>NZ_QGGZ01000007.1 GCF_003148825.1 Streptomyces sp. CG 926
TCATCCACCGAAGTGGACGGGGTATCAACTTCTGGCGTTGATTTTTGGCACGCTGTTGAGTTCTCAAGGAACGGACGCTTCCTTTGTACTCACCCCGCGCATCCGCTGGGCTTTCCTCCGGGCTTTCGTTCTGTTCTTGCGTTTCCGACTCTATCAGACTCTTTCGTGTCCGACTTCCTCGGCGCTTTCCAGGTATTCGCTTTCGCGTTTTCCCTTTCCGGCGGTTCCGACTCTATCAGTGGTTTTCCTTCTCCCTGACCACTCGCCGTATTACCGAAAAGGCATACGAAAAGAAGGGTGGGATCAAGATCGATGCTGAAGAGGAGGAGTCCCGTCCATCGGCCGTTCGCGAGAAGTTCACACGAGGCGTCCTGGCGGGAGTCACGACAGTACAGCTCCGGGGGTGCCCAAGCAAATCGATTCAGGCGTATGGTCTAGTCCACCGGTCTAGTCCACTAGTCTCCCTGCCAACGGAGACGCTCGGACCAGGACCAACATCGGGCGAACCCGAACATCTTGTGCCATATCCTTCAGAAGAGTACGCCGTTCGCGACAGTCAGTGACGGCGACACGAAGAGCCCCACCCCTGGGAGGCCCCCATGACCAGCGTGACGTCCCCACTTGCCGGACGCGCCATCGGACTCGCGGCAGTGCCCGATCCGGTGTTCTCCGGCGCGATGGTGGGACCGGGCACCGCTATTGACCCCGTGCGTGAGGCTTCCGAGGCGGTGTCCCCCGTCGACGGTGTGGTCGTCTCCCTGCACCCGCACGCGTACGTGGTCGTCGACGGCGAGGGTCACGGTGTCCTCACGCACCTCGGGATCGACACGGTCCAGCTCAACGGCGAGGGCTTCGAGCTCCTCGTGAACAAGGGCGACACCGTGACCCGTGGCCAGGCCGTGATCCGCTGGAACCCCGCCGCTGTCGAGGCAGCCGGCAAGTCGCCGATCTGCCCGGTCGTGGCGCTCGAGGCAACCGTCGAATCCCTCTCCGACGTCGTCGAATCCGGCGACGTGAAGGCTGACGACGCTCTCTTCAGCTGGCAGTGAGTCGTCCGCCGGTACGGGCGAGTCGGATATCCACCGCGGCGGCACGGCCCGCCGCTCAATCGGAGACGGGTGAAATGGAGACAACGCTGCGAGGCGTCGGCGTGAGCCACGGGGTGGCGATCGGCGAGGTGCGGCACATGGGCACGGCGGTTCTGGAGCCGCCGGCCCGGCAGATCACCGCGGATGAGGCGGCGCGCGAACAGGGGCGCGCCCGTCAGGCCGTGAGCGCAGTGGCGGCCGATCTGATGGCGCGTGGCCAGCTGGCCGGTGGCGAGGCCCAGCACGTGCTCGAGGCACAGGCGATGATCGCCGAGGACCCCGAGCTGATGGCGGACGTCGACCGGCGGATCGCCGTCGGCAGCACCGCGGAGCGCGGTGTGTACGACGCGTTCGCCGCGTACCGCGACCTGCTCGCGGGGGCCGGCGAGTACATGGCCGGCCGGGTGGCCGACCTGGACGACGTACGCAACCGCATCGTGGCGCGGCTGCTGGGTGTGCCGATGCCGGGTGTACCCGACAGCGACGAGCCGTACGTGCTGATCGCGCGGGACCTGGCGCCGGCCGACACGGCGCTGCTCGACCCGGCGCTCGTCCTCGGGTTCGTGACCGAGGAGGGCGGGCCGACCAGCCACAGCGCCATCCTCGCGCGGGCGCTCGGCGTGCCGGCGATCGTGGCGCTGCCGGGTGCCGGTGAGATCGCCGAGGGCACCATGATCGCGGTGGACGGCAGCACCGGTGACCTGTTCGTGGACCCGTCGCCGCAGAAGCGGGCCGAGCTGGAGGCCTCGGCCGCCGAGCGCAGGGCGGCTCTGGCCGCCTCGTCCGGTCCGGGCGCGACCTCCGACGGTCACAAGGTGCCGCTGCTGGCCAATGTCGGCGGTCCCGCGGACGTGCCGGCGGCCGTGGAGGCCGGGGCGGAGGGTGTGGGGCTGTTCCGCACCGAGTTCCTGTTCCTGGACGACAGCAAGAAGGCGCCGTCCGAGGAGAAGCAGGTCGAGTCCTACCGCAAGGTGCTCGAAGCCTTCCCCGAGGGCCGTGTCGTGGTGCGGGTGCTCGATGCCGGCGCCGACAAGCCGCTGGACTTCCTGACGCCGGGCGACGAACCCAACCCGGCGCTGGGTGTGCGCGGGCTGCGTTCTCTGCTGGACCACCCGGACGTGCTGCGCACGCAGCTCACCGCGCTGGCCAAGGCGGCCGAGGGGCTGCCGGTCTACCTCGAGGTCATGGCGCCGATGGTCGCCGACCGGATCGACGCCAAGGCCTTCGCGGACGCCTGCCGGGAGGCCGGTCTGAAGGCGAAGTTCGGCGCGATGGTGGAGATCCCCTCCGCCGCGCTGCGGGCGCGCTCGATCCTCCAGGAGGTCGAGTTCCTGTCGCTGGGCACGAACGATCTGGCCCAGTACGCCTTCGCGGCCGACCGGCAGGTCGGCGCCGTCTCGCGGCTCCAGGACCCGTGGCAGCCGGCGCTGCTCGACCTGATCGCCATGTCGGCGGACGCCGCCAAGGCGGAGGGCAAGAGCTGCGGTGTCTGTGGCGAGGCGGCTTCCGATCCGCTGCTGGCCTGTGTGCTGACCGGTCTGGGTGTCACCTCTCTCTCGATGGGTGCCGCTTCGATTCCTTACGTGCGGGCGACGCTCGCCAAGTACACGCTGGCCCAGTGCGAGCGTGCCGCGGCGGCGGCTCGTGCGTCGGACAGTGCCGAGGAGGCCCGGGTGGCCGCTCAGGCGGTGCTGTCCGGCGAGTAGCCGGTAGCCGGATGGTGCGGTGTTCGTTCCGAGGGGTCCTCGCCGGTGGCGAGGGCCCCTCGGTCCGTCCCGGACCGGTCGGTGGTGGGGTCAGTGGTGCGGTCCGGGTGCGTCGACCTCGTAGCCCGGGCAGTATTCGACGCCCGATTCGGGGGCGACCGGGTCTCCGGTGTCGGCGTCGGTGCAGTAGGCGTTGAAGACGGCGGCGGCGGACAGGACGGTCAGCCGGCCGCGGTCCAGGCGCCAGCCGTGGACCCGGTCCCGGCCCTGCCCCGTCGTGCGTACCACCAGTCCCCCGGGGCCGCCGAGAGCGAGCCCGGCGGCGAGGACCGTCACGAAGTCGAGGCCTTCCCGGGCCTCGATGCGGGGCGGTGCGTCGGGATCGTCGGTGGTGTCGGCGTGCAGGACGGCGACGAGCTGATGCGCCTCGGTCGGGATGCTGCAGACGAAGTGGTGGTGGCCCGGTCCGGCGCCTGCCACGAGGCGTTTGAGCGCGTCGGTGGCCCGGTCGAAGGAGGCGTGGCCGATGTCCTCGCCGCAGTCCGCGCAGTGACCGACCTCGGCGAGGACCCCGGTGGCGTACTCCCAGGTGGCCTGGCGGACGGCCTCGTCGACGAGGAGTGGGACGAGCTCGTCGATCGGCTGGCCGCCGTAGGGCAGGAGAGCGCCGCTGCCGGCGAGTTCGGCGGTGAAGCGGGCTCGGGCATCGACGGTGTCCGGGTCGAGGCCGGTCTCTCCGCAGAACTCGGCGTACTCCTCGGGATCGAAGAGGGCGACGGTGGTGTGGATTCCTTGGGCCGCGAGGGACCTGAGCAGGGCGTCCACGTGGTGGAGGTAGTCCTGGTGGTCGTCGAAGGCGAAGCTGCGGTAGCCGCGCATGGCCGCGAAGTCCCCGGCGTCGGCCAGGAGGCCGACGGTGCCGGGGACCTCACGGCGCAGCAGGCGGCGCCGGTCGGTGGTGCGGGTCCGGTGCGTGCCCGTGCGCCTGCCGGCGCCCGTGACCGTGCTCGCGTCCGGGTTCGGGTTCGGGTTGTTCGTACCCGTGTCGTGCTTGCGTGGCATGGCTCCCCCTGAGTATCGCAATCACTTGCTCACTCAGAGTAATCATCGCCACTGACAGTGGCCTCAGCCGCGGGTGCCGGTGCGGGTGCGGGCCAGCTCCTCGTAGAAGTGGAGGAGGTCGAGGTTGTCGACGGAGCCCGGGTTGACCGCCTTGGCCAGGGGGGCGCCCTGCAGGAGGCGCTTGACCGGGACCTCGATGCGCTTGCCGGTGAGGGTGTGCGGGATGCCGGGAACTTCCATGATCTCGTCCGGGACGTGGCGCGGGGAGAGTTCCTCGCGGATGGTCGCCTTGATCCGGGCGCGCAGGTCGTCGTCGAGCGTCGCGCCGGGGACGAGGTGGACGAAGAGCGGCATCCAGTAGCCGCCGTTCGGCTCCTCCAGGCCGATGACCAGGGATTCCTTGATCTCGGGGAGGCGTTCGACGGCCTCGTAGATGTCGGCGGATCCCATCCGGACGCCCTGCCGGTTGAGGGTGGAGTCGGAGCGGCCGTGGATGATCACCGAGCCGTGGTCGGTGAGGGTGATCCAGTCACCGTGGCGCCAGACGCCCGGGAACATCTCGAAGTAGCTGTCGCGGTAGCGGCTGCCGTCGGGGTCGTTCCAGAAGTGGATCGGCATGGACGGCATGGGGTTGGTCACGACGAGCTCGCCGACCTCGCCGATGACGGGCTTGCCGGACGGGTCCCAGGCCTGGAGGTCCGTGCCGAGGCAGGCGGCCTGGAGTTCGCCGATGTGGACCGGGAGGGTGGGCACGGCGCCCGCGAAGCAGCTGCACACGTCGGTGCCGCCACTGACGGAGGCGATCCAGAGGTCTTCGGCGACCTCGTCGTGGAGCCAGCGGAAGCCGTCGGGCGGGAGCGGGGAGCCGGTGGTGGCCACACACTTCACGGCGGAGAGGTCGAAGTCGCGGGACGGGTGGACCTCGGCCTTGCGGCAAGCCATGACGTAGGCGGCGGAGGTGCCGTAGAGGGTGGCCTTCGTCCGCTCGGCGATGCGCCACTGGGCACCCGTGTCGGGGTAGCCGGGGCTGCCGTCGTAGAGGACGACGGTCGTCCCGGTGAGCAGGCCGGAGATGAGGAAGTTCCACATCATCCAGCCGGTGGAGGTGTACCAGAAGAACCGGTCCTCGGGGCCGAGGTCGCAGTGCAGGCCGAGCTGCTTGAGGTGTTCGAGGAGGATGCCGCCCTGGGACTGGACGATGGCCTTCGGGAGGCCGGTCGTACCGGAGGAGTACAGCACCCAGAGCGGGTGGTCGAAGGGGACCGGCTCGAACACGGGCTCGGAGTCGCCCGAGGTCAGGGCGGACCATGCGAGAGCGCCTTCGGGGGCGGGCGTGCCGAGGAGCGGGATGTGGACGACGGCGCGCAGGGACGGGAGCTCCGCGCGGAGTTCGGCGACGGTCTCGCGGCGGTCGTGCTCCTTGCCGCCGTAGCGGTAGCCGTCCACGGTGAACAGGACGACCGGCTCGACCTGCTGGAAGCGGTCGAGGACGCTGCGGGCGCCGAAGTCGGGGGCGCAGGAGGTCCAGACCCCGCCGACGGCGGCGGTGGCGAGGAGGGCGACCGCGGCCTCGGGGATGTTGGGGAGGTAGCCGCTGATCCGGTCGCCGGGGCGGACGCCGAGGGCGCGCAGTTCGGCGGCGAGCGAGCCGACCTGGCGGCGGAGCTCGGCCCAGCTGACGGGGACCACCTCGTGGGTCTCGTCGACGTACAGCAGGGCGGCGTCGCCGGAGCGCGCCGGGTCCTCGCCGGCGCGCAGGGCGTGCTCCGCGTAGTTGAGGGTGGCGCCGTCGAACCAGCGTGCGCCGGGCATGGAGCGGTCGGCGAGGACGGCTGCGTACGGGGTGGTGAAGCGGACGTCGAACCACTCGGCGACGGCCTGCCAAAAGGTGTCGAGCTCGTCGACGGACCAGCGGTGCAGGGCGGGGTAGCCACCGTCGGCCGGGGCTCCGTGGCGCTCGGCGGCCCAGGCCTGGAAGGCGGTGATCCGGGCCGCGGCGATCCGGTCGGGGCCCGGCGCCCAGAGGGGTTCCGGCTGCGTGGCTGAGGTCATGGGTCGGCTCCCGGTCAAGTCTGCGGCTCGCGCTTCGTGTGCGTTCGGTGCCGTCGCGCGGGGGTGTGGGCGCGGCGGCTCACAGGGACCATGCCATGTGATCGTCCGCTGCACCAGGGTTGCCCTGGCGGGTCGGGTGATCGGCACCGGGGTGCCGCTGCCGGGTGAACGACAGTTGAACGCCGTCCCCTCGGCCGGGGGCCGGTGGCAGGGTGAGCGGCATGAACGGTCGTGATCTGGTACGTGCGGTGAAAGACATCGGTACGGAGCGCGGTCGGCGCGCCTGGCGTGCGGCCTGGCGCCATCGGCGCTCGGACGCGGTGGGGCTGCCGCGCCGGGGCGCGGAGCGGGCGCGCGTGCCGGGGCTGCTGACCGGTACGGAGGCCCGGCCGGGCGGCGGTGTGCTGCGGTTCGCGCGCTCCGAGCTGCTGGTACGGGTGGCGGTGGGCGGCGCGGTGTTCTGGAGCTGGGACGGGGCCGGGCCGACGCCCTCGTACGCGGTGGTGGGCGACGGCCCGGAACCGGATCCGCGGGCCGTGCTGGAGCCGGACACCGGGGGTGGCTGGCGGGTGGTGTCGGAGCGGGTGACGGTGGCGGTGTCTCGGCACGGGGCGCTGGAGGTGCGTACGCCGGGCGGGACGGTGCTGCGGCGGGAGGCGCCGCCGCGGTGGTGGGAGCCGGTGGATCCGCGGATGGGCGCGGCGCGGTGGCTGCAGCGGAGCGAGGTACCGGCGGACGCGCGGTTCTTCGGGCTGGGTGGGCGGGCCGCGGGGCCTCGGTTGCGGGACGGGGCGTACCGGTTGTGGAACACGGATCCGAAGGGGGGCTTCGGGCCGGGGGTCGATCCGCTGTACCTGACGATGCCGGTGCAGATGGTGGTCGCGGACGCGGGGACGCATCTGGTGTTCCACGACAACTCGTGGGACGGGCGGGTGGTGCTGCGCGAGGGTGAGGAGGGCGCGGGTTCGGGGCCGGACCGGCCGGGGGCGAGTGAGTTGCGGATGGAGGGCGGGCCGCTGCGGTGCTGGGTGTTGGTGGGGACGCCGGCGCGGGTGTTGCAGGGGTGGTCGGGGCTGACGGGTGCGGCGGCGGTGCCGCCGGAGTGGGCGCTGGGGTACCAGCACGCGCGGTGGGGGTTCGGGAGCGCGGAGGAGGTGCGGCGGGTGGTGGCGGGGTATGCGTCGCGCGGGCTCGCGCTGTCGGCCGTACACCTGGACATCGATCACTACGACGGGCACCGGGTGTTCACGGTGGACGAGGGGCGGTTCCCGGATCTTCCGGAGCTGTCGCGGGAGTTGGAGGAGCTGGGGGTGCGGCTCGTGTCGATCGTGGACCCGGCGGTGAAGGCGGGCGACGGGGTGCACGCGTCGGGGCTGACGGTGGGGGCGGGCGGGGCCTTCGTGCGGGACGCCCGGGGCGGGGAGGTGCGCGGTGAGGTGTGGCCGGGTGAGTGCGCTTACCCGGATTTCACGGATCCGGCGGTGCGGGAGTGGTGGGGCGGGCTGTACGAGGAGCGGCTCGCGCGGGGCTTCGCCGGTTTCTGGCACGACATGAACGAGCCGGTGTCGTTCGCGCCGTTCGGGGACACGACGCTGCCGAGGTCGGCGCGGCACGCGTTGGACGGGGCGGGCGGTGACCATCGCGAGGGGCACAACGTGTACGCGCTCGGGATGGCGCGGGCGGGGTGGGAGGGGCTGGTGCGGCTGCGGCCGGCCGAGCGGCCGTTCCTGTTCTCGCGGTCGGGGTGGGCGGGGATGCAGCGGTACGGGGGCACGTGGTCGGGGGATGTGGAGTCCAGTTGGGAGGGGTTGCGGTCCTCGCTGGCGCTGGTGCTGGGGCTCGGGCTGTGCGGGGTGCCGTACTCGGGTCCGGACGTCGGCGGGTTCGGGGGCTCGCCGTCCCCGGAGTTGTACGTGCGGTGGCTGCAACTGGGGGCGTATCTGCCGCTGTTCCGGACCCATTCGGCGATCTGGGCGGGGCGTCGGGAGCCGTGGGAGTTCGGGCCGGAGGTGGCGGAGCAGGCCGCGGCGGTGATGGCGGAGCGGGAGCGGTTGCGGCCGTACTTCGTGACGCTGGCGCATCTGGCGCGGCGGACGGGCGCGCCGTATGTCCGGCCGGTGTGGTGGGGGACGCCGGAGGAGCGGCAGTTGCGGGACTGCGAGGACACCTTCCTGCTGGGCGACGCGCTGTTGGTGGCGCCGGTGTTGGAGTGCGGGGCGGACCGGCGGGCGGTACGGCTGCCGCGGGGGCGCTGGTACGACACGGCGACGGGGACGGCGTACGAGGGCCCGGGGCAGATCCTGCTGGACGCCCCGCAGGGCCGCATCCCGGTGCTGGCGCGGGCGGGGTCGGTGCTGCCGGTGCGGGGTGCCTCCGGCGGCGGGGTGGAACTGGAGGTGTGGGCGCCGGCGCGGGGGCGTACGGGGGGCGGGGTGGTGATCCGGGATCCGGGACCGGGCTTCGAGCCGGGTGAGGTGGAGCGGTACACGGTGCGGTGGGTGGGGGACGCGGTGGTGGTGGAGGACGAGGCGGGGCTCCGGGTGGAGGGGGTCACCGTACGGGGGCTGTAGGCGCGGGCACTGGCGGGAGCCCGGGCAGGCGGGCGCGGGGTGGTCTTGCCGGCTATCGGTGCCAGGGCCTGTCTGCGGCCGACGTGCAACCATCGGTTGCGTGTCTGTCGGAGGTGGGTTAGCTTTATATGCAACCGAAGGTTGCGAAAGATGGAGGCGGCCATGGAGTACGGGAGCATCGAGCGCGAGCTGCACATCGACGCCTCGCCCGAGGTGGTGTTCGAGGTGCTCAGCAGCCCCGAGCACATCCGGGAGTGGTGGAGCGCCGACACCGCGTTCGAGCCGACCGCGGGCGCGACGGCCCGCCTCACGTGGACCGACGCGGACACCGGGCGGCAGCAGTCCACGCCGTTCACGGTCGTGGAGGCCGACCCGCCGCGGATGTTCTCGTTCCGCTGGACCTACGACGAAACCGAGACCGGGACGGACACGGAGACGGCGGGGCCGGGCAATTCGCTCCTGGTGACCTTCGAGCTCGTGCCCACGGACAAAGGGACCACGGTCCACTTCCGCGAGAGCGGCTACCGCGAGCGGGGCTGGGAGGCCGCCGTGCTCGAAGCCCACTACAACGACCACCGGCAGGGCTGGGACTTCTACCTCCCGCGCCTGGTCGCGACGGCCGACCGGTTGGCGGCCGCGCGATGAGCACCGCCGTGGACGACGACCTCTGGTCCGCGATAGGCGACCCGACCCGACGCCGCATGATCGACCTCCTGCTGGTCGACGGCCAAGGGA
The DNA here is from genome assembly GCF_003148825.1 of Streptomyces sp. CG 926. GTDB lineage: Bacteria > Actinomycetota > Actinomycetes > Streptomycetales > Streptomycetaceae > Streptomyces. Next base: position 9,214 of record NZ_QGGZ01000007.1, read on the forward strand.
CGGCGACGACCCTCAGCGCGCACCTGCCCGTGACCCGACAGGCCGTGACCAAGCACCTGGCCGTGCTCGACCGGGTCGGGCTGGTCCGGTCGGCGCCGGCCGGACGGGAGAAGCGCTACCAGGTGGACGAGGCGCAGCTGGCCCGAGCCGTGGCGCAGCTGAACTCCGTCGGCGAGATGTGGGACGCCCGCCTGCGGCGCGTCAAGAGCCTCGCCGAAGCGATCCAACGTGCCAAGAACGCGCAGCAGTGACAGTGAGAAGGAGGCGAGCGAGATGGTGGACATCCTGCACCGGGTAGGGATCACCGCGAACCCGGAGAAGGTCTACGAAGCGCTCACCACGGTCGAAGGCCTGGCCGCCTGGTGGACGACGGACACGAGCGGGTCCGGCGACGGGGTCCTGGAGTTCCGGTTCGGCGACGTCGGCGGCTTCGACATGAAGGTGCTCGACCTGCGGCCGAACGCACGGGTGCTGTGGGAGGTCGTCGACGGTCCGGCCGAGTGGGTCGGGACGACGGTGAGCTTCGAGCTGACCCAGGAAGGCGAGTGGACGATCCTCATGTTCGCGCACGCGGGCTGGCGCGAACCGGTCGAGTTCATGAACCACTGCAGCACCAAGTGGGCGATCTTCCTGATGAGCTTGAAGTCCCTGGTGGAGACGGGCTCCGGCGCACCGCACCCGCGCGACGTGCAGATCAGCAACTGGCACTGACGCCCGCTCCATGAGTCCTGGACGCGGCAGACCGGCCCGGGCCCGGCCCGCCGCGTCCGTGCCACGGTGGGCCGGGCTCAGGCGTACGTGCCCGCGAACCAGGACGCCGCAGCCTGGGTGTGGAGGGGGAAGGCCAGCGTCGACGGGGTGCGCAGGACGTGCCAGCCCGTGGTCTCGTCCGTCGGCTTCGAGGCGGGGAGGTCCGCGGCCGGGCGGGGCGGGAGGAGCCCGAAGAGCAGGAGATGGCCCGCCGGGGAGCTCAGGGCGTCGGCCAGGACCACCTCCGAGGCGGGAGCGGTGATGCCGGTCTCCTCGAAGAGCTCGCGGACGACCGCGTCGCGCCAGTCCTCGCCGAAGTCGATGAACCCGCCGGGGAGGGCGACGCCGCCGAGGGCCGGTTCGATGGTGCGGGTGATGACCACGAGGCCGGTGCCGTCCGCGTCCTCGACGGGGAGGAGGGTGACGGCCACCGGGAGCGGGTTGCGGTAGGCGGTCGCCCCACAGGCCGCGCAGGTACGGGGCCACTCGGGGGTGGGGTACGGCGCTCCGCAGGTGGAGCAGTGCGAGTCCTTCAGGTGTGCCGACATCCGGCGATCGTATGCCAAGGGGGGTGCGGCCGGCGGTGGTTGTGGGACCCCTGGGACGGCGAGCTTCTCGTCCCTGTCGCCGTCGTCCCGCCGTGAGTACCGTGCCCGCATGACTTTCACCTCGTACGAGGAATTCTGGCCGTACTACGTCGCGATGCACTCGCGCGCAGCCACCCGCTGGATCCATCTCACCGGCACCCTCACCGGACTGGCCGTGACCGCCTACGGGCTGGCGCGCGGCCGGCGGCGTTACCTCGCCGCACTCCCCCTGATCGGGTACGGGACCGCCTGGCCCGCGCACTTCCTGGTCGAGGGGAACAACCCCGCCACCTTCGGCCATCCCGCGTGGTCGCTGCGCGGGGACGCGCAGATGATCGCGATGATGCTGACCGGCCGCGACGCGGAGCTGGGTGAGATCGCGCAGAAGTGGCTTGCCGAGAACCCGTGTCAGGGCCGTCCCCCCGTGGCAGACTCCTGACGATCCGTCAGATTTGCTGACCAGGGAGGGGCATCGTGGCACGCACACGCACACCCGTCGTGAGCGGGTGGTTCACCGAGGACGCGCCGGACGGCGGGGGCTTCCGGCTGCTCGGCACCCGGTGCTCGGCCTGCACCGCGGTGTTCTTCCCGCGCGAGGACGCGTACTGCCGCAATCCGCACTGTCCCGGGGGCGGCGACCTCGCCGAGGTGCCGCTGTCCTCGCGGGGCCGGATCTGGTCCTACACCGACGGGCGCTACCGGCCCCCCGCGCCGTACGTGTCCGACCCGGCCGTGCCCTGGGAGCCGTACACGCTGGTCGCGGTGGAGCTGGAGGCCGAGGGGATGGTGGTCCTGGGGCAGGCCGCGCCCGGGGTGGGGGTCGCCGATCTGGCCGTCGGGATGGAGGTCGAGGTGGTCGGGGGCGTGCTGAACGAGGAGGGTGGGCTCACTGGGGTCTCCGGGGCTGCTGGGGCCACGGGGACCAACGCGGCCACCGGCGCCACCGACGCCACCGACGCCACCGACGCCACCGACGCCACCGACGCCACCGACGCCACCGACGCCACCGGGACCGTCTGGACCACCTGGCGGTTCCGGCCGGTGGGAGGCGCCGCGTGAGCGCCGACATCGCCGTCCTCGGGGCGGGTATGCACCCCTGGGGCAAATGGGGCCGCAGTTTCGTCGAGTACGGGCGGGCCGCCGCGCGGGCGGCGCTGGACGACGCCGGTCTGGACTGGACGCAGGTGCAGTCGATCGTGGGCGCCGACACCGTGCGCTCCGGATACCCGGGCTATGTGGCGGGTGCCACCTTCGCCCAGGCCCTCGGCTGGCAGGGTGCCCGGGTCACCAGCGTGTACGCGGCCTGCGCGTCCGGCGCCCAGGCGGTCGGAGCCGCCCGGGCGCAGATCCTGGCGGGCCTGGCCGACGTGGTGCTCGTGGTCGGAGCGGACGCCGCGCCCAAGGGGTTCTTCGCACCGGCCGGCGGCGACCGGCCCGACGATCCGGACTGGCTGCGGTTCCGCGTGCTCGGCGCCACCAACCCGGCCTACTTCGCGCTCTACGCCCGGCGCCGGATGGCCCTCCACGGGGACACGCTGGAGGACTTCGCGCAGGTCAAGGTGAAGAACGCGGCCGCCGGGCTGCTCAATCCGTATGCCCGCTACCGCAAGACGGTCACCGCGGAGGAGGTCGCGGCCTCGGCGGTGGTCGCGGATCCGCTCCGACTGCTCGACATCTGCGCCACCTCGGACGGGGGCGCGGCCCTGGTTCTCACCAGCATGGACTTCGCGCGTTCGCGCGGGGTGGCCGATCCGGTGCGGATCCGGGCCGTCTCGACGGTGACGCCCACCTATCCGCGTACGGTGCTGGACCTGCCGGACATCGCGACCGACTCGACGGTGGCGGTGGCGGTGGCTCCGGCGGGCGGGTCCTTCAGGTCCTCGATCGCGCGCGCCGCCTACGAGGAGGCGGGGCTCGGACCGGACGACCTCTCGCTCGCCGAGGTGTACGACCTCTCCACCGCCCTGGAGTTGGAGTGGTACGAGGACATCGGGCTGTGCGGCGAGGGTGAGGGGGCGAAGCTCGTACGCGAGGGGGCGACGGCGCTGGGCGGCCGGATCCCGGTCAACACCAGTGGCGGGCTGGCCTCCTTCGGGGAGGCGGTACCGGCGCAGGCGATCGCCCAGGTGTGTGAGCTGACCTGGCAGTTGCGGGGCACGGCCGGGGAGCGGCAGGTGCCGGGTGCGCGGGCGGGGATCACCGCGAACCAGGGGCTGTTCGGGCACGGGTCGGCCATTGTCGCCGTGCGCTGAACCGCCGGTGTCGTCCGAACGCTTGACGGCCCCCGGCAGCGGGTTCACACTCGCTCCACAGTCCCGCGCCGCGACCGGGACCCCGGTCCCCCCGTGAGAGCTGCGGCCCGTACCCCAGTCGGCGGGGGTACGGGCCGCCTCGGTGTCAGGCTCCCGCGGAGAGGCTCCGGCGGCGTTCGCGTGCCAGGGACATCGCGTGTTCCACGACCCCCACCAGCACGTCCTTCACCGATTCCCGGTCCCGTGCGTCGCACAGCAGCACCGGTACCCCGGGATCGAGGTCCAGCGCCGTCCGTACGGTCACCACGGGGTGCCGGTCGGCTCCGTCGAAGCAGTTGACCGCGACGACGAACGGGATCGCGCGCCGCTCGAAGTAGTCGATGGCGGCGAAGCAGTCGGCGAGGCGACGGGTGTCCGCGAGGACGACGGCGCCGAGCGAACCCTGCGCCAACTCGTCCCACAGGAACCAGAAGCGGTCCTGCCCGGGCGTGCCGAACAGGTACAGCACCAGGTCCTCGCGGAGCGTGATGCGCCCGAAGTCCATGGCCACGGTGGTGGTGCTCTTGCCCTCCACTCCCCCGGTGTCGTCGACACCGACGCCCGGCTCGGAGAGCCGTTCCTCGGTGCGCAGGGGTCTGATTTCGCTCACCGCGCTGACCAGGGTGGTCTTGCCCACCCCGAAGCCGCCCGCGACCAGGATCTTCAAGGTCAGCGGCTCGACCGGCGACACCGCGTGCATGGCACCGGTGCGGCTAAAGCGCCCGAAGGCCATCGATCACCTCACGCAGAATGGATTCATCAGGCAGTTCTGCCGGTGGTACCGGCCTGGTCACGTGGACCAGTTCCTCATCGACCAGGTCGCCGATCAGGACGCGGACGACCCCGACGGCGAGGTCGAGATCGGCCGCGAGTTCGGCGACCGACTGCGGTCGGCCCCGGCACAGCCCGAGGATGTGGGCGTGTTCCGGGGAGAGGGTCATGTCCCAGACCGGATCGTCGGCCGCCGGTTCGGCGACGACGAGCGCGATCAGGTCGAGTCTGTGCTGACCCGCGTGGCTGGTCCGGCCACGGGTCATGGCGTACGGGCGGACGACCGGTCCCGCGTCGTCGTCGAACCAGTGCGCGTGGTCGGGGTCCAGCTGGTCGGGGTCGGGGTCCAGCTGGTCGGGGTCGTGGTGGGGGTAGGACGGGTCGACGGGGAGACCGGCGGAGATGTCCGTGGGGTGGCCCTGGCCTGAATCACTCATGCCCTACGACTCACCCTCCGGCTGGCAGCCCGGTGCGCGGGGCGGTCGCCAGGTGGTCGCCGACGCGCTTGACCATCAGCGTCATCTCGTACGCCACCTGACCGACGTCGGAGTCGGCGTCGGCCAGGACGGCCAGGCAGCTGCCGTCGCCCGCGGCCATGACGAAGAGGAAGGCCTCGTCGAGCTCGACGACGGTCTGGCGGACCCGGCCGGAGTCGAAGTGCCGGCCGACGCCCTTGGCCAGGCTGTGGAAGCCGGAGGCGACCGCGGCCAGGTGCTCGCTGTCCTCGCGGGTCAGGTCCTTGGAGCTGCCGGTGGGCAGGCCGTCGCCGGAGAGGACCACCGCCTTGCGGATGGAGCCGACCCGGTCGACGAGCTCGTCGAGGAGCCAGTTGAGCGGGCCGGAGCCGCGGCCCCTGGTGTCGTTGCCGGTCTGCGGTGCGGTCATCGACCGTCCCCTTCGTTCTCGTTCGCGGGACCGCCGGCGGCGGATGTGCCTGCCTCGGTCTCGGACTTCTGCTGTGCGTGCTGGTTGCGGCCCGCCGTCCAGCCACGCTGGAGTGCGGACATGCGCGTACGTACGTCTTCCGCGTCACGGTCGGCCGCCTGGTCGGGGGCGGCTTCGGCGGGTGCGGCGGACGGGGACTTCTTGAGCTGGGGCGCCAGGCTCGCCTGGCGGACCCGGCGGGGCAGCCCGCCGATGCCGGGGCCGGGTGCGGCGGTCCCCGCGTCGGATCCGGCTTCGGATCCGGCCGGGGAGGGCTGCGGGACCATGGACACCGGGCGGGGTTCCACCCGGCGGCCGTGGTCGGCGACCAGAGTCGGGGTCGGGCGGCGGCGCGGCAGCGGTACGGCGCCCTGGGAGCGGGAGCCGTCCGGACGCGGGGCCTCCACGCGCTGGGTGTCCAGCCGGACGGGGCCGGTGGGCGCGTGCGACTCGCGGTCGCGGTCGCCCTTGCGGGGGCCGCCGCGGTCCGCGTGCCGGTCGGTGTGCGGCCGGTCCGCCGGGCGCAGGCCCAGGAGGGCGCTGCGCGGGATGCCGTTCGGCGGGGTCTCGTCGTCGAGCGTCGCCATGACCGGGCGGGCGGCGGCGCCGGTACGGCTCGTGATCGCCGTGGGGGCGTCGTCGTGCACGGCGGGGTCGTCGAGGCCGTCCAGCCGGTCCCGGCCGTTCAGGCCGCCGGCCGGAAGCGGGGCCTCCAGCTCGACCGGGCCGCGCAGGTCGCCGACGGGCAGCTGGCGGCCGGACGTCGCGCGCTGCATGGCGGCGGCCGTGGGCCGCTCGGAGCCGGCGCGGCCGGCCTTGTCGGACCTCAGGGGCTTGGCCGCGGCCCGGGCGCCGTCGAACCGGGCGCCCGCGCCGTTGGTCTCGGGGGCTTCGGTCAGCAGGGCCGCGGGCAGGAACAGCACCGCGGTGGTGCCCCCGTACGGGCTGGGCTGGAGGACGACCTTGACGCTGTGGCGCTGTGCGAGGCGGCTGACGACGAACAGGCCGAGGCGGTCGGTGTCGGAGAGCTCGAACTCGGGGGTCTCGGCGAGCCGGAGGTTCGCGTCGAGCAGCGCTTCGGGGGTCATGCCGAGGCCGCGGTCGTGGATCTCCAGGGTGAAGCCGTTGGCGACGCGCTCGCCGTGCACCTGGACCGCGGTGTGCGGCGGAGAGAACACGGTTGCGTTCTCCAGGAGTTCGGCGATGAGGTGGGTGACGTCGGCGACGGCCGGGCCGACGATGCCGAGGCGGGTGAGCCGGCGTACCTCGATGCGCTCGTAGTCCTCGACCTCGGCGACGGCGGCGCGTACGACGTCCATCAGCTGGACGGGCTTGCGCCACTGGCGGGAGGGCGCGGCGCCGGAGAGGATCACGAGGCCCTCGGCATGCCGGCGCATGCGGGTGGTCATGTGATCGAGGCGGAAGAGGTCGGCCAGTTCCTCGGTGTCCTCGGTACGGCGTTCCATCGTGTCGAGGAGGGTCAACTGGCGGTGCAGCAGCACCTGGTTGCGGCGGGCCAGGTTGACGAACACCTCGGAGACGCCGCGGCGCAGGTCGGCCTGCTTGACGGCGGCCTCGACGGCGGCGCGCTGGAGGGTGTTGAGGGCCTGGCCTACCTGGCCGACCTCGTCCTTCTCGTATTCGAGGTGGGGTGCCTCGGTCTCCACGTCCACGTGTTCGCCCGCGGCGAGGCGGCGCATCACGCTGGGCAGCCGGACGCCGGAGGCCTCGTGGGCCTCCTTGCGCAGCCGGGACAGGTCACGGACGAGGTCGCGGCCGATGCGCACGGACAGGACCAGGGAGAAGACCAGTGCGAGGAAGCCGAGGATGCCGGCGGCGGCGGCCTGGACCATGACGTCCGTGGCCACGGGCTCGATGCGCTCCTGGTAGCGGTTGCCGGCGGCGGTGTTCATGGCCGCCAGTTCGTCGAGGACCTTGATGGAGGCCTCGTCCCACTGGGCGGCGGTGAGGTTGCGCGGCTTGTTGACCGCGCCGCCGGATATGAAGCGCTCCTCGGCGTCGCGCAGCGGCTGGGTCTCGGGGTTCTTCCAGTACTGCTCGAAGCTCTGCCGGTCCTCGGCGGGGAGGGTCACGAGGTTGAACTCGTAGAGCAGGGAGCGGTTGGCCGCGAAGTCGGAGACGTGGCGGACGTCGGGAGCGGTGATGTTGCGCGCGGCGAGGGCGGAGGCGATGACGGCGTCCTCGCGGGAGAGCAGTTCGCGGGCGCGGCTGATGCCGACGAGGGCGCGGCCTTCCTTGTCCACCTCCACGTTGTCCAGGCCGTGGAGGTTCATGAGGAAGTCGTAGCAGGGGTCGACCAGTCGGTTGTAGAGATCCAGGGCCTGGGTGGGATCCAGGGCGTTCTGGTCGACGGATCGGCGCATGGTGCCGATGCCTTGGAAGGCCGCGACGATCGACCGCAGGCGCTGGGCGCTCTGCGGGCTCAGCTCGTCGATGACCTTGGAGTCGCGGGCGCTGACGCTGATCTGCTCGACGGCCTGGTCGGTTTCGGCGCGGCGCTTGGTGAGTTCGGCCGTGGCGGCGGCGGCCCGGGGGTCGCCGAGGACGACCAGGGTCTGGCGCCGTTCCTTCTGGATGACGCGGACGACGTCCTCCACGGGGTAGCCCACCTTGTCGATGATGTAGGCCACGTCGAAGAGTTGGACGGCCTCTCGGCCGGTGATGACTGTCGCGAAGCCCCAGAGGGCGGTCAGGGAGACGAGCGGCACAAGGAGCAACGCCACGATCTTCCGGCGGATGGACTTCCCGCGAAAGCGCATGGCCTCCCCAGCCTCCCCCAGGTCAACCCCGTTACCGGGGGTCGGTGTTCCGTCATTTAAACGGCGTGAGCCTACTACTGCTGCGGGGCAGCTTCGAAGGCGTGTCCGGACGTTTTCGGCCTGACCCCGGGAGGAAGATCACCAGTTGTCCGACACTTCCGGTCAAGACCGGCCCGATATGTGGCAGATGACACTTGGTGGGGCGTCAGTTCCCGCAACCCGATGGATGGCTGGAATTATTCGTTCCGCGATCATTCCGGTGCGAGAACGTATCCGCGATCCGGGAATCTCCCGGCGCCGCCGAACGTCTGTCAGTTCGAGGGGCGTGCCGGAACGGACGTGAGGGACGGCTGTGGCGGGGCAGACGCGTCACGTGGCAAGTGGGCAGGGCCGGCAGGCATGACGGACCGCGCGGTGGGGAGTGAGCGGACCATGAGCAGTGACGAGGGCGGCGGTGTGGGTGCGGGCCTGGGTGCCGACTCGGCCGGGCGGGGACTGTGGGTCGAGGAGCCGGCGCGGCGGCGCCGGATGCCGGATTCGGTGCGGACGTCCGCGGTGCGGGCGGTGCTGATCGTGTCCGTGACCCTGACGCAGGCGACGATCACGTTCTTCCTGACCCTGACCGGGTCCTGGCTGGCCCTCCCCATGGGGCTCGGGGCGATAGCCGGGACGATCGTGGCCACCTGGGGCGTGCTGGACGTGTTGATCACCCGACAGACCTGGAACCAGCGGTACGGGGTCCTGTCGGAGCCGAGCAGCACGGCGCGCGGCCGCCGCCGGGCGGCCCGGCGGGCCTCCCGAGCGGCCCGGGAGGCCGCGGCGGGCCGAATACCCCGCGAGGACGGCCCTCTGGCGGCCTCCGGGCGCTATTCGACGCGCTGACCGCCCGCGCCCCCGGCCGTGCGCGCGTACGCCCCACAAGGCCGCCTCACGCCGACGTGCGCGCCCGGGTGCCCCCGAGGAGGACCCTCCGACGGTCTCCGGGCACTGTTCCGCGCGCCAGCCACCCTCTCGCCCGGCGTGCACGCCTCGGTGCCCCGAGGCGGCCTCGCGTCGACGTGCGCGCCCGGGTGCCCGAGGCGGCCTGGCGTCGGCGGCCCACTTGGTCCCCATGAGGACGGCCCTCCGGGCGCTATTCGGCGCGCCGGTCGCCCTCGCGCCCCGCGTGCGTGCGTCCCCGCGACGATGTCTCACGTCGACGCGCACGCCCGGGTGCCCCCGAGGCCGCCTGGCTTCGGCACGTCTGCCTGGTCCCCGCGAGGACGCCCCTCCGGCGGCCTCCGGGCACTGTTCCGCGCGCCGACGCCCTCACGCCCGGCGAGCGCGCGTGCGCCCCGCGAGGACGCCTCGCGTCGGCGCGCGCATGCGGCCCCGCGACGATGTCTCGGGTCCGCGTGCGCGTGTCTGCCGTGCTCTCGCGTCAGGAGACGCCGCTGCGGCGGAACATGCGGGTGGCCGTGATCTCGCCGTGGATGGTCTCCGCCTCCGCGGACTGCTGCGGCAGACCCGGGCGCAGGTGTTCCTCGACGCTGATGTACTTCAGGCCCGCCCGCAGGTCCGCGTCGTTGCGCAGGCGGATCACCAGCGGGAACTCGGCGAGAGCCGTGGTGTCGAACAGGCCTGTCGTGTAAAGGAGTTGGACGCCGAGGGCGTCGGAGACGGCCCGCTGGAGCTCCAGCAGGTACGTCGCGTTGGCGCGGCCGATCGGGTTGTCGAGGAACAACGTGCCCGCGTGCCGGTGCTTGTCGCGGCCTCGGTCGTTGCTGCGCAGCGCCGCCATCGTGCAGTACAGCGCGATCGCGGCGGTCAGCAGCTGCCCGCCGGAGAACACGTCGCCCATCTGCCCCACCGGCACCCGCTCGGCGCGCAGCACCGCGTCCGGCTTGAGGATCTCCACGGAGATGCCCTTGGGCTCCAGGGCCGCCTGGACACCCCTCAGCAGCAGGGACATGCCGTCACGGCGGCCCTCTCCGAAGGAGGCACTGCTGTTCTTCTTCACGGCCGCGCGGGTCGCCTCGTCGATGACCTCGCCGAGCCGCTCGGTGAGCGTGGCCTGGTCCGGCTCCTCGAAGCGGATCCGCAGGAACTCCTGCCCCGACCACTCGCCGAGGCCCTCGGGGAGCTGCGAGAGTCGCTGCGCGGAGCGGAGCGTGGCCAGGGCCGATTCGACGAGGCCGCGCAGGCGGTCGACGATGCTGTCGCGGTTGCGCTCCAGCTGCGCGAGTTCGTCGGTGAGGACGCGCAGCCGGGGCGCGAAGGCCGCGGCCCAGGCCGCCGCGTGCTCGGGCAGCGCGGAGGCGGGCAGTTCGCGGATCTGCTGGCGCGCGGGGGTGCGTACCTGCTCGTAGCGGGTGGCGTTGGCGTGCCGGACCAGGATGTCGCTCGCCTCGCGCACCGCGGCCTCCGCGGCCGACAGGTCGGCGGAGCAGCCGCGCAGGGAGCGGCGGGCCTCGGCGGCGGACTGGCGGGCTTCCTCCAGGGTGCCCGCGTGGGGTACCGGCTCCTGCTCGTCGTCCTGGTGGGTGTGGTCGCGCAGCAGGTCCCGGAGCATCGCCGCGGTCTCGTCGAAGCCACCGGCGCCGTCCTCGGCCGTGCGGTGGGCGCGCAGCAGGTCCGTGTGGGCGGCCCGGGCGCCCTCCACGGCCGCGGTGTGGGCCGCGAGTTGGGCCGTGGCCGTACGCAGCAGGGCCTGGGCCTGGTCGACGTCCTCGGGGACGAGCTCCTCGGGGAGTTCGGTGTGCGCCTCCCCCTCGGTGGGAGCGTGCCGTTCGGCCTCGCCGCGCAGTCGGCCGAGCTGCTCGCTCGCGGTGGACGCGCGGGTCTCCAGCATCTGCACGAGGGACTCGGCCCGGGCGGCCGCGGCCTGCCGGGAGGGGCCGTCGGCGCCGTCGGTGCCTTCGAGGAGCTGCGCGGCCCGGGTACGGACCTTGTTGGTGAGGCGGTCGAGTTCGGCCAGGGCGGCGCTCTCGTCGCTCTCGGCGCGGGCCTGTTCGGCGCGCAGGTCGGCGCCGACGCCGACCTTCTCGTAGAGCTGGGAGGCCGCGCGGTAGGCCTCGCGCAGGTCGGGCAGCGGCGCCCGGGGGGCGTCACCCTCGCCGTCGGGCAGTTGGTCGGGGGCGCCGGCGATCTCGGCGCGCTCCGCGCGCAGCGCGCGGGCGGTGCGGCGGGCGTCGTCGGCGGCGCGCTGGGCGGCTCGGCGGTCCTCGTCGGCGGCGCGGGCGCGGTCCAGGCACACCTCGGCGCGGGCCTCGGACTCGGCGGCTTCGTCGGCGAGTTCGCGGAGCTTGGCCTGCCAGCCGGCACGTTCGCGCAGCCGGAAGGCGAGCCCGGCGAGGGCGTCGGCGACGCGGCGGGCTCGCTGGGCGGTGTCCTGGCGCTCCTCGCGGACCCGGGAGGCGTCGGCCGCGGCCTCGTCGGCCTCGGCGCGTACGGTACGGGCCTCCGCGAGCTCGGCGTCGGCCTCCTCGGCGAACATCCGGGCGGCGGCGGCCGCTTCCGCGAGTTCGGTCAGGCGGCCGGGCGGGCAGCCGGTGCGCCAGGAGCCGAGGCGGGCGGCGAGTTCGCGGTCACCGCCGAGGCGGGCCGCGAGGTCACGGATCTCGGTGTCACGGGCGGCGGCGCGCTCGCGCAGCGCCTGGCGTTCCTCGTCGGCGGCGCCCTCGTCGTGCATGGCCGGGTTCGGCGGTACGAGGAACACCCCGGAGTCGGCCGCGTCGCCGGCCGGCGGCAGCGGGGCCAGCAGGGCGGCGGCCGTGCCGACGGCGACGGTGGAGCGGGGCAGCAAGGCGGCGCCGGACAGCACCTCGCGGGCCCGGCCGTGGGTGTCGGGGTCGGTGATGACGACGCCGTCGACGAGTTCGGGTCGGGCGGCGAGGACGGCGGCGTGGTCGGCGGGGTCCACGGACTGGGCGAGGTAGCGCCAGCCCGGCAGGGCGGGGATGCCGTGCTCGCCGAGGTATTCCACGGTGGCCAGGACGTCCGGGCCGGGCGGCAGCAGCCCGCCGTCGCCGAGCGCGCCGAGGATGCGGGCGTCGTCGGCGGCGGCGGTGCGCAGCTCGAAGAGCTGGCGCTCGGCCGCGGCGACCCCGTCCGTCAGCAGGGTGCGCAGGTCGTCGGCGTTCCGGTCGAGGTCGGCCACGGTCAGGCTCTCGCCCCCGGCGGACCCGGCGGACCCGATGAGGGCGGTGGGGCCGGTGGCTCCCGGGCGGCCGACGGCGCCGGCGGCGGTGGCCGCGACGGCGGCGTGGGCCTGCGCACCCGCACGCGGGTGCGGGAGGAAGGCGTCGGGGACCGACGGCAGCCCCAGCAGCTCCGCCAGCCGCGGGGCGGTGGCGAGGGAGGCCGCGGCCCGGTACTCCGCGTCGTGGGCGCCCTCGGCCGCGTCGGCGGCGTCCGCCGCACGGGCGGCGGTGAGCTCGGCGCGGGATTCCGTCGCGGCGGCCTCGCGGGCGGCCTCGGCGGCGGCACGCGCGGCCTCCCGGGACTCGTCCCAGGCGGCCACGGCCGTCTTCTCGGCGTCGCTGGCGGCGAGGGCCGCACGGGCCGGGTCGGCGTCGGGGGCGGTGTCGTCGAGCCAGCCTGCGCGCACGGCCTCGGCGGTCTCCTGCTGGACCTCGGCCAGCCGGGAGCGCAGGTGCTCGGCCTCGCTGCGGGCCCGCTGGGCCGCCGTGGCGGCGGCGGTGGCGTCGCGGTGCGAGGCCTCGCCGGCGGCCTGGAGGGCGGCGGAGCGCTCCTCCTCCTCGTTGGCGAGCCGCTCGCCGTGCTCGGCGGCGGTGTGCAGGGCCCGGACCAGCTCACCGGCGGCCGTGGCGCGGGCGGCCAGTGCCGGGGCGGCGTCCCGCTCGGCCTCCAGGATCGCGGCGGCGACGCGCGCGGAGCGGTCGGCGGCGGCCCGGTGGCGCAGCACGTTCTCGGCGGCCTGCCAGGCGGAGTGCAGCGTGCGGGCTTCGAGGAGTTCGCGGCGCTGGGCGGCGGCGGCCTTGTCGGCGACGGTCAGCGCCAGCGAGGCGTGCCGGTAGGCGAGTTCGGCGGAGACGGCGGCGCTACGGGTGCGGGCGGATTCCGCCGCGGTGACCTGGTGGGCGGCGCCGGTGACCCGCTGGGCGAGGTCGGCGGCGCGGCCACGTTCCTCGGTGGCGCGGGCGGACAGCCGCCGGGCGAGGGTGCGCGTACGCCGTTCCGCGCCCGCGTGCACGTCGCGCAGCCGGGAGCGGGCGCCGGCGGCCTCGACGATGCGGGTGAGCAGGTCGACCGAGCCGGCGGTGAAGTCCCGTTCGGCCATGAGCTCGGCGCGACGGCCGAGCTTGTTGCCGAAGCCGTGGACGAGGTCGGCGAGGCCGTCCGTGTCGCGGGTGTCGGTGACGGCGCGCAGCAGGAGGTCGGTGAAGTCGGAGTCCTTCTTGACCGCGAAGAGGCCGGCGGCCTCACCCTCGTCGGCGTTCATCTCGCGCTGGTAGCGGAAGAGTTCGGGGTCGAGGCCGAGGTCGGTGAGGTGCTCGTTCCAGCGGTCGTGGATCTCCTCGAAGTACACCTCCAGGTGCGGGTACGTCTTGCCCGCCTCGGTGAGGGAGTCGCGGAAGCCCTTCATCGTGCGGCGGCGGCCCTGGGCCCCGGAGGCGCCCTCGACGGGCGGGCGCACGGAGGTGGCCTCGGCGACGGGCAGGCTGTCCAGGCTCAGGCCGGGGCCGGGGCGGAAGGAGTACCAGGCCTCGGCGAACTTCCGCGGGTCGTTGGAGACCTGGCGGCCGCGCCATTCGCTGACCTTGCCGACGACCACGCACTCGCCGGTCTGGGTGTGCTGCCACTCCAGGGCGACGTGGCCGCAGTCGTCGGCGAGCAGGAACTTGCGCAGCACGCCGGAGCTGGCGCCGCCGAGGGTGTTGCGGTGGCCCGGGAGCATCACCGAGAAGATCAGCTTGAGGAGGACGGACTTGCCGCCGCCGTTCTCCAGGAAGAGCACGCCGGCGGGCGCGGGCCGGCGCGGCGGGCCGGTGGGCTCGTCCTCGAAGAACTCCGCCTGGGTCGGCGCCGGGTGGGGCACCGGCTCGCCGACTCCGCGCAGGTCGAGCACGGTGTCGGCGTAGCGCGCGCCGGCGGGCCCGATGGAGTAGAGGCGGATCCGGGACAGCTCGTACATGGCGGCGGACTCTCGTGGTGTCTTGGTGAGGCAGGACGTACGGGGATCGGGGCGCGGGCCGCGGGGCCCGGGGGCTCAGGCGTGGAACGGGAGGCCGGCGTCGGCGGCCAGATCCAGGTCGTCGCCCTCGGGCGGCGGCAGCAGGGTGGCGGAGCCGTCGCTGACGGGGACCACGCCGAGCTCCAGGAGCTCGGCCATCGCCGCGCTGCCCGCCATGTCACGGACCTGGAGTTGGTAGCGGGGGGTGGTGCGGTAGGTGCCGCCGGCCTCGTCCGCGGTGCGCTGGAGGAAGCCCGAGTCGGTGAGGAAGGCGGCCGCCTTGCCGACGATGCCGGTGGTGGAGCCGGCGAGGCGGCGGGCGTCCTTGGTGGCGCCGGTCGCGCTGCGGCGGGCGTAGACGCGCCAGGCGGCCTCCAGGCCGGGGGCGTCGGAGGCCGGGTCGGTGTTCTCGCCGAGCTCCTCGGCGCGCTCCTCCAGGCGGCGGCAGGTCTGCCGGACGAAGGCGTCGACGCCGTTGACGGTGATGCGGCCGATGTAGCCGTCGTCGGCGAGGTCCTCGGGGCGGGGGAAGGCGAGGGCGGCCACGGCGAGGTGGGCGAGGCCGTGCAGGAAGCGGTCGGCGGAGTCGGCGGCGGTGCGGCGGGCGTAGTCGCCCATCCGGACGGCGAAGACGGAGTCCTCGCCGGCGGCCACGGCCATGCCGGCGCGGGGGGACACCTCCAGGACGACGAGGCCGAGGCCGGTGGCGACGGCGTCGGCGAGCCGGCCGAAGGCGGGCTCCTCGCGGTAGCGGCGGAGCAGTTCCGCGTACTCGGCGTCGCGGGCCGGGAGCAGCTTGGGCTGGAGCCCGAACGCGACGAGCCGGGCCGCGTCGGCGGCGTCGGCGGGGGTCACGGAGCCTGTGGTGGCGGGCGCGACGGGAGCCGACGGCGCGTCGGGCTCGCTCCACGCGGGGGTTTCGGCGTGGTGGTCGCTCACGGGTGCGTCTCCTCGGCGGTGCGGGCTGTACGGGTCGTACGGGTGAGAGGGGCGGGATGTGTGGTGCCGCGTGACGATGCGGAGGCGGTCGGCCGTTTCAGCCTCGCCGGCGTTTGAGGCGCGGGGTCCGGGGCGGAGCCCCAGGAAACCCGGCTCCGCCGGGCACCGGGCTCTGCCCGGACCCTCCCCCAGCTACCGCTGGGAGGTACCCCCTGCTCAAACGCCGGCGAGGCTGAAACGGCCGGGCGCCGCCCGAGCGAGGCCTGAGTGGGCGCCATCGGGGCCGGAGCGGTGGTCATGAGGCCTCCGCGCGGTCGGCCGCCATGCCGGCGGCGTCCAGAAGGGCGGTGCCGACGATGAGGTCGGCGCCGCCGAACTCGGGGTCGTCGAGCTGCGTGCCGTCGTCCACGGCGAAGAGCAGCCGCTCCTCGCCCTGCCGATAGGCCGTGCCGACGGCCGGGCTCGCCGCGTGGACGGCGAGCAGGGCCACCAGGTACGGCAGTTCCGGATCGCTGCGGCGGGCCTCGGCGAGGATTCCGGACAGCCGGCGCGGGGCGTCGTGCGGGAGGTCCAGGAGTGCCGTCGCCGCGGCCAGCTGCTCCTCGCTGAAGCGGCTGTCGTCCGGGGTGGCGATGAGGTCCGGCTCCGGCATCTCCGCGCCGAGGTGCTCCCGCTCCACCGGCGGGGTGAGGAGGATCTCGACCAGGTCGGACACCCGCACCGAGACGGGGGTGCGCAGCCCGGCGCCGGAGGCGAAGAAGGCGGCGGTGACCCGGCTCGCCTGCTCCAGGGGCAGCGGCAGCAGCGGCGCGACGAGTTGGCCGTAGAGGTCGATGCCGGAGCGGGGCGCCGGGGCCGCGAAGGCCTGGCGGTCCTGTTCGGCGCGGAACAGCGGGCCGGCGTCCAGCAGCCGGGACTGCAGCTGGGTGTGCCGGCGGATGCAGTCCTTGACGATGTCGACGAGCTCGGCCGCGCGCCGCTTGTTCTCCGGCTCCTCCGCCTCGTCGCGCGCCTTGCGGATGTTGGTGAGGATCGCGTTCTCGTGCCGGTAGCGGTCGGCGACGTGGTCCAGGGCCTCGGCGATCATGTCGGGCACGGCCTGCAGCCAGTCCACCGCCCGCACGTTGCGCCGCGTCGCGTCCAGGGTGCGGCGCAGCGTCTCGGCGTACTGGACGGTCCGGTAGCGGGCCTGCTCGGCGGCGAGCTGGGCGTCGGCCAGCCGCCCGCGGCTGATCAGCACCTCCAGCTTGACCTCGGCGGCGATCTGGGCGCTGGTGACGTCGGTGTCGAGGGCGCCGACGAGGACGTTGACGGCCTCGTCGGTGGTGCGCAGGTAGACCACGCCGCCGTGGCCGGGGACCTCTTCGATCAGCTTGAAGTCGTAGTCCCGGCGCACATAGACGCCGTCGGGGCCGAAGGTGCCGTAGATGGCACGGAATCCGCGGTCCACGCTGCCGACGTTGATCAGGTTCTCCAGCACCCAGCGGGCCACCCGCTCGTGCTCGGCCGCCGGGCGGGACGGTGCCTGGGCCGCGACGCGCGGCAGCAGCCTGGCCACTATCTGCTCGTGGTCGGCGCCCGTGTCGAAGTCCATGTTGAGCGTGACCAGGTCGATCGCGGCCAGCGCGACCTCCGCCATCGCGTAGACCCCGTACTCGCCGGCCAGATTGGCCTTGCGGACGTCGAGGTCGTGCAGCGGGGCGGTGCAGGCGAGGGCGCGCAGCCGCCGGGCCAGGCCCTCGTCGGCGGCCGGGCCCGGCGCCGGGGACGGAAGGGTCTTCGCCGGGGCAGGGAGAGTCACGGACAAAGACTAGGTCCTGTTGCTGACAACATCCCAAACGGCATGGTTCGGCCGGATCGTCCCCGCATGCGCTCCGGTCGCCTGCTCTACGCTCGGCGCATGGATTCCATGATCGCATCCACCGCTGTGATCGACCTCAACGCCGACCTCGGCGAGGGCTTCGGGCGCTGGACCCTCACCGATGACGAGGCTCTGCTCTCCGTCGTCACGAGCGCCAACGTGGCCTGCGGCTTCCATGCCGGTGACCCCTCCATCATGCGCCGGGTCTGCGAGCTGGCCGCGGAGCGGGGCGTACGGATCGGCGCGCAGGTGTCCTACCGCGATCTGGCCGGCTTCGGGCGGCGCTCGATGGACGTGCCGCCCGGCGAGCTCGCCGACGAGGTGGCCTACCAGATCGGGGCCCTGGAGGTGTTCGCGCGGGCGGCCGGCTCCCGGGTGTCCTACGTGAAACCGCACGGCGCGCTCTACAACCGCACGGTGCACGACGCGGGCCAGGCCGCCGCCGTGGTCGCCGGTGTGCGGCTGGCGGCCGGGTCCGGGGCCACCGGGGGTCTGCCGGTGCTGGGCCTGCCCGGGTCGCTGCTGCTCGCCGCCGCCGTGGAGGCCGGGCTGGCTCCCGTACCGGAGGCCTTCGCCGACCGCGCGTACACGCCGGCCGGGACGCTGGTCCCGCGCGGCGAGCCCGATGCCGTGCTGCACGACCCGGACGCGGTCGTCGCGCGGGCCGTCCGGATGGCGGCCGTGGGGGCGGTGACGGCGGCCGACGGCTCGCCGGTCCGGGTGGCCGCGCGCTCGTTGTGCCTGCACGGGGACACCCCGGGCGCGGCCGGGCTCGCCGGCCGGGTCCGGGAGGCGTTGGGTGCGGCCGGGGTCCGGGTGGAGGCCTTCGCGTGAGGCCTCTCGTGGTGGGCGCCGCGGCGCTGCTGATCGAGCTGGACTCGGCGCAGGAGGTCGCCGCGCTCCACGCCGAGCTGCTGCGCCGCCGGGACGCGGGTGAGCTGGGGCCGGTACGGGAGCTGGTGCCGGCCGCGCGGACCGTGCTGCTGGACGGCGTACGGGACCCGGCCGCGCTGGGCGCCCGGATCGCGCGGTGGGAGGTGCCGGCGCTCGCACCGACGCAGGGGCCGCAGGTCAGCGTCCCGGTGCGGTTCGACGGCCCGGACCTGGTGGAGGTGGCCCGGTTGTGGGGGGTCGCCCCGCGCGAGGTCCCGGGGATCGTCGGCGCCGTCGACTTCCGGGTGGCGTTCTGCGGGTTCGCGCCGGGCTTCGGCTATCTGACGGGGCTGCCGGAGCGGTTCCACGTCCCTCGCCGCGCGTCTCCCCGTACGGCCGTCCCGGCGGGCTCGCTGGCGCTGGCCGGGGAGTACGCGGGGGTGTACCCGCGCTCCTCCCCCGGCGGCTGGCAGCTGATCGGCTCCACGGACGCGGTGCTGTGGGACCCGCGGCGGGAACCTGCGGCGCTGTTCGCACCCGGCGTCCGGGTCCGGTTCACCCACGAGAGCGACCTCACGCAAGAGACCGACCTCACGCACGGGCGCGACCTCACGCAGGAGGACGACGGACGTGGCTGAGGAACTGCCGGAGCCGTCGGGGTTGCTCGTGGTGCGGCCGGGCGCGCTGACCACGGTCCAGGACCGGGGCCGCCCCGGGTACGCGCACCTGGGGGTCCCGCGCTCGGGGGCGCTCGACACGGCGGCGTACGCGCTGGCCAACCGGCTGGTCGGCAACGCGGCGGGCGCGGCGGCGCTGGAGACGACCCTGGACGGGGTCGGGCTGCGGGCCCTGGCTTCGACCGTCGTGGCGGTCACCGGCGCGCCCTGTCCGGTACGGGTCTCCGGTCGCCCGGTGGCCTGGGGAGCGCCGGTCCGGCTCCCGGCGGGGGCGGAGCTGGAGGTGGGCCGGGCGGAGTCGGGGGTGCGCGGCTACGTCGCGGTGCGGGGAGGCCTGGCCGGCCCGCCGGTCCTGGGCAGTCGCTCCACGGACCTGCTGTCGGGGCTGGGGCCGCCGGTCCTGGCGGCCGGGATGTTGCTGCCGGTGGGCCCGCCGGGCCCGGACCCGGCTCTCGCGGCGGATGTCTGCGGCCTGCCCGGGCCGCCTTCGGAGCTGCTGCTCCCGCTGGCGCTCGGGCCGCGGGCGGACTGGTTCACGGAAGCTTCGCTGGCCGGGCTGTGGGGGGCGGTGTTCCGGGTCTCGCCCCGTTCGAACCGGATCGGGCTGCGCACCGAGGGCGGTCGCGCGCTGGTCCGTGCCCGGGCCGGGGAGCTGCCGAGCGAGGGCATGGTGCTGGGCGCGGTCCAGGTGCCGCCGGACGGGCTGCCGGTGGTGTTCCTGGCCGATCACCCGGTGACGGGCGGCTACCCGGTGGTGGGGGTGGTCCCGCCGGGCCCGGCCCTGGACGCGGCGGCGCAGGCCCGGCCGGGGACTCCGGTCAGGTTCGTACGCGGCCGCTGACACGGGAGTACGAGGCCGAGCAGCGGGCGGGTCGGGAGGAGGAGGCCAGGTCGGGCGGCGGCGCCACGCCTTCCCCGCAGCCGAGCACCGCGGCACGGCCGAAGCCGTGGCCCGGCGGGCACACGCACGGCGCCCCCGGTCCGTTCCCCGGACCGGGGGCGCCGTGCGTGCTGCGCGAAGGCGGCGCGGTGCCGGCTACACGGCCGACTCGGGGGTGATGCGGCTGCGGACGGCGGACTGGACGTCCTCCTCCTCCGCCGGATCGGCGGCCAGGCGGCGCAGACGCGGGGCGACGCGGGCGTCGGCCGTTTCGGCGTGGTGGGCGGCCACCTCGCGGGTGGTCTCCTCGCAGTCCCACAGGCATTCGACGGCGAAGCCCGCCGCGAAGGAGGGGTCGGTGCTGGCCAGGGCCCGTGCGGCCCGGCCGCGCAGGTGGGACGAGGCGGTCTCGCGGTAGATGTGGCGCAGCACGGGGGCCGCGCAGCCGATGGCGAGTCGACCGGCCCCGTCCACCAGGGCGAACAGGCGCCGGGTGTCCGGGCCCGCACCGCGCACGGTGGAGCGCAGGGCGCCCAGTACCAGGGTGGCGTCCTCGGCCGCGCCGCGGGCGGCCAGGATGGCCGCGGCGGCCTCGCCGAGGGCGTCGGGGCGGTGGACCCAGCGTCGGGCCCGTTCGACGGCCTCGGGGCCGCACATGCGCTCGTAGGCGGCGACGGCGGGCTCGTCGGCGGCGGCTTCGATGAGGTCCAGCACGGCCGGGTTGTCCGGTTCGGCGAGGACCAGGTGGTGCAGGGCGGTGGCCCGGGCGGCCTCGCCGTCGGCGCCGGCGGCGGCCGCGAGGATGGCGGAGCGGTCCTCGGGCTGGGCCACGGCGGCGAGGCAGCGGGCTGCGGGGACGTGCAGCGGGGTACCGCGGCGCAGCCCGTCGGCGGCCCAGTCGAAGACGGCCTGGACGCCCCAGCCGGGCCGGGGCCCGCTCGGGGTCATCTGGCGCTGCCAGCGGTCGAAGGAGCCCTGCTGACGGGCGGCGCGCAGGCGCTCGCCGTACTGGGGGATCTCCTCCCACAGGCTCCACGGGCGGGGCTCGTAGGCGTCGCGGACGGCGGCGGCCAGCCGCGCCTCGCCCTCCGCCGTGGCGGGGAAGCGGGCGAGGACGGCGGCGGCCAGTGACCGCAGGCCTTCGTCGTCGTCGCGCAGGGCCAGCTCGTCGAGTGCCCAGGCCCAGTTCGCCCCGGTGGCGGCGTAGCGGCGCAGCAGCATGAGCGCGTCGTCGCGGCCGTAGGAGGCCAGGTGTCCGAGGACGGACAGGGCGAGGCCCGTGCGGTGGTCCTCCTCGTCGACGAGGTCGTCGGCGCTGAAGAGGTGGGCCTCGATCTCGCCCAGCGGACCGGCGAGGTCCAGGTAGAGCCGGGCGTAGTACAAGGAGCGGTTCTCGACCTGCCAGTCCTGGCGCGGGTCGCGGAGCACGCACTGGTTGACGGCCTCGAGGGCCTCCGCCCTGGGTGCCGCGAGTGCGTGCAGCGTGCCGTCGCCACGGCCCCGCTGGAGGAGCCCGAGCAGGGTACCGCTCGGCGCTATGACTGGTTCGAACATGGGAATGGCCTCAAATCAAGCTGGGGACGCAACCGGGAATCGGGATTCACAGGGCCGCGTAACAGCATGTGAGGACGTCCGCCGTCATGTTCCGCTCGATGTAGACCATTGCCTTCTCACTCTCGTCGGTGCTTCGTGACCATGGAGGCCGGGCCGGGCCGGCACACCCTTCGTGTCCTGCCCGCTTCTGCCCGTCCCCCGTGCTCGCGAATCGAATCCGACGCCATGATGACCCAGGCGGTTTGTGCGCCGCGACCACATTTATGGCCGCCGTGACCAACCTGTGAGGTCCGGATGTGTCCAGGCCGCGCCAGATGCCCGGCAAAACCGGACTACTCAGCTCCGAAAAGTTCCAGCAGGTCGGCCTTGGCGAACATGCGCGCCGTGTCCACGGCGGAGGGGGTTCCGGCCTTCGGGTCGGCGCCGCCGGCGAGCAGCGCGCGGATGACGGCCTCCTCGCCCTTGAAGACCGCTCCGGCGAGCGGGGTCTGGCCGCGGTCGTTGGCGCGGTCGGCCTCGGCGCCGCGGGCCAGCAGGGCCGACACGGCGTCGGCGTGGCCGTGGTAGGCGGCGAGCATGACCAGGGTGTCGCCGCGGTCGTTGGTGAGGTTCGCCGGGACGCCGGCGTCCAGGTAGGCGGTGAGCGTCTCGGTCTCACCCTGGCGGGCGAGGTCGAAGATCTTGGTGGCCAGCTCGATGACGTCCTCGTCGGGGACGTCCTGGGAACCGGAGCCCTCCGCTGCGTGCTCGCTCATGGTTCGTACCGCCTTTCACTCGTTGCTGACATGGTCCGCCCGCCCGTCACGGCGTCGCAGACCCGGCCGGGGCCGGGCGGGCAGGGGGGTGCACGGCGCTGCGTCCGTACGGGTGAATCGCCAGAGTAGCGCCCTGGCCTGCACATGTCCGGGTCGGGCCGAGGCAATGATCACCCTCGAAGCACCGCGCGCCGAGCACGCCACCCAGGCTGAGCCGGTCAAGTGAAAAACCCGCGAATTCACCCGTATGCACCTTTTGTCGCATTGATACTTCCTGTGAGCCTGGAACAACTGATGGTGACTGTCCCCACCAACCAGGAGAAAACCTCATGGTCCTGTCCATCTCAGGCGTGGTCCTGCTCGGCATCATCTGCTTCCTGTTCTTCAAGAAGGACGGGATGAAGCTGACGCACGCGTTCGTCTGCTCGCTCTTCGGTTTCTTCCTCGCCGGTTCCGCCATCGCGCCGAGCATCACGGCGAGCACGGCGAGCCTCGCGAGCCTGCTCGGCGGGATCAAGCTCTAGCCCGGCCGTCACCCGACGACACCAGCAGCACCCGGAACACCGTCACACCCACAACTCCAGGAGACGCCCGTGGCCCGGCGCCCACTTCCCCGCATCCTCAGCAGCGGCACCATGTCGCTGAACCGGGGCCGCGACCTCGCTCGCACGGCCGCCGACAGTGCCACGGACGTCCTCCATCCGCTCCTCGTCATCGGACGCGGCCTGCGCATCCTGGCCGCGGCCGGACGGCGCCGGTGGTCGCAGACCCCCAAGGACAAGCGTGGTCCCGCGCTCTTCCTCGGAGCGGCCTGCGTCCTCGTGGTCGCACTCGTCCCCTACGGCCCCCTCCTCGCCATGATCACCCTCATGGCGGCGGCGGCCTGGCACGGACGCGACCGCACCCCGGCGAAGACCGGACCCAGCGATGCCGAGACCGAACGACTCGGCTCCCTCTACGAAGCCCTCGTGCCGTACTTCTCCATCCCTGAGGACCCGAGCCCGCTCTTCGCCCACGGCGGGGACTGGGACAAGGCCCTCAGCGGCTACGAGTTCGACGAGGCGGGCCGCATCACCCGGCTCCACATCCGCTACCCGGCCTACTTCACCGACGGCGAGGCCACCTCACGGGCCCGGATCGAGGCACTGCTGCACGCCAAGTCCGGGCGCGGACGGGAGTATCTCTTCGACTGGGACGAGGAGGGCAACCAGCTCGACCTGAGGGTGCTGGCGGCGCTGCCGACGGGCATCGCCGCCCAGCCGTTCGTCACCTCCCCCGGCGAGACCGTGCTCGGCTTCACCGACGCCGGCGGCGTGCAGCGCACCCTGCCCGTCCTGGAGGGCGACGAGCCCCGCGACGTACCGCCGGTGATCTGGCGCACCGGGCCCCGCTCCACCGAGCCCCATCTGCTGGCCGTCGGCCAACCCGGCAGCGGCACCTCCACCCTGCTGCGCTCCGTCGCCCTGCAGGCCCTGCGGCAGGGCGGTGACGTACTGATCGTGGACGGCGGCGGCAGCGGCGAGTACTCCTGCCTGTCGGGCCGGCGCGGCGTCCTCGCCGTGGAATGCGGGCCCACCGGGGCGCAGGCCACCCTGGAATGGGCCGCGCAGGAGACCGAACGCCGGCTCATCGCCACCCATCGGGCCCGGGAGGTCGGGCGGCCCGCGCCCGAGGACACCCGGCGGCCCCTGTGGATCCTGCTCGACCAGCCGAGCGTGCTGGCCCACCTCGCCGTCGCCGAAGGCGGCCCCGACCCGCTGGCACAGCTGCAGGTGCCGCTGCGGCACGGCCGGCCCGCGCACGTCACGGTGGTGGTGGCCGAACAGTTCGGGCACCTGGAGCTGCTGAACGACGCCGTCTGGCAGCACACCCGCGCCCGCGTCGTGCTCGGGCCCGCCGCCGTCCAGCAGGTCGCGGACGTGCTGGGACTGCCGCCGCACACCACCCCGACGGCCCAGGTGCCGCCGGGACGCGGGTACGCCCGGCTCGGCACCGGGCCCGTGCACCGGCTCCAGGTGCCCGCCACCCCGGACCCGTACGACGAGGCCACGCACCCGGCGTACCGCCAGGCCGTGCTGGAACTGCTGCCGGAGCGGCAGCCGGGCCCGGACCGCCTCCTGTCGGCCAAGTCGCTCCAGGCACCGGCCGTCGACGCGCCGGAGGTGGCGGCGGAGGCGCCGTAGGCCGTTCCTGCGGATCGCGCCGGGGCGGGGCCGGCTACGCCACGAACGTGCGCGGCGGCTCCGCGCCGCTGCCGCCCGCGCCCGTACCGACCAGCCGGGCCGCCGCCGCCAGACGGGAGGCGGCCTCGTCGGCCACCGGGCCGCCCACGGTGAACGGCAGCCGGACGTAGCCCTCGAACGCCCCGTCCACACCGAACCTCGGGCCCGAGGGAACCCGTACGCCGACCCGCTCCCCCACCTCGGCCAGCCGCGAGCCGGAGAGCCCGCCCGCACGGGCCCACAGGGTCAGCCCGCCCCGGGGCACCTCGAACTCCCAGTCCGGCAGCTCCCGGTGGACCGCCGCGACCAGCGCGTCACGGTTCTCCCGGGCCTGCTCGCGGCGGATCCCGACGGCCTCCTGCCAGCCGCCGGTCCGCATCAGCCAGTTGACCGCGAGCTGTTCCAGCACCGGCGTGCCCAGGTCGGCGTAGGCGCGGGCGGCGACCAGGCTGCGGATCACGTCGGGGGCGGCGCGGACCCAGCCGATCCGCATGCCCGCCCAGAACGCCTTGCTGGCGGAGCCGACGGTGACGACCGTGCTGCCCGCCGGGTCGAAGGAGCACACCGGGCGGGGCATCTCCAGGTCCGGGTCCAGCTGGAGCTCCTGCATGGTCTCGTCGGCCACCAGGACGGTGCCGGCCGAGCGGGCGGCCTCCACCATGGCGCGGCGCTGGTCCTCGGAGGCCAGGGCTCCGGTCGGGTTGTGGAAGTCGGCGACCACGTAGGCGAGGCGGGGCGCCGAATCGCGGAGCACCTGCCGCCAGACGTCCATGTCCCAGCCGCTGAGGCCGTCGGCCATGGCGACGGGTACGAGGCGGACCCCGGCGGCGCGCATCAGTTGGAGGATGTTGGCGTAGGAGGGGGACTCGACGGCGATCCGCTCCCCACGGCCGGCGAAGAGGCTGCAGATGGCGTCGATGGCGCCCATCGCCCCGGTGGTCACCATGATCTGCTCGGGCATGGTCGGGATGCCCTGCTCGGTGTAGCGGTCCGCGAGCATCCGGCGCAGCGCGGGCAGCCCGGCCGGGTAGTCCCCGTGGGTGTGCGCGTACGGCGGCAGTTCCTCCAGGGCGCCTTGGACGGCCTTGGTGAGCCAGGGCTCGGGGGCCGGCAGCGCTGCGCAGCCGAGGTCGATCATCGAGCCGAGGGACTCGGGCGGCAGCGGTTCGAGGCCCCGGGCGGGCAGCGGGTTCCCGGCCGGTACGGAGGTCCAGCTGCCGGCGCCGCGCCGGGACTCCAGGAAGCCCTCGCCGCGCAGGGCCTCGTAGGCGGCCGCGACGGTGGTGCGGCTGAGGGACAGGGCGACGGCCAGTTCCCGCTCGGCGGGCAGCCGGGCGGCGACGGGGACGCGGCCTTCGAGGACGAGCAGGCGGACGCCGTCGGCGAGGGTCCGGTAGGCCGGCAACTTGCGGGCCCCGGGAACGCTCGGCCGCTCCTGCTGGGAGGTGATGAGACGGGCGAGCTGTGCGGCACCGACCGCTGAGGTCCATTCGGCCATGCTGTCCGGTCCACCTTCGTCGAATTGGCCTCGCCCGACCTCGGGCGCGGCCCGTATTGGCTTGCTTCCGCCCCTACACCCTGTCACGCCGAGGTCCACTCGGACCAGGGGCGCGGGGTACCCGCGTGCTCGATGGTGCGAGCCGGACGGTCGCGGCGGCGCGCCGTTCATCACGCAGCCACCGGGCCGCACCCTCCCCACGGGTAACAAGGGGCATACTGCCGCCGTGACGCACGTACGCCTTCGCCATCCATATCTGGACCACCCGGCTCCGATTCCCTTCGCGCACCGGGGCGGTGCCGCGGACGGGCTGGAGAACACCGCCGCCGCCTTCCGCCGGGCCGCCGACGCGGGATACCGGTACTTCGAGACCGATGTGCACGCCACGGTGGACGGGAAACTCGTCGCCTTCCACGACTCCACGCTGGACCGGGTCACCGACGGCCGGGGTCGGATCGCCGAGCTGCCCTGGAAGCGGGTTCGCGAGGCCCGCGTGGGGGGCACCGAGCCGCTGTCGCTCTTCGAGGAGTTGCTGGAGGAGTTCCCGGACGCCCGCTGGAACATCGACATCAAGGCCGAGTCGGCGCTGCACCCGCTGGTCAACCTGATCGCCCGGGCCGGCGTCTGGGACCGGGTCTGCGTGAGCTCCTTCTCGGAGAGCCGGGTGGCCCGCGCCCAGAAGATCGCCGGGCCCCGGCTGGCGACCTCCTACGGCGTCCGCGGGGTGCTCGGCCTGCGGCTGCGCTCGTACGCGATTCCCGCGGCGCTGCGCGTGGGCGCGGTGGCGGCGCAGGTTCCGGAGACCCAGGCCGGCATCCGCGTGGTCGACCGCCGATTCGTACGGACCGCGCACGAGCGGGGACTCCAGGTACACGTCTGGACCGTGAACGAACCGGAACGTATGGAGGCTCTCCTGGACCTGGGTGTCGATGGCATCATGACCGACCGGATCGACATCTTGCGCACGGTGCTGGACCGGCGTGGGGCCTGGGCCTGACTCGCCCTTCGCCCCCTGCCCGGGCCGGGACGCCGCTGCGGCACGGGACCAGCGAGGGGGACACCGCATGAGTGCGGAAGAGAGCAGCAGGACCGAGGAAGCGGAACCCGGGGCGGAGGACGGCAGAGCCGCGACCGCCGCTTCCGCCGCGACCGCCGAGCGCAAGCGCGAGCAGCGGGGCTGGTACTTCTACGACTTCGCCGTCTCGGTCTACTCGGCGAGCGTGCTGACCGTGTTCCTCGGGCCGTACCTGACCGCCGTGGCCAAGTCCGCCGCGGACGCCGAGGGCTTCGTGCACCCGCTGGGCATCCCGGTGCGCGCCGGATCCTTCTTCGCCTACGCCGTGTCGGCCTCGGTGATCCTGGCCGTCCTGCTGATGCCGCTGGTGGGAGCTGTCGCCGACCGGACCGGGCGCAAGAAGCCGATGCTGGCGGCGGCCGCTTACACGGGCGCCGCGGCGACCGCCGGGATGTTCTTCCTGGGCGGCGAGCGCTATCTGCTCGGCGGCCTCCTGCTCATCGTGGCGAACGCCTCCCTGTCGGTCTCGATGGTGCTCTACAACGCCTATCTGCCGCAGATCTCCACCCCCGACGAGCGGGACACCGTCTCCTCGCGGGGCTGGGCCTTCGGCTACACCGCCGGCTCGGTGATGCTGGTGGTGAACCTGGTGCTCTACATGGGGCACGACTCGTTCGGCCTCTCCGAGGGCATGGCGATCCGGATCTGCCTCGCCTCCGCGGGTCTGTGGTGGGGGGCGTTCGCGCTGATCCCGCTGCGCCGGCTGCGGGACCGGGCGGTGGTGCGGGAGCCGGGGGCGGCTCCGGCCGTCAGCGGTTGGAAGCAGTTGGTCGCCACCCTGAAGGACATGCGGCGCTACCCGCTGACCCTCTCGTTCCTGCTGGCGTACCTGATCTACAACGACGGCGTGCAGACCGTGATCTCCCAGGCCTCCATCTACGGCTCGGAGGAGCTGCAGCTGGAGCAGTCCACCCTGATCGGGGCGGTGCTGCTGGTGCAGATCCTGGCGGTGGCGGGGGCCCTGGGCATGGGGCGTCTCGCCCGGATCTACGGAGCCAAGCGGACGATCCTGGGTTCGCTGGCCGCGTGGGCGGTGACACTGGCGGCCGGCTACTTCCTGCCGGCCCGGACGCCGGTGTGGTTCTTCGCGCTCGCCGCGATGATCGGACTGGTCCTGGGAGGCAGCCAGGCGCTGTCGCGCTCGCTGTTCTCGCACCTGGTGCCGGCGGGCAAGGAGGCCGAGTACTTCTCGGCGTACGAGATGAGCGACCGCGGCCTGAGCTGGGTGGGACCCCTGGTGTTCGGCCTGACCTACCAGCTCACGGGCAGCTACCGGGACGCGATCATCTCGCTGGTGGTCTTCTTCGCACTGGGATTCGTGCTCCTGGCCCGAGTGCCGGTGCGGCGCGCGGTCGAGGCGGCAGGCAATCCTGTACCGGAGCGGATCTGAGAGTGGGTCCGCGAGTGCGCCCCGCCCGGATCTACGAACGAATTCCGAACGAATTTAGACGTTGAAGCAAAGGGCCGGTAGTGTACGCCTTTGGCCTGCCAGGCGGACCGTTACTGCGCGCTCGATAAGCGTGGACGTTGGGTGACATCTGCTGCCAGATGTGACAAAACGGGCACTGGTGGGTACAACAAGGGGCGGCACGACGGGCGACGCACGACCCGGAGCGGGAATCTATACCGCCGACCGGACGTTGACCGGATGACGACGACAGCGACACCTGTCCTGTGGGCGACAAGCCCGGGAGGCACGATTCATGAGTGAGCGAGCTCTCCGCGGTACGCGCCTCGTGGTTACCAGCTACGAGACGGACCGCGGCATCGATCTGGCCCCGCGCCAGGCGGTGGAGTACGCATGCCAGAACGGACATCGATTTGAGATGCCGTTCTCGGTTGAGGCAGAAATTCCGCCGGAGTGGGAGTGCAAGGCGTGCGGCGCCATGGCACTCCTGGTGGACGGGGATGGGCCCGAAGAGAAGAAGGGCAAGCCTGCGCGAACGCACTGGGACATGCTCATGGAGCGACGCACCCGCGAGGAGCTGGAGGAAGTGCTGGCCGAAAGGCTTGCAGTCCTGCGTTCCGGCGCCATGAACATTGCCGTGCATCCGCGGGACAGCCGCAAGTCCGCCTGACACCCGGACGGATACACAAGCCGAGGGGCCCCGCCACACACCGTGTGGCGGGGCCCCTCGGCTTTTCCGTGTCCTATCCGTGTCCTAGGGGGCCGGCGGGCCCTACGGGGTCAGCGGCGGGCGGTAGGCGGCATCCGGGCCGTCCTGCCGCCCCGGGCGGTCCTCGCGGATGACCTCGCCCTGGACGATCTTGCCGTCGGGCTGGTGGATCCGGGCCTGCTGGAAGGCGTCACCGAAGCTGCCGGCCGGGGACGAGGCCATCTTCCGCTCCAGCGAGCGGGTCGCCCTGCGGCCGATCCAGGCCCGGACGGGCGGGAGCAGCAGGACCAGGCCCGCCGCGTCGGAGAGCAGGCCGGGAAGCATCAGCAGCAGGCCCGCCAGCATCATGAGGCCGTTGCCCTGACCGGGCTGCTGCGAAGTGGGCTGCTGCCCCTGCTGCGCCTGCTGGAAGGTGCTCGCCAGGTTCTGGAACGCACGCCGCCCGGCCCGCTTGATCACCACCGCGCCCAGCACGATGCCGCCCGCGAGCAGCGCGGCCACGGCGAGCCCGCCGGCCACGTCCGCCACCACGGTGAGCAGCCAGATCTCCAGGATCAGCCAGGCGGCGATCGCCAGAGGAAGGAACGTACGGGCGGGCGAGCGCCGCCGAGGGGCCGTGGACATGCCGGTCGTCATACCGTCCAGTGTGCCTGGGGTCGCATAAAAGCGACCTCAGCCGGAGGTACCGGACATCCCCTAGGGGAGTCAGGCCCCGCCGTCCTTGGTGCCGCCCTTGGTGCCGCCCTTGCCGCCGTCCTTGCCGAGCAGCTTCGAGGCCTGGGCCTTGAGGCCCCACTGGGTGACCCGCCACAGCGCCTCGACCAGGATGTCCTTGCTCATCTTGCTGTCGCCGAGCTCACGCTCGACGAACGTGATGGGGACCTCGACCACGCGGAAGCCCTTCTCCACGGCCCTGCGCGCCAGGTCGACCTGGAAGCAGTAGCCCGCCGAGGCCACCTCGTCCAGGCCCAGCCCCTCCAGGGTCTCCCGGCGGAAGGCCCGGTAGCCGCCGGTCACGTCCCGCAGCGGGAGGTTCAGCATCAGCCGCGAGTACGTCGAACCGCCGCGCGAGATGAACTCGCGGCTCTTGGGCCAGTTCACCACCCGGCCGCCCGGCACCCAGCGGGAGCCCAGGACCAGGTCGGCGCCGGCCAGCGCGGTCAGCAGGCGGGGCAGTTCCTCAGGCTGGTGGGAGCCGTCGGCGTCCATCTCGACGATCACCCCGTAGCCCTGCTCCAGGGCCCGGACGAAGCCCGCCAGGTAGGCGGCGCCCAGCCCCTCCTTGCCCTTGCGGTGCAGCACGTGGACGTGGTCGTCGCCGGCCGCCAGCTCGTCGGCGAGCTTGCCGGTGCCGTCCGGGCTGTTGTCGTCCGCGACGAGAATGTGGGCCTCGGGCACGGCCGCGCGCACACGCCCGACGATCAGCCCGATGTTCTCCGCCTCGTTGTAGGTCGGAATGATCACCAAGGCCGTACCGAGCGGTCCGTAGGTCCGCTTTCCGCCGTCGCTCACTGAGTCCCCTTTTGTGCTCTCGCACATCCTGTACGTCCGGTCGCAGAGGACGACTTTAGAACAGTGGCCGGGGCCCGCGGTCCTTCGGGCCGGTCGGACGCCCGCTGGCTGCGGGCCGCCGTGACCGTTGTCTACTGGACCGCGGACCCCGACCCGGGGCCACCGCCGCCCGGCGAAACCTTCCCTCGCCCCCGAGGCGCGGGCGCGCTGCGCAGACGGAGTCGTCCGGCACGGACATCCTGTGGTGGACCCGGCCGAACCTATCCGGGTCCGACCGCCCGTACCGAACCGAGGCCCGCCGGATCACCCCTGTGGGCGTACGAATACCTCCCGCCCGCCGACGACGGTGGCGAGGCACACCGGCAGGTCGGATCCGGGGGTCAGGTCGGGCAGTCCGGGGGTTCCCGAACGGGGGTCGGTGGACCAGCGGGCGACCCGGTCGTCGGGGGCCTGGACCACCAGGTCACCCGTCTGCCAGACCGCGTAGTCGGCCGGCGCGCCCGGGACCAGGACGCCCGCGTCGTCGCGACCCAGCGCCCGCCAGCCGCCCCGGGTGTGGGCCGTGAACGCGGCCCGTACGGAGATCCGGTGCTCGGGGGTCCGGTGGAAGGCCGCCGCCCGCACGGTGCCCCACGGGTCGAGCGGGGTGACCGGCGCGTCCGAGCCGAAGGCCAGCGGGACACCGGCCTTCAGCAGGGCCGCGTACGGGTTGAGGGTGCGGGCCCGCGCGGCGCCGAGCCGGTCGACGTACATACCGTCCTCGCCACCCCAGGCCGCGTCGAACGCCGGCTGCACCGAGGCGGTGAGCCCCAGCTCCGCGAAGGCGGCGATGGTTGCGGGCGTCATCATCTCCGCGTGCTCCACCCGGTGCCGGGCGGCCCGGACCCGGGCCAGGCCGACCTTCTCGGCGGCCGCCCGTACGCCGTCGACGACGGCGGTGATCGCGGCGTCCCCGATGGCGTGGAACCCGGCCTGGAGGCCCTCCTCGGTGCAGGCGGCCACGTGTTCGGTGACGGCGTGCACGTCGAGGTACTCGGTGCCGGTGTGCGCGGCGTCCGCGTACGGGGCGTGCAGGCAGGCGGTGTGCGAGCCGAGGGCTCCGTCGACGAACAGGTCTCCGGCGGCCCCGACGGCCCCCAGCTCCTTGGCCAGGGCGAGGTCCCGGTCGGCCCAGTACCCGAAGACGCGCGGCCCGGGCCGCTCGGCGGCCAGGGCGAGCAGGCCGGTGAAGTCCTCGGCGGAGGAGATCTCGGGCCCGCCGCACTCGTGGACGGATCCGATGCCGAGGGAGGCGGCCCGCTCCAGGGCGGCCCGCTGCGCCTCGGCACGCTGGGCGGGGGTGACGGCGGCCAGCGCGGCCCGCCGTACGGCGTGGTGATCGTCGGCGGTCAGCGGACGGTCGCCGTCGGGCCGTACCCCCGGCACGAGGGCGAGGAGGGCCGTGGTGACCACGGCCGAGTGCACGTCGACGCGGCTGAGGTAGAGGGGGCGGCCGCCGGTGGCCTCGTCGAGCTCGGCGCGGTAGGGGGCCCGGCGCTCGGGCCACCGGGCGGCGTCCCAGCCGTGGCCGAGGAGCACCCGATCGGCCGGGCGGCTCGCGGCGTACGCGCGTACGAGGTCCAGCGCGGCGGGCAGGGTGCGCGCCCCGGAGAGGTCCAGCCCGGTCAGGGCCAGGCCCGCGGAGGTGGTGTGGACGTGGGCGTCGGTGAAGGCCGGCGTGACGAGCGCGCCGCCGAGGTCGACGACCTCGTCCACGCCCTGCGCGAAGGCGTCGGCGGCGCCCTCGGAACCGACCCAGGCGACGCGCCCGCGCTCGACGACCATCGCGGTGGCGAAGGGGTCGGCGGGGCTGTGCACCTCGCCCCCGCGGAGAAGAACGGTCCTGGTCGGTGCTCCGGCGGCGGCGGAGTGGGCGGTGCGGTCAGTCATGCCGACCAGTGTCCCGCGTCGCCCACCCCGGCCCCACCACCGGGTCCCGCTCGGGCCCGGTTCAGACGCGGGGCGGGCGCGCCTCGTAGGGGGTGGACAGGACGACCGTCGTGCGCGTCGAGACGTGGGCGAGGGCGCGCAGGCGGCCCAGGAGGTCTTCCAGCTCCAGGGGGGTGGCGACGCGCACCTTCAGGATGTAGTTCTCGTCGCCCGCGACGCTGTGGCAGGCCTCGATCTCGGGGACACCGGCCAGCCGGTCGGCGATGTCGTCCGGAGCGCTCGGGTCGAAGGGCTTGACCGAGATGAACGCGGTCAGCGGCAGGCCGACGGCCTCCGGATCGACCACGGCCGCATAGCCGCGGATGACCCCGCGCTGCTCCAGACGTCGTACTCGCTGATGGACTGCCGACGTGGACAGTCCCGTGGCCTTGCCCAGATCCGTGTAGCTCATCCGCCCGTCCCGCACGAGCAGATCAACGATCTGGCGGTCCAGCTCCTCCATTGCGCTCATAGCCGCTCAACTTAAGGCCCAAGGGCACTCCAGGCCCAGTGCTGTCCGCCCACTGGAGGCATCTGCGGCGGGCATGTGACCAAGGCCACAGGGGTATGCAGGTGGAGGCCTGTCTGTTGTGGTTACTCGTGACGCTCGACGGGAATTGGTTGCTGTGGCCGAGGCCGAAGAACCTGCCCGCCCGGCCCACCCAAGGGGGAGTACATCCATGCTGAACACCAAGCGCGCCGGTCGCACCGAACCGGAGCCCCTGGAACCGCTCGATCCAGGGAACGGTACGTATCCGATCGACGGCGGGGACGGAGACTTCCTCGACGAGATCGAGGGCTTCGAGATCCACCACGCGATCTGCCCCGACTGCGGCCAGTCGATCGCCCTCGTCGCGGACGAGGAGTACCTGCCGCAGCACGCCCTCTGCCTGACCCCGTGGAACCCCTTCGGCCTCACCGTGTGCGCGGGCACCGGTCGGCCCGCGAGCGACGCGCTGCCCACCGTCGGCATGATCCAGCCGGTGGAGGTGCAGGAGCTCGAATCCGTCGTCCTGTCGGCCCTGCCCCAGGGACTGGACTGGCGGACGCAGCCCTTCTCGCACGTCGGCGGCCCGGGCTCGCGACCGGTGCGTGTGGTGAGCCCGGTGCTGCCGCGGCCGCAGGCGCAGACGCGGCAGCAGCACGCGCAGGCGGCCTGACGGCCGCCCCGCTCCTCTACCAGTACGTTCCCTGCACCATGGCGGCCAGAGCGGCATGGTGCAGGATCAGGCTGTCCGGGTCCGCCGGGACCTCGACCTCGCCGAAGTGGGCCTGCCGGTAGGCGATGCGCAGCATCACGATGCCGTGCCGCAGGGCCGCGTAGAGGGTGTGGAACTCCATGTCCCGCGGGGTGTGGCCGGTGAGCTCGGCGTAGCGGCGCTCCAGGTCCTCGCGGCGCAGGAAGTCCGGCAGGCCGGGCTGGCCGAAACCGACCGTGAGGTCCTGGAAGAACCGGTGCAGGTAGACGGTCCAGCCGAGGTCCACCTCGCGGGGGGCGTACGCCGCCATCTCCCAGTCCAGGACGGCCACGGGCGTGAATCCGTCGTAGATGACGTTGCCGATCCGGGCGTCGCCCCAGTTGAGGACGGCGGGCCCCTCGTCCTCGGGCCACAGCTCCTCCAGCCGGGCGAACGCCCGCTCGATGAGCGGGGACGGGGCGAGCCCGCCCACCACCCACGCGTAGTAGGCACGTTGGGCGTCCACGTGCCGGCGAAGGGGTGTGCCCTCGCCGTCGGGAAGGAGGAACTCGGCCTCCTTGGCGGGGAACTGGTCGTGCAGCCGGGCCAGCAGCGAGATGCTCTCCTCCTGGAGGGTGGCGCGCTGGGCGTCGGTGGCGGCGTGCAGCCAGTTGCCCTCGTAGGTGTAGGGCATGACATCGGGCGGGACCCGCCCCTCCGCACGGGCCATGACGAAGAACGGCGCCCCCAACGGCCCCGGATCCGCCTCCAGCCACTGCACGCGCGGCACGGGCAGGTCCGTGTGCTCGGCGACCAGGCTCATCACGCGGTGCTGGCGCGGCATGTCGTACGTGGGGAAGACGGTGTAGGCGGCCGGATCAGCGGCGAGCCGCAGCGCGCAGGCCCGCAGCGGGGTGTCGGGGTGCTCTATGTCGAAGAGCAGGGTCTCGCTGGACATCCCGTTGGATCCGGGGACGGAGACGTTCGTGACCCGCGCGCCGGGGAGCCTGACGTCCAGCCAGGCGGCGAGAAGGCGGCCGAGCTCCTCGGGCTCCCGGGTGGAGGTACGCGGGCGTGGTGCGGTGGCCATGATTGAGCCCCTTTCCTACGGGTCCTGGTCCTACGGGTCCTTGTCCTACTGGGCGACGGAGGAGTAGTCGGCGAATCCGCTCGGGTCGTGGCGCCCGAAGCTGCCGTGCTCGAAGATGCCGTGGCCGATCCGCCCGTCGAGGGTGAAGCGGGCGGAGTGGTCGGTCACCCCGAAGGCGGCCATCGGATGGGCCGCGGGGTCGGAGAGGTCGTAGACGCGGCGGTCGCTCCAGCCGCGGCCCTGCCAGGTGCCGTGCTGCCAGTCGGCGGCGGGCGGATAGCCGGCGCCGACGGCGAGGGGGGAGGAGTTGAGGATCTCCACGCCCAGTTCGAGGGGCTTGCGGGAGGGGTCGGTCAGGTGGACCACGGCCCGCTCGGGGTGCCGACTGCCGGGTCGGTAGCGGATCTCGGTGTGCGGCCAGCCGAGTTGGACGTCATGGCGTCCGCTGCCGTCGGGGAAGACCTGCACGGCCTCGTTCAGTGTGCGGTGGCCGTCGGCGTCCTCCTGGGCGATGACCATGAGGAAGCGGTCCTCGAAACGGACCGGGATCCACAGCCAGTGAAAGCCCTCGGGGCGGTGCTCCTCGGCCGCGCGCCCCCCTTCCTCTCCGGGGATCGGCCGCACGCCCCAGCTCCGGTCGCGGGTCCCGGTCCACTCCCCCGGTGTGAGGGTGAACCGCTCCCCCTTGGCCCGGATGGTGCCGGCGACCTGACCGGCCTGTACGAAGCGGCGGCCCTCCAACATGAGGCGGTCACCGCGCCGCTGGACATGGTGCGGCTCCCAGACGGCCGGGAACTCGGCGGTCCAGGTGATGTCGTACGAGAGGCCGTTCGGGTCTGCGGGATCGGCGGCGCAGCGCAGCGTGAGCTGCTTGAGCGGCACGTCGACGGTGATGGACAGAGGGCCCACCGAGAGGTTCATCCGGTCGTCGGTGAGGGCGTCGGAGGCCCGGACGGCGAGCAGTTCGTCGCCGACGCGGAGGGTGGCGTAGGCGTCGATGACCCCGGCGTTGGGGTAGACGCCGAGGCCGAGGATCAGGACGGCGCGGCCGGCGTGGTCGAAGACGTGGAAGATACAGCGGTCGTAGGCGTTGCGGTCACCGCTGACGACGTGCTTCATCGACAAGGGCGCCTGATGGATGGGGTATTCGTCGAGCGCGACGGGCCGGTCGGCGGACATGGCGAACCTCCTGGACGGACGGCTTCGGGGGTTTCGGGGCGGTATCGGGGCGGTGATCGGGCGGTACCTGGGCGGCTTCGAAACGGCTCCGAGGTGCGGCTCGGCAGATATGACGGTACGTCAGAAACCAGCCCCGAGGCCACCCTTCTGGCACGCTCTGACAGACCGGCGCGCAATGCCGGGGGCTGCGCGGGGCGGGGGCGGGGCCGGGCGGGGCGGCGGGAGCCGGACGGGCGGGGTCGGTGCCTGGGGCCTCGGCTGCGGCACGCGGAAGCCGGCGGGGCGGGGGCGAGTACGCGCGGCGTGGCTTCGGGGGCGCGGGAGCCTCTCGGGCGGCATCAGAGACGTGTATGGGGGTTTCCCGTCAGTCTCATCGTCTCTCCGTGTCGGGCCGGCCCCTCAAGGGCGCTCCTCCTTCGTCGTCGCGTCGCTACGCGATGGCCTGCGGCCACCCTTGACCGACCGTCCCGCCCCGGACATACGAAGACTGTCGGGAAGCCCCCAAAAGAACGAGCCGGTCGAAGGTCTGAGGGGCGGGGACATCACAGAAGCCCAGGCCCGGTCCCGGTGGGGCGATCCCGAGACGAGGCCATGACAGCCCCCGGCCGGGTCGGGGGAAGCGCCCGGTTCGCTGCGCGCTGCTCACGTCCCAGCGCCCGACGACCGGCCTGGGCTGGACATAAGCCGCCCACGACCTCGATCCGACGCTCGACATGCGTCCGACGACCGGCCGTGGCTGGACATAAGCCGCCCACCTCGCACGCACTTCTCCATGACGGCGACCGACGACCGTCTGCCGCTGGGCACAGGCCGCCCAGGACCCAGCGACTTCTCGCTCACGGCGTCCGACAACCGTCCGTGGCCGGTCACGAGCCGCCCACCGCCTACCTGTTCATCGAGGACGGCGTCCGACGACCGTCTGCAGCTAGGCATAGGCCGCCCAGGGCTGTCGGAAGCTCTCCGTGAGGGCGTCGGCGGTCGGTGCACCCACCCGGTCGCACGGAGGATCGTCAACCGAGGGCGTTCGGCCCTCGTCCGGGGCGAAAAGGCGTGGGACTGCGGCTATTTCGTGGTGGATGCGGGTCAGCCCGGGTGGGCGGTCCGGAAGGCTGGCGATTAGCCCCAATTACCCCTGTTCGGGGGCGGGTTTGTGGTGTCGTGCAGGCGCTGACCCGGTTCTACGACCGAATGGACGAGCCATCGGCCGTCCGCCCCTCTCGGCGCCCCTCATCAACCCCGAACCGGCCGTCGGTCGCCGTGCGGGTGAAGCACGTAGCGATCTGCAGCGGCTCATGGCCGGCCACGGACGGCCGTCGGACGCCGTCAGGGAGACGTACGTGCGAGGTGGGCGGCCCATGCCCATCCACAGACAGCCGCCGGACGCCGTCTGAGAGACGTACGTACGAGGTGGGCGGCTTATGTCCAGCCACGGCCGGTCGTCGGACGCCGTCAGAGAGAAGTGCGTGCGAGGTGGGCGACCTATGCCCAACCACAGACAGCCGCCGGACGCCGTCAGGGAGAAGCGTGTGCGAGGTGGGCGACCTATGCCCAACCACAGACAGCCGCCGGACGCCGTCAGGGAGAAGCGTGTGCGAGGTGGGCGGCTTATGTCCAGCCCAGGCCGGTCGTCGGGCGCTGGGACGTGAGCAGCGCGCAGCGAACCGGGCGCTTCCCCCGACCCGGCCGGGGGCTGTCATGGCCTCGTCTCGGGATCGCCCCACCGGGACCGGGCCTGGGCTTCTGTGATGTCCCCGCCCCTGAGACCTTCGACCGGCTCGTTCTTTTGGGGGCTTCCCGACAGTCTTCGTATGTCCGGGGCGGGACGGTCGGTCAAGGGTGGCCGCAGGCCATCGCGTAGCGACGCGACGACGAAGGAGGAGCGCCCTTGAGGGGCCGGCCCGACACGGAGAGACGATGAGACTGACGGGAAGCCCCCATACGCGTCTCTGATGCCGCCCGAGAGGCTCCCGCGCCCCCGAAGCCCCGCCGCGCGTACTCGCCCCCGCCCCGCCGGCTTCCGCGTGCCGCAGCCGAGGCCCCAGGCACCGCCCCCGCCCCCGCCCCCGGCGACAGCTCGAACGGATAGCCGCACCCCGGGGGCGATTACCCGGCCCTTCGGTTCCGCGTTGGCCGGGTATGACCATGCTTCAGTCTTCTACGGGCCGAAGGCGTCGCCCGGCGACGCCGGGTTTCGAAGAATCGGTTCAGCGTCCGCGTGAACAGGCGCAGCAGGTGCCCGACCCGCCGATCTACCGGGATCTGCTGGCGCGGTGGGCAGATGCCGGCCGGACGCTGCCGGGCCGGCGTGATCCGGAGTGGTCGCGGCTCGCGTCCTCCCCGGTCTGGCCCAGCACCAGCAGCGGGCTGTACTGACCGCGGTCAGCGCGTCTCCGGGCCCGCCAGGTGGCGGGCGATGACCATGCGCTGGATCTGGTTGGTGCCCTCCACGATCTGGAGCACCTTGGCCTCGCGCATGAGCCGCTCGACGGGGAAGTCCGCCGTGTAGCCGTATCCGCCGAGGACCTGCACCGCGTCCGTGGTGACGGACATGGCCGCGTCCGTGCAGAACAGCTTGGCCATGGCCGCCTGGCGGGAGAACGGCTTGCCCGCGTCCCGCAGTCGCGCGGCCGCCAGGTAGAGCGCCCGGCCCGCCTCGATCTTGGTGGCCATGTCGGCCAGCATGAAGCGCAGCCCCTGGAAGTCCGCGATCGGGTGCCCGAACTGCTTGCGGTCCAAGGCGTACGCCAAGGCCTCGTCCAGCGCGGCCTGGGCGACGCCGATGGCGCAGGCGGCGATGCCCAGGCGGCCGGCGTCCAGCGCGGCCAGGGCGATGGTGAAGCCCTGCCCCTCCTCGCCGATGCGGCGGGCGTCGGGGACCCGTACGCCGTCGAAGTGCAGCTGGGCGGTGGGCGAGCCCTTCATGCCCATCTTCTTCTCGGGCACGGCCGCGGTCAGGCCCTCCGCGTCCCCGGGCACCAGGAAGGCCGTGATGCCCTTGGGGCCCTGGGCGCCGGTGCGCGCGAGGACCGTGTAGAAGTCGGCGACGCCGCCGTGAGTGATCCAGGCCTTGGTGCCGGTGATGATCCAGTCGTCGCCGTCGCGCACCGCCTTGGTGGTGAGCGAGGCGGCGTCGGAACCGGAGGCCGGCTCGGAGAGGCAGTAGGCGCCCAGCAGGCCGCCGCCGAGCATCGCGGGCAGGTGGGCGCCCTGCTGCTCCTTGGTGCCGTAGCCGGCGAGGCCATGGCAGGCCAGGGAGTGCACGCTGACGCCGAGGCCGACGGTCAGGCGGGCCGCGGCCAGCTCCTCCAGGACCTGGAGGTAGACCTCGTACGGCTGCTCGCCGCCGCCGAATTCCCCGGGGTAGGGAAGGCCGAGCAGGCCGGCCTCGGACAGCAGGGTGAAGACCTCCCGCGGGAAGCGGCCGGAGTCCTCCTCCTCGGCTGCCTTGGGGCGGATCTCGCGCTGCGCGATCTCGCGTACGAGGGCGAGGAGGTCCCGGGACTCCTCGGTGGGCAGCTGTCGGTCCACCGGCTGCGGGGCGCGGTCAGTCATGGCGGCGCTCTCCTCCCTGGTCGGGAACGGCGGCGACGCGTGAGGTGTGGGACGCGACGCCGGGTCTCGGTTCTCTCACAGCCGATGTTGCCCTCCCGGGTCACGGAAGGGCCTGTTCAGCGGCTGCGGCGGCTTGAGTATGCCCGATCAGGGGCTTCCCGTCACCGGGGCAAGATCACCGAGCCGATCGAGCGGCTCTTCGGGGCCGGGAGGTGCCGGACACTCCGGGACGAACCCCTCCGACCACCTTCAGTCTTCAGTGTCGCGCGCGGCCGGGCGAGCGGCGCGAGCCGCGGGAGGTACGGGAGGGGCGACGGCGAGGTGGTGGCCGCTCCTGCTGTCGGAGCAGGGGGGATCAATCGCTGGGCGACGCCGCGCGGTCGGCGATGCGGTCCACGGGGAGCACGCCGGTCGCGGTGTCGACGAACAACCGGCGCCCGGCGGCTACGGGTTCAGCTCTGCGCACCGATGCGGACGGACCGGGACCGACGGCCTCGTGGTCCCGGACGGCGAAGGGCTCAGAGCCAGCCGATCTGGGTGACGAACATGGCGACGACGACCACGAGGGTCCAGCCGAGTACGTGCTCCAGCCAGCTGGAGTCGTCCTTGGGGCCTCCGGTGCGGACGAGGTCCCGGGGGGCGGCGAGAGGGGCGGCGCTGTCGGCAGTCATGGCGTCCAATGTGCCGGCGTTCGCGGCTTTCGCGGTAGGGACGTCATGGGTGGCATGCGTCACGCAAAAACTGACATACACGGACAGGAGCGCATACAGAACCAGGTGGCGGACGACCGGGCCCCGACCTCCTCGGCCGGGGCCCGGCGTGCTTTTCCTTCATCCGACACTGCGTCGGCCACTGCGCTCCCTCCGGAGCCCCGATCAGACGCGGGACTCACGGTCGCGGCTCGCCATGGCCGCCATCGCGAGGCCGAGGCACAGGGCGACACCTCCGGCGATCACATTGCTGACCACCGTGCGCGTCGTGTCCATCTCGCCGGCGATGGCCCACGGGGCGACGATCGTCCACGCACCGAGGGCGACCGCCGTCCACGCCATCGCGTGGGTGCGCTCGTAGGCGGAACCCAGACCGCTCATGCACAGGCAGAAGGCGAGGCCGGCGATCAGATTGTTGATGGCCAGCGGGGTGAGGCCGCTGAATCCTACGATCCAGGGCGAGGCGGCCAGGTACAGGCCCGTGATCAGGGCCAGCGCTTCGACGGCCTGCGCCCGGGGAGTGGTGGTCACCCGCTCGAACCGGGTGCGCATCTCGGCGAGGTCGGGGTGGTGCTCGATGGGATGGGTGGTCATGGCGGGCCGCCTCTACTGAGAAGCCTTTATGTGCCATTTACCCCACTATGTTCCGCTTATCCGTACCGCTTGGTCAACGGGGAATTTCGCGGCCTGTCGCGGTCTGCTCACAGCACCCCCGCCGCTCGCAGCGCCCGGAACTGCTCCCGGCTCGGACGGGCCGGCGCGTAGAGGTAGCAGACGCCTCCGGAGCCCGAGGTGACCTTGCCGGAGGCGCCCACCCGCTTGGTCCGGAGCCAGATGTTCTCCCACTCGGCGCGCTTGTAGACGCGGCGCACGGCGGCGTTGTCGTGCGAGTTGGGGTCGTTCGCGATCACGTCCCCGGCGGCGGTGAAACCGATGACGGTCATCAGGTGGCCGGCGGTGCCGTAGCCCGCGCCCGTGAGTTCCTCGGGGCGGAAGGACTGGGAGGTGATGGCCGGGATCCCGGCCCGGACCAGGGTTTCCAGGTCGGTCAGGGAGGTGAGGCGGGTGACGACTCCGGCGAGGCCCGGGTAGGTGGCGGCGTACGCGGCGTTGAAGGGCCAGTTGCCGCAGCCCTTGTAGGCGGCGTCGTAGGTGGAGCGCGCCGCGTGGCAGACCTGGGGGTCGGAGTACGTGGGGTTCACCCAGGTCAGCGCGGAGGACGGGACCTTGCCACCCCAGTACTCGATGATCATCTGCGAGGAGGTGGGGCTGCACCAGGCCTCGCCGCCGTTGTCGTACTCGGGATACCGGCCCGCGTGGACCTCCTGCGAGTAGCGCGGGACCTTCAGCTCGTGGGCGGTACGGGAGGGGGTGGAGGCCGGGACGGTGAAGCGGTCCGGGACGTCGGAGACCATGGCGCCCGCGAGCCAGACGGTGGGACCGAGATCGGCGCCGGGCCGGCGGTGGAGGGTGAGGCGCAGCTGCCAGGCCGCGATCCGCAGGCCGGCGGTCGCGGTGGGGGCGTCGAGGGCGAGGGTGTCGGTCCAGACGGTGGACCTGCCGTCACTCTGGCCGTCCACGGAGGTGCGGCGGATGTCCGCCTCGCCGGAGGCCCAGCGGCCCATCACGTACCAGGGGGTGGCGGTGCCGTCGGTGTAGGTGCCGCGCAGTTCGATCCGGATCCAGGTGCCGGCCGGGGTGCGGGCGTTCCAGGAGGCGATGGCCTCGGTGGCGGGCACGGCCGAGCGGTGCACGGGGGAGGTCCAGGTGGCGTACTCCCAGGTGCTCTTGCGGCCGGTGTGCGGGTCGGCGTACTCGGTGCGTCCGACGGCCGTCGCGATCTCCAGGCCGGGGCGGGCGC
This sequence comes from Streptomyces sp. CG 926, assembly GCF_003148825.1. Classification (GTDB taxonomy): domain Bacteria; phylum Actinomycetota; class Actinomycetes; order Streptomycetales; family Streptomycetaceae; genus Streptomyces. The sequence continues at coordinate 50,993 of NZ_QGGZ01000007.1, forward strand.
CGCCGACGGCGGTGGTGCCCTCGTGGGCGCCGGCGAGCCAGTGGCCGTAGGAGTGCCAGAAGCGATTGTCGACGGTGCGGCCCGTGGCCCGTGGGGCGGGAGGGGCGGGAGGAGTGGGAGGCGCCGCCGAGGCGCTGCCGCCCGGGACGGTGGCGGCGGTGGCCGCGGTGGCGACCGCGAGTGCGGCGACGAGTACGGCCCTGCGCGGAGTGGGTTCGGTCATCGCGGGTTCCCCCAGGGTGGGTCGGTACGTCGGTGGCTTTCGGCCGCCGTCCGGCATCACCCTTCCAGTTCCCGGCGGTGGCGGCCCGAAGCCACGGGTCGTGTCGGGCCTGTCTAGGCTGGTCGGGTGGAGCCACAGCAGTCACTTGAGTCACTCGCCCGGGAGCTCGCCGCCCTGCCGCCCTCCCTCGGGCCGGTGCGCCTGATCGGGATCGACGGGCACGCCGGATCCGGGAAGAGCACCTTCGCGGGGCGGCTCGCCGAGGTGCTGGGGGCGCCCGTGCTGCACCTGGACGACGTGGCCACCCATGAGGAGCTGTTCGGCTGGGAGGAGCGGCTGCGCGCGCAGGTGCTGGAGCCGCTCGCCGCCGGGCGGTCCGCGCACTGGACCCCGTACGACTGGGTGGAGCGCCGGTTCGGGCCGGAGCGGGTGCTGGACCCGGCGCCGGTTCTCCTGGTCGAGGGGGTCGGGGCGGGGCGGGCCGCGCTGCGGCCGAGGCTGGCGCGTCTGCTGTGGATGGAGACGGCTCGTGAGCAGTCCTGGCAACGGGGGCGAAACAGGGACGGGCGTGAACTTTCCGACTTCTGGGACGGATGGGAGCGCGCGGAGCGCGCGCACTTCTCCAACGACCCTTCGCGCCCCTTCGCCGACACCTTGGTGCGCCAGAGCGGTACGGGATACGAGTGGACTTCCGGGGCCTGTGCGACGGCGGGAACCTCCGCTTCCGTCACCGGGAGTGACGACCTCCCCCGGGCCTGAGGGCCCTCGGAAATCCGCTCCGCCGGGGCCCGGCCGACCCGCTTGACCGGGGGCCCGCGGCGGCCTTACGTTCTGAATGCGAGGCCTTCACAGGCCGCCGCGGACACGAAGCCCCCGGTTGTTCCCCCGTGATCGGGGGCTTCGTTCTGCCCGCGCCCCCCTCCCCGGCGGTGTCGCGCGAGGCCGTTCCTCCCCGATTCTTCACCCTGAGTCACCGTCAGCCCCAGGGGCGCACGCCGGAACCGGCTCTGTCGCGCCCTACGTAAGGTGCGTGACCGCAGGTACGATGCAGCCCTGATTTCATCGGCGCAGTGGGCAACTCATGTGCTCGTCACGGAGGTTGCCGCGCACCACGGGGGCAGGCTTGTGGGGGACGTGATGGATTTCGGCACGCCGGGCAGCATGCACGCCCCGGCCGAACTCGCCTGGCTGCGCGGGGTCGACGCCTGCACCATGGGCGCCTATCCGCAGGCCGAGGAGGAGTTCCGGGCGGCCGTACGACTCGACCACACCATGGCCGACGCCTGGCTGGGCCTGCACGCGCTCCGGGTGGACACCGGCAACGCGTTACTTCGGATGTACGCCCACCGGGACCGGTTCGGCGAGCAGCGCGCCCGGCACCGGCGCACGCTGAACTCCTGGTACTGGTTGGGCTGGTGGGTGCAGCCGGTGCTGGAGAGCCGGCGGGACCTGCTCCTCGCCCATGCCTCGCACTGGCTGGACGGTCGGCACGTGCCCGAGTTGGACCAGGCGCTGGCCGCACTGCCGCCGGTGGACACCGACGCCCAGGTACGGTTCCTGCACGCCTGCCGGGCCTATCTGGTCAAGGACTGGGACCAGTTGGTCCGGCACACCGAGCCCCTGGTCGACGATCCGCTGCTGGGCATCGAGGCGGGGCTCTTCGGCGGGATGGCGCGGGTCCGGCTGGAGATGTACGGGCAGGCGGAGCCGATGCTGGCGGCGGCGCTGATGCGGTGTCGCAGCGAGCAGCCCCAGCGCAAGGAGCTGCGCTACTGGCTGGCGCGGGCGCGGGAGGGCACCGGGCGCAGTGCCGCGGCGCTGCCGCTGTACCGGGCGGTGCACCGGGTGGATCCCTCGTTCATGGACACCGCGGCCCGGTTGACGGCCATCGAGGACGGTGACGACACCGACGGCGTGGCCGACCTGGCGGGTCTGGCGGGGTACGCCGCGTACGGGAGCTACAGCGGACACGGCCCGTCCCCGGCCGGCGGGGACTTCGCGGCGGTCGCGCTGGGCGGCGGCCCCGTCCAGGACATCGCGGCGGAGGGCCAGCCGGAGCCCGATCCGCCGGCGGCGCCCACTCCCCCGTCGGGCCGGGTGGAGGGGGCGCGGCGCAAGGTTCCGGTGCCGCCGCAGGGCACGCCGGAGGGGTTGCCGGCCGGGCCCGCGGACCCGGCGGCGCTCGCCGAGGCGCTGGCGGAGCTGGAGCGGATGGTGGGTCTGGAGCCGGTCAAGCGGCAGGTGAAGGCGCTCTCGGCGCAGCTGCACATGGCGCGGCTGCGGGCGGGTCAGGGGCTGCCGGTGCAGCCGCCGAAGCGGCACTTCGTGTTCTCGGGGCCCTCCGGTACGGGCAAGACGACGGTGGCCCGGATCCTGGGCCGGGTCTTCTACGCGCTGGGGCTGCTCGGTGGCGATCACCTGGTGGAGGCGCAGCGGGCCGACCTCGTGGGCGAGTTCCTCGGGCAGACGGCGGTGAAGGCGAACGAGCTGATCGATTCGGCGATCGGCGGGGTGCTGTTCGTGGACGAGGCCTACTCGTTGTCGAACTCGGGCTACAGCAAGGGCGACGCGTACGGCGACGAGGCCTTGCAGGTGCTGCTGAAGCGGGCCGAGGACAACCGTGATCGTCTGGTGGTGATCCTGGCGGGGTACCCGGCCGGGATGGACCGGCTGCTGGCCGCCAATCCGGGGTTGTCCTCGCGCTTCACCACCCGGGTGGACTTCCCCAGCTACCGGCCGCTGGAACTGACCGCGATCGGCGGGGTGCTGGCGGACGGGAACGGGGACCACTGGGACGAGGAGGCGTTGGAGGAGCTGCGCAGCATCAGTGCGCACGTGGTGGAGCAGGGCTGGATCGACGAGCTCGGCAACGGCCGCTTCCTGCGGACCTTGTACGAGAAGAGTTGCGCGTACCGGGATCTGCGGCTGGCGGGCTTCGCGGGTGAGCCGTCGCGGGACGATCTGGCGACGCTCCGGCTGCCGGATCTGATGCAGGCGTACGGGGAGGTCCTGTCGGGCCGGGGCCCTCAGGAACGGCCGGAGCCCGGGTCCCTCTGAGGATGTGCGGCGGATACGCCGCCGGGGCCCGTCGTGACGGGCCCCGGCGGCGTGCGGTCCTGAGCGGTCAGTTCTTCGGCCGGCGGCCGCAGACGAGGTCGCGGGTCTCGCTGCTCGCGTCGGCGCACCACAGGCGCCCCTTGTCCGGCGAGTACTTGGGGCACTGGCCGTTGTCCAGCTGCCATGTCGCCTTCGGCCTGGACGCCATCTCCCGCGCGCTCCGCCCCCGGACCCTCGCGGGCCCGGGGCGCGGTGATCCGATCGCCTAGCGGGCGAACGCCACACGGTGGGCCGGGTCGCGGACCTCACCGACCAGCATTTCGAGGACGTCCTCCAGGGCGACCAGGCCGAGGACCCGGCCGGCCGGGTCCGCCACCTGTGCCAGGTGCGTGGCGTCCCGGCGCATGACGCCGAGGGCGTCGTCCAGCGGGACGGTGGAGCACAGCGTGGTCATCCGGCGCCAGACCCGCTGCGGGACGGCACGCTCCCGGTCCTCCAGATCCAGTACGTCCTTGACGTGCAGGTAGCCCATGAAGGCGCCGCTGTCGGCACGGACGGGGAATCGGGAGTAGCCGGTGCGCACGGTCAGCTGCTCGATCTGCCGCGGCGTCACCGCCGGGCCGACCGTGACCAGGCGGTCCGGTCCGAGGAGGACGTCGGTGACGGGGCGGCTGCCCAGTTCCAGCGCGTCCTCCAACCGCTCCTGCTCGACCGGCTCCAGGAGCCCGGCCTGCCGGGAGTCCTTGAGGAGCCGGCCCAGCTGGGCGGAGGTGTAGACGGCCTCGACCTCGTCCTTGGGCTCCACCTTGAAGAGCTTCAGGACGAGCTTGGCGCAGGCACCGAGCGCGGTGGTGACCGGCCCGCACAGGCGGGCGAAGGCGACCAGGCCCGGGCTGAACCACAGGGCGGTCCGCTCCGGGGCGGCCATCGCCAGGTTCTTCGGCACCATCTCGCCGATCACCAGGTGCAGGAAGACCACGGCGCTCAGCGCGACGACGTAGCCGAGGGGGTGGATCAGACCCTGCGGTACGTGGACGGCGTGGAAGACGGGCTCCAGCAGTCGGGCCACGGTGGGCTCGGCGACCGCGCCGAGGGTGAGCGAGCAGATGGTGATGCCGAACTGCGCCGCGGCCATCATGCGGGGCAGGTTCTCCAGGCCGTGGAGCACCTGGCGGGCCCGGGCGGAATCGGCCGCGAGGGGCTCGATCTGGCTGCGTCGTACGGAGACGAGTGCGAACTCGGCGCCGACGAAAAAGCCGTTGGCAAGAACCAGCAGCAGGGCGAAGAGGAGTTGGAGCGCGTTCATCGGGCGGCGCCTTCCAGCTCGGCGCGCTCGGGTTCGAGCACGGCCGCGGAGGCGGACCGGTACGAGCCGGCTGCGGGTACCGCCGCGAGCCGGACCAGCCGGACCCGCTCGGCGCGGTTGCGTCCGACCCGGCGGACCGACAGCTTCCAGCCGGGGAGTTCCGCCCGGTCCCCGGGGGCGGGGATCCGGCCGAGCAGGTCGGCGACGAGGCCGGCGACGGTCTCGTACGGGCCTTCGGGAACGTCCAGGCCTATCCGGCGCAGGGTCTGTACCCGGCAACTGCCGTCGGCCTCCCAGGAGGGGCGGCCGTCCTCGGCCGGTACGGCGGCCAGTTCGGGGGTCTCGTCCTCGGCGAAGTCGTGCTCGTCGCGGACCTCGCCGACGAGTTCCTCGACGATGTCCTCCAGCGTGACGACGCCGGCGGTGCCGCCGTACTCGTCGACGACCACGGCCATCGGCTGCTCGCTGCGCAGCCGCTCCAGCAGCGGCTGCACCGGCAGGGAGCCGGGCACCAGCAGCGGGGCGACGCAGATCCGGCTCACGGACGTGCGGTCGCGTTCCGACTCGGGCACGGCGAGGGCGTCCTTGAGGTGGACGACGCCGGTGATCTCGTCGATGCGGTCGCGGTAGACCGGGAAGCGGGACAGGCCGGTGGCGCGGGTCAGGTTGAGCACGTCGGCCGCGGTGGCCGTGTGCATCAGGGCGCTGACCTTCACCCGGGGGGTCATGACGTGCTGGGCCGTGAGCTCGCCCAGCGAGAGGGTGCGGACGAAGAGGTCGGCGGTGTCCTGTTCGAGGGCGCCGGCCTGGGCCGAATGGCGGACCAGGGAGAGCAGTTCGCCGGGGGTCCGGGCGGAGGCCATCTCCTCGGTCGGTTCCACGCCGAGCGCCCGTACGAGGCGGTTGGCCACGGCGTTGAGTGCGGCGATCACCGGCCGGAAGGCGCGGGAGAAGCCGTTCTGCGGGCCGGCGACGAAGCGTGCCACCTGGAGCGGCCGGGAGACCGCCCAGTTCTTCGGGACGAGCTCGCCGACGACCATCTGGACGGCGGAGGCGAGCAGCATGCCGATGACGACGGCGACGCCGGAGACGGCTCCCTTCGGCAGGCCGGTCGCGGCGAGCGGCCCGGCCAGCAGTGCGGCCAGGGCGGGCTCGGCGAGCATGCCGACCACGAGGGAGGTGATGGTGATGCCGAGCTGGGTGCCGGAGAGCTGGAAGGACAGCTCCCCCAGGGCCTTGACCACCGTGCGGGCACGGCGGTCACCGTCGGCTGCGGCGCGTTCGGCCTCGGGTCGCTCCACGGTGACGAGGCCGAACTCGGCGGCCACGAAGAAACCGTTGGCGAGGATGAGGGCGAAGGCCGCCGCGAGCAGAAGTAGCGGGATGGTCATGCCGCCGCCTCCGAGGGGAGGGCGGCGCGGGTACTACCGGACGATCCGTCCATTGCTGGAGGGAGTCACTCCTCAAGTCGCAGGTGCCCACGGGCCACGAGGTCCGGGGCCGGCGGGAGGGCGCACAGCTGCGCCCCGCCACCAGGGTAGTCATTGATGTCCAGGCCGCAACGGTACGCAGCCGTGAGGATGGGCCGACTCAGTGGTCGCCGGCACCCGTTCCGCGGGCTTCGGCCAGGGCGCGCAGGGCGCGGGCGTCGCCGATCGCCTGCTGCTTGGCCACGCCCGGCTGGATGCCGAGGGCGGGCAGGCTGGTGCCGTCGCTGAGGTCGAGGAACACCCACGGGTCGCCGGGGCGGAGGTTGACCCGCAGGATCTGGGCCCACTCCAGGCGGCGGGTGGTGGTCAGGTTGACGACCGTGACGCCGCTCTCGTCCGCGACCACCTTGGGGCGGCTGAGCAGGACGAGTACGGAGCTCAGCAGGACGGCGGTGAAGACGAAGCTGATCCGCTCGCCCGGGCCGAGGTTCTCCAGCAGCAGCGCGATCGCCGTGATGGTGGCGAACATGGCGAGCCCGACGCCCAGCAGGACGACCCGGGTGCGGGTCGGCCGGAAGGTGACCGGCAGGGTGGGTGGGGCGGGCTGGGCGGCGGACTCGGCCATGGTGCGGTGCCTTCTGGAGGTGGCGTACGGGTCGGGTGGGGCGTGCCGGTGGGCACGCCGGTCACCCTCTTAGAGGCGGCAGGCGTGGATCGAGGTGGTGAGGATCGCGCGCGCGCCGAGTTCGTACAGGTCGTCCATGATCCGCTGGGCTTCCTTGGCGGGGACCATCGCGCGGACGGCGACCCAGCCCTCGTTGTGCAGCGGGGAGACGGTCGGCGACTCCAGGCCGGGGGTGAGGGCGACGGCGCGCTCCAGGTGCTCGGCGCGGCAGTCGTAGTCCATCATCACGTAGCTGCGGGCCACCAGGACGCCCTGCAGCCGGCGCAGGAACTGCTGGGCGCGCGGGTCCTCGGGGTCGGAGGCGTTGCTGCGGATGACGACGGCCTCGGAGGTCATGATCGGCTCGCCGATGATCTCCAGGCCGGCGTTGCGCAGGCTGGTGCCGGTCTCGACGACGTCCGCGATGATCTGCGCCACGCCGAGCTGGATCGCGGTCTCGACCGCGCCGTCGAGGTGCACGACGGAGGCGTCGATGCCCTGCTCGGCGAGGTGCTTGGCGACGATTCCCTCGTACGAGGTCGCGATCGTCATCCCGGTGAAGTCCTCGGGACCCGTCGCGGTGCCGGGCCTGGTGGCGTAGCGGAAGGTGGAGCGCCCGAAGTTCAGCGGGAGGATCTCCTCGGCGCTGGCGCCGGAGTCGAGCAGCAGGTCACGGCCGGTGATGCCGATGTCGAGCTTGCCCGAGGAGACGTAGATCGCGATGTCCTTGGGGCGGAGGTAGAAGAACTCCACCTCGTTCTCGGGGTCGACGACCACGAGCTCCTTGGACTCCTTGCGCATCCGGTAGCCGGCCTCATGGAGCATCGCCGACGCCGGTCCGGAGAGTGAACCCTTGTTGGGGACGGCGATGCGCAGCATGGGGCTTCCTTTGGTGCGTGGGTACGGGATTTACGGGCGGGTGTGCGTGCCGGACTCAGAGGTGGGCGTAGACGTCGTCGAGGGAGATCCCACGCGCCACCATCATCACCTGGACGTGGTAGAGCAGCTGGGAGATCTCCTCGGCGGCGGCTTCCTTGCCCTCGTACTCGGCGGCCATCCAGACCTCGGCGGCCTCCTCGACGACCTTCTTGCCGATGGCATGGACGCCCTTGTGGACGAGCTCGGCGGTGCGGGAGGTGCTGGGGTCGCCTTCGGCGGCCTTGCGCTGGAGCTCGGTGAAGAGCTCCTCGAAGGTCTTGGGGGTCTTGTCAGCCATGATGGTCCTCAGAATACGGGGTTCCCCGTCGCCACTCAGCGCCAGGGTTCGCTGACGGTGCGCAGGGTCATGGCGGTGGAGACGGCGGCGGTGACCGCTTCGTGCCCCTTGTCCTCGTTCGACCCCTCGAGGCCGGCGCGGTCCAGCGCCTGCTCGTCGTTGTCGCAGGTCAGTACTCCGAAGCCGACGGGGACTCCGGTGTCGATCGACACCTGTACCAGGCCCTGGGTGACGCCCTGGCAGACGTAGTCGAAGTGCGGGGTGCCGCCGCGGATGACCACTCCGAGGGCGACGATGGCATCGTAACCGCGACCGGCCAGTACCTTCGCCACGACCGGGAGCTCGAAGCTGCCGGGGACCCGGAGCAGGGTGGGCTCGTCGATGCCCAGCTCGTGCAGGGCCCGCAGGGCTCCGTCGACCAGTCCGTCCATGACCTTCTCGTGCCACTGGGCCGCGATCACGGCGACTCGCAGGTCTCCGCAGTTCTTCACGCTCAGTTCGGGTGCGCCCTTGCCGCTCACAGCTCTGCTCCTCGGTGGTTCGTGATGGGGTGGTGGATGTATGTACGGGTGGTGGTGCGTGCCTACTGGTTGCCGCAGGCGGAGGTGGTCACGGGCCCGTCCAGCCAGGGCAGGTCGTGGCCCATCCGGTCCCGCTTGGTGCGCAGGTACCGCAGATTGTGCTCGCCTGCCTCCATCGGCATGGACTCCCGGCTGGTGACCGTGATGCCGTGCCGGACGAGGGCGTCGGACTTCTCGGGGTTGTTGGTCATCAGCCGGACGCTGTGCACGCCGAGGTCGGCGAGGATCTGCGCGCCGGCGCCGTAGTCGCGGGCGTCGGCGGGCAGGCCGAGTTCCAGGTTGGCGTCGAGGGTGTCGCGGCCGCGCTCCTGGAGCTCGTAGGCGCGCAGCTTGGACAGGAGTCCGATGCCGCGGCCCTCGTGTCCGCGCAGGTAGACGACGATGCCGCGGCCCTCGGCCTTGATGCGTTCCATGGAGGCGTGCAGCTGGGGGCCGCAGTCGCAGCGCTGGGAGGCGAAGATGTCGCCGGTGAGGCACTCGGAGTGCACGCGGACCAGCATGTCGGCGCCGTCGCCGATCTCGCCGTGGACGAGGGCGACGTGCTCGACGCCGTCGACGGTGGAGCGGTAGCCGTAGGCGGTGAACTCGCCGAAGGCGGTCGGCAGGCTGACCTCGGCCTCGCGGCGCACGGTGGGCTCGGCGGAGCGGCGGTAGGCGATCAGGTCCTCGATGGAGATGATCGTCAGGCCGTGCTTGCGGGCGAAGGGGATCAGCTCGGGCAGGCGCAGCATGACGCCGTCCTCGCCGGCGATCTCCACGATGGCGCCGGCCGGGCGCAGGCCCGCGAGGCGGGCGAGGTCGACGGCGGCCTCGGTGTGGCCGTTGCGGACCAGGACGCCGCCGGGCTTGGCGCGCAGCGGGAAGATGTGGCCGGGGCGGACGAAGTCGCCGGGCTCGCTGACCCCGTCGGCGAGCAGGCGCAGGGTGGTGGCGCGGTCGGCGGCCGAGATGCCGGTGGTGACGCCGTGGGCGGCGCTCGCGTCGACGGAGACGGTGAAGGCGGTCTTCATCGACTCGGTGTTGTTCTGGACCATCTGCGGGAGTTCGAGCCGCTCCAGCTCGGGGCCCTCCATGGGGGCGCAGATCAGGCCGCGGCACTCGCTCATCATGAAGGCGATGATCTCGGGGGTGGCCTTCTCGGCGGCGATGACGAGGTCGCCCTCGTTCTCGCGGTCCTCGTCGTCGACGACGACGACGGGGCGGCCCGCCGCGATGTCGCGAATGGCCTGCTCGACGGGGTCGAGGCGGAAGGTCTCTTCGGGGATGTCGGGCACGGGCTTGAGGCTGGTCATGCCGTTGCTCCTTCCGGGGCCGAGGCGGGGGTGGTGGTGCGCGAGCGCTGGTACCAGTCGTAGGCGCCCCACAGCACGAGGGCGAAGTACACGACGTAGACGAGGCCGGAGAAGGCCAGGCCGTTGTTGAAGGCGAGGGGGACGCCGACCAGGTCGACGAGGAGCCAGGCGAACCAGAACTCGACGAGGCCGCGGGCCTGGGCCACCATCGCGACGATGGTGCCGACGAAGATGTAGGCGTCGGCCCACGGGCTCCACGAGAGGTTCGGGAAGAGCGTGAAGAGGCCGCCGACGGCGAGGGTGCCGAGCGCCGCGCCGCCCAGCAGGAGCCCGCGCTCCTTCCAGGTGGCGGTGCGGACGGCGATCGAGCCGTCCTGGGCCTTCTGGCGCCCGAGCTGCCAGGCGCGCCAGCCCCACACGGCGACGCCGATGACGAGGAGCTGCTTGCCGACGCCGCCCGCGAGGTGGGCGGAGGCGTAGGCGGCGATGAGGATCAGGCCGGAGAGGAGCTGGGCGGGCCAGGTCCATATGGAGCGGCGCCAGCCGAGGGCGAGCGCGGCCAGGCCCATCAGGTTGCCGATCATGTCGGACCAGATGACCTTCTGGCCGAAGACGGTGAAGGCCTCCGCGTTGAGCCAGGTCAGGGCGCTCACTGCGCGTCTCCCGTCGCGTGCAGCGGGTCCACGCCGGCGGCCAGGAGGCGCTCGACGTACTTCGCGAGGACGTCGACCTCCAGGTTGACCGGGTCGCCGCTCTGCTTGATGCCGAGGGTGGTCAGCGCGAGGGTGGTGGGGATGAGGCTGATGGTGAACCAGTCTGCGGCGGCCTCGACCACGGTGAGGCTGACGCCGTCGACCGTGATGGAGCCCTTCTCGACGACGTAGCGGGAGAGGTTCTTCGGGAGGGCGACCTTGACGATCTCCCAGTGCTCCGAGGGGGTCCGGGAGATGATCTCGCCGGTGCCGTCCACGTGCCCCTGGACCAGGTGGCCGCCGAGCCGGCCGCCGAGGGCCATCGGGCGCTCCAGGTTGACCCGGGAGCCCGCGGTCAGGGCGCCGAGGCTGGAGCGGTTGAGGGTCTCCTGCATGACGTCGGCGGTGAACTCGCCGTCCGCGGTCTCCACGACGGTGAGGCAGACGCCGTTGACCGCGATGGAGTCACCGTGCTTGGCGTCCTCGGTGACGAGGGGGCCGCGGAGCCGGAAGCGGGAGGCTTCCTCGAGCTGCTCGACAGCGGTGACCTCGCCCAGTTCTTCGACGATTCCGGTGAACACTCAGTGCTCCTTGGTGGCGGTGGTGGCGGTGACGGGGACGGGGACTGCGGTGATGCGGAGATCGGGGCCGATGCGGACGGCCTCGGTGATGTCGAGGCGCAGCGCGGCGGAGATGTTCTTGATCCCGGCGTCGGCGAGGGCCGCGGGGCCGGCGCCGAGCAGCGCGGGGGCGAGGTAGCCGATGACGCGGTCGACGGCGCCGGCCTCCAGGAAGGCGCCGGCCAGCGTGGGCCCGCCCTCCAGCAGGACGGAGCGGACGCCGCGCCGGAAGAGGGGGGTGAGCAGGTCGTGGACGCCGACGCGGCCGTCGTGCAGGGGCAGCCGGAGCAGTTCGACGCCGGGCAGGTGCCGGGTGTCGGCGTCCTCTCCTACGACGAGCAGCGTGGGCGCGGCGTCGTCGAGGACGCGGGCGGTCGGCCGGAGCGCGGCGCGGGTGTCGAGGGCGATGCGCAGCGGCTGGGTGGCGCCTTCGACGCCTCGGACGGCGAGGTGCGGGTCGTCGGCGCGCAGGGTGCCGCCGCCGACGAGGACGGCGTCGCTCTCGGCGCGCAGCCGGTGGACGTCGGCCCGGGACTCGGCGGAGCTGATCCAGCGACTGCTGCCGTCCGCGGCGGCGCTGCGACCGTCGAGGGTGGCGGCGTACTTCCAGGTGACGTGGGGCCGGCCCAGGCGTACGGAGGTCAGCCAGGCGGCGTTGCCCGCCTCGGCCTCGTCCGCGAGGAGGCCGGCCGTGGTGTCGATCCCGGCCGCGCGCAGGGTGGTGGCGCCGCCGCCGGCCTGCGGGTTCGGGTCGGAGACGGCATAGACCACGCGGGTGATCCCGGCGGCTACGAGGGCCTGGGCGCAGGGCCCGGTACGGCCGGTGTGGTTGCAGGGTTCGAGGGTGACGTAGGCGGTGCCGCCGCGGGCGGCCGCTCCTGCCGCGCGCAGGGCGTGGACCTCGGCGTGCGGGCCGCCGGCGCGCTCGTGCAGACCTTCGCCGACGATCGCGCCCGTGGCGTCGGTGATGACGCAGCCGACGACCGGGTTGGGGCTGGTGGAGCCGAGTTTGCGGGCGGCGAGCTCGATGGCTCGGCGCATGGCACGGGTGTCCGCGTCGGGTGCTGCTGCGTGCGCGGCGTGTGTCGCCACCGGGTCCTCCTGCCTCATCGGGCACGGACTCCGGGGCCTGTCGGGATACGACAGATGAAGCGGTACAGCGCACAGGGGACGCCGAGGCCGGAAAAACGGTTCGACCGGGCACATCCGCAGGGGTGTGCCGACGAACCGCCGACGGCGGCGTACCGGTGACTGGCCCGCCGCGCACTGCCTCCCATCCGGACTTTAACCGTCGGTCCAGGAATCTCACCTGGTCAACCGGCCGCTGGCTGCGGACGGGTCGCGGACTATAACCGCCGGTTCGGAATTACACCGACCCCGGAGTGCGCTGCTACTGGTACTCCAGCCAGTTTGCCACGGGTGATCGGATGCCATGCGGGTGATGTGGTGTGGCCTGGCTCACAGGGGATCGGTACCGGGGTGGACTTTGTCAAGTCGAGCGGGGTTGGTCCAGACCTATTGACCCGGGTGGTCTAGTCCTCTTAACGTTCCCTTCATCTTCCCGGGAACAGCCCGTCAGATGTGCGCACGTCACGGGCCAACACGCATGTGCACCAACCCTGTTGCTTCACGTTGTGTCCATTTGTGTCCTGCATCCTCCCCTCCCCAGGAGGCACAATGCTGTCCCCCACACGTACGAGAGCACTGCTCCTGGCATCCGGCGCCGCAATCGCCGGACTCCTGGTGGGCGGGCTCTCGGCGGGCGTCTCGCACGCGGCCGACCACGAGGGCTGTCGCCCCGACGGGCTGTACAAGACCGCCGGCGTCGACGTCCCGTACTGCTCGGTCTACGACACCGAAGGCCGCGAGAAGATGGGCGCCGACCACCAGCGCCGCGTCATCGGATATTTCACGGGCTGGCGCACCGGCAAGGACGGCACCCCCGCCTACCTCGCCAACAACATCCCGTGGTCCAAGGTCACCCACCTGAACTACGCCTTCGCCCACGTGGGCGCCGACAACAAGATCTCCGTCGGCTCGGACGGCGTGAACAACGCCGCCACCGGGATGACCTGGCCCGGCGTCGCCGGCGCCGAGATGGACCCGGCCCTCCCCTACAAGGGCCACTTCAACCAGCTGACGAAGTTCAAGAAGCAGTACCCGAACGTCAAGACGCTGATCTCGGTCGGCGGCTGGGCGGAGACCGGCGGCTACTTCGGCGACGACGGCAACCGGGTCGCCTCCGGCGGCTTCTACTCGATGGCCACGAACGCCGACGGCTCGGTCAACCAGGCCGGCATCGACACCTTCGCCGACTCCTCCGTCGAGTTCGTCCGGAAGTACGGGTTCAACGGCGTCGACATCGACTACGAATACCCGACCACCATGAAGGACGCCGGCAACCCGCTCGACTGGCAGTTGGCCAACGCCCGCCGCCCCGGCCTCGTCCAGGGCTACGCCGCCCTGATGAAGTCCCTGCGCGAGAAGCTCGACCGCGCGGGCGCCGCCGACGGCAAGCACTACCTGCTCTCCGTCGCCGCCCCCTCCTCCGGCTACCTGCTGCGCGGCATGGAGACGTTCCAGGTCCAGAAGTACCTGGACTACGTCAACATCATGTCCTACGACCTGCACGGCGCCTGGAACGAGTACGTCGGCCCCAACGCCTCGCTCTTCGACGACGGCAAGGACGGCGAACTCGCCGCCGCCGGCGTCTACTCCACCTCCCAGTACGGCGGCGTCGGCTACCTCAACACCGACTGGGCCTACCACTACTTCCGCGGCTCGATGCCGGGCGGCCGGATCAACATCGGCCTGCCCTACTACACCCGCGGCTTCAAGAACGTCCAGGGCGGTACCGACGGCCTGTGGGGCAAGGCCCCCGCGACCACCTGCCCGGCCGGCGCGGGCCTGACCAAGTGCGGCGACGGCGCGGTCGGCATCGACAACCTGTGGCACGACAAGGACACCAACGGGGTGGAGTCCCCGGCGGGCTCCAACCCGATGTGGCACGCCAAGAACCTGGAGAAGGGCGTCGTCGGCGACTACGTCACCAAGTACGGCTTCCCGGCGAACACCACCCTGACCGGCACCTACGTCCGCAAGTACGACTCCACCCTGGTGGCGCCGTGGCTGTGGAACTCGCAGAAGAAGGTCTTCCTCTCCACCGAGGACGAGCAGTCGGTGGCCGCCAAGGCCGACTACGTGGTGAACAAGGGCATCGGCGGCACCATGGTCTGGGAGCTCGCGGGCGACTACGCGTACAACGCCGCCAAGGGCCAGTACGAGGTGGGCGACACGCTCACCGACACGATGTACCAGAAGTTCAAGTCGGCCTCGCCCTACGGTGCGAAGAAGGCGGGCGCCACCGCCCTGCCCACCCAGGCCGTGGACATCAAGACCGAGTTCACCGAGTTCAAGCTGGGCGACTCCAACTACCCGCTCACCCCCAAGCTGAAGATCACCAACAACACGAACGCCACACTGCCCGGCGGCACCGAGTTCCGGTTCGACTACGGCACCTCGGCCCCGAACAACGCCTCCGACCAGTCCGGCTTCGGGACGACCGTGATCAGCAGCGGCCACACCGGCAACAACGTCGGCGGCCTGAAGGGCGACTTCCAGCGGGTCTCCCTGAAGCTCCCGGCCTGGCAGACCCTGGCCCCCGGCGCCTCCGTCGACCTGGCGTTCAACTACTACCTGCCGGTGTCCACCCCCTCCAACTGGACGGTGACCATCTCCGGCACCACCTACGCCCTCGCCGGCGACCTGGCCCGCGGCACGACCCTGGTCCAGCCCGGCGGCGGCACCCAGCCCCCGACCACACCCCCGACCACACCCCCCACCACTCCCCCGACCACCCCGCCGACCACTCCCCCCACGACCCCGCCGACCACGCCGCCGGGCGGGACCTGCACCAACCCGGCGTACGTGGCGGGCACCGTCTACAACAGCGGCAACGTCGTCTCCCACAAGGGCCGCAACTGGAAGGCCCAGTGGTGGACGCAGAACGAGGAGCCCGGCACCACCGGTGACTGGGGCGTCTGGAAGGACCAGGGCGCCTGCTGACCCCGGCACCCTGATCCGTGGGTGAACGTGAGGACCCGGTGGCCCGGCGGCCACCGGGTCCTCGCACGTTCCGCGCGCGCCCGGCCTCGTACGCTGCTGCGGTGATCACACACCGCACCGCGTCCGACGCGGACTTCGAGGAAAACCGTCCCCGGATGTTCGGCATCGCCTACCGCATGCTCGGCTCCGCGGCGGAGGCCGAGGACACCGTGCAGGACGCGTACCTGCGCTGGGCGTCCGCGGACCGCGAGGAGATCGAACACCCCGGCGCCTGGCTCGCCAAGGTCGTCACGAACCTGTGCCTCAACACCCTCACCTCGGCGCGGGTACGACGTGAGGCGTACGTCGGGCCCTGGCTCCCGGAGCCCGTCCTGACCGGGGACGGCGCGCTCGGCCCGTTGGAGTCCGCGGAGCAGCGGGACACCGTGTCCATGGCCCTGTTGGTGCTGCTGGAGCAGCTCACCCCGGTCGAGCGGGCCGTCTACGTCCTGCGCGAGGCCTTCGCCTACAGCCACCGGGAGATCGCCGAAGTACTGGACCTCACCGAGGCGAACTGCCGACAGCTCTACCGGCGGGCGGCGGGCAAGGTGGCCGCGGACCGGGCGGCCGGCGCGCGGGAGCGGCGCTCCGCACCGGACCCCGAACGGTGGCGGAGCCTCGTGGAGACCTTCATGACGGCGGCGCGCGGTGGGGACCTGGCCCGGCTGGAAGGGCTGCTGACGGCCGACGTCCGGTTCGTGTCGGACGGCGGCGGCGTGGTCAGCGCGGCGCTGCGGCCGATCCTGGGCCGGGAGAAGGTCGCCCGCTTCGCGATCGGGGTGCTCAAGAAGTTCGCCGGGGACCTCCCGGTCGGCGTCGCGGAGATCAACGGGGTACCGGCGCTGCTCTTCGGCGACACGGCCGTTCTTCTGGTGGAATTCGAGAACGGGCTGGTCAGCGAGGTCAGCACGGTACTCAACCCGGAGAAGCTGGAATTCCTCCAGCGGCAGCTGTCACATTCCTGAGGGCCGTCCGGTCTCCGCTGCCGGAAGACCCACATCGACGAAAAGGCGGACCTCATGAGCACCATCCTGGTCACCGGCGGCACCGGCACACTCGGCGTACTGGTCGTGGACCGGCTCCGCGAGGCGGGACACGAGGTCCGCGCACTGGCCCGGCACGCCCCGGAGTACCCGGTCGACCTCTCGGACGGCAGCGGGCTGGACGCGGCGACGGCGGGCGCGGAGGTGATCGTGCACTGCGCGAGCGACACGCGCGGCGGGGGCAAGGACGACGAGAGCGCCACCCGGCACCTCATCGACGCGGCCCGGCGGGCCGGGACCGTCACCAACATCGTCTACATCTCGATCGTCGGGGTGGACGTGGTCCCGCTCGGCTACTACCGGACGAAGCTGCGGGTCGAACGGCTGCTGGAGGCGTCGGGGCTGGGCCTGACCGTCCTGCGCACCACGCAGTTCCACGACCTGGTGGCGCAGCTGGTGGAGACGGCGGCGAAGCTGCCGCTCGTCGCGCCGGTGCCGGGCGGGGTACGGGTCCAGCCGATCGCCGTCGGCGAGGTCGCGGACCGCCTGGCGGAACTGGCGGTCCCGACCCCGTCGGGCCGGGTCACGGACATGGGCGGCCCGGAGACCCACACCCTGGCGGACCTGGCCCGCACCTACCTGACCGCGACGGGCCGCAAGCGCCCGGTGCTCCCGATCCCCCTGGCGGGCAAGACCTACGCGGCCTTCAAGCGCGGCGGCCACCTGGCCCCGTCCCACGCGGTGGGCCGCGGAACGTTCGCGCAGTTCGCGGCAGAGGTGGCGGCGGGGCGGGGTCGGTAGCGGCGGGACTTCGGGCGGGCCTTCGGGCGGGTGGGGTCTATCCCCCGAACAGCACCGCCTGCGCGGCCTCGCGTGCCGCCAGTTCGGCTCCTGCCAGGACCGCCGGGTCGCCCAGGGTCGTGGCGCGGATCTCCGTCGGGACCGGGGTCAGTTCCGCCACCCGGTGGGCGACCCGGGCGGCCAGGGCCGGGCCGCCCGCGCGGCCCAGTTCGCCCGCCAGGACCACGCAGCCCGGGTCCAGGATCGCCGCGGCCGCCGCCGCGCCCAGCGCGAGGCGTTCGGCCAGGGCTTCGAGGAAGGGCTCCCCCGCGGCTCCCGCCACGGCCTCCTCCACCGGGCCCGCGAAGCCGTGCGCGCGTGCCAGCGCGGTCACGGCTTCGCGGCCGACCAGGGCGTGGAATCCGCCCGCGCAGTCCTCGGCCGACGGCAGGCCGGTGGTACCCGGTACCGGGAGGAAGCCGATCTCGCCCGCCCCGCCGGAGGCGCCCCGGCGCAGTCGGCCGTCCAGGACCACGGCCGCGCCCACGCCCGCGCCGAGCCACAGCAGGACGAAGGAGTCCAGGTCGCGGGCCACGCCCAGGCGCTGCTCGGCGAGGGCCGCCAGGTTGGTCTCGTTCTCGACGACGACCACGGCGGGCAGGCTCCGCTGCAGGGCGGTGACCAGGTCCCGGTGCCAGGCGGGGAGGCCGCTGGTGTCGCGGAGTTCGCCGGTGGCCGGGGCGACGAGGCCCGGAGCGCCCATGACGACGGTGTGCAGCTCGCTCGCACCGGCTTCGCGCGCGGTGCGCAGCAGCGCGGCCACCGCGTCCTCGGGGGCGCCGACGGGCAGGGCTGCTTCGGCGAGGGGGCGGCCGAGGAGGTCGGTGACGACGGCGGTGACCCGGTCGGTGCGTACGTCGAGGGCGGCCAGGTGGGCGCGGTCCGCGACGATCCCGTACAGCTTGGCGTTGGGGCCGCGGCGCTGTTCGCCGGATTCCCCGGCGACCTCGATGAGCCCGGCTTCGGTGAGCCGCTCGACGAGGTCGGCGACCGAGGGGCGGGAGAGGCCGGTCATGGTCTTGAGCTGGGTGGCCGTCAGCGGCCCGGATTCCTGGAGGAGTTGCAGGGCGAGGCGGTCGTTGATGGCCCGGGCCGTGCTGGGCGAGGCGGGGGCCGGTACCTGGGTGCTGGTGGGGGCAGGAGTCACGGCGCCCATCCTAGGGAGTCGGGCCCGTTATCTATCAGGCAGGGTCCCTGATAGTTTAATCCTCATGACCGGGGACACCGACCTCAGCCCGGCGCGCCTGCGCCATGCCCGCTACGCCATCGCCGCCGTCTTCTGCACCCACGGCGCCGTCACCGGCTCGTTCGCCACGCGCATCCCCTGGATCCAGGAGCACGCCCAGCTCAGCGCCGGCACGCTGGGCCTGGCCCTCGCCGCGCCGGCCGTGGGCGCGGCCCTCGCGATGCCGCTGGCGGGTCGGGTCAACCACCGGCTCGGCGCCCGGACCGCGCTGCGGGTGCTGCTCTCGCTGTGGACCCTCTCGCTGATCCTGCCGAGCCTCGCGCCGAACCTGCCCACCCTCTGCTTCGTGCTCTTCGTCTACGGCGCCACCGCCGGCATGTCGGACGTGGCGATGAACGCACTGGGCGTGGAGACGGAGAACCGGCTGGGCCGCTCGATCATGTCCTCCCTGCACGGCATGTGGAGCGTGGGCGCCCTGGTCGGTTCGGCCGCGGGTACCGTCGCCGCACACACCGGGGCCGACGCCCGGCTGCACCACCTTCTCGCCGCACTGGTCCTCACGGCGTTCGGACTGCTCGCCGTACAAGGGGTGCTGGACCTGAGGGCCGACCAGGAGGAGGCGCCGCCGCCGCATTTCGCGCTGCCGCCGAAGTCGGCGTTGCTGATCGGTGCCGTCGGGTTCTGCGCGGTCTTCGCCGAGGGCGCGAGCCTGGACTGGTCGGCGGTCTACCTGCGGGACGTCCTGCACACGGACGCCGGTCTGGCGGCGGCCTCCACCACCGCCTTCGCGCTGACGATGGCCGTGGCCCGGCTGGTCGGCGACCGGGTGGTGGACCGGTTCGGGGCGGTACGCACGGTCCGGGCGGGCGGGGTGGTGGCCACCCTGGGCGGGCTGCTCGTGGTCGGGGTCCGGCATCCGGCGGGTGCGCTGGCCGGGTTCGGGCTGATCGGGCTGGGGATCGCGGTGGTGGTCCCGCTGGCCTTCGCGGCGGCGGGACGCAGCGGCCCGGCCCCGGCGCAGGCCATCGCCGGCGTCGCGACGATCACGTACACCTCGGGGCTGATCGCGCCGTCGGCGATCGGCGCGGTGGCGGACGCGACCTCGCTGGTGGTGTCCTTCGGGCTGGTCACCCTGCTGGCGTTCGCGCTGATCGTGGGTGCCGCGGTACTGCGCACGGGGACACCGGTGGGGCAGGCTGGGGACGATCTCGGCGGGGAGACGGTGAAGGCCGGCTCCCCCGACCTCGACGAACCAGCCCAAAACCGGCCGTAATATGTCGATCGGCCGCAGTGGCACGTACCCCGTGCGCTGCGGCCTCGATGTATGCGCGGCCGGATCGGCGGTCGTCCGGAACAGAGGAGTGGAACATGGGCCTCGGCGTGGGCTGGACCCTGCACGGTGACGGGCGGACTCCCGCCCCCGGCGCGGTGGTCCGTCCGGAGGAGCGGCTGTCGTGGCCGCGGACCGTCGGGCTGGGCGCGCAGCACGTCGTGGCCATGTTCGGAGCGAGTTTCGTCGCTCCGGTCCTGATGGGCCTGGACCCGAACCTGGCCATCATGATGTCCGGCGTCGCGACGGTGATCTTCCTCCTCGCGACGCGCGGCCGGGTCCCGTCGTACCTGGGCTGCTCGCTCTCCTTCGTCGGTGTCGCGGCGGCCATCCGGGCCGCGGGCGGGGACAGCGCCGTGGTCACGGGCGCCGTCTTCGTCGTGGGCGTGGCGCTGTTCCTGGCGGGCCTGGTGGTCCAGCGGTTCGGCGCCCGTGTCATCCACACGGCGATGCCGCCCATCGTGACGGGCGCGGTCGTGATGCTGATCGGCTTCAACCTGGCGCCGGTGACGGCGAGCACGTACTGGCCGCAGGACCAGTGGACGGCGCTGCTGACCATGCTGTTCACCGGGGCGGCCGTGGTCTGCCTGCGCGGATTCTGGTCACGCATCGCGATCTTCCTCGGGCTGCTGTTCGGGTACGGGATCTCCTGGCTCTCCGACCTGCTCTTCGGGAAGATCCACTCGACGCTGGGCGGGGAGGCGGCCGTCGACCACTGGCGGCTGGACCTCTCGGCGGTGGCCGAGGCGGACTGGATCGGGCTTCCGTCCTTCCACGCGCCCGCCTTCGAGTGGTCGGCCATCCTGATCGCCCTGCCGGTGGTGATCGCGCTGATCGCGGAGAACGCCGGGCACATCAAGGCCGTCGGCGAGATGACCGGCGACCCGCTCGACGACAAGCTGGGGACGGCGATCGCGGCGGACGGGGCCGCGTCCATGCTGTCCACGGCGGTCGGCGGCCCGCCGAACACCACGTACTCCGAGAACATCGGCGTCATGGCGGCGACCCGGG
The DNA here is from genome assembly GCF_003148825.1 of Streptomyces sp. CG 926. GTDB lineage: Bacteria > Actinomycetota > Actinomycetes > Streptomycetales > Streptomycetaceae > Streptomyces. The sequence continues at coordinate 71,528 of NZ_QGGZ01000007.1, forward strand.
TCTACTCCACGGCGGCGTACTGGGCGGCCGCGGGCTTCGCGCTGCTCTTCGGGCTGTGCCCCAAGTTCGGCGCGATCGTCGCCGCGATCCCGGGCGGGGTGCTCGGCGGCATCACGGTCATCCTCTACGGGATGATCGGCCTGCTCGGCGCCCAGATCTGGATCAACGGCGGGGTGGACCTGCGCAATCCGCTGAACCTGGTGCCGGCCGCGGCGGGCATCATCATCGGCATCGGCGGTGTGAAGCTGCAGATCACCGACACCTTCGAGCTGGGCGGCATCGCGCTGGGCACGATCGTGGTGATCACGGGTTACCACGCGCTGCGGTTCATGGCGCCGGCGCACCTCAAGCAGGAGCCGCTGCTCGACGAGGGCACCTCGGGCTACGACGCCGGCGACGGCCTCGGGGGCGGCCAGGACAAGCCCCGTTGACGGGGTTTCGCCCGAACCGGGGAAGCGTACGGCCAAGTTCCCCGGATCCGCGTCGGCGCCTGCGACTCTGCCCCCATGGAAGCGGTGCTGGCGCGGATGCGCGCCCTGGAGGAGCGGCTCCCGCCGCAGGACGGTGTCGCCGTCTTCAACCGGGTCTACCTGACCGTGACGGAGACCCTGCACCGGCGGATCGAGCACGGCGCCTTCCCGGCGCCCCGGCGGGCGCAGACGCTCAGCGTGCGGTTCGCGGAGCGGTACCTGACGGCGGTCGAGGCGGACCGGGCCCCGGCCTGCTGGCGCCCTCTGCTGCAGTACCGCCGGCACCCCGGGATCCGTCCGCTCCAGCACGCGCTGGCCGGGATCAACGCGCACATCGGCCATGACCTGGCGCTGGCGGTGGTGGCCACGTGCGGTGAGCTGAACTGCGAACCACGGGCCCTGGAGGCGGACTTCGACCGGGTCGGCGACACCCTGGTCTCCCTGGAGGAGCACATCCGGGAGGACCTGATGCCGGGCCCGGACCTGCTGGAGATCGCCGACCCGCTGACCCATCTGGTCGGCTCGTGGAGCCTGGAGCGGGCCCGCGCCGGGGCCTGGTCTGCGGCCCGGCTGCTGTGGACGCTGCGCCGGGCGCCGGAACTGGCCGAGGAGTTCACGGATTCCCTGGACGCGGGCGTGGGCCTGGTGGGCCGCTGCCTGCTGACCCCGCGGGGCTGAGCCGCCCGCCGCCACGCGCCGTCGGCGCGGTTCCGCCGGTACCCCCTCGGGGCCGCCGCGGTCGTCATCACTACGCTCTGCTCAATGGTAGGAAGAATGAGCGAGCAGAACCGCACCGTCCCCCGCTGGTTCCGCGGCGGCCCGAGGCTCTACCGGTCCCTGCTGGACCTGGCGGCGTGGCATCCGGAGGCGACCGAGATCGCCATGTCCCCCAGGGCGCCGGACGACTTCGCCGCGGACACGATGGTGGAATTCCTGTCCCAGGAGCTCATGCGGAGCGGGTACACGGACGACTGGTCGGTGACGTCGCACGGGCAGGACATCGAGGACCTGATCGACGTGTTCCACACGATCGCACAGCGCCGATGACGACATCGGCGCGGAAGGCGCCCCGTCCGGTAACACGCCGGCGCAGACCACCCGGGCCTACGCAGTGACCAGCTTCGCCACGAACCGGCTCCGGGCGCACGACACCTCGCTCGCACCGGTGCAGCGGTTCTGCGGCTTCCGGACCTGCGTGGCCGAGTTCGCGCCGTACGGCGTCCGTGCGACGTACCACCACCTGGTCCGCAGTGCCCGGATCCCGGTGGACCTGGACCAGGATCCGGACGCGCTGGTCCGGGCGGTGGAGGAACTGCACGCCGCTCGGGAGGTCTGGCGGGCCACGCACGCCCGCTGGGTGGTCGCGCGGCGCGCGCAGAAGGCGGCCGGGGTCCGGGTCCCGGATCCGCCGGAACCGAGGCGCCGCCTCTGGTGCCCCGACCCCGAGTTCCACCCGGCCGGGCCGCTCCCGGTGGTGATGCGGCAGATCGTGCGCGCCCCGGCCGGGGACCTGGCGCGGTGTCCGGTGTGCGGGGAGGACCGCGGTGTGAAGGTCTGGCACGACGGGTGCACGGAGCACACGCTCTGTGCCGGGTGCGGGGTGAGCCTCTTCGGCCGCCCGTCCGAGCCCGACCCCGGCCGCGTGGCCGCTCGTGCGGAGCGGTGGCGGCTGGTCTGGGGGCGGCGGGTATGAGAACGGGCCGCCGTCCCGCGTGCTGACGTTCGCGGAGCGGCGGCCCGTGGCCTGGGTACCCGGAGGATCAGTCCTCGGGGAGTTCGACCGGGGCGATGTCGTCGTAGACGTCGCCCGGGCCCGGGTTGGTGGAGTCCGTGGTGCCACCGAGGTGGTGCATGACGCCCCAGACGGCGTTGAGGGCGGTCTGGACCGCACCCTCGGCCCAGCCGGCCGTCCAGGAGATGTCGTCGCCCGCGAGGAAGATGCCGCGCTTGTCCTCGGGGAGGCGGTCCTGCATGAAGTGGGTGAACAGGCGGCGCTGGTAGCGGTAGTGGCCCGGGAGGTTGGCCTTGAACGCGCCCATGAAGTAGGGCTCGTCCTCCCAGGACACGGTGACCGGGTTGCCGATGATGTGCCGGCGGATGTCGACCTTGGGGTAGATCTCGCCGAGGGACTTCAGCATGACCTCCATCCGCTCGTTCGCGGACAGCGGCAGCCACTTGAGGCTGTCGTCGCACCAGGTGTACGAGAGGCAGATGACGGCGGGCTTGTCCGGGCCGTTGTCCAGCAGGTACGTACCGCGGGTCATCCGGTCGGTCAGCGTCATCGACATGACGTCGCGGCCGGTCTCCTCGTCCTTGTCCAGCCAGAACGGCCGGTCCACGGGGACGAACAGCTTGGACGACTCCATGTAGTGGGTGCGCTCGATCGCCGTCCAGTGGTCGATCGGGAACAGCGTGTCGTCGCACGCGATCTTCGAGAGCAGCATCCAGGACTGGGCCGTGAAGATCGCGGCGCGGTACGTGCGGATGTCGCCGGAGGAGTCGGTGACCGTGATGCGGTTGCCGGCCGTGCGGTGCAGGCGGGTGACCGCCGGGCGCGGGGTGCCGTCGTGCAGGGAGGACAGCGAGGTGCCCTGGGCCCAGTGGACGATCTTCTCCGGCTCGCGCTCCCACAGGCGCAGCGGCAGCTGCTGGGAGCCGCCCACGATGCCGCGGTGGTGGTCGTCGGCCTCGGTGTAGACGACGCGCAGGATCTCCAGGATGGAGTTCGGGAAGTCGGTGTCCCAGCCGCCCGTGCCGAAGCCGACCTGGCCGAAGATCTCGCGCTTGCGGAAGGACTTGAAGGCCTCGGACTTGCAGAGGAAGCCGTAGAAGGTCTCGTCGTCGAGCTTCTCGACGAGCTTGGCCCAGATCTCGCGGATGCGCGGGACGTCCCGCTCGCGCATCGCGGTGTTCATGTCGGAGAAGTCGGCGCCCTCGTCGAGGCAGGCGTTCCACGCGGCGGACACGTCGCGGTAGATCTGCGGGAGGTCCGCGATCGTCTCGGCGTAGTGCGTCTCGCCCTTGAGGTCGACGACCGTCGAGGGGGTGGACTCGGCGAGCGGGTTCGGGAAGGGCTCCGTGACCAGGCCGACGAGGTCGATGTAGTGCTGCAGGGCCGTGGAGGACGGCGGGAAGCGCATGGCGCCCATCTCCGCCGTGAGGCCCTCGGTCTCGGCGCCCTCGAAGCCGACGGTGCGCAGCCGGCCGCCGATCTGGTCGGCCTCGTAGACGACGGGCTTCAGGCCCATCTTCATCAGCTCGTACGCGGAGATGATGCCGGACAGTCCGCCGCCGATGACGGCGACCTCGGTGCCGAGCTCGGTCGCCGGTATCTGGCCGAGGCCCGCCGGGTGGGCGAGGAAGTCGTCGTACGCGTACGGGAAGTCCGGACCGAACATGGTGATCGGCGGCTGTCCGTCGCTGTGCGGGACGGCGGTGGTGGGCACCGTGGACGTCATGGGGGTACGTCTCCTTGCGGCAGGGCTGGGGGAGGAAGAGGGCTCAGACGAGGGAGGCGTAGAGCCCCGGTCGGCGGTCGCGCAGGTACGGGTTGTTCTCGCGCGAGGCGGACAGCAGCTCGGGGTCGGCCTCGCCGAACACCAGCTCCTCGCCGCGTCCGGCCCGGGTCCGGGTGACCCCGTCGGGGCTCGCCAGGCAGCTGAGTCCGACGAACTCGAACTCGCCTTCCGGGCCGGTGCGGTTGACGTACGCGATGTACATCTGGTTCTCGAAGGCCCTTACGGGGACCAGCTGTTCGGCGACGAACTGGAACGGGTGCATCTGCGCGGTCGGCACCAGGAGGAGGTCGGTGCCGGCGAGCGCGTGCGCCCGGACGTTCTCGGGGAACTCCACGTCGTAGCAGATCATGATGCCGATGCGGAGGCCGTTCAGGTCCGCCTGGACGACGGGGGTGTCGCCGGGGGTGAAGGCGTCCTGTTCGAAGCAGCCGAAGAGGTGGGTCTTGCGGTAGTTCGCCAGCGCCGCGCCGTCGGGGCCGATGAGCTGGGCGGCGTTGTAGACCATGCCGTCCGCGCCCTCCGGGTAGCCGTACAGGACGGCGACCCCGTGGCGGCGGGCGATCTCGCCGATGGCCTGGGCGGACGGACCGTCGGCCGGTTCGGCGAGCCCGGGGATGTCCTGGAGGTCCAGCGCGTAGCCGGTCAGGAACATCTCCGAGGTCACGAGGAGCCCGGCCCCGCTCTGTGCGGCGCGCGCCGCTGCCTCGTCGAGCGCCTTGAGGTTCTCGGCGGTGTCGCCGAGAACTCCGGAGCTCTGGAGGAGGGCGGTGCGCAGCGGGGGCATGGGCTACCTCTGTGACAGGCGGGGAGGGGGTCATAAAACGGTACGTTCGCGCGTTCGACCCGGACAAGCCGTGAGCGTTGCGCTCCGCGCATCGATTCGTTGCGTGTTCCACGGCCGAGGCGGCGATTCGTTGCGCGGGCGCCCCTGAGCCCCCTCGTCGGCCCGCTACGACCCCTGCGTGGCCCCTGCGCGGCCTGCTGCCACGACCCCCTGCTACGCGCCCGCGCGGAAGGCCGGGTGGGCGGCCAGGAAGCGCAGGTCGTCGACGATGTCGGGGGTGTGGTCGGAGACGACGCGGCCGCTCCAGCCGTCGACGAGGGCCGGGGCGGTCAGGGTGCCGTCGAAGTGGTGGCCGGCGGCCTCGTAGGCGAGGCGCAGCGCGGTGTACTCGGCCGCCCGGGGGTCCGCGCCGAGAACGGTGGCGGTGATCGAAGCGGCCAGGCCCAGGTCGGTGAGGGTGTCGGTGACCCGCCGGGAATGCGGACAGTCGACGCGGAGGTAGAGGTGGTAGCGGTGCGGTACCGGGGAGAAGCCCGCTCCGATACGGCCGCGCGGGGCGGGCGCCGGGCCGGTACGGGGCAGCGGGGTGCGGGGCAGCAGGGTGCGGGGCAGGACGGTGTGCGACATGACTCTCCCGGGGTGGAGGACAACACGGCCGGCCCCCGGGCGGCGCGGTGCGCGCGCCCGGTCCGGGCCACTCGTCTCTGAGGTGGTCAGCCGCGCGGGCCGAATGCGCTGCACACCCGCAGGAGGTCGATGTGCAGGCGTCGGGTGAGCCATCGGCGTCGGAGGGTGCGGGCCCGCGTGCGGGTGTCCCGGTCCGCGTCCGCCGTCCAGGCCGTGTCCACCGCCGCCCACCCCCGCCCTTCGTCCTCGCAAGCCGCCGTCCGGTGCCTGGTTAGGCTTCCGGTGGCGGGCGTCGTCCGTCATGGTCGTCCCCCGCAGTTTCGTGGCGGCGCCGGGGGCCGTCAAGAAGACGGTCACGACCCGGACGCCGTCGCCTTTCGGAAGGAGTCCCGCACCCATGTCCCCCGAGAGCGGCACGCTGTGCGGCAGTGAGGTACTCGACAATCCGGTCTGGGCCGCTTTGACCGGGCCGCACCGCGACTTCGCCGAGTTCGCGCCCGCGGGTCTGGCGGCCCGCTACACGCGGGACACGTCGCCGTTCGCGGCGCTCTCCGATCCGCTGGACCCGCGGGCGTGGGCGGATCTGGCCGCGCTGGCGGGGCCCGGGGAGGAGGTTTGGGTGACCGGACTGCTGACCCCGCCGCCGGGGTGGGAGACGCTGGTGAGCGTTCCGGGTGTGCAGCTGGACGGCCGGGCGGTACGGGTGGAGGCCGAGCCGGAGGCGGTGCCGCTGGGGCCGGGCGACGTGCGGGAGATGCTGGAGCTGGTGGAGCTGACCCGGCCCGGACCGTTCCTGGACCGCACGGTGGAGCTGGGCACGTACCTCGGGATCCGCCACGAGGGCCGGCTGGTCGCGATGGCCGGGGAGCGGATGCGGCCGACGGGCTGGTTGGAGATCAGCGCGGTGTGCACCCACCCGGACCATCAGGGCCGGGGCCTGGCGGGCCGGCTGATACGCGCGGTCGCGGCGGAGGTCCGTGAGCGCGGGGACCGCCCGTTCCTGCACGCGGCGGCGGCCAACACCGGGGCGGTGCGGCTCTACGAGGCGATGGGCTTCACCCTGCGCCGCAGCCCCCTCTTCCTGGGCGTGCGGACCCCGCGGGCCTGACTCCGGGGCCGCGGTGCGGGGGGCGAGGGAGCCGGCCTAGGCCGGGGCGCCGGAGGTGAAGCGGCGCAGGAGCGGGGAGAGGACCAGGACCGACTTGGTGCGTTCCACGAAGGGCTCACCGGCGATGCGTTCCAGGACCCGCTCGAAGTGGCGCATGTCGGAGGCGAAGACCTGGACGAGGGCGTCCGCGTCGCCGGTGACGGTCGACGCGGACACCACCTCGGGGTATCGCTCCAGTCCTCGCCGGATGTCGTCCGGCGAGGTGTTGTGCCGACAGTAGATCTCGATGAAGCCCTCGGTCTCCCAGCCCATGGCGGCCGGGTCCACGCGCACGGTGAAGCCGGTGATGGCGCCTTCGGCGCGCAGCCGGTCCACGCGCCGCTTGACGGCGGGCGCGGAGAGCCCGACCTCGGAGCCGATGTCCGCGTAGGAGCGGCGGGCGTCCTCGGCGAGGGCGTGCACGATGCGTTCGTCGAGATCGTTCAGTCGCACGGGGGGTGAATCACTTCTGTTCAGCGGCCTCCTCGGCCGGGGCGGCCGGGGCGGCCACAGTGGCCAGGCTGGAGCGGCGCATGCCGTAGAAGAAGTAGATCACGAGCCCGACGGCCATCCAGCCACCGAAGACCAGCCAGGTGATTCCCGGAAGCTCGGTCATCAGGTAGGCGCAGAGCAGGAAGCCCACGATCGGGGTGACCGGGAAGAGCGCGACCTTGAAGGTGCGGTTCATCTCCGGGCGGGTCTTGCGCAGGATGATGACGGCGACGTTGACCAGGGCGAACGCGAAGAGCGTGCCGATGCTGGTGGCGTTCGCCAGCTCGCCCAGCGGGATGAAGGCGGCGAGCAGTCCGCAGAAGAGGCAGACAATGATCGTGTTGACGCGGGGGGTGCCGGACTTCGGGTCGACCTTGGCGAAGGCCTTCGGCATCAGGCCGTCGCGGGACATCGCGAAGAGGATGCGGGTCTGGCCGTAGAGGACGGCGAAGACGACGCTGGCGATGGCGACGACGGCGCCCGCGGCGAGGATGACGCTCCAGAAGGAGTGTCCGGTGACGTCTTCCATGATCTGGGCCAGGGCGGCCTCGCTGCCCTCGAACTCCTGCCACGGCATGGCGCCGACGGCGACCAGGGCGACGAGGCAGTAGATCGCGGTGACGATGGCGAGCGAGAGCATGATCGCGCGCGGCAGGTCCTTCTTCGGGTTCTTGGCTTCCTCACCGGCGGTGGAGGCGGCGTCGAAGCCGATGTACGAGAAGAACAGCATGGAGGCGGCGGTGCTGATGGCGGTGACGCCGAGCGGGGCCAGCGGGGTGTAGTTGCCGGCCTTGATGCCCATGAAGCCGATGACGCAGAAGAGGACCAGCGTCACGATCTTGACGGCGACCATGATCGTGTTGATCCGGGCGCTCTCCTTGGCCCCGCGGAGCAGGAAGACCATGCAGAGCAGGACCACGACCAGGGCCGGCATGTTGATGTAGCCGCCCTCGCCCAGCGGGGCGGAGAAGCCCTCGGGGATGGTGATGCCGAGGGTGCCGTCGAGCAGCTCGTTGAGGTACTGGCCCCAGCCGACGGCGACGGCCGCGACGGAGACGCCGTACTCCAGGACCAGGCACCAGCCGCAGATCCAGGCTATGAGCTCACCCATGGTGGCGTAGGCGTAGGAGTACGAGGAGCCGGAGACGGGGATGGAGCCCGCGAGCTCGGCGTAGGAGAGCGCCGAGAACAGCGCGGTCAGGCCCGCGAGGATGAAGGCGATGAAGACGGCCGGGCCGGCGATCGGGGTGGCTTCGCCGAGGACGACGAAGATGCCGGTGCCCAGGGTCGCGCCGATGCTGATCATGGTCAGCTGCCACATCGTGAGCGAACGCTTCAGCGCGCCGCCCTCACCCTGGCCGCCCTCGGAGACCAACTGTTCCACCGGCTTACGGCGGAGCAGCGGGTTGACGGGCCTACGGGCCTCGGAGGCGAGCGGTGGCGCCTGGCCGTGGTCGAGCACGAGGGGACTCCTTGTCACTGCGGATCGGGGAGGTCAGGGGAGGCGTCGACCGCGACGATCCGGAGCAGGGCAGGGCCCGTCGGAAGAAGGGTCTGCTCATGGGGGACCGCCGAGCAGGCGATCCGCGCCACTCCACGTACAGCGAGTGAGCCTACGAGCTGAGTGATACCGCCCGTAATGCACCATCCTTGCACATTGGCGCACGATCGTTGCGCGGATCGGTCACGGACAGTCGTTTGTTGCGTAGGGATGATCGATCGCTGCGCAGACCGCCGCGGACCCCTTTTCTTGACACTTCGTCAGATCTGTCGCAGCGTGCCGCCATGGAGCCGGACGTGCACCACCGGATCGACGTCCCGCGCGCCCGAAGGTCGGCGCGTGGTCGATCGGTGCGCTCCGCCGCGGTGGAACGGGTCCGAGCGGGGTACGGGTGAACGACGTCACAGGGCAGCGGCCCGTGGTGGACGACGGGGTGGGCGTGAGGTTCCCGTACCCGACGATCGGAGGCGGCGAGTGATACCACCGGGACCCGCGGGGCCCGCAGGACCGGCAGGACCGGCAGGACCGGCCGGACCGTCAGGAACAGGACTGCCGACGGAGCCCGTGCTCGGGCTGCAGCGGCATCCCGAGGAGCCGGCGCCCTGGCAGGACGCGCTGCCCTTCCTGCGCGGGGTCGCCTGGCTGGACCGGGGGCGGCCGGTCCGCGCCGATCCGGCCGACACCATGCGGCTGCCCTGGGACACCGGGGAGCGCTCCACCCTGCCCATCGGCGTCCGGCTGGAGTTCACCACCGAGACCGCGCGGGCGGTCGAGGTCCGCTACCGGGCGACCGTGCCCGGCCCCACCGACGCGCTGCGCGACCTCGCGCACGGCTTCGCGCTGTGGGACCGGCACGGGGTGGTCACCGAGGTGTTCACCGACCCGGCCGCGGAAGCCGTCGTACGGATCGGCCTGGGCGGCGGCACCGGCCCCTTCACCATCCACCCGCCCGAGACCCAGTCCCCGCTGGTCCTCGAGCTGCGCGGGATCGGCGGCACGCTCACGCCGGCGCCGCTGCGGCCGCGCTGGGTGGTGCACGGCGACTCCATCACCGAGGGCTGGTGGTCCACCCGCCCCGCGCACGGCTGGCCCGCCGTCACCGGCCGGGCGCTCGGCTGGGACACCGTCAACCTCGGCTACGCGGGAGCCGCGCGCGGAGAGCTGACCACCGCCGAACAGCTCGCGGGCCTGCCCGCCGACGTCCTCACCCTCGCCTTCGGCACCAACTGCTGGTCCCGGGTGCCCTTTTCGGCGCCTCTGCTGTACGAGACCACGCGCGCGTTCCTCGAACTGGTCCGTCAGGGACACCCGCGGACCCCGATCCTGCTGGTCTCCCCCGTCCTACGGCCCGACGCGGAACGCACCCCGAACAAGCTCGGCGCCACCCTCGGCGCCCTGCGGGACGCGATGGAGCGGGCCGCCCGCGACCGGATCGCCGCCGGGGACGACCGGTTGGCCGTGCTCCCGGGCCGTGACCTGCTCGGTCCCGAGCACCTGGCGGACGGGCTGCACCCCAACGACAGCGGACATCAGGTTCTCGGCCTCGCTGTGGCCACGGCTCTACGGCGCACCGGGTTCGATGTCGGGTGAGTGAAACACCCCACACCGGGCGAGGTGAACAGATCTCTCCCATCGCAGCGTGTCCTGAGCACAGTTGACGCCACCACGGTGGCGGACACCGGACACCACACGTGGGAGAGATCAAGATGGGCATCAAGCGCGGAACCACCCTGGCCGCGGCCGCGATCGTCGTCGTCCTCGCGGCGACGGCCTGCGGCCCCACGGACGACAAGGCCGCGGACACGACCAAGCCGGTCGGGGCCGCCGCAGCAGCTCAGGACTACGGGAAGGCCCCGGCCGCCGCGGACGGCGCCTACGGCTCCGACGGCGCGGCGGGAGGCGAGGGAGCCGCGCCCGCCACGGACGCCAAGCCGGCCGGGCAGCTCGCGATGGCCTCCAACGACAAGGTCGGGCCGGTCCTGACCGACAGCGCCGGCTTCACCCTCTACCGCTTCGACAAGGACACGGCCAAGCCGCCGAAGTCCAACTGCGACGGGGACTGCGAGAAGACCTGGCCGGTGGTCGCCGCCGGTGATGTCACCGCCGCCGCGGGCATGGACCCGGCCGTGCTGGGCGAGGTCGTGCGCACCGACGGCAGCAAGCAGCTGACGGTGGGCGGCTGGCCCGCGTACCGCTACAGCAAGGACGCCAAGGCGGGCGACGTCAACGGCCAGGGCGTCGGCGGGGTGTGGTTCGCCCTCGCGGCGGACGGCAAGAAGGCCGCGAAGGGTGCCCCGGCCGAGGCCGCACCGCCCGCCGAGGCCGCGCCGCCCGCCGAGGCGGCGCCTCCGGCCGCGGGCGGCGCCGCCGAGGCCGACGGGAAGCTGTCGGTGGCCAAGGACCCCAAGCTGGGCGAGCACATCGTCGACGGCAAGGGCATGACCGTCTACCGGTTCAAGCCGGACACCCAGTGGCCGATGACCTCCAAGTGCGTGGGCGACTGCGTGGCCAAGTGGCCGGTCGTCGCGCCGGTGGAGAAGGCCGCGGACAAGGGGATCGTCGAGAAGAACTACACGGTCCTCAACCGCCCGGACGGCCAGAAGCAGCAGAGCGTCGACTGCTGGCCCGTCTACACCTTCACCGGTGACAAGAAGCCCGGCGACGTCAACGGCCAGGGCGTGGGCGGCACCTGGTACGCCGTGTCCCCGAACGGCAAGCTCATCACCGTCCAGTAGCCGGCGCCTCCGCTCACGTCCCCTCCCCTCCCCCCACCCCGTTCGCGCGGCCCTCGCCCACATCCCCCCTGGGCGGGGGCCGCGCCCGTGCCCGCTCCGCCCGTTCCACCCTCGCCAAGTCCTCTCTAGACTCGGCCTCATGTTGCGCGTACTGGCCGTCGACGACGAGAAGCCGCTCCTGGAGGAACTCCTCTACCTGCTGCGCTCGGACCCCCGCGTGCGCCGCGCGGAGGGCGCCTCGGACGCCACCGAGGCCCTGCGCCGGGTCACCCGGGCACTGGAGTCCGGCCCGGACGGGGCCGAGGCCATCGACGTGGTATTCCTGGACATCCACATGGCCGGGCTGACCGGGCTGGACATCGCCCGGCTGCTGGCCGGGTTCGCGCGGCCCCCGCTGATCGTGTTCGTCACCGCCCACGAGGGGTTCGCCGTACAGGCCTTCGACCTGAAAGCCGTGGACTACGTACTCAAGCCCGTGCGCCCGGAGCGGCTGGCCGAGGCCGTCCGGCGGGCCTGCGAGCAGCTGGGCCGCTCCGAGGAGGGCGCGGCGGCCGCGGCGGCGGGCCTGGTGACCGGCGACGCCTTCGGGGCGGGCGGCCCGGCCGTGCCCGCGCCGCGCCGCCCGCTCGCCGAGGTCACCGGAGCCGACCGCGGCGCCGACCAGATCGCCGTCGAACTGGGCGGTGTCACCCGCTTCGTGGCGATCGCGGACATCTCCTACGTGGAGGCGCAGGGCGACTACGCCCGCCTGCACACCGACGAGGGCAGCCACCTGGTCCGGATCCCGGTGTCCACGCTGGAGGAGCGCTGGGCGGCGCGCGGGTTCGTACGGATCCACCGCCGTCATCTGGTGGCGCTGGCCCGGATCGACGAGCTCCGCCTGGAGGCCGGGACCACCAGTGTCCGGGTGGGATCCGCGGAGCTCCAGGTGAGCCGAAGGCACGCGCGGGAGTTGCGGGATCTGCTGATGCGGCAGGCGACCGGCTGAAATCGGCCGCTCCCGGGCGCCGTCGGACCGTTCGGACCGTTCGGGCCGTTCGCTCCTGACCGTCCGGCGCTCGACGGTGCCGTTCGTCGCGCCGGGAAGGACGTACGGCGATCCGCCGGAACCGTCGGCCGCACCGCCGCACCGATCGCCCCTCGGCGCCGTCGCCCCTCTCGTATCGTGGATCTTCCGGCGCGGGAGGAGCGAGATGTCCGAGATCCAGGCGCTGGTCGACGCCCTGAGCGGGCTGCCCCGGGCCCGGCCGGCGGGGCCCGCCGAGGCCGAGGTGCTGCTGGCGCGGCTGCGCAGTGCGGCCGCCCGCTGGGCCGACATCCTGTACGAGGCCCGCGAGGGGGTCCGCGAGCAGGTCCCGCCGCGCGCGGAGGCGGCCCTGACGCTGGCGTTCCGGCGCGCGGAGGAGTCGTACGTGGAGCTGGAGATCGCCCTGCGCGACTGCGCGGACCACCGCGACCCGGCCGTCTGACGGGGGTGGTCCGGGCGGGCGGATCCGGCGACTCCGGTGGGTCCGAATCGCGTCTGTCGCCCGGTCAGGGGCGTGCGTAGACTCCGGGCACCCCCTCCCCTGCCGAAGGACCGCCCGGTGAACCAGACGTACGCGCTGACCGCGGTCGCCGTCGTCGTCCTGGTGACGATCCTGGTCGGCGCGCTGGGTCTGCGGATGTCCCGGACCACGTCCGACTTCTACGTCGCCTCGCGCACGGTGGGGCCCCGCCTGAACGCGGCCGCCATCAGCGGCGAGTACCTGTCCGCCGCGTCCTTCCTCGGGGTGGCCGGGCTGGTGCTGCTGCAGGGGCCCGAGATGCTCTGGTACCCGGTGGGCTACACCGCCGGGTACGTGGTGCTGCTCGTGCTGGTGGCGGCCCCGCTGCGCCGCTCCGGGGCGTACACGCTGCCCGACTTCGCCGAGGCCCGGCTGGAGTCGCCGGTGGTGCGCCGGATCGCGGTGCTGTTCGTGGTCGGGGTCGGCTGGCTGTACCTGCTGCCGCAGTTGCAGGGGGCCGGGCTGACGCTGGAGATCCTGACCGGGGCCCCGCACTGGGTCGGCGGGCTGGTCGTGGCGTTCGTGGTGACGGTGGCGGTGGCGTGCGGCGGGATGCGGTCGGTGACCTTCGTCCAGGCCTTCCAGTACTGGCTGAAGCTCACGGCCCTGCTGGTGCCGGCCTTCTTCCTGATCGCGGCCTGGGTCGGGGACGGGGCGCCGCGGGCCACCTTCGACGCTCCGGCCGTCTTCCGCGAGCACACCGCGGTGACGGTCGCGCAGGACGTGCGGCTGTCGGTGGCCGATCCGCTGTCGGTGACGGTGACCGGGCAGGTGGACGGGCGCGGCTATGTGTCCGCGCCGCTGACCCTGACCGCCGGTGAGCATGTCGTACGGGCCCATGCGCGGCTGGAGTTCGCCCCGAAGACGCCCGTTCCGGCCGCCCGGGCCGAGGCGCGGCCCGGTGTGGCCACCTGGTCGGTGCCGACGTCCGGCGGGCTGGGCGAGTACCGGCTGTACGCCACGTACGGGCTGATCCTGGCGACCTTCCTCGGCACGATGGGCCTGCCGCACGTCGCGGTGCGTTTCTACACCAGCCCTGATGGGCGGACCGCGCGACGCACCACGCTGGTCGTGCTCGCGCTGGTCGGCGCCTTCTACCTGCTGCCGCCGGTGTACGGGGCACTGGGCCGGATCTACACGCCCGAGCTCGCCCTGACCGGTGACGCGGACGCGGCGGTGCTGGTGCTGCCCGGCCGGATGCTCGGCGGGGTGCTCGGCGAGCTGCTGGGCGCGCTGCTGGCCGGGGGTGCCTTCGCGGCGTTCCTGTCGACGGCTTCGGGGCTGACCATGGCGGTGGCGGGGGTGCTGCACCAGGACGTGCTGCCGGCGCGCGGGATACGCAGCTTCCGTTCGGCGGCGGTGGTGGCGATCCTGGTGCCGCTGGCCGGGAGCGTGGCCGCGACGGAGGTGCCGGTGGCGGACGCGGTGGGCCTGGCCTTCGCGGTGTCGGCGTCGTCGTTCTGTCCGCTGCTGGTGCTGGGCATCTGGTGGCGCGGGCTGACCGCGCCGGGTGCGGTGGCCGGGCTGGTCACCGGCGGCGGGGCGGCGTTGGGCGCGGTGCTGGCGACCCGAGCCGAGTTGGCGCCGCCGGGCTGGACGCACACGCTGTTGGCGTGGCCGGCGGCGTGGTCGGTGCCGCTCGGGTTCCTGACGATGGTGGCGGTGTCGCTGGCGACGCGGTCGCGGATACCGGCCGGGACGGCGGCGACCTTGGCCCGGCTGCACCTGCCGGAGGTCGTGGCCGGTGAGCGGGCGGGAGGTGCGCGGTGACCGGGGTGGCACCGGCGCTCGTGGCCGTGCCGGCGGTGGCGGGCGCGGTGCTGCTGCTGGGCGCGGGCTGGGTGGCGGGCCGCCGGCACGCCCGGCACGGGGAGCGGGCGGCCGGCATGGACCTGGGGACCCCGGTGGAGCGGGCGACCTTCCATACCCTGCACACGGCTTCGCTGGCCGCTCCTCCGCTGCGCGCCGGGCTGACCGAGGACGCCGCCCGCAAGGCGGCCCGGCGGCTGCGGTCGCTGTTGGGCACGGAGGCGTTGTGCCTGACCGACCGGGAGTCGGTGCTGGCCTGGGACGGTCCGGGCGCCGACCACCATCAGCGGCGGGCGATGGCCCGGGTGGCGGTGATGTTGGCATCGGGGCGCAGCCAGAGCGTGCGGACCGAGTGCCAGCGGCCGGACTGTCCGCTGAAGTGGGCGGTGGTGGCCCCGCTCACCGGCGAGGACGGGGTGCTGGGCGCGCTGGTGGCGTACGGCTCGCGGGAGTCGGCGGTGCTGGTGCGGGCCGCGACGGAGGTCGCGCGGTGGGTGTCCGTGCAGTTGGAGCTGTCCGAGCTGGACCGGTCGCGGACCCGGCTGATGGAGGCGGAGATCAAGGCGCTGCGGGCGCAGATCTCCCCGCATTTCATCTTCAACTCGCTGGCCGCGATCGCCTCGTTCGTGCGCACCGATCCGGAGCGGGCCCGGGAGCTGCTGCTGGAGTTCGCGGACTTCACCCGGTACTCCTTCCGGCGGCACGGTGATTTCACCACGCTCGCCGACGAGTTGCGATCCGTGCAGCAGTATCTGGCGCTGGCCGGTGCCCGGTTCGGCGATCGGCTGAAGGTGACGCTGCAGGTGGCGCCGGAGGTGCTGCCGGTGGCGCTGCCCTTCCTGTGCCTGCAGCCCTTGGTGGAGAACGCCGTCAAGCACGGGCTGGAGGACTCCACCGAGGAGTGCCGGATCACGATCACCGCGCGGGACGCGGGCGCGGAGGCGGTGATCACGGTGGAGGACAACGGGGTCGGGATGGATCCGGCCCTGCTGCGCCGGATCCTGGCCGGGGAGCTCGGGGGTTCCTCCGGGATCGGGTTGCCCAATGTCGACGAGCGGATCCGGCAGGTGTACGGGGACGCCTACGGTCCGGTGATGGAGACGGGTGTCGGGGCCGGCATGAAGGTCACCTTGCGCATCCCCAAGTACCGGGTGGGTGTGCACAGTTCACCCTCGGGACACCGCCCTCCCCGGCCCTGAGGGGTGGGGGCCCGCATACGCCCGTGGCCCCGGACCGTCCACCAGGGACGGCCGGGGCCACGGGACGGGAGCGGACTAGCTCCAGCTGGCGTGCAGCGGCTTGCCCTCGGCGTAGCCGGCGGCGGACTGGATGCCGACCACGGCCTTCTCCTCGAACTCCGCGAGGGAGCCGGCACCGGCGTAGGTGCAGGAGGAGCGGACGCCCGCGATGATCGAGTCGATCAGGTCCTCGACGCCCGGGCGGGCCGGGTCGAGGAACATGCGCGAGGTGGAGATGCCCTCCTCGAACAGGCCCTTGCGGGCGCGGTCGTAGGCCGACTCCTCGCTCGTGCGGTTCTGCACCGCGCGGGCGGAGGCCATGCCGAAGGACTCCTTGTAGAGGCGCCCGTCGGCGGACTGCTGGAGGTCGCCCGGGGACTCGTACGTACCGGCGAACCAGGAGCCGATCATGACGTTGGACGCGCCGGCGGCCAGCGCCATCGCCACGTCGCGCGGGTGACGGACGCCGCCGTCGGCCCACACGTGCTTGCCGTACTTCTTGGCTTCGGCCGCGCACTCCAGCACCGCGGAGAACTGCGGGCGGCCCACGCCGGTCATCATGCGGGTGGTGCACATGGCGCCGGGGCCCACACCGACCTTGATGATGTCCGCGCCGGCGTCGATGAGGTCCTTGACGCCCTCGGCGGCGACGATGTTGCCGGCCACGATCGGGACCTGCGGGTCCAGTGCGCGGATGGCCTTGATCGCGTTGATCATCGACTCCTGGTGGCCGTGCGCCGTGTCGATGACGAGCGTGTCCACGCCCGCGTCGAGCAGTTGCTTGGCCTTGGCCACGAAGTCACCGTTGATGCCGACGGCGGCCGCGATGCGCAGCTTGCCGTTCGCGTCGGTGGCGGGGGTGTAGAGGGTCGCGCGCAGGGCGCCCTTACGGGTGAGGATGCCGACGAGCCTGCCGTCCTTGTCGACGGCCGGGGCCAGCTTGCGGTGGCCGGCGTCGAGCTGGTTGAAGGCCTCGCGGGGGTCCATGTCGGCGTCGATGAGCAGCAGCTCCTTCGACATGACCTCGGAGAGCTGGGTGAAGCGGTCCACACCGGTCAGGTCGTGGTCGGTGACGACGCCGACCGGGCGGCCCTCGGCGTCGACGACGACACCGGCGCCGTGGGCGCGCTTGGGCAGCAGGGACAGGGCGTCGGCGACCGTCTGGGTGGGCGCCAGCGTGATCGGGGTGTCGAGCACGTGGTGGCGGGTCTTCACCCAGGAGATCACGTCGGTGACGATCTCGATCGGGATGTCCTGCGGGATGACGACGATGCCGCCGCGGCGGGCGACCGTCTCGGCCATCCGGCGACCGGCGATGGCGGTCATGTTGGCCACGACGAGGGGAATGGTGGTGCCGGTACCGTCGGGCGAGGACAGGTCGACACCCTGACGGGAACCGACCGCGGAGCGGCTCGGCACCATGAACACATCGTCGTACGTCAGGTCGTACGGCGGCTTCAGGTCATTGAGAAAACGCACGTGCTGAACATCCCAGTCGATCGAAGGATCCGTCTACGCCCCGGCAGGACAGCCGAGGAAACGCACGTACTTCATTCTCCCACGACCTGGCGTTCACGCCGCCCGGGCCGATCGTCCAGGACATACCGGGCCGGGTGGTCGTTTCCTACGGGACCTTGGTCCCGACGGGCTGTGTCCGACGGTGGACCGGGCCGTGGCGCCGGGCCAGCGGGAGCACCGATCCCCCGTGCCGGACGGCCGTGAACTCGGCGGCTATGGCCAGCGCGGTCTCCTCCGGGGTGGCGCCGCCGAGGTCGAGTCCGATGGGTGAGCGCAGGCGGGCCAGGGCGGCGTCGGTGACGCCCTCGGCCCGCAACCGTCTCTCGCGTTCGGCGTGGGTGCGCCGCGATCCCATGGCGCCCACGTAGCCCAGGGGCAGCCGCAGGGCCAGCTCCAGCAGCGGTATGTCGAATTTGGCGTCGTGGGTGAGGACGCAGACCGCGGTACGGGAGTCCAGGCGGCCCGCGGCCCATTCCGCGGCCAGGTGCCGGTGCGGCCAGTCGACGATCACCTCGTCGGCGTCGGGGAAGCGGTCCGGGGTCGCGAAGACGGGCCGGGCGTCGCACACGGTGACCCGGTGGCCGAGGAAGGCGCCGATCCGGGCGAGGGCCGCGGCGAAGTCGATGGCCCCGTAGACCAGCAGCCGGGGCGGTTCGGCGGCCGATTCCACGAGCAGGGTCAGGGGCTGGCCGCAGAGCCCGCCGGCGGTGCCCAGCTCGGCGGTACCGGTGCGTCCGGCCAGCAGCAGCGCCCGTACCTGCCGGGCGGCGGCCCGGTCCAGGTCGGGGCCGCCGGCGAGCCCGCCCTCGTAGGAGCCGTCGGCGTGGACGGCGAGCGCCCGACCCAGTTGGGGCGGCGGTCCGGAGACCACCCGGGCGAGCGCGGCCCGGGTGCCCCCGGCGGCGGCGTCGAGCACCGAGCCGAGCACGGGGCGGACCGGGTCGAGCCCACGTACCGGGGTGACCAGGACGTCGAGGACCCCGCCGCAGGTCAGGCCCACGGCGAAGGCGTCGTCGTCGCTGTAGCCGAAGCGGTGCAGGCCGCCTTCGCCGGAGGCGATGGCGTCGAGGCACAGCTCGTGCACGGCGGATTCCACGCAGCCTCCGGAGATGGAGCCGAGCGCGGTGCCCTTGTCGTCGACGGCGAGGGAGGCGCCGGGGCCGCGGGGAGCGCTCCCACTGACGGCGACGACGGTGGCCAGTGCGAATTCCCGCTGCGCGGCGCACCACGCGCGTAGCTGCTCGGCGATGTCGAGCATCAGCGGATGTATTCGCGGCGGGGGGTCTGTCCGGGCAGGTGCGGGCGCGGCGGCAGGACGGCCGGGGTCACCGGCCGGGCCGTGGCTTGCCGGGGCGCCGCGACCGTGGCGGCGGCCGACCGGGTGGGGCCGGGGTATCCGTCGGGCAGCCGCGGGCGCGCGCCGAGCAGTTTCGCGGCGTGGGCGACGCTGGCGAGGGTGGCGTGGTGGTGCCAGCCGCGGAAGGAGCGGCCCTCGAAGTCCCGGATGCCCACGGGTTCGCAGGTCTCGGCGAAGTCGAGGGAGACGCGGTCGGTGAGTTTGGCGAGCAGGAACAGCTGGGCGAGCGGCCGGTCTCCGATGTTGGTGATCCAGAACTCGGAGGGCAGCAGGGCGGCTTCGGTCCAGGCTCCGACCAGCAGCAGCGGGGTGGGCGGCGCGGGCACGGGGCGGTCCTCGCAGGGGGTGGCGAAGATCGAGGCCGAGGTCAGCAGGGTCACGGCGCCCTCGGCGCGGCCGTGGCGGGTCCATTCGACGACGCGGCGCTGGGAGCGCAGGGAGTCGATGAGTTCGCGGGCGGGGGCGGTGTGCGGTCCGGGTTTGTAGCGGCCGGCGCCGCCGAAGGAGACGGGCAGCGAGCCGTCGACCTTGAAGACGAAGGGGATGTCCTGGAGGGTGAAGGACTCGATGCTCTGCGGGAGATCGCAGTTGGCGACCTCCATCACCACGGGCCGGCGCTGGAGTTGCCAGTTGGCGGCCATCCGCTGGACGGCGTGTACGGCGTCCTGGGCGGGGGTGAGGGAGCGTGCCGTGTCGGGGATGCCGGCCCGGCGGCGGCGCAGGAGTTCGTTGGTCCAGGGCCCGGGGAGGGTGAGGGTCCATTCGACCGGGAAGCTGGCCTCGCTGGAGGCGAGCCAGATCCCGCTCGCCTGCTGACAGTTGGCGGTGCGGCCGAGCTGGGGGACGAACTGCCGGCCGACGCCGACGGAGCGGTCCCCCGCCTTCTCTATGACCATGGGCTGGAGCACCCAGGCCAGGGGGCGCTGTGCGGTGCGTTCGAGGTGCTGGGCGAGGGAGCGGCGGACCGGGGTCCAGTCCCACGGGGACTTGCTGATGAACTGCTGGAGGCTCTGCTCGACGGAACTGGCCCCTGTTCCGGCGATGTTACGAATTGTTTTCTTCCCGGTGGTCCGCACCAGGCCGTTCAGATAAACGCGGGCCCAGTTTCGCTGGTCCCGCCGGGGTAATGATTCGAAGAGAAGAGAGATCAGGACGTCGATCAATTCGGAGATTTCCGTCGTGGAATCCTCCGGCAGGACTACGCGAGCCATCTGGGCCTCCCCCGCGACCAGCTAGATCCAATACCCTACTTGACCGCATAGAACGGCCGTAGGCCCCGGCGGCTACTTCCTGAGGTCGCTGGCAGTTTCGAGCCGCTCTTCCTCTACCACGAGGGGGATGGGGATCTGGTTCGCCGCATAGTAGATCGCGATCAGGAAGTGGGCGACAAGTGTGAGTGGTGCGGAGTAGAAGGCCAGCAGGACGGTGAGGGGGTAGGCGATGGCACCGAGGCCGAAGCGCACTCGTGTGGCGCGTGCGCCCTCCTTGTCGACCTGCTCGTGGAAGAGGTGGCCGACCCGGGTGACGTACCACCAGAAGGCCAGGAACGCCAGGGCGTAGGCCACGGTGACGCCGCTGTAGAGGACCGCTGCCGCGTTGGCGGAGCCGCCTTCCTCCATGAGGTGCTCGGCGAGGACGTTGGTGGTGTACGGGACCACCGATACCACCATCAGCACCAGGAGATTCAGGAACAACAGCGGGCGGTCGACCCGCTTGAGGTGACTGAAGATGGTGTGGTGATTCACCCACATGACACCGATGATGAGGAAACTCACCACATAGGCGGCGTAATGCGGCCACTGTTCCCGTACTCCGTGCCAGAAGTCCGAGCCGGTTTCTTCCGGAACCTTCAATTCCAGAACGAGGATCGTGATGATGACG
Organism: Streptomyces sp. CG 926; assembly: GCF_003148825.1. Classification (GTDB taxonomy): domain Bacteria; phylum Actinomycetota; class Actinomycetes; order Streptomycetales; family Streptomycetaceae; genus Streptomyces. The sequence goes on from NZ_QGGZ01000007.1 coordinate 92,152, forward strand.
GCGAATACGCCGTCACTGAATGCCTCGATACGACCGGTTTCGCTTTCCATGACCTCCCCTTCACCACGCCTCGCATATATGCGACTGTGCCGTCCGCGGCCGGTCCACACATACGGGGAGGGCGCTGCGGCGCCCTCCCCGCACACGCTACCCAGATTCCGGCCGTCAGCTGCCGAATCCGGCGGTCTGGCGCCAGATTCGGCCATCGCGGACGACAAGTGTCCCGAACGCGTGCTCCGGTTCACCGTTGAGGCTCATGATCGCCCGGTAGAAGATGGTGTCCTCGGTCTCGATGTACTCCTGGAGTTCGACGAGCGAGGGCTTCACCGTGAGATAGCCGGTGAACGTCTCGCGAACCGCTTCGATCCCGACCGAGACGCCCTCGAAGCGCAGCAGGACGGCGTCGTCGGTGTAGTTCTTCATCACCGCCTCGATGTCCAGGGCGGCCAGCGCCTCCATCTGGCGGACGAACACCGGGTGCAGCTTGGAGATGTCGTACTTGGCCATGTCGACTCCGTTTCAACTGGGAGAGGTGCCCACGATGGGTGCCGTTTCGGGTGTTGTCGCAGGTGAGGCGCAGGATTGGGCGCTGCCGGCGAAGGGCAGTCGGACCACCATCCGGGTCTCACCGGGACGCGAGCGGGCGGCGATCGACCCGTGGTGGCGCTGGGTCACGATGCGGTAGCTGAGGTGCAGCCCCAGGCCCGTGCCCTTGCCCACGTCCTTGGTGGTGTAGAAGGGTTCGAAGATCCGCGGCAGGGATTGCGCCGGGATGCCGCGGCCGGTGTCGGCGATCTCCACGACCATGCAGACACCCTCGGCGCGGGCGCGCAGGGTCAGTGTCCCGGAGCCCTCCATGGCCTCGGCCGCGTTGTCGACCAGGTTGGTCCACACCTGATTCAACTCACTCGGATAGCCCGTCAGTTCGGGCAGGTCGGACTCGTACTCACGCACGACGGCGATACCGGCGAGCTTGGCACGCAGGACGACCAGCGTGTTCTCCAGTCCGGCGGTCACCGGGAAGCGTTGTTCGGGCGCCCGGTCGAGGTTGGCGTAATCCCGGGTGGCGGAGACGAGTTGGGAGATCCTGGGACCCGCGGCCCGCAGCTCCGCCGCGAGCGAGCGGATCTCCAGCAGCGCCGCCAGGTGGTCCAGGGCCGGGGCGAGGGCCGACTCCCCGACGCCCTCCAGCCGCTCCCGCAGCCAACCCAGCTCCAGTCCGAGGTCCGCGACCCCGGAGCCGAGCAGCCCGGGCCGTTCGGTGCCCGCCTCCTGGGCCCAGTCGGCGATCTCCTCCTCGGCGTCGGCCTGGGCGAACGGGTCGGTGGTCGCCGGCGGCGGCAGCTCGTCCAGCTCGTCGGCGAGCCGGTCGAGGAGCGAGCGCTCCGCGCCGGAGGCGGCCGCGCCCCACGCCTGGGCGGTACGCGTGAGCCGATCCAGGGCGGGAGCCAGTTCCTGCGCGGCCCGGGCCACCGCGGCCGCCGGGTTGTTCAGCTCGTGGGCGAGCCCGGCCGCCAGGGTGCCCAGCGCCTCGACGGTGGCCCGCTTGCGGGCCTGCACCTCGGAGGACTTGATGCGCCAGGCCAGTACGGGGATCAGTACGGCGGCCACCCCGTGGCAGCGGGTCAGCATCTCGAAGAAGACGGGCTTCGGGTAGGCCACCACCGTGGTCGAGGGGCCGCTGGCGGCCGCGGTGGCCACGTAGGAGCCGTCGGTCAGCAGGGGCAGTTCGCCGGTGAACCGGTGGGCGGCCGACGGCTTGCCGTCGTGCTCCTCGGCGGCGGCGCTCTCCTCCTCGGTGGAGTGCCGGGTGAGCACCTCCTCCCGGCCGTCGACGACCTTGGTGACGACGAGCCCGCCGGAGAGCAGGACGTGGAAGCCGGTGGCCTCCTCGCCGTCCCGGAACAGGACGTCGCCGTCGGCCAGGATCCGGGGCTCGGACACCGAGACCAGCCAGTCCAGTTGCTCGTCGGTGATCCCGGCGAAGATCTCCAGGTCGCGCAGGGCCGACCGTAGCTCCGGGCCCTTCATGTCCGCCGCGCTCACGCCGTTCTCCCCTCGGCCCGGGTACGGGCGGCCAGTCGCAGGGTGGCCAGCAGGGCCAGCGCGCACACGCCGGCCACGGCGGCCATGAAGCCGACCGAGGTGCGGTGCAGCCCGTGGATGTTGGTGAGCATCCCGGCGAGGACCGCCGGGACACTCATCGCGAGGTACGCGAAGACGTATACGGCGGCGGTCAGTTCACCGCGGTGCGCCGGCTGCGCCAGGGTGCTCAGTGCGCGGAAGGAGCCGAGGAAGGCCGCCCCCCAGCCGCTGCCGAGGACGGCGGTGGCCACGAGGAACACGGCGGCCGAGCGGATCCCCAGCGCGAGCAGCACCAGGCCGAGTCCGGCGAGGAGGCCGAGCAGGCCGAGTACGGCGGTGCGCAGTGCCTCGGTGCGGCCGAGCATCAGCTGGGCGGCGGTGGCGGCGCCCGCGAGCAGGGCGACCGTGGCTCCGCCGACGAGGTAGTTGGTGGACTCCAGCAGCGACAGCGCCAGGTGCGGGCCGAGCGAGAGGTAGAAGCCGCCCACCGACCAGACGGCGACGATGGTCAGGACGAGGACGGCGAAGCGGCCCCGGGCGTTCGCCGGTACCCGGATCCGGTGCGGGACCACCCGGAAGCGGCCGCCGGCGCCGGGAGCGCTCTCCCGCATCCGGACCACCCCCACCAGGGTGACGGCGAAGGCGCCGACCAGCAGCAGGTAGCTCAGCACGGTCGGGGCGGGCGCGAACTGGACGAGGAGTCCGGCACCGATCCCGCCGAGCCCGATGCCCACGGTGGGGCCGGCGCTGTTGACCTGCGCGCCGAGCGCGGGTCTGGCCGCCGGGCTGAGTTCCAGCAGGGCCGCGCCCATCGCCCCGGTGGCCAGTCCTACGGCGAGCCCCTGGACGGCGCGGGCGGCCAGCAGCAGGCCGAGCCCCTGGGCCCCGGCGAACAGGACCATGGAGACCATGGCCAGGATCAGGGCGCCGCCCAGGACCGGGCGCCGGCCCAGGGTGTCGGAGAGGGAGCCGAACAGCAGGAGCCCGGCCAGCACGGTGACCGCGTACAGGGCGAAGACCACCGTGATCGTGCCGGAGGACAGCCCCCACTCCTGCTGGTAGAGCACATAGAGGGCGGAGGGTACGGAGGAGGAGAGCATCAGCAGGACGAGGACCGCTCCCACCACCCAGAAGCCGGAGCCTCTGGGCGTTCCGGCCGCGTGCGCGGCTGGGTGCACGGATACCCCCGTGGTCGTCTCGGACGTGTCGGCCACTGCGTCAACTCCACTCCCCCGTGACGGGGCCCGTGGCGGGCCCCTCGATGTGCCCCTCGGTGTGCCCTGGCGGGCTATCGGGCGAGAGCCTGCTCGGCCCTCTGCAAGGCTCGGGCCGTGAGGACCCCCACGAGATGACCGAGGTACTCGGCCGAGGTGCCGCGCCCGGGGACGAACAGCTCCCTGGGTTCGGCGCGGAAGGCCGCGAGCACGGCCTCGGTGTCGTACGGGCCCCCGCGCAGCCGGTCCTCGACCCCGCGCAGCCGCAAGGGCCGGGAGGTGGCCCCGGTCACGGCGATGCGCGGCCCGCCGGGGGTGATCCGTACGGCGGTGGCGCACACCGGGTAGCGGGTGGCGCGGTCGGCGGTCTTCTCGAAGGCGGCGGCCGGGCCGGCGGCGGGCACCAGCAGGGCGGTGAGGACCGCGTCGGCGGGCGCGGGGCCGGCCGCGAGCTCCTCCGCCGCGAGGGTGGAGCGCCCGCCGGGTCCGGCCAGTTCGACCACGGCGTCGGCCGCCATGGCGGCGACCGGTAGGTCGGTGGCCCGCCCGACGGCGACGAGGTTGCCACCGACGGTACCGAGGTTGCGGACCTGGGGGTCGCCGTTGGCGCGGGCCGCGGCGGCCAGTTCGGGAGCCTCGGCGAGCACCAGCGGGTCGCCGGCGAGCTCGGCGAGCGTGGTGAGGGCCCCGATCCGCAGCCGGGTGCCGTCGGCGGTGCGCGTGACGCCGCGCAACTCCTCCAGCCGGCGGATGTCGACCAGCAGCGCGGCCCGGTCGGCTCCGGAGCGCAGATCGGGCAGCAGGCTCTGGCCGCCGGCCAGGACCCGGGCGCCGCGCGTCCCGGACAGCAGGGTCAGCGCCTCGTCGAGGTCGGCGGGCCGGACGTAGTCGAACTCGGTGAGGATCACTGGGCTTCCCCTCTCATGCGGCGCCAGACCTTCTCGGGGGTGAGGGGCATGTCGATGTGCTGGACGCCCAGGTCGGCCAGGGCGTCGACGACGGCGTTGACGACGGCGGCGGCGGGCGGGACGGTGGCGATCTCACCGGCGCCCTTGGCGCCGAGCGGGTTGTGCGGGCTGGGCGTGACGGTCTTGTCGAGCGTGAAGAACGGCACGTCGGCGGCGCGCGGCAGAGCGTAGGTGGTCAGGTCGGAGCTGATGAGCAGGCCCTGTTCGTCGTAGACGGCGGCCTCCATCAGGGCCTGGCCGAGCCCGTGCGTGATGCTGCCCTCGATCTGCCCGAGGACGATCTTGGGGTTGCCGATGTGGCCGGCGTCGTCGACGGCGGTGTAGGACACCACCTCGCTCTCGCCGGTCAGTTCGTCGATCTCGACGACCGCGACGTGCGTCCCGAAGGGGTAGTTGAAGTCCGGCGGGTCGAAGTGGGTGGTCTCGTCGAGGGCGGGTTCGATCTCCGCGGGCAGCCCCCAGCCGTACCACATGGCCATCGCCAGCTCGGCGAAGGTCTTGGCGTTCTGCTCGTTGCCTTCTTCGTGGACCCCGCCGCCCTCGTAGACCACCTTGTCCTCGGGAATCCCGAGGAAGACGGCGCCGGCCCGGATCAGCTTGCTCTTGATCTTGCGGGCGGTGAGGGCGACGGCGGGCGCGGCCATGCTGTAGGAGCGGGACCCGTAGGTGCCCTGCCCGTACGGGGCCTTCTGGGTGTCGCCCTCCAGGACCTGCACGGTGTCCGGGTCGATGCCGAGCTCGTCGGCGGCGACCTGGGCGAAGACCGTGCCGTGGCTCTGGCCGGTGGAGGCGGAGCCCACCATGACGGTGACCTCGCCGGTCGGGTGGACGCGGATGTTCGCGCTCTCCCAGGTGCCGCCGAGCATCCCCTCCTGGGACATCCGGGTGGAGGGGCCGACCCCGCAGATGGCGACGTAGGTGGCGAGGCCCACGCCGAGCCGCTTGCCGCGGGTCCGGGCCTCGGCCTTGCGGGCGGGCATGTCGGCGTAGCCCGACAGCTCGATGGCCTTGTCGAAGTTCAGCTGGTAGTTCCCGGAGTCGTAGGTCCAGCCGAGGCCGTTGTCGTACGGGAACTTCTCCTTCGGCACCAGGTTCTTGCGGCGGACGGCCGCCGGGTCCATGCCGATCTCGGAGGCGTACCGGTCGACGAGGCGCTCCATGAGGAAGGCGGCCTCGGCGCGTCCGCTGCCGCGCTGGGCGCCGAGCGAGACGGTGTTGGTGAAGGCGGCGTACACCTCGCAGAAGGCGGCGTCGATGTCGTACATGCCGCTGATGGAGCGGCCCATCAGGGCGGTGGCGACACCGGGGCCGATCGTGGAGGGGTACGCGCCGAGGTTGGCGTAGCTGGTGCAGCGGACGGCGGTGATCCGGCCGTCGCGGGTGCCGGCGAGCGTCACGTGCTGGCGGTGGTCGCGACCCTGGACGGTGGAGTTCATCAACCCGGTGCGGGTGTCCACCCACTTCACGGGCCGGCCCAGCGCCTTGGACAGCAGCAGCACCAGCGGCATGTCGGGGTACAGGTAGCCCTTGGTGCCGAAGCTGCCGCCGACGGTCGGGGCGATCACCCGGAGCTTGTTGAAGGGGATGCCGAGGACCAGTGCGGAGAGCAGGAAGCGGTGGTTGTGCGGGCCCTGGGTTGAGGCGTAGAGGGTGTACTCGCCGGTGGCCGCGTCGTAGTCGCCGACCGCGCCGCGCGGCTCGATGGGGCTGTTGATGGTGCGCTGGTTGACCAGGTCGAGCTCGACGGTGACCTCGGCCGCGGCGATGGCCGCGTCGGTGCGGTCCTTGTCGCCGCAGGTCCAGTACGCGTTCAGGTTGCCCGGGACGGCCTCGTGCAGCTGGGGCGCGCCCTCGGCGAGCGCCTCGTCGGCGCGGGTGACCACGGGCAGCGGCTCGTACTCGACGGCGATGGCGGCGAGCGCCGCGGTGGCTTGGCGCGGGGTCTCGGCGACGACCACGGCGATGGGGTCGCCCACGTGCCGGACGGTGTCGCCGGTGAGGACCGGGCGGGCGCCGGGCAGTCCGTAGGGATGGGGCGGAAAGTGGCTCTCGACGCCGCCGGGGATCCAGATGCAGGGCAGCGGCATGACGTCGGTGAAGTCGGCGGCGGTGGCCACCTTGAGCACGCCGGGCAGCTGCTCGGCGGCCTTGGTCTCGATGGAGAGGATCTTCGCGTGCGCCACCGGGCTGCCCAGGATGGCCATGTGGGCGGTGCCCGGCAGGTCGATGTCCGCCACGTACGTGGCCTCGCCGCGCAGCAGCTGCGGATCCTCGCGGCTGTCCAGCGGCTGCCCGAGGACTCCGTTCCCCGTGGCCCGGTCCTCCCCCGTCACTGTGGTCATGTCCCTCACACCTCCTGTCCGGCAGCGGCGGACGCGGCGGCCGGCTCGGCGGCGGGCGCCTGGGCGCGGGCGGCCGCGCAGGCGCGCTGCACGCCCCGTACGACGCTGTGGTAGCCGGTGCACCGGCACAGGTTGCCGGTGAGCCATTCGCGGATCTCGGGCTCGGTGGGGGCCTCGCCGCCGGCGGTGGCGTCGACGAGTTCGCCCAGGGCCATGACCATGCCGGGGGTGCAGAAGCCGCACTGGGTGCCGTGCTCCTGGCGCAGTGCCTCCTGGAGGCCGGACAGTTCGCCGCCGCGGGTGGTCTCGCCCTCGATGGTGGCCACCTCGCCACCGGCGGCGGAGGCGGTGAGGACCAGGCAGCTCTTGACGGATCTGCCGTCGAGGCGGACGACGCAGGTGCCGCACTGGCCGGTGTCGCAGCCGACCTTGGTGCCGGTCAGCCCGAGGCCGTCGCGGAGCCGTTCCACGAGCAGTTCGTTCGGCTGCGCCGAGAACTGCTCGGGTCTTCCGTTCACCTTCAGTGTGATATCCATGCCAGCGCCTGCGCTTCCGTGAGCGGCCGATTGAAAAGGGGCCCGCCGGGCTGTTGGAGAATTCCTCCGGAGTGCAACGGGCCGGTGTCCACGGGTGCGAATCCCAGATCCGTGATGATTCCCGCGACGATTTCCTTCGATTTCATGTCGTCGCCCGCCGTGAAATGTGCCAGGCGCTCTCCGGGTGCGGTGCCGGCGACGGCGAGGGTTTCGAAATGCATGGTGTTCAGGGATTTGACGACCTGGGCGCCCGGATACCACTCGGCGACCAGGTCGCTGGAGCCGCGCCCGCCGAGGTCGGCGGGGGTGCCGGGGCCGCCGAACGCGTTCGTGGCGTCCACCAGCACCTTGTCCTGCACGGCGTACGGCGGGAGCAGCCCGCGGACGCGTTCGAAGGGCACCATCAGCACCAGGAGTTCGGCCCGGTCGGCCGCCTCGGCGGGGTGCGCCGCCGAGGCGGCCCGTCCCAGCTCGGCCACGAGCGGGTCGAGGGTCTGTGGGCCCCGGGCGTTGGCGAGGACGACCTGGTGGCCTGCCGCCACGAGGATCCTGGCCAGGGTCGAGCCGATCCGCCCGGTGCCGATGATGCCTGTCCGCATTGCCGCTCCTCGGGAATGGAGGTCTCGGTCGCGCTCTCGGTGGGTCCCGGTGGCGCTCGCCGTCGGTCTCGGTAGCGCTCTCAGTCCATGCCGATCCAGACCGACTTGGTCTGGGTGTAGCTCTCCAGCGATTCGGGGCCGCACTCGCGGCCGTAGCCCGAGGCCTTGTAGCCGCCGTAGGGCACGGCGGGGTCGTACTGGTTGTAGCAATTGACCCAGACCGTGCCTGCCTTGATCTGCGAGGCGACCCGGTGGGCGCGCCGCAGGTCCTTGGTGTGGACGCCGGCGGCGAGGCCGTACGCGCTGTCGTTGGCGATGCGTACGGCGTCCTCCTCGCTGTCGAAGGGGATGATCGACAGGACCGGGCCGAAGATCTCCTCCTGGGCGATCCGCATGCTGTTGTCGACGCCGGTGAAGATCGTCGGCAGGAAGTACAGGCCCTGGCTGGAGGCGCCCTCGGGGGTCCAGCCGCTGCCACCGGTGCGCAGGATCGCGCCTTCCTTCTCGCCGACCTCGATGTAGGAGCTGACCTTGTCGAACTGGCCGCGGTGGGCCAGCGGTCCGAAGAGGGTGGCCGGGTCGCGCGGGTCGCCGGGCTTGAGGTCGGCGGCCCGGCGGACCAGGCGTTCGACCATCTCGTCGTGGATGGGGCGCTGCAGCAGCAGCCGGGAGCCGGCGGTGCAGATCTCGCCCTTGTTGTAGTAGATGCCGAAGAAGGCCAGTTCCTCGGCGGCGTCGAGGTCGGCGTCGGCGAAGACGATGTTGGCGGACTTGCCGCCGAGTTCCATCGTCACCTTCTTCAGGGTGCCGGCCGCCTTGCGGATGATCGTCTGGCCGACCGAGGTGGAGCCGGTGAAGGCGATCTTGTCGATGTCGGGGTGGCCGGTGAGGGTCTCCCCCAGTTCCACGCCCGGACCGGTGATGACGTTCAGCACCCCGTCGGGGATCTCCGCCTCCTGGAAGAGCTCGGCGATCTTCAGGGCGGTCAGCGGGGTGGCCGGGGAGGGCTTGTGGACCACCGTGTTGCCCGCCGCGAGCGCCGGTGCGATCTTCGTCATCGACAGCAGCAGCGGGAAGTTGAACGGGGTGATGGCGCAGACCACGCCCAGCGGTTCGCGCAGGGTGTAGGCGAGCTGGCCACCGGCCGGGGCGCGCGAGGAGCCGTCGACGCGGGTCACGGCCCCGGCGTAGTAGTGCATGAGCTGGGCGGCCATGGGGGCGTCGACCGTGCTGGAGAACGCGAACGGCTTGCCCATGTCCACGGTCTCCAGCAGGGCGATCTCCTCAAGGTCGCGCTCGATGAGCTCACCGACCCGGTTCAGCCGCAACGCGCGCTCCTGGGCGGACAGTCTGCTCCAGGGGCCCTCCTCGTACGCCGTGCGGGCGGCGGCGACGGCCGCGTCCGCGTCGGCGGCGGCGGCCTGGGCCACCGGTACGATCTCCTGCCCGTCCACGGGGCTGATGTCCGGTTCGGTACGGCCGTCCTGGGCCGGGACCCAGGCGCCGCCGATGAACAGTTTCCCGGGGTTGGCGAGGGGCTGGCCGCTCAGCTCACGCTTGGTCATGGCTGCCTTCCGGTTTCGGGTGCGGGGGCGGTTCTAGCCCTTCGCGAGCTGGGTCAAGAAGGTCTCGGCGAGGGCCTTGGAGGAGTAGGGGTTCTGGCCGGTCGTCAGCTTTCGGTCGACGACCACGTGCGAGTCCCAGATGGCCTGGGCCTTCTCGTAGCGGGCGCCGAGCCGGGTGAGTTCGACCTCCAGGATCAGCGGGAGCCGGCCGGCCATGTTGGTGACCAGTTCCTCGTCGTGCGAGAAGGCCGTCATCCGGTAGCCCTCGAAAGGCCAGCGGCCTTCGCCGTCGCGCAGGGCGAGCAGCGAGGTGTGGCCGTGGCACACGGTGGCGAGCGGTTTGTCCTGCGCGATGACCCAGCGCAGGATCTGGGCGAGCTCGTCGGACTTGGGGAGGTCGCCGATGGCGCCGTGGCCGCCGCTGACGTACACGCCGTCGTAGTCGGTGATGTCCTTCTCGGTGAGGGCCTCCAGTGCGATGGGGGCTCTCAGTTGGGGGGTGTCCGCGATGACCCGGACGTACTCGGCGGCGTTGGCCGCGTCCTCGTCCGGCGAACCCTGGGGGCGGACCCACCGGAGGAACTGGGGGTCGATGCTCGTCTGGTCGACGGTCGGCGCCCGGCCTCCGATCGTCGCCACGTCCACGTCGTGGCCGGCCGCCTTGAAGAGCGAGAAGGGCACGACGAATTCCTCGGCCCAGAATCCCGAGGGATGCTGTTCACCGTCGAGCAGATGCAGTGTGGCTTTGGCCGTCATGACGACGAGAATCTTCATGATTCTCTCCTTGTTCTGGATTCGCTGCCGATTCAACACGCCACCCGCGGGGGGCGTAAGGGGGACGACGTCAGGCCCGCGATACTTCGTCACGTGCGTCCAACGCCGAGATGATGGTGCGGAATTCACCGACCAGGGGGTGGTCGGGATGGGCTTCGGCAAATATGCGTTCGCCGTACAGAGCCGCCATTTCCGGCGAGTAGGGAAGGATTCCGGCCAGGGGCGCCCCGTAGACCGCCTCGGAGCGCCTGCGGGCCGCGTCGCGGTCGATGCCCTCGGGGGCCATGCTCAGTACGAGGTTCCGCCGGCAGGTCAGGCGCCCGGCGAGGGCGATGGTCTCCTCGACGCCGGAGAGGTCGATCCGGTCGGCCCGCGCCATGATCATCAGTACGTCGGCGCTCGCCATGGCGGTCACCGACTCGTTGTTGAGCCCGGCGTGGGTGTCGAGCAGCAGCACATCGAGGGCGTGGTGCGTGGCCAGCCGGTCGAAACCCTCCGGCAGCAGCCCCACGTCGTAGCCCCCGCCCATGATCTCGCGCAGGGCGGCCGTCCCGGTCCGGGCCGGTACGACGTACAGGCTCCCCCGACCGGGAACGGCGCCCACCTGCTGGGCGGTGGCCTCGATCTCGCAGCGGCCGAGCAGGTAGTCGGTCAGGGACGGGCCGGGCCCCAGGCGGAACAGCAGGTCCAGGGTGGGTGACTGGATATCGGTGTCGACCACCCCCACCCGGCGTCCCTCGGCGGCGAGGAGCAGCGCGAGGTTCGCCAGTACCGAGGACTTGCCCGTCCCACCGCGGTGCGAGTGCACGACGATGGTGCGGGTCATCTAGGCCACCACCCGGGTGCCGGCGCCGTCCGCGCGCGGCCCCCGCGCCGCGCGTGGCCGGTGCAGGGCCAGCATGGTGACGTCGTCGTGCTGTTCGGCGGTGCCGGTGTGCTCGCGTACCGCCCAGTCCATCCGGTCGACCACGTCCTTGCCGCTGGCCGGTGGGCCGGCGAGCAGTTCCAGCATCCGGTCGTCGCCGAGGAAGCTGCCGTTCGGACAGCGGGCCTCGGGGACTCCGTCGGTGAACGCGAAGAGGGTGTCGCCCGGGTCGAGCTGGGCGTAGCCGAGGGTGTAGACGCAGTCGGGCTGGATCCCGACCGCCGGTCCGGTGATGTGCAGGGCGACGGGCGGGCTGCCGTCGGCGGGCAGCAGCAGGGGCGGGTTGTGGCCGCCGTTGATGTAGACGAGGCTGCCGGTGAGCGGGTCGAGCACCCCGAAGAACAGGGTGGCGAAGTAGCCCTGCCGCAGGTGGTTGCGGGTGAGGTAGCCGTTGGTGGCGGTGACCGCGTTGAGCAGCGGGGTGGCGCCGACGACCGGGATCCGCCGGCTGCCGCCGGCGCGTCCGGCGGCGACCAGGTGCTGCAGACCGCTGTTCTGGGCGGTGTGCCGCAGCAGGGAGCGGATGAGTGCCATGAACAGCGCGGCTCCGACCCCCTTGTCGCAGACGTCGGCGACGACGAAGGCGAGCCGGCGACCGCGGGAGATCTCGAAGACGTCGTAGAAGTCGCCGGCGACCTGCCGGGCGGGACGGAACCGCACGTCGATCTCCCAGCCGTCGGGGACGGGCATCGATTCGGGCAGGAAGCCCGCCTGGATCTCCCGGCCGATCTCCAGTTCCTTCTCGTAGCCCATGAGTTCGGCGCGGGCGTCGGCCTCCCGCAGGGTGCGGCCGAGTCCGGCGCGCTCCGAGCAGCTGTGCAGCCGGGCCCCGACGAGGGCGGGCAGGAAGGGCGGTACGAGGTAGTCGTGCCCGATCCGGACGTGCTCCTCCAGGGCGGCGAACTCCGTCACGGTCCAGACGACCACGATGGGGGCCCCGGCCCAGCGGCGCAGCCGGCGTACGGCCATCCGTACGGCCTCCCCGTCGGACTCGGCCGGGGCGAGCAGCACGTCCGCCACGGGCAGCAGTTCGAGGGCGCCTTCGCGCAGCTCCGCGAGGGAGCGGGTGACGAGTGCCGCGTCCATCGTCCGCAGAGCGTCGAGCAGCTCGGGCGGCGGTGGCGGGTACGCGTCGAGGATGATCACGGTCGTGGAGGGCATGGGTCCGTCCCCTCAGCCTTCACAGTCAGGGTGCTGATGTTGCGGCCGTCCCTGTGCGCGTAGCCGAACTCGTCCACGCTGGTGAGTGCCAGGTGGATGCCGAGGCCGCCGATCCGCCGCTCCTCGGGTGGGACCCCGGGGGCGGGCGGCAGGCGGCCTTCGACGGGGTCGAAGGGGGGTGCGCAGTCCTCGATGACGATCTGCACCCCGCCCGGGCCGGAGCGGCCGCGGACGGTGATCCGTCCGTCGCCGCCCCGGTACCCGTGCATCACGACGTTCGTGGCCAGCTCGTCCACGGCCAGCCGGAGCCGGTAGGTGGCACCCTTGCCCAGGCCCGCCGTTCCTGCCAGCCGTAGGACGAGCGAGGCGATTTCGCCCAGTGCCCCCACCGTCGCGGGCACTTCCAGTACGCAGGACGTCCTCGCCAGTTCGACCATGTCAGTCACGGTGGTCACTCATCGGTGAGGACGATGCTCCGGTCCAGCCCCGCGGTCCGGATGGTCCGGGACACCGGCTCGATGGCACCGACCACCTTGATGGTGACGTCGTTCGCGACCTTCTGCTGGGCGAAGACCAGGGAGCGCAGTCCGGCGCTGGCCATGTAGCCGACGCCGGCCATCCTGATCTCGACGGTGGTGGTGCCGTGCCCGGCGGCCTTCTCGATCGTCCGGTGGAAGTCCGGCGCGGTCTTGGCGTCCAGCTCGCCCGTCAGTTCGATCACGGTGGTGTCGCCCTCGATGCTCAGGGACACGGAAAGCGGCATGTCAGGTCTCCTTCGGTCAGGGCGTGTCGAGGTCGTTCGTGCGGCCCACCAGGATCACCACCGAGCGCGGGCCGATCAGGTACTTCCCGGCGTTGTCCAGCTCCTGCTCGGCTCCGGGGGTGCGGATGTCGTACGGTGCCTCGGCCCCGGTGTCGGCGAACAGGTGCCAGCTGCGGCCGCCCGGCAGGGCGGGCAATTCCAGGTCGTGCGACTCCCAGTGCGCGTTCATGGCCACGTACACCACGTCGTCGTCACCGGTGCCGCAGCGGGCGACCGCCAGCAGCCGGCTCTCGGCCGACCAGTCGGGCTGCCAGGCCCGTTCCCCGTGCCAGCTGATGTCCGGCAGGCCCAGGTGCTCGCGGACCTGGCCGGTGGGGTGGGCGGTGGAGCGCAGCTCGCGGTGGTGCTTGCGGAAGTCGATCATCTCCCGCGTGAACCGGAGCAGTTCGGCGTTGTCGGCGACCTGGTCCCAGTCGAACCAGGAGAGCTCGTTGTCCTGGCAGTAGGTGTTGTTGTTGCCCTGCTGGGTGCGGGCGACCTCGTCGCCGGCCAGCAGCATCGGGATGCCCTGGCTGGTGAAGAGGATCGCGAGGGCGTTCTTCATCTGCCGGGTGCGCAGCGCGTTGATCTCCGGGTCGTCGGTGGGACCCTCGGCGCCGCAGTTCCAGCTGTTGTTGTCGTTGGCGCCGTCGTTGTTGTGCTCGCCGTTGGCCTCGTTGTGCTTGTCGTTGTAGGAGACCAGGTCGGCGAGGGTGAAACCGTCGTGCGCGGTCAGGAAGTTGACCGAGGCCGCGGTGCCGCGGGTGGCGTACAGGTCGGGTGATCCGGCGATCCGGGTGGCCAGTTCGCCGGTGACGCCGGGGTCGCCCTTGAGGAAGCTGCGTACGGTGTCGCGGTACTTGCCGTTCCACTCGGCCCAGCGGCCGTACGCCGGGAAGTTGCCGACCTCGTAGAGGCCGCCGGCGTCCCAGGCCTCGGCGATGAGTTTGGTGTGCCGCAGGACCGGGTCGTAGGCGAGCAGTTCCAGCAGCGGCGGGTTGGGCAGCGGGGTGCCGTCCAGGGCCCGGCCGAGGATGGCCGCCAGGTCGAAGCGGAAGCCGTCGATGTGGTAGTCGGCGACCCAGTGGCGCAGGCAGTCGAGCACGTAGTTGCGCACGACGGGGTGGTTGCAGTTGACCGTGTTGCCGGTGCCGCTGAAGTTGAAGTAGTACCCGTCGGGCGTGAGCATGTAGTACGTGGCGTTGTCGAGCCCCTTGAAGGAGATCGTCGGGCCCTGCTCGTTGCCCTCCGCGGTGTGGTTGAAGACGACGTCGAGGATGACCTCGATGCCGGCCGCGTGCAGGTCCTTGATCAGGGTGCGGAACTCGTCGCCTTGCATGCCGTAGCGTCCGGTGGCCGCGTAGCCGGCCTTGGGGGCGAAGAACGAGACGGTGTTGTAGCCCCAGTAGTCGAAGAGCTGCTCGCCCGTCTCCGGGTTGGTGCGCGGGTTGTCGCTCTCGTCGAACTCGAACACCGGCAGCAGTTCGATGCAGTTGATCCCGAGTCCCTTCAGGTACGGGATCTTCTCGCGCAGCCCCGCGAAGGTGCCGGGTGCGGTGACCTGCGAGGAGGGGTGTCGGGTGAAGCCGCGCACGTGGGTCTCGTAGACGACGAGGTCCTCGGCGGGGATGCCCAGCGGGGTGTCGTCGCCCCAGTCGAAGTCCTGGAGGCAGACGCGGGATCGGTACTGGTAGCCGCGGCTGCGGTCCGGCTCCACGCCCCACACGTCCCGGCCGGCGATCAGCCGGGCGTACGGGTCGGAGAGCACCTGCCGGGCGTCGAAGCGATGGCCGGTGACGGGGTCGTAGGGGCCGTCGGCCCGGTACCCGTACTCGATGTTCTCGTGGTCGAGGCCGAAGACGGTCATGGCGAAGACGCTGCCGGTGCGGAATTCCTCGGGGAACTCCAGTTCGGCCATCGGCTCGGGTTCTCCGCGCTTGAAGATGACCAGGGTCATGGAGGTGGCCTGGTCGGAGAAGACGGAGAAGCTGACCCCGCCGGGGACCACGTTGGCCCCGAAGGGGAACGGTTTGCCGGCGCGGACGCGGTACCCGCCCACCTCGTGGGTCGGGTACGCGTCGACGCGCAGCACCTGCTCGGACCGGGTCTCGGTCATCGCGCTGCCTTGGCCTTGGCCTTGGCCGCCGCCGCGACGGCCTCGCCGGTCTCGAAGAAGTCGAGGAACCCGGTCGCCGACATGACGAACCGGACTTCCTCGCTCACCCCGTAGAGGGTGACCGCGACGCCGGCGTGCTGCGCCTCGCGGTAGACCACGAGCAGGGTGCGCAGGCCCGCGCTGGAGACGTAGGTGACCGCCGTGAGGTCGATCTTCAGCGGCTTGCCCTCGCGGACCAGCGGCAGCAGTGCCTGGAGCAGCGAGCCGGATGTCTCGCTGTTGATCTCGCCGGTGGCGACGAGCACGGTGCCCGTCTTGTTCCGGCGTTCCTTGACGTTGAGAGTCATTGCGTTCCCCTCTGATTGGGGCGCCCCCCGTTGAGCGCTACTTGGCCACCGGACGCAGCCGGACCTTGACCTTCACCCGGCTCTGGACATCGGGCAGCCGTACGGTGAGTGCGTCGGCGTCGAAGTCGGTGTACGGCTTCTCGTCGATCTCCACGGACGCGATCCGCACCGAACCGGCAGGAAGCAGGTCGGGCGAGACGCGCAGGACGCGGTCGGGCAGGTTCGTCGGGTCGGGCTGGAAGTGGAAGTCCATCTCCCGGCCGTTGATGAGCAGGTTGTTGTAGACGGCGGAGAGGTAGCAGAGCTCCGCCGAGTGGTACATGGACATCGAGTGACTGCCCTTGAGGCGCTCGGTGCCGAGCAGGTACGGCGTACCGCTGGCGAGCACGTTGAAGTAGACGGCTCCCTCGTCGTGGTCGAGGAAGAAGGTGTTGTAGAAGGCCTGGGCCTGCCGGGCCTCGCGCAGGTTCGCGTCGCCGCCGACCGTGCCGTTCAGGATGAGGTAGGCGAGGATCGCCTGCTCCTGCTGCCACCAGGCCTTGCGGTCGTGCCAGGCGAACCGGTACGCCTCCTGGTCGCCGCCCTTGAGCCGCTCGACGACGTCGTACCAGCCGCCGCGCTGCACGTCGCTGCCGACGGCCGGCATGATCTCGCCGATCTTCTTGGCGAGCTGCTCGTACTCCGGCTTGGCCTTCAGCGAGTTCATCCGCATCAGGTTCCAGGCGATCTTGAGGTTGTGGCCGACCACCGCGCGGTTCTGCTGCCAGCTGTGCGCGGTGTCGTGCGACCAGTCGCGGAAGAAGCGCTCCTGGACGAAGGGGCTGTTCTTGTAGTCAGGGAACTTGTCCGCGATGGTGTCGAAGGTGTACTCGAGGAAGTCGGCGTACTTCTGGTCGCCGGTCGCCAGGTACAGGTTGATCAGGTAGGCGGGCGCGTGGTCGCCGACCGAGTTCCAGTTCTTGCGCTCGGCGTTCTCACCCAGGGACTCGTGGTCGGCGCTGAAGAGGATCGGGTCGATGTGGGAGTAGTAGCCGCCCTGCTCCGGGTCGAAGAAGAACTTGTCGAACAGCCGGATGGTGGCGTCCGCGTCGTTCTTGATCCGGACGTCGCCGGTGACCCGGTACGTCTGGATGGGGCCGGCCAGCGCGTAGATCTGCTCGTACATCGGGATCGCGTCGTAGTCGTCGGAGAACTCCGAGGTGAAGAGCTTGCGCTCACTGTCCCCGTCGACGCTGATGCCGTGGTACCAGAAGACCACGTCCTCCTCGCTGTCCACGACCCGCATGTGCTTGCGCAGGTACTCGGTGCCGCGCTCGGCGACCTCCAGGTACTCGTCCTTGCCGGTCAGCAGGTAGGCCGAGGCCATGCCGTAGACCAGGCGGGAGATCGTGTCGGTCTCCTGGACGTGGCTGGCGGTCTTGTCACCGCCGAGCCGGATCTCGGTGCGGTACTCGGTGAAGTCCACCGGCCCGTCGCCGAACTGCGCCCGCTTGTAGAAGTCGGCCAGGGATTCGATCTGCTTGATCCACCAGCTGGGCTCCTCGAAGCGGTAGTCCTCGGCCCCGCGGCCCAGGAAGACCAGGCGCTTGGCGTCGAAGCCGCCGCGCTCCGGGTAGTGGACCCCGTAGACGAAGAGGAACCGGCCGGGCGAGAGCATCTCGTCGATGTGCCCGGAGGCGTCGATGTAGGGCTCGTCCAGGTTGCGGACCAGCTCGGCGCTGGGGTCCCCGGCGAGGGAGACGTCGAACTCCCGCCCGTCGGAGGTCTTCAGCTTCAGCAGCCGGGTCCCGGAGTCGAAGCGGACGACGTAGCCCGCGATCGTGTCGGAGAAGGAGAAGGTCACGGCGTCAGCCATGGGTCACGCACCGTCCTTGTCGTGAGAGCCGTCGTCCTCGTATCCCTGGCTGACCTCGACGACGACCCCGTCGGGGTCGCGGACCCACACGGTCCGCCAGCCGCAGATGAAGTCGTCGAAGTCCAGTGGTCCCAGGGTCACTTCCGCCGCGTCGCCCAGCTCGGCCAGGAACGCGTCCACGCTGTCGGTCTGGAAGGCCAGGTGGCGCATCCGGCCGGGGGCCTGCGGACCGTCGTCCTTCGCCGGGCGGGCCGGATCGGTGTCGCCGGCCGCGAAGAGCTCCAGATACGCGTCCCCCTTGCGCAGGAACACGATCCGGGACTCCCCGAGGTCGACCACCCGGGCCCGGGTGAAGCCGAAGTACCGGGTGTAGAAGTCCTCGGTGGTCTTCTGGTCGGTGCAGTTCAGGCCCACGTGGGACCACCGCAGCCCGGCGGGCATCAGCCGGCCCCCCGGCCCCGGCCGGCCGCGACCAGTTCGATGATCCGGCGGGCGAAGAGGTGGTGGTGGGCTCCGGTGCGGCCGGTGACCAGGTCCCCGTCGACCACCACGTCCTCGTCGACGTACTCCCCGCCCATGTTCCGGACGTCGCCGATGAGGTTGTTGTGGCAGACCACCTTGCGGCCGCGGATCTTGTCCGGGATCGAGGAGGCCAGCCACATGCCGTGGCAGATGATCCCCTTGAGGACCGTCGGCTGCTCGAAGGCCCGGCGCAGCAGCTCGGTCGCCGGGGCGAGGACGTCCACGTCCTCGGTGTAGCGCAGCCGGTCGGCCACCATGCCGGAGGGCACGATGATCGCCGCGTACCGGCGCAGCTCGTCGTCGCTCAGCCCCTCCAGGGACTGCGTGGCGGTGAAGGGGGCCCGGTACTCGTGCCCGGTGAAGGTGATGGAGTCGTTGCCCCACAGCCGGGTCAGGAAGTCGACCTCGGCGCCCTCCTCGGCGAAGCGGCGCTGGTAGTAGAAGATCTCCGGCTCGTAGTAGTCGCTCTCGACCAGGACCGCGATCCGGGTCCCGGACAGCGCGCCCTCGCGCAGGACCGCGTCAGACACGGGAGGCCCCCTTCAGGAAGTCCGCCGCGCGCTCGGCGATCATCGCGATGGCGGTGTGGCAGTTGCCGGACGGGACCGCGGGCATCACGCTCGCGTCGACCACGCGCAGGTTCCGTACGCCGTGCACCCGCAGCTCGGGGTCGACGACGGCGAGGTCGTCGACGCCCATGCGGCAGGAGCCGGCCTGGTGGTGGTAGCTCTCGGCCTTCTGCCGGACGAAGGTCCGCAGGTCGTCGTCGCTCACGTGGCCCGGACCGGGCTGGAGCTCCTGCTTGTACCAGGGGGAGAAGGCGGAGGTCGCGAAGATCTCCCGGGCGATCCTGACGCCCTGCACCATCCGTTCCAGGTCCCACCGGTCACCCAGGTAGTTCGGGTTGATCAGCGGGTGGGCCAGCGGGTCGGCGCTCGCCAGCTTGATCCAGCCGCGCGAGACCGGCCGTACGACACCCGGCAGGATGGACACCGTGTTGGGGTGGTCCTGACCGACGATCACGTCGAACGGCACGTGGACGAAGGCGATCTGCAGGTCGGGCGCCGGCAGTCCGGGCTGCGAGGACAGGAATAGAGCGCTCTCCGACAGGTTCTGCGCCGGCGGCGGGAGCTCCTGGGTGACCTCGGCCATCAGCCCGGTCAGGACGTGGTTGTGGAAGTTCTCGCCGACCCCGGGCAGGGCCGCGGTGACCTCGATGCCGTGCTCGCGCAGCTGCTCGGGGTGGCCGATGCCGGACAGCAGCAGCAGCTTCGGGGACTCGATCGCCCCGGCCGCCACGATCACCTCGCGGCGGGCCCGTACGGTGTGCGGCCCGGGCGCCGCGACGCTGCTGTGGCCGTCCCGGACGGTCCGGCCCGGGGCGTCGTCCGAAAGCGTGGCGGGAGCCCGGAGCTGGACGTACTCGACGCCCGTGCAGGTGTCGCCGTCGAGGAGCAGCCGGGTGCTCTGCGCGTCGGTCCGCAGGGTCAGGTTGGGGCGCCGCAGGGCCGGCTCCAGGTAGGCGGCGAGGACGCCTTGGCGGCGGCCGTCGGCCACGTCGAGGTGGTGCCAGCCGGTGCCGAAGAGGCCGCGCCGCGGTCCGTCGGTGTTGAAGTCCTCGATCTCCTGGTGGCCCAGCTCGACGGCGGCGTCGATGAAGGCCCGGGAGACCGGGTTGGGGCCGTGCCGCCCAGCGTTGGTGATCCGCTGCGGACCGCGGGTGCCGGTGGTGGTGGCGGTGACGTCCTCCTGGCCCTCCAGCAGGGCGAAGTAGGGCAGCACGTCCTCGTAGGACCAGCCGGCGGCGCCCTGGTAGGCCCAGTTGTCGAAGTCCGAGGCGTGGCCCCGGATGTGCATCATGATGTAGAGGTTGCTGCTGCCGCCGGGGGCCTTGCCGCGCGGTTCGTAGGTACGGCGGCCGTCGAGCCCGGGCTGCGGGGTGCTGGTGTAGCCCCAGTCCACCGGCCCGCCGAGGAGCTTGTACCAGGAGGACGGGTCGTCCACCTCGGGCGGGATGCGGGAGCCGCCGGCCTCCAGGACGAGGACGGAGACGTCCGGGTCCTCGGAGAGCCGGTCCGCCAGCACGCTGCCAGCGGTGCCGGAGCCCACGATGACGTAGTCGTATTCCTCTGCTTGTTCTGCAGCCATGACCGCGCTCCCCTCAGTCCTGGCTCAGCACCTGGAAGGGGACCGTGTCGTGGTAGTTCGCCATGTAGGCGATCTTTCCGTCGACGATCCGGAAGAAGTTCATGACCTCGGCCTCGATGGGCTCGCCGGAGGCGCTGACGGCGGTCAGGTGCGAGACGGCCGCGGCCTTCTCCCCGTCGACGACGAAGTGCAGGGGCTCGTTGCGGAAGACCCGGTACATCGTGCCCATGCCCTTCATCATCGAGCGCAGGACCTCCAGGCCCTCGATGTGGCCGGCCAGCTGCTCGTCCATCACCTGGTCGTCGGCGAACAGGTCGCACCAGCGGTCCCAGTCACCGGCGTTGGCGTACTCGTAGTACTTCCGAAGGATCTCGGTGTGGCTCTCGTGTCGGTCCATCGCGCTCATCCCCCTGTCGGTCTATCGGTCCCTACGGGTTCCGTCCGGCGCGAACGGCGCCCAGAACTGGCTGAAGGCGGTCGCCGAGTCCCCGAAGAGACCGTCCCGGCCCTCGACGATCCGGCCGCCGCGCCACCGCATGAAGTGGAAGACCGGGTAGTCCATCCGCTCGTACGGGGAGGTGCTGGTCTCGTCCGCGCCGTCCCGCAGGGCCACGTTGCGGCACACGTCGGCGCTGCAGTCCTCGCCGACGAGGACCGCCTGGATGTCCATCCGGAAGGTGCCGCCCGTGAGCTTGTGGGTCTGCCCCATCAGCTCCAGGAAGGCGTCCAGGCTCTCGTACCAGCCGGCCAGCGGGTGGTTGCCCGGCACCAGCCACCGCAGGTCCTCGGAGTAGTACCGCAGGATGCGCGTCCGGTCGCCGGAGCCGAGGGCGGCGTAGGCCGCCTCGACCCGCTCCCGTGTCACTTCGGTCATCGTCGCTTCTCCTTCGTCGGCGCCCGTGCTCAGAGCGAGCCGGAACCGGGCATCGGCGCCAGGTCGTTGACGGTGTACTGCTTGATCAGCGGTCCGTCGGGACCGGCCACGACCGTCCAGGTCTGGTCGGCGTCGAAGCCGAGCCACTGACTGCGGGCGCCCGGCGGGTCCCAGATCTTGGCCTGCCAGTTGACGAGGACCCGGACGACCGCCCGGTCGCCCTCGATGACGGGCTCCACCTTCGTGACGGTGTGCACCTCGTCGAAGAAGCGGTGGGTGACGGCCTCGTACCAGCGGCCGAATCCCGCGTGCCCGAGGAAGGTGTCCTCGGGGACCTTGAACTCCAGGTCCTCGGTGATCAGGGCGAGGACGTCGTCCAGCCCCACGTGCTGGTCCAGCGCCACGTACCAGTTCTCGGCGAAACTGCGGATCGCTTCCTCGGTCAGCTGCCGCTCGGCGGGCATGCGGTCTCCTCCTGTCCGTACGGGGCTTGCGTCGGATGGCTCTCGGATCAGATCTGGATGTCGACGAGGAACGGCCCGGGGTGGGACAGCATCCGGCCCACGGCGGCGACCGCCTCGTCCGGCTTCTCCACCCGCATCCCGCCGGCGCCGAGCGACCGGGCCAGCCCGGCGAAGTCGATCTCGGGGTGGGAGAGGTCGAAGGAACCCGGGAAGCCGTGCTCCGGGATGTCCCGCTCCCGCCAGTACTGGGCGATGTTGTCGTCCAGCAGCCGGTACTTGCGGTTGTTGCACACCACGAACTTGGCGTCGATGCCGTGCCGGGCCGCCGTCCACAGCGCCTGGTAGGTGTACATGGACCCGCCGTCGCCCGCGAAGCCGACCACCAGACGCTCCGGCCGGGCCAGCTTGGCCCCGACCGCGCCCGGGAAGCCCACGCCGAGCGAGCCGCCCCGCGTGAGGTGGTAGTCGCCGGGGCGCTCCGCCGGCAGGTACCGGGTGACCAGCGGCGAGGTGGTCAGCGCCTCGTCGAAGACGATCAGGTCCCCGCCGGTGCGCTCGGCCAGGGTCTTGAGGAAGACGGCCATCGGCGTGCCGTCGTCCGGCGCCGACCCCGCCGAGCGCGCCTCGCGGACCCGCTCCCGGGTCCGTACGTCGAGGCGTGCGGCGGCCGCCGCCCGGCGCTGCGGGGCGAGGCGCCGCTCCAGTACGCCGGCCAGCGCGCGCAGCGCCTGCTTGGGATCCGCGGCCAGGCCCAGGTCCACCGGGTGGTTCTTGGCGATCTCGTAGGCGTCGAGGTCGATGTGGACGACCTTGGCGCCCGCCCTGAAGGGGCTCTCCAGCTCGGGGAAGACCTCCGGGAAGACATAGGTACCGACGATGAGCACCCCGTCGGCGTCCCCCACGAGCTCCTTGCTGTGCGGGCCGAACATGTGCCCGGTCTGGCCGCGCCGCAGAGGGTGCGAGGCCGCGATGTTCACCTCGGACGAGTCGACCTCGTAGACGTCGGCGCCCAGCAGCTCGGCGACGGTGACGAGTTCGTTCTGCGCCCCGGAGAGCGCGACCCCGTCCCCCACCAGGACGATCGGCCGCTCGGCGGAGGCGAGCAGCTCGGCCGCCCGCCCCACGGAGGCCGGCGAGGGCGACACATCGGTGAGCACCTCCGTGGACGGCTGGACGGGCTCGGAGTTGAGCTCGTCCAGCACGTCCATGGGCAGCGCCACGAACACGGGTCCGCGGGGCGGGGTGAGCGCGATCTTCACGGCCCGGCGGACGGTACGGAGCACGGACCGCGGGTCGGTGACCCGGGTCGCGTACTTGGTCACCGGCTTGGCCATCGCCACCAGATCGCACGCCATCTGGGCGTCCATGGCGTCGTAGCGCACCCCGGCGTCACCGGCGACCACGACGAGCGGGGTGTGGCCGCGCAGCGACTGGTAGAGCATGCCGATGCCGTTGCCGAGGCCCACGCCGGAGTGCAGCTGGAGCAGGGCCGCGCCGCCGGTCGCCCGGGCGTACCCGTCGGCGATGCCGGCGGCCACGGTCTCCTGGAGGGCGAGGATGTAGTGGAAGTCCTCCGCCGCGTCCACCGCGTCGAGGAATCCCTGTTCCACCGTCCCCGGATTTCCGAACATCACATGCAGACCGTCGGCCTTGAACTGCTCGATCAGCCTTTCCCGTCCGGGAGTGGCTTCCATGAATTCCCCCTCGATTCTCCGATTTCCCTGCGACCTCCGGGATCACCAGCCGTATCGGGTGAGACCGTCCTCCAGGACTTCGACGATCTTCTGCCCCGTCAGATAGGAATCGGGGGTGGAACGTCCGGTGACGAAGGGGAAATCGACGATGACCGAGACCGGTTTGCCGAAATTCCCGTGGTACGCGCCGCGCGGGCCCGTCGCGTCGCGCAGGATGTACTCCAGCGGATACGGCGGCGGCCCCATGTTGAAGTCGGTACCGAGGAATCCGGTGCCGTCCTTGTAGTCGTACTCCTTGCAGTGGCCGGTCACGTGCTTGCCCCGGATGATGCTCCCGCGGTCGCCCCAGTCCCGGGCGAAGGCCAGGCAGGCGACGCCGTAGCACTCGGCGGCGACGACCTTGCCGGCCTTGTGGAAGGCCAGGATCAGGGCGTGCACGCGCTCGTTGTTGGCGAGGTCGACGATGGGGCCGCTGCCCCCGACCACGAGAATCGCGTCGTACCCGGCGATGTCGGCGTCGAGCTTGTCCAGATCGCGGTGGTACTGCTCCAGCTTGGGCAGGTAGCCCTCGTCGCTCGTGTACGGACGCTCGGGGACCCACGCCTCGATGTCGAGCGGCGAGTCCAGCCGGCTCGACTGCTCGAACTCGCGCCCCAGTCGGGCGTTCTCCTCGGTGGTGACGGAGCGTCCCAGCGGGGGGTCGATGTAGTTCGCGTCGAGGCTCGGCGGGAGAGCGTGTGCACGCTTTCCGGTCGGCGTGGCGAATATGACCTCGTAGCCCCGCTCGTCGAACTGCGATACGGGGCCTATCAGTTCCTCGGCCCAGTAACCGTGTTCGGAGACAATGACCAGAATCTTTCTGCTCACGTATTCCTCCAGGCGCCGCCTGTTGTCGTTGGCGTCCCCCACACTGGCCGCGCCCAGGGGCTTCGTCAAAGCGCTGGTGTGCGACTTCGTGAGGTAGCGGGGCAGGTCGTGGCCGCACATCAGGAAGTCGTGCGCAGACGTCATGAAGTAGCTTCAGGACTACCTGACTTCGGCCGAATCGATGAACCATTTCGGTGGCGCCGCCCTATGGTCTGGACGCGCCGTGAATCACGGGCGTACGAGCCGCGTCATGAACGAGCGAGCGCAAGAGCGACCGCACGAGAGACAGCACGGGCAAGAGCACGAGGAGAGGGACGGGGACGATGACGATGGACCTGTTGTGCACACACATCGATCAGATACGTCCGGTGAAACCCACGGCCGTGGGCTGCGAGGAGTGCCTCATCGCCGGCGACACCTGGGTGCACCTGCGGATGTGCCTCAGCTGCGGGCACGTCGGATGCTGCGACTCGTCGAGGAACCGTCACGCCACCCGGCACTACCGGACCACCGAGCACGCCATCGCGGCCTCCCACGAGCCCGGCGAGGACTGGGCCTGGTGCTACGCCGATCAGCTCATGCTGGACCCGGCATGAGCGCGGCCCGGGAGAGTTCCGCCGCGACCACGGCCACCACCGCCACCACCCCGGCGGCCAACGGGGCCGCGGCCGCCGAACGCGCGGAGCACAAGAAGCCGGTCATCCTCGCCGTGGACGACGACCCGCAGGTCTTGCGCGCCGTCCGCCGCGATCTGCGCAGCGCCTACGGCGATCGCTACCGGGTGCTCGGCGCCTCCTCGGCGGCCGACGCCCTGAAGATCCTGGACTCCCTCGACGAACGCGGCCACGACCCGGCGCTGTTCCTCGTGGACCAGCGCATGCCGGACGTGACCGGCGTCGAGTTCCTGCTGGAGGCGGTCAGCCGCTTCCCCGACGCCCGCCGCGTGCTGCTGACGGCCTACGCGGAGACCGACGCCGCGATCACCGCCATCAACCGGGTCCGCCTGGACTACTACCTGCTCAAGCCCTGGGACCCGCCGCACGAGCGGCTCTTCCCGGTCCTCGACGACCTGCTGTCGGACTGGCTGGCCACCTACCGGCCGGCGTACGACGGGATCATCGTCGCCGGCCACCTGGTCTCCCCCGGCACCCACGCCGTCCGGGACTTCTTCACCCGCAACGGCCAGCCGTTCCGCTTCCTGAACGTCGAGCGGGACCCCGAGGCACTGACCCTGATCGCCGCCCAGCCCGACGGGGCACTGGCGCTCCCCCTCGTCCGCTTCCCGGACGGCTCGGTCCTCTCGGCCCCGACCGACACCCAGCTCGCCCAGCGCCTGGGCCTGGCCACCACCGCCTCCCGCCCGCACTACGAGTGCGTCATCGTCGGCGCGGGCCCGGCGGGCCTGGCGGCGGGCGTCTACTCGGCCTCCGAGGGCCTGTCGACCCTCATGCTGGACTCCCGCGCCCCGGGCGGTCAGGCGGGCACCTCCAGCCTGATCGAGAACTACCTCGGCTTCCCCTCGGGCCTTTCGGGCGGCGACCTGACCCGCCGGGCCACCATCCAGGCCTCCCGGTTCGGCGCCGAGATCCTGCACCCGGTGGAGGTGGTCTCGCTGACCCGGGACGACCCGGCCAAGATCCTCACCCTGGCCGACGGCACGGAGATCTCCGCCGAGACGGTACTGCTGGCCACCGGGGTCTCGTACAACCGCCTCGACGCCCCCGGCGCCGACCGCTTCGAGGGGGCCGGCCTCTACTACGGCGCGGCCACCACGGAGAGCTCGGCCTGCATCTCGCAGCACGTGTTCATCGTCGGCGGGGCCAACTCCGCGGGCCAGGCGGCGGTGCACTTCGCCAAGTACGCCGCCCGCGTGACGATCCTGGTCCGCGCGGCCTCCTTGGACGCGAGCATGTCCCGCTACCTGATCGACGAGATCGACCGCACCCCGAACATCGAGGTGAAGGTCCGCACGACCGTGGTGCGACTGGACGGCGAGGAGCACCTCGAACGCCTCACGCTCCACGACGCGGACACCGGCGAGGACACCGAGATCCCGGCCCGTTTCATGTTCACCTTCATCGGCGCCCGCCCGCACACCGACTGGCTCGCGGGTGTCGTCGAGCGGGACGAGTACGGCTTCGTCCTCACCGGCTCGGACCTGATCTCGAACGGCGGCGAACTCCCGGCCGAGTGGAGCCTGGAGCGCGCCCCGTACCCCCTGGAGACCAGCGTCCCCGGCGTCTTCGCGGCGGGGGACGTCCGCGCCCACTCCGTGAAACGGGTCGCCTCGGGGGTGGGCGAGGGCGCGATGGCCGTGTCGCTGATCCATCGCTACCGCTCGATGGGCTGAGAGCGAACACCGCGAGCCTTGCGATCAAGGCCGCAACGGATGCAACGTTGATTACATGATTACAGCCGAACAGAGCGAACAGCTCCGCGCGTGGTTCGCCGAGCGCCTGCCGGTCGATGTCTACGAGTCCCTGGACTCGGTCACCCTCGACCGCGAGGAGATCACGGTCGTCGGCGTCATACCGGCGACCGAATCGGTCAAGGAGTTCCGCGAACGCACCCGCGAACAGCGCATCGAAGTGGCCCGCGAGGCCGAGGAGCTCTACCGCCGGAAGGTCGCCTGGGGCGTGCGGGTGGGGGAGGAGACGACCCTGTTCACCCACCTCGCCGTCCCGGTGATGACCCGCCTGCGCCAGTCCGAACGCCTGGTCCTCGACACCCTGGTCGCCGGCGGCGTGGCCCGCAGCCGCGCCGACGCCCTCGCCTGGTGCGTCCGGCTCGTCGGCCGCAACACCGACGAGTGGCTGAGCGAACTGCGCGACTCGCTGGACAAGGTCCAGCGGGTCCGCGCCCAGGGCCCGGACGTGTCGGAACCGACCGACTCCATGAAGTCCGGGTCCGAATGACGAATCCGCCCCACGGCGGCGTGTGATCGCGTAAGGCTGGCGACGACCGACACCCAGGGAGAGGCACGCACCCATGACCACCACCGTCGAATACATCCGCTACCGGATCGCATTGGACGACCAGTCGGCCTTCGAGGACGCGTACGCCCGGGCCGCCGAGTCCCTGGCGGCCTCGCCCGAGTGCATCGACTACGAGCTGGCCCGCTGCGAGGAGGAGAAGGAGCGCTACATCCTCCGGATCCGCTGGACCTCGATCGAGGCCCACCTGGGCGGGTTCCGCAAGGGCGAGCACTTCCCGGCGTTCTTCAACGCGATCCGTCCGTACGTGACGGCCATCGAGGAGATGCAGCACTACCTCGTGACGGGCGTCGTGGGCACGGGAAAGGCCGCCGGAGACCGATGAGCACCACACCCACCATCTACGAGTGGATGGGCGGAGCGGAGGCGATGAACCGCCTCACGGACGCCTTCTACACGCACGCCCTGCAGGACGAGATCCTGGCCCCGGTCTTCGCCGGCATGGACTCGGAACACCCGCAGCACGTCGCGGTCTGGCTGTCGGAGGTCTTCGGCGGCCCCTCGGACTACACCGCCCACCACGGCGGCCACCAGCACATGGCCACCAAGCACCTGGGCCGGGCGATCACCGAGCGGCAGCGCCGCCGCTGGGTGGACCTGCTGATGGACACCGCCGACGAGGTCGGCCTCCCGACGGACCCGGAGTTCCGGGGGGTGTTCGCCTACTACATCGAGTGGGGCACCCGTATGGCCCTGATCTACTCAGGGCCCAATCCGCCCCCGGTCGACGCGGCCAAGATCCCGGTCTGGTCCTGGGGCCAAACCCCACCCTGGATCCCGAAGAGCCCGGACGCCTGACCCCTGGGGGCAGGCCTCCCACCTGCCCCCAGCAGTCAGCCCCGCCGGCGCTTGAGGCGATCTTTCAGCCCCGCCGGCGTTTGAGGCGCGGGGTCCGGGGCGGAGCACCGGCAACCGGCCCGGGCCCGGCCTCACCCTCGGCCAGCACCACCACCAGCTCCGGCCCGGCACCGTCGCCACCGGCCCGCCAGAAGTCCACGGCCTCCTCCAGCACCTCCAGCAACGTCTCCCACTCCCCCGGACACGCATCGGCGTACCCGCGCCACGACGTCACCGCCACCAGCCACCCCCCGCGAGGGGGGCCGGGCAACCACGACAGGTCGCGCAGCGCATCGGCCAACGCATCCCAGTTCCCGCCGACCCACTCCGGCAGCCGCAAGGCATCCCCGCAGCGCCGCATCAGCTCGGCCTTGCCCCGTACCCCGGCCAGGTCCAGCCGTAGGGTCGTCCGGCCCGCGGTTTCGGCGGCCTCGAGCGCCGGCGCGAGCGGCTGCGGGTCCAGGCTCATCGCAGAACCGCCTTGAAGGTGTCGTAGTGGTCGTCCGTGTAGTAGAACTCCCCACCCTCACCCGTCACGATCCGCCGGGCTCCGCGATCACGCTCTCCCGGCGTCCGCACGGTGTACTCGTGGTAGTAGCCACGTTTCTGCTTGGGCAGCGCCTTCTCGAAGTTCCCGAAGACCGTGCCGTCCTGCCGGTACGCGTACGGCCCGCCCTTGTCGATGAGCGCGAGCACGTCCCGGGCCTGCTGCGGCAGCCCGTCGGCCCGCACCGTGGCCATCCCCTTCGCCCACCCCGGGGCGGCAGAGGCAGAGGCGGAAGCGGAAGCGCTGGCACCGTCGGAGGCAGGCAGGGGTTTCTGCCCGCCGCAACCCACCACACCGACCAGCGCGGCACACAGGAACAAGGCCCCCGGCAAACGCAGCAACGATCGGGGCACGTTCCGAAAGATCATGCACCGATCGTGCCAAATATCCGATTCGCTCGCGAATCGCCCGGTCGCCTCAGAGGGCGGCCATCTTGGTGTAGGGACTCAGGATTCGCTTCTGGACCGAACCGAAGTCGACGAGAACAGCGATCCCCTCCTCGATTCCGACGACACGGCCGAGGCCGTGCTCATCGTGGGTAACCCGGTCGCCGACGTTGAACTGCCGGATGGGCTGTTCCACGGGGGCCTTGAACGGGCTGGACGGCAAATGGCGGCGAGGTACTGCTGACTTTGTCATTGGAACCAGTAT
This sequence comes from Streptomyces sp. CG 926, assembly GCF_003148825.1. Taxonomy (GTDB): domain Bacteria; phylum Actinomycetota; class Actinomycetes; order Streptomycetales; family Streptomycetaceae; genus Streptomyces. The sequence continues at coordinate 121,038 of NZ_QGGZ01000007.1, forward strand.
GCGCCCCATAGGCCGCCGCGCGGTCCGCCGTTCGGATCTCAATTCCAGCACCATCCGTACCGGCGGCGACAGCGGGCGGCCGCCACGGCATCGTCGTGCCCGGTCAGACCGCGTGGGAGAGCGCGTCAGTCGTCCGGGTCGGCCCGGTCCAAGGCCGGCCGCAGCCCTGGGGCCGACTCGGTGAGGAGGTAGTCGGCGACCGCCGTGTCCGTGACCAGACTGGTCACCAGACCCGACCTCAGCACGGCCCCGATCGCGGAGGCCTTGCGCAGCCCGCCCGCGATCGCCACGACCTCGGGGATCCGCCGCAGCCGGTCCGCCTCCACGGTGATGCACCGCTCGCCGAGGTCCCGGCCCACACGACGCCCCTCGGAGTCGAACAGGTGGGCGGACATCTCCGCCGCCACACCCAACGAGGCGTAGTGCTCCCGCTCCTCGTCGGTCAGCATGTCGTGCACGGTCGAGATGCCCGGCTCCCACGAACCGATGGAGACGGCCGCGACGGTCACCTTGTCGAAGTACTCGAAGGCCCGTGCGATCCCCGTCTGGCTGCGCAGCGCGGCCGCGGTCGCCGGATCGGGCAGCAGCATCGGCGCGTAGATCGGGTGCGCGTCACCGCCCGAGACCTGGGCGGCCCGGCGTACGGCCTCGACCGAACCGCGCTCGGCGGTCCCCGCGTCGTACACGCCGGTCAGCTGCACCACGGTGCACTGCGGCAGCCGGTGCAGGGAGGCGGCCATGTGAATGGTCGACCGCCCCCACGCCAGGCCCAGTACGTCGCCCTCGTTCACGAGCTCGCCCAGCAGATCGGCGGCGACCGCACCCAGGTTCTCCGGGTCGGGCGCGTCCTCGGTGGCGTCGGCGGGCGACTCCACGACGACGGCGTGCCGAAGGCCGTACCGGGCCCTGAGCGCGTCCGAGCGCTCGGCGTCGAGCTCGGCCGGTACCCGGATCTCGATCCGTACGAGGTCACGTTCGAGGGCGGTCTCCAGGACCCTGGCCACCTTGAAGCGGCTCACGCCGAACTCCTCGGCGATCTGGATCTTGGACTTTCCCTCCAGGTAGAAGCGGCGCGCCATGGCCGCCGCCTGCACCAGCTCCGCGGGTCCCATCCGCAGGGCTGACCGTCCCGCCGACATTGCAGACACCGCGTTCTCCTCACTGCTGTTCACACTCTCGACTCGCCGTTCATCCTGTCAGATCCGACGGCCGTTGATCAGCCTGGACAGCTCCCGTTCACCGAGCTGTTCATCAACGCTTGGTTCAGTGGTCGCAAGCCCACGGTGCGGCTGCGATCGCCGCACCCGCCTGCTCACGCAGCGTACGCACGGCCGTGGCCGGATCGACCGCTCCGTAGACCGCGCTGCCCGCCACGAAGACGTCCGCGCCGGCCTCGGCGCAGCGCTCGATGGTCGAGGCCGAGACCCCGCCGTCCACCTGGAGCCACAGCTCCAGACCGTGCTTGGAGATCAGCTCCCGGGTGCGGCGGATCTTGGGGAGCATGATGTCGAGAAAGGGCTGGCCGCCGAAGCCGGGCTCGACCGTCATGATCAGCAGCATGTCGAGCTCGGGGAGGATGTCCTCGTACTGTTCGATCGGCGTCGCGGGCTTGAGCGCCATCGAGGCGCGCGCCCCCTTGGCCCGGATCTCCCGCGCGAGCCGCACGGGCGCGGCGGCGGCCTCGGCGTGGAAGGTGACCGAGCCCGCTCCGGCCTCCACGTACTGCGGGGCCCAGCGGTCCGGGTTCTCGATCATCAGGTGAAGGTCCAGCGGGATGTCCGTGGCCCTGCTCAGGGATTCCACGATCGGCATTCCGAGGGTGAGGTTCGGGACGAAGTGGTTGTCCATCACATCGACGTGCAGCCAGTCGGCCCCCTCGACGGCCTTCGCCTCCTCGGCGAGTCGGGCGAAGTCGGCGGACAGGATGCTGGGATAAATCTGAGCGGCCATGCCCCAAGCCTGCCATGCCCCCACCGGGTTCCGGCCACGACCCCGCAAGTCGCCCCACACAGCGCAGGACGGGACGCCCGGCCGCGGTACAGCGGGGACGACAGGACGCCGGAGCGCCGCCGGGGGCGGGATCCGGCCGGGCGGTGCGGCGGGGGCTCCGGGGACGGGAGCCCCTTGATCGCCATCAGGGCCCCCGCCCGGAAGGCCCGCCGCTCGCGCGGCTAGGCCGTGCGCCTCAGCAGTGCCAGGTACATCGCGTCCGTGCCGTGCAGGTGGGGCCACAGCTGGACGTCCGGGCCGTCGCCCAGGGCCGGGACGCCCTGCATGAAGGGCCGTGCGTCGATCAGTTCCGCGGACACCGGGGAGTGGCCCGCGCCGCGGCCCTTCAGGACGTCTTCCACGACGACCCGGGTCTCCGCCAGGTGCGGGGAGCACGTCGCGTAGCCCACGACGCCGCCCACCCGCACCGCCGACAACGCCTCGCGCAGCAGCCCGCGCTGGAGCGGCGAGAAGCCCTCCAGGTCCTCCGGGCGGCGGCGCCAGCGGGCCTCCGGTCGGCGGCGCAGTGCGCCCAGGCCCGAGCAGGGCACGTCCATCAGGACACGGTCGAAGGAATCCGGCAGCCAGGCCGGGCGGGTGCCGTCGGCCGCGATGACCTGGTACGGGCCCGGGTTGCCCGCGAGCGAGCGCTCCACGAGCCGTGCCCGGTGCGGCTGCTTCTCCGAGGCCAGCAGGAACGCCCCGCGCTGCGCCGCGAGCGCCGCGAGCAGTGCCGCCTTGCCGCCGGGGCCCGCGCAGCCGTCGAGCCAGCGCTCGTCACGGCCCTCGATCGGTACGGCCGCCAAGGCCATGGCGACCAGCTGGCTGCCCTCGTCCTGCACACCCGCGCGGCCGTCGCGGACCGCTTCCAGGGCGCCCGGTTCGCCGCCCTCGGCCATCCGGACGGCGTACGGCGACCAGCGGCCCGGCAGCGCCGACTCCTCGCCGACCGCCTCCAGCAGCTCCTCCGGCGTGGACCGGCCCGGGCGGGCCACCAGGGTCACCTCGGGCCGTTCGTTGTCGGCCTCCAGCAGGTCCTCGATGCCCGCGCGCCCGCCGCCCAGCGCGTCCCACAGGGCGCTGACGACCCACGTGGGGTGCGAGTGGTACACCGCCAGGTGTTCCTCGGCGTCGTCCTCGTAGGGCGGGGCGACGCGCTCCAGCCAGCCGTCGAGGTCGTGCGCGGCGATCTTCCGCAGGACGGCGTTCACGAACTTGGCGCGCCCGTCCCCGAGCACCACCCGGGCCAGTTCCACGCTCGCCGAGACCGCCGCGTGGGTGGGGATGCGGGTGCCGAGCAGCTGGTGGGCGCCGAGCGAGAGCACGTCCAGCACCGGCGGGTCGACCTCCCGCAGCGGGCGGTCGATGCACGCCTTGATGACGGCGTCGTAGGTGCCCTGGCGGCGCAGCGTCCCGTAGACCAGCTCGGTGGCCAGTGCCGCGTCACGCGCTTCGAACTTCTCGTCCTGGCGGGCCTTCTTGAGCAGCGGAGGCAGCACGAGGTTGGCGTAGGCGTCGCGTTCGTCCACCGCCCGCAGCACCTCGAAGGCCAGCATCCGCACGGGGTCCTTCTGGGGCCGACGGTACGGCTTGGCCTGCTTGCCACCCGCGCCTGCGGGGGCAGGCTTGCGACGGGGCTGACGGGGCTGTTCGCTCACGTGAAAGGTGCTCCGGGGTTACGAGTGCTACGAGTGCTACGGGTCTTGCGGGTCGTACGAGTCCTGCGGATGCTGCTGGTGCTGCGGGTGGGACGCGGGGGCGTCCGCGCTCGGACGCCCCACCGATCAGCCTACGTCGGCTCCGCCGAGCCGCTCGCCCGGTGCGATCCGGACCCCGCGGGCCCAGTCGGCGGCCCGCATCGGCTTCTTGCCCTGCGGCTGCACCCACAGCAGTTCCACGGCGTGCGAGCCGGTGCCGACGTACACGTTGTTCTTGGCGGGGGACAGCGCGCCCGGCTCCAGGTCGGTCCGGTCCGGCACCAGGCCCAGCGAGATCAGCTTGAGGCGCTCCCCACGGAAGACGGTCCAGGCGCCCGGCGCGGGCGTGCAGCCGCGCACCACGCGGTCGGCGCGCATCGCGGGGGCGGTCCAGTCGATCCGGGCGTCCTCCACGGTGATCTTGGGCGCGTGGGAGATCCCCTCCTGGGGCTGCTCGACGGCGCGCAGGGTGCCGTCCTCGATGCCGTCCATGGTGGCGGCGAGCAGTCCGGACCCGGCGAAGGCGAGGCGGGTGAGCAGATCGCCGCTGGTGTCGGTGGGCCGGATCTCCTCGGTGAGGACGCCGTAGACCGGGCCGGTGTCCAGGCCCTCCTCGATCCGGAAGGTGGAGGCTCCGGTGACCTGGTCCCCCGCGATGATCGACTGCTGGACGGGCGCGGCTCCGCGCCAAGCGGGCAGCAGCGAGAAGTGCAGGTTGACCCAGCCGTGCCGGGGGATGTCGAGGGCGCTCTTGGGGAGCAGCGCGCCGTAGGCCACGACCGGGCAGCAGTCCGGGTCGATCTCGCGCAGCCGGGCCTGGAAGTCGGGGTCGCGGGGGCGGGCGGGCTTGAGCACCTCGATGCCCGCTTCCTCGGCGCGTTCGGCGACCGGGCTGGCGACGAGGCGGCGGCCGCGACCGGCGGGTGCGTCGGGCCGGGTGATGACGGCGGCGACCTCGTGCCGCCCGGAGGCGATCAGGGCGTCCAGGGCGGGTACGGCGACCTCGGGGGTGCCTGCGAAGACGAGCTTCACTGGGGGACTACCTCGCTAATCTCGGCTGTCAGCAGCGCACCAGTCTATGGGGCGCCCGTCGGGCCGCCCACCTGTGGTGCCGAGGGGGCGTACGCACACGCGCGCGCCTCTCGCATATGCCGACACGCCCCCACAGCGTGACCTGGGCGACGGGTGGCGCGTTGTCAAGAGAGATTGACCAAAACGGGCCGCGTGTGAACGGTGTCTGCGGCCCGATCCGCCCTTCAGCACCGGTTCGAGAGGCTTCTTCATGGCCGACCACGCCACCCACGACGCTCAAGCCCGGGCCAGCCTGCACCTCCTGGTGAGGGACATCGAGCGGGTTCGCCGGCAGGTGGATGCCCTGCGTACGCTCACCGCCCAGCTCGGCAACGTGTACCGCCCGCGCCGATCGGGTCCCTCCACCGGCTTCGTCGTCTACGGCCGGGCGCCCGCGCCGACCGTCCGCCTCGCGCAGGAGCTGCGGGACAGCGTCGAGACGCTGGTCACCGCGGCCGTGGACTTCGACCGCTCGCTCGGTTTCTCGTGGGACGCGGTCGGTTCGGCGCTCGGTGTCACCAAGCAGGCCGTGCACCGCCGCTACGGGGCCCGGCGGGCGCAGTCCGCCGAGTCCGCGGAGCCGCCGGCCGAGGGAACGACCACCACCCGGACCCTGGGGCCGCTGCCCACCGTCCCGGCCGCCCGCTCGATGCCGCCGCAGCCGGTGCGCGAGGAGGCCCAGGCGGCCGCCACCGCCGGGGGTCTCACCGGCCAGCGGCTCGGAGAGGTTCCCCGCTCCCCCGCCTTCCCCGGTCCGCGCAACGGCTGACGGGTGTCCTGCCGCCGGGACGCCGACACCCGACGGCCGGCCGCGCTCGCGCGCCGCGCCTGATTCCGCCCCCGGTGGGAGGCCCGTACGGGTCGCCCCACCGGGGGTTTCGGCGTTCGGCCACGGCCCTCGCGCACCGGGTCGGCGCACCGGTCGGCGCATCGGGTCGGCCGGCGGTGTCAGCCGATGTCGGGCGGGTCGATCCGGACCCGGACGGCCTCCGCCGCCGGAACCCCCTTCGCCAGCCGGGCGGCCTGCGCCGTCTTCAGGGCGGCCGCCAGCGCGGCTCCGCTGCCCGGCGGGACCCGGACCAGCGCCCGCTCCCCCGGGGACGGCTCCCCGCGCCGCCCCGGGAGCGGCACCGGTCCCAGGACCTCGGCGTCGGGCGGCAGTCCGGCGCCGGCCAGGAAGGCCTCCACCACCTCGCCCCGACCGGCCACCGCCGCCATCCGGGACACCGGTGGGAAGCCGAGCTGGGCCCGCTCCGCGAGCTCCCGTACGGCGTGTCCCACCGGGTCCCACCGGACGAGCGCCTGGACGGGCCGCAGCGTCGGTTCGGCGACGACCACGACCTGCCCGTCGCCGCGGACCAGGGAGGCGGCCGCGATCCACCGGCGCAGCGCGTCCTCGCCGGCCCGCAGGTCGGGCCGGGTCACCATGGCCCAGCCGTCGAGCAGCAGCGCGGCCGCGTACCCGGCGCCCGCCGCCACCGGTTCGGCGCCCGGGGTGCAGACCACCAGCGCGGGCCGGTCCGGTACCTCGTCGAGGATGTGGTCGCGCCCTGAGGTCCGCACGGCCACGGCCGGGAAGGCCCGGCCCAGTTCCTCGGCGGTGCGCCGGGCGCCGACCACCTGGGCCCGCAGCCGGAAGGATCCGCATTCCTCGCAGTGCCAGGACGGCTCGTCCCGCCCGCACCACCCGCACGTCAGGTCCCGCTGGTCGGGGGCCTCCAGCGGCCCCGCGCAGACCTTGCAGCGGGCCGGGGTGCGGCACCGCTCGCAGGCCAGCCGGGGAGCATAGCCCCGCCGCGGTACCTGTACGAGGACGGGCCCGGTCTTCAGCCCTTCCCGTACGGTCTCCCAGGCCAGGCTGGGCAGGCGGGCGGTCCGGGCGGCCTCGTCGCGGGCGAGCAGCTCGTCCCCGACGGTTCGGATCCGGGGCGCGCAGGCCCGTACGGTCTCGCGGTCGGCGATCAGGGGTCTGGCCCAGCCGGACTCGACCAGTTGGGCGGCCTCCACCGTGCAGCTCGTGCCGCCGACGAGGAAGCCGCAGCCGTCGCCCACGGCACGCAGTTCCAGTACCTCCCGGACGTGCGGGAAGGGGGCATTGTCGTCGCTGTGGCTGGAGTCGCCGTCGTCCCAGACGGCGACCAGCCCGAGGTCCCGGACGGGGGCGAACATCGCGGCCCGGGTGCCGATGACGGCCCGCACGGAGCCTCGGTGCACCGACAGCCACTGGCGGTAGCGCTTCTCGGGGCCCGACTCCGCAGTCAGCAGGGCGTGCCGGCCTTCGCCGAGCAGGGCGGTGAGGGCCGCGTCGACGCGGGCGGCGGTCCGCCCGTCGGGGAGCACGGCGAGGGCGCCGCGCCCCGAGGCCAGGGTGGCGGCCATGGCTCGGGCGAGTTCGTCGGCCCAGCCGGGGCCGGGCAGGGCGGTCCATACGGCGCGCGGGCTGCCGCCGGTGGCGAGGGAGCGTAGGAAGCCCGGGCCGGCGCCGTACCGCTCCCAGCCCGCGGGCTCGGGGGCGGCGGGCGGCGGCAGGGGTTCCGGTGAGGGCTTGGCCTCGGCGCGGGCGCTGCGCGCGGGCAGGGCGAGCTGGAGCACGTCGGCGAGGCTGCCCGCGTACCGGTCGGCGACGGCCCGGGCGAGGGCGAGCATGCGGGGGCTGAGGACCACCTCGGGCGAGACCACGTGGGCGAGGGCGGCCAGTGCGCCCTCGTAGTCGGACTCGGCGCGGCGCTCCACGATGAAGCCGTCGATGAGACCGCCGCCCTCGCGGCGGCCGCCGTGCACGTGGTGGGAGCCGGCCCCGAAGCGGACACGGACGCGGACACCGGGCTGGGCGGCTTCGGAGAGCTCTTCGGGGACGGCGTAGTCGAAGGTCCGGTCGAGGTGGAGCACGCCCTTGTTCACCAGGACCCGGGCGACGGGCAGCTCGGCGGCGAGGGCGGCCCCGCGCCAGGTGCGCGGCTTCGCCTTGGGCGCCTTGGCCTTCGCCTCGGCGACGATGTCCCGGATCAGTGCGAGCTGCTCCGGCGGGCCCCCCGCCTCGGTTTCGCTCTCGCCGTTGTCGCTGCTCACAGCAGCATTCTTACAAACGGCACCGACAGTGGACGCTCTCCCGAGATCAAGGCGGGCGGCGGCGGTGGAACGGTCCTTCAACGCCGGGCTCGTGCCCGACTCCAGATGAATCCGCCATCCGGCGCACCGGGAGAGCAGGGGAAGCATAGGCATGCGTCCGACGGTCGATCAACGCAATACGGCCCCGGACGGTGAGGTCCGGGGCCGTACGTGTCCGCCGTGGGGCGGAGTGTGCCTAGAGGCCGGCGGCCGCGCGCAGCGCGTCCACGCGGTCGGTGCGCTCCCAGGTGAAGTCCGGCAGCTCACGGCCGAAGTGGCCGTAGGCGGCGGTCTGGGCGTAGATCGGGCGCAGCAGGTCGAGGTCGCGGATGATCGCGGCCGGGCGCAGGTCGAAGACCTCGCCGATCGCGTCCTCGATCTTCTGCGTCTCGACCTTGGCGGTGCCGAAGGTCTCGACGAAGAGACCGACGGGCTCGGCCTTGCCGATGGCGTACGCGACCTGCACCTCGCAGCGCGAGGCGAGACCGGCGGCGACCACGTTCTTGGCGACCCAGCGCATGGCGTACGCGGCGGAGCGGTCGACCTTCGACGGGTCCTTGCCGGAGAAGGCACCGCCACCGTGGCGGGCCATGCCGCCGTAGGTGTCGATGATGATCTTGCGACCGGTGAGGCCGGCGTCGCCCATCGGGCCGCCGATCTCGAAGCGGCCGGTCGGGTTCACCAGGAGGCGGTAGCCCTCGGTGTCGAGCTTGATGCCGTCCTCGACGAGCTGGGCCAGGACGTGCTCGACGACGAACTCGCGGATGTCGGGAGCGAGCAGCGAGTCGAGGTCGATGTCCGAGGCGTGCTGCGAGGAGACCACGACGGTGTCCAGGCGCACGGCCTTGTCGCCGTCGTACTCGATGGTGACCTGGGTCTTGCCGTCGGGGCGCAGGTACGGGATGGTCCCGTTCTTGCGGACCTCGGAGAGCCGGCGGGACAGGCGGTGCGCGATGTGGATCGGCAGCGGCATGAGCTCGGGGGTCTCGTCGCAGGCGTAGCCGAACATCAGGCCCTGGTCGCCGGCGCCCTGCTTGTCGAGCTCGTCCTCGTCGCCCTCGACGCGCTTCTCGTAGGCGGTGTCGACGCCCTGCGCGATGTCCGGGGACTGGGCGCCGATGGACACCGAGACGCCACAGGAGGCGCCGTCGAAGCCCTTCTTCGAGGAGTCGTAGCCGATTTCGAGGATCTTGTCCCGGACGAGCTGCGCGATCGGCGCGTAGGCCTTCGTCGTCACCTCTCCCGCGATGTGCACGAGACCCGTGGTGATGAGGGTTTCCACGGCGACGCGCGAGGTCGGGTCCTCGGTGAGGAGCGCGTCGAGGATCGTGTCGCTGATCTGGTCAGCGATCTTGTCGGGGTGGCCCTCGGTGACGGACTCCGAGGTGAACAGACGACGGGACACAACGCTCCCTGGGGTTGCAGCGGCTGCTGGCTGATCATTTGGCGGAACCACATCGGGGGCTGCGCCCGATCACGTTCCGGATGCAGTTTATCGGTCGCCACCGTTTCGTGGACCACCCGTCTCGCCTTATGGGAGCCGTGTGACCTGCGGCACTCCCATTCTTACGCACGGAAGTGACCTGGAGAAGAGGAATCGACCCAGGCGCGTCGCGACTAAAGCCGGACGGCCACCTGGTCCCAAATGACCTCGGCCAGGGCCTCCTTCGGACCATAGGGCACTGCGGTCTCAGCACCATCAGAGGCCAGGATGACCGCTTCATTCTCCTCGGAACCAAAGGTTCGAGCCTCGCCGACCTCGTTCACGACGAGAAGGTCACATCCCTTGCGGGTGAGCTTGGCTCGCCCGTTCGCGAGGACGTCGTCGGTCTCCGCGGCGAATCCCACGACCACCTGGCCGGCCCTGGCACGATCGGCCGAGATCTCCGCGAGGACGTCCGGATTGCGTACGAGCGCCACGGGCGCCGGGTCCTGCCCGTCCTTCTTCTTGATCTTTCCGCCCGCGTACTCGGCGGGCCGGAAGTCGGCGACGGCCGCGGCCATGACCACGACGTCCGCGTCCGCGGCGGCCTTGAGCACGGCCTCCCGCAGCTGTACGGCCGTGCCCACCCGTACGACGTCCACCCCGGCCGGGTCGGCCAGCGCGGTGTTGGCCGAAACCAGGGTGACCCGGGCCCCCCGGGCCACGGCGGTACGGGCGAGCGCGTAGCCCTGCTTGCCGGAGGAGCGGTTGCCGAGGAAGCGGACCGGGTCCAGCGGCTCCCGCGTACCGCCCGCGCTGATCACCACGTGCCGCCCGACGAGGTCCGGCTCGACCACCCCGCGGGCCAGGACGTGGCGGCAGACCTCGAAGATCTCGTCGGGGTCGGGCAGTCTGCCCTTGCCGGTGTCCTTGCCGGTGAGCCGGCCGACGGCGGGCTCGATGACGACGGCGCCGCGGCGGCGCAGCGTGGCCACGTTCTCCTGGGTGGCGGGGTGCTCCCACATCTCGGTGTGCATGGCGGGGGCGAAGACCACCGGGCAGCGGGCGGTGAGCAGGGTGTTCGTCAGCAGGTCGTCGGCGAGCCCGTGGGCGGCCTTGGCCAGCATGTCGGCGGTGGCGGGGGCGACGACGACGAGGTCGGCGGACTGCCCGATGCGCACGTGCGGCACCTCGTGGACGGACTCCCAGACCTCGGTGGAGGCCGGGTTGCCGGAGAGGGCGGACCAGGTGGCCTCCCCCACGAAGTTCAGGGAGGCCGCGGTGGGCACCACCCGTACGTCGTGGCCGGACTCGGTCAGCCGGCGCAGCAGCTCGCACGCCTTGTAGGCGGCGATCCCGCCACTGACCCCCAGTACGACCTTCGGCTTCTCCACCACGCACTTCCCTTCTCCGTGTCCGACGCGGCCGACGCCGTCGGCTCTGATCGTCGTCGTACCCACCCATGACACACCACAGGCCCGGCAGATGTTCTGCCGGGCCTGTGGTGAAAGGACTTCTGGTGCCTTACTGGGCCGGGGCCTCGATGGCCTCGGAGGTCAGCAGACCCGCGTTGATCTCGCGCAGCGCGATCGAAAGCGGCTTCTCGTGGACGTGCGTGTCCACCAGCGGGCCGACGTACTCGAGCAGGCCCTCACCGAGCTGCGAGTAGTACGCGTTGATCTGACGCGCGCGCTTGGCCGCGTAGATCACGAGGCTGTACTTCGAGTCGGTAGCCTCGAGCAGCTCGTCGATCGGCGGGTTGATGATGCCCTCGGGCGCGGTGATGGAAGAGGACACGCTCTACCTTCCGAAGATGGGTGAAAGATGGGGCCGTCCTGGAATCGACCGAATCAAAAACATCGATCAACGATCAGACAACTGCCATCAAGGCTAGCAGCTCACGGGCTACGTCCTCGACGGAGGTGTTGACCAGGGTGGTGTCGAACTCGGACTCGGCAGCGAGCTCGATCTTGGCGGCGGCGAGCCGACGCTCGATGACCTCCGCCGATTCGGTGCCCCGACCGGTCAGTCGGCGGACCAGCTCGTCCCAGCTCGGCGGTGCCAGGAACACCAGCTGGGCGTCGGGCTTGGACTCTCGGACGAGTCGTGCGCCCTGGAGATCGATCTCCAGCAGTACCGGCTCGCCGTTGTCCAGGCGTTCCAGCACCGCGCCGCGGGGTGTGCCGTAGCGGTTGCCCGCGAACTCGGCCCACTCCAGCAGCTCGCCGTTGGCGATCAGCTTGTCGAACTCGTCGTCATTGACGAAGAAGTAGTGGACTCCGTGTCGCTCACCGGGCCGCGGCTTGCGGGTGGTGGCCGACACCGAGAGCCATACCTCGGGGTGAACCTTGCGCATATGCGCGACGACCGTGCTCTTGCCGACCCCTGAAGGGCCGGAGAGCACGGTCAGCCGCGGACGAACCTCTGCTGCCATAGAGCGATTATCCAGCTTCTCGGGACTGCCTGAGAACGCCGGGAGAACTTCAGTCGACGCCTTAGGCGCCGGTGCTGCCGAACTCACGCTCCAGAGAGGCGATCTGGTTGGAACCGAGACCTCGGACACGCCGGGACTCGGAGATGCCGAGACGCTCCATGATCTGCTTGGCGCGCACCTTGCCCACGCCGGGCAGAGACTCCAGCAGCGCGGAGACCTTCATCTTGCCGATGACGTCGTTCTCCTGGCCGGTCTTGATGACCTCTTGGAGCGAGGCACCGGAGTGCTTGAGTCGATTCTTGACCTCGGCCCGCTCCCGGCGAGCCGCGGCGGCCTTTTCGAGCGCGGCTGCGCGCTGTTCAGGGGTAAGGGGCGGAAGAGCCACGCCTACGTCACCTCGGATGTCGAACTGTCGGATACGGACCGGTGGGTAACCCTGAAGGCAACACACCTCTCGAGCTCCCGAACAGCGATGGAACTCGTTCGCTGCGCGTTCACTCTGGTCGGAGACTAGCGGCCAACACCGCTCCAGTCAGCGAGAACGGACGAAAAGTCCTGGTCAGCCTCCACTGAACCGTACATCACGGACAAAATACCCCGGTTTTGTCCGATGAAGAGCGTTCGAGTTTCGCCAAGAAGTGCGAGAGGCCGGCCCGCGGAGGTGCGGCCGGCCTCTCCGGGTGACCGATTACGCGGTGACGGCCGCGTGGATCTCGTCGGCGAAGCGACGCGCCGAGTCGCGCAGGGCCCTCACGTCCGGACCGTGCTTCAGGACCCCCCGCGAGACGTTCGGGACGACGTTGCGCACGGCCTTGCCGAACACGCCCGGCAGGTCCGCCGCCGTCGCGCCCTGCGCGCCGATGCCGGGAGCCAGCAGCGGCCCGTTGATGTCCAGGTCGAAGGAGGACAGATCGCCCAGCGTGGCACCGACCACGGCGCCGAAGGAACCCATGGGGGCGGCGTCCGCGTTCTCCGCCGCCAGGTGCGCCAGCATCGTCGCGCCGATCGTCCGGCCGTCCTCGCGGACCGCCCGCTGGACCTCGGCGCCCTCCGGGTTCGAGGTCAGCGCCAGGACGAACAGGCCGGCGCCCGACTCCCGGGCCAGGTCCACGGCCGGCTTCAGCGAGCCGTAGCCCAGGTACGGGGAGACCGTCAGCGCGTCCGAGAACAGCGGCGAGGCCGGGTCCAGGAAGGCCGAGGCGTACGCCGCCATGGTCGAGCCGATGTCGCCGCGCTTGGCGTCCATGACCACCAGGGTCCCGGCCGCCCGGGCGTCCGCCACGGCGCGCTCCAGGACCGCGACGCCCTTCGAGCCGAACCGCTCGAAGAAGGCGGCCTGCGGCTTGAAGACCGCCACCGACTCGGCGAGCGCCTCGACGACGGTACGGGAGAACCGCTCCAGGCCCGCGATGTCGTCCTTGAGGCCCCACTGGGCCAGCAGGGCGGCGTGCGGGTCGATGCCCACGCACAGCGGGCCCCTGGAGTCCATCGCCGCGCGCAGACGGGTGCCGAACGGGGTCACGGTCACTGGGAGGCCTTTCGGGTCTCGGCGCCCACCGCTTCGGCGAGCGTCGCGTACGGGCTGGTGGCCAGGCGCGCGGCGAGGCCCTTGTGGATGGCGCGGGCGTAGAACGGGCCCTCGTAGATGAAGGCGCTGTAGCCCTGGATCAGCGTGGCACCGGCCAGGATCCGCTGCCAGGCGTCCTCGGCGTTCTCGATGCCGCCGACCCCGACCAGCACCAGGCGGTCCCCCACACGGGCGTACAGGCGGCGCAGGACCTCCAGGGAGCGTTCCTTGACGGGGGCTCCGGAGAGCCCGCCCGTCTCCTTCACCAGGGACGGGGAGGACTTCAGGCCGAGCCCCTCGCGGGCGATGGTGGTGTTCGTCGCGATGATGCCGTCCAGGCCCAGCTCCAGGGCCAGGTCGGCGACCGCGTCGACGTCCTCGTCCGCCAGGTCGGGGGCGATCTTGACCAGCAGCGGCACCCGGCGGTCGGTCACCGTGCGGTCGGCGGCCTCGCGTACGGCCGTCAGCAGCGGGCGCAGCGACTCGGTGGCCTGGAGGTTGCGCAGCCCGGGGGTGTTCGGGGAGGAGACGTTCACCACCAGGTAGTCGGCGTGCCGGGCGAGGCGCTCGGTGGAGGTCACGTAGTCGCCCACGGCCTCTTCCTCGGGCACGACCTTGGTCTTGCCGATGTTGACGCCCACGACGGTCCGGAAGACCGCCTCACGGGCCGCCAGGCGGGCCGCGACGGCCGCCGAACCCTCGTTGTTGAAGCCCATCCGGTTGATCAGCGCGCGGTCCGGCACGAGGCGGAAGAGCCGCTTCTTGGGGTTGCCGGGCTGTGCCTCGGCCGTGACCGTGCCGATCTCGACGTGGTCGAAGCCGAGCATCGACATGCCGTCGATGGCGACGGCGTTCTTGTCGAAGCCCGCGGCGAGGCCGAAGGGGCCGTGCATGCGCAGGCCGAGGGCCTCGGTGCGCAGCTCCTCGTAGCGCGGGGCCAGGGCGGCCGCCACGAAGGTGCGCAGCACGGGGGTGCGGGCGGCGCCGCGGATCCAGCGGAAGGCCAGGTAGTGGGCCTGCTCCGGGTCCATCCGCTTGAAGACCAGGTTGAAGAAGGTTTTGTACATCGTCGGAAAATCCCTCTGCGCTCGTGAAGAGGGGGACACCCGTCGTGAAACCGGTGTCCCCCTCCCCGTGTCCGGGCTGTACGGCCTGCGTCAGTCGCGGGCTGCGGTCAGGTGCTCCGCGTGCTCCTGGAGGGAGCGGACGCCCACATCGCCGCGGTTGAGCGCGTCGATGCCCTGGACGGCGGCGGCGAGCGCCTGGACCGTGGTCAGGCAGGGGACGCTGCGGGCCACGGCCGCCGTGCGGATCTCGTAGCCGTCGAGGCGGCCGCCGGTGCCGTACGGGGTGTTGACGATCAGGTCGACCTGGCCGTCGTGGATCAGCTGGACGATGGTCTTCTCGCCGTTCGGGCCCTCGCCCTCGCTGAGCTTGCGCACCACGGTCGCGTTGATGCCGTTGCGGCGCAGTACCTCGGCGGTGCCGGAGGTCGCCATCAGCTCGAAGCCGTGGGCGACGAGCTCGCGCGCCGGGAAGATCATCGAGCGCTTGTCGCGGTTGGCGACGGAGATGAACGCGCGGCCCTTGGTGGGCAGCGGGCCGTAGGCGCCGGCCTGCGACTTGGCGTAGGCGGTGCCGAAGACGGCGTCGATGCCCATGACCTCGCCGGTGGAGCGCATCTCCGGGCCGAGGACGGTGTCCACGCCGCGGCCGTGGATGTCGCGGAAGCGCGACCACGGCATGACGGCCTCCTTGACGGAGATCGGCGCGTCGATCGGCAGGGTGCCGCCGTCGCCGGTCTTCGGCAGCAGGCCCTCGGCGCGCAGCTCGGCGATGGTGGTGCCGAGCGAGATGCGGGCGGCGGCCTTCGCGAGCGGGACGGCGGTGGCCTTCGAGGTGAAGGGGACGGTCCGGGAGGCGCGCGGGTTGGCCTCCAGGACGTAGAGGATGTCCCCGGCCATCGCGAACTGGATGTTGATCAGACCGCGGACGCCGACACCCTTGGCGATGGCCTCGGTGGAGGCGCGCAGGCGCTTGATGTCGTAGCCGCCGAGGGTGATCGGGGGCAGGGCGCAGGCCGAGTCGCCGGAGTGGATGCCGGCTTCCTCGATGTGCTCCATGACGCCGCCGAGGTAGAGCTCGTGGCCGTCGTAGAGGGCGTCCACGTCGATCTCGATCGCGTCGTCGAGGAAGCGGTCGACCAGCACGGGGCGGGTCGGGGAGATCTCGGTGGACTCGGCGATGTACGACTCGAGGCGGGCCTCGTCGTAGACGATCTCCATGCCGCGGCCGCCGAGCACGTAGGACGGGCGCACGAGGACCGGGTAGCCGATCTCGTCGGCGATCGCCTTCGCACCCGCGAAGGTGGTGGCGGTGCCGTGCTTGGGGGCCGGCAGGCCGGCGTCGGCCAGGACCTGACCGAAGGCACCGCGGTCCTCGGCGGCGTGGATGGCCTCCGGCGGGGTGCCGACGACGGGGACGCCGTTGTCCTTGAGGGCCTGGGCGAGACCGAGGGGGGTCTGGCCGCCGAGCTGGACGACGACACCGGCGATGGGGCCGGCCAGCGACTCCGCGTGGACGATCTCCAGCACGTCCTCGAGCGTCAGCGGCTCGAAGTACAGGCGGTCGGAGGTGTCGTAGTCGGTGGAGACGGTCTCCGGGTTGCAGTTGACCATCACGGTCTCGTAGCCGGCGTCGCTGAGGGCGAAGGAGGCGTGGACGCAGGAGTAGTCGAACTCGATGCCCTGGCCGATGCGGTTCGGGCCGGATCCCAGGATGATGACCGCGGGCTTGGTGCGGGGCGCGACCTCGGACTCCTCGTCGTACGAGGAGTAGAAGTACGGGGTCTTCGCGGCGAACTCGGCGGCGCAGGTGTCGACCGTCTTGTAGACCGGGCGGACCCCGAGCGCGTGGCGGACCTCGCGGACGACGTCCTCGCGCAGGCCGCGGATCTCGGCGATCTGGGCGTCGGAGAAGCCGTGGCGCTTGGCCTCGGCGAGCAGCTCGGGCTGGAGCTTCTCGGCGGCGGCCAGCTCGTCCGCGATCTCCTTGATGAGGAAGAGCTGGTCGACGAACCAGGGGTCGATCTTCGTGAACTCGAAGACCTCTTCCTGGGTGGCGCCGGCGCGGATGGCCTGCATGACGGTGTTGATGCGACCGTCGGTCGGGCGGACCGCGGTGGCGAGGAGCTCGTCCTTGTCGCCGGTGGGGCCGACGAAGGTGAACTGCGAGCCCTTCTTCTCCAGCGAGCGCAGGGCCTTCTGCAGGGCCTCGGTGAAGTTGCGGCCGATGGCCATGGCCTCGCCCACCGACTTCATGGTGGTGGTGAGGGTGGCGTCGGCCAGCGGGAACTTCTCGAAGGCGAAGCGCGGGGCCTTGACGACGACGTAGTCGAGGGACGGCTCGAAGGAGGCCGGGGTCTTCTCGGTGATGTCGTTGGGGACCTCGTCGAGCGTGTAGCCGATGGCCAGCTTGGCGGCGATCTTGGCGATCGGGAAGCCGGTGGCCTTCGACGCGAGCGCCGAGGAGCGCGAGACGCGCGGGTTCATCTCGATGACGATGACGCGGCCGTCGACCGGGTCGATCGCGAACTGGATGTTGCAGCCGCCGGTGTCGACGCCGACCTCGCGGATGATCGCGATGCCGATGTCGCGCAGCCGCTGGTACTCGCGGTCGGTGAGCGTCATGGCCGGGGCGACGGTGATCGAGTCACCGGTGTGGACACCCATCGGGTCGAAGTTCTCGATGGAGCAGACGACGACCACGTTGTCCTTGGTGTCGCGCATCAGCTCCAGCTCGTACTCCTTCCAGCCGAGGATGGACTCCTCCAGGAGCACCTCGGTGGTCGGGGAGAGCGTGAGGCCCTGGCCGGCGATGCGGCGCAGCTCGTCCTCGTCGTGGGCGAAGCCGGATCCGGCGCCGCCCATGGTGAAGGAGGGGCGCACGACGACGGGGTAGCCGCCGAGGGTGTCGACGCCGGCGATGACGTCGTCCATCGTGTGGCAGATGACCGAGCGGGCGGACTCGCCGTGGCCGATCTTGGCGTTGACGGCCTCGACGACGCCCTTGAAGAGGTCGCGGTCCTCGCCCTTGTTGATGGCCTCGACGTTGGCGCCGATGAGCTCGACGCCGTACTTCTCCAGCACACCCTGCTCGTGCATGGAGATCGCGGTGTTGAGCGCGGTCTGGCCGCCGAGGGTCGGCAGGAGCGCGTCGGGGCGCTCCTTGGCGATGATCTTCTCGACGAACTCGGGGGTGATCGGCTCGACGTACGTGGCGTCGGCGATCTCCGGGTCGGTCATGATCGTCGCGGGGTTGGAGTTGACCAGGATGACCCGCAGGCCCTCGGCCTTGAGGATGCGGCAGGCCTGGGTGCCGGAGTAGTCGAACTCGGCGGCCTGTCCGATGACGATCGGGCCGGAGCCGATGACCAGGACGGACTGGATATCGGTGCGCTTAGGCACGCTCGGCCTCCATCAGGGATACGAAGCGGTCGAAGAGGTACGCGGCGTCGTGCGGGCCGGCGGCCGCCTCGGGGTGGTACTGGACGCTGAAGGCCGGCTGGTCGAGCAGCTGGAGGCCTTCGACGACCTGGTCGTTCAGGCAGACGTGGGAGACCTCGGCGCGGCCGTAGGCGGTCTCGGACACCTTGTCGAGGGGCGCGTCGACGGCGAAGCCGTGGTTGTGCGCGGTGACCTCGACCTTGCCTGTGGTGCGGTCCTGCACCGGCTGGTTGATGCCGCGGTGGCCGTACTTCAGCTTGTAGGTGCCGAAGCCGAGCGCGCGGCCGAGGATCTGGTTGCCGAAGCAGATGCCGAAGAGCGGGGTCTTGCGCTCCAGCACGCCCTGCATGACGGCGACGGGGCCGTCGGCGGTGGCCGGGTCGCCCGGGCCGTTGGAGAAGAACACGCCGTCCGGGTCGACCGCGTAGACGTCCTCGACGGTGGCGGTGGCGGGCAGCACGTGCACCTCGATGCCGCGCTCGGCCATCCGGTGCGGGGTCATGCCCTTGATGCCGAGGTCGACCGCGGCCACGGTGAACTTCTTCTCACCGATGGCGGGGACGACGTACGCCTCCTTGGTGGCGACCTCGGCGGAGAGGTTCGCGCCCTTCATCTGCGGCTGCGAGGTGACCTTGGCGATCAGGGCCTCGTCGCGGATCCCGACCCAGGCCTCGCCCGAGAAGATGCCGACGCGCATGGCGCCGCGCTCGCGCAGGTGGCGGGTCAGGGCGCGGGTGTCGATGCCGGAGATCCCGACGACGCCCTGCTTGACGAGCTCCTCGTCCAGCGAGCGCTGCGAGCGCCAGTTCGAGGCGACGCGGGCGGGGTCGCGTACGACGTAGCCGGCCACCCAGATGCGGGAGGACTCGGGGTCCTCGTCGTTGACGCCGGTGTTGCCCACGTGGGGGGCGGTCATCACGACGACCTGTCGGTGGTACGACGGGTCGGTGAGGGTCTCCTGGTAGCCGGTCATTCCGGTGGAGAACACGGCCTCGCCGAAGGTCTCCCCCACAGCGCCGTAGGCGCGGCCGCGGAAGATCCGACCGTCCTCCAGGACGAGTACGGCGGGAGCTTTGGCTGCTCCCCTGGTGGAGGTCGTCATCGTTCGGCGCCTTCCGTCGTGATGGATGAGTTCATGAGGTTGATGGCTTCGACCCATGCGGCGTGTTCGGCCGCGCGGTCGGAGCGGAATCCGGAGTCGATCAGCTTGTCGCCGTGCGCCCAGGTGACGACGAGCAGACCGCCCTCGGTGAGTACCTTGCCCGCGATTCCCTTGTCGAGGCGGGCGCCGCGCAGCTGCGCGGCCGGTACGAAGAAGTCGTTCGCCCCCGGTCGGACCACGTCCAGGCCCGCGTCGGTGAGCGTGAGCTCGACCCGGCTGCGCAGGCCCAGCCCGTGGGCGACGATCCGGTCGAGCCACTGTCCGGCGGTGGTGGACCCGTGGTACCGGCCGGTCAGGGCCAGCCGGTGTGCGGGAAGACCGTCGGGTGCGGCGGGGAGCTCCGGCAGATCGTTCTGCAGAGCGCCGCGCCATTTCCAGCCCTGCCGCATCAGCCAGTAGACGAACGCGACGAAGACGGCCAGGCCGATCACCCACGCCATGCGGGCACCGAAGCTGGTCACCTCCGCCGACTGTCGTTCGGCGGCCTCGGCGGCCAGTTGGATTACTGCAGGTGTCACGCCAGTTTCCCGTCCACGACCGTTGCCCGGCCCCGCAGGAAGGTATGAGTGACGCGCCCCGGCAGCTCACGGCCCTCGTAAGGCGTGTTGCGGCTGCGGGAGGCGAAGTGTGCGGGGTCCACGACACCACGGTACGAGGTCTCGACCAAGGTCAGGTTCGCGGGTTCACCTGCCGAGACGGGACGGCCGTGGTTCTCCAGGCCGCCGATGCGCGCCGGAGCGAAGGACATCCGCTCGGCGACGCCCGCCCAGTCGAGCAGTCCGGTCTCGACCATCGTCTGCTGGACGACGGAGAGCGCGGTCTCCAGGCCGACCATGCCCATGGCGGCGGCGGCCCACTCGCAGTCCTTGTCCTCGTGCGGGTGCGGGGCGTGGTCGGTGGCGACGATGTCGATCGTGCCGTCGGCAAGCGCCTCGCGCAGGGCCAGCACGTCGCGCTCGGTGCGCAGCGGCGGGTTGACCTTGTAGACCGCGTTGTACGAGCGCACGAGCTCCTCGGTGAGCAGGAGGTGGTGCGGGGTCACCTCGGCGGTGACGTCGATGCCGCGGGACTTGGCCCAGCGGACGATCTCGACGGAGCCGGCGGTGGAGAGGTGGCAGATGTGGACGCGGGAGCCGACGTGCTCGGCGAGCAGGACGTCGCGGGCGATGATCGACTCCTCGGCGACGGCCGGCCAGCCGCCGAGACCCAGTTCCGCGGAGACGACGCCCTCGTTCATCTGGGCGCCTTCGGTGAGGCGGGGCTCCTGGGCGTGCTGGGCGACGACACCGCCGAAGGCCTTCACGTACTCCAGGGCGCGGCGCATGATCACGGCGTCGTCCACGCACTTGCCGTCGTCGGAGAAGACGGTGACGCGGGCGGCGGACTCGTGCATGGCGCCCAGCTCGGAGAGCTGCTTGCCCTCCAGGCCGACGGTGACGGCGCCGATGGGCTGCACGTCGCAGTAGCCGGACTCCTTGCCCAGGCGCCAGACCTGCTCGACCACACCGGCGGTGTCGGCGACCGGGAAGGTGTTCGCCATGGCGAACACGGCGGTGTAGCCACCGGAGGCGGCGGCGCGGGTGCCGGTGAGGACGGTCTCGGAGTCCTCGCGGCCGGGCTCGCGCAGGTGGGTGTGCAGGTCGACGAGGCCCGGGAGGAGGATCTGGCCCTCGGCCTCGATGACGGTCGCGCCCTCGGCGGAGAGATTCTGACCGACCTCAGCGATGGTCTCGCCGTCGATCAGGACGTCCTGCGCCTCGCCACCGAGTACCTTCGCGCCACGAATCAGGATCTTGCTCATGATTACTTGCTCTCCTCGGTACGGGCGGCGGGGGTGGTGTTGACGGCGGGCTCGGAGCCTCCGAGCAGCAGGTACAGGACGGCCATGCGGGTGGAGACGCCGTTGGCGACCTGCTCGACGGCCGTGCAGCGGTCTGAGTCGGCGACCTGCGCGGTGATCTCCATGCCACGGTTCATCGGGCCGGGGTGCATCACGATGGCGTGCTCGGGCATCTTCGCCATACGGTCGCCGTCGAGTCCGTACCGGCGGGAGTACTCGCGCTCGGTCGGGAAGAAGGCCGCGTTCATGCGTTCGCGCTGCACACGCAGCATCATCACCGCATCGGACTTCGGCAGCACGTCGTCGAGGCTGTACGAGACCTCGCACGGCCAGGTCTCCACGCCGATCGGGACGAGCGTGGGCGGGGCCACCAGGGTGACCTCGGCGCCGAGGGTGTGCAGCAGGTGGACGTTGGAGCGGGCCACGCGGCTGTGCAGGACGTCGCCGACGATGGTGATGCGGCGGCCGTTCAGGTCCTTGCCGAGGCCGGCGTCCCGGCCGACCAGGCGGCGGCGCATGGTGAAGGCGTCCAGCAGGGCCTGGGTGGGGTGCTCGTGGGTGCCGTCGCCGGCGTTGACGACGGCGGAGTCGATCCAGCCGGAGGTCGCGAGCCGGTAGGGGGCGCCGGAGGCGTGGTGGCGGATGACGACCGCGTCGGCGCCCATGGCCTCCAGGGTCAGCGCGGTGTCCTTCAGGGATTCGCCCTTGGAAACGGACGACCCCTTCGCGGAGAAGTTGATGACGTCGGCCGAGAGCCGCTTGGCGGCCGCTTCGAAGGAGATCCGGGTGCGGGTCGAGTCCTCGAAGAAGAGGTTGACGACGGTGAGGCCGCGCAGGGTGGGCAGCTTCTTGATCGGCCGGTCCGCGACGCGGGCCATCTCCTCGGCGGTGTCGAGGATCAGGACGGCGTCGTCGCGCGTGAGATCGGCGGCCGAGATGAGGTGGCGCTTCATCTGGATGGCTCCGTAGGTCGGAAGGGCGGGCGGACTGACGGGCAGAGGTGCGAGCGGGCAGGGCAGGCCGCGGCGCGGGCCCGGTCGGGGCCCGTCACCGGAACGGTCTACTGACCTGCTGCCTGGGCGGTCCGCTGGCCGAGCAGCACGGCGTCACGGCCGTCCTCCTCCTGGAACTGGACCTTGACGGTCTCCCGCAGCGACGTGGGGAGGTTCTTGCCGACGTAGTCGGCGCGGATCGGCAGTTCGCGGTGGCCTCGGTCGACGAGGACCGCGAGCTGCACGGCGCGGGGGCGGCCGAGGTCGCCGAGGGCGTCCAGGGCGGCGCGGATGGTGCGGCCGGAGAAGAGCACGTCGTCGACGAGGACGACCAGGCGGCCGTCGAGGTCGTCACCGGGGATCTCGGTGCGACCGATCGCGCGGGCGGGCTTCATCCGCAGGTCGTCGCGGTACATGGTGATGTCGAGGGAGCCGACCGGGATCTTCGTGCCGGTGATCTCTTCGAGCTTGGCGGCCAGCCGGCGGGCGAGGTAGACACCGCGGGTGGGAATGCCGAGGAGCACCACGTCGTCGGCACCCTTGGCGCGTTCGACGATCTCGTGGGCGATGCGGGTCAGGACCCGCGCGATGTCCTGCGCTTCGAGAACGGGGCGCATGGAATCGGTGTTCTGCTGGGTGTCCATGAAAAGGACCTCCTTCTCCGCCTCACGGGACGGACCTTAAAGGACGTCTGATGTACGCCTCACACGGTACCAGGGAGAAGCCGGTGACCGGGACCGGGCCGGTACGGAAGGGCTGCCAGAGGGCTGCTGGGACGAACCCTCAGGGGGGCGACGAAGACCATTCGGCTTGACGCATCCAAGTAACGCTGCGTAACCTCACAGTGAGTTACCAGCCGCGCGGCTGAACCGCACGTAGTTACCTAGTTACGTAGTCGCAGTGTCCACCAGTCACAGCGTCACAGCGTCCGGGAGCGTTATGTCCAGCGAATACGCCAAACAGCTCGGGGCCAAGCTCCGCGCCATCCGCACCCAGCAGGGCCTTTCCCTCCACGGTGTCGAGGAGAAGTCCCAGGGTCGGTGGAAGGCCGTGGTGGTCGGTTCCTACGAGCGCGGGGACCGCGCCGTGACCGTCCAGCGTCTTGCCGAGCTGGCGGACTTCTACGGGGTTCCGGTGCAGGAGCTGCTGCCGGGTACGACTCCCGGTGGGGCCGCCGAGCCGCCGCCGAAGCTGCGTCTCGACCTGGAGCGCCTGGCGGGCGTCCCGGCCGAGAAGGCGGGCCCGCTGCAGCGTTACGCGGCGACGATCCAGAGCCAGCGTGGCGACTACAACGGCAAGGTGCTGTCGATCCGCCAGGACGACCTGCGCACCCTGGCCGTCATCTACGACCAGTCCCCCTCGGTCCTGACCGAACAGCTGATCAGCTGGGGCGTGCTGGACGCGGACGCGCGTCGCGCGGTGGCGCACGAGGAACTCTGACCCTCGGGCTTCGGACCAGCAGAAACGTTTACCGGCGGGCGCCGGACCCTTGCGGGGGTCCGGCGCCCGCCGGTTTTTTCGTTCCCGGACCCGCCGTCACCCGCGCTCCGCTCCCCCGCACCCATACGGAAGGGCCCGCGACACGTACGTCGCGGGCCCTTCCGTATGGCGGTGCCGGCGCTGGGCCGTGCGGTCAGCTCTCGCTGCGTCGCAGGCTCGGCTTCAGGTCCTTGAAGCGGGCCAGGAGCCCGTTCACGAATGCCGGGGAGTCGTCCGTGGAGAACTCCTTGGCCAGCTGGACGGCCTCGTCGATGGCCACGGCGTCCGGGGTGTCGTCCACCCAGATCAGCTCGTAGGCACCGAGCCGCAGGATGTTCCGGTCCGCGACCGGCATGCGGTCGAGGTCCCAGTCCACGGCGTAGGTGATGATCAGATCGTCGATGCGGTTCACCTTGTCGGCGTAACCCTCGACGAGATCCATCGTGAAGGCGCTGACCGGCGGCTGCCGGTCGTCCGACCTCGCGTGACGGATCCAGTCCGCGAGGACCTCGCGCACGGGCACGTCGCGCTGGTCGGCCTCGAAGAGGATCTGGAAGGCGCGCTTGCGCGCATTGCTCCGAGCAGCCACGGGTTAGTTGCCGCTCTTCCGGCCGAGGTAGTCGCTGGTGCGGGTGTCGACCTTGACCGTCTCGCCGGTGGTGACGAAGAGCGGGACCTGGATCTCGTAGCCGGTCTCCAGCGTGGCCGGCTTGGTGCCACCGGTGGAGCGGTCGCCCTGGACGCCCGGGTCGGTGTGCTCGATCTTGAGCTCGACCGCGGCCGGGAGCTCCACGTAGAGCACCTCGCCCTCGTGCTGGGCGACGGAGGCGGTGAAGCCCTCGATCAGGAAGTTGGCGGCGTCGCCGACGGCCTTCTTGTCCACCATCAGCTGGTCGAAGGTGGACATGTCCATGAAGACGAAGTAGTCGCCGTCCATGTAAGAGAACTGCATGTCACGGCGGTCGATGGTGGCCGTCTCGACCTTCGTGCCGGCGTTGAACGTCTTGTCGACGACCTTGCCGGACATCACGCTCTTCAGCTTGGTACGCACGAAGGCCGGGCCCTTGCCGGGCTTGACGTGCTGGAACTCGACGACGGACCAGAGCTGGCCCCCGTCGAGCTTCAGCACCATGCCGTTCTTGAGGTCGTTCGTGGAAGCCACGGTTGCGGAATCTCCTGCACTGGAAGACCACGGGCGCGCGCACAGCCCGGCAGAGCCGACTAGAGCGCGAGCAGTTCCTTGGTCGTAATGGTGAGTAGCTCGGGACCGCCGTCCGCCTCGGGGCGCACGACGAGCGTGTCATCGATCCGGACACCTCCCCGGCCCGGGAGGTGAACCCCCGGTTCGACGGTGACCGGCACGCAAGCGTCCAGTTTACCCATTGCCGTAGGTGCAAGCTGCGGGTCCTCGTCGATTTCGAGGCCCACACCGTGTCCGGTCCACGGAGCGAGGGCTTCCGAGTGGCCCGCGGAGTCCAGGACGGAGCGCGCGGCACGGTCCACGTCCCGATACGCGGCCCCGGGCAGCAGGGCTTCGCGCCCGGCCCGCTGGGCGGTGAAGACGAGGTCGTACAGCTCGATCTGCCAGTCGGCCGGGCTGGTGCCGATCACGAAGGTCCGGCCGATCTCGCACCGGTAGCCGCGGTAGTTGGCGCCCAGGCAGACCGTGAGGAAGTCGCCCTCCTCCACCCGGCGGTCGGAGGGCCGGTGCCGGGAGCGACCGGAGTGCGGGCCGGTGCCGACGGAGGTCGGGAAGGCCGGGCCGTCGGCGCCGTGGTCGACCAGCCGGCGCTCCAGCTCCAGGGCGAGGTGCCGCTCGGTACGGCCGACCAGGATGGACTCCAGCAGCTCGCCGAGGGCCTGGTCGGCGATCTCCGCGGCGATCCGCAGGCAGGCGATCTCCTCCTCGTCCTTGACGAGGCGCTGCTGCTCCACGGCCGTGCCGAGGTCCGCGAGGCGCAGTTTGGGCGCGACGGAGCGCAGGGCCCGGTGCCGGGCGACGGTGAGGTGGTGTTCCTCCACCGCGAGCGAGTCGGCCCGTAGGGAGGCGGTCAGATCGGCGGCGGCGACGGCCGGGTCCCCGCCGGGGCTGCCCAGGACGGCGGCGTTCAGGTGCTCGTCGAGACGGCCCTCGTCGGCCTCGCCGGTGGGCGCTCCCGCGCAGAAGAGCATGTCCTCGGAGGGGCCGACGAGCAGCACCGCGCCGAGCGGGGACGCCCCGGAGAGGTAGCGCACGTTCGCCGGACGCGTGATCAGTGCGGCGGCGTTCCCCGCGGCGGCGCATCGGTCGCGAAGCAGGTCCCGGCGGGCGGCGTACACGTCTGACATGTCTTCGAGCGTACGAGCGCCCCGCCGATCCGGCCCGGCGAGCGCGTCCGGACGGGCCCCGGGGACTACTGCCCGGGCCGGCCGCCAGGGGCGGACAGGGCGCGGGCCAGGGCCTCGTCGAGGGCACGGGCGGTGCCCTCCACGTCGAGGTGGGAGTTGTCGATGATCGGCAGTCCGGAGCCGTACCAGCCGGCCATCCGGCCGTGGATCCGTGCCACTTCCTCGTCCGAGAGCCGACGGTTGCCGGCGCGCTCGGCGTTGCGCTCCAGGACGATCTCCAGGCCGGGCAGGAGCACGACGGGCAGCAGGTTCGGCCCCACGTGTCGCTTCCAGCCGCCCAGCCCGACCACGGGCCGGTCGGGGAAGACGGCGTCGTCCAGGATGCAGGAGATGCCGTTCGCCAGGTAGTTGCGGGCGGCGAAGCCGCAGGTGCGGCGGGCCAGCCGGTACTGGGCCTCGGAGTGCTCGTTCCAGCCCGCCTGGGGGTCCGCGAAGCCGGAGCAGACCCACTCGCGGACGTCGTCCAGGCTGACGTGGGCGGTCGGGACGGGCCGGCTGCCGGCCCAGTGCCGGGCGACGGTGGTCTTGCCGGCGCCGGCCGGGCCGATCAGCAGGACGGCGAGGACGGCCCCACCGGTACCCGGCACCGCGGGAGGCAGCGGGATGTGCCCGGTGGCCTCCGGCACGGCGGGCACCGGCTGCGAGGGATACGACGGCTGCTGATGGGGCTGGTGGGGCGGCTGAGGCGGAGACTGCGGCGGGGGTGAACCCGGCCAACCGTGCGCCGGGGGTATCGGCGGCTGCGGGGGCGCCGATGGGCGCGGTCCCGGCTGCCACGGGCCCGCGCCCCCACCCCCCACTGCGTGCTGCATCCGCTGCCACTCCGTCTCGTTCAAGCGACTGATGCGAGAACGTTATATGACTGCCGGGGCCCGACCGTCCACCAGCGCCGTCAGCAGAGTGTCAGGCGGAGATCTCGTCCGCCAGTGCGCGCAGCGCCAGCCGGTACGAACCGATCCCGAAGCCCGCCACCGTCCCGGTCGCCACCGGCGCGATGACCGAGGTGTGGCGGAATTCCTCGCGGGCGTACGGGTTCGAGATGTGCACCTCGATCAGCGGCGCCGTGCGCTGCGCGGCCGCGTCCCGCATGCCGTACGAGTAGTGGGTGAAGGCCCCCGGGTTGATGACCACGGGGATCTTCCCGTCCGCCGCCTCGTGCAGCCAGCGGATCAGCTCGCCCTCGTCGTTGGTCTCGCGGACCTCGACGTCGAAGCCGAGCTCCTCGCCCAGCGAACGGCAGCTTTCCACCAGCCCCGCGTACGAGGTGGCCCCGTACACATCGGGCTCGCGCGAGCCGAGCCGGCCCAGGTTCGGGCCGTTCAGCACGAGGACGGGCCGGCTCACGCCGACACCTCACCGTAGGCGGCGACCAGGTGCGCCGGGTCGGGACCCTCCAGGACGGTCGGCTTGGCCAGCCCGTCGAGGACGATGAAGCGCAGCAGGTTGCCACGGGACTTCTTGTCGACCTGCATGGTCTGGAGCAGCTTGGACCACTGGTCGCCCCGGTAGGTCAGCGGCAGCCCGACCGAGGCGAGGACCGCCTTGTGCCGGTCGGCCGTCGCGTCGTCGAGCCGGCCCGCGAGGCGGCCGAGCTCGGCGGCGAAGACCATGCCGACGGACACGGCCGCGCCGTGCCGCCACTTGTAGCGCTCGTTCTTCTCGATGGCGTGCGCGAGGGTGTGGCCGTAGTTGAGGATCTCGCGGAGTCCCGACTCCTTGAGGTCGCTGGAGACCACGTCGGCCTTGACCTGGATGGAGCGCACGATGAGCTCGGCGGTGTGCGGGCCCTCGGGCGTACGGGCCGCCGCCGGGTCCTCCTCGATCAGGTCGAGGATCACCGGGTCGGAGATGAACCCGGCCTTGATGACCTCGGCGAGGCCGCTGACGTAGTCGTTGACCGGCAGCGAGTCGAGGGCCGCGAGGTCGCAGAGCACACCGGCCGGCGGGTGGAAGGCCCCCACGAGGTTCTTGCCCTCGGCGGTGTTGATGCCGGTCTTGCCGCCGACGGCCGCGTCCACCATCGCGAGGACGGTGGTCGGTACGGCGACCCAGCGCACCCCGCGCAGCCAGCTCGCCGCGACGAAGCCCGCCAGGTCGGTGGTGGCTCCCCCGCCGACCCCGACGATCACATCGGTGCGGGTGAAACCGGACTGGCCCAGCGCCTTCCAGCAGTAGGCGGCCACCTCGACCGTCTTGGCCTCCTCGGCGTTCGGCACCTGGATGGCGACCGCCTCGTAGCCCTGCTCGGCCAGGTCGTCGCGCAGCGCCTCACCGGTCGAGGCCAGCGCCTCGGGGTGGATCACGGCGACCCGCTGGGCCTTGGTACCGATCAGGGAGCCGAGCTCGCCGAGCAGCTGCCGTCCGACCAGCACGTCGTACGCGTCGTGTCCGGCGCTCGCGCCGACGTGGATCCGCGTCACCTGGTCTGTCATACGTCCTTCAACTCCAGAGCGTCGAGGACCGCCTGGGCGACCTCTTCGGGGGTGCGGTCGTCGGTGGCCACCACGACACGCGCGACTTCGGTGTACAGGGGGCGCCGCGCGTCCATCAGCTCGCGCCACTGGCGGCGCGGGTTGACGGCGAGCAGCGGGCGCGCGGCGCCGAGGCCGACGCGCCGTACGGCTTCTTCGACGTCCATCGACAGGTAGGCGACGGGCAGGCCGGCCAGGAGGTCGCGGGTGCCCTCGTCGAGGACGGCGCCGCCGCCGAGGGCGAGGACTCCGGTGTGCCCGGCGACGGCGGCGGCGACCGCCTGCCGTTCCAGGTCACGGAAGTACGGCTCGCCCTCGTCGACGAAGATGTCGGAGATCTCCCGGCCCTGGGCCGCGACGATGTCGGCGTCCGTGTCCCGGTAGGCGACGCCGAGCCGCTCGGCGAGCAGCGCTCCCACCGTGGATTTGCCGGACCCCATCGGGCCGACGAGGACGACGAGCGGTCCGGCCGTCACCGGATCTGCAGGTTGTCGAGGTACGAACGGACGTTGCGACGGGTCTCGGGCACCGAGTCACCGCCGAACTTCTCCACGACCGCGTCCGCAAGCACCAGGGCGACCATCGCCTCGGCGACGATGCCGGCCGCCGGCACGGCACACACGTCGGAACGCTGGTGGTGGGCCACCGTCGCCTCACCCGTCGCCACGTCCACCGTCGCGAGCGCCTTCGGCACCGTCGCGATCGGCTTCATCGCCGCACGGACCCGCAACAGCTCACCCGTGGTCAGACCACCCTCCGTGCCACCCGAACGCCCCGAGGTGCGCTTGAGGCCCTCGGGGGTGGAGACGATCTCGTCGTGCGCCTTGGAACCGGGCACGCGGGCGAGGTCGAAACCGTCGCCGACCTCGACGCCCTTGATCGCCTGGATGCCCATGAGGGCGGCGGCCAGGCGTGCGTCGAGTCGACGGTCCCAGTGGACGTGCGAGCCGAGACCGACCGGAACCCCGTAGGCCAGCACCTCGACGACGCCGCCGAGGGTGTCGCCGTCCTTGTGGGCCTGGTCGATCTCCGCGACCATCGCCTTGCTCGCGTCCGCGTCCAGGCAACGCACCGGGTCGGCGTCCAGCTTCTCCACATCGGCGGGGGTCGGGTAGACGCCGTACGGGGCCTTGGCCGAGGCCAGTTCCACCACGTGCGAGACGATCTCGATCCCCGCGACCTCCTTGATGAAGGACCGGGCGACCGCACCGAGCGCCACACGGGCGGCCGTCTCCCGAGCACTGGCGCGCTCCAGGATCGGCCGGGCCTCGGAGAACCCGTACTTCTGCATCCCCGCCAGGTCCGCGTGACCCGGACGCGGACGCGTCAGCGCCGCGTTACGACCGGTCTCCTTCAACAGCGAGGGATCGACCGGATCGGCCGACATCACCGTCTCCCACTTCGGCCACTCCGTGTTGCCGATCATGACCGCGATCGGCGAACCCTGCGACAACCCGTGCCGGACACCACCCAGGAAGGTGATCTCGTCCTGCTCGAACTTCATCCGGGCACCGCGGCCGTAACCGAGCCGGCGCCGGGCCAAGTGGTCGGCCACCAGCTCGGTGGTGACGGGGACGCCGGCGGGAAGGCCCTCCAACGTCGCCACCAGTGCCGGTCCGTGGGACTCCCCGGCGGTCAGCCAACGCAACCTGCTCAACGATGCTCCTCATGCTCGCGCCTGGTACAGCGACGGCGCGATCGGGTGCGCGGCCCGGACCCGCCTGACCCGATCCTCCCATGTCCGGAGGGGTTTATCGGGCCCCGGTCCAGCTGTCGGACGCCTGAGGCGTCAGCGGGACCGTCGGCCGCGCTCGCGCTGCCAGGTGATCCCGTACGAGAGGACGACGGAACCGAAGAGTCCGAGAATGAGCGCCTTGGCCCACAAGGGCAGGGTGCCGAACGCCACCCGGCCCATGCCGAAGAGGACGAACGGGAGATCCCACTTCGACGCGAGTACCTGGTCCGTGCTGTTCCCGTCCATGCCGCCCCCTGTGAATGCGCAGGTGGAAAGCCTAACGGGCGGCGAGCGCCCGCTCTCCCGCAGCCCTCATGGCGGCGAGCGGACCCGGGGTCCGGCCGGTCATCCGCTCCACCTGGAGCACGGCCTGGTGGACGAGGAGGTCGAGTCCGCCGACGACCTGGCCGCCCTGCCGCGACCAGGCGGCGGCCAGCGCGGTCGGCCAGGGGTCGTAGAGGACGTCGAAGAGGGTGCCCGCCCCCTCGGGTACGGACGCCGCCAGGGCGTCGGTCGTACCGGCCGGGGTGGTGGCGATCACCAGCGGCGCGGACAGGGCCGCGGCCGCCTGCGACCAGTCGGCCGTGCGGACGGGCACGCCGAGCCGCTCGCCCCACTGCCTCATCTCGTCGGCGCGGGCCGCCGAGCGGACGTACGCCGTCACCTCGCCGGAGCAGATCCGCGCGAGCGCGGCGAGCGCCGAGGAGGCGGTGGCCCCGGCGCCGAGGACGGCGGCGGAGGCCACCTTCTCGACGCCGCGTTCGTGGAGCGCGGCGACGATGCCGGGGATGTCGGTGTTGTCTCCGAGGCGTCGTCCGTCCTCGGTGAACACGACCGTGTTGACCGTCTCGACGGAGGCGGCCGTGTCGCTGACGCCGTCCAGCAGCGGGATGATCGCCCGCTTGAGCGGCATGGTCAGGGACAGCCCGGCCCACTCGGGGCCGAGTCCTGCCACGAATTCCGGGAGCCCGGCCTCGTCGATCTCGAAGCGGTCGTACGACCAGTCGTCGAGGCCGAGCTCCTGATAAGCGGCGCGGTGCAGCACCGGCGAGAGCGAGTGCTCGATGGGTGAACCCAACACCGCGGCCCTTATGCGTGACATGTCCTGCTAACCGCCGTTCTTCTGCTTCTGTCGTTCCTGGAACTCGTTGGCCAGCTTCGTGTGCTCTTCGTACGTCTTGGTGAAGGTGGTCGTTTTGCCGTCGACCGACACGAAGAACATCCAGCCGCCGTGGTCCGGGTTGAGCGTAGCGGTCAGCGCGTCCAGACCCGGGTTGTTGATCGGCCCGGTGGGCAGCCCCTTGATGAAGTGCGTGTTGTAGGGGTTGTCGAAGGCCTGGGCTTCCTTCAGGTTGAAGTTGATCTCGCTCTGGTTCTTGACGTAGTTGTACGTCGAGTCGAACTGGAGCTTCTGGTTCGTGACGTCGTTGGTCTTCTTGAGGCGGTTGTAGACCACCTCGGCCATCTTCCGGAAGTCGTCGTGGTTCTTGCCCTCGGCGTTGACGAGGCTGGCCACCGTGACCACCTGGAGCGGATTCTCCAGGCCCAGCTCCTTGGCCTTGCCCTCGATGCCCAGCTCGCCGTACTTGTCGGTCGCGTTCTTGACCATCTGCTTGAGCAGCGAGTCGGGAGTGCTGTCCTTGCTCAGGTCGTAACGCGTCGGGTACAGGAAGCCTTCGAGCGGGTCGATGAGCTTCGGGTCGTTGTTCGCCCAGGCGGGCAGGCCGAGGTTCTTGGCCTCGCGCTTGGCGATCTCGGCGGTCGTGCCCTCCTGCTGGCCCAGCTTCTTGTCGATCGCCGCGTACACCGCGGAGTTGCGCATGCCCTCGGTGACGGTGATGACGTTCAGCTTCGAGGGGTCGCTCATGACCTCGACCGCGGAGGCGGCCGACATCTTCTTGCGGAGCGGGTAGACACCGGCCTGGATCGCCTTGCCCGGCGGGAGCTTGGCCGCGGCGTCGGCGAAGGCCTGGCCGCTGGCGACGACCCCCGCCTTCTTGAGGATCACGCCCATCTGCAGGAGGCCGGAGCCCTTGGGGATCTCGACCTCGACGATCTCGCTGGTGCCCTCACCCGCGAAGTCCTCGGCCGAGCTGAACCTGGCCTTGATGTAGTTGTAGCCGTAGTAGCCGCCACCGCCGACCACGCCGATGATGACGACCGCGGCGACCAGGCAGGCCGTGCCGCTGCGCTTCTTGGGCTTACCGCCCTTGGAGCGGCCGCCCCGACGGCCGTCGTCGTCGTCGCCGTCGTCGCCGTCACGGCCTCCACCGGCCGGGAGCAGGCTCTCCTCCGGCTCCTGCGCGGACTCCGGCTCCTCGACGGGCTCCGGCTCCAGGTGTCGCCGGCCCGGGGGCTGCGGCGGCGCGTAGGCGTCCTCCGTGCTGTAGAGGTCGGGGGCCTCACCGGGGTAGCCCGCCACGGGCTGCTGGGTGTAGGGGTCCACGCCCGCGTACACATCGGTCTGCTGCGCCGCCGTGTACTGGCCCTGGCCGGTGTCCCAGCCCTGGCTGTCGTACACCGGCTGCTGCGGCTGGTGCTGCTGCGGCGGCTGCTGCTGCTGCTGCGGGGCATAGCCCTGCTGCTGGTCGGCGTACTGCTGCTGCGGGTACTGGCCCTGCATGTACTGCTGCTGGGGCTGCTGCTGCTGCGCCTGCTGCGGGTACTGCCCCTGCTGCGGGTACTGCTGCTGCGGATACTGCGGCTGCTGGTACTCCGGGTACTGCTGGTGCTGGGGGTACTGCTGCTGGTACTGCGGCTCCTGCGGGTACTCCTGCTGCTGCGGGGCACCGGCATAAGGCACCTGGCCCTGCTGGGTCTGGTGCCCGGTCCACCCCTGGTCCCCGTACAGGGGGTCCTCGGGGTGCCAGGGTTCGGGGCCACGGCCCCGGCCATACTCAGTCATCGGTCCCCTAGAGCCGCGAGACGGAGGCCACGGACTCCGTCGTCCGTGGCACCCGGTTCCGCCTCTTTGACGGTGGGCGACGGCTGTTCGAATGCCGTCTCATCGCGCGGAACGTTACCGTATCGCGATCAGACAACCACTTCGACGCACTCACCAGGCGGATTACCTGATACCCGTTCGGTCTCAAGAGCGTTCTGAAGGATCACCACAGCGGCTGCCTGGTCGATGACCGACCGGCCCTTCTTGGCGTTCTTCCCGGAGGCCCGCAGGCCCTGTGCGGCGGTGACCGTGGTCATCCGCTCGTCCACCAGCCGGACCGTCACCGGCTTGATGCCCTTGGCGAGTTCGTTGGCGAAGGCGCGCACCTTGACCGCGGCCGGCCCCTCCCGCCCGCTGAGCGAGCGGGGAAGGCCGACCACGACTTCGAGGGGCTCGTACTCCTCGACGAGCTGCCGCAGCCGCCGGTGGGCGAAGGGGATGTCCCGGCCCGGAACGGTCTCCACCGGTGTGGCCAGCACCCCGTCGGGGTCGCACGAGGCGACCCCGATACGGGCGTCACCGACGTCGATGGCGAGCCGGCGGCCGCGGCGCAGTGTCATCGTCAGACCGTCTCGACGACGAGGCGCTCGACGGCGCTGATGGCCTCCGGAACGGCGGCCGGGTTCTGGCCGCCGCCCTGGGCGACGTCCGGCTTGCCGCCACCGCCGCCACCGAGGGTCTTGGCGGCCGTACGGACCAGGTCGCCGGCCTTGAGACCGCGCTCGCGGGCGGCCTCGTTGGTGGCGATCACGGTCAGCGGGCGGTCGTTCGCCACGGTGAACAGGGCCACGACGGCCGGGCGGTCGCCCTGGATGCGGCCCCGGACGTCGAGGACCAGCTTGCGCAGGTCGTCGGCGCCGATGCCGTCCGCCACCTGGCCGACGACCAGGGCGACGCCGTGGATGTCCTGGGCGTTCGCGGCGAGACCGGCGGCGGCCTGGAGGACCTTCTCCGCGCGGAACTTCTCGATCTCCTTCTCGGCGTCCTTCAGCTTGCCGAGCATGGAGGCGATCTTCTCCGGCAGCTCCTCCGGACGGCCCTTGACCAGCTCCTGGAGCTGGGCGACGACCGTGTGCTCCTTGGCGAGGAAGTTGTACGCGTCCACGCCCACCAGGGCCTCGACACGACGCACGCCGGAGCCGATGGAGGACTCGCCGAGCAGCTTCACCAGGCCCAGCTGGGCGGTGTTGCCGACGTGCGTGCCGCCGCACAGCTCCTTGGAGAAGTCGCCGATCGTGACGACGCGCACGCGCTCGCCGTACTTCTCGCCGAACTCGGCGATGGCGCCCTGCTTCTTCGCCTCGTCGATGCTCATGATCTCGGCGGTGACGTCGAGCTCGCGCGACAGCACGTCGTTGATCTTCTGCTCGACGTCGGTGAGGACCGAGCCGGGGACGGCGTTCGGGGAACCGAAGTCGAAGCGGAAGCGGCCGGGGCTGTTCTCGGAGCCGGCCTGGGCGGCCGTCGGGCCGAGCGCGTCACGCAGCGCCTGGTGGGTCAGGTGCGTGGCCGAGTGGGCGCGGGCGATGGCCCGGCGGCGGTGGATGTCGATGGCGGCGTACGCGGAGGCGCCCACCGTCACCTCGCCGACCTGGACGGAGCCCTTGTGCACGGGGACGCCCGGGACCGGCTGCTGCACGTCGCGGACGACGATGACGGCGCCCGAGTCGAGCTTGATCCGGCCCTGGTCGGCGAGCTGGCCGCCGCCCTCGGCGTAGAAGGGGGTGCGGTCGAGGACGACCTCGACCTCGTCGCCCTCGGAGGCGGCGGGCGCGGAGACGCCGTTGACCAGCAGGCCGACGATGGTGGACTCGCCCTGGGTGGTGGCGTAGCCGGTGAACTCGGTGGCGCCGGAGCCGTCGGCGATCTCGCGGTAGGCGGACATGTCCGCGTGGCCGGTCTTCTTGGCCTTGGCGTCGGCCTTGGCCCGGTCGCGCTGCTCCTGCATCAGGCGGCGGAAGCCGGGCTCGTCCACGGAGAGGCCCTGTTCGGCGGCCATCTCCAGGGTGAGGTCGATCGGGAAGCCCCAGGTGTCGTGGAGCAGGAACGCCTTGTCGCCGGAGAGGACCGTGCCGCCGGTGGCCTTGGTCTCGGTCACGGCGGTGTCGAGGATGTTGGTGCCGCCCTTGATGGCCTTCAGGAAGGCGGCTTCCTCGGCGAGCGCGACGGTCTCGATGCGCTTGCGGTCGGTGGCGAGCTCCGGGTACTGCTGCCCCATCGTGTCGATCACGACGCCGACGAGGTCCTGGACGACGGGACCCGTGGCGCCCATCAGGCGCATGTTGCGGATGGCGCGGCGCATGATGCGGCGCAGCACGTAGCCGCGGCCCTCGTTGCCGGGAGTGACGCCGTCGCCGATGAGCATCGTCGAGGTGCGGATGTGGTCGGCGACCACGCGCAGCGAGACGTCGGTGCCCTGGGCGGCGCCGTAGCGGACACCGGTCAGCTCGGTGGCCTTGTCCATGACCACGCGCAGGGTGTCGGTCTCGTACATGTTCTGCACGCCCTGCAGGATCATCGCGAGGCGTTCGAGGCCGAGTCCGGTGTCGATGTTCTTCGACGGCAGGTCGCCGAGGATCGGGAAGTCTTCCTTCCCGTCGCCGGCGCCGCGCTCGTACTGCATGAAGACCAGGTTCCAGATCTCCACGTAGCGCTCGTCGTTGACGGCCGGGCCGCCCTCGACGCCGAACTCGGGGCCGCGGTCGTAGTTGATCTCGGAGCACGGGCCGCAGGGACCCGGGACGCCCATGGACCAGAAGTTGTCCTTCTTGCCCAGGCGCTGGATGCGCTCGGCGGGAACGCCGATCTTCTCGCGCCAGATCTGCTCGGCCTCGTCGTCGTCGAGGTAGACGGTGATCCAGAGCTTCTCGGGCTCGAGGCCGTAGCCGCCGTCCGCCACGGAGCTGGTCAGCAGCTCCCAGGCGTACTTGATGGCGCCTTCCTTGAAGTAGTCCCCGAAGGAGAAGTTGCCGCACATCTGGAAGAACGTGCCGTGGCGGGTGGTCTTGCCGACCTCTTCGATGTCCGGCGTGCGGACGCACTTCTGGACGCTGGTGAGCGTCGGGGCCGGCGGCTTGGTCTCACCCAGGAAGTAGGGCTTGAACGGCACCATGCCCGCGGGCACCAGCAGCAGAGTCGGGTCGTCCGCGATGAGCGACGCCGAAGGGACAACGGCGTGACCGCGCTCCTCGAAGAAGCTCAGCCAGCGGCGGCGAATCTCAGCCGACTCCATCAGTGGTCCTCATTCCGGTCGTACGAAAAATTGGGTCGGTAGGTGGTCTTGGTGTTCTCGATGGCCCGCAGCCGTCGGGGCCCGGGAAGGGCCGTGACGTTGTCGGGCCGGTCGGGGTCCTGGTGGAGCCCCAGTGCGTCGTTCAGCTCGTCCTCGCGCTGCGTCATTCCCGCTTTGACGTCGAGGGCGAAGTCCTTGAGGCGGTGTCCCGCCTCCACGGCCTTGTCGGCCGCCTGGGCGGCGAGGCT
Organism: Streptomyces sp. CG 926; assembly: GCF_003148825.1. GTDB lineage: Bacteria > Actinomycetota > Actinomycetes > Streptomycetales > Streptomycetaceae > Streptomyces. Next base: position 157,323 of record NZ_QGGZ01000007.1, read on the forward strand.
CTCGGGCGTCAGCTTCTTCAGCTGACGGTTGACCTTGGTGGTGGCCCACACGCCGGCGGCTGCGCCGGCGGTGAACCAGAAGGCTCGGCGGAACATCGGCGGTCTCAGCCCTTCTGCTTGCGGCGCCGGGCGGCCGGCACCGTACGTCCGACGATCACGGATCGGCGGGATGCCTTCGGCGGCGTGCCGCCCGACGGGGCGGCGTCCCCCTTGCCCAGCGCCTTGCGGACGCCGTAGCCGAAGGCCGCGACCTTCACCAGCGGCCCGCCGAAGGCGGTGGCCACGGTCGAGGACAGCGCGGAGGCGTTGGAGGTGACCTCCTGCACGTCGCTCGCGATGGCGTCGACCCGGTCGAGCTGGGTGCGCGCGGAGCGGACGGTGGTGGAGGCGTCGGCGAGGAGCGGGACGGCCTGGTCGGTCACGTCGGCCACCAGCTTGGTGGTCGCCTTGAGCACCTGGGCCAGTCTCACCAGGGCCACGGCGAGGAAGGAGATCAGGATGGCCCAGAAGACGGCCACGATGATCCCGGCCACCTCTACACCGGACACGTCACACCGCTCTCTGTCTGTACCTCGACCGCAGGACTATTCGCCCTCCGACCCTATCGCGCCGGAGATCCTCGGCCGTACCGGAAATCCGGGAGGACCGGGCCCGCCTTGAACGCAGCGCATCCGGACCAGTACCCTCCGTGTCCCATGCGACAGAGACCCCTGCGAAGTGCCGCCGGAGGCAATCTTCCCTCGGACCTCGGCCGGTTCGTCGGGCGGGGTGGCGAACTCGCCCAGCTGGGGCGGCTCCTGGAGTCCTCGCGGCTCGTGACGGTGACCGGCGTGGGCGGGGTGGGGAAGTCCCGGCTCGTACTGGCGGCGGCCCGGGCCGCCGCCTCGGGATCGCAGGAACGCTACTGCGACGGGGTCCGGCTGGCCGAGCTGGCCACCGTACGGGATCCGGCGCTGCTGGAGCTGGCCCTCGCCGAGGCGCTCCGGTTGACCGACCACACCACCCGGCCGCCCCGCACCGTCCTGGTCGAGCACCTGGCCGGGCAGCGGCTGCTGCTGGTCCTGGACGGCTTCGAGCAGCTGGTCGACGAGTGCGCCGACCTGGTACGGGAGCTGCTGCGCCGGTGCCCCGGTCTGCATGTCCTCGCGGCGGGCCGGCGCCCGCTGGCCCTGGACGGGGAATCGACCTTTCCGCTGGCCCCGCCGGCCGCCGAGGAGGCGCTGGCCCTGCTGGTGGCGCGGGCGTCCGCGGCCGACCCGGCGTTCGCGGTGACCGCGGAGAACCGGGCCGCGCTGGTCGAGCTGTGCGCCCGCCTCGACGGGATCCCGCTGGCGCTGGAGCTGGCTGCGGGCCGGCTGCGCACGCTGTCCCCCGAGCAGGTGCTGGCCCGGCTGGAGGACCGCTTCGCGCTGCTGACGGGCGGGGTGCGCGGCGGGCTCGCCCGGCACCGGGCGCTGCGGACGGCCATCGGCTGGAGCCATGAGCTGTGCACACCGGCGGAGCGGCTGCTGTGGGCGCGGCTGTCGGTGTTCGCGGGGCAGTTCGACCTCGACGCCGTCGAATACGTGTGCGCGGGTCCGGATCTGCCGGTGGAGGACGTGCTGGACCTGGTCGGGGAACTCCAGGCCCAGTCCCTGCTGGTCCGCGAGGAGACCCCGGCCGGGGTGCGGCTGCGCATGCTGGAGACCGTACGGGTGTACGGGGCGGGCTGGCTGGAGTCGATGGGGGACGCCGGACGACTGCGGCGGCGCCACCGGGACTGGTACCTGGGTCTGGCGACGTGGTGCGAGCTGGACTGGTTCAGCCCGCGCCAGCAGGAGGTGGCCGCGCTGGTGGAGGTGGAGCTGCCGAACGTGCGGCTCGCCCTGGAGTGCTGCCTGGACGAGCCGGACGAGGCGCATCTGGGCCAGTACCTGGCGGGGACCCTGTGGTTCTACTGGGCGGGCTGCGGGCGGCTGACCGAGGGGCGGCACTGGCTGGAGCGGACCCTGGAGCCGGTGGACCAGGCGGTGGACTACGAGAGCTCGCGGCTGAAGGCCCTGTGGGTGCTGGGCTATGTCGCGGCCCTGCAGGGGGACGCGGCGGCTTCGATGAGCGCCCTGTACGAGTGCCGGGACGGGGCGGCGCAGAGCGGGAACCCGGTGGCGGCGGCCTACGCGGTGCACCGGATGGGCTGCCTGGCGCTGGTCTCGGACGACATGGCGCGGGCCCGGGAGCTGCTGGGCACGGCGCTGGAGCAGTACCGGGCGGCCGGCGAGCTGAACAGCAACGTGCTGATGTGCCAGGTGGAGCTGGGGATGGCGTTGGCCTTCCTCGGTGACCTGCCGGGCGCGCTCGCGCTGTGCGGGGAGGTCCGGGAGATCTGCGAGGAGCGCGGGGAGCGCTGGACGAAGGCGTACGCCCTGTACGTCCTCGCGTACGCCGCCCTGGACGCGGGGCGCACGCAGGAGGCGCGGCTGCTGCTCACCGAGTGTGTGGCGATCAACCACGTCTTCCACGATCTGGTCGGTCTGGTGCTCGCGCTGGAGCTGCTCGCGCTGGTCACGGTCGCGGAGGGGGACGCCGCGGAGGCGGCGGTGCTCCAGGGCGCGGCGGAGCCGATGTGGGGCGGGGTGGGGCTGCAGCTGTTCGGCTCGGGGTACTTCAACGCCCCGCGGCTGATGTGCCGGGAGCGGGCGGGCGAGCTGCTGGGGGCCGAGCGTTACGCGGCGTACGAGGCCGAGGGGCGGGCGCTGAGCCGTGAGGCGCTGGTGGGTCGGGCGCTGCGCGATCCGCAGGAACGCGGCGACGGTGTCGGCGGGGTGCCCCGGCGGACGGGGCGGGCGCGCGGCTCGCGGGTCCCGAGGGGCGCGGCGGCGGAGCAGCCGCAGCCCTGAGGGCGAGCAAGGGCCCGCCGTCCGGTCCCGGGAAGCGGGAAACCCGCCGCCCCTTGGAGGGGACGGCGGGCTGACCAGCCGATGAGACCAGGCCTGCCTTAGCGGGCGTAGTACTCGACGACGAGCTGCTCGTCGCAGATGACCGGGATTTCCTTGCGGTTCGGGTCGCGGTCCAGGCGGAAGGCCAGGGCCTTCAGGTTGACCTGCAGGTAGCGCGGGGTCTCGCCCTCGCCTGCGTAGCCACCCTCACGGGCAACCTGGAACGGAACCTTCTCGCGGCTGCGCTCGCGCACGGTGATGACGTCGTCCGGACGGACACGGAACGACGGCTTGTCGACCTTGTCACCGTTGACCTCGATGTGGCCGTGAACGACCATCTGGCGGGCCTGGTAGATGGTGCGGGCGATGCCCGAACGCAGAACCAGGGCGTCGAGGCGACGCTCGAGCTCGACGACAAGCGCCTCGCCCGTCTTGCCTTCGGCCTTCTTGGCGCGGTCGTACGCGCGGGCCATCTGACGCTCAGAGATGTCGTACTGAGCGCGCAGACGCTGCTTCTCCAGCAGACGAACCTTGTAGTCCGAGTTCTGCTTGCGGCCACGGCCGTGCTCGCCCGGCGGGTAGGGGCGGGCCTCGAAGTACTTGACGGCCTTCGGGGTCAGCGCAATGCCGAGGGCACGCGACTTCTTGACCTTGGGTCGCTTCTGGTTCACGGGGAACCTACCTCCATGTAAGTTAGGTGAGGCTTACCTTAGCGAGGAGGACGTAATGTCTCGACCACATGGGATCCCCCTGCCCAGTGCGCAACGCAGTTCGGATTCAGACGAAACAGAATCCGCTTGCGCCGACGATAAGCAAGGTCAGCCGCGTCCCAGGGAAGGCGTTCGGCAGCTCACCGGAGCCGAACGCGTACGAACCCTCGTAGAGTCCAACGCCTCAGTATCCCTCACGCTGATCGGTGCTCGTGACAGTCACGAGGCCGAGGAGTTCGGGACAGGGCTGCCGGTCGCACGGACCGTCACCCCGGACGGGGACGTGATTCTCCTTGTATCAGGGGAATCCGCGGCTGCCAGGGCAGCCGCTCACGCCCAGGACGACGACCTCACCGCCGTGATCGAGATCACGGATGTGGCGCCGGTGTCCGTGCCACATCGTATCCGAGGCCGCGCCTGGCTCGCCGGATGGCTGACGCCGGTGCGCGGGGACGACCGCGCCGCATGCGCCGCGCTGCTCGCGGAGCGACAGCCGGTGGGCGAGCTGTTGGGCATGCGGGAGTCCCTGGGCGCCCCGCACGCCGGGCGCCCGGCGTGGATGATGCTGCGCCTGGAGGTCGGCGAGATCTCGGTGGACGACCTGTGGGGCGCCGAGCACGTGGACCCGGAGGACCTGGCCGCGGCGGAGCCGGACCCGATGGTCGCGCACGAGTCGGAGCTGCTGCAGCACCTGCACGCCGCCCACGGCGACCGGCTCGGCGAGCTGGGCGGCCTGCTCGGCGCCCGCGAGGCCCGGGGAATGAGCGCCGTCCCGCTCTCGCTGGACCGCCTCGGCCTGCGCGTCCGCTTCACCGGCGGCCCGGCCGGCTCCTTCGACGCCCGCTTCGACTTCCCGGAGCCGGTCGCGGACATCTGCGGCCTGCGCCGGGCGATGCACTCCCTCTTCTCGGCGGCTTCGTACTAGGGCGTGATCGGCACGATGCCCCCTACGGGGTGCAGGTGGCCAGCATCTCCTGGAGGGCGAGCTTCTCCGGAGCGGTCACGGACAGGCCGTACCTGGCCTTGATCCCGGTGTAGCGGCGCGCGTACTCGCACCAGTACGCGCGCCGGGGCGGCCGCCACTTGTCGGCCGTCCGGCTGCCCTTGTCGTAGTTGGTCCGCTTGTCCACGGCGAGCAGGACGTCGAGGTCGTTGGCGTACTCCAGCCTGCGCTGCGGGGTCCACGCGTACGCGCCGCCCCGCCAGGCCGCGCCCAGCGCGACGACATGGTCGGTCTGGATCTGCGAGGCGCGCCGGTAGGTGTAGGGCAGCACCTTGCCGGTGTACGGGTCGTGGAGCGTCCCGGAGAGCACGACGCACGGGTTCCGGTCCCCTTCGCGACGGTCGTCGAGGTCCCGGCGCAGCACGTCGTCGCGGGTGTCGCAGCCGTTGCGCCCGCCGACGGCGTCGGTCTCGTCGGACCAGTACCTGCCGAAGTTCTCGCGCTTGTACGTCTCCCAGTTGCGGCCCCATTCGACCTTCAGCCCGGCCAGCTGTGCCTTCGCGGACGCCGCGTCCGGCGGGAATCCGGAGCCGACGAGCGGCACCCGCGCGACCGATGCCGCCGCACTGGCCCGGGCCGTCGCGACGTCTTCGTGGTGGCATCCGGCCGCCGCGGGCGCGGCGAGGGCCAGGACGGCGAGTACGGCGAGCGGCCGGGACGGACCCATGCACGGAGCCTAGGGGCCTCCCGGCCGTCCCCGGTGGATCAGCGCGCGGGGCCGTTCCCGGCCCGGTCGAGCGAGCGCCGGATCCGCCGGGCCCGGGTCAGGTCCGCGCCGTCCTCGTGGCCGCGGAAGGCCCGGGCCGCGTCCAGGAGGTGGCTCCGGCTCTAGGAGGTGGCTCCGCGCAGGCGTTCGCGGACCTTCTCCACCACATCCGCGTAGCGGGCTTCCGCGCCGTACCGGGTCGGCTCGTAGTACCGCTTGCCCTGGATCTCGTCCGGCGCGTACTGCTGCGCCGCGATCGCGCCCGGCACGTCGTGCGGGTACACGTACCCCTGTGCGTGGCCCAGCTTGGCCGCGCCCTTGTAGTGCCCGTCCCGCAGGTGCGTCGGGACCGGGCCCGCGAGGCCCGCCCGTACGTCGGCCAGCGCCGCGCCGATCGCGGTCGTGGCGGTGTTCGACTTCGGGGCCAGCGCCAGCGCGATCGTGGCGTGCGAGAGGGTCAGCGCCGCCTCCGGGAAGCCGATCATCGCCACCGCCTGGGCCGCGGCCACCGCGATCGGCAGGGCCGTCGGGTCGGCCAGCCCGATGTCCTCGCTCGCCGAGATCATCAGGCGGCGCGCGATGAACCGGGGGTCCTCACCGGCCTCGATCATCCGGGCCAGGTAGTGCAGGGCGGCGTCCACGTCCGAGCCACGGATCGACTTGATCAGCGCGCTGGCCACGTCGTAGTGCTGGTCGCCGTCCTTGTCGTACCGGACGGCCGCCCGGTCGACCGCCTCCTCCAGCGTCCGGAGGGTGATCTCGTCCTCGCCCTTGGCGATGGCCGACCCGGCGCCCGCCTCCAGCGCGGTCAGCGCCCGCCGGGCGTCGCCGCCGGCGATCCGCAGCAGGTGGGCCTGGGCGTCCGCCGGGAGGGAGACGGCCCCGCCCAGCCCCCGCTCCTCGGTGAGGGCCCGCCGCATCAGGGCGCTCAGGTCCTCGTCCGTCAGCGGTTCCAGCGTCAGCAGCAGCGAGCGCGACAGCAGCGGGGAGATGATCGAGAAGTACGGGTTCTCGGTGGTGGCCGCGATCAGCGTCACCCAGCGGTTCTCGACGGCGGGCAGCAGCGAGTCCTGCTGGGCCTTGCTGAAGCGGTGGATCTCGTCGAGGAAGAGGACGGTCTCCTTGCCGTAGCCGCCGGCGGCGCGCTTGGCGCCCTCGATGACGGCCCGTACCTCTTTGACGCCCGCCGTGATGGCGGACAGTTCCACGAATCGCTTCTGCGTGGCCTGGCTGACCACGTACGCCAGGGTCGTCTTCCCGATGCCGGGCGGGCCCCAGAGGATCACCGAAGAGGCACCGGCCGGGCCGCCGGCCCCTTCCTCGACCAGCCGCCGTAGCGGTGATCCGGGCTTGAGCAGGTGCTGCTGGCCGACGACCTCGTCCAGGGTGCGCGGGCGCATCCGGACGGCGAGCGGGGAGCTCGCGGGGTCCTTCTCCCGGCGGTCTTCGGCAGCGGCGGTGAACAGGTCTGGTTCCACACAGGCAGCCTATGCGAGCCCACCGACAGGGCCCCGGACGGCCCGCGCCGCCGCCCGCGCTCAGGAGGTCCAGAAGTCCCACCAGCGGGTCAGGATCAGCATCCCGATGATCCCGACGTGCAGGACGGGCAGGACCCAGGTGAACTCGTCGAGGAAGGACTTGAGCCAGCCCGGGGCGGGCAGCAGCCCTTCGCGGACGTTGTGCGCGGTGACGTACCAGAACATGAAGATGGTGGCGACCCAGGCCAGGCAGCACCACAGGCAGAGCGAGTTGATGTTGTACAGCGACTGGTACATGAGCCAGGTGCAGAAGACGACGCCGAAGAGGGTGCCGGCGTTGAAGGTGAGCCAGTACCAGGGGCGGAACGAGGCTCCGGCGAGCATGCTCATGCCGACGCAGATCACGATCCCGTAGGCGACGAGTCCGAGCATCGGGTTCGGGAAGCCGAAGGCCGACGCCTGGTCGCTCGTCATGATGTTGCCGCAGGAGACGATCGGGTTCAGGCTGCAGGCCGGCTTGAAGGTCGGGTCCTCCAGCAGCTTGAACTTGTCGATCGTGATCACCCAGGCGGCGAGCAGACCCGCGGCTCCGGTGATCACCAGCAGCAGGGCCAGGGCCCGGCTTCCCCCGACGGTCCTGCCCCGGGCGGTGTCCGCGTCCGCGCTTCGTGTCGTCATACCGCCCGCTCCACATCTGCCAGGTGATCAAGCACGGGCCATTGTGCCGTACGAGCCTGTGAACGGACGGGGGCCGGGGAAAGATCCCCGGCCCCCGTCCTGTGTACTCCCCTGCCGCCGCGGCCGGTTGCCGTCAGGCGAGGCGGGCGAGGACCGTGTCGACCAGCTCGGCGACGGGGACGGCCGACTGCTCGCCGGACTCCATGTCCTTCAGCTGGACGACGCCCTCGGCGAGGTCCCGCTCGCCCGCCACGATCGCGAAGCGCGCGCCGCTGCGGTTGGCGTCCTTCATGGCGCCCTTGAGGCCCTTGCCGCCGTAGGACATGTCCGCCGCGACGCCGGCCTTGCGCAGCTGGGTCACCAGCCCGAACACGGCCGGCTTGGCCTCGCCCAGCGCCACCGCGAAGACCGTCGTCGTCGCCGGGATGTCCAGCTCGATGCCCTCGGCCTCCAGCGCCAGGACCGTGCGGTCCACGCCGAGCGCCCAGCCGACCGACGGCAGCGCCGGTCCGCCGATCATCTCCGACAGTCCGTCGTAGCGGCCGCCGCCGCCCACCGCGGACTGCGCGCCGAGACCGTCGTGGACGAACTCGAAGGTGGTCCGGGTGTAGTAGTCCAGCCCGCGCACCAGCTTCTCGTCGTCCTCGAAGACGACGCCGGCGGCCGTGATCAGCGCCCGCACCTCCTCGTGGTACGCCTTGCACCCGTCGCACAGGTAGTCGCGCAGCACCGGCGCGCCGACCAGCTGCTTCTGCACCTCGAGCCGCTTGTCGTCGAGGACGCGCAGCGGGTTGATCTCGGCCCGGCGGACGGTCTCCTCGTCGAGGTCGAGTCCGCTCAGGAAGCTCTGCAGCGCCTCGCGGTAGACGGGGCGGCACTCCTTGTCGCCGAGCGAGTTCAGCAGGATGCGGAAGTTCGACAGGCCGAGGGTGCGGTAGGCCTCGTCGGCCAGGATGATCAGTTCGGCGTCGAGCGCCGGGTCCTCGGAGCCGATGGCCTCGGCACCGACCTGCGAGAAGTGGCGGTAGCGGCCCTTCTGCGGGCGCTCGTAGCGGTAGTACGAGCCGGAGTACCAGAGCTTCGCCGGGAGGTTGCCCTGCTTGTGCAGGCTGGCCTCCAGGGCCGCGCGCAGCACGGAGGCGGTGCCTTCCGGGCGCAGGGCGAGGTTGGTGCCACCCTTGGTGGTGAGGGTGAACATCTCCTTGGTGACGATGTCGGTGGACTCTCCGACACCGCGGGCGAAGAGGTTCACGTCTTCGAAGCCCGGCGTCTCGATGTACCCGTACCCGGCCTTGCGCAGCGGCGCGGAGATGGCGTCGCGGACCGCCAGGTACTTGGCCGAGAACGGCGGGATCAGGTCGTACGTGCCCTTGGGGGCCTTGAAAGTGCTCACGGAGCTTTCGTCACATTCCTCGTCGTGGAGCGGCGATGCCGTCTCCGAGCCCGGCGGCGACTTCCCGCAGGTACGGGTTGGTCGCGCGCTCGCGGCCGATGGTGGTCTGGGGACCGTGGCCGGACAGCACCACGGTCGAGTCGTCGAGCGGCAGGCACACGCGGCCCAGCGATTCGAGGATCTCGGCGTGGGAGCCGCCGGGCAGGTCGGTGCGTCCGATGGAGCCGGCGAAGAGCAGGTCGCCCGAGAAGAAGACCGGCGGGATGTCGGCCAGCTCGGGCATCCTGAAGGTCACCGACCCCTTGGTATGCCCCGGCGCGTGCGCCACGGAGAAGTCCATTCCGGCCAATTTCAGGGCGGCGCCGTCGGCCAGCTCGCGGACGTCGTCCGGCTCCCCGACGGTCAGCTCGCCCATGAGCGGCATCCCGATGGAGCGGCCGAGGGCCTTCTCCGGGTCGCTCATCATGTAGCGGTCCTCGGGGTGGATCCAGGCCGGTACGTCGTGTGCTCCGCACACCGGGACCACCGAGGCCACATGATCGATGTGTCCATGGGTCAGCACGACCGCGACGGGCTTGAGCCGATGCTTCTTCAGCGTCTCCTCGACACCCTGGGCGGCCTGGTGGCCCGGGTCGATGATGACGCACTCCTCACCGGCGGCGGGGGCGACCACGTAGCAATTGGTGCCCCAAGCGCCTGCGGGGAACCCGGCAATCAGCACGTTCGTCCTCAATCGTCGTCCGGCGGGAGGCTGCAGACAGGAATGCTGCTGCTCAGAGCCTACCGGCGCCGCTCATTACACAGCGAACCCATATACGGTACGGCCTATCCCAGCCCGGACAGCAGTAGCAGACACGTACAAGGAGACGACCCGGTGGTCACGAGCGATCAGCGACGGCGACAGCTCGCCAAGGAGAAGTACGAGCGCCAGCAGAAGCGCCGGGCCGAGGCCCGGCGGAAGTCGCGTCAGCGCGCGGCCGTGATCGGCGCGGCGGTGGCCGTGGTGATCGCGACGCTGGTGGGCCTGATCGTCGGCGGGGTCTTCGACAAGGACAAGAAGGACTCGGCCGCGGACCCGTCCGCGAACCCGTCGGCCTCGGCGAGCGAGCCGGCGCCCAAGCAGTCCCCCTCGCCGGAGATGGCGATCGACCAGAAGGCCAAGTACACCTTCGCGCTGAAGACGAGCGCGGGTGACATCAACTTCACGATGGACGCGGCGAAGACCCCGCAGACCGTGAACTCCTTCAAGTCGCTCGCGGACAAGGGCTACTTCGACAACACCAAGTGCCACCGGCTGACGGCCGGCGGGATCTTCGTCCTCCAGTGCGGCGACCCCGAGGGCACCGGCAGCGGCGGCCCGGGCTACAACATCCCGGACGAGAACCTGGACGCGCTGGGCAAGGCCGACGCGAACGGTCAGGTCGTCTACCCGGCCGGCACGGTGGCGATGGCCAACACGGGCCGGCCCGGCTCGGGCGGCAGCCAGTTCTTCCTGGTCTACAAGGACAGCCCGCTGGCGCCGACGTACACACCGTTCGGCAAGATCGACGCGGCCGGTCTGAAGGTCGTGGAGGAGATCGCGAAGGCCGGTACGGTCGACGGCGGCCAGGACGGCGCGCCCAAGACCGAGGTGAAGATCGAGAAGGGCACCGTCACCCAGAACTGACGTGATGCGCAGACCCCGGGCCCGGCCGGTCCGCCGCCTGTACGCCGATATTCCGTCGTGCGGGATGCGGACAGCCGGCCCGGCGGTCGCCTATGTTGGCGTTGTGCAGGGCGGGCGCTGCCCGCCCCAGGAAACTGTGGACGATGCCCAGGGGGTGAACCCCTCGCAAGGCATCAGGTGGAGGAGGCGCTGTGAGCAGCGACCCGTGGGGCCGAGTCGACGAGACGGGCACCGTGTACGTGCGTACTTCCGATGGCGAGCAGGTCGTCGGATCGTGGCAGGCCGGCACCCCTGAGGAGGCCCTGGCCTATTTCGAGCGCAAGTACGAGGGCCTGGTGGTCGAGATCGGCCTCCTCGAAAAGCGGGTGCGGACCACTGATCTGTCCGCCAAGGACGCCCAGACGGCCATCGACCACCTGCGCGTGCAGGTCGACGAGCACCATGCCGTGGGTGACCTGGACGCCCTGCGGGTGCGGCTGGACAAGCTGGTCACGACCGTGGAGTCGCGGCGCGAGGAGCGCAAGGTAGCGAAGGCCAAGCAGACGGACGAGGCCCGCGCGGCCAAGGACGCGCTGGTCGTCGAGGCCGAGCAGCTGGCGCAGAGCGACCAGTGGCGCAGTGCCGGTGAGCGGCTGCGCGCCCTGGTGGACATCTGGAAGGGGCTGCCGCGCCTCGACCGCAAGTCGGACGACGAGCTGTGGCACCGGTTCTCCCACGCCCGTTCCGCCTTCTCCAAGCGCCGCAAGGCGCACTTCGCCTCGCTGGACGCGCAGCGCGAGGATGCCCGGAAGGTCAAGGAGAAGCTGGTCGCGGAGGCCGAGTCGCTGTCGAAGTCGACCGACTGGGGTCCTACGGCCGCCCGCTACCGCGAGCTGATGGCCGACTGGAAGGCGGCGGGCCGGGCGCAGCGCGAGTCCGAGGACGATCTGTGGAACCGTTTCCGCGGTGCGCAGGACGTGTTCTTCGCGGCCCGCAGCGAGGTCTTCGCCGAGCGTGACGCCGAGCAGATCGAGAACCTGAAGCTCAAGGAGGAGCTGGCCGACGAGGCCGAGAAGCTCGTCCCGATCACGGACCTGAAGGCCGCCCGTGCGGCGTTCCGCTCCCTGAACGAGCGTTGGGAGGCCATCGGCCACGTGCCGCGGGACGCCCGGCCGAAGGTCGAGGGCCGGATGCACTCGGTCGAGCGGGCGATCCAGGAGGCCGAGGAGGGCGAGTGGCGTCGTACGAACCCGGAGGCGCGGGCCCGTGCGGCCGGTCTGACGGGTCAGCTCCAGGCTGCGGTCGACAAGCTGCGTGAGCAGATCGACGCGGCGCGTGCGGCGGGCAACAACGCCAAGGCCGACAAGCTCTCGCGCGAGCTGGAGGGCCGCCAGGCCCTGCTGGACCAGGCGCTGAAGGGCCTGGAGGAGTTCGGCGGCTGATTCCCGGCCACCCGTGTACGCACGAGGGCCCCGGTACGGAGATCCGTACCGGGGCCCTCGTCCGTGTTACGGCCTGCGGGCCGAGGTGACGCGGTAGACGTCGTAGACGCCCTCGACGCCCCGGACGGCCTTCAGGACGTGCCCCAGGTGCTTGGGGTCGCCCATCTCGAAGGTGAACCGGGAGGTGGCCACCCGGTCGCGGGAGGTCTGGACGGCCGCCGAGAGGATGTTGACGTGCTGGTCCGACAGGACGCGGGTGACGTCCGACAGCAGGCGGGACCGGTCCAGCGCCTCGACCTGGATGGCGACCAGGAAGACGGAGGACTGGGTGGGCGCCCACTCGACCTCCAGCATCCGCTCGGGCTCCTGGGAGAGGGAGTCCACGTTGACGCAGTCCGCGCGGTGAACCGATACGCCGCTGCCGCGCGTGACGAAGCCGACGATCGGGTCGCCGGGCACCGGGGTGCAGCAGCGGGCGAGCTTGACCCACACGTCGTCGACGCCCTTGACGACGACACCCGGGTCGGCGTTGCTGCGCCGCTTGCGGCCGCGCGCCGGCGGGATCGATTCCTCGATGTCCTCGTTGGCCGCTTCCTCGCCGCCGAGGGCCGCCACCAGCTTCTGCACGACGCCCTGCGCGGCCACGTGGCCCTCGCCGATCGCCGCGTAGAGGGAGGAGATGTCGGGGTAGCGCATCTCGTGCGCGAGGGTGACGAGCGAGTCGCCGGTCAGGATGCGCTGGATGGGCAGGTTCTGCTTGCGCATGGCCCGCGCGATGGCGTCCTTGCCGTGCTCGATGGCCTCGTCCCGGCGCTCCTTGGAGAACCAGCCGCGGATCTTGTTCCGGGCCCGCGGGGACTTGACGAAGCCGAGCCAGTCGCGGGACGGGCCCGCGCCCTCGGCCTTGGAGGTGAAGACCTCGACCAGGTCGCCGTTGTCGAGCGTGGACTCCAGCGGGACGAGCCGGCCGTTGACCCGGGCCCCTATCGTCCGGTGGCCGACCTCGGTGTGGACGGCGTACGCGAAGTCCACCGGGGTGGCTCCGGCGGGCAGCGCGATGACGTCGCCCTTGGGGGTGAAGACGAAGACCTCGTTGCGGGAGAGGTCGAAGCGCAGCGAGTCGAGGAACTCGCCCGGGTCCTCGGTCTCCTTCTGCCAGTCCAGCAGCTGGCGCAGCCAGGCCATGTCGTTGACCGTGTCCTGGCCGGCGCTGCCCTTGGCGGCCTGCGGGACGTCGGTGCGGACCTTGGAGGTGCCGGCGACGGTCTGCTGCTTGTACTTCCAGTGCGCGGCGATGCCGTACTCGGCGCGGCGGTGCATGTCGAAGGTGCGGATCTGCAGCTCGACGGGCTTGCCACTGGGTCCGATGACCGTCGTGTGGAGCGACTGGTACATGTTGAACTTGGGCATCGCGATGTAGTCCTTGAACCGGCCGGGGACCGGGTTCCATCGCGCGTGCACGGTGCCCAGGGCCGCGTAGCAGTCCCGGACGGTGTCGACGAGGACGCGAATGCCCACCAGGTCGTAGATCTCCGCGAAGTCACGGCCGCGGACGATCATCTTCTGGTAGACGCTGTAGTAGTGCTTCGGGCGGCCCGTCACCGTGGCCTTGATGCGGGCGGCGCGGAGGTCGACCTGCACCTCGTCGGTGACGACGGCGAGGTACTCGTCGCGCTTGGGGGCGCGCTCGGCGACCAGGCGCACGATCTCGTCGTACATCTTCGGGTAGAGGATCGCGAAGGAGAGGTCTTCGAGCTCCCACTTGATCGTGTTCATGCCCAGCCGGTGCGCCAGCGGGGCATAGATCTCGAGGGTCTCGCGGGCCTTCTTCTCCTGCTTCTCCCGCTTGAGGTAGCGCATGGTGCGCATGTTGTGGAGCCGGTCGGCGAGCTTGATGACCAGGACGCGCGGGTCCTTGGCCATGGCCACGACCATCTTGCGGACGGTCTCCGCCTGGGCGGCCTCGCCGAACTTCACCCGGTCCAGCTTGGTGACGCCGTCGACGAGCAGGGCCACGGCGTCGCCGAAGTCGCGGCGCAGGTCTTCGAGGCCGTACTCGGTGTCCTCGACGGTGTCGTGCAGCAGACCGGCCATGAGGGTGGCCGGGTCCATGCCGAGCTCGGCGAGGATGGTGGTCACCGCGAGCGGGTGGGTGATGTACGGGTCGCCGCTCTTGCGCTTCTGGCCGCGGTGCCAGCGCTCGGCCACCTGGTAGGCCTGCTCCAGCTGGCGCAGCGTCGACGTCTCGATCTTCGGGTCGTTGCTGCGGACTATACGGAGCAGCGGCTCCAGAACCGGGTTGTACGGGTTCGAGCGCTGCACGCCGAGCCGGGCGAGACGGGCGCGCACCCGGTTCGAGGACCCGGCGGACTTCGCCGGCGCGGGCTTGACCGGCGGCGCCGGCGGTGCCTGCGGCGCCGGCGGGGGCGTGGCGGGGGCCGCCGTGGTCTGCTCGGCCTGCGGGTCGGGCTGCGCGGCGGAGATTGGCTGGACCTCGTCTGGCAAGAGCGCTCCTCACGGGGGTCCCCCCGGTCGTGGTCCGGGGGTGGATCCGGTGCCCGTGTCCGGTCCGGACAACCCATGGTAGCGAGGGTTCGCCCACCCCGTTCCCCCAGCCTCCGCCGCACTCCGGCCCACCGGCCTCGGAGGCGAGGAGCCCCGCTCCCCGAGCCCCGCCGCGCGCTTCTCCGGGCCCGCGGGCGTTCGAGGCACCCCGTCGACCCCGCCGCGCGCCCCTCCACCCCCGCAGGCCTTCGAGGCGCCCTCTTTCACCCCCGCCGGCCTTCGAGGCGCCCTCCTTCACCCCCGCAGGCCTTCGAGGCGCCCTCCTTCACCCCCGCAGGCCTTCGAGGCGCTCTCTTTCAGCCCCGCCGGCGTTCGAGGCGCCCTCCTTCACCCCCGCAGGCCTTCGAGGCGCCCTCTTTCAGCCCCGCCGGCGTTTGAGGCGCGGGGGTCCGGGGGCGGCGCCCCCGGCAGCGGCGGCGCACACGAAAGCGGCGGGCACCCGGGACGTCCCGGATACCCGCCGCTTCGGCACAACAGGGTCAGACCACGATCAGCGCGTCCAGCGGAGCCTCGCCCAGCGCCTCGCCCAGCCGCAGGCGCCCCGGCAGGAACGACAGTTCCATCAGCACCGCCACGCCCGCGACCTCCGCCCCGGCCCGCCGGATCAGCGAGAGCGAGGCCTCCGCCGTACCACCGGTGGCCAGCACGTCGTCGATGACCATGACCCGGTCACCGGCCGCCAGGTCCTCGGCGTGGACCTCGATCTCCGCGGTGCCGTACTCCAGCTCGTACGACTGCGCCAGCGTCGCGCCCGGCAGCTTCCCGGCCTTGCGCACCGGCACGAAGCCGATCCCGGCCTGCACGGCGACGGGAGCCGCGAGGATGAACCCGCGCGCCTCCAGTCCGACGATCTTCGTCGCGCCGTACCGCCCGGCCAGCTCCACCAGCGTGTCCGTCAGCGCGGCGAACGCCTTGGGGTCCGCCAGCAGCGGGGTGATGTCCTTGAACATCACGCCCGGCTTCGGGTAGTCCGGCACGTCCTTGATCCGGCTGAGCAGCAGGTCCCGTACGTCCTCGGACAGCGGCCCGGTCAACGCCGCCGCCCCGACCGGCCCTGCGCCACGACCTGCGGCTCGTCCTCGGCCGCGTAGGCCTCGTCCGGTGACTCGCCCTTGGCCACCGCGGCCGCCCGCTTGGCGAGCACCCGCTTCTTGAGCGCCTTCATCGCCGGCTCGCGCTCCTTGAGGTCCACGACCAGCGGGGTCGCGATGAAGATCGAGGAGTACGCACCGGCCGCGAGGCCGACGAACAGCGACAGCGAGATGTCGTTCAGCATGCCGGCGCCCAGGAAGCCGCCGCCGATGAACAGCAGCGCGGCGACCGGGAGGAGCGCCACGACCGTGGTGTTGATCGAACGGACCAGGGTGCCGTTGATGCTGCGGTTGGCGACCTCGCTGTACGTCCAGCGGGTCTGCTTGGTGATGTCCTTCGAGCCCTCCTTGAGACCGTCGAAGACGACGACGGTGTCGTAGAGGGAGTAACCGAGGATCGTCAGCAGACCGATGACCGTGCCCGGGGTGACCTCGAAGCCGACGAGCGCGTACACGCCGACGGTGATCGTGAGGTCGTGGATAAGCGCGATCAGCGCCGCGACCGCCATCCGCCACTCGAAGGCGATGGCCAGGTAGATCACCACGAGGACCATGAAGACGCCGAGACCGGTCCAGGCCTTGTTCGCGATCTGCTCGCCCCAGCTGGGGCCGACCAGGTCGGCGTTGATGGCGGCCTGGTCGACCTTGAGGTCGGTGGCGAGCTTCTTCTTCACGTCGGTGGCGGCGTCGGTGTCCACACCCGAGATCTGGATGCGCAGCCCGCCGGTACCGAGCTCCTGGACGATCGCGTCGTGGCCCGAGACCTTCTCCGCGGCCTCCGTCGCCGCGGCGACGGAGACGGACGTCTTCGGGGTGGTGAAGACGGCACCGCCCTTGAACTCGATGCCCATGTTGAGGCCCTGGACGGCCAGGGCGACGATCGCCGTGATGGTGATCAGGATGGAAACGCCGTACCAGAGAAAGCGCTTGCCGACGAAGTCGTAGCCGACCTCACCGCGGTACAGCTTGGCGCCGAGATCTCCCAGCTTCGACATCTCTCACGCCTCCTTTGCGTCGACGGGGGCGGGGGCGGAACCGGTGCGGCGGGACCGGCGCAGCGGAGGCTTGGCGCCCAGCCGCTTCGGGTCCAGCCCGGACCACGGGTGACCGCTGGAGAAGAACTTCGTACGCGCCACCAGGGTCATGACGGGCTTGGTGAAGAGGAACACCACGACCACGTCGAGCAGGGTGGTAAGACCCAGTGTGAAGGCGAAGCCCTGCACCTTGCCCACCGTGACGATGAACAGCACCGCGGCGGCGAGGAACGACACGAAGTCGGAGACCAGGATCGTGCGACGGGCGCGCGGCCAGGCGCGCTCGACGGCCGGACGCAGGGTGCGGCCCTCACGGATCTCGTCCCGGATGCGTTCGAAGTACACGATGAACGAGTCCGCCGTGATACCGATCGCCACGATCGCGCCGCAGACCGCGGGCAGGTTCAGCGCGAAGCCGATGCCCTTACCGAGCAGCGACATGATCGTGTAGGTCAGGATCGCGGAGACCATGAGGCTGACGATGGCGATGAACGCCAGGCCCCGGTAGTACGCCAGCAGGTAGATCACCACGAGGGCGAGGCCGATGGCGCCGGCGATCAGGCCGGCCTTCAGCTGCTCGCTGCCGAGCGCGGCGGTGACGGTGGTGACGCTGTCCTCGCTGAAGGAGAGCGGCAGGGCGCCGTACGAGAGCATGTTGCCCAGGTCCTGCGCGGACTGCTGGTTGAAGCCGCCCGAGATCTCGGCGTTGCCGCCGGTCAGCGCCTGGCTCACCGACGGGTCGGAGATGACCTTGCCGTCGAGCACGATCGCGAACTGGTTCTGCGGCATCTGCTTGGTGGCCAGCTCACCGGTGATCTTGGCGAACTTGTCGGCGCCCTTGTCGGTGAACTGCATGGTGACGATCCACTGGCCGCGCTGGGGGTCGATCTGCCCCTTGGCTTCCTTCACGTCCTGACCGTTGACCTGGGCCGGGCCGAGGACCCACTTGCCCCAGGCGTCGCCGCGCTGACCACAGGCGATCATCGGCTCCTCGGGCTTGGCGCCCTGGCCGGCGGCGGCGCGCTGCGCCGGGTCGTTGCAGTCCAGCGCCGCGAACTTGGCCTGGAGGGCCGCGGCGGCGGCCTCGTCACCGGTCGGCGCCGGCGCGGAGGCTGAGGGCGACGGAGCCTTGGTGTCGTCTGCCTTCTTCGACTCGCTCGCCGAGGGCGAGGGAGTGGGGGCGGCCGGGGCCTTGAGGGCCTCACTGAGCGCGCGGCCCTGGGAAGTGGCGCTGGACGACGGGGTGGCGGAGGGACTGGCCTTGCCGTCCCCGGCCTTGGGAGCCTCGGAGCCGCTCGCGGAGGGGCTCGGGCTCGGGGTGCCCTCGGGAGCGGCCGGGGAGCCGTCCGCGAAGGCGATGACCGGGCGGAAGTACAGCTGGGCGGTGGTACCGACCTGCTCGCGCGCCTGCTGCTCGTTCGTCCCCTTGGGGATGTTCACGATGATGTGGTCGCGGCCCTGGGTCTGGACCTCGGCCTCGGACACGCCGAGACCGTTGACGCGGCGGTCGATGATGCCGACCGCCGTGTTCATGTTGGTCTCGTTGATGGCGCTCTCTTTGCCGGGCTCGCTCTTGGCCTTGAGCGTGATGCTCGTGCCGCCGGCGAGGTCGATGCCCAGCCTGGGAGTCGTCTGCTTCGAGAGGAACATCCCCGCGGTGAGCGCCACCATCGCGATCAGGATGATCGCCAGGGCGCGCCCCGGCCTCCCCTGAGCCCCCGTGGGCCGCCGGCCCTTCTTCGGTGCTGCCACCTTGTCGTTTCTCCCTGTCCAACCGTCCCGCGCCGGGTCAGCGCGGGGACGGCCACGAAATGTGTGGTGGGGACCCCTGCCCCCCGCAGAAGTGTCACAGACGGGGACCGTGCGGGTCGCCGGTCGGGCGCCTCCACGGTCCCCCGCCGAGCGTTACTTCGCGCCGGTCTCGCCGTCGGACTTGCCGTCCTTGGGCTCGTCGTCGCCCTTGGGCGCGTCCTCGTCCTTCTTGCCCAGGTCGAGCCCCGGAGCCTCGTCCTCGTCCTTGGTGAGGTCGGCCTTCGGAGCCTCGGTCAGCGAAGAGGCGTCGTCCGGGACGACCGGCGTGTCGGTCGGCTCGTCGTCGCTGATGCCGTGGACGATGCGGTTGTACTCCGCGTCCTCCAGAACGGCACCGATGGAGTTCTTCGCGAAGATCGCGTGGACGCCGGGGGCCAGCTCGAGAGTGACCGTGTCGTCACCGATCTCCTTCACCGTGGCGTACATGCCGCCGATGGTGCGGACCCCGGTGCCGGGCGCCATGTGGTCGCGCATCTGCGCGGCTGCCTGCTGCTTCTTCTTCGCGGAGCGGGTCATCAGGAACATCGCCCCGATGAGCACGATGAACGGGAGGAGTGTCACGAGATTCACGGGACGGAGATCCTTCGCACGACCGCACGCGGACGGCGGCCTTTTCTACGGGGGTGGGCACACCGACCCGAAGGGTCGGCATCGGCGGAGTCTAGGCGAGTCCGCACCGATGGAACAACGCCCAGCATGGCACCGCAGTTCCTGAGGGGTCGAACCTCCGCGCCGTCAGGCCCCGAACAAGCCCTGTTGTCCGCTTGATCCACTCCCGCCGTGCTGCGGCGGTACGAGTCCCAGGTGGGCCCATGCGGCAGGCGTCGCCACCCGTCCCCTGGGCGTACGCGCGAGCAGCCCCTCGCGGACCAGGAACGGCTCCGCGACCTCCTCGACGGTCTCCCGCTCCTCACCGACGGCCACGGCGAGGGTGGACAGGCCCACGGGCCCGCCGCCGAACAGCTTGAGCAGTGCTTCGAGAACGGCGCGATCCAGTCGGTCGAGGCCGCGCCCGTCCACCTCGTACACCTGAAGGGCGGTACCGGCCACCTGGCGGTTGATCACACCGTCGGCCCGGACCTGGGCGTAGTCCCGGACGCGGCGCAGCAGGCGGTTGGCGATGCGCGGGGTGCCGCGGGAGCGCCCGGCGATCTCGGCGGCGCCGGCGGTGTCGATCTCCACGTCGAGGAGACGGGCGGAGCGGTGGATGACACGCTCCAGCTCCTCGGGGGCGTAGAACTCCATGTGCCCGGTGAAGCCGAAGCGGTCCCGCAGGGGCGGGGGCAGCAGTCCGGCCCGGGTGGTGGCGCCGACCAGGGTGAAGGGCGGCAGCTCCAGCGGGATCGCGGTGGCCCCGGGACCCTTGCCGACGATCACGTCGACGCGGAAGTCCTCCATGGCCATGTAGAGCATCTCCTCGGCGGGCCGGGACATGCGGTGGATCTCGTCGAGGAAGAGGACCTCGCCCTCCTGGAGGGAGGAGAGGATCGCGGCGAGGTCGCCGGCGTGCTGGATGGCGGGGCCGGAGGTGATGCGGATGGGCGCGCCCATCTCGGCCGCGATGATCATGGACAGGGTGGTCTTGCCGAGGCCGGGCGCGCCGGAGAGCAGGACGTGGTCGGCGGTGGCTCCGCGCTGGCGGGCCGCCTTGAGGACGAGATCCAGCTGCTGGCGGACCTTCTCCTGGCCGACGAACTCCCCGAGGTCCTTCGGCCGCAGCGCCGCCTCGACGGCGGTGTCCTCGCCGTCGGCGGCGGCCGCCACGATCCGGTCGTCGCTCTCGTCTTCCCAGTTCACGCTGTCAGTCTGCCTTCTCGGTTCGTACGGTGGTCTGTCGCCCGGGGCGGAGCCCCGACCCTGCGGCCCCGCGGGCCTCCACAACCCGGAGCCCGCCGCCGAGCCCCGACCCGCCAGCCCCCGGCGTTCGAGGCGCGGGGTCCGGGGCCGAGCCCCGATCCTTCAGCCCCGCCGGCGTTCGAGGCGCGGGGTCCGGGGCCGAGCCACGGGAGGCCGGGCGGCACGGCTAGCGGGCGCGGTTCAGGGACTGCAGGGCGGCTCGCAGCAGCTGCGGAACCGGGGCCGAACCGCCGGCGGCAATGGCGGCCTCGGCCTGCGGAGTCACCGCCGCCACCGCGTCCTCCGCGTCGCGCGAGGCGTACCCGAGGCCGATCAGGGCGGCGGACAGCTGCTCGGTCCAGGGGGCGGGCCCGGTGGCCGCGGCCCGCTGGGCGCCCACGAGGCCGCTGCTGCCCAGCGGGGCGCCCAGCTTGCCCTTCAGTTCGAGGAGTAGTTTCTGCGCGCCCTTCTTGCCGATGCCCGGCACCGCCACCAGCGCCTTCTCGTCACCGGTGGAGACGGCCAGCCGCAGCGCGTCGGGGCTGTGCACGCCGAGCATCGCCTGGGCGAGCCGCGGCCCGACCCCGCTGGCGGTCTGCAGGATCTCGAAGACCTGCCGTTCGTCGTCGTCGGCGAAGCCGTACAGGGTCAGCGAGTCCTCACGGACGACCAGGGAGGTGGCCAGCCGGGCCGTCTCCCCCATCCGCAGGCCCGAGATGGTGGCGGGCGTGCACTGCACGGCCATGCCCACTCCCCCGACCTCGATCACGGCAAGGGTGGGGGCGAGTGCGGCGACGGGGCCGCTCACGAAGGCGATCATCGGGTACGGCCTTTCGAGGCGTGCAGGGCGACCGCCTGCTGGAGGCGGTTCTGGGCGGGGGCCCGCCAGATGTGACAGATGGCCAGGGCGAGGGCGTCGGCGGCGTCCGCCGGCTTGGGCGGCGCGTCCAGTCGGAGCAACCGGGTGACCATCGCACCGATCTGGGCCTTGTCGGCCCGGCCGCTGCCGGTGACGGCGGCCTTGACCTCGCTGGGGGTGTGCAGGGCGACCGGTATCCCGCGGCGGGCGGCGCACAGCATCGCGACGGCGCTCGCCTGGGCGGTGCCCATCACGGTGCTGACGTTGTGCTGGCTGAACACCCGCTCCACGGCGACCACTTCGGGCCGGTGCGCGTCGAGCCATTCCTCGATGCCCTGCTCGATGGCGACGAGCCGGAGGCCCAACTCGGCGTCCGCGGGCGTCCGTACGACCCCCACACCGAT
This sequence comes from Streptomyces sp. CG 926, assembly GCF_003148825.1. Taxonomy (GTDB): domain Bacteria; phylum Actinomycetota; class Actinomycetes; order Streptomycetales; family Streptomycetaceae; genus Streptomyces. Next base: position 178,894 of record NZ_QGGZ01000007.1, read on the forward strand.
CATGGTCAGGGGGCGGCCGGCCACCCCCTCGACCACGCCGACACCACATCGCGTCAGCCCCGGGTCAACGCCCAGTACCCGCACCCGTGCCCCCTTCTTCGCTCTCCTGTACGTGCAGCTTCGCAGGTTATCGGGTGGCACTGACAAAGCAGCGGGCCGCCGGGGTGTGTCCCCGTCGGCCCGCTGCCCGATGCTGTGCGTGGTGGGCGCCGGTCAGGCGTCGACCTTCTCCATGACCTCGTCCGAGACGTCGAAGTTGGCGAAGACGTTCTGCACGTCGTCGCTGTCCTCCAGCGCGTCGATCAGCTTGAAGATCTTGCGCGCGCCCTCTTCGTCCAGCTCGACCTGCATGGTCGGCAGGAAGTTGGAGTCGGCCGAGTCGTAGTCGATGCCGGCCGCCTGGAGCGCGGTACGGACCGCGACCATGTCGGTGGCCTCGCTGATGATCTCGAAGCTCTCGCCGAGGTCGTTGACCTCTTCGGCGCCCGCGTCGAGCACCGTCTCCAGCACGTCGTCCTCGGAGAGCTCACCCTTGGGCAGCAGGACGACACCCTTGCGGTTGAACAGGTACGAGACCGAGCCCGGGTCGGCCATCGAACCGCCGTTGCGGGTCATGGCGACACGCACGTCGGACGCGGCACGGTTTCGGTTGTCGGTGAGGCACTCGATGAGCACCGCGACGCCGTTCGGACCGTAGCCTTCGTACATGATCGTCTCGTAGTCGGCGCCGCCGGCCTCGAGGCCGCCGCCGCGCTTGACCGCGGAGTCGATGTTCTTGTTCGGGACCGAGCTCTTCTTGGCCTTCTGGATGGCGTCGAAGAGCGTCGGGTTGCCATCGATGTCGGCGCCGCCCATACGGGCCGCGACCTCGATGTTCTTGATCAGCTTCGCGAAGAGCTTGCCGCGCTTGGCGTCAACCACGGCCTTCTTGTGCTTCGTCGTAGCCCATTTAGAGTGGCCGGACATCTGCCTGTCTCCTTCGCGTCACCAACAGTGTTCGTCTCCGATCCTACCGGGAGCCCGTTACAGCCCCGCGCGCACCATGTCGACGAAGTACGCGTGAACGCGGTCGTCCCCGGTCAGCTCGGGATGGAACGAGGTGGCGAGGACGTTGCCCTGCCGCACGGCGACGGTGTGGCCGTCGTACGTGGCGAGCACCTCGGCGGCGGCGCCGACGGACTCGACCCAGGGGGCGCGGATGAAGACGCCCTCGACCGGGCCGCCCGCTATGCCCGCGAAGTCGACCTTCGCCTCGAAGGACTCGTTCTGGCGGCCGAAGGCGTTGCGGCGGACGATCATGTCGATGCCGCCCAGGGTCTCCTGGTCCTCACGGCCGTCCAGGAGCTTGTCCGCCAGCATGATCATGCCGGCGCAGGTGCCGTACACGGGCATACCGGCCGCCACGCGCTCGCGCAGCGGCTCCAGCATGCCGAAGAGCACGGCGAGCTTCGACATGGTGGTGGACTCGCCGCCGGGGATCACCAGGGCGTCGACCTCGGCGAGCTCCTCGGGACGCCGGATCGGCCTGGCCACGGCGTCCGCCGCGGCCAGGGCGATCAGGTGCTCCCGTACGTCGCCCTGGAGGGCGAGTACCCCGATGACGGGGTTCACGGGGGTGTTCGTCATGACCGATTACCAGCCGCGGTTGGCGTAGCGCTCGGACTCGGGGAGGGTGTCGCAGTTGATGCCGACCATGGCCTCGCCCAGGTTGCGGGAGGCGTCCGCGATGATCTTCGGGTCGTCGTAGAAGGTGGTGGCCTTCACGATGGCGGCGGCGCGCTTGGCCGGGTCGCCCGACTTGAAGATGCCGGAGCCGACGAAGACGCCCTCGGCACCGAGCTGGCGCATGAGCGCGGCGTCGGCCGGGGTGGCGACGCCACCGGCGGAGAACAGCACGACCGGGAGCTTGCCGAGCTCGGCAACTTCCTTGACGAGCTCGTACGGGGCGCGCAGCTCCTTGGCGGCGGCGAACAGCTCGTTGTTGTCGTAGCCGCGCAGGCGGGCGATCTCGTTCTTGATCTGGCGCAGGTGGCGGACGGCCTCGACGACGTTGCCGGTGCCGGCCTCGCCCTTCGAGCGGATCATGGCCGCGCCCTCGGCGATGCGGCGCAGGGCCTCGCCCAGGTTGGTGGCGCCACAGACGAAGGGGGTGGTGAACGCCCACTTGTCGGAGTGGTTGACCTCGTCGGCCGGGGTCAGCACCTCGGACTCGTCGATGTAGTCGACGCCGAGGGACTGCAGGACCTGGGCCTCGACGAAGTGGCCGATGCGGGACTTGGCCATGACCGGGATCGAGACGGCCTCGATGATCTCTTCGATCATGTTGGGGTCCGACATGCGCGCGACGCCGCCGTCCTTGCGGATGTCGGCCGGGACCCGCTCCAGGGCCATGACGGCCACGGCGCCGGCGTCCTCGGCGATCTTCGCCTGCTCGGCGTTGACCACGTCCATGATCACGCCGCCCTTGAGCTGCTCGGCCATGCCGCGCTTGACGCGCGAGGTGCCGATCGCCGACTCGGCGGACTGGGGGGAGGTGGGAAGCGTGCTCACGGATTGACCTCACTCGAAGGGAGCTCGAAAGGAAGACGGGGTACTGCTCGTACTACTCGGCTGAGGAAACCCCAGAGGATCAGTCCACTACAAGGGCCAATGTGGAGCCTGTGGCTCCTTGATTTGTCCCTCGCGGCCCTTGGAACCCCCTAGATCGGCCGATCTGCAAGATCCACCGGCGGCTCGTCGTCCATTTCGAAGGCGAGCGGGAAGGGCGCGTGTCCCGCCAGTCTGAACCAGCGGACCTTGCGGTGCCTGCGCAGCGCGCGGGCGGCCCGGACCGAGTCGTTGAGGAAGCGCCGCGCCATCGGTACCCGGCGGACGGCCGCCGCCAGCTCCTCCGTGGCCTCCGCCCCACCCGGGGCCGCCTTGAGCACGTCGACCTGGTCGGCATCGGCGAAGACCGCCCGCAGCGCCTGGCTGAGCTCGCTCTCCGCCACCTCGCGGTGGTCCTCCTCGGCCTGCCGGGCGGCGTGCGCGGCCTCGTACAGCACCAGGGAGGACGCGGGGTCGAGCACCCCGGAGGTGGCCACCTCCAACACGACGGAGGCCCGCCGCACGAGCTGGGCGTCGAGTGCGGCCCGCGCGGCGTCCATCCGCGAGTGCAGCCGGTCGAGCCGACCGGCGGTCCAGCTGAGGTAGACCCCGATGACTCCGAGAGCCAGGGCGATCCAGACAAGGGTTTCGATCACGCTGCGCGACCCTACCGCTCCGGGCGCCCAGGGCCGCCATCGGGCCCGGGCGCCCCAGCCCCGAAACCGTGGAGTCCATGATCAGCACCTGTCGGGGGGACATGACACGACACATGGCGCCGTACCGCAGACCACTGGCCATCGCTCCTACCGCCGTGGCGGGCGCCCTCGTGGCGGGCGCCGTGGCCGCCGGCCTCCGGGGCGGTTCGGACGGCGGTCTCGTCGTCCTGGGCAAGGTGCGCGGCCATCCGGTCGCCATGGGCTGGGGAGCGCCGGTCGCTCTGATCGCCGCGGCGTTGACCTGCTTCAACGGCGATGCCCCGCCGACGCGCTCAGCGAGGCGGTCCGGACCGGCCCCGGCACGATCCGTACGGCCATCGGGGACGGCACGGTCCACGAGGTGACCCTCGCCGCCGGCGGGCGGCCCGACCGGACCGTCTCCGCCGGGTGGTGAGGCCTCAGGAGGGCGTGGTGTCCTTCGAGAAGCCCAGGCGGGTGCGGAGCGGGACGCGTTCGTCCGTGGCCACCGCCGCCGCGCCGTCCGTCACCGTCTCGTAGACGGCCAGGATGTCCGCGCCGACCGTGGACCAGTCGAAGCGGCGGACGTGCGCCGAGCCGCGGGCGCTCAGTTCGGCCCGGCGTTCCGGGTCCCGCAGCAGGGTGACGGCCGCCGCCGCCAGGGCGTCGGCGTTCTCGTTGGCGAAGAGGTCGCCCGCCCCGCCCTGGTCCAGGACCTGCGCGAAGGCGTCCAGGTCCGACGCGAGCACGGCCGCGCCCGCCGACAGGGCCTCGACCAGGATGATGCCGAAGCTCTCACCGCCGGTGTTCGGGGCCACGTACACATCCACGCTGCGCAGCAGCCGCGCCTTGTCCTCGTCCGAGACCATGCCGAGGAATTCGACCCGCTTGCGCAGGTCCGCGGGCAGGGCGGCGACCGCCTCCTCCTCGTCGCCGCGGCCCGCCACCAGCAGCCGTACGTCCGGGCAGGCCTCCACGATCTTCGGGAAGGCCGCCATCAGGACGGGCAGGCCCTTGCGGGGCTCGTCGATCCGGCCGATGAAGCCGAGGGTTCCGCCGGACCAGTCCGGATTGGGCTCGGCCTTGGCGAAGAAGTCCACGTCGACGCCGTTGGGGATGACCACCGCGTCGCCGCCCAGGTGCTCGACCAGCGTGCGCCGCGCGTACTCGCTCACCGCGATCCGGGCGTTGATCTTCTCCAGGGCCGGCTGCAGGATCGGGTACGCCGCGATCATCGCCCGGGACCGGGGGTTCGAGGTGTGGAACGTCGCCACGATCGGCCCCTGCGCCGCCCAGCAGGACAGCAGGCCCAGTGAGGGCGAGGCCGGCTCGTGGATGTGGATCACGTCGAAGGTGCCGTCGTGGAGCCAGCGCCGCACCCGGGCCGCGGACAGGAAGCCGAAGTTGAGGCGGGCCACCGAGCCGTTGTACGGGACCGGCACCGCCCGCCCGGCCGAGACCACGTACGGCGGCAGCGGGGTGTCGTCGTCCGCCGGGGCGAGCACCGACACCTCGTGGCCGAGCCGGATCAGGTGCTCCGCCAGGTCCCGGATGTGGAACTGGACGCCACCCGGCACGTCCCACGAGTACGGGCACACGATGCCGATCTTCACTACGGGCGCTCCTCCAGGTCGTCCAGCCACAGCCGCTGCAGCATGTGCCAGTCCTCCGGGTGCTCGGCGATGCCCGACGCGAAGGCGTCCGCCACCGCCTGGGTCATGACGGTGGTCTTCTCGGTCCGGGTCCCGGCCTCGGGGACCTCCACCTCGGGGTGGATCCGGCCGTACATCTTCGGCGTGTCGCCGTAGTGCAAGGTGGCCGGGAGCAGCACCGCACCGGTCTGCTGGGCCAGCAGCGCCGGTCCGGCCGGCATGCGCGCCGTGGAGCCGAAGAAGTCCACCTCGACCCCGGAGGCCGACAGGTCCCGGTCCGCGACCAGGCAGACCAGGCCGCCGGAGCGCAGCCGCCGGGCGAGGGTGCCGAAGGCGGCGCCGCCGCTGTGCGGCAGGACCTCCATGCCCAGGCTCTCGCGGTAGGCCACGAAGCGGTCGTAGAGGGTCTCGGGCTTGAGCCGCTCGGCGACCGTGGTGAACGGGGCGTTCATGTGGCCGATGGCCCAGGCTCCGGCGAGGTCCCAGTTCGCGAGGTGCGGCAGGGCCACGACCACTCCGCGCCCGGAGTCGAGGGCCTCGCGCAGCAGGTGCTCGTCCTTGAACTCGACGTCCGTGCTGAACCGTTTCGGATCCATGGTCGGCAGCCGGAAGGACTCCATCCAGTACCGCATGTACGAGCGCATGCCCGCCTGCGACAGCTCGCGCAGCCGCTCGGGACCCGCGTCGGGCACCACCCGTGCCAGGTTCGACTCCAGCCGCAGCACGCTCTTGCCGCGCCGCTTCCACGCGAAGTCGGCGATCCGCCGGCCCAGGGCCACGGCGGCCGGCTCGGGCAGCTTCTTGACCCCGGCCCAGCCGAGCCCGTACAGCGAGTCGACCAGCTTGTCCTGCATGGCGCCCATCAGGCCGCGCCGCCCTCGGCGGCGGCCGCGGCGTCGGCCTCGGCCGACTCGCGACGTACGGTGACCACCCGCTGGATCAGGGTGACGAGCGAGCCCACCGCCACGATCCACAGGGCGATCGGCAGCAGTACCCCGATCCAGGACGGCACGCCGAAGGTCTGCAGCCCGGACAGACCGGCCGCGACCAGCGAGATCACCAGTCGCTCGGCCCGTTCGATGAGCCCGTTGACCGCCACCGGCAGCCCGATCGACTCGCCGCGCGCCTTGGTGTACGAGACCACCTGGCCGCTGGCCAGGCAGAAGATCGCCACCGCGCAGAGCGCGTTGTCGTTGCCGTTGCCCGCGTACCAGAGGGCGAGGCCGCCGAAGATCGCCGCGTCGGCGACCCGGTCGAGGGTGGAGTCGAGGAAGGCTCCCCACCGGCTGGAGACACCGGCCTGGCGGGCCATGTTCCCGTCCACCAGGTCGGAGAAGACGAAGAGGGTGATGGTGATGGTGCCCCAGAAGAACTCGCCGCGAGGGAAGAACCACAGCGCTCCGGCCACCACTCCGGCCGTGCCGATCAGGGTGACCGCGTCCGGGCTCACCCCCCGCCGGAGCAGAAAAGCGGCGAATGGCGTGAGAACACGCGTGAAGAATGCACGCGCGTACTTGTTCAGCATGGCCTTCCCGGAGGGTCGCTGGGCCGCACGGCCACCACGGCCACCGGCTGGCCCATCGTAGCCGGCACGCCACCGCGCGGACGCCGCGCACCCACCGGTTCGTGCCACGTAAGACGTACTTCACGCCGTGGACCGGCTCCGGTGGGCCCAGGACACGTCCCCGGGCACCTCCCCGGTACGACGTATGGACGGGATGTGACACCAGTGCAAAGCTCGAAGAATCCCGCATTCCTCCTCCGTGGAGGCGGCCGGGACACCGATCCGGACACCCGATCCCCACACCATCCGATCCTCCTCACCGTCACCACCGGGAGGCATGAGCATCATGGGAGCCACATCACACCAAGCCGGAGCCGCCGGCAGGGCACTGACGGCCGACCGCCCCTCTTCCATCCGGAATGTCGTGCTGGTCGGCCACAGCGGATCCGGCAAGACCACGCTGGTCGAAGCCCTCGCCCTGACCGCGGGGGCGGTCAACCGGGCCGGCCGGGTCGAGGACGGCGCCACCGTCTCCGACTACGACGAGATCGAGCACCGCCGGCAGCGCTCCGTCCAGCTGTCCCTCGTCCCCGTCGAATGGGACGGAATCAAGATCAACATCTTGGACACCCCCGGATACGCCGACTTCGTCGGAGAACTCAGGGCCGGTCTGCGCGCCGCGGACGCGGCCCTTTTCGTCGTCTCGGCCTCGGACGGCATCGACGGCGCCACCCGCATGGTCTGGGACGAGTGCGAGTCCGTCGGCATGCCCCGCGCCATCGTCGTGACCCACCTGGAGGCCGCCCGCTCCGACTACACGCAGATGACCACCGTCTGCGGTGAGATCTTCGGCGCTGACGACCCCGACGCGGTCATCCCCCTCTACCTCCCCCTGCACGGCCCACCCGGGCCCGACGGGCACGCCCCCGTCACCGGCCTGCTCGGTCTGCTCTCCCGGCGCGTCTACGAGTACGCGTCCGGCGAGCGGGTGGAGCGCGACCCGGATCCCGCCGAGCTCGCCCTCATCACCGACGCCCGCGCCCGACTCATCGAGGGGATCATCGCCGAGAGCGAGGACGAGTCCCTCATGGACCGCTACCTGGGCGGCGAGGAGATCGACCTCAAGACCCTCGTCGACGACTTGGAGCGGGCGGTGGCGCGCGGCACCTTCCACCCCGTCCTGATGGCCGCCCCCGCCACCGACGGCGCCCGCCAGGGCCTGGGCACCGTGGAACTCCTCGAACTGGTCACCGGCGGCTTCCCCACCCCCCTGGAGCGCGCCGCCGTACCCGTCACCCGTCCCGACGGCTCCGCCCGCCCGGACGTCACCTGCGATCCCGACGGCTCTCTCGTGGCCGAGGTCGTCAAGACCTCCTCCGACCCCTACGTCGGTCGCGTCTCCCTCGTCCGCGTCTTCTCCGGCACCCTGAAGGCCGAGGAGACCGTCCATGTCAGCGGTCACGGGCTCGCCGACCGCGGGCACGAGGACCACGATGTCGACGAGCGGGTCGGCTCCCTCTCCTCCCCCTTCGGCAAACAGCAGCGCGTCCTCACCCGCTGCATCGCCGGTGACCTGGCCAGCGTGGCCAAGCTCACCCGCGCGGAGACCGGCGACACCCTCTCCGCCAAGGACGACCCGCTCCTCATGGCGCCGTGGACCATGCCCGACCCGCTGCTCCCCCTCGCGATCGAGGCCCACAGCAAGGCCGACGAGGACAAGCTGTCCCAGGGCCTGGCCCGGCTCGTCGCCGAGGACCCGACCATGCGGCTGGAGCAGAACCCGCACACCCACCAGGTCGTCCTGTGGTGCCTGGGCGAGGCCCACCAGGACGTGGCCCTGGAGCGGCTGCGCACCCGCTACGGCGTCCAGGTCGACCCCGTCCCGCACAAGGTGAGCCTGCGCGAGACCTTCGGCGCCAAGGCCGCCGGGCGCGGTCGGCACGTCAAACAGTCCGGCGGCCACGGCCAGTTCGCCATCTGCGAGATCGAGGTGGAGCCGCTCCCGCCCGGCAGCGGCATCGAGTTCGTCGACAAGGTCGTCGGCGGCTCCGTGCCCCGCCAGTTCATCCCGTCCGTGGAGAAGGGCGTACGCACCCAGGCCGCCCGCGGGGTCGCCGCCGGCTATCCGCTGGTCGACGTGCGCGTCACCCTCCTCGACGGCAAGGCGCACTCGGTGGACTCCTCCGACGCCGCCTTCCAGACGGCCGGGGCCCTCGCCCTGCGCGAGGCCGCCGCCGAGGCCCGGATCGACCTCCTCGAACCGGTCGCCGAGCTCGCCGTCATCGTCCCCGACGAGTACGTCGGCCCGGTCATGAGCGACCTCGCCGGCCGCCGCGGCCGCGTCGTCGGCACCGAGCAGGCCTCGGCCGGACGCACCCGGGTCCGCGCCGAGATCCCGGAGATCGAGATCGGCCGCTACGCCGTCGAGCTGCGCTCCGTCTCGCACGGCACCGGCCGCTTCGCCCGGGCGTACGCCCGCCACGAACCGATGCCGCCGCAGATCGCGGAAAAGGTGCGTGAACAGGCCGAGAAGGGAAGTTGATTGCTGTAGCAGCTGATCGGCCGCCCACCCAACCAGCTTGCGGTGGGCGGCATTTCCCTGTCCCATGACCATGGGGCGAGATCCGCCGATAGGCTCGTCGGCGCACCAAAAGAGCAGGAACGCAAGGCGATGGGGGTGGGGCAACGGTGGCGGACGACGGATTCGACTTCAGGCCCGGAGCACAGGTTCCGCTGCAGGGGGGTGGCGGGCAGACGGCGGCGACCAACGCCCTCGCCTCGGCCGCGTACCGGGACGGCGGCAAGGACAGCAAGCTGGACAAGATACTCACCGCCAACAACGAGAACCACCCCGCGACGGTCAAGCCCCCGAAGATCTCCCTCTTCGAGCCCAGCCTCGGGGAGGCCTTCTGTCGCGCCGTGGAGGCCCGCACGCTCGGGGCCGGCCGCAAGCCACTGATCCAGTCCTTCGGCGCGGATCCGCAGACGGTGGTGGAGCACTGCCTGGCCGCCTCGCACATCCGCAAGGAGCGCGACCGCAAGCTCCGGCTGATCACGCTGGTCTGCGGTGTGCTGTTCCTGCCCGGGCTGCTGCTGTGGCTGGGCCTGTTCCAGCTGCGCAAGAGTCTCGCCTCCAAGGAGGGCAAGGCCTCGTGGCTGGGCACCGTGCTCCTGGTCGGCATCGCCCTCGTGGTGGCCGTCCTGATGTTCAAGCTGCCGCTGACCGGCTTCCTCGGCCTGTACGCGCGCGCCATGATCATCGCTCCGGCCCTGGGCTGGCTGCTCGCCCGCCGCGCCTGCGAGGCCACCGCCAGGGACCTGCGCTCGCGCTGGGACGGGCTGCTGTCCGGCGGCGGGGTCGGCGCCAAGATCCCGGAGGCCGTGCCCGGCAACCCGGACGAGAAGGCCCGCGAGGACCTGCGCCACCAGCTCGCCAAGCTGACCGCGGAGGACCGTAGCAACCAGGTCTTCTACGCGGGCCCCAAGGGCATCCTCGGCATGGGCACCCGGTGGGGCAGCTGGCAGATGGCCGAGGAGCTGGCTCCCCGGAGCGAGGGCATGGAGATCCACCCGTTCCGCAGCTGGGACGTCATACGCGGGATCGACGCCCAGCTCCGCAAGCTGGAGCGGGGCCCCCTGCACACGGGAGGCTTCCCGCCCGCCGCGATCCAGCACTGGATCGTCACCCCGATCGGTGAGGGCGCCGCCGAGGTGGCCCGCCCCACCGGCGAGAACGTGGACGCCTTCCTCATCAAGCCGCACGAGATCACCCGGATCTGCAACGAGCAGCAGTTCAGCGCCGGCAACCGGCACTACCTGGGCATCCAGTACCCGCTCTGGGACGGCCAGCTGGTCATCAACATGCTGGTCACGGTCACCGTGCTCTACAAGACGCTGCGCGTGGACGTCACCGCGCACGCCCTGGGCCCCGTGCACGGGCTGTTCACGTCCAAGTCCGCGGCCCCGGTGGTGGAGGTCCCCAAGAGCATCCGCTTCTGGGAGACCGTGGAGCGCCCGCTTCCGCTGGTGGACGCGCAGGAGGTGGTGCGTCTCGCCGTGCGGGCCCCGCTGACCTGGTACCCGCCGCTCCTGGAGTTCTTCGGCGGCAAGCTGGTCCTGCCCGAACCGTTCGGCCTGCGGCACGTCTGGGCGAGCTCGATGTGGCGCCACCGGTTCATGGCGGACGACGCCCTGCGCACGGTGGCCCCGGTCCTGCGGTCGATCCACGCGGCGACCTTCAAGGTGCTGGAGGAGAACGGCGTCGACACCGAGCGCTTCACGAACCGCTCCTCGATCATGAGCGGTCTCATCCAGGAGCCCGCTCCGCGCAAGGCCGACGTCTACGACGCGTAGGTAGGCTGGAGGCACGGCCGAGGAGGGACCATGACCGAACGCAAGCCACCGGGTGTCAGCTTCGAGTCCTTCGTGGACCGGCAGATCCGACAGGCCACCGAGCGGGGCGAGTTCGCGAGCCTGCCCGGCTACGGCAAGCCGCTGGCCTCGCTGGACGCGCCCTACGACGAGCAGTGGTGGATCAAGGACAAGCTGCACCGCGAGGGCTTCCCCGTGCTGCCTCCGGCACTCGCGTTGCGCAAGGAGGCCGAGGACGCCGTGGAGAAGGTCCGGGCGGCCCGCTCGGAGCGCCAGGTACGGGACGTCCTGACGGAGATCAACGAGAAGATCGCGGCGGCCCTGCGGATGCCCCCGCCGGGCCCGCCTCTGGGCCTGACGGAGTTCGACGTCGAGGCCGAGGTGCGGACCTGGCACCGAAACCGCCCGGACCAGGCCTGATCGGCAGGATCCGATCGGCCCGGCAGGATCCGGAAAGGACGACCGGGACGGCCTGGACGACTCGGCCTAGTCGACGGGCCAGGCGTCGGCCAGCATCTGTCGGGTGTCCGCGAGGAGTTGGGGCAGCACCTTGGTGTGGCCCACGACCGGCATGAAGTTCGTGTCCCCGCCCCAGCGGGGCACGATGTGCTGGTGCAGGTGCGCGGCGATGCCGGCGCCTGCGGCCGCGCCCTGGTTCATGCCGATGTTGAAGCCGTGCGCGCCCGAGGCCTTGCGGAGCGCGATCATCGCCCGCTTGGTGAGGTCGGCGAGCTCGGCCGTCTCCGGCCCGTCCAGCTCGGTGTAGTCGGCGACGTGCCGGTACGGGACGACCATCAGGTGGCCGCCGTTGTACGGGTAGAGGTTCAGCACCGCGTACACGTGCCGGCCCCGCGCGACGACCAGGCCGTCCTGGTCGGACATGTCCGGAATCCCGCAGAAGGGACAGCCGTCCCCGGCCTCCGGGCCGGTCGGCTTGTTCTCCCCCTGGATGTAGGCCATCCGGTGGGGCGTCCACAGTCGCTGGAACGCGTCCTGCGTGCCCACACCGATCTGCTGCTCCGGCTGAGTCGTCATGGCGGCAAGCATATGACCTTGCCCTGGCGTGCGAGGAAGGCCCCCGGAAAGTGATCACTTTCCGGGGGCCTTCCTCGTACGGAAGCGGCCGGGTCAGACCTGGACGCGGTCCGCGACGACCTTGGCCAGCTTGGCCAGCGCCTCGTCCTTGGCGATGCCGTTTTCCTGCGAACCGTCGCGGTAGCGGAAGGACACGGTGCCCGCGGCCATGTCCTCGTCACCGACGATGATCATGAACGGGACCTTGAGCTTCTGGTGCGTCCGGATCTTCTTCTGCATGCGGTCGGAGGAGGCGTCCACCTCGACCCGCAGGCCCTGCTTCTTCGCCGCCGCGGCGAACTCCTGCAGGTACTCGACGTGCCCGTCGCCGATCGGGATGCCGACCGCCTGGACCGGGGCCAGCCACGGCGGCATGGCGCCCGCGTAGTGCTCCAGCAGCACGGCGAAGAACCGCTCGATGGAGCCGAACAGCGCACGGTGGATCATGACCGGCCGCTGGCGGGAGCCGTCGGGCGCGGTGTACTCCAGGTTGAAGCGCTCCGGCAGGTTGAAGTCGAGCTGCACGGTCGACATCTGCCAGGTACGGCCGATGGCGTCCTTGCACTGCACGGAGATCTTCGGACCGTAGAAGGCGGCGCCGCCCGGGTCCGGGACCAGCGGGAGACCCTGCTTCTCGGCGACCTGCGCGAGGACCGCGGTCGCCTCCTCCCAGGCCTCGTCCGAGCCGACGAACTTCTCCGGGTCCTTGGTGGACAGCTCCAGGTAGAAGTCGGTCAGGCCGTAGTCGCGCAGCAGGTTGAGCACGAAGGTGAGGGTCGTGTCGAGCTCCTCCGCCATCTGCTCGCGGGTGCAGTAGATGTGCGCGTCGTCCTGGGTGAAACCGCGGGCGCGGGTCAGGCCGTGGACGACACCCGACTTCTCGTACCGGTACACGGTGCCGAACTCGAACAGGCGCAGCGGCAGTTCGCGGTAGGAGCGGCCGCGCGCGTCGAAGATCAGGTTGTGCATCGGGCAGTTCATGGGCTTGAGGTAGTAGTCGGTACCACCGTCGAGCTGCATGGGGGGGTACATGCCCTCCGCGTACCAGTCCAGGTGGCCGCTCTTCTCGAAGAGGGCGCCCTTGGTGGCGTGCGGGGAGTAGACGAACTCGTAGCCCTCCTCCTCGTGCCGCTTGCGCGAGTAGTCCTCCATGGTGCGGCGGATGATGCCGCCGCGCGGGTGGAAGACGGCGAGGCCGGAGCCGATCTCGTCCGGGATGGAGAAGAGGTCGAGCTCGTTGCCGAGCTTGCGGTGGTCGCGCTTCTCGGCCTCGGCGAGGAAGTCGAGGTGGGCCTTCAGCTCCTCCTTCGACGGCCAGGCGGTGCCGTAGATGCGCTGGAGCATCGGGTTCTTCTCGCTGCCGCGCCAGTAGGCGGCCGCGTTGCGCATCAGCTTGAACGCCGGGATGTTGCGGGTGGTGGGCAGGTGGGGACCGCGGCAGAGGTCCTTCCAGCACAGGTCGCCGGTCTTCGCGTCCAGGTTGTCGTAGATGGTCAGCTCGCCGCCGCCCACCTCGACGTTCGCGCCGTCGTCGGTGGACGCGGAGCCCTTGATGCCGATGAGCTCCAGCTTGTACGGCTCGTCGGCGAGCTCCTCGCGGGCCGCCTCGTCGGTGACCACACGGCGGGAGAACCTCTGGCCGCGCTTCTGGATCTCCTGCATCTTCTTCTCGATGGCCTTGAGGTCATCGGGGGTGAAGGGGCGGGCTACGTCGAAGTCGTAGTAGAAGCCGTTCTGGACCGGCGGGCCGATGCCCAGCTTGGCCTCGGGGAAGAGCTCCTGCACGGCCTGGGCCATGACGTGCGCGGTCGAGTGGCGCAGGATGTTCAGGCCGTCCTCGGAGGAGATCTCCACCGGCTCGACGGTCTCGCCGTCCTTCACCTCGTACGCGAGGTCCTTGAGCTCGCCCGCGATGCGCGCGGCGACGATGGTGCGCTCGCCGGCGAAGAGCTCCGCCGCCGTAGTGCCCGTGGCCACCACGCGCTCGTCCCGCTCGGAATCGCGTTGGATGATCACACGGACGTCTGACACCGGTCTCTCCTGACTCAGGGGGTGCGCGGGCGAACGCCGCGCGCCTGAATCGTACCGAGCGGAGTGGCCGCGCCGCTAAACGGTTACCGCCCGGGCCGACCCGGCCCCGCCCGGCGGGTCCCGCGGCACGGGGCGGGGCGGGGCCGCGGCGGGGCTCGCGGCGCAGGACCGGGGCCACCGGCGCGGGGGCAGGGCCGGCGCCGGCGCAGGGCCGGCGCCGGCGCAGGCGGGGCCGTGGGGCGGTGTCCCTCCAGGGCGTCTCCTCGGCTCGCGAACCCTGAGCCGGACCGGCCCGCTGCGCGGCGGTGGGTTCGCTCGACCTGCGGGGACGCCCTGGAGTGCCCCCGCCCCACCCGGAGCACGGCCGGGCGCCGGTAGCGTGGCGCGGTATGCGTATACGTGGGCTGGACCTGGGCGACGACGCCCTCGCGACGGCGGTGCACCGGATCGGGCGCGCCGCGTACGCGGTGGAGGCCGAGCTGATCGGCTTCGACGGCATCCCGGCGCTGAGCGAGAGCCTCGCCGAGATGAGAGCACGGGACCTGGACTGGTGCGGAGCGTTCTCGGTGGAGGGCTCGCTCGACGGCTTCCTCGCCTGGGAGGAGGAGGCCTCCGGCGCGATCGGCATCGACCGGTTGTGCGTGGATCCGGGGCGGTTCCGGCGGGGCGTCGCCTCGCTGCTGCTGCGGCACGTCCTCACGGAGCTGTTCCCGGACCGGCCCGTCTCGGTCACCACCGGCGCCGCCAATGCCCCCGCGGTGACCCTCTACGAGCGTCTCGGCTTCACCCGTGGGCCGGACTTCTCCCCCGTCCCGGGGCTGACCATGGCCTCCTTCGGCCGGGCCGCCGAGGGCACCCCGTGCGAAGGTGGAAGGGGATCTTCCGACCTGGCATGAGGTGACACCCATGAGAGTGACCAGGAAGGCGGCCGCCCTGGGCGCCGCGACGGCCGTGCTGGCGGGCGGGATGTTCATCGCCGGCCCCGCGGTGGCGGCGCCCGCCGCCGCGTGCACCGGGGACCAGCTCTCGGCCACCGGTGCCGACCGGGCGGGCTCCGACCGGGTGCGGTTCACGGTGGTCAACACCGGCCCCACCTGTGAGCTGCGGGGCTTCCCGACGGTGGCGCCCGCGGGCCAGGGCTCCCCGGACCGCAACAAGCCGCTGCGCGTCATCCCCCGGGGCGAGGCCCGGCCCGTACTGCTGGCGCAGGGCGGGACCGCCTCGACGCTCCTGACCTTCACGCCCGTCCTGGGCGAGGCGGACGGCTACTGCGCCTCCGGGGCCGATCCGACCCTCGCCCCCTCGCTGGTGGTGGGCATCGCCGGCATGGGATTCCAGGTGGCTCCCTCGGACGGCGGCCGGTTCGCCCTGTGCGGCGACACCGTCCGCGCCACCGCCTTCCGTTCCTAGGCCGTCTCCGCGGGCCGTTGTCGCACGCTTTCCCGAGGGCCTATTCGTCGGACGGCAATACGTCCTCGGGGTCGAAGGCCGCGTCCAGGGACTTCATCAACCGGTCCCGCTCGACCTCGTCCATCGGTACGGGTGCCACGTCCGCCGCGTCGGACAGCCGCCGGAAACCGCCCCGGCGTTGGAGGCGGCCCGTGACCCGGACCGGCAGGCCCACCAGGTGGGCGTGGCCCGCGATGCGGTACGCCTCCTCGTCGAGGGCCGCCCGGACGTAGGGGACCTCCGCCCCGGCCAGCACCCGTAGCCGTACGGTTCCCCCGCCCCCGGCGGCCTTGCGCCGCATCCGCACCACGGCCCCGGCGAGGCGGACCGGTACGGCGGGTTCCGCGCGGGTGTAGCGGGCGGCGGCCTCTCGCAGCACGGGCAGGTCGCCCGGGGAGAACTCCACCGGCTCGGGGCGGGCGGCGCAGCCTGCCGGGACCCCGGCCGCCGGCGCCCAGGCCAGCGCGATCCGGGCCCCCTCCGAGCCCCGGACCAGGGCGATGAGCGCCTCGGCGAGTTCCCGGCTGACCCCGGCGGCCACCGCCGCGTCGAAGGCATCCATGCCGCCGGTGGCCCGCTGGTAGTCCACCGCCTCGCGGGCCGCGTGCAGGGCGTGGTGCAGCCGGGTCACGGGTCCCCGGCCGCCGTCCACCGGGACGTACGCGGTCAGTCGGCGCCCGCCCGGGGAGGGCCCCACCAGGACCCCGTCCAGGGTGCGTTCGGCCTGGGCCTGGTGGCGGGCCCCGTAGTATCCGGCCCGGGCCCGGTCGGCGAGGGCTCCCGCGAGCAGCAGCCGGCGGGCGGCCGAGCGCAGCTGTTCCTGCACGGGCCAGGAGGCCTCGCCCCGGTATCCGTAGGGCCCCTCCGGGATCTCGCGCTCCCAGCGGATCTCGTCGCTGGGCACGCTCAGCCCGAGCAGCACCTCCCGGGCCGAGGGCAGGCCGCTGTGCGCGAGGGCGGTGAGCGCCTCGTCCAGCAGGTCCGCGCAGTCGGGGAAGGTACGGCTCTCCGGGACGAGCAGGCTGGTTCCCGAGCGGCCGGGCGGGGTCCAGCGACCGTACCGTCCGGCCGCACCGCCGCGCCGCAGCCAGCCGTGGCGGTGCAGCAGCGCCCCCAGCACCTGCGGGTCGACCTGCGCGGGGTCGGGACCGCCCAGGGTGTACTGCGGGGAGGGCGACGGGGACGGCAGCGGTTCGAGGTGCGGTGAGTGCGGGTTCATCAGGGTGTCCCTCCCGACCCGACCCGGGTCATGATCTCGCACAGCGCACGGTCGTCGAAGATCCGCGTGGTCGGGATCCGTACGGTGGTGCGGCGCCGGCCGGTCACGGGGTGTCCGGCGAGGTTGGTCCAGTAGCAGCAGTGCCTCAGGTCGAGCCGGTCGTGTCCGGCGGCGAGCCACTGGTCGCGCTCCCTCGGTACGAGCATCACGACGAGGATCTTGTGGACGGCGACGGGCGTCCGGGCCAGCTTCACCAGGTGCTCGTTGTCGAGGGTGAAGCCGAAGGTGGCCCCGGGCGGCCGCGGCGGTATCTGGTAGGTCGCCTTGAGCTGCACCTTGATGGTGACCTCGTCGTCGACGACGTGTTCGGGCGCTCCGTGGGAGACGTGCCAGTCGATGCCGTTGTCGGGGAAGGGCTGCGAGAGCGAGCATCCCGCGGCGGCCGCGACGGCGTGCAGGTATCCCACCTGGAGGGTCTCCATGCAGGCGGTGGTGGCGAGCGTGCCGCGCAGGATTCCGGTCCGCGGACCTGTTCCCTCGTGCAGCACCCCGCCCGGTTCGGGCTGTGTGAGCGCCATGGCCGGCTCCCCCATGCCTTGCGGCCTCCGCCGCGAGCGGTGCTGGGTGATGACCGGTCATACGTACGGCCCCCCAAGGAAGTTGTCTCCGCACCCGACCGCCCGCAAACGGCGTACGGGGCAAACAGCCCGGGTATCACCGATGCGGCGGGGGTCATGTGTTCAGGAAGCTCCACCCGCCGCTCGGGGACGAGGAGTTCGCCATGACACGCTGGTACGAGGGCCCGCTGGCCGCATTCGACACGGAGACCACCGGGGTGGACGTCGAGCAGGACCGGATCGTGTCCGCCGCGCTCATCGTCCAGGAGTGTGCGGGCGGCCGGGTCCGCACCACGCGCTGGCTGGTCAATCCCGGCATTCCGGTGCCCGCGGGGGCCACGGAAGTGCACGGGCTGACCGACGAGCACCTGCAGCGTCACGGGCGCTGGCCGGCGCCGGTGGTGGAGGAGA
The DNA here is from genome assembly GCF_003148825.1 of Streptomyces sp. CG 926. Taxonomy (GTDB): domain Bacteria; phylum Actinomycetota; class Actinomycetes; order Streptomycetales; family Streptomycetaceae; genus Streptomyces. The sequence continues at coordinate 196,482 of NZ_QGGZ01000007.1, forward strand.
TAGCCCGGGCGCTCGGGGAGCAGCAGGTGGCCGGCCGGCCGGTGGTGGTGATGAACGCGCCGTTCGATCTGACGCTGCTGGACCGGGAGTTGCGCCGGCACCGGGCGTCCTCGCTGTCACGGTACCTGGACAACCGGCCGTTGACGGTGCTGGACCCGCGGGTGCTGGACAAGCATCTGGACCGGTACCGCAAGGGCCGCCGGACGTTGACGGACCTGTGCGCGCACTACGGGATCGAGCTGGAGGGCGCGCACGACGCGGCGGCGGACGCGATGGCCTCGCTGGAGCTCGTCCGGGCGGTGGGGCGACGGTTCGCGGCACGGCTGGAGCGGCTGACGCCGGCCGAGCTGCACACGCTTCAGGCGGTGTGGCACGCGGCGCAGGCGCGTGGCCTGCAGGCGTGGTTCGCGCGTCAGGGGACACCGGAGCCGGTGGATCCGCACTGGCCGCTGCGACCGGACCTGTCGACGGCCGCGTAGGACGACCGGGGTTTCGCGGAGGGCCCGAACATGCGGAAGGCCGGTCCGTCGATGACGGACCGGCCTGTCCCGGTGGGCGATACTGGGATCGAACCAGTGACCCCTTCGGTGTGAACGAAGTGCTCTCCCGCTGAGCTAATCGCCCGGGAACGGAGTGAACAATACAGAAGGCTCGGGGCTGGTTCAAACCGCTTCCCCGCAGGCGACCCGCGGGCCGCGCGCCGGGTACCTACTCAGGGCACATCTGAGTACGCACACCCATGTCCTGACTGCGTGACCGCCGCCACACTCCGGATATGAACACGCCTCTGCCGCCCGCCGAAGAGCTGGCGCTCATCGACCGCGAGCTGGCTCAACTCGATGCCCGGCGGCTGTATCTGCTGAGCCGTCGGGACTGGCTGCTGCGTCTGCTGCTCCAGCCCGGGTCCGGTCCCGCTCCGGTCCGCTGGGGACCCGCGGTGTCCGGCGTGCCCGCCGGCCCCGCCGGCACCCCCGGCACCTCGAAGGAGGCCTCCGCCCCGAGCGCGCAGAACGTGCTGCTCACCCTGGGCGCGGTGCTGCTGGCGGTCGCCGCGCTCGCGTTCACGCTGGTCAGCTGGGGCTCGATGGGGATCGCCGGACGCTCGGCGGTGCTCGCCGCGGTGACGGCGGCGGCGCTGGGCGCGCCCCTGCTCCTGCTGCGCCGCGGGCTGCGGTCGACGGCGGAGTCGGTCGCGGCGGTCGGCCTGCTGCTGACGGTGCTCGACGCCTACGCGCTCCACGCGGTCGGCATGCCGGATGTGAACGGCACCGGTTACGCGGCGGGAGCGGCCGCCGTCCTGGCGACCGCGTGGGCCGCCTACGGCTCGGGGCTGCGCACGCTGCGGCTCCCGCTGCCGGCCGCGGTGTCGGCCGCGCAGTTCGCGCTGCCGCTGGCGGCGCTGGCCGTACGGCCGGGACCGCAGGCGCTCGGCTGGGCCCTGCTGGCGACGGCGGCGCTGGACGCGGCGCTCGCCCTGCGGGTCAGGTGGGCGGCGATCCCGGCGGCCGTGAGCGCCGCCGGGGCGCTGCTGATCGGGGTGGCCCAGTCCTGGTCGGCGGGGTCCGCGGCGGCGGCCGTGGCCCCGGCGGCGCTGCTGCTGGCGGGCGCGGCCCTCGGCGTGGCGGTCGCCTGGCGGGAGCCGCGCGCCTCGGCCGCCGCGCTGGTGGGCGCCTTGGCGGCGGTGGCGGGCCTGGGCGGGGTGGTCCGGCCGGTCCTGGACCCGGCCTGGACGGTGCTGGCGCACCTGCTGCTCGCGCTCCCGCTGCTGGCGGCGGTACGGGTCCCCGCGCTCCCGGCGGCGGTCCGGCGCGGGTCGGCCCGGGCCGGGGCCGCGGTGGCCGCCCTGGCGGCGCTGTCGGCCGGAGCCGCGGCGGCCACGGCCCTGGTGGCGCGGCTGCGGGTGCTGGGTGAGGTGTGGGCGGCGACGACCCCGGACCGGGAGCCGTACGGGCCGGGGGCGGCGGTCGTCCTGATCCTGCTGATCGCGGCGGGGGCGGCCCGGTGGACGGGGCGGGCGCTGTCCCGGCCCGAGCCGACGGTGGTGGCGGTGGTCCTGGCCTGGGCGGGGCTGTTCACGGCCCCGGTGCTGCTCGGGTTCCCGGTGGCGGCGGTGTTCGCCGCGCAGCTCGCGGTGGTGGGAGCGGCGGGCGTCCTCGCCCTGCGCTCCCCGGAGCGTGGGGTCCGGATCGCGGCGGCGGTGTGCGCGCTGGTCGGCGCCGCGAACGTGTCCCTGGGAGCGCTGGACGGCCGGACGGCGACCTTCGCGGTGTGGGGGCTGCTGGGCGTGGGCTGCGCGGCGGGAGCGGCGTACGGGCCCGCTCCGAGGCCGGTGCGGTCCGGGGCGGCCGTGTGCGCCGTCGGGTACGCCACGGGTGTCCTGGTGGCGGCGGGCGCGGTGTCGGACCTGGCGGTGGTCTGGTGGGCGCTGCCGGTGCTGGCCGTCCCGGCCCTGGTGGCGGCGCTCGGGCCGCGGCTCGGCGAGGTCCGGCTGCCCGTCGAGATCGCGGCGGCCGTGGCGGGCGTACTGGCGCTGGGTCTGTCCGCCGGGCGGGCCGGGACCCTGGCGCTGGTCCTGGCGCTGGCCGGGGTGGTGTGCGCGGGCGCCGCGGTGCGGCCGGAGCGTCGGGTGCTGGGCTGGGCGGCCGGGGCGCTGCTCGCGGCGGCGACCTGGGTGCGGCTGGCCGAGGCCGGGGTGAGCGCGCCGGAGGCCTACACGCTGCCGGTGACGGTGCCCGCCCTCGTGGTGGGGCTGCTGCGGCGGCGCCGGGACCCGCAGGCCTCGTCCTGGACGGCGTACGGCCCGGGCCTGGCGGCGACGCTGCCGCCGAGCCTGCTCGCGGCGTGGGGGGACCCGGGCTGGATGCGCCCGCTGCTGCTGGGGGTGGCCGCGCTGGTGGTGACCCTGCTGGGCGCCCGGCGGCGGCTGCAGGCTCCGCTCCTGCTCGGCGGGGCCGTGCTGGCGGCGGTGGCGGTGCACGAGCTGGCCCCGTACGTGGTGCAGGTCGCGGGTGCGCTTCCGCGCTGGGTGCCGCCGGCCCTGGCGGGGCTGCTGCTGCTGGCGGTGGGGGCGACGTACGAACGGCGGCTGCGCGACGCCCGCCGACTGCGGGCCGCGATCGGCCGACTGCGCTAGGCCGTCTCTTTCGGATCGTGTCGGCCGAGCCCGCGGCGTCCGGTGCCGTGCCCGGCAAGGCGGAGGGGCGCCCGCGTACCGGACGTACTCGGTCGCCCCGACAACGCGGCCGGGTGCGGTGCCGGGCGTCGCCGGCCCGGCAAGATCCGAAAGAGACGGCCTAGGTGGAAACGCCGAAGGCCCGGAGACGGTGAAGTCTCCGGGCCTTCGATCCGGGTGGGCGATACTGGGTTCGAACCAGTGACCCCTTCGGTGTGAACGAAGTGCTCTCCCACTGAGCTAATCGCCCGGACGCACCGCAAACATTACCGCATGTCAGCGGTGCTCCTTGACCATCACTGGTCCTTGAGGTTCCAGGGCAGGACGAGCCCGTACTTCCACAGGTAGAACCCGATCAGCGCGCCCGCGATGACGAGGCCCACGCTGGTCAGGATGATGTTGCGGCGGCGGACCTTCGGGTCGAGCGCCTTCTGTGCCGCCTCGGTCACCTTCCGCTTGGTCCAGCGCAGCACGAGGTGGGCCCAGGCGAACTCGGTGGCCCAGATCGCCAGGCCCGCGAAGATCGCGACCCAGCCGGGCCCGGGCAGGACGAGCATGGCGATGCCGGCGCCGATCACGGCGAGGCCGACGATGAAGACGCCGACCTGCCAGCTCAGGTGCAGGCTCCTGTTCCGCTTGATGAAGGCCGGGGCCTTCGACACGTGCGGCGTCTCCTCGGCGGCCTCGGTCGCGGATTCCGCGGGCGATCCGGCGGCGGCTTCGGTGGTGGCTTCGGTGGTGGCGTCATCAGCGGCGGACCCGTGGGTTCCGCGGTCACTCCCCGTATTCATGAACCCGAATCTACCGGAGCTCGATGCACACGGGAATGTGGGTTTGGATCCGCCGTCCGAGGGACCCAGAGGTCCGCAAAACGGTCAGAGGGGTTTACAACGGCACCGTAGGTGGCATGTCGATTTCGCCGACGTGCGAATCCCCGAGCGCACACTGAGCGAAAGGCCCTGGCGCTTATGAACACCACGGTCAGCTGCGAGCTGCACCTGCGCCTCGTTGTGTCGAGCGAGTCCTCACTGCCTGTTCCCGCGGGCCTGCGGTATGACACGGCCGACCCCTACGCCGTGCACGCCACCTTCCACACCGGCGCCGAGGAGACGGTCGAATGGGTATTCGCCCGCGACCTCCTCGCGGAGGGCCTCCACCGGCCCACCGGTACCGGCGACGTCCGCGTCTGGCCGTCCCGCAGCCACGGTCAGGGCGTCGTCTGCATCGCCCTGAGCTCACCGGAGGGAGAAGCACTGCTCGAAGCACCCGCCCGAGCACTCGAGTCGTTCCTCAAGCGGACGGACGCCGCGGTCCCACCCGGGACCGAACACCGGCACTTCGACCTCGACAAGGAGCTCTCCCACATCCTGGCCGAAAGCTGAGCCAGGCCTACAGCCGCTCGACACCGTCCGACTCGGGGCGACGGTGCGGGACGGACAACCACATACGGCAGTGCCGGCGCTGTTCCAGCGGAAGCCACCCGCGAGGACGGCGCCGGTGTGCTCTGCGCGACCCGCTATTGTCGGGCGGCAGCGGCGACGGCCCCCGTCGTCGCAGGCCCGTCCCCTGAGGGAGACCCCGTGCAGATCCCCCACGACACCCGTCGCGCGCTCGACGTCGTCGTCGCGCTGGTGAACACCGCGGCCGAGGCCGACCAGCCCGACGGACTCTCGGACATCGGCGCGCTGCGCGGATTCGTCCAGGAGTACTCGATCAGTGACGTCGGCGACCTCAGTGCCCGCGACCTGGCCGGCGTCCGGACGGTGCGCGGGAAGTTCGCGCAGGTCTTCGCCTCCCCGAACCCGCGCGCGGCTTCCATCCTGATCAACGAGCTCGTGGCCACGGCGGGCACCACCCCGCAGCTGACCGACCACGACGGCTACGACTGGCACGTGCACTACTTCGCGCCGGGCGCGTCGGTGGGTGACCACCTGGCGGCCGACGGTGGCATGGCGCTCGCCTTCATCGTGGTCTCCGGCGAGCAGGAACGGCTGCGCCGCTGCGAGGCCCCGGACTGCCGGCGCGCCTTCGTCGACCTGTCCCGCAACCGGTCCCGGCGCTACTGCGACAGCCGGACCTGCGGGAACCGGCTGCACGTGGCGGCGTACCGGGCCCGGCGCAAGGAGGCCGACGCGGAGGCGTCAGAGCATGAAGAGGTCGTGCACCGCAGCGAGCAGCAGCAGGATGCCGATCACGGCTAGGAAGATCATCAGGGGTGGCTGGGAGAGCGCGAAGAGACAACCTCGCGGCTCCTCCACCACAGGGGCGGGTACCGGCGGGTCACGGTGCGATGTGTCGAACATGTCGGGGCGATGATGACGCAGCGCACCACACACCGACCTTCAACACGCCAACATCCGCGCGGGAGTTCGCTCGATCTTGTGGACGAGGGCGGTCCTGGCCCGGCCGGGGCCGATCACGTGCTCTGATCCCGTGGTTCGGATCCCGTGGTTCAGATCCCGTGCTTCTTGAGGATGGCCTCGATGTCGGAGAAGTCCTCCGCGGGGGCGGCGGGCTGCGCCTGCGAACCGGCTCGGGCGGAGCCGAGGGACGGCGCGGAGGCACCCGGGGCGACGGCCTCGGTGGCCGGGCTCTTCCTGACCTTCTTCGCCGGCTTCCCGGACTCCCCGGACTCGGGCAGGCCGCGGCGCTCGATGGCCCGGGTCGTCATGAAGAGCAGCCAGGACAGGCCGAGCAGGCCGAAGCCGGCCCAGACGGTCGGGTTGAAGACCATCCCGGACACCCACTCCACGAACCCCGTCATCACCAGGGCGACCGGCACCAGCGCGTACGCCGTGATCCGGGCGGCGGTCAGGAAGCGTTTGCGGTAGGCGGTGACCGCGGCGATGCCCAGGCCCGCCACTGACACCGCGGAGCAAATGGTCTCGGCAAGCATGCGGTCCTCCGGACTCTCGGCGCTCGGCGATCTGTCCCTATCCATCCTGCACCGGTCGCCGCCGCGGCGGCCAGGTTCCGGGCCGTCCCCGTGCGGATCTCCGGGACATCTCCGGGTCGTGTCTCCTCCCTGGGTCCAGGTCTCCCGGCCCGGACCCAGGACCGCGTCCCGGTCCCGGTCGGTGGGAGGGGTGGGGGCTGGGAGACTGTCCGTATGACCGATTCCGTGATCCTCGACGTCTGGTGCGAACTGCAGTGCCCGGACTGCCACCGCGCCCTGGACGACGTACGCGCCCTGCGGGCCCGCTACGGCGACCGGCTGGACATCCGGCTGCGCCACTTCCCCCTGGAGAAGCACAAGCACTCCTTCGCCGCGGCGCAGGCCGCCGAGGAGGCCGTCGAGCAGGGCCAGGGCTGGCCCTACGCGGAAGCGGTGCTGGCGCGCACCGCGGAGCTGGCCGAGCGCGGCGAGCCGGTCCTGCTGGACGTGGCGCGTGAACTGGGGCTCGACGTCGAGGAGTTCGACACGGCCCTGATCGACGGTCGACACATCCTGATCGTCGACGCCGACCAGGCCGAGGGCAAAGCGATCGGCGTGACCGGCACCCCGACGTACGTGATCGACGGCCGGCGCCTCGACGGCGGCAAGAGCCAGGACGGCCTGCGCGCCCGGATCGAGGAGATCGCCGACCGTCTGCTCGCGGACTAGCGGAACGGCGGACCCCGACGGACCCCGACGGACTAGACGAGGTCCTTGGCGTAGTTGAAGTTGGTGGGCCGGTAGCCGAGGGAGACGTACAGCCTCAGGGCCGGGGTGTTGTCGGTGAAGACCTGGAGCGCCAGCAGGCGGTGGCCGGCGGCGAGGGCGGCGCGCTCGGCGAGCGCCATCAGGTGCCGGCCGTGCCCGCGCCCCCGGTGCTCGGCCCGGACCTCGATGTCGTAGATGTACGAGCCCTCGTCGCGCGGCGCGAGCCACACCTGACCGACGGGCACCCCGGCCGCCTCCAGGACGACGAAGGTGGCTCCGGGGGTGGCCAGGCCCTCGGGCAACAGGCTCGTGTGGTCGGCCACCGACTTGGCGCGGGCGGCCTCGGCGGACATGCCGCGGCTGCGCCAGCCGGCGGCGTAGTCCTCGACGGCCCCGGCATACCAGAGCGCGTACTCGGCGTCCGTCATGGGGCGGCCGCGTACCTCCTCGGGGAGGGCCGGGGGCTCGGCCGGCAGCTCCTTGACCATGTTCCGGCTGTATTCGGTGTACCCGAGGGCCTCGGCCATGCACAGGCCGGCTTCCGAGTCCGCCGGGACCGAGACGCGGACCCGGCGGCAGCCCCAGCCGCGCAGCACTTCCTCGGCGGCGAGCGCGGCGACGGTGGCCCTCCCCCGCCGCCGGTCGCCCGGTTCGACGTCGAGGTCGCGGATCTCGCCGACCGTGGGCCCGAAGGGGGTGTCGGAGGCGATCAGCAGGGCGCCGACCCGCCTGCTGTTGACCCGGATCTCGTACGGGCGCGAGCGCGCGCCGTCCGCCGTGTGCTGGAGCGGCCCGGACGGCCGCAGGGTGGTGGTCATCCCTTGAGTTCTACCCGTCCCCCGGCCGCCGCGACAGCCCTCCTCCGACGGAAGCCGCCCCCGTTCCCGTCCCGGTCGACCTACGGGTCGAGGTCCGCGCCCGCCATCACCTCGAAGATCCGCATCACCTCGGCCGTGACCGGTCCGGGGGCGGACCCCAGTTCGCGGTCGTCGATCCGCAGCACGGCCTGGGCGTCGCGCAGCGAGGAGGTCACGAAGACCTCCTCGGCCCGCTCCAGCACCTCGAAGGGCAGGTCGGTCTCCTTGGCGCCGGCCCAGTCGACGATCAGGGCCCGGGTGATGCCCGCCAGGCAGCCGGAGGCGAGCGGCGGGGTGTGCAGTTCTCCGTCGAGTACGACGAAGACGTTGGAGCCGGTGCCCTCGCAGAGGCGGCCGAGGGTGTTGGCGAGGAGCGCCTCGGAGGCCCCGGCGCGGTGCGCGGCGGCGAGGGCGACCACGTTCTCGGCGTACGAGGTCGTCTTCAGCCCGGCCACGGCGGAGCGTTCGTTGCGCACCCACGGCACGGTGACGACGGCGGTGGTGTCCGGGCGGCGGGGGGAGTCGGCGACGGCGGCGATCAGGGTGGTCCCGGCGTCCCCGCGGTCGGAGCCGAGGGGGGAGACGCCGCCGGTGTAGGTGACGCGCAGCCGACCGTGCTCCAGCGGGTTGGCTTCCAGTACGGCGGCGCAGGCGCGGCGGACCTCGTCGAGGTCGGGGTCCGGCAGGCCCAGGCCCCGGGCCGAGCGGGTGAGTCGTTCCAGGTGCCGGGTGAGCGCGAAGGCGCGGCCGCGCTCCGCCTTCAGCGTCTCGAAGACGCCGTCGCCCACGGTCAGGCCGTGGTCGAGGACGGACACCTTCGCGCTGTCCACCTCGGTCAGGGCTCCGTCGAGCCAGATCTTCATGGTGCGGTCCTTCCGATCGTGTCGTTCGTCTCCTGCGGGCCGCCGCTCACCTCGTGGCCCATGGCCACCCGCAGGAGCCGGGCGGCCTTGAGTTCGGTCTCCGCCCATTCGCGGTCGGGATCGGAGCCCCAGGTGATGCCCGCTCCGGTGCCGAAGAGCAGGCGGGGGCCACCGGCGGCCTCGCGGTCGATCCAGAATGTACGGATGCCGACGGCCAACTCGGCGGTGCCCCGGTCCGCGTCGACCCAACCGATGCCTCCGCAGTAGGGGCCGCGCGGGGCGGTTTCCAGGGATTCGATGATCCGCAGGGCCGAGGACTTGGGGGCGCCTGTGACGGAACCGGGCGGGAAGGTGGCGGCGAGCAGCTCGGGCCAGCCGGTGCCGTCGGCGAGTTCGCCGCTCACGACGGAGACGAGGTGGACCAGGCCGGGGTGCTCCTCGACGGCGCACAGCTCGGGGACCGCGACGGAGCCGGTCGCACAGACCCGGCCGAGGTCGTTGCGTACGAGGTCCACGATCATCACGTTCTCGGCGTGGTCCTTGGGGAGCAGGTCGTGGACGGTGCGGCCGGTCCCCTTGATGGGGCCGGACTCGATGTGCCGGCCGGACCGGCGCAGGAACAGCTCGGGCGAGGCGGTGGCGATCTCGACGCCGTGGGCGGCCAGGCGAATCGTTCCTGCGAAAGGTGCGGGGTTGCCCCGCGCGAGGAGCGCGGTGAGCGCGTCGACGTCGGCGCTGGCGGGGTGCGGCAGCGGCGCGGACATCACCCGGCAGAGGTTGGCCTGATAGACCTCGCCTGCGGCGATGTACTCACGGACGCGTCGTACGCCGGCCACGTACGCGGCGCGGTCGAGAGATGAGGTCCACCGGTCGGCGTCGGGTCCGCGCCAGGCGCCCGGAACGGGCGCGGGGACCGGCGCGCGGCGTACGTCGCCGAAGCGCGCGCAGACGAGCCGCCCTTCGAAGTCGGCGGACACCGCCCAGAAGCCGGTGGAGTCGAGGGCGGCGGGATCGCTGGTGACGTCTCGGAGGTCGGTCGCGAGAAGGCCGCCGAAGCGGGCCATGGGAGGCAGGTCGTGCACGGCTGCGAGTCTATGACCGGTGACGACACGGCGCCGGTGCGGTGACGGCGGGGTGACCTGTGGTGATCGAGCGGCAGCACGCTGCGGAAACGCGTTTTTGAGCTGGCCCGGTAATCCGCTAGAGTTCAACACGTCGCCAGGGAGCGAAGGGGGAAAACCCCGGAGCGAACACGGTGACCTGCGGACGTAGCTCAGTTGGTAGAGCACCACCTTGCCAAGGTGGATGTCGCGAGTTCGAGTCTCGTCGTCCGCTCGAAGTGGGGGATCTTCCCGAGAACCCCTGCAGCTCCTGGTGGAGTGGCCGAGAGGCGAGGCAACGGCCTGCAAAGCCGTCTACACGGGTTCAAATCCCGTCTCCACCTCCAAGGACGATTAGCTCAGCGGGAGAGCGCTTCCCTGACACGGAAGAGGTCACTGGTTCAATCCCAGTATCGTCCACTGATCCGCAAGGATCCTCGCGCGATTAGCTCAGCGGGAGAGCGCTTCCCTGACACGGAAGAGGTCACTGGTTCAATCCCAGTATCGCGCACGCAGCACCTGCATCACCTTGTTCCACCTGCGGCTTTCGAGCTGCGGAGCCCGCGCGATTAGCTCAGCGGGAGAGCGCTTCCCTGACACGGAAGAGGTCACTGGTTCAATCCCAGTATCGCGCACCACCTGAAAGCCCCGACCGTCCTGCGGTCGGGGCTTTCGCGTTCCCCCGCACGAGTGGGCCGGCGTATGAGCCGACGTGTGAAGGGTCGAGAGATGTGAAGGTCGAGAGATGTCGAGGCATATGAAAAGGGTGCTGCCCGTCCGACTCCCCAGTCGTACGGGCAGCACCCTTCACCTGCCGTCCGTCCGTCGCTCCCCCGTCCCCACGGGGTTCGACAGGCCACGATGTCCCGGTCCGGGCCGCTCTCCCGGACCTGGGGCGCCGCTCAGCGCCCCAGCATCACACCCACGGACGACGCCTGTGCCGCCAGCTGCTCGAAGCCTCCGAAGAGGAAGAGCAGCAGGGCGGCCAGGGGGAGCACCATGGCCGCGGCCACCAAGGGGTGGCGGGTACCGGACTCGTGGCCGTTGAACGCGAATGCCTTGCGTCCTTGCCGTGCGATGTCCGCCATGGTCCTCTCCCTGTCGTCTGGCAGCGGCGGGCTCGTGACCTCGGGGGACGAGTGCGCCACCCGCCGCTTGTCTTCAACACTAGGTGGGCGGGCGGCTCCTGGCCTCATGCCCTCGTACCCATTGCCGGGCCTCCAGGAGGATGACGGGGCCTCCCCCGTGTACTCCCCTGGGTGGAGACCGTTCCCCCGTTATGGGGGTCTTCCCGGAGGGGATGACCGGAGGGTAGTGACTTCGCTCACTTGCGTCACTCCCTGTGGCCGCGTGTCCGCCCACCTGCCGCCGACAAGATCGACTCGGCCGGGAGCCGCCTCCGGTCACGCCGGAGTGGGCCCGGACCTGCTCCGGGACTCCAATCCCCTTGCCGCAAGGGGCGTTTGGCCGGGTGGGCCGCCCCGGTGGAACGCCCGGCCCCCGGCGTCGACGACCCCTCACGTGTGCTGTGGCGCACTGACGATCGAATCCCCCGGCGAGGGCGCGGCCTCTGAGCACGCATGCCGGATGGTCCGTAAGCTGTGCCACGTCAACAGGACGACCGGTCAGCGGGGTGGACATGGCGATGATGCGGCTCCGGCGCGAGGACCCGCGTGTCGTCGGCTCGTTCAGACTGCACCGGCGGCTCGGTGCCGGCGGCATGGGCGTGGTCTACCTGGGATCGGACCGGCGCGGGCAGCGCGTCGCGCTCAAGGTCATCCGGCCGGACCTGGCCGAGGACCAGGAGTTCCGCTCGCGGTTCGCCCGTGAGGTGTCCGCCGCCCGGCGGATCCGGGGCGGCTGCACGGCGCGCCTGGTGGCGGCGGACCTGGAGGCCGAGCGCCCCTGGTTCGCGACCCAGTACGTACCCGGCCCCTCGCTGCACGACAAGGTGGCCGAGGAAGGCCCCCTGACGGCCGCGCAGATCGCCGCCGTGGGCGCCGCGCTCTCCGAGGGTCTGGTCGCCGTCCACGAGGCGGGGGTCGTCCACCGGGACCTCAAGCCCTCGAACATCCTGCTGTCGCCCAAGGGCCCGCGGATCATCGACTTCGGTATCGCCTGGGCCACCGGGGCGAGCACCCTCACCCATGTGGGTACGGCCGTCGGCTCCCCCGGGTTCCTCGCGCCCGAGCAGGTGCGCGGCGCCGCCGTCACCCCGGCCACCGACGTCTTCGCGCTCGGTGCCACGCTGGCCTACGCGGCCACCGCCGACTCCCCCTTCGGACACGGTAGTTCCGAGGTCATGCTGTACCGCGTGGTGCACGAGGAGCCGCACCTGCAGGGCGTGCCGGACGCGCTGGCACCGCTGGTGCGGGCCTGCCTCGCCAAGGACCCCGAGGAGCGGCCGACCACGCTCCAGCTGTCGATGCGGCTCAAGGAGATCGCGGCCCGCGAGGCGCAGGGGCTCTCCGACGGGCGCCCGCCGGCCCAGCGGGCCCGCGTCGAGCGGCCGACCGGGCGGCTCCCCGAGGCGGAGCGGATCGGCGGCGCGGCCGAGGAGTACCCGGGCCGGCGTACGGAGCGTCGTACCGGTGGCGGCAGCACACCCAGGGCGCAGGGCGGCACCCCGAGCGGTCCGCACTCGCGGCCCTCGTCCTCCCGTCACCCGCAGCACCCCGGCGGCCCGTCCTCCCGGCCGACCTCGGGGCGTACGGGCGGCCGTCCGGCCCCCAGGACGACGGGGACGGGACGGCGGCCCGCACGGCCGGATCCGAAGCTGATGCGGCAGCGGCTGATCGTGTTCGTCGTGGTGACGCTGATCGTCGCGCTGGGCATCGCGGCGGCCCAGAAGCTGTAGCCGCGGCCGCTGCCGCGGCCATGACCCCGGCGGTCCTACTGCGCGGCGCGGCCCTGGGCCACCGCGTAGAAGGCGACCGCGGCCGCCGCGCCCACGTTCAGCGAGTCCACTCCGTGCGCCATGGGGATCCGTACCCACTCGTCGGCGGCGACCAGCGCGGGCGTGGACAGTCCGTCGCCCTCGGCGCCGAGCATCAGCGCGACCCGTTCCAGGGACTGCGGCGCGGCCACGTCGATCGGCGTGGCCTTCTCGTGCGGGGTGAGGGCGAGCAGCTTGAAGCCCGCCTCGCGCACCGAGTCGAGGCTTTTGGGCCAGGCCTCCAGGCGGGCGTACGGCACGGAGAACACCGCGCCCATGGAGACCTTCACCGAGCGGCGGTAGAGCGGGTCCGCGCAGTCCGGTGACAGCAGTACCGCGTCCATGCCGAGGGCGGCGGCGCTGCGGAAGATGGCACCGATGTTGGTGTGGTCGTTGACCGCTTCCATGACGACCACACGGCGGGTGGTGGAGAGCAGTTCCTCGGCCGTGGGCAGCGGCTTGCGCTGCATGGAGGCCAGGGCCCCGCGGTGCACGTGGTAGCCGGTGACGCGCTCGGCGAGCTCGGGGCTCACCGCGTAGACCGGTGCCGGGAGTTCGTCGATGACGTCGCGCATGACGTCGACCCACTTGGCGGAGAGCAGCATCGAGCGCATCTCGTACCCGGCGTCCTTGGCGCGTCTGATGACCTTCTCGCCCTCGGCGATGAAAAGGCCTTCCGCGGGCTCGCGCCTGCGCCGGAGTTCGACGTCGGTCAGGCCCGTGTAGTCGCGCAGGCGCGGGTCGTCGGGGTCCTCGACGGTGATGAGATCAGCCACAGGGTGATACTGCCTTGTCCTGGGTGCGGTGCCAACGGCCTGTCAGGCGCCGGTGGTGGGGAGGGGGTTGTCGTCCGGGCCGTTCACGCGGACGACCTCGCCGATGACGATGACGGCCGGCGGACGGACCTCTTCGGCGCGCACGGTCGCGCCGACCGTGGCCAAGGTGGCGTCCACCCGGCGCTGGGTGGCGGTGGTGCCTTCCTGGATCACCGCGACCGGGGTCTGCTCGGAGCGGCCGTGCCGCACCAGTGCCTCGGCGATCAGGCCGATCTTGTCGACGCCCATGAGGATCACCAGGGTGCCGGTGAGCTTGGCGAGGGAGGCCCAGTCCACGAGCGAGCGCGGGTCGTCGGGGCCGACGTGGCCGCTGACCACGGTGAACTCGTGCGCCACACCGCGGTGGGTGACGGGGATGCCGACGGCGCCGGGTACCGAGATGGAGCTGGAGATGCCGGGAACGACGGTGCAGGGGATGCCGGCCTCGGCGAGGGCCTGGAGCTCCTCCATGCCGCGGCCGAAGACGTACGGGTCCCCGCCCTTGAGCCGGACCACGGCCTTGCCGGCCTTGGCGTGCTCGATCAGGGCGTTGTTGATGGCCTCCTGGGCCATGAACCGGCCGTACGGGATCTTCGCGGCGTCGATGACCTCGACGTGCGGCGGAAGCTCGTCGAGCAGGTCGCGGGGGCCGAGCCGGTCGGCGATGACCACGTCCGCCTCGGCGAGGAGCCGGCGGCCGCGCACGGTGATCAGGTCCGGGTCGCCCGGGCCGCCGCCGACGAGCGCCACGCCGGGGGTGGCCTTGTGCCGGTGGGCGGGCGCGGTGAGGGTGCCGTCGCGCAGGCCTTCGACGACGGCGTCGCGGACGGCCGCGGAGCGACGGGGGTCGTTGCCGGTCAGCACGGCGACGGTGACACCCTCGATGCGGCCGGTCGCGGGGGTCCAGGCGGTGGCGGCGGAGGCGTCGTCGGCGCGCACGCACCAGACGCGCTCACGCTCGGCCTCGGCGGAGGCGCGCTCGTTGTCCTCGCGGTTCTGGGTGGCGATCAGGGCGTACCAGGCGTCGGCGAGGTCGCCGTCCTGGTAGCGGCGGCGCTCCCAGCGGATCTCGCCGGTCTCGGCCATGGCGTCCACGGAGGGGGTGGCGGAGGGCGAGATGAGCAGGACGTCGGCGCCGGCCGCGATGAGAGCCGGGAGGCGGCGCTGGGCGACCTGACCACCGCCGATGACGACGACGCGGCGGCCGGCGAGACGGAGTCCTACGGGGTACGCGGGGGTGTCGGCCATGGCGGTGCGGCTCCTGAAGGCGGCGGTGCTCTTGCGTGCCGCTGCGGCGCTGGAGCGGCGGTGTACTGACGTGCGGTAATTCGGTGCGGGTCCACCATACGGCGCGGCCCGTCCCGAGGTGCGGACGGGGCTACGCCGAACCCCTGCGGGGTCGCTCGGCGGGTCCGGGCCACCCCGCCTCGGCTTTCGGCTCGCGAGCCGGGGCTTCGCGGTGCCGCGGTGACCGAGCCCCGCGGGGGCGCTCGGCGGGTCCGGGCCACCTGGGCTTCGGCTCGCGGGCCGGGGGCTTCGCGGTGGAGCGGTGACCGAGCCCCGCAGGGGCGCTCGGCGGGTCCGGGCCATCCCGCCGGGGCTTCGCGGTGGGGCGGTGCCCCTCCGGCAGGTCTCCTCGGCTCGCGAACCCTGAGCCGGACCGGCCCGCCGCTCGGCGGTGGGTTCGCTCGACCTGCGGGGACCTCCCGGAGTGTCCCCGCCCCACGGCACCGGGCGCAGGCTCCCCGTCCCAGCCTCGCCGGCGTTTGAGGCGCGGGGTGCGGGGCGGAGCCCCGTTGCGCCGCGCCCGCCCGACGGCGAGGGCAGGGGCCTGGCGGGCTACTTCTCCGTGACGCCCGCCGAGTCGAAGGTGGCGACCTCGTGCATCGCGCGGGCCGCGCTCTGGACCAGAGGAAGGGCGAGGAGCGCGCCCGTGCCCTCGCCGAGGCGGAGGTCCAGGTCGACCAGCGGGCGCAGGCCCAGCTTGTTGAGCGCCGCGACGTGGCCCGGCTCGGCGCTGCGGTGGCCCGCGATGCACGCCGACAGGGACTCCGGGGCGATGGCGCGGGCCACCAGGGCGGCGGCTCCGGCGCTGACGCCGTCCAGGATCACCGGGGTACGCAGCGACGCGCCGCCGAGGAGGAGGCCGACGATGGCCGCGTGCTCCAGGCCGCCGATCGCCGCGAGGACGCCGATCGGGTCCGCCGGGTCGGGCTGGTGGAGCTCCAGGGCGCGGCGGACGACCTCGACCTTGCGGGCGTGCGTCTCGTCGTTGATGCCCGTGCCGCGGCCGGTGACCTCGGCCGGGTCGACACCGGTGAAGACCGAGATGAGGGCGGCGGACACCGTGGTGTTCGCGATGCCCATCTCGCCCGTGAGGAGCGCCTTGTTGCCCGCCGCGACCAGGTCGCGGGCCGTCTCGATGCCCACCTCGATGGCGGCGACGGCTTCCTCGCGGGTCATGGCGGGGCCGGTGGAGAGGTCGGCGGTGCCGGGGCGGACCTTGCGCGGAAGCAGGCCCGGGGTGGCCGGGAGGTCGCCGGCGACGCCGACGTCGATCACGCAGACCTCGGCGCCGACCTGGTTGGCGAAGGCGTTGCAGACCGCTCCGCCGCCCAGGAAGTTGGCCACCATCTGCGTGGTGACCTCCTGCGGCCACGGGGTGACGCCCTGGGCGTGCACGCCGTGGTCACCGGCGAAGATCGCGACCGCCGCCGGCTCCGGGATCGGCGGCGGGCAGACCCGGGACAGGCCGCTGAGCTGGGCGGAGATGATCTCCAGCATGCCCAGGGCGCCGGCGGGCTTGGTCATGCGCTTCTGGCGCTCCCAGGCCTCGCCCAGGGCCTTGGCGTCGAGCGGGCGGATGCTGGCGACCGTCTCGGAGAGCAGGTCGTGCGGCTCCTCGCCGGGCAGCGCGCGGCGACCGTAGGTCTCCTCGTGGACCACCCAGGACAGCGGGCGGCGCTGCGACCAGCCGGCCTGCGCCAGCTCGGGCTCCTCGGGGAACTCGTCGACGTAGCCGACGCAGAGGTAGGCGACGACTTCGAGGTGCTCGGGCAGGCCCAGCTCGCGGACCATCTCGCGCTCGTCGAAGAAGCTGACCCAGCCCACGCCGAGGCCCTCGGCGCGCGCGGCGAGCCAGAGGTTCTCGACGGCGAGGGCCGAGGAGTACGGGGCCATCTGCGGCTGGGTGTGCCGGCCGAGGGTGTGGCGCCCGCCGCGGGTGGGGTCGGCGGTGACGACGATGTTCACCGGGGTGTCGAGGATGGCCTCGATCTTGAGTTCCTTGAACTGCTTGGCCCGGCCCTTGGGCAGCGACTTGGCGTACGCCTCGCGCTGGCGCTGGGCGAGCTCGTGCATCGTCCGGCGGGTCTCGGCGGAGCGGATGACGACGAAGTCCCAGGGCTGCGAGTGGCCGACGCTGGGCGCGGTGTGGGCCGCCTCCAGGACGCGGAGCAGCACCTCGTGCGGGATGGGGTCGGTACGGAAGCCCTTGCGGATGTCGCGGCGCTCGCGCATGACGCGCAGGACGGCCTCGCGCTCGGCGTCGGCGTAGCCGGGGGCCGCCTCACCCGCGGAGGGCGCGGCGGGGGCGTCCACCACGGGCTCGGCTTCCGGCTGCTCCGCCGGGATCGGCTCCGGGGCGGCCTCGGGGTGGATCTGGAGGGGCTGCTCCGGCTCCGGCTCCGGCTCCGGGCGGACGGTCTGCGGCGCGGCGGCCTGCGGCTGGACCGGCTCGACCGCGACGGGCGGGGCGGCGAGCACCGGCTCGGGCTGCACCTCGACCGGCTCCGCGGCCGGGGCCTCGGACTGCTCCGCCGGGGCGGCCTCCGGCTGCACCGGCTCGGCCTCGACGGGCGGAGCCATGAGCACGGGCTCGGGCCGGGGTTCCACGGCCACCGACTCGGTCACGACCGGCTGCGGCAGCGGCTCCGGCTCCACCGCGAGGGGCTCGGGCCGGACCGGCTCGGCCTCGGCGGCCGCCACCGGCTCCTCCGGGGCGACCGGCCCGGGCTCGGGCTGCGGCTCCGGGGTGGGCTCGGGCGCGACAGCGACCGGCTCGACGGCGACGGGCTCCACGGCGACCGGCTCGGCGGCAGCCGGCTCGGCGGCAGCCGGTTCGACCGCGACCGGCTCCGGCTGCGGCTGCCCTTCGACCGCTACGGGCTCGGGCTGAATCGGCTCGGGCCGGGCCACCGCCTCCGCGGGAGCCTCGGTCGGCTCCGGCTGCACGGGGGCCACGGCGGGCTCGGCCACCGACTCGGCCACCGGTTCGGGCGCCGCGACCGGCTCCGGGATCCACGGGGCCCCGGCCTGCGGCGGGATCTCGGCCGGCTGGGCCGCGGCGGCCTCGGCGTGGATGTCCAGGTACTCGGGTCCCGTGGTCGGGGGCCCCGCCTGGGGGAACGGGGTGGGCGCCGCCGGGGTGCTCACGGCGGCCATCGCGGCGGCCTGGGCGGGCGCGGCGGCCGGGCCGCGGTCGGCGAGGGACCGGACGACTCCGCCGTTGGCCTCGGGCATGGGCGGGCCCATGTGCAGGGGACGCCGCATGGGGGCCGCGGGGGTCACCGGGGCCGCCGGCGTCGGGACGACGAGCCCGCCGAGGTCGAGCGCGCCGGAGTCACGGCCGCCCGTCTCGTGCGCGCCCGCGCTGTAGCCGCCGTCGGGGAACACGGGCGGGGGGAACTCGGTGTACGCGGCCGGGGCCTCTGCGTAGGAGGGCTCGGCGCCGTACGGCTGGTCCGCGTAGAGCTGCGGCTCGCCGAGCTGGGGCGCCGGGAAGGCCGGGGCCTGCGGGACGACCTGCGGGTCGCTCCACGCGCCCTGGCTGCTCGGCATCAGCAGCAGTTCCTCGTCCTCCGGCTCGGCCGGGTCGTCCATGAGGTCCTGGAAGGCGTAGCCGGCGGGAGCCGGTGCCGGGATCTGGACCGGAGCGGGGACGCTCTGCTGATCCACCATGCCCGCGTTGTCCGGGAGACCCTCGCCCGGGACCTGGCCGGTGTCAGTCATGCTTACCCCTCGCCCATCGGTTTTGCCTCTTCGATCGCCCGGTCGCCCACGAGGCCGCCGAGCGGTTCTGCCTGCGGGGTTGCGGTGCGACGAGCTCGTCTCGCATGCGCCGGCACGACAACCAGTAAGCATTGTCGCGCCCGTCGGCCACCGTGTCGGCCATAACCGTCACGGTCCTCTGTGGACTGCGCCACGTCGCGCGTCCAGGCGGTGTCGCGATGCCCGAATCGTCCGAGGCAGTACGACGATCGGCCAGCCTACCCCGGCCCTCGTCTCAGCGCGTGGCGGGGCGTTCCGCTGCCAGGAGGAACACCACGGAACGGTCCTGTTCGGCCCAGGTACGGGTGTCCAGGCCGACGGACTGGAGCAGTGCGCACTCGACGGCGTAACCGTGTTCGGTGAGTGTCCTGCCGATCGCCTCCGCCTCGTCGCGGGTGGAGGCGTGGCTGACGATCCGTTCGGGGCGGCGTTCGGCGACGGCCGCGACGACGGCGGCGCCGCCACCGCCGACGCGGACGACATCGGGTTCGGGCAGGTTCTCCAGTACGTGCGGAGCGCGCCCGACGACGGCCTGGAGCTGTACTCCGCGCGTGCGGGCGGCGGCAGTTATGCGGTCGCAGGCGGCGGGGTCGGCGTCCACCGCGATGACGGCGGCTCCGAGGGCGGCCGCGTCCACGGCCACGTCGCCGGAGCCGGCGCCGATGTCCCAGAGGAGGTCGCCGGTGCGCGGGCCGAGGCGGGCGAGTTGGGCCGCCCTCAGCTGGGCGGACTCGCCCTCGCCGGTGTCGGCCCGGGGCCTGGCCCAGCCGCGCTCGGTGGACCGGGCGGCGCTCCGGCCGAGCAGCCAGCCCGCCTCCGCGGGGGCCGGTCCCCCGCCGCCGATGACGATGACGACGTTCGGGTCGCGCCAGCTGTGGTCGGCGGCCTTGTCGGAGGTGAGGACGCTCACCTGCTCCCGGTCCGTGCCGAGTTCCTCGCAGACGACGAAGGTGCGGTGAACACCTTCGAGGAGCAGTGCGAGTTCCGCGGGGCCGGCGCCGGGGGAGGTGAGGACGGCGACCTTGGCGTGGGCGCGGCAGACGTTGACCGCGCGGCGCAGGGTACGGGGGTGGGCCACGACGACCTGGGCGTCGTCCCAGGGCATGCCGGCGCGGGCGAAAGCGGCGGCGACGGAGGAGACGGCCGGGACGACCTCGACCTCCAGGCCGTGTTCCGGGGCGCGCAGGACGCGTACGGCGCCGAAGAAGCCGGGGTCCCCGTCGGCGAAGACCACCGCGGTGCCGCGGTGGCCGGCGATGCGGCGTGCGGCGAGACCGACACTGCCCAGGCGGATGCGCTCCGCGGTGGGCGGTACTTCGGGGAGGGCGAGGTGGTGCGCGGCGCCGGCCACGAGGGTGGCGGCGGAGAGCGCGGACCGGGCGCCCGCGGTCAGGGGCGAACCGTCCCAGCCGATCACCGTGACCCGATCGGCCATCGTCGTCAGTCTCCTGGTCTGGCGGGGGCCCGCCCGGCGGTGGCCGGCGGAGGGCGAAGTTTCGTCGGGGCGGGCACGGTGAGACTACCCGGTCATCCGTTCAGTTCCAGTCGGCGCCGACGCGGTGGCCGTTCGCGTCGGCACGCTGCGGGAACGCGGTGCTGCGGGCGTATCCGTCGTAGCTGTCGTAGCTGTCGTACCCGTCGTAGCCGTCGCCCTCGTCGAGGTCCTCGGGGACCAGGCTCCAGACGATGAGGTCGGTGCGGGTGTCGGTCCAGCCGCCGTCGGCCGTCTGTGTACGAACTATCCACGCGTTGCGCAGGACGCCCTCGCTGATGCAGCCGATCTTCTGCGCCACCTGCTGCGAGGCGGTGTTGTCGGCGGCGGTGCGCAGTTCGAGGCGCTCGAACCCCTGGTCGCGGAAGAGCCATTGGGCGACGGCCAGGACGGATTCGCTGGCGTATCCCTCGCCGCGGGCCCAGGGGGCGGTGACGTATCCGACCTCGGTGGCGCGGGTGTGCCAGTTGGTGCTCTGCAGGTGCACGATGCCGACGAGGCGCTGGGTGAGGAACTCGGTGACGGCGAAGACGATGCCGCGGCCCTCGGTGCGTTCGGCGTGGGAGCGCCGGGTGGCCCAGGCGTGCGCCTCGGCGGGGGTGTAGGGGTGGGGCACTCCGGTCCAGGCGGTGACGTGCTCGTCGTTCATCATCTCGGTCAGCGCGGTGACGTCCTCTTCCTCGAAGGGGCGCAGCACCAGCCGGTCCGTGCTGATGGTGACGTCCGGGAAGGTGGTAGTCATGCGCAGCTCCATGCCTGAGACCGTGGTGCGACCGTGGTGCGATGCGACCGCGGTGCGGGACCGTTCGTGCGGGACCGTGCGTGTGCGGTTCGTAGGCCACAGCATGCAGCATCGACCGGGTGATGTGCAGGGCCGGGTTGCCCGGATGCGGGCAGAGCTCGGCCCCGCGCGCGGTCAGGTGCGTGCGGGGCCGAGATTCATGACCGGGTCGGGGGGAACCGGATCACGAGGTACCGGTTCAGGAGGTGGCCGGGGCGCCGAAGGCCGGGACGACCGAGCCCTGGTACTTCTCCTCGATGAACTTCTTGACGTCGTCGGAGTTCAGGAGCTTGGCCAGCTTCTGGATCCGCGGGTCGTTCTGGTTGCCGTCCTTGACCGCGAGGAAGTTGGCGTAGGGGTTGCCCTCGGCCTTCTCCAGGGCCAGCGCGTCCTTGGCGGGCGACAGCTTGGCCTCCAGGGCGTAGTTGCCGTTGATGATCGCGGCGTCCACGTCGTTCAGGGCGCGCGGGACCGTGGCGGCCTCCAGCTCCTTGAACTCCAGGCCCTTCTTGTCGGTGATGTCGGACAGCTTGGCGCTGGTGCCGACACCCTCCTTGAGGGTGATCAGGTTGTTCGCGGCGAGCAGCTGGAGCGCGCGGCCCTCGTTGGTGGTGTCGTTGGGGACGGCGACGGTCTGGCCGGCCTTGATGTCGGAGAGGGCCTTGACCTTCTTGGAGTAGAGGCCGAGGGGCTCCAGGTGCACGTTCACGACGGGCACGACGTGCGTGCTGTTCTTCTTGTTGAAGTCGTCGAGGTACGGCTTGTGCTGGAAGTAGTTGCCGTCGACCTGGCCCTGCTCGGTGGCGGTGTTCGGCAGGACGTAGTCCGTGAACTCCTTGACCTCCAGCTTGAGGCCTTCCTTGGCGGCGAGCTTGTCCTTGACGAAGTTCAGGACGTCGGCGTGCGGGCTCGGGGAGGCCGCGATGACCAGGGGCTTGCTCTCGTCGACCTTGCCGCCGTCGGCCTTCGCCGAGGACGGGTCCGAGGAGCTGCCGCAGGCGGTGAGGCCGAGGGCGAGCGCGGTGGCCGTGGCGGCGAGGGCGGTGAGCTTGATGTTCTTACGCACGAAGAGTGCCTTTCTTGCTGAACAAGTACCGATGACTTGCTGGTGGTGGCCCAAGCACGACAAGTGCGGGCTCTGTTGGGGGGAAAGTCTTCTCAGGCGGTCCGGCCGCGGCGGGCCAGGAGGCGGACCGCGCCGTCGCCGAGCAGCTGGATCACCGTGACGAGGGCGATCAGGACCACGACGGTGGCGACCATGAACCCGGTCTCGAAGCGCTGGAAGCCGTAGGTGATGGCCTTGGATCCCAGCCCTTCGCCGCCGACTGCGCCGGCCATGGCCGAGTAGCCGACGAGGGTGATGACGGTGGTGGTGACGCCGGCGACCAGGGAGGGCAGGGCCTGCGGGAGGAGCACCTTGCCGACCAGGGTGGGGATGCCGCCGCCCATGGACTCGACGGCCTCGATCAGGCCGTGGTCCACCTCGCGGACGGCGGTCTCGACGAGGCGGGCGAAGAAGGGGATGGCGCCGATGGCGAGCGGGACGATCATGGCGGTGGGGCCGATGAAGGTGCCGACGACCGCGGTGGTGACCGGGATCAGGAAGATCAGCAGGATGATGAACGGCAGCGAGCGGCCTATGTTCACGATCACGCCGAGGACCTTGTTGAGCGGCTGGTTCTGCAGGAGGCCGCCCTTGTCGGTGAGGACCAGCAGGATGCCGATGGGCAGGCCGCCGAGCACGGTCACCAGGGTGGACCACAGCACCATGTAGAGGGTGTCGTAGGTGCCCTGGGTGAGCAGGGGCTGCATTTCGGACCAGGTCACTTGGCACCATCCTTGACGAGCTGGGCGAGCTCGGCGTCGGCGTCTTCGGGGTCGTCGACCACGTCGACCTGGAGGCCCTGCTCGCGCAGGAAGCCGACCGGGACGACGTTGTCCTCGTAGCCGCCGGGCAGTTCGATGCGCATGCGGCCGATCTGGCGGCCCGCGACGGTGTCCATCGCGGCGCCGAGGATCGAGATGTCGATGTTGTACGTGCGCGAGAGCTGCGAGATGACCGGCTGGGCGGCGGCTTCGCCGTGGAAGGTGACGTCGACGACCGTGCGGTCGGGGCCGGTGGCGGAGCCGGTGACCGGGAAGAGTTCGCCGGCCAGCTCGGAGCCGGGGGTCGCCAGGAGTTCGGCGACGGTGCCGGACTCGATGATCCGGCCGTTCTTCATCAGTGCGGCGGAGTCGCAGACGGTCTTGACCACGTCCATCTCGTGCGTGATGAGCAGCACGGTGAGGCCGAGCTGGCGGTTGAGGTCGCGCAGCAGGCCCAGGACGGAGCGGGTGGTCTCGGGGTCAAGGGCGCTGGTGGCCTCGTCGGACAGCAGCACCTTGGGGTCGCCGGCCAGGGCGCGGGCGATGCCGACGCGCTGCTTCTGGCCGCCGGAGAGCTGGGTCGGGTAGGCCTTGGCCTTGTCGGCGAGGCCGACGAGGTCGAGGAGTTCGAGGGCCTTGCGGGAGCGCTCGCGGCCGGAGACCCCGAGGATCTCCAGGGGCAGCTCGACGTTGCCCTGGACGGTGCGCGAGGACAGCAGGTTGAAGTGCTGGAAGACCATGCCGATGCGGCTGCGCGCCTCGCGGAGCTCCTTGCCGGCGCGCCGGCCGCGGCCGGCGAGGGCGGTGAGGTCGACGCCGTCGACGGTCACCGTGCCGGTGGTGGGGCGCTCCAGCAGGTTGACGCAGCGGATCAGGGAGGACTTGCCGGCGCCGCTCTGGCCGATGACTCCGTACACCTCGCCCTCACGGACGTGGAGATCGACGCCGTCCAGGGCGGTGACCTCGCGGCCACGGGACTGGTAGACCTTCGTGAGGCCCGATGTGGTGATCACAGGATTTCCGTCGCTGTCGTGTGCGCGGCGCAGCGGGGTGCCGGCACGGGGCAAACAATCTGGGGACGCGATACGGGACGAACCGTCAGAAAATGATGACGTCGACACGTGCGCGGGGCATGGCCGAGCCGTGCTGTTCATCAGGGGACGAAGCACCGGCGCGACTGGTCTCGCTTCGGGGCGCGAGACTCAGGAAGGGGCCCTCAGAAGGCGCACATTCGACACATACAACGAGCACCGGGCGTCATCGTCGCCTCGGTCGCAAGGGTGCGGCTGCTCGTCGTGGTCATGGGCCCCAGTAAACCAGACCTATCCCCTGACCGATCAACGGCGTCCGAATAGCGGACGCTATTCGACCGCATACCGGACCACTCCGGGCGCGAGCACCCCATGGCACCGGGGCTGCACAGCGGCGCTGACCTGCATCGAAAGGGGGGCCGAGGCCCGTGCGGCCCGCTCCCTGCGACGTACGGCGACCGCGCCCGCTGTGGTCAAGACCACGGTCCGGACACAGGGGTGCGCGCATCGGGTCTTTCGGCCCGTAATACCCTCGCTGCATGCTCGACGCCCTGACGGTCGCCATCGGCGTGGCCGCACTCGCCCTCGCCGCCTGGTGCGGCCACGCCGCATGGCGGGACCAGCCGACCAAGGACTGGCATTTCATCGGCATGGCCGTCGTGACGGTGCTGGTCCTGGCGCAGCTGGTGATCGGTCTGGTGAAGCTGGCCCAGGGCGAGAAGCCCGACGAGGGCACGGTGATCTTCGTGGCCTACCTGGTGGGCGCGTTCGCCGCGGTACCGGCGGCCGGGATGCTCTCGCTGACCGAGCGGACCAAGTGGGGATCGATCACGGTGGCCGCCGGCGCCGTCGTGCTCGCCGTCCTCGAAGTACGGCTCTACGACATCTGGGGAACCGCCGGTGCCTGACTCCGACACGACGAACGCCACCGGCGCCACCGCCGCCGCCGCCCCCGACGGGCGCAAGCGGCTGGTCTCCGGTCCCGGTCTGCTGCTGGTGTGGCTCTACGGGGTGATGGTGGTGGGCGCGGTCTCCCGCTCGGCCTTCCAGATCTCCACCGAGTTCGACCGGGCGCCGCTGCCGTACGCGCTGTCCGCCGTGGCCGCGCTGGCCTACGCGTTCATCACGTACTCCCTGGTGCGCGGCGGCGAGAAGGCCCGCAAGGCGGCGCTGATCTGCTGCGCCGCCGAGCTGGCGGGCGTACTGGCCGTGGGCACCTGGACCCTGGTGCGACCCGAGGCCTTCCCCGACACGACCGTGTGGTCGCAGTTCGGGATGGGTTACCTGTTCATCCCGGTGATCCTGCCGATCACCGGGATGCTCTGGCTGCGCAAGCGCGCAGCGGCGACTACGCGCTGACCGTGAAGTCGGTCGGGTCCTTGGCTTCCTTCTCCAGGATCACCAGCTGGACGCCGTCGGACGCCGTGCGGCCGCCGACCTTGACGTAACCGGCCTTGCGGTAGAGGCGCAGGTTCGACTCGCTCTTGTGCCCGGTGTGCAGGCGGAAGCGGGCGGTCTTGCCGGGGCTCGCCAGGGCCTCCTCGACCGCGCGCAGCAGGCGCGCCCCGAGTCCGTGACCCTGCAGGCGCGGGTGGACACAGAGCTTGGCGATCTTGCCGGTGCCGTCCTCGTCGACGTTGCCGCGCACGGTCCCGACGATCTCGTCGCCGAGCCGGGCCACGAGGACCGTGTCGGTCGCCAGCTCCCCCTTGAGGGAGTCCAGGGACTGGGTGAGCGGCTGGATGAGGTAGTTGCCGTAGAGCTCGGCCTCCCGCTGGAAGGCCAGGTATTGCAGTTTGAAGATCTGCTCAGCGTCCTCGGCAGCCGCCGCCGAAATGGTCACGCTCATGCCCATGTGCGCATGCCTCCAGCTCACCTGGTAGCCCGTTGGTCTACCGCTCCTTTCCCCGCAGGCCAGGAGCCGCAACCTCTGCAGCCAGCATTCTGCGCAGACATCCCAGGCAACGGGAACGCACGGGCCCCAAACTTCCTTGTGAGATACCCAACTCTCCTGCGATTTCACGGTAAGTGAGGTCTCTGGGCGAAAGAAGTGCCTTCATCAGCTCGGGACAGCGTCCGGGCAACCGGGCGACCGCCGATCGGAGTGCCCGGTTCTCCTCGCCGTGCAGGAGGGCGTCCTCCGGTTCGGCCGCCGCGGCCACGCCGGCCGGGGCGCTCCCGGCCGGCGAGTGCCGGCCGTGGCCGTAGGGGATCTCGCGACGGGCCCGGCGGCGGGCCAGGCGCGCCTCCGCCCGGACCGCGCGGCGCAGCCACCGCGCCGGCTCCGCGGGTTCGGCCGGATCGGGGGCCTGGCCGCCGCTCTCCAGCAGCCTGACCCAGACGGCTTGTTCCAGGTCGGCCGCGTCCACCCCGGTGCCCGGGGCCTCCGCGGCCGCCTCGGCGGAGAGCAGCGGGCCGAGCTTGTCGACGTAATCAGCCTTCAGCAGGTCCATGCCGGGCGGGACGAGTGGGCCGGGCCCGGCGGTTTCCCCGCCGGGCCCGGCCCACTCGTACGGGAAGCGGCGCTCAGCGGTTGACGGGGCGTCGGCCCGGGCGGAAGGCCTCGGCCGCGAGCAGTCCGGTGTCCGGGTTGTCGGTGAAGATCCCGTCGATGCCCTGCTCGAAGTAGGTACGGAAGGCGCCGAGGGCGTTCCCGTACGCGGCCGGGTCGGTGCCCCTGCGGTATTCGGCCGGCAGGAAGCTGTTCTCGTTGCGCGCGGTGTAGGGGTGCAGCAGCAGCCCGCGGGCGTGGGCGTCCTTGACCAGGGTGGTCGGCGTGCCGAGCTTGCCGGCCGCGTCGCGCGGGAGGATCAGGTCCATGGTCGGACCGATGCCCTGGGCGAAGCCGGAGATCCACTTCAGGCCCTCGGGCGCGACCAGGTCCGCGACCGTACGCGGGTCCTTGGCCACCTCGAAGTCCCAGGGGCGGGTGTCGGCCGCGGAGAGCAGGACCACGCGGGGCGCGGAGACCAGCCGGGAGAGCCGCTGGATGCTGGAGGGCTCGAAGGACTGGAGGAAGACGGCGGCGCCCCGACCGTCGCGCCCGTAGCGGCGCAGGAGCTTGGCGAGGGGCTCCTCCAGACCGAGGCCCAGGCCCCGGAAGTAGGTGGGGTGCTTGGTCTCCACGTGCAGCCACACCCGCCTGCCGCGCCGCTTGCCCTCGCGGTCGGCCCAGCGGAGCACCTCTTCGAAGGTGGGTACGGCCCACTGACCGTCGTAGAGGGTGTTGCGCTGGCGGACGGCGGGGATACGTTCCTTCGCGCGCAGGGTCCGCAGCTCGGCCAGGGTGAAGTCCTCGGTGAACCAGCCGGTGACCGAGACCCCGTCGACGGTCTTGGTGGTGCGCCGGGAGGCGAACTCGGGGTGGTCGGCGACGTCGGTGGTCCCGCCGATCTCGTTCTCGTGGCGGCACACCAGATGGCCGTCGCGGGTCGGGACCAGGTCCTGCTCGACGACGTCGGCGCCGAGGTCGAGGGCGAGCTGGTAGGAGCCGATCGTGTGCTCCGGCCGGTAGCCGCTCGCTCCGCGATGGCCGATGACCGTCGGGTAGGGAAGGTCGCGGTATCCCCCGTCGCCGCGTCCCCCGTCGCCGCGTCCCCCGCCGTACCCGTCCTCGGCGGCTGCGGAACCCGCCGTGAGTCCGGTGATCCCGGTCCCCGCCGCCAGGACGGCCGCCCCCAGGACCGTGCGCCGCGCTGCCCCACCCTGTGTCATGAGTGCCCACTCCTCGTCGTGAACGCCGTGTCGCGCCCCGCGATCGGCGTGCAGATGGTAGGCAAACAGGGGTGGCCGAGGGGCGTGCGCCGAGGGCTCATCCGGGGAACTTGGCGCAAACGCGCGTCAACACTCTGTATCCGACACGTGAACCCGATGTGCGCGGCGACCCGACCCACGAGTATCGTCCTCACCTGCGCTACCGCCGTGTGGTGGGTGCGCGAATCGCTTTTCGATGCCGGAGGGCCCACGTTGTTCCGTACGAAGCTCATCAAAGCCACTGTCGGACCGGTCATGCGCATGATGTTCCGCACCCGCGTGGAGGGCATCGAGAACATCCCCGGCTCCGGACCGGTGATTCTGGCGGGCAACCACCTCACCTTCATCGACTCCATGATCCTGCCGCTGGTGTGCGACCGTACGGTCCACTTCATCGGCAAGGACGAGTACGTGACCGGCAAGGGGATCAAGGGCCGCGCCATGGCCTGGTTCTTCACCGGCGCCGGCATGATCCCCGTGGACCGTGACGGGGCCAACGGCGGCGTCGCGGCCCTGATGACCGGCCGTCGGATCCTCGAAGAGGGCAAGATCTTCGGCATCTACCCCGAGGGCACCCGCTCCCCCGACGGCCGCCTCTACCGCGGCCGCACCGGCATCGCCCGCCTGACCCTGATGACCGGCGCCCCCGTGGTGCCGTTCGCGATGATCGGCACCGACAAGCTCCAGCCCGGCGGCGCCGGCATGCCGCGTCCGGGCCGGGTCACCGTCCGCTTCGGCGAGCCGATGGAGTTCTCCCGCTACGAGGGCATGGACCGCGACCGCTACGTGCTGCGCGCCGTCACCGACTCGGTGATGGCCGAGGTCATGCGCCTCTCGGGCCAGGAGTACGTCGACATGTACGCCACCAAGGCGAAGGCCGCCTGACCGGGGCCACGCCCTACTGACGCTGGAGTGACCGGCTGACGCCCGCCGCCGTGGTGGTGGCGAGGATCCAGCCGGTCACGATCAGCAGGTACGAGAGCCACTGGTGCCAGCCGCCGGGTGCGAAGGCCCCCTCCTGGCCGAATCCGACGATCGGCACCATCAGGTCGATCGTGTAGAAGACCGCGTTGAAATCCGGTGCCTCCCCCGCCTTCAGGGCGCGCGGCGGGTCGATCCCGTACGCGAGCGACCCGGTCAGCAGCAGGGCCGTCAGCCAGCCCGCCGCCCGCAGCGGCCGGAAGCCGTAGCCGACGGTGACGTCCTGGAGCAGCCCCCACGCCCGGGCGGCCCGGGGCAGGGTGTGCCGGTGCCTGCGCAGCTTCGCGAGCTGGACGGTCCGGGCGGCCGCCTCGTCGCCCGCCGTACGGTAGGCCGCCGCGAGCTGCTCGTAGGCGTAGGTGAGGTATCCGGACTCCTCCCGCTCCAGGGCCGGCAGTCGCTGCTCGGCGGGCAGGTGCGGGGCGAGGGTGCGGTAGGTCAGACCGTCGATGGCGATCCGCTCGGGCCAGGCCTGCGGATCGACGTGGAGCAGGTCGACGGTGGACCGGCGCAGGTTCACGTCGCCCCGGATCTGCTCGCACCGGCGCAGCCACAGCTCGCCGATCGCGCAGCTGGAGGCGCGCAGGGCGGTCCCGCCCGGGTTGGCGAGGTCGGCGCGGGTGAGGTTGGCCTGGCCGGGTATCCGGGAGCCGGTGAGGTTGACCATGCCGCGGGCCTTCATCCGGTGCGCGCGCAGGTCGGTGCCGACGGTCAGGGTCTCGGCGTGCAGGGCGATCCCGCCGGGGGCGAGCAGCTGGGCACGGTCGAGCTGGACCTGACCGCCGACGTTGGCCCCGTTGAGGCGGAGCTGGCCGTGCACGGTGAGGTCGTTCGCGATGATGTCGGTGTGGACCTCGACGTGGTTCAGCTGGAGCGGGGGCTCGTCCGCCTCCTCGCCGACCGTCGGGCCGATCACGGCCCCCTGGAGGAAGAGGCCCCCGGCTATCTTGGCGCCCTGCAGCCGCACGGGTCCGGCGATCCGGCAGTGGGAGAGTCGTAGGACCACCTCGACGCGCAGCGTGGAGGCGGTCAGGCCGGGCAGGGTGGAGTAGCCGAGGACCAGGGCGCGCAACTGGGCGCCGTACACCAGGGGCTTGCGCTCGAACCAGCAGTCGCGCAGCCGGATGGGGTGGTCGATGACGGCGTAGCGCAGGTCGAGCTTGCCCACGATCCTCGCGCCCTTGATCTTGAGACCGGGGATCCGGCCCTGCACGACGGGGCCGGATCCCAGCAGGATCGCCCGCAGCACCTCGGCGCGCAGGGTGCGCTCAGGTCCCCAGTCGGCCCCGTCGGCGGAGCTGTCCTCGGGGGTGGCCCGGAAGTCGACCCCGTCGCCACGCGGGAAGGCCTCCCAGACGCGGCGTTCCGCCGGGGTAAGATCGTTGATCTCCATCGCCGGGATGGTGTCCCGCGGCTCCACGAGCTGTCAACTCCGGCCGGAACACCACCCCTTGCCCACCGGCTCCGGGACGTCAGTGCTCGACGCCCTCCTGGAGCCGCTGGCCCTTCAGCAGGAACCAGGCGGCCACGGCGGTGGCCAGCAGCACGGCCGCGCCGACGCCGGAGGCGAGCCGCAGCCCGTCCACGAAGGCATCCTGGGCGGCGCCCACCATCACCTGGGCGGTGTGCGGGTCGAGCGACTTGGCGGCCTCGACGGCCCCGCCGAGGGATTCGTGCGCGGCGTCGGCGACCGGGCCCGCGACCGAGGCCGGGGCGGTGAAGCTCTGGTAGACGCCGGTGACGATGGAGCCGAGCAGGGCGATACCGAGGGCGGCGCCGAGTTCGTAGGCGGTCTCGGAGACGGCGGAGGCCGAACCGGCCTGCTCCTTGGGGACGCTGGAGAGGATCACGTCGGCGGTGACGGTGAAGGAGAAACCGGCGCCGAGGCCGACGACGAGCAGGGCCGCGCCGAGCAGCGGGTAGCCGCTCTCCTTGTGGATCAGGGTGAGCACGGCGAGGGCCAGGCCGATGGCTCCGAGGCCGCCGGCCACGATGGTCCGTACCGAGTACCGGCGGGCGTAGCGGCCCGCGATCAGGCCGGTGACCACCGCGCCGATGGCGGCGGGCAGTTCGGCCAGGCCCGCCTCCAGCGGGTCGCGGCCCTGGACGAGCTGCAGGAACTGGGAGAGGAAGAAGACCAGTCCGGAGAGGCCGAAGACGGTGAGCAGGTCGGCGAGGACCGCGCCGGAGAAGCCGCGGTGCTTGAAGAGCCGCATGTCGAGGAGCGGGGACGGCAGGCTGAACTGGCGGCGGACGAAGGCGTACAGGGCGCCCGCGCCGAGTGTCGCGGTGGCCGCGACCTCCCAGGTGAGGCCGTGGGTGGCGACTTCCTTGACGGCGTAGACCACGCTGATCACGCCGATGAGGGAGAGGCCGACGCTGACCAGGTCCCAGGGACCGGCGACCGGGTTCTTGGATTCGGGAAGCAGCTTGATTCCGACGACGACCAAGGCGATCATCACGGGGAGGTTGATCAGGAAGACCGAGCCCCACCAGAAGTGCTGGAGGAGGGCTCCGCCGACGACCGGGCCGACGGCCGCACCGGCCGAGGCGGTGGCGCCCCAGATGCCGATCGCGAGGCTGCGCTCCTTGGGGTCGTGGAAGATGTTGCGGATCAGCGCGAGGGTGGACGGCATCAGGGTCGCGCCGGCCACGCCCAGCAGGGCCCGGGCGACGATCATCATCTCGGGGCTGGTCGCGTAGGCGTTGAGCACGGACACGGCACCGAACGCGGCGGCGCCGGTGAGCAGCAGCTTCTTGCGTCCGATGCGGTCACCGAGGCTGCCCATGGAGACCAGGAGTCCGGCGATGACGAAGGAGTAGATGTCGCCTATCCACAGCAGCTGGGTGCCGGACGGCTTGAGGTCCTCGGAGAGTGCGGGGGTGGCGAGGCCGAGTACGGTCGCGTCGACGGCGACCAGCAGCACGGCGAGCACCAGCACGCCCAGGGCGAGCCAGCGGCCGCGGCTCCTGGTCTCCGTCCCGATCGGGCTGTTCAGCTGCTGGGTCGTGCTCATTTCTCCACACTCCGTCTGGCGCCACCGAGCAACAGCTCGGTGATCATGTACTGGAAGTCCTTGCCGGCGACCCGGCCGTCCATCACGGCCCAGGCGCAGGCCCCGACGAGGGCGTAGAGCGCCTCGGTGAGCCATGCGGGGCTCAGGTCGATCCGGATGTCGCCCTCTTCCTGGCCGCGCCGGAAGAGCGCGCCGACCCGGGCGTCGAGCCGGGCCCAGCCCTCGTTGACCTCGTCGCCCTCGAACAGCTGGTTCTCGGTGACGAGGAAGGCCAGCAGCTGGGCGTTGGGCTCGGCCTCGGCGACGAGGCGTCCGATCGCCTCGACCGCCGCGCCTTCGTCGAGGCGGGCGTTGTCGAAGGCCACCTCGAACTCGCGGATGCCGAGGTCTTCGAGGGCCCGTACGAGGGCGTCGCGTCCGGCGAAGTGCCGGTGGAGGGTCGCGCGGCCGATTCCGGCGGCGCGGGCGACCTCGTCCATCGTCGCGGTCGACTTGCGGGAAAGCAGGGCGGCCGCAGCGCGGAGCACCTGGTCACGATCCATGGCCATGAGACAAGCATACCCCGAATGAGACGTCAGTGTCTCATTAAAGCGAAAAAATGGGCTGCCCGCGGGCAGCCGGAACGGAATCCTGCCGCCATGAAGCCACTGCTGCTGATCGACGTCGACGGCCCGCTGAACCCCTACGCCACCAAGGCGCAGCGCCGCCCCGAGGGGTACGCCACCCACCGGATGCGCCCGACGGGCTGGACGGAGGCCGAGCAGGCGAAGCCCTTGCGGGTTTGGCTCAATCACGACCACGGAGCGGAGCTGCTCGCCCTCGCGGAGGTCTACGAGCTGATCTGGGCCACCACCTGGAAGGACGAGGCCAACGACTGGATAGGCCCGCACCTGGGGCTGCCGAGGCTTCCGTTCATCGACTGGCCCGTGATGCACGGCCGGGCGCCCCGCGGCACCTTCTGGAAGACCCAGTACATCCTCGAGTACGTGGGCGAGCGGTCCTTCGCGTGGATCGACGACGACATCACGACGATGGATCGCGAGTACGTCGACCAGCGCCACCCCGCGCAGACCCTGCTGATGCGCATCGACGAGCGGATCGGACTGGTCCGCGCGGACTTCGACACTCTGGCCGCATGGGCCACACCGTCACCGATCGACTACTGATGGTGATTCGATCATGACTACCCGTGTCGGTCGGGCTGATGCGAACTGTGATCATTTGGAGTGACGGTGCCCCCGGGAGCCTTCCGCCGAGGACCCGGGACCCGGGAGTCTCTCCCCCGTGAGCCCATACCCGGGGCGGGTTCACCTGCAGGTATTCCGTCT
The DNA here is from genome assembly GCF_003148825.1 of Streptomyces sp. CG 926. GTDB lineage: Bacteria > Actinomycetota > Actinomycetes > Streptomycetales > Streptomycetaceae > Streptomyces. The sequence goes on from NZ_QGGZ01000007.1 coordinate 229,165, forward strand.
TCGGCAGGGAGAGAATCATGAACGCATCACGGAAGCTGGCCATCGGCGCGGCCGCGCTGGCGCTGACGACGGTCGGCGGCGTCGTCGCCATGTCCTCGGCGTCGGCCGAGTCGAGGGAGGCACGGCAGGCGGCGGCCGTCACCACGGCTTGGGCGAAGGTGGCCGCGAACGGACAGGTCCTGGGCGGGCAGGGCATCACCGGGATCAACAAGTTCGGTATCGGCCGCTACAACATCACCACGTCGTCCGGCCTCAACGGGTGCGCCCTCCTGGGCACGATCAACACCAACGGCGGGAACGACCCCGGGCCGGGCAGCTCGTCCATCCTGGTCGGGCAGGTGAACGGGAACACCCTCTTCATCCGTACCGCGACGCCGTCCCAGCCCGGCAACGCCGCCGTGGACAGTGACCGGCCGTTCTCGATCAACGTCGTCTGCTGACACCCCGACATGCCGGAGGGGCGGCGGGGGCCGACGGGCTCCCACCGCCCCTCCGGGCGTCTCGACTACTGCTTGTGGGTCGCCCAGGCGTGCTGGATGACCAGGTCGGCCTTCAGCTCGGTGAGCTGGGTGGCGACCGCCGACGGGGCGGTGCCGCCCCGGCCGCTGCGCGAGGCCAGCGCGCCCTTGACGTTCAGGACGGTCCGGACCTCGGGGGTCAGGTGCTCGGAGATCTTCACGAACTGCTCGTCCGTCAGCTGGTCGAGCTCGATGCCCTCGCCCTCGCAGACCTTGACGCACTCGCCGGCCACCTCGTGCGCCACCCGGAACGGCACGCCCTGCTTGACCAGCCACTCGGCGATGTCGGTGGCGAGCGAGAAGCCCGCCGGGGCCAGCTCCTCCATCCGCTCCCGGTTGACCGTGAGGGTCGCCATCATGCCGGTGAAGGCCGGGAGGAGGACCTCGAGGGTGTCGCAGGAGTCGAAGACCGGCTCCTTGTCCTCCTGGAGGTCCCGGTTGTACGCCAGGGGCAGCGCCTTGAGCGTGGCGAGCAGGCCGGTCAGATTGCCGATGAGCCGACCCGACTTGCCGCGCGCCAGCTCGGCGATGTCCGGGTTCTTCTTCTGCGGCATGATCGACGACCCGGTGGAGAAGGCGTCGTGCAGGGTCACGAAGGAGAACTCCTTCGTGTTCCAGATGATGATCTCCTCCGCGATCCGGGACAGGTTGATCCCGATCATCGCGGTGATGAAGGCGAACTCGGCGACGAAGTCGCGCGAGGCCGTGCCGTCGATCGAGTTGCCGACCGAGCCCCGCTCGAAGCCCAGGTCGGCGGCGACCTGCTCCGGGTCCAGCCCCAGCGAGGAGCCGGCCAGGGCGCCCGAGCCGTACGGGGAGACGGCGGTCCGGGTGTCCCACTGCCGCAGCCGCTCCGCGTCCCGGGACAGGGACTGCACGTGGGCCAGTACGTGGTGGGCGAAGAGCACCGGCTGCGCGTGCTGCAGGTGGGTCCGGCCCGGCATCGCCACGTCGTGGTGAGTCTCGGCGAGACCGACCAGCGCGTCCTGGAGGTCGGCGATCAGGCCGCCGATGATCCGGCCGTGGTCGCGCAGGTACATCCGGAAGAGGGTGGCCACCTGGTCGTTGCGGGACCGGCCGGCGCGCAGCTTGCCGCCGAGCTCGGCGCCGAGCCGCTCCAGCAGGCCGCGCTCCAGGGCGGTGTGCACGTCCTCGTCGGCGATGGTGCCGGTGAAGGAGCCGCTCGCGACGTCGGCCTCCAGCTGGTCGAGCCCGGCGATCATGCGGTCGAGCTCTTCGGCCGTGAGCAGGCCGGCCTTGTGGAGCACGCGGGCGTGGGCGCGGGAGCCCGCGATGTCGTACGGCGCGAGGCGCCAGTCGAAGTGGACCGACGCCGACAGCAGGGCCAGCGCCTCCGAAGGACCGTCGGCGAACCGGCCGCCCCAGAGCCGGACGTCACCCTTGTTGCTGCTCACAGCTACTGCTCCTCAAGACTGCATGGCGTGGACTGCTGGTAAGGCTCCGGAGGGGGCCGCCCGGCCCGGACGGCCGGCGGGGCTCCGGATGTGCAACCGCCTCCCCGCCGCGGAGGTAACGGGGAGGCGGTCCGAACTGCTGGTCGGTCAGGCGAGGTCGCGGCGGGCCGCGATCTTCGAGGAGAGACCGAAGATCTCGATGAAGCCCTGGGCCTTGGACTGGTCGAAGGTGTCGCCCGAGTCGTAGGTCGCGAGGTTGAAGTCGTACAGCGACTCGTCGGACTTCCGGCCGGTGACGACGGCGCGGCCGCCGTGCAGGGTCATCCGGATGTCACCGGTGACGTGCTGGTTGGCCTCGTTGATGAAGCCGTCCAGGGCGCGCTTGAGCGGGGAGAACCACAGACCGTCGTAGACCATCTCGCCCCAGCGCTGCTCGACCTGCCGCTTGTAGCGGGCCAGCTCGCGCTCGACGGTGACGTTCTCCAGCTCCTGGTGGGCCGTGATCAGCGCGATCGCGCCCGGCGCCTCGTACACCTCACGGGACTTGATGCCCACGAGGCGGTCCTCGACGATGTCGATCCGGCCGATGCCCTGGGCTCCGGCGCGGTCGTTGAGCTGCTGGATGGCCTGCAGCACGGTGACGGGCTTGCCGTCGATGGCGACCGGGACGCCCTCCTTGAAGGAGATGACGACCTCGTCGGCCTCGCGCGGCAGGGCCGGGTTCGAGGTGTACTCGTAGATGTCCTCGATCGGGGCGTTCCAGATGTCCTCCAGGAAGCCCGTCTCGACGGCGCGTCCGAAGACGTTCTGGTCGATGGAGTACGGGGACTTCTTGGTGGTCGCGATCGGGAGCTGCTTCTCCTCGCAGAAGGCGATCGCCTTGTCCCGGGTCATCGCGTAGTCACGGACCGGGGCGATGCACTTGAGGTCCGGTGCGAGGGCGACGATGCCCGCCTCGAAGCGGACCTGGTCGTTGCCCTTGCCGGTGCAGCCGTGGGCCACGGTCGTGGCGCCGTGCTTCTTCGCGGCGGCGACCAGGTGCTTGACGATGGCCGGCCGGGAGAGCGCCGAGACCAGCGGGTACCGGTCCATGTAGAGGGCGTTCGCCTTGATCGCCGGGAGGCAGTACTCGTTGGCGAACTCGTCGGAGGCGTCGGCGACCTCGGCCTCGACCGCACCGCAGTCGAGCGCGCGCTTGCGGATGACGTCCAGGTCCTCGCCGCCCTGGCCGACGTCCACGGCAACGGCGATGACCTCGGCGCCCGTCTCCTCGGCGATCCAGCCGATGGCGACGGAGGTGTCCAGGCCGCCCGAGTAGGCGAGTACGACGCGCTCGGTCACGGGTTTCTCCTTACGGTGCATTCAACGACAGGCATAACTATGCACTACTCCGTATGTTTCGTCAATCGACTCGGGGGGTGCGCGCCTCGCACCCTCACGTCTCCAGCCTGACCTGCGGGTATATGGGAGGCGAGTCGGCGGCCCGAGTGCCTACGATCAGCCTCGACAACGCCAGGGGAGGACGTATGGACACGGACACGAAGACACGGCTGCCCGCACCGGGGGGCCCGGCGGCCGAGTGGATCGCCTTCGACCGCGCGGTCCGGCGGACCTCCTCCTGGTCGTACGCGAGCCCTCTGGAGACCCCGGACGCCGTGAAGCTGTGCCATGTCGACGGTCGGGTCCGCGAGGCGGCACTACGGACGCCGACTCCACTGCTGTCGCTGCTGCCGGAGCTCGTCGCGATCCGCTGCGCGGACTGGGTGCCACCCGTGCGGGAGCGGGCCCGGCGGGTCCTGGCCACGGCCCTGGCGGACGACCCCGCGGGCACGCTGCGCCGGCTGACGCCGCTCGTCGTACGGCTGGGGCGGCGCGAGCAGGGCGCCTGGGCACGGGAGCGCTTCGAGGACCTGCTCACAGAGGACCCTGAGCTCCTCGGGGCACTGCGCGGGAGCCCGGACCCGCAGACCCGTCGGTTCGCCGCACGGCTGACCCTCGACGCCGGACTGTTGGACGTACGGGAGCTGGCCGCGCTGGCCGCGGCGGAGAAGGATCCGCCGACGAGCGGGCTGTGGACGGACGCGACGCTGGCCGCCCTGGCCGCCGACGGGCCGGACGACGAGGCCGTCGACACGCTGCTCGGCGGGCACGGCCAGATGGTCCGCGCGGCCGGGGTCACCGCCCTGCGCGGGGCCGGCCGGGGCGCCGAGGCCGCGGATCACCTCTGCGACCGCTCCGGGACGGTCCGGGCCTGCGCCCGGTGGCTGGTCCGCCAGGGCGGCGGCGACCCGCGCGCGCTGTGCCGCGAACTGCCGGCCGACCCCGCCCGCGTGAGCCCGTACCAGGTGACCGGCTTCGCCGAGTGCGCGCTCCGCGAGGACGCGCCGCTGCTGCGCGCGCTGCTGACGCACCCCGGCGGTCAGGTGCGGGCCGCCGCCGTCGCCGGTCTGCGCCTGCTGGACGTCACCGACGTCGAGCTGCTGCGGCCGCTGCTGGACGATCCGGCGCCTGCGGTGGCCCGCGAGGTCGCCCGCGGTCTCGGCGGCTCCGCCGACCGGCTGCCCGTCGACTGGCTGATGGCCCGCATCGCGCCCGAACGGCCCCCGCACACCCGCCGGGCCGCCTACCGGCTGCTGGTCGCCCGGGGTGGAGTGGTCGGACTGCGCGCTTCCGTCGAGCTGCTGACGGACCGTGACCCGGGTCTGCGGAGGATCGCCGGGCAGCGTGTCCAGAGCATGTGGAGCCCGGACCGGTCACCGGACCTGCCCGTGCGGGACCCGGAGGTCGGCGCTCTCCTGGACCGGTGCACGCACCTGTTCAGCGACTACGTCATGCGGCAGATGCGCTCCCGGCTCGGGCTCCCGGTCACGGCGGACCCGTCGCGCACGGACGCATACTGATCGGCATGGGAAAGCTCTACGAACGCATAGACGGCCGGCTGCGCAAGTTCATCGAGGAGCAGCCGATCTTCTTCACCGCGACCGCCCCGCTCACGGGTGACGGTCATGTCAACCTCTCCCCCAAGGGCCGCTCCGGAACCCTCGTCGTCATCGACGAGCAGACCCTGGCCTACCTGGACTTCGGGGGCAGCGGCGCCGAGACCATCGCCCACGTCCGGGAGAACGGCCGGATCACCCTGATGTGGTGCGCGTTCTCGGGACCGCCCAACATCGTGCGCATCCACGGCGAGGGCGAGGCGGTCTTCCGCGACGATCCGCGCTGGGGCGAACTGATCGCCCTGTTCGGTGACGCGGACGGGCCGTCGGCGCGGGCCGTCATCCTGGTCCACGCCCGCCGGATCGCGGATGTCTGCGGATACGCCGTCCCCTTGATGGAGTACCAGGGCGAGCGGACGCTGCACGCGGAGTACTTCGGCCGCAAGACGGACGAGGAGTTCGCCGCGTACTGCGAGAAGAAGGAGTTCATCGGATCGAGCGTCGACGGCCTGCCTGCGCTGCCGCTGCCCCTTCCGCCCCGTACCGTCTGACATGTGCTGCGTACCGCTGTAGTCGCCGTCTCACTTATCGTCACGACCCTGCTTCCGCAGGCACCGTCGGCGGCCCCCCTGCCCGACCGGCTCGCCGACACCGGCGGGGGAAGCCAGCTCATCACCGCCGTCGCGCCGACGCCCGGATCCACCACCGGCCGGGTGATCTGGTGGGAGCGGTGGGCGGGACGCTGGCACCGGTCCGGGAGCGCGCCCGCCCGGTTCGGCGCGAACGGCCTCACCGAGGGTGCGTCGCGGACCCAGGGCACGAACACCACGCCGACCGGCCTGTTCGCACTCCCCTACGCCTTCGGGATCCGGCGGGCGCCCGCCGGCACGGACCACCTCTATCGGCGGGTGACGGCCGACTCCTGGTGGTGCCAGGACAACGCGTCCGCCCACTACAACCGCTGGGTCGAGCCGCTGCCCGCGGACTGCGCGCCGGGCGAGGCCGAGCACCTGGTGACGTACGAGAAGCAGTACGCGCACGCCCTGGTCATCGGCTTCAACTACGACCGGCCCGTGCGCGGCCGCGGCGCCGGGATCTTCCTGCACGTCAACGGCAAGGGCGCGACGGCCGGTTGCGTATCGGTGCCCGAGTCGGCCATGCGGACGATCCTGCGCTGGGCGGACCCGCGTCGCCGTCCGCACATCGCGATCGGCACGGAGTCCGGGGACCTGGCCGTGACCCGGTACTGAGCCGGGTCCGGCCCGACCGCCGCAGCGGGCCCAGGCCATCTCTTCCGGATCTCGTCAGGCCCGGCAAGATCCGGAAGGGACGGCCTAGCCCTCCTTCTGGGCCAGGCGCAGCAGGTGGTCGGCGAGGGCCTGGCCGCCCGCCGGGTCCCGGCTGATCAGCATCAGGGTGTCGTCGCCCGCGATCGTGCCGAGGATCGCGCGCAGCTCGGCCTGGTCGATGGCCGAGGCGAGGAACTGCGCCGCACCCGGCGGGGTGCGCAGGACCACGAGGTTCGCGGAGGCCTCCGCCGAGATCAGCAGCTCCCCGGAGAGGCGCCGCATGCGCTCCTCCTTCGCGGACTCGCCGAGCGGGGCCTGCGGGGTGCGGAAGCCGCCCTCGCTGGGCACCGCGTAGATCAGCTCGCCGCCGGTGTTGCGGATCTTCACCGCGCCCAGCTCGTCGAGGTCGCGCGAGAGCGTCGCCTGGGTGACGCTCAGCCCGTCGTCGGCGAGCAGCTTGGCCAGCTGGCTCTGGGAGCGGACCGGCTGCCGGTTGAGGATGTCCACGATCCGGCGGTGTCGCGCGGTGCGGGTCTGCGGGACGGCCTGGCCGCCTTGCTCGTTGTCCTGCGCCTGACTCATCGTCGTCTCATTCTCCGGATCCGTCCCCGCCTGCTGCGTCAAGGATGCCGGGCAGGGCCCGGACGAACGCGTCCGCCTCGGCCTCGGTGAGTACGTACGGGGGCATGAGCCGTACGACGTCGGGGGCGGGCGCGTTGACCAGGAAGCCGGCGTCCTGAGCCACCTGCTGCACCCGGGCGGCGAGCGGCTCGGTCAGCACGATACCCAGCAGCAGTCCCGAGCCGCGGACGTGGGAGACCAGGGTGTGGCCCGTGCCCTCGATCCCGGAGCGCAGCCGTTCCCCCCGGGCCTTGACCTGGTCGAGCAGCCCGCCCGTGGCGATCGTGTCGATGACGGCGAGGCCGGCCGCGCAGGCGACCGGGTTCCCGCCGAAGGTGGTGCCGTGCTGGCCCGGCTGCAGCAGGTCGGCGACGGGGCCGAAGGCGACCACCGCGCCGATCGGCAGACCGCCGCCCAGCCCCTTGGCGAGGGTGACGATGTCCGGCTCGACGTCCTCGTGGGCCTGGTGCTCGAACCACTGGCCGCACCGGCCGATGCCGGTCTGGACCTCGTCGAGGACCAGCAGGGTGCCGGTGGCGCGGGTGATCTCGCGGGCGGCCGTCAGGTACCCGGCGGGGGGTACGACGACGCCGTTCTCGCCCTGGATGGGTTCGATGACGACGAGCGCGGTCTCCTCGGTGACGGCGGCCCGCAGCGCCTCGACGTCACCGAACGGCACGTGCGTGACGTCGCCCGGCAGCGGCCGGAAGGGCTCCTGCTTCTTGGGCTGGCCGGTGAGCGCGAGGGCGCCCATGGTCCGGCCGTGGAAGCCGCCGTCGGTGGCGACCATATGGGTCCGCCCGGTCAGCCGGCCGATCTTGAAGGCGGCCTCGACGGACTCGGCGCCGGAGTTGCAGAAGAAGACCTTGCCGGGGCGGCCGAAGAGCTGCAGCAGCCGCTCGCCCAGCGCCACGACCGGCTCCGAGATGAAGAGGTTGGAGACGTGGCCGAGGGTGGAGATCTGCTCGGTCACGGCCGCCACGATCGCCGGGTGGGCGTGCCCGAGGGCGTTGACCGCGATACCGCCGACGAAGTCGGTGTACTGCTTGCCGTCGGCGTCCCAGACCTGGGCGCCCTCGCCCCGTACCAGCGCGACCGCGGGGGTGCCGTAGTTGTTGGCCAGCGCCTGCTGCCAGCGTGCGCCGTACTCCTGGTTGCCGGTGCCCTTCGTCATTGCGTTCCCCCTGACTGGTGGTCGGGCACGACCATCGTGCCGATGCCGGAGTCCGTGAAGATCTCCAGCAGGATCGAGTGCTGGACCCGTCCGTCGAGCACGCGGGCGGTGTTCACGCCGTTGCGCACGGCGTGCAGGCAGCCCTCCATCTTGGGCACCATGCCGCTGGACAGCTCGGGCAGCAGCTTCTCCAGCTCGCCGACGGTGAGCTTGCTGATGACCTCGTCGCTGTTCGGCCAGTCCGCGTAGAGGCCTTCGACGTCGGTGAGGACCATCAGCGTCTCGGCGCCGAGCGCGGCGGCGAGCGCCGCGGCCGCCGTGTCGGCGTTGACGTTGTAGACGTGGTGGTCGTCGGCACTGCCCGCGATGGAGGAGATGACCGGGATCCGGCCGTCCGCCAGCAGGGCCTCGATGGCGCCGGTGTCGATGGAGGTGATCTCCCCGACGCGGCCGATGTCGATGGACTCGCCACCGATCTGCGGGCTGTGCTTGGTCGCGATGATGGTGCGGGCGTCCTCGCCGGTCATGCCGACGGCGAGCGGCCCGTGCTGGTTGAGCAGCCCGACCAGTTCGCGCTGGACGTGGCCGGCCAGCACCATCCGTACGACGTCCATGGCCTCGGGGGTCGTGACGCGCAGGCCCGCCTTGAACTCGCTGACCAGGCCCTGCTTGTCGAGCTGGGCGTTGATCTGGGGGCCGCCGCCGTGCACCACGACCGGCTTGAGGCCGGCCTGGCGCAGGAAGACCACGTCCTGGGCGAAGGCGGCCTTCAGGTCCTCGTCGATCATGGCGTTGCCGCCGAACTTGATGACGACGATCTTGCCATTGTGACGGGTGAGCCAGGGCAGGGCCTCGATGAGGATCTGCGCCTTGGGCAGGGCGGTGTGCTTGCGGGCGGTGCCGCCGGAGGTGCCGGGCAGGCCGGCCTTCTCGTCGCTCATGAGGAGTAGGCGCTGTTCTCGTGGACGTACTCGGCGGTCAGGTCGTTGCCCCAGATCACGGCGGACTCGCTGCCGTTCGACAGGTCGGCGGTGATCCGGACCTCGCGGCCCTTCATGGAGACCAGGTCACGGTCGTCGCCGACCGATCCGTTGCGGCAGACCCAGACGTCGTTGATGGCGACGTTCAGCCGGTCCGGGTCGAAGGCGGCCCGGGTGGTGCCGATCGCGGAGAGCACCCGGCCCCAGTTCGGGTCCTCGCCGTGGATGGCGCACTTGAGCAGGTTGTTGCGGGCGATGGAGCGGCCGACCTCGACCGCGTCGTCCTCGGTCAGCGCACCGATGACCTCGATGCGGATGTCCTTGCTCGCGCCCTCGGCGTCGCCGATGAGCTGACGGGCCAGGTCGTCGCAGACCTTGCGCACGGCCTCCGCGAACTCCTCGTACGCCGGCACCTGGCCGGAGGCGCCGGAGGCGAGCAGCAGCACCGTGTCGTTGGTGGACATGCAGCCGTCGGAGTCGACGCGGTCGAAGGTGGTGCGGGTGGCGGCGCGCAGCGCCTTGTCGAGGGTGGCGCTGTCCAGGTCGGCGTCGGTGGTGATGACGACGAGCATGGTGGCCAGGCCCGGGGCGAGCATGCCGGCGCCCTTGGCCATGCCTCCGACGGTCCAGCCGCCCTGCGAGACGGTGGCCGTCTTGTGCACGGTGTCGGTGGTCTTGATGGCGATGGCGGCGGCCTCGCCGCCGTCCGCGGACAGGGCCGCGGCGGCCGTCTCGATGCCGGGGAGCAGCTTGTCCATGGGAAGCAGGACGCCGATCAGGCCGGTGGAGGCGACCGCGATCTCGCCGGCGTTGAAGTCGCCGCCGAGTTCGTTGAGGGTGGCGGCGACCTTCTCCGCGGTGGCGTGGGTGTCCTGGAAGCCCTTGGGACCGGTGCAGGCGTTGGCGCCGCCGGAGTTCAGGACGACCGCGCTGATGGCGGCGCCCCGCAGGACCTGCTCGGACCAGTGCACGGGGGCGGCCTTGACGCGGTTGGAGGTGAAGACGCCCGCGGCGGCCAGACTCGGCCCGTTGTTGACCACGAGGGCCAGGTCGGGGTTGCCGTTGGCCTTGATCCCGGCGGCGATGCCCGCTGCCGTGAATCCCTGTGCTGCCGTGACGCTCACGGTGCGACTCCGATCGTCGAAAGACCCAGGCTCTCGTGGAGCCCCAGGGCGATGTTCATGCTCTGCACCGCGCCACCGGCGGTGCCCTTGGTCAGGTTGTCGATGGCGCTGACGGCGATGATCCGGCGGGCGGACTCGTCGTAGGCGACCTGGACGTGGACGGCGTTGGAACCGTGGACGGATTTGGTGGACGGCATCCGGCCCTCGGGCAGCAGGTGGACGAAGGGCTCGTCCGCGTAGGCCTTCTCGTACGCGGCGCGCAGCGATTCGGCGGTGGTGCCGGGGAGCGCCTTGGCCGAGCACGTGGCGAGGATGCCGCGCGCCATCGGCACGAGGGTCGGCGTGAAGGAGACCGAGACACGCTCTCCCGCGAGCGGGCTGAGGTTCTGCACCATCTCGGGCGTGTGGCGGTGTCCGCCACCGACGCCGTACGGGGTCACGGTGCCCATCACCTCGGCGCCGAGCAGGTGCGGCTTGAGGGCCTTGCCCGCGCCGGAGGTGCCGGTGGCGGCGACGATCACGGCCTCGGGCTCGGCGAACTTCCCCTGGTAGGCGGGGAAGAGCGCGAGGGAGACGGCGGTGGGGAAGCAGCCGGGGACGGCGATGCGCCTGGTGCCCGCCAGGGCCTCGCGGGCGCCGGGCAGTTCGGGGAGTCCGTAGGGCCAGGTTCCGGCGTGCGGGGCACCGTAGAAGGCGTCCCAGTCGGCGGAGTCCTTGAGCCGGTGGTCGGCGCCCATGTCGACGACGAGGACGTCCTCGCCGAGCTGGGCGGCGACGGCGGCGGACTGGCCGTGCGGGAGGGCGAGGAAGACGACGTCGTGGCCGGCGAGGACCTCGGAGGTGGTCGCCTCCAGGGTGCGTCCGGCGAGCGGCACGAGGTGCGGTTGCAGGGAGCCGAGGAGCTGTCCGGCGTTGGAGTTGCCGGTCAAGGCGCCGATCTCCACCTCGGGGTGCGAGAGCAGGAGGCGCAGGACTTCCCCACCCGCGTACCCGCTCGCACCGGCCACCGCTACACGTACCACCATCGGACCCTCCTCATCGATGGCATGACTATACGTACTGCTGCACGTTTATGCAATGGCCAGGATGTGGATCGGGACGTGTGCGAGGGAGGCGTACGACTGCGTCCACTGGAAGATGTCTAGCAGGAAAGGTCGTGCTCCGCGGTCGATTCGGACGCCCGGTTCGATATTCGGGCGCCCGCTTCGATCATCATGGACGGCGACCGGACCCCGCCTCCTCGGTCAGCCCGTGCCTGACCCATACGTTCGGCTCCACGTAGACCGCATAGCCCTGCTCCGGCTCGCACCGCACGGGCGTGAGGGCACCCGGTACGCGCACGGGTCCGGCGACGTCGAAGGGCAGCCCGGTCCACGTCCGCCACTGGGCGAGCGAGCCCGTGATGGTCATGGACAGCGGCGCGACCGAGTCGATGACCCCGCCCGCGCGGACGTGGACGCGCAGCCACGGGTCGTGCGGGAGACCGTCCTCGCGCATGCGGTACGCGTACTCCTGGATCGGGGTGTCGGGCTCGGCCGGCTTCCCGCTGGGCCGGACCGGCGCCACCATTTCGGAGAAGCCGCGGGACCGGGCGTTGTCCCGCATCGCGGCCAGCATGCGCCCGGAGAGCCCCTCGCCCTGCCGGTCGCGGGCGACGGTGATCTCGATCGCGCTCACCGTGTCGGGACGCACCCCGCGGCGCAGGTCGGAGAAGGCCCACATGAGCGCACGGTCCCAGCCCTGCGCGGGCAGAGCGCCGTCGCGGCCGGCCACGTGCAGGGCGAAGGGCACGCTGTACCCGCGGGCGACCACCGCGTCCCCGTCCGTGGCGACCAGGACGTAGTCGGCGAGCTCGGCCTCCATGCGTGGGTACAGCAGCCAGGCGAGGGAGTCGTGGGTGGCGAACTCGGGCCACGGGTCGTCCATGTCCCCGAGCCGGTCCGCCAGTTCGGGGCGCTCGGCGAGCGTGGTGATGCGAATCTCGGTCATTCCCGCAGGCTAGGAGGGTGTCCGGGCCCCCACAACCGGATTACGTCGGGGCCTGCAGAGACAGGTGCCAGCTCCCGGACCAGCCCGTGAGGGTCATCGTGGACAGCGGCCGGACGTCCACGTTCCAGTAGGTCAGCGGGGGCGCCTTCAGCGCGTACACCAGGGCCGCCCGGACCACCGAGGGCTCCGCCACCGCCACGATCCGGCCCCCGTCGTCGGCCGGTCGGGTGTCGAGCCAGCCGCCGATCCGGGAGATGAAGGCGAGCAGGGACTCGCCGCCGTGCGGGGCGGACCGCGGATCGCTGAGCCACAGGTCCACCGCCCCGGGCTCGTGGGCGGTCACCTCGGCCAGGGTGAGCCCCCGCCAGCGGCCCATGTCGCACTCGCGCAGGGCCGGCTGCGCGAGGGGCGCGTATCCGAGGGCCTGGCCCGTGGCACGGCTGCGCGGGGTCGGCGAGCAGTAGCGCAGCTCGGCCGAGCCCAGGGGTACGAGGCCCTGCGCGGCGGACTCCACCGACCGCCAGCCGGCTCCGTCCAGCGGGCGGTCGTCGTCGAAGCGCTCGGCGAGCAGCGAGGAACTACGGGCTGCGGCGACGAGCGAGACCCGAACATGCATGCGGTGATGGTGAGCCGCATACCGCACCGGGTCAAGCGTCCGGACCGAGGCCGTCCGCCAGGCCGGTGCGCAGCCGCTGGACCGCCTCGACCAGTTCGCCGGCGCCCGACACCCCGGCGAAGCTCAGCCGGACGTGCGGACCGGGCGGCTCCGCGCAGAAGTACGGGCGACCGGGAGCCACCGCCACCCCGGCGCGCAGCGCGGCCGCCGCGAAGGCCGTGTCGTCGCCGCCCCCGGTCGGCCGCACCCACAACTGGTATCCGCCGTAGGGCAGATGCGGCAGCTCCAGCGCGGGCAGCTCCCGGCGCAGGGCCCCCGCGAGCACGTCCCGCCGGTGGCGCAGTTCGCCGGCCACCGTCCGCAGGTGGCGGGGCCAGGCGGGGGCGCCGACGAGTTCCAGGGCGGCCTCCTGGAGCGGCCGGGGCACGAAGAAGGAGTCCACGATCTGGATGGCGCGCAGCCGGTCGACCACCGGGCCCCGGGCGGCCAGGGCGCCGACCCGCAGGCTCGGCGAGGTGACCTTGGTCAGCGATCGGACGTGCACCACGACCCCGTCCGCGTCCTCGGCGGCCAGGGTCGCGGGCAGGGGACCCGCGCCCTCGTGGACCAGGGACCGGGCGTAGTCGTCCTCGACCACGAAGGCCCCGGCGGCCCGCGCGATGCGCAGCACCTCCGCCCGCCGCCCCGGGGCCAGTACCGCGCCGGTCGGGTTCTGGAACAGGGGCTGGCATACGAAGACCCGCGCGCCGGTCGCTTCGAAGGCGGCGGCCAGCAGCTCCGGCCGGACCCCCTCGGCGTCCACCGGGACGGGCACGGGCCGGCAGCCGGAGGCCCGGGCGATGGCCAGCAGCCCGGGGTAGGTCGGGGACTCCACCAGGATCGGCGCGCCGGGCGGCGCGAGCGCCCGCAGGGCGGTGGCCAGCGCGCTCTGCCCGCCCGCGGTGACCAGGACGTCGGCGGCGACGACCGCGCCGCCGATCTCCCGGGCGAACCAGTCGCGCAGCTCGGGCAGTCCCTCCAGGGGTGGCCGCCCCCAGGCTCCGGGGCGCCGTCCGGCCCGGGCCAGCGCGGCCGCCATGGCCCGCTCGGGCTGGAGGGAGTGGTGCAGGTAGCCGCCGTTGAGCTCGATCACCCCGGGCGGCGGCGCGGCCAGCGAGCCCAGCACCCCGGTGGCGTCGACGGAGCGCGGGACGATCTCCCCGGCCCCTTCGGCACTGAGCGCGACCTCCTGCCAGGAGGTGTCCCCGGGCGCGGGGGCCGCCGTACGCGGTGCGGCGCGGAAGACCCCCGCCCCGGGCCGGGTGACGACGAGACCCTCGGCGGCGAGCTGCCCGAGGGCCCGGGAGACGGTGACGGGGCTGACCCGGTAGCGCTCGACCAGGGCCCGACTCGACGGGAGCTTTCCACCTATCGGGTAGCGGTTGATTTCAACTCGCAGGGATTCGGCCAGTTCCGCCACACTGCTACGCTCGTACATGACAGCACAGAATAGCGCTACTCTCCCGACCACGATAGCGGTCAAGAACCCGGTACGCCGGGGCACCGCCCTCGCCCTGCTCGGCGTCGTCGCCTTCTCGCTGACCTTCCCCGCCACCGCCTGGGGACTGGAGAGCTTCGGTCCGTGGTCGCTGGTCGCGCTGCGCAGCGTCCTCGCCGCCGCCATCGCCGGGGCCTTCCTGCTGGCCCGCCGGGTACCGCTGCCGGCCCGTGCGCACTGGGCGGGGCTCGCCGTCGTCGCGGCCGGGGTGGTCGTGGGCTTCCCGATGCTCACCACCCTCGCGCTGACCACCTCCACCACCTCGCACGCCGCCGTGGTGGTCGGTCTCCTGCCGCTCACCACCGCCGCGCTGTCCGCGCTGCGGACCGGGGTCCGTCCCTCGCGCGCCTTCTGGGCCGCGGCCCTCGCCGGGGCCGCGGTCGTGATCGCGTTCGTGGTGTCCGACGGCACGCTCGCGCAGAGCGGCGGCGCCCTCTCGGCGGGCGACGCCTACCTGTTCGCAGCCCTGCTGGTGTGCGCCGCCGGGTACACCGAGGGCGGTCGCCTCGCCCGGATGCTGCCCGGCTGGCAGGTGATCGGCTGGGCGCTGGTCCTGTGCCTGCCGCTCAGCCTGGCCGGCTCCGTGGTCGGACTCGCGTACGAGCCGGTGCACCTCACCGGCCACGGACTGGCCGGGCTGATCTGGGCGGCGGCCGGCTCCACCTTCCTCGGCCTGTACGTCTGGTACCGGGGGATGGCCGAGATCGGCGCACCGCGGGCCAGCCAGCTCCAGCTCGCCCAACCGCTGCTCACGCTGGTCTGGTCGGTGGCCCTGCTGGGCGAGCACCTCTCCCCCGCCGCACCGGCCGCCGCCTGTGGCGTCCTCGTCTGCATCGCGGTGACCCAACGGGTCAAATAAGCCCATGACGACCTAAACTGCAAGCACCGGATCGGACCGCCACCGAGGAGGTCAGTTATGCGCGCGACCGAGGGCGACCAGTTGGTGCAGCACGGCAGGATCGTCGGACAGCATGACAAGGTGGGCGAGATCACCCAGGTCCTGGGCGAGAACGGAACCCCCCCGTACCGGGTCCGCTTCCAGGACGGACACGAGGCACTGATGGCTCCCGGACCCGACTGCACGGTCCGCCACCCCTCAGAGCCCACTCACTGAATCAGCGCCGGGACGCCGCCGACCGGTAGTGGTCGGCCACCACCCGGGCCATCGCCCCGTTGGGGTCCGCGGCCACCTGCTTCGCCGAGAAGTAGACGTGGCCGTGGACCTCCGGGTAGCCGGCGGCGAAGGTCAGGTGCTTCGACAGCTCCCCGGGGTCGCGCCAAGCCTCGGTGGGGCTGTCCTCGTCGCAGCGGTACAGCGCCTCCCCCACGTACAGCTCCACGCCCGTACCGGCGACGGTCCGCGCCCACCAGGGCACGATGTCGGCGTAGTCGGCGGTCGGGTGCCCGATGTGCCAGTACGCCTGCGGCACGATGTAGTCGATCCAGCCCTCCCTGACCCACTTGCGGGTGTCCGCGTACAGGTCGTCGTACGTCCCGAGGCCCGCGCGCGTCGGTGAACCGGTCGGGTCCCGGTCGGAGTTGCGCCACACGGCGAACGGGCTGATCCCGAAGCGGGGAGCCGTCCCCAGCGCCCGCAGCCGGACGGACATCTCGCGGACCAGGGTGTCGATGTTGGCGCGGCGCCAGGCGGCGCGCGAGGCGAAGCCGGCTCCGTGCTCCTCGAAGGCCTCGTCGTCGTCGAAGTACTCCCCCGCCACCGGGTAGGGGTAGAAGTAGTCGTCCCAGTGCACGGCGTCCAGCGGATAGCGGGAGACGGCGTCGAACATGGCGTCCTGGACGAAGCGCCGCACCTCGGGCATTCCGGGGTTGTAGTAGAGCTTGCCGCCGTACTCCACCGTCCAGTCGGGGTTGCGTCGCGCGGGGTGCGAGGACGCCAGCCGGTCGAGGTCGGTGTGGTTGGCCACGCGGAACGGGTTGAACCAGGCGTGCAGCTCCAGCCCGCGGGCGTGCGCCTCCTTGACGGCCGTGCCCAGCGGGTCCCAGCCGGGATCGACGCCCTGCTCCCCCGTCAGCCACTGGGACCAGGGCTCCAGCTTCGAGGGCCAGAGCGCGTCCGCCGCCGGTCGGACCTGGAGGACCACCGCGCCCAGGCGCCGCGCGACCGCCGTGTCGAGGAGGGCGAGCAGCTCCGCGCGCTGGCGCGACGCGGAGAGTCCGCTCCCGGAGGGCCAGTCCACGTTCGACACCGTGGCGATCCACATTCCGCGGAAGTCGGTGGCGCCGGCCCGCCCCCCGGGAATCCTCGCGGAGGTCCGCGGCGCCGCGGCCGCCGACCCGGCCGTGGCGGCGGCGATCACCCCCACGGCTCCGGCCAGCAGGGCCCGTCGAGCGATGTACGTCATGTGACTACTCCGTTTCACTGAGTGACATTGCGCGGTGTCCGCCCAGCATGCCCGCCCCGGCCCGCCGCCCGGCGCAAGGTCGGGAGTAACGTCGGGGGGCGTGGCGGGCGCCGGAATCGTACGGGGGACCCGCCGACGGATGAGCTGCGAAAGGCACGAAGTGACTGACCTCCCTTCCGACATCACACGGGTCGGCGTAGTGGGCTGTGGCCAGATGGGCGCGGGTATCGCCGAGGTGTGCGCCCGCAGTGGCCTTGAGGTCAAGGTCGCCGAGACCACCGGCGAAGCCCTGGAGATCGGCCGTACCCGGCTGCACAACTCCCTGACCAAGGCCGCCGAACGCGGCAAGATCACCGAAGAGGAGCGGGATGCCACCCTGGCCCGCCTCACCTTCACCACCGACCTCGGCGAGTTCGCCGACCGTGACCTCGTCATCGAGGCGGTCGTCGAGAACGAGCAGGTCAAGACGGAGATCTTCCAGGTCCTCGACCAGGTGATCACCCGCCCGGACGCGATCCTGGCCTCCAACACCTCCTCGATCCCGCTGGTCAAGCTGGCCGTCGCGACCTCGCGGCCGGACCAGGTCATCGGTATCCACTTCTTCAACCCGGCCCCGGTGCAGAAGCTCGTCGAGCTGATCCCGGCGCTGACCACGGGCGAGGACACGGTCAAGCGGGCCGAGGCCCTGGTGCGGGACGTGCTGGGCAAGCACGCGGTCCGCGCCCAGGACCGGTCCGGGTTCGTCGTCAACGCGCTCCTCGTCCCGTACCTGCTCTCCGCGATCCGGATGTTCGAGTCGGGCATCGCCAGCCGCGAGGACATCGACAACGGCATGGAGCTGGGCTGCGCCCACCCGATGGGCCCGCTCAAGCTGTCCGACCTGATCGGCCTGGACACCATCGCGTCGATCGCCGACTCGATGTACGCCGAGTACAAGGAGCCGCTGTACGCCGCTCCCCCGCTGCTCCAGCGCATGGTCGACGCCGGCCGCCTCGGCCGCAAGACGGGCGCGGGCTTCTACCCGTACGGCTGACCCGTACGGCTGATCCCCTCGGCAGGCCGCTACCGCAGGCTCCTACGGTCGGTCCCTACGGCCGGTGCCTACGGTTGGCCGAGGCGCAGGTGGTGCAGCAGGAGCAGCCCGGCCGCCATGTTGGCGGCCGGGATCTCTCCCCGGGCGATCATGTCCGGCACGAGCTTCAGCGGCACCCACTCGCGGCGCGAGGACTCGAAGTCGTCCTCGGGATGCCCGATGTGGGTGGCCCCGTCCGCCCAGTAGAGGTGGTGGCGGGCATCGGTCAGTCCGTTGGACGGCTCGACGGTCATGAGGTGGTGAAGCGGGCCGGGTCGCCAGCCCGACTCCTCCTCCATCTCACGGGCCGCCGCGACCGCGATGTCCTCGCCGTCCTCGACGACCCCGGCGGGCAGTTCCCAACCCCAGCTGTCGGTGATGAAGCGGTGCCGCCACAGCAGCAGCACCTCGTTGGCCTCGTTGACGGCCGTGGCGACGGCGACCGGCCGCAGCCGGATCACGAAGTGGTCCAGGTGCCGGCCGTCGGGAAGTTCCACATCGGCGAGGTTCACGTCGAACCAACGGTTCTTGTACACGGTCTGCTCACTCAGGTTCATCCACTGCACGGTTGTGCCACCTTCCGTTCGAGTAGGTGGCAACATGGCAGCAGCTCGGACCGTCACAGCGGAACGCGCAGCGCCCCGT
Organism: Streptomyces sp. CG 926; assembly: GCF_003148825.1. Taxonomy (GTDB): domain Bacteria; phylum Actinomycetota; class Actinomycetes; order Streptomycetales; family Streptomycetaceae; genus Streptomyces. The sequence goes on from NZ_QGGZ01000007.1 coordinate 247,444, forward strand.
CGATGAGCCGCGCGGTCTCCTCCGCGCCCGTACAACCGCTGGTCAGAAGCTGTTCGCGGACCGCCCGCAACCGGTCCCGCAGCCGCAGCGACTCCATCCCCTTGGCCCGCTCGGCCATCTCGGCCGCGGACGCCGCGGCCCGGTCCGCCTCCCCCTGACGCAGCTGGATCTCGCACAGCATCGCCAGCCGGTGCACCCGACCGCGGTCGTGCGCCGGAGTGCCGACGGCGGCGGTCGCCTGGATCCGCGCGGCTTCCAGATCGCCCAGACTGAGCAGTGCCTCGGCGACCTGGACGTTGACGAGCCCCGGCTGTACGTAGCCGGTCTCGTCCGGTTCGCTGCCCGGACTGATCCGCTCGGCGGCCGCCTCCGCCTTGTGGATGCAGGCCATGGCGGCCCCGGTGTCGCCGAGTTGCGCGTACGCCTTGGCCTGCATCGCGTACAGGTCGGCGGCCAGTGCCGGGGTGGTGTGCCGCCCCGCGGCGCGCAACGCGGCCTCGGCGAAGGCGACGGCCTGGCGGTACTCCCGAAGGTGCAGGGACTGGTTGACGATCAGCGCGATGACGTACGCCCCGAGCCCCCGGTCCCCGCTCGCCTTGGCCAGCCGCAGGGCCTGGTGGAAGTAGCGCTGGGCCAGGCCGTGGGCGTCCGAGTCGTACGCGCAGATCCCCGCCACCGCCACCAGGGACCCCGTGGCCCGGTGCAGCCGGCGGCCGAGGTCGTCGGAGTAGCTCCCGCGCAGCATGGGCGCGGTCTCACTGCCCAGGAAGCGGACGATCCGGTCCCGCGTCGCCATCCCCCCGGCCCGGCGGTACATCAGCTCGTAGTGGGCGCGGGCGGACTTCAGGATCTCGATGTGTTCGGGACCGACCGGATGGGAGCCCTCGCGGGAGACGTCGGCGTCCTCGGGCGGATTCTCCCACTCCCACACCGGGATGACGGCGGGCGTCCCGGTGACCGCCTCGGCGGCCAGCAGTTGGGGCCGGGCCTGGACGTCGGAACGCCACAGGGCGGCGGCCCGGTCCACGAACCCGCTGAGCGGCGAGGCGTGGAGTGGGACGGGCCGGTCCGCCGCGCCGAGGCCGATGTCGTCCAGCCCCAGGGGACGCCGCAGCCGCCCGCCGAGCACCTCGCAGATCAGGTCGGGGACCTGACCTCGGGGCCGCTGTCCCTTCAACCACCGGGTGACGGCGGTGTGTTCGTAGCGCAGGGCGAGACCGCGGGTGCGGCCTGCCTGGTTCACGTACGCGGCGAGTCCGGCGTGGGACATGCCCGCCTCGGCGAGGAGGGCGTCGAGCAGGACATTGGGCTGCATGGGCCGCTCCAAGGGCTCGTCGGTCTCAGGCTAGTGGGTGCGCGGTTCACACGGGGTGTGAACCGTGTACGCGCATAAATGCGATGCGCACTCTGCCGCGCGGACCCGTGGAGGCGCTTCACTGAAGAGCCTCGCCAAGAGGTAGCTCGGGTCGTCGGCTCCCCCTCGTACAGTGCGACGACCCGTCACCGCGCCGCCCGTTCTGCTGTCTGCCCGACACTCCATGGCAGGCGGGCGGCGCGTTCCGGCCCCGCCGGCGCCCGGTTGGTCGCCGCGCCCCGGCAGGGGCCGGGTCGAGAGCGCGCGCCGGGCTCATCCACCGGGCCCGGCGCGCGTGTCCGGGGCCGTGCGCGGGGCCGGCGGTCAGGACCGGTCGTTGCGGAGCACCAGCAGGGCGACGTCGTCGACGAGCCGCCCACCGGTGTGCCGGAGCAGGGCGGCGTGCACGCCCGCCACCAGCCGCGTGGGCGTGGCCGCCGCCTCCTGCGCGAGGACGCCCGCCAGATCGAAGAACCGCCCGGCCCGGTCGCGGGCGTCCTCGGCCCCGTCGGTGTACAGGAACAGCGTCTCCCCCGGCCGGAGTTCCCCGCAGGTCTGCGGCCACATGTCCGCCGGCACGGACACCACCCCGAGCGGCGGTAAGGTCTCGCCCCCGGCCAGCGCCTGTACCCGCGTGGGCCGCTGCGCGGAGCTTGCCGACTCCGCCCGGACCCGGTCCTCGCACACCGGACGAGCCGGAAGCACCCGCCCCGCCGGCGATCGAGGCGCGGGGTCCGGGGCGGATCCCCGGCTGTGCGCGGCGCATGGCTCCGGCTCCGGCTCCGACTCCGACTCCAGCTCGCAGGCGATCACGTACGGCCAAGGATGTCCGCAGTTCAGGGCCAGCAGGGCGCCGTCGCGGGCGATCTGCAGGAGCAGGACCGTCACGAACTCCTCCGCCGCCGCGGGCTGCGACTCGGCCCGGTCCCGGACATGGCGACCCAGCGCACGCTCCATCCGCCGCAGCACACCGTCCAGCGACGGTTCGTCGTACGCCCCCTCGCGGAAGGCCCCGAGCACGGCGGCGGCCGCGCCCAGCGCGGGCAGCCCGTGGCCCCGTACGTCCCCGATCACCACCCGGATCCCGTACGCCGTCGGCACGACCTCGTACAGGTCCCCGCCCACCGCCGCACCCCGGCTCGCCGAGAGCTGCGCCGCGGCCGGCGTCAGGCCGTCGATCCGCCCCGGCAACGGCCGCAACAGGGCCCGCTGCGCGGCGCCCGCGATCTCCTGCGAGCGGCGCAGCTCGCCCAGCAGCTCACGCCGGATGTGCACCGCGCACCCGGTGGCCAGCAGCAGGAAGGCCGCGCAGGTGGCCAGGCTCGGGACCAACCGCCCCGGCGTGGACAGCTCCCAGGACACGGCGGCGCCGGCCCAGGCCAGGACGCACACCCGGCGCACCAGGGGCATCTCCCCACGCGTGATCATCCGTAGGACTCCCCTCCGGCCGGATCGATTGTGTCGACCGACCGGCGCCCAGGACACGGGCCATCGGGGTTCTCACCCGAACGAGTGAGGGGCAGGTCCGGACCACCGGACCTGCCCCTCACCTGCGTACGAAGCGACTACGCGCCCCGGAGCACCGCCCCGGTCCGCTCGCCCGCCAGGGCCACCGCCGCGTCGCGCGCGGCCGTGGACTCCTCGGCGGTCAGCGTCCGGTCGGCCGCGCGGAAGCGCAGCGCGTAGGCCAGGGACTTCTTGCCCTCGCCGACCTGCTCACCGGTGAACACGTCGAACAGCCGCAGCGATTCGAGGAGTTCGCCCGCGCCCTTGCGCAGCGCGGCCTCCACCGAGGACGCCGGGACCGACGCGTCGACGATCAGCGCCACGTCCTGGGTCGCCACCGGGAAGGAGGAGATCCGCGGCGCCTGGAGGGCCTCGCCACCGGCCGCCGCGAGGCGGTCCAGGTCGAGCTCCATGGCGCTGGTGCGGGCCGGCAGGCCCATCGCCTTGACCACGCGCGGGTGCAGCTCACCGGCGTGGCCGATGACCTGCTCGACCCCGCGGAGGGTGACGACCAGCTCGGCACAGCGGCCGGGGTGCCAGGGGCCGTACTGGCCCTGGCGGACCACCAGCTCGGCACCGGCCTCCACGGCCAGCGCGCGGGCGGCCTGGACCGCGTCCGCCCAGTCGGCCGGGCGGCCCTTGCCCCACCAGCCGGCCTGCTCGCGCGCACCGGCCAGCACGACCGCGGCGTACCGCGGCTGCGCGGGCAGGGCCGCGTTCAGGGTGGCGATCTCCTCGTCCGTGGGACGCCGGTCGGCGGGCAGCCGTACGGCGACACCCGGCTGCGCGGCGGCCCGGAAGACCGAACCGGTCTCGAAGAGCGCGAGGTCGTGGCTGCCCCGGCTGTCGTTGCGGCGCAGCGCGCCGAGCAGACCCGGCAGCAGCGTGGTGCGCAGCGCCGGCTCCTCGTCGGAGATCGGGTTGACCAGCTTGACCACCTGGCGGGCGACGTCGTGCGCCGGGAGCTGGAGCTGGTCGAAGACGCCCTCACCGATGAACGGGTAGCTGAGCGCCTCGACGTAGCCGGAGCTGGCCAGCGCGCGGCCGACCCGGCGGTGCAGCTGCTGGCGAGCGGTCAGACCGCGGCCGGAGGGCACCTGCGGGAGGGTCGACGGGAGGTTCCCGTAGCCCTCCAGCCGGATGACCTCTTCGGCGAGGTCGTTGGGCGCGGCGAGGTCGGGCCGCCACGAGGGGACGGTGACGACGAGCTCGTCCTGGCCGTAGACGTCGCAGCCGATCTCCTGGAGGCGGCGTACGACTGTCTCGCGGCCGTACTCCATGCCCGCCACCCGGTCCGGGTGGTCCGCGGGCATGGCGATGGTGCGCGGCGCGCCCGGGGCGAGGACCTCGGTGACGCCCGCTTCGGCGGTGCCGCCCGCGAGGAGCACGAGCAGGTCGACGGTCCGCTGCGCGGCCGCGGCGGCGGCCTGCGGGTCGACGCCCCGCTCGAAGCGCTTGGAGGCCTCCGAGGACAGCTTCAGGCGACGGGCGGTGCGCGAGATCGACACGGAGTCGAAGTGCGCGGCCTCGATGACGACGTCCGTGGTCCCCGTGACCTGTCCGGTCTCGGGGTCGGTGACGGAGTCGGCGATCTCGGTGTTGGCGCCGCCCATGACACCGGCGAGACCGATCGGCCCGCTGTTGTCGGTGATCACCAGGTCCTCGGCGTCCAGCGTGCGCTTGACGCCGTCGAGGGTGGTGAACTTCTCGCCCTGCTCGGCACGGCGGACACCGATGGTGCCGTCGATGGCGGAGCGGTCGTAGGCGTGCAGCGGCTGACCGAGCTCGAGCATCACGTAGTTGGTGATGTCCACGGCGAGCGAGATCGGGCGCATGCCCGCCTTCTGCAGGCGGCGGGTCAGCCAGATCGGGGAGCGCGCGTCGGGGTCGAGACCGGTCACCGTGCGGGCGGTGAAGCGGTCGCAGCCGGCCGGGTCGTCGACCTTGACCGGGTAACCGTACGAGTTCGGCTGGGGCACGTCGAGCAGCGCCGGGTCGCGCAGCGGCAGGCCGTAGGCGGTGGCCGCCTCACGGGCGACACCGCGCATGGACATGCAGTAGCCGCGGTCCGGGGTGATGTCGATGTCGAGGACCTCGTCGACGAGCTGGAGCAGCTCGATCGCGTCGGTGCCGACCTCGTGCTCGTGCGGCAGCACGATGATGCCGTGCGTGCCGTCGTCGCCCATGCCCAGCTCGTCGCCGGAGCAGATCATGCCGTGCGAGGTGCGGCCGTAGGTCTTGCGCGAGGCGATCGCGAAGTCGCCGGGCAGGACCGCGCCGGGCAGCACCACGACGACCTTGTCGCCGACGGCGAAGTTCCGGGCGCCGCAGACGATCTCCTGCGGCTCACCGGTGCCGTTGGCGGAGCCGACGTCGACCGTGCAGAAGCGGATCGGCTTGCGGAAGCCCTCCAGCTCCTCGATGGTCAGCACCTGACCGACGACGAGCGGGCCCTTGAGCCCGCCGCCGAGCTGCTCGACGGTCTCGACCTCGAGGCCGGCGTCGACCAGCTTGGCCGCCACGTCACGACCGGTTTCACCCGCGGGGAGATCGACGTACTCCCGCAGCCAGGAAAGCGGGACGCGCATCAGATCTCACTCCCGAACGGCCGGGTGAAGCGAACGTCACCCTCGACCATGTCTCGCATGTCTTCGACGTTGTGGCGGAACATCAGCATCCGTTCGATGCCGAACCCGAAGGCGAACCCGCTGTACTTCTCAGGGTCCACACCGCAGGCGACGAGCACCTTGGGGTTGACCATGCCGCAGCCGCCGAGCTCGATCCAGCCCTCGCTGGAGCAGGTACGGCACGGGCGGTCGGGGTTGCCCACCGACTCGCCGCGACACACGTAGCACTGCATGTCCATCTCGGCGGACGGCTCGGTGAAGGGGAAGAAGTGCGGGCGCAGCCGCGTGGTGGTGCCCTCGCCGAAGAGCTCCTGGACCATGTGGTCCATGGTGCCCTTGAGGTCCGCCATGGTCAGGCCCTCGTCCACGGCGAGCAGCTCGACCTGGTGGAAGACCGGGGTGTGCGTCGCGTCGAGCTCGTCGGTGCGGTACACCCGGCCCGGGCAGACGATGTAGACGGGGGGCTTGCGCTCCAGCAGCGAACGCGCCTGCACCGGGGAGGTGTGGGTGCGCAGCACGACACCGGACTCGTCGCCCTGGGTGCCCTCGGGGCCCCGGACGAAGAAGGTGTCCTGCATCTGGCGCGCCGGGTGGTCGGGCGTGAAGTTGAGGGCGTCGAAGTTGAACCACTCGGCCTCCACCTCCGGCCCCTCGGCGACCTCGTACCCCATGGCCACGAAGATGTCCGCGATGCGGTCCATCAGCGTGGTCAGGGGGTGCCGGGCGCCGGCGGGGACGCGGTCGTAGGGCAGCGTGACGTCCACGGCCTCCTCGACCAGCACCCGCTCGTCGCGCTCCGCCTCGAGCGCGACCGTGCGGGCCCCGAAGGCCTTGTTCACGGCGCCGCGGGCCTGGCCCACGAGCTTGCCCGCGGTGGCCTTGGCCTGCGGGGGCAGCGCGCCGATCTCGCGGTTGGCGAGCGCCAAGGGCGAGCGGTCGCCCATGTGCGCGGTCTTCGCCTCACGCAGCGCGTCGAGGTCGCCGGCGGACGCGAAGGCGGCGAGCGCCTCGTCCCGCATGCGCTCGATCTCTTCCGGTTTCAGTGCCTCGACCTCGACAGGGTCGTACGACTTGTTCGGTGCCGACATCTCTTCCCGTACTTCCGATGGCTGGCTGGTTGGGTCCCCCGCGCGACGCGCAGGGCGCGCTCGGCACAAGGACACAAAGGTGCCAAAGGACGAGTCTAAAGGTCGCTGGGGGCGAAGGAGCCCGTGGGCCGCCTGGCGAGATACTCCGCAGGGCTACTGCGTGAGGTACGCGGGCGCGCTCACGGGCAGGATAAATCGGAACTCGGCGCCGCCGCCGGGGCCGCGGCCGACCGTGATGGTCCCGCCGTGCGCCTCCACGATGCCCTTGACGATGTACAGGCCCAGGCCGGTGCCGCCGCGCTTGCTCCCCCGCCAGAAGCGGGTGAAGACGCGGCCCATCGACTCCTCGGGGATCCCGGGGCCTTCGTCGGTCACGGTGACGGCGGTTCCCTTCTCATGCGGCGACACCCCGATGGTGACCGTTCCTTCGCCGTGGCGCACCGCATTTTCCAGGAGGTTGCCGAGGATCTGATCGATCTTGTCCGGATCTGCCCACAGATCGGGGAGCGGTCGGCTGACGCTCACGAGGAACCGCTCGGGGGCCTGCCCGTTCGCGGTGAGCGCCTGCACGTGCCGGCCGACGGCGGTGGCGATGTCGACGGGCTGGCGGCGCACCTCCAGGCGGCCGGAGTCGATGCGGGAGATGTCGAGCAGTTCGGCGATGAGCCGGGTGACACGGTTGGCGTCGGCGTCGACGGTCTCCAGCATCAGCCGCTTCTGGTCGTCGGTGAACCGCTCCCACTTGGCGAGCAGGGTGGCCGTGAAGCCCTTGACCGAGGTCAGCGGGGAACGCAGCTCGTGCGCGACGGTGGCGATCAGCTCGGCGTGGCTGCGCTCGGTGCGCCGGCGGGCCTCGGTGCCGCGCAGGGTGACCACGAGGCGGCGCAGCGGGCCGGTGGGGTGCGTACGGACGTAGCTGGCGGACACCAGCACCTCGCGGCCGCCGGGGAGCAGCAGGTTCCGCTCGGGCTGTCCGCGGCGGGTGGCCAGGCCCCCGTACGGATCGGTCAGCGCCCACCAGCGGCGACCTTCGAGGTCCTCCAGCGGCAGGGCCCGCTCGATGGGCGTGCCGAGCGCCTGGGCCGGGTCGGTGGCCGTCATCCGGGCGGCGGCCCGGTTGAAGCAGATGACGCGCCCGGTGGCGTCGGCGACGACGAGCCCGTCGGGCAGGCAGTCGGGGTCGATCCCGAAGCCGAGCCCTTCGCCGGGGGCGTCCGCGTGCGCAGTCGTCCCGGCCGTCCCGGCCCTCCCGCGGGCCGCGGGCGCCGGGGAGGCGGTCCGCGGCGGTACGGGGCGCCACGTACCGGCGGCGCGGTCCCGCGGTGCGGCATCGGCCCGGGGGCCCTGGGCGGTGTCCGCGGGCCCGCCCGGGCGGGTGCCGACCGGAGCCTGCGGCGGAACGCCGGACAGACCCTCGACCTGCGGCGGGGCCTGGGCGGCGCCGGGCCCGGCGGGTACCGACGCACCGGCCGTCGTGCCGGCCCCCGGCGAGCTGTTCGTTCCGACGGTCATGTCCCCGTACCCCACATCTCCGAGTAACGCAGTGGGCCCCCCGGGCCGCCACATTACTAGCTGGGGGTCACAGAGCGGCACCCTCCGGGCGCCCGCTGTGCACGCGCGGACGCGTAGAGGCACACGGCGGCGGCCGTCGCCAGGTTCAGGCTCTCGGCCTTTCCGTGGATCGGGACCCGTACGACGGCGTCCGCCAGGGCCCTGGTCTCCTCCGGCAGACCCCAGGCCTCGTTGCCGAAGACCCAGGCGGAGGGCCCGCCCATGGTGCCCGCGTCCAGCTCGGCGTCGAGGTCGTCCTCGCCCGCGCCGTCGGCCGCCAGGATCCGTACGCCCGCCGCGCGGAGCCCCTCGACGGCCTGCTCGACCGGGACGCCGACGGCGACCGGGAGGTGGAAGAGGGAGCCCACGGAGGCCCGTACCGACTTGGGGTTGTAGAGGTCCACGGAGGCGTCGGTCAGCACCACCGCGTCCGCGCCGGCGGCGTCCGCGCAGCGCAGGACCGTACCGGCGTTCCCGGGGTCGCGGACGTGCGCGAGGACGGCGACGAGCTTGGGCCGGGCCTTCAGGATCTCCTCGAACGGGGAGTCCAGGAAGTGACAGACACCGACCAGGCCCTGCGGGGTGACCGTCTGGGAGACCTCGGCGAGCACCTCGTCGGAGGCGTAGTGCACGCGGGCGCCCGCGTCCAGGGCGGCCTCGACGATCCCGGAGTAGCGCTCGGCGGCCTCGACGGTGGCGAACAGCTCGATCAGGGTCGACTCGCCCGTGGGACCGCGGTGCTCGACGGCCTCGCGGACGGCCTGCGGGCCCTCGGCGATGAAGCGGCGCTCCTTGGTGCGGAAGTTGCGCCGCGCCAGACGCCGGGCGGCGGCCACCCGCGTGGATCGGGGGGAGATCAGCTCGTCGGGGTGACCCATGGTGTCTGCGGTTCTCTCTCGGGGTTCCGGGCTCGGGGTTCCGGGCGGGACGGGACGGGACGGCGGCGGCGGCGCGGGGCGGCCGGCGGGGCCGGCGGCGGGCTGCGGGGGCGGCTGCGGGGGGCGGGAAAGCACACGGACCCGCAGGCGAATGCCTGCGGGTCCGTGGGGGCCGGCCCTGTGCGATCCGGGCCGGCTAGCCCTTAGGCAGCGGCCTTGGGGGCGTTGACGTCGGCCGGAAGCGCCTTCTGCGCGACCTCGACGAGCGCGGCGAACGCGTTGGCGTCGTTGACGGCCAGCTCCGCGAGGATCTTGCGGTCCACCTCGATGTTGGCGGCCTTCAGACCCTGGATGAGGCGGTTGTACGTCATGCCGTTCTGGCGGGCAGCGGCGTTGATGCGCTGGATCCACAGCTGACGGAAGTCGCCCTTGCGCTTCTTGCGGTCGTTGAAGTTGTAGACCAGCGAGTGGGTGACCTGCTCCTTGGCCTTGCGGTACAGGCGCGAACGCTGACCGCGGTAGCCGGAGGCCGCCTCGAGGATCGCCCGGCGCTTCTTGTGGGCGTTTACTGCCCGCTTGACGCGTGCCACTTTTTAACTCCTTGTAGCGGGGCCGTGGGTGTCTTCACACGGCCCGAATTCGATGGGGTCCCGGTCTTGACGTCCCGCTCCCGAACCGGGAGCGGAGGACGTCACTTGCCGAGAAGCTTCTTGATCTTCGCGGCGTCGCCGGGGGCCATCTCCGCGGTGCCGGTCAGGCGGCGGGTGACACGGGACGACTTGTGCTCGAGCAGGTGGCGCTTGCCGGCGCGCTCACGGAGCACCTTGCCGGAGCCGGTGATCTTGAAGCGCTTCTTGGAACCGCTGTGCGTCTTGTTCTTCGGCATAGCGCCGTTATCTCCTCGTCGGTGGCGCTCCCACCGGTCCGATGCGGGACCGGACTGACGGGAGCGTCATGTTGTGTCGGTGATCCGAGACGGGCTGCCTCGGAATCAGGCCTCGGCGTTCGCCTCGTCGGCCGGAGCCTCTTCGGCAGCGGCCTCGGTGGCCTCGGCAGAGGCGACCTCGGTGGTGTCATCGACCTCGACGGCGGCGTCCTCGGAAGGAGCCTCGTCTTCGGTGTGGGCGACACCCTGGCGCTCCGCCTTGCGGGCGGCCTGCGCCTCGCGGGCTTCGGCCATCGCCTCGGTCTTCTTCTTGTGCGGACCGAGGACCATGATCATGTTTCGGCCGTCCTGCTTCGGGTTCGACTCGATGAACCCGAGGTCCTCGACGTCCGAAGCGAGACGCTGCAGCAGTCGGTAGCCGAGTTCCGGCCGGGACTGCTCGCGACCACGGAACATGATCGTGATCTTGACCTTGTCGCCCTGCTTGAGGAACCGAACGACGTGACCCTTCTTGGTGTCATAGTCGTGCGGGTCGATCTTCGGCCGGAGCTTCATTTCCTTGATGACCGTGTGCGCCTGGTTCTTGCGCGCCTCACGGGCCTTCATGGCCGACTCGTACTTGAACTTGCCGTAGTCCATGAGCTTGCAGACCGGCGGGCGTGCGGACGCCGCGACCTCGACCAGGTCGAGGTCGTACTCCTGCGCGAGCTCGAGCGCCTTGGCAAGCGGCACGATGCCGACCTGCTCGCCGCTGGGACCGACAAGCCGTACCTCGGGAACGCGAATCCGGTCGTTGATGCGGGGCTCGGTGCTGATGGATCCTCCTCGGTAGCACCACACGGCTGCCTGGCAGACAGCCGCTGACGTGTATTTCCGTCAGACCGACCGCGGCGGGAGAATCAAAAAAGCCCCGCCGGGCACAGGCAGGGGCTCCAAAACAACCGGAACACCGCCGCGTGCGAACCGCGGGGCGTAGACTCGGGCAGCTTTCCATCGTCCGTACGGAACGATGGATGCCGCCTGACCGGTGACCCGCCGCCCCGGAGGGCAGTCAGGTGGGAGAACGGAGCCTCCACTTGTGGGCCGGGCACAAGAGTGTCCGGCCGGTCGAAGTACATACTAGCACCCGTGCCGCAAGCCCGCCGCACGGCATATCGTGGGGCGCATGACTGACGCGACACCCCCCACCGAACCCGCTGCCGACGGCGCCCCCGACTACGACACCATGACCCGCGACATCGCGGACGTGCCCGCCGTCGAGGTGATCACCACGGTGGCCGTGCACCTGCTGAGCGCCGCTGCGGTCAACCTGGGCCTGGACAAGCCGGACTCCGAGTACAAGGACCTCGACGAGGCCCGCAAGCTGATCACGGCCCTGGCCGGTCTGGTCACCGCGAGCGCCACCGAGATCAGCTCCTTCCACGCCGCCCCGCTGCGCGACGGCCTGAAGTCGCTCCAGCTGGCCTTCCGCGAGGCCTCGATCGTCCCGGACGAGCCGGGCCAGGGCCCGGGCGAGAAGTTCACGGGTCCCGTCTTCGGCTGAGCCCGTACCGCTTCGGCGGCCATGACCGACACCGACGGCCGGTGCACCCCGCGAGGGACGCACCGGCCGTCGTCGTGTCCGGGGTCCGCGCGGGCACCCCTGCGGCTCAGCGGGTGAACAGGGGCTCGCCGGGCGGGGCCGGAGCCTGCGACGGCAGCAGCGCCAGGTCCAGACCGCGCACCAGCCGGGCCCGCAGGGTGGTGTCCGCCGCCAGCGCCTCGGCGACGCGCCGGGCCGCCGCGGGTTCCTGCGCGCCCTCGGCCAGCACGATCGCCAGGGTGCCGTCGGAGTCGGCGCCGCCCGCGACGAGGTGGGCGCGCAGCACGGCCGGCTCGGCGGACACGGCGGCCCGTACGGCCTCCCGTACGGCGGGGTCGGCCAGGGGGCCCGCGTCGGTGCGGCCCTCGGCGAGCGCGAGCAGCGCGGAGCCGGTCAGCTGGTAGGTGACGGGGCCGGCCAGGTCCAGGACGACGGTGTCGGCCTTCTCGTGCGCGGCCGCCGCCAGCGCCTGGTGCAGCGGGACGGCCACCGGCCGGGCCGCCGGGTCCCACAGCGCGAGCGAGGCGATCGAGGTGAAGGCGGGCAGGGCCCGCCGGTCGCCCGCCCGCAGGGTCGGGACGGCCATGTCGCTGGTCTTCTCGCGCTTCAGGCCCGTCTCCGGGTCGGTCTCCACCTCGCCGAGGACGGCGACCACCGGGACGAGCAGGCGGGCGCCCTTGAGCGCGGCCAGCACCTCCGGCTCCTTCGCCCGGTCCTCGGACCAGGCGGCCAGGGCCGCGGTCAGCCGGGGATCGGCGGAGCCGTCGTCGTCGGAGAAGCCCGGGTCGGGAATGTTCTTGTTCGCCATGTTCGCCACAGTTACCCGACCCTACTGTGCCGGGTACGGGTCCTGGCCGCGGCCCCGGGTACCCCGGCGGGGGCGTCGGGCCAGTACGGCGGCCAGTACGAGCAGCACCGCCCCCGCGACGGCTGCCACCGAGGCGCGCAGGTGGGCGCCGCGCTCGGGAGGACGCACCGGTTCGGGGCCCGGGCCGAAGTAGGTGCTGCCGGCCGCGGCGGGCGCGGGCACCAGGGCCTCCGGGCGCACCTCGTCCGCGGCCTGGAGGGCTGCGACGGGATCGACCAGCCCGTGACCGCGGGCGTCGTCGCGGCCGCCGGCCGGGGAATCGGAGGCCGTCGCCTCCAGCAGCTTCTTCACCTGGGCCGGTGTCAGGTCCGGGTGCGCGGCCAGGACGAGGGCCACGGCGCCGGAGACGAAGGCCGCCGCGGCGCTGGTGCCCCAGCCCTCGTAGTAGGAGCGGTCGGGGTCGGCGATGACGACGTCCACGCCGGGGGCGGCGACGGTCGCGTACCAGTTACGGGTGGAGAACTTGGCCTTCCTGCCGCGCCGGTCGACCGCGGCGACGGCGATGACCCCCGGATAGGCGGCCGGGTAGGAGACGCGGTCGCCCGCCTCGCCGCCGTTGCCCGCGGAGGCCACCACGACCACGCCCTTGGCCAGGGCGTACTGGACGGCCTCGTCCTCCCCCGCCTCGTGGTGGGCGGAGTCGCTGTCGTCGCCGAGCGACAGGTTGATCACGTCGGCGCCGTGGTCCGCGGCCCAGCGGATTCCCTCGGCGAGGGCACCGCCCTTGCTGTCGCGGGCCTGGGCGCGGCCCGGATCGCCCTCTTCGAGGATCACCCGGACGGGCAGGATCCGGGCCTGCGGGGCGATCCCGAGGACGCCTTGGCCGCGGTTGGGACCGTGGCCGTGCCCGGCGATGATGCTCGCCATGGCGGTTCCGTGACGGGCCCAGGCGCGGTCGCCGGGGCCGGCGCCCATGCCGATGAGGTCGGTACCGGCGAGGACCTGGCCGGAGAGGTCGGGATGGGATTCGTCGACGCCGGTGTCGAGGACGGCGACGGTCACTCCGGCGCCCCGGGTGGTGCCCCAGGCCTCCTCGGCACGCAGGGTCAGCAGGCCCCACTGACGGTCGCGGATGTTGTCGGCGGCGGCGGGGGTCGCGGTGGCGGACACCAGGAGCGTCGCGGCGAGCAGCGCGGCGGCCGCCTGCCCGGAGGCCCGGCGGATCATCGGGTGGGCTCCGGGGTGGGGGTCGGGGTGGTGCGTGCGGGAGGTGCGGGGGGCGCGGCGGGCGCGGTGGGTGCGGGGGGCGCGGCGAGGAAGGCGAGGCCGTGGCCGACGCGGTCGGCGAGCGCCCGGGCCTCGTGGCCGAGGCCCGCCTGGGCGGCGGCTCCGGTGGCGTCCTTCTTCATCAGCTCGTCGGCGGGGCGGGGTGCGTCCAGGCGGCGGCCGTCGGCGAAGGCGGAGACGGTGTAGACGACCACGGGCGCCTCGGGGGGTACGAAGGTGGCCCAGGCGGCGCGCTGCGCGTCGGTGAACCCGTACGCGGGCGGGGCGGGGATCCGGCCCCCGAGGGCGGTCATCGTGGGGGCGTCGGCGGGGGTGAAGACCATGCCGACGGTGATCAGGGAGCTGCGGGTGGCGTCGGTGTAGGTGGCACGCAGCACGCGGGTGCAGCCGGCGGCGGCCAGCACGGCCTGCCAGTCCGCGGCGAGGGCGGCCGAGCAGTCGGCGTCGGGGGCGAGCGCGACCCGGGTCCAGGTGCGGTCGGAACCGCCGGGGCCGGCGGAGGGGCCGGTCAGGACGGGCGGGAACAGGCTGTCGACGGGGGCGGCGCGCCACAGCGAGCCGGCCTTGCGGTAGGCGGCGTCGGCGGGGAGGGGGCGGTCGGCGGCGCGGTGCTCGGCCCAGGTGGTGAGGGCGGCTCCGCCGACGAGGCCGCTGCCGAGGAGGACGCAGAGCGTGGCGGCGAGGGCCCGTACAGGGTGGCGGCGGGGGTGTGGTGCGTGCGGGTACGCGTGCGCGTGCTCCGGCGGTTCGGGCTCGCCCAGGATCTCGGTCCGCGGTGTCGTCGTGGTCATCCGGCGGCTCCGCCCCCCGTTCCGTACGGCTGCCTGCCCTTACTCTACGGCGTCACGGAGGCGGGGTGGGGCGGGGGCCGCTTGCGCGGGCGCGGGGCGGGGGCGGGGGCGGGGGTGCGGGTGCGGGACGGAGCGGGGCGGGGAGAGAGCAGGCGGGGTGGGTGCCGGGGCCGGGGTGGGGTGTTGGCCGGGACTGCATGATTTATGGCGCCTCGGCCCTGTCGGCCCTGTGCGAGCCCCTGCGCGCCAACAAATCACGTTTTACGTCCCGGCCAACACCCCACCCCGTCCCCGACACCCCCGCCTGCACCCACTCCGGCCCCACCCACGTCAAACCACCGCCCAGGTCAAACCACACCGGCTGCGCCATAACCAGCCTCGCCCGCGCCACATCGAGCCTCGGCCGCGCCACATCCAGCCTCGGCCGGGCCACATCCAGCCTCGGCCGCGCCATATCCAGCCTCGCCGGCGATTGAGGCGCGGGGTCCGGGGCGGAGCCCCGTTCCGCCTCGGGCTCCGCCAGACGCCGCAGGGCCCGGAGGAAGTGCCGGGGATCTACCCACCGGTAGAGACCTCTGGCAAGCTGCCGCCCATGAACTCCGCCGCCTCCGACCGCGCCCGGTACGACCGGGCGACCGCGCACCTGGACGCGCCGCTGGCCATCGTGGATCTCGACGCCTTCGACGCCAACGCCGACGATCTCGTCCGCCGCGCCGCCGGCAAGCCGGTCCGGGTCGCGAGCAAGTCGGTCCGGTGCCGTGCGCTGCTGGAACGGGTCCTGGCCCGCCCCGGGTTCGCCGGAATCATGTCGTACACCCTCGCCGAGTCGCTCTGGCTGGCCCGGTCCGGGTTCGAGGACGTGCTCCTCGCCTACCCCTCCGCCGACCGGGCCGGCTTCGGCGAGCTGGCGAGCGACGCCAAACTGGCCGGCGCCGTCACGGTCATGGTGGACGACCTCGCGCAGCTGGACCTGATCGACGCGGCCCGGGACGGCGGCGCCGAGGAGATCCGGGTCTGTCTGGAGCTGGACACGGCGCTGCGGCTGTTCGGCGGCCGGGTACGGATCGGCGCCCGCCGCTCTCCGCTGCGCGAGCCCGCGCAACTGGCCGAGCTGGCCCACGCGGTGGCCGCCCGGCCCGGGTTCCGGGTCGTGGGGCTGATGGCGTACGAGGGTCATGTCGCCGGGGTCGGGGACTCGCTGGCGGGTCGCCCGCTGCGGTCCCGGACGATCCGGCTGATGCAGGGTGCGGCCCGCAAGGAGCTGGCGGCGCGGCGGGCCGAGGTGGTGCGGGCCGTGCGGGCCGTCGTACCGGACCTGGAGTTCGTCAACGGCGGCGGTACGGGCAGTGTGCAGCAGACGGCCGCCGAGGACGCGGTGACCGAGATCGCGGCGGGTTCGGGCCTGTACGTGCCCCGGCTGTTCGACAACTACACGTCGTTCAGCGGGCGTCCGGCGGCCCTGTTCGCGCAGCCCGTGGTGCGCAGGCCGGGGGTGGGTGTGGTGACGGTGCTCGGGGGTGGCTATCCGGCCTCCGGCGCGGCGGGGGCGGACCGGCTGCCGGTCCCTTACCTGCCCCAGGGGCTGCGCTACGACCCCCAGGAGGGAGCGGGCGAGGTGCAGACCCCGCTGCTGGGGAGCCCGGCCGACGATCTGCTGATCGGCGACCGGGTCTGGTTCCGGCACGCGAAGGCGGGCGAACTGTGCGAGCGGTTCGACACCCTGCACCTGATCGAGGGCGATCGGGTCACCGACAGCGTCCCGACCTACCGTGGCGAGGGGCGGACCTTCCTCTAGTACACGGTGTCGGCCTGGTCGGGGACGACGCTGCGGTCGCCGCGCAGGACCGGGCCCTTGGTGCCGTCGTGGTCGACGTAGCCGGTCGTCGCGCACGGGTAGGGGTCGGTCCTGCGCTTCTTGGGTTCGATGAACATGGGGTTGACGATCCAGCGGCCGTCGCCGTTGTCGTACGCCCGGCACATCAGCTCGTTCTTGTTGCGGTTCACGACGAGTCGTAGGGCGGTGGCGTCGCGCAGGAAGGAGATGTCGGTGTCGGAGTCCCCGGCGGCGAACACCTGGCGGCGGGCGGCGGGCTGGATCCGCTCGGCGGCCGCGCCGCGTACGCCGAAGATCTCCTTGTTGATCCAGCAGCGCTTGCCGTCGATGTAGGTGATCATCGTGTCGGCGCCGTCCCGGACGGATCCGCAGCCCTTGAGGTGGGCGGTGAACGTGCCGTCGTACGTGGTGGTGTTGCGGATGCCGATGACGTGGTCGGTCTCGATGCCGACGCCTTGGGCCCAGACCTCGACCACGGGCTGCGGGGAGGCGGAGCTGATCCAGACGTCGAAGCCGGCCTTCCGGAGCTTCTTGATCAGGTCCTTCTGCTGGTCGTAGTAGCGGACCCAGCCGGTGGCGGTGGTCGTGGTGCCGACCCGCTGCGTGGCTCCGACGGGCGCGGCGAGGTTCTCGGTGCGGGCGGCGGCGGCGAAGCCGCGGATCTCCCGGGCGGTCCAGCCCTGCATCAGCTGGGGCAGCCAGGCGTACGAGGGCTCGGTGGTGCGGCGGTCCCAGCCGGTGAAGGCGGGGGCTCCGGTACGGGTCGCGGCGGTGCCGTAGACGGCGTTGATCTCGTCGGCGCAGGCCGCTCCGGCGGGGGTTCCGGTGGGCAGGGGGGTGCCGGGGCGGGCGAGCCCGGCGCAGGCGTCGGCCAAGGCCTTCGTGGCGGCGGGGGTGAGGTGGCGGCTGGTGGTGGACCAGTCCCGGGCGGCGGGCTGACGGATCCGGCCGTTGCGCAGGAGCCAGAACATGGTGGCGTCGCCGACGTCGTTCTTGACGACGGTGTTGTCCCAGTCGAAGACGGCGACGGGCTTGGTGCGCCCGGTACGGTACGGGCCGCATGCGCCGTACCGGTCGATGAGCTGTTGGAGGCGGGCCTGGTTGTCCCCGTACCAGCCGGTGCCGAGGGTGACCCGGGGGCAGGGTGGGTGCGCGGCCTCGGCCGGTGGGGCGGCCAGGAGGCCGGATCCGGTGACGGCCACGAGTGCGAGGGGTGCTGCCCAGGTTCTGCGCATGCTGCTCCTTCGAGGATCGGGACAGCCCGAAGGGACCGGCCGGGCACCTCGCGGTGCCCGGCCGGTCGGGATGCGGTGGTGGCGCGGCCTACAGCGGGGTGACGTACGCGCCGGAGATGCCGCCGTCGACGAGGAAGTCGGTGGCGTTGATGAAGGAGGAGTCGTCGCTGGCGAGGAAGGCGACGGCGGCGGCGATCTCGGTGGGCTCGGCGAAGCGGCCCAGCGGGATGTGGACGAGGCGGCGGGCCGCGCGCTCGGGGTCCTTGGCGAACAGTTCCTGCAGCAGCGGGGTGTTCACGGGCCCCGGGCACAGGGCGTTGACGCGGATGCCTTCGCGGGCGAACTGCACGCCGAGCTCGCGGGACATCGCGAGCACCCCGCCCTTGGAGGCGGTGTAGGAGATCTGGGAGGTGGCGGCGCCCATGATGGCGACGAAGGAGGCGGTGTTGATGATGGAGCCGCGGCCCTGGCGCTGCATGTAGGGCAGGGCAGCCTTGCAGCACAGGTAGACGGAGGTGAGGTTGACGTCCTGGACGCGCTTCCAGGCCTCCAGGCCGGTGGTCAGGATGGAGTCGTCGTCCGGGGGCGAGATGCCCGCGTTGTTGAAGGCGATGTCCACGGAGCCGTAGGTGTCGAAGGCCGTCTTGAAGAGCGCCTCGACCTCCTCGGGGCTGGTGACGTCGACCTTGACGAAGGTGCCGCCGACCTCCTCGGCCGCGGCCTTGCCGGCGGTCTCGTCGATGTCCGCGCACACGATGTTGGCGCCCTCGGAGGCCAGGCGGCGGGCGGTGGCGAGGCCGATGCCGCTGCCGGCTCCGGTGATGACGGCGGTGCGGCCGACCAGGCGGCGGCAGACGATCTCTTCGTTGGACATGTGCTTCAGGCCTCCGTGCTGATGAAGACGTTCTTGGTCTCGGTGAAAGCGGTGAGGGCGTCGGGTCCGAGCTCGCGGCCGAGTCCGGACTGCTTGTAGCCACCGAAGGGGGTCCAGTAGCGGACGCTGCTGTGGGAGTTGACGGACAGGTTGCCGGCGGCGACGGCGCGCGAGACGCGCAGCGCGCGCCCGATGTCGCGGGTCCACAGGGAGCCGGAGAGGCCGTAGTCGGTCGCGTTGGCCAGGCGTACGGCGTCCTCCTCGTCCTCGAAGGGCAGGACGACGGCGACCGGCCCGAAGACCTCCTCGGTGGCCACGGGCGCGGTGGGGGCGACGTCCGTGACGAGGGTGGGCGGGTACCAGAAGCCGGGGCCTTCGGGGGTGGTGCCGCGGATCGCGGTGAGGTCGTCGGTGACGAAGGACCGTACGCGGTCCAGCTGGGTCC
Source organism: Streptomyces sp. CG 926 (assembly GCF_003148825.1). GTDB lineage: Bacteria > Actinomycetota > Actinomycetes > Streptomycetales > Streptomycetaceae > Streptomyces. The sequence goes on from NZ_QGGZ01000007.1 coordinate 266,190, forward strand.
GTGAGATCAGCGGGCCCATCTGCGTCTTCTCGTCGAGCGGGTCGCCCACGGTCACGGCCGCGATGCCGGGGGCGACGAGCTCCAGGAAGCGGTCGTAGGCGGAGCGCTGTACGAGGATCCGGGTGCGGGCGCAGCAGTCCTGGCCGGTGTTGTCGAGGAAGGCCATGGGGGCGGCGGCGGCCGCCGCTTCGAGGTCGGCGTCGGCGAAGACGATGTTGGGGCTCTTGCCGCCGAGTTCGAGGGTGACGCGCTTCACCCGGTCGGCGCACTTGGCCATGATCTGCTTGCCGACGCGGGTGGACCCGGTGAAGACGATCTTCGCGACGCCGGGGTGTTCGACGAGGGCGTCGCCGGCGACGTCACCGCGGCCGGGGAGCACCTGGAAGAGGTGTTCGGGGATCCCGGCCTCGAGGGCGAGTTCGGCGAGGCGCAGCGCGGTCAGCGGGGTGGTCTCGGCGGGCTTGAGGATGACGGCGTTGCCGGCGGCGAGGGCGGGGGCCAGGCCCCAGGCGGCGATCGGCATGGGGAAGTTCCACGGGGCGATCACGCCGATGACGCCGAGGGGTTCGAGGAAGGTGACGTCGATGCCGCCGGCGACGGGGATCTGGCGGCCGGAGAGCCGTTCCACTCCCCCGGCGGCGAAGTCGAGGAGGTCGCGTACGTTGCCGGCTTCCCAGCGGGCGTTGCCGATGGTGTGGCCGGCCTCGCGGACCTCCAGCTGGGCCAGTTCCTCGATGTGGCCGTCGACGACCGCGGCGAAGCGGCGCAGCAGCCGGGCCCGGTCGGCGGGGGCGGCCGTCGCCCAGGCGCGCTGGGCCGCGGCGGCCCGGGCGACGGCGGCGTCGACATCGTCCCGTGTGGCGGCCGGGACGATGGCGACGGTTTCCTCGGTGGCCGGATTCAACACTCGTAGTTCGAAGGGGGCCGGCTCATCGGACACGTGGTGCCTCACAGTTTCGTTCGATGGTGTGCGGTGGCTACAGGCGTTCGAAGGAGCGGCGCAGCTCCCAGTCGGTCACCGCGGAGTCGTAGGCGTCGAGTTCCACGCGGGCCATGTTCCGGTAGTGCGCGACCACTTCGGGGCCGAAGGCGGCCTTGGCGATCTCGCTGTTCTCCCAGAGCTCCGCGGCCTCGCGCAGGGTGGCGGGGACGTGGGCGTAGTCGGAGGTGTAGGCGTTCCCGCCGCAGGCCTCGGGGAGCTCCAGGCGGTTCTCGATGCCGTAGAGCCCGGCCGCGACCAGGCCGGAGACGGCGAGGTAGGGGTTGACGTCGCCGCCGGGGAGGCGGTTCTCGAAGCGCATGGAGCGGCCGTGGCCGACGACCCGGAGGGCGCAGGTCCGGTTGTCGACGCCCCAGGCGACGGCGGTCGGCGCGAAGGATCCCGGCCGGAAACGCTTGTACGAATTGATGTTGGGGGCGTAGAGAAGGGAGAAGTCGCGCAGCGCGGCCAGCTGGCCGGCCAGGAAGTGCCGCATCACCGGTGACATTCCGCCCGGGCCGTCCCCGGCCATCGCGTTGCGTCCGTCGGCGTCGGCCAGCGAGAGGTGGATATGACAGGAGTTGCCCTCGCGCTCGTCGAACTTCGCCATGAAGGTGAGCGAGACACCTTCCTGGGAGGCGATCTCCTTGGCTCCGGTCTTGTAGACGGAGTGCTGGTCGCAGGTGGTGAGCGCCTCGTCGTAGCGGAAGGCGATCTCGTGCTGGCCGAGGTTGCACTCCCCCTTGGCCGACTCGACGATCAGGCCCGCGGTCTGCATCTCGTTGCGGATCCGACGCAGCAGGGGTTCGATGCGGCCGGTCCCGAGGACGGAGTAGTCGATGTTGTACTGGTTGGCCGGGGTCAGGTCGCGGTAGCCCGAGTTCCAGGCCTGCTCGTAGGTGTCCTGGAAGACCATGAACTCCAGCTCGGTACCGACCATCGCGGTGTACCCGTGCTCGGCGAGGCGCTCCAGCTGGCGGCGCAGGATCTGCCGGGGGGCGGCGACGACGGGCGAGCCGTCGTTCCAGGCGAGGTCGGCGAGCAGGAAGGCGCTGCCCGGGTTCCAGGGGATGCGGCGCAGGGTGGCCAGGTCGGGGTGCATGGCGAAGTCGCCGTAGCCCCGGTCCCAGGAGGACATCTCGTAACCGTCGACGGTGTTCATGTCGGTATCGACGGCGAGGAGGTAGTTGCAGCCCTCGGTACCGTGCTCGAGGACCTCGTCGAGGAAGAACTGTGCGGCGAACCGCTTGCCCTGGAGCCGCCCCTGCATGTCGGGGAAGGCCAGGACGACTGTGTCGATCTCACCGCTGGCGACGAGGGAGCGGAGCTCCTCGGGCGCGAGCGGCGGCTTGCGGTCTACCACTGGAATCTCTCCTTCGGTGAGCCGAGGAGGCCTAAGGTATTGAATAGAACCATTGCTTGGGAAGGGGAGGAGCCGAGATGACCGATACGGCGAGCGAAGGTGACGCCATCGCGCGACTGAATCCCGTACTGCGGCAGGTGCGGGCGGGCAACGGTTTCGAGGAGGCGCTGGAGCAGATCCTGCAGGTGGTCCGGCTGGGTCTGGTGCCGGGCGGCGAACGGCTGCCGCCCGAGCGTGAGCTGGCCGAACGGATGGGGATCAGCCGGGTCACCCTGCGCGAGGTGCTGAAGGTGCTGCAGGACCAGGGACTGGTGGAGGCCCGGCGCGGGCGGTACGGCGGAACGTTCGTGCTGCCCCGCCCCGACACCCCGGCCGGCGGCGCCGAGGAGGAGCTGCGCCGGCGTGTCGCGGGGGTGGACATCGAGGACGTCCTGCGGTTCCGCGAGGTCCTGGAGGTGGGAGCGGCCGGGCTGTGCGCCTCCCAGGGCCTGACCGAGGAGGGCACCGAACGACTGCTCGGCGCCCTGGCCGCCACCCACGACGCCCCGCTCGCCGACTACCGTCGGCAGGACACGCTCTTCCACCTGACCCTGTGCGAACTGGCCGGATCCGCCACCCTGACGGCCCAGTACGCGGCCGTCCGGGCCGGCGTGAACGACCTGCTGGACTGCATCCCGCTGCTCGTACGCAACCTGGAGCACTCCCAGCAGCAGCACAGCACGCTGGTGGAGGCGGTGCTGGCGGGCGACGCGACCCGGGCCCGGGAGACCATGCGCGAGCACTGCTGCGGCACGGCGGCGCTGCTGCGAGGCTTCCTGGCCTGAGCGGCACCGGGGGGCCGCCCGAGAGGGTTTCGTAACTTCTGTTTAACGCAGAGGTCTTGCGCACTCCACCGCTCTAAGGCAAAGGTACGCCCCACAACCATTGCCTGAGGCAGGAGCGCACGATGGCCGACGACATCGAGGCACGGCTCGCCGCCGTACCCGCACCCACCACATCCCCCGACGGCGGGGGCAGCCCCGACGAGTACCTCGCGCGCCGGACGCTGCGCCGCGGCAGCGCCGGCTGGCTGCTCCTCACCGGTCTCGGCGTCGCCTATGTCGTCTCCGGGGACTTCTCCGGCTGGAACGTCGGCCTCGACAAGGGCGGCTTCGGCGGCCTCGCCATCGCCACCGTCCTCATGGGCGCGATGTACGCCTGTCTGGTCTTCTCGCTCGCCGAGCTGTCCACCATCCTGCCGACGGCCGGCGGCGGCTACGGCTTCGCCCGCCGCGCGCTCGGCCCGTGGGGCGGCTTCCTCACCGGCACCGCCATCCTGATCGAATACATCCTGGCCCCGGCCGCGATCGTCATCTTCATCGGCGACTACGTCGAATCCCTCGGCCTCTTCGGACTCACCTCCAGCTGGCCCGTCTACCTCGGCTGCTTCGTCATCTTCATCGGCGTCCACCTCTGGGGCGTCGGCGAGGCGCTGCGCTTCAGCCTCGTCGTGACCGCGATCGCCGTCGCCGCGCTGCTGATCTTCGCGGTGGGGGCCTTCACCGAATTCGACGCCTCCGGCCTGAACGACATCCCCGTCGACGCCGACGCCTTCGGCTCCAACTCCTGGCTCCCGCTCGGCGTGCTGGGCATCTGGGCCGCGTTCCCCTTCGGCATGTGGTTCTTCCTCGGCGTCGAGGGCGTACCGCTGGCGGCCGAGGAGGCCAAGGACCCGGTCCGCTCCATGCCGAAGGCCCTCTCCATCTCCATGGGCATCCTCGCGCTGCTCGCCCTGATCACCTTCTTCGCCGCGACCGGCGCCCAGGGCGCCGACGCCGTCAAGGCCGCGGGCAACCCGCTGGTCGTGGCCCTGGAAGGGGACGGCGGCCCGACCGCGCTCAGCCGCTTCGTGAACTACGCGGGCCTGGCCGGCCTGGTGGCCTCCTTCTTCTCCCTCATCTACGCGGGCTCCCGCCAGCTCTTCGCCCTCTCCCGCGCCGGCTACCTGCCCCGCTTCCTGTCGCTCACCTCGAAGCGCAAGGCCCCGTACCTGGGGCTGATCATCCCCGGCGCCATCGGCTTCGCCCTCGCCGCAGCCACCGGCAACGGCGCCCGCATGCTCAACATCGCGGTGTTCGGCGCCACCATCTCCTACGCCCTGATGGCCCTCTCGCACATCGTGCTGCGCCGCCGGGAGCCGGACCTGGAGCGCCCGTACCGCACCCCGGGCGGGATCCTGACCTCCTCGGTGGCCTTCACGCTCGCCCTGTCGGCCCTGGTCGCCACCTTCCTGGTGGACAAGGACGCGGCGTTCATCGCGCTCGCCGTGTACGCCGTCGCCCTGGCCTACTTCGCCTTCTACAGTCGCCACCACCTGGTGGCCTCGGCCCCGGAGGAGGAGTTCGCGGCTCTCGCGGAAGCCGAGGCGGAACTGACCCGCGACTGAAACCCTGTCACCGTCCGCCCCACCCCCTTCCGGAGGTATCGAACGTGCCCAGGCCGCTCATCGGCATCACCACCTACGTCGAGGATTCCACCCGCTACGGCGTGTGGGACCTCCCGACATCCCTCGTACCGACCGGGTACCACGAACTCGTCCAGGCGGCGGGCGGCGCCGCCGTGCTGCTCCCGCCGGACGAGCCCGGGTCGGCGGCGGAGGTGCTGAGCCGGGTGGACGGCCTGGTCGTCGCGGGCGGACCGGACCTGGACCCGCTGCACTACGGAGCCGTACGCGACTCCCGTACGGGCGCCCCCGCCACGGTCCGCGACCACTGGGAGCTGGCGCTGATCGCGGCGGCGCTCGACGCCGACCTGCCTGTCCTCGGCATCTGCCGGGGCATGCAGGCCCTGAACGTGGCCCTCGGCGGCACGCTCCTCCAGCACATCGACGGACACGTCGACACCCCGGGCGTCATGTCCTGGCACCCGGTCCGCCCGGTCCCGGGCACCCGCTACGCGGACCTGGTCCCGGAGGAGGCGCAGGTCCCGACCTACCACCACCAGGCCGTCGACCGGCTGGGCCGCGGCCTGGTCGTCTCGGCCCACGCGGTCGACGGCACGGTGGAGGCGATCGAACTGCCCGACCCCGAGCGGTGGGTGCTGGGCGTCCAGTGGCACCCGGAGCGGGACAAGGACACGCGGGTGATGTCCGCCCTCGTCGAGGCGGCCTCCGTCCGTACCGCGGTACCGGTGGGCTGACCGACCGCCGGCCGCGGGGGCCCGGCACCTTCCCCGGCGCCGGGGCCCCGCGGCCGGCCCTCCCGCCTCCCCTGCCCGCGCACGAATGGCCCTCCGGTCGTCGGGCGCGCACCCTGGATGGGTGAGTACCGAGGCACACGGCAAGGCGGCGTCCGGGCCGGTGGCCGGGTTCCTGGAGAACCCGGTCGTGGGCATGGCGCCGTGGATCATCTTCTCGCTGCTGGTCGGCCCGGGACGGTTCGAGCTCGCGGTCGGACTGGCCCTCGCGGTGTCGATCGCCCTGACCGCGGTGACCCACCTGGTCAACCGCGGCAGCTCCTGGAAGCTGTTGGAGCTGGCCGACATCACCTTCTTCGCCACCATGGCCGTGATCGGGGCCTTGGCGAGCGAGGGGACCCTGAACTGGCTGGAGACCTACGCCGGCGAGGTCGCCAACATCGCGCTGGCGGTGATCGCCTTCGGCTCGATGGCGGTCCGGACGCCGTTCACCCTCCAGTACGCCCGCGAGCAGGTCGATCCGTCGCTCTGGCACACCCGCGGCTTCCTACGGACCAACTACATGATCACGGGGGCCTGGGGCATCGCCTTCCTCGTGGCGGCCGCCGCCGGGGCCTTCGGGGATCTGGTCCTGCACAACCCGAACAACATCTGGACCGGCTGGGTCGTCCAGATCCTGGCGATCGTCGCCGCGGTGAAGTTCACCGTCTGGTACCCGGACGTGGCCCGCGCCAGAGGAGCCCGCGAGGCCGCGGGCCTACCCCCCGAGCCCACACCGTGGGCCGGCTTCCTGGTGCCGCTGGCGGGTCTGCTCGTACCGATCGGCATCGTCGTCCTGATCTTCGACAACATGTGGTGGCTCGGCGTCGCCCTGATCGTGGTGGGCTCGCTCCTGACGAAGTCCCTCCAGTCCCGGGCGACCCAGGAGCCCACCTGACGGCGGACTCCCGGGATCCGGCGGACGCCTGGTCCGTCAGCGGCTGAAGACGACCGAGCGAAGCTTCAGCCGCTCCGAGCCGTAGCCCGTGCGGGGTCGCAGGGTGAAGTGGTCGCCCTCGCAGTCGGGCTCGGTGAACACCGTCGCCGTCGCGTCGGTCCTGTTGCGCGGCGAATGCGCCGGGCTGCTGGCCCCCGGGTCCGCGACCTCCGGCAGGGTGATGCACTCCTCGCCCGGCGGGTCGTCGAGCACCACGCGCAGCGGGGTGCCGTCGAGCCCGGTGACGGTGTACTGGAACTGCCCCTCCGCGGCCGAGGCCGATGTCGGGATCGTGAGCAACAGGGTGAAAGCGCCGAAGGCGGCGACGGCGGCATGGCGAAGTCGCATCTGGGTCCTCCTCGGGAGAGCGACAAACGTGCAGGAGCCACCTTTCCGCCGTCCCGGAGCCGGGTCACCGCCCCCACCCCGCCGAATCGATCCGCCCTCGCCCGTACGGACCAACCCGACCTAGACGCGGCGGTGGGTAAGGGACAGCAGGTCACGGGCCGGGCCGGCCGGGCGGGAGCCCGTCGGCCAGACTGCCCGCAGCGCCCGGTCCAGCGGCGCGCCCGACACGGGGACCTCCACCAGCCGCCGTGCGCCCAACTCGTCCCCGACCGCCAGCTCCGACAGCACGCACGGCCCGGCACCGCTGAGCGCGGCCGCCTTCACCGCCGTGGTCGACGCCAGTTCCAACAGCGGCGCGGCCAGCCCGCCGGCCGAGACCAGCGCGGCGTCCAGGACCTGCCGCGTGCCGGACCCCCGTTCGCGCAGGATCAGCGGGGTCGAGGCCAGCTCCGCCGCCACCACCCCCCGGGTACGGCGCGCCCACGGATGACCGGGGGCCACCGCCACCACCAAGCGGTCCTGCGCGATCACCGCCGAGTCCAGTCCCTCGGGCACGGTCAGCCCCTCCACGAACCCGAGGTCGGCCTCGTGCGCGAGGACCCGTTCGGCGACCACCGCCGAATTCCCGGCGTGCAGGGACACCGCCGTGTCCGGGCGCTGCCCCCGCAGGGCGATCAACCAGCCCGGCAGCAGGTACTCCGCGATGGTCATGCTGGCGGCCACCCGCAGCCGCGAGTCCCGCCGCCCGCGCAGCGCCTGCGCCCCCGCGTCGAAGGCCTCCGCCGCCTCCACCACCCGCCGCGCCCAGTCCGTGACGAGCGCGCCCTCGGCCGTGAGCGTCGACCCCCGCGGGGAGCGGTCCACCAGGGCCACGCCGAGCCGGGTCTCCATGGCCCGGATCCGGCTGCTCGCGGCGGGCTGGGTGATGCCGAGGCGCCGGGCAGCGCCGCTCAGGCTGCCGACCCGCGCGACCGCGAGCAGCAGTTCCAGCGCGCCCAGGTCCGGTACCCGGTGTGCCAGCGGAACCCACTCCTCATTACCCATAACGTCAGTTTATGACCTCATAGGGAGATGGCCTCTGCCGCCCCGTCCGCCCCGGCGCGAGGCTGGAGCCATGGCCACCACCCTCGTGCGACCCCGCACCCACACCACACCCGCAGTCCGGGCCCACAAGGCCCCCGTGCTGCGGCATCTCGGCCCCAACTGGTACGCCTGCGTCATGGGCACGGCGATCCTCGCCAACGCCGGCGCGACCCTCCCGTACCAGCTCCCCGGCCAGCGCGTGGCCTGCCAGCTCGTCTGGGCGCTGTCCGCCGTCCTCCTCGCCGTGCTGCTCACCGCCCGTGCCGGGCACTGGCTCCACCACCGCGACCAGGCCCGCGCCCATCTCCTCGACCCGGCCGTCGCCCCGTTCTACGGCTGCCTCTCGATGGCCCTGCTGGCCGTCGGCGGCGGCACCCTCATCGTCGGGAAGGACCTCATCGGGACGGGCGCCGCGGTCGCCGTGGACGCCGTGCTCTTCACCGTCGGTACCGTGATCGGCCTGGTCATGGCCGTGGCCCTGCCCTACCTGATGGTCGTACGCCACAAGGTCGAGCCCAAGCAGGCCACCGCCGTCTGGCTGCTCCCCCTGGTGCCGCCCATGGTCTCCGCCGCCCTCGGCCCGCTGCTGATACCCCACCTGCCGGCCGGCCAGCCCCGCGAGACCCTGCTGCTCGCCTGCTACGCCATGTTCGGCATCAGCCTGCTCGCCACCCTGTCGATGCTCCCCCTGATCTTCGGGCGGCTGATCGTGGGCGGCCCCCTCCCCCTGGCCCTGACCCCGACCCTGTTCCTGGTCCTCGGCCCCCTCGGCCAGTCCACCACCGCCGTGAACCAGCTCGCGGATGTCGCCCCCCAGTCGATCGAGGGCACCTACGCGGGTGCGCTGGGCGCCTTCGCCGTCGTCTACGGGGTCCCGGTGATGGGCTTCGCCCTGCTGTGGCTGGCCCTGGCCACGGCCATGCTGGTACGGGCGGCCCGGGGCGGCATGGGCTTCGCGATGACCTGGTGGGCGCTGACCTTCCCCGTCGGCACCTGCGTCACCGGAGCCACCGGCCTGGCCCACCACACCGGCCTGACGGCCTTCGCCTGGCTCGCCACCGCCCTCTTCCTCGCCCTCCTGACCGCCTGGCTCCTGGCCGCGGCCCACACCCTCCGCGGCCTCCTCTCAGGCCGCCTGCTCGCGGGCTGACCACTTCCGCCGGGCGGTGGTGCCGGTGCGCTGCCCCGGTGCCCGCGCCTCAATCGCCGGCGGGGCCGGGTGGTGCGGGCCGCTCCCTCAGGGCCGGGCGGGATCCGATCCCGGTGCGGGCGGGTCCGCGGGGCCGGGCAGGGGTGTCTCCTCGGCTCGCGCGACGCGGGCACGTCTCGGCTGTGGGTCGGTGGTTGCGCGCTCGTCCTGCGGGGACACCCCTCCCCGTCCCCGCTCCCCACGCGTCGGGGTGATTCCGGGGCACTGTCGAAGCACCGCCGTGGGGCGGGGACACGGCGGAGTGTCCCCGCAGGACGAGCGCGCACCACCGGGTACAGCCGAGACATGCCGTACCGCGCGAGCCGAGGAGACACTCCGCCGGGGCACCGCCCCACACCGAAGCGATCCCTGCCGGGAGCCACCGGGTACGCGCAGCCGAACCCAGCCCCGCCGGCGATTGAGGCGCGGGGCCCGGGGCAGCACCCCGCCACCACCGCCCCGGCGGAGCCGCACCGCAGCGCCCCGGCAGCGGCTACGGCCCGGCGGCCGCGTCCCGCAACTGCGCGCCCAGCACCGCCACCGCCTCCGCCAGCGAAGGCCCGTACCAGGTCAGGTGCCGACCACTGACCAGGGCCGCCGGTAGATCCGGGAAGGCCTCCGGGCCGTCCTCCCGCGTGAAGCGGTACGGCTCGTCCGGCAGCACCACCAGATCGCAGTCGGCCGCCGCCAGTTCCTCCACCGGCACCCGGGGATACCGCTCCGCATGACCGGCGTAGACGTTGCGCACGCCCAGCCGCGCCAGCAGGTCCCCCGCGAAGGTGTCCCGCCCCAGCACCATCCACGGCCGCCGCCAGATCGGCACGAACGCGGAGGCGGAGGCGGAGCCGGTACGCGCACCGACCGCCGCCGCCCCGCCCCACGCACGTTCCGCGTCCGCCAGCCACCCCGGCCTCGTCAGCCCCAGCGCCCCCACGAGCACCCGGTCCAGCTCCCGCAGCGCCTGCGGCAGATCCCGTACCTCGGTGACCAGCACCTCGACCCCGGCCGCGCGCAGCTCCGCCAGGTCGGGGGCCCGGTTCTCCTCCTCGTTGGCGATCACCAGGTCCGGCCGGAGCTCGGTGATCCGCCGTACGTCGGGGTTCTTCGTCCCTCCGACCCGCACCGCGTCACCGAGGTCCCCGGGGTGGGTGCACCAGTCGGTGACCCCGACCAGCAGCCCCGGCGCGCTCACGGCCACCGCCTCGGTCAGCGAGGGCACCAGCGAGACGACCCGCCGCACGCCGCTCAGTGTCCCGGGGACGGGGGCTCGGAGGTCGCGTGGATGTGCTCGCCCACCGCGACGACCAGGATCCGGGTGTCCTCGGTGACCGCCCGCCAGCGGTGGCGCACACCGCCGGACAGGAACAGCGCGTCCCCGCTCTCCAGCCGGTACGCCCGCCCTTCCGCTTCGACCTGGCAGGCACCCTCGACCACGTACATCAGTTCGTCGTTGCGGTGCTGGTACTCACGTCCGGCGTCCTGGTCCCCGGTGAACTCCATCGCGTGCAGCTGATGGTGCCCGCGCACCAGCGGCCGTACGCCCGGGAACGGGGTGAGCCCGGAGGCGTCACCGGCCCGTACGAGGTCCACCGTGCGCGCGGTGTCGGAGGCGGCCAGCAGCTCGACGGCCGTGGTCTCCAGCGCGTCCGCGACCCGCTCCAGGGAGCGCATGCTGGGCCGGGCCCGCTCGTTCTCTATCTGACTCAGGAAGGGCACCGACAGGCCGCTGCGCGCCGATACGGCGGCCAGCGTGAGATGGAGCGCGCGGCGCCGCTTGCGTACGGCCACGCCCACCCGGAGCGGCTCCTTGCCGTCCTTGTCCTTGCTCTTGTCGTCCCTGTCGTTCAGCTTGCCGTCCATGCCATCGGTGCCGTCGATGCCGTCCCTGTCGTTCATGTCGGGGCTGCCCTCCCCATGTCTGTCGCACATCGGTGTGCTGTAAGCACCTTACGCAGCAACCGCCTCCGGTTTCGCGTGCACGGCTGTTCCCGTACCCACGCGATCACTGTCCGTCGCGGTGCGGGACGTCCGGGCGGCCGGGGCGTCCACGGCGTGCGTTGCGGCATCATCGACTGCGTGACGACACGACGCCTGATGCTTCTGGACACCGCCTCCCTCTACTACCGCGCCTATTTCGGTGTGCCGGACTCGGTGAAGGCCCCCGACGGCACCCCGGTCAACGCCGTGCGCGGACTGCTCGACTTCATCGGCCGGCTGGTCCAGGACCACCGGCCGGACGATCTGGTGGCGTGCATGGACGCCGACTGGCGGCCGCACTGGCGGGTGGAGCTGATCCCCTCCTACAAGGCGCACCGGGTGGCCGAGGAGACCGCGACCGGTCCCGATGTGGAGGAGACCCCGGACACGCTCGCCCCGCAGGTGCCGATCATCGAGGCGGCACTGGACGCCTTCGGCATCGCCCGGGTCGGGGTCGCCGGGTACGAGGCGGACGACGTGATCGGCACGCTCACGGCCCGCGCGAGCGGGCCGGTGGACATCGTCACCGGCGACCGGGACCTGTACCAGCTGGTGGACGACGCCCGGCAGCGGCGGGTGCTGTACCCGCTCAAGGGCGTGGGCACCCTGCAGGTGACCGACGAGGCGTGGCTGCGCGAGAAGTACGGGGTGGACGGGCCCGGTTACGCGGATCTGGCGCTGCTGCGCGGCGACCCGAGCGACGGCCTGCCGGGCGTCCCCGGCATCGGCGAGAAGACGGCCGCCAAACTCCTGGACGCCTACGGCACGCTGGCCGGAATCATCGCGGCGATCGACGACCCGAAGTCGAAGTTGACCCCGACGCAGCGCAAGCGGCTGGACGAGTCCCGGCCCTATCTGGCGGTGGCTCCGAAGGTGGTCCAGGTGGCCTCCGACGTGCCGCTACCGACGTTCGACCCGGCCCTTCCGGCGGCCCCGGCGCAGCCCGAACTGGTGGATGCGCTAGCCCATCGGTGGGGTCTGGGGGGCGCAGTCGCTCGCCTGAGCAGCGTGCTGCGCCCATGAGGTGATAACTTAGGTAAGGCTAAGTTTCGTGGAGTCAGGGGAGTCACCGTGGCAGAAGGACGCGCCCGCACCGTCGGCACCGCCGTCGTCGTACGCACCGAGCGGCTGTCGCCGCACATGGTGCGACTCGTGCTGGGCGGTGAGGGCCTCCGGGAGTTCGGCGTGGGCGAGTACACCGACCATTACGTGAAGCTGCTTTTCGCCCCGGTCGGCGTGAACTACCCCGCGCCGTGGGACCTGGACCGGATCCGCGCGGACTTCCCCCGGGCGCAGTGGCCGCGCCAGCGCGCGTACACGGTACGCGGCTGGGACCCGGCGCACCTGGAGCTGACCCTCGACTTCGTGGTCCACGGCGACGAGGGCCTGGCCGGCCCCTGGGCGGCGCGGGTGCAGCCGGGCGAGCTCGTACGCTTCCTCGGCCCGGGCGGCGCCTACGCCCCGGACCCGGTGGCCGGCTGGCACCTGCTGGTCGGCGACGAGAGCGCCCTGCCCGCGATCGCCGCCGCGATGGAGCGGATGCCGACGGGCGCACGGGTCCACGCCCTCGTGGAGATCGACGGCCCGGCCGACGAGCTGAAGGTCGCCACCCCGGACGGCGTCGTCCCGATCTGGCTGCACCGCGGCGACCGCCCGGTCGGCGAGGCCCTGGTGGAGGCCGTCACCTCGATGGAGTTCCCCTCGGGGGACGTCCACGCCTTCGTCCACGGCGAGGCCGGCTTCGTCAAGGAGCTGCGCCGCCACCTGCGCATGGAGCGCGGTGTCCCGCGCGAGCGCCTGTCGATCTCGGGCTACTGGCGCCTGGGCGAGACGGACGAGGGCTGGCGCGCGATCAAGCGCGACTGGAACGCCTCGGTGGAAGCCGAACAGGAACACCGCGCGGCCGCCTAAAGGTTTCAGCCCGGGCGGCGCCACTTCGAGCCGCACCGGCACCTCTCCGGCCCCGCCGGCGTTCGAGGCGCGGCGCCCGGGGGCAGCGCCCCCGGCACGGCGCCGCACCCGCCCACCGCCGGACGGCAACGGGCGGCCGGCGGCCCCCGGCGGGACAATGACTCCATGCGTACGCTCCCCGCCCTGGGGGCAGCCGGGGCCGCGGTGCTCCTCGCCGCGGCGGTGGCGATGCCGGAGACGGCCGCGCCCACCCCACCGCCCGCCCCGAAGCCTCAGATCTCGGACGCCGCCGTCGACAGGGCCGTGGCCCGCCTCGACAGCACCGTCGAGGACATGATGCGCCGCACCGGTGTCCCCGGCGTCTCCGTGGCCGTCGTCCACAACGACAAGGTCGTCCACATCAAGGGCTACGGGCTCCGCAGGACCGGTGAGAGCGCCAAGGTCGGCCCGGACACCGTCTTCCAGCTCGCCTCGGTGTCCAAGCCCGTCTCCTCCACGATCGTGGCCGGTGCGCTGACCGACCCCCAGGAGTGGGACAACCGCACCACGCTGCCCGGGTTCTCCCTGAAGGACCCCTGGGTGAGCGACCACGTCACCGCCGCCGACCTGTTCTCCCACCGCAGCGGCCTGCCCGACCACGCCGGCGACCTCCTCGAAGACCTCGGCTACGACCAGGCGTACATCCTCGACCACCTGCGCCTGGAGCCCCTCGCCCCGTTCCGGGCGAGCTACGCCTACACCAACTTCGGGCTCACCGCGGCCGCCGAGGCCGTCGCCCGCGCCAAGGGCACCAGCTGGCAGAAGCTCAGCGCCGACACGCTCTTCAAGCCCGCCGGCATGACCCGTACGAGCACCGAGTTCTCCGACTTCATCAACGCCCCCGACCACGCCTCCACCCACGTCAAGACGGTCGACCCCAGCACTGGCGCCGTCACCTGGAGCCCCCGCTTCGTCCGCGACCCCGACGCCCAGTCCCCGGCCGGTGGTATCAGCTCCACCGCCACCGACATGGCCCGCTGGCTGCGGCTGCAACTGGCCGGCGGCACCCTCGACGGGAAGCGGATCATCCCCGCCGACACCCTCGCCCGGACCCACCTGCCCGAGATCGTGTCCCAGCCGACCAACGCCATCGGCACCACCAGCTTCTACGGTCTCGGCTGGAACGTCGGCTACGACCAGGCCGGCCGCCTGCGCCTGAGCCACTCCGGCGGCTTCGAACTCGGCGCCAACACCAACGTCACCATGCTGCCGCTGGAGAAGCTCGGCATCGTCGTCCTGACCAACGGCGCCCCGGTCGGCCTGCCCGACGCCGTGGCCCTGGACTTCTTCGACTACGCCGAGCACGGCAAGGTCTCCACCGACTGGCTCCCGCTGGCCGCCTCCGCCTACGCCGCGGCCCTCGCCGCCCCGGGCGCGTCGACCACCGACTACGCCCACCCGCCCAAGGGTGCGCAGCCGGCCCAGGACAGCGCCGCGTACACCGGAACCTACGACAACCCCTACTACGGCAAGGCCACCGTGACCGCCGACGACAAGGGCGCACTCACCCTGGCCCTCGGCCCCAAGCCCCTACGCTTCCCGCTGACCCACTACGACGGGGACACCTTCAGCTTCGTGACCCAGGGCGAGAACGCGATCGGCCGCACCGGAGTGTTCTTCACCGACGGGAGCCTGCGCGTGGAGTACCTCGACGCCGAACACCTGGGCACCTTCACCCAGCAGTAGCCGCATAGCCTGTTCCCCGATGAGACGCCGAGCCCAGCCACCGACCTCGCCCCTCCCCCAGCGCGCCGGCATCGACCCGGTCCGACTGCGGCTGCCGCCCGACCCCGAGGGGACATGGCCGGATCTCGGCGACTACCTCGCGGCACGCTACGCCGGCACCCGCGGCGCCGATTCCATGGCCGCTCTGCTGGCCGCGGGCCGGGTGCTGGGCTCCGGCGGGCAGGTCCTGCGCGCGGAGGACCCGTACGAGCCGGGCGCCTACCTGTGGTTCCACCGGGACATGGAGCCGGAGCCGCGGGTGCCGTTCCCGATCTCCGTCGTCCACCGGGACGCTCACCTGCTGGTGGTGGACAAGCCGCACTTCCTGGCCACCACCCCGCGCGGCTCCCACATCACCGAGACCGCCCTGGCCCGGCTCCGCACGGAGCTGGACCTGCCCGACCTCAGCCCCGCGCACCGGCTGGACCGGCTGACGGCGGGGCTGGTGATGTTCAGCGTCCGGCCCGAGGACCGCGGCGCCTATCAGCTGCTCTTCCAGCGGCGCGAGGTGCACAAGGAGTACGAGGCCCTCGCGCCCCACGACGCGGAGCTCGCCCGCACCCTGCCGCGTACGGTCCGCAGCCGGATCGAGAAGGCCCGCGGGGTCATCGCGGCGGTCGAGGTGCCGGGCGGCGAACCCAATGCCGAGAGCCTCGTCGAGCTCGTCGACTCCCGGGGCGGGCTGGGCCGCTACCGGCTGACCCCGCACACCGGCCGCACCCACCAGCTGCGGGTCCACATGAACAGCCTGGGCCTGCCCATCCTCGGCGACCCGGTGTATCCGCAGGTCACCGACCCGGCCCCGGACGACTACCGCAGGCCTCTGCAACTCCTGGCCCGCGTACTCGCGTTCACCGACCCGGTGACCGCGCGCGTGCACCGCTTCGAGAGCGGCCGCACCCTCCAGGCCTGGGACGACCGCGCGGGCTGGGAGGCGGGATCCGGCGGCCGGTAGCGCCCGGTCAGGTGGTGTCGCCGGGCAGGTCCACGCCCGCGATGCGCAGGGCCGCGTCCGCCGTGGCCTCCGCGAAGACCGTCGCCGGTCGATCCGGATCCGTGCGGTGGATCAGCATGACGCCCTCGATGAGCCCGAAGACGAGGTCGCCCCGGAGCGTCAGACCCGCCCTGTCCTCGGCCAGTTCGGCGCCGACACGGGTCCCGGCGAGCAACACCCGGTAGGCGTGCTTGAGTTCCCCGCGCATCCGGCGGAACCGCGCGAGGCGCGAGCCGCCCAGCTCGGGCAGCAGGTAGAGCGCCCCCAGGTTGTACGGCCCGCCGCACAGCAGCAGGACGTCGGAGCGGCACAGCTCCCACAGCCGCCGCCCCGCGCAGCGCCGGTCGTCCGCGAGCAGCTGCCTGGCCAGCACCAGCGAGGGTGCGACCGTGGACTCCAGCAGTTCGGCGAGGAGTTCCTCCTTGCCGTCGAAGTAGTGGTACATCGTGGCCTGGCGCATCCCGGCCCGTTCGGCGACGGCCCGCGTGGTGGTCGCCGCGTATCCCTGGTCGGCGAACAACTCGGCCGCCGCGCAGAGGAGTTCCTCGCGCGGCGGCCGGCCGCTCTCCGGTCGCAGCCGGTCGGCGCGTGGCCGACCGACCCGTCTCGGACCATCGTCCGCTTCCCCGCTCATGGCATCGATCGTCGCACAGAGCACGCCGATTCGATCATGGCAAGAGATCAGATCGGGTCATCCCCACTCTCGGAGGAAGCCCCAAATCCGCCTAGCCGACCGAGCTGTAGGCCACTACACCCCGAAGCAGCGCGTCCACGGCCTTGCGGGCATTGCGCGCCACCGTGCTCCCGCTGTCGCCGGAGGCCGACGGAGCCGCCGCCGCGACCTGCCCGAGCACGTCGATGACCTGCTTGCACCAGCGCACGAAGTCACCGGCCGGCATCTCCGCCTCGCGCAGCACCTCGTCCAGGCTCTTGTCGGAGGCCCACTGGTACGCCGCCCACGCGAAGCCGAGGTCCGGCTCGCGCTGGCCCACGCCCTCTGCCTGGTTGATGCGGTGCTCCTCCTCCAGCGCGTCGAGCCGGCCCCAGATCCGGACCATCTCGCCGAGCGCCGCCTTGGCCGCGCCGCCCGGCACCTTCGGCGCCACCGCGTCGTCGGACTGCCGCGCCTCGAACACCAACGCCGAGACGCAAGCCGCCAGTTCGGCCGGGCTCAGGCCCTCCCACACCTTGGCACGCAGGCATTCGGAAGCCAGCAGGTCCAGCTCCCCGTACAGCCGGGCGAGCCGCTTGCCGTGCACGGTGACCTCGTCCTCGCGCAGGTAGTCCAGCTCGGTCAGCAGTGCGTGGATCCGGTCGAAGGTGCGGGCGATGGTGTTCGTCCGGCCCTCGATCCGCCGCTCCAGCTGTTGGGTGTCCCACTTGAGCCGGTGGTAGCGCTCCGCCCAGCGGGCGTGGTCCTCGCGCTCGTCGCAGCCGTGGCAGGGATGCGCCCGCAGCTCGCTCCGCAGCCGGGCGATCTCCCGGTCGTCGGCGGCCGCGGCCCGGCCGCGCGAGTGGCGTTCCGGCGTGATGTGCCCGGCCTTGGTCCGCAGCTGCGACGCCAGGTCCCGACGGGACTGCGGCGAGCGCGCGTTGAAGGTCTTGGGGATCCGCATCCGGTCGAGCGCCTCCACCGGGACCGGGAAGTCGATCGCGGCGAGCCGCTTGACCTGCCGTTCGGCGGTGAGCACCAGCGGGCGCGGGCCCTCGGCGTACTCGTGCCCGCGGTGCCCGTTGACCCGCCCGGCCGGCACGCCCGGGTCCAGGACCAGCGCGAGCCCGGCGAACTTGCCCGTCGGCACGTGGATGATGTCGCCCGGCTTGAGCTTCTCCAGCGAACTGGCCGCCTGCACCCGGCGCTGTGCCGCGCCCTGCTTGGCCAGGTCCGTCTCACGGTCCTTGAGGTCACGGCGCAGCTGCGCGTACTCCTCGAAGTTCCCCAGGTGGCAGGTCATGCCCTCCTGGTAGCCCTCCAGGCCCTCCTCGTTGCGCTGCACCTGCCGGGAGATCCCGACGACCGAGCGGTCGGCCTGGAACTGCGCGAAGGAGGTCTCCAGCAGCTCGCGCGAGCGGTGCCGCCCGAACTGGCTGACCAGGTTCACGGCCATGTTGTAGGACGGCTTGAAGCTGGAACGCAGCGGATACGTACGGGTACCGGCGAGACCGGCGAGGCCGGCCGGGTCCATCCCGCGCTGCCAGAGCACCACGGCGTGGCCCTCGACGTCGATACCGCGCCGGCCGGCCCGGCCGGTCAGCTGCGTGTACTCGCCGGGGGTGATGTCGGCGTGCTGCTCGCCGTTCCACTTGACCAGCTTCTCCAGGATCACCGTGCGCGCGGGCATGTTGATGCCCAGCGCCAGGGTCTCCGTGGCGAAGACGGCCTTGACCAGGCCGCGGACGAAGAGCTCCTCCACGACCTCCTTGAAGGTGGGCAGCATGCCCGCGTGGTGGGCGGCGATGCCCCGCTCCAGCCCTTCGAGCCACTCGTAGTAGCCCAGGACGTGCAGGTCCTCGGTGGGGATGGAGGCGGTCCGCGACTCGACGATCTCGCGGACCCTCAGCCGCGCGGGTTCGTCGTTGAGCCGCAGGCCCGCGAACAGGCACTGCTGGACCGCGGCCTCGCAGCCGGCCCGGCTGAAGATGAAGTTGATCGCGGGCAGCAGCCCGTCGTTGTCGAGGCGGGCGATGACCTCGGGGCGCGACGGGGTCCAGATCCGGCCGCGGGAGCGCCGCTCGCGCTCGCGGTCGGCCTCACGGACCATCTTGCCGCGCCGCCGGTCCTTCGGACTGTAGGTGC
Source organism: Streptomyces sp. CG 926 (assembly GCF_003148825.1). Classification (GTDB taxonomy): domain Bacteria; phylum Actinomycetota; class Actinomycetes; order Streptomycetales; family Streptomycetaceae; genus Streptomyces. The sequence goes on from NZ_QGGZ01000007.1 coordinate 284,745, forward strand.
GGCTGTTCTCGTCGCGGGCCATGCGCAGCAGGTCGGGATTGACCTCCCGGCGCGTGGAGCCGCGGCCGCCGTGGTCGGACTCCTCTTCGAAGAGGTCGTAGATCCGGCGGCCGGCCATGACGTGCTGCCACAGCGGTACGGGCCGCTCCTCGGAGACGATCACCTCGGTGTCGCCGCGTACGGTGTCCAGCCAGTCGCCGAACTCCTCGGCGTTGGACACGGTGGCTGACAGGGAGACCAGGGTCACCGACTCGGGAAGGTGGATGATCACTTCCTCCCAGACGGCTCCGCGGAACCGGTCGGAGAGGTAGTGGACCTCGTCCATCACGACGTAGCCGAGGCCGCGCAGCGACTGGGAGCCCGCGTACAGCATGTTGCGGAGCACCTCGGTGGTCATCACGACCACCGGCGCCTCGGAGTTGACGCTGTTGTCGCCCGTCAGCAGCCCCACCTTGTCGGCGCCGTAGCGCTTGACGAGGTCGGCGTACTTCTGGTTCGACAGCGCCTTGATCGGCGTCGTGTAGAAGCACTTGCGGCCCTGCTGGAGGGCCAGGTGCACGGCGAACTCGCCGACGATGGTCTTGCCCGAGCCGGTCGGGGCGGCGACGAGGACGCCTTTGCCGGCCTCCAGCGCCTTGCATGCCTCGACCTGATACGGGTCCAGGTCGAAGTCGTACATCTCGCGGAAGGGGGCCAGGGCAGAGGCCTCTTCGGCGGCGCGGATCCGGGCAGCGGCGTACCGCTCGGCGGGTGAGAGTTCTTCGGTCATCTTGCTGTCGAGCCTACCCGCCACCCCTGACAACAGTCGCGATCATTTAAGTGAGCAGCCGGACGGCCCGCGGAACGCATTCGGCGGTCACCGGCAGCACGCCCAGCGGCTCGCCGTCCGCGTACGCGGACAGGCCCGCCGCCTCCAGGGTGATCTTCCTGGCCCGGTGGACGGTGACCTTCGGATGGCCGAGGTGGCGGCCCTTGTAGACCTGCGGGAACACCTTGAGCAGGGTGGCCCGGCTGCAGTCGCCGACCACCGTGACGTCGAAGAGCCCGTCGTCGGGGACGGCGTCCGCGCAGATGCGCATCCCCCCGCCGTAGGAGGGGCCGTTGCCGACGGCCACCAGCGTGGCCTCGGTCTCGATCACCGGCCCGTCGTCCAGAGTGATCCGGTACGGGAACGGCCTGAAGGCGGCCAGCTCCGCGATCATCGCCAGGTCGTACTTGAACCGGCCGACCGGCAGCCGCATCCGGTTGCCCCGGTCGTTGACCCGCGAGTCGAAGCCGGAGCACAGCACCGTCCCGAACCACTTCTCGTAGTCGGCGCCGCCCACCAGACCCAGGTCGATCTCCCGGATCCGGCTCTCCTTGAGGGCCTCGGCGGCCAGCTGCCCGGCCCGCGCCGGCTCCCGTACGGGCAGGCCCATCGCCCGGGCGAAATCGTTGCCGGTGCCCACCGCCACCACCCCGAGCGGTACCGGTGTCCCGGCCAGGGCCTGCAGCGCCAGGGAGACCACCCCGTCACCGCCCACCGCGATCACCGCGCCGGTGCCCTCCCGGACGGCGGCCATGAGCCGGGCCAGCGCGTCCGGCGCGTCGGTGCCCACGACGGTCCGTACGGAGAAACCGGCCGCCCGGACGGCCGAAGCGGCCGGCTGCGCGGCGTGCGCGCCCCGGCCGCGTCCGGCGGTGGGATTGACGAAGAGGGTGACCTCGTGACTCATCCTCGGGAATGTACCGGAGCCCGTTCTCGGATCTCGGTCGCCCCCGGGAGAGGCGCCACCCGGCCCTGGCCGGGGGCGCACCGGTCAGGTGGCGTCGTCGTAGCCGTTGATCCGCTGACGTCCGCCGTCGGCCTGCTCGGGCAGCGCGGCGGGAGCCGGGACCGACTCCAGGTCGCCGATCGGCGCCGGGGTGAGGTCCAGCTGGGAGGCCTCGTCGTCGCTCAGGTCCGCGTCGGGGTCGTTGCGCCTGCGCCTGCGGTCGTTGAGGAGACAGAGGCCGAGGGCGGCGAAGTAGAGGGCCACGATGGGCACGGCCAGCGCGAGCATCGTCGGCGGGTCACCGGTGGGGGTCGCGAAGGCGGCGAAGATCGTGATGCCGAGGACCATGCCCCGCCACCAGCTCGCCAGCCGCTTGCCGGTCAGCACCCCGGTGAAGTTCAGCAGGATCAGCAGCAGCGGCAGCTCGAAGGCCAGGCCGAACACGATCACCATGCGGGTGACCAGGTCGAGGTAGTCGTCGACCGGCAGCAGGTTGCGCGCGTGGTCGGGAGTGAACTCGAGCATGATCGTCGCGGTCTGCGGGAGGATCTTGTACGCGAGGACGGCGCCGGTCAGGAAGAGGGGCGCGCCGACGGCGACGAAGCTGCGCGCGTACTTCTTCTCGTGACTGTGCAGCCCGGGCGCGGCGAACGCCCACAGCTGGTACAGCCACACCGGGGCGGAGAGCACCACACCGGCCATCAAGGAGACCTTCAGGGCGATCGAGAACGCCGAGATCAGACCGTTCACGGTCATGTCGGCGCAGGGGCGACCGTTGCGCTGGGTCACCACACCGTCGGTACAGCCGACGGAGTCCAGCATCGGCTTCAACAGGAAGTTGATGATGTCCCGGTAGAAGAACGCGGCGACGATCGTGATCACCACGATCGCCACGACCGACTTCAGCAGCCGGTTCCTGAGCTCACGCAGGTGCTCGACGAGAGGCATGCGCCCTTCGGCGTCCTTGGCCTGTCGTTCCTTCTTCTCCTGCTTGCGGGCAGAGTTGAGCAACCCACGTCCCTTGTCTCGTTGCAGATGACTGGCGTGTACGGCGGGTGTCAGCCCTGGGTGGTGCGGTTCGGCTCGCTCACCGGACGCGAGCTGCTGACGTCACCCGGCGCGGCCTGGATGGTCCGCGGGGCGACCGGCTGCTGGGCGGACTGGTCCGCGGGCGCGGCGGTGGCGGCGTCGTCGCTCTCGCCGTCCTTCTTCATCGCCTTGGCCTCGCTCTTGAGGATACGGGCCGACTTGCCGAGGGAGCGGGCCATGTCAGGGAGCTTCTTGGCGCCGAACAGCAGGATGATCAGTCCGACGATGACGAGGATTTCCCAACCCCTGAAGTTGCCCATGGGTATCTTCCTTCTCTCCGATGTTCACAGCACGCCGGACGGGCGCCCAGGACTTGCTCTACCGAGGATCGTAACCCCAGGGGGTTAACGCTCGGCAATCCCCGGGCATCCTTCCGCTTGCACCCTGGCAGGTCGGTAATGCCCCGGTCACGCACATTCGTCCCGCGTCAGGGGCGTACGCCGTGTCCCGCCCGGGCCAGATCGACGGCCGCCCGCTCCAGATCCGCCGACGCGTCGGTGATCCGGCGGCTGGCCAGCGCCACCTGGGAGGCCAGCCTGCGCACCTCCACGTACACGCGCACCGCGAGCACGGCGAGCACGGCCACTCCGAGGAAGCCCAGGGCAATTGCGAACATCGGCCACAGCATGGGCCGAGCCTAGGCCACCCGCCGGGTCAGATGCTGCGCAGGGTGCTCACGCCACCACCGGTGAGCAGTTCCACGATCCGCTCGCCGGCGGGCTTGCGTACGGCGGCGCCGCACCGCGGACAGGTGAAGGAGTAGAACGTGGTCCGCCGGCTGCCGCCGATGGCCAGCCGCAGGGCGGCCGCGTCCAGCTCGAAGCGGGCACGGCAGTCGGGACAGGAGGCCTTGAAGGCGACGGGTCCGGACGTTGGCGACATCGACCGCGTTCCCCTCAGACCTGTTCCCCGTACCCCGCCAGTGCCTCCCGGGCGGCGCTGCGCGCGCTGTCCGCCAGCTCGGCCGGAGCGACGATCCGGCCCTCCCGGCCCAGCCGCAGCGCCAGCCGGCGCAGCGAGGCCGGGTCCGGGCTGCGCAGGGTGATCCGCAGACCGCCCTCGGGCAGCTCCTCCGCGCTGTCGTGCGGGTAGTACTCGGCGACCCAGCGCCCACCCGGCCCCACCTCGACCACGACCTCCGGGTCCTCGGCGGCCGGCTGCACCAGCCCCTCGGACAGGTCGCGCGGCTCGATGGCGGGCGGCTCGGCCCGCTCGTCCAGCAACTTGATCTCCGCGACCCGGTCGAGGCGGAAGGTGCGCCGGGCCTCCGAGAGGTGGCACCAGCCCTCCATGTACGTGTGCCCCACCGCGAAGAGCCGGATCGGGTCGACCTTGCGCTCGGTGAGCTCGTCCCGCGCGGGCGAGTAGTAGCGCAGCCACAGCCGCCGGCGCTCCGCGATGGCCCGGTCGACGTCCGCGAAGACCCCGCCCTCGGACTCGAAGGTCACCGACAGCCGGGAACTCGCCCCCGCCACCTCGCCCGCGGCCGCCTCCAGCTTGGCGGTGGCCCGCAGCAGGGCGTCCCGGTCGCTCTCGCGCAGGCCGGGCAGGGTGGCCACCGCGCGGGCGGCCACCAGCAGCGCGGTCGCCTCGTCGGCGGCCAGCCGCAGCGGCTCCGCGGTGGACTCCCCCGAGGCGTCGGGATTGCGCCACCAGATGCGCTCCCCGTCGGTGTCGATGTCGAGCAGGTCCCCGCCCCGGAAGCTCGTCCCGCACATGGGCAGCACGTCGAGGTCCGAGATCAGCTCGTCCTCGGTGATCCCGAAGGCGCGCGCGACGTCCGCGACGTGCGCACCGGGGCGCTCGCGCAGGTAGGTCACCAGGGACAGCATCCGGCGGGTCTGGTCGATGGCGTTGGCAGCCATGCTGGTACGTCTCCCCCTCAGGGCACGTCTGTGGATGTCGCTCTTGTGGAACGGTGCGGCGCGGATCGGCCGCCGGGCCCGCGGGCCCCGGGATCGGGCCCGCTCAGGCCCCGGCGACGGCCCGCAGCCGGTCCACCACGTCCGCCCGCAGGTCGGCCGGACCCACCACGACGACGTCGGGCCCGAACTCCACCAGCCAGGCGTCCAGCCCGTGCCCGTACGGGATCTCCAGCTCGTCCCAGCCGTCCCCGCCCCCGCCCTCGCGCACCGCGGTGGCCTTGGCCCGCAGCGGATAGCCCGCCCCGGCCCGCAGCCGGATCAGCGCGCTACGGTCCGCGCTCTCCCCGGCCCAGCTCGCCACGGTCTCCCGTACGGTCACCACGTCCGGCACCTCGGCGGTGTACTTCGCGGCCCGCGAGCGGACCTTGCCGGTGATCCGGGAGAGCCGGAACACCCGCTCCGCCCCGCGGTCGCGGTCGTAGCCGGCCAGGTACCAGTGGCCGCGCCAGCACTCCAGCGCCCAGGGCTCCACCTGCCGGGCCTCGGGCCGGGCAGCGGTGGACTTGCGGTAGTCGAAGACCACCGGCCGGCGGTCCCGGCAGGCCAGCATCAGCGGCTCGAAGGCCGCCTCGTGGACCGGGATGCGCGGCTCGATCGCGCTGTGCTGCCCCTCGTACGGGTCCTCCGCCTCGGGCATCCCGCCCGCGCGCAGCTTCTGCAGGGCCCCGCTGGCGGCGCCCGCCAGCCGTGCCTGCTGCCAGACCTTGGCCGCCAGCCCCAGGGCCGCGGCCTCCTCGGCGTCCAGGGAGACGGGAGGCAGTCGGTTGCTGTCCCGGCGGGCCAGGTAGCCGGTCTCGCCGTCCAGGTTCTCCACCGTCTCGATGACGAGGCCGAGTTCCCGCAGGTCGTCCTTGTCCCGCTCGAACATGCGGTTGAAGGACTCGTCGTTGCCGGCCTCCATGTAGGCCTCGATGGAACCGCGCAACTCCCGCTTGCTGAGCGGCCGGCGGGTCCCCAGCAGACACAGCGCCAGATTCATCAGCCGCTCGGCCTTGGCAATCGCCATCGACGCCCTTCCGCCCTTCTCCGCCTGCACATCCGTCGGACCGTCACACGGGCCGCGGCCCGATGCGGACACACCCGTTGACCGTTGACCGTACCGCCCCGGCGCGTCCGGGCAAAAAGCGAGGGGCCCCCGCCGGACGGCGGGGGCCCCTCGAACGATCGCGATGTGCGGTCAGCCGACCTTGACCAGGTCGCAGACGAAGATCAGCGTCTCGCCCGGGGCGATCGCACCGCCCGCGCCACGGTCGCCGTACGCGAGGTGCGCCGGGATGACCAGCTTGCGGCGGCCGCCGACCTTCATGCCCTGGACACCCTGGTCCCAGCCGGAGATGACCTGGCCGACACCGAGCTTGAACTGCAGCGCGGAGCCGCGGTTCCAGGAAGCGTCGAACTCCTCGCCGGTGGAGAAGGCCACGCCCACGTAGTGGACGGCGACCATGTCGCCGGCCTTGGCCTCGGCGCCGTCGCCCACCCAGATGTCCTCCTTGACGAGGTCCTTGGGGGCCTCGCCACCGGGGAAGTCGATCTCGGGCTTCTGAAGGTCACTCACGGAACTTCTCCTCATACGTACGAAATGGTCAACCGGAACAGTCTTACATCACGGTGAGGATGTCGAGGCTGAAGACCAGCGTCGACTTCGCCGGGATGGTGCCCTGCTCCTTGTCGCCGAAGCCCTGGTCCGGGGGGATGACCAGCAGGATGCGACTGCCGGCCTTCTTGCCGACGAGACCGTCCTTCAGACCCTTGACCGAAAGCTCACCCAGCGGCCAGGTGACCGTCTGGTCACTGGTGTAGGTGCTCTCGAAGGACTTGTCGTCCTTCCAGGTCTTGCCGTTGAACTTGACCACGACGCTGTCGGTGTCCTTGACCACCGGACCGTCACCCTCGATGACGTAGTCCGAGACCAGCTTGGTCGGCTCGGCGGTGTCCTTCGGGACGGTCACGGAGACTTCCTTGCCGTCCGTGTTCGTGCCGACCTTGGGCAGGTCCTTGTTCTCCTGGGCGACTTCCTTGCCCGTGGCCGAGACCGGGACGGTCGCGCCCTTGACGATGTCGACGACGAAGACCAGGGTCGCGTTCTCCTTGATCTTCGGAGGCGAGCCCTGGGCCCCGTAACCGAGCTCCGGCGGGATCACCAGCTCGACACGGCTGCCGACCTTCTGACCCTCCAGGCCCTGGTCCCAGCCCTTGATGACGGCGCCGGCGCCGATCGTCACGTCGAACGGCGCGGGCCGCCCGAAGCTCTTGTCGAACGGCTCCTTGCCGTCCCACACCTGGCCGAGGTAGTGGACCTGCGCGATGTCGTTCTTCTTCAGCACCTGCCCGGTGCCCTCGCTGATCGTCACCACCTTGAGCTCCTTGGGCGGCGCGCCCTTCCCCTTCGACAGGGTGGGCGTCTCCCCGAAGGCGCCACCCTTGGTGATCGCGGGGGCCCCGTTCTTCATCTGGGCGGAGTCGGAGCCGCTGTCGTCACCACACGCTGCGGTCGACAGCAGCAGGAGGGGTACGACAAGCAGGCCGGCAAGTCGGCGCACGGGTTCCTCAGATCTCAGACGGCAAAGCGGTCGCTCGCCACTCTAAGCCGTGCGCAGGGCCCCGTACGAGAGACGTACGAGGCCCTGGCGAGGAGTGCGATGTCACACTGCGGTCACTCCACTGGTCCTACATGCCCGCGATCAGCTTCTCCACCCGGTCGTCCACCGACCGGAACGGGTCCTTGCACAGCACCGTCCGCTGCGCCTGGTCATTGAGCTTCAGGTGCACCCAGTCGACCGTGAAGTCCCGCCGCTGCTCCTGCGCCCGACGGATGAAGTCCCCGCGCAGCCGCGCCCGCGTCGTCTGCGGGGGCACCGACTTGCCCTCGAAGATCTTCAGGTCGTTGCAGATCCGCGCCGCCTGCCCCTTGCGCTCCAGCAGGTAGTACAGACCGCGCCGGCGGTGGATGTCGTGATACGCGAGGTCTATCTGAGCCACCCGCGGATTCGACATGGTCATGTTGTGCTTCGCCCGGTACCGCTCGATCAGCTGGTACTTCATGACCCAGTCGATCTCGGTCCCGATCCGGTCCAGGTCCTCCGCGTCGATCGCGTCCAGCGTGCGACCCCACAGCTCCAGCACCTGGTCCACCACGCCGGTACGGATCCCCCGGCGCTCGGCGAAATCCACCGCCTTGTCGTAGTACTCCCGCTGGATCTCCAGCGCCGAGGCCTCCCGACCGCTCGCCAGACGCACCTTGCGCTGACCCGTGATGTCGTGACTGACCTCACGGATCGCCCGGATCGGGTTCTCCAGGGTCAGGTCCCGCATCACCGTGCCCGCCTCGATCATGCGCAGCACCAGGTCGGTCGCCCCGACCTTGAGCAGCATGGTCGTCTCGGACATGTTCGAGTCGCCCACGATGACGTGCAGCCTGCGGTAGCGCTCGGCGTCCGCGTGCGGCTCGTCCCGGGTGTTGATGATCGGCCGCGAGCGGGTCGTCGCGGAGCTGACACCCTCCCAGATGTGCTCGGCCCGCTGACTCACGCAGTAGACCGCACCCCGCGGCGTCTGCAGCACCTTGCCGGCGCCGCAGATCAGCTGCCGCGTGACAAGGAACGGAATGAGAATGTCCGCCAGGCGGGAGAATTCCCCGTGCCGGGCCACCAGGTAGTTCTCGTGGCAGCCGTACGAGTTGCCCGCCGAGTCGGTGTTGTTCTTGAAGAGATAGACGTCGCCCGCGATTCCCTCCTCGTGCAGGCGGCGTTCGGCGTCGACGAGCAGACCTTCGAGAATGCGCTCGCCTGCTTTGTCGTGAGTGACCAGCTCGGTCAGGTTGTCGCATTCGGGTGTTGCATATTCCGGATGCGAACCCACGTCGAGATACAGGCGGGCGCCGTTCCGCAGGAAGACATTGCTGCTGCGGCCCCATGACACAACACGGCGGAAGAGGTAGCGCGCCACTTCGTCAGGAGACAGTCGGCGCTGTCCCCTGAACGTGCACGTGACGCCGTACTCGTTCTCCAGCCCGAAAATGCGGCGGTCCATGACTGAACATTACGCCTTCTGCCCTCTTCTGAAACCGGGTTCGGGACCGCCGTTTCGATCAGGTCCCGTCGACGGGCCGATCGACGCCCCGATCGACCCCCCGAGCACGGCCCGATCGGCCCATCCGACACACCCACCGATCAGGACGCCGACGACGCCTGTGACGGCACGTCGGAGGCCATCTCCGACACATCGTCAGACGAGGCCGCCACAGCCCGGCTTCGCCCACCGGACGCCAGCGCCCGCTGAGTGACCATCAGAACCAGCAGCGCCGAGAAGCCCGCCACACTCGCCACCCCGAAGCCCGCCGCCGTACCACCAAGCTCCACCGCCGGCCCCGCGGCCGCCGTACCGATCGCCGCACCCACCCCGAAGAACGTCACCAGCCACGAGAACGCCTCCGTCACCGTGCCCGCCGGAGCATGCCGGTCCACGACGATGAACGCACACGCCAACGCCGGCGCCAGGAACACACCCGACAACGCCGACAACCCCGTCATCGCCACCGCACCCGGAACCAGCATCAACGGCAGATAGCAGACCGCCAGCAGACCCACCAACAGCCGCAGCCGCCGCTCGGGCGCACCGGCCCACTGCCGCGCACCGTAGAACACACCACCGATCAGCGCACCCAGCCCCAGCGCCGCCATCAACCAGCCGTACACCGCCTGACCACCGTGATCGTCCGCGTACGCCACACCCGCCACCGTGATCGAACCCAGCGCCATCCCCACGAAGAAGAACGCGCCCAGCAGCGCCAGCAGCCCCCGCGAGCGCAACGCCCCCAGCCAGTGCGCCTCCCGCGGCGCCGAACGCCACTTCCGCGACGGCTCACTCACCACCACGGACAGCGCGCCCAACACACCGATCGCGTTCAGCGCCAGCAGCGCCCCCGCCGGCGACCACATCGCCACGAACAGCGTCACCAGCAGCGGACCGACGGTGAACATGACCTCCTGGGCCACCGCGTCCATCGCGTACGCGGCGTGCACCTTCTCCTCACGACCGCCCAGCACCCCCGGCCACAGCGCCCGCAGCCCACCCTCCAGCGGCGGCGTGAACAACCCCGCGACCACCACCGCGGCGTACGCGGCCACCGCCGACCCCGTACCCGAGAGCGCCAGCCACACCATGCCGAGCGCGGAGAGCACCGCGGCCGGCAGCTGCACCCGCGGCTGCCCGAACAGGTCCACAGCCCGCCCCAGCAGCGGCTGACCCACCGCGTTCGCCAGCCCGTACACGGCGGCCAACGCCCCCGCCAGGCTGTAGCTGCCGCCCTCGGCACGCGTGAACAGCACGATCGCGATCGGCCCCGTGGCATTGGGCAGCCGGCCCACGAGCGTGCCCACCAGCAGCCTCGCGGCGTGCCGGGTCCTGAGCAGCTCCGCGTATCCCGCGGCCATGTCCGCCCCCTTCTGCCCGGGCCAGCCGGGAGTAACCAAAGTAGTAATACGTATAACTAGATCCGTCATACGTACCATGGCCGCAGTCCGCCGGTCCAGCCCGCCGCCGGGCGCGGACCCCACCACACCCCCCGACCTCGCAGTTCAGGAGCCCCCTGTGACGAGACCCACCAGCCGCGACGTGGCCACCGCCGCAGGGGTCTCCCAGGCCACCGTCTCCCTCGTCCTCGCCGACAAATGGCCCGGCCGCGTCTCCGAACGCACCGCCACCCACGTCCGCGAAACCGCCACCCGCCTCGGCTACCGCCCCAACCTCGCCGCCCGCAACCTCCGCCTCGGCACCACCCGCACCGCCCTCCTCGTCGTCCCCGCCCTCACCAACGAGTTCTTCGCCCGCGTCTACACCGGCGCCGCCCGCGTCGCCGCCGAACACGACTTCGGCGTCGTCCTCTACCCCTCCCCCGACGGCACCGGCCCCGCCCGCGACCCCTTCGCCTCCGCCCGCGCCGCCCTCGACGGAGTCATCGCCTCCTCCATGGCCGCCCACACCCTCGACGCCATCGGCGGCAACACCCTCCCCCTCGTCATGCTCGACAGCGACCCCACCGCCGGCACCGCCGCCGCCCACGTCAACCTCGCCATGGCCGACGGCATGCGCCAGATCACCGAACACCTCCTCCCCCTCGGCCACCGCCGCTTCCTCCACCTCGCCTCCGCCATCGACACCTGGACCTTCCACACCCGCGCCGAAGCCCTCAGCGCCCTCCTCGGCCCCCACGCCGAGCTGCGCACCGTACGGGCCCCCCTCACCGTCGACGCCGCCCGTACGGCCATGGAGACCGCCCTGGCGGCCCCCCAGGGCCGACCCACCGCCGTCGTCTGCGACGACGACATCCTCGCCGCCGGCGCCTGCAAGGCCGCCCGCCGCCTCGGCCTGCGCATCCCCGAGGACCTCTCCGTCACCGGCTTCGACGACCTCGCCCTCGCCACCGCCGTCGAACCCGAACTCACCACCGTCCACCTCCCCGCCGAACGCGTCGGCGAACAAGGCATGACCGCCCTCCTCGCCGTCCTCGAAGGCACCACCTGGACCGCGCCCGACATCCCCGTCCGACTCGTCGTCCGCGACTCCACGGGCCCCGCCCCGACGCCGCAGCCGTAGCCGTAGCCGTAGCGGTCCGGACACGACGAAGCCCCGGCCCACCGAAACGGCGAACCGGGGCTCCCCCACACCACGACTACTCGGCGTCGTCCTCCGGCGCCTCGTCGTTCGACACGGCATCGGCCTGCACCGCCGCCGTCACATCCGCCTCCAGCAACCGCGACAGCTGCCGACCCCGGATCCGCTTGAACTTACGCTGCTGCGCCCGCGTACGGTCCAGCACCGCGACCTCCAGCCGCTCCGCCGGAATCGCCTTGTCCGCGCCGTTGGCCTGGCTCGACAGCGCCTGCACCGCCAGCTTCAACGCCTCCGACAGGGTCATCCCGTCCTGGTGACGCTGATCCAGGAAGGTACTGATCTGCTCGGCATTGCCACCGACCGCGACCGAACCGTGCTCGTCCACGATCGACCCGTCGTGCGGCAGCCGATAGATCTGGTCGCCCGCGGCCGTCGCACCGACCTCCGCGACCACCAGCTCCACCTCGTACGGCTTCTCACCGGCCGAGGAGAAAATGGTGCCGAGCGTCTGCGCATAGACGTTCGCCAGCCCACGGGCCGTCACATCGTCACGGTCGTAGGTGTACCCACGCAGATCCGCGTACCGCACACCGCCGATCCGCAGGTTCTCGTACTCGTTGTACTTGCCGGCGGCCGCGAAGCCGATCCGGTCGTAGATCTCGCTGAACTTGTGCAGCGCACGGGACGGGTTCTCGCCGACGAACACGATGCCGTCGGCGTACTGCAGCACGACCAGGCTGCGACCGCGGGCGATGCCCTTACGGGCGTATTCCGCCCGGTCGGCCATGGCCTGCTGGGGTGACACATAGAACGGAGTCGACACCGGCTGTCCGTCCCTTTCTTCTGGGCTCCTACGGGGCGACGGATGGTCAGAGCAGGGCGGCGCGCGGGCCGTCGGGCTGCTCCAGCCGACGGTTGGTGACCGTACGGGCGAGCTCCTGCGACTCGTCGTCGGTCAACCTGCGGAACCCCTCGTCCGTGATCACGGTGACGATCGGGTAGATGTGGCGGTACAGGTCCGGCCCACCGGTCGCCGAGTCGTCGTCGGCGGCGTCGTACAGCGCCTGGACGACCAGGGTGGTGGCCTGCTCCTCCGTCAGATCGGGACGGAAGAGCTTCTTCATCGAGCCCCGGGCGAAGATCGAACCGGAACCGGTGGCGGCGTAGCCGTGCTCCTCGGAGCGGCCGCCGGTCACGTCGTAGGAGAAGATCCGACCCTTCTCCTTGGCCTCGTCGTACCCCGCGAACAGCGGCACGACGGCCAGCCCCTGCATGGCCATCCCCAGATTGCTCCGGATCATGGTGGAGAGCCGGTTGGCCTTGCCCTCCAGGGACAGGGTCGTCCCCTCCACCTTCTCGAAGTGCTCCAGCTCCAGCTGGAACAGCTTGACCATCTCCACCGCCAGGCCGGCCGTACCGGCGATACCGACGGCGGAGTACTCGTCGGCGGGGAACACCTTCTCGATGTCCCGCTGCGCGATCATGTTCCCCATGGTCGCCCGCCGGTCACCGGCGAGGACGACCCCACCGGGGAAGGTGGCGGCGACGATGGTCGTCCCGTGCGGCGCCTCGACCACGCCCTCCGGCAACTTGCGGTTGCCGGGCAGCATTTCGGGCGAGTGCGCGCCCAGGAAGTCCATGAAGGACGACGACCCCGGCGTCAGGAAGGCTGCCGGTAGACGCCCTGTGCTACGAGTGTTGGGTTCCACAGGTTTCCTTCCACGTAAGCGGCTGCACGCCTCATGACGTCCGGCCGATCCTTGAACTGCCCCAGGGCTGCGTTACAGCTGAAGCACAGTACGCCCCGGACCCTACCCGTCTGATGATCGTGATCCACGTGCTCCGCCGAAGCATCCCTACAGAGCAGGCAGGTCCCGCCTTGCTCAGCGATCATCTCGTCGCGTTGAGCCTCGGTGATGCCGTACTTACGTTTGAAATAGTTCGCCCTGTTGCGTTGCGCTCGACACGAACGGCAGTAGCTGGACCATCCGTCCGCTGTGGTTCTGTTGGCTTCCCATTCAGAATGCGGCTTGATCTCCCCACATTGAGGACACCGTTTGTGGCCGGACGGCACGGCTACCTTCACCCGTACCGTCCGCCCTTTCGCCTCTTGGCGCGCCTTGTAGTACTCCGCCCAGCAGGCGCGGCAATACGCCTGTAAGCCGTCGGCGGTGGAGCGGTTGCTCGCATATTCCACCCGCGGCCTGTCCCGCTTGCATCGGGAACACCGCTTCGCACCTCCGGACAACCCCTCCACCCCCCACGCCTTCGATTCGAAGGTCAAGTGGCCTTACTGGCCACCCTTCTGAACGAAGGACCGCACGAAGTCCTCAGCATTCTCCTCGAGTACATCGTCAATCTCGTCAAGTACGGAGTCGACGTCGTCGGAGAGCTTTTCCTGGCGCTCCTTGAGGTCGGTCGATTCCTCGACCGCCGCCTCCTCGACCTCCTCGGTCGAGCGCGTCGCCTTCTGCTGTCCGCCGCCGGTGTCCTTGGTCGCCATGTCTACCTCACCCCGCTCGGTTCGCACGCTCATGTCGAGAGACCCCGGGATTCGGGATCTCTCAAGATCAGACCCTACGTCGGACCCTACAAGGAGGGTCCGACATTCGTCCCCGTACTTTCACAGTCCGGTTCTCTTCATGATTCCCGGACCGATGTCATTTCAGCCGCGTTCACTGCCCCGAAAGCACCCGCACCAGATCCTCCGCCGTGCGGCAGCGGTCGAGGAGCTCCTTGACGTGGTTGCGGGTTCCCCGCAGGGGTTCCATCGTCGGGACGCGCTGGAGCGAGTCCCGGCCGGGAAGGTCGAAGATCACCGAGTCCCAGGACGCCGCGGCCACGTCGTCCGCGTACTGCTCCAGGCAACGGCCACGGAAGTACGCCCGGGTGTCCTCCGGAGGCTTGCTCTGAGCCCGCTCCACGGCCGGCTCGTCCACCAGGCGCTTCATCTTGCCGCGGGCCACCAGGCGGTTGTACAGGCCCTTCTCGGGCCGTACGTCCGAGTACTGGAGGTCCACCAGGTGCAGCCGCGCCGCGTCCCAGTTCAGCCCGTCCCGGCGCCGGTAGCCCTCCAGGATCTCCTTCTTGGCGATCCAGTCCAGCTCCCCCGACAGGCTCATCGGGTCGCTCTCCAGCCGGCCCAGGACGTCCTCCCAGCGGGCCAGCACGTCCTTGGTCTGCTCGTCCGCGTCGGACCCGAAACGTTCGTCCACGTATTTGCGGGCCAGCTCGAAGTACTCCATCTGCAGTTGCACCGCGGTCAGGGTCCGGCCGCTGCGCAGCGTGATCAGGTGGTGCAGGTCGGGGTCGTGGGAGACCTGGTGCAGGGTGCGTACGGGCTGGTCGACGGCGAGGTCGACGCTGATGAACTGGTCTTCGATCATGGACAGGACCAGGGCGGTCGTGCCGAGTTTGAGGTAGGTGGAGATCTCGGAGAGGTTGGCGTCTCCGATGATCACGTGGAGCCGGCGGTACTTCTCGGCGTCCGAGTGCGGCTCGTCGCGGGTGTTGATGATGGGCCGCTTGAGGGTGGTCTCCAGGCCGACCTCGACCTCGAAGTAGTCGGCGCGCTGGCTGATCTGGAAGCCGTGTTCGCGGCCGTCCTGGCCGATGCCGACGCGTCCGGCGCCGGTCACGACCTGTCGCGAGACGAAGAAGGGGGTCAGGTGGCGCACGATCTCCGAGAAGGGGGTTTCCCGCTTCATCAGGTAGTTCTCGTGCGTGCCGTAGGACGCGCCCTTGTTGTCGGTGTTGTTCTTGTAGAGGTGGATCGGCTGGGCGCCGGGGAGCTGGGCGGCGCGTACGGCCGCCTCGGCCATGATCCGTTCGCCGGCCTTGTCCCAGAGGACGGCGTCGAGCGGGTTGGTGATCTCGGGCGAGCTGTATTCGGGGTGTGCGTGGTCGACGTAGAGCCGTGCGCCGTTCGTGAGGATGACGTTGGCGAGGCCGATGTCCTCGTCGGTCAGCTGGCTGTTGTCGGCGGCCTCGCGGGCGAGGTCGAAGCCGCGGGCGTCCCGCAGCGGATTCTCCTCCTCGAAGTCCCAGCGGGCGCGTCGCGCCCGGTGCATCGCCGCCGCGTAGGCGTTGACGATCTGGGACGAGGTGAGCATGGCATTGGCGTTCGGGTGCCCCGGGACGGAGATCCCGTACTCCGTCTCGATCCCCATTACTCGCCGTACGGTCATGCGGCCCTCCTTGCCCGGCGGCGCTCCCCTTTCGGGAGCGGCGCTCAAGTACCGCTGGTGCTCCGGTGCGTGTTCCTGTGCGGTGCCCGTCCCCGCACTGCGCGTCCGGCGGTACGGAAGAGCCTAGAACCACTGCGCGCTCGTGGGGAGATCATTTCCGTCATTGGATCCGCCTGGTCACCGGCTGAAAAGCGGCCGGTAAAGCGGTGGGGTAAAGCAGTCGGCTGCGGATGCCCGGGGTGGGCATCCGCAGCCGCCCCGCTTTGTCAGAGGTACTGACCGGTGTTTGCCACCGTGTCGATGGAGCGTCCGGTGTCCGCGCCTTGCTTTCCGGTGACGAGGGTGCGGATGAATACGATCCGCTCGCCCTTCTTTCCGGAGATTCGGGCCCAGTCGTCCGGGTTGGTGGTGTTGGGCAGGTCCTCGTTCTCCTTGAACTCGTCCACGCAGGCCTGGAGCAGGTGGGCCACCCGCAGACCCTTCTGGTTGTGTTCGAGGAAGGCCTTGATGGCCATCTTCTTGGCCCGGTCGACGATGTTCTGGATCATCGCTCCGGAGTTGAAGTCCTTGAAGTAGAGGACTTCCTTGTCGCCGTTGGCGTACGTGACCTCGAGGAAGCGGTTCTCCTCGGTTTCGGCGTACATCTGCTCGACGACGGTCTGGATCATGCTGTGGACGGTGCCGTCCTTGGAGTCCTGGTGTTCGGACAGGTCGTCCGAGTGCAGGGGGAGCGAGGCCTTGAGGTACTTGGCGAAGATGTCCTTCGCGGCCTCGGCGTCCGGGCGCTCGATCTTGATTTTCACGTCGAGCCGGCCGGGGCGCAGGATGGCCGGGTCGATCATGTCCTCGCGGTTGGAGGCGCCGATGACGATGACGTTCTCCAGGCCTTCCACGCCGTCGATCTCGGCGAGCAGCTGGGGGACGATGGTGTTCTCCACGTCCGAGCTGACGCCGGATCCGCGGGTGCGGAAGAGGGATTCCATCTCGTCGAAGAAGACGATGACGGGGGTGCCCTCGCTGGCCTTCTCGCGGGCACGCTGGAAGACGAGGCGGATGTGTCGCTCGGTCTCGCCGACGTACTTGTTGAGGAGTTCGGGGCCCTTGATGTTCAGGAAGTAGGACTTCCCGGCGGGCTGGCCGGTCACCTCGGCGACCTTCTTGGCAAGGGAGTTGGCGACGGCCTTGGCGATGAGTGTCTTGCCGCAGCCGGGCGGGCCGTAGAGCAGGATGCCCTTCGGGGGCCGCAGTTCGTGTTCCTTGAAGAGGTCCGGGTAGAGGTAGGGGAGCTCGACGGCGTCGCGGATCAGCTCGATCTGGTCGCCCAGGCCGCCGATCTTGTCGTAGTCGATGTCCGGGACCTCTTCGAGGACGAGTTCTTCGACCTCGCTCTTGGGGACGACCTCGTAGACGTAGCCGGAGCGGGGTTCGAGCAGGAGGGCGTCGCCGGGGCGGATGGTGATGTCCAGGAGCGGCTCGGCGAGCCTCACCACCCTTTCCTCGTCGGTGTGCCCGACGACCAGGGCGCGCTCGCCGTCCTCGAGGATCTCCTTGAGGGTGACGATGTCCCCGGCCCGCTCGAATTCCATGGCCTCGACCACGTTGAGGGCCTCGTTGAGCATGACCTCCTGGCCGCGCCGGAGGTCTTCCGGTTCGACGCTGGGGCTGACGTTCACGCGGAGCTTTCGGCCTCCGGTGAAGATGTCGACGGTGCCGTCCTCGTTCGCTTGCAGGAAGACACCGAAACCGGCCGGCGGCTGTGCGAGCCGGTCGACTTCTTCCTTGAGGGCCACGATCTGGTCTCGGGCCTCACGGAGGGTATTCGCGAGTCGTTCGTTCTGTGCGGATACGCCGGCCAGGTTTGTCTGGAGCTCGACGATCCGCTCTTCGAGAATCCTCGTGTGTCGCGGAGAGTCGGCGAGCTTTCGTCGCAGGACGGCGATTTCCTGCTCGAGATAGGCAACCTGGCCGGCGGGGTCCTCGGACCCTCGCGCGGGCCGGATGCCGCGGTTGATGTCGTCGTCGTGGGCTGCCACGGTCCTCACCTCCTCCAAGGGGAGCTGGACGCTTCCTGACCCTACCTGGGCTGGTGGTGATTGAAACCCCTAGATCACAAAGACGGTAGAGGTGTGTCCGATCTTCACCCTTGCGTACTCCCTCACGCCAAGGAAATACCCACCCATCAAACTCGGGAAGCAGCCGGTTGTAAGGTCGAAGCGTTCAACACCCGTCAGGGCCCGTGCGACTTGCTGCGGGTTTCGACCGGGATGGATCACTCAGCGCAGGGAACGGCAGGAGATATGACCGTGCAGCAGGAGGCTCCGACGGGCGGTGCCGGTGAGGCCGGCGAGCCGCTCGAGGTCTGGATCGATCAGGACCTGTGCACCGGGGACGGGATCTGCGTGCAGTACGCGCCTGAGGTGTTCGAGCTGGACATCGATGGTCTGGCGTACGTGAAGAGTCCGGAGGACGAGCTGCTGCAGGACGCGGGGGCGACCACTCCGGTTCCTCTGACGTTGCTCCAGGACGTGGTGGACTCGGCGAAGGAATGTCCGGGTGACTGCATTCATGTGCGGCGCGTCTCGGACAGGGTGGAAGTCTTCGGTCCCGACGCGGAGTGACGTTTCAAACACTCCTGGCGGCCGAGTCCGTCAGCTCCTGGCGGAATTTTCCGTCGCGCCAGCGCCACTTGGCGAGCTGTTTCGTGTCGGGGCTGTAGCGGGGTACGTCGGGTGAGGAGTAGCCGACGAGGGTCGCCGTGACGAGTCCGTCGCGCACGGTGAGCTCGGTGGCGGTCTGGCGTCGGGCGGCTTCGAGCAGGGTGGCGACGACGCGGGGGTGGGCGCCTTCGGCGGGGTCCTGGACGAGTACGTAGATGGCGTGCGGCGGGGTGCCGGAGCCTGCGTCGCAGCGGACGGCCGCCACGGTCTCGGGGCGGCCGTCGCCGTCGAGGTCGCCGTGGGCGCTGGTGGTGACGGTCTGCGGGGCGCCCTTGCAGTCGAGGGGGTAGGTGACCGCTGCCGGGTCGGGTGCGGTGGCCTGGGGGCCCTTCGCGGGGTCTTTCGCGGCTGTTCCGGTGATGTCGGTGGCCGGGCTGCCGGTGGCGGGCTGGACGAGTCCTGCGGCGGCTATGACGGCGGCCATGGCGGTGGCCGTGGCGAGCCAGTGGACGGGCCTGGTGCGGCTGTGCTCCAGGGTGTGCGGGAGCGGGGCCGTCTCGGCGTGGCGGTGCGGCACGCGGGGTGTCTCCTGTGCGAAGGGTGACGGGGAGCCAGCATCGTGCCACACCTCACAGGGTGGTGGAACGGCTGGGTCCGGGGCTGGTGCACGGGACAACGAAAAGGCGCTGTGGAGCAGTTCCCGGGTGGGTCGGGGGAACTGCGCCACAGCGCCTTCGTGTTGGGTCCGGCCGGCCGTTATGCGGAGCGGTCGCTGCCGGGGCCGTCGTAGTCCTCGCCGTAGGCGCCCTTGGCGGGGCGGCGACGGCGCATGGGGGGCTCGACGCCGTCCGCGAGGCGGCGGGCGGTGACGAGGAAGCCGGTGTGGCCGATCATCCGGTGGTCCGGGCGGACGGCGAGGCCCTCCACGTGCCAGTTGCGGATCATCGATTCCCAGGGCTGCGGTTCGGCGAAGCAGCCGATCTCGCGGATGGACTCGACGGTCTTGGACAGCTGGGTGGTGGTGGCCACGTAGCAGCAGAGGATGCCGCCGGGGACGAGGGCCTTGGAGACCGCTTCGAGGCATTCCCAGGGGGCGAGCATGTCGAGGATGACGCGGTCGACGTCCGTGTCGGACAGGTTGTCCTGGAGGTCGCCGACGGTCAGCTGCCATGCGGGGTGGGGGCCGCCGAAGTAGCGTTCGACGTTGGCGGTGGCGATTTCGGCGAAGTCCGCGCGGCGCTCGTAGCTGTGGAGCATGCCCTGGTCGCCGATGGCGCGCAGCAGGAAGCTGCTCAGGGAGCCGGAGCCCACTCCCGCTTCCACGACGCGTGCGCCGGGGAAGATGTCGGCGAAGGCCAGGATCTGGCCCGCGTCCTTGGGGTAGACCACGGCGGCGCCGCGGGGCATGGACAGGACATAGTCGGGGAGCAGGGGGCGCAGCGCGAGGTATGCGACGTTGCCCGTGGTGCGGACAACGCTGCCTTCGGGAGCACCGATCAGCTCGTCGTGCGGGAAGGAACCCTTGTGGGTGTGGAAATTCTTCCCGGCTTCGAGCGTGAACGTGTAGTGGCGGCCCTTGGGGTCGGTGAGCTGTACCTGGTCCCCGACCTCGAAGGGCCCGCGTCGGCGGGCGGCACCGGTCGGTTCGGACATGTGACCAGTGTATTGGCTTCAGGACTGGGGCCGTGCCATGGCCTTCACGAAGGCCTTTTCGACGTCGAGGGTGGACAGGACGCCGTAGATGGTGCCGCCTGGTTCGAGGACGAGGTATTCGGTGGCGGGGGTGGCGCGGAGGTGGTCGAGGAGTTCTTCGCCGGTGAGGTCCGCTGAAACCTTCATGCCGTCGGTGAGGTCCTGGGCGAGGGTGCTGACGGCGACCCAGGGGCGGCGGTGTTCGGGTACGGAGGCGATGGCGGTTTCGCGGACGATGGCGGTGGGGTCGCCTTGGCCGTCGACGACGACGAGGGCGCGGGCGCCGGCTTCGTTGGCGCGGCGCAGTGCTTCGGAGAGGGGGGTGGCGTTCTCGACGGGGATGGCGCGTCGGGTGAGGGTGCGGGCGCGGAGTTCGGGGAGGTGCTCGCGGAGGCGGGCCATGCGCAGGCTGTTTCCGGCGCCGGTCCAGATGATGCCGGCGAGGATGGCGGCGAGCAGGGCGTCCATGACGGTGTTCATGCCGCCGATTTCCGAGGTGCGGTTGCCGAGGGCGCCGGTGTGGGTGAGGAGGGGGAGGCCGAGGAGGACGGCGAGGGCGAGGCCGCGGCCGACCCAGGCGGCGGCGATGGTGCCGGTCATGGGTTTGCCGGTGATGCCCCAGATGACGGCGCGGAGCATGCGGCCGCCGTCGAGGGGGAGGCCGGGGAGCAGGTTGAAGGCGGCGACGAGGAGGTTGGAGATCATCAGGCCGGCGAGGAGGACGCCGGGGACGGTGGCCGGGTCGACGGCTTGCATGCCGAGGTAGAAGGCTCCGGTGAGGACGAGGGAGAGCAGGGGGCCGACGAAGGCGAGGACGAATTCGCGGCCGGGTGTCTCGGATTCCTTTTCGATCTCGGAGACTCCGCCGAAGAACTGGAGCTGGATGCGGCGCACGGGGAGTTTGAAGCGGAGGGCGGCGACGGTGTGCGCGAGTTCGTGGACGAGGACGGAGGCGTAGAAGGCGACGGCGAAGAAGAGGGAGACGAGGTAGCGGACGGGTCCGAGGTCGGGCAGGACGCGGTCGAGCTGGTCGCCGAAGACCCAGGTGATGAGGGCGGCGACGAGGAACCAGCTGGGTGAGACGTAGACGGGTACGCCGAAGGGGCGGCCCATGAGGAGTCCGCCGCCCGGTCCGGAGCGGCCGCCTGGGCGCCCGTCGGTTTCGTCGGTGTCTGCCACGTCTGTCCTTCGTTCGGTGCTGGTGTTTCCAGTGTGTTCTGTTCGTGTACGGGGTGGTGCTGTAGCGGGTTGTGATGCTCCGATCATGCAGTGCGAGGGGGGTCGGCGTCGATGGTATGCGCGTCCTGTCGGTGGCGGGTCGTAGGGTTTTGTGCATGACGACGAGCCCCGGTGCTGTGCCTGGCGCAGCCGATGCCGAAGTGCGGAGCGCTGTGGCGCCCTCTTCGCTCTCCCCTTCGCGGGCGAGCGATTTCATGCAGTGCCCGCTGTTGTACCGGTTCCGGGTGATCGACAGGTTGCCGGAGAAGCCGAGTGCGGCCGCGACGCGTGGGACGTTGGTGCATGCGGTGCTGGAGCGGCTTTTCGATCATCCGGCGCAGGAGCGGACGGCGCCGGCGGCGAAGGCGTTGTTGCCGGGGCAGTGGGAGCGGCTGCTGGAGTCGAAGCCGGAGCTGATGGGGTTGTTCCCGGAGGGTGACGAGGGGGCGGGGCTGGCGCGGTGGCTGACGGAGGCCGAGGCGCTGGTCGAGCGGTGGTTCACGTTGGAGGACCCGACGCGGCTGGAGCCGGTGGAGCGGGAGTTCTTCGTGGAGACGGAGCTGGAGTCGGGGCTGCGGTTGCGCGGGATCATCGACCGGGTGGACGTGGCGCCGACGGGTGAGGTGCGGATCGTCGACTACAAGACGGGGAAGGCGCCGCGGGCGGAGTATGCCGAGGGTGCGTTGTTCCAGATGAAGTTCTACGCGCTGGTGGTGTGGCGGCTGAAGCGGGTGGTGCCGCGGCGGTTGCAGCTGGTGTATCTGGGCAGTGGGGATGTGTTGACGTACGACCCGGTGGTGGCGGATCTGGAGCGGGTGGAGCGCAAGCTGCTCGCGTTGTGGGAGGCGATCCGGGAGGCGACGGAGTCGGGTGAGTGGCGGCCGCGGCCGACGAAGCTGTGCGGCTGGTGTGATCATCAGGCGGTGTGTCCGGAGTTCGGTGGTACTCCCCCGCCGTACCCGTTGGTGATCTCCCCGCGCCCGGAGGTGAACCCGGTGGGGCCCGGGGCGGAGCGCCCGGCGGAGTCCTGATCTCGGTGTCAGGGCAGAATGGTCGGGCCCGCCGTAGCCGTCCGACGAATACGAGGTAGACCCCGTGGCGATCCGCGTCCTTCTGGTCGACGACCAGCCGCTGCTGCGCACCGGCTTCCGGATGATCCTGGAGGCGGAGGAGGACCTGGCGGTGGTCGGTGAGGCCGGGGACGGTCTGCAGGCGCTGGACCAGGTGCGTGCGCTGCAGCCCGATGTGGTGTTGATGGACATCCGGATGCCGCGGATGGACGGGGTGGAGGCGACCCGGCAGATCACGGGTCCGGAGCGGGACGGGCCGGCGAAGGTGCTGGTGCTGACGACGTTCGATCTGGACGAGTACGTGGTGGAGGCGCTGCGGGCGGGGGCGAGCGGGTTTCTGCTGAAGGATGCGCCGGCGACCGAGCTGGTGCAGGCGATCCGGGTGGTCGCGGCGGGTGAGGCGATGCTCGCGCCGAGTATCACGCGGCGGCTGTTGGACAAGTATGCGGGGCATCTTCCGTCGGGTGAGGAGAGCCTGCCGAACACGCTGGGGACGTTGACCGAGCGTGAGGTCGAGGTGTTGAAGCTGGTGTCCCGGGGGTTGTCGAATGCGGAGATCGCGGCGGATCTGTTCGTGAGCGAGACGACGGTCAAGACGCATGTGGGGCATGTGCTGACGAAGCTGGGTTTGCGGGACCGGGTGCAGGCGGCGGTGTACGCGTACGAGAGCGGGCTGGTCCGTCCCGGGGCGCAGTAGGTTCGGCGGGCGCGCGTACGCGAAGGGGCCGTACGCGTGTGCGCGTACGGCCCCTTCGTGTGGTGCCGGGCCCGCCCTGGGGGCGGGTCCGGCTCCGGTGGCGTCAGCCCTTGCTGATCTCCCAGAAGCGGAAGACGGTCGAGGCGTCGAGGGACCACTGCAGGCCGCTGACGTTCTGGCGGGTGACGGCGTACTGCTTGCCCTGCCAGAGCGGGATGAGCGGGAGCTCTTCGGCGACGATGTCCTGGAGGCGGTTGTAGTCCGTGTTGGCCGCGGTGCGGTCGGACTTCGCGGAGGTCGACGGGATGATCGTCCCGGTGATCTCCTTGTTGTCGTAGTTGTTGCTCAGCACGTTGTCCGGGCCGAAGAACGGCTGCGTGAAGTTGTCGGCGTCCGGGTAGTCGGGCACCCAGCCCTTCACGTAGACGCCGTACTTGCCGGCCTGGATGTCCTTCTCGTACTGCTCGTACTCGACGGACTTGACCTCGGCGTCGAAGAGGCCGCTGTCGTTGAGCTGCTTGGCGATGACCTCGAACTGCTGGTCCGTGGAGGGGCCGTAGCGGGACGGGGTCGAGTACAGGGTCAGCTTGACCTTGCCGGTGATGTTGGCGGCCTTGAGGACGGCCTTGGCCTTGTCGACCTGGGGGGTGCCGCCGTAGCGGTCGAAGAACGGGGTCGTGTGGCCGGCGATGCCGGTCGGCACGATGGAGTAGAGCGCGGTGGCGGTGCCGGCGTACACGTCGCGGACGAGGGCTTCGCGGTCGATGAGGTAGGCGATGGCCTTGCGCACGGGGAGCTTGCCGACGACGGGGTCGTTGACGTTGAACACCATGTGCTCGACCTCGGCGCCGGTGCCCTGGACGACGTCGACCTTGTTGTCGCCGGTCTTGCTGGAGGCGAGGGCGGCGATGTCCTTGGCGGCGAGGCCGCGGAAGGCGAAGTCGACGTCGCCGCTCTCCAGGACGGTCTTGAGGCCGGCCTGGTCACCGTTGAAGAACTTCAGCGTGACGCCGGTGTTCTTGGCCTTGGCCTTGCCGCTGTAGGACTCGTTGACGGAGAAGCTGGCGCTCTTCTCGCCGAAGGAGTCGAGCTTGTAGACGCCGGAGCCGATGGCCTTGTTGTCGGTGCGCAGCTTGTCGACCGGGTACTCGGTGTGGTCGACGATGGAGCCGGCGCCCGAGGCGATCTTGCTGGGGAAGGTGGCGTCGGAGGTCTTGAGCTTGAAGACGACGGTCTTGTCGTCGGGGGCGTCGATGCTCGCGATGGACGCGAGCATGACGGCCGGGCCGTTCGCGTCGTTGATCTTCAGGGTGCGCTCGAAGGAGAACTTGACGTCCTTCGAGGTGAGGCTGTGGCCGTTGCTGAACTTCAGGCCGTCGCGCAGGGTGCACTTGTAGAGCTTGCTGTCGCCGCCCTCGAAGGCGCAGGCCTGGGCGGCGTCGGGCTCGGGGGTGGTGCCGCCCTTGGGGAAGCTCAGCAGCGACTGGAAGACGTTGTTGAACAGCAGCCAGGAGCCGGGGTCGTAGCCCGATGCCGGGTCGACGGACTTCACCTTGTCGGATATGCCCATGACCACGCCCTTGCCGCTACCGGCATTGGAGCCATCGGTCGAACCGCAACCGCTGAGCAGCGCGGCGGCGGTGGCCGCGCCGAGCGGGGCCGCCAGCCACTGGTTACGTCGATTCACGCGAACGTCCTTCACAGTCGAACTGTTTCGTTGGTCCGGCTCGCGACTTCCGCTGCCGGTCGATGCCTTGCTCAGCCGCTTACGCCGCGGCCGAGCTCCCACAGCTGGAGGTCGGAGATGGCGTTGACCGACCACTCCACTCCGGTGATCCCGTCGCGTGCGGCGACGTACTGCTTGCCCTGCCACAGGGGCAGGACGGGCACGTCCTCGGCGACGATGTCCTGTATCTCCGTGATCGCGGGGACGGCGATCGTACGGTCGACCGCCCGCCGGGATTCGGGGATGAGCCTGTTGCGCACCGCGCTGTTGGCGTACGGCGTGCCCAGGAAGTTGTCCTGCTCCAGGAACGGGGCGAGGAAGTTGTCGGCGTCCGGGTAGTCGGGGAACCAGCCGAGCCCGTAGGCGGCGTGGTCGCCCTTCTTCTGGGCGGGGCGGAAGTCCGCCCATTCGCTGCCCTGGACGGTGATGTCGAAGAGGCCGGTGGAGTTCAGCTGGGCCTTGAGTGCGTCGAACTCGGCGGCCGTGCCGTCGCCGTAGTGGTCGCTGGTGTAGTGCAGGGTCAGCTTGACCGGGGTCTTGATCCCGGCGTCCTTCAGCAGGGCGGCGGCCTTGGGCGTGTTGGCGTCGCCGTACTTGTTGTAGAAGGAGTTGACGTGGCCCGTCACGGTGGTGGGGACCAGCGAGTAGAGCGGCGTGGCGGACTTGCCGTAGACCTTGGAGATGAGCTGGCTGCGGTCGACGGCGGCGGCGAGCGCCTGGCGTACGGCCTTGTCCTTGACGACCGGCGCCTCGGTGTTGAAGCCGAGGTAGCGGATCTCCAGGCCGGGCATCGGGACGAGCTTGACGCCCTTGGGGGGCTGGGCGCTGAACTCGGTGATCTGGGCGGGCGACAGGGTGCGGGAGACCATGTGGATCTTCCCGTCGGTGAGCGCCTTGCCCATGGCCGGGGAGTCGGTGAAGGTGCGCAGCTCGACCTTGTCGTTCTGCAGCTTGAGGTCGCCCTTGTAGTGCGGGTTCTTGGTGAAGACGGCGCGGACCAGTCGGCCGCCCTTGACCTCGGCCTTCATCGTGTAGGGGCCGGAGCCGTCCACGGCGAAGCCCTCGCGGAGCTTCTTGGCGTCGTAGTTCTTCTCGCTGACGATGCCGGCGGCGGGGGTGGAGAGCTTGAAGGGGAAGGTCGCGTCCGGGGTCTTCAGGTGGAAGACGACGGTGTCGGCGCCCTTGACCTCGATGTTGTCGAGGGTGGAGAGCAGTGAGGAGGGGCCGTTCTCGTCCTTGATGGCGAGGACGCGGTCGATGGAGAACTTGACGTCCTTGGCGGTGAGGGGCTCACCGTCGGCGAACTTCAGACCGGGGCGCAGGGTGCAGCGGTAGCTCTCGTTGCCGGAGTCGGTGAAGCGGCAGGCGGAGGCCGCTTCGGGGACGGGCTGGCCGCCGCCGCGCGGGGTGTGCATCAGCGTCTGGACGGTCTGGCGCAGGATGTTCCAGGCGCCGGCGTCGTAGGCGTAGGCCGGGTCGAAGGGGGCGGGAGCGAAGTCTGCGGCCTCGAACCGATCGGTGGTTCCGACGACGATCGCTCCGGATCCTGCTCCTCCGCCGCTCGCGCTGCCGCAGGCGGCCAGCGCGGGGGTGAGCAGTCCGGCCGCGGCCGTCAGCACCATGGTCTTGCGGTTCATGCTGGAAGTACTCCCTGTAACCGGCACTTGTTCAAAGCGGCGTAGAGGGCACTTCGCGACGGTCGCCCGTTCAGGGCGGAACGATCGGGCCGGTGGTGTGACGATCGGTCCACGCGGTCCCGGCACAGGGGTGTGTGTCGGGGACGGCTGAGGTGCGGCGTAGTGCCCGCTTCGACATTAGTGGTCCGGGACGGGATGGCTGGAACTGGCCGAACTTGGGGCGTAATCGCACCGTGATCGGAGCGAACTGCCTGTTCACGCGCAGGGCTGCGCAGATTCGGTCAGGGGCTGATCAATGTGGACACATTGGAAGCCGCAAGGGCCCCGAGGTGGACTCGCCCGGGGTGCGCAGGGTGACCAAGGTCACCCTGCGCAACGGCCCCGGAGAGGATGGAATTTCAGCCTCCGGGGCCACTGACGGAAGATCCTTCCGCCAGTGGGCGGTCAAACAGGGTTCCATTCGGCACAGAGCGTACTTACAGGGCTCCGGTGCGTGGCAATGCATACCGATGTAGGCCTATGCATGTCGATGTGTCCGCTTGGGCGGAGTGTGTGCCCGGCCGGCGGGCCGGGTCGTCACTCTCAGTTCATCGGGGCGATGAGCGAGCGCAGGAACGCGAGGTCCACGTCCTCCAGCGAGCGGACGACCGTACGCCCGGGGGCGGGTTCGATCACGCCGACCGAGGGGATGGCCACGACCCGGCAGCCGGCGGCCTCGGCGGCCGCCACACCGGTGCGGGTGTCCTCGATGACCGCGCACCGCGAGGGGTGCGCGCCCAGCGAGCGCGCGGCGAACAGGTACGGGTCGGGGTGCGGCTTGGTACGGGCCACCTCGTCGCCGGCGACCGTCATCGTGAAGCGGTCACGGCCGAGGGTGAGCAGCACCTGGTCGATGACCCGGCGGTGCGAGGCGGAGACCAGGGCCGTGGGCACGTTGTGTCGGGCGAGCTCGCTCAGCAGCCGCTCGGCCCCGGGCATCAGCGGCACCCGGTCGGCGATGCGGGCCTCGAAGCGCTCGTTGAGCAGGACGCTCAGCTCGGCGAGTTCGATGGCGGCTCCGGTCGACTCGATCAGGAAGGCCGCGCTGCGGCTCATCGGACCGCCGACGACCACGTCCCGCCAGGCGTCCTCCAGCCGGTGTCCGAGCTCCTGGAAGATCTCCGCCTCGATCTCCCACCAGAAGCCTTCGGTGTCGACCAGGGTGCCGTCCATGTCGAGCAGCACCGCCTGCAGGGCAGACCCGTCGGCCGTTCGGGCGACGGGGGCGGGAACCGTGCTCGTCATGCGCATGCCTCTCAGAAGGGACGAGAAGGCCGGTCACCTCTTCCGCGGGCATACCACCCCGGGGAACAGGCGACCGGCCTGTATGGGACCGACAAGTGTACGTCGGTGGAGCTCAGCGTGCGTTGAAATACTTCGCTTCGGGGTGGTGAATCACGATCGCGTCGGTGGACTGCTCCGGGTGGAGCTGGAACTCCTCCGACAGGTGGACCCCGATCCGCTCCGGCTCCAGGAGGTCGGCGATCTTCGCGCGGTCCTCCAGGTCGGGGCAGGCGCCGTAGCCGAGCGAGAAGCGGGCGCCGCGGTACTTCAGGTCGAACATGTCCTCGACCTTCGCCGGGTCCTCGCCGCCGAATCCGAGCTCGGAGCGGACGCGCGCGTGCCAGTACTCGGCCATCGCCTCGGCGAGCTGGACCGAGAGGCCGTGCAGCTCCAGGTACTCGCGGTAGGAGTCCGACTCGAACAGCTTGGCCGTGGCCTCGCCGATCTTCGAGCCGACGGTGACCACCTGGAGGCCGACGACGTCGATCTCGCCGGACTCCTCGGGGCGGAAGAAGTCCGCGAGGCACAGGCGGCGGCCGCGGCGCTGGCGCGGGAAGGTGAAGCGGGTCCGCTCGTTGCCCTGCTCGTCCAGGATGATCAGGTCCTCGCCCTTGGAGACGCAGGGGAAGTACCCGTAGACGACCGCGGCCTCGAGCAGGTTCTCGGTGTGCAGCTTGTCCAGGAGGCCGCGCAGCCGCGGCCGGCCCTCGCTCTCGACGAGCTCCTCGTAGGTGGCCCCGCCCGCGCGGGCCTGCTTGAGGCCCCACTGGCCCTTGAACAGGGCGCCCTCGTCGAGCCAGGAGGCGTAGTCCTTGAGCGGGATGCCCTTGACCACGCGGGTGCCCCAGAAGGGCGGGGTGGGGATCGGGTTGTCGATCGAGACGTCCGAGCGTCCGCCGGGCTCCTCGGCCTCCTCGACCTGGAGGTCCGGGCCCCCCGGTGTCGCCGTGCGCTTGGCGACGCGGCGCTGCTTGAGCTCGGGCAGGGCGGCGCCGGGGACACCGCGCTTGACGGCGATGAGGGCGTCCATCAGGCGCAGGCCCTCGAAGGCGTCGCGGGCGTAGCGGACCTCGCCCTCGTAGATCTCGTGGAGGTCCTGCTCGACGTAGGCGCGGGTGAGGGCGGCGCCGCCGAGGATCACCGGGTAGTCGGCGGCCAGCTTGCGCTGGTTCAGCTCCTCCAGGTTCTCCTTCATGATCACGGTCGACTTCACGAGCAGGCCGGACATGCCGATCACGTCGGCCTTGTGCTCCTGCGCGGCTTCGAGGATCGCGGAGACGGGCTGCTTGATGCCGATGTTGACGACGTTGTAGCCGTTGTTGGTGAGGATGATGTCGACGAGGTTCTTGCCGATGTCGTGGACGTCGCCGCGGACGGTGGCGAGCACGATCGTGCCCTTGCCCTCGTCGTCGGTCTTCTCCATGTGCGGTTCGAGGTAGGCGACGGCCGTCTTCATGACCTCGGCGGACTGGAGGACGAAGGGGAGCTGCATCTGGCCGGAGCCGAAGAGCTCGCCGACGACCTTCATGCCCTCCAGGAGGGTGTCGTTGACGATGTCGAGGGCGGGGCGGGTCTGCAGCGCCTCGTCGAGGTCGGCCTCCAGGCCGTTCTTCTCGCCGTCGATGATGCGGCGCTGCAGTCGCTCGTCCAGCGGCAGGGCGAGGAGTTCCTCGGCGCGGCCGGCCTTGAGCGACTTGGTGTTGACGCCCTCGAAGAGGGCCATCAGCTTCTGCAGCGGGTCGTAGTCGCCCTCGCGGCGGTCGTAGATCAGGTCGAGGGCGGTGGTGACCTGCTCCTCGTCGAAGCGGGCGATCGGCAGGATCTTGGAGGCGTGGACGATGGCGGAGTCCAGGCCGGCCTTGACGCACTCGTCGAGGAAGACCGAGTTCAGCAGGACGCGGGCGGCCGGGTTGAGGCCGAAGGAGATGTTGGACAGGCCGAGGGTGGTCTGGACGTCCGGGTGGAGCCGCTTGAGCTCGCGGATCGCCTCGATCGTGGCGATGCCGTCCTTACGTGACTCCTCCTGGCCGGTGCAGATCGTGAAGGTCAGGGTGTCGATGAGGATGTCCGACTCGCGGATCCCCCAGTTGCCCGTCAGGTCGTCGATGAGCCGCTCGGCGATGGCGACCTTGTGCTCGACGGTGCGAGCCTGGCCCTCCTCGTCGATGGTCAGCGCGATGAGGGCGGCGCCGTGCTCCTGGGCCAGTCGGGTGACCTTGGCGAAGCGGGACTCGGGGCCGTCGCCGTCCTCGTAGTTCACGGAGTTGATGACCGCGCGGCCGCCGAGCTTCTCCAGGCCCGCCCGGATGACGGGGACCTCGGTGGAGTCCAGGACGATCGGCAGGGTGGAGGCGGTCGCGAAGCGGCCGGCGAGCTCCTCCATGTCGGCGACGCCGTCGCGGCCCACGTAGTCCACGCAGAGGTCGAGCATGTGCGCGCCCTCGCGGATCTGGTCGCGCGCCATCTCCACGCAGTCGTCCCAGCGGGCCTCCAGCATGGCCTCGCGGAACTTCTTGGAGCCGTTGGCGTTGGTGCGCTCGCCGATCGCCATGTACGAGGTGTCCTGGCGGAAGGGCACGGTCTGGTAGAGGGAGGCGGCGCCGGGCTCGGGCTGGGGGGTGCGCTCGGTGATCGCCGTGCCGCGGACGCGCTCGACGACCTGGCGCAGGTGCTCGGGGGTGGTGCCGCAGCAGCCGCCGACCAGGGAGAGCCCGTACTCGCGGACGAAGGTCTCCTGGGCGTCGGCCAGCTCGGGGGCGCTGAGCGGGTAGTGCGCGCCCTGCTTGGTCAGGACGGGCAGGCCGGCGTTGGGCATGCAGGAGAGCGGGATGCGGGCGTTGCGCGCGAGGTAGCGCAGGTGCTCGCTCATCTCGGCGGGGCCGGTGGCGCAGTTCAGGCCGATCATGTCGATGCCCAGCGGTTCCAGCGCGGTCAGGGCCGCGCCGATCTCCGAGCCGAGGAGCATGGTGCCGGTGGTCTCGACGGTGACGGAGCAGATCAGCGGGACGGTGATCCCGAGGGCGTCCATGGCGCGGCGGGCGCCGATGATCGAGGACTTCGTCTGCAGGAGGTCCTGGGTGGTCTCGACGAGCAGCGCGTCGGCGCCGCCGGAGATCAGGCCCTCGGCGTTGATCTGGTACGCGTCGCGGATCTGCGCGTAGGTGATGTGGCCGAGGGTGGGGAGCTTGGTGCCGGGACCCATGGAGCCGAGGACCCAGCGCTGCTGTCCGGTGGAGGCGGTGAACTCGTCGGCGACCTCGCGGGCGATGCGCGCGCCGGCCTCGGACAGTTCGAAGTTGCGGTCGGCGATGTCGTACTCGGCGAGTGCCGCGTAGTTCGTGCCGAAGGTGTTGGTCTCGACGCAGTCCACGCCCACCGAGAAGTACGCCTCGTGCACGGAGCGCACGATGTCGGGGCGGGTGATGTTGAGGACCTCGTTGCAGCCTTCGAGCTGCTGGAAGTCCTCCATGGTGGGGTCCTGCGCCTGGAGCATCGTTCCCATGGCTCCGTCGGCGACGACCACGCGGGTCGCGAGCGCCTCCCGGAGGGCATCGGCCCGGGTCTGGGTGTCAGCGGGCAAGGTGGGCAACGAAGCCATGGTTGTGCTCCCTGGGATGCGACGGCTGTCGGCTTTGCACCCCCTCTGTGTCAAGGGTGCACGCGGCCAGGGTAACCGCGAGGCACCCGCCCCGGTGTGGGTGTCCCACGTGGCGGACTGCATTCTGTGGCGGGGACTTCTCGGGGGGTGTCCCGCCGGTGGTACGGCGAACAGCTGTCCGACGGTGCGCAAGGTCGGCATCGACCGATACTGTTCAGCATTGTCGAACCGCGTCAAGATGGTCAGTAATACCGAAGGTCTGCAGGAGGCTGCGCGATGGCACGGAACATCCAGTCGCTCGAACGAGCCGCTGCGATGCTGCGACTCCTGGCGGGCGGCGAGCGCCGGCTGGGACTCTCGGACGTGGCGTCGTCGCTGGGCCTGGCCAAAGGCACCGCCCACGGCATCCTGCGCACCCTGCAGGCCGAGGGCTTCGTGGAGCAGGACCCGGCCTCCGGCCGGTACCAGCTGGGCGCGGAGCTGCTACGCCTGGGCAACAGCTATCTCGACGTCCACGAGCTGCGCGCCCGCGCCCTGGTGTGGACGGACGACCTGGCCCGGGCCAGCGGCGAGAGCGTGTACGTGGGCGTGCTGCACCAGAGCGGGGTGCTGATCATGCACCACGTGTTCCGGCCCGACGACAGCCGTCAGGTGCTGGAGGTCGGGGCCATGCAGCCGCTGCACTCGACCGCGCTGGGCAAGGTGCTCTCCGCCTACGACCCGGTGGCGCACACCCAGGCGCACGAGGTGGAGCGCGAGGCCTTCACCCCCCGCACCGTCACGGACGGCACCGACTTCGAGCACCTCCTGAGCCTGACCCGGGCCCGCGGCTGGGCCAGCGACGTCGAGGAGACGTGGGAGGGCATCGCCTCGGTGGCGGCGCCGATCCACGACCGGCGCCGGATGCCGGTCGGCGCGGTGGCGGTCGCGGGCGCCGTGGAACGGGTCTGCGGCGAGTCCGGGGAGCCCCGTGCGGCCCTCGTGGCATCGGTGCGGGACTGTGCGCGCGCGGTTTCACGCGATCTCGGCGCAGGCCGGTTCTGAGCTTCCTTTAACAGGTCCTGGCCACACCCTGGCCTCTTTATGCCTGTTTTTCGCCACATCCCGGCCTCGAGATGGCTGGTTTTGGCTGATCGCACCTATGGGTAACGATCCGACACTTTGGCCTGGCCGACCCTTGACGCGTTCTTCACTTGGGCGGAAAACTGCCGTTCATCGGTCGGCATTGTCGAACACCTACCGGCAATACGCGCTAGGATGCGACAAGGCCACGGACCGGTGCAGCACTCACCGAGTGCGCGGAACCACCGGAGGGACCCGGTTTCCGCCCACCCCTGGACGTACAAAGGAGTCGCGGGTGTCCAGCTCCGACATCTTCATCGGCGAGACCATCGGTACCGCCCTGCTCACACTGCTCGGCGGTGGCGTCTGCGCCGCAGTGACACTCAAGAGCTCCAAGGCCCGCAACGCGGGCTGGCTCGCCATCACGTTCGGCTGGGGTTTCGCCGTACTGATCGCCGCCTACGTCTCGGCGCCGCTCTCCGGTGCGCACCTCAACCCGGCGGTCACCGTCGGCCTCGCCGTCAAGACCGGCGAGTGGGGCGACACCCCCATCTACTTCGCCGGCCAGCTGCTGGGCGCGATGCTCGGCGCGGTGCTGATGTGGGTGACCTACTACGGGCAGTTCCGCGTCCACCTGGCCGACCCGGAGCACATCCGCGACGCCAAGCTCGGTCCCGAGGACCCGCACCCGCACGATGTGGCCGGTCCGGTGCTCGGCATCTTCTCCACGGGCCCCGAGATCCGTAACGTCGTGCAGAACCTGGCGACCGAGATCATCGGTACCGCGGTCCTGGTCCTGGCGATCCTGACCCAGGGCCTCCAGGACAACGGCAAGGGCCTCGGTGTCATCGGCGTCCTGATCACCTCGTTCGTGGTCGTCGGCATCGGTCTCTCGCTCGGTGGCCCGACCGGCTACGCCATCAACCCGGTCCGCGACCTCGGTCCGCGTATCGTGCACGCCCTGCTGCCGCTGCCCAACAAGGGCGGCTCCGACTGGGGTTACTCCTGGATCCCGGTGGTCGGCCCGCTCGTCGGTGCCGCGCTCGCCGGCGGTCTGTACAACATCGCGTTCGCCTGATCAGCAGTACCGGCAAGATCGTAAGATCCGCACCGCCCTCCTGATTCCGCCTACTCACCTGACCTGCCAGGAGCAGCCACTATGACCACCAGCACCGGCCCCTTCATCGCCGCGATCGACCAGGGCACCACCTCTTCCCGCTGCATCGTCTTCGACCGCGACGGCCGCATCGTCGCCGTCGACCAGAAGGAGCACGAGCAGATCTTCCCGAAGCCGGGCCAGGTCGAGCACGACGCCACCGAGATCTGGACCAACGTCCAGGAGGTCGTGGCGAGCGCGATCGCCAAGGCGGAGATCACCGCCGCGGACGTCAAGGCCGTCGGCATCACCAACCAGCGCGAGACCACGGTCCTGTGGGACCGCCACACCGGCGAGCCGGTGCACAACGCGCTGGTCTGGCAGGACACCCGCACCGACGCCCTGTGCAAGGAGCTCGGTCGCAACGTCGGCCAGGACCGCTTCCGCCGTGAGACCGGCCTGCCGCTGGCGAGCTACTTCGCCGGCCCGAAGGTCCGCTGGCTGCTCGACAACGTCGAGGGCCTGCGCGAGCGCGCCGAGGCCGGGGACATCCTCTTCGGCACCATGGACTCGTGGATCATCTGGAACCTCACGGGTGGCCCGCAGGGCGGCGTGCACGTCACGGACGTCACCAACGCCTCGCGCACCATGCTGATGAACCTGCACACCCTGGCCTGGGACGACAAGATCGCCGAGTCCATGGGCGTCCCGCTCAACGTCCTTCCGGAGATCAGGTCCTCCGCCGAGGTCTACGGCCACGTCAAGGACGGCGTCCTCGCCGGTGTCCCGGTCGCCTCGGCGCTCGGTGACCAGCAGGCCGCCCTCTTCGGCCAGACCTGTTTCGCCGAGGGCGAGGCCAAGTCCACGTACGGCACCGGAACGTTCATGCTGATGAACACCGGCGACAAGATCATCAACTCCTACAGCGGCCTGCTGACCACGGTCGGCTACCAGATCGGCGACCAGAAGCCGGTCTACGCGCTGGAGGGCTCCATCGCCGTCACCGGCTCGCTCGTCCAGTGGATGCGCGACCAGATGGGCCTGATCAAGTCCGCCGCCGAGATCGAGACCCTGGCCTCCTCGGTCGAGGACAACGGCGGCGTCTACTTCGTGCCGGCCTTCTCCGGCCTGTTCGCCCCGTACTGGCGCTCCGACGCCCGCGGCGTGGTCGCCGGCCTCACCCGGTACGTCACCAAGGCGCACATCGCCCGTGCCGTCCTGGAGGCCACCGCCTGGCAGACCCGCGAGATCACCGACGCCATGACCAAGGACTCGGGCGTCGAGCTCGCGGCCCTCAAGGTCGACGGCGGCATGACCTCCAACAACCTGCTGATGCAGACGCTCTCGGACTTCCTGGACGCCCCCGTGGTGCGCCCGATGGTCGCCGAGACCACCTGCCTCGGCGCCGCCTACGCCGCCGGCCTGGCCGTCGGCTTCTGGCCCGACACCGACGCCCTGCGCGCCAACTGGCGCCGCGCGGCGGAGTGGACCCCGCGGATGCCCGCCGAGCAGCGGGACCGCGAGTACAAGAGCTGGCTAAAGGCCGTGGAGCGTTCCATGGGCTGGGTCGACGACGAAGACGCCAGCTGACCGCACTCAGCTGAGTCAATCGACGAGGAGCTAAGAGAGATATGAGCAGCTTGCAGAGCGTTCCCGCACTGGGCACGCACCCGACCGCCGGTGCCAACGTCAGCCGCGCCCAGACCCGTGAGCAGCTGTCGAAGGCCACGTACGACCTGCTGGTCATCGGTGGTGGAATCCTGGGTACCTCCGTGGCGTGGCACGCCGCGCAGTCGGGCCTGCGGGTTGCCATGGTGGACGCCGGCGACTTCGCCGGCGCCACCTCCTCGGCCTCCTCCAAGCTCGTCCACGGCGGTCTGCGCTACCTGCAGACCGGCGCGGTCAAGCTGGTCGCGGAGAACCACCACGAGCGCCGGGTGCTGGCCAAGGACGTGGCCCCGCACCTGGTCAACCCGCTCACCTTCTACCTGCCGGTCTACAAGGGCGGTCCGGTGGGTGCGGCCAAGCTGGGCGCGGGCGTCTTCGCCTACTCCGCCCTCTCGGCCTTCGGCGACGGCATGGGCAAGGTCATATCCCCGGCCCGTGCCGCCGCCGACAACCCGGGTCTGAAGACGGACAACCTCAAGGCCGTCGCGGTCTACTACGACCACCAGATGAACGACTCCCGCGTCGCCGTCATGACGGTCCGCGCGGCCGTCGAGTCGGGTGCGGTCGTCCTCAACCACGCCGAGGTCACCGGACTGCGCAAGACGCGCGGTCGGGTCACCGGCGCCGAGCTCAAGGACCGTCTCGACGGCACCGAGTTCGGGGTCGACGCGCGCGTCGTGCTCAACGCCACCGGCCCGTGGGTGGACCACCTGCGGCGCATGGAAGACAAGCACTCCATGCCGTCGATCCGCCTCTCCAAGGGCGCGCACATCGTCATGAAGCGCAAGTCGCCGTGGAAGGCCGCCATGGCCACCCCGATCGACAAGTACCGCATCACCTTCGCCCTCCCGTGGGAGGACCAGCTGCTGCTCGGCACCACCGACGAGGTGTACGAGGGCGACCCGGCGGACGTGCGTGCCACCGAGTCCGACATCGCCCAGATCCTGGACGAGGCGGCCTTCTCGGTGAAGGACGCGGACCTGGACCGCTCGCTGATGACGTACGCCTTCGCGGGCCTGCGGGTGCTGCCCGGCGGCCCCGGCGGTGTCGAGAAGGCCAAGCGCGAGACGGTCGTCTCCGAGGGCGCCGGCGGCATGCTGTCGGTGGCCGGCGGCAAGTGGACGACGTACCGTCACATCGGCCGTGTGGTCATGGACAAGCTGGCGAAGCTCCCGGGCAGCCCGCTGACCGAGGACATGGAGCCGGTGAAGTCCCTGGTGCGCCGGATCGCGCTGCCCGGTGTCGCCAACCCCAACGCGGTCGCGCACCGCCTGCTGGTGGACCGGGAGCCGGGCACGCGGATGGACCCGCTGACGGCCCGTCACCTGGCGTCGCACTACGGCTCGCTGGCCTTCGACATCGCGCGCCTGGCGAACGAGGACCCGGCGCTGGCCGAGCGGATCCACCCGGACGGTCCGGAGATCTGGGCGCAGGTCGCCTACGCCCGTGACAACGAGTGGGCCGAGACGGTCGACGACGTGCTGCGCCGCCGTACGACGGTGACGATCCGCGGCCTGGACGACGAGTCCGTCCGGACCCGCGTCGAGGAGATGCTGGGCCGCAAGGCATAGGTCCCACGCAGGTGGGGAAGAGGGGCGGTTCCGAGGGGAACCGCCCCTCTGTCGTGGGCTGTGGCCGGTGCCTCATCAAGGCTTAGGCTGACCACGTACGCAAGGGAACTTCGGAAGGAGACCTGGGTGATCGAGCTTGAGGGCGTGCCCGAGCTGATCGACCCGGTCATGGTGGCCGCGTTCGAGGGCTGGAACGACGCGGGTGACGCGGCCTCCGGTGCGGTCGCACACCTGGACCGGGAGTGGAAGGGCGAGGTCTTCGCGGCACTCGACGCCGAGGACTACTACGACTTCCAGGTCAACCGGCCGACAGTGTGGCTGGACAACGGGGTACGGAAGATCACATGGCCGACGACCCGGCTGTCGGTGGTCCGGATCGGCGGCGCCAAGCCACGCGACCTGGTGTTGGTCCGGGGCATCGAACCGTCCATGCGGTGGCGGTCGTTCTGCAACGAGATCCTCGGTTTCGCGCACGAGCTGGGCGTGGAGATGGTGGTCATCCTGGGCGCGTTGCTCGGGGACACCCCGCACACCCGGCCGGTGCCGGTGAGCGGGGTCACCTCGGACGCGGACCTGGCGCGGACGATGGACCTGGAGGAGACCAAGTACGAGGGCCCGACGGGCATCGTGGGCATCCTGCAGGAGGCCTGTACGCACGCGGGTGTCCCGGCGGTGTCCCTGTGGGCGGCGGTGCCGCACTACGTCTCGCAGCCGCCGAACCCGAAGGCGACGCTGGCGCTGCTGAACCGGCTGGAGGATCTGATCGACATCCGGATCCCGCTGGGCGAGCTGCCGGAGGACGCGCGGGCGTGGCAGCTGGGCGTGGACCAACTGGCCGCCGAGGACAGCGAGGTGGCGGAGTACGTCCAGACGCTGGAGGAGGCGCGGGACACGGCCGACCTGCCGGAGGCCTCGGGGGACGCGATCGCCCGCGAGTTCGAGCGGTACCTGCGGCGGCGTGACCCGGCGGCGGGGCCGGCCGCGGAACCGGGCGACGGCTCGTACCTCCGGGACACGAGCGGGGGCCTGCCCCGCCCCCCGAAACGCAAGCCGGACCCCTCCGGGGAGGAACCGGAGCCGCCCGCGGCTCCGCCGGCGGAGCCGGGGGACGACACCCCGGAGCCCTAGCCGGGCCGGCCGGGGCTGACGATCAGCCCGTCCGGCGCTTGAGGACCGGGTCCGGGCAGAGCCCGGGGAACGGTGGAAGGGCGGGTAGGGGACGGCTCCGCGCAGCGGGACCGTCCCGGACCGGTGTCCGGACGTGGCGATGCCCCCGACCCTGATGGGGTCGGGGGCATCGCCACGGGTGTTACAGGGCCACGCCCAGGAGGGCGTCGACCGTGCGGGAGACCAGACCGGGGGCCGACTCGTCGTCGCCGTCCGTGGCGATCTGCCGCTCGACCCAGCGGTCCACGGCCGCCAGCGCGGCGGGCGCGTCCAGGTCGTCGGCCAGGGCCTCGCGGACCTCCTCGACCAGGGCGTCGGCGGGGATGCCGTCGGGCCGGGAGACGGCCGCACGCCAGCGCTCCAGCCGGGCCACGGCCTCGGCGAGGACCTCGTCCGTCCACTCCCAGTCGGCCCGGTAGTGGTGCGAGAGCAGCGCGAGGCGGATCGCCGCCGGGTCCACCCCGGAGCGTCGCAGCGCCGAGACGAAGACGAGGTTGCCCTTCGACTTCGACATCTTCTCGCCGTGCAGCGCGACCATGCCCGCGTGCACGTACGCCTTGGCCATCGGGAACTCGCCCGTCAGTGCCTGTGCGTGCGAGGCGCCCATCTCGTGGTGCGGGAAAGCCAGGTCGGAACCGCCGCCCTGGATGTCGAAGCCCATGCCCAGGTGGTCGAGGGCGATCGCCACGCACTCGATGTGCCAGCCCGGCCGGCCGCGGCCCAGCGAGCCGCCGTCCCAGCTCGGCTCGCCCGGACGCGCGGCCATCCACAGCATCGGGTCCAGCGGGTTCTTCTTGCCGGGCCGGTCGGGGTCGCCGCCCCGCTCCGCCGAGAGCAGCCGCATCGCCTCGGCGTCGAGGTGGGACACCCCGCCGAAGTGCGGGTCCGCCTCGACCGAGAAGTAGGTGTCGCCGTCCAGCTCGTACGCCGCGCCCGCGTCCCGCAGCCGCTCGACGAGCGGCACGATGCCGGGTATGGCCTCGACGGCGCCGATGTAGTGCTGCGGGGGCAGCATCCGCAGGGCGGTCATGTCCTCGCGGAAGAGCGCGGTCTCGCGCTCGGCCAGCTCGGTCCAGTCCTGGTTGTCGCGCAGCGCCCGCTCCAGCAGTGGATCGTCCACGTCCGTGACGTTCTGGACGTAGACGACCTGCCGCTTGGTGTCGAGCCACACGCGTTGTACGAGGTCGAACGCGTTGTAGGTCGCCGCGTGACCGATGTGGGTCGCGTCGTACGGAGTGATGCCGCAGACGTAGATACGGGCGACGGGACCGGGGGCGAGGGTGATCGTCCCTTGGGTCGCGGTGTCGTGGATCTGGAGGTCGCGGCCCTTGCCAGGAAGGGCGGGGACCTCAGAAGCGGGCCAGGCATGCATGTGTCGAGCCTAACCGGACTGATGTTCCGGAAACGAACTGGACCTGCACTGTTGTCTTGATCGGCACTCTTGCGGTCTGGCCGGTTCTGTGCGTACGGCCGGTGGCTGATTCAGACCGGTGGCCAGGGGATCGACGGCCACTGCCCGGAGGGGCGGGGATGGGTCCCGGTGCGCAGCAGGTCCGCCACCCGGTCCCGTACGGCGGCCAGCTCGACGGGTGTGATCAGTTCGGCCAGCCGGGTGGCGAGCGGTGCGCCCTCGGCCAGCCCGGCGGCCAGCGTGGCCAACACCTCGCGCGCCTCGTCGGTCAGCGGCTCGCCCGCCCAGCCCCACAGGAGGGTGCGCAGCTTGTCCTCTGCGTGGAAGGTCACACCGTGGTCGATGCCGTAGAGCCGTCCGTCGGGTGCGGGCAGCAGGTGGCCGCCCTTGCGGTCGCCGTTGTTGATCACGGCGTCGAGCACGGCGAGCCGGCGCAGCCGGGGGTCGTCCGCGTGCACGAGCAGCGCGGTGCGGCCCTCACCGACCTCGGCGAGGGCGACGGCCTTCCAGCCCTCCCCCGCCTCCTCGCCGTCGACGAGCCCGAGGAGCGCGCCGAGCGGAGAGTCCTCGTCCGGCTGTTCCGCCTCGATCCACCGCTGGACCATGCCCTCGCCGTACGGGCCGTCGCGCAGCACGGTGGCGGGGACCAGGCCCCATCCGGTGGCCTCGGAGATCAGGTACGCGGCGACCTCCCGGCGGGCGAGGTTGCCGTCGGGGAAGTCCCACAGCGGTCGCTCGCCCTTGACCGGCTTGTACACGCAGTCGGCGCTCACGCCCCCGTACGTGACGCTGCACAGCAGGACGGCGTTGGACGCCTCGCGGATCCGACCTATGACGGTGAGCTCACCCTTGGCGAGCAGTTCCTCCAGTTCCCCCGTGTCCGTCACGCCTGGCGCCGGTAGCCGTTCTGGCGCGGGCACACGTGGCCCTCCGGGTCCAGCGGGAGGCTGCACAGCGGGCACGGCGGGCGGCCGGCGTTGACGACGTCCAGGGCCCGCTTGGCGAAGGCCCGGGCCTGGGCGCCGCTGAGGCGGACCCGCAGCATCGGCGGGCCGTTCTCCTCGTCCTGCAGCAGCCGCTCCTCGGCCTCGGCGAGGTCCTCGTCGGAGTCGGCGTCGAGTTCGACCAGTGCCTGGGCCTCGACGATCATGCGCTGTTCCTCGCCGTCCCAGGCCAGGGCCATGGTGCCGACGCGGAACTCCTCGTCGACCGGGACGTCCAGCGGGGCGGTGTCGGCGGCCTCGGCGGGGGCGACGGCCGGGACCGGGGCGTTGCCGCCGGTCCGCCGTACGACCTCGTCCAGCAGCTCGTCCATCCGCTCGGCCAGCGCCGCCACCTGGGTCTTCTCCAGGGAGACGCTGGTGACACGGGGGCCGGAGGAGGCCTGCAGGAAGAACGTACGGCGTCCCGGCAGACCGACCGTGCCGGCCACGAAGCGGTCCGGGGGGTCGTAGAGGAACACCTGACGGGGCACGTCCAGTCTCCAAGTCTCGGCGGCAGGGGCAGGTCTGCGCCCTTGTGTTGGCCCGTCCACCCTACTGCTCCGGGCGATCACGCCGCGCCCGCGCCGCCTCCCACGACGGCGTTCCCGGCGTCTTCGGTGTCTTTGTCGGATGCGACGGCCTCCGGTACGGCGGGGCGCCGCACGAGCGAGCCGAAGTCCCCGGTGTCACCGAGCCGGAACACGAACGGCCGGGTGGCGGTGTACCGGATGGCGGTGACCGAGCAGGGGTCGACGTGGATGCGCTGGAAGAGGTCCAGGTGCATGCCCAGGGCGTCCGCGACAAGGGACTTGATGATGTCGCCGTGCGAGCACATCAGGAAGACGGCGTCGCTGCCGTGCTCCTGCTCGATCCGCGCGTCCCAGTCGCGTACGGCCTCCACGGCGCGCGCCTGCATGGCGCGCATGGACTCGCCCCCGGGGAAGGCGGCGGCCGACGGATGCTGCTGGACGATCTTCATCAGCGGTTCGTCGGAGAGCTCGGACAGTTTGCGGCCCGACCATTCGCCGTAGTGGCACTCACCGATCCGCTCGTCGGTGTGCAGTTCCAGCTCCGGCCGGGCGGCCAGCAGGGGTGCCAGGGTCTCCCGGCAGCGTTGCAGCGGGCTGGTGACGGCGGCGGTGAGCGGGACGCCCGTCAGCCGGCCGGGCAGTGCGGCGGCCTGCTCCGCACCGCGCTCGTCGAGGGCCACTCCGGGGGTCCATCCGGCGAGCAGCCCAGCGGTGTTGGCGGTGGACCGCCCGTGTCGTACGAGGATCAGCGTGGCCATGGGGCCAGCGTATGCGCTGCCGCGGGTGTGCGGGCGGGCGGTGGGCAGGGAAGAATGCCCCGCGTGATTGTGGACTGCGCGATTTACCGGGACGGCCGCCGTACCGAGGGACCGGACGATTTCTCGGACGCCCTGGACGAGGCCCGGGCGACCGGTGACGCCTTCCTGTGGATCGGCATGCACGAGCCGACGGCGAAGGAAT
Organism: Streptomyces sp. CG 926; assembly: GCF_003148825.1. GTDB lineage: Bacteria > Actinomycetota > Actinomycetes > Streptomycetales > Streptomycetaceae > Streptomyces. The sequence continues at coordinate 326,378 of NZ_QGGZ01000007.1, forward strand.
TCGACCACGTCAGCCAGGAATTCGGGCTGCACCCGCTGGCGGTGGAGGACGCGCTGACCGCGCACCAGCGTCCGAAGTTGGAGGTGTACGACGATTCGCTGTTCGTCGTCCTGAAGCCGGTGCGGTACGACGAGGACACGGACACCGTGACCGCGGGCGAGCTGATGGTCTTCATAGGGGACTCGTTCGTCGTCACGGTCCGGCACGGCGAGGGGGCACCGCTGGCCGCCGTGCGCCACCGGCTGGAGCAGGAGCCCGACGTGTTGCGGCACGGGCCGACGGCGGTGCTGTACGCGGTCTCCGACGCGGTGGTCGACCACTACATCGAGGTGGCGGCCGAGCTCCAGGCGGACCTGGAGGAGCTGGAGGCCGAGGTCTTCGCCCCGAACGCCTCGGACACCAAGAACACCGCCGCCCGGATCTACGGGTTCAAGCGGCAGGTGCTGGAGTTCCGACGGGCGACGAGCCCGCTGCTCCAACCGATGGACCGCCTCGCCTTCGGGGAGGTCCCCTTCGTCCACGAGCACGCCCAGCCGTTCTTCCGCGATGTCGCCGACCACCTGACCAAGGCGAACGAGTACATCGAGGGCCTGGACCGGCTGCTGTCGGACGCGCTGGCCGCCCACCTGGCGCAGATGGGTCTGCGGCAGAACGACGACATGCGCAAGATCTCGGCCTGGGCGGCGATGGCGGCCGTCCCCACGATGGTGGCGGGCATCTACGGGATGAACTTCGACCACATGCCGGAACTACGGCACACCTGGGGCTATCCGGCGGTGCTGGTGGTCATGGCGGGTGCGTGCCTGGGCCTGCACCGGATGTTCAAGCGCCGGGGCTGGCTCTGAGTTCCCGCTCGCGCGTGGTGTGGGCGAGTCCGGGCGCGGCGACCGGCGGCCCGCCGAGGGGGTCCAGGCGCTCCGGCAGTCGCAGGTCGACCATCCGGTGCCAGCCGCTGAACCGCTCGTAGGCGTACATCGCGCGGATGCCGGTGGCGAGCGCGGCCGCCTTCGGGGCGGACCAGTGCAGCAGCCGTCCCATGTGGCTCATGACGGCGAGGCTCACGTCCCGGTAGACGGAGATCTCGGCGAGCGCGCTCTCGCGGAGCACCCGCTGGATGGTGCGGCCGTATCCGGACCGGGCGAGGCGCAGCAGTTCCTCGTGGCAGTAGGCGAGGTGGTTGTCCTCGTCGTGGCTGATCATGTGGATCGCCTTGCCCACCTCGACGTGGTCGCCGAAGTATTTGACGAGCATGTCCATCTGGTCGGCGGCGCGCTGTTCGGTGACGCGGCTGTGCGCGAGGTAGACGACGATGTCCTCCTCGGTCAGCGCCACCTCCCGGCGCAGCTTCTCGTGCGCGAGGCCGATGCCGCGACGCTCCAGCAGCATCGTGTAGTCGGTCTCGGGGGGTACCGGGACCGCGGGCAGGCCGCGCTTGCGGAGCAGGGCGTGGAAGATCCGGCCGTGCTTGTCCTCGTCGGCGCCGTGTCGGGTGATCTTGGGTGCGAGGTGGCGCATGCCGTCCGGCACCAGGGCCGCGATACGGGCGTTCTCCCAGCCGCCCTGGGTCTCCCCGCTGGCGGCGATGGAGCAGAACAGCTGGAAGGAGTCGTCGTTGTCGACGATCTCCTGGAACAGGCTGCGGGCAGAGAGCATGGAACGAGTCAAACGCCGGGGGGCGGGGCGGGCAACCGATAGGTCGCACTACTCGTCCGAATGAACGAAATCGGGGGGTGGGCCGCCGTGCGTAACCCGGTGGGCGTTCCCGGCGTTGTTGGCTGTGTCGGCCGTGGCGGGGAAGACCCCCCGAGCCCCCACCACGGCCGCAGAAGCGTTCACCTGTGCCGGCGCCACCCGCCCGGCATCCGGGGTCGCCGGATCAGGCGATCGACCCGATCAGGCGAGACCCGCCAGCTCCATGGCCTCGGTGCCGGCGCGCAGGGCGGCGATCCGCTCGTCCAGGGTGAATCCGGCCGGGGCCAGGGTGAGGGTGGTGACCCCGGCCTCGGCGTAGGCCCGCATCCCGTCGGCGATCCGGGCGACCGGGCCGAGCAACGTGGTCGAGTCGATCAGCGAGTGCGGGACCGCCTCGGCGGCCCCGTTCTTGTCTCCCGCCAGGTACTTGTCCTGGATCTCGGCGGCTTCCTTCTCGTAGCCCATGCGCTGGGCCAGCTGGTTGTAGAAGTTCTGCTTCCGGCTGCCCATGCCGCCCACGTACAGGGCGGTGTAGGGGCGGAACATGTCCGCGAGCGCGTTCACGTCCTCGCCGAGGGCCAGCGGCACGGTCGGGCAGACGTCGAAGCCCTCCATCGTCAGCCCGGCCTTCTCGCGGCCCGCCCGGATGTGGGTGAGCGCGGTGGCCTCCAGGTGCTCGGCGGCCGGGAAGATCAGCAGCGCGCCGTCGGCGATCTCGCCGGTCTGCTCCAGGTTCTTCGGCCCGATGGCGGCGATGTAGAGCGGGATGTGCTCGCGCTCGGGGTGGACGGTCAGCTTGAGCGGCTTGCCCGGCCCGCCCGGCAGCGGCAAGGTCCAGTGCTCGCCGTCGTAGGAGAGCCGCTCCCGGGTCATGGCCTTGCGGACGATCTCCACGTACTCGCGGGTGCGGGCCAGCGGCTTGTCGAACTTGACGCCGTACCAGCCCTCGGAGACCTGCGGGCCGGAGACGCCGAGGCCGAGCCGGAAGCGGCCCTTGGTCAGCGAGTCGAGGGTGGCCGCGGTCATGGCGGTCATCGCGGGCTGGCGGGCCGGGATCTGGAGGATCGCCGAACCCACGTCGATGCGCTCGGTCTGGGCGGCGACCCAGGCGAGCACGGTCGGGGCGTCGGAGCCGTAGGCCTCGGCGGCCCAGCAGACGTCGTAACCCAGGCGGTCGGCCTCCTGGGCGACGGCGAGGTTGTCGGCGTCCATGCCCGCGCCCCAGTAACCAAGATTGATGCCGAGCCGCATGTATCGTCCCCTTACCGGTTTACCGATCAGTAACGTTGGTGTGCGGGGACTGTAGCGCGCCAAGGTGCTTCGCGTCAGCGCCCCAGTAGTCTCAGCGCTCATGGAGCAGAGGCATCTCGGCCGCACCGGACTGCGCGTCTCCCGGATCGGCCTCGGCACCCTCACCTGGGGCCGCGACACCGGCGAGGAAGCGGCCGCCGAGCAGGTGAAGACGTTCTGGGAGGCGGGCGGCACGCTCGTCGACACCGCCGACGTGTACGGCGGCGGTGAGGCGGAGTACCTCCTCGGGCAGTTGGTGGGCGGGCTGGTCCCGCGCCGGGACCTGGTGATCGCGACCAAGGCGGGCAGCGTGCCGGACCCCGACCGCAGGTTCGACGGCTCGCGCGGGCACCTGCTCACCGCCCTCGACGCCTCGCTGGACCGGCTGGGCACCGACTACGTCGACCTGTGGCAGGTGCACGCCTTCGACCCCGCGACCCCGCTGGAGGAGACCCTGCAGGCGCTGGACCTGGCGGTGAGCAGCGGCCGGGCCCGGTACGCGGGACTGGCGGGCTTCTGCGGCTGGCAGCTGGCGAAGGCGGCGACCTGGCAGCTCGCGGCTCCCGGGGTGCGGACCCGGATCGCCTCGACGCAGATGGAGTACTCCCTGCTCCAGCGCGGGGTGGAGCGCGAGGTGCTGCCGGCCTCGCTGGATCTCGGGATCGGCCTGCTGCCGTCCTCCCCGCTGGGCCGCGGGGTGCTGACGGGCAAGTACCGGGACGGCACCCCGGCCGACTCCCGGGGCGCCTCGGAGTCGCTGGCCGCCTTGGTGGACCCGTACCTCGACGAGGCCGCGGGGCGGATCGTGGACGCGGTGGTGACGGCGGCCCAAGGGCTGGCCGTGACCCCGCTCCAGGTGGCCCTGGCGTGGATCCGGGACCGGCCGGGGGTGGTGGCGCCGATCGTCGGCGCGCGGACGGCCGCGCAGCTCGCGGCGGCGCTGTCGGTGGAGGCCCTTAGTCTTCCGGAGGAGATCTGCCGGGCGCTGGACGATGTTTCGGTTCCGGTGCACCGCTACCCCGATCAGGACTGGAGCACGCTGTGAGTACGGACCCTCAGGCCGAAACCGCTGCCGCGGAGAACCCGGCCACCCCGGAGGCCGAGCCGTCCGCAGCCGCCGAAGCGGAAGCGGAGCAGGCCACGGACGCGGTACCCGCCGAGGGCGAAGCCACGGGGCCGGCGGCGGAGCCGATCGACGAAGCCACCGAGGACAAGGACGGTCCGGGCTCGGCCGAAGGCGAGGCCGGCGCGGTGCACGACATGGCCACCGAGGACGAGAACGGTCCCGGCCCCGCCGAAGGCGAGGACGGAGCGGACGCCGAGGCCGCCGAAGGCGAAGCGGGCGCGGATGCCGAGGCCGCCGGATCCGCCGGGCCCGCCGCAGGCGAAGCGGCGGCTCCCGCCCTCAGCGAGGCGCAAGCCGAACTGGCCGCCCAGAAGATCGAGCGGGAGCGGATCGCCCGGCGCAAGGCCGAGCGGGAGGCGCCGGTCGAGGCAGGGGCGAAGCTCAGCGGGAAGGCCGCCGACCTGCTGGCCGCCGTACGGGCCGTGGAGGGCGGCGCGAAGCCCCCCACCGTGTACTTCGACGAGGCTCCGGCCGCCCCCCGCAAGGCGCCGGCCGCGCCCCCGGCCCCGCGCCCCGCCGCCCCGGCCGCGGTGGCCACCCCCGCGCCCTCCGCCGACACCGTCGAGGGCGTACGGGCCGTGCTGGCCCGCGGTGGCGCCCCCGAGGCGCTGGCCGGCCAGGCCGCCGCGGCCCTGGGCGAGGACGCCGCCGGGCAGCTCACCGAGAACCCGTGGCGGCTCCTGTCGCTGCCGGCCGTACGTCCGACCCAGGCCGACGGCTTCGCCCGGGCGCTGCTGGGCGCCGAGGCGGGTCCCGGGGACGAGCGCCGCACCACGGTCCTGGTGGGCTGGCTGCTGGCCCAGGCCGGGCTGAAGGGGCACACCGCGCTGGAGGCTCCGGTGCTGGAGAAGGCGCTGGCCCAGTACGGCGTACCGGATCCGGCCGAAGCGCTGGAACTGGCCATCGCCGAAGGCTCGGTGCTGATCTTCCACGAGCCGCTCGGACCGCCGGTCGCCGGAACCGCCGCGGCCGAGGACGCCGACGACACCGAAGACACCGAGCAGCCCGTCAGGGTGCTGGTGGGCCTGGAGGGCGCCGCCATGGCCGAGGAGAGCCTGGCCGACGGCCTGGCCCGGCTGGCCGCCGGCACCTTCGACGCGTCCGAGGACTGGGAGCGGGCCGCCGGGTCCGCGCCGAGCCCCTCCGCCGCCGAACTGATCCGCGCGGTCGCGGGCCACGGCCTGGTCACCCACACCGGCGGCGAGGCCGCCCGCGCGGAACCGGTGGCCCTGGCCAACGCGGCCCGGGAGTCGGGCCTGCGGGTCTGCGTGGCCGCGCACGCCCCCGGCGGCGGCCCGGACCGGGTGACGGTGGCGGGGCTGCTGTCCGGGGCCGAGGGGCCCGGGCGGGATGCGGACGGCCAGTTCGCGCTGGACCTGTTGGTGGTGCTGGACGCCCCGCAGCTGGACGTGGAGACCGCGGCCGCGCTGGTGGAGTCCGTGCCGGACGGGGCCCGGCTGGTGCTCTCCGGGGACCCCGGTGTGCTCGGGTCCGCCGGGGCCGGGCGGGTGTTCGCCGATGTACTGGCGGCCCGTACCTGCCCGCAGCTGGTCTCCCGTACCCCGGACCCGGGCCCTCTCGGCGAACTCGTCTCCGGGGTCGGCATCGGGGAGCTGAACCAGGTCGACGCCCCCGGCAAGGAGGTCGTGATCGTCCCGGTGAAGGACGCCGGGGAGGCCGTGCACCGGGCCGTGCAGCTGGTGGCGGAGTCGGTGCCGCGGGCCTTCGGCATCCCGGCGGACAGCGTGCAGGTGATCACCCCGGGCCACGGCGGCTCGGCGGGCACCCGGGCGCTGAACGCCGCGCTGAAGGAGCGGCTGAACCCCGGTCCGGGCCGCTTCGGCGGCTTCGACGCCGGTGACCGGGTCGTGCACGTGCCCTCCGCCGGCCGCGCGCTGGCGGCCCGGGTGGTGTCGGCCGACGCCGAGGGACTGCACCTGGACCGGGAGGGCGTGCGGATCGTCGTGCCGAAGGAGCTCGTCGAGTCCCAGGTACGGCACGGCTGGGCGGTCACGGCACACCAGGCCGTGGGCACGCGCTGGCCGGCGGTGGTCGTCGTACTGCCGGGTGACGCGGCGCAGGCGTTGTCGCGGGACTGGGTCTACACGGCGTTCGGGCGGGGCGAACGGCACCTGTCCGTGGTGCACGGGGTCGACCAGGCACTGCCGCAGGCGGTGGCCGAGGTGCCCGCGAAGCCGCGTACGACGCGACTGACGGGCCTGCTGACGGCCCTCGCGACGGCGGGCGCGCAGCAGCGGTGAACCGGCCGTGGCCCCCGTCCGGAAGGGCGGGGGCCACGGAGTCCGGGACCTGCGGGGTCGGAGTCGGGCCGGGTCAGGCCGGGGTCAGCCCCGGCTCGGCGGCCTCGTCCTCGTCGAACTCGTCGGTCTCCTCGTCGAAGACGGAGCTGACGTCGAAGCGGTGCAGCACGTCCTGCGGATCGATGTGCGCGAAGGGCGAGCCCAGCCACTCCCCCGGTTCCGGTACCTCCTCGGAGGCCGCGATCCAGAGCGTGGAGTCCCCCTCCTCCAGCCCGAAGTCCTTGTAGCGGGAGGCGATCTCGTCGGGCTCGTACTCCCCGAAGAGGACGCCCAGCGCGTCGGCGCTGCCGCCGTCCTGGACGAACTCGGCGTCCCGGTCGTGTGCGGCGACCCGCTCGGCCTGGGCGATCAGCCGGGCCGGTTCGACCACGGCGTAGTCGCGGCGGATGAGCACGCTGAAGGCGGCGGGCTCGGCGGGCCCGGTGTACGGGACGCCGTCCTCGGGCGTGGGGATCTCGAAGGGGGTGACCTCGTCGTAGCGGTCGTAGAGGAGTTCGTCGTACACCTCGGCCGCGGCGGCGAGTTCGTTGAACGCGGCGTAGACGTCCGGATCCTCGTCCCCGATCCTGCGCTCGACCGCGGCGAGGTGACGGTCGAGCGCGGCCTTGACCGCCTCGGCGGCGGCGCGTACCTCGGCAACAGTGGGCAGATCGGCATCAGACATAGAGCAGACGCTATCCGTAGCAGGGCTCTGCCCGCACAATAGATGCGATGCCGGAATACGAATTTGTCGACGTGTACGTGCCCCGCGGTGTTCCTCGCAAGGAGGCGACCCGCCTGCTGACCGACCATGCCGAGTACGGGAACTGGGAACTCGACCGGCTGAGCCTGTACCGGGACGGCAGTCGTCGTGTGCGACTGCGCCGCCGGATCATCCGTCAGGTCCGAGCGACCTGGTGACGCGGGCCCCGGGGGCGGGGCCCGCGTCGTGAACATCCGTCAGGCGGCGTTGCGGGCCCGCCGGTAGAGCACCGAGCCGGCGAGCAGCAGGCCGCCCGCGAGCGGCAGCCCGGCAGTGAGGACGTCACCGGAGCCGGTGGCGGCGAGCCCGCCGGCCTGCCCCGGGGTGTTCCCGGTCCCGGGACCGGGGTGCGTGACCGGGGTGCCGGAACCGCTGCCGGGGTTGGTCGGCGTACCCGGGTTGCCGGGGGTACCAGGACCGCCGGGGTTACCGGGCGTACCCGGACCACCAGGGTTGCCCGGGGTACCGGGACCGCCGGGGTTGCCGGGGCCGCCAGGGTTGCCGGGGGTACCGGGACCACCGGGGTTGCCCGGGGTACCGGGACCGCCGGGGTTGCCGGGGTTGCCGGGCGTACCGGGACCACCAGGGTTGCCGGGCGTACCCGGACCACCGGGGTTGCCCGGCGTACCGGGACCGCCGGGGTTGCCCGGACCGCCAGGATTACCGGGCGTACCCGGACCGCCGGGGTTGCCCGGACCACCGGGGTTGCCCGGGTGGTCGTCGCACGGTTCGTCGTCGCCCGGGTGCTCCGGCTGCGTGGGCTTCGGAGGCTTCGGCTTCGCGTGGCCCGATCCGTTCGCGCAGTGGTTCCCGAAGGCCGGGTTGAGGAGTCCCACCACGGAGATCGTGTTCCCGCAGGCGTTCACCGGTGCGTCCACGGGCACCTGCAGGTTGTTCCCGGACAGCAGGCCCGGAGAGTTCGTGGCGTGCCCCGAGGCGCCGGAGTCCGCGTGTGCGTAGCCCCCGCCCATCGCGAGGACACCCCCCGCGGCCGCCATGGTGATCAGGGTCTTCCTGGTGACCTGTGCCGGTCGTCGCATCTGTACTCGTCCCCTGGTGTGTGCGTTTCGGCCGTCGTTTCGACGGCCCGGCCGTCCTGGCTCCCCCGCCTGGTACGCCGGAAGTGAGAGAAATCCGGGCCGAAAAGCCCGGTGGCCCCGGAGCGCTGGGATGCGCTCCGGGGCCGAAGACTTCAGACGCGTCAGGCGTTGACGCAGGTGTTGCCGAAGGCCGGGTTCAGCAGGCCGATCACGGAGACCGTGTTGCCGCAGACGTTCACGGGAACGTGGACGGGAACCTGGAGCACGTTGCCGGACAGGACACCGGGCGAACCGATGGCCGCACCCTGCGCACCGGCGTCGGCGGCAGCCAGACCCGCACCCGCGAGAACCAGGCCACCCGTGGCAGCCGCAGCGGCTACAACCTTCTTGATCATTGTTCCTCCTAGTAGGCAATTGCGGTCCCAGCCGCGGACCGCAACACCTGTAACGAGGAGGGATCACCGGGGCTACGAGCGTATGAGTGCATTCACTCTTCTCAGTGGAATGCGCACACCTTCTCGAATCTCAGGCGTTGTCGATGAATCGGTCGAGCACCCGCACACCGAACTTCAGTCCGTCGACCGGCACCCGCTCGTCCACACCGTGGAACATCCCGGCGAAGTCCAGCTCCGGCGGCAGCTGCAGCGGCGCGAAGCCGAAGCAGCGGATGCCGAGGTCGTCGAAGGACTTGGCGTCCGTACCGCCCGAGAGCATGTACGGGACCGCCCGCGCGATCGGGTCCTCGGCCTTCAGGGCGCCCTGCATGGCGTCCACCAGCCGGCCGTCGAAGTCCGTCTCCAGCGCCTTGTCCGCGTGCACGTCCTCCCGCTTCACGCGCGGGCCGAGGATCCGGTCCAGGTCGGCGAAGAACTCGTCCTCGTAGCCGGGCAGGAAGCGGCCGTCCACGTGGGCCGTCGCCTGGCCGGGGATGACGTTGACCTTGTAGCCGGCGCCGAGCATCGTCGGGGCAGCCGAGTTGCGCAGTGTGGCGCCGACCATCTTGGCGATGCCGCCGAGCTTGGCGAGCGTCGCGTCCATGTTGTCCGGGTCCAGGGGGGTCCCGAGCGCGTCGGAGAGCTCGTCCAGGAAGCTGCGTACGGTCTTGGTCACGCGGACCGGCCACTGGTGGCGCCCGAGTCGACCGACGGCCTCGCAGAGCTCCGTGATGGCGTTGTCGCTGTTGGTCATGGAGCCGTGGCCCGCGGTGCCCTCCACCGTGAGCCGCATCCAGTGCATGCCCTTCTGCGCGGTCTCCACGAGGTAGAGCCGCAGGTTCTCGTTCACGGTGAAGGAGAAGCCGCCGACCTCGCCGATCGCCTCGGTGACGCCCTCGAACAGGCCCGGGTGCTTGTCGACGAGGTGCCGGGCCCCGTAGATGCCGCCCGCCTCCTCGTCGGCGAGGAAGGCCAGCACGATGTCCCGCGGGGGCTTGCGTCCGCTGCGCATCCGGTCGCGTACGACGGCCAGCGTCATCGCGTCCATGTCCTTCATGTCGACGGCGCCGCGGCCCCACACGCAGCCGTCGGCGATCTCGCCCGAGAAGGGGTCGTACGTCCAGTCGGCGGCGTTGGCCGGAACCACGTCCGTGTGCCCGTGGATCAGCAGCGCGGGCCGCGAGGGGTCCTCCCCCTCGATCCGCGCCACGGTCGAGGCGCGCCCCTTGTGCGACTCGAAGATCTGCGGCTCCAGCCCGACCTCGGCGAGCTTCTCGGCGACCCATTCCGCCGCCTTGCGCTCCCCGGGGCCCGAGTGGTCCCCGTAGTTGCTGGTGTCGATCCGGATGAGGTCCCGGCAGAGGTCGACCACCTCGTCCTCGCCGGAGACGGTCCTGCCCGTGCTCGACTCGCTCACGCTGCTTCCTCCCACTGATCAGTACCGGACCCCCATCCTCCCGCTCCGGGACGCTCTGCCCAAGGGCGATCCTCGGTCGTCGGGGGGTGTGATCGAGGACCCCGGAATGTTTGGTAATGTTTTCCACGTCGGAACGGCCCGCGAGGGACGCGAGACAGACACCTTGTCCGGGTGGCGGAATGGCAGACGCGCTAGCTTGAGGTGCTAGTGCCCTTTATCGGGCGTGGGGGTTCAAGTCCCCCCTCGGACACCATGGTCAGACGACCTGAAAGAGCCGGTCGGAGCGACGCGAAATCGCTCCGACCGGCTCTTTCGTTTCCTCCGGCAGGTGGCGACCGTGATCCCCGCCGGCGGCCGCGGTCCGGCAGCGGGGACGTGCCGGGTCAGGCCTCTCCGTGCTCCAGCCAGGGGCGGAGCTTCTCCGGATTGCGGACCGCCCAGATGCGGGTGACGCGATCGCCGCTCAGCTCGAACGCCGCCACGGTCACGGTGACCCCCGTGTGCTGGGCGACCAGGCCGGGCCGGCCGTTGACCGAGCGTTCCAGCAGCTGCAGCCCGGGGGCCCGGTCGGCGATCTGGATCAGGTACTCGGCGATGCGCGCGCTGCCCTCGATCGGGCGCAGGGCGGCGCCGACCAGTCCGCCGCCGTCGGCGATCATCGCGGCGTCGGGGGCCAGCAGACCGACGAGGGCCTTGATGTCCCTGGCCTCCCACGCCTCCTTGAAGTCCCTCACCAGCGGGGCCTGGCCGGCCGTCGGGGCCGTCGGGGCCTGCGCGGCGCTCACGCGCCTGCGGGCCGACGTGGCCAATTGGCGGCAGGCCGCCGGCGTCCGGCCGACGATCACGGCTATCTCGGCGAAGGGGTAGCGGAAGACGTCGTGGAGGATGAAGGCGACGCGTTCGGCCGGTGTCATCGCCTCCAGTACGACGAGGAAGGCCATGTTGACCGACTCGTCCAGGGTGACGCGGTCGGCCGGGTCGACCGGCCCGGACCCGCCGCCCGCCGGGCCGCTGATCCATTCCGCGCGGTCGGGCAGCGGTTCGGGGACCCATTCACCGACGTAGCGCTCGCGCCGGGCCCGCGCCGAGCCGAGCAGGTCCAGGCAGATGCGGCCGGCGACCGTCGTCAGCCAGGCGCCGGGCGACTGGACGGCCTCCTGTTTCTGCCTCGGCATGGCGTACCAGCGCGCGTAGGTCTCCTGTACCGCGTCCTCGGCCTCGGCCAACGAACCGAGCAGCCGGTAGGCGAGGTTGGTGAGGTGGCTCCGCTCTTCGAGGATCGCGTCCAGGCCCGGATCGGACCGGCCACCCCCACGCGTGGACGACGTACTCATGCTCACGACCGCTCCCCCTGGTCCGTCCCTCGGCGTCTCGCCTCACATTTCGTGGGCCCACGTCGTCGGACTACCGAGACCTTATCGATCTACGCCGTGAGGCAGAAGAGGGGACCGCCACCATGGCCACACTGACGACGGAGAAGCCGCGCACCTTCACGTTCCTGCAGGTCGCCGTCGGGCTGCAGACCTTGGGAATCTTCTTCCAGGCGGTCACCGCCGGGATGCTGCTGTCCTCGACCCACGGCGAGCTGCTGCACGGCATCGGGGCGCGCGTGATGTACGGGGCGACCATGTTGTACGTGATCGCCGCGATCCTGGCGTGGCGGCCGGGCGGTGGGTCGCCCCGGCCCATTCTGTACTCGTCGGGCTTCCTGGTCCTCGCGTCGGTGCAGGTGGTCCTGGGCATCGCGCGCGTGCCGTCGGTCCACGTCCCCCTGGGCGTGCTGATGTTCGCCCTGAGCCTGCTGGCACTGAGCCGCAGGCCGTCGGCCCACCGGTCCTGATCGGTACGGGCCGCCGGGGGTGGAACGGGGCGAGGCCCCCCGCGCGGGACGGTGTCCGGCGCGGGGGGCCTCGTAGGCGGTCGTGGGGTCAGCCGCGGGTGGCGGCGAGGGCGGCGACCCGGCCGCGGACCAGGTACCAGCCGCCGACCAGTGCGGCGCCGATGACCGGGACGAACAGGACCGTGGTGCGGCCGACGCCGCCGTCGCACCACATCAGCACCAGCACGGTGAGCAGGAAGACCAGGGTGACGATCTGCGTGTACGGAGCCCAGGGCAGGCGGTAGGAGGGGCGCTCGACGAGGCCCTGCTGGGCGCGGCGCCAGAAGAACAGCGAGCAGACCATGACCATCGCCCAGGTGCCGAGGATGCCCAGCGAGGCGAAGTTCAGGACGAGCTCGAAGGCGTCCTTGGGCATGAAGGCGTTCAGCCCGACGCCCGCGAGGCCGAAGGCGGCGGTGAACAGGACGCCGCCGTAGGGGACCTTGCCCTTGTTCATGACGCCGGTGAACTTCGGGGCGGAGCCCGACAGGGACATCGAGCGCAGGATCCGGCCGGTGGAGTAGAGGCCGGAGTTCAGGCTGGAGAGGGCGGCCGTCAGGACGACGAGGTTCATGATGCCCGCGGCGCCGGGGACGCCGAGCTTGTCGAAGACGGTGACGAAGGGGCTCTGGTCGGAGCTGTAGGCCGTGTAGGGCAGGAGGAGGGCCAGGAGGACGACCGAGCCGACGTAGAAGAGGCCCACGCGCCACATGATCGAGTTGATCGCCTTCGGCATGATCTTCTCGGGGTTCTCGGTCTCGCCGGCGGCGACGCCGCAGAGCTCGACGGAGGCGTACGCGAAGACGACGCCCTGGATCACCAGGAGCATCGGGAGGACGCCGGCGGGGAAGAGGCCGCCGTTGTCGGTGATGTTGGCGAGGCCGGGGGTGGCGCCGCCGATGTCGTGGCTGGTGGCGACGAGCCAGATGCCGACGATCAGGAAGACGACGAGGGCGGCGACCTTGACGAGCGAGAACCAGAACTCCATCTCGCCGAAGTACTTCACCGAGATCAGGTTGGCGGTGAGCACGATGGCGAGGGCGATGAAGGCGAGGACCCACTGGGGGACGTCGGTGAACAGCGACCAGAAGTGGGCGTAGGTCGCGGCGGCCGTGATGTCGGCGACGGTGGTCGTGGACCAGTTCAGGAAGTACAGCCAGCCGGCCGTGTAGGCGCCCTTCTCCCCCATGAACTCACGGGCGTAGGAGACGAAGGCGCCGGAGGAGGGGCGGTAGAGGACGAGCTCGCCGAGGGCCCGGACGACGAAGAAGGCGAAGACTCCGCAGACCGCGTAGGCGATCGCGAGGGACGGGCCGGCGCCGGCGAGGCGGCCGCCCGCGCCGAGGAAGAGGCCGGTGCCTATGGCTCCGCCGATCGCGATCATGTTGATGTGGCGGGACTTGAGGTCCTTGCTGTAGCCCTCGTCACCGGCGTCGACATGGCGGGTCGGCGCCGGGGCGGGTGCCTCGGTCAAGGTGCGGTCACTCAGGTCACTCATGTGGGACTTCGCCTTCGTGGATGGGACAAGGCAGCGCCCGGACCACCGCGCAGGGGAGCTGGGTGGTGTCCCCTGTGCTGCGATCCGGGTGGTTTGGTCGCAACAGGAGACCATGAGGCTCCGCTCCCTTCCAAAAGCACCCCCTGCACGCAGAAGCCCCCGACGACCATGGAAACGGGTGTCGGGGGCTTCGTAGGGGCTGGAAATCGAGGTCAGGCGCCCGGGGTGTCCTCCGCCGCCTGGTCGAGGCGGAAGGCCTCGTTCCCGAGGCCGATACGGGCGTGCGTCTCGGGGCGGCTGCGGCGCAGCACGGCTCCGTAGACCAGGCCGATCACGACGGCGGCGCCGATGACGCCGGGCAACGCCCAGCTGAGGGCGGAGCCCTTCTCGGCGCCGACCAGGACGCCGAAGTCCTTGACGGTGTAGACGGCGATGGCGAGCAGGGCGAGACCGGCGGTGCCGGCCGCGACGAGGCGCCAGACCTGGGCGCCGGCGGTGCCGCGGCGGACGAAGAAGGCGATGACGGCGAAGGAGGCGGCGGCCATGAGAAGGGTCACGCCGAGGGCGCCGACGCTGCCCATCCAGGTGAACAGGTGCAGGACGGGGGTGGTGGGGTCGCCGGCCGGCTTGTCGTCGGTGAGCGCGAAGGCGATCACGACGAGGGCGGCGACGCCGGTCTGCAGCAGGGAGCCGGTGGCCGGGGCGCCGGTGCCGGCGTTGGTGCGCCCGAAGGTGGCCGGGAGCAGGCCCTCGCGGCCCATGGCGAAGGCGTAGCGGGCGACCACGTTGTGGAAGCTGAGCATGGCCGCGAACATGCCGGTCACGAAGAGGACGTGCAGGACATCGGTGAAGGTGGTGCCGAGGCGGCTCTCGGTGAGCTGGAAGAGCAGGGTGGGGCCGGCCTCGGCGGAGGTCTTGACGACCTCGGAGGGGCCGGTGGCGACGGTGAGGGCCCAGGCGCTGACGGCGAAGAAGAGGGCGACGAAGCCGACGGCGAGGAACATCACGCGGGAGACGACGATGTGCGGCTTGCTGGTCTCCTCGGCGTAGACCGGGGACTGCTCGAAGCCGACGAAGGCGGCGATGCAGAAGCAGAGGGCGGTGCCGAAGCCGGCTCCGCCGAGGGTCTCGGGGTTGAAGGCGTGGAGCGAGAGGCCTTCGGCGGCCGGCTTGCTGAGTGCGGCGATGTCGAAGACGACGACGAGGACGCACTCGATCAGGAGGAGGACGCCGAGGACCTTGGCGTTCAGGTCGATCTTGAGCCAGCCGAGTCCGCCGGTGACGGCGACGGCGAGCAGGGCCGGTATCCACCAGGCGAGTTCGATGTCGAGGTAGGTGGCGAAGAGGCCGGATATCTCGAAGCCGAGGATGCCGAAGACGCCGACCTGCATGGCGCTGTACGCGACGAGGGCGACGAGGGAGGCGGCCGCCCCGGCGGTGGGGCCCAGGCCCCGGGCGATGTACGCGTAGAAGGCGCCGGCGTTGTGGACGTGGCGGCTCATCTCGGCGTAGCCGACGCTGAAGAGCGCGAGGACGGCGCCGAGGATGACGAAGAGCAGGGGCTGGCCGACGATGCCCATGACGCCGAAGGTCGTGGGCATGACACCGGCGACGACCATCAGGGGCGCGCTGGCGGCGAGCACGGACAGGAGCAGACCGGCGGTGCCGAGGCGGTCGGCCCGCAGGGCCCGGTCCTGGCCCTTGTACGTACGGATCTCGGCCGGTTCTTGGAGCGTGGAGGATCTGCCCGTCGGCATGGCGGCGTCCTTTCGGGGGCGTGGTGCTCGGGGATGGGTGCTCGGGGGGGTGCGTCCGTGGGGTGTCCGTGGGGTACGTCCGGGGAGCCGCGCCGTGCGTCCGGGGGGTGCGCGGGCGGCGCGGGTCAGGCGGTGCCGAGTGCGACGCCGCGGGCGGCGAGGAAGGCTTTCTGCGGGTCCCGGTCCGGATAGGACCAAGGGGCGCGGGTGGCATGGCTGCCGATGCGGTGGAAGAGCGCCGCGGCCTCGGCGGGGCGACCCTCGCAGAGTTTGGCGTGGGCGAGGAAGTTGAGGTCGACGCGGTTGCGGGGGTGGTCCTCGCGCTCCCACTCCAGCCACCAGTCGAAGGCGGAGCGCAGCACCTGGCGGGCGCGGCGGCCCGCCCAGTGCGCGGCGGCGGCCTCGGGCGAGTGTCCGCGGGTGGCGGCGAGCACCCGGTACCGCTCGGCGTGCGCCACGACGGGGAGCACGGCGAGCGGGGAGTCGGCCGGGGACTCCTCGGCGGCCCAGGACGCGAAGTCGTAGACCTCGTGGAGCGGGTCCTGGCCGGAGCCGAGGGCGCGCTCGGCCAGTTTGGCGACCATCAGGTGATGGGCGTGGTGGTGCTCACGGTGGCGGGCCCGGACCTGGTCGAAGTGACGGCTGAACTCCTCCTCGGCGCCGAAGGCACGGGAGAGGAGGAGCAGGCCGAGCCAGGGCGTGGGGTCCGCCGGGAGCAGGGCGGCGGCCCGGCGGCAGGCCTCCTCGGCCGCGGCCGGGCTCCCCTTCTGCCGCAGGGCGGCGAAGACGGTGGCGCAGGCGAGGAGGGTGGCGGCGTCGGCGCTCTCCGGTTCGGCGAGCAGCCATTCGCGGGCCCAGGCGGAGGCCGCCGGGGTCTGCGCGAGGACGACGACGCGATGGCCGCGGCGGTCCCAGTCGTCACCGGTGCCGACGAGGAGGGCGCGGGCCCGGGCCCACCGACCCTGGGTGAACTGGGAGCGTACGTCTACGAGTTCGGCGTCGCACAGGGCCGGGTCGAAGAGCTGGGCGTCCCGCTTGCGGGCGCGGCCGAGGGGCGGCGGAGGCGGGGACATCCGCGGGTTTCCCTCCAGGACGCGGGCGGACGAGGGGCGGGGCGGCTGCGGCCTCCCCGCGCGCAGGACGCGCGCGCGGTCGGGCCGTGAGATCCGGGGATCGTGCCGGTGGAGCCCCCGTGAGGGGCTCCCGAGGACTGCGGAGGAACGGCGAGGAACGGGGATGGTGCTGGTTCGGATCTGCGACGTACGTGCGGAATCCGGTCGGAACTCCGTTGAGCACTCTGGTGATCACGCACAGCAAAGCGGTACGCGTAGCTCCGAGTCAAGGTCCAGTCCACCGCGTGGCGAGTTTCAACTGCTCTGAAGGTCGTGCCAGTTGGGTGGTCGATATTCATTCCGACAGGCCGCGGGGGGCGCCATAGGGTGGCCCTATGACCGCATATGACGATCTTCCGCCGTACCTGCTGGGGTTCCCCGGCCCCCTGCGCGACCAGCTGGTCGCGGCCGTGCTGAGCGGGGCGAAAACCAGCACGACCGGCCTGCTCGCGGAGTACGAGGCCGAGCAGGAACCACTGCCGGAGCCCGGCGCGCGGTCCCTGCTCGTCGACTCCGCCGAGCACGGGGTGGCGGTGGTGGAGGTCACGGCCGTGGAGGTACTGAGGCTCGCCGACGTGGGACTGGGACACGCCCTCGACGAGGGCGAGGGGTACACGTCGGTGGCCGAATGGCGTACGGCACACGAGGAGTTCTGGCACAGCGAACCGGTGCGTACGGTGATCGGCGACCCGGGGTTCACGGTCGACGACGACACCCTCGTCATCGCGGAACGGTTCCGGGTCACCGAGCGGCTCGGCTGACGCCCCCGGCCCGCTACGGGCCGTACGCGCCGGCCGGTCCCCCACGCCGGGCCGCGAGCGCCGGGCCGGCCGCTCGCCGCACGCGTCGGCGCGGCTTCGGCCGGAGCCTCGCCAGGGCCGGAGCCGGGGCCGGAGCCAGGGCCGGAGCCAGGGCCGGGGCCGGACTCACCCGACCGCCTGCGCCGCGGCGCGGCCCGCCGCCCGGCCCGAGAAGATGCAGCCGCCGAGGAAGGTGCCCTCCAGGGCCCGGTACCCGTGCACCCCGCCGCCGCCGAATCCGGCCGCCTCGCCCGCCGCGTAGACGCCCGGCAGCGGTTCGCCGGACCCGGTCAGGACGCGCGAGGAGAGATCGGTCTCCAGGCCGCCCAGGGACTTGCGGGTCAGGATCGACAGCCGCACCGCGATCAGCGGCCCGGCCTTGGGGTCCAGGATCCGGTGCGGTGCGGCCGTGCGGATCAGCTTGTCGCCGAGGTACCTGCGGGCGCCGTGGATGGCGGTGACCTGGAGGTCCTTGGTGAAGGGGTTGGCGATCTCCCGGTCGCGGGCCACGATCTCGCCGCGGACGGTGGCCTCGTCGAGGAGGTCCTCCTTGGTGACCGCGTTCATCCCGCGGACCAGGGCGGACAGGTCCCGCTCGACGACGAAGTCGGCTCCGTTGTCCATGAAGGCCCGGACCGGGGCCGGTACGGCCTGGCGCGCGCGGGTGAAGACATCGCGCACCGACCTGCCGGTGAGGTCCGGGTTCTGCTCGGAGCCGGAGAGGGCGAACTCCTTGCCGATGATCCGCTCGTTGAGCACGAACCAGGTGTGGTCGTGGCCGGTCTTCATGATGTGGTCGAGGGTCCCGAGGGTGTCGAAGCCCGGGAAGAGCGGTACGGGCAGCCGCTTGCCCGTCGCGTCCAGCCACAGCGGGGAGGGGCCGGGCAGGATGCGGATGCCGTGCCGGGCCCAGATCGGGTCCCAGTTCTGGATGCCCTCGGTGTAGTGCCACATCCGGTCCTTGTTGATGTGGCTGGCGCCCGCCCGCTCCGCGATGCCGAGCATCAGGCCGTCGACGTGCGCCGGGACCCCGGAGAGCAGCCGCTGCGGCGGGGTGCCGAGCCGCTCCGGCCACTGCGCGCGGACGAGGTCGTGGTTGCCGCCGATCCCGCCGCTGGTGACGATCACGGCCTGGGCCCGCAGGGAGAAGGTCCCGGTGGCCTCCCGGCTGCTGGCGGAGCCCCGTACGGCGTCGGAGGGTTCCAGGATCTCGCCGGTCACGGTGTCCACCGCGCCGGCCGTGGCCGAGAGTCCGGTGACCCGGTGGCGGAACGCGAACCGGACCAGGCCGCGGGCCACGCCGGCCCGGACCCGCCGCTCGAAGGGCTCCACCAGTCCGGGGCCGGTGCCCCAGGTGATGTGGAAGCGGGGGACGGAGTTCCCGTGGCCGTTGGCGTCGTAGCCGCCGCGCTCCGCCCAGCCGACCACCGGGAAGAAGCGGACGCCCTGGGCGTGCAGCCAGGAGCGCTTCTCGCCGGCCGCGAAGTCGACGTAGGCCTCGGCCCAGCGGCGCGGCCAGGCGTCCTCCTCGCGGTCGAACCCGGCGGTTCCCATCCAGTCCTGGAGGGCGAGGGCGTGACTGTCCTTGATCCGCATCCGGCGCTGCTCGGGCGAGTCCACGAAGAACAGTCCACCGAAGGACCAGTGCGCCTGGCCGCCGATCGACCGCTCCGGCTCCTGGTCGAGCAGGATGACCTTGCGGCCCGCGTCGACGAGCTCGGCGGTGGCCACGAGCCCCGCGAGCCCGGCTCCGATCACGATCACGTCTGCGTCGTACGTCATGCGGTTACCCGTCCTCCGTCGATGGTGGGGCAGATCCTTGGCTACGGAGCGGTAACCAGTCAACAGCGGTGGTTGGATGACCTGTATGAGTGCCGCTGACGAAGTACTGGACGTGGTGGACCGGGAGGACCGGGTCGTCGGGCAGGCCCCGCGGGGCGAGGTGTATGCCCGGGGGCTGCTGCACCGCTGTGCGTTCGTGCAGGCCAGGGACGCGCAGGGGCGGATCTTCGTGCACCGGCGGACCGCCTCGAAGCTGGTCTTCCCCTCGCACTACGACATGTTCGTGGGCGGGGTGCTGGGCGCCGGCGAGAGCTACGCCGAGGCCGCGCTGCGCGAGGCGGAGGAGGAGCTGGGCGTACGGGGGCTGGCGCAGCCGACGCCGCTGTTCACGTTCCTGTACGAGGGTCCGGGCGGGGCCTGGTGGTCGTCCGTGTACGAGGTGCGGTGCGAGCTGCCGGTGGCCCCGCAGGCCTCGGAGGTCGACTGGCACACGTACCTCACGCAGGAGGAGCTGGACCGGCGGGTGGACGACGGGGGGTGGGCCTGGGTGCCGGACGGCCTGGAGGCGTACCGGCGGCTGCGCGCGCATCGGGAATCCCGCTTGTAGATTTATCGGGTGATCGACTTCGTCAAGGACGTGCGCCTCTGGTTCGCACCCTCGCGGCTGAGGGACGAGGGCGAGACCCCGGACTACCGCTTCTCGCTGGCCAACGAACGGACCTTCCTCGCCTGGATCCGGACCTCGCTGGCCCTGGTGGGCGGCGGTTTCGCCGTCGACCAGTTCCTGCCGGACCTGCGCTGGGGGGTGCGGGTCGGCATGGCCCTCACGCTGCTCGCGGTGGGTGCGGCCTGTGCGCTGCGGGCGGTGAACCACTGGGTGCGGTGCGAGCGGGCGATGCGGCGGGGCGAGGACCTGCCGCTGTCGCGGTTCCCGGTGCTGCTGAGCCTGGGCGTGGGGCTGGTGGCGGTGGCGATGGTGGTGGTCGTGCTGCTGGGTTGGACGACGGGGCGATGAGCAGCTCGGGCGCGGACCGCGATGCGGGGCTGCAGCCCGAGCGGACCCGGCTCGCGTGGCGGCGTACGACGCTGGCCTCGTCGGTGGTGGCGGTGCTGGCGGTACGGCAGGCGTTGCGCGGGTCGGGCGCGCCGCTGGAGCTGACCGGGGCGGCGGCCATCGCGCTGATCTGGCTGGCGTTCCTGTGGGTGGCCCACCGGCGGATCCGGGCGCTGGCGGCGGGCCGGCCGCGGCAGCTCGCGCCGCGGGCGGCCCTGGCGGTGGTGGCGTGCACGGTGGCGCTGGCTGCCTTCGCGGTGACGGTGATCCTGTGAACCGGTGCACGGCGTCCGGGCCGTCGGACGGTGTCCGGGCCGTCGGACGGTGTACGGGACCGTCGGACGGTGTCCGGGCCGGCGACCGTCCGCCGGCCGGTGTGATGATCGCGCTTCGCCGCGCCACTGCGACACAACGGGCGATACCCGACAATGCGCACTAACCTCTGCGCCATGACGACCCTGCACCACGAACACCCCACGCACCAGCACACGCACGGCGCGGGCTGCGGGCACCAGGTGGTCCCGCACGGCGACCACGTCGACTACGCCCACGACGGCCATCTGCACCGGGAGCACTCGGGACACTGGGACGAATGCGAGCCCGGCGGACACACCGCGCACGACGGCCACGCGCACGCGCACGGCCCGGCCTGCGGGCACGAGACGGTCCGGCACGGCGACCACATGGACTACCTCCACGACGGGCACCGGCACGCCGAGCACGACGGACACTACGACGACCACTGACCGGACCCGCCCTCCCCCCGGGTGGCAACGGCCGGCAGGATGCCGAGCGTTCGTCGAAGCGACCCGGGGAGAGCGCAGATGCCCGTCGAAGAGCCGTACCTCGTCCAGCCCGCACCGGGGGTGTACGCCTACGTCCAGCCGGACGGCGGCTGGTGCCTCAACAACGCGGGTTTCGTGACCGACGGGGGCCGGACCCTGCTCGTCGACACCGCCGCCACGGAGCGGCGGGCCCTGGCCCTGCGCGACGCGGTCGTGGCGGCCGGGGTGCCGCTCCCCCGCACCGTGGTCAACACCCACCACCACGGCGACCACACGTACGGCAACGGGGTCTTCACCCCCGAGGCGCTGGTCCTCGGGCACGACCGGGCGCGGTCCGAGCAGCTCGCGGCCGGGCACCAGCTGGAGCTGATCTGGCCGGCCACGGACTTCGGCGCCATCGACATCGTCCCGCCCGACCTCACCTACAGCGACCGCGCCACCGTGCACGTCGGCGCCACGGAGGTGCGGGTCATCCACCCGGGTGTCGCGCACACCACCGGGGACTCGGTCGTATGGCTGCCCGCGCAGCGGGTGGTGTTCACCGGCGACCTGATCTTCGCCGGGGGGACCCCGTTCCTCGCGATGGGCTCCCTCGCCGGCTCGCTGAGGGCGCTGGAGCTGCTGCGGTCGCTGGACGCGGAGACCGTCGTACCGGGCCACGGGCCCCTGACCGACCCCTCCGCCTACGACTCCACCGAGCGCTATCTGCGGTACGTGGACGAACTCGCCCGGGAGGGTCGGGCGAAGGGGCTGTCCCCGCTGGAGGTGGCCCGGCAGGCCGATCTCGGCGAGTTCGGCGGCTGGCGGGAGAGCGAGCGGCTGGTGGCGAACGTGCACCGGGCGTACGCGGAACTGGCCGGCCTGCCGGAGGGCGCGCCGCTGGACATCCTGGCGGTCCTGACGGACATGACCGTGATGAACGGCGGCACACCGATCCTCTGTCACGCCTGACATCGGCGGACATCGCCGGGCGGAGAGTTTTCTTTCCGCCCTGCCTCTGGACGACATACCGACTGGTCGGCATGATGGCTGGCGACGGTGCGCCGACGCCCCGTCGCTCTTCTCCTCGTCGACTCGCACGGAGGTGCGCACCATGACCTCAGCCCCGGCCGACCCGCGCGGCCTGGACCTGGAGCGGCTGCGCGGTCATCTCGACCGGGCCCGGCCGGACCTGGTGACCGGCCCGTTGCGCGGCCGGCTCATCGAGGGTGGCCGGTCCAATCTCACGTACGAGATCACGGACGGGACCGCCCGCTGGGTGGTCCGGCGGCCGCCCCTGGGCCACGTACTGGCCACCGCGCACGACATGCGGCGCGAACACCGGGTCATCGAGGCGCTGCACGGGACGGCCGTGCCGGTGCCCGAGCCCCTGCTCCTGTGCGAGGACGAGGCGGTGCTCGGGGCTCCGTTCTACGTCATGGAGTTCGTGGACGGGGTCCCGTACCGGACGGCCGAGCAGCTCGCCGCGATCGGCCCGGAACGGACCCGGCGGGCGGTACTGGGCCTGGTGGACACCCTGGTGGACCTCCACGCGGTGGACCCGGAAGCGGTGGGTCTCGGTGACTTCGGCCGGCCCGAGGGCTTCCTGGACCGGCAGCTGCGCCGCTGGGGCAAGCAGCTCGCGGCCTCCCGGGGGCGGGAGCTCGCCGGGATCGACGAGCTGCACTCCGCGCTCGGCCGCGGGCTGCCCGTCTCCCCCGCCCCGACGGTGGTGCACGGGGACTTCCGGCTCGACAACGTCCTGATCGGCGGTCCGGACGACACCATCCGAGCGGTGCTGGACTGGGAGATGTCCACGCTCGGGGATCCGCTGACCGACCTCGGGCTGCTGGTGATGTACAGCTCGGACCTGGGCCTGACCGGATCGCCGGTCAGCACGACGAGCGGGGCGCCGGGCCATCCGACGCCGGCCGAGCTCGTCGAGCGGTACGCCGCCCGCTCGGGCCGGGACACCGGGGCCATCGCCTGGTACACGGCCTTCGCCTGGTTCAAGCTCGCCGTGATCCTCGAGGGCATCCACTACCGCTACACGCTGGGGCAGACCGTCGGGGCGGGCTTCGACCGGATCGGCGAGCTGGTCCCGGTCTTCATCGAGCACGGACTGACCACTCTCCAGGACCAGGACCAGAACCGCCCGTACCGCCAGGAAGGCTGAGGCACCCACCCATGGATTTCGCATTCGACGCCCGGACCGAGGAACTCCGCGAGCGGCTGCTCGCGTTCATGGAGGAGTACGTCTACCCGGCGGAGCCCGTCGCCGCCGAGCAGCGCGCACGGCTGGCCTCGCCCTGGGACACCCCGGCCGTCTTCGGTGAACTGAAGGCCGAGGCGCGCCGCCAGGGCCTGTGGAACCTCTTCTTGCCGGACGCGGAGCACGGCGCCGGGCTGACCAACCTCCAGTACGCGCCGCTCGCGGAGATCACCGGCCGCAGCCCGCACCTGGCGCCGATGGCCACCAACTGCGCGGCCCCGGACACCGGGAACATGGAGCTGCTCGCCCAGTTCGGCAACGAGGAGCAGAAGAAGCAGTGGTTGGAGCCGCTGCTGGCCGGCGAGATCCGCTCCGCCTTCGCGATGACCGAGCCCGAGGTGGCCTCCTCGGACGCCACGAACGTCGAGACGCGGATCGAGCGCACGGCCGACGGCGACGCGTACGTGGTCACCGGCCGCAAGTGGTTCATCTCCGGGGCGATGAACCCGGACTGCAAGATCTTCATCGTGATGGGCAAGACCGACCCGGAGGGCGCCGATCCGCGCCGTCAGCAGTCGATGATCCTGGTGCCGCGCGACACCCCGGGGGTCGAGGTGCGCCGGGCGATGACGGTGTACGGGTACGAGGACCACGACCACGGCGGCCACGCCGAGGTGGTCTTCGACGGGGCCCGGGTCCCGGCGGCGAACCTGATCGGCGAGGAGGGCACCGGCTTCGCCATCGCCCAGGCCCGGCTCGGCCCGGGCCGCATCCACCACTGCATGCGGCTGATCGGGATGGCGGAGCGGGCCATCGAGCTGATGTGCCGGCGCGCGGTGGAACGTACCGCCTTCGGCAAGCCGCTGGCCGCCCAGGGCGTCGTACAGAACTGGATCGCCGACGCCCGGGTGACGGTGGAGCAGCTGCGGCTGCTGGTGCTGAAGACGGCCTGGCTGATGGACACCGTCGGCAACCGGGGCGCGCACACCGAGATCCAGGCCATCAAGATCGCGACCCCGCGGGCGGTGGTGCGGATCCTGGACGACGCGGTGCAGTTGCACGGTGCGGGCGGGGTGAGCCAGGACTTCCCGTTGGCCGAACTGTGGGCGGCGGCGCGGACCTTGCGACTGGCCGACGGGCCGGACGAGGTGCACCAGCGGTCGTTGGCGCGGCGGGAGTTGAAGGGCTACGAGGCCGGTCGCCCGTGAACGTGTGGAAATCGTGCGGGAGTTCTTATGAACCTGTGTGCGAGGTGAAGGCGGTGCGGGGGACCCTTTAAGAAACCTTGTTGAACAACCCCAGAACCCCAAAGCGTTCTTGATTTGCGCCTGTCAATCGGAAGAGGGTTCTCCAGAAGGTCTGACGCCCCCAACGTCAACACGAGGAGAACCCTCCAGATGGCAACTCACAAGCGCTCGCGCGGTTTCCGGTACGCGGCAGTCGGTACCGGAGCGGCCACGGCGGCTGCCGTGGCCCTGCTCGCCACCCCCCTCGCGGGAGCGGCGACACCGGCCGAAGGCACGGTGTACGGCCTCGGCGCGCCCGGCGCGATCAGCGGAAGTTATGTCGTGATACTCGACGCATCCGCGAACAAGGAACAGCTCGCCCGCAAGTACGGGGGCGAGCTGAAGCGCTCCTACGGCTCCGGGGTCAACGGCTTCTCGGCCGCGGGTCTCAGCGAGACGGAGGCCAAGCGGCTCGCCGCGGACCCGGCCGTCGGCAAGGTCGTGCAGAACAAGAAGTTCACCATCAACTCCACCCAGACCAACCCGCCCTCCTGGGGTCTGGACCGGATCGACCAGACCGCTCAGGCCGGCGACAAGAAGTACACCTACCCCGACGGCGGCGGCGAGGGCGTGACGGCGTACGTCATCGACACCGGCGTGCGTACCACCCACAAGGACTTCGGCGGCCGTGCGACGTCGGGCTTCGACGCGGTGGACAACGACGACAGCGCCGACGACGGCAACGGCCACGGCACGCACGTGGCCGGCACCATCGCGGGGACCTCGCACGGCGTCGCCAAGAAGGCGAAGGTCGTCGCGGTGCGGGTGCTGGACAACAACGGCTCCGGCACCACCGAACAGGTGGTCGCGGGCATCGACTGGGTCACGCAGAACCACAAGGGACCCTCGGTGGCCAACATGAGCCTGGGCGGCGGCGCCGACGAGGCTCTCGACGAGGCGGTGCGCCGGGCCGTCGCCTCGGGTGTCACCTTCACGGTGGCCGCGGGCAACGAGTCGGCCGACGCCGGTCAGGGCTCGCCGTCCCGGGTCCCGGAGGCGATCACGGTGGCGTCGAGCACGATCGACGACGAGCAGTCGTCGTTCTCGAACTTCGGCTCCGTGGTGGACCTGTACGCGCCGGGCTCGGACATCACGTCCACCTGGAACGACAGCGACACGGGGACGAAGACCATCTCCGGCACCTCCATGGCGGCCCCGCACGCGGCCGGCGCGGCGGCGGTCTACCTGGCGGGACACCCGTCCGCGACTCCGGCGCAGACGGCCGCGGCCCTGACGGGGGCGGCCACGTCCGGAGCGGTCACCAACCCGTCCGCGGGCACGGCCAACAAGCTGCTGAAGGTGGCCGAGTAGTCGACGGGCCCGGGGGTCCGCCGGCGGGCGGACCCCCGGCCCGGTCACCCTGCTCGACAGGACACCCCTGGAGGCCCGACGACCTCCAGGGGTGTCTCGGTTTCCGGGGGGCGCTGGGCCTCCAAGGACGCAGCAGCCTCCAGGGGCTCAGCGGCCTCTAAGGGCGCAGTGCGCGCAGCAGCAGGTCGGCGAGGTGATCGGCGACCTGCTGCGGCGTGAGCGGGCCGTCCGCCCGGTACCAGGTGGACAGGTGGTGGACGGACCCGAAGTGGTAGTCGACCACCAGGTCGGCGGGGGTGGCGTCGGAGAACACCCCCGTACGCTGGCCCTCCTCGACCAGGGCCCGGAAGCGCTCGTGGTAGCGCCGGCGCTCCGCCCGTACCTGCTTGGACTTCTCCGGGCTCAGCTGGTGCATCGACCGGAAGAAGATCATCGCGTCGTCGAGGTTCTCGATCGTCGTGACGACCACGTCGGCGGCCGCGGCGCGCAGCCGCTCCTCGACGGGCGCGTCGGAATCGGCCACCGCGTCCAGGCGCTGCTGCTGGAGCCGCAGCATCCGCGCGTACACCTCGTGGAGCAGATCGTCCTTGGACCCGAAGTAGTGGTAGAGCGCGCCCTTCGTGACGCCGGCCGCCTCGACGATCTCCTGGACCGAGGTGCGGTCGTAGCCGCGCTCGGCGAAGAGCCGGGTGGCGACGGCCAGCAGCCGCTGCGGTACCGGGGCCTCGTGCGTGCCTGCGGGTTCCGTGGTCCGTGCCGCCATGGCGCTGACCTTCCCTTCCTCGTTCCTGCCTGGTCACTGGGACCAGCTGTACGACCCTCCGACTGTTTTCAGCCGCGATCGCGCAGTTCCCGTCGCAGGATCTTGCCACTGGTCGTCTTCGGAAGAACAGGCAGGATCTCCACCTGACGCGGGTATTTGTACGCGGCGATGCGCTCGGCGCAAAAGGCGGCGAGCTCCGCCGGCTCCACCGAGGTGCCGGGGCGCAGGCTCACGTACGCCTTCACGCTCTCCCCGCGGTACGCGTCGGGCACGCCGACCACCGCGGCCTCGCGGACGGCGGGGTGGGTGTAGAGCACGTCCTCGACCTCCCGCGGCCAGACCTTGAAGCCGGCGGCGTTGATCATGTCCTTCTTGCGGTCGACGACGTAGAGCCAGCCGTCGGGGTCCATGAATCCGACGTCGCCGGTGCGCAGTTCGCCGCCGGGGAAGGCCTTGGCGGACTCCGCGGGCAGACCCCAGTAGCCGGGCACCACCTGGGGCCCGCGGACGGCTATCTCGCCGGTCTCGCCGAAGGGCACCTCGGCCCCCTGCTCGTCGAGGATGCGGACCACGGTGTCGGCGCCGGGCAGGCCCACGGAGAGGGTGCCGGAGGCGGGGTCGACGGGGGCTTCGAGGTGCACGGGCACGCTGGCACAGGGGGCTGTGCACTCGGTGAGGCCGTAGCCGTTGCGGAGGTAGAAGCCGAAGGCGGTGCGCAGGCGCTCCACGAGCGCGGGCGGGAGCGGGGCGCCGCCGGAGGAGATCACCTGGAACGAGGCGAAGTGGTCCGGGGTGACCCCGGGGTGGGCGGCGAGGGCCATGAAGGCGGTGGCCGGGCCGACCGTGTAGGCCGGGCGGTGTTCGAGGAAGGCGTCGAGGACGGCGCCGGCGTCGAAGCGGTGGGTGAGGACCAGGGTGCCGGCGTTGGCGAAGCAGGCGGCGAGCTCGCAGACCATGCCGGTGATGTGGAACAGGGGCGCGAGGGCGAAGTAGCCGGCGCCCTCGGGGAGGGGGTGGGAGGTCACCTGCCGGACGGCGTTGTACGTGAGCGCCCCGTGCGGGTTCATCGCGCCCTTGGGGGTACCGCTGGTGCCGGAGGTGTAGCTGATGAGGGCGGTGTCGGCGGCGGTGAGGGGCGGGGCGTCCGGCGCGGGCCGCCGGCCGCGGGCCACGGTGAGGAGGTCCACGGCGGGAACGTCGGTGGGATCGACGGTGGGATCGGTGACGGGATCGACGGCGCGCGGGCCGGGCGAGGGCCGCCGGTCGGGCGCCGCGTCGGGCGCGCCCGCCTGGGCGGGCACGAACGGCAGGAGGGGGGCCGCGGCCGACGTCGGGGCCGAGGTCGAAGTCGAGTTCGGGGTCGGGCCGAAGACGCGCGGGTCGTTGCGCGTCTGGAAGTCCAGGTCCGACGCGGTCAGCACGGTCCGCACGGCGCTGTCCCGCGCGGCCTCGCGCAGGTACGCCGTCCACGCGCCGCCCTCGCAGACCAGCGCGGCGGCCCCGGAGTCGCGCAGGATGTGCCCGACCTCGCCCGACTTGTACATGGGGTTGAGCGGTACGACGACTGCCCCGGCCTTCCAGGCCGCGAGGACGGCGAGCACGAAGTGCGGGGTGTTCTGCAGCATGACCGCGACCCGGTCCCCGCGACGGACGCCGCGCGCCGCGAGGTGCCCGGCGACGGAGTCGGAGAGCGCGTCGGCCTCCGCGTAGCCGATCCGGCCGTCGAAGTAGGCCAGGGCGGTGCGCTCGGGGGCCCGGGCCACGGCCTCGCGGAAGGCGTGCAGCACGGTGGGTGGCGGCGCGACGGACGCCCGCTGGGCCGCGGCGAGCAGTCCGAGCCACGGCTTGGCGGCGTACCGGGAGGCGGTCACCGGGTCTCCCATTTCTGCTGGAGGTGGTTCATGCCGCTCAGCCAGCGGTCCGGCTCGGTGGCGCGGGCGGCGTAGAAGTCGGCGACCTCGCGGTGCGGGAGGATCAAGAACCGGCCTTTCTCCATGCCGTCGAACAGCGCGTCCGCGACCGCTTCCGGCTCGATCGCGGTCGGTGCGAGGACGAGTTCGCCCGCCGAGCCCGCGGCGGTCAGCATGTCGGTGCGCACCCCCTGCGGGCAGATGGCGTGGACCTGGACCCCGCGGTGGCGGTAGGTCAGCGAGAGCCATTCGGCGAAGGCGAGCGCACCGTGCTTGGTGACACTGTACGGGGCCGCTCCGATCATGGTCAGGAGCCCGGCGGCCGAGACCGTGGACACGAAGCGGCCGCTCTCCCGCTCCAGCCAGTCCGGCAGCAGCAGTCGGGCGGCGCGGACGTGGGCCATGACGTTGGTGTCCCAGGCCGCTTCCCAGACGGCCTCGTCGGCGAAGGCGTCGCCGCCCGAGGCGAGTCCGGCGTTGGCGCAGTAGACGTCGACCGTCCCGCCGAGGGCCTCGCGGGCCTCGGCCACGATCGCCGAGGCGTCGCCCGGTACCGGGATCGCCCGGGCGCCGATGGCGGCGGCGACCGCGGCGGCCTTGGCCGGGTCGAGGTCGTTGACCACCACCGTCGCACCCTCGGCCGCGAAGCGGTGGGCGAGGGCGGCGCCGATGCCGCCGCCCGCGCCGGTGACGACGACTCGCTGGTTCTGGTACGCGCTCACGGGGTCCACCTCTCGTGCGGCCGGATGCCGGATGGCGGGCAGACTAACCGGTCGGTATGTCAGGAGGAAAGGGGCGTGACCCCTAGCGTGGCCGGATGACACTGTCGCGACGCGGGGTGCTGGGGCTGGCAGGGGCCATCGGATCGGCCGGCGCGTTGGGCGCGGGCGCCGCGGACGGGACCCGCGGGGCCGCCGGGACCGCGGCGGGCCGGGCCGCCGGGGCGGGAGGGCGGGTGCGTACCGGGTTCGAACGGCTCGCCGCGGACGGGTACGCCGTACTGGCCGGACAGAAGGTCGGGGTGGTCACCAACCCCACCGGGATCACCGCCGACGCCCGGCACCTGGTCGACGTACTGCACGCGGACGAACGGGTCGACCTGGTGGCGGTGTTCGGGCCGGAGCACGGCTTCCGCGGGACGGCGCAGGCGGGCGACTCGGAGGGGGCCTCCCGGGATCCGGCGACCGGGCTGCCGGTGTACGACACGTACGACAAGAGCGGGCAGAAGCTCGCCGACGTGTTCGAAGCGGCCGGGATCGACACCGTCGTCTTCGACATCCAGGACGTCGGGGCGCGCTTCTACACCTACATCTGGACCCTCTACGACTGCATGCGCGCGGCCGCGCTCGCCGGCAAGGCGGTGGTGGTGCTGGACCGGCCCAATCCGGTGGGCGGCCGGCGGGCGGCGGGACCCGTGCTGGAGCGACCGTACGCGAGCTTCGTCGGCCGGGAGCCGATCGCGCTGGCGCACGGCATGACGGCGGCCGAACTGGCCCGGCTCTTCAACGGCGAGTTCCTGACGGACCGGCCGGTCGCACTGCGGACGGTGGCGATGTCCGGGTGGCGGCGGGAGTCGTTCTTCGCGGAGACCGGGCTGCCCTGGGTGCCGCCGAGCCCGAACATGCCGACCCCGGACACGGCTCTCGCGTACGCCGGTACCTGCCTGTTCGAGGGGACGAACCTCTCCGAGGGGCGCGGGACGACCACGCCCTTCGAGGTGATCGGCGCGGAGGGGATCGACCGGCGGTGGGCGGAGGCGGCGAACGCGCTGGGGCTGCCCGGGGTGTGGTTCCGGGAGGCGTACTTCACTCCGACCTTCTCCAAGCACGTGGGGAAGGTGTGCGGCGGCGTCCGGCTGATCGTGCACGACCGGGAGGCCTTCGACCCGGTCCGGGCCGGGATCGGACTGCTGATCACGGCGCGCCGGGTGTGGAGCGGCTTCGGCTGGCGCGCGGACCACTGGATCGACCGGCTGACCGGCTCCGACCGGGTCCGGACCCTGGTGGACTCCGGGGCGGACGTGGACGAGGTCGCGGGCGACTGGGCGGCGGGGCTGGCGCGCTTCGCGGCGGTGCGCGAGGAGTACCTGATGTACCCGTGATCCGACCGCGTCGGGGGGCTGGCCGGGCGGGCGCCGCAGCAGGATGCTGACTGCACCGGAGGCACGGCGTGGAGGGGGGCGTCATGGCGGACGTCGGTGGCGGATTCGGAATCGGGATCGGGGTCGGGGTCGGGGTCGGGGTCCGGCCGTACGCGGAGCTGACCTTCGACTCCGAGGGGGACGTCGACCGGGTGACGCAGGGCGCGGTGTCCCGGATGGAGGCCACCGACCTGCTGGTCTTCGCCCACGGCTGGAACAGTGACCGGTCCACGGCGACGCGCCTCTACGACCGGTTCTTCGCGCCCTTCGAGGGGCTGGTGGGATCGGGGGTGCGCCTGGGCTATGTGGGTGTCGTATGGCCCTCGATGCGCTTCTCCGACGAGCCGATACCGGACTTCGACGCTCCCGGCGCCCTGGCGGAACCGGGCCTCGGCGGTGCGCTGGATCCGCTCACCCGCCGGGCGCTCGGGGAGTTCTGGCCGGAGCGGCGGGCGGAGCTGGACCGGGTGGCGGAACTGCTGGCCGAGCGGCCGGACTCGGCGGCCGCCTTCATCGAGTTCGGCGCCTTGGTACGTGAGTTGGCGGGGGTGGACGCGGTTCCGGCGATGGTCGCGCCCTCGGTACCCGCGATCTTCACGGACGATGTGCTGGAGGTGTGCCAGGCCCTTTCCCTCGCCCTGGTCAGGGCGGGCGCACCGGCTGCGGCGGCCCCCGAGGGTCCGGGGCTCACGGTCGGCGGCGGGCTGCGCGGCCTGTGGGACGGCGCCAAAGAACTGCTACGACAGGCCGCGTACTACAAGATGAAGAAGCGGGCGGGCGTGGTCGGCGAACGCGGCCTCGGCCCCGTGCTGGCCCAGCTGGCGGCCGCCCGCCCCGCACTGCGGTTCCACCTGATCGGGCACAGCTTCGGAGCGCGCGTCGTCTCCTTCTCCCTGCGCGCGGTCCCGGACCGGGCCCGCTACGTGAAATCCGTGACCCTGCTCCAAGGCGCCTTCTCCCACTACGCGTTCGCCGACCGACTGCCGCACGACAAGGGCCACGGCGGCGCCCTGCGCGGCCTCCAGCGCCGGGTCGACGGGCCGGTGGTCGCCTGCCACTCCCCCTACGACTCCGCCCTCAAGATCTTCTATCCGCTGGCCTCCCGGATGGCAGGGGATTCGGCCGGACTGTTGGGTTTCGACGAGCGCTGGGGCGCCATCGGGCACGACGGGGTCCAGGCCGTTCCGGGTGCGCCCCGGCTGACCCTCGACGCGGCCCTGCGCGAGGGGGTGCCCGCGGCCGGTTGCGTCAGTGTGGACGCGGACTCCGTGGTGCGGCGCGGGGGTGCCCCGTCGGGGGCGCACAGCGACATCTGCCACGAGGAACTGGCCCGGCTGGTGGTGGACGCGGGGCGCATGGGGCGCTGAGTTCTGGCCATGTGCCACCCGCACGCCTCGACCGCCCCCGCATGCGCCCGCCTCCGACCGGGCATGTTGGGCACATCGGCGGAGGTGATGGTGTGATGGCGGGATTCCGAAGTCTGGCCTACCAGGTGCGCGACGCGCGCAATGACCGGGCCTTGCGGCGCCATTCCCTGCGCCGCTGCCTGGAGCGATTCGCGCCCTACGGGCACCGGGCGACGTGGTGGCACCTGTGCGACCGGCACGGGATCGCCCCGGAGGACCGGGGGGCCGATCCGCTGCGGCTGGTCGCCGCCCTGGAGGAGCTGGAGGACGCGCGGGCGGTCTGGCTGGAGTACGAGCGCCAGTTCGCGGAGCGCCGGCGGCGTGAGAAGCACCACGGGCTGCGCCGGCCGGAGTGGGCCTGGGGCGGGAGCGGGGACGCGGTGGTGCGGTGCGCGGATCCGGGTGTTCGGCCCGAGGGGGCGCTGGGCGAGGTGCTACGGCGGCTGGTGCGGGCGCTGGAGTCGGCGCCGGGGACGGTGTGCCCGGTGTGCGGGGACACCGAACTGCACTGGCCGGAGGTGGCTCCGGTCGGGCCCTGGGCGGGGGCGCTGGCCTGGGACGGGCCGGTGTGCGCGGGCTGCGGGATCGTGGTGCCCAGACCGGCCCTGGTGGACACCCCGATGCTGCTGGAGACCCCGTCGGCGGGAGCCGCGTGAAGTCCTTCGTTCCGCCACCGGTGTCGTCGCCGGTGTCGTCACCGGTGTCGCTGTCGTCACCGATACCGTCGCCGGCGTCGTCGTCCGTGTCGTTGTCCGTGTCGTTGAACGGCTCACGGAGTGCCGCCGACGGCCCGGCCGTGCCGCTGTCGCCGGAGGCGCTGGCGGAGTCGGCGCTCGCGGCCGTCGCCGCGGGGGCCGAGGAGGTGCTGGTGCATCCGCGGACGCCGTGCGGGCGGGAGAGCCTGTCGCCGCGGGTGGTCGGGCCGGTGCTGGAGGTGCTGCGGCGCGCAGGGGTCGGCGCAGCGCTGTCGGTACCGGTGTCGATCGCGGCCGAGCCCGATCCCGCGGGGCGGCGGGCACGGCTGGCCTCGTGGACGGTGCTGCCGGACCGGGCCGTGGTGCACTTCGGGGAGCCGGGGGCCGGGGAGCTGGCGCAGGCCCTGCTGGCGCGGGGGGTCGCGGTGGACGCGGTGGTACCGCTGGGTGGGGCGGCCGGGGCGGAGCCGCTGGCCCGGTTCCTGGCCTGGCCGGTGCGCGAACCCGGGCGGGTGCGGCTCTCGGCCGAGCTGGCTGCGGCCGATCCGGCCCTGGTGGCGGGGCTGCGCGCGCTGCCGCCCGTACCGGTGCTGCTGTACGGGCGGGACGCGGCCGCCTGGCCCGTGCTGCGACTGGCCGCGCGGTGCGGCACGGGCGTACGGACCGGCGTAGGCGATGTGACGTACCTGCCCGACGGGCGTCCGGCGCGGTCCAATGCCGAACTGGTGTCGGCGGCCCGGGACATGGTGGCGCAGGCGGTGGCTACAGCCGCGAGCCGGTGAGCCGCTCACCGAAGACGTCGTCCGGGTTGGACAGCGCGCAGGTCTCCATCGACAGGCAGCCGCAGCCGATGCAGTCCGTCAGATGATCGCGCAACCGGCCGAGCCGGCTGATGCGTTCGTCGAGTTCGGTGCGCCAGGCCTCCGAGAGACGGGCCCAGTCCTCGCGGTTGGGCGTACGCTCCTCGGGGAGTTGGGCCAGCGCCTCGCGAATGCTGGCCAGCGGGATACCCACGCGCTGTGCGGCGCGTACGAAGGCCACCCGGCGCAGTGCGTCACGCGTGTAGCGGCGCTGGTTGCCAGCGGTGCGACGACTGCTGATCAGGCCCTTGGCCTCGTAGAAGTGGAGCGCCGAGACGGCCGCGCCGCTGCGGGCGGACAACTGACCGACGGTGAGCTCGTGGATTTTCTCGGGAATCTGCGGCACTCGGCCGAGCGTAGTCGGAGGTCCGTTGACATACGCATACGCCCCCCAGCATGCTGAGCAAGCGCTTATTCGTTCGTTCGTCCGTCAGTCGTCCGCGAGAGACAGGAACAGGGCATGGCCGAGCCGAGGGTCTTCACGTCCGCCGAGGAGCTGCACGCCGGGATCGGTGAACCGCTCGGGCCCAGCGAGTGGCTGGAGGTGGACCAGAAGCGGATCGACCTCTTCGCGGACGCCACCGGTGATCACCAGTGGATCCATGTGGACCCGGAGCGCGCGGCGGGCGGGCCCTTCGGCTCCACCATCGCGCACGGCTATCTGACCCTGTCCCTGCTGCCCAGCCTGGTGCCGCAGATCATGCGGGTCGAGGGCATGCGGATGGGTCTCAACTACGGGACGAACAAGGTCCGTTTCCCCGCGCCGGTGCCGGTCGGTTCGCTGCTGCGCGCCACCGCCGTGATCACGGAGGTCACGGAGGCGGGTGGCGGCGTACAGGTGACGGCCACCGTCACGGTGGAGCGCGAGGGCGGCGACAAGCCGGTGTGCGTGGCGGAGTCGGTCTCGCGCTACTACTTCTGAGCCGGCGCTTCCGAACCAGCGCTTCCGAACCAGCCCTCCCGAGCTACTGCTGCTGCGGGCCGGGCCGCGCGGCCACCATGCGGAGCACGAGGTCGGCGTAGAGTCCGCCGACCTCGTCGGGCGTGCGCCGGCCGGCGGCGTTGAACCAGCGGGCCACGTCGATGCACAGCGACAGCACGGCGAGCGTGGTGCCCGGCACGTCGGGGACGTCGAACTCCCCCGCGGCCACCCCGTCGGCGATGATGCGGCGCACGGCCGCGTCGCTCTGCCGGCGCAGCTCGACAATCTCGGTACGGTGCTCCGGAGCGAGGGCGTCGAGCTCGTACTGGACCACGCGCGCGGTGGTGTGATGCGCCGCGTGCCAACGCACGAAGGACCGTACGGCGGCGTCGAGCCGATCGGCGGCGCTGCCGGGGCCGTCGGCGGCGGTGGTGAGGATCTCCAGCGCCTTGTCGTGGCCGATCCGGCTGATCCGCTGGAGCAGCTCTTCCTTGGTCTTGTAGTGGATGTAGAGCGCGGCCGGGCTCATCCCGGCACGGCCCGCGATGTCACGTGTGGTGGTGGCGTGGTACCCGCGCTCGGCGAAGGCGTCGACGGCGGCGACGAGCAGCCGCCGCGCGGCGTCGGGGGTGACCTCGGACCACGGCCGGTAGCCGTCGACCGTATCCTCCGCGCTGCCCATCGCTCACTCACCCTTCACCGTGTGGAAGTGAACACCCTACCGGAGGGTGAGCAAGCGCTTAGCGATGTCGGGCGGCCCGGCCGGGACCGACGTGCGACTACTTCGGTGCGAAGGGGTCGTACTCGGCCATCATCTTCTCCATCCTGGCCTGATCCACCCGGCTCACGATCTGCGTGACCTCCTGGCGGTCGCGGATCACCTTGGCGAGGGTGAAGGCCGAGGTGGTGAGGTAGAGGACGGCGATGCCGAGGAAGGCCCGGACCCAGCCGTTCGTCTCCAGGTTGTAGATCCCCACGGCCACGGCGCCCATGGCGATACCGAAGGAGGCGACGGCCTGGCCGTAGTACGCCCCAGTGCTCTGCTGCTTGACCGGTGTCTCGTTCATGGTTCGAGAATCGGGCCGAGCGAGGGCGAGCACATCCGCGCGCGTACTCATGCCGGTACTCAGTCGGCCCCCTCGCACAGATCCTCGGAAGGTCCTCCCACCACTCCTCAGAAGGCGGAGACCCCGGTACGGGCACGGCCGATGAGCAGCTTCTGGATCTGGCTGGTGCCCTCGTACAGGGTCATCACGCGGGCGTCGCGCAGCAGTTTGCCGGCCGGGTACTCGTCGATGCATCCGTACCCGCCGTGCACCTGGAGGGCGTTGCTCGCGGCCCGCACGGCGGCCTCGGAGGCGAAGAGCTTGGCGGTGGAGGACTCGGTGGCGAAGGGTTGCCCGCGGTCGATGAGGTCGGCCACCCGCCAGGTCAGCAACCGGGCCGCGTCCACGTCGACCGAGATGTCGGCGATGAGCTCCTGGACCAGCTGGTGGTGGGCTATCGGCCGGCCGAACTGCTCGCGCTGGGCGGCGTACGAGACGGCCGCATCCAGGGCCGCCTGTGCGATGCCGACGCAACCGGCGGCGACCGACATCCGGCCCTTGGCGAGGGCGGACATGGCGACCGAGAAGCCCTTGCCCTCGGGGCCGAGCATGGCCGAGGCGGGCACGCGGACGCCGTCGAGGACGAGCTCGGCGGTGGCTTGGCCGCGCAGGCCGAGTTTGCCGTGGATCTCGCGGCGGGTCAGGCCGGGGGTGTCGGTGGGGACGAGGAAGGCGGAGACTCCGCGGTGGCCGGGCTCGTCGCCGGTGCGGGCGAAGAGCAGCACCACGTCGGCCCAGGTGCCGTTGGTGATGAACATCTTGCTGCCGTCGAGGACGTACGCGTCCCCCGCGCGCACGGCGCGGGTGGTGAGGCTGCCGGCGTCGGATCCGGTGCCGGGCTCGGTCAGCCCGAAGCAGCCGAGCGCGTCGCCGGAGCACAGGCGCGGTAGCCAGGCGCGCTTCTGCTCCTGCGAGCCCCAGGCGGCGATGGTCTTGGCGACCAGGCCGAGGGAGACGGAGACGATCCCGCGTACGGCGGAGTCGCCGCGGCCGAGCTCCTCGGTGACCAGCACGTAGGAGAGGTGGTCGCCGCCGGAGCCGCCGTACTCCTCGGGGACGGTCAGTCCGAGGAAGCCGAGCCCGCCCAGCTTCTTCACGATGGCCCGGTCCACGCTCTCGGCGCGGTCCCACTCGGCGGCGTACGGGACGACCTCGCGCTCGGTGAACTCCCGGGCGAGCCTGCGGACGGCGGCCTGCTCCTCGCTCAGCTCCAGATTCACCGGGCACCTCCGGGGCGGGATCGGCACCTTTAACTAGCACCGGTAGTTTATGGCGGGCAGGCCCTACTATGTGGCGCATGGCCAGACCGCGCAAGCCCCTCCTCAGCCGGGACCGCATCGTCGAGGCGGCCGGCGCCCTGGTGGACGCGGAGGGGCTGGAGGCCGTGTCGACACGGCGACTGGCCGCCGCGCTCGGGGTCAGCGGGCCCTCGCTCTACAACCATTTCCGCACCAAGGACGAGATCCTGGACGCGGTGGCGGACGCGGTGAGCGCGCGGGTGGACCTGTCGATGTTCGACGGCGGCCAGGACTGGCGGGCGGCCCTGCACGCGTGGGCGCACTCGTACCGGGACGCGCTGGCGGACCACCCGAACATCGTGCCGGTCCTGGCTCGCGGGCCGGGCCGCCGGCCGGCCGGGCTGCGCCTGGCGGACGCGGTGTTCGGGGCGATGACGGAGGCCGGCTGGCCGGCGGCGCAGGCGACCCGGATCGGCGCCCTGATGCGGTACTTCATCCTGGGCTCGGCGGTGGCCTCCTTCGCCGGGGGTTTCGTGGACGACCGCACGGCCTACGACCCGGCGGACTACCCGCACCTCGGCCAGGCCCACCTGCTGGCGGAGCGCGGGCGCGAGGTGGACGAGGGCGCCTTCGAGACGGGGCTGGCGGCGTTGCTGGACGGGCTGGCCCTCCAGTACGAGGCGCTGCCCGCCTCCTGAGCCCTGTCGGCGGACCGCGAGCGCTCCGCGGGGACGCCGACGGCGCCCTACGGCTGGAAGACGACCAGCGAGCGGCCGCCCTTGCCGGCCAGCATCGCGTCGAAGGCGGCCGGAATGCCGTCGAGGGTGATCCGGTCGGTGACCAGGGCGCCGAGGTCCAGGCGGCCCGCGCGGACGTGCTCGGCGATCACCGGGAGGTCGCGGGCCGGGTCGCTGTTGCCGTAGACGCAGCCGGTGAGGGTGCGGGCGAAGTGGAAGATCTCCATGGAGTGGAAGGTGACCTTCTGCTCCTTGCCGCCGATGCCGACGACCGTGGTGCGCCCGCCGCGCCGGGTCGACTCCCAGGCGCCCCGGATGGTCTCGGCCCGGCCGACGCACTCGACGGCGACATCGGCGCCCTGCCCGCCGGTCAATGCGCGGATCTGCTTGGCGGTGGTGTCGGAGGCGAGTACGAACTCGGTGGCCCCGGCCGCCCGGGCCAGTTCCTCCTTGGCCGGGGACACGTCGACGGCGATGATCGGGCCCGCCTCGGCGATCTTGGCGGCCTGGAGGGCGACCAGGCCGACCCCGCCGACTCCGAAGACGGCCACCGACTCGCCCGGTCGGACCTGGGCGCTGTGGCGGACCGCCCCGTACCCGGTGAGCACGGCGCAGCCGAGCAGGGCCGCTTCGGCGAGCGGGATCCCGGCAGGGGCCGGCAGCACGCAGTTGGCCGCGACGACGGTCTCCTCGGCGAAGGCGGCCACGTTCAACCCGGGGTGCAGTGCGGTGCCCTGGGCGTCGTGCGCGTAGACGGCCCCGACCCCGGTGAGCGCCGTGGCGCAGAGCCAGACCTCGCCGATCGTGCAGTGGTGGCACTCCCCGCAGGACGGGGCCCAGTTGAGGACCACGCCGTCACCGGGGGCGACGTGGGTGACGCCCTCCCCCACCGCGAGGACCGTGCCCGCGCCTTCGTGGCCGAGGACGGCGGGCACGGGGATCCGCATGGTGCCGTTGGTGAGGGAGAGGTCGGAGTGACACACCCCGGCCGCGGCGAGCCGCACCCGGACCTGCCCGGGGCCGGGATCCGGCAGCACGATGTCCCGTATCTCCAGCGGGGCTCCGACGGCGGGCAGGACAGCGGCGCGGACCATGGTCGTCATCTCGTCTTTCCGGTGCGGGCGGGTGCCGTGGTTACGGCGCGTGCGGCCGGGGCGGGGTCGATCGGGTCGGGCGGGTGCCGACGTCCGTCCGGACGGTCCGGGTGATCCGGACCGTCCGAACGATCAGAACTGCAGGGACTTGGTCTGGAGGTACTCCGCCAGGCCGTGCGCGCCCAACTCACGGCCGACGCCCGACTGCTTGTAGCCGCCGAAGGGCGCGAGCACGTTGAAGCGGCCTCCGTTGATGTCCACCTGTCCGGTGTCCATACGGCGCGCGAAGGCCACGGCCGTCGCGTCGTCGGCGGCCCAGACGGCGCCGCCCAGGCCGTAGACGGTGCCGTTGGCGATGCGGAGGGCCTCCTCCTCGTCCTCGTAGCGGAGGATCGACAGCACCGGGCCGAAGATCTCCTCCTGGGCGATCGTCATGTCGGGCGTGACGTCGGCGAACACCGTCGGCGCCACGAAGTACCCCTGCTCCAGCGGCGCGTCGGGCCCGCCGGCGACAAGGCGCGCGCCCTCCTCCACGCCCTTGGTGATGAAACCGCGGACGCGCTCGTGCTGCTTGGCGTTGACGACCGGGCCGACACGGACACCGGACTCGCGAGGATCACCGGTGGGATAGTCGGCGACGGCCGCGGCCGCGAGCGAGACGGCCTCCTCGTAGTGATCCC
This sequence comes from Streptomyces sp. CG 926, assembly GCF_003148825.1. GTDB lineage: Bacteria > Actinomycetota > Actinomycetes > Streptomycetales > Streptomycetaceae > Streptomyces. The sequence continues at coordinate 365,446 of NZ_QGGZ01000007.1, forward strand.
GGTGGACGAGCATCCGGGTGAGCGCGTTGCAGCTCTGGCCACTGTTGTTCATGACGTGCCCGACGCCTGCCGCGACGGCCTTGACCAGGTCGGCCCCGGGCAGGATGACGTTGGCCGATTTGCCGCCCAGTTCGAGCGCGACCCGCTTGACGGCGGCGCCGGCCGTCGCGCCGATCTGCTTGCCGACCGCGGTCGAGCCGGTGAAGGAGACGAGGTCGACTCCCTCGTGCGCGGCCAGGGCCTGGCCCGCGACCGGACCGGTGCCGGTCACCAGGTTGAAGACTCCGGCCGGGATGCCCGCCTCGTGCACGGCTTCGGCGAAGAGCTGTGCGGTCAGCGGAGTGTCCTCGGCCGGCTTGAGGACGAGGGTGCAGCCGGCGGCGAGAGCGGGCGCCACCTTTGCAACGACCTGGTGCAGCGGATAGTTCCAGGGGGTGATGGCCGCGACCACCCCGATCGGCTCCAGCAGCACGGTCGAGTTCCCGACCCGCTCCTCGAAGGCGTACGAGGAGGCGAGTTCGGCGTAGGAGGAGGCCACGGCGATCGGCGCTCCGACGTGGACCGCCTTGGAGAAGCCGAGCGGGGACCCGAGCTCGGCGGTGATCGTCTCGGTCAGCTCGCCGGTGCGGGCCAGCAGTGCGTCGCGGAGCGCCCCGATCAGCGCGGCGCGCTCGGCGGGGGCCGTGGCCGCCCAGCCGGGGAGGGCCGCACGGGCCGCGCGGACGGCCGCGTCCACATCCTCCTCGGTGCCGGCCGGGACCTGGGCGATGACCTGGCCGTCGGCCGGGTTCACGACCTCGATCAGATCGCTGCCGACGGCGGGCCGCCACGCGCCGTCGATGTACATCCCGTCGTGGGCCTTCATGGCATTCCTCCCGAGCACGCACGAGCGCGTAGATCCGACCTCGCGAACACCCTACAAACTAGCGTCGGTAGTTTTTGCCGGCCAGAGGGCGCCAGGTATCAGATGATGCCGAAAAGCATCCCTGCCGCGAGGACCACGAGGGAGGTCAGGGCCGCCCATTTCACGGTGAACCGGGTGTGGTCGCCGAACTCCACCTTGGCCATGCCGACGAGGACGTAGACGGCCGGAACCAGCGGGCTCGACATGTGCAGGGCCTGACCGACGAGCGAGGCGCGGGCGATCTCGAGCGGGGAGACGCCGTGGGCGGCGCCGGCTTCGGCCAGCACGGGCAGGACGCCGAAGTAGAAGCCGTCGTTGGACATGAAGTAGGTGAGCGGCAGGCTGAGCAGGCCGGTGACCAGGGCCATGTGCGGGCCCATGCCCTCGGGGATGGCGCCGACGAGCCAGTCGGCCATGTGCTTGACCATGCCGGTGCCGGTGAGGACCCCGGTGAAGACGGCGGCGGCGAAGACCATGCCCGCGACGTTCAGGACGTTGTCGGCATGGGCGGCGATCCGGGCCTTCTGGTCGGGCATGTGCGGGAAGTTGACGGTGAGGGCGAGGGCGGCGCCGAGCAGGAACAGCACCGGGATGGGCAGCAGTTCCATGATCATCGCGGTGAGGAGGGCCACGGTGAGGCCGGCGTTGAACCAGTACAGGCGGGGGCGCAGAGTGGGGCGGTGCGGATCCAGGCCCTGGAAGCCGTCCTCGGGGGTGGCGGCGCCACCGCTCCCGTGCGCGGCGGAAGCGGAACTGGTGGCGGGGCCCCCGGCGGAACCGGCGCCGCCTGCACCGGAGGCAGAGGCAGCGGTGGAAGTAGAGGAGGAGGAGATGGAGGCAGAGGCGCCGGACGTAGCGGGAGCGGCCGGGGCCAGCTCCTCCTCGGCAGCCTCCCGCTCCACCTGACCGGGCAGCACCAGCGTGCCGACCCGACGGCGTTCCTTCACACCGAGGACGTAGGCCAGGACGAACACGCAGAGCAGGCCCACCGCGAGCGCCGGAATCATCGGGACGAAGATGTCGGCGGCGTCGAGCTTGAGGGCGGTGGCGGCGCGGGCGGTGGGCCCGCCCCAGGGGAGGGTGTTCATGACGCCGTTGGCCGTGGCCGCGACGCCCGTCATCACCACCAGGCTCAGGCCGAGCCGCTTGTAGAGGGGGTACATCGCCGAGACGGTGATCATGAAGGTGGTCGATCCGTCGCCGTCGAGCGAGACGATCGCGGCGAGGACGGCGGTACCGACCACCACCCGCATCGGGTCCGCCTTGCAGAAGCGCAGGATGCCGCGGACGATCGGGTCGAAGAGGCCGACATCGATCATCACGCCGAAGTAGACGATGGCGAACATCAGCATGGCGGCGGTCGGCGCGAGCTTGCCGACGCCGTCGATGACGTAGTCGCCGAGGTGTGCGCCCTTCCCCGCGAAGACGCAGAAGAGTGCCGGGATGAGGACGAGCGCCGCGATGGGCGACATTTTCTTCATCATGATCAGGACCAGGAATGTCGCGATCATGGCGAAGCCGAGGAAGGTCAGCATGTGGGGAAGGTAGGTGCCCCCGCCGTGCGCCAACAAGACGTCCACGCGTGAGCAATACGAGCAAAAGCCCAGCTCAGGGCAGGGGTGTGAGCTCGACGGGGAAGCCGTTGAGCACCGCCGTGCCGGACAGCCGGTCCATGCGGGTGCCGTCGAGCAGCTGGTTGACGTTCACGCCGGGTGCCGCGGCGGCCACCGACAACCGCGAGCCGGCTCGGTCGTGGCCCCAGCCGTGCGGCAGACTCACCACGCCGCTGCGGATGGCGTCGGTGACCTCGACGGGCACCTCCAGGCTCCCGCCGTCGGCGGTGACCCTGGCCTGCCCTCCGTCGACGAGGCCGAGCCGGTCCGCGTCCTGCGGATGGACCTGAAGGGTGCAGCGGTTGGAACCTCCGGTGAGGGCCGGAACGTTGTGCAACCAGCTGTTGTTGGACCGCAGATGGCGGCGGCCCACGAGCACCAGGGCGGCGGGGCGGTCGGCGAGCGCCCCGCGCAGCCTGGGGAGTTCGGCCGCGATCGGGTCCGGGAGCAGCTCGATCCTGCCGCTGCGGGTCTTCAGCACGCCCGGTAGCCGTGGCTGTAGCGGGCCGAGGTCGATGCCGTGCGGAGCCTGCCGCAGATCGTCGAGCGTCAGGTCGTACGGACCCGTGCGCAGCATCAGGTCGAGGCGCCGCTCGGGTCCGGTGCTGCCGGTCAGCAGGCGGGCCAGCTCCTGCGGGTCGCCGCCGTGCAGCGGTGAGCGGGGATCGGTGACGGCCCGGGCCAGGCTGTCGGCGATGACGCGCTCGTCGACCGCCTCCGGCGGCGCTCCGTGCAGCCCGGATACGGCGAGGATCAAGCGGGCGTGGATCTCGCACTCGTCCATGCGCCCGTCCGCCGGCGGGAGGGCGGCGGGCGAGTAGCGGACCTGATTGCGTACGGCGAATCCGTTGAACGCGAAGTCGAAGTGCGCGCTCTGCGAGGGCGGTGGCGGCGGCAGGACGACGTGGGCGTGGCGTGAGGTCTCGTTCAGGTAGGGGTCGATCGAGACCATGAAGTCCAGCCCGGCCAGCGCCCGGTCCAGCCGGTCGCCGTCGGGTGCGGACAGGACCGGGTTGGCGGCGATGGCCAACAGGACCCGGATCCGCCCGTCGCCCCGGGTCTCGATCTCCTCGGCGAGCGCGGCCATGGGTAGCTCGCCCTTGACCTCCGGGTGGCCGGAGACCCGGCTCGACCAGCGGCCGAGCGCGAACCCCTTGCCCGGGCCCGCGGGGCGCCCGGCGGGAGCCGTGGCGGAGAGCGGGAAGAGTGCTCCGCCCGGCCGGTCGAGGTTGCCGGTGAGGATGTTCAGTACGTCGACCAGCCAGCTGGCGAGCGTGCCGAACTCGACGGTGCAGCTGCCGATCCGGGCGTAGACGGCGGCGGTGGGTGCGGCCGCGAGCTCGCGGGCGAGGGTGCGGATCTCGGCGGCGGTGAGGTCGCATGCGGGTGCGACGGCCTCAGGGGTGAAACTCCCGAGCGCGACGCCGAGTTCCCCGATGTCGTCGCAGTGTTCCTCCAGCGCGCCGGGGTCGGCGAGCTTCTCCTCGATCAGGGTGTGCGCGAGGGCTGCGAGCAGCAACGCGTCGCTGCCGGGGCGCGGCGCGAGGTGGCGGTCGGCGAGCGCGGCCGTGCGCGTACGGCGCGGGTCGACGACGACCAGGGTGCCGCCGCGGGCGCGCAGGGCCTTGAGCCGGCCCGGGAAGTCGGGGGCGGTGCACAGGGAGCCGTTGGACTCGACCGGGTTCGCACCCAGGAGCAGCAGGAAGTCGCACCGGTCGAGGTCGGGGACCGGGATGGCGAAGGGGTCGCCGAAGAGCAGCCCGCTGGACACGTGCTTGGGCATCTGGTCGAGGGTGCTGGCGGTGAAGAGGTTGCGCGTGCCGAGGCTCTTGAGGAGCAGGGGCGGGTAGAGGGCGCCGGCCATGGTGTGGACGTTCGGGTTGCCGAGCACGACGCCGACCGACTGGGGCCCGTACTCCTGGACCTGGGCGGGGACGGCGGCCGCGATGGCGTCGAAGGCCTCCTCCCAGGTGGCCTCCCGCAATCGGCCGTCGCGGCGGACGAGGGGGCCCGTCAATCGGTCGGGGTCGGAGTCGAGCGCTCCGAACGCGGCTCCCTTGGGGCAGATGAATCCGCGGCTGAAGACGTCCTCGCGGTCACCGCGGGCTCCGGTGACCACGCCGTCCCCGAGGGTCAGGGTGAGGCCGCACGTGGCTTCGCAGAGGGGGCAGATACGCAGGGCGGTGCGGGACATGGGCCCTCCAGGGGCGGCGGTCTGCTGCACGGGCGCGGGCACGCGGGTACATCGAGCATACCGACCGGTACGGATGGAGGGGAGAGGTGTGCGGGCCCGATCCGGTGTGGTGGCGAACCGTTTCCCCGCCGGGCGTCGGCAGCGGTACGGAAGGAACCGGGACGCGGTGGAGTGGGCGGAAGGGTGGCGGGGCGGAAGAGGCGGAAGGGGGGTGTCAGTCCAGCACGCGGGCCAGGTACGCGTGCATCATCGCGCGGGTCTCGGCGACGATTCCCGGATCACCGGCCGGGTCGGCCCGGAAGGCGAGCTGTATCAGTGCGTCGGTGGCCTCGACGGCGACGAGGACGGCCCGCTCCAGGGTGGCGTCGGGGGTCAGGGCGAGGTGCGCGGAGAGCAGTTCCGTCAGCCGGGCGGCGACCTGGTGGTTGGGGTCCGCCTCCGGCCCCTCGGCCGGCGGCGCGGGCACGCCGAAGTCGACGAGCGCGAAGCCGGGAACGCTGCGCTTCATGGCCAGGTACTCGTCCAGCACCGCGTCCACGACCGGCCGCCAGTGGGTGGCCGGGAGGTCGGCGAGCCGGTCCGCGATGCCGTCGACGTAGCGGTCGAGGTTGCGGTGGGCGAGGGCGATGGCCATGGCTCGCTTGTTGCCGAAGAAGCGGTAGACGGAACCGATCGGCACGCCGGCGCGCAGGGCCACGGCACGGGTGCTGAGGTTCTCGTACCCGGTCTCGTCCAGCAGTTCGGCGCAGGCGTCGAGGATCCGGGCGAGCCGGTCGGCGCTGCGCTGTTGGATCGGCGTTCGGCGCAGGGAGTGGGCGGGAGGCACGGGGTCCATCATGCCGCTCCTCGCTTCTCGGTTCGGTGGGGGTCCTCAGTTCAGCAGAAGACCGATCCCTCCGATGGTGAAAGTGATCATCAGGGCCAGCAGCGGCAATTGCCCAGCCACCGCTTTCGCGGGCGGGAAGAGGCGGACGGACCGGTCGTGGGCCGCGACGACGCCGAGCACGTGGCCGGTGACGACGGCGATGACCTGGAGGGCGGCGAGGCCGCCGGGACCCAGCGGTGGCACGGGTTCGGGGGCGTTGTCAGTGCCGAGTGCCATGCTCACTGTGCGTGGTCCTTCGACTACCAGGAGGGAGAAGTAGTGAGCGATGAGATAGCCGAGCGCGATCGGTACGAGTGAGTGCGCGAAGGCGGTCAGCGGGCCTGGGTGCGGACCGCTGACGAGGCGGGTGACCGCTGCGCAAAGGCAGTAGAGGGTGGCGACGAGGGCGATGGAACCGAGTAGTCCGAGTGTGGCCGTGGGGATGCGGCCGAGGGGGGAGGTCTGTATGGCGTTGATCCACGACGGGTTGTCGGAGAAGCCGTCGTAGGCGGTGGAACCGAGCAGGACGCAGACGGTGGCGACGAGTCCGGGCCGCTCGGGCGTCGCGTCGAGTCCGTGGAACGGATTACGGAGAACGAGGCGGCCGTCGCTGCGACGGCCGAGGGGGGAGAGCCGGGCCAGGAGGGTGGAGTACGTCTCGAAGGCGTCGCCGTCGTCGAACCAGCGCTCGCCGAAGCGGGCGGCGAGCAGTAGTTGGGCGGTGGCGTAGGCGGTGATGGCGATGAGGAGGGTGGTGGTGGATGCGGGATCAGGAGCGACGAGTTCGAGCCAGGTGAAGCCGAACAGCCCGGCGGCGGCCGGCCATTGACCGAGCCGGGCGGGGAGGGGGCGGCCGGGGCCACGGCGGCGCAGGGCCCGGGAGAGCAGGCGGTGCAGGGTGCGGAGCGGGTTGAGCAGGCGCCAGACGGGGCCGAGGAGGAGGGAGGCGGGTACGAGTCCGACCCAGAGGAGGACGTAGACGGCGCCGGGGGCGGGGTTGTGCGCGGGGTCGTCGGGACCGAGGAGGAGGTGGATCAGGACGGACGCGGCGGCGGCGAGCCCCAGTCCGCGCAGGGCGGTTCGGGTGGCGGGCGCGTCGGCCACCCGCTGGAGGGCGGCGGGCAGGGCGAGGCCCGAGCGCTCTCCGCGGAAGCGGGAGGTGGACCAGAGCAGGGCGAGCGCGAGAAAGGAGACGAACAGCGCGGCGAAGGCACCGGCGAAGGCATAGAAGGGAGAGATCGGTAGATCGTGCTGGGACCCGATCCCGTGCGCGAGCGAGGTGAGCGGATCGGCCGGGTGAAGGACCACGCCCTGGCCGTGGCCCCCCTCACCCGCGCCGGGGGCGAGGCCCGGCCCGAACGGGCTCACCATCGACCCACCCGGGGCGACGCCCCGCGGGTGCGAGGGCCCGACCGCACGGACTCCGCCCCGGGCCCGGACGGCCGGGACGGAACACCACTCGGGAACGCGGCGGGCACGTGGGACCGAACCGGGCGCCGAGCCACGGGCCCGGGCCGGACCGCGGGCGCGGCGCTGGGTTCAGGGGTGGGATCGGGCGTGGGTTCGGGCGTGGGTTCGCGGGTGGGTTCGGGGTGGGGTGGGGTCATCGGACGAGGAGTTGGGTCAGGACGAGGTCGGACTCGTGGGTCTCGACCTCGAAGAGGCCCGTGCGGTCGGCCGTCAGGATCAGGGTGGCTTCCTGGCCTGCCGGCAGGGCGAGTTCCTTGTCGTAGCCGTGGACGTGCAGGGTGTCCGCGCGGTCGCTCGTGACGCGCAGGGCCAGCCGCTCTCCGCGTCGCAGCTCGGTGCGGGCGGGGGCCGGGCTGACCTTGCCGTCCCGGACGGTGATGGTGACCGTGCGGTCGGCCTGCTCCGACGGCGGGGCCTGGCCCGACGGCGGGGTCTGGCCCGGCGGTGGGGTGTCCCCGTGGGTGTGTCCGCCCGTGCGGCCCGGGGCGGGGGCGGTGGCGGTGGCGGTGAGCTGGGCCGTGCCCTCGACCGGCTTGCCCGAGACCGCCCAGGCGGTGTGGTCGTCCGCGTAGAGGCGGACGGTCAGGGTGTGCGCGCCCTCGGGGACCTGCGCCGCGGGCAGGTGGAACCAGGGGCCGTACAGCCGGGCCAGCTTGCGCCCGTCGAGCTCCAGGTGGGCGTGGCCCGCGCCCGGGAGGGCGGCGCCACCGGTGCTGTCGGGGGTGAAGCGGTAGTTCTTCACCGCCAGTTGGAGGTTCCAGCCGTCCTCCGAGTCCGGGCGGACGGTCAGCTGGACCTCCGGCGCGCCCTCGGCCGGGACCTCGCGGAGCCGGTGGCCGCCCGCGTCGGTCGCCGTGAGCAGGGTACCCACGCTGCCGGAGGCCTGCTCGTGGCTGGTGCCGGGCTTGTGGTGGGTGGTGGCCCGCCCGCCGCAGCCCGTCGCCGCGCCGCCCGCGAGGAGCAGGGCGAGGGCGAGCAGGGCCGCCGCGCGGGCGACCCGGCGGCGCCTGCGGACCGCGCGGGGCGGCGGCGCGGCACAGGCGTCGCACCGGTTGTCGTCGTCGGGCGGGAGGTCGGGCCGGAGATCGGGCTGGTCGGTCACGGCCGGCCTCCTGCGGTCGGGGCTGCCTGGGCGGGGGTCACGCCGCGGGGTCCGGGGTCGCCGGGGTCGCCGGGGTCTCCGGGGCGGCCGCGGTCAGCGCCGGGGCGGGGCCGGCGGGGACCGGCTCTCGGTCTCCCGCGGGGTCGCCGTCCGGGCCGGACGGGCGGGCCGGGGTGCCCGGGCGGGCCGAGGCCACCACGGCCCACAGGACCCAGACCACGGCGACCAGGGCCCGTACCCAGGCGGGGCTCAGGGGGGTCCAGGGGATCATCAGGACGGCCTTGTCGAAGGCGTCCAGCAGGGTGAGCCCGGCCAGCAGCAGGGTCATGCGGGCCAACCAGGGGCGGCCGGGCCGCAGCACCAGCCCGACGCCCGTCCACCACAGGCCGAGCAGGAGGAGGGCGAGCGCCGGGACGAAGGTGGCGGTGAGGGACATGGTGGAGCCCGCCACGTCCAGGACCAGACCCACCAGCCCGGCCAGCGAGGCCGCCGTGCCCAGGCGCGAGCCGCCCGGCAGCGATCCGCGCAGGCGGCGCCACCACAGGACCCCGCCGACGAGCAGCAGCACGGCGGCCACGGCCAGCGCGAGCTGGGTTTCCACCCGCTCCAGCCCGCGCGCGCCGTACCAGTCGCAGCCGGCGGGGAGTTTGCGTGCCTGGACGTTGTAGTCCGCGCAGACGAGGAGCTGGACCAGCTTGACCGGTTCGCCGACCAGCCGGGCGGACGCCCCCGAGACCTGGCCTCGGCGGTCACCGCACTGCGGGACGGTGCCGGGGGTGGAGCCGTCGGGTCCGTCCTGCCAGCAGTTGGCGCGCCCCTGGCCGTCCCACCACACGTCCATGCCGTTGGGGCGGGCGGCGCCGGACTTGTCCTTGCCCATGACGTTGTCGGCGTACCGGTTGTGGTGGGAGGTGTCGGTCTGCTTCGACCACGCCTCCTCACCCCGGATGAAGGCGGGGACAGCGCTGAGGAAGAAGCCCGCGCGTCGGTGCCCGTACACCCAGTTGTTCTCGTAGAGGTTCCAGTTGCCGCCCGCGGTGATGATGCCGGTGCCCGGGGGCATGGAGATCTGCGGGCAGACCACGCCCCGCTCGTAGCCGCGCTCGATGGGCGGTTTGGCGCAGGTGCCGTCGGCGACGTAGCCGTAGTAGTCCTGGTTGTTGTCGTGGATGAGGTTCCGCTCGAACTTCGCGTGGTTCTGCGGGAGTCCGGGGTGGCCGGGGAAGGCGCTGTCCATCGAGGCGCCGCCCATGTTCTGGTCGAACTCGTTGTCGTGCACCCACACCGAGTCGCCCGCGGTGCCGGAGTAGCCGACCATGTTGTGATGGCTGTGGCAGCCGGTGATCTCGATGGAGTACCGGGGGACCTCGTAGCCGCGGCCGTCGTTGATGTTCGAGGCGCTGCCCGGGTAGATGCCGGAGTCGCCGTTCCCGTACGACTCGCAGTTCTTGTAGAGCCCGTGGTCACTGGCGAAGGTCAGGAAGCCGTACTCGTCGTTCCAGCGGGTCAGCACGTCGTCGATGACGAAGCCGTCGCCCGCGAGCACGTACAGCGAGTTGAAGGTGGTGCGCTGGGCGGTGAAGTTGCGGAAGTAGATGCCGTTGGACTTGTCCGCGCGGATGGCGTTCAGCTTCTGGTACTTGGCGTCGACCACCACGTCGAGCCGTGACGCGCCGGTTCCCTCGATCTGCAGGTTCGTCTTGCCGAGGATCGCGACGAGGTTCTGGTTGTGCCGGCACTGCACCTGCTGCTCGTAGGACAGGATCTGGTATCCGAGCGAGGACTGGGGTGCCTTGAGCGCGGCGCACTCCCCCGTCGGTGTGGGGAGGGAGGGCTCCTCCTCGTACAGGCCGGGGAGGATCGCGATGTTCATCCCGGGCCGGTCGACGGCGTCGACGGCCTCCTGCAGGTGTCGGTAGCCGCTCTTCTCGCACCGCTCGTACAGGGCGAGGTTGCGCTGCCTGAGCTCTTCGGGGAAGGCGGATATCCGGCGCTCGAAGGCGGGTCGGTCGGTTTTGCAGACGATCAGGTCGGGCTCCGCGGTGCGGTACTCGGGTACCGATCCGGAGCCGTCCGGGAGGGTGATCGGGCGCTCCTCGTGCGCGCTGGCGGCGGGCGCGGCGACGAGGAGTGACAGGAGGGCGAGGAGGGCGGCGAGGAGCGCCGCCGGCACGGCAGGAAACCTGCGGGTCCACGACATGCGCGTGAGAGTAGAGCAATGTTCATCTTTTGGGATCCCCCTGGACCGAATCCGTGCTCCCGCCCGGCGTTTTCGACCCTCGCCCACGACGCCCCGGCCCCCCATTCCGGCCTTTCCCGTCGATCTGGAGGTCGGGGGCAGACTCGCCGTTGACGCACGAGCCGCAGAATCCTACTGTCGAGCATAGGATTCCTTCGACGGAGCGGGAGCAGCACATGAGCGAGCAGGCCAGGAAGACGGCGGAGGCACTGGAGTACCTCACCGGCTTCGGCAACGAGCACAGCTCGGAGGCAGTCCCCGGCGCACTGCCGATCGGCCGGAACTCGCCCCAGCGCGCCCCTCTCGGCCTCTACGCCGAGCAGCTCAGCGGCAGCGCCTTCACCGAGCCCCGCACCCACAACCGCCGCTCCTGGCTGTACCGGATCCGCCCCTCGGCCGCGCACCCGCCCTTCACCCGGATCGACAACGGGGCCCTGCGTTCCGCACCCTTCACCGAGTCCGTGGCGGACCCGAACCGGCTCCGCTGGAACCCGCTGCCCGAGCCGGCCCCCGGCACCGACTTCCTCTCCGGCCTGTGGACCCTCGGCGGCAACGGCGACGCCGCCCAGCGCGCCGGCATGGCCATCCACCTCTACGCCGCCAACGCCGACATGACCGACCGGGTGTTCAGCGACTCCGACGGCGAGCTGCTGATCGTCCCCGAGCGCGGCGGGCTGCTGCTGCGCACCGAGCTGGGTCTGCTCGCCGCCCGCCCGGGCGACATGGCCCTCATCCCCCGCGGCGTCCGCTTCCGCGTCGAGCTGCTCGACGCCGACGCCCGCGGCTACATCTGCGAGAACTACGGCCAGCCCTTCGAGCTGCCCAACCTCGGCCCGATCGGCGCCAACGGCCTCGCCGCCGCACGGGACTTCCAGGCGCCCGTGGCGGCGTACGAGGACACCGAGCGCCCGACCGAGGTGATCAACAAGTTCTGCGGCAACCTCTGGTCCGCCACCTACGACCACTCCCCGCTCGACGTGGTCGCCTGGCACGGCAGCCACGTCCCGTACGTGTACGACATGCGCCGCTTCAACGTCCTGGGCTCGATCAGCTACGACCACCCGGACCCGTCGATCTTCACGGTCCTGACCTCACCCTCCGACACCCCGGGACTGGCGGGCGTGGACTTCGTGGTCTTCGCCCCGCGCTGGCTGGTCGGCGAGGACACCTTCCGTCCGCCCTACTTCCACCGCAACGTGATGAGCGAGTACATGGGCCTCATCGAAGGGGCCTACGACGCCAAGGCCGAAGGCTTCGTCCCCGGCGGCGGCTCGCTCCACAACATGATGTCCGCGCACGGGCCCGACCACGAGACCTTCGAGCGGGCGAGTGCGGCCGAGCTGAAGCCGCAGAAGATCGACGACGGCCTGGCCTTCATGTTCGAGACCCGCTGGCCGATCACCGCCACCGCGCAGGCGGCCGGCGCGGATCACCTCCAGCGCGGGTACGACGACGTGTGGCAGGGTCTGCAGCGGCACTTCCGCGCCTGACCTGCACTGCATACGCTGCATACGCCGCATACGCGGCCTGCGCCGTACCGTGCGGCCACCGCACGTCCCCCTGCCCAGCCCTTCGGAGATCCACCCGTGACCGCCTTCGCTCCCGACTCGCTGGTACTGAACCGGAAGCTGCCGCTCTGGTACCAGGTGTCGCAGTCACTGCGCGCCTCGATACTGGGGCGCACCCCGGACGCCTCGCTGCGCCTGCCCACCGAGGAGCAGCTGGCCGGGCACTACGGGGTGAGCGTGCTGACCATGCGGCAGGCGCTCAAGGAGCTGGAGGGTGAGGGCCTGATCAGCCGGCACCGGCGGCGCGGCACCTTCATCGAGCCGGGTGCGCTGCGCAGCACCCCGGTGCGGCTGCTGGGCTCGGTCGACGCGATCGTGGCCCAGCAGTCGGGCGACCGTACGACGATCCTCGGGCACGGCCGCACAGCCGTGTCCGGGGAGCTGTTGGAGCACTTCCCGGACACGGCCGAGGTGGTCACGTACCGCCGGCTGCGCCACGACCGGGAGAGCGGCGAGCCGACCAACTGGGCGGAGAACGCGGTCCTCCCGGAGTTCGCCGAGGCGGTGGACCTCGCCGATCTCGAACGCTGGCCGATGACGAAGGTCCTGCGGGACGTCGTGGGGGTGCGCATCAGCCGGATCACGGACACGGTGGAGGCCCGGCTGGCCGACCCGGAGACGGCCGAGCTGCTCCAGGTGCCGCTGCTGAGCCCGATCCTGCACTACACGGGCGTCACCTACGACGAGGACGGCCGGGTGGTGGACGTGGCCCGGATCCGCTATCGCGGCGACCGGTTCTCCTTCACGGTGACGGTCGACGCGCACTGACGACCCTCGGACGCCCCGGAGGGCCTGCGGCCTCCAGCTCCGCCGGTGCCTCCGGTGCCTCCGGTGCCTCGGTTCTTCCGCCGGCCGCGCGCCTACTTCTCGTCGTCCTCCCTGGTGCGTTCGCCCTCCGCCTGGGACGGCGTGGTCCGCATCGTGTGCGGGTGCTGCAGCTGCTTGCGCTGGGCCTCGTCCATGTCCTCGTCGAGGCGCTCGCCCTCGGCCTGTGACGGGGTCGTGTATTCGTCGTACTGGCTCATGACCGCCTCCTCGACCTCCTCGACCTCCTCGGTCGAAACCGTACGAATACCTACATAAGGAGCCTATCTCCTCGGCCTGGACGCAGCCCGGCCATCGGATCCCGTCGCTACCATCGGCGGCGTGAGCGATGACGTACCGCTGCTTGAGGATCTGATGCCCTGGTCCGTGGGCGGCCTGCGCCTGGGCCGGGACTGGGTGGCCGCACCCGATCCGGCGGCCCTGCGCGCCCGCTGGGCCGCCCTGACCGCCTCCGAAGGGGCCGAGCGGGAGCGGCTGTTCCGGCCGAGCCGCAGCCGGCGGCCCGACGCCGGGGCGGCCGCCCTGCCGGGGCAGCGCTCGGCGGCCACGGCCCGTTTCGCCGACGACCCGGGCCCCTGCCCCGACCCTGTACGGGTGCTTCGCGAACCCTTCGACGAGCAGTGGCTGCTGCCCGACCAGCGGCTCATCGACTCGGCCCGCCCCGAGCTCTGGCGGGTCCGGGACGAGCACCAGCTGTTCCTCGTCGAGACTCCGGATCCGCTGGTCACCGCACACCTCCCCGTCGGCCGCCTCGGCCGGATCCGCCCGCTGCACCGGCGCCCCGGCGGCGCCGAGCCGAATCTCGCGCCCGGCCTGCTGTCCCTGCTGGACGCGCGCCACCGCGGCCACGTCACCCCCGAGGACCTCCTGTGCTGGATGCTCGCGGCGGGCCGCCCGGGCCCGCGCGGGGACGAGGTCCCGCTCGCCGCCGATCCCGAGCGCTGGCGGTCCGGGCTGGAGCTGGGACACCGGCTGCTGAGCGTGCAGCTGCGCGGGGCCCGCGGTGGTGAACCGCCCCGGCTGCCCGGCGGGCGCCGGCCGTACGTCCGCTCGGCGGTCCCGGGCCGGCCGCGCGAGCTCGCGTACGACGCCGAGAGCGAGACGCTGAGCCTCGGGAGCGGGACGGTCTCCCCCGTCCCGGCCGGGGCCTGGGAGTACGAGGCGCAGGGGGTGCGTGTGCTGCCGGCGTGGTTCGCCGCGCGCATCGCGCACCGGGGTCCGGACAGCGAAGGTCTGGCCGCACTGGGGCCGGCCGAGTGGCCGCAGAGCTGGACCTCGGAACTGCTCGCCCTGGTGACCACGTTGGCACTGTTGGCCGAACTGGCCCCGGAGCGGGCCGCGTTCGAGCCCGGCCCGGAGCTGTCGGCCGAGGTGCTGCGCACGGCCGGGGTGCTGCCGCCGCCGGCCTGGGCCCGGCGCCCGGCGTCCGTGCTGGACCACCAGGAGGAGGGCCCGGGCGGACAGTTCGCCCTCCTCTGAGACCGACCCACCCCCAAGCACGCCCCCTCCGAACACGCCCCTTCCGGGCACGCCCCCTCCGAGCCCGACCCCTTCCGAGCGCCCCCACTCTGCACACGACCCTCTCCGGGCACCGCCCCCTCCGAGCCCACCCCCCTTCGAGCACGCCCCCCTTCGAGCACGCCGCCCGCTGCGCGCGCAGCCCCCTCCTGGCACGGCTCCCTCCGAGCACGGCTACCTGCGAGCGCGCCCCCCTCCGAGCACGGCCCACGCCGCGTACCGCCGCCTCCTGCGCCGTCGCCACCGCCCGCCGTGCGCGACCTGGCTGGGAACGGCGGAGGCGCGGCCGTAAGGGGCGCCGCTGTGGTCCGGTGTGCTGCTCGTGCCGTTCGTCCCGCCGGCCACGCCCAGGTTCGCACGCGGCCGGTAGTGACAGCGGCCCGTCCGACCCGGTAGGCAGGGCCCATGGCTACCGAACCACTTCCCCTGGACGGCATCACCGTCGTCGCCGTCGAACAAGCCGTCTCGGCCCCCTTCGCCACCCGACAGCTCGCCGACCTCGGCGCCAGGGTGATCAAGGTCGAGCGCCCCGACGGCGGCGACTTCGCCCGCGCCTACGACACGGCCGCGCACGGCCTCGCCTCGCACTTCGTGTGGGCCAACCGGGGCAAGGAGTCGATCGCGCTCGACCTGAAGGACCCGCGCGGCCGGGAGGTCCTGCACGAGCTGCTGGCCGGGGCCGACGTCTTCGTCCAGAACCTCGCGCAGGGGGCCGCCGCCCGGCTCGGGCTCGACTCGGCCGCCCTGTGCGCGCGTTACCCCCGGCTCGTCGCCGTGGACGTCTCCGGCTACGGGGCCGAGGGCCCGTACGCCCACAAGCGCGCCTACGACATGCTCGTGCAGTGCGAGGCGGGCCTGGTGTCCGTGACCGGCACTCCGGAGCGGCCCGTCAAGGCGGGGATCCCGGCGGCGGACATCGCGGCGGCCATGTACGCCTTCTCGGGCGTCCTGGCCGCCCTGCTGCGTCGCGGGGTCACCGGGCGCGGGGGCAGGGTGGAGGTGTCCATGCTGGACGCGCTCGCCGAGTGGATGGGACATCCGCTGCACCACACGATGCACGGCGGGGAGCAGCCCGTACGTACCGGCCTCGCACACGCGGTGATCGCGCCCTACGACGCCTACGCGACGGCCGACGGGGACCGGGTGCTGCTGTCGGTGCAGAACGACCGCGAGTGGCGGCGGCTGGCACAACAGGTGCTGGAACGGCCGGAGTTGGCGGACGATCCGGCGTACGCGACGAACGCGGCGCGCACCGTGAACCGGGAGAAGACCGACGCGGTGGTGGCCGAGGCGCTGGGCCGGCTGGGCGCGGACGAGGCGATCGTGCGACTGGAGGCGGCGGGCATCGCGTGCGCGCGGCTGAACTCCGTGGCCCAACTGGCCGGACATCCGCAGCTCGCGGCCCGGGACCGCTGGCGGGAGGTGGATTCACCGGCAGGTCCGCTGCGGGCCCTGCTGCCGCCGATCGGGCTGCCGGGCGGCGCGGCACCGCACATGGGTGCGGTGCCCGCGCTGGGCGAGCACACCGAGTCCCTGCTGCGCGCCCTGGGGATGGCGGACGCACAGATCTCGGACCTGCGCCGGGACGGTGTGATCGGGTAGGGCCGGGGAGCCGGCGGCCACAGGGCCGACGGCTGCGGTACGGGGACGGTTACGAGCGGCGGCTGCCGAAGAGCGTGCGACGCAGACGGCGCAGCGGCGCGAAGAGCGAGACGCGCGCGCTCCGGCTCCGCAGACGGTGCGTGTGGTCGCGGGAGGTGAGCTCGCGCATCAGCAGCGTCGCCTCGGCGGTCTCCCGGTGCGGGACGGCGGGACCGCCGAGCACAGAGAGGTGGCGGTCGAGGCGCGAGCTGGTCGCACTGCTGCCGCAGGTGATGGCAGGCACGCGAGGCGGCCTGCTGCGCATTGCTATCTGTTCCATGTTCTCTCCCCACCCGTACGAGGGCACCCGGCCCGGGCAGGTTAACCCTATCGCCCCCGCGTCGCCCCCGGGTATCCCGGTGGTGTGAATTACCCCTGCGGCGACGGGGAGTTGACGATTACTCAGCGGAGTCGCCGATTACTCTCCGCACAGACGTCACGCTGCGAAAGGCCTCCGCACGAGTCCCGTCACGACAGGAGCCACTTGGCCCACACTGCGCTAACTTGGAGTGATCGTCCGGTGACGCCCGGGCGCACGGGAGCACACTCGGGGGCGCGCGTGAGTGACCAATCGAACTCCGATCGGGTCATCTCCGGTCGCTACCGACTGCTCGAACCGATCGGCCGCGGCGGCATGGGCATCGTGTGGCGGGCCCGGGACGAGGTCCTGGCCCGCGATGTCGCCGTCAAGGAGGTACGGGCGCCGGCCGGGCTGGAACCCACCGAACTGGAGCGGCTGTACCGGCGGCTCGAGCGGGAGGCATGGGCCGCGGCCCGGGTCTCGCACCGCGGGGTCGTCACGGTCTACGACGTGGCGTCCCAGGGTGGACGGCCCTGGATCGTGATGGAGCTGGTGCGCGGGCTCTCGCTGGCGGACGTACTGGAGGCCGAGGGTCCGATGCCCCCTCAGCGGGCCGCGCACATCGGGGAACAGGTGCTCGCCGCCCTGCGCTCGGCGCACGACTCCGGGGTGCTGCACCGGGACGTGAAGCCGGGCAACGTCCTGATCGCCAACGACGGCCGGGTGGTGCTCGGCGACTTCGGGATCGCGACCCTGGAGGGCTCCTCGTCGATCACCATGACCGGCGAGGTGGTCGGCTCGCCCGAATTCCTGGCGCCCGAGCGGGCGTTGGGACACGATCCGGGGCCCGCCTCGGACCTGTGGGCGCTCGGCGTCATGCTCTACACCGCCGTCGAGGGGGTCTCGCCCTTCCGGCAGGCCACCCCGCTGGACACCCTGCGGGCGGTGGTGGACACGGAGCTGCCGCCGCCGCGCCGGGCCGGGGCGCTGACGCCGGCACTGGAGGGCCTGCTGCGCAAGGACCCGGCCGAGCGGCTGCCCGCGGCGGAGGCGGCCCGGATGCTGCGGGTGGTGGCCGCGGGCGGGACCGTACGGGCCCCCGACGGGCCGGTGTCGGGGCCGGACGCGCCGACGGTCGTCGCGCACCACGGGCAGGGGACGGACACCCCGCGCGAGCCGTACCGGACACAGCCGACGCGGGCGGCGCAACCGGCGCACCCGGGTCCGTACGGGACGCCGCCCCCGGCGGCGCGCGAGGGGAACGCCGGGCTGGTGCTGACCGTCGGCATCGTGCTGATGGTGCTGGCCCTGGTCGCGGTGGGGTGGTTGCTCTTCGAGGACCGCGGGAACAGCGACGGGACGGGCGCCGGGAACGGCTCCCCGACGGGCTCGGCGACGGCCTCCCGGACCGTGACCACGACGCCGTCGGCGGCCGCGTCGGCCCCGGTGTCGGCGTCCGCCTCGGGACCGACGGGACAGCACGTCTCGGTGTACGTGGACGTGCTGCGCTCCTCCTACACCGGCAGCTGCCCACCACCGGCGGGGTCCGCGCCCGCCTTCACGGCCACCGTCGAGGTGGAGCGCACCCCGGTCGTGCTGGAGTACCGCTGGGCCACGCGCAGCGGGCGTACCTCCGGACCCGACTGGCGGTCCGTCATGTACGAGGAGGGCGGACCGAGGAGCCGGCGGCTGGAGCACACCGAGCTCACGCACGAACCGGACGGGGCGTTCGAGGACGCGGTCCGGCTGGAGGTACGGGGACCGGCGGAGGTGGCCACCCAGTGGGTGGCCACCTCGGTGACGTGCCGGGAGGAGACCCCGACGAGCGGGGCCCCCTCGCCCGGGCCGAGTACGTCGGCGACGCCGTCGTCGTCGCCCCCGACGACGACGAGCGCTCCGACGAGTCCCGCGAGCGGCGAGCCGGACGGGACGGTCAGGTCGGATCGGACGGAGCTGATGGATCTGGCGGAGACGGAGGGGGCGGATCCGATCGAGGGGACGGAGGGAACGGATCGCGGGAACCGAACGAACCGCACGGATCGCGCTCGCACGGATCGCGCGGCCTCGGCCGATCAGGCGGCGTTCGTGAAGGCCGGGAGGTAGCCGCCGGACTGTCCGGCGGCGGTCGGGTGGTACGACTCGCCGATGTTCAGCCAGTTGACGCTGTGCAGCCACGGGTTGCCGGAGCAGATCTCGTGGCCCGTGAAGGTGCCGGCGACCGAGGCGAAGGTGAAGCCGTGGTCGGCGGCGCGTTTGGCGATGGCGGCGTTGAGGTGGTCGGCGGCGCCGTTGATGGCGGTCCGCTCGCCCTCGGTCAGGCCGGTGGTGCAGGTGCCGTTCAGCTTGTAGAAGCGGGGATAGCCGAGGACGACGACGTGCGCGCCGGGCGAGCGGCTGCTGATCGCGTTGTAGACCTGGTCGAGCCGGCCGGGGAGAGTGGCGTCCACGTAGGCCTTGGCCTGGTTCACGCGGCTGACGCAGGTGGATTCGGACTGGAGCACACAGGTGGTCATGACGTCGGAGAAGCCGGCGTCGTTGCCACCGATGGTGATGCTGACCAGGTCGGTACCGGAGTTGAGCGGGGCGAGCTGGCCGGAGAGGACATCGCCCGTGCGAGCGCCCGAGCAGGCGGTGAAGGAGAAGGTCTGGGGGGAATGGGCGGCGGCCCACAGGGCCGGGTAGGCGCGGGTGGTGCGCTTGCAGTTGCCGCTCGCGCCGTCGTAGTTGCCGGCGCCGACGCCGGAGGAGTACGAGTCACCGAGGGCGACGTAGCCGAAGTCGGCCCGGGCGGTGGCGGCCGCCTGGCCCGCGCCGAACAGGGTGGCGCCCGCGGCGAGTAAGAGGGAGGAGGTCAGGGCAGCGAAGCGCGACAGTCTCATGCTCATGTGTGCGGCTCCTTGTGGGGGTTACTCCTGAGTCCGTGGTACAAGCAGCCGAGGTCCGCTGGAAGTGTCCATGCCAAGAATATTCAGGGCAGAGTTGCGGCCCGAACCTTCACTCCGCATGCGTTTGAAGAGGGAACTTGGGCACCCGATCCAGCGAAACACGGGTGCACGAGGGCATCGTGTGCCGGATCATGGGCGCCATGTCAGCCAACCCGCAGGACGCGCTGCCGATCCGGCTCAACGTCGACGACAGCGACTCACCGTCGGACGTCGTCGACGCGCTCTTCCTCGGCCGGTTCGCGTCCGGCGAGCAGCCGTACTCGCACAGCGTGTCGATCGAGCGGGTCAAGGCGGAGGCCACCCTCCTGCCGCCGGAGGCCAAGGTGTTGCGCTCGGCGCGCGACAGCGACCGCAGCGCCACCCTTGCCGAGGGCGAGGGCTGGACCATGCTCGTCTCGCGTTGGAGTCGGGGCGCGGACGTCACCGTGACGGCGGTCAGCGACGAACTCGCCGCCGGCGTGCTGGGTCAGGCCACGGAAGGCGTCCAGGACGAGCCCGAACCGCAGCCCGAGAACGTCACGATGGGCTTCTGGTACGTCTCCCCGCGCCGCGGCCCGTACCGGACGACCCGCCAGATCGCGGCCGGGACCTGGGCGGAGGTGCGGCCCAACTACACGGCTCCGGTGGCCGGGGCGATGGACCGGCTGATGAAGGTGACCCCGGACGACATCGCGGGCCGGCTGCTCCTGCTGCACGGGCCGCCGGGTACGGGCAAGACCTCCGCGCTGCGGACGCTGGCCCGGTCGTGGCGGGACTGGTGCCAGGTGGACTGCGTCCTGGACCCGGAGCGGCTGTTCAACGACGTGGGCTACCTGATGGACATCGCGATCGGCGAGGACGAGGGCACGGCGAAGGGCCGCTGGCGGTTGCTGCTGCTGGAGGACTGCGACGAGCTGATCCGGGGCGAGGCCCGCCACACGGCCGGGCAGGCGCTGTCCCGGCTGCTGAACCTGACGGACGGACTGCTGGGGCAGGGCCGCAACGTCCTGGTCGGGGTCACCACCAACGAGGACCTGGAACGACTCCACCCGGCGGTGGTCCGACCGGGGCGCTGCCTGGCCCGCATCGAGGTCGGCCGGCTGACCCACCGGGAGGCGGTGGATTGGCTGGGCACGGACGAGGGCGTCTCCCGTGAGGGCGCCAGCCTGGCGGAGCTGTTCGCCCTACGCCGCGGCACGGGCCCGGCGGCGATCCTGCCCCCGCAACCGCACAACTCGGAAGCGGGCCTCTACCTCTAGCCTCCGGCCCGGTTTGCGGTATCGCGGGCCGGCGGCGCCTCGCGAGGTCTCGTCGACCGAGCCCGCGTCGTCCGGTGCCGTGGCGGTGCCGGGCAGCGCTGGCCGGGCAGGATCCGGAAGCGACGGCCTAGGTGGCGGCGTACCGGGCCCGGAGGGCGTCCGTCGCGGCCGCGAGCGCCTCGGCCTGGGTCAGGCCGAGGCGGCGGACGCGGTCCGCGTACGCCTGGGCCGCCGCGGCCGCCTCCCGGGACACCGCGTCCCCCGCGGCCGCGATGAAGGTCCCGTTCCGGCCCCGCGTCTCGATCACCGCGTCCGCCTCCAGCGCCCGGTACGCCTTCGCGACCGTGTTGGCGGCCAGCCCCAGCTCCTCCGCGAGGCCCCGTACGGTCGGCAGTTTGAAGCCCGCCGGGAGCTTCCCCGACCGGGCCCGGTCGGCGATCTGCGCGCGCAGCTGTTCGTACGGGGCGGCCGAGCCGGCCGAGCCGTCGATGGTGATCTTCAGGTTTGTCGAGGTCACGCGGGTGATTGTCCCCCATCGGCGGTTAATTGGGAGGCGCACGTCGCGAAGGCGGACGTAGCGTCTGCCGCATGACCGCATCGATCCGTGACCTTCGCCCCGGCGACCCCTCGGACGCGGAGTCCGTCGTACGGGCACTCCGCGCGGCCCTGCCCTTCTCGATCACCAGCGCCGAGGGCCTGGCCTTCGAGCTCTCCTCCGCCCACCCGGCGAAGCACCACCGGATCCTCGTCGCCGAGGGCCCGGACGGCCGCGTCATCGGCGCCGCCCGGGTCGGCATCGCGTACGACAGCTCCGAGCCCGGTCAGTCGTACCTCAACACGTACGTCGACCCCGCCCATCGCGGTCTCGGCGCCGGCCGCCTCCTGCTGCGCGCAGCCGAGGAGCATCTCGCCGCGCACGGCGCGGTGGACATGTACGCCTGGGTCCTCGACGAGCCCGCCCATCGCGCCTTCGCCGAGCGGCACGGCTACCTGCCCCGCCGCTCGGCGCACTTCCTGCGTCTGGACCTGACGGCGGTCACGCTGCCCGAGCTGCCGCGGGACGAGGACCTGCCGGCCGGGGTCGAACTGCGTTCCGGCTCCGCCTTCGCCGCCGACCCGCGGCCGCTCTTCGAGGCCGACGCCGAGGCGACCGCCGACGAGCCGGGTGGTGTGGCGGTCGGTTCGTCCGCCTACGAGGACTGGCTCGCCCAGATCTGGCACAACCCGACCCTGGACAAGGAGCTGACCACCGTCGCTCTGGTCGACGGTGTGGTGGCCTCCTTCGCCGCGGTGCAGACGGACGGCGCCACCCGCTACGGCTCGGCGATGACCGGCACCCTGCGCGCGTTCCGGGGCCGGGGACTGGCCAAGCTCGCCAAGACGGTCTCGTTGCACCGGGCCCGGGCTGCCGGGTACACCGAGGCCTTCACCGGCAACGACGCGGGCAACGACCCGATGCTCGCCATCAACGAGTGGTTCGGCTACAAGATCTGCGCGACCGAGACGCGCTTCACGAAGAAGGTGGAGACCCAGTGACCGCACAGCTGACCGTCGTCCTGACCAAGGCCGGCCGGACCAAGATCCGCTACCCGGCGGCGCAGGTCGCCGACGACGGCGACCGGATCTCCGTACGCGCCCCCTGGGCGGCCGAGGGCGTACGGGACTTCGGTTTCGTGCGCTTCGAGCCGGGCGACGTGTTCGTCGAGCACTTCTGGCGGACCCGCTGGTACGCGGTCAAGGAGGTGTGGACCGCCGACGGTGTCCTCAAGGGCTGGTACTGCGACGTGACGCGGCCGGCCCTGGTGCGGAGCGGGGAGATCCGCGTGGAGGACCTGGACCTCGACCTGTGGGTGTCGGCGGACGGGAGCTCCGTGCTGCGGCTGGACGAGGACGAGTTCGCCGAGAGCGGGCTGGCGGTGAGCGACCCGGAGGCCGCGGCCCAGGCGGTACGGGCCCTGGACACGCTGGACGACCAGGCCCGCTCCGCGGCGGGCCTTTCCGCGCTCCTCCCCTAGGCCGTCTCTTTCGGATCTTGTCGGGTGAGCCCGGGTCGTCCGGTGCGGTGCCTCTCCCCCAGCTACCGCTGGGAGGGGCCCCCGGGCGGAGGGGCGCCCGTGTACTGGACGTACTCGGGCGCCCCGACAACGCCGCGAGGTGCCGCGCCGGGCGGGCCGGGCCCGACAAGATCCGGAAGAGACGGCCTAGGCGCGCGGCGGCCCTCCCGTGGGGAGCCGGGAGGGCGCCGGGCCCGGGATGGTCCGGGGCCACACCATACGCACGGGCCCCAGTGGCCGGATAGGCATATGACAGGGGAGATTCCGGATCGCCGCCCGCAGGTCAGCGGGCCTGCCGGCGCCCCTCTCCCCTCCCGATCTCCGAGGAACTGAGCATGGTCGTCCACACCGCCACCCCGCTCGCCGAGTCGATCTCCACGCCCGAGCGGATCTGGTACGCCTCCTACGGGTCCAACATGCACATGGACCGCCTGGCCACCTACCTCGCCGGCGGGACCCCGCCCGGCGCGGCGCGCACGTACCCGGGCTGCCGGGACCACAGGGCCCCCGAGCGCTCGATCGCGGTCGAGCTGGCGGGCTGCCTGTACTTCGCCACGGAGTCCCCCGTGTGGACGGGCGGCCGGGCGTTCTACGACCCCACGGCGCGCGGTCGCACCCGCGGACGGGCCCACCTGGTGACGGTCGGCCAGATGTCCGACATCGCGGCCCAGGAGATGTACGAGAAGCCGGGGGCGGACCTGGACCTGACGACGGCCCTACGCGACGGCCGCGACGAGCTCGGCCCGGGACGGTACGAGACCCTGATCTGCCCGGGCACGATCGAGGGCATCCCGCTGCTGACCTTCACCGCGCCGTGGCGCCTTGCGGACGTCGAGGTGCTCAACCCGTCGGGCGCGTACCTGCGCTACCTGGCCGGCGGCCTCCTGGAGTCCGGCCCCTGGGAGGAGGAGGACATCGCCGACTACCTCGCGTCCCGCCCGGGCGCCGCCGGCAACTGGACGCCGGCACAGGTGCGTGAGCTCCTGACGGCCGACGAGATCCGCCCCTGATCGACTGTCAGGGGCTGGTCCTACGCTTCCACCATGCATAAAGGTGCGATCAGTCGAGACGGCGTCTTCAGGGCTCTGACGGAGTACGACGAGCTGGGTCAGGACGGGTTTCTGTCCAAGTACGGGTACAAGCCGGCAACCGGGTATCTCCTCCTGCACGGGGGCCGAACCTACGACTCGAAGGCCATCGCCGGTGTGGCCCACAAGTTCGATCAAGGTCGAGCGTTGAGGCCGGACGAACTGGTCGGCGGAAGGTCCCACGCCGCCAGATGGCTGGCCCGACTCGGTTTCACGATCCGTTCGTCCCGGAGCCCCGACTGGACCCGTGACGAGATCATCCTCGCTTGCGAACTGGCCATGGCCAACGGCTGGAAGCGATTGGAGTTCGACGATCCACGCGTGATCGACCTGTCTGCACTGCTCCAGACCATGCCGATCCATCCCGAGGAGCTACGTAACGAGCTGTTCCGGAACCCCAACGGCGTAGCACGCAAGACGGTCGACATCACGTCCCGGCACCCCGACTACACCGGCAAGCCCACGAACGGCAACGCCCTGGATGTCGACGTCATGAACGACTTCCTTGCCCGGCCGGCCGAGATGACGGAGGTGGCCCGGCGCATCCGACAAGGTCTTGGCTCAGGAGAGTTCCAGGACCTGCCACCGGCGGCCGAGGAGGACGACTTCAGCGCGCCCGAGGGCAGGTTGCTACTCGGTCGGCACCGCAAGCGCGAGCGGAACAAGGCCTTGCGCAAGAAGAAGGTCGATGCGGTATTGCGCCAGGGCCGCCGGCTCGTGTGCGAGGCCTGCGGATTCGACTTCGAGCAGGTCTACGGGGACCGCGGAGCCGGATACATCGAGTGCCACCACGTCGTCCCTCTGCACGAGGCCGGCGAAGGTCGGACCAGGCTCAGCGATCTTGCCCTCATATGCGCCAACTGCCACCGCATGATCCACCGGCGCGCGCCCTGGCCGACCCCCGGGGAGCTGCGAGCCTCCATCGAGCAGAAGCATGCGGACGACAGGCGGGCTGCGGGAGTCCTTGCGCGACCCCGCAGTGCGGCTGACGAGCGACGCGAAGTCGGAGGCGCCGGGTCGGGCGGGCGCTGAGCGGCTCGTTCCTGAGGCGGCTCTTGTCTCCGGCTTAAGGGGGTCCTAAGGATCCGCTCCGGGGGGCCCGTAGGGGCAAAAGCCGTGGTCGGGGCGGCTAGCTTGGCCGGGCCAGGACAGGAAGGGCCCGTGCGGCGCCGCCGGGGGGCGGCGCACCGCGGGGGTCCGATTCCGCCGGCACGCCCCTGCCTTGTGCCCGAAGGAGATCACCCATGCCCGCACGCCGCCGCACCGCCGTCACGCTGACCCGTATCGCCGCCGCCGGCCTGGCCCCGCTCGCGCTGGCCTCGTACGCCGCGGCTCCCGCGGTCGCCCACGGCTCGATGACGGACCCGGTCAGCCGGGTGGCGGCGTGCTACGCCGAGGGACCCGAGTCCCCGAAGTCCGCGGCCTGCAAGGCGGCCGTCGCGGCCGCCGGGACACAGCCGTTCTACGACTGGAACGCGGTGAACATCGCCAACGCCGCCGGCAACCACCGCTCGTTGATCCCGAACGGGCAGCTCTGCTCGGCCGGCAACGACAAGTACCGGGGGTTGGACCTGGCCCGTGCCGACTGGCCGGCCGGCCCGATGTCCGCCGGCGCGCACACCTTCCGCTACAAGGGCACGGCCCCGCACAAGGGCACCTTCGAGCTGTACGTGACGAAGGACGGCTACGACCCGACGAAGCCCCTGGCCTGGTCCGACCTGGAGCCCGCGCCGTTCGCGAAGGTCACCGACCCGGGGATGCAGAACGGCGACTACGTCTTCTCGGGGACCGTCCCGAACAAGTCCGGCCGCCACCTCATCTACAGCATCTGGCAGCGCTCCGACAGCCCGGAGGCCTTCTACACCTGCTCGGACGTGGTCTTCGGCAAGGACAACGGCGGCAACGGCGGCGGCTCCGGTACCGCTCCGACCACCGGGACGGGTTCCGAGCCGAGCCGGAAGCCCGGCCAGAAGCCGGGTGAGAAGCCGGGTGACAAGCCGGGTGACAAGCCGTCCGACAAGCCCGTCGACAAGCCCTCGGCCCCGACCGACCAGCAGATCTCCGACGGCGCCGGCAAGTCCACCGTGGAGCACAACGGCCACGGTGACAACGACCCGAAGACGAACGGCACGAAGGACTCCGCCGCCGTCCCGATCGCGGCCGACCCGTCCTCGTCGGCCACGGCCAAGGCCAACCTCGCGGAGACGGGCGGCAACAGCGCCACCCCGACGATCGCGATCGCCGGGGCCGCCGCCCTCGCCGTCGGCGCGGCCGCGCTGTTCGCAGCCGCCCGCCGTCGCACCGCGCGTACGACGACGGGCCGCCACGGCCGCTAGCCGGTGTCGGACCGCCCGCGCCCGGTCAGTCGAAGACCGAGGCGCAGGTGGTCCGTTCGGCGTGCGCCGGGTCGAGGGCGTTGAGCGCCTCGTGCCAGGCGATCCGGTCGGTGATCCCGATGGCGACGTGCTCCGAGAGGTCCAGGAGACACAGGTCCTGGAGTACGACGTTGCGTACGTTCGGCCCGTCCAGGAAGGCGCTCCGGTACGGCGTCACCACCTCGTCGTACTTGGTCGCGATGACCGTGTACTTCACCCCGGGCACGGTGTCGCCGCCCTCGTTCAGCTTCTGCTGGAAGGGGGATCCGGCGATCTGGTCGGCGAGGCCCGGGGTCGCGGTGGTGATCAGGTCCTCGGCCCCGGGGAAGTACGGCAGGAGCTTGGTGAATCCGAGCAGCGTGGTGCCGTGGTTGTCGGGGGCGAGCCCGACCAGCGCGTTGACCTTCGAGGCACCGCCGAGGAACTTCAGGTAGTAGCGGGGCATCATGCCGCCCTGCGAGTGCCCCACGATGTCGGTCTTGGCGGCGCCGGTGGCGGCCAGCACCTTGTCGACGAAGACGTCGAGCTGTTCGGCGGACTTGTCGATGGGGCCGAGCCCGTTGAAGAGGGGTACGCCGGGCAGCTGGCCGTAGTCGAGCGAGTAGACGCAGTACCCGCGGTTCACGAGGTACGGGGCGAACCCGAGCCAGTTGTCCCAGGAGTTGCCGAAGGTGCCGTGCACGAGCACGACGGGGCGCGGGTGCGCGGCGGACGGCTTGCAGGACCAGTTGTTCCAGCCGCTGCTGGGGGCGGTCGCGGCCTGCGCCGCACCGGTGGGGGCGACGAGTGCGGCGGCGGTGAGGGTGAGGACGGCGAGTGGGCGGAGCAGGCGTCTCCAGGGCAGCATCGGGTGATCTCCTCGCGGGTGACTCAAGGGGATGAGCGTGGGGGTTCGTCCCGTGATCCGGATCACAAGGGGGGAGCTGCTGCCGCTAAATTACGGGTGAGTAGGAACACAGGGAAGTTACGCGTCAGTAAAAAATCGCGCGTCGCCCGTACGAACAGGTAGAGGACGTCAGGCGGCCAACGTGCCGCGGGCGATGGCGTGCGGCCCGAAGCGGGCGCGGACCCGGTCCGTGACGGCCTCCAGACGGCGGGCCTTCTCGTCCTCGGGGTCCAGGCTCAGCTGCCGCGTGGCCCGTTCGGCCGAGGTCAGGTCCTCGGCGCGCAGCGACAGCGCGCGGACCCGGGCCCGCTGCAGACCGAGGCCCGCGTAGAGGGCGTAGGCCGTGGCGGTGAGGGTGGTCGAGTGCGCGGTGGGCTCGGTCAGGGTGCGCGTCCGGGTGAGCGTGGTGCGGTCGGCGCAGCGGACGGTGAGCGAGAGGGTTCGGCAGACCTGCCCCCGGCCCTGTTCCTGTGTACGAAGCTTCGCTCCGAGCTCCTGCGTCAGCGAGAGCAGCGCCCGCCGGTGCCGTACGGGATCCAGCTCGTCCAGATCGAAGAGCCGCTCGGCAGCGACGGCGCGGGCGGCGGCGCCCGGCCGGACCGGGGTCCGATCGATCCCGAGGGCGCGCTCGTGCACCTCGCGGCCGAGCCGGGCGCCGAGGATCCGCCGCAGGGCGGCGGGCGGGGCGGCGGCGACCCGGCCGACGGAATCGAGGCCGTAGGAGCACAGGGTCCGGGCGACCTTCGGCCCGACCCCGTCGAGGGCGGTGACGGGCTTGCCCGCCAGGAACTCCCGTACGGCGGCGGGGTTCCCCGGGATCAACAGGGTCTGTCCGGGCCCGGCCTCGCGGGCGGCGGCCCGGGCCAGCATGGGGTTGCCGGCCACGCCGACGGCGGCGTCCACGCCGTACAGGGCCAGGGCCCGGACCCGGACCAGGGCGGCCAGCCGGGTGGCGTCGCAGTCGAAGTAGCGCAGCGCGCCCCGGACCTCGGCGAGGACGGTGTCGGGCGGCACGGCTTGCACGGCCGGGGTGATGCCCCCGAGCAGCGTGAGCACCCCGGCGTACTCCCGGGCCCCGAGCGGCCCCCCGTCGGCGGGGTACGGGCGCAGGCACATCACGACCCGCTCGGCGGCGGTCATCCCGCGCTCCCCGGGCTGGAGTGCCACAGCTTGCGGCCGGTCGCGGGGCCGGTGCCGGGCGGCTGCAGGTCGGCCCAGGGGTTCATCTCGTACCCCGTGGGCATGCGGATCCTGCGGCCCGGGGGCCGCCCGGCCGCCTCGCCGTCGGCCGCACCCTCCCCCGCGGCTCCCTCTCCCGCGGCCCCCTCCCCCGCGGCCGACTCCGGCTCGACCGGCTCGGCCGGCTCCGCGAGGCGGGCCGCGACCGCGTCCAGACCGCCCGTCGCCCGCAGTTCCACCAGCTCCGCCAGGTTCCACGCCGCCGCGCCGACCACGCTCAGGCTCTGCGGGCCCCGCCGCTGCACGACACCGCGTACCAGCAGCAGGAAGGAGTGGAAGACGGTGTGCGCGCAGCGTTCGTGGCTGTCGTCGAAGAAGGCCAGGTCGACCAGGCCCGTCCCGTCGTCCAGCGTCGTGAAGATGACCCGCTTCCCGGAGCGGATCGGCGGGGTCTGGGTGGCCGCCTTGGCCCCCGCGACCAGCACGGTCTGCCCGTGTTCGGTGTCGCGCAGCCTGCGCGCCGGAATCACTCCCAGTTCGGCCAGGAAGGCGTGGTGGTCCCCCATCAGGTGCCGCGAGGCGTCCATGCCGAGGACGCCCAGCTCGGCGCTGAGCCGTTCCGCCTCGGTCAGGTCGGGCAGCCCGACGGAGGCCGTGGACCGGCCGCCCTCCAGCGGGAGTTGGGGACCGCGCACGCCTGCGGCCCGCTGCGCGCCGTGCAGTTCGGACACGTGCAGCAGCAGGTCCCGCCGGTTGGCGCCGAAGGCGTCCAACGCACCTACCTGTGCCAGCCGTTCGGCCACCGGGCGGCCCGGGTGCGCCCGGTCCCAGAAGTCACGCAGGGAGGCGTACGGCTGCCCGGCCTCGATCCGGTCCGCCTCGGCCCCGCTGATGCCGTGGACGTCGGACAGCCCGAGCCGCAGCCCCCACACCCCACCGGCACCGCCTGCATCGGACACCAGTTCGATATGATGGGCGGCCGCCGACCGGTTCACGTCCAACGGCAGCACCGGAACGCCCCGCCGCCGCGCGTCCGCCAGCAGCAGCCGCTTCGGATACATCCCGGGGTCGTGGGTGAGCAGCCCGGCGTAGAAGGCCGCCGGGTGGTGCGCCTTCAGCCAGGCCGACTGGTAGGTGGGCACCGCGAAGGCCACCGCGTGCGCCTTGCAGAAGCCGTACGAGCCGAAGGCCTCCACGATCTCCCAGGTCCGGCCGATCACCTCCACCGGATAGCCGCGCTCGGCCGCCTTCGCCGCGAACCAGACCTTGATCCGCGGCTGCGACTGCGGGTCGGACAGCCCGCGCCGCACCCGGTCCGCCTCGTCCCGCCCGCAACCGGTCATGACGTGCACGATCTCGATGATCTGCTCGTGGAAGACCACCACCCCGTACGTCTCGCGCAGCGCGTCGGCCAGGTCCGGGTGCGGGAAACGGACCGGGGCCCGCCCGTGCCGGGCCTCGATGAAGGGCCGCACCATGTCGGCGGCCACCGGCCCCGGCCGGAACAGCGAGATGTCGACGACCAGGTCGTGGAAAGTCGCCGGCTGGAGCCGCCCCACCAGGTCCCGCTGGCCCGGCGATTCGATCTGGAAACAGCCCAGCGTCTCGGCCGAGCGGATCAGCTCGTACGTGGCCCGGTCGCCCGGCGGCACCTGCGCCGGGTCGTCCAGATCGAGCTCCCGCCCCGTGCCGCGGCGGATCTCCGCGACCGCGTGCGCCATCGCGGACTGCATCCGCACGCCCAGCACGTCCAGCTTGAGGAGCCCGAGCTCCTCCACGTCGTCCTTGTCGAACTGGGACATGGGGAAGCCCTCGCCGCTGGTGGGCACCACCGGCGTACGGGCGAGCAGCGAGTCATCGGAGAGCAGCACCCCGCACGGGTGCATGGCGATCCCGCGCGGCAACGCGTCCAGCGACTCGACGAGCTCCCACAGCCGCCCGTACGACTCCCCGCGCACGTCACGCAGTTCGGGGAGTTCCTGCAGCGCGGCGCGGGCGTCGCGGGCCCGGATGTGTGGGAAGGCCTTGGCGAGCCGGTCGGTGACGGCCGGGTCCATGGACAGCGCGGCGCCGACGTCGCGGATGGCGTGCCGGACCCGGTAGGTCTCGGGCATGGAGACGGTGGCGACGCGCTCGGTACCGAACCGGTCCATGATCCGCCGGTAGACCTCCAGTCGGCGGGCGGACTCCACGTCGATGTCGATGTCGGGCAGGACGCGCCGCCGCTTGGAGAGGAAGCGCTCCATCAGCAGTCCGTGGGCGACGGGGTCGGCGTGCGCGATCCCGAGCAGGTGGTTGACGAGGGAGCCTGCTCCGGACCCGCGGGCGGCCACCCGGATACCCATCTCCCGTACGTCGTCCACTACTTGAGCGACCGTCAGGAAGTACGAGGCGAATCCGTGGTAGGCGATGATGTCGAGCTCCTGGTGCATCCGCTCCCAGTACGCGCGGTCGCCCGCGTACCCGCGCAGCACCATGCCGGCCGAGGCCCGGGAGGTGAGGACCCGCTGGGCGCTGCGGTGAGCCGCTCCGACGAGCCGGGCCTCGGGGAAGTGCACGGAACCCATGCCGAGGTCGTCCTCGGGGTCCACGCAGCAGGCTTCGGCGGTACGTCGGGTCTCCGCGAGCAGACGCCTGGCGTCGGCGGGGCGCAGACCGGCCGCCTGCGCGATCCGGTCGGCGGCCTCGGCCATGGCGGCGGGGTCCTTGAGCCAGCGCTCGCCGCTGTCGAGGGGGCCCCGGCGGTCGATGGGGACCAGGCGGCGGGCCGCGTCGAGGATGTCGGCGACCGGACCCTGGCCGGGGTCGGCGTAGCGGACGGCGTTGGTCAGCACGGCCGGAACGCCCTGCTCGGCGGCGAAGCCGACGGTACGGGCGGCCAGCCGGAGCGAGCCGGGCCCGGTGCCGGTGCGGCCGTGGTGGACGGCCTCCAGACGCAGGGAGTCACCGTAGATCTCCCGCCAGGGCGCGAGCAACCGGGCGGCCCGGTCGGGACGGCCCGCGGCGAGCGCCCGCCCCACCTCGGAGCCGGGCCCGAGCAGCACGAAGACACCCTCCCCGCGCAGGGCCCCCCAGGGCACCAGCGGAACCTCGGCGGCCTCCGCATGGGCGGCGGTGACCATCCGGCACAGCTCGGCCCAGCCGGCGGCCCCGTCCCGGGCCAGGAAGACGGCCCGCGCGGCGGACTCGTCCACGAAGGCCCCGCCCTTGACGGGGGTGCGCCGCCGGTACGAGGCCTCGCCGGCCCCGTCCCCCACGGCGGACCCGGTCGAGCCCCCCGACCCGGCCGGGCCCGTCGCGGGCGTACCGGCGGGAGATCCGGCGGGCGGTACCGCCATGTCCACTCCGAACAACGGCCGGATGCCCGCCTGCGCGCACGCCTTCGCGAACCGGACCGCGCCCGCGAGGGTGTCGCGGTCGGTCAGGGCGAGGGCGTCCATACCCCGCTCGGCGGCACGCTCCGCCAGCCGCTGGGGGTGTGAGCCTCCGTAGCGCATGGAGAACCCCGAAACGGTGTGCAGATGCGTAAAACCAGGCACCCGCGGCCTCCTGCTTCGCTCGAATGAACACCTCCCCCGCTCTCCACCATAGAGCAATTCGAATATTCGTGCGAAACACTTGTTCGACCGATCCCTTGCGGGGCGCTCGGCGGTGCGTGGCGCGTCCCGGGCCCTGCCCGACCCCGCGCCTCAAACGCCGGCGAGGCTGGATGTGCGGGCCCGCGCGGGCCGTACCCCGGGGCTCCGCCCCGGACCCCGCGCCTCAAACGCCGGCGGGGCTGAATATGGCGGGCCCGTGCCTGTGCGGTGCGGCTCGGGCTGCGCCGGGCCCTGCGCCTCAATCGCCGGCGGGGCTGGATTTGGCGGGTCCGTGACTCGGTGTCGGTGGGGGGTCGGGGCGGGGGGCCGGGGTGGGGTGTCTCCTCGGCTCGCGCCTTACTGGTTTGTCTCGGTTGTGGGGCGGGGTTGTGCGCTCGTCCTGCGGGGACACCCCACCCCGTCCCCCCCGCCCCTCGGGCCGTCGCTGTCGAAGCCACCCGTGGGGCGGGGACACGCAGGAGGGTCCCCGCAGGACGAGGCGCGACCACGGCCGCCTTGCCGCGACAGGCCAGCACGCGCCGAGCCGAGGAGACCCTCCTGCGGGGCCCCGCCCCACACCACCAGCCCCGCCGGCGCTTGAGGCGGCCGCCCGGGCGCAGCCCGAGCAGCACCGCACACCACCGAGCACCCCGCAGGGAGGCCCGCGCTATGAACCGCCGAGCCGCCCGCAGGGCACCCGGTGGACCACCTCCCCCGCCACCACCACCGTCTCGGCGACCGTGCCCGGGATCTCGTCCGCCGGGGCGGTGAGGATGTCCCGGGACAGGATCACGAAGTCCGCGGCCTTGCCCACGGTGAGGGAACCGCGTTCCTGATCGAGGAAGTTGGCGTGGGCCGAGCCCATCGTGTAGCCGTACACGGCCGTCTCCACGTCCACCGTCTCGGCCGGCTGCCAGGCCGGGCCGTCCCCGGACAGCGGGCGACGCGTCACCGCCGTGTAGATGCCGACCATCGGGTCCATCTCCGCCACGTTCCAGTCGCTGGAGAACGCCAGCACCGCCCCCGCCTCGTGCAGGCTCCGCATCGGCCAGGCCTTGTGCCAGCGGTCCTCGCCCACGTTCTGCGCCCAGTCCTGGCCGGGGCCGGCGATCTCCGGCGCGCAGTGCCTCGGCTGCATGCACGCGATCACGCCGAGCTCCGCGAAGCGCGGTACGTCCGCCGGGTCGAGGCATTCCACGTGGACCACCTGGTGGCGGGCGTCGCGCGGGCCGTTCAGGGTCCGCGCGTGCTCCACCGCGTCCAGGACGGTCCGGATGCCCCGGTCGCCGGTCGCGTGCACGAAGCACTGGAAGCCGCGCGCGTCCAGCTTCGCCAGCAGGTCCGCGAACTCCTCCGCCGGGTAGAAGGTCTCGCCCCGGTGCGCGCCGCAGCCGGTGTACGGCTCCAGCAGTGCGGCCGTACGCGGTTCCACCACGTCGTCGATGTACAGCTTGAGCGGGCCGACCCGCAGCCGGTCCCCGGCGAACCGGCGTGCCGCGTCGGCGAATTCGTCGAGGTCGGCGTCGCCGGTGCCGCGCGGGTGGAACAGCGCCGCGACGATCCGGGAGCGCAACCGTCCTTCGGAGCGGGCCCGTTCGTAGAGTTCGAGGTCGTCGAGGGAGTTCTGCGGTTCGACCACCGTGGTGATGCCGAAGCCGATGGCGTCGTCGAGGCTCTTGGCCAGCCGTCCGTACTGCCGGTCCGGCGAGGCCCACGGCACGCCCAGTTCGCGCAGGGCGCGGTGGCCGGCGCGGGAGAGCCCCTTGATGGCGAAGTCCTTGACGAATCCGGTGGGTTCGCCGGTCTCCGGGTCCACCGCCGCCGTGCCGAAGGCGAGGTCGGTACGGTCCCGCGTGACCCCCAGTCGCCGCATGGCCGCCGTGTTCAGCCAGGCCGTGTGCACGTCGTACGAGAGCACGATCGCCGGGGTGTCGCCGGTGACGGGGTCCAGGTCGGCGGCGCACGGCATGCGCCCGCCGGGGATGGCGGAGTAGTCGAAGGCCTCGGCCTCGATCCAGCCGGCGTCCGGGTTGGCCTCCCGCCAGGCCAGGATCCGTTCGTGGATGCCCGCGAGGGTGCGCACCCCGGCGAGCTGGACGCAGTCCGCGTCGGAGCCGAGCCGGACGTGGTTGTGGGCGTCGATGAAGCCGGGCAGGACCAGCTTGCCGCCCGCGTCGATCCGCTGGGTGTCGGGGCCGGCCCAGGCGGCGGCCTCGGCGTCCGGGCCGACCCAGACGATCCGCCCGTCGTGGACGGCGAGGGCTTCGGCCTCCGGCAGGGCGGGGTCGACGGTGTGGATCCGCGCTCCGGTGAGCAGCAGGTCGGCGGGGAAG
This sequence comes from Streptomyces sp. CG 926, assembly GCF_003148825.1. GTDB lineage: Bacteria > Actinomycetota > Actinomycetes > Streptomycetales > Streptomycetaceae > Streptomyces. Next base: position 399,362 of record NZ_QGGZ01000007.1, read on the forward strand.
GGGTGGCGTGCCATGTGGGGGTGCTCCGTTGCGTGTGCGGTGATGTTCAGGCGGCCGGGGCGTACGCCGCGACCCGGCGGCGGGTGAGGGCCCAGTAGGTGAGTCCGGAGACGACCGAGCCGAGCAGGGTGAGGTCGGCGCCGCCGAGCGGGGCGACCAGCGGCCCGGTCCACAGCTCGGAGTCGCAGGTCAGGGCGGCGAAGGTCATTCCGGCGAGCAGGGCGGCGATGCCGGCGGGGTGGTAGCCGGAGCGGTACCAGTAGGCGCCGGCGCTTCCGGCGTGCAGGGCGTCGGCGTCGTAGTGGCAGCGGCGCAGCAGCATGTCGGCGAGGAAGACGCCGCCCCAGGGGGCGAACACGATGATCAGCAGGGAGAGGAAGGAGAGGAGGGAGGTGGTGAAGTCGGTGAGGAAGAGCGCGGCGAGCGAGCCGAGGGCGGTGACGGCGGCGCTGATGACGATGGCTCGGGCGCGGCTCCACGGGATGCCGAGGACCTGGAGGTTCAGGCTGGAGGAGTAGAGCGTGATGATCGAGTTGGTGACCGAGCCGCCGAGTACGAGGGCCAGGAACAGCGGCTGGAACCAGCCGGGCAGCAGGCTCTCGGCTCCGGCGACGGCGTCGGTCATGTCGACCTGGGTGGCGGCGGCGACGCCCGCGACGCCGAGGGCGACCGAGGAGAGGAAGCCGCCGAGGGCACCCATCCAGGTGATGGACTTCAGCGAGGTGGTCCGGGGCAGGTAGCGGGTGTAGTCGGCGGGCATCGGCAGGTACGAGAAGGGGCCGGCGAGCATGACCACGAAGGCGAGGCTCCAGCCGGAGAGCCCGGGGGCGGCGCCGGCCGGGGCTGCGGTGTCGGTGCCGGGGATGACGAAGAGGAGCAGGACGCCGAAGCCGGCGGCGAGGACGTAGGCCATCCAGCGCTCGGCGAACTGCACGGTGGCGTGACCCCACATGGCGACGGCGAAGGTCAGCGCGAGGGTGACGAGGAGGGCGACGGCGCGGCCTGCGGTGCCGCTCTGCCAGCCGATCTCGGCGAAGAAGACTTCCAGCGCGAGGGTGCCCACGACGGTGTTGACGATGGTGTAGCCGATGCTCACCACCCAGTTCAGGACGCCGGCCGGGAAGTTGCCGCGTACGCCGAAGGTGGCGCGGGAGATGACCAGGGTGGCGGTGCCGGTGCGGATGCCGCTGAGTCCGGCGGCGCTGATGGCGAAGAAGGAGAGCCCGCCGATCACGACCACGGCGGTGGCCTGCCAGAAGGAGAGACCGAAGGCGACGGCAAGGGCGCCGTTGATCACGTAGGTGAAGGTGAGGTTGGAGCCGAACCACAGCCAGAAGAGGTCCTTGGCGCTGCCGTGGCGTTCGGCGTCGGGGATGGGGTCGATCCCGTGGGTCTCGACCCGGAACACCTCGTCGACGTCGATTGTGTCCTGCTGTCCCATGAGGACCCCTGACCTTGAGCGATCTTGAATGGCGTTCTAACTTCTTGAATGGCATTCAAGATGAGGGGTGGACCTCGACCCCGTCAAGACCCTGTCCGGGATAAGGTCGGTCCACGAAGATCCGGAGGGCGGGAGCGGTGGCGGGAGCAGCACGGCGGCGCGACGGGCAGATCGCCCAGGAGCGGATGCTGGAAGAGGCCATGGCGGCCATCGCCGAGGACGGACTGGCCGCGCTCACCATGTCCGCGCTGGCCGAGCGGCTCGGCACCAGCGGCGGCCACATCCTGTACTACTTCGGCAGCAAGGACCGGCTCCTGCTGGAGGCCCTGCGCTGGAGCGAGGAGCAGCTCACCGGGGAGCGCCGGGCGCTGCTGGGCCGCAGGGTGACGGCGACGCGCAAGCTGGACCAGTTCCTGGAGCTCTACCTCCCCGAGGGCCCCCGCGACCCGCGCTGGACGCTGTGGATCGAGCTGTGGGCCCGCACCGCCTCCAATCAGCCGCTGAAGGCCGCCCAGGAGGAGATCGACGACAGCTGGCAGCGGGACCTGGAGGCGCTCCTGACCAAGGGCGTGGACCAAGGCCGCTTCGCGCCCCTGGACGTGCCCGCGCGGGCTTCGGAGCTGCTCGCCCTGCTGGACGGCCTGAGCACCCGTGTCGTCCTGGGCCAGCGGGGCGCGGACCGCGCCCGGGCCTTGGAGCAGGCCCGCTCGGCGGCGGCCCTGCTCGTCCCCCGCACCTGAGCCGAGGGCTCGGGCGACGCTTCTCGTCCCGACGGATCGGGAAACTCCCCCTTTTCCCGACCTGAAGACTCGATCCACCACTCGACCCACCCACTCGGCCCGCCTACTCGGCCCCCCACCCGGCCGCCCACTCGGCCCGGCGACGCAATTCGGCATCCGAAAGCGGAAGCCGCCGCACCAAAAGCCCTTTCGCGACGTCCGGCCGTGCGTTCACGCCCGTTCACGCCCTTCCGCCCCCTGCCACACCCCCTTGACCAGGGCATATGCAAGAGAGACAAAGGCCTTTCCGGGGCTCGTGAAGGCATTCACAACAATTCCGCCGGAAGTGCGCCCTACCGCGCTCCTCCGCCGGCGCGCACAATCGCGGTGACGACTCACATCGACCGAGAAGGAGGGAGCGCGTGCGCAATCAGGTGCGCACAGCGGACGGGCGCGCTCTGACCGTGGAGCGCCGGGGCGACCCCGACGGTAAACCCGTCTTCCTGCTGCACGGCATGCCCGGCAGCCGCCTCGGCCCGGCCCCTCGCGGCATGGTCCTCTACCAGCGCCGGATGCAGCTCATCGCCTACGACAGACCCGGCTACGGCGGCTCCGACCGCCACGTGGGCCGCACCGTCGCCGACGTGGCCGAGGACGTGGCCGCCATCGCCGACGCCCTCGGCCTGGACACCTTCGCCGTCGCCGGCCGCTCCGGCGGCGCCGCCGGCGCGCTCGCCTGCGCCGCCCTCCTCCCGGACCGGGTCACCCGGACCGCGACGATGGTCGGCCTCGCCCCCCGGGACGCGGAGGACCTGGACTGGTTCGCCGGGATGGCCGCGTCGAACGTGCGGGAGTACACCACCGCCACCGACGATCCCGAGGAACTGGCCGCCCGGCTGATCCCGCGTGCCGCCGGCATCCGCAAGGACCCCGGCCGGCTGCTGGACGAACTGCGCCGGGAGCTGACCGACAACGACCGCATGATCGTCTCGGACGCCGGACTGCGGTCGATGCTCCTGCGGAACTACCGTGAGGGGCTGCGCCATTCGGCGTACGGATGGATCGACGACGTCCTCGCCTTCAGCCGCCCCTGGGGCTTCGACCCGGCCGACATCCGCTGCCCGGTGCTGATCTGGCACGGCGAGCTCGACGTCTTCTCCCCGGTGGGCCACTCCCGTTGGCTGGCCCGCCGTATCCCCGGGGCCACCACCAACATCGTTCCCTTCGCCGCGCACTTCGCCGCCCTGCGCGCACTGCCCGACGTACTGAACTGGCTGCTGCGCGACCTGCCGGCACCGGACGTCACCGAACAGCAGCCTGCCTAAGGGTTGTTGATCACCCTCCACGGGCTCGAACCACCCAAGTGCACAGTCGTCAGCTTCGAGTTGGCGACGGGGTCTGCCCCGGTAAAGTCCGGGCACCGGGCCCGCCATCACCTCGACGGGGCCCCATGAGCCGTGGAGGTTCGCCTCATGACCCTGCACATCGACCCTGTCGCTCTGCTCGTCCTCGCCGTCGGGCTCCTCGTCGGCCGCGCCGTGCACAAGCACACCGCGGCGGCCGCCGGGGGCACCTCCAAGGGGGACATCGTCGGCGCGATCGGCGCCGCCGCCGCGGTGGTCACCGCGCTCTTCCTGCTGCTGACCGCGGGCGGCTCCGCGGCCGCCGGGGAGGACTCCCGGCCGGCGGGCCACACCCCCATATCGCAGCAGGTCGGCGAGGTGCGGTCACCGTAGCTCCGGACCGGCCGAGGCCTCCGCCGGAACCCCCGGCGGTGAAAAGGATCTTTCCTTCCGGCAAACGGCCGAATCCACCCTCTTGAGAAATCCGCAGCGCAATGCATGGAAGTCTTGACCAGGCGTCATGTCTCGTGTTGCCAAGGGGGACTGTCCTAGTAAAGTCCCTGCTTGACAGCAGCGTGTAGCCGTTGTCATTCACATGTCCATTCCACATGGCTTCCCCAAGGACGGTGCCGTGAACACTTCAGCATCCCCCGTGACCAGCTCGGTCAAGGCCCACCGGGTCCCGCTCGGCAAGATCGACGTCCACACCGCGTCCGCGGCGACGACGCTCGGTCGTGTCCTGCCGGCCGAATCTGCTCGTCCGGTTCAGGCACCGATCTTCAACTCCGCGCTCTGACCCGAACTCCGCGCTCTAGACTGGTGGAATGACCGGCCTGATCCCATTTCGCGAGATCGTCCTGAAAGTTCACAGCAGATGCGATCTTGCTTGTGATCATTGCTATGTCTACGAACACGCAGATCAGAGCTGGCGAGCCCGGCCGAAAGTGATCTCCCCCGAGGTTATTTCGCATACGGCGTCCAGGCTCGCCGAACATGCCCGTGACCATGCACTCCCCTCCGTCACGGTGATTCTCCATGGAGGGGAACCCCTGTTGGCGGGCACCGCCCGGCTCCGCCTCGTGTGCGAGGAGTTCACTCGGGCGCTCGACGGCATCGCCGAACTCGACCTGCGGATCCACACCAACGGGCTCCAGCTCAGCACCCGTTACCTCGACCTCTTCGACGAGTACGGCGTCCGGGTCGGCATCTCCCTCGACGGGGACCGCGCCGCCAACGACCGCCACCGCCGCTTCGCCGACGGCCGTACGAGCCACCCGTTGGTCCTGGCCGCCGTCGCACTGCTCCGCTCCGAGCCGTACCGCCACCTCTACCAAGGTCTGCTCTGCACCGTGGACGTGGCCAACGACCCCGTCGCCGTACTGGACGCCCTGGTCGAACTGGAGCCCCCGCGGGTGGACTTCCTCCTCCCCCACGCCACCTGGGAGACACCCCCGGCCCGGCCCGACGGCGCCCCCGACGCGTACGCGCGCTGGCTGCTGCGGATCTTCGACCACTGGGACCGCCTGGGGCGCCCGGTGCCCGTGCGGCTCTTCGAGTCCCTGCTCTCCACCCTGCGCGGCGGCCCCAGCCTCACCGAGTCGCTCGGCCTCGCTCCCACCGACCTCGTCGTCGTCGAGACCGACGGAACCCTGGAACAGGTCGACTCGCTCAAGAGCGCCTTCGAGGGGGCCGCGGCCACCGGCTTCAATGTCTTCGACCACGCGTTTGACCAGGTCGCGGCCCATCCCGGGGTCCGCGCCCGGCAGCTGGGCCTCGCGGGCGTCAGCGATTCGTGCCGCCGGTGCCCCGTCGTACGTTCGTGCGGCGGCGGGCTCTACACGCACCGCTACCGCGACCGGAACGGCTTCGACAACCCCTCCGTCTACTGCACCGACCTGCGCGAGCTCGTGGACGGGGTCGAGGGCCGCACCATGCCCCGGGAGACCGCGCCACAGCTGTCCGACCCCGCCGAACTCGCCCGCTCCCAGGAGGAGCTGACCCGGATCCTGCTGGCCCGGCTGCACGCGGACCTCGCCGCCGACCCCGGCTGGGCGCGCGCCTGGGAGCTGCTGGCCGCCGTGGAGCGGGCCGGGGAGGCCGGCACGGGCGCGCTGGACGCCGTACTGGACCACCCCTTCACCCGGACCTGGGTACTGGCGGCCCTGGACGCCGCCCGCGACGGCGGGCCGGCCGCCCCGGAGGCGGCGCGCAGGCTGACCGCCCTGGCCGCCGCGGCCGTGCTCCGCGGCGGCCTGGACCTGCCGGCCGAGGTGGCCTACCGGGACGGCGAGGTGTACCTGCCGACGCTGGGGCTGCTGCGGCTCGGGGAGCCCGGCACCGAGGGCCGGGCCGCGCTGCACGTCACCGACGAGGGGTACGCCGTACGGGACGGCCGCGCCGAGCACCGCTTCGGGCCCACGGCGGGGGACGCCCGCTGGCAGCCCGTACGCACCTGGTCGCGCGGGCCGGACGCGGCGCCGGTGGCGTTGGAGGACCTCGACCCGTACCGCAACTGCTTCCCCCGCCCGCCCAGGCTGCGCCTCGGCGCCGGGGAGGCCGAGGAGTGGCGGGGCAGGCTGGACCGGGCGTGGGCGCTGCTGCACAAGGCGGTGCCCGAGTTCGCCCGGGCGGCGGCCACCGGGCTGACCACCCTGACCCCGCTCGCGGGCGGCCCGCGGTCGGGCGGCTGGGGCGAGGCCGGGCGGCACGGGCCGGGAGCGCTCGGGGTGCCGTACGCGGCGGGGGTGCGGGAGACCGCGCTGGCGCTGCTGACCGGGCGGCGGCGGACCCGGTTGCGGGCACTGACCGAGGTGGCCGACCTGTACGCGCTGGACGGGCAGTGGGAGCACCGCTCGCCGTGGCGGGAGCGGCCGGTGCCGGTGTCCCGGCTGCTGGCCGACGTGCACGAGCGGGTGGCGGTGGAGGCGTACCGGCGGGCCACGGCGACGCCCGAGCCCGGCGGCTCGGACCGTATCCACCGGGCGCTGGACCGGCTCTCGGAGGCGGCCGAGCTGACCGTCACCGGAAAGAGCCTGGTCGCGGAGCTCCGCTACGAACTGAAGGCGGTCGACGCGTGACCGCGCCCTCCCCGGAGCCCTCGCCGGCGCCCTCCCCCTCCCCCTCCCCCGGCAGGCTCCGGCTCGCCGTGCAGTTACGGCTGGCCGGGGTCCGCCCCGGCATGCGGCTCATGGTGCACTCCTCGCTCGGTGGGACGGGCCTGCGGGCGGAGCTGCTGCGCGACGCCCTGACGGGTGTCCTCGGGCCGCGCGGCACCCTGGTGGTCCCGGCGTTCACCCCGGAGAACTCCAAGACCTCCACCGCCCATCTGGAGCGGATCCGCGGTCTGGACGAGGTCGGGGTGCGGGCCTTCCGCGAGCGGATGTCCGCCTTCGACGCGGCGAGCACCCCGAGTCAGGGCATGGGGTCCCTCGCCGAGGCCGTCCGCACCGCGCCGGGCGCCGAGCGCAGCGCCCATCCGCAGACCTCTTTCGCGGCCCTCGGGGCGGACGCGGAGCGGCTGTGCGCAGGTCATCGTCTCGAAAGCCATCTGGGGGAGGACTCACCCCTGGGAAAGCTGTGTTGGGAGGGCGGGCAGGTACTCATGATCAATGTGGGGTTTTCGGTCTGCACCGCTTTCCATCTCGCGGAGTACCGAATTCCGAAGCCCCCCTTGCGCATGTACGAGTGTGTGGTGAAGGTGAACCTTCCGGGGCCGCAAAGGCACCGGCAGGAGGGGGAGTGGACCGCATACGAGGACGTCGCGCTGGATGACAGCGATTTCGCGGTGATCGGTGACGCGTTCCCGGATTCACGGGTGCGCAGGGGGCGGGTGGGAGGCGCGTCGACCATGCTCTTCTCCCTCCCGGAGGCCGTCGATCACGCCCTTGACTGGATGACCGAAAACAGACGCTGATTGACTGAACGATGAGGGGATGTGGCGAAGCAGCTCCGGAATGATGTTTCTTCGCTTCGCATCTTCGGGACGGGGGTCGTGTGCCCGCATCAGGGGAGCCGTACTTTTTTCTCAGTTACGCACATACACCGAGGTTCGGGGCCGGGGGCCCCGACCCGGACATGTGGGTCGAGCGCCTTTTCCGTGATCTCTGCGGGCATGTCATGGCGCTGACGGACCTGCGCGCCGGGTACGACGTCGGGTTCATGGACCGGGAGATACGCAGCGGCGAGGGCTGGTCCGAACGGCTCGCCCGGGCACTCGCCAACTGTCGCGTCTTCGTTCCCCTGTTCTCGCCGCGGTACTTCGCCAGCGAGATGTGCGGGAAGGAGTGGTTCGCCTTCGCGCAGCGCGCCGTCCAGCACGGCGCGGTCAGCAACAAACAGGCCGAGGCCATCGTGCCCGCGTTATGGGTGCCGGTGCCGCCTGAGCAACTGCCGGGACCTGCCGAGCGGTTGCAGTTCAACCACAACACCTTCGGCGAGCGCTACGTCACCGACGGCCTGTACGGGCTGATCAAACTGCGCGGTTACGCCGAGCAGTACGAGCATGCCGTGTACGAGCTCGCCCGGCGCATCGTCCAGGTCGCCGAGACCGCCCACCTGGACCCCATCCGGCCGTTGGACTACCGCAACGTACCGAGCGCCTTCGGCTCCAGCGGGAGCCCGACCCGCACCCTGCACGTGACCGTGGCCGCCGCCTCCCGGCACGATCTGCCCGAGGGCCGCACCCCCGAGTACTACGGGGACTCCGCGCTGGAGTGGAACCCGTACCATCCGGTCGCCCAGCGGCCGATCGCCTATGTCGCCGAGGACCTGGTCAAGAACCTCAACTACCAGACCACCATGTCCTCCTTCGACGACGAGGCCGGGCACCTGGACAGCAAGCAGCTGCCGACCCGGCCGGAGATCCTGATCGTCGACCGGTGGGCGGTGGAGGACGAGCAGCGGCGTCGGCGCCTGGCCGCCTTCGACCGGGAGCCGAGGCCCTGGGTCAACGTGGTCGTGCCGTGGAACCGGTACGACCATCAGAGCCGGTCGAAGGAGAACGAGCTGGCCGACCGGCTGGAGAGCACCATGCCCAAGACGATGAGCCAGGGCCGGGCCGCCTGCCGGGCCGCCGCGAACGGCGTGGCGAACGTGGAGACCCTCGGGCAGATCCTGCCGCAGGTGGTCGAGGCCGCCGCCCAGCAGTTCCTCAGACACGCGCAGCCGTATCCGCCGAAGGGCGACACCTCCATCGAGCGGCCCCGGTTGCTGGGGCCGATGGGGATGAACGGGCCGCCCGGACCGATGGTGCCCCGTGCCCCCTTCCCACCCGACTCCGACCGGCACCGGGCAGGGCCGGCGGGCGCCGGTCTCCATGACAACGACGACAACGACACCGACCGGGGGGACGCGGATGACAGCGAGCAGTGACAGCAGCGGCGACAGCGACAGCCGTGACGGACGCATCGTCACCTTCTACTCGTACAAGGGCGGCACGGGCCGCACCATGGCGCTGGCCAACACCGCCTGGATCCTGGCGGCCAACGGCAAGCGGGTCCTCGCCGTGGACTGGGACCTGGAGGCGCCGGGCCTGCACCGCTTCTTCCACCCCTTCCTGGACCCCTCCACGCTGGGGGCCACCACCGGGGTGATCGATCTGATCAGCGAGTACGCCTGGGCGGCGACCAGCCCGGTGCAGCGGCCCGACGACTGGCACAAGGACTACGCGCGGATACAGCCGCACGCCGTCTCGCTCACCCCGGAGACCCACGGCTGGGAGTTCCCGGACGGCGGCACCCTGGACTTCGTCTCGGCGGGCCGGCAGAACCGCGAGTACTCGGCGACCGTCTCCACCTTCGACTGGGACAACTTCTACGACCGGCTCGGCGGCGGGCTCTTCTTCGACGCCTTACGCGCCGACATGAAGCGGAACTACGACTACGTCCTGATCGACAGCCGCACCGGCCTGTCCGATATCGCGGACATCTGCACGGTCCACCTCCCGGACGTCCTGGTCGACTGCTTCACCCTGTCCGACCAGTCCATCGACGGCGCGGCCTCGGTCGCCCGCCAGATCGACGAGCGGTTCAACGACCGCGGCATCAAGATCTATCCCGTCCCGATGCGCATCGACGAGGGCGAGAAGGAGAAGGCCGACGCCGGCCGGGCGCTGGCCCGGATCAAGTTCGACCGCTTCCCGAACGGACTGGTCGGGGACGAGCTCACCTCCTACTGGGGCGCGGTGGAGATCCCGTACCGCCCCTACTACGCCTACGAGGAGACCCTGGCCACCTTCGGTGACGAGGCCGGGCTCACCAACTCCCTGCTCTCCGCCTTCGAACGGCTCACCTCCGTGGTCACCGAGGGCCACATCACCTCGATGCCGGTCATCGGCGAGGAGGTCCGGCTGCGCATCCGGGACGCCTTCACCCGGCGCCGCCCGGCCCTGCCCGCCGACCTGTTCCTGTCGTACGTCGCCGAGAACCGGATGTGGGCGGACTGGATCGAGTCGGTGCTCACCCGGGCCGGTTTCCGGGTCGTGCCGAAGGACGTCTCCGCCGAGCGGCCCGCGCACACCGGGCCCGGGGACACCCTGGGCGGGGGGACGGGCATCAGCATCGACACGGCCGCCCGGACCGTGGTGCTGCTCTCGACGGCGTACCTCAAGTCGGCCCGGGCCGTGGACGTGTGGGAGCGCGCGGCCGCGGAGGACCCGACCGGGGGGCGGCGCCAGTTGGTGCCGCTGAGGGTGGGCGACGTACGGCTGTCGACGCCGTACATCGACCGCAACCCGGTGGACCTCTTCCGGCTCGACGAGGTGCATGCCACCACCGCCCTGCTGCGTGCGGTGGAGCGGCCCATGGCCCTGCCCGACAGCGCGGGCAGCGCCTCGCAGCCCGGCCCCCGGTTCCCGGGGACCGTCCCGAAGATCTGGAACGCGCCGCCCCGCAACCCCGGGTTCACCGGGCGCAGCATCGTGCTGGAGCGGATGCGCGACCAGCTCGGCGGGGGCATGGCCGTGGTGCTGCCGCAGCCGCAGACCCTGTTCGGGCTCGGCGGTGTGGGCAAGACCCAGGTGGCCCTGGAGTACGTGCACCGGTTCATGGCCGACTACGACCTGGTGTGGTGGATCTCCTCGGAGCAGACCGACGACGTGGTCGCGGCCCTCGCGGAGCTGGCGGTCCGGCTGGGCGCGCAGACCGGTGAGGACATGGCGGCCGCCTCGCAGGAGGCGATCGACCTGCTGCGGCGCGGGGTTCCGTCCTCGCGCTGGTTGCTGGTCTTCGACAACGCGGACGATCCCGAGACGCTCAAGCGGTTCTTCCCGCCGGGCGGGCCGGGCCATGTGCTGGTGACCTCCCGCAACCAGTCGTGGTCGCAGTACGGTGACGCGCTGCCGGTGGACGTGTTCCTGCGGGAGGAGTCCATCGAGCACCTCCAGCGCCGGGCGCCCGGACTCGGCAAGGACGACGCCGAGCAGGTGGCGGTGGCGGTGGGCGACCTGCCGTTGGCCGTCGAGCAGGCGGGTGCCTGGATCGCGGAGACGGCGACGCCGGTGTCCGCGTACCTGGAGCAGTTGGCGCAGCAGGCCGCCCGCGTGCTGGCCCTGAACCAGCCGCCCGGCTACCCGGAGCCGGTGGCCGCCACCTGGAACATCTCCATCGAGCGGTTGCAGTCGCGGTCCCCGGCGGCCGTGCGGCTGCTCCAGCTCTGTGCCTTCCTCGCGCCCGAGCCGATCTCCGCGAACCTGCTCTACAGCAAGGAGATGATCGACGCGCTCAAGCCGTACGACTCCTCGCTGCAGGAGAAGTTGGTGCTGGGCCGGGTGATCCGGGAGATCGGCCGGTTCGCGCTGGCCAAGGTCGACCAGGTCAGCAACAGCATCCAGGTGCACCGGCTGGTGCAGGCGGTGATCCGGGCGCAGCTGAGCGAGGAGGAGCAGCGTGAGGCCCGGCACGCGGTCCACCGGATCCTGGCCGGTGCCCGGCCGGACGACGACGAGCCGATCGACAACCCGGAGACGTGGCCGCGGTTCAACACGATCTGGTCGCACCTGACCCCGTCGGAGGCCCGGTACTGCAAGGAGCCGGAGACGCGCCGGCTGTTGATCGACCGGGTGCGGTACCTGTGGAAGCGCGGTGACTTCAAGGCCGCGTACGCGCTGGGCGAGGAGCTGCGCGAGGCGTGGAAGGAGATGCTGGGCAACAACGACCTGCAGTACCTGTACCTGCGCTTCCACCTGTCGAACATCCTGCGTTCGCAGGGCCGGTTCGTGGAGGCGAAGGAGCTGGACGAGGTCACGCTGGAGCGGCAGAAGGCGGTGCTCGGTCCCTCGCACCCGCACACGTACATGACCATGAGCGGTCTGGCGAACACGCTCGGCGCGCTGGGTCATTACGGCCAGGCGATGGAGCTGGCGACCGAGGCGCACGAAGGCTTCAGCCAGATCTTCCACGAGGCGCACCCGCGCACGCTGGCCGCCGCGAACAACCTGGCGTTGAACCTGCGGCTGGTGGGTCAGTACACCAGGGCCCGCGAGATCGACCAGGAGGTGCACGACCTGCGGACGGAGGTCCTCGGGCCGGAGCACCCGTACACGCTGTCCTCCGCGCAGAACCTGGCTCGTGACCTGCGTGAGGTGGGCCGGTACGAGGATTCGGTGCAGCTGCTCAGCCGGACGTACGAGACCTACAAGCGGACGCTGGGGCGGGCGTTCCCCGGCACCCTGTCGGCGGCGAAGAACCTGGCGGTGTCGCTGCGCCGGGCCGGCCAGTTGGAGGACGCGCTGCGGCTGACGACGGCCACCCGGGCGCGCTACCGGGCCAAGTACACCTCGGTCAACCCGGACCTGTTGTCCTGCGAGCTCAACCTGGCCTCGGACCTGTTCGCGACCGGGGATCCGGGCGGGGCGCGGGACCTGGCGCAGGAGGTGGTGGACGAGTACATGAAGGTGCCGGGCGAGCGGCACCCGTACACCCTGGCGGCCGTGAACAACCTGGCGGTCTTCCACTGGGGCACAGGGGCCGCCGAGACGGCGGAGACGATGCTGCGCCAGACGATACGGGGGATGCGGGACGTGCTCGGCGACAACCACCCGCACACCGTGTTCGCCCACCTCAACCTGGCCAACACCCGGGCGGACCTGGGTGATCCGGAGGGCGCTCTGGAGCTGGAGCGGCTGGCGGTGATGCGGTTGCGCGAGGCGCTCGGGGCGCACCATCCCGAGACCTTGGCGAGCAGTTCCAACATGGCGGTCAGCCTGGACTCGATGGGTCGCAAGGAGGAGGCGGCCCGGCTGCGGGCGGAGGCGGTGTCCGAGCTGACCCGGCTGCTCGGCGAGGACCACAGTCTGACCCGGTACGCGCGCGACGAGCGGCGGGTCCATCGCGACCTGGAGCCTCTCGCCGTCTGATCCGACGGAGGGTGGTGGGGCTCCGCGACCGCGGGGTCCCGCCGCCCGCCACCCGACAGCAGGGGGGCGCTGTGACCGACAGCATGACCTTTCGAAACGAGGACCTGCCGGCCCTCTTCCACCACACCGACCAGGCGGCGATCTCCCGCCAGCGGGAGTCCACGCAGGCCACCCGTGCCCAGTTGCTGCTGCTGGTCCTGGCCGCGGCGGCGGCCGCGCTGCCCGCCGGGCCGAAGCTGGGTTCGATGTACTTCTTCGGGCTGCTGAGCGTGCTCGCGTACGTGGGGGTGCTGGGCGTGGGCGTGCGGGCGACCCGGCGCCGGGCCCGCCCGCAGTGGCAGCTCAACCGTAGTGCGGCGGAGTTCATCAAGTCCCTGGCCTGGCGGTACGCGGTCCACGGGGCACCGTTCGGCAGTGAGGTCGCCGCGCCCGAGGCGACGTACCGGACCCGGCTGGAGGCGGGTCTGGCCGAGCTGCGGAAGATGGGTTGGGACGATCCGCGGGCCGCCGGGGCGGTGCCGGAGGGCGGGGAGATCACCGGCGCGATGGAGCGGCTGCGCGGGATGGACTACCAGGCGCGGCGGGAGACGTACGTCCGGGACCGGCTGATCGAGCAGCGCAACTGGTACCGGCGGCGGACGGAGGTGTCCCGGCGGGCGACGAACCTGTGGTCGTGGACGATCGTGCTGCTGACCTGTCTGGCGCTGCTGTTCGCGCTGCTGGGGTCGTTCGGTTCGGGTCCGGGGCCGAGGCTGACCGCGCTGCTGAGCGCGGCGGCGGCGGCCGGGATCGCCTGGAACGAGGTGCGCCGGCACCATCCGCTGATCGAGGCGCACACCCTGATCGAGCAGGATCTGGCGGCGATGATGGTCGTGATGCAGACGACCATCACCGAGTCGCAGTGGCCGTCGTCGGTGTACGAGACCGAGCGGTACGTGTCGCCGCAGCACACGGACTGGCTGGCCCGGCACAGCAGTTGAGGGTGGGGGCGTGGCTCAGTCGCGGGTCACGCCCTCGCGCCAGATGACGGTGACCGGTTTGCCGAGTGTCCGCGCGTAGGCGACGATCTCGGCGGTGCCGCCGTGCCCGCGGGCGGGCTGCCCGTCCCAGACGGCGACGAGCCGGTCGCAGGAGTCGGCGATGTAGGTGCCGGCGGCGTAGTAGGCCTCGTCCGTGGAGCGGGGGAAGTCCATCCGGACCTCCTGGGTGGCCCGGTTCTTCAGGCCTCGGTAGCGGGCGAGTGCGTCGGGGCCCTCGAAGGCGTCCTCGTAGTCCCCGCTGGGGATCACCACGGTGAGGTCGGCGCCGTGTTCGAGGGCGATGGCGGCGAAGAGTTGGTCCGCTCCCTCGGCGAGGCTGGAGAAGGCCTCCAGCGGTCCTTCGTGGCCGCCCAGTACGGCCCGCAGGGCGCTCTCCACATGGCCGAGCACCGAGTCCGGAATGGCTCGGTGCCCGGTCACGCCGATTCGTTTCATGCAGTAACCAGCCTCCCCCGTGGACATGGCCGCCCGGAACATCCTCCCAGAAGGCGGGAGGACGTCCAGGGGTGCGACGGGGGCGTATGAGTCACCGTCAGTAGACGCTGACCCCGTAGGCGCCCAGGGCTTCGACCACGGGCTGGAAGAAGGTCGTTCCGCCCGAGGAGCAGTTGCCGCTGCCGCCGGAGGTCAGGCCGACGGCGCGGGCGCCCGAGTAGAGCGGGCCGCCGCTGTCGCCGGGTTCGGCGCACACGTTGGTGCGGATCATGCCGTAGACGATGTCGCCGCCGCCGTAGTTGACGGTGGCGTTGAGGCCGGTGACCCGGCCGCTGTGGATCCCGGTGGTGGACCCGCGCCTGGTCACGGACATGTTGACCGTGGCGTTCACGGCGCTGGTGATGTCCTGGCTGCCGACGGTACCGGGGGGCACCGGCGAGTTGCTCGCGTACTTGATGAGGCCGTAGTCGTTGGTCGGGAAGCTGGAGCCGACCGTGGAACCCACGACGGTGGTGCGGGCGGAGTTGCTCCACCAGGTGCCCGCGCCGTCGGTGCAGTGCCCGGCGGTCAGGGCGTAGTAGGTGCTGCCGCTGCGCACGTTGAAGCCGAGCGAACAGCGCCAGCTGGTGGCGTAGATGGCGTCGCCGCCGGACACCAGTTTGGTGAGCTTGCCGGGGATGCGTTCGATGCGCAGCGCGCCGACGTCGGTTCCGGCCTCGCGCTTGATTCTCGCGATTCCGGCGTCGGAGACGGTGGAGTCGGCGGAGACCACGAGGGTTCCGTTGGCGGGGTCGGTGTGCCAGGCGGTGCCCGCCACGTCGGCGCGCAGGACGGATGCGCCGGCCGAGGCGAGCCGGTCGGCGCTGAATGCCGTGTCCTTGCCGTCCCGGCCGGCTTCCGCGCTCGCGGCCGTGGGGACGGCGAGCGCTGCGGCGGCGGCCAGGCCGGTGGCCGCCGCGAGCAGCCTGGTACGGGTCATGCGCTTGATCCTCACTTCGCGTCCTCCTGGAGAGGGTCGGGGGCCCGGCGGTTGTGGGGGTGCCAGAGCCCGTGAGGCGCAGCCGGGGGCACGGCGGGCGCATGAACTTTGGCCGTGCCCCTGACAAGCGCTGTCGGGAGTGTCCTGGCGTCGGATACCGGTCGCAAGAGCGGCTTTCAGCCTCCGCTCGCCCGCCGCGACCTCGAAGGGCAGCGTGTTCCCGGGCGGCGGGAAAGGTCAGATGACGTGGTCCGCGAAAGCGCAGGGAGGCAGCGGGGAACGGTTGGGATCGACCGTGATCGCGCCTCGCGCGTCGGGTATGCCGGGTCGCAGGAAGCGGTGGCCGGCGGTCGCCGCGGTGGCATCGGCGAAGACGGCCCGGAGGCTGCCGTCGTCCGGGTCGACGGCGACCTGGAGGGTGTGCTCGGCACCCTGGTAGGGGAAGATCAGCTCTCCGCCGAGGGCGAGCCCACGCGCCCGCCCGTCGTCGTTCTCCACCTCGACGCTCCGGTCCTCGGCGTACGGCCGGAACCGTCCCGGCAGGACGAAGGCGGGGTCGCAGGGGGTGACTTCGACGCCGGCGAAGGCCCGGCGGGCCTCGGAGGCGGGGTCGTGGACGCGGACTCCCCACTCCCCCTGGCGCCGGATCACGACGATCCGCGGTTGTCCGGTGGAGGTTCGGGCGTGCGCGGGAGCACCCTCGTCGGCGTCGAGGAGCACCTCACCGGCCTGGGGCTCGCCGTCGAGCCGGCAGGAGTCCTCGGGGGTGGCGGTCGGCGCCGCTGCGGCCTCTGTGGCGCGCCAGCGCCCCGGAACGGCCGGAATTCGACCTTCCGGGTAGTCGGCGAGCCAGCAGGTTCCGGTCAGCGCGAGGGGCCCGTAGGGCGCGGACACGGCCGCCGCCCTGCGCTCGTGCCATTCCCGCCACGCGGCGTGCGGGTCGTCTGCGTCGTCGCTCATCCCGCTGAACCCTTCCACGCGGGTCCGGACGGGAATCCCCGCGTACGCCGTCCGGACCTGTGAAATCTGAAAGGGCCTCAGCAGCCGTCGCAGGGACAGCAGCAGCAGTCGCCGCATCCGCAGTCGCCGCAGCAGTCGCAGCCGTCACAGCAGTCACCTGCGTCGCACCACGGGTCCTTCTTCTCCCGCGACCACGGGCCCTCGTGCTCGGCGCAGCACATCTGGCAGGTGCAGAACAGCCCGATGGCCACCGCGCAGCCGGCCAGCAGCCCGCGGCGCGGCCGCTGCGGGGGCAGCCCCCAGCCACCGCCACCACCGCCGCCGCCACCGCCGGGCCCCATGGGCGGCACGCCCGGGCCGCCGGGGGCCTGGGGGGCGTTCGGGGCGTAGGGGTTGCCGCCGTACGGATTCTGGCCGTACGGGTTCGCTCCGTACGGATTCTCCACCACGGGGCCGCCCGCGTACGGGTTGCCTCCCTGCCCGGCGGAGGCCGTGGCGCCGTGGCCGCAGCTGCTGGTGCCGAAGGCCCGGTCCACCGAGGTGCGCAGCTCGTGCACGAGCAGCCGGTGGGCGAGTCCCGCGTCCGTGAACTCGACCTCCCGCAGGGCCAGCCGGATGCCGTGCAAGGCGTCGTCGCAGAGCCTGCGCGCCTCGGCGAGCGAGGTCCCGGTGGCGGTGAGCGGGTTCCAGGCGCCCGCGACGGCGTCGGCGCCCTGGTCCTCCACCGCGTCGAGCAGGTGCGCGAGGCGGCCGAAGTACCGACCGGCCTCGGCCAGCGCGGGGGCGTTGCCCGGCCGTCCGGCCAGCTGCGCGGTATGCGCGAAGGCGGCGGCCGTGGCGGTCTCCGTCGGCTCGGTCACCACCAGTACGGAGGTACCGAGGCCCGCGAGGGTCTCGATGCCCGCCTGCCGGTCCACGGCGTCGACGAGCACGGCGGTGTCGAAGCCGAGCGAGGCCCCGGTGCGGGCTCCGGCCCGGTCCCAGCCGCGGGCCACCTTGCGCGCGGCCAAGGCCATGGGGGCGCGGGCCAACAGCCCGTCCCGGTCGGCCACGTGGTCGCGCACCTTGGCGGAGGCGAGCACGAGCGAGACGGCCGCGGCGAGCCGCGCGCCCTCGCCCTGGGCCACGGAGGCGGTGCGCATGCCGCGCAGCGGGCACGGGCCGGCGGTGCGCCGGGCCTCGGGCGCGATGCCTGACTGAGCCTCCGTCAGAACGGAGACGAGCAGCCCGTCATAGTTCGTCACGATCCGGGCGAACTGTCCGTGGTCTCCCCGAAGTGCCAGGCACAGCCCGCACAGATGAGCCATCCACTCCGCCTTGAACCGCTCTCCCAGCCGGTGCGTGCAAGGTCTCACTATGCCGAACAAGCCGCTTCCCCCGTGTGTCGTACGCCTGCTTGCCGGGCATCGTATCGACCCGCGCCTTTCACCCGAACGTCCGCATCGCTCACCCGTACAGCGGTGGCGGTCGTATTTTCACTCAGTCAGCAGCGGTAGCCACCAGGATCCTTGACCGTGCAACGGATGTTCTGCACCAGTACCGTCACGAAACCCCTGCGCGGCGACTATCCACTTGGCGCGTTGTCAGCATCATGGACGAGCATAGGGGCAGCGGAGAGAAGACAGACTGACCGCGGTGAAAGGAGGCAGTCCATGGGTTCGGTGCGCAAGGCGAGTGCCTGGCTGGGTCTCGTGGAGGACAGCGACGACGAGCGCTACTACGACGACGACTACGCGGAGGCCCCTCAGGGTTCGGTGGCCGGCCCCGGCGAGCAGTGGGTCACCGACCCGCGGGTGCGGGTGGCCTCCGAGTCCGCCGTGGAGCACGGCCGTCGCATCGCGACGGTCACCCCGGACGGTTTCCGTGACGCGCGGGGCATCGGCGAGCTGTTCCGCGACGGGGTCCCGGTGATCGTCAACCTGTCGTCGATGGACCCGGGCGACGCGAAGCGCGTCGTCGACTTCGCGGCCGGACTGACCTTCGGGCTGCGCGGTTCGATCGAGCGGGTGGCGACCAGGGTCTTCCTCCTGACCCCGGCCGACACCCAGATCGTCAGTGGCGAAGCGGGCGGCCGCTCACGCGACTTCTTCAACCAGAGCTGAGCAGGGCTCTCACCGGAAGGCGTCCAGGCCGGTGAGTGCCTTGCCCAGCACCAGCTGGTGCATCTCGACCGTGCCCTCGTAGGTGAGGACCGATTCGAGGTTGGTGGCGTGCCGCATGACGGGATACTCCAGGGAGATCCCGTTGGCGCCGAGGATGGTCCGCGCGGTGCGGCAGATCTCGATGGCCTCGCGGACGTTGTTGAGCTTGCCGAAGCTGATCTGCTCCGGCCGCAGGGTGCCCGCGTCCATCCGCCGGCCCAGGTGGTGGGCGAGCAGGATGCCCTTGTGGAGCTCCAGGGCCATGTCCGCCAGCTTGGCCTGGGTGAGCTGGAAACCGCCGATCGGCCGACCGAACTGCTCCCGCGTCCTCGCGTAGTCGAGCGCGGACTCGAAGCTGGCCCGCGCCGCGCCCATGGATCCCCAGATGATCCCGTACCGCGCGTGGCTGAGGCAGCCCAGCGGTCCCTTGAGCCCGGTGACCTGCGGCAGCACCGCGTCGGCGGGCAGCCGTACGTCGTCCATCACCAGCTCGCTGGTGACGCTGGCCCGCAGTGACCACTTGTGCTTGATCTCCGGCGCGGAGAAACCGGGGGTGTCGGTGGGCACCGCGAAGCCGCGGATCCCCTCGTCGGTCTGCGCCCACACCACGGCGACCGCCGCGACGGAACCGTTCGTGATCCACATCTTGCGACCGTTCAGCACCCAGTCGGTGCCGTCGCGCTTGGCGTACGTCCGCATTGCCGCGGGGTCCGAGCCCACATCGGGTTCGGTCAGCCCGAAGCAGCCGATCAGCTCGCCGGCGGCCATGCCGGGCAGCCAACGCTGCTTCTGCTCCTCGGAGCCGTACTTCCAGATCGCGTACATGGCCAGCGAGCCCTGCACCGACACGAGCGAGCGGATCCCGGAGTCGGCGGCCTCCAGCTCCAGGCAGGCCAGCCCGTACTGCACGGCGCTCGCGCCGGCGCACCCGTAGCCCTGGAGGGACATCCCGAGCGCCCCGATGCCACCGAGTTCCCGGGCCAGCTCGCGGATCCCGGGCAGCTCGCCGCTCTCGTACCACTGCGCGATGTTCGGCAGCACCCGGTCGGCGGCCCAGGCACGGACGGTGTCCCGGACGGCGAGGTCCTCGGGCCCGAGGAGCTCGTCGAGCCCGAGCGGGTCATGGGGCAGGAACGCTGACACGGGGCCTCCCGGCGGCCTGAGACAGAACCTAGCAGCGCAAGTTTTGCGCCCGGCCGACGTTATTGGCCCCGGCCCCGCAAATCCAGCCCCACCGAAGCAGCCCCGCCGGCGTTCGAGGCGCTCTTCCAGCCTCGCCGGCGTTTGAGGCGCGGGGTCCGGGGCGGCGCCCCGGCAACGGCGCCGCACGTCACAGAGCCGAAGCTCAGCCCGCCTGCTCGACCGCGGTCGCCCGCGCCTCGCACTTCGCCTGCGCGGGCACCCGCACGCCGGCCGACTCCGCGTCCTCGGCCGCATCGGCCGCATCGGCCGCCCCGCACTCCATCACCCGCGGCAACTTCAGCGCCATCACGGCCCCCGCCACCAACAACCCGGCACTCACCAGCAACGTCACATGCAGACCGTGCACGAACGACTGGCGCGCCGCCGCGTACAGCGAAGCCCCCGCCGGCCCCCCGAGGTGCGCGGCGATCTGGTAGGCCTCGCCCAGAGAATTGGCCGCGCCCGCCGAATCCGCCGCCGACACCCCGGGCACGCCCATGAGCCCCGGCCGGTACGCCGCGTTCATCACGCTGCCCAGCAGTGCGATGCCCATGCCCGCGCCCAGCTGGTACGAGGTCTCGCCGATCGAGGCCGCGCCGCCCGCGGTGGCCGCCGGGGCCTCGCTCAGCATCGACTCGTACGCGGCGAACAGCGTGGTCTGCAGCCCGAAGCCGAGCAGGACGAAGCCGATGGTCAGCAGCAGCGGCCGGTCCTGCTGGCCCATGAACGTCAGCAGCAGCACGGCGAAGGCGGTCAGGACGAAGCCCAGCGACACCATCGTGCGCGGCCCGACCCGGCTCAGGGTGTACGAGCCGGTGGCGCCCGCGGCCATGGCGGCGAAGGTCAGCGGCAGCAGCCGCAGACCGGTCTCCAGCGGGCTGAGGTCCAGCACCAGCTGCAGGTACTGGACGGCGATCAGCTCGAGGCCGACCAGGGCCAGCATGGCGAGGACGATGCACGCGACCGACGTGGAGAAGGCGGCCCGCGAGAACATCCGCATGTCGATGAGCGGGTGCTCGCGCCGCTTCTGCCGCCGTACGAACAGCACGAGCAGCACCACGCCGATCAGCAGCGGGACCAGCGCCTCCACGTCGAGGAGCCGGCGTTCGGCGCCCAGCCGCTTGACCCCGAGCACCGCGCCGAGCACACCGGCGGCGGCCATCAGCGCGCCGAGCACGTCCCACGGCCCGTCGGCGGAGCCGCGCGATTCCGGCAGCAGCCAGCGGCCGAGCGGCAGGATCAGCGCCATCAGCGGGATGTTGATGAGGAAGACGGAGCCCCACCAGAAGTGCTGGACGAGGAAGCCGCCGAGCACCGGGCCACTGGCCGCGCCGACGGCGGCGACGGCGGTCCAGATGCCGATGGCGAGCGCGCGCTCGCGCCGGTCGGGGAAGACCTGCCGCAGGATCGACAGGGTGGCGGGCATGATCATCGCGCCGCCGATGCCGAGCAGGGCGCGCGCGGCGATGAGGACCTGGGCGTTGTCGGCCAGGGCGGCTATCGCGGAGGCCACGCCGAAGAGCCCGTAGCCGAGGAGGAGGATGCGACGGCGGCCGACCCGGTCGCCGAGGGTGCCGAAGAGGATGAGGAGCGAGGCGCAGACCAAGGGGTACGCGTCGACGATCCACAGGAGCTCGATCGAGCCGGGGCGCAGGTCCTCGGTGACGGAGGGGACGGCGACGTGCAGGATCGTCGCGTCGAGCGCGACGAGGACCAGGCTGACGCAGAGCACCGCCAGGACGACCCAGCGGTTGGCCCCACCGGAAGCCGCGTGGAGCCGCTGCCAGGGGGAAAGGGTCCGGACCCCGGCCGCGTTCGTCCCCGACATGCATGTACCTCCCAGGTGATCCCTCGCGCTCGGCGGACCAGCGTCTTGTGGAGCCACGGGGGGTGGTGCGCTGTGCGGCGTCCAACGGGGTCCGGCATCGACACGCGAGTGAACGGTCAGCGTACGCGAGTTCGTCTGCCCGTCACGTGGCCAAGCTCTCATCCCGGCGGAGGCCCCGGTGTGGCGTGCGCCACTCCCCCCACCCTCAGCATTCCCCCGTGTACACGCGCGCTCACGGCTCGTGGTGTCCGCGTCCCCCACGCACCGGCCCCGCCGCGGCCTCCGAAGGGTCCTGGGCCGGCGGCACCGATAATCATGTCTGTGGAAGATCTTGGATTTCGCCGGGCCGCCCCCGCGCTGGCCGCCTTCGCTGCGGTCCGGCTGCTCGGGCTGACCGTGCTCGCGGTGTGGGGCGCGGTGGTCGGCAGCAGCCCGCACACGCTGCTGTCGGCCCGCTGGGACTCGCTCTGGTACGCCCGTATCGCCGCGGAGGGATACGGGTACGAGGTGCTGCTCCCGAACGGGGACGTCCACTCGAACCTGGCGTTCTTCCCGTTGCTGCCGTGGCTGGAGCGGTTGGTGTCGGCGCCGACCGGGCTCTCGTACGGCTCCGCGGGTCTGGTGGTGTCGGTGGTCGCGGGGTTCGCCGCGGCCTGGGGGATCTTCGCGGTGGCGGAGCTGGTCCACGGCCGCCGGGTCGGGGTCTTCGCGGTCGCCGTCTGGGCCGCGCTGCCGGTCGGGATCGTGCAGTCCATGGCGTACAGCGAGTCGCTGTTCACCGCCCTGGCCGCCTGGTCGATCCACGCGGCCCTGCGCGGACGGTGGCTGACGGCGGGGCTGCTCGCGGCCGGAGCCGGGCTGACCCGCCCGGTCGGTGCGGCGGTGGTCGCGGCGGTGTGGGTGGCCGCGGCTCTGGCCTGGCGGCGCGGGGAGCGGTCCTGGCGGACGGTCGCGGGGGCGCTGCTGGCTCCGGCGGGCGCGGCGGCGTACGTGCTGTGGGTCGGCGCGCGCACCGGCGGCGGCCTGCTGGGCTACCTGGACGTGCAGGGCGGCTGGGGCAACGGCTTCGACGGCGGCTGGGCGTTCGCCGGGTTCATCGGGGCGAAGCTGGCCTCGTCCGCGTTCCTCGCCGGGGTGGGACTGATCGCGGGGGTCGTGCTGGTGCTCTGGCTGTACGGGAAGTGCGTACAGCAGCGGCAGCCGGTGCCGCTGCTCGTGTACTGCGGGATCGTGGTGGCGCTGGCGCTGTGCGCGTCCGGCTACTTCGGTTCCAAGCCCCGGCTGCTGTTGCCCGCCTTCCCGTTGCTGCTGCCGCCGGCGGTGGCGCTGGCGCGGTGGCGGACGGGGCGGGCGGCCTCGGTGGTGGGCGCGCTGGCCCTGGCCTCCGCGGTCTACGGGGCGTTCTGGCTGAACGGCTCGGGTCCTCCCTAGGGCCCCCACATCACGGAATGGATCATTCCGGTCCATCTTTCAGCAAAAGAAATGGCCTCCACAGCAATAAAGTCCGGATAAGTGACCAAAGCAATTGCCGAAGCTGTGGATCAAGAGACGGTCAACCGCAGTCGAAATAACGGGAATTAAGTCCCGTGTGAGACCAACTCCACATCACATGGTCATCACAAAGCCCGTGATTCGCCCGGGCCGACCATCGCCGGACGGTAACGTCGATTGAGTGCGTACCGACCAAATCCTGACCCGTCTGGAGCGGGTGTTCGCCCGGCTGGACCGGGAACCAGAGCGACCGGCTCATCTGCAAACCCCGCAGATGAGCCGGCACCGCGTCGTACTCCTGGGATCGACCCTCGCCTTCTACCTCGCCATCGTGGTCGCCGTACTGACCACCTCCTGGCTGGTCCGCCTCGACTGGCAGATCATGTTCTTCCGGCCCTACGAGCAGTGGCCGCAGCTGCACGCCTTCCTCGACTACCTGGTCGTGCTCGGCCAGCGCGGACCCACCGCGGTCATGGTCGCCGCCTGGCTCGGCTGGCGCTCCTGGCGCCAGCACACCCTCCGCCCGCTGATCACCCTCGGCGTGGCGCTGCTGCTGCTCAACATCACCGTCGGGGCCGTCAAGCTCGGCCTCGGCCGGCTCGGCCCGCACTACGCCACGGAGATCGGATCCGCCGAACTCTTCGCCGGTGGCGATATATTCCCTTCCGGTCACACCGCCAACGCCGTGGTGACCTGGGGAATCCTGGCCTACCTGGCCTCCACCGGGGTCACCCGTCGGGTGCTGTCCGTGGTGTCCGCCGTCGTCTCGCTGAGCGTCGGCGCCACCACCGTGTACCTCGGCACCCACTGGGTCAGTGACGTCCTGCTCGGATGGTCCGCGGGTCTGCTGATCCTGCTGGCGCTCCCCTGGTTCGAGCCGCTCATCGCCCGGACCGAGACCTACGTCTTCGACGTGCGCGAACTGCTGCGCCGCCGCGCCGAGACCGGACGGATGCCCGCGCCGGTCGTCGCCGCGCTCACCCCGCTGCTCTCGGCGGGCGGCAAGTGGCAGTTGCGGCCCGTCACCGCGGTCTCCACCGAGGTTGTCGTCGGCACCGCCACGGGCGCCGTCGAGGAGCCGGTCCCGCAGCCCGTCAGGGGCGCCGTCACGGTGGCGGCCGCCGCGGCCCCCGCGAGCGCCGTCACCGCGCACTCCCCCACCGCCCGGCCCGTCGTGCACCCGGCCGGCCGGCCGCACGTGATCCGCTCCGAGCGGACCCCGGTCACCCCGGTCGGCAGCCGCCGCCCGGCGCACACCGAACGGGCCGCCACCCGGGGGACCGCGGCCCGTCCGGTCGCCGGCGGCTGACGCACCACCGCGGGGGCGGTACGCACCACCTCACCCCGCGACGCACGAAGGCGGGTCGGGTCCTCGGACCCGGCCCGCCTTCGCCGTTCGTCAGCGCCGCGCCCGGACGTTCGTCCGTCCCGGGTCACGCTTGTGTCACAGAATATCAACAGCCGCACATTGTTTAGCGGTCCGCGACACGCCCGGGGTTCAGACCGTTTGGAATTCGCGCGGAACACGACCGAATTCCGGTCCGGGATAGCCACGATCCCCTTGGCCCAGACCAGTTGAATCCCCCTCAGCTTCCCTACATTTCCTTCACTTCTCCGGCCCCCACGGCCCTCCCCAGGAGATCCCGCGCGGCCCTGATCCGATCCGTCAGCTCAGGCGGCTCGACCACTTCGAACTCACAACCGATCAGCATGACGTGAATCACCAGAACGTCCAGGCTCACCGCCCCGGTGCGCAGCAGACAGCTCTGCTCGTCGAGCGGTTCCAGGACTCCGTCGCTCGGCCCGATGATCTGTGCCGCGTCCTGCGCCGAGACCTTCAGTCGCACCACCGCGCGGGCCGCGTACGCCCGCTGGGACACGCCCTCGGCGACGTACGCGGCGAGGTCCTCGGCGGGCGGCGGGCGTGGGGTGAACCGCGGTCCGTGCGGAGGCCGCGGCTCGATCCGGTCCGCGCGGAAGGTCCGCCACGCCTCCCGGTCCAGGTCCCAGGCCACGAGGTACCAACGCCGCTCGGTGCACACCAGCCGGTGCGGTTCGACGGTGCGGCGGCTGACGTCGCCCTCGTGGTCGCGGTATCCGAAGCGCAGCCGTTCGCCGTCCCGGCAGACCGAGGCCAGCTCGGTCAACACCGCCGGGTCCACGGTGGACCGCTGGGCGCCGCGCAGCATCGGTACGGTGAACTCGTTGAGCGCGGACACCCGGCGGCGCAGCCGCGACGGCAGTACCTGCTCCAGCTTCGCGAGGGCTCGTACGGAGGCCTCCCCGATGCCCTCGACCCCGTTCCCGGCGGCGGTGCGCAGGCCCACGGCGACGGCCACGGCCTCGTCGTCGTCCAGCAGCAGCGGCGGCAGCTCGGCCCCCGCGCCCAACTGGTAGCCGCCGCCGGTCCCGGGGCTGGCGTTGACCGGATAGCCGAGCTCCCGCAGCCGGTCGACGTCGCGCCGGACCGTCCGCGCGGTGACCCCGAGGCGGTCGGCGAGGTCGGCCCCGGTCCATTCACGGTGGGCCTGCAGCAGGGACAGCAGGCGCAGCAGGCGTGCGGAGGTATCGAGCATCCCCAGAGTCTGCCGGCGCGCCGCGGCGGCCCGTGCCGGGAGTGGGCGGGGCTCAGCAGACCAGCGGGGGTGCCTCGGCGCCGCTGAGTTCGACGAGCGCGCAGAGGGTCTTCACGGAGACCTTCCAGACCCCGTCCTCGAACTCCACGGTCCCCTTGCTGCCGGGCAGTACCGTCTCGTCGCCGACCTTGAGGTCGTAGGTCACCTCGGCCTCGGTGGGCGAGGTGAAGGTGACGCCGGTGACCTCGACGGAGGTCTTGGCCGCCTCGGCACCGGCCGAGAACCCGTCCAGCAGCACCGTGAGCAGCTCGCCGTGCTGCAGCAGCTCGGCCTTCTCGTCGGTCGGGGTCTTCGGGTCGAAGAAGGCGGTCCAGTTCTTCTCGATCTGCTCCTCGGCCGCCTCGGGATCCGCGGGCCCGTCCGCGGCGGGCAGGGCGAGGACCGTGGCGAAGGGCGCGCGGGGGGCCTCGGTGGCCCCGGCGGGTGAGGACCACCCCACGACCGCCGGTACGGCCAGCAGGACCGCGGCCGCGGCGCAGGCCGTGGCACGTGCGGGTGCCCGTCGGCGTGCGCGTGGGTGTCTGCTCTGGAGCATCTGGCTCACCACCGGAGTCCGATCGAGCCGTTCGGCCCGTCGTCTCCAGGGTCGACGCCCTCACGGCATCGCGCAACGCGCGGCCGGCCCGGACCGTCCGGACTGCCTGGTCAGGGGCGTGGTGACGGCGCCGGCGTAACGGGCCCCCCGGTCGGGGTGGTGACCGGCGCGGGCTTCGGACCCGGCACCGGGGCCGGCGGCTGCGCGGGTGTCGGCCCGGCCGGGGCCGGCGGCCGGGCGGCGGGCTCCGACGTGGGGACGACCAGCAGCATGCCCACCACCAGGGCCTCCGGCTTCGGCCCGATCCGCTCCCGGTTCGCCTCGTACAGCGCCCGCCACCCGCCCCGGACGCGGTGCTTGCGGGCGATCGACACCAGGGTGTCGCCGGTCCGCACCGCGTGCATCCGCCCGGCCAGCCCGTACCGCTTGGAGCACACCGGCCACGCGTTCCAGCCCTGCGAGCCGAGGACCTCCTCCGCGACGCGGATCTGCTGCACGCGGGTGGCCAGGTCGGCCCGTTCCGCGAACGCCGATCCGCCGAACTCCTCCCAGGTCGGCTGCCAGAACTGCAGCCCGCCGTAGAAGCCGTTGCCGGTGTTCACCGACCACCGCCCGCCGCTCTCGCAGTCGGCCACGCAGTCCCAGGGCCACTCCCCGCCCGGTCCGCAGTCCCCCGGCCCGTCGCCGATCACCCCGGGCGAGCCCGGGTACGCCGCCCCGGCCGGTCCGGGCGCCGGTGGCGGCGGAGCCGCGGCCGCCGGGCCGGGGGGCGGCAGGAGCGCCAGTAAGGCGGCGAGCGCGACGGCGCCGCCGAAAGCGGCCCGACTGGTCCGGTGGTTGGGCATCGGGTCACGCTACGCAGCCGTGCGCGGCCTCCTTCGGCCCGCCACGCGGCAGGTCACCGCGCCCACTCGGTCGGCCGACCGCCGACACCGCTCCGAACGACCACACCTGGGCATCAACTGAGCACAACCAGAAATCAGTTGGCATGAAAGCAAAGCTCCGGTCGGACGGTTCACCCTTCCGGGGGCCAGGTTCGAATCCGTTCCCTCAAATGGCGTGACCCCGGCCGTCGCTCGGCCGTTGAGCCCGGCGAGCCGGGAGCCTCCCGGACCCGCACCTATGCCGAGGAGCCACCCCGTGCCGCGCATGCTCGACGTCAGTGATGAGGTACGTGCCGAGATCGGTGACGAAGAAGCCGACAGGCTGCTCGTCGGCGAGGACGCGCCGCGCAGTTACGACTGCACCTCCTGCCGCACCCCGGGCGACCCCGAGAACGACCGCACCAGCACGGTGCTGTTCGTCGGCGAGGAGACCGCCGTCCTCGCCTTCGCCCACGCCACGTGCATCCCCTCGCAGGTGGTCTCGGTCTCCGAGGAGCAGCTCCAGGGCGCCGTCCGCAGCATCACCGGCGACAGCCCGGCCGGCGCCGGCGGCCCCGGTGTCGCCCCGCAGAACGTCTCCGGCGGCCAGGCCGTCCTCGGCATCACCAGCGGCCTGATCCTGATCGCCGGGGAGCTGCACCCCGCCCTGGTCGTCGAGCCGACCGCGCCCATCGCCCGCCCCGGCAGCGACGGCCCCGGCGACGACTTCCTGCCGCTCCTGATCGAGCAGGGCTTCATCCCGGTCACCGACACCTCCGAGGTCCCCACCGTCCTCGGCGGTTGGTCGGTCCTGCTCGCCGCGGGCCAGCTGCACGCCGTGCTGCAGCCGGGCAACGACGGTGGCGGTCAGGTCGCCTGGTGGCAGGCGCACCAGGCGCTGTCGGTCACCGACGGCTGGCGGGCCGCCGTCAACAAGACCCAGCGCGTGCTCATCTACGCCGCCCCGGTCGGTTCCATCGGCCAGCAGCCCCGCGAGGACCTGCTGCGCGACGCGCTGGACAAGGCCGCCGCCGCGGGCAAGCTCGTGGCCGCCGCGATGCCGCTGGCGGGTACGCCCGGCGCCTGATCCAGCCGGTACGGAGACGGCCGCCCAGCCCCCTGCCGAGGGGGCCGGGCGGCGTGCGCCGGGGGTGTGCGGTCCGTCCCGCACACCCCCGGCGATCTGTGTTTCCGACCCTGTCACCCCGCATCCGCAGAGCGCCGGTTTCGTTGGCTGGTACGTGCATTCATACGACTCCTCCCGCGCCCCGTCCCATCCGAGCACCGTCCCCGCGATGCGTCCCGCACGGGACCGGGACCCTTCTCCGGCCGTCTCGCACACCCCGATCTACGACACGCTGTACTCGGAGTACCTGCGCGCCTTCAGGGCGCTGCCGGGCGACCGCAGCGGCGAGGAGGACCACGGCTTCACGGCCTTCTCCTACGGGGGCTCGTACACGAGCGGCACGTCGTACGGCAGCGGTTGGAACGGCTCCGCGTGGCAGCGCGTCGACGGCTGGCAGCCCTCGTACACCCCGCAGCCGCAGCCGGCGTACTCGTACGCGGGCAACCCCGCATACGCCGACGGGCGGCAGCACCAGACCGGGATGACACACATCCCGGCGGCCCTGCCGCCCGCTCCGCGCCGGGGCTACTGACCCCGCCGAGTGCGCCGGAGTCCTCGCCCTGCTGCTACTTCTTCTTCTTGTACTGGGCGCCGCGCTTCTCGCGCACCCGTACCGAGATGTGGATCGGGGTGCCCTCGAAGCCGAACTCCTCGCGCAGGCGGCGCTCGATGAAGCGCCGGTAGCCGTGCTCCAGGAAGCCGGAGGCGAAGAGGACGAACCGCGGCGGCTTGCTGCCCGCCTGGGTACCGAACAGGATGCGGGGCTGCTTGCCGCCACGGATCGGGTGCGGGTGGGCGGCGACGACCTCACCGAGGAAGGCGTTCAGCCGGCCGGTGGGGACGCGCGTCTCCCAGCCCGCCAGGGCCGTCTCGATCGCCGGGACCAGCTTCTCCATGTGACGGCCGGTGAGCGCCGAGACGTTCACCCGGGGCGCCCACGAGACCTGCTGCATCTCGGTCTCGATCTCGCGCTCGAGGTAGTAGCGGCGCTCCTCGTCGAGCTCGTCCCACTTGTTGTAGGCGACCACGATCGCGCGGCCCGCCTCGACGGCCATCGTGATGATGCGCTGGTCCTGGACGCTGATGGTCTCGGTGGTGTCGATGAGGATCACCGCGACCTCCGCCTTCTCGACGGCGGCGGCCGTGCGCAGGGAGGCGTAGTAGTCGGCGCCCTGCTGCAGGTGGACCTTCTTGCGGATACCGGCGGTGTCGACGAACTTCCAGGTGATGCCACCGAGTTCGATGAGCTCGTCGACCGGGTCGCGGGTGGTGCCGGCCAGCTCGTTGACGACGACGCGGTCCTCCTTCGCCACCTTGTTCAGGAGCGAGGACTTGCCGACGTTCGGGCGGCCGATGAGCGCGATGCGGCGCGGGCCGCCGGGGGCGGCGCCGCCGAAGGTCTGCTCGGGGGCCTCGGGCAGGGCCTCCAGGACGGCGTCGAGCATGTCACCGGTGCCGCGGCCGTGCAGCGAGGAGACCGGGTGCGGCATGCCGAGGCCCAGCGACCACAGGGAGGCCGCGTCGGACTCGCCGCTCTGGCCGTCGACCTTGTTGGCGCACAGCACGACGGGCTTGCCCGCCTTGCGCAGCAGCCGGACGACGGCCTCGTCGGTGTCGGTGGCGCCGACCTTGGAGTCGACGACGAAGACGACCGCGTCGGCGGCCTCGATGGCGTACTCGGCCTGGGCGGCGACGGAGGCGTCGATGCCGAGGACGTCCTGCTCCCAGCCGCCGGTGTCGACGACCTTGAAGCGGCGGCCGGCCCATTCGGCCTCGTACGTGACGCGGTCGCGGGTGACGCCGGGCTTGTCCTCGACGACCGCTTCGCGGCGGCCGATGATCCGGTTCACCAGGGTCGACTTGCCGACATTGGGGCGGCCGACGACGGCGAGGACGGGAAGCGGGCCGTGACCGGCCTCCTCGATCGCGCCTTCGACCTCTTCGATGTCGAAGCCCTCTTCCGCGGCGAGCTCCATGAACTCCGCGTACTCGGCGTCGCCAAGTGCTCCGTGGTCGTGCTGGTCGTTCATGAAGTCCGTTCCTCGTCGTTCGTGGTGGTCGGTGGTACCCGCGCAGCGCGGTTCCACTACTGGTTCAAGTCTCGCTCAGCGCCCGGTCAGGCGCTTGGCATCGGCCAGGTGGGCGGTCAGCCGGTCCTGGATGCGTACGGTGGCCTGGTCCAGGGCGGTACGGGTACGGCGGCCACTGCCGTCGCCCGCGTCGAAGGCCGAGCCGAAGACGACGTCGACCCGGCTCTTGAGGGCCGGCAGGCCCTTGACGACCCGCCCCGGGGTGTCCCCGCTGCCCAGCACGGCCACGGGGACGATGGGTGCGCCGCTACGGACCGCGAAGTACGCGAGGCCCGCGCGCAGCGAGGCGAAGTCGCCCTCGCCCCGGGTGCCCTCGGGAAATATCCCCAGGGCTCCTCCATTGTCGAGCACGCCGAGGGCGCGGCCTATCGCCGTCCGGTCGGGGCCGCCGCGGTCGACCTTGACCTGCCCGATCCCGTCGAGGAAGGGGCCGAGCGGGCCCACGTACGCTTCCTTCTTGATCAGGAAGTGCAGCGGCCGGGGCGCGGTGCCCATGACCATGGGGCCGTCGATGTTGTGCGAGTGGTTCACCGCGAGGATGACGGGGCCCGAGGCGGGCACCTTCCAGGCCCCCAGTACGCGCGGCTTCCAGAGCCCGTACATGAGCCCGATGCCGATGCGCCTACCGACCGCCGCACCCTTGAGGGAGGGCGCTTGGCTCACTTGCGGCCCGCCCGCTTCTCTTCCACCAGCGTCACGACGCATTCGATCACCTGGTCGAGCGTGAGCTCGGTGGTGTCCACCTCGACGGCGTCGTCGGCCTTGGCCAGCGGGGAGGTCTTGCGGCCGGAGTCGGCCGCGTCGCGCTTGATCAGCGCCTCCTTGGTGGCCGCGAGGTCGGCGGCCTCCTTGCCGCGGAGCTCGCCGCTGCGCCGGGCGGCGCGCGCCTCGGCGGAAGCGGTCAGGAAGACCTTGAGGTCGGCGTCGGGCAGGACGGTGGTGCCGATGTCCCGGCCCTCGACGACGATCCCGTCGGCCTCCTGGGCCGCCTCGGCGGCGATGGAGCGTTGCAGGTCGGTGATCAGGGTGCGCACCTCGGGGACGGCGCTGACGGCGCTGACCTTCGAGGTGACCTCCTGGGTCCGGATGGGACCGGCGGCGTCGAGGCCGTCCACGGTGATGGTGGGGGCGGCCGGATCGGTGCCGGACACGATGGTGGGCTTGCCGGCGGCGATCGCGATGGCCTGCGGGTCGTCGGTGTCGACGCCGTTGGTGATCATCCACCAGGTGATGGCCCGGTACTGGGCGCCGGTGTCCAGGTAGCGCAGCCCGAGCTTGGCGGCCACGGCCTTGGAGGTGCTGGACTTGCCCGTGCCGGAGGGACCGTCGATGGCGACGATCACGGCGGACGGAGCTGCGGTTTCCACGGTGCGGGCACCTTCCTGGTTGCGCGTACGTGTCCGGGCGCGGCAAAGCGCCCCTCCCCAAGGTTACCGGCCCCGGACGGCCCCCGTCCCCGCCGTGCGTCCTGGGGGCCGGCGGCCCCTCTCCGCCGCCCCTCGCCCGCCGCTCTCCGCCGCCCCTCGCCCGCCCCTCGCCGCCGCTCGCCCGCCGCTCCCCTACTGCTGGCGCAGCGCCCAGCCCCGCTCGCGCAGCTCGGCGGTCAGGCCGGCCACCGCCCGCGGTTCCACCATGAGCTGGACGAGGCCGGCCTGCTGGCCCGTCGCGTGCTCGATCCGGACGTCCTCGATGTTGACCCCGGCCCGGCCGGCGTCGGCGAAGATCCGGGCCAGTTCACCGGGCTGGTCGCTGATGAGGACGGCCACCGTCTCGTAGACCGTGGGTGCCGCGCCGTGCTTGCCGGGGACCCGGACGCGGCCGGCGTTGCCCCGGCGCAGCACGTCCTCGATGCCGGCGGCGCCGCCGCGCCGCTTCTCCACGTCGGCGGACTGCAGGCCCCGTAGGGCTTCCACGGTCTCCTCCAGGTCGGCGGCGATCCCGGCGAGGACGTCGGCCACCGGTCCCGGGTTGGCCGACAGGATCTCCACCCACATCCGCGGGTCGGAGGCGGCGATCCGGGTCACGTCGCGGATGCCCTGCCCGCAGAGCCGTACCGCCGTCTCGTCGGCCTCCTCCAGCCGGGCCGCGACCATGCTGGAGACCAGCTGGGGGGTGTGAGAGACGAGGGCCACCGCGCGGTCGTGGGCGTCGGCGTCCATCACCACCGGTACGGCGCGGGAGAGGGCCACCAGCTCCAGCGCGAGGTTGAGCACCTCGTGGTCGGTGTCCCGGGTGGGGGTCAGCACCCACGGGCGGCCCTCGAAGAGGTCGGCGGTGGCGGCGAGCGGCCCGGACTGCTCCTTGCCGGCCATCGGGTGCGTGCCGATGTAGGCGGTGACGTCCACGCCGAGCGCCGCCAGCTCCCGCCGCGGTCCGCCCTTGACGCTGGCCACGTCCACGTAGGCGCGCGCGACGTCGCGCCCGATCAGGTCGGCCAGGGTCGCGGCCACGTGGGCCGGCGGTACGGCGACGATCGCGAGGTCGACCTGCTCCCGCGCGGGCTCGTCGGTGCCGGCCCCGAGGGCGGCCGCCGTACGGGCCCGGTCCGGGTCGTGGTCGGCGAGGTGGACGGTGATGCCCCGGGCGGACAGGGCGAGCGCCGCGGAGGTGCCGATCAGTCCGGTTCCGATGACGACGGCGGTTCTCACGAGGCACTCCCAGGGGACGAAAAGGCGAGCTGACGGACTGTCCGGCCAGGGTATCCAGCACCCGCGGCACGAGGGCCCGACCGCCCATCCCGTGGGACGGCGGCCGGGCCCTGGTGCGCCGCTGCCGGACGGTCAGAGGTTCTGCGCCCGGATGATCTCCTCCAGCGAGCCGGTCGGGAGCTGCCCTTGCGGGCTCAGCTTGTCGACGGCCGTCGGCAGTGCCCGGGCGATCTCGTCGGCGGCCTCCTGCGGGCTGACGCCGGCCTGCGCGGCCGCCTTCTGCAGGGCCTCGTCGGGCAGCGCCTCGGCGATCTGGGCGCCGCTGACGGACTGGTTGTCACCGGTGCCGATCCAGGACTGGGCCTGGTCGGCGAGGCCCGACTTGGTCAGCATGTCCAGCAGCCCGCCGAGCGGGTTGCTCCCGCCGGCCTGGGAGCCGCCGGCCCCGCCCATGAGGGCGCCGAGCAGCGCGCCGAGGATGTTGCCGCCACCGGCGCCGCCGCTCCCGCCCTGGCCGCCGCTCCCGCCGAGGAGGCCGCCGAGAAGAGAGCCGAGGTCGTTACCCGCCATCGTCATGCCTTTCGCAGAGGGGCCGGGCCGCGCGGAGTGCTGCGTACCCGGCTTCGAGACACGGTCAATGTCACTCATGGTCGACAGTGCCGCCACCTGGCGCACACGTCCGCGCCCGCTGCTGTAGAACGATCCGCATGATCTTCCACATCGTCCCGCTCACCGACTGGACCGCCGCGCCCGAGCTTCCGTACGCCCCGCCCTCGCTGGAGGCCGAAGGGTTCGTCCACTGTTCGGCGGACCGCCCCACCGCTCTCGCGATCGTCGACGCGCACTACCGGGCGGTACCGGGGATCCTGCTCGCGGTGGAGCTCGACGAGGGCGCGCTGACCGCCGAGGTCCGCCGGGAGAGTGATTCCGGCGGGCGATACCCGCATGTTCACGGCCCACTGAACCGGGAGGCCGTGATCCACGTGTGGGAGGTCGTACGCACTCCCGGCAGCCCTGCCTCACTGGCCCCATGGGAACCGGGGCGATGAACCGGCGCGGCAGGCTTCACCCGAGGCCCGCCGCAGGCCAGGATGCTGACGCCATCCGGCCACGAAGCGAGGAGAGACTCATGAGCGACCTCACGCACACCGCCCGGCGCACGGTACTGACGATCGGCGCGGCCACCCTGGCCGGCGGCGCGATCACCGCCTGCGGCGGGGGCGGCGCCGAGAAGGCCTCCCCCGGGGAACCGAACGACCCGGCCGTCGAGCCCGCCGCCCCGGCCGCCCCCGCCACCCCGGACGCGGGAGCGGCCGACAAGGCCCTCACCAAGAAGGCGGACGTCCCGGTGGGCGGCGGCAAGGTCTTCAAGGAGGAGAAGGTCGTGGTCACCCAGCCCAAGGCCGGCACCTTCAAATGTTTCACGGCGGTCTGCCCCCATCAGGGCTGCCTGGTCAACAAGGTCGCGGACGGCACCATCGACTGCCCGTGCCACGACAGCAAGTTCGCGATCGCCGACGGTGCGGTGACCAAGGGTCCGGCCACCAAGGGACTGGCCGAGAAGAAGATCAAGGTCGCGGCGGACGGCAATATCTCGCTGGCATAGTGGCAGGTCAGACGCCTACGCTCGCCGGATGGACGATCTGACGCTGGTACGGGACCACACGGTCTACCGGTGCGTGATGGGCTCCCGGGCGTTCGGACTGGCGACGGCGGCGAGCGACACCGACCTGCGCGGTGTCTACCTCGCCCCGACGCCGCTGTTCTGGCGGTTCGAGAAGCCCCCCACGCATGTGGAGGGCCCGCGGGAGGAGGAGTTCTCCTGGGAGCTGGAGCGCTTCTGCGAACTCGCCCTGCGGGCCAACCCGAACATCCTGGAGTGCCTGCACTCCCCCTTGGTGGAAGAGGTCACCCCGGTCGGCGAGGAACTGCTCTCCCTCCGCGGTGCCTTCCTCTCCCGCCGGGCCCACACCAGCTTCAGCCGGTACGCGGCCTCGCAGCGCGGCAAACTCCTCGCGGACGTCCGTGTCCACGGGGCCCCGCGCTGGAAGCACGCCATGCACCTGCTGCGCCTGCTGCTGTCCTGCCGTGACCTCCTGCGCACCGGCCTGCTGTCCGTCGACGCCGGCCCGTACCGCGACCGCCTGCTCGCGGTCCGCCGCGGCGAGCGCACCTGGGAGGAGGTCGACGCCTGGATGGCCCGCCTCCAGCAGGAGACGGAGTCGGCCCTGGCCTCCACCGTGCTGCCCGAGGAGCCGGACCACGCCCGGGTGCAGGACTTCCTGGTCCGCACCCGGCGCGCGTCGGCCGCGTAGCCGTCAGTCGCCCACGGTCCGCCGCCGTACGACGAACTCGTCGAGCGCGTCGTACGCCGACACGTGCTCGGGCAGCGCGGACACGGCCTGCGCCGCGTCCAGCACCGCGTGCAGCGCCTCGATGTCCTCGCGTACGCCGTCGAGCGGCGGGCCCGCGTAGCCCCCGTGCTCGGCGGCGACCTTGGCCTCGATCAGGTCGGCGAGGTACGGGGGCGCCTCCGGCACCTCGGCCGGCAGGGTCGGCAGGTGCGCCTGCACCTCGCCCGACCGCATGAGGTGGATGCCGGTGAGCAGCGCCCGGAACGCGTAGAGCAGCGGTTTGAGCTCGGTGGCCTTCTCGAAGAGCCGCCACTGGGTGCCCGCGAACCCCCGGTAGTGGTGGGCGTGGTGGGAGGTCAGCACGCCGGGGGCCAGCGCGATCAGTTCCTCGTGCGCCTCCGTCGTGTGGACCACGAGCGGGGAGAGCAGCTGCTCCAGGACGTAGCCGTTGCGGTTCAGCATCAGGCGGACGAACTTGCGCAGGTCGTGCGTGACGAGGTCCATCTCCACGTCGTCCCGGTCCCACATGCGGCTCCGGGTCTCCTCCGGCTCGCGCAGGCCGAGCAGGTCCCCTGCCGGGAGCAGGTGGGCGCCGCGCAGGTCGATGTCGGAGTCCCGGGAGGGGAAGCCGTACAGGTGCGCGCCGGAGACCGTGGCGAAGATCAGCGGGTCGGGCTGCTCCGCCACGACGGGGGTCAGGTCGAGACTCAGTGCGTCCAGCATGGATCAAGCATCCCAGAGGGCGCCGAAGGCCAGGAGTTCGTCGCGGTACTCGATGCGGCCCTCCCACTCGCGGGGCCAGACGTCCGCGCCGAGGTGGGCTCCGGCGAAGGCGCCGGCGAGGCAGGCGATGGAGTCGGAGTCGCCGCGCGTGCAGGCGGCCCGGCGCAGCGCGGTGAGCGGCTCGTCGGGGAAGAGCAGGAAGCAGTGCAGAGCGGTGGCGAGGGCCTCCTCGGCGATCCAGCCGTCGCCCGTGGCCAGGCAGGGGTCGGTCTCCGGGGAGGGGGACCTCAGGGCGGCCGTCAGCCGGTCCAGGACCCCCAGGCAGTCGTCCCAGCCGCGGGCCATGAAGGACTCCGGGGAGGCGTCGGACGCGGTCCGCATCCACAGGTCGCCGAGCCAGCGCTCGTGGTAGCGGGTGCGGTTCTCCAGGGCGTACGAGCGCAGCCGTCCGACGAGCCCGGTCACCTCGGTGCCCTCGGCCAGCAGGTGCACCGCCCGCGCGGTCAGGTCGGAGGCGGCGAGCGCCGTGGGGTGCCCGTGGGTGAGGGCCGACTGGAGCTGGGCGGCGCCGGCCCGCTCCTCCTCGGTCCAGCCCGGCACGAGTCCGACCGGGACCACGCGCATGTTGGCGCCGCAGCCCTTGGAGCCGATCTGGCTGGCGTCGCGCCAGTCCCGGTCCGGGCTGTCCAGCAGCCCACAGGCCGTCAGGCAGGTGCGGCCCGGGGCCCGGTTGTTCTCCGGGGAGTGGTACCAGTCGACGAACTCCTCGCGGACCGGCCGGGCCATGCGCAGCGGGTCCACCGGGCCCCGCTCCGCCGCCGTACGGATGCCGCGGGCCAGGGCGAGGGTCATCTGGGTGTCGTCCGTGACGATCGCCGGGCGCGGCAGGCTCATCTCGCGCCAGGGGCCCGTCTTGGCCAGGATCGAGGGCACGTCGTTGAACTCGGTCGGGAAGCCGAGGGCATCACCCAGGGCCAGGCCGATCATGGCGCCCGTCGCGGCTCGCTCGGTCGTCATCGGGTGGATCCTTCCGGTCGCAACAGGGGTGGGTGGAGGGTGGTCGCCGGGCCGGGCCGGTAGAGGGCGGCCGGTTTGCCGCGGCCGCCGGTCAGCCGGGCGGCGCCCGGTACGGCCTCGACGAATCCCGGCGTCGCCAGGACCTTGCGGCGGAAGTTGGGGCGGTCGAGGGTGGTGTTCCAGACGGTCTCGTAGACGGACTGCAGCTCGCCAAGGGTGAACTCGGGCGGGCAGAAGCCGGTGGCCAGGCAGGTGTACTCCAGCTTGGCGCCGATCCGCTCGCGGGCGTCCGCCAGGATCACCGCGTGGTCGAAGGCGAGCTCCGAGACGTCGTGCACGGCCAGCCAGCGGGCGTGGGCCGCGTCCCCGCCGCCCTCGGGCGCCGGCTCGGGCAGGTCCGGGACGAGGGCGGTGAAGGCCACCGAGACCACCCGCATCCGGGGGTCGCGGTCCGGTTCGCTGTAGGTCCGCAGCTGCTCCAGATGGAGGGCGGCGACGAGTTCCTCCGGCAGGCCGGTCTCCTCGGCCAGTTCGCGCCGGGCGGCGGTCTCGGCGGACTCCCGCGGCAGGACGAATCCGCCGGGCAGTGCCCAGGCCCCGGCGTACGGTTCCTGGCCGCGCCGGATCAGCAGCACGTGCAGGGCGCCGGCGCGGACGGTGAACACGGCCAGGTCGACGGTCACCGCGAACGGCTCGAAGGCGTAGGGGTCATAGCCGGCGGTCATCGGTTCTCCGGAAGGGGGTCGGTGAAGTGCCAGCCCTCGGCCAGCAGTCCGTCCACGGCCCGGACGGCCGTCTCCAGCCGGGTCGCCCGGTCCCCGCGTACGACGAGGAAACGCCTCCCGGTGCGCTCCAGTTCCGCCCGGAAACGCTCGGTCATCCAGGGCCGCAGCTGTGGGCCGTCCCGCAGTCCGTCGTCCTCGAACGGCACGTCGGTGTGGTCGGTGAGCAGGTACATGTCCCGTCGGGTGAGGTCGGCGATCCGCTCGACCTCCTCGTTGCGGCCGCCCATGTACCGCTCGTGCCAGATCCCGGTCGCGAAGGAGTCGGTGTCGCAGAACAGCACGGGCGAGCCGAGCCGCGCGGCGTGCTCCTCGTCCGCGTCCTGGTGGCGGGCGATGAGCGGGAACTCCTCGGAGGTGAAGGTCACGTCCGCCCAGGAGGCGGTCGGGTCGGCGGCGCGGGCGGCCGCCAGCTTCTCCTCGCTGAACCGGCGCCCGTACTCGGCGACCCAGCCCGTCTTGGCCCATACGCCGCCTCGGCGCCGGTAGTGGTCCGCGAGGGCCCGCGACAGCGTGGTGGTCCCGGTGGACTCCGCGCCGAGGACGACGACGCGCCGGGTCAGGGCGGCCCGGACGGCCGGGCCGAGGAACTCCCAGGAGCCGGCCGGGTCCCGGCGTACCGCCGTCCCGGACACGGGGAACAGCGTGCGTTCGCGGTCCACCAGGACCTCCTGGGCGCCGAACCGGCGGGCGAGCTCGCTCCCGTACTCCTCCGAGGTGAAGACGGCGTCCACCCGGCCGGGGACCGCGCCGCGGAAGACGGCCATGTGGGCCTCCCATATGTCCGGGTCGTGCAGGTCGACCGGGATGTCGTCCACCGCGCCGACGACCTCGGCCCCGGGGTGCGCCTCGCGCATCCAGGCGACCCGGTCGGCGAGCGGGACGGACTCCACGGAGGCCGCGCACACCAGGACGGTCAGTCGCTCGCACTGGTCCTGGGCGGTGCGCACGAGGTGGTGGTGTCCGGCGTGCGGCGGGTAGAACTTGCCGAGGACCAGGCCGTGCCCGTGGCGTCTCATGCCGTCGCCCCCGCCGCCGTACGGGCGACCGGCGCCGGCAGCGTGCGGCGCCAGCCGAGGAGTCCGACCACGCACAGGGCGAGGAAGCCCACGTAGAGCGCGGAGGTCAGGTAGAGGCCCTTGTACGCGTAGAGCGGGATGTAGACGAGGTCGGCGGCGATCCACAGCCACCAGGACTCGACGAGCTTGCGGCACTGGCCGTACGTGGCGGCGAGCGAGAGCACGGTGGTCAGCGCGTCCCAGAAGGGGACGGTCGAGTCGGTGGCCCGGCTCAGCAGCAGTGTGAGTGCGAGCACCCCCACCGCCCCCGCCGCGGCGAGCCCGACCCATTCGGCGCGTGTGGTGCGGCGCACCGGCAGGGCCTCGGCGGATCCTGGTCCACCCCCGTGGGTCCAGGACCACCAGCCGTAGGCGGCGAGGGCGATGAAGACGATCTGGAGCCCGGCGTCGGCGTAGAGGCCGGCCTGGGCGAAGAGCACGATGAAGAAGATGTTGTTGGCGATGCCGATCGGCCAGTTGGCCACGTGCTGCCGGGCGACCAACCAGACGCACAGGGCGCCGGTGGCGAAGCCGAGCACCTCGGTCCAGCTCATGGTCCAGCTCATGACGACCCCCCTCGGGCTGCTTAATGGTCATGCTGACTATAAACAGTGATCGGGGCTCCCGACAAGCGAAAAACCCGCGGTGCCCGAAAGGGCACCGCGGGTTTTCCGTGATCGTGCCGGCCGCCCGCGGGGCGACCGACGTGCGTCCTAGAGACCGACCTCGCGCATCAGCATGCCGACCTCGGTGTTGGTCAGGCGGCGCAGCCAGCCGGACTTCTGGTCGCCCAGCTCGATCGGACCGAAGGAGGTCCGGACGAGCTTGTCGACGGGGAAGCCCGCCTCGGACAGCATGCGACGCACGATGTGCTTGCGGCCCTCGTGGAGGGTCACCTCGACCAGGTAGTTCTTGCCGACCTGGTCGACGACGCGGAAGTTGTCGGCGCGGGCGTACCCGTCCTCCAGCTCGATGCCGTCCTTGAGCCGCTTGCCGATGTCACGCGGCAGCGAGCCGGTGATCGCGGCCACGTACGTCTTCTGCACGCCGTACTTCGGGTGCGTGAGGCGGTGGGCCAGCTCACCGTGGTTGGTGAGCAGGATGATGCCCTCGGTCTCGGTGTCGAGCCGGCCGACGTGGAAGAGACGGGTCTCACGGTTGGTGACGTAGTCACCGAGGCACTGACGGCCGTCCGGGTCCTCCATGGTGGAGACGACGCCGGCGGGCTTGTTCAGCGCGAAGAACAGGTACGACTGGGTGGCGACGGTCAGGCCGTCCACCTTGATCTCGTCCTTGGGCTGGACGCGCTTGCCCTGCTCCAGCACGATCTCGCCGTTGACCTCGACGCGAGCCTGCTCGATGAGCTCCTCGCAAGCACGGCGCGAACCCATACCGGCGCGGGCGAGCACCTTCTGCAGACGCTCACCCTCCTCCTCGGCACCCGGGAAGGTCTTCGGGGTCTTGACCACGGGCTTGTCGGCGTACCGGTCGCGCACGCGCTCCTCGATACGCGCGTCCAGCTCGCGGGGGCGGGACTGGCCGCTACGGCTGCCGGGGCCGCTGCGCGGGCCGCCGGCTCCGCCGATACCGGGGGTCTTGGAGGTACGGGGGCCGCCCTTGGCGCCACCGCGGGCCGCGGCGCCACGGGCACCGCCACCGCCGGCCTTGGGGCCGCTGCGTCCGCTGCGCTCGCCCTCGGGGCCCACGTCGTAGCGGCGCTCCTCGGGACGCGGGTTGCGGATACGGGGGGCCGGCTGGTCGCGGTCGCGCGAGTCGGAGCCGCCCTGGTAGCCGCCGCCCGAGCTGCCGCCGCGGGAACCGCCGCCGCCCTGGTAGCCACCGCGGGAGCCGCCGCCCTGGTAGCCACCGCCGGAGCTGCCGCCACGGGAGCCGCCGGAGCCGCCGGAGCTGCCGCCCCGGTAACCGCCACCGGAGCTGCCGCCACGGGAGCCGCCGGAGCCGCTGCCACCGCCGGAGCCGCTCCCGCGGTAGCCACCGCCGCCGGAGGAGGAGCCGCCGCGGGAGTTACCACCGCGTCCGCCACCACCGCCGCCGCCGCTGTTCCTGTTACCGCCGCCGTTGCCGTTGCCGCTGCTTCGCATCAAAGTTCCGTCGTCTTGTCGTCGTCTTCATCGGTGTCCGGTGCGTCCGGATCGAACGACGGCACACCTTCTTGCGTCTCGGCTTCGATCGCGTCCGCCTCGGGGAGGAAGGGCGCGAGCTCCGGGAGCTCGTCCAGGCCACGCAGGCCCATC
Source organism: Streptomyces sp. CG 926 (assembly GCF_003148825.1). Classification (GTDB taxonomy): domain Bacteria; phylum Actinomycetota; class Actinomycetes; order Streptomycetales; family Streptomycetaceae; genus Streptomyces. The sequence continues at coordinate 440,360 of NZ_QGGZ01000007.1, forward strand.
CGCTCCAGAAAGTAGTTCGTCGTCCTGTACAGGATCGCACCTGTTTCGGGTTCCGTCCCCGCCTCCTCCACCAGACCGCGTTGGAGGAGGGTCCGCATGACCCCGTCGCAGTTGACTCCGCGGACCGCCGAGACCCGTGATCGGCTCACCGGCTGGCGGTACGCGACGACCGCCAGGGTCTCCAGGGCCGCCTGGGTGAGCCGGGCCTGCTGGCCGTCCAGTACGAAGCCCTCCACGGCGGGCGCGTACTCGGCCCGGGTGTAGAACCGCCAGCCGCCGGCGACCAGCCGCAGCTCGAAACCCCGGCGCGCGGCCGTGTACTCGTCGGCGAGCTCCCGCAGCGCCTGCGCGACCTCGCGCGGGGTGCGCTCCAGCACCTTGGCCAGGTGCGCCTCGGTGGCCGGCTCGTCCACGACCATGAGCACGGCCTCCAGGGCCGGCTTCAGTTCCAGCGCGGCCACCGCGCTCACGTCGCCGTTCAATCCTTCGCCTCCACGATCCGGTCGAACTCGTCGGTCACGGTCGGCATGCCGTCGCCGTCCCCGCCGCTCCAGCGCACGGTGAGGGTGTGCAGGGCCTCCTCCTGGTCGAGGACGACCGCCTTCTCCCGGTAGAGCTCCAGCAGGGCCAGGAAGCGCGCGACGACGGTGAGGGTGTCCTCGGCGTCCTCGGTGAGCTCCTGGAAGGTGGCCTCCCCGCGCGTCTTCAGCATCCGCACCACCAGCCCGGCCTGCTCGCGCACGCTGACCAGGGGGGCGTGGATGTGGTCCACGTACACCTGGGGCTTGGCCCTGGGCTGCATGGCCTTCACCGCGAGCCGGGCGAATCCCTCCGGGCCGATGCTGATGACCACCTCGGGCAGCAGGTCCGCGTGGTGCGGCTCCAACCCGACCGTCCGCGGGTAGCGCCGGCCCTCGGCCTCCGCGCGCCGCTCGAAGATCTCGGCGATCTGCTTGTAGGCGCGGTACTGGAGCAGGCGCGCGAAGAGCAGGTCCCGGGCCTCCAGCAGGGCCAGGTCCGCCTCGTCCTCGACCTCGGCGGCCGGCAGCAGCCGGGCGGCCTTCAGGTCGAGCAGGGTGGCGGCGACGACGAGGAACTCGGTCGTCTGGTCGAGGTCCCAGTCGGGTCCCATGGCACGGATGTGCGCCATGAACTCGTCGGTGACCTGGGACAGCGCGACCTCGGTGACGTCGAGCTTGTGCCGCGAGATCAGCTGGAGCAGCAGGTCGAAGGGGCCCTCGAAGTTGGCGAGCCGCAGGGTGAACCGCCCGTCGCCGCCCGCGGGGCTCGGCGCGTCCGGGTTCGGGGCCGAGGCGTCCGCGTGCTCGGCCGCACCCGTGTCCGCGGATCCGGCCGGGCCGGTGTGCGCCGCCGGGCGCGCCCGTGGCGTGCCGGCCCCCGGGGACGGAGCGGGCTCGGAGGGCTGCTGCTGCCCGTCTGCGGGCTCGGGGGAACGTTCCGGCTCGGGACCGCCTGCCGCCGGCGCGGGGCTCGCAGCGGGCGCCTCAGAGGTTTCGGGGCCTGCTCCCCCGTGCCGCCCGTCCTCGTCGGAGGCTCCGGGGCCGCGCCCCAGGGCGCGCCGGGTCGGTCGGCCGGATTCGGCGGGGAGGGGCATCGCGGTCCAGGAAGTGCGGGGGGCGGCGTGGAAGGCCGGGCGCCGAGGCCTCGGCCACCAGCAGCCTACGGGCTCGCCCGTGCGACCCGGCGGATCACCGCCCGGACCGGGCGGTCGAGGTTCCGGGGAACCGCCTCGGCTCCCCGGAGACCCAGGACACACCCGGCCCGGACGGCCGGAACACCGAAGCAACGGGCCCGCCGGGTGGTACGGGGTGGTAGGTGACCGGGACACCGGACGCCCGGGCCCGGGAAGGTGGTGCACAGGCCCGAGCAACGGCCCGGAGGCGTGGGCGCGAGGACACCGGGCCGCACGCCGCGCAGGCGGCCCGGACACCGCCGAGCAGGCCCGCAGGGCGGTCAGCGGCCGCGCAGGCGCCGTACGAGGATGCTCGCGTCCCCGCGGGATTCCAGATCGGCGAGGACCACCGCGACCGCCTCGCGGACGATGCGGCCCCGGTCCACCGCCAGCCCGTGCTCGCCGCGCAGCACCAGCCGCGCGTGCTCCAGGTCCATGAGCTCCTCGGCGGAGACGTAGACCGTGATCTTCTCGTCGTGGCGCTCGCGGCCACTGGGGCGCCGGTTCGCGCCCCGGCCCTGCCCTTTGCCCCGGCGGCCGGCGCCGGCCGGGGCCGACCCCACGCCGCCCGACGGACCGGCAGAACCCTCCTGCGGCCGCCGGGGCTGCCCCACGACGGGCCCGCCGGCGTCCGCGGCGGCCGCGGCCTCCCGGCCGCGACCCTCGCTCCCCGTGCCCTCGGCCGAAGTGGCCGAGTGTTCCGCGGCGGGCGCCTCCTCGACCCCGCGCCGCGGCGAGGACGACTGGAGCGCCATCCCCCCGGTCGTACGGAACAGTTCGTCGGCTCCGGGCAGACTCACTCGGCGTGACACCGGGCGAGCACCTCCCTGGCCAGCTGGCGGTAGGCGGCGGCGCCGACGGAGTTGGATGCGTACGTCGTGATCGGCTCACCGGCGACCGTGGTCTCCGGGAAGCGCACCGTGCGGCCGATGACCGTGTGGTAGACGTGATCGTCGAAGGCCTCGACGACACGCGCCAGCACCTCACGGCTGTGCACCGTACGGGAGTCGTACATCGTGGCGAGGATGCCGTCGAGCTCCAGCTCGGGGTTGAGCCGCTCCTGCACCTTCTCGATGGTCTCGGTCAGCAGCGCCACGCCGCGCAGCGCGAAGAACTCGCACTCCAGCGGGACGATGACCTTGTGAGCCGCCGTCAGGGCGTTCACGGTCAGCAGACCGAGCGAAGGCTGACAGTCGATCACGATGTAGTCGTAGTCGGCCAGCAGGGGCTTCAGGGCCCGCTGCAGGGTGGACTCGCGCGCGACCTCACTGACCAACTGCACCTCGGCAGCGGACAGGTCGATGTTGCTCGGCAGCAGGTCCATGTTGGGGACCGCCGTCTTGAGCAGCACCTCGTCGGCCGACATGCCCCGCTCCATGAGCAGGTTGTAGACCGTCAGGTCGAGTTCCATCGGGTTCACGCCGAGACCCACGGACAGCGCGCCCTGCGGGTCGAAGTCGACGAGCAGCACGCGGCGCCCGTACTCGGCGAGCGCGGCACCCAGGTTGATGGTCGACGTGGTCTTGCCCACGCCGCCCTTCTGGTTGCACATCGCGATGATCTTCGCCGGACCGTGGTCGGTCAGCGGACCCGGGATCGGGAAGTACGGAAGCGGGCGTCCGGTCGGGCCGATCCGCTCACGGCGCTGACGGGCAGCGTCGGGGGCGAGAGTGGCCGCGTACTCGGGGTCCGGTTCGTACTCCGCGTCGGGGTCGTAGAAGTGCCCTTCGGGCACATTGTCGTAGTCGGCGAAACCCACGGGCTTTTCGCCGCTCAGGTCGCCGGCCCTGGAGTTCACGTCTAGGCCGTCCATGCTCTTTTGGGGCGTCGTCATGTGCTGGTGGTTTGCGAAGGTGCGTACTGCGACGGAGCCGACGGCTTCGAGCCCGGTAGGGCCTTGGCCCCGCTCAGGCATCCCTGCTCGACCACCCCCAGGAGCAAATGTCGACTCATTCACAAGTCGTCTTACCTCCTCGGACGTGACCAGGACACTTATCGATAGGTCAGCGTGGCACCATGCCGACGGTTGGCGACTCTATGGCGTGTCACCACTCAGCGGCAACACAATCCACCGGACCCGGCACGATGTGTCGGCAACCGAACACCACTCTGTCAAGGGCGCACGAGCTGTCGCTGCGAAGTTTCGCGGGTGTGCGAAAGGGTTAAAGGGTTACGTTCGAGGCGAGTTGAGCGGGGTCCCGGGGCGCCGCGCAAACGCGACCGGCCGGACCTTGCGGGCAAGGTCCGGCCGGATACGTGAGATTGACGTCAGTCGTTGACGGGTCAGCCGAGCAGCGTGCTCAGCTCAAGGGTCTCCAGGCCGTGGGCCTCGGCGACCGGACCGTAAACGACCTGGCCGTCATGGGTGTTGAGGCCCAGGCCGAGCGCGGCGTCACGACGCAGCGCCTCGACCCAGCCGAGGTTGGCGAGCTGCACGATGTAGGGCAGCGTCGCGTTCGTCAGCGCGTAGGTGGAGGTGTTCGGCACCGCGCCCGGCATGTTGGCGACGCAGTAGAAGACCGAGTTGTGGACCATGAAGGTCGGCTCGGCGTGAGTGGTCGGACGGGAGTCCTCGAAGCAGCCGCCCTGGTCGATCGCAATGTCGACAAGGACACTTCCGGGCTTCATCTTGGCGACGAGCTCGTTGGTGACCAGCTTCGGGGCCTTCGCACCCGGGATCAGGACGGCGCCGATGACGAGGTCGGCCTCGACGACGGCCTTCTCCAGCTCGTAGGCGTTGGAGACGATCGTCTTGATCTTCGTACCGAAGACCTTGTCGGCCTCGCGGAGCTTGTTGATGTCACGGTCGAGCAGGGTCACGTGGAAGCCCATGCCGATGGCGATCTGCGCGGCGTTCCAGCCGGAGACGCCGCCGCCGATGACGACGCACTCGCCGGCGTGGGTGCCGGGGACGCCGCCGGGGAGGACGCCGCGGCCGCCGGCCGAGCGCATCAGGTGGTAGGCGCCGACCTGCGGGGCCAGGCGGCCCGCGACCTCGGACATCGGGGCGAGCAGCGGGAGCGCGCGGTTGGCGAGCTCGACCGTCTCGTAGGCGATGGCGGTGGTGCCGGACTCCAGCAGGGCGTCCGTGCACTCACGGGAGGCCGCCAGGTGCAGGTACGTGAAGAGCGTCTGGTCCTTGCGGAGGCGGTGGTACTCCTCGGCGATGGGCTCCTTGACCTTGAGCAGCAGGTCGGCGGTGGCCCAGACCTCGTCCGCGGTGGCGAGGATCTCGGCGCCGGCCGCGACGTACTCGGTGTCCGTGATCGAGGAGCCCACACCGGCGTTCTGCTCGATGAAGACCTGGTGGCCGTTGCGGACCAGCTCATGCACGCCGGCGGGCGTGATGGCGACCCGGAACTCGTTGTTCTTGACCTCGCGGGGGATGCCGACCTTCATCGTCGATCACGGTCCTTGACGTTGGGGGAATTACAGGGGCACTTCCATACATACCCGCCCACAAGAACGCGCAACGGGATGCACCACGGGATGCCGCGGTGAACCCAGTCTAATGAAGGATGACTCGCTGTCTAGCCTTGCAAACGAATAATCTCAGTCGGAAGTACTACGGATTTCGCAGGCTGCGGGGTCATCACCCAGCAATCTGTCGGCTGCGGAGCGATGCAGCCTGGCAGCTGCGGGGTCGCCCAATCTGTCGAGCGTGTCGGCCAGCCTGACCTGCAGTGCGGCCTGAAGTCGCTGGTCCCCGGCCCGGCGCGCCAGCTCCACCGCCTCGCGGCAGGTGTGCAGCGATTCCTCGGGCCGACCGGCGTACTCCTGCACCCGCGCCATCTCGCTCAACGCCTTGGCCTGGCCGGGTACATCGGCCAGCTTCCGGTAGCCCGCGGCGGCGGCCCGCCAGCTGCGCAGCGCGTCCCCGTACCGCCCCGCGTAGGTGTGGACGTTGCCGAGCCGCCCGTACAACCGGGCCTCGTCCGCGCGCTCGCCCCGCGCGAGGGCCTGGGAGAGCGCCCGGCCGAACCAGTCGGAGGCCCGGTGCCAGTCCGCCAGCTCCTGGTAGGCGCCGCCTACGGATTCCATCGCGCGGCCGGTGGCGTACGGATCCATCGCGGCCCGTCCCGCGTCCAGAGCGGCCCGGTAGCGCTCCAGGGCCTCCTGGGTCCGGCCGGTCTCGGCATCGAGGTCGGCCAGGTTCAGTAGCGCGGCGGCCTGCTCCCGGTGCAGGTTGCGGCGCTCGGCCACGTCCAGGACCAGGCGGTGCAGTCCGTACAGCTCGGGGGCGGCCCCGGCCGTGCCCCGGTGGTCCGCCAGCGCCCGGACCAGGGCCGCGACCAGCCGGCGGGCCAGGGTGTCGAGCCCGCCGTCGGCCACGGCCAGCGAGGCGGCCGCGGTGAGCGCGGGCAGCCGGGTGTCCAGCCAGGTGGCGGCGGCCCGCCGGTCGGGGAACCGCAGGGCGCGCGGCAGCCCGTCCAGCAGTTCGCGCAGGTCGTCGTCGACGGCGGCGTCCACCCCGGGCTCCTCGGCCTCGGCCATGGCCCGGCAGGAGTGCAGCAGTCGTACGGTGCGCTCCAGCATCCGGGCCCGGGCCAGCTGGACCTCGGCGGGGCGTTCCTTGGCCTCCAGCAGGGCCTGGAGCAGCGGCGCGAGGCAGCCGGGCAGCAGGAAGAGGCCGTCACGGGAGGGGCGGACGAGGCCCATCCCGGCGAAGTCGTCGAGGGTCGACTGGGCGGCGGCCACGGAGCAGCCGGCCAGGGCGGAGGCCGTGTGCGAGTCGACGATGCCGGCCGGGGCGAGCGGCAGCAGCCGCAGGGTCCGCTGGGCGGGCTGCGGCAGGGACTCGTAGACGAGCCGGAAGCCGCGGGCGAGCGGGCCGCCGGTGGTGGCGGGCATGTCGTGCAGCTGCTTGGCCACGTCGGCGACGGAGGCCTTGGGGTGGGCGGCGAGCCACCCGCCCATCAGGACGAGCGCGGCGGGCTGGCCCCCGCACTCCTCGGCGAGGGCCTCGGCGGCCCGGGGGTCGGCGGTGACCCGGGTGTCGCCGATGCGCTGGACGAGCAGCTCGACGGCGGAGGGGGTGTCGAGTCCGCCGAGGGTGCAGGGCCGGACGTCGGGGATTCCGGTGAGCGGCCCCTCGGCGGTGACCACGACGAGGCACTCGGGATTGTCCGGCAGCAGGGCGTCCACCTGCTCGGGGTCGACGGCGTCGTCGACCAGGATGACGACCCGGCGGCCTTCGAGGGCGCTGCGCAGGGTCGAGCTCAGCTCGTCCTCACCGGCTCCGGGCGGGGTGGGCCGTCCCAGGCCCTCCAGCAGGCCACGGACGGCCCGCTCGGTGTCCACGGTCGCCCCGCCGGGGGTGGTGAGCCGGGTGCGGAGCACTCCGTCGGGGTACTCCTCGGCCACCTCCTGCACGAAGGCCTCGGCGAGGGCCGTGCGCCCGGACCCCGGCCGCCCGGCGACGAGCAGCACCCGGGCCCGGGGCGCCTTGGCCTTGCGGCCGGAGAGGGTGTCGAGCCCGGTTCGCGCGATGTCCTCGCGCAGCTCCTTGAGCTCACGCCGCCGCCCGACGAAATCCGCCACGGATCCGCTCCTCTCCCTGCCACCGGATTGCGAGCGTAGTTCACGCAGAGCGACGACCCGGGTGGAGCGCGGCGGGCAAATCCCCCAATCGGATCAGCAGATGGACCTATTTTTCACGCGCCGCTCGCACAAGAGGCCCCCGACGGGCCGGCCGGGGCCGGTCGGGGCGGGTCCTGTCCGGTCCGCCCGCCGGGGCCGGCCGGACCGCGGCGACGGCGCCTACGCCTCGTACGGGCGGGCCGGCCAGGGGGCGAGGGCCGGGCGCAGGGCCTCGATGCCGCCCTCGGAGGCGAGGGCCGCGGCCAGGGCCAGTACCCCGGTCACCAGTCCCGGGTTGTGCAGCTCCCCCGCCAGGACCCCGCGGACCAGGTCCGTGAGCGGGACCCGGGCGATCTCCATGTCCGCCTCCTCCTCGGAGACCTCGTACCGCTCCCCCTCGGCCTCCGCCAGATCCCGCGCGAGGAAGATCCGGACGGCCTCGTCGGAGCCGCCGGGCGAGGTGAAGAAGTCGGCCAGCACCCGCCATTCGCCCGCCTTGGCGTGCGCCTCCTCGTACAGCTCCCGCTGGGCGGCGTGCAGCGGGTTCTCGCCGGGTACGTCCAGCAGACCGGCCGGGAGTTCCCACAGCCGGTGCCGCACCGGGTGGCGGAACTGCTTGAGGACCAGCACCCGCTGCTCCTCGTCGAGGGCGAGGACGCACACCGAGCCCGGGTGCACCTGGTAGTCGCGGCGCACCACCGAGCTGTCGGGCATCCGGACCTGGTCCGAGCGCACGGCCGTCTTCGCGCCCTCGAACGGCGTCCGGGAGGCGACGACCTCCCACGACTCCGGTGTGTCCACGATGTCGTTGCCCATGGCCATGGCCGATACCTTCCCCGAGAACGCGACAGCCGGGGCACGATCCGTGCCCCGGCTGCCTACGTTATGCGGTCAGGCTCTCACTTCGCGGACTGCTGGCGCTCCACGGCGGCCTTGACCAGGCCGGCGAACAGCGGGTGCGGGCGCGTGGGGCGCGAGCGCAGCTCCGGGTGGGCCTGGGTGGCCACCAGGTAGGGGTGCACCTCGCGCGGGTACTCGACGTACTCGACGAGCTTGTTGTCCGGGGAGGTGCCGGAGAAGACGAGGCCCGCCTTCTTCTCGAGCTCACCGCGGTAGGCGTTGTTGACCTCGTAGCGGTGGCGGTGGCGCTCGTCCACGTACGCCTGGTCGCCGTAGACCTCGCGCACGATGGAGCCCTCGGCGAGCTTCGCCGGGTACATGCCGAGCCGCATGGTGCCGCCCAGGTCGCCCGCGCCCTCGACGAAGGCCAGCTGCTCCTCCATGGTCGAGATGACCGGGTGCGGGGTGGAGGCGTCGAACTCGGTGGAGTTGGCGTCGTCGATGCCCGCGAGGTTGCGCGCGGCCTCGATGACCACGCACTGCAGACCCAGGCACAGGCCGAGCAGCGGGATCTTGTTCTCGCGGGCGAAGGTGATCGCGCCGACCTTGCCGTTGACGCCACGGTCGCCGAAACCGCCGGGGACGCAGATCGCGTCCACGTCGCCGAGCACCGCCGCCGCGCCGGCCGGGGTCTTGCAGTCGTCGGAGGTGACCCACTTGATCTGGACCCGGGCCTTGTTGGCGAAACCGCCGGCGCGCAGCGCCTCGGTCACCGACAGGTAGGCGTCGGGCAGGTCGATGTACTTGCCGACGAGCGCGACCTTGACCTCGTGGTCGGGGTTGTGGACCCGGTCCAGGAGGTCCTCCCAGACGGTCCAGTCGACGTCACGGAAGGGCAGGTCGAGCTTGCGCACGACGTACGCGTCCAGGCCCTCGGTGTGCAGCACCTTCGGGATGTCGTAGATCGACTTGGCGTCGATGGCCGCGACCACGGCCGCCTCGTCCACGTCGCACATCAGCGAGATCTTGCGCTTGATGGAGGTGGGGACGTCACGGTCGGCACGCAGCACGATCGCGTCGGGCTGGATACCGATGTTGCGCAGGGCCGCGACCGAGTGCTGGGTCGGCTTGGTCTTGAGCTCACCGGAGGGGCCGATGTAGGGGAGCAGCGAGATGTGCACGACGAAGACGTTGTCGCGGCCGACCTCGTGGCGGACCTGGCGGACGGTCTCCAGGAACGGCAGCGACTCGATGTCGCCGACGGTGCCGCCGACCTCGGTGATGACGACGTCGACGTCGTCGGTCGCCATCCGGCGGATGCGGTGCTTGATCTCGTTGGTGATGTGCGGGATGACCTGCACGGTGTCACCGAGGTACTCGCCGCGGCGCTCCTTGGCGATGACCGTGTTGTAGACCTGGCCGGTGGTGACGTTGGCCGAGCCGTCGAGGTCGACGTCGAGGAAGCGCTCGTAGTGGCCGATGTCCAGGTCGGTCTCGGCGCCGTCGTTGGTGACGAACACCTCGCCGTGCTGGAACGGGTTCATCGTGCCGGGGTCGACGTTCAGGTACGGGTCGAGCTTCTGCATCGTGACCCGAAGACCGCGCGCCTTCAGCAGCGCACCCAGGCTGGAGGCCGTCAGGCCCTTGCCGAGGGAGGAAGCGACACCCCCGGTGACGAAGATGTGCTTGGTCGTCATGGCTGTGCTCGCCAAGAGGGGGCTCCCGTGGTCGCGAAGTGAGGTGCGTCCGGCGCCGGTCACCATCGAACCGGAGGCTCTCTGGGGGCGCCGAAGCTGCGGTTTCGGGGCCCCTGATTCGCACAGGCAGACCACCGGTCCACGGGGTACCAGCCTATCAGCGCCCGGCGGGGTCCGCCTCCGGGCACGCGGCGCACACGCTCGGTGCGGGGGCGCCCGAGTGCGCCGGGGTCGCATCGTCGCTGCTCACCCGTTCGGCCCAACCGCATTCTCCACGGGATCACGGAGATCACTAGGGTGCCGTCATATCCTGCTCGGATATTGCACACATCACCGCCGGGCAGTCCGTCAGACGGCCTAACCGAGCCGATATACGGAATCATGGGCTCACGCGGAGATCCCTGCACACAGGAGACCGCGCAACCGCGCAATGCAAGCGCCCTTCGGGGCGGACGTGGCCGTTCGACTGGAGATGCACGTGTCCGGGCGCATCGAGGATTACGCACTCATCGGGGACATGCAGACCGCTGCACTGGTCTGTCGGGACGGAGCGGTGGACTGGCTGTGCCTGCCACGCTTCGACTCGCACGCCGTGTTCGCGAGCATTCTCGGCACCGAGGATCACGGGTTCTGGCGGATCGGCCCGTCGTTCCCTGCCGGCACGGAGGCCCCGCGTGCCACACGCCGCCGCTACCGCGGTGACTCGCTGGTGCTGGAGTCGGAGTGGGACACCCCGCGCGGCAAGGTCCGCGTGATCGACTTCATGCCGCCCCGCGAGGACCACGCGCCGCAGCTGATCCGCATCGTGGAGGGCATCAGCGGGCGGGTGCCGATGCGCTCGGCGCTGCGGATGCGTTTCAGCTACGGACGGGTCGTGCCGTGGGTGCACAAGGTCGACGGGCGCACCGTGGCCGTCGCCGGTCCCGACTCCGTCTGGCTGGACGCCGACGCGCAGACCTACGGCAAGGACCTGACGACGTACTCCGACTTCACCGTCGGACCGGGCGACCGGAAGGCCTTCAGCATCAGCTGGCAGGCCTCGCACCGCGACGCGCCCGAGACCCCGGACGCCGAGGCGGCCCTGGAGTCGACCACCGACTTCTGGCGCGAGTGGGTCGAGCAGTGCACGTACCACGGGCCCTACCGGGAGGCCGTGATCCGCTCGCTGATCACCCTCAAGGCGCTCACGTACGGCCCCACCGGCGGGATCGTCGCCGCGCCGACCACCTCCCTCCCCGAGGAGATCGGCGGGGTCCGCAACTGGGACTACCGCTACACATGGCTGCGGGACGCGGCGATCACCCTCTCCTCGCTGCTGCGCACCGGATACCGCGAGGAGGCCCGCGCCTGGCGCGAGTGGCTGCTGCGCGCGGTCGCCGGCGACCCGGAGAACCTGCAGATCATGTACGGGATCGCGGGCGAGCGGGAGCTCGGCGAGACCGAGCTGGACTGGCTGCCCGGCTACGAGAACTCCCGCCCGGTCCGCGTCGGCAACGGCGCCGCGGGCCAGCTCCAGCTCGACGTGTACGGCGAGGTCACCGAGGCCCTGCACCTGGGGCACATGACCGGGCTCGCCCGCAGCGACTACGCCTCGCTGCTGCAGCTCAAGCTGATCCGCTACCTGGAGACCCACTGGGACCAGCCGGACGAGGGCATCTGGGAGGTGCGCGGCCCGCGCCGCCACTTCGTGCACTCGAAGGTGATGGCCTGGGTGGCCGTGGACCGCACGATCAAGCTGATCGAGAGCGGGGACGCGGACGGCCCGCTGGAGCGGTGGCGCGAGCTGCGCGACGAGATCCACCAGGACGTGTGCGAGAAGGGCTACGACAAGGAGCGCAACACCTTCACCCAGTCGTACGGGTCGACGGAGTTGGACGCCTCCCTGCTGCTGATCCCGCAGATGGGCTTCCTGCCGCCGGACGACAAGCGGGTCATCGGCACCATCGAGGCGATCCAGCGCGAGCTGTCCACGCCCGACGGTTTCATCCTGCGCTACCCGACGGCGGGCGACGAGGCCGGCGTGGACGGCCTGGAGGGCGACGAGGGGGCCTTCCTGGCCTGTTCGTTCTGGATGGCCGACGACCTGGCGATGATCGGCCGCGTCGACGAGGCGCGCCGGCTGTTCGAGCGGCTGCTGTCGCTGCGCAACGACCTGGGCCTGCTCGCGGAGGAGTGGGACCCGCGGCTCCAGCGGCAGGTCGGGAACTTCCCGCAGGCCTTCAGCCATGTTCCGCTGATCGACACGGCCCTGCGGCTGACGGCCAGCGGGGCGTACGGCGGCTGAACGGTGGCGGCTCGCCGGGGCGCGAACTTTCTCGCCGCGCCCCGGTGATCGTCCGCGCCTACGCTGGAAGGGTCCTATGCCCTGCGGTGGAAGGGGGCAGCCATGGCTCCCCTCTCGAAGGCGGGCGCGGCCCTGACCGCGCTCCGCGAGGATCTTTCCGGTGAGGTCTTCGCCCCGGAGGATCCGGGGTACGACGAGGCCCGGACCGTCTTCAACGCGATGATCGACCGCAGACCCGCCGTCATCGCCCAGTGCGAGAGCACGGCGGACGTGGTGACGGCGGTGCGTTTCGCGAGGGAACTGGACCTGAACGTCGCCGTGCGCGGCGGCGGGCACAGCGTGGCCGGGATGTCCCTCAACGACGGTGGCCTGGTCGTGGACCTGCGGCGGATGCACGAGGTGACGGTCCATCCGGCGGCCGGGGCCGCGCACATCGAGGGCGGGGCCACGATGAGCCACCTGGACCGGGCCTGCGCACCGTACGCGCTGGCCACGACGGGTGGCCGCGCCTCCACCACGGGCGTCGGCGGCTACGTCCTGGGCGGCGGCAGCGGCTGGCTGGACCGGAAGTTCGGCCTGGCCGTGGACAACCTGCTGGGCGTGGACCTGGTCACCGCCGAGGGCGAGCTGGTCCACGCGACCGCGGAGGAGCATCCGGAGCTGTTCTGGGGGCTGCACGGCGGCGGCGGGAACTTCGGCATCGCCACCTCGCTCACCCTGCGCCTGCACGAACTGCCGGTCATGTCGATCGCGATGCTGCTGTACCTGCCGGAACGCGGCCCCGAGGTGGTCCGTACGTACCGGGACGTCATCGAGGCCGCCCCGCCCGAGGCCTCGGGCGCCGCGCTCTACATCACGGGCCCGCCCGAGGAGTTCGTCCCGCCGCACCTGGTCGGCCGGCTGCTGGCCGGGGCGCTGCTGACGTACGCGGGCCCCGAGGACGAGATGCGGGGGCTGGCCGAGCCGCTGCTGGCGATCCCCCACGAGTCGGAGATCGTGACGGCCATCCCGTACGCCGATCTCCAGTGCATGATCGACGACCCGCCGGGGATGCGGAACTACTGGTCGGCCGAGTACCTCACCGGCTGTCCCGACGCCTTCGTGGACGTCTTCTGCGCCCGCGCCGAGGCCATGCCGGTACCGACCGGCACCCAGCACCTGGTCTTCCCGCAGGGCGGCGCCATCGCCTCCGGCCCGACCGACTACCCGGTGCCGTACCGCGACGCGCCGTGGGCGGTGCACCCGTTCGGGATCTGGCAGGACACGGCCGACGACGAGCGCTGCCGGCAGTGGGTCAAGGACGTCCGCGCCGACGCCCGGCCGTGGAGCACGGGCGCGGTCTACCTCAACTTCACCGGCGACGAGGGCGCGGAGCGGGTGGTCTCGGGCCTCGGCACCGAGAACATGCGGCGACTGGGCGCGCTGAAGCGGCAGTACGACCCGGACAACATCTTCCGCTTCAACCACAACATCCAGCCCGCCTGACGATGGGGACAGGTCTGCCGGTAGCGTCCCGCGATATGGAAAACCAGGGCGGGATCACGGTTCAGCGGGCACTGGAGCTGCCGGGGCTGCGCGGCGGACTGCCGGAGGTGGTGGCCTGCGCCGACCGTCTGGGGCGGACCGTCCGCTGGGTGCACGCGGGCGAGGTCCCCAACATCGCCTCCCTGCTCAAGGGCGGTGAGTTGCTGCTGACCACGGGCCTGGGTCTCGGCACCCGGCCGGCCGAGCAGCGGGCCTTCGTACGGCGCCTCGCGGACCGCGGGATCGCCGCGCTGGTCGTCGAACTGGGCCCGCGCTTCACCCGACTGCCCGCCACGATCGTGGAGACCGCGCGCTCGGCGGGGCTGCCCCTGGTCCAACTCCACCGGGAGGTCCCCTTCGTCGCCGTCACGGAGGAGGTCCACACCGAGATCGTCAACCACCACTACGCCCTGCTCCAACGGGCCGAGGAGGTCCACCGCCGCTGTACGGAGGCCCTGCTGGGCGGTGGGGGCATCCCGCAGGTGCTGCGGATCCTGGCCGACTTCACGGGCAACCCGGTCTTCCTGGAGACCCCCGACGGGCAGCTCCTGTACGCCGCCGGCAGCGCGGCGGGGGACGCGGGGGCGGACCCGCTCCAGGTGTGGGAGGGCCTACGCGGCCAACGCGAGGCCGAACCGGCCACGAACACGGTGGTGGTCGACGTCCCGGGCGGGGGCCACGGCACGGGCTCGGTCCGGGCCCGGGTGGTCCTGGTCGGGGTCTCGGCACCGCTGCTCCCGGTGCACCGGATGGCGGCCGAACGCACGGCGGGCGTCCTGGCCGTCGTCCTGATGCAGGCGCGGCAGGAGGAGGAGCTGGCGGCGCGCGGCCGCGGTGACTTCCTGACGGACCTGGCGGAGGGCCGCATCTCGGCGGAGGACGCCCCGGCGCAGGCCCGCGTCCTGGGTTTCAAGCCGGGCGGCGGTCCGCTGCTGCCGGTGGTGATGCGGCTGGGCTCGGACCTCGGGCCGTCCGGGAACTGGGCCGTCCTGGCCCGTGCGGTGCTGGAGGAGCTGTCGTCGGTCGGCGTCCCGGTCCTGCTGGGTGTCCGCCCGGTCGAGGGCCGGGTGCCGCTGCTGGTCTCGCTGCGCGCGGAGTCGGAACGTACGGCGGTCGCGGACCGGGTGTCGGCCGCGCTGCGGGCGGGCGTCGAGCGGGCGGGCCTGGACCGGGCCGACGCCCCGCCGGCGGTGGTCGTCGGCGTGGCGGGTGGCTGGGCGGCCGCCTCGGCGGGCCTGCGGCACGCGGCGGAGACGGCCACGGCGGCCCACGGCCTGCCGGCGCGCCCCTGGTACGACGCCCGGCGCCTGGACATCGACCTGTTGCTGTGGCGGTTGCGCGAACACCCCGACCTGGCGGCCTTCGTGGACCGCGCGATCGGTCCGCTGCGCACGCACGACACGACCTCGCGGCCGCCGCTGCTGCCCACGCTGGAGACGTACCTGGCCCACGCGGGCCGCAAGGCGGAGACGGCGCGTGAGCTGCACCTGAATCGGCAGACGCTGTACAACCGGCTGGCCCGTATCTCGGAGCTCCTGGGCACGGACCTGGACGACCCGGAGACGGTCCTCTCCCTGAGCCTGGCCCTCCGCGCCCGCCGCCACGCCGGCCCTTCTTGACGCGTTCCTCGCACCGCTCGGCCCCTGAGGGCCTCGCGGGCTTCGGTCCGCTGCGCCGGACTCCGTCCGTCGATCCCGCGGCCACCGCACACCCGGCCTCGCCCGCGTTCAGGGCGCGCGGCCGGGGCTGCGTCCGCCCTTCCCGTCTCGCCGATCCTTCAGGGGCGGAGCCCCGCCTGTTCCAGCCCCGCCGGCGTTTGAGGCGCGGGGCCCGGGGCGGAGCCCCGCAGCGGCGCCGCGCCCGGCTGTGTGGCCGTGGGTGGCCCTGCGGGGCTGACCCCTACCCGCCCTTCCACCGTTTCCCGGGCCCTGCCCGGACCCGCGCCTCAACGCCGGCGAGGCTGAAAGACCAGCCCCGCCGGCGTTTGAGGCGCGGGGGTTCGGGGGCGGAGCCCCCGGGTCGGGACGGCGCGCCACCCCCGCCCGGAGGCTACCGACGGCGTTCCATCAGTTCGTCGTAGACGGACAGGACCTGCGCCACCGTGTCGTCCTCCGACGGCCACGTCGCGGCCTGCACGCGCCCCGCGGCCGCCAGCGCGGCCCGGCGGTCCGGGTCGGACAGCAGGCCGGTCACGGCCGAGGCGAGCGGCCCCGCCTCGCCCGGCGGGACCAGGACCGCGCCCTCCCCCAACAGCTCCGGGACGCCGCCCACCGCCGTGGCCACCAGCGGTACGCCCGCCCGCAGGGCCTCCTGCGCCAGCAGCGCCCGCGCCTCCCACCGGCTCGGCAGCACCGCCAGGTCCGCCGCCGCCAGCAGTTGCGCCGCGTCCCGGCGGCGCCCCAGCAGCCGTACCGGCAGTCCCTCCGCCTCGATCCGCCGGGAGAGCTCCGCCCGCAGCGGCCCCTCCCCCGCGATCACCAGCAGCGGTGCCGGGTCCAGGCCGCGCCACTCCCGCGCCGCGTCCAGCAGCACGGAGTACCCCCGGTGCGGCACCAGGCTGCCGACGGCGATCAGCAGCGGCCGTTCCACCGCGCCGAGTTCCGCCCGTACCTTGTCGGGGTCGGTCGCCGCCTCCGGTCCCGCCGGCTCGGTCGGTACCGCCACCGGGGCCAGTCGCGCATCCTTGGCGCCCCGCAGCCGTGCCACGTCCACCTGGTCCGAGGAGGCTCCGAGCACCACCGCCGCGGCGCGGGCGACGTGTCGTTCCAGCATCCGGCTGAGCCGTCCGAGCGCTCCGGCCGCCGTCGGGCCCTCGCCGTGCCAGCTCACCACCAACGGCACCCGGCGCCCCCGTATGGCCAGGGCGGCGCGCATCCCGGCGCGTACGCCGTGCGCGTGCACGAGGTCGGCTCCGGCGCAGGCGGCCCGCAGCACGCTGACCGCGTCGGGGGCGAACTGCGCCCCGGCACCGGTGAAGTCGTACTCCCCCTCCGCCTGGACGGGCGCGCACACCGTGACCCGTACCCCGCGCGCGGCGAGGCCGGTCGCGAGCGACCGTACGTGCGCGCTGCTGCCCGCGCCCGCACCGGTGCCGAGTACTTGCACGGTGCGCAGCGGCGGCCGGCCGTAGGGCTGGGCCGGGAGGGAGGTGGAGACCGGGGAGCTGCTCACGGGCCGAAGCTCCAGGGTGAGGGAGTCAGAGACGTCGCCAAGGATGCCAGTCCGCACGCGCGTTCCGGGACCATACGGGTGCGGATCCCGTACGAGATACCGCAGGACGCGCCTCAGCCTCACCCACACGGACTATCCCTTCGCCGTACCGGGTACGGCGAAGGGCTCGGAACGCCGAGCGTTCCGAGCCCCACCGTCGTACGTTTCACGCGTCCGCGCGCGCCGCGGCCAGCAGTTCCTCGGCGTGTGCCCGCGCCGAGACCGAGTCCTCGTGGCCGGCCAGCATGCGCGAGAGCTCACGGATACGGTCCTCGCCCTCCAGGACGGTGACCCCGGAGCGCGTGACGGATCCGTCGTTGGTCTTCTCGACGAGCAGCTGACGGTCCGCGAAGGCCGCCACCTGCGGCAGGTGCGTGACGACCACGACCTGCGCCGACTTGGCCAGCTTCGCCAGCCGCCGGCCCACCTCGACGGCGGCCTTGCCGCCGACGCCCGCGTCGACCTCGTCGAAGAGGTAGGTGGGTACCGGGTCGGAGCCCGCGAAGACGACCTCGACGGCGAGCATCACCCGGGACAGCTCACCGCCCGAGGCGCCCTTGGCGATCGGTCGCGGCTGGGCGCCCGGGTGCGGGGCCAGCAGCAGTTCGACCTCGTCCGCGCCCGACGGGCCGTAGGCGACGGGGCGGCCGTCCACGTCCACGCCGTCGGGGTCGTCGGACTGCCGGACGTCGATGGTCACGCGGGCGTGCGGCATCGCAAGCGAGGCCAGCTCCTCCGTCACCGCGGAGGCGAAGCGGGTCGCCGCCTCCACCCGCGCGTCGGTCAGCGCCTGTGCCAGCAGCGACAGTTCGCAGCGCAGCCCGTCCCGCTCCGCGGTCAGTTCGGTGATCCGCTCGTCGTCGCCGTCCAGTTCCAGCAGCCGCGCCGCGCCCTGCTGGGCCCACTCCAGTACGGCGTCCACGGTGCCCTCGGAGCCGTACTTGCGGGTGAGCTGCGTCAGGGCGGCCCGCCGCTCCTCGACCGCGGCCAGTCGCAGCGGATCGGCGTCCAGGTCGTCGGCGTAGCCCGCCAGCTCCCCGGCCACGTCGGACAGCAGGATGCCCAGCTCCCCGATCCGTTCGGCGAGCGCGCCGAGGGCCGGGTCGTGGGAGCGTACGGATTCCAGGGCCCGGTGGGCGCCCGCGACGAGCATGTTCGCGTCGATGGCCTCCGGGTCCTCGGGGTTGCCCGCGAGCGCGGCGTGCGCCAGCTGCGCCGCCGAGGCCAGCGATTCGGCGTGTCCCAGGCGCTCCGCCTCGGCCGCGAGCTCGGTGTCCTCGCCGGCCACCGGCTCCACGGCCGCGATCTCGTCCAGCCCGAAGCGCAGCAGGTCGGCCTCCTGGGCCCGTTCCCGGGCCCGGGTGGTGATCTCCTCCAGCTCCACGGCGACCGCGCGGAGCCTGCGGTAGGCCGAGCCGTACTTCTCCAGGGGGACGGCGACGGCGTCCCCGGCGTACCGGTCGAGGGCCTGCCGCTGCCGGGCGGGGCGCAGCAGCCCCTGCTGGTCGGTCTGCCCGTGCACGGCGACCAGGTCGTCGGCGAGTTCGCCGAGCAGGCCGACGGGCACGGAGCGGCCGCCGACGTGGGCGCGCGAGCGGCCCTCGGCGGACACGGTCCGGCTGATCAGCAGGGCGCCGTCGTCGAGCTCGGCCCCGGCCTCCTCGGCGCGTACGGCGGCGGCGGCGTCCGGGCGCATGACGATGCGGCCCTCGACCACCGCGGCCTTGGCCCCGATCCGTACCAGGGCCGGGTCGGCGCGACCGCCGAGCAGCAGCCCGAGGCTGGTGACGACCATCGTCTTGCCCGCGCCGGTCTCGCCGGTCACCGCGGTGAATCCGGGCGACAGCTCGACCACCGCGTCGTCGATGACCCCGAGCGACCGTATCCGCATCTCCTCAAGCACGGGACGACGATACCGAGGTTTCATGGGTGCCATGTGACGTCACCCGTTCCGAGTTGTTCGAACGGATATGCTATTAGAGTGGTGTGAGCTGCGCCTCAGTGCGGCGCCCCACGCCAACCCGACACCGGCAGCGCGAACTTGGCGACGAGCCGGTCCGTGAAGGACGCGTGGTGCAGGCGGGCGAGCCGCACCGGAACGGCACCTCGCCGTACCTCGACCCGCGCCCCGGCGGGCAACTCCAGCGTGCGCCGCCCGTCGCACCACAGCACGCCGTGCGGAGTACCGCTCTGCACCTCGACCGCCAGCACCGAGGTCGGCGAGGTCACCAGGGGCTTCGCGAACAGCGCGTGCGCGCTGATCGGCACCATCAGCAGCGCCTCCACCTCCGGCCAGACCACCGGCCCGCCCGCGGAGAAGGCGTAGGCCGTGGAGCCCGTCGGAGTCGCGCAGACGATCCCGTCGCAGCCGAAGCCGGTCACCGGGCGCCCGTCGATCTCCAGGACCACCTCCAGCATCCGCTCCGGGGACACCTTCTGGACGGCGGCCTCGTTCAGCGCCCAGTCCCGGTGGAGCACATCGCCGTTCGTCCGCACGATCACGTCGAGGGTCATCCGCTCCTCGACCTCGTACGAGCGCGTCACCACCCGGTCCACGACCTTGTCCAGGTCGTCGCGCTCGGCCTCGGCGAGGAAGCCCACCCGGCCCAGGTTCACACCCAGCATCGGCACCCCCGAGGCACGCGCGAACTCCGCGCCCCGCAGCAGGGTCCCGTCACCGCCGAGCACGATGAGCAGCTCACAGCCGTCGAGAGCCCCCGGGGTGTACTCGGTGACCAGCTCCACCTCGGCGGGCAGCGGCAGGTCCACCGCCTCGTGCTCCATGACGCGCACGCCCAGCCCGCATCTCAGCAGACCCTGCACCACCAGCTCGGCGCTGCGGATGGCCGCCGGCCGTCCGGTGTGCGCGAGCAGGAAGACCGTCCGCCCTTCCCCCGAAAGTCCGGAACCCGAAGTCGAAACCGATCCCGCTGTACCCGATGAATCTGTCACTGCGGCCCCTCCGCCACTGCACGGTCAACATCCGCCGGGTCGAGTGCCGGTGCCCCCGCCCGCAGCCACAGAAAGTACTCGACGTTCCCCGACGGCCCCGGCAGCGGACTCGCCGTCACCCCGAGAACACCCAGTCCGAGCTTCCCCGCCTGCGCCGCGACCTCGCGCACGGCCTCGGCCCGCAGCTCCGGGCTGCGCACCACGCCGCCGCTGCCCAGCCGGTCCTTGCCGACCTCGAACTGCGGCTTGACCATCAGCACCAGGTCCGCGTCCGGCGCGCAGCAGCGCACCAGCGCCGGCAGCACCAGACCGATGGAAATGAAGGACAGGTCCCCGACGACCAGGTCGACCGGCAGCCCGTCGAGCTGCTCCACCGTCAGCTCGCGCACGTTCGTACGGTCCTTGACCGTGACCCGGTCGTCGCTCTGCAGCGACCAGGCCAGCTGCCCGTAGCCGACGTCCACGGCCATCACATGGGCCACGCCCGCGCGCAGCAGCACGTCGGTGAACCCGCCGGTGGAGGCGCCGGCGTCCAGCGCGCGGCGACCCTCGACGGCCAGCCCCTGCGGCCGGAAGGCCGCCAGCGCGCCGGCCAGCTTGTGGCCGCCCCGGGAGACGTAGTCGGGATCGCTGTCGTCCGCGCGGACCACCAGGGCCGCGCTGGTCTCCACCTGGGTGGCCGGCTTGGTCGCGGTGGTGCCGCCCACGGTCACCCGGCCCGCGGCGATCAGCTGCGCGGCGTGCTCGCGCGAGCGGGCCATGCTGCGGCGTACCAGTTCGGCGTCCAGGCGGCGGCGTGCCACTCCTGCCACGTTCGGTTCAGCTCCTGTTTTCGTACGGTCCGGGGACGGGCGGTGCGTCCAGCGCGGTCAGCGCCTCACGCAGCCCCCGGTGCACATCCTCGTACACCTCGACGTGTCCGTCCGCCGCGAGGTGGTCGGCGGCCGCCAGGCGCGCCAGGTGCGCGTCCACGCCGGCGTGGCCGGTGGGCGTGCGTACGACGCCCAGCGCCACGGGCCCGGCGGCCTCGGCGGGCTCGGCGGGCTCGGCGGGCTCGGCGGAGGCTTCGACCGGGGGGTCGGCGGCTTCGTCGGTCATGCCCCGACGCTACCCCGAAGCGCCCCGCGACCACGCATGGCTCTGCGGTACGGTCGTGATCACGATGGCTACGATCCAGGAGTGCCGTGAAGCACTCGACAACCTCTCCGGCAATCTCGCACGGGCCGACGACGGCGTGCGCGGCGCGGCCGCGTTCGACCGCTCCCTGAGCTGCCACATCACCGACCTGGACCAGACGTTCACGGGCCGCCTCGACACGGGCCGGATCCAGGTGGACGCGGTCGCTCCGGGCCCGCCCGCGAAGAAGGCGCAGATCCGGCTCGCGATGACGGGCGACGACCTCGTGGCCCTGGTCGCGGGCGAGCTGAAGTTCGCGAAGGCCTGGGCCTCGGGCCGAGTCAAACTCGAAGCCGGCTTCCGCGACCTCCTCCGCCTGAAAAGCATGCTCTAGCGCCCTTCCACCCCGCCGGCCGTACTTCAGCCCCGCCGGCGATTGAGGCGCGGGGGTCCGGGGGCGGCGCCCCCGGCAACGGTGCCGCACCGGCAGCGAACCGCCACCCGGGCCGGAGGCTACTCCGCCCGGGCCACCACACGGGCCTTGCGCGCCGCCGGAACCACCAGCGGCGTCCCCGTCTCCGGATCCGGGATCACCTGGCAGCGCAGCCCGAACACCTTCTCCACGAGCTCCGCGGTGACCACCTCCGCCGGCGGCCCCTCCGCGACGACCTTCCCGCCCCGCATCGCGATCAGATGCGTCGCGTACCGGGCCGCGTGGTTCAGGTCGTGCAGCACCGCCACCAGCGTCCGCCCCTGCGTCTCGTGGAGCTCCGCGCACAGGTCCAGCACGTCGATCTGGTGCTGGATGTCCAAGTACGTCGTCGGCTCGTCGAGCAGCAGCAGCGGCGTCTGCTGGGCCAGCGCCATCGCGATCCACACGCGCTGCCGCTGCCCGCCCGACAGCTCGTCCACGGCCCGGTCCGCGAGCTCGGCGACCCCGGTCGAGGCCATCGACTCCTTCACGACCCGCTCGTCCTCGGCCGACCACTGCCGCAGCAGCCCCTGGTGCGGGTACCGGCCGCGCGAGACCAGATCGGCCACCGTGATGCCGTCGGGCGCGATCGAGGACTGCGGGAGCAGGCCCAGGGTCTTGGCGACCTTCTTCGCGGGCATCGACCCGATGGCCTGCCCGTCCAGCAGCACCCGCCCGGTGGACGGCTTCAGCATCCGCGACAGGGCCCGCAGCAGCGTGGACTTGCCGCAGGCGTTGGGACCGACGATCACCGTGAAGGAGTTGTCGGGGATCTCCACCGACAGGTTCTCGGCGATGACCCGCTGGTCGTAGCCGAGGGTCACGTTCTCCGCGGTCAGCCGCTGCACTTGCGTACTCCTCATCAGGTTCATATACGTCCCGCCTTGCGCTCGGTGACGAGCAGCCAGAGCAGGTAGACACCGCCGACGAGGCCGGTCACCACGCCCACCGGCAACTGGTCGGCGCCGAAGGCCCGCTGCGAGGCCCAGTCGGACACCATCAGCAGCACCGACCCCATCAGGGCGGCGTTCATCAGGTTCCCGCCGGGCGAGCGGGTCAGCCGCCGGGCCAGCTGCGGCGCGGCCAGCGCGACGAAACTGATCGGCCCCGCCGCGGCGCTGGCCGCGGTGGTGAGCAGGATCGCCGCGAGCATCAACAGCAGCCGCGTCCGCTCCACCCGCACCCCGAGCGCGTAGGCGGCGTCGTCGCCCATCTCCATCATCCGCAGGGCCCTGCCCTGCCCGAGGACCAGCGGGAAGAGCACCGCGCACACGGCGAGCAGCGGCCACACCTGCGCCCAGTCCCGGCCCGCCAGCGAACCGGTCAGCCAGACCATGGCCCGGGTGGCCTCGATCAGCTGGGCCTTGGTGATCAGGTACTGGATCGCGGCGACGAGCATGGCGGAGGCGCCGATGCCGACCAGCACCAGCCGGTAGCCCTGGATGCCCTGCTTGTAGGCGAGCAGGTAGACGGCGGCTCCGGCCAGCAGACCGCCGACCAGCGCGCCGACGGCCACCTCGGTGGCACCGCCCTTGAACAGGATGATGACGACGAGCGCGCCGACCGCCGAGCCGTAGCCGAAGCCCAGCATGTCCGGGGAGCCGAGCGGGTTGCGGGAGACCGACTGGAAGACGGCTCCGGAGATCCCGAGCGCCGCGCCGACGAGCAGCGCGACCAGGACCCGCGGCAACCGCAGGTCGTTGACGATGAAGTCGGTGGCGGGGGTGCCGTTGCCGAGCAGGGTCTGTACGACGTCCCACGGCGCGATCTCGAAGTCGCCGGTGCCGATGAGGAGGACGGACATCGCGAGCACGGCGACGGTCAGCAGGACCCCGGAGGCCAGGGCGCGCCGCTCGACGCGCAGCGACACCCCGCCGGGCAGGTGCAGCGGACGGGGGCCGGGCCGGCGGCCCTTGCGGGGCGTGTCGGTCGCGGTTGCGGTCGACGTCTCGGTCGCGGTCGCGGTCACAGCTGGGCCATCCTCTTGCGCCGAACCAGGTAGATGAAGACCGGGCCGCCGATGAGCGCGGTCACGACGCCGACCTGCAGTTCGGCGGGCCGGGTGACGACCCGGCCGACGATGTCGGAGCCCAGCAGCAGGGCCGGCGACAGGACGGCCGAGTACGCGAGCACCCAACGCATGTCGGGACCGGTGAAGGTCCGCACGAGGTGCGGAACCATCAATCCGACGAACACGATGGGCCCGCACGCGGCGGTCGCCGCACCGCACAGCAGGGTGATGGCCACCATGGCGCAGATCCGGGTCCGCGTCAGGTGCGCGCCGAGCGCCCGCGCGGTGTCGTCGCCCATCGCCATCGCGTTGAGCGGCCGGCCCAGCGCCAGCGCGAGCACCGCGCCGACGAGCAGGAAGGGAGCCACCTGCCGGACGGTGTCCATGTTGGCCGAGGCCAGCGAACCCACCGTCCAGAAGCGCAGTTTGTCCAGCGCCTTGCTGTCCATCAGCTGCACGGCGTTGATGTAGCCGACGAGCGCGGCGCTGGCCGCCGTACCGGCGAGCGCGAGGCGCACCGGGGTGGCGCTGCGGCTGCCGCCGAGCACGTACACGAGGACCGAGACGAAGGCGGCGCCGAGGAAGGCCCACCACACGAACTCGCTGAGCGAACTCGCGCCGAAGAAGCTGATCGCGGAGACCACGGCGGCCGCGGCGCCGGCGTTGACGCCGAGGATGCCGGGTTCGGCCAGCGGGTTGCGGGCCAAGGCCTGCATCACGGCACCGGACAGGCCGAGTCCGAGCCCGACCATCAGCCCGAGCAGGGTGCGCGGGATCCGCAGGTCCCGTACCACCACGTCGTCGGGCGTGCCCGCGTAGGAGAACAGGCCGTGCCAGACCGCGTCCAGGGACATCTGCTTGGCGCCCACGGCGATGCTCACGACGGCGATCAGTGCCAACACCGCGAGGGCGGCGAGCAGACCGGCGGCGCGTGCGGCATGGCGCGGGCGGGCTACGGCGGCGTCGGCGCCCTTCTCGGGCGCCGCGCTCCGTTCGGGTTCAGGGGGACTCTCGACCAACACGCAGGTTAGGCTAACCTACCTTCCGCACGGGCGGGTCCCCCGGACCGCCCTAAAGACCCAGCCTGGCCAGTGCCTTCGCCGCGTCGAGCGTGCAGACCCCGTCGCCGGCCGCCGTCCAGGCCGCCGCGCACAGCGCCCGCAGCCCGTCGAGCGGATCGCCCGTCCCCCCGGCCTCCGTAACCTCCTCGTCGGCCCCGCTCTCCGCGTTCTCGCGCAGCTCCAGCACGCCGCCGTTCGTCGCCACCGCCGTCCAGCCGCCACAGCGGAAGCCCTCCGCGCACGGCTCCACCTCCGGCTGCCCGGTCAGCAACCCCCGCAGATCCCGGTCCACATAGGTCGGGCGGTGCCTGGGCTCGGCCCGCAGCAGCTGCTCGGCGTCGGTGACCCCGGTCAGCACCAGCAGCGAGTCCACCTCCCCGTTGAAGGCGCCCTCGATGTCGGTGTCCAGCCGGTCGCCGACCACCAGCGGTCGCTCCGCCCCGGTCCGCAGCACCGTCTCCCGGTGCATCGGGGGCAGCGGCTTGCCCGCCACCTGCGGCTCCGCGCCCGTGGCGATCCGTACGACCTCCACCGCGGCACCGTTGCCCGGCGCGATCCCGCGCGCCCCCGGAATCGTCAGGTCGGTGTTCGACGCGAACCACGGCACCCCGCGGTTGATCGCGTACGAGGCCTCCGCGAACCGCCCCCACGGCAGGTCGGGACCCCCGTACCCCTGGACGACCGCCGCGAGCCCCTCCTCCTCGGCCGAGTCCACCGGCACCAGACCCCGCTCGCGCAGCGCGACCCGCAGCCCGTCCCCGCCGATCACCAGCACCTTCGACCCGGGCTCCACCTGTTCCGCGATCAGCCGGGCCACCGCCTGCGCCGAGGTGATCACCTCGGCCGCCTCCGTCGGGATGCCCAGCTCACCCAGGTGCTCCGCGACCGCGTCCGGCGTCCGCAGCGCGTTGTTCGTGACGTACGCGAGGTGCATCCCGTCCGCCCGGGCCGCGGCGAGGGACTCCACCGCGTACGCGATGGCCTCACCGCCCGCGTACACCACCCCGTCCAGGTCCAGGAGGGCGGTGTCGTAGGCCTGGTGCAGACTCTGCTCGCTGGCCGCGGGACTGGTCCTGCTCTGCCGGGTCATCCTGTCCGCTCCTCATGAGATCGACCTTGTCCGATTCCGTACTGCCCCGATCATCCCGCATGGCGAGACGGGTCTTACGATGCACCAATGACCACTTCTGGTATCGCGGAGCATGGGCTGCGCCTGATCCCGTTCCATGGCCTGCGTTACGTCGCCGAGCGTGTCGGCAGCCTGGCCGCCGTCACCTCGCCGCCGTACGACGTGGTCGTGCGCCCCGACGGAGTCGACCACCTCGAATCCGCCGACCCGCACAACATCGTCCGCCTGATCCTCCCTCAGGCGGGTACCCCGGCCGCGCGCAACGAGCAGGCCGCGCGCACTCTCCACGACTGGCTCGCCAAGGGCATCCTCAGCGCCGACCCCGAGCCCGCGCTCTACGTGTACGAGCAGCGCCGGGCCGGCCTGCTCCAGCGCGGCATCATCGGCGCCCTCGCCCTGTCCACGGCCGACGCCGGCATCGTCCTGCCGCACGAGGACGTCATGCCGGACGTGGTCACCGACCGGGCCGGCCTGATGCGGGCGACCTCCGCCAACCTCGAACCCCTCCTGCTCACCTACCGGGGCGAGGACCCCGGTACGGGAGCGGCCGCTGTCGTCGAACGGACCGCCGGACTCGACCCCCTCCTGTCGACGACCACCGAGGACGGCTTCCAGCACCGCCTGTGGGCGATCACGGATCCGGCCGAACTCGCCGCCGTCACGGCCGACCTCAGCCACCGCCAGGCCCTCATCGCCGACGGCCACCACCGCTGGGCGACCTACCTGCGCCTCCAGGAGGAGCACGGCTCCCCCACCGCCTGGGACTTCGGCCTGGTCCTCCTCGTGGACACCGCCCGCTACCCGCTCCAGGTCCGCGCCATCCACCGGATGCTGCGCCGCCTCCCGGTGGCGGACGCCCTCGCCGCCCTCGACGGCCACTTCCGCGTCCGGCCGGTCGACGGACCGCTCCCGCTGGCCTTGGACGCCCTCGCGGACGCCTCGGAACGCGGCAACGCCTTCCTGATCGCCGGTGACGGCGCCTTCCATCTGGTCACCGACCCCGATCTGGCGCTCCTCGACACCACGGTCCGCCACGACCGCCCCGAGGCCTGGCGCCGGCTGGACGCCACCGTCCTGCACGCGACCCTGCTCGACGCCCTCTGGCACATCCCGGACACCCCCGACCAGATCACGTACATCCACGACGCCGCGTCCACCGTGGCCATGGCCGAGCGGCACGGCGGTACGGCGGTGCTGCTGCATCCCGTACGCGAGGAAGTCGTACGGGACCTGGCCCGCCAGGGCGTCACCATGCCCCGCAAGTCCACGTCCTTCGGACCGAAACCGGCCACCGGCCTGGTCCTGCGCGGCCTGGACTGACCTCCTCCGGACATGAAGAAGGGCGGTACCCCGACCGGGGTACCGCCCTTCTTCATGTCACCGTGGCTCAGGCCTTGTCGTCCTCGACGTCGGCGTCGGCGTCGGCCGCGGACTGCTCCAGCGGCTCGTACTCCTCGTCGTCCTCGTCGTAGTACTCGGCGACGTCGGAGGCGCGCTCGGCCGCGGCGATCTCCGCAGCGTCCTGACCCTCGTCGTCGTCCTCGTCCTCGTCGCGGTCTTCGTCCTGGTCCTGGTCCTCGGCGAGGTCGGACAAGTCGATCGAGGCGTCGACGAACTCGACACCGTCGAGCTCCGCGAGACGGTCGGACGCGTCGGTGGACCCGTCCTTGTCCGCCTCGAGGGTCTTGGCGAACCACTCGCGCGCCTCGTCCTCACGACCGGCCGCCAGCAGGGCGTCGGCGTAGGCGTACCGCAGGCGCGCGGTCCAGGGCTGGACGGAGCTGGAGGCCAGCTCCGGGCTCTGCAGGGTCACGATGGCGGCTTCGAGCTGCCCCTGGTCCCGCCGGGCACCGGCCGCGACCAGACGCATCTCGACCTGACCGGCCTTGTCCAGCTTCTGCACCTCGGGCTCGCCGGCCATGGCCAGTGCCCGCTCCGGACGGCCGAGGCCGCGCTCGCAGTCGGCCATGACGGGCCACAGCTCGACGGAGCCGGTCATGCGCTTGGCGGCACGGAACTCCGCGAGGGCCTCGCTGTACTTCTGCGTGGCGTACGCGGCGAAGCCGGCGGCCTCACGGACGGCGGCGACGCGGGAGGCCAACCGCAGGGCGATGCGCGAGTACGCGTACGCCTGCTCGGGCTCGTCGTCGATCAGCCGCGCGACCATGACGAGGTTCTTGGAAACCTCTTCGGCCAGGCCCTTGGGCAGGCTCAGCAGCTCCTGACGCACATCGGCGTCGATCTCGAAGCCGGTGACGTCCTCGTCGATCGGAAGCCGCTTGACCGGGTCCCGGTCACGGTCCGCGCGGAAGTCACGGTCGCCGCCGCGGTCATCGCGACCACGGTAGCCACCACGGTCACCACCGCGATCGTCACGGCCACCACGGAACCCGCCACGGTCGCCACCGCGGTCGTCGCGGCGCGGGTAGGACGGACGGTCGCCGCCACGGTCGTCACGGCCACCGCGGAATCCACCACGGTCGTCGTCACGGCGCGGGTACGAGGGACGGTCGCCACCGCGGTCGTCACGACGGAAGCCGCCGCCACCACCCTGGGGACGCCCACCACGGTCGTCATCACGACGCGGGTAGGACGGGCGGTCCCCGCCACGGTCGTCGCGGCGCGGATAGGACGGACGGTCGCCGCCACGGTCGTCACGGCCGCCGCGGAATCCACCACGGTCGTCGTCGCGACGGGGGTACGAGGGACGGTCCCCGCCACGGTCGTCGCGACGCGGGTAGGACGGACGGTCGCCACCGCGGTCGTCACGACGGAAGCCGCCGCCACCACCCTGGGGACGGCCACCACGGTCGTCATCGCGACGGGGGTAGGACGGACGGTCTCCGCCACGGTCGTCACGGCCACCGCGGAATCCACCACGGTCGTCGTCACGGCGCGGGTACGAGGGACGGTCGCCACCACGGTCGTCGCGACGCGGGTAGGACGGACGGTCCCCACCGCGGTCGTCACGACGGAAGCCGCCGCCACCACCCTGGGGACGGCCACCGCGGTCGTCATCACGACGCGGGTAGGACGGACGGTCCCCGCCACGGTCGTCACGACGCGGGAAGCTGGGACGGTCGCCACCACGGTCGTCACGGCCACCGCGGAATCCACCACGGTCGTCGTCGCGGCGCGGGTACGAGGGGCGGTCGCCACCGCGGTCGTCGCGACGCGGGTAGGACGGACGGTCCCCACCACGGTCATCGCGACGGAAGCCGCCGCCACCACCCTGGGGACGCCCACCACGGTCGTCATCACGACGCGGGTAGGACGGACGGTCCCCACCACGGTCGTCACGACGGAAACCGCCGCCACCACCCTGGGGACGGCCACCACGGTCGTCATCACGACGCGGGTACGAGGGACGGTCCCCGCCACGGTCGTCACGACGCGGGAAGCTGGGACGGTCGCCACCACGGTCGTCGCGACGGAAGCCACCGCCGCCGCCGGCACCACCGGAAGGACGGCCACCACGGTCGTCGTCACGGCGCGGGTAGGACGGGCGGTCGCCACCGCGGTCGTCACGGCGGAAACCGCCGCCACCACCGCCGGCGGGACGTCCACCGCGGTCATCGCGACGGAAGCCGCCACCACCGCTGGACGGCCGGCCACTGGCACCACGGTCGTCACGACGGAACGGGGGACGGTCGCCACCACGGTCGTCACGGCCCCCGCGGTAGCCGCCCCTGTCACCGCCGTCGTTGCGCCGAGGCTCGCGCTCCGGACGATCGTCGGGAGAGTTGGACATGGGTGTGACTCCTGTCTTCGGGGTACCGCTAGTCATTCTCGCGCAACCAACCCATGGCCGCGCTTCGGCGTAAAGAGGTGAAAAACAAAAAGGACCCTTGGTCCAGCGTTGAACGCTGGACCAAGGGTCCTTTGAAAGATTGTTCGGCGGCGTCCTACTCTCCCACAGGGTCCCCCCTGCAGTACCATCGGCGCTGAAAGGCTTAGCTTCCGGGTTCGGAATGTAACCGGGCGTTTCCCTAACGCTATGACCACCGAAACCCTATCGGTTTCGAGCGAACAAGCACACTTTGTAGTTATGTTCTAGCTCTAGAAACCAGCAACTGTTCGTTGCTTCAGAACTAACACAGTGGACGCGAGCAACTGAGGACAAGCCCTCGGCCTATTAGTACCAGTCAGCTTCACCCGTTACCGGGCTTCCACATCTGG
>NZ_QGGZ01000008.1 GCF_003148825.1 Streptomyces sp. CG 926
CCCGAGTACGTCCAGTACACGGGCGCCCCTCCGCCTTGCGATGCACCGCACCGGACGACCCGGGCTCACCCGACAAGATCCGAAAGAGACGGCCTGACCCCTCAGCGGCGGGACCAGCGCTCCGTCAGGGTGGTGAGTGCGGCCGTGGCCCGGTCGAGGCCGCGGTCGTCGCCCCGGAGCGTCTTGTTCAGCTCGACGTGCAGGAAGCGGGACCGCCGGTCGGCGGCGGTCCGGCCCTGTTCGTTCTCCCGGCCGGCGAGCTTGCAGCGCGCGGAGTACGCCGTGCACACCTCCAGGCCGTCCCGCCGCAGCGCGGCGGTCAGCAGTTCGGCGTCCGCTACGGCGCTGTCGCCGGCTCCCGTGGAGACCACCGCGTCGCGGCCGCGGAACGACTCGTCGGCGAACCCGTGCAGCTGGACCCCCGGCAGGTTCCGCCGGGCCAGTTCCTCCACCACCCCGTGGAAGATCGAGTCGTCGCGGTGCGCCACGTCCGCCGCCCCGTCCTCGCCCGCGTCGCGGTGGGCCCCCGCGAGCACGAGCACCCCGCCGGGCGCGCTGCGCAGCACCCGTGCCCCCAGGAGTTCGGTGCGGGCGTCGGCGACGGGGTGGGGGACCTGGACCGACCAGCGCGCGGGCTCCTCCAGGTCGACGTACACCCGGCCCCAGCCGCGGCTGGTGTGGCCCGATTCACTCACCGCGTCCGCCACCTCGGCGTACCGGCGTCCGGTGGCGGAGTCCGTGACCACGCGGAGGGTGAAGTCGATCTCGGCGAGGCCGGTCCGGGCCGCTTCCGGATCCCCGTCGAGCAGGTGGGCGAACGCCTTGGTGAACGCCGATCGTTCCTGCTCGGTGGGGGTGCGGTAGCCGCCTTTCGCGCCGAAGCCGGCGGTGAGGTCGGCGATCCGCCGCTCCAGGTCGGTGCCGGCGGTGCGCTGGGGGGCGGGACCGGCCTGGCGGGCCGGGGGTGCGCTTCCCGGGCCCGACGGCCAAAAAGCCCAAACGGCACAAAACGCGACGAAGGTGCCGCACAGAACCGCGATCGTTATCCGCCTGGTCCGTGGAGCGTTCATAGTCGTACGAAAATAGCGGAGTGATGTCTTCCGTTTTTCATCACGCCCCCTAGGCCGCACCGGCTCCAGGACAGACCGAAGAGGAGCCCGCGTTGGCCGCGTTGCGACCGAAGCGGCGGCACCGGACCCGCCGTCGGGCCGACATGTCGCTGCTGGGCGGCATCCGCCCGCCCATCGCGGCCCTGTCCGCCGTGCTGCTGGCCCTCGCCGCCCTCACCGCGTTCCAACTCGGTCACGTGGGCCGGGAGAGCGTACCGCCGGCCGTCCGCACCTCCCAGCAGTACTTCGCCGAGGACGGTGCCATCGCCCTGCGCGCCTCCCTGGACGAGAGCATCACGGACATCGGCCGGACCGCCTCCCTGTTCCGCTCCGGCGAACCGGTCTCGCCCGACTCCGTGCTCGACAAGCTCGGCAGCGTCTACCAGAAGTGGCGCGGCACGGCCGTGATCGAGATCAAGTCGGGCCGACTGGAGGCGCAGCGCGGCGAGAACCTCCCGCTGACCGCCCTCGACCTGACCACCCTCGACGGGGACTCCGGCCTCGCCCCCCGCATGGTCCGGCTGGAGAACGGCGAGACCCGCCTGCTCACCCTCGCCCTGCTGTCCTGGCCCGACCGCCCCCAGCAGCTCCTGGTTGCCTCCAGCAGCCTGAAGGTCCCGGGCATCAGCCTCGGCAGGTCCCGCGCGATCGCCGTCCTCGACTCCTCCGGCCAGGTCCTCGGCAGCGACGGCGTCGGTGGGTCCGGGCAGGAGCGGAAGCAGCTCGCGAAGTTCGCGAAGACCGTCGCCCAGAAGGCCGACCGGCACCCCCTCCAGGCCAAGGAACCCGGCTCCGGCGGCTTCGCCGGCGTCAGCGGCAGCCTGCTCGGGGACGTCGAGGACGGCCACCGCTCCGTGGCCGGCTACGCGAAGCTCACCGGTTCGCAGCCCGGCGTGGGCACCGACGCTACCGCCCTCGGCCTCACCGTCGTCTCCTTCGTCGGCGTCACCGAGGAACGTTCGGCCGCCGTCGACTCCTTCTTCTGGATCGCCGCGTCCGCCGCCCTGCTGGTGCTCGGCGCACTGGCCGTCGCCCTGCTCGTGACCACCGTCCAGCGCCCGCTGCTCCAGCTGTTCCTGGAAAGCCGCCGGATCGGCCGCGGCGACCTGAACCGGCCGGTCACCCTGCCCAAGTACGGCGAGGCCGCCCGCATCGGCGCCGCCCTCGACCGACTGCGCCGGCAGCTCCTCGGCGAACCCGCGGCGCGGACCGAGGGCCCGCACGGCGGCCGCCGCTCCCGCATCGGCACCCGCGCCCTCCTCGCGGTGTGCGGGACCCTGCTCCTGGTGTGGTCGGCGCCGCTGCTGCTGACGCTCAACCGCGCGGGGGCCTCCGTAGCCGTGCCCAGGTCGATCGTCGACGACCAGCGCGAACGCACCGACACCCTGGCCGACCGGGTACGCCGCGCCCTCAACGAAGGACACGCCGACCTCACCTCCGTCGCCTCCGTCATCACCGCCGAGAACACCCCCGGCGAGCTGACCGAGCTGCTGGAACGCACCCGCAACCAGCACGGACGCTACGCGTCCCTCTACGTCCTGGGCGCCGACGGCACCGTCCTCGCCCGCACCGGCGGCGCACCCCACCACCCCGCCGGCCGAGGCCCCTCGAAACAGCCCGTCACCCTCGTCGACAGCGGCAACCGGCCGGTCATCACCGAGTACGCCGAGGCACCCGGCCTCGCCGGCGCCGCCGTGGTCGGCGAGCTGCGCATCGACTTCCTCAACGCCCTGCTCAAGCGACCCGGCCTCGGCGAGGTCCGCGTCGTCGACGCCCAGCACCGGGTGATCGGCGGCAACAACGGCTACCTGGCCTTCGCCCCGCTGTCGGACACCGATCTCGACGCCCTGGTGAACGCCGCGAACGAGAAGGGCGCCCCGAACGACAAGGCGGCGAAGGGCCCGCACGCCAGGAGCGCCCTGATCCGCAAGGGCGACCTCGCCGTCGCCGCCGCCGCGCCGATGACCGGTGGCGGCGTGGCCCAGCCGCTGGGCTGGACCGTCGTCACCCGGCAGCCGGCCAAGGGCCTGGAGATCGCCGCGTACACCGCGCAGAACCGCACCGTCCTGGCCGGACTGCTCGGCCTCACGGGCGCCGCGGCCTGCCTCGGCTGGCTGCACATCATCGTGGTGCGCCCGTTGCGCGACCTCGCCCGCCGCGCGGAGGCCTTGGCCGACGGCGACCGCCGCACCGTCGTCTACCCGACCCACCACGACGAGGTCGGCGCCGTCGCCCGCAGCCTCGAAGTCGTCCGCCATCAGCTGCTGGAACAGCGCAAGCGGGACGCCGTCGGTGGCGCCACCGCCCCGACGCCCGGCCCCGCCACCCCGGCCGGAAGGACCTGACCCGTGCTCTTCCTCTACTGCGTGCTGCTCTTCAGCTGCCTGGTCATGCTCGTCGCGGGCGTCGTCGAGCAGCGCCGGCACTACGCCAACCTCGCGCACATACCGAACCGGGTGCTCGTCAACGGCATCCGCGGCAAGAGCTCCATCACCCGGCTGTGCGCGGGAGCCCTGCGCGGCGGCGGGCTGGTGACGGTCGCCAAGACCACGGGCACCGCGGCCCGCTTCATCCACCCGGACGCCACCGAGGAGCCCGTCCACCGGAAGTTCGGCATCGCCAACGTCGTCGAGCAGATCGGCATCGTCCGGCGCGCCGCCGCCTACCGGCCGCACGCGCTGGTCATGGAGTGCATGGCGGTCATGCCGGCGCTCCAGGAGATCAACCAGTCGAAGCTGATCCAGTCGACCATCGGCGTGCTCTGCAACGTCCGCGAGGACCACGTCGCCGAGATGGGCCCCACCCTCGACGACATCGCCCGCTCCCTGTCGCGCTCGATGCCGCACGGCGGAATCTGCGTCACCGCCGAGAAGGAACGCTTCCACGTCCTCCAGGAGGAGGCCGACGCGCGCAACTGCACCCTCGTCTACGCCGACCCCGACACGGTCGGCGACGACGAGCTGCGCGGCTTCAGCTGGTTCACCTTCAAGGAGAACGTCGCCATCGCGCTCACCGTCGCCGAGCTCCTCGGCGTCGACCGCGAGACCGCCCTCCAGGGGATGTACGACGCCCCGCCGGACCCCGGTGTGCTCTCCGTCGAGCGGTACGTGGCCCCCGGCGGCAAGCGCGTCCGCTTCGCCAACGTCTTCGCCGCGAACGACCCCGAGTCGACGCTGATGAACATCAACCAGCTCCTCGAACTCGGCGCCGTCGACCGCCCCCTCAACGTCGTGATCAACTGCCGCCCCGACCGCGTCGAGCGCAACGGCCAGATGGGCGCGATCGTTCCGGACCTGATGCCCGACAAGGTCTTCGTCATCGGGCACCCGGCCAAGAGCGCCATCGACGCGATCCCGGCCGAGTGGCGCGGGCGCGCCGTCGACCTCGGCGGCGACCAGCGCGACGGCGAGGAGTTCATGAACGAGCTGCTCGGCCACCTGGGCGAGAGCTCCTCGCTGGTCGCCATCGGCAACATCCACGGCCAGGGCGAGATCCTCCTGGAACACCTGGCGGAACTCCCCGGCTTCGAGGACGAGCCCGACCCCGAGGAAGCCCACGGGGCGGCCCGGGACCACGAGGGCGCCGTTCCCCGGCAGGCCGCGCCGGTGCAGCCGCCGTACGTGCCGCACCTCGACCCGTACGCCGACCTCACCGCCGCCCAGGAGGCCCGGTACGCGCAGCCCCCGGTGCCACGGCAGTACGTCCACCCGCCGCAGCAGCAGGCGCGACCGGCCCCGCAGGGCCGGCCGCCGCACGAGGGGCAGGGCCCGTACCCGCCGCAGCCACGGCCGCCGCACGAGCGGCCCTGGCCGCCCCACCCGTACGAGCCCCACCCGAACCCGCAGTGGCAGAGCCCAGGAGAACCCCGTTGATCCCCGCAGTCCTCACCCCCGAGATCGCCGCGATCGGCATCGCGCTGGGCCTGCTGTTCTCCCTGCTCTGCTACCTGACGACGAACCTCTCGCCCGGCGGCATGATCACCCCCGGCTGGCTGGCGCTCACCCTCATCGAGGACCTGCAGCGCGCCGCGCTCGTCGTCGGCATCACCGCCCTGACGTACGCGCTCACCCTGGTCACCCAGAAGTTCGTCATCCTCTACGGCAAGCGCCTGTTCGCGGCCGTCGTCCTCATCGGAGTCCTCCTCCAGGCCACGGTGGTGATCGTGCTCCAGATGAAGTTCCCGCTGCTGTACGCGAACCAGACCCTCGGCTTCATCGTCCCCGGACTGATCGCGTACCAGCTCGTGCGTCAGCCCAAGGGCGCCACGCTGCTCGCCACCGGCTCCGCGACCCTCATGACGTACGTCGTCCTGACCTCGGGCATCCTGCTCGGCTTCATGCCGCACGCCTGACCGACGCCCGACGCCCGCCGCCCGACGCCCGACGCCCGACGCCCGACGCACGCCCGACCGTCGCCGGCCCGACCACCCGCACCGCCCGGAGCACACCGATGACCGCCAAGCCCGCCCGCCGCACCCACCCCGTCCTGCACGCCGCCGTCGTGGCGGTCCTGCTGGCCGGCAGCACGTACTTCACCTACGAGCTGCGCAAGGAGGAGCAGGCCAAGGCCCCCGCGGTGCTGCACGTCACCGACCGGGCGCACCAGGTCGGCGCCCAGGAAGGCGCCCAGAAATGGGAGCGGCTCAAGAACCCGGAGCGCTCGGTCCTGCGCGGCGCGGACGGCGCCGTCCTCGCCACCTTCACCGACGGCGCGCGCACCGCGTCGCTCACCGGCAAGAGCCGCACCTTCACCGAGCCGGCCACCACCGCCACCCGCGTCGTCACCGAGACCTGGGTCCGCCTGCTGCCGGAGAGCTGGCGAAACGGCGCGGAGCGCGAGCGCTGGTTCCAGGACTGGTTCAAGAAGTACTACGGGAGCGAGGAGGACGACCTCTTCGCCATCGCCTTCCAGTACGGGGACCAGGCACCGGTCAAGAAGGACGCGGCCGGCGTCCAGTACGCGGGCGACGCCGCCTTCGGTCCGCTCAACCCGAACGGCTCCGAGGGCAACGACCTCCGCCTGGAGCAGTCGGACTTCTACGACTACCTCGGCATCCCGTACACCTTCCGCAACGGCACCACGGAACGGCCGGAGAAGGCCAAGTACCGGGCCATGGACTGTTCCGGCTTCATCCGCACGGTCTTCGGGTACCGCGGCCGCTTCCCCCTGATGGCCTCCGACACCGCGGGCAACGGACTGCCGCGCACCGCCAACGGGATGGCCCGCTCCAAGGTCGGGGTGGACATCCTGGCCCTGGGGGGCGTGGGCGCGCAGGACCGGCCGGCCTCCGTCGACGTCCTCCAGCCGGGCGACCTGGTGTTCTTCAAGCTCGACGCGCGCACCGGCGAGCGTCTCGACCACACCGGCATGTACCTCGGCAACGACACCGACGGGCACAAGATCTTCATCTCGAGCCGCGAAGAGGCCAACGGGCCCACCATCGGTGACAAGGGCGGCGCCTCCCGCCTCGACGGCAACGGTTACTACGCCGCCGCCCTGCGCAGCGCCAAGCGCCTGTGACCCGACCGTCCGCGCGGCCCGCCGACCGCCTGCCCGCCGACCCGCCGGCCCGCGTACCGGGCATATGAAAAGGCGGGACCAGGCGGACCCCCGTCCGCTCGATCCCGCCTTTTCCCCCGCGGCCCCCGCCCCACCCCCGTAGGACGGGCCCCCTGGCCCGATGGCTTCTGTCTGGGCCGCGTTACGCGACCAGCTCCTCGAAGGACTCCGCCTCGTCACGGCCGAAGCTGAGCGCCTCGTCCTCCCGCAGGCGGCGCAGCGAGCGCCAGATGCTCGACTTCACGGTGCCGACGCTGATGCCGAGGATCTCCGCGATCTCCGGGTCCGTGCGGCCCTCGTAGTAACGGAGCACCAGCATCGTGCGCTGCGGCTCCGGGATCCGGGTCAGGGCCTGCCACAGCACCGCGCGCAGCTCCGTACCGCGCATCGCGTCCGTGTCGGAGGCCGTCTCCGGCAGCTCCTCCGTCGGGTACTCGTTCAGCTTCCGCCGACGCCACGCGCTGATGTGCAGGTTCGTCATCGTGCGGCGCAGGTAGCCACCGACGGCCGCCTTGTCGCTGATCCGGTCCCAGGCGCGGTACGTGGAGAACAGCGCGCTCTGCAGCAGGTCCTCGGCCTCGTACCGGTCACCGGTGAGGTGGAAGGCCGTCGCGTACAGGGCGGCACGCCGCTCCTGGACGTACGCCGTGAACTCCGCCTCGGAGATGGAGGGAGCGGTCCGCTCGGCGGTGGGAACCGCCTGGTACTGGTTTGCGTCAATGGCTACGACGTGGGCCGGCCGGGGACGGGCGACCGCCACCGTACGGACACCCGCCCGGCGGTTCACATCGTGCAGCCGCGTGACAACCGCGCTGGTGGTGGTGCTGTGCAGCGTGTTCATCTCGCGCCCCCCGTCGTGGAGTGTGTCTGCTTCGGTCCGTTGTGCGTTGATGAAAAGATTGCCCCGCCGACTTAACCGGGGTGTCCGTCGACTGTCACAGCCGTGTCACAGCGACTTCTGACAGGACACCGACAGGATCACGTCGCGCGACGGTCGAGTTCCCGACGGCCGATGGGTCAGAATGAGCGCGTGCCTTTCCTGTTGCTGATCGAGGACGACGACGCCATCCGCACGGCCCTCGAACTCTCCCTGTCTCGCCAGGGCCACCGTGTGGCCACCGCGGCGACGGGCGAGGACGGCCTGAAACTGCTGCGCGAGCAGCGGCCGGACCTGATCGTGCTGGACGTGATGCTGCCCGGGATCGACGGCTTCGAGGTGTGCCGGCGGATCCGGCGCACCGACCAGCTGCCGATCATCCTGCTCACCGCGCGCAGCGACGACATCGACGTGGTCGTCGGACTGGAGTCCGGAGCCGACGACTACGTGGTCAAGCCCGTCCAGGGCCGGGTCCTCGACGCCCGGATCCGGGCCGTACTGCGCCGCGGCGAGCGCGAGTCGAGCGACTCGGCGAGCTTCGGCTCCCTGGTCATCGACCGGGCGGCCATGACCGTGACCAAGAACGGCGAGGACCTGCAGCTCACGCCGACCGAGCTGCGGCTGCTGCTCGAACTGAGCCGTCGGCCCGGGCAGGCGCTCTCGCGCCAGCAGCTGCTGCGGCTGGTCTGGGAGCACGACTACCTCGGTGACTCGCGGCTCGTCGACGCCTGCGTGCAGCGGCTGCGCGCCAAGGTCGAGGACGTGCCGTCCTCGCCCACCCTGATCCGTACCGTGCGGGGTGTGGGCTACCGCCTGGACTCCCCGCAGTGATCCGGTCGTTGCTCGCGGGCCGGCGCTGGACCAGCCTGCGGCTGCGGCTCCTCATGGTGTTCTGCCTGGTCGCGCTCACGGCGGCGGTCTCGGCCTCCGGCATCGCCTACTGGCTCAACCGGGAGGCCGTCCTCACCCGTGTCCAGGACGCCGCCCTCGGCGACTTCCGGCAGGAGATGCAGAACCGGGCCGCCGCGCTGCCCGCCGATCCCACCGCCGAGGAGCTGCAGCGCACCGCCGAACTGATGGCGGGCAGCAGCCCCGGATACAGCGTGCTGCTGGTGCAGGTGGGCAAGGACAACCGGCAGATCTTCGGCGCGGCGGGGCCCGACTCCTTCGGGCTGGCCAACGTACCCAAGTCCCTGCAGAACGCGGTGAACGACCGGCAGAAGACCACCGCCGCGAACGACTCCGAGTACCACGTCTACTGGCAGCGGACGAAGCCGCGCGGCAATCCGTACCTGGTCGGCGGGACGCGCGTGGTGGGCGGCGGACTGACCGGCTACATGTACAAGTCCCTCGCGCAGGAGCGCGACGACCTGAACGCGCTCGGCTGGTCGCTGACCATCGCCACCTGTCTCGCCCTGCTCGGCTCGGCCCTGCTGGCGCAGGCCGCGGCCCGTACCGTGCTCAAGCCCGTGCAGCGGCTCGGGGACGCGGCGCGGCGGCTCGGCGAGGGCGAGCTGGACCACCGCCTCGACGTGTCGGGCACGGACGAGCTCGCCGACCTCTCGCACACCTTCAACAAGACGGCCGAGGCGCTGGAGAAGAAGGTCGCCGACATGAGCGCGCGGGAGGAGGCCAGCCGGCGCTTCGTCGCGGACATGTCGCACGAACTGCGGACGCCGCTGACCGCGCTGACGGCGGTCGCCGAGGTGCTGGAGGAGGAGGTCGAGGACCTCGATCCGATGATCGCACCGGCCGTGGCGCTGGTCGTCAGCGAGACCCGCCGCCTCAACATCCTGGTGGAGAACCTGATGGAGGTCACCCGCTTCGACGCGGGCACGGCCAAGCTGGTCCTGGACGACGTGGACGTCGCCGACCAGGTCACGGCCTGTATCGACGCCCGGGCCTGGCTCGACGCGGTCGAACTCGACGCCGAGCGCGGCATCGTGGTCCGCCTCGACCCGCGCCGCCTCGACGTCATCCTCGCCAACCTCATCGGCAACGCCCTCAAGCACGGCGGCTCGCCGGTCCGGGTGTCGGTGACCGTGGAGGGGGAGTGGCTGGTGATCGCGGTGCAGGACAACGGGCCGGGCATTCCCGAGGAGGTCCTGCCGCACGTCTTCGACCGGTTCTACAAGGCGAGCGCGTCGCGGCCGAAGTCGGACGGCAGCGGGCTCGGCCTGTCGATCGCCGTGGAGAACGCGCACATCCACGGCGGCGACATCACCGCCGCCAATGTGTCGGGCGGTGGGGCGCTGTTCACGCTGCGGCTGCCGGTGGACGTGGGAAAGGTGCTCGCGGGTGACGAGGATGCGTAGGGCTCTGCCGGTCGTCCCGGTGGTGCTGGCCCCGTTCGTCGCGGCCCTGCTGCTCGCGACGTCGGCCTGCGGGATCCGGGCGACGACCGTGCCGGTGGACGTGGGCCCGGCGCCGTCGCGGGTGTCCTGCGACACGCAGGAGCAGCCGAGCGGGGTGCAGGGCTTCCGGGCCACGGTGGAACTGGTCTGCGGATCGCAGCTGGTGGGCGTGGAGCGAGTGGTTCCGGTGCCCGAGAAGAAGCCCGTACGCGACCCGCTGGCGATGGTCGCGCAGGCCCTGCTGGAAGCGCTGGAGCGGACGCCGAGCTCGGAGGAGCGGGACGCCGGCTTCACGAGCGAGGTCCCGCTCGGGCTGTCGGCGGGCGCGCCGAGGCCGGGCGACCCGGCGGGCACGGTACGGCTCAGCCGCAAGCCGGAGGACCTGCCGCCGGTGGCCCTCTCGCAGATCGTGTGCACGCTGGCGGGCAGCGAGGCCCTGAAGGCGACCCCGGGCCCGGTGATCCTGGGCGGCCCGGACGTGGATCCGCCGCGGGCGTGGGAGTGCACCGACGCGGTCCGCTCCCGCCCGGAGTCGGTACCGACCCTGGGCGAACTGGCGACCCCGGCCCCGACCCCTAAACCTTCCTGACACCGCCGGCGTACCTCCGCGCCTCGACGTCGGCGGGGCCGGACATGCGAAGGCCCGGTCCCGCCGGACGGGGCGGGACCGGGCCGGGCAGGGGCCGAAGCCCCGGCCGTGCGCCCGACGGACGGAGTCCGGCGCAGCGGCGCGAAGCCGGTGAGGCCCCCTGGGGCCGAGGCGCGCGAGCGCCGCGGGGAGGAATCAGATGCCCATGGCGGCCGAGAGGTCCTTCTTGATCGCGTCGAGGACCTCCTGGCCGCGGACGCGGGCCGAGGCCAGGTCGCAGGCTTCGGCCACCGGGA
Organism: Streptomyces sp. CG 926; assembly: GCF_003148825.1. Taxonomy (GTDB): domain Bacteria; phylum Actinomycetota; class Actinomycetes; order Streptomycetales; family Streptomycetaceae; genus Streptomyces. The sequence continues at coordinate 10,785 of NZ_QGGZ01000008.1, forward strand.
CCACGACCTCCAGGTAGCACTTCAGCTTCGGCTCGGTACCCGACGGGCGGGCGATGACCCGGGCCTTGTACGCGCCGTCCAGGTAGTAGCGCAGGCCGTCGGTGGGCGGGAGGGACTCCGTGCCCTTGGACAGGTCCTCCGCCGAGACCACCCGCAGCCCCGCCAGGGACACCGGCGGCTGCGCGCGCAGCGCCGCCATCGCGTCGGCGATGATCGACAGGTCCGAGACGCGCACCGACAGCTGGTCGGTGGCGTGCAGCCCGTGGGCCATCGCCAGGTCGTCCAGCAGGTCGGTCAGCGTGCGGCCCTGTTCCCCCAGCACCGAGGCCAGCTCCGCCACCAGCAGGGCGGCGGTGACGCCGTCCTTGTCACGGACGCCCTCGGGGTCCACGCAGTAGCCGAGCGCCTCCTCGTAGCCGTAGCGCAGGCCCTCGACGCGGGCGATCCACTTGAAGCCGGTCAGGGTCTCCTCGTAACCGACGCCCGCCGCCTCCGCGATCCGGCCCAGGAGGCTGGAGGAGACGATGGACTCGGCGAAGACGCCCCGCGCGCCCTTGTGGACCAGGTGCGCCGCCAGCAGCGCGCCGACCTCGTCGCCGCGCAGCATCCGCCAGCCGTCCGCCGTGGGCACGGCAACGGCGCAGCGGTCCGCGTCCGGGTCGTTGGCGATCACGATGTCGGGCCGGACCTCGGCGGCCTTCGCGAAGGCCAGGTCCATCGCGCCCGGCTCCTCCGGGTTCGGGAACGCCACGGTCGGGAAGGCCGGGTCGGGCTCGGCCTGCTCGGCGACGAGCACCGGCTCCGGGAAGCCGTGCCGGGCGAAGGCCGCCATGACGACGTCCTTGCCGACGCCGTGCATGGCCGTGTAGACGGTCCGCACGCCCCGGGGGGAGCCGGGGGTCAGGACGGCGTCGGTGCGCGCCAGGTAGGCCTCCAGGACCTCGTCGCCGAGTTCCTGCCAGCCCGACTCGGGGCGCGGTACGTCGGCCAGCTTCTCGACCGCCGCGATCTGCGCCGCGATCTCGGAGTCGGCCGGGGAGACGATCTGCGAGCCGTCGCCGAGGTAGACCTTGTAGCCGTTGTCCCGGGGCGGGTTGTGGCTCGCGGTCACCTCGACGCCGGCGACGGCGCCGAGGTGCCTTATCGCGTACGCGAGCACGGGGGTCGGCAGGGGGCGGGGCAGGAGGGCCGCGCGCAGCCCGGCGCCGGTCATGACGGCCGCGGTGTCGCGGGCGAAGTCCGCCGACTTGTAGCGGGCGTCGTAGCCGACGACGACCAGGCCGCCGTCGTGGCCCTGGGCCTTCAGGTAGGCCGCGAGGCCCGCCGCGGCCCGGATGACCACGCCGCGGTTCATCCGCATCGGGCCGGCGCCGATCTCACCGCGCAGTCCGGCGGTGCCGAACTGCAGGGTGCCCGCGAAACGGTCCGCGAGCTCCGCCGTGTCGCCGGCCTCGATGAGCGCGGCCAGTTCCGCGGCCGTCTCCGGGTCCGGGTCCTCGGCCAGCCAGGCCTGCGCCCGGATGATCAGATCGTCCTGTGCCTGTGCCTGTTCCTGCACTGCTTCCGCCTTAGCTCTCGTACGTCGATCAGATGCGGGCGAGGACCTGCGTCAGCAGTGTGCCCATGCGGGCGGCCGAGTCACGGCCGGCCTGGAGGACCTCTTCGTGGTTCAGCGGCTCGCCGGACAGGCCCGCCGCCAGGTTGGTGACCAGGGAGATGCCGAGCACCTCGGCGCCGGCCTCACGGGCGGCGATGGCCTCCAGCACGGTGGACATGCCGACCAGGTCGGCGCCCATCACGCGGATCATGTTGATCTCGGCCGGGGTCTCGTAGTGCGGGCCGGGGAACTGGACGTAGACGCCCTCTTCGAGGCTCGCGTCGATCTCCTTGCACATCGCGCGCAGGCGCGGCGAGTACAGGTCGGTGAGGTCGACGAAGTTCGCCCCGACGATCGGCGAGGTGGCCGTCAGGTTGAGGTGGTCGCTGATCAGGACGGGCTGGCCGGGCTTCATGCCCTCGCGCAGACCGCCGCAGCCGTTGGTCAGGACGACGGTCTTGCAACCGGCGGCGACGGCGGTGCGCACGCCGTGGGCGACGGCGGCGACGCCGCGGCCCTCGTAGTAGTGGGTCCGGCCGAGGAAGACCAGGGCGCGCTTTTCGCCGATCTTGTACGAGCGGATCTTGCCGCCGTGGCCCTCGACGGCGGCGGGCGGGAAGCCGGGCAGCTCGGTGACGAGGAACTCGGCCTCGGGGGCGCCGAGCGCCTCTGCGGCGGGGGCCCATCCGGAGCCCATGACGAGGGCGACATCGTGGGTGTCCACGCCGGTCAGCTCACGCAGGCGGGCGGCTGCGGCGTCGGCGGCGGCGAAGGGGTCGGTAACAGATGCGTTCACGCGGACGAGCGTAACCGCTTTCCGCCTACGCGCGTAGATGGCACAGCTCACGGTGTTCGGATCGTTGCCTTGTCGTTTCCGCCGAAACGTCCCCGTGGCGGCGCGGCACCGTTGCGGGGACTCCGCCCCCGGACCCCCGCGTCTCGAACGCCGGCGGGGCCGGAACGCTCAACAGGGGCGCTTGCGGATTTCCATCACGTAGTCGTGCGGGGCGCCCGCGGATTCGGCGGCGTCGGCGATCTCGCCCAGGTAGCGGGCCGAGGGCAGACCGCCCTCGTAGCCGTTCAGCACGTACACCCAGGCCGCCTCCTCGCCGTCCAGCGTGTGCACACGCACCCGCATCCGGCGGTAGATGTCGAGTCCGACACCCTCCCAGCGGTCCATCGAGTCCTCGTCCAGCGGCGCGATGTCGTACAGAGCGACGAAGACCTGGTGGCGCGGGGCTTCGACGATCGTGGCCAGAGCGCCCTCCCAGCCCATCTGCTCGCCGCCGAAGGTCAGCCGCCAGTCGTTGATCCAGCCCGTGCCGCGCAGCGGCGAATGCGGAGCGCGGCGCGTCATCAGCCGCGGGTCGAGGTTGCCGGCGTACGCGGCGTAGAGCGACATGTGGTCGAGAGTACGGGAGGGGTGCCGGTGCACGCGTGCCCGGATGGCGGGACCGGGCGCGAAGCACCTTGAAGCGTGCGGGACAATGGAGCACGGAATGCATCCCCCGGGGAGACCCCCCGGAACACCGGCCGGGGCGGCAGCCGGCCGGGTAGACGTGAGGCGGACTTTTCGTGACCCGGATCGTGATCATCGGCGGCGGACCCGGCGGGTATGAGGCAGCCCTGGTGGGGGCCCAGCTCGGCGCGGAGGTGACCGTCGTCGACTGCGACGGTCTGGGCGGGGCATCGGTGCTGACCGACTGCGTACCCTCCAAGACTTTGATCGCGACCGCCGAGGTGATGACGACCTTCGACTCCTCGTACGAGGAGCTCGGCATCGTCGTCGCGGACGACACCCCGCACATCGAGCAGGCCGCGCGCGTCGTCGGCGTGGACCTCGGCAAGGTGAACCGACGCGTCAAGCGCCTCGCGCTCGCCCAGTCGCACGACATTACGGCCTCCGTCACCCGGGCCGGCGCCCGCGTGGTGCGCGGCCGCGCCAAGCTCGGCGGACCGCAGGGCATCGACGGCACCCGGGACGTCATCGTCACGGCCGCCGACGGGTCCGAGACGATCCTGACCGCCGACGCCGTCCTGATCGCGACCGGCGGCACCCCGCGAGAGATCCCCGACGCCATGCCCGACGGCGAGCGGATCCTGAACTGGACCCAGGTCTACGACCTCGACGAGCTCCCCGAGGAGCTCATCGTGGTCGGCTCCGGTGTGACCGGCGCCGAGTTCGCCGGCGCGTACCAGGCCCTCGGCTCCCGGGTGACCCTGGTGTCCTCCCGCGACCGCGTGCTGCCCGGCGAGGACCCGGACGCCGCCGCCGTACTGGAGGACGTCTTCCGGCGCCGCGGCATGAACGTCGTCGGACGCTCGCGCGCCGAGTCCGCCAAGCGGGTGGGCGACCGGGTCGAGGTCACCCTCTCCGACGGCCGCGTGCTGACCGGTACCCACTGTCTGATGGCGGTCGGCGCGATCCCCAACACCAAGAACATGAACCTGGAGGAGTCCGGGGTCCGGCTCAAGGACTCCGGGCACATCTGGACCGACAAGGTCTCGCGCACCTCCGCGCCCGGCGTGTACGCCGCCGGTGACGTCACGGGCGTCTTCGCGCTCGCGTCGGTCGCGGCGATGCAGGGACGCATCGCGATGTACCACTTCCTCGGTGACGCGGTGGCCCCGCTGAACCTCAAGACGGTCTCCTCCAACGTCTTCACCGACCCGGAGATCGCCACCGTCGGTTACACCCAGGCGGACGTGGACGCCGGCAAGATCGACGCCCGCGTGGTGAAGCTCCCGCTGCTGCGCAACCCGCGCGCCAAGATGCAGGGCATCCGGGACGGCTTCGTGAAGCTGTTCTGCCGTCCGGGCACCGGGATCGTCGTCGGCGGCGTGGTCGTCTCCCCGCGCGCGAGCGAGCTGATCCACCCCATCTCGATCGCCGTCGACAACAATTTGACGGTCGAGCAGATCGCAAAAGCGTTCACCGTGTACCCCTCGCTCTCGGGCTCGATCGCCGAGGTGGCCCGTCAGCTGCACACGCGGAAGGCCGCCGGGGAGGCGTAGACCCCGCTAACCGCCCCATGCCGTAAGGGGTTTGGGGCGGTGCGTCGTTTCGTGGCGAGATGTTCACGCAACTCTCGGGCCGCGTATACCACTAGTAGCCCCACCTTATGGACAACTTCGGTATTCCGGCGCAAAGAGCTGAAAGCAGACGGTCGTTGGGGTTACTGTCAGTTTCGTGTTCGCTGCAGAACGTCGCCAATTGATCCTCGAAATGGTGCGGGCCAACGGAGCGGTTTCGCTCCGGGAGCTCGCCCGCGTCGTCCAGACCTCCGAAGTGACCGTACGGCGGGACGTGCGGGCACTGGAGGCAGAAGGACTCCTCGACCGCCGACACGGCGGTGCGGTATTGCCGGGCGGTTTCACGCGGGAGTCCGGCTTTCCGCAAAAGTCCCATCTCGCGACGGCGGAGAAGACCGCCATTGCCGATGTCGCCGCCTCCCTCGTCGAAGAGGGCGAGGCCGTCGTCGTCGGCGCGGGCACCACGACCCAGGAGCTGGCCCGTCGGCTCGCCCGTGTGCCCGGACTGACCGTCGTCACCAACTCGCTGCTCGTCGCCCAGGCCCTGGCCCACGCCAACCGGGTGGAAGTGGTCATGACCGGCGGCACCCTGCGCGGGTCCAACTACGCCCTCGTGGGCAGCGGAGCCGAACAGTCCCTCCAAGGACTGCGGGTCTCGCGGGCCTTCCTGTCGGGCAGCGGTCTGACCGCCGAGCGCGGGCTGTCCACGTCCAACATGCTGTCCGCCAGCGTGGACCGGGCGCTGGTCCAGGCCGCGGCGGAGGTGGTGGTGCTGGCCGACCACACGAAGCTCGGTACCGACACCATGTTCCAGACCGTGCCCACCGATGTGATGACGCGTCTGGTGACGGACGAGCCGCCGCCGCACGACGACCGGGCGGGTACGGAGCTGCAGGCGCTGGCGGACCAGGGCGTGCAGATCACCGTGGCCGGCGGGGCCGTGCCCTCCGGGGGCGTGGACGGGATGCAGGGGCGGCGGCCGCGCCGCGAGTCGCCGCTGCCGGTGCAGCGGCGGGGCGGTCCGACGGCGCAGCTGCGCGCGGCGGGCATGATGCCGGAGCCCCAGCCGGGGGATCGGGCACGGGTCGCCGACATGCGCCGCCGTTAGCCGCAGGACCCCGGCCGCCGGCCGTTGTGGGCCGTGCCGATCATGCCGGGCTTTTCGGAGCCCGGCCCGATCGGGCCTTCCGTCGTCCGTCACCGAATCCGCTCTTCGAAGGACTAGCTCGTCCGGGTGAATTCATCCGGTTGTCCGATCTGATCACACGGTGGGCTCCAGGATGCTCCAGCGCCCTGGAGTCGTGTGACCGCACGGCGGGAGGGGCCTGAAGGAGGGTTCGATGACCGTGCTCCCGTCCGGCATACCACCCCTACGCGACCGGAGACTGCCGGTTGCCCGCCACGTACTTCGTCGTGTCGTGAGCGTCCTCGTGACGGTCCTGCTGACGTCCCTGTTCTCCGCGGCGGCCGTACCGTCCGCGTCCGCCTTGAGCGACGACTACCCCGCGAAGTGGCGAAACGTCCCCATGGACTCGGTGTCCGACGACTGGGGCATGTTCAACCGGGAGTGCACCAGCTTCGTCGCCTGGCGCCTGCAGAGCCGGAACGGCTTCGGCATGCCGTTCCACGCCGACGCCACCGACTGGGGGAACCGGGCCAGGGCTCTGGGCTTCCACGTCGACAACATCCCCGCCAAGGGCGCCGTCGCCCTGGGGGTGGGACACGTCGCCTGGGTGGAGTCCGTCGGCAACGGCACGGTGACCATCGAGGAGTACAACCACGGCTACGACGGCACGTACAACGCACGTACCGTCCCGACGGGCGCGTTCCAGTACATCCACTTCAAGGACCTGGCGGACGTCCCTCCGCCACCGCAGTCCGCACCGGCCGCTCCGGCCGGAATCGCGGTGTTGGCCCATGGCTCACGGGTGGTCCTCCAGTGGAGCGCCTCGGCCGGCGCCACCGACTACCAGGTCAGCCGGAACGGCACCCTCCTCGCCACGGTGACAGGCACCCGGTGGCTCGACGTCCAGGTGTCGCCGCATCAGGACTACGCCTACTCCGTCGTCGCCCGCAACGCCGCCGGCGTCTCGGCCGCCGCCACCCGGTACGTGCAGAACGACGCGGACTCGGCGGACCTCGCGTACCTGTCGACGAAGGACGGGCCCGCGGAGTGCGGGCGAGCCGGGGACCAGGGTGCGCAGAAGCTGGTCTGCAGCGTGTTGAAGCCCACCGGTTGGGTCACCGCGTACTCCGTGCCGAACGACTGGGGTTATGCGTCGGATCGGTCGTGGTTGGCGAATGCGGACGGGTCGGTGTCGTACTGCCGTCGGGTGGGTGCGGGCGATCAGGTCCTGTGCGATCGGTTCGACGGGAGTACGTGGACCTCGTCGATGTCGCCGCACTTCGACCTGGGTTATCACGAGAATCGGGCGTATCTGTCGACGAAGGACGGGCCTGCGGTGTGTGGGCGGGCCGGTGATCAGGGCTCGCAGGGGTTGGTCTGCAGCGTGTTGAAGCCCACCGGTTGGGTCACCGCGTACTCCGTGCCGAACGACTGGGGTTATGCGTCGGATCGGTCGTGGTTGGCGAATGCGGACGGGTCGGTGTCGTACTGCCGTCGGGTGGGTGCGGGCGATCAGGTGTTGTGCGATCGCTTCGACGGGAGTGCGTGGACCTCGTCGATGTCGCCGCACTACGACCTCGGGTACCCGGACACGTTCGCGTAGCCGGGCCGGGGCCGCATCGCGGACCTGAACGAAGAACGCCGGCGGGGCTGGATTGCTCCAGCCCCGCCGGCGTCTCAGGTGGTGCGGGACGTCAGTCCTTGATCTCGCAGATCGTCGCGCCCGAGGTGACCGACCCGCCGACCTCGGCCGTGAGGCCGACGACGGTGCCGGAGCGGTGCGCGTTCAGCGGCTGCTCCATCTTCATGGCCTCGAGTACGACGACCAGGTCGCCCTCGTTGACCTGCTGGCCCTCCTCGACCGCGACCTTGACGATCGTGCCCTGCATCGGGGACGCCAGGGTGTCGCCGGAGGCGGCCGGGCCGGACTTCTTGGCCGCGCGGCGCTTCGGCTTCGCACCACCGGCGGCGGCCGTGCGGGCCAGGGTCATGCCCAGCGACGACGGGAGCGAGACCTCGAGACGCTTGCCGCCGACCTCGACGACCACCGTCTCGCGGCCCGGCTCGTCCTCGATGTCGTCCGCTGCCGGGGCCGTGAACGCCGGGATCTCGTTGACGAACTCGGTCTCGATCCACCGGGTGAAGACGGTGAACGGGCTGCCGTCGGTCGGGGCGAACGCCGGGTCGGCGACGACCGCACGGTGGAACGGGATGGCCGTGGCCATGCCCTCGACCTCGAACTCGGCGAGCGCGCGGGCGGCGCGCTGCAGGGCCTGCTCGCGGGTGGCACCCGTGACGATCAGCTTGGCCAGGAGCGAGTCCCAGGCCGGGCCGATCACGGAGCCGGATTCGACACCCGCGTCGAGGCGGACGCCCGGGCCCGACGGCGCGGCGAACTTCGTCACCGTGCCGGGCGCCGGGAGGAAGCCACGGCCCGGGTCCTCACCGTTGATGCGGAACTCGATGGAGTGGCCGCGCAGGACCGGGTCCCCGTAGCCGAGCTCCTCGCCGTCGGCGATGCGGAACATCTCGCGGACCAGGTCGATGCCGGAGACCTCTTCGGTGACCGGGTGCTCGACCTGGAGGCGGGTGTTGACCTCCAGGAAGGAGATCAGGCCGTCGGCGGAGACGAGGAACTCGACGGTGCCGGCGCCGACGTAGCCGGCTTCCTTCAGGATCGCCTTGGAGGCGGCGTACAGCTCCGCGTTCTGAGCCTCGCTCAGGAACGGCGCCGGGGCCTCCTCCACGAGCTTCTGGTGGCGGCGCTGCAGCGAGCAGTCACGGGTCGACACGACGACGACGTTGCCGTGCGAGTCGGCCAGGCACTGGGTCTCGACGTGGCGGGGCTTGTCGAGGTAGCGCTCGACGAAGCACTCGCCGCGGCCGAAGGCGGCGACGGCCTCACGGACGGCGGACTCGTAGAGCTCCGGCACCTCTTCGAGGGTGCGGGCGACCTTCAGACCGCGACCGCCACCACCGAAGGCGGCCTTGATGGCGATCGGCAGGCCGTGCTCCTCGGCGAAGGCGACGACCTCGTCGGCCCCGGAGACCGGGTCCGGCGTACCGGCGACCAGCGGAGCCCCGGCGCGCTGGGCGATGTGACGGGCGGCCACCTTGTCGCCGAGGTCACGGATGGCCTGCGGCGGCGGACCGATCCAGGTCAGGCCGGCGTCGAGCACGGCCTGGGCGAAGTCGGCGTTCTCGGACAGGAAGCCGTATCCGGGATGGATGGCGTCCGCACCGGAGTCGGCTGCGGCCTGGAGGACCTTGGAGATGTCCAGGTAGCTGGCGGCCGGGGTGTCACCGCCCAACGCGAAAGCTTCGTCGGCCGCGCGGACGTGCAGAGCGTCCCGGTCCGGATCGGCGTAGACGGCTACGCTCCCGATCCCGGCGTCCCGGCAGGCCCGAGCAACGCGGACAGCGATTTCGCCACGGTTGGCGATGAGCACCTTGCGCACGATGGCTCCCTCCTTGAAACAAGCTGAGTTTAGGGACAGCCCACACGGCCTTTCGACCCTTCCCCGGTGGTGACCTTGCCCACACACAGTGTGATGCGAGGGTCGATCCGGCGGAGAACCCTTGTGGCGCCCCAGGTCAGGGGGATCCCCGACTGCACAGTAACCCCGTCATGTATCCAAGGTCTCTGTCCCCCCGGTCAGCGGCCCCGGGTGATTCTTTGTCGAGTCCCTACGAACGGCTCATGGTTTCTTTGCGGTCGTGAGAGGAGTTGCCCCCTTGTTTACCGATTGGTAGCCCGGTCGTCCCGCAGGCGAACAGGGACAACACCGTACCCACAGCGAGGTGGCCCGCACGGGCCCGGGCGGGCGGCAGCGCGCCGGGCGTGTCCTACGGATGGACGACAGCGGGTCCCGCGATCGCGCGCCGGCGGGGACACCGACGAGTTGACAACCCGGGCGGGCCGAACGGCGTCCTACAGGCGGCGTGGAGGAACGACGACCAGCGAGACGAGGACGAGTCGATGGCCTTGGCAGGTTTCTTACGGGGGCCCCTCCCCGGCCGATCCGGCACGGCGGAGGTCGGGTGTCGCACACCGGCCGTCGAAGCGTGAGCGCCGGGACGAAGGCGCCCGAGGACCGGGCCGGACGCCGGGTCCTGTCGGCGGCGCTGTTCGCGAGCGCCCCGGCCGAGGTGCTCGACTTCCTGCTGCCGCTGTGGGCGGGGTCGGCGCTCGGCGCCGGGGCCTTCGGGGTCGGCGCGCTGATCGCCTTCGAGGCGGTGCTGTCGCTGATCGTGCGCCCGTTGGCCGGGGAACTGGCCGACCGTTTCGACCAGCGGCGGGTGGCCGTGGCCGGCGCGGGTCTGTACGCCCTGTCGTTCGCGGGTTACGCGCTCGCCGACTCGCTGGTGGCGGCCTTCGTCGCGGCGGGCCTGGGAGGCGCCGGTGGGGCCCTGTTCTGGGTCGCCCTACGCGCCTGGACCGGGCAACGGTCCCAGGAGGGCGACCGCACCTCCGCCTACGGCAAGCTGCTGTCCGCAGAGGGTCAGGGCGCCCTCGTCGGCTACCTGGTGGCGTTCTCCCTGCTGGAACGCGGTGGCTATGCGCTGCTGTTCTGGCTGGGCGGCGCCGCCTGCGCGGTGGCCGTGGTCGCGCTGCTGCGCGGGCCCTGCCCGGAGCGGGCCGGCGTCCCTCCTCGCGCCACGGCCGCGCGCCGGGAGCGGTGGGGTGCCGCGGAGCGGCGGCTGCTGCCGTTGATGGTGGTGTCGGCGGTGACGGCCGCGGCCGAGGCCGGTCTGTGGATGCTCCTGCTGCTGCGGCTGCAGTCGGACCTGGAGCTGTCCCCGAACGAGATCGCGCTGGTCCTCGCCCCCGGCTTCCTGGTGTTCGTCCTGCTACCGGCGCACGCGCACCGCCTCACCGGGCGGCTGGGCCGTACACGGGTCATGGTCGCCTCGTTCGTGGCGAACACGTTGTTCGCCGCGGGCCTCGCGGTCGTCTCCGCACCGCCGGCCGTCGCCGCCCTGTGGGCCGTGGCCGCCGCCTGCTTCGCCGCGCAGATCCCGGTGGAGCAGGCGACCGTGGCGGCCGCCTCCGGCGGGCGGATCGGCCGGGCCATGGGCCTGTACGAGAGCGCCCGCCTGGCCGGCGTCGTGGCCGGGCCACTGGTGATGGGGGCGCTCTACCAGGAGGCCGGCTGGGTCGCCGCCTGCGGGGCGGCAGCCGCCACCTCGGCCCTGGGCGCGCTCGTGGTGCCGTACGCGGTCCGCGCACTGGGCCTGCCGGAGCACCGTGGGGACGGGAAGACGGACGGGAAGACGGACGGGGAGAGGGACATGGGCGAGCGGGAGCCGGCGCGGCCGCCGGCGGCGGAGGGCGTCCTCGGGCCGAAGGCCCACGCCCGCAAGGAGCGGCGGGACTGGTGCGTCCACACGGCCGCCTTCGCGCTGGGGCAACTGGTCCTGTGGGTCCTGGACTCCAGCTGGCTCGTGTGGCAGATCACGGACGCCGCCGTGCCCGACGACCGGCGCGGACCGCTGGTCTGGGTCGGCCGGATCTGGCTGACCGTCTGGGTGATCGACACGCTCTGGTCCTGGTCGTACACCCTGTGGCCGCGGGAGAAGAAGCCGAAGTCGTCGTCGTAGCGGCGCCGTACGGCGGTCCATGGGGCGCGAGGGGTCCGCAAAGCCGGGTGGGCGGATGTCTTGCCCGCCGGGCTACCCGTTAGTAGCCTCCAGGCGTCGAACGGGCTTGTGACACGTGGGGGGTGGCGGCATCGTGCTGCGAAGACTCGTGGCCGGACTGGCCGCGATCGTGCTCGTCGTGGAAGCGGCGCTGCTCGTGCTCGTCCACATCGTGCTGGGCCGGACCACGGCGAACCAGTCGATGTCGATAGCGGGCAGCGATCCGGCTCTCATGTCCAAGGCGACCTACGCCATGGGGGCGGGCATGGGCGCCTTCCTCGTGCTGTGCGCCGTGATCGCCGCCGTCACCGCGATCCGCGACCGCGCCCCGGGCCGCTTCGGCCGCGTCGTGCTCATCAGCGGCGCCGTCACCCACGGGGTGCTCGGCATCCTCTCCGTCGCGCTGGTCGGCTGGGCCGCCTTCGCGGCGACGATGCTGATCCTGTGTCTGCTCGTCCTGACCCTGACGTCCTACGCCGCCCGTCCGGGCGGCAGCGGCGGCGGCGAGGACGAGGCGGGCGACGCGGGCGAGGACACCCCGCCGCTGCCGCCCACGCCGCCGTTCGGGGAGCTCAAGCCCACAAGTCCGTGATGGACACGTCCAGTTCGCCCAGCAGGGCACGCAGCAGCGGCAGCGACAGGCCGATGACGTTGCTGTGATCCCCGTCGATGCCGTCGATGAACGGCGCCGACAGCCCGTCCAGGGTGAACGCCCCCGCCACGTGCAGGGGCTCCCCGCTCGCCACGTACGCCGCCACCTCCGCGTCCGTGGGTTCACCGAACCGGACCGTCGTCGAGGCCGTGGCCGAGACCTGACGGCCGTTCGCCGTGTCGATCACACAGTGCCCGGTGCGCAGCACGCCCGACCGCCCGCGCATCGACTTCCAGCGCGCGGTGGCCTCCTCGGCGTCCGCCGGCTTGCCCAGCGCCTCGCCGTCCAGCTCCAGCACCGAGTCGCAGCCGATCACCAGGGCGCCCGCGGCCTCGTCCAGCCCCGCCACGACGGCGGCCTTCGCCTCGGCCAGCGCCAGCGCCAGGGCGGCCGGCTCGTCGTGGTTCAGGGTGTCCTCGTCGAAGCCGCTGACGATCACGTGCGGGGCGAGCCCGGCCTGCCGCAGCAGGTTCAGCCGGGCGGGGGAGGCGGAGGCGAGGACGAGCGTGCGCCCGGTCGTCGAGGGCTCAGGTGTCGCAGTCATGGTGGCCATCGTAGGCGCGGCCCGCACCCCGTCACCGCCCCCTAGAAGCGGCCCACGCCCAGGACGTACACCACCACGAGCATGGCGAGGGCGAGCACCACGGTCAGCCGCCGGATCATCGCCTGCGCGTCGCGCATGTCCTTGGGCGGCTCGTTCTTCGGGTCGGACCAGAGCATGCCTCGATCCTGGCCCGGGAAAGGGTGTGGCGCCTGAGTACGGGTACTCAGGCGCCACCCGTCCGTTCACACCGGTTCGGCTACGCGGGCCAGTAGGTACGGCCCCAGGCCCGCGGCCCCGGATGCGGAACCCGCCGCCGGGCCACCCGGGCCGGCGCCGACCACTCGTCCGCGGGCGCCGGGGCGAGCGGCGGCGCCATGGCCAGCATCGCCGCCCGCGCCTGGACCACCGCCAGAGCGGCGGCCAGCTCCTCCGGGGTCGGGTTGCCCTTGACGACCTTGATCACCACAGAGTCCTCCTGGAGGGGCTAGAGCGGAATGTTGCCGTGCTTCTTCGGCGGCAGGGACTCCCGCTTGGTACGCAGCTGCCGCAGCCCCTTCACCACGTGCGCCCGGGTCTCGGACGGCATGGTCACCGCGTCGATGTACCCGCGCTCGGCCGCCGTGTACGGGTTGAGCAGCGCGTCCTCGTACTCGGTGATGAGCCGGGCCCGGGTCTCCTCGGCGTTGCCCGCCGCCTCCGCCTCGGCGATCGCGCGGCGGTGCAGGATGTTCACGGCACCCTGCGCGCCCATGACGGCGATCTGCGCGGTCGGCCAGGCCAGGTTCAGGTCGGCGCCGAGGTGCTTGGAGCCCATGACGTCGTACGCGCCGCCGAAGGCCTTGCGGGTGATGACGGTGATCAGCGGAACGGTGGCCTCGGCGTACGCGTAGATCAGCTTCGCGCCGCGTCGGATGATTCCGTTGTACTCCTGGTCGGTGCCCGGAAGGAAGCCCGGGACGTCCACGAAGGTGAGCACCGGGATGTTGAAGGCGTCGCAGGTCCGCACGAACCGGGCGGCCTTCTCCGAGGCGTCGATGTCCAGGCAGCCGGCGAACTGCATCGGCTGGTTGGCGACGACACCCACCGGGTGGCCCTCGACCCGGCCGAAGCCGGTCAGGATGTTCGGCGCGAAGAGGGCCTGCGTCTCCAGGAACTCCGCGTCGTCGAGCACGTGCTCGATCACGGTGTGCATGTCGTACGGCTGGTTGGCGCTGTCCGGGATCAGCACGTCGAGCTCGCGGTCGGCGTCGGAGACCTCGGTGTCCGCCTCCTCCGGGAAGGCCGGCGGCTCGGAGAGGTTGTTCGACGGCAGGTACGCGAGCAGTGACTTCACGTACTCGATGGCGTCCTTCTCGTCGCCCGCCATGTGGTGGGCGACGCCGGACGTGCTGTTGTGCGTGCGCGCCCCGCCCAGCTCCTCGAAGCCGACGTCCTCGCCGGTGACCGTCTTGATGACGTCCGGGCCGGTGATGAACATGTGCGAGGTCTGGTCGACCATGACCGTGAAGTCGGTGATGGCCGGGGAGTACACGGCGCCGCCCGCGCAGGGTCCGACGACCAGGCTGATCTGCGGGATCACGCCGGACGCGTGGACGTTGCGGCGGAAGATCTCGCCGTACATGCCCAGCGCGCTGACGCCCTCCTGGATCCGGGCGCCACCGGAGTCGTTGATGCCGACGAGGGGGCATCCGGTCTTCAGCGCGAAGTCCATGACCTTCATGATCTTCTGACCGTAGGTCTCGCCGAGGGCCCCGCCGAAGACGGTGAAGTCCTGCGAGAACACGGCCACCGGGCGGCCGTCCACCGTGCCGTAGCCGGTGACGACGCCGTCGCCGTAGGGCCGGGTCTTCTCCAGCCCGAAGTTGGTGGACCGGTGCCGGGCGAACTCGTCGAGCTCGACGAAGGATCCCTCGTCCAGCAGGAGGGCAACCCGCTCACGCGCCGTCAGCTTGCCCTTGGCGTGCTGCTTCTCCACGGCGCGGGCGGAGCCGGCGTGGGTGGCTTCGTCGATGCGGCGCTGCAGATCCGCGATCTTGCCCGCGGTGGTGTGCATGTCGATCGGCTCTGACGGATGTGACATCGGGGTCGCGGCTCCCTGCGTGGTGTCAACTGCCTGGTCAATTGATTGACTACTGCTGGCTACTGGTGCGTAGCGTATCGGCGGGCATGGCGCTCGGCAGTGCGGCGTTTGACACACCTACATTGGGTTGCATGACGCCATCAGATGCCTCAGCAGGAGCTTCCGCCGGTCGCTGGTCGAGCCTGGACCGCCCGCCCCTCAATGTCGCAGCCCTCCAGCGGGCGCTCGTCACCGGGGACGGGCTGTGGACCTCGCTGGAGGTCGTGGGCAGTACCGGGTCCACCAATACCGACCTTGCCACTCGGGCGGCGAAGTTGCCCGAGGGAGCCGTGCTCGTCGCCGAGGAGCAGAGCGCCGGGCGCGGGCGGCTGGACCGGAGCTGGGTCGCGCCCGCCCGCTCCGGACTGTTCTTCTCCGTCCTGCTCAAGCCGGGCGACGCGGTGCCGCAGGAGCGGTGGGGCTGGCTGACCCTGCTGGCCGGGGTGGCCACCGCGACCGGGCTGTCCCGGGCGGCCGGCGTGGACACCGCCCTCAAGTGGCCCAACGACCTGCTGGTCACCGTGGACGGCGAGGAGCGCAAGACCGGCGGGATCCTCGCCGAGCGGGTCGAGGACGGCGTGGTCCTCGGGATCGGGCTCAACGTCAGCCTGACCGAGGACGAGCTGCCGGTACCGGCAGCGGGGTCGCTGGCCCTGGCCAAGGCCTCCGTGACCGACCGGGACCCGCTGCTGCGGGCCGTCCTGCGGTCCCTGGAGGAGTGGTACGGGAACTGGCGCGCGGCGGCCGGCGACCCGGCGGCCAGCGGCCTCCAGGAGACCTACGCGGCGGGCTGCGCGACCCTGGGCCGGCACGTGCGCGCGGAGCTGCCCGGCGGGCGCACCCTCACCGGAACGGCCGAAGCGGTGGACACCGATGGCCGGCTGGTGATCCGTACGGCCGAGGGACAGCACGAGACGGTGGGCGCGGGCGACGTCATCCACCTGCGTTCCGTGCACTGACACGGGTCAGGGGTGCCGGGTGCGGCGCCGCTCCGGGGCCGCGGCCCCGGACCCCGCACCCAGGTCGCGGGCGGGCCGGATATGGGGAGGGGGAGTGAGCTACGGCACACCTGCCGTATGGTTTAGGCGATCCCGGTGCTCGTGGTGATCAACCGGTTCGCAGGGCAGTGCGCACGGAATGGACAGGAGGCGGCCCTTGACCGTCGACGACCCTACGGCCGGCGCGTCCGCCGGTGGCGGCTCCGCGTCCGGCCCGGGCACCCCGATCGGCCGTGACCAGCACACCCCGCACCACGAGGTCGATCACACGGCCCAGCCGACGGCGGATCCGCTCGCCATCCGGCTGGAGCAGCTGATCCTCGGTGCCGAGCGCCGGTACACGCCGTTCCAGGCCGCCCGCAGCGCGGGCGTGTCCATGGAGCTGGCCTCGCGCTTCTGGCGGGCCATGGGCTTCGCCGACATCGGGCAGGCCCGCGCGCTGACCGAGGCCGACGTGCTGGCCCTGCGCCGGCTGGCCGGTCTGGTGGAGGCCGGGCTGCTGTCCGAGCCGATGGCCGTGCAGGTGGCGCGGTCCACCGGGCAGACCACGGCCCGGCTGGCGGAGTGGCAGATCGACTCGTTCCTGGAGGGGCTGACGGAGCCGCCGGAGCCGGGCATGACCCGTACGGAGGTCACGTACCCCCTGGTGGAGCTGCTGCTGCCCGAGCTGGAGGAGTTCCTCGTCTACGTGTGGCGGCGGCAGCTGGCGGCCGCGACCGGGCGCGTGGTGCAGGTGGCCGACGACGACGAGATGGTCGACCGGCGGCTCGCGGTGGGCTTCGCCGACCTGGTGGGCTTCACCCGCCTGACGCGGCGGCTGGAGGAGGAGGAGCTCGGCGAGCTGGTCGAGTCCTTCGAGACGACGGCGGCGGACCTGGTGGCCGCGCACGGCGGCCGACTGATCAAGACCCTCGGTGACGAGGTGCTGTACTGCGCCGACGACGCGGCGACGGCGGCGGAGATCGCGCTGCGGCTGATCGAGACGATGGAGCTCGACGCGCAGATGCCCGAGCTGCGGGTCGGGATCGCCTTCGGCACGGTGACCACCCGGATGGGCGACGTCTTCGGGACCACGGTGAACCTGGCCAGCCGGCTGACCTCCATAGCCCCCAAGGACGCGGTCCTGGTGGACGGGGCGATGGCCGAGGAACTCTCCCGGACCGGGGCCGCTCCGGTGTCGGAGAAGGAAGCCGAGACGGCGCCCGACGAGGGCGCGTCCTACCGCTTCGCGCTGCAGCCGATGTGGCAGCGGCCGGTGCGTGGGCTCGGAGTCGTGGAGCCCTGGTCGCTGACGCGGCGCAAGCGGGCGGGCACCGGCTAGGCGGCGTCACGCGGTACCGGACACCGGCGGGCCCTGCCCGTCGCGGCCGACACCCCCTAGGATCCCCGGGTAACGTTCGTTAACCGGGAGGGTTCCTATGGCGTCCGAGGCCGTGTCCGAGTCGGAGTTCGTGGCGGTACGCCGCCACGAGGGCGGGGTCGCCGAGCTGGTCCTCGACCGCCCCAAGGCGATGAACGCGGTGTCGACCGCGATGGCCCGTGCCCTCGGTGCGGCCTGCGCCGAGCTGTCCGCCGACCGGTCCGTACGCGTGGTCGTGCTCTCCTCGACCTCGGAGCGGGCCTTCTGCGTCGGGGCGGACCTCAAGGAGCGCAACTCCTTCTCGGACACCGAGCTGGTCCGGCAGCGGCCGACCACGCGCGGCGCGTACGGGGGCGTGCTGGCGCTGCCGATGCCCACGATCGCGGCGGTGCACGGGTTCGCGCTGGGCGGTGGCTTCGAGCTGGCCCTGGCCTGCGATGTGATCGTCGCCGACGAGACCTCGGTGGTGGGCCTGCCCGAGGTGTCGGTGGGTGTCATCCCCGGCGGTGGCGGTACGCAGCTGCTGCCGCGCCGGGTGGGTGCGGCGCGGGCCGCGGAGCTGATCTTCACCGCGCGCCGGGTGGAGGCGACCGAGGCGCTGTCCCTGGGGTTGGTGGACTCGGTGGTCCCGGCCGGCCAGGACACCGCGGAGGCGCTGGCGCTGGCGTCCCGGATGGCCGCGAACTCCCCGGTGGGTCTGCGGGCGGCCAAGCGGGCGCTGCGACTGGGCCATGGGATGGACCTGGAGGCCGGTCTGGAGATCGAGGACGCGGCCTGGCGGACGGTGGCCTTCTCGGGTGACCGGGTGGAGGGCGTCGCGGCGTTCAACGAGAAGCGCAAGCCGAACTGGCCGGGGGAGTAGCCGGTCGGGCGGCCCCCGTGGGGCCGCCCGGACCCCTTGCTGTCGATCACTCTTGGTGATCTTGATGGTACCGAATGTCGCGCTCATTGTCCCCAAATCGGACAAAAGTCCCTAACCTGGGGTGATGGGAGTTGACGGGCGGCTACGGGCCGTGGTGGGACTCGCTCAGGCGATGGCCGCGGCCTGCGCGCCGCGGGACAGTGTGCGGGCGGCCGCGCGAGGCGCGCGCGTGGCACTGGACGGCTCGTTCGCCGCGATCTCCGCGTGGGAGCGGGAGCGGGGGCGCCTGCGGGTGCTCGTGAACGAGGGCGAGCGGCGGGCGGGCGAGGAGGAGTTCCCCGAGGACGAGTCCTATCCCGTGCACGACTTCCCCGAGATCACCGAGTTCCTGCACGAGCTCTGGGTGGGCGGCGGCGGCCCGCACGCCTGGGTGGAGAGCGCCGCGGGTGACCGGCCGGGGCGGCGCGGGGACGCCCTGCGCCGCCGTGGCCGCGGGACCTGCGTGGTCGCGCCCATCGTGCTCAGCGGCCGCGCCTGGGGCGAGCTGTACGTCGCCCGGGACGAGGGGCTGCCCGACTTCGACGAGGACGACGCCGACTTCGCCACCGTGCTCGCCGCCGTGGTCGCGGCCGGTCTCGCCCAGAACGAGCGGCTGGAGGAGGCCCGGCGGCTCGCCTTCACCGACCCGCTGACCGGGCTCGCGAACCGGCGGGCCGTCGACATGCGGCTCGACGAGGCCCTGGAGGAGCACCGGCGGACCGGGGCGGTCGTCAGCCTGGTCGTCTGCGACCTGAACGGGCTGAAGAAGGTCAACGACACCCTCGGCCACGCCATGGGCGACCGACTCCTGGAGCGGTTCGGGTCGGTCCTGAGCCTGTGCGGGGCGATGCTGCCGGGAGCGTTGGTGGCCCGGCTCGGCGGTGACGAGTTCTGCCTGGTCGGGGTCGGCCCGACGGCGGACGAGATCGTGCGCGTCGCCGAGGAGGTGTGCACCCGGGCGGCCGAGCTGGAACTGGGCGAGGGGGTGGCCTGCGGCGTGGCCTCCACCGGGGACCCGATCGGCCTGGTGAAGTCCTCCCGGCGGCTGTTCCGGCTGGCGGACGCCGCCCAGTACAAGGCCAAGGCCGCGCGCTCGCCGAAGCCCGTCGTGGCGGGCCGGGACACCGCGGTGGTCCGGCTCGCGGACGCCGCCGCCGAGGAGGCTCCCGGGGAGCGGCGCCGGTTCCGGGGCCGCCAGTGACCGACCGCCCGCGGCATCGGCGCGTAAGGGGTGCGGCCGCGTCGCGATCGTGACGATTCAGCCTAGTGACATGAAGCGATTCAATCCGTAGGGTGCTGAATATGGATATGCACACTGTCGTGGTGGGGACGTCCGGGACCACCGCCGAGGACGTCATCGCCGTAGCCCGCGGCAACGCACGCGTCGAGCTCTCCACGGAGGCCCTCGATGCCCTCGCCCGGGCCCGCGAGATCGTCGACGCCCTCGCCGCCAAGCCCGAGCCCGTCTACGGCGTGTCCACCGGGTTCGGTGCGCTCGCCTCCCGGCACATCAGCCCCGAGCTGCGTGCCCAGCTCCAGCGCAACATCGTCCGCTCGCACGCCGCCGGCATGGGCCCGCGCGTCGAGCGGGAGGTCGTCCGCGCGCTGATGTTCCTCCGCCTCAAGACCGTCGCCTCCGGTCACACCGGCGTCCGCCCCTCCGTCGCGCAGACCATGGCCGACGTGCTCAACGCCGGGATCACCCCCGTCGTCCACGAGTACGGCTCCCTGGGCTGCTCCGGCGACCTCGCGCCGCTGTCCCACTGCGCGCTCGCCCTCATGGGCGAGGGTGACGCCGAGGGCCCGGACGGCACCGTCCGCCCCGCCGGCGAACTGCTCGCCGAAGCCGGCATCGAGCCCGTCGTGCTCCGCGAGAAGGAGGGCCTCGCCCTCCTCAACGGCACCGACGGCATGCTCGGCATGCTGGTCATGGCGCTCGCCGACCTCGGCAAGCTCTACACCAGCGCCGACATCACCGCCGCGCTGACGCTGGAGGCGCTGCTCGGCACCGAGAAGGTGCTCCAGCCCGAACTGCACGCCATCCGTCCGCACCCGGGGCAGGGTGCCTCCGCCGCGAACATGGCCGCCGTCCTGAAGGGCTCCGGGCTGGTCCGGCACTACCAGGAGGAGACCGCCCCGCGCGTGCAGGACGCCTACTCCGTGCGCTGCGCCCCGCAGGTCGCCGGCGCGGGCCGCGACACCATGGCGCACGCCGCCCTGGTGGCCTCCCGTGAGCTGGCCGCCGCCGTCGACAACCCGGTGGTGCTGCCCGACGGGCGCGTGGAGTCCAACGGCAACTTCCACGGGGCCCCGGTCGCCTACGTGCTGGACTTCCTCGCCATCGCCGCCGCCGACCTCGGTTCCATCGCCGAGCGCCGCACCGACCGGCTGCTCGACAAGAACCGCTCGCACGGTCTGCCGCCGTTCCTGGCGGACGACGCCGGCGTCGACTCCGGTCTGATGATCGCCCAGTACACGCAGGCCGCCCTGGTCAGCGAGATGAAGCGGCTCGCGGTGCCGGCCTCGGCCGACTCGATCCCCTCCTCCGCCATGCAGGAGGACCACGTCTCGATGGGCTGGTCGGCCGCGCGCAAGCTCCGTACCGCCGTCGACAACCTGACGCGGATCATCGCCATCGAGCTCTACGCCGCCACCCGCGCCATCGAGCTGCGCCACGGGCTGACCCCGGCCCCGGCCAGCCAGGCCGCGATCGCGGGCGCCCGCGCGGCGGGTGTGCAGGGTCCCGGGCCGGATCGTTTCCTCGCCCCTGACCTGGCCGCCGCCGACGAGTTCATCCGTACGGGCGGCCTGCTGGCCGCGGTGGAGCCGGTGACGGGTCCGCTCGCCTGACGCCAGGCCGCGTACGCGTCGAAGGGCCGCCCCGGGATCCGTCCCCGGGGCGGCCCTTCGCGTGTCTACAGCGCGTGCGAGCGGCGGATCGAGAAGGCCACGAAGCCCGCCCCGACCCCGAGGAAGAGGGTGCCGCCCAGGAGGTAGGGGGTGGTGTCCACCGATCCGGTGTCGGCGAGCAGGGACAGCGGGCGCGAGGCCGGCCCGGAGGCCGTTCCCGTGACCGAACCGGGCGCGTCGGAACCGGAGCCGGAACCGGAGCCGGAATCGGAATCTGCGGCGGCGGAGCCGGTCGCGTCGGTGGCCGTCCCGGCGGCGTTCGCGCCCGCGGGCACACCGGAGCGGGTCTCCTCGACACCGGCCGAGGTGGCACCCGCCGAGGGTACGAACCACAGGGCGGCGAGGAGGGTGGTCGCTCCGAGAGCGGTGAGCAGCGGTCGGCGTGCGGACACGGTGCGATCCCCCTTGTGGCAGCAGCGAATTGGCCGTGTGCGGTGATGCTACGGAAAGGGGCGGGTCGTGGGAAAGTCGGGGCTTCCGCGGGCTTACTCTCCGTCGTATGAACTCTTCTGAGACATCACGTTACGTACGACTTCGGGTGGATTTGGTACTGGAGGTGCCCGACGTCCAGGCACTCACCGGAGCCGCGCTCGCACACATCAAGGCCGACGAGTTCATGCCGGACGAGGAGCGCGGCCACGCCGAGTCCGCCGTCCGCGAGGACGAGTCGGAGGCCCTCGCCTACCTCGTCGACCCCACCGACCTGGTCGCGGACATCCCCGGGGTGGAGCTCGCGCAGGCCTCCTGGAGCAGCGAGCCCGTCGAATACGACCCCGAGTCGATGGAGTGGGACCTGGACGAGGAAGATGGGGACTTCGACGAGGAACCCGACAACGCCTGACCGTGTGGTGGACCACATCCGAACGGAATGTGGAACCGCCCGGTGCCGTTAATGCGTTGTCAGGACCAGGCAGGGGGTGTGCCCCCTGCCGGGCCAACCCCGGGGACGGCCAGCCTCCGGGGTATCCGGCAACGATGGAGTGGCGTGTGAGGACGGACAGTAAGCGGCGGAGGCGGTCCCTGGTGGCCATATCCGCCGTTCTCGGTGGGGTACTGATGCTCACGGCGTGCGGCGGCGAAGACGACGCGAAGCCCAAGGGCGGCGAGTCGGGCAAGGCCCAGGCGGACGTCGACGCGGCAGCGGCCAAGGACGCCTCGAAGGCGAAGATAACCATCACGCCGAAGGACGGGGCCACGAACGTCGGCCTCAACGACGCGGCCAATGTGGCCGTCGCCGACGGCACGCTCACCCTGGTCGAGCTGAAGACCAGCGAGGGCGCGGCCGTGGCCGGCAAGATCGCCGCCGACGGCAAGAGCTGGAAGCCCGACGCCGCTCTGAAGCGCTCCACGAAGTACGCCCTGGCGGCGACCGCCAAGGACGCCGACGGCAAGGAGGCGCACGAGAACGCCTCCTTCACCACCGTCTCCCCGGAGAACAGCTTCATCGGCTCGTTCCTCCCCGACGACGGTCAGACGGTCGGCGTGGGCATGCCGGTCTCGATCACCTTCAACAAGCCGATCCAGGACAAGAAGGCCGTCCAGGCGGCGATCTCGGTCACCTCCACCAGCAACCAGGAGGTCGTCGGCCACTGGTTCGGCGCGCAGCGCCTGGACTTCCGCCCGGAGAAGTACTGGGACGCGAACTCCACCGTCACGATGAAGCTGGCGCTGGAGGGTGTCCAGGGCGCTCCCGGCATCCAGGGCGTCCAGAACAAGACCGTCACCTTCAAGATCGGCCGCAGCCAGGTCTCGCAGGTCGACGTGAAGAGCAAGAAGATGACGGTCACCCGGGACGGCGCGGTCCTCAAGACCATCCCGATCTCGGCGGGCTCCCCGGACAACCCGACCTACAACGGTCAGATGGTGATCTCCGAGAAGTTCAAGGAGACCCGGATGGACGGCTCCACCGTCGGCTTCAAGGACAGTGAGGGCAAGGGCGAGTACGACATCAAGGACGTCCCGCACGCCATGCGCCTGTCCCAGTCCGGCACCTTCATCCACGGCAACTACTGGGGAGCCGACTCGGTCTTCGGCAGCGCCAACACCAGCCACGGCTGTGTCGGCCTGAACGACGCCAAGGGCGCGGGCGACCCGAACCAGCCCGCCGCGTGGTTCTTCGACAACTCGCTCATCGGCGACGTGGTCGAGGTGATCAACTCCCCGGACAAGGTCATCAAGCCGGAGAACGGCCTCAACGGCTGGAACATGGCCTGGGCGGAGTGGAAGGCCGGCTCGGCCGCCTGACATCCCGAACCACCGCACGCACCGGACGGCGGGGACTCCTCACGGGGTCCCCGCCGTCCGGCGTTCGGCCGGGGAACGGCAGGATGCGGCCCGAGTGGATCATCCGGTGCCGTGCCGTGCCGTGCCGTGCCGTGCCGTGCCGTGCCGTGCCGTGCCGTGCCGTGCCGTGCCGTGCCGGGCGTCGCGACCCCGTGAATCCTGCCGGTCACGGAACTAAGGTCCCCGGTATGACCATCCGCGCCCTGTCGCTGCCCCCGACCGACACCGAGACAGACGACTGGATCGCGGTCCTCGCCGCCGCCCAGGCCGCCGACCGGCCGCAGGGCCCACCGCCCGCCCGGACGGAGGTGGCCGGCCGGCTGCGCGTCACGCCGGCGCACGGCCGCGCCGCGCTCTGGACCACGGACGAGGGGACGGGCGTGGCCGCCCTGGTCCTGTTCAAGGACGAGGCCAACGCGCACACCGCCTTCCTCGACCTGATCGTCGTACACCCGGACGCCCGACGCCGGGGCCTGGGCCGGGCCCTGTGGGAGCAGGTCCGGGCCGAGCTCCTCGCCCACGGCCGGACCTCGGTCTCGACCGTGGTGGACCTGGGCGGACCGGGGCAGGCGTTCGCGGAGTCCCTCGGCTTCGAGAACGTCCTGCCCATGGCCTGGTACGAGCAGGACGTGACGCGGCAGCAGCCGGCCACGGGCACCCCCGACGCCACCCCCGGCCGTGCCGCGGGCGAGGTCCCGGTTCCCGTCGCCCCGGGCTACGAACTGCGCGCCTGGCACGGCCTGGTGCCGGACGACTGGGCCGCCCCGCTCGCCACGGCCCACGGGGCCATGCAGGACGCGCCCATGGGCGACATCGACGAGAAGATCGAGGCCTGGACGCCGCAGCGGCTGCACGCCGCCCACCGGCTCGTCCTGGACCGGGGCGGCGAGATCACCACCGCCGCCGCCGTGACCCCGCAGGGCGAGGTGGCCGCGTACACGGAACTGGTCCTGCCCGACCCGACCGGCCCGCGCGCCCTCCAGTACGACACGGTCGTCGCCCCCGCCCACCGGGGCCACGGGCTGGGTCGCACGGTCAAACTGCACATGCTGGAGCAGGCTCGCCACCGGTACCCCGCCCTGCGCCGGATCGCCACCACGGTGGCGGACGAGAACACCCCGATGCGGGCGGTGAACGAGAGCCTGGGCTACCGCCTCGACCGCCCCGCGGCGTACTACCAGCTCACCCTGTAGCCGCCGGGTTCCGCGCCCCGGCCCCCTCCGCCGGGGCCGACCACGACGCCAGCAGACGCAGGGCGTCCGCCGACGGGGAGCCGGGGGCCGCGTGGAAGGTGACCAGGGACTGCGCCGGGTCGTCCGGCAGCTTCAGCGTCTCGAAGGACAGCCGCAGTTCACCCACGATCGGGTGCCGCAGCAGCTTCTCCCCGTGCGTCTTGTCCGCCACCGTGTGCGCCGCCCACAGCCGCCGGAACTCCTCGTTCTTCACCGACAGCTCCCCGACCAGCGCCGACAGCTGCGGGTCGTCCGGGTGCTGGCCCGCGTACATCCGCAGGTTGCTCACCACCTCGCACGCCCGGCACTCCCACTCCCCGTACAGCTCCGCCGTCGCCGGATCCAGGAACACCAGCCGCACCAGGTTCCGTTCGGCGGCCGGCAGCGCCCCGAAGTCCCCGAAGACCGCGGCCGCCAGCCGGTTCCAGCCGATGACGTCCTGTCGGTGCCCCACCAGGTAGGCCGGTACCCCGCACATCGCGTCCATCAGCGTGCGCAGCTCCGGACGCACCTGCTGCGGGCGCCGGCTGAGGCGGCGCCGGTGAGCCTTCGGCCGCGCCAGGTCCATCAGGTGCGCCCGCTCGCTCCCGTCGAGGCGCAGGGCCCGCGCGAGCGCCTCCAGGACCTCCACCGACACGTTGTGCCCGTCGCGCTGCTCCAGCCGCGTGTAGTACGCGACCGACACCCCGGCCAGCTGCGCCAGTTCCTCCCGGCGCAGCCCGGGCACGCGCCGGCGGCGGCCGTGGTCGGGCAGGCCCACGTCCTCGGGGCGCAGCCGCGCACGGCGGGAGCGGAGGAACTCGCCGAGGCAGGCTCGCTGATCAAGCTGGTCCATCCCGCCAGTATCCCCGGACCGCCCGCCGCCGGGCAGGCGTGAGCCTGACCCCACCAGGCGTAGGTTCGCCGGTCGTAGGCAGAACAGGTGGATGGTTGTCCGCCGGGCGAGGCGGCAGCGTGGGGGTCACCACAGACCCACGCCGTTTCGAGGAGCACCCCCATGTCCGTCACTCAGGGCACCCAGGGCACCCAGGTCGCCGCGTACGCCGCCCCTGCCGCCAAGGCCCCGCTGGAGCGCACCACCATCACGCGCCGTCCCCTCGGCGAGCACGACGTCCTCATCGACATCAAGTACTCCGGCATCTGCCACTCCGACATCCACCAGGTGCGCGACGGCTGGGGCGAGGGCATCTACCCGATGGTCCCCGGCCACGAGATCGCCGGTGTCGTGTCCGAGGTCGGCCCGGCCGTCACCCGGTTCTCCGTCGGGGACCGGGTGGGCGTCGGCTGCTTCGTCGACTCCTGCCGCCGCTGCGAGTACTGCCTGCGCGGCCAGGAGCAGTACTGCGTCGAGGGCATGACCGGCACCTACAACGCGCTCGACCGCGAGGGCGAGCCCACGTACGGCGGCTACTCCACCCACCTCGTCGTCGACGAGAAGTACACCCTGCGCATCCCCGACGGCCTCGGCCTCGACGTCGCCGCCCCGCTGCTGTGCGCCGGCATCACCCTCTACTCGCCGCTGAAGCACTGGCAGGCGGGCCCCGGCAAGCGGGTCGCGGTCGTCGGCCTCGGCGGGCTCGGTCACCTCGGCGTGAAGATCGCGCACGCGCTCGGCGCCGAGGTCACCGTCCTGTCGCAGACGCTGCGCAAGCGGGAGGACGGCCTGAAGCTGGGCGCCTCCCACTTCTACGCCACCGGCGACGAGGCCACCTTCGAGGAACTGGCGGGCCGCTTCGACCTGATCGTGTCCACCGTCTCCGCGCCGATCGGGCTGGACGCGTACCTGGGCCTGCTGAAGGTCGACGGGGCGCTGGTGAACGTCGGCGCCCCGGAGGAGCCCGTCGCGCTCAACCTCTTCTCCGTCATCGGCGGCCGCAAGACCCTCGCCGGATCGATGATCGGCGGGATCGCCGAGACCCAGGAGATGCTGGACTTCTGCGCCGAGCACGGACTGGGCTCGGAGATCGAGCTGATCGCCGCCGGACAGATCAACGAGGCGTACGAGCGGGTCCTGGCGAGCGACGTGCGCTACCGCTTCGTGATCGACGCGTCGACGATCTGAGGGCCGGGAGCCCCGTCCTCGCCCCCGCCCCGCCCCCGCCGCCGTGCACCGTCCACAGCTCGTGCGGCAGCAGCGGGCCGGGCGGCCTGTGCTGCCGCCACAGACGGGTCAGCTCCTCGTGCGCGGGGTCGACGGCGGGGTCGCTCACGCCCCCGGGGCCTTGGCCACGCCGATCGGGCAGGACACTCCCGTGCCGCCGATGCCGCAGTAGCCGCCCGGGTTCTTGTCCAGGTACTGCTGGTGATGTGCCTCTGCCGGCCAGAAGGGGCGCTCCGCCGCCGGCAGCACCGCCGTGGTGATCGGGCCGTAGCCCGAGGAGGCCAGGACCTGCTGGTAGGCCGTGCGGGAGGCCTCCGCCGTCTCCTGCTGCTCGGGGGAGTGGGTGTAGACCGCCGAGCGGTACTGGGTGCCCACGTCGTTGCCCTGGCGGAAGCCCTGGGTGGGGTCGTGGGACTCCCAGAACAGCTTCAGCAGCGCGGCGTAGGAGACCTGGGAGGGGTCGAAGACCACGCGGACCACCTCGGTGTGGCCGGTCAGGCCCGAGCAGACCTCCTCGTAGGTCGGATTCTCGGTGAAGCCGCCCTGGTAGCCGGCCAGCGTGGTCCACACACCGGGGGTCTGCCAGAACTTGCGCTCCGCACCCCAGAAACAGCCCAGACCGAAGTCGGCGACTTCCAGGTGCGCGGGGTAGGGGCCGGACAGCGGGTTGCCCAGCACGGTGTGCCGGTCGGGCACGGCGAACAGCGGCTCCGCGCGGCCCGTCAGGGCCTCCTCGCGGGTGGGGAGCTCGGGCGTACGGCGGTACGAGAACATGGATTCCCTCCTTGTGGGAGTGACAACGTGCGGAGGGCGGGCCGGGATTCCCCGACCCGCCCTCCGCCGACCCTCGGATCAGAGACCCGGGGTGGTCACGCCCACCGCCCAGTCCCGGGCGTAGAGGTACCGGCTCTTCGGCGAGCCCGCGTAGGTCCACGGCAGGGCGCCGATGTACCCGTCGATGTGTCGGAACTGCTCGACGGCCTCCGCGTCGCGGTCCTGCCAGAACAGCAGGTACGCCAGGATGTGCCGCATGCCCACCGTCCCCGGGTGGTCGTCGCCCGCCGCAGCCAGGTCCAGCAGCGCCGCGTCGACCGCCGCGACGATCTCCGGCTCCTTGAAGAACGTCTCCGCGGCCAGGTCGTCCTCGTGCGTCTCCTGCTCGAAGTACGCGATCAGCGGCAGCCGCGAGAACAGCTCACCGGGCGCCCCGGCCGCCGCCGACTCCCGCGCGAAGGCCAGCGCCAGCTCGTGCGAGCCGCGCCACTTGCGGCACCAGTACTGCAGGGCGCTGACGTGCGCCCACAGCACCTTCGGATCGCGCTCGACGATCTGCGCCCACAGCTCGTGGTACCGCTCGTGCGAATAGCCCAGGCCCTGCCCGATCGGCTGCTCCACGATGTACGGGGTCGGGTCCGCCGGGTCGGCGAGGCGCTGGGCCGCGTGGGCCGCCTCCTGCGCCTTGACCAGCAGTTCGCGGAAGAGCCGGAACTGCTCCTGCGTGGTGCGGCTGCCCGACTGGGAGCCGCGGACGTTCCACGCCACCTGGATCGCGGTGTCGGCGTCGACCAGGGCCGCCGTCGGGTCCGTGGGCCGCGCCGCACGCCAGGCCAGCAGCCATGCGTCCTCCTCGGCGGCCGCCTCGGCCAGCGGGCGGACCCGCTCCATGCGCTCGTGCCAGTTCTTCCCGGCCGCCTCGACGTACGCGGCCGCCGCCTCCCAGTCGCCCGACCGGACCGCTTCCAGGACGGCGGTCCGCTCCGGCGGCACCGGAGCGGGGTTCTCGGTGTCGAGGTCGGCCTCGGCCACGAATCCCAGCGCGACGACCGCCGCCGCCTTCTCGGCCTTCTCCTCGGCCTTGACGGCCGCGGCGTCGGCGTTCAGGGATTCGGTCCGGCCCTCGATGACGGCGATCTCCGCCTCCAGGCGCTTCGCCTTGCGGATGTAGTAGACGCCGCGCAGGAACTTGAACGCGCCGAAGAGCAGCACGGCGCCCAGGATGTAGAGGCCGATCACGGGGCAAGCACCAGCTTTCGCAGGGGTTCGGTGTCGGGCAGGTCGGCCACGGCCGAGTCCAGGGCCTGGCCCAGCCGGTCCTCGAAGCCGTCGGCGGGGTAGCGCAGCGAGGCCGAGTCGGACCACGACAGCTGCCAGCGGGCGGCGCCGCGGGCCGTCAGCTCGACGGTGATCAGCTGGTTCAGGGCGCGCCGGACGACCGGGCGGGCGAACTCGCGGGCCGTGCGGCCGGTGGCGGCCTGCGCCTCCTCGGACTTCGGGAACCGGTCGGCGATGCGCCAGCGCACCGCCGGGTCGGCGTCGAAGGCGTCCAGCACGGCGTCGAGCCCGGGGCCCGCGCCCTCGGCGGCGAAGGCCTCGCGGAGCTCCTCCGCGCCCTGGCCGACGTACACGGTCATGGACTCGTGGACGAGGTCCTCCCAGTCGACGCGCTTCAGCGCGAGCGCCTCCGGGGTGAGGACGACCTGCTCCAGCGCGGCCAGGGCCGCGTCGGCGTCGGCCAGCAGCTCCAGGGCCGGCCGGGCGGCCTGCCCGCCGCGGCCGTCGTCGGGCAGGGCCTCGATGCGGGCCACGCGCTCGGCGAGCGCGGGGTGGGAGTCGTAGGGGGAGGTGGGCTCGGTCGACAGTTCCTGGCGCAGGTCGTCCAGGTCGCCCGAGCGCGCGTCCAGGAGCCGGCGCAGGCCGCCGAAGACCTCGCCGGGGCGGGGCAGCAGGCCGGCGTTGACGCCGAGGGTGGCGTACGAGCCCATGTAGAAGTCGTGGGCCGAGTCGAGGGCGTTCAGCTCGCGCAGCGCGGACGCGGCCGAGTCACGGCCGGCGACCCGCACCGAGGCGAGGTCGGCGGCGAGCTCCTGGCGGCGGGAGGTGGAACGGGTGGCACGCATGTAGAAGTTGCCGTACGCGATGTAGATCTTGGCCATGGCGCGGTACATCGCACCCTCGCCCGCGGTGTCGACGCCCTTGGCCTTCTTGCCCTTGGCGATCCGCTTCTCGTCCTTGCGCTCCTGCTTCGCGCGCTCCTTGGCGACCTTCTTGTCGGCGCGGTCGTGGAAGTAGCCGATGGTGCGGATCAGCTGGGCCCGGCCGCGGGCGATCAGCGGCGTGAGGCGGGTGTCGAAGTTGGCGTAGTGACCCATCTCGTGGGCGAGCACCGCGCGCATCTGCATCTCGTCCAGGCCCGTCATCAACGGCAGGCCGAGGTAGAGGCGGCGGGTGCCGGGGCGCAGGCCCAGCAGCTTCGCGTCCTCGGCGACGGCCGCGTTCACCTCGTCGATCAGCACGATCTCGTCGGGGGCGCGAGTGCCGACCTGCTGCGCGATGTCACGTACGACCGCCCATAGCTCGGGCTCCTGCGCCTCGCTGACGGTGACGCCTGCCAGGGGCTCGCCCTTGGGGGTGCGCAGCATGAACATGCCGCGCACGATCGGGACCGTGAGGACGACGGAGGCGAGGAGCAGCTTGGCCACGATCGGGCCGTGCAGCGTGGTGACCACGGCGTAGTCGATGCCACCGAGCGCGGCCAGCAGGAACACGCCGAGCAGGTAGAAGCCTGCGAGCAGGACGAGGGCGCGCAAGGCGCGCAGTGAAGCGCCCATATGGACAGATCCCCCCACGGGAACGAAAAAGGAATGGGTGGCACGGCAGAACGCCGCCACCGCCGCATCATGCGGCCTGCGATTACTTACAGCAACCTTATTCGTAGGGGATCGCCACCGGCCCCCGGGGTGGGCCGCCCGGGCCCGCCGGGCGAAGCCGGGGGATCCGGCGGCCCACCCGGCGACCCGCGGAGGGTTACGGCTTCAGCGTCGCGGGCGACCCGCCGTTGGCCTCGTACCCCGCCACCGCCATCGCCCGGTACACGGCGTACGCCGCCGCCGGGTTCTCCGCCTCCGTCCACGGCAGCGCGCCCACGTAGCCGTCCACGTGCCGCACCTGCTCCAGCGCCTCCGCCCAGCGCTCCATGCAGACCAGGAACATCAGCAGCAGGTGCCGTACGTGCGCCACCATCGGGTCGTCCGCCCGCGCCGTGTGCACCGCGTACAGCGCGCCCTCCACCGCCCGCGTGACGACCGCGCCCCGGTAGAAGCTCGGGCTCAGCACGACGTCGGGCTGGTTCTCGCGCAGCGCGAACAGCGGCAGGGCCGCCAGCAGCGAGCCCTGCGGAGCGCGCGCCGCGGCCGCGTGCGCGAAGGCGTCGGCCTTCTCCCGCGAGCCGTGCCACTGCGCGCCCCAGTAGCGCAGCGCCGCGAGATGGGCGCCCATGTGCTCGGGGGCCCGGTCGATGACCTTCGCCCACAGCTGGTCGAACTCCGCCTCCGGGTAGGCCAGTCCGCGCGCGATCGCCAGTTCGGTGATGTACGGGACCGGGTCCCCCGGAGCCAGCAGCGCGGCCTTGCGGCACGCCTCCCGGGCCTCCTCCAGGATGATCCGGTGGTCCTCGGAGCCCACGCCGCCGGACTGCCGCCACGCCTGCTGCACCAGCAGCTCCGCGTGCACCTGCGCGCCGCCCGGGTCCTTCTCCGCCTCCAGCCGCCAGGCCTTCAGCCACTGCGCGCCCTTCCCGGGCTGCGCCATCAGTTCCAGGGCCGCGGCCCCACCGAAGGCCTGCACGCGCTGCCAGCGCCGCTCGCCCTCCCGCGGGGTTCCGGCGAGCAGCTGCGAGGCCGCCTGCCACCGACCGGTGAGCCGCACGTTGTCGAGGGCGTCCATCAGGTCCTGGTCGGGCCCGGGGACGCGGATGTCGAGCTCTTCCTGCCGGTCGAATCCGTAGTTCGCCGGGTCGGCGGCGTCCGGGCTCTCCGGCGAGACCAGGCGGATACCGCCGCGCCGGCGCCGGATGTACGGACCGAGAATGAACACGATCATGAGCATCGCGAACACGAACCACAGAATCTCCATACCTCCAGCGAACCAGACCGAGGGGGGAGCAGGCCAATAGGGGGCCATGCCCCGGGCGGGCATAGCATCGGACCATGAGCGACGACAGCCACGAGCACCAGAGCTTCGAGACCCGCGCGATCCACGCGGGCAACACGGCGGACCCGCTGACCGGCGCGGTCGTACCCCCGATCTACCAGGTATCCACCTACAAGCAGGACGGCGTCGGAGGACTGCGCGGCGGCTACGAGTACAGCCGCAGCGCCAACCCGACCCGGACCGCGCTGGAGGAGAACCTCGCGGCCCTGGAAGGCGGCCGGCGCGGTCTCGCCTTCGCGTCCGGGCTCGCCGCCGAGGACTGCCTGCTGCGTACGCTGCTCGCCCCGGGCGACCACGTGGTCATTCCGAACGACGCGTACGGCGGCACCTTCCGCCTCTTCGCGAAGGTCGTCTCCCGCTGGGGCGTCGAGTGGTCGGTGGCCGACACCTCCGACCCCGAGTCGGTCCGGGCGGCCCTCACCCCGAAGACGAAGGTCATCTGGGTCGAGACCCCCTCCAACCCGCTGCTCGGCATCACCGACATCGCCGTCGTCGCCGACATCGCGCGGTCGGCCGGCGCCAAGCTGGTCGTGGACAACACCTTCGCCTCGCCGTACCTCCAGCAGCCCCTGGCGCTGGGTGCGGACGTGGTCGTCCACTCGCTGACCAAGTACATGGGCGGGCACTCCGACGTGGTCGGCGGCGCGCTGGTCGCCGCGGACGCGGCGCTGGGCGAGGAGCTGGCCTACCACCAGAACGCGATGGGCGCGGTGGCCGGTCCCTTCGACTCCTGGGTCGTGCTGCGGGGCATCAAGACCCTGGCCGTGCGCATGGACCGGCACGCGGAGAACGCGGGCAAGGTCGTCGAGCTGCTCCAGCGTCACCCGAAGGTCACCAAGGTCCTCTACCCGGGCCTGCCCGAGCACCCGGGGCACGAGGTCGCCGCCAAGCAGATGCGCAACTTCGGCGGCATGATCTCCTTCCAGGTCGCCGGTGGCGAGGAAGAGGCGGTCGCGGTCTGCGGCCGCACCAAGATCTTCACCCTGGCCGAGTCCCTGGGCGGCGTCGAGTCCCTGATCGAGCACCCGGGCCGGATGACGCACGCGTCGGTGGCCGGCTCGGCCCTGGAGGTCCCGGCGGACCTGATCCGTCTGTCGGTCGGCATCGAGAACGCCGACGACCTCGTCGCGGACCTGACCCAGGCCCTGGGCTGACCCCGGCCCCCGCCGGCCCCCACCAGGGCCGGCGGGTGCCGCTGTGCCAGCCCCGCCGGCCCATCAGGCTCACACCGGCCCTCTTCAACCTCGGCCCGGCACATCCAGCTTCGCCGGGCCCAATGCCAGCCTCGCCGGCGTTTGAGGCGCGGGGTCTGGGGCGGAGCCCCAGGGAACCCGGCTCCGCCGGGCACCGGGCTCCGCCCGGACCCGCGCCTCAAACGCCGGCGAGGCTGAATGTGCCGGCCGAGGCTGAAGATGGCCGGCGAGGCTGGATGTGCCGGCCGAGGCTCGGCGTAGCCGGGCGGCGGGGTCACCAGCCCTGGAGGGGTGGGGAGATGCCCGTCGGGGGTCGGGTCCAGGGGTGGGTGAGGGAGGCCCACACCACGAAGGCCACCGCGGCGGCGAAGAGCACGGCCCAGCCCAACCGCCGCAGCGCCCGCCGCCGGCGCAGCAGGCGGCCGCCCCGAGCCGCGGCGCCCGCCGCCAGCCCCGTCGGCACCGGCGGGTACGGGCCCTCCAGGAGCCGCCTGACCTGGGCTTCCTTCCGGTCCGGGAGGCCGCTCACGCCGCCTCCCGGTTCCGCAGCGCCTCCACGGCCCGGTTGCACAGCACCCGTACCCGCTCCACCGGCATCCCGAGCTGCGCCGCCGTGACCTCCTCCGCGACCCCTTCGTAGAGCCGCAGGACGAGTACGAGCCGCTCCGGCGGGCTCAGTCGGGCGAGCAGGCCGGCGCCGCCGTGGTGGTGCCGGCCGCTCCGGGCGAAGGCGGCGCACAGCTCCTGGCGGGTGAAGTCGTACGGGTCGTCCCCGCGCAGCCGCCGCCAGTTCGCGTACGTCCGGGCCAGTGCGCCCGCCAGCAGCCGCCGGGCCGAATCCGGTTCGCCGGTCAGCAGGACCGCGACATGCAGGAGACGCCCGGCCGCACCCGCGACGAAGGCTTCGAACTCCGCGTAGGAGCCCGCCTGTTGATCAACCACCCGCATAGTCCACATAGTGCGGGCAGCGGGGCCGCCCAGGTCAAGAGGACGGACGGACTCCGCTCAGGAGGCGGGACCGGCTTCGGCCACGGCCGCCATGAGCTCCGACAGCGACAGGTTGAAGCGGGTCAGCAGACCGGTGAAGGATTCCCGCTCGCCCTCGCTCCAGCCCTCCGTCACCCGGGCCATCAGCTCGCGCCGCGAGGAGCGGACCTCCTCCAGCCGGGCCAGCCCCCGCGGGGACAGCGCGAGCACCACGGCCCGCCCGTCCTCGGGGTGCGAGGTCCGCTTGACCAGACCGCTGTCGACCAGCGGCGCGACCTGCCGGGTCACCGTGGAGGAGTCGATCCCCATGCCGCCGGCGAGCGCCTTCACGCCCATCGGGCCTTCCAGGTCGAGCCGGTTCAGCAGGAGGTAGGCGGCGCGGTCCATCGAGTTGCGGGCCTGGCCCACACCGCCCAGACGGGTCTGCTCGGCACGGCGGGCGAAGACCGCCACCTGGTGCTGGAGCGCGTCGAGGAGACCGGCTCCGGCGGGCGCGTCGGGCGCCGCGGGCAGATCGGAATTGGCCGGGGTGGAAGGCATGGCCGTGGGCTCTCTTCGCGTGGGTCCGACAAGGTTGGGGGACAGAGTACGCGGCCGTGCGGCGGCTCGTACGCCTCGTACAAGAACTGATACGGCCGGTTCGGGCCCCCGCCCCGCGGGTGTCCCGGATGGCGAGATATCGCCCCTCCTGCGCGCCCTGCGAGACTGACGGCATGAACTACCGCGTGCCCCCGCCCGTCCCCCAGGTCATCCTCGACGACATCCGGGGGGCTCAGAAGATGCTCTCGGGCGTCTCCCGGGTCACCGCCATGGAGGGCAGCCGGCACCTCTCCGCGCTCACCGGCTCTCCGGTGCACCTCAAGTGCGAGAACCTCCAGCGCACCGGATCCTTCAAGCTCCGCGGCGCCTACGTACGCATCGCCGGCCTGCGCCCCGAGCAGCGGGCCGCCGGCGTCGTCGCCGCGAGCGCAGGCAACCACGCGCAGGGCGTGGCGTTGGCCTCCTCCCTCCTCGGGGTCCGCTCGACGGTGTTCATGCCGGTCGGGGCTCCGCTGCCGAAGGTGGCCGCGACCCAGGAGTACGGAGCCGAGGTGCGCCTGCACGGGCAGGTCGTCGACGAGACCTTCCTGGCCGCCCAGGAGTACGCGGACCGCACCGGCGCGGTGTTCATCCACCCCTTCGACCACCGCGACATCATCGCGGGGCAGGGCACCGTCGGTCTGGAGATCCTGGAGCAGTGCCCGGAGGTACGGACGATCCTCGTCGGGATCGGCGGCGGTGGTCTCGCGGCCGGCGTCGCGGTCGCCGTGAAGGCGCTGCGGCCGGACGTACGGGTCATCGGGGTGCAGGCGGCGGGCGCGGCCGCGTACCCGCCCTCGCTCAAGGCCGGGCACCCGATCTCGATCGACGAACCGATGACGATGGCCGACGGGATCAAGGTCGGCCGCCCCGGCGACGTCCCCTTCAACATCATCGCCGAGCTCGTCGACGACGTGCGCACGGTTTCCGAGGACGACCTCTCCAGTGCCCTGCTGCTGTGTCTGGAGCGGGCCAAGCTGGTGGTCGAACCGGCCGGGTGCAGCCCGGTCGCGGCCCTGCTCAGCCGGCCCGAACTGTACGGCGGCGGACCGGTGGTGGCCGTCCTGTCCGGCGGGAACGTCGATCCGCTGCTGCTCCAGCGGATCCTGCGACACGGCATGGCGGCGGCGGGCCGGTACCTGTCCCTGCGGTTGCGCGTGGCCGACCGGCCCGGCGCCCTGGCCGGGCTCCTGGCGGTGTTGTCGGTGGTGGATGCGAACGTGTTGGACGTGAGCCATGTGCGGACGGACCCGCGGCTGGGGCTCACGGAGGTGGAGGTGGAGCTGCACCTGGAGACGAAGGGCCCCGAGCACTGCGCGGAGGTCGCGCGTTCCCTGCACGGCGCGGGATACAAGGTGATGTCCTAGCGTCCCCCGTTCGGCGCGTCCCCCGTTCGGCCGAGCAGGACCCGCCCCGCGCCCATAGGATTTGCGTAGAAATGCCCTGAATATTCTGATTCTACTGGCCCGATTCACTGGGAGAATCCCTATGCCAGGCGCTATCTACGCCGAAGGTCTGGTCAAGACCTTCGGCGATGTACGGGCTCTCGACGGCGTGGACCTCGATGTCCCCGAAGGCACCGTCCTGGGTCTGCTCGGCCCGAACGGCGCGGGCAAGACCACGGCCGTACGCGTCCTGACCACCCTCCTGCGGCCCGACAGCGGCAAGGCCGTCGTCGCCGGCATGGACGTCTTGGAGCATCCCGACGAAGTCCGCCGCGCCATCGGCCTGTCCGGCCAGTTCGCGGCCGTCGACGAGTACCTGACCGGCCGCGAGAACCTCCAGATGGTCGGCCGGCTCTACCAGATGAAGGCCAAGGCGGCCAAGGTCCGGGCCGCCGAACTCCTCGAACGCTTCAACCTCTCCGACGCCGCCGACCGCACGGCCAAGACCTACTCCGGCGGTATGCGTAGGCGCCTGGACCTCGCGGCCGCCCTCGTCGTCAGCCCGCCCGTGATGTTCATGGACGAGCCCACCACCGGACTCGACCCCCGCAACCGCCAACAGCTGTGGGGCATCATCCAGGAGCTGGTCGCCGGCGGCACGACCTTGCTCCTGACCACCCAGTACCTGGAGGAGGCCGACCACCTCGCGCACGACATCTGCGTGGTCGACCACGGCAAGGTCATCGCCCGCGGCACCTCCGACCAGCTCAAGGCCCGCACCGGCGGCGAGCGCGTGGAGGTCGTCGTCCACGAGCGGCAGCACATCACCACCGCGCGCGAGGTGCTCGCCGGCTTCGGCAAGGGCGAGACCACGGTCGAGGAGCACACCCGCAAGCTGACCGTGCCCGTGTCGGGCGGCGCCAAGCTGCTCGCCGAGGTCATCCGCGAACTCGACGGCCGGGGCATCGAGATCGACGACATCGGCCTGCGCCGCCCCACCCTCGACGACGTGTTCATCTCCCTGACCGGGCACGCGGCCGAGAAGGCCGTGGAGGACAACGGCGACGCGCAGGCCGCTCCCGGGGCCAAGGGCCGCAAGGCGGCCCGGAAGGAGGCGGCGAAGTGACCGTCACGTCCCCCGACCCGGGCACCTCCCCGAACGGCGCACTCGCGGCGCCCCGTCCGCGCGGCGGCGTCGTCCAGAGCGTCAACGACTCCCTCGTGATCGCCAAGCGCAACGTCATCCGCCTCAGCCGGATCCCCGAGATGGTCATCTTCGGGCTGATCCAGCCGGTCATGTTCGTGGTGCTGTTCAGCTTCGTCTTCGGCGGCTCGATGATGATCGGCGGCTCGACCAGCGCCATCGACTACCGGAACTTCCTGATGGCCGGCATCTTCGCCCAGACCGTCACCTTCGCCACGGCGGGCGCGGGCGCGGGCATCGCGGACGACATGCACAAGGGCCTGATCGACCGCTTCCGATCGCTGCCCATGGCCCGTGGCGCCGTCCTGACCGGCCGTACCCTGGCCGACCTGATGCAGACCGCGCTGACCATGGTGGTCCTGGCGATCGTCGCCCTCCTCGTCGGCTGGCGCACCCACACGAGCGCCGGCGAGGTGCTGGCCGGTTTCGGTCTGCTGCTCCTGCTCGGGTACGCGTTCTCCTGGATCGGCGCCCTGATCGGGCTGTCCGTACGGACTCCGGAGGCGGCCACCTCGGGCGGGCTGATCTGGCTGTTCCCCGTCACGTTCATCTCGAACGCGTTCGTCCCCACGGAGAACATGGCGAGCTGGCTCCAGCCCATCGCCGAATGGAACCCGTTCAGCGCCACCGTCCAGGCCTGCCGCGAGCTCTTCGGCAACCCGGGCGTGTCCCCGTCCGACGCCTGGCCGATGGTCCACCCCGTCTGGGCCTCGCTGATCTGGTCGGCCCTGATCATCCTGGTGTTCCGCACCCTCGCGGTCCGCAAGTACCGCGGAGCGGACGGCTGAGCCGCGCGGCCCCGTACCGACGCGGCCCCGTACCGACGTACCGACGCAGCGACGCGCGATGCCCGGCCGGAAGGGTCCGGCCGGGCATCGCGCGTCGTCTGTCAGGAAGAAAAAGGTGACCGAGGGTGATCAGCCGGTGAAGGGCTTGACGTCCAGGATCTTGACCGAGGCCTTCTTGCCGTTCGGCAGCTCGTACTCGGCGTCCTCGCCGATCGCCTTGCCCATGACACCGCTGCCCAGCGGGGACTGGGGGGAGTAGGTCTCGAAGTCCGAGGACGCGTACTCGCGCGAGGCCAGCAGGAACTCCATGGTGTCGTCCTCGTCGCCGTCGAAGGCGATCTTGACGAGCGTGCCGGGGGCCACCACGCCGTCGGACGCGGGCGCGGTGCCGACCTTGGCGTTCTCCAGGAGCTGCGTGAGCTGGCGGACCCGGAGCTCCTGCTTGCCCTGCTCCTCCTTCGCCGCGTGGTAGCCACCGTTCTCACGCAGGTCGCCCTCCTCGCGGGCGGCTGCGATCTTCGTGGCGATCTCCGTGCGGGCGGGACCAGAGAGGTAGTCCAGCTCCGCCTTCAGCTGGTCGTACGCCGCCTGGGTCAGCCAGGTGACGCTTTCGCTCGTCTGGGTCACGGGTGCTCCTCGTCGGTACAGGGGACTACAGGCCGCCAGCGGCGGACGAAACCACGAGCCTAACAATTCGGGAAGAAAAGGGGGAGGACCCCACAGGCTCATTGCCTCGCGGGGCGCGACTTCAATCCTTTTCGGACGTCAGTGGGCGGAGGGCGCCGGCCGGCACCCGACCAGCTCGATCACCGCGGCCCTGCGGGTGGTCTTCAGGGTGACGAGCTCGTCCACCCGCGACGATGCCTGCGCGAAGGTGAAGTCGGCGCGCCCCACCTCGGCGTGCTCCTTGTCCTGCGAGCTCAGGGAACAGACACCGGTGATCGAGGACTCCTTGCGGACCTCCAGGTGCACCTTCACCTCGGTGTCCGAAATCACCTGGAACTTGATCACTTCGGCGCTCACGCTCTGTCCCGCGACGTAGTCCCAGCCGATCCAGCCGACCACGCCCAGCAGCACCGCACCCAGCACCGATCCGATGATCTTGAGCTTCCGGTCCGCACGCTCGTCCGCCGACCGGCCGTACCGGCCCTCGGGCAGTCCCTCGCGCACCGCGCTCATGATCGTTCCTCTCGCCGGGGACGGCTTGGTCACCCCTGGAATTTTCCGCCCCCCAGTTCGGTCACTATAGGAGCTGAGTGTCGCGCCGAATCGCAGAGGATCCTGTTTTGACCGAGCAGCTTCGACTGATGGCCGTCCACGCCCACCCCGACGACGAGTCGAGCAAGGGCGCGGCCACCATGGCCAAGTACGTGTCCGAGGGGGTTCCCGTGCTGGTCGTCACCTGCACCGGTGGCGAGCGCGGCTCGGTCCTGAACCCCAAGCTCCAGGGCGACAAGTACATCGAGGAGAACATCCACGAGGTACGCGCCAAGGAGATGGACGAGGCGCGCGACATCCTCGGCGTCGAGCAGGAGTGGCTCGGCTACGTCGACTCCGGCCTCCCCGAGGGCGACCCGCTGCCCCCGCTGCCCGAGGGCTGTTTCGCGCTCGCGGACGTCCACGAGGCCGCCGGTGAGCTGGTGAAGAAGATCCGCGCCTTCAAGCCGCAGGTCGTCACCACCTACGACGAGAACGGGGGCTACCCGCACCCCGACCACATCATGACCCACACGATCTCCATGCTGGCCTTCGACAGCGCGGCCGACACCGAGAAGTACCCGGAGAGCGAGTACGGCCCGGCCTACCAGCCGCAGAAGCTCTACTACAACCAGGGCTTCAACAAGCCGCGCACCATCGCCCTGCACGAGGCGCTCCTCGCGCGCGGCCTGGAGTCCCCCTACGGGGAGTGGCTGGAGCGGTGGAAGGAGTTCGAGCGCAAGGAGCGGAACCTGACCACCCACGTGCCCTGCGCCGACTTCTTCGAGATCCGTGACAAGGCGCTCATCGCGCACGCCACGCAGATCGACCCGGACGGCGGCTGGTTCCGCGTCCCGATGGACATCCAGAAGGAGGTCTGGCCCACCGAGGAGTACGAGCTGGCGAAGTCGTTCGTCGACACTTCCCTCCCCGAGTCCGACCTCTTCGCGGGCATCCGGGAGAATGCGTAGCTATGAGCGCTACGCAGGCAGCACTGACCCAGCTCCTCCCGCTGGCGGGTGACACGTTCGACAAGAACAAGGTGACGCCCGGCCTCCTCGGCTTCATCGTCTTCGCGGCCCTCGCCATCGGCGTGTGGGCCCTGATGAAGTCCATGAACCGGCACATGGGCCGGGTGAACTTCGAGGAGGCCCCGGATCCCGCGGCCCCGGCCGCCCCCGGCACGGACGCCGCCCGGACCCCGTAAGGCGGAGCCGGGCCCGGTGCGGCCCGCAGGACCCTCGCGCACACGCCGGCGCCCCGGCCGGGAGAACCGGCGGGGCGGCGGCCTCGGCGCGTGCCCGCCCACGCGGAACCGACCCGGGGCATGCCCTTCGGGTCAGGCCGGGCTCGCGGTGCCCGGCACGCACGCTCGCCGCGTCGTCGTCGGTCGCCGACCTCCCAGCCACCGCCGGGAGGCGCCCCTCGCGTCCACCGCCTCCTCCTCCTCCTCGCGAGCGCACGCGCCGGACACCGCTCCCCGATCCGGCGCGATCCGGCCGACCGAAAGGCACGCCGTGGGCCGGGCCGGGAAGGGCCGGGTCGTGGTCGCGTCAGGCCCGCGGCACGCCCATGACCTCCCGCGCGTGCAGATTCGGCACCAGGCCCAGCCGCCACGCCTGCCAGCCCTCCGCCGGATCCACGCCGCGGCCCAGGATCACCCCGTACGTCTCCAGGCAGTCCTCCAGCCGGCCGTCCCGCGCCGGATGCGGAGCCTGCGCGAGGCGCCCCAGCTCGGCCCGCGCCTCCTCCGGCGCCGCCGGCACCGCGTACGGCAGCATCGTGCACCGCAGGAACCGCGCCCAGTCCTCCCCGCGCCGGTCCCCGTACGCGATGAACAGCCGCACCGCCTCCTCGCACAGCCCCAGCGCCTGCGACAGCCGGCCGTTGCCCGCGTCGATCACCGCCAGCTCCAGGCACGTCCACGCCTCGCCGTGCGCCAGCCCGATCCGCCGGAAATCCGCCCGCGCGTCCACCAGCAGCTGACGGGCGAAGCCGGAGTTGCGCAGGTTCCCCGTCTGGGCCGCCCGCTGGTCCCGCGTCACCCGCCCCGAATGGTGACGGGCGTAGGCCAGCCCGTACACGTCCCGCATCCGCGAGAACATCGTCCGCGCCCGCTCCAGCTCCCGTACCGCCTCGTCGCGCTCGCCGCCCACCTCCAGCGCCTGCCCGAGGTAGTACTGCGTCCATGCCTCCCCGCGCGCGTCCTCCGCCTCCCGGTGGCGGGCGAGGGCCTCCCGCAGCCCCTCCACCGCCGGCCCCGGATCCCCGTCCACCACCCGGGCCCGGCCCAGCTGCGTCAGCGCCCAGGCCTCACCACGGTCGTCGCGGGTGCGCCCGTACAGGTCCAGAGCCAGCCGCAGCTCCACCTCCGCCCGCTCCACGTCCCCGTACCGCAGGTGCACCTGCCCCAGCTGGAAATGCGCCCACGCCTCCCCGTGCACGCTCTCGCTCTCCCGGTGCAGCGCCAGCGAGGTCTCCAGCAGCCGCGCCGCCTCCGCCAGCCGCGCCCGGTCCCGCTCCACCGCCGCCAGCGCGTGCAGGCCCCAGGCCCGGTCACCCGCCAGTTCCGACGGCTCCTGCAGCTCCAGCGCCTCCCGGATCCGTACCGCCGCCTCCGGAAGGTTGCCCTGGTGGTGCAGGGTGATCCCGAGCGAGATCAGGGCCATCGCCGCCGCGGCCTCCTGATCGGCCTCCATGTACTGGTCCACCACCGAGGCCAGCGTGGTGCGGGCCTTGTCCAGCTCGCCCAGCTGGCGCGCCGCGATACCGGTACGCCACTGCACCGACCGCACCAGCCGCCCCTGCTGTCCCTTCAGCCCGTTGTGACCCGCCGCGACCACCTGCGTCAGCTCATCGATCTCACCCAGCCGGTACAGGTCCCCGCGCAACAGACAGAAGTCGCACAGCGCGCCCAGCAGATCCAGCACCGCCTGCTGGTCCACGCCCTCCGAATGCCGCAGTGCCGCCGTGATGAAGCTCGACTCGTCGTCCAGCCAGCGCAGCGCCGCGTCCAGCGAGGCGAACCCGTGGACCCCGACGGGCCCCTTGAGGACGTTCGCCCGCGTCGACATCTTCCCGTCGACCATCCGGATCACCGAGTCCGCCAGACCCGCGTAGTCGCGGATCAGCCGCTCGTGCGCCGCCGCGGCCTGCGCCCGGTCCTCGTCCGCCGCCGCCCGCGCGGCCGCGTACGAGCGCACCGCGTCGTGCATCCGGAACCGCTGGCCGCGCACCCGCTCGATCAGCCCGGCCTCCCACAGCTCCTCCAGCGTGCGCAGCGCCGCCGCCTCCGGTACGTCCGCCAGCGCGGCCGCCGCCGCACCACCCAGCGACGCCCGCCCGGCCAGCGGCAGCCGCCGCAGCAGCTGTCGGGCGGGCTCGGCCAGCCGCGCGTCCGCCGCCCGCAGCGCCGCCTCCACCGGCTGCGCGCCCGTGCCGTCCGTCAGGACCCGGCCCTCGCGCGCCGGCGGAGCCAGCAGCCGCAGCGCGAGCGGGAGACCGCCGCTCAGCTCCACCACGGCGGCCAGGTCCTCCTCCGCCGGGCCCGCGGTGCCCGCCGAGGTACCCGCCGGGCCCGCCGAGGTACCCGCCGGACCCGCCCACGCCGTCCGGAGCAGCTCCGCCGACTCCTGGCGCGCCAACCGCTCCACCGGCAGCTGGTACACCCACGCCGCCAGATCCGCCGGCAGCTCCAGCGGCTCCCGCGCCGTCACCAGCACCAGGCTCTCCGAACGCTCCGGAACCAGCATCCGCACCTGCGCCGCGTCCACCGCGTCGTCCAGCAGCACCGTCACCGGCAGCCCCTGCAGATGCTGGTGGTACAGCTCGCCCAGGCGTCGTACCTGCTGCTCCGCCGACGCGCCCTCACGGAACAGCAACTGCTCGCGGGGCGCACCGAGCCGGTTCATCAGGTGCAGCAGCGCCTCCCGCGTGGCCAGCGGCGCCTCCCCGGACGCCTCGCCGGCCGAACCGCCCCGCAGGTCCACCACGCACGCGCCCCGGAACTGGTCCCGCAGCGCGTGCGCCGCCTGCAGGGCCAGGGCCGTACGTCCCACCCCCGGCTCACCGTGCAGCACCACCACCACCGGCCGGGTCTCCGTACTCGCCCGCGCCGCCTGCACCCACTGCGCGATCCGCGTCAGCTCCGACCGCCGCCCCGCGAACACCTCCGCCGGAGCCGGCAGCTGCCCGAAGGAATGCTCCAGCACACTGCGCCGGCGCGCCTCCGCGCTGCGGTCCGTGCCCCGCAGCCGCGGAGCCGGTCGCGCCGCCGCCGGCCGGGCCACGGGCCGGGCCGCCCGGGCCGCCGCGGCCACCGCACGCTGCTGCTCCAGGAACGGGCGTATCCCGCGCACCTCCAGCGCCGACAGCCACTGCAGGCGCAACTGCTCGGGCCCGCCCGGCCGGCCCCGCTCCCCGGCCCGCCGGTTCGCGGCCGGCAGGTGCAGCGCCGTCACCTTCACCACCGTCGCCACCGCGCCGGAGATCCCCACCACGGCCCCCGCGGTCAGCGCCGTACCGGCCGCGACGCCCAGCGACAGGTCCGCGCCCACGGCCGCGGCCGCCGCCACCGCCGTCACCAGCATCGCCGTGGAGGGGTTGCCCCGCCGGAAGGCCTCACCGAGCGACTGGTCCCCGGCCGCCGCCTCGTCCAGAGCCCGTACGTACGCCTCGTACTCCGGCGCCGCACTCGCGGCGAGCGCGTCGAGCGCCTCCCGGCCCCGAGCCAGCAGCGTCGCCCGGTCGATGCCCGTACCCGTTCCCCGCTGCGCCGCGTCGTCCACGACCCGCTCCAACAGCCGCTCGGCCTCACCGCGATGGCTGTCCCGCATCGGCATCCCCCTCAGAGAGCTCCGGCAACGAGCCCCAAGTGTCCTGCGGGACTCCTCCGAGCGCGAGGGAATCTGAGCTAGTTCAGAGGGAAGTGCGCACTCTCTCCTACAGTCGGGTCGAAATCAGTCAACTGGCATATCCGGAGGGCAACATGACGTCACGTCGCTCACGCACGGCGCTGATCTGGACCCTGTGCGCGACGGCGCTGCTGTCGTCGTCGACCGGATGCGAAACCCCGCCTCCCGCACGGGGGTTCGTGGCCCGCCACGAGAAACCGGACGAAGCCGACCGCGACAACGCCGACCTGATCGAGCGGCGCCAACTCCTACGGCTCGTCACCGCGGACCTCGACGCCTACCTCGACGTCCCCCACCGGATCACGGTCGTCGCCCGCTCCTGCGGGGGCGAGGGCAGCGGCTACGACCCCGAGACCCACCGGATCGAGCTCTGCTACGACGACCTGACGCAGGACCGCGAACGGCTGGAGGCGGCCGACCACCGCCCGGCGGACGAAGCCCTCTCCGAGATCGTCCGGGA
Source organism: Streptomyces sp. CG 926 (assembly GCF_003148825.1). GTDB lineage: Bacteria > Actinomycetota > Actinomycetes > Streptomycetales > Streptomycetaceae > Streptomyces. The sequence continues at coordinate 54,976 of NZ_QGGZ01000008.1, forward strand.
GACCCTCCACCACGAGGTGGGCCACGCCCTCGTCGACGCCCTGGACCTCCCCGTCCGCGACCAGGGCCGCGCCGAGGAGGACGCCGCCGACCGCTTCGCCCAGCTGATGCTCCTGCGCTCCCCGGACGGCGACCGCACCCTGCTGACGGCGGCCCGCGCCTACGACCTCGCGGCGGCCGCCGACCCCACCCCCGACCCCGACGACGAACATGCACCGGACCCGGCCCGCGCGGAATCCCACCGCTGCGCCGCCTACGGCGCGGCCCCGGCCCGCCACCCGGACCTCGCGACACCGGCCCGCGCGAACTGCCCCCGCACCTGGGCCACCACCCGCGACACCTGGACCGCCGACCTGGCCCCGCTGCTCAGGAGGGGGTGACCGTGCGAGCCGTTCGCCCGTTCGCCCATTCATCCGTAGAGGGGTGAGCCGTGCCCCATTCTTGGAAAGTCGGTATCCAAGGTCCAGTAGCTCCCTACATTCTCCCGAGAACAGAGGGGGTGCGGGGTGCGCGAAGATCACGCGACGCTGACCGCGTTGGGGTTCAACTCTGACGAACTGGAAGCCATGGGGCTGAGCAAGCCCGCGACGGCGGAGCCGGTGGGGCTCGTGGATGCGTACCTCCGGCGGAGTAACAAGAAGGAGGATCTTGCCGCCATCCGGGGACATCTCCGGGATCTGGTGCGCTGGGCCCAGGCCGAGGGAATGCAGATCCGCCACGTCTGGTTCGAACAGCTCTCGGCGTCCAAGGCCTACGTAAGGCGGTGGGAGTTCGAGAAGGCCACACAAGCGATTGTGGATGGCAAGTCCAAAACGCTCGGTGTGTGGAAGGCGGACCGCTTCGACAGACGCGGGATGGGGGCGGTCGGGCGAATGCTCGACGAGTTCGACCGCCGCCAGGCACGTCTGGTGTCCGTCTCCGAAGGCCTGGACTCCGCAAACGGGGGACGCTTGGTGTTCGCGATCCTGAGCGAGAGTGCCAGACAAGAAGCCAAGGACATCGCGAAGCGGGTCAAGAACGGCCACGACGCACACAAGGCGGAGGGCCGACGCGGAACGGGCAAACCCCCGTTCGGGCTCTACAGCGCACCGGGGAGCGGAAAGGTCGAACCGCACCCGGGCGAGTATGGGACCGCCCGCCGGCTGGCGGACATGCTGTTGGACAAGAAGACCACGAAAGTCACCGCACATGCGCTCAACGCAGCGGGTCACCGGACTCGCAGCGGAGCCACCTGGTCGCCGACCGCGGTGAGCAAGCTCGCCCAGTCACCGCTCTTCGCAGGCATGGTCCCAGTTCGGCGTCGCAGGACGGACGAGTACGGGAACTCCCTGGATAGTTGGGAGGGGTACGGCGAACCCTTGCGGGACGGCAAGGGTGAGATCGTCATGTGTGGTGCGGGAGTGGTGACTCCGGCTGAATGGTTCAGGATCAAGGCGTTCGTCGCCGAGCGGACCGATGATCGCCGGGCCAAGGGAAAGCGCGAAGCGAAGTACCTGGGCACCGGCAGTTATCGCTGTGGACGGATGCGGGACAAGGACGGGGCCGGAACGGCCGAGCCGTGCGGCAGCCCGCTGAGCCACCGGGGCGGGCGCTACCGGTGTGAAGTCCGGCAAACACGCGGCAAGTCGATCTGTGAGGGTGTCGTCACGCTGGCCGAACGGATGGATCACGCTGTGGGACAAGCGTGGGTCGACCACATCGCCGGCCTTGCACCGGACGATCCTGTGATCACCGAGATGGCGCGTCGCTGGTTCGCTTTCGCGGACCCGGAAGCGCAGGCGAAGAAGGCGGAGGCTCAGAGGGCACTTGAGGCGGCTCAGAAACGGGTGAAGAAGCTCGAGGACGACTTCTACGTCTACGGGAAGATGGACGAGGAGCGGTTCGAGGAGTTGAGCGAGGGCCAGCGCATCCTCCTCGAGAGCCTGAACACCACCCTGGAAGTAATGGCGGTCGAAGCCGGTCCGGCGCCCCTCGGGCGGATCGAGAGCCTGAGGGAGGCCTGGGGGAAGGCAGACATGATGGACAAGCGCATGTTGCTGAAGTGCGCGCTCGGGGAGCAGGGCATCAGGGTCAAGGCGGCGACCCGACAGGGGGATCCCACGCCGATCCTCGCGCGCCTCGAGTTCGACTGGCTTTCGAAGACGGATGCCACCGGCTGCGCATGACGTTACGTCACGGCGTCCGGCCCTCGATCCCGGGCCGTTCGCCTCTTGGCCCACGAACCGGTGGTGACGCATCGATCGCCGCCACGCCTCGGGAATCGGACCGGTCGCCGCCGGGTGCGCGAGGATAGGGCCTATGCCCAACCGACTCGCACACGCCACGTCCCCGTACCTCCTGCAGCACGCGGACAACCCCGTCGACTGGTGGCAGTGGGAGCCCGCGGCCTTCGACGAGGCGCGCCGGCGAGGCGTTCCAGTATTCCTGAGCGTCGGATACAGCAGCTGCCATTGGTGTCATGTCCTCGCCCACGAGTCCTTCGAGGACGAATTGACCGCCGCGTACATGAACGAGCACTTCGTCAACATCAAGGTGGACCGCGAGGAACGTCCCGACGTGGACGCCGTCTACATGGAGGCCGTGCAGGCCGCCACCGGACAGGGCGGCTGGCCCATGTCGGTCTTCATGACCGCGGATGCCGAGCCCTTCTACTTCGGCACCTACTTCCCGCCCGAGCCCCGGCACGGCATGCCCTCTTTCACGCAGGTCCTCGAAGGCGTGTACGCCGCGTGGACCGGCCGTCGCGAAGAGGTGGGAGAGGTGGCGCGGAAGATCACGGGCGATCTGGCCGGCCGCACGTTCAGCTCCGAAGGTACGGGGAGGCCCACGGAGGAGTCCCAGGCCGGTGCCCTGCTCTCCCTGACGCGTGACTACGACCCGACCAGCGGGTGGTTCGGCAGCGGTGACACGAGGTTCCCTCCGAGCATGACCGTGGAGTTCCTTCTCCGTCACCATGCCCGGACGGGGTCCGAGGGGGGCCGCGAGATGGCCGAGGGGGCATGTGAGGCCATGGCCCGTGCCAGTTTGTTCGACCAGGTGGGAGGCGGGTTCCACCGCTACGTGCTTCGTCAACAGGCCGGTGGCGCTTTGGTACCGCACTTCGAGAAGATGCTCTATGACAACGCGCTGCTGTGCCGGGTCTACGCCCACCTGTGGCGCGCCACCGGGTCGGATCTCGCGCGTCGGGTCGCGCTGGAGACCGCCGATTTCATGGTCCGGGAGCTGCGCACCGATCAGGGCGGCTTCGCCTCCGCGCTCGACGCCGACAGCGAGGACCCGCTGACCGGGGAGCACGTCGAGGGGGCCTACTACGCCTGGACGCCCGCCCAGCTGCGCGAGGTGCTGGGCGAGGCCGACGGGGAGGTGGCCGCCGGGTACTTCGGAGTGACCGAGGAGGGGACCTTCGAGCACGGCACGTCCGTGCTGCAGCTGCCCCAGGACGGGCCCGCGGTGGAGGCGGGCCGGCTCGCCGGGATCAAGGAGCGGCTGCTGGCCGCGCGGGGGCGGCGGCCCGCGCCCGGCCGGGACGACAAGATCGTGGCCGCGTGGAACGGGCTGGCGATCGCCGCCCTCGCCGAGTGCGGGGCGTACTTCGAGCGGCCCGACCTGGTGGAGCGGGCGACGGAGGCCGCCGATCTGCTGGTGCGCGTGCACATGGACGGCCGGGCGCGGCTGTCGCGCACCAGCAGGGACGGCCGGGTCGGCACCAACGACGGGGTGTTGGAGGACTACGGCGATGTGGCGGAGGGCTTCCTGGCGCTGGCGTCCGTGACCGGCGAGGGGGTCTGGCTGGAGTTCGCCGGGTTCCTCGTCGACCTGGTCCTGGACCGGTTCACCGCCGAGGACGGATCGCTGTACGACACGGCGCACGACGCCGAGAAGCTCATCCGCAGGCCGCAGGACCCGACGGACACCGCCGCCCCCTCGGGGTGGACGGCCGCCGCGGGCGCGCTGCTCTCGTACGCGGCGCACACCGGCTCGCAGGCGCACCGTACGGCGGCGGAGCGGGCGCTCGGGGTGGTGCAGGCGCTCGGGCCGCGGGTACCGCGCTTCATCGGGCACGGGCTGTCGGTGGCCGAGGCGCTCCTCGACGGGCCGCGCGAGGTGGCGGTCGTGGGCGATCCCGAGGACGCGGCGCTGGCGCTGCTGCACCGGACCGCGCTACTGGGGACGGCGCCCGGGGCGGTGGTGGCGGCCGGACTTCCGCGTGGGGCGGACGGCGGTGGCGGCGAGTTCCCGCTGCTCGCCGAGCGCACCCTCGTGCACGACCTGCCGACGGCGTACGTGTGTCGACATTTCGTCTGCGCGCGGCCCACGACGGATCCGGTCGAGCTGGCGGAGCAGTTGGGCGCGGTCCGCCCCTGAAGCCGGATCGGACGACGCGACGCGACGGGACCCCGCCGCCGCCCCCCCGGCGGGCGTTCCGGTCGCGGGCCCGTCCCGCGACCGACTCAGTGCTGGTACGCGGCCAGCGAGATGCCGACGTAGTGGGCCACGAAGGCCGCGAGGGTCAGCGAGTGGAAGACCTCGTGGAAGCCGAAGAAGCGGGGGGAGGGGTTCGGGCGCTTCATGCCGTAGATGACCCCGCCCACGCTGTACAGGAGGCCGCCGACGATCACCAGCACCAGGACGGCGATCCCGCCGGTGCGCATGAAGTCGGGCAGGAAGAAGACCGCCGCCCAGCCCATGGCGATGTAGCAGGGGGTGTAGAGCCAGCGCGGGGCGCCGACCCAGAAGACCCGGAAGGCGATGCCGGCGGCCGCCGCGATCCACACCGCCCACAGCAGGGTCCGCCCGGTGGAGGGCGGGAGCAGCAGGACGGTCAGCGGGGTGTAGGTACCCGCGATGATCAGGAAGATGTTGGCGTGGTCGAGCCGCCGCAGGATGGCCTCGCCGCGCGGTCCCCAGGTGCCGCGGTGGTAGACCGCGCTGACGCCGAAGAGCAGGCAGGCCGTGAGGATGTAGACGCCGCACGCGACCCGCGCCCGGGTGGAGTCGGTGAAGGCCATCAGCACCAGGCCCGCGACGACCACGGCCGGGAACATCCCGAGGTGCAGCCAGCCGCGCAGCAGCGGCTTCTCCTCCAGGGCGGTCTCGGCCGCCTCCAGGGCCTCGACGACCGGTGTGGCCTCGGCGGCCGGGACGGCGGCGGCATCAGAAGTCATGCGCGCCATGCTACCTACGGGTCCGTAGGTTTCCGTTAGTGGTCTTTACGGAAGATTGACGGACGTGGCAATGCTCACGTGAGAGGCCCTCTGGACATATGCGCACATCCACCGGATGATCAGATGAGTGCGGTCGACACCGGATGAGCGGAGCGCGAAGCGTCCGGGTCGCAGCCCCCACGGGGCCTACACCAAACAAACCCCTCAACAAGGAGCAATCGTGGCGCGCGACAACGCGGCTCCCACCATCCCGACGACTCACCAGGAGCTCATCTCCTGGGTGGACGAGATCGCAGCCCTCACCCAGCCGGACCGCGTCGTCTGGTGCGACGGCTCCGAGGCCGAGTACGAGCGCCTGTGCGAGGAGCTCGTCGCCAAGGGAACGTTCAAGAAGCTCGACGAGACGAAGCGCCCGAACTCCTACTACGCCGCCTCCGACCCCTCCGACGTCGCGCGCGTCGAGGACCGGACCTTCATCTGCTCCGAGAAGGAGGAGGACGCGGGCCCGACGAACCACTGGAAGGCTCCTTCCGAGATGAAGGAGATGTTCTCCGGCGAGAAGGGCATCTTCCGCGGCTCCATGAAGGGCCGGACGATGTACGTCGTCCCGTTCTGCATGGGCCCCCTCGGCTCCGAGCTCTCCGCGATCGGCGTCGAGATCACCGACTCCGCCTACGTCGCGGTCGCCATGCGCACCATGACCCGCATGGGCAAGGCCGTCCTCGACGAGCTCGGCACCGACGGATTCTTCGTCAAGGCCGTCCACACCCTCGGCGCTCCGCTCGCCGAGGGCGAGGCCGACGTGCCGTGGCCCTGCAACACCACCAAGTACATCTCGCACTTCCCCGAGACCCGCGAGATCTGGTCCTACGGATCCGGCTACGGCGGCAACGCCCTCCTCGGCAAGAAGTGCTACGCCCTGCGCATCGCGTCCGTCATGGCCCGCGACGAGGGCTGGCTCGCCGAGCACATGCTGATCCTCAAGCTCACCCCGCCGGCCGGCGAGGGCGAGACCAAGTACGTCGCGGCCGCCTTCCCGTCCGCGTGCGGCAAGACCAACCTGGCCATGCTGGAGCCCACGATCTCCGGCTGGACCGTCGAGACCATCGGCGACGACATCGCCTGGATGCGCTTCGGCGAGGACGGTCGCCTCTACGCGATCAACCCCGAGGCCGGCTTCTTCGGCGTCGCGCCCGGCACCGGCGAGCACACCAACGCCAACGCCATGAAGACCATGTACGCGAACACCGTCTTCACCAACGTCGCGCTCACCGACGACGGCGACGTGTGGTGGGAGGGCATGACCGAAGAGGCGCCCGCGCACCTCGTCGACTGGAAGGGCAACGACTGGACTCCGGCCTCCGGGACCCCGGCCGCCCACCCCAACGCCCGCTTCGCCGTCCCGGCCTCCCAGTGCCCGACGATCGCCCCCGAGTGGGAGGACCCCAAGGGCGTCCCGATCTCCGCGATCCTCTTCGGCGGCCGCCGCGCCTCCGCCGTGCCGCTGGTCACCGAGTCCTTCGACTGGAACCACGGCGTCTTCATCGGGTCGAACATCGCCTCCGAGAAGACCGCCGCCGCGGAGGGCAAGGTCGGCGAACTGCGCCGCGACCCCTTCGCCATGCTGCCGTTCTGCGGCTACAACATGGGCGACTACATGGGTCACTGGGTCAAGGTCGGCGCCGACAAGGACCAGGCCAAGCTCCCGAAGATCTACTACGTGAACTGGTTCCGCAAGAACGACGCGGGCAAGTTCGTGTGGCCCGGCTTCGGCGAGAACAGCCGCGTCCTGAAGTGGATCGTCGGCCGCCTCGACGGCACCGCCGAAGGCGTCGAGACCCCCATCGGCATCCTGCCGACCAAGGAGTCCCTCGACCTCGACGGCCTGGACCTCCCGGCCGAGGACCTCGACTTCCTCCTCACCGTCGACAAGGAGGTCTGGCGCGAGGAGGCCGCCCTGGTCCCCGAGCACCTCAACACCTACGGCGACCACACTCCCAAGGAGCTGTGGGACCAGTACCACGCACTCGTGGAGCGCCTGGGCTGAGCCAGGACGCGCCCTGAAGAAGGGCCATCGAACGTGGGAGCCCCCGACCAAGCGGCGCCCACCGCTGTGGGAGCCCCCGACCAAGCGGCGCCCACCGCAGCACCGGCCTGTCAGGAAGAGCGTCCGCGCTCCTCCAGATAGGCCGTGTGCGTCTGCTGACGGCGGACCTCTGCTTCGCGGAGGTCCGCCGTCACTCTTTCCGCCTCCGCGTACAGCAGGTCCAGCTGACGCTCCAGATGGCGCTCCGGGGACTCCCCGCCCGGAGTCAACCGGCTCCACCAACGCGTCCGGTTGTACGTGTCCACGCACTCCGGAACGTCCCGCCGGATCGCCCGGGACAGCGCGTGCACCGCCTCCGGCTCGCCGGCCAGGACCTCCGCCACCCAACCCGGCTCCAGCAGCGCCCCGTACAGCTCCAGCAGTGCGGCCCACCGGTCTTCCGTCGTCGCCGGCAGCTCCACCTCGCCCAGGTACTCACCGAGCCGTGTGAAGTCCGCGCGCAGCGCGCCGACCTCCTCGCTCGGGTCGAAGGGCGGCGGCGCCACCCGCTCCGGCGGGGCGATCAGCGCGCCCGCCCCGTACAGCCCGGCGATCACCAGCGGCCCGTACGCGCCGGCCGCCCCGGCGAGGGTCAGGCCCACCCCGACCACACCGCACGCGGACCCCGTCAGGTTCTTGCGCGACTCCAGGTACCCGAGCATCCGGCGCGCCCTATTGGTAGCCACGGATCTCCTCGAAGGCTCCGGCCAGCGAACGGTTCCCGCCGGTGGCGTCGAAGAGCCGCCCGCCGGTCAGTTCGGTGATGTGGGTGAGCTCCTTGCGGTCCGAGTCCCCGAACAGCACCGCGAAGACCGGCGTCTGCCGCTGCGCGGGCGGCAGGGCCGCGTAGAAGGAGTCGAAGTGCCCGGCCCCGACCCCCTCGGTGTTCTCGCCGTCCGTCATCAGCACGATCGAGGTGAAGGCGTCCGCGCCGCCCTTGCCCAGGTGCTGGTACGCCGCCTCCAGACTGCCGTACACCGCCGTACCCCCGTCCGGCTCCAGCGACTTCACGTCCCCTCGGATCGCGTCCAGGGCCGGCCCCGGATTGCCGGGTTCCACGACGTGCGTCCGCACCTTCTTCACCTTGGACCCGAAGGGCAGCAACGTCACCTCCTCACGGTCGCGGAACCGCTGCCCGGTACCCGAACTCCCCGAACCCGTCAGATCGGTGAGCGCCGCCTTCAGCCGCCCGATCCGGTCCTCCTCGCTCATCGAACCCGAGGTGTCCAGCACGTACACCGTCCGTGAGGGCCGGCGCAGCTCGTTCTCGTAGCCGGCCAGCAGCCCGTCCGCCACCGAACGCGACCCCGGGAAGGGCAGCTCGCGCCGCTTCTCCGGGTCCAACCCGGCGGCCGGCGTCACCCCGGCCGCGACCGGGCGGCGGAAGGTCTGCTCGGTGATCGCCTTCTGCGCCTGCGGGCCCGTCAGATACTCCGTCAGCGCCCGCCCCGAGTCACGCGCCCCGGCCGGGGCCGAGGTCAGCAACGTCAGCGGATAGTGGGCGGTGACCACACCGTCGCGCGGCCGGATCACCGTCAGCGGAGCCCCGGCCCCCTTGGCGTCCCGGTTCATCGACAGCAGCACCGACTCGTAGTTCACGAGCGCGTCCACGTCCCCGCGCTTGGCGTAGGCGGTCGCCAGCCAGCCCGAGGAGCCCGAGGTCAGCTTCTGCCCGGCGAAGAACTCCTTCAGCCGGGGCGTGGCCGCCCGCACGTCCGCGTCGCTCAGCGCCGCCTGCGCGCCCGACAGCCCCGAGGCCACCGACACCAGCGCCGAGAAGCCGGAGTTGGAACGCACCGGATCCGTCATCCCGTACGTCAGTTTCCCGGCGGCCACCGCCTCGTGGACCGCCGGCCAGGTGACCTCCCCGGGCTGCCAGCCGAGCCGGGCCAGCGCCTCCGGCCGCACCCCGAGCGCGACCGGCGAGGACATCACCGGGGTCTCGCTGGAGAGCTTCCCGGCCGCCTCCGGCCGCAGCCGCAGGTAGTCGTTGGAGGAGAGCCAGATGGCGTCGTACTTGCCGTCCGCCGCCCCCGAGGCGACCTGCTCGGCGGCGTCCAACGTCCCGGACCAGGTCAGCTCGACGCTGACGCCGGTGGCGGCCTTCGCGGCCTTCAGGATCGGTTCCATGTCACCGAGCTCGCTGGAGGCCAGCACCCGCAGGTGACCTTCCTCGTACCTCGACCGCGTGGGCTCGGCGGGCCCGTCGGCGGTGCAGCCCGTCGCGGCCATCAGCCCGGCGAGGGCGAAGCCGATCCAGGCCCGTCGGCGCGGGCCCCGCCCGCGGGCGGCGCTCACAGCGCACCGCCTTCCAGGGAAGCGGCACCGCGGGTCCGCGCGAGGTGCGCCGAGGCGCTCTGCAGCTCGCCGGCCAGCGACTCCACCGTTGCCGCCATGTTCTGCGTCGCCTGCACCTTGAACGTGTCGATCGCGTCCAGGGTCTTGTAGATCTGCGCGAAGGCGGTCCGCAGGGTCTCGACGCCCACCGCCGGATCGGCCGCGATCCGCTGGATCTCGCCGCTCTGTGTGGACAGCATCTCCGCGTTGCCCCGGATCAGCTCCTCGGTGGTCCCCCTCAGGGCGTCGACCTGCTCGATCACCTTGCGCTGGTTGTCGAGGGCCGACGCCAGCATCACGGCGATCCGCAGCGCGGACACGGTGGTGGTGGCGGCCCGGTCGACGCCCTTGATCAGCTCGTCGTTGTTGCGCCGGACCACGTCCATCGCCAGATAGCCCTGCGCGCAGACGGCCAGCTGCGTCAGCAGGTCCTGGTGCTTCTGCCGGACCGGGAAGAGCACGTCCGCGCGCAGCGCGTCGGCCGCACCCGGATCGGTGTGCTCCGCCTCGGCGATCCGCTGCTCGACGGCGCCGTCCAGGGCCTCGGTCAGGACCGCGTACTCCTGGAGCTTGCCCATGGTCTCCCACAGGCGCGAACGCTCGGTGTGCAACGCCGCGTTGTCGCGGCGCAGCTCGTCCTGGCCGCCGCGCAGCGAGCCCACGATCTTGTTGAGGGTGGCCTGGGAGGAGGCGTACTTCGCCACGTGGTCGCGGAACCTGTTGCCGCCCGGCAGCTTCGCGAGCAGCTTGCGGGCTCCCTTGGCGGGTGTGTCCCGCGGGTCGAGGTCCTCGACCGTGCGCCGCAGCTCCACGAGGGAGCCCGCGACCCGGGCCTGGGCGTCGCCGCCGTCGGAGCCCAGCGAGCGTACGGCCCGCTCCAGCATCCGGTTGGACTGCTGGGCGGCGCTGCGGATGTCGCCGGCGCCGAGACCGGCTATCTCACCGATGCGCTGCGCGAACTCGGGGGAGCGGGCGTCGATCGCGGCGAGCGAGCCCACGTACTCCCCGGCCCGGCGGGCCATCTCCTCGCGGACGCCGTCCTGCAGCGGGACCAGCCCGGCGGCCTGCTCCTTGCGTACGGGGGCGACGGGCTCCGGCGGGCTCAGCCGGAAGGACGTGTCCTCGGGCGGTGTCGTTGTCATGGCGTGTCCCCCTGGCCCTTGGCGCGCTGGGCCAGCGCCATCAGGATCTTGACGGTGGGTGTGCCGACCTGGCGGATGCCGGTCAGCCCCGTGTTGAGGTAGGCGGTGTGCGGCGCCGTGGCCGCGGTGAACTCGGCCACGCCCTCCTGCGGGCGGAACCCGCGGAGCACGGCCAGTTCGCGCAGCTTCGGATCGGTGGCGAGGAGGGTGCCCAGCTCCTTCGCCTGCTCGGTCAGCGGCACGAAGGTGTGCGCCGAGTTGACGGTGGTGTCCGGGTAGAGCACGACCATGTCGCCCGGATCCTGGTGCTGCATCAGCAGCGAGGCCACCTGGGACTCGTACACCAGGATCAGCGGTTCGCCGCTGCCGCTGATGAAGGCCCGGAAGGGGTCGTCGGTGCTGGGCTCCAGCGCGCCCTGGACGGAGATGAGCTTGCGCATCAGGGGCGCGGTGCGGGCGATGCCGGCGTCGTCGGCGACCACGGTGTTGCCGTTCGCGACGTTGGACGTGGCGGCGAGGAAGAGGGCGCCGGAGTTGGAGGAGGACGGGTCGGTGGTCTTGATGAACACCGTGCCGGTCAGCTCGGCGTAGGCGGAGGAGCCGGGCAGCTGCTGCCAGGTGCGGTCCTCGCCGGAGTCCTTGAGGAAGGGGCCCATGAGCAGGGTCCCGGAGTTCTTGCCGGTCATCCTGGCGAGGCCGTTGTCGGCCAGCACCTTGGCGGCGCCCTGCCGGGCGATGACGACCAGGGGGGAGAAGAACGGCTTGGTCTCCTGGACCCCCTTGAGTCCGGCGGCGGCCGCGACCTCCTTGGCGGGTTCACTGCTGCTGGGGAAGGCGAAGTCGAACTCCTTGAGGGCGAGCTGGTCCATCGCCCAGGAGCCAGAGGTCTCCGTCTTCACGGTGTAGCCCTTGGCGGCAAGGGCCTTGACGACGTCGGGGTCGCGGAAGAATTCGGACTTCTCCGAGCCGATGACGCCACGCACGGTCTTCGTTGCCGTGGTTTCTGGGTGATCCTGCCCCTGGAATGCGACGACGTAGAGCACGCCGCCGATCAGGAGGAGGCCCAGGACGATTCCTAGGATGCGTCTCACGGGTGCAGCGTGCTCGCGGAAACCCACATTCCGCGCCAAGTTGAATGAACGTCAGGTGTCCAGGCGGTCCCACTTCGAAATGCTGTGTGAGCCCTCGGGTGCTGGTGGGCGGGGCGGCGGCCCGGGAGGATCAGGACATGGCTGTGAGCACGTTGAAATGGCAGGGCTGGCTGGTCGGCCTGGTGACGGTGGCCGGGCTGCTGGTGTTCGCCCCGCTGGGTCTGTACGTGTGGGCGAGCGGCGGCGATCCGCCGCAGGCGCCGCCGCGGGCGGCGGTGGAGGACGTACGCGTCACCGGGTGCCGCATCGATCCGGCCAGCCGCCGGGTGGTGGCCGCCGTGGAGGCGACGGGGCGGGCCGAGGGCCCCGGCGCGTACGTCGTCACGGTGGAGTTCCGCGACCGCGCCGAACCGGACCCGCGAGGGCGGGCCGCCCAGGCGTTGGTGAAGATTCCGGGCGTGGCCCCGGGCGCGACCGAGTACGGGGAAGCGGTCGGCCCGGTGTGGCCGGTGGCGACGGTGCCCTGGTGCGGGGTCGCCGGCGCGGAGTTCGCGCGGACTCCCTGAGCGGAGGCAGTGCGCGGCCGGTCGCCACCGGTCCTCACCGTGCGGCGATCAGCCGTTCTTGTTCACCTTGATGACGACGGTGCTGCACACCTTGTCGGCGAAGGTCTGCTTCTTCTCGTCCCACAGCGGCCACAGGTAGCCGATGTAGCAGGCGGCGCCGTCGAGGAAGTGCGCCAGCCGGCGGACGAACGCCATGCCGAAGCCGAGCGTGGCCCCGTCCATCTCACGGTGCACGCTGGTGCCGACGATCTTCTTACCGATCGTCTGGCCGGTGGTGCCTTCCTTGTACACCTGGAAGATGCCCATGCCGAGGGCGTAGAGCATGCCGACCAGGCTGAGGACGCCGGCGATCGCCTCGGTCGACTCGTCGGTGGCGATGGCCGCGCCGATACCGATGAGCGCGTACATCGGGCCCGCGATGATCAGTGCGTCGAGCAGGGTCGCGCCCACGCGCAGACCCCAGTGGGCGAGCGGCGGCATCCCCGAGCCCGGCATGCCCGGCGCGGGCATGCCCGGCGGCGGGTACGCGCCGTACGGCGGCGGGGTCTGCTGCGGGTAGCCGTACTGCGGGGCGGCGCCCTGCGGCGGCTGCTGGGGGTAGCCGTACTGCGGGGGCACGCCCTGCGGGGCCTGCTGCGGGTGGCCGGGCTGCCCCTGCGGAGGCTGCTGGCCGTAGGGGTTGTTGGGGTCGCCGAAGCTCATGGGCGAGTCTCTCCAGAATGCTCGAACGGGGACGGAGCGGAGAGGAGGAGAACGACCATGTGGAGCGGCCTCCCCCGTGCTGCCGCGATCTTTCAGCCATCATCGTGTTCGGAGCACGGGGTTCTGTCCAATTTCCGCCGCTGCCGCAGGCGCTCGGCGCGGAACGTGGCACCCGATCCGGAGCCTACGCGGCCCCGGACCGGGGCCGTCTAGAGGGCGCCGGCCAGGTCCGAGGACTTCAGGGCGGCGGCGTGCGCGTCCATGCGCTCGGCGGCGAGGATCGCGACGGTGGTGTCGGCGCGCGACGCGGCGACGAGGAGCGCGCGGGCGGCGAGGTCGTGCGCGCGCCGGTGCAGCGCGGCGGTGTCCTCGGGGGAGCGGCGCGGGGCGCGGGCGGGCCGGCTCCCGCGCAGTCGTGCGACCTGGGCGGCGATCTCGGCCGCGCCCTCGTCGAGCCCGAGCTCGTCGGTGACGGCGAGCAGCGCCGCGAGGTGGCCGGCGAGCTGGATGTCCAGCGCTTCGCCGCGGCTGCTGTGCGGGTAGTCGGCCGGAGTGGCGCCCATGCGGTGGACGACCGGCTTCGTGCGGATCGGCTCGTACATGAGGTGGCCTCCTGCGTGGTCAGGAGACCATCCTACATTGGATCGGTTCTAAAGTTGAGGTGAATCCTGTTGCTGGGGGCTGCGTCTCGCCGGCTGGACTCCGGCGAGACGCACCGCTCGTGGTTACAGCTGGCTGTAGCCGTCGAGGAAGTTCCCGATCCGGGTCACGGCGTCGGCCAGATCCTTGGCGTTCGGCAGGGTCACGATCCGGAAGTGGTCGGGCTCGGGCCAGTTGAAGCCCGTACCGTGCACCACCATGATCTTCTCGGCCCGCAGCAGGTCCAGGACCATCTGCCGGTCGTCCTTGATCTTGTAGACGGACGGGTCCAGTCGCGGGAAGGCGTACAGCGCGCCCTTCGGCTTGACGCACGTGACGCCCGGGATCTGGGTGAGCAGGTCGTACGCGACGTTGCGCTGCTCCAGGATCCGCCCGCCGGGCAGGACCAGGTCCTCGATCGACTGCCGGCCGCCGAGCGCCGTGGCCACGGCGTACTGCGAGGGCATGTTCGCGCACAGACGCATGTTCGCCAGGACCGTGAGGCCCTCGATGTAGCAGGCGGCGTGCTTCTTGGGGCCGCAGACCGCCATCCAGCCGGACCGGTAGCCGGCGACCCGGTAGTTCTTCGAGAGCCCGTTGAAGGTCAGCGTCAGCAGGTCGGGGGCGATGGCGGCGGTGTTGTGGTGCACGGTGCCGTCGTAGAGGATCCGGTCGTAGATCTCGTCCGAGCAGACGACCAGGTTGTGGCGGCGCGCGATGTCGGTGAGTCCGCGCAGCATCTCTTCGTCGTAGACGGCGCCGGTCGGGTTGTTCGGGTTGATGATGACGATCGCCTTGGTGCGATCGGTGACCTTGCGCTCGATGTCGGCGAGGTCGGGCATCCAGTCGGACTGCTCGTCGCAGCGGTAGTGCACGGCCGTACCGCCGGCCAGCGACACGGAGGCGGTCCACAGCGGGTAGTCCGGTGCGGGGACCAGGACCTCGTCGCCGTCGTCGAGCAGCGCCTGCATCGACATCTGGATCAGCTCGGAGACGCCGTTGCCGAGGTAGATGTCCTCGACGTCCAGGTCGATGCCCTTGGTCTGGTAGTGCTGCATGACCGCGCGGCGCGCGGAGAGCAGCCCCTTCGCGTCACCGTAACCGTGGGCGGAGCCCAGGTTGCGGAGCATGTCCTCAAGGATCTCCGGAGGGCACTCGAAGCCGAAGGCCGCGGGGTTGCCCGTGTTGAGCTTGAGGATGCGATGACCTGCTGCTTCGAGCCGCATCGCCTCGTCGAGCACGGGGCCGCGGATCTCGTAACAGACATTGGCGAGTTTGGTTGACTGGATCACCTGCATGACGGGAGCTTACGGTCCCGGGTGCGGGCGTGACGTGTGTTTTCGAAGAGAGGTTCGCGGGGCGGTTTGTCCCACTTCGGGTAATGGGTGGGTGGGGAAGTGGTCCCCCCTTGGAATCCGGGGCCGCGCCCGCGTTCCGACCTGCGGAATGAGTGGGCGGCGGGTCGGGGCGAGCGCATGGTGTTGCGCTCGTCACCCCAGGTGGCCGGGTGGATCGGGTGCGACCGGGTAGGCCGCATTGAGTACCCCGGATGAGTACGCGCACTCATGTGGCCCTCGGTGCCTCGGTGGAGGCTGGGCGGCATGAACCAGGGCGAGTGGAAGCCGGCGGACCACCGCCGGCGTACCGAACGGGTCGCCGCGGTCGTGGTGGCCGCGGCCGGCGCCCTCATGGCGGCAGGAGCGCTCTTCGTCGCGTTCTTCCTGCTGGTGTACGTGTACAGCGGCAACTGAGGAGCGCGGGACAGTGGTTTTCGTAGTCGGTGACATGGAGATCGCCACGGTCGGCACGGATGGCGACGACCGGGCGATCGAATTCCTGGTCAGGCCGGAAGGGGTGTTGGAGGAAGCCCGCTTCGCGATCTTCCGCGAACACGACCAGGGCTGGGAATCGGCCCGCCTCACCATCGACCCCCAGGCGGGCAGCGTCCCGCTGGCGGCGGTGGAATGGGCGGTGGAATTCGCCCGCGAGTACCTGTGACCGCGCCCTCTCCGGTCCCGCCCGCCGCGCCCGCCGCGCTCGCCCGGCTCGCCCCTCGGCCTGTCGGACCTCGCGCATAGGGTTCGGGCATGAAGGAGCTGAGGATCATCGCCGGGGATGCGACGAGTCCCCAGGCCAAGGGGCCCAAGGTCGTCGCGCATGTCTGCAATGACCTCGGGGGGTGGGGTAAGGGCTTCGTGCTGGCCGTTTCGAAGCGCTGGGAGGAGCCCGAGGTCGCGTACCGGGCCTGGCATCGGGGGCGCAGCGGGAACGACTTCGGGTTGGGCGCCGTGCAACTGGTGCGGGTGAAGCCCGACGTGTGGGTGGCCAACATGGTCGGTCAGCGCGGCATGAGGACCGGGAGCGCAGGGCCGCCCATTCGCTACGACGCCGTGCGGCGCTGCCTCACCGCGCTCGCCGACCGCGCCGTCGAGCTCGGGGCGAGCGTTCACATGCCACGCATCGGGTGCGGGCTCGCGGGCGGTACGTGGTCGCGGATCGAGCCGCTGATCACCGAGGCGCTCTGTGCGCGCGACGTGGACGTGACCGTGTACGACCACGGGTGAGCGGTGCTCCTCAGAGACCGGCGGCCGGCCAGTTTCGGACCGGCCAGGCCGGCGTCGGGATCCTGGGTGCGCGGCGCCGGTGGGCCTCGAAGGCGAGCAAGGCGGCTCCCGCGGCGACCGTCGCGAGGAACGGCAGCGCCCAGGCGGCCGACTGCCAGGCGCCCCCGATGTCCAGGGCGACCACCAGTGCCGCCCCCGGAGCGGCGGCGACGACCAGCAGCAGCGCGATCCTGACCCGGAGCGGCAGCTTGCGGCTCGCCGCGGCGGTCGCGAGGCCCAGGGCCGCGCTCGCGGTGAGGACCACGGCCAGGCCCACGAGAGCGACGGCAAGGACGAGGACGGCGCCGATGAGCAGCAGGACCAGGCCCATCTCGTGCCCACCTCCGGTCGTGTGGCAACCCGTCGCGAGGGCGGGCGGATCCGTATGTCCGCTGCCCGGCGGGTTCGCCGAAGCACATACTGTCAGAGGCGTTGAACGTGTTCAATACCGCCCTCGGTGTCACCCGTAGGCCCTGGTGTCGGCGGCGGGGTCCGGCGGTGGGGGCGTGACACGATCGCGGGATGCAGTACCGGTACGCCACCGAGGCCGACGCGCCCGCCATGGCCGAGCTCTTCGCGGCCAACCACCACGACGCGCTGACGGAACGGCAGCGGGCGGAACAGGGTTTCGTGCAGGGCCGCTTCGACGTCCCCGCGCTGCGGGCGATGGCCGGAGCGCGCGAGCTGCTGGTCGCGGACGACGCGGGCCGCGTCGCCGGGCTGCTCGCGCTGTCCGAGCCCACGACCCTGGCCGACCCGTCGCCGCCGGTCGCGGGCCTGCTCCGGGCACAGGAGGCGCTGGAATGGCAGGGGCGTCCGCTGGCCCGGGCGCGGTGGCTGCTCTACGGGCCGGTGGTGGTCGACGCCGCGTACCGGGGGCGTGGCGTGGCCCGGGCGCTGTTCACCATGGCCGTGGCGGCGGCCTCGGAGCGCGCCGAAGCCGTGGTCGCCTTCATCGAGGCCGGGAACGTGCCGTCCTGGAAGGTGCACGTCGACGGATTCGGCATGGTCCCGCTGGGCGAGTACGACGTGGGCGGACGCACGTACAGCGCGGTCGCCGCCCCGACGCACTAGCGGCGCCCTGCCGTCTCCTGCCGATCGGGCTCGGGTCAGCCCACGCGCTCCAGGATCACCAGCGGGATCTCGCGGGGTCGGGCCGCGGCGCGGTCGTCCTCGAACGGGGGCCACAGGGCCGTCATCATCTCCCAGTACACCTCCCGCTCCTGGGGCGTGGCGGTACGCGCCGACGCCGTGAAGGTGGCGGAGCCGACCTGGAGGCGGACCTCCGGGTGCGCGGTGAGGTTCCGGTACCAGCGGGGGTGGTCTGGGGCGCCGTAGGCGGAGGCCAGGACGATGTGGCGGTCTTCGTCCTCGCCGTAGATCAGCGGGGTGCGGACGGCGCGGCCGCTCGCGCGGTCGAGCGTGCTCAGCAGGAGGGTGGGGACCCCGTGCCAGAGGTGCCCGTCGGCGCCCGCGGTGCTCACGTAGGCGCGTACGTGGTCGAGCCGTGGGCCGGGTCGCGGGTCGGTGGGGTGGTCCCAGTCGACATCGAGTGCGTGCATTTTTCCTGTCCTTAGGGTCGTGTCCCCCTTGCGGCTAACGAGCATTAACGATTCTGGATGCGCGCCCGCGACCCGCGCCGGAGCGCCGGGGCGCCGGACATCGGACGACCCCGCCCCGGGGGGCGACCCCGGGGCGGAGTTTCGGCAGCATCCGTGGCGCGCCGCGGCCGTGGGCCCGTACCGGGCACCTACGGCAGGTAGCGCTCGATGACCTGCGGGCCCTCCTTCTCCATCAGCTGACGGGCCTTTTCGATCCGCTCCGGAGTCGGGTCGTGGCCGGTCACCATCACGAGGTCCTCGGGGTCGTACGGTCGCTCGCCGCCCGTGAAGAGCCGGTCCGACCGTGTGGGCTGCTCGTCGGGTTCACTGACCATCGCGTACCTCCTACGGTTTTCCCCTGGCCCCATGGTCCGACCACCGCCCCATGAACGCACTTCGAACCGCGCGGGTCAGACGAGGACCGCGGCCAGCGTGCCGAGCGCACCGAAGACGGTGAGCAGCGCGCAGATCGACAGGTTCACGATCCGGTGCTCCCAGAAGATCGCGACGAACTCGCGGATGGTGGCGCTCGGCCAGTAGTACTTGGCGGTGGGGGAACCGAGCACCTGCCCGTTGACGCCGGTCTTGCGGGCCAGCATCGCCGCCCGGAAGGCGTGGAAGTTGTTGGTGACCACCACACACCGGTAGGCCGGGTCGTGCGCCGTCATGATGTCCCGGCTGAAGAGCATGTTCTCCTCGGTCGTGGTGGAGCGGTCCTCCAGCACGACGTGCTGCTCGGGCACGCCCTGGGCGATCAGCCAGTCCGCCATCGCCCGGGCCTCGGAGACCTTCTCGTCCGAGCCCTTGCCGCCCGAGACGAGCAGCATCGGCGGCCGACCGTTCCGGGCCAGCTGGGCCTCGTAGATCTGCTGTCCCTTGCGCAGGCGGGAGGCCAGCAGCGGCGGCACGCGGTCGCCACCGACCAGGCCCGAGCCCAGCATCACCACGTGGTCGACGTCGCCGCGCACCTTGATCCGGCCGTAGAGGAAGGCGTAGCCGAGGAAGCAGAAGAAGACGAAGGAGATGTAACCGGCGACCACGGTGAGTGTTCCGGCGATCCCGCCGAGGAGCGGGGAGCCGACCACGCCGACGAGGACCAGCAGCGCGATCAGCCCGAAGATCGCGAGGCCGGCGAGCATCGACAGCAGGTTGGCCGGCCGGAAGCCCTCCTTGCGGATCATGATCAGCCCGTTGCGGACGAGGAAGACGCCCAGGGCGAGGGTGGCGAACGCCGGTGAGGCGAAGGCGATCACGACGACCGTGACGGCCGCCCAGGTGGGCAACTTGCCGACCTGGAGGAACAGCGCGGAGAACAGGCTGAGGAAGGTCAGCCCCAGGAGCACGGCGTTGCTGAACCGGCGCCGGTCCTGCCGGACACTTGCGCAGAACGCGAGGAAGAGCAGGGCGGCGAGGGCGAAGGCGACCATGCCGACCATCGTAGATGTCCGATCTACCGAAGATCGCGGGCGGTTCGGCGCACCGAGCGTCCGGCCAGCACGTCCGTCCGGCGCCCGTCGCGCATGACGAAACGCCCGTCGATCAGGACGTGCGGAACGCCGGTCGGCGCCGCGCGTGGCCGCTCGTACGTCGACCCGGCCGCCACCGTGTCCGGGTCGAACAGCACGAGGTCGGCGCGGTACCCCACGCGGACCAGGCCCCGGTCGGGCAGCCGCAGCCGCGCCGCGGGCCGGCCGGCCAGGTGCGCCACGCACTCCTCCAGGGAGAGCAGGCCGAGTTCGCGGACGTAGTGGCCGAGGTAGTGGGGGAAGGTGCCGTAGGCGCGCGGGTGCGGCTTCGCGCCCTGGAGGATGCCGTCGGAGCCGCCGGTGTGGACGCGGTGGCGCATGATCGCCCGGACGTTCTCCTCGTCCCCGACGTGCTGGAGGATCGTCGGCGCGAGCCGGTCGCCCAGCAGCAGCCGGCGGGCGCTCTCCCAGCCGTCCAGGCGCCGGCCGACGTACGCGCCGTGCGCGGGGTCGGCGGTGCCCGAGATCTCGATCGTCGACCAGTCGACGGGGACGCCGTGACAGCCGTCGGCGCCCTCGACCTCCAGCGCGTGGCGGATCCGCTCGGCCTGGGCGTCGTCCCGCAGCCGGGCCAGGACCGCCTCCGGCCCGCCCTCGTTCGCCCAGCTCGGGAGGAGCGCGACGAGGGTGGTGCAGCCGGGGGTGTACGGGTAGCTGTCGAGGGTGATGTCGACCCCCTCGGCCAGGGCCGCGTCGAGCAGGGCGAGCAACTCGGAAGCCCGGCCCCGGTTCTCGCCGAAGTTCATGGTGGCGTGCGCCAGGTGCAGGGCGCAGCCGGCCTCCCGGGCGAGGGCGACCATCTCGGCGTAGGCGGCGAGCGCGCCGTGGCCGTAACTGCGGTGGTGCGGGCAGTAGTAGCCGCCGTACCGGGCCACGACCCGGCACAGCTCGGTCAGTTCGGACCCGGTGGCGTACATGCCGGGGGTGTAGGTGAGGCCGGAGGACAGCCCGACGGCGCCCTGGGCCAGACCGTCGGCGACGAGCCGGCGCATCCGGTCCAGCTCGGCCGCGGTCGCGGGCCGGTCCGCCCAGCCGAGGGCGTAGGCGCGGACCGTGCCCTGGGGGACCAGGTAGGCGGCGTTGACGGCCACCCCCCGACCACCGTGCGCCCGGTCCAGCCGGTCGAGGTACTCGCCGACCGTGCGCCAGTCGAAGTCGATGTCGTCGCCGGAGCCGTTCCAGCCGGCGATCGCGGCCCGCACCTCACCGAGGGTGCGGTCGTCGACGGGCGCGTACGACAGGCCGTCCTGGCCGAGGACTTCGAGGGTCACGCCCTGCGCGGCCTTCGCGCTGTGGTCCGGGTCGCGGAGCAGGGCGAGGTCGCTGTGGGCGTGCATGTCCACGAAGCCCGGGGCGAGGGCCAGGCCGTGCGCGTCGAGGGTGCGCCGCCCGCCGCCCGGGAGCCTGCCGATCTCGACGATCCGGCCCTCGTGGACCCCGACGTCCGCCGTGTACGAGGGACCGCCCGTGCCGTCGACGACGCGGGCCCCCCGGATGACCAGGTCCACGACCGGCGCCTAGAAGAAGGTGCGCACGTAGTCGGTGACGGCGCCGTCGGCCTCCACGACCGGGATCAGCGGCCACTTCTCGAAGATCGTGCACGGGTGGGACATGCCGAGCGCCACCCAGTCGCCCACCTGCACGTCCTCGGGCGAGTCGGTCTCCAGCCAGGCGTGCTGGTCGGACAGTTTGACCACGCGGACACCGGCGGCGGGGCGCTCCTCGCCGGTGAGGGCGTCGCGGACCAGCTCGGCCTCGGGCAGGCCCAGGTCGTAGGCGATGTCCCGCTTGCCCGCGTTGACGAAGGCCTGGGTGGGGGAGGGGCGGGAGACGACCTGGGTCCACAGCCGGAACGCGGGACGCAGGCCGCCCTCCTCCGGGTGCCGGTTGAAGGGGGTCAGCCGGGTGTACCAGCCGTGGTCGTGGGAGACGTACGCGCCGGAGCGCAGCAGCTTGAGGACCGGGCGGGAGAGCTCCGGGAGCTCGGCGAACACGTCGGCGACCGCGTCGAACCAGGACGAGCCGCCGGCGCTGACGACGATCTCGTCGAGGTCCGCGGGGAACCGACCCGCCTCGTCGAACTCGACGGCCAGCGCGGTGAGCCGGCGCAGGTACGCGTGGACCGACTCGGGGTCGGCATCGGGCACCTCCGCCTCGTAGCCGGCGATCCCGACGAGACGCAGGGCGGTGGCGGCGCCCACGGCGTCGGCGACGGCGCGGCAGTCCTCGTCGGTACGGGCCCCGGTCCGGGCGCCCTCACCGGCGCCGAGCTCGACGACGACGTCGATGCGGGCGGCCGGCGTCCGGCCCTGGAGGGCGCGGTCCATGAGCTCGACCCCGCGTACGGAGTCGACGTAGCAGACGAAGTGGAAGTCCGGGTCGGCGGCGAGCTCGTCGGCGACCCAGCGCAGGGCGGCGGGATCGACGAGCTCGTTGGCCAGGAAGATCCGCCCGATGCCGAAGGCGCGGTAGACGCGGGCCTGGTGGGGGACGGCGGCGGTGATGCCCCACGCGCCGTATTCCAGCTGGCGCCGGAAGAGCTGCGGGGACATGCAGGTCTTGCCGTGCGGGGCGAAGGCCAGGTCGTGCCGGGCGGCGTAGGCGCCGAGCGCGGCGAGATTGTGCTCCAGCGCGTCCGCGTCGAGCGTCAGGACGGGGGTGGTGAAGCCGCCGGTGTACAGATCCCGCCGCTCGGCGGCGAGCCGGCCCACCGTGAGGCCCTGCGCCTGGGCCTCCGGGGGAAGTCCCTTGAACCGGTGGTCGACCGGCTCGTCGGCGAGGTCCTTGACGGGATCGCTGTCGCTGGCCATGCGGTGCCTCCGTGTTGCGCTTTGTGCAACAGTCGTTGCGTGTGTTGCTGCATGCTGTCTAACATCCGGGGTGACGGTGGGTCAACGCTGCCCGGTGCGGCGCCGCCCCCGAGTCCCCGCGCCTCAAACGCCGGCGAGGCTGGTATTTGAGCCTCGCCGGCGTTCGAGGCGCGGGTCCGGGCGGAGCCCGGTGCAGCGGCGGAGCCGGTGTTGGCAGTGACGGTCACGAAAGGACGCGGCATGAGCCAGTCGGTGGAGCGGGCGCTCGCGGTGCTGCCGCTGCTCGCGAAGGGGCCCGCCGGACTCGGCGAAGTGGCCGACGAGCTCGACGTGCACAAGAGCACCGCGCTCCGCCTCCTGCGCACCCTGCACGAGCGCGGCTTCGTCTACCGCCGCCCCGACGGCCGCTACCGCCTCGGCGCGCAGCTCTTCGCCCTCGCCGCCGAGGCCATCGAGAACCTGGACGTCCGGGAGATCGCACATCCCTACCTCGTCGAGCTGAACCGGGCCACCGGGCACACCGTTCACCTCGCCCTCCACCAGGACGACGAGGTCGTGTACGTCGACAAGGTCGACAGCCGCTACCCGGTCCGCATGTACTCCCGCATCGGCAGACCCGTGCCCCTCACGGTCGCCGCCGTGGCCAAGCTGCTCCTCGCCGACCTGCCCGAGGTCGAGCTCCGGGCCCTCGCCGACCGGATCGAGTACCCCCGCTACACCGCCCGCTCCACCCCGGACGCGGCGGCCTTCCTGCGCGAACTGGACCTCGTACGGGCGCAGGGCTGGGCCACCGATCTCGGGGGGCACGAGGAGTCCATCAACTGCCTCGGGGCGCCCGTGCGCGGGCCGGACCGGCGGGTCGTCGCGGCGCTGTCGATATCCGCGCCCGGCGTGGTGGTCCCCGCGGAGGGGCTGCTCGAACTGCTGCCGCAGGTGCTGCGTACCGCCGAAGCCATCAGCCAGGACTACTCAGGAACCCAGGAGAGCCCGTGAGCGAGAAGATCGCCGTCACGCCCGACACCCACACCACCCCGCCCGCGAAGTTCTCGCACGGCGTGCGGAAGGGGAACCTCCTCCAGGTCGCCGGCCAGGTCGGCTTCCTCCCGCACGTCGACGGGCAGCCGCCCACCCCCGCCGGGCCGACCCTGCGCGAGCAGACCCTCCAGACGCTGGAGAACGTCCGCTCCGTCCTGGAGGCCGGCGGTGCGGGCTGGGACGACGTGATGATGATCCGCGTCTACCTCACCGACACCGGGCACTTCGCCGAGATGAACGGCATCTACAACGCCTACTTCGAGGAGCAGGGCCTGAAGGAGGCCCCCGCCGCCCGTACCACCGTGTACGTGGGCCTGCCGGCCGGGCTGCTCATCGAGATCGACGCCCTCGCCGTCCTGGGCTGAGGCCCGACGCGCGGGTGGGGCGCCCCCCTGGCGGTGGGGCGCCCCTTTCACACGCTCAGCCGGTCACGGCGTCGCGCAGTACTGGGCTTCCTTGCCGATCGAGCGGTACATGCAGTCGGCGTTCTCCAGCAGTTGCAGCACCGCGTCCTTGTTGCGCGTGGTCTCGCGGTCGATGACCTCGTCCGGCGGGTAGAAGCCGCCGCCGCCGCTCTCCGGGTACATCTCGAAGGTGTAGGAGAAGATCTTCTGGTTGCCCCACAGCCAGTCGTCGATCGTCCCGTCCGTGATGTACAGGTCGCTCGACTGCTCCGGCGTGTAGCCGTTGCTCGCCGCCATGCTGGTGCCGATCTTCTTGTAGACGGCGAGGTCGTCGGCGGTCAGGCCCGGGGCGGTGTCGTTGTAGGTGTAGCCGAACGGCCACAGGACGAGCTCGCTGTAGGTGTGGAAGTCGATGCCGGCCTTGATCTGCTGCTTGCCGCCGACGATCCGGCTGCGTACGAAGTCGGCGACGACCTTGACCTCGGGCGCCGACTCGCCGGCCGCGCCCCGGTAGGTCTCGGAGCTCTTGCTGCTGCTGGAGCCGCCGCAGCAGCCGAACTTGTAGTTCCAGTTGCGGTTCTCGTCCGTGCCGACGTAGGAGGAGCCGGCGTTCGGCTGCCGGTTCTTGCGCCAGGAGCGGTAGGAGCCGGTGGCGATGTCGTACTCGCCGCCGTCCGGGTTGAGGTCCGGGATGATCCAGATCTCGCGGCCGTTGACCGCGCTCGCGACCCGGGAGTCGCTGGTGTACTTGGAGGTGAACTCCTTGAGCAGGTACAGGGCCATCTCGACGGTCAGGTGCTCGCGCGCGTGCTGGTGGGCGGTGAAGAGCACCTCGGGCTCGGCCTCGTCCGTCGCGACGTTGTCGCTGATCTTGATGGCGATGAGGTCCCGGCCTTGGTACGACTTTCCGATCACCTGCTTGCTCGCGATCGCGGGGTACTGCGCGACGAGCTGGTTGATCTCCGCCGTCGCCTCGGCGTAGTTGTGGTACTTCGAGTCCGCCGAGGGGAAGTCCATCGGGCTCGCCGCGATGCCGGGCAGCGAGCGGTCCGGGGGTCCGGGCAGGGGCGTCAGCCGGTAGCCGAGCTCCTTGAGCTTCTTGGCCTGCATGGTGTCGGCGCTGACCACGACCGTGTGGTCGTCCACCTCGTCGATCGAGACGCCCGTGCGGAGCAGGGCGGTGCGGTCGGCGGCGGTGGAGGGGCCGTGGATCCGGTACTGGACGATCGCCTCGTCCTGGGTGGCCGTGGAAGGGGTGGGCGGAGGGGAGGCCGTCGCGCTCATGCCGTAGGCGGGTGCGCCCAGCGCGAGCGCCAGCAGGGCCGCCGTGAGGGTGGCCCTTCGGCGGGTATGGAGCCGCATGCGTTCTCCTGGGTGGGGAGTGTGGGGGTAGCCGTGCGGACGCGCACAGCGTGCTCTCGTGGCATGTCCCGGTCAAGGACACGCTGTGTCGGCCGAACCGATTCCGGCCACCCCCACAGGTACCGCCTACGGGAGCCCGTGGACCTTGGGACCCACCGAGTTCGACCAAGCACTACCCGCCTTGGCGTCCCAGTTCGTCGACCAGGTCATCGCCCCGCGCAGCCCCGGGTAGGTCTTCGACGGCTTGAAGGAGCCGCAGCTCGTCCCCCTGGTCAGGCAGTCCAGGGCGTTGTTCACGACGGTCGGGGACACGTAGCCGCTGCCGGCGCCGCTGGGCGAGGCCGGGACGCCGATGCCGACCTGCGAGGGGTCGAGGCCGCCCTCCAGCTGGATGCAGGCCAGTGCGGTGAGGAAGTCCACCGAGCCCTGGGAGTAGACCTTGCCGTCGCAGCCGTTCATCGAGCCGCTGTTGTAGTACTGCATGTTGACGACGGTGAGGATGTCCTTGATGTTCAGCGCCGTCTTGAAGTAGCCGCCCTGCGGGGACTGCATGTCGATCGTCTGCGGGGCCATGGTGATGACGAGCGAGGAGCCGACCTTGGCGGACAGCGAGCGCAGGGCCTGCGTCATGTAGGTGGGGTTCAGGCCGTTCTCGAGGTCGATGTCGATGCCGGAGAACCCGTACTGCTGCATCAGGGCGTACGCGGAGTCGGCGAGGTTGTTCGCGGACGTCGAGTCGTTGACCGAGATGGTCCCCTTCTCGCCGCCGATCGAGAGGATGACCGACTTGCCGGCCGCCTTCTTCGCGGCGATGTCGGCCTTGAACCGGTCCACCGTGTAGCCGCCGAGGCCGGCCGAGTCGAGGTTGAAGGTGATGGCGCCGGGTGTGGTGGTGGCGTCGGCGAAGGAGACGGCGATGATGTCGTACTGCGCCGAGACGTCGGAGATCTTCTGGACGGTCGCGCCGTTGTCGAAGTTCTGCCAGTAGCCGGTCAGGGCGTGCTTGGGGACGGCCGGGCCGGGGCCCGGACCGGGGTCGGTACCGGTGGTGGTGCCGGTCACCGGGGCGGACCTCGGGCCCTCGCCCGCCGCGTTGTACGCGCTCACCTGGAAGGAGTACGAGGTCGCGGCCGTGAGCCCGGTGATCTGGGTGGAGGCGGCGCCGCCGGTCACGGTCTTCACGCGGACGCCGTCCTGATACACGTAATAGCCGGTGGCCGAGCCGACCGCGTTCCACGAAAGGGTGAGGGCGTTCGCGCTCTGGCCGGAAACGGCCGGCCCGGCCGGGGCCCCGGGGACCGACGGGCCGGGGTCGGTGCCGCCTCCGCCGTCCGGGCCGAAGACGCTGAACTCGTCGACGACGTAGGCCGGCTGGCCGTACCAGCCGTGCGTGTAGACGGTGACCTGGGTGGTGCCGGGGCCGGTGGTGAAGGTGGTGGAGAGCTTCTGCCAGCCGGTGCCCGACCCGGGCGTCCAGGTCGAGACGTCCTGGGTGCCGGTCCCGGTCGCGCCGAGATAGACGTAGCTGCCCTGGACCTGCGTGCTCAGCGTGTACGTCGAGTTCGGCTTGACCGTGACGGTCTGGCTGCAGCGGGCGTTGTCCTGGCCCGCCGGGGTGGCCTTCAGGGCGCCGGATCCGGCGTAGACGGGAGAGGAGACGGAGGTGCCCGTTCCGCCCGTGCAGGACCAGTTGGCCAGGCCCGACTCGAAGCCGCCGTTGCGGGCGACGTTCACGTCGGCGGCCTGTGCGGTACCGGCGGCGAGCGCGGACAGGGCGCCCGCGGTCAGGGTGACGGCGATGGGGAGGGCGAGGGAGCGTATGCGGTTCACGTGGGCTCCGGTGGGGGGAGGGAAAGGGGTGTGGAAAGGGGCGGACCGAGTGGGGTGGGTCCGCTTCCAGGCGTTGACTGCCAAGTTGGTCCAGACCAATCCTCGTGTCAAGAGTCTTCGCGACGTGGCTTGAAACGGCCCGCTACGCGATCCCTGTTGTCCGGGTTTCCGCCGCCTGTGACGCGTGCTGTTAGCACGGGAATCCGCAAGGCCCTGCCCCGCCAGGGGTGACGCGGATATGGTGCTGGAGCAAGGGGGGAGCGGGTCGATCGGATGCGGTCGCGCAGTGCGGGCGCGGACGCGGGTAGTCCGTGACGACTCCGCGTCGAGTCCGCGTCAGGTCCGTGCCGAGCGCGCGCCGGGCACGTGAAGTGCCCGCGGCGTACTGGGCGTACGGGGGCGTACGTGGGGGAACGGGGGAATGCGCGTGCCGACCGCCATCGCTGTCACCAGCGCCGATCTGGTACTTCCGGCCCCTGACCGGCACACACCCGGCGCCGCCTTACTGCACCCGCCCGAGCAGCTCGACCTGGAGGGCGCGCTCGCCGAGACGGGCGCCGTGCTGGAGCGGCACGGCCACCTCGTGGCCCTCGTACCGCCGTGGCTGCCGCGCTCCACCGTCCAACGGCTGCACACCGTACGCGCCATCCTGGAAACCGACCGGATCGCGCTCCTCGGCATCGATCTGCCGCCGCTGGGAACGGCCCTGCTGGCGCGTCAGCTGCGCCAGCTCAGCGTCTGCGACTTCAGCCCCGGAATCATCGCCTCCGCGGCCCGGCTGCTGCCCCACTACATCTACGCGGGCGCCCTGCTGGGCTCGGTCGCCAAACTCGACCGGGTCCGGGTGCCGGTCGGCCTCGGCGCCCACGCCAGATCCTGGTCGCCGAGCGCGCAGTTCGCCGTCATGGCCCACCCGAAACCGCACCTGGCGAAGCTGGGCACGAACTCCCAGGGCGCGCACGGCCCCCGCGGCGCCGTACTGCCCGCCGGCCCCGAGTTCGCCACGCACCTCACCTTCGCCCGCGGCCAGCTCGCCTCCGACTGGGTCACGGCCGAACTGGCCCCCGCCTGGCAGGTGCAGGGCGTCCTGGAGAACCCGCTGCCGGCCTCGTCCCCCGGCTGGTGGGGCACCCCGAAGCTGGTCGAGTTCGCCGCCGGCATCCCGGACCTGTCCGTGCTCTACCAACTGGTCGCCTCGGTCCGCCGGGAGGAGTGCCGCTGGTGCGGCCTCGAACTCATCGGCGACCGCTGCGGCTTCTGCGCGGCGCCGCTCACCGCACCGCCGCCGCCCACGCCCGCGCGCACCGCCCGTTCCAGACCCTGATCACTCGAACGCACGAATGAATGAAGAACGGCGAGGTAGGTAAGGCCCATGAACTCACGCCAGCGCCGCGGCGTCATCCTGCTGCTCCTGTCGGTCCTGTGCGCACTGGGGGCCTTCGCCGGAGTCCTCGTGGTGATCGGCGACGTCAATTCCAAGGTCGGCGCCGAGGTCGTCGCCTACCGGGCCAAGGGCGACATAGCCCCGTACAGCCCTTTGTCGGCCGCGCAGTTCGAGGAGGTCAGGATCCCCGAGCGGTGGCTGTCCGACACCGCCGTCTCCGACCTCGGCGCGCTCAAGGACAAGATCGCGCTCACCACCCTGAAGAAGGGGTCGTTGCTCCAGGCGGACATGTTCGTCGACCGGCCGCAGCTGCAGCCCGGTGAGCAGGAGATCGCCATCATGATCGACGCGGCCACGGGCGTGGCCGGGAAGATCACCTCCGGCGCCAAGGTCAACATCCTCGCCACCTTCAAGGGGGCCAAGGACACCGACCCCTCGCGGTCGGTGATCATCGTGGCCAACGCCCGGGTCCTGGGCGTCGGCAAGCTCACCGCCCTGGACAAGGACACCGATCGCAAGGGCCCCGCCGAGGCCGTTCCGATCACCTTCGCCCTGAGCACCAAGGACACCCAGCGCGTCGCCTACGCCGAGTCCTTCGCGGAGCACGTACGCCTGGCCCTGGTGGCCCCCGGCACCGATTCGGCGCCCGCCCCGGGCGACCGCACGTACACCCTCGACGGGGACAGGTGAGGCCCGGATGACCACCCGAATCCTCCCCGCGGTCGGCGACCCGGACGCCGCGCGCGCCATCGTGACGCTGCTCAGCCAGCTGCCGGCCGCCGAGCCGGCCGCCCCCGTCCCGGACGCGACCACGCTCCTGGACACCCTGGCCCGTCTCGCCGCCGACTCCATCGACGAACTCCCCGAGGTCGTCCTCGTCCACGAGCGGATCGGCCCGGTCCCCGCCCTGGAACTCATCCGGGAGGTCGCCCTGCGCTTCCCGGCCGTGGGCGTCGTCCTGGTCTCCTCGGACTCCGGCCCCGGGCTCTTCTCCGCCGCCATGGACTCGGGCGCGCGCGGCCTGATCGGCCTCCCGCTCTCCTACGAGGAACTCGCCGCCCGTGTCCAGGCCGCCGCCCAGTGGTCCGTGGGCGTACGCCGCCACCTCGGCGGCGGCGCCTCCGCCGACGTCTTCACCGGTCCGGGCGGCCGGGTCGTCACGGTCACCGGAGCCAAGGGCGGCGTGGGCACCACCTTCACCGCCGTGCAGTTCGCGCTGGCCGCGGCCGCCTCCGGGCGGCGTACCGCACTGGTCGACCTGGACCTCCAGGCGGGCGACGTGGGCTCGTACCTCGACGTGCAGTTCCGGCGCTCGGTCGCGGACCTCGCCGGGATCCAGGACATCTCCCCCCGGGTCCTCCAGGACGCCGTCTACGACGACGCCTCGGGTCTGGCGCTGCTGCTGGCCCCGGCGGACGGGGAACGCGGCGAGGAGGTCGACGACCGGGCCGCCCGGCACATCGTCGGAGCCCTGCGCAGCCGCTACGAACTCGTCGTCGTCGACTGCGGCACCCAGGTCACCGGGGCCAACGCGGCCGCCGTGGAGATGGCGGACGTGGCGGTGCTGGTCACCACCCCGGACGTGGTCGCGGTCCGGGCGGCGAAGCGGATGGTCCGGATGTGGGAACGGCTCCAGGTGCGCAAGGCGGAGGACACCGCGATGGTCGTCAACCGCTGGAGCAAGCACACGGAGATCCAGCCCGCCCTGATCGAGAAGATCACCAAGACCCGCGCCACCCGCACCCCGGTCCCGGCCGCGTTCAAGGAACTCCAGGCCGTGGTCGACGCGGGCCGCGTCCAGGACCTCGACAACCGCTCGACGGTCAAACAGGCCCTGTGGACCCTGGCCGGCGAACTGGGCCTGCTGTCGACCCCGGACCCCACCCCGACCGCCGCCACCGCCCCGGGCGCCTCGCTCGCGGTCCGCGCGTCGGGCCCGGTGGCCCGCCTGCGCCGCGGCCGGGAGGGCTGACGCATGCCCGCCCGCAGACCGGGGCGCGGGGACCGGGGCCAGGTGGCGATCGAGTTCGTGGGCACGGTGCCGCTGATCCTGCTGCTGGTGGCGGCGGTGTGGGAGTGCGTACTGATCGGCTACGCCTTCTCCCTGGCGGGCAACGCGGCGGACGAGGCGGCGCGGGCGGGGGCGGTGGGGCGCTCCTGCGAGGAGGCGGCCCACGCGCACGTCGGTTCCGCGTGGAACATGGGCGTGGAGTGCGGGACGTCCGGCGAGGTATCAACGGCCAAGGTCACCCTGAACCTTCCGATCATCATTCCGGCTCTGAACATCGGCGTCCCCATCGTGGGTGAGGCCGGCTCCTCGCATGAGGAGGAGGACTGACATGGATCGGCTGCGCAACCGGCGCTCGCTCCTGACGAAGGACCGGGGGCAGGCAACCCTGGAGTACCTCGGCTTCCTCCCGATCATGATTTTGGTCGCGCTCTGCGGCATCCAGCTGGGCTGGACCGCGTACGTCGTGCAGCAGGCGCAGACCGCAGCGCGTACGGCGGCACGCGTGGAGGCCCGCAAGCCGGACGCGGGAACGGCGGCAGGCCTGGCGGCGATCAAGGAAAGCCTGCGTCCCCGTGCCTCGATCGCCATCAGCAAGCCAGGGGACGCCGTCACGGCAACAGTCCGCATCTCGATCAAGTCCATCGTGCCGGGCGTGGGCGAACAGTCCGTCACGCGCACGGCCACCATGCCCAACGACGACCCGGAGGGACCCTGACCATGAGCCTTCGTTCCAGGGTCAACACCCCCGACGAATCGCACAGCCCGCGTGAGGACGGCCGGTTGATCTCCTCCTACCGCGCCAAGCTGCTGGAGGAGATCGATCTCGCCGAGATGTCCGCGCTCGCGCCGGCCGAGCGCCGGGCGCGCCTGGAGCGCGTACTCGGCCACATCATCAGCCGCGAGGGACCCGTCCTCTCCACCGTCGAGCGCGCCCAACTGATCCGTCGCGTCGTCGACGAGGCCCTCGGGCTCGGCGTCCTCGAACCGCTCCTGGAAGACGCCTCGATCTCCGAGATCATGGTCAACGGCCCCGACCACATCTATGTGGAACGCGCCGGCCGCGTCGAACAGCTTCCCATCCGCTTCGCCTCGCACGAACAGCTGATGCAGACCATCGAGCGCATCGTCTCCACCGTCAACCGGCGCGTGGACGAGGCCAATCCGATGGTCGACGCACGCCTGCCCAGCGGCGAGCGCGTCAACGTCATCATCCCGCCGCTCTCCCTGACCGGCGCCACCCTCACCATCCGCCGCTTCCCTCGCGCCTTCACCCTGCACGAGATGATCGCCCTCGGCTCGCTCGACGAGCAGATGCTGATCCTGCTGTCCGGGCTCGTCGGGGCGAAGATGAACGTGATCGTCTCCGGGGCCACCGGCACCGGCAAGACCACCCTCCTCAACGCCCTCTCCGGCCTGATCCCCGAGGGCGAACGCATCATCACCATCGAGGATTCGGCCGAACTCCAGCTCCAGCAGGCCCACGTCATCCGCCTCGAATCGCGTCCCGCGAACGTGGAGGGCAAGGGCCAGATCACCATCCGCGACCTCGTACGCAACTCCCTGCGCATGCGCCCCGACCGCATCATCGTCGGCGAGGTCCGCGGCGGCGAGACCCTCGACATGCTCCAGGCGATGTCCACCGGCCACGACGGCTCGCTGGCCACCGTCCACGCCAACAGCTCCTCGGACGCGCTGATGCGCCTGCAGACGCTCGCCTCCATGTCGGAGGTCGACGTGCCCTTCGAAGCGCTCCAGGACCAGATCAACAGCGCGGTCAACGTCATCGTCCAGCTGACCCGCTTCGGCGACGGCTCGCGCCGCATCACCGAGATCTCGATCCTCGACTCTCACGGGCATGAGCCCTTCCGCATCACCACCGTGTGCCGCTTCGCCGCGCAGCCCATGGGAGGGGACGGGCGGGTGCACGGCCACTTCCTGTACTACCCACTTCCCCGCCTTGTCGCGGAACGCCTGTACATGAACAACCAGCCCATCCCGCAGGCCTTCGGCGTCGCACCCGAAGACCCCCTGACCGCCCGCATCACCCGGACCGCCTTGTGAACCCACTGATCCTTGCCACTCTCGGCGTCACGCTGCTGGGCTGCGTATTCGTCGTCGTGGGCCTCCAGGCGTACTTGGCCGGCCGTGCCCAGCGCGCCGCCCTCATCGAGCGCCTGTCCGCAAGCGGAGTCCCCGAACCCCTGGGACGTGTACGCCGCTTCCGGAAGGTCGACCGCCGACTGCGCAAGACTGCCTTGGGCCGCCGCATCGAGATCAAGCTCGGGGTGACCGGCCTGGACCTGACCGTCGGCGAGTACTTCGTCTACATGTGCGCGGCGATCGCCGGGATATGGCTCATCTCGGCCTCCTTTCTCGCACCCTTCTTCGGACCGGTCGCCGGTCTCATCGGAGTGTGGGCTGCCAACGCCTTCCTCAACTGGCAGCGGGCGCGCCGCACCGAACGCTTCATCAACCAGCTTCCGGACCTCGCCCGTATCCTCGCCAATGCCACTCAGGCCGGCCTCGCCCTGCGCACGGCCATCGGCATAGCGGCCGAAGAGCTCGAAGCCCCCGCCGGCGAGGAACTCGCGCGCGTCACGGACCGGCTCGCCGTCGGCCACTCAATCGAAGAGGCACTCGGTGAGATCTCCGAACGGTTGCCCTCGCGCGAGCTGGTCGTACTCGTCTCCACCCTCGTGCTGTCCGCCCGTGCGGGCGGCGCGATCGTGGACAGCCTCCGCAACCTGACGGTGACCCTGGAACAGCGCAAGGAGACGAGGCGCGAGATCCGCACCCAGCTCTCCCAGGTCACTGTGACTGCCTACCTGGTACCGATCCTGGGCGTCGGCTCGCTGCTCCTCGTCGACACGATGATGCCGGGCGCCTTGGACCGGATGACCGGCTCCGTCATCGGGCAGACCGCCGTCCTGGTCGCCCTCGGCCTCTTCGCCCTCGGCTTCGTCCTCATCCGCCGCCTGTCCAAGATCGACGTATGAGGAGGCGGCGATGATCGCACTGCTCCTGGCCCTGGCCGTGGCCCTCTCGGTCCTCGGCGCCTTCCACGGCATCCGGCTCTACCGCGCCGACGTCAAACTACCCACCGACCTGGCCCTCGCCCTGGAGGTCGGCGCCACCCGCACGACGGCCGTCGGCTCCCTGGTCGACCGGATGGGCATCCGCTACGCCCCGCTGATACTGCGCCTGATGGGCCCTGACCGGGTGGCACGCAAACGCCGACAGATCGACTCCGCAGGCAACCCGTCCGGCCTGACCATCGACCGCTACGCCGCGCGTCGCGCCGTCTACGCCCTCCTCGGCGGGGTCGGCGCCTTCGCCATGCTGATCAACGGTCAGCTGATCCTGGCACTGCTCATGGTCGCCTTCGGCTTCTTCTGGATCGAGGTCGGGCTCTGGTCGGCGATCCGGATCCGCCGCGACCACATCGAGCGGACCCTGCCCGACTTCCTCGACGTCCTCGCGGTCGTGGTCAGTGCCGGGCTCGGCTTCCGGCCGGCGCTGGAGCGGGTGGCGGACAAGTACAAGGGTCCGTGGTCCGACGAGATCCGGATCACCCTCCAGCAGATGGCCATGGGAGTCAGCCGCCGCCAGGCCTTCGACGAGCTGCGCCGTCGCAACGACAGCGAACAGGTCGCGCAGTTCGTGACGGCTCTCCAACAGGGCGAGGAACTCGGTTCGCCGATCGTCGAGACCTTGATCGCGATTGCCGAGGACATGCGCCGAACAGACGCCCAGAACGCCCGCCGGCGGGCGGCGCGAGCCGTCCCTCGGGCGACGCTGGCCGTCACCATGTTCATGCTGCCGGGCACGATGATCCTCCTGATCGGCGGGTTCGTGTACGGGGCGAACGTCGACTTCGGCGCGATGTTCGGGGGCCGGTGATGGCGGCGTTGACGCGCGTCCTGATCGCAGACGCCAACCCGGTCGTACGTGCGGGCCTCGCCGCTTTGCTGACCGCGGCCACGGACATGGAGGTGGCGGCGACCGCCTCGGACGGCCGAGAGGCCCTCCACCTGACCCGGGAGCACGCCCCGGACGTGGTCCTGCTGGACGTACGCATGCCCGGCGTGGACGGTATCTCGGCTCTGCCGCACCTCGTACAGCTCGCCTCCGTACTGATGTTGACGTACAGCCAGGAAGCCGAGATCGTGCGGGAGACCTTACTGCTGGGCGCGGGAGGCTATCTGGTTCACGGTGAATTCACGCCGGACCACCTGGTGGCGGCGGTACGGGACGTACGGGCGGGCAGGGCGCACTTCAGCCCGACGGCGGCGAGTGCGGTACTCGCCGCACTGCGCACCTCTTCGCATCCGCAACGAACTGTGGCACAGTCTATGCAGGGGCACCGTCTCAACCGCCTTGCATTTGGGCTGAGTTCGCGTGAGGAGGAGGTCATGGACCTCATCGCGTCCGGAATGAGCAACCAGCAGATCGCGGCCACCTGCTTCATCAGTGAGAAGACGGTCAAGAACCACATCAACCGGATCTTCGCGAAGCTCCGGAGCGCGACGCGAAGCGAGGCGATAGCGCGTTGGCTGGGAACCGCCCGTCCGGGGGTGGCAGGCCATGGGTAGACGGAGTGCGCAGTGGGTCCGTATTTGGGTCCCGGGGCCCTTTGCAACTGCTGGTGTCCGGTCGTACCGTCCGCGAATCGACATCGGCGCCGGCCCTGGAGGGGACCACCATGCAGAAGCCAAAACTGCTCAAGGCGATCGTCGAACGGCAGAACAAGCATGGTCGGGATCAGGGCCAGACGGTCTTCGAATACCTGGGGATCATCGTCATCATCGTGCTGATCATCGGCGCGATCGTGGGGTCGGGCCTCGCAGCCGCCATCGCGAACGCCATCACGCAGGCACTGGCGGACATCACGGCGAACTGATGGGCGCCGCGCGGTCGCGTGACGAAGGGCAGGCCTTCCCTATCTACGTCGTGGCGGTGACGGGGCTGCTCTTCGCCGCGTTCGCGTTCGTAGTCGTGGGCATGGCCGGCGCTACCCGCAGCGATGCACAGGGCGCCGCAGACGCGGCGGTGCTCGCCGCCGCACGCGAAGTGCGGGACAACGCGTTCGACGGGATCAACCTGCTCACTCTCACCCAGGACGACTGGGAACAAATTGTCACGGGAGACCGCCTGGTCGGCGCGGGCGCCTGTGCGAAAGCCGATGTCTTCGCCGGCACGAACGACGCCACGGCGGTGATGTGTCAAGCGAATCTGCCGGAGTTCAAGGTCTCGGTGAGGACCAACGGCACCGTTGGAGACTCGGTGATTCCTGGGAGTGAGGGAGTCCACGGAACGGCAGAGGCCAAGGCTGTGATCGAGCCGCGTTGCTCTCTGAAGCCGGCACCCAGCCCGTCACCCAGCGCGTCACCGAGTCCGTCACCGAGCCCATCGGTCCCGCCTGGTGGTGGCGGTGGTGCCGGAACGCCTCCCTCCGTCGGATTCCGCTGCAAGGGTGGTGCGACATTCACGTTCGACCCGACGAAGCCCGGCTCGTTGACCCAGCTGGCGAGGAAGCTCTTCAGCGTGCGACTGGCCGATTGACAGCGATCTAGAGACAAGGAAGCGGCGTACATGAGCATTCGGCAGAAGGCGGAGGTCCGTGGGGGAGCGGCCGTCGCGGTTGCGGCGGTCTTGGCCCTCGTGCTCGTCGGATGCGGCAGCAGTGAGAAGCCGAAGGATGCAGAGAAGCCCTCGGCCTCCCAGAGCCAGGGAAGTGCGTCCCAGAAGTCGACTCCGGCGACTGGCGGCAGCGTAGCGCCGCCTGAGGTGATCGCGACGACGCAAGGCCAGTCCGGAATCGTTTTGGAGATCAATTCGGCCGAGCGCGACCAGGACGGCTATCTGACCGTCAACGGGCAGATCAAGAACACCGGATCCACGCCCTTCGCACAGACGGCAGCCTGGCGAGGTGATGAGAAGACGGCCAGTCCCGCATCGGTCGCAGGGGCGACCATCGTCGACAATGCCGGGAAGAAGCGCTATTACGTTCTGCGTGACACCGAAGGTCGGTGTGCATGCACCACTGGCCTCATGGTGATCAAGGCGGGAGAGTCCGTGCCCTTCTTCGCGCAGTTCCCCGCCCCGCCGACCAGCACGACAGATGTCGTCTTCGGTCTGCCGACCTTTGCCGCGGCTACCATCAAAATCTCCGGGTGACCCCATGACCACACGCCATCGCACCACCGCTTCCACGGTTGTCGTCGGTCTCGTCATCGCCGGCACCCATCTGATCGGCGCGACCAGCGCCCACGCCGATGACGTCACGCCCTCGGTGCCCCCGGGCACGGAACCGTCGGCATCCGCGCCCGTCGCACTCAAGCCGGACTCGCCCCGACTGAAGCTCCCTCAGGGCGGCACGCTCGCGCCTCCCAAGGTGCTCGACCTGGTCGAGGTCGTCGAGGACCTCGGTGGCGAGCAGCGGCGGCAGGAGACCAATCAGACCGTCATGATGGCGCTGCAGTCCGAGGTGTTGTTCCCGGAGAACAGTGCCGTCTTCAACGCGCAGGCCGCCGCTCGGATCCAGGCCATCGCCAACGAGATCAACACGCAGAAGGCCACCCGCATCCGTGTCTTCGGGTTCACCGACGACCAAGGCAGCTACGAGCACGGCCAGGAGCTGTCCAAGCAGCGCGCCGACGCCGTGCAGGCCGAGTTGGCCAAGACCGTCACCAATCCCAGCGTCGTCTTCGACGTCCGCGGCTACAGCGAGGACTACCCGATCGCCGACAACAGCACGGAGGAAGGCCGCAAGAAGAACCGCCGCGTCGAGATCACCTTCCCCCGCAGCGCGGGCGGCTAGGAGCTGTCAGATCCATCGGAAATTGGAGTCGTTCAAGCTGGGAAGCATGGCCGAAGAGGCATCGACTCGTCGGTCGGAGTCGGCGAGATCGGCGATGGGAACCGGCGGGAAGACGTCGAGATCCCGCGTTTCCTCGTAGGGGAGCCAGACGATGTCTCCGCGGCCAACGGTGTCGTCGTCCTCGAACGTCTTCAGCTTCGTGCGGACGTCCGGGCGGAGGCGGACCCGGTAGACCATGTGCAGTTTGCGTGGGGGACTGGAGCCGGGCCGGGTGACCATGGCGTCCAGAAGCCAGGTGAAGCCGGGTGGGCTTTCGAGGTCTTCCGGGGTCAGACCGAGTTCTTCCTCGAGTTCCCGTTGCAGCGCGTCGGGAAGGGGTTCGGCGGGTTCCACGTTGCCGCCCGGCAAGGAGTAGTGGGTCATGCCCCGGTCATTGGTCCGGCGGATCAGGGCCACGTCCTGACCGTCGAAGACCAGGGCTGCGACACGGATCTTGATCCGGTGAAACGCGGGCAGTTCGCCGTTCGTCATACGTCATCCCTTCCACGAGCCGGCACGACGGCAACCACCCCGTCCAGGCGGTTGGAGCCTACCGAGCTCATGATCGGCCGGTCGGCGGGCGGGGGGTGTCGCGGCGGAGGCGGCCGCGGGAGGCTTCCACGATCGTGCCGAGGGCGAGCGACTGGACGAGTACGCACAGGACGAGCTCGGTGATGAGGAGCCACGCCGAGGGCCCGCCGCCCCCGGGGTCCGTGCCGTGGGCCCATCCCACGAGCAGGATCAGCGGGAACGCGCACAAGGCGGGCAGGACCCATACGAAGCCGGGATCCGGGGCGAACAGCGTGACGGCCGTCGCGAAGGTCACGGCGGCGCCGACGAGGCCCAGGTAGATCAGCGAAGCCGGGTTCGCGAAGGTCAGGCGGACGAGCGTGCGTGCGGACATCGATACCCCCGGGGTAGGTGGACTCCCTCCATGGTCGGGAGTGCTCGGGGGCTTGTCGTGAGTACCCGTACCCAGAACGGTGCGTGGGGAGCCGGCCCCTCCCCTGTCGGGGCCGGCCCCGGTGACCCGCTCAGCCGAACTGGCCCGGCTGGTAGTCGCCCGCCGGCTGCTGGACGATCACGTTCAGGCGGTTGTAGGCGTTGATCAGGGCGATCAGCGACACCAGTGCCCCCAGCTG
Source organism: Streptomyces sp. CG 926 (assembly GCF_003148825.1). Classification (GTDB taxonomy): domain Bacteria; phylum Actinomycetota; class Actinomycetes; order Streptomycetales; family Streptomycetaceae; genus Streptomyces. Next base: position 93,270 of record NZ_QGGZ01000008.1, read on the forward strand.
GTCCTCGTCGTAGTGCTTGGCCGCGTCGGCCCAGGCCTCGTCCGTGACGCCGCCGGCCGCGTCGGCGATGCGCGTGCCCTGCTCGGTCAGCTCCAGGGCCGCCCGCTCGGCGTCGGTGAACACCTTCGCCTCGCGCCAGGCCGCGACCAGGTTGAGTCGAACCGCGTCCTCCCCGGCGTGCGAGGCGTCCTTGAAGTGCATGTCGGTGCAGAAGCCGCAGCCGTTGATCTGGCTGGCCCTGAGCTTCACCAGTTCCTGCGTGGCGTGCGGCAGGGTCGACTCCGAGACGGCCTTGCCCGCGGAGTTGAGGTACCGGCCGAACTTGGTCGCGACCGCGTTGCCGAAGAGGTTGAGGCGCGCTTCCATCGTGATCTCCTTGCCGTGTCGACGGTTACACAGCTCTGACAGAAATCGCGGCCCGGATGTGACAGCCCGACGAGCCGATTCGATGTGACCCGCGTCACTTGACCAGGAGGATTTCCGCGATCTCGCGGGCCCGGTGGGCCGGCTCCGGGCCGGGAGCGAGTGCGGCGACCGTCGTCGCCCCCTCGGTCAGGATCAGGAGTCGGTCGGCGAGGGTGGGGTCGGAGGTCAGGTCGACCAGCAGGGCGTGGAGTTCCACCTTGTGGACGCGGACGATCTCCGGGGCCGCCGCGCCGAGCTCTCCGTACGCGTTGAGGAACGCGCAGCCCCGGAAGTCGGGCTCGGTGAACCAGTCCGCCAGCCACTCGAAGACCGCGAGCACCCGCTCCCGCGGCTGCGTCGGGGTCGAGGTCGCGGCGCGCAGCGAGTCCAGCCAGCGCCGGTCGCGGCGTTCCAGGTAGGCCGTGACCAGGGATTCCTTCGCCGGGAAGAGCCGGTACAGGCGCTTGAGGGGGACGCCGGACGCGGTGCGGATCCGGTCCATGCCGACGGCCTGGATGCCGTGCCGGTAGAACAGCTCCTCCGCCGCGTCCAGGAGTCGGGTGCGGGCCTCTTCGTCGTCCATGCGGGCAGCGTAGTCCAGATCGGCCTTGCACGGAGAACGATCGTTCTCTATCGTCCACATCAGTGCGAGAACGAGCGTTCTCCCTGTCGAGAGGTGACCGTCATGACCGACGCCCCCGCCGTGCGACCGCCCCTGCCGCCCTTCACCGAGGAATCCGCGCGCATCAAGGTCCAGGCCGCCGAGGACGCATGGAACAGCCGCGATCCCGAGCGTGTCGCCCTCGCGTACACGGAGGACTCGGTCTGGCGGAACCGCGACCGCTTCCTCACCGGCCGCGCCGAGATCCGGGCGTTCCTCGCCGACAAGTGGGAGCGCGAGCTCGACTACCGGCTCCGCAAGGAGCTGTGGGCGGTCACCGGCAACCGCATCTCCGTGCGCTTCGAGTGCGAGTGGCACGACCTCGCCGGCCAGTGGTGGCGCAGCCATGGCAACGAGCAGTGGGAGTTCGCGGACGACGGCCTGATGCGCCGTCGCGAGGCGAGCATCAACGATGTGCCGATCGCCGCCGAGGACCGCCGACTCGCCTGAGTCCGTAGCCCGCAGCTCGTGGCCGGCGGAGCAGTCCGTAGCCCGTAGCACTCCGCCCTCCGTCTCCGCCCCGACGCTCGGCGCGCGAGGCGGTGGGTCAGGAGTGGTCGTGGTGGGCCTGGGTGATGAGGTCCGTGGCGACCTTCAGGGCGGCCAGACGGGTCTCCTCCGGATCGCCCTCCACGTGCTGGAGGAACATCATCCCGGCGTGCAGCGTGAAGAGCGCGCTGACGCAGCGCACCTGGTCCTCGAGCGGACCGTCGTCCGTGCGGAGCAGTTCCACGAGGGTGAAGAGGCGCTTCTTCACCGTCTGGCCGATGGGGAGTTCACGCGTCGTCGCCTGGTTCTCCTGCATGAAGCGGTACAGCACGGCGCCGCTCGCCATCGCCTCGCTGTAGCGGCGCAGCACCTCACGCTTGGTCTCCAGCGTGCGGGGCCGGCCCTCCGCCCATGTGATCAGCTCGTCGATGGGCCGTGTCAGGTCCTCGAAGATGCTGATGATGATGTCTTCCTTGGTCTTGAAGTGGTAGTACAGCGCCGCCTTCGTGACCTCCAGCCGCTCCGCGATCTCGCGCAGCGACGTCTTCTCGTACCCCTGCTCGGCGAAGAGCTCCAGTGCGACGTCCTGGATGCGCTGACGCGTGTCGCCACGGCGTCGCTGCGGACTGCTGCTGGACATGGCTCTCCCCAATTACTTACTTGACGCCCGGCTAGTTGCGGGTCTACCGTCCCCAGTGTAGTGAACTAGCCGGGCGGCAAGTAAGTGCCGGTGCGGGACAGAGTGCGAGAAGCAGGGCCGGTAGGGCCAGGGGAGTGGACATGGTGGACACAGTCAAGCCTGCGGGGACCTCGGAGGAGGTGAAGCCGCGCAGCGTACGGGTCGTCCTCATGGCGCTCATGATCGCGATGCTGCTGGCGATGCTCGACAACATGATCATCGGCACCGCGATGCCGACGATCGTCGGCGAGCTCGGCGGTCTGGAGCACCTCTCGTGGGTGGTCACCGCCTACACGCTGGCCACCGCGGCCTCGACCCCGATCTGGGGCAAGATCGGCGACATGTACGGGCGGAAGGGCTCCTTCCTCACCTCGATCGTCATCTTCCTCATCGGCTCCGCGCTCAGCGGCATGGCCCAGGACATGGGCCAGCTGATCGGCTTCCGCGCGATCCAGGGCCTCGGTGCCGGTGGTCTGATGGTCGGCGTCATGGCGATCATCGGCGACCTCATCCCGCCCCGTGAGCGCGGTAAGTACCAGGGCATGATGGCCGGCGTGATGGCCCTCGCCATGATCGGCGGCCCGCTGGTCGGCGGCACCATCACCGACCACATGGGCTGGCGCTGGTCCTTCTACATCAACCTGCCGCTCGGCGCGGTCGCGCTGGCCATGGTCACCGCCGTGCTGCACCTGCCCAAGAAGCGGGCGCAGGGCAAGATCGACTACCTCGGTGCAGCGCTGCTGACCATCGCCATCACCTCCACCGTCCTCGTGACGACCTGGGGCGGCAACGAGTACGCGTGGGGCTCCCTCGAGATCCTCGGCCTCATCGCCGTCGGCGTCCTGTCGACCGCCGCGTTCCTCTACGCGGAGACCAAGGCCGCCGAGCCGGTCATGCCGCTGCACATCTTCCGCAGCCGCAACTTCACCCTGATGTCGGTGATCGGGTTCCTCGTCGGCTTCGCGATGTTCGGCGGTGTGCTCTACCTCCCGCTGTTCCAGCAGTCGGTGCAGGGCGCCTCCGCCACCAACTCGGGTCTGCTGCTCCTGCCCATGCTGCTCTCGATGATGGTCGTCTCGCTGATCGCGGGCCGTGTCACCACCAGCAGCGGCAAGTACAAGATGTTCCCGATCGCCGGCGGCGCGCTCATGGTCGTCGGGATGTTCCTGCTCGCGACCATGGACACCGACACCACCCGCCTGATGTCCGGCCTCTACATGGCCGTCCTGGGCGCCGGTCTCGGCTTCCTGATGCAGATCACCATGCTGGTCGCGCAGAACAGCGTCGACATGAAGGACATGGGCGTCGCCTCCTCCTCGGCGACCCTCTTCCGTACGCTCGGCGGCTCCTTCGGCGTGGCCCTGATGGGCTCCCTCTTCACCTCCCGGGTCACGGACACCATGACCGAGCGTCTGGGTCCGGAGGCCGCCAAGGCCTCGGGCTCCGCCCAGCTGGACGCCGCGAGCCTGGCCAAGCTGCCCGAAGCGGTCCGCGACGCCTACCAGCACGCGGTGGCCGCCGGTACGCACTCGGCGTTCCTGCTCGGCGCGGCCATCGCCGTACTGGGCTTCGCGGCCGCCTGGTTCGTCAAGGAGGTTCCGCTCCGCGGCGCGGGCCCGGCCGCCCCGGCCGGTACCGCGGACGGCGAGAAGGTGGCTCCGGCCGCGCAGGAGTCGCTCGCGCACTGACCGGGTACGTACCGCCGCGCCGGCAACGGCGTCGGCACCTGTACCTGTACCTGTACGAGCACCCGCACCACCAGGAAGGCGGCACCACCGGGACGACCGGCGGTGCCGCCTTCCGGCATGTCCGGGCGCCACCGGCGTGCCGGACGCCGCGGACCGACCGGAGTGCGGGAGGGCCTGGGTGCCGAGTACCCGAGGTGCCGGAGTGCCCGAGGTGCCCGAGGGGCTCGGGTGCCGGGCGTCGCGGGCCCGGCAAGATCCGGACGAGACGGCCTAGCCGGGGTCGTCGGTCTCCCAGGGGTGCACGAAGGCGTCGGGGCGCAGTCCCCACGCGTCGAGCACCACGCGCAAGGCGGCCTCGTCCGCCGCGTCGGCGGACGCGACGAGGACCGCGCCGATGTCGTGGTCGAAGCCGTCGATGCGCGCGCCGTCGTACTCACGGTGCCGCACGCGGAAGCTGCGGCCCCTGTCCGCGCGCACCCACCCCTCGTCCCGCGCCCGGGCGTCGGACCGTCCGTTGTCGGGGGAGATGTCCACGAACGCGCGGCGGCCCGGGCGGGACGCCGGGACCTCCGTCACCAGTTTCCGGCCGAGGCGCAGCGTGGTCAGCTTGTCCACCGCCCAGTCGGCTCCGTCGTCCGTCGAGTCCTTGGCGTCCATGGGGAGCATTCTGATCGAGCGGCGGACCGGTGAACCTCGGTGCGCATACGCCGATTTGGGGTCCGGAGCGCGCGGCGCCCGAAGGCGCGCCCGTTTCGGGTGTGTTCGGGTGGGCAGGTATGCAACTCCACAAAGGACTAAAGTCCCATCGATCCCAACAGCCCCATAACAGGGAATTTATGGGCTATTTGGTTGGAACTCCTCGCCGGCGACGAACGTCCTGATCCACAGGACGCTCGCACAGCGGATGGGGAGGACAGTTCATGGGTTTCTTGGCGCGCGCGAACAAGAAGGGCTTCCGGGCCGGTGCCGTCGTCGTCGCCTCGGCCACCGCCGTGGCGGCGACCGCGTGGGGTGTGGCAGCCCTGGTCGGACCGGGCGGAACCGCCGCCTCCCGGCAGAACGTGGCCCGGCCGGGCGCCACCGACAACTCCGGCCGTGGTGACGACGGTCGGCCCGGACAGCAGGCCCAGCAGATACCCGAGGGCATAGCCCACGCGTCCGAGAGCGGCGGCAACGCCGTCAACATCACCATCGACGACGGCCCCGACCCCCGCTGGACCCCGAGGGTGCTGGACGTCCTTCGGCGGCACGACGTCAAGGCGACCTTTTGCATGGTCGGACCGCAGGCCAAGGCCCACCCCGACCTGGTGAGGAAGGTGGTCGCGGCCGGACACCGGCTCTGCGACCACACCATGAACCACGACACGGCCATGGACAAGAAGCCGGTCGCCTACCAGGAAGCGCAGATCCTGGAGGCGAAGAAGCTGATCGAGGAAGCCGCGGGCGGCGGCGCGAAGGTCGACTACTACCGGGCCCCCGGCGGCGCGTTCACCCCCGACAGCCGGCGCATCGCCGCCGCGCACGGCATGCGGCCGCTCGGCTGGAACGTCGACACCAAGGACTTCGACAAGCCGGGCACGGCCGCCATCGTGAACGCCGTCAAGCGCGAGATCGGCAACGGCCCGACCGTGCTCTTCCACGACGGCGGCGGCAACCGCGCCCAGACCGTCGACGCCCTCGACCAGGTGCTCACCTGGCTGAAGGAGCAGGGCCGCCCCACCGGCTTCCCCGTCCGCACCACCCCCGACGCCCCCGCCGCCGGGACCGCTTCCGACGCACCCTGACAGGGCCCAGGCCCGCCCTGACAGGCCCCTGGCCCGCCCTGACACGCCGTCCGCCGGGCGAACGGGTGACGGTCGACGACGCGGACCCGCCCGCGTTGTTCCCTGGTCGGGCACGGACGAACGTACGCCCGACCAGGAGGCTCCTGTGGCCATCGCCCCCGCCAGACTGTCCGACCCGGTGGTCGGCGCCCTCGTCGCCGCCGTCAACGCGCACGACAAGGACGCCTTCCTCGCGGTCCTGACCGCCGACGCGACCATGTCCGACGACGGCTCCGACCGCGATCTGCAGGACTGGAACGACCGGGAGATCTTCGACTCCGGCGGTCACATGGACGTCCAGTCCGAGTCCGACGGCGGCCGCACCCTGCTCGTCAACTACCGCAACGACACCTGGGGCGAGATGCGCACCACCTGGCGCTTCGTCATCGCCCCCGGCGGCGGCCGGATCAGCCGCTTCGAGACCGGTCAGGCCTGAGCGGACTGCGGCCCCCGCGCCACGCCCAGCACCGCCGCCGTCAGCCGGTCGTTCTCCGGGGCCCGCCCGCCGGGGAAGCCGAAGCGGCGGCGCGTGTAGCCGTACGCGATCCCCGTGGCCGGGTCGGCGAAGCCCTGGGCCCCCGCCGCGCCGCAGTGCCCGAAGGCCCCGGGGCCCACCGCGGGCTGCTGCTCGAAGCCCAGCCCGAAGTGGTCGAACTCCCCGGTCACCGCGTCCTGGCCCGGGGTGTGCAGCCGCGCGAACTCGGCGGCCGTGTCCGGCTCCAGCAGTGGCGCCCGGCCGTCCATCACACTGATCGCCGCCGCGTACAGGCCCGCGACACCGCGCGCCGAGCCGATGCCGCCCGCCGAGGTCGGGCCGAGCTCGCGGGTCCTCGGGTGGTTGGCGTGGGCGACCGGGTCCATCGGCGGCTCCCGGTGCGCGTTGAAGGCGACCGCGAGCAGTTCCGGCAGCGGCCCCGCCGCCTCCCGCGCCGCCCGCTGGGCGGGCGTCGGCAGCATCTCCAGCACCGGCTTCCACCGGCCCTGCTGCGAGGCCGGCAGGCCCATGTAGAGGTCCAGTCCGTACGGGGCGCGCACGCGCTCCTCGTACAGCTCCTGGATCAACCTGCCGGTCGCCCGTCGGACCACCTCGCCGGTCAGCGCGCCGATCACGAACGCGTGGTAGCCGTAGGCCTCGCCCGGCTCCCAGAACGGCTTCTGCGCGACGAGCCGGGCCGCGATCGTCTCGTCGTCCGCGATCTCGTCGTGGTCGAGGCCCTCGTCCGTGCCGATCAGCCCGGACCGGTGCGCCAGCAGCCCGCGCAGCGTCAGCCGCTCCTTGCCGTCCCCGGTGAACTCCGGCCAGTACGAGGACACCGGGCGGTCCAGGTCCAGTACGCCGTCCTGCACGAGCAGCGCCACCACGAGGTGCGCCGCGCCCTTGGTGATGGAGAAGACCCCGCTGACGGTGTCCCCGTCCGTGTCCTCGCCCGCCCACAGGTCGACCACGCGCCGGCCCCGGTGGTGCACCACGAGCTGGGCCTCGGGGGAGTGCGGCTCGGCCGCCACGAAGGCGGCGAACTCCTCCCGCACCGGCTCCCAGCCCGCCGCCACCGTGCCGCCCACGCCGCCGCCCTTGTCGCCGCCCACGCCACCGCCCATGTCGCCGCTCAGGCCGTCGCCCGTGCCACCACTCACGTACTCGCCCATCGGATCCCCCGTCGATCGCCGCATCGGTCTGTTCTCGGACGGGGTAACGAGAGCTGATCATCAGGTATTTCCACGGCCACCGGAACCGCGCGCTCCCGTACGGGTGAAAGCGCGCCCGGCGTCGTTCCGGCCCGCCGCGGGACCCCGTTGGTCCGGGTATGAAGCGCACCCGCATCGCCGCTCTCGCCCTCGCCACCGCCTCCGCCGCCCTCGCGCCGCTCCTGGGCCAGGCCGCCACCGCCGCGGAGGGCGGGGCGTACCTCCAGGACCCGGCCGGCGGCGAGAAGTCCATGAAGTCGATGTGGACCAAGGACGAGATGCACAAGGTGGAGGGGCAGCTGCGCTTCCACCCCGGAGTCCAGTACAAGACGGTCACCCGCCCGGGGCCCGCGGCTGCGCCGGACTACGAGCGCCGCTCCGGCGACCCCAAGACCCTGGCCTGGCTGCCCTCGTACGAGTTCGCCTGGTCGGTGTCGGACTCGACGCTGGTGAAGAAGGCGGTGACGGTCAAGGAGGGCGCGCACCCGATCGTCGTGCACGCCGTGCTGCGCGACGCGGACGGGGTCAGGGTCGGGGAAGTGCGCAAGGAGCTGGCGGGGAAGCCGCCGACCGGGCGCGAGAAGGTCGCGGGCGGCAAGCGGATCGCCTGCGACACCGGGGAGTACACGGTGGAGTGGTCGCTCACGCGCTCGGGATACGGAACGCTGGGGGGCACGCTGCGCTGGGACTCCAGCTGCGAGCAGTACCGGACGGCGTTCGCCTCGGACCACGGGCCGCAGCGCTGAGCGGCTGAGGGGGAGGGTCCGGGTGGAGGCCGGTCGCCCCGTGCACCTTGTGGGTGCTCGTCGGGCGACTGGGCCGAGGCCTTGGATCAAGTGCCGTAGTGGCCATGCTGCCGCACAGGGTGGTCTGCGGCAGGGGTCGAAGGTCCCGTGTCGAGGAAATTCTCAGTGCTTCTTGGAGGCCTGGGCGGCCTGTTGGGCGATGTCCTCCAGAACGCCCTTCGGGCTGCCGGTCGGTTCCACCGCGCGTCCGATGTTGCGCTTGATGGTGTCGCTGACCGTCAGCCAGGCCGGGTCGTTGACCGGGTAGAGCTGGGCGCCGCGCAGCGCGTTCAGGAACTGCGTGTCGTTCTTGTCCAGGCCGCCGCCGGCCGGGGTGCGCGAGGCGGTGACGGTGGACGGCAGCAGGTGGTAGCGGTCGGCGAAGTCCGACAGGTTCTTGTCCTGGTAGATGAACTCCAGGAACGTGCCGATCTCCGCGCGCTTGCCGTTCTGCTTGAAGGCCATCATCCAGTCGGCGACACCGACGGTGGGCGGCGGCACCCCGGTGCCGAGGTTGTCCGAGACGGGCATCGAGGTGGTCGAGACGACGATGCCCTTGGTGCGCGCCTCGTGGGCGAGCGAGGGATAGCCGTTGACCATGCCGACCTCGCCGCGCAGGAAGGCGGCGAAGGCGTCGGCGCGGTTCAGCTCCGACGGCGGGGTCGGACCGGTGAGTCCGGGACCGACCATCTCGCGCTTGACCCAGTCCCAGGTCGCGATGTTCTGATCCGAGGCCAGGCTGTAGTTGCCGGCGCTGTCGGCGTAGCCACCGCCGTTGCTCAGCTCCCAGATCAGCGCCTCGGCGTGCGCCTCCTCCGGGCCGAGCGGCAGGGCGTAGGGGTACTTCACACCCTTGTCCTTGAGCGCCTTGGCGTCGGTCTTGAGGTCGGCCCAGGTCTTCGGGGGCTCCTTGATGCCGGCCTTGGCGAAGAGCGCCTCGTTGTAGAAGAGCAGACGGCTGCTCGCCACGAAGGGCAGGCCGTAGAGGCTGTTGCCGACCGAGCCCGCGTCGGCGAGCGGCTGGAGGAAATTCGCCTCGGCGGTGACCGAGAGGAGTTCGTCCGCGGGATACAGCTTTCCCTGGGCCGCGAAGTCCGAGTAAGAACCCATCAGGGCCACATCCGGCGCCTTGCCGGCCTTGACCATACGGGAGACCTCGCGGTCGATGTCGGCCCAGGGCAGGAGCTTGACGTCGAGCTTGATTCCGGGGTTCGCCTCGTTGAAATCGGTCGCCATCTTCTCCCAGTAGGGCTTGGAACTGGTGGCCGGGCTGTCGCCGTATTCGGCGGCGACCAGGTGCAGCGTGGCCGCGTCACCTGCGTCGTCTGCGGAGCCACCACATCCGGCCAGTGGTATCAACAGACCGAGCGCGGCCGTGGTGGCGGTCGCGCCGGAAATTCTTCGTCGCACGGGTGTATTCCCCTGATTTTCTTTTGGATCCCGTTATTACTTATGAGTTGCTCCGGGCGGAGGTGTCCCTCGATGGCCCGTTGGCCGGAATTCTCTCCTGACGGAGGGGTGGTTGATTCCATTGGGGGTCCACTTGTGTTCAATGCTCCAAGTGGGTCTTTTGTTTATGGTGTTTTCCGATATGCGATCCGAATACTGGACGCGCGTAGACATGCCGAAAAGCCCGCTCCGGTCTCGGAACGGGCTCTGAGGGCTCTGAGTGCGTTGCGGGCGCCACGGGCGCCACGGGCGCCACGGGCCTTCGCGGGGCGCCGGTGCGGTCGCCGGGTCGGTCAGTCGGCGAACTCGCCCGCGTACGGGTCGGGCTCGCCCGTCTCGGGGTTCCGGCCCTCCTGCCAGCGCCGCTGGGCCTTGCGCCAGTGCACGAAGCTGAGGTGGCCGCCGTCCCAGAAGGTGATGCTGACGGGGCTCACGTCGAACTCGTCGGAGCACAGTCGGTAGAGGAACTCGGCCATGCCGTACGGATACACCGCGAAGGAGTCGGCGGTGTGCCGCCCGCAGACCAGGACCGGCCACCGGTCCGGGTCGGGGTCCGAGGTGAGCCAGCACAGGATGTCCGACCCGCCGGTGACCCCCCAGGCGATGATCGACTCCGGGTCCACGTCGAAGGCGGAGCGGCCGCCCTCCGCCTCCCAGGTCTGCCGTGCGTTGCCGGTCTCCTCGGCCATCCCGGCCGGGTCCCACTGGAGCCCGGGCTTGGGCAGCGGCAGCAGGATGCTGGCCTCGCCGTTGATGGAACCCGCGCCGAACCGGCCCATGAAGGCGATGAAATCGGCCGGGAACCGGGTCCCCCAGACGGCCTCCACCGCCGGCCAGTCGATGTCCTCGTCGGCGCCGTGCGTCGCCGGCATGATCTGCTCCAGCGCCTTGATCCGCGCGTTCTCCGTCATGCCGCTCCCCTGATGCCCCAGCTCAACCGCCCCAACCTACTGCCAGTGGGGGGCCTCGCCTAGCGGGGCGTGAGACGCCCCGGTACGTCCACCTCGACGGTGGTTCCCGGCCGCAGGCCCCAGCCCGCCATGGCGCCGGCCGCCGACTCCAGGACGTGCCGGGAGCGCGGCCGCGGCAGTCCGAGCCGGCCCGGCACCATCGTGACCACGGCGAGCACCCCGAACTCGCGGTCGAGGTACGCCACATCGATCGCGAACCGCATCCGGAAGGTGTGCACGCTCGCCGCGGGGGTCAGCAGCATCGCGCCGTCGATCCCGTCCCGCCCGAGCAGGCCCCGGGTGCGGGCCCGGTAGGACGCGGCGACCTCCAGAGGGATGCGGTGCGCGCCGGCGTGCAGTGTGCCGTGGCCGTCCTGCCAGTTCGCCATGTCGGCCAGCGTAGGGGGTGCCGCTGCGCGGAGCCGTCCCCCACCGACCCTTTCCCGGAAGCCCCGCGCGGCCGCCCCGTCGGCGCTACCGTCGCCGCATGGGTGTCGCCCTGATCGTTCTGGCCGCCGGATACGGCGCCGCCGCGGGATGGCTGCTGCCGCGTGCCGCGTACCGGTTCTCCGTCGAGCCCGGGGAGCCTTGGCGCGACCGCTGCCCGCAGGGGCACCCGGTGCGCGGCTGGCTCGGACCGGCCCGCTGCCGGGTTCCCGCGGAGGCCGTCGTGCGGGGCCCGGGCGGCCGGCCCCCCGAGTACGCCGCGCCGCACGCCTACGGGAGGCGCGCCGTCCGCCTCGCCGCCCTCGCCGGGGCGCTCTGCGCCGTGCTCGCGGCTGCCGTCGGGGCGCGGCCCGAGGCGCTGCCCTACGTGGGGCTCGCCCCGGTGGTCGTGCTGCTCTCGCTCGTGGATCGCGCCGTGCACCGGCTGCCGGACGTGCTGACCCTGCCGCTCGCCGTCGCCGTCGCCGCCGGACTCGGCGCGGCCGCCCTCCTGCCCCGCGCCGGAGGCGACTGGCGGCTCGCGCTGCTGGGCGGCGGCGCGCTCGGAGCGGCGTACCTGTTGCTCCATCTGATCAACCCCGCCGGCATGGGCTTCGGAGACGTCAAGTTGGCGCTCTCGCTGGGGGTCGCTCTTGGGTGGTACGGGTGGGGGGTATGGTCCGCCGGGGCCTTCCTCGGCCTGCTCTACGGAGCCCTGTACGGGGTGTACGTGCTCCTACGCAGCCCCGACGAGCGGAATCAGGGGTACGCGTTCGGCCCCTTCATGGCGGCCGGAGCACTCACCGGAGTGCTGCTGGGTGGTTTCGGAGCGTAATCATTCTGCGCCGATGCACGCAGCATGCTTTACGAAGGGTTATGGTGGAACCCCCCCCTCGGGCCGGTCCGTATCCCCCCCACGGACCGGCCCGTTTTTTGTTTTCCGGCTTCCCGGCGGTGCTGCGCGACAAATGCGCAGGTCAGCCGCGTTGGGCCCAGATGTTGGTGCCAGGGGTGGAGACCGCGAGGGAGTCGATCTCCTTCAACTCGGCCTCGGTGAGCGGCGCGGACGCCAGCGCGGCCACGTTCTCCTCCAGCTGCGGCACGCTCGACGCACCGATCAGGGCCGAGGTCATCCGGTCGTCGCGGAGCACCCACTTGAGCGCCAGCTGGGCCAGGGACTGCCCGCGGCGGCCCGCGATCTCGTTCAGACCGGTCAGTCGGCGGAGCACCTCGTCCGAGAGCAGGTCCGGGTTCAGCGACTTGCCCTGCGCGGCGCGCGAGTCCGCCGGGATGCCCTTCAGGTACTTGCCGGTCAGCATGCCTTGCGCGAGCGGCGCGAAGGAGATGCAGCCCATGCCGGCGTCCTCCAGGGTGTCCAGCAGCCCGTCCTCCTCCGTCCAGCGGTTGATCATGGAGTACGAGGGCTGGTGGATGAGCGGGCGCACGCCCATCTCGCGCAGGATCCGCACGGCCTCGGCCGTCTGCTCCGCCGTGTAGGAGGAGACGCCGACGTACAGGGCCTTGCCCTGCTGGACCGCGGACGCGAGGGCGCCCATGGTCTCCTCCAGCGGGGTCTCCGGGTCGAAGCGGTGCGAGTAGAAGATGTCGACGTGGTCCACACCCATCCGCTTCAGCGAGGCGTCGAGCGAGCTGAGCAGGTACTTGCGGCTGCCCCATTCGCCGTAAGGCCCGGGGTGCATCAGGTAGCCGGCCTTGGTCGACAGGATCAGCTCGTCGCGGTAGGCCGCGAAGTCCTGCGCAAAGATCTTGCCGAAGTTCAGCTCGGCCGATCCGGGCGGCGGCCCGTAGTTGTTCGCCAGGTCGAAGTGGGTGATGCCGAGGTCGAAGGCCCGGCGGAGGATCGCCCGCTGGGACTCCAGGGACCGGTCGTCACCGAAGTTGTGCCAGAGGCCGAGGGAGATGGCGGGGAGCTTGAGGCCGCTGTGGCCGGTGCGCCGGTACTCCATGGAGTCGTAGCGCGAGGGCTCTGCCCGATAGGGATTGGTATCAGTCACGTTGTCCTCCCTATCACGGAGTTGTGACAGACCGAGTTGGGTACCCCATCCCGGGGCGCAGTAATGTGGCGGACTCGGGGGTGGGACCGCATTTCGCACGGGGGCAAGGCACGGAGGGGCTGGAAGATCGTGAAGCTGCGCGACCTGGTGTACAGGCTTTACGCACGCCGGGTGGAAGGCCGCCTCGACCATGACGCGGCGCCCAAGCACATCGGCGTCATCCTGGACGGAAACCGCCGCTGGGCGAAGGCGTCCGGAGGGACGACGGAGCAGGGCCACCAGGCCGGCGCCGACAAGATCTCCGAGATGCTGGGCTGGTGCACCGAGACGGACGTCGAGGTCGTCACCCTGTGGATGCTCTCCACGGACAATCTGGACCGGCCGGAGGTCGAGCTCCGCCCGCTGCTCAACATCATCGAGAACACCGTCCGGGGCCTCGCCGCGGACGGCCGCTGGCGGGTCCACCACGTCGGCAACCTCGACATCCTGCCCGCGCGGACGCAGAACGTCCTCAAGGAGGCCGAGCAGGCCACCCACGACGTCGACGGGATACTCGTCAACGTCGCCGTCGGCTACGGCGGCCGGCAGGAGATCGCCGACGCGGTCCGCTCGCTGCTGCTGGAGCACGCGCGCAAGGGCACCTCCTTCGAGGAGCTCGCCGAGATCCTCGACATCGACCACATCGCGGAGCACCTCTACACGCGTGGCCAGCCGGACCCGGACCTCGTCATCCGCACCAGCGGTGAGCAGCGACTGTCCGGATTCATGCTGTGGCAGAGCGCGCACAGCGAGTACTACTTCTGCGAAGTCTTCTGGCCGGCCTTCCGCAAGGTCGACTTCCTGCGGGCCCTGCGCGACTACGCGGCCCGCCACCGGCGCTACGGCACCTGATACCTCGTAGGTCACGGCAGGCCCCGCCACCCCTCCCCTCGAAGCCTTCACCAGGGATTCACCGAGCGTCCGTCATATGCCATGGCATGGCCTGGCCTGTTCGGGGAATATCCCTTTCAGGTCGATGCCCGATCCACGGGTGTCGAGTCTCAGCGGACGGCATGGGGTCGTCCGCCCGGGAGGCCCTTTGCACCAGGACGCACGTGCGGTTCGCACGGACGGAGTGGAGGGCCGGAAATCGGCCCTGGCATGGGTGCCGATGACCGGTCCGGTCTTCATGGCCCGACCTCTTCCGAGGGGGTACGTCCTTCCGTGGTGACCAGCACTAAGAGCCGCCTGCAAGACAGGCGGACCTACGTCCTCGACACCAGCGTCCTGCTGGCAGACCCCAATGCGATCTCCCGTTTCGACGAGCACGAGGTCGTGCTCCCGATCGTGGTGATCACCGAGCTGGAGGCAAAGAGGCACCATCCCGAACTCGGCTATTTCGCGCGCCAGGCCCTGCGCCTGCTCGACGACTTCCGGGTTCGCAACGGTCGCCTGGACGCCCCCATCCCGCTGGGCGATCTGGGCGGCACCCTGCGCGTCGAGCTCAACCACTCCGACACGAGCGTCCTGCCCGCCGGCTTCAGGTTGGGGGACAACGATTCGCGGATCCTCGCGGTCGCCCGCAACCTCCAGGCCGAGGGTTACGACGTCACGGTGGTCTCGAAGGACCTGCCGCTGCGCATCAAGGCCTCGTCCGTGGGGCTGCTCGCCGAGGAGTACCGCGCGGAACTCGCGATCACGGACGCCGGCTGGACGGGCATGAGCGAGATCGGCCTCTCCGGGGAACAGGTGGACCTCCTCTTCTCGGAGGACCGCCTGTACGTGCCGGAGGCCGCGGAACTGCCCGTGCACACCGGACTGGTCCTGCAGTCCGAGCGCGGCAAGGCCCTCGGCAGGGTCACGGCGGACGGCAACGTGAAGCTCGTCCGCGGTGACCGGGAGGCCTTCGGGCTGCACGGCCGCAGCGCCGAGCAGCGCATCGCGCTGGACCTCCTCCTCGACCCCGAGATCGGGATCATCTCGATGGGCGGCCGGGCCGGCACCGGAAAGTCGGCGCTGGCGCTCTGCGCGGGGCTGGAAGCGGTCCTGGAGCGCAGGCAGCACCAGAAGGTGATGGTCTTCCGGCCGCTGTACGCGGTGGGCGGTCAGGACCTCGGCTATCTGCCCGGGGACGCCTCCGAGAAGATGAGCCCCTGGGCGCAGGCGGTCTTCGACACCCTCTCGGCGGTCGCCGGGCGCGAGGTCATCGAGGAGGTGCTGAACCGCGGGATGCTGGAGGTCCTGCCGCTCACGCACATCCGGGGTCGCTCGCTGCACGACGCCTTCGTGATCGTGGACGAGGCACAGTCGCTGGAGCGCAATGTCCTGCTGACCGTTCTGTCCCGAATTGGAGCTAATTCGCGGGTCGTTCTGACCCACGATGTCGCCCAGCGGGACAACCTGCGGGTCGGTCGGTACGACGGAGTCGTCGCCGTGGTCGAGAAGTTGAAGGGCCATCCGCTCTTCGCCCACATCACGCTGACGCGCTCGGAGCGCTCCCCGATCGCCGCCCTGGTCACCGAGATGCTGGAAAACCTCTGAGGGTCGTATCGGTCAAAAACCCCATAGCGGGAAGGTGAGTTGGCGCCGCCCGGCAAAGGTCCGAGAGCCTAGCCGGGCGGCGTCGTGCTGCACAGGTCTTTTCTCGAATCGGCGGCGACATGCCAGGTGTGACCTTTCACACGCAACGGAGAATTGCCTTGCGGTGTCGCGTTCCGGCAGAGTCTGGTTTCCGTCAGGCCCCGCATACGGCACACCTGTATCTCCCGTGAGGTACGCGCAGCACCACAACTCCACAGTCGAACGCCGTATGCCGCCCGGAGTTTCACGCGGCGGCCCCCGCAAGGGGGTTGCCCACGGGCCCGCGCCTCCAGTGACCGTAGAACCACGGAGGCCAGAGTCGAGGGCACTCTTGCGCCCGCGCGGTCACTGCGGACGCTGCTGGAAGGACACCGTGTGAGCCGGATCTCGGTCCGGGGGTTCGCCGTGGCTTCGGCCACCGCGGTCACCACCGTCGGCGCAGTCGTAGGCGTTGCCACCGGCGACCCCACGAACGATCTCGAGACGACCGCGTCCGGCGCGACTCTCCTTGCCGACATCCCGGTCGGCGACCAGGCACAGGTCCAGAGCGCGTCCCTGACGCAGCAGGCCGATGCCATCGCCCACTCCGCCGATGTCGACGCCAAGCGCTCCGCCGAGGAGGCCGCGCGCGTCCAGGCCGCCGAGGACGCCAAGGCCAAGAAGGCCGAGGCCGAGAAGGAGAAGGCCGAGTCCGAGGCCAAGCTGAAGAAGGAACGCGAGGAGAAGGAGCAGGTCGCCAGCCGCTCCGCCGCTCGCGACGCCGGCGACTTCGCCCCACAGAGCTCCTACACGGTCGCTCAGGTCAAGGCCATCGCCCAGCAGATGGTCCCGGCCGGCCAGTTCCAGTGCTTCTCGAACATCATCAACCAGGAATCCACCTGGAACTACAAGGCCGTCAACTCGTCCTCGGGCGCGTACGGTCTGGTCCAGGCGCTGCCCGGTTCGAAGATGGCCTCGGCCGGCGCGGACTGGCGCACCAACCCCGCCACGCAGATCAAGTGGGGTCTGAACTACATGGAAGACCGCTACGGCAGCCCCTGTGCCGCCTGGACCTTCCACCAGGCCAACGGCTGGTACTAGAAAGCCCGCGCCGACGCAAGCGTCGCGGCACCGTACAACCCGGGGGAGCCCCGCACCGTCCTACGGTGCGGGGCTCCTCGCGTGTACGGTCTGCGAGGTGAGCCCGTAGACCGGGGGCGGGGGAAGGAAAGCGATATGGCGAAGAGGGAAGGCTGGCTCGGCCGGCTCGGGAACAAGCTGAACCGGATGGAGGCGCGGCTCAACGAGCGGCGCGCCGAGGTCGAGGCCGAGACCAGGGGCGACCTGCCGGGCCCCGCAGGGCCCGAGCGGGCGACGGCGGACGTGTCCGCCGAGGCGCCCGCCGCCGCGACCGTTCCCGCGCCGCCCACGTACCCACCCGTGGTCCCCGCACCCCATCTCGCCGCCCCGGCCACACCCGTGCGCCCCGACCCGGCGAGCGTCGTCCCCTGGGGGATGCGCGTCGCCGCCGAGGCCAGCTGGCGGCTGCTGCTGCTCGCCGGGATGCTCTGGGTGCTGATGAAGGTGATCAGCGAAGTCCGCCTGGTCGTCCTCGCCTTCGCCGCCGCCATGCTCGTCACGGCCATGCTCCAGCCTTTCGTGGTCCGGCTGCGCAGACTGGGCCTGCCGCGCGGTCTGGCCACGGCCGTCACCGCGATCCTCGGCTTCGTGGTCATCGGGCTCGTCGGCTGGTTCGTGGTCTGGCAGGTCATGGAGAACCTCGACGACCTCTCCGACCGGGTCCGCGACGGCATCAACGAACTCAAACTCTGGGCACTGGACAGTCCGTTCCACGTGACCGAGAAGCAGATCAACGACATCGCGAAGAACCTCAGCGAGACCATCGGCACCAACACCGAGCAGATCACCTCCGCCGGACTGCAGGGCGTGACGGTGCTCGTCGAGGTCCTGACGGGCATTCTGCTCGCGATGTTCTCCACGCTCTTCCTGCTCTACGACGGCAAGCGCATCTGGAACTGGGCGCTGGGCCTGGTCCCGTCCGCCGCTCGCGCCGGTGTCGCCGGTGCCGGACCGCGCGCCTGGCGCACGCTGACCGCGTACGTGCGCGGCACGGTCATCGTCGCCCTCATCGACGCCATCTTCATCGGCCTCGGCATCTACTTCCTGGACGTGCCGATGGCGGTGCCGCTGGCCGTCTTCATCTTCCTGTTCGCCTTCATCCCGCTCGTCGGCGCCGTGGTCTCGGGAGCCCTCGCGGTGGTCGTGGCGCTCGTGACCCAGGGCGTGTTCACCGCCCTGATGGTGCTGCTGGTGGTGCTGGCGGTGCAGCAGATCGAGGGCCACGTGCTCCAGCCCTTCATCCTCGGCCGGGCCGTAAGGGTGCACCCGCTCGCGGTGGTGCTCTCGGTGGCCGCCGGCGGCATGATCGCGGGCATCGGCGGGGCGGTCGTCGCGGTGCCGCTGGTGGCCGTCACCAACACGGTGGTGGGCTATCTGAAGGCCTACTCGCGGGAGCAGCACCACCTCGGCTCCGGAATGATCGGCCCGGGCCCGCACGGCTCGACGGCTCTGAGCGTGGCGCCCGAGAGCGAGGGCCACGCCACGTCCTGACCGGCTCGCTGACGACGGAACTCGACAAGTAGGGGGCGTACATGATCGGGGATCCCGAGCTCGACGGGGAGTGGGGGCCTGCGGCCTCGGCCCCGGCCGAGGTCGTGGAACGTGAGCCCGGACGGTTACCGGTACGGGCGCGGACCCGCCCGTGGTGGTGGGTGGCGGCGGCCGTGGTGGCCACCTCCGCGCTGTGGGCCGGCGGGCTGTACGCGTACGGGGACCGGACGGCCGAGCCGGAGATCCGCTACCGGCTCACGGACGACCTCTGCGGCCAGTACAAGGCCCCGACGCTGGAGGGACTTCTGGGCGGCCTCCCGGACGCCGCGGCGGAGGCGGGCAGCCGGCATCCGGCGCTGGACTGGGCGGCGTGCTCCCGCAGCAGCGACCGGCAGGCCTCCGGCAGGGTCTTCGACACGAGGGCCACGGTCGAACTGCACAAGAAGATCGATCCGGCGGTCGAGTTCGCGCTCGACACCCCGGGCAGCCGGATGTACGTCTACGACGGCGGTGCGTGGGAGTCGGTGCCCGGTCTGGGCGAGCAGGCCCTCGTCACCCGTCCCGGGGGCGAGACCGAGTCCGGCCTGCGGCTGCGGGTCCGTGACGGCGGCGCGGTGTTCGCGATCGACGTGACGATCTTCGACGTACGGGGCGAGGGTGTCTTCGATCCCCGGGTGGACCCCCTGCCGGACCCCGACCGGGAGGCCTTGGTGGCGGCGGCGGTCGAGGACGCGCGGGCGCTGATGACCGAGCTGCGCACGAGCTGACACAGCACGGTGCCCCGTGACCGGATCCGGTCACGGGGCACCGTGCTGTCGTGCGGGGGCCGTTACTCGGCGGCGAGGGAGGCCTCGGCGTCGAGGGTGACGGCGACGGCCTGGATCACGGAGGCGATCTTGAAGGCCTCCTGGATCGTCTCGCGGTCGACGCCCGCCTTGCGCAGGACCTGCTCGTGCGAGTCCAGGCACTGGCCGCAGCCGTTGATCGCGGAGACCGCGAGCGACCACAGCTCGAAGTCGACCTTCTCCACGCCCGGGTTGCCGATGACGTTCATCCGCAGGCCCGCGCGCAGCGTGCCGTACTCCGGGTCGGAGAGCAGGTGCCGGGTGCGGTAGAAGACGTTGTTCATCGCCATGATCGCGGCGGCGGACTTGGCGGCGGTGTACGCCTCCGGCGAGAGGTTCGCCTTCGCCTCGGGCTCCAGCTCACGCAGGACGAGCGGCGAACGGGCGGCGATCGCACAGGACAGGACCGTGCCCCACAGCTGCTGCTGCGGGAGGTCGCTGTTGCCGATGACCGAACCGAGGTTCAGCTTCAGGTCCTTGGCGAAGTCCGGTATGGCCGACTTCAGGGAGTCGAGGGACATCCGTCACTCACCGGCCAGCAGCGCGCCGGCGTCGATGGTGCTGTCACCCTTGTTCCAGTTGCACGGGCACAGCTCGTCGGTCTGCAGGGCGTCGAGGACCCGCAGGACCTCCTTGGGGTTACGGCCCACGGAACCGGCGGTCACCATCGAGAACTGGATCTCGTTGTTCGGGTCCACGACGAAGACGGCGCGCATCGGCAGGCCGTCCTCGCCCAGGATGCCCAGCTCGGTCGACAGCTCGCGCTTGATGTCGGACATCATCGGGAAGGGCAGGTCACGCAGGTCGGCGTGGTCCTTGCGCCAGGCGTGGTGCACGTACTCGGAGTCGAGGGAGAAGCCGAGGATCTGCGCGTCGCGGTCCGCGAACTCCTCGTTCAGCTTGCCGAAGGCGGCGATCTCGGTCGGGCACACGAAGGTGAAGTCCAGCGGCCACGCGAAGATGACCTTCCACTTGCCCTCGTAGGTCTTGTGGTCGATCTGCGCGAACTCGGCTCCGGCCTCGAGCGAGACACAGGCGGTCAGGTCGAAGGTGGGGAACTTGTCACCAACAGTGAGCACGCGCTCTCCTAATACAGAGGAAAATAACCCTTTTGGGGGTTTTCCGGTGGGGTTGGACGTATCTCACATGCTGACACACCTGCATTGATTACAGAAATAGCTACTCTTGTGCCGGGTGATCGGAGGTACCTATCAGTGGCTGTCAGTAGTAGGGGAGCGAAGCAACCGACGCTCGCGCAACTGCGCGCGTTCGCGGCGGTCGCCGAGCACCTGCACTTCCGGGACGCCGCCGCGGCCATCGGGATGAGCCAGCCCGCGCTCTCCGGAGCCGTCTCAGCGCTGGAGGAGGCCCTCGGCGTGCAACTGCTGGAGCGCACCACCCGCAAGGTGCTGCTCTCCCCGGCGGGCGAGCGGATCGCGGCGCGGGCCCAGGTGGTGCTGGACGCCATGGGCGGACTGCTCGAGGAGGCCGAGGCGGTACGGGCGCCCTTCACCGGGGTGCTGCGACTCGGGGTGATCCCCACCGTGGCGCCGTACCTGCTGCCGACCGTGCTCGGACTGTTCCACCGGCGCTACCCGCGGATGGACCTCCAGGTGCACGAGGAGCAGACCGCCTCGCTGCTGGAGGGGCTGACCGGCGGACGTCTGGACCTGCTCCTGCTGGCGGTGCCGCTCGGGGTCCCCGGAGTGAGCGAACTACCCGTCTTCGACGAGGACTTCGTCCTGCTCGCACCCCGGGAGCACGCGCTGGCCGGGCGCCGGGACATCCCGCTGGAGGAACTGCGCGGACTGCAGCTGCTGCTGCTCGACGAGGGGCACTGCCTGCGTGACCAGGCCCTCGACATCTGCCGGGAAGCGGGTCGGACGACCGGCGCGGACGTCACCACGACCGCCGCCGGGCTGTCCACCCTCGTACAACTGGTCGCCGGGGGACTGGGGGTGACGTTGTTGCCGCGCTCCGCGCTGCGCCTGGAGACCGCCCGCAACGAGTACCTGTCCACGGGGTACTTCGCCGAGCCCGCGCCGTCCCGGCGGATCGCCCTGGCCATGCGGACCGGGACCGCCCGGCAGGAGGAGTTCAGGGCGATCGCCGCCGCGCTGCGCGAAGCCGTACGCCCGCTGCCGGTCTGGCCCACCGATTAGGGCCTCGCCGGGAGCGGGCGTAGAGGGATCGGGCGGGGGCCGGGTCACTCCGTCCGGAGGCCGTCCGGGCGCATCAGCCGCAGCAGGGGCGGCAGGCTGAGCAGGGTCACCACGACCACCACACCCGCGCCGGCCGCCGTCATCCCGAGCACCGAGGCCCAGTCGATCCGGACCGGCTGGGCGGCCATGCCCATCAGGACGGCGCCCAGCCCGACGCCGACCCCGGCCGCCAGCACCAGGCCGAGCACGATCGGCACGGCCGTCTGCCACAGCACCGACAGGCCCAGCGTGGAGCGCTTGGTGCCGAAGGCGACCAGGGAGGAGAGCAGCCGCCGGCGCTCGCGCAGCTGCTCCAGCTGGGAGACGAGCAGACTGCCGCCGATCAGGAGCAGTACGGCGGTGGCGCCGAAGAACAGGCCCGTGCGGATCGAGGAGTAGCCCGCGGCCTCCCGGGTGTCCCGCAGCCTCATCGCCGTGGCGAACGGGTCCGCCTTGAAGACGGCGTTGCGCGCCCGGTCCAGGACGTCCGGACCGGACTCGTCGACCTGGACGTAGATCTGCGGGTTCCGGAAGTCGCCCAGCCCCTTCGGCGCGGCCGACGGGGTGACCAGCAGGCCGGTGCGCAGCTGCCCGCTGGGGTCCGGCCGGCCGGCGACCGTGCCGGCTGCCGCCGGGAACGTCCACTTCGTCGGAGCGGGCGATTCGCCCTCCGCGGCCCCGTACTGCCTGACGTCGCCGACGAACAGCTCGTCGCCGGGCTTCGCCGTGGCCCCGTAGATGCCCCGCGCACCCTGGACGGGCGAGCCGGTCAGTACGAAGGCGTCCCCCTCCGCGCAGGAGTCGAGGACCGCGACCTCACCGAGCGCGTCGCAGGTGCCGATGGTCACTTCGACCGGCTCCTCCGTCGCGGGCACCTGGTGGGCGGCCTGGGTGGAGGTCAGCGAGACGGTACGGGTGACACCCCGCTCGGCGGAGATCCGCCGGGCCAGGTCGTCCGCGTCGGTCGTCGAACCGTGGCGCACCATCACCCTGACGGCGGCCCGCGCGGGATCCTGGCCGGTCGAGGTGACGTAGTCGCCCTCGACGCCCGCGAAGAGCATCTGGAGGGCGATGGCGCCCGCGACGGCCACGGCGATGCCGTTGACGAGGCGGGCCGCGGATCCGCTGTTGACCTGGAGCCGGCGCACGGCCAACTGCCAGGAGACCGGGCCACCGGACATCTTCGCGACGAAGCGTTCGAGCAGCCAGGGGAGCAGCACGGTGATCCCGACCAGCAGCAGCACCACACCGCCACTGACCTGCCACTGGTTGAACCTGCCCTGGTCGTTGCCGCGGCCGCCCATCGGCACGAGCAGGCCGAGCCCGATCAGCGGGAGCAGCAGCCGCCACCAGACGCGCCGCCGGGCGGGCTCGGCCGTACGGACGACGCCCAGCGGCTCGATGACCACACCGCGCAGCGCGAACAGGGTCACGGCCACCGCCGCCGCGGGCACGGCGAGGGCGACCAGGACGGCGAGCCAGGGCGCCGGGTCGAGGTCGGCGGGGAAGACGCTGCGCTGCCGGAGGCTGACGCTGCCGACCAGGGAGCGGCCGACGGCGAAGAAGCCGGTACCCAGCACCAGTCCGAGAAGAGAGCCGGCCAGCGCCTCGCCGGCCGCGATCCGGCGCACCATCCTGCTGTCGGCGCCGACCAGCCGCAGCGCGGCGAGCCGCCGGTCGCGCCGGTCCCCGCCGAAGCGGACGGCGGTGGCGATGAACACGGCGACGGGCATCAGCAGCGCGACGAACGTCAGGACGACCATCAACATGAGCACGGGGTCCAGGCCCTCGCGGTCCGCGTCGTAGCCGAAGGTCGTGACGCGCTGGACGCGATAGTCCTCGGGGCCCCTCTTCTCCAGGGTGCCGCTGCCCAGGTAGAAGAACAGCTCGCCGGGGCCGACCAGGCCCGGGTCGCCGATGACCTCGCTGATCCGCGCGTCCAGGCGCTCCCGCAGCAGCGCCCCGTCGGCGGACTTCAGCATCTCGTCCAGGGCGGGGGAGACCGCCATCTCGCCCGCGCCAGGGATGCGCCGCAGACCGGGCGGCAGCGGGGCACGGGGGCCCTCGGCCCGCATCATGTGCCCCTCGATGTCCTTGCTGCGGTAGGTCTGGTTGACGGAGGCGATCAACAGGGTGTCGGGCCCTGGGGCGTCGGCGGTCTCGGAGCTCATCGTCGACCGCGCGTCGCCGCGCTCGTACCGGCCGGCGAGAGCGCCCGGGATGGCGGTGCTGATCAGCAGCAGCGCGACGCCGAGACCGACGCCGACACCGGTGAGCAGGGTGCGGATCCATCCTTCGCGACCGCCGCCGAAGGCGAAGCGGGCGCCCATGCCGAGGTCGCGGGTCCAGACCTGGAGCCGGCTCATACGATGCGCTCCATGTCGCGGGACCTGCCGTCGCGTACGACGATCTCGCGGTCGGAGTAGGCGGCCACGCGCGTCTCGTGCGTCACGAGCACGACGGCGGCGTTCGCGGACCGGGCGGCCTCGGTGAGCAGCTGCATGACGAGTTCGCCGTTGAGGGAGTCGAGGGCTCCGGTGGGCTCGTCGGCGAAGATCACCCGGGGGCCGGTCACGAGGGCGCGGGCGACGGCCACGCGCTGCCCCTGGCCGCCGGATATCTCGCCGGGCCGTTTGGCGCCGAGGTCCTCCACCTGGAGCTGTTCCATCCGGCGCAGGGCGGTGCGTTCGGCGTCCTTGCGCTTGACGCCGGTCAGCCGCAGCGGGAGGGCGACGTTCTCCACGCAGGTCAGCTCCGGTACGAGCTGCCCGAATTGGAAGACGAAGCCGAACTCGGTGCGCCGCAGCTCGCTGCGCTCGGCGTCGTTCATCGAGGTGAGCTCGCGGCCGGCGTAGGTGATCGAGCCGGAGTCGGGCGGGACGATGCCCGCGAGACAGTGCAGCAGGGTCGACTTGCCGGAGCCGGAGGGGCCCATGACGGCGACGACCTCGCCGGCGTGGATGGAGAACTCGGCGCCGTCGAGGGCGGTGGTGCTCCCGTACGCCTTGCGTAGGTCCGTGGCGGCGAGCAGCGAGCCGGCGGGGGTCATCGGCGTACCTCCTGGGCGAGCTGGCCGAGGCGGGCCGCGGTGAGCTCCAGCCACCGCAGGTCCGCCTCCAGGTGGAAGAGGGCGTGGTCGCACACGAGCTGGTCGGCGATGTCCCCCTTGCGCTTGCGTTGGGTGAGGATGCGCATCAGGCGCAGGTGCTCGGCGCGCTGGGTGTCCAGCAGTTCGTCGGCGCGGCGGCCGGTGAGCAGGGCGAGGACGACCTTCGTGTAGAGGGTCGAGTGGAGGTACGGCTCGGGCTTCTCGGGCTGGGAGAGCCAGGCCTCGACGTCGGTGATGCCGGCGTCGGTGATGGCGTACCGCTTGCGGTCGGGGCCGCCGCCCGCCTCTATGCCCTCGACCTCGACGAGGCCGTTCTTCAGGAGGCGGGACATGGTCGAGTAGACCTGCCCGTAGGCGAGGGGGCGGTCGTGGCCGAACTTCTCGTCGAAGGCGCGCTTGAGGTCGTAGCCGTGGCGCGGGCCGGCCTCGAGGAGGCCGAGGAGGGTGTGACCGATGGACATGGCCGCGACTCTACACGGTGTGTATACGCTGAGTGTATAGAGGGTGGATCGAGGGCCGGACGCGGTCGATCCCGGCGGGACGCGGGGGATGTGCGGCCCGCCTGTGCGGGAGCCCGGAACGCCGGAACGCCCGGTGGGGCCGGGTTTCCGGCCCCACCGGGCGTCGCGGTTCACTCCGTGGGCTTGGGGGGACGTCCCCGGCGCGGGATGGGGCCGGGGGCCGTGGGGAGGCGGCCGGCCTCGGCGAGGGCCCGGCGGAGCAGGAACTCGATCTGCGCGTTGGCGCTGCGCAGTTCCTCACCCGCCCAGCGGGCCAGCGCGTCGTACACCTGCGGGTCGAGCCGCAGCAGTACCTGCTTGCGCGCCTGCCGCCCCGCCGGTTTCTCCTCGCCGCCCGGGGTCACTGGTAGAGGGTTCCCGTGTTGACCACCGGCTGGGCGGCGCGGTCGCCGCACAGGACGACCATCAGGTTCGAGACCATGGCCGCCTTGCGCTCCGGGTCCAGGTCGACGATGTCCTGCTCCGCCAGTCGGGTCAGTGCCAGCTCGACCATGCCCACCGCGCCCTCCACGATCTGCTTGCGGGCCGCCACGACCGCGCCCGCCTGCTGGCGCTGGAGCATCGCGGAGGCGATCTCCGGAGCGTACGCGAGGTGCGTGAAGCGGGACTCGATGATGTGCACACCGGCCGCGTCGACGCGGTCGCGCAGTTCGACCGCCAGCTTCTCGGTGATCTCCTCGGCGTTGCCGCGCAGCGACAGGCCGCCTTCCTCGTGCGCGTCGTAGGGGTATTCGATGGCGATGTGCCGGACCGCCGCCTCGGCCTGCGTCTCGACGAACTCCGTGAAGTCCTCGACCTCGAAGGTGGCCCGGGCCGTGTCCTCGACCCGCCACACCACGACCGCCGCCAGCTCGATCGGGTTGCCGTAGGCGTCGTTGACCTTCAGGACGGCCGTCTCGTGGTTGCGCACCCGGGTGGAGATCTTCTCGCGGGAGGTCAGCGGGTTCACCCAGCGCAGCCCGTCGGCGCGGATGGTGCCCCTGTAGCGGCCGAACAGCTGGACGACCCGGGCCTCGCCCGGCGCCACCGTGTTCAGCCCGCACATCGCGAAGGTGGAGGCGAGGCTCAGCAGCACGCCGATGGCTATCAGGGCCACCTTGGCCGCGACGGCCGTGAGCACCGCGCCGGCCACGATCAGGCCCGCACCTGCCAACAGGCCCAGCAGCCCGAGCAGTAGAGCCAGGCCGCCGCCGACACTGCGCGCGGTGAACTCCCGTACTCCGTCAGGGGTGGCGGTTTTGTTCGTCATGGTTTGCCCCGTTTCTCAGCTCACGGTCGGTCGGACCGTCTAGCAAAGTGATATCACTTTTTGGCGCTACGGCAACCCTTCGGCTTAGGTGAGCGTCGGTTCCATTGATGTGGGTGCTGATTCTCACGTCCGAAATGACCGGAATTGGTCATGGTTGGCCAACTTTTATCACAGCCTGCGGTGTTAGCTTTCTGAGCTGACGTCGGGGGGGTAATCGAGCGGAGCGGGAGCGATGGGCCGAGCAGAAGTGCGTAAGGCGCAGCAGCAGCGCGGTGCGCGGCGTGCGCCGAGCGGACGCGCGCAGGGCACCAAGGGAAGCGGAAGTACCGGTAAACGCACGGGTATACGTCGCTTCTTCACCTGGAAGAAGATCCTGGGCACGTTCTTCGGGCTGATGCTGCTCGGCATGGCCGCACTGGTCGCCCTGTACTTCTACGTGGAAGAGCCGGACCCCAACAAGCAGGCGCTCCAGCAGAGCAACGTCTACAAGTACGCAGACGGCACGATCATGGCCAGCAAGGGCAAGGTCAACCGCGAGATCCTGCCGATCGACAAGATTCCGATGGACGTCCAGGAGGCGTTCATCGCGATCGAGAACAAGTCGTTCCGCAAGGACCAGGGCGTGGACTTCAAGGGTCTGGCCCGCGGTCTGTGGAACACGGCGACCGGGCGCGGCAAGGCCGGTGGCTCCACGATCACCCAGCAGTACGTCAAGAACTACTACCTGACCCAGGATCAGACCGCGAGCCGCAAGCTCAAGGAACTGGTGATCTCCCTGAAGGTCGACCAGCGCATGAAGAAGCCCGAGATCCTCGCGGGCTACCTGAACACCAGCTACTTCGGACGCGGCGCGTACGGCATCCAGGCGGCCGCCCAGGCCTACTACGGCGTCGACGCGAGCCAGTTGACCCTGGAGCAGGGCGCCTACCTCGCCACCCTCGTGCAGGCCCCCAGCCAGTACGACTGGTCGACCGCGAGCGAGGAGACCAAGAAGCGGATCATGATCCGCTACAACGCGACCCTCGTGAACATGGTCGACATGGGCAAGTTGGACGAGGCGAAGCGTCAGACGCTGAAGCTCGCACAGCCGCAGCCGCCGCAGCCGCCGATGGGCATGGACGGCCAGAAGGGCTACCTGGTCCAGGCCGCCGAGGCCGAACTCAACGCCCAGGGCGTCGAGAAGAAGCTGATCGACGCCGGTGGCTGGACCTTCACGCTCAACATCGACCCGAAGAAGCAGGAAGCGCTGGAGAAGGCCGTCGAGGACGAGCTGGAGTCCAAGCTCGACCGCAAGGACACCAAGGGCAAGCCCCAGGACCAGAGCGTCCAGGCCGGTGCCACCTCCGTGGACCCGAAGACCGGCGCGATCGTCGCCATGTACGGCGGCACGAGCCTGAAGGACCACTGGTCCAGCAACGCCCTGCGCAAGGACTACCAGCCGGGCTCGACCTTCAAGCCGGTCGTGCTGGCCTCCGCCCTGGAGAACGGCGCGAAGACCCAGGACGGCAAGCCGATCACGCCGATGGCGCTCTACGACGGCACCAGCAAGCGGCCCGTCAAGGGCAGCGACATCCCCTTCGCCCCGCAGAACCAGGAGGACCGCAACTTCGGCACGCCGATGATGACGGTCCAGGAGGCGACCAACTACTCGGTCAACTCCGTGTACGCGCAGATGATCGTCGACGTCGAGCCGCGCAACGTGAAGAAGACGGCCCTGGCCCTCGGCATGAAGGACCGTGAGGGCTGGCCCGAGGACAAGCCGGCCATGTCGCTCGGCACCATGAGCGCCAACACCGTGGAGATGGCGGGCGTCTACGCGACCTTCGACAACCACGGCAAGAAGGTCACGCCGACCATCATCAAGAAGGCCGAGCACAAGGACCGCGAGGTCGAGCCGGCCCAGCCCGTCGGCGCCCAGGCCGTCAGCCGCCAGACCGCCGACACCGTCACCAAGGTGCTCACGGGCGTCGTCAACGACGACGGCGGCTCCGGCAACAAGGTCCGCAGCAGCGCCTACGAGGCCGCGGGCAAGACCGGTACCACCGAGAACAACGTCTCCGGCTGGTTCTCCGGCTTCACCCCGGAGCTGGTCACCGTCGTCGCGATCTTCGGTGAGGAGCCCGGCACCGCCAAGCAGGTCACCCTGACCGGTACGGCCGGCCTCGGCCGACTGGGTGGCTCCAGCTTCCCGGCCTCGATCTGGAAGGCGTACACCCTCGCCGCACTCAAGGGCGGCTCGGGCAAGTTCCAGCTGAGCGAGGCGGAGATGGGCGCCGTACAGACGCCGTCCCGCAGCGCCTCGCCGACGCCGTCGGCGTCGCCGTCCTCCAGTGCCCCGGCGGCCAGCAGCAGCCCGCCGGCGTCCCCGACGCCCACGCCGACGCCCACCGCGACCAAGACGACGCCGACGCCGACCCCGACGCCGACCCCGACGCCCACGGCGACCAAGACCAACGGTCCCAAGCCGCCGGACCCGCCGCTGCTGCCCGAGCACTAGGCACGGCCGCCTGCGACAGACCGCCGCCCCCCGACCTTCGAAGGTCGGGGGGCGGCGGTCTGTCGTACGGCGTGCGGCCCGCGATCAGCGCCGCTCGGGCTGCCCCGGCAACGACAGCTCGAACCAGACGACCTTGCCGCTGCTGAGCCGCGTCGCACCCCAGCGGCGTGCCATCCGGTTGACCAGGAACAGACCGCGGCCGCCCTCGTCGGTGTCCCGCGCCCGGCGCTGGCGCGGCAGCTGCGGCGAGTCGTCGCCGACCTCGCAGCGCAGTACGTCCGTCCGCAGCAGGCGCAGGGTCACGGGCCGCTCCGCGTATCGCACGGCATTGGTGACCACCTCGCTCACCAGCAGCTCCAGCGAGTCGCTCAGCTCCTCCAGACCCCACCGGGTCAGGGCGCGGCGGGCGAACCGGCGGGCCCGGCCCGGGGCGGTCTCCTCCGGGTCCAGGAACCAGTACGCGACGTCGCTGGGCGCGATCCCGTCGAAGCGGGCCGCGAGCAGCGCGATGTCGTCGTCCCGGTCACCGGGGCCGAGCATGTCCAGCACGTCGTCGCAGAGCGCCTCCAGCGGCGGCGGGTGGTCCAGGCCGGTCAGCTGGGCGGTGGTCGCCAGGCGCTCGCGGAGCTGCTCGATGCCGGTCCACACGTCCCGCAGGCGCGACTCCACCAGCCCGTCGGTGTAGAGCAGCAGGGTGCCCCCGGCGGGCGCGTCCAGCTCCACGGCCTCGAAGTCCACGCCGCCGACGCCGATGGGGGCACCGGGCGGCACCCGGAGCACCTCGGCGCGGCCGCCCAGGTGCAGCAGGACGGGCGGCGGGTGGCCCGCGTTGGCGATGGTGATCCGGTGCGCGACGGGATCGTAGACGGCGTACAGGCAGGTGGCCATGCGGTCGGAGCCCAGGCGTTGTGCCTGCTCGTCCAGGTGGTGCAGGACCTCGGCGGGCGGCAGGTCCAGCTGCGCGAGGGTCTGCGCGGTGGTGCGGAGCTGGCCCATGATCGCGGCGGAGGTCATGGAATGGCCCATGACGTCGCCGACGACGAGCGCGACGCGGCTGCCGGGCAGCGGTATGGCGTCGTACCAGTCGCCGCCGACCCGGGCCGTCTCGGCGGCGGGCAGGTAGCGGGAGGCGAGGCGCACCCCGGTGGGCTGCGGCAGGCTGTCCGGCAGCATGGTGCGCTGCAACTCGTCGGCGATGTAGGCCTCACGGCCGTACAGGACCGCCTTGTCGATGCCGAGCGCGGTGTGGGTGGCCAGCTGGGCGGCGACCAGCAGGTCGTTCTGCTCGAAGGCGGGCCGCTCAGGGCTGCGCAGGAACACGGCCGCGCCGATCACCCGGCGGCGGCCGCGCAGCGGCGCGAGGACGGCCCGGTCGCCACCCGGCAGCGGGTGGTCCACGCCGAGCAGCTCGGGCAGTGCGGCCCGGGCGGCGGCGGAGGACGCGAAGACGGGCCGTACGCCGCGCAGCACCTCGGCGAGCGCGCCGCCGGGCCGGATCTCGCACAGCTCGGCCGCGGGCAGGTCACCCTGCGGGCCGACCAGCGGCAACTGGCTGAAGTCGAGCTCGCCGGTGGCCCCCGCGGCCCCGGCGAGGTCCATCCCCGCGCCGATGGTGCTGCTCATGTCCGTCAGGTCGTCGATCGGCCGGAGCCGGTCGGTGCGCCGGAGCCTTAAAACGACCGGGCCGACGGGTCGCTCGTCGCCGACCGGGAGAGGGTCGCGCAGGTAGACGAGGATGGCGTCCGAGAAGGTCGGCACGGTGGCCCGGCACAGGCCCAGCACGATCTCGTCGAGGTCGATGCCGCGGGCGATCCGCCGGGTGGCGGCGCCGACGAAGCGCAGCCGGTCCCCCTCGCGGCGGGCGGCGCTCGCCTCCCCGGTGCCGGCGGCCGGTGCTCCGGTCCCGCCGCCTCCGTGCCGGCCGGCGCCACCGGTAGCGGCGACCGACCCGGCGTCACCGTGGGTCGCGCCGTCCCGCGGGCGGGCGTTGTCGTGGCCCGGGTCCTGCAGCTGTCCCTGTGCCTGGCCCTGGGGGCAGTCCGCGGCGCCCGGAACGTCCGGCCCCGCGGCGCCGCGGGGCCGGGGGAGCCCGGCCGCCGAGCGGGCCGCGCGCGCGTCGGAGGCCGCGGCGGCGCTGCCGCCCGGCTCCGCGCCCGGCGCATGCGTGCGTACGGCCTCGGTGGCGGCGATGGGCGCCTTGCCGTGGCCGGCCTCGTCCGTACCTCCGCCGGAGGCGACGGGCTGCGGGCCCTCCTGGGAGGTGGGGTACTCCGTCACGCGTGGATTTCCGTCCGTTTGCGCTCGATGTGCGCTGCACTCAACTCGGTCAGTCGCGGTATACCCGCTCAGCGGCCCGGGCACCATCACCCCGAGGTTCCTGCCCCAAACTTCTCTCCCGACCTCCGGTCGGGAGGTGCCCCTGACGGACCCCCGCCCCCTCGTCGTCTCTCGTCGTGCGTGTGACCTCCGGTCAGATCCCGCTTGTCGAGCGACACTTGCACAATGGTGCGGCGACCGCACCGTCCCGCGCGCGTGATCTCGTGGAGGACGATCCTACGTTTGCACCCTGGGGGCGCATCAAGGGTCTCATGAGGTCATATGCGCCGGGGTTCGGTCCCAGTCCTCCGGAAGTGCCGGAATCCTCCAGGCCGGATCCGGCCGCCAGTCCTCCCAGCCGTCACGGAACGGGGCTCCCCATTCCTCGATCACCTCGACGGCCGCGCGACCGGCCTCCCGTACCCGCTCCGCCTGCTCACGGTCCATCAGGCCGCACCGCTGCGCCTGCGCGAACTCGTCCTCGTCCAGCCACTGCCAGCTGCGGTCCGGGTGGACGGCGATGTCCAGGAAGTGGTCCACGGAGTCCACCCCGCCGGCCCAGCGCGAGCGCGGCTCCTCCAGGTTCACGTACCAGTTCTTGAACTGCCAGCCGGGTCCCCAGAACAGCCACACCGACCAGGAGTCCCCGGGCCGGGCCAGTTTCAGGACACCGGCGCCGAACCAGCGCGAGCGCGCGGTGGTCCGCGGCGCCGTGTAGCGGGTGGCGAGCGGCTCCTCGTGGACGGAGGTGCCGTCGGCGAGCACCGGCTTGACGCATTCGGTGCCGGGGGCCATCCACACCGCCAACAGCTCGTCCGTGTCCTGGACCACGGTCACCGGGCGGCAGATGTGGACCGGGCCCTTCGGTCCCGGGGCGTGGTCGCGGTAGCGCCACAGGATCTGCTCCCCGGGCATCCAGCGCGGGCCCTGCGCGGGGCTCCCCGGCGCGCTGCGCGCCGCGGAGTTCCCGGGCTTGGAAGTACCTGTCATGCGCAGATCTTAGGGCGGGGGTCGCCGTGCCCGCTGCGGCGCAGGTCACCGGTGGGTTCGGTGATGAGAATCGACCGAATTCGGCCCCCGCCCGAGGGGCGGTCGGACGGGTCAGGGACGCGTCATGCGCAGCACGTCGAGGGCCTCGTCGAGCTGCTCCAGGGTGAGGGCGCCGCGCTCCACGTAACCGGACTCCAGGACGACCTCCCTGATCGTCTTGCGCTCGGCGAGGGACCGCTTGGCGACCTTGGCGGCCTCCTCGTATCCGATGTAACGGTTGAGCGGGGTGACCACGGAGGGGGAGGACTCGGCGTATTCCCTGGCCCGGGCCTCGTCGGCGGTGATCCCGTCGATCGTGCGGTCGGCCAGCAGGCGGCTCGCGCTGCCGAGCAGCCGGATCGATTCGAGGAGGTTCCTGGCCATCACCGGAAGCATCACATTGAGCTCGAAGTTGCCGGCCGCGCCCGCCACGGCGACGGTCGCGTCGTTCCCCATGACCTGAGCGGCGACCATCAGGACGGCTTCCGGGACCACCGGATTGACCTTCCCGGGCATGATCGAGGAGCCCGGCTGGAGATCCGGGAGATTGATTTCGGCCAAACCGGTGCGCGGTCCGGACGCCATCCAGCGAAGGTCGTTGGAGATTTTGGTGAGAGACACGGCGACCGTCCGCAACATTCCGGAGGTTTCCACGAGGGCGTCCCGGGCGCCCTGCGCCTCGAAGTGGTCGCGGGCCTCGGTCAGCGGCAGTCCGGTCGCGTCCGCGACCTCGGCGATCACCGCGGCGGAGAACCCGGGCGGGGTGTTGATGCCGGTGCCCACGGCGGTGCCGCCCAGCGGTAGCTCGGCCAGCCGCGGCAGGGCCGCCCGCAGCCGCTCGACGCCGTAGCGGATCTGGGCGGCGTATCCGCCGAACTCCTGGCCGAGAGTGACGGGTGTGGCGTCCATCAGGTGGGTGCGCCCGGCCTTGACGACCTGCGCGAACTCGGCGGCCTTGCGCTCCAGCGCGGCCGCCAGGTGCTCCAGGGCCGGGATCAGCTCACCGGTGACGGCCGCGGTGGCGGCGATGTGGATCGACGACGGGAAGACGTCGTTGGAGCTCTGCGAGGCGTTGACGTGGTCGTTGGGGTGGACCTCACGGCCCAGACGCTCGGTGGCGAGGGTGGCGATCACCTCGTTGGTGTTCATGTTGGACGAGGTGCCGGAGCCGGTCTGGAAGACGTCCACGGGGAAGTGGTCGTCCCAGCGGCCGTCGGCGACCTCGGCGGCGGCGGCGCCGATGGCGTCGGCGACGTCCTGGTCCACCACGCCGAGCTTCGCGTTCACCACGGCGGCGGCCGCCTTGATCCGGGCGAGTGCCTCGATGTGGGCGCGCTCCAACCGCTGCCCGGAGATGGGGAAGTTCTCCACCGCGCGCTGGGTCTGGGCGCGCCATTTGGCGTGCCGGGGCACCCGTACGTCGCCCATGGAGTCGTGCTCGATCCGGTACGTCTCGGCCTGCTGGTCATCCGTCATGTTCATGGCCTCCTCAAAAAGTTGAGCAATTGTCTTGTTCGAAGTGTTCCCAACTCCCCTACCGGCCAGTAAATACCGGGGGTAACACCCATCTCCGGGGAGGCGTTCCATGGCACGTGTCCGTACGAGACCCATGCTCAGATCTACCTTCGCCGCTGTCGCGGCGATCGCGGCCGCCCTGGGAGGTGTCACCGCCATCACCCCCATGGCCCAGGCGGCGCCCACCTCCGGGGCCGTGGCCGTGCCGCTGTCGCCCGAGCTGGAGGCCGTCCGCGCCGCAGAGGCCACCAAGATCTACGGCGACCCGGCCGTCCGCCCGCTGAACGAGCGGAAAACTGGCCTGATCTCGCTCGGCGACAGCGAGATTTCGGGCGAGGGCGTCGGCAACTACGACCCCGCGACCAACACGCCGAACAACCAGTGCCACCGCTCACCGGACGCGGCGATCCACCGCACCGGCATACCGGCCGACCTGACCTTCAACGTCGCCTGCTCCGGCGGCTACACCGGCAACATCAGGATCGGCGGCAGCAAGCAGTACGCCGACGAACTGGTGCAGAGCGACAACCTGGCCGTCAAGGCGCGCAACACGAAGATCAAGATGGTCCTGCTGGTCGCCGGCGCCAACGACGACCTCCAGTTCGGCCCGGTCATGACCGACTGCGTGACCCGCTGGGCGCTCGGCCAGGGCACCTGCGAGCCCAAGTACGGGCCCGGCTGGCAGGCGCGCGTCGACGGCCTGAAGCCCAAGGTGGAAGCC
The DNA here is from genome assembly GCF_003148825.1 of Streptomyces sp. CG 926. Taxonomy (GTDB): domain Bacteria; phylum Actinomycetota; class Actinomycetes; order Streptomycetales; family Streptomycetaceae; genus Streptomyces. Next base: position 127,498 of record NZ_QGGZ01000008.1, read on the forward strand.
ACCGTCGCGGACCTCAAGAGCGTCATGCGCGACGCCGGTTACGCCGACTCCGACTACAAGCTCGTGGTGATGGGCTACCCCAGCCCCATCGGGCCCGACTTCTACGACAACCCGAACTTCCCCGGCAAGCTGCCCGGCGGCTGCGCCGGCTACGACTCCGACGCCGCCTGGGGCCGCAACTACGCGGTGCCCAACTTCGAGAAGGGCATGCGCGCGGCCGCCCTCGCCTCCGGCGCGATCTACCTGGACAACTCGCGGCTCTTCCACGGTCACGAGGTCTGCATGGAGGACACCTGGGCCCGCGGCCTCTACCTGGACCTCGGGGACCACTTCCCGTGGGACGAGAACACCGCCCGCCAGTCCTTCCACCCCAACTACCGCGGCCACGGCGCCTTCGCGTCCTGTCTGACCCAGCTCTACGACTCGGGCCTGCGCGAGGCCTCCTGCGCCGACCCCGCGAGCACCGGGACGCCCGCCCTGCAGGCCGGTGCCTGGGACGACAAGTTCAGGCCCCTCAGGAACGAGGCGACCGGGAACTGCCTCGACTCCTTCGGCGGCTCCAGCGCCGACGAGACCAAGGTCGTCGGATGGGACTGCCACGGCGGTCGCAACCAGGGCTGGTGGTACGACAGCGTCCGCAGGTCCGTCCACATCGAACTGACCCAGGACCGCTGCCTCGACGTCCCCGGCGCCGACTACGGCCCCGGCAAGGGCCTGATCATCTGGAACTGCCACGGCGGCGCGAACCAGCGGTTCGTCCGCGACGGCGCCACCCTGCGCCCCGCAGCCGCCCCGGGCATGTGCCTGACGGTGGCCGCCGCCCATGAGCCGCTGCGCCTGCAGACCTGCAACGGGTCCACCTACCAACGCTTCGCATGACCGCCCCGCACCCGTAGACCCCCCACGCCCGGCCGGCGCACCCCGGCCGGGTGTTTCCGTGTCGGGTGTCGTGCGTCGGGCGGCACGTGACGCCCTCACGTTCTACGAACGTATGTCCGCTGATCGGAGGGGGTGTTGTGGCAGGGTGACCGTGGCACCCCGGCCCCCGGCGGAAGCCGACCCGATGCCTCGTGTCCATGTAAGGGTGAGCCCGATCCTCGTAGCAGTCGCCGCCGTCCTCGCGGCCCTCCCGGCCGCCGCCTTCCTCCTCGTGAAGGTGGTGCACCTGCTGGCGATCCGAAGGCCCGGCATGAGCCGCGGCGCCGTCGGCCCCTGGGTGGAAGGCGCCGTCGCCTGCCTGAGCGTCGCCGTCATCGCCTTCACCCTGGGCAGCCTCAGCGGCTTCGACTCCCGCCCCGTGCGACCCTGCATCGCCGAACGCGCCGAGCGGTTCGGCCCGCAGTCCGACCGGACGCCCGACGGCGACATAAAGATCACCTCACGGGTCTTCCCCGTGTCCCGGGCGTGCGTGTTCCCCGACGGCGTCGAGGTCGAGCTCGTCCCGGTCTGGATCAATCCCCTGCAGGTGATCGCGCTGGCCGGGGTCGTCGCCTGCGGGGTGCGCGCGGTGCGCGCCGGCTTCTCGTCGAGGTCCTCGCGCACCGCGGGGCAGCGGGCCTGACCGGCTTCGGATCAGGTCCGACCGGGGCCTGATCCGTCCCGCCGTCGGGCCGCGCGTCAGCGGCCCTCCAGCTGCTCCCGCACCTGCCTGGGCCGGTTGGTGATGATCGTGTCCACGCCGAGCCGCAGGCACAGCTCCACGTCCTGCGGCTCGTCCACCGTCCACACCCGCACCGACAGCCCCTTCGCCTTCAGCCGGGCCACCAGCCCCGGGTCCCGGCGTACGAGGTCGATGCCCGGGCCCGCGTGGGTCGCGTAGGGCGGACGCACCGGGCGGAGCCGCCGCTCCATCAGGTAGACGGCGGGCAGCCCGGGCACCAGCCGGTGCAGCCGGGTCAGCGCGACGCGCGAGAAGCTCATCACCTCGACCAGCCCGGCAGCCCCGTCGGCCAGCCCGTACTCCCGGAGCATCCGCGTCAGCTCGACCTCCAGCCGGCCGCCGGCCCGGGTCGGGTGCTTGGTCTCGACGGCCAGCCCGACCGGCCGGTCCGCGGCCAGCGCCTCCCGGAGCAGGTCCTCGAAGAGCAGCACCCGGGCGCCGGCGTGCCCGGCCCCCTTCCACGCCCCGAAGTCGAGCGCGGACAGCTGCGCGTAGGTCATCTCCGATACCACCCCGCTCCCGTCGGAGGTCCGCTCCACCCGCCGGTCGTGCACGCACACCAGCTTGTGGTCGGCGGTCAGCCGGACATCGCATTCGAGGGCGTCGGCCCCGTCGGCGATGGCCTGCCGGTAGGCGGCGAGGGTGTGCTCGGGGTGCTCGTGGGAGGCCCCGCGATGGGCGACCACGCGCGTCGCGCGGGCGGTGCGGAGAGAGGGGGTCGTCGGCGCCATACGGAAATCCTTGCAAACCGGGGTGAACGCACAGGTGCGGGGTCGTGTCCCCGACGTTAACCCCGTGCGGGCCCCGGCCCGGCCAGGGCAGGCTGCCACCATGCCGATGCCGATGCCGATGCCGATGCCGATGCCGATGCCGATGCCGATGCCGATGCCGAGGACCGCCTCCTGCGCCCCGTGTCCCCGTTGCGTATTCCACGCCTGGCAGCTGACCGAGGGCGGACGGTTGCGGTGGATGGCCGAGTGGGAGTGCGACACCTGCGTGTTCGGGAGCCCGGAGACGTGCAACCGCGAGGAGGGAAGCGGCCCGGCCCCCGAGCACGTCCGCGCGGCCGTGGTGGCGGCCGAGGGGACGGTCCTGCTCCGTGTGGGCGGCGCCGGCGGCGCGGGCCTGAAGGTCTTCCGCGACGTGCTCGGCCTGACGATGACCGAGCTCCTGGCCGCCGTCCGGGACGGGTACCGGGCCACCCCCGTTGAGGCCCGGTGCCTGTCCGTTCCGGCGCCGTAGCTAGGCCTTCGGTCGCGGGGCCAAGGGTGCCGGGGTGACCTTGAACCCGCCCTTGGTGACCTCGGTGAAGGGGGCCGGGGCCATGCACGTGCCCACCTTGCCCTCGGCCACCGTGCCGTCCGGCTTCACGTCCACGTTGGCGATGCCCCACGAGAAGCCCAACCGGTCCGGGCCGCCGCGTTCGCCGTCCTGGACGCTGATCCCGATCCGCCTGCCCTCCCAGCCGACGTTCGAGGAGGTGACCACCGCGGTGACCGTGGCCGTCCGGCCGCCGGTGACCAGGCAGTCCACCTCCGCCTCGCCGACCGCGGTGAAGTTCTGGTCCGGCATCGCGTGGTAGATCGTCACCTTGCCGCGCGCGTCGACGGGCATGCCCTGCTCCCCGCCCGGGGCCGGGAAAGGCCTGCTCCACGGGACGGCCTCGGCGTCGACCGTGAAGCGGATGTCGTGCGACGCGGGCACGTAGGGGTAGTGCACCGTGCCACCCCCGTGCACCGCGGCGACCTTCGGCGCGGCGGGCGCCGCAGGGGTGGCGGGGGCGGGCGCCGCGGCGATCAGCGTCGCCATCAGGGCGACGGCGGTGCCGGCCAGGACGAGGGTGCGCTTGCGGTTCTTCATCGTGAACTCCCTCTGGCAGTGCAGCCGTTCGGCTACGGGAACAGCCTCGCCGGAGCTCTGCGGCCTGCCATCTGCCGGTGGGCGGACATGCCCGAGGGCCTCTCCCCCGATCGGGGGAGAGGCCCTCGTACGGTCGGGCTACGGACCGGGCCGCGGAGGGCGGCGACGCCCGCGCCCCTGGCCGCCGCTCCGGGCGGGTACCGGGCCACCCCCGTCGGCCCGGTACCCCGGGGGAGCCGCTCAGCGCGGGAGCGGCGGAAGCGGGGCCGCGGTGACCTTGAAGCCGCCCTCGGTCACCGTCGTGAAGGGGGCCGGGGCCATGCAGGTGCCCGCCGACGGCTTCGCGACATCGCCGTTCGGCTCCTGGTTCGGGGGGTCGATGTTGGCGACGCCCCACGAGAAGCCCAGACGGTCCGGCGCGCCCCGCTCGCCGTCCTGGACGCTGATCCCGATCCGCTTGCCCACCATGCCCACGTTCGACTTGGTGACCACGGCGGTGACGGTCGCGATCCTGCCGCCCGTGACCAGGCAGTCCACCTCGGCCTCCGAGGTGCCGGTGACGTCGTGCTCGGGGGAGTGGTGGTACACCGTCACCTTGCCCCGCGCGTCGGTCGGCATCCCCTGCTTGCCCTGCGGGTCCGGGAACGGCTTGCTCCACGGGGCCGCCTCCGCGTCGACGGTGAAGCGGATGTCGTCGTCGGCCGAGTAGGCGTAGAACACCGAGGCTCCGCCGTGCACGGAGGCGAGCTTCGGCGCGGCCGGCGCCGCCGGGGCCGGGGCGGCACCGATCAAGGTGGCGAGCAGTGCGGCGGATCCGGCGAAAAGGAGGGCGCGCGTACGGTTCTTCACTGTGAACTCCCGCTGTAGGTGAGCTGTTCGGCTACGGGAACAGCCTCGCCGGGAGCCCTTCGGCCCACCATCTGCCGATGGGCGGACATGCCCGAGGGCCTCTCTCCCGATCGGGAGAGAGGCCCTCGGGCGGTCGCGCTACAGGCCCGGGCCGCGGACCGGGATGTGGGTGAACGTCGGCTCCGGGGCAGGGTTCTGGAAGAAGTCGTTGCCCTTGTCGTCGACCACGATGAAGGCCGGGAAGTCCTCGACCTCGATCTTCCAGACCGCCTCCATGCCGAGCTCCTCGTACTCCAGGACCTCGACCTTCTTGATGCAGTCCTGGGCCAGGCGCGCCGCCGGGCCGCCGATCGAGCCCAGGTAGAAGCCGCCGTGCGTACCGCACGCGTCCGTCACCTGCTGGGAGCGGTTGCCCTTGGCCAGCATGACCTTGGAACCGCCCGCCGCCTGGAACTGCTCGACGTAGGAGTCCATGCGGCCGGCCGTGGTCGGACCGAAGGAGCCCGAGGCGTAGCCCTCCGGGGTCTTCGCGGGACCCGCGTAGTAGACCGGGTGGTCCTTCAGGTACTGCGGCATCGGCGCGCCCGAGTCCAGCAGCTCCTTGATCTTGGCGTGCGCGATGTCGCGGGCCACGACCAGCGGGCCGGTCAGCGACAGCCGGGTCTTGACCGGGTGCTCGGTCAGCGTCGCCAGGATGTCGTCCATCGGCTGGTTCAGGTCGATGGAGACGACGTCCGAGGCCTCGCTCAGGTGCTCGTCCGTGGTCTCCGGCAGGAAGCGCGCCGGGTCCGTCTCCAGCTGCTCCAGGAAGACGCCCTCGGCGGTGATCTTCGCGGTGGCCTGGCGGTCCGCCGAGCAGGACACGGCGATGGCGACCGGCAGGGACGCGCCGTGCCGGGGGAGGCGCACGACGCGGACGTCGTGGCAGAAGTACTTGCCGCCGAACTGCGCGCCGATGCCGATCTTCTGGGTCAGCTCGAAGACCTGCTGCTCCAGGGCCTCGTCGCGGAAGCCGTGGCCCAGCGCCGAGCCCTCGCGCGGCAGCTCGTCCAGGTAGTGCGCCGAGGCGTACTTGGCGGTCTTCAGCGCGTGCTCGGCCGAGGTGCCGCCGACCACGATCGCCAGGTGGTAGGGCGGGCAGGCCGCCGTACCGAGCGAACGGATCTTCTCCTCCAGGAACTTCATCATGGAGGCCTCGTTGAGGACCGCCTTGGTCTCCTGGTAGAGGAAGGACTTGTTGGCCGAGCCGCCGCCCTTGGCCATGAAGAGGAACTTGTACGCGCCGCCGTCGGTCGCGTACAGCTCGATCTGCGCGGGCAGGTTCGAGCCGGTGTTCTTCTCCTCCCACATGGTGATCGGGGCCATCTGCGAGTAGCGCAGGTTCAGCCGCGTGTAGGCGTCGTAGATGCCGCGCGAGAGCGCCGCCTCGTCGCCGCCCTCGGTCAGCACGTTCTGGCCGCGCTTGCCCATGACGATCGCCGTGCCTGTGTCCTGGCACATCGGCAGGACGCCGGCCGCCGCGATGTTCGCGTTCTTCAGCAGGTCCAGCGCGACGAACTTGTCGTTCGCGCTCGCCTCCGGGTCGTCGATGATCCGACGCAGCTGCGCGAGGTGCGCGGGGCGCAGGAAGTGCTGGATGTCGTGGATCGCCTCTTCGGCGAGCTTGCGCAGCGCCTCCGGCTCGACCTTGAGGAACGTACGGCCGTCCGCCTCGAAGGTGGACACGCCCTCGGCGGTCACCAGTCGGTACGGGGTGGTGTCCTCGCCCAGGGGCAGCAGGTCGGTGTACGCAAACTCTGGCATGACGGCAGTCATTCCTCACTCGGCAGACGGCGCTGGCGACCAATTGGCAGCGCGGTTAACCAGCGTAGGACCTCTTCCCCGCGGCGTGTCTGTGAGGTAAGGCTCACTCAGCAGTATCGCGATCTATCGTGTCTGGCTATGCTGGGCGTCGTGGACCTGGAAAAGCACCCCGACGCCCCCGCCCCCGCGACCGCCGGCCCCGCCGAGCTGCGCGCCTCCGACGCGGACCGGGACCGGATCGCGCAGATCCTCGGCGACGCGGTCGCCGAAGGCCGGCTGACGGCCGAGGAGCATTCCGACCGCCTGGACACGCTCTACGCGGTCAAGACCGTCGGCGAGCTGGAAGTGCTCGTACGGGATCTGCCCACGCCCGGCGGCGTCCATGCCTCGCCCGCGCACGCGGCCCCCTCCACCGCTCCGGGCGGCCCCGCCGAGACCATAGTGGCCGTGTGCAGCAGCTCCGCCCGCAAGGGCCGCTGGCGGCCGGGCCCGCACACCCGCGCCGTCTCGGTCATGGGCGACATCACCATCGACCTCACCGAAGCGGTCTTCGAACAGCAGGTCACCGAGATCAACGTGACCTGCGTCCTCGGCAACGTCGAGGTCCTGGTCCCGGAGAACGTCACCCTGCGCGGCTACGGCAGCGGCGTCCTCGGCAACTTCGAGGTACGCGGCGAGGGCCGCGGGGAGACCGACCCGCAGGCGCCGGTGGTGATCGTGCGGGGCTTCGCCCTGCTGGGCAACATCGAGGCGCGGCCCAAGCTCGGCGCCCGCCTGGTGGACCTGGCCCGCAAGCTGCGCAAGCGCCTGGACGGCTGACCGCGGAGGATCAACAGGCCGCGGATGCAATGAAATTCGGCCGACGGGTGACCGGGGACCTCTAGTGTCCGGTTCATGACGACAACCAAGTGGGAACTGCTCGACCAGGCGTACGCGACGCTGCGCGAGGCCGTCGCCGGGGTACCCGCCGACGGCTGGGACCGCCCGACCCCCTGCGCGCAGTGGAACGTCACCCAGGTCCTCCAGCACGCCGCCGGCGACCAGCTCGCCTACGCCGCCCGCCTGACCGGTGGGCCGGGACCCGCCGAGGACCCCTTCGCACCCTCCGGCACCCTGGCCGGGGCGCCGGCGGACCTGTTGGAACCGGCGCTCGCGGCCGCGGCCGAGGCCTTCGCCGGGGTCGCCCCGGGCACGGCCGAGGTGGCCGTGCCGCTGCCGCCCTTCTCCGTACCGGCCGAGACGGCCGTCGGCGCGGCCGCCCTCGACGCCGCCGTGCACGCCTGGGACCTCGCCGTCGCCACGGGCCGCCCCTCGGGCCTGACCGACGCGCTGGCCGCCGCGCTGCGCCCGGCCGCCGACGCCCTCGCCGAGCCGCTGCGCGGCTTCGCCTACGGCCCGGCCCTCCCTCTCACGCCGGGCGCGGACGACGGCGCGGCGGCGCGCCTGCTGGCCTTCCTCGGGCGGGATCCCGGATGGGCCGCGGCCGCGGAGTGACGGCCCGTGACGGCCCGCCCGACGGGGTCTCGTTTCGGACGAACCCCCGGCGGCCCGTGGCGCGCGGTGCATAGGGGCGCGTACAGCGGGTAGGGACAGGTGCGTCGTCTCTCGCTCACGTATACGTCGTCAGGAGTAGACCGTGCCGCATCCGCCGCATCAGTCCTTGCAGGTAGCCGCCGTCCAGAGTCTTCCGGGGCGCGCGGCGGCCGTGCCGAAGCCGCGGGTGCCGGCGAGGACGGAGGACGGCCCATGGCATGCGGAGGCGGTGTGCCGCCGGGACGAGGCGGGGCTCTTCTTCGCACCGTCCAAGGAGCCGACCGCGGCCCGGCTCTCGCGCGAGGAGGCCGCCAAGCGCGTCTGCGCCCGCTGCCCGGTGATGGTCGCCTGCCGGGAGCACGCGTTGCTCCAGCCCGAGCCGTACGGGGTGTGGGGCGGGCTCACCGCGGCCGAGCGCCGGGTGGTCCTGGCGCGGATGCGGCGCAGGGCCGCCGAGCTGCGTCAGGCCCCCGGAGCCGGGCCGATCGCCGCGGCGGGCTGAAGCGGACCGAAGCGGGCTGAAGCGGACCGAACGAAGCGGACCGACGGGGCCTGAAGCGACCTGAGGCGTGCTGCACCGGTCCCGGTCCGCCCGCGGCGGTCCGCCCGGGCGCCGGCCGCCGGGCGCCGACATCACGCCTGGATGTGCGAGAGGGGCGGTCCCGCCGCACGCGGTGACCGCCCCTCTCGCTTCCTCACACCGTGACGGCGGCGACTAGTGCGCGCGGTCGAAGTCGATCGCGCTGTACGCGCGCAGCTTCGACAGGCGGTGCGTGGAGTCGATCTGCCGGATCGTGCCCGACTTGGAGCGCATGACCAGCGAGGACGTCGTCGCGGTCTCCGAGCGGTAGTGGACACCGCGCAGCAGCTCGCCGTCGGTGATACCGGTGGCGACGAAGAAGACGTTCTCGCCGGACACCAGGTCGTTCGTGGTCAGGACGCGGTCCAGGTCGTGACCGGCGTCGAGCGCCCGCTGCCGCTCCGCCTCGTCCTTCGGCCAGAGCTTGCCCTGGATGGTGCCGCCGAGGCACTTTATGGCGCACGCCGAGATGATGCCCTCGGGAGTGCCGCCGATGCCGAGCAGCAGGTCGACGCCGGTGCCCTCGCGCACGGCCATGACCGAGCCGGCGACGTCGCCGTCGGAGATGAACTTGATGCGGGCGCCGGTCTCGCGGATCTCCTTGACGATGCCCTCGTGACGGGGGCGGTCCAGGATGACCACGGTGACGTCCTCGACGGCCATGTTCTTGGCCTTGGCGACCCGGCGGATGTTCACCGAGACGGGAGCGTTGATGTCGACGAAGTCGGCGGCCTCGGGACCGGTGACCAGCTTCTCCATGTAGAACACCGCGGACGGGTCGAACATGGTGCCGCGGTCGGCGGCCGCCAGGACGGCGATGGCGTTCGGCATGCCCTTGGCGTTCAGGGTGGTGCCGTCGATCGGGTCCACGGCGATGTCGACCTCGGCGCCCGTGCCGTCGCCGACGCGCTCGCCGTTGAAGAGCATGGGGGCCTCGTCCTTCTCCCCCTCGCCGATGACGACGACGCCGTTCATCGAGACGGTGGAGATCAGGGTGCGCATCGCGTTGACCGCGGCACCGTCCGCGCCGATCTTGTCGCCGCGTCCGACCCACCGGCCCGCGGCCATGGCGGCGGCCTCGGTGACCCGTACGAGTTCCAGTGCGAGGTTGCGGTCGGGGGCCTCCGGAGAGACTTCGAGCTGGGGCGGCAGGTTGTGCTCGGTCATCGGAGCGCACCTTTCTGTACGGCGACGGCCGGGAAGTGAGGGTGCTGGAACTCTATCGGTACGTCGACATATTGAGCAGGGCGGGTCACGTATGAGCGGCATATCGGTCAGTCGATTGTCCTGAGCGGACGTCTTGCGGCCCTCCCGGGCCGTCCGGATCTCCTCCGGGACTCCGCCGGATCTCCTCCGGGACTCTCCAGGGTCCGCCGACACGCGCCGCACCGCGACCCCGGCGGTGATCGCCGCCCCGCGATGCGGGACGATGGGGCGCGTGGCAGGTATGAAAGGCAAGCAGACGGTCTGGGACATGGTCCGGTCGCTGGGGGTGATCGGCATCGTCGTCGCCGGGATCTACCTCTTCGTCCCGCATGACGAGGAGGCCGACCCGACGCACGCGGTCGACTACCGGGTGGAGACCATCACGGCCCGGCGCGCGGCCCCGTATCCGGTGGCGGCCCCCGTGGGGCTCCAGGAGCAGTGGCGGGCGACCTCGGTGACGTACGAGCGCAAGAACGCCAACGCCTGGCACCTGGGCTTCCTCGACCCGGAGCAGCAGTACGCGGCGGTGGAGCAGTCCACGGACACCTCGGCCAAGTACCTCGCCAAGGTCACCCAGCAGGCGAAGGCCACCGGGCAGACGCAGCAGGTCGGCGACCTGACCTGGGAACGCTGGGACGGCGAGAAGTACGACGCCCTCGTGCGGCAGGAGCAGGGCTACGTCACGGTGGTGACCGGCACGGCCTCCTACGACCAGCTCGGCGCGCTGGCGGCGGCGCTGGAGTTCAAGCAGGGCAAGTAGCGCGAGCGGGACGGGCAGGGCGAGTGGGGGCGCGTCGCACCGCACCCGCCGCCCGCGCCCCCGCACGCCGCGCGCCCCCGCGCGCGTGGAACGCGGAACGTGGAACGTGTACGCGAGAAGGGCCGTGCGCCCCGGGATCCCGGGGCGCACGGCCCTTCTGCGTGTGCTGTGCTGCGGCGGAGCCGATCAGACGGTCGTGATGACCTCGTCGAAGCCCAGGCGCGGGGAGCGGTCGAACCAGGCACCCTCGGCGGCCGGCTTGCCGATGTTGATGACCATGATCGGGGTGTGGTCGGCGTCCAGGAATTCCTTCTGGATACCGGCGAAGTCGGCGCCGGTCATCGGGCCCGCGGCCAGGCCGGCGGCGCGGATGCCGATGATGAAGTACGCGGCCTGCAGCGCGGAGTTCAGCAGCGCGGACTGCTCGCGGACCGGGCGCTCGGAGAAGAACGCGTCCTTGGCCTGCGGGAAGTGCGGGAGCAGCTGCGGGAGCTCCTCGTGGAACTCGTTGTCCGCGGAGAGGATCGCGACCAGCGGCGCGGTGGCGGTCTTGGCGTCGTTGCCCTTGGCCATGTGCTGCACGAGGCGCTCGCGGGCCTCGGGGGAGCGGACCAGGGTGATGCGCAGCGGAGTCTGGTTGAAGGCGGTGGGACCGAACTTCACCAGGTCGTATATCGCCTGGACCTGCTCCTCGGTGACCGGCTCGTCGGTGAACGAGTTGGCCGTGCGGGCCTCGCGGAACAGCAGGTCCTGCGCGGCGGGGTCAAGAACGAGAGACATCGGAAAGCCTTCTTCCATACGGAGGTGAAGCGATGTCCCAGACTCTACGGCGGAGGTAGATGAATTTTCAACTAAATTGGCCTGCTGGTGATCGGGATCACTTCCGCCCGGGTCATTCCTCCTCGGCCGGCTCGCGTGCCGCGAGCGCCGAGTCCAGCCGGGCCCGGGCCCCCTCCAGCCAGTGCCGGCACACCTTCGCCAGTTCCTCGCCGCGCTCCCAGAGCGCGAGCGAGTCCTCCAGCGAGGTCCCACCGGCCTCCAGCTTGCGGACGACCTCGATGAGCTCGTCGCGGGCCTGCTCGTACCCCAGCGCCGTTCCGGCCTCTGTCATTCCCGTATCCATCCTCTGTGTGTCGTGCGACCACGTGATTGCGGCCGTGTGGCGCTATTGCGAAGCGGCGCTCGGGTCCGCCGGGGAGACCTCCACCGTGAACGTGCCCTCCGCCACCCGCGCGCGCAGCACGTCGTGCGGGGCCACCTCCTGCGGCGAGCGCACCACATGGCCGTCGGCCCGCTGCAGCACGGCGTACCCCCGCTCCAGGGTCGCCGCGGGGGAGAGCGCCACCACCCGGGCCAGGGTGTGGGCCAGTTCAGAGTCGGCCCGGTCCAGCAGGTGCCCCAGCGTGCGCCGGGCGCGGGCCAGCAGGGCGTCCAGCTCGTCCTCGCGGATCTCCACCATCCGCTGGGGGTGGACGAAGACCGGCCGGGCCAGGGCGTGCGCGAGGCCCCGTTCCTCCCGGTCGAGCAGCCCGCTCACCGCGCGCAGCCCCCGGGCCTGCAGCTGGCGTACGCGCTCCAGCTCCTCGCCGACGTCCGGGACCACCTTCTTCGCCGCGTCCGTGGGCGTGGAGGCCCGGACGTCCGCGACGAGGTCCAGCAGCGGGGAGTCCGGCTCGTGGCCGATCGCCGAGACCACCGGGGTGCGGGCCGCGGCGACGGCCCGGACCACCTCCTCGTCGGAGAAGGGCAGCAGGTCCTCCACGCTGCCCCCGCCGCGCGCCACGATGATCACGTCGACCTCGTCCAGGGCGTCGAGCTCCTTGACAGCCTGGACGACCTGGGGCACCGCGTGCACCCCCTGGACGGCGACGTTGCGCACCTCGAAGCGGACCGCCGGCCAGCGGCGCCGGGCGTTCTCCAGGACATCGCGCTCGGCCGCCGAGGCCCGCCCGACCACCAGCCCGATCAGCTGCGGCAGGAAGGGCAGCGGCTTCTTGCGGTCCAGCGCGAAGAGTCCTTCGGAGGCCAGGGACCGCTTGAGGCGCTCCAGCCGGGCGAGCAGCTCCCCGATGCCGACCGGCCGTATCTCCGTGGCCCGCAGGGACAGCTGACCGCGCGGGGCGTACCACTCGGGCTTGGCCAGCAGCACGACCCGGGCACCCTCGGAGACCACGTCGGCGACCTCGTCGAAGACCTGGCGGAAGCAGGTCACGCTGACCGAGATGTCGTGCGAGGGGTCGCGCAGCGTCAGGAAGACCACCCCCGCTCCCGGTCGCCGCGAGAGCTGCGTGATCTGCCCCTCCACCCACACCTGGCCGAGCCGCTCGATCCAGCCCCCGATGAGCCGGGACACCTGGCCTACCGGCAGCGGCGCCTCGGCCGACGTATTCAGACCCATGCACGCAGGCTATCCGGCGCCGCCGACAGTGCGTCAGGCCCCGGCGCCGGTGTCGCCGGGCAGGTCGCGGCGGCCGCGCTGGACGAACAGCACCGTCAGGCCCACCGCCAGCCACACCGCCCCCACCAGTTGCGCCGTCCAGGAGGCCTCGAAGATCACGGCGACGGTCACCGCCCCACCCAGCACCGGCATCACCAGGTGTTTCCACCAGTTCGGCGGACCCTCGCGCCGCTTGACCACGAACCAGCCCACCACCGAGGCGTGCAGCAGGGTGAAGGCCACCAGCGCCCCGACGTCCACCACCGACACCAACTGGTCGAGCCCGTCGTCGCGCCGGGCCGCCCACACGGCCGCGACCAGCGTGATGGTGGCCGCCACCAGCAGGGCGACCCGCGGGGTCCCGTCCGAGGTCCGGGCCAGCACCCGGGGCAGCCGCCGTTCCCGGGCCATCGCGAACACCAGCCGCCCGGCCGCCGCCTGCCCGGCCAGCGCCGCGAAGGCCGCCCCGATCGCCTTGCTGACCGCCACCAGGTCGTGCAACCAGGAGCCGACGGCCGACTCCACCGCGTCGTAGAAGGCCGGGCCCTGCAGCGCGGGCTCGGCCGCCAACTCCGCCGCGGACACGGGCATCAGCAACGCCGCCAGATAGCTCTGGGCGACGAACAGCAGCCCGGCCAGGGCCAGGCAGAACAGCACCGCCCGCGCCACCCGCTCCGAGCCGCCCGTCACCTCCTCGGCGAAGGAGGCGATGGCGTCGAAGCCGAGGTAGGACAGGACCGCGACCGACACCGCGCCCAGCACCGCCGCCGTACCGAAGGCCGGCGAGCCGTCACCGGTCAGCGGGGACAGCCAGCCGCGCCGGGCCCCGCCCTGGACCAGTACGGTCACCGCGGCCACCACGAAGACGAGCAGGACCAGGATCTCCATGGCCAGCACGGCGAAGCCCACGCGTGCCGCCGCCCGTACGCCCCACAGGTTCAACGCGGTGGTGAGCACGACGGCCAGGGCCGTCCACACCCACCGCGACACCTCCGGGACCAGCGCGTTCATGGCGATCCCCGAGAAGAGGTAGGCGACCGCCGGGATCAGCAGGTAGTCGAGCATCGCCATCCATCCGGCGATCAGCCCCGGTCCCTCGCCGAGACCCTTTCGGGCGTACGTGAAGACCGAGCCGGCCTGCGGGGCGACCCGCACCATCTGCGCGTAGGAGAAGGCCGTGAAGGCCATCGCCACGGTCGCGCAGAGGTAGACGAGGGCCACGGCGCCGTGCGACGTGGCGTCGAGCGTGCCGAAGACCCCGACGGGGGCCATCGGGGCGATGAACAGCAGGCCGTAGACGACCAGATCCCGGAAGCCGAGGCTCCGCCGCAGCGCCGAGGGCGCCGCCGCACTGGAATCCGTAACGGAAGCCATCCGTCCTCCGGGGTATAGGGGCGGGACAGGTGGGACGGGTGGGACGGGGGTGGTGCGGGGGTGGTGCGGGCTTTCGGGCAAGTGTGTGCCGTACGGCCGACGCCCGGCCTCCTGGAGACCCCCGTACGATGGAGCACATGACTGCTCCCGCCCCCGCTCCCGCTTCCCGCCGTGTCCTGCTCGCCGCGCCCCGCGGCTACTGCGCGGGCGTGGACCGAGCCGTGATCGCCGTCGAGAAAGCCCTTGAGCAGTACGGTGCGCCGGTCTACGTCCGCCACGAGATCGTGCACAACAAGTACGTCGTGCAGACCCTGGAGAAGAAGGGCGCCATCTTCGTCGAGCGGACGGAGGAGGTGCCCGAGGGCTCCATCGTGATGTTCTCCGCGCACGGCGTGGCGCCGGTGGTGCACGAGGAGGCGGCCCGCGGCAAGCTCGCGACGATCGACGCGACCTGCCCGCTGGTCACCAAGGTGCACAAGGAAGCCATCCGGTACGCGAACGAGGACTTCGACATCCTCCTCATCGGCCACGAGGGCCACGAGGAGGTCATCGGCACCTCCGGCGAGGCCCCGGACCACATCACGATCGTCGACGGCCCGCACGACGTGGAGAAGGTCACCGTCCGAGACGAGTCCAAGGTCGTCTGGCTGTCCCAGACCACCCTTTCGGTCGACGAGACCATGGAGACGGTCGACGCGCTGAAGACGAAGTTCCCGCTTCTCGTCTCGCCGCCGAGCGACGACATCTGCTACGCCACCTCGAACCGGCAGGCCGCCGTGAAGGTGATGGGGGCCGACTCGGACCTGGTCATCGTCGTCGGCTCGAGGAACTCCTCGAACTCGATCCGGCTCGTCGAGGTCGCCAAGGACGCCGGCGCGAAGGCCGCGTACCTGGTCGACTTCGCGAGCGAGATCGACGAGGCCTGGCTGGAGGGTGTCGGCACCGTCGGCGTCACCTCGGGCGCCTCGGTGCCGGAGGTCCTGGTCGAAGAGGTCCTGGAGTGGCTGTCGACCCGCGGCTTCGAGGACGTGGAGATCGTCAAGACCGCCGAGGAGTCGATCGTCTTCTCGCTGCCGAAGGAACTCCGTCGCGATCTGCGCGCCGAGGCCGCAGAACTGGTCGCCGACAAGTAACTCGTTTCGTACGGTATGTCCATGCAGATCTTCGGCGTGGACATCGGCGGAACCGGGATCAAGGGTGCTCCCGTGGACCTGGAGCGGGGCGACCTGGCTCAGGAGCGCCACAAAGTACTGACACCGCATCCGGCCACCCCCGAGGGGGTGGCCGGATGCGTCGGTGAGGTGGTGCGCAACTTCGACTGGGACGGGCCGCTCGGGGTCACCTTCCCGGGCGTGGTCACGAGCGGCGTCATCCGTTCGGCGGCCAACATGGACAAGTCCTGGATCGGCGTCGACGCGGCGACGCTGATCTCGCGCGAGCTGGGCGGCCTGCCGGTCACCGTCCTGAACGACGCGGACGCGGCGGGCGTCGCCGAGATGACGTACGGGGCCGGGCAGGGGCGGGGCGGCACGGTCCTCCTGCTCACCCTGGGGACGGGCATCGGGAGCGCCCTGTTCACGGACGGGCGGCTGGTCGCGAACTCGGAGCTCGGTCACCTGGAGCTGAAGGGCCACGACGCGGAGACGCGGGCGTCGGTCAAGGCCAAGGAGGACCACGACCTCACGTGGGAGCGCTGGGCGCACCGCGTGCAGAAGTACCTCCAGCACGTGGAGATGCTGTTCTCGCCGGACCTCTTCATCATCGGCGGGGGCGTCAGCCGCAAGCCGGAGAAGTTCCTGCCGCTGATCGAGGGCGTACGGGCCGAGATCGTCCCGGCCAAGCTGCAGAACAACGCGGGCATCGTGGGAGCGGCGATGGCGGCCAAGGCCGCGAAGGTCGAGCGGTAGGAGCGCTCAGCGGGCGATCCGCCGGGGCATCCGCCGCCTGCCGATCAGCACGGCCTTGCGCACGACGGCGATCAGCGCGGCGACCAGCGTCCCGGCGTACAGCCAGCCGGCGTGCAGGGACAGCGCGGACACCAGCCCCATCAGCTGCCCGCCGAAGCCGCCGGAGCCGCCGGAGATGGGCCACACTCCGGCGGCGAAGGCGATGGGCACGCCGATCGGCGCGGTGATCAGGTCGGCGGGCCGTACCCAGAGCGCGGTGGCGGCGGCGACGGGCAGGAAGAGCAGCCCGTAGACGAAGAGCGAGGAGCCGAAGAGCAGCCAGCAGATCCCGCCCACCAGCACCATGGCGGCACACGCGAACAGCCCGCCGCCGAGCCCGGTCAGCCGGGGCCGGGGCATCCGCCGCGCGAAGGCGGGCCGGCGCGCGCCGCCGCCGGCCTGGGCGGGTACGGCGGCGGACCAGGGTGCCTGGCGCTGGGCCGGCGGTCGCTGTTGGTGAGGGGCCGATCGCGTGCTGTATTGCTCCACGTCACCAAAGTAGGCCGGGAGCGGGTCGGATCGGGCCCCGGACACGCGTACATCCACCGCCACTCATCGGAAAGTAAACTGTCCGGTGGCCCACTCCTGGGCCGCCGCCCCCTCCAGCTACGGGAAGTCGCCAACGTGTCGCTCACGATCGGAATCGTCGGCCTGCCGAATGTCGGCAAGTCGACCCTTTTCAACGCCCTGACCAAGAACGACGTGCTGGCGGCCAACTACCCGTTCGCCACGATCGAGCCGAACGTCGGCGTCGTCGGCGTCCCGGACGCGCGCCTGGGCGTCCTGGCCGGCATCTTCGGTTCGCAGAAGGTCCTCCCCGCGACGGTCGACTTCGTCGACATCGCGGGCATCGTGCGCGGTGCCTCGGAGGGTGAGGGCCTGGGCAACAAGTTCCTCGCGAACATCCGCGAGTCGGACGCCATCTGCCAGGTCATCCGCGCCTTCAAGGACGAGAACGTCGTCCACGTCGACGGCAAGGTCTCGCCGAAGGACGACATCGAGACGATCAACACCGAGCTGATCCTCGCCGACCTCCAGTCCATCGAGAAGGCCGAACCGCGCCTGACGAAGGAGTCCCGCCTCCAGAAGGAGAAGGTCGCGGTCCTCGCGGCCGTCGTCGAGGCCAAGAAGATCCTCGAAGCGGGCGACACCCTCTTCTCCAAGGGCATCACCAAGGGCACCGAGCAGGGCGACCTGCTGCACGAGCTCCACCTGCTGACCACGAAGCCCTTCCTCTACGTCTTCAACGTGGACGAGGACGAGCTGACGGACGACGCCTTCAAGGCGGAGCAGAGCGCGCTCGTCGCCCCGGCCGAGGCGATCTTCCTCAACGCCAAGCTGGAGGCGGAGCTCATCGAGCTCGACGACGAGGAGTCGCTCGAGCTCCTGCAGTCGGTCGGCCAGGAAGAGCCCGGCATGGCCACCCTCGGCCGCGTCGGCTTCGCCACCCTGGGCCTGCAGACCTACCTGACGGCCGGCCCGAAGGAAACCCGCGCCTGGACCATCAAGAAGGGCGCCACGGCCCCCGAGGCGGCCGGCGTGATCCACACCGACTTCCAGCGCGGCTTCATCAAGGCCGAGATCATCTCCTTCGCGGACCTGGTCGAATGCGGCTCGGTGGCCGAGGCCCGCGCCAAGGGCAAGGCCCGCATGGAGGGCAAGGACTACGTCATGCAGGACGGCGACGTGGTCGAGTTCCGCTTCAACGTTTAATACGTCCGGCGAAAGGCCGTCTGACCTGCGACGGAGCGGGTTGGGCGGCCTTTGCGGTCCGCACAGAGTCCGCAGCATGCTGACTTCGGTCAGCGCGCGGGGGAGTGGCTACGCCGCTTCGTCGACCTGTGGCTGGGCATCAGCAGACTGGTCCGCGTACGCCTTGTCGACGGCGGCCCGGGTCCGCTCCTCAGAGTCGGGCCACAGGTGGGTGTAGATGTTCAGCGTCATGGCCGCATTGGTGTGGCCGAGGCGCTCGGAGACGGTCTTCACCGACTCACCGTGCTTGATCAGCAGGCTGGCGTAGTGGTGTCGGAGGGAATGGGGTCCGGTGCCCTTCGCGATGCCGGCCTTGGCACAGGCGGGCCGCCAGGAGGCGTCCATGAAGTGCGTGTAGACCACGGGTCCGCCTTGCGGCGCCGTGAAGATCCAGCCCTCGGGCCCATCGGCGGGGAAGCCCCGCAGGTGGGCCTTCATCGCATCCACCGCCACACGGGGGAGCGGAACCGTGCGGTGCGAGCGGGCGGTCTTGGGTGGGCAGACGTACACGCCGTGCTTGGCGGTCTGCTGGATCTGCTGCTCGACCGAGACCGTGGCATGCAGCAGGTCGAGGTGACGCGCCTGGAGGCCGAACAGCTCACCGGGGCGGAGTCCGGTGGCCGCGCCGAGCAGCACGAGGCCCTTGTAGCGGGCGGGAATCTCCTCGGACAGCTTCCGTACCTGGTCGACGGCCAGCGGCACGATCTTCTTCCGGGGCACCGAAGGCAGTTTCGCCTCGGCGCACGGGTTGTGAGGGATCATCCGGTCACGGACGGCCGCCCGGAAGACGGCGTTGACCGTGTTGAAGACCGTCCGTGAGGTGCTGGCGGCCAGCCCGTGCGTGGTGGTCAGACTGGTGACCCAGCTCTGTACGTCGCCGGGCTTGATGGCGCCGAGTGACCGCTTCTCCCAAGCCGGGTAGACGTAGCAGCGCAGGTGCTGGGCCACCGCCTTGGCCGTGGAAGGCCGATGCGGCTGAATGGCCCGCCATTCCTCCGCGTACTCCTTGAAGGGCTTCTTCGCCGATCGCGGGTCGACGTACTGACCGGTGACCAGGCTGGCCGTGACCTCGTCGATCCAGCGCTGGGCGTCGATCTTGCGGTCGAAGTGGCGGGCGTGCTCCTTGCCTTCGAGGTCGCGGTAGCGGGCCCGCCATTTGCCGTTGGGGCGCTTCTGGATGTTCGCCAAGTGGCTTCTCCTTCGTGTCGGTTGTCAGTAGTGGCCGCCGTCCTCGATGTCGTTGCTGAGGGTGAGAGCGTCCCGCTCGTCGCCCATGAGGCGGAGGCGCTGCTCGTGGATCGCCCGCGAGCTGTCCGGGTGGGCCTTGATGTGGTCGGCGATGGCGACCACGGCGTGATGGAGGCGGTCACGTGCGTCGCGGGTCTCGTAGAACGCCTCGACGGCTTCTTGGACGAGCCGCCGGCTGGCGATGTCGAGCCCCTCCAGGGGCGGGGACATCAGTTCTTCGAGAGGGAGCTCGAAGACGCGGGAGAAGGCGAGGGCCTCGTCGAGGTTGATGCGCCGGCGGGGGGTGGCGTTCTCGATGCGCCAGACCGCTGTCTGGTTCATCTTGACGCCGGCTCTGGTCACCCGCTCCGCCAGCTCGGTCGTGCTCCACCCTCTGACCTCGCGCTCCAGCGCCACGCGCGCGGCCACGTTCCCCTCGCTGTAGAGCAGCGGCACCTCGCCGCCCTCGGGCCTGTCGCCTGCCATCGAACCTCCATCGCCACCGTCGCTATCCCAATTGAAACATGGGCTTCCCGATTGGGGTAACCGCCGATCCTGGGGCACAACTTTATGCAGATCGAATCGTCACCTAGCCGAATGGGAATGCATGCGATACCTGACCACCGCCGAGGTCGCCGAGCGCTACCGCACAGCCGAGAGCACCGTCCGCTACTGGCGCCACATCGGGAAGGGGCCGCGCGGCATCAAGGTCGGCAAGCGGGTGCTGTACCCCGAGGCGGAGCTGCTGCGGTACGAGCAGACGCTGATCGACGGCCAGGACGAATGGGGCCTGGCCTCGTGAGCCGCCGACAGCCCCGGACACAGCAACGGCCCCCGGCGCGCCAACGCCGAGGGCCGGAGATTCCCCTGCCTGTCGCCCATCCCTGAACGAACGAACCGGTGAGGGGCGGGACCTTGCCCGTCCCGTCCCTCACCTGAGAGGAACGTCTATGGAGGACTCTACGTCCCCCGCCACCTCGAACGCATCCGAGGTTGTCTGGCCCACCCCCGCGGTTCCCGGCCAGGGCATCCCCTGGCGCAACGGGGACCGAACGGGGTCACGGTCCCCTGCTTCGACGGGTGTTCCGGTCGGGGACCGAGACTCCCCTAGCACGGAACATGTGCAGGTCAGCGACCCGGGGACCGGTCCCGCCGGAGCGGAAGCCGGGGACCGGGCGGGGACTTCCGGTCCGCCGGTCCCCGAACCCGGTCCCCGAATCCCGGACGAGCGCGACGCCCCCCGAGCCGATGGTGAGGACCACGGTCCCCACGTATCTGCGGGGACCGTGGTCCCCGACGGTGGTTCGGGGACCGGGGACCCCGCCCGTGCGAGCGACGAGACGGCGGACGAAGGAGCCGCACTGCTGGATGACCTCCGTGCGGCGATCGGCCGGTACGTGGTGCTGCCGAGCGACGAGGCCCTGACCGCGGTCACCTTGTGGGTGGCGGCCTCCCACATTCAGCCCGCCCTCCAGCACGCGCCGCGTCTGGCGGTGGTGGGGCCGACCAAGGGGTGTGGAAAGTCCCGGGTCCTGGACGTGTTCCACGAGACCGTGTCCCAGCCGATGATGACGGTGAACACCTCGCCTGCGGTGGTCTTCCGGATCATTGGCGAGGACCCGCCGACGCTGCTGGTGGACGAGGCTGACACCATCTTCGGCCCGAAGGCTGGCGACAAGGAGGACCTGCGCGGTCTGCTGAACGCCGGGCACCAGCGAAACCGGCCCGCCTGGCGGATCTCCGGCCCGGAGCACAAACCGACTGCGTTCCCGACCTTCGCCATGGCAGCGCTCGCGGGCATCGGCGACCTGCCGGACACGATCATGGACCGGGCGGTCGTGCTCCGCATGCAGAAGCGCAAGCCCGGCGAGAAGGTCGCTCCCTTCCGCTCCCGGCACTCCGTCCCGGAACTGAACGCGCTGCGCGACCGGCTGACCGCGTGGCTGACCCCGCTGCGCGGGGCAGCGCACCGGCTGGTGCCACCGATGCCGGTTGAGGACCGGGCTGCGGACACCTGGGAGCCATTGGTCATCGTCGCAGACCTGGCGGGCGGCCACTGGCCCGCGCAGGCCCGTGCGGCCTGCCTGGCGATGACCAGGAACGAGGTGGTCCAGGACGAACAGACGACGCTGAAGACCCGGTTGCTGCGCGACATCCGCCGCGTCTTCGGGCAACAGGGCGATACGGAGGCGCTGCGCAGCCACGACCTGCTCGCCGCCCTCGCCCAGGACGCCGAGGCGCCGTGGGCTGAGTACGGGACGAAGGGCCTGAACGCCTACCACCTGGCCAACCTGCTGCGCGACTTCGGCATCAGACCGGCCAACCACCGTTTCGAGAACGGGAGGCAGGCCAAGGCGTACGGCCGTAACCAGTTCCTCGACGCCTGGGCCCGCTACTGCCCCGACCCCGCCCAACCGGCACCCGCAGCCAATGAGGCCGCGCTCGCACGTCGAGCCCAGGACAAGCCGCCGACCCCTCCGTCCGGGACGCTGCCCATCGGCCCGCCCGGCGGACCTGCCGGCCCCAGGCCCACCCGCTGACATCAGCTCCGTATCAACCGTCGCATCCGTCCCCGCGCAGGTCAGCGCGGGGACGGAGTTCCTCGCCGATACGGATCACTCCGTACCTGCGACCGCCTCCGTACCTGTCCTGACCAGCTACGGGACGGATGCAACGGACGTGACGAAGCCCCACCGCACACGACCACCGGAGCACCACCATGCCTGAAGCGAGCACCGAGAACACCTCAACCCGCCGCCGCAAGGGATTCTTCGGCCTGACCCGCCGATCAGCAGCAAGCTGGAGCGAACGAGCCTCTAACGAGGCTTCGTCCGCGCTTGCCCCCGCCTCAGGGGTGGCGGAGGAGAAGGCCGAGCGCCAGGGGGCGCCCGAGCCGGAGGAGGGGGTAGCGGAGACCAGTTGTCCGCCCGCAGCCGACTCCGTCGCCCCGAGCACTCAGCCGCCGGCCGATGTCCCGCCGCCCGTCGAGCAGCCCTCCTGGCGGGATCTCGACGCGCCCGCCCTGCCCGCGCTGATGAACCGCAAGCGCACCGTGGAGAAGCGCGACCATGAGAAGACCATTCGCTTCACCCGGACCGCTGTGAGCGTGATCAGCGCGGCGGCTCACCAGCGCGGTCAGAAGTTCGCCGGATTCGTCGGCGACGCCGCCCTCGCCGTAGCCCTGGGCAAGGCGGGGCTGGTCGGCAGCCCGGAGGACGACCCGGTCCGCCCGCTGATCGAGGCCGTCGAGGCGCACACGGTCGCGCTGCACCGCATCGGCGGCAACCTCAACCAGATCACCGCAGCCATCCACCGAGGAACAGTGCCCGAGCGCGCCGAGGCGGTGCTGGACCGCGTCGAGCAAGCCGCCGAGAACAGCTACCGACTGATCGACCAGCTCCTGACGGAAGGCACCGCGCATGGTTCCTGACGTCTCCACCGGCTCCGACACCCGCGGACTGATCGTCTACCTCTTCGGCCCCGGCCGCCGCGACGAACACACCGCCCCACGCATCGTCGCCGCCTGGGACATGGCCGGCGCCCCCGACCCCGGCCGCGACCCCGAGGCCACCTACACCCGGCTTGCCAAGCGCCTCGACCACCACGTCGACCTGCGCACCTGCGAGCTGGGCGGCAAGAAACCATCCCAGCATGTCTGGCACTGCCCGGTCCGCACCGCGTCCGGCGACCGCTACCTCACCGACACCGAGTGGGCCAAAGTCGCCCGCCGCATCGTGCACGCCACCGGCATCGCCCCGGAAGGCGACGACAAGGCATGCCGGTGGATCGCGGTGCGGCACGCCGACGACCACATCCACCTCATGGCCACCACTGTCCGCGCCGACGGGCGCCGCCCGCGCACCCACCGCGACGGACAGCGAGCCCAAGCCGAGTGCCGCAAGATTGAGACCGAGTTCGGCCTGCGCCGCCTGAAGTCCGGCGACCTCACCGCGCCCCGCACCCCCACCGGCGCCGAACGCGCCAAGGCGGAACGCCAGGGCCAGACGGTCACGGCACGGCACTGGCTGCGCGAGCAGGCGTACGCGGTCGCCGCCGCCATACACAACGAAGCCGACTACTTCACCGTGTTGCAGTCCCTCGGCGTCAAGGTCAAGACCCGCCTCGGCCCAGAGACCGGCGACGTGATCGGCTACAGCCTCGCCGCACCCGGCGACACCAACGCGGCCGGCGAACCCGTCTGGTACGGCGGCTCGAAACTCGCCCCCGACCTCTCCATCAACCGCCTACGCGAACGCCTCCCCGACCAGGAGATGGCCGACCGCCCCCGGTACGTGGCGGACCCCGCCGAACCATGGCGCCACACCACCACCGCCATACACGCGGCACGCACCGTCCTCGACTCCGGTGACGATGCCGCCGCCCAGGGCCACCTGGCCGCCTTCGGCGACGCCCTGTACAACATCGCCAGCGCCACGACCGGCCCTCACCGGGCCGAACTGCGGGCGGCAGCCATGGCGTTCAACCGTGCTCGCCGCTCCGCCACCCGCGCCGACCACCAAGCCGCCACCGTCCTGCGCAAGGCCGCCAGGGAACTCGCCTACGCCTCCAGCGAGCCGGGCGGGCTCGCTATCGCCCTGCTCTTCGCCATCGTGCATCTGGCCCGCGCCGCCGCCAAGTGGCACGAACAGCACGGCCACGAACAGCAGGCTGCTGCGGCCGAAGAAGCCTTCCGCCACCTACAGGCGGGCTACCAGCAGGCCGCCCCACCCGTTCTGGCGGACTTGGCCCGCCGCGCACCACGAGCCGCGACCGCCAGCCGCTACGAGCAGGACCTTCGCGTGGCCCTCCCCGCCCACGCCGACCGGATCCTCGCCGACCCCGCTTGGACCGCCCTGACCACAACCCTCGCCCAAGCCGAGACCGCCGGCCGCAACCCCCGACGCCTCCTGGCCGAGGTGGGCACCCAGCGGGAACTCAACAGCGCCGAGCACCCCGCCGAGGTCCTCAACTGGCGCATTACCGCTCAGCCGAACCGGCGGACGCAAGCGGCTCGCATGCGAAGCGCCGCCAGCGGAACGTCGTCCATGCCCGGCCCGCCACACCCTCCAGTCACACCAGTGGCCACGAGGCCCGAAGAGCGCAGTCGACACCGCTGACGCCACGGCCCAATGTCCGCGCCACGCGTCGTGGCGGGGACATCGGGGCGATTTAACGGCCGGCTGCGTGCCAGCCACAAAACTGCTCACGCTGATTCCCCACGCGCTCCGGTGGACAGGTGTGTCGCTCCGGTCGGCCTCGCACTCAGGGGAGGCCGACCGGTGGACCACACCTCAGGAGCAGTTCCACTCCTCGCTGGGCAGCGCGTGCCACAGGTCGAGCCAGTCGTGGAGCAGGAAGAGGGGGCGGGTCAGGACGACGTCGCTGGCCCGCTGGGAGCGGATCGCCAGGCCGAGGTCGGCGAAGACCGGATCGCCGGCGACGCTGTACACCAGGCTGCCGGACCGTGTGGTGCGGTGGACGAGCCAGTCCTCCACGTGGGAAGGTGCGCAGCCGGTCAGCGGGGCCGCTTCCAGTCTCACCTGGGGGCCGGTGAGGGCGTCTGCTGCGACGCACCCCAGGCGGCCGTTGTGGAAGAGGGCCCTGATCCCGATCTCAGTGAAGTCGGCGTAGTTGAGCCGCTGGTCTTCGCCGTGGTGGGAGTAGGACGAGACGGCCGGTGCTTCGCCGAGGAGGCGGGTGATCTCATCCAAGGTCATTCCGAAGTGCAGGGGGCCGACTCCTACGTACGGCGTGAACGTCCACTCGGCGCGCTCCTCCTCCCGGGCGATCCGCCGCGGGCCGCGGTACCCCGCCTCGCTTCCAGCGGCGGCCACGGGCGGCTCGGGTGCTGGCTCGTGCGGGGCGGCCGGTATGGGCGCGGTCCGGTCCTCACGCCGGCGGCCGAGTCGTTCCGGAGCCGCGGTGTCCTCGGGTTGCTCTTCCAGCCAGCGGATCGCCTGCTCCTGCTCATGTCCGCCGAACGGGTCCTCCGCCAACTCGCCTGCCCGGTCTAGGGCCGCGCGGCGCTCCTCCTCCGCAGTGACGAGACCGGTGACGTCCTCACCCCAGGCAGCCAGCCGTTCCCGGCCGATCCACCGGTAGTACGAGTCCGCGCTCACGGCCAGGACCTCGCGAACGGCGGGCGCGTACCGGGGTACGGACGAGGCGAGGGCGGGGTCGGCCAGGAGCAGGGCGGTGGCCGCGAGCGCGGCCTCCCTCACCAGTGGATCGTCGGCGTCGCAGAAATCCGCGATGTGGTCGTGGAGTATCGGCCTTGCCGCACGAGCGGCAGCCAGATCCTGCGCCGTGCCGGCGCCGTCCTCGACGTCCAGGCGGGCGATGTCGGCGAACGAAGCCAGCCAGTTCAGTACTTCGGCGCGAAGCGACCGCCGACCGGCCCTGCGCTCCCACCGGTCTTCGGCGAGGGTGCGCGGATCGTCGAGAAGACAGGCGAGGACCGAGGCCGCCGGAGCGGTCGCCGGAAACACCTGCTCCTGATGGAGGAGCAGCCGATACAGATCCCCCACCGCCCGCACCCGGCGGGCCGGGTCTGTGGCGAGCACGGCGCCGAGGATGTCCGGTGTGTCAGGCACACCGTGTCGGCCCGTACAGACGTGCGGCAGCTCCTCCCAAGCGGTGCCGGCGAGCTCTGCCTGTGCTCTGGTTGGCAGGGAGCCGGCAGGAGTACCAGGAAGGTCTGGGGTCATCTCGTTGATCACGACCGCAGTGTTCCAGCAGACTCCGACATCAGCGCCGCCGATACGCGCTACAGACCGCAGACGGCTCACGCTCAAGCAACACTCTGATGCCCTCGCTGTTCGTGGCAGCGAGGGCATCAGTGGTCAGGCGGCGCGGGCTGTGGGTAACTGCGCGACCCACCTCGTGACCTCGGTCAGGTGCTCGAGCTGTAGACCGAGGTGCGGGTCGGGCTGAATGAGGAGGGTCGCTGTTCCCTTCGCAGTGCGCTCCGCCGCCCATTCATGGTCGAGGCCGGTGAAGTCGTCGTCGATCCAGACGGCGGCGTCGCCCAGCCAGGCGTCGACGTGGTCACGCTTCCACAGGTAGCCGTTGGGGTGGCTGCTGGTGATCTGCGGACGCGGGAGATCGACGTACGGCAGGGTCGGAAGGCCGAGGAGCGGGCCGATGAGGGTGGTGGCGTCCTGCCGCCAGCTGGTGCACCAGACGGGGGTGATCAGGCCGGTTCGGATCACGTCCATGAGCAGACTGCCGTGGTCGGGGTGGAGCCAGACGGTGACCGGGTTGTCAGCGCTGCGGCCGGTGGGGACGACGTCGTGGTGGGCGTGGGTGGCCGGGGTCGAGCCGTGCTCGTCCGGGAAGGGTATGAGGACGCCGTCGATGTCGAGGAGCAGGTAGGGCGGGCGCATCGGTTCCTCCGGGGGAAGCCGGGCGGGTGGCTGGTCACAGCTTGCGGGCGCGGATCAGCAGGGTGGTGGGCCAGTGGCCCATGCGAGGGTCGTGGAACTCCTGGGCTGAGGTGAGCCAGAAACCCGCCTGGCTCAGGTGCTTCTCCCAGCGGTCCGTGGAGAACTCCCATCGGGCGATGGGGAGCCGGGAGCAGTCGGGCAGGGTGACGAAGTCGCGGCGGGGCCGGTCGTCGCCGGCGGGGCTTCGACCGCCGCGCTGCGGGTGGGGGACAGAGAAGGCGAGCACCCGGCCGGGCGTGAGGCGCTGGGCGATGGCCGGGAGCAGGAGCTCGGGGGCGACGAGGCCGACGGCGCCGAAGACGGAGTAGATCGCGTCGAACTGCTCGTCGGAGGCGTGCAGGTAGTGCAGGGCGTGGCCGACGAAGAAGGTGAGGTTATTCAGCCGTCCGTAGTGGGAGCGGGCGCGGCGGACCTGGAGGCCGACCAGGTCGACGCCGGTGACACGGGCGCTATGGCGGGTGGCGAGGTGGGCGGCGTTGTGGCCGGGGCCGCAGCCGAGTTCCAGGAGCCGCTTGCCGCGCAGGTCCGGGCCGAGGATATCGGCGCCGGGACCTTGGCCGGGTCTCGTCGTCCACTCCATCCGGGCGGGCACGGAAAGGGGTTCGGCGAGTCCGGCGGCGGTGCGCTGAGCGGCGTGGGCGTGCCAGGGGGATGCCTGGGCGAGCACGTCAGATCTCCAGGAGGTGGAGGACGTCGGTGAGGTGGCGGCGGACGGCCTTGATGTAGGCGGGGTCGGTGGCCGGGTCGTTGATCCAGCGGATGGACTGTTCCATGAACCACTCGACGGCCCACATGCGGTGCCAGCCCAGGGCCCAGTTCTCGGCGGTGAGCCCGCCGCGCGGGGCGAGGGCGTCGGGGGTGCCGCCGGCGGTGACGTACTGCTCCAGGAAGACGCGCAGGCGTACAGGGTGCGGCGGATCGATGGTGCCGTGCCAGCTGGCGAGGTCGAGCAGGCCGGGGCCGGTGAAGGCGCGTGCGAAGTCGAGCAGCCGCCACCCGCGCCCGCCGATGTGGAGGCTGGTGGGATGGAACTCGGAGTGCACCCAGCCGAATGGTTCCAGCGTCGCTCCGGCCGAGCGGGCCTCGGCGGCCTGGGCGGCCTGGGCGATACGGTCGAGCGCGTCCTCGACATCGTCGGCGTCCTGCCACCGATCGGCCTTGCGCAGCCGTTCGAGACGCTCAAGCGCCCTGGCCGGCAGCGTCCGCAGCCGCTCCTGGTCGAGGACGGGCAAAGGCGGAGCCGTACGGGTGCCGTGCAGGACCACGGCCGCGGCGACGCCGTCGAGGTCGTCGGCCTCGCGGGCGGACGGTCCGAGGTCTTCCATGAGCATGCCGAGCCAGCCGTCCAGGACGGCGGAGGCGTGGACCTGGGGGACGGGGACGCCGAAGGTGTGGGCCAGGCGGAGGGCCTGGTCCTCGCTGTCGAAGGGCTTCTTGGCGTACTTGAAGATAGCGGTGGCACCGTCGGGGAAGGTCACGCGCTCGACGCCGGACATGGACCACACGCGTACCTCCTCCCGTACGGCGGTGGTCTGGCCGGTCGCGGTGAGCAGGTTGTCGAGGAGTTCGGCGCTGGGGTTCGTGGTCACGTGGGACTCCGGGGGAGGGTGTCGTCCGGGGCGGGCGAGGGATGCCAGCCCGCCCCGGAGCCTGATCGGATGGGTTACGCGGCGGGGCTCACGCGGTGGGCGTAGACCTGCTCGATCCAGCCCGCCTTGAACGCGGCGAGGTCGTCACGGAAGTTCGCCATCGAGGCACCGTAGGGCGCGACCACGCCGCCGGACTGGTCCGGCACGGACTGGCAGCCGTGCACGAGCCGGCCGCCGAGGGCGGCGTGGGCCTTGATGGACTCGATCCGGCGATGCTCGTTGAACCAGCCGCCGTGGTAGACCTCGTCGAGCATCCCGCCCGTCTCGTCGTCCAGGTCGAAGACGACGGAGGTGGCGGCGGGGAAGAACCAGCACGGGCCGACGTTGGAGATGTGCCCGTCGAGTTCGACCTTGTTGAGCGCTATGAGCGTGGCGGCCTCGCGGAGCATCCGCAGGTGGTCGGCGGTGATCTGCGGCTGGCCGAGGCCGGCCAGGTGCTCATCGCGGAAAAGGTAGGCGTACACATCGAACGCGGTGGCCAGGACGCGGGCCGCGTCGGAGGTGGACTCGCTGTGCTGCTTGATGAAGTCGAGCGCGAGCTGCTCGACCGCGCTCTCGGTAGTCTCGTCCACGTCCAGGAGCTGGGACTTGACCAGCTCCCAGTCGGCGACGAGCCAGGTGTTCGACTCGAAGCGGAAGAAGTACTCGGCCAGGTCGATGGTGATGCGCCGGCCGTCGACCTGGATGCCGGGCAGGCGGCTCCAGCGCGGGTCGAACGCCTCGGGCAGCTCGACCGTGATGGCCGTGGTGTCGATGGTGGTCACCGTGTCTCCGTCTCTGATCGGCCAGGTTCGAGCACAGGAATGCCCGAGCCTGGTGTGGGCGTACGGAACTTCGGGGTGCCGCCCGGACCAAGGAGGAGCCTGGATCACGGTCACACCGTTCCGGGCGGCTGCTGATAAGTGAACCGGCGGTCACGCTCAGTGGGTACGGTGGAAGGCAGTTGAAGCGGTATACGCGGTTTACAGCTCCGGAGTGGAGGCGATCGTGGCGGCGCCGAGGGAACCCAACTCCCGTATGCGCGACGTCATCGCGGCGGTCGACTGCACCTACGAGGCCCTCGCCAGAGACGTGCGGCGCATCGCCGCCGAGAACGGCGAGATCCTCCAGACCAACAAGTCGGCCATCTCCCACTGGGTGAACGGCATCCGTGCCCCGTCGGGCCGAGTAGGCCAGTACCTCGCCGAAGCGCTGTCCCGTCGAGCGGGGCGCACGATCACCGAGACCGAGATCGGCCTCCAGGCTAGCGATGACGAAGCGCCGGCGGAATCCGACCCCGTCCTCGCGGCTACCGACCTGGGCCGGGCTGACGTCGAGCGCCGCCGCTTCCTCGCCATCGCGGCCTTCACCACGGCCGGCGTTGCCATGCCGCTCGGCTACGACCACGAAGCCACTGCCCGCATGCTCCGCGCCCGCACCAGCACGTCCCTGGTCGGGGCGGAGGACGTGGACGTCGTACGGCAGATCACGGCGGCCTACAGCGCCGCCGACGAGCGCCTCGGCGGCGGGCACGGCCTGACCACCGTCACCGCGTACCTCGCCGACACAGCCGCCCCCATACTGCGCGGACGCTTCCCCAGCGAAGCCTTACGCCGGGCCGCCTTCGGTGCCGTCGCCGAACTCGCCTACCTCGCAGGATGGAAGCACCACGACCTCGGCCAAGAAGGCGCCGCCCAGCGCTACTACCAGGTCGGCTACAAGCTCGCCTGCGAAGCCGACCCCCACGGCCACGCCGCGTGGATGATGCGCGCCCTCGCCCACCAGGCCCTGAGCCTCAAACAGCCCCACCACTGTGTCGACCTCGTCGAAGGCGCCCTCCGCACAGGTCTCGGCCACGTCGACGGCCAGACCGAGGCACTCCTCCACATCACCCACGCCCGCGCCTACGCCGCCACAGACGAGTACTCGTCGGCCGCCTGGGGCGCTCCTGGCCGCCGAGGACGCCCTCCTACGGGACGACGGTCCCCAGCCCAACTACTCCCGTGTGAGCGGCCCGGCCGCCGGCACCGTGGCCAGCCACACCGCCCGCACCCTGACCGACCTCGCCGACCACATCGGCACCGAACAGCAGCACCGGGACGCCCTCACCTGCTGGGACCCCGCAAAGTACAAGCGCGTCCACGCCCTCACCCACGCCGACCTCGGCGACAGCCTTGCCGCCCAGGCCCGCGCCGACGAGGCCGTCGCCGCCTGGACCCAGGCCCTGGTCCTGATGGAGGGCATGACCTCCGACCGGACCCGGAAGGCGATCACGTCGATCCGCTCCACCCTCGCGGTCTACCAGCGCCGTCGCGTTCCCGGTGCCGCCGATCTCGCCCGCCGCGCCCGCGAAGCGCTCGCCTAACATGCCCCACAACCCGTCCGACGAAGGGATCAACGTGACCCAGCAGACCGACGATCAGCCGAAGGCCCTCAAGCCGGCGCTCGAATCCATGACCCTGCTGGTCGCCGTGGTCATCGTCCACGACAAGGCCACCAACCGCGTCGTCCTCCTCCAGCGCAGCGAGAACGCCAAGTTCGCCCAGGGCATGTGGGACCTCCCTGTGGGCAAGAGCGAACCGGACGAGCCCATCACCGAGACCGCAGTCCGCGAGCTCTACGAGGAGACGGGCCTCACCGTGAAGCCCGAGACCCTCAAGGTCGCCCACATCATCCACGGCGCCTGGGGCGTCGAAGCCCCCAACGGCTTCCTCACGGTCGTCTTCGCCACCCACGAATGGACCGGCGAACCCGAAAACCGCGAACCCCGCAAGCACTCCCAGGTCCGCTGGGTTGACGCCGACGCCATCCCCGAAGCCTTCGTCGACACCACCGCGAGTGCTCTACACCAGTACATGGCGGGAAGTTCTCAGGTCTCGCTCGACGGATGGAATTAGTTGCGCATCCTACCTGCGTGACTATGCGGCGTCCGGCGGAGGCCAAGCGCACCATTTGTCGTGCGCCTCCCACGACATGGTCGAACGCTATGTGCCGCGAGGCAACGTGAGGGCTGATCTCCGGGGGTGGCTGTGTCAGGTCGCCTCTGCGGTCGTTGGCTGCAGAGGGAACTGGATCAGCGTCGCCGCACGCAGTTCCTCATTCCGCAAAAGGGAGAGAATCTCGGGTGGCTCATCGCTCATGACCAAGGCTGCTCCCGGGAGCACTGCTTGGCGCAACATTGCCTGCCACACATCGGCGAAGGGCTGCCCCTTTAGTACGTCCAGGGCATCGCGCTGGGCCTCCGCGTCTCCCTGTTGCCAGGCCCGGCCCCAGTCCCTCACGACAGACCTAATGTTCAGTCGGGCAATCTTCCGGCCAGCCACCAAGCGTCGCTCAGGGAGGTTGAGGGCGAGCACGTTGATAGTCGTCCGCCCCCTGTCCGTCTCACCGCGGTACTTGCCTTCCCTGAGGTTCAGCAGCAAGTGGTCGAACGGGTCGTCCCGGGTCGGGTCGATCAGTAGGGGCTCGCCGGTCTCCTCGTCACACTCCCACCAGTGCCGCTTGTACGTGCTGTTACACGGGCCACACGCCAAAAGGTGGTTGGGCCAGAAGAAAGTCTTGAGCGCGTCGTGCTCCCGTGGTTCGAAGTGCTCGATATCGGTCGCGGTAAAACCACCGCAGTACATGCAGCAGCCGAGGACTCCCGGAGCCATTTTGAGGAGTACTTCGCGCAGCCCCCTCTTGACGTCGGCCTCTTCGTTCCACAGGTTATCCGCGTATTTCTTGCGCAGGCCACTTGCTGTGTCCCTTAGCCCGATCCGTTCCGTGAGTACCGCCATGCGTGCCGTCACGGCCTCGGGCAGCGATAGTCGTTGGATTGGGATCATGCGTCGCGCTCCCGGGACAGCCGGTATCGTTCCATCACTTCATCGACACGGGCCACGGGTGAACTGGACAGGCGATCGCGCAAGCGCAGGTATTCCTCGGTCTTTACGGCGTCGGCCCGCCCAAGCAGGACGTCGTACTCCAACTCGGCCAATCTGCTTCGCAGTTCATGTGCCTCGTCGGAATAGGGCGAGTCCAGGCCGAACAAGTCCGAGAGTGCTGCGTCGTCCCCTGTCCCAAACACGATCCGCCCGTACAGCTCTCCGTCTACCACCTGTGGCGGTTCTTGCTCCCCCGAGCCCGGAAGCCGGATCAGCCCGCCCGGGTCTGCTGCCTGGCAGATGTACGGGCTGTGGGTGGTGACGATGAACTGGATCGCTGGGAAGTGCGTCGTGAGCCACTGGCCGATGTTCTTTTGCCAGGTCATGTGCAAGTGCGCGTCGATCTCATCGATGAGCACCACGCCCGGGTGCGGCAGTACGATCCTGCCGCCGACGTGTTCCTCGAACCCGAGGTCCCCATACGCTGCGTGCATCTGCCTGACGATGTCCAGGACTAGGGCGATAACGGTCCGCTGACCATCGCTCATCCGCCGCAGCTCGGTCCGGGCGCCCTCCGGGCCGCTGTCACCCTGCCGCCGAAGCCACATCCCCTCCGAGTCCACATCCTCGATGTGGTAGTGATCCGGCAGCAGCCCGTCATTGAGTAGCCGAAGCACCCAGGCTTTCAGCTGACCGATTCCGGGGCGCTCCTCCAAGGTGCGCAGGTGGAGGGACAGCAGCCAATCGAAGGCTTCAGTTAGGGCCGACTGCTCCTCGAAAAGGGTGCGGAGCGCGGTGGCCCGGTCGAGCTGCTGCGGGGTGCGCTCGTAGAGGCCGGTGCCGGTGAGGCGTCGGAAGGGGCCATACGCGGCGCAGAACCAGCCAGGCGGTGGGACTGAGGACCACAGCGCGGAGGCGAGGGGCCGGGGGGCAGAGAAGGCCACCGCGGTGGGCGGCTCATAGTCTTCGACGAGTTCGTCGAAGAATTCGGCGTCCTGCTCGGGCCGCCAGTCGAGTCTTGCCTCCACCGGCTGGCTTCCGCCCGGAGCCATTGTGTCGGCGGACCGGTCCCCGACGACCTTGGCCACCGCTGAACCACGGGTGGCACCGTGTGTCAGGTACCCCTCGAGCTCCGGTTCCAGCTGGTGTGCCCGCCGCTCGCCGGTCAGTGTGAGCGCGATCATGCGCAGCAGTGTGGTCTTACCTGAGCCGTTCCGCCCGGCCATCACCGTCCAGCCTGCATAGCCGCCGGTTGGGCGGGTGAAATCGAGGTCGCAGGCGCGAGGCCCGTGGAAACCACGCACCCCGTCCACTCTGAGCCCCGCCACGTACACCGGCCTGTCCCTCCCTCGGCGTGACATCACGTACGCCGTGTGTGATGTCGCCCACTTTACGGACCGTTGGTGATAACGGCAGTCCCGGCTTGATCTTCGCGTACGGTCCCGTGCCGCGTACACCGGCTGCTGTAATCGGTGTACGGACGACTGACCGGTCCGGACAGGGACGTACTGGGGAGGGACCTTGAACGGCGCCGCACCGGATTGGGCCAAGACAGTGGAGGCAGCCCTGGCCGCCTCGGGCTGGCGGGTCTACGGGCCCGGCGAGCGCGAGCTAGGTGTCGCCCATGAGGCGGTGCGTTCCCCGGTCTCGCCCACTCTGGTCCTCTTCACGCTATACGTGCAGCGTCGGCTTTGCGGGATCGTCGCAGCCGGTCCCGCGCAGGCAGAGGAGCAGAATCTGCTCGATGCCGCGGCCGAACAGGCTGCCAGGATCGCGGGCCGGCACGCCGATCGGGCTTGGCGGGGAAATCACCCTCTGCCGTTCCAGTACGCCACCAACGGCGCTACCTGGCGGTTCCGCAACGTTCTGGACGTCGACCATCTAGACGGCACCACCGCCTCTGACAGCCCTCAGGGCGGTGCTCGCAGCCGTCGCGTCTTCGCCCCGCACCGGCCCGCCACGGTGGAGCGCTGGATGCGGGAGGCCGAGCGGATGCCGACCGCGCCGACCTTCCGTGCCCGCCTGCGGAAGCTCCCGACCACACGCCTCGACCACAAGCGGCTGCGGTCCGCGCAGTACAGGTCCATCAAAGCGCTGGAGAAGTCCCTCGCCCGCGACGATCAGCGGGCACTGATCCAGATGGCGACCGGCGCGGGCAAGACCTACACCGTCGTGCAGAGCAGCTACCGCCTGCTACGTCACGCGGGCGCCCGCCGGGTGCTATTTCTGGTGGACCGCAACAACCTGGGCAAACAGGCGTACAACGAGTATCGGGACTTCGTTCCGCTGGGGTCCAGGACGCCCTTGCATGAGCAGATGCCGCTGCGCTTGTTCAGCAAGGGTGCGATCGCGGACTCAGACAAGATCGTGATCTCGACGATCCAGCGGCTGTGGTGCAAGCTCTCGGGGATCCCCGTGCCGGCCGACGATGATGACAGTTTCGAGACGGAGCGGGCCGACCGGCTTGCGGGCAGCGTGGCGTCTGTGGGCTACTGTCCCGACCTACCGCCCGACTTCTTCGATGTGATCGTTGTGGACGAGTGTCACCGGTCCATCTATGGGCGGTGGCGCCCGGTCCTGGAGTACTTCGACGCCCATGTGATCGGTCTCACCGCGACGCCGATCCAGCAGACCTTTGCCTTCTTCGACAACAATTTGGTCAGCCAGTACACGTACGAACAGGCTGTCGCCGACGGCGTCAACGTCGACTACGACATTTACAAGATCGGAACACGGATCACCGAGCGGGGGTCGGTCATACCCGCACTGAGCGCGGAGGTCCATCCCGACGGCGCCGTCCAGCAGGTCAACTCCGTCATCGCCAAGGTCCACAAGCTGACCCGTGCCGAGCATTGGCAGAGCGTGGAGGAGGACGACCCCTACGCCCGCACCGAGGTCAACCAGCGGGTACGTCCCAAGGACCAGATCCGCTTGATCGTGGAGACCTTCCGCGACAACCTCTTCACCGAGATCTTCCCGCCGACGGTCGACCAGGAAACCGGCGAGATCCAGAGCCGGGCGATTGTCCCCAAGACCCTCTTCTTCGCGCAGAACGACCTGCACGCCGACGCGATCGTGGAGGCCGTGCGCACCGCGTTCGGGGGAGCCGGGGATGGCTTCTGCCGGAAGATCACCAGCCAGGCTTCTCGCCCCGACAAGGCGCTGTCCGATTTTCGCAATAAGCGCGACCTGCGCATCGCTGTGACCGTCGACATGATCGCCACGGGCACGGACATTCCAGCCCTGGAGTGTCTGGTTTTCATGCGGGACATTCAGACCTGGTCGTACTTCGAGCAGATGAAGGGGCGCGGGGCCCGCACCGTCAAGGACCTTGATCTGGTGAAGGTCACGGCGGACGCTGTCCACAAGGACCGGTTTGTGATCGTCGACGCGGTGGGCGTCACAGAGCACCCGAAGACCGACGCCCGCCCGCTGGTACGGGACGATGCCCAACCCGTACCGAGTCTGGAGCGGCTCCTGCGTGCCTGCGGGACAGGCGGACCACTCCACCCCGACGACATCGCCACCCTCGCTGGCCGCCTCAGCCGACTCGGACGCCGCCTGGACGAGCGGGGCCGGGCAGTTATTGAGGAGTACCTGGAGGTCGACCAGACGTACGAGGGATTGGTCCGCTCGCTGATCCGGGCCGCGGATGCCGTGCAGCCAACCCTTGTACGCGCCGAGAGCTCAGCCCCGGATGAGGACGCAGAGATCGCCGACGCCGTGGGCTTGCTGGCTGCGAGCGAGGAACTGCGCGCCGCGCTCCTCAAAGCTGCTCAGGACAGCTGGCTGCTGATCGACCACCTCAGCCAGGACCAGCTCCTCGAGGCGCGCGGGCTGCGCGACGAGGAAGAGGCCCGCAGGGTGGTCGACGACTGGCGGGCGTACATGGCCGACCACGCGGACGACATGCTGCCCCTCCGGATCGCCTTCCAGGAGCGACGACCGCCCCGCGAGGTGGTCCGCGAGCTGAAGGTGCTGATCGACAAGGTTCGGGCTACCCGGCGCGAATGGACCGAGGCCAGGCTCTGGAAGGCATACGTGGACCTGGAGATCGCCCGGGGTGCCGCGAGGCGGAATGCGGGATTGGTCGAGTTCCTGTCCGTCATGCGGTACGAGCTCGGGCTCGATGGCAAAGAGTTTCGGCCATATCGCAGTACCGTTGAGGGTCGCCTCGAAGCGTGGCTCGCCCGCCAGGAGACGGCAGGCGTCGCTTTCGACAAGCGGCAGCATGCATGGCTGCGGCAGGTCGTGAATGTGGTGGCGGCCAACGCCACTCTTACGGTGGCCTCGCTGGACGAGGGCCGACGAGCGGAGGCCGGCGGCTACGGAGACTTCGTGGATGCCTTCAAGGACGGCCGGTGGAAGCCGGGCGAGCTGGTGGATGAGTTGGACAGGGAACTGGGTGCGTGAGCGCGAGCAAGGTTGAGGATTTCGACGACGTCAGCAGGCAAGGGCTGCCGGATGGG
Organism: Streptomyces sp. CG 926; assembly: GCF_003148825.1. Taxonomy (GTDB): domain Bacteria; phylum Actinomycetota; class Actinomycetes; order Streptomycetales; family Streptomycetaceae; genus Streptomyces. The sequence goes on from NZ_QGGZ01000008.1 coordinate 163,893, forward strand.
TGGGCTTGGGCGACGGTAGCCGATGTCGGTGACGTCGAACTCGGGCGGCCGCGTCATCCAGACTGGCACGAAGGCCCTGATATGCGGCCTTACCTGCGGGTGTCCAACGTCTTCGAAAACCGCATTGACGCGACAGGTATGAAGGAGATGGACTTCTCTGGGGTCTTCGACCGATACCGGCTTGAGCCGGGCGACGTCCTATTGAACGAGGGCCAGAGCCCCCACCTCGTCGGCCGGCCGGCCATGTACCGGGGGGAGCCCGCTGATGTGGCATACACCAACAGTCTCATTCGTTTCCGGGCCAACACCGGGCTCCTGCCCGAATGGGCGCTGCTAGTCTTCCGTAATCATCTGCATTCGGGACGCTTCATGCGCGAGGTTCGCATTACGACGAACATTGCGCACCTGTCGGCGACCCGGCTGAAAGCGGTGGAGTTCCCGGTCCCGCCCACCGCCGAACAGCACCGAATTGCCGCCGCGCTCGACATCCGAATGGCCCGCCTCGATGCCGTTGACCGGACAGTGGCCTCCGCCCGTCGCGACCTCGCTGCCCTCCGTAAGGCCGTCCTGCTGGACGCCGTACCAGAGCCGGAACAGTGGCCTGCGCACTGGACGGCCACGACGACTGGTAAGGCCGGAACCGTCGAGTTGGGCCGTGCCCGACACCCCAACTGGCACACCGGTCCGAAGGTGCGCCCGTACCTGCGCGTCGCGAACGTATTCGAGGATCGAATCGACATCGGTGACGTCAAGGACATGGACTTCTCCGGGGTCTTCGGCAAATACCGCCTGGAGCCGGGTGACATTCTGTTGAACGAGGGCCAGAGCCCCCATCTCGTCGGCCGCCCCGCCATGTATCGGGGTATCCCCGAAGGGGTCGCCTTCACCAACAGCTTGTTGCGCTTCCGGGCAAGCGACGACGTGTTGCCAGGCTGGGCGCTTCTGGTCTTCCGCCGTCACCTCCACGCCGGTCGCTTCATGCGAGAAGTACGGATCACGACGAACCTCGCGCACCTCAGTGGCGCGCGCCTGAAGGCCGTTGAGTTCCCAGTACCGCCGTTGGATGAGCAGCGACATTTGGTCCGTACGACCAAACAGCGACTCGCCTCCCTCGACTGCATCGAGCTCGGTCTGGACCGCGCCACCCGGCACAACAGTGCCTTGCGCCGTGCCCTCCTATCCGAAGCATTCTCCGGCCGTCTCGTCCCCCAGGACCCCGCAGACGAGTCCGCCGAGGAGCTGCTCAAGCAAATTCGCATGGAGCGCGAGGCAGCAGAGACCGAGCGGAAGGCGGCCCGCACGGCGGCACGCACCGGTCGAAAGGCGAAGGTGGACACCATCCCTCCGCTCTCCGCCAGCGCAGACGACACCATCCTCGCCGACGGCGAACAGGCCACCCTCCCCCTGGAGTTCAGCTCGTGAATCAGGAAGCCCGCCGGCTTGTAGACCGCCTGTGGAACTACTGCAACGTCCTGCGGGACGACGGCGTCTCCGCCTCCAACTACCTCGAGCAGCTCAGCCTGCTGGTCTTCCTGAAGATGGCCGACGAGACGGAGCAGCTCAACGCCCACCGGCCTCCGGCCGATCACGAGCACATGCTGCCCACCGCTCCCGAGTGGCAGGGCCGCGGCTGGCCCGAGCTCATCGACCTCGAAGGCGACCCGCTGGAGGAGGCGTACAGCAAGCTCCTTATGGATCTCGGCCGCCGCACCGACCAGAACGACCACACCACCCTCAGCCTGATCTTCAACCGGGCCCGAAACCATATCGAGAATCCGACCCATCTGCGCCGACTGATTGTCGATCTCATCGATAAGGAGAAATGGCGCAACTCCCGTTCCGACATCAACGGTGCCGCGTACGAGGCCCTGATCGCCCGCAGCGCGTCGGATACCAAGGCCGGAGCGGGCCAGTACTTCACCCCGCGCGCCCTGATCGAGTCCATTGTTCGGTGCATGCGCCCGACGCCGTACGACACGATCACTGACCCGGCCTGCGGCACCGGCGGCTTCCTGATCGCCGCGCATGAATACATCACCCGGGAATACGGGGACGACCTGCCGGACGAAGACCTCCACCGCCTCCGCACGGAATCGATCTGGGGCCACGAGATCGTGCCGGCGACCGCACGCCTCGCCGCGATGAACTGTCTCCTGCACTCGCTCGGTGACCCGACCGGCGAGCCGGTCATCGACGTCGGCGACGCCTTGGCCAAGCCCCCCGAGCGGCATGCCAGCCTGGTCCTTGCGAACCCGCCCTTCGGTCGGAAGTCGGGCATCAATGTGTCCGGCAAGGAAGCCGACGCAGAGGCGGACGACCGGGACAACGTCACGTACAACCGCCCTGACTTCTGGGTGGGCGAACAGACCACGACCAACAAGCAGCTGAACTTCCTCCAGCACATCGGAACCCAGCTCACCGATAAGGGCCGGGCCGCCGTGATCGTTCCCGATGGCGTCCTGTACGAGGGCGGCGCCGGCAGCGTGGGCGATCTAGTCCGCCGCGAACTGCTCACCGGCTACAACCTGCACACCATGCTGCGTCTGCCGGAGAACATCTTCTATGCCGGCGGCGTGAAGGCGCATGTTCTCTTCTTCGAGGCAGTCCCTGGACACCGTGCGGACGATGACCCGCCGCACACCACCTACGTGTGGACGTACGACCTCCGCACCGGCAGCCGCTTCACGCTCAAGAAGAACCCCATGAAGCCGGAGCATTTGGCCGATTTCGAGAAGCAGGCATTCGACCCGTCCGACCCGGACCGCAAGCACCGAAAGGAGTCGGACCGATTCCGCCGCCACGCAACCGCCGAGCTCCTCGCCCAGAAGCAGGTGAACCTGGACATTGCCCGCCTCAGCCCCGAAGCCTCGGCGGCCAAGGAGCCCACGGCGTCCATCGACGCACTGACCCGGTCCGTGGCCGGAGACCTCCGCTCAGCCCTGGCCGGGATCGAGGCGTTCGCTCAGGAGCTTGGCGTCGACCTCACCACGGTGTCGGAGTGACTCGAACCTTGCTGTGGCGAAGGGCGAGCAGGACCCCTGGCCGTTTCCGGCCGAGGGCGGCGACGAAGAGGCCGAGGCGGAGCTGCGCAGGCACCTCGACTCCCTAGACCAGTCCGCAGAGAGTCCGCAGGACACTCGTAAACGACCGTCGGGACGCAACGCTCGCCAACGGAGAAATGCCTGGTCAGGGCGCTGTAGGCGCCTCCGCCGCAGGTCAGGATCAGACCGCAGACATTCCGCTTCAACGTGTAGCCGGCCACCTACCGCAACGCAGGTGATCTAGTAAACGTACAGGTCAAAGGGGTTCGGCTCTTCGGAGTCGAACCCCTGAGTCACCCTGCACGAGGGGCACAGGCAGTGGTACGTTATTAGGTACCACTTCAGGTGAGGGGGCAGGTCGTGTCGATAACTGCGAGTGAAGCCCGCAAGGAGCTCTTCCCGTTGATCAAGAAGGTCAACGAGAACCACGAGGCCATCGAGATCGTCTCGAAGCACGGCAACGCCGTACTCGTCTCGGCCGAGGATTACGCGGCGTTGCGCGAGGGCTCGTACCTGCTTCGCTCTCCGGCGAACGCTCGCCGGCTCCTCAAGGCGTACGAGAACGCCCTGGCCCACGTCAACGTGTCGGAGCGCGAGCTGATCGATCCGGACTCGGCGGACGCGGGTGCGGGTGCTGCGTGAGGCTTGTCTTCGAGGATCAGGGCTGGGAGGACTACACGTCCTGGCTCAAGAACGACCGCAAGATGCTCGCCCGAATCAACAAGCTCATCGAGGACGTCAGGCGTGATCCGTTCTCGGGTATCGGCAAGCCTGAACCCTTGAAATACCACCTGCCGGGCGCGTGGTCGCGGCGGATCGACGACGAGCACCGCCTCGTCTACCTGGTGACCGACGCAGAGGTCGTCGTCCTCGCGGCTCGGTACCACTACTGACCGCCCGTGCTGGGATGACCCTGCCGAAAACAGCGTTTCCGCAGGTCACGGCCCTGTGCTCGACGTTCTGCTTCAACCTGTGGTCGACCCGTTACGGCATGTTGGCCAGGTTCGTCGAACGTGCAGGTCAGAAGGGGCCGGACTCGTCAGAGTCCGACCCCTTCTGCATTCCCGTGCTGACTCGGTGCTGACTTTTCAGCCGCTTCGGGGTGGCGTGAGCTTGTCGAGGTCCAGGCTGATCGCGAAGGGCACCGGGCGCTGGAGGGTGCCGCGGAAGATTCCGGTGGGGGCGTAGGCGCCGGTGGGTTCGTCGAGCTCGTAGGCGTAGACGACGGGTGCCCCGTCCTCGTCCTCGATCCGCCAGTAGTGCGGGATGCCGGCCTCCGCGTACTTGCGGAGCTTTACTGTGCGATCGCGATGGGCGGATTCGGGTGACACCGCCTCCACGACGAGCTTCACGTCCTCCGGGGCGTACCAGGTGCGGTCGGGGTCGTAGGGCAGGTTCGTCAGCAAGAGGTCCGGCTCGGGGCGGTTGCGGGCGTCGAGGCGGATCGTCATCTCGCGCTCGACCTCGAAGCCGGCCGGTGCCTGCGCCATGAGCGTCGTGGTCAGGGCGGTGACGAGGCGGCCGTGCCAGGACCGCTGGGGCGACAGCATGAAGACGAGGGCTCCGTCGATCAGCTCGGTGTGGCGGGGTGCCTCGGGGAGGCGGTCGAGGTCCTCCGCGAACCAGCCTTCCGCGCGCGGCGGGCGCATCCAGTCGGGCAGTGCGGTCATGGCTTTCACGGTAGCGCCTGCGGCCCAGGTCGAGGAGCGAACTGTTCCCGCTGATCAAGAAGGTCAACGAGAACCATGAGGCCATCGAGATCGTCTCCCGTCTCGGCCGAGGACTACGCGGCGCTGCGCGAGGGCTCCTACGCGCTGCCCTCACCGGCGAACGCCCGGCGGCTGCTCAAGGCGTACGAGAACGCCCTGTCGCACATCGACGTGTCGGAGCGTGAGCTGATCGATCCCGAGTCGCCGGACGCGGGTGCGGGTGCCGCCTGAGGCTCGTCTTCGAGGATCAGGGCTGGGGGGACTACACGTCCTGACTCAAGAACGACCGCAAGACGTCGGTCCGGTGTGCTGGGACGGCATCGGTCACCTCTCCGGGTGCAGGTCGGTGCGGTCGATCCAGGTGGGAGCTACGAAGACGTTGTCGGCGACGGGGGCTTCGGTGGCTTCCAGGAGGGACCAGGTACGGGCTTCCTCGACCAGGTGCTCCCAGGGCGCGGTCCAGTCGAGCTGCCGGTCGAGGCCGGTGCCGGAGACGCCGTACGTCTGGCCGGCGTCGACGCGCCAGAACTGGGAGTAGAGGATCAGTTGGGAGTGGTCGGCCAGGTCGTCGATGATCTCCGCGAAGTGGGCCGAGGGCCAGCCGGGGCTGTCCGGTCCGGTGTCGGCCTGCAGCCGGGCGGTCAGGGAGGGGACGACGGGGCTGCGGGCGCCGAGGTCGGTCAGGGCCCAGCGGGTGGCGACGGGTTCGGACTCGTCGGGGGGAGTCTGTCGCTCCAGGCAGGCGCGGTAGGCGCGGCGTAGGGGCTCGACCGCGTCCTCGATCTCCAGGCTCGCCGGCGCCGTGGCCGCCCACTGGCGGACGGTGGGGTTGTGTCCGTCGAGCAGGGTGATCAGGGCGGGGCCGCAGCGGGGGTCGGCGACCTCTTCGAAGACCTCGATGGCGGTCAGTTGTCCGAAGCTTCCGAGGGAGGGGAGGGCGTCGAGGATCGCGGGGGTGGCCGTGGATCCGATGTGGATCAGTTCCGCGCGCGCGTCGTAGGACTCGCCGGACTCACTGTCGAGCTGCTGGACGAGTCGCTCGATGTGGGAGGTCATGACGCCCGCCACCCGCGACGCCGGAAGGCGGGCAGCCACCGGCAGAGCACCGAGCGGTCGTCGGGCCACGGGACGTGCTCCTCGGCTTCCCGGTCCCCGAAGGAGGCGCGCGTCAGGTCGATGGGGCGCCAGGGCGGACGTACTGCCGGCCGTGCTGGTCGCAGGCGCCGAAGTCCTGGTCATTGCGCCGGGCCTCGATCAGGGAGACCTTGTGCGCTCCGCCGACCATGGCCGGACGGCGGAACCGAACCCCGTCGTCCTCCCGGATCCCGTAGGAGCCGGGCATGGCGTCGAGTACGAGGTGCTCGCAGCGAGGGCAGGGGTGGCGGTCGCTCACCTGCGCAGTCTCGTTGCAGGTCCGGCCCGTGCGCCATGGATTTCTCTGCCTCGGCACCTCCGGCCGGTCCGCGGTCGGTACGCCACGCGCCGGCGGCCCACGCCCTGATGATGCTCCGCGGAGGGCGCGCCCGGTGGGGGACACCCCCTAGCCTGGGCGGGCTCGGGATGTGGGTGCGGAGGGCGGAGGGCGGACGGGTGGACGTGGGACCGGGTGAGCGGTGGGAATGGCCGGGTCGGAGTCTGCTCGGGGTGTTGTCCGCTCCCGCGCGGGCGGAATTGCTGGGCCTCGGCTCGGAGTTGACGCTCGACTCCGGCGGCGTACTGCTCACCGAGGGCGCCACCGATCGGCATCTGTACGTGATCCTCGGCGGGTTCGCCAAGGTCACCGCGACCGTCGAGAACGGGCAGGAGTCGCTGCTCGCCGTTCGGGTCGGCGGGGACAGTGTGGGCGAGATGGCCGCGCTCGACGGCGCGCCCCGGTCGGCCGGGGTGGTGGCCTGCGGGCCGCTGCGGGCACGGGTGATCGGACCCGGGGCCCTGCACGGGCTCATGCTGCGGCGGCCCGAGGTGGCGATGGCGCTCACCCGGATCGTGGCCGACCGGCTGCGCTGGGCGAATCGTCGGCGGCTCGAATTCCGTGGGTATCCGGTCAAGGTGCGCCTCGCGCGGCTCCTGGTGGAGCTCGCCGTGGCGTACGGGCGGCCCGAGGCGGGCAGTGGCCATGTGATCGGCTTCCAGCTCACCCAGCCCGAACTGGCCGCGCTCACCGGTGCCGCGGAGACCACCGTGCACAAGGGCTTGCGCGAGCTACGGGACGAGGGACTGCTCGGCACCGGATACCGCACCACCACCGTGCACGACCTCGCCCGCCTCGCCCGGGTGGCCGAACTCGCCGAGCCCGTGGCACCGCCCGCCCCGCGCCGGCCCCGGGGATCAGCCGAGCAGCGGCCGTAGCAGCAGGCAGAGACCGGCGGTGGCCCCCATCACCGCGGTGCACACCACGGCGGCCGTCACCCAGCGGTACTTGCGCAGGGCCACGTCGGACAGGAAGCGGATCGCCGCCTGCACCTGCCGTTCGTCCTCGTCCTCGGCGGCGGTGGTCACGCCGGTGGCGGGCGACGGCGGGCCCGAGGTGGCGGCGAGCCGGACGAAGCTGTAGCCGTTGGCGCCGGCGGGCCGCCAGACGCGCGGCCGGAGCGCCAGCGCGAGCGAGGCCGCGCCGCCGAAGAGGCCGCAGGCGAAGAGGGTGAGCAGCACCGCCGCCAGCACGCCGAGCGCGCCGCCGCGCCGCCAGCCGTCGAACGCCGCCTCGCTCCAGGCGCCCGCCGTCCCCACGAGTGCCGCCTGCACGGCGGAGAGGATGCCGGCCTTGGCGTCGGCGTGCTGATGCGTCGTCTGCAGGACGGTCAGCATCGTGCGTGAGGTTGGCCCGGGCCCACCCCCGGCAGGGGTGGGCGCCGCCGTGGGCGCGGCGGGCGGGGTGGATGTCACGGTTCCTCCAGCGAGGCTCGTCAGGAGTTCCATCGAGCCACCGTGCCGCCGGGTGGACCAGGCACTTCTACGGGATCGGCCGACTTCGCCGGATCCCGTATTTCCACGGGGTGCGGGTGGCCGGATCCGGTGTACGACTGGCAGGGCGACCGACGCTCCGGGGGGTGGGCAACGGTCCGGGAGCCGGCATGCCGCATCGCTTTGCAACTCGTAACTCTGCTGATTCGCGAGCGAGTTGGAGGTGCGGCATGCTGTGCCTCCCGATGGCACGGACGAGGAGGACGAGATGTCCGTAGGTGCGATGGGCGTGTTCGGCAGGCGGCTTCTGTTCGCCGTCGACGCGCGTGGTTACGGCAGCGCGGACACCGCGCGACAGCGCGATATCCAGACAGTGTTGCCCCGCCTGCTCTCCGACGCCGCCGAGGCGGCCGGGCTCGACCGGGCCTCCTGGGTACGGCAGGCCGGCGGGGACTCCGAGTTCGCCGTGCTCCCGGCCGGTTCCGGTGAGCAGGCGCTGGTCGAGCCGTTCATGCGCCGGCTGGACGCCGGCCTGCGGGCGTACAACCGCGACCGGGTGCCCGCCGCCCGGCTCGCGCTGCGCGCCGCCGTGCACTTCGGTCCGGCGTCCGAGGCCCCCAACGGTTTCGTGGGCCCCGGCCCCGTCGAGGTCTCCCGGATCCTGGAGAGCGAGCCTCTGCGCCGGGCCCTCGCCGCGGCCCCGGACGCCACGCTCGCCGTCGCGCTGACCGCGCCGATCTTCACGGAGATCGTCGCCCAGGGGTACACCAACTTCCGGCCGGAGGAGTTCCGCGAGGTCGTCGTCGCGAAGAAGGAGTACCGGGGCCGGGCCTGGCTGTGGGTGGCGGGGTGCGACGTCCACACGCTGGACCTCGGCGATTCCGACTCCGGTTCCGATTCAGGTTCCGATTCTGGTTCCGGTTCGGAGCCTGACTCCCCTTCCGGTTCTAGGCCAGGATCCGGCACCGCTTCAGGTTCGGCATCTGCGCCGAACTCCGGTTTGGCTTCCGACTCGGATTCCGGTTCGACGCCGTCCGGTGTGGGCGGAGGCGACTCGGTCACCAACAATCTGTACGGAACCACCATCCGCGGCAACGTCGTCTTCGGCATCTCCAAGTGAGTTGAGCGGACGGGGAGACGGGGTGCACACGTGAGATCCACGGATCGGCCCACGGAGGATCACGGAAGTGGTGGGGAAGGGAACGGCGTGTCCGGCGAACCCCGGCAGTTACGCGAGGAGGGGAACGGCACCGCCGATCCCCGCCCCGCCCCCGAGTCGCCCGCGACCCCGGACCCGACCCCCTCCCCGATCCCGTCCACACCCGCGCCCCCGTCACCCTCACGAGTGAATTCCGGAGCGAATTCCGGAGCGAATCCCGGGGCGGAGTCCGGAGCCGATTCCACCGACGGCGACTACCGCGTCTACAACAACTTCTACGGCCCGCAGTACCACGGCCGCGCCCACTTCGGCATCGCCACCGCCGAGCGGCCCGGCCGGGCCCGCGCCACCGGCCTCCTCGACGGCGACGAGATCGACGCGCTGCTGCGCTCCTACATCCGCCCCGACTGCTTCGACGACGCGGCCCGCGAGCTCTCCCGTACCGGCATCGTCGTCCTGACCGGCCCCCAGGGCACGGGCAAGCGCTCCGGCGCGGTCGCCCTGCTCCGGGAGACGGTGGGACCGTCGGCCGACTACGTGGTGCTCTCGCCCGACATCGGCCTCGACCAGCTCGCGGAGCGCACCTTCGACGAGGGCGTCGGCTACGTCGTCCTCGACCGCACCGCAACCGCCGGCACCACGGGGGCCGGCGGGGCCGCCGGGTCCACCGCGGACGCCGCCGGTCCGTCCACCGACTTCGACTGGCGCCGCGTACGCGACCAGCTGCGCCGCCACCGCGCCCACCTGGTGATCACCACCGTGCACGGCGTGGCCGGGCGCTCGCCCGAGGCCGTACGCCATCTGCCGTGGCGGCCCCCGGCCCTGGACAAGGTGGTCCGGGCCCGGCTGGTCCAGGCCCGCCTTCCGCAGGACAGCGTCGACCGGGCGGTCTCCGGTATCCCCTCCCGCTGCCCCATCGCCGTCGTCGCCGAAGCGGCCCAGCGGATCGCGGCGGGCGCCGACCCCGACCAGGCGTGGAAGGAGCACAGCGGCAGGGCGCCGCAGGCGGTCCAGGAGTGGTTCGACGCCGAGGAGGAGCGGAGCCTGCGCGAGATCGCCGAGGTCACCACCCTCGCGTTCGCACCCGGCATCGGACGGCGCGCCTTCGAATCGCTGCAGGACCTCCTCGAACGACTCCTCGGACCGGTCTACTTCACTCCGGAGGCCGATACCGCCGACGGCGCGGCAGCCACCGACGCCACGGGGCCCACGGGGCAGGCCGGCGCCGCCCCCGACGGCCAGGGCCCGCAGCAGCGCCGCCGCGCCCGCCCGGTGGACCGGCGCCGCTCGCTCTCCCGCAACGCCCTGATCACCACCGAGATGCAGGTCTACGGCGCGACCACCCGCGAGGTCATGGTCTTCGCCGACGCCGAGCTGCGCCGGTGGGTGCTGCAGGCGCTGTGGCGCGACCACCCCACCGAGTACTGGGACGCGGTCCGGCACTGGCTGGACGCGCTCGTCGGCGCCGACCCCGACCCCGCCCTCCAGCTCTCCATCGCCTCCGGCCTCACCCTGCTCGGACACATCGCCTTCGACGAGGTCGTGCAGAGCTACCTCGACCCGTGGGCGCGCGGGGAGAGCGGCGAGATCGGGCAGACCCTCGCGGTGTACGTGCTCTGGTACATGTGCCTGGAGGAGACCCAGGCGGCCGCCGCGCTCACCCTGGCCCGCACCTGGGCCCAGTCCCTCCACCCCACCCTGCGGGGCACCGCGCTGATCGCCTTCAGCGGCCAGCTCGGCGTCACCTTCCCCACCGACGCGGTGAAGTGGCTCTGGGCGGTGCTGCGCAGCGGCGCCCTGGAGAAGCGGGCGGAGCGCGAACACGGCCTGCGGGCCTGGGCGCAGCTGTTCCTGACGCTCGTCGACTGCCAGGAGGACGCCGGCATCGTCCTCGACGCCCTGGCCCACCGGATCCGGAAGGAACAGCGCACCCGGTCCGCCGCCTACTCCGCGACCGGCCTGCTCGTCCTCGAGACCACCCTGTGGGTCTTCACCGCCACCGAGCGGCTCTCGGGCCGCCCCGCCGTCGCGCGCCACCTCGCCGACCGGCCCGAAGAGGCCGACGTCGTCGCCGAGTTGTGGGCGGCGATCCTCTGCTACCGGCCGCTGCGCCGCAACGCCCTGTCCGCCCTCCTCGTCGCGGCCCGTGGCCTGCCCGCCGTGACCTCCGACCCCACCGCTGCGGCCGCGCGACTCGGTCACGCCCTCGCCGCCGCGCTTCCGCAGGTCGAGCACCCCTTGCTGACAAGCGAGTTGGGCCGACTCGCGGTCTCCCGTCCCACTCGTGCCACGGGTCCCGACTGCGTCGCGACCCTGCTCGGCGCCTTGAACAGTGCGAAGGACACCCACCCACGATGACCACGATCCGCAAGAGCTATCCCCTGGTCGAGGAGCGCGTGCTAGCCCCCGCGCCCCGCACCGGTCGCCGCTTCTGGAACCAACCCACCCGCTCGTACGACGAACTGCCCCGCGTCTGCGCCCACGAGGTCCTCGTGTACCGCACCGGCGACCAGTACCTCACCGACCACGGCGTCCGCGGGCCCGGCGACGAGACCGTCCTGAACGCCGGCTCGGTCACCGTCGTCGACTGCCGCACCGCCGTGCCCGTCACCGTCGGCACCGACGTACCGTCCGCCGAGACCGACGGCTTCACCGTCCAGGTCGCCTTCCACTGCACGGTCACCGACCCCGTGGCCGTCGTCCGCGAGGGCGTCGTCGACGTGGAGTCGCGCCTGCTCGGCTATCTCCGGGCGTTGCCCGGGCTCACCGACGTCACCCAGGAATGGCCGCTGGAGAAGGGCAAGGAGGTGTCCCGGCGGCTGACCGCACGGCTGATCTCGTACCTGGAGATGGAACCGCCGCGGATCGCCGGGCTCTCCGTCGGCGACCCCTACCTGACGGTGCTCACCCCGCAGGAGTTCGCCGACCAGCAGCGCCGTGCCGACGAGGAGCGGCGCGAACGCGAGCACGACCGCGTGAAGGAGGCGGTGCGCCGCGAGCGCGAGCAGATGGAGCACGAGCGCGAGAAGGAACGCAAGGCGATGGAGGCCGAGCGCAACTCCCTCGAAATGCGGCACCAGCAGGAACTGGACGACCTGCGGCGCTCGTACACCCGGCGGACCGACGCCGAGGACCAGCACTACACCCACAACCTCAAGCGCAAGGACTACGAGTTCGAGCGCGTCGAGGCGCTCAAGGACCTCGAAGACTTCGGCACCGACCCGGCCAACACCGACATCCTCGCCCAGCGCCGGGGCGAGATCGGGTACTCCGAACTGGCCGAGCGCCAGCGCGAGACCGACCGGCTGCGCCGCGAGCGGCAGCGCGAGGACGAGGAGCGCCACTGGGAGAACGCCGAACGCCGGCGCCACGCCGAGCGGGAGGACCTGCGCTACAGCCTGGAGCGCGAGGACCGGCACCGCGAGGTCGACCGCCAGGACCAGCGTGCCGCGCTCGACGCCGCCCGTGAGGAGCAGCGCGAGCAGCGGACCGCGGACCGCGACGACCGGCTGCGGCAGCGCGCGGAGCAGCGCGAGGACGTGCTGGCCGACCGGGCCGAGCGGCGGCACCGGGCCGACCGGCGCGACAACATCAACCAGGAGCTGGGCCGCCAGATGATCAACCGCGGCCTGCTGGACAACGCGCCGATCGACGCCCGTGCTTTCGTGGAGCGCCTCGGCACCGGGCAGGGCCTCCTCGACCAGGACCCGCCCGCTGCCGGGCAGGTGGCCGGCGGCGCCGAGGCCCCGCAGCTGAGGGAGGGTGGCGGCGGTTCGTCCGGGGACCGCTCCGACGGGCGCCGCCGCCGTTCGTACGAGGAGGAGGCCCCGTACGACAAGAAGGACGAGTACGGGCGGGAGTACGACCCGGGCGACGACCGACGTGACGGCCGAGGTGACGGCCGACGTGAAGATCGCTACGGGAGTGACCACTACGGGAACGACCGGTACGGGAACGACCGGTACGGCGACGGGGGCGGGCGTACCGGTCGGGCCGGCCGCGACGGCGGCGCCGACCGGGACCGCGACGGCGCGGGCGACGACGACGGCGCCGGTTCCGCGCGCCGCCCCCTGATCGCCGACGACGACCTCGGTGAAGCGGGGAGGGAGGAGCGTGGCCGCTGACACCCCCGTCCGCCCGCCCGAGGAGGAGTACGACGCCTGGGCGGCCGACACCCGTACCGCCCACCGCTCGTACCGCCCCTGGGGCGGCCGCGGCCCCGCCGTGTTCCTGCGCCGACTGATCGGCATCCGGGAGGAGATCCTCGACCGCGAGAGCGCCGAGCGCGCCCGCTACACGTGGTACGGAGCCATCGTCCTCAACACCGCGCTGCTCGGCGGTGCCTCCATGGCCATGGCGATCTCCACGATCCGCGAGGGCACGCCGGTCGCGGTGGCGATCGTCGTCGGCGTGGTGTGGGCGTGGATCGTGCTGGCCCTGGACAGCTGGCTGGTCTCCAGCACCCACGGCTACACCGGCGGACGGGCGGTCCGCATGCTGGTGCCCCGGCTGTTCCTCTCCCTGGTGCTCGGGCTCACCATCGCCGAGCCCCTGCTGTTCCAGATCTTCGACCGGGAGATACGTCAGGAGATGGCGGTCGACCGGGAGCGCGACCTCGCCGACTTCCGGGGCGACCTCACCGCCTGCAACCCCCTCGACGGCCACGACACGACGGCCCGCCGCGAGTGCGGCGACTTCCATCTGACGGTGCCGGGGGCGCCGGCCTCGATCAAGGAGGACATCGCCGACACCACCGCCGCCACCGGCCGACTCGACGCGCAGATCAAGATCTACAACGACGACCTCGCCGGGAAGCTCGCGGACGAGCGCCGCGAGTGCGCCAAGGACCGCTGGATCCGGCGCGGCAACGGCTGGGACACCACCGAGACCTGTGAGCGTGCCCGCGCCGACACCAGCGCGTACAAGGCGACCAGCAAGGTCGCCGAGTACGAGGCGAAGCGCGCCGAACTCGTCGCCAAGGGCAACGTCCTGTCCGAGGCGCTGATCAACACCGGCGTCGCGTACCGCGTGGACGTCAAGAAGGCGATCGACGCCAAGGTCGCCGAGCGGCAGAAGTCGCAGCAGCACGACGGCCTGCTGATGCGCGCCGACGCCCTGTCCACGGTGGCCTGGTCCGACGGCTTCGCGCTCTTCATGATGTTCCTGCTGCACGCCGTGCTGCTGCTGGTCGACGCCATGCCGGTGCTCGCCAAGCTGATGAGCGGCCCGTCCGAGTACGACCGCCGGCTCGCCGAGCGGCGCGAGGCCAACAAGCGGATCCACCTGGAGGACCAGGAGGCGCAGCGCCGGGTCGACGCCATCGACCACGAGGTCCGGCGGTACGCGGCCGAGGTGTGGGCCGAGGAGGACAAGGCCCGGCTGGGCCACGACCACTACAAGGCGCGCACCGAGCACGCCCGTATGGTCCGCGAGGAACTCGACGCCCGCACCGCCCGACTCCTGGGCGAATGACGCGCGACGGTGACCGGTCGCCCGCCCGCCCCGGCGGTCGCGGCGACCGGTGACCGTCGCCGGTGACCGTCACCGGTCGGGGGCCGGTCGGGGGCCGGTCCTCGCGGCGTTGCCGCCGCGGCCGCGGTGGGAGGATGCGGGGACACGGAGAGAAGGGCCGGGGCCGGATGGGGCGCAGGGAGCGGGAGACGGTCGCCCGGGGTGCACGGCTGTACGAGGCCGCGCGGGCGGTGGTCGACGACCACCGCCGAGCCGTCGACGCGGTGCGGGCGGCTCTGCGGCCGATCCACGACGAAGCGGCGGAGCAGGCGCTGGCGGCCATCCCCGTGGCCCGGCTGAAGGAGGTCACCGAGGGCCGGCTGAGGCTCGGGGAGGTCGAGCGCAGCGGGCTGTGTTCGGTCGGGCAGGTGCTCGACGCCGGGTCGTACCGGCTGCGGCAGATTCCCGGTGTCGGCCAGCGGACCGCCGACCAGGTCGTCGCGGCGGCCCGGCAGATCTCCGACGCCGTCCGGGAGACCGTCGCCGTCCACATCGACGTGGACCGGCCGGAGCCCCGTACCACCGCGCTCGTCCTGGCCCTGCACGTACTGGTGGAGGCGGGCCCCGACGCGCAGCGCGCCCTGGACGCGGCCGTGGTGCTCGCGGAGCGCCTCGGTCCGCCGCTCGTCGAGGCCGGGCCGGTCGCCGGGCGGCTGCGGATGCTGCTGGCGGGTCAGGCCGGACGGGAGCGGGCCCTGGCGGCCGTGGCCGAGGTCCGCGCCCTGACCGAGGAAGCGGCGCAGGGCGGGGCGCCGGAGCTGCTCGCGCAGGCTTCGGTGGATCTGCTGCGCGGCCCCTCGACCGAGGTCGCGGCCTGGGTCGACTTCGAGCTGCGGTCCGCCGAGTACTACAGCCTCCTCGCGGAGATCTCCGGCCGCAGCCCCGACGCGGCCGCCGCCGAGGGGTTGCTGCCCGACGAGGTCGCCGAGCGGGTCCGCGGCCAGCTGCTCGACGACACCCACCGCAGGGTGTCGTTGCGCGGCTACCAGTCCTTCGGGGCGCGCTTCGCGCTGGCCCAGCGCAGGGTGATCCTCGGGGACGAGATGGGGCTCGGCAAGACCATCCAGGCCATCGCCGCCCTGTCCCACCTCGCCGCCGAGGGCCAGAGCCACTTCATGGTCGTCTGCCCGGCCGGTGTCCTGATCAACTGGACGCGGGAGATCGAGGCCCGCAGCACGCTGCGCGTGATGTGCCTGCACGGCCCCGACCGGCAGGAGGCGTTCGCCGACTGGAAGGGCCGGGGCGGCGTCGCGGTGACCACCTTCGACGCCTTGCGCGGATTCCCCACGCCCGGGGGCGGCGAGATCGGGATGCTGGTCGTCGACGAGGCGCACTACGTGAAGAACCCGCTGACACGGCGCGCCCGGGCCGTGACCGACTGGGCCGGGCGCTGCGACCGCGTCCTGTTCATGACCGGGACCCCCATGGAGAACCGCGTCGGCGAGTTCCGCAGCCTCGTACAGATCCTGCGGCCCGACCTGTCCGACGCGGTGGGGGACCGGGACGGCGTGGCCGGCTCCCAAGCCTTCCGCAAGGCCGTGGCCCCGGTCTACCTGCGCCGCAACCAGCAGGACGTCCTGACCGAACTGCCCGCGCTGCAGCACACGGACGAGTGGGAGGAGCTGAGCCCCTCCGACGAGGTCGCCTACCGCGAGGCCGTGCGCTCCGGCAACTTCATGGCGATGCGCCGGGCGGCGTACGCCCACCCCGAGCGGTCGGCGAAGCTGGACCGGCTGCGCGAGATCGTCGAGGACGCCGCCGAGAACGGGCTGAAGGTGGTGGTGTTCTCCACCTTCCGGGACGTCCTGGCGGTGGTGAAGGACTCGCTGGACGCCGCGCCGGGTACCGGCGGTGGCCGGGTGTTCGGTCCGCTCTCGGGGAGCGTGCCGCCCGCCCGCCGCCAGCAGGTGGTGGACGAGTTCGCCGCGGCGCCCGGTCACGCGGTGCTGGTGGCGCAGATCGAGGCGGCGGGCGTGGGGCTCAACATGCAGGCGGCCTCCGTCGTGATCATCTGTGAGCCCCAGGTCAAGCCGACCATCGAGAACCAGGCGGTGGCACGGGCCCACCGGATGGGGCAGGTGCGTCCGGTCCGGGTGCACCGGCTGCTGGCCACGCGCGGGGTGGACGAGCGGCTGGTGCGGATGCTGAAGAACAAGAGCCGCCTGTTCGACGCGTACGCGCGGCGCAGCACCGTCGCCGAGTCCACACCGGACGCGGTCGACGTGTCGGACGTCGCGATGGCCCGCCAGATCGTCGAGGAGGAGCAGGCCCGCCTGGGCACGATCCGCGGGCGGTCCTAGGGCGGCGGGCGTACCGACTCCCGGCCGCATCACCACCGTTGCCGCGAGGTGGGAACCAACTATCTTGTGATGCAAGGTAGTGAGTGACTATCTTGTACCGCATGACAAAGGAGCCGACCGCGTCCGCCGACCAACGGCGCAGCCAGCTCCTGCGCGGAGTGCTCGACCTCTGCCTGCTGTCCCTGATCGCCGAACAACCCAGGTACGGCTTCGAGTTCGCCCAGGCGCTCGCCGACAGCGGGCTCGACCTCGTCAGTGACGGCAGCATCTATCCGCTGCTCGCGCGGATGGAGCGGGCGGGGCTCATCTCCTCGTACCGCGCCCCGTCCCCGAGCGGCGGCGCCCCGCGCAAGTACTACCGACTGACCGACGCCGGGCAGGCCGAGCTGACCGGGGGGCGGGCCGGCTGGCAGTCCTTCGCCGGGCCCGTCGGCCGGATCCTGAACGCCGGTACGCATTCCACGGGGGAAGGCACACCATGACCAACGAGCAGATACTCGCGGCCTGCCGCAGCAACTGGGCGTACCGCGGCGTCGCCGAGGCGGACATGCGGGAGATGCTGGACGAGCTCTCCGCGCACCTGGCGGACGCGGAGGCCGCCGGGCGCACCGCGCGGGACGTCGTCGGCCCGGACGTACGGGCCTTCGCCGCGGCCTGGGCGCGTGAGCGCGCCCCCCTCACCCACCGGGCCCTGCGCACGACGGCCATGGCCTGCTACGTCCTCGGCTGCCTGCCGCTCTTCACGTTCCTGGTCCACCGGACCACCGCGATGGACGTGCGGGCCGACTACCTCGCCTTCTGGGCGGCCATCGGCGCGGTCACCATCGCCTGGGAGCTGCGCCGGGGCAGCCTGCGCATGTATCAGCAGTTGCTGATCTCCCTCGTCGTCGGTCTGCCCGTGATGATCCTCGTCAAGCGGCTGACCGGCGAGGGGGTGCTGTTCACGCTCCCGCTGTGGGCTGTGCCGATCCTGGTGCTGCCCGCACTGCCGTACATCTACGCCGACACGCGGGCCCGCCGGAACGCCAAGCGCGACGCGGCTCGGCCGCACTGAAGATCACGTGACGGTACATGGCCCGGGCTCGGCGTGACTTTGCTCGCTCTTGGAACTTCGCGGGGGATTCGTACATCCCAACCAGGGGGTGTCCTGTCGGTCGGGGCGGCTCACCTCCCGGGGATGTACCGCCGTTCTGCCCTCGGGCAGTCATGACCGTTCGGAGCGAAGTTCGTGCACCAGTACCCGCAGCGCCCGCGGCCCGATGAGCAGCCGGCGTACCAGGAGTACCCGCCCGCGGAGCAGTACCAGGGGCACCAGGACTTCCCCGGGTACCCGGGCCCGCCGGAGCAGCCCCGGCACCAGCAGTCGTACGGCGAGCGGCCCGCCGGCGCCCGGACCCCGGAGCCGAGGCGCTCCCGGCGCCGCGTATGGATCGGCGCGAGCGTCGCTCTCGCGCTCCTGCTCGGCGGCGGCGCCTTCGCCGCGTGGAAGCTCGACGTGTTCTCCGGCAACGGCCAGGACGTGAGCTTCGGGAAGAACACCCCGCCCTCGGCCACGGGCAAGGCGGACCCGAGCGCCCCGGCGACCGCCGCCACCCCCTCCGGCGACCCGGACGTGCTCATGCCGGCCGGTCCCAAGTCCGGCTTCCGGCAGACCACCAAGCTCGACGACGGCACGATCATCGCCAAGACCCGCCTCGCCGGCGCGAAGTCCGGCTTCGAGGGCGACGTATGGGTGTGGGCGCCCAAGGAGTACGACGACCCGAAGTACGCCAAGAGCGGCTTCCCGGTCCTGATCGCGCTCCCCGGCGGCAACGGCTTCCCCGACAACTACTGGGCCGACCGCAGCCTCGGCCTCCAGAAGGCCATCGGCGACGGCGTCAAGGCCGGCACCAGCCTGCCGTTCGTCGTGATCATGCCGGTGCTCAACCCGGACGCCAAGTACTACTACGACGGCTCCGACATACCCGGCCAGGCCAAGATGGGCACGTGGATCGCCGAGGACGTCCCGGACTTCGTCAAGGCCAACTTCCGTACGTACAAGTCCCGTGACGGCTGGGCCTTCATGGGCTCCTCCTCCGGTGCCTTCGTCGGGATGAAGACCGTCCTGCAGTACCCGGACCGGTTCAAGGCCGTGATAGCCAGCGGCGGCGAGATCGTGCCGGACTCCCCGCTGTGGAAGGGCCACCAGACGGAGATGGACGCGAACAATCCGGAGAAGCTCGCCCAGAAGCTGATCGACACCAAGGGCCCCGAGGTCTACATCAACTTCCAGATCGGCACCAAGGAGAGCGGGAAGGAGCGGATGACGAGGTTCCAGCAGCAGTACGGCAAGGGCCCGGTCAAGATGACCATCCGCGACATCCACAACGGTGAGCACAACGGCTGGCACTACGTCCGGGGCATGAAGGAAGGCTCCCTGGAGTGGGTCAGCAAGGTCCTGAAGGGGCCGAAGCCCGAAGCCGGCTGACCGGCCCGGCCGCGCCTCGCGGCCGACCACGTGGTGCTCGCCACGTCACCCCCGTCCCAGGCAACCCATCCCGTCGTTCATACCTCTGTAAAGGGTGTAAGGGGGACCGATCGGTCCGACCCGCGCCTCTGACCGGGCGCCGGAGAAGGAACGGGACAAAAACCGTGCAGCAAGACCAGCAAGGCGACGGCAGCCCTGTGACCGAGGGCCGCCGCCGCCCCCATCGCCTGCGCATGATTCTGATCAGCGGCGGGCTCGCGCTCACCCTCGCCGGGGCCGGAACGGCGGCATACCGGTACGGCCTCTTCTCGGACATAGGGGATCCGGTCGCCTTCGGCAAGACCCAGGAGAAGGCCGGCGCGGTCGCCGACGTGCCGCCCGAGGTGCAGATGCCGACCGGGCCGAAGGCCTCGTTCGTCCGTACCTCGCGGCTGCCGGACGGCACCCAGATCGGCCGCACCACCCTCACCGGCAAGAAGTCCGGCTTCACGGGTGACGTGTGGGTGTGGGTGCCCAAGGAGTACGACGAACCGAGGTACGCCAGGAGCGGCTTCCCGGTCCTGATCTCCCTGCCCGGCGGCCGCGGCTACCCCACCAACTACTGGGGTACCGGTCCCGGCCTCGGCCTCCAGAAGGCCGTCAGCGACGGGGCCAAGGCCGGCACCAGCCTGCCCTTCATCCTGATCATGCCGGTGCACAACGCCGACACCAAGCACCACTTCGACGCCTCGGACATCCCCGGCCAGCCCAAGATGGGCACCTGGATGGTCGAAGACATCCCGGATTTCACGAAGGCCAATTTCCGCACCTTCACCTCCCGTGACGGCTGGGCCTTCATGGGCTCCTCCGCGGGCGGATTCGGCGCCTTCAAGCACGTCCTCAAGTACCCCGACCGGTTCAAGGCGGCCATCGCGAGCGGGGTCGACATCGTCCCCGACTCCCCGCTGTGGCAGGGGAACAAGCAGGCCATGGACGCCGACAACCCGGAGAAGCTCGCCGCGAAGCTGATCGCGGAAGGCGGTCCGGACGTCTACGTCAACTTCCAGATCGGCACCAAGGAGAGCGGCCGCGACAAGGCCGAGAAGTTCATGAACGACTTCGGCAAGGGCCCCGTGCACACTTCGCTCCAGGTGATCCAGGATGGTGAGCACAACGGAAAGTCGTACGTGCGCGGTATGAGGGAGGGCTCCCTGGAGTGGATCAGCAAGGTGATGAAGGGACCGACACCCGATCCCGTCGTGCGATGAGCACGGTGGTGAAGGGGGCGTCGGCGGCCGCCGCGGCGGGGATCGTGGCGGTGTTCGCCGTCGCCTTCCTCGAGGTGCCCGGCGCGCGGCCGGTGCTCCCCTTCCCCACCGTCGGCGTACTCATGGCGGGCGGAGAACACTGGTGCACGGCGAGCGTCGTAGACAGCCCCGAGGGCAACGTCGTCGCCACCGCCGCGCACTGCGTGGCCCCGGCGGGCGAGGACGGGCAGCCGGGCGAGGTGGCCCACGACGGCCTGGCCATCGGCGAGCTCTCCTTCGCCCCGGCCTTCTCCGGCGAGGGCGCGGGCACCCAGCCGCTGGGCGTCTGGAAGGTCAAGTCGATCCACGTGGACGACCGCTGGACCAAATGGGGCGAGGACACCGCCGACTTCGCCTTCCTCACCATCGAGCCGGACGAGGACGGACGCAGCGTCCAGGACGCGGTCGGCGGCGGCGCCGAGGCCCCGAAGCCCGAGTGGACCTCGGGGTACGAGCGGGACGTGACCGTCGTCGGCTACCCGGAGTCCGAGCACAACCCCCAGAACAAGCCCGTCTCCTGCACCACCCAGACCCGCCACGACGAGGACGACCCCGACATGCTCTACATGAGCTGCGCCGGGTTCTGGACGGGCACCAGCGGCAGCCCCTGGATCGCCGACCGGGGCGGTCCCGACCGGGCAGGGCGGCTGATCGGAGTGCTCAGCGGCGGGGACACGGACGTGGACTCCACGGCCGCGCTGTTCGACGAGCACGCCAAAGCCCTGTACGAGCAGGCCGCGCGGGGCTGAGCGCGCGCCCGCGCCGCGGCTGCCGCTACTTCCTGCGCTCGGTACCGACGATCACGCCCACCGCCGCGACGACGATCGCACCGCCGACCACGATCGGCCAGGTCAGCGCCTCGTCGAGGATCAGGGTGCCGAGCGCCACGGCGACCACCGGATTGACGTACGCGTACGTGGACACCAGCGACAGCGGAGCGGCCTGGAGCAGCCACACGTACGCCGTGAAGCCGACGAGCGAGCCGACGACCGTCAGATAGCCCAGGGCCAGCCAGGAGGCGGTGGAGAACGCCGACGGGTCCAGGCCGTGGTGCTCGCCGCGCAGCAGGCCGACGACCACGGCGGCGACCCCGCCCGCGACCATCTGGTAGGCGCTGCCCGTGAAGGGGTTGGCCGGCAGCTTCAGGCGCGGCGCCGAGAACGAGCCCAGCGACCACAGGACCGAGGCGCCCAGGACCAGCAGCACCCCGGACAGCCGCACCGCGCCGCTGAGCCCGGGGCTGGTCAGCACCGCGAGCCCGGCGAGCCCCACCAGCACCCCCGCCAGGGTGCGCGTCGGGGGCCGGTCCCCGGTGCTCGCCCGGAGCACCACCACCCACATCGGCACCGCCGCCACCAGCAGCGCGGCGAGGCCCGAGGGCACCGAGGTCTCGGCGAGCACCACCAGGCCGTTCCCGCCCAGGATCAGCAGCAGGCCGACCAGGGCCGCCGAGCCGAGCTGCGCGCGGGTGGCCCGCAGCGCGGCCGGACCGTACCGGACGGCGACGAAACCGGCCAGCAGCAGGCCCGCGGTGATGAACCGGGCACCTGCGGAGAGGAAGGGCGGCATGGTCTCGACGACGATCCGGATGCCGAGGTAGGTCGAGCCCCAGACCACGTAGACCAGGGCCAAGGCGGCCCAGACCGCCCCCGAGATCCCGCCGAGAGGGGTGGTGGCCGACCCGGCGGCCCTGCCGTCGACCGGAGTTGAGGTGCCCATGCCCGGATCCTAAGGTCGTTGGCCCATGCACGCTTCCGGATTTCTCAGCCCTTGAGAAGGTCGTTCAGTTCGCCGTAGGGCAGGGAGTGCGCGAGCGCCCCGTAGGTGCCCGTCGACATCAGCTCCTCGGCGGCGCGGCGCACCACGGCGTACGCGGCTTCGGCGACCCAGGAGCCGAGGCTGACGCGGGAGACGCCGAGGGCGCCGAAGGCGGCGACGGTCGGGGCGCCCGGGCCGAGCAGGATGTTCAGCGGGGCGTCGATGCCCTTGGCCAGCTCGGCGACGGTGGTCGGGTCGAGGACGCCGGGTACGAAGACGCCGGTGGCTCCGGCCCGCAGGTACGCGGCGGCGCGGGCCAGGGTGTCGTCCAGGCGGGTGGCGTCCTCGCCGAAGCCCCGGAGGTAGGTGTCGACCCGGGCGTTGATGTAGAGCGGGACCCCGGCGGCGTCCGCCGCGGCGCGGGCCGCGGCCAGGCGCTCGATCTGCTCGGCGGGGTCGCGGTGGCCGTCCTCGATGTTGATGCCGACCGCGCCGGCGGCGAGGACCCCGGTGACGGTCTCGCCCACGGCGGCCGGGTCGGCGCCGAAGCCGCCCTCGATGTCCGCGGTGACGGGCACGGAGACGGCGTCGACCACGCGGGCGACGAGGTCGAGGGCCCGGTCCCGGGCGAGCGCGTCACCGTCGGGGGACCCGAGGGACCAGGCGACGCCGGCGCTGGTGGTGGCGACGGCGGGAGCGCCGGAGGCCTCGACGATGCGGGCGCTTGCCACGTCCCAGGCGTTGGCGAGGGCGAGCGGGGCGGCGGGGGTGTGCAGGGCGGCGAACGCCTCGGCCCGGGCGGCGAGATCAACATGGGTGGTCATGGGGCCAGTTCATCAGACCGGACGCGTCCGGGCTCGCGGAATTCCGACATGGACGTGGAAGGTCTAGCGCGGAGCGCGGAGCACGGAGGGCGTGGGGCGGGCCGAGGGCGCGGCGCCGGCTATCCGCCCGCGCCGCAGAGGGGGATCACGGCGGTGCGGCCCTGGAGGGGATCCCCGGGGGCCGCCGGGCCCACCGCGGCCCAGCAGGCGGCGGCCGTCGGCTCCACGGACAGGCCGCGGCGGGCCAGGTCCCGCTGGGCCTCGCGCAGCCGGTCGTCCGGGACGGTCAGGACGGTGCCGCCGGACTTGCGGACCGCCGCCAGGACCTGACGGGCGCGCGGCGGCGCCGGGATCGCGATCCCCTCGGCCAGGGTCGGGCGCTGTTCCACCGGGGCGGCTTCCTCCGCGCCCGCCGCGAAGGCCTGCGCCAGCGGGGCCACCGCCTCCGCCTGGACCGCGATCAGGGCGGGCGGCCTGACCCCGCGCCGGGCCAGTTCCTCCACGGCCAGGGCGGCCCCGAGCAGCAGGGTGCCGTTGCCCACGGGGACCACCAGGGCCTCCGGGAGCCGGCCCCCCAGCTCCTCCCACACCTCGTACACGTAGGTCTTGGTCCCGTGCAGGAAGTACGGGTTGAACACGTGGCTCGCGTAGAAGACGCCGGGCGCGTCCGCCGCCGTCCGGGCGGCCTGCGCGGCGGCCTCGCGACCGCCGGGGACCACCCGGACGTCGGCGCCGTGCGCCCGCATCCGGGCCGTCTTCTTCTCGGCCGTGCCCTCGGGCACGTAGACCTCGCAGGCCAGTCCGGCGCGCGCGCAGTACGCGGCCACCGCCGTACCGGCGTTGCCGCTGCTGTCCGCCACGACCCGCTGCGGCGCGAGCCGCCGGGCGAGCTCCACCAGCATCACCGCGCCCCGGTCCTTGAAGGACCGCGTGGGCATCAGGAAGTCGAGCTTGGCGTGGATCCGCTCCGCCAGCGGGATCAGCGGGGTGTGCCCCTCGGCCAGCGACACGGAGAACGCCCCGGGCAGCGGCAGCACGGACCCGTACCGCCACAGCGAGTTCGGTCCCGCGGCCGGTTCCAGGGCCGCGGTCGGGTCCGGCGTGAAATCGAGGTCCCAGGGTCCGCCACAGACCGGGCACGCCCACGGGGCGGTCCGGACGTCCGCGCGGGTGCCGTCCTCGGAGCAGATGTAGCCGGGGAGTGCGTGCGTCATGGGTGGAACCCCTCCGCTCGGTCATGGCCGTTGTCCTGCACGGATGTTACGCGTCGATGATCGTCGGAGGGGTCCGTGCAGCGCGCCGGGGCGCGGGAGCCGTGGGGCCGATCGGGCCGTGCGTGATGACGGGGCGACGGCGGGGGCGACGGCGGGGGCGACCGATCCGCCGGGCGCCCGCGCTGCGTACTATTTCGCGCATTCGTTCGCGCCCTCCGCGGCGCGGCGCCCCACGATGCCGCCCTGCGATGGAGTCCGCCCCCGTGAGCAACCCGCCGAGTCCTCCTCCCGGACCGGGCCACTCCTGGCCCCCGCCGCCCCCGTACCAGGGCTGGCCTCCGCCGCCCGGTCACGGACAGCAGCCGCCGGCACTCAACGGATTCGCACTCGCCTCGCTGCTGTCCGGGCTGCTGTGCTTCCCGCCGCTCGGCATAGCCTTCGGCATCGCGGCCCTCGTACAGATCACGAAGCGGGGCGACCGGGGCAAGGTCCTGGCGATCGTGGGCCTGGTGGTGTCCGTGGTGATGACCGGCGCGCTGGTGTTCACCGCCGAGCGGCTCCTGAGCTCTGTCGACGACCGGTTCGACGCGCTGAGCCGGTACTCCGACGTCGAGGGCGAGCTCACGGACCTCGACGACCTACGGGCGGGCGACTGCTTCAACGTTCCGGGCGGGGACCTGGTCGACGAGCGGCCCGTGACGTACCGGATCGACTGCGCGCGGGTGCACCACGGCGAGGTCACCGCCGCCGAGGCGCTCAAGGTGCCGGACGACCCGGAGTCCCGCGCGGCCGACCGCGCCGCCGAGGACACGTGCTGGAAGGCCCAGGACGAGTACGCGATGGACACATGGGCGCTGCCCGAGTACGCGGAGATGTTCTACTACGCGCCCTCCCGCGAGTCCTGGCGCGAGGGGGACCGGGCGCTGGTCTGCGTCATCGGTACGACCGAGGAGGAGTGGCGGGGCAGTCTGCGCAAGGACGCCGCGATGCTGAAGCCCGAACAGGCGGCCTTCCTGCGGGCCGTCAACTCCGTCGAGTTCGTCATGAGCCGGCCTCCCGACGGCGACGTGGAGGACGTGCTGCCCGAGTACCGGGCGTGGGCGCGCGCGATGGACGAGGCGCTGGGCGCCGAGGGGAAGCTCCTCCAGGGGGAAGCGGCCGGGCCGGCGACGGAGAAGGCCGCGGCGGCGCAGCTGAAGGAGATCGAGGCGGCGCGCACGCAGTGGCGGCACGCCGCGCAGGCCAGGACGCCGGAGGATTTCGACGAGGCGTGGAGCCGGGCGCTCGCCGCGATGTCCTTGGAGACGGAGAAGGCGCTGCGGGGTGCGTACGGGCTTTCGACGCAGATCCCGCAGTGGCTGCAGGACGGCGGGGGCGACCTGGAGGACGGTGACGGCGGCTCCGACGGGGGACCCTCGTCCGGGTCGGCGTGACACCTGACGAGGTGACGCAGGGTAGTGGGTTTGGGGACCTGGCTTCATCACTTCGAGTGAAACTCTGGCCCTTGCTTGCGGTCTTCAACCGTCGGTTGCCAGGGTGTAGCTGTCTGTCAACCTGATGGGAGTGGCCAGTGACTTTCGGTGAGCAGCCGGCCTATCTGCGCGTGGCCGGGGATCTGCGACGCAAGATCGTCGACGGTTCTCTGCCCCCGCACGCCCGGCTTCCCTCTCAGGCACGCATCCGCGAGGAGTACGGGGTCTCCGACACCGTGGCCCTTGAGGCGCGCAAGGTCCTCATGGCGGAGGGACTGGTCGAGGGCCGGTCCGGCTCCGGCACGTACGTACGGGAGCAGCCGGTCCCGCGGCGGGTCGCCCGCGCCGGCTACCGCACGGGCGGCGCCTCGACGCCGTTCCGGCAGGAACAGGCCGACGCCGGCGCGCGCGGCACCTGGGAGTCGAGCAGCGAGCAGGCGGCCGCGCCCGCCGAGGTCGCGAAGCGGCTCGGCATCGAAGCGGGCGAGCGCGTGATGCGGACGCGGTACGTCTTCCGCGACGCGGGGGAGGCGATGATGCTGTCGACCTCCTGGGAGCCGTTGGCCGTGACCGGCCGGACCCCCGTGATGCTGCCCGAGGAAGGGCCGCTGGGGGGCTCCGGGGTGGTCGACCGGATGGCCGCGATCGACGTCGTCGTGGACAACGTGGTCGAGGAGGTCGGCGCGCGGCCCGGTCTGGCGGAGGAGATCCTGCTCCTGGGTGGGGTGCCGGGGCATGTGGTGCTGGTGATCGGCCGCACCTACTACGCCTCCGGCCGGGCGGTGGAGACCGCCGATGTGGTGGTCCCGGCGGACCGCTACCGCCTGGCGTACCACCTCCCGGTGAGGTAGCCCGGGCAGCCGCCCCCTACCCGCGATACCAACCCCCGGGCGGCGCCCGGGGGTTCACGCGCGCCCACCGGACGTCGGCGACCCGGCGGGTTTCGGCGCGATGGTGGGCGCCCGCGCCCCCCCGACCCGGGCGTTCCCGGACCGTTCGGTCCGCATGCCGGGACCCTCTCCCTCCGCGCCCCGGCCGGGACCGCTCCCAAGGCCCCGCCGCTTCCTCGGCGTCACCTGCGCGGATGCCCGCCGCCCCGCGGCGCGGCGGGCCCGTCCCGGCCACCGGTGTGCCCCGTTCGAACCGGCGCGCACGGCCCACTCGTACGCATGGCCGGATGCGTACGCCTGTGAGGTACCTCTTCGTGAAAAACCGTATCCGCTCCGTAAAGGTCGGGCGTAAGCTCGGGCATATGCGCAATGCGGTTTCCCGGACAAGTACGTCGGCGGAGGGTGTAACGCGATGAACGACAGCGGTGCCCTGCTTCCGTGGCTGGTCATACGCGAGGACGACAACGGCAACCGCTACCGGGTGGGCCGGTACGCCACCCGGGCCGAGGCCCAGAAGGTCGCCGACAGCCTCGAGGACCGAGGACACAAGCAGCTCTACTGGGTCGAGCGGATCGGTCGGACCGCCACGATGAACTGAGCGGCGCGGCGCTCCGCGACGCTGACATAGGCTCCGCCCATGACGGTACGAGTGGTCGTGGGCGGAGCCCTTTGTCATGAGGGGCGCCTGCTGGCCGCCCGCCGCAGCGCACCGCCCGAACTCGCCGGACGCTGGGAGCTGCCGGGCGGGAAGGCCGAACCGGGCGAGTCCGTCCCCGACGCGCTGGTGCGCGAACTGCGCGAGGAGCTGGGCGTGGAGGCGGAGCCGCTGGAGCGGATCCCGGGGGAGTGGCCGCTGCGGCCGGGGCTCGTCCTGCACGTGTGGACCGCCCGACTGCTCTCCGGTGTGCCCGCTCCGCTGGAGGACCACGACGAGCTGCGCTGGCTCGGGCCCGAGGAGCTGGAGTCGGTGGACTGGCTGGACCAGGACCGGCCCGCGGTCGCCGAGGCCGGACGTCGGCTGCGCCAGGCCGGGCGGCGGCCGCGCCGGGACGGTGGCGAGCCGCGCCAGGACGGTGGCGGGGGCGCGTGACGCTCGCGGCCTAGGCCGTCTGCGCCACAGTGCGCCGGTGGGCGAGGGATCGAGTGGTACGACGCCCCGAATATCGGGTATGTCGCTATTAATCCCTATCTCGTCCCCCTTTCGTCCCCGACGAACCGGACTGGGGTCGCTGCTGGCCCGGGAAGTGATCGGCGTGATCGACACAGACGGTGAGTGCGCCGAGTGGGCTTTCCCCGCAGAGCCCGGTGCCGTCCGCACCGCCCGCCACGCCGTCCGCGGAACCTTGCACGACTGGGGCCTGGAGGCCGTCGGCGATGTGACCGTCCTGCTGGTCAGCGAGCTCGTCACCAATTCCCTGCGGTACGCCTCCGGTCCCATCGGAGTCCGCCTGGAACGGCGCAATCCAGCCGCCGACGGCCCCGCGGCCGGCCCGGCGCTGCTCGTGGAGGTTTCCGATCCGCTTCCGGATCCGCCCCGCGAACGGGCCGCGAACCATGACGACGAGGGGGGTCGTGGCCTGCACCTGGTGGCCGCCTCCTCGCAACGCTGGGGAACCCGGCACGGGAAATCGGGCAAGACTGTGTGGTTCGAGTTGGCTCTTCCTGGTGAGTAACAAGGTGAACGGTGGCGTGTGACCTCTGGGGAACGCCTCCCGGCGACAGTCGGGGGAGGGATGCGGGGGAGAGCGCGTGACATGGCTCGAAATCATCGAGACCGTGCTGTGATCGTGAACGCCGTGCCGTCCGGGGCCGTGGTGCTGAATACTTCGGTCATGGCCGGTCCGGTTGCGGTGAGCTGGAGGGGACGGTCGCGTGAGCGAGATACCTGCGCAGGCACATCAGACCGACGTGCCGCGAGAGACATGGCACGACGCCCTGTGGCACAGCAGTCCGCCTGGCTCGATATATGACTACATAAAGGTCGCCTCCTTCTCGATCGGGCCCGACGGGTTCATCGATCAGTGGAGCCTGCGCGCCGAGGAACTGTTCGGGCTGAGCGCCTCCCAGGCCGTGGGCCGCGACCCGGTCGACGCCTTCATGCCGCCCGAGCTGCGTCCCGACGCGCACCGCAAGGTCGCCGAGATCCTCGACGGCAAGGAGTGGACCGGCCTGATCCCCTTCCGGATCCCGGGCGGGAACGGCGCGCACGGAGTGGCCGAGATCTATGTGATGCCCACCCAGACCGAGACCGCCGAACGGGCCGCGCTGTGTGTCGTCGTCGACGTACGCGCGCTGCGCCGGATCGAATCCGACCTGGCGGCTTCACAGGCGATATTCGGCCAATCTCCTTTCGGCTTCCTGCTCTTCGGCACGGACCTCACCGTGCAGCGGGCCAACCGACGGTTCGCCACCGTCTTCGGGGGCGCGGCCGAGGAGCACCGCGGCCGGACCGTGCACGACTACCTGCCCGCGCACGAGGCCGACCGGATGGCCGCCGCCCTGCGCCGGGTGCTGGACACCGGGGACTCGGTCACCGACCTACGGATCACCGGTGCCGCGCCCGGCAGCCGGGAGAACCGGCACTGGTCCATCAACCTCTACCGCGTCCACGGCGGCAGCGGCCGACCCATCGGCGTCGCCGGGATCGGCACGGACGTCACCCGCCGTCACCTCGCCGCCCGCGAGGCCGCCGGGGTCCGGCGCAACCTCGCCCTCCTCAACGAGGCCGGGCACCGCATCGGGAACTCCCTCGACCTGGAGACCACCGCCCGCGAGCTCCTCGACGTCACCGTCCCCGGCTTCTGCGACCTGGCCGCCGTCGACCTCTACCAGGGCCTGCTGCTCGGCGACGACGACCGGCCCGCCCGGCCGCAGGGCCCGGGCGTGCCCAGCCTGCCCGGCCAGGGCCCGGCCCGGACGCCCTCGGCCGCCCTGCGCCGGGTGGCCTTCGCCTCCGCCGTCTCGGACGCCCCGCTGTCGGGTCCCGGCGCGCCGGTCTCCGTGGGCGACATCCACCGCTACCCGGCCGCCTCGCCGGGCGCGCTGGCGCTGCGTACGGCGCGGACGCGGCTGATCGAGGGCGGCGGACCGGAGGACCTCGTCCAGTCCACGCTGGTCGTGCCGATGGTCGCCCACGACACGGTCGTCGGGCTCGCGCAGTTCTCCCGCACCAAGGGCAGCGAGCCCTTCGGCGAACGGGACCGGGCGGTGGCGGTGGAACTGGCCGCACGGGCCGCCGTATGCATCGACAACGCGAGGCTCTACCGGCGCGAGCACGAACGGGCGCTGATCCTGCAGCGCAGTCTGCTGCCCCCCGGCGACCCGGAGGCGGCCGGCCTGGACATCGCCTGCCGCTACCTGCCCGGTAACGCGGCCACCGAGGTCGGCGGAGACTGGTTCGACGTCATCGAGCTGCCCGGGCACCGCACCGCGCTGGTCGTCGGCGACGTCATGGGCCGCGGCCTGCGGGCCGCCGTCGCCATGGGCGAACTGCGCACCGCGGTACGGACCCTTGCGCTGCTGGACCTCGAACCGGCGGAGGTACTGACCGCGCTCGACGAGATCGCCCGTGGCCTCGGCGCCCCCGGCGGCTCCCAGCAGGCCTCCCGGGCGGCCCTGCACTCACGGGACGCGGACCGCTCCGAGGTGTACCTCGCCACCTGCGTCTACGCGGTCTACGACCCGGTGACGCGACGCTGCACCATCGCCAACGCGGGCCACATGCCGCCCGTGCTGGTCGAGCCCCCGGACGAGGCCGGCGTCTCGCGGCCCGCGCTGCTCCTGGAGGTACCGCCCGGGATGCCGCTGGGCGTGGGCGGCGAACCCTTCGAGGAGGTCGAGGTCGACCTGCCGGAGGGCGCCTTGCTGGCCCTCTACACGGACGGGCTCGTGGAATCCCGTGACCATCCCCTGGAGGAGGGGCTCCGCGGACTGCGCGCGGCCCTCGCGGACCCGGTCCGGCCGTTGGAGGACGTCTGTGACCACGTGCTGAACACCCTCGACACCCGGCACGGCGAGGACGACATCGCCCTGCTCATGGCGCGGGTGCAGGGCCTGCCGGTGGACGCGGTCGGCGACTGGCAACTGCCGCGCGAGGCCCGCTCGGTGGGCCGGGCCCGCGAACTGGCCCGGGCCAAGCTCCCCGCCTGGGGCCTGGAAGGGCTGCTGGACACGACCGAACTGCTGGTCAGCGAACTGGTCACCAACGCCCTGCGGTACGGGGAGGGCGAGATCCGGCTGCGGCTGCTGCTGGACCGCACGCTGGTCTGCGAGGTCTGGGACGCGAACCTGGTCCAGCCCCGCCGCCGGCGCGCCCGCGACACCGACGAGGGCGGCCGCGGTCTCCAGCTGGTCGGCCTGCTGTCGGCGGGCTGGGGCACGCGCCGCACCCACCGCGGCAAGACGGTCTGGTTCGAACTCCCGCTGCCCGGCGCGGCGGCGGAGGCCGTCGCCGAACTGTCGGCGGAGCAGCTGCTGAGCATGTACGGATAACGGGTGGCGGCCGCCCGCGTCGGGCCCGCCGCCGGGGCCGCGCCCGAACCCTCCTGGGGTCCGGGCGGCCGCCGTGGAGCGGGCCGGAGGGGTTTCCGGCCGCCGACGGTTTCCGGCCCAGGCGGCCCAGGTGGCCCAGGGGGCCTAGGCGGCCTTGCGGGATTTGAGGGCGGCCAGGCGGGCCTCGACCTCCGAGGACTTGCCGAGGTCGTCCAGGGCTTCGAACTGGGCGTCCAGGGAGGACGCCGCCAGTTCCTGCTTGCCGAGCGCCATCGCCTCCTCCCGCCGCACCTTCTCCTCGAAGCGGGCCAGGTCGCTCGTCGGGTCCATGACGTCGATGTTCTTCACCGCGTCCAGCATCGTGTTCTGCGCCTGGGCCGTCTTCGCCCGCGCCACCAGCTCGTCGCGCTTGCCCTGCAGCTCGGTCAGCTTGTTCCGCATCGAGTCCAGACCCGCCTTCAGTTTGTCGACGACCTCCGTCTGGGCGGCGATCGTCGGCTCCGCCGTCGTCGCCTCCTTCTCCGATTGGATCTGCCGGCCCAGCGCCACCTTCGCGAGGTTGTCGAACTTGTCGGCGTCCGCCGCCGAGCCCGCCGCCCGCAGCTCGTCCGCCTTCCTGCTCGCCGCCAGGGCCTTGCCTCCCCACTCGGCGGCCGCCTCCACGTCCTCCGTGTGGTCCGCCTCCAGCATCCGCAGGTTGCCGATCGTCGTCGCGACCGCCTGTTCCGCCTCCGAGATGTTGTTCGTGTAGTCCCGGATCAGCTGGTCCAGCATCTTCTGCGGGTCCTCCGCCTGGTCCAGCAGCGCGTTGATGTTGGCCTTGGCGAGCTGGGTGACGCGGCCGAGGATGGTCTGCTTGCTCATGGTGGTCTCTCCTGGTCAGGGCCGATGTGTGCAGTTCAGAAGCGGCCGCCGCCGCCCATCCGGCCGCGGGTTCCGCCGCCCCCGAAGGAGCCCGGACCGCTGCCGCCCCCGCCGCCGAAGCCCCCGCCCCGGCCGCCGCCGAAGCCGCCGCCGAATCCCCCGCCGCCCCGCAGGATCTCGCCGAGGATGATCCCGCCCAGTACGGCGCCGCCCTGGCCGCCGCCGGACCGCCGGCCCGCGTACGGGTCCTGGTACGCGCGTACGTCCTGCTCCGCCAGCTGCTGCGCCTCCCGCGCCAGCGCGTCCGCCCGCTGGGCCTCCGCCAGCGCCCCCGCCGGGTCGGCCGCCGTCAGGGACTCCGCCCGTTCCAGGTGCCGGCCCGCCTCCGCCAGCCGGGTCCGGGCCTGGCTGCCGACCGCGCCCCGGGTGGTGGTGATGTAGTCCGTCGCCGCGCCGATCGCGCTGCGCGCCGCGAGCATGGCCTGGTCGAGCAGGGCCACCGCCCGCTGGCGCCCCGACTCCCGCTCCCGCGCCCCCGCCAGCGCCTCGTCGAGGGCCGCGTCGGCCTCCTCGATCCGGCGCAGGGCGTCGATCGGGTCGTACCGGCCGGCCGCCTCCTCCCGCCGGACCTCGGCCAACACGGCCTCCGCCCGGCCGATCCGCCCGCGCAGGTCCGCCGTCGAGGTGCCCTCCGCCGTGCCGGTGAGCAGTCCGCGGGCGTCCGCGAGGTCGGTGTCCGTCTCGGTCAGCGCGCCCGGTAGCTTCCCGGCCGCCTCCGCCAACTCCTGCGCCCGGCGCTCGACCGCGTCCACCAAGGTCGCCGCCTGGTCCACCGCGCCCTCGGCGGCCCGTACGTGCACGGCCCCCGTGCCCTTCTCGCCCGCGTCGAGGGCCGCGTGGGCCAGCCCCAGGTTGGTCGCCGCGAACAGCAGCCGGTCCTTGGCCTGTTCGGCGTTGGAGGCGACGGGCGCGGACGCCGAGTCCGCGTACCGCCCGGCCAGCGCGGTCAAAGTCGCTTCGGCGGTGCTCGCGCGCCCGGTCAGGTCCAGATAGCCCTGCTCCACGCTCGCCAACGCCTGCGGGGCGTTCTTCTCCAGGTCCCGCAGTCGGTCGAAGTCCGCCGACTCGGCGTCCAGCCGCCGGTTCGCCTCGGTGCACCGGGCGACGATCTCGTCCAGCATCCGCCGCCGGGTCGCGTCGTCCTCCGGGTAGGCGTCGTCGAGCTGCTGGCGCAGCCGGAAGGCGTGCGTCAGCTCGTCCTTGGCGTACGCCACGGCCGCGACGAAGGGGCGGGCCGCCTCCTCGCCGAACTGGGCCGAGGCGAAGCCGAGTTCCTCGGTGCTGGTGCGGACCGCGTCGTCGGTCTCCACCAGCAGGGCCTTGGCCCTGGAGTCCAGCTCCGGGAGCGGCAGCCGGTCCGGCGCGCCTTCGGGCCAGCCCGGCCCGGTCGTCGTACCGCGCCCGCCACCGGCGCCGCCCTTGCGCTTGCGGCGGGTGTACGTGTACGCCGCGAGCGCCCCCGCCGCGCCGACGGCGACCACCGGCAGCACGAAGTCCCCGGCTCCGCTCTCGCCGTCCGCCTTGCCGCCGGGGTTCGCGGGTCCCGGGGTGATGGTGGGCACGGGGATCGGCTGACCGCCGAGGACGGCGTCGTAGCCGTTGGCCGCGCCGATGGCGGCGCCCGCCCAGTCGTTCTGCCTCAGGGCGGGCTCGATGGCGGTCTGCGCGACGGCAGCCAGCTGCTGCTCGGTGAAACCGGAGTCGACATCGGCCGAATAGGCGTACTGGCGGGCCCCGGTCGCCACGGCCAGCAGGACGTCGTTCTGGCCGAGGCCGTTGCGCTGCGCGGTGGCGTCGGCCCAGCTCTGGGGGGAGCGCCCGGAGAAGTCCCGTACGTAGGCGACGAAGAGCTGGATCCTGCGGTCGGCGTACAGCTTGTCGAGCGCGGCGGTGACGGACCCCTGCCGGTCGCCCAGGGCCCCCACCCGGTCGGTGATCTGCCCCTGCTGGGACAGGGTGACGGGATCCTCGGCCCGTGCGGGCGCCGCCCCGGCCATGCCCCAGCCGCCGACCGCGAGCAGCCCGGCCGCCAGGGCGAGCCCGGCCCGTACGAACGTCCTGCGGCGCGGCCTGCTTCTCGGCGGAATCACAATTGGGAGGGTATGGGGGCTTTCGCGGCCCCGCATTCGGAGCCGTCCCCCTCCGGGCGCCGACCCCACCGACCCCGCCGGCCCGGCCACCCGCGTCCCCGGCGGCACGATCGCCGGGGACGCGGGCGGCGGGGGGCGACCCGGACCGGGCGGCCTAGGCCGTCTCTTCCGGATCTTGTCGGGCCCGGCCCGCCCGGCACGGCACCTCGCCGCGTTGTCGGGGCGCCCGAGTACGTCCAGTACACGGGCGCCCCTCCGCCTTGCGAGGCACCGCACCGGACGACCCGGGCTCACCCGACAAGATCCGAAAGAGACGGCCTAGCGGGAGTCGGCCGACCGGCGTCCGATCTTGTTCCCCAGCCACACCAGCGGGTCGTACTTACGGTCCACCGCCCGCTCCTTCAGCGGGATCAACGCGTTGTCGGTGATCTTGATGCCCTCCGGGCAGACCTCCGTACAACACTTGGTGATGTTGCAGTAGCCGAGCCCGTGCTCCTCCTGCGCGGTGCGTTTGCGGTCCAGGCCCGCCTCCGCCGCCGCGTCCAGCGGATGCATGTCCAGTTCCGCCACCCGCATCAGGAAGCGCGGACCGGCGAAGGCACCCTTGTTCTCCTCGTGGTCGCGCACCACATGGCAGGTGTCCTGACACAAGAAGCACTCGATGCACTTGCGGAACTCCTGCGAGCGCTCCACGTCGATCTGCTGCATCCGGTACTCGCCCGGGGCCACCCCCTCCGGCGGCACGAAAGCCGGCACCTCCCGCGCCTTGGCGTAGTTGAAGGACACGTCCGTCACCAGGTCGCGGACGACCGGGAAGGCACGCAGCGGGGTGACCGTGATCGTCTCGGACCGCTCGAAGGTCGACATGCGCGTCATGCACATCAGCCGTGGCCGCCCGTTGACCTCCGCACTGCACGAGCCGCACTTGCCGGCCTTGCAGTTCCAGCGCACCGCCAGGTCCGAGGCCTGGGTGGCCTGGAGCCGGTGGACGATGTCCAGGACCACCTCCCCGTCGTGCACCTCGACGGTGAAGTCCCGCAGTTCCCCGCCCTCCGCGTCGCCCCGCCAGATCCGGAAGCTCGCGTCGTACGTACTCATCCGTACAGCTCCTCTTCGGCGAGGTACTTGGCCAGCTCTTCCTTCTCGAACAGCGCGAGCAGGTCGGGGCGGATGGGCTCGGTGCGGGTGCGGACCAGGGTGATCCGATCGGCCGCCGGATCCACCGGGGCCGGGTCCACCGGCCTGCAGAGCAGGTTCACCGGGCGCCAGGCGCGCTCCATCGACGGGCGGTCCTCGCGGGTGTGCCCGCCCCGGCTCTCGGTGCGCTCCAGGGCCGCCCGGGCCACGCACTCGCTGACCAGCAGCATGTTCCGCAGGTCCAGCGCGAGGTGCCAGCCCGGGTTGAACTGCCGGTGCCCCTCGACGCCGGCCCGGGAGGCCCGTACGCGCAGGGTCGCGAGCTTCTCCAGGGCCTCGGCCATCTCGCCCTCGCGCCGGATGATCCCGACGAGGTCGTTCATGGTCGTCTGCAGTTCCTGGTGGAGCGTGTACGGGTTCTCCGCGCCCTCGGCGGCGTGGAAGGGGGCCAGTGCCTCCGTCGCCGCCGCGTCGATCTCCGCCTGGGCGACGCTCGGGCGCGGCGCCGAGGTGGCGTACTCGGCCGCGTGCAGTCCCGCCCGCCGCCCGAAGACCAGCAGGTCGGAGAGGGAGTTGCCGCCGAGCCGGTTCGAGCCGTGCATGCCGCCCGCGACCTCCCCGGCCGCGAACAGCCCCGGCACCCCGACGGTGGCGGCGGACTCCGAGTCGACCGCGATCCCGCCCATCACGTAGTGGCAGGTCGGGCCCACCTCCATCGGCTCCGCCGTGATGTCCACGTCCGCCAGTTCCTTGAACTGGTGGTACATCGACGGCAGCCGCCGCCTGATCCGCTCGGCCGGCATCCGGGTGGACACGTCGAGGAAGACCCCGCCGTGCGGTGAGCCGCGGCCCGCCTTCACCTCGGAGTTGATCGCCCGCGCCACCTCGTCGCGCGGCAGCAGCTCGGGCGGGCGCCGGTTGTGGTCCGGGTCCTCGTACCAGCGGTCGCCCTCCGCCTCCGACTCGGCGTACTTCTCCTTGAAGACGTCGGGGACGTAGTCGAACATGAACCGTTTGCCCTCGGAGTTGCGCAGCACCCCGCCGTCACCGCGCACGGACTCGGTGACCAGGATGCCCTTGACCGACGGCGGCCAGACCATACCCGTCGGGTGGAACTGCACGAACTCCATGTTGAGCAGGGGCGCGCCCGCGAGCAGGGCCAGCGCGTGGCCGTCGCCCGTGTACTCCCAGGAGTTGGAGGTGGTCTTGAACGACTTGCCGATCCCGCCCGTGGCGAGGACGACCGCCGGGGCCTCCAGCACGAAGAAGCGGCCGGTCTCGCGCTCGTAGCAGAAGGTCCCCGAGACCCTCGCTCCGTCCGCCGCGGTGCCGCGGTCCTTCAACACCCGGGTGACCGTGCACTCCTGGAAGACCTTGAGCCGGGCCTCGTGGTCCCCGTACTCCTTGAAGTCCTCCTGCTGGAGCTGGACGATCTTCTGCTGGAGCGTGCGGATCAGCTCCAGGCCGGTCCGGTCCCCGACGTGCGCGAGGCGCGGGTACTCGTGCCCGCCGAAGTTGCGCTGGGATATCTTCCCGTCCGGCGTCCGGTCGAAGAGCGCGCCCCAGGTCTCCAGCTCCCAGACCCGGTCCGGGGCCTCCTTCGCGTGGAGCTCCGCCATCCGCCACTGGTTGAGGAACTTGCCCCCGCGCATGGTGTCGCGGAAGTGCACCTGCCAGTTGTCGCCCTCGTTGACGTTGCCCATGGAGGCGGCGATCCCGCCCTCGGCCATCACCGTATGGGCCTTGCCGAACAGGGACTTGCAGATCACGGCCGTACGGGCGCCGCGCTCGCGGGCCTCGATCGCGGCGCGCAGTCCGGCGCCGCCCGCGCCGACCACGACCACGTCCCACTGCTGCCGTTCCACTTGAGCCATCTCAGAAGATCCTCGGGTCGGTGAAGGCGCCGCTCGCCAGCAGGTACACGTAGAAGTCGCACAGGGCCACGCTGATCAGGGAGGCCCACGCCAGCTGCATGTGGCGGGCGTTGAGCCGGCTGACCCAGCCCCAGAGCCGGTAGCGCACCGGGTGCTTCGAGAAGTGCTTGAGCCGGCCGCCCATGATGTGCCGACAGGAGTGGCAGGACAGGGTGTAGGCCCAGATCAGCGTGATGTTGACCAGGAACAGCAGGGTCCCGAGGCCCATGTGGCCCCAGGCGTAGTGCTGGTCGCGGAAGGTCAGCACCGTGTCGTAGGTGAGGATGCCCGCGACCGGGACCGCCGCGTAGAAGAAGTACCGGTGCGCGTTCTGGAGGATCAGCGGGAAGCGGGTCTCGCCGGTGTACCTCGTGTGCGGTTCCGCGACGGCGCAGGCGGGCGGCGAGGCCCAGAAGCCCCGGTAGTAGGCCTTGCGGTAGTAGTAGCAGGTCAGTCGGAAGCCGAGCGGGAAGATCAGGATCAGCAGGGCGGGGGAGAGGCCCCACCAACTGCCGAAGATCTCCCAGTTGGGCCCGCCCTTCATCGGGACGCAGTTCTCCGCGAGACACGGGGAGTAGAAG
Source organism: Streptomyces sp. CG 926 (assembly GCF_003148825.1). Classification (GTDB taxonomy): domain Bacteria; phylum Actinomycetota; class Actinomycetes; order Streptomycetales; family Streptomycetaceae; genus Streptomyces. The sequence continues at coordinate 201,564 of NZ_QGGZ01000008.1, forward strand.
GGGGAGACGTACGGGGCCGCGTAGTAGTCGGCGTTCGCGAAGGCCCGCCAGGTCGAGTAGACGATGAAGGCGAACAGTCCGGCCGCGGTGCCGGCGGGCGACAGCCACCACCGGTCGGTCCGCAGGTGCCGGGCCGCGATCGCGGCCCGTGAGGCGTCGTGGACGCCGCCGGGCCGCTGCTGGGGTCGTTCCGTGCCTGTGGCCAAAGAAGACTCCGGGTGGAGTGATGAGGGGTGGCCCGGCCGGCCCGGCCGCGGACGGCCGGGCGGGTCGGGGCGTGGGTGGATGCGGGTCCGGGACGGACGGGCTCAGGGGGCGCGGCGGTCGCGGGCGCCCAGGCCCTCGTCGTCGGAGTCCGTCCACAGGGAGCTGTCGTACGGGGTGTCCGGGACCGTCACCATCCGGGACGGGTCCGGACCGGCCGCCGTCGTCGACGGCTTCCGGCGTGCGGCCTGCTGCTCCAGCCGCTCGACCTTGCGCGTCAGCTCGTCCAGGTTGCGCCGTACGGCACTCAGATCGTCGTGCAGGGACATGATGTGACCTCGCTTCCGCGCCGGGTGCGGTGGCAACGCTCATGTGCGCCTGCGAGTGTCGCGCTTCCCGTCCCCCGTGTGAAGGGATCTGCAGCGATTGCGGGCGCGCAGGCGTGAACCGTGCGCCCCTCCCTGGCCCCCATTCTCATCCCTCTCCCGGGGGAACGCCTCCCGCAGCGCAAGCGGGATTGGTCCGCACGGGTGGGGTTCGCGGCGTGGCGAGAGGCGGGTGCGGGGGGTGTGGCGGAGCGTCCATTTCAGTGGGTTCCGGCAACCGGTGTGATCAGCTCCATATACCGCCGAACGTGATCATGCTTCCCCCACGCCCCGCCCCGGAGGTACCACCCATGTCCCAGAGAAGGCGCAGGTCCTTGGCGCTCCTGACCTCGGGAGTCCTCGCACTGCCGCTGCTCACGGGCTGCGGCGCGGGTGACGACGAGGGCGGCCAGGCCGCCGCAGGACAGGACATCGCGACGACCACCCGCGACAAGGTCGCGGACGGGGGTGTGATGCGTTGGGCGGTGGACACCCTCCCGGACACCCTCAACACCTTCCAGGCCGACGCGGACGCCACCACCAACAGGATCGCCGGCGCCGTGCTGCCCCAGCTCTTCGTGCTGGACGCCAAGGGCCGGCCGATGGCCAATCCGGACTACCTGGAGAAGGCCGAGATCATCGAGCGGGAGCCGAAGCAGGTCGTCCAGTACAAGTTGAACCAGAAGGCGGTGTGGAGCGACGGGCGCGAGATCGGCGCCGCCGACTTCGTGGCGCAGTGGCGGGCCCTGAACGGCAAGGACTCCGCGTACTGGACGGCGCGCAACGCCGGTTACGACCGGATCGAGAAGATCGAGAAGGGCAAGACCGACCTGGAGGTCAGGGTCACCTTCAACAAGCCGTACGCCGACTGGCGCTCGCTCTTCACCCCGCTCTACCCCAAGCAGGTCACCGGCACTCCCGATGCCTTCAACGAGGGCGCCCGGGGCGCGCTGAAGATCACCGCCGGACCCTTCGCGCTGGGCGCGATCGACAAGAAGACCGGCACCGCCGCCCTGACCCGCAACGCGCGCTGGTGGGGGCGCCCGGCCAAGCTGGACTCGCTGGTCCTGACGGCCGTGCCGCGGGCCGAGCGCCCGGCGGCGCTGGCCGCCGGGAAGCTCGATCTGGCGGAGATCGACCGGGCCGGGGCCGACCGCATCGCCCTCGCCCGCCGCGACGCGGCCGCCAAGAACGGCCCGGGCGCGGGCGGCGCGCCGGCCCACGGCCCGGACGCCGCGCTGACCCCGGCCGAGGCCACGCTGTCGTGGGCGACCGCCTTCGGCGTGGACGAGGAGAAGGCCGCGACGGAGACGGAGAGCCGCCAGAAGCACCTCGACTCGGTCAAGCTGTACGCGCAGGAGCAGACGGCGCTGAAGGCCTTCACCGTGCGCAAGTCCCTGGAGCCGGCCTACACCCAGCTCGCGATGAACGGGGCCTCCGGCCCGCTGGCGGACGAGCGGGTGCGCCGTGCGGTGGCCCGGGCCCTGGACCGCCAGGCGCTGGCCGAGGTCGTACTGAAGCCGCTCGGCCTGCCCGCGAAGCCGGTCGGCAGCCACCTGGCCCTGGCCGGGCAGCGGGCGTACGCCGACAACAGCGACGCGCTCGGCGGTCAGGACACCCACGCGGCCCAGGCCCTGCTCGCGGACGCGGGCTGGCGCAAGGGCGGCAAGATCACCGAGCCGGTGGGCGCCAAGGCCGGCCCGGAGAGCGAGCAGCAGGACGACTCCAAGACCCCCTCGGGCCCGGGCACCGGCAACGACGGGCTCTACATCGTGGGCCAGGACGACGGCGCCAACGGCGAGCCGCGCTCGGCGACCGAGGACCGCGCCGAGGCCGACACCGCCCCGGCGGGCGCCCAGGACGGCCCGTCCCCCGTGCTGGCCCCCGCCCCCTTCGGCGCCCAGCAGGAAGCCTCGCTGCTCGCCCAGGCGGCCCAGGTCGCCCGGGCCGCCCGGACGGACGCCACCGACGACGCCAAGGGCGCCTTGGCCCGCGACGAGGTCGACCCCGCCAAGGCCTCCCCGGCGCCGGCCCCCGCCAAGCAGCCCGTCCGCACCTCCGGCGGCATGCTCGCCAAGGACGGCAAGGCGCTCTCGCTGCGCTTCGTCCTCCCGGCGGGCCCCGGCTCGGAGGCCCTGCGCACGGTCGGCGAGCGGATCGCCGGGATGCTCCGCAAGGTCGGCGTGAACACCGAGACGATCAAGGTGGCCGACGACAGCTTCTTCAAGGACCACATCGCCTCCGGGCAGTACGACCTGGCCCTCTACTCCTGGCCCGCGACGGCCTACCCGGCCACCGACGCCCGGCCCATCTTCGCCAAGCCGGAGCCGGCCGCGGACGGCTCGCTCCTGGTCGAACAGAACTACACCCGGGTCGGCACCGACCACATCGACCAGCTGTTCGACCAGGCGCTCGGCGAGCTGGACGAGGAGAAGTCCCGTGAGCTGATGCGCAAGGCCGACGCCCGGATCTGGGCCGCGGCCGGCTCCATCCCCCTCTTCCAGCGCCCCGAGCTGGTGGCGGTCAAGCCGGGCCTCGCCAACGCCGGTGCCTTCGGCCTCGGTGCTCCCCGCTTCCAGGACATCGGCTGGAAGAAGGCGCCCACCGCGAAGGACAAGAAGAAGTAGCGCGGGAGAAGAAGTGATGACAAAGCGGTGCCTGTCTGGTTGACCGCAGGGTCGCAAGCTCAGATGTGACTCAAGTCCCTTGCCCGCCGGATCCACCGGCGGGCAAGGTCGTGCATACCCGTTGACCCGCGTGTATACAGGCCGGAACGGCGGTCGGGGCACCCCACGAAACCCCCGGCCGCACTCATGCGTCCGGCCTCTTGACAGACCCCCGGCAGGCGGTTCCCGCCATTCGACGTACCATGGGGTAAGGCCGTGGCAGGTTTTCGCCCGGCCGAGGCGCGCGTGCCGGACCGTACGCGACGCCATCCACGATCCCGGGAGAAGCGCCGAAGTGCCCACGCGCCACGACATCCGTAACGTCGCCATCGTCGCCCACGTCGACCATGGCAAGACGACCATCGTCGATGCCATGCTCAAGCAGGCCGGTGCCTTCGCCGCCCACCAGCACCTCGACGACCGCATGATGGACTCGAACGACCTGGAGCGTGAGAAGGGCATCACGATCCTCGCCAAGAACACGGCGGTGAAGTATCACCCCAAGGACGGCGGGGCCCCGATCACGATCAACATCATCGACACCCCCGGCCACGCCGACTTCGGTGGTGAGGTCGAGCGCGGTCTGTCCATGGTGGACGCCGTCGTCCTGCTGGTGGACGCCTCCGAGGGTCCGCTGCCCCAGACCCGCTTCGTCCTGCGCAAGGCCCTGCAGGCGAACATGCCGGTCATCCTCTGCATCAACAAGACGGACCGCCCGGACTCCCGGATCGACGAGGTCGTCAACGACACGTACGACCTCTTCCTGGACCTGGACGCCACCGAGGAGCAGATCGAGTTCCCGATCGTCTACGCCTGTGGCCGTGACGGCATCGCCTCGCTGACCAAGCCCGAGGACGGCACCGTCCCCGCGGACAGCGACAGCCTGGAGCCGTTCTTCTCCACCATCCTGGAGCACGTCCCCGCCCCGGTGTACGACGACGAGGCGCCCCTGCAGGCCCACGTCACGAACCTGGACGCCGACAACTTCCTCGGCCGTATCGCGCTCCTGCGCGTCGAGCAGGGCGAGCTGCGCAAGGGCCAGACCGTCACCTGGATCAAGCGTGACGGCTCCCAGTCCAACGTCCGCATCACCGAGCTGATGATGACCGAGGCGCTCACCCGCAAGCCGGCCGAGGTGGCGGGCCCGGGTGACATCTGCGCGGTCGCCGGTATCCCCGACATCATGATCGGCGAGACCCTGGCCGACACCGAGAACCCGATCGCGCTCCCGCTGATCTCGGTCGACGAGCCGGCGATCTCCATGACCATCGGTACGAACACCTCCCCGATGGTCGGCCGCGGCGGCAGCGGCAAGGGCGCGGACGCCAAGTCCGCGGTCAAGGACCGCAAGGTCACCGCGCGTCAGGTGAAGGACCGCCTCGACCGCGAGCTGATCGGTAACGTCTCGCTCCGCGTGCTGGAGACCGAGCGTCCGGACGCCTGGGAGGTCCAGGGCCGTGGTGAGCTCGCGCTCGCCATCCTGGTCGAGCAGATGCGCCGCGAGGGCTTCGAGCTGACCATCGGCAAGCCGCAGGTGGTCACGCAGGAGATCGACGGCAAGGTGCACGAGCCGGTCGAGCGCATGACGGTCGACGTCCCCGAGGAGCACATGGGCGCGGTCACGCAGCTCATGGGCGTCCGCAAGGGCCGCATGGACAACATGTCGAACCACGGCTCCGGCTGGGTCCGCATGGAGTTCGTGGTCCCGTCGCGCGGTCTCATCGGCTTCCGTACGGAGTTCCTGACGAACACCCGCGGTACCGGTATCGCCCACTCGATCCACGAGGGCCACGAGCCGTGGTTCGGTCAGCTGGTGACCCGTAACAACGGTTCCCTGGTCGCCGACCGCGCCGGCTCCGTGACGCCGTTCGCGATGATCAACCTGCAGGAGCGCGGTGTCCTGTTCACCGAGCCCGGCACCGAGGTGTACGAGGGCATGATCGTCGGCGAGAACTCGCGCGCCGACGACATGGACGTGAACATCACCAAGGAGAAGAAGCTCACCAACATGCGTGCGGCTTCCGCGGACAACACCGAGAACGTGGTGCCCCCGCGCAAGCTCTCCCTGGAGCAGTCCCTGGAGTTCTGCCGCGACGACGAGTGCGTCGAGGTGACCCCGGAGGCCGTCCGTATCCGCAAGGTCGTCCTGGACCAGAAGGAGCGCTCGCGCACCGCGTCGCGCGCCAAGTCCGCCAAGTAACAACAGCCGTACGACTGTTCGCCCGAATTTGCTCGGGCGGTGGCAACGGTCGGCGCAGCCGGCCACAGGGCCCTGGTAGTGCAACAGCCCCTCCCTTCACGGAGTCCGTGAAGGGAGGGGCTGTTCGCTTATGTCAAGCGGATTTTTGCGTTCAGGTGTCCGCATACCGACCGTGACACTCCGGAAGATGAGCTAACCGTCCGTTTCGCACGTGTCTGTCTCCTATCCGTTTGTCCGGATTTCGGGTTTCTGCCGCGGATCGATGTTGTGAAAACGAGACCACTTAAGTGTGGTTTACGGCCTGACAGTCCCTGAGGATGGCTCCATTGAGCTCGGGTCAATGGGTCACGCGATGTGGGGATCGCGCCGACTCACGAGCACACTATGGGCAGGAAAATTGCTCGCCGTCAGGGGTGTCGGCGAGGTTTTTTTGCCCCTCAAGTCGATCAGTGGACTCATGAGGAGGAAACCCATGCGCGGTGCCAAGAGCGCCAAGTGGGTCGTGGGCGCGGTTGTCGTCGCCCTGGCCGCTACCGCCTGTGGCGGCGGTGACGGTGACAGCAAGGACAAGGCCAACGCCGACGGCGGCGTGTTCCGGCTCGGTAGCACCGAGCCGGACACCATCGACCCGGGGCGCGCCCACGAGTCCACCGGTGTCCTGCTGGCCAACGCCCTGTTCACCGGCCTGTACGGAAACACGCCGGACGGCATGGCCGAGCCCCTGCTCGCCGAGTCGGCGACCTCGGACGAGGCTTGCACGTCCTGGACGTTCAAGATCAAGCCGGACACCAAGTTCTCCAACGGCGAGGTCGTCGACGCCGAGTCGTTCGCCCGTGGTTGGGCCCGTGCCGCGCACAAGGCCGCCGCGTCCGACGTGGCGTACCACTTCGCCGGCATCAAGGGTTACGAGCAGCTGCAGGACGGCTCCGCCAAGACCTTCAGCGGTGTCACCACGCCGGACCCGACCACCATCAAGGTCGACCTGTCCAAGGCGGACTGCGAGTTCGTCCTGAAGACGGCGCACAACGCCTACAGCCCGGTCCCGAAGGTCGCCAAGGTCGGCGAAGAGGACAAGGCGTTCGGCGAGGCCCCCGTCGGCAACGGTCCGTTCAAGATGGACGGCACGTGGGAGCACAACAAGGCGATCAACCTCGTCCGTAACGACAGCTACGGACTGCAGAAGGCCTCCCTCGGGAAGGTCCAGGTCACGCTCCTCAACGACAAGACCGCGCAGCAGCTCGAGTACGACGGCTTCCAGGCCGGCACCTTCGACTACGCGCACATCCCGACGCCGATGCTCAAGACGGCCGAGGCGAAGTTCAAGCCGCAGAACAAGTGGTTCGCCAAGGACACCAGCGGCATGAACTACGTTCTGCCGATCGGTGACAACGGTCCGACGAACAACAAGGACGCCCGTCTGGCGATCTCCTACGCGATCGACCGTCAGGCCATCGCCAAGGGTGTCTTCCAGGGCTTCCAGACCCCGTCGACCACCATCGTGCCGCCGTCGTTCCCGAAGGCGTACCAGAAGGACCTGTGCACCTCCTGCGTCAAGCAGGACGTCGCCAAGGCCAAGGAGTACGCCGAGAAGGGCGGCCTGAAGCCGGGTACCGAGATCAAGTTCAGCTTCAACACCGGTGCGGGCCACGAAGAGTGGGTCCAGGCCATCGCGAAGCAGCTCGAGGACGTCCTCGGCGTCAAGGTCAAGCTGGACGGCAAGGACTTCCCGGGCATGCTCAAGGAGCAGCAGGGCAAGGGCGCGACCGGTATCTACCGCTTCGCGTGGGGCGCGGACTACCCGACCCCGGAGAACTTCCTGTTCCCGCTGCTGCACTCGACCTCGATGAACAAGGACGCGGACGGCAACGTGGTCGGTGACAACCGCGTCCGTTACAACAACCCCGAGTTCGACAAGCTGATCGACACGGCCCGCGCCACCAAGGACGAGGCCGCGCGTCTGGCGATGTACAAGCAGGCCGAGAAGATGGCCATGGACGACATGGCCCTCATCCCGACCTTCAACCGTTCCCAGTTCCGCCTGATGGCGACCGACAAGTTCAACGGTCTGGACGACATCAACTTCAACGAGGACCCGATCCTCGAGAAGATCTCGCTCAAGAAGTAATCGGTTCGGACGGTATATCCGTCAGGAGCGAACGTGCCGCGGCCCCCGGGTGACCGGTGGGCCGCGGCCCCGCTCGGCAGGCCGTTTTTACTTCGGCACCCCTCACATCCGCGGGCAATCCCCGCTGGCCGAGAGCCGGCCCGTTCCTTGGGTCGGAGGCCGCTGCTCCCAGAAGCGGCCAGGTAGAGAGGCACAAACATGGGAAGGTACGTCGCCCGTCGCCTCGGGCAGATGGTCATAGTCCTCATCGGCGCGACCATGGTTCTGTTCGCGTGTCTGTTCGTTCTCCCCGGTGACCCCGTGGGCTCGATCGCAGGCAGCGACAAGGCACGTGACCCAGCGGTGGTCGCGGAGCTCAAGGCGCGTTACGGGCTCGACAAGTCGCTGCCCGAGCAGTATGTGAACTACGTGGCCAAGGTCGCGACCGGTGACCTCGGCGAGGACTTCGTCCAGCGCCGCGAGGTCTCCGAAATCCTCGGTCCCAAGCTGCAGAACACCGCGAAGCTGGCCCTCCTGGCCATCGTTCTCGTCACGGTGTTCGGTATGGGCGTCGGCATCATCGCCGCCCTGTACAGATACAGCATCTTGGACATGGCCACGACATTCTTTACGACCATGGCCGTCGGATTCCCGACGTTCGTGATCGGCATGCTGCTCATGAAGTACTTCGCCGTGGAACTCCAGTGGTTCCCGCAGCTCGGCGGCGACAAGCTCGAAGGCATGGTCCTTCCCGCGATCACCCTCGCGATCACCGACGTCGCGTTCGTCGCCCGCCTCACCCGCGGCACGATGCTCGAGGTGCTGCGCGCGGACTACGTGAAGACGGCCGTGGCCAAGGGACTTCCGCGCCGGCGCGTGCTCTTCAAGCACGTGCTCCGCAACTCGTCCATCCCCGTGGTCACCTACCTGGGTATCTCGTTCGGCGGACTTCTCGGTGGCGCGCTCATCACCGAGGCGATCTTCAACTGGGACGGTGTCGGTCTGGCACTGGTTCAGGCGATTCAGCAGCAGAACAACCCGATCGTGATCGGCGTCGTGACCTACAGCGTCGCCATCTTCGTCGTCCTCAGCCTCATCGTGGACCTGCTGTACGCGGCCCTCGACCCGCGTATCCGCCTCAGCTGACCGCCCCCAAGGAGGATTTCCTCATGTCTGAGCTCGCAACGAGCCCGGCGATCGGGGACGAGAACCCCGTGTCGTCCGTTTCGGCCCCGGCCGAACCCCGACCCAAGCAACTGAGCCAGTGGGGCGAGATCCGCCACCGCTTCGTCCAGAACAAGCTGGCCGTCGTCGGCCTCGTGATCATCACGCTGCTGTTCCTGACGGCGATCTTCGGGAACATGCTCACCCCGTTCGACCCCGGTGCGCAGGACCTCGAGAACACCCTCGCCTCGCCCAACGGCACCCACTGGATGGGTACCGACGCCCTGGGCCGCGACATGTTCTCGCGCCTCATAGCCGGTACCCGCGTGGCCATGTTCGTCGGCCTCGCCTCGATCTTCTTCGCGGTACTGATCGGTGTCGCCCTCGGCGCCATCGCCGGTTACTTCGCCGGCTTCGCCGACACGCTGGTCATGCGCATCGCGGACGTGTTCCTCGCGTTCCCGCTGATGATCGGTGCCGTCGTCATCATCCTGGTCACCGGTCGCGGCATCACCCCGGTGGTCATCTCGCTCGCGATCTTCTCGTGGGCGACCGTGTCCAGGCTCCTGCGCAGCTCGATCCTGTCGGTGCGCGAGATGGACTACGTCCACGCGGCCAAGGCACTGGGCGCGAGCGGCTGGCGCATCGTGCGCACGCACATCCTGCCCAACTCGCTGACCGCCGTGCTGGTCTACGCGACGTTCAACGTCGGTACCACCATCGTCGGTGTGGCGGCGCTGTCCTTCCTCGGCGCCGGCGTCCCCGTCGACGTCCCCGAGTGGGGCAACATGCTGGCGGCCGGTCAGGGCTTCATCGGTGTCAACGACTACCTGTGGTACTTCCCCAGCCTGTTCGTCGTCATCACCGTGCTCGGCTTCGCCTTCGTCGGCGACGGCCTGCGTGACGCGCTCGACCCGAAGCTCCGGTAGGGCCGCCCGATGCCCCGAGACAACATCAGCAAGCAGGACGAAGGTGGCGGCGTGACCACGTCGGAGATTCTCAGCGTTGCGGAGACGGGCGGCGGATCCGCCGTGCCGCTGCTGGAGGTCGACAACCTCCAGGTCGAGTTCAAGACCCGTGACGGGGTCGCCAAGGCCGTCAACGGCGTGAGCTACAGCGTCAGCGCCGGCGAGACCCTCGCCGTGCTCGGCGAGTCCGGCTCCGGCAAGTCCGTCACCGCTCAGGCCATCATGGGCATCCTCGACAGCCCGCCCGGACGCGTGTCCGGCGGCGAGGTGCGCTTCCACGGCAAGGACATCCTCAAGATGTCCGACGAGGAGCGCCGCAAGCTCCGTGGCAACAAGATGGCGATGATCTTCCAGGACGCGCTGTCCTCCCTGAACCCGGTCTACTCGGTGGGCGACCAGCTCGGCGAGATGTTCCGGGTCCACCGGGGCGCGTCCAAGAAGGACGCGAAGCTCAAGGCCATCGAGCTCATGGACCGCGTGAAGATCCCCGCCGCCAAGGCGCGCGTGGGTGACTACCCGCACCAGTTCTCCGGCGGTATGCGCCAGCGCATCATGATCGCCATGGCGCTGGCCCTGGAGCCGGACCTGATCATCGCCGACGAGCCGACCACGGCTCTCGACGTGACCGTCCAGGCCCAGGTCATGGACCTGCTCGCGGAGCTCCAGCGCGAGATGAACATGGGCCTGATCCTGATCACCCACGACCTCGGCGTCGTCGCCGACGTCGCGGACAAGATCGCGGTCATGTACGCGGGCCGGATCGTCGAGACCGCTCCGGTCCACGAGATCTACAAGCGCCCGTCGCACCCGTACACCCGCGGCCTGCTCGACTCGATCCCGCGCCTGGACCAGAAGGGCCAGGAGCTCTACGCGATCAAGGGCCTGCCGCCCAACCTGCTCCGCATCCCCACGGGTTGCGCCTTCAGCCCCCGTTGCCCCAAGGCGCAGGACATCTGCCGCACCGAGATCCCGGTGCTGCACCCGGTCACCGAGCAGGACGGCACCGAACTGCCCGGCCGCGGCAGCGCGTGCCACTTCTGGAAGGACCAGATCCATGGCTGAGCTCACCAAGAACGCCACCGAGCGCGAGCCGATCCTCCAGGTCCGTAACCTGGTCAAGCACTTCCCGCTGACCCAGGGAATCCTGTTCAAGAAGCAGGTCGGCGCGGTCAAGGCCGTCGACGGGGTCTCCTTCGACCTCTACCAGGGCGAGACCCTCGGCATCGTCGGCGAGTCCGGCTGTGGCAAGTCCACGGTCGCCAAGCTCCTGATGAACCTGGAGCGGGCGACCGCGGGCGAGGTCTTCTACAAGGGCCAGGACATCAGCAAGCTGTCCGGCCGCGCGCTGAAGGCCGTGCGCCGCAACATCCAGATGGTCTTCCAGGACCCGTACACGTCGCTGAACCCGCGTATGACGGTCGGCGACATCATCGGGGAGCCCTACGAGATCCACCCCGAGGTGGCTCCCAAGGGCAACCGCCGGCAGAAGGTCCAGGAGCTCCTGGACGTCGTCGGTCTGAACCCGGAGTACATCAACCGGTACCCGCACCAGTTCTCCGGCGGTCAGCGCCAGCGCATCGGCATCGCCCGCGGCCTGGCCCTGCAGCCCGAGATCATCATCTGCGACGAGCCGGTCTCCGCGCTCGACGTATCGGTGCAGGCCCAGGTCATCAACCTGATGGAGAAGCTGCAGGACGAGTTCAACCTCTCCTACCTCTTCATCGCGCACGACCTCTCGATCGTCCGGCACATCTCGGACCGCGTGGGCGTCATGTACCTGGGCAAGATGGCGGAGATCGGCTCCGACGCCGAGATCTACGAGCACCCGACCCACCCGTACACCCAGGCGCTGCTGTCCGCCGTCCCGGTCCCGGACCCGGACGCGCGCGAGGGCCGCGAGCGCATCATCCTCACCGGTGACGTCCCGTCCCCGGCCAACCCGCCGTCGGGCTGCCGCTTCCGCACCCGCTGCTGGAAGGCCCAGGACAAGTGCTCCACCGAGGAGCCGCTGCTGGCGATCCCGGAGCGCTTCAAGGGCGTGAACACCCTGGCCGCGCACGAGTCCGCGTGCCACTTCGCCGAGGAGAAGGCCATCCTGGCCGTCTGACCGACGCGTTCGTCCGAAACGGCCGGCCCCCGGCGCCTCACGGCACCGGGGGCCGGCCGTTTTCCACGCCCCGGGGCAGGGGCCCGGGGAAACCGGTTGCGCCCCCGGGAGCCCGGGCCGGACAGTGACGGAATGACCCTCACCGTACGGCCCGCCGGTCCCGGGGACGCGTCCGACATCTGCGCCCTGCTCAATGCCGTGGACGTGATCGAGATCGGCCGCCCGGAGACCGATCTGGGCACCGTCGAGTCCGATCTCAACGCCCCCGACGTGGACCTGGCCACCGATTCCTGGGTCGCCTTCCAGGACGGGAGACTCGTCGCCTACGCCCTCGTCTGGGCGGACTCCGGCCCGGGCCGCGTCGACGGGGACCACTACGTGCTGCCCGGCCACCACGAGGCCGCCCTCCTGCTGCTGGAGCACATGGAGGCCCGGGCCCGGGAGCTGTCCGCCGGACCCGGCGTCCTGAGACTCCAGCTCAACGTGAAGCCCACCCTCGACCTCTCCCTCCTCACCGGGCGCGGCTACCGCACCATCCGCCGCTACCAGGTGATGACCCGCTCCCTGTCCCCGGCGGCCGACCCGGCGCCGACCCCGCCGGCCGGACTCACCCTGCGGCACTGCGGCGACGACGAGGCCGATCGCCACCGGGCCCACGCGCTGATCGAGCGGACCTTCGCCGCGCACTTCGGCCATGTGGACCGCCCGTACGAGACCTGGCTGGACCACATGGACGGCCGCAAGCTGGACTGGTCCCTGGTGTGGATCGCAAGCCTGCCCGGCCACGGCGACGCGGCCGTGCTGCTCACCCGGGACGACCGGACGAGCATGGCCTGGGTCAGCCACATCGGCGTGACCGAGGAGGTACGCGGCCGGGGCATCGGCGGTTTCCTGCTCCGCCACTGCTTCGCCGTCTACGCGGCGCGCGGCCGGGACTCCGTGGGCCTCGGGGTGGACACCCACAACGAGACCGGCGCGCTCGGGCTGTACGAGGCGCACGGGATGGGCCTGCACTACGCGGTCGACTCGTGGGAGCTGTCATTGCACCCCCAGGGGTGACAGGGGCGTGACGCGCGGGTGCAATCGGTCCAACCGGGAGTGTGCGAGGTCCTACATAGGGTGACATAGGCCCCTAAGCGAGTCTTGGGATCCTAGGAGGCACTCCATGCGCGGAGCCACCCACGCCCAGTGGGCCGCATGTGCGGTGGCCGTCGCCCTCACGGCGACGGCCTGCGGCGGCGGTAGCGACAGCGGCGGAGGCGGCGGCGAGGCGGGCATCGTCAGCTCCTCGTGGGGTGACCCGCAGAACCCGCTGGAGCCCGCCAACACCAACGAGGTGCAGGGCGGCAAGGTTCTCGACATGCTCTTCCGGGGCCTCAAGCGCTACGACCCGAAGACGGGCGAGGCCCTCGACATGGTCGCCGAGAAGATCGATACGACGGACAGTCAGAACTTCACCGTCACGCTGAAGGACGGCTGGAAGTTCAGCAACGACGAGCCGGTCACCGCGCAGTCCTTCGTCGACGCCTGGAACTACGGCGCGGACGTGCGCAACAAGCAGAACAACTCGCCGTTCTTCTCCGACATCGTCGGGTACGCGGACGTCCACCCCACCTCCGGCGAGCCCAAGGCCAAGACGATGTCGGGACTGGTCGTCAAGGACGCCAAGACCTTCACCGTCGCCCTGAAGAACAAGTTCTCCACGTGGCCCGAGACCCTCGGCTACCAGGCCTTCTCCCCCCTGCCCAAGGCCTTCTTCACCGACCACGCCGGCTGGTTGGACAAGCCCATCGGCAACGGCCCCTACACGGTGGACTCGTACACCAAGGGCACCGGCATGAAGCTGCGCAAGTGGGACACCTACCCCGGCCCGGACAAGGCGCAGAACGGCGGCGTGGACCTGAAGGTCTACACCGACAACAACACCGCCTACACCGACCTGATCTCCGGCAACCTCGACCTCGTCGACGACATCCCGGCGCAGCAGCTCAAGAACGTCAAGAACGACCTCGGCGACCGGTACATCAACCAGCCCGCCCTCATCATCCAGACCCTGACCTTCCCGCTGTACGACCCGCAGTGGAACAAGGAAGGGATGGAGAACGTCCGGATCGGCATCTCCCGGGCCATCAACCGCGACGAGATCACCAAGCAGATCTTCCGTGAGACCCGCACCCCGGCCAAGGACTGGACCTCCCCGGCCCTCGGCGAGAAGGGCGGCTTCTCCTCCACGGTCTGCGGCGACGCCTGCGTCTACGACCCGGCCGCGGCCAAGAAGCTCATCACGGACGCCGGCGGGCTCCCCGGCGGCAAGGTCACGCTGACCTCCAACGTGGACACCGGCTCGCACCGCGACTGGATGGACGCCGTCTGCAACAGCATCAACAACGCGCTGGGCGAGGGCCCGGTCTGCACGGTCAACCCGATCGGCACCTTCGCGGACTTCCGTAACCAGCAGAGCAGCTTCAAGCTGACCGGCCCCTTCCGCTCCGGCTGGCAGGCCGACTACCCGCTGATCCAGAACTTCCTCCAGCCCCTCTACTACACCGGGGCCTCCTCCAACTACGGGAAGTTCAGCAACGCGGACTTCGACAAGCTCGTCGACGAGGCCAACCAGGAGAGCGACCCGGCCAAGGCCGTCGCGAAGTTCCAGGACTCCGAGAAGATCCTCGCCGCGCAGATGCCGGCCATCCCGCTCTGGTACCAGAACGGCAGCGCCGGTTACGCCGAGCGGCTCTCGGACGTGGCGCTCAACCAGTTCAGCGTCCCCGTGTACGACCAGATCAAGGTCGGCTGACCCACGCAACGGATCGATCCTGGAGCAGTCCATGGGACGTTATGTGATCCGGCGGCTGCTCCAGATGATCCCGGTGTTCATCGGCAGCACGTTCCTGATCTTCTTCATGGTGTACGCGCTCGGTGACCCGGTCGCGGCCCTCTTCGGCGACAAGGCGCCCGACCCCGCCACCGCGGCGCGCATCCGCAAGGACCTCTTCCTCGACCAGCCCCTGTGGAAGCAGTACCTGCACTACATGGGCCAGATCTTCCAGGGCGACTTCGGCACGGCCTTCAACGGCCAGCCGGTCACCGAGCTGATGGCGAGCGCCTTCCCCGTCACCCTGCGCCTGACCCTCGTGGCGATCTTCTTCGAGATCGTCATCGGCATCACCCTCGGCGTGGTCAGCGGCCTGCGCCGCGGCAAGTCCGTCGACACCGGCGTGCTCGTGCTCACCCTCGTCGTCATCTCCGTGCCGACGTTCGTGACGGGCTATCTGCTCCAGTACCTCTTCGGCGTCAAATGGGGCTGGGTCCGGCCCACCGTCTCCCCGGACGCCCCCCTGAACGAGCTGATCCTGCCCGGCATCGTGCTCGCGCTGGTCTCCCTCGCCTACGTCACCCGGCTCTCGCGCACCTCCATCGCCGAGAACGTCAAGGCCGACTACGTGCGCACCGCCGTCGCCAAGGGGCTCCCGCGCCGCCGGGTCGTCACCCGGCACCTGCTGCGCAACTCGCTGATCCCCGTCATCACCTTCATCGGCACCGATATCGGCGCCCTGATGGGCGGCGCCATCGTCACCGAGCGGATCTTCAACATCCACGGCGTCGGATACCAGCTCTACCAGGGCATCCTGCGCAACAACTCCCCGACGGTGGTCGGCTTCGTGACCATCCTCGTCATCGTCTTCCTGCTGGCGAACCTGCTCGTCGACCTGCTCTACGCGGTCCTGGACCCGAGGATCCGGTATGCCTGACCCCGAGCGTCCCGAAGGGCCCGGCGGCTACGATCCCGTCGGGCCCCGCCCGCGCGAGGCGGTCTCCCCGACCGGCCAAGGGGGACCCATGGATCTGGCCATCGAGGCGGCCGAGAGCGTCGAGGGCATCGAGAAGACCGGCCCAGGGGGCGGGATCGGCCCCGGCGGGCTGTACCCATCAGCCGCCTCCGGCGGGCGGCCCCGCTCCCTGTGGTCCGACGCCTGGCACCAGCTGCGCCGCAACCCCGTCTTCATCATCTCCTCGCTGATGATCCTGTTCCTCGTGATCATCTCGATCTGGCCGCAGCTCATCGCGAGCGGCGACCCGCTCCAGTGCGACCTGTCCAAGTCGCAGCAGGGCTCCTCCCCGGGCCACCCGTTCGGCTACGACACCCAGGGCTGCGACGTGTACACCCGTACGGTCTACGGGGCCCGCGCCTCCATCACCGTGGGCGTCTGCGCCACCCTGGGCGCGGCCCTGCTCGGCTCGCTGCTCGGCGGGCTCGCCGGGTTCTTCGGCGGCTGGGGCGACGCGCTGCTCTCCCGGGTCGCCGACATCTTCTTCGGCATCCCCGTCGTCCTCGGCGGCCTGGTCTTCCTGTCCGTGGTCACCAGCACCACCGTCTGGCCGGTGGTCGGCTTCATCGTGCTCCTCGGCTGGCCGCAGATCGCCCGCATCGGCCGCGGCTCCGTCATCACCGCCAAACAGAACGACTACGTCCAGGCCGCCCGGGCGCTGGGCGCCGGCAACGGCCGGATGATGCTCCGGCACGTGGCGCCCAACGCCGTCGCGCCCGTCATCGTCGTCGCCACCATCGCGCTGGGCACGTACATCGCCCTGGAAGCCACCCTGTCCTTCCTCGGCGTCGGCCTGCGCCCGCCCACCGTGTCCTGGGGCATCGACATCTCCAACGCGGCCTCACAGATCCGCAACGCCCCACACATGCTGCTCTGGCCGGCCGGCGCGCTGAGCCTGACCGTGCTCGCCTTCATCATGCTCGGCGACGCGGTGCGCGACGCCCTCGACCCCAAGCTGCGCTGAGGAGCCCCGCACATGCTGCTCGAAGTCCGCGACCTGCACGTGGAATTCAAGACGCGCGACGGAGTCGCCAAGGCCGTCAACGGCGTCAACTACTCGGTGGCCGAGGGCGAGACGCTGGCCGTGCTCGGTGAGTCGGGCTCCGGCAAGTCGGTCACCGCCCAGGCCGTGATGGGCATCCTCGACATGCCCCCGGGCCGGATCGCGGGCGGCGAGATCCTCTTCAAGGGCAAGGACCTCCTCAAGATGAAGGAGGAGGAGCGCCGCAAGGTCCGCGGCGCCGAGATGGCCATGATCTTCCAGGACGCGCTCTCCTCCCTGAACCCGGTGCTGAGCGTGGGCGCGCAGCTCGGCGAGATGTACGAGGTGCACCGCGGGATGTCCCGCAAGGCCGCCAAGGGCAAGGCCGTCGAGCTGATGGACCGGGTGAAGATCCCGGCGGCGAAGGAGCGGGTGGGGGACTACCCGCACCAGTTCTCGGGCGGTATGCGCCAGCGCATCATGATCGCCATGGCGCTGGCCCTGGAGCCCTCCCTGATCATCGCCGACGAGCCGACGACGGCCCTGGACGTCACCGTCCAGGCCCAGGTGATGGACCTGCTGGCCGAGCTCCAGCGCGAGCTGAACATGGGCCTGATCCTGATCACCCACGACCTCGGCGTCGTCGCGGACGTCGCCGACAAGATCGCGGTGATGTACGCGGGCCGGATCGTCGAGGCGGCCCCGGTCCACGAGATCTACAAGGCGCCCGCGCACCCGTACACCCGCGGCCTGCTGGACTCGATCCCGCGCCTGGACCAGAAGGGCCAGGAGCTCTACGCCATCAAGGGCCTGCCGCCGAACCTGGTGGCCATCCCGCCCGGCTGCGCCTTCAACCCCCGCTGCCCGATGGCGCAGCCGGTGTGCCGCACCGACGTCCCGCCGCTGTACCGGGTGACCGACTCCCCGGTGGAGCGGACCAGCGCCTGCCACTTCTGGAAGGAGTGCCTCCATGGCTGAGTCCCTGCTGGAAGTGAAGGGCCTGGTCAAGCACTACCCGCTGACCCGGGGCATCGTCTTCCGCAAGCAGGTCGGCGCGGTCAAGGCCGTCGACGGGGTCTCCTTCGACCTGCGCGCCGGTGAGACGCTCGGCATCGTCGGTGAGTCCGGCTGCGGGAAGTCCACCGTGGCCAAGATGCTCGTCAATCTGGAGCGGCCGACGGCGGGCGCGATCTCGTACAAGGGCGAGGACATCACCAAGCTCTCGGGGCGCGCCCTGAAGGCCGTGCGCCGCAACATCCAGATGGTCTTCCAGGACCCGTACACCTCCTTGAACCCGCGCATGACGGTCGGCGACATCATCGGGGAGCCCTACGAGATCCACCCCGAGGTGGCTCCCAAGGGCAACCGCCGGCAGAAGGTCCAGGAGCTGCTCGACGTCGTCGGTCTGAACCCGGAGTACATCAACCGGTACCCGCACCAGTTCTCCGGCGGTCAGCGCCAGCGCATCGGCATCGCCCGCGGCCTCGCCCTGCAACCCGAGATCATCGTCGCCGACGAGCCGGTCTCGGCCCTGGACGTCTCCGTCCAGGCCCAGGTCGTCAACCTGCTGGACCGCCTGCAGAGCGAATTCGACCTGTCCTACGTCTTCATCGCGCACGACCTCTCGATCGTCCGGCACATCTCCGACCGGGTGGCCGTCATGTACCTCGGCCGGATCGTCGAGATCGGCACCGACCGCCAGATCTACGAGCACCCGACCCACCCGTACACCCAGGCGCTGCTCTCGGCCGTCCCCGTCCCGGATCCGCAGGCCCGCGCGCACCGCGAGCGGATCATCCTCACCGGTGACGTGCCCTCCCCGGCCAACCCACCCTCGGGCTGCCCCTTCCGCACCCGCTGCTGGAAGGCCGAGCAGCGCTGCGCGGTGGAGGTTCCGCTGCTCGCGGTGCCGCAGGTCTTCCCCACGGGCCCGGCGGCGCATCCGTCGGCCTGCCACTTCGCGGCGGAGAAACAGGTGGTCCCGCCGTCGAACCAGCCGCCCCCGACACCCCCGCAGCCGGTGGATCCGCCGACGAAGGAGTAGCCGCATACCGATCATTTCCGGCCACCGCTGTGTGCCGGGTGGGGGAGCGCCGGACGCCCCGGCAACTCCGTTTACGTGCGGGCAACTTGACCGTTTCTGCCCCGAGATCTGGGGCATGCAACCTGGATGCCGTGCGGCCGTGCGGGTGCCGACAGCCGGCCGGGGAGGCGTACAGCCTCGCCGGCCGGCCTCCCCGTGCCCCCACTCATGCGCGGCATGCGCCCCTCGTGCTGCCGGATTTCGATCGATGCGCTGGTACGGATAGTTATGATCCGTAGCGCACGGTGGGTATGACTCCTGCTGAGCACGAATACGCGTACCGATGTCCGCTCGACGTGGAGGTGAAACGCCGTGGCACTCTCGATCTCCGCCGTGGTGCTGCTGGCGATCATCGTCTTCCTGCTGGTCCGAAGGGCGGGCCTGAAGGCGGGACATGCGGTGGTCTGCGTACTGCTCGGCTTCTACCTGGCGAGTTCCACCATCGCCCCGACCCTCAGCCAGCTCACCTCGAACGTGGCGAGCATGATCAGTGGCCTCAAGTTCTAGGTCCTGCCTCGTAGGCTAGGCCCCATGAACGGTCTTCCCGCCCGTCGTCTGCTCCTCGTGCACGCGCACCCCGACGACGAGTCGATCAACAACGGCGTCACCATGGCCAAGTATGCGGCCGAGGGCGCCCACGTCGCGTT
Source organism: Streptomyces sp. CG 926 (assembly GCF_003148825.1). GTDB lineage: Bacteria > Actinomycetota > Actinomycetes > Streptomycetales > Streptomycetaceae > Streptomyces. The sequence continues at coordinate 220,884 of NZ_QGGZ01000008.1, forward strand.
GGTGACCTGCACCCTGGGCGAGGAGGGTGAGGTCATCCCGCCCGGGCTCGCGCACCTCGCGGCCGACCGCGACGACACCCTCGGCGCCCACCGCGTCGGCGAGCTCGCCGCGGCCATGGCCGAACTGGGCGTCCACGACCACCGCTTCCTCGGCGGCCCCGGCCGTTTCCGGGACTCCGGGATGATGGGCGCCCCGCAGAACCACCGCCCCGAGGCCTTCTGGTCCGCCGACGTGGACGAGGCCGCCGCGTACCTCGTGGAGGTGATCCGGGAGCTGCGTCCGCAGGTGCTCGTCACCTACGACCCGGACGGCGGATACGGGCACCCCGACCACATCCAGGCCCATCGGGTCGCCATGCGCGCCGCCGAACTGGCCGCGGAGACCGCGTACCGGCGCGACCTCGGCGCGCCCCACACGGTCGGGAAGATCTACTGGAACCGCGTCCCGCGCTCGGTGGTCGAGGAGGGCTTCGCCCGGCTGCGCGCCGGCGGGGGCGGGGTGCCCTTCCCCGCGGTGGGCTCGCCCGGGGACGTCCCGGGGGTCGTCGCCGACGAGCGGATCACCGCCGAGATCGAGGCCAAGGACACCTTCGGGGCGGCGAAGGCCGCCGCCATGCGGGCCCACGCCACCCAGATCGCCGTGGACGGGCCCGTCTTCGCCCTCTCCAACGACCTGGCGCAGCCGCTCTTCACCCGTGAGTACTACGAACTCGTCGAGGGTCGGCCGGGCGCCCCGGCCGGCGAGCGCGAACACGACCTCTTCGCGGGGGTGGAGGCATGAGCGGCACGACGACGGCCGGGCGGATCGCCGGCTGCCTCGGCATGGCGGTCGCGGGCGCGCTGACCGGCGCGGCCGGTTGGCTGGTGGTCGACCTCTGGTTCCCCGGCGGTCTGCTGCTCGCCCTGCTGGCCGTCCTCGGACTCTTCCTCGGCGGCCGGATCGCGCTCGGGACCGGCTACGGGGTCGGCGGCGCCGCGGCCGGCTGGTTCCTCTCCTACGTGATGCTCAGCATTCCGCGCCCCGAGGGGGACTTCCTCCTCGGTTCGTCCGGAATCGGCGTGTACGTCTATCTTTTGGGTGGAACCGTGCTCGCTGTGATGTGTGCCACGATGCGCGGTCCGCTGGATCGGCCGGTTTCGGCCGCTCGGTCTGCCAAGTGACGTGGTGTCGGACCTCGTAGGGAGGTCCGTCGGGGAACGCGCGAGGGTACTCGCCGCACACTTCGGAGGGGTTTGACCGGCGCTATCAGGAACCCCTGATTCCCGCCAGTCAGTTGCGTGCGGGCGGCGGCCAGTATGGTGGACGGGCCGCCGAGCTGCCCGCGCACGGAATGACGGGCGGCGGAGCCAACCGGGAGAACCTGCCTTGAGTCGTGAAACCGACAGTTCGTCCTCCGGGCCCAAGGGGCACGGTGGAGCCGCCTACCCCTCGGGGACACCGCCGTACGGAACCGGCCAGTACCCGTCCACGGACGCTGCGGCGACCGCTCCGGAGGAGAACTCTGTGACCTCGAAGCCGTCCACGCCCGATTCCGACGGGCCCAAGACCGAGACCACCCTGACGACCCGGATCCGGATCAACATCCCGGGTTCGCGGCCGATTCCGCCGGTGGTCGTGCGCAAGGCGATGGGTACCAACTCCGGCTCGGCCGGTGCCGGCGAGCAGACCGGCCCCGAGCCCACACCCGAGCAGGCGCCGCCGCCACCGCTCGCGCAGCGGCGCGGACCGCAGCCGACCCGTATCGAGGCCGCGCCCGAGCCGGACCGCGCCCAGCCGCCGGCGCCCGCCCCCGCGGCCGAACCCGAGGAGGCGGCCAGCAACTGGTTCGCCCCCCGCAAGTCGGCCGCCCAGGCCCCGGCACCCGCCCCGGCGCCCGCGCCGGCCCCCGCCGTGGACCGGACGCCGCCGGGCGCGGCCGCCCCGCGGCCCCCGCAGCGGCCGTTGCCCACCCGGACGCCGTCCCCGACGCCGACCCCGGCGCCCACGCCGCCGGCCATGCCGGGCGCGGGCTTCGCCCCGCCGCCGCGCACCCAGGGCCCGCCCGTACCCGGACCGGACGGCGCCTTCGCGCCGCCGCGCACCCCGCCGCCGCCCGTGGCGGACTACGGCCAGGGCTACCCGCCCGCCCCCGCGGCCCCGATGCCCGGCGGTCCGGGCGTCGGGTCGACCCAGGGCTTCCCCGCGTACGGTGACGAGCACGGCGACGCCGGCCCCGTCACCGAGGCCTTCCCGGCCTACGGCGGTGGCCCCACCGGACCCACCGCAGGCCCCGGCTTCGGCACCGGCCCCGTCGGCGGCCCGGCCGGCGCGGCGGCCTTCGACGAGGCCCCGCAGTGGCCCGGCCCCGACCTGGACGGACCGCTGCCGACGCCGGTACCGGCCCCCGCCCCGGCCGGCCCCCGCCCCGCGGCCAAGCAGCCCAAGGCCACCGACAAGCCCGCCAAGAAGGGCCGCTCCAAGCTGGTCCTGCTCGGCGGCGGTGTCATCGCCCTCATCGGCGTGGCCTACGGCGCCGGACTGCTCCTGAACCACTCCGACGTCCCCAAGGGCACCACCGTTTTCGGCGCCGACATCAGCGGCAGCCGCGACGAGGCCGTCTCCAAGCTCCAGACGGCCTTCGGCACCCGCGCCGCCGCCCCGATCCAGCTCAACGTCGGCGGCAAGCCGGTCGAGCTGAAGCCCGAGAAGGCCGGCCTCACCCTCGACGCCCAGACCACCGTCCGCAACGCGGCCGGCAGCGACTACAACCCGATCACGGTCATCGGCTCGCTCCTCGGCAACGAGCGCGTCGCCGAACCGGTGATGCCGACCGACGAGGAGAAGCTCCAGGTCGCGCTCCAGGAGCTCGCGGGCACCTCCGGCACGGCCACCGAGGGCACGATCAAGTTCGACACGGGCAAGGCCGTCGCCGTCCCCGGCACCCCCGGCACCACCCTCGACGTGGACGCCTCCGTCCAACTGGTGGCCAAGACCTACAAGGACCAGGTCGCCACCGGCAAGGCGGCCGTGGCCGAACTGCCGACCACCACCAAGGCACCGGCCATCGGCCAGGCCGAACTGGACCGGGCCATGAAGGAGTTCGCCGAGCCCGCGATGTCGGCGAACGCCACCGTCAAGGTGGGCACCAAGTCCATCGCCTTCGGCGCCAGGTCCCTGCCCAAGATCCTGAGCATGCAGCCCGTCGACGGCCGGCTGGTCGAGAAGTTCGACCTGGAGGCGCTCAAGGCGACCTACGGGAACACCTTCGACGGGATCCTGATCACCCGCGGCAACGGGGAGAAGACGCCCGTCACCCCGCAGGACATCGCCGGCCCCCTCGGCAAGGCACTGCGGGGCAAGACCACGGCCGAGCGCACCGCGGTCGTCGACACCAACCCGAGCTAGGGCACATCCAGGCCGCAGCCGCAGCCGCCGCCCGCACAGCACGTCATGGCAGAAACGGTGCCTCCGCCCGACCCCGGGCGGGGGCACCGTCATGTCCCCGGCATGACATCTGTCATCCGGCACACACGACGCCCGACACTGCCGCGCGGGACCCCGTACGGGCGAATCTCTCTCCATGACGACGACCACCGCGACACGCACCGCGAAGCCCACCACCGACAGCGTGGTCGACTTCGAGAACGTGACCAAGAGCTACGGCCAGGTCCGGGCGGTCGACGGTCTCTCCCTCGCACTCCACCCGGGCGAGACCGTCGCGCTCCTCGGCCCCAACGGCGCCGGCAAGTCCACCACCCTCGACCTCCTCCTCGGCCTGCGCCCCGCCGACTCCGGTTCCGTCCGGCTCTTCGGCACCACCCCGCGCGAGGCCGTCGCCGCCGGCCGGGTCGGCGCGATGCTGCAGAGCGGCGGCCTGATGGAGGAGGTGACCGTACGGGAGATCGTCGCCCTCGGCTGCGCCCTGCACCCGCGGCCGCACCCGGTCGACCAGGTGCTCTCCCGCGCCGGCATCGACAAGATCGCCGACCGCCGGGTCGACCGGCTCTCGGGCGGCCAGGAGCAGCGCGTACGCTTCGCGCTCGCCACCGCCGGCGACAACGACCTGATCGTGCTCGACGAGCCGACCACCGGCATGGACGTCACCGCCCGCCACGCCTTCTGGGCCACCATGCGCGAACAGGCCGACCAGGGCCGCACCGTCCTCTTCGCCACCCACTACCTGGAAGAGGCCGACGCGATCGCCGACCGGGTCCTGGTCCTCAGCAAGGGTCGGCTGCTCGCGGACGGCACCGCCGCCGAGATCAAGGCCACGGCCGGGGCCCGGAAGATCTCCTTCGACCTGGCCGGCGCCGCCGACACCGACATCGACCGCCTGCGCGCGCTGCCCCACCTGACGGCCTTCGGCCACCACGGCGACACCGTACGCATCCAGTCCCGCGACGCCGACGCCACCATCCACGCCGTGTACGCGCTCGGGCTGTACCCCCGCAATCTGGAGGTCGCGGGCCTCGGCCTGGAACAGGCCTTCATCGCCCTCACCGAGGCCGAGGAGGCCACCCAGTGAACGCCCTCATCAAGCTGGAGATCGTCCGCGCCCTGCGGAACAAGAAGTACCTCTTCTTCACGGTCCTGTATCCGGCCGCGCTGTTCCTGATGCTCGGCGGAACCCTCGACGGCACCACCAAGGTCATGGGCACCGAACTGACCATGCCCGCCTTCTACATGGTCGCCATGGCCTCCTTCGGCGCCCTGACCGCCGTCCTGGTGGGCAACAGCGAACGCATCGCCAAGGAACGCGAGAAGGGCTGGGTCCGCCAGCTCCGCCTGACCGCCCTCCCGGGCCGCGGCTACGTCCTCGCCAAGACCGCGGGCGCCGGGGTGCTCTCCCTCCCCGCCATCCTGGTCGTCTTCGCGGTGGCGGCCGCCGTGAAGGGCGTACGGTTCGACGCCTGGCAGTGGCTGGCCCTCGTCGGTGCGATCTGGGCCGGCAGCCTGGTCTTCGCGGCCCTCGGCGTCGCCCTCGGCTACCTGGCCACCGGGGACAACGTCCGCCCCATCACGATGCTCGTCTACTTCGCGCTGTCGATCCTCGGCGGCCTGTGGATGCCCACCGCGAACTTCCCGCAGTGGCTCCAGAACATCTGCGAGTGGCTCCCCACGCACGCCTACGCGGGTCTGGGCCAGGCCATCGAGCTCGGCGGCGCGCCCCGCGCCGGGGACGTCGCCGTCCTGGCGGTGTACTTCGTACTCTTCACCGGTGCGGCCGCCTGGCTGTACCGCAAGGACTCACTGAAGGCGTGAAAGCCGTGGCGCTGACGAAGGAAGGCGAGGACCGGGACTTCCTGGAGATCGCCAAACAGCCGGAGAACCGCCACGAGAAGATGGTGAAGATGCTCTGGATCAGCATCTGGCTGTTCTACCTGAGCGCCCCCGTCACCGATCTGATCAGCGGCGGACACAGCCCCGAGGCCCGACTGCTCGGCGGCCTGGGCCTGGCGGCCTTCGTCGGCTGGTACCTGCTTCTGGTCTTCCGCACCGCGCGCCAGTTGCCGCCCCGCAGGGTGCTGTTCTCCCTGGTGGTGCTCTCCGCCGAGGCCATGGTCCTCTCGCTGAGCCTGGGCCGCGAATGGCTCGTCCTCTTCGTCTACGTGGCCATCTCCTCCGGAGCCGCGCTCCCCGCCCGGTACGCCCGCTGGACCGTCATCGGCACCACGGCCCTGCTGGCGATCACGGCGAACGCGGTCCCGGACGGCACCGCCTACCTCGCGGGGCTGCTGATCCCGGCCCTGATGGGCGGCTTCGCGATGGTCGGCGTCGGGGCGATGATCCGCACCACGACAGAGCTGCGCGAGGCCCGGGCCACGGTGGCCCAACTCGCGGCCAACGAGGAACGGCTGCGGATGGCCCGGGACCTGCACGACCTGCTGGGGCACTCACTGTCGCTGATCACGCTCAAGAGCGAGCTGGCGGGCCGGATGCTGCCCGCGCAGCCGGAGGCGGCCGCCCAGCAGGTCGCCGACATCGAGCAGGTCAGCCGACAGGCGCTGGTCGACGTACGGGAAGCGGTGAGCGGCTACCGGCGCCCCACCCTCCCCGGCGAACTCGCGGGCGCGCGTACCGCGCTCGCGGCGGCCGGCGTACTGGCGGACCTCCCGGAACCGCCGGCCGACGACCTCCCCGAAGCCGCGGAATCCGCCCTGGCCTGGTCGCTGCGCGAAGCGGTGACGAACGTGGTGCGGCACAGCGGGGCGAAGCGGTGCCGGGTCACGCTGGAGACGCGCCAGACCCTGGACGGCCCGGTGCTGGAACTGACCGTCACGGACGACGGCGCGGCCGAGGGCCCGAGCGTCCCCGGCAACGGCCTGACCGGCCTGACGGAACGTCTGGAGGCCCTCGGCGGAAGCCTGTCGGCTGGCCGCACCGGTCCGAGGGGCTTCGTCCTCACCGCCCGCGTCCCCATGGCCCCCGCATAGGATCGAGACCATGACCTCACGCCCCATCCGCATCCTGCTGGCGGAGGACCAGTCGATGGTCCGCGAGGCCCTCGCCGCGCTGCTCGGCCTGGAACCCGACATCGAGGTACGGGTCCAGGTGGCCCGCGGCGACGAGGTCCTGGCGGCGGCGCGGGCGCACGACGTGAACGTGGCCCTGCTGGACATCGAGATGCCGGGCATGACGGGCATCGAGGCGGCGGCCGCCCTGCACGCGGAGCTCCCCGCCCTGCGGATCGTCATCCTGACCACCTTCGGCCGCCCCGGCTACCTCCGCGGCGCGATGGAGGCGGGCGCCTCCGCCTTCCTGGTCAAGGACGCCCCGGCCGCGCAGCTGGCGGCCGCCGTACGCAAGGTCCTCCAGGGGGAGCGCGTCATCGACCCCACCCTGGCCGCGGCGGCCCTCGCGGAGGGCGCGAACCCGCTGACGGACCGCGAACGGGAGGTCCTGCGGGCGGCGGAGAACGGCGCGACCAACGCGGAACTCGCGGCGCGGCTGCACCTGTCCCAGGGCACGGTCCGCAACTACCTCTCGACGGCGATCCAGAAACTGGCGGCACGCAACCGAGCCGAAGCCGTCCGCACGGCCCGCGAAAAGGGCTGGCTCTAGCCCGATCCAGCCTCGGCCCGGCACATCCAGCCTCGGCCCGGCCACTTCCAGCCTCGGTCCGGCACATCCAGCCTCGCCGGCGTTTGAGGCGCGGGGTCTGGGGCGGCGCCCCAGGGAACCCGGCTCCGCCGGGCACCGGGCTCCGCCCGGACCCGCGCCTCAAACGCCGGCGAGGCTGAGAGTGGCCCGGCGGAGCCTCGAACCCCGGCGAGGCTGAGAGTGGCCCGGCGGAGCCTCGAACGCCGGCGAGGCTGAGAGTGGCCCGGCGGAGCCTCGAACGCCGGCGAGGCTGAGAGTGGCCCGGCGGAGCCTCGAACGCCGGCGAGGCTGAAAGTGGCCCGGCCTAGCCGGAAGTGGCTCGGCGGAGCCGGAGCGGGCCCGGCGGAGCCGGAAGGGAGGGTCAGTTCAGGAGGGCTCGGGCCGAGAGGGCTTCCGCGCGGATACGGGCCGCCGCGTCGACGTCCACCGCGGACACCACCCCGGCGTACGCGTCGAGCTCCGCCGCCCCCTCCTGGAAGGAGCCCCGCTCCACCAGCAGCCGCGCCCGCTCGTACCGCAGCGCCGCCGGATGCGACGGCAGCAGCAGCGACAGCTCCACCGCCCGCAGGGCCACCCCCGACTGCTCCGGGCGGGCCGAGGCCCAGGCTCGGATGTTGGCCAGGATCCGCTGCACGATGTCCAGCGTCCGGGCAGGCTCACGCGGCCCCGACGCCAGTTCCGCCGGCCCGGTCCCCAAGGACGCGCCGCCCGCGAAGGGGTCGACCACGATGCCCTCCTCCGGGTCCCCGAAGCCCACCACGAAGTGCCCCGGCAGCCCCAGCCCGTACACCGGCGCCCCCGCCCGCCGGGCGACCTCCAGCCACACCACCGACAACAGGATCGGCAGCCCGCGCCGCCGCCTCAGCACCTCGTGCAGCAGCGAGGACGACAGCCGGTCGTAGTCCGCCGGGGTGCCGTGGAACCCGAGGCGCCCGCCCAGCAGTTCCGTCACCGCGTTCGCCCACGCCCGCCCGCCGCGCAGCCCGTACGGCAGCATCCCGGCCAGCCGGTCCAGCTCGATCTGCGCCCGGTCCATGGCGTGTTCGTCCAGCTCCGGATCACCCTCGGTGGCCAGCAGCAGGCACAGCAGCGCCAGATCGGGCCGCTCCGCCCGGGCCTCGGCCGCGAACTGCTCCCGCCAGGCCGCGGCGCTCACGAGGCCGCCCGGTAGTGGTGGTAGGTGTGGTGCCGCGCGAAGCCCAGCCCGTCGTACAGGGCCTGCGCCCCCGGATTGTCCGTCTCGACCTGCAGCCACGCCGCCGACGCGCCCTCCTCCAGCGCCCGTCGGGCCAGCGCGGCCATCACCGCCGTCGCCAGGCCCTCGCGCCGGTGCGCGGGGTCCACCGTCACCGCCGCGAAGCCGGCCCACCGCCCGTCCACCACGCAGCGCCCGATCGCCCGGCCCCCGGGCAGCGCCGCGAACCACACCGACGGGCCCTCCACCAGCATCCGCCGGGCCAGGTCCGGGTCGCTCACCTTCCCGTAGCGCCCGAGCCACTCCTCGTCAGGGACCCGGGTCAGGCGCACCGCATCGGCCGCGGGCGCGTCCACGTCGCCCACCGGGGCCAGCGCCCCGATCCGTACCTCGGCCGACACCTCCGACGTCCAGCCGCGCCGCTCCAGCTCCGCGCCGAGCATCTCCTGGGTGCCGGCGGCCCCCGTGGCGACCTGTACGTAGGCCGGCAGCGACCGATCCGCGTACCAGGAGGTCACTCGCGCGAGTGCATCGTCCAGGGGTATCCCGGGGTCGCCGAGCGGCAGTACGGAATTGGCCCGCCGGGTGAATCCGGCGGCCGCCCGCAATGTCCAGTCGCCCAGCCGCTCGCTCTCCAGCGGCTGCCAGGCCCGCGCGGCGACCCGTGAGAGCTCCTCGAAGGAGGCAGCGGGACCCCGGCGCCGGGCCGGCGCCGCAGGCACGATCTTGCCCGCGACCAGCGAGGATTCCGAGATGCGGACGGATTGTCCGTCCTTCTTTGTGATCAGCAGCACACCTCGGTCCCAGGATGTGAGAACCCCGACCGTGTCCGTGAACTCGGGTGATCCGCTCACTACGGCCTCCACCCGTCGTACAGAGACTCGTTTACCCACGTCAGCCGGGGTGATACGGACCTCCAGCAGTCCACCGGCAGTGATTTCCACAGCTCTGTCCGCCCCTCCTGTTCGGATCGTGCCCGGGAACGGAGATACTAGGTGCGGGCATCGACGACGCCGCGCTCCCGCGCGATATGGAAAGCCCTACCGAGGAGGAACGAGAGCGTGACCTACGTCATCGCGGAGCCTTGTGTCGACGTCAAGGACAAGGCATGCATCGAAGAGTGCCCCGTCGACTGCATCTACGAGGGCCAGCGGTCCTTGTACATCCACCCGGACGAATGTGTCGACTGCGGCGCGTGTGAGCCGGTCTGCCCGGTCGAGGCCATCTTCTACGAGGACGACACCCCGGAGGAGTGGAAGGACTACTACAAGGCGAACGTCGAGTTCTTCGACGAGCTCGGTTCGCCCGGTGGTGCCTCCAAGCTGGGCCTGATCGAGCGCGACCACCCCTTCGTCGCGGCGCTGCCCGCCGGTATCAACGGCGAGCACTGACCTTTCCAGGCAGACGCGCCACCCGGTCCCGTACGGCCTCGTCGCCGCACGGGACCGAGGCGTTTACGGACCCGCTACCAGCCAGTACTCAGAGAGAGCAGAGACCATCGTGGCCGCAGTATCCGACCGTCTTCCCGCCTTCCCCTGGGACAAGCTGGAGCCGTACAAGAAGACGGCGGCGGCCCACGCGGACGGCATCGTCGACCTGTCCGTCGGCACGCCCGTGGACCCGGTCCCGCAGCTGATCCGACGCGCGCTGATCGAGGCCGCCGACTCCCCGGGGTACCCGACCGTGTGGGGCACCGTCGCCCTGCGCGACGCGATCACCGGCTGGGTGCGCGGCCGGCTCGGCGCGAGCACCGCCGAACACCGCAACGTCCTGCCGGTCGTCGGCTCCAAGGAGTTGGTGGCCTGGCTGCCGACCCAGCTGGGCCTGGGCGCCGGGGACAAGGTCGCCTACCCGCGGCTCGCCTACCCCACCTACGAGGTCGGCGCGCGGCTGTGCGGCGCCGAGGCCGTCGTGTACGACGACCCGACCGAGCTCGACCCGGCCGGTGTGAAGCTGCTGTGGCTCAACTCCCCGTCCAACCCCACCGGCAAGGTCCTCGCCAAGGAGGAGCTCGTCCGGATCGTGGCCTGGGCGCGCGAACACGGGATCCTGCTCTTCAGCGACGAGTGCTACCTGGAGCTGGGCTGGGAGGCCGAGCCGGTCTCCGTCCTCCACGACGACGTCTGCGGCGGCTCGTACGAGGGCATCGTCGCCGTCCACTCGCTGTCCAAGCGCTCCAACCTGGCGGGCTACCGGGCGGCCTTCGTCGCCGGTGACGCGGACGTGCTCGGCGAACTGCTGGAGATCCGCAAGCACGGCGGCATGATGACCCCCGCCCCGGTGCAGGCGGCCACGGTCGCGGCCCTCGGCGACGACGCCCACGTCGAGGAGCAGCGCGAGCGCTACGCGGCCCGCCGTGCGGCACTGCGCACCGCCCTGGAGGCGCACGGCTTCCGGGTCGAGCACAGCGAGGCGAGCCTGTACCTGTGGGTGACGCGTGACGAGCCCTGCTGGGACACCGTCGCCCATCTCGCGGGCCTGGGCATCCTGGTCGCGCCGGGCGACTTCTACGGCGAGGCGGGCGCGCGGTTCGTGCGCGTCGCCTTCACCGCCACCGACGAGCGTGTCGAGGCGGCGGTCAAGCGCCTCGGCTGACGGGTACGGCGGACATGCCCGAGGGGGCCGGGAGTTCGTGCTCCCGGCCCCCTCGGTGGTTCCTACGGTGTCAGCCGCCGAGCGGCAGGCCACCGGTCAGGCCACCCGGCAGGCCCCCGGTCAGACCGCCCGGCAGGGCGCCGGACGTCGGCAGCGAGGACGTCGGCAGCTCCTGCGTGGCGGGGAGCCCGCCGAGCAGGCCCTGCGCGGTACCGGCCACGTCGGCGGCGGGCGCCGGCAGGGTCTTGGTGGCGCTGCCGACGGCGTCCGTGGCCGCGTCCGCCGTCGCGGCGTCGGGGGCGGTGAGCCCGCCCAGCTGCGGCACGGACTCCAGACCGGCGGCGCTGGCCGCACCGGCCGCACCGACCACGGGCGCTGCCCCGGCTGCGAGGAGCAGCGCGGCACGGGCGATCCGACGGGTCAGGGGGAGAGACATGTTGCTCCTAAGCGGTAGCGGCTGAGTACGCCATGACTAACCGCTCCCGGGGCGGGTGGAGTTGCGGTGCCGGTGGGTAAAGGATCGGTAACGGATCGTTTAATCGGCTTCCGCGACAAGCGCATCGGAGGGGCGCCGACCAGGGCTTCCGTACCGATCCGGGATCCGTGGCCCGCTACACGGATCCCCCCGCAGGAGTGATCACTCGTACGTCAGCCCGGGCGCCCCCGGCGCGTGCCCCGGCCCGCCGCGAGGTCGGCGGGGGAGAGGGGAGCGGGGAGCGGGGAGCGGGCGAGATCAGCGGGCCATGAAGATCCGGACCTCGCCCGGCCCCGCGTAGTGGGTGTCCTTGGCGGCTTCCTTCGTCCCCGCGCCGCCCCTGTCCTGCCACCGCCCCCGGTCCTTGCCCGCGACCCAGCCGTGCCGGCCGTAGGACACCCGGGAGATGCCCATCGCCTTCGCGTTGGCCACCGCCCAATGAGCCATCGCCCGGCTGCGGCGCGTCGCCTCCTCGCCACCGTTCTTCTTCTCCACCAGCGTGACCTCGGGCTCCGGGGCGACCTGCCCGCCGCCGGTGCTCCCGCTGGTGTTCCCGCCGGTGTTCGCGACGGCCTGGCCGGCCCGCGCGGACATGGTGTGCATCCCGTCCTTGCCGAAGATCCGGATCAGGTCGGCCTGCACCCGCTGCGGGTCGCCCGGCCCGGCGGGGGCCGGACCGCCGCAGTTGAGCGTGCCGCCGCCGGCGAACGCCGCCGTCAGCACCGTCGCGTCGGGCTCGTGCTTCGCGTACGCCTGCGGGAACCCGCTGCGCTGCACCTTCTGCGCGGCCACCGTCAGCGGCAGCCGTGAGTACCCCGGTACATCGACGAGGTGGTCGTAGAAGATCCCGGCCGAGTACACCGGGTCCGTGATCTGCTCAGGCGTGCCCCAGCCCATCGACGGCCGCTGTTGGAAGAGGCCGAGGGAGTCGCGGTCGCCGTGGTCGAGATTGCGCAGCGCGGACTCCTGCATGGCGGTCGCCAGCGCGATGGTCACCGCCCGGTCCGGCAACCCCTTGGCGATGCCGACCGCGGCTATCGTCGCCGCGTTCGCCGCCTGCTCCGGGGACATCTCGTACGTCGCGGAGGTCTCGTCCGCCCCGATCGGATCCGCGCCGGCCACGCAGAACGGCGCACCGCCGCCGCCGTTCGAATCGCGCTGCACGGCGAAATACCCGATCACCGCGAGGAGAACGAGCAGGCCGACGACCGCCCGGAGCAGCCGGCGGCGACGAGGACGGGGATCACGGGTCTCGGACACGCGGCCCACCGTACTTGAGGCATATGACGCGTCCACCGGCCGGACGTAGGAGGCTTCGCCGCACCCCGGGCATTAGGGTCAGCTCCATGTCCGAATCCGAGCTGGACCTCACCCTGGACGCCGCCGAGCTGACCGCCCGGCTCGTCGACATTCCGTCCGTGAGCGGCGACGAGAAGGTACTCGCCGACCTCGTGGAACACGCGTTGCGCGGTCTCGCGCACCTCACCGTGGACCGCTTCGGCAACAACGTCGTCGCCCGTACCCACCTCGGCCGCGCCGAGCGCGTCGTACTCGCCGGCCACCTCGACACCGTGCCGATCGCCGACAACGTCCCCTCCCGCCTCGACGAGAACGACGTGCTGTGGGGCTGCGGCACCACCGACATGAAGTCCGGCGTCGCCGTGCAGCTGCGCATCGCCGCGACCGTGCCCGAGCCGAACCGGGACCTCACCTTCGTCTTCTACGACCAGGAGGAGGTCGCCGCCGACCTCAACGGCCTCGGCAAGGTGGCGGCCGCCCACCCCGACTGGCTGACGGGCGACTTCGCGGTCCTGCTGGAACCCTCGAACGCCGAGGTCGAGGGCGGCTGCCAGGGCACCCTGCGCGTCCTGCTCCGCACCACCGGCGAACGCGCCCACTCCGCGCGCAGCTGGATGGGCTCCAACGCCATCCACTCGGCGGGCCCGATCCTCGCCCGCCTCGCGGCCTACGAGCCCCGCAGGCCGGTCATCGACGGCCTGGAGTACCACGAGGGCCTCAACGCGGTCCGCGTCGAGGGCGGCGTCGCCAACAACGTCATCCCCGACGCGTGCACGGTGACCGTCAACTTCCGCTACGCCCCGGACCGCACCGAGGCCGAGGCACTGGCCCACGTACGGGAGGTGTTCGCGGACTGCGACATCGCCGAGATCGTGGTCGACGACTCCTCGCCCGGCGCCCTCCCCGGCCTCTCCCACCCGGCCGCCCGGGCCTTCATGGAGGCGGTCGGCGGTCGCGCCATGCCCAAGTTCGGCTGGACGGACGTCTCGCGCTTCAGCGCCCTCGGGGTCCCCGCGGTCAACTACGGCCCGGGCGACGCCCTGCTGGCGCACAAGGTCGACGAACGCGTCGAGACGAAGGCGATCCTCCACTGCGAGGAACGACTCCGCGCCTGGCTGACCTCCTGAATTCCGCTTCTCGTCACCTTTGTGCGCCTACCCTGATCCAACGATCAGCAGGAGGGAGCACAGCATGGGCAACCACGGCAGTCCCGAGGGTTCCGCTCGTCGTCGGCCCGAGGAGCAGCAGCTCGGGCCGGTGCTGAGGAGGCGGAGCCAGGTGCAGGCGGGCAGTACGACGGACCAGCGGCTGCTGGATTCGGCGGGGCCCTCCGAGTGGGTGCACACCGATCCCTGGCGGGTCCTGCGCATCCAGTCGGAGTTCATCGAGGGCTTCGGCACGCTGGCCGAGCTGCCGCCCGCGATCAGCGTGTTCGGATCGGCCCGTACGCCGGAGGGCTCGCCCGAGTACGACGCGGGCGTGCGGATCGGCGGCGCGCTGGTCGACGCCGGCTTCGCGGTGATCACCGGCGGCGGTCCGGGGGCGATGGAGGCGGCCAACAAGGGCGCCCGCGAGGCGAACGGCGTCTCGGTCGGCCTCGGCATCGAGCTCCCCTTCGAGCAGGGGCTCAACCAGCACGTCGATCTCGGCCTGAACTTCCGGTACTTCTTCGTCCGCAAGACGATGTTCGTGAAGTACAGCCAGGGCTTCGTCGTCCTGCCGGGCGGCCTGGGCACCCTGGACGAGCTGTTCGAGGCGCTGACCCTGGTCCAGACCCAGAAGATCACCCGCTTCCCGATCGTGCTCTTCGGAACGGAGTACTGGAGCGGCCTGATCGACTGGCTGCGGAACACGGTGATCGCCCAGGGCAAGGCTTCGGAGAAGGACCTCTACCTCTTCCACGTCACGGACGACGTGGACGAGGCGATCGCACTGGTGACGAAGGAAGTCGGTAAGTAGGACGGGCTGCGCGAGACCCCGGCGGACGACCGCCGGGGGCCCGCGTGACCTCCGTCAGGCCAGGCCGCGGCGGGCGACGGCCGGGGGCCCTGGACGGAGCGGACCATGGCTCCTTCTTGACGCCGCTCTCGCGCGGTTCGGCGCCGGGGCGCCTCACCGGCTTCGGGCGGCTGCGCCGGCCTCCGGCCGTCGGGGTCAGGCCAGGCCGCGGCGGGCGACGGCCGGGGGGCGGTGGCCCTGGATGGACCGCACCATGTCCAGGATCTGCCGGGTCTCCGCCACCTCGTGGACGCGGTAGACCTGCGCGCCCAGCCACGCCGAGACGGCCGTCGTGGCCAAGGTGCCCAACAGGCGTTCCTTGACGGGCTTGTCGAGGGTCTCGCCGACGAAGTCCTTGTTGGACAGGGAGACCAGCACCGGCCAGCCCGTCGCCGTCATCTCACCCAGCCGGCGCGTGGCCTCCAGCGAGTGCCGGGTGTTCTTCCCGAAGTCGTGTCCGGGGTCGATCATGATCGCGTCCCGGCGGACGCCGAGCGCGGCGGCGCGTTCGGCGAGGCCGAGCGTGACGCGCAGGACGTCCTCCATGATGTCGTCGTACGCGATCCGGTGCGGCCGGGTGCGCGGTTCCACACCGCCCGCGTGGGTGCAGACCAGGCCCGCGCCGTAGCGCGCGGCGACCTCCGCCAGCTTGGGGTCCACCCCGCCCCAGGCGTCGTTGAGGACGTCGGCCCCGGCCTCGCACACCGCCTCGCCGACCTCGTGCCGCCAGGTGTCCACACTGATGACCACGTCCGGGTGGCGGCGCCGGACCTCGGCCACGAAATCGACCGTGCGGCGAGCCTCCTCGGCCGCGTCCACGTGCTCGCCCGGCCCCGCCTTCACGCCGCCGATGTCGATGATCGCGGCGCCCTCGGCGATCGCGTGCTCGACCCGGTCCAGCGCCGGCTCGTCGCGGAACGTCGCGCCCTGGTCGTAGAAGGAGTCCGGCGTCCGGTTCACGATGGCCATGATCACCGGCTCGTGGGTGTCGAACTCGCGCCTGCCCAGTCGCAGCATTCTGCTCTTTCCTCCTTCGGCGGCCCTTGCGCCTCGCCAGCGACCTTAACCTGGTGGCCGGAGTCTCTCAGGGGAGTTGATCGTGTTCTTCTTCTTGATGATCGCGCTGGTCGTGGTCGTGGCAGCGGTCACCCTGGCGGTGATCGGCGGCGGCTCGGAGGCCGTCCTGCCGGAAGCGGAGCCGGACCGGGTCGCGGACGGGCTGCCGGAGACCCGGCCCGTCGTACGGGCCGACATCGACGCGCTGCGCCTGCCGGTCGCCCCGCGCGGGTACCGGATGGCCGAGGTGGACGACGTGCTGGAGCGGCTCGCGGCCGAACTGGCCGAGCGGGACGCGCGCATCGCCCAACTGACGGCCGCGGCGGCGCCCGCCGCAGCTCCGTCGGACGCGCCCGGGCACGTCGACCTGAGCAAGGGCGGTGAGCGGTGAGCGGCTCGGTGGCGGGCGCGGACGGGCTGCTGCGCTGCCCGTGGGGGCTGTCCACACCGGACTACGTCGTCTACCACGACACCGAGTGGGGCCGTCCGGTGCACGGGGACGACGCCCTCTACGAACGGCTGTGCCTGGAGGCGTTCCAGTCGGGGCTGTCCTGGATCACGATCCTGCGGCGCCGCGAGGGGTTCCGTAAGGCCTTCGCCGAGTTCTCGATCGCGGCGGTCGCGGAGTTCGACGACCGGGACGCCGAGCGGTTGCTGACCGACGAGGGGATCATCCGCAACCGGGCCAAGATCGAGGCGACCCTGGCCAACGCGAAGGTCCTCGCCGGGTGGGAGCCGGGCGAGTTGGACACCCTGATCTGGTCCCACGTCCCGGAGGAGCCGGGGCCGGCCCCGCTGACGGTCACCGAGGTCCCGGCGGTCACGCCGGAGTCCACGGCCCTCGCCAAGGCCCTGAAGAAGGCCGGCATCCGCTTCGTCGGCCCCACGACGGCCTACGCCCTGATGCAGGCCTGCGGGCTGGTCAACGACCACCTCGTCGACTGCGTCTCCCGCGACCCGGCCTGAGACGGGCCGGGCCGGGCCGCGGGACCTGGCTCAGCGACCCAGGTACTTCGGCGGCTGCTTCGCGAGGAACGCCTGGACGGCGATGGAGTGGTCCTCGGAGGCCCCCGCGCGCGTCTGGAGGGTGTCCTCGTGGGTCAGGGCCTCGGAGAGCGTGTGCGAGGCCCCGTAGGCCAGGGACTCCTTCAGGGCGGCGTACGCGACCGTCGGGCCGGCGGCCAGCGTGCGGGCCACGGCCTCCGCCTCGGCGTGCAGGGAGTCCGCGGGCACGAGCCGGTTGACGATGCCGAGCTCGTACGCCTCCTGCGCCTTGATCGAGCGCGGGAACAGCAGCAGGTCCGAGGCGCGGGAGGCGCCGATCAGACGGGGGAGGGTCCACGAGACCCCGGAGTCGGCGGTCAGCGCCACCCCGGCGAACGAGGTGTTGAAGGACGCGGTGTCGGCGACGACCCGGAAGTCCGCCGCCAGCGCGAACCCGAAGCCCGCTCCGGCCGCGACGCCGTTCACCCCGGCCACCACGGGCTTGGGCATCTCGGTGAGCGCCCGCACGATGGGGTTGTAGTGGTCGGCCACCGTCGTCATGGTCAGCGAGGAGCCGGTCTCGCGGTCCGAGGCCAGGTTCCCGATGTGCTCCTTGAGGTCCTGGCCCACGCAGAAGGCCCGGTTCCCGGCCGCGGTGAGCAGCACGGCCCGTACGGCGGTGTCGGCGGCCGCCGCCTGGACCGCGTCGCGCAGGGCGACCTTGGCCTCGGTGTTCATCGCGTTCATCGCGTCCGGGCGGTTGATCGTGATGGTGGCGAGTCCGTCGGTCACTTCGTAGAGCACGCTGTCGGCCATGGCAGGGGGTCCCCCTTCGTCGCGGGCTTGGCTACCGGTCGGTACTGTCCGGTACAAAGGTCAGCATGGCGGACCGGACGGGGCAGGCACATGTGATGTGCGTCAAAGAAAGCTGAGGCCGCTTCCCTGCTGCGGCGGCGAAGTATCGCAGGCGGATCCCCGAAATGAGTGGTTTTGGCCGAGCGCGTTGCCCAAGCGTTCCCGGGTGATGTTGGTCATCGGGTCCTGACATGCGGGATAATGGCTGGGAAGCAATGTGTTCGATGCCGGGTATTAGGCGCCTGAATGGGGCCGTCGGCTGACGATGAGCTGGTTTCAGGAAGGGGAACGAGCATGGCGGCCATGAAGCCGCGGACGGGCGACGGCCCGCTCGAGGTCACCAAGGAGGGGCGGGGCATCGTCATGCGCGTACCGCTCGAGGGCGGCGGTCGGCTTGTCGTCGAGCTGACCCCTGATGAGGCGGACGCCCTGGGTGACGCCCTGAAGAAGGTCGTCGGCTGACCCCGCGGGGACACTGACAGCACTTCCACCTTCTGCGTTTCTGCATTCTCTGCACTGCCCCGACCGCGATCCGCGGCCGGGGCAGTGTTGTGTCCCGGGTGCGGCGCCGGCGGGTCGTCCCGCGGCCCTGAGCCCGGTCTCCGTCGTCGCTCGGGTCACGCTCCCGCACGTCCTGGGCGCCCCCCAGGGGTGTTCGCGCTCCTGAGTCGACCCCGCGGCGCCTCCATGGCCCGTCCGGGCCCGTGTCGTCCGGTGTCGTGCGTCGGCGCGTCGGCGGGGCGCCCCCGTGTCGGACGTACTCGGGTGCCCCCCCCGCGAACGCGGCGAGGTGCGGTGCCGGGCGGCGCGGGTCGGGCAAGGTCCGGGAGGGACGGCCTAGCGGCGGACGGCGCAGAGCAGGCCGTCGCCCACCGGGAGCAGCGCCGCCTCCAGCGCGGGGCTCTCGCGGACGCTGCGCAGCAGTTCGCGGACGCGCAGCACCTCCACCGGTTGGGCCGCGGAGTCGACCGTACGGCCGTCGGAGAAGACCCCCTCGAAGCACACCAGTCCCCCCGGACGCAGCAGCCGCAACGATTCGGCGAGGTAGTCGAGGGACTCGGAGGGGTCCCCGTCGCAGAAGACGAGGTCGTATCCGCCGTCGGCGAGTCGCGGGAGTACGTCGAGGGCGCGGCCGGGGATGAAGCGGGCGCGGTTGCCCGCGAAGCCGGCGGCGCGGAAGGCCTGGCGGGCGAAGGCCTGCCGGTCCGCTTCGGGATCCACCGTGGTCAGGACCCCGTCGGGGCGCATCCCGTGCAGCAGGTGGATGCCGGAAACACCGGTTCCGGTGCCGATCTCGGCGACCGCCTTGGCGTCCGCGGTGGCGGCCAGCAGGCGCAGCGCGGCCCCGGTACCGGGGGAGACGGACCTCAGGCCCGCTTCCCTGGACCGGTCGCGGGCCCATCGCAGAGCGTCGTCCTCGGCGACAAACGCGTCGGCGAACGCCCAGCTCGTCTGCCGGTTGCCGGTAATGACCCTCTCCTGTCCCCATAGTTGGCGCAACGGTGACTGTATCCGTTGACGTCGGGAACCCGCAGATGGGACCGGGCGTTGTGAAGGGTGGAGGCGGGATAAGAGGGGACGGTGCCGGGCAGATCGGCGGCCAGGACCGTTCCCGGGCTTAAGTCTCGCGTAAAGATACTGCAAAAACGCTTATCCGGAGCTGACAGAGGGGGTGGCTATGGTAGGGACTCCACTGGACACCACCAGAGCCGACAGGGGAGGTGCGGCTGCGCCTGTGGATCGTGGGGGCGTACTGAGACGCCTCTTCCGGTCGGCGGGTGAGCCGAAATCCGTGACCTACATTGCTGACCGCTTCCACACCGCCGATGCCGCAACCACCGCGACCTTCGCCGCCGATGCGGGCACCCAGGCGTGGACCCCTCCTTCATGGGAGGAGATCGTCAGCACGCACAGCGCGCGGGTCTACCGCCTTGCCTACCGTCTGACGGGTAACCAGCACGACGCCGAGGATCTGACGCAGGAGGTCTTCGTCCGCGTCTTCCGCTCGCTGTCCACGTACACGCCGGGCACCTTCGAGGGCTGGCTGCACCGCATCACCACGAACCTGTTCCTGGACATGGTCCGTCGTAAGCAGCGGATCCGCTTCGACGCGCTCGGCGACGACGCCGCCGACCGGCTGCCGAGCCGTGAGCCGTCCCCGCAGCAGGTCCTGCACGACACCCACTTCGACGCGGATGTGCAGCAGGCGCTGGACACCCTCGCCCCCGAGTTCCGCGCGGCCGTGGTGCTGTGCGACATCGAGGGCCTGTCGTACGAGGAGATCGCCGCGACCCTCGGCGTGAAGCTGGGCACCGTGCGCAGTCGTATCCACCGCGGCCGTTCGCACCTGCGCAAGGCGCTCAAGCACCGGTCCCCGCAGGCCCGTGCCGAGCAGCGCGCGCTGGCCGGAGTGGCGATGGGCGCCCCCGGCGCCGGGGGAGAGGGCGGAGCCGAGTGAGCGAGGTCAGTCCGTCACCTGCCGAACAGCACCTGGGCGATCGGCTCGCCGCCCTGGTGGACGGGGAACTGAAACACGACGCGCGCGATCGGGTCCTGGCCCACCTGGCCACCTGTGCCCGGTGCAAGGCCGAGGCCGATGCGCAGCGCCGTCTGAAGACCATGTTCGTGGAGAGCGCGCCACCGCCGCTGTCCGCGGGGCTGCTGGCGCGGTTGCAGGGGCTGCCGGGTGGTGGCCTCGACGATCCGTCGGGTCCGGCCGGTCCCGGTGGTCCCGGCCGTCCCGCCGACCCCACGGGAGCCACGGGGACCGATCCCTTCGACGCGTTCACGTACGGGCTGCCGGTCGCCGCCCGGCCGCGGCCTCAGGACGGCTTCCGTATCCACGAGGTGGGCCGTCCACGACGGCGGTTCGCCTTCGTCGCCGCCGGGGCCGTCTCCCTGGCCGCGCTCGCGCTCGGTGGTGCCCTGCCGCTGGAGGTGGACCCGAACCTGCGGGGAGATTCCCCGGCCCCGGCCTCCAGGCCCGGTCCCGCGCTGCCCGTGGCCGATCAGGGGGCCCGTGACCGCCCGCCCACCCCGGAGGCCGTCCCGACCCTCCTGACGGCCGTGGCGACCCCGCTGCCGCCGCTCCAGCCCTCCCCGCCGCAACCGGCGCGTCCGGTCTCCCTGCTGCGCTGACGCGGGACCTGATTGAATCTTCGGCACATGCGCATAGGCACGCGGGGAGCGCCGATGGCCGACAGGCACCAGACCGATCCGGCTCCACAGTGGTGGAGCCGGCCCGAGGGCACGGCCGAGGGCGGCCGCCGCGAAGGGGTTCCCGCGCCACGGCCCGAAACCGGGGGCGGGGACCACGTACAGGACGCGGCCCCGACCTCGGCCCCGTCGGACCCTTCCCCCGACGCCCCTTCCGACGGCGCCGCGGTCCCCGCGGTGCGGTACGACCCCTGGGGCGCCGAGCCGTTGCAGGTCGTGGACCGCGGCCGGACGCCGCGCGGGATCCGACTGTGGCAGGTGGTGGCCCTCAGCCTCGGTACGGCCCTGCTCGCCGGCGGCATCGGCGGCTACGTCGGCGTCCTCGCCGAGCGGCGGAGCAACACCCGGCTGGAGCTGCCCCAGGCCGCCGCCGTCGACCGGGGCCGGGCCCCGGAGAGCGTGGCCGGGATCGCGGCCACCGCACTGCCGGGCGTGGTGACCCTGCACGTGCGGGGCACGAAGGGCAGCGGTACGGGGACCGGCTTCGTGCTCGACCAGCAGGGGCACATCCTGACCAACAGCCATGTGGTCGCCGACTCCCAGGAGATAACGGTCACCTTCAGCACCGGCGAGAGCGTCACCGCCGCGCTGGTCGGCCGCGACTCCGGCTACGACCTGGCCGTGGTCAAGGTCGACGGGGTGCGCGGGCTCCAGCCGCTGAGCCTGGGGAACTCCGAGAACGTGAAGGTCGGCGACCCGGTGGTGGCCATCGGCGCGCCCTTCGACCTGTCGAACACCGTCACCGCCGGGATCATCAGCGCCACCGGCCGGCCCGTCACCGCGGGCGGCGACAAGGGCGACGGCAGCGACATCAGCTACGTCGACGCGCTGCAGACCGACGCCCCCATCAACCCGGGGAACTCCGGCGGCCCGCTCCTCGACGCGAAGGCCCACGTGGTCGGCATCAACAGTGCGATCCGCGGGGCCGACAAGGACGACTCCACCCGGCAGGGCGGCTCCATCGGGCTCGGCTTCGCCATCCCCGTCAACCAGGGCAAGCGCGTCGCCGAGGAGCTCATCCGCACCGGCCGTGCCACGCACCCGGTCATCGGGGTCACCCTGGACATGGACTACGCGGGCGACGGGGCCCGGGTCGGGGACAAGGGCGAGGACGGCAAGCCGTCCGTGGTCGCCGGCGGACCGGGCGCGCGCGCCGGGATCCGGGCCGGGGACGTGATCACCAAGGTGGACGGCCAACGGGTCCGGGGCGGCGACGAGCTGATCATCAAGATCCGGGCCCACCGCCCGGGCGACGCGCTGACCCTCACCGTGCTCCGCCAGGGCCGCGAAAGCACACTGGAAGTGGTCCTCGGATCGGCGAACGGCTCATGAGCGGGGGATGACGGTCGGGAGAAACCGGCCCTGCGGGCGGCACACAGGTATGGGCCCGTGGGCAACGCCGGGTACCGTGTGTCGGGGCCCGAAGTGATAGAGAGCCGAGGAGCGGCAAGGTGTTCAACGACATAGGCGCACTCGAACTTGTCACGATCGTGGTGCTCGGCATCCTCGTCTTCGGACCGGACAAGCTGCCCAAGGTCATTCAGGACGTCACGGGCTTCATCCGTAAGGTCCGGGCGTTCTCCGACAGCGCCAAGCACGACATCCGCTCCGAACTCGGCCCGGAGTTCAAGGATTTCGAGTTCGAGGACCTGAACCCGAAGACCTTCATCCGCAAGCAGCTGACGGAGAACGAGGACCTCAAGGAGATCCGCACCAGCTTCGATCTCCGCAAGGAACTCAACGACGTCTCCGACGCCGTGAAGAGCTCGGAGGCCGGCGCCGCCCCGACCTCCGCGGCCGCAGCCGCCACGCCCGCCGTGACCGGCCCGGACCTGCTGAAGAAGCCCGCCGCTCCCGCCCCGGAGGAGCGCTCGCGCTTCGACGCCGACGCCACCTGAGGCGCGGCCTGCCCGGCGATCCCCGGTCGGATGGCTATCCTCCATCTGTCCGGATCGCAGGACGCCCGAGGGAGGGGGTCCCCCCAGCACAGCGAGGGGGAGGGCCGTTCCGGACCCCACGGAACGAGAGGCCGCCCAGATGGAGACGACGAGCAGCAGCCGGGTAGGGGCACAGACCGCGGAGGCCCCCGCGGCCGCCGCAGCACCCGACCAGGAGCCGGATACCGGCCCCGACAGCCATACGCAGCCACAGGAGGCTGCCGCGCCCGTGCCGGCGGCCCGCCGGACGGCCGAGGGGTTCCTGGCCGCCGACTTCCCCTGGTACGGGCTGGACGGGGCCTTCACCGGCCCCCGCTGGCTCATGCAGGTCGCGGTCGCCGCCGACGGCACCGTGGAGCACGGCTCCACCGGCCACGGCGACGAGCCCTCCGCCCGGGGCGAGATCGCCACCGGCGAGAAGGAACGGTTCGCGGTGGTCATCACCGTGGCGAGCAACCCGCTGCGCCGCAGCGGCGACGGCACCGGCGTCCTGGAGGCCACCTCTGTCGCCTCCGCGGCCTGGCTGGCCGGCTCCGGGCTGCTGGCGTACAGCTGGCCCGGCCAGATGGACCACTCGCTGCGCGACGACTGGCTGGACCAGCAGACCGAGGCCGCGTGGGAGCTGGCGGACGACCTGGCCGGTGAGGACTGGTCCACCCTGTCGCTGCCGGTGGACGGCGAGCCGACGCCGTTCCACTACCGCGAGTCGGAGTTCGGGTGGGTGCTGGCCGGCTCCACCGGGAGCGGGGTCCACCTGGGCGCGTTCGGCCGCGGGATGAGCGCGTACGGGCTCGGGTTCTCCGCGATCGCGGACCTCGGCTCGTACCAGTAGCAGGGGCCGCAGGACGGTCCACGGATGACGGGGACCGGAACGGGGAAGGGCGCCGCTCGGCGAGCGGCGCCCTTCCCCGTGGTACGGACGATCAGAACTTGTTGCGCGGGGTGATGCCCAGGGACATGCCCGACAGGCCACGCGCACGGCCGCCCAGCTTGCCCGCGATCGCGCGTAGGGCCGCACCGGCCGGGGAGTCCGGGTCGGACAGCACGACGGGCTTGCCCTCGTCGCCGCCCTCGCGCAGCCGCACGTCGATCGGGATCGAGCCCAGCACCGGCACCGTCGCGCCGACCGTCTTGGTCAGGCCGTCGGCGACCTTCTGGCCACCGCCCGAGCCGAAGACGTCCACCATCTCGTCGCAGTGCGGGCACGGCAGGCCCGACATGTTCTCGACCACGCCGACGATCTTCTGGTGGGTCTGCACGGCGATGGAGCCGGCCCGCTCCGCGACCTCGGCCGCGGCCTGCTGCGGGGTGGTGACGACGAGGATCTCCGCATTCGGCACCAGCTGGGCGACGGAGATCGCGATGTCACCCGTACCCGGCGGCAGGTCCAACAGCAGCACGTCCAGGTCGCCCCAGAACACGTCCGCCAGGAACTGCTGGAGGGCGCGGTGCAGCATGGGACCGCGCCACACCACCGGGGCGTTGCCCGGGGTGAACATGCCGATGGAGATGACCTTCACACCGTGCGCCGACGGCGGCATGATCATGTTCTCGACCTGGGTGGGACGGCCGTCCACACCCAGCATGCGCGGCACGCTGTGGCCGTAGATGTCCGCGTCGACCACGCCGACCTTCAGGCCGTCGGCCGCCATCGCCGCGGCCAGGTTCACCGTGACGGAGGACTTGCCGACACCGCCCTTGCCGGACGCGACCGCGTACACCCGGGTCAGCGAGCCCGGCTTGGCGAAGGGCACCTCGCGCTCCGCGGTGCCGCCGCGCAGCGTGGCCGCCAGGTCCTTGCGCTGCTCGTCGCTCATCACGTCGAGGGTGACGGCGACGGAGGTGACGCCCGCGACCTTCTCGACGGCCTCGGTGACGTTCTTGGTGATGGTCTCGCGCATCGGACAGCCCGACACCGTGAGGTAGACCGTGACGGCGACCTCGCCGCCCTCGCCGATCTCCACCGATTTGACCATGCCGAGCTCGGTGATCGGCCGGTGGATCTCGGGGTCGTTCACCGTCGCCAGTGCGTCCAGGATCGCGTCCTGCTCAGGCACGGCGGCGGAGCTTGTGTCGGTAGCCATGTACCCGATGGTACGGCTCGGTAGCAGGCCGCAGGTAAGCCTCTCAGCGGTCGCCTTCGTCACGTTCGGCGGGGAATAGACGGCGCTCGTCCATCTCCTTGATCAGGTCCTGGAACTCGGACCTGATCCAGTCGCGGGTGGCGACCTCGCCCAGACCCATCCGCAGGGCGGCGATCTCCCGGGTCAGGTACTCCGTGTCCGCGATGGACCGCTCGTTCTGCTTGCGGTCCTGCTCGTGGGTGACCCGGTCGCGGTCGTCCTGCCGGTTCTGCGCGAGCAGGATCAGCGGAGCCGCGTAGGAGGCCTGGAGCGACAGCATCAGCGTCAGGAAGATGAACGGGTACGGGTCGAACCGCAGCTCGTCCGGCGCGAAGATGTTCCACAGCACCCAGACGATGATGACCAGGGTCATCCAGACGATGAACCGGCCGGTGCCCAGGAACCGCGCCACCCGCTCCGACAGCCGGCCGAAGGCCTCCGGGTCGTACTCGGGCAGCAGCGACCGCCGCGGCGCGCGCGGCTGGTCCAGGCGCACCCGCGAGCGCGTCAGCGCGCTCGACCCGGTGCTCGACGACTTCGCCGAGCGCTCGCCGGAACGTTCCGCCGCGTCCGCCGCCAGCCCGTGCTCGCGGGCCTGCGTCCTCGCCTGCTCGCGCCGCTCCCGGATCTGCTCACGGCGCCGCTCGCGCGCCTGCTCGCCCCGCCCTCGGTCGAAGCGTCCTCGCTCAGCGGCCACCCACGGCCTCCTCGGAATGGAAGTCCGTCTCCCGCCAGTCGTCCGGCAGCAGGTGGTCCAGCACGTCGTCCACGGTCACCGCGCCCAGCAGCGAGCCGCTCTCGTCGACCACCGGCACCGCCACCATGTTGTAGGCGGCGAGGTGCGTGGTGACCGCGGGCAGCGAGGCGTTCGGCCGCAGCGGCGGCAGGTCCGTGTCCACGATCGAGCTGACCAGGGTGAACGGGGGGTCGCGCAGCAGCCGCTGGAAGTGCACCGTCCCCAGGTACTTGCCGGTCGGCGTCTCGTCCGGCGGCCGGCACACGTACACCTGCGCCGCCAGCGCCGGCGACAGGTCCGCCTGCCGTACGCGGGCCAGCGCGTCGGCGACCGTCGCGTCGGGCCGCAGCACGATCGGCTCGGTGGTCATCAGACCGCCGGCGGTGTTCTCCTCGTAGGACAGCAGGCGGCGCACATCGGCCGCGTCGTCCGGCTGCATCAGCGTCAGCAGCCGCTCCTTGTCGTCCTCCGGCAGCTCGGAGAGCAGGTCGGCCGCGTCGTCCGGGTCCATCGCCTCCAGGACGTCGGCGGCGCGCTCCTCCTTCAGCTTGCCGAGGATCTCCACCTGCTCGTCCTCCGGCAGCTCCTCCAGCACGTCCGCGAGCCGGTCGTCGTCCAGGGCGTTGGCCACCTCGGCGCGCCGCTTGGGCGTCAGGTGGTGCAGGACGTTCGCCACGTCCGCCGGGCGCATCTGCTCGAAGGTGGCGACCAGGTTCTCGGCCCCCTGTCCATGCTCCTCCAGCGAGAAGCCCGTCACCGCCGACCACTCCACCGTCAGGGCCTCGCCGCGCCGGCGCAGCGCCCCCGACTTGCCCTTGCGCACGAAGATCCGGTCGATCTCCCAGTCCCGGCGGGCCGGCAGCTGCTGGATGGCCACGTCCAGGACGGTGACCTCCTCGCCGCTCGCGACCAGCGTCACCCGCCGGTCCAGCAGCTCGCCCAGGACCAGGCGTTCGGTCGGGCGCTGCTCGAACCGCCGCATGTTGATCACACCGGTGGTGATGACCTGCCCGGACTCCACCCCGGTGACCCGGGTCATCGGCAGGAAGATCCGGCGCCGGCTGACGACCTCGACCACCAGACCCAGCAGGCGCGGCGGGCGGCCGCCGACCCGGAGCATCGCGACGAGGTCGCGGACCCGACCGACCTGGTCGCCGTTGGGATCGAAGACGGGCACACCCGACAGATGCGAGACGAAGATCCGCGGGGCGCCTGCAGCCATCCGAGCGCCTCCTAGTGCGTCGATCAAGAGTCGTGCCGCCCCTCAGGCTAGCCCGTGCCGGCGGAAAGCGTCCTGGTGGGGCCGTCCGCCCGGGGGCCCGTGAACACCGGGGCGCGGTCGCGGGTCGCGATGTACGGGCGGGTACGCTGCCTGCTGCTCGCAGATGTCCGACGAGAGGCACCCGCCCGTGACCGCCTACTTCCCTGCCGCGCGGCTGCGCCGGGCCGCGTTCATCGGTGTGCTGTGCGCGGGCCTCGCCGTCACCGGTACGGGCTGCGGCGAGGACCCCGACGAGGGCACCAACGGCGTCGGCAAGCTCTCCGCCGACAAGATCGAGGAGAAGGCGAAGGCGGCCGCGACCGAGGCCGACGCGGTGCACCTGTCCGGCACGCTGGTGAGCGGCGGCAAGTCCTTCACCCTCGACATGCGGCTCAAGTCGGACGGCGGCTCCGGCGAGGTCAAGTCCAACGACGACACCTTCCAGCTGCTGCGCGTGGGAGAGCAGCTGTACCTGAAGGCGAGCGCGGCGTTCTGGGGCCAGTCCGACTCGGCCGGCAAGCTCGGCGACAAGTTCGTGAAGGTGCCCGAGGGCGACCCCTCCTACAAGCAGTTCCGCGGCTTCACCGACATGGACGTGCTGCTGGACGGGCTGCTCGGACTGGAGGGCAAGCTCGCCAAGGGCTCCTACACCAAGGTCGGGCACACCCGCGCGGTCCAGGTCACTGCGGACGCGGGCAAGGGCGGCAAGCTCTCCGTCTCCCTGGAGGGCACCCCGTACCCGCTGCTGATGGAGCGGGCGGGCGGCGCCGGCCGGGTGGAACTCGCCGAGTGGGGCAAGACGTTCCCGCTGGAGGCGCCCGCGCAGGACCAGACGGTCGACTACGGCTCCCAGCTGCCGACGACCAAGGACCAGAGCGGCGGACCCGCCCCCTCCTCCTCCAAGGGCACCGGCCAGGGCGCGAACCCGACCAAGCCGTGACGCTCCGCGGGTGGGCCGGGAGTCAGGATCCGGAGGACACGCCCCGGCGGCGCTTCAGCAACAGCTTCGGCAGCCCCGCCGGAACGGCCCGGCGGGTCGTCGCCGGGGACGGCAGCGGGACGGCGACCAGCGAGCCGTCCGGGAGCTGCGACCGGACCGATTCCGGCTCCAAGCGCAGCAGCCGGCACTCCCGCGCCCACCGCTCGGTCATCTCCTCGGAGTCGGACGCGTTCAGCCGCTTGCCCTTGAGCTCGGCGACCGCCGCCACCCACTCCTCGCCGCGCGGCGGCACTTCCCGTACTGTCGCCGTCCAGGCCACCAGCCGGCCGCCCTTGTCCTTGCTCCGCACGGTCACCTCGGCCCGCGCGCCGTCCGCCAGCCCCGGGAACGGCTGCTCGCCGGGCCCGTCGCCCAGCACATGGGCCGCGCCGTCCACCCAGGCGTGCCACAGGGCGCGGTCGGCCCCGTCGCCGCGCACCCAGATCAGGCCGGACTTCTTGGTGGCCTCCTCGACGAGGGCCAGGTCGAGCGTGCTGAGAGTCATGCCGACAGGGTAGGGGGTCGCCGCACGCCCGCGAGCGGGCGTCCGGGACACGGGTCCGGGAGGGGGTCCGGGACGCCGGTCCGGGCTCAGAGCCAGCCGTGCCGGCGCAGTGCGCGGTGGATGGTGAAGCAGGAGGCGACGATCGCGACCATCACCATCGGATATCCGTAGCGCCAGTGGAGCTCCGGCATGTGGTCGAAGTTCATCCCGTACACGCCGCAGATCATCGTCGGCACGGCGATGATCGCCGCCCAGGAGGTGATCTTGCGCATGTCCTCGTTCTGGGCGACCGTCGCCTGCGCGAGATTGGCCTGGAGGATCGAGTTCAGCAGCTCGTCGAAACCCACCACCTGCTCGTGCACCCGCGCCAGGTGGTCGGCGACATCGCGGAAGTACTTCTGGATGTCCGGGTCCACCAGCCGCATCGGCCGCTCGCTCAGCAGCTCCATCGGACGCAGCAGCGGCGAGACCGCCCGCTTGAACTCCAGCACCTCGCGCTTGAGCTGGTAGATGCGGCCCGCGTCGCCGCCGCGGGCACTGCCCTTGGTCGGGGCGGCGAAGACCTCGCTCTCCACCTCGTCGATGTCGTCCTGCACCGCCGCCGCGACCGCGATGTAGCCGTCGACGACGTGGTCGGCGATGGAGTGCAGGACCGCCGAGGGGCCCTTGGCGAGGAGCTCCGGGTCGTCCTGCAGGCGGTGGCGCAGCCCCTTGAGGGAGCCCTGTCCGCCGTGCCGGACGGTGATGACGAAGTCTGGTCCGGTGAAACACATCACCTCGCCGGTCTCCACCACCTCGCTGGTGGCGGTCAGTTCGGCGTGGTCGACGTAGTGGATCGTCTTGAAGACGGTGAAGAGGGTGTCGTCGTAGCGCTCCAGCTTCGGCCGCTGGTGCGCGTGCACCGCGTCCTCCACGGCCAGCGGGTGCAGGCCGAAGGTCGCGGCGATCCCCGCGAACTCGGCCTCCGTCGGCTCGTGCAGGCCGATCCAGACGAATCCGCCGTCCTCACGGACCCGGCGGATCGCCTCACGGGGCGTCAGGCACGTCGGGCCCAGCACCCGCCGCCCGCCGCGGTACACGGCGCAGTCGACCACCGCGCTGCTCGCCGACGGGTCGCGGGTGGTGTCGTAGCCGGGCTGTACGGGGGTGGCCCTGCGCAGGGACGGGCGTACGGCCGCACGCAGGTAGGGCAGCATCGACATGGCAGGCTCCTTCTCGCGCACGGCTGCGGACCGTACGGGTGGGAGACCCTCCACCGCGGGCGGGCAGGCCCAGGCAGGGGGAGGGAACAGGACGGGAGGACAACGTTCTGCCGTCGCTCTTCTACTGACCGGCGGATCAGGGGATCGAGCAGATCAAAGGGGGCGGGAAACGCCCGTCACAGAAGTGGAAGAGCGATTGGTACTGCACGATCGACTTCGGTCCACCGCAGCCCCACCTCCTCCGGCCGGTCCCCCGTGAGGGACGTCCTGTTGCCGGGGCGCTGAAACACCGCTTCTGCGTGCGGCCCCGAACAGCTGTCAACACTATCAGCCGACGGATGGTCAAGACCCGCCCTTTACCCGCCTGATACGAGTTCTATGCTCGGTTCATGGCAGAAATTCTGGCCCTCGTGGAGGCCCGACTGCGCACGGCGTTCGGTGAACCCGACGCACGCGCCGCCGTCACCTTCCTGGGCACCGACCGCATCGAGGTACTCCGTTTCGCCGAGGGCGACCTCGTGCGGTACGCGACCCTCGGGATGTCCGCGCACCCGATGACCGATCCGACCGCCGTGGTCGCCGACCCCGTACGGGGCCCGCGCGCCGAGCTCGTGCTGACCGTACGGGCCGGGCTGGCGGCCACCGACAAACTCCTGCGGCCGCTCGCGGTGCTGGCCGCGTCACCCCAGGTCGAGGGGCTGATCGTGGCCCCCGGGGCCTCGCTGGACGTGGGTGAACCGCTGTGGGACGGGGCCTCCTTCAGCTCCGTCCTCGTGGCGGAACCGGGGGGTCTGGTCGAGGATCTGGAGCTCGACGAGCCCATGGATCCGGTCCACTTCCTGCCCCTGCTGCCGATGACGGCGAACGAGGCCGCCTGGAAACGCGTGCACGGAGCGGCCGCGCTCCAGGAACGCTGGCTCGCGCGCGGAACGGACCTGCGGGACCCTTTGCGCAGCGCCGTCGCGTTGGACTGAGGGTCCGGACGGGTGAGCGTGCCTTGACGGGGGGCCGGGCGGGGAGGAGCGTGGCTTCTTATGAGGGGTGAACCAAGTTGCCCGAAGTGCGGTGGCCGGGTCAGGGCGCCCGGACTCTTCTCCGACTCCTGGCAGTGCGCGGTGCACGGCGCTGTCCACCCCCTGCAACCCGTCATCCCGCCGAGCGTCGAAGGCATGAGCGTGGTGGTGCACCGGGCGCGGGTACCGGTGTGGATGCCCTGGCCGCTTCCGGTGGGGTGGCTGTTCACGGGGGTCGCGTCCGCGGGTGACGACCGCAGCGGTGGCCGGGCGACGGCGGTGGCCTGTTCGGGCCCCGGCCCGCTGGGCGGCATCGGCGAGCTGCTGCTGATCGCGGAGGAGCTGGGCGTGGGCCTGGGCGCGCGATACGCGGGCATCGACGGTGTCGACCCCGGCTCGTCCATCGACGTATCGGCGCCGCCCCACGCCAAGGTGGTCGCCGCCGGCCGCCCGACACCGCTGTGGCACGTCAAGGGCGGCCCCGACGACCGGGCCGTCTTCGCCGGCGAGGCGCGCGGCCTGTGGCTCTGGGCGATCGTCTGGCCGGAGCAGTCCGGCCTGCTGATGTACGACGAGCTCGTCCTCACCGACCTGCGCGACGCGGGCGCCGAGGTCGAGCTCGTTCCGTGCGGGGCCCTGAGTCCGCGCATCCTGGGCCCTGCCTGAGGGGGTCCGCGGCCCGGTTATCCTGGAGTGTCCCCCGTACGTGCGAACCATGGAGCCAGGCTGTGCGCATCGACCTGCACGCCCACTCCACGGCCTCCGACGGTACGGACACCCCCGCCGAGCTGGTGCGCAATGCCGCCGGCGCCGGGCTGGACGTGGTCGCGCTGACCGACCACGACACCGTGCGCGGATACGGCGAGGCCCTCGCGGCCCTGCCCGCCGGACTGACGCTGGTGACCGGGGCGGAACTCTCCTGCCGGCTCGACGGGGTCGGCGTGCACATGCTCGCGTACCTCTTCGACCCCGAGGAGCCCGAGTTGGCCCGGGAGCGCGAACTCGTCCGCGACGACCGCACCCCGCGCGCTCAGGCCATGATCGGCAAGCTTCAGGGCCTCGGCGTCGACGTCACCTGGGAGCAGGTGGCGAGGATCGCCGGTGACGGCTCGGTCGGGCGGCCACACATCGCCACCGCGCTCGTCGAGCTGGGCGTCGTAGCCACCGTCTCGGACGCCTTCACGCCGGACTGGCTCGCCGACGGCGGCCGCGCGTACGCCGAGAAGCACGAGCTCGACCCGTTCGAGGCCGTGCGCCTGGTGAAGGCGGCCGGCGGGGTCACCGTCCTCGCGCACCCCGCCGCCGTCAAGCGCGGCCGGTGCGTCTCGGAGTCCGCGATGGCCGACCTGGCGTCCGCGGGCCTGGACGGCATCGAGGTGGACCACATGGACCACGACGCCGACACCCGTGCGCGGATGCGCGGCCTGGCGGCGGACCTCGGTCTGCTGACCACCGGGTCCAGCGACTACCACGGCAGCCGTAAGACCTGCCGCCTCGGGGAGTACACGACCGACCCCGAGATCTACGGCGAGATCACGCGCCGCGCGACGGGAGCCTTCCCGGTGCCGGGCGCCGGCGGACGCGAGCGCTGACCGGCCGGATCCGGCCCGCTCCACCCGTCCCACATTTCCTCTTCGCGACACCCCTCTCTTCTGCAAGGCATCACTGTGTTTGATTTCGCCGTCTTCGGATCCCTTTTTCTCACCCTTTTTGTGATTATGGACCCCCCGGGGATCACGCCGATCTTCCTCGCGCTGACCTCCGGCCGTCCCGTCAAGGTGCAGCGCCGTATGGCCTGGCAGGCCGTCTGCGTGGCCTTCGGTGTCATCGCGGTCTTCGGTATCTGCGGCCAGCAGATCCTGGACTACCTGCACGTCTCCGTCCCGGCGCTGATGATCGCCGGTGGTCTGCTGCTCCTGCTCATCGCGCTGGACCTGCTCACCGGCAAGAACGACGAGCCGAAGCAGACCAAGGACGTCAACGTGGCGCTGGTCCCGCTCGGTATGCCGCTGCTGGCCGGCCCCGGCGCGATCGTGTCCGTGATCCTGGCCGTCCAGAAGGCCGACGGCGCCGCCGGGCAGGTCTCGGTCTGGGCCGCGATCGTGGCCATGCACGTCGTGCTGTGGATCACGATGCGCTACTCGCTGGTGATCATCCGGGTCATCAAGGACGGCGGCGTCGTCCTGGTCACCCGGCTCGCGGGCATGATGCTCTCGGCCATCGCCGTCCAGCAGATCATCAACGGCGTGCTCCAGGTGGTCCGGGGCTCCTGACGTCCGGCGGTCCGCCGCTCATGCGAACGCCCCCGCACCGGTCCGGTGCGGGGGCGTCGACGTCTCGTGCGGTGCGTCAGCAGGACGCACTCTCGGCCGGTCGGATCAGGATGCGCTGGCCGACGGCTGCGGCCTGCTGCACGATCCGGTTGACGGAGGCCGCGTCGACGACGGTGCTGTCCACGGCGGACCCGTCGACGTCGTCCAGGCGCAGAATCTCGAAGCGCATGGGGCTTCTCCCTTCGTCAGTGTTTCGCTTGCACTGGTTCAACGAAGTGTAGGCCGCAATCATTCCCTACGCTAACGAAATTTTTTCACTGGCTAACTATGAGCCGGCGCAGGAGTCCCAGAACGCGGCCAGCTCGCGCGCCGTCGTGGCCGGATCCTCGGCGTTCGGGGAGTGGTCCGTACCCGGCACGATCACCCGCCGCGCCCCCAGGCGCCGGGCCGTCTCGTCCAGCAGCGGCACCGGCCAGGCCTGGTCCACAGCCCCGGACAGGACCAGCTTCGGCAGATCGACGCGGCTCAGCTCCGCCACCCGGTCCGGCTCGCAGATCAGCGTCCGACCGGTGACGATCAGCTGCTCGGGGACGGTCGCCAGCCACCGCTCCCGCAGGAAGTGCGCGAGCTCCGGAGAGTCGGCGGCGGCGTCCGCGGGATCATGGGCCCGCATCGCCGCCCAGATCCCGGGCATGTCGTCGCCCATCGCCTCCAGCGCGGCGACCAGCAGCTTCGTCCGGGCCTGCTGCTCCTCGGAGATCGCGGCCGGCCCGCTGCTCATCAGGGTGAGCGAGGCGAAGGGCGAGGCGTCGCGCAGCACGGCGGCGCGGGAGATCAGCCCGCCGAGCGAGTGACCTACCAGATGCACGCGGTCCCCGCCCAGCGCGTGGACCTGCGCGAGGACGTCCCGCGCCAGCTCCTCCAAGGCGTACGGGGCCTCCTCGCGCGGGCCCGGGGTCTCGTGCTGGCCGCGGCCGTCCACCGCGACGACCCGGTACCCGGCGGCCGCCAGCGGCTCCAGGAGACCGATGAAGTCCTCCTTGCTGCCCGTGAAACCGGGGACCAGCAGGGCGGTGCCGTGTACGGGCTCACCCGCCTCGTGCACGGCGAAAGCGCCGCGCTCGGTGGTGAGGAGGTACGCGCGGGCGGCGGAGGGCAGGGAAAGGCGCGGCGGCTTGCTCATGGCCCGAGGTTACCGGCCCGTAGGGGCGTCGGCGCGGCCCGGGCAGACCGATGGCCCCGGCCCCCTCGGAACGGGATCGGGGCCATCGGCGGGGTGCTGCGTGAGGCTTACGCCTCCGGCGCGGCGGCGACCTTGCGGGTGCGCGTGCGCTTCGGCTTGACCGGGGCCTCCTCGGCCACGGCGGCGGCCTCGGTGGCGACCGGAGCGGCCTCGGCGACCTTGCGGGTCCGGGTCCGCTTCGGCTTGACCGGAGCCTCCTCGGCGGGAGCCTCGGCGACCGGGGCCACGACGGCCGCCGGGGCGGCCGCGGCCTTGCGGGTGCGCCGTGCCTTGACGGGCTCGGCCGGCGGAGCCATCTGGAAGTCCGGCTCCGGAGTCGTCACCACGACCTTGCGCGGGCGCCGTACCCGCACGGGCGCGGGCTCGACGAGCGGGGCCATCTGGAAGTCCGGCTCCGGGGCGCTCTCCACGACCTTGCGGGTGCGGGTGCGCTTCGGCTTGGTCGGGGCCTCCTCGGCGACCGGGGTCACCGCGGCCACGGGGGCCTCGACCACCGCGGCCGGTGCGGCCTGAGCGGTCTCGGCCTGGACCGGCACCGCGGCCACGCGGGTGCGGCGGCGGCGCGGCCGGCGCGGCTCGTCGGCGGCCGGAGCCGTCGGCGCGTCCGCCACCGGGGTCACCGCGGCGACCGCGGCCGGAGCCTCGGCACCCTCGGCGAGCTCCGCCCCACCACGGGTGCGGCGGCGTTGGCGCGGCGTACGGGTACGGGCCGGACGCTCCTCGGTCACCACGGCCGCGGCCGCCGGACCGGAGCGACCGCCACGGCCACCACGGCCGCCGGTCTCGCCCAGGTCCTCCAGGTTCTCGGCCTTCAGGCCGGCCCGCGTGCGCTCGGCGCGCGGCAGGATGCCCTTGGTGCCGACCGGGATGTTCATCTGCTCGAACAGGTGCGGCGACGTGGAGTACGTCTCGACCGGGTCGTGGAAGTCCAGCTCCAGCGCCTTGTTGATCAGCTGCCAGCGCGGGATGTCGTCCCAGTCGACCAGGGTGACGGCGATGCCCTTGTTGCCCGCGCGGCCGGTGCGGCCCACACGGTGCAGGAAGGTCTTCTCGTCCTCCGGCGTCTGGTAATTGATGACGTGGGTCACACCCTCGACATCGATACCGCGCGCGGCGACGTCGGTGCACACCAGCACGTCGACCTTGCCGTTGCGGAACGCGCGCAGCGCCTGCTCGCGCGCACCCTGGCCCAGGTCGCCGTGGACGGCGCCGGACGCGAAGCCGCGCTTCTCCAGCTGCTCGGCGATGTCGGCCGCCGTGCGCTTGGTACGGCAGAAGATCATGGCCAGGCCACGGCCCTCGGCCTGCAGGATGCGGGAGACGAGCTCCGGCTTGTCCATGTTGTGCGCACGGAAGACGTGCTGCGTGATGTTGGCGACGGTCGCACCCTCACCGTCCTCGGAGACGGCGCGGATGTGGGTCGGCTGCGTCATGTAGCGACGGGCCAGACCGATGACCGCACCCGGCATGGTCGCCGAGAACAGCATCGTCTGACGCTTCGCGGGCAGGTACGCCATGATCTTCTCGACGTCGGGCAGGAAGCCCAGGTCGAGCATCTCGTCGGCCTCGTCCAGGACGAGGGCCTTGACGCGCGAGAGGTCGAGCTTCTTCTGCCCGGCCAGGTCGAGCAGGCGGCCCGGGGTGCCGACGATCACGTCGACGCCCTTCTTGAGCGCCTCGACCTGGGGCTCGTACGCGCGACCGCCGTATATGGCGAGGACGCGGACGTTGCGGACCTTGCCCGCGGTCAGGAGGTCGTTGGTGACCTGGGTGCACAGCTCGCGGGTCGGAACCACCACGAGGGCCTGCGGGGCGTCGGTCAGCTGCGCGGGGGTGGCGCGGCCGGCCTCGACGTCGGCAGGGACGACGACCCGCTCCAGCAGGGGAAGGCCGAAACCGAGCGTCTTGCCGGTACCGGTCTTGGCCTGGCCGATGACGTCCGTGCCGGAAAGGGCGACGGGAAGGGTCATCTCCTGGATCGGGAAGGGGGACACGATGCCGACGGCCTCAAGGGCCTCGGCCGTCTCGGGAAAGATCCCGAGGTCTCGGAACGTAGTCAGGGTGCTGCCTCTTCTGTGAGACGCGGCGCGAGGCGGCGAGGGGGGTCGTACCGTGCCGTGCTTGCAGTACTGCTACGTACGAAGCTGCGCGGGACCACTAGCCTTCGCTCAAGCGCATCTGCCGCTGAGGGGGCCCCTCGTGGGAGGCGGTACGCATGAACGTACGCACCGCACCGAGGGCGGTCGGTTGGAGCCGATCGGGCCACCGACCGGGCATCCTCATTCGGATGGCCCGCCGAGTATTCGGCAGGCGCATTACCACTGTACCCCGGAATCGCGCAGGTGTGTCGGGTGAATTCACCGGGTAGGTGCGTTTAGCTGGACAGGCAAGGAACCGGCGTGGTGACTTGGAGGGCCATTCGGCGGGCTATTGTGCGGAGCATGTCGACCGTAGAAAACGCCTCGCCCGCCGACGACAGCGCCCCTGCCGAAGCCGTCGGTATCGCCTCCCAGGACTGGGCCGCGGCCTCTGCCTCGCCGCAGTACCGGGCCGCCGTCGTGGACCTGCTCGGCGCGCTCGCCTACGGAGAGCTCGCGGCCTTCGAGCGCCTCGCGGAGGACGCGAAGCTCGCGCCCACCCTGGACGACAAGGCCGAGCTCGCCGCGATGGCCTCCGCCGAGTTCCACCACTTCGAGCGGCTGCGGGACCGCCTCGCCGCGATCGACGTCGAGCCCACCTCCGCCATGGAGCCCTTCGCGAAGGGCGTCGACGACTTCCACCGCCAGACGGCGCCCTCGGACTGGCTGGAGGGCCTGGTCAAGGCCTACGTCGGCGACTCCATCGCCAGCGACTTCTACCGCGAGGTCGCCTCCCACCTGGACACCGACACCCGCGCCCTCGTGCTCGGCGTGCTCGACGACACCGGTCACGGCAACTTCGCCGTCGAGAAGGTCCGCGCGGCGATCGAGGCGGACCCGCGCTGCGGCGGCCGGCTCGCGCTCTGGGCCCGCCGGCTGATGGGCGAGGCCCTCTCGCAGGCCCAGCGCGTGGTCGCCGAGCGCGACGCGCTCTCGACCATGCTGGTCGGCGGCGTCGACGGGATGGCGGCCGGCTTCGACCTGGCGGCCGTCGGCGAGATGTTCACCCGCATCACCAAGGCGCACACCAAGCGCATGGCGGCCCTCGGCCTCGCCGCCTGAGCCCACGGGCGCCCGAGAGGCTCCGCATCGCTCCACACGTCGGCCCCGGCGCGCACACGGCGCGCCGGGGCCGACGTACGTGGTCCAGGGGTCAGTGGTCCGGGTGATCAGCCCCGCGACGGGAGTGAAAACGGAGTCCTGGGGGACCGCCTGCGGGGCCCTGCGGCCGGACGGAGCAACAGGGACAGCACCACGGCCGACACCAGCACCGCACCGACCAGCGTCGCGGTCAGGGTGTTGTGCCCGGGGCCGAGCGCGAAGTGGGTCAGATAGGCCCCGAACAGCGCCCCCAGCACCCCGCTGACCAGCACCATTTTGAGGGAAGGCAACCGGCGCGTGAGCACCCGGGCGGCTGTCGCGGACAAGGCGAGGCCCAGGAATGCGGAGCCGAGCACTTCCAGCAGCAGCATGAGGTCTCTCCCATACGTCAGGGCAAACCGGGTCACTGCGGTCCTACCCGAAGCGGAAGAAACAGAAACGGCCCGGTGGGATCAACCACCGGGCCGTTTCCAACAGTTCTCAGAGCGCGCCGAAACCGACCTTGCGCGTGCTCGGCTCGCCCAGGTCGACGTACGACAGGCGGTCCGACGGCACGAGGACCTTGCGGCCCTTGTTGTCGGTGAGGCTCAGCAGCGGCGACTGACCGGAGAGCGCGGCGGCGACCACGGCCTCCAGCTCCTCGGCGCTCAGGTCGCTCTCCAGCACGATCTCCCGGGGTGCGTGCTGCACGCCGATCTTGACCTCCACGGCTTTGTCCCTCCGACGATCCGTTCGCGCGATCAGCCGCGCCGTACGCGGTCCACATTAGCCCGGAGAGGGGACGCGGACCGCGCAGAGCGGACACGCTCGCAGCGAACAGCGGCCGATGAGGCCCACCGAAGTCGCGGGCGCCGCCGGTGAACGGGGTCCCTCAGGACTCCGTTCCGTGCAGCGGGAAGCCGGCGATACCGCGCCAGGCGAGCGAGGTCAGCAGGCCGACCGCCGTCTCGCGGGCGACCGGGCTCTCGCTGGAGAGCCAGTAGCGGGCCACGACCTGCGAGACCCCACCCAGGCCCACGGCCAGCAGCATCGACTCGTCCTTGGACAGGCCGGTGTCCTCGGCGATGACGTCCGAGATGGCCTCGGCGCACTGCAGGGAGACCCGGTCGACGCGCTCGCGCACCGCCGGCTCGTTCGTCAGATCGGACTCGAAGACCAGCCGGAAGGCGCCGCCCTCCTCCTCCACGTAAGCGAAGTAGGCGTCCATCGTGGCCGCCACGCGCAGCTTGTTGTCCGTCGTCGACGCCAGGGCCGTGCGCACGGCCAGCAGCAGGGCCTCGCAGTGCTGGTCCAGCAGGGCCAGGTAGAGGTCGAGCTTGCCGGGGAAGTGCTGGTAGAGCACCGGCTTGCTCACGCCGGCCCGCTCGGCGATGTCGTCCATGGCCGCCGCGTGGTACCCCTGCGCGACGAACACCTCCTGGGCCGCGCCCAGCAGCTGGTTGCGCCGGGCCCGGCGCGGCAGTCGCGTGCCCCGCGGACGCGCTGCCTCGGTCTGCTCGATGGCTGTCACGCCGCCTCCCACTTTCTCTAAGAACACAGTGCGCTCTGCGCCGCGCCGCCATCGTACTTTTCGGTAACCGAATCTGGTGGGTTCCATCCGAGTTTTCTCGCGGTACGGACGACCCGGAGGCGCTGGTCAGCGGTTTGATCAGCGGTTCGGTCGATGCCACCGAGCGGCCGCCGGTCAGCGGTAGTCGTCCTCGTCCAGCGGCACCACCCGCGCCTGCTCGAAGGCATCGCCGTCCGTGACCCCGTCCACCGGGCGCGCGGCGATCGGGTCGTCCTGCTCCGGACGAAGATCGGCCAGCTGCTCCGCCACGTCCGCCTCGGGCGCCTCAGGATCGAGGGATTCCGGAAACTGCTGCCGGAAGGTGTCCGGCTCCGCAGGGTCGACAGTCATGCCGCTCCCCTCGCTTCCTTGTGCTCACCTACGAGCCTAGGAGGATCGCGGAGGCACCGCTATGCGGATCCGCTTGAATTTGTGACCGTGAACACAAGAAGTGGAACGTGATCGTCTCGTAACATTGCCCGCATGTCTTCGACCGAGCTGCCGGGCGTACGGTCCACCGCCGAGCTGTCCTCCCAGGTGGGAGGCGTTCGGGTGGCCGAAGGGGAGCAACTGCGCACCACCGCGCTGCCCGGCCTGGAACTGGCCGTCCGGGTCCGTCCGCCCCTGAGTACGGGGCTGCCACCCGCCCTGTTCGTGCACGGACTCGGCGGTTCCTCCCAGAACTGGTCGGATCTGATGGCGCGGCTGGCCGACACCGTCGACGGCGAGGCCCTGGACCTGCCGGGCTTCGGCTGGTCCCCACCACCCGCCGACCGGGACTACTCCGTCACCGCTTTCGCCCGCGCCGTCATCCGGCACCTCGACGCCGCCGGGCGCGGCCCGGTCCACCTGTTCGGGAACTCCCTCGGCGGCGCCGTCTCCACCCGCGTCGCGGCCGTCCGGCCCGACCTGGTGCGCACCCTGACGCTCGTCTCGCCCGCCCTGCCCGAGCTGCGCGTGCAGAAGTCGGCCGTGCCGACCGCGCTGCTCGCCGTGCCCGGGGTGGCCGCGCTCTTCAACCGGCTGACCCAGGGACTCAGCGCCGAACAGCGGACCCGGGGGGTGACGGAGCTCTGTTACGGAGACCCCTCCCGGGTGACACCCGAGGGCTTCCGCAACGCCGTCGAGGAGATGGAGCGGCGGATGGCCCTGCCGTACTTCTGGGAGGCGATGACGCGCTCCTCGCGCGGCATCGTCGACGCCTACACCCTCGGTGGCCAGCACGGACTGTGGCGGCAGGCGCAGCGGGTTCTCGCGCCCTGCCTGCTGGTCTACGGTGGCCGGGACCAACTGGTCTCGTACCGTATGGCGCACAAGGCGGCCGCGGCGTACCGCGGTTCGCGGCTGCTGTGCCTGCCCGAGGCCGGACACGTGGCGATGATGGAGTACCCCGAGGTGGTGGCCGCCGCCTTCCGGGAGCTGCTGAACGACACCGGGACGGGCGAGAGTGACCGATATACCGAAGACGGCAGAGGCTGAGGACCGTGGGACGACATAGTCGCAAGGGCCCTGCCCCAGCTCCGGCTCCGGCCGCCGCCCCGGAACCCGTCCGGCCGCAGCCGGAGCCCGCGCCCCTGCCCTACGAGGAACCGTTCGCCGCGTACCGGCCCGAACCGACCGTCACCCACCAGGGGTACGTGCCCCAGGACCGGTACCACGCCGACGCGCGGACCGGCGGCCACCCCGAGCCGTACGAGTCCGACGACGTCTGGGGGGCCCGCCCCGACTCCGTGTACGGGGACTGGCACGGAGTGCGGCGCCCGCACGAGGCCACCGCGACCGCGCCGGCGCCCATGGCCTTCCGTGACTCCGACACCCCGGCCTTCGGCACCCCCGCGGTGGGCTTCCCGCAGGTCACGCCGGCGCCGCCGGCGGCATTCGACGCGGGCCCCGATCCCGTCACCACCACCGGCGCGCAGCGCCGGGTGCCCGGTCCGCGCAAGCCCGTCGATCCGGTCCTGCCCGCCCCCGCCGAGGCCGAGTCCGACGCCCCCGCCGAGGAGCCGCCCGGCTCCGGCCGCGGCCGGAAGGTCCGTACGTACACGGGCCTGGCCGCCGTGGCCGTCACCACCGTCCTCGCCGTCGTCGTCGCCGGCCAGATGGCCGCGGACACGGACGGCGAGAAGTCCGGCGCGCAGGCCGCCGTCGGCGACAGCCGCGCCGACGCGGGCGCCTCCCGTTCGGACGACCGCGCGACGCCGCAGGGAGCCAGCCCCGCCGGACCCGCCGCGCCGGCCGTGGTGGAGCTGACGTACGAACAGAAGATGGCCGAGCAGTTCCCGCTCGACGCGAAACTCGCCGGACCCGGGACCTTCGACACCGTGCCCGGTGTGGCCAAGGCCCCCGGCAAGGGCAAGCTCGTGCGCTACCGGGTCGACGTCGAGCAGGGCCTGGGCCTCGACCCGCAGCTTTTCGCCGAGGCCGTCCACCGCACCCTCAACGACGACCGCAGCTGGGGCCACGGCGGGACGAAGACCTTCGAGCGGGTACCGGGCGGCGAGGCCGACTTCGTGATCACCCTCGCCAGCCCCGGTACCACCGGGGTCTGGTGCGCCAAGTCCGACCTAGACACCATCGTCGGCAACGTCTCCTGCGACTCGGCCAGGACCGAGCGGGTCATGATCAACGCCTTCCGGTGGGCCCAGGGCTCCGAGACCTACGGCCCGGCCCAGATGTTCACCTACCGTCAGATGCTCATCAACCACGAGGTCGGCCACCGGCTCGGCCACGACCACGTCAACTGCCGCACCCCGGGCGCGCTCGCCCCGGTCATGCAGCAGCAGACCAAGTCCCTCGACATCGACGGCATCCAGTGCAAGCCCAACCCCTGGGTGTTCCCGGAGAACTGACCGCCGGGCCGGGCGCCGGCGGCCCGGGCCCGTTCCGAGGCTGTACTTCTAGCGTGCTCGAACGCGAACCGTACGGGAAAGTTACGACTCTTCACCCCTTCCGGTGGCGCGACGGACAACCGTCCGTCGCGCCTTCGGCATATCCGCTTGAGTTCTCCCGCGGCGGGTCGCCTGACCGAACGGCGACCGCCTGAACGGGAGATCGGGGGTGCCACTCGTGCGGATCGGACTGCTCACGGAAGGTGGTTATCCGTATGCGACGGGAGAGGCGAGGCTGTGGTGCGACCGGCTCGTGCGCGGGCTCCCGCAGCACGAGTTCGAGATCTACGCACTGAGCCGCAGCGCCGAGCAGGAACGCGCCCGGGTGTCCCTGCCCGAGCACGTCACCCGGGTCCGGACGGCCCCCCTCTGGGCCCCCGCCGACGACGGGCGGACCTACTCCCGCCGGGAGCGCCGGCGGTTCGTGGACTGCTTCAAGGAGCTGGTCCAGGGGATCTGCGCCGGCGAGGCGCAACCCTTCGCGGCCGGACTGTACGGGCTCGCCGGACTCGCCCGCGAACAGGGCGGGATGTACGCGGCCCTGCGCTCCGAGTCCGCCGTGCGCGCCCTGGAGGCCGCCTGCCGGGCGCCGGGCGCGGCACGCACCGTACAGACCGCGCAGGTGGCCGACCTGCTGGAGTTCGTGGACGAACTGGAGGTCATGCTCCGGCCGTTGTCCCTCGACTGGTACGGGGAGGACGCCCAGGACGGGGGCAGCCTCGGCGAGGTCGACATCTGCCACGCGACCGCGGGCGGCGTGGCGGCGCTCCCCGGACTCCTGGCCAAACGCTTCTTCGGGGTCCCGCTGCTGGTGACCGAGTACGGCGTCCAGCTCCGGGCCCACTACCTGGCCCGGCTCGACACCCGCGGCGAGCCGGAGACCCGCCCCGCCGTTCGGGCCCTGCTCGCGGCCTTCCAACTGCGGCTGGCCACCGAGATCTACGCCCGCGCCGACTTCCTGACCCCCGGGAACGCGCACGCCCGGCGCTGGCAGGAGCGGTGCGGGGCCACTCGGGACCGGTTGCGGACCGTCTATCCCGGGATGGAGGCGGACCGATTCGCCACCGTCGGCGAGGCCGCGGACTGCGGGGACCCCGACACCGTGGTGTGGGTCGGCCGGATAGAGCCCGCCAAGGACATCGTCGCCCTGCTGCACGCCTTCGCCGAGGTCCGCCGGGCCGCGCCCGGCACCCGGCTGCGGATCTTCGCCACGGCCGTGGCCTCCGACTACCTCGCCGACTGCCGCTCCCTGGCGGCCCAACTCTTCCCCGACGAGGCCGCCGACTCGGTCACGGTCGGGGAGAACCCGGTCACCTTCGAGGAGATCGGCGGACCCGACGCCCCCACCACGGCCGAGGCGTACGGTGCCGGGCGCGTCGTCGTCCTGTCCTCCGTGATCGAGGGCTTCCCGGTCACCCTCGCCGAGGCGATGCTCTGCGGGCGCGCCACCGTCTCCACCGACGTGGGTGCCGTCTGCGAGGTCATCGGGGGCACCGGGCTCGTCGTCCCGCCGCGCAACCCGCGAGCGCTCGCCGAGGCCTGCCTGTCGCTGCTGCAGGATCCCGAGCGGGCGCAGCGGCTCGGCGCCGCCGCCCGGGCGCGGGCCCTGGAGCTCTTCACGGTCGAGCAGAACGTGGCCGCCTTCCAGCAGATCTACCTGCGGCTGCTGGCCAAGGGCTCCGTCCGGCCGGACGGCGAGATCCCCTTCGCCCGACCCCCGGAGGCCCGGGTGCCCGGCCACTGGACCAGCCCGACGTGGGCTCCCGCCCCGGAGTCGTCCTCGGAGGCCGCCGTATGACCACCGTCGACCCCGAGATCGCGCCCCAGCCGAACCCGGCTCCGCGGACCTTGCCCGATTCCGCCCCGCCGGTGGTTTCTTCGGTGGCGCAGGCTCTGCCCGATCCGGCCTCGGCGATGGTTTCTTCGGTGGCGCAGGCTGTGCCCCATTCAGCCTCGCCGGCGTTTGAGGCGCGGGGTCCGGGGCGGAGCCCCGGCAGCGGTGCCGCAGATGTGGTGCCGGCTTCCGGTGCACGGTCCGGCGCGGCGCCGTTACCAGGGGCGCTGCCCCCGGACCCCCGCGCCTCAAACGCCGGCGAGGCTGAAATCGCCCCCGGCGGGGTGGAAGGGGCGCGAGCCGGCTCGGCCGCCAGGCCGGCTCGGCGGCGGGGGGCCGGGGATCCCGTCAAGGCGCTGCTGCACCGGCATCGGGAGTTGTGCGAGCGCGCCGTGGACCCGCTGGAGATCGCCGCCGGGCTGGAGGCCCACGGCATCACCGACCGCACCGCCGCCCGGTTCCGGCACCGGGACGTCTTCTCGCTCGCCGAGGAGCTGTACGCCCGCAGCCCCCACGAGGCGGTCGCCGCCGCCGCGCCCACCCTGGTCCCGGCCGGCCCCGCCGCGTTCCGCCGCTTCGGCTACGCGTTGCTGCCCGCCGCCCTCGCCTGCGCCGCGGCCGCCGCGGGTCAGGCGTGGGCCGGGGCCGCCGCCG
Organism: Streptomyces sp. CG 926; assembly: GCF_003148825.1. Classification (GTDB taxonomy): domain Bacteria; phylum Actinomycetota; class Actinomycetes; order Streptomycetales; family Streptomycetaceae; genus Streptomyces. Next base: position 265,074 of record NZ_QGGZ01000008.1, read on the forward strand.
TGGCCGCCGTCGTCGCCGCCCTGGTGTGGCCCGGGCGGGCCGCCGGGGGCCGATTCCCCTACGTGGCGCACCTGTTGGCCGCGGCCGTCGTCGGCTGGGCCGTGTACCGGCACGGCACCGCCCTCGCGGTCGGCCTCGCGCTGGCCGTCGTCCCCGGGCACCTGGCCACCGTGGCCTTCGCCGCCGGGGCGCGGGCCCGGCTCGACGGCAGCCGCGCCCTGGAGGACTTCGCGGACCGGGCCCGTCCACTGCTGCTGGCGGCCGTCGCCCTGTTCACCGGGGCCGCCACCGCGGCCGCCGTGCTCGCGGGCACACCGCTCCCCGTGGCCGTTCCCCTCGCGTCGCTGCTGTTCCTGGCCCGGCTCCTGCTGCGGCACGGAGCCCACCGCGCACCCGTCTGCGCGGGGCTCGCCCTCGCCCTGGTCCCCGTCCCCGCGGCGGCCCTCGCCGCCGCGGCCGGACTCCTCGTACACGCCGTACTCGCCCTGGCCCGCGCCTCCGCACATGCGCGGCCCTGACGTCCCCCCGGACGTCCCCAGACCTTCGGAGCCGACGCCGAGGCGCTTTACCCGTACCCCGCCCCACCCATCCGTCCATCCGTCCTTCCACAAGGAGAAACAGACATGACCGGCCAGCCAACCAACCAAGGGGTCACGCGATGAGGGTGCTGCTGATCGGAGCCAACGGATACCTCGGCCGCTACGTCGCCGACCGGCTGCTCGCCGACCCCGCCGTCCAGCTCACCGCGCTCGGCCGCGGGGACGACGCCGACGTCCGCTTCGACCTCGCCACCGGTAGCCCCGGCGCGCTCACCCGCTTCCTCGACGCCGTCCACCCGGGCGTCGTCATCAACTGCGCCGGAGCCACCCGCGGCGGGGCCCGGGAACTCACCCGGCACAACACCGTCGCCGTGGCGACGATCTGCGAGTCGCTGCGCCGCAGCGGCTGCGGGGCCCGGCTGGTGCAGCTCGGTTGCGCCGCCGAGTACGGGCCCAGCCAGCCCGGATCGTCCACGGCCGAGGACGCCGTGCCGAGACCGGGTGGTCCGTACGGCGTGAGCAAGCTGGCCGCCACCGAGCTGGTCCTGGGCTCCGGGCTGGACGCCGTCGTCCTGCGGATCTTCTCGCCCGTCGGCCCCGGCACCCCCGCCGGCTCCCCGCTCGGTCGGCTCGCCGAGGCCATGCGCCGCGCGATGCAGGCGGGCGACGGGGAGCTGAAGCTCAGCGGGCTCGGCGTGCAGCGCGACTTCGTGGACGTGCGGGACGTGGCGCGGGCCGTGCACGCCGCCTCGCTGTCCGCCGCCCAGGGCGTGGTCAACATCGGCACGGGCCGGGCGGTCCGGCTGCGCGACGCGGCCGCGGTCCTCGCCCGGGTCGCCGGGTACGGCGGCGCCCTGCACGAGCTGGACGTCCCGCACGGCGGACCCCAGCAGACGCATGGGCACCCCGGCCGGCCGGCCGGGCTCGCCACCATCGGCTCACCGCGCTCGGAGGCCACCGCCGAACAGATGGCCGCCGCGGCCCCCCAGCCGTACCCCTACCCGGACGGCTGCGGAGCCTGGCAGCAGGCGGACGTCCGTACCGCCCGGGACCGGCTCGGCTGGCGGCCCCGGATCAACCTGGAGGAATCCCTCGCGGACATCTGGATGGAGGCGGCGTGCCGCATCTGACGACGCCGCCGGGGTCCATGACCGCCGCCTCGACCGAGGCCGGCCGCCTCGGTCTCGGCATCCCGGGCTACGCGCACCCGTTGCTCGCCCCCGTCGAGTGGGCCGAGCTGACCCGCCCCGGCACCCCGCTGCACTGGGCCGTGCTCAACGTGGCGGACGGCCCGGGCGGGCGGCCCGATCCGCACTGCACGGAAGCGGCCGCGAAGCTGCGTCGCGCGGGCGGCACGGTCCTCGGTCATCTCGCGATGCGAGACGGAGCACGGTCCTTCGGGGAGTTGATCTCCGACGCCCACCGCTTCCGGGACTGGTACGGCGTCGGCGGCTTCTATCTCGCGGGCGCTCCGGCGGACAAGGCGGAGCTGGCCTCCGTGTGCCGGGTCGTGGACACCCTGCGCAGCCTGGGCGTGGACCTGCGGATCGTGCTCGGGCACGGCACGCACCCCTACGAGGGCTACGCGGAGGTGGCCGACCAGCTGGTCACCTTCTCCGGATCCTGGGCCGACTACCGCTGGTCGCAGGTGGCGGAGTGGACGGCGGACCACCCGCCGGAGCGCTTCTGCCACCTCGTCCACGGGGTGCCGCGCACGCATCTGGAGGAGGCGATGCGCGTCGCCCGCTGGCAGGGCGCGGGCACGATCTGGTTCACCGATCGGCGCGGGGCGCGAGGCAGCGACCCGTGGGCCTCGATGCCCGCGTACTGGGACGAAATCGTCTCACGGATCGGGACAGGTGTCTTGGAATGAAGACGGCCGTGGCAGTGTTACGGAGAGAACAACCATTCAGTTCGCTCCCTGCACCTGCGGGGATGCTCCCACCTCCGGAGTGCCCGTGTCGCTGCCACCGCTGGTCGAGCCAGCAGCTGAGCTCACCGTTGACGAGGTCCGCCGGTATTCGCGGCACCTGATCATCCCGGACGTCGGGATGGACGGCCAGAAGCGCCTGAAGAACGCCAAGGTGCTGGCCGTGGGTGCCGGCGGTCTCGGTTCGCCCGCCCTCATGTACCTCGCCGCGGCCGGTGTCGGCACGCTGGGCATCGTGGAGTTCGACGAGGTCGACGAGTCGAACCTGCAGCGCCAGATCATCCACAGCCAGGCGGACATCGGCCGTTCCAAGGCCGAGTCGGCCCGCGACAGCGTGCTGGGCATCAACCCGTACGTGAACGTGGTCCTTCACGAAGAGCGGCTCGAAGCCGAGAACGTGATGGAGATCTTCAGCCAGTACGACCTCATCGTCGACGGCACGGACAACTTCGCCACGCGCTACCTGGTGAACGACGCCTGCGTGCTGCTGAACAAGCCGTACGTGTGGGGCTCGATCTACCGTTTCGACGGCCAGGCCTCGGTCTTCTGGTCGGAGCACGGTCCGTGCTACCGCTGCCTCTACCCGGAGCCCCCGCCGCCGGGCATGGTCCCGAGCTGCGCCGAGGGCGGCGTGCTGGGCGTGCTCTGCGCGTCCATCGGGTCCATCCAGGTCACCGAGGCCATCAAGGTCCTCACGGGCGTCGGTGAGCCGCTGGTCGGCCGCCTGATGATCTATGACGCCCTGGAGATGCAGTACCGCCAGGTCAAGGTCCGCAAGGACCCCGACTGCGCGGTCTGCGGTCCGAACGCGACCGTCACCGAGCTCATCGACTACGAGGCCTTCTGCGGCGTCGTGTCGGAGGAGGCCCAGGAGGCGGCCGCCGGTTCGACGATCACTCCCAAGCAGCTCAAGGAGTGGATCGACACCGACGAGCCCATCGAGATCATCGACGTCCGCGAGATCAACGAGTACGAGATCGTCTCGATCCCCGGCGCGAAGCTGATCCCCAAGGGCGAGTTCCTGATGGGCACCGCCCTCCAGGACCTGCCCCAGGACAAGCGCATCGTCCTGCACTGCAAGACGGGTGTCCGCAGTGCGGAAGTCCTCGCGGTGCTGAAGTCCGCGGGCTTCGCGGACGCGGTGCACGTCGGCGGCGGCGTGATCGGCTGGGTCCACCAGATCGAGCCCGAGAAGCCGGTCTACTAGGCAGGACTCAGGACTCAGGACTCAGGGCACAGGACACCGGGCCCACCGGCTGTGACCCGAAGGGGCCGTACCTCGATCGCGAGGTACGGCCCCTTCGGCGTTCGCGGCCGCGGACCCGGCCGAGCACCGGGATCCGGCCCGGATCAGGCAGGCGTCGGCTGCTCCGGGACCGCGGGCGGCGCCGTCGGGTCCGGGGCCGCGGTGCAGACGGTGCCGTCGGCCGGCTTCGTGCCGTCCAGCAGATAGGTGTTGACCGCCTTCTGCACGCACGGGTCGCCGCTGTTGTACGCGCCGTGCCCCTCGCCCTTGTAGGTGAGCTCCACGCCCACGCCCGGGCCCAGCCGCTCCACCATGTTGCGGGCGCCCTCGTACGGGGTGGCCGGGTCGCCGGTGTTGCCGATCACCAGGATCGGCTCGGAGCCGGGCGCGGAGACGTCGGGGGTCTCCCAGGTACCGGCGACCGGCCAGCCGGTGCAGGACATCATGGCCCAGCCGAGGAGGTCCCCGAAGACCGGCGAGGCGGCACGGAACTCCGCCAGCTTGGCCTTCGTCTGCTCCAACGTGTAACGCTCCTTGTCGTCCACGCAGTTGATGGCGGTGTTGGCTGCGCCGATGTTGCTGTAACGCCCCTGCTGGTCACGGCCGTTGAGTGCGTCCGACAGGGCCATCAGCAACTGCCCCTGACCGCCCTCCGCCTCGTCGAGACCCTGTTCAAGCAGCGGCCACAACTCCTTGGAGTACAGGGCCTGCGCGATGCCGTTGGTCGCCTGGGTCTCGGTGAGCATCCGGTCCCCGATGCCCGGGATGGGCTTGGCGGCCAACTCCTTCTGCAGCTTGATGATGTTGGCCTCGATCTCCTTGGGCGTGCTGCCCTGGAGCCGGCACTCGTCACCGCGGTCCACGCAGTCCTGGGCGAAGTTGCCGAGCGCGAGCTGGAAGCCCTTGGCCTGGCCCAGGGCGCTCTGTTCGGCGGTCTTGGTCGGGTCCACGACGGCGTCGAAGACGGCCCGGCCGACGTTCTTCGGGAAGAGGTGGGCGTAGACCCCGCCCAGTTCGGTGCCGTAGGAGATGCCGAAGTAGTTCAGCTTCTCGTCGCCGAGGGCCTGCCGGATGCGGTCCAGGTCGCGGGCGGCGTTCTCGGTGCCGACGTGGGGGAGCAGTGCGGCGGAGTTCTTCTCGCAGGCCTGCTGGTACTTGCGGATGTTCTCCACGAAGGCCTTCTCCTCCTCCGGGGTCTCGGGGGAGGAGTCCTCGCCGAAGTACTGGTCCAGCTGCTTGTCGTTCTGGCACAGGACCGGATCGCTGCCACCCACCCCGCGCGGATCGAAGCTCACCAGGTCGTACCGGGCGCGCAGGGCCTCGTACTCCTTCGCGGCGCCCGGCAGCGTACTGATCCCCGAGCCGCCGGGGCCGCCGAAGTTGAAGACGAGCGAGCCCAACCGGTTCTTCTGGTCCCGTGCCTTGGCCCGGATCAGGGCGATCGGGATCGTCTCGCCCTCGGGCTTCGCGTAGTCGAGCGGGACGTCGAGGGTGGCGCACTGCCAGTCCTTGGGCGGGGCCTGACCGCTGCCCTGGGCGGCGGTCGGGGCCTCGCAGTCACCCCATTTCAGGGGCTTGACCTCCGGGGTGCCGTCGGCCGTCGTCTTCTTCCCGTCGCCGTCGCCGGAACAGGCGGCCGTGGCGAGCAGCCCGGCGGCTAGCGTGGCGGCGGCGGTGACCCGCCAGGCGTGTGTCGGCATGTCCCCATCCTGTGGGCCCGGCGCCGACCCCGCCCGCGCGCTGACCCGAACGGGGGGCGGGCCGGCCCGCACGTCAGTAGCCGTACACGCTCAGCTCCGTGATCGCGGCGAAGAGGTGCTCCCAGGTCTCGGCGGCGGGGGAGTCGTCGGCCGACGCCTCGGGATCCAGGGCCTCCATCGCCCTACGGAAGTCCCCGATGCCGTCCTCGGCCGGGTACGGGGACCAGCAGGCGCCCATGTACCGGCGTATGCCGTCGAGGAGCCCGACGAAGGCCGCCACGTCGCGGGCCAGCGGAACGACGGACTCCTGGTACATGTGCACCGCCCCGGTGACGCGGTGGACGCCCACCAGGCCCGGGTCCGTGTGCCCGAAGTCGAAGGTCCCGAGGTGCAGAAGATCCTCGTCGCCCGCCTCGGGGTCCTGCGCGGTCAGCGGCAGCAGCAGTTCCGGGGCGGCCGCGAACGAGCTGTTGCCCGCGGCCCAGTGGCGCGGCAGCCCGACCTCGCCCAGGAACGCCCGGGTGGCGGGGTGCTCCAGCGCGTCCGGGAGCTTGTCGGCGGGGACCCGGGTGATCGCGGCGTCGCCGAAGGTCCGGGCGAGCCCGGCCGCGGTGAGCGGGCCGGAGCCGCGGGTGCCCGGGCAAAACCACGGGGCGTCCTCGGCGGACTCCCAGGACTCGGTGTCGGCGGCGCCCCGGGGCCAGTGCGCGAGCGCGGCGGTGTTCTCCTCCACCACCACGACCCCGCGGTCCTCCACGTACAGGTAGCGGCCGCCGCCGAGCGGGACCGGCTCCTCCCAGGTGCCGGGGCAGTGCAGTGCCCAGCCCTCCTCGTCGGCGTCGAACAGCCACGGGCCGTCCGGCTCCTCCACGTCCCGCTCCACCGCCTCGCCGTCGGCCGGAGCGGGCAGTCGGCGTCCGGTGTCCAGGTCGAACCAGGCGTCCTGGCACCACAGGGCCCACACCTTCACGGCCGCCGCGCCCCCGTCGAGGTCGTACACCTCGGCGGTGCGGTCGCCGCAGAGGTTCGGCTCCGCCACGTACGCGCCGACGGGCCGCCACCAGGCCCACACCGTCCGCCAGGGCAGTCCCGGTTCGGCCTCGGCGACGCGGGCGGCGTAGTCGTGGTGCCCGAGCACGGTCGCGGCGAACTGCAGCCAGGAGGCGAACTCGGCCCGCCCCACCTCGGCCCGCCCGAAGACGGCCTCGGCCTGGGTGAACACCTCCCGCCCGATGCCGCCTTCAGCGGCGACCCCACTCCGCAGGACCGCCCGGTCGGCGCGCAGCACCGCGGCCGGATCGTCGAACGGGCAACGGCTGTCCAGGTCTTCACTCATGGACGCATGCTGCCACCCGCCTCCGACAGCCCGACGACCCGCCTCTAGATGGCTTCCTTGCGGGTCAGGAAGTTGAACGAGATCCACCCGGGCAGCACCGGCAGCCAGAACGTCATCAGGCGGAACAGCAGCACCGCCGAGAAGGCGACCTCCTTCTCCAGCCCCGCCGCGATCAGACCGAGGGTCAACGTGGTCTCCACCGCGCCCATACCGCCCGGCGTCGGGGCCGCCGAGCCCAGCGCGTTGCCCGCCAGGAACACCACGGCGATGCTCGCGTAGCTGATGGCCTCGCCGCCGCCGAACGCGCGGATCGACGCGTCCAGGCACATCACGAAGCAGCCCGTCAGCAGCAGCATCCCGCCGATGCCGGTCAGCAGCTTCTTCGGCCGCTGGAGCACGTCCAGCATGCGCGGCACCACGCCCGCGAACAGCGCCCGTACCCGGGTCACCACGAACTTCCGCAGGAACGGGACGGCCGTCACCACCAGCACCAGTACGGCCACCGTCAGCAGACCCGCGATGACCGCCCGGGACGGGGTCATCTCCGGGGTCTTCTCGGTCCCGGTCAGATAGCCGAAGGACAGCAGCAGCACGATGTGGCTGGCCAGTCCGAACAGCTGGGAGGCGCCCACGCTCGCGACCGCCAGCCCCGGCCGGACCCCCGCCCGCTGCAGGAACCGCGTGTTCAACGCGACACCACCGACGGCCGCCGGGGCCACCAGCTTCACGAACGACCCGGCCACCTGCGCGACCACGGTCCGCAGGAAGGACACCCGCTCCGGCACGAAGCCCAGCAGGCTCATCGCCGCCGCGAAGTACGTCAGCGCCGAGAAGGCGAGCGCCGCCCCGACCCAGCCCCACTCCGCGTCGGCGATGATCGTCGCGAAGTCCACGTGGGCGAGCTGCGTGAGCAAGAAGTACAGACCGAAGGCGCCCGCGATGAACGAGACCAGGGTCCGCGGCCGGATCCGCTCCAGCCGGGCCGGCTCCACCGGCGCCTGCGGGCGGATCAGCAGCACCTGGTGGCGGATCTGCGTCAGCAGATCCTCCTCGCGCGCCCCGTCCAGCGCGTCCTCCAAGGCCTTCTTCTCGGCCTTGCGGTCGGCGGCGGCCGAGGCGGACACCGGGGTCGAGGAGGCCGCGGACTCCGCCTCGCGCGCCGCCTTCGCCGCTCGCGAGGACTCCAGTACGGCCTCCCGCTGCCGGTCCGCCCGTTCCCGCGCCAGTTTGCGCAGCGTCGCCCGGGTGGAACGGCTCAGCGCGATCGGCTGGAGCAGCGGCAGGCAGTCCGCCACCGCGTCCGGGCCGAGCACCGAGACGGCCGAGGCCACCGCGCGCTCGGCGCCGACCCGCAGGCCGATCGTGGTCAGGAGCTGGGCGATGTCCATGCGCAGGACCAGGTCGCCCGCGGCGATCTCGCCACCGCGCAGGTCGGTGAGGACGACATTGCCGGAACGATCCACCACAAGGGCGTCACCGGTGAGCCGCCGGTGCGCGATCCGCCGCGACTGCAGGGCCCGTACCTGCTCCCACGTGTGGTGGATCAGCTCGTCGGTGATCTCCTCGTCGGCGAGGGCGTCGAGGGGCCGGGCGTCCAGGTGCTCGTACACGAGCATCACCGCGTCCGGGCCGAGCTCGGAGGTGGCGATCAGCTTCGGCGCGTTCGCCCCGGCCGCGATGGCCGCGTACGCGAGGAGCGCCTCCTGCTCCAGCGCCTGGCGCAGCGACTGCAGGCTGCGCCCGGTGGTGATGCCGCGCAGGGTGAGCCGGCGCCAGACCCGGTAGAAGAAGCCGTGGGCCTGCTGCTCGCGGTCGACGATCGTGACGTCCAGCGGCGGGCCGTCCTCCAGGGTCACGTGGTAGCGGCGCCCCCGGTCGTTGGCCTCGGACGGCTCGGGGCCCTCGGGCATCTCGGCGCGCATCGCGCTGACCGGCTGGAAGCCGACGCGGCGCAGTCCGGCGAGCAGGTGCTGCCCGGTGGGGCGCACGTTGGGCGAGCCGACGGCGTACAGGGTGCCGTAGGCGACGCTCCAGCCGATCAGCACGGTGAGGATGATCGAGAAGGGGGTGGTGTAGCCGTTGACCAGCATGGCGAAGGCGTTGAGCAGCAGGACCACCCACAGCGCGACCCGCCAGTGGGGCCTGCGGGTCATGCCGACCGCGGTCATGTACGCGATCACCGGCGCGAGGTAGCCGTGCACCGGGTCGGTGAGGGTGCCACCGGCCGCGGGGCGGGTGAGGGCGTCCTGGATGGTGTCGGGGGCGGCCTGGGAGACCCACAGGTCGGTGGCGAGGGTGACGCCGTGCGCGAGGACGGCGGCGAGCACGCCGTCGGCGATGCGCAGCCCGTCGCGTTTGATCAGCCGCTCGATGGCGAAGGCGACGGGCAGCAGCAGCACCGCGATGCTGGAGACCAGCGCGGCGACCTTGATCAGCAGGGCGGGCGCCTGGCCGGTGCCCTTGCTGATGTCCTCTTCCAGACCCACGGTGGTGCCGTGGGCGAAGGCGGCGATGGCGAGCAGGACGGCGATGCCGAGGACGCCGACGAGCAGGCGTACGAGGTCGGACGGCCGATGGACGCGGGCGGCGAGCAGCGGTTCGTCGACCTCGACCCGGTCGGCGTCCGTGGCGGCGTGACCGTGCGCGCCCTCGGCGGCTGCGGCTGCGGCTGCGGTGGCTTCGGCCTCGGCTTTGGCTTTGGCCCTGGCCTCGGCTCCGGTGGCCTTGGCCCTGGTGGGCTCGGCCTCTGCGGCCTCGGCCTCTCCGGCCGTGGCTTCTCCGGCCTCGGTCTCGCCGGTCCGGCCGTCGGGGCGCGGGGGCTCCGGGCGGGGCTCGGGGACGGGTTCGGGGACGGGTTCGGGGCGGGCGGCGCGGCCGTCGTCAGGGCGTGCGCCGTCATCGGTCGCCGCGCCGTCCGGAGGGCTCACACCCTGCTCCTTCGTCGTCACATCCGTCTCTTCTTGATCACGTATCACCAGTCACCGCCCGGAAGATGGTGGCACGGACCGACGGGCCTGCGGGGCATCAGGGTGCGCGCCGGTGCGGAAGCGAGACCTCCGCCCGGACGCGGCCGGCTTACTGCACCATGTGCTGAATGAGTGAGGAGCTGCCCGCGTACGCGGAGCGCGTAGTGGAGGTGGCCGAGCGTATTCCGCCCGGCCGGGTGATGACATACGGGGACGTCGCCGAATGGCTCGGCGAGGGAGGACCGCGCCAAGTCGGGCGTGTCATGGCCCTCTACGGGGGAGCCGTGCCCTGGTGGCGCGTGGTGCGGGCGGACGGCCTGCCGCTCCCCGGACACGAAGTGCGGGCCCTGGAGCACTACCGGGTCGAAGCCACCCCGCTGCGCCTGACGGCGCGCGGCGAGCCACGCCTGGACATGCGCCGGGCGCGCTGGGACGGGTCCCCCGGGCAGGACGGACAGGACGGCGGACGCGACGAGGCTCACATCTGACAGCTTCGGCCATGCGCGGCCCGGACGGGCGATCGGGCGACGGTCCGAACGCCCGTCCGGGGTACCCGGGGGGACTGCGCGGCGTCGGCCGGTTGCCGTAGCGTGGCCCCTTCGGCTTCCGCCTCCGCCTCTGTACCGGCCTCCGCGCGAGCCGTCACGGCAGCACCGCCACGCCCCGCAGACCCACCAGGACCGGCACCTCACGTGATCACCTCTTCCTCCGACCGCACCGAGCGGCGGCGTACGCGGATCCCCGACGCGTACCGCCTCGTGCGCACCGGGCCGGAACGGGTGGATCCCCCTGTGCTGGACGCAGCGCAGCGGGCGGTGGTTGACCACGCCGGCGGACCACTGCTGGTCCTCGCCGGACCGGGCACCGGGAAGACGACCACGCTGGTCGAAGCCGTCGCCGCCCGGGTGGAAGCGGGTACCGACCCCGCCCGGATCCTCATCCTCACCTTCAGCCGCAAGGCGGCGGTGGAACTGCGCGACCGGGCCGCCCTGCGCCTCGGCGGCGCGCGTGCCCCGCAGGCCACCACCTTCCACTCCTTCTGCTACGGACTCGTCCGCGCCCACCAGGACACCGACCTCTTCGCCGATCCGCTGCGACTGCTGTCCGGCCCCGAGCAGGACGTCATGGTCCGCACCCTCCTGGAGGGACAACGCCGGATCCGCTCCATCCGCTGGCCGGACGACCTGCGGGCCGCACTGACCACGCGCGGGTTCGCCGACGAGGTCCGGGCGGTGCTCGCCCGCGCCCGCGAGCTGGGTCTCGGGCCGCAGGCCCTCTCCTCGTTCGCCGACCGCATCGGCCGCCCGGACTGGAAGGCGGCGGCGGCCTTCCTCTCCGAGTACCTGGACGTCCTCGACATGCAGGGCACGCTGGACTACGCGGAGCTCCTGCACCGTGCGGTGCTCCTCGCGGAACGCACACCGTCCCTCGCCTCCGCCTACGACGCGATCTTCGTCGACGAGTACCAGGACACGGACGCCTCGCAGCTGCGGCTGCTGCGCGCCCTGACCGGCCCGGGCGGCACGCTGGTCGCCTTCGGCGACCCCGACCAGTCGATCTACGCCTTCCGCGGCGCCGACATCAACAACACCCTGGACTTCGGATCGGCCTTTCCCGGCGCGCGGGTCGAGGCCCTCACCGTCGGCCGCCGCTCGGGCGCGGCCCTGTTGGCGGCCACCCGGCTGCTCACCACCCGGATGCCGGTCCCACGGCTGCCGGCCGAGGCGGTCCGCGCCCACCGGAATCTCACGCCGGTGCGGGAGGGCGGGCGGGTGGAGGTGTTCACGTACCCGACGGCGGGCGCCGAGCTGGACAACATCGCCGACATCCTGCGGCGGGCCCACCTGGAGGACGGGGTGCCCTGGCAGGACATGGCCGTCCTGGTCCGCGCGGGCGGCCGTACCCTCCCGGCGATGCGGCGCGCCCTGATCTCGGCGGGAGTCCCGGTCGAGACGGACGGCGCGGACACCCCCCTGCGCCACGAACCGGCGGTCTCCCCCCTCCTGACGGCCCTCCGCGTCTCGGCCACCGCCGCCGAACCGACCGCGGACCCCCTGCCCCCCACCGACTCCGACACCGCGGACCTTCCGGCGGACGCACCCGACCCGGCCGTCTCCGCACTGCCCACGGACGACTCGCCACGGGCCGAGACCCCCACGGGATCCGCCGACGCGTCACCGTCCGCCGCGTCCGCCCCGTCCGGTCCGCGGGACCAGGCCGACGCGATCGAGCAGGCTCCCGGTGACCGCGCCGGAGGCGACCCTGCGGAGCCGGGCCCGGGGGCGACCCCCGAGGAGTCCGCCGACCCCGCCGGAGGCGTAACGGCCGGAGGCGTCACCGTCGAGGCCGCCCTCACCCTGCTCGCCTCCCCCCTCGGCGGGATGGACGCCGCCGACCTGCGGCGGCTCGGCCGCGCCCTGCGGGACGAGGAACGCGCCGCCGGCGTCAAGGTGCCCGCGCCCTCCGACGTCCTGCTCGCCCGCGCCCTCGCCGAGCCGGAACGGCTCACCGCACACGATCCCGCCTACGCCCGCGGCGCCCAGCGCCTCGGCCTGCTCCTGCGCAAGGCCCGTGAGCTGCTCCAGGGCGGCGGCACCGCCGAGGAGGCCCTGTGGGTCCTCTGGGACGGCACGCCCTGGCCGCAGCGGCTGGAGCGCAGCGCCCGCCGCGGCGGCGCGGCCGGCCGTAACGCCGACCGCGACCTCGACGCGGTCTGCGCCCTCTTCGACACCGCCGCCCGCGCCGAGGAACGCACCGGCGGCCGTGGCGCGCTCAACTTCCTCGAACAGCTGGAGGCGGAGGACATCGCCGCCGACATGTTGACGGCCCGCGCCACCCGCTCCGACGCCGTCCGGCTGATGACCGCCCACCGCTCCAAGGGACTGGAGTGGTCCCTCGTCGTCGTCGCCGGCGTCCAGGAGGGCCTGTGGCCCGACCTCCGCCGGCGCGGTTCCCTGCTGGAGGCCGACCGTATCGGCCGCGACGGCCTCGCCGAGCCCCTCACCCCCGGCGCCCTGCTCGCCGAGGAGCGCCGGCTCTTCTACGTCGCCGCCACCCGCGCCCGCGAACGCCTCGTCGTCACCGCCGTCAAGGCCCCCGCCGACGACGGCGACCAGCCCTCCCGCTTCCTCACCGAGCTCGGCGTCACCCCGCGCGACGTCACCGCCCGCCCCCGACGCCCCCTCGCGGTCGCCGCGCTCGTCGCCGAACTGCGCGCCACCACCGTCGACCCCGACGCCTCGCCCGCCCTGCGCGACGCGGCCGCCCGCCGCCTCGCCCGCCTCGCCGCGCTCACCGACGACGAGGACCGCCCGCTGGTCCCCGCCGCGCACCCGCAGCGTTGGTGGGGCCTGTACGAGCCCACCCGCAGCAGCGTCCCGCTCCGCGATCGGGACCGGCCCGTCGCGCTGTCCGGCAGCGCCCTGGAACAGCTCGCCAACACCTGCTCCCTCCAGTGGTTCCTCGGCCGCGAGGTCAAGGCCGACACTCCCTCCACCGCCGCCCAGGGCTTCGGCAACGTCGTGCACGTCCTCGCCGACGAGGTCGCCTCCGGCCGTACCCCCGCAGACTTGGCCGTCCTCATGGAACGCCTCGACTCCGTGTGGGACGCCCTCGCCTTCGACGCCCCCTGGAAGTCCCGCCAGGAGAAGGACAACGCCCGCGCCGCCCTGGAACGCTTCCTGCGCTGGCACACCACCGACCGCGGGGGCCGCGAGGCCGTGGCCACGGAGCACGAGTTCGACGTCACACTCGAAGCCGGTGAGGTCGCCGTCCGCATCCGGGGTTCCATGGACCGGGTCGAGGCGGACCCGCAGGGGCGTGCGTACGTCGTCGACTTCAAGACCGGCAGGTCCGCGCCCACCAAGGACGAGGTCGCCCGCCACCCCCAGCTCGCCGTCTACCAGCTCGCCGTGCGCGAGGGTGCCGTCGACGAGGTCTTCGACGGCCTGCGCCCCGCGGCCGGCGGCGCGGAGCTCGTCCAGCTCCGCCAAGGCGCCGCGATCCGCGAGGGCGGCGACGCCGTGCCCAAGGTGCAGGCGCAGCAGCCGCTCGACGGGGAGTGGGTCGGCGACCTGCTGGCCACCGCCGCGGGCCGGGTCCTGGACGAGCGGTTCGCGCCCGCCGCGGGCCGTCATTGCGACCACTGCTCCTTCCGCAGTTCGTGCAGCGCCCGCCCGGAGGGCCGCCAGACCGTCGAGTGAGCCCGACGGTCGCGGCCGTCCCTCAGGACGGTGGGCCGGGGCCGCGCCCCTCGGAGGGTCGGTCGAGGCTGTCGGTCGGGACTGTCGGTGGGGGCGGCTAGCCTTTTTACGTGCCCGCGCGTCCGCCCGCCCTCTCCGACCCCGAGCAGCTCAAGGAGCTCCTCGGGATCCCTTTCACGCCCGAGCAGATGGCCTGTGTCACCGCCCCGCCCGCCCCACAGGTCGTCGTCGCGGGCGCCGGCTCCGGCAAGACCACCGTCATGGCCGCCCGCGTCGTCTGGCTCGTCGGTACCGGAGCGGTCGCGCCCGAGCAGGTGCTCGGCCTGACCTTCACCAACAAGGCCGCCGGTGAGCTGTCCGAGCGCGTACGCAAGGCCTTGGCGCGGGCCGGCATCACCGACCCGGACCCCTCCCCGGCCGACGCGGACGCGGTCGGCGGCGAGCCCCGCATCTCCACCTACCATGCCTTCGCCGGGCAGCTCCTGAAGGACCACGGCCTGCGCATCGGCCTGGAGCCCAGCTCCCGGCTGCTCGCCGACGCCACCCGCTTCCAGCTCGCCGCGAAGGTGCTGCGCGAGGCCCCCGGCCCGTACCCCTCGCTCACCAAATCGGTCCCCGACCTGGTCGGCGACCTCCTCGCGCTCGACGGGGAGCTCTCCGAGCACCTGGTCGAGCCGGCACACCTGCGCCTGCACGACACCGAACTGCTGGGTGTGCTCGCCGACACCAAGCTCACCAACGAGGACCTCCGCAAGGTCCCGGAGGCCGTGCGCGGTCGCCTCGAACTGCTGGAACTGGTCGTCCGTTACCGCGCCGCCAAACGCACCCGCGACCTCTTCGACTTCAGCGACCAGATAGCCCTCTCCGCGCAGCTCGCCACCACCCGGCCCGAGGTGGGGGCGCTGCTGCGCGAGGAGTTCCGGGTGGTCCTGCTCGACGAGTACCAGGACACCTCCGTGGCCCAGCGGCTGCTGCTGTCCGGCCTCTTCGGCGCGGGCTCCGGCCACGCCGTGACCGCCGTGGGCGACCCCTGCCAGGCGATCTACGGCTGGCGCGGGGCCTCCGTCGCCAACCTCGACGACTTCCCGGAGCACTTCCCGCACGCCGACGAAAGCCCCGCCACCCGGTTCTCCCTCAGCGAGAACCGGCGCAGCGGCGGCCGCCTGCTCGACCTCGCCAACGGCCTCGCCGCCCCGCTGCGCGCCATGCACGAAGGCGTGGAGGCGCTGCGCCCGGCGCCCGGCGCGGAGGCCGCCGGGCAGGTCCGCTGCGCCCTGCTGGAGACCCACGCGCAGGAGCTCGACTGGCTCGGCGACTCCGTCGCCCACCTGGTCCGCACCGGGACGGAGCCCCGGGAGATCGCCGTGCTGTGCCGCTCCGCCGGGGACTTCGCGCAGATCCAGGCCGTGCTGGTGGACCGGGACGTGCCCGTGGAGGTCGTCGGCCTCTCCGGACTGCTGCACCTGCCCGAGGTCGCCGACCTCGTCGCCGTCTGCGAGGTCCTCCAGGACCCGGGCGCCAACGCCTCCCTCGTCCGGCTCCTGATCGGCCCGCGCTGGCGGATCGGCGCGCGCGACCTGGCCCTGCTGGGCCGCCGGGCGCGGCTCCTGGTGGGCCGCGCGCCCGCCGATTCCGACCCGGACGAACGGCTCGCGGCGGCCGTGGAGGGCGTGGACCCGGCGGAGATCGTGTCGCTGGCCGACGCGCTGGAGACCTTCCTCGACGGCGCCGGACAGGCCCCGGACGACCTCCCCTTCTCGGCGGAGGCCCGGGTCCGCTTCGCGCACCTCGCCCAGGAACTGCGCGACCTGCGGCGCTCGCTCGCGGACCCGCTGATGGACGTCCTGCACCGGGTGCTGACCGCCACCGGCCTGGAGGTGGAGCTGTCGGCCTCCCCGCACGCGCTGGCGGCCCGCCGCCGCGAGACGCTGTCGAACTTCATGGACGTCGCGGCCGGTTTCGCCGCCCTGGACGGCGAGGCCACGCTGCTGGCCTTCCTGGCGTTCCTGCGCACGGCGGCCCAGTACGAGAAGGGCCTGGACCACGCGCTGCCGGGCGGCGAGAACACGGTCAAGGTGCTCACCGCCCACAAGTCCAAGGGCCTGGAGTGGGACGTGGTGGTGGTCCCGGACCTGTGCGCGGGCGCCTTCCCGAAGGAGAAGCCGCCGGAGGCCTGGACCTCGTACGCGAAGGTCCTCCCGTACGCGCTGCGCGGCGACGCCCCCACCCTGCCCGGGGACCCGGCCTGGACCTCAGCGGGCCTGAAGGCCTTCAAGGCCGCGCTCAAGGAGCACAAGTCGGTGGAGGAGCTCCGCCTCGGCTACGTGACCTTCACCCGGCCGCGCTCCCTGCTGCTGGCCTCGGGTCACTGGTGGGGGCCGAGCCAGAAGAAGCGTCGGGGCCCGTCGGCGTTCCTGGAAGCCCTGTACGAGCACTGCGCGGCCGGTTTCGGCGAGATCGAGGCCTGGGCGGACGAGCCCGACCCCACCGCCGAGAATCCGGCCCTGTCCGACGAATCCACCCCGGACCACTCCTGGCCCCTGCCGCTCGACCCGTACTCCCTGACCCTGCGCCGCGCGGCGGCCGCCCTGGTGGAGTCCTACCTCGCGGCCCCGCCCCCGGAGGAGGACGAGGCCTACCTCTGGCCCCCGGACTGCGAGGAGCCGTGGCCGGCCGAAGACCCCTGGGAACCACCCCCGACCGACGACACCTGGCCCCCCGAGCCGGAGCCCGAGCCGGAGACCCAGCCCAGGACCGAGCCCGAGCCCGAAGCCGCCCGACCGCCCGGCCCCGCCGACCCGCCGTACGACGACCTCTGGGCCGGCGAGGCGCCGTCCGCGCGCGAGGACGTACCCGCCCGGCGGCAGGCCCGGCGCGACGACCTCCGCGCGGAGGCCGACCTCTGGGCCGGGGAGACGACGCCGTCCGCCGCGTCCGTACCCCGCACCGCCCGAGGCGACCTCGTACCCGAAGAGGCCCGTGCCGTCGCCTCCTGGGACCGGGACCTCGACGCCCTCGAGGGCGAGCTCCGCCGTGCCCGCGCCGCCGTCCGCGACGTCGAGCTGCCCTCCGCCCTGTCGGCCAGTCAGCTGCTTCGGCTCGCCGCCGACGAGCAGGGCTTCGTACGCGACCTGGCCCGCCCCATGCCGCGCCCCCCGCAGCCCGCGGCCCGACAGGGCACCCGCTTCCACGCCTGGGTCGAGTCCCGGTTCGACGAGCTGCCCCTGCCCTTCCTCGACGTCCTCGACCCCGTCACCGACCTCCCCGGCGCCGGTTCCGACCAGGAGATCGCCGACGAGGCCGACCTCGACTCCCTCAAGGCCGCCTTCGAACGCAGCCCGTACGCCGACCGGCCGCCCCACCGCATGGAGGCCCCGGTCCAGCTCACCCTCGCCGGCCGGGTCGTGCGCGGCCGGATCGACGCCGTCTACAAGAACCCGGACGGCTCGTACGAGATCGTCGACTGGAAGACCGGCCGTACCACCGAGGCCGATCCGCTCCAGCTCGCCGTCTATCGCGTCGCCTGGGCCGAGGCCACGAACACCCCGCTCGACCGGGTCTCCGCCGCCTTCCTGCACGTCCGCAGCGGCCGCGTGATCCGCCCCCGCAACCTCCCGGACCGAGCCCGCCTTGAGCGGATCCTCCAAGGCGAATCGGACCCGGACGGTGACCATCAGGCGGACAGCTAGGCTCGGGGGCATGAGCGACACCCCGCCGGACAGCGTCGTCCGCACGTACATCGACACCCACCGCGCCGCCTTCCTCGACGACCTCGCCGAGTGGCTGCGCATCCCCTCCGTCTCGGCCCAGCCCGAGCACGCGGGCGACGTACGCCGCAGCGCCGAATGGCTCGCGGCCAAGCTCAAGGAGACCGGCTTCCCGGTCGCCGAGGTGTGGACCCCTTCCGATCCGAAAACGGGCCCGGGCGCGCCCGCCGTCTTCGCGCACTGGCCCAGCGAGGACCCGCACGCCCCGACCGTCCTCGTGTACGGGCACCACGACGTGCAGCCCGCCGCCCTCGCCGACGGCTGGCACACCGACCCCTTCGAGCCGGTGATCCAGGACGGCCGGATGTACGGGCGCGGCGCCGCCGACGACAAGGGGCAGGTGTTCTTCCACACCCTCGGGGTACGGGCGCACCTGGCCGCCACCGGCGCCGCCGCTCCCGCCGTGCACCTCAAGCTCCTCATCGAGGGCGAGGAGGAGTCCGGTTCCCCGAACTTCCGCGCCCTCGTCGAGGCCCGCGCCGCCGAGCTCGCCGCCGACGTCGTGATCGTCTCCGACACCGGAATGTGGTCCGAGACCACCCCCACCGTCTGCACCGGCATGCGCGGCGTCGCCGACTGCGAGATCGACTTCCACGGCCCGGACCAGGACATCCACTCCGGCGCCTTCGGCGGGGCCGTGCCCAATCCGGCCACCGCCGCCGCCCGCCTGGTCGCGGCCCTGCACGACGCCGACGGACGGGTCACGATCCCCGGCTTCTACGACAACATCGCCGAGCTCACGGACGCGGAGCGCGCGCTCATCGCCGAGCTGCCCTTCGACGAGTCCGAGTGGCTGCGTACGGCCAAGTCCCACGCCGCCGCGGGCGAGGCCGGGTACTCCACCCTGGAGCGCGTCTGGGCCCGCCCCACGGCCGAGGTCAACGGCATCGGCGGCGGTTACCAGGGCCCCGGCGGCAAGACCATCGTGCCCGCCTCCGCCCACCTGAAGCTGTCGTTCCGCCTGGTGTCCGGGCAGGACCCGTACGAGGTCGAGGCCGCCGTCAGGGACTGGGTCGCGGCCGTGACCCCGGACGGGATCCGCCACTCCATCACCTTCGGCGCGCCCACCCGCCCGTGCCTGACCCCGCTGGACCACCCGGCCCTGCAGTCGGTCGTCCGGGCCATGGGCCGCGCCTTCGGCGAGAAGATCCGCTTCACGCGGGAGGGCGGCTCCGGTCCCGCCGCGGACCTCCAGGACGTGCTGGACGCGCCCGTCCTCTTCCTCGGTATCTCGGTACCGTCCGACGGCTGGCACTCACCGAACGAGAAGGTCGAGCTGGACCTCCTACTCAAGGGCGTCGAGACGACCGCGTACCTCTGGGGGGACCTGGCCGCCCACCACCGAACCACCGCCACCGCCTGACACCCGACGCACACGCCCGACGCACGCACACACCTGCCGTACCGAGCCTGCCTGTCCCACCACCGGGGGAGTTGGAAGTACCTGTGAGCACCCATACCGAGCGCCCTCTCACCGAGCGCCCTCTTTCGCTCGCCGCGCCCAGCGGGATCGACCGCGCCGCGCACCACCGCCTCGACGAGGCGTGGCTCGCCGCGGCCTGGAGTCACCCGACGACCCGCGTCTTCGTCGTCTCCGGAGGCCAGGTCCTGATCGACGACACCCCCGACGGCGGCAGCGGCATCGTGATGACCCCGGCCTTCGAGGCCCCGGTCACCGAGACCCACCGCTACTTCCTGGGCACCGACGAGGACGGCGTACGGTACTTCGCGCTGCAGAAGGACGCGCTGCCCGGCCGCATGGACCAGTCGGCCCGCCCGGCCGGCCTGCGGGAGGCCGGACTGCTGCTCTCTCCGCGCGACGCCGGGCTGATGGTGCACGCGGTGGCGCTGGAGAACTGGCAGCGGATGCACCGCTTCTGCTCGCGCTGCGGCGAGCGCACGGTGGTCGCGGCCGCCGGGCACATCCGCCGCTGCCCCGGCTGCGGCGCCGAGCACTACCCGCGCACCGACCCGGCCGTGATCATGCTGGTCACGGACGAGCACGACCGGGCGCTGCTGGGCCGCCAGGTGCACTGGCCGGAGGGCCGCTTCTCGACGCTGGCGGGGTTCGTGGAGCCGGGCGAGTCGATAGAGCAGTCCGTCATCCGTGAGGTGTGGGAGGAGGCGGGCGTCAAGGTCGGCGAGGTCGAGTACGTGGCCAGCCAGCCCTGGCCCTTCCCGTACAGCCTGATGCTGGGCTTCACGGCCCGCGCCGTCACCTCGGAGATCACGGTGGACGGCGAGGAGATCGAGGAGGCCCGCTGGTTCTCCCGCGAGGAGCTGCGCGCGGCGTTCGCGTCGGGCGAGGTGCTGCCCCCGTCGGGCATCTCCATCGCCGCCCGGCTGGTCGAGCTCTGGTACGGCGAGCCGCTGCCGAAGGCCGCCGCGTAACCTTCGTCACTTTCCCCGCCTCGTGACGACGGCAGGGCCCCCGCCGAGGCGGGGGCCCTCCGTCGTGCTCCGGTCTCGCCCGGTCCGCGCCGCCGATCAGACGGCGAGGGCCTGCTTGACCTGGGCCAGGCTCGGGTTGGTCATGACCGACTCGCTGCCCGCGGCGGACTTCACGAGCACGGTGGGAACCGTCTGGTTGCCGCCGTTGGCCTTCTCCACGAACGCGGCGGACTCCGGGTCGAGCTCGATGTTGATCTCGTTGTACGCGATGCCTTCCCGGTCCAGCTGGCTCTTCAGCCGACGGCAGTAGCCGCACCAGGTCGTGCTGTACATCGTGACGGTGCCCGTGTCCTGCATGCTGCGCTCTCCTTCGTGAGGGCTCGGTGGTCCGAGTACTCGAACGTACGGGACCGTGCGGCCATTCCCGTACGGTCGCCCCCACGCACCCGGTGTGACTGATACGACTGATTCGTGCCGCCTGTGGACAATTTTCCCGCCCGACTCACCAGACCTGGCAGCATGGCGGGGTGACAGCAGCAACGCACTCCTCATCGTTCCCGGGCGGCCCCGACTCCGTCGACTCGGCCGACGCGGTGCTCCTGGGCCTGGACCCGGAGCAGCGTGAGGTCGCGACGACCCTGCGCGGGCCGGTGTGCGTGCTGGCGGGCGCCGGTACCGGCAAGACCCGCGCGATCACCCACCGCATCGCCTACGGCGTCCGGTCCGGACAGCTCATGCCCGCGAGCGTGCTGGCCGTCACCTTCACCAACCGCGCCGCCGGCGAGATGCGCGGACGCCTGCGCACCCTGGGCGCGGGCGGGGTCCAGGCCCGCACCTTCCACTCCGCGGCCCTGCGCCAGCTCCAGTACTTCTGGCCGAAGGCGGTCGGTGGTGAGGTGCCCCGACTGCTGGAGCGCAAGATCCAACTGGTCGCCGAGGCCGGCGCGCGCTGCCGTATCCGCCTCGACCGGGGCGAGCTGCGCGACGTCACGGGCGAGATCGAATGGGCGAAGGTCACCCAGACCGTGCCCGCCGACTATCCGGTGGCCGCCCTGAAGTCGGGTCGCGAGGCCCCCCGGGACCTGGCCGAGATCGCCCAGATATACGGGACGTACGAACAGCTCAAGCGCGACCGCGGCATGATCGACTTCGAGGACGTGCTGCTCCTGACCGTCGGCATCCTCCAGGACCGCCACGACATCGCCGAGCAGATCCGTACCCAGTACCAGCACTTCGTCGTCGACGAGTACCAGGACGTCAGCCCGCTCCAGCAGCGGCTGCTGGACCTGTGGCTCGGCGAGCGCGACAGCCTCTGCGTCGTCGGCGACGCCAGCCAGACCATCTACTCCTTCACCGGCGCCACCCCCGACCACCTGCTGAACTTCCGCACCCGCTACCCGCAGGCCACGGTGGTCAAGCTGGTCCGCGACTACCGCTCCACCCCGCAGGTGGTCCATCTGGCCAACGGGCTCCTGAACCAGGCCAAGGGCCGGGCCGCCGAGCACCGGCTGGAGCTGATCTCGCAGCGCGAGACCGGCCCCGACCCCGTCCACACCGAGTACGCGGACGAGCCCGCCGAGGCCGAGGGCGTCGCCCGCCGGATCCGGGACCTGATCGCCGCGGGCATCCCGGCGGGCGAGATCGCCGTCCTCTACCGCATCAACGCCCAGTCCGAGGTCTACGAGCAGGCCCTCGCCGACGCCGGGGTCCCGTACCAGCTGCGCGGGGCCGAGCGGTTCTTCGAGCGCCAGGAGGTCCAGAAGGCTCTCGTCGCGCTGCGCGGAGCCGCCCGCTCCGGCGGGAACGACCCGCTGCTCGACGATGTCGTGGAGCTGGGTTCCCAGGTCCGGGCGGTGCTCAGCGCCATCGGCTGGGGCGCCGAGCCGCCGGCCGGCTCCGGCGCCGTGCGCGACCAGTGGGAATCGCTGGCCGCGCTGGTCCGGCTCGCCGAGGACTTCGCCCGGAGCCGGCCCGGCGCCACCCTGGCGGACCTCACGATCGAGCTGGAGGAGCGCAAGGCCGCCCAGCACGCCCCGACCGTGCAGGGCGTCACCCTGGCCTCGCTGCACGCGGCGAAGGGCCTGGAGTGGGACGCCGTGTTCCTCGTCGGCCTCACCGACGGCATGATGCCGATCACCTATGCGAAGACCGACGAGCAGGTCGAGGAGGAACGGCGACTGCTCTACGTCGGCGTCACCCGGGCGCGGGTGCACCTGGGCCTGTCCTGGTCGGTCTCCCGCACCCCCGGCGGCCGGGCCTCCAGGCGCCCCAGCCGCTTCCTGAACGGCCTGCGGCCGGGCTCCGCGGCCCCGGGCGCCCGAGCGGGTTCCGCGGCCGAGCGAGGGCCGCGTAGGCGCGGCCCCCGCGGCCCGGTGCTGTGCAGGGTCTGTGGCAAGACCCTGACCGAGGCCGGCGAGCTGAAGCTGATGCGTTGTGAGGACTGTCCGTCCGACATGGACGAAGGCCTCTACGAGCGGCTTCGGGAGTGGCGCGCGGCCGAGTCGAAGCTGCAAGGCCTGCCCGCGTACTGCGTCTTCACGGACAAGACGCTGATGGCGATCGCGGAGGCCGCGCCGTCCGAGGCGGGGGAGCTCTCGATGATCTCCGGAGTGGGCGGCCGTAAGCTTGACCGGTACGGAGCCGAGGTCCTGGCCATCTGCGCAGGTCAGGAGGTCGGGGCCGGGCATCCTGACGACGCGTAGAAACTCGTCGGAAAAATAGTTTGCACATGCCCAGCGAAGACCCATAGGTTCTTAGCAACGGAAACGGTGGCTTCTCCGAAGCCCTGGATCCGTGCTGTACTTATCCGAATACGTATGGGACAGGCCCTCGGGCCGAGTCCCCGAGACGCCGAGAGGAGGCGAGACCAGTGACCAGCTTCATGACCTTCACCAAAATGACCGATCGCTCGGTCGACGCTTCCTGCCTGCTCGGTTCCGTCTCCCTCCTGGGTACCGGTGTGTCCGCGATTTCCGCCGACCGCCCCGCCCTGCTGGCGACCCTTCCGGTCAGTGAGCGCAATGAGCGACCGACCCAGGCACCGGTGGCAGTACTGGCAGCAGAAGCGCAGACGCATGGCGCCTATGGATTTGCTGCCGCAGCCGGTGCCGGATCCCTGAAGAAGCAGACGAAGCAGCAGCACCACCTGATGTGGGCCTTCCGCGGGCTCGAACCCTGGAGTGATCCAGCCTGATCGCATGATCAGGCCGGCGCCTTCAGGGCCGCGGAACCCCACCCGGGATCCGCGGCCCTTCTGTTTGTCCCCGACCGGGGGCGACGGAGCGAAGGGGTCTCGGGACTGGCCTGGCCAGTCGGTGTGAGAGCACAACCCAGCCGAACCCGGCCGACCGGCCGGAACGACTAGCCGAACAAGACGAGGAAGAAACCACCGTGCAACTCGAAGCGCACGCCCCGTCCGTACCGCAGACCCAGCTGAACTCCCCGCCCGCAGTCCCGGAGAACCACACCTTGACCCCGCTCACCGCGCTGACCGCGCTCGACGACGCCATCGAGAACCTCGGCGTACCCGTCCCGTGCCGCACCTTCGACCCCGAGGTCTTCTTCGCCGAGTCCCCGGCGGACGTCGAGTACGCCAAGTCCCTCTGCCGCACCTGCCCGCTGGTCGAGGCCTGCCTCGCCGGTGCGACCGAGCGTCGCGAGCCCTGGGGTGTCTGGGGTGGCGAGCTCTTCGTCCAGGGTGTCGTCGTCGCCCGCAAGCGTCCCCGTGGCCGTCCGCGCAAGAACCCGGTTGTCGCGGCATGACCGCCATCGGCACCATCGACCGCCCCCTGACGCACGACCCCTTGAAGCAGGCCCTCATGACCTCCTACTCCACGAGCGAGCAGCCCCACGGCGCCGCCCACGCAGACTTCATCACCGCCGGCGCGATCACCTCGCGTCAGAACAGGACCCGCGAAATGCAACTCATCCCAGAAGCCCTGGCTCGCGCCCATATGGACGACCGCATGCGTGAGGTGGACGCCGAGCGTCACGCCGTGCGCCTGGTCGCCGCCCGCCGCATGCAGCGGCGTGCCGAGCGCGTTTCCATGCGCGCCCGGCGCGCGCTGGCCATGGCCGTCATGAACTAAGAACCGAAAGCAGCATCCCCGGGGGGACCGGTCCGCACGGACCGGTCCCCCCGGTGCGTTGCGCGGGCTGTGCGCCCCGGACGGGGATATCGTCTGGAGGTGGACCAGCCGACTCCCCACCCCGGCCCGTCGGGATCCGAGGCCCAGCCCGTCGTCTGCACGGGCTGTGGCGCCAAGGCCCCGGGCGAGATCCCACCCACCTGGACCTGCTCGGTGGAGAACGGGACCAGACAGTACTTCTGCGTCGTCTGCGCGCGCGCCAACCTCCGGGCGATCGAGGGCAGGCTCGACTCGTCCTGGTGGTGACGCGCCCGCGCACTCACTCGTCGGGGGCGAACCCCGGCAGCCAGGTGTTCAGTTCGTCCCGCAACCGCACCGTCGCGCCCAGCTGGCACAGCACCCCGATGGTGCTCAGCGTCACGCGGTGGATCAGGAGATAGGAGGGCGGCAGGTTGATCTGCCGGCCCAACTGGTGCGCGGGGGAGCGAGGATCGGCGATCCGCGCCGCCTGGCCGCGCAACCACGGCCGGGTGAAGGTGAACTCCTCGGCCTCGGCGGGCTCGATGATCGGCTTGAGATAGTCCAGCACCGCGTCGGGGTCCAACTCGACGGACTCCTTCACGAACCCCTCGGCGCACAGGTGCCCGTAGACCCCCTCGGCGTCACCGTCCAGCGTCATCCGCAGCGACCTGCCGATGGGCTTGGGCCAGCCACCGGGCAGCCGGTCCACCGTGCCGAAGTCCAGGACGCCCAGTCGCATCCGGCCGTCCGCCCCCGATATCAGCCGGAAGTTGCCCGGGTGCGGGTCGGCGTGCAGCAGACCGGTGCGCGCCGGACCGGAGAACAGGAACCCGGCCAGCAGCTGTCCGGCGCGATCCCGCTCCTCCTGGGTGCCGTCGGCTATCACCTCCGACAGCGGGGTCCCCTCCATCCACTCGGTCACCAGCACCTGGTCGCCCTGGTGCACGACGTCCGGCACGAACACGTCCGGGTCGTCCACGAAGGCGTCCGCGTGCGTCCGCTGGGCCTCGGCCTCCAGCTCGTAGTCGAGCTCCTCCGAGACCCGGTCGCGCAACTCCTTGATCAGCGGCTTGATCTCCATGCCCGGGATCAGCGGCCCGAGCAGTCCCGCGAACCGGCCCAGCTGCTTCAGGTCCGACAACAGCGCCTCACCGGCACCCGGGTACTGGACCTTGACGGCCACCCGCCGGCCGTCGTGCCACACCGCCCGATGCACCTGGCCGATGGAGGCCGCCGCGGCCGGCTTGTCCTCGAACTCCTCGAACAGGTCCCGCCAGTCGGCTCCGAGACGGTCCGTCAGCACCTGGTGCACCGTCGCCGCGGGCAGCGGCGGGGCCGCCTCCTGGAGCTTGGTCAGCGCCGCCCGGTAGGGCCCGGCGACCTCCTCCGGCAGGGCCGACTCGAAGACCGACAGGGCCTGCCCGAACTTCATGGCACCGCCCTTCAGCTCCCCGAGGGTGCGGAACAACTGCTCGGCGGTGCGCTGCTGAAGTTCGCGCGCCACGATCTCCGCGGACTTGCCCCCGATCCGCTTGCCCAGCCCCCACGTGACCCGACCCGCGATGCCGAGCGGCAGCGCGGCCAGCTTGACGGTACGGGTGACCGCCTTCCGGGGAAGATCAGACATACGCCCCTCCATGTCCCAGACAGCTGCGCCGCGAACGGCGGATTCAGGAAGGGCTCCGCCGACCCGACAGCCTCAACGCATCCTGTCATGGCCCTCCCGACCGCTCCCCGCCCGATCCTCCTCAGCTGACCCACCCGCCCCGCAAGGGCATTCGGGATGCGGGCGCACCGGGTCGGATCGCCAGTGCAGGGTGGGGAGGGCCGCCTCCCAGCGGGCGCCGGTGGAAGCGGGTAACCCTCCGTCGAGGAAGGCGAGCGCGTGGGCCGCGGCCAGTCCGGCCACCGCCGTGGACAGGCCCAGGTCGCAGGCCCCGCTCGCGCGGCGGCGGTGGGCCGAGCGCCACTGAACCAGCATCCTGGGCCAGGCCGCGTCCCGGTCCACCCGGTCGCGCTCCATGCACCCCGCGCAGGCCGTCGACCCCGGCAGCACCAAAGGCCCGACCAGCCCCGTTCCCTCCAACACCCCGGCGTACAGGTGCGGGATGCCCGCGGCGACCCAGTCCACCGCGGTGTCCGGATCCGGGGCCCAGGCCTGCAGCCCGTCCCGGGGCGCGACGATCACCAGGGCCAACCCCGGCTCCGCCCCCTCCTCCTCCCCGGCCCGCGGGGTGCGCCCCGGGGCCGAATCGCGCACCAGCCTGCCCGCGGACTCGGCCCGCGGCCGACCCACGGCCTCGGGGCCCAGCCCGCCCGGTGCCACGTCCGCCGGCTCCACCCGGCCCCCGTCGAGCACCTCGACCCGGCCCACACCGGCCCCCGCCAGGACCGCGGCGATCACGGCCCCCACCCGGCCGCTCCCGCGCACCCGGACCCGTATCGCCCGGCGGGCGGCGATCCCCCGTAGCCCCCCGCCCGGCTCCCGGTGGACCAGCGACAGCGAGCCCAGGTCGGGCCCCAGCCGTTCCACGGTCTCCGGGAGCGCCCGCAGGGCCTGGGCCCGGGGTCCACCCGCGGTGGCGTCGTCGAGCAGACCGGCCCCCGCCAGCGTCCTGACCACCTCGTCGGCCCGGCCGTCCGGCAGCCCCATCCCCGAGGCCTCGGACCGCAGCAACTCCATCCCCCGGGTTCCGTCGATCCGGTCGATCAGCGTGCCCGTGGCCGTGTCCACGGGACCGAGCACCACCGCGTGGGCGGGTGTCACCCCGAACTGAACCGTCTGAAGATCGCGCCAGGCCCGCGCCAACGCCGGCTTCACCCTCGGATACATGTCAGGTCCCCCTCGATATCCCGTGCGCACGCGCACCATCCGTTTCCCGCTCTTCCGCCACAGTGCCCGCCCGCCGGAATCCGTGCCGGAATTTGTCCACAGGTGCGAGGTATTAGGCATATGAGATGAAGGGAAATGGGGTTCCGGAAATCGGCTGTGAATCCCTCGTGTTCGAACCGCGGACGGGCGGGACTTCCGCCACCACGACCGGGTACCGTCGTGGCGTGTCCGCCGACCCACCGCAGCGCGCCGTCGAAGTCCGCCGGAGCGCGCGCCGCCGCAGGACCGTATCCGCCTATCGCGAGGGTGACCGTACGGTCGTTCTCATCCCTGCCCGGATGTCCGAGGCGGAGGAGCAGCGCTGGGTGGGGGTCATGCTCGACAAACTCGCCGCGCAGGAGAGCAAACGCACCTTCGGGGACGCGGAGCTCACCGAGCGGGCCGCGCAGCTGTCCGAGCAGTACTTCGACGGCCGAGCCCGCCCCCGGACGGTCCGCTGGGTCACCAACCAGAACACCCGCTGGGGCTCCTGCACCCCCGCCGAAGGCAGCATCCGCCTCTCGCACCGGCTCCAGGGGATGCCCGAGTACGTCGTCGACTACGTGCTCCTGCACGAGCTGGCCCACCTCCTCGTACCCGGCCACGGACCCCGCTTCTGGGAACTGCTGGAGGCCTACCCGCGCACCGAGCGGGCCCGCGGCTACCTGGAGGGCGTGGTCGCCGCCGAGCGGCTGCCGAAGGTCCCCGCCGCCCGCGAGGAATGAGCCCGCCGGCCCGACCCCCGGCCCACCCGCCGGCCCACCCGTCGACCCGCCGGCCGGCCCCCGTGCCGCGCGCAGGGTTTTGTACCGGGTCGGTACCGGCTTGGCCCGATGTCGGCAATTGCCGTTAGCCTGAGCGGCACGCATTCACAGTCGGGATGGGGGACGGTCGTACGTATGGCCAGGGAATTCCAACGCGGCCACAAGGCCAAGATCAGTGATCTCACGGCGGGCACCGATCTGTACGTAGGTGTCCAGATCGCAGGATCAGGACTCGCCTTCGACATCAGCTGTTTCGGCCTCGACGCCAACGAGCAGCTGTCGGACGACCGTTACTTCGTCTTCTTCAATCAGCCGAAGTCGCCGGAAGAGTCCATTCAGCAACTCGGTGCGCAGTCGGGCGACACCGAATCCTTCCGGGTGACGCTGGACCGCATTCCGGCATCCATCCACAAACTGTCCTTCACCGCCACCATCGACGGTGCCGGACAGATGTCGCAGATCGGCCCCGGCTACATCCGGATCGTGGCCGGCGGCGAAGAGGTCGTCCGGTACGCGTTCACCGGTGCGGAGTTCACCACCGAGCGGGCCGTGATGCTCGGCGACTTCTACCTGAAGGACGTGTGGCGCTTCGCCGCCGTCGGCCAGGGCTTCGACGGCGGCCTCGACGCGCTGCTGCGGAACTTCGGCGGCGAGGTCGCCGAGGAGGCACAGCCGGCTCAGCAGGCCCCGGCCGCCGCCTCGCCCGGGTTCGCCCCGCCGCCGCAGGCGGCCGCCCCGGCCCCGGCCTTCGGTGCCCCGGCCCAGCAGGCCCCGCAGGCCCCGGCCCCCGCGCCGTCCTTCGGCGCGCCCGTGCCCGCGCCCGGCGCCGTCCCGCAGCCGCAGTACCAGCAGCCCGCGGCCCCGACCCCGGTGCACGCCGCGCCCACCATGGCCGCGCCGCTCGCCCCGCCGGCCCCGGCCCCGTACGGCCAGCCGCCGCAGCCGCCGCAGCCCTCGTACGGACAGGTCCCCGGGCAGGTCCCGGGCCAGGTTCCCGGGCAGTACCCCGGCCAGGTCCCGCCGCCCGCCCCGGCCCCCGCGCCCTACGGGCAGCAGCCGGGCTACGGCCAGGTCCCCGGCCAGCAGCCGGGCCAGCAGCCCGGGTACGCCCCGCAGGGCGTCCCCGCCGCGGGCGCCGGCCTCGCCGCGGCACTCCAGCCGTACAAGGAAGCCCCCACCGGCACCCGCTGGACCCCGCAGAACCAGCAGCTCATGCGCGTCGACCTGTCGATGGGCGGCCAGGCCGTCCTCGCCCGCCAGGGCAGCATGGTCCTCTACCAGGGCAAGGTCGACTTCAGCTACAAGGGCGCGGGCTTCGCCGGCCGCATCGTCGGCAACGCCACCGGCCAGGAGATGCAGCTCATGCGCTGCACCGGCCGCGGCCAGGTCTTCCTCGCCGAGAACGGCGCCCACCTGCACGCCATCGAGCTCCAGGGCGACGGGATCTGCGTCTCCGCCGAGGCCGTCCTCGCCTTCGACGAGTCGCTCCAGCACGAGGTCCGCCGTATCGAGGGCCACGGCATCCCCGGCGGCGCCCTGTTCACGATGTTGTTCCAGGGCTCCGGCACGGTGATCGTCAAGACGCACGGCACGCCCGTCGTCCTGCCCGTCACCCCGACCACCTTCGCGGACAGCAACGCCATCGTCGCGTGGTCCGCGGCCTCGCAGGTGATCATCTCCAGTCAGGTCCGGCTGCGGCGCAACGCCTACCCCGGCCACAGCGGGGAGACCGTGAACCTCCAGTTCCGCGGCGCTCCCGGCAACTTCATCGTCGTCCAGCCGTACGAGGTCTGAGGGAGCCCGACATGAACGCAATGAACCAGCAACTCGCGGGCTTCGCCCCGACCCCCGTCACGGCCCGCATGGAGAACCACGGCCGGGCCATGCTCAAGGTCGCCATGCAGAGCGGCCAGGACCTCTTCGCCCGCACCGGCTCGATGGTCGCCTACGAGGGCTTCGTCCAGTACGAGCCCAACCCGCCGGCCGTCCGTCAGATGGCCTCGCAGTGGATCACGGGCGAAGGCGCACCGCTGATGAAGTGCACCGGCGACGGCCTGCTCTACCTGGCCGACTACGGCGCCGACGTGGTCGTCATCAACCTCAACAACGACTCGCTCTCGGTCAACGGCACCAACCTGCTGGCCTTCGACGCCCACCTCCAGTGGGGCGTCGAGCGGGTCAAGGGCCTCGCCAAGTTCGCCGGCCAAGGCCTGTTCAACGTGCAGATCGCGGGCACCGGATGGGTCGCCCTGACCTCCCGCGGCACCCCGATCGTGGTCGACTGCGGCCGCGGCGAGGACGAGACGTACGTCGACCCCGACGCGCTCGTCGCCTGGTCGCCGAATCTCAAGGTCAAGGGCAAGCGCAGCTTCAAGGCCTCGTCGATGATCGGCCGGGGCAGCGGGGAGGCCTACCAGATGGCCTTCTCAGGCCAGGGCATCGTCGTCGTACAGCCCAGCGAGGACAGCACCGACCGGCTCCGGGCCCGGGGCTGAGGGGGAGCGGACACATCATGCAGAGCGCACTTTTCGCCCACGCCGAGGCGCAGTCCCAGGATCGGTACGCCATCCAGAACCCGCAGCTGCTGCGGGTCTCGCTGACCGGCTCCGACGACGTGCTCGCCCGTAAGGGCGCCATGGTCGCCTACCAGGGGATCATCGACTTCGACGGCGAGTACCAGAGCAGCAGCCAGCGGGGCGCCCGCCGCCGCACCGGCGAGGGCCTGGACCTCATGCGCTGCTCCGGGCAGGGCACCGTATACCTGGCCAATCTGGCCCAGTACGTGCACGTCGTGGACGTGGACCAGGACGGCCTCACGGTCGACAGCAGCTATGTGCTGGCCCTGGACTCCACCCTGCACACCGAGGTCATCGCGGTGGACAGCCAGTACGGGATCTCCGGCTCGGGCAAGTACCAGCTCAACATCTCCGGCCGCGGCAAGGTCGCCCTGATGACCTCGGGGCAGCCGCTGATGATGCACGTCACGCCCGACAAGTACGTCAACGTCGACGCGGACGCCATCGTCGCCTGGTCCACCTCGCTGCGGGTCCAGATGCAGGCCCAGACGCACTCCAGCGGGGTGTGGCGGCGCCGCGGCAACACCGGCGAGGGCTGGGAGCTGAGCTTCCTCGGCACCGGCGTCGCGCTGGTGCAGCCCAGTGAGGTGCTGCCGCCGCAGAACGCCCAGCTGGGTCAGGGCGCCGCCGCGCAGTTCGGCATGGGCCAGCACGGCTCGCACGCGCAGAACCAGAACAACGCCTGGAACTGATCCTTCCCGGCACGACGAAGGGGCGGCCCCACCAGGGACCGCCCCTTCGTCACGTCCGCGTCGTCACGTCCGCGTCGCGGCGTCGGCGGACTCAGCCGCCGAGCCGCGCCAAGGTCGCCTCCAGCAGCCGCACGACGGACGTGTCGGCCACCGCCGCCACCTCCTCGTACGGGAACCAGCGCAGGTCCAGGGACTCCTCGCTGATCTCCGCCACGGCGCCGGCCGGAGCCAGCGCCGCGTACTGCACGTCCAGGTGCCAGTTGCACGGCGCCGGGATCGGATGCCGGTCCAGGCGCACCGGACCGCCGTCGAGCAGCGTCAGCCCCGACGCGATGCCCGACTCCTCGGCGGCCTCGCGCAGCGCCACCTCGGCGAGGGTCCGGTCGCCCGCCTCGCAGTGGCCGCCCATCTGGAGCCACATGCCGAGCTTCTTGTGCAGGGTCAGCAGTACGCGCCCCCGCGCCGGGTCGATCACCAGCGCGCTGCCCGTCACGTGCCCGGCCTCGCAGGGCTTGTAGACCCCGTCCGGGTGGGCCGCCAGGTGCTCCAGGTACAGATCGCGCAGCTCCGTCTGGTCCTCGTACGCCTTCAGTACCAGGACCGCGTCTTCGTGCAGGCTCACTTCTTCTCGTCGCCGTCCTGCTCGCGCTTCTCGGCGGCCTCGCCGAGCATCTTGTCGATCTCGGAGAAGTCCAGCTGCTCGCGGTGCACGAAGCCGTCCGGGTCGTCCAGGTCGGAGGCCGTCGGCAGCATGTCCGGGTGCTCCCAGAGGCCGTCACGGCCGTCCACCCCGCGCGCGTCCGTGAGCGAGGCCCACAGCCGCGAGGCGTCGCGCAGCCGGCGCGGGCGCAGCTCCAGGCCGATCAGCGTCGCGAAGGTCTGCTCCGCCGGGCCGCCCGAGGCGCGCCGCCGGCGCATCGTCTCGCGCATCGCGTCCGCCGAGGTCAGCCGGGGCTTGGCGGCCTCGTGCACCACCGCGTCCACCCAGCCCTCGACCAGCGCGAGCGCCGTCTCCAGACGGGCCAGGGCGGCCTTCTGCTCAGGGGTGTCCTGCGGCTGGAACATGCCGCCCTGGAGCGCTTCCTGCAGCTGCTCCGGGTTGGACGGGTCCAGCTGGCCGACGACGTCCTCCAGCTTCGAGGTGTCGACCTTGATGCCGCGGGCGTAGCCCTCGACCGCGCCGAACAGGTGCGAGCGCAGCCACGGCACGTGGGCGAAGAGCCGGGCGTGGGCCGCCTCGCGCAGCGCCAGGTAGAGCCGCACCTCGTCCGAGGGCACGCCCAGGTCCTTGCCGAAGCTCTCGATGTTCAGCGGCAGCAGCGCGGCCTTCCCGGCCGGACCCAGCGGCAGGCCGATGTCCGTGGAGCCGACGACCTCGCCCGCGAGCGTGCCGACGGCCTGGCCGATCTGCTGGCCGAACATGGCGCCGCCCATGGAGCGCATCATGCCGAGCAGCGGGCCCGCCATGGCCTGCATCTCCTCGGGCAGCACGCCGCCCATGGCCGCGCCGACCCGCTCCGCGACCGGGTCCACGAGCTCCTTCCACACCGGGAGGGTCGCCTCGACCCACTCGGCGCGGCTCCACGCCACGGCCGTGGTGGCGCCCGACGGCAGCGAGGTCACCCCGTCCAGCCAGTGGTCGGCCAGGCGCACGGCCTCCTCGACGGCAGACCTCTCGGCGACGCCGATGCTCGTGTCCTTCACACCGTCCGTGGTGCCCTGCGCGACGGTCTGGCGGGCGATGTCCTTGGCCATGTCCCAGTTCACGGGACCGCCCTCGTAGCTCAGCATCTGGCCGAGCTGCTGGAAGGCGGCACCGAGATCGTTCGGGTTCATCGCGCCGAACATCGCGGCGAACGGGTTGTCCGCTCCGGGAGCGCCCGCGCCGCCCGGCAGACCCATGCCGGGGAACCCGAAGGGATTCGCCGGGCCGCCCTCGCCGCCCTTCTTCTTGCCATCGTCGCCGTTCTCCGGCTCCTCCGGCGGAAGGCCGAATCCGAATGGGGTGTCGCTCACGGGTTTCCTCGGCTCGTAGGGCCGCCGGCGGGTGCCGACGGGCAATGGTCCGACAACACCACCCAGCGTAGACACCGCGGCCGCATCCGGGCTCGGTGCTCCGCCGACTCCTGGGCTGCGGCAGGATGGACATCACCTGGTGGGTACGCGTCACGGCGCGTCCCTACTGAAGACAACCGCTGGAGACGCCCGGTGAGTTCCCCAGATCCGCAGTTTCGCGCGATGCCCGACGACGAAAACAGCTCCGAGCACGGTGAAAGCGCCCCCGGCGTTCGCCGGCCGCGAAACCCGGACGGGATCCGCCGGCGCAGCCCGGTGATCGCCGTGACCGGCGCCGCCTCGGGAGTCGGCGCGGCCCTCGTGAGCCGGCTGGCCGCCTCCGACGAGGTCAAGCAGGTCGTCGCCATCGACGAGCGACGCGGGGACTGCGCGGCCGCACAGTGGCACATCCTCGACGTACGGGACCCGGCGATCGCCGAGAAGCTGCGCGGCGCGGACGTCGTGGTCCACCTCGCCCTGGACCTCGACCTGGAGACGGACCCGGCGGCCCGCACGGCGTACAACGTGCGCGGCACCCAGACCGTCCTGACGGCGGCCGCCGCGGCCGGCGTGCACCGGGTCGTGCTCTGCACCTCGGCGATGGTCTACGGGGCCCTGCCGGACAACGACATCCCGCTGTCCGAGGACTCCGAGCTGCGCGCCACCGCCGAGGCGACCGGGGTCGGTGACCTGCTGGAGATCGAGCGCCTGGGCCGCCGCGCCCCCCGCGCGCACCCCGGACTGAACGTCACCGTGATCCGCCCGGCCGTCCTGGTCGGGGGCACGGACACCGCCCTGACCCGGTACTTCGAGTCCCCGCGGCTGCTCGTGGTCGCGGGTTCCCGCCCCACCTGGCAGTTCTGCCACGTGGAAGACCTGGTCAGCGCCCTGGAGTACGCCGCCCTGGAGAAGGTCGAGGGCGAGCTGGCCGTCGGCTGCGAGGGGTGGCTGGAGCAGGAGGAGGTCGAGGAGCTGAGCGGCATCCGCCGCATGGAGCTCCCCTCCGCGGTCGCGCTGGGAGCCGCGGCCCGGCTGCACCGGATCGGCCTGACCCCGTCCCCGGCCGGGGACCTCGCCTACACGATGCATCCGTGGGTGGTCAGTGTCAGCGGGCTGCACGCGGCGGGCTGGCGGCCGCGCTGGACCAACGAGGAGGTGCTCGCCGAGCTCCTCCAGGAGGTCTCGGGGCGGCACACGGTCGCGGGCCGCCGGCTGGGCCGTAGGGACGCCGCCACGGCCGCCGGTGCGGCCGGCGCGACGGTGGCCCTGCTGGGCGCGGCCGCGGCGGTCCGCCTGGCGCGCAAGCGGCGCGGGATCTGACCGGCCCCCGCTCCCGGCCCCGGCGGCCGGGCCTCCCGCTCCCGGCCCAGGTGCCGACTCCGGGTGCGGCCTCCGGCCGGGCGGACCGAGGGGCTCTGCGGGCCTGCCCTGTAGGAGGCTCCCAAGGCGGCGCCCGGGCCCCGGGCGAATCTGCTATTTCGCCCTGTCAGTGGCTAGGGCACGATGAAGGCATGGCACCGCACTTCGACCACCCCGGCGAGCAGGCCGCATCGGACCCGATCCGACTGCTCCAGATCCGCGAGACCGCCCTGTCGATCGACGAGGTCTTCCAGGCCGTCGGCGACGACGCGTCGGGCGGTACGACGCTCTTCGTCGGCACGGTGCGCAACCACGACAGCGGCGCGGACGTCGACTCGCTCGGCTACTCCTGCCATCCGACCGCCGAGGCGGAGATGCGTCGCGTGGCCGAACGCGTCGTGGCCAAGTTCCCGGTCCGCGCCCTGGCGGCCGTGCACCGCATCGGTGACCTGGCCGTCGGCGACCTGGCCGTCGTCGTCGCCGTGTCCTGCCCGCACCGCGGCGAAGCCTTCGAGGCCGCCCGGATGCTGATCGACGACCTCAAGCACGAGGTCCCGATCTGGAAGCACCAGACCTTCAGCGACGGCACGGAGGAGTGGGTCGGCGCCTGCTGACCCGCGGGCTGAGCGGGCCGACGGACGGAGTCCGGCGTGGTCGGGCGAAGCCGGTGAGGCGCTCCGGCGCCGAGCGGTGCGAGTCCCGGCCGGGGGAGGGGACCTTCAGCGACGGCACGGAGGAGTGGGTCGGCGCCTGTTGAACCCCCGGCCGCGGAGCGTCACCCGGAGGGCGGTAGCCTCGCACCCGTTCGGCCGCGCAACACGCCCTCGATTTGCGTAACCCCCCCACGGGCACGAGCGTTGAAGCCACCAACGAAACGTACTTCGGGGTAGGGAGGCAGGCCCATGGCGTCTTTGGCGTGGTTGCTGATTCCGCTGTTCGCCGCGATCGGAGCGGCGATATGGGGCAGCTGGGCGGCACGCGACCGCACGCAGGGTGACATATCCGAGCTCGCGGGTTACGCACGCTTCCGCGAAGCCATGGCCAATGCCGATCAGACCCGGGTGAAGGCCGACGCCCACTCCGCTCCGTCCGCCCACTCCGCCTCCGATGCGGTCTGAAGCCCCATGAGGCCGTATGACGCTCCGCGTCCGGCCCGCTCCGGTCCGCCGCCGTCGGTGAGATTCCGCTGAGAGTTTCCCGTGCGGACCCCGTACGGACCGGCCCCGAGGGCCGTCCGTCAGGGCCGTCCCGTACTGTCGGATCCATGCCACGCCGCACCGCGACGATGCTCGCTTCCACCCTGGTGCTGTTCGCGCTGCTCTGCGCAGGGGTGTTCATCAAGGTCCCGTACTCCGAGATGAGCCCCGGCCCGACCGTGAACACGCTCGGGGACTCGAACGGCGCGCCCGTCCTGAACATCGCGGGGCGCAAGACGTACCCGACCAGCGGTCACCTCAACATGACCACGGTCCGTGTCACGGGCGCCGACTACGACATGAGCCTGGTGGAAGCGGTCTACGGGTGGCTGGCCGGCGACAACATCGTCGTCCCGCACGAGAACCTCTACCCGAACGGGAAGACCGAGGCGGAGTCCACCCAGGAGAACGCCGAGGAGTTCAGCCAGTCCCAGCAGAGCGCCAAGGTGGCGGCCCTGAAGCAGCTCGGCATCCCGGTCACCGCCCGGGTGATCGTCTCCACCGTGGTCAAGGCCAGCCCCTCCGAGGGCAAGCTGCACGCCGGTGACGTGATCAAGTCCGTGGACGGCACCGCCGTCACCGCGCCCGAGGACGTGGCCAAGCTCGTCACCCTGCACAAGCCCGGCGAGCCGGTGGAGTTCACCATCGTGCCCGCCAAGGAGGCGGTCGACGCGGCGAAGGCCGGCAACGAGAATCCCGCCCCCTCGAAGGTGACGATCACCGCGGGCAAGGCGGAGGGCGACGGTCACGCGATCGTCGGCATCCGGGCGGGCACCGACCACACCTTCCCGTTCACGATCGACATCAAGCTCGCCGACGTCGGCGGCCCGAGCGCCGGGCTGATGTTCGCCCTCGGCATCGTCGACAAGCTGACCCCGGAGGACCTGACCGGCGGGAAGTTCGTCGCCGGCACCGGCACGATCACCGACGAGGGCAAGGTCGGCCCCATCGGCGGCATCCAGATGAAGACCATCGGGGCCCGCCAGGCCGGCGCCGAGTACTTCCTCACGCCCGCCGAGAACTGCGCCTCCGCCGCCTCGAACGTGCCCGACGGGCTGACCCTGGTCAAGGTCGCCACCATCGACGATGCCACGAAGGCACTGGAGAAGATCAGCAAGGGGGACACGGCAGGACTGCCGAAGTGCAAGCCCTGACCGCGCCGTCCCCCTGACGACCGGGCTACGAGAAGGTCGCCGCCAGGGCCTCCGCCAGGCCGGGCACCAGGCCCGCACCGGTGAGGACCTCCGTCGAGGAGTCCTTCTCGCGCAGCCGTACCGCGGACTCCCGCGAGCCGTCGCGCAGCACGGCCACGGTGAGGCGGACCTCCTGCCGCTCCGGGTGCCCGGCGACCCACTTCGACAGCTGCTTGTCGTCGAGTCCCTCCGGTACGGAGGCCTCCGCGGACGGCGGCAGCATCAGCCGCTCCACCGTCAGCGCGCAGCCGACGACGGCGTCGGGCCAGGCGATGGTGCCGAGGAACTTGTCGAGCGGGGTCCCCTTCGGGACCTCGTCCTGCTCGATGGGGGTGAGGGAGGACTTGCCGGCGTCGTCCTGGTCGAGACCGAGCTGGCTCGCCAGCCGCGGCTCCTGCTTCTTGAGCCGGGCGGTGTCGACGAGGGCGAAGAGCCGCGCGGGCTTGTCCCAGCCGAGGCCGGCCGCGTACTCGTCGATCTCGAGGCAGGCGCGGGTCAGCGGACTGGCCGCCATGGGGGTGCCGGGGGAAGGCGAAAGGTTGGACATGGGCAACATCCTGCCTCCTTTCCATCGATTACCGGGAACTGACCAAAGCCTCAGTAAGTTGCATGAGTGGGCTCTACGATCGGGGGCCCGTTCATTACCAGACTCAGCGACTTTCGAGGTGCGCACCTTGGCTTTCCAGATGCCGGACCGCGGCGGAGGCCCTTCCGGGCCACGGATGAGAGTCGGCCGCCCCT
Source organism: Streptomyces sp. CG 926 (assembly GCF_003148825.1). Taxonomy (GTDB): domain Bacteria; phylum Actinomycetota; class Actinomycetes; order Streptomycetales; family Streptomycetaceae; genus Streptomyces. The sequence continues at coordinate 302,708 of NZ_QGGZ01000008.1, forward strand.
CCCGGCGATCCCGAACTCTCCTGATGACCTTGGGCGTGCTGGCCGTCCTGGCCATGCTCTTCATCATGTTCGCGGGCTTCTGGACTGACTGGCTCTGGTTCCGCTCCGTGAAGTACTCGACCGTCTTCACCACCACCCTGTGGACCAAGATCGGCCTCTTCGCCGTGTTCGGTCTGCTGATGGCCGGTGCCGTCGGTTTCAACATCTGGTTGGCGCACCGGCTGAGGCCGCCGCTCAGCGCGATGTCGATGGAACAGCAGAGCCTCGACCGCTACCGGATGAGCATCGCCCCGTACAAGAAGTGGCTGCTGCTGGGCATCGCCGTGCTCGTCGGCCTGATCGCGGGCGCCTCGGCCGCCGGTCAGTGGAAGACCTGGCTCATGTATGTGAACGGGGTGGCCTTCGGTACGAAGGACCCGCAGTTCCACATGGACGTGTCCTTCTACACCTTCGACCTGCCCTGGTACCGCTTCCTGCTCGGCTTCGGCTTCGCCGCCGTCGTGCTGTCGGTGATCGCCGCGGCCGTCGTGCACTACCTGTACGGCGGACTGCGCGTGACCAGCCCGGGCGCCCGGGCCACCGCCGCCGCCACCGGGCACCTGTCGGTGCTCCTGGGCCTGTTCGTCACGCTCAAGGCGATCGCCTACTGGCTCGACCGGTACGGGCTGGCCGTGAAGTCCAGCGACTTCAAGGCCGCCGACAACTGGACGGGCCTGCGCTACGTCGACGCGAACGCCTACCTGCCGGCGAAGACGATCCTCGTCGCCATCGCCGCGATCTGCGCCGTGCTGTTCTTCGCGACGCTGTGGCGTCGCACCTGGCAGCTGCCGGTCATCGGCTTCGGCCTGATGGTGCTCTCGGCGATCCTGATCGGCGGGCTCTACCCGGCGATCGTGCAGAAGTTCCAGGTCCAGCCGAACGAGCAGGCCAAGGAATCCCCGTACGTCCAGAAGAACATCAAGGCCACGCGCGACGCCTACGGCATCGCCGGCGCCGAGGTCTCGGACTACCCGGGCGTCCCGCAGACGGAGGACCGGACCAAGCTGCGTTCGCAGGCCGACACCACGGCCAGCATCCGCATCCTCGACCCGAACATCGTCTCGCCGGCCTTCCAGCAGCTCCAGCAGGTCAAGGGCTACTACGCCTTCCCGTCCACGCTCGCCGTGGACCGGTACAGCGGCCAGGACACGGTCATCGGGCTGCGCGAGCTGAACATCGGCGGCATCCCGAAGAACAACTGGATCAACGACCACTTCAAGTACACGCACGGTTACGGCGTGGTCGCGGCCAAGGGCACCACCGTGAAGGAGGGCGCTCCCGACTTCACCCAGTCCGACCTGCCCTCCAAGGGAGTGTTCGGGACGGACTTCGAGCAGCGCATCTACTACGGCGAGCAGACGAGGCAGTACTCGATCGTCGGCGGGCCGCAGAAGGAGCTCGACTACTCGGACGACAACGGCGAGAAGGAGACGAGCTACAAGGGCGACTCCGGCGTCAACCTCGACAACCCGGTCAATCGGGCCGCCTACGCGCTGACCTTCAACGAGCCGCAGATCCTCTACTCGGGCGCCATCGGCGACGGCTCGCGGATCCTCTACAACCGCACGCCCAAGCAGCGCGTCGAGGCCGTCGCCCCCTGGCTGACCATCGACGGCGCCCCCTACCCGGCCGTGATCGACGGCCGGATCAAGTGGATCGTCGACGCGTACACGACCACCAACGGTTACCCGTACGCCTCGCGCACCACGCTGGGCCAGAGCACCACGGACTCGCTGACCAACAGCCAGCGCGCGGTGGTCGCCCAGGAGAACCAGGTCAACTACATCCGTAACTCGGTGAAGGCCACCGTCGACGCGTACGACGGCTCGGTGGACCTGTACCAGTGGGACACCCAGGACCCGGTCCTGAAGACCTGGATGAAGGCGTTCCCGGGCACGGTCAAGCCCAAGGCCGACATCGCCAAGCCGCTCATGGACCACCTCCGGTACCCGCAGGACCTCTTCAAGGTCCAGCGCGAGCTGCTGACCCGCTACCACGTCACCAACCCGCAGACCTTCCTCAGCGGCAGTGAGGCGTGGGCGGTCCCGGACGACCCGACGACCAAGGCCGGTACGGCCGTTCCGCCGTACTACCTGTCGATGAAGATGCCGGACCAGAAGGAGAAGGACCAGGTCTTCTCGCTCACCACGACGTTCACGCCGAACGAGCGGCCCAACCTGAGTGCCTTCATGGCGGTCAACGCCGATCCGGGAACCCCGGAGTACGGCAAGATCCGCATTCTGAAGATGCCGACCAGCAAGCCGCCGGACGGCCCGAGCCAGGTGCAGAGCAAGTTCCAGTCGGAACCGAAGATCGCCGAATCCATCCGCCTGCTGCGCGGTGGTGACTCGGAGATCGAGTACGGCAACCTGCTCGCGGTGCCGCTCGACGGCGGGATGCTCTACGTGGAGCCGGTCTACGTCCGCAGCTCCACGCTCAAGTACCCGCTGCTGCGTAAGGTGCTGGTGACCTACGGCAACCAGACCGCCTTCGAGGACACCCTGGAGAAGGCGCTGAACGTGGTCTTCGGGGCCGAGGCGCCGACCGTTCCGGTGCCCCCGGCGCAGCCGCCGGGCGACGGCACGGTCACGCCGCCGAAGGTCCAGGACCCCACGGTCAAGGCGGCCCTCGGTGACGCGCAGAAGGCCATCGAGGACGCCGAGAAGGCCCGGCAGGCCGGCGACTGGGCGGCCTTCGGCAAGGCCCAGGACGAGATCAAGGCGGCGCTGGAGCGGGCGATCGCGGCCGAGGCGAAGGCCACGACTCCCGCGCCATCGGGTCAGTGATCAATGGGTAATGGTTCCACCCCGCGTCGTGATACTGTGGTTTCACCGACGCGGGGTGGAGCAGCTCGGTAGCTCGCTGGGCTCATAACCCAGAGGTCGCAGGTTCAAATCCTGTCCCCGCTACTGAAGATGAAGGCCCGGATCCATGGGATCCGGGCCTTCGTCATGTCCGGGCCGGACACGCGGTAGCCGGGGAGGGTGACTTGTGGGTGGAGCGTGTTTGACTTACCCCACTGTGGGCATGTCGACAAAACGCTGTAGTGACCTCACTGGCTGCGACATACCAGGTGTACGCGGGTAGCAGGTGATGCGACGATGGGATTTATGGGGGACAGGTCAACTCTGCTGGAGACAGGGCGGTTTGTGAGGGCGGAGTCCGGAACGGGCACAGAGGCCGAGGGGGCGGCTCCGGTCGTCGACGCGCAGACCGCACTGACCGATGCGGATTTCGCTGAGGAGATGTTCGCCGAGACCGACACGGCGAGCGACGCCGAGCTCGAAGCCCGGCACCGGGTGGCCGCCGACAAGGGCGACCCCGGAGCCATGAGCGTGCTCGGTGCGCTGCTGCTGCGCCGTGGCGACCTCGACGGTGCCGAACCCTACCTGCGGGGAGCCACGGGCGAAGGGGACCGCGCCGCCGCGAACAACCTCGGCGTCCTGCTCCACCAGCGGGGATACCCCGAGGACGCGGCCGGCTGGTGGCGGGTCGCCGCCGTCGCCGGTTCGGCGCCCGCCGCGCACGCCCTCGGCCGCTACTTCCGCGAGCGCGGGGACGAGCCGGCCGCCGAGTACTGGATGCGGCAGGCGGCCGAGTCCGGCCACGCGCTGGGCGCGTACGGGCTGGCGGACCTGTTGGAGCACCGCGGTGACAACGGTGTCGAGCGGTGGTTCCGCGCTGCCGCCGAACAAGGGCACCGCGAAGCCGCGTACCGGCTGGCGCGGCACCTGCGCAAGGGCGACCCCGCCGAGGCCGAGCAGTGGTACCGGCAGGCCGCCGCGCGCGGGCACCGCCGCGCCGCCCTGCACCTGGGCGCCCTGCTGGAGGCGCGCGGCGAGCTCAAGGAGGCCGGGCGCTGGTACCTGACCTCCGCCAAGCAGGGGGAGGCGCGTGCGGCGTGCGCGCTCGGCTTCCTGCTGCGCGACGCCGGTGACGAGGAGAGCGCCGCCGTGTGGTGGCACAGGGCGGCCCAGGACGGCGACGGCAACGCCGCGAACGCCCTGGGCGCGCTGCACGCCGCCCGCGGCGAGACTCAGACCGCGGAGCGCTGGTACCGGACCGCCATGGACGCGGGCGATCAAAACGGGGCGTACAACCTTGCTCTGCTGTGTGTCGCACAGGACCGGACCGCGCAGGCCGAGCAGTGGTACCGGCGTGCCGCGTACGCCGGGCACCGCGAGGCCGCCAACGCGCTCGCGATCCTGCTGCTCCAGGGCGGGGACGCGGCGGGCGCGGAGCCGTGGTTCTCTAAGGCGGCCGAGGCGGGCAGCGTCGACGCCGCCTTCAACCTCGGGATCCTGTTCGCCAGCCGCGACGAGGACCGGACCGCGCTGAAGTGGTACGAGCGGGCCGCCTCGGCCGGTCACACCGACGCGGCGCTGCAGGTCGGCATCGCGCTGGTGCGGGACGGCGAGGACCGGGCGGCCGAGCGGCACCTGCGCTGCGCGGCCGGCGGCGGCAGCGCGGAGGCGGCGTTCCGCCTGGCCGCGCTGCTGGAGTCGCTGGCCCCGCCGCCGGAGCCGGTGGCCCTGGGCGAGCCCGTGGGCGGCGCCCCGCGGACCGAGAGCGAGGAGTGGTACGAGCGGGCCGCCGAGCTGGGGCACCGCCGGGCCCAGGTGCGGGTCGGCATGCTGGCCGCAGCCCGTGGTGACCTGGCGGTCGCCGCGCGCTGGTACCGGGAGGCGGCCGAGGCCGGCTCCCGCAACGGAGCCTTCAACCTCGGGCTGCTGCTGGCCCGCGAGGGCAACGAGCCGGAGGCCGCGCTGTGGTGGACCCGCGCGGCGGTGGCGGGCCACGGCCGCGCCGCCCTGCGCCTCGGTCTGCTGGCAGCCCGCCACGGGGACCTCGCGGAGGGCCAGAAGTGGTGCGTACGCGCCATGGAACTGGGCCCGGCCGAGGTCTCGCAGCGCGCTGCCCGGCTCCGCGAGGCCTTGGCCGAGGAACTCTCCGCCTAGGGCGTGTCTTTCGGATCAGGCCGGATCAGGCCGGATCAGGCCCGATCGGAAAGCGGTGATCGCCGGCCGGTCCTCCCGTCGGGGCCGGGTGCGCCCCGCGCCCGGGCGTCCGACGGCTCACCAGGGCGCCGGGCCCTCGTCGTCGGTGAAGGTGCCGGTCGGCCCGTCGGCGCCGATGGTGGCCATCCGGACGGCGGCCACCGCGCCTTCGGCGGGGGTGCGGTGGCCCCGGTGGCCGTTCAGGTCGGTGGCGACGTAGCCGGGGCAGACCGCGTTGACCTTGATGCCGTCCGGCACCAGGTCCCGGGCGTACTGCAGGGTGAGCGCCGTCAGCGCGGACTTCGACGGGACGTACCCGGCGGAGTTCGGGATCGGCGAGTCGGCGGCGCGCACCAGGCCCGCGTTGATGCTCAGTGAGCCCACGGAGCTGGACACGTTGACGATCCGCGGAGCAGTCGATCGGCGCAGCAGCGGCAGCATCGCATTGGTGACGGCGATCACCCCGAAGTAGTTGGTCTCGAAGATGGCGCGCAGCACGTCGAGGTCCGCCGTGCTGGGGCGCTGGTCGCCAGGGTCGCTGCTCGGAGGGCCGCTGATGCCGGCGTTGTTGACCAGTGCGTCGAGCCTGCCGTAGCGGGAGTCGATCTCGGTGGCGGCCGCGGCGGCCGAGACCGGGTCCGTCACGTCGAGCACGACCGAAGCCGCATCGGTGCCGCTCTCGCGCAGCTCCGCGGCGGCCTTCCGGCCGAGCTCGGCATCGCGGGCGCCGATCACGACGATGTGGCCCAAGGCCCCGAGCTGTGCGGCGATCTGGCGGCCGATGCCCTTGTTCGCGCCGGTCACCAGAGTGATCATGGATTCGTTCATGGACCCAGCACAACACCGCACCGAACGCGCGGGCCAACACCGTTAGCGTCTTGAGCGATACCCTGCGGGTATGGATGTGCCGGAGACGCGGGAGCTCACCTACTTCGTCGCCGTCGCCGAGGAACTCCACTTCGGGCGCGCCGCACAGCGCTTGGGGATGGCGCAGCCGCCGCTGTCCCGAGCCATCGCCCAGTTGGAGCGGCGCATCGGCGTGCGGCTGCTGGAACGCACCAGCCGGGCGGTGAACCTCACCGCCGCCGGCCAGGTCTTCCTGACGGAAAGCCGCAAAGCACTGGACGCGGTCTCGGCATCGGTCCGGCGCGCGCAACGGGCGGGACGGACCGATCCGAAACTCACCCTGGCGATGAAGCCCAACGGGGATGCGGGGCTGCTGGATTCGATCCTGCGGCGCTACCGCCTCGATGCCGATGCCGTCGACATCGAGGTGATCGTCTGCGGCATCGGGGAGCAGGTGCCGATGCTGCGCGACGGCAGGGCCGATGTCGCGTTCCTGACCGCGCCCTACGACGACGTCGCGGGACTCGACACCGAACCGCTGGTGACGCAGGACCAGGTGGCCATGGTTTCCCGGGCCCATCGTCTCGCCGGCCGCGCCGCCTTGACCCTCGCCGACCTGGCCGGGGAACAGCTGCCCCGATGGCCTGGTGACGATGACGACGTGCCCGCCGCCGATGGCTGTCCTCCCCAGGTGCGTGACCTCTCGCAGCTGATGCAGCTGGTCGCTCTGGGGCAACTGGTCGCGGTCCTGCCCGAGTCGGTGCGCCGGCACGCCCGGCCCGACGTGGTGTGCGTGCCGCTGCTCGATGCGCCGCCCACCGCGGTGGTCGTGGCCTGGCCGGAGCGGACGACGTCACGGGCGGTGGCCGCGCTGATCCGCGCCGGCGCGGAGGCGGCGGAGGCGGCAGGGGCGGGCGCCGCAGGAGCGGGCGCGCCGCATCGGGACGAGCACCGCGGCCAGGACGCCCTGGCCTAGGCCGCCCCTTCCGGATCTTGTCCGGCCCGGCCCGGCCCGCCCGGCACGGCACCTCGCCGTCGTGGCGCCTCCCAGCCGTAGCCGGGGGAGAGGAACCGCACCGGACGACCCGGGCTCACCCGACAAGATCCGGAAGAGACGGCCCGGGCGTCGCGCCTTGCCGTCGGCGGTCGCGGGCGGTTCGGGCTGTTCGGCGGCGATGCCCTTCGACCGCGACCGTCCGCACGAGCACCGCCCGGCCCCGTCCGGCCACCGGCTCTCAGCGGTAGAGCCAGGAGGTGGAGCGGGCGTAGACGTGCCGGAAGGCGAGCGGCATCAGCAGGTCGTTGACGCGGCGCTGCACCGTGCCCGGGGTCTTCGAGTCGCGGTTGGTCGACGCGGCCCGGGTCATCCGGGCCACCCGGGGGCGGCGTACGCGGGTGTACTCGGCCAGGGCGCCGGCCACGCCCGGTACGTCCGTCACGCAGCGCGCCAGGGCCACCGCGTCCTCGATCGCCATCGACGCGCCCTGGCCGGCCCCGACCGGGTGCGCGGCGTCGCCGATCAGCACGGTGCGCCCGTCGTGCCAGACGGGCACGTCCGCCAGCCGGTGCATCGGCATCGGGCGGTCCACGCGGGTCGCCGCCCGGATCAGGGACAGCGGCAGGTCCTCCTTGCCGTAGAGCTCCGCCAGCAGGCCCTGGGTGACCTCCGCCGGGTCCGGGGGCTCCGGCGAGGGCACCTGGGCCGACCACCAGACCGTGCCGTCCGCCGCCGGGACGCACAGGAACGCCCCGCGCCGGCCGAAGACGAAGTGGTAGGTGCCGGGGGTGAGGCGCACGCCCTCGGAGACCCCCGACACGCTGTAGAGCCCGGCGTACCGCACCTGGGGCGCCGCCGGGTCGAGCGCCGGGCGGGTGGCGGACCAGATGCCGTCGGCCGCCACCACCAGGTCCGCGTCCAGGTCCGCCGGGACCACCCGCCGCCCCGTCTCGATCCGGGCGCCGGCCCGCACCGCCTCGGCGCGCAGCACCTCCACCAGCCGCCCGCGCAGCAGCGTCGTGCTGTGCAGGCCGTCCGAGGCGCGGCGGCCGCGCGGCACCTCCCCGAGGAGCTTGCCCGAGGAGGACCACATCCGCTGCAGGGCGACCGGGAACCCGGCGGCCTGGACCTCGGCGAGGCAGCCCAGCGAGTCCAGCCCCCGCAGCCCGTTGACGGCGAGGCTGAGGAACGAGCCCACCTGACCGGCCGGGTCCGCGTACGCCTCGTGGACCGTGACCTCCGCTCCGGTCGCGCGCAGTGCGATCGCGCTCGCCGCCCCGGCGACTCCGCCCCCGATGACCGACACACGCATGTCCTGCCCCTTTCGCTGAATCTACATTCACTGAACTTTGATTCAGTGAAACTCGGTTCAGTATGATGAGCTCGAGAAGGCGGCGTCAAGAGGGAACGGGGATCGCGGTGGGAGTGCGCAAGGAGCGGGCGGCCGGCACGGAGGCGGCGCTCAAGGAGGCCGCGCGGGCGCTCTTCCTGGAGCGCGGCTACGCGCAGACGAAGATCACCGACATCACCAAGGCCGCCGGCCGGTCCACCGGGTCGTTCTACGAGCACTTCGCCGGCAAGGACGAGCTGCTGGACGCCCTCCTCGCGGACATGGAGGCCCAGGTGGACGAGGAGGTCGGCGCCCACGACCACCCGCGCGAACACGACCTCGCCGACCGGGAGCAGCTGCGGACGCATGTGGCGGTCACCTGGCGCGTCTTCCGGGATCATCTGCCCGTCGTGGTCGCCCTCTTCCAGAAGTCCATGGCCGAGCCGCCCGGCTCGGGTCAGGCGTGGGGGCGGCTCCTGGGGGACACCGCGCCGCTGCGCGAGCACCTCGCGTACATGCGCGAACAGGGGCGTGAGCTGCCCGGGGATCCCGAGCTGGTCGCCGCGGCGATGGGGGCGATGATCTCGATGCTGGGGTACGCCGCCATGACCGGCGGGGCCCGGCTCGACGACGACGAGGTGGTGGAGACCTTGACCGCGCTCCTGCACCGCGGGCTGGCCGGTTAACCGATTTGCATCTGCCGTGGGCCTTCACGTAACGTTGGGTTTACCGACGCGGGGTGGAGCAGCTCGGTAGCTCGCTGGGCTCATAACCCAGAGGTCGCAGGTTCAAATCCTGTCCCCGCTACTGAAGACTCAGGGCCCGGATCCATTGGATCCGGGCCCTGAGTCGTTTCCGGCCGTTTCCGCCTGCACGAAGGCGAACGCAAAGGGCCCGGACCCCCCGAGGGGGTCCGGGCCCTTTCGCGTGCGTGTGCTCAGGCGGCCGCGCAGTTCGGGCAGACGCCGCGGTAGGTCACCTCGACCGCCGACACGACGAAGCCGAAGCGTTCGGTGTCCGGCAGGTCGGCCAGCGGGTTGCCCGCCGGGTGCACGTCGCGGATCGCGCCGCACCGGGCGCAGACCAGGTGCTGGTGGGGTCGGTGGGCGTTCGGGTCGTACCGCTTGGCGCGGCGGTCCGTGGAGACCTCCAGCACCTCACCGAGGGTGACGAGCTCGCCCAGGGTGTTGTAGACGGTCGCCCGCGAGATCTCGGGCAGCTTGGCCACCGCGAGCGCGTGCACCTCGTCGGCCGTCAGGTGCACGTGGTCACCGTCGAGCACCTCGGCCACGACACGTCGCTGCGCCGTCATGCGCCAGCCACGTCCGCGAAGTCGATCCAGCAGGTCACTCATGGACACCAGCCTAACAGCGAGGGGATTCGGTGTAACTCCCGAACCGGTGCGGACTTGGATGCTTACTTGACTTAGACAAAGTCCATCGTAGGATCGGTTACGGCAAACGCCAAGGACAGGACGCAGGGAATGACGCAGGAGGCGCACGTGACGCAGGGACCGCTCACCACGGAGGCCGGAGCGCCGGTCGCCGACAACCAGAACAGCGAGACCGCCGGCCTCGGCGGCCCCGTTCTGGTCCAGGACCAGCTGCTGCTGGAGAAGCTCGCGCACTTCAACCGCGAGCGCATCCCGGAGCGCGTGGTGCACGCCCGCGGCGCCGGTGCGTACGGCACCTTCACGCTGACCCGTGACGTCTCGCAGTGGACCCGGGCCAAGTTCCTGTCCGAGGTCGGCAAGGAGACCGAGACCTTCCTGCGCTTCTCCACCGTCGCCGGCAACCTCGGCAGCGCCGACGCGGTCCGTGACCCCCGCGGCTGGGCGCTGAAGTTCTACACCGAAGAGGGCAACTACGACCTCGTCGGCAACAACACCCCGGTGTTCTTCATCAAGGACGCCATCAAGTTCCCCGACTTCATCCACACCCAGAAGCGCGACCCGTACACGGGCTCGCAGGAGGCGGACAACGTCTGGGACTTCTGGGGTCTGTCGCCCGAGTCGACCCACCAGGTGACCTGGCTGTTCGGTGACCGGGGCATCCCGGCGTCCTACCGCCACATGAACGGCTTCGGCTCGCACACGTTCCAGTGGAACAACGAGGCCGGCGAGGTCTTCTGGGTCAAGTACCACTTCAAGACCGACCAGGGCATCAAGAACCTCACCCAGGACGAGGCCAACAAGCTCGCCGGTGAGGACCCCGACTCGCACCAGCGCGACCTGCGCGAGGCCATCGAGCGCGGCGACTTCCCGTCCTGGACCGTGCAGGTCCAGATCATGCCCGCCGCCGAGGCGGCCGGGTACCGCTTCAACCCGTTCGACCTCACCAAGGTGTGGCCGCACGCGGACTACCCGCTGATCGAGATCGGCAAGCTGGAGCTCAACCGCAACCCGGAGAACGTCTTCGCCGAGGTCGAGCAGTCGATCTTCTCCCCGGCGCACTTCGTCCCCGGTATCGGTCCCTCCCCGGACAAGATGCTCCAGGGTCGCCTCTTCGGCTACGGCGACGCCCACCGCTACCGCGTCGGCATCAACGCCGACCACCTGCCGGTGAACCGCCCGCACGCCACCGAGGCGCGCACCAACTCCCGCGACGGCTACCTGTACGACGGCCGACACAAGGGCGCGAAGAACTACGAGCCGAACAGCTTCGGCGGCCCGCACCAGACGGACCGCCCGCTGTGGCAGCCCATCGAGGTGACCGGTGGCACGGGCAACCACGCCGCCGCCGTCCACAGCGAGGACAACGACTTCGTCCAGGCGGGCAACCTCTATCGCCTGTACTCGGAGGACGAGAAGGCCCGTCTGATCGAGAACCTGTCCGGCTTCATCGCCAAGGTCTCCCGTGACGACATCGTCGAGCGCGCGATCGACAACTTCCGCCAGGCGGACGGTGACTTCGGCAAGCGGCTCGAAGCCGCGGTCCAGGCCCTCCGCGGCTGACACGGAGCGCTTGCCGTCGCAGGACGCCGGGCCGCAGCCCTCTTCGGAGGACTGCGGCCCGGCGTCGTTTCACGCGGGGACCGTGCGCCGCGCCGGGACCCAGCAGCGGATGACGTCCCGTACGGACACGATGCCGACGGGTCCGCCGTGCTCCAGCACGATCAGGTGCCGGAAGCCGCCGTGGGCCATCGCCTCGGCGGCTTCCTGCACGGTGGCCTCCGGGGTGCAGAACACGACGTTGTTGGTGGTGTGCGCGCCCACGGACTCCCGGTCAGGGTCGTGGCCCGCGCCGATCGAGTTGAGGATGTCGCGCTCGGTCAGGATGCCGATGCCGCTGTGGTCGGGGTCGAGGACGACGGCCGCGCCGACGCGCCGGCCGGACATCAGGCAGGCCGCCTGCCGGAGGGTGTGTGCGGGTCCGAGGGTGAGGATCACGGTGCTCATGGCGTCACGGACGAGCATGAAGAGAGCCACCTCCTGGGGTGAGTCCCCCCGCCTGGGTGGGTGCGCCCGCGGAATCGCCCCAAGAGAAACGATTCACAAGCGCACAAGCGTGGGGAGTATCAGATTCCCATGGACCCGCAGGGCCGACAAGAAGGCGCGCGACGGCGCGCGAGCGGCGCCGGGGGCTGTCGCCGGCGGACTCAGGCGCGCGGGCGCAGCAGGTCCAGCATCTGCGCGTGGAGCAGTCCGTTCGAAGCCGCGGCGTTCCCGCCGTGCACCCCGTCCACCCCGTCCAGGCTGGTGAAGCGGCCGCCCGCCTCCTGGACCACGACCGCGATCGCCGCCATGTCCCAGAGGTTGAGCTCCGGCTCCGCGCACAGGTCCAGCGAGCCCTCCGCGACCATCATGTACGGCCAGAAGTCCCCGTAGCCGCGGGTCCGCCAGCAGGCCCGGGTCAGGTCCAGGAACCCGGCGAGCCGGCCCTGCTCCTCCCAGCCGCTCAGCGAGGAGTACGCGAACGAGGCGTCGCCCAGCCCGCCCACCTTGGAGACACCGATGCCGGTGGTCTCCCCGAGCGCGCCGCCCGCGTACGCGCCCCCGCCCCGGGTCGCCCACCAGCGGCGGCCCAGCGCCGGCGCGGACACCACGCCCACCACCGGGCGGAACTCGCCGTCGCCGTCCTCGGCCATCAGGGAGATCAGGGTCGCCCAGATCGGGACCCCGCGCACGTAGTTCTTCGTACCGTCGATCGGGTCCACCACCCAACGGCGCGGACCGCTGCCCTGGAGCCCGTACTCCTCGCCCAGGACGGCGTCCTTCGGCCGGGCGGCCGCGATACCGGCCCGGATGATCTCCTCGGCCGCCTTGTCCGCCTCGCTCACCGGCGTCATGTCCGGCTTCGTCTCGACCTGCAGGTCGAGGGCGCGGAACCGCTCCATGGTGGCGGCGTCCGCCGCGTCGGCGAGTTCGAGGGCAAGGCGCAGGTCATCGTCATACTCGGGCATGCCCGAACAGTATCGAGACTCCCGGAGCCGGACCAACGCTGTCCACGGTGCGGCCCCGACGCGCCCTTGACAGGATCTGGCGACCCGTCAACTCTGGCCGGAGAGAGCCGAACGGGGAGGCAAGATGCCGGCAGCCCGGGAGTCCTTGCTGGAGGCGGCGGGAGCGGCGCTCTCGGCGCGCCCCTGGCCGGACGTGCGGATGGTCGACGTGGCCGCCGCCGCCGGGGTGTCCCGGCAGACCCTCTACAACGAGTTCGGCGGCAAGGCGGGCCTGGGCCGCGCGCTGATCCGCCGCGAGGCCGACCGCTACCTCGACGGGGTGGACCGGGCCCTCGCCGCCCCGGACCGGGCCGCCGAGCGGCTCGCCGCCGTCGCGGAATGGACCGTACGGGCGGCCCGCGCCCAGCCGCTCTTACGGGCGCTGCTCACCGGCGCCTGGGACGCGGGGCTGCCCGCGGCGGGCCGGCGGGCACCGGGGCCCGGAGAGCTGGCCCGGGTCGTCCGGGACCGGGCGGCCGCCGCGCTGACACCGGGGGAGGGCCCGCAGCGCTGCGAACTCGCCGTACGCCTCGCCCTCTCCTACGTGATCGCCCCGGGGGAGGAGTCGGGTCCGGGCGAGCTGCGCAGGCTGCTCAGTGCGCCGACCCGGACAGCTGGAGCCCGATGACGCCCAGGATGACCAGCGAGATCGAGACGAGTTTGAGGGTGGAGACCAGGTCGCCGAGGAAGACCATGCCGTAGATCGCCGTCCCGGCCGCGCCGATGCCCGTCCACACCGCGTACGCCGGGCCCACGTCCAGCTTCTTGAGCGCCAGGGTCAGCAGACCGAAGCTGCCGAGCGCGAAGCAGGCGAAGGCGATGGTCGGCCCCAGTCGGGTGAACCCGTGGGAGAGCTTGAGGCAGACCGCGAAACCGGTCTCCAGGAGTCCGGCGACCACGACCAGCAGCCACGCCATGTCGAATGCCTCCCCGCGTCACGTGACATCGCGTCACTTGGTGCGATTATGCATTTATCCCGACAGCGGCCTCGACAAACGCGGCCGGACCTCCGCCGGACGGTCAGTCGCCCTCGCGCCGCTCGCGCGTCTCCAGCAGCCGGCGCAGCGAGTACAACCGCGCCGGGTCCGCGTGGCCGTCCTCCACCCACTTGTCCAGGGCGCAGTCCTGCTCGTCGTGGCTGCACGCGCGCGGGCACTCCTCGGTGCCCGGCACCAGGTCCGGGAAGGCCAGGATCACCCGGGACGGGTCCACGTGGTGCAGGCCGAAGGAGCGCACGCCCGGGGTGTCGATGACCCAGCCGTCGCCGCCCGGCAGCGGCAGCGCCAGCGCCGAGGTGGTGGTGTGCCGGCCGCGCCCGGTCACCGCGTTGACGTGCCCGGTGGCGCGCTGGCGGCCCTCGGCGACCAGCGAGTTCACCAGGGTGGTCTTGCCGACGCCCGAGTGTCCGACGAAGGCGGTGATCCGGCCGGTCAGCCGCTCGCGCACCCGGTCGGCCGCGTCGCCCGTGGCCAACTCCTCGCGGTTGGTCACCACATAGTTCAGGCCGAACGTGGAGTAGATCTCCAGGATCTTGTCCGCGGAGGTCAGATCGGACTTGGTGAGCACCAGCAGCGGCTCCAGCCCGGCGTCGTACGCCGCCACCAGACAGCGGTCGATCATGCGGGGCCGCGGCTCCGGGTCGGCCAGGGCCGTCACGATGGCCAGCTGGTCGGCGTTGGCGACGACCACCCGCTCGTACGGGTCGTCGTCGTCGGCGGTGCGCCGCAGGACGGACCTGCGCTCCTCGATCCGCACGATGCGGGCCAGGGTGTCCTTCTTGCCGGACAGGTCACCGACGATCCAGACCCGGTCGCCGACCACGGCCGCCTTGCGGCCCAGCTCGCGGGCCTTCATCGCGTGCACGGAACGGCCCTCGACCAGGCAGGTCAGCCGGCCGCGGTCCACCGTGAGGACGAAACCCTCGGCGGCGTCCTCGTGCTTGGGGCGGATGCTGGTCCGAGGCCGGTTGCCCTTGGGGTTCGGGCGCTGGCGGATGTCGTCCTCGTCGGTGTGCTTGCCGTACCTGCGCATGACGGGCCCTACGCTCCCGCTCCCGCACCCGCTCCGGGCACCCCGCAGGCGTCGGCGTCCCCGGCGAGCATGTCGGTCCACATCTTCGGGAAGTCCGGCAGGGTCTTCGCGGTCGTCGCCACGTTCTCGATCTGCACGCCCTCCACCGCCAGGCCGATCACCGCGCCCGCGGTGGCCATCCGGTGGTCGTCGTAGGTGTGGAACACGCCGCCGTGCATCCGGCGCGGCCGGATGCGCAGGCCGTCGGCGGTCTCGGTGACATCGCCGCCGAGCCCGTTGATCTCCTTGGTCAGCGCGGCCAGCCGGTCCGTCTCGTGCAGGCGCAGGTGCGCGACACCGCGCAGCACCGACTCGGAGTCGGCCAGGGCCGCCACCGCCGCGATGCCCGGGGTGAGCTCGCCGACCTCGCGCAGGTCCACGTCGATGCCGTGGATCTTGCCGGTGCCGGTGAAGACCAGGCCCGCGTCGGTCAGCTCGCAGGAGCCGCCCATCTCGGTGAAGATCCGGCGCAGCGCGTCGCCCGGCTGCGTGGTGCGGCGCGGCCAGTCCGGGACGGTCACCGTGCCGCCGGTGATCAGGGCGGCTGCCAGGAAGGGCTGGGCGTTGGAGAGGTCCGGCTCCACGGTCATGTCGCGGCCCAGCAGCGCGCCGGGGGTGACCCGCCACACGTCCTTCTCGCCCCCGGCCTCGGGGGTGTCGACCTGGGCGCCCGCCGCGCGCAGCATCTCCACGGTCATCCGGATGTGCGGCATCGACGGCAGGTCGCCGCCCACGTGCCGGACCTCGACGCCCTGGTTGAAGCGCGGGGCGGAGAGCAGCAGCGCGGAGACGAACTGCGAGGAGTTGCCTGCGTCGATCTCGACCGTGCCGCCCTCAAGGGCCCCGCCGCCCAGGACGGTCATGGGCAGCGCGCCCCGGCCGTCGTCGTCGATCCGGGCGCCGAGGGTGCGCAGGGCGCTGATGACCTGGCCCAGTGGGCGCTCGTAGGAACGCGGGTCGCCGTCGAAGCGGATGTCGCCGTCGGCGAGGGTGGCGACGGGCGGCAGGAAGCGCATGACCGTGCCCGCGTTGCCGACGTCCACGGTCGCCGGGCCGTGCAGGGCCGCCGGGATGACCCGCCAGGCCTCGCCGCCCGCCCCCGCGCCGGCGGAGCTGGACGAGACGGTCTCCTCGATGCCGACGCCCATCGCGCGCAGCGCGTCGGCCATCAGCTGGGAGTCGCGCGAGCGCAGCGGGCGACGCACCCAGCCGGGCTCGGCGGCGAGCGCGGCGAGCACGAGGGCCCGGTTGGTGACGGATTTGGACCCGGGCACCGTGACGGTGGCGTGGACGGTCCCATCGGCGAGCGGAGCGGGCCAGAGGGCAGGGAGCGCGGGGGTCTCGGTCATGGCCACCACTTTAGTGGCTTCCCCCGACCCCAGATCTTGATCCCGGCCCCGTCTCAGGGAGCGGTCACAGGGCGAGGAGCCAACGGGCGCCGCCGATCAGCGAGCAGAGCGCGACGACGTGGAAGAAGAGCAGCCACACCACCGGGTGCAGGTGGGTGAGCTGGCCGAGTTGGTCGGCGTCGGAATCGGGTGCCCCGCCGCCCCGGCGCTTGGCCCCCAGCTCGAAGACCGGTCGGACCCCGCCGAACAGCAGGAACCACACCACCAGGTAGGCGAATCCGGCCTGCACCTCGGCCGGGGTCAGCCAGGAGACCAGCAGGAAGGTTCCGCCGGTCAGTACCACCGTCAGCGCCCCGTACGCGTTCCGGATCATCACCAGCATCACCAGCAGCAGGGCGGTGGCCGCCCACAGCAGCAGCGTGATCCGGTGCGCGGACAGCAGCGCCGCCCCGCCCAGGCCGAGCAGCGAGGGCGCCGTGTAGCCGCCCGCGGCGGTCAGGATCATCCCGACCCCGGTCGGCCGCCCCCGGCTGACGGTGACCCCGCTGGTGTCGGAGTGCAGCCGTATGCCGCTCAGGCGCCGCCCGGTCAGCAGCGCCAGCAGCCCGTGCCCGCCCTCGTGCGCGATGGTGATCGCGTTGCGCGACAGCCGCCACACGGGGCGGGGCCCCACCGCGGCCAGCGCGACCACACCCGTCGTGATCACCAGCCACAGGTCGGGCGTGGCCTGTATGCCCGTGAGCCGGTCCCACAGACCGGCGGTCGTGCTGCTGTCCATAAGGTGGCGGACTCCTTGCGGTGAGGTGCGGGTGGCATGGCAGTGTGACAGGCATGTGCGGACGGTATGCGGCGAGTCGTAGGCCCGAGGACCTCGTGGAGGCCTTCGGCATCGAGAAATGGGAGCCGGAGGAGGCCCTGGCCCCCGATTTCAACGTGGCGCCGACGAAAGAGGTCCATGTGGTCCTCGACCGTCCCCTCAAAGACGCCTCGCACCCGCGTCCGGTTCGCCAGCTGCGCGTCCTGAAGTGGGGGCTGGTCCCCTCCTGGGCCCAGAACCCCGACGGCGCCGCCCGGATGATCAACGCCAGATCGGAGACCCTGCACGAGAAGCCGTCCTTCCGCCGGCCCTTCGCGCAGCGCCGCTGCATCGTCCCCGCCGACGGCTACTACGAGTGGGTCACCGCCCACGACGAACGGCAGCTGGAGGTGGAGGGCAGGAAGAAGCGGGCCCGCAAGCAGCCCTACTTCGTCCTCCCCTCCGACGGCTCGGTCTTCGCCATGGCCGGGATATACGAGTTCTGGCGCGACCGGACCCTGCCCGACGAGCACCCGCTCTCCTGGTGGGTGACCTGCTCGGTGATCACCACGGAGGCCGAGTCCGGTCCCCTGGGCGTGGCTCCCGCCGAGGGACCGCGCTCGCTCGCCGACATCCACCCGCGGATGCCGCTGATGCTGACGCCGGACCGGTGGGACGCCTGGCTGGACCCGGCGAACACCGACACCGAGGGCTCGCTGCGCGAGCTGCTCGCCCCGCCGCCGGGCGGGCTGATGCGGGCCTACCCGGTGTCCACCGCCGTGAGCAGCGTGCGCAACAACGGCCCGGAGCTGCTGACGGAGCTGGCCGCGCCGGAGGAGGGCACCCTCTTCTGACCCGGGCAGGATGGGACGCATGACCACGCGTACCCAGAGCGTCGACACCCCGGCGGGCGAGGCCCGCATCACCTGGCACCGCGCGCCGCGACCGCGGCTCGTGCTCGCCGTGAGCCACGGCGCCGGCGGCGGCATCGAGGCCCGCGACCTCCAGGCCCTGGCCGCCGCCCTGCCCGCCCGCCGGATCACGGTGGCCCTCGTAGAACAGCCCTGGCGGGTCGCCGGGAAGAAGGTCGCCGCCGCGCCCAAGGTGCTGGACGAGGGATGGCGCGGGCTGTGGCCGGCGCTCGCGGAGCCCGGCCTGCCCGTGGTCGCGGGCGGGCGCAGCGCCGGGGCCCGGGTGGCCTGTCGGACCGCCGCCGAGCTGGGGGCCGCCGCGGTGCTGGCGCTGGCCTTCCCGCTGCACCCGCCGGGCCGGCCGGAGAAGTCCCGCGCCGAGGAGCTGACCGGGTCCGGCCGTCCGACCCTGGTGGTCCAGGGCGACCGGGACCCCTTCGGGCGGCCCGAGGAGTTCCCGCCGCCGGGCGCGCGGGACCCGTACGAGCTCGTGGAGGTGGCGCACGCCGATCACGGCTTCGCGGTCCCGAAGAAGGCGGACACCACCCAGGAGGAGGCACTCCTGACGATCACCGAAGCGGTGGGGGAGTGGCTCGGGCGGCTTCCCGGGTGAGGCCCGCGGGCCGCGGCCGGCCGCACGCCGAAAACCCGTCCGGCGCCCGGGAATGTGGCGCCCGCTCCTTCTGTTGTCTCGGATGTCGGAACGTACGGGAACTCGTCGGAGGAGAGGGAGCGCATGACCCAGGTCATCAGCCAGAACCGTCGGCAGGCCGCTGACCTGGACTGGACCGTGCTGCCGGCGCCCAAGCGCAGCTCGCTTCGGGCGGCGGAGGGCCGGGAAGGTCGACTATTCTCCGATTCGAGCGGATCCGCTTTCGGAGCCGCCACGCTGTCGGAGGAGGTGGGTCCTGTCGCTGGGACCGACGAAGGCCACGCGGAGGAGACGACCCTGGAGCGCAACGCGCGCTTCGAACGGGACGCCCTCGGCTACCTCGACCAGATGTACTCGGCCGCGCTGCGCATGACGCGCAATCCGGCCGACGCCGAGGACCTGGTCCAGGAGACGTACGCGAAGGCGTACGCGTCCTTCCACCAGTTCCGCGAGGGCACCAACCTGAAGGCGTGGCTGTACCGCATCCTGACCAACACCTTCATCAACTCCTACCGCAAGAAGCAGCGTGAGCCGCAGCGCAGCGCCGCGGAGGAGATCGAGGACTGGCAGCTGGCGCGTGCCGAGTCGCACATGTCGACCGGACTGCGGTCCGCCGAGTCGCAGGCGCTCGACCACCTGCCGGATTCCGATGTGAAGGAAGCCCTGCAGGCCATTCCGGAGGAGTTCCGCATCGCGGTCTACCTTGCCGACGTAGAGGGCTTTGCGTACAAGGAGATCGCGGACATCATGGGTACACCCATCGGTACGGTCATGTCGCGACTGCACCGTGGCCGCCGTCAACTCCGCGGAATGCTGGAGGACTATGCCCGTGAGCGCGGGCTGGTTCCCGCGGGCGCGGGAGAGTCGAACGACCGGAAAGGCTCGGGCTCATGAGCTGCGGAGAGCCGCACGAGACAGAGTGCTCCGAGGTCCTGGATCACCTGTACGAGTTCCTCGACCAGGAAATGCCGGACAGTGACTGCACGAAGTTCGAGACCCACTTCGGCGAGTGCAATCCCTGCCTGGAGAAGTACGGCCTGGAACAGGCCGTGAAGAAGCTGGTCAAGCGCTGCTGCGGGTCGGACGACGTGCCGACCGACCTGCGGTCGAAGGTGATGGGCCGGATCGAACTGATCAGGTCCGGTCAGGCGGTGCCCGACCACGATGTCACCGCCGACAATCCCGCTCCCGGCTGACCCGCGTCGGTGACCGGATAGACGAGTGAACAGCCGCCCCCGGAAGAGCACTTCCTTCACCCGAATGTGCTAATCCGGGGGCGTCCGCATGGCCCAAAGCGGAAATGTGGCCCACCTCGCTCCGGGCCCCACCTATTCTCCCCATTCGGCGCCGGCTCGATTCGGCGACCGGTGTGCACGGCACAGGGGAGGAGAGCGCCATGCGGGCACTTCCGCCGGGGGCGCGCGGATACATCCTGTGCGTCGTCCTCGCGGCCGCCGCGTGCGTCACCCCCGCTCTCACGGATTCCGGTACGCCCTGGACGGCCGTCGCCCTGCTCGCCCTGCTCTACCTCGGGTGCGAACTGGCCAAGGTCTGCCCGCTGCTGGGCAGCCGGGTGCCCGAGGGCATCGGCTCCTTCTTCCCCGTGGTGCTCGCCGCCGTCCTGCTGCTGCCACCCGCCGCCGCCGCGCTCGTCGCGCTGCCCGGGGGACTCGCGGGGAGCGTCGGCCGGCGGCCCGCCGGGGTGCGCCGCGTGTGGCACGGCGCGCAGCAGGCGACGGCCGCCTGGGTCGCGGGCCGGGCCTACGGGCTGCTGCACGGCCCGGCCACCCTCGGCGGCGGCCCCTCCACCGGATCCGGGCCCCCCGCCGGACCGGCCGACTTCCCCTTCGCGCTGCTCCCCGCGACGGGGGCGGCCGTCGTGTTCTGCCTGGTGCTCACCGCCCTCGACGGCGGCATCCTGGCCACCGCCGAACGCCGACCGGCCGCCACCGCCTGGCGCGGGTCGGCCGCCTCCTCCCTCGCCCCGTACTGCGTCCACGGCCTCGCCGGGCTGATGATGGCCGTCATGTGGCGCAGCCCCTACGGCCCCCCGGCCGCGCTGCTCGTCCTGCTGCCGATGTACATCTCCTGCTGGGTCTTCGCCCAGTACCACCGCGAGCGCGCCGCCCACCAGGCCACCATCCGCGCCCTGGTCCAGGCCGTCGACATCAAGGACCGCTACACGCGCGGCCACAGCGAACGGGTCGGCCAGGCCTCCGCGATGATCGCCCGGGAGCTGGGCATGACCGAGGACCGCCTGGAGACGGTGCGCATCGCCGGGATCCTGCACGACGTGGGCAAACTCGGCGTCCCCACCCGACTGCTGCGCAAGGACGGGCCGCTCACCCCCGATGAGCGCCGCATCATCGAGCTGCACCCCGAGTACGGGCACGAGATGGTGCGCGGCATCGGCTTCCTCGGCGAGGCCCGGTCCGCGATCCTGCACCACCACGAGCGGGTCGACGGATCCGGCTACCCCTACGGGCTGACCGGCGAGCAGATCCCCGTACTGGCGCGGGTGGTGGCGGTGGCCGACGCCTTCGACGCGATGACCTCGACCCGCTCGTACAGCCGGGCCCGGCCGGTGCCGGTCGCCCTCGCGGAGCTGGAACGGTGCGCGGGGGCGCAGTTCGACCCGTCGATGGTGCGGGCACTGGTCGACGCGATCGGCCGGACCGGCTGGCACCCGGTGGTGACCTCGGACGAGGACCTCCAGGTGATCCCGGCCGCCGCCGCCGGCGCGGGGCCGCCGGGGCCCGGCCCACGGCCGGCGGCCCTGGCCGGGATGCCGGAGCAGGGCTCCCGTCCCCTCGCACCGGCTCCGTCGCCCGGCAGGGTCCCCGCGGTTCCCGGTCCGGCCGGCGGCTCCGGTCCGGCCGGCGGCCGTGGGCCGGACGCGGACGCCGCGGGGGCGGACGTCGCCGGGGCGGGCGGATGAAGGCCCCGGCCGCGTGGACCGTGCGCGGGGCCGCCGGGCTGCTCACCGGCGCCGCGCTCGGCCACACCCTGTGGCACGGCGTCGACGAGCCCGGCGCCGCCCTGGCCTTCGCCACCCTGATCACCGTCGGCGAGCTCGCCCGCCGGGACCGCCGGGACCCCCTCGGCCGCCACCCCGCACCGCTCGGCTCCGCCGGATCCCTCGCCTACGCCCTGCTCGGCCAGAACGCCGGCCAGTCCACCCAGCACGGGGTGCTGCAGACCGTCGCGGTCGTCGTCGCCGCCGTCCTCGCCGGGATCGTCCCGCACATCGCCCGCGGCCGGGGACCCGCCCTCGACCACCTGTCCCGCCGGGTGCTCACGGTCGCCTTCGCCGCCGCCTGTTTCCAGCCGCTCCACAACTCGGGCCGGCTGGAGCAGTGGGTGGGCCAAGGCCCGTACCTCGTCGGCTTCCTGCTCCTCCTGCTCGGCCTCACCGCCCTGTGCGACGCCGTGCTCGCCGCCGCGCTCGCCGGGGCCCGGACCGGCCGGCCGTACGGGCCGGTGCTGCGCGACGAACTGCGCGCCCAGCTCGGCGTCGGCTCGGCGATCTGCGCCACCGGGGTCGTGATGGCGCTCGGCACGGCCGTCGCGGGCCTGTGGGCCCTGCCCGTCTTCAGCGTCCCCCTGCTGCTGACCCAGCTGTCCTTCCACCGGATCACCGCGATCCGCACCACCTACCGCCAGACCATCACCTCCCTGGCCCGCGCCACCGAGATCGCCGGCTGCACCCGCCCCGGGCACTCCCGCCGGGTGGCCGCCCTGAGCTGCGCCGTAGGCCGGGAGCTGGGCCTGTCGGAGCGGGAGCTCACGGTGCTGGAGTACGCCGCCCTGATGCACGACATCGGGCAGCTCTCCCTCGTCGACCCGGTCCCGGACGGGGCCACGGCCGGGCTGCCGGGCGCCGAGGCCCGCCGGATCGCCGAGCTGGGCGGGGAGGTGGCCCGGCAGACCGGGGTGCCCGCCGAGGTCGCCGTGGTGGTGGAGCGGCAGGCGGATCCGTACCGGGAACAGCCCACGGCGGCCCGGATCGTGCGTACGGTGAACGCGTACGACGATCTGGTCGGCGGGAGCCGTCACCCGGGTGGCTCACTGGCCGCCCTGGAGCGGCTCCGCCTGGGCACCGGGCACGATTACCAGCCGGAGGTCGTGGAGTGCCTGGCAAGGGTTCTGGCCAGGGGCGGACGTGGCAGAGTGGTGCCCGTCCCACCTGGGTAACCCATGGGTAATGAGCGGCCGTCCGAGTGGGCATGGTTGGATGCCAGTAAGAGGGACCGTAGGAGTGTCCGCAAGGCTGCACCGTTGTTCCCCAGCGACCGCTGGGAGGTGCCCCCAGGCAGGCGGGAATCGTGAGGATCTTCGGGAAGGTACGGCATCGGCCCTCCGCCTCGTGGCGGCAGGCCACCGACCGCGCGTTCACGCTGATCGGCGACGGGCGGTACGAGGACGCGGGCGCGCTCCTGACGAGAGCGGCGGACCTGGAGCCCTGGCTGTCCGAGTCCTGGTTCAATCTGGCCCTGCTGCACAAGTTCCGGCATGACTGGGAGCAGGCGCGGGCCGCCGGGCTGCGCGCCGTGGCCCTGCTGGACCGGGAGACCGGCGCCCCGGACTGGTGGAACGTCGGGATCGCCGCCACCGCGCTGCAGGACTGGCCGCTGGCCCGGCGGGCCTGGCAGGCGTACGGGCTGAGGGTGCCCGGGGACGCCGCCGGTGCGGGCGAGCCGGTCGGGATGGAACTCGGCAGCGCCGCCGTGCGGCTGTCGCCCGAGGGCGAGGCCGAGGTGGTCTGGGGCCGCAGGCTGGACCCGGCCCGGCTGGAGGTCCTGTCGATCCCGTTGCCGTCCTCGGGGCGGCGCTGGGGCGAGGTCGTGCTCCACGACGGGGTCCCGCACGGAGAGCGGGTGACCGCCGCCGGCCCCTCGTACCCCGTGTTCGACGAGATCGAGCTGTGGGCGCCGTCCCCGGTGCCGACCTGGGTGGTGCTGCTGGAGGCGGCCACCGAGGCGGACCGCGACGCGCTGGAGCAGCTGGCCTCGGACGCCGGATTCGCCGCCGAGGACTGGTCCTCGTCGGTGCGGCTGCTGTGCCGGACCTGCTCGGAGAGCGAGATGCCGAGCGACGAGGGCGACGGCGAGCAGCACCTCGATCCGCACGACCACAGCGAGCCCGGACACCCCGGACCGCTCGGGCACCGTACGACCGGCTCGGGCTCCCTGTGGGTACCCGAGCGCGAATGCGGGATCGCCGCGCCGGCCGGTCTGGTGCGCGGACTGCTCGACGGGTGGGTCGCGGACAGCCCGGGCACCCGCGAGTGGCGGGATCTCGAAGAAGTCTGCTGACCTGTGGCCGTAGGCTGTACGGGCACATCGGTGGCCATCACGACCATCGGTGACCGGGACTTACGGAAGGCGTACGGCGGACATGGCGCAGCAGGAGAACGAGGTTGTCGAGAGCGTGAACGACGGGTACGTCGTGGACACCGAGGACTGTGAGGCGCGCGAGCTCGCCCACCGTCAGCGCGGCACGGCCCGTCCGATCACCGTGGTCGGCAACCCGGTCCTGCACCGGGAGTGCAAGGACGTCACCGAGTTCGGCGACGAGCTGGCACAGCTGATCGACGACATGTTCGCCAGCCAGAAGGCCGCCGAGGGCGTGGGCCTGGCCGCGAACCAGATCGGCGTGGACGCCAAGGTCTTCGTCTACGACTGCCCGGACGACGACGGCAAGCGGCACACCGGTGTCGTGGTCAACCCGAAGCTGGTCGAGCTGCCGGCCGCCGGGCGCGTGCTGGACGACTCCAACGAGGGCTGCCTGTCGGTACCGACCGCCTACGCCTCGCTGGCCCGCCCGGACTACGCCGAGGTCACCGGCCAGGACGCGCAGGGCAACCCGATCAAGGTGCGCGGCACCGGTTACTTCGCCCGCTGCCTGCAGCACGAGACCGACCACCTGTACGGCTACCTGTACATCGACCGCCTCTCGAAGCGGGACCGCAAGGACGCCCTGCGGCAGATGGACGAGGGCACCCCGCGCTACGAGACCGTCCCCAACGCCTGAGGGACCTAGGCGGCCTGCGGGCCCCGGAAGGCGCGCCGGAACGAGTTCGGCGTGGTGCCCAGGGTCCGCAGGAAGTGGTGGCGCAGGGCCGCCGCGTTGCCGAAGCCGCAGCGGCCCGCGATCGCGTCCACCGTCTCGCCGGTCGACTCCAGCAGCTCCTGCGCCAGCAGCACCCGCTGGCGCAGCACCCACTGGTACGGGGTGGTGCCGGTCTCCTGGAGGAAGCGACGGGCGAAGGTCCGCGGGGACATGTGCGCCCGTTCCGCGAGCTGCTCGACGGTGATCTCCTCGCCCAGGTGGCGGGCCATCCACTCGATCACCTCGCCCACCGTGTCGCAGGCCGTGCGCGGCAGCGGCCGCTGGATGAACTGGGCCTGCCCGCCGTCCCGGTGCGGCGGTACGACCATCCGGCGCGCAATGATGTTGGCCACCTCGGCCCCGTGCTCCTGGCGCACCACGTGCAGGCACGCGTCGATGCCCGAGGCCGTGCCGGCGGCGGTGATCACCGGGCCCTCGTCGACGTAGAGCACGTCCGGGTCGACGACCGCCTGCGGGAAGCGCCGGGTCAGGGCCGCGGCGTGCATCCAGTGCGTGGTGCACCGGCGGCCGTCCAGCAGTCCGGCGGCGCCCAGGATGTAGGCCCCGCTGCACACGCTCAGGACCCGCGCACCCCGTTCCACGGCCCGCCGCAGGGCCGCGAGCAGGGGCTCGGGGTAGATGCGTACGCCGGCGTCGTTGGCGGCGGGCAGGCAGATCAGATCGGCCTCCTCCAGTCGCTCCAGCCCGTGCGCGGGGGCGATCGCGAAGGCGCCCCCGGCCACGGTCAGCGGTCCGTCCTCCGCCGCGCAGACGGCGAAGTCGTACACCGGTACGCCCATGTCACTGCGATCGATCCCGAACACCTCGCAGAAGATCCCCAGCTCGAAAGGGGCGACTTTGTCGACGAGGGCCACGGCCACGTTGGTCAGCATGACCCCAGTGTGGCAGTAATTCGGTCTTCTATGACAGTACTGCCACTGTCGATCATGGGCGATCAGGCGGACAGTAGAGCTATGACCACCTTCGTGAGTTACCTCGTCGTCCTCGCCTTCGTCGCCCTCGTGCTCGGGCCCAGCCTCTACGGGATCCTGCGCGACCGGCGGATCGACCGGCAGATCCGAGCCGTCGCGACCCGGCTGGTGTGGCTGCCCCGCCAGCGGGCGGGCGGCCTCCCGCCCACCCCGCGCCGGCACACCTTCCGGCCCGCCGCCCGGCGGTACTGGGGCCCCATCGCCCACTGAACACCGGGGAACGCGAGAAGCCGGGACACGGAAACCTCCGCATCCCGGCTCCCCGGTCGCTCACCGTCCCGGAACCCCGGGAAGTCGTGGAACCGCCGGCCCCTAGAAGTCCTCGTCCAGGTCGACCGTGCCCTCGACCGCGACCTGGTAGGCCGACGGACGCCGCTCGAAGAAGTTCGTCAGCTCCTGCACACCCTGCAGCTCCATGAAGGAGAACGGGTTCTGCGAGCCGTACACCGGCGGGAACCCGAGGCGGACCAGACGCTGGTCCGCGACGCACTCCAGGTACTCGCGCATCGACTCGGTGTTCATGCCCGGCAGGCCGTCACCGCACAGGTCGCGGCCGAACTGCAGCTCCGCGTCCACCGCCTCCTTGAGCATGTCGGTGACCTGCTGCTGGAGCGCGTCGTCGAAGAGCTCCGGCTCCTCCTTGCGGACCGTGTCCACGACCTCGAACGCGAAGTTCATGTGCATGGTCTCGTCACGGAACACCCAGTTGGTGCCGGTGGCCAGACCGTGCAGCAGACCGCGCGAGCGGAACCAGTACACGTACGCGAAGGCGCCGTAGAAGAACAGGCCCTCGATGCACGCCGCGAAGCAGATCAGGTTCAGCAGGAAGCGGCGGCGGTCGGCCTGCGTCTCCAGCCGGTCCAGCTTCTCGACCTCGTTGATCCACTTGAAGCAGAACTGCGCCTTCTCGCGGATGGAGGGGATCTCCTCGACCGCGTCGAAGGCGGCCGCGCGGTCGTCCGGGTCGGGCAGGTAGGTGTCGAGCAGCGTCAGGTAGAACTGGACGTGCACGGCCTCCTCGAACAGCTGGCGCGACAGGTACAGGCGCGCCTCCGGGGAGTTGATGTGCTTGTAGAGCGTCAGCACCAGGTTGTTCGAGACGATCGAGTCGCCCGTCGCGAAGAACGCGACCAGCCGGCCGATCATGTGCTGCTCACCGGGCGTCAGCTTCGCGAGGTCCGCGACGTCCGAGTGGAGGTCGACCTCCTCGACGGTCCAGGTGTTCTTGATCGCGTCCCGGTAGCGCTCGTAGAAGTCCGGGTAGCGCATCGGGCGGAGCGTGAGTTCGAAGCCCGGGTCGAGCAGGTTCTTCTTCTTGTCGTTGGAGCTCATCACTGGCAGGCCTCGCAGGACTCGGGGTTCTCAAGGGAGCAGGCCAGCGCCTCGGCGTCGGCGACCGCCTGCGGCAGCTCGACGGGGGTGGCCGCCTGCGCGGCGCGGGCGATCTTCGTCGCCGGGCGCGAGCGCAGGTAGTAGGTGGTCTTCAGGCCCTGCTTCCAGGCGTACGCGTACATCGAGCTGAGCTTGCCGATGGTGGGCGTCTCCAGGAACAGGTTCAGCGACTGCGACTGGTCCAGGAACGGCGTACGGGCCGCCGCCATGTCGATCAGACCGCGCTGCGGGATCTCCCACGCCGTGCGGTACAGCTCGCGGACCTCGGCCGGGATCCAGCCGAAGCCCTGGACCGAGCCGGAGGACTCGCGCAGCGCCTCGCGGGTCTGGGCGTCCCACACGCCGAGCTGCTTCAACTCCTCCACCAGGTAGCCGTTCACCTGGAGGAACTCACCGCTGAGCGTCTCGCGCTTGAACAGGTTGGAGACCTGCGGCTCGATGCACTCGTACACGCCGGCGATCGAGGCGATCGTCGCCGTCGGCGCGATGGCCAGCAGCAGCGAGTTGCGCATGCCGGACTTCGCGACGCGGGCGCGCAGCGCGTCCCAGCGCTCCGGCCAGTTCAGCTCGACGTCGTAGTGGTCCGGGTGCAGGACACCACGGGCGGTACGGGTCTGCTCCCAGGCCGGCAGCGGGCCGCTGCGCTCGGCGAGGTCGCAGGAGGCCTCGTAGGCGGCCAGCATGATGCGCTCGGAGAGCTTGGTGGACAGGGCCTTCGCCTCGGGGGAGTCGAAGGGGAGCTTCAGCTTGAAGAAGACGTCCTGGAGGCCCATCGCGCCCAGGCCGACGGGACGCCAGCGGGCGTTGGAGCGGCCGGCCTGCTCGGTCGGGTAGAAGTTGATGTCCACCACGCGGTCGAGGAAGGTCACGGCCGTGCGGACGGTCTCGTCGATCCGCTCCCAGTCGATCTCGCCGTCCACGACGAAGGCGCCCAGGTTGACCGAGCCGAGGTTGCAGACGGCAGTCTCGCCGTCGTTCGTGACCTCGATGATCTCGGTGCACAGGTTCGAGGAGTGCACGACGGTGCCCGGCTCGGCGGTCTGGTTCGCCGTGCGGTTGGAGGCGTCCTTGAAGGTCATCCAGCCCTGGCCGGTCTGCGCGAGGGTGCGCATCATCCGGCCGTACAGGTCGCGGGCGGGCATGGTCTTGCGGGCCAGGCCGTCCGCCTCGGCCTTGCGGTAGGCGGCGTCGAAGTCGTCGCCCCACAGGTCGACCAGCTCGGGCACGTCGGCCGGGGAGAACAGCGACCAGTCGGCGTCGGCGTTCACGCGGCGCATGAACTCGTCCGGCACCCAGTGGGCGAGGTTCAGGTTGTGCGTACGGCGCTGGTCCTCACCGGTGTTGTCGCGGAGCTCCAGGAACTCCTCGATGTCCGCGTGCCAGGTCTCCAGGTACACGGCGGCGGCGCCCTTGCGGCGGCCACCCTGGTTCACGGCGGCGACGGAGGCGTCGAGGGTCTTCAGGAACGGCACGATGCCGTTGGAGTGGCCGTTGGTGCCACGGATCAGGGAACCGCGGGCGCGGATACGGGAGTACGAGAGGCCGATGCCACCGGCGTGCTTGGAGAGCCGGGCCACCTGGTGGTAGCGGTCGTAGATCGAGTCGAGCTCGTCCAGCGGGGAGTCCAGCAGGTAGCAGGAGGACATCTGCGGGTGCCGGGTACCGGAGTTGAAGAGCGTCGGGGAGGACGGCAGGTAGTCCAGACGGCTCATCAGCCGGTACAGCGAGGCCACTTCCTCGACGGCCTGCACGCTCTCGTCGGCGGCCAGACCGCAGGCCACGCGCAGCATGAAGTACTGCGGGGTCTCGATGACCTGACGGGTGATCGGGTGGCGCAGCAGGTAGCGGCTGTGCAGGGTGCGCAGGCCGAAGAAGCCGAAGCGGTCGTCGGCGCCCTCGGCGAGGGTCAGTTCGACGAGCGAGTCGAGCCGGCTCGCGTGCGTACGGACGAACTCGGCCGTGCGGTCGGCGATGAGGCCCTCGCGGTGGCCGACCTCGACGGACGCCGAGAAGGAGGTGGAGCCCTGGCTCGCGGCCTCGTCGCGCACGGCCAGCGTCAGCAGGCGCGCGGCGAGCCGGGAGTAGGCCGGGTCCTCGGAGATCAGACCGGCGGCGGCCTCGGTGGCCAGCCCGCGCAGTTCGGCGTCGTCGGCGGCGGCGCTGCGGCCGCGCAGCGCGGAGGCCGCGACCCGGCCGGGGTCGGTGTCGGGGAGGTCCGCCGTCAGTTCGGTGAGGGTACGCAGCAGCGTGGCCCCCGGGCCCTCGGTGTTGTCGCCAGAAGTGGACTCGGCGCGCGGTGCGGAAGGCGCGATGGTCACGGCGGGAGCTCTCCCTCGCTCGGCCCGGTCATCGACGGGGCGGGGCGCGAGCGGGCGCATGCGGGCGTGACGAGAACGCGTACCCCGCATGGCGTCCACCGGCCCAACCGCGAGGCCCGGACGAATCGGCACCCGGTTCGGTCGAGCCGGGCGCGCTGTCGGCAGGTCATCGGACTTGGTGTCCGGTAGCCGGACACTTCATACCGTTGCGGGACAGTTCCGGATTCGCACCGGATTCCCCTGCGGCGACAGCAGGCATGAGCATACATGTGGGGGCGGCCCTCTGCGGTAACCCCCACATGTAGTGTCGGCGTGGCTACAGCTTGAGCCGGTAAGTGAGGAGTGTCAGGCCTTCGATCGGCGCCCAGTCCCGCTCCGGAGTGCGTACGAAACCCAGGCGCGCGTAGATCCGATGGGCCTCGGCCATGCCGCCCTGGGTGGAGAGAACGAGGCCGGTCACGCCCTCCAGAGACCGCGCCCGCTCGACGCAGGCCCGCACCAGAGCCTCGCCGGCGCCCTGGCCGCGTGCCTCGCGGGCCACCGCGAGCATCCGGAACTCGGCCTCGTCCGGGGCCGCGATGTCGGCGAGCGCACTGCCCGGAGCGGCGAAGGTCACACCGCCCAACAGTCGTTCGTCCCGCACGGCGACGAGCACCTCGCCCTGGGCGGCCCGGCCGGCCACGTCGCGCAGCACGTTCAGGTAGCCGTCGTCCTCGTTGAAGTCCAGATGCCCGTCGGCGAGGTAGGCCCCCGACGTGATCTCACCCAGCTCCGCGTACTCGGCGGGCAGCGCCGTCCTGATCACCATGTCCATGCGGTCGAGTGTGCAGGACGGGTGTCGGGGTGCGGCGCTGTCGTCGAGGGACAGCGACCCGGACGGCCACCGTTACGAGACCGTCCGCACCGTTCCCTTCGGCAAGGAGGTCCGCCTCCCCGATCCCGTCGGCATCACCCTCCCGACCGAACCCCTCAAGGACTGGGTGCGCTGAGGAACGCCGAAGGGGCCCCGCCGCGTCGTGCGGCGGGGCCCCTTCGCATGGTTCAGCAGCAGCGGAAGCCCTCGCGGGGGTCCGCCTCGCGGGCGTCCGTACGGGCGCGTTCGAAGGCGCGGCGG
Source organism: Streptomyces sp. CG 926 (assembly GCF_003148825.1). Taxonomy (GTDB): domain Bacteria; phylum Actinomycetota; class Actinomycetes; order Streptomycetales; family Streptomycetaceae; genus Streptomyces. The sequence continues at coordinate 333,062 of NZ_QGGZ01000008.1, forward strand.
GTCAGGACCTCCGCGTCCGGGTCGTGGGAGCGGGTGTGGGCCACGTACCGGTCGTACGCGGCCTCCCCGGAGAACTCCCGTACGTAGAACCGGGCCCTGGCCAGCACGCTCCGTACGGTGCTCACGCCACCGGCTCCTTGACGTGTCCGCCGCCGGCGTCGCGGTCGGCGGCCGCGAGCTCAGCCCGCTCCTCGGCGGTCGCGATCAGCCCGGCCGGCGCGACGATCTTCGACTCGGTCCACGGGGTCTCCGACAGGGTCGCCGACCCCGGGTCGCGGACCGCCTTCAGACAGGTCCGGGCCGCGTCCGCGAGGACCACGATGATCAGGAGCGCGAAGAGGGCGCACAGGACGCCGTCGACCGTGGCGTTGGTGACCACGGTGTGCATGTCGCCCATGTTCTTGGCGGGCGGCAGGACCTTGTCGGCGTCGATGCCGGCCTGGTACTTGTCGCGCTGGGCGAAGAAGCCGACCTTCACGTCCTCGGAGAAGATCTTCTGGTAGCTCGCGGTGAGGGTCACCGTGGCGTCCCAGACCAGCGGAACGCCCGTCACCCAGGCCCACTTGAGCCGACCGGACTTGATCAGAAGCGTGGTGCAGACGGCCAGCGCGACCGCGGCGAGCAACTGGTTGGCGATGCCGAAGAGCGGGAAGAGCTGGTTGATGCCGCCGAGCGGGTCCTTGACGCCGACCCACAGGAAGTAGCCCCAGCCGGCGACGACGATCGCGCTCGCGAACCACACGCCGGGCTTCCAGCTGACGTCCTTGAAGGACTTGTGCACGTTGCCGAGGGTGTCCTGGAGCATGAACCTGCCCACACGGGTACCCGCGTCGAGCGTCGTCAGGATGAAGAGCGCCTCGAACATGATGGCGAAGTGATACCAGAACGCCTTCATGCCGGCGCCGCCGGCCACGGCGGAGAAGATCTCCGACATTCCGAGTGCGAAGGTCGGAGCACCGCCGGTGCGCGAGAGCAGAGTGGCTTCCTCGACGTCCTTGGCGGCCTGGGCGAGCGCCTCCGGGGGGATGGCGAAACCGAAGTTGCCCACCGCCTGGGAGGCGGATTCGACCGTGGTGCCGATGATCCCGCCGGGCGAGTTGACGGCGAAGAAGAGGCCGGGCTCGATGATGCAGGCCGCGATGATCGCCATGACGGCGACGAAGGACTCGGTCAGCATCGCGCCGTAGCCGATCATGCGGACCTGGGTCTCCTTCTGGATCATCTTCGGGGTGGTTCCCGAGGAGACCAGGGCGTGGAAGCCGGAGAGCGCGCCGCAGGCGATGGTGATGAAGACGAAGGGGAACATCGACCCGGCGAAGACCGGGCCGTCGCCGCGGGCCGCGAAGTCGGTGACGGAGGGCATCTTCAGGGTGGGCATCGCGATGACCACGCCGATGGCGAGGAGCGCGATGGTGCCGACCTTCATGAAGGTGGAGAGGTAGTCGCGGGGTGCGAGCAGCATCCACACCGGCAGCACCGATGCCAGGAAGCCGTACACCACCATCCAGATGACCAGCGTCTCCTTCTCCAGGGTGAAGGTGTCCGCGAAGGAGGACTCGGCGACCCAGCCGCCCGCGACGATGGCGAGCAGCAGCAGCGCGACGCCGATGACGGAGACCTCGGTGACCCGGCCCGGCCGCAGGACGCGCAGGTAGAAGCCCATGAAGACGGCGATCGGAATGGTCATGCCGATGGAGAAGACGCCCCAGGGCGAGTGCGCCAGGGCGTTGACGATGACGAGGGCCAGGACCGCCAGCAGGATGATCATGATGGCGAACACGGCGATCAGGGCGGCGGCCCCGCCGACGGGGCCGATCTCGTCCCGGGCCATCTGACCGAGCGAACGCCCGTCGCGGCGGGTGGAGAAGAACAGCGTGACCATGTCCTGGACGGCCCCGGCGAAGATGACGCCGGCGACGATCCAGATGGTGCCCGGCAGATAGCCCATCTGCGCGGCGAGGACGGGTCCGACGAGCGGGCCCGCGCCGGCGACGGCCGCGAAGTGGTGGCCGAAGAGCACCCGGCGGTCGGTGGGGTGGAAGTCGACACCGTTGTCGAGGCGTTCGGCGGGGGTGGCCCGGGTGGCGTCCACCTTCAGTACGCGGTCCGCGATGAAGCGCGAGTAGAAGCGGTAGCCGATCGCGTACGAGCCCAGCGCGGCGGCGAGCAGCCAGGCGGCGGAGATCTCCTCGCCGCGCGAGAGGGCCAGCACGCCCCAGCCGATGGCGCCGACGAGCCCGACGAGCACCCACGCGGCGATGGACCTGGGAGAAGGCGAGCCCGACGTACTGCCCGGACTCGCCGCGTCCCGTTCTGTCCCTGTTGCTTCCGGTTCAGGCATGACCTCGTCCCCTCGTCGATCATCTGCGTAAGCGCAGGGAATCTACGGGGGTTTGCCCGCTGAGCGTAAGACCCCGTCCGTATTCCGGTATGTGAAGGAATCGGGGACACGGGGTCCGACGGCCAGGTCGGGCGGGGTCGGACGGGCCAGGTCAGACGGCCGGGCGCTTGAGCCTGGCGACGAACTTGTACCGGTCGCCGCGGTACACCGACCGCACCCACTCCACCGGTTCGCCGTCGGCGTCCAGGGAGTGCCGGGAGAGCATCAGCATCGGCAGCCCGACGTCGGTGCCGAGCAGGCCGGCCTCGCGCGGGGTGGCCAGCGAGGTCTCGATGGTCTCCTCGGCCTCGGCCAGGTGCACGTCGTAGACCTCGGCGAGAGCGGTGTAGAGGGAGGTGTACTTGGCGAGCGAACGACGCAGCGCGGGGAAGCGCTTGGCCGACAGGTGCGTGGTCTCGATGGCCATGGGCTCACCGCTGGCCAGGCGCAGCCGCTCGATGCGCAGCACCCGCCCGCCGGTGGTGATCTTGAGCAGTCCGGCGAGGGTGTCGTCGGCCGTCACGTAGCCGATGTCGAGGAGCTGGGAGGTCGGTTCCAGCCCCTGGGCCCGCATGTCCTCCGTGTACGAGGTCAGTTGCAGCGCCTGGGAGACCTTGGGCTTGGCGACGAAGGTGCCTTTGCCCTGGATCCGCTCCAGTCGCCCCTCTACGACCAGTTCCTGGAGGGCCTGTCGGACGGTGGTCCGCGAGGTGTCGAATTCGGCCGCGAGCGTGCGCTCCGGCGGCACCGGGGTGCCGGGCGGCAGCGTCTCGGTCATGTCGAGCAAGTGCCGCTTGAGTCGGTAGTACTTGGGAACACGTGCCGTGCGGGTGGCTGCCCCGCCGTCCGGCTCCGTGGTCGCCCCTTCGGTGGCCATCGCCGCCCGCCTTCCCGACTCCAGTTTCGCTGCCGTCACCGGCTCCTCCGATATGTGCGGTCACATCGTGACACGAGTGGGGGGACAGGCCTTCTCTCTCCCCAGGTGTCGGTCCGATAACGGACGCGGCACCCGCTCATTAGACCCTTGACACCCCTAAAGGTCTAGGCCAAGCTCCAGCTACTGGTCTAAACCAATATGGATCAGATCCCGGCCCCACGGCAGTACTTCGCGTATGTCACCGCGGCGGGCGAGGGAAGTGCAGGCAGGCATCCCTGAGGAGGGTGGCGTGAAGCGCAAGCTCATCGCGGCGGTCAGTGTCGCGGGCATGATGGTCGGAGTCGCGGCGTGCGGCAACGGCAGCGACGACAAGGCCAAGACCGACGCGGGTGGCGCCAAGGAGATCACCGTCTGGGTGATGGACGGCTCCGCTCCCAAGGCCTGGATCGACGAGGTCAACAAGGAGTTCTCGGCCAAGCACCCCGGTGTCACGGTCAAGGTCGAAGAGCAGAAGTGGACCGGCATCCAGGAGAAGGTCACCACGGCCCTCTCCGAGAACAACCCGCCGGACGTCCTGGAGCTCGGCAACACCCAGACCGCCGGCTACGCGGTCACCGGCGGCCTCGCCGACCTGACCAAGGACAAGGCCACGCTCGGCGCCGACGCCTGGCAGAAGAGCATGCTCGCCTCGGCCGAGATCGACGGCAAGCTCTACTCCGCCCCGTGGTACGCCGCCAACCGCGTCGTGGTCTACGACAAGAAGGCCTACGAGAAGGCCGGCGTCACCCCGCCGAAGACCCGCGACGAGTGGATCGCCGGTCTGGAGAAGCTGAAGGCGGCCGACCCGGCCTCGCAGCCGATCTACCTGCCCGGCCAGAGCTGGTACGTCCTCGCCGGCTTCATCTGGGACGAGGGCGGCGACCTCGCCGTCAAGGACGGCGCCAAGTGGAAGGGCGGACTGGCCACCCCGCAGGCCGCTTCCGCCGTGGAGTTCTACAAGAAGCTCCAGTCCTTCTCCACCGCCCCCAAGGACAAGGACGAGGCCACCCCGCAGCAGTCCACCGACATCGTTCCCAAGGGTGGCGTCGCCTCCTGGATCGGTCTCGGCTGGGAGGCCGGCGGCGCCGAGAAGGCGCTGAAGGAGGCGGGCAAGGAGGCCGACTTCGGCTACTTCCCGATCCCGGGCAAGACCGCGGACAAGACCGGCACCGTCTTCCTCGGCGGCTCGAACCTCGCGATCGCCGAGCGCTCCAAGAACAAGGAGCTCGCCAAGGAGTGGCTGGCCCTCGCCGCCGGCAAGGACCAGATGACCAAGTACGCCGCCGAGACCAAGGGCGCCCTGCTGCCCAACCAGGTCGGCGCGAACTTCACCCCGGCCGCCGGTTCCTTCGCCGAGGCCATGGGCAAGGCCGGCCTCAACGGCAAGATCACCCCGGTCACCGCGGGCTGGGCGAACGTCGAGACCGAGCCGAACCCCATCAAGGAGTTCATGACCAAGGTCCTGAACGGTGAGGACGCCGCCAAGGCGGGCGCGGACGCGGACAAGGAAATCGCGAACCGCATCAACAAGTAGCCCCACCCCGCAGTTCCCGCACCACCCAGCAGTGTGATCGCACCGGGGGCACGGCAGGCGCCATGCCGCATGCCGTGCCCCCGGTGGCGTATTTGACTCCACAGTCAACCGCGAGGAAGCCACGCCATGACCGTGCACTCCCAGGGAGCGATGACCGCCGCTCCACAGGACGCACCACACAAGCCCGCCGGACGGCCCGAGAGGACCGCGTCGCCGACCGGTCCCGGTCCCACGTCTCCTCGCGGGGGCAGAAAGTCGCTCCCCTCGGGGTGGCTGCCCTATCTGCTGGTCGCGCCGGCGGTGCTCGCCCTCGCGACACTGCTGCTGTACCCGCTGATCAAGAACGTGATCCTGTCCTTCCAGGACATCAACAAGATCGAGTTCATCCAGCGGAAGTACCCCTTCGCGGGGTTCTCCAACTACACCGAGCTGATCGGTGACGCGGACTTCTGGACCGTGGTCGCCCGCAGCTTCGCCTTCACCGCGGCCAACGTCGCGCTGATCATGGTGCTCGGCAGCCTCATCGGCATCCTGCTGAACCGGCTCGGCAAGAAGATGCGGCTGGTCCTGTCGATGGCGCTGGTGATGGCCTGGGCCATGCCGATCGTCGCCTCGGTACAGGTCTTCAAGTGGCTGTTCGACGAGCAGTTCGGCGTCATGAACTGGGTGATGCGCAGCGCCGGCTTCGCCGGATACGAACAGCACAACTGGATGCAGACCGGCCTGTCGACCCTGACGATCGTCACCGTCCTGGTGGTCTGGGGCTCCATCCCCTTCGTCGCCCTCAACATGTACGCCGGACTGACCACGGTCGGCGCCGAGCTGTACGAGGCCGCCCGGATGGACGGCGCCAACGGCTGGCAGACCTTCTGGAAGATCGTCTTCCCGAACCTCCGGCCGTTCTTCCTCATCACCACGTTCCTCGAAGTGATCTGGGTCTTCAAGGCCTTCACCCAGGTCTACGCGATGAACAAGGGCGGCCCCGACCGCGCCTCCGAGATCCTCCCGGTCTTCGCCTACGTCGAGGGCCAGAGCCAGGCCCACTACGGCCTCGCCGCCGCGATCTCCGTCCTGACGATCCTGATCCTCGTGGTCGTCATGTCCTTCTACTTCCGCCTGATCCTGAAGCAGGAGGAGGAGCAGTGAGCAGCACCACCACCACCGCGCCGAAGCCCGCGCAGCAGCTCCGCAAGCGCCGGCCGGTCCGCCCCGCCGCCGTGGTCAAGAACCTCGGCGCGCTCCTCCTCGCCCTGGTCTTCGTCTTCCCCGTGTACTGGATGTTCTCCTCGGCCCTCAAGCCGTCGAGCCAGATGCTCACGAAGGACCCGGTCTTCGTCTTCACCCCGACGCTCGACAACTTCACCAAGGCCACCGGGGTCTCCAACTTCTGGACGTACGTCACCAACAGCGTCCTGGTCACCGTCGGCGCCGTCGCGCTGGCCCTGCTCGTCGCCCTCGCCGCGAGCTTCGCCATCGCCCGGATGAGGTTCAAGGGGCGCAAGGGCCTCGTCCTCACCGTGATGATGGCCCAGATGGCCCCCTGGGAGGTCATGGTCATCGCGATGTACATGATCGCCCGCGACGGCGAGATGCTGAACAGCCTCCCGCTGCTCACCGCGATCTACTTCGTGATGATCCTCCCCTTCACCATCTGGACCCTGCGCGGCTTCATCGCCGCCGTCCCGGTGACCCTGGAGGAGGCGGCCCAGATCGACGGCTGCACCCGCGGCCAGGCCTTCCGCAAGGTGATCTTCCCGCTGCTGGCCCCCGGCCTGATGTCCACCTCGCTCTTCGGCTTCATCACGGCCTGGAACGAGTTCGCCATGGTCCTGATCCTGAACAAGGACAAGAGCGCGCAGACGCTGCCGCTGTGGCTGACCGAGTTCATGTCGGCCTTCGGCAACGACTGGGGCGCCACCATGGCCGCGTCCTCGCTCTTCGCGGTCCCGGTTCTGCTCATCTTCATCTTCCTCCAGCGCAAGGCCGTCGGCGGGATGACCGCCGGCGCCGTGAAGGGATAACGGCCGCCATGACTGTCCTTGCGCACCGCACCGATACGGTCACCCGCGACGCCCTCGCCGTCCTCCAGCCCGGCTTCGAGGGCACCACCGCCCCCGACTGGCTGCTCCGGCAGGTCGGCGAAGGCCTCACCGCCGTCGGCCTGTTCGGCCGCAACATCACCTCGCCCGAGCAGCTCGCCGCGCTGACCGCGCAGCTGCGTACCGAGCGCGACGACGTCCTGGTCGCCATCGACGAGGAGGGCGGCGACGTCACCCGCCTGGAGGTCCGCGGCGGTTCCTCCTTCCCCGGCAACCTGGCCCTCGGCGCCGTCGACGACACCGACCTCACCCGCGGCGTCGCCCGCGAGCTGGGCCGCCGACTCGCCGAGTGCGGGGTCAACCTCAACTGGGCCCCGTCCGCCGACGTCAACTCCAACCCGGACAACCCGGTGATCGGCGTACGGTCCTTCGGTGCCGACACCCACCTCGCCGCCCGGCACACCGCCGCCTACGTCCAGGGCCTCCAGGCCGCCGGCGTGGCCGCCTGCACCAAGCACTTCCCGGGCCACGGCGACACCAACGTCGACTCGCACCACGCCCTGCCGCGCATCGACGTGGACCTGGACACCCTCCAGGCCCGCGAACTCATCCCCTTCAAAGCGGCGATCGAGGCCGGCACCAAGGCCGTGATGAGCGCGCACATCCTGGTACCCGCCCTCGACCCGACCCGCCCGGCCACCCTCAGCCCGCAGATCCTGACCGGTCTGCTGCGGGGGGAGCTCGGCTACGAGGGCCTCATCGTCACCGACGGCATGGAGATGCACGCCATCGCCGGGACGTACGGGATCGAGCGCGGCTCGGTCCTGGCCATCGCGGCCGGCGCCGACGCCATCTGCGTCGGCGGCGGACTCGCCGACGAAGCCACCGTCCTGCGGCTGCGCGACGCGCTGGTCGCGGCCGTCCGCGAGGGGGCACTGCCCGAGGAGCGCCTCGCCGACGCCGCCGCCCGCGTCCGCGCGCTCGCCGCATGGACCCGCGAAGCCCGGCCGGACGCGCAGCCGGAGGGGAGCCGCGCGTCCGGCATCGGGCAGACGGCCGCCCGCCGCGCCGTGCTCGTCACCGGTTCGGCGAAGCCGCTCACCGCGCCCTACGTCGCCACGCTCGCGCCCGTCGCGAACATCGCGGTGGGGGACGAGACCCCGTGGGGCGTGGCGGCGGAACTCGCCGAACTGCTTCCGGGTACCGAGGCGGGCGTCTTCCCCGAGGGCTCCCGCGCCGGCGACGTACTGGCGGCCGCGGGGGACCGTACCGTCGTCGCGGTGGTCCGCGACGCGCACCGCCACCCCTGGATGGCGCAGGCACTCGACGCGCTGGTCGAGGCCCGGCCGGACACGGTCGTCGTCGAGATGGGCCTGCCGCGTGCCCGGCCGCGCGGCGCCCTGCACATCGCCACGCACGGCGCCTCGCGCGTCTGCGGCCGCGCCGCCGCCGAGGTGATCGCGGGAGTCTGATCCCGCCCCGAACCCCTGACCAGGGCGACAGCCCCCGCTCCGGCCACCTCCGGGGCGGGGGCTGTCGAATACCGGCCGCCGGATCTCGGGCGGGCGCCGCACGACGAAGGGCCGGACCGCCCCTGACGGGGAAGTCCGGCCCTTCGTGCGCGCGTGCGGCCGAGGCCTACAGCCCCTGCCAGGAGGGCTTTTCGGCGTAGGTGTGGCGGAAGTAGTCGGCCAGCTTCAGCTTCGAGGCGGCGGCCTCGTCCACGATCACGGTGGCGTGCCGGTGCAGTTGCAGCGCGGAGGCCGGCACCAGCGCGGACAGCGGGCCCTCGACGGTCTGCGCGACGGCCTCGGCCTTGCCCTCGCCGGTGGCCAGGAGGACCAGGTGGCGGGCGTCGAGGATGGTGCCGATGCCCTGGGTGATGACGTGGTGCGGTACCTGCTCCAGGTCGTCGTCGAAGAAGCGCGCGTTGTCCACGCGGGTCTGCTCCGTCAGCGTCTTGATCCGGGTGCGGGAAGCGAGGGAGGAACAGGGCTCGTTGAAGCCGATGTGGCCGTCCGTGCCGATGCCCAGCAGCTGGAGGTCGACGCCGCCGGCCTCGGCCAGGGCGCGGTCGTAGGCCTCGCACGCGCCGACGATGTCCTCGGCCGAACCGTCGGGGCCCATGAAGGAGGCCTCGGACAGACCCAGGGGCTCGACGACCTCCCGGAGCACGACCGCGCGGTAGGACTCGGGGTGCCCGGCCGGCAGGCCTACGTACTCGTCGAGCTGGCAGATCCGGGCCCGGGAGGCGTCGACCTGTCCGGCCTTCACCTTGGCGGCGAGGGCCTCGTAGACGGGCAGCGGGGTAGAGCCGGTCGCCACGCCGAGCAGGGCGTCGGGCTTGCGCCGCACCAGGGCGGCCATGGCCTCCGCGATGAGCTCGCCGCCTGCCTTGGCGTCCGGGACGATGACAACTTCCACGCGGGGCCTGCCGATCTGGAGTGGGTCGGGTGGTATAGACCAATCTACCAGAGGCCGCCGTCCATGACAGGGTCTCGTCGTCATCCATGGTGATCCGGATCCGGAGGTCCGGCCTCCTGTGACGGCGGGAGAACCTTCAACCTTTTGGTTGCCCTGTCTACAACTCCACGAGCGATTAGGGTGGTTTTGGGGAGTAAATCATGGTATGCGAGATTGGAGTGGTCGTCATGGGAAGGCACACCACCTACGCCTTCGAGACCTACAGAGCTGTCGCGGATGCCGGTCGCGCCGAGCTGCTCGCCGCGACCACCTCCCCGTTCCAGATCGAGGTGCGGTTCGTCGGCGGGCTGACGAGCAACCAGCGGAACGTCTTCGGCCAGGCCGCCGAACGCTGGGCCAGGGTCATCGTCGGCGACCTGGAGACCGCGATCCTGCGCGACTTCACGGGCGACGTCGTCATCGACGACCTGTTGATCGATGCCGAAGGCGTGGCGATCGACGGGGTCTTCGGCACGCTCGGGGAGGCGGGACCGATCCGCTTCCGGCGGGAGACGGCGGCCGCCGGAGCGCGCCTGCCCGCCACGGGCATCATGCGGTTCGACAAGGCCGACCTGGGACAGATGGAGGACGACGGTTCGCTGCTGGACGTCATCACGCACGAGATGGGCCATGTGCTGGGGATCGGGACGATCTGGGACACCTTCGGTCTGCTGAAGGACTTCCCCGGACCCAATCCCACCTTCGTCGGTCCCGGCGCCATGAAGGAGTTCGGCGCGCTCATCGGGGCCGGGCAGCCCACTCCCGTACCGGTCGCCAATGTCGGCGGCGCGGGCAGCGCGGGAGGCCACTGGCGGGAACGGGTCTTCGGCACCGAGCTGATGTCGCCCACGATCGGCGGCCCCGGCAACCCCCTGAGCCGGCTGACCGTGGCGAGCCTCGGGGACCTCGGCTACCAGGTCGACCTCGACGCGGCGGAGCCCTACGCACTCCCCGACCCCTTCGTCATCGCGATGGGCGGCGGCGGGGAGCCCGCACCGACCAGGGGCGTCATGCTCCCGACCGTCCCCAGCAGCATCCCCGCCGACCGGCCCTAGACCAGCGCGAGCTGCAGACCGCCCGTCGCGTCCATGTGTTGGCCCGTCACCCAGCGGGAGTCGGGCGAGGCCAGGAAGGCCACCACGTCGGCGACCTCCTGTGCCGTGCCCACCCGATGGAAGACGGAGCGGGCGGCCAGATGGGCCCGTGTCGCCCCGTCCGCGAGGAGGTCGGCGTTCAGGTCGGTCTCGGTGATGCCGGGACCGACCGAGTTCACGGTGATCCCGCGCGGGGCCAGTTCGGCGGCCAGCGACCGGGTCAGCGCGTTCGCCGCACCCTTGGCCATGACCGTGGCCAGGATGGCCGGCAGGGCGATCTTCGGGGTGCCGGTCACGTTCACGATCCGGCCCCCGTCGCGCAGCCGCTCCAGCCCGTACTTGATCACGAAGAACGGCGCCTTGGCGTTGAGCGCGTGCGCCCGGTCGTACATCTCCTCGTCGGTGTCCCCGATCCCCGCGAAGGTCGCCGCCCCGGCATTGTTCACCAGGATGTCCACCTCCTCGGTGTGGTCGGGATGGGCCGCGTACGCCGCCCACAGGGCCCGCGCGTCGCCCGGGACGCCCAGTTCGGCGTTGATCGCGAAGGCCCGTCCACCGGCCGCCGCGATGGCCGCGACCGTCGCGCCCGCCGCCGCCTCGTCGCGTCCGTAGTGCACCGCGACGAGTGCGCCGTCCCGCGCCAGTCGCTCGGCCACGGCCCGTCCGATGCCCCGACCGCCGCCGGTGACCAGTGCCGTCTTTCCCTCGAGCACGCCCATGACGCGCCCCCCTCCGGTAATCGCTAGTGGTCGCTACAGAAAGGAACGTATCAGATTCCCTAGCGCCCGCTATAGAATGCGGCCATGGTGACCGGACAGCGCGGCAGGCCCCGTTCCTTCGACCGCGACGCCGCCCTCGACAAGGCGATGCTCGCCTTCTGGGAGCGCGGGTACGAGGCGACCTCCATCGCCGACCTGACCGCCTCGCTCGGCATCGGCGCGCCCAGCCTCTACGCGGCCTTCGGCGACAAGCGCAAGCTCTTCGACGAGGTCGTGGTGGTCTACGGGAGCCGGTACGGGGACTTCGCGAGCGTGGCGCTGGCCGAGGAGCCCACCTCCGGGGCGGCCGTCGCCCGCATCCTGCGCGAGGCGGCCCACATCTACACCGACCCGGCCCACCCGCGGGGCTGCATGGTGATCAGCGCCGCGATCAACACCACCTCGCAGGAGGTGGCGCAGGCGCTGCGCGAGCGCCGCAATGCCAACCTGGCGATGTTCGAGAGTCGGATCCGGGCCGACGTGGCCGCGGGGGCGCTGCCCGCCGACACGGACGCGCGGGCGCTGGCCCGGTACGCCGGAGCGGTGCTGCAGGGGATGTCCCAGCAGTCGCGCGACGGCGCGAGCCGGGAAGAGCTGGAGGCGGTGGCGGAGCGGGCCCTGCTGGCCTGGCCCGCCGCGTAGGCGGCCGGCCACGTTCGGCTCGGCATGTCCGCGCGATGTCCGCGCAGGAATTCCTCTGGGCCACGGTGCAGGACGGGACCCTCGACCCGCCCGGCACCGTAGCCCGGAGTACTTACGGCCGACAGGTGTGCGGTTCCCGACGGCCGGTGGAGGTGCCTGCGCGGTCAGGGCAGAGCGCGCGGCTTACCTCGATCCGTCCTCCTGTGCGGGGAGGGCGGAGGTTGTGAAATCAATTGTGGACTAGACCATTCTGTTCTGTCCATCCAATGACAGTGCCTGGAAACCCGTCACTTCCTCCAACAGTACGCGGCCCGTGCCCCCCTTGGATACTCCTGAGTACCGCCGTGGGGAAAGTCATGGCACGTACCCGGGGTACGCTCGCAAGGTGCCCTCCATGAACGACCTCGTACGCCAGCACACCGCTCTCGGTGAAACCGACCTGGAGTGGCTCCACCTGCTGGTCTCGGAGTGGCAGCTGCTCTCCGACCTGTCCTTCGCCGACCTCGTCCTGTGGGTGCCCACCCTCGACGGGACGCGGTACGTCTCGGTCGCCCAGATGCGCCCGAACACCGGTCCCACCTCGTACCAGGACGACATGGTCGGCCACCTGGTGCCGCGTGGCCGCCGCCCGCTGCTGGACGCCGCGCTCGACGAGGGCCGGATCGTGCGCGAGGGCGACCCCGAGTGGCGCGAGGAGGTGCCGGTCCGCGTCGAGTCGATCCCCGTCCGCCGCGAGGGCCGGGTACTGGGAGTGATCGCCCGCAACACCAACCTGCTCACTGTGCGTACACCGAGCCGGCTGGAGCTGACCTACCTCCAGTCCGCCTCCGACCTCGCCCAGATGATCGCGGCGGGCTCCTTCCCGTTCCCCGGCCAGCAGGTCGACATGGACGCCTCCCCGCGGGTCGGGGACGGCCTGATCCGCCTCGACGCCGACGGCGTGGTCACCTACGCCTCCCCGAACGCGCTCTCCGCCTACCACCGACTCGGGCTCGCCTCCGACCTCGTCGGCCAGCACCTGGGCAACACCACGGCCGAACTGGCCCCCTCCCGCGGTCCGGTGGACGAGGCCCTGGTCAAGCTGGCCAGCGGCTGGGCCCCCCGGGAGACCGAGGTCGACGGCAACGGCGGGGTCATCCAGCTCCGCGCGATCCCGCTCAAGCCGAAGGGCACCCGGATCGGCTCCCTGGTGCTGTGCCGCGACGTCACGGAACTGCGTCGTCGCGAACGTGAATTGATCACCAAGGACGCCACCATCCGGGAGATCCACCACCGGGTGAAGAACAACCTGCAGACCGTGGCCGCGCTCTTGCGGCTCCAGTCCCGCCGGATGGATTCGGCGCAGGGTCGCGAGGCGCTGAACGAGGCCGTCCGCCGGGTCGGATCGATCGCGATCGTGCACGAGACGCTGTCTCAGAACCTCGACGAGCGGGTGGAGTTCGACGAGATCGCCGACCGCGTCATCGCGATGGTCTCGGAGATCTCCCCGGGCAAGGTGGACTGCCGACGCACCGGCAGGTTCGGGATCCTGGACGCGGAGGTCGCCACCCCGCTGTCGATGGTGCTGACGGAGATCCTGCAGAACGCCCTGGAGCACGCCTTCACCCAGGGGGAGCGGGGCACCGTGGAGGTGGCCGCGATCCGCACCGGAACCGGTCGTACCGACGGCCGGCTGCTGATCACCGTGCTCGACGACGGCCGCGGCCTGCCCGAGGGGTTCGACCCCCAGCGGGCCGGCAATCTCGGGCTGCAGATCGTACGGACCCTCGTGGAGGGGGAGCTCGGCGGCACGTTCGACATGCTCCGGGCCGAGCCGCGCGGCACCAAGGTCGTCCTCGACATCCCGTCCAGCCCGCAGAAGTAGCGCGAAAGCAGCAGCGATGCCGTGACTCAGCGTGACGTTCCGGCCGTCGCCCGGTCGAGACTGCTGTCACCGGCCGTCACATGGCCGGCACCCGTTTTTCGGTCCACCGGTCGGAATCGGACCCCGAACAGCACTGAGCCCCGGACCGAATGATTCGGTCCGGGGCCCAAGAGCACGGTGCTGAGCGCTTGTTCGGTACTACGCGCTGCGCGTCGAGGCTCGAAAGTCGTTTGTCAGGCGCTGGCGTTGCGCGCCCGGTTGCGAGCGGCGCGGCGCTTCATGGCGCGGCGCTCGTCCTCGCTGAGACCGCCCCAGACGCCGGAGTCCTGACCGGACTCGAGCGCCCACTGCAGGCACTGCTCCATGACGGGGCAGCGGCGGCAGACGGCCTTGGCTTCCTCGATCTGCAGCAGCGCAGGACCGGTGTTGCCGATGGGGAAGAAGAGTTCCGGGTCTTCCTCACGACAAACGGCGTTGTGACGCCAGTCCATGGCTGCTCCATCTCCTTGTATTGCGAACAGGTTGCTTGTGAATGTGAACGCTTTCACGAATCCCCCCGTGAGGGAAGCGCGACCGCCCGGTTTCACGCGGGTGATCAATCAGAGATTCGTGGAGGGGTTCTGGCGGTCTGTGTGGGTGCCGGGTGTTGCGGGCTGTCCCGATCGCCATGAAGAGATTCGCAAACCTCGGACGGGGATACAACCCCTTCCGGAAAGTTTTTTTTGATTCGTCGGTGTCTACTAGGTCACAGCCCTACATCGTGAGGGTGGACCGGCGTGTAAACGTTCGAGTGAAAGGCCTCAGGGCCCTTCTACTCACACAATCACACGCAGTGCCCGGCGTACGCCTGTGAACCGAACGCTGGTCCGCAGTCCGAGGTGATCGCCGTCCATCTGGAAGGGAAGCGGAACCTTCGAATGCAAGGTGAAGTCGGTCAGATCGTGCAGAGACACCGCATGCTTGCCGTGCGGACCTCGCTCAGGAGTGGAGGTCAGGAGCTGTGTCGCGTACCGCGCGACCGCCGGAGTTGACAAACGGTTCAGTGCCAATACGTCAAGCGCAGTATCGAACGAGGCTTCGGGAGAGGCGTAAAGGGGACGATTCCCCAGATACGTCCACGGTGACGTATTGCACACTATGGACAGCACCAGATCGGTCACCGGGTCCGCGCCGGGGCGCTCCAGCGTGACCGTCCCGTGATGCCGGTTCGGCTCCTCCCAGAACTGGCGCATCAGCTGTCGCACGTACAGGGCGTGCGTCGAACGCTTGCCGCGTTCGCGCTGCTGCTCCACCCGGCCCACCACACCCGCGTCGAAGCCGAAGCCCGCGCAGAAGGTGAACCAGCGGGCCGGGACCGACTCGTCCTCCGTACCCGGGGTGCCGGCCGCCAGACCCAGACCCACCGTCCGCTCGCGCTGCTCCCGCAGCGCGTCCAGCAGGGCGCCGGTCGCCTCGACCGCGTCGTTGGGCAGTCCCAGGGCGCGCGCGAACACATTGGTGGAGCCGCCGGGGACCACCGCCAGCCGCGGCAGCCGATCCGGATCGGGACCGTTGTGCAGGAGTCCGTTGACCACTTCGTTGACCGTGCCGTCACCGCCGAGGGCGACGACGAGGTCGAGCCCCTCGTGAGCGGCCTTGCGCCCCAGGTCCCGGGCGTGCCCGCGGTACTCGGTGGTGACCGCCTCCAGCTTCATCTCGCTGGCCAGGGCGTGGGTCAGGACGTCGCGCGTGCGCGCACTGGTGGTGGTCGCTGCTGGGTTGGCCACGAGAAGTGCACGCATGAGCGCCAGACTACCCACCCCTTCACATGCCGACCCTACTGCCCGTCCCCTCCGGGGTCCGGTGCGCGCGGCTACCCTGCTGGAGTGAGTAAGAAGCAGCCCGCGAATGCCCCCGCCCCCGCCGCCGACGTCCCGACCGCCGCGCTGCCCGGCCGGCTGACCGCGGCCGCCGCGCTCACCGCCCTGGAGGGCCTGGCTCTGGCCGGCCTCGGGCTCTACATGCTCTTCGTGGGGATCGCCGGTGACCCCGACTCCCCGCAGCAGGCCGAGACGGGTGGGATCACCCTGCTCGCGCTCGCCGCGCTGCCGTTGGTCGCTGCCCGTGGGCTGCGCCTGGGGCGCCGCTGGAGCCGCGGCCCGGCCCTGATCACCCAGCTGATGGCGCTGCCGGTGGCCTGGACCCTGTACAACACCGGCGGTGCGATGATCGCCGCCGCCGTGGCGCTGGCCGTGGCCGCGGTGGCCGTCGGGGCGCTCCTGGTGAATCCGACGGCGGCCGAGGCGCTGGGTATCGGGCCCGGGGAACAGGCCCGATAACCGGCCGTCCGGTTCTTCTCGCGCTCGCCTACTCCTCGACGAGGAGCTTCTCGCGGAGCTGGGCCAGGGTGCGGGCCAGCAGCCGGGAGACGTGCATCTGGGAGATGCCGACCTCCTGGGCGATCTGCGACTGGGTCATGTTGCCGAAGAAGCGGAGCAGCAGGATCCGCTTCTCCCTGGGCGGCAGCCCCTCCAGCAGCGGCTTGAGGGACTCGCGGTACTCGACGCCCTCCAGGGCCTCGTCCTCCGAGCCCAGGGTGTCCGCGACCGCCGGCGACTCGTCGTCGGTGTCCGGGACGTCCAGGGAGAGCGTGCTGTAGGCATTGGCCGATTCCAGCCCCTCCAGCACCTCCTCCTCGGAGATCCCCAGCCGTTCGGCCAGTTCGTGCACCGTCGGGGAGCGGCCGTGCTGCTGGGACAGTTCGGCGGTCGCCGTGGTCAGCGAGAGCCGCAGCTCCTGCAGACGGCGCGGCACCCGCACCGCCCAGCCCTTGTCACGGAAGTGGCGCTTGATCTCGCCGACCACCGTGGGCGTGGCGTACGTGGAGAACTCGACCCCGCGGTCCGGATCGAACCGGTCCACCGACTTGATGAGGCCGATCGTCGCGACCTGGGTCAGGTCGTCGAGTGGCTCACCGCGGTTGCGGAAGCGCCGCGCCAGGTGTTCCACCAGTGGCAGGTGCATCCGTACCAGCCGGTTGCGCAGCTCGGCCTTCTCCGTCGAACCGTCGGGCAGCGCCCGCAGTTCGATGAACAGGGCCCGTGCTCCGCTGCGGTCGCGCGGATCCGGCAGCGCCGCGGTCGCGGCGAACACCGGTGCCGGCGCCGGCGGCACCACGGGGGCCGTGGCCTCGGCCTCGGCTCCCGTCCCGGTCGGTCCGTCTGGTTGTGGTTGTTCCTGCTGGTTCTCGCTCATAGGGCCCGCCCGTCGCTCCGCCGAGTCCAAAAAGCCGTCTTCCGCATCCGCGTCAGCCGGGTGCGGCCGGGCGTGCTGCTGCTCCGGGATGCCGCCGTCGACCTCGTGCCGTACCCGGGGCCGATCCCCGCCCCGCACCGGGATCTCCCCGCCGCTCACGCCGGGCCTGGTCCCGCGCCGCGCTGTTTGTAGAGGCTGATGCTCACCGTCCGGTTCTCCTCGACCGTGGCCTCGACCTTGCCGGCCAGCGCCGACAGGACCGTCCACGCGAACGTGTCACGCTCCGGTGCCCGCCCGTCGGTGGTCGGCGCCGAGACGGTCACCTCCAGCGAATCGTCGATCAGCCGGAACACGCAACTGAGGACGGAGCCCGGCACGGCCTGCTGGAGCAGGATCGCGCAGGCCTCGTCCACCGCGATGCGGAGGTCCTCGATCTCGTCGAGGGTGAAGTCCAAACGTGCCGCGAGACCGGCCGTGGCCGTCCGCAGCACCGACAGGTAGGCACCCGCAGCGGGCAGCCGGACTTCCACGAAGTCCTGAGTCCCGGGCTCGCCTGCGATCTGGGACACCCTCACCTCCAAGGTGGTACGAGCTCTGTTCGCCGGTGACGCTATCGCGATCCGGGCGATCGTGTCGCGGCACCCCTCTTGGTGCCCGCTTCGAGCACCCCGCCTGCGAGCCAGTGACTGATGGTAAGCCCATGGGTACGCACAGTGGCTAGGGGTCTGCGGGGCCCAAATCAGGGGAACCGGCGGAGGGTTGAACTACCCCGGTTCAGACGATCGAACCGTCGACAAAACACCAGCGCCAGGTCTCACCCGGTTCGAAGCTGCGCATCACCGGATGGCCGGTCTCCTCGTGATGCGCGGTGGCGTGCCGGTGGGGCGAGGAATCACAGCAGGCCACATGCCCGCACCCCAGGCACATCCGCAGCTGCACGGGGTGGCTGCCGAGGGCCAGGCATTCGGGGCAGGTGTGGTGCGAGGGCACCGGTTCGGGACGCGGCAGTTCGGCAACGTGGGTGCACTCGCTCATCGCATTCTCCTTGTACCGGAACCCCGACCTTCAACCTCGGGGCGAACCGCGCGCAGGAGACGGAGCCGCGATGCGGCGGAGCGTCGTTGCGTCACGCTTTGACCGGAGCTTGATCTCGTACAGAATACGTTCCCGCCGTGCGAGTCCTGGGGATCTCCTCGGCCAAGCCCGCGCGTTCGGGGCGAGCGGCCGACGATTGAGGTGGATCTTCGATGGAGGTATTGCCGCTGGTGGCGCTGATCGCCGGCAGTGCGGCGGTCGCCGGGCTGGCGCGCCGGACCCCGGTGCCGGCGCCCCTGCTGCTGGTCGCCGCCGGTCTGCTGGCCGGGTACGTGCCGGGGGTGCCCGCGTACGCCCTCGACCCGCACATCGTGCTGCCGTTGCTGCTCCCGCCGCTGCTCTACACGGCCGCCGTGGACAGCTCGTACCTGGACCTGCGGGCGAACGCCCGCCCCATCGCCATGCTCTCGGTGGGCTACGTGCTCTTCGCGACGCTCGTCGTCGGGTACGCCGCGTACGCGCTGGTGCCGGGGCTCTCCGTGCCGGTGGCGTTGGTGCTGGGCGCGGTGATCGCCCCGCCGGACGCGGTCGCCGCCACCGCGATCGCCCGCAAGCTCAGGCTGCCGAACCGGATCACGACCATCCTGCAGGGGGAGTCCCTGGTCAACGACGCGACCGCGATCACCGCGTACAAGGTGGCGCTGGCCGCGGCCGTCGGGGTGAGCGCCGGCTGGGCGGGCGGGATCGCGGAGTTCCTGCTGGCCTCGGTGGGCGGCGTCGGCGTGGGCCTGCTGCTGATGGTGCCGATCCACCAGCTGCGCACCCGGCTGAAGGAGCCGCTGCTCCAGAACACCCTCTCGCTGCTGATCCCCTTCGTGGCGTACGCGGCCGCCGAGCGGGTGCACGCCTCCGGGGTGCTCGCGGTGGTCGTGGTCGCCCTCTACCTCGGGCACCGGAACTGGCAGGTCGACTTCGCCACCCGGCTCCAGGAGGAGGCGGTGTGGAAGGTGGTCGCCTTCGTGCTGGAGTCGGTGGTCTTCGCGCTGATCGGGCTCCAGCTGCCGGTGGTCCTCAAGGGGCTCGGCGAGTACAACGGCCTGCACGCGGCCTGGTACGCGATCGCCGTGTTCCTCGCGGTGGTGGTGGCCCGGTTCCTGTGGGTCTTCCCGGCGACCTTCGTGCCCCGCTGGATCTCGCCGCGGATCCGCGACCGGGAGCCGGAGACCGACTGGAAGGCCCCGGTGATCGTGGGGTGGGCCGGGATGCGCGGCGTGGTCTCGCTGGCCATCGCCTTCTCCGTGCCGATGTCGGTGCCGCACCGGAACCTGATCCTCTTCCTGACCTTCACCACCGTCATCGGGACGCTGGTGGTGCAGGGGCTGACGCTGCCGCCGCTGATCCGGGCGCTGCAGCTGCCGCCGAAGGACGTGCAGGCCGAGACCCTGGCGGAGGCGCAGGCACAGAGCGAGGCCTCGCGGGCCGCCGAGGAACGGCTGGTCGAGCTGCTGGAGGAGCCGGAGAACAGCACGCTGCCGCCGCCCCTGGCGGACCGGCTGCGGACGGTCATGGAGCGCCGGCGCAACGCGGTGTGGGAGCGGCTGGGCGAGGTCAACCCGGAGACGGGGGAGTCGGCGGACGACATCTACCGGCGGCTCGCCCGGGAGATGATCGCGGCCGAACGGGAGGTCTTCGTGACCCTGCGGGACCAGCGGCGGATCGACGACGAGATGCTGCGGGCCCTGCTGCGCCGGCTCGACTTGGAGGAGGCCGCGGCCTACCGCGAGGAGGGCTGAGCGGGGAGCGCGGTCACGGGCGGCCGGTGACGACGGCGGCGAGGGTCGTGCCGCGCGGGAACGCGCCCGACGCGGTGAGCTCGGTCAGTGCCCAGAGCAGCTTGGCCACGTAGATCCGCTCCACCGGGAGGCCGTGGCGGGACCCGAAGTCGGCGGCGAAGGCCTCCAACTCGACCGGGACCCGGCCGTAGCCGCCGTGGTGGAAGTCCTCGGCCAGGGTCCAGTCGCCGGCCGGCCCCCCGAAGGCGGCCGCCTGGAGGGAACGTATCTCCGCGGCCAGGAAACCGCCCGCCAGGACCGGGACCCCGAGCGCCCGCTGCCCGGGGGCCAGCCCGGCCGCGAGGCCCGCCAGCGTCCCACCGGTACCGCAGGCCACCGCCACCACGTCGGCGGTGCCGCGCAGTTCCCGGCCGAGCTCGGCGCAGCCGCCCAGGGCCAGGGCGTTGCTGCCGCCCTCGGGGACGACGTACGCGCCCTGCGCGCCGGCCGCGTCCACCAGGCGGGCCAGCTCCCGCGGCTCGGCCTTGCGGCGGTACTCCGACCTGGACACGAAGTGCAGCCGCATCCCGTTGGCGGCGCACCGGGCGAGGGAGTCGTTCAGGGGCCGTCCGGCGAGCTCGTCACCCCGCACGACGCCGACCGTCGCCAGCCCGAGCAGCCGCCCGGCGGCCGCCGTGGCCCGTAGGTGGTTCGAGTAGGCCCCGCCGAAGGTGACCAGCTGCTCGTGACCACCCGCCAGGGCGGCCCGGAGATTGGGCGCGAGCTTGCGCCACTTGTTGCCGGGCAGCTCCGGATGGACGAGGTCGTCCCGCTTCAGCAGCAGCCGTACGCCGTGCCGGTCGAACCTGTCGTCGCGGATCTCCCGCACCGGGGACGGTGGGCGCGGCTGCAGGAGGTCGTCAAGGTTCGCGGGGCGGTTCACCCGTCCATTGTGTATCCGTGCGGTGCCTTAGCCGCCAGGACCCCGGCGGCCCACCGACCCGCGCCGTACCTCGGCCGGTCGCGCGAGGGCTTCGGCGGGCTCGGCCGGGGCGGGGTGCGGGGCCTGAGATGTTCTTCACGCGCAGTGGGCCGTCGGTGATGATGGATCGTCAAATCCGTTGAGCATGGGGGGAATTCATGAGTACCGGTAGTGATGCGATTCCGTTCGGCGTGGTGGGGCTGTTGGTCGTCGTCCTGGCCTATTTCATTCCCACCGCCGTCGCCTTCGGGCGAGGGGTGCCCAACAAGGGCTCCGTGCTGGTGGTCAACCTGTTCCTGGGCTGGTCCGTCGTGGGATGGGTGATCGCGCTCGCCATGGCCGCGCGCAGCAGGTAGCGCTGCTCCGTCGTCCCCGGCGTGGTGCCGGGGGCGACGGCCCGGGAAGGGCGGTGGGGGCCGGCTACTTCAGGCGCTCGCCGATGCGGGCGCGCATGGCGTCCATCGTGAAGCCCCTGGGGTCGACCTTGCCCGGCTGCCACTCGCGATGGCCGATCACCGAGCGCTCCGTCCAGCGGTGGTACCGGCAGATGGCCGCCGAGACGCGGGCGATGGCGTCGAGCTGGACCGCCGGCCAGGGGTCCACGCCGTCGCCGAGGTTCTCGCACTCGAAGCCGTAGAAGTACCGGTTGCCGTCGGTGTCCGTCTCGTTGTCCAAGGGCAGCCGCTTCTCGGCGATCACCGCCGCCAGGACGTCGGAGTCACCCGCGCCCGCGTGGTTGGCGCGGCCGTAGCCCACGAGGTGGACCCGCCCGTCCTTGGCGATCACGCCGTGGCAGAGCGGGCCGGGCAGGGAGCTGTACCCGTCCCGGCACAGCTCGACGGTGTACGAGGTGCCGCGGGTGACGGTGTGGTGGATCATCACCCCGTGCACGGGCCCCCAGGGCCCCTTGTGGTTGCGGTTGTGGGTGCGCCAGGCGCCGACCTCGACGACGGTCAGTCCTTCGTTGCGCAGTGCGTTGATGAAACGGTCCGCGGACATGGGTGCGGCCATGGCCGCCTCCTTCGTGCGGGCGCGACGGGCACCCTGTGTACCCGTGTCGTCACCCTCCGGTTTAGTGGAGGCGGCCCTTCCGCGGCTAGTGCATTCGTACGGTGAGCGAGCCGATCCAGCCAACGACCAGGGATCAGGCCGACGCGAGCCACAGGTCCGGGCCGAAGACCTCGTAGTGGATGTCGGCTGCCGGCAGTCCCTTGGTGATCAGCTGCGCGCGCACGGCCCGCATGAAGGGCAGCGGTCCGCACAGGTAGGCCTTGGTGCCCGGGGCGAGGGGGACGGCCGACAGGTCCATGCGGCCTTCGCCGTCGCCCGGCTCCGCCGCCTCCTCGTACCAGAACCGGGCCGAGGCGTCGGCCAGCTTGTGGGTCAGTGCCCGGTGGTCGCCCCGCAGGGGGTGGTCGGCGGGGGAGCGGTCGGCGTGCAGCACGGTCACCGACGCGGGGTGCCCGGTGTCGGCCAGGTGCTCCAGCATCGAGAGCATCGGGGTGCAGCCGATCCCGGCCGAGGCGAGCAGGACCGGGGCGGCCGGGTCCGCCAGGACCAGGTCGCCGTAGGGGGCCGAGACCCGCAGGGTGTCGCCGGTGGTGATCCGGGCGTGCAGGTGGTTGGAGACCTCGCCGTCGGGGCCCGCGGCGGCCGCCCCGTGGACCCGCTTGACGGTGATCGCGCGCACCGCGGAGCCGGGGGAGGTGATGAGGCTGTACTGGCGGATCTGGCGGGCGCCGTCCGGGAGCTCGACCTGGACCGAGACGTACTGGCCGGGCCGGTGGGTGGGCGCCGGGGCGCCGTCCGCGGGGGCGATCCGGAAGGTGGCGCAGTCCGCCGTCTCCTCGGTCCGGCCGGTGACGGTCCATTCGCGCCACACGTCGCCGGCGACCACCCGCTGCTCGGCGTAGAGCCGTTCCTCCAGGGCGATCAGGGCGTTCGCCATCAGCCAGTAGACCTCGTCCCAGGCCTCGGCGACCTCGGGGGTGACGGCCTCGCCCAGGACCTCGGCGATCGCCGCGAAGAGGTGCTCGTGGACGACCGCGTACTGCTCGCGGGTGACGCCGAGGCTGGCGTGCTTGTGGGCGATGCGGCCGAGCATCACGTCGGGGCGGGTGTCCGGGTGGGCGAGGAGGTGGGTCGCGAAGGCGGCGACGGAGCCCGCGAGGGCCTGCTGCTGGAGGCCGGAGTGCTGGTTGCCCCGGTTGAACAGGTCACGGATCAGGGCCGGGTGCGCCGCGAAGAGCTTGGTGTAGAAGAGCTCGGCTATGGCGCCGATCGCCGCTCCGACGGCGGGCAGGGTGGCTCGTACGGTCGCGCTCGACTTCTCGGACAGCATGCAGAACTCCTCGGGTGATGGACGTGACTGTGTGAATTTGCATCTAAGATGCGTATTTTTGATCGCAGCAGACCGCCGGAAGGCGGACTTCTGTTCGGACTCCTTCGACCCCTGTCGAGGCCGACGGGCGGCGGTGGCCGGTCGTCCGACCGGACGGGTCAGGGGCCCCCGGGCCCGCCGGGTCCGGCGGGCGCCCTGCTCGAAATGCCCAGCAGGAGCGGTCCCGTGGGGGACGCCACCAGGTCGTTCACCGTGAGCGGGTCCAGCGCGGCGAAGAAGGCCTCCTGGGCCCGGCGCAGCGCGCCGCGCAGGACGCAGGCGCCGCGCAGCGGGCAGGGGGTGGTCCCCTCGCACTCCACGACGTCGCCCTCGCCCTCCAGCTCGCGCACCACCGCGCCGACCGGCGCGGCGCGCCCGGCGGCGGTCAGGGCGAGCCCGCCGCCACGGCCGCGCCGGGCCTCGACCAGGCCGAGATGCTGCAGCCTGGCGACCACCTTGGCGGTGTGCGTGTAGGGGACCTCCATGGTCGCCGCCACGTCACGGGTGGTCGGGAGGTCCGTCTCCTCGACGGCCAGGCGCATCAGGACGCGCAGCGCCAGGTCGGTGAATCGGGTCAGCCGCATGGGGACACCGTAGGAAACTTGCATATCTGATGCAAGTTAGAGTCCACGGGCCCGACCCCGGACCCCGAGGGCCTCGGATGGCGCACGCATGGCCGAAATCGGTGGGGTGCGTGGGGTCGGGGTGGCCCATGAGGGAGGTGGGTGACCCCAAAGAGTGCCCCGCACCCACACGGAGTAGTCCCATCCTTTTGTGTAATGGTCCCACCACTTTCCGTAGTGAAAGGCTGCCTTCGCAGATCCATGGAGTGATCGAAAGGGAAAGACATGTCGGTCCAGGCAGGTTCCGAGTCCGAGGCCCAGACACCGCAGCGCAGTCTTGGGACGACGGCCGCACGGAACTTGGCAACCACCACCAAGTCCGCGCCGCAGATGCAGGAGATCACCTCGCGGTGGCTGCTGAAGATGCTGCCGTGGGTGTCGGTGCAGGGCGGCACGTACCGCGTCAACCGCAGGCTGAGCTACTCGGTCGGCAACGGCGTCGTGGAGTTCATCAAGACCGGTACCCAGGTCCAGGTGATCCCGGCCGAACTGGGCGAGCTCCCGCTGCTGCGCGACTACGAGGACCTCGACGTCCTCGGCGAACTCGCCCAGCGGTGCCGCCAGATCGACTTCGAACCCGGCCAGGAGCTGACCTCCTTCGGCAGCCCCGCCGACCAGGTCTTCCTGCTCGCCCACGGCCGCATCGACCAGATCGGCCCCGGCCCCTACGGGGAGGACGCCGTCCTGGCGACCGTCGCCGACGGCGCGTACTTCGGCGACGACTCCCTCGTCGATGAAGAATCGATTTGGGAGTACACCGCCCGCGCCGCCACCTCCGGCACCGTGCTCACCCTGTCCCGCCAGGACTTCCAGCTCCTCGCCGACCGCGTCGAGTCGCTGCGCGAGCACGTGGAGGACGTACGGACCCGACCCGATCGGGACACCAACAGGTACGGCGAGGCCGCGATCGAGCTCTCCGCCGGCCACCAGGGCGAGGCCGTCCTCCCCGGCACCTTCGTGGACTACGAGGCCCGGCCGCGCGAGTACGAACTCTCCATCGCGCAAACGGTCCTGCGGGTGCACAGCCGTGTCGCCGACCTCTACAACCACCCGATGAACCAGACCGAGCAGCAGTTGCGGCTCACGGTCGAGGCGCTGCGCGAGCGCCAGGAGCACGAGATGCTCAACAACCGCGACTTCGGCCTGCTCCACAACGCCGACTACGACCAGCGCATCCAGCCGCACGACGGCGCGCCCAGCCCCGACGACATGGACCAGCTGCTCAGCATGCGGCGCGGCTCCAAGCTGTTCCTGGCGCATCCCAAGGCGATCGCCGCCTTCGGCCGCGAGTGCAACAAGCGCGGGATCTACCCGGAGTCGGTGGACATCGGCGGCAACCGGGTGCCGGCCTGGCGCGGGGTCCCGATCTTCCCGAGCAACAAGATCCCGATCAGCGACGCCCGCACCACGTCCATCCTGTGCATGCGCACCGGAGAGGACGAGCAGGGCGTGATCGGCCTGCACCAGCCGGGCATCCCGGACGAGATCGAGCCGAGCCTGTCGGTCCGGTTCATGGGCATCAGCGAGCAGGCGATCATCTCCTACCTGGTCACCGCCTACTTCTCGGCCGCGGTGCTGGTTCCGGACGCGCTCGGCGTGCTGGAGAACGTCGAGATCGGCCGCTGGCGCTGACCGCCGTGAACACCATCGCGACCGGTGAGGGCCAGGACGCCGCGGCCCTGCTGGAACGGACGAGAGAAGCGGTCGACCCGCAGTTGCGGCGCACGGTCGAGAGCCTGCCGGGTCAGATGCGGCGCGTGGCGATGTACCACTTCGGCTGGGAGCACGAGGACGGCAGCCCCGCCACGGGCGGAGCCGGGAAGGCCATCCGGCCCGCCCTGGTGCTGGCCGCCGCCCAGGCCCTGCGCGGCCCCGGGGCCGGCCCGGTCGAGGAGGCCGTCCGGGCGGCGGCCGCCGTGGAGCTGGCGCACAACTTCACCCTGCTGCACGACGACATCATCGACAAGGACGTCCGGCGCCGTGGCAGATCCACGGCCTGGACCGTCTTCGGGACACCGGACGCCCTCATCACGGGCGACGCGATGATGGCGCTCGCGCTGCGGCTGCTCGCGGAGGATCCGCATCCGGCCGCGGCGGCCGCCTCGGCCCGGCTCGCGGCCTGCGTCATCGAGCTGTGCGCGGGCCAGCAGGCGGACTGCGCCTTCGAGCAGCGCCCGCAGGTCTCGCTCGACGAGTGCACGGCCATGGCCACGGCCAAGACCGGGGCGCTACTGGGCTGCGCCTGCGCGCTGGGCGCCCTGTACGCGGGGGCCGGCCCGGACGAGGTCGACGCCATGGACGCCTTCGGGCGGGAGGCCGGGCTGGCCTTCCAGCTGATCGACGACCTGATCGGCATCTGGGGGGACCCGGGGCACACCGGCAAGCCCGCCGGGGCCGACCTGATCGCCCGCAAGAAGTCGCTCCCGGTCGTGGCCGCCCTCACCTCGGGCACCACGGCGGGGAAGGAGCTGGCCGAGCTGTACGCCGGCCCCATGACCGGGGACGACGTACGCCGGGCGGCCGACGCGGTGGACCGGGCCGGCGGGCGCGACTGGGCGCAGGCGCAGGCCGCGGACCGGATGGGGCGGGCGGTCCAGCAGCTGTCCCGGGCCGTACCGGACCTCGGGGCGGCGGGCGGTCTGCTGGCACTCGCGGAGTTCGTGACGCGCCGTACGAGGTGAGCCCGAGGGGGGGGCGAGGCCCGTTCCGGTACCGCACGGTGCCGGAACGGGCCTTACCGCATGTCTGCGCCAACTCTAGGATCACTCGCGGTTGTTGATACGCGAGTGAAGGGTGTGGCCAGTGGCACTGGAGATACGTCAGGCGGATCGGTCGGACCGGGACGCGGTGGCGCGGCTGCTCGACGAGGCCTTCCGCACCGACCCGGTGAGCAGCTGGGTCTTCCCGGACCCGGAGCACCGGGCCGCGGTGCACGGGAAGTTCCTGGGCGTCTTCGTGGACGTGGCGCTGGAGGAGGGCCGGATCGACTACGCCGTCGACGGTTCGGCGGCCGCGCTGTGGCTGCGGATCCCGGCGGGCGAGCCCGAGGGTGAGGACGAGGTTCCGGCGCGCATGCGGGCCGTGGCCGACCCGGACAACGAGCGGTGCGAGCTGGTCGGACGCCTCACGGGCGCGGTGCACCCGACGGCCGAGGAGCACGAGTACCTGCTGATGATCGCGGTGGCCCCGGGCCGGCAGGGGCAGGGGCTGGGCGGCGAGCTGATCGCGCCGGTGCTGGAGCGCTGCGACCGCGAGGGCGTGCCCGCGTACCTGGAGGCGAGCAGCGAGCGCAGCAAGGGGCTGTACGAGCGGCTCGGCTGGGAGCTCACGGGGGAGCCGGTGCGGCTTCCGGACGGGCCGCTGATGTGGCCGATGTGGCGCAAGCCGCGCGGCTGAGGGGCCGCGGCCCACCCCCGTCGGACCATGGCCCTTGCGTAACCACTGCAAGCGAAGTACTTTATGCGACGTGCCTCGATGCGATGGCACTCCCTGGTGAAAGAGAATCGCTTGCGCAAGCTCACGTACTTCGTCGCCACGTCCGTCGACGGGTTCATCGGAGCCCCGAACGGCGACGCCGATTTCTTCTTCAGCGCGCTCGACGCCGAGTTCGTCGGTCACCTGGCCGCCGAATATCACGAGACCGTCGCGGCGCAGGGGCGCGTCCCCCTGGGGATCGCCGACGAGGCGCCCAGGCGTTTCGACGCGGTGATCATGGGGCGCACCACCTACGAGGCGGGCCTGAAGGAGGGCGTGGTCAACCCCTACGGCCACCTGCCCGAGCAGTACGTGGTCTCGCACTCCCTCGCCACGTCGCCGGACCCGCAGGTCCAGCTGATCGGCGGGGACCTCGTGGCCCAGGTCCGCGAGATGAAGGCCCGGGACGGTCTCGGTATCTGGCTCTGCGGCGGAGCCGACCTCGCCACCCAGCTGATCGACGAGATCGACGAGATCATCGTCAAGACCTACCCGGTCTTCGCGGGCACCGGCATGCCGATGTCCCACGCGGGCTTCGGAGTGCGCCCGCTGGAGCTCACCGGGGTCAAGACCTTCGGCGGCGGCCAGATCATCAGCACGTACGCCGTCCGCCGGAGCTGACCCGCCGCAACGCACGGAACCGGCCTACCGTGGAGGTATGGCCGGTGAACAGCAGCACCACACGCACGAGACGGTGGCCCCGCAGGCCGGGCACGAACAGCAGACGTGCCCGGCGTGCGGGCGCCGCGTCGACACAGTGGTCAGGCGGCGCAAGTCCCTCGGGATCTTCATTCCGGTGTGGGGTCGGGGTCCCTGCCGGAACCCCGACTGCCACGACTACACGGACCCCGGGGAGCGGTGACTCAGCCCTTGGTGGCGAGGTCCTTCGCGCCCAGGCCCGAGGCGAAGCCGTTGGCCCAGAGCTGGTTGACGCGCGACCGCTCGGCGGAGTTCGGGTTGGCGTTCGTGCACGACGTGCCCGGGCCGCCACCCGACATCAGCTCGCTGCACGGGCCCGAGTAGTGGTCCGGCAGACCCAGCACGTGGCCGGTCTCGTGCGCCGTCACCCGGGTGGAGTTGTACTGCTGGTTCTGCCGGTAGTCCAGGAAGATGTAACCCCGGCCGTGCCCGTCCGTGCTCGCGTACGAGCCGCGTGAGTCGTTGCCCTCGCGGTACGAGAAGTTCCCGCCCGAGGACACCTCCTGCAGCTTGACGTTGGACACCGAGCTGTTCCAGATCTGCGTGGAGCGGGCTATCTGGCTGCGGAAGCTCGGGGCGCTGCGGGTGTTGTACGTGACGGTCACGGCCAGGACGCCGGGGTTGGCGGCGCGCTGTTCGGCGACCGAGCGCTGCACGGCCTCGAAGAAGGCGGCGTTGGCGGCCTCGTTCTCCGGGGAACGCTCGTACGCGGCGTAGCTCACGGCGTTCCCGACGGGGGCGGGCGCGGCGGTGGCGGTGGGGGCGACACCAAGGGCGGCGGCGAGGCCGAGGCCGACGGTCGTGGCCAGCATGGCCTTACGGGAGTGGCGCATGTGGGGGAGCTCCTACTCGTCCGGTGCGGTGGGGGGTGGTCTTTCGAACCGGAGTCTGCGGGAGCACGAGTGCCCGGCGGATGATGTCACTCCTCGATAACCCGGGCCTATCGGCAAGATTTCGGCAGCCCAACTAACATGAGAATGGCGGGATTCGGGGGGCTATAGGTGGCTGGTGCGGTCCACCGGGACCGGCCTACCCTCGGGTCATGGAGCTTGAGGTCAGGCATTTGCGCGCACTGTGCGCCATCGCCGACGCCGGAAGCCTGCACAAGGCCGCCCGGCAACTCGGCGTGAGCCAGCCCTCCCTGACGACCCAGTTGCGTCGCATCGAACGGGCCCTCGACGGCGAGCTGTTCCTGCGCGAGCGGACCGGCTGTCGCCCCACCCCCTTCGGCCGGACCGTGCTGGGCCGGGCCCGCCCGCTGCTCGCCGAGATGGCCGCGCTCGTCGCGGAGGCCCGCGAACTGGCCCACGCCTCGCGGCTGCGCATCGGCTCGACCGCCAGCAGCGCGCTGCCGGGCTGGCTGCGACGGATCCACCGGCGGCTTCCGGACACCGAGACCTCGCTGGTGGTGGACGTCTCCGCCAACGCGCTGCTGCGGATGGTCGCGGCGGGACAGCTGGACGTCGCGTTCGTGCACGAGGTGGAGGGCAGCCCGCTGCGGGTGCCGCCGGGCCTGCAGGTACGCGTCCTCATGGAACGGGAACCGCAGTTCGTATCGATGTCCCGGGACCATCCGGCCGCCGGGCAGGCGGTGGTCTCCTTACGGGACCTGGCCGCCGACCGCTGGATGGTCGACCCCTCGGTCGACGGCGAGTGGGACGGCCTGCGCCGGGTCTTCGCCGGGGCCGGACTCGACCCGCCGGTGCTGCACGCCGACTACCACACGGCGGCCTCGCTGATCATCTCCGGCGAGGCGGTCGCCCCCTGCCAGCCGACCTCCGGGCCGCGCGAGGACATGGCGATCCGGCCGCTCTGCGGGGACCCGCTCGCCGTACGGCTGCTGCTGGCCACCCGACCGGGCGCGCACGCGGAGGTCTACGAGGACCTGCGCGCCGCCTATCGCGAGGCCGCCCTGCGGACGCCCCCGTACCGGGCCTGGCTGCACCACCACGCGAGTCCGCTGCTGGAGGTGGCATAGCCCTGCCGCGGTCCCGAACGGCGCCTTTCAGGCCGCGCCTTCCTGCCCGACCGACCTGGACATGACCAGGGTCACCGGAAGTCGACCCCGGGCGGTCGTCGACCGGATCAAGGGGACGCCGCCCACGGCCCGCCGGCCGCCCGGGTCCGGTCGTACGCGAGGGCCGCCGTCCCCTGCGCCAGCAGGACCGCGCCCGCCGTCGCCCAGCCGGGGCTGCGACGGTGGGCCGCCCAAACCAGCAGGGGAGCTCCCGCCGCCACTTGGGCCGTGCCCATCAGCCGGGCCCGCGGGCCGCGGACCCAGGGGCCCAGCGGGCCCCGGTCCGCCGCGTCGAGTTCGGCCCGTACCGCGTCGCGCCAACCCGACCACTCCAGCGGTTCCACGTCGGGAGCCACTCGGGCCGCGGCCCGGAGCCGGTCGGCCGATTCGCCCGGGGCGAGGCCGGGCGGCAGGGTCAGTCCGGCGCGCGTGAGCAGGGCGACCAGCGCGAGCAGCCGGGCCTCCCCGTCCACGGCGGGATCGGCGTCGGCGCGGGTGAGGCGTTCCAGGTCCGCCAGGTCGAGCACGGGGTCCAGGCCGAGCCGCGCCGACAGGGCCCGCACGGCGTCGGGCTCGCCGACCGGGTGCCCGGCCGCGTCCCACGCGTAGGCGACGGTCCGCCGGAACCCGCCGGCCAGGGTGAACCCGGTCCGGCCGGCCTCCCACCACAGGCTCAGCACCGGCCAGGGGGCGCCCGTCGCGATCGCCGAGCCCCAGCCGGCGAGGACCTCCGTCACGGTCTCCGGGCCGTCCCGCCAGGGCTTGTCCTCGGGGACGAGCACGCTCCACCCGCCCGCGGGGGCGAGCAGCAGGCGTACGCGCAACAGGTGTGCCGGGGGCCGGACGGCACGGGGTTCGGCGCGGCAGAGCAGCATTCCGCCGGTCGCGGCCCTGGATATTGACATGCCCACACAATAGTGCAAAACACCCCTAAACGTGGGGTTTTGAAAGGGAGCTTGACTTCACTCAACCGCGATATATCGTGTTAGCAGAAGACGCGATATGTTGCGTGCGTCTGGCCCCGTCCGTGAACGCACGAGG
Source organism: Streptomyces sp. CG 926 (assembly GCF_003148825.1). Lineage (GTDB taxonomy): Bacteria > Actinomycetota > Actinomycetes > Streptomycetales > Streptomycetaceae > Streptomyces. Next base: position 364,009 of record NZ_QGGZ01000008.1, read on the forward strand.
AGGATCAGCACCATGGCAGAGCAGTCGCCCGAGTCGTCGTCGCAGGCGCAGGCGCAGGCCGCGTCGCCGTCACCGACGACGTGGCACTTCGCCGAACCGCAGAAGCTCACCTTCGGGGAGCCGGTGACCGAGCTCCGCGTCCGCCTCGTGAGCGGCACGGTGAATGTGGTCGCCGCCGAGGAAGGGCCCGCCCGCCTGGAGGTGACCGAGGTGGACGGACCGCCGCTGTACGTCGTGCAGGACGGCGGCACGCTGACCGTCTCCTACGAGGACCTGCCCTGGAACGGCTCCCAGGGCCTCAAGCAGTGGTTCGAGACCAAGCCCTGGAAGGCCTGGTCCGGGTCCGCCTCCGGCCGTAAGGCCTGGGAGCGCAGCGTCGCGATCACCCTCACCGTGCCCGCCGCCACCCAGGTGCACGTGGCGGCCGTCGGCGCCGCCGTCTTCGTCTCCGGCATCTCCGGCGGCACGGACGTCAACGGGGTCTCCGGCGACGCCACGCTGGTCGGGCTGTCCGGCCGGGTCAAGGCGCACACCGTGTCCGGCAGCGTCGAAGCGCAATCCGTCTCCGGCGAGTTCGGCTTCCACTCCGTCTCCGGCGGCCTGACAGTGGTCGACGGCTCGGGCGGCAACGTACGGGCCGACTCGGTCAGCGGTGACATGCTCATCGACCTCGCCGCGGACCCCGCCGCCCCCGAGCCGGTGGACATCTTCCTCAACTCCGTCTCCGGGCAGGTCGCGATCCGCCTCCCGCACCCCGCCGACGCCCGGGTCGAGGCCAACACCGCCACCGGCCGCGTCTCCAACGCCTTCGAGGACCTGCGGGTCTCCGGGCAGATGGGGGCCAAGCGGATCACCGGCACCCTCGGCTCCGGCGCGGGCACCCTGCGGGCGACCACGGTCTCCGGCTCGATCGCGCTGCTGCGCCGCCCGCAGGCCGACGCCGAGCACCCCGCCGCCCCCCTCACGCTCGACAAGAAGGTGCTCTGACATGCCGCCCGTCTTCGCCCACGGCCGACTCCGCCTGTACCTCCTCAAGTTGCTGGACGAGGCCCCGCGCCACGGGTACGAGGTGATCCGCCTGCTGGAGGAGCGCTTCCAGGGCCTGTACGCGCCCTCCGCGGGCACCGTGTACCCGCGACTGGCGAAGCTGGAGGCCGAAGGCCTGGTCACGCACGCCACCGAGGGCGGGCGCAAGGTGTACTCGATCACCGACGCCGGCCGGGCCGAACTGGCAGACCGTGGTGGCGAGCTGGCCGACCTGGAACTGGAGATCCGCGACTCGGTCACCGAGCTCGCCGCCGAGATCCGCGACGACGTCCGGGGCGCGGCGGGTGACCTGCGCCGTGAGATGCGGGCCGCGGCCTCGGCCTCGGCGACCCAGGTCGAGGACGAGTCCTGGAAGGCGGCCAAGGAGGACCTGCGCAAGGCGCGGCAGGAGTGGAAGGAACAGGCGCGCCGGGCGAAGGACGAGAGCCGCCGCGCCCGTGAGGAGGCGCAGCAGGCCCGCCGCCAGGCCAAGGAGGCCCAGGAGCGGGCCCGCGAGGAGGTCCAGCGCATCGCGGGCCAGCTCCAGGAGCAGTTCGCCAAGTCCGGCGGCGTCCTCGGCAGTCTGGCCGGAGCCTGGCTCGGTGGCGGTACGCCGGGTGCGGGCGCTGCCGCGGGCTCGGCCGGGGGTGCGGGCTCGGCGGGTGGTGCGGCGGCGGATCCGGTGGTGGACGGGGACTGGGCCGCCGACCTGGCGCCCACCGGTGACCCGGCCCGTGACCTGGACCGGCTGCTGGACCGCTTCCGCGACGAGGTCCGCGACGCGGCGCGGGACCGCGGGGTGACCGAGGCCCAGGTGGCCGAGGCCCGCCGCCACCTGGAGGCGGCCTCCGGCCGGCTGGGAACCACGTTCGGGTCCAGGCCGTAGCCCGTCCGCCGCACCGCGGCCGGGGCGCCGCCCCGGACCCCGCGCCTCAAACGCCGGCGGGGCTGTAGGTGCGGGCGCCGCCTCGGAGCCCGCGCCGCGAACGGCGGCGGGGCTGTGGGCGTGGGGCTCCGGCGGGTGGTCAGGCGGCCAGGCTGGTTTCGGCTGTGGTGTAGGTGACGCCGTGGTCCGAGAGGACCTCGGCGACGGTGCCGGGGCGGGAGAGCAGGGCCAGCAGGAGGTGCAGGGTGCCGATGTGGTGGTCCTTGCGGCCCAGCGCGATGCGCAGGGACTGCTCCAGCACCTTCTTCGCACCCTCGGTGAAGGGGACGTGGTGGTTGCCGCCGCGATCGTCCCGCTCCGTACGCCCCAGGGCCGAGCGGATCGAGGTGCCCAGGGTCCGCCTGCGGGGCGCCGGGGTCGCGAGGACGCCCTCGCCGTGGGTCTCCTCGACGCGGGCGACGATCTCGGTGAGGTCGATGCCGAGTCCGGCCAGCGCCTCCTCGTCCGCCCGGGACATGCCGCCCCGACGGCGGGCCGCCGCGAGGTCGGCGGCCACCGCCGTGCGGTCCACGCCGAGCGGGTCCAGGGTGCCCAGGGCCAGCAGGGAGAGCAGCAGGTGCTCCTCGGTGACGGTGGCGGCCCCGCTCTGCCGGGCCTCGGTCACCGCCCCGGTCACGGTCGACCGGGCGTCGCGGGTGAAGCGTTCGAACATCAGAGCCTCCCGTATTTCTTGTGCACGGCCTGCCGGCTGACGCCCAACTCGGCCGCGATCTCCTGCCAGGACCATCCCTGCGCGCGGGCACTGCGTACCTGTACGCCCTCCAGCTGCTCCAGCAGCCTGCGGAGGGCGGCCACGGCACGCAGACCCACGCGCGGGTCACGGTCACCGGCCCGCTCGGCGAGATCAGTGGCTTCGGTCATGGATGTCAATGTAGGTTGACGCGGGAGGTTCGTCAACCCTGGTTGACATCAAGGGGTGAGGACGATCTTTCCGAAGAGGTCGCCCGACGCGAGCTTCTCGAACCCCTCCCGCGCCCGGTCCAGCGGCAGCACCTCGTCGATGACCGGCCGCAGCCCGGTGGTCGCGCAGAAGGCGAGGAGGTCCTCCAGCTCGTCCTTCGAGCCCATCGTCGAGCCGACCACCTTCAGCTCCAGGAAGAAGATCCGGGTCAGCTCGGCGTGCGCGGGGCGGTCGCCGCTCGTGGCGCCGGAGATCACCAGGGTGCCGCCCGGGCGCAGGGACTTCACGGAGTGGGACCAGGTGGCCGCGCCCACCGTCTCGATCACCGCGTCCACCCGCTGCGGCAGCCGCGCGCCCGGCTCGAAGGCCTCCACCGCGCCCAGCTCCACGGCCCGCTTGCGCTTGGCCTCGTCCCGGCTCGTGGCGAACACCCGCAGGCCGGCCGCCTTGCCGAGGGCGATCGCGGCGGTCGCGACACCGCCGCCGGCGCCCTGCACCAGGACGGAGTCCCCGGGGCGTACCCCGGCGTTGGTGAACAGCATCCGGTACGCCGTCAGCCAGGCCGTCGGAAGGCAGGCCGCCTCCTCGAAGGTCAGCTCGGCGGGCTTGCGCAGCACGTTCCAGGCGGGGACGGTCACCTGCTCGGCGAAGGTCCCCTGGTAGCGCTCGGTCAGGATCGAGCGCGGCTCGTCCGGGCCGACCCCGTGGCCGCTCTGGCCGATCACGGAGTGCAGGACGACCTCGTTGCCGTCCTGGTCGATCCCGGCGGCGTCGCAGCCGAGGATCATCGGGAGTCTTTCCTCGCCGAGACCGACCCCGCGCAGCGACCACAGGTCGTGGTGGTTGAGGGAGGCGGCCTTGACGTTCACGGTCACCCAGCCGGGCCGGGCCTCGGGAGCCGGGCGGTCGCCCAGCTCAAGGCCGTTCAGCGGCTGGTCACGGTCGATTCGGGCGGCGTAGGCAGCGAACATGCGGCGACGCTACCGCTCGGTAGGGGCCGGGTTCCAGACCTCCCGGGACCGCACGGGTGAGGCCTTCGTCGCACCCGCGCGCCGCCGGGGCAACGCAGAGGCCCGGCCGGAGGGTTCCGGTCGGGCCTCTGCGCGTACAGCTCGGCTCCGGTCTCAGCCCAGGCGGGCGACTCCGTCGGCCTTGGCCGCGGCGGCCACGGCCGTGGCGACGGCCTCGGCGACGCGCTCGTCGAACGGCGACGGGATCACGTAGTCGGCGGCGAGCTCGTCACCCACGACGCCGGCGATGGCGTCGGCGGCGGCGATCTTCATGCCCTCGGTGATCCGGGTGGCACGCACCTTGAGGGCGCCCGCGAAGATGCCCGGGAACGCCAGCACGTTGTTGATCTGGTTCGGGAAGTCGCTGCGGCCCGTGGCCACGACCGCCGCGTACTTGTGCGCGACGTCCGGGTGGACCTCCGGGTTCGGGTTGGCCATGGCGAAGACGAACGCGTCCTTCGCCATCGAGGCCACCGCCTCCTCCGGGACCGTACCGCCGGAGACGCCGATGAAGACGTCCGCGCCGTTCAGCGCGGTCTCCAGGGAGCCCGTCTGCCCGGTCTTGTTCGTCAGGCCCGCGATCTCCGCCTTGACGTCCGTCAGGTCGGAGCGGTCCGCGGACACGACGCCCTTGCGGTCGGTGACGCAGACGTCGCCGATGCCCGCGTCCACGAGGATCTTGGCGATCGCGATACCGGCCGCGCCGGCGCCCGAGATCACGGCGCGCAGGTCGCCGAGGGTGCGACCCGTCAGCTTCGCGGCGTTGCGCAGCGCGGCGAGCGTCACGATGGCCGTGCCGTGCTGGTCGTCGTGGAAGATCGGGATGTCCAGCGCCTCCTGGAGGCGGCGCTCGATCTCGAAGCAGCGGGGCGCCGAGATGTCCTCGAGGTTCACGCCGCCGAAGGACGGGGCGAGACGGATGACCGTCTCGATGATCTCGTCCGTGTCCTTGGTGGCGAGCGCGATCGGAACCGCGTCCACCCCACCGAACTGCTTGAAGAGAATGGCCTTGCCCTCCATGACCGGGAGGGAGGCCTCGGGACCGATGTCACCGAGTCCGAGCACGGCCGTACCGTCGGTGACGACGGCGACCACGTTGGACTTCCAGGTGTACTCGTTCACCAGCTCCGGCTGCTCGGCGATGGCGCTGCACACCTTCGCCACGCCGGGCGTGTAGGCGAGGGAGAGGTCATCCTTGTTGGTGACCGGCACTGTGGCCTGGATGGCCATCTTGCCGCCCCGGTGCAGCGCGAACACCGCGTCCGGGTTGTTGTCCGTGACGCTGTCACTGCGAGGGTTGAAGATTTCCGCTGCCACTTCGTGTGACCCCTTAAGTCCTTTGAATCGTTGAGGGTGGCCACTCCTGGTTAAGGGGTGGGCGGGCACCGCGTCCGTACTCCGCGTCGACGGTTGGCCCGTCTCCGCGGAGGGGAGGTTCGTACGCGCGGGCGCGCCGCACGCGCGCCCTGAGCCCCGGATGAGGGGTGTAAGGATCTGTTCTACCCGAAGAACGCTCGCCCAGACGAGTCGATTCCCGCTCAACTGTAGGTCCCTTGCCCGGCTTTTGGCGAAAAGTCCAAACCTTGCCGTCCAGTGGGCGAGACGCCCCGTAGAAACTGCGGCAAAACCAGCAGGTCACAGCAGTATCTGCGGCCACGAACCCCCTTCTCCGCAGTCCTGTTGGGCTACCCCGGGCGCCCGTTATGCGATTTTGACCTGACGGGCACCCTGAATGTCTCAGTCCGAATGGCAAGATGCCGTAATCACACAAGGTCGCGACACTCGATGGTGCGTGTTCGACCGTTTTTCGTTGCTTTTCCACCAGCGCCGGAGGAACCAAGCCATGACCGCTAGCACCACCCGTCGTACGACCGCCGCACGGTCCCGGATCGCCGCGGTCGGCGCGATCGCGGTCGCGGGCACCCTGATCCTCACCGGCTGTGGTGACCAGACCGACAAGGCCTCCAGCACCCCGTCGGGCGCGGCTGCCAACAGCAGCGCGCCGCTCTTCTCCAAGCTCCCGAAGAAGATCCAGGACGCCGGTGTCATCAAGGTCGGCACGGACGCCACCTACGCGCCGATGGAGTTCACCGAGGGTGGCAAGATCGTCGGTGTCGACCCCGACGTGGCGGCGGCCATGGCCAAGCAGCTCGGCGTGCAGTTCAAGTTCGAGTCCGGCACCTTCGACACGCTGATCGGCAGCATGCAGACGGGCCGTAGCGACCTGGTCATGTCCTCGCTCACCGACACCAAGGCCCGTCAGGAGGGCCTGGACGACAAGGGCGCCAAGACCGGTGCCGGTGTCGACTTCGTCGACTACTTCTCCGCCTCCACCGGCATCCTGGTCAAGAAGGGCAACCCGGACGGCATCAAGACCCTCGACGACCTGTGCGGCAAGACGGTCGCCGTGCAGCGTGGCACCACGTACGAGGAGTCGGCCAAGACCCAGGCCGAGAAGTGCAAGACGGACGGCAAGGGCGAGCTCAAGGTCGAGTCCTTCCCGACCGACGCCGAGGCCCAGACCCGAGTGAAGGCCGGCGGCGCCGCCGCGGACCTGAACGACTCCCCGGTCGCCGCGTACATCGCGCAGACCGCCGGTGGTGGCAAGGAGTTCGAGGCCATCGCCAACCCGACCGACGCCGGTCTCTTCGGCATCGCGGTGGACAAGAAGAACACCCAGCTGCGCGACGCGCTCAAGGAAGCCCTTGACGCGGTCATCAAGGACGGCACCTACAAGACCGCCCTGGACAAGTGGAACGCGGGCTCCGGCGCCGTGACCGAGGCCAAGATCAACGCCGGTTCCTGATCTCCGCGTACCACCGCAGCACACTGAAGGGCAGTCACTGTGACTGACAAGCTCGACAAGGTCCCGGGCCCGGCGGACACCCCGCCGGCCGGGGCCGTACCCCCCGAGGCCATCCGCGCCATCCCGGTCCGCCACTACGGTCGCTGGATCAGTGCCGTGGTCGTCATCGGCCTGGTCGTGGCTCTCGTCGTCGCCTTCTCGCAGGGCAACGTGCGCTGGGCCACCGTGCCGGAGAAGCTGTTCGACCCGACGATCCTCCGTGGTGTCGTCAACACGGTCTGGATCAGCATCACCTCGATGGCCCTGGGCCTGGTCCTCGGTATCCTCTTCGCCGTCATGCGGCTCTCGAAGAACCCGGTGACCAGCACCATCGCCTGGTTCTACATCTGGCTGTTCCGCGGCACCCCGGTGTACGTGCAGCTGCTGATCTGGTTCAACCTCGCCCTGATCTTCCCGATCCTGAACCTCGGGTTCTACAAGGACGAGATGACCCAGGTCATGACGCCCTTCCTGGCCGCCCTGCTGGGTCTCGGCCTGAACGAGGGCGCGTACATGGCGGAGATCGTCCGCGCCGGCATCCAGTCGGTCGACGAGGGCCAGACCGAGGCCTCGCACGCCCTCGGCATGACCCGCACGCAGACGATGCGCCGCGTCGTGCTGCCGCAGGCCATGCGGGTGATCGTGCCGCCGTCGGGCAACGAGTTCATCAACATGCTCAAGACCTCGTCGCTCGTGGTCGCCGTGCAGTACTTCGACCTGCTGCGCGCCGCCCAGGACATCGCCTCGACCTCGTTCGCGGTGATGGAGATGTTCTTCGTCGCGTCGATCTGGTACCTCGCCCTGACCAGCGTCTTCAGCGTCGGCCAGTACTACCTGGAGCGCCGCTACGCCCGTGGCGCGCTCCGCTCGCTGCCGCCGACGCCGCTGCAGAAGATCAAGGCGAAACTGTCCAGCTTCTCGAACCGCAAGGCGGTGGCCTGATGACGACTGCCATGGTGAAGGCCGAGGGCGTCCACAAGTCCTACGGCGCCGCGCACATCCTCAAGGGCATCGACCTGGAGGTCGCCCCGCGTGAGGTCTTCTGTCTGGTCGGCCCGTCCGGCTCCGGCAAGTCGACCTTCCTGCGGTGCATCAACCACCTGGAGCAGGTCAACGCCGGACGGCTGTACGTCGACGGACAGCTCGTCGGCTACCGCCAGAAGGGCGACAAGCTCTACGAGCTGAAGGACAGCGAGGTCGCGGCCCAGCGCCGGGACATCGGCATGGTCTTCCAGCGCTTCAACCTCTTCCCGCACATGACGGCCATCGAGAACGTCATGGAAGCCCCGGTCATGGTCAAGGGCGAGTCCAAGGCGGTGGCGCGCGAGCGCGCCGCCAAGCTCCTGGACCGTGTGGGCCTCGGCGACAAGGGCGGGAACTACCCGACCCAGCTCTCCGGCGGTCAGCAGCAGCGCGTGGCCATCGCCCGCGCGCTCGCCATGGAGCCGAAGCTGATGCTCTTCGACGAGCCCACCTCGGCGCTCGACCCGGAGCTGGTCGGTGACGTCCTCGACGTCATGCGGGACCTCGCCGAATCGGGCATGACCATGATCGTGGTCACGCACGAGATGGGCTTCGCCCGCGAGGTCGGCGACAACCTCGTCTTCATGGACGGCGGCGTCGTCGTCGAGTCGGGCCACCCGCGCGAGGTCCTGGGCAACCCCCAGCACGACCGCACGAAGGCCTTCCTCTCCAAGGTGCTCTAGCTCGCACAGGCTGAGGGGCGGTACGGGTTCCCCGTACCGCCCCTCAGCTGTTTCCCGGGAACCGGGATTTCCTACTTCAGGCCTAGGACCAGGGCGTCCGAGGGGGAGCGCCAGACCGTACGGGCCTCCGCGAAGCCCACCGCGCGCAGGGTCTCGGCGTGCCAGGCCGCGGAGGGGGTGTCGCCGTCCGCGTGCTCCCCGTAGATCTCGAAGCGCCGCTCCACCTGCTCGGCCAGCGCCGGCTCGGCGCCCGCCAGGGCCCACCACTCGCGCCAGTCGACCGCCCCGGTCGCCTTGGCCCGGTCCATGCCGGCGTGCCGGTGCGCGTGCTCGGCGGCGTCGATGCGCGGGGTGGCCGGGTCGGGCATGTGGTCGGCGTTCATGAACACCCCGCCCGGGGCCAGGAGCGGTGCGAGCTGCCCGTACAGGACGGCCAGCTCCTCGCTCGGCAGCCAGTGCAGGGCGGTGGCCGTCAGGATCGCGTCGTAGGTGGTGTGGGGGAGGGCGGCGCGCCAGTTGGGGTCCTTGAGGTCGGCGGTGACGAAAGTGACGCGTGCGTCACCCGCGAAGTGCCCCTCGGCGATGGTCAACAGGGCCGGGTCGAGATCGACGCCCGTACTGGTGGCTTCCGGGAACCTCTTGAGGACGCGGTCCGTGATACTTCCCGTACCGCATGCGAGATCCAGCACCCGGGGGGCGGGTCCCACGAGTGCCTCGACCATGTCCAGCATCACGCGGAACCGCTCCTCGCGGTCGGGCATGTACCACTCCTGCTGCCGGTCCCAGCTGTCCTGCCAGGCCTGCCAGTCGGTCGTGCCCGCCGCTTCGGTCGTACCCGCCGTGGCCGCCGTGCTCGCCGTGTCCGCCGTGTCCGCCGTATCCGTCATCCCGAACCCCTCCACACGTAATACCCTCGAAGACGTCTCAGCCGTTACCGGAGACACTAATCCGCAGCCGTAAGGACTACAAGTGGAACTGGCCCATTACTCGGACTTCGCCGTGCGCCTGGTCAACACCGAGGAGCCGGCCCGCAACAAGGACGCGCTCACCTCGGTGGACGCCGTCCGCGCCCTGTTCGGCGCCAGTCAGCAGATGGCGCGCCGCGTCACCGACGGTGACGTCACCCGCTTCCGCAACGTCCGCGGCCGCCTGCGTTCCGTCTTCGAGGCCGCCGACGGTGGCGACGAGGTCCTCGCGGTCGACCTGCTGAACTCGCTGCTCATGGAGTTCCCCGTCAGCCCCCAGGTGTCCGGCCACGAGACCCTCGCCGACGACGGCCGCCCCGACTGGCACATCCACCTCGCCGAGCACCCCTCGAACGCCTCTGCGGGCTACGCCGCCATGGCCGCCATGGGCCTGGCCTTCGCCCTCACCGAGCACGGCCCCGACCGCCTCGGCCTGTGCCAGGCCGCGCCCTGCCGCAACGCCTACCTCGACACCTCCACCAACCGCTCCCGGCGCTACTGCTCCGACCGCTGCGCCACCCGGGCGAACGTCGCCGCCTACCGCGCCCGCAAGCGACTGGAGGCCGAGGCGTCCGCCCACAGCGGGCGCAGCGCCGAGGCCGCCCAGGACAGCCGGGCCCTCAGCGAACGCTGATCCTCCTCGCGCGGCCGGAACCGCAGCACCGCCGTGGCCAGCACCAGATCGGCGGGCACCGGCCCGAAGACGGTGCTGTCGCCGGGCACCTCGTTGAACGGGTTGTCGCCGAGCACCCACCAGCTGCCGCCCGGCCGCCGCTCCACCGCGCGCTTGACCACCAGCAGGTCCTGCTGGAGCGGATGCCGCAGCACCACCACGTCGCCCGGCCGTACGGCGGCCCCGTACCGGACCAGGAGCCGGTCCCCGTTCAGCAGCGTGGGCACCATCGAAGGCCCCGTCACCTCCACCACCTCGAACCGCTTGCGCGGGCGCCCGTTCTCCACCATGTGTGTCCTCCTCGTCACCCCCGCATGCTGCCGCACGGGTCCGTACATTCGCTCACCGGTCCGGCCGCGCCCCTGGACTTTTGTCCTAAGCCCATGGGGGCGCCCGCGAAATCCGGTTGTTCAGCGAGTAATCTCCCCCTTGAGAAGACGATCACGAGGAGGACAAACTCCATGCTTTCCCGCCTCTTCGCCCCCAAGGCGAAGGTCTCCGCCCACTGCGATCTTCCGTGCGGCGTGTACGACCCTGCCCAGGCCCGCATCGAGGCCGAGTCCGTCAAGGCCGTGCAGGAGAAGTACCAGGCCAACGAAGACGCCGACTTCCGCGCGCGCGCCATCACCATCAAGGAGCAGCGCGCCGAGCTCGCCAAGCACCACGTCTCGGTGCTGTGGAGCGACTACTTCAAGCCCCCGCACTTCGAGAAGTACCCGCAGCTGCACACCCTGGTCAACGACACCCTGAAGGCCCTCTCGGCCGCCAAGGCGTCGAACGACCCGGCGACCGGCGCGAAGGCTCTTGAGCTCATCGCCGAGATCGACCGCATCTTCTGGGAGACCAAGGCCGCCTGATCCTGGGTGCCCGAAGGCTTTCCCCGCGCTCCCTGCCGGAGCGCACACGACACCGGCCCGACCGCTCCGAGCGGCCGGGCCGGTGTCGTGCGCGGCCCCTTACGGGCTCAGGCCTTCTCGCCGAGGACGGTTCGCAACCAGTCGAGGGGGTCCTGGCCCAGCAGCTCGTCGGCCAGCCGCCGGCCGGTCTCCGTCGTGAGGCGGGCCCTGCTGTTGTCGATCCACCGCTGGGCGCCGGCGTACCCCTGAGCCCGGTACTCGATGCCCTGGAGCATGCACTCCAGCTTGTCGGCGTCGCGGGCGCACACGGCCTCCGGGGAGTCCTTGGCCTCGTACTCGGCGACGAGTTCCTGGATCACCGACGCGAGCCCGTCCGGCATGCCGACGGTCTGATCGGCCGTCACCGCGAACGGATCGGCGCCGGTCGCGTACTTCTTGCCGAGGTGGTTCACATCCCCTGTGCGGGTCTCCTGGGTGTCGTGCCACACCGCGAGGAAGGCAGCCCGCGCGGGGTCGGCGCCTTCCAGCTTCGCGATGATCGACGCGATGAGGGAGGTCCGCCAGGAGTGCTCGGCCACGCTCTCGGGATCGTTGACGCCGGCCATCCACCAGCCCGTGCGGCGCGTGTGCTTGAGCGTCCCCGCCTCGTAGAGGAAGCCGGCCACCGCGGACAGGTCGTCAGCCACTGTGTCTCTCCTTCATGCCTCGGTGAGGAAGCTCCGCAACCTCGCACATTCGCCCTATGCCTCCCGCTTCGGAACGAGATCGTCCATCGCGGTCAGAGCCAAGTCCCAGGGATACGCCTCCTTACGGCCCTGCCCGGGAAGGTTCGGCACGAAGCCGCCCTCGCCGTACAGCACCGTCACTCCCATTTCCCGAAGTTCCCGCACGGACCTCTCGAAGGCCCTGTGCTGTACGTAGGCCGCGTTGACGCACGGCATCACGGCCAGCGGGATTCCCTTGCCGATGCCTTCGGCGACCACGCCGACGATGAAGCGGTCGGTGAGGCCCAGGGCCCAGGCGTTGATGGTGTTGAAGGTGGCCGGGGCGACGAGGACGGCGTCCGCCGCCGGCCACACGTCCGGATCACCCGGCCGTTTGTAGCTGCTGCGGACCGGGTGTCCGGTGAGCGCGGCGAGGCCGTCGAGCCCTTCGCCGAGCCAGTCCGCGGCCGTCGGCGTCAATCCGAGACAGACGTCCCACCCGCCGGACTGCGCGTCCTCGATCACGCGGGCGACATCGAATACAGGCGGAGCGGCTGATCCGAAGAGGTACAAGGTGCGCGTCATGGCTCCCAGTTGACCACAGGCTCCGGCCCCGGATCCCAGGTGGCCCAAGGGCGGAGTGGGTAGTGTCCGGACGACGAGTCAGAAACGGGAGCGTCCGGCATGCCCACTTTCGACGACCATCCAGGATCGCGCATTCGCGCTCGGCGGCGGCTGGCCCGCCTCACGCAGAAGCAGCTGGCCGAGCTGCTTCCGTACTCCTACAGCCTGCTGAATCAGGTGGAGTGCGGCGCCCGACCGGCAACGGGTGCCTTCCTCGCCGCGGTCGCCAGAGCCCTGCGGGTCGATATCGCCGTACTGACAGGACAACCCCACGTCAGCACCATCCAGCATGATCGCCGAGAAGCGCTCGTGCGGCCCATCCGTGATGCGCTCACTCTCTACGACCTCGGGCATGACCCGGACGTCACCGCACGCCCGGTGGGTGATCTCGTCACCGCGGCCGACCGATTGTGTGCGACCGTCCGCGCGACCAAGCTGCGGGAAGCCTCCAGGGCCCTTCCCGGTGTGATCGCCGAGCTGACCTCGACCGTGTGGTCCGGTCCGTCCACCGAAGCCTGGAGGGCATTGGCATCGGCCTACCGGAGCGCCCACGACGTCGCCGTCAAGCTGGGGTTCTACGACCTCTCCACGGTTGCCCTCGACCGCATGGACTGGGCCGCCGAGCGGGCCGCGGACCCGTGCCTTGCTGCCGTGCGGCAGTACAAGCGAGCTCTCGTCCACTCGAAGAGCGGCGAGTACCGCACGGGCGAGAGGCTGATCGAGGCGGGACTCCGGATCCTGGAACAGGCCGAGGAGGGCCGGGAACGCCTCGCGGTAACCGGGCAACTGCATCTCGGTGCCTCCGTCATCGCGGCCCGTGCGGGCGATCGGAATGCCGTGGAACGACACATCACCGAAGCCCGCACATTGGCCAAGCGCACAGGAGACGCTTCAGCGGTGCACTGGCTGTCCTTCGGGCCCATGAACGTCGCGGTGCACGCAATGTCGGCACTTACCCAGATGAGGCAGTACGACGACGCACTCACGGCCGCCCGGAAGATCCGGCCGCCGACGGCCTTCGCAACGAGCCGGCGAGCCCACTTCCTGATCTACCGGGCGCGAGCCGAGATGGAGACGGGGAACGCGACGAGAGCCTTGGCCTCGTTGTCCGAAGCTCGCCACGTCGCCCCCGAACAGACCCGCTACCACCCGAGCACCCAGGAGACGATCCAAGGCTTGGTCCACATGGCTCGGCGCACCCCGGAGGCCCTCAACCACCTCGCTGCCTGGGTGGAGAAGTAGAGCGCTCACACGCTCACACGGTTGTGAGCATTCCGTCCCTTGCCACTCGCCAGTCTGGTCCCCTCACCCGCTGACGACGGTAGGGAGCCGCCGTGTCCTGGAAGAAGACGGCCGACTGGTACGCGCGCTGTCTGCCCGATCCCGCGGCGGCGCACGCCGCGTGGCGGGAGCACGGGGTCGCCGTACTGCCGCTCGGCGATCGGTTCGAAGCCGTACGGATTCCAGATGCTCTCGCGCACGCGGCGGTCGAGAGCTCCGAGGACCGTGTCGTGGACCTCTCGCTCACTCTGGCCCTGGAGGGGCCCGTGATCCACGACTCGCGCGGCCGTAACCGCTACGCGCTCGTCGAGCCGGGTACGGCGGAGGGCTGGCGCCGGCGGCCCCGGAGCGCCGTCGAGTGCCTCGGCCACGGCACCCACCTCGGGGTGCCCGACGTCGGCCGGGACCGGGTCGTGCCCGGCCGGCCCCTCTACTGGACCTCGGCCCCCGGCCCGGGGGCCTACTTCTGCCGGGTCGCCGCCGTGCGGCTGCTCGTACGGGTAGGCGCGGCGCGGCTTGCCGAGGGGGCCGCGACGTGACGGGCCGCCCCGAGGTCGAGGAGGCTCACGCGCACCCTGGCGGGGCGTGCGCGCGGGCGCACGTGCCCTGCGCCGGATGCGGCCTGCCCGCCCCGATCGCGATCAAGTACGGCGGTCCCATGGCCGACTGCCGGCCCTGCCGCTATGGATGGAGCGTCCACCACGACCCGGTGCGCTGCCGGCAGCGCACCCGTACGGACGAGGCCCTGATCGCACGGATCCGCGAGGTGGCGCCGCTTCTCGTCTCCGCCCGGGCCGTGCTGGACGGCATCGTCCGCAGGCTCTGAGGCGGTCAAGAGCCTGTGTCGGACGGTTCGGTCCGGGCCCTGTGGGCGGACGTGTGGGTAGCCCAACCGGTCCCACCAGCGCCGGTTGTGCCACCTGCGGGAGTGGGCCGGCGGCAGGCCGGGAGGGAGGTCCTTCACCGGGCCCATGGGGCGGGGAGGGGGCGCCGGAGGCTACGGAATTGCCCTCCGGCGGACAGAACCGGCCAGTAACGAGCGGGATCCGGGTCCGGCCCGAAGGGCGGGGCCCGGATCCCGGGGGGTCACTCGTCGTCCGCGTCCTCGTCGTCGTCCAGCCGCGCCAGCCAGGTGGCCAGGCGTTCCACCGGGACCTCGAAGTCCGGGTTCAGGTCGACGAAGGTGCGCAGCTGCTCGGCGAGCCACTCGAAGGTGACCTCCTCCTCGCCGCGCCGCTTCTCCAGCTCCTCGATGCCGCGATCGGTGAAGTACAAGTCGGGCTCCCGGCCGTGATGGGGGTGTGCAGGGGGTGTTTCCCGCCAGGATAATCCGCCTATCGGCGACACCTCCCGCACGCGCCACCCCCGGGTCTAGCCTGGATGCCCAACGAGCGGGGGGTGCGGATGACGGACGGGCGCACGACAGGGTCCGCGCGCGCCTTCGAGCTTCTGGAGCCCCTCGTCCAGGCGGCGACCGTACGCGTTCACGCCCCGCCGGGCGGGTATGAGAACCCTCGCAGTCATCGGACCGGTCCCACGTGGGGGAGCGGCTTCTTCGTCGCCCCCGGCTGGGTCCTGACGTGTGCGCACGTGGTCGGCGAAGGGGGTGCTGCGGTGCGTCTGACGGGACGCGAGGTCGGCATCACCTTTTCCGCCGGGAGTGTCACCGGCACGGTCACCGGGCGCGTGGAGTGCGTACTGCCCGATCGGCTGGAGCAACGGCGGCCCGCCCCGCACGCCCTGTGGGACCTGCCCGACCTCGCGCTGGTCCGGGTCCTGGCTCCCGTCACGCACGCCTGCGTGTGGTTGACCGACCGCTCCCGCCCCCGCTTCGACGAGGTCGCCTACTTCGGCTGCACCGAGGACCTCGGCGCCCCCGAGATCACCGGCCGCACCACCCGCCTGCGCGGTACCGCCGGGAACGGCGCGGCCATCCGGCTCGGCGACGACGACGAGATCGAGCCCGGCATGTCCGGCGGGCCCGTGGTGGACCTGGCCCGCGGCGAGGTCGTCGGCGTGCTCAAGGCCCGGCGCCGGAGCGGCGGCGGCGGCGTCGCCGTCTCCGTCGTGCAGCTGCGCACCCTGCCGATGGCCGCGCGGGGCCAGGTGGGGCTGTACCGCCGGATCATGCAGGCCCACGACCTGTACCACTACGACCAGCACCTCAGCGATCTCGACAACCGGCGGACCTGGACCGACGTGCACGGCGAGCTGCCGCCGGAGGAGGGCGACCCGTACGCCGGCCGGGGCCGGCTCACCCCCGGCGAGCGCACCACGCTGTGCGGGCTGCTGGCAGCGCTGCCCCCGCCGGGCTCCTCCGAGGTCGTACGCGCCCTCGTCGAGGCGGCGCGCGGCGAGGAGCCGGACCCGCTGCCCCCGGCCCCGCTGAGCTGGCGCGACGGACTGGGGCTGCTGCACGACCCGCCCGGCGGGACGGCGGAGGCCGCGGCCATGCTCCGGTACGCGACGGACGTGAGCGTGGCCGAGTACCGCGAGCCGGCCACACCGGGCGCGGACGAGGAGCTGTGGGACTGGGTACGGGCCACGGCCGAGCGGTTGTGGCGGCCGCTGAGGCGCGAGCTCGGCGAGCGCCACGAACGGGGCCTCGCCGAGCGGGAGCGGCGCCGTCGGGCCTCGGCCGGGCGGGCGGTGTACGAACCGGCGAGGCGGTCCGGCGCTCTGCCGACGGGGGCCTCGGTGCTGCTGGAGGTGTGGGCGCACGGCTGGGAGGACGTCTACGACTGGCGGGTCTCGGTGCTGGCCGGTCCCGCGCACGCCGGCCGGCTGACGCCGGTGGACTCGGGCGTACGGGCCACCCTGGCGGGTCTGCCGGAGGCGTTACGGGTGCCGCTCGCCGAGGGCTTCCGGCGCTGCGACACCCACGAGACGGTGGCCCTCCTCGAAGTGGCGGTGGCCCCCGCGCTGTTCGGGCTGGCGGTGGACGAATGGGTGGTGGTGGGCGGCGTACCGCTCGGCGTCCAGCGGCCGGTGGTCCTGCGCCACCCCGCCGGGTCGGGCCCGGGCACCGCGCGCCCCGCCGCGCCGAACCCCGGCGGCGCGCGCGAGCACCCCGCCGACCGCGAGGGCACCGAGGGGTCCGCCCGCTGGGCGCGGGTCCGGACGGGACCGCTGCAGGACGAACGGGCCGACTGCGTGGGGGGCCGCCCGCGCACCCCCGCCACCGAGTGGCTGACGGGACTGCCCGACAACACCGTGCCGGTGCACTGCCGGGCCGCCGACCAGGAGCCCACGCTCGGGTCGCTGCACGCGGTACGGGACGCCGGATACGGGGTGGTGGTGACCCGGCGGCCGCCTCCGGACCCGGCCGTCTCCTGCGCGCCCTTCCACCGCGGGCTGCGGGAGGAGCTGGCCGACGCCGGACGGGCGGAGGTGCTCCCGGAGCGCCTGCAGCACCTGCGGGGGCGGGCGTACGGGGCGGACCCCGACGCCTACTGGGCGGCCGGGACGGGGCTGGTGTGGGAGGACCCGGCGCGGCCGCTGCCGGACGAGGAGCCGCTCCAGGGCGACCTGTGAGGTGACCGGTGAGGTGACCGGTGAGGTGACCGGTGACGCGAGCTGTCACGCGAGCTGTGACGCCGGCTGTGACGGGTCGGCGCGGACGAGGCGAGGGAGGGAGCAGGAGCACCATGAACGACGAGTGGCTCATTTACCGCGGGGTGGGCGAACCCCACGACGGGATCGACGCCCTGCCAGACCCGCCGCCCTGGCGGGACTTCGACGGCGGCCCCGTGGCCGAGCCGGACGGCCCGGCCCGGGTCGCCGACGGCAACGTGGCCCGGCGGCTCGGAGCGCATCGGCAGGCCGCCGAGCTGCACCGGCCGGAACCGGAGGAGCTGGAGGCCATCAACGCGGCCCTGTACCTGCGCCGGCCGCTGCTCGTGACCGGCTTCCCCGGCACCGGCAAGTCCACCCTCGCGCACGCCGTCGCCCACGAACTGAAGCTGGGGCGGGTGCTGCGCTGGCCGGTCGTGTCCCGGACCGTGCTCCAGGACGGCCTCTACCGCTACGACGCCTTGGCCCGGCTGCAGGACGTACAGATCGCGGCGAGCAGCGGCAGCGGTACCGGCACCGGCGCCAGTACCGGCACCGGCAGTGGCACCGGCGCCGCGGACCCCGCGGTCCCCGGCATCGGGAAGTACATCCGGCTCGGGCCGCTCGGCACCGCCCTGCTGCCGACCGCCCGACCCCGCGTCCTGCTCATCGACGAACTCGACAAGAGCGACATCGACCTCCCCAACGACCTGCTGAACGTGCTGGAGGAAGGGGAGTTCGCGCTCCCCGAGCTGGAACGGGTCGCCGACGTCGAGCCCGAGGTGCAGGTGCTCACCGACGACGGGACCAAGGTCACCGTCCGCGGCGGCCGCGTCCGCTGTCGCGCCTTCCCGTTCATCATCCTGACCAGCAACGGGGAACGGGACTTCCCCGCCGCCCTGCTACGCCGCTGCATCCAGCTCAAGCTCGGCCAGCCCGGCGAGAAGCGGCTCGCCACCATGGTCCGCGCCCACCTCGGCGAGGAGGCCGCCCGCCTCGGGGCGGACCTCATCCGGGAGTTCCTCAGCCGCTCCCAGTCCGAACTGGTCGCCGCCGACCAGCTGCTCAACGCCGTGTACCTGACCCACTACGCCGCCCCGCCCACCCGGGAGGACCTCGCGGACCTGCTCATCCAGCGCCTCGACCGTCCGAGGTGATCGGCCGTGGCCTCCGCCGGCGCGCCCGGCGTCCGTGAACTGGCCGCGCTGCTGCGCGCCGCCGGGCTCGACCCGTCCGCCGGGGAACTCGCCGACGCCCTGTGGCTGGCCGGGCACATCGGCGGGCCCGAGCGGCCCACCCCCGGCGGGCCCGGGCCGGGGGCCCCGCCGCCCGTGGCCGAGGAGCCACCCGCGGAACCCGCCGAGCCCTTACGCCCGGACGCCGAGGCCGACGCCCCGGTCGGGCTCTACGCACCCGGGGCGGCCCGGCCCGACGGCGCCGACGGGGACCGGCCGGGGGAGTCGCCCGAGGAGTACGGCGTACCCGTACGGGTGCCCGGGGCCGCCGCGCTGCCCCGCATCCTGGACATCCAGCGGGCCCTGCGCGCCCTCCAGCGGCACCGCCCACCGGGGCCGCCCACCCGGCTGGTCATCGACGAGGCCGCCACCGCCGAGGCCAGCGCCCGAGCCCTCGGACTGGTCATCCCCGTACTCCGGCCGGAGAGCCGGCGCGAGGCGACCGTACGGCTGGTGATGGACGCCTCCCCGTCGATGGCCGTCTGGCAGGACATGTTCGAGGAACTACGGTCCGTGTGCGAGCGGTTGGGTGCCTTCCGGGACGTCCAGGTGCACTATCTGCACCGCCTCACCGACGGCACGGCCGCGCTCGGCCGCAGCCCCGCACCCGGCTGCGTACGCGCCTCCGGCCTGCGCACCGGGGACCAGCTGCGCGACCCGACCGGACGGGCCCTGACCATGGTGGTCTCCGACTGCGCCGGGCCGCTGTGGCGCGAGGGCACCGCGCAGCGGCTGCTGCACCGGTGGGCCGAGTGCACCCCGTGCATGGTCGTCCAACCGCTGCCGCAGCGGATGTGGGGGCGCAGCTGGCTGCCCACCGAGCGGGGCACGCTCACCCGGCCGGAGGGCGGCGGGCAGCGGCTGGTGTTCCGGCCGGACCGGCCCCCGCTGCCCGGGCGGCCCACGGGCGGGCTGACGGTGCCGGTGCTGCCGCCGAGCCCGACCGCCCTCGGGGCGTGGGCCCGGCTGCTGGCCGGGCTGACCGCCGGGCCCGTACCGGCCGAGGTGGGCCGGGTACGGGCCGACCATCCGGCCGCGCCCCTGCCGCCGCCGCGGGCCGTGCGGCCGCCGCGCGAGCTGGTGGCGCGGTTCCGGTCCTCGGCCGCGCCCCGGGCCGTACAGCTCGCGGTGTACCTGTCGGCGGCGCCGCTGACGCTGCCCGTGATGCGGCTGGTGCAGCGCACGATGCTGCCGGACTCCGAGCCCTCCGACCTGGCGGAGGTGCTCCTGAGCGGGCTGCTGCGGCGCAGCGGGCCTGGGTCGGGGCACTGGTACGAGTTCGTCCCCGGGGTGCAGGACGTGCTGCTGGGGCCGCTGGGGCGGGACGAGGCCGCGCTGGTGCTCAAGCACTGCTCGGAGTACGTGCTGGCGCACTTCGGCCGGGGCGTACGCAACTTCCCCGCGCTCGCGGTCTCCCAGCTGACCGGAACCCCGCCGACGGTCGCCGACCCCGGACCCGAGGAGGACGAACGGGCTCCGGAGGGGCGGCTCCCGCAGGCCTTCGCGCAGGTTTCGGCCAAAGTCGTACGCCGCTACCTGCCCGGGATGCCGGAGGAAGGTCCCGCGGTACGCAGGCCCGCCACGGCCCCGGTGCCCACCCGGGCCGGGGCGGTGCGCGCCGCCCGGGACCGGCTCGCGGACGCCGACGCCGCCGGGGACGGCGGCGCGCGGGCGCTGTACGAGGCTGTGGCGGTGCTCCGACGGGCGGTCACGGCCCCGCCGGGGCCCGGCGATCCGCCGGAGGAGGCGGAGACCGAACTGGCGGGGGCCCTGC
The DNA here is from genome assembly GCF_003148825.1 of Streptomyces sp. CG 926. Lineage (GTDB taxonomy): Bacteria > Actinomycetota > Actinomycetes > Streptomycetales > Streptomycetaceae > Streptomyces. The sequence continues at coordinate 384,108 of NZ_QGGZ01000008.1, forward strand.
TGCGGCTGTGGACGGCCCAGCGGGACCCGGAGCTGCTGGCCGAGGCGGAACGGGCGGTGACCGGGCTGCGGACGGCGCGCGCGGGGGCGGTGCTCGGCCGGGTGCTGTACGAGCGGGCGCTGGCCGCCGGACCGGACGCGGAGCTGCTGGCGGCGGCGGACATGCGGTTCGCGGCGGCCGGCGCCGCGGCCGACCCGGAGTTGCGGCGGGACTGCGCGGTGCGGCGGGCCGAGACCCTGATCCGCCTGAGCGGGATCCGCGACGAGGCGGGCGCGCTCCGCGAGGCCCGGGCGGCCCTCGAACCCCTGGCGGGCCCGGCCCCCGCCGCCGAGCCGGGCGCCGACCTCGCCGCCGACCTCGCCGCCGACCTCGATCCGGGCGCCGAAGCCGGCGCCGAAGCGGAAGGCCGCCACCCCGAACTGCACCTGGCCCTGGGGCGCGTCCTGCTGGCCCTACTGCCCCGCACCCCGGATCCCGCCGAGCGCACGGCCCTGGCCGGACAGGCCGCCGCCCGGCTCGCCGCGGCCCTGACCGCCGCGCCCGCCGCCCCCGGCCGCACCGGCCCGGGCACCGCCCAGATCCGGGTGGAGCTCGCCGACGCGCTGCGCCACCTCCCCGGCCGGCTGGAGGAGGCCGCCGGGCAGTTGGACGCGGCCCTGGCGGAGGTGGGCGGAGACCCGGAGCTACGGGTGACGGCCTTGGTGTGCCTGGCGCGTGTGCACCGGGAGCGGTACGCGCGGGACGCCGACCCGGCGGCCCTGGAGGACGCTGCCGAGGCGTACGCCCGGGCCCGGCGGTTGATCCCCCGCGACGCCGAGGCCTTCGGGGAACTCCTGCCCGAGTGGGGCGACGTACTCCTGGACCGGGCCCGGGCCACCGACGGGCGGCGGTTCACCGGGACGGCCGTACGCGTCCTGCGCGAGAGCCGGGCCGCGGTCCCGCAGTCCGACCCCGGTGCGGCCCACCGGCTGCTGCGGCTGGCCACCGGACTCCGGCTGCGACACACGTACGAGGGCGACCCGGTGGACCTGCGGGAGGCCGAGTACCTGCTGGAGCTGGCCGTCCGGCACAGCCGCGACCCGCTGGAGCAGGCCCGTATCTGGCGGGACCACGGCGACGTCCAGCAGGAGATCCACGGACACACCCGGGCGCTGGAACGCCTCGACCGGGCGGCGGACTCCTACCGGCGGGCCTGGCGGGCCGCCCTGGAGGCCGACGTGGAGGACCGCGAGGACACCGCCGTCCAGCTGGCCGCGCGCGTCCAGCAGTTGCGCGGTGACGTGCTGGAACGCCTCGCCCGGCCCCGCGCGGCCCTGGACGCCTACCGCTCGGCGCTGGAGCTGTGGACCCGGACCCACGAGGGCGCCGCAGGGCGCTCGGAGGCGGTCCGGGCTCGGATCACGGCCCTGGAGGCCGCGCTCTGACGCCCGCGCCGAGGGCGCGGCCCGGTCCGGGTACCGCTGTTTCCACGGACCGGGGGGCGGGAAAAGGAAGTGGACCATCCGGTGTGCGACGCGACAGGGGGCCCGGCGGCACATGGTGACGAAGCAGCAGGAAGTGGAGGCGACGACCCCGGGATGTCCGGGGCGGCTGCCGGATCTCTCCGGGCTGGACCTGGCGGCGCTGCGCGGGATCGACCATCCCGTGCTGGCCCGGGTGATCGAGGGCATGGTCGAGCGGGTTACCCATCCCGCGGAGATCCTCAACGCCTTCGACTCCAGCGTGGCCTGATCGCACCATGCCTGATCCGTCCTACCTTGAAACCGAGTTGACCACTTTCCGCCGTTAGCGGGGACCGTCCCCAGGGCAGGGATGGACCGTCCGCCGGGGTGTCCCCGGGGGTTGTCGTCGGGGGAGGGAGGTGCGGCGATGCGGCGAGCGGTCACGAGCGGAACCCCGCTGCCCGCACCCGACGTCCCCGACCCCACCCCACCCCGACCCCCGACACCCCCCGCACTCCCCGACCCCACGGTGCAGCCCCAACGCCGGGATCCAGCCGCGCGGGGCCGGCACCAGGCGTCCGCCGCGCAGGGCTTCGACCCCGCCGGGCAGCCCCCGCACCCGCAGTCCGGCGTGCAGCACCCGCACCAGGAGCCCGCCGCGCAGGGCCGGCACCCGGATCCCGGCGTGCAGGGCCCGCACCAGGCGTCCGCCGCTCAGGGCTCCGACCCCGCGGGGCGGCCCCCGCGCCCGCAGTCCGGCGTGCAGGGCCGGCACCCGGATCCCGCCGCGCGGGGCTTCGACGCGGGGCGGCCACCGCGCCCGGATACCGCCGCGCAGCCCCCGCATCCCGATCTCGCCGCGCAGCGCTCGCGCCACGCCCGGTACGCGCCCTGGCCGTACGCCCGGCTCGACGTGGCCGCCGCGCGGGCCGCCGGGCATCGTCCGCACCCGATCCGGCAGTTCGTCCTGAAGACCCGCAGCCGCTGCAACCTCGCCTGCACCTACTGCTACGTCTACGAGATGGCCGACCAGGGCTGGCGCGACCAGCCGCCCGCGATGACCCCCGCCACCATCGCCCGCGCCGCGCAGCGGATCGCCGAGCACGCCGCCGCCCACGACCTGCCCCGGATCGACCTCGTCCTGCACGGCGGCGAACCGCTGCTCTCCGCGCCCGCCCAACTGGCCGCGCCCGTCGACGCCGTACGGACCGCCGTGGCCGGGGCGGCCCCGACCACCCGGGTCACCGCCACCGTCCAGACCAACGGCACCCTGCTCACCCGCGGTCGCCTCACCGCCCTGGCCGCCGCCGGGATCCGGGTCGGCGTCAGCCTCGACGGCGGGTTGCCCGCGCACAACACCCGCCGGGTGGACCACGCCGGACGGCCCGGCTTCGCGTCCGCCGCCCGCGGTCTGCGGCTGCTGGCCCGCCATCCGCAGAGCTACGCCGGGGTGCTCTGCGTCGTCGATCTCGACCAGGACCCGATCGAGACCTACGAGTCCCTGCTCGCCTTCGCCCCGCCCAGCGTCGGGCTGCTCCTGCCGCTCGCCAACTGGAGCGCCCCGCCCCCCGGCCACCGCCCGGGCCGAACCCCGTACGCGGACTGGCTCCTCGCCGTTTTCGAGCGCTGGTGGCACGACGGCGTACGACGCACCCGGATCGGGCTCTTCGAGGAGATCATCGCCCTGTTGCTCGGCCTGCCCACCACCACCGAGACCCTCGGGCTCACGCCCGCCGCCACCGCCGTGATCGAGACCGACGGCTCCATCGAACAGGCCGACTCACTGAAATCCGCGTACGAGGGGGCCGCCGCGACCGGGATGACCCTCGACACCCACAGCTTCGACCAGTTCCTCGACCACCCCGGACTCGCCGCGCGCCAGCTCGGACGGGACGCGCTCGCCGGCTGGTGCCGCGCCTGCGAGCTCGTCGAGGTGTGCGGCGGAGGGCACTACCCGCACCGCTACCGCGCCGGCGAGGGCTTCCGCAGGCCGTCCGTGTACTGCGCCGACCTGCAGCGGCTGATCCGGCACATCGCCGCCGCCGTGCAACAGGCCGCGCGGCCCATCCGGACCACCACCGCCGAAGCCACCGACGCTACCGAAGCCACCGACGCCTACCCCGAAGCCCCCGCCGCCGCAGCCCCCGAGAACCCGGCCGCCGCCACCGACGTCGCCGCCGAAGTCCCCGCCGTCCAGCCCCCGGCGGTCGCCTCATGACCGACTCCCTCGCCGCCTTCACCGTCTCCTCGCCCACCCTGCGCGCCCTCGCCTCCACCGAACCCTCCATGGAGGGCACCCGCCTGGTCCGCGACGTACGCCGCTCCAAACGACTGCTCCTGCTGCGCGCGGTCCTCGACGCCGCCCCCGGCGGCCGCTCCGGGGAGACCGCCGACCACTGGGCCCTGCTGGAGGAGGCCGAGCGCCGCGACCCGGGCGCCGTACGCGACGTACTGCACTACCCCGCCACCGGGGTATGGGCCGAGGAGACCCTGCGCCGACTGCACGCCCCCTGCGGCCCCCCGCCCGACCTCGGGCACCTCGGGGCCCTCGCCGTCGCCGCCGCCCTGCGCGCCGGGATCCCCTTCAGCCACACCCTGCGACCCCTGCACGGCCGGCTCGTCCTGCCCACCCTCGGACTGCTGCGCCCTGACCGCCCCGGCCCGCTGGCCCTCTGCGAGCACTCCTGGGACCCCGACGACCCCGCCACCGTGCCCCTGCACGCCCTGCCCGGCGGCCGGACCGCCCTCGACGACCTCGACCCCTACCGGGCACCCGGCCCCGCGCAGCCCGCCCCGATCCGCCCCGCCCGCCGACTCACCCCCAAGGGCCACAAGCGATGGGACACCCAGTGGGCCGGCGCGCTCACCCTGCTCCAGCGCTACGACACCATCCGCGCGGAGGAGACCGTCCAACTGCTGCGCTCCGTCGTACCGCTGGCCGGCGGCTCCCGCTCCAACGGTGCCACCCTGCCCGCGGCGGCCGGTTCCGTACTCGCCCGCGCCCAGGCCCCGCCCGCCCTCGCCGCGACCCTCGTCCACGAGGTCCAGCACGGCAAGCTGACCGCCCTCACCGACGTCCTGACCCTGCACACCGCCGACCACACGCCCCGCCACTGGGCCCCCTGGCGCAGCGACCCGCGCCCCCTGGAGGGCCTGCTGCACGGCGCCTACGCCCATCTCGCGCTCGCCGGGTACTGGCAGCGCGCCGCCCTCTACGGGGCCCGCGGCGCCTGGGCCCAGCACGCCCGCATCCGCGCCCAGGTGGCGGCCGTCCTGCCCACCCTGCGGGGACACGAGCTACTGACCACCGCCGGACGGGAGTTCACCGACGCGATGGGCGCCGCCGAACGGGCCATGGACGACCTGCCACCGCCCGGCGACCAGCACACCGCGGCCCGCCGGGCCGTCGACCGTGAACGCCGCGCCTGGTGCGAGGCGCACCCCGAACTCGCGCCGTTCGCACAAGGGTGACGGACCGTCCGCTGCGGTACCTTTCAAGCCCGTCCACCGCCCGGATTCCAGGGAGACGGCCCGATGACCACCGGTAGTCGCCAGGACCGTGAACCGGCGGCGCAGCAGCCGCCCCAGCCGCCCCAGCCGCAGCGATTCGTCATCAGCTTCGCGGGCTTCAACCGCCCCTGGGCGGTGTGGATCGCGCACCGCCTGGAGGAGCACGGCCACCGCGTCGCCCTCCAGCGCTGGGACCCGCAGAACAGCCCCGGGATCGACCAGGCCCTCGACGACCTGGCCCGCTCCGGCAGCCGGGTCCTCCTCGTCCTCAGCGAGCGCTACTTCTCCGCCGGCACCCATACCGACGAGCAGTGGAACACCGCCCTGCGCGCCGTCACCGACCGCCACCCCGACCGGTTCGCGGCGGTCTGCCTCACCGACGCCCCGCTGCCCAGCGCCGTCGCCGTGCTGGAGAAGACCGACCTGTGGGGTCTGGACGCGTACGAGGCCGAGTACCGCGTGCTGCGCCGGCTGGAGCTGCCCACCGACCGGATCGGCACCGAGACCGGCCGCCGCGGGCCCCGCTTCCCCAACGACCCGCCGGAGATCTGGGGCCGCGTCCCGCGCCGCAACCCGCGCTTCACCGGCCGCAACGACGTCATCGGCACCCTGCGCCAGGCGCTGATCGAAGCCCCGCCCGGCGCGTCCACCGTCACCCTCCTCGGGCTCTCGGGCGTCGGCAAGACCCAGGTGGCCACCGAGTACGCCTACCGCTTCGCCTCCGAGTACGACATCGTGTGGTGGGTCCCGGCCGAGGACCGTCCCACCCTGCGCGAACGCCTCGCCGACCTGGCCCCCGCGCTCGGGCTGCCGCGCGGGGCGGGCAGCTACGGCGAGCAGATCCGGGCCGTGCTCGAAGCGCTGCGGCGCGGGACCCCGTACGGCCGCTGGCTGATGGTTTTCGACGGCTGCGACAACCCGGACGACCTGATCGACCTGCTGCCCTCCGGCGCGGGCGACGTCATCATCACCTCCCGCAACCGCGAATGGGCCGCCCGGCACACCAGCCTGGTCGAGGTCCCGCTCTACGCCCGCCCCGAATCGATCACCTTCATCCGCCGCCGGGCCCTGCGCCTGACCGCCGACGAGGCCGACCAGCTCGCCGAGGCCCTGGAGGACTACCCGCTCGCCCTCGACCAGACGGCGGGCTGGCTCGCCGACTCCCCGCTGCCGGTCGGCGACTACCTCCTCCTGCTCCAGCACCGGATGGACTCCCGCGAGGCCGTGGCCGTCTCCGACGACTACCCCCTGCCCTTCCCCACCGCCCTCGCCATACTGCTCAACAACGTCCGGGAGAACTTCCCCGACGCCCTCGCCCTGCTAAGGCTGTTCGTCTTCTTCGCCCCCGGCCCGGTGCCGCTGCGCCTGCTGCGCGAATTCCCCGCCGACGACGTGCCCGAACAGCTCGCCGGGCTGATCAACGACCAGATCCGGTGGAACGCCGCCCTCAACAAGCTCGTCCAGTTCTCCGTGGTCCGGCTGGAGTACTCCGACCTGGCCGTGGAGGAGGGCGGCGGCGGACTGGAGACCGTGCAACTGCACCGCATGGTCCACGGCATCGTCCGCGAGGACCTCTCCGAGGGGGAGGCCGAACCGCTGGCGCGCGCCGTACGCCAGGTCCTCGCCGCCGCCGACCCCGGCCGCCCCTCCGACTCCCGCCTGTGGCCCCGGTACGCCGAACTCATCCCGCACCTGGCCACCTCCGGGGTGCTCACCAGCAGCAACCCGCGCATCCAGAACTTCCTGCTGCACTGCCTGCGTTATTTGATCCTGTCCGGTGAGTACCGCACCTGCCTGCGGCTCTCCGAGGAGACCGACCTGATCTGGCGGGCCCTGCTCGGCGAGGACCACCCCAAGGTCCGCGAGCTCAGCTACCAGTACGGCGAAGCCCTGCGCAACCTCGGCCTGTTCCGCCGCGCCGAGACCCTCACCCGCGCCCGCGCCGACCGGCTCGCCGGGGAACGCGGCGACCGCGACCTGGAAACCCTGCGCGCCACCAGCTCGTACGGCGGGGTCCTGCTGTGCATCGCCCGCTTCGAACCGGCCCGCGAGATCTTCGAGCACTGCCTGGCCACCTACCGCGAACTGCTCGGCGAGGACGACTCCACCACCCTCGCCGCCCAGAACAACCTGGCCGCCACCTACCGCCTGCTCGGCCGCTACCAGGACGCCTACGACCTGGACCTGGACACCCTGCGCCGCCGCGAACGCGTCCTGAGGACCCACCACATCTCCACGCTCTCCTCCGGGATCGCCTGCGCCATGGGCCTGCGGCTGATGGGCCGCTACCACGAGGCCCAGACCCGACAGGAACAAGGCGTGAAGATCAACACCCAGGTGCTGGGCCTCGAACACCCGCAGACCCTGCGCGCCGAGCACAACCTCGGGATGTGCCTGCGCCGCTCCGGCGACATCCCCGGCGCGGGCCTGCGGCTGCGTACCGTGTGGGAGCGGGCCACCAGGGTGTTCGGGGCGGACTACCCGTGGACCTTGATGGTGGCCTCCGACTACGCCACCTACCTCAGGGAGTACGGGGACGTCGGCGAGGCCCGCCGGATCTCCGAGGACGTGGTCCGCGGCTACCAGTCCCAGCTCGGCCTCGCCCACCCGTACAGCATCGGCACCGTCGGCAACCTCGGCCTGGTCCTGCGGGCCCAGGGCGAACGCACGGCAGCCCTCTCCCTCGCCGAGCAGGCACTGGTGGGCATGCGGGGCGCGCTCGGCGACCGGCACCCCTGGACGCTCGGCTGCGCCCTGAACGCAACCGGCCACCGGAACATCACCGGCCGACTGGAGGACGCGCTGGACCTGAGCCGGGAGACCCTGCGCACGGCCGAACGGGTCCTCGGCCCGGACCACCCGATGTCGCTGAGCGCCCAGATCGCCTTGGCGGCGGACCTCCGGTCGGTACGGGAACACGAGGAGGCGGCGAAACACGAGGACGCGGGCATCAAGGGCCTCACCCGCACCTTGGGCGCGCAGCACGTCCACACGATCTCGGCGAAGCAACAGACAAGGCCGTACTGGGACTTCGAGCCCCAACCGTAGGGGCCGGACGCGGTACGGGTCCGGCCCCATCACGCCTGGCGCCCGGTCCCGTGGAGGTGTCTCCACGGGACCGGACCCCGGAGAGGGTCACTTGAGCTGGATGCTGGCCCCGAAAATGTTGCCGACCTCCGCGCATTCCTTGACGTCGTCCCGGCTGAAATACGGGGTACTGGCGGTGCCCGTCAGACCCTTGGCAGTCGCGGTGCAGTACCACTTGCGCGGCGTCTTGTAGGCCACCTTCCAGACCTCGCTCTTTCCCGCCGCCATGTTTCCGGAGCATTGCGTCGCGATGTCCGTGTGGACGCAGATGTTCGCGATGGTCGCCGAGAAGTTGCTGAGGCGGAAGGCCGCGAGCGGTGCCGCCTGGCTCGCCGGTGCGGTCACGATCATCCCAGCTCCGACGGCTGCCACCATCCCGGCGACCGTGGCCAGCCGGGTGGTCCTCTTGACGGTTCGGGACATGGTGCCTCCAGTTGTAGTAATTCTATGCTGCAATATAGGAATTGATCGGCCTGTGCGTGGGGACAGTCGAATCGGTGGAGCTCCGGCGAATCGTCGCATCGAAGTGTCAATGCCCCGATCGACTGCGTTGCATTTCGGACACCCTCTTATCGGATTCGCATTCCACGATCGCTCCGATATGCCCGTTGTCGTGCCGGCGGTAAAGTATTCAACTTTCCGGAACTCGACCCGTCCGTCCGGAGCCGGCGGACGTCGGAACAGGATCGGCACACGCGGCACTACGGAGAGTCAGGTCGGGAACGCGCCGTGACCGTTGTCTTGATCTTGGTGGTTCGCGGTCCGTCGTCACAGCGCGCACCGGTGCTGCTCGGCCTGCTGGGCGAGCTCGCCGCGCTCCCGGCGGGCCGCGTCCGCCTCCTCGCGCACCGTGTCGAGACGCTCCTCCAGTTGGGCGACCCGCTCGCGGTAGCGCCCCGGCTCGGCCCGTACGAACTCCACGTCGGCCACCTGCTGCGCGGACTCCTGGCGGATCTTGTCCGTGTCCTCCGCGAACCGGTGCTTGGCCCCGTCCAGCTGGGCGATGGCCAGGTCCGCGGCCTCCTCCGCCGACGCGGTGCGCCGTTCGGCCTTCAGGGTCCGCCGGGCCGCGGCCTCGGTCGCCGCCCGTGCGGCCTTCGCGGCCTCCGCCCGGCGCTTCTCGGCCCGGCCCCTCATGGGGCCAGGACAGCCGGAAGGCCCGGCCCCCGTGAGGGGCCGGGCCTTCCGTACTGCTGGGATCGGGGCGGTTACGCCTCGAAGACCTCGTTCATCAGCTGCTGCTGCTCCGCCTGGTGGCGCTTCGCGGAGCCCACCGCCGGCGAGGAGCCGTGCGGCCGCGAGATGCGGCGCAGGCGCTCGCCCGCCGGGACGTCCGCGCCGACCGCCAGGTCGAGGTGGTCGATCAGGTTCAGCGCGATGAACGGCCACGCACCCTGGTTCGCCGGCTCCTCCTGGGCCCAGATGTACTTCGCCGCGTTCGGGAACTTGGCGATCTCGGCCTGGAGCTCCGCGCCCGCCAGCGGGTACAGCCGCTCGATGCGGATGATCGCGGTGTCCGTGACGCCACGCTTCTCGCGCTCGGCCTCCAGGTCGTAGTAGACCTTGCCGGCGCAGAAGACGACCTTGCGGACCGCGTTCGCGTCCACCGTGCTGTCACCGATGACCGGACGGAACGCTCCGGTCGTGAACTCCTCCGCCTTCGACGCCGCCGCCTTCAGACGCAGCATCGACTTCGGGGTGAAGACGATGAGCGGCTTGTGGTGCGGGTTGTGGACCTGCCAGCGCAGCAGGTGGAAGTAGTTCGACGGCAGGGTGGGCATGGCCACCGTCATGTTGTCCTGCGCGCACATCTGGAGGAAGCGCTCGGGACGCGCGGACGAGTGGTCCGGGCCCTGGCCCTCGTAGCCGTGCGGGAGGAGCAGCGTGACGCCGGAGGTCTGGCCCCACTTCTGCTCGGCCGAGGAGATGAACTCGTCGACGACGGTCTGCGCGCCGTTGACGAAGTCACCGAACTGGGCCTCCCAGAGGACCAGCGCGTCCGGACGGGCCAGCGAGTAGCCGTACTCGAAGCCCATGGCCGCGTACTCGGAGAGCAGCGAGTCGTAGACGTTGTAGCGGGCCTGGTCGTCCGACAGGTACAGGAGCGGCGTGTAGTCCTCGCCCGTCTCCCGGTCGATGAGGACCGCGTGACGCTGACCGAAGGTGCCACGGCGGGAGTCCTGGCCGGACAGCCGGACCGGGGTGCCCTCCATCAGCAGCGAGCCGAAGGCGAGGGTCTCGCCCATGCCCCAGTCGATGGTGCCCTCGTCGATCATCGCCGCGCGGCGCTGCAGCTGCGGCAGCAGACGCGGGTGGACGGTGACGCCCTCGGGGATGGTGACCTGGGACTCGGCGATCCGCTTGACGACGTCCTGGGAGATCGCGGTGTTCACGGCGACCGGGAAGTCGGGCTGCGGGGTCGGGGACGGCGCCGCGACGGCGGGCTGCGTGGAGGCCTCGCGGACCTCCGCGAAGACCTTCTCCAGCTGGCCCTGGAAGTCCTGGAGCGCCTGCTCGGCCTCTTCCAGCGTGATGTCGCCACGACCGATGAGGGACTCGGTGTAGAGCTTGCGCACCGAGCGCTTCTTGTCGATCAGGTCGTACATCAGCGGCTGCGTGAACGCCGGGTTGTCGGACTCGTTGTGGCCGCGACGGCGGTAGCAGATGAGGTCGATGACCACGTCCTTGTTGAACGCCTGACGGAACTCGAAGGCGAGGCGCGCGACGCGCACCACGGCCTCCGGGTCGTCGCCGTTCACGTGGAAGATCGGCGCCTCGATCATGCGGGCCACGTCGGTCGCGTACATGGACGAACGCGAGGACTCCGGGGCGGCGGTGAAGCCGACCTGGTTGTTGATGACCACGTGCACGGTGCCGCCGGTGCGGTAGCCGCGCAGCTGCGACATGTTCAGCGTCTCGGCGACGACGCCCTGGCCCGCGAAGGCCGCGTCGCCGTGGAGCGCGAGGGGCAGGACCGTGAAGTCCGTGCCGCCCTTGTTGATGACGTCCTGCTTGGCGCGGGCGACACCCTCCAGGACCGGGTCCACCGCCTCCAGGTGCGAGGGGTTCGCGACGAGCGAGACCTTGATCTGCTCGCCGTCCAGGCCCGTGAAGGTGCCCTCGGCGCCCAGGTGGTACTTGACGTCGCCGGAGCCGTGCATGGACTTCGGGTCGAGGTTGCCCTCGAACTCGCGGAAGATCTGCGCGTACGACTTGCCGACGATGTTCGCAAGGACGTTCAGGCGGCCACGGTGGGCCATGCCGATGACGACCTCTTCGAGACGGGCCTCGGCGGCCGAGTCGATGACGGCGTCGAGCAGCGGGATGACGGACTCGCCGCCCTCCAGGGAGAACCGCTTCTGGCCGACGTACTTCGTCTGCAGGAAGGTCTCGAAGGCCTCCGCCGCGTTCAGCCGGCGCAGGATGCGCAGCTGCTCCTCGCGCTCCGGCTTCGAGTGCGGGCGCTCGATGCGGTCCTGGATCCAGCGGCGCTGCTTCGGGTCCTGGATGTGCATGAACTCGACGCCGGTGGTGCGGCAGTACGAGTCGCGCAGCACGCCGAGGATGTCGCGGAGCTTCATCATCGACTTGCCGGAGAAGCCGCCGACCGCGAACTCGCGCTCCAGGTCCCACAGGGTGAGGCCGTGCTCGGTGATGTCGAGGTCGGGGTGCTTGCGCTGCTTGTACTCCAGCGGGTCGGTGTCGGCCATGACGTGGCCGCGGACCCGGTAGGAGTGGATCAGCTCGAAGACGCGGGCGGCCTTCGTGACGTCGTCGTCGTGCGAGGCGTCGATGTCCCGGTTCCAGCGGACGGGCTCGTACGGGATGCGCAGCGACTCGAAGACGGCGTCGTAGAAGCCGTCCTCGCCGAGCAGCAGGTTCGCGACGATGCGCAGGAACTCGCCGGAGGCCGCGCCCTGGATGACCCGGTGGTCGTAGGTCGAGGTCAGGGTCATGACCTTGGAGATGCCCAGCTTGTTCAGGGTGTCCTGCGAGGTGCCCTGGAACTCGGCGGGGTAGTCCATGGAGCCGACGCCCATGATGACCGACTGTCCGGGCATCAGGCGGGGCACGGAGTGCACGGTGCCCAGGCCGCCGGGGTTGGTCAGCGAGACGGTGACGCCGGTGAAGTCGTCCATCGTCAGCTTGCCGACACGGGCGCGGCGGACGATGTCCTCGTAGGCCTGCCAGAACTCGAAGAAGTTGAGGGTCTCGGCCTTCTTGATGCCGGCGACGACGAGCTGGCGGTCACCGTTGGGCTTCACCAGGTCGATCGCGAGACCGAAGTTGATGTGCTCCGGCTTGACCAGGGTCGGCTTGCCGTCCTTCTCCGCGAAGGAGTAGTTCATGGCCGGCATGGCCTTGATCGCCTGCACCATCGCGTAGCCGATCAGGTGCGTGAAGGAGATCTTCCCGCCCCGGGCGCGCTTGAGGTGGTTGTTGATGACGATGCGGTTGTCGAACAGCAGCTTCACCGGGACGGCGCGGACGGAGGTGGCCGTCGGCACGTCGAGGGAGGCGTTCATGTTCTTGGCGACAGCCGCCGCCGGGCCGCGGAGCGTCACCAGCTCGGGGCCCGCGGGGGCCTCGGTGGCGGGCGCGGCCTTCTGGGGGGCTACGGAGGAGGGGGCGGGCGCGGCCGGTGCGGCGGCCGGGGCCTGGGAGGTGACAGTCACAGCAGGGGCACCAGAGGGGGTGGCAGGAGCAGGGGCAGGATCTGACACAGGCGTGGGCGCGGCCGTCGGGGCAGGGGCTGCGGCGCGCGCCGCCCCCGTGGCGGCGGCGTCGGTGACCTGCGGCGCCGCGGGGACGGCGGGGGCGGCCTGTGCGGAGGCGCCGTCCGTCGTCGCGGGCTTCTCGGGACCGTCCGACTTCACCGGAGCGACAGCGCCCCCCGGCTTGTAGTCGGCGAAGAAGTCCCACCAGGCCCGGTCGACCGAATTCGGGTCCTGGAGGTACTGCTGGTAGATCTCGTCGACGAGCCACTCATTCGCGCCGAAGCCTGAGGCAGGGTTCTTCCCGCCCTCTGCTGCTTCGGTCGTGGTGCTCGAGTTACTGGGGGACTGTGGCGACACGGCGGCAACCGCCCTCTTCCGCTTCACAAGGTATGGACAGCGGGAATAAAGGCTACGCCTCCTCGGGCGCTGCATGCAGGCCGGGCGGTACTTACGTCGCGCAGGTCACATCGAACGGCGGGTTTCGGCACGTGGAATGGCGGGAAACGAGCCTGGTTCGGGTAGGCGGCACCCAGGTTGCGGCCCCCTTGGCTTCGCACCCCTGACGGACCCCGGGTACGTGTGGCCGAGATCATGTCCTTCCCACTCGAACCCTACGTCAACACGACACCTACGAGCTGCCCGGAAGCGTGACGAGGATGCGGCAGCCACGTGACGATTCGGCCACTCCGATCCGGCCCCCGTGCAGCTCCACGGCCCAGCGGGCGATCGCCAGGCCCAGTCCGGTGCCTCCGTCGCCGCCGCGCGCGCTGCCCCGGTTGAACCGCTCGAAGACGCGGTGGCGCTCCGCCTCGGGGATGCCGGGGCCCTCGTCCCGTACCTCCAGCACCAGACTGCCGGGTGCGTCGCCGGTCCGGGCACGGACCGTGACCCGGCCGTGCGGCGGGCTGTGCTTGACCGCGTTGTCGATCAGATTCGCCACCACCTGGTGCAACCGCTCGGCGTCCGCGTGCGCCCACAGTTCGGGCGGGAAGACGTCCAGGTGCAGGTGCACGTCGTTACGGGTGTGCCCGCCCGAGCCGGAGAGCAGCCCCGGCCGACCGGCGGCCGCCAGCCGCGATTCCTTCAGGACGCCCGACAGGTACGGCCACACCTCGAAGCGGCGGGCGCGCAGCGGGACCACGCCGTTGTCCACCCGGGACAGGTCCAGCAGGGTCTCCACGAGCCCACCGAGCCGCTCGGTCTGCTTGAGCATCGTGCGCATGGTCTCGGGATCGGCGGCCGAGACCCCGTCCACCACGTTCTCCAGCACCGCCCGCAGTGCCGCGATCGGCGTGCGCAGCTCGTGCGAGACGTTGGCGACGAGCTCCTTGCGGTGCCGGTCCACGGCCTCCAGGTCGTCCGCCATCAAATTGATGGTGGCGGCCAGGTCACCGAGCTCGTCGCGGCGACCCGCCCCGCGTACCCGCCGGGTGAAGTCGCCGTGGGATATCGCCCGGGCCACCCTCGTCATCTCGTCCAGCGGCGCCGTCAGGCTGTGCGCCACGAACTGGGTGATCAGCATGGAGGCGATCACCGAGAAGACGGTGATGAAGCGCAGCTCGGTGTCGGTGCGCAGGGCGACCAGGAGCAGGCCCGTCGTGATGAAGACCGAGACCACCACGAGCGTGCCCAGCTTGGTCTTGATCGAGAAGGGCGAGAAGGGTCGCAGCCCCGCCACCGGCCGTTGCCGCGGCCGCAGCCGGTTCGGCTGGCCGCTCACGGCTGGGCCGGGGTCTCCAGGGCGTACCCGACGCCGTGGACCGTACGGATCCGCTCCGCGCCGATCTTGCGCCGCAGGGCCTTGATGTGGCTGTCGACGGTACGGGTCCCGGACGCGTCGGCCCAGTCCCACACCTCGGCCAGCAGCTGCTCGCGGGAGAGCACCGCCCGCGGGGTGCCGGCCAGGCACACCAGCAGGTCGAACTCGGTCGGGGTCAGGTGCACGTCCTCGGTGTGCACCCGGACCCGGCGCTGCGCGTGGTCGATCTCCAGATCGCCCAGTCGCAGGGTGGCGCCGCGCGGGGTGTGCGCGGCCATGGTGGCCCGCTCCACGCGCCGCAGCAGTACGTGCACCCGGGCGGCCAGCTCGCGCATCGAGAACGGCTTGGTCATGTAGTCGTCCGCGCCGACCCCGAGCCCGACCAGCAGGTCGGTCTCGTCGTCGCGGGCGGTGAGCATGAGGACCGGCACGGGCCGCTGGGCCTGGACCCGGCGGCAGACCTCCAGACCGTCGAAGCCCGGCAGCATGATGTCGAGGACCAGCAGCTCGGGCAGCCAGCTCTCGGCCGCCGTGACGGCCGAGGGGCCGTCGCCGGCGGTCTGCACCTGGAAGCCCTCGGCGCGCAGGCGGGCCGCGATGGCCTCGGCGATGGTGTGGTCGTCCTCGACGACCAGCACACGCCGCTGGGCGCCGGGTGTCGCCGCGGCGCCCTGATGGGTGGTGTGTGTCTGTTCCATGTCCGCCCCTGAAGATCCCGCGTGAATGGGGTGCAGCGTAGAGGAGGCGTCGGCCTGCGGCTACGTGGGGTTCGGACATGGCATATGTGCTTGACCACAGTAAACGGAATGTGACGTACCGGGTGCCGGTCCCCCCACGGGACCGACACCCGACGGGCGAGACCGGTCAGGTGCCTCGCCGTTGCTGCCCTCCGAGGGGCGTTCGGGGGGTGCCCGGGAGCACCTACAGGGTCAGCCCGTGACCGTGCGGGAAGACCGGGTCGAGCGTGTCGTTCGGCACATCCGGACGGGAGGCCTCGACGGCCTTCATCGAGCGCGGGAGCTCGAAGGGGAGCCGGCCCTCGGGCGTGGCGCGGCCGAAGGCCACGTCCAGGAGGGCGGCGTCGCCGGCCCCGTAGTCGGCGATCAGGGCCGCCGCGCGCTCGGCGATCTCCGGGATGACGGCGGCCCGCTCCAGGTTGATGCAGACCAGGGTCGGGACCTGGTCCAGGAGGGCCAGGATCTCCGCCAGCTCGGGCTCGGGGAAGGCCAGCGAACCCGAGTGGAAGTACGACTCGAAGATGTTCTCGCGCGGCTCGAACGGGGTCCGCAGCCGCAGCACGGCCAGATCCGCCGCGCCCGGGTCGGCGACGACCTCGCCGTACCCGGCGGCCACGGTCGCGTCGACGTTCCGCACGTACAGCTTCGGGCCCGTGGCGAGCGGGAGCAGGCCGTCCGGATTGGTCAGGACGGTGAGGGAGCGGCGCTGGGCCGCGGCCCCCAGGGCCGTGAAGTCGGACCGGCCGACGATCTCGGCCGCCGCGTCCGGGTCCACGTACGGGTCTTCGAACAGGCCGAGCGTGAACTTCTCCCGCAGCAGGCGGCGTACCGAGTCGTCGATCCGGGACTCGGCGACGCGGCCCGAGCGGACCAGCTCCACCACGACCTCGGGGCACTGCTCGCCGCCGAACTGGTCGCAGCCGGCCTCCAGGGCGCGGGCCGCCCGCTCGGCCACGCTCAGGTGCTCCAGGCCCCAGGCGCGCGCCGGGTGCACCTGCCCGAAGATCGTCGCGTCGTTCAGCAGCCCCCAGTCGCTGCAGACGATGCCCCGGAAGCCGAGCTCCTCCCGGAGCAGGCCGGTGACCACGCCCTTGTTGAAGCCGAAGCCGACCTCCTCCCAGTCGGTGCCCATCGGCTGCCCGTAGTACGGCATCATCTGCGCGCACCCGGCGGCTATCGCCGCCCTGAACGGCTCCAGGTGGTGCTCGCGCATGCCGCCCGGATAGACCTGCTCCTTGCCGTGCGCGAAGTGCGGGTCCTCGCCGTCCTTCTGCGGGCCGCCGCCGGGGAAGTGCTTGACCATCGCGGACACCGATCCGGGTCCGAGGGTCGCGCCCTGCAGGCCGCGTACGTACGCCGCCACCAGCTCGGCCGTCAGTCGTGCGTCGGAGCCGAAGGTGCCGGACTGGCGGGCCCAGCGGGGTTCGCTGGCCAGGTCGATCTGGGGATGCAGGGCGACGCGGAAGCCGACGGCGAGGTACTCGCGGCGGACGGTGTCCGCGAAGCGCCGGACCAGCGCCGGATCGCCGATCGCGGCCAGGCCCAGGGCCTCCGGCCAGGCGGAGAAGGCGCCGGAGTTGAAGGAGGCGCCGACGTTGTCGGTGAAGGTGTGCCGCGGGTCGGTGGAGAGGGTGACCGGGATGCCGAGCCGGGTGGCCGCGGCCATCTCCTGGACGGAGTTCTGCCACCGGGCCATCTCGTGGGGCCCGTAGGTGCCGAGCAGGTTGAAGTGGGTGAGGAAGCGGTCCTCGATCAGCTCCGGCGTGGTGAAGGGGAGCATCGAGCCGTCGGTCTCGGTGACCGGGGTGCCGTCCGCGTTCATCATCAGCATCGAGTGGAAGAGCTGACCGGCCTTCTCCTCCAGGGTCATCCGGGAGAGCAGGTCCTCCACGCGGCGCTCGACGGGCAGCGCAGCGTCTTGGTAATCGGGCGTCGCGTTCATGGCGGGGCTCCTGGAGCACGTGACCGGGCGGATCGGCTCGGCCACGGTAGAGTCGAAAACCTAGCACTCGCTAGGTTTTTGAAAAGTGACCCGGGTCACAGGGGTCGGGTGGCTCGAAAGGGCCCCCGCTTAAGGTGTCGGCATGGCACAGGACACGGGGCGGACGGAGCGCAAGGCCTCGAAGGGCGCGGCCCGAGGGACCTACGCCGTCGGCGACGCCCGGCGGCAGAAGATCCTCGACACCGCCGTCGAGCACTTCGCGCAGTGGGGCTTCAACGCGTCCTCGCTCGCCCGCATCGCCGCCGACTGCGGGATCACCCAGGGCGGACTGCTGCACCACTTCCGGGGCAAGGAGGACCTACTGCTGTCGGTCCTCGCACAGAGCGAACGGCACGACGTGGAGCGGCTCTTCGGCGAGCCCGCCGAGTCGGTCGCCGCCCACTTCGCCACCGTCGTGGAACTCGCCGCCGACAACGAACGGCGCCCGGGCATCGTCCGGATGTTCAACACCCTGGTCGGCGAGTCCGGCAACCCGGAGCACCCGGCGCACGCATACTTCAGCCGGCGCTACGCCCGGGTGCTCGGCTACACCGTCGACCTGCTGGAGGCGGGCGTCGCACGCGGCGAACTGCGCCCGGACACCGACTGCGAGGCGGTCGGCCGGGAGATCCTCGCCGTCATGGACGGCCTGCAGATCCAGTGGGTGCTCACGCCCGACAGCGTGGACATGCCGGCCCGGCTGCGCGGATTCCTGGACCGGCTGCTGCGGGACATCGCGGCCACCCGCCAGGCCGTCCTTCCGGATCTTGTCGGGCGTCGCGGGCCCGGCGGGGCTTCGACGACAGGGCCGGGGACGACAGGGCCTAAGGGGTCGCCGCACCGCCGGTGAACGGCGGCAGCGCGGCCAGCACCTTCGTCAGCGCCTCGGGCAAGGACCCCTGGTCGGCGGCCACCTCGTGGCCGTCGTGCACGAAGGCGTAGGAGAACCCGTCGTAGATCGTGGGCCCGCCCGTCACGGTCCGGGGCAGCCGGGCGAAGTCGGCCTCCCGCAGGGCGGTACGCAGGCCCGCGAGCTCCGCCGCGGACATCTTTCCGGTGCCCGTCGGCCGCGCCTGCACGTCCAGCCGGGTCCAGGAGCCGTCGCCCTTGACGACGAGCGTGTGGGTCTGCCCGGCGAAGCCGCCGGTCCGGGTGACCCGGACCAGGGTCTCGCCGGGGGCGGGGACCCGGCCGGCCGTGGGGCTCGTGCTCGGGTCGGCCGGCGCGCCCGTGCTCGTACCGGGGCCGGTGCTCGTACCGGGGCCGGTGCTCGCGCCCGGGCCGGGATCCGCGGACGCGCTCGCGCTCGTGCCCGGCTCCGGGGAGGCTTTCGGCGGCGCGTCGTCGCCTCCCGCGGGACCCGAGGGCCCGCAGCCCGCCAGGACCACCGTGCTCAGCACCGCCACCGCGGCCGCTCGTAACGCGTGCACACCCACCTCCGCAGGAAGTCCGGTCCACCCCCGAGTATGGAGTCCGCACCGCCGTTCCGACACCCGTTGCCACACCCGTCCCGACCGCACGCGGAGGCCGACATCAGCCGGATCGCCCCCTGGCGCCTGCTCCCGCCGCTGATGGCCGTGGTCCTCGGCCTGTGGGGCCTGGAGCGCGGCGGCAGCATGTGGCGCGACGAGTCCGTCACCTGGCAGGTGGCCCACCGGCCGCTCGACCAGATCGTGGAGCTGCTCGGTCGGGTCGACGCCGTCCACGGCCTGCACTACCTGCTCCTGCACGGGCTGTTCCAGGTGTGGGACGGCGGCCTGTGGGCGCTGCGACTGCCCTCCGTCGCCGCCACCGCCCTCGCGGCCGCCGGCGTGGCCGCCGTCGCCCATCGGCTCGCGGGGGATCGGGAGGCACTGCTCGCGGGCTGCGTGTACGCCGTACTGCCGCCCGTGCAGATGTACGCCCAGGAGGGGCGCTCCTACGCCCTGGTCGCCGCCGCCGTGGTGTGGGCGACGTACCTGATGCTGCGCGAGCGGTGGCCGGCCTACACGGTGGTGCTGCTGTTCGGCTGCTGGTTGCACGAGTTCGCCGCGCTGGCCCTGCTCGCCCATGCCTTCACCGCGGGGCGATCGCCCGGCTGGCGGCGGAGCGTCGCGGTCGTGGCGGCCCTGCTGCTGCCGCTGGCCGTGGTGAGCGCCCGGCAGGCCGAGCAGCAGCTGGGCTGGCTCGGGCGGCCGAGCTGGCAGGACTGGGCGGCGTACGGGGTGGTGGGCGCCGCAGCCCTGCTGCTCGCGCGGGGGGCTCCGGACGACCTCGTACGGGTGGCGCTCCCGCTCGTCCTGCTGCCGCCCGGGGTGCTGATGGTGATCTCCCTGGTCAACCCCTGGTACGTCGACCGGTACGTGATCTACGCGCTGGCCGGGCTCGCCCTGTTGGTCGGGGTCCGGCTCGCGCGGGCCCGTGGGTGGTGGCCGTGGCTGCCGGTTGCCGTGCTCCTGGTGCCCTTCGGCGTCTGGTCGGTGTGGCTGCGTACGCCGGAGAGCCGCAAGGACGACGTGCTCGCGGTGGCCGCCACGGTCCGGGACCGGGCCCGGCCCGGAGACGCGGTGGTGTTCATGCCCTCCCGCCGGCGCGAGTGGCTGCTGTCCTCGCCCGAGCTGTACGGGGAGCTGCGCGACGTGGCCCTGGACCGCTCCCCGGCGGCCTCGCACAGCCTCCAGGGCACCGAGCTGCCCCCGGACCGGATCCGCGCGGCGCTGCTGGCTTCGCCCCGGGTGATCGCCCTGCTGGACCCGGCGGACCAGCCGCTGGACCCGTACCCGAGGGAGGCGGCCAAGCGGGCCGAGCTGGCCGCCGGCTTCGACCTGTGCTCGGTGACCGGGGTGCGCGGCGCCCGGGTGGCGGTCTACGCCCGCCCCGGCACCTGCGACTGACCCCACCGCGACCCACCGGCCCGAGCACTGCCCAGCCTCACGCACACCGCGCCGACGCCCCCGTCCGGGGGTCGCACCGGACTGTGGGTCCGGGGGTCGGCCCGGGCCGCGGGCCGGCCAAGGCGAGCCCGGCCCGTCGGCCGGTGGCCGGGGAGGGTGCCGCCCCCGTTCGCCGGGGTGCGGGCTCGGGCCCGTGGGCCGCCCCCGCCGCGACCCTGTCCGACCCCGCCCCGTGAGCCGCCGCGGGGTGCGTCGGAGGATGGGGTCACCCGTGTCGTCCAGCCGGAGGTGCCACCCGCATGACCACACCGCAGAACGCGCCGCTCGAAGCCGAAGCCCTGCCCGGACCGCTCGTCGGGGTCGACTGGCTCGCCCGCCGGCTGGGCGCGCCCGGCCTGGTCCTCTTCGACGCCTCCGTCGGCGCCCACCGCGCCGCGGCCCACCGGATCCCGGGAGCCCGCCCCTTCGACCTCGACGGGGACCTGTCCGACCACACCGCGCCCGCCCCGCACACCATGCCCGGGGCCCCGGAGTTCACCGAGGCGATGCGCGCCCTCGGCGTCGAGGACCGCGACACCGTCGTCGTCTACGACGGGGCCGGCATCTACTCCAGCGCCCGCGCCTGGTGGATGCTGCGCGCCATGGGCTTCGACCGGGCCGCCGTCCTCGACGGGGGACTGCCGGCCTGGAGCGCCGCCGGACTGCCCGTCGAAGCCGCCGCCCCCACGTACGGGGGACCGCGCGGCTCCTTCACGGCCCGGCCCCGGGCCGGGCTGCTGGTCGACAGCGCCACCGTCGCGCGGGCCCTGACCGACCCGGCCGCGACCGTCCTCGACGCCCGCACCCGCGAACGCTTCGCCGGCACCGCCCCCGAACCCCGACCGGGCCTGCGCGGCGGCCACATGCCGGGCGCGCTCAACCTGCCCTTCGCCGAACTCCAGGACCGGGACGGGCTGATGCGGCCCGCCGGGGAACTGCGCGCGACCTTCCGGGCGCTGACGGGGGAACGGGAACCGGGTGGGGAACGGGAACGGGAGCGGCTCTACCTCAGCTGTGGCTCCGGGGTGACCGCCTGCGTCCTGGCCCTCGGCGCCGAACTCGCCGGGTACGAGGAGATCGCGGTGTACGACGGCTCCTGGAGCGAGTGGGGCATGCCCTCGGAACTCCCCGTGACCACCGACCTGTAGCGCAGTGGAGCGGGGTACGGGGGTTAGCCCCACCTGAGGTTCGGGTACGTGCACCATCGGCCCGGGGCGCACTCCCGGGCCAGACTCGGGCCATGACCACTCACACCGTCTCCGCCCGCACGGCCCGCACCGCGATCGTCGCCCTCGGCGCCGGCGTCCTCCTGGCCGGTTGCTCCTTCTCGGGCAGCGTCGTGGACGGCGCCTACAAGACGGCGACCGCCGATGCCACGGTCACCGAGGCGGTCACGGCGGTGAAGCTGACGGGCGTCCGGTCCGGCTCGATCGCCGTCACCCCCGGGACCGGCCCCGGGGTCACGATCCACCGCACCGTCCGCTACCGCGGGGACACCGTCCCGGAGACCGGCCAGCAGGTCACCGGCGGCGTCCTGACCTTCAGCAAGAACTGCTCCGGGGAATGCCGCGTCGACTACCGGCTGGAGGTCCCGGCCACGGCCACGGTCGACCTGGCGAGCTCCAGCGGCGACATCACGGTGACGGGCGTGGCGGGGGCCGAGGTGGAGGCCGACTCCGGCGAGGTCACGGCCGAGCGGATCGGCGGCCCGCTGAAGGTCCGTAGCTCCTCCGGCGACATCACCGCCACCGGGCTGACCGGCCCGAGCGCCGAGATCCGCTCCACCTCGGGCAACACCGAGCTGGACTTCGCGAAGGCCCCGTCGTCGGTGCTCGTCGAGGCCTCCTCGGGCGACGTCACCGTGAAGGCCCCCCAGGGGCCGTACCGGACCAAGGTCTCCACCGACTCCGGCGACCGCGACATCACCCTTCCCGACGACCCCTCCGCCCCCTCCCACATCTCGGTGAAGACCAGCTCCGGAGACATCCGCGTCTCCGCACTCTGACGCGTTCGCCCCGGGCGAACGGTCCTTGGGGAACATCAGGAGGCGCACATGCATTGAGTCGGCATAGCTCAACTTCACTGCCGGAGGGAAGATCATGGCTTCGACGTCCGTCACACTCACCCTGCCCGTGCTGCCGCTCGACGACGAGGTCGTGCTGCCCGGAATGGTCGTTCCGCTGGACCTGTCCGACGCCGAGGTGCGCGCCGCCGTGGAGGCGGCGCAGGCCGCCGCCGGCAAGAGCGGCAGCGGGAAGCCCCGGGTCCTGCTCGTGCCGCGCATCGACGGCACGTACGCCGGGACCGGTGTGCTCGGCACCGTCGAGCAGGTCGGCCGGCTCTCCGGCGGGGACCCCGGAGCGCTCATCCGCGGCCTCGGCCGGGTCCGCATCGGGGCCGGGACCACCGGCCCCGGGGCCGCCCTCTGGGTGGAGGGCGAGACCGTCGACGAGGCGGTGCCCGATCCGCTGCCCGGGGTGGTCACCGAGCTCGTCAAGGAGTACAAGGCACTCGCCACCAGCTGGCTCAAGAAGCGCGGCGCCTGGCAGGTCGTGGACCGGGTCCAGCAGATCGAAGGCGTGTCCGCGCTCGCCGACAACTCAGGCTACTCACCCTTCCTGACGGTCGAGCAGAAGGTCGAACTGCTGGAGACCGCCGACCCGGTCGCCCGCCTGAAGCTCGCCGTCAAGGCGCTCAGCGACCACCTCGCCGAGCAGGACGTCGCCGAGTCCATCGCCAAGGACGTCCAGGACGGCGTCGACAAGCAGCAGCGCGAGTTCCTGCTCCGGCGTCAGCTGGAAGCCGTACGCAAGGAACTGCGCGAGCTGAACGGCGAGAAGGACGGCGAGGAGTCCGACGACTACCGCGCCCGCGCCCTGGCCGCCGACCTCCCCGAGAAGGTACGGGAGGCCGCCCTCAAGGAGGTCGAGAAGCTGGAGCGGTCCAGCGACCAGAGCCCGGAGGGGTCCTGGATCCGCACCTGGCTGGACACCGTGCTGGAACTGCCCTGGAACGAGCGCACCGAGGACGAGTACGACATCCGGGGCGCCCGGGCCGTCCTGGACGCCGAGCACGCGGGCCTCAGCGACGTGAAGGACCGCATCACCGAGTACCTCGCCGTCCGCAAGCGGCGCGGCGAGCGCGGCATGGGCGTCATCGGCGGCCGCCGCGGCGGCGCCGTGCTGGCCCTCGTAGGGCCTCCGGGCGTCGGAAAGACCTCGCTGGGGGAGTCCGTCGCCCACGCCATGGGCCGCAAGTTCGTCCGGGTCGCCCTCGGCGGCGTCCGCGACGAGGCCGAGATCCGCGGCCACCGCCGGACCTACGTCGGCGCCCTGCCCGGCCGGATCGTCCGGGCGATCAAGGAGGCCGGGTCGATGAACCCGGTGGTGCTCCTCGACGAGATCGACAAGGTGGGCTCCGACTTCCGCGGCGACCCGGCGGCCGCCCTGCTGGAGGTCCTCGACCCGGCGCAGAACCACACCTTCCGCGACCACTACCTGGAGGTGGAACTGGACCTCAGCGATGTCGTCTTCCTGGCCACCGCCAACGTCCTGGAAGCCATCCCCGAGGCCCTCGCCGACCGCATGGAGCTCGTCCGGCTCGACGGGTACACCGAGGACGAGAAGGTCGTCATCGCCCGCGACCACCTGCTCCCGCGCCAACTGGAGCGCGCCGGGCTCGGCTCCGACGAGGTGGTCCTCGCGGAGGACGCCCTGCGCAAGCTGGCCGGGGAGTACACCCGTGAGGCGGGCGTCCGCACCCTGGAGCGGTCCCTCGCCCGCCTGCTGCGCAAGGTCGCCTCGCAGCACGAGCTGGGGGAGCGGGAACTGCCCCTGAACATCGGCGCCGACGACCTACGGGCCCTGATCGGGCGCCCCCACCACGTACCGGAGTCCGCCCAGGACCCGGCCGAACGGCGCACCGCCGTCCCCGGCGTCGCCACCGGCCTCGCCGTGACCGGCGCGGGCGGCGACGTGCTGTTCGTGGAGGCCTCGCTGGCCGACCCGGAGACGGGCGCGGCCGGGCTCACCCTCACCGGCCAGCTCGGCGACGTCATGAAGGAGTCGGCGCAGATCGCCCTGAGCTTCCTGCGCTCCCACGGCGCGGAACTGGAGCTCCCCGTCGCCGACCTGAAGGACCGGGGCGTGCACATCCACTTCCCGGCGGGCGCCGTGCCCAAGGACGGCCCGAGCGCGGGCATCACCATGACCACCGCCCTCGCCTCGCTGCTCTCCGGACGGCAGGTGCGCACGGACGTGGCCATGACCGGCGAGGTCTCGCTGACCGGGCGGGTCCTGCCCATCGGCGGGGTGAAGCAGAAGCTGCTCGCCGCGCACCGGGCCGGACTGACCACCGTCATCATCCCCAAGCGCAACGAGGCCGACCTGGACGACGTCCCGGCGGAGGTGCTGGAGACGCTGGAGGTGCACCCGGTGACGGACGTGCGCCAGGTGCTGGAACTGGCCCTGGCCCGGGCGGAGTCCCCGGTCGTCGCCGCGGCCTGATCCACGCACCCGCACGCACACGGCCCGGTGGCCCGCTCCGGCGGGGTACCGGGCCGTCGGCACACCCGCTGCGAAATACTGGCCCCGCACCCACCGGGGGTGCCGAACACCATCGAAGGAGCGGGACGTGCACGGGAGTGAAGACCAGGAGTTCCTTGCCCTGGAGCGGGAGCTGTCCGTCTTCCTCCGACGGGCCCGCGCCTCCTCGGGCGAGATGGCCCGCGAGCTCCACCCCGAGCTGGAGCCGGCCGCGTACGGGCTCCTCGTACGCCTGGAAGCGGCCGGGCGGCAGCGGGCCACCGAACTCGCCGCCTACTTCGGGGTCGGCAAGGCCACGATGAGCCGGCAGCTACGGGCCCTGGAGGTCCTCGGCCTGGTGGCCCGCGAACCGGACCCCGCCGACGGCCGGGCCTCCCTGGTCGGCCTCACGGAGGAGGGCCGGGAGCGGTTCCTGCGGGTCCGGGGGGCGCGGCGGGAGCAGTACATGCGCAAGCTCGCCGACTGGGACCGCGGCGAGGTCGCCGAACTGGCCCGGCTGCTGAACCAGCTGAACGCGGGCGGGGAGTAGGGCGCTTCGCCGCGGAACTCTGCCGGGCCCGCCGGCCCGCTCAGAGCTCCGCGTAGACCGCCGAGGCGTCGTCGTGCCGCTTGTGCCGGGCCGACGGGCGGGCCGGATCGCACTCCACGGCGCGCACCCGGTCGATCAGGCCCTGCGCGCCTTCCTTGCGCAGCACCGCCAGGCAGTCGGCCCAATCGCCCTGCCCGAACGTGTCCGTCCAGCGGCTCGCCCCGTCCGTGAGCGCGGCCACCGCCCGCACCCGCTCGCGCGGGGTGCGCCCGGTCAGCGCCCGGGCCGCCACCGCCGGGTCGGCGGCCGCCGTGAAGAAGCCGCCCTCGGCGTTGCGCAGGGCGTCCGTGGCCGCCACCGAGCCGAGCACTTCCCGTGGGATCCGGTCCAGCCGGTCGTCGAGCACGGCCGTCACCTCGCCGTCGGGCGCCTGCAGGAGCAGTACGGAGTCCGAGAGGACGAGGTGTTCCACGTACCGCCCGTCCCAGCGGACCACGACGACCGTCGCCTGCGGGGTGCGTACGTGAGAAAGGTCACAGGTGTCGCGGTGGGCGTCGGCCGTGGCGCGGACGGACTCGGTCAGAACCTGATCGAGCGGCATGTCCCGCCGCGATCCGGACAGTTCGGTCAATCGGCCGCCGAGGCGGGCCACGAACCAGGGCACTCCGTGCACGCATCCGTCGTCGCCGCGCGGCGGGGTGACCCCGTCCAGGACCACCAGGACGCCACCCCCCGAAGCGGGGGCCGCGGCCGACACCCAGTCCTCATTGGGGCGTTCCTGGTGGCCGGGGGTCGAGGCGAGGTCGATGCGCATCCCCGCATTCTGTCGCGGGGGAGGGGGCGGACGCGGGAAGGCCCGTACCGGATCGGGCGTGCCCGACGGTCGCCGCGCGCCGACCGTCCGGGACCGTCGGCGGGAGCCCGGGGGCCGGGGCGGTCGTGTGGGCGGGCATCCTGCCAAAGCCCGTATCGATCTTTCAACCACCTGTCCATGGCGAGGCTCCGGCACGGGGTGCCCGAGTTGGTCGGCAACTCATCCGTGATGTTCACTCGTTCGAGTGGCCGGTTGGGTGATGTGCGGCTCTCTCCCCAGCACGCTGCAAAGGTCTGAGGCGGTACGAGGGGGCAGGGGGCGTTTACTTGTTGACCGGCCGTTACCTCGGCCACACGAGTAGACGAGCTAGAGCACACGTACAGGATTGCGAGCACCGGTGCAGAAGAAGCGGTCTCGGAAGAACGGCACCGCCGCCGACGGCCCGGCCCCCGCAGGACGCCGCGTCCGCGTGCGCCGCAGGCTGGTCGTCGGCGTAGCCGTCGCCGGCCTCACCGTCCTCGCGGCAGGCGCGCCCGCCGTCGTCTCCGCGTCGAGGGAACTGAACGACTCACAGCGCCTGGTCACCCTCGCGGACTCGACCCGACAGACCCTCACCCTCGCGCACCTTCTCGGTGACGAGCGCGACGCGGTCGTCGAGTACGCCGCCAAGGGCCGGCCCGGCGCCGCCAAGGGGCCCGTCCAGGAGCGCGTCGCCGGGACCGACCGGCAGCTCGCCGAGGTCCAGGCCGAGGCCGACGAGGCGACCGCCCGGGCCCTCGCCCGGGTACGGGCCGTCCGCGCCGAGGCCGTCGACGGGAAGGGCAGCGCCCTCGCCGCCGAGCAGGCCTACGCCGGCGTCATCGCGGAGCTCCTCGCCCCGGGCCGCCGGCTCGCCGAGCTCACCCCGCCGCGCGCCGAGGCCGCCCTGGCCACCACCCGGCCGCTGGCCCCGCTGGGCCAGGCCGTGGAGCAGGCCTCCGCCACCCGTGGACTGCTGCTCGCCGCGCTGGCCGTCCCCCGCGGCGACCAGGCCCCCAACTCGGCCGTGGTCGACGAACTCACCACCGCCGCCCAGCGGGCGCGCGTACGGGAGCAGGCAGCCCTCGACGACTTCGCACGGGCCGCGCGGCCCGACGTACGCCAGACCCTGGCCGCCACCGTCACCGGCCCCGAGGTCAAGACGGCCGACGACTTCCTCAAGCGGCTCACCGACCGGCCCACCCTGACGTCGGCCGACCGCAAGAGCGACGGGGCCACCGTCGGCACCGCGCTGACCGCCCGCATCGACCGCATGCGCACCGTGGAAGCCACCCTCGCGAGCGAACGGGCCACCGCCCTGGCCGCTCAGCGCGACGACGACGTGACCCGGCTCGAAATCATGATCGCCCTGATGGGCGTGCTCTTCCTGCTCGTCGTCGGCGTCTCGACCGCCGTCGCGCGGTCGTTGACCCGGCCGCTGTCGGTCCTGCGCCGCGGCGCGGAGCGGCTGGCCACCCCGGAGGGCTCGGTGGAACCGGTGCGGTTCACGGGCCGCAACGACGAGTTCGCCGAGGTCGTGCGCCACCTGAACGCGGTGCGCGACCAGACGGTCTCCCTGCACACCCGGATCGCCGGGCTCGACGCCGACCGGCGCCGGATCATCGGCCGCAGCGAGGCCCTCGCCGCCGGCCGGGACGTGCTTGAGGAAGAACTGACGAAGCTGCGGGCGGGGCTGGAGGAGCACCGGCGCATCATGTCGACCACCTCCGTCTCGCTGTCGCTGCGGACCCTGGGCCTGGTGGAGCGCCAGCTCGCGGTCATCGAGGAGCTGGAGTCCAAGGAGCAGGACCCCGACCGGCTGGCGACCCTCTTCAAGCTCGACCACCTGGCGACCGTGATGCGCCGCCACAACGAGAACCTCCTGGTCCTCGCCGGGCAGGAACACGGCCACGGGCAGGGCATGCCGGTGCCGCTGGTCGACGTGATGCGGGCGGCCGTCAGCGAGATCGAGCGCTACGAGCGCGTCGACCTCGCCGCGCTGCCCTCGTACACCCAGATCGCGGGACACGCCGCCGACGACATCTCGCACGTGCTGGCCGAGCTGCTGGAGAACGCGACCACCTTCTCCCCGCCCGAGGTCAAGGTGAAGGTGTCCGGCTGGCTGCAGGGCACCGGTGACGTGGTGCTGTCCGTCGTGGACGAGGGCATCGGCGTCACCGAGGACCGCCTCCAAGCACTGAACGCCCGACTGTCCACGCCCGATGCCTACGACGAGGAGACCGAGGCGGAACACGGCCTCGGCCTCGGCCTGTACGTGGCCGGGCGACTCGCGGCCCGGCACGGGGTCACCGCCGAGCTGCGCACCCCGAAGCACGGCGGGACCGAGGCCCTGGTGGTCGTCCCGGCGGCGCTGCTGCCCACGACCCCGATGGTCTCCCCGGTGCACACCCTGGCCATGCCGGGCGGGCCCGCGCTGCGGCTGCCCGGAGTGATAGCGGAGGCGAACGAGAACACCCTGCCGACGCGACGGCGCGGGGCACATGCCGCTCCGGACCCGGACGAGGCGCCGTCGGGGGAAGCGGCCGTGGAAGCGGCCGTGCGGACCGAAGCGGAGGTCGAGGCCCAGGCCACGGGCGCGGCCGCTGCCGAGGTCGTCGCCGAGGAGCCGCTCGTCCCGGCCGCCGTCGAGCCGGAGCCGGAGCCCGTCGTCACGCCCGAGCCGGAGCCCGGGCCCGCCGTCGCGGCGGTCCCGATCACCCTGGCCGAAGCACTGGCGGGCCCCGCCGTCGTCGCCGAAGCCCCGGCCGACCCGGAGCCGAACCCGGAGCCGACGCCGGCCCCGGCCCCGGAACCGGCGCCCGCCGAGGCGGAGCCGCTCCAGGGCGCGCCCGCCGCCGCCGGACTGCCGCCCGCCGAGCAGGTGTTCGTCGCCGCGCCCCGCGCCGCCGAGCCCACCCCCGAGGAGCAGCTGCTCGCGCGGGTCGTCCCCGACGCGCAGCCGGCCGCCCCCGGCGTGACGGACCCCGCCGAGGAGATCCCGAGCGCGGCGCACACCGCCGCACCCGTGGTCGACGTACCGGAAGCCGAACGGGAGACGGAGCCGCACACCCACGCCCCGGCCGAGGGCAACTGGCTCCC
The DNA here is from genome assembly GCF_003148825.1 of Streptomyces sp. CG 926. GTDB lineage: Bacteria > Actinomycetota > Actinomycetes > Streptomycetales > Streptomycetaceae > Streptomyces. Next base: position 413,258 of record NZ_QGGZ01000008.1, read on the forward strand.
CCGCCAGGGCAGCCACCCGGCCGACCGGGCCGAAGGCGAAGGCGCCGTCACCGACAAGGGCCTGCCCAAGCGGACCCCGCGCACCGTCCCCGCCAAGAGCGCGGCCCGTGCCGACGGACCGCCCGAGCCGCCACGCAAGGTCGACGCCGAGGAGTTGCGGCGCCGACTCGGAGGCTTCTACCAGGGAGCCCAGGACGGACGGCGCGTCGTCGCCGCCGAACTCGCCCAGGAGCAGGGGCCCGACCGAGCCCCTGACCAGGCGCTCGACGAGGCCCTCGACCAAGGGCGGACGCAGCGGCCGGGCCAGAGCAAGACCGACCGGGGGGACACCGCACAGGAGGCACGCACATGACCGCGCCCAGTACGTACGGACTGAGCACCCAGGCCCGCAACCTGCAGTGGCTGCTGACCGACCTGGTCGAGGAGGTGCCCGGCGTCAACTCCGTCGCCGTCGTCTCCTCGGACGGGCTGCTGCTCCTGTCCTCGGACCCGGTGGCGGGCACGGCCGAACCGGCCGACCGGCCCAGGCCCCGGGGCCCGCGCGGCGCGTCCGCCGACCTGGCCACCATCGTCTCCGGCCTCGGCAGCCTCACCACCGGCGCGGCCGCCCTCATGGAGACCGGATCGGTCAAGCAGACCATGGTGGCGATGGAGCACGGCTCCGTCTTCGTCATGGCCATCAGCGACGGCTCGCTGCTGGGCGTGCACGCCACCCCCGACTGCGACATGAGCGTCGTCGCTTACCACATGGCCTTGTTCGTCGGCCGCGCCGGCCACGTCCTGACCCCCGAAGTCCGCAGCGAGCTGCGCCAGTCGATGGAGAACACCCCGTGAGGAGTACGGCCTCCGACCGGCTGCCGATACGCGGCGCCGACCGCCGCCCCGCCCGCGTCCGCCCGTACTCCCTCACGGGCGGCCGCACCCGCTTCACCCAGGTCCTGCACGTCGAGACGTTCGTCGCCGCCCTGGACACCAAGGTCTCGGAGCCGCAGAAGCCCGACCGCATGCCCGAGATGCCCGCCATCGTCGAGGTCTGCCGCCGCATGCGGACGATCGCCGAGATAGCCGCCCTGCTGAAGCTTCCGCTCGGCGTGGTCCGCGTCCTGGTCAGCGACCTCGCCGACCAGGGCCGGATCCGCGTCTACGCGACGGGCCACGGCAGCGGCCGTCCCGAACGCGCGCTGCTGGAAAGGGTGCTCAGTGGTCTTCGCCGTCTCTGACACACCGGTGTCCCTGCCGCAGTCGGACGACGAGCCGGCCCAGCCCTGGCAGTACGACCGCTCCCGCGCACCCGTCGCCGTCAAGGTGCTGGTCGCCGGCGGCTTCGGCGTCGGCAAGACGACCTTCGTCTCCTCCGTCTCCGAGATCACCCCGCTGCGTACCGAAGCGGTGATGACCCAGGCGAGCGTCCCGACCGACGACCTGTCCGGCACCCCCGACAAGAGCACCACCACCGTCGCCATGGACTTCGGCCGCGTCACCCTCGACGACGACCTCGTCCTCTACGTGTACGGGACCCCCGGCCAGGAGCGGTTCTGGTTCATGTGGGACGACCTGGTGCGCGGCGCCATCGGCGGTCTGGTCCTGGCCGACACCCGCCGACTGCGCGACTGCTTCCCGGCCCTCGACTACTTCGAGACCTGCGGACTCCCGTACGCCGTCGCCGTCAACCACTTCGACGGCTCGCAGTCGTACGAACCCGACGACGTGCGCGAGGCGCTCAGCGTCCCACCGCACGTACCCGTCGTGATCATGGACGCGCGGCGCCGCGACACGGTGGTCGAATCGCTGCTCGCCCTGGTGGGCCACGCCCTCGACACCACTCCCGAAGAGAGAGCCTGAGAGATGCGCAAGATACTTGTCGTAGGAGCCGGCCAGTCCGGTCTCCAGCTCGCCCTCGGACTCCAGTCGAAGGGGTACGAGGTCACCCTCATGTCCAACCGGACGGCGGACGAGATCCGCACCGGGCGGGTGATGTCCACGCAGTGCATGTTCGACTCGGCCCTGCAGCACGAGCGTGATCTCCAGATCAACTTCTGGGAGCAGCAGGCCCCGAAGATCGAGGGCCTCGGCGTCTCCGTCGCCACCCCCGACGGCGGTCGCGCCATCGACTGGCTCGGCCGGCTCAAGGGCTACGCGCAGTCCGTCGACCAGCGCGTGAAGATGGCCGGCTGGCTCGACACCTTCGTGCAGCGGGGCGGCCAGCTGGTCATCCACGGCGCCTCGGTCGCCGACCTCGACTTCTTCTCCCGTACCTACGACCTGGTGCTGGTCGCCGCCGGCAAGGGCGAGCTGGTCTCGATGTTCGGGCGGGACGCGGCGCGTTCCCCGTACGACGCCCCGCAGCGCGCGCTCGCCGTCGCCTACGTGCACGGCCTCGGCCCGCGCCCGGAGCACCCGGAGACCGAAGCGGTCCGCTGCAACCTGGTCCCGGGTGTCGGCGAGCTGTTCGTCATGCCCACCCTGACCACCTCGGGCCGCGCCGACATCCTGTTCTGGGAGGGCGTCCCCGGCGGTCCGCTGGACGTCTTCCACGGGGTCAAGGACCCGGCGGAGCACCTCTCGCTCACGCTGGAGCTGATGGAGAAGTTCGTGCCGTGGGAGTACTCCCGCGCGACGAAGGTGGAGCTGACGGACGCGGGCGCCACGCTCGCCGGGCGCTATGCGCCGGTCGTCCGCAACCCGATCGGACGCCTCCCGGGCGGCGGCCTGGTGCTGGGTGTCGCGGACGTGGTCGTCGCCAACGACCCGATCACCGGGCAGGGCTCCAACTCGGCCGCGAAGTGCGCCGCCTCGTACCTGTCGTCGATCCTGATGCACGGGGACAAGCCGTTCGACGAGGCGTGGATGAAGGCCACCTTCGACAAGTACTGGTTCACCACCGGCAAGCCGGTGACCCGGTGGACGAACGCGATGCTGGGCGTGCCGCCGGAGCACGTACTGAACCTGATCGGCGCGGCCGGGCAGCTCCAGCCCGTGGCGAATCGATTCGCCAACGGCTTCGACAACCCGGCCGACTTCGACGCGTACTTCTACGACCCCGAGGACACGGCCGACTACCTGGCGGAGGTCGCCTCCTCCGTCGGAGCCTCCTCGGCCGAGTAGCCCGTGTCGTCCCCCGCCTGCGCCGCCGGTGCCTCCGGCAGCGTGGGCGGGGTGAACTCCGCAAGCGGGGCCCCGTCCGGGTCCGGCCGGACCGCCCCCAGCAGCGGGTTCGCGGCGATCGGCGAGACCTTCACCACCGCCCCCGGCCGGGGTGCCTGGATCACCTTGCCGTCGCCGACGTACAGGCCCACATGGGTGGCCTTCGGGAAATAGACCACCAGGTCCCCGGGCCGCAACTGCTCCAGCGGCACCTTCGGCAGCTGGGCCCACTGCTCCTGGCTGGTCCGCGGGATGGCGCGCCCGGCGTGCGCCCAGGCCTGAGAGGTCAGCCCGGAGCAGTCGAAGGACCCCGGCCCCTCGGCGCCCCAGACGTACGGCTTGCCGATCTGGGCCGCCGCATAGGTGAGGGCGGCGCCACCGGCCGCCGTGGGGGTGCCCGTACGGGTCGGGAGACGGCCCGAATCGACCAGGCTGCGCTGCGCGACGGCGGTGTTCTCGGCCTCCTGCGCGCCGAGCCGGGTGAGCTGGTCCGGGGTCAGGGCGGCGAGCACCCGCTCGACCTCCTTGAGCTGCGCCGCGACCTCGCCTTGGTGTTCCTTCTGCTGCGCGGCCAGGGTCTGCCGGGTGTCCAGGGCCTCGCGGGCCCGTGCGGCGAGCGCGTCGGCCTTCTTCTCACCCCGCGCGAGCCGGGCCAGTACACCCGCCCGCCGGGCACCCTCGCGGGCGGCGAGCCGACGCTGGTCCAGGGCGGCCTGCGGATTCCCGGCGAGCAGCATCCGGGCGTACGGGGACAGCCCCTGGCCGCCCTGGTACTGCTCCCGGGCGAGCCGCCCGGCGACGGCCCGCTCGGAGTCCAGCGCCGTACGGGCCCGGCCCAGCTCGGCGGCCCGCAGCCGCTCCTCGGCCTGGCCGGCCCGTAGGGCCACGTCGGTGGCGTTGTAGGCCTCGGTGGCCTCCTCGGCCTTCTGGTACAGGCCCTGCAGGCGGGTGAGCAGCACCCCGACGGACTCCCCTTCGGGCAGCCCCGGCTCGGCCCCGGCCCTTGGGACCGGCCCGGCGACGACGAGCACCGCGGCGATGCAGACGGCGCGAAGCGGCCGCTGTGACAGTCGATGTGACATGGGATCACCTCCGAGGCGGCCGATGCTGCCACGCCCGGTATGACAAATCCCCCAACGGAGTCGGCCGGTCGCGCCCCCTCACCCGGTTGGGGGCGGGGCGACGACTCCGGAGTCACCTCGACGCGCGGCGGGCCTCACGGACCTCACGGTCGACGGCCCAGGCGTCGGCGACCGGGCCCAGGTGGGCGAGCTTGTCGGGGTTGACCACCGAGCGGATGGTGCTGATCCGCCCGTCGAGCACCTCGAAGGACATGATGTGGAGCACCTGGCCGTCCTGGTCGCGGACGATCGCGCCCGGCTCGCCGTTCACGTCGTGGGGCTCGGCGGTCACACCGATGCGCAGCAGCCAGGGGAAGAACGCGGCGAGCAGACGGGCCACGTTCTGCGCGCCGGTGATCGCCTTGGCCAGCTGCGGGGCCTTGCCGCCGCTGTCCCCGACCAGTTGGACGTCGCCGGCCAGCAGCCGCTGCAGCCCGGTGAGGTCGCCGTCCTTCAGCGCGTCCAGGAACCGCGTCGCCAGTTCCTGCCGCTCCTGGCCGTCCGCCCGGAACCTCGGCCGGCCGGCCTCCATGTGCCGCCGCGCCCGCACCAGCAGCTGCCGACAGGCGGCCTCGGACCGGCCCACCGCCTGGGCGACCTCGTCGAAGCCGAAGGCGAAGACCTCCCGCAGGACGAACACCGAGCGCTCCAGCGGGCTGAGCCGCTCCAGGAGCAGCAGCGCGGCCATGGACACCGAGTCCGCCAGCTCCACCGACCGGGCCGGGTCCTGGTAGGGATCGTTCAGCAGGGGCTCGGGGAACCACGGCCCGACGTACTCCTCGCGCCGCACCCGCGCGGAACGCAGTACGTCGATCGAGAGTCGGGTGACGGTCGTGGAGAGGAAGGCCTTGGGGGACGTGGGACTGGTCGGCGAGGCGTCGAAGCGCAGCCAGGCCTCCTGCACCGCGTCCTCGGCCTCGCTCACGCTGCCCAGGATCCGGTAGGCGATCGAGAACAGCAGTGACCGCAGATCCTCGAATTCCTCGACCTTGCTCATGTCGGCTTTCCTCCCCAGGTGACCGTTCATGATCGTCAGCGTGACGGCGGGGAATGGCAACCCCCGCCGGCCCCGTCAGTGCAACTGCCCGACCTCGTAGGTGCCGCCCGGCTGCTGGGTGATGACGTTGATCCGGTTCGCCAGGTTCATGAGGGCGATCAGCAGCACCAAGGCGTTGAGTTCGCCCTCGTCGTAGTGCTCGGCGGCACGTCCCCACACCTCGTCGCTCACCCCGCCGGCCCCGTCCGCGGTGCGGGTGCCCTCCTCCGCCAGTTCCAGCGCGGCACGCTCGGCCTCGGTGAAGACCGTGGCCTCGCGCCACGCCGCCACCAGATGCAGCCGCACCGGGGTCTCACCGGCGGCCGTGGCCTCCTTGGTGTGTATGTCGATGCAGACGGCGCAGGCGTTGATCTGGCTCACGCGCAGCGAGACCAGTTCCTGCGTCGCGGCCGGCAGCGCCGAGTCCTTGATCACCTTCCCGGCCGCCATGAGGTGCTTGAAGGCCTTGCCGGTGGTCGGGTCGGCGAAGAGGTTCAGTCGCGCGTCCATGGGGTGCTCCTCGGGGGTCGTCGTCGGCTACATCCCTGGGACGAGGTGGCCCGACCCCCTGTGACACGGGCGCGTGTGACCTACGTCTCCCGCTTCGCGGACTGCGCAAGGTCGGAGGAGGACACCCGGCCGCCGGCCGATCCGCTCGCCTTGCCGGAGGACATCGAGGACCTGGACGGCTGCACTCTGCACCGGCTCCGGCACTCCGCGCTCACCCACGACGCCGAGGGCGGCACGTCCACCCGGATGCTGCTCGCGCGTTCCCGGCACGCCTCCGTCCGCTCCCTGGAGCGGTACTCCCGTCCCGGCGTCGACGCGGTCGCGCGGCACGTCGCCGAGCGTGACCCCACTGCCCGCAGACGGCGTTGAACCGGGCACCGCGGCGGGCGCGCGTCATCGTCCCTGGCATGGGCCGGTCACCTGTCATGCAGTCGGCGATGGCGACAAGCTTTTCGGCGTCGGAGTGATGGTGCCGTGTATGTGCTTTGAAACCCTTCGAAGGTCGGACAAGGTCATTGGCTGAGTGTCCCCATCTGATGACGGTGTGACAGCCGTGCCGAGGAGTGCCCATGACCGAGAAGGTCCTCGCGAGCTGGAGAGACGGCTCGGCCAGGCAGGCGATCGTGGATTTCGTCCACGCGGCGACGGCGCCGGGGGCAGCGTTCGTCGATGTGGCCGATCGGATCGCCACGTTCGACAACGACGGCACGCTATGGGTCGAGCAGCCACTGCCACCGCAGTTCGACTTCGTCTTCCGCACGTGGGCGCAGGAGGTGAAGGCCGACCCCGCGCTCGCGGCGCAGCAGCCGTACAAGGCGCTCATCGAGAAGGACCCGGAGTTCTTCAAGGGCCTGGCGGCGCAGGACCCCAAGGTGGTGGAGACCTTGCTGGAGGGGTTCACCCGCTCGTGGGCCGGCACGACACCTGAGGAGTTCGACGCGCAGGTACGCGAGTGGATGACGACGGTGAAGCATCCGAAGCTCGGTGTCCCGTACGTGGAGCTGGTCTACCGCCCGATGCTGGAGCTCTTCGACCTCCTGCACACGAACGGCTTCCGGGTTTTCGTGTGCTCCGGCGGGGGCCGCGACTTCATGCGCGTGCTCGCCGAGCAGACCTGGGGGATCCCCAAGGAGAACGTCATCGGTACGGCGGCCGCGTACACCTACGCCGACGGGAAGCTCGTCCGCTCCCACGAGCTCCTGGGCAGCCTGGACCTGGGCGCGGGCAAGCCCGAGCACATCTTCGCCCACACCGGCCGGCTGCCCCTCTTCGCGGGCGGCAACGCCGACGTGGACATCGAGATGCTCCAGAGCGCGCGGTTCGCGCTGCTCGTCAACCACGACGACGAACAGCGCGAATTTTCCTACACCACCGGTGCCGAGGCGTCGCTCGCGAAGGCCAAGGAGCTCGGCTGGACGGTCGTGAGCATGAAGAACGACTGGGGCACCGTGTTCTGACCGGCAGGCCGCGAGCGTGACCTGCCCGTCGACGTGCTCGTCGACCGGAGAGCGGACGCTCCCACAGTCCAAGTCGCCCCATCAACCAGCCCGCCGTGTCCGTCCCTTGTGGAGTCCGAATGAACGACCTCATGGCAGTCGACGTCCTGCTCAATCCGGACGAGAGTATGATCGCGCTCGCGAAGCAGGTCAACGCGCGCATGCTCACCAGCGTCCCCGCACCGACGGGATTCGCTCTCGACGAGCACCACCAGCCGCACATCACCGCGCTGCAGCGCTACGTGCGAACCGCCGCTCTGGACCAGGTCTACGCGGCGATCGACGACGTGGTCGCCTCCCTGGACCTGTCGACCCTGAAGCTGACCACCCACCGCATCGCCCACATGGAAGTGCAGCCGTCGATCGGGCTGGCCGCGATCGTCGTCACACCCGGGCCCGAGGTCATCGACTTCCAGGCGCGTCTCATCGACGCACTGCGGCCGTACACCGGCAGCGGCGGCACCGCGGACGCCTACGTCCGCACCGACGCCGAACCGGACATCAACGCCGCCACTCTCACCTACATCGAGAACTACGTCCCCGACCACAGCGGTGAGAACTACCTCCCCCACGTCACCGTCGGCCTGGCCACCCTCAGTGACTTGAAGACCGTCGAAGCCGAGCCGCCCGCCCCGCAGGCCTTCTCCGTGAGCGGCGTCAGCATCTACCAGCTCGGCAACAACGGCACCGCCGCCAAACCACTCAGGAGCTGGGGCATGTAGCGCGACGGTCCACGGCCAGGCCTCCGTTCACGCGGGGGTCGCCACCGTCCGTGGCCGGGCGGTGGACCTCCCTCAGCCCCGCAGCAGGCGGGCCTTGGCCGTCGTGAACTCCTGGGGGGTCAGCAGGCCCTCGCGGGCGAGGCCGGCCAGCTGGGTGAGCTCCGCGACCAGGCCGGCCGGGGCCGGGTGGTCCGGGCCGACCGCCGCCACCGCCGGCTCCGGCCCTGTCGGCCGGCCGGGCTCGGGCGGCCACCCGTCCGACGGTTCGGTCCGCGCCCCGGTCCGCGCCCCGGTCCGCGCCCCGGTCCGCGCCCCGGTCCGCGCCCCGGCCGGCGCCCCGGCCGGCGGTCCGGACCGCTCCACCGCGCTTGATGTCGCCGAGCCCGACGTGTCCGGGCCCGACCTGTCCGGGCCCGACGTCTCCGGGCCCTGCGGCCCCACCGAGCCCGCCGTCGCCTCCGCCGCGCCCGACGCCCGCGCCAGCAGGCCCCGTAGCAGCGGGTGTCCCGGCGGGCGGTTCGCCGCGTGGACCGTTACTCCCATCGGGCGGATGAACATCAGGCCACCCCCGCCCGTGGGTCCGCCGGCACCCGGTCCGGCGGGATGCGGACCGAGCCCACGATCCGGCCGCCCGCCGCCCGTACGGCGATCGCCGCGTCCTCGGCCCACAGGTGTTCGACCACGAGCAGCAGCGCGCAGCTGCCGCGTTCCAGCAGCCCCGCCGCCTCCTGGATGTCCTCCGGCCCGATCAGCCGCGCCACGTCCCGGCCGGTCAGCAGGCCGTTCAGCTCCACGAACTCGTCGAACTCGGCCGCCAGGACATCCCCCGACGCCGTCCTCGTCGCCACGATCCCGTCGATCAGCCGGACCACCCCGGTCTTGCGCAGCCCCATCACGGCCTCGACCGCCGGAGCCCGCAGCTGCTCCTCCGGGAAGGCGAGGACGATGAATTCCACAGGTCCCATGCGCCTCGGCTCCTCACTTTCGACACTTCCGACCGTTTTTGACGACTCTTCGGCACACTATGACATAAGCGGACATATCATCCGTCTGCTTGCTACGTTTCGGTCTATGACCGCTCTGACGGCGAAGGTGACGGAGCCCGCCCCGCCCCCGCCCCCCGGCGCCGGTGCCCCCAAACGGCGCGGCGTCGAGCTGACGCTCCTCGCCGGAGCCGTCCTGATCTCCGTACTCGGTCACCTCTACGTCGGCCTCGCGACCACCGGCCACCTCCCCGGCCCCGCCGCCCGCTACGCCACCGGCCTGTGCGTCGCCGCCCTGCTCGCACACCTCGCCGTCCGCCTGCGGGCCCCGTACGCCGATCCCCTCCTGCTCCCCATCGCCGTCCTCCTCAACGGCCTGGGCCTGGTCCTCATCCAGCGCCTCGACGTGACGACCCCCGGCCATCTCACCGCCGGCGACCAACTCCTCTGGTCGGCCCTGGGCGTGGCGCTGTTCGTACTGGTCGTCGCGCTGCTCGGCGACCACCGGGTGCTCCAGCGCTACGCCTACCTCTCCGTCGCCGTGGCCCTCGTCCTGATGCTGGTCCCCGTCTTCTTCCCGGCGGTCAACGGCGCGCACATCTGGATCCGGTTCGCCGGGCTCTCCTTCCAGCCGGGGGAGTTCGCCAAGATCCTGCTCGCGGTCTTCTTCGCCGCCTACCTCGCCGCGAACCGCACCGCGCTCGCCCTCACCGGGCGCCGGCTGTTCTGGAAGCTCCGGCTCCTGCCCGGCCGCGTCCTCGGCCCGATCCTCGCGATCTGGCTGCTCAGCGTCGGCGTCCTGGTCCTGGAGCGGGACCTGGGCACCTCGCTGCTGTTCTTCGGCCTGTTCGTGATCATGCTGTTCACCGCCACCGGGCGGATCGGCTGGATCGCGATCGGGCTGCTGCTCGCCGCCCTCGGCGCGTACGCCGTCGGGACCTTCGAACCGCACGTGCACAGCCGGGTGGACGACTGGCTGAATCCTTTCGCCTCCATCGAGCGCGGCGAGGGCCCCGGCCAGCTCGCCCAGTCCCTCTTCGCCTTCGGCGCCGGTGGTCTCCTCGGCGCCGGGCTCGGCCACGGCCAGTCCTTCCTCATCGGCTTCGCCGCCAAGTCGGACTTCATCCTCGCCACCGCCGGCGAGGAGCTCGGCCTCGTCGGCCTCGCCGCGATCCTGCTCCTCTACGGGCTCCTCGTCGCCCGGGGCTTCCGCGCCGGGCTCGCGCTGCGCGACCCCTTCGGGCGGCTCCTCGCCACCGGGCTCGCCTCGATCGTCGCCCTCCAGGTCTTCGTCATCGCGGGGGGTGTCACCGGCCTGATCCCGCTCACCGGCATGGCCATGCCCTTCCTCGCCCAGGGCGGCTCCTCCGTCGTCACCAACTGGATCATCGTCGCGCTGCTGGTCCGGCTCAGCGACAGCGCCCGCAGACCCCGCCCCGCGAAGGAGCCGGCCGAGTGATCCGCTACATCCGCTGGTGCGCGTACTTCTGCGCCCTCCTGCTGGTCGCCCTGCTGGTCAACATCGCCCGTGTGCAGGTCTGGGAGTCCGCCGCCTACGGCGCGAACCCGGCCAACAAGCGCCCCGCCATCGAGCGCTACGCCGAACCCCGCGGGGACATCCTGGTCGACGGCCGCCCCGTCACCGGCTCCCGCGACAGCGGCCAACTACTGCGCTACGAACGCACGTACACGAACGGCCCGCTCTACGCGCCCGTCACCGGCTTCTCCTCCCAGACCTACGGGACCAGCTTCGTCGAGCGCGCCGAGGACCCGATCCTGTCGGGCACCGACCCGGGACTCTCGGCCTTCCCGCTCTGGTACGAACTGGCCCGCGGCCGTCCCGCCGGCGGGAACGCCGCCACCACCGTCCGCGCCGGCATGCAGCGGGCCGCGTACGCCGGACTCGCCGGCAAGCGCGGCGCGGTGGCCGCCGTCGAGCCGGCCACCGGGAAGATCCTCGCGCTGGTCAGCAGCCCCTCGTACGACCCGTCCGTGCTCTCCGGTACGGGTGCGAAGGTCAAGGAGGCCTGGACCGCCCTGAACGCGGACCCCGCCCGGCCGATGCTCAACCGGGCCCTGCGCGAGACGTACCCGCCCGGCTCCACCTTCAAGATCGTGACGGCGGCGGCCGCCCTCGACGCGGGCGTGGTCACCGATGTGGACGCGCCGACCCGGACCCCTGACCCCTACCCGCTGCCCGGGACCAGCACCCTGTTGCCGAACGCGGGCACCGGCTGCGAGGACGCCTCGATGGCGGAGGCGGTGCAGTGGTCCTGCAACACGGTGATGGCGAAGATCGGGGTGCAGGTCGGGCTGCGCGCCATGGTGGAGGCGGCGCGGCGCTTCGGCTTCAACACCGAGGGGCTACGGGTGCCCTCGTGGGTGTCCCGGTCCAACTTCGACACCGACATGAGCCAGGACCAGCTGGCCCTTTCCTCGATCGGGCAGTTCAACACCAAGGCGACACCGCTGCAGATGGCCATGGTCGCGGCGGCCGTGGCGAACGGCGGCGAGCTCAAGTACCCCTACCTGGTGGACGGGACGACCCAGGACGACGGCTCCCAGGTCCGGCGCGGCGACCGGCGCAGCCTGGGCCGGGCGATGAACCCGGCCACCGCGCTGCGGATGCAGGAGCTGATGGTCAAGGTGGTGGAGGACGGCACCGGAAAGAACGCCGCGATCCCGGGCGCCGTGGTCGGAGGCAAGACGGGCACCGCGCAGCACGGGGTCGGCAACGCGGGGACCCCGTACGCCTGGTTCATCTCCTGGGCCAGGGCCGAGGGCACGCCCCTGCCGCAGGTGGCGGTCGCGGTGGTGGTCGAGGACGCCTCCGCCGACCGGGGTGACATCAGCGGCAACGGCGCGGCGGCCCCGATCGCGCGGGCGGTGATGGAAGCGGCGCTGGCCACCGGCTGACACCCGCCGAGGCCGGGGCCGAAGCCGGGGCCGAAGCCGAAGCCGGGGCCGTCGACCGGGCGGCGTCTACGGGGCGTCGGCCCCCTCGGCGATGGCGGACTCGACCTCCGCCACCCGCGCCGACTCCTCGGCCGCGAACCGCTCGCGGTCCAGGGCCTCGGCGATCTCCTCGTCCTGGCTCATCAGCAGGTCCAGGTTCGAGTCGCCCATGTCGAAGACGCCGAGGTCCAGGTAGGCGCGCTGCAGCCGCTCGCCCCACAGCCCGATGTCCTTCACGCACGGCACGATCCTGCTGAACAGCAGCTTGCGGAACAGGTGCAGGAACTCCGACTGCTCGCTGAGCAGCGTCGCCTCCGCGGCCCCGATGCCGAAGTTCTCCAGCACCTCCACCCCGAGCAGCCGGTCCCGCATCAGGTAGCAGCCCTCGATCACGAACTCCTCGCGCTCGCGCAGCTCGGCGTCGGTGAGCTGTTTGTAGTAGTCGCGCAGCGCCATCCGCCCGAAGGCCACGTGCCGGGCCTCGTCCTGCATCACGTACGCCAGGAGCTGCTTCGGCAGCGGCTTGGTGGTCGTGTCGCGGATCATGCCGAAGGCGGCCAGGGCCAGCCCCTCGATGAGCACCTGCATGCCCAGGTACGGCATGTCCCAGCGGGAGTCGCGCAGGGTGTCGCCCAGCAGCCCCTGGAGACTGTCGTTGATCGGGTACAGCATCCCGACCTTCTCGTGCAGGAAGCGCCCGAAGATCTCGGCGTGCCGGGCCTCGTCCATGGTCTGCGTGGCGGAGTAGAACTTCGCGTCCAGGTCCGGCACCGACTCCACGATGCGCGCCGCGCACACCATCGCGCCCTGCTCGCCGTGCAGGAACTGGCTGAAGTTCCAGGAGGCGTAGTGCCGGCGCAGCTCGCCCTTGTCCTTCGCGGTGAGCTTGGCCCAGTGCCGCGTCCCGTACAGCGGCAGGGCCTCCTCGGGAGTGCCCAGCGGATCGTAGGGGTCCACCTCGATGTCCCAGTCGATGCGCTTGCCGCCGTCCCACTGCTTGTCCTTGCCCTTCTGGTAGAGCGCCAGCAGCCGCTCGCGGCCGTCGGCGTACTCCCAGCTGAAGCGGGCGGAGCCGGCGGCGGGGACCTGCCAGACCGGCTCGCCCGGATTCTCGGTGTAGAGCTCATGCGTCGACACTGACGCCCCCTCGTCTCACGTACTGCCGTGTGGGACCGGACAGTTGGCAGCGTCACACGTTGGTAGACACGGGGTCAACAAGTCGTGCGCGAGGGATTGACGACCTTGCTGACAGGCAGTCTCATAAGAGGAGACAGCCGGTAACTCGACGACGAGGTGTCCGAACCCATGACCACCGTGACCGAACGAGCCGCGCTCCAGGACGCCCTCGGCCTGCTCAAGGACCGTGAGCAGATAGCCGAGCGACTGCTCGAATCCTCGGCCAAGCACTCCTTCGACCCCGACAAGGAACTCGACTGGGACTCACCCCCCATCGAGGGCAAGTACTACTGGCCGCCGGAACTGCTCTCCCTCTACGACACCCCGCTGTGGAAGAAGATGGGGGAGGAGCAGCGCATCGACCTCTCCCGCCACGAGGCGGCGGCGCTCGGCTCGCTCGGCATCTGGTTCGAGATCATCCTCATGCAGCTCATGGTCCGGCACATCTACGACAAGTCCCTGACCAGCAATCACGTCCGCTACGCGCTTACCGAGATCGCCGACGAGTGCCGCCACTCGATGATGTTCGCCCGCATGATCCAGAAGGCCGGCGCCCCCGAGTACCCCGTCTCCCGCCTCAACCACAACCTCGCGCGGATCCTGAAGACCGTCTCGACGACCCCCGGATCCTTCGCCTGCACCCTCCTCGGCGAGGAGATCCTCGACTGGATGCAGCGCCTGACCTTCCCGGACGAGCGCGTCCAACCGCTGGTCCGCGGCGTCACCCGGATCCACGTCATCGAAGAGGCCCGACACGTCCGGTACGCCCGCGAGGAACTGCGCCGCCAGATGCTGACGGCCCCGCGCTGGGAGCAGGAACTCACCCGGATCAGCTGCGGCGAGGCCGCCCGCGTCTTCTCACTGGCCTTCGTCAACCCGGCCGTCTACGACAACGTCGGCCTCGACCGCCGCGAGGCCGTCGCCCAGGTGAAGGCGAGCGGCCACCGCCGCGAGGTCATGCAGAGCGGCGCGAAGCGGCTCACCGACTTCCTCGACGACATCGGCGTGCTGCGCGGCGTCGGCCGCAAGCTCTGGCAGAGCTCGGGGCTGCTGGCCTAGGCCGCTTCGGGCCGGCCCGGTGGTCGACCGCGGGATCCTGCCCGATCGCCGGGACACCCACCCGGCGGACGTACGCGGGGCTACCCTGCGGACATGACCGTACGCGCGTACCGCAGGCTGAGCGTCGAGGAGCGGCGAGCCCAACTCCTCGACGCCGCCCTTTCGCTGTTCGCGCACCGGGCACCGGAGGAGGTCTCGCTCGACGACGTCGCCGAAGCCGCCGGCGTGTCCCGCCCGCTCGTCTACCGCTACTTCCCGGGCGGCAAGCAGCAGCTCTACGAGGCCGCCCTCCGCTCGGCCGCCGACGTCCTCGAACTGTGCTTCGCCGAACCCCAGCAGGGCCCCCTGACCCGGCGCCTGTCCCGCGCCCTGGACCGCTACCTCGCCTTCGTCGACGAGCACGACGCCGGTTTCGCGGCCCTCCTCCAGGGCGGCAGCGTCGTCGAGACCTCCCGCACGACCGCGACGGTCGACGGCATCCGGCGGTCGGCGGCCGAGCAGATCCTCTTCCACCTGGGCGTCCCGACCCCCGGCCCCCGGCTGCGCATGATGGTCCGTACGTGGATCACCGCCGTCGAGGCCGCCTCCCTCATCTGGATCGACGAGGGCAAGCAGCCCGAGGTCGAGCACCTGCGGGACTGGCTGCTGGACCAGTTCATCGCCCTGCTGACCGCCACCGCCGCCACGGACCCGGAAACGGCCGCGGCCGCCCGGGCCGCCCTCGCGCTGGAATCGCCGGACGGCCCGGTCGGTGTGCTGGCCCGCCGCGTCGTCCCGGTGGTGTCCGAGGCCGCCCACCTGCTGTGACACTGGTGGGGTGAGAAGCCAACCGACCCCGTTCGAGGGCGGCCCGATGGACGGCCGGGTCCTTCCCGTCCTCCTCGGCCCGACCGGACACCCCCCGAAGTGGTACGAGATCCCCGTCCCGACGCCGGACGGCGGCCCGCCCACGGTCCTGCTGTACGAACGTGTCCCAGCGGGGTACTCCAAGCGGCTCGGCCTGCAGAAGGGATGGAAGTACGACTTCCGCCCCACGGGCACCAAGCCGAAGCCCCGCTGGCCTTGGACCAAGACCCCGCGCCAACCCTGAGCCGGGGGCGAGGAGGCTCCGGCCGGGGTCGGTCGGGTGCGTCGGGCCGGTTCCGGCCGGGGCCGGGCGCGCGCCGCGGTGTCTCCTCGGGCGCCGAACGTGACGCAGGGTCGGCAAGCGCGGCGGCAGTGCGTTCGGCGCCCTGCGGGGACACCCCGCCCCACACCCGCCCCCGCCCTCCACCCACTCCCACGCCGGACGAGCCACCGGGCCCCACCTCCGACACCGGCGGTGCACGAGGATCCGGTCCCGGAACGTGTCATGGGGCTCCCGCAGGGCGCCCAGGGCCGAGGTGCTGAGGTCGGGGGCGCCCCCCGCAGGGCGGCCCTGGGGCCGGGTGCAGGGAGGTCCGGGCCTGGGGACGTGTCGTGGCGCTCCCCGCAGAGCGGCTCTGGGGTCGGGTGCAGGGAGGTCCGGGCATGGGGACGTGTCGCGGCGCTCCCCGCAGGGTGCCCTTGGGTCGGGGGTGCTGAGGTCGGGGCCGGGTGTGTGTCGGGGCGCTCCCCGCAGGGCGCCGAACACACTGCCGCCCGACGTTCCGACCCCTCGTCACGTTCGGCGCCCGAGGAGACGCCCCGGCGCGCGCCCGGCCCCGGCGGAACC
>NZ_QGGZ01000009.1 GCF_003148825.1 Streptomyces sp. CG 926
TCATCCACCGAAGTGGACGGGGTATCAACTTCTGGCGTTGATTTTTGGCACGCTGTTGAGTTCTCAAGGAACGGACGCTTCCTTTGTACTCACCCCCGCGACATCCGCTGGGGCTTTCCTCCGGGCTTTCGTTCTGTTCTTGCGTTTCCGACTCTATCAGACTCTTTCGTGTCCGACTTCCTCGGTGCTTTCCAGGTACTCGCTTTCGCGTTTTCCTTTCCAGCGGCTCCAACCTTACCAGACCATTTCCTTGTCGATTCCGACTCGGATTTGAATTGGCGGCCGTTGGACGGGCCTTTCCCTTTCGGGCGGATCAGACTTTATCAGGTCTCCCTGGGTCTTGATTCCCACCCGCCCGCATGGCTCGTCGGACACACGTGTGTGCCGGGGTGCCGTGCGAGGTGGAGACGTAAACGTACTGGAGCGGGGCCCCCGGATGCAAATCCGGTTGCCCCGCTCCCGTTCGGTCGCTACGGCGAGGGTCAGACCTCGACGACGACCGGCAGGATCATCGGGCGGCGGCGGTAGCCGTCCGAGACCCACTTGCCCATCGTGCGGCGGATGAGCTGCTGGATCTGGTGCGGCTCGGCGACGCCGTCGGCCGCGGCGCGGGCGATGGCTTCCTCGATCTTCGGAATGACCGAGGAGAACGCCGAATCCTCGATGCCGGAGCCGCGGGCCTGGATGTTCGGGCCGCTGACGACCTTGCCGGTGGTGCTGTCCACCACGACGTAGACCGAGATGATGCCCTCGTCGCCGAGGATCCGGCGGTCCTTGAGCGAGGCCTCCGTGACGTCGCCGACCGAGAGGCCGTCCACGTACACGTAGCCGGCCTGGACCTTGCCGGAGATCCGGGCCTTGCCGTCGATCAGGTCGACGACCACGCCGTCCTCGGCGATGACGATGCGGTCCTTCGGGACGCCCGTCATGGCACCGAGCTCGGCGTTGGCACGCAGGTGGCGCCACTCGCCGTGGACCGGCATCAGGTTCCGCGGCTTGCAGATGTTGTAGAAGTACAGCAGCTCGCCGGCCGAGGCGTGGCCCGAGACGTGCACCTTGGCGTTGCCCTTGTGCACGACGTTGGCGCCCCAGCGGGTCAGGCCGTTGATCACGCGGTAGACCGCGTTCTCGTTGCCCGGGATCAGGGACGACGCCAGGATCACGGTGTCGCCGGGGACGATCCGGATCTGGTGGTCGCGGTTGGCCATGCGGGACAGGGCAGCCATCGGCTCGCCCTGCGAACCCGTACAGACCAGCACGACCTCGTCGTCCGGCAGGTCGTCGAGGGTCTTGACGTCGACGACGAGGCCCGCGGGGACCTTCAGGTAACCCAGGTCACGGGCGATGCCCATGTTGCGGACCATCGAGCGGCCGACGAAGGCGACCCTGCGGTCGTATTCGTGGGCGGCGTCGAGGATCTGCTGGATGCGGTGCACGTGGCTGGCGAACGACGCCACGATGATCCGCTTCTGGGCCGTCGCGAAGACGCCACGGATGGCGTTGGAGATGTCGCGCTCGGGCGGGACGAAGCCCGGGACCTCGGCGTTCGTGGAGTCGGAGAGAAGGAGGTCGATGCCCTCCTCGCTCAGACGCGCGAAGGCGTGCAGGTCGGTCAGACGGTTGTCCAGCGGAAGCTGGTCCATCTTGAAGTCGCCGGTGGCCACGACCATGCCGGCGCCCGTACGGATGGCCACGGCCAAGGCGTCCGGGATGGAGTGGTTGACCGCGATGAACTCGCAGTCGAACGGGCCGAGGGCCTCGCGCTCGCCCTCCTTCACCTCGAGGGTGTAGGGGCGGATGCGGTGCTCCTGGAGCTTCGCCTCGATGAGGGCCAGCGTCAGCTTGGAGCCGATCAGCGGGATGTCCGCCTTCTCCCGGAGGAGGTAGGGGACTGCGCCGATGTGGTCCTCGTGGCCGTGCGTGAGGACGATGCCGTCGATGTCGTCGAGGCGGTCCCGGATGGACGTGAAGTCCGGCAGGATCAGGTCGATGCCCGGCTGCTCCTCCTCGGGGAAGAGGACGCCGCAGTCGACGATCAGCAGACGGCCGTCGTACTCGAAGACGGTCATGTTGCGGCCGATCTCGCCGAGACCACCCAGGGGGGTGACTCTGAGGCCGCCCTTGGGCAGCTTCGGCGGCGGACCGAGTTCCGGATGCGGATGGCTCAAAAGTGTCTCCTCACCACGCACGCCACGTACCCCGGAAGGCACGTGGCGCGCATGTCATTCGTGCACTTGCTGTTGTCTGTTCGGTATGTGTTTGTTCGTTCTTATTCAGTTGTGAAGTCTGTTGTCAGAGCTGTACCCCGCCGGCGGCAAGATCGATCTTGAGCTGGGCCGTCTCTTCGGCGGTCAGCTCGATCAGCGGGAGTCGCAGCGGGCCCGCGGGCAGGCCCTGCAGGTTCAGCGCGCCCTTGGTGGTCATCACACCCTGGGTACGGAACATGCCGGTGAAGATCGGGAGCAGCTTCTGGTGGATCTCGGTCGCCTTCTGGACGTCTCCGCCCAGGTGGGCCTCCAGCATGGCGCGCAGCTCGGGGGTGACCACGTGGCTGACGACGGAGACGAATCCGGCCGCGCCGATCGACAGGAGCGGCAGGTTCAGCATGTCGTCGCCCGAGTACCAGGCCAGGCCGCTCCGTGCGATGGCCCAGCTTGCCTGGCCGAGGTCGCCCTTGGCGTCCTTGTTGGCAACGATACGGGGGTGCTCGGCCAGCCGGACCAGGGTTTCGGTGTCGATCGGGACACCGCTGCGGCCGGGGATGTCGTAGAGCATGACCGGCAGCTCGGTCGCGTCGGCGATCGCCGTGAAGTGCCGGAAAAGGCCTTCCTGCGGCGGCTTGCTGTAGTACGGGGTGACGGCGAGCAGGCCATGGGCGCCGGTGCGCTCGGCCTCGCGGGCCAGCTCGAGCGTGTGACGGGTGTCGTTGGTGCCGATACCGGCGACCACGTGGGCGCGGTCTCCGACGGCTTCGAGCACGGCTCGTACGAGGTCGTTTTTCTCCGCGTCGGTGGTGGTCGGCGACTCACCGGTGGTGCCGTTGATGATCAGGCCGTCGTTGCCTGCGTCCACCAGGTGGACGGCGAGCCGCTGCGCGCCGTCGAGGTCGAGTACGCCATCCGCCGTGAACGGCGTGATCATGGCGGTGAGGACCCGCCCGAAGGGGGTCTGCGGAGTCGAGATCGGAGCCATGGGTAACACGCTACTCGCTGCCATGCTCGCGGTGTCCCCTCGGGGGACGTCAACGGGGTGTTGGACGCCGGCACTGCCTGCTCGGGGGTTCAAGCAGTGCCGGGTCCGTTTGATCAGCCTAGATGAACTTTACGAAACGTCGCAATACGGACACTTAGGACTTGACGCCGTACATCTGTACGCCGCGGGTGTAACGACCCTTACGGGGCAACGCGACCGTTGCCGTTGTAGGCCGCGTACGTCAGCGGCATGAGCTTCGCCCAGTGCTGCTCCATCTTCTCGCCGACCATCTCGATCTCCCGCTGCGGGAAGGACGGGACCGCCGCGAGCTCGTGCTGCGTACGCAGACCGAGGAAGTGCATCAGCGAGCGCGCGTTGCAGGTGGCGTACATCGACGAGAAAAGACCGACCGGCAGGACCGAACGGGCAACCTCCCGGGCCACGCCCGCGGCGAGCATCTCGCGGTAGGCCTCGTAGGCCCGCACGTAGGAGTCCTCCATGACGCGCCCGGTGAGCTCCTGCTGCGCCTGGGTGCCCTCGACGAAGACGTACTTGCCGGGGCGGCCCTCCTGGACCAGCTTGCGCTCGGCGTCCGGGACGTAGAAAACCGGTTCGAGCTCCCTGTAGCGGCCCGACTCCTCGTTGTACGACCAGCCCACGCGGTGGCGCATGAACTCGCGGAAGACGAAGATCGGGGCGCTGATGAAGAACGTCATCGAGTTGTGCTCGAACGGGCTGCCGTGGCGGTCGCGCATCAGATAGTTGATGAGGCCCTTGGAGCGCTCCGGGTCCTTCTGCAGCTCCTCCAGCGACTGCTCGCCGGCCGTGGAGACGCGAGCGGCCCACAGTACGTCGGAGTCGGCGGCGGAGTGCTTCACCAGCTCCACCGTCACATCACTGCGGAAGCTGGGTTTCAGATCTGAAGCGGCGGTTTCGCTCACCGGGGGTCCTTCCAAACGTGCGTCCTGGGGCGCGCCCACTCTACGGCGCCCCTCGCGCGGCCTGCGCAGACGCACGCGGCGTGCGGGCTGAGCCGAGGCCCCGCGCGGGGCGTCGCCGGCTGACGCACCGCCATCGATTTTTTCCTGATGTCCCGAAATCCGGCACCGATCGGCGGGCCCGTACGTCCTACTTGGCAGAACCCACACCACCCACCCCGAGGAGATTCGCTCTGATGTTCCTCCGGCGCGAACCCGTCCCGTTCGCCTTCGTCTCCGAGGCCGACCGCTTCCGAAGCAATGTCACTCCGCCGCCGCGCGAGCGCCTGGGGAGAACCCAGTTGGTCGCCCGTACTCTGGTCGGACTGACCGTGGTTGCGGGGCTCGCCGGCTCACTGCTCCTCGGCATGCCCGCACTGCAGCCGAGCAAGGTGCCGGAGAAGTCGCAGCAGTCGGAGGCGTCCCAGGGGCGGTAGCCTCACGGGCACAGCCCAACCGAACGTGCATGTGAGTGAGGTCCACCCGTGCCCCTGCCCTTCCTGACGGCCGACGGCGTATCCGATGTGGATGACGACGGCGACGGCGACGAGATCCTGGCCCATGCCGACCAGGACCGCTGGCGCCGGCCCTACCGGCCCGGCCCCTGGCGCGTGGGCATCGGCGCGTTGCTGCTCCTGTTGTCCGCCTTCATGCTGCTGGCCACGATGATCGTCGCCTTCGCGGGCGGCTGGGGCGGGGCCCTGATCTGCCTGATCGCCGCGCTCGCGGTCGTCGGGTCGGCGGTGCAGACCCTGCGCGTCGGCGTATGGGTGAGCCCCGCGGGGCTGCGCCGGGTGGGGTTCTTCGTGACCCGCACCACGGCGTGGAGCGAGATCGGCGAACTCCGTACGGTGCAGCAGCCGGTGCGCTGGCTCGGGCTGCCGAGGACCGTACAGGGTCAGGCGCTGACGATGGCCGCGCGGGACGGTGCGGACGCACCGGTGCTGCTGACGGACCACAACGCCGATTTCCTGTCGCGGACCGAGGCCTTCGACCGCGCTGCCGACACGGTGGCCGCCTGGGCCGAGGAGCACCGGCCCGTGGCCGCCTGACCGACCCGAGCCACCCCCGAAAGCCCGTACAGGGATCAGACCTGTACGGGCTTCTTGTCGTGCAGGGCGATCGCCCGCTGCATCGCCTTGCGCGCCCGCGGGGTGTCCCGGGCGTCGTGGTAGGCGACGGCGAGGCGGAACCAGCTGCGCCAGTCCCCCGGCGCGTCCTCGGTCTCGGCCTTGCGGCGCGCGAAGACCTCGTCGGCGGAATCCCGCAGGATCCGCCCGTACTTGTCCCGCTCCAGCTCGTCGACGGGCAGTCCGCCCTCGGCCTCCAGCTCGGTGGCGAGATGGTTGGCCCGCGTGACGAACCGGGTGTTCTGCCAGAGGAACCAGACACCGATGACCGGCAGGATCAGCACGGCCACACCGAAGGTGACGGTGAGCCAGGTGCCGTGCTCGATGAGCATCAGGCCCCGGCTGCCGACCAGGACGAAGTAGACCACCAGGACGGCGGCCGTGATGAAGTACGTGATCTTCGCGCGCATCGTGAAATCAGTCCGGTCAGCCCAGGTCGAGGAAGTGTTCCAGGCCGAAGGTGAGGCCCGGGGTCTGCGTCACGCGGCGCACACCGAGCAGGATGCCCGGCATGAAGCTGCTGTGGTGCAGGGAATCGTGACGGATGGTCAGGGTCTCGCCCTCGCCACCGAGGAGCACCTCTTGGTGGGCCAGCAGGCCGCGCAGGCGGATGGCGTGCACCGGAACGCCGTCGACGTCCGCGCCGCGCGCGCCGTCGAGGGCGGTGGCGGTGGCGTCGGGCTGGGCGCCGAGGCCGGCCTCGGCGCGGGCGGCCGCGATGAGCTGCGCCGTACGGGTCGCGGTGCCGGAGGGGGCGTCGACCTTGTTGGGGTGGTGCAGCTCGACGACCTCGACGGACTCGAAGTAGCGGGCGGCCTGGGCGGCGAACTTCATGGTGAGGACGGCGCCGATGGAGAAGTTCGGGGCGATGAGCACACCGGTCTCCGGTGCGCCGTCGAGCCAGGTGCCCAGCTGCGCGAGGCGGTCCTCGGTCCAGCCGGTGGTACCGACCACTCCGTGGATGTTGTGGCGGATGAGGAAGTCCAGGTTCCCCATCACCGATGCCGGGGTGGTCAGCTCGACCGCGACCTGGGCGCCGGCGTCGGCCAGCGTCTCCAGCTTGTCGCCACGGCCCAGCGCCGCCACCAGTTCCATGTCCTCGGCGGCCTCGACCGCCTTGACGGCCTCGGCGCCGATCCGGCCCTGGGCTCCGAGGACCGCCACGCGCAGCTTGCTCATATCGCTTCCTTACTTGCCGTACGGAACTAGGCGACCGCTTCGTCGAGACGGGCGGCCTGCTTCTCCTTCAGCGGGCCGATCACCGCGAGCGAGGGCCGCTGTGCCAGTACATCCTGTGCGACCGAGCGGACGTCGTCCGGGGTCACGGCGGCGATCCGGGCCAGCATGTCGTCGACCGACATCTGGTCGCCCCAGCACAGCTCGCTCTTGCCGATGCGGTTCATGATCGCGCCGGTGTCCTCCAGGCCGAGGACGGTGGACCCGGAGAGCTGGCCGATGGCCCGCTTGATCTCGTCGTCGGCCAGTCCCTCGGTCGCGACCTTGTCGAGCTCGTCGCGGCAGATCCGGAGCACGTCGTGGACCTGGTTGGGCCGGCAGCCCGCGTACACGCCGAAGAGGCCGGTGTCGGCGAAGCCCGAGGTGTACGAATACACGCTGTAGGCCAGGCCGCGCTTCTCGCGGACCTCCTGGAAGAGGCGCGAGGACATGCCGCCGCCGAGAGCGGTGTTCAGCACGCCCAGCGCCCAGCGGCGCTCGTCGGTACGGGCGAGGCCGGACATGCCGAGGACCACGTGGGCCTGCTCGGTCTTGCGGTTCACCAGTTCGACGCGGCCGGCGGTACGGATGCGCTTGGTGCCGGTGCGCGGGCCGATCGGCTCGGCGTCGGTACGGGTCAACGCGCCGGCCTGCTCGAAGGCGGCCCGGACCTGGCGCACGACCTTGTTGTGGTCGACGTTGCCGGCGGCGGCCACGACCAGGTGCGTCGGGTCGTAGTGCTTCTTGTAGAAGCGGCGGATCCGGTCGGCGCCGAGCGCGTTGATCGTGTCGACGGTGCCGAGGACCGGACGCCCCAGAGGAGTGTCCCCGTACATGGTCTGCGCGAACAGGTCGTGCACCACGTCGCCCGGGTCGTCCTCGGTCATCGCGATCTCTTCGAGGATGACCCCGCGCTCGGCGTCGACGTCCTCCTCACGGATCAGCGAACCGGTGAGCATGTCGCAGACCACGTCGATGGCCAGCGGCAGGTCGGTGTCGAGCACCCGGGCGTAGTAGCAGGTGTACTCCTTCGCCGTGAAGGCGTTCATCTCGCCGCCGACCGCGTCGATCGCGGAGGAGATGTCGAGGGCACTGCGCTTGTGCGTGCCCTTGAAGAGGAGGTGCTCCAGGTAGTGCGTGGCGCCGTTCAGCGTGGGCGTCTCGTCACGGGAGCCGACGTGCGCCCAGATACCGAAGGTGGCGGAGCGGACGGAGGGCAGCGTCTCGGTGACGATGCGCAGTCCGCCGGGCAGGACCGTGCGCCGGACGGTGCCGACGCCGTTGCTGCCCTTGAGGAGGGTTTGGGTACGGGCGACGGCCCGCCCCTCCGAAGAGGGGCGGGCCGTCACACGGGAACTACGCGACATCACTTGTCGGAGTCGTCCTTGTCAGCGTCGTCACCGGCGGTCTCGCCGTCGATCACGGGAACCAGCGAGAGCTTGCCGCGCTGGTCGATCTCGGCGATCTCGACCTGGACCTTGGTACCGACCGCGAGCACGTCCTCGACGTTCTCCACGCGCTTGCCACCGGCGAGCTTGCGGATCTGCGAGATGTGCAGCAGGCCGTCCTTGCCGGGCATGAGGGAGACGAAGGCACCGAAGGTGGTGGTCTTGACGACCGTACCCAGGTAGCGCTCGCCGACCTCCGGCATGGTCGGGTTGGCGATCGAGTTGATCGTGGCACGGGCGGCCTCGGCGGCCGGGCCGTCGGAGGCACCGATGTAGATGGTGCCGTCGTCCTCGATCGTGATCTCGGCGCCGGTGTCCTCCTGGATCTGGTTGATCATCTTGCCCTTGGGCCCGATGACCTCACCGATCTTGTCCACCGGGATCTTGACGGTGATGATCCGGGGGGCGAACGGGGACATGGCGTCCGGCGTGTCGATCGCTTCCATCATCACGTCGAGGATGTGGAGGCGGGCGTCGCGGGCCTGCTTGAGGGCCGCGGCCAGGACGGAGGCCGGGATACCGTCCAGCTTGGTGTCCAGCTGGAGGGCGGTGACGAACTCCTTGGTGCCGGCGACCTTGAAGTCCATGTCGCCGAAGGCGTCCTCCGCACCGAGGATGTCGGTGAGGGCGACGTAGTGCGTCTTGCCGTCGATCTCCTGGGAGATCAGACCCATGGCGATACCGGCGACGGGGGCCTTGAGGGGCACACCGGCGTTCAGCAGCGACATGGTGGAGGCGCAGACCGAGCCCATGGACGTCGAACCGTTGGAGCCGAGGGCCTCGGACACCTGACGGATCGCGTAGGGGAACTCCTCGCGGGTCGGGAGGACCGGCACGATCGCGCGCTCGGCGAGCGCGCCGTGGCCGATCTCGCGGCGCTTCGGCGAACCGACGCGGCCGGTCTCACCGACGGAGTACGGCGGGAAGTTGTAGTTGTGCATGTAGCGCTTGCGGGTCACCGGGGAGAGGGTGTCCAGCTGCTGCTCCATGCGGAGCATGTTGAGGGTGGTGACGCCCAGGATCTGGGTCTCGCCACGCTCGAACAGCGCCGAGCCGTGCACGCGCGGGATGGCCTCGACCTCGGCGGCGAGGGTACGGATGTCCGTGATCCCGCGGCCGTCGATGCGGACCTTGTCCTTGATGACGCGCTCGCGCACCAGGGCCTTGGTCAGGCTGCGGTAGGCGGCGGAGATCTCCTTCTCGCGGCCTTCGAAGGCCGGGAGGAGCTTCTCGGCGGCGATCTCCTTGACGCGGTCCAGCTCGGCCTCGCGGTCCTGCTTGCCCGCGATGGTCAGCGCCTGGGTGAGCTCGCCCTTGACGGCGGCCGCGAGGGCCTCGTACACGTCGTCCTGGTAGTCCAGGAAGACCGGGAACTCGCCCTCGGGCTTGGCGGCCTTGGCGGCCAGGTCCGACTGGGCCTTGCAGAGGACCTTGATGAAGGGCTTCGAGGCGTCGAGACCGGCGGCCACGACCTCCTCGGTCGGCGCCTCGGCGCCGCCCTTGACGAGGGCGATGGTCTTCTCGGTGGCCTCGGCCTCGACCATCATGATCGCGACGTCGCCGTCCTCCAGGACACGGCCCGCGACGACCATGTCGAAGACGGCGTCCTCGAGCTCGGTGTGCGTCGGGAACGCGACCCACTGGCCACGGATCAACGCGACGCGGACGCCGCCGATCGGGCCGGAGAAGGGCAGACCGGCCAGCTGGGTGGACGCGGACGCGGCGTTGATCGCGACGACGTCGTACAGGTGGTCGGGGTTGAGCGCCATGATCGTGGCGACGACCTGGATCTCGTTGCGCAGGCCCTTCTTGAAGGACGGGCGCAGCGGGCGGTCGATCAGGCGGCAGGTGAGGATCGCGTCCTCGGAGGGGCGACCCTCACGGCGGAAGAAGGAGCCGGGGATCTTGCCGGCCGCGTACTGCCGCTCCTCGACGTCCACCGTCAGGGGGAAGAAGTCGAGCTGGTCCTTGGGCTTCTTCGACGCGGTGGTGGCGGACAGCACCATCGTGTCGTCGTCCAGGTAGGCAACGGCGGAGCCGGCGGCCTGGCGGGCCAGACGGCCCGTCTCGAAGCGGATGGTGCGGGTGCCGAAGGAACCGTTGTCAATGACGGCCTCGGCGTAGTGGGTCTCGTTCTCCACTAGCGTTTTCTCCATTTTCGTCGTCTCCGTCCGCCGCCCGTGTGGCGGTGGACGGTTGCGGAGAAGCGCTCCTGGCGTGCGGGCCGGTCTTCGATCGAAGCACCCGGTTCGTTGCCCTTGGGGGCATTCCGGGTGCCACTACCGAGGACCGGCGGCGTGGGAGGGCGCTCCTCCTCTTCAGTTGTGCACGTCTCGTCGTCGGACGTACACGTGCGTCCGTTCCAGACTACAAAGGGTCCGGTCCGTCCCGCACGTACAGCAAAGGGAGCGGCCCCCGGATGTGGGAACCGCTCCCTTCACACGTCTTACTTGGCGCCGGCCGCACCGCGGCGGATGCCGAGGCGCTCGACCAGCGCGCGGAAGCGCTGGATGTCCTTCTTGGCCAGGTACTGCAGCAGGCGGCGACGCTGGCCGACCAGGATCAGCAGACCACGACGGGAGTGGTGGTCGTGCTTGTGCGTCTTGAGGTGCTCGGTCAGGTCCGAGATGCGGCGGGAGAGCATCGCAACCTGGACCTCGGGGGAGCCGGTGTCGCCCTCCTTGGCACCGAACTCGGTGATGATCTGCTTCTTCGTAGCGGCGTCGAGCGGCACGCGTACTCCTCGTGATAGGTCTTCGTTGCCACCGAGTGCCCCAGGTCTGATTCTCTGGGGAGCTTCCGTTACTCGGGAGGCGGGGTCCGCTGAGCGCAGTCCACAGACCCTCTTGGCGAGGAGTCCGGGGGACGCGTACACAAACGGCCGTCACACAGCGTACCAGGCTGCCGCTCCGCCACGTCTCAGCTGGTGAGAGACCTGGCGCGGGAGTAGACGTCCAGCACGGCCAGGGTAAGCGGTACGAGGCTGAGCAGGACCGCCGCCTCGGTGAGGTCGAGCAGCCGCCCCCAGAAGGGTGACAGACCCTTGCGGGGTATGACCAGCGCAATTCCGGCGAGGAGGGCGGCACCGGCCGCGACGGCGGCGGTCAGCCAGATCGTACGGAGGTCCAGGCCGCTGCTGTCCTGCTTGAGGACGAGGGCTTCGAGCAGGTCGGTCGGCGGGTGCAGGGCCATGCCCAGGATCAGCAGGGCGATGGCGACGAGGCCCGCGGTCAGGGCGCAGACCACCTGGGAGGTGTAACGGAAGAGGCGGGCGCGCAGGAGCATCGCGAGGCCGGTGGCGAGCGCCAGCAGGCGGCCCCAGGTGTTCTCGGAGAAGCCGAGGACGGCTGCGGCGCCGACGGCGACCGCGGCGCAGCCGCCGACCAGGCCGAGCAGCATCTCGTGGCCGCGACGGGCCTGGGCGGCGATGGCCTCGGCGTCGAGCGGGGTACCGGCCGCCTCGTGCTGGTCGGGGCCGCTCTGCTCCCCGTAGGGCTCGGTCTCGTAGCGGTCCGGGGTCTCGTAGTCCTCGGTGGCGCTCTGCGGGGCGGCGTAGCCGATGGGCAGGCGGGCGAAGCGGGCGGAGAGGCCGGGAAGGAAGGCGACGAGGCCGATGGCGACGGGCGCGCAGACGGCGGCGGCGTCGGTGGCGGACGCCTCGGTGGCGATGGCCACGAAGGTGGCGAGGGTTCCGGTGGCGGCGACGAAGGTGGCCGCGACGAAGGGGGCGTCGCCGCTCGGGGTGAGCGCGACCAGGGTGACGGAGGCGACCAGGGCGCAGACGCAGCCGAGCAGGAACTGGAGGCGGCCGGGGCCTTGGCCGACGGCCGGGGCGATGATCCCGGAGCCGGCGATCATCAGGTGCGGGAGGGCGCCGAGGCCGAGCGCGACGGCGGAGAGCCGGTCTCCGTAGACCCGGGCGCGCACTCCGGCGACTGCGGTGAGCAGGATGCCGACGGCGCCCGCGATGATCCCGGGCAGGCCGTGCATGTCGTGGCGCAGCGGGTCGGCGTACCAGAGGACGAAGCCCAGCATGACGAGCAGCACGGCGGCGCCGGCCAGGCCCGCGCCGCGCAGCATGTCGTCGCTCCAGCGGTGCCGGTCGCGGACGACGGCGGAGGCGACGGCGTCGGACACGTCGTCGAACACGGCGGGCGGCAGGGACTCGGCGAAGGGGCGCAGGCTCAGCACCTCGCCGTCGAGCACCTGCTGGCCGGCGAGGGTGCGGGCGCCGTCGAGGACGGTGCCGGAGCGGCGTACGAGGTGGAAGCCGGTCGGGGCGCCCACGGGCTGGGTCTGGCCGGTGAGGCGCAGCAGCTCGGGGTAGACGTCGGCGACGGCGATGTCCTCGGGGAGGGCGACGTCGATGCGACTGTCGGGGGCCACGACGGTGACCCTGCAGAAACCCGTCGTCCCGGCCGTACTCACCTGTGTGACCCCCCTGGTTGGCGCCCGCATCGGCGGTCGATTCGCGGATGCGCATGCTGCGCGCGCCACCCTACCGGGCTTATGACCGACTGTCGGCAAGTAGGATCACCGTCGCGTGGGGGAGACCCCCTTCGCGCCCGGGACTTGGGGGCGCCGGTTGCGACGTCCCGTCCGTTTTCGAGGGATTGATGCTCCGGTGAGCCAGATCGTCGTCAAACGCCCGCCGCGGTCCCTGCCGCCCGAGGTTCCCGCGGAGGAGCTGCGGCTGGAAGCTCCGCCCGAACTTCCGCGCGGGCAGCAGGAGGGCATGCTGATGCAGCTCCTGCCGATGCTCGGCATGGGCTCTTCCGTCGTCTTCTTCTTCATGCCGGGCGCGGCCCCCTTCATGCGCATCATGGGTGTGCTGATGCTGGCGTCGACGGTGGCCATGGTGGTCGCGCAGTTGGTGCGCCACCGGCGGGGTACGCAGGGGCAAATGGCCGATGTGCGCCGGGACTATCTCAAATATCTCGCGCAGACCCGTCGTCAGGTACGCCGGACCGCGCGGGCGCAGCGCGACGCGCAGCTGTATCTGCACCCGGCACCGGAGCAGTTGTGGTCGGTGGTGGCGGAGGGCTCGCGGCTGTGGGAGCGGCGGGTCGGCGACCAGGACTTCGGGCAGGCCCGGGTCGGGCTGGGCGCGCAGCGCCTGGCGACCCCGTTGGTGGCGCCGGACACCGCGCCGGTGGACGAGCTGGAGCCGCTGACCGCGGGCGCGATGCAGCGGTTCCTGAAGGTGCACTCCTCGTTGGACGGGCTGCCGATGGCGCTGTCGATACGGGCCTTCTACCACGTGACGGTGTCCGGGGAGCCGGAGTCCGCGCGCGGTACCGCGCGGGCGATGGTGGCGCAGTTGGCGACGCTGCACTCCCCCGAGGACCTGATGGTGGCCGTGGTGGCCGCGCCGGGTGCGGTGCCGTCGTGGGACTGGACGAAGTGGCTGCCGCACACGCAGGTGCCTGGTCAGGTCGACGGGGCCGGTACGAAGCGCCTGTTCGGTGACGACCTCGCCGAGCTGGAGGGGCTGCTGGCCTCCCGGTTGGAGAGCCGGCCGCGGTTCAGCCGTGAGGTGTCGCCTGTGCTGGACCAGCCGCATCTGGTGGTCGTGCTGGACGGTGGCATGGTGCCGCCGGACTCGGTGTTCGCGGCGGCCGAGGGTCTGCAGGGCGTGACCATCGTCGAGGTGGTCGCGGGCGAGCTGGACGAGCAGCGCGGTGGGCTGTCGGTCGTGGTGCGGCCGGGCCGGCTGCGTCTGGAGTCGGGCGCGGGGGTCGCGTACGAGGGCGTGCCGGACACGCTGTCGCTGCCCGCCGCGGAGGCATTGGCCCGGCAGCTGGCGCCGATGCGCACGGGCGGCGGGGACGACGACGAGCCGCTGCTGGCCAATCTGGACTTCACCGACCTGCTGAACCTGGGTGACGCGGCGGCGGTCGACGTCGCGCGGACCTGGCGGCCGCGGTCGGCGGGTGAGCGGCTGCGGGTGCCGATCGGTGTCGGCGAGGACGGCGCGCCGGTCATGCTGGACCTGAAGGAGGCCGCTCAGGAGGGCATGGGTCCGCACGGCCTGTGCGTGGGCGCGACCGGTTCCGGCAAGTCGGAGCTGCTGCGCACGCTGGTGCTGGGGCTGGCGGTCACGCACACCTCGGAGACCTTGAACTTCGTACTCGCCGACTTCAAGGGTGGCGCGACCTTCACGGGCATGGGGCAGATGCCGCACGTGGCGGCGGTGATCACCAACCTGGCGGACGACCTCACCCTCGTGGACCGCATGGGCGACTCGATCCGCGGTGAGCTGCAGCGCCGCCAGGAGCTGCTGCGTTCGGCGGGCAACTACGCCAACATCCACGACTACGAGAAGGCCCGCGCGGCCGGCGCCCCGCTGGAGCCGCTGGCCTCGCTGGTGCTGGTCATCGACGAGTTCAGCGAGCTGCTGACGGCGAAGCCGGACTTCATCGACATGTTCATCCAGATCGGCCGCATCGGCCGTTCGCTGGGTGTGCACCTGCTGCTGGCCTCGCAGCGCCTGGAGGAGGGCAAGCTGCGCGGCCTGGACACGTACCTGTCGTACCGGATCGGTCTGCGGACCTTCTCGGCGGCGGAGTCGCGGACCGCGATCGGCGTGCCCGACGCCTACCACCTGCCGTCGGTGCCCGGTTCGGGCTACCTGAAGTTCGGTACGGACGAGATGACCCGCTTCAAGGCGGCGTACGTCTCGGGCACCTACCGCTCGGGCGGGCCGGACCTGTCGGTGGGGCAGTTCCCGGTGGAGCGGCGGCCCGCGCTGTTCACGGCGGCCCCGGTGCCGGTGGTGTACGCGGCCCCGGACCCGGCGTACCTGGCGGCGCAGTCGTCGCGCGAGGACGACGCGCTGGCGGACACGGTGCTGGACGTGATCGTGAGCCGGCTGGAGGGGCAGGGGGTGCCGGCGCACCAGGTGTGGCTGCCGCCGCTCGACCAGGCTCCGCCGCTGGACCAGTTGCTGCCGGCGCTGGCGCCGAGCGCGGAGCGCGGTCTGCACGCGGACGGGTACACGCGGCCCGGCGGGCTCGTCGTACCGCTCGGCCTCATCGACAAGCCGTTCGAGCAGCGGCGCGAGGTGCTGTACCGGGACTTCTCGGGTGCGGCAGGCCACCTGATGGTGGTCGGTGGTCCGCAGTCGGGCAAGTCGACGCTGATGAGGACGCTGATCTCGTCGTTCGCGCTCACCCACACCCCGCGCGAGGTGCAGTTCTACGGGCTGGACTTCGGTGGTGGCAGCCTGTCGGCGGTCTCCGAGCTGCCGCACGTGGGCGGCATCGCCTCGCGCCTGGACCCGGAGCGGGTCCGGCGTACGGTCGCGGAGGTGGGGGGCATCCTCAACCGTCGCGAGGAGTTCTTCCGCGCGAACAACATCGACTCGATCGGCACCTACCGGCGGCGCCGGGCGGCGGGCGACCTGCCCGGTGAGCCCTGGGGCGACGTGTTCCTGATCGTCGACGGCTGGGGCAACTTCAAGGGCGAGTACGACGGTCTGGAGCAGATCGTCACGGACATCGCCTCCCGTGGTCTGGGCTACGGCATCCACGTGGTGATCACGGCGGCGCGCTACATGGAGGTACGCGCGGCGCTCAAGGACCAGATGCTCAGCCGGCTGGAGCTGCGGCTCGGTGACACCATGGACTCCGAGTTCGACCGGAAGGTCGCGGCGAACGTTCCGCCCGGGATGCCGGGCCGCGGTCAGGTGGCGGAGAAGCTGCACTTCTTGGGCGCGCTGCCGCGGATCGACGGCTCCCACGACGCGGGGGACCTGTCGGAGGCCACGGAGGCCTTCGTGGAAGCGGTGAAGCAGAACTGGTCGGGGCAGGCGGCTCCGGGCGTGCGGCTGCTGCCGCGGCTGCTCCACTCCGACCAGTTGCCCAAGGGCGGGGAGCACCCCGGCCGCGGGATCGCGATCGGTATCGACGAGACGGACCTGGAGCCGGTGTTCGTCGACTTCGAGACGGACCCCTTCCTCCTGGTCTTCGGCGAGAGCGAGTCGGGCAAGACGAACCTGCTGCGGCTCATCGCCAAGCAGATCTCCGAGCGCTACACACCGGACCAGGCGCGTCTGGTCGTCGGCGACTACCGGCGGAGCCTGCTCGGGGCGCTGCCGGAGGAGCACCTGCTGGAGTACGCGCCGATGGCGAGCTCCCTGCAGATGCACATGGAGGCGCTGGGCGGGGTGTTCTCGCGCCGGCAGCCGCCGACCGACGTCACCCCGCAGCAGCTGCGTGACCGCAGCTGGTGGACGGGCCCGGACGTGTACATCGTGATCGACGACTTCGACCTGGTGGCCACCAGTCAGGGCAATCCGCTGGCGCCGCTGGTGGAGTTCCTGCCGTTCGCGCGGGACACGGGCGTCCGCTTCATCATCGCCCGCAACTCGGCGGGTGCCTCGCGTTCGATGTACGAGCCGTTCATGCAGCGGATCAAGGAGCTGGGCGCGCAGGGCATCGTGCTGTCCGGCGACCCGTCCGAGGGCGACCTCGTCGGCACCGTGCGGCCGCGTCCGATGCCGCCGGGCCGGGCGTACTTCGCCACGCGCAGGCGGGGGACGTCACTGGTGCAGCTCGGGCGGATGCCGGGCCACATGTGATCGCCTTCCCGGTGGCCGGACCCCTCTCAGGGGCCGGCCACCGGGAGGATCAGGTGGAAACCTCTCCCGGTCGGTGGCGCAGCACCGATAATCGGCGGTGAACACGCGCCACCGAGGGAGAGGCCGCCCATGGGCACCCAGCAGGAGAAGGACGAGCTGTACGCGCTCGACATCAGCGGCGTGGAGTGGGAGGGACCGCCCGGGACCAGCCCGGACGAGGAGCGGGTCGAGATCGCCCGGCTTCCCGAGGGGGCGGTGGCCATGCGGTCCTCACTGGACCGGGACACGGTGCTGCGCTACACGGCCGCCGAGTGGGAGGCCTTCGTCCTGGGCGCCAGGGACGGGGAGTTCGACCTCGACCGGCACCGTCCCTGAGCGGAGCGCAGGACGCCGAAGGGGCGCGCCCGGTGCGGGCGCGCCCCTTCGGCGTGTGCGGACCTGTCGGCGACCGGGCTCAGAAGGCCTCGGTGAACAGCTGCGAGGCCTTCTTGTCGGTGGCGCGGTAGTCGTCCTTGCCGCGCTCGACGAGCTGGGCGACCTTCTCCAGCA
The DNA here is from genome assembly GCF_003148825.1 of Streptomyces sp. CG 926. Taxonomy (GTDB): domain Bacteria; phylum Actinomycetota; class Actinomycetes; order Streptomycetales; family Streptomycetaceae; genus Streptomyces. Next base: position 17,093 of record NZ_QGGZ01000009.1, read on the forward strand.
TGTCCTTGATGTGGTCGGCCTTGGTGCGGTACTTGCCCTGGAGGTCGAGGTACTGGCCGTGCGCCTCACCGTCCCAGGTGTCCGTGACGACCTTCACCGCCCGCTCCATCTCTGACAGGTCGTCGATGATGTTCTTCGAGACCTGGCGGATGCGGTTGGCCATCAGCTGGACGCTGTCATACCGGACCTTTGTGTGGCCGTCGTCGGCAGCCATGTGCTTCTCCTTCTCGCTGAGCGCGTTACCTGAAAACGACGTGGGTCAGATGCTGTTGAGGCCCGAGATGGACTGGATCCCCTGACGGAACGCCGCCTGCACCTCGTCGTCCTGGGCGTTGGTCAGGTTCTTGGTCTCGGACACCGCGTGGTGCAGGACGCGGAGCAGACGACGGATCTCGTCGTGGTCCTGGTTCAGCATCACCTGGGCCCGCTTGAACCCATCGGCACCGACACCGGTCCAGCCGGCGCTCACGGTTTCGAGGATGTCAGCCAGCTCGCGGGCCTGCTTGGAGACGGCGGTTCCCGTCTGTTCGATCTTGGTCTTCGCCTTGATGACCGGATCGTCTGCAAGTCCGAAGGTGTTCGTGCTCATCGAAGCTCCTCATTTCTCAATTCGCCGGCAGAACCGGCGGATTGCGCAGCGGAGCGGACACGGACCCGGACCCGGCTTCGAGCCACGCGCCTTCGGGTGTCCCCCTCCGCTCCACGCGATCCCCCGATCACACTCGTGAAGCCTGGTGCCACTCTAGCCAGATCATCTGACAGCCCCAACACCGGTGGGGCGCTTCCGTAGATGAACTGTGACCGTTCACTGCAAACGGCGCTTGCGGCGACGGGCGTCGCGGACGACCGTCGCCGTTCCGGCGATGACGGCGATCAGGATCGCCCCGATGCCGAGAGCGTACGTGCCGTACCGCTCCTGGCGCTCCTGGGCCGTCTCCGTGAGTCGCAGCGGCGCCGCCTCCGGGGCGGCCGCCGGGGGCGGGCCGGGGTCGGGGACCGGGGCCTTGGGGGCCTCCTGGTCGTGGGAGAGCGCGCGCACCGGATCGATGACGCCCCAACCGACGTAGTCGTCACGGCCGTTGATCGCGCGCTCGGCGGTGTTCTGGATCTGCCAGACGATCTGCTGCGCGGACCAGTCGGTGTGCTCGGCGCGCAGCAGGGCGGCCACTCCGGCGACGTACGGCGCGGAGAAGCTGGTGCCGTTGTCGATGCACTGGCCGAATCCGGGGACGGTGGAGACCATGTCGACGCCGGGCGCCGCCACCCCGATGAAGTCGCCGGGCTGGGAGAACTGGGCCCGCTCGTTGTTGCGGTCCGAGGCGCCGACGGCGAGCACGCCGGGGAAGGCCGCCGGGTAGGTCTTGCGCTTCTGGCCGCTCATGCCGTCGTTGCCCGCCGAGGCCACCACCACGACGTTGGCGGCCACGGCCTTCTGGACCGCCTTGCCGAGGTCGGATTCGGTGGACAGCTGCGCGTCGGTGTCCTGGGAGATGTTGATCACCTGGGCGCCCTTGGCCACCGCGTGGTCGATGGCCTGGCTCAGGTTCGCGGCGTTGCCCTTGCCCTGACCGTCGTTCTGCCGGATCGGGATGATGGTGGCGTCCGGGGCCAGTCCGACGAAGCCGGTGCCCTGCTGGGGGCGGGCCGCGATCAGTCCGGCGACCTTGGTGCCGTGGCCGATGGTGTCGGTGGTGCCGTCGCCGCCCTTCGGGTCGACGAAGTCCTTGCCGGCGCCGGTGTCGATGGCGGCGCTGAGCTGCGGGTTCGCCCGGTCCACCCCGGTGTCGATGACGGCGACGCGGACGCTCTTGCCGCTCTTGTCCTTGCCCTTGGTCTGCGCCCAGAGCTCGTCGAGCAGCAGCCGCTGGAGCGCCCAGGGGCGGTCCTCGATCTGCTTCTTCATGGGGAAGGTGCACTCCCCCGCGCCGTCGAGGCGCAGCGCGTACGGGGGCTGCGGCGCGGGGGCGGTGGCCGCGGCGGCCGTGCCCGTGCCGCCCGAGGCCAGGGTGAGGGCGAAGGCGGCGGCCAGGAGGGTCCGCCGGGGCGCGTGGGTCGGGGTCATCGGCGGCTTCCTCACGAACCCTGGGGCTGGCGGGCGGAGTTGGTGTCCAGGCGCGGCCCCTTGGAGAGGAACTCCGACCAGGCGATGGGCACCATGGCCGGGCTGACGCTGCCGTAGCCGAGCCGGACCTGCGCCTGGCTGGCCTCGGGGCGGCCGTCCGTATCGGCCTTCGACTGGTCGGGCGCGCCGATCTTCGACTGCTCGCTGTCGCTGTCGCCGTTGGCCTGGACGGCGTACCGCAGACCGGTGTCGGTGACCAGGAACAGGGAGCCGCCGGCGGTGGTCTGCTTGCCCTGGACCTGGGTGTAGAGCAGGCCCGAGCCCGGGGTGACGTACGCGCTGGTGCCGCTGGCGGTGATGTCGATCGGGTAGCCGGTGCCGGCCCACGTGCTCAGGGTCTGGTTGCCCTGGCCGTCGACCGAGCGCAGGACGTTGCAGACCGTGTCGCGGTTGTTGGCCCCGCCGGCCTGGTTACCGGCGGGCGGTGTCGTCTGGTTGATGCGCTCGGTCTTCTTCTGGGGCCACTTGACGTCGCCCGCGAACGGCGCGGGGTCCGGGTTGATCGACTGGAGGTCGACCTCGCGGGGCTTGCCGTGCATGTTGAGGCCGTCGGTCGCGGGCGCCGAGATCAGCAGCCAGGCGACGAAGTCGGAGACCGGGGCGACCTTCCCGGGCAGCACCACGTAGTGCTGTGCGCCGGAGCCGGTCTGCGCCTGGAGCACCATCCCGACCTTGTTGTCGGCGGTGCCCAGACCCTTGACCCCGGCGTCGGTACCGGCCTTGCCGGGCAGCGCCGGGAAGGCCAGGTCCTCGCCGGAGTTGAGGGTTCCCAGCCATTCCGGGCCGACCTGCTGCGGGGTGGCACCGGTGCCGACCAGCGCGTTGGTCATCGTCCCGGCGGCCGGGGTGCCCTCCGGGAACTTGTACTTCGTACCGGACGCGTCGACCAGGTAGCGCTCCTGGCCCGGGGCCGTGCTCTGCACGTAGAGCGACTGGGTGTCGGTGAGCCTGCGCGCGTCGTCCGTCTTGGTGGCTTCGCGGTCGGCGAGCACGAAGGTGGCGGTCTGCACGCCACGGCCGTTGCCCCCGGGCTGCTGGCAGACGGCCCAGCGCTTGGCCTTGCCGGCCTCCTCCTTGGTGGGGAGCCGGTCGGGGGCGTACTGGATGCCGATGATGGGGCCGCGCGGCGGCTTGCCCGCGTCGAGGACCTTGTCGTCGACCGTGATCACCTTGAACTTCGTCGGGTCCAGCAGGAGTCGGGCGGAGGCGAGGTTCAGCACCGGGTGCAGCCGGGTCTGGTCCTTGCCGCCCACCTTCGTCGTCAGGACCACGTAGCGGGTCGTCGACTCCTTACCGACGATGACCCGGGTCCCCGGCTCGGCCCAACCCTTGGGCGCCGTCGGCTTGAACATGCCCCAGGCGCCGAATCCGGCGAGCACGAGCGCGCCGACGATCAGCCCGGGAAGGACCGCGCGCAGCGGACGCGGCGCGCCTTCCTCGGTTCCCGTGGCGGATGGCTGGAGGAACGCGGCCACCGTGCGCCGCTTCGCAAAGGTGTACGCGTTGAGCTCATCACGTCGTGATGCCATGACCGCCTGCTTCTCCCCGCACGGCCCGGCCGGTGAGTACGGTCCCCGGGCCTCGATTGTCGGACCGGGCACCTACTATGCCTCTTGACGGACGGTATGAAGGGGCCGGGTAGGGTGAGGCTGCCGCCCAGCCCCCTCCGCACCGGGTCAATCAGGGCTTGTTGGGGTGGATTGGGGAGATTCCGGGGACGTGCGGCAGGTGCCGCGCAACGCCCGGACTCACGGGGTCCGGCCCCGGAAAGGGGAAGTGCGCGAGTGATGGCCACCGCGACGGAGCAGCAGACCCGCGCGCCCGCACCGGCACGTGTCGGGGTGACGCCGCATCCGAAGTCGAGCCCCGGCCGCTTCGGACCGTTCCGACTGCAACAGCTCGTGCTCCTCCAAGTCGCGGCAGCGGCCCTGCTGGTGGCCTGGGTGGTCGAACCGCTCCTGCTGGTTCCCGCCGGTGTCCTGGCGCTCGTCCTGGTGGTGCTCGCGGTCGTCCGCCGCCACCAGCGCTCCCTGCCGGAATGGATCGGCGGCGCGCTCGCGCTGCGTTCCCGCCGACGCCGGGCCGCCGCCTTCACCGTGCCCACGGGCACGGAGCCGGGGCTCGCCCCGCTGGTCGAGGCCGATCCGGCCCTGCGCACCCTCACCTTCAGCGACCGTGACCGACGTCCGGTCGGCATGGTCGGCGACGGGACCTTCCTGACCGCGGTCGTCCAGGTGGACACGGACGCCACCGCGCTACGGCCCGACCGGGCGGCGCGACCGCTGCCGCTGGCCGTCGTCCGGGACATCCTCGAAGTGGACGGCATCCGGCTGGAGTCCGCGCAGCTCGTTCAGCACACCCAGCCGGCGCCCGCCCCGCACCTGCCCGAGCGGTCGATGGCGACCCGCAACTACGCTCCGCTACAGGCCCGGACGGGCACCCCGGCGGTCCGGCTGACGTGGATCGCGCTCAAGTTGGACCCGGAGCTGTGCCCCGAGGCGGTCACCGCGCGCGGCGGCGGGCTCGCCGGTGCGCAGCGCTGCCTGGTGCGCGCGGCGGACCAATTGGCGAGCCGGCTGGCCGGGGCCGGGTTCACGGCCACCGTGCTGACCGAGCAGGAGCTGACGGCCGCGCTGGCCACCTCCTCGTGCGCGAACCCGATGGCGATCACCCAGGCCGGGCGCTCGAACAGCACCGGTCGGCGGACCGAGGAGACCTCGCGGACCTGGCGCTGCGACGACCGACGGCACACGACGTACTGGATAGGTCGCTGGCCGCAGCTGGGCGGCGCGGGTGCGGCGGCGCTGCCGCAGTTCGTGGCGCTGCTCACCTCGCTGCCCGCGCTCGCGACCAACTTCAGCCTGACGATGGCCCCGGCGGAGCGACAGGGCGTCACCCTGACCGGACACGTACGGGTGACGGGTCGCAGTGACGAGGAACTCGTGTCGGCTCGCCGGGAGTTGGAGAGGACCGCGCGGGGCGTGAAGACCGGGCTGGTCCGGCTCGACCGTGAACAGGTGCCGGGGCTGCTGGCTTCGCTGCCGCTGGGAGGGGCGCGATGAGGGGCGGATTCGGGCTGGTCGGCCCGCGGCGGGAGCGGCACGTGGTGCCCGCCACGGACCTGGACCTGCTGGCGCTGCCCGTCGGGGACGACGGGGTCGTCATCGGTGTGGACGCCGAGGGCCGGTCGGCGGTGCTGGGCATCAACCGGCCGACGCCGTACGAGGTGACCCTGATCGGCGGCCTGTGGACGGCCCAGGTGCTGGCGCTGCGCGCGGCCGCCACGGGTGCGCGCGTGGCGGTGGAGACCGGGCGCGGGCACGTGTGGTCCGGGCTGGCGCAGGCTGCGGGCGGCGGGCAGCAGTGCGTGACCCTGCACGAGGTGGGCCGGATCCCGCCGCAGGGCGCCTCGGCGGGCAGCCCGGTGCTGGTGATCCGCGACTGCGGGATGCGGCCGCCGCGCGGGCGCGTGGTGGCAGGACCGTGGCAGTCGGTGCTGACCCTGCTGCCGTACCTGAGCCCGACGGCGCCGCGCCTGCTGCAGCAGTCGTCCCTGGTGGGCGTGCAGCGGGTGTCCCCGGACGAGGCGGAGCAGATCGGGCGTCTGATGCGGCTCCCGAGACCGGCGGTGGACTCCCTGCCGACGCTGGGCGACGGGGTCACCTTGTGGTGCACGCCGAGGGACCGGCAGTTCGTGATGACCCAGGGGACGGAAGCGGAGACGGGCCTGCTCGGCGGGGCCCGGCGCATCGACTGACCCGGCCCCACGAGGGGGGCGGACAGTGGCGTCGGGGCGCGATTAGGCTGGGTCCGGGCGCGGCGAGGTGGGCGCCGGACCAGTGTTCGACAGACCAGGAGGACCAGTGAGCGGCGATCGGAACGAGAGGCGCGGCGGGACGTGGGACGTCCCGACGGACGATCAGTCCGACGCGGAGTCCGATGTGACGGGCGAGTTCACCATCGACTACACCCCGCCCGCCTGGTACATGCAGGGTGGGACCCCGGCCGCGCAGGTGCCGGGACTCCCCGAAGGCAGTGGCTTCGAGCCCCACCGCCCGTCGGAGGTGGAGTCGCCCTCGACGATGCGGATCGCTCCGCCGGTTCCGCGGACGCCGTCCGACGGGGCGGGGCTGCCGGCTCCGTTCCCGCCCGCTCCGGCGGCCCCGGTCGCCCCGGTCGACGCCGCCCCCGCATACCAGGCTCAGCCCCTGCCGTACTCGACCCCGGCTCCGGCCGAGGTCGCTCCTCCGGCTCCTGCACCGGCCGAGGTTCCGGCACCGATCGCGACACCCGCTCCGATCGCGGCTCCGGCTCCCGCTCCGGCTCCGGCTCCCGCTCCCGCTCCCGCTCCGGCTGAGATTGCGGCTCCGGCTGTGGTCCCGGCTCCGGTCCAGGATCCGGGACCGACGCCGGTCGCGGCTGCGGGTCCCGTCGAGTCGGCACTGCCGTACGCGACCCCGGCTCCGGTTCCGCCTCCTGCCCCGGCCCCCGCGCCGATCGAGGAGGCCCCGCCCGTGCTCGAAGCCCCGGCTCCGGCCCCGGCTCCGATCGCGCCGTTCCCGGACCCGACGCCGGCCCCGGCCTTCCCGGACCCGACCCCGGGCACCGAGGTGCCCGTACCCCTGCCTCCGGTCGAGGAGGTCGCTCCGGAGCCGGCTCCCGAGGACGCCCAGCCCGCGACGCCGTTCCCGGCCCTGCCGCCCGTCGACACGGTCACCCCGTACCCGGCCCTGCCGTCGGCCCCCGTCGCGGAGCCGGTCGCCGACCCGGTCGCGGAGGTTCCGCCCGCGCCCTGGGCCGGACCGCAGGACACTCCCGCCGAGGGAACGCCCGTACTGCCGACCGCCGAGCAGCCCGCGCCGATGTCGGCGCCGGTCAGCCCCGCGGACGCGCCGCCGGCCGTCGTGGAGACCCCGTTCGGGGGATCTCTCGGCGAAGTGCCGTCGCCGCCGCCCGCGTTCGGGACCCCGGACGCCTACCCGTTCCCGCCGTCGGCTCCCACGCCCCCGCAGCCCCAGCAGCCGCAGCCGCCGGCCGCGCCGCAGCCCTACGACCCGCGCACCGCCGGTCAGTGGTCGACCGGGCCCGGGCAGCAGCAACCCCCACAGCACCAGCAACCGCACCACCAGCAGCAGCCGGCACCTCAGCCGCAGCCTCAGCCGCACGACCCGCGCTACTCGGCCGGCCAGACCGGCGGCGGGGCGCCCCTCGGCTACACCGCCGCCGTCGAGCTGTCCTCCGACCGCCTGTTGCGCAACAAGCAGAAGCCCAAGAACAACAACAACGGCGTCGGCGGCCGGTTCCGCTTCGGCGGCAAGGCGGCCGAGGCGGACCGCCGGCGCAAGCTGGAGCTGATCCGCACCCCGGTCATGTCCTGCTACCGGATCGCCGTCATCAGCCTCAAGGGCGGCGTCGGCAAGACCACGACCACCACCGCCCTCGGCGCCACCCTCGCCACCGAGCGCCAGGACAAGATCCTGGCCATCGACGCGAACCCGGACGCCGGTACCCTCGGCCGCCGGGTCCGCCGCGAGACCGGCGCCACCATCCGGGACCTGGTCCAGGCGATCCCGTACCTGAACTCGTACATGGACATCCGCCGGTTCACCTCCCAGGCGCCCTCCGGCCTGGAGATCATCGCCAACGACGTGGACCCGGCCGTCTCGACGACCTTCAACGACGAGGACTACCGCCGCGTCATCGAGACGCTGGGCCGCCAGTACCCGATCATCCTCACCGACTCGGGCACCGGCCTCCTCTACTCCGCCATGCGCGGCGTCCTGGACCTCGCCGATCAGCTGATCATCATCTCGACCCCGTCCGTGGACGGCGCCAGCAGCGCCAGCACCACCCTCGACTGGCTCTCCGCGCACGGGTACGCCGACCTCGTCTCGCGTTCCCTCACGGTCATCTCGGGGGTCCGCGAGACCAGCAAGATGATCAAGATCGAGGACATCGTGCAGCACTTCGAGACCCGCTGCCGCGGTGTCGTCGTGGTGCCGTTCGACGAGCACCTCGCGGCCGGCGCCGAGGTCGATCTCGACATGATGCGGCCCAAGACGCGCGAGGCGTACTTCAACCTCTCCGCGCTCGTGGCCGAGGACTTCCTGCGGGCCCAGCAGCAGGCCCCGCAGGGGCACTGGGGTGCGCCGCAGCAGCCCCAGGCTCCTCAGCAGCCGTACGGGCAGCAGCCCCCTCAGCAGCCGCAGCCGTACGGCGGGCCTCAGGGCCAACCCCCGTACCAGCAGCCGCCCCAGCCCCACCAGCCCCAGCCCTACGGCCAGCCGTACCCGCAGCCCGGCCAGCCCTGGCAGCAGCCCCAGGCCCCCCAGCAGCCGCCCCAGCCCCAGCAGCCCCCGCGCGACCCGCGCCTCGGCTGACCGTAGGCACAGCGAAGGGCCCGTACCACCCCGGGGGTGATACGGGCCCTTCCGTTTCGTTCGTCAGCGCTTCAGGTCGTACGTGTCCGTCAGGACCCGCGCCCGCTTCACGTCGTCCGCGATCGCTTCCAGCAGCCCGTCCAGCGACTCGAACTTGGCCATCCCGCGCACGTACGCGAGGAAGTCGACGGCGACGTGCATCCCGTACAGGTCCAGCCCGACGCGGTCGATCGCGTACGCCTCCACGGTCCGCTCGGTCGCGTCGAACTGCACGTTCGTCCCCACCGAGATCGCCGCGGGCATCCGCTCGCCGTCCGCCGTCAGCCAGCCCGCGTAGACCCCGTCCGCCGGGATCGCGGTGTGCGGCTGCGTCTCGACGTTCGCCGTGGGGTAGCCGAGCTCGCGCCCGCGCTGCGCACCGCGCACCACGACGCCCTCGACCCGGTGCGGGCGCCCCAGGATCTCGGCCGCACCGTCCATGTCGCCCTCCGCGACCAGCCGGCGCGCCAGCGTCGAGGAGAACGGCACCCCGCCACCCGCCTCGCCCCGCTCGACCAGGTCCACGACGTCCACCGTGTAGTCGTAGGTGGAGCCCAGCTCGCGCAGGAAGTCGACGTTCCCGGCGGCCCGGTGGCCGAAGCGGAAGTTCGGGCCCTCGATGACGGCCCGCGCGTGCAGCTTGTCGACGAGGACCTTCACGATGAAGTCGGCCGGCGACAGCTGCGAGAACTCCGCCGTGAACGGCAGGATCAGCAGCGCGTCCACGCCCAGCCCGGCCATCAGCTCGGCGCGCCGGTCGTACGGGGCCAGGATCGGCGGGTGGCTGCCGGGGCGGACCACCTCGCTCGGGTGCGGGTCGAAGGTGACCACGACGGAGGGGACGCCGAGCTCGCGCGCCGTGGCCACCGCCCGTCCGATGATCAGCTGATGTCCCCGGTGCACGCCGTCGTAGGAGCCGATGGTGACGACGCTGCGTCCCCAGTCCTGGGGGATGTCCTCCAAGCCACGCCAGCGCTGCACTGTGACCGCTCCTCGCCCGTACCCGGTTGGTCCTTGAACTGATTGCCGATTGCAGGTCTAAGACTGCCATGCCGGTGGCCGGTGCCCCGCATCGGCATCTGACTCGATCCGCCACCGTGTCTGTCGTCACGTCACATCCGCGGCCGCCCTGCTCAAGGTCTCCACCGTTCGCCGGGCGCTCGGCCCGAGCAGGGCCGCGGCCTCCGCTTCCGCCGTCGCCAGCCAGCGGGCCACCAGTGCCCCGAAGGCCGGCTCGGTCCGGGCCAGCTCGACGGTCCGTTGTTCGAAGACCGCCGGCCCGCCCGGGGCCCGCAGCAGCTGCCGCCCGGTACGCCGCAGCAGCTCCCGCGTACGGTCCTGCGGGCGCCCGGTGGTCCCGGCCGCGACGGCGCCGAGGAACACGTCGAGCACGCTCGGATCCGCCTCCTCGCGCAGCAGGGTGTCGGCCAGCTCCCCGCGCAGGGGGTGCGAGGCCGCCCCGCCGGGCGCCGCCAGTACGACGGCCAGCTCGGCGCGTACCCCGGCCGGGGCGCCGAAGAGCAGGTCCAGGACCAGCGGCCGCACCACGGAGGCGGCGGCCGGACCCTGGTCGAGCCGCCGGTCCACGAAGAAGGCGGCGTGCGGGGCGTCCCCGGGACAGCGCGCCAGGTGCTCCCGTACGAGCTCGGCCGCGCGCCGGGCCAGCCCCGGCGTGGTCAGCGCGGCCAGGGCCCGCACCACCTCCCCGTCGGCCCGGGCCCGCAGGGCGGCGAACACCTCGTCCGGGTCGGGCAGCACCGGCAGGGCCGCGACCAGCGCCTCCGCGGGCAGCCGGGAGCCGAGCTCGGGATCGCGGAAGCAGGCGAGGGCGTCGGGCAGGTAGCGGCCGCGTACCTGTGGGTCGCGCAACAGGATCGCCAGGGCGCTGCCGTGCAGGGTGGCGTCGGCGGGGCGGGCGAGCAGCGCCTGGGCGGCGTGGCGCAGCAGCTCGCGGTCGGCGGGGGTGCGCACGTGCGGGGCGGTGGCCGGTCCGTAGGCGGCGGCCGCGACCCGCCGCCCGGGGCGTTCGTCGCGCGCCCAGCGGTCGACGGCCCGGCACAGGGCGGAGGGCTCCTCCTCGGCGAGTGCCGCGAGCAGCTCGTCGGCGCGGGGGTGCGCGGCGGCGACGAGCGCCTCGGTGAGGTCGTCCACGGCGAGACCGCGGTGGGTGTGCAGCAGGGCCTGGGCTGCGGTGGCGACGGTGGCCCCGGGGCGGCCGCGCAGTCGACGCCCGTCGGTGAACCAGGCACAGAGCAGTGGTTGCGCCCCCTGCGGGTCCCGGGCGAGGCGGCGGGCGGCGGCGTCGAGGTAACGGTCGCCGGGAACCGCCTCGGCGGGGTCGGCGGGCAGCAGCCGGCGCAGCAGGTCGAGGCGGTCGGGCTCGGGCAGCCGGAGCCGGTTCCAGAACCGGCCGCCGAACTCGCCCGGGCCGGCCCGGGCCACGTGCTCGGCGAGGGCGTGCAGGACGGGCAGATGGGGCCGGGCGTCGGGGGCGCGGAGCAGGGTTTCGCGCAGCAACCGGGTGGCCCACCAGGTGCGGTCCGGGGTGGCCCGCTCCGGTTCCTCGGTGAAGCGGTTGAGCCGGTGGACCAGCCCGGTCAGTTCGCCGCGCAGCCGGTCGGGGGCGAGCCTGCGCAGGGCCTCCAGGACGGGCCCGATCCGGTGCCGGGGTACGGGCAGCCCGGGCTCGGCCCGGCCGTGGACGAGCAGGCCGAGGGCGGTGGGCACGTCCAGGTGGCCGGCCTGGATCCAGTCGGAGAGCTCCTCGTGGGCGAAGCGGTAGCCGGGCCCGGCGGGCACGAGCAGTCCCTCGGTGAGCACGGCGGAGGCCCAGCCGGTGCGCCATGGGAACAGCTCCTCGAAGGAGGCCCGGTCCAGCTGACCCTGCCCGGGTCCCAGAGCGCGCCGGGCTGCCTCGTGGACCCGGCCGGCCACGCGCGCCGCGAGCCGCCGTACCCCGGGCCCGTGCACCCGGGCACCCCCGGCGTCGGCGCAGGCCGCAGCGATGCGGACGGCGGTGCGCAGGCACAGCAGGTCCAGGTGTGCGGCGAAGACCTCGTCGCGGCCGGGGCGGCCGGCGGTGACCTCGGCGGCCCTGATCCCGGCGAGCAGGCGCAGGGTGAGCGGGTGCCGGGCGTCGGCCTCGCGGACGGCGTCGGCGGGGATGCCGAGGCGGGCCCGGGCGGTCTCGGCCTCGGCGGCGTCGAGGTCCGCGAGCGGGAGGGCGGGGGGTAGCCGTGGGGCGGAGCGGGTGGAGCGGGCGGGGGTGTGCCGTGGGGTGTGCCGTGGGGTGTGCCGTGGGGTGTGCCGTGGGGTGTGCAGTGGGGTGTGCAGTGCGTCGGGCGGGTAGAGGGCGCCGGCCCCTTCCCAGTACTCGGGCCGGGCGGCGACGACCAGCCGGGCCCCGGTGGCGTGCAGCCACCCGGCGGTGGCGGTGGTCCAGGGGCCGAGCCGGTGGGCGAGCTCCGGCGGCATTTCCTCCGGGGCGTCGAGGACGACGAGCAGGCGGCGGCCGGCGCGGGCGACGACGTGCGCGAGGTGGGCGGCGAGGCCCGCCGGGAGTGCGGAATCCTCGGTTCGGGCGGGTCCGCCCCCGCCCCCGCCTCCGCCGGAGCCGGAGCGGGAGCCGGAGCCGGTTCGGGCGGGGTCCGGCGCGGGCCGGTCGTGACGGGCGTCGGGCGGGGTTCCGCCGGGGCCGGGCGCGCGCCGGGGCGTCTCCTCGGGCGCCGAACGTGACGAGGGGTCGGAACGTCGGGCGGCAGTGTGTTCGGCGCCCTGCGGGGAGCACCCCGACACACACCCGTCCCCGGCGGAACCGCTGCCGCGGGACTCGTCCCCCGGGGAGTGGTACGGGACGCTTCCGGCCGCCGTCGCATTGGTGCCGCGGGGCTCCGGGGACTGGGCCGGTGCGGTCTCGGGGGTGCCTGTGATGCGGGCGGCCGTTGTCAGGGCGCGGGTTGCCGCGTCGGCCAGGGAGGTGTCGGTGGCGCGCAGGTCCGCGCCGCGCAGCCACAGCGTCGGCGCCGGGCAGGCGCCCCGTGCGCGGCGTACGGCCAGGGCCGCGAGCGCCGTGGTGCGGCCTGTGCCCGGGTCTCCGACCAGGCCGAGGACCGGGCGGTCCCCGGTGGTGAAGGCGTCCAGTTCGGCGGCGATGCCCGGGCGTTCGACGGGTTCGGGGCCGTCCGGGAGGAGGGAGGCGCCCAGCGTGGTCGCGGTCAGTTCCAGCGCCCCGGCGAGGTTCAGGTCGGCTCCGTGGCCGGGCACGGTCGCGGCGTTGCGCTCCAGCAGTGCGGCCAGCGGGCCGTCCGGGTCGGCCCCGGCGGCCGCCCGCAGGGCCACCGCGAAGCCGCCGGAGCGGTGCTCCGCCCGCAGTGCGGTGCCCACCACCGCGAGCACCGCTCCGGAGTCGGCGTCGAGGACCGGTCCCCCGCAGGCGTCCCCGCCCAGCCGCAGCGCGTCCCGGCCGTCGGTGCCGATCGCCAGCTCCACGGCCACGCCGGCGGGCACGGCGTGGGACCGGTCCGTCGCCGGGTAGTCGACCTCCGTGCCGCCCAGTACCCGCGCCTGGCGCCAGCCCCGCGCGGGCAACCGTACGTAGGTCCCGGGGTCGATCACCTCGCGCGGTGCCACCGGGAGCGGCCGTACCCCGAGTCCGTCGGTGCGGATGAGGGCCAGGGCGAGGCCGGGCAGCGCGGTCACGTCGGCCGCCTCGGCCAACCAGGTCCGTCCGGGGGCGTGCAGCACGACCCGGGGCAGGCCGTCGACGGCCTCGTGGCTGGTGACGACCGTCCCGCGGTCGTCCGCGACGAATCCGCTGCCGCGCTCCCGCCCGGCCGGATCGCAGATTTTGACGAGCTCCGCCATGGCCGCACCACTCTCCCGCAACGCCCCGTGCTCACGACGGTAGGCAGGTGAAGATCAGCACGGAAAGCACGCGAGGCGAAAGCGCCCCCTTACGCTCCCTCCATTCACTCCGAGCGCCTGCTCGGACGGGTGAATACAGGGGTCCGGGTGGATAGAGACCTACCCGAGGGGGGTCGTGGAGCGGTGAGCGGCAGTACCTGTGCGCTCACCGCTCCACGTCAACGGTCAGGCGAAGACCGCGAGGGACTTGGCCTTGCCGTTCTTGTTCTCGACGAGTCCCAGCAGCTGCCCCTGCGGCCCGAAGACCGCGATCGTGCGGCCGGACTCGTACTCCTGCGGCATGTCGATCCGCACGCCGTTGGCGAGCAGCGACGCCCGCCGGGCGTCCAGGTCCCAGCGAGGGAAGGCCGCGGCGGCCGCCTCGCCGATGGGCATGACGGTCAGCTCCTCCTGGAGCTGGTCCAAGGTCCGCGCCTTGTCGAGCTTGTACGGGCCCACCCGCGTGCGGCGCAGCGCGGTCAGGTGTCCGCCGACGCCGAGGTCGGCGCCCAGGTCACGGGCGAGGGCGCGGATGTACGTACCGCTGGAGCAGACCACGGAGACGACGAGGTCGACGACCTTCGTGCCGTCCTCGGCCTCCGCCTCGCGCATGTCGTACACCTGGAAGGAGGAGATCGTGACCGGTCGGGCCGGGATCTCGAAGTCCTCGCCGTCGCGGGCGCGCTTGTAGGAGCGCACGCCCTTGATCTTGATGGCGCTGACCTTGGACGGGACCTGCATGATCTCGCCGGACAGCTTGGCGATGCCCGCGTCCACGGCTTCCCGGGTGACCCCGGTGGCGTCCGTGGAGGAGGTGATCTCGCCCTCGGCGTCGTCCGTCAGGGTGTCCTGGCCCAGGCGGATCGTGCCGAGGTACTCCTTCTCCGTGAGTGCGAGGTGGCCGAGGAGCTTGGTGGCCTTCTCCACACCCAGGACCAGCACGCCGGTCGCCATCGGGTCGAGCGTGCCGGCGTGGCCGACGCGACGGGTCTTGGCGATCCCGCGCATCTTGGCGACCACGTCGTGCGAAGTGAAGCCGGACGGCTTGTCGACGATGACAAGGCCGTCCGGAGTCTTCCCTGCGTTGGTGCTCATTCCGCGGCTGCGTCCTCGTCCTCGTCGTCGCCCGGCTTCTTGTACGGGTCGGCGTCACCGGCGTACTGGGCGCCGGAGGACACCTCGCGCACCTGGGCGTCGGAGGAGCGCGCCTTGTCGAGGAGGTCCTCGATGGTCTTGGCGTTCTCCGGGAGGGCGTCCGCGACGAAGGTCAGGGTGGGCGTGAACTTGGTGCCCGCCGCCCGGCCGACCGCGGAACGCAGTACGCCCTTGGCGCTCTCCAGGCCCGCCGCCGCGCTGGCCCGGTCCTCGTCGTCGCCGTAGACCGTGTAGAAGACCGTGGCCTCCCGCAGGTCGCCGGTGACGCGGGTGTCCGTGATGGTCACGTGCGTACCGAGGCGGGGGTCCTTGACACCGCGGAGCAGCTTCTCGGCCACCACCTCCCGGATGAGGTCCGCCAGCTTCTTCGCCCGCGCATTGTCGGCCACTGGTCCGTCTCCTTCTTATGTCTTGCTATCAGTCTTCATCACCGTGGAGGCGCCGTCGTACGGACAGCAGCTCCACTTCCGGACGCGCAGCGACCAGCCGCTCGCAGCGGTCCAGTACGTCCGAGAGGAACCCCGCGTCCCCACTCACCAGGGCGACCCCTATACGGGCCCTGCGGTGCAGTTCCTGGTCGCCCACTTCAGCCGCGCTCACGGAGAACTTGCGTTGGAGCTCGGCCACGATGGGCCGAACCACGGAGCGTTTCTCCTTCAGCGAGTGGACGTCGCCGAGGAGCAGATCGAAGGACAGAGTCCCC
The DNA here is from genome assembly GCF_003148825.1 of Streptomyces sp. CG 926. GTDB lineage: Bacteria > Actinomycetota > Actinomycetes > Streptomycetales > Streptomycetaceae > Streptomyces. The sequence goes on from NZ_QGGZ01000009.1 coordinate 32,394, forward strand.
ACGTACATGCAGTTCCGGATATCCCGCCGGTGCGGGTTCGGTGGCCTGCCGGCCGTCGCTCGGCAGGGTCACCAGAACCGTACACGCAACGGCCGGGGCCGATCGACGGATATTCCGCCGACCGGCCCCGGTGTGACGAGCTACGACACGGTGCGATGTGCCTCGCGCTTACGCGCGCGGCTTCTCGCGCATCTCGTACGTCGCGATGACGTCGTCGATCTTGATGTCGTTGTAGGAACCGAGGTTGATACCACCCTCGAAGCCCTCGCGGATCTCGGTGACGTCGTCCTTGAAGCGACGCAGACCCGAGATGTTGAGGTTTTCGGCGATGACCTTGCCATCGCGCAGGAGGCGCGCCTTGGTGTTGCGCTTGACCTCGCCGGACCGGATGAGGACACCGGCGATGTTGCCCAGCTTGGACGAGCGGAAGATCTCGCGGACCTCCGCCGTACCGAGCTCGACCTCTTCGTACTCCGGCTTGAGGAGACCCTTCAGGGCCGCCTCGATCTCCTCGATGGCCTGGTAGATCACCGAGTAGTAGCGGACGTCGACGCCCTCGCGGTCCGCCATCTGCGCGGCACGGCCGGCCGCACGGACGTTGTAACCGATGACGATGGCGTCGGAGCCCATCGCCAGCGAGATGTCGGACTCGGTGACCGCACCCACACCGCGGTGCAGGACCCGGATGTCGACCTCTTCACCGACGTCGAGCTGGAGCAGCGAGGACTCGAGAGCCTCGACCGCACCGGACGCGTCGCCCTTGATGATGAGGTTGAGTTCCTGGACCAGACCGGCCTTGAGCACGGAGTCGAGGTCCTCGAGGGACACGCGACGGACGCGCTTGGCGAAGTTGGCGTTGCGCTCACGCGCAGCACGCTTCTCGGCGATCTGACGGGCGGTGCGGTCCTCGTCGACGACGAGGAAGTTGTCGCCGGCGCCGGGGACGTTGGTGAGACCCAGGACCAGGACGGGGGTCGACGGACCCGCTTCCTCGACGTTGTTGCCCTTGTCGTCGAGCATGGCGCGCACGCGGCCGTAGGCGTCGCCCACGACCATCGTGTCGCCGACGCGGAGGGTACCGCGCTGGACGAGGACGGTGGCGACGGCACCGCGGCCGCGGTCGAGGTGGGACTCGATCGCAATACCCTGAGCGTCCTGCTCCGGGTTGGCGCGGAGGTCGAGCGAGGCGTCGGCGGTGAGGACGACGGCCTCGAGCAGGGAGTCGATGTGCAGACCCTGCTTGGCGGAGATGTCGACGAACATCGTGTCGCCGCCGTACTCCTCGGCGACCAGACCGAACTCGGTGAGCTGACCGCGCACCTTGACCGGGTCGGCACCCTCGACGTCGATCTTGTTGACCGCGACGACGATCGGGACGCCGGCGGCCTTGGCGTGGTTGAGCGCCTCGATCGTCTGCGGCATGACGCCGTCGTTGGCCGCGACCACGAGGATCGCGATGTCGGTCGACTTCGCACCACGGGCACGCATGGCGGTGAACGCCTCGTGACCCGGGGTGTCGATGAAGGTGATCTTGCGCTCTTCTTCGTTGACCTCGGTGGAGACCTGGTACGCACCGATGTGCTGCGTGATGCCACCGGCCTCGCCCGCGACGACATTCGTCTTGCGGATGGCGTCGAGCAGTCGGGTCTTGCCGTGGTCGACGTGACCCATGACGGTCACGACCGGCGGACGCGGCATGAGGTATTCCTCGCCGCCCTCGTCCTCGCCGAACTCGATGTCGAAGCCCTCGAGGAGCTCGCGGTCCTCTTCCTCCGGGCTGACGATCTGGACGACGTAGTTCATCTCGCCGGCCAGCATCTCGAGCGTCTCGTCGGAGACGGACTGCGTGGCAGTGACCATCTCACCGAGGTTCATCATCACGGCGACGAGCGACGCCGGGTTGGCGTTGATCTTCTCCGCGAAGTCGGTGAGGGAGGCACCGCGCGACAGGCGCACGGTCTCGCCGCCACCGCGCGGCAGCATCACGCCGCCGACGGACGGGGCCTGCATGGCCTCGTACTCCTGGCGCCTCTGACGCTTGGACTTGCGACCACGACGGGCCGGACCACCGGGACGACCGAAGGCACCCTGCGTGCCACCACGGGCACCGGGACCACCGGGACGACCACCGAAGCCGGGACGACCGCCGCCACCGGCACCGGCCGGACCGCCGCCGAAGCCGCCGCCACCGGGACGCGGGCCGCCGAAGCCGCCACCGCCGCCGGGACGCGAGCCCGGACCGGCCGGACGACCGGCGAAGCCGCCGCCCGCGGGACGACCGGCACCGCCGGGACGACCTGCGCCGCCCGCACCGGGACCACGGCCACCGGGGCCGCCACCGGGACGGGGACCGGGACCACCGGCAGCGGGACGCTGCGGCATCATGCCGGGGTTGGGACGGTTACCACCGGGAGCACCACCAGGTCCGCCGGGGCCGGGACGAGCGCCGCCCTGCGGACGGGGCATGCCGCCCGGGGTCGGACGACCGGCACCGGGACCCTGCGGACGCGGAGCGCCACCGGGACCACCCTGCGGGCGGGGAGCACCCTGGCCGCCACCGGCGCCGGGGGCACCGGGACGGGGCGCGCCGGCCGGACGGGGCGCCTGCGGGCGCGCCATGCCGGTCGAGCCGCCGGAGGTGAACGGGTTGTTGCCCGGACGGGGACCCGCCGGACGGGCACCCTGCGGACGCGGCGCCTGGGAGCCGGGGGCTCCGCCGGGACGCTGCGACTGCGCACCGGGAGTGGCGCCGGCCGGGCGCGGGGCGCCGGGACGGGCGCCGGCCTGGCCACCCTGACCCTGGGCCGGACGCTGCTGCGCCGGACGGGGGCCGGGAGCCGCGGCGGGACGCTCGGTGCGCGCCGGGGCGGCCGGGGCCGCCGGAGGCGCGGAGAACTCGGTCGCCACGGGCGCCGCCGGAGCGGGCTTCGGGGCGGCCGGAGCCTTCGGGCCGGGACGCGGGCCGGAGGCGGCCGGAGTCACCGGTGCGGGCGCTGCGGCGGCCGGAGCCTCCGCGACGACCGGCTTGGGGGCCGGTGCGCCGGGCTTCGGCGCAGCGGGACGTGCGGCGGCACCCGGGGTGGGAGCCCCGGGCTTGGCGGGGGCGGCCTTGCGAGGCGCACCCGGCTTCGCGGCGGACTTGCCGGCGTTACCGCCGGGGCCCTGCAGCGCGTCGGTCAACTTGCGTACAACCGGCGCCTCGATCGTCGAGGACGCCGAACGGACGAACTCACCGAGTTCCTGGAGCTTGGCCATGACGACCTTGCTCTCAACTCCGAACTCCTTGGCGAGTTCGTATACCCGGACCTTAGCCACTTCGCTCCTTTTAGGTCCGGGTTACGCCGGACCGTCGCTACTTCATGGGCGTACTCATCGCGTACTCATCGAGTGCTCATCGCAATCTCGACCTACTTCCAACTCGCGAGGTACCTGACCGCACGGTTATCCGTGCCGTACTACTTCTTTACGGTGTGCCCGGCCTCGCCGGCCACGGCTTTGCGCAGGCTCTCCGTGTCGAGCGCTCCGGCGGACCGAAGGGCCCGGGGGAACGCTCGGCGGCGAATCGCCTGGTCGAGGCAGACCACGGCGGGGTGCACGTACGCACCCCGGCCCGGCCTCGTGCCGCGTGGATCGGGGACGCAGGCGTCCCCGTCCGCCACGACGCGCAGCAGATCGTTCTTGGCCGCTCGCTCCCGACACCCCACACAGGTGCGTTCGGGGCATGCGCGGGCTTGCGTCCGGCCAGACACGCCTAAGTCTACCTCCCCGCACCGACCTCTCTCCCGACAAGTGGCGGGGGAAAGATCGAACGGCTGTCGTGTTGTCTTGTATCCGCCGCCGGAACGGCGGACGTGCACCCTGTCTACCGTCCGGGCAAGCCCGGACGGTACCGGTTTATTCCCCGCCCCGGTCCCGGTCTCCGTCCCGGTCCCGGTCGGCGTCCGGGGACACCTCGGTGTCGGGGCGGATGTCGATGCGCCAGCCGGTGAGCCGCGCGGCGAGGCGGGCGTTCTGGCCCTCCTTGCCGATGGCCAGCGACAGCTGGTAGTCCGGCACGGTCACCCGGGCGGACCGGGAGTCCCAGTCCACGACCTCGACCTTGCTCACCCGGGCGGGTGAAAGCGCGTTCGCGACCATCTCCGCCGGGTCGTCCGACCAGTCGACGATGTCGATCTTCTCACCGTGCAGTTCGGCCATCACGTTGCGCACGCGGCTGCCCATCGGGCCGATGCAGGCGCCCTTCGGGTTGAGGCCCGAGCGGGTGGACCGCACAGCGATCTTGGTGCGGTGACCGGCCTCACGGGCGATCGCCGAGATCTCGACGCTGCCGTCGGCGATCTCCGGGACCTCCAGCGAGAAGAGCTTCTTCACGAGGTTGGGGTGGGTGCGCGAGAGGGTCACGGACGGACCGCGGACACCCTTCGCCACCCGCACGACGTACGCCTTCAGGCGCAGACCGTGCGTGTACTCCTCGCCGGGAACCTGCTCCTGCACCGGCAGGATGGCCTCCAGCTTGCCGATGTCGACGAGGACGTTCTTGGGGTCCTTGCCCTGCTGGACGACGCCGGTGATGACGTCGCCCTCACGGCCGGCGAACTCGCCGAAGGTCAGGTCGTCCTCGGCGTCGCGCAGACGCTGCAGGATCACCTGCTTGGCGGTCGTCGCGGCGATCCGGCCGAAGTCCGACGGCGTGTCGTCGAACTCCTTGGGCTCCTGGCCCTCTTCGAGATCCCTCGGGTCTTCCGTCGCCCATACGACCACGTGACCGTTGGTGCGGTCCAGCACGACGCGAGCGCGGCGGAAGCTCCCCTCGGTCCGGTGGTACGCGATGAGGAGGGCCGACTCGATCGCCTCGACGAGCAGGTCGAAGGAGATCTCCTTCTCCCGGACCAGACCCCGCAGGGCACTCATGTCGATGTCCACGGCTACGCCTCCTCTTCCTTCTTGTCCTTGCGGTTGAACTCGATCTCGACACGCGCCTTGGCGATGTCGGTGAATGCGATACGCCGGGCGGTCGCCTTGCGGCCCTTCACGCCCGGGACTTCGAGGTCCAGGCCCTCGTCGTCGACTTCGAGAATGCGGGCGATCAGTTCCCCGCCCTCGGCGAGCTGGAACTTCACGAGACGGCCGATCGCCCGTACGTAGTGACGGTGCTCGGTCAGCGGGCGGTCGGCGCCCGGCGAGCTCACTTCGAGGACGTACTCGTCCTCACCCATCACATCGGTTTCGTCGAGCTTGTCGGAGACCTCGCGACTCAGCTCGGCACACGCGTCCAGCTCCACGCCCTCGTCGGAGTCCACGATGATCCGCAGCATCCGGCGCTTGCCCGCCCGGGACATCTCGATCTCTTCGAGGTCCAGGCCCTTGGCGGCGACGAGCGGCTCCAGCAGTCCGCGCAGCCTGTCGCTCTGGGTGGTGCTCATCCGGGTGACTCCTCGGCCGCGTGTGCTGTTGTGATTTCCGTCGTGTGTCAGGTCAAAGGGTATCCGGTGTCGGAGGGTGTTGCCGTCCGCCCTGTGAACAGGGCCCCGGGTACCGTGATCACACCCTGCCCCGCCGGCAGTCCCGCCATCAGTCCCGTCACCACCCGGAGGACTCGCCGTGTCCTGGACCCCGCCTTCGAGACCCTCGCGCAGGACCGTGCTCGCCGGTGCGGCCGGCGCGGCCGGTGCCGCGCTGCTGACCGGGTGCTCCGACGACCGCGCTTCCGACGCCGACGTCACGATTCCACTCGAACGGCGGATGCGGGAGACAGCCGTTCGTGACAGTACGCGACTGCTGGAACGTTACGACGCCACCGCGACCGCCCATCCGGCCCTGGCCGCGCGGCTCGCTCCGCTGCGGGCCGCCGTCGCCGCCCACGCCGCGGCGCTGTCCCTCACCTCGGCCGCGCCGTCGCCCTCCCCCTCCCGGTCCGGCGGTACGGGGGCCGCCGCGCCCGCGGCGAGCGGCGGGCCCGTGCCGCCGAAGCCCGAGGAGGCGCTGACCGAGCTCGCGGACGCCGAGCGCGGCCTGTCCGAATCGCGGACCATCGACCTGGCCGGGGCCCCCGGCGAGCTGGCCCGGCTGCTGGCCTCGGTCGCCGCCTGCGGCGCCGTCCACGCGTACCTGCTGACCTCGAACCCCGGAGCCACCTCGTGAAGCCCGAACCCTCCCCCGCCGGCCGGGCCCTGGAGGCCGCCCAGGCCGCGCTCGCCGCGGAGCACGCGGCCGCGTACGGCTACGGGGTGATCGGTGCCCGGACCACCGGCAAGCGTGCGACGGAGGCCCGCGAGTCGTACGGCGGCCACCTCGCGCGGCGGGACGTGCTGGCCCGGACCGTACGGGAGCTGGGTGGCGTGCCCCGGCCCGCGGAGGCCGCGTACGTCCTGCCGTTCGAGGTGCGCGGCCCGGCCGAAGCGGAGCGCCTGGCCGCCGAGATCGAGGACCGGGTGGCCGGCGCGTACTCCGATCTGGTGCGTGCCGCGGAGGGTCCGCTGCGGCGGGAGGCGGCCGACGCGCTGAGCGCGGCGGCAGTGCGCGCGGCACGCTGGCGTGGTGTCGGCGTAGCCTTCCCTGGGCTCACGGAACGCGCTGACGAGGCGCAACGGGCCCAGCACAGCTGAAAGGGACCACGCACGCATGGCTTTCGAACCGCCGCAGCGGCTTGTACGGGCGCTCGGCGAGATGCCGGAGACGGCGCAGGACACGGACTGGCTGGGGCAGTTGCCCCGACTCACCGAGGCCGCGCTGTCCCGGCGCGGGGTGGCGGCCCGTCGGGTGCAGGCCCCGGGTGGCCGCAGCAGTCTGGTGGTGCTCGTCACGTACGCCGACGGAACCCCGGCCGCACTGAAGCTGGCGCCCCCGCACGCCCGGCCCGACCGCGAGCTGGCCGCGCTGGCCCACTGGGGCGGTTTCGGGGCGGTACGGGTCCTCGACACGCGGCACCACGACGACGACGGGGCGCTGCTGCTGGAGCGGCTGCACCCGGAGGTGTCGCTGCGGTCGCTGCCGGAGGCGAAGGCCCTGCTGGAGGCGAGCGGCACGCTGCGCAGACTGTGGGTGGCGCCCCCGGCGGCCGGGCACGGCTGGGAGACGGTGGCGGAGCGCACCGCATGGCAGTCCGCGGCCCTGCGGGCGGCCCCGGCGGAGACCCGGGCGCTGGCGGACGCGGCGCTGGCGGTGCGGGCGGAGCTGGTGGCGGCCCCGCCGGAGGAGCTGCTGCTGCACGGGAACTTCCGGCAGGGCAAGGTGCTGGCGGGCGAGCGGGCCCCGTGGTTGACGGTGGGCCCCGATCCGCTGGTCGGCGAGCGGGCGTACGACCTGGCGCGGCTGGTCCGGGACCGGCTGGAGGACCAGGTGGCCTCCTCGGCGGGGGCGGCGGGGGCCCGGCGACGGGTGAACAAGCTGGCGGACGCACTGGAGGTGGACCGGGAGCGGCTGCGGGGCTGGACGCTGTTCCGGGCGGTGGAGTCGGGCAACCGCGCGCTGGCCGCGGGGCGGCGCAGGGACGCGGAACTGCTCCTGGAGTTCGCGGCCTGGTTGTAGGGCATACCGTAGATATCGAGGTATGTCCGGCAGGGGGCCGTCATGGTCGAAGAACTGCTGACAGCGGCGATCGCCACGGGTGCGGCCGCCGTGGTCTACGTGGGCGCCGCGGCCCGGGTGGTGAAGCAGTACGAGCGGGGCCTGGTCTTCCGCTTCGGCAGGCTGCGCGAGGAGGTCCGCGGGCCCGGCTTCACGACGATCGTCCCGTTCGTGGATCGGCTCCGTAAGGTCAACATGCAGATCGTGACGCTGCCGGTGCCCGCGCAGGAGGGCATCACCCGGGACAACGTCACGGTGCGGGTGGACGCGGTCGTGTACTTCAAGGTCGTCGACCCGGCGAGCGCGATCGTGGCGGTGGAGGACTACCGATTCGCCGTCTCGCAGATGGCACAGACCTCGCTGCGGTCGATCATCGGCAAGTCCGACCTGGACGATCTGCTGTCCAACCGGGAGATGCTCAACCAAGGGCTGGAGCTGATGATCGACAGCCCGGCGGTCGGCTGGGGCGTGCAGATCGACCGGGTCGAGATCAAGGACGTCTCGCTGCCGGAGACGATGAAGCGGTCGATGGCCCGGCAGGCGGAGGCGGACCGGGAGCGCCGGGCGCGCGTGATCAACGCGGACGCGGAGCTGCAGGCCTCGCACAAGCTCGCCGAGGCGGCGGAGGTCATGTCGGAGCAGCCGGCGGCGCTGCAGTTGCGCCTGCTGCACACGATCGTGGCGGTCGCCGCCGAGAAGAACTCCACGCTGGTGCTGCCTTTCCCGGTGGAGCTGTTGCGCTTTCTCGAGCGCGCGGTTCCACCGCCGGCGGCGGCGCCCGCGCGGGAGGAACCGGCCCCGGCCGGCCCGGCTTCCGAAGGCCCCGGGCCGGCCGAGGTCGCCGACGCGCATGCCGCCGTGCTCGACCCGGCCGCCGCCGCGGACGCGCTCGACGGCGCGGCGGACGGCCTGATGCTGGACGCGGCCCCACCGCAGGAGGAGCGGGACGGGCTGCGCGACTAGGCCGTCTCTTCCGGATCTTGCCGGGCCGGCGACGCCCGGCACCGCACCCGGCCGCGTTGTCGGGGCGACCGAGTACGTCCGGTACACGGGCGCCCCTCCGCCTTGCCGGGCACGGCACCGGACGCCGCGGGCTCGGCCGACACGATCCGGAAGAGACGGCCTGGTGCTGTGACCGGGGAGGTTCACCGGGTCGCGACGCCCGGCACGGCACCAGGTCGTCTCCCCCGCCCCGCCCTTTCGCCGTTTCCCGGGCGCTGCCCGGACCCCGCGCCTCGAAGGCCGGCAAGGCTGAAATCGCGCCCCGCGCAATCCGGCCTCGCGCGGTCGGTGCTACGGCGTCAGGCGGGACAGGGCTTCCGTCAGGGGGAGTTCCTCGCGGGTGCCCGTGGCTCGGTCCTGGAGTTCGACCACGCCGTCGGCGGAGCGGCGGCCGGCCACCAGGATCCACGGCACGCCGATCAGTTCCGCGTCCGTGAGCTTCACGCCGGGCGACAGGCCGGGCCGGTCGTCCAGCAGGACCCGCAGTCCCGCCGCGGCCAGGGCCGTCGCCGCCTCCTCCGCCAGCGCGAGCGGAACCGCCTTGCCCGCCGCCACCACGTGGACGTCGGCCGGGGCCACCGCCGCGGGCCAGCACAGACCGCGCTCGTCCGCCGTCTGCTCGGCCAGCGCCGCCACCGCACGGGAGACGCCGATGCCGTACGAGCCCATCGTGACCCGGACCGGCTTGCCCTCGCGGCCCAGCACGTCCAGCCCGAAGGCGTCCGCGTACTTGCGGCCCAGTTGGAAGATGTGCCCGATCTCGATCGCCCGGTCGAGCTTCAGCCCCGCACCGCAGGACGGGCAGGGGTCGCCCGGCTCCACGACCACCACGTCCAGGTACCGGTCCACCTCGAAGTCCCGCCCGCAGACGACGTTCCGGGCGTGCGTGTCCGCCCGGTTGGCCCCCGTCACCCATGAAGTGCCGGGCGCGACGCGGGGGTCGGCCAGGTAGCGGACCTTGTCCAGACCCTGCGGGCCCACGTAGCCGCGTACCAGGTCCGGGCGGCCCTCGAAGTCCTCGGCCGTCACCAACTCCACGACGGCGGGGGCCAGATGCTCGCCGAGCTTGCCGAGGTCCACCTCACGGTCGCCCGGCACACCCACGGCCGTGATCTCCCCGTCGACCTTGACCAGGAGGTTCTTGAGCGTCGCGGAGGCGGGTACGCCCAGGTGCGCGGCCAGGGTCTCGATCGTCGGGGTGTCCGGGGTGTCCACCTCCTCCAGCGCCGGGTGTTCGGCCGACACCGGGGCCAGGGCGAAGGTCACGGCCTCCGTGTTCGCCGCGTAGTCGCAGGACGGGCAGTCCGCGAAGGTGTCCTCGCCCGCCTCGGCCGGAGCCAGGAACTCCTCGGACGCCGAGCCGCCCATCGCGCCCGAGACGGCCGACACGATCCGGTGGTCCAGGCCGAGCCGCTCGAAGATGCGGACGTACGCCTCGCGGTGGAGCCGGTAGGACTCCGCCAGCCCCTCGTCGGACACGTCGAAGGAGTAGGAGTCCTTCATCTGGAACTCGCGCCCGCGCAGCACCCCGGACCGGGGCCGCGCCTCGTCGCGGTACTTGGTCTGGATCTGGTAGAGCATGACCGGCAGGTCCTTGTAGGAGGTGCACTGGTCCTTCACGACGAGGGTGAAGATCTCCTCGTGGGTGGGCCCGAGCAGGTAGTCCGCGCCCTTGCGGTCCTTCAGCCGGAACAGCAGGTCGCCGTACTCCGACCAGCGTCCGCTGACCTCGTACGGCTCCTTCGGCAGCAGGGCCGGGAGCAGCACCTCCTGGGCCCCGATCGCGTCCATCTCCTCGCGGACGACGCGCGAGACGTTGTCCAGGACCCGCTTGCCGAGCGGCAGCCACGTCCACACCCCGGCGGAGCTGCGCCGGACGTAGCCGGCGCGGACCAGGAGCCGGTGGCTGAGGGTTTCGGCGTCGGCCGGGTCCTCGCGGAGGGTCTTGGCCATGAGGCGGGACATGCGCTGTACGTGGTGCGTAGACATGTCGGGAGATTACCGGGGGCCCGGCGGCCCGCGGTACCGGTTTCAGCGCCTGGTCAGCGGCAGGGTGGCGCCCATGACCGCGTACGGCAGGCTCGCGCTCGGGAAGTGGACCTGGCGGGCGAGGTCGGTGTAGCCGAGGGCGCGGTAGAGGCCGCGTGCGGGGCTCTCGGTGTCGATGGCGGAGAGGATCGAGCGGGGCTCGGCCGCGTCGTCCGTGATGGTGGTGATCAGGGCGCGGCCGACGCCGTGGCCCTGGAAGCCGGGGTGGACGTGCAGTTCGGTGATCACGAAGGAGCCGTCGAGCCAGTCCTCGTGGCCGCCGGCGCGCAGGTAGGGCTCGACGATGGTGGACCACCAGTGGGTGCGGTCGTTCGGCATCCCGTAGACGAATCCGGTGAGCGCCCCGTCCTCGGCGAACGCCCCGAGGGCGCGGGCGCCGCGGCAGGTCATGTGGCGCTGGACGATGTAGCGCCGGATGCCGACCTCCTCCTCGCTGAGGCCGAAGGCGACGGCCTGCACGCGCAGGGCCTCGTCCACGCGGGCGGCGAGGTCGAGGGGAGCGATTCGGACTCCGGAAGGCAGCATGCGGCGACCTTACTTCGCGGTACGGGGCTGCCGGAATGCCACCGCCGGGGTCAGTGGCCCGCCGCCGGGATCGGGTGCGGCCGGGTGTCGGAGCCGGGTCTCAGAAGAGGACGCTCATGAACGCGCCGACCTCGCGGAAGCCGACGCGGTGGTAGGCCGCACGGGCGGCGGTGTTGAAATCGTTCACGTAGAGGCTGACGACGGGGGCGACGTCGCGCAGCGCGTAGGCGACGACGGCGGCCATCCCGGTCTCCGAGTGGCCGAGGCCGCGGAAGTCGGGGTCCACCCACACGCCCTGGATCTGGCAGGCGCGGGCGGTGGCGGCGCCGATCTCGGCCTTGAAGACGACCTTGCCGTCGTCGACGCGGGCGAAGGAGCGGCCACCGGCGACGAGCTCGGCGACGCGGGCCTGGTAGAGCAACCCGCCGTCACCGGCCATCGGTGAGATGCCGACCTCCTCGGTGAACATGGCCACGCAGGCGGGCATGATCAGCTCCATCTCGTCCTTGCGGATCCGGCGGACCTGCGGGTCGGCCTCGACCGTGGTGGACGGGCGCTCGATAACCATGAGCGGCTGGTGGGAGCGGACCTCGCGGGCCGGGCCCCAGCTGGGCTCCAGGAGCTGCCACAGCAGTCGGGTGGCCTCGGCGGGGCCGACGATGGAGGAGCAGCGGCGGCCGGTGCGGCGGGCCCGGTCGGCGAAGGCGCGTACGGCGTCGGGTCCGGCGCAGACGGGGACCAGATTGGCGCCCGCGTAGCACAGCGAGCGGAGCTCGCCGTCGGCGTACCAACCCCACATCTCGCCGCCCAGGCGCCAGGGGTCGAGTCCGGCGACCTGGACCCGGGAGGTGACGAAGGCGTTCTCGACCGGCTCGCGTCCGAGGATTTCCATCGCGGCGTCGAGATCACTGGGCTCAAGGACCCGGGTGGTGGTCTGCGTCAACACTGGGGCCTCACCATGCAAGTCTGCTGATCTCCGCACTGTACCCGGCGGCGCCCGGGGATGCCGCGTCCGAGGTCACGAAAGAGCCCCGGCCCGCCCCCGAACTGCGGGAACGGCACCGGGGCGCCTTATGGTGCGGGATCTCTCGGAGCGATCAGACGCCGATGGCGACGGTGGGCTCGCCGCTCATCACGCCGTCCTTCTCCATCTGCTCGGCGATCTTCATGGCCTCTTCGATGAGGGTCTCCACGATCCTCGACTCGGGCACGGTCTTGATGACCTCGCCCTTCACGAAGATCTGGCCCTTGCCGTTGCCGGAGGCGACACCGAGGTCGGCCTCGCGGGCCTCGCCCGGGCCGTTGACGACGCAGCCCATGACCGCGACGCGCAGCGGGACCTCCATGCCCTCCAGGCCCGCCGTGACCTCCTCGGCCAGCTTGTAGACGTCGACCTGGGCGCGGCCGCAGGACGGGCAGGAGACGATCTCCAGGCGGCGCGGCTTGAGGTTCAGCGACTCCAGGATCTGGATGCCGACCTTGACCTCCTCCGCCGGCGGGGCGGAGAGGGAGACGCGGATGGTGTCGCCGATGCCCTCGGAGAGCAGCGCGCCGAAGGCGACGGCGGACTTGATGGTGCCCTGGAAGGCGGGGCCGGCCTCGGTGACGCCCAGGTGCAGCGGGTAGTCGCAGGCGGCGGCGAGCTGGCGGTAGGCGTTGACCATGACGACCGGGTCGTTGTGCTTGACCGAGATCTTGATGTCGCCGAAGCCGTGCTCCTCGAAGAGGGAGGCCTCCCACAGTGCGGACTCGACCAGCGCCTCGGGGGTGGCCTTGCCGTACTTCTTGAGAAGGCGGGCGTCGAGCGAGCCGGCGTTCACACCGATGCGGATCGGGGTGCGCGTCTCGTTCGCGGCCTTCGCGATCTCCTTGACCTTGTCGTCGAACTGCTTGATGTTGCCCGGGTTCACCCGGACCGCGGCGCAGCCGGCGTCGATCGCGGCGAACACGTACTTGGGCTGGAAGTGGATGTCGGCGATGACCGGGATCTGCGACTTCTTGGCGATCACGGCGAGCGCGTCGGCGTCGTCCTGCGTCGGGCACGCCACGCGGACGATGTCGCAGCCGGAGGCCGTGAGCTCGGCGATCTGCTGGAGCGTCGCCCCGATGTCGGAGGTCCTGGTCGTCGTCATCGACTGCACGGAGATCTGTGCGTCGCCGCCGACGGCCACCTTGCCGACCTGGATCTTGCGGCTGACCCTGCGGTCGGCAAGCTTCGTCGGCACGGCCGGCATTCCGAGAGAGATGGCAGTCATCTGCTGTGCAACCCCAAGGTGTGGATCAAGGTCCCGAGATCGGCGGGCTCCAGGCTTCGAGATTACGCCAACCACGGCGCGGCCCGTGCATCCGAGGGGTGTGCCACCCGAACGTAGGGAGCCGAGCACGATCCGTGCCCGGCTCCCGTGGTGCTGGGGTAGAGCCCCCGCAAACTAGGTGATCTTGATCGGGTTCACCACGTCCGCGACCATCACCAGCAGGGTGAAGCAGATGAACAGACCCGCGACCACGTACGCGACGGGCATCAGCTTCGCCACGTCGAACGGGCCGGGGTCGGGGCGCCGGAAGACCCGGGCGACGGTGCGCCGGAGCGATTCCCACAGGGCGCCGGCGATGTGCCCGCCGTCGAGCGGGAGCAGCGGCAGCATGTTGAACAGGAACAGCGAGAGGTTGAAGCCGGCCAGCAGGTTGAGGAAGAAGACCAGCTGGTGCTGGGCGGGGATGTCGAGCGTGAAGATCTCACCGCTGACCCGCGCCGCGCCGACGACGCCCATCGGGCTGTCCTGCTTGCGCTCGGCCCCGTTGAAGGCCGCGTTCCACAGGTCCGGGACCTTGGAGGGAAGTGCGACCAGCGACTCCACGCCGGCCTGCATCATCTCGCCCATGCGGTCGACGGACTGGCCGAAGGACTGCGGGACGTAGCCGGAGGCGGGGGCGAAACCGAGGAAGCCCGCGGTGACGTACTCGTCCTTGACGTACCGGCCGCTGCCGTCCGTCTTGGCGACCTTGTTCTCGATGAGGTTCGCCTTGAGGTCGATCCGCTCGCCGGCCCGCTCCACGGTGATCGTGGCGGGTCCGACGGTGGCGCGGATGTCCTTCTGCAGGGCGGACCAGTCGCCGACCGCACGGCCGTCGAAGGCGACGATCTTGTCGCCCGCCTTCAGGCCCGCCGCCTTGGCGGGGGCGGCCGGGTCCGCGGGGGCGCACTTGTCGCGCTTCTCGCTCTGCTGGATGACGCAGTCCGAGACGGTGGCGACCGAGGTGGTCTGGGTGTTGAGCCCGAAGGTCATCAGGGTCGTGAGGAAGATCGCCACGGCCAGGACGAGGTTCATGAACGGCCCGGCGAACATCACGATCACGCGCTTCCACGGCTTGCGCGTGTAGAAGAGCCGGTCGTCGTCCCCGGGCTGGAGCTCCTCGTACGCGGCCGAGCGCGCGTCCTCGATCATCGACCGGAACGGCGAGGTGGAGCGGGCGGTGACCTTGCCGTCCTCGCCGGGCGGGAACATCCCGATCATGCGGATGTAGCCGCCCATGGGGATGGCCTTGATCCCGTACTCGGTCTCGCCCTTCCTTCGCGACCAGACGGTCGGCCCGAAGCCCACCATGTACTGCGGCACGCGAATGCCGAAGATCTTGGCCGTGGAGAGGTGCCCCAGCTCGTGCCAGGCGATGGAGACCAGCAGGCCGACCGCGAAGACCACGACCCCGAGCACCGTCATCAGTAGTGTCATGCGCGCGCCTCCGCGGCGGCCCGAGCCGCCATCTCCCGCGCCCGGGCCCTGGCCCAGGCCTCTGCTTCTAGGACGTCCTGGACCGTCAGGGAGGTTCCCGACTCAGGTGTCCCGTGCTCATCGACCACGGCAGAGACCGTATCCATGATTGCTGTGAACGGCAGCCGACCTGCCAGGAATGCTTCCACGCACTCCTCGTTGGCCGCGTTGAAGACGGCCGGGGCGGTGCCGCCGAGGGTGCCCACGTGCCGGGCGAGGCCCACCGAGGGGAAGGCCTCGGTGTCCAGCGGGAAGAACTCCCAGGTGGACGCCTTGGTCCAGTCGAAGGCGGGGGCCGCGTCCGGGACCCGCTGGGGCCAACCGAGGCCGATCGCGATGGGGCCGCCCATGTCCGGCGGGGTGGCCTGGGCGAGCGTGGAACCGTCGGTGAACTCCACCATCGAGTGCACGTAGGACTGCGGATGGACCACGACCTCGATGCGGTCGAAGGGGATGTCGTAGAGCAGGTGCGCCTCGATGACCTCCAGTCCCTTGTTGACCAGGGTCGCGGAGTTGACGGTGATCACCGGGCCCATGGCCCAGGTGGGGTGGGCGAGCGCGTCCGCGACGGTGACCTTTGCCAGCTCGGCGCGGGTGCGGCCGCGGAAGGGGCCGCCGGAGGCGGTCACCACGAGCTTGCGGACGTCGGCCCGGGTGCCGGCGGCGAGCGCCTGGAAGAGCGCGGCGTGCTCGGAGTCCACGGGGATGATCTGGCCGGGCTTCGCGAGGGCCTTGACCAGCGGGCCGCCGACGATCAGCGACTCCTTGTTGGCCAGGGCCAGGGTCCGGCCCGCCCGCAGTGCGGCGAGGGTCGGCGCGAGGCCGATGGAACCGGTGATTCCGTTGAGGACGGTGTGGCACTCGGAGGCGGCGAGTTCGGCCGCGGCGTCCGGACCGGCCAGGATCTCGGGCAGCGGCTCGGCACCGTACTGGGCGCTCAGCGCCTCTTTCAGGGCCGGTACGACGTCCTCGCGGGCCACGGCCACGGTCTGGACCCGCAGCTGCCGGGCCTGCTCGGCCAGCAGCTCCACCCGCCCTCCGGCGGCGGACAGCGCGGTGACCTTGAACCGGTCCGGGTTGCGCAGGGCGAGGTCGATGGCCTGGGTCCCGATGGACCCGGTGGACCCGAGGATGACGATGTCCCGGAGGCCGGCCGCGGGGTCGAAGAGGAGGTGCGGGTCGGCGAGGGGGGCTGGGCGGTCGCTCATGCCCCCCATTGTTGCCGCAAGTCACGAGCGGCCGGACACGGAGCCCCCTTCCGTTACCCGCAGAAGCAGGTGCGGGAGCGTTCCGGCGAACTCCGGGAGCGTACGGGCCACGTTCCACCAGGCTTCGGGGTCCTCGTCGAGGGCGAGGGCCAGCAGCTGGTCGGCCTCGGCGTGGGAGGCGAGGACGGCCGCGGGGCGGTCGTGCCGGTCGGGATGGTCCACGTCGCCCAGCCAGTGGTCCTGGTCCAGGGCCCAGCAGGCGGGAAGCTTGTGCCGGATCACGTCGTGGCCGGTGAGCAGGCCGCGGTCGAGGCAGTCGCGCACCCAGCGGATGTCCTCCCGGACGCTGTCCATCGGCACGGCGAGGCTGGTCAGGGCCAGCTCGCGCTCCACGCCCCCGTAGGGTTCGCCGGCCGTCGGCGTCAGGTGGCGTACGGCGCGCACGAGGTCGGGGCCGGGCTCACCCGCGTCGACCGCCTCGGGCACGGTGCCGTCGACGAGGGCGGCGACCAGCTCGGGCAGCGGGCCCCGGTGGCCGGGGGCGTGCCGCAGCAGTTCCGCCCACAGGCGGGGGTCGTCCCCCAGCGGGCGCAGGGCCCGCAGGACGGCGCTCTGCATGCCGGCCTGTTCGGGCAGGGTCCAGCGCAGGCCGTCGGTGTCGGGGAGGCGGGCGAGCAGCAGGGTCCGGTACGCGGGGGCGATGTGGGTGACGAGTTCCTCGTGGGTGACCCGGCCCATCCGCACGGCGCGGACGGCGGGTCGGTGCCAGGAGCGCCCGTCCGACGGACCCGCCGGGGCGGCCAGGAAGGCGTGGACGGTCTCCAGCGGCAGATCGGCGACGAGCAGCAGGGCCTCGACCGAGCCGGTCGGCAGCGGCTCGCGCAGGTGCTCGGCGAGCAGCTGCTCCGGGTCCGGGTGGTGGGGCAGCGCCAGGATGTCCAGGGGGACCCGCGGGCCGCGCCGGCCGTGCCGGCGCAGCAGGCCGACGAGCTCGGCCGTGTCGAGCGGTTCCTCGGCGGGGTCCCTGCCGAGCTCGGCGCGGAGCACCGGCAGGCGTTCGGGGGGTGTGCGGCGGCGGGCGTAGCGGGCGGGTCCGGGCAGGCCGGGCAGCGGCCGGCCCACGACCCGGGGGTTGCGCGCGATGAAGGTCCGGTCGGCCGGGCCGCCGTGGCGCAGCAGCAGGGTGACCGTCCCGGCCGACAGCCATTCGTCCCGGCACAGGTATTTGCGGGTGGGGTCGTCCAGCCTGCCGATCATGTCGGTGACGACGTGGTCCGGTGCGTGGCGCAGCAGGTGCGCCACGCACCAGGCCAGCCGTCGGCTGGTGCGGTCTTCCTCGGCCGTCGACATCGTTCTCGTCCGCCTCGCGCTGTGCTCGTACGCGTACCAGTACTCGTACTCATCCTCGTACGTCTGTCCGACGTCCGGCGATGATCGCAGGTCAGCGGATGGGGCGGTGGGCGTTTTTCTGGGTCGAGGGTCCGGGTGTCGCGTCCGCGATCCAGGGGCCGTCGCCGGAGGGGTCGAGGACGCCCTCCTCCAGCCAGGCGTAGGTGCCGGACAGCACGCCCGCGACCACCTTGCGGTCGAGGTCGTCGGTGTTGGACCAGAGCCGGCCGAAGAGTTCCTCGACGCGCAGCCGGGACTGCTCGCAGAAGGCGTCGGCCAGCTGGTAGGCCTCGCGGCCGTGGGCGCCGGTGGCGCGCAGGTGCTCGGCGCGGACGCAGGCCGCGCTCATCGCGAAGAGTTCGGCGCCGATGTCGACGATCCGGCCGAGGAAGCCCTGCTTGGTCTCCATCCGGCCCTGCCAGCGGGACATGGCGTAGAAGGTGGAGCGGGCGAGTTTGCGTGCGCTGCGTTCCACGTAGCGCAGGTGGGTGGAGAGGTCGGGGTGGCCGCCCGGGTGGAAGGCGCGGTAGGTGCCGGGTACCTGGCCGGGGCCGGTGGCGAGCTTGGGCAGCCAGCGGGCGTAGAACCCGGCGGCGCGGGCTCCGGCCTTGGCCTTGTCCCCGAGCGCCTTCTCCGGGTCGATGAGGTCGCCCGCCACCGAGAGGTGGGCGTCGACGGCTTCGCGGGCGATCAGCAGGTGCATGATCTCGGTGGAGCCCTCGAAGATCCGGTTGATGCGCAGGTCACGGAGCATCTGCTCGGCGGGGACGGCGCGTTCGCCGCGGGCGGCGAGGGACTCGGCGGTCTCGAAGCCGCGCCCGCCGCGGATCTGGACGAGTTCGTCGGCCATCAGGCAGGCCATCTCGGAGCCGTAGAGCTTGGCGAGGGCGGCCTCGATGCGGATGTCGTTGCGGTCCTCGTCGGCCATCTGGGAGGCGAGGTCGACGACCGCTTCGAGGGCGAAGGTGGTGGCGGCGATGAAGGAGATCTTCGCGCCGACCGCCTCGTGCTTCGCGACGGGCCGGCCCCACTGCTCGCGGACGCCGGACCACTCGCGGGCGATCTTCAGGCACCATTTGCCGGCGCCGACGCACATGGCGGGCAGGGACAGCCGGCCGGTGTTGAGCGTGGTCAGGGCGATCTTGAGCCCGGCACCCTCGGCGCCGATGCGCTGGGCCGCGGGGACCCGGACCCGGTGGAAGCGGGTGACGCCGTTCTCCAGGCCGCGCAGGCCCATGAAGGCGTTGCGGTGCTCGACGGTGATGCCCGGCGAGTCCGCCTCGACGACGAAGGCGGTGATCCCGCCGCGGTGGTTGTCGGACTTCGGTACGCGGGCCATCACGACGAGGAGGTCCGCGACGACCCCGTTGGTCGTCCACAGCTTCACCCCGTCGAGCACGTAGTCGTCCCCGTCCGGGACCGCCATGGTCGCCAGGCGCGCCGGGTCGGAGCCCACGTCGGGCTCGGTGAGCAGGAAGGCGCTGATGGCGGTGGTGGCGCAGCGGGGCAGGTAGGCGTCCTTCTGCTCCTGCGTGCCGAACATCTTCAGCGGCTGGGGCACGCCGATCGACTGGTGCGCGGAGAGCAGGGCCCCGATGGCCGGGCTGACCGAGCCGACGAGGGCCAGTGCCTTGTTGTAGTAGACCTGGGTGAGACCGAGCCCGCCGTACTTGGGGTCGATCTTCATGCCGAGGGCGCCGAGTTCCTTGAGGCCGCGCACGGTCTCGTCGGGGATCTTGGCCTCGCGCTCGATGAGGGCCCCGTCGATCGAGGTCTCGCAGAACTCCCGCAGCCGGGCCAGGAAGGCCTCGCCCCGCCGGACGTCCTCGTCGGCGGGCAGCGGATGGGGGTGGATCAGGTCGAGCCGGAAGCGCCCCAGGAAGAGTTCCTTGGCGAAACTGGGCTTGCGCCAGTCCTGTTCCCGGGCCGCCTCCGCGACCTGCCGGGCCTCGCGCTCGGTCACCTTGGGCTGTGCGGGCTGTGTTGCGGACATGCGGGGACTCACCTCGCCGCCGAAGTCGGTTCACCGGATTACCAGCCGGTGCTACTTGTGAGTCGTACCCCGTCCGGCCCCGCCGGAAAAGCCGGGACGGTCCGATCGGGGGAACCGGCGGCCGCGGCTGCCGCACGCGTCGGTCCGGGCACCGGGCCCGGGCCGGAAAAGGGGGACGGCCGGAGCCCCCGCACAGTGGGCTCCGGCCGTCGGCTTTCGGGCGGTACGAGATCAGATGTCGAGGCCGGTCAGGACCAGGACCCGCTCGTACGTGTAGTCGTCCATCGCGTAGCGGACGCCCTCGCGGCCCACACCGGACTGCTTGACGCCGCCGTACGGCATCTGGTCGGCGCGGTAGGACGGCGCGTCGCCGATGATCACACCGCCGACCTCGAGCTCGCGGTGGGCGCGGAACGCGGTCTGCACGTTGCGGGTGAAGACGCCGGTCTGCAGACCGAACTTCGAGTCGTTGACCGCGGCGAAGGCCTCGTCGACGTTCTCGACCTTCTTCAGCGTCAGGACCGGCCCGAAGACCTCCTCGGTGGCGAGCTTGACGCCGTCCGGCACGTGGGCCAGGACGGTGGGCTCGTACGAGGCACCCGCGCGCTTGCCACCGGTGAGCAGCTTGGCGCCGGCGGAGACGGCCTCGTCGACCCAGGACTCGACGCGCTCGGCGGCGGCCTGGGAGACCAGCGGGCCGACGTCGGTGGCGTCGTCGGTCGGGTCGCCGGTGACCTGCGCCTGGACCTTCTCGACGACCTTCTCGACGAGGCGGTCGTAGACGGAGGCGTCGGCGATCACGCGCTGCACGGAGATGCAGGACTGGCCGGCCTGGTAGTTCGAGAAGGTCGCGATGCGGGTCGCGGCCCAGTCGAGGTCGGCCTCGGAGGACCAGTCGTCCAGGACGACGGCCGCGGCGTTGCCGCCGAGCTCCAGGGTGCAGTGCTTGTGGGGCACCGACTGCTGGATGGCGTAGCCCACGGTGTCGGAACCGGTGAAGGAGATGACGGGCAGTCGCTCGTCCTTGACCAGGGCCGGCATCTTCTCGTTGGCGACCGGCAGGACCGACCAGGAGCCGGCCGGGAGGTCGGTCTCGGCGAGCAGCTCACCCAGGATCAGCCCGGAGAGGGGCGTGGCGGGGGCGGGCTTGAGGATGATCGGCGCGCCGACGGCGATGGCCGGGGCCACCTTGTGGGCGCACAGGTTCAGCGGGAAGTTGAACGGCGCGATGCCGAGGACCGGGCCCTTGACGAAGCGGCGGGTCAGCGCGAGGCGGCCGACACCACCGGCGTCGGTGTCCAGGCGCTGGGCCTCTCCGCCGTTGAAGCGGCGGGCCTCTTCGGCGGCGAAGCGGAACACGGACACCGCACGGCCGACCTCGCCGCGGGCCCACTTGACGGGCTTGCCGTTCTCGGCGGAGATCAGCTGGGCGATCTCTTCGGTGCGCTCGGCGAGCCGCTTGGACACGTGGTCCAGGGCGGCGGCGCGTACGTGGGCGGGGGTCGCGGAGAACTCCGCCGTCACGGCGTACGCCGCGGCCACGGCTTCTTCGACCTGCTCGTCGGTGGGCACGCTGACCGTGCCGACCAGGCGGCCGTCCCACGGGGAGTGGACGTCGAAGCTGTCCTCGCCGGTGGCCTGGCGGCCGGCGAGCCAGAAGGCGTGGGTGGAAGTCATGGCGAATCCCGGCCCTTCGAGAGTGTGCGGTGGGTCCTGACCCCTCCACCGTAGAACTCCGTCGGGGTTTCGGCGTTTGTCCCTCATGGAGCGGCGGGTCGTCGCGCTTCGCCGCTTTGTCACTGTCCGAACGCCGGACGGGCCTGCGCCGTCCTGCTTGCGCCGTCGTGCTTGCGCCGTCGTGCGGCCGGGGTCGGTTCGACGGGCGCGGTCGGTTCAGGACGGGTTCGCGGTGGCCTTGAGGGCGAGCCACAGCTCCATGCGCACGTCCGGGTCCTCCAGGGAGCGGCCGAGGATCTCCTCGACCCGCTTCATCCGGTAGCGCAGGGTGTGCCGGTGCACGCCGAGATCGGCGGCGGCCGCGTCCCACTGCCCGTGGCGGGAGAGCCAGGCCTGGAGCGAGGCCACCAGGTCACCGCGCCCGGTGGCGTCGTGCTCCCGCAGGGCGCGCAGGGTGCCGTCCGCGAAGGCCCGTACGGCGTCGTCGGCCAGCAGCGGCAGGACCGAGCCCGCCGCCATGTCCTCGTGCTCCACCATCGGCCGGCCACGGCGCCGGGCCACGGCGAGCGCCTGGTCGGCCTGCTTGAGGGCCGCCGCCACACCACCCGGTCCGGCCGGCGCGGACAGGCCGACCACCAGCTCGTCCGGCTCCGGTCCGGCCGTGTCCCGGCCGCGCCGCGCCTCCAGGACCTCGGCGTGGTCCACGCACGCCTGTACGGCCGAGCCCCCGTCGGCGGCCAGGACCACCAGCCGGCCCGCCTCCGGGACCACGAGCAGCGCCTCACCGGTCCGGGCCGCGGCCGACTCCACGGCGTCGGACAGCAGCGCCAAGCCCTCGGGTCGGGCGGTCCCCGCCAGGGCCGGCTCGGCCACGACGATCCGGAACGGTGCCTCCAGCAGGGCCCCGTACAGGTCCCCGGCCACGGACCGCGCATGGTCCGCCTCACCCGCGAGCAGCATCCGTAGCACCGCCGCCCCGAGCCGGGACTCGGCGTCGTGCAGGGAGCGCGAGCGCTCGGTGGTGAGGGTGAGCAGCGCGACGGCGGAGTGGACGGCGTACCGCTCGGCCGTGCCCAGCGGGGCCGCGGTACCGACGGCGAGCGCGCCGCGCGCCCGCCGGCCCGTACCGAGGGACTGGAGTTCGACGCGGTCCTCGGAGCCGCCGACCACGGCGCTCGCGGGCGCCGGGCGCTCGCGCAGCCGTTCCACGTCGGGGGTGAGCCGGGCGGCGCGGCGCGCGGCCCAGTCGGGTGCGGCCGCGACGACCGCGCCCGAGGTGTCGTAGAGGGCGGCCCAGCCGTGGACGTGCGCGGCCAGTTTCACCAGCAGTTCGGTGGGGCCGTCGACGGAGAGCGCGGCGCGCGTCAGCTCCCGCTGGGCCTCGAATCCGGCGGTCACGGCCCGGTACTGGTCCGCCGCCAGGGCCGCGGAGACGGCCTTGCTGATCGCCAGGAAGGGGGTCCGCCGGGGTACCTCCAGCAGCGGCATGTCCTCGGTCCGCGCGGCCTCGACCAGCGCCTCGGGGATCTCCTCGTAGTTGACCCCGATCGCGAAGCCGATGCCGACGACCCCGGCCGCGGCGAGGCGACGTACGTAGGCCCGCATCTCCTCGGGGTCCCCCGCGTCCAGCTTCATCGCGGTGATCAGGAGCAGCTCCCCGCCCTCCATGTAGGGGACGGGGTCGGCGAGCTCACTGACGTGGGCCCAGCGCACCGGGGTGTCGAGGCGGCCCTCCCCCGCCCGGACGCCGAGCTTGAGCGCCGAGTGCTGGACGAGTGAGGCGAGGGTGAGCGGCATCGGTTACCAGTGGCCTTAGCGGGAGGGGGCGACGGGGCGCAGGACGGCCGGCGGAAGGAGGGGGGCCCGCCGGCGGATTTCGCCGTGTCGTACGAACGACTCCCCTCGATTCTGCCACCTCGTACGGGTCGGGGTGCGGGTCAGGACGTGCCGGCCAGGCGGACCAGCAGCGGAGCCGCCCGTTCCCCGCGTACCGAGGTCAGCGACAGCACCGCGTGCCCCGGCGGCACGGCGTGCGCCAGGTCCGAGGCGGACCAGCGCTCGCGCTCCACCTGGCGCACGGTCACCGCGTCCGTGGTGACGGCCTTGCCGGTGACGAGCTTGCGGAAGGAGTGCATCAGGCGGGTGAGCGGCTGGTCGGCGAAGACGGTGCGGTGGGTGACGTCCCGCGTCTCCACCCACTCCGTGCCCCAGGCCTCGGCGAACCGCTTGCCGTCCCAGGTGGTGACTCCGGAGAAGGCCATCCGGCAGCCGACGGACCCGAGCAGCGGTGTGCGCAGTGCCTCCGGTACGTCGTCCAGCGTGCGCAGCGTGAGCAGCACGCCCGCGTGCGCCGAGCGCAGCCGCTGGACGCCCCGCACGGTTCCGGCGGTCAGGGTGTGGGAGGCGTCGTCGAAGGCGAGTAAGGCGAAGAGGGAGCGGTCGGTGCGGGCGGCCGCGGCGGCGTTGAACTGGGCGAGCAGCAGCCGGGCCAGCATCCGGGAGGCGTCGGCGTGCCCGCGCTCGGGCAGGTCCACGCGGACGCGGATCGGGTGCTCCAGGGCGCGCAGCGAGAACGGTCGGCCCTGGCCGGTGGTGTCGAAGAAGCCGGCGAAGGCGGGTCGGTCCAGCAGGGCCACCCGGTCGGCGAGGGCCGGGCCGGGGTCGGCGGGGGCGCCGTGCTGGCGGGCCCGGGCGTCGAGCTCGCGCAGCATGGCGTGCTGCCCGGCGAGGTCGCGGCGCAGGGCGTCGAAGGCGGTGGGGAGACCGTCGAGCAGCTCTCGCAGCTCGGGTACGGCCGGGAAGCGCTCGTACGCCGCGCGGAACGGGCCGAGGAGCTGGGCGAGGGCGGTGGCGGCCCGGCGTACGTCGATCCCGGGGACGTCTCCGACGAAGGCCTCGGCGAGCAGGGTGGCGGCCTCGTCGGGGTCGGTGGCGCCGCCGTAGAGGTCGAGGTCGTAGACGGAGGCGGGGTCGCCGACCCGGACCACGACGTCGAAGGCGGCGTCGGGGCCGAGCTGGGCGCCGGCGGCTCCGACGGCGACGACGGCGGCCTGGCCGGCGAGGGCCTGGAGCGAGAGCGACTCGACGACGGGCCGCACCAGCTGCCGGGTCTTGCCGGTGCCGGAGGGCCCGACGGCGAGCAGGGAGGTACCGAGCACGTCGGGGTCGAGGGCGAGGGCGGTGCCGCGGCGGGAGTAGGGGTTGCGGGTGCCGTCCTCCACGGTGCCGAGCAGCACCTGGCGGGCG
Organism: Streptomyces sp. CG 926; assembly: GCF_003148825.1. Taxonomy (GTDB): domain Bacteria; phylum Actinomycetota; class Actinomycetes; order Streptomycetales; family Streptomycetaceae; genus Streptomyces. The sequence goes on from NZ_QGGZ01000009.1 coordinate 56,819, forward strand.
AGCAGATCGTGCCGGGCGGCCCGCACGGGCAGGTCCCGGGCCCCGGACGGGTGCGCGCAGGCCCCGGCGCCCTTGTCGCGCACGGCGTCGGCGAAGGCCCGCATGCGCGAGGGGTCGACGCGCACGGAGTCCCACGCACGGCGGATCCGGGTGTAGTCGACGTCGTTCATCCGCCCGCCCCCGGCCTCCGCCTCCAACCGCTCGGCCACCTCCCCGAGCCCGGCCCCCCGCAACTGCGGCCACCGAGCGGGATCGTCCGGACCGCCCGCCTCGGGGCGGGCGGCGTCGGCGGGGTGCGCGGGCTGCACGGCGCGCAGGGCGCGGCTGCCGAGGAGTCGGCGGCCCAGTTCGGGCCAGCGGCCGAGACGCCCGAAGCCGATCAGCAGGACGGTGACGACGATGGCGTACCAGATGTAGGAGGCCACGACGGAGGGAAGCGTTCCGGCCCAGGAGTCCGGCGTGAACATGTAGAGGGGCCACAGCCAGAACGCACCGAGGTAGCCGTTCCACAGCAGGGACCAGAGCAGCAGCCCCGCGAGCAGCGAGATCAGGGCCCCGCTGATGAGTTGGCGGGTGGGTGTCTCCTCGGGCTCCTCGGCCGCACGCGGCACATGCCCGTAGGTCCATACGCCCGGCCCGTCCGAGGAGCGCGGGTGACGCAGCCAGTCGCCCAGCGTCGGGCCGGCCGTCGGCGTGTGCGAGGGCTTCGGGGGGAGGCTCGGGGTCGGCGGGGCGGCCGGTCTCGGGACGTGCCCGGCCCGGGGTGGGCGCGTCTCGTGCGTGCCGTCGGTGTCCATGAAACCCCTGCCCCCTGCCCGTGCCTGCGCTGCGTCGCTCAATGTAGTTGCCCGGCGCCGGCCGTGGGTCCGTACGCGCGCTCCTCTTCGCCGTGCCGTCCACAAGTCGCGTGCCCGCGTCCTTCCTATGGCCGTCACGGACAAGGACACGCGGTGATCACTACCGAACGGAGCATGCAGGACCACCGCTCCCGGGCCTAGCCTGCGGACAAAGAGACAAGTGCGTCCGAAAACACCCCCCAGGAGCCCTCTATGACCGCTGTTCCGCAGGAGCGCAAGATCGTCACCGCGATCCCCGGCCCGAAGTCGCAGGAGCTGCAGGCCCGCCGCCTGCAGACCGTGGCCGGTGGCGTGGGCTCCGTGCTGCCCGTCTTCACGGCCCGCGCGGGCGGCGGCATCATCGAGGACGTCGACGGCAACCGTCTGATCGACTTCGGCTCCGGCATCGCCGTGACCTCGGTCGGCGCCTCCGCCGAGGCCGTCGTGCGCCGCTCCTCCGCGCAGCTCGCCGACTTCACCCACACCTGTTTCATGGTCACCCCGTACGAGGGCTACGTGGAGGTCTGCGAGGCCCTCGCCGAGCTGACCCCGGGCACCCACGCGAAGAAGTCGGCCCTGTTCAACTCTGGCGCCGAGGCCGTCGAGAACGCCGTCAAGATCGCCCGTTCGTACACCAAGCGTCAGGCCGTCGTCGTCTTCGACCACGGCTACCACGGCCGTACGAACCTCACCATGGCGCTGACGGCGAAGAACATGCCGTACAAGCAGGGCTTCGGTCCGTTCGCCCCCGAGGTCTACCGCGTCCCGGTCGCCTACGGCTACCGCTGGCCCACCGGCGCCGAGAACTGCGGCCCCGAGGCCGCCGCCCAGGCGATCGACCAGATCACCAAGCAGATCGGCGCCGAGAACGTCGCCGCGATCATCATCGAGCCGGTCCTCGGCGAGGGCGGCTTCATCGAGCCGGCCAAGGGCTTCCTGCCCGCGCTCGTGAAGTTCGCCAACGACAACGGCATCGTCTTCGTCGCCGACGAGATCCAGTCCGGTTTCTGCCGCACCGGCCAGTGGTTCGCGTGCGAGGACGAGGGCATCGTCCCGGACCTGATCACCACCGCCAAGGGCATCGCGGGCGGTCTGCCGCTCGCCGCCGTGACGGGCCGCGCCGAGATCATGGACGCCGCGCACGCGGGTGGCCTGGGTGGCACCTACGGCGGTAACCCGGTGGCCTGCGCCGGTGCGCTCGGCTCCATCGAGACCATGAAGGAGCTCGACCTCAACGCCGCGGCGAAGAAGATCGAGTCCGTCATGAAGGCCCGCCTGACGGCCATGCAGGAGAAGTACGACATCATCGGCGACATCCGCGGCCGCGGCGCCATGATCGCGATCGAGCTGGTCAAGGACCCGGTCTCCAAGACCCCGTTCCCGGAGGCGGCCGGCGCGCTCGCCAAGGCCTGCCACGCGGAGGGCCTGCTCGTCCTCACCTGTGGCACCTACGGCAACGTGCTCCGCTTCCTCCCGCCGATCGTCATCGGCGAGGACCTGCTGAACGAGGGCCTGGACCTCATCGAGGCCGCGTTCGCGGCCATCGGCACGGCCATCTGATCGAACGGCTAGAACGTGCGCACGCAGCGACCGGCCCCTACCGCCGGTAACGGGCGGACGCTGTGAAGAAGCTGTGGGGGGCCGATGGCGGGAGCGCGTTCCTGCTGTCGGTCCCCCTTTCGCTGCCGTACGGTTTCTGCAGATGAGTGAGACACCCCGCTCCAGGGAAACCGGGGGCGACACCAGTACTGGGCTTCCCCAGCACCGTACTGGGCCTGCGTTCGCGCACACTCCTCACCGATCGGACGGCCGTTCGCCCCAAACCCCCCGGGGCGCCCGGCAACCCGATCCGGGCGGCCGTCCCGGAACCATCCCCCCTGTTCCGGGACGGCTGGCCACTCCTCTCCTGATCGCCGCGGTCTGCGGCCTCCTCTTCTCCCTGGTCACCTGGCAGGTGCTGGTCTCCGGCCCGCTGCTGGCCCCGGATCACGCGCTGAGCCGCGCGCTGGTGCGCACCGTCCCGGACTCGGTCACCGAGCGCCTCTCCGACCTCGGCAACATCCCGGTCGCCGTGCCCGTGCTCGCCTTGGCCATGGCCTACGCCGCCCGGCGCGGGCGGGCCCTGGCCGCCGGGGCCGCGGGCCTGGCGATGGCCCTGGTGCCGGCCCTGGTCATCCCGTTCAAGGAGTGGACCGCACGACCCGGCCCGCTGGAGCCCTGGGCCACCGGTTACTTCCCCTCGGGCCACACGGCCACCGCGGCCGTCGCCTACCTCGGCGCGGCCCTGCTCGTGCGCCCGTACACCCGCCGGGCATGGCCGACGGCCGTCGCCCTGGTCCTCACGGGGGCGACGGCCGTCGGCCTGATCCTGCGGGGGTGGCACTGGCCGCTGGACGTACTGGCCAGCCTGCTGATGTGCACTCCCCTGCTGCTCGGCGTGGCGTGGGCCGCCCGCGCCCGCCGGGGCGAGAAGGGCCGACCGGCTCAGCCGCCGAAGTAGGCGTCGAAGTTCCGGCTGAACTCCCAGCCGCCGAAGCGGTCCCAGTTGATCGACCAGGTCATCAGGCCGCGCAGGGCCGGCCAGGTGCCGTGGGTCGAGTAGCTCCCGCAGTCGGTCTTCTTCGTCAGGCAGTTCAGCGCCTTGGTCACCTCGACCGGTGAGGTGTGACCGTTGCCCGCGTTCGTCGTGGCCGGCAGGCCGATGGCGACCTGGTCCGGGCGCAGGGCGGGGAAAACGCGCGCGGTGTTCCCGGCGACCGGGAAGCCGGTGAGCAGCATGTCGGTCATGGCGATGTGGAAGTCCGCGCCGCCCATGGAGTGGTACTGGTTGTCGAGGCCCATGATCGAGCCCGAGTTGTAGTCCTGGACGTGGAGGAGCGTGAGGTCGTCGCGCAGGGCGTGGATGACCGGGAGGTACGCGCCGGCGCGCGGGTCCTGGCCGCCCCAGGGGCCGGAGCCGTAGTACTGGTAGCCCAGCTGGACGAAGAAGGTCTCCGGGGCCATGGTCAGGACGAAGTCCGGGCCGTACTTGGCCTTGAGGGTCTTCACGGCCGAGATGAGGTTCACGACCACCGGGGTGGTGGGCGCCCGGAAGTCGGTGTCCCCGGTGGCCAGGGACAGGGAGTGGCCCTCGAAGTCGATGTCCAGGCCGTCGAGGCCGTACTCGTCGATGATCTTGCTGACGGAGGAGACGAAGGTGTCCCGGGCGGCCGTGCTCGCGAGCTGGACCTGGCCGTTCTGGCCCCCGATAGAGATCAGCACCTTCTTGCCGGCCGCCTGCTTGGCCTTGACGGCCGCCTTGAACGCGGCCTCGGATTCGACGTTCGGGCACTCCGCGACCGGGCAGAGCCGGAAGCGGATGTCGCCCGAGGTCACCGAAGTGGGTTCGCCGAAGGCGAGGTTGATGACGTCCCAGGAGGCGGGTACGTCGGCCATCCGGACGTAGCCGGAGCCGTTGGCGAAGCTCGTGTGCAGGTAGCCGACGAGCGCGTGCGCGGGCAGACCACCGCCGCCGCCCCCACCACCGCCGGGCGTGGTCGCCGAGGCGGGCGCGCTCTGCGGACCGGCGCCCGCCGCGTTCACCGCGCTCACCCGGAAGGTGTAGGTGGTGGCTGCGGTGAGGCCGGTCACGGTGGCCGAGGCCGAAGTGACGGACAGCGGCGCCGCGCCGTCCCGGTGGACGGTGTACGAGGTGGCGTCGGGCACCGCCGACCAGGTCAGCGCGACCGAGGTCGACGAGGTGGCGGAGACGCTCAGGCCGGTGGGGGCGGCCGGGAGCTGGGGTCCGCCGGGGCCGCCGGGGTCCGGGCCGACCAGGGTGAGGTCGTCGGTGAGGTGGGCGCTCTGGCCGTACCAGCCGTGGGTCCAGACCGTCACCGAGGTGGTGGACGGGCCGGTGCGGAAGGTGGTCGTCAGCTGCTTCCACGCTCCGGGCGTCTGCGTCCAGGTCGACACGTCGGTGGTGCCGGTGCCGCTCGCGCCGAGGTAGACGTACGCGCCCTGCACCCACGCGCCGAGCGTGTACGTGGAGTCGGGCGCGACGGTGACGGTCTGGGAGCAGCGGGCGTTGTCCTGGCCGGCGGGAGTGGCCCGTAGGGCGGAACCTCCGCCGTGGACGGGCGCGCCGACGACGGCTCCGCTGCCGCCCGAGCAGCTCCAGCCGTCGAGGCCGGCCTCGAAGCCGCCGTTGCGTACGAGGTCGGCGTCGGCCGCCGCGGCCGGCGGGCCCGCGGCGAGGAAGCCGGCCACCGCGAGGGCGGCGGCCGTGAGGAGGGGTAGGGCTCTGCGCACAACTGCCTCCGGGGCATGGGGGGATGGAGGGGGTCAGCGGCGCCCAAGATGGTCCAGACCAATACCCTTGTCAAGACCTCCGGCCCACCTTCGCCGGCACGCACGCGGCCGCCTCGTGCATCGCGAGCTCCAGCACCGCCGGGTCGGTGAGCGTCCCCTCGCCGTCCGGGAGCACCAGCCAGCGGACCCCGCCGGCCGCCCGGCCGGGATACGGGACGACGACCCAACTCCCGCTCCCGGCACCCCGTACACCCGTGCCGAGCCACCGCGACGCCGTCCCCGCGGGCACGAAGAAGCCGAGCCTCGGCATCGATGCGTGGCTCCGCGGCGTGGCCCCGAAGTCGGCGAGCACCGGCCCGGGCCGGTCGAGGATCAGGCGGAGCACGTCGAGGGTGGGCCGCCCCAACTCCCCGGGCAGGATCAGCACGTCCCAGCGGCGGCCGGCGGGCAGCAGGGCGACCCCGAGGGGGTTGCGCTCCCACTCCCACCGGCAGGCGTCCGGATCCGGCGCCGCCGATACCAGCCATTCCACCGCCGTCTTGGCCCCCGGGATCGTCATCGCCCGGCCTCCGTTCCCTGTAGGTGAGGGGTTCTCACCTGGAGAGAGCGGGGCCGGGCTCGGGTATGACGCGGGTTTCGTTACTCCATGGTAGTGAATCAGGTCACACGGTCACGGGCGGTCCGCGCCGGGGCGTGCGGCCGGGGGCGTGCGCTGCGCCGGGGTCGCGGCCGGCCGGGCGCGGCTAGCTGTCGAAGCCGAGGCCGAGCTTGTCCATCGCCTTCAGCCACAGGTTCCGGTGTCCGCCCCGGGCGTCCGCGCGGGCCAGCGACCACTTGGTGAGCGCGATCCCGGTCCAGGCGAAGGGCTCGGGCGGGAACGGCATCGGCTTGGACTTCACCATCTCCAGCTTCGTGCGCTCGGTGGAGAGCCCGTCCAGCAGGTCGAGCATCACCTCCGCCCCGAACCGGGTGGCGCCCACGCCGAGCCCGGTGTAGCCGGCCGCGTAGGCCACCTTCCCGGAGTGCGCGGTGCCGAAGAAGGCGGAGAAGCGCGAGCAGGTGTCGATGGCGCCGCCCCAGGCGTGACTGAACTTCAGGCCCTCCAACTGCGGGAAGGCGGTGAAGAAGTGCTCCGCGAGCTTGAGGTAGGTCTCGGGGCGGTGGTCGTACTCGGAGTCGAGCTTCCCCCGGTAGGGATAGATCGCGTCGTAGCCGCCCCACAGGATCCGGTTGTCGCGGGTGATCCGGAAGTAGTGGAACTGGTTGGCGCTGTCGCCGAGCCCCTGCCGCCGCTTCCAGCCGATCGCGGCCAGTTGGGTCTCGTCGAGCGGCTCGCTCATCAGCGCGTAGTCGTAGACCGGCACGGTGAACGGGCGGACCCGGCGGACCAGCGAGGGGAAGATGTTCGTGCCGAGGGCGACCCGGCGCGCGAGGATCGTGCCGTAGGGGGTCGTCACGGTCATCCCGGAGCCGGCAGCGGCCAGCTTCAGGCCGCGGGTGTTCTCGTAGATCCGCACCCCGAGCTCCAGGCAGGCCCGCTTGAGGCCCCAGGCCAGCTTCGCCGGGTTGAGCATGGCGACGCCCTCGCGGTCCCAGAGGCCGGCGAGGAAGGTCGGCGAGTCGACCTCGGCGCGCACCGCCTCGCCGTCCAGCCACTCCGAGCCGTCCGCGAGGCCCAGGCGCAGTGCCTCCTCGTGCAGTTCGCGCAGCTCCTCGACCTGGTGCGGTTCGGTGGCGACGTCGATCTCGCCGGTCCGTTCGAAGTCGCAGTCGATGCCGTAGCGGGCGACGGCCTCCTCGATGGCGTCGAGGTTGCGGGCGCCCATCTCCTCCAGCTTCGCCAGCTCGCCGGGCCAGCGGGCCATTCCGTTGCTGAGGCCGTGGGTGAGGGAGGCGGCGCAGAATCCGCCGTTGCGGCCGGAGGCGGCCCAGCCCGCCTCCTTGCTCTCGATCAGTACGACGTCCCGCCCGGGGTCGCGCTCCTTGGCGATCAGCGCGGTCCACAGTCCGCTGTAGCCGCCGCCGACGACCAGCAGGTCGCAGCGCTCGTCGGAGGTCAGCGCCGGCTCGGGGGCCGGCTTGCCGGGGTCGTCCAGCCAGTACGAGACGGGCTTCGCTTCGGAAAGGGATTTCGCAACACTACGCATGGCGACTGGGGCCATGTCTTCCAACTCCCTACGGAACTGATGACGTGCTTTCCCGAATTACTTCGGTTGTGCCTTCTTGCGGCGGTTGCCGACCATCTGGCCGGCCAGGACCACCAGCACCGCGATGACGAACATCGCCGTACCGATGACGTTGATCTGCACGGGCGTACCGCGCTGGGCCGAGCCCCACACGAACATGGGGAAGGTGACGGTGTTGCCCGAGTTGAAGTTGGTGATGATGAAGTCGTCGAAGGAGAGCGCGAAGGAGAGCAGCGCGCCCGCCGCGATACCGGGTGCCGCGATCGGCAGGGTGACCCGTACGAAGGTCTGCACCGGGCCGGCGTAGAGGTCGCGGGCGGCCTCCTCCAGCCGTGGGTCCATGGACAGGACACGCGCCTTGACGGCGGCGACGACGAAGCTGAGGCAGAACATGATGTGGGCTATCAGGATCGTCCAGAAGCCCAGCTGGATGCCCATGTTGAGGAAGAGCGCGAGCAGCGAGGCCGCCATCACGATCTCGGGCATGGCCATGGGCAGGAAGATCAGCGAGTTGACCGCGCCGCGCGCCCGGAAGCGGTAGCGCACGAGCGCGAAGGCGATCGCGGTGCCCAGCGCGGTCGCCACCAGGGTGGACCACAGCGCGATCTGGAGCGAGAGGGACAGCGACCCGCACATGTCGGCGACCCCGCAGGGGTCCTTCCACGCGTCGAGGGAGAACTCCTGCCAGGCGTAGTTGAACCGCCCGGTGGGATTGTTGAAGGAGAAGACGGTCACGACGACGTTCGGCAGGATCATGTACGCGAGCGTGCCGAGGCCCGCGATGACGACCAGGTTGCGCCGGAGCCAGGTGAGGGGATTACGCATCAGACCAGGTCCTCCGTCCCCGCTCGGCGGATGTAGATGGTGACCATGATCAGCACGATCGCCATGAGAATGAAGGACAGCGCGGCCGCCGTCGGGTAGTCGAGGATCCGCAGGTACTGCGACTGGATGACGCTGCCGATCATCCGGGTGTCCGTGGACCCGAGCAGTTCGGCGTTCACGTAGTCGCCGCTCGCCGGGATGAAGGTGAGCAGGGTTCCGGAGACCACGCCCGGCATCGAGAGCGGGAAGGTCACCTTCCGGAAGACCGTGGCGGGGCGGGCGTACAGGTCGCCGGCCGCTTCGTGGAGCCGGGTGTCGATGCGCTCCAGCGAGGAGTACAGCGGCAGGATCATGAAGGGGAGGAAGTTGTACGTCAGACCGCAGACCACCGCGAGCGGCGTGGCCAGCACCCGGTCCCCCTCGGTCATGCCCAGCCAGCTGGTGACGTCGAGGAAGCCGACGCTGTTGAGGACGCCGACGACCGGTCCGCCGTCGGCCAGGATCGTCTTCCAGGCGAGGGTGCGGATCAGGAAGCTGGTGAAGAACGGGGCGATGACCAGGACCAGCAGCAGGTTGCGCCAGCGGCCCGCCTTGAAGGCGATCAGGTAGGCCAGCGGGTAGCCGAGGAGCAGGCACAGCGCGGTGGCGGTGCCCGCGTAGAGCAGGGAGCGCAGGAACTGCGGGTAGTACTCGGTGAAGGCGTCCCAGTAGGTCCCGAAGTGCCAGGTGACCTGGAAGCCCTCTTCGAGGGAGCCGGTCTGCACCGAGGTGGAGGCCTGGTAGATCATCGGCAGGACGAAGAAGACCAGCAGCCACAGGATGCCGGGGAGCAGCAGCCAGTACGGGATCAGCCGCTTGCGCAGGGACGGCTTGTGGACCGGGGGTTCGGTGGGGGCGGGCGCCTGGGGCGGCGCCGTCTCCACCACGGAGCCGCTCACACGCTCTCCTCGACCGTCTCGATGCCCGCGTCGATGTCCTGGTCGGCGTCCAGCCCGAAGGTGTGCTCCGGGCTCCAGTGCAGGATCACCTCGGCGCCCGGTGCCAGGCGGGCGTCCCTGTCTATGTTCTGGACGTACACCTCCAGCTCGGGGCAGACCTGGCTGTCGATGACGTACTGGGTGGAGACGCCGATGAAGGAGGAGGCGGCGATCCGGCCCGGGACCTTGTTGCGGCCGGCCGCGATGGTGTCCTCCTCGTCCGCGTGGACCAGGGAGATCTTCTCGGGGCGGACGCCGACCAGGAGCTTTCCGCCGGTGCGGGGCGTGGTCGAACATCGCGCGGCCGGCAGGCGCAGCGTGGAGCCGGCGGCGGAGACGACTATCTCGGACCCGGAGCCGGCGGCGGCTCCGGTGCCGGCGGTCTCCACGGTGGCCTCGATCAGGTTCGAGGTGCCGAGGAAGTTGGCGACGAAGGTGGTACCCGGGTTCTCGTACAACTCGGCGGGGGCGCCCAACTGCTCGACGCGACCGCCGTTCATCACGGCGACCGTGTCGGCCATGGTCATGGCCTCCTCCTGGTCATGCGTGACGTGCACGAAGGTGATGCCGACCTCGGTCTGGATCCGCTTGAGCTCCAGCTGCATCTGGCGGCGCAGCTTCAGGTCGAGGGCGCCGAGCGGCTCGTCGAGGAGCAGCACCTGTGGGTGGTTGATCAGGGCGCGGGCGACGGCGACGCGCTGCTGCTGGCCGCCTGAGAGCTGGTGCGGCTTGCGCTGGGCGAACTGGCCGAGCTGGACCAGCTCCAGCATGTCGTCGACCTGCTTCTTGACCGACTTGACGCCGCGGCGGCGCAGTCCGAAGGCGACGTTCTCGAAGATGCTCAGGTGCGGGAAGAGCGCGTAGCTCTGGAAGACCGTGTTGACCGGGCGCTTGTACGGCTGCAGGTCGGTGACGTCCCGGTCGCCGAGGTGCACCGTGCCGGTGGAGGGCTCCTCCAGGCCGGCGATCATGCGCAGGGTGGTGGTCTTCCCGCAGCCCGAGGCGCCGAGCAGGGCGAAGAAGGAGCCCTGGGGAATGGTGAGATCCAGCGGGTGCACGGCGGTGAAGGTGCCGTAGTGCTTGCTGATCCCGGAGAGGCGGACGTCGCCGCCCGCGGTCTTGTCAGTCATGGATGGTCCCGGGGTTGGGTGGGGCAAGGGGGCGAAGGCTCGGCGGAGCCGGCGGGGCCGGCGGGGCCGCCGGAGGGGTCCGGCGGTCGGGGTCGCGGTCCGGTGGGATCGGCTCGCCGCGAGGCGTGCGTCAGGCGCCGATGAGCTTGGCGAACTTCTCCTCGTACGCCGTCTCTTCCTCGCTGGTGAGGGAGCGGAAGGCGTGGGCCTTGGCGGCCATCGCCTTGTCCGGGACGATCAGGGGGTTGTCCGCGAGCGCGGGATCGATCTTGGCCAGTTCGTCCTTGACGCCCTCGACCGGGCAGACGTAGCTGATGTACGCGGCCAGCTGGGCGGCGATCTCGGGCTCGTAGTAGAAGTCGATGAGCTTCTCCGCGTTGGCCTTGTGCCGGGCCTTGGCGGGGACCAGCAGGTTGTCGCTGGAGGTGATGTATCCGGGGGCGGGGATGGCGTACTTGATGTCCGGGTTGCCGGCCTGGAGCTGGATGATGTCCCCGGCCCAGGCGAGGCAGGCGGCGAGGTCGCCCTTGTCCAGGTCGGACGTGTAGTCGTTGCCGGTGAAGCGGCGGATCTGGTTCTTGTCCACGCCCTTCTGGAGCCGGCCGACGGCCTCGTCGAAGTCTGCTGTGGTGAAGGTCGCCGGGTTCTTGCCCTGGTCGAGCAGGGTCATGCCGACGGTGTCGCGCATCTCGGTGAGGAAGCCGACGCGGCCCTTGAGGGAGGGGTCGTCGAGCAGCTGGGTGACGGAGTCGACCTTCTTCCCGCCGGTCGCCTTCTCGTTGTAGGCGATGACGGTGTCGATGCCGGTCCAGGGGTAGCTGTAGGAGCGGCCCGGGTCCCAGTCGGGGCTGCGGAACTGCGGGATCAGGTTGGCGTAGGCGTGCGGGAGGTGCGCGGGGTCCAGCTTCTGTGCCCAGCCGAGGCGGATGATGCGGGCGGCCAACCAGTCGGTGACGACGATCAGGTCGCGGCCGGTGTCCTGGCCGGCCGCGAGCTGGGGGCGGATCTTGCCGAAGAACTCGACGTTGTCGTTGATGTCCTCGGTGTACTTGACCTTGATGCCGGTCCGCTTGGTGAACTCCTCCAGCGTGGGACGGCTCTTCTCGTCCTCGCTGGTGTCCATGTACTCGGTCCAGTTGGAGAAGTTGATCTCCTTCTCCTGGGCCGAGCGGTCGTCGGAGGCCGCGGCCGCGTCGCCCTCACGTTTGGCGGGCGGGATCCCGCACGCGGTGAGTGCGGACAGCCCTCCGAGGGTGAGCGCTCCGACTCCGGAGGCGCGCAGCAACGAGCGGCGGGTGAGGGCGCCGCGCCCGCTGGTGAGGCTGCGCCGCATCGCGGCGAGTTGCGCCGCCGAGAGGCGGTCGGGCTCGAACTGCTCCATGCGCTGTGCCCTTTCGGGAGGTGTACCGCTGGTCAGGCGGTGGGCCCATGCGGCGGCGGCCGCGGGTGGTTACGGACGGTCCCCGAAGATCGTGCGGTGCCAGTCCTTCTCGGCGACCGCGGTGTTGTCGTACATCACGTGCTTGACCTGCGTGTACTCCTCGAAGGAGTAGGTCGACATGTCCTTTCCGAAGCCGCTGGCCTTGTAGCCCCCGTGGGGCATCTCGCTGATGATCGGAATGTGGTCGTTGACCCAGACGCAGCCCGCCTTGATCTCGCGGGTGGCCCGGTTCGCCCGGTAGAGGTCGCGGCTCCAGGCGGAGGCGGCGAGTCCGTACGGGGTGTCGTTGGCCAGCGCCAGCCCCTCGTCGTCGGTGTCGAAGGGCAGGACGACGAGGACCGGTCCGAAGATCTCGGACTGGACGACCTCGCTGTCCTGGGCCGCGCCGGCGATGAGGGTGGGCCGGTAGTACGCGCCCTCGGCCAGGTCGCCGCCCGGGATCTCGCCGCCGGTGACGACGGTGGCGTAGCCGCGGGCGCGCTCGACGAAGCCGGCGACCCGGTCGCGCTGGGCGTGCGAGACCAGCGGGCCGAGGTCGGTGGTGGGCGCGAAGGGGTCCCCGAGGCGGACGCTCTCCATCAGCTCGGCCACCCGGGCGACGAAGGCGTCGTGCAGGGGGCGCTGGACGTAGGCGCGGGTGGCGGCGGTGCAGTCCTGGCCGGTGTTGATGAGGGAGGCGGCGACGGCGCCGTGCGCGGCCGCCTCCAGGTCGGCGTCGTCGAAGACGAGGAAGGGGGCCTTGCCGCCGAGCTCCAGGTGGAGCCGCTTGACGGTGGCGGTGGCGATCTCGGCGACCCGCTTGCCGACGGCGGTGGAGCCGGTGAAGGAGGTCATCACCACGTCGGGGTGGCCCACGAGGTGCTCGCCTGCTTCCCGGCCGGCGCCGTTGACGATGTTGATCACGCCGTCGGGCAGACCCGCTTCCTTGGCCGCCTGAGCGAACATCAGGGAGGTCAGCGGGGTCAGCTCGGCGGGCTTGAGGACGATCGTGTTGCCCGCGGCGATCGCCGGAAGGATCTTCCAAGCGGCCATCTGGAGCGGATAGTTCCAGGGTGCGATCGAGCCGACGACCCCGATGGCCTCACGGCGTACGTACGAGGTGTGGTCGCCCGAGTACTCGGCGGCCGCCTGCCCCTGGAGGTGCCGGGCGGCGCCCGCGAAGAAGGCCGTGTTGTCGATGGTCCCCGGTACGTCGAACTCCGTGGACAGCTTGATCGGCTTGCCGCACTGGAGGGACTCGGCGTACGCGAAGTCCTCCGCCTGCTCGGCCAGTACGGCGGCCAGCTTGTGCAGGGCGTCCGAACGCTCGCCCGGGGTGGCGCCGGACCAGCCCGGGAAGGCCCTCTTGGCGGCGGCGACGGCGTCGTCGACGTCCGCGGTGCTCGCGAGCTCGTAGGTCAGGACCTCGTCGCCGGTGGCCGGGTCGATCACGGTGTGTGACTGTCCGGAGGTGCCGGGCCTCAGGTGCCCGTCGATGTACTGCGCGCCGCCTGCGAAGCGGTCTTCGACCTGGAAGCGGTTGCCCATAACGCTCTCACGCTCTCCGTAGCTACAGTTCGAGCTACAGCTCGAATTGAGTGCCGATCCTGGCAGAGGTGATGCCCTCGGCCAAGTGATTCCGTTGTTGCTCTTTGATTACGCGACGGAATCGGTCGACCATGTGTCGAGGCACACCGAAAATCCCGTACGAAGTGTCAGTGGCGACTGCCAGACTCGCGTGCATGGAGATGATCGACGAACTGATCAAGCAGGTCAGCCGTGGTGAGCGGGTGAAGTACCTGCCGTTCTGGGGGCACCGCCCGCAGCCGGACGGCAGGCTCGGTCCCAGCTGCCTGAGCCAGTGGTGGCCCGCTTCTTTCACTGTCGGTGACGTCCGATATGCGACCGCGGAGCACTGGATGATGGCCGGCAAGGCCCGGCTCTTCGGCGACGCCGAGGCGGAGCGGGCCGCGGTGGACGCGAAGAGCCCGGCGGCCGCGAAGAAGGTCGGACGCCTCGTGCGCGGCTTCGACAACGAGATATGGGAGCGCGAGCGGTTCGCCCTGGTGGTGGAGGGCAGCGTGCACAAGTTCGGCTCGGACCCGGCGCTGAGCGGGTACCTGCTGGGTACCGGGCAGCGGGTGCTGGTGGAGGCGAGCCCGATGGACCGGATCTGGGGCATCGGACTCGCGGCCGACGACGAGCGCGCCCTGGACCCGGCACGCTGGCGCGGGCTGAACCTGCTGGGCTTCGCACTGATGGAGGCCCGGGAGCGGCTCCGGCAGGACGGGGCGTGACGGAGCGGCGCCGGGTCGCCGCCGTGATCGTCCGGGACGGCTGCGTACTGATGGTGCGCGAGCGCGGCCTGGGCCCCACGGGCCGGCATGACGGGCCGGAGTACTGGACGCTGCCGGGTGGCGGCCTGGAGGCGGGCGAGGAGCCCGAGGACGCGGTCCGGCGGGAGGTCGCCGAGGAGACCGGCCTGCGCGCCCTGGGGGTGCGGTACGCGTACGAAGCCCCCTACCCGTCGGGCCTGACCTCGTGCTTCCGCGTGGAGGTCGAGCCCGGCGAACCGGTCCTCGGCGTCGACGCGGACCTCCGTTGCGACTGCCCGCGGATGGTGGGGCTCGTGTGGGTGCCGCTGTCGCGCGCGGTCGACGGCCCCGAGGTCATGGTGCCCACCCTGCTCTCGGCGGCGCGGGTCTGACGTACGCGGGTCCGAGGTAAATGCGTGGCGGCGCCCAGGACGGGCCCCCTAACGTGATGCTCGTCCAGGTGCGCAGGGGAGACCTACTTCGACTGCCGCGGGTTCGAATCCCGTCGCCGGCTCCGGCCGGTGTAGCTCAGCTGGTAGAGCACCGCATGGTCTCGCCGACGTTGTTCTCTGGACACCTACGTCACGCACCTCCCGGTGCGCAGGCTGCGGCTCCTTCTTTTGCAGAGAACCACAGGCCGCCGCCACCTTGATCTCGGGAGGCCCGCGTGGGGGATGCCCGGTGCGCAGGCGACGGTTACTTCTGGGGACCCGGAGGTCGTGGGTTCGAATCCCACCCGGCTCGTCACCCGCAAGGGAACGGGCCGGTGGAGCAGCCAGGTAGCTCGTCGGGCATAAAGTCCGCCGCCGACTCCCGATCTCGGGCATCCCTCACGCAACGCCTCCCCCGCTTCCATCGAATTCGGGGGGATTCTCATGTCTCGCTTCAACCTGCGCGCCGTCAAGTCGGCGCCCGCCGGCCCCACTTCGCCGGTCCGGTCCGCCGGAGTCGCCCGCACCGCTCAGGGCGGCCCGGGCCACCTGCGCGACCCGCGCTCCGAGCTGTTCCTGCTCGCCGTCGCCAACTTCGTGACGCAGCGGACCGCGTACGAGGGTGGTGGGGCGCGCGACGACCGGTTCGCGGCGCTCGTGCGCACGCTCGCCGTCGAGGATCCCGCGTGGACGGCCGGCCTGCTGGGCTGGCTCCGCGGGGACGCGAACATGCGGACCGCCTCGCTCGTCGGCGCGGCCGAGTACGTGAAGGCGCGGCTGGAGGCGGGCGCCACCGAGGGGCCTTCGAACCGTCAGGTGGTCGACTCCGTGCTGCGGCGCGCGGACGAGCCCGGTGAGCTGCTGGCGTACTGGACGGCGACCTACGGGCGCAACGTGCCCAAGCCCGTCAAGCGCGGTATCGCCGACGCGGTACGCCGGCTCTACTGCGCCGCCTCGCTCCTGAAGTACGACACCGACTCCAAGGGCTACCGCTTCGGCGACGTCCTGAACCTCGTGCACGCCTCCCCCGACCCGGCCAAGCCGTGGCAGGGCGAGCTGTTCCGCCACGCCCTGGACCGCAGGCACAACCCGCAGGAGGCGCAGGTCCCGGCGGGCAACCGCACCCTGGTCGCGCACCGGGCGCTGATGGAGCTGCCGGTCGCCGAACGGCGTGCCGTGGTCCTCGCCCCGGACGGGGCCGAGCGGCTGGAGGCTGCGGGCATGACCTGGGAGTCGTTGGCCGGCTGGCTGCAGGGGCCGATGGACGCGGCCGCCTGGGAGGCGGTCATCCCGTCCATGGGCGTGATGGCGCTGCTGCGCAACCTGCGCAACTTCGACCGGGCCGGGGTCTCGGACGCGGTGGCCGCGCGGGTCGCGGCGAGGATCTGCGACCCGGAGGTCGTCGCCCGGTCCCGGCAGTTCCCCTTCCGCTACCTGGCCGCCTACCAGCACGCGCCCTCGCTGCGCTGGTCGTACCCGCTGGAGCAGGCGCTCGGCCACTCGTTGGCCGACGTACCGGCGCTGCCGGGCCGGACGCTGGTCCTCGTCGACCGGTCCGGGTCGATGTGGTCCCGGCTGTCGGACCGCTCCGAGCTCAACCGGGCGGACGCCGCGGCCATTTTCGGTACGGCGTTGGCGCTGCGGGCCGATCAGGCCGATCTGGTGCAGTTCGGTACGACCAGCGCGGCGGTCCGCCACGACCGCGGCGAGTCGGTGCTGAAGGTGCTGGAGCGGTTCGGGCACCTCGGCGGGACCTGTACGGCCGAGGCGGTGAAGCAGCACTACCGGGGCCACGACCGGGTGTTGATCGTCACCGACGAGCAGGTGGCCGCGCACGGCCACGGCGGCGATCCGACCGCCGAGGTACCGACGACGATTCCGGTCTACACCTGGAACCTGGCCGGCTACCGGGTGGGGCACGCGCCCTCCGGTACCGCGAACCGGCACACCTTCGGCGGTCTCACCGACGGAGCCTTCCGGATGGTGTCCCTGATCGAGTCCGGCCGGGACGCCCACTGGCCGTGGGCCTCCTGAGGCTCGGACCGCTCAGACCTTCTCGCGTACCTGCGAGTTGCCGTAGGGGCTGTCGTAGGGCGAGTCGTCCTCGGCGTCCCGGTCCATGAGTCCGATGAACATGACCGCGATCATCAGGGCGCCCAGCAGGATGCCGATCGCGCCCAAGATGATGCCGGCGAGGGCCATCCCGCCGTTGTCGGCCTCGCCACGGCTCGCCTTGCCGCGGCCCAGGGTGCCGAAGACGACCGCGGCTATGCCGAGTGCCACGGCGAAGAAGCTGGTGATGCAACCGATGACCGCGAGTATCCCGAGGACGAGCGCGGCGATACCGAAGCCGTTGCTGCGCTGCACCCCGTAGGGCGGGTACGCACCCTGGCCGGGGTATCCCGGGTATCCGGGATACCCGGGGTGGCCGGCCTGCCCGGGGTGGCCGGGCTGCCCCGGGTAGCCCGCGTCGCCGGGGTACCCGTAGCCGGGCTGGGCCGGATACCCGTAGGCCGCGGACGCGGGCGGCCCGGTCATCGGCATGGGTGTCGGCGTCGGCGTCGGCGTCGGTATCTGGGCCGGGGCCGAGGTGGGCGGGGTGAACTGGTCACCCGGCATCCCGGCGAGCGTCGGCTGATCGTGCACGGACGGCGGGCCCGACACGCCCGGCGTGCCCTGCCCGTCCTGCGGCTTGCCCAGCTCGACCGCCGGCCGCTCCGGCGGCGCCCACGGGTCTCGCGGCTCGGGACTGCTGTCGGTCATACGGCGCCCCCCTCTCGTACAGCCATGCTAAGCGCTGACACCGACAGTCACGGGCGTGCCTACGATGAATCCCGACCTGCCCGCACCCGCGTCCTCCCGGAGGCACCCCCATGACCGACCTGCACCCCTTCATCGCGGGGCTGCCCAAGGCCGAACTCCACGTCCACCACGTCGGCTCGGCATCCCCGCGCATCGTGGCCGAGCTCGCCTCCCGGCACCCCGACTCGAAGGTCCCCACCGACCCCGAGGCCCTCGCCGACTACTTCGTCTTCACCGACTTCGCGCACTTCATCGAGGTCTACCTGTCGGTGGTCGACCTGGTCCGCACCCCGGACGACGTGCGCACCCTCACCTTCGAAGTCGCCCGCGACATGGCCCGGCAGAACATCCGCTACGCCGAGCTGACCATCACGCCGTACTCCTCCACCCGCCGCGGCATCGACGAGAAGGCCTTCATGGAGGCCATCGAGGACGCCCGCCGGGCCGCCGAGAGCGAACTCGGCGTCATCCTGCGCTGGTGCTTCGACATCCCCGGCGAGGCCGGCCTGGAGGCCGCCGCCGAGACCGCCCGGCTCGCCGTCGACCTGCGCCCCGAGGGCCTGGTCTCCTTCGGCCTCGGCGGCCCCGAGATCGGCGTCCCGCGCCCGCAGTTCAAGCCGTACTTCGACGCCGCCCGCGCCGCCGGTCTGCGTAGCGTCCCGCACGCCGGCGAGACCACCGGCCCGGAGACGATCTGGGACGCCATCCGCGAGCTCGGCGCCGAGCGCATCGGCCACGGCACCAGCGCCACCCAGGACCCGGAGCTGCTCGCGTACCTCGCCGAGCACCGGATCGCGCTGGAGGTCTGCCCGACCTCCAACATCGCCACCCGCGCGGTGACCGACCTCGACCGGCACCCGGTCAAGGAGATGGTCGCGGCGGGCGTGCTCGTCACCATCAACAGCGACGACCCGCCGATGTTCGGCTCCGACCTCAACAACGAGTACGCGGTGGCCGCCCGCCTCCTCGACCTCGACGAGCGCGGGCTCGCCCAGCTCGCCAAGAACGCCGTCGAGGCCTCCTTCCTGGACCCGGCCGGCAAGGCGGAGCTGAACGCGGAGATCGACACGTACACCGACGAATGGCTCGCGCGCTGACCCCGCCCCGACAACTGCTCCCCTGAGAATGGGGACATGAGCACTCTGACTGCCGTCGGCCACCGCGGCGATCCCTACCGTGTCCGTGAGAACACCCTGGCCTCGATCCGGTCCGCGTTCGCGCGCGGGGCGGACGCCGTCGAGATCGACGTACGGCTGACCCGGGACGGGGTGCCGGTCCTGCTCCACGACGAGACGCTCCAGCGGCTGTGGGGCCATGACGTACGCCTCGACGACGTCACGGCCCCGCAGCTGAAGGGGCTGACGGCGGGCGGAGTCCCCACGCTGCGCGACGCCCTGACGGTCGCCGGGGCGGGCCGGCTGATGATCGACCTGCCCGGCGCCACGCCCGAGGCGGTACGCATCGTCGTGGGCGAGGTCCGCGAGTGCGGGGCGCGCGAGCGCACGTACTACTGCGCGGGACCGAACACCATGCTGGCGGTCCGGGCCGCCGATCCGGGCGCGGAGATCGCGTTGACCTGGACCTCGCTCTCGCCGCCGCGGCGGGCGCTGATCGACGCCATGGCGCCGCGCTGGCTCAACTACCGCTTCGGGCTGGTGAGCCGGGAGTTGGTGGACGCGCTCCACCGGGACGGCCTGCTGGTGTCGGCGTGGACCGCCGACACGAGGCGGACGATGAAGTGCCTCGTCGCGGCGGGGGTCGACTCGATCACCACGAACCGACTGGACGCGCTGGCGGCCGTGCGGGCCGGGCTCGGGCGGTGATACGGGCCTTCCGCGACGGCATCCGCGACGCCGATCCGCGGTGGCAGGACCTGGGCCTGACCCTGCTGGTGCAGTTGGCCGTCACGATGCCGTTCGTCGTACCGCGGTCGCCCGATCTGCCTCCCGCGACCTGGGCCTCGTACGCGATGACCACGGCTGCCGTACTGCCCCTGGCCTGGCGTCGCCGGGCACCCGTGGGTGTACTGGCGGCGATCCTGGTCATCGGGGGGATCTACCAGGTCGCCGTCGACGGGCCGGGCCAGCCGCTGCCGTACGCGGGCCTCATCGCCTTCTACACGGTCGCTGTGCAGTGCACCTCGCGGGTCCGGGCGGCGGTGGTGCTGGCCTCCCTGGCGGTGGTCGCGCTGTCGATGCGCTGGGAGACGGGGACGGCGCGGGAGCTGCTGTTCACGCTCTTCGTGTCGGCGGCGGCCTACGCCCTGGGACGGCTCCAGCACACGCGGCAGGCGTACACGGCGGCCGTGGAGGCACGCGCCGTCGAGCTGGAGCGGGTCAACCGGATCGAGGCGGAGCAGGCTGCCGCACGCGAACGGGCCAGGATCGCGCGGGAGATGCACGACATCCTCTCGCACGCGGTCAGCATCATGATCGTGCAGGCGGAGGCCGGACCGGTGGCCGTGCGCAGGGCCCCGGAGCGGGCCGAGGCGGCCTTCGAGGCGATCGCGGAGACGGGGCGGGACGCGATGGCGCAGCTGCGCGCGATGCTGGGCGTGCTGCGCAGCGACGAAGCGGCCCCCCGGAGCCCGCAGCCGGGGATCGCCGGGCTGGCGGAGCTGGTGGACCGGGTACGGGCCGGCGGGCTGCGGGTGTCGTACGAACGGACCGGCGCGGTGCGCGAACTGCCGGCCGCGCTGGAGGCGACCGTGCACCGGGTGGTGCAGGAAGCCCTGACCAACGTGGTCAAGCACGCCGGGGCCGCGGCGGCGGACGTGACGCTCGTGCACGGACCGGGCACGCTCACGGTGACGGTCACGGACGACGGCCGGGGGCCCGGTGGCGCCCCTGGCGGGCACGGGCTGATCGGCATCCGCGAGCGGGCGGCGGCGCACGGTGGCACGGCGTGGACCGGTCCGGGACCGGGCGGGCGGGGATTTTCGGTGCGGGTCGAGCTTGTAACCTCGCCGCTGGGGGTGGGGAATTGACGATCCGCGTGGTGGTGGCCGATGACCAGGAGCTGGTGCGCAGCGGGTTCGCGATGATCCTGGACGCCCAGGAGGACATCGAGGTCGTGGCGGAGGTCGGGGACGGTGCGGCGGCGGTGGAGGCGGTGGCCCGGCTCGCGCCGGACGTGGCCCTGCTGGACATCCGGATGCCGGTGCTGGACGGGATCGAGGCGTGCCGGAAGATCTCCGCCGGGAGCGCGTGCCGCACGGTGATGCTGACGACCTTCGACTCGGACGAGTACGTGTACGAGGCGCTGCACGCGGGGGCGAGCGGGTTCCTGCTGAAGGACGTGCGGCGGGACGACCTGGTGCACGCGGTACGGGTGGTGGCGGCGGGCGAGTCGCTGCTGGCGCCCTCGGTGGCGCGTCGGCTGATCGAGGAGTACACGGCGGTGACGGGGGCGGCGGCACGGCCCGAGCTGTCGGCGGAGCGGCTGGGGGTGCTGACGGCGCGGGAGCGGGAGACCTTGCTGCATCTGGGTCGGGGGCGCTCGAACGCGGAGATCGCGGCGGCGCTGGTGGTGAGCGAGCACACGGTGAAGTCGCATGTGGGGAACGTGCTGGCGAAGCTTGGGCTGCGGGACCGGATCCAGGCGGTGATCTGCGCGTACGAGACGGGCCTGATCGCGGCGGGTGCTCCCTCGGGGGAGTGAGGGGGCGGCGTGTCGTATCCCTCTCGCCGGTGAGTTGTCGTACCGGTGAAGATCCCTCTTGTCGGGGATCCGCAACGACCCCTGTGAGCAGGAGCATTGAGTCATCGAGGCCGTGGTGGCCCGGTGAACTCACAGGGGGATTCCGACATGAAGGCACGCACGCGCACACTGATCGCCGCCGCTCTGGTTCTGGGCATCGCGTCCGGGCCCGTCGTCGCACACGCGGCGGCGGTTCCCGTCCCGGCGGGGGCCGCGGCTCCCACGTCCCGCTTCTGCGCCCCGCCGAATGCCGCGGCGCTGGAACGGGCGATCGCCGGTCTCGGGCCGACGGACGAGAACGCGACCGCCGCGGTGGTCCGGGTCGGCGGGACGAGTGGTGGCTGGCGGGGCGGTTCCGGCGTCGCGGACATCGTCACGGGGCGGGCGGCGGTCGAGCAGGGGCGGTTCCGGGCGGGGTCGGTGACCAAGGTCTTCACCGCGGCGGTGGTGCTCCAGCTGGCGGCCGAGGGCCGGGTGGACCTGGACGGGCCGGTCCGGCGGTACCTGCCCGGGACCGTCCCCGATTCCTACGGCGCGGTCACCGTGCGGCAGTTGCTCGACCACACGAGCGGGATACCGGCGGCGGACGGCCCGGGCGACTCGTTCGAGGCGCAGTGGGAGCACCGCTTCGACGTGACCGATCCGCACGACCAGCTGGCCGACGCCCTGGCGAAGAAGGCGGAGTTCACCCCGGGCACGGCCCAGCACTATCTGAACATCAACTACACCCTGCTGGGCGTGCTCGTGGAGAAGGTGACGGGCACCTCGTACGAGGAGGCGGTCGGCCGGCGGATCCTGCGGCCGCTCGGTCTGGGGCAGACCTCCTTCCCCTCCCGGACGCAGACGGGGATCCCCGGTCCGCACAACCGCGGGTACCAGGCGGTGGTCGGGACGGACGGCTCCCGGGAGTTGCGGGACGTGACCGAGTGGAACTCCTCGGACCGCTGGGCGGCGGGGGACATCATCTCGACCACGGCCGATCTGGAACGGTTCACCGGGGCCCTGTTCAGCGGGCGGGTCGTGCCGGCGGAGCAGTTGGAAGAGATGTTCACGGTGCCCCGGGTGAAGAGCTTCGTCGACGGGAAGGACGCCACGATGACCGCGGGCCTGTCCAGGCTCGCTCTGCCGGACGGCACGGTGGTGTGGGGCAAGTCCGGTAGCCGGTACGGGTACACCACCGGTATGGGCGCGACCCGGGACCTGGCCCGCACCTTGGTCTACTCGGTCAACTCCACGGACGCCAAGAGCCAGGACACGAACCCGGTGGCCCTGGGGATCGCGATGGCGGCCTTCGCCCGGTAGCCCTCAGGCCGGCATGGCCTCAAGGCGCTTGATCATGCGGCGCAGCACCAGCAGGGGGATCACCCCGAAGACGCCGAACGACATGTCGATGACGCTCCACCAGAAGGGGATGCCCCGGATCGGGCCGCATATCAGGGCCAGTGGTATCACTCCGGCGCAGGCGATCATGCCGGCCTCGACGATCCAGATGTTGCGTACCGGGTCGCGGTGGACCCCGTAGAAGAAGACGGCGATGACGAGGTGGGCGAAGGCGAGCCAGTCGGTTCCGTAGAGGAGGAAGGGGTAGTCGGCGTCGGCCCGCTCCAGTCCGTCGCCCACCCGGCGCAGCCATTCGTGGTCGATCAGGGCATTGGCCCAGTGGAGCTCGCTGACCAGGGGGAAGGCCGTGAGGCCACTGAGCACCAGGCAGATCAGGAACAGGGTCAACCAGGCACGGATCCGCCGCTGAAGGGCGCTTCTCTCGCTCATGGAAGGAAGCCTACGCCCATTTCTGAACACGTTCAGCCAAAATACTGAACGTGTTCAACGCCACCGTCCGACGCTCGGTCAGAGGCCGACGATCGCGTTCCAGCGCTTGGCGAGGGACCGGCGCTCGGCCGAGGAGATGTCCCTGGCCACGACCAGCCGCTTGCGCATGTCGTCGTCCGGGAAGATCAGCGGGTTCTCGGCGAGTTCGGCGGTCTCCGGGTCGTCGGAGGCGGCCAGGACGTCCCGGGCAGCGGGGACGGGGCAGACGTAGTTGACGGAGGCGGCGAGGGCGGCGGCCACCTCGGGGGCGTAGTAGTGGTCGATGAGGGCCTCGGCATTGGCCTTGTGCCGGGCCAGGTTGGGGACGAGCAGGCTCTCCGCCCAGAGTTCGGCCCCCTCCTCGGGGACGACGAACTCGATGTCCGGGTTGTCGGCCTGGAGTTGGATGGCGTCGCCGGAGTAGGCCTGACAGGCGAGGACATCGCCCTTGCTCAGATCGGAGGTGTAGTCGTTGCCGGTGAAGCGGCGGATGTGCTTCTTCTTCACCATGCTCTCGACCTGGTCGCACATCCGGTGGAAGTCGGACTCGGTCCAACGGGTGACGTCCACGCCGTCGCCCTGCATCAGCAGGGCGAAGGACTCGTCGAGGCCGGAGAAGAGGGTGACCTTGCCCGCCAGGTCCGGCTGCCACAGGTCCTTGACCGACTTGATCTCCTGCCCCAGGGCCTTGCGGTTGTAGGCGATCCCGGTGATCCCCGACTGCCACGGGACGGTGTGCAGCCGGCCCTCGTCGAAGGCGGGGGAACGCAGTTGCGGGTCGAGGTGGCGGGTCACGTTGGGCTGGGCCGACCGGTCCAGCTTCTGGGCCCAGCCCAGGTGGACGAAGCGGGCGGCCATCCAGTCGCTGACCACGATCAGGTCGTGGCCGGTCTCCTGCCGGTTCATCAGGGCCGGACTGACCTTGCCGAAGAACTCGTCGTTGTCGTTGATCTCCTCGGTGTACCGGACCTCGATACCGGTCCGCTCCGAGAAGGCCTCCAGCGTCGGACGGCGCTCCTCGTCCTCCTCGTCGGTGTCGATGTAGAGCGGCCAGTTGGAGAAGGCGACGCTACGGTCGCGTTCGGAACGGTCCGGACCTTCGCGCCCCTCCTCGGGAACGTAGGCGGCGGGCACACCGCAGCCGGCGAGGGCGGCCGACAGACCTGCGGCACCGAGGCCGTACAGCGCAGAACGGCGGGAGAAGGCGAGTTCAGGCATGGGCACAGCCTCGGCGAACGCGAGGGGGCGGGCAATAGACATGTTGTCTACTGCCCGCCCCGTCAACGCTGTGCTGTGATCGATGCGGCCGATCAGCCGTCGAGCGAGGTCATCACGTGCTTGATGCGCGTGTAGTCCTCGAAGCCGTAGGCGGAGAGGTCCTTGCCGTAGCCGGACTTCTTGAAGCCACCGTGCGGCATCTCGGCGACGAGCGGGATGTGGGTGTTGATCCACACGCAGCCGAAGTCGAGGTTCTTGGACATCCGCATCGCGCGGCCGTGGTCCTTGGTCCACACGGAGGAGGCGAGGGCGAACTCGACGCCGTTCGCGTACTCCAGGGCCTGACCCTCGCTCGCGAAGGACTGGACGGTGATGACGGGGCCGAAGACCTCGTTCTGGATGATCTCGTCGTCCTGCTTGAGGCCGGAGACCACGGTCGGGGCGTAGAAGTAGCCCTTCTCGCCGACCTGGTGGCCACCCGCCTCGACCTTGGCGTGGGCGGGGAGGCGCTCGATGAAGCCCGCGACCTGCTTGAGCTGGTTCGGGTTGTTCAGCGGGCCGTACAGCACGTCCTCGTCGTCCGGCTGACCGGTCTTCGTGTCCGTGGCGGCCTTGGCGAGCGCGGCCACGAACTCGTCGTGGATCGACTCGTGCACGAGCACGCGGGTGGCGGCGGTGCAGTCCTGACCGGCGTTGAAGTAGCCGGCGACCGCGATGTCCTCAACGGCCTTGGCGATGTCGGCGTCCTCGAAGACCACGACCGGGGCCTTGCCACCGAGCTCCAGGTGGACGCGCTTGACGTCCTTGGAGGCGCTCTCGGCGACCTGCATGCCGGCCCGCACCGAGCCGGTGATGGAGGCCATCGCCGGGGTGGAGTGCTCGACCATGGCCTTGCCGGTCTCGCGGTCACCGCAGATGACGTTGAAGACACCCTTGGGCAGCACCGAGTCGATGATCTCCGCCATCAGCACGGTGGAGGCCGGGGTGGTGTCCGACGGCTTGAGCACGACGGTGTTGCCCGCCGCGATGGCCGGGGCGAACTTCCACACCGCCATCATCATCGGGTAGTTCCACGGCGCGACCTGCGCGCAGACGCCGACCGGCTCACGGCGGATGATCGAGGTCATCCCCTCCATGTACTCGCCGGCCGAGCGGCCCTCCAGGAGCCGTGCGGCACCCGCGAAGAAGCGGATCTGGTCCACCATCGGGGGCAGCTCCTCACTGGCCGTGAGGGCCAGCGGCTTGCCGGTGTTCTCCGACTCGGCGGCGACGAGCTCGTCCGCGCGCGCCTCGAAGGCGTCCGCGATCTTCAGCAGGGCCTTCTGGCGCTCCGCGGGGGTGGTGTCGCGCCAGCCCGGGAAGGCGGCCGCGGCAGCGGCCATGGCGGCATCCACATCGGCCTGGCCCGAGAGCGGGGCGGTGGCGTACACCTCGCCGGTGGCCGGGTTGACCACCTCGGTGGTCCGCCCGTCGGCGGCGTCCTTGAACTCCCCGCCGATGTAGTTGCGCAGACGACGCAGTTCGGTGGTCACTACAGCCACACTCCTGATCACATGTCCAACGATTGAGACGTTTACCAAAGCCTAGCCCCTCGGCGGAGGCTTTCGACAGACCCGGCGGCCACCACCTACGAAATCAGTGAGATCCGAGTGGCCAAACAACGGATTTCATCGATTCCGTCTTGCGGAACAGACGACCCTCGTGCACAGTGAGGTCGTGGTCAGTCGAAGCGCAGATTCCAGGAACAGACAACCGTCCCCTTCGGTCGATGCTGTGTCCCTGGCGATCATCGAGCAACTGCAGGAGGACGGTCGCCGTCCCTACGCGTCGATCGGCAAGGCCGTAGGCCTCTCCGAGGCGGCCGTGCGCCAGCGGGTGCAGAAACTGCTCGACCAGGGCGTCATGCAGATCGTCGCCGTCACCGACCCGCTCACCGTGGGCCTGCGACGCCAGGCCATGGTCGGCATCAACGTCGAGGGCGACCTCGACCCGGTGGCCGACGCACTGACCGCCATGGCCGAGTGCGAATACGTGGTCATGACCGCAGGGTCGTTCGACCTGATGGTGGAGATCGTCTGCGAGGACGACGACCACCTGCTCGAAACGATCAACAAGAAGATCCGCACGCTCCCCGGCGTGCGATCAACCGAAAGCTTCGTTTATCTGAAGCTGAAGAAGCAGACCTACATGTGGGGAACTCGATAGCCCGTGAGCCAGGACCTCTCCAAGACCGCGTACGACCACCTGTGGATGCACTTCACCCGCATGTCGTCGTACGAGAACTCCCCCGTCCCCACCATCGTGCGTGGTGAGGGCACCTACATCTGGGACGACAAGG
The DNA here is from genome assembly GCF_003148825.1 of Streptomyces sp. CG 926. Classification (GTDB taxonomy): domain Bacteria; phylum Actinomycetota; class Actinomycetes; order Streptomycetales; family Streptomycetaceae; genus Streptomyces. Next base: position 83,095 of record NZ_QGGZ01000009.1, read on the forward strand.
GCAAGCGCTACCTCGACGGGCTCGCCGGCCTCTTCGTGGTCAACGCCGGTCACGGCCGCAAGGAACTGGCCGAGGTCGCCTACAAGCAGGCCCAGGAACTCGCGTTCTTCCCGATCTGGTCGTACGCGCACCCCAAGGCCGTCGAGCTCGCCGAGCGCCTCGCCCACTACGCCCCGGGCGACCTGAACAAGGTCTTCTTCACCACCGGTGGCGGCGAGGCCGTCGAGACCGCGTGGAAGCTCGCCAAGCAGTACTTCAAGCTGCAGGGCAAGCACACCAAGTACAAGGTCATCTCGCGTGCGGTCGCCTACCACGGCACCCCGCAGGGCGCCCTGTCGATCACCGGCCTGCCGGCCCTGAAGGCCCCCTTCGAGCCGCTGGTCCCCGGCGCGCACAAGGTGCCGAACACCAACATCTACCGCGCCCCGATCTACGGCGACGACCCCGAGGCCTACGGCCGCTGGTGCGCCGACCAGATCGAGCAGGAGATCCTCTTCGAGGGCGCCGACACCGTCGCGGCCGTCTTCCTCGAGCCGGTCCAGAACGCCGGCGGCTGCTTTCCGCCGCCGCCCGGGTACTTCCAGCGGGTCCGCGAGATCTGCGACGAGTACGACGTCCTGCTCGTCTCCGACGAGACGATCTGCGCGTTCGGCCGCCTGGGCACGATGTTCGCCTGCGACAAGTTCGACTACGTGCCGGACATGATCACCTGCGCCAAGGGCATGACCTCGGGCTACTCCCCGATCGGCGCCTGCATCATCTCGGACCGCCTCGCGGAGCCCTTCTACAAGGGCGACAACACCTTCCTGCACGGCTACACCTTCGGCGGCCACCCGGTCTCGTCGGCGGTGGCGCTGGCCAACCTCGACATCTTCGACAAGGAAGGCCTCAACCAGCACGTGCTGGACAACGAGGGTGCCTTCTTCTCGACGCTGAAGAAGCTGCACGACCTGCCGATCGTCGGCGACGTCCGCGGCAACGGCTACTTCTACGGCATCGAGCTCGTCAAGGACAAGAACACCAAGGAGTCCTTCACCGACGAGGAGACGGAGCGCGTGCTCTACGGCTTCCTCTCCAAGGCGCTCTTCGAGAACGGCCTCTACTGCCGGGCCGACGACCGCGGTGACCCGGTCATCCAGCTCGCGCCTCCGCTGATCGCCGACCAGGGCACCTTCGACGAGATCGAAGGCATCCTGCGCTCGGTGCTCACCGAGGCATGGACCAAGCTGTAACCGAGCCGTAGACAGTTCCGGCTCCACTGGTCCGACCACACGGCCCGGATCCCCCGTTCGAGTGAGAACGTGGGGGTCCGGGCCGTGTGCTGTCACCATCCAAGACGTTCATCTCTTTACATCTCAGTGCGGCGCCAGTGACTTCGACCGGTTCCGCTTCGTTCCCTCGGACGGAGGTGTACGCCATGGTGGCTCCACCGGACATTGCCCCGCCTGACAATGACGTCCTGTGGGCTCGGTCCCTTCACTACTCCCACGACGGCTCCCCCGCCCTCGTCGACGTCTCCGTCGGTGTCCGCCAGGGTGAGATCCTCGCCCTGACCGGCCCCCGCGGCTCCGGCAAGACCACCCTGCTCCGCTGCCTGTCCGGGCAGCTACGGCCCCAGCAGGGCGAGGTCTGGTTCAACAGCCTCCCCGTGCACACGATGGGCGCCGTCCTTCGCGAACGGCTGCGCCGCGACCGGTTCGGCTGGATCGGCCACGAGCCCCAGCTGCTGCCCGAGCTGAAGGTCTGGGAGAACGCGGCCCTGCCCCTGCTGCTCGCCGGGGCATCCCACCGCAGCGCCCGCAAGGCCGCCTGCGAGTGGCTGGACCGACTCGACATCGCCGGCCTCACCCGCAAGCGCCCCGGCGCCCTGACCCGCGCCGAATCCCAACGGGTCGCACTCGCCCGGGCCCTGGTCAACGAGCCAGCGGTGATCTTCGCCGACGAGCCGACGGCACCGTTGCACCGCACCGAGCGCGCCCTGCTGCTCCGTACGTTGACCACCGCGGCCCGCTCCCACGACATCACCGTGCTGCTGGCCACCCACGACGAGGCCACCGCGGCCGTCGCGGACCGCCGGATCGCCCTGCTCGACGGCCGCCTCGCGGGGGCCGCGGCCGCCGACTCCCCCGTCGCCGACACCACGGAGGACCAGGCCGCGTGCTCGCTCTCCGCCTAGCCCGCGGTTCCCGTCCGCTCGTCCAGCTGCGGCGGCTCCTCGTCGCCGCGGCCTCGGCCGGAACCGGCTTCCTGCTCCTCTATGTACTCGCCGGGGCCGTGGCCCAGCCCGCCGGATCGTTCCCTCGCCTGCTGTGGGCCATGATCCCGCTGGCCGTCACCGTCCACTTCGCCGTCGTCGTGGCCCGGGCCGACCCCGCGACCCGGCCCCGCGAGGGGCTCGACGCCGCCGGGCTGGGGCCCGTCCGGCTCATGCTGGCCGCCGCGATCTCCACCGCCGTCGCCTGCGCCCTGGGCAGCGCCTTGGCCCTGGCCGTCTTCCTCCACCTGCGCGGGGAACTGGCGGGGCTGCCCTTCGACGGGGCCGGGGCCACGCTGCTCCACGCGGACCAGCCGCTGCCGGTGGCCGCCGCCCTCACCCTGCTGGCCCTGATCCCGGTGATCGCCTCGGCCGCCACCGCCCTCACGCTGCGCCCGCACCCGCCGCTGGCCCCCCGGACCGGGCTGCCCTGGGGCATCGCGCTGACCGCCTGCGGGCTCGCGGCCTCGGCGTACGCGGGCCGGGGCGACGCCGGGACGCTCATCGGCTGGTCGCTGACCGCGATCGGGCTCGCCCTCGCCGGACCGGGGCTCGCCTACGCCTGTGGAAGCCTCGTCCAGGCCGTGCGGCCGGGAGCGCTGCGGCTGCTGGCCGGGCGGACCCTCCAGGAGGAGGCCCCTCGGATCGGTGCTCCGCTGGGCGTGCTCTGCTCGGTGGCCGCGGGCACCCTGACCGCGTTCGCCCTGCGCGACCGGGGCGGGCTGCCCGTCCCGCTGGGCCCGCTGACCTGGCCGGCCGTCGCCCTGGTGACCCTGTGCGCCGCGGCGACCCTGCTCACATCCGTGGTGGAGGCCCGACGGAGCCGGGAGCCCGGACGCAGGGCCCTGCTCGACCTGGGCGCCCCCTCCAACGTCCTGCGCAGCGCCGCGAGTCTGCGGGCCACCGCGCTGCTGGCCGTCTGCGTACCGCTCAGCTGGGGTGTGGCGCAGCTGACGTCGCTGGCCTTGACCCGCTGACCCGAGCAGCCCTTAGGGTGGGCCGAATGGTCACCCCAGACATCGAGATCGAGACGCTCGCCGAATTCGATCAGGTCGTGGCGCGCGGCTCGCTCAGCGGCTACCGGATCCAGTCGGTCAACCTGCTGGAGCGGACCTTCGCGCTGCTCTCCGCGGACACCTCGACGGCCGTGTTCCTGGGCTGCGCGATGGAGCCCGACGCGGCGGCGAAGGTCCGCGCCGACGGCGCGCTGGTCTTCCCGCCCGTACCCGACCTGCCGTTCGACCCCTACCGGGGCCTGCTCTACACGCCGGAGGAGCTCTTCACCGGGCTGCCCGACGGGTACGAGGCCACCCCGGACGCCGAGGCGTACGCCTGGTTCCAGGAGACCAAGTCCGACGGCGACGTCTTCTCCTCGATGCTCCGCTCGGTCCATGACGACGCCATCTCCGATGCCCTCGACGAGCACCTCGCGGGCCGCCGGGTCGTGGGCGTGATGGGCGGCCACGCGATGGCCCGCGGCGGTACGCGGTACCGCGGTGCGGCCGAGCTGGGCCGGGCGCTGACCCGGTCCGGGCTGACGGTGGCCACCGGCGGCGGCCCCGGCGCGATGGAGGCCGCCAACCTCGGCGCCTACCTGGCACCCGCGCCGGACGAGGCGCTCGCGGAGGCCCTGGAGGTGCTGGCCAAGGCCCCCTCCTTCGCACCGTCGGTGTCGGAGTGGGCGGGCGCGGCCTTCGCCGTCCGCGAGCGCTTCCCCTCGGGCGGGGACTCGGTGGGCATCCCGACCTGGTTCTACGGGCACGAGCCGCCGAACGCCTTCGCCGGACACATCGCGAAGTACTTCGCGAACGCCACCCGCGAGGACGGTCTGCTGGCCCGCTCGAACGCGGGAGTGGTCTTCCTGCCCGGCGCGGCGGGCACGGTCCAGGAGATATTCGACAACGCCACGCCGAACTATTACGAGTCGCGGGGCGAGCCGGCCCCGATGGTGCTGGTCGGCCGGACCCACTGGACCGAGCACCTCCCGGCCTGGCCCCTGCTCCAGGCACTGGCGCGCGGCCGTGCGATGGAGTCCCGGATCGCGCTCGTCGACTCGGTGGACGAGGTCCCGGACGTCCTCGCGTCGATGAGCTGAGCCCGGGAGGCAACTTTCCGGCCCGTTCTCACGTCTGGCAGAGGTACGCAAAACCTGCCAGACGTGAACGGAGCCCTTGGTGCTCATAGGCCTGCTGACCGCTGTCGCGGCGTCCATCTGCTACGGCACGGGATCCGTGCTGCAAGCCGTCGGCTCGCGCCGCGCCGCGCGCATGTCCCCGACCGCCGCGGGGGTGACCGCCCACGGCGGACCCAACCTGTCGTCCACCGCGAAAGCGGCGATGACCTGGGAATTCATCGTCGGCACCATCCTGGACTTCGTGGGCTTCGGACTCGGGGCGCTGGCCGCGCGCCTGCTGCCGCTCTTCCTGTCGCAGACGGTCATCAGCGCCAACCTGGTGATCACGGCCGTGCTGAGCGTGAAGATGCTCGGGATCCGGCTGAGCCGTAAGGAGTGGACCTCGATCGGGGTCGTCTGCACCGCCCTGGTGCTGCTGGCCACGGCCGCGGGCCACGAGGGCGGCCACCACGCCCCGATGTCCACCCACTGGTGGCTGCTGGGCATCACCGTGCTGCTGATGGTGGGCGGCACCGTGGCCGTACGCCTCCTCGGCGGCGGCGCCGCGATCCTGGCGGGCCTGCTGTCGGGTCTCGGCTTCGGCGCGCTCGGCGTCGGCGTCCGGATCCTGAACGGCGTGGACCCGTTCGACCTCACCGCCCTCCTGACCGACCCCGCGCTCTACGCCATCCTGGTGGCGGGCATCGGCGGCATGTACCTGCACACCGTCGCCCTCCAGATCGGCTCGGTGAACGGCGCCACGGCGGCCCTGGTCGTCGGCGAGACGGTCCTGCCGGGCGCGATCGGCGTCCTGTGGCTCGGCGACGCCTCCCGCCCGGGACTCGCCTGGCTCGCGGTCCTCGGCTTCGTGATGGCCGTCGCCGGAGCGGTGGCGGTGGCCTGGTACGGCAAGCACGAGGGGGCCGACGAGGGAGCCGACGCCCCGGTGCCGGAGCCGGTCGGCTGACCCACCGGCCGGCCGGGTTCCCTCACCCGGTCGGCCGCCCCCGGTGGTGGCGCGGCGGTGTCTGCCGCTTGCTGGACCGGGGGAGAGAGTGAGGGGTTCGTGAGTCCCACGACCGATCGGCTCGATACGCCACGCGCGGCCGGGATGGCCGGAATCGCCTTCGCCGTACTGCTCGGGGCGGCGATCGTCCTGATGCGGATCGCCGTCCCGTCGGGCAACACCGCCGACCTGCCCGTGGACCAGGACAAGCGCTGGGCGGTCCAAGTGGCACTGGAGATCGTGCCCTTCGCGGGCATCTTCTTCCTCTGGTTCATGGGCGCCCTGCGCGCGCACACGGGCGCGGCCGAGGACCGGTTCGTGGCCACCGTGTTCCTCGGCAGCGGATTCGTCTTCGTGGCCACCCTGTTCGCCTCCGCCGCGGCTGCGGGCACCGTGCTGAACGAGGGAACGCCCTCCGATTTCGGCCGCCACTACGCCTACACCCTCCTCGCGACCTACGCCATGCGGATGGCGGCCGTCTTCGTCCTCGCGACCTCGACCATCGGGCGGATGCTCGGCGTCTTCCCGAAGCCACTGGCCGTGCTGGGCACGGTCGTCGGCCTCCTCCTGCTCGTGATCGGTTCCGGAGTGCCCTGGTCCGAGATGCTGTTCCCGGTCTGGGCCCTGATCCTCAGCCTGTACGTCCTGCGCGTCCGGCGCGGTACCGCCCACCACCCTCCGACCGCCACCGAACCCCCCTGACCTGGGGATCCTCACTCCGGCAGGCGGCCTGTGTGCGCCGCGTGCATGCTGGTGGGACGGGGAGGACCCGGGGGGCTCCGGGGGGTGACGGGGAGGAACGCCCGAGGGAAAGGCAGAACCGTCATGAGGCTTGTCGTCGACCTCAACCGCTGCCAGGGATACGCCCAGTGCGCATTCCTCGCTCCCGATGTCTTCGCCATGCACGGCGACGAGTCGCTGCTCTACAACCCGGAGGCGGATCCGGCGCATCGCGAGGACGTCCTGCGCGCCGTGGCCGCCTGTCCGGTGCAAGCCATCCTCCTGGAGATCACGGACGAGGACATGGCGAACATGGTGACCCCGGATGCCGTGGCCGGCACCGGATCTCGTTCCGGAGGCGCCCAGTGACCGGTGCAGGAACACACGACGGGGCGTTGGAACGCCTCAAGCGCGACGGCCGCATCGTCGTCGTCGGCGCCTCCCTGGCCGGTCTGCGGGCCGCCGAGACGATGCGCGAGAAGGGCTTCGCCGGTTCGCTCACGCTGATCGGCGACGAACCGTACGAGCCGTACGACCGTCCCCCGCTGTCCAAGCAGGTCCTGTTGGGCAACGCGGTCGCCGACCACACGGCACTCCCCCGCCGCCGGGCGATCGATGCCGACTGGCGCCTCGGGGTCCCGGCCACCGGCCTGGACATGGCCGCCCGCCGGGTCAAGCTCGGCAACGGCGACGAGGTCGAGTACGACCGGTTGCTGATCGCCACCGGAGTCCGCGCCCGGCCGTGGCCCAACCCGGAGGAAGGCGCCCTCAAGGGTGTCTTCGTCCTGCGCACCCGCGACGACGGCGAAGGGCTGCAACGGGCCTTGGCCGCCGGTCCCCGCCGGGTGCTGGTGATCGGGGCCGGGTTCACCGGGTCCGAGATCGCCTCCGCGTGCCGCGAGCGCGGCTTGGACGTCACCGTCGCCGAACGGGGCGACGCTCCGCTGGTCGGTGCGCTGGGCGGGGTGATCGGCGCGGTGGCGGCCGAGATGCATCGCGAGAACGGCGTCGACCTGCGGACCGGAGTCATGGTGACCTCGCTGGAGGGCGACCCCTCCGGGCGGGTCCGCGCCGCGCACCTCTCCGACGGGTCGACCATCGAGGCGGAGGTGGTGGTCGTCTCGCTGGGCGCGCAGCGCAACACCGAGTGGTTGGCCGGCTCCGGGCTGGGCGCGGGTCCACGGGGCATCGCCTGCGACGCGGGCTGCCGGGCCTTCGACGTCCGAGGCATCGTCACCGACGACATCTACGTGGCGGGTGACGTGGCACGTTCCCCGCACGCGCTGTTCGGCTACCAGTTCCTGTCGCTGGAGCACTGGGGCAACGCCGTCGCCCAGGCCGACACCGCCGCGCACAACATGCTCAGCGAGAGCGCCGACCGCCGCCCCCACCTGTGGGTTCCGGCGTTCTGGTCCTCGCAGTTCGGCGTGAACATCAAGTCGGTCGGGGTACCGCCGATGGGCACCGAGATCCTCATCACGCAGGGCTCGCTCGCCGAGCGCCGCTTCGCGGCCGCCTACGGGTACCAGGGGCGTCTGATCGCCGCCGTCACCTTCGACAACTGTCGGTGGCTGCCGTTCTACGAGCAGCAGATCGAGGCCACCGCCCCGTTCCCGCCGCCGTTCTCCACGGTGGACCGCAGGACCGACGGGGCCAAGCCGCTGCCGGCCGACTTCCCGGACCCGTCGGTCCCCACCCACGGGCCGACCATCACGCTGAGCGGTTACTCGCCGGCCGACCGGAAGATGACCTTCACCCCCGGAAGATGACCTTCGCCCCCGCGCACCACCGGCCACGCCGTACCGCGCCCTCCCCGAGGATCACGAGGACCTGTCATGTCACAAGCCCTGCTGCGGGAGATCATCGACTACGCGAACCGCGCGAATCCGTACCCGCTGTACGAGGAGCTCCGCAAGACCCCGGTGTCCCACGACGGGGACGGCCCGTACGTCGTCAGCACGTACTACGAGATCCACAGCCTGTTGCACGACCCGCGGATCAGCTCCGACGCCAAGAACCTGAAGGCGACCGGGGACGATCTGCTGGGTGAGCAGTCCGACGAGGAGGGCGCGACCCTGCCCCCCTCGTTCCTCAAGCTCGACCCGCCCGACCACGACCGGCTGCGGCGGATGACGAACCGGCCGTTCGGCCCGCCGCACGCCCCCCACCGGGTGCACGACATGCGCGACGAACTCGGCGGCCTCGTCACCGGGCTGATCGACGGCATCCGGGAGACCGGGCAGCTGGACCGGATCGACCTGGTCGACCAGTTCGCGTACCCCTTCCCGGTCACGGTCATCTGCCGGCTGCTCGGCATCCCCCGTGAGGACGAGCCGCGCTTCCATGTGTGGGCCGAGACCCTGGCCGCCAGTCTGGACCCGGACCCGGACGCGGACCCCACGCAGCGCGGCCAGGGCTCGATGGACGCCCGTATGGAGCTGGGCATGTACCTGGCCGGGCTGATCGAGGAGCGCCGCAAGAACCCCGGCGACGACATGCTGTCCCAGCTGGCGACGGCCGACGGCCCGGACGGCGCGATGACCACCATGGAGGCGCTCAGCACCTCCGCCCTGCTGCTGATCGCGGGCCACGAGACCACGGTCAACCTGATCACCAACGGGATGCTGACGCTGCTGCGCTTCCCGGAGGTCCTGGAGCGGCTGCGCAACGACCCCGATCTGGCGGTCCCGATCGTCGAGGAACTGCTGCGCTACGAACCGCCCGTGCAGCTGCTGCCCCAGCGGACCACCCTCTCCGACGTCGAGGTCGCCGGGGTCACGATCCCCAAGGGCGCGTCCGTGTGGCTGATGCTCGCCTCCGGGAACCGCGACCCGAGGCGGTTCGAGGACCCCAACCGCTTCGACCCCGACCGCAAGGACATCCAGCACCTCGGCCTGGGCAGTGGCATCCACAGCTGCTTCGGGGCGCCGCTGGCTCGGCAGGAGGCGCAGCTGGCGCTGAGCGAGCTGGCCCGCCGGCTGGAGAACCCTCGGCTGCTGGAGGACCCGCCGCAGTACCGCCAGAACTCGGTCCTGCGCGGCCCGCGCCACCTGCAGATCGCCTGCGACGGCATCCGCGCCTAGGACGGCTCCGGCGGAAGGACGACCACCTCGGCGGGGGTGAAGGTCACCGCGACCCGGTCGCCCACGGCCGGTGCCCCCGCCAGATCGCACTCGGCCTCCAGCACCGGCCCCGCCTCCGGCCGCAGCTGCAGGGCGACGTGTGTGCCGCGGAAGGTGCGGGACACCACCTCGCACCGCAGGCCCGCCGCGCGGAGCACGACCCCGGCCGGGCGGATCAGCAGTCGCTGCTCCCCCTGCGGGGTGTCGGCCGGTACCGGAACCTTGCCCCACGCGGTGGCGGCCGCGTCCCCCGAGACCACGGCCGGGACCACGTTCTCGAAGCCGAGGAAGCGCGCCACGAACTCCGACGCGGGCCGCTGCCACACCTCCAACGGGGTCCCGATCTGCGCGATCCGGCCGTCCCGCATGACCACCACCCGGTCGGCCAGGGCGAAGGCCTCGCCCTGGTCGTGCGTGACGGCCAGTACGGTCGTGCCCAGCCGGGAGAACAGCCCCCGCAGCTCCACCACCAGCCGCTCGCGCAACCCCCGGTCCAGCTGCCCCAGCGGTTCGTCGAGCATCAGCAGCCTCGGTGAAGGGGCCAGCGCACGGGCCAGCGCGACGCGCTGCTGCTCGCCACCGGACAGGGAGGCCACCGCCCGGGCCTGGGCCCCGGGAAGCCCCACCAGTTCCAGCAGCTGCGCGACCCGGTCCGCGGACGACGCCTTTCCGGCTCCGCGCATCTTCAGCCCGAAGGAGACGTTCGCGCCGACGTCGCGGTGCGGGAAGAGCTGGTGGTCCTGGAACATCAGGCCCACGCCCCGCCGGTGCACGGGGACGCCGGACTGGTCGGCCCCGCCCAGCAGCACCCGCCCGGCGGACATCTGCTGGAGGCCGGCGACGACCCGCAGCAGCGTGGACTTGCCGCTGCCGCTCGGCCCCAGCACGCACACGACCTCGTGCTCGGCGACCTGGAGGTCCACGCCGTCCAGGGCGTACTGGGCCGCGCGCTCACCGAAGCGGACCGACACCCCCTCCAGCTGAAGCAGTGTCATCAGAATTCTCCGGAGGTCTTGTCGGGTCGCAGGCGCTCCAGCAGCAGCAGGGACACCGCGCACACCAGCATCAGGATCGTGCTCAGGGCCATCGCCTGCCCGTAGTTCAGCTCTCCGGCCCGCCCCAGCAGCCGCGCCACGGCCACCGGCAGGGTCGGCCGGTCCGCCCGCGCGATGAACACGGTCGCGCCGAACTCCCCCAGCGATACCGCGAAGGCGAACCCGGCCGCGATCAGCAGCGCCCGTCGCACCAGCGGAAGGTCCACCTCCCGCCAGGCCCGCAGCGGCGACGCGCCGAGCACCGCGGCGGCCTCGCGCAGCCGCCCGTCCACCGCGCGCAGCACCGGCAGCATGGTCCGTACGACGAAGGGCACGCCCACCAGGGCCTGCGCCAGCGGCACCAGGATCCACGAGGTCCGCAGGTCCAGCGGCGGCTCGTCCAGGGTGATCAGGAAGCCGAAGCCCACGGTCACGGCGGACACCCCGAGCGGCAGCATCAACAGCGCGTCGAAGCCGCGTACGAAGCGACCCCCGCGCCGGGTGAGCGCCGCGGCCGCGAGTCCGCCGACGAGCAGGGCGATCGCGGTGGCGGCGAGCGCGTACTGCAGGGAGTTCCAGATCGCCTCCAGCGGCGCCACCAGGAAGGTCCCGCCACCGGCGCCCGCGTCCTGGAGCGCCCGGTAGTAGCCGAGGCCGTAGCCGCCGGGGGTGTCGAAGGACCGCTCGACCAGCACGCCCAGCGGCAGCACGATCAGCACCGCGACGGTCAGCAGCACCCCGCCCAGCAGGGTGCGCTGCGCCCAGCCGCGCGGGCGGTGGGTGGTGCGGCCCGGGTCCACCAGCCGCAGCGCCCGCTCGCGCTTGCGCACGGTCCAGGCGTGCACGGCGAGGATCGCGCCGATCGCGGCGAACTGCACCATCGTCAGGACGGCCGCCGTCGGCAGGTCCAGGAGCTGCGCGGTCTGCCGGTAGACCTCCACCTCCAAGGTGGAGTACGCGGGTCCGCCAAGGATCAGGACGACGCCGAAGGAGCTGAAGGTGAACAGGAACACCATCAGCGAGGCGGCGGCCACCGCCGGGGCCAGCGCGGGCAGCGTCACCCGTCGCCAGGCGGTGAACCGGCCGGCGCCCAGCACGCGGGCGGCCTCCTCCTGGCGCGGGTCCAGCTGCGCCCACAGCCCGCCGACCGTGCGGACGACGACGGCGTAGTTGAAGAAGACGTGGGCGAGCAGGATCGCCCAGACGGTGGTGTCGAGCCGGACGCCCACCAGCTCGTCCAGCAGTCCGCCCCGCCCCAGCAGCGCGAGGAAGGCGGTGCCGACCACCACGGTGGGCAGGACGAAGGGCACCGTCACCACGGCGCGCAGCAGCTGCTTGCCCGGGAACTCGAAGCGCGCGAAGACGTAGGCGGCGGGGAGTGCGATCACCAGGGTGAGCAGGGTGGAGGCGCATGCCTGCCAGGTGGTGAACCACAGCACGTCGGCGATGTCGGGGCGGCCCAGCACCTCCGCGAACCGGCCGAACTGCCACCCCTCGTCGGTCTTCAGGCCGCGCCCGACGATCGCGGCGACGGGGTAGGCGAAGAACAGCCCGAAGAAGGCGAGGGGGAGGACCATCAGGGCGAGCCGCACGGCGGTCGCCCGCGCCCCCTCGCGGGGGCCGGAGCCCGGCGCGGCGCCCCCCGACGCCACGCCCGGCTCCTTGGTACCGCTTACTTCACGACGAGCGCGGTCCATGCCTTGACCCACTGCTCACGGTTCTTGGCGATGGTCTCGGGAGCCACGTTCTCGGGCTTCTCGATCACCACACCGTGCTTGGTGAACAGCTCCGGCAGGGCGGCGTCCTTCGTCACCGGGTTCACGAACATCTGGAGCGGCATGTCCTCCTGGAACTTCTTGCTGACCAGGAAGTCCACGAGGGCCTTGCCGCCCTCCTCGTTCTTGGCACCCTTGAGCAGGCCCGCGAACTCGATCTGACGGAAGCAGGTGCCGGTGGAGACGCCCGTGGGGGCCTCGGCCGGCTGGGGCTCGCCGTACAGGACCTCGACCGGCGGGCTGGAGGCGTACGAGACGACCAGCGGGCGGTCGCCCTTGGCCTTCTTGCCGCCCGCGGAGCCGGAGAAGCGCTCGTTGTAGGCCTGCTCCCAGCCGTCGACGACCTCGACGCCGTTGGCCTTGAGCTTGCTCCAGTAGTCCTTCCAGCCGTCCTCGCCGTACTTGCCGACGGAGGCGAGCAGGAAGCCGAGGCCGGGCGAGGAGGTCGCGGCGTTCTCGACCACCAGCAGGTTCTTGTACTCCGGCTTGGTCAGGTCGTCCAGCGTCTGCGGCGGGGCGATCTTCTTGTCGGCGAAGTACGCCTTGTCGTAGTTGACGCAGATGTCGCCGGAGTCGATCGGGGTGACCCGGTGCTCCTTGTCGAGCACGTACTCGGGCTTCACGTCGGCGAGGCCCTTGGCCTCGTACGGGGCGAAGATGCCGTTGTCGAGGGCGCGCGAGAGGAGGGTGTTGTCCACGCCGAAGAAGACGTCGCCGCGCGGCGAGCCCTTGGTGAGGATCTCCTGGTTCAGGGCCGCGCCCGCGTCCCCGGACTTCAGTACCTTGACCGTGTAGCCGCTCTGCTGTTCGAACTCCTTGAGGACCGTGTCGGTCACGTTGAAGGAGTCGTGGGAGACGAGCGTGACGGTCTTGGACTTCGGGGCGTCGCTCGCGCCGGCGGGCTTGTCCTTGGTGTCGCCGCCGCCGCAGGCGCTGAGCGTGGTGACGCCCAGCGCGGCCGCGAGCGCGACGCCCGCGATCTTCTTGGTGGTGCTCATCGGTGAATTCCTCCTGGGATGTCCAGGAGAAGACGCGGCCCTGCCCGGCGCTCTGCGAGAGCGGACGCCGGGCAGGGCGCAACAGCAAGAGTGGTGACCGAACTTCCTACCCCGAATGACCGGGGCGAGGTTCAGAGGGTCTGCGGATGACGGATACCGCACTCTCAGCGCTGTGGCGCTCCCCTGTCGGAATATGAAATTGGTTCGGCCACAGGGTACCCCGTGGCCGAATAGCGTCGAACGGAGGCGGAATCTAGCGCTCCGAGGCGGCGAGCTGGCCGCACGCGCCGTCGATCTCCTGGCCCCGGGTGTCCCGTACGGTCACCGGCACACCGTGGCGGGCGATGGCCTCCACGAAGGCCTTCTCGTCCTCGGGGCGCGAGGCGGTCCACTTGGAGCCCGGCGTCGGGTTCAGCGGGATCAGGTTGACGTGTACGCGCTTGCCCTTGAGCAGCTTGCCCAGGAGGTCACCGCGCCAGGCCTGGTCGTTGATGTCGCGGATCAGGGCGTACTCGATGGAGATCCGGCGGCCGGACTTCTCGGCGTACTCCCAGGCGGCGCCGAGCACCTCGCGGACGTTCCAGCGGGTGTTCACGGGGACCAGGGTGTCGCGCAGCTCGTCGTCGGGCGCGTGCAGCGAGACGGCGAGGCGGCACTTGAAGCCCTCGTCGGCGAAGCGCAGCATGGCCGGGACCAGGCCGACGGTGGAGACGGTGATACCGCGCTGCGAGAGACCGAGGCCGTCGGGCTCCGGGTCGGTGAGCCGGCGGATGGCGCCGACCACGCGGTTGTAGTTGGCGAGCGGCTCACCCATGCCCATGAAGACGATGTTCGACAGCCGGGCCGGGCCACCGGGGACCTCGCCGTCGCGCAGCGCGCGCATGCCGTCGACGATCTGGTGCACGATCTCGGCGGTGGACAGGTTGCGGTCCAGGCCCGCCTGGCCGGTGGCGCAGAACGGGCAGTTCATGCCGCAGCCGGCCTGCGAGGAGATGCACATGGTGACCCGGTCGGGGTAGCGCATGAGCACGGACTCGACGAGCGTGCCGTCGTGCAGCTTCCACAGGGTCTTGCGGGTGGTGTCGTCATCGCAGGAGATGTGCCGGATGACGTTCATCAGGTCCGGCAGCAGCTCCTGCTGGAGCTTCTCCCGCGAGGCCGCCGGGATGTCGGTCCACTCGGCCGGGTCGTGCGCGTACCGGGCGAAGTAGTGCTGGGAGAGCTGCTTGGCCCGGAACGGCTTCTCGCCGATCGCGGCGACCGCCTCACGGCGCTCGGCCGGGGTCATGTCGGCGAGGTGCCGGGGCGGCTTCTTGGCCCCGCGAGGGGCGACGAAGGTGAGCTCTCCCGGAACGGGGCGGGCCATGGCAGGTACTCCTTGTAAGACGAAAGGCGCGCCGCAGAAGCAGCGCGCCTTCCAAGAGTAACCGCCCGGCGGCCGGCGACGCCTTTTCGCAGGTCAGCCGGTGCCGACGAAGGCCGCCAGCAACAGCCACACCACGGGGGCCGTCGGCAGCAGGGAGTCCAGGCGGTCCATGATGCCGCCGTGTCCCGGCAGCAGGGTGCCCATGTCCTTGATGCCCAGGTCCCGCTTGATCATCGACTCACCCAGGTCGCCCAGGGTGGCGCTGACCGCGACCGCGAGGCCCAGCAGCAGGCCCTGCCACCAGGCGCCGCCGTCGATCAGGAACTCCATGCAGAGCGCGCCGGCCACCATCGCGAAGGCCACCGCGCCGAAGAGTCCCTCGCGGGTCTTGCCGGGGCTGATGCGCGGCGCGAGCTTGGTCTTGCCGAAGCGCCAGCCCACCGCGTAGGCCCCGGTGTCGCTGACCACGGTCAGGAGCAGGAAGGTGATCACGCGCTGGGGACCGTCGTCGGCGGTGAGCAGCATCGCGACGAACGTGGCAAGGAAGGGCACGTAGAACGCCGCGAAGGCACCCGCCGTGACGTCCTTGAGGTAGTCCTCGGGCGGTTCGGTCATCCGCCACACCAGGACCGCCAGCACGGTCAGGGCCATGGCGACCCAGGCGCCCTCGGCCCCCCGGACGTATCCGGCGATGACCATGGCGGCGCCACCGACCGCGAGCGGGACCAGCGGGGCCCTGATGCCCTTCTGTTCCTGCAGTCGGGAGGTGAGCTCCCACAGGCCGACGACGACCGCGACGACGATGACGCCGACGAAGACGGCCTTGACGATCAGCAGCGAAGCGAAGATCACCGCGCCGAGACCCACGCCCACGCCTATGGCGGCACGCAGATCCCGGCCCGCGCGCTTCTTCGGCGGCGGGGGCGAGGCGTCCTGCGGCTGCGGGGCATGCGGAGGCGGGGGGCTGGGCATGGGCTCCTGCGGCGGCGTATCGGCGCGGAAGAGGGGGCCGCTGTCGGCGGCGACCCCCCGATCGCGTGCTTCCCGGTCGTCGAAGTCACGGCCGGCGGCATCGGGCACGATGGGCATGGGCCGAGTGTGCGGGCCCACCTGCGCATCGTATGCGGGACCCGCCGGAACCGGCTCCGGCTGCCAGGAAGTGTCGTTCATCAGACTTCGAGGAGCTCGGCTTCCTTGTGCTTCAGGAGCTCGTCCACCTGCGCGACGTACTTCGCGGTGGTGTCGTCGAGCTCCTTCTCCGCGCGGCGCACCTCGTCCTCGCCGGCCTCCTTGTCCTTGACCAGCTTGTCAAGGGCGTCCTTGGCCTTACGACGGACGGCGCGGAGCGAGATCTTCGAGTCCTCGGCCTTGGTGCGCGCGACCTTGATGTACTCCTTGCGGCGGTCCTGCGTCAGCTCGGGGAAGGTCACCCGGATGATGCTGCCGTCGTTGCTCGGGTTGACACCGAGGTCCGAGTCGCGGATGGCCTGCTCGATGTTGCGCAGGGCGCTCTTGTCGAACGGGGTCACGATCGCCATGCGCGGCTCGGGCACCGAGAAGGAGGCGAGCTGGTTGATGGGCGTGATGGCGCCGTAGTACTCCGCCACGATCTTGTTGAACATCGCCGGGTGCGCACGGCCGGTGCGAATCGCGGCGAAGTCTTCCTTGGCGACGACGACGGCCTTTTCCATCTTCTCCTCGGCCTCGAGGAGGATCTCTTCGGTCACCACGTGCTCCTGCATGTCAGATATGGATGGTTCAGGCGGGCGGGCGGGCCGGACCGAGCGAGCCGGCCTGCGGCTCGCTCGGTCCGGCAGCGGACTGCTAAGCCCGAGTTTCCTGGTCGCTCACGAGCGTGCCGATCTTCTCACCCTTGACGGCGCGGGCGATATTGCCCTCGGCGAGGAGCTCGAAAACGAGGATCGGCAGCTTGTTGTCGCGGCAGAGCGTGATCGCGGTGGCGTCGGCGACCTTGAGGTCGCGGGAGAGGACCTCGCTGTACTCCAGCGCGTCGAACTTCACCGCGTCCGGGTTCTTCTTCGGGTCGGAGTCGTAGACCCCGTCGACACCGTTCTTGCCCATGAGCAGGGCTTCGGCGTCGATCTCCAGGGCGCGCTGGGCGGCCGTGGTGTCGGTGGAGAAGTAGGGCATGCCCATGCCGGCGCCGAAGATGACGACGCGGCCCTTCTCCAGGTGCCGCACGGCACGCAGCGGGATGTACGGCTCCGCGACCTGGCCCATCGTGATGGCGGTCTGCACGCGGGAGTCGATGCCCTCCTTCTCCAGGAAGTCCTGGAGCGCGAGGCAGTTCATGACCGTACCGAGCATGCCCATGTAGTCGGACCGGGCCCGGTCCATGCCGCGCTGCTGGAGTTCGGCGCCGCGGAAGAAGTTGCCGCCGCCGATCACGACGGCGATCTCCGCGCCGTCGCGGACCACCGCGGCGATCTCACGCGCGATGGCGTGGACGACGTCGGGGTCGACGCCGAGTCCTCCGCCACCGGAGAAGGCCTCGCCCGACAGCTTCAGCATGAAGCGGCGGCCCTTCTTGTCCTGGTCGCTCTTGTCGTCGGATGCGGTGTGGGGGTCCACGCCCTGATTCATGGAGATCTCCTCGTGCACATACGAAGAAGGCCATTGCCGGTGGGTCCTTGCGGTTCCCTCTACGGCAATGGCCTCCTCGTCAGATCTGCGGTCGTCTCGCGCGAGCGCGGGCGACTGCTTCAGACCCTACCGGGGTCCGGTGTCCGTCGCGTACGGACGGACTCAGATGCCGACCTTGATGCGCGAGAAGCGCACCAGGGTGACGCCGGCCTCGTCCAGAACCTTCTGGACCGACTTCTTGTTGTCCAGGGCGTACGCCTGGCCAAGGAGGGTGTTCTCCTTGAAGAAGCCGTTGACGCGGCCTTCGACGATCTTCGCGATGGCAGCCTCGGGCTTGCCCTCGGCGCGGGTGACCTCTTCGGCCACGCGACGCTCGGACTCGACCTTCTCGGCCGGAACGTCCTCGGCGGACAGCCACTGCGGGGAGAACGCGGCGATGTGCTGCGCGATGCCGCGGGCGACCTCGGCGTTCTCCTTGTCCAGCTCGACCAGGACGCCGATCTGGAACGGCAGGTCGGGCATGGTGCGGTGCATGTACGCGGAGACGTAGCCACCGGTGAACTGCGCGAAGCGGTCCAGGACGATCTTCTCGCCGAGGTTGGCGTTGGCCTCGTCCACGAACGCCTGCACGGTCTTGCCGGGCTCGATCTCGGACGCGAGCAGCGCCTCGATGTCGGCCGGGGAGGTCGCGGCGATGTGCGCGGCGATCTCGTTGGTGACCGCCTGGAACTTGTCGCCCTTGGCGACGAAGTCCGTCTCGCACTTCAGCTCGACGAGGACACCGGAGGTGTTGTCGTCGGAGATGAGGGAGGCGACGGCACCGTTCTCGGCAGAACGGCCCTCGCGCTTGGCGACGCCCTTCTGACCCTTGATGCGGAGGGCCTCGATGGCCTTGTCGACGTCGCCGTCGGACTCGACCAGCGCGTTCTTGCAGTCCATCATGCCGACGCCGGTGAGCTCGCGGAGCTTCTTGACGTCAGCGGCGGTGTAGTTCGCCATGAGTCTGTGATTCTCTCTCGAAGTCGTAGATCTACGGGTGAACGGCGGAGGCGCCGCGCCCAAGGCGCGGCTCCACCGCCGTCATCGTCCGTGCTGTGAGTGCCCGGCGCGTGAACGCCGGGCGCTCTCAGTGGGTCAGGCCTGCTCGGCGTCGGCGGCCGGGGCCTCGACAGCCTCGGTGGCCGGAGCCTCGGCGGCCGGGGCCTCGGCGACAGCCTCGGCAGCCGGGGCGGCCTCGGTCTCGTCGGCCTTCTTCTCGCCCTCGAGCAGGTCGCGCTCCCACTCGGCGAGCGGCTCGGCGGCGGCCTTCTCGCCCGGCTTCGAGTCACCGGTAGCAGCGCCGGAGCGGGCGATGAGGCCCTCGGCGACGGCGTCGGCGATCACGCGGGTGAGCAGGGTGACGGAACGGATCGCGTCGTCGTTGCCCGGGATCTTGTAGTCGACCTCGTCGGGGTCGCAGTTGGTGTCGAGGATCGCGACGACCGGGATGTGGAGCTTGCGCGCCTCACCGACGGCGATGTGCTCCTTCTTGGTGTCGACGATCCAGACGGCGCTGGGAACCTTCGACATCTCGCGGATACCACCGAGGGTCTTCTCCAGCTTGGTCTTCTCGCGGGAGAGGACCAGGAGCTCCTTCTTGGTGAGACCCGAGGCGGCGACGTCCTCGAAGTCGATCGCCTCAAGCTCCTTCAGACGCTGAAGGCGCTTGTAGACGGTGGAGAAGTTGGTGAGCATGCCACCCAGCCACCGCTGGTTGACGTACGGCATACCAACGCGCGTCGCCTGCTCGGCGATGGCCTCCTGGGCCTGCTTCTTGGTACCGACGAACATGATGGAGCCACCGTGCGCGACGGTCTCCTTCACGAACTCGTAGGCGCGGTCGATGTACGACAGCGACTGCAGCAGGTCGATGATGTAGATGCCGTTGCGCTCCGTGAAGATGAAGCGCTTCATCTTCGGGTTCCAACGGCGGGTCTGGTGACCGAAGTGGACGCCGCTTTCCAGCAGCTCCCGCATCGTGACGACGGCCATGGCCATCTCCTTGGTTTCTCGGTTTGGTTCCTGACGCCCCACCGCGCCCTGCCCCCATGAGGGACCGAGAGACGCTGTCACCTGGCTGTTTCAGCCTGGCGCCGGGGCGTGCGAAGTCGACCCGGTGACCCGGATCGCCACAAGAAGTGTACGGGACCCGGCGGTATGCCGGGTGACGCCGTCGTCCACAGAGCGCCGGCCGTCCACAGGCCCGGGCACCGGTCCGGACCCGCGCGGGAGGCTGGGATCCATGACGACCTTGCTGCTCAGCCTGCTCCTGGCCCTGGCCCAGTCGGCCCTTCCCGGGGTCCGCCCGCTGCCCGCCCCGCTGTCGGTGGTTCGCTGGTGGGATCCACCGCCGACCCCCTACGCGGCCGGTCACCGTGGTGTGGACCTGTCCGCGCCGGTGGGCACCGAGCTCCGGGCGGTCGCGGCCGGCCGGGTCCACCACGCCGGACCCGTCGCCGGGCGCGGAGTGCTCTCGCTGACCCTGCCGAACGGGCTGCGCACCACCTACGAGCCGGTCCGGCCCCTGGTCACGGAGGGCGAGCAGGTCACGGCCGGTCAGGTGGTGGCTGTTCTGACGGAGGGCTCGCACTGCCCGGAGCCCTGCCTGCACTGGGGGCTTCTGGCCGGCGAGGTGTACCTCAACCCGCTCACCCTGCTCCCCCGCCCGACCCCCAGGCTGCTCCCGACCGAGTCCACCGGCACGTGAGGCGCGGGGTCCGGGGCACAGGGGCGGGGAGCGGTGCGTGAGGCGCGGGGGCTCAGCCCCGGACGCCCCGCAGGGCCATGGCCACGGCGGCCTCCGTCACGACCGTGGGGTCCTCCGCCGCGCCGAGCTCGATCCGCCGCACGGCCGCGTCCACGACGCCCTGGAGCAGCATCGCGGCCAGCCGCGGCTCCGCGTGTCCCAGGGCGCTCAGCGCCTCGACGATCATCGCGATGAGCCCGCCGTGCGCCGCTCGGATCTTCTCCCGCGCGCCCGCGTCGAGCTCGCCGGCCGAGATGGCCACCACCGCGCGGTGGCGCCGGTCGCCCACAAGACCCAACTGGCTGCGCACGTAGGCCTCGATCTTCGCCTCCGGCGCCTCCGCCCGCTCCATCGCCGCTTCGATCTCGGCGGCCCACACGGGGAAATCCACGGCGCACAGCTCTTCGACCACGGCGGCGCGGGAGCGGAAGTACTCGTACACGGAGGACCGGGCGAGCCCGGTCCGCTCCGCGAGGGCGGGGAAGGTCAGCGCCTCCGTCCCGCCCTCGGACAGCAGGGATCGCGCGGCGTCCAAGAGGGCGCCGCGCTGCATCGACCGGTGCTCGGCCACGGAGGCCGCTCGAATCCTGGGCACACATCCACTCTACGGAGGTAGCGCAAGCTCATCTCCCCACATCTGCCAACTTCGCGCGCAGTTGCAGGACGGACTTGGTGTGGATCTGGCTGACCCGGCTCTCGGTGACACCGAGGACATTGCCGATCTCGGCGAGCGTGAGCCCCTCGTAGTAGTAGAGGGTCACCACGGTCTTCTCCCGCTCGGGCAGCGTGTTGATGGCCCGCGCCAGCAGGCGCCGCAGCTCGCGGTCCTCGGCGACCGCCACCGGGTTGTCGGCGGCGGTGTCCTCCAGGGTGTCCATCAGCGAGAGGCGGTCGCCGCCCTCCCCGCCGACGTGCAGCAGCTCCTCCAGGGCGACCACGTTGGCCAGCGACAACTGGCTGAAGACGGTGTGGAGATCCTCGACCGCGATCCCCATCTCCCCGGCGACCTCGCTCTCCGTCGGGGTGCGCCGCAGCTGGGCCTCCAGCGTGGCGTAGGCCCGTTCCACGGCGCGCGCCTTCTGCCGGACCGAGCGCGGGATCCAGTCCAGTGCCCGCAGCTCGTCGATCATCGCGCCCCGGATCCGGGTGATCGCGTACGTCTCGAACTTGATCGACCGCTCGATGTCGAACTTCTCGATGGCGTCGATCAGCCCGAAGACCCCCGAGGAGACGAAGTCGGCCTGCTCCACGTTGGGCGGCAGGCCCACGCTGACGCGGCCGGCCACGTACTTCACCAGGGGCGAGTAGTGCAGGATCAGCTGCTCCCGCAGCCGCTCGTCACCCGACTCCTTGTACGAGCGCCACAGCACCTCCAGGGACGAGGGCGCGGTGGACCGCACGCTGCCGCGGGCAGCGGGGGGCACCGCAGCGCGGTCGGACCCTGAGGTGTGCTGGGGCATGCTTCGCCTTTGCCGGAGCCGGATTCCTTGGGAGCGTAGCGTGACGGGATTGTCGCGGTGCGCGAAGAGTACGGGATGGCGCGGGGGCCGGGAGGCGCCCGGACTCGCGCGGGCGACCCGGGACCGGCGCCTGGCGCTCGGTCCCGGCGACCACCACCGGGAAGACCGCGTCTCTCATCGCTTTCACTCTTTCACCGGAACACCCCAGGTCAACGACCGCCTCGCCGGGCGGCTCCGGTTTGTGTGCCTCATCCAGCCGTTCGTCTGCTCAACTGCCAGCCGTCGCCCTGCCGTTCGACGAACCCCAGAGAGTGAAGTTCGTACAGTCTGCCGATGACTTCATCGACGCCGGTGCCGGAGGCAAGTGCCAGCTCGGCCACGTCCGCCGGGCGACCGGCGGGCAGCGCTTCGAGCACTCGGGTGGTGTCCGGGTCGAGCAGGTCCCGGGCGAGCACCGGGCCTCGCCGCTCGGGTGCCAGCTCGCCCATGGCCCCGACCAGCTCGACCACCTCGGCCGCGTCGGTGACGAGCGCGGCCTCGCCGCGCAGCAGTTCGTGCACCCCGGCGGAGAGACCGCTGGTGGCGGGCCCGGGGACGCCTGTTTCCGCATGTACCGGCTCGGCTTCGGCCCCGCCCGCCAGGACACGGGGGTCCACGCGGCCTTCCACCCGCAGCGGGGGCACCAAGTTGAGGGCGGGGACAATCGTGCCCGTGTCGGGGAGCGCCGCCATGACCTGGTCCCACACCCCGCCGTTGGCCCACGTCTTATAACGGGTGTGGATGCCGTTCCACCCGCCGAACCGGTCGGGCAGGTCTGCCCACCTCACCCCGGTGCGCGCCTTATAGAACATGGCGTCGAGCATCAGCCGGCCGGGGACGAGCCTGCGGTTCGGGTTGGCCGGCTCCCACGCCTTGACGATGGGTTCGACCAGGGCCCATGCCTCGTCGGTCAGGGCCGGCGGGACGAGGCGCCCGTTCGCCTTGAACCATTCGGTCATGGAACACGCCAGCCCCAGCTTGGGCTTGGGCACGGGGCCCGTGATGGTGACACGCACGTCGAGCAACGCCAACACCTCAGACTGTTCGGCCGGGGTCATGTCGGCGAGCCGGGTGCGCGCCACGGTGGCCAGGGCTTCGAGGTCGCGGGCGCGTTGGGCGGTGGCCTCGGTCTCCTCCAGCCACGACGCCGCCTCATTACGCAGGTCGGTGAGCTGCCGCCGCTCGTCTATAAGGGAGGCGGTCACCTCGGCGACGGCCGACGCGGGCAATCCCGCCTTGGCGTACTCCCTCACCGTGGTCGTGATGGCTCGGTCAAGGTTGGCGATCTGCCCGTCGAAGTCGGCGATGCGGTCTGCGTGCTGCCCTTGGTCTCCCTCGGTCATCCCGACCCACTCGGCCGCCATGGCCCTGAGCCGGTCAGGGTCGCCGAGCAACTCGACCACCTCGTCCCAGACCGCCGCCTCCACGGCGTCGGCGTCCACCATCTTGCAAGCGCAGGTCGGGCCGCCCGGGTATTTGGCCGCCAAGCCGGTACAGCGGTACCAGCGGCCGGCGCGGCCGGTGCGCTTCATACCGACGTGGTGTGCGTTGCAGCCGGTGTGCGTGTTGAACAGCCGCTTGGACAGGGGGTAGCTCTGGGCAGCGGACTTCGGCTTACCGTTCGCCAGCCGCCCCATGGCCTGGTTGAGGGCAATCACCTCGTCGGGGGTGAAGATCGGATCCAGGGCGATGATGACGGTGTCACCGTTGAGGGGCTTGCCGTTCCGGCCGAACTTGGCGCCGTGCCCGGCCTTCGTACGGTTCGGGTTCCGGAAGATCACCCGGGCGTTGAGCGTGGACTCCGACAGGAGCTTTGCCCGAGCGTTGGCGGCCGACCAGGGAGCACCCGAGCGGGTGAGCAGACCCAGGACGTTGAGCCGCTCGGCCAGCTCGTTCGTGTTCATCCCGTCCTCGACCACGAGCCCCCACATGGCGCGCAGGATCATGACCTCGCGCTCGCACTGCACGAGGTGCGATTTACCCTTCTGGCCCCGGCAGGCGATTTCGTAGCCGTAAGGAGGGGTGCCGCCCGGCCACCCGCCGTCCTCGGCCTTCTCCTGCAACCCGCCCTGTGTGCGCTTGCGGATGACCTCGTATTCGGTCTCCGCGTAGTCGGCATCGCGGCGCATCTTCTTGCGGCCCTCGGACGTGCTGTTGTCGTAGTCGTCCTCTACTACGCCAACGTAGACCCCGAGGTCCTCCAGTTCCCAGACCCAGCGCCAGAACGCGCGGCCGACGCGGCCGATGGCGCGACCTTCATTCACAACCACAATGTCGAAAGGTCGAGGCGTCCGGCGGGCGTTGGTCATCAACCGGTTGAGTCCGGGTCGGTGCGCGGCCTCCAGCGACCCGGACACCCCCTCGTCGGTGTAGGTGTCGACGTGGTCCCAGCTCTTGCGGGCGATATACCTCGTGGTCTTCTTGCCGGAGTAGGCAACGCCGTACCCCTTGGCCTGCTCTTCGGTGCTGACGCGGAGGTAGTCGACCGCTCGCAGCATGGGCCGCGACACGCTGTCTACGACTCCCATGGCGACGGCGAGAAGGTCTGTGTTTCGCTGGGTCATGCCGATCGAATCCCTGTCTGTCGGTGATCCGGCCCGGCGGGGGCTCCACCCCGCCGGGCCGCTGGCTGGGCGGGGTCAGATGAGGGTGAAGACCTTGGTGGTCTTGGTGGCGCCCTTGGCGTCGGTGTAGGTGAAGGTGTCGCCCTGCACGGTGCCGACCCGGTCCCAGCGGCCGACCTTGGCGGTAACCTCGGCCGCCGGCTGCACCTTGGCGGCTCGGGCCCCCGCCCGCTCGGCCTTGGCGGCGGCGCGCTTGATCCCGGCGGCGACCATGTTGGCGAAGATGAACTTGGAGGCCAGGGTGGCCGCGTCGGCGGTGGTGCTCACGCCGTCGCCCTCCCGGGTCACCTCGTGGCCCTCGGCGCCCCAGCGGATCAGAGCCGACTTGAGCTTGGCGTCGTGGCCGGGGGCGAACACCCGGGCCGTGGTGGCCGTGCAGCCGGTGGTCAGCTCCTCGTCCCAGGTGAGGTCGCCGTCCTCGTCGCGCAGGTTGACCAGGACGCTGTACCGGCTGCACTCGCAGCGGGCGGGCACGGCCGGGGCCGGCTTGAGGTCGGTCACGCTGTAATCGGCGCCGCCGCCCGCCGCGACCGAGGGGTCGTCGAACTGGACCTTGACCACCTGGCCGGTCGGGGTGAGGGCCGGGTCCGTGGTGACGGTGCCCGCGTGGCCGTCCTTGGTGATGACCCGGATTCCCTTGGTGATCTTGGTGGCCATTTCATTCTCCCCTTATCCCCGAATTCCAGCCCGTCCGGAATTCTGAGGTAAATTAAATCAGCCGATTTGCGCCGGACACAAGTTGGTGCGGAATATGGGCGTCACCAAGCCTTTTCGCGCACCTGAATTCACGGCACGTAATCGCCGGCCATTATCACCACGCGTAATCAGTGTGAGCGTGGCAGGAATAGCGCCACACCCCCTCCCACACCCCCCGTGCCTGGGCACGTACCCCGTGGGAGGGGGTGTGGCAGCACCACACTCACACCTCGTGTCACACCTATCGATTACCGGCGGTGATCCCCGTAATTCACCGTGTCGGCAGGGATCTGGGCGACGGGCAGCAGGCCCTCGCCGGCAGACCTGGCCACCGCCCCGCCCCGGATCTGCCGGGTCTTCACGGACCAGTGGGCCGCCTCGCCCACGACCCAACGGGCCACCCGGTAGACGACGTACAGGCCTCCGGCCAGCGCCAGCGAGCCCAGGACCGGGCCGAACCGGGCGTAGGCGTAGGCCCCGCCGCAGGCCACCGTGTTCGCGCAGAACAGCCAGGGCGACGTCCAGAACCGGAACGGCCGGGCCGGGGCCTCCGGGGCGCCCGTGAGCAGCCGGGGGCGGCCGGCTTTTGTCAGGCCGGCCCGCCGCTTGGCCTTTGTGTTGTGGGTGTAATTCGCGCCGAACGAGACCTTCTTGCCGTCGCGAGTCTTGAATTCCGGGCGGAATATCTTGGCGCCCATGAGGGCATCCCTTCCGGCCACCCCAAAGTACATGCTTCCATGGGGGTGCCATCTCCTTTTTCGTTAGGGCATTGGCGGACGAGGCACAGGACATGCCGCGTCGTTGCAGAGGGCCCCCGACGGTCCAACCGGTTATCACGAACCGGGGTGCGGGGGCCCTCAACGTGTTTAGAGGTACTGACCGGTGCCTTCGAGCTTCTTGGCCTGACGGCGAACCTCAGCCTTTACGGATTCCGGCTTGGCGTTCGGCATGGCCTGGAGGATGCTCGCCACGACGTCCGGCCTGCTCGTGCCGCTCGCGAGCTGCTCGCGTGCCAGCTCGGCCATGCTCGGGGTGGCTGCTCGCTGCTCGTCCCCGGCCAGAAGGGGTGTGCTCGCCTGCTGCTCGGGCCGGGCGAGCACCGGACGAGCGTGCTCGGGGTGCGTGCTCGGCTGCTCGGGGTGCTCGTGCTCGGTGCTCGTGGCTGCTCGGGGTGCGTGCTCGGCCGCTCGGTCCTGGTCGGCCTCGTGGAACCGGGCCAGGGCGCTCAGCTGGTAGCGCTCGGCCAGCACCTCGCCGAGGCCAATGTGCCGCAGCTCCTCAACCCGGTTGGTGATGGCGACGCTGAACAGCTCCTTGAAGGCGTACGGGAAGATGCACAGCGCCAGGCCGGCCAACGCGCCCGTGAGGATGGAGCGGGTCAGCACGAAGCCGTGGGCGAAGTTGAGGGCGAGCGACCCCCAATACGCCTTCCGGGCGAGGGCCTCGGCCTTGTTCACGCGGTACAGGTTGTCGGTGTCGTTCTGCCACTTGACCATCAGCAGCACGCACGCCAGCCACGCGCCCTCCACAGCGCTGAACGCACCCCAGGCGTACATCGGCGGAACGCCCGGGATCGAGGCGACCAAGTGGCCCGCCGACCACGCGGCGGCCGAGAACATCAACGCACTCACGACGAACACCACGCCGTTGATGAGGGCGGTGGCGCCGGTGGCCTTGAAGCGGTCGCGCTTGCCGGCCTTCTCGGTGACCTTGGCGGCGGCCTCGTGCCGGCGCTGCTCGATGATCGTCCGGCGTGTCTGACGGGCCTTCTCCATGGCGTCCATGGCATGTTTTCCTTGTCTGTGTGAGGGGCCGCCCCGCCTGCTTGCTGGCTTGTTCGGGGCGGCCCTGATCCATGTCTCGGGTGGTGCGCGGTGTGGGGGTGCTGACACCCATTGCGGGTGCCGGTCGGGCTCCGGCCTCCCGCCGCATGCCGGGGCCCTCGGGCCGTCGGGCTGGTGCTCGGTGCCCTGTGCGCCCCGGCATGCGGCGGGAGATACCGCCGGAGCCCGGGGCGGGCTACAGGGGCCGGCTGCGGCGGCCCCGGTCCTGCTCCGCCATGGCCTCGGACCGCCCGTCGGCCATGTAGGTCCGGATCACCTCGCCCGTCATCGGGTCGCGTCGCTCCACGAAGCTGCGGAGGTCGGGCGCGTTCTCTCGCTGGCGGGCGGTCGCGGCCTCCAGCCACTCGGCCATGTCGGCCTCGGAGACCTCGCCCCGCGTGGCGTCGTTGACCACCTCGCCCGCCGTGACGGCGTGGTCGGTGACTCGGGCCTTCTCTCGGTGGGTGAAGCTGGAACCGGGGGTCGACCGGCCGTGCCGGCGCAGGTCGTCCACGCTCGGGCCCTCGGGGGTGGCCGGGCCGTAGGTGGTCTCGCCGAATTCACGATTCGTCATGGGGGTTTTCCTCCTGTGTTTCGCCGCGCGCTTCGCGGGCTTCCAATTCAGCATTGACGAGCTTGAGTCCCGCCAACATGTCGCCAAGCATCGACTTGGCGTTCTCGTTCTCGTCGTCCTGGGTCAGCTCGGGCTTCATTCGCCGGTAAGCCTGGGTGGCGTCGCTGATGGCCTTCCAGGCAAAGGCCCAGTCGCGATAGTTGGCGGCCGCGTCGGCATACGCGATTGCCACGGCCACTCGATCAGCCAGGGCCTCGGCGAGACCAGCTTGCCGAAGGTTAAGGTCTGAAATTCGAGCCTTGAGCGCCTTCTCAGTCTGGGTTCGGTCGAAAGTCAGGCCGTTTCGCTTGGCAATGCGGGTGACGGTCGCCGTCGAAACTCCGGTCAGCTTGGCGATTTCATTTCGGCCAAGGCCCTGGCCAATGAGGCGTACCACTTCCCACGCGCGACCCTGTACCGGGGCACCGCCACCGTCCCCTTCGACCTCGCTTATCTCGCCCGGCTCGTTTGCCATTACTCGCCGACCTCCCCCAGCACCACGCGTCGGGCCTTGCTGATCTGGTCGAGCTGGTCGGGCGTGGCGGTGTCGACCAGCTGTGCCAGCCGCAGCAGCCACGCCGTCTTGGCGATGTCCTCGGCGCCACCGCAGTGCTTGAACACGTCGGCGTCGGCGGCTTCGAGCAGCTGGCCATCCGCGTTCTTCACGAGGGCCGCGACCCCGTTCTCATCGATCTGCCACCACCTCAGCCGGTCGATTCGGTCGGTGACCGACCACCACCCCGCGCCCGCCTTCATGAACTGCGACTCGCTCACCGGGCCACCCTCCCGTTTGCCAGCTGCTCCAGCGGCACCCCGAAGAAGGCCGCCAGCTTGAGCAGTGATTCGACATTCGGCCGCATCTGATCCGATTCCCACCGACTTACCGTTGTCGCTGACATCTGAATTTCTGCGCCCAGTTCCGTTTGGCTCATCTCTCGCTCAGTGCGCAACTTCCGCAGAGCCGTCCCGATGAACATCTGAATCCTCCCTCCGTCCATATCTCAATCCCACCATGCGTGTGCGCATGCGCATAATTAGCAGGGGGACAAGTTGACGTGTACGCAAGTCCTGGCTTCAGGACCGACGCATGATCCGGGGCGCAGGTGGCAGCAACTTGAGGGCCACCCGCTCCCCGTGTCCGATTTCGATGAACCGGTCGATCACCGCCTGGGCGTCGAATTTGAATATGACCGTCCACTCCAGAACGCAGTTGAAACCGGGCCGCGCGAACTCGGCCCGGAGAAGTTGGTCGAGTTGGCCATGCCCGTATCCATCCGTGACCTTGGCCAGGCACCAATCCGGGTCGTACAGGCCATGCCTGCGGATCATCGACCACCGGTATCCCAACTCGGCCCCCGCGTGCGCCTTGAAAAATTCCATTCGAACCCTCCCGCGGCTTAACTCGTCGTGATTGCTTGAAACTCGTCGTTATCGAAGGCCAGGGGGGTACACAGTGCACGGTCCGTACACAGTCTTCCGGGGGTAGATCCCAGAAAAATTTCTTTTGGAATTCACCGGGAAAAACCGTGCACCGGATGTGTACTGTGTACCCCCCCCTGCCTCTGGGTCAGGCCGTGTGCAGAGTGGTTCGGATTCCCTTGAAGCCACGCTTTCGCACTCCACCAAACTTCATGGCGTTCTTGGGGCGCTCGATTCCGTCGACCTGCTCGACGCTCGCCCATTCCATGAGCCGGTCGCCGAGTTGCGTCACGTTCTTCGCGAAATCGCGCCCGCCGTGGCAGCGCCAGTTCTCGTACGTGGTCCAGAGGTCGTCGTTCGAGACCTTGCTGTCCTGGTCGACGACCAGGTAGTCGGCGGCGAATTCGCCGAAGGGGTTGTTCTCCTGCTGCCACGCCTTGACCGCGTTGGCCACGACCGGCGGGTCTTCCGCCCGCTCACCGGCCGCCGCCCGCATGGCGCCTCGGACCGCCCAGGCCAAGATGGCCGGGCCTTCCTGTCGAAGCAGCAGGCCCGACAGGTCGTCCACACGCTTCGCCGGATCGACCTTGGCATCCATCTTGATGACCTTGACGCGTCGGCGGACGCCTTCCGTAAACGGGATGGTCGGCCGAACGTTGCCGTACATGACCATCGTGAAGGTGGTCGGGAACTCGAACGACTTCTCGCCCTTGTGGGAAGCCCGCTGGATCTTGTCGCCGGAAAGCCGGTTGAATCTCGACTCGTCCAGCACCTGACCCTTTCGGGTTTCCGATATCGACACCATTCGCGACCCGGCGAGATTAGCCTCTGCCTCGCTGTGAGTGGCGGCGGCCTGTGCCGTCAGCAGGTCGGGGAGAGCCTGCGTGTAATAATCACCGACCACTCCACCGATGACCTCGATCAGCTGCGATTTACCGTTACCGCCGGGCCCGTACAGGAAATAGGCCCGCTGACCGTTGTTGTGGCCGATGAGAATCTCGCCCACCATGCGCTGAACGTAGTCGACGAGTTCGACGTCGCCACCGAATGCCCACACGAGGAATTCCTCCCACCTCGGGCACGCGGCATTCGGGTCATAGTCGATCCGAGTTCCCTTGGTGATCAGGTACTCGCGCCGGTTGGCCAGCAGCTCGCCGGTCTTGAGGTCGACCACGCCGTTTCCGACGAGCAGCTTGTGAGGGTCGGCATCGAACACCGCTCCCGAGACCTGGACGTCCGCCAGGTGGCCGGCCTGCTCGATGATTCCTCGGATGTTGGCCGAGCCCTGCTGATTGCGCACGTATTTGACGCGCTTGGATCGGCTCTCCTCGTCCGGGTCGGCCTTGGCCTCGATCATCATCCGGTCGGTCATCTCGTGGACCGACCGGTAGACGAGCGAGTTGCTCTGGACCCAGCGCCGCCCATCCCAGCCGAGCCAGCCGCGACCGATCACGAACCTGAGGTCGGCCCCGTACCAGTCGCGCAGCCGCCGCGCCTCGCCGAGGTGGCTCGCCTCGTATCGGCCGTCCGAGATGATCTCGTCGGCCGGCGATGCGGGCTTGGCCTGCTCGCGCTGCCAGATGGATTCGGCGGTCTTCATGAAGCGTTCCTCCGGGTGGGGCGTGTCGGATTCGCCGTCGATCGCGCGCAGCTCGCGGAGGTAGGCGGAGTGGTCGTTGCGGTGCAGGTGGGCGAGCTTCCCGGCGACCTGGCACAGCCACGAGTTGTCACGGCCGGGATGGTCCGGGGGCAGCGCACGGAGGGCGGCCAGACCGGAGCCTCCGGAGTGGCCGGCCGGAGCCACGGACGGGGTACGGGGCGCCACGAGGGTGGTGGCCGGGGGCCGGGCGGCCTGCTGGATCTCCGAGAGCCACGGAGGGGCCACGGAGGGCTCTCGCCCGTCGACCACCTCGTAACGCCGGCCGGCGATCACCGACCCCGGGGCGACGATCAGCGACCCCCGGCCGGTCTTGATGTCGATGCCGGGGAACCGGCTCGGGTTGAGCGGCGCTGCCTTGAGCGGCCGGGCCGACTCGGCGCGGTAGATGAAGTGGAGGCTGTCCGGACCCGACGCGGTGTGGTGCGTCCGGGTCGACGGAAGCGGCCCGTACTCGTCTTCGAGCTTGGCCAGCGACGCGGTGCCGCCGTTCTTCGGGTCGACGTCCACGACAACCCACCCGGCCAGGGTCAGCGCAATGTTCTGCCAGCCGACCGGAGTGAACGAGCGCCAGTAGATCTCGACCTCTTCGGCCGAGGTCATCGCGAGGTCCGGCCAACCCTTGAAGGTGGGCTTCTTGCGGTTGGTCGGCATGGGCAGCACGCCGAACCCGAGGTCCGCGAAGTACGCGGCTCGGTCTCCGTCGTAGGGGGGTACTTGCTGGGCATCCAAAGCGGATGTTTCGATGGTCATGCAGCAGCTCATCTCTGACGGCCCCGTCGGCTGGTCCCCGGCGGGGTCGAGTCATGTCCGGAGGTCAGTCGGTGGGGGTCGGCCGAGGGCCGAAGATGAGGCGGATGAGGCGCCGGCGCTCGGCGTCGGTCATCGGCCGGGCGTCCTTGGCGATCACGCGGCCGCCTTGACGAAGGCGTCCATGGGGGCGTCGAGGACGTCGGCGATGGTGGCGAGCACTCCCACAGTCGGCACGTAGCGCCCGGACTCGTACATAGAGACGGTGTTGTGGACGCGGCCGATCTCTTCGGCAAGCTTGCGCTGACTGATGCCACGCTCCCGCCGGATGCGGCGGAGCGCGTCAGGGTTGAATGTGCGAGCGGGCATGGCAGTTCCCGTCAGGGACTGTTCGCACCTCGGTGGGTTGCAGGCGTGGCCCCGATCCGGTCCACACCCCGCGAGCCGTCACACTGCGGCTTCGCTCCTAGGCTGTCTCCCCGCTCCCCGGTGCCAATCACCCACCCATAAGGCGGGGGCCGGACGGCTGTGAGCCCGTTCTGATCCCACTCCACCACACCATTTCGGCCCGGCGGAAGTACCAGCGCGGGTTGCGGTTGGAGCAAGCTCACGAGTCGTGATCAGCAGTTACGGGAAGTTGGGCCGGCGGGGGTGTTGAGGTTGGCAACATGACCCCATGCCGCTGCAACCAGTACACGCGACCCTGCTCGTCGGGTCCGTCGGTGCCGTCGTGTCCGTCGCCGCCGTCGTGGCCACCCACTTGCTTGCTCGGGGGCGCGAACGCCGCCACAAGATCTGGGACCGCCGCATGGACACGTACGCGGAAGTGCTCAGGTCTCGCGACGCGATAGCCCGGACGCGTCGCGACGTCCTACGCACCAAGAACGTGTTTGAGGAACGGCTCGACCCCGACCACGACAGGAAGACGTGGGCTCTCACCGAAGCCAAGCTGAAAATGTTCGGCACGGACGAGGTCCTCAAGCTCAGCGACAGGTCTCACCGCGACACCAGAATGTGGACGATGGCCTTGATCGACTGGCACGGCCTAACGACGGTTGCGTCAGTGGTCCCGGACGGCGAGCTTGGCGCGGGCGACATGTGGGAGCAGGTCGAAATCTTGGCCAAGCTCGCCGACGACTCCGACACGGTGCTGGCCGATGCCATCAAGCGTGAAGCCGAGTTCAAGAAGGCCAAGAAGTAGCGCTCTGAGACGGCAACGACGAAGTGGATTATGCGGTGTGACGCGGGCCACTACGATCGTGATGACAGGGAGTCAGCGGCCACGACGGGAGCGTCATATGAGCTCAACCGAGGATCTGATCAGGCAACTTCGCGCACCCGACCAGCGTGGCATGGGGCGGATCGAGGAGGCCGAGTACGGCGTCCCGAACGTCGAGCGGCTGACCCGGATCGACAACGCGGCCCGGACGATCCGGTCGTGGAACAGCCGCTGCATCCCCGGCCTGCTCCAGACCCCCGAGTACGCCATGGCGCTCACCCAGGCGATCAACCCGCATCTGCCGATGATGGAGGTCCGGCGGCGGACCCTGCTCAAATCGGCCCGCACTCAAGCGTTCATGCGCCGGACTCTGGCCGGTGACCTTCGCCTTGCATGCTTCCTCGTCGGTGAAGAGGGCATCATTCACTCGACCCAAGACACGAACGCCCATGCGATGCAGCTCCGGCACCTGCTCATGATGAGCGCCCACGAGAAGGTCATGATCCAGGTCCTGCCGAGCCACAAGATCCCGCCGGCCCTGTCCGACCACTTCCTCCTGTGGGGCTTGGAAGAGGAGACCTCGGACCCGGACGGGCCCAAGATCCCGCCACAGCGCATGGGTTACATTGAGACGATCATGGGCGGGTGGTACTCGACCCGCTTGGACGACATGGCCCGGATGCACTCCGGGTTCTCCGACATGATCCGGGAAGCCATGTCAGCCGAGGACTCCCGGACATTCATCAGGGAGGTACTCGCATCATGGCGCGCAGTACAAAGCCGAACGTCACCCGAACCCACGCTGGAGCCCGGTTCGAGTTCTCCAGCTACACCAACGATGACTGCCTTGGAGTCGCCGCCCCCGCAGCCGGAGGCGTAGCCGTTCTCGACTCCAAGGACGTCGACGGCCCGATAGTCGAGGTCAGCGACAGTGCGTGGCGCCCGTTCCTCGCGTGGATCGCCCGCTGACCTGCACACCCTCAGCGCCCCACCGGTCAACTCGACCGTGTTGGGGCGTTGTTGCATGTCCGGCGCCCCGGTTTGCGCTAGCATCTTCAGCAGTGAGCCCCCAGGCTCCGCGTCCCTGTGCGCCCTTGAACGACAGAGGAAGTCAGGACAAACCGCCTTAGCTGGCTGGGTCTGGTGCGATTGGGGCAACCGACCTGATTGATGTGAGTCAGCGATCTAGGCGGTGGCTACGGAACGATAGCTAGACCTGCACCACCCCGGGCCGCGAGCAACGGCCCAAAACGAGAACAACTGCGCGCCGCATCTGCGTAGGTGTCTCGACCCGAATCGAAGGGTTCGGATCGAGGCTGCCTACGCCCAGATCCGACCCCTATCAACGGAGGTCAGGATCGGTGGGCGACACCCTCATCATCATCATTCTCGGCATTGCTGGCGTGATCGCCATTTTGCTGTTCGCGCTCAAGGGACTGTTGGACCAGGTCCCCGACGTCATCGACTCCGCCGGTCGCGCCCGAGACGCCTGGACCCGCTTCAAGAAGCCCCCCGCAGCCACTCCCCCGCCGGAGCAGCAGGGCCAGGAGCCCTCCGTGGCCGCTCCGCCCGCCCAGGAGCAGGAGCCCCCCGTGGCCGCATAGGTCGTCCCGGCCCGGGACGGCCCCCCGGAGCGCACAAGACCCCGCCCTGGCCCCCCGGGCCCGGCGCACATGCGAGAGGCCTCCGGAGATACGTCCGGAGGCCTCGGGGCCGGCAGGGCTACCCGACCGGGCGCAATCGGAAGGGGCCGGCGCCCCCGGGGCCGAACAGGATCCCGTCAGGCTCGCGGTCGGTCTCGACCCAGACACTTCGCACCGCGTTGTCCACGAGGAATCTTTCAAGCTCGTCCGACAAGTGCTCTTCCCACGCCCCGCCGCCGGGCGGTTCGTAGGTCGTGGTGCCCTGCAACCGCCGGACCCGCTGCCACTCGGCGCCGACACAGACCTGGATCTCTAACAGCTTCATGGGCGGGAGGCTACGCGGCGGCGTGGTCCAGGCGGAACCTGATCGGAGCCAGAGTGGCACTCCCGGGAATGGGCCCGGGGACGCCCATCGTGAACCGCCCCAGGCGCTGCGCGCGGCGGGCCGTGACCAGGGAGCCGCTGCGGTGCGCGGCCTCCACGACGACCGTGCCCCGGGTGAGGGCGGCGATGACCCGGTTGCGCAGGACGAACCGGCTGGGGGTCGGGTGGCTGCCCGGTGGCAGCTCCCCGAGGATCAGCCCCTGCCCGGCGATCCGGCCGAGCAGCCCGGCGTGTCCGCGCGGGTAGGCGACGTCCACCCCGCAGGCGAGCACCGCGGCGGTCGCGCCGCCCGAGGCGAGGGCCCCTCGGTGGGCGGCGCCGTCGATCCCGAACGCGGCGCCGGACACCACGACCCAACCCCGCTCGGCGAGTCCGGCGGCCAGGGTCTGGGCCATGTGCGCGCCGTACGGGGTGCAGGCGCGGGCGCCGACCACGGAGACCGAACGCAGCGCCCAGGTACGCAGGTTCGGCCGGCCCCGCAGCC
Organism: Streptomyces sp. CG 926; assembly: GCF_003148825.1. Lineage (GTDB taxonomy): Bacteria > Actinomycetota > Actinomycetes > Streptomycetales > Streptomycetaceae > Streptomyces. The sequence goes on from NZ_QGGZ01000009.1 coordinate 117,683, forward strand.
ACAGCCCGACGGGCCTCTCGTCGCCCAGGTCGTCGAGCTGGGTCGGCCACTCCGCCGATCCGGGGAAGACGAACCGGACGCCCGCCTGGGCGGCGTCCGCGAGGTCCCGCCCGGGGTCGGCCAGCGCGGCCCGTCTGCGGTACCCGGCGAGCCGCTCGGGCCCTACCCCGGACGCCGTTGCCGGCTCCGTTCCGGGGGCGGTCAGCAGCCGTATCAGCCGCACCGCGCCGAACTCCCTCAGCCACCGCCCGCCGTGCGCGTCCCCGGGCTCCAGCACCCGGGTGAGCGCCGCCCGCGCCAGCAGTTCCGCGTCCCCGGAGCCGGTCATGTCCCCGCCCCCGGCAGTGACATCGCCCCGCGGGCGATCCCGGTCCGCAGCTCCAGCGCCACGGCCACGTCGAGCGCCTCGGGCCGGTCCCGTTCCCGCAGGTCGGCCACGGTCCAGGCGACCCGCAGCACCCGGTCCAGCCCGCGCGCGGTGAGCAGGCCCCGTTCCAGATCGCGCTCGGCCGGGGCCAGCGCGCCGGGTCCGGCCTGCCACCGGGTGCGCAGTTCCTGCCCGGGCACCTCGGAGTTGAGCCGCCACGGGGTGTCGGCGAGCCGGGCCGCGGCGCGCTCCCTGGCCTGTCTCACCCGGTCGGCGACCGCCGCGGTGGATTCCCCGCGGCCGCCCTGTCCCATCAGATCGCCGCGGGTCACCGGCTCGACCTCCACCCGCAGGTCCACCCGGTCGAGCAACGGCCCGGACAGCCGCGCCTGGTAACGCCGGATCACCGAGGGCGGGCATTCGCACCCGGCTCCGTGCAGCGTGTGGCGTCCGCAGGGGCACGGGTTGGCGGCGAGCACCATCAGGAACCGGGCGGGCAGCCTCACCACTCCCGCGGCGCGGGCGATGACCACATGCCCCGATTCGAGGGGTTGGCGCAGCGCGTCCAGGGCCCGGCTGTGGAACTCCGCGGCCTCGTCCAGGAAGAGCACGCCCCGGTGGGCCAGGGAGACCGCCCCGGGCCTGGGGATCCCGGTCCCCCCGCCCACCAGGGACTGCATGGTCGCCGAATGGTGCGGTGCGCAGTACGGCGGCCTGGCGACCAGGGGTTCGCCGGGCGGGAGGATTCCCGCGACCGAGTGGACGGCCGTGACCTCCAGGGAGTCCTGACGGGTGAGCGGCGGCAGCAGCCAGGGCAGCCGCTCGGCCAGCATGGTCTTGCCCGCCCCGGGCGGTCCGCTGAGGAAGAGGTGGTGTCCCCCGGCGGCCGCCACCTCCAGGGCGCGGCGCGCCGTGTGCTGCCCCGCCACGTCCGCGAGGTCGGGGAAGTCCGCGCCCTCCGCCCGGCCGGGCCGGCCCCGGGCGAGGCCCGTGCCCAGTCCCGCCCCCGGGACGAGGAGCCCGGCGAGCATCGGGTCCGGCCTGCCGGGCGGCTCGCAGGGTTCCTCCTCGGGAACCTCACCACCGGTCAGGACGGCGATCAGTTGACGAAGGCTGCGTACGCCGAGGACCGAGACGTCGGGGACGAGCGCGGCCTCGGCCGCGCACTGCTGCGGCACCACCACCTGCCGGTAGCCAGCCTCGGCCGCGGCGAGGACAGCGGGCAGGATCCCGCGGACCGGGCGCACCCGGCCGTCCAGCCCCAGTTCGCCGATCAGGACGAGGTCGGCGATCGCGCCCGGGTCGACCACCTCGGCCGCGCCGAGCACCGCTGCCGCGACAGCCATGTCGAAGCCGGCGCCTGATTTCGGTACGGAGGCCGGGCTCAGCCCGACCGTGAGCTTCTTCTGCGGCCAGGCCGCCCCCGAGTTGACCACGGCGGCCCGCACCCGGTCCCGGCTCTCGACCAGGGTCTTGTCCGGCAGCCCCACCAGGGTGAAGGCGGCCACGCCGGGCTCCAGGTCGGCCTGTACCTCGACCACCACGCCGTCGACGCCGACCAGGGCCACCGAGCAGGCTCGCGCGAACCCCATCAGGCCACCCCCCGCACGTGTTCCACCAGGGGGGCGCCGCGTCGTGGCAACAGCACCCCGACGAGGTCGATGCGCACCCCGCCCGGGGGTGGTCCGCCGTGGTCGGCGAGCCAGCGCCCGGCGAGCGTGCGTAGGCGCTCGACCTTGGCGGGCCGCACGGCGGCCATGGGATGTTCGAACTCACCCGCCCGGCGGGTCTTGACCTCGCAGACGACGAGGGCGTCCCCGTCTCGGGCGACGATGTCGATCTCGCCGCCGCGGCACCGCCAGTTCCGTGCGACGACGGTCATCCCGGCTTCGGTCAGTCGCCGGGCCGCGAGGTCCTCGCCGTACCGCCCCAATGCCTGCTGTGCCACGCCCTTCGCGTTCATCCGGCACCACCTCCGGCACCGACGGTCCCGCACCCCCGCCCACCTTGTGGATCTTGGTGGACGGACCGGCCGTTGTGGAAAACCGCCTCACCCTCGCGGGTGAGGCGGTCCGGCCGACGGCGGCCCTCAGCTGCCGGGCAGTTCGAGGTCGCTCTTGTTGAGCTCCTCGATGTTCACGTCCTTGAAGGTCAGTACTCGGACCTGCTTCACGAAGCGGGCCGGCCGGTACATGTCCCAGACCCAGGCATCGGCCATGGAGACCTCGAAGAACACCTCTCCCTGAACCGAATGCACCTGCATCTCGTAGTCGTTCGTGAGGTAGAAACGGCGTTCCGTCTCGATCACATACTTGAACAGCCCGACGACGTCGCGGTACTCCCGATAGAGCTTCAGCTCCATCTCGGTCTCGTACTTTTCGAGGTCCTCGGCACTCATGGCATGTTCCCCTTCAGCCGTGCGTCCCCCTATTGTGCGCCAGGCCCCTGCGCCCCTAAACGATTTCCGGGGCCAGGACCACCGGCTCACCCGGAGGACCGTCGTCGAGCAGCGTACGGAGCAGCTCGGCGAGTCTGGTCGGGTACACCGTCTCATGGGCCGCCAGAAGTTCCTCGGAGGTCCACCACCGCGCTCCGGTGACGCTGCGCCGTTCCAGCTCGGTGAGGCCGCTCATCTCGGTCTCGGTGCGGGTGGTCCGGGCGAGGAAGTACCACTCGTCCTGTTCCCAGCGGCGCCCGTCGAAGGGGAAGGAGCAGTAGCGGTGCCAGAGCACCGGGCCGAGCTCCACCTCGGTGATCCCGGTCTCCTCCGCCAGCTCGCGCAGTGCGGCCTGCTCCCGGCTCTCGCTCCCCTCCAGTCCGCCGCCGGGGGTGAACCACCAGTCGTCGCTCGGGTCGGCCGGCTCGAAGCCGTGCAGCAGCAGGATCCGGTCCGCCGGGTCCAGCAGGATCACCCGCGACACCTTCCGGCGGCCGGGCCCTGCGGCCGGGTCAGCGGACACCGGTCGGCTCCCGCCGTCGTCCGCGCCCCAGGACCCGGGCCACCGGACCGTACACGCCGCCCACGGCCACCAGGACGGCTCCGACCAGCACGGCCAGCAGCTGGAGCCGCAGCGGCCCGGGCCGCGAGATCCCGCCGGGCAGGGCCTCGTACGTGGCCGGCCGCTCCAGCATCGTCATGTCGGGCCAGGCCAGGGCGTCGACGCGGGCGCCGACGGCCGACCGGGACACGGTCCCCTGCCCGGCCTCCTGCAGATGGGCCCGGGAGTCCAGGGAGGAGGCCCGCCGGTCACCCAGCAGGAAGAGGTTGCCCTCGGGGACGGTCACCTCGAAGGGGGTCCCGGAGGGCGCGGCCTGTCCGGGGGGCATCTCCAGGCCCGATTCCGGCTTGCTGGTGTCGGCGTAGGGCTCGTCCAGCGGGACGCCGTCGACCGTCAGCTCGCCAGCCGCGCCGCAGCACTTCACGACGTCGCCGCCAATGCCGACGACCCTCTTGACCATGGGGGAGTCGCTCCATTGGGAATCGGTGAAGATGACCACGTCCCCGCGGCGCACGTCGGCGCCGTCGATGCGCTCCGCCAGCACCCGGTCCCCGGGTCGCACCGTGGGCATCATCGAATCGGTGGGGACCGTGTAGGGCCGGTAGACGACCGCCCCCCACACGAAGCCGCCCAGGAAGAGCGCAAAGCCGATGGCCACGGCGATTCCCGACAGCACGTTGCCGAGACCGCCGCGGCCATCCTTGCCACCGCGTATTGCTTCTGTTCCGCCCATTGCAGCGCCCCCACACACTTCGGGATCGTCGACCTGGGCGGCACCCTACCCGTCGGTACGGCCGCTGGTCAGCTTCCGCCTGCGCCACATGACCAGCGGGACCGCTCCCACGAGCCCCAGCGCGGCCGGGCCGAGCCCGACCGGGGCCAGCCCGGCGGCACCGAGACCGAGCGCGGTCGCCGCGGCCTGGTTGCCGATGCCCGGCTGGTCGAAGGTGTCCGGAACCGGCAGGGTGGCCCAGCGGGTGACCGGCCACGCGACCACCACGGCCCGCCCGACGACCTTGTCCACCGGGACGAAGCCCTTGGTGGAGTCCTGCTGGTGGTAGCGGGAGTCCTCGGAGTTCTGCCGGTGGTCACCCATGACCCAAACTTTGCCCTTGGGCACGGTGATCGGGCCGAACGGGAGGTCGTCGCAGGGGGTGTTGCCGGGGTAGATGTACGGCTCGTCCAGCTCCTTGCCGTTGACGACGACCGGTCCCCCCTTCTTGCACTCGACCGTGTCCCCGCCGATCGCGATGACCCGCTTGATCAGGTCCTTCTCGGAGGCGTCCGGCATCAGGCCGATCTTGCTGAGCACCTGCTGGAAGATGTTCGGCTCGGGAGTGGGCTGCCCGGACAGCCAGTCCGCGGGGTCGTGGAAGACGACGACCTCACCGCGCTCCGGCTCGGAACCGAACCACGGGGTCAGCTTGTCGACCAGTACCCGGTCGCCCATCTGCAGGGTGTTCTGCATAGACGCGGACGGGATCGAGAACGCCTGGAGCAGGAACGTCTTGATCAGCAGGGCCAGCAGCAGGGCGATACCGATGAGGAGCGGCAGCTCCTTCCAGAAGGACCGCTGCGCGTGCTCCTTGGCATCGCCGTCCTCCTCGGTCTCGCGCTTGACGGCGTCGTCCGGCCGCTCCTCGCCTTCGTCGCGTCCGGACCGTGCGCCTACCGCCACGTCCCCCACATCCACTCCTCACTCGCGATTGCCGCCCGCGCCGAATGCGACACAGGCCCTCCCCTCCCTTAACGAGCGGGAGTTCCCTAAGGCGCGGGAGACCGAGGACACACTATGCGAACGGTGAGCCCCGACGGCGCCGTCGTCGACCGCGTCCCTCGCGCCGCGCCTGATCGGGAACCATCCGGAAGGTCGCCGGCTGCTCCAGCCGGGTCCAGTGCCCGTGCGGCCAGGCGATCACGACAGCCTCTCCGACCACCCCACTCAGGGGGATCGTGCCCTGGAAGCCCTCGTCGAGGTGGAAGCGGGAATCGGACGAGTTCGCCCGGTGGTCACCCATCACGAAGAGCCGGCCCTCCGGCACCTGTACCTCGAACGGGATGTCCGAAGGCGTGTTGCCCGGGTTCACGTACGGCTCATCGAGGGGCGCTCCGTTGACGGTGACCCGGCCACGGCTGTCACAGCACTTGACGGTGTCCCCGCCGACGCCGATGACCCGCTTGATCAGGTCCTGCTCGTCGGCCGAGGGCAGCAGTCCGATGAAGGTCAGGGCCTGCTTGATCTGCTTGACCACGATCGGGTCCTTGGGCGGACGGGCCGCCTCGCCCTTGAGCCAGCCGCCGGGGTCCTTGAACACGACGATGTCGCCGCGCTCGACCTCGGAGCCGAACCACGGCGTCAACTTGTCCACCAGGACCCGGTCACCGATCCGGATCGTCTGCTCCATCGAGCCCGACGGGATGAAGAAGGCCTGCACCATGAAGGTCTTGAGGAGCAGGGCTATGCACAGCGCCACGACCACCAGCAGCGGCACCTCGCCGGCCCGGCGCGTGCGGCGGCGCCGGCGCACCTTGCGGGCCGTCCGGCGCCGTTCGGCCCGGCCGCCCTCCACCCTGCCGAGGGAGATCGGCCTCGGTGCGGGCTCCGGCTCGGGTTCGGGCTCGAAATCCCAGTCCCGTCCGCCCTTGGAACGCCCGCGGCTACCCATGGCCGCCGCCTACGGGTTCCCAGCGCGAGAGCGGCCAGCCGATCCAGTCGGCCCGCCCGATCACCTTGTCCACCGGCACCATCCCCCCGCCCGGCTCCCCCAGGTGGTCCCGGGAGTCCCGGGACTGGGAACGATGATCACCCATGACCCACAGGGTCCCAAGAGGTACGACGATCCGGAAGGGCACCGCCGAGGGCGCGTCTCCGGAGTGCAGGTACGGCTCCGTCAGCGGCACGCCGTTGACCGCGACCCGCCCGCCGGCGTCGCAGCACACCACGTCGTCACCGCCGACCCCCACGACCCGCTTCACGAAGTCGGTGTCGGACGGCTCGGCCAGCCCGAGTGCCGAGGCCGCGCCGTGCAGCACCGTGCCGACCGGGTTGCCGTCGGGGCGTTCGCGTACGAAGGAGCCCGTGCCGTCGAAGACCACCACGTCCCCGCGGCGCGGCTGTTCGCCGAACCGGTACGCCAGCTTGTTGACCAGTACCCGGTCCCCGACCTGGAGCGTCGGCTCCATCGAGCGGCTCGGGATCAGGAAGGGCTGCACCACGAAATTGCTGAACAGCAACAGGAAGACGGTGCAGAGCACACCGAGCACCCCGGCGCGGCGCCAGGTCAGGGGTCGCCCACCGGCCGTTCGGCCTCGCCGGGGGAACGCAAAACGCGGCCGCCCGTCCCCCTGTTCGGGGGACGAGTGGCCGCGCTGCTTGTGAGGTGCTTCGGTGTCCATCAAGGGCGAGCCTATCCGGCCGCCTCCGGACTCCGGGAGTTACCTCAGCGGTCGCGCTTCTCCTTGATCTTCGCGGCCTTGCCGCGGAGCTCACGGAGGTAGTACAGCTTGGCGCGGCGAACGTCACCGCGGGTGACGAGCTCGATCTTCTCGAAGATCGGGGAGTGGACCGGGAAGGTACGCTCCACGCCGACGCTGAAGGAGACCTTGCGCACGGTGAAGGTCTCGGAGACACCGGCACCCTGGCGGCGGATGACTACGCCCTTGAACTGCTGGATACGGGAGCGGTTGCCCTCGATCACGCGGACGTGCACGTTGATCGTGTCACCCGGGCGGAAGGCCGGGACGTCCGAGCGGAGCGTGGCGGCGTTGACGCCGTCGAGCAGGTGAGACATGTTCTTCGTCTGCTTTCTTCGCATGACGCCACAGGTCGCCGATGCGGGTTTCCGTAGAGAATTCGGGAGCTGCGGGACCCGGCGGACGACGGTCCCCCTGTGGCAGGGGCGCCCGCGAGCACACAGCAGCCGCCTATTCTTCCACGGCCTCGGCCCTGCGCCAAAATCGGCCGTCCGCGGACGGCTGCCAGCCCAGGACGGAGAGGATCTCCCGGTCCTTCTTGTCGAAGCCGGCGGCCTCGCAGCGCTCGATCAGGTCGGGGCGGTTCTGCGCGGTCCGGCGGAAGGCCTCGTCCCGGCGCCAGCGGGCGATCTTCCCGTGGTGCCCGCTGAGCAGCACCTCGGGGATGTCCCGGCCACGCCACACCGGGGGCTTGGTGTAGACGGGCCCCTCCAGGAGGTTCGCCATCTCGCCCGGCGCGAAGGAGTCGTCGCGGTGCGACTCGGCATTGCCCAGCACCCCGGGCAGCAGCCGGGCCACGGCCTCGGTGACCACCAGTACGGCGGCCTCGCCGCCCGCCAGCACGTAGTCGCCGATGGAGACCTCGTACACCGGCATCCGCGTGGCGTACTCGTCCATGACCCGGCGGTCGATGCCCTCGTACCGGGCCGGGGTGAAGATCAGCCAGGGCCGCTCGGAGAGCTCGACGGCCAGTTCCTGGGTGAAGGGCCGGCCGCTGGGGGTGGGGACGACCATGACGGGGCCGTGCGCGCCCGCCTCGTAGCCGTCGGCCAGCGCGGAGTCCAGGGCCTCGCCCCACGGCTCGGTCTTCATGACCATGCCGGGACCGCCGCCGTACGGGGTGTCGTCCACCGTGTTGTGCCGGTCGTACGTCCACTCCCGCAGGTCGTGCACGTGTACGTCGAGCTGCCCGCGGGCGCGGGCCTTGCCGACGAGGGAGACGTTCAACGGCTCCAGGTACTCGGGGAAGATCGTGACGACGTCCAGACGCATCAGGCGTCGCCCTCGGAGTCCGTGGCGTCCTTGGCGTCGCCGGACGCCGCGGCGTCCTCGTCCCGGGCGGAGACGACGACGGCGTCACGCTCGTCGATCAGACCCGGCGGCGGGGTGATGACGCACCGCTGCTCCTCCAGGTCGATCTCGGCGACGATGTCCTCCACGAAGGGGATCATCACCTCGGTGCCGTCCGGCCGCTCGACGATGAAGAGGTCCTGCGAGGGCAGGTGGGAGATCTCGGTGATCCGGCCGATCTCGGTGCCGTCCTCCAGCACCACGTCCAGGTCCATCAGCTGGTGGTCGTAGTACTCGTCGGGCTCCTCCGGGAGCTCCGTCGGGTCCACCTCGGCGATCAGGAGGATGTTGCGCAGCGCCTCGGCCCCGGTGCGGTCCTTGACGCCCGCGAAGCGGAGCAGCAGCCGTCCGCTGTGCACGCGGCCGGTCTCGATCGTCAGCGGTCCCGCCGTCGCGGGCTCCGTCTTGAGCACGGCGCCGGGACTCAGTCGCAGCTCCGGCTCGTCGGTGCGCACCTCGACGGTGACCTCACCCTTGATGCCGTGGGCGCGGCCGATCCGCGCGACTACCAACTCCACTGTGCTCTTCCCTTACTGCGGCGTGGTTGCTCACATCGATGGTCGCTCCTGCCCGGGGGCAGAACCCAGGGGCAGAAACAGCACGGGCCGGGGCGGGCAACCAACGCCCTCCCCGGCCCGTGCCGGTGAATCAAACTGCTCAGCGGACCTGGTCCACGTCGACGAGGTCGACGCGGATCCCCCGGCCGCCGATGGCGCCCACGACGGTACGCAGGGCACGTGCGGTGCGGCCGTTACGGCCGATCACCTTGCCGAGGTCATCCGGGTGGACCCGGACCTCGAGCACCTGCCCGCGGCGCAGGTTGCGCGAGGCGACCTGCACTTCGTCGGGGTTGTCCACAATGCCCTTCACGAGGTGCTCAAGAGCCTCCTCGAGCATGCTCAGGCCTCGGTCGACTCGGCGGTGGCCTCAGCCTCGTCCGCCTTCTTGTCGGCCTTCTTCGCCTTCTGCGTGATGGCCTCGCCCTTGCCCTCGCCGATGCCCTCGAGGGCCTTGGCGAACTCGTCGAAGGAGCGACGCTTGCTCTCCTTCGTCGCCGGCTGCAGGAGCGGCGCGGGGGCGGGGAGACCCTTGTGGGCCTGCCAGTCACCGGTCAGCTTCAGGATGGCGAGCACAGCCTCGGTGGGCTGGGCGCCGACGGACAGCCAGTACTGCGCACGCTCGGCGTTGACCTCGATGCGCGACGGGTTGTAGGTCGGGTGGTAGATACCGATCTCTTCGATCGCGCGACCGTCCCGGCGGGTGCGGGCGTCGGCGACGACGATGCGGTAGTGCGGCTGGCGAATCTTGCCGAGGCGCTTGAGCTTGATCTTGACTGCCACTGGAGTGGTGTCTCCTGAACTTGACGTGGTTGGGCACATGAGATGCCACGTGGGGTTGCGGTACTCGGGTGCCCGATGGACGCGTCAGCCGGAGGAGAGAGGGGTCCTATGCGACTGTCGAGTACAGCTAGCCATTGTGCCATACGCCTGTGGCGCGCTCGGCCGGGCGGGTAGGACCCGGGCTCACCCAGGAAGGCGGGCGGGGTCCCCGCGCGTGCGCCGCGGCCGCCCCGGTGGGGGCGACGGCCCGGCGCCCGGTTCGCCGCGGGGCGGTGGCCCCGGCGGCGACGGGGAAGGCGGTCAGGAGGCCGCCGCGATGGCCACGTCGGGGATCCGGAAGGGCTTCATGCAGCCGCCGCACACGATCGGCGCCTGGGCCAGCACGGAGGGGACGACCCGGACGTTGCGCCCGCAGTCGCAGACCGCCTTGACGCGCACGCCGCCGCCGGAGGAACCGTGCCGGGCGGCCGGTCCGCGGAAGCTGCGCTTGGTGTCGGCCGTGGTCGCGGCCGTGTGTGCCTTCAGCGCGCGCTGCAGCCGCTCGATGGTGGGCCGGTAGCGCCGCTTCGCCTCCGGATTGAGCGTGACCAGGGAGAAGCCGCTGCTCGCGTGTGGCTCCTCGGCGTGGTCCAGCCCCATTTCCTCGGCGATCGCGAGGAATCTACGGTTGTGGTAGCGGCCGGCGCGCGAGGTGTCACGGACACCGCGGGCGGCGGCGATGCCGTGGACTGCCTCGTGCAGCAGTCGCTCGAAGGAGAGCTCGGCGCCGCAGGCGGACGAGGACTCTCCGATCAGGGACTCGGGCGCGGCAAGGTCAGGCAGCTCGGGGTGGTACCGCTGAATATCGGCCCACGCCTGCGCCAGCTCTGCGGCGAGAACAGGTGGTGTCGTGCTCACGTCGTGACAACGAGCCGAGGTGCCCGGGTGTTCCGATTCCGGGCCATTCCAAATTTTTTGCACGTACCAGTCAGTTCACACTCATGCGTCCCGACGAGGACGGGTGCGCCGATCTCAGGAGGAGTCGGTACGTAACGTCGACCAAGTCGACCAGGTGGAGCCGGGCGGCCGATATGAACCGGCCCCGGCGCGCGGCACGAGCCGCACGCCGGGGCACCCGAGCCGGTGGGCCCGATCAGTACGAACGCGCGACGATCGCGAGCGTACCGGGGGCGTCGTCCGCCTCCGGGACCGACCCGTCCTCGGCGATCAGGCAGCGCACGGAGACGGCCTGCTCGGCCAGCTTCGCCTCGCCCTCGGGACCGAGGTCCGCCCACGGGATCCGCGCCCAGCCACCGGCGATGGCGGCCTCGGCGGCCTCCCCGATGGTCACGACGTCGGACGTACGGGCCAGCCGGCGCTCGCGGGACTCGCGCAGCAGCTGCGCCTGGTCCTCGTCCAGCACCTTGGGCAGCAGGTCGGCGAGGGCGTCGATCTGCACGGGGGTCTTGCCGCCCGGGATCCGGCGGGCCAGCATCGCGGTGCCGGCCTCCAGGTCGCGGGGGCCGATCTCGATGCGGACCGGTACGCCCTTGAGCTCCCAGTCCACGGCGCGGCGGCCGAAGGGGGTGTCGACGCGGTCGTCGACCTGCACCCGCAGGCCGGCGGCCTTCAGCTGGGCGCCCAGCTCGCGGACCTTGGCCACGGCCTCGTCGCCCTTGATCGCCATGACGACCACCTGGACGTGCGCGAGGCGCGGCGGAACCCGCAGGCCGTTGTCGTCGCCGTGGGACATGATCAGGCCACCGACCATGCGGGTCGAGACGCCCCACGAGGTCTGCCAGACAAGCTCCTGCTTGCCTTCCTTCGACAGGTACTGGGTGTTGAAGGCCTTGGCGAAGTTGGTGCCGAGCTCGTGGCTCGTACCCAGCTGCAGGGCCTTGCCGTCGCCCATCATGCCCTCGAGGGTGAGGGTGTTGATGGCGCCGGCGAAGCGCTCCTTGGCGGTCTTGCGGCCGAGCACGACGTCGATGCCGAGCACGTTCGTCATGAAGTCGCCGTAGACGTCCGTGTGGATGCGGGCGGCGTAGTCGCGGGCGTCCTCGTAGGTGGCGTGGGCGGTGTGGCCCTCCTGCCAGAGGAACTCGCTCGTACGGAGGAACACGCGCGGGCGCATCTCCCAGCGGACCACGTTGGCCCACTGGTTGATCAGCAGGGGCAGGTCGCGGTAGCTCTGGACCCACTTGGAGAAGTAGTCGTTGATGATCGTCTCGGAGGTGGGCCGGACGACGACCGGCTCTTCCAGCTCCTTGCCGCCGCCGTGCGTGACGACCGCGAGCTCGGGGGCGAAGCCCTCGACGTGCTCGGCTTCCTTCGTCAGGTACGACTGCGGGATGAACAGCGGGAAGTACGCGTTCTGGGCGCCCGCGTCCTTGATGCGCGCGTCCATCTCCTGCTGCATCCGCTCCCACAGGCCGTAGCCGTACGGTCGGATGACCATGGTGCCTCGGACCGGACCGTTGTCGGCCAGCTCGGCCTTGTTGATCAGATCCTGGTACCAGCGGGGGAAATCCTCCGCCTGCGGGGTGAGAACGGGTGCCTTTGCCATGCCGCGAATCGTACGGCGCCCGGCACACGATGCGTGAATCGGGTGCCGCGCTCCTCTGGACGCGGGGGCGAATGGGGAGTTCTCTGGCAACGGGGGCAAGGGGGCGAGACGGAATCAGGAGCGCTCTTTCGATGACACCGACGCCGACGGCGACGCTCGTCGCCCGGGACTGGGCGGAAATCCAGGAACGGATGCTGGTACCGCTGTACGAGGCGGTCTACGACCGGTTGGAGGTCGGGCCGGGAGACCGGCTGCTCGGCCTGGACTGCGGGGCCGGCCTGGCCCTGCTGCTGGCGGCCGGGCGGGGAGCCGTGGCCACCGGCGTGGAGGCGGATCCGGCCCGGCGGGCCCTGGCCCGTGAGCGGCTGCTGGAGGTCTTGGCGTCCCCGCCGGGACCGCCGCCACCGCCGCGTCCGTACGACGCCCTGTTCGCCTTCTCCCCCGCCCCCGAGGCGCTGGCCGCGGCCCTGCCCGCGGTCCGCCGCGGTGGGGCGGTGGTGCTGGCCGACTGGGGCCCGGCGGAGCGCTGCACGGTGCCTTCGGTGCTCGGCGGCGGACCCGCGCCGCGGGACCTGGACGCGCTGGTGGAGCGGGCCGGGCTCCGACCGGACGGTTCCGGGCGGGTGTTCTGCCCGTTCGGGTACGCGGACGTGGACAGCGCGGTGCGCGGATTGCTGTCGACCGGGCTCTACCCCGCTGCGGGCACCGGCTCCACCGGGGCGGCCGGCGCCGCGCCTTTCGAGCCGGTCGATTCCGTGCTGGCGGAGAAGGAGCTGGCCGAGGCGCTTCACCCGTTCGAGCGACCGGACGGCGCCGTGTGGCTGCCGAACATCTTCCGGTACGTGATCGCCCGGACGGACTGACGGTCGCCGCCGGTCCTCAGTCGGTGCCGTGCCCCTTCGTCAGCCGCGCGATGCCGGCGGCGGCGTAGGCGGCCGGTTCGTCCAAGGTCTCGTTGGCGAGGAGGGCCTGCGCGAGGGCGTCCAGCTGAGGCCGGTGATCGCGCAGCAGGCGGCAGGCCTCCAGGTAGCACTCGTCCACGATGCGTCGCATCTCGTGGTCGACCGCGTCGAGGGTGGCGGGGGCGGCGGAGAGTCCGTAGGGGCCCTGTCCGTCGGAGGGGATCGCGGTGAGGCGGCCGATCCGTTCGCTCATGCCCCAGCGGCCGACCATGCCGCGGACGATGTTGGTCACCTGCTCCAGGTCGTTCTCGGCGCCGGTGGTGATGACGTCGTAGACGACGTGCTCCGCCGCCATGCCGCCGAGCGCGCCGATGATGCGGCCGCGCAGGTACGGCTCGGTGTAGGCGTACCGGTCCGCGTCCGGGGTCGAGAGGGTGACGCCCAGCGCGCGGCCGCGCGGCACGATCGTGATCTTGCGTACCGGGTCGGCGCCCGGCTGGAGCATGCCCAGCAGGGCGTGGCCGCTCTCGTGGTAGGCGGTGCGGCGGCGCTCCTCCTCCGGCATGACCAGGGGGCGCTCGGCGCCCAGTTGGACCTTCTCCAGGGCGTCCGACAGGTCCGCCCGGGTCACCTGCGTCTGCCGGCGTTTGACGGCCAGCAGCGCGGCCTCGTTCGCGAGGTTGGCCAGGTCCGCTCCGGTCATCCCGGGGGTGGTGCGGGCCACGTGTCCCAGGTCGACGCCCTCGGCGAGCGGGATCTCGCGGGTGTGGATGCGCAGGATGGCCTCGCGGCCGATCCGGTCGGGCGGGGAGACGACCACCATGCGGTCGAACCGGCCGGGGCGGGTGAGCGCCGGGTCCAGCACGTCGGCGCGGTTGGTGGCCGCGAGGACGATCACGCCCTCCGAGCCGGAGAAGCCGTCCATCTCGGTGAGGATCTGGTTGAGGGTCTGTTCGCGTTCGTCGTGGCCGCCCATGGCGTTGCCGCCGCCGCGGGCCCGCCCGATGGTGTCGATCTCGTCGATGAAGATGATGGCGGGGGCCACCTTGCGAGCCTCGGCGAACAGTTCGCGCACCCGGGAGGCGCCGACCCCGACGATCATCTCGATGAACTCGGAGGCGGACGCGGAGAAGAAGGGCACCCCGGCCTCGCCCGCGACCGCCCGCGCCAGCAGGGTCTTGCCGGTGCCGGGTGGACCGGAGAGCAGTACTCCGCCGGGCATCCGGGCGCCCATCTTCCGGTACTCCTGCGGATTCTTGAGGAAGTCGACGACGTCGTTGAGCTCCCCCTCGACCTCGTCGATCCCCGCCACGTCCTCGAAGGTGGTGCGGCGGGACCCCGTCTCCAGCTCCACCGGCTTGGGCGGGGCCTTGCGACCCAGCGCCCCCATGCCGCCCGCCCCGGAGCCCATCCGGCGGGCGATGACCACCCACAGGAGGACCAGCAGCAGCATCGGGGCGAGGGAGAGCAGCAGGTTGGCGAGGAAGCTGCGCTGTACGACGACCGGGGAGGCGGTGACGGTGACGTTCTGCTTGGTGAGCTCGGCCCACAGCGCGTCGTCGGCGAAGGCCGGTCGCTGGGTGACGAATTGGGTGTAGTCGCCCTTGTCGCCGTCGGGCAGCGGCTGCTTCGCCTTGAGCTCGCCCTGGATGGCGTCGCCCTTGGAGTAGATCTTCGAGACGTTGCCGGCGGCGACCTGCTTGCTGAACTCGGTGTACGAGATCGTCGGCCCGTCCCCCTCGTTGAAGAAGGAGAGCACCAGGTTGGCCAGCAGGTAGACGATCAGCGCGGTGAGGATCAGCCCCCGCCAGCCGCCGGGCATCCGCCGCTTCGGCGGAGCGGCGGGCGGTGCGCCTTCCGAGCGCCACGGCGTGTCGGCCCTGTCGCGGGGAGGTACGGGGGTGGGGCTGGGCACGGGGCGCCTCCTTCTGCCATCCTCCCGGCCGACCATAAGGGATGAATCGGACGCCCGCTCCAGCAGAAAGCAGCGGGCCCCGACCGTGCGAACACGGCCGGGGCCCTCCTCACCCACCTGCGCGGGTGCTACTTCATGAACTTCTTGAACTCGTCCGGCAGGTCGAAGTCCCCGCCGTTCTGGCCGCCCGCCGGAAGGCCGAAGGGGTTGCCGCCGGGTGCGGGCTCGATCGCCTGCGGGCCCTGCTCGCGGCGGGCCGCGGCCGCGGCCTCCTCTTCCTTGCGCTTCATCGGGTTACCGCTCTTGCGCTTGCCCTTGGCCTGCTTGACCTGCTTCTTCTGCCGGCCGGGGCCGCCGCCCATCCCGGGGATGCCGGGCATGCCCGGCATGCCGCCGCCCTGGGCCATGCGGGACATCATCTTGCGGGCGTCGAAGAACCGCTCGACCAGCGACTTGACCGCGCTGACCTCGGCACCGGAACCCTTGGCGATACGGGCACGGCGCGAGCCGTTGATGATCGTCGGGTCCTGGCGCTCGCCCGGGGTCATCGACTTGATGATCGCGGCCATGCGGTCGACGTCACGCTCGTCGATGTTGTTGATCTGGTCCTTGATCTGCCCCATGCCGGGCAGCATGCCGAGCAGCTTGGAGATGGAGCCCATCTTGCGGACCTGCTCCATCTGGGCCAGGAAGTCGTCGAGCGTGAATTCCTTGGGACCCTTGGCGAGCTTGGCCGCCATCTTCTCGGCCTCGGCCTGCGAGAAGGTCTTCTCGGCCTGCTCGATGAGGGTGAGCATGTCACCCATGTCGAGGATCCGGCCCGCCATGCGGTCGGGGTGGAACGCGTCGAACTCGTCGAGCTTCTCGCCGTTCGAGGCGAACATGATCTGCTTGCCGGTGACGTGCGCGATGGAGAGCGCGGCACCGCCTCGGGCGTCACCGTCGAGCTTGGAGAGCACGACGCCGTCGAAGCCGACGCCGTCGCGGAAGGCCTCCGCGGTGTTGACCGCGTCCTGGCCGATCATGGCGTCGACGACGAAGAGGATCTCGTCGGGGCTGACGGCGTCGCGGATGTCCGCGGCCTGCTGCATCAGCTCGGAGTCGATACCGAGGCGGCCGGCGGTGTCGACGATGACGATGTCGAACTGCTTGGTCCGCGCGTACTCGACGGAGTCCTTCGCGACCTGGACCGGGTCGCCGACGCCGTTGCCGGGCTGGGGCGCGTACACGGCCACGCCGGCGCGCTCGGCGACGACGCTCAGCTGGTTGACGGCGTTGGGGCGCTGGAGGTCGCACGCGACCAGCAGCGGGGCGTGGCCCTGCCCCTTCAGCCAGAGACCGAGCTTTCCGGCGAGGGTGGTCTTACCGGCACCCTGGAGACCGGCCAGCATGATCACGGTGGGGGCGGTCTTGGCGAACCGCAGCCGCCGGGTCTCGCCGCCGAGGATCGTGACGAGTTCGTCGTTGACGATCTTCAGGACCTGCTGGCCCGGGTTCAGGGCCTTGCTGACCTCTTCACCGCGCGCGCGTTCCTTGACGTTCGCGATGAAGGAGCGGACGACCGGAAGGGCGACGTCGGCCTCGAGGAGCGCGATACGGATTTCCCGGGCCGCGGAGTCGATGTCAGCCTCGGACAGCCGGCCTTTGCCGCGCAGGCCCTTGAAGGTATTCGCCAAGCGGTCGGAGAGCGTATCGAACACGGTGGTCGCGATTCCTCGGGTCGGGGGCGTTGTGGTCGTCCCCCAGGGTATCCGCCCCTTCCCCCATCCGGGGACCTGCCCGGCATCGGTGCTCCGACCACCGTCCGCGGCGGCCTCCCCCGCCGGGGCGGCCCGGCCCGATCCGGCCTAGGCCGTCTCTTCCGGATCTTGTCGGGCCCGCGACGCCCGGCAAGATCCGAAAGAGACGGCCTAGGACAGGGCGGCCGCCACCGCGGTGGCCAGCGCCGTCGCCTCCGTGGGGTCCAGGGGCTTGCCCTCGGGGGTGGTCACGTACAGCGTGTCCACCGCGTTCGCACCCAGCGTGGAGACGTGCGCGCTACGGACCCGGACGCCCCGGGACTCCAGCGCCCGGCCGATCCGGTGCAGCAGGCCCACGGCGTCCGGCGCGCGTACTTCCAGGACCGTGGCCAGGGCGGAGACGTCCGGGACCACCGTGACCCGGGGCGGCGGCGGGACCACCCCGCGCCGGCGCGGGTAGGCCGCCTCGCGGTCGGCCAGTTTCGCCGGGACGTCCAGCGAGCCGTCCAGGGCGCGGACCAGGTCGGTACGGAGCCGGGCGGCCTCCGGCAGCGCGCCGTACTCCGCGGCCACCCGCCAGCTCAGCACCAAGGCCTCGCCCAGCCGGTCCGGGAGCTCCGTGGAGCGCAGGTCGGCCGCCCGTACGGTGAGCCGGTGCAGAGCCAGGACCCCGGCCACCGCCGGCAGGACCCCCGGCTGGTCGGGGACGGCGACGACGAGGTCCACGCCGACCGCGTCCTCCTCCTGGCGGGTCTGGAGCGCCAGGACCGGCTCCCCGGTGCGCAGGGCCTCCACGGCCAGGCGTTCCTGTTCGGTGGTCGGGATCTCCGGTTCGCCGGCCGCCGGGGTCGTGCCGCGCAGGACGGCGGCAACCCGCCCGACGAGGTCCGCCACGAGCGATCCCCGCCAGGCGCTCCACGCGGCCGGCCCGGTGGCGAGGGCGTCCGCCTCGGTCAGGGCGTGCAGTATCTCCAGGGTCCCCACCGAGCCCACGGCCTCGGCGACCGAGCGGACCGTGGCCGGGTCGTCCAGGTCGCGCCGGGTGGCGGTGTCGATCAGCAGCAGGTGGTGCCGTACGAGCGCCCCGAGGACGGCGACGTCGTGCGGGTCGAAGCCGACGCGGGCGGCGACGTCGCGGGCGATGGTCTCGCCGGCCACCGAGTGGTCGCCCGGCCAGCCCTTGCCGATGTCGTGCAGGAGCGCGGCCATCAGCAGCAGGTCGGGGCGGCCGACCCGGCGGGTGAGGGCGGAGGCCCGTACCGCCGTCTCGATCAGGTGCCGGTCCACGGTCCAGGTGTGCACGGGATTGCGCTGGGGGCGGCAGCGCACCCGCTCCCAGTCCGGGAGCAGCCGGGTGATCAGGCCCTCGGCCTCCAGGGCCTCCCACACGGCCACCGTCGGCTCCCCCGACCCCAGCAAGGTGAGCAGCTGCTCGCGGGCCTCGGCCGGCCAGGGCACCGGGAGCGGTTTGCCCTGCGCCGCGAGTCGGCGTACGGCGTGCAGGGAGACGGGCAGACCCGCCTGCGCGGCGGCCGCGGCGAACCGCAGGGCGAGGACGGGATCGCGGTCGGGGCGTGCGGCCAGGGCCAGTACGGCCTCGCCGTCGGACTCGACCACGCCTTCGGCCAGGGGGGCCCGCGGCGGCACCCGGTCGCCGCGGCTGCCCAGCAGTCCGCGGAGCCTGGGCCGGGCGGCGCGGGCCCGTAGGACGCGGCCGACCTCCCGCCAGGTCACGTCGCCGGCGTAGGCGACGACGCGCGCGGCCTCGTACACCTCGCGCAGCAGCGCGTCCGCGTCGAGGAGTCCGAGCCGGGCGGCGACCTGGTCCTGTTCCTGGAGGGAGAGCCGGTCGGTGGCCCGGCCGGTGACCAGGTGCAGGGCGTCCCGGGTGTCGAGCAGGCGCCGCCGGGCCTCGGCGAGGCCCTCGCGCGGGGCGTCGGCCAGCCAGGACGCGGCGACCGCGCGCAGCGCGGTGGCGTCGCGCAGGCCCCCGCGGGCCTCCTTGAGGTCGGGTTCGAGGAGGAAGCGCAGTTCCCCGGCCCGCTCGGCCCGCTCGCGGCACAGGGAGTGCAGTTCCGGAAGCCTTTCGGCCGCCTGGTTGCGCCAGTCGGCCAGTACGGAGGTGCGCAGGCCGGCGAGGAGTCCGGCGTCACCGGCGACGGTGCGGGCGTCCAGCAGGCCGAGGTGGACCTTGAGGTCCTCAGCGGCGGTCCGGCGGGCCTCGCCGGGGGTCCGTACGGAGTGGTCGAGGGCCAGGCCGAGGTCCCACACGGGGTACCAGAGGCGGTCGGCGAGCGCGCTCAGCGCCTGCGGCTCGGCCTTGCCGTCGTGCAGCAGCACCAGGTCGAGGTCGCTGCGTGGGGAGAGTTCGGCGCGCCCGTAACCGCCGACGGCCACGAGCGTGGCACCGCGCACACCCGTCTCCCGTACGGCGGTCGTGAACAGGGCGTTCAGCCATTCGTCGGTCAGCCCGGCGAGGGCGGAACGGCGCGAAGGCCCGGACCGCGACTCCTCCTGGAGGAGTCGCAGCCGGGCCGCGGCGTATCCGCCGGGTCCCGAGTCGGCCGTGTGGTCGGTGTTCTCTTCGACGCTCGTCACCCGGGAGCTCCTGTCCGCTAGAGCGCGTCGGCGCCGCGCTCGCCGGTGCGGACCCGTACGACCGAGTCCACGGGGACGCTCCACACCTTGCCGTCACCGATCTTGCCGGTGGCCGCCGCGCTGACGATCACCCGGATCAGTTCCTCGGCGTCGGAGTCGTCGACCAGTACCTCGATGCGGATCTTGGGGACGAGGTCGACCTGGTACTCGGCACCGCGGTAGACCTCGGTGTGGCCGCGCTGGCGGCCGTAGCCGCTGGCCTCGGTGACGGTGAGTCCCTGTACTCCGAAGGCCTGGAGGGCTTCCTTGATCTCGTCCAGCTTGTGCGGCTTGACGATCGCGGTGATCAGCTTCATGCGTCAACCTTCTTGCTCGCGGCGGAGGGGGTGGGGGCAGCGGTGCTCCGCGAGGCGGCTCCGCCGCCGGCTCCGCTGAAGTCGTAGGCCGTCTCGGCGTGCTCGACCTGGTCGATGCCGGCGACCTCGTCGTCCTCGGACACCCGCATCCCGATCGTCTTGTCGAGGAGGAAGGCGAGCAGCGCCGATGCCACCAGAGAGTAGGCGAGGACGGCGAAGACGCCGATGGCCTGCTTGCCGAGCTGTTCCAGACCGCCGCCGTAGAAGAGGCCGGCCGCGTCGGACTGGACCCCGCCGGTGGCGAAGAGGCCGACGAGCAGGGAGCCGACGACACCGCCGACCAGGTGGACGCCGATCACGTCGAGGGAGTCGTCGTAGCCGAACTTGTACTTCAGGCCGACGGCCATGGCGCACAGCAGACCGGCGATGGCGCCGACGGCGATCGCGCCGAGCGGGCTGACCGCACCGCCCGAGGGGGTGATCGCGACCAGGCCGGCGACCGCGCCGGAGGCGGCGCCCAGGGTGGTGAAGGAGCCGTGGCGCAGCTTCTCGTAGCCGAGCCAGGCGAGCATGGCGGCGGCGGTGGCGACCTGGGTGTTGACGAACATGACCGCGCCGACGCCGTCGTCGTTGCCGAGCCAGGAGCCCGCGTTGAAGCCGAACCAGCCGAACCACAGGAGGCCGGCGCCGAGCATCACGAGCGGGAGGCTGTGCGGGCGCATCGGGTCCTTCTTGAAGCCGACGCGCTTGCCGATGACCAGGATCACGCCGAGGGCGGCGGCGCCGGCGTTGATGTGGACGGCGGTACCGCCCGCGAAGTCGATGACGCCGAGCTCGAAGAGCCAGCCGCCGGCGCCCCAGACCCAGTGGGCGACGGGGAAGTAGACGACGGTGACCCACAGGGCGGTGAACAGGACCCAGGCGCCGAACTTCACGCGGTCGGCGAGCGCACCGCTGATCAGGGCCGGGGTGATCACGGCGAACATGAGCTGGAAGACGGCGAAGACGTAGACCGGGATGGTGTAGCCGTCCCAGAGCTCGGTGATCCCGATGCCGCTGAGGCCGACGTAGTCGGAGTTCCAGCCGATGAGGGAGCCGGAGTCGGTGCCGAAGGCGAGGCTGAAGCCGTAGAGGACCCACAGGATCGTGACGATCCCGAGGCTGATGAAGCTCATCATCAGCATGTTGAGGCTGCTCTTGACGCGGACCATGCCTCCGTAGAAGAAGGCGAGTCCCGGGGTCATCAGCATGACCAGGGCGGAGCAGATGAGCATGAACCCGGTGTTCGCGGCAGACAGCGTCGGGGCGTCTGCCGCGAGGGTCGTGATGGCTGATGCCATCGGCGTCTCCTCGTCGTCGGTACGGTCGCGTGCGGGCGATCGTGAAAACCTGAGCGGCGTAAAAGGGGGGTCCGGCCCGGCTGGGGAGGCCGGCCGGTTAATGACCCTGAGATTCGCGCAGGCCGGTTTCCGGCGGCGCCGCTCGGTGTTTCGCCACGATGACGAAGGCGTCCGGGTTGTTACGACGCGATGAACGCCCGGGCCGTCGATCGAGGAACCACGACGGCGATCGACCACAGCCGCGAGAGCGGCCGCGGTTCAGCGACGTAGAGGGGCCGGCCGCGGCAGTGACCCGGATGTCCTGGCTGGGGGAGCCTGATCGGGCTTCACGGGGTGACTGCCGCGGCCGGGGCCTTGGGGGCGGCCGCTCGGGCCGTCAGACGGCCTCCGCCGCTTCGGGGAGCCGGGAGGCGAGGTGGTCGGTGAGCCGGACCACCTCGGCGACGTCGCCGTACTCACGGGCGGCGGTGTCCACGGTCTTGCGCAAGCGGGTGTTCACCCGTTCGGACCGCACCTTTCCCGCCACGTCGAGGGCTCGGTCGACGAGGGTCGCGGCCTGCTCGGGCTCGCGCTGGAGCAGGTGCACGGTGGCCATGCCGATGAGGTTGAGGGCGTAGGAACGCTGGTGCTCCTCGTCCTTCTCGAAGAGCTCGACGGCCCGCTCCATGACGGGCTCGGCGAGGGAGGCGTACATGGGGCTGCGCCCGGCCACGTAGGCCAGGTCCCGGTACGAGTGGGAGTTCTCGCCGTTGAGCTCGGCCTCGGAGAAGAAGCGGATCCAGTCGGGTTCGGGCTCGCCCGCGAAACCGACGTCGGAGAAGGTGTCCTCGGCCATCCGCACGGCCCGCTTGCAGCGGCTGGGCTGGCCCATGTTGGCGTAGGCGCGGGCCTCCATCGCATACAGCATGGCCTGGGTGCGCGGGCCGGCGCAGTCGCGGCTGCCGTACTGCGCGAGGTGGACCAGTTCCAGCGCGTCCTCGGGCCGTCCCAGGTGGATCATCTGGCGGCTCATGCCGGAGAGGATGTACGAGCCGAGGGGCTTGTCGCCGGCCTCCTTGGCGGCGTGCAGCGCGAGTACGAAGTACTTCTGCGCGGTGGGGTGCAGGCCGATGTCGTAGCTCATCCAGCCGGCCAGTTCGGCCAGTTCGGCGGCGACCTTGAAGAGCCGCTTCATGACCGGGGCCGGGTGGTTCTCCTGGAGCAGGTCGGTGACCTCGTGGAGCTGGCCCACGACAGCCTTGCGGCGCAGTCCGCCGCCGCACTGGGCGTCCCACTGGCGGAACATGACGGTGGTGGCGTCGAGGAGGTCGAGCTCCGGTTCGGAGAGCCGGGGCGGGCGGTGGCCGCCGAGGGCCCCCGTCGGCCCCGCCCCGCGCGGTCCCGGGTCGGCGGCCGGGGCCGGGACGAGCCAGCGCTGCATGGGCTCGATGAGGGCGGGGCCGGCGGAGAGGGCGAGCGAGGTCCCGAGGAAGCCGCGGCGCGCCAGCATCAGGTCGCTGCGGGAGAACTCGCCGAGGAGTTCGACGGTCTGCGGACCCGCCCAGGGCAGGTCGACCCCGGAGACGGACGGGGTCTGGTGGGCGGTGCGCAGGCCGAGCTGCTCGATGGCGACGACGGAGCCGAAGCGCTCGGAGAACAGCTCGGACAGGATGCGCGGAACGGGCTCGCGGGGCTGTTCACCGTCGAGCCAGCGGCGCACCCGGGAGGTGTCCGTACTGATGTGGTGGGCACCCATCTGGCGCGCCCGGCGGTTGACCTGCCGGGCGAGCTCGCCCTTGGACCAGCCGCTGCGGACGAACCACGAGGTCAGCTGGTCGTTGCGCGCAGCAGCATCCTCGATCGTTCCGCTTGCGCCGTTGCCGCTCACTGGAACGCCCCCATCCGCTCAGCATCTTCCACACGAAACCTTGGCCGGGACGCCGGGCGCCGCCAGGGACCTTCACAGGTCCTTCACATATTGCCTCCGGCATACCCACGGATGGGTCGCCTTCGGTTTCGTGTACCGAAAGTAATCCTACGATCACCCCTGCGGCGAGGCCGTTTCCAGAAACGCCACCATTCGCCACCCCTTCGAATGAACTAGCCACCCGCCAGGCGCGATTCACTTGACACGAGGTGAAAACGGATCGGTTGGACTGGAGTGCGTTCGGGGCGCGCGCGGCGAGGAGTGCGCCGGGCAGCCTCGGAGGACACCCCGCGGCGGGGCTGCCGGCAGAGGTCCCGCCGAGCTCGTCGCACCGGCTTCGTAACCACCGGCACGTCCGACCCGTTGGAGGGGGCATGGGCATGGGCTTCACGATCGGCGGCAGCCGCAGCACCAAGGAGTTCCGCTCCGGCACCCGGCGTCGCGGCCGGACCTCGGAGTGCACGGCGGTGGCGGAGTGCACCGGGCTGTGGGGCTGGGACGTGGTCCCAGGCGCCCGCGCCGCGGCGCCCGCCCGTGACTGTTCCTGCGGGGACGGCGAGTGTCCCGAACCCGGGGCACACCCCCTGGCGTTCGCCCCCACGGTCCCGGCCGGGGCCACCCTGGACGAGGTCACCGCGGCCTGGAGCGAGTACCCGGGCGCCGCCGTGCTGCTCCCCGTGGGCCGTTCCTTCGACGTCATCGAGGTCTCCGCGGAGGCCGGCCGACGCGCGCTGGTGCGGCTGGAGCGGATGGGCCTGCCGCTCGGCCCGGTCATCGTCACCGCCGACGGCCGCGCGCAGTTCTTCGTGGCGCCGGGGGCCGCGGCCGAACTGCCGCAGCTGCTGTACCGGATGGGCTGGGACGACGCCGATCTCGACCTGCGCGCCCTGGGCCACGGCGCCTTCGTGACGGCCCCGCCCTCCGACCGCGGCGGGCTCGGCCAGGTCGGCTGGCTGCGGCCGCCCGCGCTCGACTCCGCCGGTGGGCCGCCGCAGGCCAGGCTGTTGCTGGGGACCCTCGCCTACATCTGCCACCGCCTGCGCCGGTAGCGGCGCACCGAAGGCGCGCATGACGGTGCCCCCGCGTTCCGGCCGGAACGCGGGGGCACGGGTGTCCGTGGGGGTCGCTCTCAGTCGCCGATCAGGGCGTCCACGAACGCCTCCGGCACGAAGGGCGCCAGGTCGTCCGGACCCTCACCGAGGCCGATGAGCTTGACCGGTACGCCCAGCTCGCGCTGGACGGCGATGACGATGCCGCCCTTGGCGGTGCCGTCGAGCTTGGTCAGCACGATGCCGGTGATGTCCACGACCTCGGCGAAGACACGGGCCTGGGTCAGGCCGTTCTGCCCGGTGGTGGCGTCCAGGACCAGCAGGATCTCGTCGAGCGGACCGTGCTTCTCCACGACCCGCTTGACCTTGCCGAGCTCGTCCATCAGACCGGTCTTGGTGTGCAGACGACCGGCGGTGTCGATGAGCACCACGTCGGCACCCTCGGCGATGCCCTCCTTGACCGCGTCGTAGGCGATCGAGGCCGGGTCGCCGCCCTCGGGACCGCGGACGGTACGGGCGCCGACGCGCTCGCCCCAGGTCTGGAGCTGGTCTGCGGCGGCGGCGCGGAAGGTGTCGGCCGCGCCGAGCACCACGCTGCGACCGTCGGCGACGAGCACCCGGGCCAGCTTGCCGGTGGTGGTGGTCTTACCGGTGCCGTTGACACCGACGACCATGATCACCCCGGGGGTGTCCTCGCCGCTCTCCGTCTTCACGACGCGGTCGAGGTCGGTGCCGACCAGGGTCAGCAGTTCCTCCTTGAGCAGGGCGCGCAGGTCCGCCGGGGTCCGGGTGCCGAGCACCTTGACCCGCTCGCGAAGCCGGTCGACGAGCTCCTGGGTCGGTACGACACCGACGTCGGCGACGAGGAGCGTCTCCTCGATCTCCTCCCAGGTGTCCTCGTCGAGGTGCTCCCGGGAGAGCAGCGTGAGCAGCCCCTTGCCGAGGGAGTTCTGCGACCGGGCGAGGCGGGCCCGCAGCCGGACCAGGCGCCCGGCGGTGGGCTCGGGCACCTCGATCTCGGGCGCGGCCGGGGCCTCGGGCTCGATCACCGGCGCCGGGGCGGGGGCCTCGGCCTCCGGGAGCCCGACCTCCTCGATCGTGCGGCGCGGCTCTTCCGCCGTCTCTACGGCGTCCTCCCCCACCTGCGGCTCGGCAGGCGGGGCAGTGATGGTCGGCGTGCTCGGCGGTGCCGGCGGCGGCAGCTGCTTCTTCTTGCGGCTGCTGACCACGAGCCCGCTGATCACACCGACCGCGACCAGGGCGATGACTACAGCAAGGATGAGGATGTCCATAACCCCCCCAGTATCTGCCACGGCCGGGCCGCAGCCGGGAACCCGGGCGCGCGGACCAGGACGTAAGCCTCCGTTTGTGCTTTTAGCAGTACATCCAGGATGATGAACGACTTCCCCTCACAACCTCCCCGACGGAGCACCCCCATGCCTGCCGAGCCCGCCGAGCCCGCGGCCGAAACCGCGATCGAGACCCGCGGCCTGGAACCCGTCCCGGACGACGAGCGCACCGGCCGGGTCCGCGAGCTCGTCCCCACCTGGGTCGCCGCCAACATCAGCGTGCTGCTGCTGACCATGGGTGCGGGGCTGGTGATCTTCAACAAGCTCAACATCTGGCAGGTGCTCGTCGTCGCGGTCACCGCGCCGGTCGTCTCGTACGGGCTCGTCGGCCTGATATCCATCGCGGGCAAGCGGGGCGGCGCCCCCGGTATGGCCCTCTCCCGGGCGGTGTTCGGGCAGCGCGGCAACCTCTTCCCCGGCGCCCTGATCTGGGTGGCCCGCTGGGGCTGGGAGACCATCAACGCGGTCAGCGGCGCCTACGCCGTGCTGACCGTGCTGGACCTGCTGTTCGGGGTCCGCAGCAGCACCCCGCTCATCGTCGTCACCCTGCTGTTCTTCGTGGGCTGCACCTTCGTGGTCTCGGGACTGGGCATCAACGCGCTGCGCGTCTGCTCCACGTGGTCCACGTACCTCTTCGGCGCCTTCAGCGTGCTCGTCCTCGGGTACCTGCTCTTCACCACCGACTGGTCCGCCGTCTTCGGCAAGCCGGCCGGCTCCAGCGCGATGATGATCGCGGGCATCGGCACGATCGCGGCCGGCGGGATCAGCTGGGTGCCCTCGGGCCCCGACTTCACCCGCTACCTGCCGCGCACCGCCTCCTCCAAGGGCATGGTCGGCGCGACGATCGGCGGCGCCGGCGTGGTCGTGCTCCCGATGGTCCTGATGGGCGCGGTCATGGCCGTCGGTACCCCGGACCTGGCCTCGGCGCAGGACCCGGTGTCCTTCATCGGTGAGCTGCTCCCGACCTGGATCGCGGTCCCGTACCTGCTCATCGCGGTCGTCGGCATGCTGCTGATCAACTCGATGTCCATGTACTCGGCCGGCTTCACCGCGCAGACCCTGGGGATCAAGGTGCCGCGGGCCGCCGCGGTGAGCGTCAACGCGCTCATCAGCCTGGTCTTCGGCTTCCTGCTGATGGTGGTCGCGACCAGCTTCTTCGGCTCGTTCATCTCCTTCCTGACCCTGCTCGCCGTGGCCTTCTCCGCGTGGATCGGCGTCTTCGGCGTGGACATGCTGCGCCGCACGGGCTACGACGGCCCCGCGCTGCTGGACACCACGCGGACCAGCGCCTACTGGTACAAGGGCGGCTTCGCCTGGCAGGCGATGACCGCCTGGGCCCTCGCGCTGCTGGTGGGGCTGCTGTTCACCGAGGTCGACTGGTTCGCCGGGCCGCTCGCCGGGACCTGGATCGGCCGCAACGGCCTGGGCTGGGTGGCCGGCATCGTGACCTCCGGCGTGCTGTACGCCGTACTGCCGCGCACCACGGCGGTCGATCCGGCCGCCGACCCGGCGCGGGCCGGGCGCGCGCCCGAGGACGAGTCCGCGCCCGCCGGATCCCTGTCCAACTGACGCAACGTCAGCTAACGTCCCCCTTCGCCCGCCCACCCACATCCGGCGAAGGGGGACTTCTCCATGCCCATCACCGTGGCCCGGTTCAATCTCGTCGACCCCGACGGCACCCCCGAGTCCCTCTCCGCCCGCTACAAGGCCGCGCTGGAGATGGCCCGGTACGCGGACGACCGCGGGATCGACACCGTCCAGACCGAGGAGCACCACGGCACCGACAACAACTGGCTGCCCTCCCCCTTCGCCTTCGCGGGCGCTGTCTTCGGCGCCACCCGGCGGATCGCCGTCACCGTCTCGGCGATCATCGGCCCGCTGTACGACCCGCTGAAGGTCGCCGAGGACATCGCCGTCCTGGACCTGCTGAGCGGTGGCCGCCTGGTGACGGTCGCGGGCATCGGTTACCGGCCCGAGGAGTACGAGCAGCACGGTGTGGAGTGGGGCCGGCGCGGCCGGCTCCAGGACGAGCTGCTGGAGACGCTGCTGAAGGCGTGGACCGGTGAGCCGTTCGAGTTCCGCGGCCGCACGGTACGGGTCACCCCGACCCCGTTCACCCGGCCGCACCCGCTGCTGCTGGTCGGTGGCAGCTCCGAGGCCGCGGCCCGCCGCGCCGCCCGACTGGGGCTCCCGTTCTTCCCCAGCGCGCACCTGCCGGAGCTGGAGGCGTACTACACGGCGCGGCTGGCGGAGTACGGCACGGAGGGCTTCTGCATGATGCCCGCGGCCGAGACCCCGCTGCTGCACATCGCGGAGGACCCGGACCGGGTCTGGGCCGAGTACGGCGAGCACTTCCTGCACGAGGCGGGCATGTACGCGTCCTGGCAGTCCAAGGACATCCGCAGCGCCGTACGGTCGGCCGCCCGCTCGGTGGCCGAGCTGCGCGCGGAGGGGGTGTACCGGATCCTCACCCCGGACGAGGCGGTCGCCTACGGCCGGGCCGCGGGCGAGGCGGGGAACCTGGTCCTGCACCCGCTGTGCGGCGGGATGCCGTTGGACGAGGGCTGGCGCAGCCTGCACCTGCTGTGCGAACAGGTACTGCCC
This sequence comes from Streptomyces sp. CG 926, assembly GCF_003148825.1. GTDB lineage: Bacteria > Actinomycetota > Actinomycetes > Streptomycetales > Streptomycetaceae > Streptomyces. Next base: position 145,516 of record NZ_QGGZ01000009.1, read on the forward strand.
CGGCTCAAGGACTGAGCCGGGGCAGTATCGAGGAGAAGGGGCGTTGGCGGGGGTGGTTACCCCATCTCCTCCAGCGCCTTGCCCTTGGTCTCCGGCACCCATTTGAGGATGAAGGGGATCGAGAGCAGGGCGAAGAACGTGTAGATCATGTAGGCACCCGAGAGGTTCCAGTCGGACAGCGACGGGAACGTGACGGTGATGACCCAGTTGGCGATCCACTGGGCCGAGGCGGCCACACCGAGGGCGGCGGCGCGGATGCGACCGGGGAACATCTCGCCCAGCAGCACCCAGACCACGACGCCCCAGGAGAGGGCGAAGAAGAGGACGAAGAGGTTGGCCGCGACCAGGGCGGTGATGCCCTGCGCGTGCGGCAACGAGATGTCGTCGCCGGTTCCGGTCTTGTACGAGAACGCCCAAGCCGCCGTGCCCAGCGACAGCGCCATGCCCACGGAGCCGATGAGGGCGAGCGGCTTGCGGCCGAGCCGGTCCACGAAGATCATCGCGATGACCGTACCGATGATGTTCACGACCGAGGTCTCGAAGGAGTACAGGAACGAGGAGCTCGCGTCGATGCCGACCGACTGCCACAGCGAGGAGCTGTAGTAGAAGATCACGTTGATGCCGACCAGCTGCTGGAAGACGGAGAGGCCGATGCCGATCCAGACGATGGGCAGGAAGCCGAAGCGGCCGCCGAGCAGGTCCTTGAAGGTGGACTTCACCTCGGAGCGCATCGAGTGGTCGATCTCGCGGATGCGGGCGTCGGCGTCGATGCCGGAGCCCTCGACCTCACGCAGGACCTCCTTGGCCTTCTCCGTACGGCCGACCGAGACGAGGAAGCGCGGGGACTCCGGGATCACGAAGGACAGCAGGCCGTAGAGCACGGCCGGGACGACCATCACGCCGAGCATCCACTGCCAGGCTTCGAGCCCGCCGATCTCACCGCGCTGATCACCGTCGGCGAGGTTGAGGATGCCCCAGTTGACCAGCTGCGAGACGGCGATGCCGATCACGATGGCCGCCTGCTGGAAGGAGGCCAGCCGGCCGCGGTAGGCGGGCGGGGAGACCTCGGCGATGTAGGCGGGTCCGATGACGGAGGCCATGCCGATGCCGAAGCCGCCGATGACGCGCCACATGGCGAGGTCCCAGAGGGCGAAGGGCAGGGCCGAGCCGATGGCGCTCGCGGTGAACAGGATCGAGGCGATCTGCATGCAGCGGATCCGGCCGATCCGGTCGGCGAGGCGGCCCGCGGTGGCGGCGCCGATGGCGCAGCCGATCAGCGCCGCGGCGATCACCTGGGCGAGCGCCGCAGAGCCGACGTCGAAGCGGTCGCGGATGGCCTCCACCGCGCCGTTGATGACGGAGCTGTCGTAGCCGAAGAGGAAACCGCCCATGGCAGCGGCCGCGGTGATGAAGATGACGTGGCCGAGGTGGTCGGGGTGAGCCGGGTTTCCACCGCCTGACGCGGGTGCGTTCGCTGTGCTGGTCAAGGTGCGCTCCTGGGCCCGGCGGCAACGGCGGGCTGTGTGGGGGATTCGTCGTTGCGCGTGTTCCTCCAGTGGCGCACAGCAAACTGCGCACCACCACCTGAACGTCAACACGCCAGAGCAGAGCCTATGGCTTCACTTTCTGAAGTCAAGACCCGGAGTGGAGGCAATGACTCCGCAAGCCGTCCCTCTTTGTCTTCAACATTTGAATGGTGCGCTTAGCGAAGACGCTGACTGATCACCTTGGAGACGCCGTCGCCCTGCATGGAAACGCCGTAGAGGGCGTCCGCGACCTCCATCGTCCGCTTCTGGTGCGTGATCACGATGAGCTGGGAGCTCTCCTGGAGCTCCTCCATGATCCGGATCAGCCGCTGCAGATTGGTGTCGTCGAGCGCGGCCTCGACCTCGTCCATGACGTAGAACGGGCTGGGGCGCGCCTTGAAGATGGACACCAGCATGGCCACGGCGGTCAGCGAGCGCTCGCCGCCGGAGAGCAGCGACAGCCGCTTGACCTTCTTGCCCGGCGGGCGGGCCTCCACGTCGATGCCGGTCGTCAGCATGTTGTCGGGGTCGGTGAGGATCAGCCTGCCCTCGCCGCCGGGGAACAGGCGGGAGAACACGCCTTCGAACTCCCGGGCCGTGTCCCGGTAGGCCTCGGTGAAGACCTGCTCGACGCGCTGGTCGACCTCCTTCACGACTTGAAGGAGATCCGCCCTCGTCTTACGGAGATCCTCCAGCTGCTCACTGAGGAACCGGTGGCGCTCCTCCAGCGCGGCGAACTCCTCCAGGGCGAGCGGGTTGACCTTGCCGAGCTGCTGGTACGCCCGCTCGGCGACCTTGAGCCGTTTCTCCTGCTGGGCCCGGACGAAGGGGCCGGGCCGGTTGCGCGGGTCCTGCGGGTCCTCCGCGAGCACCTCGCCGTCGGCCGGCGGGGACGGGGGTACCGGCTGGTCGGGGCCGTACTCGGCGACCAGGCCGGCGGCCGGCATGCCGAACTCCTCCAGCGACCTGGCCTCCAGCGCCTCGATGCGCAGCCGCTGTTCGGCGCCGAGCACCTCGCCGCGGTGGACCGAGTCGGTGAGCTTGTCCAGCTCCCCCTTCAGTTCCCGGCCGCGGTTGCGCGCCTCGCCGAGGTCCCGCTCGCGCAGGCCTTTCGCCCGTTCGGCCGTCACCCGCTCCTCGTCGGCCCTGCCGAGCGACACCTCCACGTGCGCGAGGAGCTGGCGGGAGCCGTCGGCCACCGCCCGGGCCACCTCCGCCTCGTGGCGCAGCCGTGCCCGGCGCCGTTCGGCGCGGGCCCGCGCCTCGCGTTCCGCACGGGCCCCGCGGTCCAGCGAGTCCGCCCGTCCGGCGAGCCCCTTGACCCGCTCCTCCAGGGTCCTCAGCTGCAGCCGGGCCTCCATCTCGGTCTGCCGGGCGTTGGCGCCGTCGGCCGCGAGCCGATCCCGCCGGGAGCCGTCCGGCTCCTCGTCCATCGGCATCTCCTCGGCGGTCGCCAGCCGCTCCGCGCACTCCTCCACCTCGGCCAGCGCCTGCTCCAGGGCGTCCTGGGCCCTGGCCGCGGCGGCGGCGCTACGTTCGGCCTCGCCCGCGGCGCCCTTCGCCTGCCCGGCGAGCCGCCCGAGCTGCTGGGCGACGCCCGCCCGGGCCGCTTCCGCGGCGCGCCGTCGTTCGGCGAGCTCATCGACCAGGGCGGCCGTGTCCTGACGGTGGTTCTGGGCGGCCGTGCGGGCCTCGGTGAGTTCCGCGCACCGCACGCCGAGCCGGTCCAGCTCGGCCGCGGCCTCGTCGACGGCGGCCTGCACCTCGATCAGGCTGGGCGCACCGGCGGAACCGCCGTGCGCGAGGTGCGCTCCGAGCACGTCGCCGTCGAGGGTCACGGCCACCGCGTCGGGCCGCTCCGCGACCAGCGCCTCGGCCGCGTCCAGGGTCGCGACCACGACGTGGTCCCGCAGCACCCATTCCACGGCCCGCCGCACCTCCGCGTCCCCACCGACCAGCTCGGCGGCCGGTACGGGCGCGCCCGTGGGTCCGCCGGCCACGACCGGCTGCGGGGCGGGGGCCGGGGTCGGGGTCGGGGTCGGGGTCGGGGTCGGGACCGACGTACCCACGCTCGCCGTCGGCTGCGGGGCGGGCGCGGGAAGATTTCCGTCCCGGGAGGGGGCCGGGTGGGGGAACGCTCCCCCACCCGGCGTCGCGCCGGAAGCCGCGCCCGGTGCCCCGTCCGCCGGTCCGGCCGAGGCCTGGCCCGGGAGGGCGGGTGCCGCCGGGGCGATCAGCAGGGTGGCGCGGCCCGCGTCCGCCTCGCGCAGGTGGCGGATCGCGTCGGCCGCCGCCCCGGCGGAGGCCACCGCCAGCGCGTCCGCGGCAGAGCCCAGTGCGGCGGCCACGGCGACCTCGTACCCGGGGGTCACCGACAGCCGCTGCGCCGCCGGTCCCAGCAGCCCGGCCAGCCGCTCCCGCGCCGCGAGCAGCGCGCCCGTACCGTCCTTGCGGCGCAGCCCCAGCGCCAGCGCGTCGCGGCGCGCCGAGACGGCCGCCCGGGAGCGCTCCGCCTCGGAGAGCTCCTCCCGGGCGGCGGACAGTTGCGCCTCCGCCCGGGCCAGCGCGTCCCGCGCGCTCTCGTGGTCCGTGTCGGCGGACGGGTCCTCCAGGCCGCCGACCTCCTCCGCCAGGGCCTCGTACTCCTCCTGCGCGGCGGCGGCACGGGACCCGGCCGCGTCCCGTGCCGCGACGAGCCGGTCGATCTCGGCCTGCGCCGCCCCCGCGCGGGAGCGGGCCGCGCCGAGCCGCCCGGTCAGCCGGGCCAGTCCCTCGCGGCGGTCGGCGATGGCCCGCGCGGCGTCCCGTAGCCGGCGTTCCTCCTCGGCCAGCTCCCGCTCCAGCTCCGCCCGATGCTCGGCGGTGTCCTCCAGCGCCCGCGAGGCCGCCTCCAGAGCCGCCGTCAGTTCCGCCTCCTGCTCGCGGATCCGCGTGGCCTCCCGTTCCATCTCCTCGGGATCGCGGCCGCGCCGCTCCTCCTCGGGCGGCGCCGAGGCACTCTTGATCCGCGCGTCCGCCAAGGAGGCGGTCCCCCGGACGCGTTCGGCGAGCTGCGACAGCTCGTACCACGTCTGCTGGGCCCGCTGCAGCCGCGGCGCGAGTTCCCGTACCGCCTCCTCCAGCTCCGCCTCGCGCCGCACGGCGCCCGCGAGCTGGGCCTCGGCGGCCTCCTTGCGTTCCTTGAGCGCCGCCTCGTCCGCGATCTCCGCGTCGAGGGCGCGTCGCAAGAGGACCAGGTCGTCGGCGAGCAGCCGCAGCCGCGCGTCGCGCAGGTCCGCCTGGATCACGGCCGCCCGCCGGGCGACGGCCGCCTGCCGTCCCAGGGGCTTGAGCTGGCGCCGCAGCTCGTCGCCGAGGTCCTGGACCCGGGCGAGATTGGCCTGCATCGCGTCCAGCTTCCGCAGCGCCTTCTCCTTGCGCTTGCGGTGCTTGAGTACGCCGGCCGCCTCCTCGATGAAGGCGCGGCGGCCCATGGGATCGGCGTGCAGGACGCCGTCCAGCCGGCCCTGTCCGACGATGACGTGCATCTCGCGGCCGATGCCCGAGTCGGAGAGCAGTTCCTGGATGTCGAGCAGGCGGCAGGTGTCACCGTTGATCTGGTACTCGCTGCTGCCGCCGCGGAACATGATCCGGGTGATGGTGACTTCGGCGTAGTCGATGGGCAGCGCGCCGTCGGAGTTGTCGATCGTCAGGGACACCTCGGCGCGCCCGAGCGGCGGGCGCCCCGTGGTCCCGGCGAAGATGACGTCTTCCATCTTCCCGCCGCGCAGGGACTTGGCCCCCTGCTCACCCATGACCCAGGACAGCGCGTCCACCACATTGGACTTGCCGGATCCGTTCGGGCCCACGACACAGGTGATTCCGGGCTCGAAGCGCAGGGTGGTGGCGGACGCGAAGGATTTGAAGCCACGCAGGGTCAGGGACTTGAGGTGCACGCCGCCGGACTCTACCTTTCGCGTTCGGTTTCACCCATGAAGGTGCTGGGCACAACTGACGCCAATGGGATCAGGCCCCCCACCTGGCCCTGTAATCCCGGGCACGGCCGTCGGGGAAGGGGACCCGCGGGAAAAGGCCGCGGAAGAGGCGGAGAAGGGGAGAAGGAAAGAAAGAAGGGACGCCGAAGCGTCCCTTGCAGATCATGCGGGGCTGGAGTCGAGCGTCGAGTGAAGCGCGGGTCAGGTGAGCGCAGGCTCCGCCTGGGGTACGTCGATGTCGATGCTGCCGAGCAGCGAGTCTCCGTCGTGCTGAGCGGCGGCCGCGTTCAGCGCGTCATTTTCGGACTGAATCCGTACGAGCTCGGACTCGAGGTCCTGGACGCGCTGCTGAAGCCGTCGCATCTCGGCGAGGAGTCGCGGGTCGGAACCGCCGACGTAACCGAGAAGCGCCTTTGCCATGATGGATGGTCCTCCACACTGAGTGACCGACCGAAGCGGTGTGGGTCGTGAGGGAATCGCACCCGCGGATGTCCGGCAGCGACTGTCAGTCACTGCGCTTGCTACTGCCAACACTGCCAAACAGCTCAGGTGCGCGGGGCTTCCAGCGTCTCACCAAAAAGTTTGACGGTCAACACGATCACGCCCCGTATCCATGGGCGCCCCGGTCCCCGCAAGGGATGTGGAGATCATCCTCATCTTCGAGCCTTCCACGGATCAGCCGCGTCGGCAACGCGTCGACGACGAATGCGCAGTTCCGACCGGGTGCGGACGATCAGAGATGTGATGAGTGCATGATCAGTCGATCGGTCATCGCATCCCGAATCCGTCGTAGCCACCGCGCGGTGTGCCCCAGATCTCTGTCACTCCGTCCACCCGCCCGGGCGTGTCGCGGGAGCGCAACCAGTCGAGCAGCCGGTGGCAATTCTCACGTTGACCTTCGGCGACCACCTGCACTCGCCCGTCGTCGAGGTTGAGCGCGAAGCCGACGACCCCGCCGATCTCCAAAGCGTTCTCCCTGGTGAACCAGCGGAAGCCCACTCCCTGCACACGGCCGCGCACCCACGCGGTCAGACGGACGTCTTCATTCATGCGTGAACGCTAACCGGACGGGGACTTTCGGGTCACATCGCCCCTTGGACCCATGGCGTACAGTCGCGCAGCAATGAACTCACCCATTTGGGTGGGTAAGGGTTGATCTTGAACCGGCAAGGAAGGCACGCTCCGATGGGCCGTCACCGTCTCCCCGCCGCGCCGCACAGCGGCGGCAAGCGCGGTACCGCCGTGCGCACCGGCCTGCTGGGCGTCTCGGTGGTCGTCGCCCTCGGCACCGCGGCCGTCACCACGGGCATGGTCCCGGTCGCCGACTCCTTCCCCTATGTGGGGGTCAGCGCCACGGATTCCGCCACCCCGGCGGCCAAGGCCAAGGCCCAGGCCGACCCCGACACGGCACTGCGGCAGCAGAACGGCCTCGTGAACCTGTCCGGGCGCGCCTCCGCGGCTACCGGCTCGGGCAGCGCGTCCCCGAAGTCGTCGACCTCGGCCGCCCCGTCGGCGTCCGCCTCCCCGAGCGCCTCGGCCGCGCCGAGCGCCTCCGCCTCCCCCGGCGCCTCCCCCGGCGCCTCTGCCGTGCCGTCCGCCGCGCCCACCACCTCGGCAGCACCGGCTCCGTCGACCAAGGCGCCGTCCGCCAAGGCCCCGGCGACGAAGGCCCCCTCCCCCAAGGCCTCCCGGACGAGCCCCGCCGCGCCGGTCGTACCGGCCGCCCCGGCGCCCGTCACGAGCCAGGCCCCCGCCCCGACCCCCTCGAAGTCGGCCACCCCCGCGCCCCGCCCGCCCCTGGACGGCCACTCCGCGGAGGAGGCCACCGTCGTCGAGCTGGTGAACCAGGAGCGCGCGCTGGCCGGATGCGGCCCGGTCCGGGCCAACCCGCCGCTCGCGGCCCTGGCCGGTGCCTTCAGCCTGGACATGGCCACCCGCGGCTTCTTCGGCCACGAGGACCCCGAGGGCAACACCCCGTGGGACCGCGCCACCAAGGCCGGGATCTCAGGCCTCGGCGGCGAGAACATAGCCCGCGGCCAGGGTGACGCCGAGGCCGTGATGAAGGCATGGATGAACAGCCCGGACCACAAGGCGAACATCCTGAACTGCGAGTTCCGCACCCTGGGTGTCGGCGTCCACGACGCGGCCGGCGGCCCCTGGTGGACCCAGGACTTCGGTTTCTGAGCCGAGCCCGCGAGGGCTCAGACCGCGGCGGCGGCCAGGGCGGCGCGGCCCGCGATGACGATGCGGGTCTGCTCGGTGACGCGGCGGCCCAGGTGCTCGGCGGTCGCGATGTCGGCCTTGTGGACCGCGTCCGCACCCTCGTCGGAGTTGGACTGGGCGGCGGCGCCGGCGAAGAAGCCGAGACGGTTCAGGTCGTTCTCGGAGGCGGTGCTGGAGTTCCAGCCCGGCTTCAGGCCCAGGTTGATCCAGCTCATGCCGTGCTGCGCGGCCAGGATCTGGAAGAACTGCAGGGTGTGCAGCTTGTCGCCGCTCTTGGACGCGGAGTTCGTGAAGCCCGCCGCCACCTTGTCCTGCCAGGCGTCGCCGAACCAGCGCTTCGAGGAGGCCTCGGCGAAGACGTGGAAGGCGCCGGAGGCGGTGCCCATGTACGTCGGGGATCCGAAGACGATCGCGTCGGAGGCGTCGAGCAGCTCCCACTGGGCGTCGTCGATCTCGTCGACCTTGATCAGGTGAACGGTCGCCCCGGCGTCCACGGCGCCGCTGCGGACCGCCTCCGCGACGACGGCGGTGTGGCCGTAGCCGGAGTGGTAGGCGATCGAGACGACGGGGGTGTGCGTGATTGCGGACAAGGCTGATCTCTCCCTCGGGAAAACTCTCGTCGCGGCACAGGGCGTGGTGCGACGAGAGAAAGAGAACCACTAACTTTTGGAAAGCGCAACCCTCGGGTTAGCGCTGCCGGGGAGTACGCTGATGCGTATGGAGACCCCTGCCTGTACCGAAGCCGCCGACACCGAACAACCGTTCGATGTCTTTGCGCGCGCCTGCCCGTCCCGGGAAACCCTCGAACACGTCACCGGCCGCTGGGGCAGCCTCACCGTGGGCGCCCTGCGCGAAGGCCCGTGCCGCTTCAACGAACTACGCCGCCGCGTGGACGGCGTGAGCGAGAAGATGCTCTCCCAGACCCTGCACGCGCTGGAACGCGACGGCATAGTCAACCGCGAGGCGCAGCCCACGAACCCGCCGCGCGTCGACTACGAACTGACCCCGCTCGGCGTCGAGGTCGCGGACCGCCTGCTCGCGCTCATCCACTGCCTGGAGGGGAACATGCCGGTGGTGCTGGGCGCCCGGGAGTCCTACGACACCACGCGCGGCGGTCGCTGACAGCGCGGGCAGAAGTAGCTCGACCGGTTCATCCACGGTCGGCGCCGTATCGGCGTACCGCAGCGTCGGCAGGGTTCGTCCTCGCGCCCGTAGGCGTCGAGCGAACGATCGAAGTAGCCCGACTCCCCGTTCACGTTGACGTAGAGGCTGTCGAAGCTGGTGCCGCCGACCGCGAGGGCGGCGTTCATGACGTCCCGGGCATGGCCCAGGAGTTCCGCGCTCCGCAGACGTGTGAGGCCCGTGGTGGGGCGCTCGTAGTGCAGCTTGGCGCGCCACAGCGCCTCGTCGGCGTAGATGTTGCCCACCCCGCTGATCAGGGACTGGTCCAGCAGTGCCCGCTTGACGGTGGTCCGCTTGGCGCGCAGCGCGAGGTGGTAGGCGCCTTCGTCGAAGAGCGGGTCCAGCGGGTCGCGCGCGATGTGCGCGATCACGTCGGGCAGCCCGTCGGTGCTCTCGGCCGCGACCTCGTGCAGCGAGAGGCCGCCGAAGGTCCGCTGGTCCACGAAGCGCAGTTCCGTCCCGGCGGCGCCCGCGGCGGAGCCGCTGTCGGAATCGGTGAAGCGCACGCGGATCCGCAGGTGTTTCTCGTCGGGGGCGTCCTCGGGCTGCACCAGCAACTGCCCGCTCATCCCGAGGTGCCCGAGCACGGACAGGTCCCGGCCTGCCAGCGGCAGCCACAGGTACTTCCCGCGCCGCCGCGGGATCCCGAAGGTCTCCCCGCGCAGCCGCGCCGCGAAGTCGGCCCCGCCGCCCGGATGCCGTCGAACGGCCCGCGGATGCAGGATCTCGACGGCCTCGACGGTCCGCCCGGCCACCCAGCGCTCCAGCCCCCGCCGCACGACTTCGACTTCGGGCAACTCGGGCACGGGGCACCTCCGGTGGGAGTGGAACTGACGCTCCCGGCGAGCGTACCGGCCGCCTGGAAACGGAACCGCCCGCCCCTGCGAGGCAGGGGCGGGCGGGTACATCCCGAAGGAAGGGTCAGGCGTCCGACGCCGAGTCGGCGGGCGTCGGCACCCCGCCGTTCTCGGTCCCTGCCGAAGCCGGGACCTCGGCGGGAGCGGTGGTCGCGGCAGCTGCCGCGGTCCGCTCGTCCGCGGCGGCACGGATCCCGCGCCATGCGGACTCCGCAGCCTGCTGTTCCGCTTCCTTCTTGCTGCGGCCGGTGCCGGTGCCGTACGAGACACCACCGACGCGAGCGGCAGCGGTGAAGGTCTTCTCGTGGTCCGGACCGGTCTCGGAGACCAGGTACTCGGGCACGCCAAGGCCTTCGGCCGCCGTGAGTTCCTGGAGACTGGTCTTCCAGTCCAGGCCGGCCCCGAGGTTCGAGGACTTCTCGATGAGCGGGTCGAAGAGCCGGTGAACCAGCTCCGAGGCCGCGTCGAGGCCCTGATCGAGGTAAACCGCGCCGATCACCGCTTCAAGGGTGTCGGCGAGGATGGAGGCCTTGTCCCGGCCACCCGTGCCCTCTTCGCCCCGGCCGAGCCGGATGAAGGAGCCGAGTTCGAGGCCGCGCCCGACCTCCGCCAGTGCGCGCGAGTTGACCACCGCGGCCCGAAGCTTGGCCAGCTGGCCTTCGGGGAGATCCGGGTGGGTCGTGTACAGCGTGTCCGTGACCACCAGGCCCAGCACGGAGTCCCCGAGGAACTCCAGCCGTTCGTTGGTGGGCAGACCGCCGTTCTCGTACGCGTACGAGCGGTGGGTCAGTGCACGCACCAGAAGGGCGGACTCGAGTTGATACCCGAGCCGCCCTTCCAGAAGCTTGTGGGACGAGGCCGCGTTGTTACTGTCTGCCTGCTTCTCAGCGTTGGACAGCTCAGACATTGCGCCTCTCACCAGCCGCTCAGACCTCGAGGACCTGGCGCTTGTTGTAGGTGCCGCAGCTCGGGCACGCAATGTGCTGGAGCTTCGGCTCCTGGCAACGCTCGCACGAAACCAGGGTGGGGACCGCAGCCTTCCACTGCGACCGGCGGTGGCGCGTGTTGCTGCGCGACATCTTCCGCTTCGGAACAGCCACGGCTACTTCTCCTGCTTCTCGGCGGCGCCCTGAACTCCGTCAGAGGCAGTGCCGCTCATGTTGTCCTTCTCGTCGTCCTGATCGGTCACGACGAGTCCCTGCAATGCCGCCCAACGGATGTCGACGGCGTCATGGTGGTGGTCCGGGTCGTCGTTCAGGCTGAGCCCGCAATCGGGGCACAGTCCGAGACAGTCCTCCCGGCACACCGGCTGCATGGGCAGTGCGAGCACCACCACATCCCGCAGCACGGGTTCGAGGTCGAACAAGCCGTCCTCGAGGAAGAGCGTGTCCTCGTCGTCCTCGGCGTCGTCGGCCGGTTCCGCCTTGGAGCGGCTCCGGTCGTCGGCGTCAGGGTACGAGAACATCTCCTGGAAGTCCGCCTTGAGCTCGCGCTCGACGGACTCCAGACACCTTACGCACTCCCCTACGGCCGACGCACGGGCGGTGCCTGTGACAAGCACCCCTTCCATGACCGACTCCAGGCGGAGGTTGAGCTTCACCGGGGCGCCTTCCGGCACTCCGATGACGCCGGCGAGACCGAAGTCCGCCGGTGCCGCGATCTCACGGGACAGCCGCTGCATGGCACCAGGACGCCGGCCCAGCTCGTGCGTGTCGAACACGAGGGGGTTGTGGTGGTCGAGGCGGGTATTCAGGGCCGTTCCTGCTTTCACAGATCGCTGAAGATCAAAGATTCCGCCGCACTAGGGCAGCATGGATCGCGGTGCATACGCGCGACCGAACAGCCAGGATACCCGCAGCGGGGCCCAGCGCCCAATCCGGTGTCAGCGCCCCTGTTCGTACTGGCGCAGCTGGTCCAGGTTGATCATGCTCGTGTCGAAGAGGCTGGTCTCGTCGAGCGACGGCTGTGGGTCCTGCGGCTGCTGCGGCTGCTGGTAGGCGGCATAGGGGTCGGGCTGCTGCTGGTAGGCCCCGTACGGGTCCTGCTGCTGCTGGTAGCCGCCGTACGGGTCCTGGTAGGCGTACACGTCCTGCTGCTGCGCGGCGGGCTGCGCGGGCTGCTGGTAGGCGTACGTGTCGTACGCGGGCTCCGCCTGCGCCGGGATCGGCGCCTGGCCGTGCGGCGGCTCCGGCTCGGCCAGGCCCGCCAGGAAGTCCGAGTCGCTCGCCGAGCGGGACTGCTGTCCGCCGGCCGCGTCCTGGGCGGCCATGTGGACACCCAGGTCGTCCGTCGGGACCCGGCCCAGGAGCTTCTGGCGACCGCGGCCCACGGCCTCCAGGGTCTTGGAGAGCACCGCCTCGAAGGTCGCCAGCTTGGTGTCCACGTAGGCGTCCGCCTGCTGCCGCTGCGTCTCGGGGTCGTGGCTGCGCTCGGGGGCGTCCATGTCGGGGTAGCCGTGCTCGTCCAGACCCGGTCCGCGGCCCAGGAGCTTCTCCCGCCCCCGGTCCACCGAACCGATGGTCTTGCTCAGCACGACCTCGAAGTTCGCGAGCTTGCTGTCGACGTAGTCGTCGGCCTCGGCCCGGATCTCCTCCGCCTCGCGACGGGCCTCCTCCAGGATCCGGTCCGCCTCGGCCTGGGAGCGCCGCGCGATCTCGGTGTCGGAGATCAGCGAACCGCGCTGGTTGTGGGCCGCGTCGATGATCCGCTCCGCCTCGCGGCGGGCCTCCTCGACCACCTGCTCCCGGCCGCCGATGAGCTCCTGAGCCTGCGCGAGCGAGCCGGGCAGCGCCTGGCGCACCTCTTCGAGCTGCTCCAGCAGCTCGGCGCGGTTGATCACGCAGGAGGCCGACATGGGCATGGATCGGGCGCCGCCGACGGCCGCGACGATCTCGTCGAGCTTCTTCTGCACGTCCATGGGGGCTCGCACTCTCTCGGCCTCAGGCGGTTCCTGAGACGACGGGACGACTGTAAGGCCACGGGGTGCGCCCCCGACACCGCCTGACGCCCTGTCGGTCGGTCAGCGGTTGCGCAGCCGCTCCAGGAGCGCGGCGTGGACGTGCGCCGGCAGCAGGTGGGCGACGTCACCGCCCCAGGCCGCGACCTCCTTGACCAGCGAGGAGGACAGGAAGCTGTAGGTGGGGATGGTCGGGACGAACAGCGTCTCGACGCCCGACATGCCCATGTTCATCTGGGCCATCTGGAGTTCGTAGTCGAAGTCGCTGACCGCGCGCAGGCCCTTGACGATGGCCGGGATGTCCCGCTCCTTGCAGAAGTCGACGAGCAGCCCGCGGAAGGCCTCGACCTGGATGTTGCCGTAGTCGGCCGTCGCCTCGCGGATCAGCTCCATCCGCTCCTCGACGGTGAACAGACCCTGCTTCGACTCGTTGATCCCCACGGCGACGTACACGACGTCGTACAACCGGGAGGCACGTCCGATGATGTCGAGGTGTCCGTTGTGGATGGGGTCGAAGGACCCCGGACAGACGGCGCGGCGCAACTGAACTCCCTCGTTCATGAGTCTTCGCCGGCGAGAGCGGCGCGGCCGTACCACAGGGTGCCCTCGCCGTACTTGCGGGACCGGAGCGGCACGAAGCCCTCGGGCCACGGGAAGGCACCGCTCCTGGTGCTGCGTTCCACGGTGACGAGCGCATCGCCGGTGATCCAGCCATTGGACCGGAGTGTGAGGAGGATCTCCCGCAGGTCCGCGCTGTCCACGACGTACGGCGGGTCGAGGAAGACGATGTCGTACGGGTCCCCGGCGGCCTTGGCCGCGACGATCTGCTCGGCCTTGCCGGCGCGGAACTCGGCGCCGGGCAGGCCCAGCGTCCGGATGTTGTCCCGGATCGCCTTGGCGGCCTTGGCGTCGGCCTCGACGAGCAGGGTGTGGGCCGCGCCCCGGGAGAGCGATTCGAGGCCGACGGCGCCGGAGCCGCCGTACAGGTCGAGCACCCGGGCCCCTTCGACGCCGTGCAGCGACTCCCAGGTGGAGAAGAGGCCTTCGCGCATCCGGTCCGAGGTGGGCCGGGTGCCGGTGCCGGGGGGCACGGCCAGCCGTCGCCCGCGGGCACTGCCGGCGATCACGCGGGTCATCTGGGGTCCTTCGGTACGACGGTGGGTGGAGTGCCCCGGCGATGCCGCGGCACTCCAACGATAGGTCGTACCGCTCAGCCCTTCTCCAGGTACTGCTCGCGCTCGGTGTCGAGCAGCGCGTCCAGCGCGGTGCGCAGGCCCGGCAGGCCCTCCAGCGCGGGATCCTCGGCGACGACGCGGGTGGCCTCCTCCCGTGCCTGGGCGATGATCTCCTCGTCCTCGATGACCGCGAGCATGCGCAGCGAGGAGCGGACTCCGGACTGGGCCTGGCCGAGTACGTCGCCCTCCCGGCGCTGTTCCAGGTCGATCCGGGAGAGTTCGAAGCCGTCCAGGGTGGCGGCGACGGCGGCCAGCCGGGCCCGGGCCGGGCCGGCCTCGTGCATCTCGCTGACCAGCAGGCACAGGCCGGGGGCGGAGCCACGGCCGACGCGGCCGCGCAGCTGGTGGAGTTGGGAGACGCCGAACCGGTCCGCGTCCATGATCACCATGACGGTGGAGTTGGGGACGTTCACGCCGACCTCGATGACGGTCGTGGCGACCAGCACCTTGACCTCGCCGGCGGCGAACCGGCGCATGACGTCGTCCTTGTCGGAGGGGTCCATCCGGCCGTGCAGGACCTCCACCGAGAGCCCGGCGAGCGGACCGCGCGTGAGCTGCTCGGCGATCTCCACGACCGCGAGCGGCGGCCGCTTGTCCCCGCCCTCCTCGGCCGCCTTCTTCTTGGGATCGTCCTCCCCGTCGCCGATGCGGGGGCAGACCACATACGCCTGGTGCCCCTTCTCGACCTCCTCGCGGACCCGTTCCCAGGCCCGGGCGAGGAAGTGCGGCTTGTCCTTCGAGGGCACCACGTGCGTGGCGATCGGGGAGCGTCCGGCCGGGAGCTGGTCGAGGACGGAGGTCTCCAGGTCGCCGAAGACGGTCATGGCGACCGTGCGTGGGATCGGGGTCGCCGTCATGACCAGCAGGTGCGGGGGCTGCTTCCCCTTGGAGCGCAGCGCGTCGCGCTGCTCGACGCCGAAGCGGTGCTGTTCGTCCACGACCACCAGGCCGAGGTCGTGGAACTGCACCTTGTCCTCGATCAGCGCGTGCGTGCCGATCACGATCCCGGCCTCACCGGTGACCAGGTCGAGCAGGGCCTGCCGGCGCGCGGGCATCCCCATGGAGCCGGTGAGCAGGACGACCTTGGTGCCCTGGTCGGAGCCGCCGAGCATGCCCCCCTCGGCCAGTTCGCCCATCATCTCGGTGATGGAGCGGTGGTGCTGCTGGGCGAGCACCTCGGTGGGCGCGAGCATGGCCGCCTGGCCGCCGCTGTCGACGACGGCCAGCATGGCCCGCAGCGCAACCATCGTCTTCCCGCTTCCGACCTCGCCCTGCAGGAGACGGTGCATGGGGTGTTCGGTGGCCAGGTCGTCGAAAATCTCCTTGGAGACGGTCTGCTGGCCCTGGGTGAGGGTGAAGGGCAGTTTCGCGTCGAAGGAGTCGAGCAGGCCGCCGGGGACCGGGCGGCGCGGGACCGCCGGGAGCTGGGAGTCGGCGTGCCGGCGGCGGGCCAGGGCGACCTGGAGGACGAAGGCCTCGTCCCACTTCAGACGCCCGCGGGCGTCCTCGATGTCGGCCTTGGTGCCCGGCCGGTGGATCTTGAGCAGTGCCTCGGTGAGCGGGACCAGCCCGCGGCCCTCGCGCAGGGCGGGCGGCAGCGGGTCCACGGCCTCCTGGGCGCTGGGCAGCACCGCGTCCACGCACTTGGCGATCTTCCAGGACTCCAGCTTGGCGCAGGCCGGGTAGATCGGGATGAGCTGATGGGCGAAGGCGGTCGCGGCGTCGTGGTCGGAGGCGTCCTGGCCGAGCGGCTCGTAGGCGGGGTGGGAGAGCTGGAGCTTGCGGTTGAACATGCCGACCTTGCCCGCGAACATCGCGCGCGTCCCCGGCAGCAGGTCCTTGTGCGGCTTGTGGACTCCGGCGCCGAAGAAGACCAGCTGGAGGCGGCCGTTGCCGTCGGTGATGGTCACCTCCAGGCGCTTGCCGCGGCCGCCGTTGAAGGTGAGGATCCGGGCGTCGGCGACCTGCGCGACGACGGTCACGTGCTCGTCGATCTGGTCGGCGAGCTCGGCGAGCGAGGTCAGCTCGCCGCGCTCGGCGTACCGCCGCGGGTAGTGGTGCAGCAGGTCCAGGGCCGTGTGCAGGCCGAGCTGCTCGGCCAGCACCTTGGCGGTGGCGGGTCCGAGCGTCTTCTTGAGGTCTTCGTCGAGCGCGGGCACGTGTTCATTGCACACCATGGCGCTGACAAGCCCGCTATTCCACCCCGACGAGGAGCGGCGCCGAGTACCGGCCGCCCCGGTAGGTGACGGTGTCCACGGCGAGGTGGCCCTGCTGGACGTAGGCCTCCAGGCGTTCGGCGACGGCGTCCGGCACGTCGGGTCCCAGGACCAGCGTGACGAGTTCGCCGCCGGAGCCCAGCATCCGGTCCAGGACGGCCTCGGCGGTCTCGGCCAGTCCCGAGCCGATCACCGCGACGTCGCCGTCGATGAGGCCGAGCACGTCGCCGGCCTGGCAGATGCCGGCCGAGGTGAAGGACTGCCGTTCGGCGACGGCCAGTTCTCCGTACCGGGTGGCACCGGCCGCCGCCGTCATGGCGACCACGTCCTCGTCGAAGCTGCCCTCCGGGTCGTGCACGGCGAGGGCCGCCAGGCCCTGGACCGCGGAGCGGGTGGGGATCACGGCCACCCGTACGCCCTCGGCTCGGGCCTGTTCGGCCGCCGCGGCCGCGGCGGCGCGCAGGTCGGCGCCGCCCTGCAGCAGCACCACCTCGCGGGCGTGAGCGCGGCGGACCGCGTCGAGGAGTTCGGCGACGGCCGGCGGCTCCCCGGGGCGGACGAGCACGGTGGTCGCTCCCGCCTCCCCGCACAGCCCGGCCAGTCCCTCGCCGGGGACGACGGCGACCACGGCGCGCTGGGCGCGCTCGCCCCGGGCCCGGCGGCGTTCGTCCCCGAAGTGGGTGATCCGTATCCGGTAGGGCCGCCCCGCCACGACTCCGGCCTCCACGGCGGCGCCGGGGTCGTCGACGTGGACGTGGACGTTCCACAGTCCGTCGCCGCCGACCACGACCAGCGAGTCACCGAGTCCGTCCAGGCGTTCGCGCAGTTCGCCGACGGCCGCCTCGGAGGCCTCCAGCAGGTAGATCACCTCGTACGCGGGCCCGTCCTCCTCCTGCGCGCAGGGGTCCGGCGACGGCGGCACGGGCACCGCGCGGCCGCGTACCGGTTCGGCGGCCGGCTCCTCGCCGGACAGCGCCTGCCACAGGGCGCCGAAGACGACGACCAGCCCGCAGCCCCCGGCGTCGACCACGCCGGCCCGGCCCAGTGCGGCGAGCTGCCCGGGGGTCTCGGCCAGGGCGGCGCGGGCCCCGTCGTAGGCGGCTCGGGCCACCTCGACCGCGGTCCCGGCGGCGGCTCCGGCCGCCTCGCCGGCCCGGGCTGCGGCGCCGGCGACGGTGAGCATGGTGCCCTCCACCGGGTGCGCGACGGCCGCGTACGCCTCCTCGGCGGCCCGGGTGAGTGCGCGGGCGAGCAGCCCGCCGGGGCCCTGCCCGGCCTGTTCCACCCGCGCCGCCGGGTCGTCGCCCAGTACGTCGGCCACTCCGCGCAGCAGCTGCGCCAGGATCGTCCCGGAGTTCCCCCGGGCTCCCACCAGCGCCCCGTGCGCCCAGGCCCGTACGGCCTCGGCCAGGGAGGTCCGCGCTGTGCCGTCGGTCACCTCGGGGAAGGCCTCGGCGAGGCCGCGGTCGGCCGATTCGGCGGTGAGGTAGAGGTTGGTTCCGGTGTCCGCGTCGGCGACCGGATAGACGTTGATCGCGTCGATGTCCTCGCGGGCCCGGCCCAGTGCGGCCAGGGCCAGCGAGCTCCAGGTGCGCACCGCTTCGGCGTCGAGCTCGTCGGCGGGCTGCGGCTGCGGCTCGTGCGGCACCGGGCGTTCCTCCTTGTGCGGGCCAGGGTTCACCGCAGGGTAACGAAGGACCGCCCGGGCGTCGGGACCGCGGGGCGGGGGTGGCGGCGGCCATGGTAGTTTTCTTGGACGGACGCAGTCGTTGTATGCTGCTCCGGTTGCCCGGCGAGAGTCGGGCCATTCCCCCGGCAAACCACTTCAGACCTCTGAATCCGGTGCGCCGGTTTCACTGTAATTGCATCTGAAGTCTTGGAGTGACCTGTGGCTGCCAACTGCGACGTTTGCGCCAAGGGGCCGAGCTTCGGCAACAACATCTCCCACTCGCACCGCCGCACCTCGCGTCGCTGGAACCCGAACATCCAGCGCGTCCGTGCCGTGGTCAATGGGACGCCGAAGCGCCTCAACGCCTGCACCTCGTGCATCAAGGCCGGCAAGGTCTCGCGCTGACGCCTCCCGTCGTAGCGCAGCCCTTTCCGGTTGCCAAAAAGGCCGGTTCACCTCTGGTGAACCGGCCTTTTGCCTTGTCCGGACCCGGACCCGGACCCGGGCCAGGGGCCGACCGCCCGGCCCCTGGTCCGGCCGGGCGGTCGTGGCGAGGTCAGCGCCACTGCCAGGCGTGATCCACCGGGCCGATGCCCCCGCCGAGCGCGAAGCCGGCGGCGATGGCGCCCGTGACGTACTCCTTGGCGGCCGTGACGGCCTCCGGGACGCTCAGTCCCTTGGCCAGGCCGGCCGCGATCGCGGAAGCCAGGGTGCAGCCGGTGCCGTGGGTGTGCCGGTTGTCGTGGCGGGGGGCGCGCAGCCACCGCTCCTCGGCGCCGTCGGTGAGCAGGTCCACCGCCTCGTGGCCGTGCGCCGCGAGATGTCCGCCCTTGATCAGCGCCCACCGCGGTCCGTGGTCGAGGATCGCGTCGGCGGCCCGCCGCATGTCGTCCTCGGTCTCCACCACCACGCCCGTGAGCTGGGCCACCTCGTCCAGGTTGGGGGTGGCCACGGTGGCCCGGGGCAGCAGCTCCTTGCGCACGGCGTCCAGCGCCGAGGCGGCGAGCAGCGCGTCCCCGTGCTTGGAGACGCCGACGGGGTCCACGACGGCCGGGGCCCGGGTGTCCGCCAGCAGCGCGGCCACCGTCTCGACGAGGTCGGCCGAGGAGAGCATCCCGGTCTTCACTGCCTGGACGCCGATGTCGTCCACGACGGCCCGGTACTGGGCCGTGACGGCCTCGGCGGGCAGCTCCCAGACTCCCCGTACCCCGAGCGAGTTCTGCGCCGTCACGGCGGTCACCACGCTCATGCCGTGCACCCCGAGCGCCAGCATGGTCTTGAGGTCGGCCTGGATGCCCGCGCCGCCGCCGGAGTCGGATCCGGCGACGGTCAGGCACAGCGGCGGGGCGGTGCTCACAGCACGCCGTCCTGGGGGGCCGGGTCGGTCCCGAAGTGGTCCCAGCCGCCGGTGCTGGTCCAGGGCGCGCCGTCGACGGTCACCTGGGGCAGCGCGGAGCGGTTGAGCACCTCGCCGATGACCTTCCAACGGGCGGGGAGCTTCACGTCGGGCGGGAAGGTCGCCACGATCGCGTGGTCCTCTCCCCCGGTGAGCACCCACTGCAACGGGTCCACGCCGACGGCCTGTCCGATGTCGTGCATCTGGGTCGGGATGTCGACCGCCGCCGAGCGCAGGTCGATCCGTACCTTGCTGGCGTCGGCGATGTGCCCGAGGTCGGCGATCAGGCCGTCGCTGACGTCGGTCATGGCCGTGGCGCCGAGCCCGGCCGCCGCGGGGCCCGCGTGGTACGGCGGTTCGGGGCGCCGGTGCGCCTCGACGAAGGCCCGCGGGGAGCGGAAGCCGCGCGAGAGCACGGCGAAGCCGGCCGCGGACCAGCCGAGCCAGCCGGTGACGGCGACGACGTCGCCGGGCTGGGCGCCGGAGCGCAGGACGGGCTCGTGGTTGCGCAGGTCGCCGAGGGCGGTGATGGCGACGGTGATGACGTCCCCGCGGACGACGTCCCCGCCGACCACGGCCGCGCCGGCGACCTGGCACTCGTCGCGGATCCCGTCCATCAGCTCGGTCGGCCAGGTGACCGGGAGCTCGGCGGGGACGACCAGGCCGAGCAGCAGCGCGGTCGGCACCGCGCCCATGGCGGCGATGTCGGCGAGGTTCTGCGCGGCGGCCTTGCGGCCGACGTCGTAGGCCGTGGACCAGTCGCGCCGGAAGTGCCGGCCCTCCAGCAGGATGTCGGTGCTCGCCACGACCCGCCGGTCGGGGGCGGACACCACCGCGGCGTCGTCGCCCGGTCCGAGCCGGACCGCCGGGGTGGTGGTGAGCCGTGAGGTGAGCTCCCTGATCAGCCCGAACTCCCCCAGCTCGCCGACAGTGCCCTTCATCGCTGTGCCCCTTCTTGCCCAGTCCGCTTGCGGTCGCGAGCCGTCTCAGCTCTGGGTACCGTCAACAGATACGTCAACTTCTGCTCTCCGTACGCCCCGCTGTGCGTGGCGCCGGGCCCGCGGGTCTCCCCGCGACGCACGGCGACGCGGTACCGTGGCGTCCCTTCTTCCCCCGGCCCGTTCAATCGTGTGGGGCCCACCCGAAGGTTAGGGGAAATGATCCTCGTGGCCGCCCTGGAGGTTCCGTGGTACAGGCGTACATCCTTATCCAGACCGAAGTGGGCAAGGCGTCGTTCGTCGCCGAGTCCATCGGCCAGATCCCGGGGGTGATCCAGGCCGAGGACGTGACGGGTCCGTACGACGTGATCGTGCGTGCCCAGGCCGACACCGTGGACGACCTCGGCCGTATGGTCGTCGCCAAGGTCCAGCAGGTGGAGGGGATCACCCGCACCTTGACCTGCCCGGTGGTCCATCTGTAGCCCCCGTCTACTCTTGGCCGGTGATGTCCCTCCACCACCGGCCCCTGCGTGTCCGCGCCCTGTCGGCCCTGCCCGCCTCGATGGCCCTCCTGGCCGTCGCGGCGTGCTCCCCGGGCGGATCCGAAGCCCGGGTGTCTCCTCCGCCCACGCCGCCCGACGCCGTCGCGCGGCTGTGTGCGGCACTGCACAAGGAACTCCCGGAGACGGTGGCCGGCCTGGCGCGGACCCGAACCGAACCGGAATCCGATCTGACCGCCGCGTGGGGCGGTTCGGCGATCGTACTGCGGTGCGGTATCCCCAAGCCCCCCAAGATGCTCGATCCGAAGCAGGACGGCGTCCACGTGAACGGAGTGGCCTGGCTGCTGGAGAAGCTCGACGACGGTTCCGGCGGGGGGTTCCGGTTCACCACCGGGCTGCGGTTGGCCTACACCGAGGTCCAGGTCGACAAGGAGCATGCCACGGATGCGGGGATGCTGGTCGGTCTGTCCACGGCGATCTCCGCGACCGTGCCCGAGGGCATCTCCTCCTACTGAGTGCCGCGCGACCGAGTGTCGCGCACCCGCCGCCGGGCACCCGGCACACCGCCGCCCGCCGCCCGCCTTCGAAGGCGGTCGGCGGGCGGTCGGCTTGTCGGACGACGCTCGGGTCTCAGCGCAGGCCGGTGGAGCGGCGCAGGGCCGCCTGGATCAGGCTGTCCACCAGCTCCGGGTACTCGATGCCCGTCTTCTGCCACATCAGCGGGTACATGGAGATCGGGGTGAAGCCCGGCATCGTGTTGATCTCGTTGATGACGAAGGTGCCGTCCTCGGTGAGGAAGAAGTCGGCACGCACCAGGCCCTCGCAGGACGCGGCCTCGAAGGCCTCGATCGCGAGCCGCCGCACCTCGGCGGTCTGCTCCGGGGTGAGCGGGGCGGGCACGATCCCGGAGGCGGAGTCGATGTACTTCGCCTCGAAGTCGTAGAAGTCGTGGCTGGACACCGGCGGGATCTCGGCCGGGACGCTCGCGCGCGGCCCGTCCTCGAATTCCAGGACCCCGCACTCGATCTCGCGGCCGCGCAGCAGCGCCTCCACGATGATCTTCGGGTCGTGGCGTCGGGCTTCCCTGATCGCGGCGTCCAGTCCGGAGGCGTCGTCGACCTTGGTGATGCCGATGGAGGAGCCGGCCCGGGCGGGCTTGACGAACAGCGGCCAGCCGTGTTCGGCGGCGAAGTCCAGGATCTTGCCCGTGGCGGCGTCCCGGTCGGTCTCCCACTCGCGGGGCCGGACGGTCACGTACGGGCCGACGTTCAGCCCGAAGGACGTGAACACCCGCTTCATGTAGTCCTTGTCCTGGCCGACGGCCGAGGCGAGGACACCGGAGCCGACGTACGGGATGCCGGAGAGCTCCAGGAGGCCCTGGAGGGTGCCGTCCTCGCCGTACGGGCCGTGCAGGACGGGGAAGACGACGTCGACCTCGCCCAGGGCCTTGGGGACGGCGCCCGGTTCGGTGTAGACGACCTGGCGGCTGGCCGGGTCGACCGAGAGCACGACGGCGCCGTCCTCGGAGTCGGCGAGCTCCTCGACACTCGGGAGCTTGCGGTCGGCGATGGCCATCCGCTCGGGCTCGTCGGCGGTCAGCGCCCATCGGCCGTCCGTGGTGATGCCGATGGGCAGCACCTCGTACTTGGAGCGGTCGATGGAGCGCAGCACGGCGCCCGCCGTGACGACCGAGATGGCGTGTTCCGAGCTGCGGCCGCCGAACACGACGGCCACGCGGGGCTTGCGGCCCTGCTGCTCAGGGGTCTGGGGGAGGTTCTCGCTGCTCATATCGCCACGAGAGTACCCGCTCAGGCGTGCGGAATGGAGTCAGCGACGTTCCGGTTTGGCGCTGCGCCCCATCAGGTCCTTGAGCGCGACCAGGGTCGGCTTGCCGTGGTGGACGATGTCCACCACCGTGTCGGTGATCGGCATGTCCACCCCGTAGCGGCCGGCCAGATCCGCCACCGACTGGCAGGACTTGACGCCCTCGGCGGTCTGCTTGGTGACCGCGATGGTCTCCTCCAGGGTCATCCCGCGGCCCAGGTTGGTGCCGAAGGTGTGGTTCCGGGAGAGCGGCGAGGAGCAGGTGGCGACCAGGTCGCCGAGGCCCGCGAGGCCGGAGAAGGTGAGCGGGTCGGCGCCCATCGCCACGCCGAGGCGGGTGGCTTCGGCGAGTCCGCGGGTGATGAGCGAGCCCTTGGTGTTGTCGCCCAGGCCCATCCCGTCCGCGATGCCGACGGCGAGGCCGATGACGTTCTTGACGGCGCCGCCGAGTTCGCAGCCGATGACGTCGGTGCTCGTGTAGGGCCGGAAGTACGCGGTGTGGCAGGCGGCCTGGAGGCGCTGGGCCACGCTCTCGTCCACGCAGGCGACGACGGAGGCGGCGGGCCTGCGGGCGGCGATCTCGGCGGCCAGATTGGGGCCGGTGACCACCGCGATGCGCTCGGCGGGGACCTTGGCCACCTCTTCGATGACCTCGCTCATCCGCTTGGCGGTGCCGAGTTCGATGCCCTTCATCAGGGAGACGAGCACGGTGTCGGGGGCCAGCAGGGGCGTCCACGCCGCGAGGTTGTCGCGCAGGGTCTGGGAGGGGACGGCGAGGACGGTGAAGTCCGCGCCGGCCGCGGCCTCGGCCGGGTCGGTGGTGGCCCGGAGGTTCGCGGGGAGTTCGACACCGGGGAAGTAGTCCGGGTTGGTCCGGCCGGTGTTGATGGCGTCGACCACCTCCTGGCGGCGGCCCCACAGCGTCACCTCGCAGCCCGCGTCGGCGAGCACGATGGCGAAGGCCGTACCCCAGGAGCCTGTTCCGAAGACGGTCGCCTTCACGGGACGTGTCACTTGTTGCCCTCCCCTGCGGCCTTGCGCCGCTGTTCCGCCCTGGCGTTTCGATGGTCGTACGGCTGCTCGGGCGCGGTCTCGCCGCGCACCTCCTCCAGCAGCGCGGTGATGGCGGCCATGATGACCTCGGTGACCTCCCGCAGGACCTCCGGGGTGGGTTCCCGGTCGTGGAAGGCGGAGAGGTCCACCGGCGGTCCGGCCAGTACCTGGAGGGTCTTGCGCGGGAAGAGCCGGACCTTGTTCTCCTTGGCGTAGGGCGGCATCGCGAGGTTCGCGCCCCACTGGGCCACCGGGATGACGGGTGCCTTGGTGATCAGCGCCACGCGGGCGGCGCCGGTCTTGCCGGCCATCGGCCACATGTCGGGGTCGCGGGTGAGGGTGCCCTCCGGGTAGAAGGCCACGCATTCGCCGCGTTCGATGGCGTCCACGGCGGCCCGGAATGCGTCCAGGGCGTTGGTGGACTCCCGGTAGACGGGGATCTGTCCGCTGCCGCGCAGGATCGACCCGACGATCGGAACCTTGAAGAGGGCGGCCTTGGCGAGCAATCGGGGCACGCGGCCGGTGTTGTACTGGAAGTGCGCGTAGGAGAGCGGGTCCAGATACGAGTTGTGATTGACGGCGGTGATAAACCCGCCCTCGGCCGGAATGTGCTCCATTCCCCGCCAGTCCCGCTTGAAGAGCACTACCAGCGGCGGTTTCGCGATGACCGCCGCCAGGCGGTACCAGAAGCCGATTCTGCGGCGGGACACTCGGACACCTTCCTCTAGGACCGGTGCGCGGCTTGGGCACCTCGTCGGCCGGACAAGTGTCACCCCACGCCCGGTCTCTGTCGAGAACACCGTACGCCCCGCTCACCCCGCCGTACTCCCGGGTTGCCCGGGCGGAGGCGACAATGGGCCGACACATGACCCGGCCATGACCTGACCATGGCCGAAGGATGTGCCGGAGCGCACCGGAGGGAAGGGGTCCGTCACGAACGCCGTCTGGAGTCTGGTGGTCCCGCTGAAGCCTCTGGCGGTGGCGAAGAGCCGTCTCGCGCGGGCCGTGGGCGCCGCTCGCCCGGGCCTCGCCCTGGCCTTCGCCCAGGACACCGTCGCGGGGGCCCTGGCCTGCGCGGCGGTCGCGGATGTGGTGGTCGTCACGGACGACCCCGCGGCCGGCGCGGAACTGGCGCGGCTCGGTGCGCGGATCGTCTCCGACGCCCCGGCGGCCGGGCTCAACGCGGCCCTGGACCACGGGGCGCGGGCGGTGCGGGCGGGGCGGCCGGGCGCCGCGGTGGCCGCGCTGAACGCCGATCTGCCGGCGCTGAGGCCACCGGAATTGCAACGCGTGCTCGAAAACGCTTCGGTATTTCCGCGGGCATTTCTGGCGGATGCGGCCGGAATCGGGACGACCCTGCTTTCCGCCGCGCCGGACGTGGAATTGACCCCCTCGTTCGGCGGGCCGTCACGGGCCAGGCATTCGGCCTCGGGGGCGGTGGAAATCGCCCTGGCGGACGTCGACAGCGTGCGCCGGGACGTGGACACGGCGGCCGATCTACGCAGCGCCCTCACCCTCGGCGTGGGGCGTCACACCGCCCGATACAGTGCCCGTATGCAGGCGACCGCGTACACGTACGACTCCCGGACCCGCAGCGGCAGTGTGCTGCTGGACGACGGCACTCCGGTGCCTTTCGAGGCCCCCGCCTTCGACGCGGGCGGCCTGCGGCTGCTGCGCCCCGGGCAGCGGGTCCGGATCGAGACGGACGGCGCGGGCGCGAGCCTGCGGATCACCCTGGTGACGCTGCAGACGTTCTGAAGGGACGGCCGCCCGCGACCCGTACGGGTCCGCGGCGCGCCGAACGCACCGCGGGCCGGCTCCCCCACATGGGGAAAGCCGGCCCGGCCTGTGTGACGCGTGCCCCTACTTCTTGCGGGCGGTGGTCTTCTTCGCGGTGGCCTTGCGCGTCGCCGTCTTCTTGGCGGGCGCCTTCGTCGCTGCGGTGACCTTCTTGGCCGCCGGCGCGGTCTTCTTCGCCGCGGCGGTGGTCTTCTTCGCGGCGGGCGTGGCCTTCTTGGCCGCGGTGGTGGTCTTCTTGGCGGCCGCGGTGGCCTTCTTGGCCGTGGCGGTGCTCTTCACCGCCGCCTTCTTGGCGGTCGCCGTGGCCTTCTTGGCCACTACCTTCTTTGCGACCGCGGTCTTCGCCGCGGCCTTCTTGGCGGTGGTGGCCTTCTTCGCGGCGGCCTTCTTCACCGTCGCGGAGGCACCACCCGTGAGGCTGCCCTTGGGCGCCTTCTTCACGGACACCTCGCCACCCTTGGGGAGCTTCTTGGTGCCGCTGACCAGGTCTTTGAAGCCCTGGCCGGCACGGAAGCGGGGCACAGAGGTCTTCTTGACCCGGACGCGCTCACCCGTCTGCGGGTTGCGGGCGTAACGGGCCGGACGGTCGACCTTCTCGAACGAGCCGAAGCCCGTGACCGAGACCCGGTCGCCCGCGACGGTAGCGCGGACGATCGCGTCCAGTACCGCGTCGACAGCGTCCGCGGCCTGCTGACGGCCGCCCAGCTTGTCGGCAATCGCTTCTACGAGCTGCGCCTTGTTCACGTCTTCCCCTTCGGAGACTTCGCCAGAACGAATGTGTTCAAGCTTATTTCGCACGTTAGGCGGATATATACCGCAAATCAAACACGAAACGGGCTAATCACCCTAGTGCCGCAACGCTGTAGGCCGTTACGGAGTTCCTTCGCATCAGTCGCCTTCAGGGAATCGACCCTCGTCGAGGTCCTTCATCAACCTGTCCAGGCGCCTGGCCGCATCGGCGAGATCATGCTTCGTCGCGGCCGTGACGACCAACAGCTTCCGGGACAGCGCCATCCTTACGCCCTCCGGGACTTGCAGTGAGCGCACCCGTGTGTGTGCTTCTTTCAACCGGTCCGCGACGAGTTCGTAGAGCTCGAGTTGACTGTCGCGTTCCATGCACAGATTGTGCCATCTGGGGCGAGTTGTCGCCTCACGGGGCCTCAACAAACGGCTGTGCCCCCCGCCGGAAGGCGGGGGGCACAGTGTTGTCGATGTGATCACCAGCAGGTGAATAAGCGCTGATCAGGCAGGAATCAGAGCTGAATCGTGCGCGGCTTGAAGGTGGGCCGAGTGCTTTCGTACGTGGCGATGTCCGCTTCGTTCTGAAGGGTGAGCGAGATGTCGTCCAGGCCCTCCAGCAGACGCCAGCGGGCGTTGTCGTCGAGCTCGAACTCCGCGACGACACCCTCCGCTCGCACCTGGCGGTCGACCAGGTCGACCGTGATCTCGGCGGTCGGGTCGGCCTCCGTCAGCTTCCACAGCCGCTCGACGGTCTCCTGCGGGAGGACGACGGTCAGCAGACCGTTCTTCAGGGAGTTCCCACGGAAGATGTCGGCGAAGCGGGAGGAGATGACCGTCTTGAAGCCGAAGTTCTGCAGGGCCCAGACGGCGTGCTCGCGCGAGGAACCCGTACCGAAGTCGGGACCGGCGACCAGGACGGTCGCGCCGGCGCGCTCGGGTCGGTTCGTCACGAACTCCGGGTCCTTGCGCCAGGCCTCGAAGAGCCCGTCCTCGAACCCGTCACGGGTGATCTTCTTCAGCCAGTGGGCCGGGATGATCTGGTCGGTGTCGACGTTGCTGCGGCGCAGCGGGACGGCCCGGCCGGTGTGGGTGGTGAAGGCTTCCATGGTTCAGACTCCGGCGGTCGCGTCGGCGGCGGACAGGTCGGCGGGCGAGGCCAGATGGCCCAGCACCGCGGTGGCGGCGGCCACCTGCGGGGAGACCAGGTGGGTGCGCCCACCCTTGCCCTGCCGGCCCTCGAAGTTGCGGTTGGAGGTGGACGCGGAGCGTTCACCGGGCGCCAGTTGGTCGGGGTTCATACCCAGACACATCGAACAGCCCGCGTGCCGCCACTCGGCGCCGGCCTCCTTGAAGACCTTGTCCAGGCCTTCTTCCACGGCCTGCAGGGCGACCCGGACCGAGCCCGGGACGACCAGCATCCGTACGCCGTCGGCGACTTTGCGGCCCTCGACGATGCCGGCGACGGCGCGCAGGTCCTCGATGCGGCCGTTGGTGCAGGAACCTACGAAGACGGTGTCGACCTTGATGTCCCGCAGCGGCTGCCCGGCGGTCAACCCCATGTACTCCAGGGCCTTTTCGGCGGCCAGGCGCTCCGAAGCGTCCTCGTACGAAGCCGGGTCGGGGACGGCTGCCGACAGCGGCGCGCCCTGGCCCGGGTTGGTGCCCCAGGTGACGAATGGGGACAGCGCGGCGCCGTCGACGACGACCTCCGCGTCGAAGACCGCGTCGTCGTCGGTGCGCAGGGTCTTCCAGTAGGCGACCGCCGCGTCCCAGTCCTCGCCGGTGGGGGCGTGGTCGCGGCCCTGCAGGTAGTCGAAGGTGGTCTGATCAGGGGCGATCATGCCCGCGCGGGCACCGGCCTCGATCGACATGTTGCAGATGGTCATGCGGGCTTCCATCGACAGCTTCTCGATGGCCTCGCCCCGGTACTCCAGGATGTAGCCCTGGCCGCCGCCGGTGCCGATCTTGGCGATGATCGCCAGGATCAGGTCCTTCGCGGTGACGCCCTCGGCCAGTGCGCCGGTGACGGTGATCGCCATCGTCTTCGGGCGGGCCAGCGGCAGCGTCTGGGTGGCCAGCACGTGCTCGACCTGGCTCGTGCCGATGCCGAAGGCCAGCGCGCCGAAGGCGCCGTGCGTGGAGGTGTGCGAGTCGCCGCAGACCACGGTGGTGCCGGGCTGGGTCAGACCCAGCTGCGGTCCCACGACGTGGACGACACCCTGCTCGACGTCGCCCAGCGAGTGCAGGCGTACGCCGAACTCGGCGCAGTTCGCCCGCAGGGTCTCCAGCTGGGCGCGGGAGACCGGGTCGGCGATCGGCTTGTCGATGTCGAGGGTGGGGGTGTTGTGGTCCTCGGTCGCGATGGTGAGGTCGAGGCGTCGGACCTTGCGGCCGGCCTGGCGCAGCCCTTCGAAGGCCTGCGGGCTGGTCACCTCGTGCAGCAGGTGCAGATCGATGAAGAGGAGGTCGGGCTCGCCTTCGGCGCGCCGGACGACATGGTCGTCCCAGACCTTCTCCGCGAGTGTCCTACCCATCGCTTTCCCTCCGGCCGGCCGGTTGTGCCGGCGCTTCATAGAGATCTTGTGCGCCGTGCCGCCCGTACCCCACGTCCCGGACGACGGCTCGGACCCAGTGGTTCGTGGACCCGCACATACAGACTCGCTCGTTCTTGGAAAAATTGAACTTGCGTTTCACAGTGTGAGACGCGAATATCGTTTCATGGACAACTCTAGCGGCGTCGGCGTTCTCGACAAGGCAGCTCTGGTATTGAGCGCACTGGAGTCCGGTCCGGCCACCCTCGCCGGGCTGGTCGCGGCGACAGGGCTCGCACGACCCACGGCACATCGCCTTGCCGTGGCACTGGAACACCACCGGATGGTGGCGAGGGACATGCAGGGCCGGTTCATCCTCGGACCGCGGCTGGCGGAGCTCGCCGCCGCGGCCGGCGAGGACCGCCTGTTGGCCACGGCGGGACCGGTACTCACCCACCTCCGTGACGTGACGGGAGAGAGCGCGCAGCTCTACCGCCGTCAGGGAGACATGCGCATCTGCGTGGCGGCCGCGGAGCGGCTCTCGGGCCTTCGGGACACCGTCCCGGTGGGCTCGACGCTCCCGATGAAGGCCGGTTCGGCCGCGCAGATCCTGATGGCGTGGGAGGAGCCCGAGCGGCTCCACCGCGGCCTTCAGGGCGCGCGCTTCACGGCGACGGCGCTCTCGGGCGTACGGCGTCGCGGCTGGGCGCAGTCGATCGGCGAACGGGAGCCCGGTGTGGC
This sequence comes from Streptomyces sp. CG 926, assembly GCF_003148825.1. GTDB lineage: Bacteria > Actinomycetota > Actinomycetes > Streptomycetales > Streptomycetaceae > Streptomyces. Next base: position 174,878 of record NZ_QGGZ01000009.1, read on the forward strand.
CTCCGTCTCGGCGCCGGTGCGCGGGCCCTCGAACCGTGTGGTGGCTTCCGTATCGGTCTCCGGACCGATCGAGCGGCTGACCCGCCACCCGGGTCGGATGCACGCCCAGGCCGTCATCGACGCGGCCGCACGACTCACGGAGGCCCTGCGCCGCTCCGGCTGACCCCTCAGTCCCACTTACCCACCCCCGGGTCCGGGGGCGCGTACGACGCCGCACACGTCCTAACACGCGCCTCCGGGCCCGCACTTACGTGCGCCCCGACACAACGCGAAAGAGGCCCTCCGCGATGAACGCGGAGGGCCTCTTCGATGCGTACCCCCGACCGGATTCGAACCGGCGCTACCGCCTTGAGAGGGCGGCGTGCTAGGCCGCTACACAACGGGGGCTAGCTGGTGTTGCTGTTACTGCGCTGGGCTACCAGGACTCGAACCTAGAATAAGGGAACCAGAAACCCTCGTGTTGCCAATTACACTATAGCCCAAAGTGGTCTAGACCAGACCCACAGTACCCCCGACCGGATTCGAACCGGCGCTACCGCCTTGAGAGGGCGGCGTGCTAGGCCGCTACACAACGGGGGCCCTAGCGATCCTGCTTCGAGACGTCCGGGTGCGACCCAAGAGATCTCGCGGGAAGGATCTGTACCCCCGACCGGATTCGAACCGGCGCTACCGCCTTGAGAGGGCGGCGTGCTAGGCCGCTACACAACGGGGGCAAAGCACTGCGTTACTACTGCACTGCGCTGGGGTACCAGGACTCGAACCTAGAATAAGGGAACCAGAAACCCTCGTGTTGCCAATTACACTATACCCCACCAAAAGTCAACCCCCTACCGGGGCTTTTCTTCGGGTGGCGCCTCCGTCCGGCCTTTCGGCCCGCTCCGGCGGCGCAGAAAGAACATTACCGGATGCCTGACCGTGCTCCAAAACGGGTATCCCGTGCCAGCAGCAGCGGGAGCTGGTCAAGGCCTTCGATGCGGTGCGTGCCGTCGGGCGCGGGGCCTCGGCCGCCCGCGCGGTCGATCCAGACGGCCGTCAATCCGGCGTCACGGGCTCCCCGTGCGTCGATCTCCGGCTGGTCCCCCACGTACGCCACCTCGCCGGGCGGCAGCCCGAGCGCCTCGCACGCAGCCAGGAAGGCCTCCGCATCGGGCTTGCTGACGCCGAGTTCGACGGCGCAGACCAGCACCTCGAAGCGGTCGCGCAGACCGAGGTGGCGCAGCTTGGGATCCTGGTTGGCGGTGGAGGAGTTGGAGAGCACCCCGTGCCGGTAGTCGGCCGCGAGGGCGTCGAGGGCGGGCACCACGTCGGGGAAGACGGTCCAGGCCGCCTTGTAGTGCTCCACGTACTGGTCGAACCAGGCGTCGGCCTCGTCCGCGGTCATCGCGGGCCGCTCCAGGAACTCCCGCACCCGCTCCTGCCGCTGCCCCTGGAAGGTGCCTTCGCCCGCCGCGAAGCGGGCCCAGTGCCGGTCGGTGATCTCCCGCCACAGCGCGAGCGCCTGCACGGGGGTCCCGTACCGCTCCGCGAGCCGGACGGCCTCCAGTTGCGCGGCGAGTCCGGCGGCGTCGGCTCCCGTGTAGTCGAAGAGGGTGTCGTCGATGTCCCACAGCACGGCGCGGATCGGCATGGGGCCGAGCCTACGCCGCGGGCACCAGCGCCGTGGGTACGACCAGGAAGTCCGTCACGAAACAGGTGACCCGGCCCTCGGTGTCACGCCCGATCCAGGTCGGGTAGCAGCCGTCGCCCCACCCGGAGGTGAAGCCGGCCAGGGTGTGACCGCCTTCCCCCTCCGCCAGGAAGACGTCCGGGCCGTCGCCGACCGCGTCCATGGCGGCCCACACCGCCCCCTCCTCGTCCTCGGTGCCGGGGAAGGAGCCGTCGGCGGCGGCGTCGTAGAAGCAGCCGGTGCCGGCGTCCACGCCGTAGCCGTAGAACTCGTCCTCGCCGAGGACGGAAGGGTCCTGGTCCTCGTCGACGGCCATCTCCCAGCTCACGGTCGGGGTGTCACGGATCACCAGGCGCGCGGCGGCGACCCGGGTGTGCGGGCGGGGTCCCTGCGGGACGCCGGGGCGCACCAGCGTGGCGATCGCCGCTTCCGCCCGGTACCGGCCCGGTTCCACCACGACACCGAACGGCTCGACCTCCTCCTGCCCGAGGTAGACGAAGGGGTCGCAGGCGACGACCCGGCCCGTGGGCAACGTCACGTCGCCGATGACGACCGGGGCGAGGGTCCCCGTCATGCCGTCCTCGTAGGTGAAAGCGGCGCCCGGGGTGAAGTGCCAGGCGTAGTCGGGCGGGGTCATCGGCACGGGGGCCTCCGGAGTGCGGGAGCGAACGGTGATCGTTCCCGGGAGCATAGGACCCGCCTCCGACAACGCCGCAGGGGGCGGCGGCCGGCCATGCCGGTCACCGCCCCCTGCGGGACGTACGTCGAGAGCTACGCGGCGAGCTTGGCCAGCGCCGCGTCGATGCGGGCCAGCGAGCGCTCCTTGCCCAGGATCTCCAGGGACTCGAAGAGCGGCAGACCGACCGTGCGGCCGGTGACGGCCACGCGGACCGGCGCCTGGGCCTTGCCGAGCTTGAGGCCATGGGCCTCACCGGCGGTCAGGACGGCCTGCTTGAGGGACTCGGGGTCCGTCCAGTCCGCCGCCTCCAGGCCGGCGCGCGCCGTGGTGAGCAGCGCGGCCGGCTCGCCCTTCATCGCCTTGTCCCACGAGGCCTGGTCCGCGACCGGCTCCTTCAGGAACAGGAAGTCGACGTTGGCCGTGATGTCCGACAGGACGGTCACCCGGGTCTGGGCGTACGGGGCGATCCGCTCCCAGGCCTCGGCGTCGAAGTCCTCGGGGGCCCAGTTGGCGTGCGGGGCCTGCAGCCACGGGGCGCAGGCGTCCGCGAAGGCCTTCGGGTCCAGCAGGCGGATGTGGTCGCCGTTGATCGACTCGGCCTTCTTCAGGTCGAAGCGGGCCGGGTTGGCGTTCACGCCGTCGATGTCGAACTTCGACACCATCTCCTCGATCGAGAAGACGTCCTGGTCCTTGGAGAAGGACCAGCCGAGGAGCGAGAGGTAGTTCAGCAGGCCCTCGGGGAGGAAGCCGCGCTCGCGGTAGAGGTTGAGCGAGGCCTCGGGGTCGCGCTTGGAGAGCTTCTTGTTGCCCTCGCCCATCACGTACGGCAGGTGGCCGAAGGCGGGGGTGCTCTTGGCGACGCCCAGCTCGATCAGCGCCTTGTAGAGGGCGATCTGGCGGGGGGTGGAGGAGAGCAGGTCCTCGCCGCGCAGGACGTGCGTGATCTCCATCAGCGCGTCGTCGACCGGGTTGACCAGCGTGTAGAGCGGGGCGCCGTTGGCCCGGACGATGCCGAAGTCCGGCACGTTCTCCGGGGTGAAGGTCAGCTCGCCACGGACGAGGTCGGTGAAGGTGATCGGCTCGTCGGGCATCCGGAAGCGGACGATCGCCGGGCGGTGCTCGCCCTGGTACGCCTCGATCTGCACGGGGGTCAGCTCGCGGCAGTGACCGTCGTAGCCGGAGGGCTTGCCGGCGGCGCGGGCGGCCGCGCGGCGGGCGTCGAGCTCTTCGGTGGAGCAGTAGCAGTGGTACGCGTGGCCGCCGTCGAGCAGCTTCTTCGCGACGTCCGCGTAGATGTCCATGCGCTCGGACTGGCGGTACGGGGCGTGCGGGCCGCCCACCTCGGGGCCCTCGTCCCAGGTGAAGCCGAGCCAGCGCAGCGAGGCGAGCAGCTGGTCGTAGGACTCCTCGGAGTCACGGGCCGCGTCGGTGTCCTCGATACGGAAGACGAACGTACCGCCGTGGTGGCGGGCGAACGCCCAGTTGAAGAGTGCGGTCCGGACCAGGCCCACGTGGGGGTTGCCGGTCGGGGAGGGACAGAAACGTACGCGGACAGGTCCGTTAACCACGCTTGATCACCTTGTTGGTGAGAGTGCCGATGCCTTCGATGGTGACGGCGACCTCGTCGCCGACGTTGAGGGGGCCGACTCCGGCCGGGGTCCCCGTGAGGATGACGTCGCCGGGGAGCAGCGTCATGGCCTCGGAGATGTGGACGATCAGGTCCTCGACAGAGCGGACCATGTCGCTGGTGCGGCCGAGCTGGCGCTGTTCGCCGTTGACCGTGCACTGGATGGTCAGGTCGCTCGGGTCCAGGTCGGTCTCGATCCAGGGGCCGAGGGGGCAGGAGCTGTCGAAGCCCTTGGCCCGGGCCCACTGCTTCTCCCGCTTCTGGACGTCGCGCGCGGTGACGTCGTTGGCGCAGGTGTAGCCGAGGATGACGTCCTTGACGCGCTCCTTCGGGACCTCCCGGCACATACGGCCGATGACCACGGCGAGCTCCGCCTCGTGGTGGAGGTCCTGGGAGAAGGAGGGATATGTGATCGGGTCGCCCGGGCCGACCACCGAGGTGGAGGGCTTGAAGAAGGTGATCGGGACGTCGGGGACCTCGTTGCCCAGCTCCGCCGCGTGCTCCGCGTAGTTGCGGCCGATGGCCACGACCTTGTTCGGGAGCACGGGCGGCAGCAGCCGGACCTTGCTCAGCGGGACCTTCGTGCCCGAGAGCTCGAAGTCCGCGAAGGGGATGCCCTTGATGATGTCGAGCACGAGCGTGGAGTCGTCGCCGGGGGCGCCGTCGCCCTCGACCGCGCCGAACGCGACGTTGCCGTCGATCGAGAACCTGGCGATGCGCACCTGTTGCGTCTGCCCCTCTGTATTTCCGCCTGCTGGAGTCTGCGGACCCCAGGCTAACGCGGCGGGCAGCGGCGCTTCACGTTCCTTTACGGGGTGGCTACTCCGCGGCGGCGGCGACCGGCACGTTCATCAGGACGGTGCGGCGCGGGTTCGCGGTCTGCGTCGGCAGCTCGACGGAGTGCTCCGGGGTGGCCGGTGCCGCCTGCAGGTCCTCGGCGTCCTTGAGGTGCGCGAGGGTCGTACGGCGGGGGTTGGCTATGTTGCGGAACATCGTCGTCGTCTTCATCGGAGTTCGGGGTCCTCGGTTCGATCTGTGAGTGTCGGCTGTCGCATGCACCAACCCTGGCGCCAACCCTTTAAGGGGCAAGGCTAAACATCTGAATCCCCCGGCGAACCGGGAAGTAATGGCCATGGCTATGTGAGTTTGCTCACCCTTGACCCGACAATAGGGTCATAGTGGACAGTCAACTTCACCCCCCGAAACGGACATTGCGCCACTGAATGCGCCATTCCGCTCCTGATCATCTCGACTGGGACACCTTGACAGCCGCGTTGTTTGGATGGCGTAAGTCCGGTTTCTACCGAATGCGGTCGCACATCCTGTAGCCCGTCTGTCACAAGCCGTGACCGACTCTCCGGCCCGACACTCGCACCTTGTTGGAGATCCTCCACTGTGCTGGAATTCGCGGGACCGCCGCGGGTATCAGCCGGCGCGCAGGTGGCGCGACACCGCGCCGAGCGCGGTGGCAAAGAGAGGAAGACGCGCCGGTCACCGACGACCACCATGGGGCGGCAAGTGCCCCACGACTCGACACCGTCCCACCGGTCGCCCGGCGGGACGCCTGGTCCAGAGGTTGCGACGCTAGTGCAGGGACGATTCAAGAGGGATGGCAGCGCTGCGGCGGAGCAGGAGCCGCGCGGCGGGACCGACCGTGGCTCCTCGCCCCAGCACGCCCAGAACCGCGGGCCGGCTGTCGAGGGCGCAGGCCCCGACACCTCCGCCGCGGTGAAGGCGAAGGGCCGTGGGAAGTCCGTGAAGGCCAGGGTCAAGGCGAAAGCCGCGCCCGCCGCGCCTGCGGGACCGGCTGAGCAGGACGCGGCGATACCGAAGGCCCCCAGCGGGCCCGGTTCTCGTCTCGCCATGCAGAACTGGCGCATCAGCACGCGACTGGTGTCGCTGCTGACCCTGCCGGTCGTCGCCGCCACCACGCTCGGTGGTTTCCGTATCAACGACTCGCTCAACGACATCGCGCAGCTGGAGCACATGCAGCTGCTGACGACGATGACGCGACAGGCCACCAACCTGGCCGCCATGCTCCAGGAGGAGCGCGACCTCTCCGCCGGTCCGCTCTCCCTCTCCAAGGGCAGGACCACCAGCAGTGTCGACGTCGTCCGTCAGCAGACGGACACCGCCGCCAAGGCCTTCGCCGCCGCGACCGACAAGGTCGACAGCACGGGCGAGAAGGACGACACGCTCCGGTCGATCCGTAACAACGTCCTGCAGATCGGTCGCCAGCTCACCAACATCGAGACGATCCGCACCCGCGCCTACGTCAACGGCGCCCAGCAGACCGTCAGTGAGTACAACGCGGTCATCGTCTCGCTGCTCTCGCTCTCCCAGGACATGGCGCAGGCCACCTCCAACCCGGAGATGATCAAGCGTACCCGTGCCCTGGCCGCGTTCTCCGCCGCCAAGGAGTACGCCTCCATCCAGCGCGCGATCATCGCCGCCTCGCTCCCCGACACCAATGAGCGTCAGGGTGAGCTGAAGGAGAACGACCGGCTCTACGCCCTCTCCGCGCAGAAGGGCGAGCAGCAGTCGAAGACGACCTTCGGACTCGTCTACCAGGGCCGGACCGAGGAGCTCCTCGCCGGTCTGGGTGACAGCAACTCCGAGATCTCCACCGCCGACGGCTACTCCCGCCGTGTCCTGGCCAGCCAGGACGCCTTCCTCCGGGAGAAGAACCGCTCGTGGCTCGACTGGTACGACGCCGACGGCACCAAGCTCCAGGCCATGAAGGTCATCGAGCTGACGCTGCTCGAGGAGATGGAACAGAAGGCCCGTGAGCTGAAGAACGAGGCCCAGCAGGACGCCATCATCAACGGTGCCCTGATCCTCCTCGTCCTCGGTGTCTCCCTCGTCGGCGCCTTCGTCATGGCCCGCTCGATGATCCGCTCGCTGCGTCGCCTGCAGGACACCGCGACGCGCGTGGCCCAGGACCGACTGCCCGAGCTCGTCAAGCAGCTGTCGGAGTCCGACCCGCAGGACGTGGACACGACGGTGGAGTCCGTCGGTCTGCACACCCGGGACGAGATCGGCCAGGTGGCCGCGGCATTCGACGACGTGCACCGCGAGGCCGTCCGACTCGCCGCCGAGCAGGCCCTCCTGCGAGGCAACGTCAACGCGATGTTCACCAACCTCTCGCGCCGCTCGCAGGGCCTCATCCAGCGTCAGCTCTCGCTCATCTCCGAACTGGAGTCGCGCGAGGCCGACCCGGACCAGCTGTCCTCGCTCTTCAAGCTCGACCACCTCGCGACCCGCATGCGCCGTAACGGCGAAAACCTCCTCGTCCTCGCGGGTGAGGAGCCGGGCCGCCGGTGGACCCGCCCCGTCCCGCTGGTCGACGTGCTCCGTGCCGCCGCCTCCGAGGTGGAGCAGTACGAGCGTGTCGAGCTCTCCTCGGTGCCCGGCACCGATGTCGCCGGCCGCGTGGTCAACGACCTCGTGCACGTCCTCGCCGAGCTGCTGGAGAACGCCACCTCGTTCTCCTCCCCGCAGACCAAGGTCAAGGTCACCGGTCACGCGCTGCCCGACGGCCGGGTGCTCGTCGAGATCCACGACACGGGTATCGGCCTCTCCCCCGAGGACCTCGCCGCGATCAACGAGCGACTCGCGTCGCCGCCGACCGTGGACGTCTCCGTCTCCCGCCGCATGGGTCTGTTCGTGGTCGGCCGCCTGTCCCTGCGACACGGCATCCGTATCCAGCTGCGCCCCTCCGACTCGGGTGGTACGACCGCCCTCGTCATGCTGCCGGTGGACGTCGCCCAGGGCGGCAAGAAGCCGGCTCCGATGGCGGGTCAGGGCGGTCAGGGTGGCCCCGGTGGCGCTCCGGGTGCTCCCGGTGGGCAGGGTGCCGTGGGCGGTGCGCCCGCGCGTCCGTCCGTGGGCTCGGGCCCGCAGCGCGGTCAGGTCGCCGGTGGCAACCAGCGCGCCGCGCTGCCCGGTCGCGACGGCGCCGCCGGTCAGCGTCCGCAGGGGCCGCAGGGCGGTCGCCCGCAGCAGGGTGGTCCCGGTGCTCCCGGTGGCCGTCCTCAGCAGGGTCCGACCACCGCGGGTCAGGGTCAGGGTGCCTTCGGTTCCGGTGCTCCGCTGCCGACCCGTGGTCCGGTCCCCAGTCCCGGATTCGGTGGTGGCCCGCAGGCCCGTCCGGCTTCCGGTCCGACCGGGTACCCGCAGGGCAACGGCTTCGAGCGTCCCCAGCAGCCGCAGCAGCCGCAGCCCCAGCAGGCACAGCAGCAGCCCCAGCAGCCGGCCGCTCCCGCGACGCCGGCTCCGAACGGCCCGCGGCCGCAGCTCCCGCCGCGCGGTGGCGCTCCCCGTGCGGAGCTCCCCGGTCCGCAGACCACCAGTTGGGGCAGCGACCAGGCCCGCGGTCACGACGAGCTCTCGGGCCCCGGCTCGACGGCCGAGTTCGCCCGCCCGGACTTCAACGCCCCGATGCCCCAGGCGGACGGCGGCAACAGCACGACCGGACAGTTCGAGCGTCCGGACGTGCGGGGCCCCATGAACCCGTCCACCACCGGACAGTTCGAGCGCCCGGGCTACCAGCCCCAGCGTCCCGGCGGTCCCGGTGTCGGCGGCCCGACCCCGCAGCAGCCCCAGGCTCAGGCTCCGCAGGCCGGCAACGGGTACGCACCCGCGCCGTCCGCGCGCCCCGAGACCCCGCGGCTGCCGCAGGCTCACCGGCCGGAGGCCCTGCCGCCGGCCCCGAGCTCCGGCGACGCCCGCAGCCCGATCTTCGACACCCTGGAGTCGAACTGGTTCCGCGAGGAGGGGCAGCAGCCCCCCGCGCAGGGACCGGCCACGACCATCCCCCAGCAGGGTCAGCAGTCGGCTCCGGCGGCCCCGGCGCAGCAGCAGCCGCTGCCGCAGCGCGGCCAGGAGCCGGCGGCGGACTCCGCGGTCACGGCGACGGGCACCACGCCGACCGTCAGCTGGCGGTCCTCGCCGAACGACGAACTGATGCGGCAGGCCGAACGCGTGCGTCAGCCCGCCGCAGGCGGCATCACGACCTCGGGCCTGCCCCGCCGGGTCCCGCGGGCGAACCTCGTGGCCGGCACCGCGCAGCAGCAGGCCGAGGCGCAGGCGGGTCCGCAGGTCTCTCGGGCGCCGGACGACGTCCGCGGCCGTCTGACCAACCTCCGACGCGGTATCCAGCAGGGCCGTCAGGCCGGCAACAACGGACCGGCGACCGGCAGTTACCACATCGACCCCACTTACCAGCAGGAGCGTTAGTTGAGTTCGATGAGCCAGGCGGCACAGAACCTGAACTGGTTGATCACCAACTTCGTGGACAACACCCCCGGGGTGTCCCACACGGTGGTGGTCTCCGCCGACGGACTCCTTCTGGCGATGTCCGAAGGATTCCCCCGCGACCGCGCCGATCAGCTGGCGGCCGTGGCCTCCGGACTGACCTCGCTGACCGCCGGTGCCTCCCGCATCTTCGAGGGTGGCGCCGTCAACCAGACCGTGGTCGAGATGGACCGAGGGTTCCTCTTCCTCATGTCCGTCTCGGACGGATCCTCGCTGGCCGTACTGGCGCACCCCGAGTGCGACATCGGCCTCGTCGGCTACGAGATGGCCCTTCTGGTGGATCGCGCGGGCAGTGTCCTCACCCCGGACCTGCGTGCCGAACTTCAGGGAAGTCTGCTCGGCTGACTTCCCACTCTCCCGGCCGGACGGTACTACCGGCCGGGAGATCGGGGCCCCGCCCCGGAATCCAGTACCCCCGCCAGGCCGTCATCCCGTTCCCCCCACCGGCCGCCCCGTAAGACGGCACGCTGACCACTGCTGTCCAGCCCGGAGGATCAATGACCCCGCCCCCCGCCTACTCCGATTCGTACGGAGACTCGTACTCGGAAGGCGATCAGCCGCTGGTGCGTCCGTACGCCATGACCGGCGGCCGGACCCGGCCCCGCTACCAGCTCGCCATAGAGGCGCTGGTCAGCACCACCGCCGATCCGATGCACCTGTCCGGCCTGCTCCCCGAGCACCAGCGCATCTGCACGCTGTGCCGCGAGGTCAAGTCGGTCGCCGAGGTCTCCGCACTGCTGTCGATGCCGCTCGGTGTCGCCCGGATCCTCGTCGCCGACCTGGCGGAGGCCGGAATGGTGGCCATCCACCAGCCGGGCAATGGAGAGGCCGGCGGCACGCCGGATGTAACGCTGCTCGAAAGGGTGCTCAGTGGCCTTCGGAACATCTAGCGGAGCGGCTCCCCGCTCCACCACCTCCGCGAAGATCGTGGTGGCGGGCGGCTTCGGCGTGGGCAAGACCACGTTCGTCGGAGCCGTGTCGGAGATCAACCCGCTGCGCACCGAAGCCGTGATGACCAGCGCCTCGGCCGGGATCGACGACCTCACCCACACCGGTGACAAGACGACCACCACCGTCGCCATGGACTTCGGCCGCATCACGCTCGACCAGGACCTGATCCTGTACCTCTTCGGTACCCCGGGCCAGGACCGCTTCTGGTTCATGTGGGACGACCTGGTCCGCGGCGCCATCGGCGCCATCGTCCTCGTCGACACGCGCCGCCTCGCCGACTGCTTCCCCGCCGTCGACTACTTCGAGAACAGCGGCCTGCCGTTCGTCGTGGCCCTCAACGGCTTCGAGGGGCACCAGCCGTACACGCCGGAGGAGGTCCGCGAGGCCCTGCAGATCGGCCCCGGCGCTCCGATCATCACCACCGACGCCCGCCACCGCGCGGACGCCAAGAGCGCGCTCATCACGCTCGTCGAGCACGCGCTCATGGCTCGGCTCAAATAACACGGTTCCAGTTGGCGCGCGGGAGGGGCGGGCTGTGTCCTACGACACGGCCCGCCCCTCTCGTTCATAACGTTTCGACAGAGAATTAAGGCCACTTGGCAACGGGGTGCGGTCGCCTGGTATCGCTGTGCGCACAACTGCCCCTATTTTTGCCGCAGGACGCTCTTTATGTCCGATTTATGTAGGGCATAAGGTTCTGGGTATGGCCGGTTTCAACTGTTTGGAACACGGCCGTCAACCGTGCTGGAATTCAACGAACTAGCTAGTAGCACCGCCGAGAGGTTGTTGGTCGAGTGAGGCGAAGCATCGCAAGCCCCGCGGATGAACCCGCGCGCGGCAACTTCACCCCGCCGCCGCGAGCGGCCGCGTCGCCCGTCGACGTGCCCGTGGACCCGCCCGCGAGCAGCGGGAGCAGCAGCAGGTTCTCGCCCCGCAACTGGCGTGTGCCGACCCGTCTGAACGCCATTCTGCTCGTGCCGGCCCTCGTGGGCCTGGTCATGGGTGGCTTCCAGGTGAAGGGTTCCATCGACACCTGGAACGAGGCCCAGGACGCCGAGAAGATAGCCACGGTCGTCCAGGCGGCCTCGGGCTACAGCCAGGCACTGCTCAACGAGCGTGACCTGACCGCCGAGCCCCTCCTGAACGGCCAGACGAAGGACCCGAAGGTCCTCAAGGCCTACGCGGACACCACCGCGGCCAAGGAGAAGTTCGACAAGGCAGTCCAGGACATGCCGAAGAACCTCGGCCTGGAGCGACGCCTGGACCTCTTCCGCGCGGAGGAGCCCAAGCTGGACGCCGTACGCGACAAGGCGTACCAGGCGGCCATCGAGAGCCCCAAGAAGGATCTGCCCAGGACGGCCGGGCCCATCCCGACCGAAGAGGGCTATGTGCTGGTCCAGCACTACCTCATGCAGTTCGCGAACGAGCTCGGTCTCGGCACCGGCAACGTGACCTCGTACGGACGCATGGTCTACGCGATCCAGCTGGCCAAGGCGGCGAACTCGCTGCAGCGCGCCGTCGGTACGCACCTGCTGGTGCGCCCGAGCGCCGACGAGAACACCCGCAAGGCCCAGCTCGTCGCCTTCTCCTCCTACGCCTACCTCGAAGAGATCGCCATCGGCGAGTACGTCGCGGCGGGTACCGAGGACGACGTGAACCGCCTCAAGGCGGTCATGGCCAAGAAGTCCGAGGACGGCGCGGCGAAGATCGCCGAGGCGAAGCACCAGGCCGAGCAGGCCGGGGTCCGCTTCATACCCCCGCCCACGATCCAGGACTCGGCGCTGCTCGGCATGACCGACGCGATCGCCAACAGCGAGAGCAAGAAGAAGCTCTCCGAGACCGGGTCGACCCCCGCCTTCTGGCAGGCCGCCGCCACCGCGAAGTTCGACGGTTACGACGAGGTCGAGAAGGAACTCCTCGACAAGGCCGTCAAGGACGCCGTCGCGGTCTCCGACGACGCCCGCACCGACGCGATCGTCAACGGCGCCATCGTGGTCGTGGCCCTGCTCGCCGCCTTCATCCTGGCCGGCATGATGGCCCGCCAGATGGGCCGCGCGATGGCCCGCCTGCGCTCCGCCGCCTTCGACATCGCCGAGCAGCGCCTGCCGATGCTCGTCGACCAGCTCTCGCGCACCGACCCCGGCAAGGTGGACACCCGTGTCCACCCGATCCCCATCGACTCCCAGGACGAGATCGGCGAGGTCGCACGCGCCTTCGACCAGGTCCACCGGGAAGCCGTACGGCTCGCGGCCGAGCAGGCTCTCCTGCGAGGGAACGTCAACGCGATCTTCACCAACCTCTCCATGCGCAACCAGTCGCTGATCGAGGGCCAGCTGACCCTCATCACCGACCTGGAGAACAACGAGGCCGACCCGGACCAGCTGGAGAACCTCTTCCGCCTGGACCACCTGGCCACCCGTATGCGCCGTAACGGCGAGAACCTCCTCATCCTCGCGGGCGAGGAGCCGGGCCGCCGCTGGGACCAGCCGGTCCCGCTCGTCGACGTGCTGCGCGCCGCCTCCTCCGAGGTGGAGCAGTACGAGCGCATCGAGCTCTCGGGTGTCTCGGACGCCGAGATCCACGGCCAGGCCGTGACCGACCTCGTGCACCTGCTCGCCGAGCTCCTGGAGAACGCCACCACGTTCTCCTCGCCGCAGACCAAGGTCCGTGTCAACGCCACGCGTCTGCCCGACGGCCGCGTGATGGTCGAGATCCACGACAAGGGCATCGGCCTCACCGCCGAGGACTTCGCGGACATCAACCACAAGCTGGCCAACCCGCCGACCGTGGACGCCGCGATCTCGCAGCGCATGGGTCTGTTCGTGGTCGGCCGGCTGGCGGACCGCCACAGCATCCGCGTCCAGCTGCGCCCCTCGGGCGAGGCAGCCGGTACCACCTCGCTGGTCATGCTCCCCGACGCCATCACCCACGGTGGCGGTGGCGAGGGCATTCCGGACGACGACTTCACCGTCTCGCAGATCATCCCGGAGCAGCAGGCCCAGCTGGCTCCCCCGCTGCGCACCGCCGCCGAGCTCGGCTTCGACGACTCGCGGTACGACCAGCAGGGCGCCGACGGCCTCCCGGCCGACCCGGTCGGCCGGTCCCTGGGACAGCAGGAGCGCCGGGCCGCGCTGGCGGCCCAGGTGGGTTACCCGCAGGAACAGCAGCAGGGCTACGGCCAGGAGTATCCGGAACCCCAGCCGGAGCACGGGTACCAGGAGTACCAGGGCTTCGAGCAGCAGTCCGAGCAGGCCTACGACACCTCCTACGAGGCACAGCAGGCTCAGCAGGCACAGCAGGGCTACGAGGCGTACCCGCAGCAGGGCTACGGCTATACGGAAGACGGATATCCGGATCCGCAGCCGGCCACGCAGGGCTACGACAACGGCTTCGAAGCCGGGTCGGGACAGGCCGAATGGCCCGAACAGAACACGTATCCGGCTGCCTACCAGCAGGATTACGGGACTGAATCGGAATCCCCGGCCGTCCCCGAACCGGCTCCGGAGCGCGTAGGCTTCGACCGTCCGGGTGCCGCTGCCGACACCGGTCACACGATGACCGGAGCGGGCCTGCCGCGACGCGGCAGCCAGCAGCAGTGGCCGCCCGGGAAGCAGGAAACGGAGTCCACCGGATCCCTCTTCGAACAGCGGTCGCCGCGTCAGCAGCAGCCCGCCGAACCGGAGCGGGCCCCGGAGGAAACTGAAGGTTCCGCCGCCTGGCGTTCGCGCAACGACGAACGCTGGCAGCAGGCCGGAAAGCTCCGTGAGCCGAAGGCGGGCGGGGTCACCCCGTCCGGTCTCCCTCGGCGAGTGCCCAAGGCCAACCTGGTCGAGGGCGCAGCGGAGACGACCCCGCAGGGCGGCCCCCAGGTCTCCCGCGCTCCGGAGGACGTCCGCGGCAGGTTGAGCAACCTGCGGCGCGGTGTCCAGCAAGGACGCAGCGCGGGTTCTGAGCAGTCAAGTAACAGCTATGACCAGGAGCGTTAGTGTGAGCCCGATGAGCCAGGCGGCACAGAACCTGAACTGGTTGATCACCAACTTCGTGGACAACACCCCTGGGGTGTCCCACACGGTGGTGGTCTCCGCCGACGGCCTTCTTCTGGCGATGTCCGACGGATTTCCGCGGGACCGCGCCGATCAGCTGGCGGCCGTGGCCTCCGGACTGACCTCGCTGACCGCCGGTGCCTCCCGCATCTTCGAGGGTGGCGCCGTCAATCAGACCGTGGTCGAGATGGACCGAGGGTTCCTCTTCCTCATGTCCGTCTCGGACGGATCCTCGCTGGCCGTACTGGCGCACCCCGAGTGCGACATCGGCCTCGTCGGCTACGAGATGGCCCTTCTGGTGGATCGCGCGGGCAGTGTCCTCACTCCGGATCTGCGCGCCGAGCTGCAAGGAAGTCTGCTCAACTAGCAGACAGGCAGTGCGTTTCGCGCCATCGCACCATAGGGTGCGGTGGCGCGGTTCCACAGGGAGTACTGCGTACTTGGAGTCGGAGGAGGACACGTGACAACACCCGGAGGACATCCTTATGGCGGCGCGCAGCAGCCGCAGGGTGGGCACGACCAGAACCGCTTCAACTTTCCCTCCGCGCCCAGCCGCCCTGTGCCGGAGCAGCATCCCTATCAACAGCAGCAGTACGGACAGCCCCAGATGCCTCAACAGCAACCGCCGCCGCGCGCCGCGCGGCAGCCTGCTCCGAAGGCCCACAACCCGCTGGTGCGTCCGTACGCGATGACCGGCGGCCGTACTCGGCCGCGCTACCAGCTCGCCATCGAGGCGCTGGTCAGTACCACGGCGGATCCCGCTCGTCTGCAAGGGCAGTTGCCCGAGCACCAGCGCATCTGCCGCCTGTGCCAGGAGATCAAATCCGTAGCGGAGATCTCGGCACTTCTCTCCATTCCTCTTGGTGTCGCCCGCATCCTCGTAGCCGACCTGGCGGAGGCGGGCCTTGTCGCCATTCACCAGCCCGGCGGCGACGAGTCTGCCGGTGGCCAGCCAGACGTGACACTGCTCGAAAGGGTGCTCAGTGGACTTCGCAAGCTCTAACGGCGGAGCGGCTCCCCGCTCCACCACCTCCGCGAAGATCGTGGTGGCGGGCGGCTTCGGCGTGGGCAAGACCACGTTCGTGGGCGCGGTCTCCGAGATCAACCCGCTGCGCACCGAAGCCGTGATGACCAGCGCCTCGGCCGGGATCGACGACCTCACCCACACCGGTGACAAGACGACCACCACCGTCGCCATGGACTTCGGCCGCATCACGCTCGACCAGGACCTGATCCTGTACCTCTTCGGTACCCCGGGCCAGGACCGCTTCTGGTTCATGTGGGACGACCTGGTCCGCGGCGCCATCGGCGCCATCGTCCTCGTCGACACGCGCCGCCTCGCCGACTGCTTCCCCGCCGTCGACTACTTCGAGAACAGCGGCCTGCCGTTCGTCATCGCCCTCAACGGCTTCGAGGGCCACCAGCCCTACACGCCGGAGGAAGTCCGCGAGGCCCTGCAGATCGGCCCGGACGCCCCCATCATCACCACCGACGCCCGCCACCGCGCGGACGCCAAGAGCGCGCTCATCACGCTCGTCGAGCACGCCCTCATGGCGCGCCTGCGGTAGCAGCCCCGCCGCACCCGACAGGCCCCTGTGTCGTACGACGCGGGGGCCTTCGCCATGCCACGGGTGTCCGGAGCGCCGGCCCCGCCGTCTGCTGGGCGCCTGTGCGGCTGCGCGCGGCCCCGCGGCCCTCGGCAGGGGACGACGGGTACGCGGAAGGCCCCGCAACCCTGGAGAGGGGTGCGGGGCCTTCGGGGCTCGGGAACTCAGCCCTGCCAGCTGTGCGGGGCGCGGAAGCCGGGCGTGCGCTCCAGGCGGCGCCAGCCGGCCTGGCCGGGCACGCGCGCCGGGGTCGCCTCGGGCGTGGCGGCGGCGCGGGCGAGCAGGATCGCGGTGATCGCGGCCAGCTCCTCGGGGGCGGCGTTGCCCTTTTCGACGCGCAGCAGGGTGTCAGTGGCGGTGGTCATGTGGTGGCAGGTCTCCTTCGCGGTTACTGCGGCGGGTTGCCGTGCTTGCGGGACGGCAGATCGGCGTGCTTGTTGCGGAGCATCGCGAGGGCGCTGACGAGCACCTCGCGGGTCTCGGCGGGGTCGATGACGTCGTCGACGAGGCCGCGCTCGGCCGCGTAGTACGGGTGCATCAGTTCGGCCTTGTACTCCTTGACCATGCGCACGCGCATGGCCTCGGGGTCCTCGGCGTCCGCGATCTGCTTGCGGAAGATGACGTTGGCCGCGCCCTCGGCGCCCATCACGGCGATCTCGTTGGTCGGCCAGGCGTAGGTGATGTCCGCGCCGATGGACTGGGAGTCCATGACGATGTACGCGCCGCCGTAGGCCTTGCGCAGGATCAGCGAGATCCGCGGGACGGTGGCGTTGCAGTACGCGTACAGCAGCTTGGCGCCGTGGCGGATGATGCCGCCGTGCTCCTGGTCGACGCCCGGCAGGAAGCCGGGGACGTCCAGCAGCGTGATGATCGGGATGTTGAAGGCGTCGCACATCTGGACGAAGCGCGCGGCCTTCTCGGAGGCCTCGATGTCCAGGACACCGGCCAGGTGGCCGGGCTGGTTGGCGACGATGCCGACGACCTGGCCGTTCATCCGGGCCAGGGCGCAGATGATGTTGCGGGCCCAGCGCTCGTGGATCTCCAGGACGTCGCCCTCGTCGACGAGCTCCTCGATGACCTTGAGCATGTCGTAGGGGCGGTTGCCGTCGGCGGGCACCAGGTCCAGGAGGACCTCGCTGCGCCGGTCGGCCGGGTCGCTCGTCTCGTGGACCGGCGGGTTCTCGCGGTTGTTGGAGGGCAGCATCGAGATGAGGTAGCGGACCTCGGAGATGCAGGTCTCCTCGTCGTCGTACGCGAAGTGCGCGACGCCGGAGGTCTCGGCGTGCACGTCGGCGCCGCCGAGGCCGTTCTGGGTGATCTCCTCGCCGGTCACCGCGCGGACCACGTCCGGGCCGGTGATGAACATCTGCGAGGTCTCCCGGACCATGAACACGAAGTCCGTCAGGGCCGGGGAGTAGGCGGCGCCACCGGCGCAGGGGCCCAGCATGACCGAGATCTGCGGGATGACGCCCGAGGCCTTGGTGTTGCGCTGGAAGATGCCGCCGTAGCCGGCGAGCGCGGAGACGCCCTCCTGGATACGGGCGCCGGCGCCGTCGTTCAGGGAGACCAGCGGAGCACCGGCCGCGATGGCCATGTCCATGATCTTGTGGATCTTCGTGGCGTGGGCCTCGCCCAGCGCGCCGCCGAAGATACGGAAGTCGTGCGCGTAGACGAAGACCGTGCGGCCCTCGACCGTGCCCCAGCCGGTGATCACACCGTCGGTGTAGGGCTTCTTGTTCTCCAGGCCGAACCCGGTCGCCCGGTGCCTGCGCAGCTGCTCGACCTCCCTGAAGGAACCTTCGTCCAGCAGCAGCGCGATGCGCTCACGGGCGGTCAGCTTGCCCTTGGCGTGCTGCGTCTCGGTCGCACGGTCGCTGGGGCCGCGCCTCGCCTGCTCACGCAGGGAGTGCAGCTCGGCCACGCGCCCGCGGGCGTCCGTCGGCTCGCTCGGGGTCTGGTCCACAACGGTCATGTACCGACCTTACGAAGATCGCGATGAAAAACCTCCGTTCATTCCGCACAGTCTCGGGAGTCTTCCGCTGTCCGGCCCGCACAGTACGCCCGACGGATGTAAGGACTCCGCCAGACGGGGCAGTCGCCCTTTGTGGGACTTTCACAAAAAGCCCTGACACCCCACCCAGATGTTGAAATTTGAACGGAATGGGTCTAGCGTCGTTCCCGTTGAAGTCGTTGAACATTCAACAGAATATTCCGACCGAGCAGGACACCCCCCAAGGAGCACGTCATGGGTCTCTTCACCCGCCGCAACCAGAACGTGAACGTCCAGGACGGCGCCGCCGTCGCCACCCTGACCGTGGACCCGGCGCTCGCCGCCCTCACCGGTGACTACGTCATCGACCCCGCCCACAGCAGCATCGGCTTCACCGTCCGCCACGCCATGGTCACCAACGTCCGCGGTGCCTTCACCGAGCACGAGGGGACCCTGCACCTGGACGGCGCCGACCCGGCCCGCTCCACCGCCTCCATCGACATCAAGATCGCCTCCGTCGACACCGGCATCGCCGACCGCGACGGTCACCTGCGCAGCGGCGACTTCTTCGACGCGGAGACCTTCCCGCTGATGACCTTCCGCTCCACCGAGGCGCGTCAGCTCGGCGGGGACACCTACCGCATCACCGGTGAGCTGACCATCAAGGACGTCACGCGCCCGCTCTCCATCGACCTGGAGTTCAACGGCTCGGCCACCGACCCCTACGGCAACGAGCGCGTCGGTTTCGAGGGCTCCACCGAGATCCAGCGCTCCGACTGGGGCCTGACGTGGAACGCCGCCCTGGAGGCCGGCGGTGTGATGGTCAGCGACAAGGTGAAGCTGACCTTCGACATCTCGGCCATCAAGCAGGCCTGACGGTCGACCTCACGGACGCCCGGAACCGGGGGCGGTCAGAAGCCGCCCCCGCCGTCGAAGCCGCCACCCCCGTCGAACCCACCGCCGCCGAAGTCCCCGCCACCGAAGTCGGACGGGTCGAAGTCGGCGCCGGAGAAGTCACCGCCCTCGAAGCCGCTGCCCGTGCCGCCGCCGAAGTCGGAGGCGTAGGCGGGGCTCGACATCATCGAACCGAGCATCGTGCCCACCAGCAGGCCGGGCAGGATGCCGCCGCCGAAGTACCCGCCGGCCCAGGGACCGTACGCCGGGCCGGCGTCGTAGTACGGCCGCGGCCCCCGTTCGGTGTCCACCGTGCGGACCGCCGGGTCCTGGCCGTCGCGCAGTCGTACGGCGTCCGCCGTGCAGACCGGCACGGTACGGGCCGCCCCGGCGGCCGGAGCCCAGGTGGCGTCCTCGGTGCTCGGCCCGTGACGCGGGTCGAAGAAGCAGGGCGAGCGACGCTCGGGCAACGGCCTGCCCTGCCGGCGCGCGTCGAGGGTGGCCAGCGCGAAGCGCCCGTCCTCCAGCGCCTGGGTCACGCCCTTGACCTCGTCGGGGCGCTGCACCGAGGCCATGATCCGCTTGGCCTTCTCGTACGAGTCGAGCCCCTGCTCGTAGTCCGCCCGCATGGCGTCGTCGGCGCCGGGCTCGCCCGGGTGGAAGTCGAGCCGTTCGAGCTCCTCGCCGAAGGCCGTGATGTCCTCGTCGACGACCACGCTCAGCCGGGCGAGCGCCTCGCGCCGGACCTCCTCCTTCTTCTTCCGGTTGCGGCGGACCAGCGCGTACGCACCGCCGCCGCCCACCACGGCCACCGCACCGAGGGCGATCAGCCCGCCGACCGGGGCCCCCTGCTCGGCTCCGGTGGTGCCCCATGAGGCGGGGGCGCTGCCCTGGACCTGGGTCAGGGCCTGGTCCACGAAGTTGTCGAGCTGGGTGTTCGCGTCCACCGGCGCGCCGGTCTTCACGGCCTCGGTGAGGTTGCGTACGGCGTTGTTCGGCATGACCGCCTTGTCGGCGCCCGCGTCGAAGCCGTCGCCCAGCCGGATCGCGTAGAGCCCGGTGATCCCGGTCTCGGCCCGGACGGCACCCAGCACCTTGTCCGCGGGGAACTCGGCGGTGGCCGGCAGCACGGCCACGAACACCGGCTTCCCCGCGTCCTTGATCTTCTTCGCGAGCGCGTCCGCCTGCGCCGTGGACAGCTGTGCCTCGGCCCCGGGGGCGACGTAGACCGGCCCCTGCTTCAGAGCCTCCGCCACGCCGGAGACCCCGTCGGCCGCGGACGCCTGGGGCGCGGCCACCAGTGCGGTCGCCGACAGCCCCAGCAGCAGACCGGACAGCAGCGCTCCGAAGCGTATGGACATCAGCCTGGTCTTCATATCGAAGACGCTACCGGAACCGATACTTTCCCGTGTGAGCCGGACATAAGGACCTCGCCGGGCATGGCCCGGCGAGGCGGGGTCGCGGGTCGCGGGTCGTGGTTCGCGGGTTACTCGGCCGGTTCGACGCCCGCGTGCAGCAGGCCGTAGGTGAACGCGTCCTCCAGGGCCTGCCAGGACGCCGCGATCACGTTCGGGGCCACGCCGACCGTGGACCACTCGCGCTCGCCGTCGGTGGTGGCGATCAGCACGCGGGTCGTGGACTCCGTACCGTGCGTGCCTTCCAGGATGCGGACCTTGTAGTCGACGAGCTCGAACTTGGCGAGCTGCGGGTAGAACCGCTCCAGCGCCACCCGCAGCGCCCGGTCCAGCGCGTTGACCGGGCCGTTGCCCTCCGCCGTGGCGACGATGCGCTCGCCCTTGGCCCACAGCTTGACCGTGGCCTCGTTGGCGTGGGTGCCGTCCGGGCGGTCCTCGATGATCGCCCGCCAGGACTCGACACGGAAGTACTTGCGGGCGCGGCCCTCGGCCTCGGCGCGCAGCAGCAGCTCGAAGGAGGCGTCGGCGGCCTCGTAGGTGTAGCCCTTGAGCTCGCGCTCCTTGACCCGCTCCACGACCCGGGAGATCAGCGCGCGGTCCCCGCCCAGCTCGACGCCGAGCTCCTTGCCCTTGAGCTCGATGGAGGCGCGGCCGGCCATGTCGGAGACCAGCATCCGCATGGTGTTGCCGACCCGCTCGGGGTCGATGTGCTGGTAGAGGTCGGGGTCGACCTTGATGGCCGAGGCGTGCAGGCCCGCCTTGTGCGCGAAGGCGGAGACGCCGACGTAGGGCTGGTGCGTGGAGGGGGTGAGGTTCACGACCTCGGCGATGGCGTGCGAGATCCGGGTCATCTCGGCGAGCGCCCCGTCGGGGAGCACCTTGCGCCCGTACTTGATCTCCAGGGCGGCGACGACGGGGAAGAGGTTGGCGTTGCCGACGCGTTCGCCGTAGCCGTTCGCCGTGCACTGGACGTGGGTGGCGCCCGCGTCCACCGCGGCCAGTGTGTTGGCGACGGCGCAGCCGGTGTCGTCCTGGGCGTGGATGCCCAGACGGGCGCCGGTGTCGGCGAGGACGGTGGCGACGGTCGCGGTCACCTGGGCGGGCAGCATGCCGCCGTTGGTGTCGCAGAGGATGACCACGTCGGCGCCGGCCTCGTGGGCGGCGCGGACGACGGACTTGGCGTACTCCGGGTTGGCCCGGTAGCCGTCGAAGAAGTGCTCGCAGTCGACGAAGACGCGGCGGCCCTGGGCGACCAGGTGGGAGACGGTGTCGCGGACCATCTCCAGGTTCTCGTCGAGCGTGGTGCGCAGGGCGAGTTCGACGTGGCGGTCGTGGGACTTGGCGACGAGCGTGATGACCGGGGCGCCGGATTCCAGCAGGGCCCGCACCTGCGGGTCCTGGTCGGCGGAACCGCCCGCGCGCCGGGTCGCGCCGAAGGCGACCAGCTGGGCGTTCTTGAAGGAGATCTCCGCACGGGCGCGGGAGAAGAACTCGGTGTCACGGGGGTTGGCGCCGGGCCAGCCGCCCTCGATGAAGCCCACTCCGAAGTCGTCCAGGTGCCGGGCGATCGTCAGCTTGTCGGCGACCGTGAGGTTGATGCCCTCACGCTGGGCGCCGTCACGCAGGGTGGTGTCGAAGACGTGGAAGCTGTCGTCCAGGCCTTCTGACAACACAGTTGCCGCCTCTGGTGTCGTCGTCATGCTGATCTGACTCCTGTCGGATGAGTGGTTCCGGATGCCCGCCGAAGGGGGCAGGCCGCCGTCACTGCCCCCATCATCGCGCGCGGTCGGGTCCCGGCACGGATGGTCCGGGAAACGAAAAAACCTCTCGCGGGTAGCGAGAGGTCTGCGCGCGGGTCCGAGGCACGGTGGCCGCTTCCGCGAAGTTCTTCCGCGGTTCAGCGGCCACTGGGGACCGGCGCGCTGCTGGCGATAATCATGAGCTGAGCAGGCACGGCGGCAGTCTGCCACACCGCTCGCCGCGGATGGACAGGCATCTCAGCATGCGGGCAGCGCGACCGTGACGGGTGTCGCGCCGATGCGGGGGCTACGTCCGGGGAGCGAGGGTCTCCGTCAGGAATTCCCGCACGTGGGCGAGGATCGCCGGTCGGTCGACCGTCGGCAGGCCCACCGCCAGCTGGATGCTGAATCCGTCGAGCAGGGCCCGGATCCGGGTCGCCACGCGTTCGGCGTCGACCGGACGGAACTCCCCGCGCGAGATGCCCTCGGCGAGGAGGGCCACCAGGTCGCGGTGCCAGGCGCCCTCGATGGCCGCCTGCCGGTCGCGCTCCTGGGGGCCGGCGTTCTGGGAGCGGTTCCAGACCTCCAGCCACAGCGTCCAGTGCGGGTCGCGGGGCTGCGTGGGCACGTAGAGGTCCACGTACGCCCGCAGGCGCTCGGCCACCGGACCGCGGCGGGCGAGCAGGGCCCGCCGCTCGCCGCCCAGCTCCGCCTCGCTCCACTCCAGGGTCTGCAGCAGGAGCTCGTCCTTGCTGCGGAAGTAGTAGAGGAGGTGGCCGCTGCTCATGCCGACCTCGCGGCCCAGTCCGGCCATGGTCAGGCCTTCCAGGCCGCGCTCGGCGATCGTGGCCATGGCGGCGACGAGTACGTCCTCGCGCGGGGGCGCGTTCTTCCGCGCCGCGCGTACCGGTACTCCACCCGCCACCATGGACCCACTCCTTGTCGGTCGGCTGCCGGTCGTCTGCGGATCAGACCTTCGGCTGCTGCTGGGTGATGCAATGGATGCCGCCACCCCCGGCGAAAATCGTACGTGCGTCGACGAGGGTCACGGTCCGCTCGGGGAACAGTCCGCGGAAGATCTCGGCGGCCTCCTCGTCACGCGGGTCGTCGAAGGCGCACAGCACGACACCGCCGTTGCACAGGTAGTGATTGATGTACGAGTAGTCCACCCACTCACCGTCCTCCTCCAGCACGGTCGGCGCCGGGATCTCCACGACCTCCAGCTGCCGCCCGCGGGCGTCGGTGGACGCGCGCAGGATGGCCGCGATGGTCTTGCAGCGCTCGTGGTCCGGGTGGGCCGGGTCGGGCTGGGTGTGGACCATGACGACGCCGGGGCGGGCGAAGGCCGCGACGATGTCGACGTGACCCTGGGTGCCGTAGGTGCCGTAGTCGCCGGCCAGACCGTACGGCAGCCAGATCGCCTTGGTGGTGCCGAGGTGCGCGTGGATCTCGGCCTCCACCTGTTGGCGGGTCCAGCCGGGGTTGCGGCCCTCGCCGAGCTGGACGGTGTCGGTGAGGAGAACGGTGCCCTCGCCGTCGACGTGGAGGGCGCCGCCCTCGTTGACGAGTTCGGTGCTGTAGGTGCGGGTGCCGATCACGTCCGAGACGTGGCGGGCGATCTTCGAGTCGTGGTCCCAGCGGGCCCACTCCTGGGCACCCCAGCCGTTGAAGGTCCAGTCGACGGCGGCGAGCTCGCCGGCGTCGTTGGTGACGAAGGTCGGGCCGATGTCGCGCATCCAGGCGTCGTCGAGTTCCTGCTCGACCAGCTGTACGTCGTCCCCGACGACGGCGCGGGCGCTCTCCGCGTCGCCGGGCGAGACCACGAGGGTCACCGGCTCGTACGCGCGGACGGCGCGGGCTACGGCGCCCCAGGCCTCGCGGGCCTCGGCGAGCTCCTGCGCGTTGGTGAAGGTGGGGTTGGGGCTGGGCCAGGCCATCCAGGTGCGCTCGTGGGGCGTCCACTCGGCGGGCATCCGGAAGCCGTCGTTCACAGGCTTGGTCATGGCAGGCAGATCCTTACGGGCGGTGCTGACTTACAGGAAGTACAGGCGGTTGAGGGAGACCGATTCGGCAGCTTCGGAGCGCAGCGGTTCCCCGTCGAGGGAGACCAGTCCGCTGCGCGCGTCCACATCGACCGCGCCCACCCGGGAGTTGAACAGGAGGTCCTTGGGGCCGATCCCCCGGGTGCCGCGGACGGCCACGCGGCGTCGGCGGGTCGGCATCGCATCGCTGCCGAGGGCCGCGGCCGCGGCGGAGACGAAGGCGACGGAGATGTCGGCGGCCGTGGCCCCGTACGAGCCGAACTGCGGGCCGAGGACGAGCGGTTCGCAGGTGTCGGTGGCGGCGTTGGGGTCGCCGGTGACTCCGTAGGCGGGGAAGCCGGACTTCAGCACGAGTTGGGGCTTGGCGCCGAAGAACTGCGGTCGCCACAGGACGATGTCGGCGAGTTTGCCGACCTCGATGGAGCCGATCTCGTGGGCGAGTCCGTGGGCGAGGGCGGGGTTGATGGTGAGCTTGGCGATGTAGCGCAGGACGCGGGCGTTGTCGTCGCCCTCGCCGTCGCCGTCCATCGGACCGAGTTCGCCCTTCATCTTGGCGGCCATGGCGAAGGTCCGGCGGATCGTCTCGCCCGCGCGGCCCATGCCCTGGGCGTCGGAGGAGGTGATGCCGATCGCGCCGAGGTCGTGGAGGACGTCCTCGGCGCCCATGGTCCCGGCGCGGATCCGGTCTCGGGCCATGGCGGCGTCGCCGGGCAGGTCGGGCTTGAGGTCGTGGACCGAGACGATCATGCCGTAGTGCTCGGCGACCGCGTCCCGCCCGAACGGCAGCGTGGGATTGGTGGAGGAGCCGATGACGTTCGGTACGCCCGCCATCTTCAACACGTTGGGAACATGACCGCCGCCACAGCCCTCGATGTGGAAGGCGTGGATGGTCCGGCCGTCCAACACCCGCAGGGTGTCCTCGACCGACAGGCACTCGTTCAGCCCGTCGCTGTGCAGGGCCACCTGCACGTCGTGCTCCTCCGCCACCCGCAGCGCGGTGTCCAGGGCCCGGGTGTGCGCGCCCATGTCCTCGTGCACCTTGAAGCCGGACGCGCCGCCCTCGGCGAGGGCCTCGACCAGCGGGGCGGCGTCCGAGGAGGAGCCGCGGGCGAGGAAGCCGATGTTGACGGGCCAGGCGTCGAAGGCGTTGAAGGCGTGCTTCAGTGCCCACGGGGAGTTGACGCCGACGCCCCAGACGGGGCCGAACTCCTGGCCGATGATCGTGGTGACACCCGCGGCGAGCGAGGCTTCCATGATGCGCGGGGAGAGCAGGTGGACGTGGGTGTCCACGGCGCCGGCGGTGGCGATCAGGCCTTCGCCGGAGACGATCGAGGTGCCGGTGCCGACGACCACGTCGACGCCGTCGAGGGTGTCGGGGTTGCCGGCCCGACCGATCGCGTGGATCCGACCCTCGCGGATACCGATCGACACCTTGCGGATGCCGAGCACGGCGTCGATGACCAGCACGTTGCTGATGACCACGTCGCAGGTCTCGCGGACCGCCGCGGCCTTCAGATGCAGGCCGTCACGGGCCGTCTTGCCGAAACCGGCCAGGAACTCGTCACCCGGCTTCTGCGCGTCGTGCTCCACGCGGACGGTCAGCCCGCTATCGCCGAGTCGCACCCGGTCCCCGGCGCGGGGGCCGAAGACGGACGCGTACTCGTGGGGGTCGATGTGCCGGCTGCCCGGCGCGCAATGATCGCTGTGGGGGGTCTGACGGCTCATGCCCGACCTCCGTCCTCGTGTGCGGCGAAGACGCCGAGGTAGCCGCAGGCCGCCGCGCGACGCAGGGCCTCGTCCTTGGCTCCGGGGGCGTCCAGGGGGCCGTCGACCAGTCCCGCGAAGCCGATCGCGATGCGGTCGCCCCCGATGGGGACGAGGCCCACCTCGCCCTCGCCGTGGGGGTCGAACCGTACGGACGAGCCCGCCGGCACGCACAGCCGCATGCCGTAGGCCGCGGCCCGGTCGAAGTCGAGCCGAGGGTTCGCCTCGAAGAAGTGGAAGTGCGAGGTCACGCTCACCGGAACGGCGGCGGTGTTGCGCACCCGCAGGTGCAGGACCGGCTCGGGCTGGGGGGCGCCGGGGCCGGGGAGGACCGCGCCCGGGGCGTCGTCGCCGAGCGGGACCGCGCCCTGGATGGGGGACGAGACCACCGCGAGGCGGGATCCGTCGTCGAAGACGGCCTCCACGTGGACCTCGGTGACCACGTCGGCGACGCCCGGCAGCACATCGCCGGGACCCAGCACACCGCGGGCCTCCTCGATGGCCTCCGCGAGCCGCTTGCCGTCGCGCGCCGCCTCGCAGACCGTGTCCGCGATCAGCGCGGTGGCCTCCGGGACATTCAGTTTCAGGCCACGGGCCCGGCGGGCCCTGGCCAGCTCCGCAGCGCTGCGGAGCAGCAGCCGGTCGCGCTCCGTAGGAGTCAGCCGCACGCCGATCCACCACCTCTTGAGTCGATGGGTTAGAGCATCACTCTAACTCTTCATTTCCTTGCAGGGAATCATTGACCTGGGGGGCGGCCTTGAGTCACATTGAGTGTCGCTCAAACAAAGCGCAACCACCCCCCGCCCTGCCAAGGGAGTCCCCCCATGCCCATCGAACAGCGCGGAGTCGACACCATCCCCGAGGACGAGCGGACGAGTGGTCCCCGTGACCTGATCTCGATCCTTCTCGGCTCCAACCTCTGCCTCGGTGTGATCGTCTTCGGCTGGCTGCCCCCGTCCTTCGGACTGGGCCTGTGGCCCTCGGTCACCGCCATCGTGACCGGCACGCTCGTCGGTATCGCCTTCACCGCGCCGCTGGCACTCGTCTCCCTGCGCACCGCGACCAACCTCTCGACCTCCAGCGGCGCACAGTTCGGCGTCCGCGGCCGGCTCGTGGGCTCGGTGGTGGGTCTGCTGCTCTCGCTCGGCTACACCGCGCTCACCCTGTGGATCGGCGGCGACGTGATGGTGGGCGTCCTCTCGCGGCTCACCGGGCTGCCGGACACCGGGGCCACGCGAGGCGTGATGTACGGCGTACTCGCCGCGTGCACCGTCGTCGCGGCGGTCTTCGGCTACCGGCTGCTGCTGCGCATGAGCAAGATCCTGGCCATCGGCATGGTGGTGCTGCTGGCCATCGGCCTCTTCGCCTACTCCGGGGACTTCACCACCGCCGCCCCGCCGGACACCGCGTACCTGCTCGGCTCCTTCTGGCCGACCTGGATCCTCGCCGCCGTCGCCGCCGGGCTCAGCGGCCCGGTCGCCTTCATCACCCTGCTCGGCGACTACACCCGCTACATCTCCCCGCACCGGCACAGCTCCCGCAAGGTGCTCTGGGCCACCGGCTTCGGCCTGCTCTTCGGCCTCCTGGTCCCGCAGCTCTTCGGCACCTACACGGCGCTCGCCGCCCGGGCCGGGGCCGAGTACGCCGGCCCGCTGGTGGCGGCTTCGCCCTTCTGGTACCTGGTCCCGCTGCTCGCCGCCGCCGCTGCCGGCTCCGTCGGCAACGCCGGGCTGATGCTCTACTCGATGGGCCTCGACCTCGACGCCATCGTGCCCAAGGCCACCCGGACCACCGCCACCCTGGTCGCGGCGGCCGTCGCCACGGCCTTCGTCTTCATCGGCTCCTTCGAGTGGGACGTGCAGTCCGCGATGACCTCGTTCGTGCTGCTGCTGACCGCGATCGGCACCCCATGGGCCGTGATCACCCTCATCGGTTACGTGCGCTGCCGCGGCCGCTACGACGCCGACGCGCTGCAGGTCTTCAACCGCCGCTCGGTGGGC
Source organism: Streptomyces sp. CG 926 (assembly GCF_003148825.1). GTDB lineage: Bacteria > Actinomycetota > Actinomycetes > Streptomycetales > Streptomycetaceae > Streptomyces. The sequence continues at coordinate 202,611 of NZ_QGGZ01000009.1, forward strand.
GGCGTCTACTGGTTCCGCTCCGGCTGGAACCTCGCCGCCACCGCCTCGTGGGCGATCGGCGCCGGCGTCGGCCTGCTCGCCGTGACCACCCCCTTCTACGAGGGCCCGCTGCTCGCCCTCACCGGCGGCGTGGACTGCTCGTTCGTCCTGTCCGGACTGACCGGTGGGCTCGTCTACGCCGCGCTCACCGCCCGCCGCTCCCCCGCCCCGGCCGTGGCGGTCGCCGCCGCCGAGGAGCCGGCGAACGCCTGAGACCACGCCCCGTACGTACGCCACAGGCCCGCACCCCGGACATCCGGGGGTGCGGGCCTGTGGCGTGAGCAGGACGCGCGGGGACTAGCCCAGCGGGTGCATCCAGCCGTGGGTGTCGGCGCTGTGGCCGGTCTGGAGCTCCAGCAGCGCCTTGCGCAGGCGCATGGTGACCTGGCCCGGCTCACCGTCGCCCTGGGTCCAGTTGGCGCGCTCGGACTTCACGGAGCCGACCGGGGTGATGACGGCCGCGGTACCGCAGGCGAAGACCTCGGTGAGGGTGCCGTTCTCGTTGTCGCGCTGCCAGTCCTCGGTGGTCAGGCGGCCCTCCTCGGCGGTGTAGCCGAGGTCGCGGGCGATGGTGAGGAGAGAGTCGCGGGTGATGCCGGGAAGGAGCGAGCCGGTGAGCTCCGGGGTGACGATGCGGTCGCCGTACACGAAGTACAGGTTCATGCCGCCCATCTCCTCGATCCAACGGTGCTCGACGGCGTCGAGCCAGACCACCTGGTCGCAGCCGTGGGACGCCGCCTGGGCCTGCGCGACCAGCGAGGCCGCGTAGTTGCCGCCGGTCTTGGCCGCGCCGGTGCCGCCCTTGACCGCGCGGACGTAGTCCTCGGAGAGCCAGACGGAGACGGGCTTGACGCCACCGGGGAAGTACGCGCCGGCGGGCGAGGCGATGACGATGAAGAGGAACTCGTTCGCCGGGCGGACGCCGAGGCCGACCTCGGAGGCGAACATGAAGGGGCGCAGGTACAGGGAGGCCTCGCCGGAGTCCGGCACCCAGGCACGGTCCTGCTTGATCAGGGCGTCGCAGGCCTCGATGAAGAGCTCGGTCGGCAGCTCCGGCATGGCCATGCGGCGCGCGGAGGACTGGAAGCGCGCTGCGTTGGCCTCGGGGCGGAAGGTGGCCACGGTGCCGTCGGGCTGGCGGTAGGCCTTGAGGCCCTCGAAGATCGTCTGCGCGTAGTGCAGCGTCATGTTCGCCGGGTCGATCGCGAGCGGCGCGTACGGGACCAGCTCGGCATCGTGCCAGCCGCGACCCTCGGTCCACTTGATCGTCACCATGTGGTCGGTGAAGTGGCGGCCGAAGCCGGGGCTGGCCAGGATCGCCTCGCGCTCCGCATCGGACAGCGGGTTCGAGGAGGGCTTGAGCTCGATCGTGGGCGTCGTCATGAGTGCTTGTCCTTCACCGGTTGTGTATGGCGGACCGCGCTCACGGCGTACTAGGACGTCCGAGCTTCCCCGCATTCCGCGGCCTCGCGTTCGATTATCGCGCGCGAGCAGGCTTCGGAGAAGCGGGGAAAGCGGCCCAGGGGAGATGGTGGCACCCGGGGCCGCACAGGTGAAGCCGCCGGGTCCCATTGTGACCCGGCGGCTTCCTGAAGTGGAACTGCCGGGTCAGCCGGCTACTCGAGCGGCGAGGGCATCGCCGATCGCGTCGGTGGAGCGGAAGGTTCCGTCACGCTCCGCCAGGTCGGCGGAGACCGCGTCCTCGATACGGGCGGCCTGGGCCTCGTAGCCCAGGTGACGCAGCAGGAGGGCGACGGAGAGGATCGTCGCGGTCGGGTCGGCCTTGCCGGTGCCGGCGATGTCCGGGGCCGAGCCGTGGACGGGCTCGAACATGGACGGGAAGGCGCCGGTCGGGTTGATGTTCCCGGAGGCGGCGAGGCCGATTCCGCCGGTCACGGCGGCGGCCAGGTCGGTGAGGATGTCACCGAAGAGGTTGTCCGTGACGATGACGTCGAAGCGCTCGGGCTGCGTGACGAAGAAGATCGTCGCGGCGTCGACGTGCAGGTAGTCGGTGGTGACCTCGGGGTACTCCTGGCCGACCTTGTCGAAGATGTTCTTCCACATGTGGCCCGCGTACACGAGGACGTTGTTCTTGTGGACCAGCGTCAGCTTCTTGCGGGGGCGGGCGTTCGCCCGCTCGTACGCGTCACGCACGACCCGCTCGACGCCGTACGCGGTGTTGATGCTGACCTCGGTGGCCACCTCGGCGGGGGTGCCGGTGCGCAGGCTGCCGCCGTTGCCGGTGTACGGACCCTCGGTGCCCTCGCGGACCACGACGAAGTCGATCTCCGGGCGGCCGGCGAGCGGGGTGGCCGTGTTCGGGAACAGCTTCGACGGGCGCAGGTTGATGAAGTGGTCGAAGGCGAAGCGGAGCTTGAGCAGCAGACCGCGCTCCAGCACGCCGGACGGGACCGACGGGTCACCGATGGCGCCGAGCAGGATCGCGTCGTGGTGCTTGAGCTCTTCGAGCTCCGCCTCCGGGAGGGTCTCACCGGTGCGGTGCCAGCGCTGGGCCCCGAGATCGTATTGCTTGGTCTCCAGCTTCACATCCTGGGGCAGGACCGCGGTAAGGACCTTGAGTCCCTGAGCCACGACTTCCTGGCCGATGCCATCACCGGGGATCACTGCGAGATTGATGCTGGTCGACATGACGGAACCGTACTCCGTGTCCCAGCCCTCAGACATTCTGCGTCCACCATGTGGACGTATGCGGGTCCATGTGGACGCAGAACATCTCGGGCGGCGCAGGTCAGTGTCCGGTCGACCCGCCGTTGTCACGGCGGTCGAGGGCGCGCTGCAGAGCGGCGGCGGCGTTCTTGCGGTCGTCGGCCGAGGCGGAGCTGTGGCGGACGCGGCGGGTGGCGGTGGAAGCGGTCATGGTGATCGACTCCTTGAGATCACGGCGTGGCGGGGCCACGGATGAGGGGTTCCTTCAAGGCGCCGGAAGAGGCGGGGAGCGATGCGCCGCAGGGGTTGCCTGCCAGGGGCGCGCGCTCTCGACCGCCATTCGCCTGATCGGCGAGACGTTCGGCTTCTACAAAGCTAGGGCAGGTCCCGTTGTATGTCTCGGCAATTACTCGGGCTTCCTACTATCTGAGACGCGCGGCCCCCCGAAAAGCCCCGCCTCGTGGGTCCGTTTCAGCCCCTGTCGGAGCGAAATTCCCTGATCAGAGCCCATATGGCGAAAGTCGAGGCAGATTCCGCGGTAGTGACGTATCCCACCTGTCTCAGCGGCCCCGTTCGGCCCAGATCGGCGATGTCCACCGCCTCGGTCGTCTCCTTCAGGGGCGGCTCGGGCGTGATCGCCGTACCGAGCCCGCAGCCGACCGTCGTCAGCGCCGCCGCGTCGCCGTCCGCCGTGACCGTCGCCTGCGGGATCCGGTCCTGGGCGCGCACCAGGAGCGGGCGGCGGAGCCGCGGATCTCGTCCCGGTCCATGAGCGGCGGTCCCCTCGGGTCCGCGTGACCGACGGGTGACCGACCGGGTGACCAGCCGTACGCCTCCCGCGCGAGCACCCCGCTTCCCGGCACCTCTTCGAGGCCGTGGACAAGTCCCGTCGCCGGGAAGGGGTATTGGTTCGCAATCACACCAATCACCAGGAGGAGTTGGAGGACTTCCCGGTCCCTCATCCGCGCAGCGGTCGGATCGGCGCCGGCACCACTGTTGTCCAGGGCTTCGACCGGACGGTGGAGGCCTTCCTGGGTATGCTCCGCGGGGACGATCCGGGCAGGATGCCCGTCCGGATCGGCGCCTGATTCCGGCCACCCTTATGTTCACCGATTTCTTACCGCACGGATGTAGACCTTTGACCCCGGCGCCGCCACTCTTTCCGTCGATGTGCCGACGGGGCACTTGAGTTGGAGGCGAGAGGCCAGTGACACCGATCAGCCGCAGAGGTTTCGTGGGAATCGGCGCCGGGCTCGTGGCGGGCGCCACCCTGCCCGCCGTCACACCCACGACGGCGGCCGCGGCGGCCGCGACCGGCACCATCACCGATGTGAAGCACGTGGTGATCCTGATGCAGGAGAACCGCAGCTTCGACCACTACTTCGGCAGGCTGAAGGGCGTCCGCGGGTTCGGCGACCGCGCCGCCGGCAACATCCCGGGGGGCTGGGGCATGTTCAACCAGCCCAACTGGGTCGGCCGCCAGTACCCGTGGAAGCTGTCGGCCACCCCGCCGGCGGGTGGCGTGGACAGCGAGACCCTGGCGCAGTGCACCGGCGACCTCCCGCACAGCTGGACCTCGCAGCACGCCGCCTGGAACAAGGGCCGGATGGACAGCTGGGTCACCGGCGTCGGCAACGCCCGTACCCTCGGCCACCTGGACCGGGGGGACATCCCCTTCCACTACGCCCTCGCCGACACCTACACGGTCTGCGACGCGTACTTCTGCTCCGCCCTCAGCGCGACCGGCCCGAACCGCACCTTCCTGTGGAGCGGCAAGATCGACGCCACCAGCAAGGACGGCGGCGAGGAGTCCGGGCTGACCTGGGAGACGTACGCGGAGGCCCTCCAGCGGGCCGGCGTGAGCTGGAAGGTCTACCAGAACGCCCAGGACAACTACGGGGACAACGGGCTCGCCTACTTCAAGCGGTTCACCGACGCCGGCCCCGGCGATCCGCTGTGGGACCGGGGCATGGGCTCGGTCCCCAAGGTCACCGGCTCCACCCCGGACGACATCGCGGCCGCGATCCGCGCCGACGTGGTGGCGGGCACGCTCCCCCAGGTGTCCTGGGTCGTGGCGAGCGAGGCCTTCTCGGAGCACCCGTACGCCCCGCCCGGCGACGGCGCCCACTTCGTGGACCTGGTGCACCGCGCCCTGGCCGCCGACCCCGAGGTGTTCGACTCCACGGTGCTCTTCCTCAACTACGACGAGAACGACGGGTTCTTCGACCACGTGCCGCCGCCGGTCGCCCCGCCCGGCACCCCCGGCGAGTACCTCGACGGCCTCCCCATCGGCCTCGGCTTCCGCGTCCCGATGATCGTGATGTCCCCTTGGACCCGGGGTGGCTGGGTGAGCTCGGAGGTCTTCGACCACACCTCGGTGCTGCGGTTCATGGAGAAGTGGACCGCAGCCCTCGGCACCCCCGCCACCTGCCCGAACATCAGCGACTGGCGCCGCAAGGTGGTCGGCGACCTGACCGGTGTCTTCGACTTCGCACACCCGGTCCACGGGTACCCCGCGGGTCTGCCCTCCACCGCCAAGGTGATCGGCCAGGCGACCTGCGCCCCGCTCCCCAACCCGGCGCCGCAGGACAACGCCCTCCCGGCGCAGGAGCCCGGCACCCGCCCCGCGCGGGCCCTGCCGTACCAGGTGAACGGCAATCTGGACCGCTTCGAATTCGGGCCGGCCGGTCAGATCACGGCCTGGTTCTCGATGACCAACCAGGGGGCCCAGGCGAAGCGGGCGGCGCACTTCTCGATCCACCCGCACCAGCACCGGGACACGACGCCCTGGCAGTACACGGTCGACCCGGGTGGTACCGCCGGCGACTACTTCCACATCGGCCTGGGGTACGGCTCGGGCAAGTACGACATCTCGATGCACGGGCCGAACCGCTTCCTGCGCCGTTTCATCGGCGACGCGTCGAAGCCGGGCAAGGACATCGAGGTGGCGGCCCGCTTCGCGGTCGAGCCCGGCACCGGCAAGCCGGCGGTCTACTTCAAGATGAAGAACTCCTCCGGCTCCCCCGTCACCTTCACCATCCGCTCGAACGCCTACCGCACGGACGGCCCGTGGACGTACACGGTCCCGGCGAACTCCGCGCGTGAGGACTACTTCAACGCCGTCGCCTACAGCAAGGGTTGGTACGACTTCACGATCCTCGGCGACTGCGACGGCACCTGGTCGCGCCGCTACACGGGCCACATCGAAACGGGCGCGGCCAGTATCTCGGGCTCCTAGGCCGTCCTGATCCGAAAGACGCGCCTAGAGCACGTCCCCGTCCCGCCAGTCGAAGTCGAGCCGCCCGGCCGGGTCCAGCCGGATCCCGCCGGGCGGTGCCCACACGTACGTCGACCCCTCCTCCTGCGGGAGCGGGACGGGCCCCGCCGGCGAGAGGGCGCCGATCCGCCCGCCCCACACCTGCCAGCCGCGGCCCAGGTACAGCCCCGCCCCGTCCCGCGACGCCGACAGCGCCCCGAGCACGTACGCCCGGCCGATGACCTGCTCCAGCCGGGCCATGACCTGCCCGCCGAGGCCGCGACGCCGCGCGTCGGCCCGTACGGCCACGGCCTCGACGTACCCGGTGCGCAGGGCCCTCCCCCGGTGCACGACGCGCCGCATGACGACGCTGCCGTGCGCGACGAGGTCGCCGCCCGCGTCCCGGACCAGCACGTGCATCCCGCCGAGGGCGTGCTCGAAGTCCTCGTCGGCGAAGTCACCGTCGAAGGCCCCGTCGAGCAGGGTCCGGATCTCGCGGAGCTCCGTACCGGTCAGCTCCGCCGTGTGCCGTACGAGGTTCTCCATGGGGCGACCGTACCAACGCGCGTCGGCGGCCCCGGTGGGGCCGGGAAAGGCCGGAAACAGCCGAGGGGTTCGAAACCCGGAGAGCCGCGGGACCGGGCCGCCCGTGTCCCCCGTGGCCGTACCCGGGCGGGCGGACACCGGGCCGGCGGGCGGATGCGGGCCCGGTGGTCCACCGCGGCCGCGGCCTCGCCGCCCAGCCCGCCGAAGGGACGTACGGCCGGTGGGGGCGGGGTGGTCCACCCGTGCCCGGCGGCCCCGGGCGGGCCCCCGAGCGGATCCGCCGGGGCCGAGGTCACACCGGTGGAGGAGGCCGCCGCGCCCGAGGAATCGACCGGTGATCACCGCCTCCGAAAACGCCCGGGTCCTCCCATACCGGGCGAGAGATTCGTGTACCGCCCTGGCGGCGGGTCGCACGGCGGCGTGAGGATCTGCTCCATGTCGCCTGAGACCACACCCGAGACCGCCTCCGGGACCGCTCCTGGGACCGGGCGGTGGACGCCCACCCACGGCGATCCCTACCGCCCGGTCGCCTACCGTCCCGAACGGATGCCGCACCAGGAATCCCTCGCGCACGCCGCCGGGTTGCGGGCCCGGATGGAGGAGCGGCGGACCGTACGCCACTTCTCCCCCGACCCGGTGCCCGAACAGGTGGTCCGGGACGCCATCGCCTGCGCCGCGACCGCCCCTTCCGGGGCGCACCAACAGCCGTGGACCTTCGTCCTGGTCAAGGACCCGGCCGTACGGCAGCAGATCCGGGCCGCCGCCGAGCAGGAGGAGCAACTGTCCTACGACGGCCGGCTGGGCGACGAATGGCTCGCCGCCCTGCGCCCCATCGGCACGGACGCGGTGAAGACCCACCTCACGGACGCCCCGGCGCTGATCGTGGTCTTCCAGCAGCGCTACTGGCTCGGCCCGGACGGCACGAAACGCAAGCACTACTACGTCGACGAGTCGGTCGGCATCGCGGTGGGCATGCTCCTGTCCGCCCTCCACCTGTCGGGCCTGGCGGCGCTGATCCACACCCCCAGCCCCATGCGTTTCCTCAGCCACGTCCTGGACCGCCCGGAGAACGAGAAGGCCTTCGCGGTCGTCCCGGTGGGCTACCCGGCGGACGACTGCGAGGTCCCGGACCTCCTGCGCAAGTCCCTGGACCAGGTCATGGTCGAGGTGTGAGCGTCTCGCCGCCGGGCGGCTCCGGGACCTGCCCCGGAGCCTCGGCGGCCGGTCCGCCCCCGAGGGCCTCGGCGAGCCGCATCCCGATCCGCACCCGGTCCTGCGGGGTGCCGGCGTCCATGGCGGCCCGCACCTGCCGCAGGATCAGCCAGTCCCGGACCACTTTCGCGACGCCGAGCACGGCCGCCGTCACCATCACCGCGGTCAGCATCAGTGGGCCCTCCGCGCCGTGGGGTGCGGCGCGTAGCAGGGCCCGCGCCGCAGGGTGACGAAGGCGCCGCCCATGGCGATCTCACCGGGGAACCAGGGCTGGTCCCGCAGCCGCTCGGCGATCCGGTCCGGCCGCTTCGCCAGGCCGCTGCGGCGCAGCCGTCGTTCGAGTTCGTCCCGTTCCACGCCGCAGCACCATTCGACGACCACGTCCCCGCCGCCGTGGGTGTAGACGTTCGCCGATCCGTGCACGGCTCCGGCAGCGCCCAGCAGCCCCGGGCGCCTGAGCAGCCTGCTGTTCAACCAGTCCTGTGCCCTGACCGACCCGGGGTCGCCCCCTGAGCCGGCGCGGCCTGTGAGCTCCGCCGCTTCGGCGGGGTGCAGGCGGTGTCCGTCGCGCCGCCACACCTGCATCAGTCCGTCACCGTGCTCCGGCAGCAGTGGGCGCCAGTCCGGGTCGGGGTGCACCAGTGCCACCGTGGCCCGCCCCTGCAGCTGGTTCAGCGCCCAACTGCCGCCCGTCGCGACGATGCGCAGCCCCGGCACACCGCGCAGTCCGCCGTGGCGCTCGTCGATGCGTGGCAGCACCGTGGCGAGGACCCGGTCCGCCAGCGCCGGGTGCAGGGCCAGCGTCAGGCCCACGCGGGCCGGCCGGGCGGATGTGAAGCCGAGCAGGGCCCCGTCACGGCGCTCGTGTTCCCGGAGCCCGTCGGCCAGCTCGGCCACCAGGAGCGATTCGAGGGCGCGCTGCGCCTCGTCCTCGGGCTCCGGGACCGGTCGGCTGCGGGTGATGAGGCCGGCTTCGGCCCAGCCGAGACAGGTGCGGTGCGGCAGGCCGGTGGCCTCACGGCAGATGGATGCGGCACGGTGGTGGTTGTCGGTGCGCCTGGACATACGTCTCCCCGGGCGCCGGTCCCGGTACGGGCGCGTAGAGGTTGCGTATCTCCAGCGGTCTGCTGCCACCCCGTACGGGAACTCGTCAGAGCCCTTGGCTCCCTCGGGTGTCCGGGCCCGAGTGGCGGAGCTGGTCGCCGTACACGACAACTGCGGCCAGGCTAGCAGGAGTTGCCGAGGGGGGAAATGGATACCGCCCCCGCTCCGGACTTGGGGGTACCGGAGCGGGGGCGGGGTTCAGCAGGGGGCGGAGGTCAGCCCATGTGGGGGTACGCGTAGTCGGTCGGCGCGACCAGCGTCTCCTTGATCGAGCGGGTGGAGGTCCAGCGCATCAGGTTCGACGCGGCGCCCGCCTTGTCGTTCGTACCCGAGGCACGGCCACCGCCGAAGGGCTGCTGGCCGACGACGGCGCCGGTGGACTTGTCGTTGATGTAGAAGTTGCCCGCCGCGAAGCGGAGCTTCTCCATCGCGTCCGCGGCCGCGTAGCGGTCACCCGCGATGATCGAGCCGGTCAGGGCGTACGCCGAGACGGACTCCATCTGGGCCAGCATCACGTCGAAGTCGGCGTCCTCGTAGACGTGGATCGCCAGGATCGGGCCGAAGTACTCGGTCGTGAAGACCTCGTTCTCCGGGTCGGTGCAGGCGATGACGGTCGGGCGGACGAAGTAGCCCTCCGAGTCGTCGTACGTGCCACCGGCGATGATCTCGCAGGTCGGGTCGGCCTTGGCGCGGTCGATCGCGGCCTTGTTCTTCGCGAAGGAGCGCTCGTCGATGACGGCGCCGATGAAGTTGGTGAGGTCGGTGACCGGGCCCATGGTGATGCCGTCGACCTCGGCCGCGAAGGCCTCCTTGAAGCCGTCGTTCCAGATCGAGGCCGGGACGTAGGCGCGCGAGGACGCAGAGCACTTCTGGCCCTGGAACTCGAAGGAACCGCGGGTCAGGGCGGTCTTCAGGACGGCACGGTCTGCGGACGGGTGCGCGACGACGAAGTCCTTGCCGCCGGTCTCGCCGACCAGGCGCGGGTAGGACTTGTACTTCTCGATGTTGTTGCCGACCGTCTTCCACAGGTACTGGAAGGTCTTGGTCGAGCCGGTGAAGTGGATGCCGGCCAGCTCGGGGTGGTTCAGGGCCACCTCGGACACGGCGATGCCGTCGCCGGTCACCAGGTTGATGACGCCCTTGGGCAGGCCGGCCTCCTCCAGGAGCTCCATGAGGAGGATCGCGGAGTGGGTCTGCGTCGGGGAGGGCTTCCACAGGACCACGTTGCCCATGAGGGCGGGGGCGGTCGGCAGGTTGCCGGCGATGGCCGTGAAGTTGAACGGCGTGATCGCGTAGACGAAGCCTTCGAGCGGGCGGTGGTCACTGCGGTTCCACACGCCGGCGGAGTTCGCGACCGGCTGCTCGGCCAGGATCTGGCGGGCGAAGTGGACGTTGAAGCGCCAGAAGTCGACGAGCTCGCACGGGGTGTCGATCTCGGCCTGCTGCGCGGTCTTCGACTGGCCCAGCATGGTCGAGGCGGCCAGCTTCTCGCGCCACGGGCCGGACAGCAGCTCGGCGGCGCGCAGGATGATCGCGGCGCGGTCGTCGAAGGACATCGAGCGCCAGGCCGGGGCGGCGGCGAGGGCGGCGTCGATGGCCTCCTGCGCGTCGGCCTCGGTGGCGTTGGCGTAGGTGCCGAGCACCGACTTGTGGTCGTGCGGCTGGACCACGTCGAAACGCTCACCGCCGCCCATCCGCTTGACGCCGTCGATCGTCATCGGAAGGTCGATCGGGTTCTCGGACAGCTGCTTGAGCTGCGCTTCGAGCCGCGTGCGCTCCGGGGTGCCGGGGGCGTACGAGTGGACCGGCTCGTTGACCGGCGCGGGGACCTGGGTCACAGCATCCATGGGGCTGGTAACTCCTTGAGCTAGTGGGGTGCCTAGTTCTTGGTGATCATCGAGCGGACGAAGAAGAGCAGGTTGGCCGGCTTCTCCGCGAGGCGACGCATGAAGTAGCCGTACCAGTCCGTGCCGTAGGCGGTGTAGACACGCATCCGGTGGCCCTCGGCGGCCAGCCGCAGGTGCTCCTCGCTGCGGATGCCGTACAGCATCTGGAACTCGTACTCGTCCAGCTTGCGCCCGGCCTTGCGGGCGAGCTCCTGGCCGATGGCGATGAGGCGGGGGTCGTGGGACCCGATCATCGGGTAGCCCTCGCCGTCCATGAGGATCTTCAGGATCCGGACGTACGCCTTGTCGATCTCCGCCTTGTCCAGGTACGCGACCTCGGCGGGCTCCTTGTAGGCGCCCTTGACGATACGGACGCGGCTGCCGGCGGCGGCCAGGCGGCGGGCGTCGGCCTCCGTGCGGAAGAGGTACGCCTGGATCACGCAGCCGGTCTGCGGGAAGTCCCGGCGCAGCTCCTCGTGGATCGCGAACATCGAGTCGAGGGTGGTGTGGTCCTCGGCGTCCAGCGTCACGGTGGTACCGATGGCGGCGGCGGCCTCGACGACCGGGCGGACGTTGGCGAGCGCCAGCTCGTGGCCGCCCTCCAGGGCCTGGCCGAACATGGACAGCTTGACGGACATCTCGGCCTTCTCGCCGAGGCCGAGCTCCGCGAGGCGCTCGATGAGCTCGAGGTAGGCGTCGCGGGCGGCGTGGGACTGCGCCACCTCGGTGATGTCCTCGCCGACGACGTCGAGGGTGACCTCGAGGCCGGCCCGCGTGAGCTCCTCGACGATCGGGATGACCTGATCGACGGTCTCGCCGGGGATGAACCGATTCACCACGGGCTTGGTCACCGGGGCGGCGGAGACGATACGACGCATCTTGTCGCTGCGCGAAGCGGCGAGGATCACGGGACCCAGCACGGGGCACCTCCAGCGGGTGGCAGAAGAAAAGCGCAAGTGAAACCACCGTGAAACCTAAGGATCGCTTTGATCCTCTGCCATCGACAGCTGTCACGCATCCGTGTCCCGGATCTCATACATCTGTCTGAAGGGTCCGCTCCGGGGTGGGAGAATATCCGCGTGAAGGGCGATTACCAGGACCTGGTGGACGAGATCTCCGCGCTGCTCGGCGCCCCGGCGACCCTGGAGAACCGGGACTTCCGCCTGATCGCCTTCGGCGCCCACGACAGCGACGACGATCTCGCCATGGACCCGGTCCGGACCCGCTCGATCCTGACCCGACAGTCCACGGCGGACGTCCGGTCCTGGTTCGAGGCCTTCGGCATCGCCCGCGCCACCGGACCCGTCCGGATCCCGGCGGCGCCCGACGCGGGGGTGTTCCGGGGGCGGATCTGCCTGCCGGTGCGGTACCGGGGCATCGTGCAGGGCTACGTATGGCTGCTCGACCAGGAGCCCGGCAAGCCCGGGCCGGGGCCCGCGGCGCTGGACGCGGCCATGGAGGTGGCCCAGCGCATCGGTGTGCTGCTCGCCGAGGAGGCGAAGGCGGGGGCCGACCTGTCGCGGGAGTTCCTGGCGGTGCTCACGGCCGGCCGGGGCTGGCAGCAGGACATGGCGGTGGCCGCGCTGCGGGTGGCCCTCGGCCCGGGCGGGGACGGACTGCACGCGGCGGTCTGCGTGACGCCCTGGCCCGGGGAGGCTCCGGCGTCGGTACCGGGCGCGGCGGCGGTGTGCGTCGTACCGCGGCGGGGCGGGGGCGAGCCGGGCGCCGGGGCGGGTACCGGTACGGGAGCGGGGTCCGGGTCGCACGCCGCGGGTGAACCGGCTCTGGCGGTACTGCTCCGGCTGCGCTCGACGGACGCGCTGACTCCGGCCCTGGCGGCGGTGGCCCGACTGCTGCCGCGCGCGGCGGAGGTGACCGGAACGGGCGGCAAGGACACGGCCGGAAAGGCCGGAGGCGGAAAGGTCCCGGGTGGAGAGGGCGCGGGCGGAAAGGGGACGGGCGGAAAGGGCGGGAGCGCCGGGGCCACCGCCACCACCACGGCCGCCACGGTCACGGCCCGTGGTGCGACCGCCGGCGTCGCCGATCCCGTACGGGGTCTCGCGGACCTGCCCACCGCCTGGGAGCGGGCCGTCGCAGCCGCCCGGGCCGCGGCGGCCCAGCCCCGGTTCGGCCCGGTCGCCCAGTGGTCGGCGATCGGCCCGTACCGGATGCTGGCGGCGCTCGCCGCCGATCCGGTGGACGACCCGGCGGCGCGCACCCTGTTGACCCCGGCCCACCGCGAACTCGCCCGTACCGCCGAGGTCTACCTGGACTGCGCGGGCCAAGCGGGCCGAGCGGCGGCCGCCTTGGGCATCCACCGCCAGACCCTCTACTACCGCTTGGCCAAGGTGGAGGAGCTGACCGGGCTCGACCTGGACGAGGGCGAGGACCGCCTGCTGCTCCACATGGCCCTCAAGGCCGCGCGCCTGACGTAGCGGCCCCTCCGGTTCCGGCTTCGGTCATCCCCCGGAGCGGGTCATCGCCTCCGCCGCGCGCCGCATGCCCTCGGTGAACTCCTCGGCGGTCGCGGCCGACTCCGGGTCGAAGAGCCACTGGATCATCAGGCCGTTGAGCAGCGCCTGGTAGAAGCCGCCCAGGGTACGTACGTCCCGCTCGTCGAGCTGGTCCTCCGGGGTTCCGGTGAGCATCGAGATCAGCCCCCGGCGCCCCTCGGCCTGCGAGGCCGCGAGCATGGACCTCAACTCCGGCCGCTGGTCCCGGCCGAGCGCCACCTCCAGGCTGGCGGCCCAGACCGGGCCCGACTTCTCGTGCTGTGCCAGCACGCCTTCCCACAGCGCGCGGAAGCGCTCCGACGACCCGCCCTCGCCGGCCAGTCCGTCCTGGAAAACCGCGCCCCACTCCTCCATCAGACCGATGAACGCCTGGGCGAGGAGGGCGTCCTTCGAGCCGTAGTGGTAGCCGATGGAGGCCAGGTTCGTCCCGGAGGCGCTGACGATGTCGCGTGCGGTCGTACGCACGAACCCCTTCTCGACCAGGCACTTCTTGGCGCCTTCAAGCAGATCTTCGCGGTGTCCCATGACCACACGGTAGCAAGACAAGCGTCCAAGACAACAGTTCTAGACAGACGTCATAGACAGACGTTTAAGACGTCTGTATATTCCTGCTCATGACAAACCCCGCTGTCACAGCGCCCCGTGCCGGCCGCCGCGAATGGACCGCCTTCACCGTCCTCCTGCTGCCGCTGCTCCTGGTCTCGATGGACGTCTCCGTCCTCTACTTCGCCATCCCGGCCATCACCGAGCAGCTCGACCCGAGCTCCACCCAGCAGCTCTGGATCTTCGACAGCTACGCCTTCGCCCTGTCCGGCCTGCTGATCACGATGGGCTCGCTCGGTGACCGGATCGGCCGCCGCAAGCTGCTGCTGATCGGCGCGACCGCCTTCGGCCTCGCCTCGATCGGCGCCGCCTGCGCCACCAGCGCCGAGATGCTCATCGCGGCCCGCGTGCTGCTCGGTGTCGGCGGCGCCACCCTGATGCCCTCCACGCTGGCCCTCGTACGGAACCTCTTCCAGGACGACAAGCAGCGCGGGCAGGCCATCGCCATCTGGTCCGGGGCGATGACCGGCGGTATCGCCCTCGGCTCGGTGCTCAGCGGGGTGCTGCTGAACCACTTCTACTGGGGCTCCGTCTTCCTCATCAACGTGCCCGCGATGCTGCTCCTGCTGCTCCTGGTCCCGGCCTTGGTGCCGGAGTTCAAGGACCCGACCCCCGGCCGCTTCGACCTGCTGAGCGTCCCGCTGTCCATGGCCGCGGTGCTGCCGGTCGTCTACGGACTCAAGGAGATCGCCGCCGAGGGCTTCGAACCCCTTTACGCCGGCTGCCTCGCCGCCGGACTGGCCTTCGGGTACGCCTTCGTCCGCCGTCAGCGCTCCCGTGAGGACGCCATGGTGAGCCGGGCGTTGTTCGCCGGCCGCGGCTTCGGGGCGGGCATCGGCCTCAACACCGTCGCCGCCTTCGCCATGATGGGCTCCGCCTACTTCACCACCCAGTACCTCCAGTCGGTGCTCGGCATGGGCACCCTGGAAGCCGCCCTGTGGAGCCTGGCCCCCTCGGTCGTCATCGGCGCCGCGGCCCCGGTCTCCGCCGCCCTCGCCCAGAAGCTGGACCGGGCCTACGTGATCGCCGGTGGGTTCGTCCTGGCCGCCGCCGGATTCGTCCTGGTCGGCCTGGTGGACACCGACTCCCTGTGGCTGATCCTCACCGGTGCCGGGGTGCTGGCCTCGGGCATCGTCACCGTGCTGTCCCTGGTGTCCGACATGGCGCTGGCCTCCGCCCCCGCCGAGAAGGCCGGATCCGCCGCCTCCCTGCTGGAGACCGGGACGGAGTTCGGCGGCGCCCTGGGCATGGCGGTCCTCGGCAGCCTGGGCACCGCGATCTACCGCGCCGACCTGGCCGACGCCGAGCCCGCGGTACGGGAGACCCTGGGCGGCGCCGTCGCCACCGCCCACCACATCGGCGGGCCGGCCGGGGAGCAGGTTCTCGCCCTGGCCCGGGAGGCCTTCGTCCACGGGATGCAGTACGCGGCCTGGGGCGGTGCGGCGCTGCTGCTCGGGGCGGCCGTGCTCGCCGCGGCTCTGATGCGGGGGATCGAAGCGCCCGCCCCGCCCGCGGCGGAGCCCGGGGCCCGGACCGAGGACCGCCTCCACGAGGCGTCGTACCACTGAACCGCCCGCCGCTGCGCACGGCCGACGGAACGCGGAAGGGCCCGGGGTCTCCCCCGGGCCCTTCCTTCACGTGATCACCCTTGCGGGCTCAGGCGAGGCTGACGGTGCGCGCCGAGACGGCGCCGATCTCGGTGGCGATGTCCGCGAGGACGTTCGCCGGAACCGCGGCGTCGACGGTGAGGACGGCGAGCGCCTCACCGTGCGCCTCGGCGCGGGCGACCTGCATGCCCGCGATGTTCAGACCGCCCTCGCCGAGGACGCGGCCGACGGTGCCGACCACGCCGGGGCGGTCGGTGTAGCGCAGCACGACCATGTGGTCGGCCAGCGACAGGTCCACGTCGTACTCCCCGACGCCGACGATCTTCTGAAGGTGCTTCGGGCCCGCGAGCGTGCCGGAGACCGAGACCTCCTGACCGTCCGACAAGGTGCCGCGTACGGTCACCACGTTGCGGTGGTCCGGGGACTCCGAGCTGGTGGTCAGCCGCACCTCGACGCCGCGCTCCTGCGCGAACAGCGGGGCGTTGACGTAGGAGACCGTCTCGTCGACGACGTCCTCGAAGACACCCTTGAGGGCGGAGAGTTCCAGCACCTTGACGTCGTGCTGGGTGATCTCGCCGCAGACCTCGACGTCGAGGCGGACCGCGACCTCGCCCGCGAGAGCGGTGAAGATGCGGCCGAGCTTCTCGGCGAGCGGCAGGCCCGGACGGACGTCCTCGGCGATGACGCCACCCTGGACGTTGACGGCGTCCGGTACGAGCTCACCGGCGAGCGCGAGACGTACCGACTTGGCGACCGAGACACCGGCCTTCTCCTGGGCCTCGTCCGTGGACGCGCCCAGGTGCGGGGTGCAGACGACCTGGTCGAGCTCGAAGAGCGGGGAGTCCGTGCAGGGCTCCTTCGCGTACACGTCGAGGCCGGCGCCGGCGACGCGGCCCTCCTTGATGGCCGTGTAGAGCGCGGCCTCGTCGACGATCCCACCACGGGCGGCGTTGACGATGCGGACCGACGGCTTCACCTTGTGCAGGGCCTCGTCCCCGATGAGACCGAGGGTCTCGGGGGTCTTGGGCAGGTGCACGGTGATGAAGTCGGCGACCTCCAGGAGCTCGTCCAGCGTCAGCATCTTGACGCCCATCTGGGCGGCGCGCGCGGGCTGTACGTAGGGGTCGTACGCGACGATCTTCATGCCGAAGGCCGACATGCGCTGGGCGACCAGGACGCCGATGCGGCCGAGGCCGACGACGCCGAGGGTCTTCTCGCTGAGCTCGACACCCGTGTACTTGTTCCGCTTCCACTCGCCGTTCTTCAGGGCGGTGTTGGCCTGCGGAATGTTGCGGGCGGTGGCGACGAGCAGGCCGCAGGCCAGCTCGGCCGCGGTCACGATGTTCGAGGTCGGCGCGTTGACGACCATCACGCCGGCCTTGGTGGCGGACGAGACGTCCACGTTGTCCAGACCGACGCCGGCACGCGCGACGACCCGCAGCTTCTTGGCCACGGCGATGGCCTCGGCGTCGACCTTGGTGGCGGAGCGGACGAGGATCGCGTCGACGTCGACGATCGCGGGCAGCAGCTCGGCGCGGTCCGCGCCGTTGCAGTGCCGGATCTCGAAGTCCGGGCCCAGCGCCTCGACGGTGGCGGGCGACAGCTCTTCGGCGATGAGTACGACAGGTTTCGAGCTCACGTGGGTCCTCACAAGTCCAGTGCGGACGGCCGTCCCGACGGCCGCAGGCGGTGGAGGGGGTAGCCGCGTGGAAGACGCACGACACTGTGGGCCTGACGCGTATGTGTTGAGCAGTGTAGTGGCGCCGGCGGGCCGGATTTCCGCCTGTACGGAAGGATCACCCGTCCGTGGTTGGCCGGCGTGGACAACCCGCGCCCGTGAGGGCCGGATTCCCGGCGTGCGACACCCGTCCGGTGATGCACGGCGGGGCCGGGACCTCGCGTGTCCCGGCCCCTCCGTCACGAGATCAGCTCTCGTCGTTGTCGACCCAGCTCATCAGCTTGCGCAGCTTCTTGCCGGTGGTCTCCAGCAGGTGCTCCTCGTCGGCCTTCTTGTACTCGTTGTACTTCGGCAGACCGGCCTTGTACTCGGCCATCCAGGTGTTGGCGAACTCGCCGCTCTGGATCTCCGCGAGGACCTTCTTCATCTCGGCCTTGGTGGCGTCGGTGATGACGCGCGGGCCGGTGATGTAGTCGCCCCACTCGGCGGTCTCGGAGACCGACCAGCGCATCTTCTCCAGGCCGCCCTCGTACATGAGGTCGACGATGAGCTTCAGCTCGTGCAGGCACTCGAAGTACGCGATCTCCGGCTGGTAGCCGGCCTCGGTCAGGGTCTCGAAACCGGCCTTGACCAGCGCGGAGGCGCCACCGCAGAGGACGGCCTGCTCACCGAACAGGTCGGTCTCGGTCTCCTCGGTGAAGGTGGTCTTGATGACGCCGGCGCGGGTGCCGCCGATGCCGGCCGCGTACGAGAGCGCGAGGGCGAAGGCGGAGCCGGTGAAGTCCTGCTCGACGGCGGCGATGCAGGGAACGCCGCGGCCCTCCTCGTACTGACGGCGGACCAGGTGACCCGGGCCCTTCGGGGCGACGAGGGCGACGTCCACGTTGGCCGGGGGCTTGATGAAGCCGTAGCGGACGTTGAAGCCGTGGCCGAAGAAGAGCGCGTCGCCCTCCTCGAGGTGCTCCTTGATGGACTCCTCGTAGATCTCGGCCTGCAGCGGGTCCGGGGTGAGGATCATGATGACGTTCGCCCATGCGGCGGCCTCGGCCACGGGGACGACCTTCAGACCCTGCTCCTCGGCCTTGGCCTTGGACTTCGAGCCCTCCTTCAGACCGACGACGACGTCGACGCCGGAGTCACGGAGCGACAGCGCGTGGGCGTGGCCCTGGCTGCCGTAACCGATGACCGCGACCTTGCGGCCCTGGATGATGGACAGGTCGGCGTCGTTCTCGTAGAACAGCTCGGCCACTGGGATATCTCCTTGGTGCGCTGGTGTTGCTCCCACCGTACGGCGGGGAACGGAATCTGAGTTTCTCGGTCTCGCTATGCGAGCTGAGCGTGTCTGCCGGGGCCGGGGCTGCCGCTGGACCGCGGCCGCCCCCGGCCGGCCGGGTCAGGCGCTGCGGTCGAGCGCGCGCAGGCTGCGGTCCGTGATGGACCGGCCGCCACGCCCTATGGCGATCGTGCCGGACTGGACGAGTTCCTTGATGCCGAAGGGCTCCAGCATCTTGAGCATCGCGCCGAGCTTGTCGGAGCCGCCGGTGGCCTCGATGGTGACGGCCTCCGGGGAGACGTCGACCGTCTTGGCGCGGAACAGCTGGACGATCTCGACGATCTGCGACCGGGTCTCGTTGTCGGCACGGACCTTCACCAGGACGAGCTCGCGTTCGATGGCGTTGTGGGACTCCAGCTCGACGATCTTGAGCACGTTGACCAGCTTGTTCAGCTGCTTGGTCACCTGCTCCAGCGGGAGGTCCTCGACGTTGACCACGATGGTGATGCGGGAGATGTCGGGGTGTTCGGTGACACCGACCGCGAGGGAATCGATGTTGAACCCGCGGCGGGAGAACAGGGCGGCGATCCGGGCGAGGATGCCGGGCGTGTTCTCGACCAGGACGGAGAGCGTGTGCTTGGACATGTGGGGCGTTCTCTCTCTCGGCTCTCTCGGCTCAGTCGTCTTCGTTGTCGCCGAAGTCGGGACGGACGCCCCGGGCTGCCATGACCTCGTCGTTGGAGGTGCCGGCGGCGACCATCGGCCACACCATGGCGTCCTCGTGGACGATGAAGTCGATCACGACGGTACGGTCGTTGATCGCGTTGGCCTCGGCGATGACCCTGTCCAGGTCGGCCGGGTCCTCGCAGCGCAGCGCCACGCAGCCCATGGCCTCCGACAGCTTGACGAAGTCCGGGACGCGCGTGCCCTTGCGGGGCGAGATGGACTCGCCGAGCTGGGAGCCGACCGTGTCGTGCCCGGTCTCGTCGGCGTGCAGAACGGTGTTGGAGTACCGCTGGTTGTAGAACAGCGTCTGCCACTGGCGGACCATGCCCAGCGCACCGTTGTTGATGATCGCGACCTTGATCGGGATGTTGTTCAGGGCGCAGGTGACCAGTTCCTGATTGGTCATCTGGAAGCATCCGTCGCCGTCGATCGCCCAGACCGTGCGCTCGGGCATGCCGACCTTGGCGCCCATCGCGGCCGGGACCGCGTAGCCCATGGTTCCGGCGCCGCCGGAGTTCAGCCAGGTGCGGGGCTCCTCGTACTTGACGAAGTGGGAGGCCCACATCTGATGCTGGCCGACGCCGGCCGCGAAGATCGTGCTCTTCGGGGCGAGGGCGCCGATCCGCTCGATGACCTGCTGCGGGGAGAGGCTGCCGTCGGCGGGCAGGTCGTAGCCCAGCGGGTAGGTGTCGCGCCAGCGGCTGAGGTCGTTCCACCAGGCGGTGTAGTCGCCGGCGTTGCCCTCGGTGTGCTCGGCCTGGACGGCCTGGATCAGGTCGGCGATGACCTCGCGGGCGTCTCCGACGATCGGGACGTCGACCGCGCGGTTCTTGCCGATCTCGGCCGGGTCGATGTCCGCGTGGATGATCTTGGCGAAGGGGGCGAAGCTGTCCAGCTTGCCGGTGACACGGTCGTCGAAGCGCGTGCCGAGCGCGATCAGCAGGTCCGACTTCTGCAGCGCGGTGACGCCGGTGACGGAGCCGTGCATGCCCGGCATGCCGACGTGCAGCGGGTGGCTGTCGGGGAAGGAGCCCAGCGCCATCAGGGTGGTGCAGACCGGGACGCCGGTCAGCTCGGCGAGGACCTTCAGTTCGGCGGTCGCGCCGGACTTCATGACACCGCCGCCGACGTACAGGACCGGGCGCTTGGCCTGGCAGATGAGCTTGGCGGCCTCGCGGATCTGCTTGGCGTGCGGCTTGGTGACCGGCCGGTAACCGGGGAGATCCTGGGTGGGCGGCCACGAGAAGGTGGTCTTCGCCTGCAGGGCGTCCTTGGCGATGTCGACCAGGACCGGGCCGGGACGGCCGGTGGCCGCGATGTGGAACGCCTCGGCGATCGTCCGCGGGATGTCCTCGGCCTTGGTGACCAGGAAGTTGTGCTTGGTGATCGGCATCGTGATGCCGACGATGTCCGCCTCCTGGAAGGCGTCGGTGCCGATCGCCTTGGAGGAGACCTGCCCGGTGATCGCGACGAGCGGGACGGAGTCCATGTGCGCGTCGGCGATGGGGGTGACGAGGTTGGTGGCGCCCGGACCGGACGTGGCCATACAGACGCCGACCTTGCCGGTGGCCTGGGCGTAGCCGGTGGCGGCGTGGCCGGCCCCCTGCTCGTGGCGGACCAGGATGTGACGGACCTTCTTGGAGTCCATCATCGGGTCGTACGCGGGAAGGATGGCGCCGCCGGGAATACCGAAGACGGTGTCGCACCCCACCTCTTCGAGAGAGCGGATGAGGGACTGCGCACCCGTGACGTGCTCAACTGCGGCGGACTGCTGTCCGCCGGAACGGGGCCGCGGCTGCGGATGGTGGGCCCCGGTGGCCTGCTCGGTCATCGGCATTCTCTTCTCGAAGCTGAGGGTTTTACGCGGATTCGACTCTGTGCCAGTGCAACAAAAAACCCCTCGTGCCAGGAGGCAAGCGAGGGGAGCGCGTCGGGGGTGTTGAGCGGGGACATGCAGGTCCCAGCTTCAGCCGACGCGCTTTCCAAGTACGAGAATTCGGGTGCGCATGGCATTGACCCTCCCTCCGGCGGGAGGGTGATGTCAAGTAGGTGGGACGGGCGTCTCATTATGTGAGCCTCTACGGATGGCCATGGAGCCGCCGGGGGGACCGCCGGCCAGTGCTGGTTGGGCCGCTCCGCCCGGTACTGGGAACGTACCGCGCACCAGCGCACGCCGCAGCCTGTACTCGTCGAGCGGTCCGGAAAAGGCCATTCCCTGGCCGTGCGTGCACCCCATCGCGCGCAGCGCCAGGACCTGCTCGGGCAGGTCCACGCCGTCCGCCACCGACCGCATGCCCAGGTCGTTTGCGATCCGCAAGAGTCCTGCGGTGATCTTGTGCAGCCGGGCGGACTCGACCACGCCCTCCACCAGGCCCCGGTCCAGCTTGAGCATGTCCACGGGGAGCCGACGCAGGGCGCTGATGGCCGCGTAGCCGCTGCCGAAGCCGTCCAGGGAGATACCCACCCCGAGCCGGTGCAGGGCTGTCAGACGGCGCTCCAGGTCGTCGAAGGGCACTCTGGGGTCGGATACGGCGAGCTCCAGCACCAGAGCCCCGGAGGGCAGCCCGTGCCGGGTCAGCAGCGCCTCCACGGAGCCGAGCGGCATGGACCGGTCCAGGAGCCGCTGGGCGGTCATCCGCACGGCCACGGGGACGTCGTGCCCGGCCCGGTGCCGGTCGGCGGCCTGCTCCACGGCCTCCTCCAGCAGCCAGCGCCCCAGCTCGGCGGTGCGTGAGGCGTCCTGGCCGGCGGCGCCGGGGGCGCCCGCCCCGCCGGCGCCGCCCTCGCTGTACTCGGCCACCCGGAGGAACTCCGCCGGGGTGAAGAGGATCCCCTGGGCGGAGCGCCAGCGGGCCTGTGCGGCCACGGCCGACACCTCGCCGGTGGTCAGCGAGACCACGGGCTGGTGCAGCAGGGCGAACTCGCCCTCGTGCAGCGCGGTCCGCAGCCGGCCCGCCAGCTCGGCCTTGCGGACGACCTCGGCCTGCATCTGGGGGGCGTACATCTCGACGCGGTCCTTGCCGCCCGCCTTGGCCCTGTACATCGCGAGATCCGCGTTGCGCATCAGGTCCGAAGGGGTGATGCCGGGGTCGGCGAAGGCCGCCCCGATGCTCGCGGCGACGCGGACCTCGCTGCCGCCGATCCGGTACGGCTGGGAAAGGGTGGTGCGCAGCCGGTCGGCGATCTCCCGCACCTGGTACTCACGGGCGCCGGGGTCGCGGCTGCCGTCGCCCAGGATCAGCGCGGCGAACTCGTCGCCGCCGAGGCGGGCCGCCGTGTCCCCGGCCCGGACCGAGTCCTGGAGCCTGCGCGCGGCTTCGACGAGCAGTTCGTCACCGGCCTGGTGGCCGATGGTGTCGTTGACCGCCTTGAAGCCGTCGAGGTCGATGAAGAGCACGGCGGTGCTGTGGTCGCCCGCGCGCCGGCCGGTCAGGGCCTGGCGCACGCGCCGGGTGAACAGGGCCCGGTTGGGCAGGTCGGTCAGCGGATCGTGTTCGGCGCTGTGCTGGAGCTGGGCCTGGAGCCTGACCCGTTCGGTGACGTCCCGGCTGTTGAGGATGAGCCCGCCCTGGTGCCGGTTGACGGTGGACTCCACGTTGAGCCATTCGCCGCCGCCCGATTTGAAGCGGCATTCGATTCGGGTGGTGGGTTCCTCGGTCGGCGGTGCGGCGAGGAAGCGGCGCACCTCGTGGACCACCCGGCCGAGGTCGTCGGGGTGGATCAGGGTGGCGAGCTCGGTGCCGACCAGCTCCTCGGCCTCGCGGCCGTAGACCCCGGCGGCGGCGGGGCTGACGTAGCGCAGGGTCCCGGTGGGTGCGGCGATCATGATGACGTCGCTGGAGCCCTGGACCAGGGAGCGGAAGTGGTTCTCCTTCTGGGCCAGTTCCTGGGTCAGCGCGATGTTGTCGAGGAGCATGATGCCCTGCCGGATGACCAGGGCGAGCACGACCGTGCAGCCGGTGAAGACGACCATCCGGTCCACCTTCCGGCCGTCCACGACGTTGTACAGGATCCCCAGGGTGCACACGGCGGCCGCGAGGTACGGGGTGAGGGCGGGGAGCGAGCCGGTGATCGGGCGGCTTTGCGTCCGGTCCATCCGCGGGCGTCCGAGCGGCTCCGGGCCCGGATGGAGGCGCCGGGCGCCCCAGGGCGCGTACGCGAGGAGCAGCGAGCCCGCGAACCAGCCCGCGTCGAGCAGCTGTCCGGACTGGTACTCGGCGCTCAGCAGGGGCGAGGTGAACAGGGCGTCGCTGAGCACGGTCAGGGCCAGCGCCGCGATGGCGGTGTTGACGGCGGAGCGGTTGGTCTCGCTGCGCCGGAAGTGCAGGACCAGGACCATCGAGACGAGCGCGATGTCCAGGAGCGGATAGGCGAGGGAGAGCGCGGCGCGCGGGACGCTGCCGGGGGCGCCCGACTGGGCGGTCCGGGCCGCGTGGGCCAGGGCCAGGCTCCAGGAGAGGGTGAGCAGCGAGCCGCCGATGAGCCAGGAGTCGAGCCCGAGGCACACCCAGCCGGCGCGGGTGACCGGGCGTTTGGCGAGGACGAGCAGGCCCACGATGGCGGGCGGGGCGAAGCAGAGGAAGGCGAAGTCGGCGAGCGAGGGTTTCGGCACTTCCTCGCCCAGGATCACCTCGTACCAGCCCCAGACCGCGTTCCCGCCGGCTCCCATGAGGGAGGAGAAGGCGAAGAGCAGCCAGGCGGGGCGTTCGCGGCTGTCGATCGCCCTGGCGTAGGAGTAGCAGGAGACCGCGGCGAGTAAGCCGGCCGCGCTGAGCCCGAAGTCGCCCATGATCTCGGCGACTTCCTCCGAGCCCCAGTTGAGTGCGGCGCCGACGGCGTACCCGCCGCTGACCACCGCGAGGAGCAGCTGCATCGCCAGGCCCTTGCCTCCGCCCGAGACGGACGGCCGGTTCAGGAGAGCCGCCCCCGGGGTACTCACCGGTCCCCCTCGCTGCCTGGTTCCGGTGCAGCCCAGTCTCGGCCGCGTCGCCTTCGGCGGTTGTACCGCGTCGGATCCTTCGTCCATTGGCCGTGCATCGCCCGTCGCCCCCCAAAGTGTCCGATCACTCCCCAGCGCCAGACGTTCCCGGCGCAGCCCCTTCTTCCGGACGATACACCACTTTCGTCACTCAGGGACATAGTCTCTCTACTCTCCGTTACCGATCGGGGAGTTGTGCCCACGCAGCGCATTCGAGTGACTGCGGAGCGTGCGCATCACGCGTCACTCGGTGATCAACACCGTGTGCTCCACCGGCTCCCCGGCGGCGAACCGGGTGAGCTGGCGGGCCAGCAGGCGCTTGGCCCTCGGCTCGAACGCCGAGCTGCTGCCGCCGACATGAGGTGTGATCAGGACATTCGGAGCATGCCAGAGCGGGTGGCCCGCGGGCAGCGGTTCCGGGTCGGTGACGTCGAGTGCCGCGCGCAGCCGGCCCGACTCCACCTCCGCCAGCAGGGACTTGGTGTCGACGACGGGGCCGCGCGCCACGTTCACCAGCAGGGCGCCGTCCTTCATCCGTCCGAGGAAGTCGGCGCCCACCAGGCCCCGGGTGGCATCGGTCAGCGGCGTCACGAGGATCACCACGTCGGCGCGGGGCAGGAGCGCGGGAAGGTCGGCGAGGGCGTGCACGGGCCCGCGCGCGCCGGCCCGTGCCGTCCGCGCCACCCGCGCGACCGGCCCGCATTCGAAGGCCACGAGCCGGTCCTCGATGGCGGAGCCGATCGATCCGTAGCCGATGATCAGAACCGACTTGTCCGCGAGGGCGTCGTAGAAGCCGGAGCGCCATTCCTCGCGGTCCTGACCACGGACCATGCCGGGGATCCCGCGCAACGAGGCGAGGACCAGCGCGAGGGCGAGTTCGGCGGTACTGGCCGTGTGGACCCCGGCGGCGTTGCACAGCCGTACGCCGGGACGCAGGTCTCCGAGGCGGCCCCGTACGTCGTCGATGCCGGCGGTCAGGGTCTGGACGACCTGGACCGCGGGCATCGCCGCCAGCGGGCGCACGGCGACCTCGGGGGCCTTCATGTAGGGCGTCACGTAGAAGACGCAGTCGGCCGGATCGGCCGGGTAGGCGTCCTCGCCGTCCCAGAGGCGGTACCGGAAGGAGTCGGGGAGGCCCTCGATCTCCTCGGCGGGGAACGGGAGCCAGACATCCGGGGTCATTGCAGTCATGATCACGAGGCTATGCCAAGGCATCCGGATCAAGCCGTTAGTTTGATGGCCGGAACCGGAGGGGGACGCAGGGGTGGAGCGCAGGTCGATCGGGGCCGGGGCACTGACGGTGGGCGCCATCGGCCTCGGCTGTATGCCGATGAGCTGGGCGTACGCGCCGTCGCGGCGGCGGGGACAGGAGTCGCTGGCCGCGGTGCACACGGCGCTGGACCTGGGGTCGAATCTGCTGGACACGGCCGACGTGTACGGGCCGTTCACCAATGAGCTGCTGCTCGGTCGGGTGTTGCGGGAGCGGCGGTCCGAGGCGTTCGTCTCGGCCAAGGTGGGACTGCGGGCGGGTGACCAGCACGTGGTCGCCGACGGGCGGCCCGGCTATCTGCGGAGGGCCTGCGACGCCTCCCTGCGGCGGCTGCGGACCGACGTCATAGATCTCTACCAGCTGCACCGGGTCGATCCCGACGTGCCGGTGGAGGAGACCTGGGGGGCGATGGCCGAGCTGGTGGGCGCCGGCAAGGTGCGGGCGCTCGGCTTCTGCGCGCTGGGCGCCGGGGCCGGGCCGGGAGCCGGGCGGCGCGGGGACCGGGAGTACCGCACGACCCTGCGGCACCTGGAGCGGCTGCAGCAGGTGTTCCCGGTGACCGCGGTGCAGGCGGAGCTCTCGGTGTGGTCACCGCAGGCGGCGTGGCAACTGCTGCCGTGGTGCGCGGCCCGCGGGGTCGGGTTCCTGGCGGCGATGCCGCTGGGCAGCGGCTTCCTCACGGGGACCCTCACGCCGGGTGAGGGGTTCGAGCCGCAGGACGTGCGGGCCCGGCATCCGCGGTTCACGGCGGAGGCGATGGCCTCGAACCAGGTGCTGCTGGCGGGGCTGCGGCAGGTGGCCCGGCGGCACGGCCCCGAGGTCACGGTCGGGCAGGTGGCGCTGGCGTGGGTGCTGGCGCAGGGGCCGCAGGTGGTACCGGTGCCGGGGGCCGACCGGGCGCCGTGGGCGGCGGAGAACGCGCGTGCGGCGGACGTCCGGCTCTCGGCCGGTGACCTGGCCGAGATCGCGTCCCTTCCGGTCGAGGTGGGAGCCTGGGACTGATCCGGGGTCGGCGCGGGGTCGGCGGCGGGTCGGCGAGGGGGCGGCGGCGGGTCGGCGAGGGGGCGGCGGCGGGTCGGCGCGACAACCACTCGATCGAGTGTACGAGTGGTGGAACTTCGGCAACTGCCGGAGCTGTTGAGACGGATGAAGGGCACGATCGGAGGACCGGAAGGGAGCAGGGCGATGCGATACGGAAGTTCTCCTGGGCGAGCGGGATCCGAGGGCGCGGGCCGGCGGCGCCGGGGTGTGCTGGCGGCGCTCGCGCTGGCCGGCTGCGGCGCTCTGCTGGCGGCGGGGTGTTCGCCGGAGGGCGCGCCGGGCGCGGGGCCGGACGGCCCCGCGCAGGGCAAGGCCTCGGCAGGCGCCGGGTCACCGGGGCCCTCGGGGAGACCGTCCGCCTCGCCGGAGGCCACCGGACCGCCGGCGAAGGGGGCCGTCACGGTGACGGGCGAGGTGGCCAAGGGGCTGGAGTCGCCGTGGGGCGTGGCCCCGCTGCCTGGCGGGGACCTGCTGGTGGCCTCGCGGGACAAGGGGACGATCAGCAGGGTCGCGGCGGGCTCGGGGGTGGTGACCCCGATCGGTGAGGTGCCGGGGGTGGCTCCGGGCGGGGAGGGCGGGCTCATGGGCCTCGCGCTGTCGCCCACCTTCGCGTCGGACCGTCTGGTGTACGTGTACTTCACGACCGAGTCCGACAACCGCATCGCCCGGCTGCGGTACGACGAGCAGCGACCTGCCGGGCAGCAACTGGGCGCCCCGGACACGGTGTTCCGGGGGATCCCCAAGGGCCTGATCCACAACGGCGGCCGGATCGCCTTCGGCCCGGACAAGATGCTCTACGCGGGGACGGGCGAGACCGGTGACACCGGGCTCGCGCAGGACAAGAAGTCGCTGGGCGGCAAGATCCTGCGGATGACCCCGGACGGGGATCCGGTGCACGGCAATCCGGAGGCGGATTCCGTCGTCTACTCCTACGGGCACCGCAATGTGCAGGGCCTCGCCTGGGACAAGGACAAACGGCTGTGGGCGGCCGAGTTCGGCCAGAACACCTGGGACGAGCTGAATCTGATCGAGCCCGGCGCCAACTACGGCTGGCCCGAGGCCGAGGGGAAGGCCGGAAAGCCTGGCTTGCGGGATCCGGTGGCCGTGTGGAAGACCGACGAGGCCTCGCCGAGCGGGATCGCCTGGGCGGAGGGTTCCATATGGATGGCCGGGCTGAAGGGCAAGCGGCTGTGGCGTATCCCGCTGGCCGGGACGGAGCAGGCGGCTGAGCCCGAGGCCTTCCTGGAGGGCCGGTACGGCCGGCTGCGGACGGTGGTACCCCTCGGCGGGGACCGCATGCTGCTGGTCACGAGCGAGACGGACGGACGCGGCTCCCCGGAAGCGGGCGACGACAGGATCCTGACCTTGACGGTGCGCTGACCGGCAAGTCCCCGGCGGGGGACGAAGGGTGTGGTGAGCAGGGTGTTCAACATGATCGAAGAACTGTTCAACCCGGGGCGCAAGCACACCGACGAGGAGAAGAAGCGGCTGGAGCTGTCCCGGACCGACGTCGATGACAACGATCCGGGGCGGGGGCCGATAGACCTCGAATCCGGCAGGGTGCTCATACGCCTGGACGAGCAACCTCCGGACGGGGACTGACCGGGGCGGGCCCGGCGAAGAGACGCAGCCGGTGGGCGAGGGCGGCCGCCTCGCCGCGACCGGCGACACCGAGCTTCGCGAGGATGTTCGAGACGTGCACGCTCGCCGTCTTCGGGGAGATGAAGAGTTCCTCGGCGATCTTCCGGTTGGTGCTGCCGGCCGCCACCAGGCGCAGGACGTCCCGCTCGCGGCTGGTCAGCCCGAGTGCCTCGACCGGGTCGGTCTCGGGCGCCGGCGGGGTGGCGGCGCTGTCGGCGTCGGTCAGCGGGAGGCGGGCGCGCTGGGCCAGCAGGGCCAGGTCCTCGCGCAGCATGCGTGAGCCGATCCGCTCGGCGGTGGCGTAGGCCTCGCGGAGCAGGAGGGCCGCGGGCTCCCGGTCACCGGCGGCGAGCAGGGCCTCGGCCAGCCGGTGACAGGCTCTGGCCAGCAGGTACGGGCGTTCCAGCGGGCGGACGGCCTGCTCGACGGCGGTCCAGTCGGTGAGGGTGTCCCGGGCCTCGGCCCGGAGCAGCTCGGCCCGGAGGTACTCGGCGTGGGCGGCCCAGACAGGGACCGGGGTGGCGAGGGAGCGGGCGGCGGTGCGCAGCACGGCCAGGGCCGCCTCCCGGCCGGCCTCGGCGGCCGGGAGGCCCCGGGCGTCCGCCTCCGCGGTGGCGGCGGCGAGCAGCAGCGGCCAGGCGTAGCGGTGCTGCCCGAGCGGGAATCCGTAGGCGGCGGCAGCGGCGGTCTCGGCGCGGACGTCGGCGATCCGGCCCTCCGCCGCGGCCAGGCCGATCGAGAGGCGGCGGAGCGGGATCCGGTGCTGGGGCTGGGTCTCGTGGGTGCCGTAGTGGGTGTGGGCCGCGGCGAGCTGGTGGGCCGCTTCGGCCAACTCTCCGCGGGCCAGGGCCAGGTAGGCGAGGCGCGCCGAGGCGCAGCCGCGCGGGGCGGCGCTCTGGCCCACCAGCAGGGTTCGCCGGGCCGCCTCGGTGGCCTCGTCCCAGCGTCCGAGGCTGTAGAGGCTCTCGGCCATGTTTCCGCAGACCCAGGCCTCGCTGTCCAGGAGCCGGGACCTGCGGACCAGTTCGGCCCCTTGTTCGGCGAGTTCCACGGCTTCCTGGGACCGTCCCAGGCTTTCCAACTGAGAGGTGAGATTGATATGCGCACGCCCGGCCAGCATCGTGAGTCCGAGCTGCGTGGTCCGTTCCACGACCGCGCGCATCTCCGCGAGGCCGCCCTCGCCGTCGCCGGAGTCGGCGCGCAGGGCGCCGACCGTGATCCGGGCGTTGAGTTCGGTCTCCTCGGCGCCGACCATGCGTGCGTACTCGACCGCGCGTTCGGCCGCGGCGAGGTTGTCGGGGCCCGGGTTGTGAAGCATGCCCCAGCTCGCGGCCCGGACCAGGACCTCGGCGTGCACCTGGGACGGGGGCAGCCCCCGGACGAGGTCCTGGGCCTTGGCTATCTCCTCCCAGCCGTCGCCGCGGCCGAGTCCGGCGATCAGCCGGGAGCGTTCGGTCCAGAACCAGGCGGCCCGCAGCGGGTCGTGGTCGTCCTCCAGCAGGCGCAGCGCCATCTTCGTGATCTTCAGGGCGCGGTCGCGCTCGCCGCCGTAGCGGGCCGCCACGGTGGCCTCGGCCAGCAGGTCGATGCGGCGCAGCGCGGTGGTGGCCGGGTCGCAGCCGCACGGGGGGTACACCTCGGTGTAGTCCGCCGGGCGGAGCGCCTCGCGGACGCTTTCCGGGGCGCTGTCCCACAGGTCCATGGCCCGCTCCAGCAGGCGCAGTTGCTCGGAGTAGGCGTGCCGGCGGCGAGCCGCGACGGAGGCGGCCAGTACGGCGGGCAGCGCCTTGGCGGGATCGTTCGCGTGGTACCAGAAGCTGGCCAGCCGGATGACGCGCTCCTCGGCCCGGACCAGCGACCCGTCGGCCTCCATCGCCTCGGCGTAGCGGCGGTTGACGCGGGCCCGCTCCCCGGGCAGCAGGTCGTCACTGACGGCCTCGCGGACCAGGGAGTGGCGGAAGCGGTAGCCGTCGCCGTCGGCGCTGGCGAGCAGGATGTTGGCTCCGACGGCGGCTCGCAGCGCCTCGATCAGCTCGTCCTCGGTGAGCCCGGCGACGGCGCGCAGCAGCGGGTACTCCACGGTGGAGCCGCCCTCGGCGACGATGCGCACCAGCCGCTGGGTCTCGTCGGGGAGCACCTCGACGCGGACGAGGAGCAGGTCGCGCAGGGATTCGGTGAGTCCGGTGCGGCAGCCGCTCTCCTTGGAGGCGACGAGTTCCTCGACGAAGAAGGCGTTGCCGTCCGACCGGTCGAAGACGGAGTCGACGAAGTCCTCGTCGGGCTGTGCGGCGAGGATGCCGGCGAGCTGGCGGCGCACTTCGGCCCGGTTGAAGCGGGACAGTTCGATGCGCCGGACGGTGCGGAGCCGGTCGAGTTCGGCGAGGAGCGGGCGCAGCGGGTGACGCCGGTGCACGTCGTCCGCGCGGTAGGTGGCGACGACGACGAGCCGACCGCTGCCGAGGGTGCGGAAGAGGTAGGACAGCAGGTGCCGGGTGGAGGTGTCCGCCCAGTGCAGGTCCTCCAGGACGAGGACGACGGTGCGGTCGGCGGCGAGACGCTCCAGCATCCGGGCCGTCAGTTCGAAGAGCCGGGCGGTGCTCTCCTCGTCGTGCGGGCCGCGCGGGGTGTCGCCGAGTTCGGGGAGGATGCGGGCGAGTTCGTCCTCCTGACCGGCGGCAGCGGCGGCCAACTCCTCGGGCAGCAGCCGGTGCAGGGTGCGCAGAGCCGTCGAGAACGGGGCGAAGGGAAGGCCCTCCGCCCCGATCTCCACACAGCCTCCGACGGCGACGACGGCGCCGCGGCGGTCCGCCTCGCAGAGGAACTCCTCGGTGAGGCGGGTCTTGCCGACTCCGGCCTCTCCCCCGATGAGCATCGCCTGCGGTTCCCGCCCGGCGGCGCGGGTCAGTGCGTCGGTGAGTACGGCCAGTTCATCGGCTCGGCCGACGAACACCGGGCTGACAGATCTGGTCTCCACGCCGCCGAGCATCGCACAGAGGTCCTGCTCGGCGGCACTCGCCGCCGGTGCGCTTCTCATCACGTGTCAGTTCACGCGGTGCGCGGCGCGGAGCGGGCGAGGCGGCTGCGGAAGGTTCTCACCCGCCTCACGTGTTCCTGGTCGGGCGAGGAGGCGCGGTGCGCCTTCCCCGCCGACCGGGCCGCACGGTACTCGGCCGCCTCACGGATGAGGTCGGCGCTGCGGACGGCGGTGGCGATCTCGTACTCGAACATCTCTGCTCCCTGGTCGCGTTGCTCGGGCACCTCGTTCGGTGTGATCCAAGATTCGCGCCCCAGGGGGTGCCGGCACATCGGTCGCATGCCGCATCTGCCGGGAGCAGGGGGCCTTAGGCCGGGGCCCGGGAGCCCCGGGTCGGTCCGTGGGGACCTAAGGCACTGCCTAGGCGCCGGCCCCGGCCGCCTTGGGAATGGCCAGGAGGAGGTCGAAGTACATGAGGACGAAGAGCAGTACGCCGAGGGCGCCCAGGCCGATGCCCGCCCAGGACACGGACCGCACCCAGGTGGGCAGGGTGCGCTCGGGGCTGCTGAAGGCGGGGAGGGCCAGCACGAAGGTGGCGACGATCAGGGCGAGGGCGGAGAAGATGCCGTTCACCATGGCGGTGGTGTGCCACGGGTCGACGAACTGGGCGGCGATCTGCGCGTTGGCGTCGGCGGCCTGGGTCAGCTCAAGCCGGGCGGCGATGCTCGCGCGCTCGGACACGATGCCCGCGACCCAGCTCCCGCTGAGGGCGACGACACCGAGACCTGCGGCGACGATCGCGAAGGCGGCGGATCCGACGTGGCTCGGCTCACGGTCCTCGTCCTCGGCGAGCGCCTCGTCGTCCAGGTCCGCGTCGGTGACCTCGTCGGTGGCCTCATCGGTGACCGCCGCGGCGGCTTCGGCCTCGGCCGGCCGGCCGGTCTCGGTCTTGTCGAGGGCGACCGGGGTGGTGTCCGCCTCGGCGGCGTTCGGGGCGGGGGTCTTCGTGGTGTCCATGCGGGGCACCGTAGGCGCCCTGTCTGAGAGTTTTCTGAGAATCCGCCGACTCCGGCCGTGGTGGGCCCCGCGGTCGGCGGGGCCCCTGGCGAGCGGCCCCCGGACAGGGCCCGGACCGGGCTCAGACGGAGCGGGTCGCGGCCCACTCGTGGGAGAGGATCGACCAGACCTCGGTGTCCTGGCGGACTCCGTGGTGGAGGTGGTTCTCCCGCATGACGCCGTCGCGGGTCATGCCGAGGCGCGCGGCCACGGCGAGGCTCTTCTTGTTGCCGGAGGCGGCGTGCCACTCGACGCGGTGCAGACCGCGCTCGCCGAAGGCGTAGTCGATCAGGACCTGGCAGGCCTTGGTGACCAGTCCGCGGCCGGCCGCGTCGGGCTCCAGCCAGCAGCCGATCTCACAGTTGCCGGAGTGCGCCTCGAACGTCCGGAAGAGGACCCCGCCCACCAGGGTTCCGTCGAGTCGGATACCGAAGAACCGGGCGCCGTCCTCACCCGCCGTCACCGCGTACGTGGCGAGCAGGGCCCGGGCGGAGTCGAGGTCGGTGGCCCGGTCCGGGAAGCCGATGTATTCGCCGATGTACGCGCGTCCGCGCTCGATGTGCGCGAAGAACTCCTCGGCGTGCCGGGCCTCCAGCGGGAACAGCTGGGCGTCTTCGGCGAGGTCTATGGAGAACATGCTCGGTCTTCCTTGGGTCTCGGGCGGCGGGTGGCCGGATCACCGGGAGCTGGTGGCGGGCTCGGCGCCGTCCTCGCTCGTGGCGAGGTCAGGGGCGGGCCGCTGCTCGGGAAGTCTGGCATGCGGGTGGCGTTCGGGGGGCTCGATGCTGATCTTGGGCAGCCGCCGGTCGAGCCAGACGGGCAGCCACCAGTTGGCCCCGCCGAGCAGGTGCATCAGGGCCGGGACGAGGAGGGTGCGCAGCACGAAGGCGTCGAGGGCCACGGCCGCGGCGAGCGCGATGCCGAACATCGCGATGATCCGGTCGCCGCTGAGCACGAAGGCCAGGAAGACGGAGATCATGATGACGGCCGCCGAGTTGATGACCCGGCTGGTCTCGGCGAGGCCCACGCGCACGGCCCGTCTGTTGTCGCCGGTCTCCAGCCACTCCTCGTACATCCGGCTGACGAGGAAGACCTGGTAGTCCATCGACAGTCCGAACAGGACGGACACCATGATCACGGGCAGGAAGGGTTCGATCGGGCCGGCGCTGCCCAGGCCCAGCAGCTCGCTGCCCCAGCCCCATTGGAAGACGGCGACCACGACGCCGAAGGAGGAGGCGACAGCGGCGACGTTCATGGCCGCCGCCTTGAGCGGGATGCCGATGGACCGGAAGGCCAGCAGCAGGAGCACGCAGCCGAGGGCGATGACCACGCCGACGAAGAGCGGCAGCTTGCCGATGATGACCTCGGCGAAGTCGTCGTAGGCGGCCGTCACACCGCCGACGTGCACCTGCATGGAGTTGCCGGCGCCGGCGGCCGGTATGACGTCCTCGCGGAGCCTGTCGACGAGGTCGCTCGTGGCCCGGGACTGCGGGGCGGAGTCCGGGACGACGGTGAGGACGGCGGTGTCGCCGCTGCGGTTGAGCACGGCGGGGCCGGTGTCGGCGACGCCCTCGGTGGTGCGGAGCGCCTGTGTGAGCCGGTCCACGGCGAGCCGGTCGCCGGCGCCGTCCAGTCGGGCGACGACGGTGAGGGGGCCGTTGGTACCGGGGCCGAAGCCTTCCGCCAGCAGGTCGTAGGCCTGCCGGGTGGTGGAGGTGGCCGGGTTGTTGCCCTGGTCGGAGGTGCCCAGGTGGAGGGAGAGCGTGGGCAGGGCCAGCACCAGCATGACCGCGGTGGCGACGGCGCCCAGCAGCTTGGGGTGACGCTCGACGAAGGCGGACCAGCGGGCGGCGAAGCCGGAGGTCTGCTCGGGACGCGGGCCCTCGGCGGCGAGCCTGCGGCGCTCGCGGCGCGAGAGGGCCCGCATGCCGATGTAGGAGAGGAGGGCGGGCAGCAGGGTGATCGAGGCGGCGACCGTCAGGACCACCGTGACGGAGGCCGCGATGGCGACGCCGTTCAGGAAGTTCAGCCGCAGCACCAGCATGCCGAGCAGGGCGATGCAGACGGTGGCGCCGGCGAAGACGACGGCCCGGCCGGTGGTGGCGACGGCGTTCGCGGCCGCCTCCTCGACGGTGCTGCCCCGCGCCAGGCCCTTGCGGTGCCGGGTGACGATGAACAGCGCGTAGTCGATGCCCACGCCGAGGCCGATCAGGGTGCCGAGCATCGGGGCGAAGTCGGCGACCGGCATCGCGTGGCCGAGCAGGGTGATGCCGAAATAGGCGGTGCCCACGCTGACCAGGGCGGTCGCGATGGGCAGCAGGCTCGCGGCGAGCGAGCCGAAGGCGAGGAAGAGGACCAGGGCCGCGACGGCGACGCCGATGACCTCGGCGAGGTGGGCGGTGGGGGCCTCGGTGAGCTGGATGGCGCGGCCGCCCAGTTCGACCTGGAGCCCGCCGGCCTCGGTGGTGGGGTTCTTCGCCGCCTCGACCACGGCCCTGGCCTGGCCCTTGGGGACGGAGTCGGCCGGCCGGTCGAAGGTCACCACCGCGTAGGCGGTGCGCCCGTCGGGGCTGATCCGCGCGATGTTCTCGGGGGCGGGACCGTAGGGTCCGGCGACCGATCCGACGCCGGGGAGCGCGGCGACGGCCTCCAGGGCCGCCGTCATGCGCCGCTCGATGTCCGGCGTGCGCACGCTCTGCCGGTCCGGGGCCCGCCACACGACGCTGTCGGTGTCGCCGCCCTGGCCGTGGAAGCCTTCGCGCAGGAGGGCGTTCGCCTTGCCGGACTCGGTGCCGGGGACCTCGTAGTCGTTGGAGAACGCCGACCCGGCGGACACCGCGGCGGCCGCGGTCCCGCCGAGTGCGAGCAGCCAGATGAGCACGGCGAGGAGGCGGTGGCGCATGCACCAGCGTGCGATTACAGCCAACGGACGTGCTCCCTGGTGGTTCGGATCTTTACCGGGAGGCAGCCCGTCGCAAAGAACGCATGAACGCGTGAAGGCCCGGCCGAGGGCCCGAGGGGTCACCACGGGGAGGCTCGGTGCAGAGGGTCTACACCTTCGACGATCTCAGCGTTTCGAGATCGTCGGCCCGTTTCGTGTGCATTGTCACAGCGCGGCGTGGCCCGAGGCCCCGGCCTCCAGCTGCGCTTCGGGCTCGTCCACCCGGTAGCCCGGGATCGAGGGCCACCGGACGGTGAGGACGACGGCGTCCTCCTCGGCGTACCAGGAGTGGTCGACCCCGCGCCCCCAGAGCACGTAGTCCCCCTGTTCGGCGAGGACGACGGTGCGCTCGGGGAACTCCAGCCGGAAGCGTCCGCTGATCAGCACCAGCAGTGCGGTGCGCTTCTCCGCGGTCGCCCACCGCTCCCGCTCGTCGCCCTTGGGGTGGACACCCCATTTGATCTCCACGTCCTCGCTGTGGCGGGGGTCGGAGGGGTCCTTGAAGTGGCCGAGGAGCCAGCCGCGGTCGGCTGCCGCGTCGGGGGTGGCCTTACCGGTGTAGATGGTGGAGTCGTGGTTCACGGGGGTGAGGCTAATGCAGTTGTGGCACGCGCCCGACGGTGGTGAGCTGCGGCCATGACGATCGATCTTGATGAACTGATGAAGGTGCGTGCCCGCTTCGACGCCGAGGTGCGCGAAGGCGCGCAGGCGGACGCCCGGGCGAGCGTGGAACGGGCGGGCGCCGTCGTACGGCACGTCGCGCCCGCGCTCGGGTGGAACGGAGTGCTCTGGTCGGACCTCGACGAGGGGACGGCGGACGCGGAGATCGCGGCGCAGGTGGCGTTCTACGCGGAGCGTGGCTGTCCGGAGTTCGAGTGGAAGCTGTACGCCCACGACCGGCCCGCGGACCTCGGGGACCGGCTGCGGGCGGCGGGCTTCGTGCCGGAGCCGCCCGAGACCCTGATGGTGGGCCTGGTGTCCGAGCTCGCGAAGCTGCCGGTGGAGCCGCCCGAGGGGATCACCGTGCGGGTGGTGACGGACGAGGAGGGCGTCGAGGAGATGATGCGGGTCCACGCCGGGGCCTTCGGGAGGGAGCGGCCGGATCTCCGGGAGCAGCTGCTCGGCCGGCTCCGGGACGAACCGGAGACGATCGCCGCCGTGCTCGCGATGGCGGGCGACACCCCGGTCAGCGCGGCCCGGATGGAGATGCGTCCGGGCCTGGCCTTCGCGGGCCTCTGGGGCGGTGGCACGCTCCCCGAGTGGCGCGGTCGGGGCATCTACCGCCTGCTGGTCGCCCACCGTGCCCGCCTCGCGGCGGAACTCGGCATCGCCTACCTGCAGGTGGACGCGTCGGACGACAGCCGCCCGATCCTGGAGCGACTGGGCTTCGGGGTCCTGGGCGTGACGGTGCCGTACGTGTGGACCGCCGCCGCCTCCTAGAGCGGAGCCTGTCCCGCCCGATGCCGGTCCGGCCCTATGCCGGTCCGGCCCTATGCCGGTCCGGCGACAACCGGCAAGATCACTCCCATGGAACGCATCAGCCCGCCCCTGACCGGGGACGAACGCGAGACCCTCCGGACCTTCCTCGACTACCACCGGGCCACCCTCGCCTGGAAGTGCGAGGACCTCACCGACGAGCAGCTGCGTCGCGCCTCGATGCCCCCGTCCACGCTGTCCCTGCTGGGGCTGGTCCGGCACATGGCCGAGGTCGAGCGGCACTGGTTCCGCCGGGTCCTGGACGGCCAGGACCTCCCGCACCTGTGGTCGGACACGCACGACTTCCAGGCCGCCTACGACGCCTCCGGCTCCAGCCGCGCGCAGGCGTTCTCCGCCTGGCAGGAGGAGGTCGAGCACGCCCGCCGGATCGAGGCGGCCGCCGAGTCCCTGGACGTGACGGCGTACGTGCCGAGCTGGGAGGAGGAGGCCTCACTGCGCCTGGTGATGCTCCACCTCATCCACGAGTACGCCCGCCACAACGGCCACGCCGACTTCCTCCGCGAGGGGATCGACGGCACGACCGGCGCCTAGGCCGTCTCTTTCGGATCGTGTCGGCCGAGCCCGCGGCGTCCGGTGCCGTGCCCGGCAGGGCGGAGGGGCGCCCGTGTACCGGACGTACTCGGGCCCCCCGACAACGCCGCGAGGTGCCGCGCCGGCGGGCCGGACCCGACAGGATCCGAAAGAGACGGCCTGGCCGGTCCGTGGCCGGCTCAGGCCTCGGGGCGCCAGTAGCCCAGGGCGTTCACCCGGTGCTTGGGCAGGGCGAGTTCCTTGCGCAGGTACGCCGTCAGGGCGCGCGTCGTCACGGTGTCGCACGCCAGCCAGACGAACGCCGCCTCCGGGTCCCCGGCCAGGGCGGGCAGCTCGGCGCGCACCCGGTCGGCCAGGGCCGTACCGTCGCGCCGGACCCGGCGGATGTCGTGCCGGCCCTGCTCCACCCGCATCGGCAGCTGCTCGTCCGCGTCGTGCTGCGTCTCGAACCAGATGGTCGCCGGGGTCTGCGGGTACGTGTCCAGCAGCGAGTTGATCGCCGGCAGGGACGCCGCGTCGCCGACGACGAGCAGCCGCTCCGGTGCCGGCGTCGGGGCCGTGAATCCGGTGCCCTGGACGGTGGCCTCGACCGTGTCGCCCGGCTTGGCCCCGCGCGCCCACGCGCTGGCGACCCCGTCGTGCAGGGCGAACTCGAAGCTGAAGGTGCCCGTTTGCGGGTCCGGGTCCACGAGCGTGTAGGCCCGCTGGTGCGGCTTGCCCGCGCCCTGGAACCAGACGCGTACCCACATCGTCGCGTGCAGCGACGCGCCCGCGGCCGCGAGCAGCCCGCCGTCCGTGAAGCTCACGCGGCGGTAGTTCTCCGTCAGGTCTTCCGCTCCCGTGACCGTGAACGTGAAGTCCTTGCCCCGCATGAGCTTGAGGACCACGCCCTCCCAGCCCTTGCCGACCGCCATGTCCGACCCCTCCCCTAGCGCCCCTATAGTTAGGTCAGCCTAACCTAAACGCACGTCGGGGAAGAGTGTGAGCAGCGTGAGCAGTGCCAGCAGCGAGAACGGCGACGCCCGGTCGCACGGAGCGGACCGGGACGAGCCTTCGGTGGAGACCCCGGAATCCTACGGGGTGTACCGCGACGAGTGGGGCATCCCCCACCTCCGCGCATCCGACGAACTCCGGCTCGTCCACGCCCAGGGCCGGGTCACCGCCTACGACCGCGCCTGGCAGTTGGAGGTCGAACGGCACCGCGCCGAGGGCTCCAGCGCCTCCTTCCTCGGCGCGGACGCCGTCACCTGGGACCGCTTCGCCCGCCAGTCCCGGCTGGCCGACACGGCCCGTCGCTGCTACGCGGCCATGGAGGCCGACGACCCCGGCACCGCCGCCTGGGTGCGCGCGTACGTGGACGGCGTCAACGAGGGGCTCGCCGCCGGCGCCGCCCGTGACGAGCGCTTCGCCCGCACGGGTCCGACCCCCACCCCCTGGGAGCCGTGGGTACCACTGGCGATCTGGATCGCCACGCACATCCTGTTCGCCGGCTTCGCCACCAAGCTCTGGCGCGAACGCGTGGCCCGTGCCCTCGGCGACGAGGCGGTCACCCTCTTCGCCACCGACGGCCCCGGCACGGCCGGCAGCAACGGCTGGCTGGTGCCGGGCGACCGCACCACCTCCGGCTCGGCGATCATCGCGGGCGACCCGCACCGGTTC
This sequence comes from Streptomyces sp. CG 926, assembly GCF_003148825.1. GTDB lineage: Bacteria > Actinomycetota > Actinomycetes > Streptomycetales > Streptomycetaceae > Streptomyces. The sequence goes on from NZ_QGGZ01000009.1 coordinate 241,309, forward strand.
ATCGAGGACCCGGGCGTCTACCAGCAGATACGTCTCTCCTGCCCGGACTACGACGTCCTGGGCCTCGCCGTCCCCGGCGTCCCCGGCCTCGGCCACTTCGGGCACACCGGCACGGCCGCCTGGGCGATCACCAACGCGATGTCCGACTACCAGGACCTGTACGTCGAGCAGTTGCGCCGTGCGGACGACGGCACCGTCCACGCCCTCGGCCCGGACGACGTCTGGGAGCCCGTCTCCCGCCATACCGAGACCATCACCGTGTCCGACGGCGACGACGTCGAGGTGGAGATCCTGGAGACCCCGCGCGGACCCGTGATCGTCCACGCGGACGGCGACCTCGGCGCCGACGCGCACGCCGACACCGAGGGCCACGCCGACGGCAGCCCCCAGACCCTCTCCCTGCGCTACCCGCCGCGCGTCCGCCTGGACCTCGGCTTCGCCGCCCTCCCCGCGCTGCTGCGCGCCCGCACCGTCGCCGACATCGACCGGGCCTTCGACGGCTGGGCCGAGCCGGTCAACGTCGTCCACGCCGCCGACTCCGCGGGCGGCCTGCTGCACCGCGTCGCGGGCGCCGTGCCGGTGCGCCGCCGCGCCAACCGGCTGCGCCCCGTGCCCGCCTGGGACCCGCGGCACGCCTGGCAGGGCTGGGCCCCGACCCCCGCCGAGCCGGTGCAGGGCTTCGCGGTGATGGCGAACGCGCGCGGTATCGCCTCCCCGCTCGGCGTGGAGTTCGCGCCCCCGCACCGCGCCGACCGCATCCGCGAGCTGCTCAGCGGCTCCGCGGACTGGTCCCCGAAGGCGATGGCCGACGTACACCGGGACACGTACCTGGCCTCGGCCGCGCCCCTGCTCGCGCTGCTGCCCGGCTTCGAGGACCTGACCCCGGCGGCGCGGGCCCTGCGGACCCGACTGCTGGCCTGGGACCGGCACATGGCGGCCGACAGCGCCGACGCCACCGTCTTCTCGGCCTTCCGTAGCGCGACCGTACGCCGCTTCGCCGCCGACCCCGTCTTCGAGGGCCTGTGGGGGGCGCCTCCCGGCCCGGCCGTCTTCCACCCCTGGCTGTACCTGGTCCCGAAGATCGGCTACGCCCTCGAAGGCCTGCTCACCACCTCCCTCGTCCCCGGCCTCGACCGGGCGGCGCACGTCCGGGCCGCCCTGGAGGAGACGGCCGCGGCCGACACCCCCGACACCCCCTGGTCGCAGGTCCACCGCCTCACGCCCTGGCAGGCGGTGCCCGACCTGGAGGCCACCGAGTGGCCCGGCCTCGGCGGTGACCACGACTGCGTGAACGCCACCTCCACCGTCCCCGGTTTCACCGACCTCACCGCCCGCGCGTCGGCGGCCCGTTACGTCTGGGACCTCGCCCGCCGCGAGGACAGCCTGTGGGCGGTACCGCTGGGCGCGGACGGCGTCACCGGTGCGCCCCACCACCGCGACCAGTTGTCCCTGTGGGCACAGTGCGAACTCGTCCCCGTCGTCACCGACTGGACCCGGCTCGACAAGGAATCGATATGACCTCCGCCCTCTCCGTGCGGCAGCCCGTACACACCCAGGTGGTCGAGGGCTTCGGCACCGTCACCATCACCCCCGTCGACCCCGCGGCCGATTCCGCGCTGATCCACCGCTGGGTCACGCAGGAGCGGGCCCGTTTCTGGGGCATGGGCGAGGCCGGCCGCGAACAGGTCCAGGAGATCTACGAGGACGTCGACCGCCGCACCACCCACCACGCCTTCATGGTGAGCCGCGACGGCGAGCAGGTCGCCCTGTTCCAGACGTACGACTGCGCCGAGGACCGGGTCGGCGAGTGCTACGAGGTCCGGCCCGGGGACGTCGGCGTGCACCTGCTGATCGGCCCGGCCACGGGCCCGGTCGAGCACGGCTTCACCGGCTCCCTGATGACCGTCTTCATCGACTTCGTGTTCTCCGACGAGGCCGCGCGGCGCGTGGTCGTCGAACCGGACGCCCGCAACACCAAGGCCGTCTCCCTGATGGAGCGCACCGGCTTCGTGCTCGGACCGGAGGTCGTGCTCCCGGAGATCGACCTGCCCGAGGTATACCTCCCGGCCAAGCCGGCCCGGCTGGCCTTCTTCACCGCCCCGGAGGGCGCGCGGACGACCGACTGACCGCAGCCGCCCTGTCGACCGGGCGCTCGGCGAACGGAGGCCTCCCATGGGGCGGCTGCCGGAGCCGGGCGCCCGCCGATGAAAGGGTGAACCCCGAGGGGATTTCCGATTCCCGTTGACCGCGCGCCCCTCCCCGCTGGAAGCTGATGGCCTCTCAAAGCACCTTGAGGTGGGGGACATTGACCAGTCAGAACCTGCACATCGGTCCGGACGCGGCAGCCGACCGGTACCGCCTGCTCCGCTCGATCGGGCGCGGCGGAGAGGCCGTGCTCTATCTCGCCGAGATCGAACTCGCCGGCGGATCCGAACCCGTGGTCGTCAAAGTGCTCGACTCCAAGACGACCATCACCCCGGACATCTTCGACCGGATCAGTCAGAAGTGGAACGAGCAGGCCGAGCTGCTGCGGTTCGTCCACCGGCCCGGTGTCGTGGGCGTGCGCGAGCATTTCGAGGGGCCTCCGATCCACCGGCCCGGGGAGTCCTCGACCCTGACGGGGCGGGCGCTCGTCCTCGTCATGAACCACGTCGACGGGCTGGATCTGAGGGACTGGCGGACCGAGCGGACACTGGCCACCGCCGCCGAGCGGCGGGAGGTGATGCGCACGCTGGAGCAGTTGGCCGACGTCCTGGACTGGCTGCATTCGGGGAAGGCCACCCCGTCCGGGCGCCAGGTCGTCCACGGCGACCTCTCCCCCGGCAATGTGATGGTCGACGCGCACGGGCAGGCCACCCTGGTGGACTTCGGCCTCAGCAAGCTGACCGCCGACCACCAGACGGCCGAGGTCTGGTTCACCCCGGGCTATGCGGCGCCTGAGGTCTTCGACGGCAAGCGGACTCCGGGTACGGACCGGTACGCCTTCGGCGCGATCGCGTACTTCCTGCTGAGCGGGGAGTCCCCGCCGGCCACGCCGGAGCAGCTGGCGCAGGCGCTGACCGCGCTGCCGCAGATCGCGGTGCTGGACGCCGAGCAGCGGGCGCGGATCACCGCGATCTACTCGGCGGACCCGGGGAAGCGGCCGGTGAACCTGGCCGGCTGGATGAAGGACATCCGCCACGCGGTGGTGTCCACGACCACCGCCACCTCGCAGCGCGCCGCCCAGGAGACCCCGCCGAGGCCGGCCACGCCGCCACCGCCGGTGGTTCCGCCGCAGCCCGTCACCCCGCCGCCCACGTACGCCCCGGCGGCGCAGCCCGTGCAGCAACCCGCACAGCCGGCGCAACCCGCACAGCCGGCGCAGCAGCCCGCACCGCCCACGCAGCAGCCGGCGCAACCCCTGCCGTCGGAACCGGCCACCGTCCCGCAGCCCGCCCCGCGGCCGGAGCCGCTGCCGGAGCCCTCGTCGGTGCCCGCCGGGTACGGGCCGACGTACAACCTCAGCCCGGCTCCCGCCCCGGAGCCCGTACTCCCGAGGAAGAAGCGGCGGACCGGGCTGATCCTCGGCTCGGTGGCCGGGGTGCTGGTGCTGGCCTCCCTCGCCGTGGTCGGCGTACAGCTCCTGGGCGACAAGGACAAGGAGAACACCGCGGCGGGCGACAAGCCCGGCGGGAGCAGCGCGCCGCGGGCGTCGGCGTCGGAGCGGGCGACCGGGTCCGCCGACCCGTCGCCCTCCGAGTCCTCGCCCAAGGGATCCGCGTCCCCGGATTCCTCCGCGAGCCCCGGGGATCCGGGCTCGGTGAAGGACAGCAACGTGGCCGATCTGACCGTGCTGTCGTCGGTCGGCGAGGTCCAGCACTTCGAAGTGGGCTCCGCCAAGCTGAACACGAAGGAGTACGGCGCCGCCCTTCTCGGCAGTTGCTACTACGGTGCGACGGTCGAGTACGACGTGAACCGCGCCTGGTCCACGCTGGAGTTCACCGTGGGCGTCGACGACGGTTCGACCATGGAGCAGGCCCGCGTGACCGTCTCCGTGGACGACAAGCCGGCGCTCTTCTCCGAGGCGGTCCATCTGGGCAAGCCGGTCACCAAGTCACTGGACATCAAGGGGGCCCTGCGCCTGCGTCTGAAGGTGGAGGAGGGTTGCCGGGACACCGGCAACGCCGTCATCGCCGCCCCCGTCCTCAAGCGCTGACGCCGGCGGGCTCCGAGAGGAACCCGCCGACCGGCGCGGCCCGTTCCGGCGGGCGCTCGGTGAACGGAAGCTGTCCGGTGGCCAGTTCCGCGACCCGCGCGCCCGGCACGGCGTCCACCGACCTCCACCGGCGGCGCCGGCGGCAGGGCGCCCCGCGTCAGCCCACGCCGAGGTCTGCGCGCATGGCCGCCCGCATCTCCCGGAGCGGGTCCCAGATCCCGTGCTGCGCCTGCGCCGCCGACTCCATCGACTCCCCCGGGTCCGGCGCGCCCCGCTCCAGGCGCTTCACCTGCCCGTAGACCGCGGTCAGGGCGTGGTGGACCGACCCCGCGGACGCCAGGACCTCTGCGGGGGCGACCATCTGCGCCTCGGAGTAGCGGTCGCGGAAGGCGTCCTTGGCCGTGTCGAGCGCGGCCCGGTCGGCGTCCTCGACCCCACGTTCCCGCAGGACGTGCAGATGCCGGTTGAGCGCGGTGGTGAACTGCCGGGCGTCCCGGTTGAGGTCCGTGTAACAGGTGCGCCGCAGCGCCTGGTTCTCGCGCTTCGCCTCGTGGGCACGCACGAGTTCGATCTCACGGCGCTTCGCGCGCTCCGCGCCGCGTTGGGTGAGCAGCGCGCCGCCCAGCGTGCCCGCGACACCCGCCACCGCGATGACCATCGCACCGATCTCCACCGGCGTACCCCCGAGTCCGTCGACCGCGCGCCGGGCGCGCGCGATCACCCCGTACACAGTCTCGACGACGACGGCCCCGCACCGGGAAGTCCGGTGCGGGGCCGTCGTACGGGGAAAGGACTACTCGGAGACGCCCAGGCGCTCCAGGATGAGCTCCTTGACGCGCGCCGCGTCGGCCTGGCCACGGGTGGTCTTCATGACCGCTCCGACCAGGGCGCCGACGGCGGCGATCTTGCCGCCGCGGATCTTGTCCGCGATGGCCGCGTTGCCGGCGATGGCCTCGTCCACGGCCGCGCCGAGCGCGCCCTCGTCCGAGACGACCTTCAGGCCGCGCTTCTCGACGACCTCGTCCGGGGTGCCCTCGCCGGCGAGGACGCCTTCGAGGACCTTGCGGGCCAGCTTGTCGTTGAGCGAACCGTCCGCGACCAGCGCCGCCACCCGGGCCACCTGCACCGGGGTGATCGGCAGCTCGTCGACGACGACGCCCTGCTCGTTGGCGTTACGGGCCAGCTCGCCCATCCACCACTTGCGCGCGGCGGTCGAGTCGGCACCGGCCTCGATGGTGGCGACGATGGAGTCCACCGCGCCCGCGTTGAGGATCGACTGCATGTCGTGCTCGGTGACGTCCCACTCCTCGCGGAGCCGGTTGCGGCGCACGCGCGGCATCTCGGGCAGACCGCCGCGCAGCTCCTCGACCCAGTCGCGGGCCGGGGCGACGGGGACCAGGTCGGGCTCCGGGAAGTACCGGTAGTCCTCGGCGTTGTCCTTGATGCGGCCGGCCGTGGTGGAGCCGTCCTCCTCGTGGAAGTGCCGGGTCTCCTGCACGATCGAGCCGCCCGACGAGAGCACCGCCGCGTGGCGCTGGATCTCGAAGCGGGCCGCGCGCTCCACGGAACGCAGGGAGTTGACGTTCTTGGTCTCCGAGCGGGTGCCGAACTCGGACTCGGGGGTCGGGCGCAGCGACAGGTTCACGTCGCAGCGCATCTGGCCCTTGTCCATGCGGGCCTCGGAGACGCCGAGCGCCTTGATGACCTCGCGCAGCTCGGCGACGTACGCCTTGGCGACCTCGGGGGCCCGCTCGCCCGCGCCCTCGATGGGCTTGGTGACGATCTCGATGAGCGGGATGCCGGCGCGGTTGTAGTCCAGCAGGGAGTGGGACGCGCCGTGGATACGGCCGGTGGCGCCGCCGACGTGCAGCGACTTGCCGGTGTCCTCCTCCATGTGGGCGCGCTCGATCTCCACGCGGAAGATCTCGCCGTCCTCCAGCTGGACGTCCAGGAAGCCGTTGAAGGCGATGGGCTCGTCGTACTGGGAGGTCTGGAAGTTCTTCGGCATGTCCGGATAGAAGTAGTTCTTCCGGGCGAAGCGGCACCACTCGGCGATCTCGCAGTTCAGCGCGAGGCCGATCTTGATGGCCGACTCGACGCCGATCGCGTTGACGACCGGCAGGGAGCCGGGCAGACCGAGGCAGGTCGGGCAGGTCTGCGAGTTGGGCTCGGCGCCCAGCTCGGTGGAGCAGCCGCAGAACATCTTGGTCTTGGTGCCGAGCTCGACATGGACCTCGAGGCCCATGACGGGGTCGAACGAGGCGAGAGCGTCCTCGTACGACAGAAGTTCGGTGAAGGTGGTCACGGTGAAACTTTCCCTCTCAGCCCAGCAGGACGTCGTCGTCGCCCAGGCGCTTCAGCTCGCGGTACAGGATCGCGAGGCCGGTGACGATGGCGGCGGCGGACACGGCGGCGTCGACCAGCTTCAGCACGTCGTGGTCGCTGCGGGCCTTCTTGACCTGCTTGATCACGCTGATCGCGCCGAAGGCGGTGGTGCCGATCGACAGGTAGGTGCCGGTCTTGGACTTCTTGAAGCCCTTGGCCTTGGTCAGTGCACTGGTGCTCACAGGGACGGTGCCTCCTCAAGCAGCGGGTGACCCCAGCGTGCGACGAAGGCGGCCTCGACGGCCGCACCGACCTTGTAGAGCCGGTCGTCCTTCATCGCCGGGGCGATGATCTGGAGCCCGACCGGGAGACCGTCCTCCGGTGCCAGGCCGCAGGGCAGCGACATGGCGGAGTTGCCGGCCAGGTTGGTCGGGATGGTGCACAGGTCCGCGAGGTACATGGCCAGCGGGTCGTCGGTGCGCTCGCCGATCGGGAAGGCGGTGGTCGGGGTCGTCGGGGAGACGATCACGTCGACCTTCTCGAAGGACTTCTCGAAGTCCTGCGTGATGAGCGTGCGGACCTTCTGGGCGGAGCCGTAGTACGCGTCGTAGTAGCCGGAGCTGAGCGCGTACGTGCCGAGGATGATGCGGCGCTTGACCTCGTCGCCGAAGCCGGCTTCGCGGGTCAGGGCGGTGACGTCCTCGGCGGACTTGGTGCCGTCGTCGCCGACGCGCAGGCCGTAACGCATGGCGTCGAAGCGGGCCAGGTTGGAGGAGCACTCGGACGGCGCGATCAGGTAGTACGCGGCCATCGCGAGGTCGAAGGAGGGGCAGTCCAGCTCGACGATCTCGGCGCCGAGCTCGCCCAGGAGCTCCACCGACTCGTTGAAGCGCTGGACGACACCGGCCTGGTAGCCCTCACCGGCGAACTGCTTGACCACACCGACGCGCATGCCGGCGACCGAGCCGTTGCGGGCCGCCTCGACGACCGGCGGGACCGGGGCGTCGATGGAGGTGGAGTCGAGCGGGTCGTGCCCGGCGATCACCTCGTGCAGCAGGGCCGCGTCCAGGACCGTACGGGCGCAAGGCCCGCCCTGGTCGAGGGAGGAGGAGAAGGCCACCATGCCGTAGCGGGATACACCGCCGTACGTGGGCTTCACGCCGACCGTGCCGGTGACCGCGGCGGGCTGGCGGATGGAGCCGCCGGTGTCCGTGCCGATGGCGAGCGGGGCCTGGAAGGCGGCGAGGGCTGCCGCGGAGCCGCCGCCGGAGCCGCCGGGGATCCGGGTGAGGTCCCAGGGGTTGCCGGTGGGGCCGTAGGCGCTGTTCTCGGTGGAGGACCCCATGGCGAACTCGTCCATGTTGGTCTTGCCGAGGATGACGACGTCGGCTTCCTTCAGCTTGCGCGTCAGGGTGGCGTCGTAGGGCGGGATCCAGCCTTCGAGGATCTTCGAACCGACGGTCGTCGGGACCCCGACGGTGGTGAAGATGTCCTTGAGGGCGAGGGGGACGCCGGCCAGCGGGCCGAGCTTCTCGCCGGCCGCGCGCTTGGCGTCAACGGCGCGGGCCTGGGCGAGCGCGCCCTCGCGGTCCACGTGCAGGAAGGCGTTGACCTTCTCGTCGGTGGCGTCGATGCGGGCCAGGTGGGCCTCGGTCACCTCGACGGCCGTGAGCTCGCCCGAGGCGATCTTCTCGGCGGTCTCGGCGGCCGTGAGCTTGATGATGTCGACCATGATTGTTAGTCCTCCCCCAGGATCTGCGGCACCTTGAAACGCTGCTGCTCCTGGGCGGGAGCACCGGAGAGCGCCTGCTCGGGGGTGAGCGACGGACGGACCTCGTCCGCGCGCATGACGTTGGTCAGCGGCAGCGGGTGGGAGGTCGGCGGGACGTCTTGGTCGGCGACCTCGGAAACGCGGGCGACCGCGCCGATGATGTCGCCGAGCTGTCCGGCGAAGTGATCCAGCTCGTTGCTGGACAGCTCAAGGCGCGCCAGCCGAGCGAGGTGGACGACCTCCTCGCGCGTAATGCCAGGCATGCAGCGATCCTCTGGGGGTGGGTGGATGTTTCGTTTCGGACCCAATCCTATGGGGCGCGGCCCCCGGCCTGCGAAACGGTTTGGCGGATGCGGGAACGGGGGCGTGCGCGGACCGCTGCGCGGGGCTCGCCCGGGCTCGCCCGGGTCCGCCCGGAGCGCGCCGCGATCGCCGGTGCGGCGCACAGGACCGGGGCTCCGCCCCGGACCCCGCGCCTCGAACGCCGGCGGGGCTGATTGCAGCCCGGCAGCGGTCAGACCGCGTCGGCCTCGGCCGCCGCCAGTTCCGCGGTGATGTCCGCCGGGCGGCGCCAGCCGCGCTCGCCGCGGGCCAGCAGCCAGGCGGTGGCCTCCTGCGGCGGCATGGCGGCGGCGACCAGCCAGCCCTGGACGGCGTCGCAGCCCAGGTCCCGCAGCCGCTCCCACGTCTCGTCGTCCTCCACGCCCTCCGCCACGACCAGCAGGCCCAGCGAGTGCGCCAGGTCCACCGTGCAGCGGACGATCTCCGCGTCCTGCGTGTCGACCGCCAGTCGGCCGACGAACGACCGGTCGATCTTCAGCTCGCTGACCGGCAGGCGGCGCAGGTGGACGAGCGAGGAGTAGCCGGTGCCGAAGTCGTCCAGGGACATCTTCACGCCGTGGCCGGTGAGCCCGGCCATGGTGTCGGCCGCCCGCTGGGGGTCCTCCAGCAGGACGTGTTCCGTTATCTCCAGCTGCAGCCCGCTCGCCGGGACCCCGTGGCGGGCCAGTCTCGCGGCGACCGCGCCTGCGAAGCCCGGGGTGTGGACGTCGCGGGGCGAGACGTTGACGGCGACCGGGACCTTGAGGCCCTGGGCCCGCCACCGCGCCACCTGGGCGAGGGCCGTCTCCAGTACGTACTCGGTCAGGTGCGGCATCAGCCCGGAGGTCTCGGCGATCGCGATGAACTCGTCCGGGGACACCCGTCCACGTTCCGGATGCACCCAGCGCACCAGGGCTTCGAGCCCGGCGACCTGGCCGTCGAAGCGGACCTTCGGCTGGTAGTGGAGTTCCACTTCCCCGGCGTCCAGGGCCCTGCGGAGGTCGCCGAGGAGACCCAGCCGGTCGGGGGTGTTGCTGTCCCGCTTGGACTCGTACACCTCGACGCCCGTCCGGTCGCGCTTCGCCTGGTACATCGCGACGTCCGCGCGCCGCAGCAGCCCCTCCGCGTCGAGCGCGTGGTCGGGGAAGACGGCGAGGCCCGCGCTGGCCTCCAGGACGAGCGTGAGGCCGTCCAGGTCGAGGGGGGAGCTGAGCTCCGCGACCAGGTGGCGGGCGATGCGCTGGGCGCTCGTGGTGGAGTCGGCGAAGGGGAGCAGCACGGCGAACTCGTCGCCGCCGAGCCGGGCCGCCTCGGCGTCCTCGGGCAGGGCCTGACGCAGCCGTTCGGCGATCTGGAGCAGCAGACGGTCGCCGGCCAGGTGCCCCAGGGTGTCGTTGACCGCCCGGAAGCGGTCCAGGTCGATGAGCACGAGGGCGGCCCGGGTGCCGGAACGTTCGGCCTCGTCCAGGGCGGACCAGGCCCGCTCCAGCAGCCACTGCCGGTTGGGCAGTCCGGTCAGCGGGTCCCGCAGCTGTTCCTCGGCGCGGGCCCGGGCGATCCACAGGGTGGAGTCCAGTGCGATCAGCGGTACGGCGAACAGCGGCAGCAGGACCGGCCTGCTGACGGCGACCACGCAGATGAGGGGGGCGATGCCGAGCAGCGCCACCGCTACTAAGGCGTGGCGGAGCAGGACGGTGCGGGCGACGGTGGGCAGCCCGTCGCCGCGCGGGGCCAGCGCGACCCAGAGCAGGAACCGGGTGGCGAGCAGGTAGGCGACGGCGACGAGGACGATCTCGGGGATCGCCTCCAGCCCCCAGAAGGCGGGGAGCCAGGGGTCCTCGACGGAGGGCACCTCGCCGAAGGCGGCGAGGACGAGGGCTCCGGCGCCGATGCCGAGGATGTCCACGGAACCGTGCAGCAGCCCCTGCCGCCAGCGGTGCCGGCGCGCGGCCCCCACCAGGGAGACCACGGCCAGCGAGACGAGTCCGGCGGGGACCCAGCCGTAGAGGATGAGCACGCCGAGGGTCAGGGCCGCGCCCGATCCGGTGCCGCCCCACCAGCGGTCGCGGCCGAGGGCGACGAGGTGGCCGACGATGATGCCGGTGAGGAGGGCCAGGGCCCAGCCGACCGGCCCGCCGGGGAACAGCGCATGACGACCGCTCAGCGCGGAGACGATGCCGATGGTGAGCACCGTGACGGCGAGACCCACGACGATGAAGGGCAGCGCGCCGCGCCGCTCCTGCCCGCCCGCGCCGGTGGGGACCGGTCGGGTCTCCGGTGTCCTGGCACCCAGGAGACCGAGCCTGCCCGTCCTGCCCGCCCGCATGGACGGGATTTCCCCGCCGAATTCAGGTGACGGGTCGGCGCTTTCGGTGGGTTTCATGCCCGTACCTCTCACAGCCGGCGATGCCGATGTCACGCGATGGCCCCGATGTCATGCCACCACGGCCGAAATCGCATCCTGCGGCCGTGCACGACAGGCGCACCCCTCAACAGTAGGACGCGCGAGGCTCCCAGGGGCAGCGGTCGGCAGTGGTTGCCCGAATGCGACCCAGCCATCCTCATCAGTACGGTATCCGCCGAACGGGTGAGTTCGGACCGGGCCCCCCGGTCACCCATCCGATGATCCGACAGCTCACCGGCCTGCGACCAGCCTTGTACCGGCCGTTTACCACCGTTCGCCGCGCCTGGCGTGCGCCCGCCCGTACGGCCGCACGCCACGCATCCGTTCGCCTTCGCTACTCCCCTTCGGCGATCCTTCGGCGATTCCCCCCTCGGTACTACTGCGCTCCGCCCTCGCCGTCCACCGGGAGCGCGGCCTCGCGTGCCGCGTCCGGCCCCTGCTCCAGCAGGACGGCGAATCCGGCGTCGTCGAGGACCGCGAGCTTCAATTGCATGGCCTTGTCGTACTTCGAGCCGGGGTTGTCACCGACCACGACGAAGGAGGTCTTCTTCGACACGGACCCGGTGACCTTGGCGCCGCGGCTCTGCAGCGCCTCCTTGGCGCCGTCGCGCGTGTGGCTCTGCAACGTGCCGGTGACGACGACGGTCAGTCCCTCCAGCGGCCGCGGTCCCTCCTCCTCGGCGGAACCTTCCTCCTCCATCCGGACCCCGGCCGCCCGCCACTTGCGCAGGATCTCCTGGTGCCAGTCGACGGCAAACCACTCCTTGAGGGAGGCGGCGATGATCGCGCCGACGCCCTCGGTGGCCGTCAGCTCCTCCTCGGTGGCCTGCTCGATGCGCTCGATCGACCGGAACTCCCGGGCGAGGGCCTCGGCGGCGACCGGTCCCACATGGCGGATGGACAGGCCGTTGATGATGCGGGCGAGCGGGCGGTCCTTGGCGGCGGCGATGTGCTCCAGCATGGACAGGGCGTTCTTCTTCGGCTCGCCCTTCTGGTTGGCGAAGACCGTGACGATCTTCTCCTCGCCGGTCTTGGGATCCCGCTTGGGCAGCCCGCTGTCCGGATCCAGGACGTACGCCTTGATGGGCAGCAGTTGCTCGATGGTCAGGTCGAAGAGGTCGCCCTCGTCCAGCAGCGGCGGCGTCGCGGGCTCCAGCGGGCCGGTCAGCGCGGCCGCCGCCACCATGCCGAAGTTCTCGATGTCCAGGGACTGCCGGCCCGCCAGGTAGGCGATCCGTTCGCGCAACTGGGCCGGGCAGGTCTGGCCGTTGGGGCATCTGACGTCGATGTCCCCCTCCTTCATGGGCCGCAGCTCCGTCCCGCACGCGGGACAGTCGGCCGGCATCACGAACTCCCGCTCGGTGCCGTCGCGCAGGTCCACCACCGGTCCGAGGATCTCGGGGATGACGTCGCCCGCCTTGCGCAGGACCACGGTGTCCCCGATGAGGACGCCCTTGGCCTTGACGACCTCCTGGTTGTGCAGGGTCGCGAACTCCACCTCGGAGCCCGCCACCTTCACCGGCTCCACCTGCGCGTACGGGGTCACGCGGCCGGTGCGGCCGACGCCGACCTTGATGTCGATCAGCTTGGTGTTGACCTCCTCGGGCGCGTACTTCCAGGCGATGGCCCAGCGCGGGGCGCGCGCGGTGGAGCCGAGCCGGCCCTGGAGGGCGATCTCGTCGAGCTTGACGACCACGCCGTCGATCTCGTGCTCCACCGAGTGCCGGTTCACGCCGAAGTCCGCGATGAAATCCCGGACCTCGGCGAGCGTGGCGACCACCTTGTTGTGTCGCGCGGTCGGCAGACCCCACTCGTGGAGCAGCTCGTACGCCTGCGACTGGCGCTCGATCTCGAAGCCTTCGCGGGCGCCGATGCCGTGCACGACCATGTGCAGCGGGCGGCTCGCGGTGACCTTGGGGTCCTTCTGCCGCAGCGAACCGGCCGCCGCGTTGCGCGGGTTGGCGAAGGGCTTGCCCTCCGCCTCCACCAGACGGGCGTTGAGCTCCTGGAACTTCTCCATCGGGAAGTAGACCTCGCCGCGGATCTCGACCAGGGCCGGGATCCGGTCGCCCTTCAGCCGGTCCGGGATCTCGGCGATGGTGCGGACGTTGGGCGTGATGTCCTCACCGGTGCGGCCGTCGCCGCGGGTGGCCGCCCGGGTCAGGCGGCCGTTCTCGTAGGTGAGGTTGACGGCGAGGCCGTCCACCTTGAGCTCGCACAGGTAGTGGTAGTCCGAGGTGTTCACGTCCCGGGCCACCCGCTCGGCCCAGGCCGACAGTTCCTCGTCGTCGAAGGCGTTGTCGAGGGAGAGCATCCGCTCCCGGTGCTCGACGGAGGCGAAGTCCGTCTCGTACGCCCCGGCCACCTTCTGGGTGGGCGAGTCGGGCGTGCGCAGCTCCGGGTACTGCTCCTCCAGTGCCTCCAGCGAGCGCAGCAGCTGGTCGAACTCGGCGTCGCTGACGACCGGCTGGTCGTTCACGTAGTACCGGAAGCGGTGCTCCTCGACCTGCTCCGCCAGCAGTGCGTGCTGATCACGCACCGCCGTCGGTACTGCCGTGTCCTGCTGTTCGGCTGCCATGCCGTGTCCTCCCGTGGCCCGTCCTCGACCGTCACTCAGGGTTGTCGGCGAGCGACCTCGCCGCCCTGACGCAATGCGCCTGCACCGCGCGGGCGTAGGCGGGCGAAGCGCCCGCCAGACCGCACGACGGGGTGACCACGACGGACTCCGCCAGAGTCCCCGGGGCCAGCCCCAGCCTGCGCCAAAGCTTCCTGACACCCATGACGCTACCGCCCGGGTCCGACAACGGGGCGTCGGTGCCGGGCACCACTCCGGCGAAGAGTTTCGTGCCGCTCTCGACCGCTTCCCCGATGGCGTCGTCCTCGCGCTCGGTGAGCAGCGAGAAATCGAACGACACACCCGTGGCGCCGGCCCTGCGGAGCAGCGCGAAGGGGACCTCGGGCGCGCAGGAGTGCACCACGACCTCCCCGTCGTGGACGGCGAACAGGTCGCGCAGCGCGCCCTCGACCACCTGCCGGTCGACGGCGCGGTAGGTGCGGTAGCCGCTCGCGGAGCGGACCCGGCCGAGCAGTACGGCGGTCAGGGAGGGCTCGTCGAGCTGCAGCACGATCTGCGCCCCGGGAATGCGCTTGCGTACGTCGGCCAGGTGCTCGCGCAGGCCCTCGGCCAACGATCCGGCCAGGTCCCGGCAGGCTCCCGGGTCCTGCAGCATGGCTTCGCCGCCGTGCAGTTCCAGGGCGGCGGCCAGCGTCCACGGTCCGACGGCCTGGACCTTGAGCCTGCCCGTGTAGCCCTGGGTGAACTCCTCCAGCGCGTCGAGGTCCTCGCCGAGCCAGGACCGGGACCGCTTCGAGTCCCGTCCCGGGCGGTCGCTGATCCGCCAGCCGCTGGGCTCGACGTGGGCGTACATGTCGACGAGGAGGCCCAGGGACCGGCCGATCATGTCCGCGCCGGGCCCGCGGGCGGGCAGCTCGGCGAGGTAGGGGAACTCCTCGAAGGACCCGGTGACGGTCTTCGCTGCCTCGCGGGCGTCGCCGCCGGGCAGCGATCCGACGCCGGTGGCGCCGGCGCTCATCGGCCCGGCCGGACGCTCAGGTCGTTGACCTCGGCGTCGCGGGGCAGGTCGACGGCCATGACGATGGTGGTCGCCACCGACTCGGGGTCGATCCAGTCGGCCGGGTCGTAGTCCTTGCCCTCCTGGGAGTGCACCTTGGCCTGCATGGGGCTGGCGGTACGGCCCGGGTAGACGGAGGTGACGCGGATGCCGTGGGGCTTCTCCTCGCCGCGCAGCGAGTCGGCGAGGGCCTTGAGCCCGTGCTTGGAGGCGGCGTACGCGCTCCAGTCGGGGTGGGCGCTCAGCCCGGCGCCCGAGTTCACGAAGACGACGGTGGCCTTGGAGGCCCGCAGCGTGGGCAGCAGCAGCCGGGTGACCTCGGCGGGGGCGATCAGGTTCACGTTGAGCTGCTGGTGCCAGGTCTTGGGCCGGAGCTCACCGACCGGTCCGAGGTCGACGATCCCGGCGATGTGCAGCAGGGAGTCGATCCGCTCCGGGACGGCCTGCTTGGAGAACGCCCACGAGAGCCGGTCGGGATCGGCGAGGTCGCCGACGAGGGACGTGGCGCCGGGGTAACGGTCGACGAGCTCGCGGGCCCGGCCGGCGTCCCGGGCGAGGAGGACGAGGTCGTCGCCGCGGGCGTGCAGTCGGGCCGCGACGGCGGCGCCGATGCCGGAGCCGGCACCGGTGATCAAGTGAGTAGCCATACCGCCCATGCTCGCACCCCCGGACGGGCGCGGGGGCCGAAGCCCGAGGTCAGGTGCCGACGGCCGCCGTGTACGCCCGCTCGACGGCGGCGCGGGCGGCGGCCGCCCGCTGCCCGGTGACGGCGGGGGCGAAGCCATGGCCGATGGTGGCGTGCGGGAGGGCCGCCACGAGCCGGGCCCGTACGTCGCCCCGGGGCCCGGACCACCGCTCCAGGGCCTGGTCCCGTACGTCGGCCAGTGCGGCGGCGCGGTCCGGCGCGGGCGGGGCGAAGCGGCCGCCCGAGGCCCGCTCGTGCTCGGCCCAGCGGTCCTCCCAGAACTCCACGGTCCAGCCGGGCCAGCGGTCGGCGAGGGAGCCGGCGTGGGCGCGGGCCGTGTTCAGCCACCAGCCGACCCGGCGCCGCTCGGGGTCCACGTGGATGCCGGCGTCCGCGCGCAGCCGGTGGCTCCCGTGGTCCGGGGCGTCGCGGAGCCGGTCCAGCAGGGCGGGTCCCTCCTCGACGGGGTGGTCGTCGATGTCGGCGAGCACATGGCAGCGGTCCGCGCCGACGGTGACCACGACGACCAGCGGATCGGGGTCGTCCAGCTCCTCGTCGTCCTGCTCCAGCGCCGGGCCGGGGTACACGTCGGTGTCACGCTCCCCCGGGTCGAGCCCGAGGTGGGCCCGCAGCCCGGTCTGGCCGTCGTGGAGCCAGCGCACCTCCCAGCCCGGCCAGGCGCACCTCAGCAGCTCCAGAGTGGCGGCCCGGGTGCGCAGGGAGGCGATGGGCCCCTCCCGGGCGAAGAGGAGCAGGAGCCGGCGGGCGTCGTCGGCGAGGACGCCCGCCTCGACCATGTCGTCGGGGTACCAGTCGTCCTCCCGTACGTGGCCGCGCAGGAAGGGGAGCGCCACCTCCGGCCCGGCCAGCAGGTCGAGGTCCAGTCCGACGGCGCCGTACGAGGAGCGATGGCGGGTGTGGCCCACAAGATCACTGGGGCCACCCGGGCCACCGGCGTGATCGGGGCCCGAGAGCACGAACACGGCGCGGTTGCCCACCGTCAGAGCCCCGCGGCCTCGCGCAGGGCGGCCGCCGTCTTCGAGGCGTCGTAGTCGGCCGGGACCCCCTCGACCAGGATGACCTCTCCGGCGATGTGGTCGGTGCGCAGCGGGAGGATGGCCCGGTAGGCGTCGGAGGCGTACCAGGCGCGGGCGTTCTCCATGTCCGGGAAGCCGATCATGACGACGGTGCCGGGGAAGGGGCCTTCCAGGACCTCGACCTCCTTGCCGTGGACCAGGAAGCGGCCGCCGAAGGGGTCCAGGGTCGACTGCATCGCCTCGATGTACCGGAGGATGTCCTCGTTCATGGTCTCGGGACGAAGGTGGGCGATGGCGTACGCGGTCATGGTCTGCTCCCCTGTGAACCGACCCGTCGGTCCGGGCCGTTGATCCGATCCTGTCAGGGCGCGCCCCGGGTGGCGATTACCTCGCAGGTCACGCCGATGCGGGCTGGAAGGTGCGCCGGTAGGCGATCGGGGAGACACCGAGTGTGGAACGCATGTGCTGGCGCAGGGAGTTCGCCGAGCCGAAACCGGCCCGGTGGGCCACGAGATCGACCGGCAGGTCGCTGGACTCCAGCAAGTGGCGGGCCAGCTCCAGGCGTTGCGCGGTGAGCCATTGCACCGGGGTCATGCCGACCTCGTCGCGGAAGCGCCGGGTGAAGGTGCGCAGGCTCATCCGGGCGTGCGCGGCCAGCTCGCCGAGGGTGACCGGTTCGGCGAGGCGTTCCAGGGCCCAGGCGCGGGTGGCGGTGGTGGTGGCGACGGTCGGTTCGGGGACGGGGCGGTCGATGTACTGGGCCTGGCCGCCGTCGCGCCAGGGCGGGACGACGCACATGCGCGCGGCCCGGTTGGTGACGGCGACACCGTGGTCGCGGCGGATCATGTGCAGGCACAGGTCGACCCCGGCGGAGACGCCGGCCGAGGTCAGGACGTCGCCGTCGTCGACGAAGAGGACGTCCTCGTCGATGCGCACCCTCGGGTAGGCGCGGCGGAACTCTCGGGCGAGGTTCCAGTGAGTGGTCGCGGGACGGTCGTCGAGCAGGCCGGCGGCGGCGAGCACGTAGGAGCCGGTGCATATCGACACGAGGCGGGTGCCCGGGCGGATGCGGGCGATGGCCGCGGCGACCGCGGGCGGCAGCGGCCCGCCGAGGGCGAGCTCCGGCATGGCGTGGGTGGGCGGGACGATCACGGTGTCGGCGGCGGCGAGGACCTCGGGCCCGGCGGCGGGCTGGAGGGTGAAGCCGGAGTCGCTGAGCACGGGGGCGCCGTCGGCGGTGCAGACGACGACCTCGTAGAGGCCCTCGCCGTCCTCGCCCACGGCGCTGCCGAAGACCCGGGAGGGAATGCCCAGCTCGAACGGGGGGAAGCCCGGCAGGGCGAGCACCGCGACGAGGTGCCGTCCGTCCGTGCCGCTCCCGGGGCGGGCCGTGTGCTCGGCGTGTTCCCGCGTCTCGCTCATGGCCAGATCCTGTCACATAGTGGCCAAACGGCCAACACCGCCGAGGGGTGCCCTGCCTGAATCTGGGACACGTCGCCGGGAAAAAGACCCGGATCCCGACACCTGCGGATGGAATGAGGCGGACAGAAATGCGCGCGATCGTCGTGAACGAGTGGGGCGGCCCGGAGAACCTGGTCGAGCGGGAGATCGACCGGCCCGAGCCCGGTCTGGGCGAGATCCTCGTCCGGGTCCACGCGGCCGGCGTCAACCCCGTCGACTGGAAGACCCGGGACAGCGGAGCTCTCATCGCCTGGGGTGAGCACCCGATCGTCGGCTGGGACGTCTCCGGCACCGTCGAGGCGGTCGGCCCCGGCGTGACCCTCCACTCCCCCGGCGACGAGGTCTACGGCATGCCGCACTTCCCGCGGCAGGCGGGCGGCTACGCCGAGTACGTGACCGCCCCGGCCCGGCACTTCGCCACCAAGCCGGCCGCGCTGGACCACGTGCAGGCCGCGGCGCTGCCGCTGGCCGCGCTGACCGCCTGGCAGGCCCTGGTGGACACGGCCGGGGTGAGCGCCGGACAGCGCGTCCTGGTGCACGCGGCGGCCGGCGGGGTCGGCCACCTGGCGGTGCAGATCGCCAAGGCCCGCGGCGCGTACGTGATCGGCACCGCGAGCGCGGGCAAGCACGCGCTGCTGCGTGAGCTCGGCGCCGACGAGGTGATCGACTACCGCACCACGGACTTCGAGGACGCCGTCGCCGACGTGGACGTCGTGATCGACGCCGTCGGCGGGGAGTACACGCAGCGCTCGCTGAAGGTCCTCAAGGCCGGCGGCCACCTGGTGACCCTGCCCGGCCCCGACTCCCTCCCGGCCGACCCGCAGGGCGTGCACGCCTCCTGGGTCCTGGTGGAGCCGGACCTGGGCGGTCTGCGGGAGATCGCGGCGCTCGTCGAGCAGGGCCTGCTGAAGCCGCTGGTGGACACGGTGCTGCCGCTGGAGCAGGCGGCGAAGGCCCACGAGATCGGCGAGCAGGGCCGCACCACCGGCAAGATCGTCCTGACCGTCGCCTGAGCGCGGCACGTCCGGGCCCGTCCGAGCCCTCATGCCCGGCAGGTCCGGCAGGTCCGGCAGGTCCGGCAGGTCCGGCAGGTCCGGCAGGTCCGGCAGGTCCGGCAGGTCCGGCAGGTCCGGCAGGTCCGACGTATTCCGCCCGCCGCCCCGGCACGACGCCGGGGCCGGCGGGCGGCCGCGTCCCTCGGGCCGCCCCGCCCGTCCGCACCCGGACACGTCGGTGCAGAATCCGGCCATGGAGCATTCGCAGCGACACATGTACGAGGTGGTCGACGCGCTCGTCCGGGCCGGCAGCAGCTTCCGCCCGCGTCCGCCCGGCTTCGGCGACGACCCGTTCTGGCTGACCAAGGGCGACCCGCACTGCTACATGGAGACGCCGATCGACTTCGCCGTGGCCAGGTCCGTACCGGGTCATCCCGTGGACCTCGCCCTCGACGAGGACAACGACATGATCTTCTGCAGGCACTGCTGGACGGCGATCACCGGACCGGACCATCGCCCGGAGACGATGTGGAGATCACCGAGCGCGTGAGCCCTCCACCGGCCCCTCCACCAGCGGCCGCGCGGGTGGGCCGGCCGCGCAGGTGGCGCTGGAGCCGCGCGTGGCGGAACTGGTAGACGGCGCCGACCTGGCGCAGCACACCGCGCCGGTAGGCGTCCTCCAGGAAGGCGATCGTCGCCCAGGGGAGGCGTCCGGTCAGCGGCAGCCAGATCCGCGTCAGGAGCAGCCACTGGCCCCAGGCCGTGAAGGCCAGGACGTAGGAGAGCGCGCCGGCCACCCCGCCCACGGCGCCGAGCGCGAGCCCGTCCGCCATCGGCCAGGTCAGGGGGCCGAGGATGCCTTGGAGCAGCTCGGTCATGAGCCGGCCGCCGAAGGCGATCACCACGGTGAGCATCGGTGCGAGGAAGAGCGCCTGGCGCACCACGATGCTGCGGTTGACGGCCAGCAGGTCCGTCGGGGTGGCGGCGGAGCCGAGGTCGATGGGGGTCTCCAGGGTCGCCACGAGCCCGAGGACGAGCCCTCCCGCCAGGGCGAAGACGAGCCCGTACATGAGGCAGTTGACGGCCGTCGCCTCGATCACCGCCGCGTCGACCAGCACCCGGCCGTACGTGAGCTGCGCCCCGACGGTGAAGGCGAGCCCGCAGCCGAGGCCCATCACGAGCCCGCCCAGCAGCCCGGCCGGGACCAGGGTGGCGAACCGGCGGGAGCTCGGTGCGACGCCGCGCCGGCGGCGGCCGGGCAGCCGGATCCGCACCCGGGAGGGTTCGAACGCCCGGATCCCGAGCACGGCCATGAGCCCGTAGACCAGCCCGAAGGCGAGGCCCACGGCGGGGCCGAACAGCAGGGCGTCCAGCAGGCCCGTACCCAGGGCGAACGCGGCGCCGCGGCCGGCCAGCAGGTTCTTGGCCGGGAAGACCAGCCAGTCGGCGAGGGCGGTGACCAGCGAGCAGGCCAGGACGACCGCCAGGATCCGCGAGGGCAGCCGCAGCGAGTCGCGCAGCTGCCACCACGCCAGGTCCTGGCCCGCACGGCGCTCGGGCCGGTCCAGGTGGTCGGCGAGGTGTCCCAGGTAGCGCCGGGCGCGCTGCGGGTCCCAGCTACGGGGCCTGCGTGCGGGTCGCGCGCCCGGGACGGCCGTGGGCAGGTGCTGGTAGACGCTCGGCACGAAGCCGGCCAGCAGGTGCTCCTCGATGGCCTCCGGACTCGGGAAGCGGGCCTCGTCCAGCAGCGCGGCCGGGTCCTGGGCCGGGGTGTCGCTGTAGGCGGTCCGGGCGAGCAGGACCATCAACGGGGTGCTCAGGACGGCCCTGAGGCGGGCGCCGGGCCCGCCGTCCGGGTCGGTGCGCAGCCGCTCCAGGACGGGGTCCCAGCCGGTGGCGGCCCGTTCCTGCCCGTCGGCCGGCGCGCTCGGGCGCGCGGTGCGGGGCAGGTAGTGCAGCAGGTCGTCGGCGTCCAGGTCCAGCAGTTCGATGCCCGCGGTCCGGCGGAGCACCTCGACCCCGACGGCCTCGGCGAACTGCTCGGTGCGGCTGGTCAGCAGCAGGGGCAGTGAGCTCGCGTTGAGTTCGCGCAGGGCCACGCCCAGCAGCCCGGTGGCCATCTCGTCGAACCCGTCCAGGACCGGCAGGATCCATCCGGCGTCCACCAGGGCGGCGGCGAGGGTGGCTCCGCCGGGGGCGCGCGCGTCGAGGTTCGGGTGGTCGCGCAGCAGGCGGGCGATCAGCCAGTCGCGCAAGGTGGTGCCGGTCGGGTCCCACGATCCCATGCTGAAGACCACGGGCACGGGATCGCCGTCCGAGCGCGCGACCAGGTGGTCGAGGACGAACCGCAGAAGGAGGACGGTCTTGCCGGAGCCGGCCCGGCCGAGCACCACCAGCCGCCCGGACCGGACGCGCCGGTAGACGTCGGCGATGTCGGTGAGGCCGCCGGCCAGGGGCAGCGGGCCGCGGGCGGCGCCGGGCGGGGCGCCGCGGATGTTGTCCCAGTGGTCCAGCAGGTCGGCGGGGGCCGACCGCCACCGCACGGGCAGCGGGAAGGGGTCGTGGACGCGGCGCTGCTCCTCCTCGCGGATGCAGCGGGCGTAGACGTCGTGGGCGAGCGACTCGGCGGCCTCGGCCAGGGCGCCCCGGGACGTGGCCGGCGTGCGGTGCGGCACGGGCCGGGCCGGGCGGTCCGGTTCGGGCGCCCGTTCCGTCACCCGCTCCGCTTCGGGTACCGGCTCCCGCTCCGGTACGGGGTCCGGTACGGGCTCCGGTACGGGCGCGCGTGCGCCGCGTAGGTCCTCCCCGGGGGCCGCCGGCTTGCCCCGGTGGGCGGCCAGCAGGTCCGTCCAGAGCTCGTCCCGGTCGCGCTTCAGCTCGTCGGCCAACGCGTGCGCGACCTGTTTCACCGTTCCCATCCGGGCGTCGGTGGGCTTACCGGTCTCCAACCGGTGGATGGTGCGGACCCCGAGCCGGGACCGCTCGGCCAGTTGCTCCTGCGTCATCCCCGCCTCGTGCCGTAACCCGCGGAGCAACGCGCCGAACTGGCTGCCCACTTGTATGCCCTTCCCCCGACGACGGCCCTGCCACGTGTGTCCGATGTCCTCCCGAAACCCGGTCAAACCACGGGGCATCGTCGACCGGCCACATATGGCCGGTTGCGGGCATGGTCCCGCGACCAGCACGAACACCACGATGAGTGCCGGTCGCCGCACCCGACGCGGTGCCCGCCTTGACCCAGGGGAGTTGACCCGTATGTCCACCACGAAGCCGAACAGGCTCGCCCGCCGCATCAAGTCCGTCGTCGCGTCGACGGTCCTCCTGCTCGCCGGCGCCGTGGCCGCGCCGGCCACCGCGCACGCCGCCCCGGCGAACCACTACTACATCCAGATCGGCGGTACCGGGGCGGCCGCCGAGGCGCCCGGGTGCACCACGAGCTTCGAAGCCGCGAACCGGCATCTGAACGGGGGCATCGCGATTCCGGTCTGCTACGTGGCCAGCGGCGGCCCCTTCGTCGGGAGCCACAACGAACAGCCGGCCCCGTTCGCGCCGAGCTTCGGCGACAGCGTGAACCAGGGTTACTGGAACGCGAAGGCCGCCCTGGAGGACGCCTACCGGGCCGACCCGACGGCGACCTTCACCATCGCCGGTTACTCCCAGGGCGCGTGGGTCGGCGACCTGTTGCTGCAGACGATCGCGAACAACGGCACCGAGGTACCGCGCGACCGGGTCGACGGAATGCTCTACTCCGACCCCATGCAGCCGGGGACCGGCTTCTGGCGGCTGGTGCCCCGGGGGGTCCTGATCCCGTTCGTGGCGTACTCCCCCGGCACCGGGCCGGAGGTGTTCCCCGGTGTCCCGGTCCAGCGCCACTGCATCAAGACCGACGGGGTGTGCGACGCGACGTCCCTGGATTCCTTCCCCGGCTTCCTGCAGCAGCACCCGCGCTACTTCCGGGAGGGCGAGATCATCGCGAGCACGCTCGCGCAGCACGGCGCCGAGGGGACGGTCTGGTACCCGGCGGCCTGATCCGGGCGGCACGACGCACGAGCACGACGCCACAGCACGACGCCGCGGTCCGTCCCGGGGGGCGGGCCGCGGCGTCGTGCCGTGCAGACTCGGTTCAGACGGTGGCGGCGGCCCGCGTCGTGGTCGCGATGGTGGCCGAGCCGACCACGCGGGTGCCGTCGTAGAGCACGATCGCCTGGCCGGGGGCCACGCCCCGGACCGGCTCGGTGAAGGAGACGCGCAGCTCGCCGTCCACCACCTCGGCAAAGACCTCGGTCTCGCCGCCGTGGGCGCGCAGCTGGGCGGTGTAGGTGCCCGGGGCGGCGGCCACGGCTCCGCACCAGCGGGGGCGGATCGCGGTGAGCGCGGTGACGTCGAGGGCCTCGACGGGGCCGACGGTGACGGTGTTGTTCACCGGGGAGATGTCGAGGACGTAGCGCGGCTTGCCGTCGGGGGCGGGGTGCCCGATGCGCAGGCCCTTGCGCTGGCCGATGGTGAAGCCGAAGGCGCCGTCGTGGGTACCGACCTTCTCGCCGGTCGCCTCGTCGACGATGTCGCCCTCGGCCTTGCCGAGGCGGTTCGCGAGGAAGCCCTGGGTGTCGCCGTCGGCGATGAAGCAGATGTCGTGGCTGTCGGGCTTCTTCGCGACGGCCAGACCCCGCTCCTCGGCCTCGGCGCGGATCTCTTCCTTGGTGGTGAGGGTGTCACCGAGCGGGAAGAGGGCGTGGGCGAGCTGCTTCTCGTCGAGGACGCCGAGGACGTACGACTGGTCCTTGGCCATGTCGGAGGCGCGGTGCAGCTCTCGGGAGCCGTCCTCGTTCAGCACGACGGTGGCGTAGTGGCCGGTGCAGACGGCGTCGAAGCCGAGCGCGAGGGCCTTGTCGAGCAGCGCCGCGAACTTGATCTTCTCGTTGCAGCGCAGGCACGGGTTCGGGGTGCGCCCGGCCTCGTACTCGGAGATGAAGTCCTCGACCACGTCCTCGCGGAAGCGCTCGGCGAGGTCCCAGACGTAGAACGGGATGCCGATGACGTCGGCGGCCCGGCGGGCGTCGCGGGAGTCCTCGATGGTGCAGCAACCGCGGGCGCCCGTCCGGAAGGACTGCGGGTTCGCGGAGAGCGCGAGGTGGACGCCGGTCACGTCGTGCCCGGCTTCGACCGCGCGGGCGGCGGCGACGGCGGAGTCCACGCCCCCGGACATGGCGGCCAGGACGCGAAGGGGGCGGGCGGTGCGCGGCAGGTTCTCAGTCATAGCACCGTCCAGAGTACGGGGGAACCGAGCGGGGTCACAGCGCGTTATCGGGGTACGGGGGGTGGATCACATCGTCGAGCAGGGAAACAAGGGGAAGAAGTCGCCAGGGCGGACCCGCAGGGCCGTGCTCTTCGGCGGGCTCGGGGTCTTCGCGGTGGCGGCGGTGGCCGGCCGGGAGGAGATCGGCCGTGCCTGGTGGCTGATACCGGGAGTGGACAAGCCGCGCAAGGAGGGCGAGCTCGACCACGCGGGTGCGAGCTGGACGTCGGCCTCGCCGGCGAACTGGCGCAAGGCGGACCGCCCGGCCGACTATCGGGTGGACCGGATAGTCGTGCATGTCACACAGGGCGGCTTCGAGTCCTCGGTGGACGCCTTCAAGAACCCGTGGCACAAGGCGTCGGCGCACTACATCGTGCGCGGGGACGGGCACGTGGAGCAGATGGTGCGCGAGCTGGACGTGGCCTTCCACTCCGGGAACCGCTCGATGAACGAGCGCAGTGTCGGCATCGAGCACGTGGGCTTCGTGGACCGCCCGCAGGACTTCACGGACGCGATGTACGCCGCTTCGGCCCGGCTGGCGGCCGACGTCTGCCGCCGGTACGACATACCGGCGGACCGTACGCACATAGTCGGCCACTCCGAGGTCCCGGGCGCCGACCACACCGATCCCGGCCGACACTGGGACTGGAACCGCTACATCGGCCAGGTGCGGGCGGCGCTGGACGCTCCTAGCTGAGGCCGGCCGTGCGGGCACGCTCGACCGCCGGGCCGATGGCCGCCGCCAGGGCCGCCACGTCCTCCTTGGTGGAGGTGTGGCCGAGCGAGAAGCGCAGGGTGCCGCGGGCCAGCTGGGGGTCGGTGCCGGTGGCCAGCAGGACGTGGCTGGGCTGGGCCACGCCGGCGGTGCAGGCGGAGCCGGTGGAGCATTCGATGCCCTGGGCGTCGAGCAGGAGCAGCAGCGAGTCGCCCTCGCAGCCGGGGAAGCTGAAGTGGGCGTTGGCGGGCAGCCGCTCGTCGGGGTCGCCCCCGAGGACGGCGTCGGGCACGGCCGCGCGGACGGCGTCGACCAGTTCGTCGCGCAGGGCGCCGATCTCGGTGGCGAACCGCTCGCGCCGTTCGACGGCGAGCACGGCGGCCACGGCGAAGGCGGCGACGGCCGGCACGTCGAGGGTGCCGGAGCGGACGTGCCGCTCCTGGCCACCGCCGTGCAGGACGGGTACGGGGCTCTGGTCGCGGCCGAGCAGCAGTGCGCCGATGCCGTAGGGGCCGCCGACCTTGTGGCCGCTGACGGTCATGGCGGCGAGGCCGCTGTCGCCGAAGTGGACGTCGAGCTGTCCGAGGGCCTGGACGGCGTCGGAGTGCAGCGGGATCCCGGACTCGCGGGCGATGGCGGCCAGTTCGCGGACCGGCATGACGGTGCCGATCTCGTTGTTGGCCCACATGACGGTGGCCAGGGCCACGTCGTCGGGGTTGCGCTCGACGGCCTCTCGGAAGGCGTCGGCGTGGACCCGCCCGTAGCGGTCCACGGGGAGGTAGTCGACCTGCGCGCCCTCGTGCTCGGCGAGCCAGTGCACGGCGTCGAGCACGGCGTGGTGCTCGACGGGGCTGGCGATGATCCGGGTCCGGGCGGGGTCCGCGTCGCGCCGGGCCCAGTACAGGCCCTTGACGGCGAGGTTGTCGGCCTCCGTGCCGCCGGCGGTGAAGACCACCTCGCTGGGGCGGGCGCCGACCGCCTCGGCGAAGGCCTCACGGGCCTCCTCGACGGTACGGCGGGCCCGGCGGCCGGCGGCGTGCAGGGAGGAGGCGTTCCCCGTGGCGGCGAACTGCGCGGTCATCGCCGCGGCGGCCTCCGGCAGCATCGGGGTGGTGGCGGCGTGGTCGAGGTAGGCCATGATCCCCCGATTCTACGAGTCCACCGGTGGCCGCTTGCGCCGCGGGACCCCACGACGGCCGGCAGGGCGCTCCTGAGGAGCGCCCTGCCGGTGGGATGGGGAGCGTCAGGCCGGGCGCAGGGCGCGGGCCAGTTGGCGGGACTGCGCGACCAGGTGGTCCGACGAGTCCCAGACCTCGGCGTCCTCCTCCAGGAAGCCGCCGGCCAGGTTGCGGGTGGTGATGGACACCCGGAGCGGGCCGGGGGCCGGGCGGCGGCGGACGTGCGTGGTGAGTTCCACCGTCGGGGTCCAGGCCACCAGGCCGAGGTCGAAGGCGGTCGGCGGCAGCGCGTCGACGGCCAGGAGCATGGAGAGCGGGTCGGCGTCGCGGCCGTCGGCCAGCTCGAACCAGGCCCGCATCTCACCCTTGCCGGAGGGCGCGCCGACGGCCCAGCCGGCGGTGGCCGGGTCCAGCCGGAGTCGCAGCCGGTCCACGATGGCGGAGCTGCCGGGGATCGGGGCCGGGCCGGCCTCGGGGCCGATGCAGTCCTCGTAGGCGGGGATGGCGGGCGGCACGGCGACGGTGCGGACGTCGTCGGGCAGGGCCGCGAGGTCGCCGTAGGAGGCGATGACGCGGATGCGCTCGATCTCGGCGCCGCTCTCGTCGTACTGGAACAGCGAGGCCTGGCCGGTGGACAGGGTGCGGCCGATCCGGACGACCTCGGTGCGGATCACGGCGGGGCCGGGCACGGAGGAGGTCAGGTAGTGCGCGGAGACCGTGAAGGGGTCCGGGTGCGGGAGGGCCGCCGACAGGGCCCGGCCGACCAGGGCCAGCAGGTAGCCGCCGTTCACGGCGGCGATGATCGTCCAGCCGGCGGAGAGTTCCGCGTCGTACACCCCGGGCTCGCCCGCGCGTGCGGTGATGGCGGTGTCGCGGTCGAACTCACTGTCGCCGATGGAGGCCTTGGCAGCTGCGTGTGACATGTAAACGACGGTACACCGGCTTGCTACTAAGCGGTAGCTTTCTTTTGTTACGGCTCTTCGGCCACCGAGGAGCGCCTGTTCCAGGCCAGCGGCGCCCGCCAGTGGTAGCGCATGGCGAGGAGACGCAGGACGAAGGTGGTGACGATGGCGAGGCCGGTGGTGATGCCGTTGAGGGCGTGCAGGCTGATGAAGATCGCCACCATCGAGGCGCCGACCAGCGCGGGGACGGCGTACATCTCACGGTCGCGCAGCAGCGAGGGCACCTCGTTGACGAGCACGTCACGCAGGACGCCTCCGCCGACGGCGGTGGTGACACCGAGCGCCGCGGAGGCGGTCAGGCCGAGGCCGTACTCGTAGGCCTTGGTCGTGCCCGTCACGCAGAAGAGCCCGAGGCCGGCCGCGTCGAACACGTTGATGGCGTGGTTGATCCGCTGGACCTCGGGGTGCAGGAAATAGACGATCGCGGCGGCGACCAGCGGGGTCACGAAGAAGCTGAGTTCACCGAAGGCGGCGGGCGGCACGGCACCGATGACGAGGTCCCGGAAGAGACCGCCGCCCAGGGCCGTGACGAGCGCGAGGACGGCGATGCCGAAGACGTCGAAGTTCTTGCGTACGGCGAGGAGGGCGCCTGCGGTGGCGAAGACGAAGATGCCGGCGAGGTCCAGGGCATGCTGGATCCCGGGCGGGAAGAGATCGTGGAGCACCGGGCCATTGTCACCTGCGGCGGGCTCGGCGGAATGCGGGGCTCCACCGAGGTCGGGTGTGCCGCTCGGCTCCCGCCGGGTGAGGGTGCGCCTGCCGCTCCCCCCGGGTGAGGGTGCGCCTGCCGCTCCCCCCGGGTGAGGGTGCGCCTGCCGCGGCCCGCGGGCTGCCGACAGCGGACCGTGGTGCCGTGCGGCGCCACTGCCGGGGCTCCGCCCCGGACCCCGCGCCTCAAACGCCGGCGGGGCTGAAATCTCGCCTCGATCGCCGTCGGGGCGAGAGGGGTGCCGGAGTCGTCCGGTGGGGCCGAAGCCGCGCCGAAGGCGGTTTCGGCCCCAGCGGGCGGCTACTCCGTGGCCTTGGCCACCGCGTCCGCCGCGCCCGGCAGGGGCTGGTCGCCCGGCGCCTGGTCGGGGGCGTTCTCCGGGTGGTGGCAGGCCACCTGGTGGCCTGGCTTCAGCGCCAGCAGCGGCGGTTCCTTCGTCGCGCAGATCTGCGTGGCCTTCCAGCACCGGGTGTGGAAGCGGCAGCCGCTCGGCGGCGAGATCGGCGACGGAACATCGCCCTTGAGCAGGATGCGGCCGCTCTTGGCGCCGCGCCGCCTCGGGTCGGGCACCGGCACGGCCGACATCAGGGCCGTGGTGTAGGGGTGCATCGGCGCACCGTACAGCCCCTTGTTGTCGGCCAGCTCGACGATCTTGCCGAGGTACATGACGGCGATGCGGTCCGAGACGTGCCGGATGACCGACAGGTCGTGCGCGATGATCACGTAGGTGAGACCGAGCTCGTCCTGGAGGTCGTCCAGCAGGTTCACCACCTGGGCCTGGATCGACACGTCCAGCGCCGAGACGGGCTCGTCCGCGACCACCAGCTTCGGCTTCAGCGCCAGGGCCCGCGCGATGCCGATGCGCTGGCGCTGACCGCCGGAGAACTCGTGCGGGTAGCGGTTGTAGTGCTCGGGGTTCAGGCCCACGAGCGACAGCAGCCGCTGGACCTCCGCCTTGAGCCCGCCCTCCGGGGTGACCTTCTGGAGCCTGAACGGCGCGCTGACGATGGTGCCCACCGTGTGGCGGGGGTTCAGCGAGCCGTACGGGTCCTGGAAGATCATCTGCACGTCGCGGCGCAGCGGGCGCATGCCCGACACGCCGAGGTGCGTGATGTCCTTGCCCTCGAACTCGATGGAGCCGCCGGTCGGCTCCAGCAGCCGCGTGATCAGCCGACCCATGGTCGACTTGCCGCAGCCGGACTCGCCGACGATGCCGAGGGTCTCCCCGCGCCGGACGTCGAAGTCGAGGCCGTCGACGGCCTTGACCGCGCCCACCTGGCGCCGGATCAGTCCCTTGGTGATCGGGAAGTGCTTCGCCAGGCCGGTGACCTTGAGCAGGACCTCGGCCTCGGGGGACTCCTTGGCCTGCGCGGGAATGTCCACCGTCGCCGGCTTCTTCATGTCAGGCGTCTCGGTCACAGCTTCGGCGCAATCTCTTCGGTCCAGATCCGGGTCCGCTCGTCCTGCGACATGTGGCAGGCGGACCAGTGGCGGCTGTCGTCCTCGGTCAGCTCGGGCCGGACCGTACGCGTCACGTTGCCCTTGGGCACGTCGGCGTACGGGCAACGCGGGTTGAAGGCGCAGCCGTCGGGGATGTTGATGAGGCTGGGCGGGGAGCCCTTGACCGGGATGAGGCGCTCGCTCTGCTCGCGGTCGATGCGCGGCATCGAGCCCAGCAGGCCCCAGGTGTAGGGGTGGCGGGGCTCGTAGAAGACCTTCTCGGCCGTGCCCCGCTCGACGCACCGGCCGCCGTACATGACGAGGATCTCGTCGGCCATCTCCGCGACGACGCCGAGGTCGTGCGTGATCATGATGACGGCGGAGCCGAACTCCTTCTGCAGATCGCGGATCAGGTCCAGGATCTGCGCCTGCACGGTGACGTCCAGGGCCGTGGTCGGCTCGTCCGCGATCAGCAGGTCGGGGTTGTTGACCAGCGACATCGCGATCATCGCGCGCTGGCGCATGCCGCCGGAGAACTGGTGCGGGTAGTCGTCGACGCGCTTGCCCGGCTCGGGGATGCCCACGCGGTCGAGCATCTCGACGGCGCGCTTGCGCGCCGTCTTCTTGTCGACGTCGTTGTGGACGCGGTACGCCTCCACGATCTGGGAGCCGATCGTGTAGTACGGGTGCAGCGCGCTCAGCGGATCCTGGAAGATCATCGCCATGTCGCGGCCCCGCAGCCGGCGCACCTCCTCGGGATCGGCCGACAGCAGTTCCTTGCCGCCGAGCCAGATCTCGCCCGACATCTCGACGGTGGAGCGACTGGCGGTGCTCGCCCGGTGCAGGCCCATGACGGCCAGCGAGGTGACGGACTTGCCGGAGCCGGACTCACCCACGATGCCGAGGGTGCGGCCCTTCTCCAGCTGGAAGGAGAGCCCGTCGACGGACTTGACGACGCCGTCGTCGGTGGGGAAGTGGACCTTGAGGTCGCGTACGTCGAGGAAGGCCTCGGAGGGCGGGACGTCGCCCGGTCCCACCACGACGGCCGTGGCGGTGGCGGTGTGCGCGGCACGGTCGGCGGCGGCGGCTTCGCCGGCCTCGTTCCCCTTCGGAGTCGGATCGGTCACGACAGCCTCACCCTCGGGTCGATGATGGCGTAGACGAGGTCCACCACCAGGTTGCACAGCACGATGAAGGCTCCGGCGAAGAGGGTCACCCCGAGGATCTTCGGCAGGTCGTTCACCGCGATGGCGTGGTACGCGTACTCACCGATGCCGTGGTACGAGAAGACCGTCTCGGTGACGATGGCGCCGCCGAGGAGCAGCCCGAAGTCCATGCCGAAGATGGTCACGATGGGGGTCAGCGCGGAGCGCAGCCCGTGGCGGGTGACGACGACCCGTTCGCGCAGGCCCTTGGCGCGCGCGGTGCGGATGTAGTCCTCGCTCATGGTCTCCAGCATTCCGGCCCGGGTGAGCCGGGCGTAGAGCGCGGAGTAGAGGAAGGCGAGCGTGCACCAGGGCAGGACCAGCCCCTGGAACCAGGCGCCCGGATCCTCGGAGAAGTCCACGTACACATTGGTGAACACGGGCCAGTTGAAGACGAAGACGGCCAACGAGAGCGTGCCGGTGAAGAACATCGGCAGCGAGACGCCGGCGAGGGCCACGCCCATCGCGAGCCGGTCGAAGAGCGAGCCCGGGCGCAGGGCCGAGACCACGCCCGTCGTCACACCGGTGATCAGCCAGATGATGGCCGCTCCCAGCGTGAGGGAGGCGGTGATGGGCAGCCGGGCGACGATGTCGGGCCAGACCTCGACGTGGTCCTTGAAGGAGTAGCCGAGGCAGGGGGCGCTGCACTGCGAGGGGTCGGGGCCGTAGTTGAACTCACGGCCCGCGAATATGCCCCGCAGGAAGTCCCAGTACTGCGAGTACAGGGGCTGGTCGAAACCGAGGTTCTTCTTGACCGCGGCGATGGACTCGGGCGAGGGGTTCTTGCCCACGTACTGGGTGGCCAGCGAGTCGGCCGTGCCGCCGGCCAGCCGGGGCAGCAGGAAGAAGATCGCGAAGGTGATCGCGCTGACAACGAGCAGCAGGAACACCGCGGCGAACAGCCGCCGGACGATGTACACAAACACGGGGGTCGGCTTCGGCGTCCGCCGGTCCGCCCCGCACCCCGGTCGGGGGCGCGGGACGGACCGGCGCGCGCACTGCTGCCTTCACCTGCCTTCCACGGTTCTGGCAGATCTGGCTGAGAGGGTCGAACTGCCTGAGGACTTGACGTCCGGGGTTACTTCAGGCCGATGTTGAGGTAGTCGTACTGACCGCTCCACGCCGGGTTGGAGACCACGTTGGTGAGCTTGGGCGAGCGGTAGTGCAGGACCTTGAAGTAGGTCAGGGGGACGATGACCGCCTGGTCCATGACCTTCTTGTCGATCTCGCCGTAGACCTTCTCGCGGGCGGCGGAGTCGGTGTTGGCGATGTTGTCGTTCAGCATCTTGTTGATCTCGGGGTCGTTCAGCTGCGACAGGTTGGTGTTGCCCGTCTTGCTGATCGCGTCACCGTGGACGACCTGCTGGAGGAAGCCGAAGCCGCTCGGCCAGTCGGCGCCCCACTGCATCATCATGAGGCCGATCTTGTTGTCCTCGGTGAACTTCGGGACGCCCGCGTAGTCGCTGAAGTACTTGCCGGCCGGGAACTGCTGGATCTTGACCGTGATCCCGATCTTCTTCAGGGACGCCTGGATGGCCGTGGCCATGTCGACCTCGCCGGCGCGGTCGTTGCGCGCGGTGATGGTGGTCTCGAAGCCGTTCGGCTGGCCGCAGGCGGTCAGCGCGGCCTTGGCCTTGGCCTCGTCGCCCTTGTCATCGGGGGTCTTGTAGGTGTTGAAGTCCACGTGACCCGGGATGTCGGTCGGCAGGACGGTGCTGGCGATGGCGCCGCGGATCGGGCCACCGAAGGCCGTCTGCACCGACACCTTGTCGATCGCGTACTGGACCGCCTTGCGGCACTCCACGTTGTCGAAGGGTGCCACCTTGGTGTTCATCGCCATGTAGACCAGGCGACCACCCTCGGCGTTGTCCGTGTTGGGGTCCTTCGAGGTCAGCAGCTCCGTCTGGGTCTGCTGGGCCACACCGTTACCGACGATGTCGATGTGGGTGTTGCCGGCCTTCAGGTTGGAGTCGATCGTCTCCTGGTTGACCTTCAGCTTGACGACGATCTTCTCCGGGAGCTGCTTGCGCAGCGGGTCCGTGGAGGCGTCCCAGTTGGGGTTGCGGACCAGGACGGCCTGCTTGTCGTGCTCGTAGCTCTCGAACATGTACGAGCCCGAGGAGACGATGTTCTTCACATAGTCCGCGCCGTTGTCCTTGGCCTTCGGCACGGGGGCCGACTGCGGGTTCGCCAGCAGGTAGTCGAACTCGGCGAACGGCTGCTTCAGCTTGAAGACGATCGTCTGGTCGTCGGGGGTCTCGATGGACTGCAGCCCCGTGTCGGACTTGTCCTTGTACGGGCCCTCGTACGGGGTCTCGTTGTTCTTGAGGTACTGCGCGAGGTAGTTCGGGCCGTTGGAGTGCACGTCACGCGCGAAGTTGCTGCGCTCGACCGCGTACTTGACGTCCTTGGAGGTGACCAGGGAGCCGTCGCTGTACTTGACGCCCTTGCGCAGCTTGTACGTCCAGGTCGCACCGCCGTCGCTCGGCGTACCGAGGCCCTCGGCGAGGTCCGGGACCACCTTGTTGCCCTCGGCGCCCGGGGCGGGCGCGAAGGTGGTCAGCGGACGGGCGTACAGGCGGCTGAAGTTGAAGACGAAGCCGTAGTACGTGTTGCCGGGGTCGAAGGAGTCGGGGGTGTCGGACGCCTCGTAGACGACCGTCCCGCCCTTCTTGTCCGAGACGTTGACCATGGCCTTGACGGCGGCGTTGGCGCCGGCCGACTTGTCGTCACCGCCGGTCTTGTCACCACCACTGCAGGCGGAGGCGGTGAGGGCGACGGTGATGGCGGCGGCAAGCACCGCGGCTGTTCTCGACCTGCTTCTCATGGCGGAGTGATGCCCCCTGATTCGGAGTGATGGTGGGTACTGTCGGAGCCTCGGCCGGGTGCCCGAGGAACGGGAGGGTCAGCGCGAGCTCTTGGGGTCCAGGGCGTCGCGCAGACCGTCGCCGAGGAGGTTGAAGGCGAGCACGGTGACGAAGATCGCCATGCCCGGGACGACCATGAACATCGGGTCGACCTTGTAGTAGGCCACGGCGGAGCTGAGCATCCCGCCCCATGAGGCCTGCGGCGGCTGGATACCCACGCCGAGGAAGCTCAGGGAGGCCTCGAAGAGGATGTTGGTCGGGATGAGCAGCGTGGAGTAGACGAGGATCGGGGCCACCAGGTTCGGCAGGAGCTCCCGGAAGACGATGAAGGGGCCGCGGGCTCCGAGGCTGCGGGCCGCGTCGACGAACTCCCGCTCGCGCAGCGACAGGGTCTGGCCGCGCACGATGCGTCCGATGTAGGGCCAGCTGAAGAAGCCGATCACGAAGATCAGCACGCTGATGTGCAGCGGCAGGCCGTCGAGGCCGAAGGCCCCGCCCTGGAGGGCGGCCGAGATGGAGATCGCGAAGAGCAGCAGCGGGAAGGCGAGGAAGGTGTCCATCATGCGGCTGATCACCGTGTCGGCCCAGCCTCCGTAGTACCCGGCGATGATGCCGAGCACGGAGCCGATGAACACCGAGACCACGGTCGATCCGAAGGCGACCAGCAGGGAGACCCAGGAGCCTTCCAGGATGCGGGTGGCGATGTCGCGGCCGAACTTCGGCTCCACGCCGAGCGGGTGCTCCCAGCTGATGCCGCCGAAGGAGCCGACGGGGGTGGCCAGGGAGGGGTCGATGAGGTCCTGGTGCAGGGCGTCCGGGTCCAGCCCGAACATCCACTGGATCGGCTGCGAGAGCATGGCCAGCACCACGAGCAGCAGCACGACCAGGCCGCCGGCCAGCGCCACCTTGTCCCGCTTGAGTCTGATCCACGCGATACGGCCGAGCGAGCGCCCCTCGATCGCCTTTCGCGGAACCTCGGAGGTGGTCACGGCCTTCGGCTCGGCCGCGCTCATGTCCTGCAGTGGTGCCGTCATCGTGGTGGGACCCCTCTCGGCCGACGTCGGTCGGCCCATGCCCGCCGCTGCGGCGGCTTGGTTCAATCGGCGTCGCTGGTGGTGCGATTGGCACGAAATGTGCCGGAAGTGCACGTGAAGAGCTGGTGTTTGTGAGATGGACCGGCCTTCGGTGGGGTGGAGTCTTCAACGCCCTCTCAAGCGCCCGCCAGACCCCCCGGGGATGTGATGCGCAACCGTGATCTACGCCTACACCTTCCGTTATCCGAACCCCGGGATCTGTTGAGCGGTGAAACACCGCCCGTTCGGCACGGAACGGACATCCCCCCCAACTGCCCTTTCGGGTACGGATCCTGGGCGGATGCACCGGATACGCCGAAGGCCGCACCGATGGGGACCGGTGCGGCCTTCGAGACAGATTTCTCGGTATGCGGACAACGCGAACGCGTCAGTAGGTCGGCGCCTGACCCTCGCGGTCGTAGAAGGGGCGGCTCTGGGCGCGCAGCCACATGGCGACGGGGTCGTGCTCGTCCCCGAGTGCGACCGTGCACACCGGGACACCTTCCGGGACCACCCCGACCGACTGCCGCATCATCTCCCGTACGGATTCCAGCGCGGGCGCGGAGGCGTCGTACAGGTCCAGCCCGACCGCCAGGTACGGGGAGCCGAGCGCGGGCTGCACCCACGCGCGGCGCAGCGACCGCACGGCCGGGGTGCGGTGGGCGTGCTGGGTCAGCAGCCCGTAGAACTGCGGGAGCTCGATCGCCGGCTCGGACAGCCGCAGCGGGCCGGCCGGCATCCGGTCCAGGCCGGTGGCGATCCGGCGCAGGTCGGCCCAGGGCACGCCGAGGCCGCCGCCCTGGGCGTGCGGGTTGAGCCACAGGCCCCAGCGGTCCGGGTACAGCGCTCGGGCGATGTCCCGCCCGGTGACCACCTCGTAGCCCCTGTTCCAGCCGCTGGCGGCCAGCTCCTGGGGGGAGGTGACGCAGGGCGCGTAACCGAGGCTCTCGACCTCCATGCCGCCGTACTGGGCGTCCGGGGAACCCGGCTGCCCCTGCCAGAGCAACATCCACAGCCGGCCCTCGGAGAGGGCGTGCAGGAGTGCCTCGTAACTCTCGTAGCGCCCGGGAGTCACCTGGCGCATCATGTGCTCGACCTGCCCGGCCGCGGCCGTGCCTGACGCACTCACCCGGAACCCCTCTTCGTCCGCCCGTCGCTCCACGCGTGTCCTCCGAACCGGCAGTCGCGCGTGCGGCCAGGAGATGTAACCAGCTTAAGCGGCCCTACGGCAGGTAGAAGGGGCGTACGCGCTCACGAATCCAGTCCGTGACCGGGTCCTGGGCGGCGTCCAGCAGGATCAACTGCACCGGCCACGGCGGCGGGACACGGGTCAGGGCCCGTCCGAGAGCCTCCATGGGCGCGCTCTGCATCTCGGGTTCCCATCCCACCAGGCGGACACCGACGAACAGCTGGGGCGCCCCGCCCTCGACACTGGCGAGGCAGCGGTACGCGGCGGCGACCACCCCGGTGGCGCGGAACTCCTCGGTGGCGGCGGCCAGGAAATCCACCGGGTCGTCCTGCCAGTCGGGCTCGTAGAGCCGGACCCGGCCGCCGGTGGCCGGGCCGTCGAGCGGGGTCCGCCCGGTGCGGCAGAGCTCCGCGACAGCGGGCGGCGGCAGCGGTACGCCGACGGCACCCTCGGGATTGAGGGCGATGCCGAGCTGCGGGGGCAGGCCACGGGCGAACTCGACGGCGGGAGCCACCGCGAAGTCCATGCCGGGGCCGACGCAGGCGAGGAACTGGGCCTCGGAGCTGTAGACGGGGACGTACGCCGCCCCGCCGATGTCCATGGTCGGCAGGTCGAGGCCGGCCGTCGTCGGGCCGCCGCCGGGCAGGGGGACCCACACCTGGCTGCGCCCGAGGACCTCCAGGATCCGCCCCCCGGCGTCCGGCTGCCCGAGCGCCGCCCCGAGCACCTGCTCCAGCTCATTCCCCGGCCAGCCGCTGCCCTGCATCTGCCCCTGCCCCTGTCCTGTTGTCCCGCGTGTCCCGCGTGTCGACCCGCAGGGTACCGGCCTCGCGGGCGCCGCGGCGTCGCCGGGGTCCGGGGGCCGACAGCGGCGCCGCGGCCGGACTCAGGCCGTGAAGGCGATGCGGGAAACCGTCGCGGCCGAGCGGCGGTCCAGGAGGGTCACCGAGGCGCACCCGGCGGGCGGCCGGCCCGCCTCGGCCTCGCGCAGCAGCCGGGTCACCGCGCCGCGGTGGCGGGCGAAGGCGTAGGCGGAGACCCCGCGGCCGCGCGCGGCCTGCCCGGAGAGGGCCTCCTCGGGGCTGCTGTCCAGCAGGAGCAGGTGCAGCGCCCGTCCCCGGCGGCGCGCCGCGGCCGCCAGCAGGCCGCGTACCCAGGACTGCGTGCCGCAGTCGTGGACGACCACGGAGGCCCCGGAGCGCAGCATCCGCCACAGCCCCCAGTAGTGCGCGGCGCGCACCAGCGGCCGGTACACCGCGTACGGCAGCGCCGCGGGCATGCGGCGCTCCCAGGCCTCGCGGGTGTCCTGGGAGTCCACCGCGCCGCCCTCGGCGGCCGCCCGCTTGATCAGCGTGCTCTTGCCGCCGCCGGGCAGACCGGACACCACGACGATGTCACCGGCCGCGAAGCCGAGCCGCCGCGGGGCGTGCGCGGCCGGTCCGCGCAGGTCGCGTACGAGGCCGAGGCCGGTGTCGGCGGTCCCCCCGCGCCCGCGCGCGCCGCGCTGCGTCGGCACCGCCTCCACGGTTCCCGTCGTCGTCACCACTCCGAATCTCCGCACAGTGTTCGCCTCCCCCGATTCGGGTCACGAGGACCCTTGCCCACTGAGTGTAAAGAGACGGTAATCCGGCGGCCCCGGTTCCGGTCGGACCCTTCGGAGGGCCGTACGAACTTTCGGACCCCGCCGCCCGGTCTCGGGCATGGCGTGCAATGATGTGCGCCATCTGGACCAACTGCATACCGGCCGCTTGAATCCGCGCGGGAGAGTCCCGGCACGCCGCAAGGCCGTGCGCGGGCGCCGAAGGAGCAAGAACCTCCCTTGAATCTCTCAGGCCCCGTACCGCGTGGATGAGGCAGATCTGAAAAGCGAGCTGCTGCGCAGCTCCACCCAAGGTGCAAGTCGATGAGAAGAACCGGCGATCGATCGATCGGCGGAACTCTCGGCGAACCTCTCAGGTTCCGATGACAGATGGGGAGGAACGTCCTCGTCATGTCATGTCGATGCCCTGGGACCCGGGAGCCACACCCATGAGCACTGCCCCCCGCCTGACCGCCCTCGATGCGCTGCACCGCTCGCTCGGTGCGACCATGACCGATTTCGCGGGCTGGGACATGCCGCTGCGGTACGCCAGCGAGCGCGACGAGCACAACGCCGTACGGACCAAGGCCGGTCTCTTCGACCTCTCCCACATGGGCGAGATCACGCTGACCGGCCCGGAGGCCGTCAAGGCCCTGGACTACGCGCTGGTGGGCAACATCTCCACCGTCGGCGTCGGCCGCGCCCGCTACACGCACATCTGTCAGGAGGACGGCGGGATCGTCGACGACCTGATCGTCTACCGCCTCGGCGAGACCGAGTACATGGTCGTCGCCAACGCCTCCAACGCCCAGGTGGTCCTGGACGCCCTGACCGAGCGCGCCGCCGGCTTCGACACCGAGGTCCGCGACGACCGCGACGCGTACGCGCTCCTCGCGGTGCAGGGCCCCGAGTCCCCCGGCATCCTGGCGTCCCTGACCGACGCCGACCTGGACGGCCTGAAGTACTACGCCGGCCTGCCGGGCACCGTCGCGGGCGTGCCCGCGCTGATCGCGCGTACGGGCTACACGGGCGAGGACGGCTTCGAGCTGTTCGTGGCTCCCGAGCACGCCGTGGAGCTGTGGCAGGCGCTGACCAAGGCGGGCGAGGGCGTCGGCCTGGTCCCGGCCGGCCTGTCCTGCCGTGACACCCTGCGCCTGGAAGCGGGCATGCCGCTGTACGGGCACGAGCTGACCACCTCCCTCACCCCGTTCGACGCGGGTCTGGGCCGGGTCGTGAAGTTCGAGAAGGAGGGGGACTTCGTCGGCCGCGCCGCGCTGGAGGCCGCCGCCGAGCGCGCCGCCACCAACCCCCCGCGCAAGCTGGTCGGTCTGATCGCCGAGGGCCGCCGCGTCCCGCGCGCCGGGTTCCCGGTCGTCGCCGACGGCCAGGTCATCGGCGAGGTCACCTCCGGCGCCCCGTCCCCGACGCTGGGCAAGCCGCTCGCGATGGCGTACGTGGACGCGGCGCACGCCGCGCCCGGCACGTCCGGCGTCGGCGTCGACATTCGCGGTACGCATGAGCCCTACGAGGTCGTGGCGCTGCCGTTCTACAAGCGGCAGAAGTAGCCCCACGCACCACGTCCGCCGTCCGGAAACCCGTACGGCGCCGTCTCAGTACCCAAGACCGCAGTTCGTATCCACTCCCCCGCATCCAGGAGAATCAGGTCATGAGCAACCCCCAGCAGCTGCGTTACACCAAGGAGCACGAGTGGCTGTCGGACGCCGTCGACGGCGTCGCGACGGTCGGCATCACGGAGTTCGCGGCCAACGCGCTCGGTGACGTCGTCTACGCCCAGCTCCCCGCGGTCGGCGACACCGTGACCGAGGGCGAGACCTGTGGCGAGCTGGAGTCGACCAAGTCGGTCAGCGACCTGTACTCCCCCGTCTCCGGTGAGGTCGTCGAGGCCAACCAGGACGTCGTGGACGACCCCGCGCTCGTCAACACCGCCCCCTTCGAGGGCGGCTGGCTCTTCAAGGTGCGTCTCTCGGACGAGCCGAAGGACGTCCTCTCGGCCGACGAGTACGCGGCGCTCACCCACTCCGACAACTGACACCCCAGGGATCAAGATGTCTGTGCTGAACACGCCCCTCCACGAGCTCGACCCGGACGTCGCCGCCGCCGTCGACGCCGAGCTCGTTCGCCAGCAGTCCACCCTGGAAATGATCGCGTCGGAGAACTTCGCTCCGGTCGCCGTCATGGAGGCCCAGGGCTCGGTCCTGACCAACAAGTACGCCGAGGGCTACCCGGGCCGCCGTTACTACGGTGGCTGCGAGCACGTCGACGTGGTCGAGCAGATCGCGATCGACCGCATCAAGGCGCTGTTCGGCGCCGAGGCCGCGAACGTCCAGCCGCACTCCGGTGCGCAGGCCAACGCCGCCGCGATGTTCGCGCTGCTGAAGCCGGGCGACACCATCATGGGCCTGAACCTGGCCCACGGCGGTCACCTGACCCACGGCATGAAGATCAACTTCTCCGGCAAGCTCTACAACGTGGTCCCGTACCACGTCGACGAGACCGGCGAGGTCGACATGGCCGAGGTCGAGCGCCTCGCCAAGGAGTCCAAGCCGCAGCTGATCGTCGCCGGCTGGTCCGCCTACCCGCGCCAGCTGGACTTCGCCGCCTTCCGCCGCATCGCGGACGAGGTCGGCGCGTACCTGATGGTCGACATGGCGCACTTCGCCGGCCTGGTCGCCGCGGGTCTGCACCCGAACCCGGTGCCGCACGCCCACGTCGTCACCACCACCACGCACAAGACCCTCGGCGGTCCGCGCGGCGGTGTGATCCTGTCGACGCAGGAGCTGGCCAAGAAGATCAACTCCGCGGTCTTCCCCGGTCAGCAGGGCGGCCCGCTGGAGCACGTGATCGCGGCCAAGGCCGTCTCCTTCAAGGTCGCGGCCTCGCCCGAGTTCAAGGAGCGCCAGGAGCGCACCCTGGAGGGTGCGAAGATCCTCGCCGCCCGCCTGGTCCAGGACGACGTCAAGGCCGTGGGCGTGGACGTCCTCACCGGTGGCACCGACGTGCACCTGGTCCTGGTCGACCTGCGCAACTCGGAGCTGGACGGTCAGCAGGCCGAGGACCGCCTCCACGAGGTGGGCATCACGGTCAACCGCAACGCCATCCCGAACGACCCGCGGCCGCCGATGGTCACCTCGGGTCTGCGGATCGGTACGCCGGCGCTGGCCACCCGCGGTTTCGACGCCGAGGCCTTCACCGAGGTCGCCGAGATCATCGCGCAGGCGCTGAAGCCCGCGTACGACCGCGAGGCCCTGAAGGCGCGCGTCTCCGCGCTCGCCGCGAAGTTCCCGCTGTACCCGACGCTCTAACCGGCGTCCGGCCGACGGCCACGGAAGGGCCCGGCCTTGTCACCGCACAGGCCGGGCCCTTCTCATGACCGGAGCCGCAGACCGCTCGCCCCGGTCCCGGTGGGCTCGCACCCCCGCCTTCCACCTACGAGCGACCGCGGCGCCCCGCACCGGCGCCCGCCTCGCCCCGGTCCGCAGCGGGCCGGTCGATCGCCCGGCCGGCACCCGGCCGACCCGTCCGCGTAATCCTTCCCACCTCGTCCGGCTGCCGAGGCGTTCACCTCGTCGCGTTAAGCTCGTCTGCCGGACAAAATCCGAATAATCCACTTCTCCTCTCCTGCCCCCTCCCACCCCACGAGCAGACAAGGGAGTCCGCCACCGTGGCCATCTCCGTCTTCGATCTCTTCTCCATCGGTATCGGTCCCTCCTCCTCCCACACGGTCGGTCCGATGCGGGCCGCGCGCATGTTCGTGACGCGGCTGAAGAAGGACGGCGTGCTGGCCCAGACCACCTCCGTCCGTGCCGAGCTCTTCGGCTCCCTCGGCGCGACCGGCCACGGTCACGGCACCCCCAAGGCGGTGCTGCTCGGTCTGGAGGGCCACTCCCCCCGCAACGTGAACGTCGAGACCGCCGACGACGAGGTCGAGCGCATCCGCAGGACCGGCCGGCTGCGGCTGCTGGGCGCGGAGATAGGCGATGTCCACGAGATCGCCTTCGACGAGCCGAACCAGCTGATCCTGCACCGCCGCCGCTCCCTGCCGTACCACGCGAACGGCATGACGCTTTTCGCGTACGACAGCGCCGGCACCCCGCTGCTGGAGAAGACCTACTACTCGGTCGGCGGCGGTTTCGTCGTGGACGAGGACGCGGTCGGCGAGGACCGGATCAAGCTCGACGACACGGTGCTGAAGTACCCCTTCCGCTCCGGCGACGAGATGCTGCGTCTCGCGAACGAGACCGGTCTGTCGATCTCCTCACTGATGCTGGAGAACGAGAAGGCCTGGCGCACCGAGGACGAGATCCGCGAGGGCCTCCTGGAGATCTGGCGCGTCATGCAGTCCTGCGTCTCGCGCGGCATGTCCCGCGAGGGCATCCTCCCCGGCGGCCTGCGGGTCAAGCGCCGGGCCGCCGCCACCGCGCGCCAGCTGCGTACCGAGGGCGACCCGATGCTGCACCGCAGCGAGTGGGCGACGATCTACGCGATGGCGGTCAACGAGGAGAACGCGGCCGGCGGCCGCGTGGTGACCGCTCCGACCAACGGCGCCGCGGGCGTCCTGCCGGCCGTGCTGCACTACTACATGAACTTCGTGCCGGGCGCGGACGAGGACGGCGTGGTCCGCTTCCTCCTCGCCGCGGGCGCGATCGGCATGCTGTTCAAGGAGAACGCCTCGATCTCCGGCGCCGAGGTCGGCTGCCAGGGCGAGGTGGGCTCGGCGTGCTCGATGGCGGCCGGCGCCCTCGCCGAGGTCCTGGGCGGCACCCCGGAGCAGGTCGAGAACGCGGCCGAGATCGGCATGGAGCACAACCTCGGCCTGACCTGCGACCCGGTCGGCGGCCTCGTGCAGATCCCCTGCATCGAGCGCAACGGCATGGCGGCGGTCAAGGCCGTCACCGCCGCGCGGATGGCGATGCGCGGCGACGGCAGCCACAAGGTGTCCCTCGACAAGGTCATCAAGACCATGAAGGAGACCGGCGCCGACATGAAGGTGAAGTACAAGGAGACCGCGCGCGGCGGCCTCGCGGTCAACGTCATCGAGTGCTGACCCGCACCGCGTGACACGAGAAGGGCCCGGCGCGTGCGCCGGGCCCTTCTTCGTCCGGAACCGGAACCACCGTGTCCAAGAGGGCGTCCTAGGCTGTGCCACCCGTCCCCGTCTCTCGAGAATCGAGGGGACAACATGATCCACGCCCGTCTCCGGCAGTCCGTGGCCCTGGCAACCGGCGCCCTGCTCGCCGCCTGCCTCTCCTTCGCCGCACCTGCCTCGGCCTCCACCCTCACCACCGCCAAGGCCCAGGCCCAGGCCCAGGCCCAGACCCCGCTCGTCGTCAACGCCCGCTGGGCCGGGCACCCCACGTACGACCGCATCGTCATCGACCTCCAGGGCTCCGGCCCCGCGGTCACCGTCACTCCCGTCCCGCAGCTGGTGTACGACGGGTCCGGGAAGCCCGTACCGCTGCCCGGGAAGTACTTCCTGGAGATCCGCCTCCACCCCGCCGCCGCGCACAACGACGCGGGGCAGAACGTCTACCAGGGCCCCAAGCTGCAGAAGATCAACCTCAGCAAGCTCAAGGGCATCGCCCTGACCGGCGACTACGAGGGGTACGTGACCTTCGGCGCCGCCTTCGACACCCTGCCGTACTACCGCGCGTTCCCGCTGCACTCGCCGGAGCGGTTCGTCGTGGACATCGCGCACTGAACCGGTGCCGTGCGCCTGGGCCCGGAGCGTGGAACGCTCCGGGCCCAGGCCGCGTCACGGACTCCCGGAGTGCCTCACCTGCGCCAGAACAGGTGGTGCGTCACCCCGCTCGCGCTGGGCACCACGTCGAGGTGGTACCGGTCGAGGAGCTCCTCGGGCGACTCCCAGAGCCGCACCCCCGATCCGAGCTCCACCGGAGAGACCGCCACGTGCAGGGTGTCGACGAGGTCGGCGTCGAGGAACTCTCGAATGGTGGTGGTCCCGCCGCCCAGCCGGACGTCCTTGCCCCGCGCCGCTTCCCGCGCCCGGTCCAAGGCCGTGGCCGGGTCGGCGTCGACGAAGTGGAAGGTGGTGTCGGAGAGCGTGAACGAGGGGCGCGGGTGGTGGGTCATGACGAACACGGGGGTGTGGAACGGGGGCTCCTCACCCCACCAACCGCGCCATTCGTGGTCGGCCCACGGCCCGCGCTGGGGGCCGAACTTGTTGCGGCCCATGATCTCGGCGCCGATGTTGTGGGCGAAGTCCCGGGTGAGGTAGTCGTCGAGGCCCCGGCTCCCTCCGGGGGCGGTCCGGTTGGGCCAGCTCGCGGTGGCGCCGGCCCAGGCGAACATCTCGCCGGGGTCGGCGTGGCCGAACGGTCTCTCCAGGCTCTGGTTCTCACCGGCGCCGAATCCGTCGCGCGAGACGGTGAAGTTCTGGACCCTCAGCAGTTGCTCCACCGGTTTCCTCCTCCGGACGGGGGCACGGGCTCAGCGGTGCTCCGGGTTGGGGAAGTCGGAGCGGCAGCCCGCGTCCCATTGTGCGCGCTGGTTGCCGTGCGGCGGGATGCCGCCGGAGCGCTTGAGCAGGGCGGCCAGGTGCATGAGGTTCCAGGACATGAAGGCGGTGTTGCGGTTGGTGAAGTCGTTCTCGGGGCCGCCGGAACCGGGGTCCAGGTAGGAGGGTCCGGGACCGGCCTCGCCGATCCAGCCCGCGTCGGCCTGCGGCGGGATCGCGTAGCCCAGGTGCTGGAGGCTGTAGAGGATGTTCATGGCGCAGTGCTTGACGCCGTCCTCGTTGCCGGTGATCAGCGCGCCGCCGACCCGCCCGTAGTAGGCGTACTGGCCGCGCTCGTTCAGCAGCGAGGAGCAGGCGTACAGGCGCTCGATGACCTGCTTCATCACGGAGCTGTTGTCGCCGAGCCAGATGGGACCGCACAGGACGAGGATGTCGGCGTCCATGATCCGGCTGTAGAGGACCGGCCACTGGTCGCTCTCCCAGCCGTGCTCGGTCATGTCGGGCCAGACCCCGGTCGCGATGTCGTGGTCGACGGCGCGGACGAGGGAGGTCCGGGTGCCGGCCGATTCCATGACCCGGCGGCTCTTGTCGATCAGGCCCTCGGTGTTGCTGGTCTCGGGTGAGCGTTTGAGCGTGCAGTTCACGTAGAGGGCGGTCAGGTCCGAGTAGTCGTATTCGGCAGCCACGCCCCCAGCCTCGCCACGAGGGCTGGGCTCCGCCACCGGGCCGCGCCCGTCCGGGGGCCGCCGTGCGGGGGCGGCGGCGCCGCAAACCTAGGATGGCGCCATGTCGCTGCCGCACGCCATCCTCACCGCCCTGCTCGAGAAGCCCTCGTCCGGGCTGGAGCTGACCCGGCGGTTCGACAAGTCGATCGGGTACTTCTGGTCGGCGACGCACCAGCAGATCTACCGCGAGCTGGGACGCCTGGAGGAGTCCGGGCTGATCCGGGAGCTGCCCAGCGAGGTGCCCGTGCGCGGGCAGAAGAAGGAGTACGAGGTGCTGCCGGCGGGCGGCGCGGAGCTGGCCCGGTGGGTCGCCGAGAGCCAGGACCCCAAGCCGATGCGCGACCCGCTGCTGCTGCGGATCCGCGCGGCGGGTGTCGTGGGGCCGCAGGGGCTCGGTCCCGAGCTGCGGCGCCATCTGGAGCTGCACCGGCACCAGCTCGCGCAGTACGAGGCCATCGAGGAGAAGGACTTCCCGCCGGAGCGGGACGCCGTGGAGGACCGGCTGCGCCGGCTCGTGCTGCACGGCGGGATCGCCCTGGAGACGTTCTGGCTGCACTGGCTGGAGGAGGC
The DNA here is from genome assembly GCF_003148825.1 of Streptomyces sp. CG 926. GTDB lineage: Bacteria > Actinomycetota > Actinomycetes > Streptomycetales > Streptomycetaceae > Streptomyces. The sequence continues at coordinate 286,139 of NZ_QGGZ01000009.1, forward strand.
CCTGGGCGAGGTCGAGGACATGTCCGGGCCGCAGGCCTGACACACACCGACGCCCCGCTCCGGCGGTCCGGGGCGGGGCGTCGGCGGAGGGACTACTTGTTCAGGGAGGCCCAGAACTCGTCGAAGCTCAGCAGGCCGTCACCGTTCGTGTCCTTGGCGGCGATCACGGCGTCCGCGACGGGGCCGGTGACGAACGGGTCGCCCATGGCCGCCATGGCCGCCTTGAACTCGTCGGCCGTGACGAAGCCGTCACCGTTCACGTCGAACTTGCCGAACGTCGTCCGTGCGCTCTCGATGTCCGCCACTGGGTCCACTCCTTCTTGATGCCTTGTTGACCGGCCCAGGGTAGCGGCCGCCCCGGTCCGCCCCCGCCTCGGGTCCCGTTCGCGCGACAGGACCGTTCCCTCACCGACCCATGAACGGAATTATCGATTCCGGCCGGGCGGACCGAGACCCCCCTTGTCACACTCCGGTGGGACCACATAACGTCATGGCATTGCCGCCACACCAGGAGCGCAGGGCTCCCAGGGACGAGCGGCGACAAGGGCGATCCATCAGATGGCGATCACGACCGACGCGTCGTTCGACGTTCCGCATTCCGGTCGGACCCCGCCCTTCCCCCCTTCCTGGTGACAGATCTCGTCCGCCCCACGGCTTCGCCGAGCGACTTGCGCAGCGCCCTCCGCTCGCCCGGTGGCCCGCGGGTCGACGCATGGACGGCGATGCCCCGGGAGCTGTGCGAGCTCCCGGGGCACCGCTTCACCCGGATCCCCTAGCGGAAGATGCCGGTGTGGCCGAGCGAGTAGCGGCCGGGCTGCGGGTACACGGCGAGTCCGTGCGGTCCGCCGCCCACCGGGATCCGGGCGAGCTGCTTGCCGGTCTGCGTGTCGAGCGCGTAGACCTCGGAGTTGTAGCGGCCCGACAGCCACAGCACCTTGCCGTCGGCGGAGACCCCGCCCATGTCGGGGCTGCCGCCGTCCGGCAGGGTCCACTTCTTGGTGAGCTTGTTCTCGGGGAAGTTGAAGACCGAGATGGTGCCCTCGCCCCGGTTGGAGACGTACATCTCCTTGGAGTCGCGGCTCACGTAGAGGCCGTGGCAACCCTTGCCGGTGGGCAGCAGCTTGGGGGTCTCGAACGTGTCGCCGCTCAGCACCCACATGCCGTGGGCCATCATGTCCGCGACGTAGAAGGTCTTCCCGTCCGGGGAGACCTTGACGTCCTGCGGCATCGCGCCCTCGAACGGCAGCTTCTGCTGGCCGACGACCTCCATCCGCTCGGTGTCGACCTTCAGGAGCTCGCCGGAGAACTCGCAGCTCACGATGAAGTAGCGGCCGTCGGCGGAGAAGTCCGCGTGGTTGACGCCGTAGCAGGTCACGGGGACCGTCTTCACCCGGTCCATCGTGTGCGGGTCGCGGAAGACCAGCTCCTTGTCCATCGAAGCCATGACGATCGCGTACTTGCCGTTGGGCGTGAAGTACAGGTTGTACGGGTCGTGCACCTCGACGGGCTTGCCGGCCTCGCCGGTGGCCGGGTTGATCGGGGTGAGGGTGTGACCGCGGTTGTTGTTGACCCACAGGGTCTTCAGGTCCCAGGAGGGGACCACGTGCTGGGGCTGGACGCCGACCGGGATGGTGTCGATGACCTTGTACGTCGCCGGGTCGATGACGGACACCGTGTTGGAGTTGGTGTTCGGCACGTACACGCGGGACGGGAAGTCCTTGACCACGGGGGAGAGTTTGTTCGGCCGGTCCGCCGCGTAGACGTCGTTCGGATCGAGTACGGGCGGCATGCCGGGCAGACCGGGCGGGGCGGCCGGCGCGGCCTTGACGGGCTTGGCCGGGCCCTTGGTGCCGAGCGCCTCGGCGGGCCCCTTCGCGGCCGATCCACAGCCGGCCAGGGCGGCGAGGACCAGACCGGCCAGCAGCACGGTGGCCTTCCGGGGAAGGCGGGTGGTCTTCATGGGGTCAGCAGCTCCGTGGTGGTCACCGCGCGCAGTTCGCGGCGCGCGAGTTCTTCGAGGAGGGGAGGCATCGCGTCGACCGTGTCCGCGTAGCCGAAGTGCAGGCTCACCACCGATCCGGGCCGGATCGTCCCGATGACGGTGCGGATGACGGCCGCGGCGCCGGGCGAGGTGAAGTCGAGGGAGTCCACGTCGTACGAGAGGACGTGCGGGTAGCCCGCCCGCTGGGCCAGCTTCTGGACGAGCGGGGTCGCGTACTGGGTCTGGGACGGCCGGAACCAGGTGCCGATGGAGCCCGTGAGCCGCTTGAGCCGCTGGGCACAGCCGGTGATCTCGGCGTAGGCCTGCGCCTCGGACATGTCGTTGATCGCCAGGTGGCGCTGGGTGTGGTTGCCGAGCTCGTGGCCGCCGTCGAGGATCCGCCGGGCGAGCTCCGGGTGGGCGTCGAGCCAGGTCCCGATCGCCAGTACGGTGACCCGCGCGCCGCCCTTCTCCGCCGCGGCCAGCACCGACCGGGCGATGGCGGGGTCCCCGTTGCCGTGGAAGGTGAGGGCGACCTGGGGACGGTCGCGCGGGCCGTGGCCGATCTCCACGGGCTGACCGGCGAAACGCCGCGGGGCTGCGGCCGGGGCCGCCTGTGCCGGGCGGGCCGGACGAGCCGGGCCCGGCGTCGGGCCGGAGGACGCGGTGGCGGGCCGACCCGGGCCGCAGGCGGCGGTGAGGCCGGCCGCGGCGGCGCCGGCCGTCCCGAGGGCGGCCGCGCGCAGGGCCGCGCGGCGGCCTGGTTGTGAGAGCACCTGCCCATTTAAGGGGGCGATGACCCGGAAGATAACGATTGACCCAATTCAGGACGGTCGCCGGAAGGGGCCGATCGGGTGGTCAGGCCGCTATGTGATCAACGATTTACACAGAGCAGTCGATACTTATTCGTAGATTGCGAGGTGAGTGGCCCACCTCACCTAGGATTTAGCTAGAAAGTCTTACTATTTGCCCACTTATGTCCAAGTAGGGACTTTTGGCGTTCGGGCCGGCGTCTGCCATAGTCGGAACCACGACTTCCCATTGACCCGAGCGAAGTCACCACGCCGAGGATCACACCCCTTCCGATCCTCGGCGCACCCATGAAGCCCCCACCGCCTCACATGGCGCACGGGGGCTTCAGGCATTCCGGGGGCAGGCGCTCCGAGGGCAGGGGCAGGCGCTCCGGGGCTTCAGGTGTTCTGGCGGTCGGCGACGCGCATCTCGAACCAGGTGATCTTCCCGCGCGGCAGCAGGTCCGCGCCCCAGCGGTCGGACAGCTTGTCGACCAGGAAGAGGCCCCGGCCGGTGGTGTCCAGCTCATGGACCGGCATCAGGCAGGGCAGCCCCCGCGAGGGGTCGCGCACCTCCACCCGGATCCAGCCCCGGCGCCGCAACATGCGTAAGCCGAAGGAACGGGCCCCGGTGTGCCGGACCGCGTTGCCGACGAGCTCCGAGACCAGCAGGACGGCGTGCTCGGCGATCTGCGGAGAGAGGCCCCAGAGGCGGACCACCACGCACTGGGTGAGCCGGCGCGCGGTGCTCGCCGACTCCGGCATGGACGGCAGTGTCACTTCGGCCTCGGCCGGATTTCCGTACAACTCCAGCGCCTTGAGACCTTGTTCGTCCTCAACGGCCGCCGTGAGCCGTACCGCCGAAGCGCTGCCGCGCTGCCGCGGCTGTTCCACACCCTCCAGGCCCGCCATGCACCCATCATGGAGGGCCGACCCGCCCTCCCGGGCCGTTCCACAGGAAAACACCCCCCGGATTCAACAACTCCAAGGGGGTGTCCTGTCATATGCGCGAGGCAACCGGAAGGCCTTGGCGCATAGCTTGACCTGCGGTGACAGCCCGCACAAAAGTGATCACAGCGAGTGGATCACCGATTCTCCTTAAGTCTGCCTTAAGGCCTGGCTAATCCACCCACAGGGAGGACCAGGGCCCGCCGCCGAGGCCTCGACTCAGACGAACTTCGCCTTGCCCGGGCCCTCTTCGACGAAGCTGCGCATCCCGAGCTCGCGGTCCTCGGTGGCGAACAGGCCCGCGAACCAGTTGCGTTCGATGGTCAGGCCGGTGTCGATGTCGGCCTCCAGGCCCGCGTCCACGCACTCCTTGGCGGCACGCAGCGCGATCGCCGGACCCTGCGCCAGCTTCGCGGCCCAGGCGTGCGCCTGCTCGTACACCTCGGCGGCGGGCACCACCCGGTCGACCAGACCGAGGGTCAGCGCCTCGTCGGCCTTGACCATGCGTCCGGTGAAGATCAGATCCTTCGCCTTGGACGGTCCGACCAGCCGGGACAGCCGCTGGGTGCCGCCCGCGCCCGGGATCAGACCGAGCAGGATCTCGGGCTGGCCGAGCTTGGCGTTGTCCGCGGCGATCCGGTAGTCGGCGCACAGCGCGAGTTCACAGCCGCCGCCCAGCGCGTAGCCGGTGACGGCCGCGACGACGGGCTTGGGGATCCGGGCGACGGCGGTGAAGGCGTCCTGGAGCGCGCGGGACCGGGCGACCATCGCCGCGTGGTCCATCGTCTGCATCTCCTTGATGTCCGCGCCCGCCGCGAACACCTTCTCGCCGCCGTAGATGATCACCGCGCGGACGTCGGCGCGGTCGGTCGCCTCCACCGCGAGCTCGCGCAGCCGGTCCTGGGTGGCGATGTCCAGGGCGTTCATGGGCGGCCGGTCCAGACGAATGGTGCCGACGCCTTCGGAGACTTCGAGAGAGAGGGTCATGAGGGTCAGGTTAGCGCCGGTTAACGTGCGGTGGCCCGGTGCTGTGGGTCACAGCACCGGGCCACCCGGACTACGTACGCGACGCGCGGGACGTCCGCTTCGTGACTACTTGATCCAGTCCGCCCACGGCATGTTCCAGCCGTTGAGGCCGTTGTCGGGGGCGATCTGCTTGTCCTTCGAGTTCTTCACGACGACCACGTCACCGATCAGCGACTCGTTGAAGAACCAGGCCGCCGGGGCGTCCGGGTCGCCGCCGCCGCGCTGGTCGCGCAGGCCGACACAGCCGTGGCTGACGTTCGAGGAGCCGAAGGTGCCCGAGGAGGCCCAGTAGTTGCCGTGGACGAAGGTGCCGGAGTTCGACAGGCGCATGGCGTGGGGGACGTCGGCGATGTCGTACTCGCCGCCGAAGCCGACGGTCGCGCCGTTCATCCGGGTCACCTCGTACTTCTCGCTGATGACCATCTGACCGTTGTAGGTGGTCGTCGACGGGGCGCCCGCGGTGATCGGGACGTTCTTGAACACCTGGCCGTCACGGACGACCTCCATCTGCTTGGTGCTCGCGTCGACCGTGGAGACCTGGGAGCGACCGATGGTGAAGGTGACCGTACGGGTCTGCTTGCCGTAGACACCGGGGCGGCCTTCGACACCGTCGAGGGCGAGCTTCACGGTGACCTTGGTGCCCGCGGCCCAGTAGTTCTCGGGGCGGAAGTCGAGGCGGTCGTTGCCGAACCAGTGGCCCTCGACCTGGACGGCCGGCTCGGCCGTGACGGTGATGGCCTTCTCGACGGCCTCGGGGTTGGTGATCCCCCGGGTGAAGTTGATCGAGACCGGCATGCCCACGCCGACGGTGGCGCCGTCCTCGGGCGTGTAGTGGCCCACGAAGGTGTTCGTCGGGGTCAGGGTGGTGAAGGTGGTGTCCTTGGCCGACTCCCGGCCGGCCTCGTCCTTGGCGACCGCGTGCACCTTGTACTCGGTGGCGGAGGCCAGGTGGCGGGCCGGCTCCCAGCTGGCGCCGTCGTCGGCGAGCTTGCCCTCGACCGCGTTGCCCTTGGTGTCCGCCACGGTCACCGTGCTGAGCTTGCCGCCCGTGCTCGATATCTTCAGGACGCCACTGGTGGCGACCTCCTTGGCCCCGTCGTCGGGCTTGACGCTGACGACCGCCTTGGAGGCTTCGGTACCGGTCTTACCGCCACCCCCGGCGTTGTCGCCACCGCTGCCGCCGCTGTTGGAACCGCCACCGCCGCTGCACGCGGTGGTGAACAGCAGGGCCGCCCCCAGCAGAAGGGCCGGCAGGCCGGTGCGGGCACGGCCGCGTATCGGCTGCAGGTTCACTCGTGTTCTCCCCATGTCCCCCGCGCGCGGACTGTCGCGCGCTTGTCGACAGGTAATCACAGCGAGAGATCACGATGAGCCACGGTCTTGTCACCGTTCCGTCCCAACTGCCCGGAGAGGTGCCGCGGCGGCCGCCCGCGTGGTCCGGGACGGTGGGTGACCAGGCCGAACCCGTGGGGGCGGCCGCCGAGGGGTCAGGCCCGAGGGCCCTTGGAGTGCTTGGCGTGCTTCGGGCGCTCGGAGTGCTTCGGGTGCTTGGGGTGCTTCGAGTGCGGAGGGTTCTTGGAGTGCTGGGGGTTCTTGGAGTGCTTGCCCTTCCCGTGGTCACCCTTCGGGTGCTTGGGATGCTTCGGGTGCTTGTCCTTGCCGTGGTCGTCCTTGCCGTGGTCGACCGGCTTGTTCCGTACCGTCACCACGACCCGCTGGTCCGGGGTTCCGACGTCCAGCCGGAGCGGGCCGGTGACCCGGTCCGCGGGCAGGACGTAGCCCGCGGGAACGGCCGTCTCGACCAGGTAGTACCAACCCTCGGGGAGCGGACCGAAGTCGCAGACGCCGGTCCGGTCGGTGGTGCAGCCCGGGGCGACCCGACGGTCGGCGGTGGCGCCGCGCGTCTGCAGGCCCGGCACGTTGTTGGTCTCCTGCCACACCTCGAAGACCGCGCCGCGCAGCGGCAGCTTGGTCCTGGCGTCCTGCTTCACGACCCGGATCGAGCCCCGGTACTCCTCGCCCACCGGGGTGTTCGCGACGTCGACGACGATGCCGTCCGCCACGTCACCACGGTCCAGGTCGAACCGGGTGGCCGGGTCGGCCGGGGTCTCGTAGCCGACGGGGGCGGCCGTCTCCCGCCAGTAGTACGTCTGCCCGATCGGCAGCTCCACCGTGCAGGTTCCCCGGGCGTCCGTGACGCAGGCCCCGTCGAGTCGGGTGTCGCCGCCGGCCGTGTCCGTCTGGAGACCGGCGGAGCCGTTGCTCTCCCGCCACAGCTCGAACCGCGCGCCCGCCAGCGGGAGGCCGGTGGCCCGGTCGGTCTTGCGCAGCACCACCCGGGCGGCGAGCGGCGGCTCGGGGGTGCGCCGGTTGTCCGCCACGTACCGGACGCCGGCCGAGGCGTTCTCGGCCGTGAGGGTCAGCTCGTGGACGGTCGCGTCCAGGTCGTAGCCGAGCGGGGCCCCGGTCTCGCGCCAGTAGTAGGTGCCGGGCTCGGTGGTCCGCTCGCAGACGCCGCCGACCGGCGTGACGCATTCGGCGACCAGGGTGTCGGCCCGCGGAGCGGTGTCCTGGAGGCCGGCGACCCCGTTCGTCTCGCGCCACAGTTCGAAGCGCGCCCCCTGCAGCGCCGCTCCCGTCGTCTCGTCCCGCTTGAGCACCGAGACCGTGCCGGTCACCGGGACCGGGCCGCCGCACGAGGGCAGGTCTCCGACGAAGGGGTAGGCGTGGAACTCCTGACCGCCGCCCCCGATCGTGTCACTGCCGTGGGTGACCGAACCGGTCGTGAAGAAGCGTCCGTTGATGCCGGGCAGGGTGACGGTGGTCTCCGAGGACGGCTGCCCCATGAGGAAGCTGCCCTGGAACTGGCCGCCGCCGGTCAGGGTCACGGTGGTGGCGTCGGGGAAGTTCCACAGCAGCCGCTCGCGGTAGGCGTTGAGGGGGTCGGTGTCCTGGATGCCGCCGCTGTACGTGTTGATCGTGCGGGTGGTGCCCAGGACGTTGACCAGCACGGTGGCCGTGTCCGGGACCCGGGTGAACCGGATGCCCTGCTGGCCTCCCCCGGTGCCGACCAGGTTCGCGTCGACGTTGAAGACCTGGAGCGAGGAGGTGCCGTCGCCGGTGAACAGCGTCTCGTAGCCGTTGTCGACGGCCGTGCCGGTGGCCGGGCGCGGGCGACCGTCGACCCGGGCGTAGCACTGGCTGGCGGCGGCGAGCCGGTCGCGCAGCCCCGCGTACGGGGTGACGGCGGCGGGGTCGGGGACCAGGCGGCCCGTCACCACGCCGGTGACCGGGCCCGCGTGCCGGACCACACCGCCGTCGGCGAGCAGACGTTCGCCGGTCGCGACGTCGACGGAGCCGCCGGTGGTGAGGAAGTCGGCGCCGACGGGCGGGGGGACCCTCGATCCGGCGCCGACGATGCCGACGTTGTAGCGGCTGTCCCCGCCCGCCTGCTTGTCCTGGTCGAAGTCGCCGAGGACGACGAGCCGACCCTCGGCCTCGGAGGCCCGGCCCCGGACCCGGAAGTCGCCGCCCGCGAAGATGTTGATGCCGTTGTCGCGGCCCTGCGGGACGCCGTCGGTGCCGATGGGCGGGAACGGGTCGGGGCAGCGGCCCGGGACGCAGGGGCCCAGCCCGTCGGGAAGCGGAGCTCTGGCGACCGCCGCCGGGCGGTCGCCACCGGGACCCTCCGCGAAGGCCGCGGGCGCGGCGGAGGCCAGTACGGCCCCGATCGCGAGCCCGAGGGTCCAGTTTCTGACTGACATGACGCTCCGTCCGTTGCCTGCTGCCCTGATCTGCCCTGACAGGCTGGCGGCAGGCTTCGGCGACGCGCGGTGCGGACACTCTCCGCTACGGCATTTCGATCACTGTGATCACTCTCCCGGGCGGGACCGCCGCCCGGGCTCAGGCGATGGCGGAGCCGGCGACCCAGTCCGCCCAGGACATGTTCCAGCCGCCCAGCCCGTTGTCCGGGGCGACCGTCTTGTCCTGCGAGTTCACGACCTCCACCACGTCCCCGACGAGGGTCCGGTCGAAGAACCAACCGGCCGGGGTGTCGGAGCCGCCGCCCTTGTCGTCGCGCAGGCCCACGCAGCCGTGGCTCTGGTTGGTGGTGCCGAAGGTGTCGGGGCTGGACCAGTAGTTCCCGTGCAGGAAGGTCCCGGAGGCGGTGAGGCGCATGGCGTGCGGGACGTCGGGGATGTCGTACTCGCCGCCGAAGCCGACGGTCTGGCCGTTCATGCGGGTGACGTCGAACATCTCCATCACCACCATCTTCCCGTTGTAGGTGGTGGTCTTGGGCGCCCCGGCGCTGATCGGCACGGTCGACACCAGCTGCCCGTCCCGGCGGACCTCCATGGTGTGCGCGGCCGCGTCCACGGTGGAGATCTGGGAACGGCCGACGGTGAAGGTGATGGACTTGTCCTGGATTCCGTACGAGCCGGGCGCGCCCTCGATGTCGCGCAGGTCCATCTTCACGGTGACCTTGGTGCCGGGCTTCCAGTACTCCTTGGGCCGGAAGTCGAGCCGCTCCTTCCCGAACCAGTGGCCGACGACCTGCGTGCCCGGGTCGGAGGTGACGGAAATGGCCCGCTCCACTTCGGCGCGGCGCTCGATGGCGCGGCTGAACCGGAAGGAGACGATCATCCCGATACCGACGGTCGAGCGGTTCTCGGGCTTGAAGTAGCCGATGAACCGTTCCTCGGGAACGTAGGTGGTGAAGGTGGTGTGGCGGGCCTGGCGGCGGTCGTGCCCGTCGAGGGCGACGGCGTCCACCGTGTACTTGGCGGCGAGCGCGAGCCGTCCGGACGCGGGGTCGGGGCTCCAGCTGAGCCCGTCCTCGGCGATGGTGCCGGGGACCTCTTCCTGCTGGGCGTCCTCCACCTTGGTGACGACGACCCGCTCCAGGCGGCCCTCGGGCACGGTGACCGACAACCGTCCGTCCGCGGGGACCTCCTTGGCGTTGTCGTCGGGGGTGATACGGATGGCCTCGTCCGGAGAACGGGGTTTGCCGGGCAGCTGGATCTCCACCGGGGCCTTGCCGTCCTGGGTGCATCCGGTCAGGCCGCCGAGCAGACCCGCCCATGCCGCCACGGCGGCCAAGCCCGCCCCTGCCCGCCTCGTCAGAAGTGTCACGATCCCTCCAACGACCGGGCGCTGCGGGGGAAACGTGAGCGCGGGCCACGTTCCGGGCAGATCTCTCCGGGCAGAACAGTGTGAAGGACCAGACGGGGGCGGGCCCAGGCCGGGACGCCGGGGCCGCACTCTCCCCTCCCCCCGCCGGTACCCAGGAGCCGTGGAGGCGGGCAGTGTCGAGCGCAGCCGAGCAAGAGGCGGTGGAAGCCGTCAGCAATGCCGCGGAAGCGGTGCGGAGCGGCCGGGCCGTGCCCGTACCGCAGATCGACGGCCGACTGAAGGAGCGGCCGAACGGGCAGGTCAGGGGCCAGGTGGTACGGGTGCACACGCGCCCGGGGGCACCCGTGTGGCCGGGGTCCTCCCATCCGTTGGGGGCCCGGTTCCATCACGGTCCGGACGGGACGGCGGGCACCAATTTCGCCCTGTGGGCGCAGGGCGCGGAGGCGGTGGAGGTGTGTCTGTTCGACGAGGCCGGCGCCGAGACCCGGTGCACCCTGACGGAGCACACGCACGAGATCTGGCACGGGTTCGTGCCGGGCGTACGCCCCGGGCAGCGGTACGGGTTCCGGGTGCACGGCCGCTGGGATCCCTGGACGGGTGCCCGCTACAACCCGGCGAAGCTGCTCCTGGACCCGTACGCGCGGGCCGTGGACGGGGACTTCACGCTGCCCCCGGAGGTGTACGCGCACGTCCGGGACTGGCCGCAGCAGTACATCGCGGACACCGTGCGCGACGACCGGGACTCCGCGCCGTTCGTCCCCAAGGGCGTGGTCGTCCACGATGACGACGACTGGGCGGACGACGTCCGGCCGAAGACGCCGTGGGCCGATTCGGTGATCTACGAGCTGCACGTGCGCGGCTTCACGATGCGCCATCCGGGTATTCCCGAGGAACTGCGCGGCACCTACGCGGGCCTGGCCCATCCGGCGGCGATCGAGCACCTGACGCGGCTGGGCGTGACGGCGGTCGAGCTGTTGCCGGTGCACCAGTTCGCGCACGAGGACCATCTGCTGCGCCGGGGGTTGCGCAACTACTGGGGCTACAACTCGATCGGCTACTTCGCCCCGCACGCCGGGTACTCGGCGAGCGGTACCGCGGGTCAGCAGGTCGGGGAGTTCAAGCGGATGGTCCGCGCCCTGCACGCGGCCGGGATCGAGGTCATCCTCGACGTGGTCTACAACCACACGGCGGAGGCGGGCGAGCTGGGTCCCACGCTGTCGCTGCGCGGGATCGACAACCGGGGCTACTACCGGCTCCAGTCCGACCAGCGCCGCTACTCCGACTACACCGGCTGCGGGAACACCCTGCACGCGGGGCGCCCGCACGTGCTGCGGCTGATCACGGACTCGCTGCGCTACTGGGTCACGGAGATGGGGGTGGACGGCTTCCGTTTCGACCTGGCGGCGGCGCTGGCCCGGTCGATGCACGACGTGGACATGCTGTCGCCGTTCCTCGCGGTGATCGCCCAGGACCCGGTGCTGCGGCGGGTGAAACTCATCGCCGAGCCGTGGGACGTGGGCTCGGGCGGCTACCAGGTGGGGGCGTTCCCCCCGCTGTGGACGGAGTGGAACGACCGCTATCGGGACGCCGTACGGGACTTCTGGCGGGGCGCGCTGCCCGACGTCCGGGATCTGGGGTACCGGTTGTCGGGGTCGAGCGACCTGTACGCGTGGGGCGGGCGGCGGCCGTACGCCTCGGTGAACTTCGTGACCGCGCACGACGGTTTCACCCTGCGCGACCTGGTCACCTACGAGCGCAAGCACAACGACGGCAACGGGGAGGCGAACCGGGACGGGACCAATGACAACCGGTCGTGGAACTGCGGGGCGGAGGGCGAGAGCGACGATCCCCGGATCGGCGTGCTGCGCCGCCGCCAGCTGCGCAACCTGCTCACCACGCTGCTGCTGTCCACGGGCGTGCCGATGCTGGTGGCCGGGGACGAGTTCGGGCGGACCCAGGACGGCAACAACAACGCCTACTGCCAGGACAACGAGACGGGCTGGGTGGACTGGTCGTTGCTGGAGGATCCGGCCTGGCAGTCGCTCTTCGCCCTGGCCTCCCGGTTGATCGCGCTGCGCCACGCCCATCCGGTGCTGCGGCGGCGGGCGTTCTTCTCGGGGCGCTCGCAGGGCGCGGACGGGCTGCGGGACCTGGCCTGGTTCACCCCGGCGGGCGCGGAGATGACCGAGCGGGACTGGTACGCGCCGGCCGGGGCGCTGGGGATGTACCTGTCGGGGCGGGACATCCCGGGCCGTGACGAACGGGGCCGGCAGGTGACCGACGACAGCTTCCTCGCCCTGCTGCACTCCGGGGACCGGCCTGTGGCCTGGGTGCTGCCCCAGGCGCCGTGGGCCGAGGAGTACGAGGTCGTCCTGGACACCTCCTCGGAGGCCCAGGCCGACCCTCCCCGGACGCGGCACCGCGGCGGACGGACCCTGACGGTCCCGGCGCGGTCGGTGCTGCTGCTGAGGGTGGTGAGCTGAGCCGGGCCCCGGACCGTGCCGCTGGTTCCGGACGTATGCGACATCCGGAACCAGCACCCTCGTTCGTACTGCGATGATGTGTTCGACATCATCTCGGAGGGGGTCCCTGTATGGGCAGAGTCACGACCGCGCTGCAGGAACTGCGCGGGGCGCAGAAGTCGGCGAAGGGGGTGTCGCTCTACTCCCGGTTCGTCAACCGGCCCGCCGGGCGGTATCTGGCCGCCGGTTCGTACGCGCTGGGGCTCACCCCGGACCAGGTGACGCTGATCAGTGCCGCCTTCAGCTTCGCCGCGGTGGCCGCGGTCGCGCTGGCCGCCCCCTCGTGGGGGCTGGGGATCGCGGTGTGGGCCGCCCTCGCCGTCGGCTTCGCCTTCGACTCCGCCGACGGGCAGCTGGCCCGGCTGCGCGGTGGTGGCAGCGCGGCCGGCGAGTGGCTCGACCACGTCGTGGACGCCGCCAAGCTCACCGCCCTGCACTCCTGTGTGCTGATCGCCTTCTACCGCTTCCCCGAGGCGTACGGGACGGGCTCGGACGGCTGGCTGCTGGTGCCGCTGGGCTTCCAGTTCGCCGCGGTGGTGACCTTCTTCGGCGGCCTGCTGACCGAGAAGCTCAAGCCGAAGCCGGCCCCCGGCAGCCCGGCGGCCGCGCCGTCGACCGCGCGCGCGGTGGCCCTGCTGCCCGTGGACTACGGGGTGTTCTGCCTGGTGTTCCTGCTGCTCGGCGGCGGGAAGCTGTTCGTCTGGGCCTATGCGGGACTGGGCGTGGTCGCCGCGCTGTTCCTGCTGGCGTTCCTCGCGAAGTGGTTCCGGGAGCTCAGCGCCGTTCGCCGGTGACCTGGCCCGGGGCCTGGGCCGGTTCCGCGAGCGCGTCCAGTGCCCGGCGCAGCTGGGTGCTGGACGTGTGCACGGTGTAGGGGAAGTACACGACGTCGACGCCGTGGGCGGCGAAGTCCTTCTCCAGCCGGTCGCCCTTGGGCGTGCCGCGCCAGTCGTCGCCCTTGAAGATGACGTCGAAGCGGACCTGCTTCCAGGTCTCCACCTTGTCGGGAACCGTCTCGACGAAGGCCGCGTCGACGTACTTGACGCTGCGGACGATCTCCAGTCGCTCGACGAGCGGGATCATCGGGCGGCGCCCCTTGGCGAGCTCGGCCATCTCGTCCGAGACCACTCCGGCGACCAGATAGTCGCACTGGCTCCGGGCATGGCGAAGGATGTTGAGATGCCCGATGTGGAACAGATCGTAGGCGCCGGGCGCATAGCCGACTCGATACGGCCTGCGCGCAGGCGCAGCAAGGTCGGACATGTCGTGCTCCGTCATCTTTTACCCCCAGCAGCCACACCCCCCGGTGTAGCGGATTAGCAGACAATAGCGTGCACGTTCCGCACCACGCGGGTGAACGAATAGGGTGACGTGCGCATCATCCAGGGGAGAAGGGGACGCTCAGTGTCCAGATCCGGTCACCGGCGCATGCTGCTGGTTTCCACCAATTACGCTCCGGAGCACGCGGGGATCGGCCCGTACGCCACCCAGATCGCGGAGCACTGGGCGGATCTCGGTCACGAGACCCACGTGCTGGCGGGTATGCCGCACTACCCGGCGTGGTCGCTCGAGCCCGAGTACAAGGGGGCGTTCCAGCGCACGGAACAGCGCGCGGGGGTCACCGTGCACCGGCGTGCGCACACCGTGCCGCCGCGCCAGACCGCCGTGAAGCGCGCCCTTTTCGAAGGATCGATTCTGCTGCACGGCGCCGTGGCCCCGCCCCGGATGCCGAAGCCCGACGCGATCCTCGCCCAGATGCCCAGCCTGGCGGGCGGCGTGCTCGCCGCCCGGCTCGCGGCGCGCTGGAAGGTCCCGTACGTCCCGGTCGTCCAGGACCTGATGGGCGCCGCCGCCGCGCAGAGCGGGATCAGCGGCGGGGACAAGGCCGCCGCGATCGCCGGCCGCGCCGAGGCGTACGCCCTGAGGCGCGCCACCCTCGTCGGCGTCATCCACGAGACCTTCGTGGACCGGGTCGTCGGCATGGGCGTGGACCCGGACAAGATCCGTCTCGTCCCCAACTGGTCGCACGTGCCCGTGCCCACCAAGCCGCGCGGGGAGACCCGCCACCACCTCGGCTGGGCCCCGGGCGAGACCGTCGTCCTGCACTCCGGGAACATGGGCCTCAAGCAGGGCCTGGAGGTCCTGGTGGGCGCCGCCCGGCTCGATCCGAGCGTCCGTTTCGTCCTGATGGGCGACGGCAGTCAGCGGTCGGCTCTGTCCGATCTCGCGGCGGATGTGCCGAATCTGGACATCATCCCCCCTGCCGCTGACGGCGAGTTCCCGGATATCCTCGCCGCGGCGGACGTTCTCGCGGTCACGCAGCACGCCGCCGTGCTGGACATGAGCGTCCCGTCGAAGCTGACCTCCTACTTCCAGACCGGTCGGCCCGTCGTCGCCTCCGTGGCGGCGGAGGGCGGTACCGCCCAGGAGGTGGAACGCTCGGGCGCGGGGGTTCTCGTACCACCGGAGGACCCCGAGGCACTGCTGAAGGCCGTACGGGCCCTGGCCGAGGACCCGGACGGCGCGGACGCACTGGGAGCGGCCGGACCCCGCCACGTGGCGGCGCATCTGAGCCGTGAGGCGGGCCTGGCCCGCATCGACGCACTGATGGACGAAGCACTTGGGGGACCCCGGCCGTGATCGAGACGAACCGCCCTGCAGCGGCACCGGTCGACGACGAACCCGATCTCCTCAGAGATCAGTTCCGGCAGCTCCTGCGCTACCGCAGGCTCATCGGCGCGGGCATCGGGATCGGTCTGCTGGGCGGCGTCTACCTCGGCATCTCGACGGCCGACACGTATGTCGCGACCGCCGACGTGGTCCTGCGCGCGCCCACCGACGACCCGTTCAACCCGAGCCTCGCCCCGGACAAGGCGATCAACATCGGCTCGGAGCGCCAGGTCGCGCTCAGCTCCTCCATAGCCAACGAGGCGGCGAAGAAGCTCGGCGTGGGCGCGTCCGGCTTCGCCTCCCTGCGCAGCGGGCTGCAGGTCACCAACCCGCCGCAGACCATGGTGCTGCGCTTCACGTACACCGCGGACTCCCCCAAGGAGGCCGCCAAGCGCGCCAACACGATGACCGAGGCGTACCTGCTGAAGCGGCAGGAGGCCCTCGACGCCACCCGCGACAAGATGGTCAAGGGGTACAAGGAGCAGCGCGACCCGATCGCCAAGCAGCTCGACGAGGTGTCGAAGGAGATCGCCCGGATGCCGGCCGGCGCCGCACGCGACGCCGCCAGCTCCTCCAAGACCGACCTGCAGAGCGAGGTCGGCGGTTACAACACCAAGATCACCAAGCTTGAGGCCCTGGACATGACCCCGGGCCGCGTCACCAGCGCGGCGACCGCGCCCACCGCCACCGACGGTCCCGGCATCCTCATGTCGCTCGCGCTCGGCGCGGCCGTGGGCCTCGCGCTGGGCCTGCTGGCCGCCTGGGTCCGGCTGGTCTTCGACCCGGCCCCGCGCTCCGAGGGCGATGTGGCCCGGGCGCTGCGCGCGCCCGTGCTCGGCTACCTGCCCCGGGACCGGACGGGCGGCGGACCGCTGCTCGCCGCCGGTGAGGCCGATCCCCGGCTCGCCGAGGAGTACCGCTCGGTGGCCTTCCGCCTCGCCTACGACGCCCGCTTCGCCGACCGGCGCCGCCTGCTCGTCGTCGCCCCGCGCGGCAGCAGCGAGACCGCCGCCGCGGTGGCCGTGAACCTCGCCGCCTCTTTCGCGGAGACCGGCAAGGACGTCCTCCTCATCGAGGCCGACCTGCGTACCCCGGTCCTGGCCAGCCAGCTGCCGACGGACGCCGGCGGCCGGCCGCGCTGGAGCCAGACCCCGGGCAGCCCGGGCGGCGGCGGCCGGCACTCGGACACCGAGTGGCCCGACGGACGTCAGCTCGTCGTGGACGCCGGTGAGTCCGGATCTTTCGACCTGATCCCGGGCGAGCGGGCGCGCAACGTCCCGCGCTCGCTGACCTCGGCCCGCGCCACCCGGCTGATCTCCGAGGCCGACTCCCCCAACTCCACGGTCGTCGTGCTCGCGCCGCCCGTGCTCTCCTACGCCGACGCCCTGGCCCTCGTCGACCGCGTCGACGGCGTCCTGGTCGTCGCCGACCCGCGCGCCGTGCACCGCACCGACCTGTCCCGGATCCGCGAGCTGATCAGCGGCGCCGGCGGCACCGTGCTCGGCGCGGTGCTGCACGCGCCGCTGCCGGGCGAGAAGCGCGGCAAGGGCAAGGGCGGTCCGGCCCCCGTCGGCCCCGGCGCGGGTCCCGGGACCGCGGCGAAGTCCGGCAAGCCGGTGCCGCAGCCCCAGCCGATCCCGTACGAAGTGGCCGAGCCCGAACAGCACATCCCCGGTGACGGCACCGACACCGTCGCGCTGCGCACCGTCCGCATGGGCCGCAGATGAGCCGACGCGGCCTCGCCGCGGTCGCGTCGGTCCTGGACCAGGCGGCGTCCAGCGCCACGAACATCCTGGTGCTGGTGCTGGCCGCCCGGCTGTCCTCGGCGTCCGGGTTCGCCGACTTCTCGATGGTGTACGTGACGTTCAGCGTGCTCCTCGGGCTGAACATGGCCTACGTCGGCCAGAGCCTGGTGCTGGAGAAGGGTGAGCGGCTCGGCGCCGAGTGCCGTTCGGCCGTGGGCTTCACCGCCGCCGGGTCGGCCGCCGTGGGCGTCCTGCTCGCGGCGGTGGGCCTGGCGCTGCCCGGCGCCACCGGGACGGCCTTCCTCGCGCTGGGCCTGGTCCTGCCGGTGGTGCTCCTCCAGGACGGCCTGCGGTACTGCTTCTCCGCCCTGCGCGCCCCGGAGCGGGCGCTGGCCGCCGACGCGCTGCGGCTGGTGTGCGTGGTCGCGGCGCTGGCCGCGCAGCCCGAAGGGGCCTCGGCCGGACGGCTGGTGCTCGCCTGGGGGCTCTCCGCGCTGCCGGCGCTGGGCCTGGGGCTGTGGCTGCTGCGCCCGTACGTGCGCGGCAGCCGGGCCGACCTGCGGCCGTACCTGCGGCGGGGTCACCTGGGGCAGCGGTTCGTGGTCGAGTTCGCGGTGGGCAACGGCTCCAGCCAGCTCGCCGTCCTGGGCCTCGGTGTGTTCGCCACGCCGCTGGCCGTCGGCGCGCTGCGGGGTGCGACCACCCTTTTCGGGCCGCTGAACGTGCTGTTCAACTCCGCGAACGCCTTCGGGCCGCCGGTCCTCGGGCGGCTCGGCGGCAAGCGGGCCACGGTGCGGGCCACGGCCGCGCTGGGACTCGTACTCGCCACGGTCGGCGCGGGGTGGGCCACGGCCCTGTACCTGCTGCCGGACCGGCTGGGCCGCGAACTGCTGGGCGACACCTGGGCGGGCGCGTCCGCGCTGCTGCCGGCCACAGGGGCGCAGTACGCCGTGATGGGGCTCGGCACGTGCGCGCTGCTGACCCTGCGGGTGCTCGCCCCGAAGGCCACGCTGTCGTTGCAGGTGGTCTTCTCGCTGC
The DNA here is from genome assembly GCF_003148825.1 of Streptomyces sp. CG 926. GTDB lineage: Bacteria > Actinomycetota > Actinomycetes > Streptomycetales > Streptomycetaceae > Streptomyces. Next base: position 303,993 of record NZ_QGGZ01000009.1, read on the forward strand.
TGTCCGTGGGGCTGCTGCTCGGCGGCTACGCGGTGTGGGGCGTGGCAGGCGCCGCGTGGGGTCTGGCGGCCGGCTCGGCCCTCAAGGCCCTGGCGGCGTGGTGGCGGGTCACCCGCCTGCCGGCCACGGCCGCCGCACGCGACGACGAACCGGTGCCGGCCCCGGCCGCCTGACCCGTCCCCCAGGACCTACGCTCGCGGCGCCGAGGGGTGGCGGGGGGCGTCCGGGACGTCCGGGCGGCGGACCGCCTCCATCTCCTTGCGGAGCACCGGGACGACCTCCACCGTGCGCGCCGGGGTCGGTCCGTGCCCAGGTGTGCCCGCCACACACCTGCGGCACCGGATGCGCGACCGGCCACCCGGCCGGCCCGGCGGCACCCGGACGGGCCCGGGGCCGGCGCCCCTGAGGCGGCCGGATCGGCCCCGAGCGGGACGGCCGACGCCCGGAAGGGAGACCTCCGGGGCCGCCTCGGCGCTCCCCCGGTGCCCGCACCACCTCGTGCGGGCCGCCGCCGGTGACCCCGTCACCGGTGGGGTGCCCCGACCGGGGAGGACGCCGTCGCGGGTCGGCGCCGTGCCCTCAGCGCAGGGTGGTGGCCTTGTCCGAGCGGTACGTCGCGACCAGCGCCAGGCAGAGGGCCGCGATCGCCACCCGGCCCGAGGCCTGCAGCAGCGGCCCGCGCAGCAGGATGAACGAGTACCCCGCGACCAGCGGGACCACCACCGAGATCAGGCTGCCCGGTGGACTGCGCCGCGTGGCCCGCTTCGCGTAGCGCCGGTCGACGCGGGCGGAGGCGTACCCCATGCCCAGCAACCCCGCGCCCATCCCCAGCGGTCCGAAGTCGAGCCACAGCTCCGCCCAGATCGGGGAGGAGAGGTTGGTGTTGACCGTGCCCATCCACTGGCCGACCATCACGCCGGTGTCCCTCGGCTTGCCGGGCCACACCGCGCGGGGCACCGCGAAGAAGACCGATCCCGCGAGCTGGCGGCCGTAGGAGTGGCCGGGCCCGGAGTTCGAGAAGGTGATGGTGTTCGCGAACATGCCGATCTGGTCGTAGTCCTTGAGGGCCATCGGCTCCAGGAAGGACGTGGTCTCCACCGGCCGGTAGTTCTTCTCGTCGTAGCGGAAGCGGTCCGCGAACGGGAAGATCAGCAGCGCGACGACCACCGCCATGGACAGCGCGACCCGGTACATCGCCGCGCTCACCGGGAAGACGGTGAACAGCAGGGCGAACATGACCGTCAGGAACCAGTACCGCGGGTTCGAGATCGGGTTGTTGACGATCAGGTTGAGCCCGGCGAGCGCCCCCCACGTGACGATGATCGACACCTTGCGGCGGGCGAACTTCGAGGTGACAAGCCAGCGGGTGTACAGGAGCAGCGCGAGCAGCGCCGGTACGGTGCCGAAGCCGCGCAGCAGGGCCTGGCCGGCCTGGCCGTCGCCGTTGGAGACACCCGCCTCCTCGATGCCCGCGATGATCTCCTGGCGGCTGGAGAAGAAGACCGCCGGGCCGCCGAGCTTCATGATGAAGACGGCGCTGCACAGGAACGACAGGACCGTCAGCAGCTGGAGGCGGCGCCGGTGCGCCATGACGGGGCGCGACTCCTTCTGGGAGCCGCCCGCGCGCCCGGCCGGCCGGTGCCGGGCCAGCAGCACCCCGACGTCGAAGGCCGTGCAGCCGAGCAGGACGAGCCCGATGGCGACGGTCAGGTCGGAGCGCGGGCCGACGACCGGGGTCGGGACCTGGCCGAGGACGGCCTGGGCGAGCGGGGCCACGCCCATGGCCATGTAGACGAAGAGCCAGAAGGAGCCCTGGAGCAGCTTGCGGCGGCTGGTGAGGACCATCGCGGAGAGCCGGGCGCCCGCGTACATGGTGAGCAGCAGCTGGAGCCAGAAGGCCGCGTCGCGGGCTCCGGCACCCGACTGGAGGGCGACGAACAGCGGCAGGAAGACGGTGAATCCGAGCGCGAGCGGAACGGACAGCGCGCGCGAGAGGAGGGTCCGCGGGAGGGTGGCCCGGCCCCACAGGCTCTCGTCCTCGAAGGGCGAGGGAACGGGCGGCTTCGCGGGGGTCGTGGAGGGCTTGCGTATGTCCGTCGTCACTGCCGCCCCCACCCGATGTGCCTGGTCCGCGCGCAGTCTAGTCTGAGCGGGCCACGCCCGGGGAGGCGGCGGCCGAGAGCACGATGGGGGCTTCTGTTGCGTGATCTTCCTTCCTTCACGCTGGCCGGGTACGACAAAGGGCGCGGGCTGCTGACGCAGGCGCTCTGGTTCGCCGTGATGAACACGCTGTTCATGAGCTGGTTCTGTCCGGCGCGGTTGCGGGTGGCGCTGCTGCGCGCCTTCGGGGCGAAGATCGGTGAGGGCGTCCTGATCCGGCACCGGGTGCGCGTGCTGTGGCCGTGGAAGCTCACCGTCGGGGACCACACCTGGATAGGTGAGGGCGCCTGGCTGCTGAACCTGGAGCCGGTGACCATCGGGGCGAACGTGTGCGTCTCGCAGGAAGCGATGCTGTGCACCGGCTCGCACGACCACCGGGCCGCGGACTTCCGCTACCGCAACGCCCCGATCGTGGTCGAGGACGGTGCGTGGGTGGCCGTACGGGCGACCGTGCTCGCCGGGGTCACGCTGGGCCGTTGCGCGGTCGCGGGCGCCGGTTCGGTGGTCCACAGAAACCTTCCCGCGCTGACCCTGCAGACCCAGGACGGGCAGCGCCGCCCGGTGGAGGAGCCCAAGTGAGAGTCCTGCACGCCGTCACCCTGCACTCCCCCTCGCACGCCTTCGGCGGACCGGTCCGGGTCGCGCTCAACCTGACCAAGGGGCTGCGGGCCCGTGGCCACGAGGCACGGCTGCTCGCGCTCGGCGAGGGCTTCGACCCGTGGCCGACCGAGGTGGAGGGCGTTCCTGCGAAGCTCTTCCCGGCCCGTCGCCTCCTGCCCCTCGGCTTCAGCGGGATGACCTCGCCGGCGCTGCTGGCGTCGGCCGGGCGCCTGGTGCGGGACGCCGACGTCGTGCACGTCCACCTGGCCCGGGACCTGGTGACGCTGCCGGTGGCGCTGGCGGCGCTGCGGGCGGGCAAGCCGCTGGTGCTGCAGACCCACGGCATGGTGGACCCGAGCGAGAAGCTGCTGGCGAAGGTGCTGGACGCGGTGGCGGTACGCCGCCTGCTGCGCGGCGCGGACGCGGTGCTGTACCTGACCCCGCACGAGCGGGAGGGGCTGGACGCGGTGGTCGGCGCGCCGCCCTTGGCGCAGGCGGTCCGGCTGGTCAACGGGACCCCGGCGCAGGAGGAGCGCCCCACGCCCGAGGGCGCGCCGCGCATCCTGTACTCGGCGCGCCTGCAGGCCCGTAAGCGGCCGGTGGACTTCGTGGACGCGGCCCCGGAGGTCCTCGCGGCGCACCCGGACGCGCATTTCGTAGTCGCGGGCCCGGACGAGGGCGAGTTGGCCGCCGTACGGGCCCGGATCGGGACGCTGGGCCTGACCGACCGCTTCACGGTCCCCGGGGCCCTGTCCGGCACGGAGGTCCTGGCGGAGCTGCGCCGCGCCCACGTCTACGTACTGCCGTCGGTGGACGAGCCGTTCCCCATGTCGGTGCTGGAAGCCCTCTCCGTTGGCGTCCCGTCGGTGGTCACCCACTCCAACGGACTGGCCCGCGACATCGCCCGCGCCGGCGCGGGCCGTGCGGTCGACCCCGGCCCGGCGGGCGTCTCCGCGGCCGTCCTGGCCCTCCTGGACCCGACCGCCAACCGCGAGGCCTCGGTGTCGGCCCGCAAGCTGGCCGCGGAGTCCTTCTCCATGGAAGCGGTCCTGGACACCCTGCTCCCGATCTACGAGGGCATCCGCCACTGAGGCGGGCGGCCCGCGCCGGCGCGGCGCGGGTCGTCCCTCGCGATCCGCCGCGTCAGATGACGTCGCGGCGGTGTTCCTCGACCACCGGGATGGCGCCCGCCCGGCGGCGCTTGTAGATGCTCGTGTACACGGCGAGGCCGATCCCGCCCACCGCCATCATGATCAGACCGACCAGGTCGAGGTTGACGCTCTCCAGCTCCCAGTCGCTCGCGAAGGTGAGGATGGCACCCACCACGATCAGGACGATGCATCCGCCGATGCCCATGGATCTGCCTTCCGCCGTCGGGGTTGTGACGTGTGACGGCGCGGGTACCCCGGTTCCGGGCACGAAAACGCCCCCGGGGGCCGGGAGTCCGGTCCGCGGGGGCGTCGTCGGTTCGACTAGGCGGGGATCCAGGCGTAGCAGCCCGAGGAGTTGAACTCCGCCGTGCCGGCCGGGATCGTCGCCGTGATCTTGTCGCCGGCCTTGGGCGGGGTCTCGGGGCCCGAGGCGAGCGTGCCACCGTCCTTGCCCTTGGCCTCCCAGGTGCAGTTGGTGGCCTGGGTGAGCGCCCGGTAGGTGCCCGCGGCGGGCGAGGTCCGGGGGCCTTCGGGGAAGCCCTTCTCCGCCGCGGCGAGGATCGGCTTCTGGTCCGGGCACAGGAGGGTGATCGCGTCCTTGGCGCCCGGGATCTCGCCGGTGATGACGGCTCCGGTCGCCGCGTCCTTGTCGTGCTTCGCGGTGCGCTGCACCCGCTGGCAGGAGTCCTGGCCGCCCTGCAGCACGGACGCCGGGTCCACCTTGTCGGGGACCCGCCCGCTCAGGTACTTCTTCTCCTCCGCCGTGAAGCTGCCCGTCTTCGGGGTGAGCTTGGCGTCCGGCACCGTGGGACCGGTCGGCTTCGCGTCGGGGTCGGTCGACGGCTGCGGAGCGTCCGCCGGGTCGGGGGCCGACGAGGAGGCCGGGGGCTTCGGCGAGGCGCCGGATTCGGCCTTGTCCCCGTCCGAACTGCAGGCGGTCAGCGTCAGGGCGGCGGCCAGCAGGACAGCAGCCGCTGCGGAGCGTCGGTACATCAATGGCTCCCGTACTCAAGGGGGTGTGCAGCGGGGCCCGGCCACAGAGAGCCGGACCCCGCACGCCGTCAGGCGGTTGTTTCGGTCTTCGTCGCTTACTTCGCGCCGAAGGTGAGGACCAGCTGCGGAGTACCCTCCGCCGCCGTGGCCTCGGAGGACCAGATCCACAGCGGGTCGGTGCCCGTGCTCGTCAGGCCCAGGCCGTAACTGGTGCCCAGCGCCGCGGTGACCGCGGCGGTGTCCAGCTCCACGTTGTGGACCGCGGAGCCCTCCGGCACGCCCGCGATGGTGCCGAGCGGGGTGGTGCCGAGGGTGGGCTTGGTGTTGAAGGTCGTACCCGCGCCCGTCCAGTTACCGGTGACCGGGAGCACCTTCACGGTGTCGGTGGTACCGGCGTTCGCCTGCGTGCTGGTCTTGATCTGCAGCGAGGCGGACTTCAGGACCTGGCCGGCCGGGGCGGCCGGCAGGTTGAAGCGCATGTACGTCTCGTACAGCGAGCCGCTGCCACGCACCGCGAGCGAGGTGGACGTGCCGTAGGCGGTGCTCGGGGCGCCCTGGTTGATGTAGGTGTCCTCGGTCGTCTTGACCGCGGAGACCGTGTCGGTGGGCGCCTTGGCCAGGTCGAAGTGGCTCTTGACCTGGGCCTGGGTGAGCGCCGACGGGTAGACGGCCGTCTCGTCGAGCTGACCCGCGAAGAAGTTGCTCGTCGGACGGGTCGGCCAGTTGGCGAGGTTGTCCCCGCCGACGTGCCAGTAGCCCGCGAAGGTGGTGTTGCTCGTGGCGTTCAGGGAACCCTTGTTCTGGCCGTCGACGTACAGCGTGATGCCGCCGGGGCCCTGGGTACCGACCACGTGGTGCCACTTGTTGTCGTTGTACGTCTCGAACAGACCCGTGGAGACGGTGCGGGTCGAGCCGTTGTAGACGCCGAAGACCAGACGACCGGTGTTGGTCATGTAGATCTGACGGTCGTACGAGCCACTGCTGCGCGCGTTGTTGTTGCCGAAGCCGATGAGCTTGCCGCCACGCGTGGTGTTCGTCTTGAACCAGGTCTCGACGGTGAACGCGTTGCCGACCGTCTGACGGCGGTCGCTGTAGACCTGCTGGCTGGTCCCGTTGAAGCCCATCGCCGTGCTGCCGGAGACGGCGCCCGGGGACTGCTTCAGGGCGGGGGCGTTGAGCTGGACACCGCTGCGGTTGCCGGACACCGAGGAGTCGGCGACGTAGGGGCTGACCGCGTCGTCGTAGCGCCAGTAGAGGTCGGCGCCGTCCGTGCGGACCTGGTTCGCGTAGGACTGGACCGAGGTCGGGACGCTCACCGAGGCGACGGCCGACAGGGCGCTGGTGTTACCGGCGGCGTCGGTCGCGGTCACCCGGTAGGTGTAGCTCTGGCCGGCCTTGACCGTGGCGTCGTTCCAGGAGGCCTGGGGGCGCTCCCACTCCAGCGAGCTCGCGGTGACGGTGGCGGCCGGGGTGGCCGAGCCGTTGCGGTAGATGCGGTACGTCAGCTTGCTGTCGTCCGCGTCGTAGCTGGTGCGCCAGCGGACCTGGACCTCGCCGGGCTTGACGCTGGAGGCGCTGGCCACCGGGGTGGTCGGCGCGCCGACGTCGCCCTTCGAGGCGAAGCGGGTCAGGCCCCACTGCGGCTTGCCGTTGATGAGGGTGAACTCACCGCCGACCCACATGTACTTGGTGTCGTTCTTCTCGGCCACGGTCATGACGCGCGGGCCGATGCCCTCGGTGCCGTCCATGCCGTCGTTGGCCGTGGGGTGCCAGCCGAGCTTGCCCGGGCCGCGCACGAAGCCGTCCACGGGCGCGGGGGCGGCGCCTTCGTGGTTGGTCGGCTGGGCCAGCAGGAAGTTCCGCTTGCCGTCGGGGAACTCCAGCTCGGTGGAGCAGTCGTGCCCGTGCGAGGAGCTGTAGAGCACTCCCTCGTACGGCAGGACGTACTGGGTGGCGCCGAGGCAGCGGTCGCGCCACTTCTCGGTGAAGTCGCTCAGGCGCAGGCCGATGCGGCCGTCGAAGACGCCGCCGCCGGAGCCCTCGTGCCCGGTGTAGAAGCCGGTGTCGTCGGTGGCGATGTCCTTGACGACCGAGTTCGACGGGATGTTGTTGTACGTCTTGGTGACCGCGCCCGTGGTGGCGTTGACCACCGCGAGGGCGTGGCTGTTGGAGTTGTTGACGGTGAAGAAGTCGCCGCCGAGGAGCACGTTCTTGCCGTCGGGGGTGACCTCGATCGCGCGGCCCGGCTCGTCGACGTTGGCGACGAAGGGCTTCAGCGCACCGGAGGCGGCGTCCACGGCGGCGAACCGCTCGCGGGTCTGGCCCTCGACCGTGCCGAAGTCGCCACCCGCGTACAGGGTGTCGTCGGTGACGGCGAGCGCGCGCACGGTGGCGGGGAAGCTCGGGTGGAACGATGCCTTGGGGGTGCAGCTCGCGATGTCGATCGCGGCGAGGCTGGACACCGGGGTGCCGTTGACGGCGCCGAAGGACCCGCCCGCGTAGAGGGTCTTCTTGTCCTTCGAGACGACCAGCGTACGAACGGTCGCCGTGCCTTCGCCGATGGTGAAGGCCAGCTTGCAGGAGGTGGGATTGCCGGTCGCGGCGTCGAGCGCCACGAAGTTCACGGCGTTCTGCTCCGCGCCTGCCGCGCCCTCGGGCGGGCGGACGGCCGAGAAGGTACCGCCGGCGAAGACGGTGCCGTTGGCCTGGGCCATCGCCCAGACGACGCCGTTCGTCTGCCAGGTCGGCAGTTCGTCGGCGGTGAATGCCACTGGAGCCGTGATGGCCGACGCCTCAGGCATCAGCACCAGGCCTATGCCGGTGCCCGTACCGGCCAGTGACAGGACGAGGGCGGCAGTCAGCCCTCTGGATCTACGCATGAGCCCCCCAGGGCAATTGCCCGGTTTGATGGCTGGAACTATCCGAACAGCCATATGTACTGGCGCAGACTAGGGCTCATGTGAAGGCCTGGTCACCTCTCTTGACCCATTGCATACCAACTTGGAATCAACAGGTTCAGCATGGAGGGTGCACAAGGGACATACGGCAGGTTTACCCCGGCCATACCCCTGCAGAGCTGCGGAGTATGGCCGGAACACGGCAAACCGTAGGGGAAATATAAGGCCTCAGCGGTCGATGCGGACCGTCACGCCTGCCAGTTGGTCCTCGACCTGGCGGATGTCTGCGTCGACCATGATCTGCGCCAGCTCCGCCACCAGGACCGTCGGCTTCCAGCCAAGCAGCTCATGAGCCTTGGACGCGTCGCCGATGAGGGCGTCGACCTCGCTCGGGCGCTCGTACTTGGGGTCGTAGCGCACGTGGTCGGTCCAGTCGAGGCCGGCGTGCGTGAAGGAGGACTCGACGAACTCGCGGACGGTCGCGGCCACCCCGGTGGCGACGACGTAGTCGGTGGGCTCGTCCTGCTGGAGCATCCGCCACATGGCGTCCACGTACTCGGGGGCGTAGCCCCAGTCGCGCACGGCGTCGAGGTTGCCGAGGTAGAGGTGGTCCTGGAGACCGGCCTTGATGCGGGCGACCGCGCGGGTGATCTTGCGGGTCACGAAGGTCTCGCCGCGGCGCGGGGACTCGTGGTTGAAGAGGATCCCGTTCACGGCGAACATGTCGTACGCCTCGCGGTAGTTCACCGTGGTCCAGTACGCGAAGACCTTCGCGGCGCCGTACGGGCTGCGCGGGTGGAACGGGGTCTCCTCGTTCTGCGGCGGCGGGGTCGCGCCGAACATCTCGGAGGACGAGGCCTGGTAGATGCGGGTGTCGACACCGCTGGCCCGGATCGCCTCCAGCAGCCGCAGCGCGCCGAGGCCGGTCACGTCGCCCGTGTAGAGCGGGGCGTCGAAGGAGACGCGGACGTGGGACTGCGCGCCGAGGTTGTAGACCTCGTCGGGGCGTATGTCACGGAGCAGGTTCACGAGCGCGACGCCGTCGGAGAGGTCGGCGTGGTGCAGGACGAAGGACCGGTTGGCGGTCTGCGGGTCCTGGTAGATGTGGTCGACCCGCTCCGTGTTGAAGCTGGAGGACCGCCGCACGAGCCCGTGCACCGTGTAGCCCTTGGAGAGCAGGAGCTCGGCGAGGTACGAGCCGTCCTGTCCGGTGACTCCGGTGATCAGTGCGGTCTTGCCCATGGGGTCCCCTTGCTGGTGGTTTCTGTCGGTCGTGGTGAGGCTGTGCCTCGGAGGTGGGTGCGGAGCGGGCCGTCAGGCGTCGCACCGAGCGGCCCGGCCGCGGCCCGGGGGCCGGATTGCGTTACCGTACACGGCCGCTCCCGGACCGCCCCGGCGGGGCGGACGCCCCTGCCCGAAGCGGACGCGGGCCGGCCCGCTCCCGGTTCCGGCGGCGGATCGGGGACGGGATCGGCGGCCCCGCTTCGGGGCGCGGGCCGGGGACCGGACGCTCACGGGCCCGGGCCACCCGCGGGTACCGAAGCGCCGCCGCCCGAGTGGTGGGGTCCGCCGGGGTCACCCCCGAACCGACGGCCACGCCCGGCGCGGCCGCAACCGGGTCCACGGCCCGGGCCGTGGACCACTGCCACCGCCGCGGGAGCGGACTGGCATCATCGGCGGTATGACAAGTTCGTTGCCGCTCCTGCCCCCGAACGCCCGCGTCTTCGTCGCGGGCCACCGCGGCCTCGTGGGATCCGCGGTCGCCCGGCGGCTCACCGCCGACGGCCATGAGGTGCTGACCCGGGGTCGCGCCGACCTCGACCTGCGCGACGCCGCGGCGACCGCGGCGTACCTGAAGGACGTCCGCCCGGACGCGGTGGTGCTGGCCGCCGCCAAGGTCGGCGGGATCATGGCCAACAGCACGTACCCGGTGCAGTTCCTGGAGGAGAACCTCCAGATCCAGCTCAGCGTGATCGGCGGCTCCCACGCCGCCGGCGTGGGCCGGCTGCTGTTCCTGGGTTCCTCCTGCATCTACCCGAAGCTGGCTCCGCAGCCGATCCGCGAGGACGCCCTGCTGACCGGCCCGCTGGAGCCGACCAACGAGGCCTACGCCCTCGCGAAGATCGCCGGCATCGTCCAGGTCCAGTCGTACCGCAAGCAGTACGGGGCCTCGTTCGTCTCGGCCATGCCGACGAACCTCTACGGCCCGGGCGACAACTTCGACCTGGAGACCTCGCACGTCCTGCCGGCGCTCGTCCGCCGCTTCCACGAGGCCGCCGCCGAGGGTCGTGACGAGGTCACGCTGTGGGGCTCGGGCACCCCGCGCCGGGAGTTCCTGCACGTGGACGACCTGGCCGCGGCCTGCGCCGTGCTGCTGAACTCCTACGACGGCGACGAGCCCGTCAACATCGGCTGCGGCGAGGACCTGACCATCAAGGAACTGGCCGAGACGGTCGCCGAGGTGACCGGCTTCCACGGCCGGCTCGCCTGGGACACGTCCAAGCCGGACGGGACCCCGCGCAAGCTGCTGGACGTGAGCCGCCTGACGTCGCTCGGCTGGAAGCCCGCCGTCCCGCTGCGGGACGGCATCGCCGCCACGTACAAGTGGTGGCGCGAGCAGAGCTGATCGCACAGGCGGCCCCGGTCCCTCAGTACGCTCCGCGTCCGTCCACGACGGCGCGGAGCGTGCGGCCCATGACGTCGACATCGCTGGTGAAGGACCAGTTGTCGACGTACTGCAGGTCGAGCTGGATCGTTTCATCCCAGGACAGGTCGGACCTTCCACTGATCTGCCACAATCCCGTCATCCCGGGCCTTACGGTGAGCCGGCGCAGCTCGACCTCGTCGTACTTCGCCACCTCCTCCGGAAGCGGCGGGCGCGGGCCGACCAACGACATGTTCCCGATCAGGACGTTGATGAGCTGCGGGAGCTCGTCCAGCGAGGTACGGCGCAGCAGTCTGCCCACCCGGGTCACCCGGGGGTCGCGGCGCATCTTGAACATCAGACCGTCGTTCTCGTTGGACCCGGACAGCTCGGCTTTCAGCGCGTCGGCGTCCACGACCATCGTGCGGAACTTCCACATGACGAACGGGACCCCGTCACGGCCGATCCGGCGCTGCCGGTAGAAGGCCGGGCCGCGCGAGCCCAGCCGTATGGCCAGGACGATCCCCAGGAGGATCGGGGAGAGCAGCAGCAGTCCGGCCGCGGCTCCGACCCGGTCCAGGGCCGACTTGAGCAGGGTCTGCACCCCGCGGCTGACGGGCGGCGCCACCCGCAGCACGGCGAGCCCGCCGGCGGACAGGGTCTCCAGCCGCTTGACGGAGACCTCCACCAGACCGGGGAAGACCGCGAGTTCCAGACCCGTGTCGTGCAGGGCCCAGGCGATTCGGCGCAGCCGCTCCCCCGTGATCCGCACGCCGGGGGCCACCAGCACCAGGTCGGCGTGGTGGCTGGCGACGGCGCCGAGCACGGCGGCGGAGTCGCCGTTCGGTGCCTCGGGGGCCGATCCGTCGAGCCGCGCCGCCACGGGTACCCCGCTGGCGAGCGGCCCGTCACCGACGGGGACCACACCGACGACGACGTACGGGTGGTCGGTGCGGGCGGCGAGGTGCGCGATGACGTCCTCGGCCGCGTCGGGCTCACCGACGACGAGGACCCGACTGACGGCCTGGGCCTCGCGGCGGGCGGCCGAGAGGTGGCGGTAGGTCAGCTTGTGGACGGCGATGGTGATGAGCAGAGCGGGCAGCAGGGCGCCGAGCGCGGACAGTCGAGGGGTGGCCTCTTCGGTCACCACGCGCGCCACGGCCAGCACGCCGATCAGAATCAGCCAGTCGTGCACGACCGGCAGTACGCCGCGGGACTCCCCGAGCGTCCGGGTCGCGTAGCGCCGGCGCAGCGCCTGCACCCCGGTCCACGCCACAGCGGCGGCCAGGGCGCAGTAGACGGGCCGGACCTGCTGCGCGGCGTCGAAGACGAGCCCTACCGGGATCGCGGCGCCGAGGAAGTCGGCGGCGATTGCGGCCGGGCGGTACCAACGGGCTTTGTCCCCGAGGCGCCGTGCGGGCGCAAGGGACTCCCGGGCCGCTCTGGCCACTCTTTGCGCAGGAATATGGACATGCCTCATGGGCCCCCCTGGCACGTGGTCTATGACAGTGGCAGGTGTCCGTGGCTTCCCCTGGCAACGAACTTCTGCCGCACCGGGAAACAGTACGACAAACACCCGTACGGTAAATGCCGTTTGGGTCAACGCAGCCTCTTGTTGCGCAAGTGTTAGCAACCGGTACCAGGCGTTCCGCATGTCGAACGGCCCAGGCAGCCTACGGAGGCGAATGGTCCGGATAGCGGATACGCATCTTCGGACAACGGACCGTTTCCGGCCAACCTTTTGACGCGGCCCTGACATCTGCCGCTGCGAGTGGCAATCTTCGACCGTTCATCGCACCAGCCCTGTTCTGCCCGGAGGCCCACCCAGCCATCCGGAACCCCCCTTGCAGAAGGAGTCTGCGTTGAGGTCCACCCCCCAGAGGCGTGCCACCGCTGCCGGCGCGCTCGTTGCCGCGGCTGCCCTGCTCGCCGTAGGTATACAGACCGGCACCGCGACCGCCGACGCCACCGCGTCGCAGGCCTCCAAGGCCGCCCAGCCCAACCCGGGCGCGGCCAACCGCGCACTCAGTGCCTCGGAGCGTGCGACGCTCCTGGCCGATGCCAACTCGACCACCGTGCAGGCCGCCAAGGCGCTCGGCCTCGGCAGTGGCGAGAAGCTCGTCGTCCGCGATGTGGTCCAGGATGCGGACGGCACCACGCACACCACCTACGAGCGCACCTACGACGGACTCCCCGTCCTCGGTGGTGACCTCACCGTCCACGCCAAGGACGGCGTCACCAAGAGTGTGACGAAGGCGACCAACCACGAGATCAAGGTCGCCGACACCAGCGCCACCGTCACGCCGGCGGCCGCCGAGAGCCAGGCCGTCTCCGCCGCGAGCTCCGAGGGTTCCAGGGAGGCCAAGCCCTCCAAGAACGCCCGCAAGGTGATCTGGGCGGCCGAGGGCGCTCCGGTCCTCGCGTTCGAGACCGTCGTCGGCGGCCTCCAGCACGACGGCACGCCGAACGAGCTGCACGTGGTGACCAACGCCAAGACCGGCGCCAAGATCACCGAGTGGCAGGCCATCGAGACCGGCACCGGCAACACGATGTACAGCGGCCAGGTGACCCTCGGGACCACCCAGTCGGGCAGCACCTGGAACCTGACCGACGCCGCGCGCGGCGGCCACAAGACGTACAACCTCAACCGTGGTTCCGGCTCCGGCACCGGCACGCTGTTCTCCGGCCCGGACGACATCTGGGGCAACGGCACCGCCGCCAACCTGGAGACCGCCGGCGCGGACGCCCACTACGGCGCGGCCGCCACGTGGGACTACTACAAGAACGTGCACGGCCGTAACGGTCTGCGCAACGACGGCGTGGCCCCGTACAGCCGGGTCCACTACGGCAACGCCTACGTCAACGCGTTCTGGAGCGACTCCTGCTTCTGCATGACGTACGGCGACGGCGAGGGCAACAACAAGCCGCTCACCTCCACCGACGTGGCCGCGCACGAGATGACGCACGGCCTGACCTCGGTCACCGGCAACATGACCTACAGCGGTGAGCCCGGCGGTCTGAACGAGGCGACCTCGGACATCATGGCCGCGGCCGTCGAGTTCTACGCCAACAACCCGCAGGACGTCGGCGACTACCTGGTCGGCGAGAAGATCGACATCAACGGCGACGGCACCCCGCTGCGCTACATGGACAAGCCCAGCAAGGACGGCTCGTCCAAGGACAGCTGGTACTCGGGCCTCGGCGGCATCGACGTCCACTACTCCTCGGGCCCGGCCAACCACTGGTACTACCTGGCCTCCGAGGGCTCCGGCGCCAAGGTCATCAACGGCGTGAGCTACAACTCGCCGACCGCGGACAACCTGCCCGTCACCGCGATCGGCCGTGACGCCGCCTCGAAGATCTGGTTCCGTGCGCTGACGGTCGGCTACTTCAAGTCGAACACCAACTACGCCGACGCCCGCGTCCAGACGCTGAAGGCCGCCGCCGACCTCTACGGTCAGGGCTCGACCGTCTACAACAACGTCGCCAACGCGTGGGCCGGCATCGCCGTCGGATCCCGCATCTCCAACGGCGTCACGGTCAGCCCGATCGCCAACCAGAACACGGCCACGGGCGGTGCCGTCAGCCTGCAGGTCCAGGCCACCAGCACGAACCCGGGTGCCCTGAGCTACGCGGCGACCGGCCTGCCGGCCGGCCTGTCGATCAACGCCTCCAACGGCCTGATCTCGGGCACGGCCACCACCGCGGGCACGTCCAACGTGACCGTCACGGTGACCGACTCGCAGAACCAGACCGGCACCGCGGCGTTCACCTGGACGGTCGGCACCTCGCAGCCGGGCGTCTTCGAGAACACCACGGACTACCAGATCGCGGACAACGCGACCGTCGAGTCCCCGATCAACGTGACGCGCTCGGGCAACGCCTCCAGTGCCCTCAAGGTGGATGTCAACATCGTCCACACCTACGTCGGTGACCTGGTCGTCGACCTGGTCGCCCCCGACGGCAGCGTCTACAACCTGCGCAACCGCACCGGCGGCAGCGCGGACAACATCGTCCAGCAGTTCACCGTGAACGCCTCCTCCGAGGTCGCGAACGGCACCTGGAAGCTCCGCGTCCGGGACGCCGCCAGCCTGGACACCGGCTACATCAACAGCTGGAAGCTCACCTTCTGACCCCATCGGGGCAGGGTGAACGTCGGCTGAGCAGATAGATCACGGGGCCGCCCGGGAGGAATCCTCCCCGGGCGGCCCTGTTCCATGGGCGCCGCGGCGCCGGATCTCAGGCTCCGGGTCGGCCCAGGGCGCGGAAGATGGCGGTCAGGAGGTCCGCCTCCTCCTCTTCCTCGTCGTCACGGTTCTGGTTCTGGTTCTGGTTCTGGTTCTGCTGGTTCTGGTTCTGCTGGTTCTGGTCGGGTCGGCCAGGCCAGGTTCCGTTCCCGCCGTTGCCGGTGTTGCCGGTGTTGCCGGTGTTGCTCTCGTCGGTCTGGTTCTCGTCGACCTCGTCCTCGCGCGACTGGTCGTCCCGACCCGGCCAGGTTCCGTTCCCGCCATTACCGCCGTTGCCGCCGTTCCCGCCGTTGTCGCCCCGGCCCGCGTCCTCCTCGTCCACCGGCTTGAAGTAGACCGAGACGACCTCCACCCGCTTCGCCCTCTCCCCCGGCTTCAGCACCTTCTCCGCCTCACCGTCGCAGCTGCGGTTGTCGAAGAGGATCGCCAGCGACTCCGTGTCGTTGCGCACCTCGACGGCGGGCTCGTCGCGGGAGGTGCGCGTCAGCAGGTAGCAGGTGTCGTTGTCGGCCGGCCGGATCTGACCTCTTCTCTCGGTACCGGCCGCGTCGAGGTACCGGTAGTGCAGCGTGCCGAGGGCGCGTTCGCCGTGGTCGTCGGCCATCGACGGCCCGGCGGTGGGCAGGGCGAGCGCGAGAGCGCCGACGAACACGGCGGCGGTCGAGCGAAGACGCATGGGGGAGTCCGTTCCTCGGGTTCCTCGGGTTCCGCGGATACCGGTCCGGTGGCATCCTCGGGCAGCGTAGGAGCGCGACACTCCGCAGATACGTTTCAGCAGACCCGGCGCGAGCGTGGTTCACCCATGAGGCCGGGCGGCGCGCACCCTTGGCGCACCGCCCGGCCGCACGAGGTCAGCGCAGGACCACCCCGCCCCCCGCGTCCGTCTCCACCGGGGCCGCGACCAGGCCCAATTCCGCCGGGGTCGCCAGCAGCGGGTGCGCGGGCAGGATGCGCACCGTGTAGCCGAAGGGCCCCGTACGGTCGAGGGCGAGCGGGCCCTCGTACACCCAGCGGCCCTCCAGATCGGGCCCGGCGGCCGGCTTGAGCGGGAAGCTCCGCCCGTCCCGGATCACGTCCTGCGGATCCACCCGGCCCCCGAAGGCCTGCACCTCCACGTCCTCGGGGGTGAGCGTGTCCAGCGCCACCTGCACGCGCAGGGTCAAGGTGGCGCCCAGTTCGGCGGTGCCGTTGACCGGGGCCGCGGCGAGCGTCTCCACGTGCTCGACGGAGACCCGCGGCCAGGCCGCCCGGACCCGCCCCTTCCACCAGGCCAGGTCACGCGCCGCCCCGGCGTCCAGGGCCCGGTGGGCGAGCGCGGCCGGCGTGTACAGCCGCTCCACGTACTCCCGGACCATCCGTCCGGCGAGCACCTTCGGGCCCAGCGAGACGAGCGTGCGCCGGACCATCTCGATCCACCGCACCGGGAGTCCCGAGTGCCCGACGCGGTCGTAGAAGCGGGGCGCGACCCGGTTCTCGATCAGCTCGTAGAGGGCGCTCGCCTCCAGGTGGTCGCGCCGGTCCTCGTCCGCGCCGAGCCCGTCGGCGGTCGGGATGGCCCAGCCGAAGTCCGGCTCGAACCACTCGTCCCACCAGCCGTCGAGCACGGACAGGTTGAGGCAGCCGTTCAGCGCGGCCTTCATGCCGCTGGTGCCGCAGGCCTCCAGGGGCCGCAGCGGGTTGTTCAGCCAGACGTCGCAGCCCGGGTAGAGCTTCTGCGCCATGGCCATGCCGTAGTCGGGGAGGAAGACGATCCGGTGCCGTACCCGCGGGTCGTCCGCGAAGCGCACCAGTTCCTGCACGAGCCGCTTCCCGCCGTCGTCGGCCGGATGCGCCTTGCCCGCGACCACGATCTGCACCGGCCGCTCCGGGTCCAGCAGCAGCCTGCGCAGCCGCTCCGGGTCGCGCAGCATCAGTGTCAGCCGCTTGTACGAGGGCACGCGCCGGGCGAAGCCGATGGTCAGCACGTCGGGGTCGAGTACGGAGTCCACCCAACCGAGCTCGGCCGCGGCGGCCCCGCGCTGGCGCCACGAGGCCCGCAGCCGGTCCCGTACCTCCTGCACCAGCTGCTCGCGCAGCACCCGCCGCAGGTCCCACACGTCCTGGTCCGGGATCTCGGCGACGGCGTCCCAGCGCGGGGAGCCGCCGACCGACAGGGCGTCCTCGGTACGGCCCGCGCCGATCTGGCGGGCGCCGAGCCGGACCACCTCGGGGGCCACCCAGGTCGGGGCGTGCACCCCGTTGGTCACGGAGGTGATGGGCACGTCGGCCGGGTCGAAGCCGGGCCACAGCCCGGCGAACATCTCCCGGCTGACCGCGCCGTGCAGGGTGGACACCCCGTTGGCCCGCTGGGCCAGGCGCAGGCCCATCACGGCCATGTTGAACACGCCGGGGTCGCCGCCGGGGTAGGTCTCCGCGCCCAGTTCGAGGATCCGCTCGACCGGTACCCCGGCCAGTTCCCCGCCCTCCCCGAAGTGCCGGGCGACCAGGGCCCGCTCGAAGCGGTCGATCCCGGCCGGGACGGGGGTGTGCGTGGTGAACACGGTCCCGGCGCGTACCGCCTCGACGGCGGCCTCGAAGCCGAGGCCCTGCTCCCGCTCCAGTTCCCTTATGCGTTCGAGCCCGAGGAAGCCGGCATGTCCCTCGTTGGTGTGGAAGACCTCGGGGTCCGGGTGGCCGGTGATCCGGCAGTACGCGCGCACCGCGCGCACACCGCCGATGCCGAGCAGCATCTCCTGGAGCAGGCGGTGGTCGCTGCCGCCGCCGTAGAGCCGGTCGGTCACCTCACGGGCCGCGGCGTCGTTGTCCTCGACGTCGGAGTCCAGGAGCAGCAGTGGCACCCGGCCGACGCGGGCCTGCCAGATGTGGGCGTGCAGGGTGCGTCCGCCGGGCATGGTCAGCGAGACGCGGGCGGGGGTGCCGTCGTCCTGGCGGAGCAGGCCGAGCGGGAGTTCGTTGGGGTCGAGGACGGGATAGTGCTCCTGCTGCCAGCCGTCGCGGGAGAGGGACTGGCGGAAGTAGCCGTGGCGGTAGAGCAGGCCCACCCCGATGAGCGGGACGCCGAGGTCGCTGGCGGCCTTGAGGTGGTCCCCGGCGAGGATGCCGAGGCCGCCGGAGTATTGCGGGAGGGCGGCGGTGATGCCGAACTCGGGGGAGAAATAGGCGATGGCGGCGGGCAGTTCCGCGCCGTTCTCCTGGCTCTGGTACCACCTCCCGCCGTTCACGTAGTCATCGAGGTCGGCGGCCGCGACGGCGAGCCGGCGCAGGAACCGGCGGTCCGCGGCCAGTTCGGCGAGCCGGGCCGCGGAGACGGCGCCGAGCAGCCGGACGGGATCGCCGCCGGCGGCCTGCCAGCCCTCGGGGTCGACGGATTGGAAGAGTTCACGGGTCTCGGAATGCCACGACCAGCGCAGATTGCGCGCGAGGTCGGTGAGCGGCAGCAGGGGTTCCGGGAGGACGGGGCGCACGGTGAATCGACGGATAGCCTTCACACGTTCCACCTTCGCAGGGGATTGCGGATCGGAGCGGGCTCACCACGCTGTGCACCCGCGCATCACCCCCGGAAGGCTAGCGAGGACGGTCCTCCTCCGACAGGTCACCCGGCCGCGACCGTCACCTCGCGCGCATCGATCGGCCGTCGACCACGGTGCGCGGCACGCGGGCAGGCGAGCACGCGGGAACACCTGTCGTGTCATCGCCCGTATGAACGATTCGCCGGCTCCGGCCCGGGACGGCCCGGAGATGCCGGCGCTCGGGGATGCTTTTCGGACAGAGTCGATCCGTGCGGAGCCGCGTGGCCGAGGCGTCGTGGCCGCGGCGCGGGGTCGTGCCACCGGGCCGGGCCGGCGGTGAGCGACCCTCCCAACGGGGCGCACGGGGC
Source organism: Streptomyces sp. CG 926 (assembly GCF_003148825.1). Taxonomy (GTDB): domain Bacteria; phylum Actinomycetota; class Actinomycetes; order Streptomycetales; family Streptomycetaceae; genus Streptomyces. Next base: position 322,562 of record NZ_QGGZ01000009.1, read on the forward strand.
CCGTGGGACGGGTGGTTCCGACCCCGCCGGCACCCCGGTTCCGCGCCGCGTGCGCCCCTACGTCACCTAGTCCCGGCCGACTTGACGGAGCCCCGGCGGATGTCGAGCCCACGCTTGGTATCGCCCGTGCCACTACGTACGAGTAGTTAACCCAGCACCCGGGTTGGGCGGGGTGATAGTGGGAAGGGCTCCCCGGGTACACGCGTACACGCACGGCGCCTCCGCCCACAAACCCTCTCCCCGCCACCCGAGTGAACGCGGACAGGAGCGGCCATGCCCGCAGCCCAGCCGTCCACTGAGCGGCTAGAAACAGAGCGAACAGAGCGTGCACTACCAGTCGTGATTCCGGCTGGCCTGTTGTCACCGAGCCCTGCGAACTGCCCCCAGGTGATCCCATCATGATCGGTCGCATTCCCGTGCTGGACGTCCGCCCCGCCGTCGACTGCGGCGCCAGACCCGCAAAGGCGGTCGTGGACGAGGTCTTCGAGATCTCCGCCACCGTGTTCCGCGAAGGACACGACGCCGTCGCCGCCCACCTCGTCCTGCGTGATCCGGGCGGGCGGCTGCGGGCCCCCGTGCCGTTGAGCGAACTCGCCCCCGGCACCGACCGGTGGGGGACCAAGGTCTCCGTCGACGTCGAGGGGAGGTGGACGTACACCGTCGAGGCGTGGAGCGATCCGGTGGCCACCTGGCGGGCCCACGCCGCGATCAAGATCCCCGCCGGGATCGACACCGGCCTCATGCTGCTGGAGGGCGCGGAGCTCTACGAGCGGGCCGGGGCCCGGATCCCCAAGCGCGACGGGCGCGAGGCCGTCCTGTCCGCCGCCGCCACGATGCGCGACGAGGACCTGTCCGCCGCCGAACGCTACGAGGCCGCCCTCGATCCGGCCGTGGACGCCGCGTTCGCCAGGCGCCCGTACCGGGAGCTGGTCACCGCCTCCAAGCCCCTGCCGCTCCTGGTGGAGCGCAAGCGGGCCCTCTTCGGCTCCTGGTACGAGATGTTCCCGCGTTCCGAGGGAGCGGTGCTGGAGCCCGACGAGGCTCCCGTCAGCGGGACCTTCCGGACGGCCGCCGAGCGGCTGCCCGCGATCGCCGCGATGGGCTTCGACGTCGTCTACCTGCCGCCCATCCACCCGATCGGGTCCACCTACCGGAAGGGCCCGAACAACACCCTTTCCGCCGGTAGTTGGGACCCGGGCGTGCCGTGGGCCATCGGCTCCACCGAGGGCGGGCACGACGCGGTCCACCCGGAGCTCGGCACCATCGAGGACTTCGACGCCTTCGTCGGGCGCGCCCGCGAGCTCGGCATGGAGATCGCGCTGGACTTCGCGCTGCAGTGCTCCCCCGACCACCCCTGGGTGGAGAAGAACCCGCAGTGGTTCCGCCACCGGGCCGACGGGACGATCGCCTACGCCGAGAACCCGCCGAAGAAGTACCAGGACATCTACCCCATCCACTTCGACACCGACATGGCCGGCATCGTCAAGGAGACCTGCCGGATCCTGCGGCACTGGATGGAGCACGGCGTCCGGATCTTCCGGGTCGACAATCCGCACACCAAGCCGGTCGTCTTCTGGCAGAAGGTGATCGCGGACATCAACAAGTCGGACCCGGACGTGATCTTCCTGGCGGAGGCGTTCACCCGGCCCGCGATGATGCGGGCGCTGGCCGCCGTCGGCTTCCAGCAGTCGTACACCTACTTCACCTGGCGCAACACCAAGGCGGAGCTGACCGAGTACCTGACCGAGCTGGCGGACACCCCGTCCGCCTCGGTCATGCGGCCGAACTTCTTCGTCAACACTCCGGACATCCTGCACGAGTACCTGCAGCACGGCGGCCGTCCCGCCTTCGAGGTCCGGGCCGTCCTGGCCGCCACCCTCTCCCCCGCCTGGGGGGTCTACGCGGGCTACGAGCTCTGCGAGAACACCCCGGTGCGCGAGGGCAGCGAGGAGTACCTGAACTCCGAGAAGTACGAGTTCCGGCCGCGCGACTGGGCCGCCGCCGACCGCACCGGCGAGACCATCGCCCCGCTGATCACCTCGCTGAACCGGCTGCGCCGCCGCAACCCGGCGCTCCAGCAGCTGCGCGACATCCACTTCCACTCGACCGACAACGAACAGGTGATCGCCTATTCGAAGCACGCCGGAGCCAATTCCGTACTGGTGGTCGTCAACCTCGATCCGCACCACACCCAGGAGGCGACGGTGTCGTTGGACATGCCGGTACTCGGCCTCGACTGGCACGGGTCCCTCGCGGTGCGCGACGAGCTCACCGGCGAGACCTATCACTGGGGCAGGGCGAACTACGTGCGCCTGGAACCGGGCCGCACGCCCGCGCACGTACTGGCCGCTCTGCGACCGTCCCCGCCCACCGGAGGGTCACCCACCACATGATGATCAACGATCCCGTCCACGACACCTTCGAGGACACCCCCGCCAAGGACCGCGATCCCGACTGGTTCAAGCGGGCGGTCTTCTACGAGGTCCTCGTCCGCTCCTTCCACGACAGCAACGGCGACGGCGTCGGTGACCTGAAGGGGCTCACCAGCAAACTGGACTACCTCCAGTGGCTCGGTGTCGACTGCCTCTGGCTGCCGCCGTTCTTCGCCTCACCCCTGCGCGACGGGGGTTACGACGTCGCCGACTACACCTCCGTGCTCCCCGAGTTCGGCGACCTCGCCGACTTCGTGGAGTTCGTGGACGCCGCGCACACCCGCGGCATGCGGGTGATCATCGACTTCGTCATGAACCACACCAGCGATCAGCACGAGTGGTTCCAGCAGTCGCGCAAGGACCCGGACGGCCCGTACGGCGACTACTACATGTGGGCCGACAACGACAAGCAGTACCAGGACGCCCGCATCATCTTCGTCGACACCGAGACCTCCAACTGGACGTACGACCCGGTACGCAAGCAGTACTACTGGCACAGATTCTTCTCGCACCAGCCGGACCTCAACTACGAGAACCCGGCCGTGGTGGAGGAGATCGTCTCCGCGCTGCGCTTCTGGCTCGACCTCGGCATCGACGGCTTCCGCCTCGACGCCGTGCCCTACCTCTACGCCGAGGAGGGCACCAACTGCGAGAACCTGCCCCGCACCCACCAGCTCCTCAAGCGGGTCCGGGCCGAGATCGACGCGCACTACCCGGACACCGTGCTGCTCGCCGAGGCCAACCAGTGGCCCGAGGACGTCGTCGACTACTTCGGCGACTACGAGAAGGGCGGGGACGAGTGCCACATGGCCTTCCACTTCCCCGTCATGCCACGCATCTTCATGGCCGTACGGAGAGAGTCCCGCTACCCGGTCTCCGAAATCCTGGCCAAGACCCCGGCGATCCCGGACCGCTGCCAGTGGGGCATCTTCCTGCGCAACCACGACGAGCTCACCCTCGAAATGGTCACGGACGAAGAGCGTGACTACATGTACGCCGAGTACGCCAAGGACCCGCGGATGCGGGCCAACATCGGCATCCGGCGCCGGCTCGCCCCGCTCCTGGACAACGACCGCAAGCAGATGGAGCTGTTCACGGCCCTGCTGCTGTCGCTGCCCGGCTCGCCGGTGCTCTACTACGGCGACGAGATCGGCATGGGTGACAACATCTGGCTGGGCGACCGCGACGGCGTCCGCACGCCGATGCAGTGGACCCCGGACCGCAACGCCGGTTTCTCCTCGTGCGATCCGGGCAGGCTCAACCTGCCGGTCATCATGGATCCCGTCTACGGGTACCGCGTCACCAACGTCGAGGCCGCGATGTCCTCGCCCTCCTCGCTGCTGCACTGGACCCGCAGGCTGATCGAGGTCCGCAAGGCGAACCCGGCCTTCGGACTCGGCTCGTACACCGAACTGCCGTCGTCGAACCCGGCGGTGCTCGCGTTCCTGCGTGAGCACGGGGACGACCTGGTGCTGTGCGTGCACAACTTCTCGCGCTTCGCGCAGCCCACCGAGCTCGATCTGCGGTCGTTCAACGGACGGGTCCCGCTGGAGCTCACGGGTGATGTGCGCTTCCCGCCGATCGGCGAGTGGCCGTACCTGCTGACCCTGGCGGGCCACGGCTTCTACTGGTTCCGGCTGCGGGCCGAACAGCGCGTCGACAAACGCGCGAAGTAGCGGGCCGAGGACGGGGCGGGCAGCTCGAATGGGTCAATCGCCCGCCCCTGTACGGACCATCCTGACCCGACACTCGCACATGCCGGAGAAGCAACTGCCGCGCATCCGGGACACTCTGCGCATTCTGTGACGGCCCGGGGAAAGGACGCGACGCCATGTCGGAGGCTGCATCCGCCCGGAGCCGGCTGACGGCCGACCGGGCCGCCGGGATCGCTCCACTGGAGCCGATGCTGAAAGCCTGGCTGCCCGCACAGCGCTGGTTCGCGGGCAAGGGCCGCACCATCAGCAGGCTCAGGACCGTCTCGGCGGCCGAGCTGCTGCCGCCGGGATCCACCCCCGGCCTGCTGCACCTGCTCCTCGACGTGGACGGGGACTGTTACCAGCTGCTGCTGGGCATCCGCCCGTCCCTGCCGCCCGCCCTCGCGCCCACCCTGATCGGCCACGCCGAGGACGGGCCGTACGCGGGCCGGGCGGTCTACGAGGCGCTGGGCGATCCCCGGCTCGCGGCCATGCTGCTGGAACGGCTGCGCTCCCCCGGGTCGCTCGGCCCGCTGCGCTTCGACCGGGATCCGGCCACGCCCATCCCGGCGGGGCTCACCCCCCGGCCGATCTCCGGGGAGCAGACGAACTCCTCGCTCATCTACGGAGATTCGTTCATCCTGAAGGTCTTTCGCCGGGTCGGCCCCGGCGTCAACCCGGACCTGGAACTGCCCAGGGCGCTGGCCGCCGCCGGCTGCACCCGGGTCCCGGCCCCCGTCGCCTGGTACGAGGCCGAGCCGCCCGGCAGCGAACCGCTGACCCTGGGCGTGCTCCAGCCGTACCTGCGCGGCTCCGACGACGGCTGGCAGCTCGCGCTGCGCCGGCTCGGCGCCGGGGCCGACTTCACCGCCGAGGCCCACGCGCTCGGCCGGGCCACCGCCGAGGTGCACAGCGCGCTGGCCTCGGCGCTGCCCACGGTCGCGCTCGGCCCGGAGCAGACCGCCCGGCTCGCCGCGGGGATGACGGCCCGGCTGGCCGCCACCGCCCGGGAGGTGGCGGCGCTGCGACCTTACGAGGCGGGGCTGCGGGGCGCCTTCGACGCCCTGGCCGCCTCCCGGGGGGCGGGGGTGCCCGCCCAGCGGATCCACGGGGACCTCCATCTGGGTCAGACCCTGCGCACCCTCGACGGCAGCTGGTCGTTGATCGATTTCGAGGGCGAGCCGGCCCGGCCGCTGGCCGACCGGCGCCGTCCCGAACCGGCGGTGCGCGACATCGCCGGGATACTGCGCTCCTTCGACTACGCCGCCCGCTCGCACCGGCCGTTCGCCCCCGCCTGGGCGGACGACTGCCGGGCCGCCTTCTGCGAGGGCTACGCCCGCACCACGGGCCGGGACCCCCGCGAGGACCCCGTGCTGCTGCGGGCGTACGAGACCGACAAGGCGGTGTACGAGGCCCGTTACGAGTCCCGGCACCGCCCCGACTGGCTGCACGTCCCGATGGCCGCGATCCGGCGGCTGTCGGAGCCCGTACGACCCGCCCACCGCGTGCCGCCGACCCCGTCCGCCCCCGGATCCATCTCCCCGCACCCCCACCCGAAGCCCCCGAGGAGGCCGCTCGCGTGAGCGCCGCACGACAGCCGTCACCGACCGTCAGCGACGAAGCCGCACCCGCCCCGGCGGCGGTGAAGAAGGCCCGCGCTCCCCGGGCCCGCCGCGCCACCCCGCCGCGCGGCGTCCGGCCGGCGCCCGTACTCGGGGGCGACGACCGGGCCCGGCTGCTGGAGGGCCGCCACCACGATCCGCACGCGGTGCTGGGGGCGCGCGCCCAGCGGGGCGGGGTGACCTTCCGGGTGCTGCGTCCGTACGCCACGTCGGTCACGGTCGTCGCCAAGGGGCTGCGGGCCGAGCTCCTCGACGACGGGGACGGGCTGTTCTCGGGGCTGCTGCCGCTGGCCGAGGTGCCGGAGTACCGGCTGCTGGTCGCCTACGACAGCGACGAGATCGAGATCCACGACCCGTACCGGTTCCTGCCCGCGCTCGGTGAGCTGGACCTGCACCTGATCGGTGAGGGCCGCCACGAGGAGCTGTGGACGGCGCTGGGCGCCCAGCCGATGGAGCACCAGGGCGTGGCCGGGACCCGGTTCACGGTGTGGGCGCCGAACGCCCAGGGGGTCCGGGTCACCGGGGACTTCTCGTACTGGGACTCGGTCGCCTACCCGATGCGTTCGCTCGGCTCCACGGGCGTGTGGGAGCTGTTCCTGCCCGGGGTGGGCGCCGGCACGCTCTACAAGTACGACATCACCCGCCCCGACGGCAGCCACACCCTGCGCGCCGACCCGATGGCCCGCTCCGCGGAGGTCCCTCCGGCGAACGCCTCGGTGGTCACCGCCTCGCGGTACGAGTGGCAGGACGCGGCATGGATGGCCGAGCGCGGCACCCGGTCCCCGCACCAGGCCCCCTTCTCGGTGTACGAGCTGCACCTGGCGTCCTGGCGGCCCGGGCTCTCCTACCGGCAGCTCGCCGAGCAGCTTCCCGCGTACGTCAAGGAGCTGGGCTTCACGCACGTGGAGCTGATGCCGGTCGCCGAGCACCCGTTCGGTGGTTCGTGGGGCTACCAGGTCACCGGTTTCTACGCGCCGACCTCGCGGATGGGCACCCCGGACGACTTCCGATTCCTCGTGGACGCGCTGCACCGGGCCGGGATCGGGGTGATCGTCGACTGGGTGCCGGCGCACTTCCCGCGCGACGACTGGGCCCTCGCGGAGTTCGACGGGCGGCCGCTGTACGAGCACCAGGACCCGCGGCGCGCCGCGCACCCGGACTGGGGGACCCTGGAGTTCGACTACGGCCGCAAGGAGGTCCGTAACTTCCTCGTCGCCAACGCCGTGTACTGGTGCGAGGAGTTCCACGTGGACGGCCTGCGTGTGGACGCGGTGGCCTCGATGCTCTACCTCGACTACTCGCGCAAGGAGGGCGAGTGGTCGCCCAACGAGCACGGCGGGCGGGAGAACCTGGACGCGGTGGCGTTCCTGCAGGAGATGAACGCGACCGTGTACCGGCGCTGCCCGGGGGTGGTGACCATCGCGGAGGAGTCCACGGCGTGGACGGGTGTGACCCGGCCGACGGATGCGGGCGGGCTCGGCTTCGGCCTGAAGTGGAACATGGGCTGGATGCACGACACCCTGCGCTACATGTCGAAGGAGCCGGTGCACCGCAAGTACCACCACCACGACATGACCTTCGGGATGATCTACGCCTTCAGCGAGAACTACGTGCTGCCGATTTCGCACGACGAGGTGGTGCACGGCAAGGGTTCGCTGGTCTCGCGGATGCCCGGGGAGGACTGGTGGCAGCGGCGGGCCGCGCACCGGGCGTACCTGGGCTTCATGTGGGCCCACCCGGGCAAGCAACTGCTGTTCATGGGGCAGGAGTTCGCCCAGGGCTCGGAGTGGTCGGAGGTGTACGGGCCGGACTGGTGGCTGCTGGATTCCTCCTACGCGGCGGCCGGTGACCACCGGGGCGTGCGGGACCTCGTGCGCGACCTGAACCGCACGTACACGGCGGCGCCGGCCCTGTGGGAGCGGGACACCGTGCCGGAGGGCTTCGCCTGGGTGGAGGCGGACGCCGCGGACGACAACGTCTTCGCGTTCCTGCGGTACGCGCAGGACGGCTCGCAGCTGCTGGCGGTGTCGAACTTCTCGCCCGTGGTCCGGCACGGCTACCGGATCGGGGTGCCCGAGGAGGTGCCGCTGTGGCGGGAGGTGCTCAACACCGACCTGGAGGTCTACGGCGGCAGCGGCATCCACCACACGCAGCCGCTGCGACCGGAGCCGGTGCCGGCGCAGGGCCGACCGGCGAGCCTGCGGATGACGCTGCCGCCGCTGGCGACGGTCTGGTTCCGGCCGCAGAGCTGACGCGGGGGCCGGATGCGGGGGCTCAGGCCGTGGCGAGCTGCTCCTCCAGTTCCTGGAGCAGCTTGCGCTTGGCCCGGGCCCCGACCATCTGCTGGACGGGCTCGCCGTCCCGGAAGACGAGCAGGGTCGGCATGGAGAGCACCCCGTACCGGATGACGGTCCCGGGGTTGCTGTCCACGTCGATCTGCACGACCTTGAGCCGGTCGGCCTCCTCGGCGGCGATCGAGGAGAGTACGGGGGCGAGTTGGCGGCAGGGGCCGCACCGGTCCGCCGTGAACTCCACGAGGACGGGCCGTCCCCGCTCCCCCAGCACCTCGGCCTCGAAATCGGCGTCGGTCACCTGCGCCACACCCTGAGCCTTCATGTCCCCGGTCCCTCTCGTCCGTCCGGTCACCCGGTCACCCGGTCATCCGGTCATCTCGCACTTCGGCACGGCCGCTTCGCCGGCCGCCTGTTCCGCTTCGACCAACTGCCGCCCGAGCTGTTCGCGTACGTCCGCCAACCGGCCGATCAGGCCGTCCAGCTCGGCGAGCTTGCGCCGGTAGACGGCGAGCGAGGCGGGGCAGGAGTCCCCGGCCGGGTGTCCGGCCCGCAGGCAGTCCACGAAGGGCCGGGTCTCCTCCAGCTCGAAGCCGAAGTCCTGGAGCATGCGGATCTGCCGCAGCAGCCGCAGGTCGTCCTCGTCGTAGCTCCGGTAGCCGTTGCCGGCCCGCCGTGCGGGGAGCAGCCCGCGCGACTCGTAGTACCTGAGCGTCCGGGTGCTGGTCCCGGCCCGCTCCGCCAGTTCGCCGATGCGCATGGGACGACCGTATTCCTTGACGCCGACGTCAAGGCAAGGGAGGGAAGGTCCGGAACCGGGGGAGAGAGCGGGGCGGGGCCCTCGCCACCCCCGTGGGTGAGGGCCCCGGAAAGGATCACGCAGAAAACGCCCGTCCGGTTCACATTGTGCGAAGACTGTGAGGGGTATTGCATCCGCGGGCGTTGGCTGGAACCGTACGGAAGGAAAGGATCTTCGGGCTCACCGATTACCGGACAGTCGCACGGAAACCCGGCGAAAGGCCTTAACTTCATAGGACGTTCCTACGAGGTATGGGCTTGTTTGTTTGGTCTGTAGGCGCCGCAGCCTGGCCACTTCTACGGTGTGCGGTGTGCACTCCAGCCCACCTTTCAATGCCCCCGCCGCGCGTCGTCTGCGTGCGGCCCTGGGCATGGCTCCCGGACATGTCGCCTACGGCCTGCGCGCCCAGTACGGACTCGTCGTCGCGCCCGAGACCGTGATGGCCTGGGAGCGTGGCGAGATATCACCCTCCTCCGCCGAACTCACCGCGCTCGCGGGCGTGCTGTGGTGTGCGCCCGCCGAGCTGCTCGCCGAAGCGATCACCTTGCGGGAGCACCGGATCGCGCGAGGGCTCGCGGCGGACGAACTGGCCCGGCGGATCGGCCTGGACACGAGCTCGTACCAGAAGATGGAGGACACCGGGCGCTGGAGGGGCAACGAACGGCAGTCCGCCGCCCTGGCCACGGTGCTGGGTCTGACGCTGGCCCAGTTCGTGACGGCGACCGGCAAGCACGAGGAGCTCGCCGAGCTGCTGCGCAGCGCGGTGACCACGCGCTGGCAGGCGTACGTGAAGCCGCTGGGCAAGCTGCTGCCGATCCCCAAGCACCATCTGGAGTCGGTGCTGGAGCGGCTGCACGGCGAGTACCAGTCGCGGATGGTGGCGACGCTCAGCTGGGGCGGCGGCCAGGGCGAGGCGGGCAGCGGGGACGCGGGCCGGGAGTTCCTCGCCGAGATCGTGGACCGGTTCTGGAACCTCGCGGGCGGTGCGGCGTAGGGCGACGGCACCGACCGGGCCGGGGTCAGAAGACCGATTCGGCCTCGTACATGCGCTCCTCGGGAACGGTCTTCAGCGTGGTGACCGCCTCGGCGAGCGGGGCCATCACGACGTCGGTGCCGCGCAGCGCGGTCATCTTGCCGAATTCGCCGCGGTGGACGGCCTCGACGGCGTGCCAGCCGAAGCGGGTCGCGAGCACCCGGTCGTAGGCGGTGGGGGTGCCGCCGCGCTGGACGTGGCCGAGGATGACCGGGCGGGCCTCCTTGCCGAGACGGTGCTCCAGTTCGATCGCGAGGCGGTTGCCGATGCCGGCGAAGCGCTCGTGCCCGTACTGGTCGATCGCGCCCTTCTCGTACGGCATGGAGCCCTCGGCCGGGTGCGCGCCCTCGGCGACGCAGATCACGGCGAACTTCTTGCCGCGGGCGAATCGCTCTTCCACCATCTTCACCAAGGCGTCCACCTCGAAGGGGCGCTCCGGCAGACAGATCCCGTGCGCGCCGCCGGCCATGCCGGACTCCAGGGCGATCCAGCCCGCGTGGCGGCCCATGACCTCGACGACCATCACGCGCTGGTGCGATTCGGCGGTGGTCTTGAGACGGTCGATCGCCTCGGTGGCGACCATCACGGCCGTGTCGAAGCCGAAGGTGCGGTCGGTGGAGGAGATGTCGTTGTCGATGGTCTTCGGTACGCCGACGACGGGCATCCCGGCGTCCGCCAGCATCCGGGAGGCGGTCAGGGTGCCCTCGCCGCCGATCGGGATGAGGGCGTCGATGCCGTAGCGCGTCGCCAGCTCCTGGGCGTTCTCGGCCGCTTCGTGGAGACGGGCGCGTTCCATGCGCGCCGAACCGAGGATCGTGCCGCCGCGGGCGAGGATGCCACTGACGGCATTGATGTCGAGGGGGCGGAAGTGGCCGTCGAGGAGGCCCTTGAAGCCGTCCTCGAAACCGATGACCTCATCTCCGTGCCCGACCAGGGCACGGTGTACGACCGACCGGATGACAGCGTTGAGGCCCGGACAGTCGCCGCCTGCGGTGAGAACTCCGATACGCATCGTGCTGTGTCTCCTGCCGTACATATGAAGGGCGTAATGGTGAAGCCTGTCCGATTGTTCCACGGGCCCGGGGCGCCGCGCGCTTTCGAAGGCTCCGCCCCGGAGGCCTTTCGGCCGTCCCGGCCAGGCCTTTTTCCGGGGGGCGCCCTATCCATTGACAGAGGTATTGTCAAGAGGTCGAGTCAGAGAAAAATGACATGCACAGCATGGGACGGAGAGCGGGCGTGACGCGCAGCGTGTACGTGACCGGTATCGAGCGGGGGGACGGCCGGCAGGTCGTCGAGCTGGGCATCATGGAGCTGCTGACCCGGCAGACGGGCCGGGTGGGCGTCTACCGTCCGCTGCTGCACGACGCGCCGGACCGGCTCTTCGACCTCCTCAAGGCCCGCTACCGGATCGATCAGGACGCCGCGGCGGCCTACGGCATGTCCTACCGGGAGGCCTCGGCGATCCTGGCCGAGAAGGGTACCGACGAGCTCGTCTCGCGGCTGGTCGACCGCTACCACCGGGTGGCCCGCGACTACGAGGTCATGCTCGTCCTCGGCACCGACTACGCGGAGACCAACCTCCCCGACGAGCTGGCGCTCAACGCCCGCCTCGCCAACGAGCTGGGCGCGGTCGTCGTCCCCGTGGTGGGCGGCACCAAGCACCAGGCCGAGGCCGTGCGCGCCGAGGCCCGCAACGCCTATCGCGCCTACGAGAGCCTGGGCTGCCACGTCGTCGCGATGGTCGTGAACCGGGTGGCCGCACAGGACCGCGACGTCATAGCCGAGCGGCTGGCCGCCCGGCTGCCCGTGCCCTGCTACGTGCTGCCGGACGACAAGTCGCTCTCCGCCCCGACCGTCGCCCAGATCACCCGGGCGCTCGGCGGCGAGGTACTCCTCGGCGACGAGGCAGGGCTCGCCCGCGACGCCGTGGACTTCGTCTTCGGTGGCGCGATGCTGCCGAACTTCCTGAACGCCCTGACCCCCGGGTGCCTGGTCGTCACCCCCGGGGACCGCTCCGACCTGCTCGTGGGGGCGCTGGCCGCGCACACCTCCGGGACCCCGCCGATCGCGGGCGTGCTGCTGACCTTGAACGAGCGCCCCACCGAGGAGGTCCTGACCCTGGCATCGAAGCTGGCACCGGGCACCCCCGTGGTGTCGGTGGCCGGCAACAGCTTCCCGACCGCCGCCGAACTCTTCTCGCTGCAGAGCCGGTTGAACTCCGCGACCCCGCGCAAGCTGGAGACCGCGCTCGGCCTGTTCGAGCGGCACGTGGACACCGGCGAGCTGCGCGGTCTGCTGTCGGTGGCCCGCTCGGAGCGCGTCACCCCGATGATGTTCGAGCACGAGCTGCTGGAGCGGGCCCGCTCGGACCGCCGCCGCGTCGTCCTGCCCGAGGGCACCGAGGAGCGCGTGCTGCGCGCCGCGGACGTGGTGCTGCGCCGGGGGGTCTGCGACCTGACCCTGCTGGGCGAGGAGCAGGCGATCCTGAAGAAGGCCGCCGACCTCGGCGTCGACATCTCGGGCGCGCAGCTGATCGACCCGGCGACCTCCCCGCTGCGGGAAGGTTTCTCCGAGTACTACGCCCAGGTCCGCGCCCACAAGGGGATGACCGTCGAGCTGGCGGCCGACGTGGTCACGGACGTCAACTACTTCGGCACCCTGATGGTCCAGCGGGGTCTGGCCGACGGCATGGTCTCGGGTTCCGTGCACTCCACCGCGGCGACCATCCGCCCGGCCTTCGAGATCATCAAGACGAAGGCGGAGGCGTCCATCGTCTCCTCGGTCTTCTTCATGTGCCTGGCCGACCGGGTCCTCGTCTACGGCGACTGCGCGGTCAACCCGGACCCGAACGCCGAGCAGCTCGCCGACATCGCCGTCCAGTCGGCCACCACCGCGGCCGCCTTCGGCGTCGAGCCGCGGATCGCGATGCTCTCGTACTCGACCGGCACCTCCGGCAGCGGCGCGGACGTCGACAAGGTCCGCAAGGCCACCGAGCTCGTCCGCGCGCAGCACCCGGACCTGCAGATCGAGGGGCCGATCCAGTACGACGCGGCCGTGGAGCCCTCGGTCGCGGCGACCAAGCTGCCCGGGTCCCAGGTGGCCGGCCGGGCGACGGTGCTGATCTTCCCCGACCTCAACACCGGCAACAACACGTACAAGGCCGTGCAGCGTTCGGCGGGCGCGGTGGCGGTCGGACCGGTCCTGCAGGGTCTGCGCAAGCCGGTCAACGACCTCTCGCGCGGTGCGCTCGTCCAGGACATCGTCACCACCGTGGCCATCACCGCGATCCAGGCGCAGGGCGCGCCCGGGCCCGTACCCGCGCCCACCGCCTGATCCGCCCGCTCCGCCCCTCCTCCCCACCGCCCGCGACCAGGAAAGACCCTCATCGTGACCGCATCGCGCGTACTCGTCCTCAACTCCGGCTCCTCGTCGGTCAAGTACCAGCTCCTCGACATGGCGGACCGGTCCCGGCTCGCCGCCGGCCTGGTGGAGCGCATCGGCGAGGAGACCTCCCGACTGGTGCACGAGCCGCTCGTGGGTCCGGGCGCGGCCGGCGGCAGGCGCGAACAGGTCGGCCCGATCGCGGACCACGGGGCGGCGCTCAAGGCCGTGGCCGCGGAGCTCGCCGCGGACGGGATGGGTCTGGACTCCCCCGAACTGGCGGCGGTGGGACACCGGGTGGTGCACGGCGGAACGCGCTTCACCCGGCCGACCGTGATCGACGACGAGGTGCTGGCGGAGATCCGGAGCCTGATCCCGCTGGCGCCGCTGCACAACCCGGCGAACGTGACGGGTATCGAGGTGGCGCGCTCGCTGCGCGCGGACGTCCCGCAGGTCGCCGTCTTCGACACGGCCTTCCACTCGACGATGCCGGAGCACGTGGCGCGGTACGCGATCGACGCCCGGGTCGCCGACGCGTACTCCGTCCGGCGGTACGGCTTCCACGGCACCTCCCACGCCTATGTCTCGCGGGCGACGGCCCGGCTGCTGGGCAGGCCGGTGGAGGACGTGAACGTGATCGTGCTGCACCTGGGCAACGGCGCCTCCGCCTCGGCCGTGCGCGGCGGGGTCTGCGTGGAGACGTCCATGGGCCTGACCCCGCTGGAGGGGCTGGTCATGGGAACCCGTTCGGGCGATGTCGATCCGGCGGTCGTCTTCCACCTGGCGCGGGTCGGCGGCTTCTCGGTGGATGAGATCGATTCGCTCCTGAACAAGAAGAGCGGTCTGCTGGGCATGTGCGGCGACAACGACATGCGCGAGGTGCTGCGGCGCGCGGGCGAGGGCGACGAGGCGGCGAGCCTCGCCTTCGCCACGTACGTCCACCGGCTGAAGAAGTACATCGGGGCCTACACGGCGGTGCTCGGGCGGGTGGACGCGGTGACTTTCACGGCCGGGGTCGGCGAGAACGCCCACCAGGTCCGCGAGGCCGCGATCGACGGCCTGGCCGCGCTGGGCCTGGTGCTGGATCCGGCGGCCAACGCCGTGCGCTCGGCCGAGCCCCGGCTGATCTCGGCGGATCAGGCCCGGGTGGCGGTGGCGGTGGTCCCCACGGATGAGGAACTGGAGATCGCCACCCAGGCGTACGAGCTGGTTACTCGCTAGTCACTTGGAGTTTCCGCCAGACGGAATATTCCGCTACGAAACAAACCGATAGGATCCAGTCATGCGCCGTTCCAAAATTGTCTGCACGCTGGGCCCCGCCGTCGACTCGTATGAGCAGCTGAAAGCGCTCATCGAGGCAGGTATGAACGTGGCCCGATTCAACTTCAGCCACGGGTCCCAGGCAGAACACCAGGAGCGGTACGACCGCGTCCGGCAGGTCTCCGAGGACACCGGGCGCGCCGTCGGCGTCCTCGCCGACCTCCAAGGCCCGAAGATCCGTCTGGAGACCTTCGCCGAGGGTCCCGTCGAGTTGGTACGCGGTGACGAGTTCACCATCACCACCGAGGACGTCCCGGGTGACAAGTCCATCTGCGGCACCACCTACAAGGGTCTCCCGGGCGACGTCGCCAAGGGTGACCAGATCCTGATCAACGACGGAAACGTCGAGCTCCGGGTGACCGAGGTCGAGGGCCCCCGGGTGCGGACCATCGTCATCGAGGGCGGTGTCATCTCGGACCACAAGGGCATCAACCTGCCGGGTGCCGCCGTGAACGTCCCCGCCCTGTCGGAGAAGGACGTCGACGACCTCCGCTTCGCCCTGCGGATGGGCTGCGACATGGTCGCCCTCTCCTTCGTCCGCGACGCCAACGACGTCAAGGACGTCCACAAGGTGATGGACGAGGAGGGCCGCCGGGTCCCCGTCATCGCCAAGGTGGAGAAGCCGCAGGCCGTCGAGAACATGGCGGCCGTGGTCGACGCCTTCGACGCGGTCATGGTGGCCCGTGGTGACCTGGCCGTCGAGTATCCGCTCGAAAAGGTCCCGATGGTCCAGAAGCGGCTCATCGAGATGTGCCGCCGCAACGCCAAGCCGGTGATCGTCGCGACCCAGATGATGGAGTCGATGATCACCAACTCCCGCCCGACGCGCGCGGAGGCCTCCGACGTCGCCAACGCGATCCTCGACGGCGCGGACGCGGTCATGCTGTCGGCCGAGTCCTCGGTCGGCGCTTACCCGATCGAGACCGTCAAGACGATGTCGAAGATCGTCACGGCGGCCGAGGAGGAGCTCCTCTCCAAGGGCCTCCAGCCGCTGGTCCAGGGCAAGAAGCCCCGTACCCAGGGCGGCTCCGTCGCCCGCGCGGCCTGCGAGATCGCGGACTTCCTCGACGCCCAGTCGCTCATCGCCTTCACCCAGTCGGGCGACACCGCCCGCCGCCTGTCCCGCTACCGCGTGACGCAGCCGATCCTGGCCTTCACCACGGACGTCAACACCCGCAACCAGCTCACGCTGAGCTGGGGCGTCGAGTCCTACATCGTCCCGCACGTGGACACCACGGACGCGATGGTCGACCTGGTGGACGGCGAGCTGCTCAAGCTCAACCGCTACAACCAGGGCGACACCATGGTCATCACCGCCGGCTCGCCCCCCGGCGTCCCCGGCACCACGAACATGGTCCGCGTCCACCACCTGGGCGACACCCAGGCCTGACGCACCACCTCTGCCGCACAGAGACCGAGGGCGGTACCCCGGATCCCTTCCAGGATCCGGGGTACCGCCCTCGGTGTGTTCGGGGGTCCGGGTCAGCCTCTCGTCCCTGCGGGACCGCTACTCCGGCGGGCCGATGTAGTTCTTCAGACCCGGAACGGTGAGCGTGCCGCCGAACTGGCCGGCCTGGACGACCTTGACGTTCGTGAAGAACGCGAACGGGACGTTCAGGGGCGGCGGGCTGTTCGGGGTGAACTCGATCGGGATCAGACCGAACAGGTTCCCCTTGAGGCTCTCGGTGTACATCGTCACCGTGCCGCCGCGGATCTTGGACGTGGAGCCCGGACGCGACTTCAGGTGGGCGACGTTCCCCGACGTACCGACCGTCTGGTAGAGGTCCTTGATGTCCAGCGAGTCCGCGGTGAACTTCAGGACCTTCTTGGTCTTGCCGCCGGCCGTCTTCACCTCGACGATGCCGTGGTAGTCCAGGCCGTAGAGGGTCAGCAGCGAGCTGTCGAGGTACCAGGGCTCGTCCGGCAGGAGCGGGACGCCCTGCTCCAGCTCGGCATCGGCCAGGGCCTTGGCGTCGTAGGTCGGGCACGGGAAGGGCTGCTTCCCGTCCGGGTCCTTCGTCTCCTCGTCCTTGGCCTTGTCCTCGTCCTTGGCCTTGTCGTCCGCCTCGGACTTGTCGTCCGCGGCTTCGTCCTTGGCCTTGTCCTTGGCCTCGCCCGTCTCGTTCTTGGGGTCCTTCTCGGTCTTCTTGACCTCCTCGGACAGCTCCTTGACGTCGACACCGGCCTTCTTCGCCGCGTCGCGGATCGCGTCCGCGGCCGGGTCCGGGGTCGGCGTGGCGGCGCCCGACGGGGTGGGCGCGGGCGTCGGGGTCGCCTTCGCCGTCGCGTCCTTCAGGGGCCTGCCGAGCTCGTCGACGAGGTTCTTGAGCGCGTCACCGACGCCGAGCGGGTCCAACGGGTTCGTGGACTTCGTCGGCTCCGGAGCCGGTGTCGTGGCCGGGGCCGGGACTGCGGCCTTCTCCTTCGTCACCGGGGGCTTGGCCTCCGCCGACGGGGAGGTGCTCGGCTTCGTCTTCGCCGACGGGGACACGGACGGAGAGGGCGTCGCGGTGGGCGACGTACTCGGCGAAGGCGTCGTCGAGGGCGAGGGGGACGGGGACTTCGACTCGGTCTCCGCGGGTTCGTCGGACCGCGTCACACACGGGCCGGGCGCGAAGGGGATCTCCTTGTCGTCGGCCACCGCAAGCTTCGGCGCCATACCCATCCCGACGAACACGGCCGTCGGCATCGCCGCGAGCGCCATCGTCTTGCCGACGGGTATCTGGATCTTGTTCAGCAGCGACTTCCTGGGCGCCGCGTGGCGCGGCCCCTTCACTACACGGGACTCTGCGCCAGGGGCCACGCCCCGCTGCGTCTCGTCACCCCGCACTGTTCCTCCCGCCATCGGCGTGGGCAGTCGTCTCGCTCGCGTGTGCCGTTTCCGTCCCACGGGGGCCCGGGATGCCCTGCATACCCATGTCCGCCGTCGCGTCCGCCTTGGTCAGACCGATCGCGCCCGGCTGCTGATCGACCATCGGCTGCGCGTCCATCGGCTGCTCACCCTCCTCGGCCGGCTGACCCGGCGCCCAGGCCAGGGCGAGAGCGCCGCCGACCATGGAGAGGATGAAGCCGATGAAGAAGCCACCGAGGTTGGACACCGGGATGGAGACCAGGGCGAGCAGGATCGCGGCCACGCCGGCGAAGACGCGGATCGTCGCCTGGAACCAGAGCGCCAGACCCAGCGTGATCAGCAGTACACCGATGATCAGTGCACCGGCGCCGCCCGTGGTGGCCATCGCGAGACTGACGTTGCCCAGCCGGAGGTCCGCGTAAGGGAAGTATGCAATCGGGAAGCCACCGAGGAGCGTGAACAACCCGGCCCAGAAGGGACGGCGGCCGCTCCAGGCATGGAAGTGGTAGTACACCACGGTGGGCCAGGCGTCGTCTTCTGCGCGAACGTAAACCGGGGCCTGGGGGTTCATGGACAACAGCTCCCTGGAAACGGTGGTACTTGAGAACTCTGTGGAGCCCGGCCGGGCGGGGGCGACGGCTGTCACCACCCGCCCGGCCGGTCAGACACGGGGACTGATCAGTCCTTGATGTCCTGGTAGCAGGGCTGGTCGCCACCGAGCAGGCGCAGCTTCAGGTTGGGCAGCTTGAAGGTGCCCGCCGTGGTCGCCCACGCCTTCTGCTTGACGTCCCGCAGGATCGCCTTGTCCGCGCGCTGCGAGAAGGCGTACGGGCTGGCGACCGTGCCGGCCTGCGGCTTGGTCTTGTGGCTCGGGTCGCCGACCGCGACACCGATGTCCAGGTTGGTGAACTCGGCGTTGGTGTCGAGCTCGGCCACATCCAGGTAGATGTTGGTCGCCTCGGCCGGGGTGCCCTTGTGACCGGTCTTCAGCTGGAGCGTGATGTTGCCCAGCGGAGTCGGGGTGACCAGGGACTGGCACATGTTGGTGATCTTGGCGTTGCTGAACCCGGAGATGGTGACCGGGTGGTGTGCAGCGTTGCCCTTGAGGTCGTGACCCTCGGCGATACCGCCGTACTGGATGAGGTTCTCACCCACGAGCTCGTCGGCCGAGACCTTGAAGTCCTGGCCGGAGACGCTGAACGACGCCGCGAGGGCGCCCTGCGCCAGACCCACACCGACCGCGGCCGTGGCCGCGATGCTCGGCACCATGACGAGCGCGAAGCGCTTCCATCTGGTCCCGCCACGAACCTGAGAACTCATTTTCGTTCCTCCTTCTCGGACGTACATCTCCGGTCCGGGCCGTGCCCGTCCTGGGATGGGAGAAGTGCTACGTCCTCGGGAAGGAGCGCAGGCGGCCGGGCCGCGGCTGAGCCACGTCCGATACACCGGCGATCACCCCCGAGCGACAACCACTGGGCCACGCGTTCGCGCAACCTGGAGGACAGGCCCCACCGGAGTGGCGGAGACCCCCCTGTCCCACGGCCGGTGCCACTGCCACAGGCCGGCTCGGTGGGGACCCCTCACCGCGGCTCCGAATGAGCGGCTCTGCGGGAAGGACCGAGCGTCGCCGATCGTGGTCCATTCCAGGCCGGGGCACAAGGGGGTTCGTTACTGGCGGGTAACGGCCAGATAACCGGGGTACGACCCACTGCCGTCGGGCAGCAACACAGGGTGTCACCCAGGGCCACGACAGAACGGGCAAATGACGAACACACCGGACAGTTCACCGGGTTCGATTTACTGCGAGTAACAGTGGCCGCAATTGCCAAGTTTTGGCAAAGTGCGGCCGCTGTTTATCTACGTGTCAACAAATCGTCGGTGGCCCGACGATGTACGGGAGGCGCGCGGCGAGGGGCCCGGAGCGGCCGCGAAGCCGCTCCGGAGCCGGCCTAGAAGAGCACCCGCGCGAGCGCCGTACGCGCCGAGGAGACCCGAGGGTCGTCCGCGCCGATGACCTCGAACAGCTCCAGCAGCCGCAGTCGCACCGCGTCCCGGTCCTCACCGAAAGTGACCCGGACGGTGTCCACCAAGCGGCCGAAAGCGTCCTCCACATGACCGCCGACGAGGTCGAGGTCGGCCGCGGCGATCTGCGCCGCCGGGTCGCGCGGGTTCTCGGCCGCCGCGGCCCGCACCGCCTGCGGATCCATGTGCTGGACCCGGGCGAGGAGCTCGGCCTGGGCCAGACCCAGCTTGGCCTCCGTGTTGCCCGGGTCGTCCGCGAGCACGTTCTTGTACGCCTGGACCGCGCCGCCGAGGTCACCGGCGTCGAGCGCGACGACGGCCGCCTCCAGCAGGGCGTCGTACGGGCCGGCCGGGATCTCCTCCATGGCGGTGGCGGCCGGAGCGGCACCCTCCGCGTCCGGGTCCACCTCGATGCCGATGATCCCGAAGCGGTCCTCGGCGACCTGGACGAGCTGGGCGAAGGTCTCGCGGATCTGCTGCTCCGGGACCACTCCCTGGAACAGCGGCAGGACCTGACCGGCGACCACGGCGAAGACGGCCGGGATCCCCTGGATCTGGAACTGCTGCATGAGCATCTGGTTGGCGTCGACGTCGATCTTGGCGAGCACGAGGCGACCGTTGGCCTCGGTGATCAGACGCTCCAGGAGCGGGCTGAGCTGCTTGCACGGCTGGCACCACTCGGCCCAGAAGTCCAGGACGACCGGAACCTCTGCCGAGAGCTGGAGCACATCGCGTTCGAAGCCGGCCTCGTCTACGTCGATGACGAGCGCGGACGGCGGCACCGCGCCGGCGGACGGGCCCGCCTCGCCGGCCTGGCCGGCCCGGCTCGCCGCTTCGGCGCGCGCCTGCTCGGCCTTGGCCTTGGCCTCGCCGGCCGCCTTCACCGCGGCGAGGTCGACGACGCCGCTCATGGACATGTTTCTGGGCTGCATGCGTACATCCTCCCCCGTGTGCGCGCGCCGACGAAAAAGATCGCGTGAATTGGCCGTGCCGCCGTACTGTCGCGATCGTGATGCTGAACGGCGCCGGGTCCCCACCTGGCGCCTGTAGCCCTTCGCGCGGTTGTCGCTCTTACGCTACGAGCCGTAGCGTAACTCCCCCGGCGGCCCACCGCGCCCCTTCCGGGCCCGTGATCTGAACCACAGCGGCCGGTATGGCTACCGACGGGTATGGTCTCGGCCATGCGCAACCCCAGCCCCGGCCGCACCGGTCGTCCCCGCAGTGCCGCCGCGGACGCCGCGATCCTCGCCGCGACCCGGGACGCGCTGGTCGAGCTGGGCTGGTCGAAGCTGACGATGGGCGACGTGTCCGCCCGCGCGGGGGTCGCCAAGACCACCCTCTACCGGCGCTGGGCGGGCAAGAACGAGCTGGTCGTGGACGCGGTAGCGGAACTCTTCGACGCGCTCGAACTCCCGGACCGCGGCTGCCTCGAAGCGGACATCGAGGGCGTGGTGCTGCAGTTCGCGGAGCTGCTGCGGCGCCCGGAGGCCCGTACGGCCCTGATGGCGGTCGTCGCCGAGTCCACCCGGGACGAGGCCCTGCGCGACCGGATCCGGTCGGCGATCGTGGATCGGCAGAAACGTCTCGTCGTACTGGGTCGCGAACGGGCCCAGGCCCGCGGCGAACTCCCCTACGAGGAGGACGAGTCCCTCGCGGGCCGCACCACGGACCTGATCTTCGACGTGATCGCGGGCACGGTGGTGCATCGCGCCCTGGTGAGCTCCGAACCGGTGGACGAGGTCTGGGTGGCCACCTTCACGGCCCTCCTGATGCACGGCCTCCAGGGCCCGGCCCCGGCCTGAGAGCCGCGGCGGCCACGCCGCCGGCTCCGGGCGCGGAAATCAGGAAGGCCGGTCACAGGGCCGCCGTACGGGCGCCATGACCGGCCGTTCCACACCTTCGCGCGGCGGGACTAGAAGCCCGGCGGCTCGGTGTAGGTGCCCCACTCGTCGCGCAGGACGTTGCAGATCTCGCCCATCGTGGCCTCGGCCCGCACCGCGTCCAGCATGGCCGGGATCATGTTCGACCCGTCCCGGGCGGCGTCCAGCATGGCCTTCAGCGCCGCGTCGACCTTGGCGTCCTCGCGCCGGGCCTTGCGGGCCGCGAGCTCCCGTACCTGGACGGTCTCGACCTCGTGGCTGACCCGGAGGATCTCCAGGTCGCCGGTGACCGACCCGTGGTGCACGTTGACGCCGACGACGCGCTTGTCGCCCTTCTCCAGGGAGCGCTGGTACTGGAAGGCCGACTCGGCGATCTCCCCGGTGAACCAGCCGTCCTCGATGCCGCGCAGGATGCCCGAGGTGATCGGCCCGATCGGGTGCTGCCCGTCCGGGTGGGCGCGCAGGCCGCGCTCCTTGATCTGGTCGAAGATCTTCTCGGCCTCGGCCTCGATGCGGTCGGTGAGCTGCTCCACGAACCAGGAACCGCCCAGCGGGTCCGCCACGTTGGCGACGCCGGTCTCCTCCATCAGCACCTGCTGCGTGCGCAGGGCGATCTCGGCCGCCTGCTCGCTCGGCAGGGCGAGGGTCTCGTCCAGGGCGTTGGTGTGCAGGGAGTTCGTACCGCCGAGCACGGCCGCGAGGGCCTCCACGGCGGTGCGCACGACATTGTTGTACGGCTGCTGCGCGGTCAGCGAGACGCCGGCGGTCTGGGTGTGGAAGCGCAGCCACATGGACTTGTCGCTCTTCGCCCCGTAGACCTCCTTCATCCAGCGGGCCCAGATCCGGCGCGCGGCGCGGAACTTGGCGATCTCCTCGAAGAAGTCGAGGTGCGCGTCGAAGAAGAAGGACAGGCCGGGCGCGAAGTCGTCGACGTCCATGCCGCGCGAGAGGCCCAGCTCCACGTAGCCGAAGCCGTCGGCGAGGGTGTACGCGAGCTCCTGCGCGGCCGTGGCCCCGGCCTCGCGGATGTGGTAGCCGGAGACGGACAGCGGCTTGTAGGCCGGGATGCCCTTCGTGCAGTACTCCATGAGGTCGCCGATGAGGCGCAGGTGCGGCTCGGGTTCGAAGAGCCACTCCTTCTGGGCGATGTACTCCTTGAAGATGTCGGTCTGGAGCGTGCCGTTGAGGACGGCGGGGTCCACGCCCTGCCGTTCGGCGGCGACCAGGTACATGCAGAAGGCGGGGACGGCCGGGCCCGAGATCGTCATCGAGGTGGTCACGTCACCGAGCGGGATGTCCTTGAAGAGGACCTCCATGTCGGCGGCGGAGTCGATGGCGACCCCGCAGTGGCCCACCTCGCCGAGGGAGCGGGGGTCGTCGGAGTCGCGCCCCATGAGGGTCGGCATGTCGAAGGCGACGGAGAGCCCGCCGCCGCCGGCGGCCAGGATCATCTTGTAGCGCTCGTTGGTCTGCTCGGCGTTCCCGAACCCGGCGAACTGCCGGATGGTCCAGGTCCGCCCGCGGTACCCGGTGGCGTGGAGCCCTCGGGTGTACGGGTACTCGCCCGGCCACCCGATGCGCTCGAAGCCCTCGTACTCGTCGCCGGGGCGGGGACCGTAGACCGGTTCGACCTCGTCGCCGGAGAGCGTGGTGAAGTCTGCCTCGCGCTTGCGGGCCTTGTCATAACGGGCCTGCCAGCGACGGCGGCCTTCCTCGATGGCGTCAGCGTCCATACCCATGAATTTACTAGGACGTCCTAGTAAATGTCGATGGCAAACCCCCGGGGACTCACCCCGGGGGTGGGTGACGCTCGCCTCGCACGAGGCGCAGATCAGGCCTTGGCGGTCGCGAGCGAGTCGTTGACCAGCGGTTCGACCTCGGCGCGGACCTTGCGCTCGACGAAGAAGGCGGCCACCGGAATCGTTCCGCTGAGCATGACCCAGAGCATCTTACCGAAGGGCCACCTGGCCTTGGAGCTCAGATCGAAGGCGAACACCAGGTAGATCATGAAGAGCACACCGTGGGCCTGCGAGACCACGAAGGTCAGGTCGGCGCCGGTGTCGAAGCCGTACTTCGCCACCATGCAGGCACAGAGGATCAGGAGCATGACCGCGGTCACGTAGGCCATGGCGCGGTAGCGGGTCAGCACGCTTCGTTTCATGCCGACGAGCCTAGCCGTCCGTTTTGCTCGATCTTGACGCGGCCCCGGGCGTCCGGGACGGGGCGCCTCAGTCCTGGAAGTCCGCCGCGGCCACGCGCAGCGGGCGCAGCAGGGCGAAGATCTCCCCGCACTCCTCGGCGTCGTACGCGCCGAGGCCGAAGTCGACGGCCATCAGGTCCTTCGTGGCGGCCTCGACGACCTCGCGGCCCTTCTCCGTGATCGAGGCGAGGGTGCCGCGGCCGTCGTTCGGGTTGGGCCGCTTGGCGACCAGTCCGGACCTCACCAGTCGGTCCACGGTGTTGGTCACCGACGTCGGGTGGACCATCAGTCGCTCGCCGATCTTGGACATCGGCAGTTCGCCGGCCTTGGAGAAGGTGAGCAGCACCAGCGCCTCGTACCGGGCGAACGTCAGCCCGTACGGCTTGACGACCGCGTCGACCTCGCCGAGCAGGATCTGGTGCGCGCGCATGATCGAGGTGATCGCGGCCATCGAGGGCACGGGTCCCCAGCGCTGCTGCCAGAGCTCGTCGGCACGGGCGATGGGGTCGAAGGGAAGGCTGAGCGGCTTGGGCACGCGTCCGACCCTACCGGGAGGTCAATTCACGGCGAGGGCCGTCTCATCCCTCAGTCGTTCCTCCTGCCGGGTGGCGGACCGGAGTTCGGCCAGGAGCAGCAGGACGACCCCGGTTCCGAGGATCCCGGCGCCGGTGACGACCTCGTGCACCGGGCGGAATTCGGCGGCCAGGCCGGCCAAGGCCATACCGACGCCTTGAAGGGTCATCAGGCCGGTGCTGAGCAGGGTCATCGCCCGGCCACGCAGCTCGTCGGGAACGGCGTCCACGTACCACTGGTCCAGCCCGAGGGTGTAGGCGTGCGCCAGCCCGGCGAGCAGCAGGGCGGCGACGACCACGGGCAGGCCCGGCCGGACGGCGAAGAGCAGGAGCGGCAGCAGCCCGGCGGAGGCGAGCGGGATCACGATCCGCGAGCGCGTTCGGGCGGTGAGGGCCGAGCCCGCCCAGAGCTCCCCGGCGATGGTGCCGACGGGCATGGCGCACATCATCAGGCCCAGCGCGGCGGTGCCGACGCCGATGCCGTCCGTGTACGGGGCGAGCAGCGCCTCGGGGACGACGAGGAAGACGGGCGGCAGCCAGAACAGCAGCATCAGCGCCCGCAGCCGGCGCCGGCCGAGGACGGCGCGCACTCCGGCGAGCGGGGAGGTACGGCCGGCGCTGCGGGCGGGCCGGCTGCGCGTGCCCAGTCGCAGCAGCAGCGCGGAGCCGAGGAAGCCCGCGGCGGTCAGGGCGATGGCGGCGCGCGGCGCGAGCACGGTGAGCAGCAGCCCACCGAGGCCGAAGCCGATGAGCTGGGCGCTCTGGGCGACCATGCGCAGCAGCGAGCGGCCCAGGACGAAGACGTCGCCGGTGCCGAGGATGTCGGAGAGGGAGGCGTTGCGCGTGCCCTGGAACAGCGGCGCCACGAAAGCCATGGCGCAGCGCAGTACGAGGAGCACGGCGACGGGCGTGCCCGGCGCCACCATGGCGGCCGCGCAGAGCGCGCAGAGGAGGTCGCAGGTGACGAGCACCCGGCGGGCGGGGTGGCGGTCGGCGATCCCGGCGAGCAGGGTGCCGCCGAGGACGTACGGGAGGAAGCCGAGGGCGAAGGTGAGCGCGCTCATCAAGGGTGAGCCGGTGGTGCGGTAGACGAGGACGGACAGCGAGATCTCGGCGACGACCAGGCCGAGCACGGACAGCAGGTGGGCGACGAAGACGGTCCGGAACTCACGGACCCGGAACACGGAGCGGTAGCCCGGTGGCGGTGCGGACCGCCCGGGCGCATGGTTTTCGGCGGGCATGGGCCCAGCGTCCCGAGCCCACCTCCGACGCTCCAGGGATTCGCCTGTGGCCGAATGTTAGGGCAGAGTCTCACGTCGTCGGCCGCCTCGAAGAAGGGGAGGGAGCGCCGGAATGGGATTGCACCACCACTTCGGGCACGAGGACCTGCTGCGGTGCCGGTTCGCGCTCTCGCCCGCGTGGGAGACGCAGGAGGCGGTGCGCGTACTGAAACTCACGGAGCGGCAGGGCTACCACCTGCCCTGGCTGCGGCGGATCCGCGCCGCGGCCGACGGGCTGGACCTGCGGCCGTTGTGGCTGCTGATGCCGCACCGCGGGCACAGCGTGGACTTCATCGGCCCGCCGCCGAGCGGACCGGGGGTCTCCTTCGAGGAGGAGCTCGCGCTGATCCGCGGGGCGGATCCGGCCACGGCGCGCGAGGACATCCGCAAGTCGCTGGCCAGTACGCCCGGCGCCCTCGACAGCGACCTGGGCCGGTCGCTGCTCGCCGATCCCGCCCGGGCCGTACGCGACCTGGCCGATCTGATGGAGCGGGCCTGGAGCCTGCTGATCGAGCCGCACTGGCCGAGGCTGCGGGCCCTGCTGGAGGCGGACATCCTCTTCCACTCGCGCCGCCTCGCCGCCGGCGGTCTGCAGGCCCTCTTCGACGGGCTGCACCCGAGCCTCGCCTGGGACGCCGCCTCCCTCACCCTGACCATCGAGCGGCCCACCAGTCACCACGAGCGCGTCCTGGGCGGCCAGGGGCTGCTCCTGATGCCGAGCGCCTTCATCTGGCCGGGGATCGCGGGCGGCTTCGACCCGCCCTGGCAGCCCACCATCGTCTACCCGGCCCGTGGCATCGGCGCCTTGTGGACCTCGGCCCAGGAGAACACCCCGCACGCGCTCGTCCGGCTGCTGGGCCGGGCCCGGGCCGAGGTGCTGTGCGCGCTGGAGGAGCCGGCCTCCACCACGGCGCTGGCCCATCGGCTCGGTCTGGCCCCGTCCACGGTCTCGGCCCATCTGGGGGTCCTGCGGGCGGCGGGGCTGCTCATCTCCGCCCGCCACGGCCACCAGGTCCGCTACGAGCGCACCCCGCTGGCGATCGCGCTCACCACGGGCGACCCCGCTCCCTGAGCCCTGCGGCCCCTGCGGCCCGCAGGGCGCTGATCCGTACCGCGTTGTCGGTGCCGACGAACACGGAGGCGCCGTACCGGTTGCCGGGACGCGGTCGACCGGGCGGTCCTTCCTCAGGTCGGGGACCGCAGGGCCGTACGGGTGAGGGGCGCGGGCGGCCCGGGCCGCGCGGCCCGGGTCAGCGGGTGCCGCGCCGCAGGCCGTGCCGCACCACGCGCTGGCTCAGGGAGCCGAGCCCCTCCAGCACGGTGGCCAGGCCGGCCAGCTGCTCCAGCGCGGCGAGCGCGCTCCCCGCGCCCTGCGGGTCCACCCCTTCGTACAGCTCGATGCCGATGAAGGAGGCGGCCGTGGCCCGGGCCAGCCCGGCCGGGTCGGCGTACCCCTCCAGCGGGGTCGCCGCCAGCAGCCGGGTGAGGACCTTCTCCAGCTCCTCGATCCACAGCCCGAGTCCGTCGGCGGTGGCGGCGGCCAGGACGGGCGAGCTCTGCCCGGCGGCCAGCAGCTGCCCGAGCAGGGCGACGTTCCCGGCGGCCCGTTCCTCCTCGTGCATCGTGCGGGCGAACTCCAGCAGTTCGGCGAGGCTGCCCAGGGCGGCGAGCCGGTCGCGGTAGCGGGCCACCCGCTGCTCGGCGCCGTACCGGCAGGCCGCGGCGAGCAGCTCGTCCACCGAGCCGAAGTGGTAGAAGATCAGCCCCTGCCCCACCCCGGCGGTGGTCGCGATGGTGCGGGCCGAGGCCTTGGCGACGCCCTGCTCGGCCAGGGTGCGCAGGGCCCCTTCGAGCAGCTTCTCCTTGGTGGCGGCGCTCATGCCCGGACCTCCTCGCGGACCGGCCGCAGGTCGGCGCGGACCCCGTGCGTACGGACGTCCACGTACTCCGCGGCGAAGGAGCCCTCGTAGCCGAAGAGCGGTCCGAAGCGGCGGTTGACCACCCGTACCCGGATCCGGAACCGACCGGTGGCCTCGTCGAAGGATTCGCGGACCTCGGCGTCGCCGCCGATCAGGTCGGGGACGCGGACGTCGACGGGGCCCTCGCGGAAGCGGTGTTCGCCGGAGCGGATGAGCAGCGAGCCGTCGGGCTCGGCGCTCATGTGGAGGTCGCTGGCGAGGTGCTGGTGGGTGCCCAGGTAGTCGAGGACGCAGTCGCGCTCGGGGCTGTGGACCATGGTGGCGTCGAAGCGGTGGGGTCCGCCGGGCAGCTGGAAGGTCCGCACGAAGGTGACGGTCTCGCGCCCGAAGGAGTCGAGGTAGGGGAGGTTCTCGATGACGAAGGGGACGTCGCGCCCGGCGCGCGGCACCAGGATGTTCCGCGTGCCGCCGAGCCGGAGGAAGGGCTTCACATAACCGGGGCCGTGCCATATCCGCTCCATGGTGCCGCGGCCGATGCAGCCCTCGCCGCTGGTGAGCCCCACCGAGAAGCGGCGCTGGACCTGCGGGTGCAGACGGTCGAACTCGGCGCCCATGTGGGCCCGGAAGATGGAGGTCATGAGGGCTCCAGGGTGCTGAGCAGGCGGGGTGCGCGGGCGGGGGTCCGGCCGGGCGGGGTGCGCAGGCAGCGGCGGGCGGCCGGGGTGCCGGGCAGCGGGGGCAGCAACAGGGCGGCGGCCATCACCACCAGGGCGGCCGGCAGCGGCGCGTACACCAGGGCGGCCACGGACAGCAGGGCGCGCAGGGCGCTCTCGCCGATCGCGCGGGCGAGGGCGCGGCCCGGGGTGGTCCCGCGCTCGCACCACAGCCGCAGCCGGTCGAAGGACCAGGCGGTGGCCCAGCCCATGAGCGGGCGGAACACCAGCCGGTCCGCGAGGGCCCCGAAGCGGCCCCAGCGCGAGCGGTAGTCGTAGCCGGTGAGGAAGCGGATCCCGTCGGGGCCGGGGACGTAGCGCCAGTAGCCGCTGCCCTCGGCGAGCAGCGACAGCGGGTGCGCCGAGGCGAACCGCAGGGCGGAGACCCGGGTGCCGTCGGCCCGGTGGCGTTCCCCGGCGGAGATCCCGGTCCCGTCGACGGAGAGGAACGGCAGCACGCGGGTCGCGTACCGGAACCGCTGGGGCTCGCCCTCGGCGCGCGGGAGGTAGCCGATGGAGGTGAACCGCAGGTCCCAGCGCTGGTGCTGGGCCGGGTCCTGGCTGCGCTCCCAGAGCTCGTCCATGTCCGCCCGGATCCGCGTCTCGACGTACAGGCCCATCTCCACCCCCGTGCCGTGTGTTGAGCGATCGCTCAACCGGCACCTTAGGGGAATTTGATCGATCGCTCAAACGATGACCGTCGACCGCCCGGGCACGCGAAAGCGCCCCCGGCCTGTGGGCCGGGGGCGCTTTCGGAAGTACCGGTGGAAATAGGGCCGGTGAGGGCGGCTCAGCCTCCGGCGAGGTGCCGCTCCACCGTCTCGACCTTGGAGGTGAT
The DNA here is from genome assembly GCF_003148825.1 of Streptomyces sp. CG 926. Lineage (GTDB taxonomy): Bacteria > Actinomycetota > Actinomycetes > Streptomycetales > Streptomycetaceae > Streptomyces. The sequence goes on from NZ_QGGZ01000009.1 coordinate 351,409, forward strand.
CCCGTCGTGGACCCCGGGGCGGATGTCGGCCTTGAGGATGAAGGAGACGCGCGGCGCCCGCTCCTCGACGGCGGCCACCGCACGCCGCACCACGTCCATGACCTCGTCCCACTCACCTTCGACGGTGGTGAACATGGCATCGGTGCGGTTCGGCAGCCCGGACTCGCGGACCACCCGGACCGCGTCGGCGACGTACTCGCCGACCTCTTCACCGACCCCCAGCGGGGTCACCGAGAACGCGACGATCACGCCTGGGCCGCCTCGCGCGCGACACGGGCGGCGACCACGCTGTCCGCCTCTTCCCGCTTGAGCAGCTTGTCCCCGTAGAGGCCGCCCAGGGGCACCACGGAGAGGACGAAGAAGAACACGACCTTCTTGAACGGCCACTTCGCCTTGTTCCACACGTCCAGCAGCAGCACCCCGTAGGCCATGAACAGGATCGCGTGCAGGATCCCCAGCGGCATCAACAGGTAGTCGATGTCGGAGATCCGGCTCAGCAGCGAGCCGAAGATCAGCAGGGCCGGGAACGACAGCGCCTCCGGAACGGAGACGAGGCGCAGTCGGTGCAGGGCGGAGGCGGTCTTGATGTCCACGTGGAACCTTCGGGCTGGAGGCCAGGGTCCTTCCCAGTGTCTCAGTCGCTTTACGGGATCTTGACCGGACCCCTCCCCCGCCGCGACCTCTGCGGACGGGGTCCGGTCGCACCCATATCTCCCGGGTGTGGCATATATCGTCCACAGGGCCCTGTTCGGGGTCGCCCGGTGCCGATAACGTCTTCCCGTGGCTCAGTTCCGACTCCAAGGCAGCAAGGTGCTGGCCGTCGACCTGACCGGGGACGCCGTGAAAGCGAAGAACGGCTCCATGGTCGCGTACGACGGGCAGATGGCCTTCAAGAAGATGACCGGCGGCGGCGAAGGCCTCCGCGGCATGGTGACCCGCCGGCTGACCGGCGAACAGATGACAGTGATGGAAGTGCAGGGGCACGGCACCTGCTTCTTCGCCGACCGCGCGAGCGAGATCAACCTGGTGAACCTGCGCGGCGAGAAGCTCTACGTCGAGTCCAGCAACCTGCTGTGCACCGACGCCGGTCTGCGGACCGGCACGACCTTCACCGGCCTGCGCGGCGCGACGACGGGCAACGGCCTGTTCACCACGACCGTCGAGGGCTCGGGCCAGGCCGCGATCATGTCCGACGGCCCGGCCGTGGTGCTGCGCGTGAGCGCCCAGTACCCGCTGTCCGTCGACCCCGGCGCGTACATCGCGCACACGGGCAACCTCCAGCAGTCCTTCCAGTCCGGTGTGAACTTCCGCACACTCATCGGCGAGGGCTCCGGCGAGGCGTTCCAGATCCGCTTCGAGGGCGAGGGCCTGGTCTACGTGCAGCCCAGCGAGCGCAACACCGTCGGGGGCGACATCTGATGCCGTTCCGCGAGATCAACTCGAAGATGGTCGAGGCCCAGGTGATCCCGGGTCAGAAGATGTACAGCCAGCGCGGCGCGATGCTCGCCTACCGCGGCGAGGTCTCCTTCACCCCGAGCCTGACCGGCGGTCAGGGCGGGGTGATGGGCATGATCGGTCGCCGGGTGGCGAACGAGCAGACCCCGCTGATGGCGGTCGAGGGCAGCGGCACCGTGATGTTCGGCCACGGCGGCCACCACATCCAGGTGATCAACCTGACCGGCGAGACCCTCTACGTCGAGGCCGACCGGCTCCTCGCCTTCGACGGCACCCTCCAGCAGGGCACGATGTTCATGGGCTCCCAGGGCGGGGTCATGGGCATGGTCCGCGGCCAGGTGACCGGCCAGGGCCTCTTCACCACCACCCTCAAGGGCCACGGCTCGGTCGCCGTGATGGCCCACGGCGGGGTCATCGAGCTGCCGATCACCCCGCAGCGCCCGATCCACGTGGACCCGCAGGCGTACGTCGCCCACCACGGTGACGTGCGCAACAAGCTCTCCACCGCCCTCGGCTGGCGGGACATGGTGGGGCGCGGCTCGGGCGAGGCGTTCCAGCTGGAGCTGTCCGGTCAGGGCGCGGTGTACGTACAGGCCTCCGAGGAGAAGCTGTGAACTTTGGCCCTGTGACCGGCGGACCGGGCGGCCCGACGGTCTTCGACCCGTACACGCTGCCCTCCGACGACAACGTGAACGCGTACACCTTCTGCGTGGAGCTCAAGGGGAGCCAGTGGTTCCTGCAGAAGGGCAAGATGATCTCGTACTACGGGAACATCGACTTCAACGGGATCGGCAACGGCCGCTTCGACCGCCTGCTGCGCACCAGCTTCCACTCGCCCCTGCACGCCAGTGACTGGGTGGTCGCCGAGGGCTCGGGCAAGATGCTGCTGGCCGACCGGGCCTTCGACGTGAACTCGTACGACCTGGACAACGGCAACCTGACGATCCGGTCGGGCAACCTGCTCGCGTACCAGCCCTCGCTCGCCCTGAAGCAGTCGATCGTCCCGGGCTTCCTGACGCTGATCGGAACCGGGAAGTTCGTGGCGGCGTCCAACGGACCGGTGGTGTTCATGGAGCCGCCGCTGCGCGTGGACCCGCAGGCGCTGGTGGGCTGGGCGGACTGCCCTTCGCCGTGCCACCACTACGACCACGGCTACATGACGGGCGTGATGGGCGGACTGCGCTCGCTGACCGGCATAGGGGGCAGCTCGGGCGAGGAGCACCAGTTCGAGTTCGTCGGCGCGGGGACGGTACTGCTGCAGTCGTCGGAGATGCTGATGGCGGAGCAGGCGATCGGCGCGGTCGGCGCCGGGGCGGCCACGGGCAACGCGCAGGGCGTTCCGGGGGCCGGTCAGGGTCCGATGGGGCAGCTGGGCGTGCCGCGGATGCCGGGACAGCTGGGTGATCTCCAGCGCCGTCTCGGACTGTGATCCCCTGACCTGAGATTTTTGTACGCAATTCAACTTTTTAGGTAGAGTTCATTCATGGAGACCATGGAGACCGATACGGCCCCCCTCCCCCAGAGTCCGTCCGGGGGCACCCGCTGGCTGACCGATGCCGAGCAGTGCGCCTGGCGCACCCACCTGGACGTCAGCAGGCTGCTGATGCACCAGCTGGAAAAGGATCTCCAGCCCTTCGGACTCACCAACAACGACTACGAGATCCTCGTGAACCTCTCGGAGTCGCAGGACCACCGGATGCGGATGAGCGATCTCGCGACCGCCACGCTGCAGTCCAAGAGCCGGCTGTCGCACCAGATCACGCGCATGGAGACGGCCGGCCTGGTCCGCCGGGTGAACTGCGAGTCCGACCGCCGCGGCCTGTACGCGGTGCTCACGGACGAGGGCATGGAGACGATGCGCCGGGTCGCCCCGCACCACGTGGCGTCCGTCCGTCAGCACTTCATCGACCTGCTGCCGCCGGAAGCCCTGGCGGCGCTGCGCGCCTCGCTGACCCCGGTCGCGGAGCACCTGCGCGACAACCGCGGCAAGGTCTGAGGCCGGGGCCGGGCCGTCCGGACCGCGCGCACTCGTCGCGCCCCGGACGGCCGTCGGCCTGACAATGGCTGGGAACGCTCGCTGCCGGCCCTTGCCCGTCGGGCCGGCCTGAGGAGGTCCAGCCTATGAAGCGTAACGTGTTCGTCTCCGCCGCCGCGTCCGTGGTCCTGCTGACCGCGGCCCCCCTGGCGACCGCCGCCACTGCGGCCGCCGACTCGGCGAGAACCGCCCCCGCGTCCGCCGCGGCCCGGGCCGACGTCTCGGCCGAGCAGGCCGTCACCGCCGCCCTCAAGAACTATCCGGGCCTGGTCGAGTCCCTCGACCGGGACGGCAACATCTGGCACGTGGACGTGATCACCAAGGACGGCAAGGGCCACGCCGAGCTGGAGGTCGACGCCGCAACGGGCAAGGTGTCCCGCAAGAACGTGGACAAGAACGAGAACCCGGGCGAACACAAGGGCCTGCTCGCGGCCAAGATCACCGCCGCGCAGGCCGCCAAGGCCGCCGTGGCCGCCCACCCGGGCACGACGTGGACCGTCGAGTGGGACTCCGACGACGACAGCGGCAAGGCCCCGTACTGGCACGTCGAGGTCAGGGGCTCCGACGGCAAGACCTGGAACGCGTCGGTGGACCCGACGACCGGCAAGGTCACCGCACAGACCGACTCCGACTCGAACTCCGACTCGAACTCCGACGACAACTCCTGATCCCCGGCCATCGGCGGGGAGCGCCGCACGCGCTCCCCACCGAGCCGTATGCCCGGGGCGGGGGCTCAGGCCTCCGTCAGCGTCGTCAGCAGCGCGTCCGCGGCCGCGTACGGGTCCAGCTCGCCCACGGCCACCCTGGCGGCCAGCGCGTCCAGGTGCGCGTCGCCGTGCACGTCCGCCATCCGCGCCCGCAGCGCGGTGACGGCGATCGTCTCGACCTCCCGGGCCGCCCGGGTGGCCCGCCGCTGGGCCAGTACGCCCCGCTCGTCCATCCACGCCCGGTGCTTCTCCAGCGCCTCGACCAGCTCGTCGATGCCCTGGCCACGGGCCGCGACCGTCTTGACGATCGGCGGCCGCCAGTCGTCCCGGCCCCGGGCCTCGCCCAGGCCCAGCATGTGGTTCAGCTCCCGGGCGGTCGCGTCGGCGCCGTCCCGGTCCGCCTTGTTGACCACGTAGACGTCGCCGATCTCCAGGATGCCCGCCTTGGCGGCCTGGATCCCGTCGCCCATCCCGGGGGCCAGCAGCACCACCGAGGTGTCGGCCTGCGAGGCGATCTCCACCTCCGACTGCCCGACCCCGACCGTCTCGACCAGGATCACCTCGCAGCCGGCCGCGTCCAGCACCCGGATCGCCTGCGGGGCGGCCCAGGCCAGGCCCCCCAGGTGGCCGCGGGTGGCCATGGAGCGGATGTAGACCCCCGGGTCCGAGGCGTGGTCCGACATCCGCACCCGGTCGCCGAGCAGCGCCCCGCCCGAGAAGGGTGAGGACGGGTCGACGGCCAGGACGCCGACCCGCTTGCCGGCCTTGCGGTACGCGGAGACGAGCGCCGAGGTCGAGGTCGACTTGCCGACGCCCGGCGACCCCGTCAGCCCCACCACGTACGCCCCGCCCGTCAGCGGGGCCAGTGCGGCCATCACCTCGCGCAGCTGCGGGGACGCCCCCTCGACCAGCGAGATCAGCCGGGCCACCGCTCTCGGCCGGCCCTCACGGGCCTGCGCCACCAGCTGGGGGACGTCCACCGCCGTCATACGTGCTGCGCTCCTCGGTTCTCGTACGGGATACGTGAGGGCCGTCGGGCCCGTGGACCGGGACCGCCGGGCCCCCGCACCAGGGCCCCGGCGGCCTCGCTCCGCCTACTTGGCGACGCGGACGATCAGCGCGTCGCCCTGGCCGCCGCCGCCGCACAGCGCGGCCGCGCCGACGCCACCGCCGCGGCGCTTCAGCTCCAGCGCCAGGTGCAGCACCACGCGGGCTCCGGACATGCCGATCGGGTGCCCCAGGGCAATGGCGCCACCGTTGACGTTCACCTTTTCCGGCGTCACGCCGAGGTCCTTCATTGACTGCACGGCGACCGCCGCGAAGGCCTCGTTGATCTCGATGAGGTCCAGGTCGGAGACCTCCAGGCCCTCCTTCTTCAGGGCGTGCAGGATCGCGTTCGACGGCTGCGACTGGAGGGAGTTGTCGGGGCCGGCCACGTTGCCGTGGGCGCCGATCTCGGCGATCCACTCCAGGCCGAGCTCCTCGGCCTTCGCCTTGCTCATCACGACCACGGCGGCGGCGCCGTCGCTGATCTGCGAGGAGGTGCCGGCGGTGATGGTGCCGTCCTTGGCGAAGGCCGGACGCAGCTTGCCGAGGGACTCCACGGTGGTCTCGGGGCGGATGCCCTCGTCGGTGGAGAAGATCACCGGGTCGCCCTTGCGCTGCGGGATCTCCACCGGGACGATCTCGGCCTCGAAGACGCCGTTCTTCTGCGCGGCCGCGGCCCGCTGGTGCGAGGAGGCGGCGAACTCGTCCTGCGGGGCGCGCTCGATGCCCAGGCGGGTGTTGTGCTTCTCGGTGGACTCGCCCATCGCGATGTTCTCGAAGGCGTCGGTGAGGCCGTCGTAGGCCATCGCGTCCAGCATCTCGACGGCGCCGTACTTGTAGCCGTCGCGGGACTTCGGCAGCAGGTGCGGGGCGTTGGTCATGGACTCCTGACCGCCCGCGACCACGATGTCGAACTCACCGGCGCGGATCAGCTGGTCGGCCAGCGCGATCGCGTCCAGGCCCGAGAGACACACCTTGTTGATCGTGAGGGCGGGCACGTTCATCGGGATGCCGGCCTTGACGGCGGCCTGGCGGGCGGGGATCTGGCCCGCGCCGGCCTGCAGCACCTGGCCCATGATCACGTACTGCACCTGGTCGCCGGAGATCCCGGCCCGGTCCAGCGCGGACTTGATGGCGAAGCCGCCGAGGTCGGCGCCCGAGAAGGACTTCAGCGAGCCGAGCAGCCGCCCCATGGGCGTGCGGGCCCCGGCGACGATCACAGAAGTGGTGTTGTTCGATCCGGACATGAGGCACAGCCCCTTGGATGAGGAGTGAACGAGGGTTTACGTGAATGTACTGGGCGGTACCTCAGCGGTCACCGGGGTGCCGGTGTGATCGCGCGCACGTTGCGTGACGACCCCCTTCGGCGGTGCACTGTCACCATGCTGACAAGAATCGACCACATCGGGATCGCCTGCTTCGACCTGGACAAGACTGTCGAGTTCTACCGTGCCACGTACGGCTTCGAGGTGTTCCACTCCGAGGTCAACGAGGAGCAGGGTGTCCGCGAGGCCATGTTGAAGATCAACGAGACGTCCGACGGCGGCGCCTCCTACCTCCAGCTCCTGGAGCCCACCCGCGAGGACTCCGCCGTGGGCAAATGGCTGGCCAAGAACGGCGAGGGCGTCCACCACATCGCCTTCGGCACCGAGGACGTCCAGGGAGACTCCGAGGCCATCCGCGGCAAGGGCGTCCGCGTCCTCTACGACCAGCCCCGCACGGGATCCATGGGGTCCTCCATCACCTTCCTGCACCCCAAGGACTGCCACGGCGTTCTCACCGAACTGGTCACCTCGAACCCCGAGCACTGACGGACCACTGATGGCCCGATTCCCCGGCCGGTAGAGTGGCCATGGCTCGGCCGGGGTTCGGTGCGGAGACGGGGTCGGGGCCTGTGATCCCTGCCCCGGTATCTGACACCATTCCCCCGGGGGCGTCGTTCAGCGGGCGAGCGATGCTCATTGGGAGTGAGCTTGCGACCAGGGGACGGATGGGACCGCGCTGTGCGGGGCTACGAAAGCCAGGAGAGCCATCAGGCCGAGGCCGACCATCTCTCGCGCTTCGAGGCCGAGATGGAGCGGCTGAAGAAGGAGCGCGGGAAGGCCGTCCAGCACGCTGAAGACCTGGGATACCAGGTCGAGGTGCTGCGCGCCAAGCTTCACGAGGTACGACGCTCACTGGCGTCCCGCCCCGCCTACGACGGCGCGGACATGGGCTACCAGGCGGAGCAGCTGCTCCGTAATGCCCAGATCCAGGCCGACCAGTTGCGTTCGGACGCCGAGCGCGAGCTTCGTGACGCCCGGGCCCAGACCCAGCGCATCCTCCAGGAGCACGCCGAGCACCAGGCGCGCCTGCAGGCCGAGCTGCACGCCGAGGCCGTCAACCGCCGTCAGCGCCTGGACCAGGAGCTGGGCGAGCGGCGCCAGACCGTCGAGGCCCACGTCAACGAGAACGTGGCCTGGGCCGAGCAGTTGCGGGCCCGTACCGAGGCTCAGGCGCGCCGGCTCATGGAGGAGTCCCGTGCCGAGGCCGAGCAGTCCCTGAACGCCGCCCGCGCCGAGGCCGCCCGGGTCGCCGAGGAGACCCGGCGCCGGATGGCCGCGGACGCCGAGGCCGCCCGCGCAGAGGCCGAGGCCACCCTGCTGCGCGCCCGCAAGGAGGCCGAGCGGCTGCTGACCGCCGCCTCCTCGCAGGCCCAGGAGGCCAGCGAGCACGCGGAGCGGCTGCGCTCCACCACCACCGCCGAGGCCGAGCACACCCGTCAGCAGACCCTGGACCTGGGCCGGCTGGCCGAATCCCGGGTGCAGGAGGCCGACTCCGCGCTGCGCGAGGCCCGCGCCGAGGCGGAGAAGCTCCTCGCGGAGGCGAAGGAGAGCTCCACCCGGCAGCTCGCGTCGGCGGAATCCGTCAACGAGCAGCGCACCCGCACCGCCAAGGAGCAGGTGGCGCGGCTGGTCGGCGAGGCCACCAAGGAGGCCGAGGCCCTCAAGGCGGAGGCCGAGCAGGCCCTGGCCGACGCCCGCGCGGACGCCGAGCGGCAGCGCACCGAGGCCGGACAGCAGGCCCGTACGGCCGCGGCCGAGGACATGGCGGCCCAGCTGGCGAAGGCCGCCCGCACGGCCGAGGACGTACTGAACAAGGCGTCGGAGGACGCCCGGGCCACCACCCGGGCCGCGTCCGAGGAGGCCGAGCGGATCCGTCGCGAGGCCGAGAGCGAGGCCGACCGGCTGCGCCTGCAGGCGGCGACCACGGCCGACGAGCTCAAGGGCGCCGCGAAGGACGACACCGAGGAGTACCGGGCCCGTACGGTCGAGCTCCAGTCGGAGGCCCGACGGCTGCGCGGCGAGGCCGAGCAGCTGCGCGCCGAGGCCGTCGCCGAGGGCGAGCGGATCCGCGGCGAGGCCCGCCGCGAGGCCGTCCAGCAGATCGAGGAGGCGGCCCGGACCGCCGAGGAGCTGCTCGGCAAGGCCAAGGCGGACGCGGACGAGCTGCGCGGCGGCGCGACCGCCGAGAGCGAGCGGGTGCGCGCCGAGGCCGTGGAGCGGGCCGGCACGCTGCGCAAGCAGGCCGAGGAGACCCTGGAGCGGACCCGCGCCGAGGCCGAGCGGCTGCGCGCCGAGGCCGAGGAGGAGGCCGAGGGCGTACGCGCCGAGGCCGACGCCGCGGCGGCCGCCCGGCGCCAGGAGACCGAGCAGGCGCTGGCCGCCAAGCGTGCGGAGGCCGACGAGGAGCTCGTACGGCTGCACACGGAGGCCGAGACCCGGCTGACGACGGCCGAGCAGACGCTGCGTGACGCCCGCGGTGCGGCGGAGAACATCCGCCGGGAGACCACCGAGGAGAACGACCGGCTGCGCGCGGAGTCGGCGGAGCGGATCCGCAGCCTGCAGACGCAGGCGGAGACCGAGGCCGACCAGCTGCGCACCGAGGCGGCGCAGGACGCCGGCCGGGTGCGCGCCGAGGCGGAGCAGTCCGCCGTGCGGCTGCGCGGCGAGGCCGAGGCCGAGGCGGAGCGGGTGCGCTCCGAGGCCCAGGAGACCGCGGACCGGCTGCGCGCGGAGGCGAAGGCCGCCGCCGAGCGGGTCGCCGAGGAGGCCGCGGAGGCGCTGGCCGCCGCGCAGGAGGAGGCCGCCCGGCGCCGCCGGGAGTCCGAGGAGACCCTGGCGTCGGCGCGGACCGACGCGGACAGCGAGCGGGCCCAGGCCCGCGAGCAGAGCGAGGAACTGCTGGCGCAGGCCCGCAAGCGCTCCGAGGAGGCACAGGCCGAGGCGGTCTGGCTGACGGAGGAGGCCGAGCGGCGCGCGTCGGAGGTCGTCTCGGCCGCGGAGGCCACCGCCCAGCAGGTACGGGACTCCGTGGCCGGGCTGCACGAGCAGGCCGAGGAGGAGATCACCGGGCTGCGCAACGCCGCCGAGCACGCGGCGGAGCGCACGCGGACGGAGGCCGACGAAGAGGCCGGCCGGGTCCGCGCCGACGCCTACGCGGAGCGGGAGCGGGCCACCGAGGACGCCAACCGGATCCGCAACGAGGCGCGGGCCGAGACGGACGCGGCGAAGGCGCTGGCGGAGCGCACGGTCGGCGAGGCCATCGCCGAGGCCGAGCAATTGCGCGGCGACACCGCCGAGTACGCGCAGCGGGTGCGTACGGAGGCCACGGACGCGCTGGCCGCCTCCGAGCGGGACGCGGCCCGGACCCGGGCGGACGCCCGGGACGACGCGAACCGGATCCGCGGCGAGGCGGCGGAGTCCCTGGAGGCCTCCCGCGCCGAGGGCGTCCGGATCACGGCCGAGGCGACGGCGGAGGCCGAGCGGCTCACCGAGGAGACCCTGGCGGCGAACGCGGCCACCCTCGCCGAGGCGAGCGCCGAGGCCGAGCGGATCACCACCGAGGCGGACGAGATCGCCGAGGCGACCCGCATCGAGGCCGCGGGCATCCTGGACGAGGCACGGGCCGAGGGCAACCGGCTGCGTACCGAGGCCGCGGAGCAGGTCGACCGGCTCATCACCGAGGCCTCCGCGGAGGCCGACCGGCTCACCGAGGAGACCCGTGCCGCGAACGCGGCCACCGTGGGCGAGGCGACGGTGGAGGCCGAGCGGCTCACCACCGCGGCGACCCGACTCAAGGCGCAGGCGGCCGAGACCCTGGCGAGCGCCGAGCGCGACGCCGCTCGGATCATGGTCGACTCGCGCGCCGAGGGCGACCGACTGATCGACGAGACCCGCGTGGCCAACGAGGCCACCGTCGCCGAGGCGACGGCGGAGGCGGACCGGGTGCGCGCCGAGGCGGCCGAGGTCCTGGACGACGCCCGCGCGGAGGGCGGCCGGATCATCGGCGAGGCCACCGCCGAGGCGGACCGCGTCACGGTCGCGGCGAACGAGACGCTGGCGAGCGCCGAGCGCGACGCCGAGCAGACGCTGGACGAGGCGCGCGCCGAGGCGAACCGGCTGCGTACCGAGGCGGCCGAGCAGGCGGACCGGCTCGTCACGGAGGCCGTGTCCGAGACGGAGAAGCTCACCGAGCAGACCCGCAAGGACAACGAGCGCACCGTCGGCGAGGCGGCCGGCGAGGCGGAGCGGCTGCGCGCGGACGCGTCGGAGGCGCTGTCCTCGGCGCAGGAGCACGCGACCCGTACCCGGTCGGAGGCCGAGCGGGTCAAGGCGCAGGCGGCGGCTGCCGCGGAGCGCACCCGCGCCGAGGCCCGTACCGAGTCCGAGCGGCTGCTGGACGAGGCCCGCGAGGCGGCCAACAAGCGCCGCAGCGAGGCCGCGGAGCAGGTCGACCGGCTCATCACGGAGGCCTCGGCGGAAGCCGAGAAGCTCACGGCCGATGCGCAGAAGCAGGCCCTCGCCGCCACCACGGCGGCCGAGGAGCAGGCCGACGCGATGGTCGACGCGGCCCGCAAGGAGGCCGTGCGGATCACCTCGGAGGCGACCGTCGAGGGCAACTCCATGGTGGAGAAGGCCCGTACGGACGCGGACGAGCTGCTGGTCGGCGCGCGCACGGACGCGGCCGCCATAAGAGAACGGGCGGAGGAGCTGCGCGGCCGGGTCGAGGGCGAGGTCGAGGAGCTGCACGAGCGGGCCCGCCGGGAGTCGGCCGAGCAGATGAAGTCGGCCGGCGAGCGCGTGGACAAGCTGGTGCGCGCGGCGACGGAGCAGAGCGTCGAGGCCGAGGCGAAGGCCAAGGAGCTCGTGTCGGACGCGAGCAGCGAGGCGAGCAAGGTGCGCATCGCCGCGGTCCGCAAGGCGGAGGCGCTGCTCAAGGAGGCCGAGCAGAAGAAGGCGGAGCTGGCCCGGGAGGCCGAGAGCGCGCTCGCCGAGGCCAAGGCGGAGGCGGAGCAGCTCGTCGACGAGGGTCGCCGTGAGCTGGAGGTCCTGGTGCGCCGCCGCGAGGACATTCAGGCGGAGATCTCCCGTGTCCAGGACGTTCTTGAGGCGTTGGAATCATTCGAGGCGCCTTCGGGCGGGGGAAAGCCGGCGGTCGGTGGCCAGGGCGCGGGGGGCATGAAGGCCGGCGCGACTGCGGGATCCACTCGTTCGGGTGGCAAGGCGTCGGATGGGTAGCCAAATGCTCCGAGGTGTGTGCACCTGATGAAGGTTCAGGCGAACGGGTGACAAGCGTTCTGCTGTCTTGCCACTCGAAAGGGGTGTCATTGTCCAGATCAAACGCGGATTGACTCGATGACACGCCGTCCGGGCGCCTAGGATTCCCCTAACACCTCACGTAGCACCTCATCGGTCTCATTCGACAGGAACCCCATGAGCGACACTTCCTCCCCCTTCGGCTTCGAGCTCGTGCGGCGTGGTTACGACCGTGGTCAGGTGGACGACCGCATTACCAAGCTGGTCTCCGACCGCGACAGCGCCCTTGGACGTATCAACTCTCTGGAAAAGCGGATCGAGGAGTTGCACCTCGAGACGCAGAACGCCCAGGCCCAGGTGAACGACGCCGAGCCGTCGTACGCCGGCCTCGGCGCCCGGGTCGAGAAGATCCTGCGGCTGGCCGAGGAGGAGGCGAAGGACCTGCGCGAGGAGGCCCGTCGCGCGGCCGAGCAGCACCGTGAGCTCGCCGAGTCGGCCGCCCAGCAGGTGCGCAACGACGCCGAGTCGTTCGCCGCCGACCGCAAGTCGAAGGCGGAGGACGAGGGCGTCCGCATCGTCGAGAAGGCCAAGGGCGACGCGTCGACCCTGCGCGCCGAGGCCCAGAAGGACGCGGCCTCCAAGCGCGAGGAGGCCGACGCCCTCTTCGAGGAGACCCGCGCCAAGGCCGCCCAGGCCGCCGCGGACTTCGAGACCAACCTGGCCAAGCGCCGCGAGCAGTCCGAGCGCGACCTGGCCTCCCGTCAGGCCAAGGCCGAGAAGCGTCTCGCGGAGATCGAGCACCGCGCCGAGCAGCTGCGCCTGGAGGCCGAGAAGCTGCGTACGGACGCGGAGCGCCGGGCCCGTCAGACCGTGGAGACCGCGCAGCGTCAGGCCGAGGACATCGTGGCCGACGCCAACGCCAAGGCGGACCGCATCCGCAGCGAGTCCGAGCGCGAGCTGGCGGCGCTCACCAACCGCCGCGACTCGATCAACGCGCAGCTGACCAACGTCCGCGAGATGCTGGCGACGCTCACCGGTGCGGCCGTCGCGGCGGCCAACCCGATCGTGGACGACGAGCCCGTCACCCGCGGCGTCCCGGCTCAGCAGAGCCGCTGATTACCGGCGGGTAGCACGCGGCACCCGTCGTGCGCCCGATCGAGGGCCCTATGTCACCCTTTTGAGGTGGCGTAGGGCCCTCGGGCGTTCTAGCGTGTCCGCATGATCGAGCTTGAGGGCCTTACCAAACGATTCGGCACGACGACCGCCGTGGACCACCTCAGCTTCCAGATCCGACCGGGGGTGGTGACCGGCTTCCTGGGCCCGAACGGCGCGGGCAAGTCGACGACGATGCGCATGATGCTCGACCTCGACAACCCGACCAGCGGCACGGTCCGGGTGTACGGGAAGCACTACCGCGACCTGTCGGAGCCGCTGAAGCACGTCGGGGCGCTGCTGGACGCGAAGGCCATGCACGGTGGCCGAAGTGCGTACAACAACCTTCTCTGTCTGGCCCAGTCGAACCGCATCCCGCGGCAGCGGGTGGACGAGGTGCTGGACCTGGTCGGCCTGACGGCCGTGGCGAAGAAGAAGTCCAAAGGTTTTTCGCTCGGAATGAGCCAACGGCTGGGAATCGCCTCCGCATTGCTGGGCGATCCGGAAATCCTGATGTTCGACGAGCCGGTCAACGGCCTGGATCCCGAGGGAATTCTCTGGATCCGCAATCTGATGAAGGGTCTGGCGGCGGAGGGAAGGACGATCTTCGTCTCCTCCCACCTGATGAGCGAAATGGCGCTGACCGCAGATCATTTGGTCGTCATCGGGCAAGGAAAGCTGCTGGCGGACCTGCCGATGGCCGATTTCATCCAGCAGAACTCGCGCAGCTACGTACGGCTGCGCTCGCCGCAGCAGGAGCGGCTGAAGGACGTCCTGCACGAGGCCGGGATCAACGCGGTGAGCGTCCCCGCCACCGGAACCCTGGAGATCGACGGCGCGAGTGCGGAGCAGCTCGGCGAGCTGGCCGCCCAGCACCAGATCGTGCTGCACGAACTCAGCCCGCAACGGGCATCACTGGAGGAAGCGTTCATGCGTATGACGGCGGACTCCGTCGAGTACCACGCCCACGCCCCGGGCATGGCTGCCGACAACCCGGCCCGGCCGGCCGACGTCCCCGCCTGGGGCGCCGGCTTCGAGGCGACCCGCAAGGCCGGTGAGTGAGCATGGCCTTCACCGCCGTCATGCAGTCCGAGTGGACCAAGATCCGCACGGTCGCCTCCACCACCTGGACCCTCGCCCTGGCCCTGATCGTCACCGCCGGCTTCGGCGCCCTGATCTCCGTCGCGGTCGCGTCGGCCTTCGACGACATGAGCCAGATCGAACGGGCCACCTTCGACCCCACCCTGGTGAGCTTCACCGGCATGCAGTTCGGCCAGCTGGCGATGATCGTCTTCGGCGTGCTGGTGGTCAGCACCGAATACAGCACGAGCATGATCCGAACCTCGCTCGCCGCCGTACCCGCCCGCGGGAGCTTCCTGTTCGCCAAGCTCACCGTGGCCACGTTGCTGGCCCTGCTGGTCGGGCTGCTGACCAGCTTCCTGTCGTTCTTCCTCAGTCAGGCGATCCTGGGCGACCACGGCACCGGTCTCGGCGGGGAGCACGTCCTGCGCGCGGTCGTCGGCGCCGGCGTGTACATGGCACTCCTGGCCCTGTTCTCCATGGGTGTCGCCGCCATGCTGCGCAGCTCGGTCGCCTCGATCAGCATCCTGATCCCGTTCTTCCTGATCGTCACGACCGTCCTCAACGCCTTCGACGCGACCCGCAAGTACGGCCAGTACCTGCCCACGGCGGCCGGATCGAAGATCATGCAGGTCGTACCGGACGCCATGGGCACGCCGGAGGCCCCGTACGGGCCGTGGGGCGGGCTCGGGATCATGCTCCTGTGGGTGGCCGCCGCGGTACTCGGGGGCTACCTCGTCCTCAAGAAGAGGGACGCGTGACGGCCGGGCCCCCGCAGAAGTACTACGGGTGATCCCCGGGTCGGACTCAGGGGCAGCTCAGGGATCCGGCCCGGGACGGAACCGCTGGAACCTCGTTATCCTCTTAACCCTTACGCGGGCGAAAGTCGTCCCGGCCTGGTAAGGGGCAACAAGATGATCGAGGCAGTCGGCCTGACCAAGCGCTTCGGCGCCAAGACCGCCGTCGACCAGCTGTCCTTCCAGGTCAAGCCGGGTCACGTCACCGGATTCCTGGGGCCCAACGGCTCCGGGAAGTCCACCACCATGCGCATGATCGTCGGACTGGACCGGCCCACGACCGGTCATGTCACGATCAACGGCCGACCCTTCCGGGAGCTGCCGAACGCCCAGCGCCACGTCGGGGCCCTGCTCGACGCGAAGGCCGTGCACGGCGGCCGCCGGGCCCGGACCCATCTGCTCTCCATCGCCCAGCTCTCCGGGATCCCGGAGAAGCGGGTGGACGAGGTGCTGGCCGTGGTCGGCCTCCAGGACGCCGCCCGGCAGCGTACGAAGGGGTTCTCGCTCGGTATGGGCCAGCGGCTCGGCATCGCCACCGCGCTGCTCGGCGACCCGCAGGTGCTCCTGTTCGACGAGCCGGTCAACGGGCTCGACCCCGAGGGCATCCTCTGGGTCCGCAACCTGATGCGCCGCCTCGCCTCCGAGGGCCGCACCGTCTTCGTCTCCTCGCACCTGATGAGCGAGATGGCGCTGACCGCCGACCACCTGATCGTGATCGGTCGGGGGCGGCTGCTGGCCGACATGGGCACCCAGGAGTTCATCGCGCACAACTCGGCCGGATTCGCTCGGGTGCGGACGGCCGACACCGATCCTGATGGCTGGGACACGCTGGGTAAGGCCCTCACCAAAGCGGGCGGGCGGGTCCTCCAGGAGCCCGACGGAGCACTGCGCGTGACCGGCCTGGAGCTGCCGCGCATCTCCGACCTCGCGCACGAGGCCGGCGTACGGCTGTGGGAGCTGTCACCGCACCGGGCCTCGCTGGAGGAGGCGTACATGCGGATGACCCAGTCCACCGTCGAGTACACCTCCACCGACGACCCGCGGGCCGAGCTGTGGGAGCCGGAGCCGCTCACCGTCCCCGCCTGGGAGGAGGAGGAAGAGGCGCAGGCCGCTCCCGAGGTCCCCCGGACCGGCTTCTACGCTCCCCCGCCCCCCGGGGCGGGCGGGCAGCCCTTCCTGATGCCCGGCAAGCCGGACGAGCTCGCCAGCACCACCAGGAACACCACCCCGCGCACCCCCGAGGACACCCGATGACCCCGACGACCACGACGGCGGAGCAGCACGGGAGCTACAGCTCCTCCCTCGCCACGCCGCGGCCGCACCTGGGGCACGCGATGGCCTCGGAGTGGACCAAGCTGGTCTCGCTCCGCTCCACCCTGTGGACGCTGGGTTCGCTCGTGCTGACCGTGGTCGGCGTCGGTCTGACCGTCGTCTCGCAGACCTCGGCCGAGGACTTCACGCAGATCAACTTCACCACGCCCGCGCTGATCGGCCTGCTGGTCGGGCAGCTCGCGGTGATCGTCCTCGGGGTGCTGACGATCAGCTCGGAGCACGGCACCGGGCTGGTGCGGACCACGTTCACGGCCGCCCCGGACCGGTACCGGGTGCTCACGGCCAAGTACCTCGTCTTCAGCATGGTGGCCTTCGTCATCACCGCGCTGTCGGTCTTCGTGGTCGGGGTCACCGCGGCGGTGATGCGCGGGGGCTCCGCGTCCGGCCCGCACGCGGCCGGCGAGTGGTTCGGGGCGCTGCTCGGCTGCGGCTACGTCACCCTGCTCGGCGTGCTGGCACTGGCGATCGGCGCGCTGGTGCGGCACTCGGCCGGGGCGATCGCGGTGATGCTGGGCCTGGTCACGCTGCCGCCGGTGATAGGGGCCATGCTCAGCATGTGGCAGGCCGTCGCCTCCGCCGGCGAGCTCATCCTGCGCCACAACGTGCCGGTGGCACTGATGACGCTGTTCGGCCTGCCGCAGGGCGGCGACATCGGCCCGGAGCCGAGCGCCCTCTCGCACGTGCTGCTCATCGTGCTGGTCACCGGGGGCGCGGTGGCCGCGTCGTACGTGATCGTCGGCCGCCGGGACGTGTAGGCGCCCGGGGGAACATCGGCCCGGTCAGTACCGGGGAGCGTTGCGGGACCGCTGCACCTTCGAGGTGCGGCGGTCCTTCGCGTTCCAGCAGGCCTTGTGCCAGTGCCGGCGGTCGTCCACGCCGCCGTACTCGGGCCAGGCCACCAGGTGCGGGGTGCCGGAGGGGATCTCCTGGTCGCAGCCGGGGCAGCGGTAGCGCTTGCCCGCCGCGCTCGCGCCGGCCACGTGCCGGACCTTCCAGTCCTCCCCCTGGTACTCCTCCGTGCGCTCCAGCCCGTAGCGGTCGAGGCCGGTGCTGGGGCGTTCGTCCGGGGTCTCGCCGCCCCTGGGGCGGTTGTTGCGCGGTGACACGTATACCTCACGGATGGGCGGACGGCAGTGACTTTCTCCCAGACTACGCGCAGCGAGGCCGGGTACCCGCAGGGTTGCCGAGGAAGACGGCCGCGCGACGAGCAATGGCCCGACAATCCCAATAACTTTCCTGTCAGCCCGTGCCTTTGGCACGTGTCAGACGTTGTTGCCATAGGAAGAACCGGTCCACCTGGGGGAGGCCGCGTCAGCCGCGAGGAGGCTATAGGCGATGCGCGTAGGAGCGTTTGTACTGGCGGCCCAGTTCCCGGGCCAGGGACAGGGAGAAGCACTGCACCGGGCGGTGCGGACCGCCGAGGTGGCCGAGGAGGCCGGGCTCGACTCGGTCTGGCTCGCCGAGCACCACTTCGTCCCGTACGGGGTCTGCCCCTCGGCGGCGACCCTGGCGGCCCTGCTGCTGGGCCGGACCCGGCGGCTGCGCGTGGGCACGGCGGTGAGCGTGCTGCCGAGCACGCACCCGGTGGCGCTCGGGGAGCAGGCCGCCCTGCTGCACCTGACCTCGGGCGGCAGGTTCACCCTCGGGGTGGGCCGGGGCGGGCCGTGGGTGGACCTGGAGGTCTTCGGGGGCGGCCTGGACAGCTACGAGAACGGTTTCCCGGAGGCCCTGGACCTGCTGCGGCGCTGGCTGACGGAGGCCCGGGTGGGCGCCGCCGGCGAGCGGTACGGATTCCGCGAGGTGGCCGTCGTACCGCGCCCCTCGGAAGCCCTGGACGGGGACACGGCGGGGCCCGAGGTCATCGTGGCCTGCACCTCCCCGGCGTCCGTCCGGATGGCCGCGGAGCGGGGGCTGTCGATGCTCCTCGGGATGCACTGCGGGGACGAGAGCAAGGCCGAGATGGTCGCGCTGTGGCGCAGCACGGCGCTGGCGGCGGGTCACTCGCGCGAACGCGTCGAGGACGCGGGACACGTCTCCGCCGGGGTGTGCCAGATCGCCGACCGTACGGCGGACGCGCGCGAGACCCTGCTGAAGGCGATGCCGGGCTGGCTCAAGCAGGGCCTCGACGCGCATGTGACGGTGGACGGCAGGGTGCGCGCGATGCGGGATCCGGTCGCCTACACGGAACTGCTCTGCGACCTGCACCCGGTGGGCACCCCGCAGGTGGCGGCGGACCGGCTGGCGGCCACGTCGGCACGGACGGGCATCACGCGCTTCGCCCTCCTGACGGAGGGCTCCGGAGATCTCGCCGCGACGGAGGAGAACGTACGACGACTCGGCGCCGAGGTCCTTCCCCGTCTCGACTGAGATCCACCGGTCCTACCTGGGCCGTTTCTTTCGGATCACGCCGGTGGGCCCGGACATGATCCGAAAGAGGCGGCCGGGACACGGCCGAGCCGGTCTAGCAGTCCCGCAGCTCGGGCGACTGGTTGAGCAGCTGACCGCGGATCGAAGTGAACTTGGCCAGCCGGTCGTCCACCGAGGGATCCAGCGGGAACACCGCCACCCGGTGACAGTTCTGGAATGCCAGGCGCACTCCGAAGTGCCGCTGCAGCGCACCGCGTATCGCGTCACTCGCGAGGGCGCGCAGCAGCTGCCCTCGCGCCTGCTCGTCCGGCGGCGGCGTCTGGTTGTCGGCGAACTGTCCGCCGTCCACCTTCAGCTGAGCCACCAGCGAGCTGATCATCTCCCACGCGAAGGGCAGGGAGGTCCGGACGCAGTCGACGAAAGCGGCTTCGTCGACCTCGCCTCGCTCGGCCTGTTCGAGTAGGGCCGGTGAGACGTCGAGCGACATGGGTTCTCCTCTCGCGACCCCGGCTGTTCGGATTGCCGGAGTCTTACGGGCAGGGAAGGAGGTCGCGACGCAGAGTGCACGCTCGACAACCTCCCGCTCACCACGGTAGGCGTCCCATCGGTGACGCACCAGGAGAATGCGCATACAACGCGCCATCGGCGAACGGGGCTTTCAGGGGCGAATCGCGTGAAGGCCTTCTCGTCGAGTAGCGTTGCCGACCATGCGTCTCGTCATTGCCCGCTGCTCCGTCGACTACGCGGGCCGGCTCACCGCCCATCTGCCCTCGGCACCCCGTCTGATCCTCGTGAAGGCTGACGGCAGTGTCTCGATCCACGCGGACGACCGAGCGTACAAACCGCTCAACTGGATGTCGCCGCCGTGCACCCTCAAGGAGGGGAGCGGCGATGAGGCCAACATCTGGACGGTCATCAACAAGGCGGGCGAGAAGCTCATCATCACCATGGAGGAAGTCCTCCACGACTCCTCCCACGAGCTGGGCATCGACCCGGGGCTCATCAAGGACGGCGTCGAGGCGCACCTCCAGGAACTGCTGGCGGACCGCATCGAGACGCTGGGCGAGGGCTACACGCTGATCCGACGCGAATACATGACGGCGATCGGCCCGGTGGACATCCTGTGCCGGGACGCCTCGGGCGCGACGGTGGCCGTGGAGATCAAGCGCCGCGGTGAGATCGACGGTGTCGAGCAGCTGACGCGCTACCTCGAACTCCTCAACCGCGACCCGCACCTGGCCCCGGTCCGGGGCGTCTTCGCGGCCCAGGAGATCAAGCCGCAGGCGAAGGTCCTGGCGACGGACCGCGGCATGGACTGCGTGGTCCTGGACTACAACGCGATGCGCGGCATCGAGGACGACAAGCTCCGCCTGTTCTGATCCCTCGCTCCACCCCGCACACCATGGCTCCGTCCCTCGGGACGGAGCCATCGTCGTTCAGTCGCCGGTGACCGGTGAGCCGGCCGCGGTGGTGTTACCCGTCTGGGTGGTACCCGTCTGCGTGGTGGTCGCCGTGGGCGTCGGCGTGATCGTCTCCGTCACGGTGGGCGAGGGCTGGGCGCCGGTCGGCGTCGGCGAAACGCTCGCCGTCGGGGTCGAGTTGGACGGGGGCGTCGAGGACGGGCGGCGCGACGGGGTCCGGGCGGGGCTGCGGCCCGGGGTCGGGGCGGCGGCGCTCTGTCCGGGCTCCGGGGTCTCGGCCGGCGGGGCCGATACGGGCGGCTCCGCTGCAGGATCGTTCCCGCTGGTGAGCGCGGTCGTCTCCGGCGTCGTGACCGTGGGGGTGGAGGTCACCGCCGGGCCCTGTGCCGGCGGCGTGCTGTCCGAGGAGCTCAGCGCCAGGCTGACGACCGTGCCGAGCGCCACCACGGCCAGCGCGCCCGCGCCGGCCAGCACCACGAGCCGACGACGGCCGGGCGCCGGGACCGGTGCGGCGGCGGGACGGGGGGCGGCGGGCGGAGCCGGCTTCGGATTCAGCGGGAAGGCGTCCTCGAAGACCTCGGACAGCGTCGCGGGCGTCTGCGAACGGCCGGTCACCGGCACGACCGGGGTCATCCGGGTCACCGCCTCGGCGGACACCGGGACCGCCGCGGCCACCGGGGGCACCCGGGTCGTGGACGCCTCGGAGTCCGCCCGGGCGGCCGGCGCGGAGGCGGACGACGTGGCCGACGGGGTCGACGTGGCCGACGGGGCCACCCGCGGTGCGGAGGTGGCCGGGGTGGCGGGGGTGGCCACCGTCACGGCCTCGGGAGCCGCAGCCGGGGCCAAGGCGGCCGGTGCCGGTGCCTCCAGCCGCAGCGGGGGTGACGCGGCCGCCCCCGCCGTCTCCCGGTCGACGACCAGGGCCAGCGCGCGCCGTCCCGCGACCGTGCCCCGCTTGTCCGCCAGGGCGCCGCGCAGCCCGATCGAGGTCTCCAGCTCGGCCCGTGCTCGGTCCAGGCGCTCCTCGCACAGGGCCAGCACGCCGAGTTCGTGGTGGAAGTACGCCTGCTCGGCGACCTCGCCGGCCTTGCGCGCGGCCTCCGCTCCCGAGCGCAGCACCCGCTCCCAGGCCTCCCAGTGCAGCGAGGCCGCGAACGCCGGAGCCGCCGTGCGCGCCAGCAGCACCGCCGCGACCACGTCCGCGCCGGCCAGCGCCGCGAGCACGGCGTCCGCCTCCGCCGCGACCCGCTCGGGGACCACCGAGGCGTGCCCGGTCCACCAGGCGTAGTGCCGGGCGGCCGTACGGGCCTCCTCCGACGCGGTCTCCCCGTACCCGACCTCCTCCAACTGCCGGGCGACGCCCGACGCCAGCCGGTACCGGGTCCCGACGGGCGTCAGCAGGCCGCAGGCCAGCAGCTCCGCCACCGCGGTGTCGGCGTGGGTGTCCCCCACCAGCGCGGGCAGGTGCGCGTGGTGCGGCAGCTCGCCGCCCAGCGCGCACGCGATCCGCAGGGCCGCGCGCGCCGACTCGCTGACCCGCGAGGCGAGCAGTTCCGCCGGGGCGGCGCCTTCGGCGAGGGTCGGCAGCGGCACGTGCACGGCGTCGCGGGGGCGTTCCTCGAAGACGCCGGGCTCCTCCTCCTCGTCGTCCTCGTCGCTGTGGTTGAGCTCGTCCCGCTGCCGCAGCAGCGCGGCGGCCTGTACGAAGCGCAGGGGCAGCCCCTCGGAGGCGAAGCGCAGGTCTCCCGCCCAGGCGATCTCCTCGTCCGTCAGCGGACGTCCGACGCCCCCTTCGAGCAGTTCCAGGCAGTCGGCCTTGCCCAGTCCGCCGAGGAAGACCTCCTCGACGTGCGAGTCGTCGGAGGGGGCCCGGGTGTCGGGGGTCGCGGCCAGCAGGTAGGCGCATTCGGGGGTGGCGCGCATCAGCTCGTCGAGGGCGGTCCCGCCCATCTCCAGGTCGTCCAGGAGGACGACGGCGCCTATCTCCCGTACGCGGGCCAGGAGCTCGGCCCGGCCGGGCCGCTCCCGCTCGGCCTCGTACACGGTCGCGTAGAGGGCGTGCAGCAGTTCCCCGGGCTGCTGCTGCCCGTATCCGCCGAGCCGTACGACGCCGTCGGGCGCGAGGCCCTCGCAGCGGTCGGCGACCGCGTCGAGGAGCGCGCTGCGGCCGGAACCCGCGGGCCCGGTCAGCCGTACCGAGCGGCCGCGACCCAGCAGCCGGACGAGCCGCTCCCGCTCCTCCTCGCGCCCCTGCAGGGGGCGGGCGGAGGCCGCGGGGCCCGGCAGTACGGGCGGGCGTGCGGCGGCGGTGCGCACCGCGCGGGCGGCCGCGTCGCGCTTGGCGGGGCGGCCCGGCTCGGTGCCGGGGCGCAGCGGTTCGATCTCGCTGCCGTCGACCGGGTTGACGGTGAGGGCGAACCCGCCCGCGGTGAGGCTGACGACCCGCGCGGGTCCGGCCGCCGCGGGCGTCGTGGGCGTCGTGGGTGTCGCGGGTGTCGCGGGCCCGGTGGGCGCCACGGGCGTGGAGCCGCCCGTGGGCTGCTCGTGCTGCTCGGTCTGCCCCTGTGTACGGTCCATGACCCAGTCCCCCGATCGCGGGCCGCGCGCCTCGCCGTCGTACCGCCCGGCCGTCGCGCACCCGCTGTCGCCACCGGTCCGGTTTCCGCCCGAACCCTAGACCGTGGCCGGTCGTGCGGGAAACCGCAGGGGTGCGATCACCACCGGACCGTTACGTTTCCGCAGGGAAAGCAGAGGTCAGCGGCTTGTCGGTCAGACGCGGGGCAGGGACTCGGCTTCCAGGCCGCCCTCGATCGCGAGGATCCGGTGCAGCCGGGTCGCGACGAGCAGCCGCTGCATCTGCGGGGGCACGCCGCGCAGGACCAGGCGGCGGCCGGTCCGGCCGGCCCGGCGGTGCGCTCCCATGATCACGCCGAGGCCGGTCGCGTCCCAGGAGTCGAGCCCGGTGAGGTCGAGCACGAGATCGCCCTGCCCGTCGTCGAGGGCGGAGTGGAGGGCCGTACGGGCGTCCGCCGCGCTGCGCACGTCGAGGCGGCCCCCGACAGCGAGTTCGGCGTGGTCGCCCCTGATGTGCATGTGTACTCCCGGCGGTACTGCGTACGTATGGTCCGACTGGTCCGTGGTCGGCAACTCTCACTGCAACTGACTGCCGCACGGGCAGGGAAGTTGCCGACCGTGAGCGAACCGATACCTAATTCACCCTGGGGGGTGACGGCATTCGAACGGTGGTGCTCCGTGGCAGGGTCAGGCCTCAGTGCTTGTAGAAGCCCTGGCCGCTCTTGCGGCCGATGTCCCCGGCGTCCACCATCCGCCGCATGAGCTCCGGCGGGGCGAACTTCTCGTCCTGGGACTCGGTGTAGATGTTGCTGGTGGCGTGCAGCAGGATGTCGACGCCCGTGAGGTCGGCGGTGGCCAGCGGGCCCATCGCGTGGCCGAAGCCGAGCTTGCAGGCGATGTCGATGTCCTCGGCGGAGGCCACGCCCGATTCGTAGAGCTTGGCGGCCTCGACGACCAGCGCGGAGATCAGACGGGTCGTCACGAAGCCGGCGACGTCGCGGTTGACGACGATGCAGGTCTTACCGACGGACTCGGCGAACGCCCGGGTGGTGGCCAGGGTTTCGTCGCTCGTCTTGTAGCCGCGTACGAGCTCGCACAGCTGCATCATCGGGACGGGCGAGAAGAAGTGCGCGCCGACGACCCGCTCCGGACGCTCCGTCACGGCCGCGATCTTCGTGATCGGGATGGCGGAGGTGTTGGAGGCGAGGATCGTGTCCTCGCGGACGATCTTGTCCAGGGCGCGGAAGATCTCGTGCTTGATCTCGATCTTCTCGAAGGCGGCCTCCACCACGATGTCGACGTCGGCGACCGCGTCGAGGTCCGTGGTGGTGGTGATGCGCGCGAGCGCCGCCTCGGCGTCCTCGGCCGTCAGCTTGCCCTTGGAGACGAACTTGTCGTAGGAGGCCTTGATTCCGTCCGTGCCACGGGTCAGCGCGGCGTCGGTGACATCGCGGAGTACGACGTCCCAACCCGCCTGAGCGGAGACCTGCGCGATTCCGGAACCCATGAGTCCGGCACCGATGACGGCGAGCTTCCCAGCCACTACACACCCCTCGTTTCCATACGGCACAGTCACGTAGCCACTCCGGCGGAGACTAGCGCCCGGGCGGTGCGCTGTGACCGCGAAGTAACACGCGTCACGTCTCAGATGACGGACATCACACCGGGACGGCCCAGCAACCCTCTGCCGCCGTCCAGTTCACCCGTCCTCGTCCTCGGTGTACCTCTCGGCCACTGCGCGCAGCCGTCGCAGCTCCTTGCGCGCGGCGCCGAGGTGGCCGATCTCGACGGCCATGGCGCCGCGTCCGGCGAGGTGGTGGGCGTCCGCCCGGGCCTGTTCGTCGGCCTCCGGGCGCGCGCAGATCTCCCGCCGCAGGCGGCCGAGCGCCCCCAGGATGTCGCGCGCGGTGAGGACCTTCGCCTCCCCGGGCGGGAGCTCGGCGCGCAGCATGTCCTTGGCGTAGTCCCAGACCCTCGCGTCGTGCTCGGCGGCGGCCGGCTCCCCCGGGTGGTGCGGGTCGCCGGCCCGGCGGGCGGCGTGTTCGCGCAAGACCTCCAGGCGGTCCAGAGCCTCCCTCAGGTGCCCGGCGGCCACGGCCGCGCTCCCGGCCCGGGCGGATTCGGCCGACTCCCGGAGGGCGACAGGGTTGCCCGTGTCCCGGGTGGCGAGGAAGCCCGCCAGGAGATCGATCTGCTGGGCGGCCTCGGCGAGCCGCCAGATGTAGTACACGTCGGCCACTTCGCCGCTCCCTTCCGGGCCGGAGCCCCATGGGACCGTACGTGAGCGGCGCCGACCTCGCCCGGAGTTTCGCCCGCGGGCCCGTCTACCCTGGCCGCATGGTGAACCTCACGCGCATCTACACCCGTACCGGCGACCAGGGCACGACCGCCCTCGGCGACATGAGCCGCACCGCCAAGACCGACCTGCGGATCTCCGCGTACGCCGACGCCAACGAGGCGAACGCGGCCATCGGGACGGCGATCGCGCTCGGCGGGCTGTCGGCGGAGCTGGCGAAGGTCCTGGTCCGCGTGCAGAACGACCTGTTCGACGTCGGCGCCGACCTGTGCACCCCGGTGGTCGAGAACCCGGAGTACCCGCCGCTGCGCGTGGAGCAGTTCTACGTGGACAAGCTGGAGGCGGACTGCGACCACTTCCTGGAGCAGGTGGAGAAGCTGCGCAGCTTCATCCTCCCCGGCGGCACCCCCGGGGCGGCCCTGCTGCACCAGGCCTGCACGGTGGTCCGGCGCGCCGAGCGTTCGACGTGGGCGGCGCTGGAGGTGCACGGCGAGGTGATGAACCCGCTGACCGCCACCTACCTGAACCGGCTCTCCGACCTCCTGTTCATCCTGGCGCGGGTGGCCAACAAGGAGGTCGGGGACGTGCTGTGGGTGCCGGGCGGCGAGCGCTAACGCTCGGTCCGGGTCAAGGGGGACCGGTCCTCGGCGGCGTCCGCCGGGGCCTGCTCCCGGGCCTGCACCGGGGCCTGCTCCGAGCCCTTCTTCGGGGCCTTGCTCGGCCAGATCGTGTACGCCACGGCGACCAGGGCGTGGATGCCGACCACCCGCAGGGCGCTGAACTGCCAGCCCTTGAGCGAGCTGACGTCGCCCGCGTCACCGACGAACCAGATCGCCGACTGGAGCAGCGTCAGCGCGACGGCGGCGGCGATCACGGTACGGATCCACAGCTTCCACTCGTGCCGGGCCCGCTCCGTCCCGTACCCGGGTCCCGTCGGCTTCGGTCCCCCGGCCAGCCGGTACGCGGCATGCCCGTCGAGCCAGGTGATCGTGTAGTGGCCGTAGGCGACGGTGTAGCCGATGTACAGGGCGGCCAGTCCGTGCTTCCAGTCCGGTTCGGCGCCGTTCTTGAGGTCGAGCGTGGTGACCACCAGCAGGACCAGCTCCATCAGCGGCTCGCAGAGCAGGACCGCCGCGCCGAGCCTGGGCATCTTCGCGAGGTAGCGCAGGGCCAGCCCGGCCGCCAGCAGGACCCAGAAGCCGACCTCGCAGGCGATGATCAGCGCGACGATCATGGGACTCTCCGTCCGCTCGGGTTCTTCGTTCCTTGTCCAGGCTCCCGTCCGGCCGGCCCCCTCGCGTCGTCGCCATTGACCATGTGGAACTGCATCGTTCGATGTAGCCGCGCTTCGGCCTCTCCGCCGACGTGCGGGGCCCGCGCACCCTGTTGGATGGAAACGTGACCGAGAAGAACCTGCGCCCCCACCGTGACGACGTCTTCCTCGCGGTGGTCAGCACGGCCGCGGGCCTGGCCTTCTGGTCGCTCGGCGTCTACAGCAGCCCGGGTCGGGGCTTCCTGCCGGCCTGGGCTGCCCTGGTCCCGCTCGTGGCCCTCGGCGCGATGGAGCTGCTGCGCCGCACCAAGCCGAACCTGACCCTGACCGTCGGCACGGTCGGGGTGGTCGCCGACCAGTTCACGGTCGGCAGCCTCGCCACCGTCGTGATCTTCACCGACCTGATGTACGCGGCTGTCGTGTACGGGAAACCGGCCATGGCCCGGCGGCTACCGGTCACCACCGGCCTGATCACCATCGTGGTCACCATCGCCTCGCTGGCCTGGCTGCGTACCCCGCAGGCCCTGCTGATCGGCGCGATCACCGGCATCGTGAGCTTCGGACCGGCCCTGACCGGCGCCACCCTGCGCAACCACCGCGAGGCCGCCGAGGCCGCCCGGCTGCGCGCCGAGCAGACCGCGCTGCTGGCCGAGATGGACCGCAGCCAGGCCGTGACCGCCGAGCGCGCCCGAATGGCCCGGGAACTGCACGACATGGTGGCCAACCACCTCTCCGCCATCGCCATCCACTCCACCGCCGCGCTCTCCATCGACAAGGCCGACACCAGCCGGGACGCGCTCGGGGTGATCCGCGAGAACAGCGTGCAGGGACTGGCCGAGATGCGTCGTCTGATCGGCCTGCTGCGCGACGCCGGCGGGGACCAGGAGCCGGTCGCCGTGCCCTCGCTGGACGGGCTGGACGCCCTGCTCGGGCAGGCCAGGACCAATGGCTCGGCGAGCGGGCTGACCTTCGTGCTCCACGACGAGCGACCGTCCGGGGAGCCGGCGGCGGCGCCCGTGGAGCTGGCCGCGTACCGGATCGTCCAGGAGTCGCTGACCAATGCCCTCAAGCACGCCGCCCCGGGCACGGTCACGGTCCGCGTGGCGCACACCGACGGGCTGCTGAGCGTAGGGGTGGACTCGCCCTTCGGGGACCGGCCGGGGCCCCGCGCCCCGGGCTCCGGAGCCGGCCTGATCGGCATGCGGGAGCGGACGGAGCTGCTGGGCGGGGAGTTCACGGCGGGGCGGTCCGGCGCGGTGTGGCAGGTGCGGGCGACACTGCCCGCGGAGGAGAAGGCGGTGGAGGCATGACCGTTCGGGTCGTGGTGGCGGAAGATCAGGGCGCGGTGCGGGCGGGGCTGGTGCTCATCCTGCGCAGCGCGGGCGACATCGAGGTGGTGGGCGAGGCGGCCGACGGGGAGGAGGCCGTGCGCCTGGCCCGGGAGCTACGGCCGGATCTCGTCCTCATGGACGTGCAGATGCCCCGGCTGGACGGGGTGTCGGCGACCCGTCAGGTGGTCTCGGAGGGGCTGGCCGACGTCCTGGTGCTGACCACCTTCGACCTCGACGAGTACGTCTTCGGGGCGCTGCGGGCGGGAGCCGCGGGCTTCCTGCTCAAGAACGCGGAGGCCGCGGAGCTGATCGGGGCGGTCCGGACCGTCGCGCGCGGCGAGGGTCTGATCGCCCCGGCGGTGACCCGGCGGCTGATCGCGGAGTTCGCGACGCCCCGCCCGGCACGGCCGGCCCCGGCGCCGGAGCGGGCCGCGGCGGTCGCCTCCCTCACCCGGCGGGAACGGGAGGTGCTGAGCGCCTTGGGCGAAGGCCTGTCGAACGCGGAGATCGCGGTGCGCCTGGAGATGGCGGAGGCGACGGCCAAGACGCACGTCAGCAGGTTGCTCGGCAAGTTGGACCTGCGCAGCAGGCTCCAAGCGGCGGTACTGGCACAGGAGTTGGGGATATAGCCGGGTCGGCGGCCACCGGTCTGGACCTCTTGACGGTTGGTCCAGACCTTTCTACGCTCGCCGCAACACTGTGGTGAGCGTGCCATGACAAAGCGTGCTCACGGGCGGCGCAGGTCCCACCCCCATGTCGTAGTCGGCCCCACGACCGCGACGGACCTACGGAGGATCACCCTTGAGCACAGCATCCCCACCCCGCACCAGGCGCACCCGATTCTTCAGCCGAGTCGCGGCGATCGTGGCCGCGCTCGCCCTGCCCGTCACCGGTCTCGTCGCACTGGCCGGCCCGGCCCAGGCGGCCGCCTCCGCGACGGCGACGTACACCAAGGTCTCCGACTGGGGCTCCGGCTTCGAGGGCAAGTGGGTGGTGAAGAACACCGGCACCACCACCCTCAGCAGCTGGACCGTGGAGTGGGACTACCCGGCGGGCACCTCGGTCACCTCGGCCTGGGACGCCACCGTGACCGGCTCGGGCACCCACTGGACCGCCAAGAACCTCGGCTGGAACGGGACCCTGGCCCCGGGGGCGACCGCGAGCTTCGGCTTCAACGGCGCCGGCGGCGGCGCCCCGAGCGGCTGCAAGATCAACGGGGCCTCCTGCGACGGCGGCACCCAGCCCGGCGACACTCCCCCCACGGCTCCCGGCACCCCCACCGCGAGCAACGTCGCCGACACCTCGCTCACCCTGACCTGGACCCCGGCCACGGACGACAAGGGCGTCAAGAACTACGACGTCTACCGGGGCTCCGCCAAGATCGCCACGGTCACCGGGACCAGCTACGCCGACTCCGGCCTGACCAAGGGCACGACGTACACCTACAGCGTCACCGCCCGCGACAGCATCGACCAGACCGGCCCCTCCTCCGGCTCGACGACGGTCACGACCACCGGCGGCGTCATCCCCCCGGACCCGGGCGGCAAGGTCAAGCTCGGGTACTTCACCAACTGGGGCGTCTACGGCCGCAACTACCACGTGAAGAACCTGGTCACCTCCGGCACCGCGGGCAGGATCACCCACATCAACTACGCCTTCGGCAACGTCCAGAACGGCCAGTGCACCATCGGTGACGCCTACGCCGACTACGACAAGGCCTACACCGCCGACCAGAGCGTCGACGGCGTCGCCGACACCTGGGACCAGCCGCTGCGCGGCAACTTCAACCAGCTGCGCAAGCTGAAGAAGGCCTACCCGAACATCAAGATCCTTTGGTCCTTCGGCGGCTGGACCTGGTCCGGCGGCTTCCCGCAGGCCGCCGCCAACCCGACCGCCTTCGCCCAGTCCTGCTACAACCTGGTCGAGGACCCGCGCTGGGCCGATGTCTTCGACGGCATCGACCTCGACTGGGAGTACCCGAACGCCTGCGGCCTGTCCTGCGACACCAGCGGCGCGGCCGCCTTCAAGAACCTGATGCAGGCGACCCGGGCCAAGTTCGGCGCGAACAACCTGGTCACCGCGGCCATCACCGCCGACGCCTCCGACGGCGGCAAGATCGACGCGGCCGACTACGGCGGCGCGGCGCAGTACGTCGACTTCTACAACGTCATGACGTACGACTTCTTCGGCGCCTGGGCGGCCCAGGGCCCCACCGCCCCGCACTCCCCGCTCACCTCCTACGCGGGCATCCCGCAGGCAGGCTTCAACTCGGCCGACGCGATCGCCAAGCTCAAGGCCAAGGGCGTCGCCGGGGCCAAGCTCAACCTCGGCATCGGCTTCTACGGCCGCGGCTGGACCGGAGTGACCCAGGCGGCCCCCGGCGGCACCGCCACCGGACCCGCGCCGGGCACGTACGAGCAGGGCATCGAGGACTACAAGGTGCTCAAGAACAGCTGCCCGGCCACCGGCACGATCGCCGGCACGGCCTACGCCAAGTGCGGCAGCAACTGGTGGAGCTACGACACCCCCGCCACGATCGCCGGGAAGATGACCTGGGCCAAGCAGCAGGGCCTCAGGGGAGCCTTCTTCTGGGAGTTCAGCGGCGACACCACGAACGGTGAGCTCGCGAACGCGATCCACACCGGGCTCCAGTAAAGACCGAAGCCGGGGAGACGGGTCCGCCCCCGTCTCCCCGGCTTCTCGACCTCTCGGCGTACCGGCTAGGCCACGTTCACCCGCTGGCCGGGAGGCGCCGCCTCCAGCCAGGCGAGGAAACCGGTCAGCGCGTCCTCGCTCATCGCCAGCTCCAGGCGGGTCCCCCGGTGGACACAGCCGAGCACGACGGCGTCGGAGAGCAGCGCCAGCTCCTCCTCGCCCTCCGGGGCGCGGCGGGCGACGACCTCGATGGAGGAGCGCTCCAGCAGCCGGCGCGGGCGCGGGGAGTACGAGAACACCCGGAACCACTCGATCCGGTCACCGCTGTAGCGCGCGACCCCGTACACCCAGCCCTTGCCGGAGATGTCGGGCTCCTCGGACACACCCCAGCGCATGCTGCAGTCGAAGGTGCCGCCGGACCGCTGGATGAGTCTGCGGCGCAGCCCGAAGACAAACAGCCCGATCACCACCAGGGTTACGACCAGGCCGCTCACAAGCAGAGCGAGGAGCATCTTCACCGACCTCCTCGCTCATCGAATACACATGAGAAAAAACAGACCCGCATCGCCTCAGCCGCGACCCGGTCTGGAAAATTCCAGCACGGACCGCGGCTGAGGTCTGCCGAGTCCCGAAGGTCGCCCCCCGGGACTCAAACGATCAAACTCCGACGGGCGTTCAGCCCGTTACGGCGCGCAGCCGGACATCAGCGCGACGCTCGGCGGCCGCATCGGCCTCCGCCTTCGCGCGCTCCAGTGCCCGCTCCGCACGCTGGACGTCAATCTCGTCCGCGAGCTCGGCGATCTCGGCCAGCAGGGACAGCTTGTTGTCCGCGAACGAGATGAAACCGCCGTGCACCGCGGCGACGACGGTGTTGCCGTCGCTGGTACGGATGGTCACCGGGCCCGATTCCAGCACACCGAGAAGCGGCTGGTGACCGGGCATGACGCCGATGTCGCCGGACGTGGTGCGGGCGACAACAAGGGTGGCCTCGCCGGACCAGACATTGCGGTCCGCCGCGACCAGCTCGACGTGCAGCTCAGCAGCCAAGGTGGCTCCTCGGGTCACCACCCGGCGGGTCGGCCGGGTGTTGGGTCAAATTCTAATGGGCGTGAGGAGAGGGACGGGACACACCCGCCCCTCTCCGCAGAACATGCGAACCGGATGCGCTCCTGGCGGAGCGCGCCGGATCAGGAGACGCCCAGCTCCTTGGCGTTGGCCTTCAGGTCCTCGATGCCACCGCACAGGAAGAACGCCTGCTCGGGGAAGTGGTCGTAGTCACCGTCGCAGATCGCGTTGAAGGCGACGATCGACTCGTCGAGCGGAACGTCCGAACCGTCCACACCGGTGAACTGCTTCGCCACGTGGGTGTTCTGCGACAGGAAGCGCTCGACACGACGGGCACGGTGGACAACGAGCTTGTCCTCCTCGCCCAGCTCGTCGATACCGAGGATCGCGATGATGTCCTGGAGGTCCTTGTACTTCTGCAGGATCCCCTTGACGCGCATCGCCGTGGCGTAGTGGTCCGCCGCGATGTACCGCGGGTCGAGGATGCGGGACGTCGAGTCCAGCGGGTCCACGGCCGGGTAGATGCCCTTCTCGGAGATCGGACGGGAAAGAACCGTCGTCGCGTCGAGGTGGGCGAAGGTGGTCGCCGGCGCCGGGTCGGTCAGGTCGTCCGCGGGGACGTAGATCGCCTGCATCGAGGTGATCGAGTGACCACGGGTCGAGGTGATGCGCTCCTGGAGGAGACCCATCTCGTCGGCCAGGTTCGGCTGGTAACCCACCGCGGAGGGCATACGGCCGAGCAGGGTCGACACCTCGGAACCCGCCTGGGTGTACCGGAAGATGTTGTCGATGAAGAAGAGCACGTCCTGCTTCTGCACATCGCGGAAGTACTCCGCCATGGTCAGACCGGCAAGCGCGACGCGCAGACGGGTGCCCGGGGGCTCGTCCATCTGGCCGAAGACAAGCGCCGTCTTGTCGATGACGCCGGAGTCGGCCATCTCCTCGATGAGGTCGTTGCCCTCACGGGTACGCTCACCGACGCCCGCGAACACCGACACACCGTCGTGGTTGTTGGCGACGCGGTAGATCATTTCCTGGATCAGAACGGTCTTGCCGACACCGGCACCACCGAACAGACCGATCTTTCCACCCTTGACGTACGGGGTGAGAAGGTCGATGACCTTGACGCCGGTCTCGAACATCTCGGTCTTCGACTCGAGCTCGTCGAAGCGAGGGGCCTTGCGGTGGATCGGCCAACGCTCGGTGACGTTGGCGTTCTCCTCCGGGTAGTTCAGCACCTCACCGAGGGTGTTGAACACCTTGCCCTTGGTGAAGTCACCGACGGGGACGGTGATGCCCTCGCCCGTGTCGGTCACCGCGGCCTGGCGGACCAGACCGTCGGTCGGCTGCATCGAGATGGTACGGACGAGGCCGTCACCCAGGTGCTGCGCGACCTCGAGGGTCAGGGTCTTCAGCGCGCCGTCCTCGGCCGGGTCGGAGACCTGGACCTTCAGCGCGTTGTAGATCTCGGGCATGGCGTCGACGGGGAACTCCACGTCGACGACCGGGCCGATGACCCGGGCGACACGGCCCGTGGCGGCGGCCGTCTGAGCAGTGGTCGTCATTACTTGTCACTCCCCGCGGTCGCGTCAGCCATGGCGCTCGCGCCACCGACGATCTCGCTGATTTCCTGGGTGATTTCGGCCTGGCGGGCCGCGTTGGCAAGCCGGGAGAGGCTCTTGATGAGGTCTCCGGCGTTGTCGGTCGCCGCCTTCATCGCGCGGCGGCGGGCGGCGTGCTCGGAAGCGGCCGACTGCAGCAGTGCGTTGTAGATACGGCTCTCGACGTAGCGCGGCAGCAGGGCGTCGAGGACGTCCTCCGCCGACGGCTCGAAGTCGAACAGCGGAAGGATCTCGCCCTTCGCACCGGTCTCCTCCGGAGCCTGATCGAGGCTGAGCGGCAGCATCCGGCCGTCGACCGGGTTCTGCGTCATCATCGACACGAATTCCGTGTAGACAATGTGCAGCTCGTCGACGCCACCCTCGGCCGTTTCCAGCTGGATGGCCTCGATCAGCGGCCCCGCGACGCGCTTGGCGTCGGCGTAGGCCGGGCTGTCGGTGAAGCCGGTCCACGAATCCGCGACCTTGCGCTCGCGGAAGCCGTAGTAGGCCAGCCCCTTACGGCCGACGATGTACGTGTCGACCTCCTTGCCCTCGCCGCGCAGCCGCTCGGTGAGCCGCTCCGCCTGCTTGATGGCGTTCGAGGAGTAGCCGCCGGCCAGACCGCGGTCGCTCGTGATGAGCACGATCGCGGCACGGGTCGGCGCCTCGACCTCGGTCGTCAGGGCGTGCTTGGTGTTCGAACCGGTCGCCACCGCGGTCACCGCACGGGTGAGCTCGGTCGCGTACGGCATCGATGCCGCCACCTTGCGCTGCGCCTTGACGATGCGCGAGGCGGCGATCATCTCCATCGCCTTGGTGATCTTCTTGGTCGCCGTGATGGCACGGATGCGACGCTTGTAGACCCGGAGCTGCGCTCCCATGAGTCAGGTCCCTTCCGTCGTCACTTGGAGACGTTGACGGCCGGTGCGTCCTCGCCCAGGAGCTTGCCGTCCGAGGTCTCGAACTGGCGCTTGAAGGAAGCGATGGCGTCCGCGACGGAGGACAGGGTGTCGTCCGACATCTTGCCGCCGTCGGCGATGGAGGTGAGGAGGTCCTTGCGCTCGCGGCGCAGGTGCTCCAGCAGCTCCGACTCGAAGCGACGGATGTCGACCACCGGAACGTCGTCCATCTTGCCGGTGGTGCCGGCCCAAACGGAGACGACCTGCTCCTCGACGGGCATCGGCTGGTACTGGCCCTGCTTCAGCAGCTCGACCAGACGCTTGCCGCGCTCCAGCGAAGCCTTCGACGCGGCGTCCAGGTCGGAACCGAAGGCGGCGAACGCCTCCAGCTCGCGGTACTGGGCCAGGTCCAGGCGCAGACGGCCGGAAACCTGCTTCATGGCCTTGTGCTGGGCGGAGCCACCGACGCGGGAGACCGAGATACCGACGTTCAGCGCCGGGCGCTGGCCCGCGTTGAACAGGTCGGACTCCAGGAAGCACTGGCCGTCGGTGATGGAGATGACGTTGGTCGGGATGAACGCCGACACGTCGTTCGCCTTGGTCTCGACGATCGGCAGACCGGTCATCGAACCGGCACCCATGTCGTCGGACAGCTTCGCGCAGCGCTCCAGCAGACGGGAGTGCAGGTAGAAGACGTCACCCGGGTAGGCCTCGCGACCCGGCGGGCGGCGCAGCAGCAGCGACACGGCGCGGTAGGCGTCGGCCTGCTTCGACAGGTCGTCGAAGATGATCAGGACGTGCTTGCCGGCGTACATCCAGTGCTGGCCGATGGCGGAACCGGTGTACGGCGCCAGGTACTTGAAGCCGGCCGGGTCGGACGCCGGGGCGGCGACGATCGTCGTGTACTCGAGCGCGCCGGCGTCTTCCAGGGCGCCGCGAACGGACGCGATGGTCGAGCCCTTCTGGCCGATGGCGACGTAGATGCAGCGAACCTGCTTGTTCACGTCGCCCGAGCGCCAGTTGTCGCGCTGGTTGATGATCGTGTCGACGGCCAGAGCGGTCTTACCCGTCTGACGGTCACCGATGATCAGCTGACGCTGGCCACGGCCGACCGGCACCATGGCGTCGATGGCCTTGTAGCCGGTCTGCATCGGCTCGTGGACGGACTTACGGACCATGACGCCAGGAGCCTGGAGCTCCAGGGCGCGACGGCCTTCGGTCGCGATCTCGCCGAGACCGTCGATCGGGTTGCCGAGCGGGTCGACCACGCGGCCGAGGTAACCCTCGCCGACGCCGACCGAGAGCACCTCGCCGGTGCGCTGCACCGACTGGCCCTCCTCGATACCGCTGAACTCGCCGAGGACGACCGCACCGATCTCGCGCTCCTCGAGGTTGAGGGCGAGACCGAGGGTGCCGTCCTCGAACTTCAGCAGCTCGTTCGCCATGGCGGAGGGAAGACCCTCCACCTTCGCGATGCCGTCGCCGGCAACGCTGACCGTTCCGACCTCCTCGCGCGAGGCCGCGTCCGGCTGGTACGACTGGACAAAGTTCTCCAGTGCGTCCCGGATCTCCTCCGGCCGGATCGTGAGCTCCGCCATCTGGGTTCCCTGCTCTCCTTGTTGGGCCTGAAGCTTCTTAGGGGTCTGGGGGCGACCCCCAGGAATCTTCTGCAAGTTCTGCACGGCCCAACCGGGCCGCTAGGAATGCTTCTGTTCTATTGGTGGCTGGTCAGCCGGCCATGCGGCGCGACGCCTCGGCGAGGCGGTCCGCGATGGTGCCGTCGATGACCTCGTCGCCGACTCGGACCGAGATCCCGCCGAGGACCTCGGGGTCCACGTCGAGGTTCAGGTGCATCTGTCGGCCGTACAGCTTGGCCAGCACAGCGCCCAGACGCGACCGCTGCACGTCGCTGAGCGGAACCGCGCTGGTCACAGTGGCGACCATACGGTTGCGGCGCTCGGCGGCGAGCGTGGAAAGGGACTCCAGTCCCGCTTCCAGGCTACGTCCACGCGGCTGCGTGACAAGGCGGATCACCAGGCGCTCGGTGACGGCGTTCGCCTTGCCGCCGAGCAGGCTGCGCAGCAGCTCGCCCTTGGCGGAGGCGGTGGCGCCGCGGTCGGTCAGCGCGGCGCGCAGCTCGGTGTTCGAGGAGACGATCCGGCCGAAGCGGAAGATCTCGTCCTCGACGTCGTCGAGCGCGCCACCCTGCTGGGCGGCCGTGAGGTCGGCGGTGGCCGCCAGCTCCTCCAGCGCGTCCACCAGGTCGCGGGACTGCGACCAGCGGGACCGGACCATGCCGGACACCAGGTCGAGGGTTTCCCCGCCGACCTGGCCGCCGAGCAGGCGACCGGCCAGCTCGGCCTTGGCCTCGCCGGACTGCGCCGGGTCCGTGATGACCCGACGCAGCGAGACCTCACGGTCGAGCAGCGCGGTGACGGCAGCCAGCTCACCGGCGAGCTTCGCCGCGTCGACGGACGTGTTGTCCGTCAGCGCGTCGAGACGCTCACGCGCGGAGGCCAGCGCCTCGCGGCTCGCTCCGTTCATCGGGCCGCCTCGGCCTTCTCCTCGAGCTCGCTGAGGAAACGGTCGATGGTGCGGCTCTGCCGGGCGTGGTCCTCGAGGGACTCGCCGACGAGCTTGCCGGCCAGGTCGGTGGCGAGCTTGCCGACGTCCTGACGCAGCGCCTGAGAGGCGGCCTTACGGTCCGCCGCGATCTGGGTGTGGCCGGCAGCGATGATCTCCTCACGCTGCCGCTGGCCCTCTGCGCGCAGTTCTTCCTTGAGCGCAGTGCCCTGCTCCAGCGCTTCCTGGCGCAGGCGCGCGGCCTCGTGCCGGGCTTCGGCGAGCTGGGCCCTGTACTGCTCCAGGACGCTCTGAGCCTCGGTCCGGGCCTCCTCGGCCGCCTCCATACCGCCTTCGATCGCCTCGCGACGCTCTTCCAGGACCTTGTTGATGGCCGGGAGGAACTTCCACGCGAAGAAGCCGAAGACGATGGCGAAGGCGATCAGACCGATGACGAGCTCGGGGATCGGCGGGATGAGGGGATTCTGAATCTCCTCGGCCGCGAGCGGTACCAGGGCGATCACATCAGTGCCTTCCGTCGAAAATGGTTCTCAGGCGATCAAGAAGGGACCGGGTAAACGAAGCCCATGACGAGACCGATCAGGGCGAGCGCCTCACAGAGGACGAAGCCGAGGATCTGGTTCTGCCGGATGAGGCCGGCGGCCTCGGGCTGACGGGCCAGCGCCTGGGTACCGTTACCGAAGATGATGCCGACGCCGACGCCGGGGCCGATCGCCGCGAGGCCGTAGCCGATCGCTGCGAGGTTGCCCTGGAGGTTGACCGCAGCGAGGGTCTCGAGAGCAGACATGCCGTTCTTCCTTCTGTTTCACGGGCCGGTGGGGGTTGGCCACCGGATGTATAAGGGGCCGAGCCGTCAGTGGTGCTCGGCGAGAGCACCCTGGATGTAGCTGCACGAGAGCAGGACGAAGACGTACGCCTGCAGTGCCTGGATGAACAACTCGAAGATCGTCATCACGATGACCATCACGAACGAGACGCTGGCGTAGGCGATACCGATGCCGTTCAGCAGGTACCAGCTCGCGATGGTGAAGATCAGCAGCAGCACGTGACCCGCGAACATGTTCGCGAAGAGACGGACCGCGTGAGTGAACGGCCGGATGATCATGTTCGACAGGAACTCGAACAGCATGACCACCGGGAACACCGGGCCGAGCGACTTGTCGTAAGCCGTGATGTTCTTGATCCCGCCGATGAACCCGTGACGCTTGAAGGTGAGACTCACCCACAGGATGTACACGATCGCGGCGAGGCCGACCGGGAAGGCGATGATCGATGTGACCGGGAACTGGGCCAGCGGAATGATCGACCAGATGTTCATGATCCAGATGAAGAAGAACAGCGAGACCATGAGCGGGACGTATTTCTCGCCCTCACGCTTGCCGAGCGTCTCGTAGACCACTCCACGGCGGACGAAGTCGTAGCCCGCCTCGCCGACCATCTGCAACTTGCCGGGGATCAACTTCGGCTTATTGAATGCCGCCCAGAAGAACCCCACGACGATCACCGTGCTCAACAAGGCCAGCAGTATCGGCTTGTTGAACTCGATACCGCCGACCGTGAACATCGGCTTGAACAGGAAGGAGTGCAGGCCGGGAGTCGGGAAGCCGCACCCTTCGAAGATGTGACAATCGGTCTCGAAGGCGAGCGTCGTGGCGTCACTCACCGCGAGCTCCTTCAACTTGACGCATGGGTACGGCAACCTCATTGTGTCGGCGCGGCCTGCGACCGCGGAACGGCACTGGACTGGACTGGCGGATACTTAAGTGCGGCGATGGGGCACCAAGCTCTGACAACGCTCATCTGACGTCCGTCTGCCGCCCGCGCAAACCTGCCGCAGCTGTGGCGAGACGATAGCAAACGAGCGGTAGCTCCTTTACACCCGGCCTACACGTTACGAGGGCGTCCGGGTCCCTTCCGGCTCCACATAAAGGATTTTCGACTTCATGTGCGCCCGGACCTGCGCCGCCATCCAGACCAGAGTGGCCGCGAGCAGCGTGAAGGCCGTGCACTTGCTATCGAAGACCGCGACGCGCTTGATCACACTCAGGATGATCACCAGAGCGAGGATCTGCGTCGTGTAGAGCAGGAGCCCCATCATCTGGAAGAGATGAGGCAGGGAGCGAGCGGTCCGCTGGAGGGCGACGAGCCCCCCTCCCATGAAAACGAGGACGAGTGCCACGCCGATGGCGGCACCCAGCGCGCCCTTGCCGCCCGCGAGGGCAGCACTGACCGCGATCCCGATGCCGCCGGCGACGACGGTGGGGATGACGCAGTGCAGGAGAGTTCGGGCGTCGTTGGACTGCATGGGGGCAGCTCCTCCGGCGAGGTGTTGGGTGGGTTCGGTCACCGCCAGTAGGCGGTTGTGACCCGGGCGTGGACGTTCACTGTGGGTGAAGACGGTCGCACTCCGGTCTCCAGCCCCCATCCCGGGCGCTTGCGAACGTTATCACAAAGTATTTGATGCAGACTTTACTCAATTATTGTGCCGCTTGTCACACGGATGGGTCAATGCCCGCTCAGTTGAGCGAAGCCCCCTCGACCCGCGGACATGGCGAAGACCTGTCCGGGACCAGTATCTACGGTCCCGGACAGGTCCGGCGCAACAGGTGTGACTCAGCCGGCCGTGCGGACCCGGTGGAGGTCGCGCAGCGGGTTCAGGCGTTCCTCGCCCATCGAGGCGCGCAGCACCGGGTCGGTGACGCCCTGACCGGGCGCGGTCGCCTGGCAGAGCACGCCGACCTTGCCGATGTGCCGGTTGGTCTGGACGGAGCGGGCGGCCTCGCCGATCTCGGCCAGCGGATGGACCGTGGACAGGGTGGGCACGATGCGGCCCGTGGCGAAGAGGCGGTTGGCCTCCCACTGTTCCTGCAGGTTGGCCGCGTGGCTGCCGATGACGCGCTTGAGCTTCATCCACAGGTACCGGTTGTCGTAGCTGTGCTGGTATCCGCTGCTGGAGCCGCAGGTGACCACGGTCCCGCCGCGGCGTACGACGAACAGGGAGACGCCGAACGTCGCGCGGCCCACGTGTTCGAAGACGACGTGCGGGTCCTCGCCGACCCCCTGGCGGATGAGACGGCCCAGGCGCTTGCCGACCTCGATCACCTTCGCGGGGTCGTCGGCGACGCTGTCGTCGAGGCCGATCTCCGACCGGTCCACGACCAGCTCGCAGCCGAGCCTGCGCGCCGCCTCCGCCTTCTCGGGCGAGCTGACGACACCCACGGGGATGCCACCGCCGTTGCGGACGAACTGGGTCGCGTACGCGCCCAGCCCGCCGGCGGCGCCCCAGATCAGCACGACGTCGCCCTGCTTGATGCGGGCGCCCCGGTCACCGACGAGCATGCGGTAGGCGGTGCTCGCGCACAGCGGGTTGCACGCCGCCTCTTCCCAGCTCAGGTGCGCCGGCTTGGGAATGAGCTGGCTCGCCCGGACCACCGCGTAGTGGGCCAGTCCGCCGAAGTTCGTCTCGAACCCCCAGATGCGCTGCTCCGCACCCATCATTCCGTCACCGTGGGTGGCGGGCTCCTGGTCGTCGACCTGGACGCAGCTGGTCACCACGTGGTCGCCGACCTGCCAGCGGCGCACGCCGGACCCCTTGCGCACGATCACGCCCGCTCCGTCGGAACCGAGCACGTGGTACGGGAGGTCGTGCCGCTCCGCCCAGCCGCCCTGGGCGGCGAACTGCTTCAGGAAGCGGAAGGTGGGGATCGGCTCGAACATGGCCGACCACACGGTGTTGTAGTTGACCGCGCTCGCCATGACCGCGACCAGCACCTCGTCGGGAGCCAGCTCCGGCATGGGCACCTGGCCCACGTGCAGCGACTTTCGGACGTCCTTGTCGCCGACCCCCTCGAACATCCCGGCGTCCTCGGCGCGGACGAATGCGGCGGTGTACTCCTCCGGCAGCGCGGCGCGCTCCAACTCCTCCGGAGGGGCGCCGGCGAGGAGGGCTTCGGACAGCGTGGGCATGTTCAACCTTTCCGGGGTGTCACGTGACCGGGGCCGGTCCCGTGCCGCCGGCCCACGGAAGAGGCCGACGGGGTCCTGCGTCGGTGCCGCCGGCCGGGGCGGAGCGGCGGCCGGGGGGATCAGACCCGGTACGCGTGGATCTCGTCCGCCGGGATCCACTCCGTCTCCTCGTTCTCGTCGAACTTGACGAACCCGCGCTTGACGTAGTGATCGGCGTCGACGATCTCGTACTGCTCCTTGAGCTGGAACGTCTTACCGAATCCGACGCAGGTGCCGGTGAAGGAGAAGAAGCCGTCCTTCCAGCCCTCGGCGGTCAGGAGGGTGCGGTTCGCCCAGTCGTCGTAGTAGTAGCCGGAGAAGGCGGACTCGGACTCGACCCACTGGACGATGAAGCGCCCGTTGACGTCGTGCTCGTCCACGCGCTGCGTCATCTCGTACGCGTGCCCGCCGAAAGTCGATTCGGTGTTCCAGGTGGCGACGCCGGTGGTGGCCGGGTCGGCGGTGAAATTGGTCCACTCGACGCGGAAGTCACCCAGCAGGAAATCCAGGTCGTGGATTTTCTCGGGGGCCGCGGGCTTGGTGAATTCCTGCTCCACCGCGGTTTCGGTTTCCGACTCAGAGATGGTCATGGCGGCGATGTGCTCCAGTCCTGTCGAATCATGAAATCGCCGCATGCTAAACAACGCTTCACCCCTAACGACAACCCCTAGTCCGCGGAGGCACGCGCCCCTGCGCGGGAAGCCCGCGGAACGGCCTTCTGGGGTGGCTGAGGGGACGCGGCTAGGGGCGGAGCCCGGCGTAGCTTCCCCTCGAAGGGCGAGGTTTGCCAATCTCTCAGGCAGGTTCACAGGTGACGAACGAAGCGCAGCTGGTTGATTACCTCAAGAAGATGGCGGCCGATCTCCGGCAGGCCCATCGACGCATCAAGAAGCTTGAGGCCGGCGACGCCGAGCCCATAGCAATTGTCGGAATGGCCTGCAGGCTGCCCGGCGACGTCGGTTCGCCCGACGAGCTGTGGGAACTCGTCCGCCGTGGCGGGGACGCCATCGGACCCATGCCGCGGGACCGCGGCTGGGACATCGACGGGCTCTACCACCCCGATCCCGACCACTCGGGCACCGCGTACGCGACCGAGGGCGGTTTCCTCTCCGGGGCGGCCTCGTTCGACTCCGAGTTCTTCGGGATCGCGCCGCGCGAGGCTCTGGCGATGGACCCGCAGCAGCGGCTGCTGCTGGAGACCGCGTGGGAGGCCCTGGAGAACGCCGGGGTGGACCCCAGGT
This sequence comes from Streptomyces sp. CG 926, assembly GCF_003148825.1. GTDB lineage: Bacteria > Actinomycetota > Actinomycetes > Streptomycetales > Streptomycetaceae > Streptomyces. The sequence goes on from NZ_QGGZ01000009.1 coordinate 392,903, forward strand.
CCCTGGCCGGTTCGCGCACCGGTGTCTTCACCGGCCTGATGTACCACGACTACGCCTCGGGTCCGGGCACGCTGCCCGACGAGGTCGAGGGCTACCTGAGCACGGGTATGGCCGCGAGCGTGGCGTCGGGCCGGATCTCCTACTTCCTCGGCCTCGAGGGGCCGGCCGTCACCCTCGACACCGCGTGCTCGTCGTCCCTGGTGGCGCTGCACCTCGCCGTGCAGGCCCTGCGGGACGAGGAGTGCGACATGGCGCTCGCGGGCGGGGCCACGGTCATGTCCACGCCCGCCACCTTCGTGGAGAACTCCCGCCAGCGCGGCCTGTCCCGTACCGGCAGGTGCAAGTCGTTCGCGGCCGCCGCCGACGGTGTCGGTTGGGGCGAGGGCTCCGCGCTGCTCGTGGTCGAGCGGCTCTCGGACGCGCGGCGCAAGGGGCACGACGTGCTCGCGATCGTCCGGGGCAGCGCGGTCAACCAGGACGGCGCGTCCAACGGCCTCACCTCGCCCAACGGCCCCTCCCAGCAGCGCGTGATCCAGCAGGCCCTGGCCTCGGCACGCCTGGGCACCGCCGACGTCGACGTCGTCGAGGCGCACGGTACGGGCACGACGCTCGGTGACCCCATCGAGGCGCAGGCCCTGCTGGCCACCTACGGCCAGGACCGCCCCGCCGACCAGCCCCTGCGGCTCGGGTCCGTCAAGTCCAACCTCGGCCACACCCAGGCCGCCGCGGGCGCCGCCGGGATCATCAAGATGGTCATGGCGATGCGGCACGAGGAACTGCCCCGCACCCTGCACGTGGACGGCCCGACCCCCGAGGTGGACTGGTCGGCCGGTGCGGTGGAACTGCTGACCGAGAACCGCCCGTGGCCGAGGTCCGACCGGCCCCGCCGGGCCGGCGTGTCCTCGTTCGGGATCAGCGGCACGAACGTGCACGTCATCCTCGAGGAGCCGGCGGCCGCGGACCTCTACGCCGCCGACCCCGAGGAGACCGGCGCGCCGGACGCGGACGGCTCCCCGGCCCCCGCCGCCCTGCCGGTGGTGCCGGTGCTGCTGTCCGCCGCCACCGCCACGGCACTGCCCGCCCAGGCCGACCGGCTGCGCGAACACCTGCTGGCCCGACCCGACGTGGCGCTCGACGATCTGGCGTGCGCGCTGGCGACGCGGCGTACCGCCTTCGAGCACCGCGCCGTACTGCTCGCCGGGGACCGCGAGGAACTGCTGCGTGAGCTGGCCGGGCAGGCCGACGGGACTCCGTCCGCCGGAGCCGTCAGCGGTCTCGCGGGCGAGGTGCGCGGCGCGTTCCTCTTCACCGGGCAGGGCGCACAGCGTCCCGGCATGGGACGGGAGCTGTACGAGACGTTCCCCGTCTACGCCCGCGCGCTGGAAGCGGTCTGCGCCGAACTGGACCCGCGCCTGGACCGCCCGCTGCTCACGGTGCTGCTGGCCGCCCCGGACACCGAGGACGCCCGGCTGCTCGACCGGACGCTGTACACCCAGGCGGCCACCTTCGCGCTCGGGGTGGCGCTGTTCCGCCTGCTGGAGGAGTGGGGCGTACGGCCCCGGCTGCTCTCCGGGCACTCCATCGGCGAACTGACCGCCGCGCACGTGTCGGGCATGCTGTCGCTGACCGACGCCTGCGCGCTGGTGGCCGCACGTGGCCGGCTGATGCAGGAGCTGCCCGCGGGCGGCGCGATGGTCTCGGTCGCGGCGACCGAGGACGAGGTGCTGCCGATGCTCGCCGGGCACGAGGCGTCGGCCGGTGTGGCCGCCGTCAACGGGCCCGGTTCGGTCGTGGTGTCCGGTACCGAGGACGTGGTCACCGCCATCGCGGCGCACTTCGCCGCGCTCGGCCGGCGGACCCGGCGCCTCCCGGTGAGCCACGCGTTCCACTCACCTCTGATGGAGCCGGTCGTCGAGGAGCTGCGCCAGGTGGCGCAGGGCCTGGCCTTCGGACCCGCGGACATCCCCGTCGTCTCCAGCGTGACCGGCACCGTCCTCGCGGCACAGGACTGGGCCGACCCCGGCTACTGGGCCCGGCAGGTCCGCGCGCCCGTCCGTTTCCACGACGTCGTACGCGCCTTGGCCGACGACGGCGTGAGCGTGTTCCTGGAGCTCGGCGCCGACGGCGCGCTGACGTCCATGGTGAACGAGACCCTGGCCGCCCTCGGCGGCGAGGACGCCGTCGTCGCCCCCGCCCTGCGCCGGGAACGGCCCGAGGTCAGGACGCTCGTCACGATGCTGGGCCGGGCGCACGCCGCCGGGCTGCCGGTGGACTGGGCGGCGTTCTTCGCCGGGCGGGGCGCCCGCGACGTCGCCCTGCCGACGTACGCGTTCCAGCACGCGCAGTACTGGGTGCAGACCCTGCCCGCCTCCGGGGACGTGACCGCGGCGGGCCTGGCCCCGGCCGACCACCCCCTGCTCGGGGCCGCGCTGGTGCCGGCCACGGGCGGCGGTTGGCTGTTCACGGGCCGGCTGTCCACGGACACCCACCCCTGGCTGGCCGGTCACGCGCTCGGGGACACGGTGGTGCTTCCGGGTACCGCCGTCGCCGAACTGGCGCTGTGGGCGGGTGCCCGGATCGGGCTGGAGTCCGTCGCGGACCTCACCCTGGAGCTTCCCCTCGCCCTGCCGTCCGGCGGCGGGGTACGGGTCCAGGTCGCCCTCGGTAGCGCCGACGCCTCCGGGGACCGCGAGTTCACCGTGCACGCGCAGGTGGAGGGTTCGGCCGAGGACGTGTGGACCCGGCACGCCGGCGGCCGTCTCACCGCGGCCGGCAGCGAACCCGCGGACGATCTGGCGGCATGGCCGCCCGCCGGGGCCGAGGAGCTGTCCGTCGAGGGCTTCTACGAGGAGTTCGCCGCGGCCGGGTTCCGCTACGGTCCGGCCTTCCAGGGGCTGCGCGGGGTGTGGCGGCAGGGCGACCGGGTCTACGCCGAGGTGCGGCTGCCCGACGAGGTCGCCGGTGACGCCGACGGCTTCGGCCTGCACCCCGCGCTCTTCGACGCGGCGCTGCACGCCGCCGCCTTCGTTCCGGGCGAGTTCGGCCGGGAGCAGCGGGGCCGGCTGCCCTTCGAGTGGCGCGGCGTCTCGCTGCACGCGGCCGGGGCGTCGTTCCTGCGCGTACGGCTGACGCCGAACGGGCCCGACTCGCTCGAACTGTTCTTCGCCGACGCGGACGGTCTGCCCGTGGCCACGGTGGAGTCCCTGGTGGTGCGGCCCGCGGGGCGGGTCGCCGAGCCGGGCGGAGCCGCGGACGCGATGTTCGTACCCTCCTGGGCTCCCGCGGCCGTGGCCGAACCGGCCGGGCTGTGGGCGGTGCTCGGTTCGGGCGCGCTCGCCGGGCTTCCCGGTGCGCAGGCGCATCCGGACCTGGCGGCGCTCGGTGCCGCCGTGGACGCGGGGGCCCCGGTGCCCGACTTCGTCGTCGTCGCGGCGTTCGCCCCGGCGGACGGCGAGGACGGGGCGGACGCGGCGCACGACGGCGCCCAGCGCGCCCTGGACCTCCTGCGGACCTGGCTGGCCGACGAGCGTTTCGTGTCCTCACGGCTGGTGGCGGTCACCCGTCACGCGAACGCCGTGCTCCCCGGGGAGGCACCCGACCCGGTGCAGGCGGCCGTCTGGGGTCTGCTGAGTTCCGCGGTGACGGAGCACCCGGGCCGGATCGTCCTCGCGGACCTCGACGACGCACCGGATTCGCTGGAGGCTCTGCGGCGGGCGGTGTGGTCGGACGAGCCCCGGACGGCGCTGCGGGAGGGCGCGGCCCGTGTGCCGCGGCTGGCCCGGGCGGGTGCCGCGGACGGCCCGGTGCGGGAGATCGACCGGAACGGGACCGCGCTGATCACCGGCGGCACCGGCACCCTCGGCGCACTCCTCGCCCACCACCTCGTCACCCGACACGGAGTCACCCGACTCCACCTCACCAGCCGCCAAGGACCCGACGCCCCCGGCGCCACCGAACTCCACCACACCCTCACCCGAGCCGGCGCCCACGTCACCATCACCGCCTGCGACATCACCGACCCCCACCAACTCACCCAACTCCTCGACACCATCCCCACCACCCACCCCCTCACCACCGTCATCCACACCGCAGGCACCCTCGACGACGCCACCACCACCACCCTCACCGACCACCAACTCCACCACGTCCTCCAACCCAAGATCGACGGAGCCAGCCACCTCCACCACCACACCCTCCACCACCCCGTCACCACCTTCGTCCTCTACTCCTCCGCCGCCGGACAACTCGGCACCGCAGGACAAGCCAACTACGCCGCCGCCAACACCTACCTCGACGCCCTCGCCCACCACCGCCGCGCCCACGGACACCCCGCAACCTCCCTCGCCTGGGGATTCTGGGCCCAACGCAGCGGCATGACCGGCCACCTCGCCGACGAGGACGCGGTCATGCGCCGCATGGCCGGAGCCGGTGTGCTGCCCATCTCCGAGGAGCAGGGCCTCGCGCTGTTCGACGCGGCCGTGGCGCTGGACGCGCCGGTCTGTGTGCCGATGCCGCTGGACCTCGCGGCGCTGCGGACCCAGGCCGGTGCGGGCGCGCTGTCGCCGCTGCTGCGCGGACTGGTGCGCGCTCCGGCCCGCCGGGCCGCGGCTGCCCCGGGAACCGCCGGCAGTCCGGCCTTCGCCGCCGAGCTGGCGGCCATGGCGCCGGCCGAGCGGACGCGCCGTCTGCTGGACCTCGTACGGACGCACGCCGCGACCGCGCTGGGCTACGCGACGTCCGAGGGACTGGACGCGAAGCGCACCTTCCGTGAGCTGGGCTTCGACTCGCTGGCGGCGATCGAGCTGCGCAACGGCGTGGGCGGAGCGACCGGTCTGCGGCTGCCCGCGACCCTGGTCTTCGACCACCCGACGCCGTCCGCCGTGGTGGACTTCCTGCTCGGCGAGCTGACGGGCGCGACGCAGGCCCGGCCCGCCGCGCGGCCGGTCGTTCCCGCGGCCGGGGCGGACGAGCCGATCGCGATCGTGGGCATGGCGTGCCGTTACCCGGGCGGGGTGTCCTCTCCCGAGGAGCTGTGGGAGCTGGTGCTCTCCGGCCGGGACGCGATCGCCGGCATGCCCGAGGACCGTGGCTGGGACGTGGAGCGGCTGTACGACCCCGAGCTGACCCGGCCGGGCACCTCGTACGTGCGCCAGGGCGGGTTCCTCTACGACGCGGCCGACTTCGACCCGGAGTTCTTCGGCATATCCCCGCGCGAGGCCCTGGCCATGGACCCGCAGCAGCGGCTTCTGCTGGAGACGGCCTGGGAGGCGCTGGAGCGCGCGGGCATCGACCCGCACACGGTGCGCGGCAGCCGGACCGGCGTGTTCACCGGCATGATGTACCACGACTACGCCACCGACCGGGCCGAACTGCCCGAGGAGGCCGAGGGGTTCATCGGGACCGGTTCGGCCGGCTCCGTCGCCTCGGGGCGGATCGCGTTCACCCTGGGGCTGGAAGGTCCCGCCCTCACCATCGACACCGCGTGCTCGTCCTCGCTCGTGGCCCTGCACCTGGCCGCGCAGGCGCTGCGCAGCGGTGAGTGCGACCTGGCCCTGGCCGGCGGCGTGACCGTGATGTCGACCCCCGCCGTGTTCGTCGAACTGTCCCGGCAGGGCGGCCTGTCCCCCGACGGCCGTTGCCGCTCCTTCGCCGACGGTGCCGACGGCACCGGCTGGGGCGAGGGCGCCGGACTCCTGCTGGTCGAGCGGCTCTCCGACGCCCGGCGCAACGGCCATCCCGTGCTGGCGATCGTGCGGGGAACCGCCGTCAACCAGGACGGCGCGTCCAACGGTCTGACCGCGCCGAACGGGCCCGCGCAGCAGCGCGTGATCGAGGAGGCCCTGGACAACGCGGGCCTCGGCCTGGGCGACGTCGACGTCGTCGAGGCGCACGGCACCGGCACCACCCTCGGTGACCCCATCGAGGCGCAGGCGTTGCTGGCCACCTACGGCCGGGAGCGCCCCGCCGGGCGCCCCCTGCGACTGGGGTCGGTCAAGTCCAACATGGGCCACACCCAGGCCGCCGCGGGCGCCGCGGGCATCATCAAGATGGTCATGGCGATGCGGCACGGCGTCATGCCGAAGACCCTGCACGTGGACCGGCCCAGTACGCAGATCGACTGGACCGCCGGCGGGGTGGAGCTGCTGACCGAGGCCCGGGAGTGGCCGGCGGACGGCGCTCCGCGCCGGGCCGGCGTGTCCTCGTTCGGGATCAGCGGCACCAACGCGCACGTGATCATCGAGCAGCCGCCGGCTCCCGAGCCGGCGCCGGCTTTGCCCGCGGCCCCCGCGATGGTCCCGTGGGTGCTCTCGGGCCACGACCGGGCGGCGCTGTACGCGCAGGCCGAGCAGCTGGTGGCGCACCTGGAGGCGCACCCGGAGCTGTCGCCGGCCGACGTGGGCCTGACGCTGACCGGCAGGGCGGCGCTCCCCCACCGTGCGGTGGTACTGGGCGCCGACCGGGAGGCGCTGCTGGCCGGCGCGGCCGGACTGGCCGGCCGGGCCGGCGATCCGGACGCGGCGCTGCCGCCGGGCGTGGCCGAGGGTTCGGTACTCGGTGACGACCGCGTGGTGTTCGTCTTCCCCGGACAGGGTGCGCAGTGGGCGGGGATGGCGGCCGAGCTGCTGGACTCCTCGCCGGTCTTCCGGGCCCGCGTACAGGAGTGCGAGGAAGCGCTCAGCCCGTACGTCGACTGGTCGCTGCTCTCCGTGCTGCGGCAGGAGCCGGGCAGTGCACCCTGGGACCGGGTCGACGTCGTGCAGCCCGCGCTGTGGGCCGTGATGGTCTCGCTGGCGGAGGTCTGGCGTTCCCACGGTGTGGAGCCCGACGCCGTGATCGGCCACTCCCAGGGGGAGATCGCCGCCGCGTGCGTCTGCGGGGCACTGGACCTCGGCGACGGGGCGCGGATCGTGGCCCTGCGGGCCAAGGCGATCGGCTCCACGCTGGCCGGACGGGGCGGCATGGTGTCGGTCGCGCTGCCCGCCGCGGCGGCCCGGGACCTGATCGCGGGTTGGCCGGGAGCCATTTCGGTGGCGTCGGTCAACGGACCGGTCAGCACGGTGGTCGCCGGTGAACCCGGCGCGCTGGAGGAGCTGCTCGCCCGCTGCGCCGAGGACGGCGTCCGGGCCCGCCGCATCCCGGTGGACTACGCCTCCCACACGGCGCAGGTGGAGGAGATCGAAGCCGATCTCGCCGCCGAGTTGAAGGGCATCGCACCGCGCTCGTCCTCCGTTCCGTTCTTCTCCACCCTCACCGCGGACGTGCTGGACACCGCGGAGCTGGACGCCGGGTACTGGTACCAGAACCTGCGCCACACCGTGGAGTTCGAGGCGGCCACCCGTGCGGCGCTGGCGCAGGGCTTCACCGTCTTCGCGGAGATCAGCCCGCACCCGGTCCTGGTGCCGTCCGTCCAGGACAGCATCGACGGCGTCGGCGCGACCGCGGCGGCCGTGGGCTCGCTGCGCCGCGACGACGGCGGGCTGCGCCGGATGCTGACCTCGGTGGCCGAGGCCGGTGTGCTGGGCGTCGACGTCGACTGGGCCCCGGTGTTCGCCGGTGCCGCCCGGCAGGTGGAGCTGCCGACGTACGCCTTCCGGCGCCGGCGGTTCTGGCTGGAGGGGCGGCGCGGAGCCGGCGACCTGACGGCGACCGGTCTGGAGTCGGCGGACCATCCGCTGCTGGGCGCGGCCGTCGTCATGGCGGGCGGTGAGGGCGTCGTCCTCACGGGCCTGCTGTCCGGCCGCACCCACCCGTGGCTCCTCGACCACGCCGTGTCCGGCACCGTGCTGCTGCCCGGCACGGCCTTCGTGGACCTGGCGATCCGGGCGGGCGACCACCTGGGCCACCCGCACCTGGAGGAACTCACCCTGCAGGCGCCGCTCCTGCTGGGCACCGGACCCGACGCCGACGTCACGGTGCAGGTCCGCGCCACTCCGGACACGGGCACGGACGGGTGCACGGTCACCGTGCACTCCCGTACCGGCGCCGGGGAGTGGACCCTGCACGCGACCGGCACCCTGGGCCAGGAGGCCCCCGAGGAGCCCGTACCGGACGCGGCCTGGCCGCCGGCCGGGGCGGAGCCCGTCGCGCTCGACGGCGTCTACGACGAACTCGCCGAGGGCGGCTACCACTACGGCCCGGCGTTCCGCGGCCTGGAAGCGGTGTGGCGCCGGGACGGCGAGCTGTTCGCCGAGATCCGGCTGCCCGAGACGGAACGGGAGGAGGCCGGCAGGTACGGCGTCCACCCGGCGCTGCTGGACTCCGCGCTGCACGCCATGGCGGTCGCCGGCGACCAGGAGGCCGGCGTGAAGCTGCCGTTCGCCTGGACCGGTGTGCACCTGTACGCGACCGGGGCCACCGCGGCCCGGGTGCGGCTCACGCCGTCCGGTGACCAGCTCTCGCTGCTGCTCACCGACGACACGGGCAGGCCCGTCGTCGCGGTGCGCTCACTCGTGACCCGGCCGGCCGCCATCGGGCAGCCGTCGGGCGGGGCGCTGGAGGAGGCGCTGCTCCACCTCGACTGGACGGTGCTGCCCTCCGGGGCGGAGGGCGACGCCGCGGTCCCGTACACGCTGATCGGCGAGGACCCGTTCGGGCTGGCCGGCGGGGCGGAGCGAGTCCTGTCGGACCTGGCCGCGCTCGCCGCGGACGGTACGGTGCCGGACACCGTGGTCACCTGCCTGGCTCCCGTGGGGTCCGGCGATCCGGTGGCCGCGGCCCACGCCGCCGCGCAGCAGTCCCTGGAACTGGTCCGCGGCTGGCTGGCGGACGACCGGTTCGCCACGTCCCGCCTGGTGTTCGTGACGTCGGGCGCGGTCGCCGCGGGCGACGCCGAGGACGTCACCGATCTGCCGCACGCGACGAGCTGGGGCCTGGTGACCTCGGCGCAGACCGAGAACCCGGACCGTTTCGCCCTTGTCGACCTGGACGGTTCGGCGGAGTCCCGGGACGCGTTCGCGGCCGCGCTGGAGGGATCCGAACCCCGGACGGCGGTCCGCGGCGGCACGGTCACGGCGCCGCGGCTGGCGCGGGCGCGCTCGCACCCGGCGCTGCTGCCGCCGCCGGGAGGGGTGCCGTGGCGCCTGGAGAGCACGGGCAGCGGCACCATCGAGAACCTGGCGCTGGTTCCCTGCCCCGAGGTCCTCGACCCGCTCGGTCCCGGTCAGGTCCGCATCGCGGTGCACGCGGTCGGCATGAACTTCCGTGACGTCGTGGTCGCGCTCGGCGTGGTCACCACCCAGAAGGGCATCGGCGGCGATGTCGCCGGTGTCGTGCTGGAGACCGGCTCCGAGGTGACCAACGTCGCCGTCGGCGACCGGGTGCTGGGCCTGTGCTCGGACTCGTTCGGGCCGGTCGCCGTGTGCGACCACCGGTTCCTGACCCCGATGCCCGACGGTTGGTCCTACGAGCAGGCCGCCACGATCCCGATCACGCATCTCACCGCCTACTACGGTCTGGTGGACCTGGCGGACGTGCGGCAGGGCGAGTCGGTCCTGGTGCACGCGGCGGCCGGCGGTGTCGGCATCGCCGCCGTGCAGTTGGCCCGGCACCTGGGTGCGGAGGTGTACGGCACGGCGAGCCCCGGCAAGTGGCAGACCCTGCGCGATCACGGTCTGGACGCGCCGCACATCGCCAACTCCCGGACCCTGGAGTTCGAGCAGTGGTTCATGGAGACCAGCGGCGGCTGCGGTGTGGACCTGGTCCTGGACTGCCTGGCGGGCGAGTTCGTGGACGCGGGCCTGCGGCTGCTGCCGCGCGGCGGCCGCTTCCTGGAGATGGGCAAGACCGACAAGCGTGACCCCGAGCAGGTCGCCGCGGCCTACCCGGGCGTCGCCTACGCGGCGTACGACCTGATGGAGGCGGGACCGGACCGTATCCAGGAGATGCTGGTCGCGGTGATGGACCTGTACCGGGCCGGCGCGCTGGTGCCCCCGCCCATCACCACGTACGACGTGCGCCGGGCCCGTGACGCGATGCGCGACCTGAGCCAGGCGAAGCTGGTCGGCAAGGCCGTCCTGACGGTCCCGCAGGGGGTCGACCGGAACGGGACCGCGCTGATCACCGGCGGCACCGGCACCCTCGGCGCACTCCTCGCCCACCACCTCGTCACCCACCACGGAGTCACCCGACTCCACCTCACCAGCCGCCAAGGACCCGACGCCCCCGGCGCCACCGAACTCCACCACACCCTCACCCAAGCCGGCGCCCACGTCACCATCACCGCCTGCGACATCACCGACCCCCACCAACTCACCCAACTCCTCGACACCATCCCCACCACCCACCCCCTCACCACCGTCATCCACACCGCAGGCACCCTCGACGACGCCACCACCACCACCCTCACCGACCACCAACTCCACCACGTCCTCCAACCCAAGATCGACGGAGCCACCCACCTCCACCACCACACCCTCCACCACCCCGTCACCACCTTCGTCCTCTACTCCTCCGCCGCCGGACAACTCGGCACCGCAGGACAAGCCAACTACGCCGCCGCCAACACCTACCTCGACGCCCTCGCCCACCACCGCCGCGCCCACGGACACCCCGCAACCTCCCTCGCCTGGGGATTCTGGGCCCAACGCAGCGGCATGACCGGCCACCTCGCCGACGAGGAGGTGGAGCGCATGTCCCGGGCGGGCATGCGTCCGCTGGAGGACGCGGAGGGGCTCGCCCTGTTCGACGCCGCCCTCGGGGCCGACGTACCGCTGCAGGTGATCACCCGGCTGACCCCGTCGGCGCTGAAGGGGGATCCGGAGCGGGTGCCCCACCTGTTCCGCGGGCTGGTGCGCAGTACGTCCCGCCGGGTGGTGCGGGCGGGCAACGACGGTGCCGAGCTGTCGACCCGGCTGGCCGCGCTGCCGGCCGCCGAACGCCACCGCCGGCTGCTGGACGTCGTCCGCTCGAACGCGGCGACCGTACTGGGACACGCCTCGGCGGAAGCCGTCGCACCGGACCGGTCGTTCAACGAGCTCGGCTTCGACTCGCTGACCGCCGTCGAGTTCCGCAACCGGCTCGGCACGGCCACCGGTCTGCGGCTGCCGGCCACGCTCGTCTTCGAGCATCCGACACCCGACGCGCTGGCCGGCCACCTGCTCGCGGAGCTCGCCCCCGCGGGGATCTCCGACGTCGAGGCGGCGCTGTCCGACGTGGACGCGCTGGAAGCCGCCCTCGCCGCTATCGCGGCGGACGACGGCGACCGCGACCGGGTCACGCGCAGGCTGCGCGGGCTGCTGTCCAAGTGGAGCGCCGGGGACGCCGAGCCGGCCGCGGCCCACGGCCTCGACGATCTCGACGCCGCCTCCACCGACGACCTCTTCGACGCGATCGACCAGGGCTTCGGGCTCTGACCCACCCCCTGGCCGACCGGGAACACACCACCAAGGAGCACTGACCATGTCCGACGAGGACAAGTTCCGCGACTACCTCAAGCGGGCCGTCGCCGAGGCACGCGGACTCCAGCAACGGCTGCGCGAGGTCGAGGACAAGGCCCGCGAGCCGATCGCGATCGTCGGCATGGCCTGCCGCTACCCGGGCGGGGCGGAGACCCCCGAGGCGCTGTGGCAACTGGTGTCCGAGGGAACGGACGCCGTGTCGGGCTTCCCCGAGGACCGCGGCTGGGACCTGGACCGGCTGTACCGCACCGACGCCGGGGAGTCCGGCGCCTCGACCACCCTGGAGGGGGGCTTCCTGCACGGGGCGGGCGACTTCGACGCCGACTTCTTCGGGATCTCCCCGGTCGAGGCGACCGCGACGGACCCCCAGCAGCGGCTGCTGCTGGAGACCTCGTGGGAAGCGCTGGAGCGCGCCGGGGTGGACCCCCGGACCCTGCGCGGCAGCGCCACCGGCGTGTTCTTCGGCGGTACCGGCGGTGACTTCGCCGGTCTGCTGGGCGCCTCGTCGATGGCGTCCGACGGCTACATGCTGACCGGTACCTCCAGCAGCGTCCTGTCCGGCCGGGTGGCCTACGTACTCGGACTGGAGGGACCGGCGGTCACCATCGACACGGCCTGCTCCTCCTCCCTGGTGTCCATGCACCTGGCGGTACAGGCCCTGCGCAAGGGCGAGATCTCGCTGGCGCTGGCCGGCGGCGTCTCCGTGCTGTCCACCCCCGGCGCCTTCCCCGAGTTCTCCCGTCAGGGCGGACTCGCCTCGAACGGCCGGTGCAAGGCGTTCTCCGCGGACGCGGACGGCACCGGCTGGGGCGAGGGCGTCGGTGTCGTCATCCTGCAGAGGCTGTCCGACGCCCAGCGCGACGGGCACCGGGTGCTGGCGGTGCTCCGGGAGACCGGAATCAACCAGGACGGCGCCAGCAACGGTCTGACCGCGCCCAGCGGGCCGGCGCAGCGCCGCCTCATCCTGCGGACGCTCGACGGTGCGGGACTGTCCACGGCCGAGGTGGACATGGTCGAGGCGCACGGCACGGGTACGACGCTGGGCGACCCGATCGAGGCGCGGGCCCTGCTGGCCACCTACGGTCAGGACCGCCCGGCGGACGAGCCGTTGTGGCTGGGATCCGTCAAGTCCAACATCGGCCACACGCAGTACGCCGCCGGAGTCAGCGGTGTCATCAAGACGGTCATGGCGCTGCGGCACGGCGTCATGCCCAAGACCCTGCACGTATCCGAGCCGACCCCGCACGTCGACTGGTCCGGGGGCGCGGTGCGCCTGCTCACGGAGAGCCGTGCCTGGCCGGACCGGGGCCGCCCCCGACGCGCCGCCGTCTCCTCCTTCGGGGTGAGCGGCACCAACGCGCACGTCATCCTGGAGCAGGCTCCGGAGACGGCTCAGGAAACCGTCGTGGAGGAGTCCGGCCCCGCGGCGGCGCTGCCCTCGACGCCGTGGGTGGTCTCCGGCCGTGGCGAAGCCGCGCTGCGCGCCCAGGCCGGGCGGCTCCTGGAGCATCTCGCGGAGCACCCGGCGCTGAGCGCTACGGATGTGGGTCTGTCGCTGGCGGGTACGCGTTCGGCGTTCGAGCACCGGGCCGTGGTGCTGGGCGGTGACCGGGACGCGCTCGTCGCGGGCCTGCGGTCGGTCGCGGAGGGCGAGGACGGCGCCGGTGTGGTGTCCGGCCGCGCCTCCGCCAGTGGTGTGGTGTTCGTGTTCCCGGGTCAGGGTTCGCAGTGGGTCGGCATGGGCCGTGAGCTGTGGGATGCGTCCGCGGTGTTCGCGGACTCGATGGAGGCCTGCGAGCGGGCCCTGTCGCCGCTGGTCGACTGGTCGCTGCGGGACGTCGTCTTCCGTGAGGCGGACGATCCCCTGTGGGCCCGGGTGGACGTGGTCCAGCCGGTGCTGTGGGCCGTGATGGTGTCCCTGGCCGCGGTGTGGCGTTCCTTCGGCGTCGAACCCGCCGCCGTCATCGGCCACTCGCAGGGCGAGGTCGCCGCCGCGTGCGTCGCCGGTGGTCTGTCCCTGGAGGACGGCGCCCGGGTGGCCGCGGTGCGCTCCCGCCTGGTCCTGGAGAAACTGTCCGGCAAGGGCGGCATGGTCTCCGTATCCCTCCCCGTCACGGACGTCGAGGAGCGGATCGCTCCCTACGACGGCCGCATCGGAGTGGCCGCCGTCAACGGACCCGCCTCCGTCGTGGTCTCCGGCGAGCCCGACGCCCTCGACGAACTCCTCGCCTCCTGCGAGGCGGACGGTGTCCGGGCGCGTCGCATCGCGGTGGACTACGCCTCCCACTCCGCGCAGGTCGACGCCCTCGACGAGGACCTCCTGCGCGAACTAGCCGACATCCGCCCGCAGTCCTCACCCGTCGCCTTCCACTCCACGGTGAGCGGCGAACAGCTGGACACGGCGGGCCTGGACGCCCGCTACTGGCTGCGCAACATGCGCGAGACGGTCGCCTTCGAGGGAGCGGTGCGCGCCGCGCTCGGCGAGGGTCACCGGACCCTGCTGGAGATCAGCCCGCACCCCGTCCTGACCATGGCGGTCCAGGAGGCCATCGACAGCGCGGGCGTCACCGCCCACGCGTCCGGCTCGCTGCGACGCGATGACGGCGGCACCGGCCGCCTGCTGAACTCGCTCGCCGAGGCCCACGTCGCCGGCGCGCCCGTCGACTGGACCCGGGCGTTCACCGGTGCCGGCGCGCACCGCGTGGACCTTCCCACGTACGCCTTCCAGCGGCAGCGCTACTGGCTCCGCCTCGCGGCCTCCGGCTCCGGTGACGTGACGGCGGCGGGCCTCGCGAACCCCGGGCACCCGCTGCTCGGCGCGGTCGTCGAGCCCGCGGAGACCGACGGTCTCGTCCTGACCGGCCGCATCTCGCTGCGGGACCACCCCTGGCTGGCCGACCACCGCGTCATGGGCGCGGTGCCGCTGCCGGGGACGGCGTTCGTGGAGTTGGCGGTGGTCGCGGGTGACCTCGTCGAGTGCCCGCGGATCGAGGAACTGACCATGGAGGCCGCGCTCCTGCTCCCCGAGAGCGGCGCCCTCGACCTCCAGCTCACCGTGAGCGCCCCCGACGGAACGGGCCGGCGCGAGATCGGGTTCTTCGCCCGGACGGACGACGACATCGCGGCATCCGGCTGGACCCGGCACGGCACGGGCGTTCTGTGCCCGGCCTCCGCCGTCCCGGACACCGAGTCGGCCGCCTGGCCGCCTCCGGGTGCCGAGCCGGTCGAACTCGACGGTCTGTACGAGCAGTCGCCGGACAGCCCGTTCGCCTACGGGCCGGCCTTCCACGGCCTGCGCGCGGCCTGGTCGCGCGATCGGGAGGTGTTCGCAGAGGTACAGCTCCCCCTGGAACTGCACGAGCAGGCGTCCGAGTACCTGCTGCACCCCGCGCTGCTGGACGCGGCGCTGCACGCGGTGGGACTCGGCGAACTGCTGGACACCGGCGGGCAGCCGCTGCGCCCGTTCGCCTGGAACGAGGTGTCGCTGCACGCCGGCGGCGCGACCACGCTGCGGGTGACCCTGTCCCCCGCCGGGGCGAACGCCGTGTCCCTGCACGCCGTCGACGGCACCGGCGCACCGGTCGTCACGGTCGGTTCGCTGATGCTGAGGCCGGTCGACGTCACACAACCGTCCACCGGACGGTCCGCCGCTCACCCCTCGCTCCTGTCCCTGGCATGGACGCCGCTCGCGCTCCCGGCGGCGGACGCCGCCGCCGCGTGGGCCGTGCTCGGTGCCGCCCCGGCCGGCCGGCCTGGGTGGGCGGGATCGGGCGTCCCGCCCCGGTCGCACGCCGATGTCGCCGCGCTGGCCGCCTCGGTGGCCGAGGGCGGGCCCGTACCGGGCTTCGTCGTACTCGACCTGACGGCCGCCGAAGAGCACTCCGGCCCCGGGCTGCTCGTGGCCACCAGGGACCGCGCCCAGCAGGTTCTGGACGCGGCCCGCGCCTGGGTCGCGGAGGACCTCGACGAGCGGCTCGCCCCGGTCACGCTGGTCGTGGCCACCCGGCACGCGGTGGGCACCTCCGCGCAGGACGGGACGACCGGGCTCGGCTCCGCCCCGCTGTGGGGTCTGGTGCGCTCCGTGCAGTCGGAGAACCCCGGCCGGTTCGTCCTGCTGGACACCGACGGCCTGCCCGAGTCGTGGCAGGCGCTGCCGGCCGCGATCGCGACGGGTGAGGCCGAGATCGCCCTGCGCTGCGGAACGGCGCTGGTTCCCCGGCTCGACCGTGCGCCGGTGGCCGGGGCCGCCGACACGGCGGCGCTGCCCGGTGACGCGCTCGGCGATCTCGACCCGGCGGGCACCGTGCTGGTGACCGGCGCGACCGGCGGCCTCGGCAGCCTGGTCGCCACCCACCTCGCCGAACGGCACGGCGTACGCAACCTGCTGCTGCTCAGCCGCCGGGGCCCGGAGGCGGAGGGCTCCACCGAGCTCCTGCAGCAGTTGGAGAAGCACGGGGCGACGGTCACGCTGACGGCCTGCGACGCGGCGGACCGCGACGCGCTGGCGGCCGTACTCGACGCGATCCCCGCCGAACAGCCGCTCGTCGCGGTGGTGCACTGCGCCGGAACCGCCGAGAACGGCCTGCTGGCCACGCTCGACCCGGGCATGATCGACCGCGTCTTCCGCGCCAAGGTGGACGCCGCCGTCCACCTGCACGAGTTGACGGAGGGCATGGACCTGTCGGCCTTCGTGCTGTTCTCGTCGATAGCGGGCACCCTCGGCGGCACCGGGCAGGGCAACTACGCGGCGGCCAACACCTTCCTGGACTCACTCGCCCAGCACCGGCGGGCCCGCGGCCTCGCCGCGACCTCGCTGGCCTGGGGCCTGTGGGCGACCGAGCGCGGCATGGGCGGCGGTCTCACCGAGGCCGCCTCGGCCGGCACCCCGATGCGCGGGGTCCGGGCGCTGCCCTCCGCGGAGGGCCTGGCCCTGTTCGACCTCGGCTGGCGCTCCGCCGAACCCGTCCTGTTCCCGGCCCGCCTCGGCGGCGCCGCGCTGCGCGCCCAGGCCTCGGCCGGCACGCTCCCGCCGGTCCTGCGGGGCCTGTTCCGCACCTCGTCGCGCCGCACCGCCGGCACCGAGACCCAGGACGCGGGCACCCAGCTGCGCCGCCGCCTGGCGCAGCTGATGCCGGTCGAGCGCCAGGAGACCCTGCTCGCGCTCGTGCGCGGGCGGATCGCCGCGGTGCTCGGGCACGGCTCCCCGGACCAGATCGAGGCGGACCGGCCGTTCCGCGACCTCGGCTTCACCTCGCTGACCGCCGTGGAACTGCGCAACCGGCTGAACGCGGCGACCGGTCTGCGCCTTCCGGTGAGCCTGGTCTTCGACTACCCGACGCTGGACGCGCTCGTGCCGCTGCTGCTGGGCAAGCTGGTCCCGGACGGCGCACCGGCGGCCGGGCAGGAGAAGGACGGCGAGGAGGCGGAGGTCCGCCGCGCGCTGGCCTCCATCCCGTTGGCGCGGCTGCGCGAGACGGGTCTGCTGGGCTCGCTGCTCGAACTGACCGCGGACCGGGGCGAGAAGAAGCAGGAGTCCTCCGACCGCAGTGACGCGATCAAGTCCATGGACGTGGCGGCACTGCTCGCGATGGCCAGGACCACGAGCTCCACGGACAATGCGTCGCCCTCCACGCACGAAGCGTAATCGGGGCGATGTAAGGGGCGGCCTTTAGGGGTCGGCGGCTCATAGCCTGCGGAAGGCGCCGCCCTCCCCTCCCTTTCCCTTCGCCTTTCTCTTTTTCGCGGTCTCTGAACCGTTCCAGCCCGACCCCACAGGAAACCGGAGTACCTTCCATGAGCGAATCGACCGCCGAGCCCATCCCGTTCCCCTTCCCGGACCCGTCCTTCATCGGTGACCTGCCTCCCGAGCTGGCGGAGATCCGCGACGGTGACTCCGTGGTGGAGGTGAAGTTCCCGGACGGCATGGGCGGCTGGCTGGTGACCAAGCACGCCGACATCCGCAAGGTGCTCGTCGACCCCCGGTTCAGCAGCAAGGTCATGGCCGCCGCGGCCGCCGCGATGTCGGAGACCGAGACCGGCAAGCTGATGAACGAGTCCCTCGTCGGCATGGACGCCCCGGAGCACACCCGGCTGCGCAAGCTGGTGTCCCGTGCCTTCACCGCCCGCCGCATGGAGCTGATGCGTCCGCGCGTCAAGCAGCTGGTCGCCGAGTACCTCGACGAGATGCAGGCCAAGCCGCAGCCGGTCGACCTGGTCAAGAACTTCGCGCTGCCGCTCCCGGTGCGCGTGATCTGCGAACTCCTCGGCGTACCGGCGGAGGACCAGGACACCTTCCACGCCTGGTCGAACGCCCTACTCGGTGACTGGCAGCAGGTCGTCGAGAAGGAAGCCGCCACGGTGTCCCTGGTGAACTACTTCACCGCACTGGTCACGGCCAAGCGGGAGCAGCCCGCCGACGACCTGATGAGCGACCTGATCCGCATCAGCGAGGACGACGAGACGCTCACCACGCGCGAGATCGTCGCCCTGTCCATCGGCATCCTCAGCGCCGGCCACGAGACCACGGCCAACCAGATCGGCATGTTCGTCCTGACGCTGCTGCACAACCCGGACGAGCTGGCGAAGCTGCGGGCCAACCCCGAGGCCGTCCCGCAGGCCGTGGAGGAGCTGCTGCGCTTCGTGCCGCTCACCACGACCGGCGGGATCATCCCGCGCCTGACCACCGCCCCGGTCGAGCTGAGCGACGGCCGGACGCTGCCGGCCGGTGTCGTGGTGATGCCCGCCGTGGCGACCGGAAACCGTGACCCCGAGCTGTTCGAGGACGGCGAGCAGCTGAACCTCTCCCGTCAGCCCAACCCGCACCTCGCGTTCGGCGCCGGCATCCACCACTGCCTGGGTGCGCAGCTGGCCCGCATCGAGCTGCAGGAGGCGCTGTCCGCCCTGCTCGCCCGCTTCCCGGACCTCGCGCTGGGGGTCCCGGAGTCGGAGCTGCGGCTCAAGCCGGCCTCGATCGTCCGCGGCCTGGAGTCGCTTCCCCTCACCTGGTAGTACTCCGCTCCCGTACGGCGTCGGCCCCCTGGACCTGAAGTGGTCCCGGGGGCCGACGCCGTTGTGCGGGGCCGGCCCCGGACCCCGGACCCTTGACCACCCTCCCCACGTCCCCGTGTGCCCCGCCGGCCGCGACAGCCCTGCGGGGCACCTCCGCTCGGGCCCCGGTCGGCGGCACCCGGGGTGCCGGGGCTCCCCCGCGAGGGCCGGCCGGTCCCGTACGCCGCGGCGCAGGGGGCCACGCCGCTCGCCCGCCGCGCCGGTGCCTCCGTACGGGCACGGAGGCACGCGAAGGGGCCGCGCTCCTCACGGAACGCGGCCCCTGGAACCACCGTGCGGTTACCGCTGCGCGAGCAGCCACTCGTGGATGGCGGCGGCGGTCACGTCACCGTTGCCCTCCAGCATCGTGTAGTGGTTGCCCGGCACGTCGATGGCGTCGTGCTCCAGCGGCCACACGGCCTGCCACTTCTCCGGCGGCGGGCCGACCTCGCCCGGCTCGACGCCGAAGCACTCCGAGGCCCGGACGAGCAGCGTCGGGGTCTTGATCTCCTTCGGCTGCCAGTGCTCGAACAGGGCGAAGTAGGCGGACATCGCGGTGAGACGGTTTCCGGTCATCCGACCGAAGTCCTTCTCCAGCTCCAGCGCCTTGCCCTCCATCACGGGAACGATGTAGGAGGTCTGGTCGTAGCCGGCCAGGTAGCTGTCGATCAGGACCAGCCCCTGCGGGTGGATGCCCCGTTCCTCCAGCCGCGCGGTGACCTCGTGGGCCACGCGACCGCCGGACGAACGCCCGGTGAGGACGAACGGAGTGCCCTCCGTCAGCTCCTCGATGCGCCGTACCGCGTACGCGACGGCGGCGTCCACGCTGTCCGCGACCGGCTCGCCCGTCACGAAGCCGGGCAGCATCAGCGACCACACGTCACGGATGCCGCGCAGCGGCTCGGCCAGCGCCACCAGTTCCTGGTTGCTGGCCCAGACCGACTGCGACGGGAAGCCGATGATCTTCGGGAAGGCCTCACCCGCACCGAGCCGCACGAGGCCCGGTCCCTTGCGCACGTCGGCCGGGTCCGAGAAGTTCTCGCGCAGGTCGACCGAGTTGCGCAGCACGCTGTGCCCGATGTCCAGGCGCCCGATCTCGACGGCCCGCCGGTACATCGCTTCGACACCGTTGATCACGGCGATCCCGCTGGTGTCCGCGGGGGCCTCGGCCGGCTCCGGCTGCTGGGCCGGCGCGGCCGGCGCGGCCGGCGCGGCGGCGGGTGCGACGACGGAGCCCTTGAGCTGTTCGCTCAGTTCGGCGGCGAGGGCGGCCGGCGTGGGGTGGTCGAAGACCACGGTGGACGCCAGGCGCAGTCCGGTGAGCTCGTTGAGCCGGTTCCGCAGCTCCACGGACGTCAGCGAGTCGAAGCCCAGCTCCGCGAAGCCCTGACCGTCCTCGATCGCCTCCGCACCGGAGTGGCCCAGGACGTGTGCGACCTCGGAACGGACCAGTTCGGCCAGTACGGAGAGCCGGTCGGCCCCGGCCGCTGCGGCCAGCTGCTCGTGCAGCCGGGAGGTGGCCCGGGCGTCGGAGCGGGCGGCCCGCCGCTGCGGAGCACGCACCAGCCCGCGCAGCAGCGGGGGCACCTGCTGTTCGCCGGTGGGCCGGGCGACCGTGGTGTTCAGGCGCATCGGGACCAGGACGGCCTCGTCGGCGACGGCGAGTGCGGCGTCGAAGGCCGCCATGCCCGTCTCGGCC
The DNA here is from genome assembly GCF_003148825.1 of Streptomyces sp. CG 926. Classification (GTDB taxonomy): domain Bacteria; phylum Actinomycetota; class Actinomycetes; order Streptomycetales; family Streptomycetaceae; genus Streptomyces. Next base: position 413,045 of record NZ_QGGZ01000009.1, read on the forward strand.
GTGAAGGCGGTGACGCCTCCGCGGGCCATCCGGGCACGTTCGGCCCGGCCGAGCTCGGCTCCCATGCCGCCGGGCTGCTCCCACCAGCCCCAGGCGAGCGAGGTACCGGCCAGGCCGGCCTCGTGGCGTTGCGCGGCGAGGGCGTCCAGGAAGGAGTTCGCGGCCGCGTAGTTGCCCTGCCCCTGGCTGCCGAGCATGCCGGCGGCGGAGGAGAAGAGGACGAACGCCCGCAGCTCCGCGTCCCGGGTGAGCTCGTGCAGGTGCCAGGCGGCGTCCGCCTTGGTCCGCAGGACGGTGTCGACGCGCTCCGGGGTCAGCGACTCGATCGTCGCGTCGTCGAGCACACCCGCGGTGTGGACGACTCCGGTCAGCGGCTGCCCGGCCGGTACGTCGGCCAGCAGGGCTTCCAGGGCGGTCCGGTCCGCCACGTCGCAGGCGGCCACCCTCACCTCGGCGCCCAGTCCGCCCAGTTCGGCGACCAGGTCCGCCGCGCCGGGCGCGTCGGCGCCGCTGCGGCTGGCCAGCACCAGGTGCCGTACGCCGTGTTCGGCCACCAGGTGCCGTGCGACCACGGCGCCCAGGGCACCGGTGCCGCCCGTGATCAGGACCGTGCCCTCGGGACCGAAGGCCCCGGCGCCCTCGGGCGCCTTGGTGTTCCTGGCCAGCCTGGGCGCGCTCGCGCCGCCCGCACGCAGGGCGAGCTGCGGTTCACCGGTGCCGAGAGCCGCCGGCAGCGCGCGGTAGGAGGCGGCGTCGTCGTCCAGGTCGATCAGGACGATCCGGTCCGGGTGCTCCGACTGTGCCGTTCGCACCAGGCCCCAGACGGCCGCGCCGCCGATGTCCGTGGTCCGGTCCGTGTCGAGGACCGGGACAGCCCCCCGGGTCAGCAGCAGCAGCTTCGAACCCGCGAGCCGTTCGTCGGACAGCCAGTGCTGGACGGTCTCCAGCACGCGGTGCGCCGCGTGGTGAGTGGCCGCGAGGACACCTCCCTGGTCACCGCCGAAGCAGGTCATCGCCACGACGGCCGGGGCGGGGGTACCCGATTCCACGGTGTCGAGGAGGGACTGCGGGTCGAGGTACGGCGTACCCGAGAGACCCGCTTCGACGAGGCGGGGCCGGAGCGACAGCGGGTCGAAGCCGAGCATCGCCCATTCGCCCGAGACCTCGCGCGAGCCGAGCGGCACCGGGGTCCACGTCAGGGTGAACAGCGAGTCCTGGCGCGGCGCGGAGCCGGAGCCGATGAACTGGTCCAGTGCGGGATCCCGCATCGTCAGCGAGTCGACCGTCGCGACCGGCAGGCCGGAGTCGTCGGTCACCAGCACCGACACCTCGGAGCGGCCCGCGGGTGCCAGGTGGACCCGTACGACCGACGCGTGGGTGGCGTGCAGCCGTACTCCGCTCCAGGCGAAGGGCATGCCCCCCTTGATGGGCTCGCGGTCCGCGGTGCCACCGAGGATGCCGAGGGCGAGCGGCTGGAGCGCCGCGTCCAGCAGGGCCGGGTGCACCCCGTACCCGCTGTCCTCGCCGTCGGCCTCCTCGGGTAGCCGGACCTCGGCGAACAGCTCGCCGTCCTTGTCCCACAGCGCCCGCAGGCCCTGGAACACCGGCCCGTAGGCGAATCCGGCCTCGGCCAGGTTCGGGTAGAAGTCCTCGACGGGGATCTCCGTCGCGCCGGCCGGGGGCCACACGGTCACCGGCTCGGGGGCCGTGTCGGCCGCGCCGCCGTCGGCGAGCAGACCGGAGGCGTGCCGGGTCCACTGCTCGTCGTCGCCGTCGCCGTCCGCGCGGGAGTACAGGCTGATCGGGCGCCGGCCGGATTCGTCGAGTCCGCCGACGAGGATCTGGATGGCGCGGCCGCCCTGCTCGCCCAGCACCAGCGGGGCTTCCAGGGTGAGTTCGTCGATCAGCTCGCAGCCGACCTGGCTCCCGGCCCGCAGGGCCAGTTCCACGAAGGCGGTACCCGGCAGCAGGGCCGTGCCCAGCATGGCGTGGTGGCCGATCCAGGGCTGGGCGGCCAGGGAGAGCCGGCCGGTGAACAGGAAACCGTCGGACTCGGGCAGCGCGACCCCGGCGCCGAGCAGCGGGTGCCCGGTGGCGGTCAGTCCGATGGAAGCGGGATCCCCGCCGGTGGCCGACATGGAGTCCAGCCAGTAGCGCTTGTGCTGGAAGGCGTACGTGGGCAGGCCGACCGTGCGTGCGCCGGTCCCGGCGAACAGGGCCTTCCAGTCGACCGGGGTACCCGCGGCGTGGATCCGTCCCAGGGCCAGGGCCAGGGAGGCGGCCTCGGGCTGGTCGCGGCGCAGGGCGGGCACGCACGTCGCGCGGGTGCCGGTGTGGCCGTGGTGGTCGAGGGTCTCCTCGGCCATGGCGGTCAGCTCCCCGCCCGGGCCCAGTTCGAGGAAGGTGTCGACCCCGCGGCTCATCGCGGTCGCGACGCCGTCGGCGAAGCGGACCGTGCCGCGGACGTGCCGGACCCAGTAGTCCGGGGTGGTCAGTTCGTCGCCCGCGATCTCACCGGTCAGGTTCGAGACGAGCGGGATGCGGGGGGCGTGGAACTCCGCCGTGGCCAGGACCTCGCCGAACGTGGCGAGCATCGGCTCCATGCGCGCCGAGTGGAACGCGTGGCTGACCGTCAGTTCCTTCGTGCGGCGGCCTTGTTCACGGAAGGTCCCGGCCAGGGCGCGCACCGGCTCCTCGTCGCCGGAGAGGACCACCGAGCGCGGGCCGTTGACCGCCGCCACGGACACCCCGTCGGGCAGCTCGGGGAGTTCGTCGTAGGTGGCCTGCACGGCCAGCATCGCTCCACCGGACGGCAGGGCCTGCATCAGCCGGCCGCGGGCGGCCACGATCCGGCAGGCGTCGGGCAGGGACCACACGCCGGCCACGTACGCCGCGGCCAGCTCACCGATGGAGTGGCCCAGCAGTACGTCGGGCCGTACGCCCCACGAGCTGACCAGCTCGTACAGCGCCACCTCGAAGGCGAACAGTCCCGCCTGGGTGAACACGGTCCGCGAGAGGGCGGAGCCGTCGGCGAACACGACGTCCTTCACCGGCTGGTCCAGCAGGGTGTCCAGCTGGGCGCACACGGCGTCGAAGGCCTCGGCGAAGACCGGGTAGGCGTCGTACAGCTCCCGACCCATGCCCTGGCGCTGCGCGCCCTGGCCGGTGAACAGGAAGGCCGTCCTGCCGTCGCCGGCGACGCCCCGCGCCGCACCGGCCGGGGACCCGCCCTCGGCCAGCGCCGCCAGACGGTCCAGGAGCTCGTCCCGGTCCGCGCCGACGAGCACCGCGCGGTGTTCCAGCTTCGCCCGGGTGGCCGCCAGCGAGAAGCCCACGTCCAGCGGGCGGACGTCCTGCTCCCGCAGGTGGTCGGCGAGCCGCCGGGCCTGGTCCCGCAGGCCGTCCTCGGAGCGGGCCGAGATCACCCACGGCACCACCGGGGCGTCTTCCCCGGAGCCCGCGACATCCGCCGTGGGCTCCTGCGGCGCGGACCCGGTGTCCTCGGGGGCCTGCTCCAGGATGATGTGCGCGTTGGTGCCGCTGATGCCGAACGCGGAGACGCCGGCGCGGCGCGGACGGCCGGTCCGCGGCCACTCGCGGTTCCCGGTCAGCAGCTCCACCATGCCCGCGGACCAGTCCACCTGAGGGGTGGGCTCGTCCACGTGCAGCGTCTTGGGCAGCACGCTGTGCTTCAGCGCCAGGACGGACTTGATGACGCCCGCCACGCCGGCGGCGTACTGGGTGTGCCCGATGTTCGACTTGACGGAGCCGAGCCACAGGGGCCGGTCCGCGGGCCGGTCCTGGCCGTAGGTCGCCAGCAGGGCCTGCGCCTCGATCGGGTCGCCGAGGGCCGTGCCGGTGCCGTGCGCCTCCAGCATGTCGACGTCCGCCGCGCCGAGACCGGCGGAGGCCAGGGCCTGCCGGATCACGCGCTGCTGCGAGGGGCCGTTCGGGGCGGTCAGACCGTTGGACGCGCCGTCGGAGTTCACGGCGGAGCCACGCAGTACGGCCAGCACGGGACGGCCGTCGCGCACGGCGTCCGAGAGGCGCTGGACGGCCAGCATGCCGACGCCCTCGCCCCAGCCGGTGCCGTCCGCGGCCGCCGCGAAGGCCTTCGCCCGGCCGTCGCCCGCGAGGCCGCCCTGCCGGGAGAACTCCACGAAGGCGCCGGGCGTGGCCATCACGGTCACGCCGCCCGCGAGTGCGAGGTCGCACTCGCCGTTGCGCAGTGCCTGGGCGGCCAGGTGCAGGGTCACCAGCGAGGACGAGCAGGCGGTGTCCACCGTCACGGCCGGTCCTTCGAGGCCGAGGGCGTAGGCGACGCGGCCCGACATCACGCTGCCCGAGGCGCCGGTGAGGGCGTAGCCGCCCGCGGCCTCGGTCGAGCTCATCAGTACGGTCGTGTACTCCTGCGGGGTACCGCCCACGAACACACCGGTACGGCTGCCGCGCAGCGCGGACGGGTCGTAGCCGGCGCGCTCCAGCGTCTCCCAGGAGATCTCCAGCAGCAGCCGCTGCTGCGGGTCCATCGACAGGGCCTCACGGGGCGAGATGTCGAAGAACGCCGCGTCGAAGTCGGCGGCCTCGGCCAGGAAGGCGCCCTGGCGCGCCGAGCCCGACTCCGCGATGAAGTCGTTCATGGCCAGACCCTGCCAGCCGCGATCGGCCGGGAAGTCCGTCATCTCGTCGCGGTTCTCGACGAGGAGCTGCCAGAGGTCCTCCGGGCCGCGCACCCCGCCGGGGAACCGGCAGGCCATGCCGACGATCACGATCGGATCGTCGTCCGTCGTCCGCAGGACCGGCGGAGCGGCGGCCGCGGTACTGCCGTCGAAGAGCTGCTCGTGCAGGTGGTTGGCGATGCGCTGCGGGGTGGGGTAGTCGAAGACGATGGTGGCGGGGAACCGCAGTCCGGTCGCCGCGTTGAGCCGGTTGCGCAGCTCCATGGCGGTCAGCGAGTCGAAGCCGAGGTCCCGGAAGGGCCGGTGTGCCGTGATCTCGTCCGTGGTCTGGTGCGTCAGCACGGCCGCGGCTTCGGTGCGTACGAGTTCCAGCAGACGGTCGTGCTGTTCCGGAACGGTGAGTCCGGCGAGGCCCTCGCGCAGTGCGGAGCCGGACGACTCGTCCTCGGTCGGTACGACGGCGTCCTCGCTCAGGACGCGGGCCACCTCGGGGATGTCCTCGATGAGCGGGCGTCGGCGGGCCATGGTGTAGCCGGGGGTGAAGCGTTCCCAGTCCATGTCCGTGACGGTCAGCGCGGTCTCGTCCTGCTCGATGGCCTGCCGCAACGCCTCGATGGCCAGGGCCGGGTCCATCTGTCCGACGCCGCGCCGCGACAGTTGCTCGGCGGTGCCGTCGACCGCCATGCCGGTGTCCTGCCAGCCGCCCCAGGAGACGGAGGTCGCGGTCAGACCGCGACTGCGGCGGTCCCAGGCCAGACCGTCCAGGTAGGCGTTGGCGGCGGCGTACGCGCCCGTCCCCGCGCTGCCCCAGACGGCGGCGCCGGAGGAGAACAGCACGAACGCGTCCAGCGGCAGGTCGGCGGTCAGGGAGTCGAGGTGACGTGCGCCCTGGACCTTGGCGGAGAAGATGTCGTCGAAGTGTTCGGGGGTGGCCAGGGCGAGTTCGGCGTAGCCGGATATGCCGGCGGTGTGGAAGACGGCGGTCAGCGGGTGGTCGGCCGGAACGGCTTCGATGATGGCCGCGAGGGCGTCGCGGTCGGTGACGTCACACGCCACGACCGACACCTCCGCGCCCAGCCCCCGCAGCTCGGCCGCGAGCTCTGCCGCGCCTTCGGCCGCCTCACCGCGACGGCTGAGCAGCAGGAGATGCTCCGCACCGTCCTTCGCCAGCCAACGCGCCAGATGCGCACCGATACCACCGGTACCACCGGTGATCAGCACCGTGCCCCGCGGATTCCACTCCCGGACCGGAACGGGGCTGCCGCCCAGGGGCGCACGGACCAGACGGCGGGCGTACGCGCCCGACGACCGCACCGCGACCTGGTCCTCACCCTCGCCCGCGGCGAGCACACCGGTGAACCCGGCAGCCACCCGCTCGTCCCACACGAGAGGAACGTCGACCAGACCACCCCACGTACCAGGCTGCTCCAGACCAGCCACCTGACCCAGCGCCCACAGCTGCGTCTGTACGGGGCTGACCGGATCGGCCGATCCGACGGACGCGGCGCCCTTGGTCAGCGCCCAGAGCCGGCCCGTCACGGAGGCATCGGCCAGGCCCTGGAGCAGGGCCAGTGTCGCCGTTACAGCAGAGTCCTCGTCCCAGCCGAGGAGGGACACGACGCCTTGCACGTCGGGAGTCTCCGCGAGCCGTGCGGCCAACGCCGCACGGTCGAGACCGGAACCGACCGCGATGGAGGTCACCTCGGCGCCGGCCGCCGCGAGGGCGTCCCGGACCTCCTCCACCGGAGCCCCACCACCCGGCGTCACCAGCAGCCACGCACCCGACAGACGACCGGAGGTGGGCACCGTGACCGAACGCCACACCGTGCGGTACCGCCACGAGTCCAGAACGGAACGCTCACGACGGCCCTTGCGCCACGCCGACAGCGCCGGAACCACCGGCTCCCACGCATCGACCGCACCGCCGTCGACCAGCTCCGCCACACCCGCCGCGTCCACGCGCTCCACCGCACCCCAGAACGCGGCGTCGACAGGATCGGCGGCGGCTTCCGCCACCGGTGCCACGACGTCCGCGATCCAGTAGCGCTGGTGCTGGAAGGCGTAGGTGGGAAGATCGACCCGGCCCGCCCCGGAGCCGGTGAACAGCTGGTTCCAGTCGACCTGGGCACCGGCCACGTAGGCCTCGGCCAGCGAGGTCAGGAAACGCTGCGCACCGCCTTCCTCACGGCGCAGCGAACCGATGGCGGCCCCGGCGCCCAGCACGCTCTCCTGCGTCTCCTGGATCGCCATGGTCAGCACCGGGTGCGGGCTCGACTCGACGAAGACGCCGTATTCCTGTTCGGCCAGCAGGCGGGTGACCGGCTCGAACTGGACCCGCTCGCGCAGGTTCCGTACCCAGTACCCGGCATCCAGACCGGCCGTGTCCATCCGCTCACCCGACACCGTCGAATAGAAGGCGACGGGCGAGGACGTCGGCCGGATGTCGGCGAGTTCCCGCAGGAGGTCCTCATTCAGGACATCCACCTGCGCCGAATGCGACGCGTAATCCACCGCGATACGACGCGCCCGCACACCCTCCGCCTCACACGAGGCAAGGAGCGCGTCCAGAGCGTCCGGCTCGCCCGACACCACCACAGAAGCAGGCCCGTTGACCGCGGCCACTCCGATGCGACCGTCGAAGGGAGCGATCCGCTCTTCCACCTCCGACACCGGGAGGGACACCGAGACCATGCCGCCCTTGCCGGACAGCTTCTCCAACACCAGGCGGGAGCGCACCGCGGCCACCCGGGCGCCGTCCTCCAGGGACAGACCACCGGCGACGCACGCGGCGGCGACCTCGCCCTGCGAGTGGCCGATCACCGCGGCCGGCTCCACACCGAAGGAACGCCACACCGCGGCGAGGGACACCATCACGGCCCACAGCACCGGCTGGACCACGTCCACCCGGGCCCACAGCGGATCGTCCGCCTCACGGAACACGACGTCCCGCAGCGACCAGTCGACCAGCGGCGACAGGGCCCGCTCGCACGCCTCCATCGAGTCCGCGAACACCGCGGACGCATCCCACAGCTCACGGCCCATACCGACCCACTGCGAACCCTGACCCGGGAACACGAACACCACACCACTGCCGGCGTCTCCGGTACCCCGGACGAGGCCCGGCAGGTCGCGGCCCTCGGCCAGCGCCTCCAGTCCTTCCGGCAGCGTGCCGCCGGCCTCGGCGAAGAGCACGGCACGGTGGGCGAGCTGGGACCTCGAACTCAGCAGGGAGAAGCCGACGTCCGCGACGTCGAGGCCGTCCTCGGCCCGCAGGTGTTCCCGCAGGCGCGCCGCTTGGTCGCGCAGAGCGGCCTCGGTGTTGCCCGAGATCAGCCAGGGGAGCACGGCGGGCGAGGTGGACAGGGCCGGCGCGGCCTCGTCCACCGGCTGCGCTTCCACCGGCTCGGCCTCGGGGGCCTGCTCCAGGATGACGTGCGCGTTGGTACCGCTGATGCCGAACGAGGACACACCCGCACGACGCGGACGACCCGTTTCCGGCCAGTCCTGCGTGGCGGTGAGGAGCTCCACCTCGCCTTCGGTCCAGTCGATCTGGGTGCTCGGATTCTCGGCGTGCAGGGTCTTGGGGAGTACCCCGTGCTGGAGTGCGAGCACGCTCTTGATGACACCGGCCACACCCGAGACCGCCTGGGTGTGCGCGATGTTGGACTTGAGGGAGCCGAGCCAGAGGGGGCGTCCGTCGTGCCGGTCCTTGCCGTAGGTGGCGAGCAGGGCCTGGGCCTCGATGGGGTCACCGAGCGTCGTGCCCGTACCGTGCGCCTCCACCATGTCCACGTCGGCGAGGGTCAGTCCGGCGTTGGCGACCGCCTGGCGGATCACCCGCTGCTGCGAGGGACCGTTCGGGGCACTCAGACCGTTCGACGCACCGTCCTGGTTGACCGCCGAACCCCGGATGACCGCGAGGACGGGGTGACCGTTGCGGCGCGCGTCCGAGAGCCGTTCGAGCAGGACGACCGCGGCGCCCTCGCCCCAGCCGATGCCGTCGGCCTCGTCGGAGAACGCCTTGCAGCGACCGTCCGCGGCCAGACCGCGCTGCCGGGCGAAGGTGACGAACGCCGAGGAGGTCGCCATCACCGCGACGCCGGCGGCGAGCGCCAGGGAACAGTCGCCCTGGCGCAGCGACTGGGCCGCGGAGTGCAGGGCGACCAGCGAGGACGAGCAGGCCGTGTCCACCGTGACGGCGGGGCCTTCCAGCCCGAGCACGTACGAGACGCGGCCGGACATGATGCTCGCCGAACCGCCGGTGATCGCGTATCCCTGGTCGGTCGGCGAGTTCATCAGCTTGACGGTGTGCTCGATGGCCGTACCGCCGACGAAGACGCCGGTACGGCTGCCCCGCAGGGACACCGGGTCGATACCGGCCCGCTCCAGCGCCTCCCACGAGGTCTCCAGCAGCAGCCGCTGCTGGGGGTCCATGGTCATTGCCTCGCGCGGGGAGATGCCGAAGAACCCCGCGTCGAAGTCACCCGCGCCGTGCAGGAACGCACCCTCCCGGGTGTAGGTCGTCCCCGGGCGGTCGGGATCGCTGTCGAAGAGCGAGGAGAGGTCCCAGCCCCGGTCGTCCGGGAAACCCCCCACCGCGTCAACCCCGTTGACGACCATGTGCCACAGCTGTTCCGGCGAGTCCACGCCGCCTGGCAGCCGGCAGGCCATGCCGACGACCGCCAGCGGCTCGCGTGCGCGGTCCTGGCTGTCTTGGAGCTGCTGACGAGTCTGCTGTAGTTCAGCCGTGACTCGACGCAGATAGGTACGGAGTTTGTCCTCGGTCATCGTGAAACCCCACTCTGAAGCAATTGAAGGCCCGGCAGCTGTGTGTTCAGGACACGCCCAGGTCGCGGTCGATGAAGTCGAAGATCTCGTCGTCGGTGGCGGCTTCGAGATCGGTGGTGGAGTCCCTCTCGGTGGATCCGAGCTTGCTCATGAGGTCTCGCAGGTGTTCGACGATGTCCTCACGGGCCTGGGGGTCCGGTGCGACGCTGTCCAGCGCCTGGCCGATCCTGGCCAGCTCCCGCCTGATGTCCAGGACATCGGAGAGGTCGCCCTCTCCCCCCTTGGCGAGTTCGGCCAGGAGGTGGGTGGCGAGCCGCTGCGGGTTCGGGTGATCGAAGACGAGGGTGGCGGGCAGCCGCAGGCCGGTGGCCCGGTTCAGGCGGTTGCGCAGGTCCATCGCCGTCAGGGAGTCGAAGCCGAGCTCCTGGAACGGCCGGTTCGGGGTGATGTCGGCGGTCGACGCGTGGGACAGCACCTGGGCCGCCTCGCCGCGCACCAACGCCAACACCTGTGCGTGCCGTTCGCCGTCGGTCAGGCCGGCCAGACGAGCCTTCAGGTCTGCCCCGGCGGTCGCGTCCTCGGGCGTTTCCGCCGTGTCCTCGGTGTCGCCAAGGACGCGGGCCACCTCGGGGATGTCCTCGATGAGCGGGCGTCGGCGGGCCATGGCGTAGCCGGGGGTGAACAGCTCCCAGTCCATGTCCGTGACGGTCAGCGAGGTCTCGTCCTGCTCCAGGGCCTGCCGCAGGGCCAGGGTCGCCTGCGCGGGGTCGAGCAGGCGCACACCACGGCGCAGGAGCTGCTCGGCGTTGCCGTCCTGGGCCATCGCGGTGTCCTGCCAGCCGCCCCAGGAGACGGAGGTCGCGGTCAGACCGCGGGACCGGCGCTCGCGGGCCAGACCGTCCAGGAACGCGCCCGCGGCAGCGTTGGCGCCGTTGTTCGCGCTGCCCCAGACGGCGGCGCCGGAGGAGAACAGCACGAACGCGTCCAGCTCGACGCCCAGTTCGGACGTGATCTCGTCCAGGTGGCGCGCACCGCGCGTCCTGGCCGACAGCTGGCCGCCCAGTCCGGCCGCTTCGATTTCGTCCAGCGGGCCGTGCCCGGCGACGCCGGCGGTGTGGAAGACGGCGGTCAGCGGGTGGTCGGCCGGAACGGCTTCGATGATGGCTGCGAGGGCGTCGCGGTCGGTGACGTCACACGCCACGACCGACACCTCGGCGCCCAGACCCCGCAGCTCGGCCGCAAGTTCTGCCGCGCCTTCGGCCGCCTCGCCACTACGGCTGAGCAGCAGGAGGTGCTCCGCACCGTCCTTCGCCAGCCAACGCGCCAGATGCGCACCGATACCACCGGTACCACCGGTGATCAGCACCGTGCCCCGCGGATTCCACTC
>NZ_QGGZ01000010.1 GCF_003148825.1 Streptomyces sp. CG 926
TCGCCACCATGCACAACCTCGCCATGACACGGTGAAACAGCAGGCCAGACGCCACTTCGACCCGCCCAGGCCCGACCTTCTGCAACACCCTTTAGGGGCTGTCCGGCCGATCATCGGATGCGTACCCTTGGCTCGTGATCGATCACGGCATTGCTCTGCCTCACTACCGCCTTCATGTCGTACCTGCGGTCGTGGCATTGGCCAGTCCGACATGGCAGCGAGAGGTGTGGCTCGATCCGGATCAGTTCGAGGACCTCGACTACACCGTCCACGTGCTTTTCGACGACTTCTGCGATGCGAACAATCCTCGGCCCTGGCTTGGGCAGAGCCTTCGCAGCGAGGAGGAAGTCGAGCTGATTGCGCGTCTCGGTGCTGCCTACGGCGCGGTACAGGATTCGGTCGGCGCCGCGGCTCGGGACGAGGTATATCTGGACTCGCCTGGCTGGTCTGCTGTAGTCGCCGCGGCAGCCCGGCTGGCCCAGGTGCTGGTGGCCAATGACCACTTGGCGTTGAGCAAGTTGCATGACGCCGGCCATCGCTGGCCGCTCGACACCGAGCCGATCATGTCCGGGACGGAAGGCCGGCACGTCGATTCATGACCGCAGCCAGATGACCAGGGCCGCCGCAGTGACCGTTCCAAGGAAGACGTAGCCGCGCTTGTCGTAGCGGGTCGCGACGGCCCGTGAATTCTTCAGCTCGTTGATGGCCCGCTCGACGGTGTTGCGCTTCCTGTACCGCTCCTCGTCGAAGCCCGGTGGCCGTCCGCCTCGTGATCCTTTGCGCAGACGGGCGGCCTGGCTGTCGGCTTACTCCGGGATCGTGTGCCGGATGCCGCGCTGTCGCAGGTACTGACGGCAGGGACCTTTGCTGTAGGCCTCGTCGGCCGCGACGCTGGCGGGCTTCTTGCGCGGCCTGCCCAGTCCGAGGCGGGGAACCCGGATCTTCTCCAGCACCGGCACGAACTGGGTGCAGTCGGCCCGCTGCCCGGGCGTGACGATCAGGGACAGCGGGCGGCAGAAGCCGTCCGCGCTCAGGTGGATCTTGCTGGTGAAGCCGCCGGGTGAGCGGCCCAGGCCCTCGCCTCCCGCACCACCTCCACCAGTTGGTCGGCGAGTCTCTGCCACGGACATTCGTCCTGGTGTTCCAGTGCCTCGTCCCCCTTTGAGCTGGCGAGGGCCGGTGACGGATCGGTGCGGACGCCGGCTGCGTGCTGGTGCGCACGCACGATGGTGGAGTCCACCGATATGTCCCGGTCGATCTCACCGGCTGCGTCGGCTGCGGCCTGGACCTGCTGCAGCAACCGTTCCCAGGTGCCATCGGCAGACCAAAGCCGATGGCGCTCGTAGACCGTCGTCCACGGTCCGAACCGCTCCGGTAGATCGCGCCAGTGCACCCCGGTCCTCACCCGGTGCAGAATCCCATCGATCACCTGCCGGTGATCACGCCACCGCCCGCACCGTCCATTGTTCACCGGTAGAAACGGCCGCAGCCGTTCCCACTCCGCGTCTGACAGATCCCCGCGTTCGCCCCGCCCCATACACGGGACAACGATCCGACCACTCGACAGTCACATGATCGGCCGGACAGCTCCTAGGCCGTCTCTTTCGGATCGTGGCGGCCGAGCCCGCGGCGTCCGGTGCCCTGCCCGGCAAGACGGAGGGGCGCCCGCGTACCGGACGTACTCGGTCGCCCCGACAACGTGGCCGGGAGCGGTGCCGGGCGTCGCGGGCCCGGCAAGGTCCGAAAGAGACGGCCGGGCGAGGTGAGCCTGTTGGTGCGACGAACCAACTGCTCTCCGGGCTGGTCTCGCGGGACAGCCCGGAAAGCAGTCAGCTGAGCCGGGTTGTGGCATAAACCTCGATGGCGTCGCGCTGGTATGCGGCCAGGCCCGGTGCGATCGCCTCGTACGCAGCGCGCCAGGCGCTGTTGTCCACGCAGGAGCGTCCGACGGCGCGGAACTCCTCGGCGGAGACGGGCCGCAGCTCGGTCATGGCCTGGTACTGGGAGTCGATCTGGGCCTGCACGGGCACGGCGTCGGCCGGGTGGCCGGCGGCCATCAGGTCGGCCAGCAGGATCATCTGTGTCGTGCGCTCGCGCTGTCCGGCCTCGATGTCCTGCGGGGTCATCGCGGCGACCGTGCGGGCGACTTCCTCGGCGTGCTCGGGGAAGTCGTGCAGGCTCTCCTGGTACTGGGAGGGCTGGATGCCCTCGAACAGGTTCTCCGGTCGGTTGATGGTCATGGGGTTGCCGTCCTTTCTGGAGTGTTCCAGTTCGGCGATCGTGCGGGAGACGGTGCCGGCCAGGGCGTCGAGCCGGTCCCGCTCGGCGAGCAGCCGCCGGTGGTGCCCGCGCAGGGCGTCCACCTCGTCGACCTGCTCGGCGAGGATCCGGCCGACCTCGGGAAGCCCTACACCCAGTGCCCGCAGTACGAGAATCTGCTGCAGCCGCAGCAGCTGATGCTCCCCGTAGTAGCGGTGGCCGTTGGCCCCGATCCGGGCGGGCCGCAGCAGGCCGACCTCGTCGTAGTGCCGCAAAGTCCGGGCGGTCACGCCCGACATCCGAGCGACCTCCGCGATAGGCCAGTCCATCGCCCTCTCCCTCACGATCCCGTCACCGGACCGGTTTCTCCGGCCCTGTCAAAGACGGTAGAAGCTGCCGCAGCGGCAACCGCAAGCCCGCACCCCCACGATCTGGATGGCGGCCCGCGACCTTTCCCGACGGCCCACCCAGCACACCAGCAACTTTCAAAACCCGCCCTAGTGCTCTGACCGCATAGGTTCACCGGGTTGCTCGTTGCGCTGGTTGGAGGCGATGTCGCTTCCAACCAGCAGGGGAGGCGGGGTGGCACCACCGGTCAGGGTCCGGAGACCGGCGGAGCAGGAGGGCAGAAGCCCCAGCAGATCGTGCGGCGGGTCGAACTCGCATGCCTCAACCCTCAGTGGGCGGGAGGCCGTCCCCGCCTACTGAGCAGTGACGACGAGGACTTCGTCGTCCGGACGGCCACCACCCGGCCCGCCGTGTTGGGTAAACCCTTCACCCGCTGGTCGGTCCGCGAACTGGTCGATCACCTGCGCAGGGACGTGGCCCGGCCCGTTCGGATCGGCCGGGACGCCCTGCGGTGCTTACCGGCCCGCCGCGGGATCACCTTCCGGCGGACGAAGACCTGGAAGGAATCCCCGGGCCCGGCATTCAACGCCGAGCTGGAGCGGATCGAGTACGCGGTCAACGAGTGTCCTGACCGCACGTTCGCATTCGGCGAGTTCGGGCCGCTGGGCATCCGCCCCACCGCCGGCTCCTGCTGGGCCGAACAGAACCGGCCCGAGCAGACCCTGTATCCAACCAGGACATCGCCTCCCGCAGCGGGGAGAACTGCCGGGTGGCCTCGTAGTAGGACTTCCAGGTGGTCAGCCCGCGTCGACCCGCTTGCCGCGGGCGGACCGGAACCCGGCGGAGCGCTTGCCACCGGCGCCGTGCAGTACAGCAGCCGTGCCGCCGTCGCCGCCGCCGACCGGCAGCGCGCCTCGCGCTCGTCAGGGGGACGTCGGCCCGAGGGTACGCGTACCGAGAGCCGCGACCGCGGCGACCATGCGGTCCCAGAACGCGCCGGTCTCCAGGGTCACGGCCACGCGCGCGTTGACCGGGCGGCCCGTGGAACGGTGCAGGTCCACCACGGTGGCGCCGCGCGTGTACCGGCCGTGCAACTCCACGACCACCTCGGCGTCCACGCAGTGCACCAGCCCGGGATCGATGACCCGGGCCACCGCCACGGGGTCGTGCAGCGGTGGGCTGGGGAACCCCCACAGCTCGCGGTAGGTGGATCCGAAGAAGGTCAGCAGGTCCGCGCAGGTCTGCCCGAGGGGCGTGCCCAGGGCCACGAAGCGGGCCACCACCTCGGGTGTGGCCAATGCCTGGTGCGTGACGTTGAGCCCGCACATGGTGACCGGCACTCCCGAACGGAAGACGATGTCGGCGGCCTCCGGATCGGTGAGGATGTTGAACTCGGCGGCCGGGGTGCGGTTTCCCCGCTCCGTCGAACCTCCCATCAGGACGATCTCGCGGATGCGGGCGGCGTCCTGCGGGTACCGCGTCAGCAGCAGGGCGATGTTGGTCAGCGGCGCGGTGGGGACGAGGGTGACCGGCTCGGGGTGCTCGGCCAGCAGTCGGTGGATGAGGTCCACGGCGTGCTCCGGAACGACGTCCACCGTGGGGGCCGGGAACCTCGGCCCGTCAAGTCCGCTGGCCCCGTGCACGTCGGCGGCCACATCGAGCGGCTGGACGAGCGGACGGTCGCAACCGGCCGCGACGGGAACATCCGTGATCCCGGCGACCGTGCAGACCCGGCGGGCGTTGAGCGTGGTCTTGTCGAGGGTCTGGTTGCCCGCGACCGTGGTGATGGCGAGCAGGTCCACCGCCGGGTCCGCGGCGGCCAGCATGATCGCGAGGGCGTCGTCATGTCCGGGATCGCAGTCGATGATGATCGGGACGGGCACGTCACTCCTGCCGCTGCGGGGCCTGGGGCTCCAGTGTGCCGCCGGGCCGATGCCCCGACCACACCGCCTCGCCCGGACCACGGGAGCACTTCGGCGGACGTCGCCCACCGAGCCACGGTCAACTCCTGGCGGTGGCGTCCTGCGATGCCGGGGAGGGACACGCCACGGGTGGCTGAGGCCTCGCCACCGGAGACGGCGATGCGGGCTCGCTGCGCCGGAGCCACAGGAGGGCTCCCGCCAGCAGTACGCAGCCACCCAGCAGCCAGGGCACCGGGCCCGGCCGGAGGACGCCGACGACCAGGCCGATGAGTGCTCCCACCAACTGCATGACGAGGGACTGGACGGACAGCCCGGTGGCCCGGCCCGTACTGGCGACACGGCGGTGCAGGATGTCGTTCTCGTTCGGTCCCGCAACGCCGAGTCCGAGGTAGAGCAGTCCGTAGCCGATGGCCGAGAGGACCAGGGCTCCCGCTCCCGTGGCGCCCGCGGTGGCGCCGAGCAGGAGCAGGCCGCCCGCGCCGACGCCGAGGCTCACCATGACCGCACGCTCACCACTGCCGGCCAGCCGGCCGGTCAGCGGAGCAAACCGGCTGCCGAGACCGGAGCAGATGAATCCGGCGCAGGCCAGCGCGGCGAAGAGCACCGCCCCCGACTCCGACGCCCCTGTCACGGCCGCGGCGCGCCCCGGCATGAGCAGTTCGATCGTGACCAAGGCGCTGCCGACCGCGCCCGCGCTGAGGAACACCCGGCGGACTAGTGTGTCCCGACCGCCCAGACGCAGGCCGCCCACGACGGTGGCCGGGATGCCGCGTAGTACGTCGCGCAGGGCAACCGGCGCCCGGGGCGGCTCGGGCAGAGCCGTCAAGACGTACAGCACGAAGGCGATCTCGACCGCCGAGCCCAGCAACAGCGGGACGGAAAGGGGCAGTACCAGCCCCGAGGAGGCCTCGCTCAGCCGGGCGCCGAGGTCGGGGCCGAGTCCGAGCAGCCAGGGAAGGGCGCCGCCGAGCAGGGTTCCCGCGGCGAGCACGGCCGATGTGGCGGAGGAGCCGGCGGCCAGGCCGGTGCGCAGGTCGGCGCCGGGGCCGGAGTCCGCGTGGACGGTGTCGACGTACCAGGCTTCGGCCGGCCCGCTGGACAGGGCACGGCCCGCACCCATCAGGACCATGCCCAGGCCGAGCAGCCAAGGAGCGGAGCCCAGGCCTACGAGGGCCAGCGCGGTCAGGTTCAACAGGCCGGCGGCGACCAGGACGACGCGGCGCCCCAGCACGTCGGCCAGTCCCCCGGTGGGCAGTTCCAGTGCCGCGGCCGTCAGCGAGTGCGCGGCGAACAGGCCCGCGATCGCCGCCGTGGTCATGCCACGCTCGGTGAGCAGCAGGATCAAAGGAGCGATACTCAGTCCGAGCGGCAGCCAGAAGAGCGCACACACCGTGACGTAGCGGCGGCGTGCGGTGGGTATGTCCAACGGCCCCTTCATGACGCGTTCCCGGTGCCGGTGCCGGTGCCTGTGCCTGTGCCTGTGCTTATGCCTGCCTCGGCCTCGGCCTCGGCGTCCGGGTGCGGGTGCGGCGTCGGCGGCGTCGGCGTCGGCGGGCCCGGAACATACCGCTCGGCGCCGGGTTCGCGCGGCGCGAGAGCCAGCCCGGCCATGAGGAGTACGACCTGCCTCGCGCGAGGATCCGCCGCATCGCGGGCGGTCAGTTCTTCGAGCTTCCGGCCGAACACCTCCCAGAGCTCGGTGAGCGATTCGGGCGTCAGACGGGGCATCAGGTCGCTGATTCCGGACGGCTCCACCCACTCCTGTGCCAACCGGCCGGCGGCCATGTCGGCCTCGTGCTGGAGGAGAGAAGTCTCCAGGTGCTCCATCTGGACCCTGCGCGACAGGCTGAGCAAGGCGCGGCTGTCCGGCGAGGATTCCATCGACTCGTTGCTCCAGGCGGTCAAGGAGTGCACCGCCTGCCAGCGTCGCTCCCGGCCGTCCCGGTGCTCGGCCTCGACGACGAACGCGTACTTCGCAAGGACGCGCAGGTGATAGCTCGTAGAGGCGGAGGACTCCCCCGTCCTGACACCGAGTTCACTCGCGGTGGCCGGGCCGTCCTGCCGCAGCAACCCGAGCAGGCGGATGCGCAACGGGTGCGTGAGCGCCTTCAGGGCTGCGGCGTCCCGCGCAGGATCAAGGACGCGTCTGTGCTCTTCGCTGACCATGTGGGAAGGCTAGAGCCCCTCGGGGCTTTCCAAAAGTATTTTTGCAGAACTTCTTCGGGAAACCCCTGTCCCTCGGCCGCGGTCGCGGTCGCGGTCGCGGTCGCCACGAGAACGGCAAGGAGCCGCCACCCCAGCCGGGTGGCGGCCCACACGCCGTGTCTCCCGTCCGACCGCGCGAGGTGCGCGAGGTACGCGAGTTGCCCCGGTATCGGGAGCCGGCGGGTACTACTTGGTGATGATGCTGCCGGCCCACTGGCCGGCGGCACGCTGCATCATGGCCTCGTTGCTCAGGATCTGGGTCCCGGGCATGGCCGCCATACCGATGTCGCCGGCCGGGGCCGCACCGTTGTGGGAGCCGACCGTGTTGTCGTGACCGGCGTTGAAGACGTCGTCACCAGCCACCTGGCTCAGGTCACCGAAGACGATGGAGTACGTGTTGCTGACCGGTGCGTAGATGGTGAAGGCGTCGTCGGCGGCGGCGGCGGACGCACCCGCCAGGAGGATGCCACCAGCGGCGAGAGCGGTCAGGGCGCAACGGATCGATCGCACGAGTACTGCCTTTCGTGGAGGGGTGGTCGAGCAGTGCGAACGTAGGACGCTTCGCACGACGAGACCCTGAACCCGGCGCCGTACGGACCGAGTCCATCCGTACGGCGCAGCCGACCGGGTGGCGGCGCCGTACGGACGGCCGACCCGTGCGGCTCCGCGCCGGCGCTGTCCGCTCAGCCGTGCAGGCCCCAGTGGTCGAGGCCGGAGTAGATGACGGCGGTCCGATAGTCAGGTCGGGAGAAGAACTCGGCCTGGCCGGTGTGGACCGCGATCAGCGAGTCCGTGCCACGCCACCATTGATCAGCCAGCCCTTCCACTTCCGGCACCGGCTCGTAGGAGCCGAGCTCAAGGGCGTCGACGTCATCGCCGGCGACCTTGGTGATCTGCTTCGCCCACATGGCCGCGTGATGGGTGAGCGCGACCGACTCGACCCATCCGTCGACGCTCGCGTGCAGGGGCACCCACCGCGATGTGCCGAGGCCGAACTCGCCACGGGGCCCGATCATGAAGGAGTAGGGGACCGCCGCCCGCTGATCGCCCGCCCAGAACCACCATCCACCCGCTGGCGCCCTCTCCGGCGTGTCGGGGCAGAACCTCGCCGGACCGCCGTTGTACGTCGGAGCCGGCGGCAGGACCACGCCACCCCACCGCTCCTCGAACGCCACCACCCGATCGACGACCGCTTCAGGGATCCCGCGCTCCGACCAGTCACCTCGGTACTGTTCGGCCCCCAGGCTTTCGAGCCGTAGACCGTGTATCGAGGCGAAGTACTGAGCGCGCCGGGAGAGCCCGTCAGGCACACGCGTGGGGTAGTCGTCCATCGGGAGGACGCTACACAGCCAGGGCAGGTGCGCGCTGAGCAATTGATCACCGGTCGAGGTGGAACGCGTCCACGCCCCGAGCTCCTCCACAATCACCAAAGTGCCGTGGCTACCGGGTCCGACAACGTGTCGAGCGCCCGCCGGGACCCGGTACATCTCCCCCACCTCCACGGCGAACCCGACCCCCTCCACCACTACTGCGTCTCCTTTGGATCTTGTCGGCCGGCCCGAATCCGCCGGCAACGCATGGGACGACAGACGCCTGTAGTCGCCAACGGCCAGGCAGAATGTGGTGTGACCTGTGATGTCTGTGGCCATGAGATGCGGCGAATGCCGGTGGGTGAACCGTCGATGTGGGACATGGCGGTGAAGGACCGCTGGTTCTGCCCCTGGTGCTATGCGTGGACCGAATTCGGATACGACCCGCGCGAGGTCTCCCGGCCGCAGTACGGCTACATACCGTGGGAGCGAGCGGAATCCCCGCAGCTTTCGGAGGACGTGGCCCACGTGTACGACGTGGCGTACGCGTACTCCGCCGACGGTCTCGGTGCAACGCTGTGCGGGCCAGCCCATGAGGGCATCACCGCCTCGGCGCACCTGTGGATTTCCGAGTGGCCGAGTGCTTGCGAGGCGTGCAAGGTGGCGGTTGCGCTCATCGACGAGCGCTGGCCTCTGCATATGCGGAACGGCAACCGGGTCTCTCCCGCCCCACCCCCGGGTTCCGACTGGCCGCCCTTCTGACGCCCCTTCAGATCATCTGATCGTTGGTCCGATGTGTCGTTGACTGACGCCCAGTGGGTCCGCATTGAGCCGTTGCTGCCGGACCGGTCCCCGAAGCGGGGCCGGCGGTCGCCATCCCCGTTTCGCAGGCAGCTCATGCCAACTCGGGAAACCGCTGCCCGTACCACTACGTCTGCGCATACGAAACCGTCAGCGTCGGCTACGGAAGCATCCAGCCTCTGACCGGACACGAGAACCGGTGACAGTACCCACGACGCGTGTTGAACGTCTCCATCTTCAATACGCGCAACGACGGCATCGTGCGGACAGTTCGTCGCCCTCGGCAAGGGCATTCTTTCGGACCTCGGCCAGGGCTCGGCGGAGTTTCTCCAGGAGGACTTCCGTGCCGCCGGAGACGAGCGAGCGAGCGAGCGGTGAATGGTCGGGGCGTCGGCGAGGTCGTCGCGGGCGCAGTCGAGGAGGAGGCGGAGGGTGGATTCACTGCTGGGGAATGCCCGGTTCGCCGTCCTCCCGGGGTACGGCGGACCGGCCCCCGAAGCGCTGGCGAGTGGTCGTCATACCCTGCTGATGGCTCCCGACGCGAACCACTGGACGAGGGGCGCAGCGAGGTCCACCACCAGCACCTTCGCGTCGCGGACTTCGCCCGCGCAGGCGGACTCCTCGACGCAGAGGAATCGGCGCACTCGCAGCGACACCACGACCCGCTTGCCGGCGGTGCGCAGGTCACGGGGAAACCGCAGGTGGGAGCCGTGCATTCGCCTCGGCCAACACCCGCGGCCCGGACAGGCCGCCCCACTGGCCGTGGCCCGGGTCTCCACCAGCCCCGCAAGCGCGTTGCGCGCCGAGACGGGTGTGGAGGCGTTCCGCTGGATGCTGCCGCTTCTTGAGGCTTTCCCCTTCGACGCCGAGGAGGCCATCGGGTGCGCGGAAGCCGGCCCGTGCTCGGGCCGGACCCCAACCCTCGACGGTCCGTAGGTCGCCCATCGGTTCTCAGGCCAGGCGGTGTGGTCGTCCGTGTCGACCTGGAGGACGAGCAGGTCGTCCACCGGGGGTCCAGGCAGCACACCGCCGCAGGCCCCCTACACGGTCACTGCGCTGTTCACACGCTCCAGCAGGTCCAGGAGCTCCGGGTCCACCGGTGGCATGCCCTGACACAGCACAGCCGGGCTGTAGGTACACGCATGCGCCGTTTCACCCGGATGTCCGCCGACGGGAGGCCGGCCGAGGTGACTGCCCGTACATGCGTTTGTCATCGGCCGGACGGGGCTAGGCGTAGAGCTGCGGGTGGTGGTCTTCGCGGATCGGACGGTCACGAGGCTGCCACCCGGGACGCTCCTGAACCGCATCGGCGTCCTGCTTCGAGAGAGGAAGGCTCCATGACCAACGTTCCACCGGCCACCACCACCGATTCGGGCGCACCCGTCGAGAGCGACGAGCACTCGCTCACCGCGGGTCCCGGCGGGCCGGTCCTGCTCCAGGACGCCTACCTGATCGAGCAGATGGCCCAGTTCAACCGGGAGCGGATCCCCGAGCGGCAGCCGCACGCCAAGGGCAGCGGCGCCTTCGGCCACTTCGAGGTGACCCATGACGTCAGCGCGTACACCAAGGCCGCCGTCTTCCAGCCGGGCGTACGCACCGAGCTGCTGGCCCGGTTCTCGACCGTCGCGGGCGAGCGCGGGAGCCCGGACACCTGGCGCGACCCGCGCGGATTCGCGCTGAAGTTCTACACCACCGACGGCAACTACGACATGGTCGGCAACAACACGCCGGTCTTCTTCGTCAAGGACCCGATGAAGTTCCAGCACTTCATCCGCTCCCAGAAACGCCGCGCCGACAACAACCTCCGCGACCACGACATGCAGTGGGACTTCTGGACCCTCTCCCCCGAGTCGGCCCACCAGGTGACCTGGCTGATGGGCGACCGCGGGATCCCGCGTACCTGGCGGCACATGAACGGGTACACCTCGCACACGTACATGTGGATCAACGCCGCCGGTGAGCGGTTCTGGGTGAAGTACCACTTCAAGACCGACCAGGGCGTCGAGTGCTTCACTCAGGACGAGGCCGACCAGATGGCCTCGGCCGACACCGACTACCACACGCGCGACCTCTTCGAGCACATCCGGGACGGGGAGTTCCCCAGCTGGACCCTGTACGTGCAGGTGATGCCCTACGAGGACGCCGAGGGATACCGGTTCAACCCGTTCGACCTGACGAAGGTGTGGCCGCACGGCGACTACCCGCTGATCCAGGTCGGCCGGATGACGCTGGACCGCAACCCCACGGACCACCACGCCGAAATCGAACAGGCCGCGTTCCAGCCGAACAACTTCGTCCCCGGCATCGGCCCGAGCCCGGACCGGATGCTGCTGGGCCGGCTCTTCTCGTACGCCGATGCGCACCGCCACCGCATCGGCGGGAACTACCAGCAGCTCCCGGTCAACGCCCCGGTCGTGGACGTGCACACGTACTCCAAGGACGGCGCGATGGCCTTCCGGAAGACGACCGACCCGGTCTACGCGCCGAACTCCAAGGGCGGTCCGGCGGCCGACACCGAGCGGTACGGCCGGCCGCCGAGCTGGGAGACCGACGGGGCGATCACCCGCAGCGCCTACGTGTCGCACGCCGAGGACGACGACTGGGGCCAGGCGGGCACGATGGTCCGCGAGGTCCTGGACGACGCGGCCCGCGACCGGCTGGTGGAAAACGTCGTGGGGCACCTCCTGAACGGGGTGACCGAGCCGGTCCTGGAGCGCGCCTTCCAGTACTGGTCCAACATCGACAAGTCGATCGGCGAGCGCATCGCGCAGGGCGTACGCGCCAAGGCGGCTGAGAAGGACCCGAAGGCGGCCCAGCAAGGCAACCCGGCACGGAGCAGCATGCAGGGCAAGGCCTGAGCGTTCGCGTACGGACCTGCTCCACGGGCGCGCGGACCTGAGCGCGGCGCCGCAGCACGGTGCAGGCGGCCGCCGAGGGGCCTGCGGCGGCGCCCTCTCCCGGCCGCCGCCAACTCGGCACAGGACCGGACGCGGCCATGCACTGACCGCAGATCACCGGCCGCAGCCGCGGTGAGCAACACCGTCACACCCACCCCGGCTGCGACTGAGCGCTTCGGTTGGCTGGTCACGTACAACCGCCGAACAGTGGTGACGCCTCGCTCCCGTCCCGAGTGGGACGGGCTGCGAGTGTCGGTCATGGTTGCACCAACTTGGAACAGCCCGCGGACACCGGCGATCACAGCCACGCAGACATGGTCGGTCCGCCCCGACACCGAGCGGGAACGCGGCGCCCACTACCGCGGGCACGGGCCGCGGAGCTCCATGGCGTTCAGGGCGGACTGCTCAGATGCCTCCGAGTCGGCGGCATGCCGCTTCGATCAGGGCGCTGCCGGAGTGCGCGAGGGGGTCGGTCAGGACTGCGTCGATGACGTGGGCGGTCATCTGGGCGAAGGCGCGGAAGTTGCCCCGGGCGCAGCGTTCGTCGGCTCGGGCGACGTGCTCTGGTGGTACTTTGCCCCACGCCGGGTGGTAGGCGAGCAGGACGGCCTGGGTCTGGGTGGGGGTGAGCGGCGGGATGTGCCGGCGGGACGTGCCGGCGGGTCAGGACGCGGGAGGCGAGCTCCGGTATCCGCTGGAGGGCCTCGCTGAGCCTGGACGTGGAGGAGCACGAGTACTACGCCTCGCCGGCCGACGAGCTGTATCCCACGCGGAGCCCGTTCGCGCTCCACGGCGAGCTGGCGACCCTGTACCTGCAGCAGGCCCAGGCTCAGGAACATCACCACCTGGACGGCGCTGCGCTGCGAGGGCGGCCTGGACGCACTCATCGAGGCGGAGGCCACCGAGAAGGAACTCGCCCGGTGGCAGGCCGCCGACAGAGACAGGCAGGAAGTCTGGCCACGGGACCACCACGCTGAAAGCGTGGACGGCGCTGGATGGACGCCCGGCCGGCCGCGCAGATCACCACCACTGGAACAAGTCCACAAGGAAAAGACCTACTCGACCAGGTCCGCCGCCAGCTCGTCGCGCCAGTGCAGGGACATGCGCAGGCTCAGGACCGTTTCCGCCGCCGCAGGCAGGGGCAGCAGCAGGAACCGGCGCAGGGCTCCTGCCGCTGTGTCCCGTCCGTGCCACGCCGCAAGGTCGGCGGTGGTGACCGGTCCCGGGTCCGGCTGGTGGCGAGCGGCGTCGAGCAGTCCGCGGACGGCCCGGGTCTCCGCCTGGATGGTCCGCATGCGCTTGTCGAGGGCCCCGTCGGCCTGGAGGTCCACCGGCTCGCCCCGGCGGGTCTGCTCCAGCGCCCGGGCGATCTCCGGGTAGCCGTCGATGCCGGTCTCCGAGGCGAGCCGGGCGAGCTGCGCCGCCACCGCGGAGCGCAACCGCTCCGGCGGGGTCAGCTCCATGAGGGCACCGAGGTCGAAGTCACGGACGACGGTGACCGGGTGCCGCACCTCTGGCAACTCGTCGAGGACCGGCAGCAGCAGCGCGCTGGCCAGCGGCGCCGCTGCGTCGTCCGCCGGGTCCCAGGTGATGCCGTGCTCCGCGGTCAGGCCTGCCAGCAGCCGCGCGTAAGCGGCTGTGGAGCCCGGCCAGGGATCGACCCCGATCCGCTGCAACTGCTGTCCGCCGTGCCCGAGTACGGGCTGCCCGTCGGGACCGGTCACGTAGTCCTCACGGGGTGATTCGACCCGGTGGCCCGCCTGCGGGCGCTCCGTGCCGTCCTCCACTACGGTCACGCGTACCTCGGGCCCCTCCTTCGCCAGTCGCAGCACCCTGGTTCCGCGGGACAGCCGTGACAGCACCTCGGGACGGCCGAACTGGGCGTCACCGCCTTCCTGCGTGGCGTACGACCACCCATCGCCGCAGGACCCCGCCCGGACCATCGGGCGGTGCGCGGCCCAGGCCGCACCGGCGGACAGCCGCGCCTGCTCCCGGCTGCGTGGCCCGGCGGTCGCGGGCACGGCGCCCAGCCGTTCCAGCAGTTGTCCGGGGTCGATGCCCGCAACGAACACTACGTCCGGCTGAACGGGCCGTGCGGGCTCGGGTCCGAAGAATCCACCGCTTCCGACGGAGATGCCGATGTACGCCCCATAGCGCTGCGGGGCGGGCGGGGCCGGCTCGGCCGCGGGTGGGACCTGCGGCTCGGCCTCGCCGGCGGCGAGGCCCAGAGCGGACGTGGGGTCGGCGACGACCGTCCCGCCGCCGTCCCAGATCAGCCGACCCCCGTGGGCCAGGGGTGTCCGCCCATCGAAGGGCAGGCCGTTCTCCAAGGCCGCGGCGAAGTCGGAGAGGACGTGCCGCAGTCCCTGCCAGGGGGTGAAGGTCGAACCCGTCTCGTCGAAGTACCGTCCGATGCGCCCGTGGTGCGGGCCGGGCCGGGTGACCAGGAACAGTCCGTCGGAAGACTGCCGGCCGATACCCAGGGTGATCAGCAAGCGCTCATACGGCCAGTACGCGAACTCGTCGCGCTCCTCCTCGTCGAGGCCGGCCTCCTCCTCCGCGACATCCCCACCGGCCTCGCGCAGAAACTCGGCGCTCCGGACGATCTCCCCGACTCCCGACAGTGGTCCGTAGTAGTCGAGCGTGAGCGTTCCGTCCTGGAGCTCCACACCATCGTGCCGCAACAACGACTCCCTCAGGTCTGGCGGGAAGGTCACCCCCAGCCGGAGTTCGGCCGCCTCGATGTCCGCCAGGCGGGTCGGCGGTCGCAGCAGCACGTGGGTGACGGGGGCGTACCGCTCGAGCCAACTCTCGATGCGGTCCCAGGACTCATCCACCGTCAACATGATCATGCCCGATACCCTAGGCGCGAGCACTGACATCGGCCGGAGGGCTGTCCGTAGTCCCCTCAGGCCGGCCACCAGCCTGTGTCAGTCGCCCGTGTCACCGAGGACAACGTAGGCAGAGGTGTGGCGGTCGGGAGACCAAGCCATCCGCGCAGCTGGATGCGCGAGGTCGAGCCCAGGAAGGAATGGCGTCAGGCGTCCCCCATAGGTCGACGGTCGACATATGTCGGCTACAGATCTATGGTGGCTTGCGTGGACACCCAAGCCCTGCGCGAACCGACTCTCCTCATCCTCACCGCGATCGCCGACGCCCCACGGCACGGGTACGCGATCGCCCAGGAGGTCGAGAAGATCTCGGAAGGCGGCATGAAGATACGTACGGGAACCCTGTACGGCGCCCTCGAACGGCTCCTCGACCAGGGGCTCATCGCCGTCCACGAGGAAGAGGTGGTCGACGGCCGCAGGCGGCGTAGCTACGCGCCGGCGCCACAAGGGTGCGAGGTCCTGGCCGCCGAGGCGGCACGGATCGCCCGCACCGCCCAGAAGGCCACCCGGCGGCTCGGACTCGGCGCGAAGGCCGCGCCCGGCCCGGCCGGCTTCGCGGCGGGGACGGTGACGGCGTGACTGCGCTGCTGAGGCTCTACCCGGCCGGATTCCGGCGGGAGTTCGGCGACGAGATCGCCATGGCCCACCGCGAGGCCACGCTCGGAGCGGGCCGGGCCGCCCGGATCCGGGAGGCCCTGGACATCACCGGGCACGCCCTGCGCATGCGTCTCGGGATCGCGTCGGCCCGGCGCTCCGGGCGGCTCCTCGCGGCGGTGGCCCCGTTCGCCGTCGCGGCCGTCGGGGCGAGCGCGGTCTGGTGGACCGGGATGATGCTGCCTGCCGTTACAGCACCCGTCCTGCCCGCGGAACTCACCGTCCCGTTCATCCTGCTGGCGGCGACCCACTTGGTGATGGTGCTGGGCGCCGCGACCGCCCTGAGCGGCCGTTGGACCGCGGGCGTCTGGACCGTGGCGGCGGGCTGCGCGGCGACGGCGGTCATCGACCTGTACAGGCTCGGCGGAGGCCTCGAGCTCGTGTTCTTCGTGAGGACACCGCTGTTCCTCGCCGCGTTGGCGGCCCTGCTCTGCCCAGCCGACCTGCGCTCGCAGCCGCGCGTCCGTACGGCGGCCGGACTGGCCGCCGTGCTGGTATGGACGGCGCTCCTGACCGGCGTGCTGACCCTGGGCCTCCTGCCGGAGTCGGCCGGCGCCCTCCGCTTCGCCGTACCGGCAG
This sequence comes from Streptomyces sp. CG 926, assembly GCF_003148825.1. Lineage (GTDB taxonomy): Bacteria > Actinomycetota > Actinomycetes > Streptomycetales > Streptomycetaceae > Streptomyces. The sequence continues at coordinate 15,867 of NZ_QGGZ01000010.1, forward strand.
CAGCCGGACTTGCCCTGGCCGGACGCCCCGCGTTCGCCCGGCTGCGCACGGCACCCGCCGTTCTCCTCGCGGCCCTGCCCTTCACCGTGCTCGGCATGGCCGTCTGGGGCTGGGGCCTCTTCACCGGACCTGTCCTCGTCTGCCTTCTCCTCGCCGCCGCAACCGCGGTGAGCATCCGCCGACGCCGCAGCAACAGGCCCCCGGCAGCCGACGCCTGACAGCGGCCGGCGCCGCAAGCCGTACCCCGCGCACAACCCTTAAGCCTTTCACGTGGGTTTCGGTGACCAGGGCTATGGACGCACCCGAACCGGCATCGGGAAGAGGTCCCGGTGCCGGGCCCGCGGATCGCCGGAACCACCATGCGGACGCCCAACCCGAGTGCCGCCAAGCCGGGACCAGTACGGCAAAGACCTGCCGAGCGCCCCCTCACGCACAGACCGAGAGGCATTCCCGGTCAAGGCCTGCACCCACGGCTGCGATACGGGCCCGCGCCGCATCCGCCTCAGATGAGCGACAACCGGCGGTCGTGGTCGACCGCGCGTCCGGTCAGCCGGCGAGTACCGCCTCGGTCCATGCAAGAACGTCCCGGCGGCGGTCGTCCTCGCCGAAGACGGCGAGCATGTCGGCCGGCCGGCCCGCCGGGGCGGCGGCCTGCTCCGGTGACTCCTTCCGGAGGAGGCGCCGGCAGGCATGCGCGTTGCGGGTCGTACGGATCGTGTGGGGCTCGGGTCGGTACGGGTGGCCCGGCAACGCAGGGCGGTCACGATGACCAGTTCGATGGTCTCGCGTAGTTCGGTGCGCCGGCAGAGGGTGAGCCATGCGCGGGTGGTCCCAGCACGGTGAAGAGCGGACGCCCGGCCTGATCGCCGAGATCACCGGGCAGGCCACCGCGGACCTCGCCCTCGCGGACGGCTCCGACATCTCGACCAGCCTCAGGGCCGCCGAGGTCACGCTCGTCGAACTCTGAACGGCCGAAACGGCCCGCCGGATGAACCGACGGGCCGTCACGAAACGCCAACTCGACTTACGGAGTCGTTGTTTCCTTGGTCCGGGTGAACCGGTCGCTGAAGGTGCAGACTTCATCGAAGTCTGTCGAGACGCAGAGTTCGCCGCTCTTGAGCACGCTCAGCATGATACTGCAGTCACCTTGGGGGATTTCGGTGAAACTCACTGCGATCGTATCGCCGGCCGACGCTTCCTTTGACATCGCCACGTACCCGGCCGGGGACTCTTTCTCTACATAGAAGCCCCAGCTCCCGCGCCCTGTTCCGGTGGGGCAGCCCTTCGCCAGCGAAGGGTCGAACTTCAGCCCCTGCGAGGTGAAGGTGTGGTCCGCCGCAAAAGACAGGCGGACGCCGGCTTCCGTTGACCAGTTCCCTTCGATGTCGCCCGCCTCCGCCGCGCCTTTGCCCTCTCCTGCACCGCCGCACGCCGAGAGAAGAAGAACGAATGCCAGGAGGAATAGTCGACGGCCGCGCATGTGGTCTCCACAGTCTTCTGAGTTGGCGATGTGAGTGAGCTTCTATCTTACGGAACATCCGCACATGTTGAGCGGGATTCTCTCCTGCCACGAGAAGTCCTGCGTAGTGGCGGCGCCGAAGGTCTTGGTGAAGAAGGGATTCCAGGATCTGGGGATCGCGTGTGTGGCGGATTTCCAGTCGCTCTGGTTGTGAACGGTGAACTGAATTCGCACGTCGCCCTTCTTTGTGTCCACGCTGGTGATGCGGGCGGTCCCGGAATAGGTTCCAAGGAATGCGTCGGCACTGTTGGCGTGACCGAGCGTGCCGTTGGTCAACACGCTGGAAATATCATTGTAGATCCCGCGTGCCGTGTTGGCCTTGTACCACGGGCTCCCCGGTTCCGGCCCCCTGTCCTTGTATGCGAAATTAAGGGCTTCTTTTGCGTTGGGTGCGTCCATTCCGCTCTTCAGGGCTTGTCCCAGCAGGTTGGAACGGGTTTCCGCAATCTTGTCGTCTGCTGCCAGGATTCTGGTGAACGTGTCTCCGCCCTTGAACTTCTGGCTGGGTCCGAGCGGGTAACCGCCACCCCAGAGCCATCCGAAGAACAAGCCCCGAGAACTCTCCCAGCTGTTGTACGGGCCGCCTTCGTCCACGATCCCGAACCTTTCCCGGGGAGTCGTGAACAGGGGGGCGAGAGCCGGGTTCCACCCCAAGGGCATGGGGTTGAAGATGTCGCCGCGACCGAACGAGGTGCCGCTCCAGCTTCCGCCTCCGCCGCCGTTTCCGCCGCCGCCTCGGCCTCCTCCTCCGCCGCCGCCTCCGCCGCCTCCGCCTCCGCCTCCGCCGCCTCCGCCTCCGCCCTCGTCCTTCGGCATGTCCTCGATGTGCTTGCCGTTGGTCCCGCCGCCGCCACCGCAGTAGCCGGCGCTGCCGCAGCTTTCGAGGCCGGTCGGGTCGCTGTTGGTGACCGGGCTGTTGTTCGCGTAGGAGTAGCCGTTGAGGGACTGGTGCTGGTCGAGGCTCAGTACGGGGTCGACGCTGAGGAACTGGCCGAGGGCCGCGTCGTACTCGCGAGCGCCGACGTGGGTCAGGCCCGTGTTGGTGTCTTCGGGCTTGCCCAGGAACCGCTTGTCGTCGGGCCAGTTGGCCACGGCGGGTCCGCGTGCTGAGCCGAACGGGGTGGTGTAGCGCTTGGACACCGTCTGCGTGTCGTCGGCCGAGATGGTCAGGGACGAGGTGCCGTGGGCGTCGCCGGCCACGAACGAGAGCTTGGCGGTGCCGGATTCGTTGGTCAGGATCGCGACCTTGGTTCCCGCGATCGTGTAGGAGCGGGTGGCCCACTTCTTGGTGCCCTTGAGGTGGACTTCGTTGAGGCCCGCGTACAGGACGGTTTCGCCGGCCGGGTCGCGGCGGATCAGGAGTTCGCCTTCGGCATCGTAGACGTAGTCGGTGGCGGTGGCGCCCTCCGTGGTCTTGGTGAGCTTGCCTTCCGCGCCCCAGTTCAGGGTCTGGGAGGTCGGGCTGCCGGGGGTTTCGGCCCGCTTGGTGGTGTTGCCGGTGGCGTCGTAGGTGTACTGGGGGGTGAGGCCGGTGCAGGTGGCGCCGGTGGTGGTGGCCGCCAGTGCGTGCGGGCGTGCCGGGTCGTAGCAGTAGGTACGGGTGCTCGGGGTCCCGGTGTTGGTCCTTTCCGTGGCCCGCTGGCCGGACGCGGTGTAGGTGTAGCTGTTCCAGTAGGGGGCGGCGCCGTCGAGGTTGGCGGCAGTGCGCCCGGCCGGAGCACAGTTGGCGGTCTTCGGGGTCCAGGCTTCGGTCATGCGGCGCTGGGCGTCGTAGGTGAAGCACTGGTTGTCGGCCTTGGTGAAGCCGCTGAGCGGGGCCGAGTCGAAGATCGACAGGACGTTGCCGGCCTGGTCGTAGTTGTAGGTGAGTTCCTGGAGCGTGCCGTTGTGGATCTGGTCGTTGACCGTGGACTTCAGCAGACGGCGGGTGCCCTCCTCGTAGGTGTTGCCGATGAACGTCTTGCGCACACCGGCGGCGGCGGAACGGGCCAGGGTGAGCTGGTCGATGTCGCCCAGCGGGGAGTACGCGACGTTCTGCACATAGTCGGTCAGCCCCGAAAAGCCCTTCGGCAGACCGAATTCGTTGTAGTTCAGCTGGGTGATCTCCGCCGGCAGCCCTGCGGCCGCCGGCGTGGAGGTGGAGCCCAGCGTGCCGTCGAGCCGGTAGTTGACCGTGGTGTCGGTGCTGGCGGCGATGGCGCCGGAGGTGACGAGCGGGTCGTCGGAGGGCAGGGTCAGGCGGGTCGTCGCGGGACGGCCCAGGGTGTCGTAGGCGGTGACGGACTTGGTGTACGCCTTGCCCGTCAGACCGCCCTCGTAGCGGATGGAATCAGTGCCGGCGCCCTTGCGGAGCGTGTCGAAGGTCCACGCCGCGAGCTTGTTGGCGTCGGACTTCGGCGACTTCCACAGGCCCGTCTTGCGGCCCAGTTCGTCGTAGCCGTACTCCAGGACCGTGTTCCGTGCGTCCTTGGACGTCGCGATCTGGTCCAGGGCCGTGTAGGTCGTGGTGACCTTGCCCTTGTCGGGGTCGGTGGTGGTCACGGTCCGGCCGAAGAGGTCGTAGACGTACGTCCACTTCGCGTCGTCGGGGCCGGTGACCGTGGCCTGCTTGCCGTCGACGGTGTAGGTCTGGCTCACGCTGGTGTACGGCGTGCCCGGCGCAGTGCCGCTGTACGCGGGGTCGTTGGGGGTGGTCCCGTCGTAGGTGCGGGTCTCCGTGGTGCGGCCCAGCGCGTCGGTGATGGTGCGGGTCGCGTTGCCGCCCTGGACGGCCGTGCTGGCGGTGGAGTCACCGGTGTAGGTGTTGGTCGTGGACTGCCTCTGCACCCCGTACACGAGCAGGGTGCTCGTGACGGCGCGGCCGAGGCCGTCGAAGACGGTCGCGGTCTGGTTCGGAGTGCTGCCGTACTCGGCCCGGGCATAGACTCCCTCGGGCGCCTTGTCCTTGTCCCAGATGTCGGCGTACGACTCGTAGGCCAGGCCGCGGGAGTCGTAGCGGGTGTCGGTCAGGATCCGGCCGCCGTTCGGCGACGGGGTCTGGGTCTGCAGCGGGCGGAGCAGTGCGTCCGCGATCGTGTAGACGGTCTTGTAGCTCCCGTCGGCGGCGAGGGTGCCGACCGAGGTCCACGGCTGCTTGCCGCGTTCCAGCAGGTAGCCGTACTTGACGTTCGGGGTCTGGGACTGGCCGCGGTTGGGCAGCCAGGTTGCCGTGAGGCGGCCGAGGCCGTCGTAGGTGTTGTAGGTCGAGCCCATGTTCGCGTCGATTGACCGGACGATCGAGCCGCGCAGGTCCGTGTAGGCGTACGACTTGTGCTGCTGACCGTTGGACGTAAGCTTCGGCGCGGTCTTCACCGTCACTTCCAGCGGGCCGGACGCGGCGGGCGCGTAGCTGGTCGTGGTCGTGCTGCCGGCCGCGTCGGTGCTGGTCAGCGGACGGCCGAGCTTGGCCGCATCCGTGTCGTACGTGGTCTTCGTGGTGGTCTGCCAGCCGGCGGCGCCGGCCGGGTTGCGGTCGGCGGTGCCGCTGGCCGCCGGGTAGGACTGGGCGCGCCCGGTCCAGGTGGCCAGGCCCAGGGTCGGGGTCTGGTTGGCGGTCCATCCGGTGGCGGCCGGGTCGTCGTAGACAGTGGCCGTGTCGGACAGGACGTCGCCGCGGGTCGCCGAGGTGGCGGGGAGGCCGAGCTTGTCGTCGGTGACGGAGCACAGGGCCCCGACGGTGCGGGTGCGTGAGGTGCGGTTGGTGATGCCCTTGGCGTCGTTGCGCGCGTACCAGGTACGGGTGCAGGTCTCGTCGCCGGTCTTGGCCGTGTCACCGGAGGCCGAGACGTGGGTGGTCATCCCGTAGATGTCGTCGTAGCCGGTGTCGGTGCGGGTGGTGCGCCACGTGTTCGAGGCGGTCAGGAAGGTGTGCGCGTAAGCGGTCCCCGTACGGACGTAGTGGGCCTTGGTGTTGGCGTACGACTTCTGCTGGCCGGCGGTCTGCTTGCTCCAGGGGTCGGTCACCGAGACGGTGACCGGGGTGGCTCCGTCGTAGGTGATCTCCTGGCGCTGGAAGCCGGAGTACTGGTCGTCGTCGTTGATGGCGGGGATGGTCAGGCCGGTGACCGGGAGGGCCGTGACCGTGGTGGTGCGGGTGTCGGTCGTCCCCTTGCGGGTGTCGCCGCGCATGCCCTGCATGAAGATCTTGACCGTCTTGGACCGGGTCTTGCCGACGGCTCCGGTGTAGGCGGTGACTTTGCCGTAGCCGCGCCAGTCGGACCAGGTGCGCTCCTTTTCGGGGGTCAGCGGGTCGTCGTTGTGGTGCCAGGCCGGGTTCGCGTACTCGTAGGAGTTCTCGACGAGGTCGTTCTGGCCCGACGGGTCGGCGACGGTCACCGCGGTGACGTTGTACTTGTGGAACCAGTCGAGCGTGGGGTCACCGCCGTTGATCGGCCAGTAGACCGGGTAGCAGGACAGCGAGTTGTCGTCCTCCGCGACCGGCATCTTCGAACCGCGCACGCACTCCGGGTCCGAGAGGGTGAAGGTGGTGATCGCGCCCGTCTCGGACGTGATCGTGTTGATGCGCGGACGGTTGAGCGGGACGATGTTGTCCCCGTCCACGTCCACCCGGTTCGGGCGCATGTGGTAGGTGAAGTCCACCGGCGGGACCTTGACCGCCTCACCGTTGCTGCCGGTGCGCTTGATCGACTTCAGCACCAGGGTCTGGTCACTGGTGTCGCCGAGGTCGCCCGCGTCCAGGTACTCCTGCGTCAGGTCGTAGGTGTCGATCAGCGCGTAGTCGTCCGGCTCCTTCGCCGTCGACCACGCGAAGGTCTTCACGTTCGTCATCCGCTTGCGCGTGAAGAAGGCGGGACCCGTTGCCTTGCAGTCGGTGATGTCGGCGGCGCAGATCGAGTCGAAGGGGACGTCGGGCCAGTTGTCCGAGGTGTCCTTCGTCAGGCTGCCGCAGTTCGTCGCGAAGCAGCGCTCCTCGTAGCCGAAGGTGACCTTGTGCGAGGGCTTGCCCGAGAAGAGGGTGTCGGCGCGCTGGCCGTAACGGATCTCGGAGAGGGTGCCGCCGCGGTCGTATGCGGCGAGTTTGGTCTTGTCGCCGTTCTTGGCGTAGTTGTTGGTCTCGTCCGCGTACCAGTAGGTGGCGGCGTTGCCGTGGACGTCCTGGACCAGGTCCAGGTTCCATCGCCAGGCCTGCGTCTCGGAGCGGCCGGCGAAGGTGGAACCCTTCGTATAGCCGGGCTCACCGGAGTCATCGCCGAACACGGGAACGGTCCAGGTGGAGTTGGTGCGCTCGGAGCCGGCGCCCGGGAGTTTGTTCAGGCCGAAGGTGTAGGTCGTGCCGTCACCGGTGACCACCTTCCAGTACTCGCCGTCGTTGTCACCGTTGTCCGCACCGGTGCCCCAGGTGACCTGGGAGGCGTCGTCGCCCTTGAGGTGCCACTTGCCGGTCGTGTCGTCCTTGACGAGCTCGTTGGCCTTGCCGTTCAGGACCAGGGAGGCGTTCTCGTACTTCCAGCAGAGGTCGTTCTTGTCGGTCTGGCCGTCGTCGTCACAGGAGCCGTACTTGCGCTCGATGTGGGAGGAGGTCAGGTCGAAGCCTTCGCCGACCTGGGAGCCCTGGTTGTTGGAGTTCGCGGTCCGGCCGTCGATGGCACCGCTGCTGTACGAGAACGACATCGCGGGCACGGGCCCCGCCGCGGCGGGCGGGACGGCCAGCGTGTACGACCAGGTGAGGCCTCCGCTGGAGGTTCCGGACCCCCAGGTGGAGGAGGCGGAGAGCGGGGTCGCCGCGAAGTTGCCGGCGCCCTTGGGCGATGCGGTGTCCGTGGCCATGACCGCGAAGACCGCCGGAGCCTGCGCCGGGTCCTTGGACTTGGCCGCGGAGGAGGTTCCGGCGGGGAGTGAGGCGACGTCGGCGGTCACGGTCTGGTTCTTGATGCTGTTCGCCGAGGGCAGGGGCGTTGTCTTGCGGCACTCCGCCTTCTCGGGGGTGGTCAGCACACACGCGGGCAGGCTGACCAGCCCGAGGCGGGTGGACCAGCCACCGCCGACCGCGGAGGCGAAGGACCCGTAGTTGACGGTCAACTGTGAAGATCCGCCAGCGGTGTTGGCTGCCGTGAACAGGACGCCGGTGATCCCGGCCTTCTCGGCCGCCTTCTGGTCGAGGACCTTGACGGTCGACTTCCCGACCGCTCCCTCCGGAGCCGCGGTGGGCGCCGCCGGCCCCTTGGGCACGGACGGATTGAGCAGCGGGCTCTTGACCCGCGCCGTGGACCGTACGTCGACCAGCGGGCGCGAGCCCGACCGTCCGGACGAACCCTCCAGCGTGGCCGCCTTCGGCCAGTCGGCCTTGGCCTCGGCGCGGGCCCGGTCCGCCTGGATCTTGTTCGCGGCCTGGTTCCTGGCCACCAACTCCCGGGCCTCCTTGGCGCCCTGCGCGTTGACGGCCCGGACCTTGGCGTCCTTGTGCTTCGCGATCTTCGGGGCACCCGGAAGATCCGCGGCCTCCGCTGTCGGGGTGATGACCCCCGGCACCACGAGGGCCAGGGCCAGTGCGGCCGCCAACGGCAGCCGGTGGCGGATTGTTCCGCCTGGTGGTCGGATGGACACGAATGCTCCATGTGGATAGGGGTTTTGGGTACGGGTGAGGCCGTGGCCGCCCCTGTGCGGGGCGGCCACGGCACATCGGTGATGGAGTCGGAGGGTCAGCTACCGGAGCCGAAGACGGTTTCCGTGACCTGCTGGGCGTCCTTCATTGCGCCGGACCACAGGCGCATGTCCTTGATCTGGCCGGGCAGGAAGTTGCCCCAGGCGCTGTTGGTGAAGCCCTTGCCCACGGCGAGCTCGCCGCTGCCGACGGTGGCCGTGTAGGCCTTGGGCTGGGCCTGGCCGGCCGCGCCCACGTAGAGGGTGATGGTGCCGTCCTGAGCGTTGTGGACACCGGTCACCTGGACGCCCGCGTTGAGCGCGGCCGGGCTGTCGCTGGCCACCGAGGTCCCGGCGCCGTCGGCCGTCAGGCGGCCGAAGTGCCAGCTGCCCTCGACGAAGTCCAGCATCTTGGTCGGGTCCTGCTCGTCCGGCTCCTGGCGGATGCCGGTCTTCTCGAACCACAGGCTCCAGGAGGAACCGGTGGCCGTGCGCTGGCCGATGACCTGGGCCTTGTAGCCGTTCGGTTTGGCGAGGAGGGCGGTGTTGTCGAGCTTCGCCTCGGCCGTCACCGTGAACGAACCAGTGTCGTCGACGACCGGACCCGCGACGGTGGCCGCCTGGGTGGAGCCGTTCAGGACCAGGGCGCCTCCCGTGACAGGCGTACCGGTGGTCGCGGTCAGGGCGCGGCCGTTGCCGGACTTGTCGGCGAAGGCGGGACCGGCCATGGTGAGGTCCCAGGCTCCGGCCAGGTCGACGGCGGGCTTGCCGGTCGCCGGGTCGAAGAGCGAGGAGTCCTGCTTGACCTCGACGGCACTCTTCTCGTCCTGCCAGACCTTGACCTCGTCGATCCGGCCCGGGAGCTGCTCCGTCCAGGCGGCGGACTGCTTGGCGGCGCCGATTCCCATGACTCCGGTGGAGGCGATGGGGTTGGTGACGGTCATCTGGCCCTGGAGCTGCCCGTTGACGTACAGCTTCGCGAGGTCGGAGGACTCGTTGTACGTGGCGGCGACATGGGTCCACACCCCGGCCTGCGCCGGGTTCAGACCGTTCAGCCGCTTGATCGCACCGGTACCGCCGGCCGTGTCGTCCGTGGCCATCTGCATCGACCACGGCTGGCCGGCGGCGGCGGTGATGGCGACACCGCTGAAGTTCTTGCCGCTCTGGCCCAGCATCGAGAAGGTGCCGTCCGTGCGGTCCAGGCGGACCCAGCCGGCCGCGGTGAAGGAGCCACGCGTTTCGAACGCCGGCTTGGCACTGTTCGCGTACTGGCCGTTCGTCAGCTGGAGCGCGCGGTCCTCGTGCGGGGTGGGCGTCTGCACCCAGCCCCTTCGGCCGGTTGCGGGGCGCTGGGCTCCGGCGGCGAGGTACATGTTGTTCCTGAGCGCCGGGTCGGTCGTCGACGTGTCGATGGCCTGGCCGGAGGCCTCGTCGAAGGTCCAGTAGCCGATCGGGTCGGGGCCCTCCTTGACCACGAAGTCGACGATCTTCGTCGCGCCCCAGCGGCCCACGGCGTCCTTGGCCTTCACGCTCAGCTTCATCGTCCCCGACAGCGGCGGAGTGATCGAGACGGTCGGGTTCGAGCCGGCGATCTCGGTCCACGTGGTGTCCGTGGACAGCTTGTACTGGAATGCCGTGACGGTGTCGCCGCTCGCCGGAGCGAAGGTGAACTGACCCGCCTGGCCGGGCTTGCCGGCCGCCGTGCACGCGGTGCCGGTGCACTGGCTGTACGGAGCCCCGAAGGTGACCGTCGGGGCCTTGGGGGCACTGGAGTCGACCTTGAAGTAGCAGTCCGCACTGGGAGCGCTGGTTCGTTCGTTCCCGTCCGCGTACGACCGGGTCCAGGTCCGGAAGCGGTACTGGGCGCCGTCCGTCAGCGTGGCGGGCGGGTCACTGCTGACCTTGACGTTGTCCCCCACGAATCCCGACGATGGCCGACTGATGTAGTCGGCGTCGGCCGCGTTGGCCTTGACCGGGGCCCAGGTGCCGTTGGTCTCCTTCTTCTCGGTCTGCATGAGAATCCGTAGCTGGGCGCCGGACTCGCCGCCCCACACGGTCTCGGTGATCGCGGTCATGGCCGGCGTCGGGTCGGAGACGATCGACGGCTTGGCCGGGTCGTTCGAGCAGATCTCCCCCGCGCCCGTGACCAGGCCGACGTAGATGGGGATGTTGGGCTTGCCGATGTAGTCGACCGACAGAACGGCGTCGTTGCGGAAGCGCTTCCACGCGGCGGTGTCCGACTCGTCCTCGGCCCGCAGCTCCAGGTTCAGACGGTTGTAGCGGCCGTTGGCGAAGTCGCGGACGGTGGGGGTGAGGTTCTCGTCCGGCTCGTCAGGAAGGTTGTCCGAGAATTCGACGGGCGCGGCGGGCGAGTTGGGATCGCATGCGGAGCCACGGCCGGCCGACAGCCAGCGGTCGCCCATGAGGTCGGCATAGTTGGGTTTGTTGCCCCAGTTCGTCGACGGGCCGATCTCTCCGTCCATGCGGACCAGCCACACGTTGCGCAGGTCGCACTGGAAGGCCCACGGCTCGGTGACTCTGAAGCGGGCGTTCAGGACTTCCTTGCCGACGAGCTTGCTCGGCGAGAACTCGAAGTAGAGGCGCTGCACGTAGCCCGGACCGCAGTAGTAGCCGTTCCAGGAGCCGCACTTGCCCATGCCCTTGCCCAGGCCGTCGTCGCCGTTGTCCCAGTTCCAGAAGGACACTCCGTCGTTGCGGAGTGCGGTGTGCTCGGTCCCGTCGTCAAGGGCGACGGAGGGGTCGATATACAGGGGGAAGGCCGCGGGGTCCCTCTGCTTCAGCAGCGAGGAGTCCGGTACGACGGCCAGCGAGTCAGCGTCTACCTCGACGGGCATGTTCGCCGCCCCGGAGCCGAGGGCCGGACCGTCGGCGGGACGGCTTCCGGACTCCGCGCCGGCGGGCGCCTCGGGTAGCGCGCCGCCCTCGCTCTTGACCGCGGACATCTTCGCCTTCGGAGACATGGCCGGCGAGGTGGACACGCCCTTCGAGTCCCACATCAGGGCCGGGGGCGCCTTGAACACCGGCTTGCCGTTGGCGTCCGTGGCGGACAGCCCGCCGTCCTTGGTGGAGTTGAGACGAACGTCCTTCGCCTCGAGGTCGAACTCGACACGCTGGAGCTTGGGGTTCGTCGCCGCCTCCGGCGTCTTGACCACGAGGACCTCGCGGAACCCCTTCAAGGTCGCCGTCATCCTCAGGTCGACCCCGGGCAGCACCTCCTGGTACACGGCGCTGTCACCGTCGAGCACCGGCTTGGGCAGCTTGGCCCCCTGCCAGCCCAGGGACATCGACCGTCCGCCGTGCTCAATGGTGACCAGACTCGAATCGCCGCCGCCTGAGAACCCGACCGAGGCCAGGGCGGCCTTCGGGCCCACGGTGCCGTCCGGGCGGACCTCCAGCATGGCGTCGGGAGCGACCCAGCCGGCGCCGTCCTTCGCCTTGACCCGGACCGGAACGGCCGAGGTGTCCAGGCGGAAGGACTTGCCGTCCGGATTCGCGTACGTCGTCGTTGACTCGGTCCGTTCACCGAGCACCTCGACGGGCTTGCCCGATGCGGCTGCCGCTTTGAGTGCCTTCTCGCCCTCATTCACCGGCAGCGCATCTGCAACGGCGGCTACCGGCGTGTACACCGAAGCGACACTCATCACCATGGCCAGGCCGAGCGTGGTCGCCACGGCATGACAAAGCCGCCGACCAAGGGTTGCAGACATTTTCTCCCATTTCATATGACGCGGAGATCTCCCCGGGCGCCGCGCCATGCCCTCACCAGCTATGGCGGTTGAACGTGGAAACGCATGGTGCTCGATCCGAACCTGTCCGCTTGATTTCGACAGGCGATCGACTGGGGTCTTCCTGACGGAATACCGGAGTGCTCAGCGAATGCCCGGCCCGTCGCCGGCAGCGCCGTCCGACAGTCGCCAGGCGATGAGTTCGGGTGCGCGCTCCAGGGCGCGCAGACACGCGGCGCGAGCGGTGAGCATGGCCTCGGCTTCCGAGCCGGCGAGGGAGAAGAGAACCAGATCGACGCGATCGTCTCCCGCGGCCGCCGTTGCGGTCACGTGCTCGATGCGGTCAGCAGGAGCAAAGTGGGCCGTAAGAAGGTCCCTGACATCGTTCGGGGCTATGAGTGATCCACAGGAGCCGATCAATTTGAATGTGATCATATACATGGCGACTTCCGGCGGGTTTGCCTTTCTCGCTCTGTATCGAAAGCGAAGCTACGGGTGGGCGATACCGTCTCGCGGCGCGCTCCATCCGTAGCCATCGCCGGCCAGTACTTGGTGCGTGCTGCTCCACCCGAAACCATCGCCCGCAGTCGTGTGCCGCGTTTCCGAGAGGCCGAGAACGAACGCACCGGATCCGATGGCGGCGAGGAGTGCGGCGGGCACGAACAGGCGTGCGGCGACGTAGGACATGAAGAACTCAACCCCAATAGGCGTGCTGGTCGACGGATTCATCTCATCTCCCCCGTTCAGGGAGATGCCGTGTGCGATGGAGCAAGCCTGTCCGCGCCGTGAGCCGGTGTCACTAGCATGCGAGTGGCGTCAAGGCGCCTGGCGCCTTGACGCCACCTGGGTGTCCGTCCGCAGCCGGACCACGCCGGGCTCGAGCGCCAGGAGCGGAAGCAGTCGCTGGACGAAGCGGCAGGCGCCAGGAGATACGTGGGCGGGTCGAGCAGTTCGCGGTACGGCGTCGGTGCGGCAGCACCCGGCCACCTGTACTTGTACGCCCCGCTCCCCCGAACAGTGGGTATGCGTCGCAAATCGGTCGATCCGCCAACCCGCGATTTTCTCCACCCACACCACCTCAGCCCGCAACACTCCACCTTTTCAGGAAAAACTTCCTCCGGAAATTGCCCGCACCATCCTTTAGGATCAAGGCTTCATATCGGGGGGGATCTCATGTTGCAGTGGCTGGGCCTGTCTGCCCACGCAGAAGCTGTTTATCGGGCGATGCTCGAGCGACCCGACCACGGGGTGGCCGCCCTCGTCACGGACACCGGACTGGACGAGCAGGCGACACGGAACGCCCTCGACGAACTCGCCCGCCTCGCCCTACTCAAACCGTCGGGCCAGACGGGGGACGGCCTCCGCCCGGTCAGCCCCGAAGTCGGACTCGCCACCCTGCTGGCCTCCGCCGAGGCGGAGATCGCTGAACGCCAAGCACAGGTGGAAAGCGCCCGAGCGGAGATAGCAGCCATCGCCGCCGCCCACCTCGGCACGAGACTGTCCGACAGCGCCACCCGGCTCGAAGGCCTCGACGCGATCCGCACAAGACTGGAACAACTCCAGCGGACCACCCACTTCGAATGCCTGTCACTGAACCCCGGCGGTGCCCACCGCCCGGACGCCCGCAGCGCCGCCACTCCGCTCAACGAAGAGGCCCTGCGCCGCGGAGTCGTCATCCGAGCCGTGTGCCGCGACAGCTTCCGCAACGACCCCGACACTCTCGCGTACGCCCGATGGCTGACGGAGCGCGGTGGTCAGATGCGCACCATACCCACCGTGCCCATACAAATGATCATCATTGACCGCCGTGTCTCCATCATTCCCGTCGATCCGGAGAACCCCCGCGCGGGCGCACTCGAAATCCTCAGCCCGGGCATCGTCACCGCCCTCTGTGCACTGTTCGAGCAGTGCTGGTCCGCAGGTACACCCTTCGGGGCGCCTCCTCACCCCGACTCCAACGGCTGCACCCCCACAGAACGAGCGCTCCTGTCCCTCGCCGCCGCGGGTGACACGGACGAAGCCGCGGCCCGCACGCTCTCCGTCTCCCCCCGCACCGTCAGCCGCATGATGTCCAACCTGATGGAGAGACTCGAGGCGGTCAGCAGATTCCAGGCAGGGGTGAACGCCACAAAGCGCGGATGGCTGTAGCGCCGATAGCACGGCGCGGCGGCAGCGGGATGTCGTTCGCCCGGTCAAGCCCTGTCATGCGGCGGATGGGTGTGGCGGCTCTCGGGGGGGCGGCGGATGACGTCTGGCCACTGCGGCTGCTCCCGTACTCAAGGCCGGGCTTCTCCTATCGGTGGCATGCCGTGAGGTGTTGCGAGAGTCAGGGACGGGGTCAGCTGAGGGCAGGCTTGCTGTCACGTCTCAGTGATCGAGGCCTCGGTGAGCGCTGGGCTCGCGCACGCCAGGACTGGGAGAGCGGCATCGGTGACCGTGCTCTGCAGGAGCGGCGGTCCACCGGGGAGAAGCTCGTGGACCGTTTGAATCAGGAGCTTGACAGGCAGCCGGAGATCCGTCGGCGTGCCTGTGCCCTGGCCGCGAGGAAGGAGGCGGCTGACACCGAGCGTCTGCAGGAGCAGATCGGCGCTGCTGAGACCGCGGAGACGGCTGCGTCCGACGCTGCTGCGGAGGCCGGTGTGCTTCACCGGCCCGTGAGGCGCACCAAACTGCTCTCGCTGCCTGGGAGAAGTTCCTTCCGGCTGCCGAACCCCTCACCGTCGTCTGCATCAGTGAGAGGGAACGGGAGCTCGAGGAAACGAAAGTGACCTCGCAGCAGACCCGGGAGGCCGAGCTAAGCTGTTGCTTGCAGGAGGCGGCTATCGGCCGGAACGCGGACGAGGCTGCGAGCGACGCCATGCTGCTGGCCCAGACCGCGACCGCGCTCGGCCGCAGGCCGCTATGACATCGCCAGCATACCCGGAGCCCGCACCGCCACCGGGGAACGCTACGCCGTAGCCGGCTTCCGCCAGCTCATCGAGGAACGCGCCCACGCCGACAGGGACAACGCCGACTTCACCGCTGGCCGGCTTCCCCGCACCTGACGCGCCACACCCCAGGACCGCGGACGGCCGGGACCGCCGCGACGAAGCACGGCAGCGGAGGCATCGGCCGGGTGGAGCTGCGGCTCGCGGTCTTGCTCTCGCCGGACCGCGCGCGTTCCTTGTTCACGGTGCGGGAGGCCATCTCCTTCGCGCAGGATTCCGACATCCCGCGCTGTTCATCGGATTCCTTGATGTGTTCGTACCGGCGCTCGTGCTTGGCGCTGGATCCCCTGGGCATGACAATTCCTTCCATCGACGGAGTCTCGTCAGGGCATCGTGTATGCCTGACAACGCGTCCTCATCTGCTGTCGATCTGCGGGCCGTCTCCTGCCACAGCCGCGCAAGCTCCGTTTGACCGCCGGCCTCACCGGGCGGGAACACGGTTCGTGCTTCGGGTCGGAATCCGCACGCTCATGCCGCCGCGGGGGCGGGTCGGGACCCGGGTGACGGGGATGCGCAGGTCCTGGTCCGGGAAGTCGAGCTCCAGGTCGGCCAGGGTCGCTGCCAGGGTGGCCAGCAGGTGGACGGTGATGTCCTCGCCAGGGCAGCGGTGCCCGGTACGGGCGGCTGCGCCACCCTGGGCGATGAGCTCGCCGGGGCCGGGCTCCCGGCCGAGGAAACGCCGCGGGTCGAAGCGGTGCGGCTCGGGCCACTGGTCGGGGTCGCGGTGGTGGCCAGGGACGTCGAGGAGCACCAGCGTGCCCTCGGGCACGTCCTGCTCGCCGAAACGCAGGTCGCGGGCGGCGAGGCCCCCCACGAACGGCACGAACGGGTAGCAGCGCCGCACCTCATGCGCGAAGGCGCGGGGGCGTACGCACCGTCGCCCTCGCGGAGTTCCTCACGGACGGCGGGGAAGCGGTGGAGTGCGTGGGCGGCGAAGGTGGTGAACCAGGTGATGGCCACGGTGGGGCGCAGGATGTTGAGCAGCTCGACGGCGGCGGTGTGGAGGTCGAGCAGGCTGCCGTCGGCGTCCCGGTGTGCGGCCACGGCCTCCAGCACGGTGGGCTCCTTGCCGGGGCGGGAGTTCACCGTGCCCGCGCGCGCGTCGGCGATTGCCTGGGCGAGTTCGTGTTCTTGACGGCTGCGGGCCCGGCGAGCTTTCCAGTGGCGGGCGAGGTGCTCGGCGACCCGCCGGGCGGCGTTCGGGCGCAGCGGTACGGTGCGGCCGACCGCGCGCAGCCGGCCGTCGATGTCGTGGCGACCGAGGACGAGGAGCTGGGGCGGGTCAGGGTGCCGGTGATCGCGCCGACGATCGTCTCCGTGGTGTCCCTGCGGCGGATCTTGCTCACGCTACGGCGTCGAGGAGAAACCGGATACTCGGCGGGCAGGTCGGCCGACGCCGTCCGGGCCGCGATCACCTCCCACACCGCCCTCCTGCAGCCACTTCTCGACGAGCCCACCCGCAATACGGATCCGCACGCTGCCTGCACCCTGGCCCCCGACGCCGACGCCGGCGCCGACCGCGACTGCACTTTCCGTGCCGCCTTCCGTACCACGCAGGCCGCTGGGGACTGGGGTGCTGGCGTTGGCTTGTTCGGTCGACTACGTTGCGAGGATGACTACCGGGACGGCATTGCGCCACACACGGATTGGCGACCCGGTGCTCTCCTGAGCGCCGAACAGGCCCGTAAGGGGCCGCTGTTCGATCGAGGGTCCTGTGCTACTGCGCGGGCCCCGCCTCCGTCGTGTTGATCACAGGTTCCGCACATCAACCACGACAGGAGAATTCATGCCCATCAAGACGCTGCAGATTCCCACCGCGGACGGTCAGGCCGACGCATTCGCCGCGTTCCCCGACCAAGGCGCGCCGCACCCGGGGGTACTGATGTACGCGGACGGCTTCGGCATCCGGCCGGTGCTGCGCGAGATGGCCCAGGAACTGGCCGGGCACGGGTACTACGTACTCGTCCCGAACCCCTTCCACCGGCACGGCCCGGCACCGGTGTTCGATCTTCCCGAGTACATCGGGGAAGAGGACCGGCACGCGGTCTTCGGCCGGGTGATGCCCTTGATCGAGGCTCACACCGCCGAACGTGTTCTGAGCGACGCCGACGCCTACCTCAGGTTCCTCACCGACCAGCCCGAAGTCGGCGCGGGTCCGGTCGGGGTGACGGGCTACTGCATAGGCGGCCTCTGGGCGATGCGCACCGCGGCGGCCTACCCCGGCCAGGTGGCCGCCGTCGCCGCGTTCCACGGCCCCGTAGGTGCCGACGGACCCGACCTCTTCGCCAAGATCACCGCCGAGGTCCACCTCGGCCATGCGGAAGGCGACATCACACCGGAGGCCCTCGGCGAGCTCAACCGGGCCCTGGATGCCGCGGGGGTCGGCCACATCTCCGAGATCTACCCCGGCACCGTCCACGGCTTCACCATGTCCGACACCGACGCTTTCAGCGCCTCCGGACTGAAGCGCCACTGGGAACACCTGCTCCCCCTCCTGAACCGCGCCCTGGCCGGCGGCTGAGGCTCCGGCTCCCGAAGACCTGCTTCAAGGACGGCGGTAGCCGCACAGACCAGCTCGAAATCGGGTTCACCGACATCGACTGCACCGACGCGTCGTTCCAAGGGTGGGGTCGGCCCGGTGGTACTGCCCTCAACGGGTAGGCACCGGGCCGACCCGCGCGCGCTATTGCGGTGCGGGCCCCGGCGGATGTCCAGAAGGGCCACCAGCTCCGTCCCACCGTCTGTCGTCCGGCCTCCGGCAAGGCAGCCGGTGTCACCGGGACCGGGCGAGCGGCGGGCCGGGTGGCGGGATCGGCGAAGTCCTGGAACTCCACTGCCTCCAGCCCGGCCTGCGGGCCGCCGCCATGATCGGCCAAGGCCTTACGGGAGGCGGGATCGTGGTGGCCTGCGGCAAGACCCTCGCCGTGCCGGCAGGAGCAGTCGGGTAATCGAAAAGCCAGGTCAGCCATCTGCTGGGCGGGCGTATCCCACCCCGGCACTTTGTCATCGCGCTCATCGCCGCAACCGTGCCGGACCGGCTCCGCGAGCGCCGAGGGGCCGACGTCCTCCAGCTCTTACGCGACGCCGAGCATCGGCCCCGCACTTCAGCCCCCGCGGTGCCGACACAGACCCCGGCACCGTCACCCTCGCGCAGACGCGGGCCGATCAGATGCAGATGTACGAGCGGCTCACACGTGCGCTGGAACAGAAAGACGAGCTGCGGCAGGCGGCGGAGAACTCGGCCCGCTGATCTCGGTACTGCTGGGCAAGGTCAACCGGCTCGACGACCCGGTACGCGTCCTGTCCGGGGAGCGCGACCGGCTCGCCGGTCAAGTGGCGGGTGGAGCGGTCGAAGCCGCCGAAATGCGGTTGCCACGGGCCGAGCAGCAGAAGGCCAAGGCGGAGTCGGAGCTGATTCCTTCCGGAGGAGGTGCCGGCAGGCATGCGCGTTGCGGGCCGTGCGGATCGTGTCGGCCTCGGGCCGGACCGGGCGGCCTGGCGGCGCAGGGCGGTCGTGATGAGCAGCTCGGTTGTCCCGCGCCGGTCGGTACGTCGACAGAGGGTGAGCCGGGCTCGGGCGGTCAACACGGTGATCGTGGTGGGGTCTTCTCCTGGGGCGGCGGTGTCGCCGCAGACGTGCGCCGCCGTTCACCCCTAGAACTGATTGTCGTACCATCCCCTCCCCGGGCGAACCGGGGGGACTATTCGCGCGGCATAGATGGATGGGCGATTTTCGGCCGACTTCAGCCGGATCGAACCTTCCGCGAATGAACGGGAATGACAGATTTCTCTTATTGACTGACCATACGCAGGGCATGTCCCGCATCATGCGCCCCACGGGTTTGCCGGCTCTTCACGCGTCGCGCGGCCGAAGAGAGCCCACGCGGAAAAAAGTAGACGACATTGCATCCTTGCACCTGCCGGCCGGATATTCCCATCCTTTTTTCTGCCATTTCT
Source organism: Streptomyces sp. CG 926 (assembly GCF_003148825.1). Lineage (GTDB taxonomy): Bacteria > Actinomycetota > Actinomycetes > Streptomycetales > Streptomycetaceae > Streptomyces. The sequence continues at coordinate 34,715 of NZ_QGGZ01000010.1, forward strand.
GCAAGATCTCTCCTTAGTCTCTTGATTGCGCCGGAGTAGTCACTTCCGGTGAAACCTATCTCCTCGGAGGAAAAGATGAAGGGATCCCTGCGCGCCCGCATCGCGAGCATCGCGGTCGGCGCTCTCGCCCTCGGCGGCTTCGCCGTCGTCTCGGCCCCGGCCGCCCAGGCGGCGCCGAGCGACTGCACCAGCTATCTGGCCGCCTTCGGCTTCTCCAGCACCGACATCAACCTCGCCTGCACGATCGGCGGCTCCGGCCTGCCGGCCGACTCGGCCCTGTGTCGGCTTGTACTGACGAGCGTCTCGGCCGTCCCGCCGGCGCTGGCACAGACGGCGTGCTCGCTCGCCAAGGTGTGACCCGTGCCTGACCGCTAGCCGGTCCGTCACGAACCCGGCGCTCCGGGAAGACGCCCGAAACGTCTTCCCGGAGCGTCGTTCGATGCTGCCTTTCGACGGTCTTATCCGCAAACTTCCTGCGGCCGCGTCCCGAACCGCATTACGATGGCCTGTTGGCGTCGGCCAGGTCCGGTGAACCGCTGTCGACCGGGTGTCCGCCCTCGGCCGTGCTCGGCGTCATCGGGCGGGGCGTCGCAGGAGCCGCCGCCCCACTTGACCCTGGGTTCCCGGCTTCACGAACCAGCCGAATCCATGGCCCGTCACAACCACCCTGCTCCTGCTCTCGCCGGACCGATCCGTCCGAAGGAGAGGCGGTTCTCTCCTGTCGTGAGGCGGGCCGATCGCCTCCCTCCGGTGTGCGCGGGACCGTGGTCCGCGCGCGGTTCCGCCCGAGGTCGTAGCCGGCCGGCGCGATCAGGTCGCTGGGTCGGTTCGCGTCCCTGGCTTCAGGTCTCCGCCTACGCTGCAGGAGTGGTGGGTCGTGCCGGGGCGCGGCTGCCGGCTGATCTCGCCGACGTCACCGGACCGACCGGCGCCTCGCGAACTACTCGACGAGCCCGTGATCGATGAACACCGTCAACGCGTCCACAGTCGCGTCGGGCTGCTCGTCGGGAATGAAGTGTCCGGCTTGTGGGATGACCACGCCGGTCACGTTCTCTGCCCACGGACTGACGGAGGCGGCCATGTCGGGGATCGATCCGTGGGAACTTGAGACTCCCAGGACCGGAACGCGCAGGTGCCCGCGTTCGAGAGCCTCATGATTCTTACGCGCCGATTCCGCGGCGTCGCGGTAGTAGGCGAGGGACGCTGAGAGCCCTCCCTCGGCGGCGATGGCGGCGGCGTAATGGTCGATCTCGGCGCCGTCGAAGGTGTCCTGGGACAGGGCTTTGACCTTCAAGAACCAGCCGACGTAGTCACGCTCGCGGCCGGTGAGCAGCGCCTCGGGCAGCTCGGGCACCAAGTGGAAGGCGAAGTGCCAGGTCTTCCAGGCCCGGTCGGGGTCCGTCGGGATGGAGTTCGGGAGGGTGATTCCGGGAATGCCGGCGTCGAGCAGAGCGACGCCGTACAGGCGCTCTGCGTACTTCAGGGCCAGCGAGAAGGCGACCCAGGCCCCGATGTCGTGGGCGACGAGCCAGCACTTCGGCACGTTGAGCGCGGTCAGCGCGGCCTGGACACACGAAGCGACGGTGTGCGTGTCGTAGCCCCCTCGAGGGCGGTCGGAGTGGCCCTGCCCCGGCAGGTCGATCGCGATCACGTGGAATCGCTCGGCAAGACCTGGCATCACCTTTCGCCAAGCCCACCAGGTCTGCGGGAATCCGGCGAGCAGGACGACGGTGGGACCGGCCTGCCGGCCGCCTTCCACGGCATGGATTCGGATTCCTTCCGCGTCGACCCAGCGGTGAGTGAAACCCGCAAGGTCGTACAGCGGCAACCCGGGGACCGGGTTCTGGTCGCAGGAGCGGTCCGGGGCCATGGCGTCGTCGGTCATGTTTCGAGCCTAGCGCATCTTGAACTGTTCAGTTCAAGATAGGATGGTGGAGCCACAACGGCTGGTACGAGAACGAGGTGCACGCGTGATGGCCGGGAAGAAGCAGTTCGACGTGGGCACCGCCCTCGACGCGGCGATGGTCCAGTTCTGGCGGGCCGGTTACGCCGACACGTCTCTCGACGACCTCTCCAGGGCGACCGGATTGAACCGCAGTTCCATCTACTCCTCGTTCGGCGACAAGGACTCGCTCTACCTGCGCTGCCTGGACCGCTATGCCGCGCGGTACGGAAACAGGTATGACCAGGCGCTTTCATGTGCGTCCGAGGAACCGCTCCAGGCAGTAGGGGCGTTCTTCGAGGTCACCCTGCGGCGCATCGCCGACCCTGACGTACCTGATGGATGCCTGATCGCCCAGACCGCGATGGCGGCAACGGCGCTCAGCCCCACCATCACCGCACGCGCGATCGAAGCTCTGGACTTTCAGCGTGCGCGGCTGCGGACCGCCTTGAGCGCCGCGCAGTTGACCGAAGGCGATGCCGACGACTTCGCGGTTCACCTGACGGCGGTCAACCAGTCGCTGGCCTTGATGAGCAGGACCGGGGCGAGCCACAAGCAGCTCCGCACGGTCATCGACATCAGCATGAGTGCGCTCTCGCACGCCTTGCACGCCGGAAGGTAGCCGTACAGACCCGGGGCACGACCCCGACGCCCCCGCCCGGCACCGTCGCCACCTGCCGAGCGGAGACCGGAACCCTTCCCCCTCAGGCCGGTGCGGCGCCCTTATTTCGCCCGGCACCGCCAACGCGCCGTTCCCGGCGCGGTCAGCGGCCCACCGACGCTCCGAACAACCCTGCCGCGCGGGCGGCCGGCTCGCCGACGTCCGCGTCGGTGGACCACCCGGGACAACTGGTCCTCGCCCTGGGGGCCTCGTCGGCCAGGACCAGGAGCGGGGCGTCGAGCCGGAACGGAGACGTACGGCGCCCCGCACCGCCATGCACGACCAGCGAGACCTTCGGCACGGCCCTGGGCACCTCGATCTTGTCGTGGGCGAGCAGCCACGCCCTGTGCCCGGCCCGGCCGCCTCCAGGTTCCACGCTCAGAAGGCGTGGAACCGGCCGATCAGCAGCGAGCGGGCTCCGGCGGGCAGGACTGCCCGCCGCCCTCGCGGCACCCGTACCGAAGTGCGCGACGGCGGTGCGACCGCAGGCGACGGCCCGGCGCCACCGTCGAGGCCGCGGTACGACCGGCCAGGTGAGACCGCCGACTGTCGGAGAGCACCCGCCCCACCACCGAACCGCGAAGCCCCGATGACTGGAACCTGTCGTAGCCACACGTTGTCGGGGACGAGCATCCGAACCGGAAAGCTGTGGTCGAACGCCGATCACCGACGCCGCGGCTCCATGGAGCGCGGTGATCCCCGGCGGTAGGTCTCCTGCCGACGCGGCGCCGAGCGACTCTGCGGGCATGCCTGTGCCATGTCCGGTCACTGCCTGTTCGTGTGGTCGAGGGTGGTGAGCCACTGGGTGACGGTGGTGTCGATGAAGTCGTCGGTGGCTTCGGCCCGGTCGAAGAAGAGGCGGGCGAGAAGCGGCCCGTAGAGCAGCGTGTACTGCTCGGCGGTGATCTCGATGCCGGAGGGTCGCAGAAGTTCGTTGAGGGCGGCGTGGCGATCTTCGACGATGCGTTGCAAGGCCTGGGCACTGTCGGGGTCGTGATCGGCCTGGGCGGCCATGGCGAGGGCGGCGGCGCGGGTGGCGGGGTCGGTGATGCCGGCGCGCAGGCTGACCAGCCAGGCGGTGGCGACCTTGCGGACGTCGGTTCCGGGTGTGGGGTAGCCGAGGTCGGGTCCCTGCAGGGTGAGGTCGGAGAGCAGCGCGGCACGGTTGGGCCAGTGCCGGTACATGGTCTGACGGGTGACGCCGGCCCGTTCGGCCAGGAGTGCGTAGGTCAGTCCGGTGATCCCGACCTCGGGCAGCAGGTCGCGGGCGACGGCCAGGATGCGAGTCCGGGTGCGCTGGACGCGGGGGTTGTCCGGGTTCGGCCGGCGGAGGTGGACGGGCGGGGTGGACGTCATGGGCTCATCCTATCCAGAAATCACACATGCCGTGTGATGTGCGCCATCCACTCCGGCATCGCGTTTCACACACCCTGTGTGATACACCTGAAAGGGCAATCACACACGCCGGATGATTCGGCGGGTGTTCCGTCTTCCCCTCCTGGAGTTCCTGATGTCTTCCGCGATCACCTTCTCCCGTTACGGCGGCCCGGACGTGCTCACCCGGGTCGAGGTCGCCGCTCCCGAGCCGGGTCCGGGCCAGGTCCGCATCCGGGTCCGGGCCGTCGCCGTCAACTTGATCGACCTGAAGATCCGATCCGGGACGATGGCCAGCATCATGCCGGTGGAGTTCCCGCACCTGCCGGGCTGGGACGTCGCCGGCGTCATCGACCGGGTCGGCGAGGGCGCCGACGCCGCGATCGGCGACGAGGTCTTCGGCGTCGCCTCGCTGGGCGGCTACAGCCAGTACGCGCTGCTGGAGCGGCCGCTCGCCAAGCCGGCCGAGATCTCGTTCGAGACCGCGGCGGCCCTGGTGACGGTGGGCGAGACCGCCTATCGCGGCCTGCACCACCTCGACGCCCGAGAGGGCGAAACCCTCCTGATCCACGGAGCGGGCGGCTCGGTCGGCACCATCGCGCTCCAGCTCGCCGTCGCCCGCCGGATCACGGTGATCGCCACCGCCGGTGGACACGACCTGGAGCGGCTCACCGCGCTCGGCGCCACCGCCGTCCCGTACGGCGACGGCTGGGTCGAGCGAGTGAGGGCGGCCGCGCCGCAGGGCGTGGACCGGGTCTTCGACACCTCCGGCGCGGGCTTGCTCGCGGACTCCGTCGCCCTGACCGGGAACGCCGGCCAGGTGATCACCATCGCAGACATGGCCGCCGCCGAGCACGGGGTGCGCTTCACCGGCGCCGACCCCGCCGACCGCTTCCCGCAGGCCCTGCCCGAGCTGGCCGGTCTGCTCGCAGCCGGCGTCCTCGACCTGCCGATCGGCGCCGGCTACCCGCTGGCCGACGCCGCCCGCGCGCACGCCGACATCGAGACCCGCCACGTCCGGAGCAAAGTCGTCCTCCTGCCCTGACCCAGGACAACCGCCCCAACCTCCCTTTCCCGTGCGGGAGTGGGCGGGAAAGCCCCGCTTTCGAACCCGAGTCCCACATACCGGCACGCCACGCGCGAGACGGCAACCGATAGCGCCGGCCGACCTCCCCGTCCTGGCAGCGCATGCGGACCGGGCCACCGCGTTCGGGCGCCAGGCCCGAAGTGGAACGAGATAGTCCGCACGCCTCGGCCGCCCGCCCGGCCCGCTCCGGCGAACCGCGCACCGCGCACCGCGCACCGCGCACCGGGACCGGCTCCCTCGACACCAGGAGGCTCGCCGACCGACCGCGGACCCGGTCACCCACTACCGGCTCCCGCCCGGCCTCGCCGCCAACATCTCCCCCGCACACGGCCGGGCCCCGCTGCCCGCACCGGAGCAGCCCGCCGCCGGTGGCGCCAGTACGCCCCACCGCCGAGACCCCCCACCGATCACCACATCCTGAAGGAGAAGTCCCTCATGTCCGCACGCACCCTCCCCGAGCCCACCCAAGCCCGGACCCGCCTCGGCTCCGGCCCGGGCCTGGTCGTGGCCCACGGCGCCGGCAGCAGCTTCACCGGCACCTACGGGCCGATCCTGGACCACCTGACGGCCCACCACACCGTCGTCGGCGTCGACTATCCCGGCAGCGGCGAAACCCCCCGCGCCACCGCGCCGCTGCAGCTGGACGAGATGGCCGACCAGCTCGTCGCGGCCGCCGTCGCCGAAGGCCTGGAGACCTTCGCCCTGCACGGCTACTCCCTCGGCGGCCCGGTCGCCATCCGCGCCGCCGCCCGTCACCCCGAGCGCGTGACCGCGCTCGTCCTGACCGCGACCATGGCCCGCCCCAACAACCAGCAGGACCTGACCGTCCGGGTGTGGGGCAAGCTCGCGGCCCTCGGCGACCGCCGACTGGTCAGCGAGTTCCTCTTCCCCCAAGCCCTCAGCCCGCAGGCCCTGGAGGCGATGCCCGCCGAGCAGCTGGAGCAGGTCATCGCGTACGCCGCCGCCGACATCGCCGACGGCACCGTCGAGCACGCGGAGCTCGCCACCCGGGTCGACGTCCGCGAGGACCTCGCCGCCATCCGCGTCCCCACCCTGGTCATCTCCACCACCGCCGACCGCCTCGTCCCGCCCGTCCTGCACCACCACCTCGCCGAGAACATCGACGGCGCCCGGCTCGCCGAGCTCCCCACGGGTCACCTGCCCATGGTCGAAGCCCCGGAGCAGTGGCAGCACCTCATCACGGAATTCCTCGCCCACCACACCGCCTGAGCCGACCAGGCCCCGGCGGGCAGACGCAGGGGCACCGTCGCACGGCGCGCGCCGACGGGGCTGCCGGCACTCGGAAAAGCCTCCCGGGATGCGCGCGCACGAGCCTGCCGGCCCCTCCGGGACGCCGGCAGGCTTCGGTGCGTGCCAGGCCCCTTGGCCACTGCGGCTGCTGGTCGCCGTGCCCCGGCACCGTGCCCGCTCGGTCCGCCGATGGCGGCCTGCTCGACAGCCATGACGGCGGGGCACGACGCGTGCTCTCGTCTCGTCACCGCGGTGCGGTCCCCTCCGGTACCCGTGAACAGATCGCCTCCGTGGACTCGCGCGCGTCGGCTGCCTCACGTCGGCCGCCTCAGGCCCCATCCGGCGCCCGGGCCGTAGCGCGTGCGGGCGATCCCCTCGAAGCGTGCGCAGGTGGTGTTCCGGTCGGCGACCTGGCCGACCGGCGTGGGCGGCATCATGGAGGCCGTCGGACGACCGGACTGTGCGAGGGAGTGTCAGGGTGACGGCGACAGCCGAAGACATCGAGAGGGCAGTTGCTGTGCTGCGTGCAGGCGGCCTGGTGGGCTTGCCGACGGAGACCGTCTACGGTCTGGGCGCCAATGCCGAGGACACCGCCGCCGTCATGCGGATCTTCGAGATGAAGGGGCGTCCGCCCTCCCACCCGCTGATCGTTCATATCGCCGCGTCGGACGAGTTGGACGACTGGGTCGAGGAGGTGCCCCGAGCCGCGCGCGTGCTGGCCGACCGTTTCTGGCCCGGGCCGCTGACCCTGGTCCTGCGGCGGGGCCGGCGCGTGCCGTTGGCGGCGACCGGTGGGCTGGAGACGGTGGCTGTGCGTGTGCCCGACCACCCGGTCGCACTCGCGTTGCTGTCGGCCTTCGGCGGCGGGATCACGGCGCCGTCCGCCAACCGCTTCGGCTCGGTCAGCCCTACCACCGCGAACGACGTCCGGGTGGAGCTCGGTGACGGCGTCGGCCTCGTCCTGGACGGTGGGCCCTGCGAGGTCGGCGTCGAGTCGACCATCGTCGACGTCACGGGCGAGGTCCCGGCCATCCTGCGTCCCGGCGGGGTGACCCGCGAGGACCTCGAAGCGGTGCTGGGGTACTCGGTCGCCGTACCTTCCACCAGCGATGTCAGGGTGCCCGGCCAACATCCCTCCCACTACGCACCGCGGGCCCGGGTCGTACTCGTCGAGCCGGAGAAGGTCGTCGCCGAAGCCGAGATCGCCCGGAAGGAGGGGTACCAGGTCGGTGTCCTTCTTCCCCCGCCCCTCGCCGGAGCGACGGTCGAAGCACACGCCGTGGTGACCCTGCCCGATTCGCCGGCGGCCTACGCACAGGGGCTCTACGGATTCCTGCGTGAGCTCGACCAGCAGGGGTGCGACCTCATCGTCGCGTCCCTGCCGGCGGAGGAAGGTCTGGGGCTGGCGATCGCCAACCGGCTGCTCCGGGCCGCGGGGCCCCGGCCTCCCGCCTGAGCGGACACGGCCGGGCGGGTCTTGACGCGGTGAGGACCTCTGCATCGACGCCGCGGACGGGCGTCGCGTCGGCCGAAGCCGCCCGACCGATACGAGACGGGACGGGACGAGACGGGACGGGACGAGACGGGACGGGACGACGGGCGATACCGCCGACAGGCGTCCGCGTCACTGCGTGGCCGACCACCGGTGACGTTCGTGCGGGAGACGCGCAAGGGTGACCGTGCGTAGCAGCCATTCGACGGGCCGTACTCGTATCGGGCCATCAGTCGCGCGCTGAGGACTATTTGGGTCGCGTACAGGACAAGAGCGCCGAGGACGACGGTGACCGGGCTGAGGCGGTCGTACAGGGCCAGACCGTAGGCGGTGAAGATGAGGGCCATGACGAGGGACTGGCTCAGGTAGTTCGTCAGGGCCATGCGGCCGGCGGGGGCGAGGAGCGCTGCGATGCGTGCGCCGCGTGTGGTCTGCATGAGAAGGAGCATTCCGCTGATGTATGCAGCGGTGAGGGCGGGGGCTGTCACTGTTCCCACCATCTCGCCGAGGACGGACCATCGGTGACCGAGCGGGTTGCCTGTCGCTGAGGGCGATGGCCTGGTCGGCGAAGACGTCGGCGATCGGGAGGGCGGCGCCTTCGTGGCCGAGGGCGATCGCGGCGCGGTCAGGGCGTTCCGAGGGGTTCGATGTTGCCCAGGGCGGTCGGTAGTTCGCGGCCGCCGGCCTGGGGGCGGATGGAGGCGCGGCGGGTCCAGCGTGGTCCGGTGTGGGTGGCAACTTCCTCGCGGACGACGGCCATCAGTGGAGGGTCCCGTACGCGTCGCCGACGGGCAGGCCGGCCAGGCCAAGGGCAACGCCCGCCAGGCCAAGGAAGACCTCAAGGACACCCTCCGCCGCCACTGAACCACCCCCTGCCGCGGCCCTGACCCGTGGCACCCGCCGGGCCCCGACCACTGCCCCCTGGTCGAGGCCCGGCCTTCTCTCACCGGCACCGAACCGGCACAACGCACAACGTTGCGGCATTCGGTCGGGGTTGAGATGACGGACGGGTACTGTTCGGCCATGGATCTGCCGGGGGCGAGCGCCACTCACACGAACACCGGACGGGCAGCATTCCTCCAGTACTTCGACTTCGCGATCGCCGTCGCAGTCGAAGGCACCGGCCTCGTGGTTCCTCCCGACGAGACGACGCCACAGGGATGAAACAGCGAATAGAACTGCACCTGGCCGGCGCACGACTGAACCTCCGCAGGGAGCGGTGGCTCGCAGAGGGCTTGTCTGTATCGCCCATCCTGTGCCACCACCGAGCACATGCACACGCACCGACCGAGCGCGGGCCGGCCACCGCCCCTGACCGCCTTGCCGTGCTGATCACAGGACCCGACTGGGGCGTGGCCTTGTCCGTCGAGCTGCAGCCCCACGGGACGGCAAATCTGGCGTACCACGCACCCCTCGGGTCGGTGGAGAAGCGCTTCCACATCCGCTCCCTCGAGGCATGGGACGCACTGCTGGACGACGCCGTCCGGCGCGCTCAGGGCCTGAAGGTGCAGCACGCCCACCTGCTTGCCACCAGCTGCACCACGGGCTGGCTCGACTGGTTCCACGGCGAGTTGTGGCTGCTGCCGGACTCCTTGGTCCGCATTCGCGGCGGATTCGTCGACACCGTCGTCAACTCCATCAGCCCCGCCGAACGGGAACACAATGCCACCACTGTGATCGGCTACGACCCGACGACCGTCCTCCAGGCGCACCACACCAACAAGGTCATCCCCCTCGACAGGATCGCGCACGCCGGTCTGCACCGCGGTCTCACCACGTCCGGCCTTGCCGTCACGATGACGGACCGCACCCGCCACAAACTGCTGTGGCTGTCCTCCGAACCAGCCCGCCGCGTACTGATGGACCGGCTTCTGCCCGTACTCGGTTCCCGCTTGACCACGTGAGCCGACCGGGCGAACAGGCGGTCAACCGGCACAGGAAGGCCGTCGACGAGTACGAGGCGCCGGGTCGGCCAGGGGGACGGCTTCGACGAGGTCCTGCATGATGAGGCACTCATCGCATGCCTCCTACCGGGCTACTTCCACCATGGCGCAAGCAGCCCGCACATCACCTTCAACGGATGCCGAAGGCCTATCCGAGCAGGGACTTTCGTCGGCCGACCGTTCGGCAAAACCTCTCCCCGACGTCGGTGCTCCCGGCGCCCACCAGCAAGACAACCGCCGGCCCGAGACCTCGGTCTACCGAGCCGGTCCGGCAAGGTGCTTCAGAACGTCCGCCGCGGCCTCGACACCGATCCGAATCTGCCGGAGTTCGCCGGTCCTCGACCACCGCGCGGCACAACGAACGAGTTCGCCGGCAGATCAGTCGCGCGGCGATTCGCCGGCAGCCGAGCGGCGGCCCCCGAGGGAGGCGACCAGCGCGGCTGCCACGATCGCCGCATCCGCCTCGGCGACGTCCGACGGGTACTCCGGCAGCAGGTCGTCCCAGACGGGCATCCAAGATCCGTACAGCTGGCTCTGCCCCTCGGGCCGGGCGAAGAACCAGATGTGCAGGTGCGCGCCGCCGTCTCCGATGCGGTAGACGTGGGCTCGCGAAATGTGCGGCAGGGCCTGCACGTGGCGGACGATGTGCGTGGACAGGACCCCCAGTTCGGCTGCCAGTGCGTCGGGCAGGTCGGCCATGTCGTGGTGCTCACGCGGATGCAGCATGAGCACCAGCGGCACACCGACGCCCGGGATCCGGGTGAGGCGCCAACTGTCGTTGAACCAGATCCCTTCGTCCCGGTCCCGGCACGACCCGCAGTTCGCCGGGTCCTCGCCGTGTCGCGGAGGCTCGGGCAGAACCGGCGGGCGCAGCGGCGCGACGCGCAATCCCTCCGGCTCGAAGGGGCTGACATCCCACCCGGTCATGCGCGCGAGCGGGAGCCGACGCTCACCGTCTGCGGCGGCAAGCGCGTGGTCGTAGAACTCATCGGGTCGTAAGGCCATGATCCGAAGGGTAGTTCGACTTCGACGCCCGTGCGGACGGACCGGGGTGGAGAGCCAGCAGGTCGTCGCGGCACGAACGGTCCTCCTGGAGGCTTCGCACCAGTAGGGGCGTGGCACCTGCTCGACTCCGGAGTCAGAGCTCCGACGCCATGCGGTACGCATGTGGATGCGCGTGGAGGCCCGGCGAAGTGAGGACCAGAGCGCGGTTGTCCCGTCCGGCGGCCATGTGGTCGAGCCATCGCTCGTACCAGGCGAGGAAGTCCGGGGCCGAGGAGACGTTCGGGCCCCAGAAGCCTTCGGCGTTGCCGATGAGCACGCGACCGGTGAGGGGTCCGGTCACGCCTATGAGCGCGAGGTCGGTACAGCCGCGTTCGATGATCGCCAGGAAGAGGTGACCGTCGCGGGTGGCGCGGTGGACCCGGGTGAATCCTCGCGTGCCGGTGTCGGAGACCGCCCGGTTCATCGTGAAGAGGGCGCAGCGTTCCAGCGGGACCAGTCCGTAGTACGGGGACGCGCCGCTGCCGCCCATGGCGATGAGGAAGTCGCGATAGGGCTGTGGAAGTTCCACGTCGTGCTCGACTTCGAAGGCATCCACCCGCGCTTCGAGCAGGCAGGGACCGAGACGAAATGCGTGCCGTTCCTCGCCGAAGGAATGGCTTCGGCCCGGGGTGTAGGGGATGCGTGCCAGCTTGCGTCGCAGCCGCGGGATGCGGGAGTCCATGCGAGCTCTTCTCTCCTCTCGCCGCAGCCTATAGACCCCTGGCAATCGACCGGCCACCGGGGCAGGGGATGCGTGGGCCGCCGTCGGCCGTCCGGGTGCGGCGCCGCTTCGCTGCCGACGGCTTGCCCGCGCTTCGCGGTCGCACCCCGTCATCGTGCGCCGTCGCCCCGTTCTCCTGCCGTGACGGCGAAGTCCCGGCGCGGCTCGCGCCTGCCCCCGCCGCCTCGCTAGCCCTCTCGTTCGTCGCCTCCGTCGTCGACTCCCTCGTCGCCTCCCCCACCCTTCGGGTGCGACGGGCCTCGGCAGGGTCGTGGCGTGCGCCGACACACCGGATCGAGGGCGCCGTACACCGACGAGCGCGAGTCGCCCGGGTCGTTCGGCCCCGCCCGGGAACGGTTCTCCGGGCTCCCGGTGCGCCGACCAGGCGTCGTGGTGCGGACGTTCGTCCACAGAACCCGGTGCGAAGGGGGAGTCCGGCGTACGGTCGAACGACCGGCCGCGCCCCACCCGGCGGAGCCGGTCCTCCTCGACGTCCGATCCGAACGGGAGCCCGCCGATGCGCCTCTACGCACAGACTCCAGCACGTCGGAACCGCCAGATCCTCGCGGACCTGATCGCCGTAGGCCTCATGGCCGCCGCCGTGTGGTTCGCCCTGACCGTCCACGACGCCATCATGCTGCTGGCCGAGCCCGGGCGTAGGGTCGAGAGCTCGGGCGACAGCCTCGCCACGGAGCTCGGGAACGCCGGCGAGGCGGCCTCGAACGTGCCGTTCGTCGGCGGTCTCCTGAAGAAGCCGCTGCAATCCGCTTCCGAGGCCAGTACCGGGATCGCCGACGCCGGACAGTCGCTCCAGGACGCCGTCAGCCAGGTGGCGAACCTGACCACACTGGCGCTGATCGTCGTCCCGGTGGCCGTCGTACTGCTGCTCTGGCTCCCTGCCCGCCTGCGCTGGATCCGGCGCAGCGTGACCATGCGGCGCCTCCTCGACGCGCCCGGGGGTGCCGACCTGCTCGCCCTGCGCGCCCTCACCGGCAGGCTGGGCGACCTCGCCGCGCTGCCCACGCCCGAGGGCGGTCTCGCCGACGCCTGGCGGCGCGGGGACCAGCGGGTCATCGCCGATCTCGCCGAGATCGCACTCAAGCGGGCCGGCTTGCGCCCCTGACGGGCGGGAGGGGCCGGGCGTCAGACGCGGGGGCGTCCCGTGAAGGAGGGTCGGAGGCGCCGGTGTTCGAGGGCCGCGGCGAGGAAGTAGGCGCCGCCGCCCGCGACGGCGAGGACCCCGTAAAGGCCGGGCGTGGCGAACCACAGTGCGGCGGTGGAGGTCAGGGCGAGCCAGATGCCGAGGCCGTAGTGCAGCAGGTTGCGGCGTACGGCGCCTTCGGCGAGGTACAGCAGGCCGACGATCAGACCGGAGCCGGCGGGCCAGAGGACGGACTGAAGCTCCGGCTGTCCGAGTACGGAGGTGAGTCCGGTGATGGCGAGGAACAGGGCGGTGAAGCCGGCGATCCAGGCGGCGCCGAGCAACCGGCCGGACAGGATCTCGGCCGGCGAGGCCCCGAGCTGGGCCCGCAGGGCAGCCATGGTGGTCAGCACGATGCCGATCACGAGGCCGCCGCCGAGGAGCGTCATGGGCAGCCAACCGGGCAGGTCGAGCAAGGGGCGGTCGCCCTGGGAAGCCGCGGCGGCGCCGTGGCCCAGTACGTAGGCGAGTCCGAAGCTGAGGTAGGCCGCGCGGTTGTCGACCTCACGCGGGCGACCGGTGGGGTGGGCATGGACGACGGGCGGCGAAGCGGTTGCGGAGCCGGACACAGTGGAGACCTCCATCTGAGAGGGCGGGGTGACGGGGTGACGGGAGGGGTGATGCGCCGCACGGCGACGGCCGGCGAACGCCGACCGAAGACTCGGGCGGGCTGTTCGGCCGGGCCCGGTCGGTGCCGGGCGCCCGGACCTACCGACCGGTTGTCGATGTCGGTGTGCAGTTCCCGGAAGGTGGCGAGTGGGGCGTCGATCAGCGTCGTGAGGCTGACGACGACGGGGGCACGGATGCCCTTTCCGGTTCCGGATCAGGAGGCGGGTGCGCGGTCGGCCGTCTGGCCTTGTCCGGGCTGTACCGCACGGGCGGGAGCGGCAGGGGGTGCGAGCCCGCGGTCGCGCCGGGACGTACGCGTGAGCGCCACGGCGAGGAGTGCGGTGGTGGCGAGGATGGCGGCGGAGACGGTGAAGGCGGCCTGGTAGCCGGCGGTGAGGGCGTCCAGGGGTGGCCGGTCGGTGGTGGCGTGCGCGGTGACGGAGCCGGCCAGGGTGGCGAGGGCGGCGAGTCCGACGGCGCCGCCGACCTGGCGGGTGGTGTTCACCAGCCCGCCGGCGAGGCCGGCGTCCTGGCGGGGTACGCCGTCCACGGCGAGCGCGGTCAGCTGCACGAAGGCGATGCTCAGGCCCAGGCCGACCAGGACGCTCGGCCCGAGGACGTCGACGAGGTAACTCCCGTCCGGCCGCATCCACGACAACCACAACAGACCGGCGGCCTCGGTCAGCAGAGCCGCCGTGAGGGTCGCCGTGGCCCCGATGCGGGCCGTGATACGGGGTGCCACCATCGCGCCGAGCATGTTGGCCACGGCGAGCGGGAGTTGGCCCGCCCCGGTGGCCAGCGGGCCCATGCCGAGGACCTGTTGCTGGTAGAGCGGCAGGAAGAAGAACAGCGCGATCCATACGGACCCCAGCAACGCCATCAGCAGATTGCCCGCGGCGACCCGGCCGGTCCTGAACAGCCTCGGCGGGATCAGGGCATCCGGTCGGCGGCGTTCGACCAGCGCGAAGAGCACGAGCAGCACGACGGCGCCCAGGAGGGCGGCCAGTACCCCGGCGTCCGTCCAGCCGGCGCCGCGTGCCGTGGTCAGCCCCCACACCAGAGCGGTCAGGGCGAGGGTGACGGTCGCGGTACCCAGCAGATCGAACCGCCCGGATCCGCGGTCGGCGGCCCGGGGTACGAGCGCCACCACGGCGATGGCGACCAGCGCCGTCCCGAGCGCGACGGCGTGGAAGACCCACGGCCAGCCCCACGCCTGGGTGAGCACACCGCCCAGGAGTACCCCGCCCGCTCCCCCGGCGCCGGAGACGGCACCCCACACACCCAAGGCTCTGCCTCGGCCGGGGCCGGGCGGAAACAGGTCGAGCGCCAGGGCGAGCGCGGCCGGGGCGATCGCGGCGGCGCCGGCACCCTGCACGGCGCGGGCGGCGATCAGCAGGCCCGGCGAGCCGGCCAGCCCCGCCGCCAGCGAGGCCCCTGCGAACACTGCGAGGCCGACGAGCAGCACCCGGCGGCGGCCGAGGAGGTCACCTGCCCGGCCCCCGGCCAGCAGCAGCGCACCGAACGCCAGGCCGTAGGCGTTGACCACCCAGGTGGTGCCGCCGTCCGACAGGCCCACTCCGGAACGGATCTGCGGCAACGCCACGTTCACGATCGAGGTGGCAAGCATCACGGTGAACTGTGCTGCGGCCAGGGCCGCGAGTGCGGCCCCCGGTCGAGGTGGGGCGGCCGCCCGGCTCTTCATGCGTCCAAGGTTCATGGCGCACAGACTCGACGCGGACGGTGTCCACTCTCCATGCCTGGCAGGGGTGATGACGGTCCAGTCCTGTCCGTCCCTGTCCACTCGGCCGTGCGCTCACGGCAGGGCCGGCGCTACGGCGGGGACGGCATGCCCCGTGCCCGCCGTAGCTTCGGTCGCTCAGCCCACGCGTTCGATACGCGCCCGCCGGATCAGGTTCTTCCCCGGCTCCCGAACCGTGTCGAAGGCAGAGTTGTTCAACAGCACACAGCTACCCGACGGGCCGTTCACCGTCACGGTCGTCGCCTTACCGTTGTCGAGATTCGTCACCTTCAACTTCGTCCCCACCGGGAACGTCCCACTCGACGCCGCCGGCGCACCCGCCTCACCCGACAACGTCACCGTCGACCCCTGACACACCACTTCACCGGTCGCCGGCGGCACCTGAACAGCCGCTCCACCCGACGCGGCCGCCCCACCGGACGCACCCGCAGCAGGCGCCGCAGGGGCCGCCGCGCCACCACCGCCACCACCCACCCGCTCGATACGCGCCCGCCGGATCAGGTTCTTCCCCGGCTCCCGAACCGTGTCGAAGGCAGAGTTGTTCAACAGCACACAGCTACCCGACGGGCCGTTCACCGTCACGGTCGTCGCCTTACCGTTGTCCAGGTTCGTCACCTTCAACTTCGTCCCCACCGGGAACGTCCCACTCGACGCCGCCGGCGCACCCGCCTCACCCGACAACGTCACCGTCGACCCCTGACACACGACCTCACCGGTCGCCGGCGGCACCTGAACAGCCGCTCCACCCGACGCGGCCGCCCCACCGGACGCACCCGCAGCAGGCGCCGCAGGGGCCGCCGCGCCACCACCGCCACCACCCACCCGCTCGATACGCGCCCGCCGGATCAAATTCTTCCCTGGCTCCCGCACCTTCTCGAACGCCGCATTGTTCAACAGCACACAACTACCTGACGGACCGTTCACGGCGACCGTCGTCGACTGACCGTTGTCGAGATTCGTCACCTTCAACTTCGTCCCCACCGGGAACGTCCCACTCGAAGCCGCCGGCGCACCCGCCTCACCCGACAACGTCACCGTCGACCCCTGACACACGACGTCGGGAACCGCGGCATTACCGATCGCCACCGTGGCGGCGACCCCGCCGATCACCAGGGCTCCCGCGACGGCAGAGAGCACGAGCTTCTTCTTGAGACTCATGGTCCGTTTTCTGGACACTTGGCACTCCTCGATCCGATGGACGTTGTCCCCCCCTGACGTCCTGCATACGGCCGACTTCGCAAGGGAGTTCAGTCCTGTTGCCTTTTTACGAATCCGGCCGGGAGGAGGTTTGGATCGCCGCGTGGCGAGCCGGCACGCGGCTCGTGGCTCACGGGCGTACGTCCGAAGGCGCAGGTCACGGCCCCGTGGCTCAGGCTGGTCCACGTGTGTGCCGCACGCGTACCGACGGCCTTGATCGACTCGGGGCGCGGCGACCACAGGCACGTTTAAGGTCCAGTTGATCTGCCCTTAACCCTCGCGCCCCGCTCACCGCCGGACCCACGGAGAGCGGGCGACAACGATGCACACCCACGGCGGAACCGTGTCGGGCCCGCATCATCGTTTCTTCCCTTGCAGCCCTGTGACCTGCAACAAAACCACGTTCCACGTACGAGTGACATGGTCGGGATTCGGTGGTTTTGGGCTACCTGCTTCGGGATCATGATTCCGGTTCCGCACATGACTACGGCATGACGCCGCCGGCATGTGCAAGCCGTCCCCGAGCGTGTTGCGCGCCGCAACCGGGACGGCCCCCGCCGCGCCCCCCGCCCCGGGGGCGGGCTGTACCGCACCACGAGACAGAGGAGCCGGACTACATGTCCATGCCCGTTGTGAGCATCTGGGACAACACCTTCCCGGGCGTCCAGCCCCACCACCCGAGGGCATCGGCGTGGGACACCGAGTGGCCCCTCGACGGGGGCACCGCGTGGGTGTTCTACAGCAGCCCGGGTCAGACCCGGGTCAGGAAGCCGGTGATCCTCGCCGACGGATTCTCCTCCGGCAAGAGCGATCCCGACGCCCTGTGGAACGGTCTGGAGAACGGCGAATACCCCTTCATCTCCAAGCTGCGGGAGGCGGGCTTCGACCTGGTGCTCCTGGGCTTCGAGGAGCGGTCGGCGTCCATCATCGACAACGCCGACGTGGCGATCCAGTGCATCGAGAAGGCGATCGACGACCGCGAGGGGTCCGCCGAGCTGACGGTCGGCGGCTTCAGCATGGGAGGGCTGGTCACCCGTTACGCCTTGGCCAAGATGCACCACGACGGCGGCGACCACCAGACCTCGACCTTCCTCTCCTACGACACCCCGCACACCGGAGCCTGGCTGCCCATCTCGGTACAGGCGTTCGCGCACTTCGTGAAGGACAACTGGGGCGCCCTCCCGGGATTCGGCGAACTCCTCAGCAGCTTCTCGCGGATGGTCAACAGCCCGGCCGCCCGGCAGTTGCTGCGCTGGCACATCGAGAGCGTCTCCGCCGAGGTCCGCCAGGACCGGGCCCGCACCGACTTCCTCGCGGAACTGGAGCGCGTGGGCAGCTGGCCTCCCGGCGTGCGGCGGCTCGGGGTCGCCAACGGCACGGGCACCGGCGCCGGGAACAACATCCCGGCGGGCGTGACGGCGATGCGCACCACGGGCGCGGAGCTGACGGGCACCCGGCTGGACACGCAGGACACGGGCGAGCAGATCGTCGCCGTCCTGAAGAAGACCGGATCCCCCGAGATCCCGATCACCGTCAGGGGCCTGCCCGACATCGACGGCGCTCCCGGTGGGCTGTTCCCCGAGGCCCTGAACCTGCCGGGCCGCCCCGCCAACTTCGGCACGGCCGCCATGCTGGCCGGGCTGCTCGAGGGCGAGCCGGCGGAGCTCACGTACAACGCGACCACGTTCGTGCCGAGCATCAGCGCCGTGGCGGCCGGCGAGATCGACGACCGCGACGCGCTCTACAGCAAGATCGACCCCGCCGACAGCGAGTTCGACCACTTCATGTGCGCGAGCGACAACCAAGGACACACCGTCATCACCGACGAACTCGGCCGCTGGATCGTGGACAAGCTCCGAACTCCCTGACCCGCCCCCTTCGGAGCCCTGACGTGACGGTGAGCGTCCCGGTTCCGCCTGACCGGCGGGCCGGGGCGGTCACCGGCCCGCCTCGCGGTCGGTGTCCTCAGCCTTCCTTGACGGGGCCGAGCGGCCGCTTGTAGTAGCGCCAGGGGAACCAGCCCGCGCCGACGGGGATCCAGCCCTCCGCCTCCATCCGCCGGTGGCGACCGCCGGCGGAGAGCGTCACACGGCAGTGCTCCCACGGGTGCGCCGAGGCCTCCACCTCATGGAAGAAGGATCCGTATCCGACGAGGTGCCATCCGTCGCGTCCGGCCTCCTCCAGGGCGGCCATCTCGTTGAACGCGGTCAGCGGAGTGAGGATGCGGCGCTCCGGGGCGCCGGGCCCACCACCGGTCGGCGCACCGGGTGCGGGCGCCCCGGCGAACCTCTGCTGGGCAGCCTGCCGGCTCACGCCCAGGATGCGACCCACCGTTTCCCAGCTGTGCCCGGCGGCCCGGGCACCCTGCACGGCCTCACGCAGGAGCCGGCTCGCCTCCTCGGCTCCGACCCGCGAGGCGTCCACCAGGCGCAGATAGCCGTCCGCGTCGTGTTCGAGTGCGTCGGCCAGGCCCTCGGGGGCGCCGATGACGGCTGCCGCGATGCCCTCGCGGATCCGGGCGGCCTCCTGGGAGCTGAGCAGGGGTACGTCGCTCATCGCCGTGCGCCGGCGAGAGGTTCCAGCGCGTCGAGCACCTTCGCGTCCCGGCGGGCGCGGGCCGTGACGGCATCGGTCCGTGCCGCGGTACGGGCCACCAGGGCGCCCGCGGCGGCGACGAGTACGAGGGACAGAGCGACCAGGGCGATCGAGGCGGTGACCCCGAAGCGGTCGTGGAACACGGCGGTCACGGCGGGCAGGCTCACCGCGAGCGGCAGCAGGGCGGCCGAGGTGGTGGCCGGGGTGGTGGCCTTGGTGGCGTCCCCGGTGGTGGCCCTGGTGGAGCGAGGGGCGCCCTCCTCGGAGGAGGCCGTCAGCTTCAAGATCGACATGCGTCAAGAAAACCTTGACATGCCTTCCCTGTCAAGACTTCCTTGACGCGGACGTCATGACGGCCCCGCGTCGGCGGCGATTTCGGACCTGCCGCATCGGCCCACGGCCGTGGCGGGAATCCGCCCCCGGCCCGGCCGCACCTCGACGCCGTCGCCCACCACACCGATCGGCCCCCGTCCACGTCGCCGTCCGGACCCGACACCGCGCCCCGGGGCACCCGCCACGCCGTGAAGGCGTAAGACGTGCGGCGGGCGGTTCGCTCGGGACGGATGCGGTTGCCTCCGGCCCGTGTCCGCAGTCCGCCGCGCCGACTCGCCCATCGCCGAACGGGGCGGCCCACAGCCACGCCATGGGACAGCGGCGAACGTATGGGGCTCCCGTGCCGCCGACCGTTCGACGCCTCGGCCGGTCGATACGTCAGATTCCGGCCGGCTTCCGGATCTGCCGAATCCGGCCTTGCGCCGTCGCCCCCGTCGACCGTCGTCGGCTCGGCCCTCGACGAGCCCGAACAGTGACCGCACGGCGGCTTGACCGATGGACCTGCAGCAACGTAACTTCGAGCCGACCGGCCCGTGAACTGATGGAGGAGGCGAAGTCGGATGTCGATCATCTCCGCACTGCACCGCCCCGCGCATCAGGTCGCCTGGACTCCGGGTCTCGTAGCACACGGCTGCTGAACAGCCTCCTTCTCCGGTTTGCCCTTTTTGCGGCCCCGGCATCTTTCGATTTCTCACACCGCCTGCGGCACGTCGTCGCGTGCCGAGTCGCGCTCCGGTTTCTTCTCCGGGCTGCGCCAGCGAAATAGAAAGCCCCTGAAATGGCTACTAGCATAATCAGCTCGACCATGCGCGGAAATGAGGATGTGCCATGGTAGCGGCGCGGATCACCGTCAACGGGAAAGAGACACCGCTTTCCCCGGCTGCACCCCACACCACTGTGCTGGATCTCCTGCGCGAGCGTGGCCTCACCGGTACAAAGGAGGGCTGCGCCGAGGGTGAGTGCGGCGCCTGTTCGGTCCTGGTGGCCCGTCCTGGCGTGAACAAGCCCACCGACTGGGTGGCCGTCAACGCATGTCTGGTGCCGGCCGCGGCACTGGACGGCCAGGAGATCATCACCTCCGAGGGTCTCGCCACGGTCGGCGAACCCGGTACGCGACCCACGCTGCACCCGGTCCAGGAAGAGATGGCGGTCCGCGGCGGTTCCCAATGCGGTTACTGCACGCCCGGGTTCATCTGCAGCATGGCCTCCGAGTACTACCGGCCCGACCGCTGCGCGCACACGGAGCCTGACGGCAACGGCGACAGCGGCGACGCCGAGCACGGTCCGAACGGCTTCGACCTGCACTCGCTGAGCGGCAACCTGTGCCGCTGCACCGGCTACCGTCCGATCCGCGACGCCGCCTTCGCGGTCGGCGAACCCGCCGAGGACGACCCGCTGGCACAGCGCCGCGAGCAGGAGCCGCCCGCGCCGGTCGCCACCGAGTACACGCAGGACGGCGCCACGTTCCTGCGGAAGGACACCCTGGCCGAGACGCTGCAGCTGCTGCGCGAGCGGCCTGACGCGGTCGTGGTCGCCGGCTCCACCGACTACGGCGTCGAGGTGAACATCCGCTCCCGCCGGGCCGGGTGCGTGGTCGCCATCGACCGGCTGCCCGAGCTCCGCGAGCTGCGGGTCGAGTCCGACCACATCGAGATCGGTGCGGCGGTGACGCTCACCGAGATCGAGCGCCGCCTCGACGGCGACGTCCCGCTGCTGGCCGAGCTGTTCCCGCAGTTCGCCTCCCGCCTCATCCGCAACAGCGGCACCCTCGGCGGCAATCTGGGTACCGGCTCCCCCATCGGCGACAGCCCGCCGGTGCTGCTCGCCCTTGAGGCGTCGCTGGTGCTCGCCGACGCCGACGGTGAGCGCGTGGTCCCGCTGGCGGAGTACTTCACCGGCTACCGGCAGAGCGTGCGCCGCCCCGACGAGCTGATCCGCGCGGTGCGCATCCCGCTGCCGCTGTCGCCCGTCACGGCCTTCCACAAGATCGCCAAGCGGCGCTTCGACGACATCTCCAGCGTGGCGATCGGATTCGCGCTCGACATCGAGGGCGGAATCGTCCGCAAGGCACGCATCGGTCTGGGCGGCGTGGCCGCCACCCCGATCCGTGCGCTCGCCACCGAGGCGGCCCTGGAGGGCAAGCCGTGGTCGGCGGAGACGGTCGAGGCCGCGGCCCGGGTGCTGCGGGGTGAGGGCACGCCGATGAGCGATCACCGTGCCAGCTCCATCTACCGTTCCGCGATGCTCGGCCAGAGCCTGTTGAAGCTGCACGCGCAAACCACCGAGGCGGTGTCTTCATGAGCCATTTGTCCGAGCGTCCCGAGAAGCCGGTAGTCGGCGTCTCCATGCCGCACGAAAGTGCCGTACTGCACGTCACCGGCACCGCGCTCTACACCGATGACCTGGTGTACCGCACCAAGGACACCCTGCACGCCTACCCCGTCCAGGTCATGAAGACCCGCGGCCGGATCACCGCGCTGCGCACCGAGCCCGCGCTCGCCGTGCCCGGTGTGGTCCGTGTGCTGACCGTCGCCGACGTGCCCGGTGTCAACGACGCCGGCATGAAGCACGACGAGCCGCTCTTCCCCGACGAGGTCATGTTCCACGGCCACGCCGTCGCGTGGGTGCTCGGTGAGACCCTGGAGGCGGCCCGGCTCGGTGCGGCGGCCGTCGAGGTGGAACTCGACGAACTGCCCTCCGTGATCACCCTGAAGGAGGCGATCGCGGCCGAGAGCTTCCACGGCGCCCGGCCCCTGATGGTGACCGGCGACATCGACGCCGGCTTCGCCGACTCCACGCACGTGTTCAGCGGCGAGTTCCAGTTCGCCGACCAGGAGCACTTCTACCTGGAGACGCACGCCGCGCTGGCCTACATCGACGAGGCCGAGCAGGTGTTCATCCAGAGCAGCACCCAGCACCCCTCGGAGACCCAGGAGATCGTCGCGCACGTCCTCGGGCTGCACAGCCACGAGGTGACCGTGCAGTGCCTGCGGATGGGCGGCGGCTTCGGCGGCAAGGAGATGCAGCCGCACGGCTTCGCGGCCATCGCCGCGCTCGGTGCCAAGCTGACCGGCCGGCCGGTCCGGGTGCGGCTCAACCGCACCCAGGACCTCACGATGTCCGGGAAGCGGCACGGGTTCCACGCCGACTGGAAGATCGGTTTCGACGCCGACGGCCGCATCCAGGCCCTGGATGCCACGCTGACCGCGGACGGCGGCTGGAGCCTGGACCTGTCCGAGCCGGTGTGCGCCCGTGCGCTGTGCCACATCGACAACACGTACTGGATCCCCAACGCCCGCGTCGCCGGTCGCATCGCCAAGACCAACAAGGTCTCAAACACGGCCTTCCGCGGCTTCGGCGGTCCGCAGGGCATGCTGGTGATCGAGGACATCCTGGGCCGGGTCGCGCCGCTGCTCGGCCTGGACCCGATGGAGCTGCGCAAGCGCAACTTCTACCAGCCGGGTCTCGGTCAGGCGACGCCGTACGGCCAGCCCGTCCCGCAGGCGGAACGGATCGCGGCCGTCTGGCAGCAGGTCGAGAACGACGGCGGCATCGCCGACCGCAAGCGCGAGATCGCGGCCTTCAACGCCGCGCACCCGCACACCAAGCGGGCGCTCGCGATCACCGGCATCAAGTTCGGCATCTCGTTCAACCTCACGGCCTTCAACCAGGCCGGCGCGCTGGTGCTGATCTACAAGGACGGCTCCGTCCTGATCAACCACGGCGGCACCGAGATGGGCCAGGGCCTGCACACCAAGATGCTGCAGGTGGCCGCGACCACGCTGGGCATCCCGCTGCACAAGGTGCGGCTGGCCCCCACGCGGACCGACAAGGTGCCCAACACCTCCGCCACTGCCGCCAGTTCCGGGGCGGACCTCAACGGTGGTGCGGTGAAGAACGCCTGCGAGCAGCTGCGCACGCGGCTGCTGCAGGTGGCCGCCAGCCAGCTGGGTTCGAACGCCTCGGACGTGCGGATCGTCGATGGCGTCGCCCGCACCCTGGGCAGCGACAAGGAGCTGGCCTGGGACGACCTGGTGCACACCGCGTACTTCCAGCGCGTTCAGCTGTCGGCCTCCGGTTATTACCGGACCGAGGGGCTGCACTGGGACGCGAAGAGCTTCAGGGGCTCCCCGTTCAAGTACTTCTCCTACGGCGCCGCCGCGGCCGAGGTGGAGGTGGACGGCTTCACCGGTGGGTACCGCATCCGCCGGGTGGACATCGTGCACGACGTCGGCGACAGCCTGTCCCCGATGATCGACATCGGTCAGGTCGAGGGCGGCTTCGTCCAGGGCGCGGGCTGGCTGACGCTCGAGGACATGCGCTGGGACACCAGTGACGGGCCGAACCGCGGCCGGCTGCTGACCCAGGCGGCCAGTACGTACAAGCTGCCGAGCTTCTCGGAGATGCCCGAGGAGTTCAACGTCACGCTGATGGAGAACGCCACCGAAGAGGGCGCGGTGTACGGGTCCAAGGCGGTCGGTGAGCCTCCGCTGATGCTGGCGTTCTGCGTGCGCGAGGCGCTGCGTCAGGCGGCCGCTTCGTTCGGGCCCGCCGGGGTCAGCGTGGAACTCGCCGCCCCCGCGACGCCGGAGGCGGTGTTCTGGGCGATCGAGTCGGTCCGCGAGAAGGCGGACGTGCGGAGCGGCGACGGCCTCGCTCCGGGCGACAGCGAGATCCGTACCGACACAAGCGCTTTGAGCAATGCCTGACATGACGTGGATCGCCGCGGTCACGCGGTTGCGAGCACGCCGGGAGCCCGGCGTGCTCGTGACCGTCGCGACCGTGCGCGGCCACGCGCCCCGTGGGGCCGGTGCCAAGCTCGTGGTGGGTCAGACCGAGACCTGGGGTTCGATCGGCGGCGGCAACATCGAGGCCGTCGCCATCGACCGGGCCCGCCAGCTCAACGTCGAGCCCGATCCGGAGCCGGAACTGATGGAGTTCGCCCTCAACGACAAGGTCGTCGGGCCCCACGGTGTGCAGTGCTGCGGCGGCGCCGTCAGCCTGCTCCTCGAACCGCTGCCGGTGGTCCAGGCGGTGGCCGTCTTCGGCGTCGGGCACGTCGGACTGGAGCTGGCCCGCATCCTGGCCCGCCACAACATCGATCTGCACCTGATCGACACCCGGTCCGACATGCTCACCGAGGAACGGCTCGGCGTGCTGTCGGACGCGGTGGCGCAGATCCATGTGCACCACACGCCGCTGCTGCCGGAGGAGGTGCTCACGGAGCTGCCGCCCGGTGCCCACGTCCTGATCATGACCCATGATCACGCGGAGGACGCCGCGCTGTGCGATGCCGCCCTGCGTACCACCGGTCTCGGCTCGATCGGACTGATCGGCTCGGCCGCCAAGTGGGTGCGGTTCCGCAAGCGCTTGGCCACCGAGGGCGGTCACGACGCCGCCACCATCGATCGGATCAAGACGCCGATCGGGATGACCGAGATCACCGGCAAGGAGCCGGCCACGATCGCGGTGAGCGTGGCGGCCGACCTGCTCCGGACCTTCGAGCAGGACCGTCCCGGGGTGGCATCGAACTCGGCGATCGAGACACCTGAGGTCCCCGAGGTCCGCGAGATCCCTGAGGTCCGCGAGGCCCGTGCGGTCCGCGAGGCTCCCAGGAGCCCTGCGGTCCCCAAGGTCCGCGAGGTGCGCGTACGCTCCGGCATCCGTTAGGGCGCCTCCTTCGGATCCTGCCGTGCCCGGCGAGCCCGGCCGGCAGGATCCGGAAGAGACGGCTCAGCCCCCGAGGGCGCTCAGCTTGTGTGCGTACAGCACGCGTTGGCAGTAGTCGGTTCCGGCCGGATCCGCCGGGTCCTTGGTCGCCGTGCAGTCCGTCGCCGACCCCGGGCGGTGCTCCGAGAGGGACCACAGGCGCCCCGTGCCGCGCTCGATGTAGAGGTCCTCCGCGCCCCGAGCGGTTTTGACGGCCTGCCCGTCCTGGACCAGCCGACCCTCGCTCCACTTGTAGCGCCACAGGTTGCCGGGCTCGTCCGTGCCCTTGGACTCGTTCACGTACAGCGTGCCGTCGTACGCCGCCGCGCCCTGGGCACCGCCGCCCGCGAGTGGCAGGTAGTTCGCCCAGCCTTGGGCGGTGACGTCGGCTGAGCGGCCCTCCAGCGCCGCGACCGGGTACGAGGCGATGCGGCCGGTGGAGGGGTGGCCGCTCTCCGGACGACAGTACTCGCCCATGATCAGGCGGTCCGGGCCGGTACTGCGGTCCAGGGAGATGTAGGACGCCTTCGGGGCGCCGGTGGCGACGCAGGCGTAGGAGCCCTTGGGGTTGCCCTGCGCCGCCTTGAACTTCCATGCCGCGACCTGTGGCATGACGTAGCGGTAGCCGAAGCTGTACCAGACGTTGTCGTGCCGCCCGACCTTCGTCTTGACCTCCACGTTCGAGGTGGTCCTGACCCCGTCGGTGTCGGTCCCCATCACGTCGTGCGTACCGGGGTCGCCGTCCGGGTCCAGGTCCAGGATGGAGCGCATGTCGAAGACGCGCAGGCCGTTGCGGGTGTCCGCGACGTAGAGGTAGTTGCCGTACCAGACGATCCCGCCGGCGTGGACTCCCTTCTGGATCGGGTACTCGCCCGCGTGCAGCCCGTCGAAGGAGATGTGGTCGGCGGAGTTCTCATAGGTCCAACCCAGCAGGACGTGCCGGTACTTGACCTCGGGGCTGCCGGTCGCCGGGTTGGTCCTGCTCTGCACGAAGGTGATCCGGACGCCCTTCTGGTTGCAGGCGTCGTCGGCCTCCAGTTCGGCGGCGGTGCAGTCGCCGGCCGACGGGTTCGGATCGTTCTCCCGGCCCGGGTCCCAGCCGTCGTACGAGGCGAACAGCTGGATGTTCCCGGCGGCGCCCCACAACTCGTTGTCCTTGGCGTCGGAGACGCCGGTGATGCCCTGCGGTACCCACTCCTGCGAGATGGAGTCGTCCTTCTGCAGGCAGTACTTGATGTCGGGGTCGGGGGCCGTGCCGAACGGGTCTCGGGAACACCACGGATCGACGGTGCGGTTCGCCCCGACCAACAGCTTCTGCACGCCGCCCGAGTCGGGCAGCACCGAGGCCAGGCGGGTCACCCGCCGAGTGGTCTCGGCGTTCATCTCACCGGGCTGCAGGGTGAAGTCGGCGGGCGAGGCCGCCCCGCCGGGACCGGCCCAGGCGCCGGCATCGAGCGGCGCGGGGGTGGCCTCGGTCGTACGGGGCTCCTGGATCCAGGTCCCGGGTGCGTCCGATGCGGGGTCCTGCGCCTGCGCGGGTGCCGCGAGACCGGTGAGCGCGAGCGCTGCCGCGACAGCGGTGGCGGCCGTGAGCCGCGCACGGCGTATTCGGCTTGAGGGCATGCGGGGGTTGCCTCCGTTGCTCGTGTGACAGGAGAGTCAAGCGGAGGGTTCCAGAACACTTGTCCGCGACGCAAGCGTGATCGTTTGACCAACAGCCTTGATGTGCGTGGCAGTTGATGGCAGGGGACGGCGACGGCCCGATCCGTGCGCACGGGCCGCGTCGATCACATCACGGCATCGGCCCGCGGGCGGACGATCCGCGAGCAGCGCCCTGACCCAAGGTGCGTCCGTCGGCCGGTTCGGGGTCCCGCCACATCGGCCAGAGGGTCGGCCCGCCTTCCGGGAGCCGGATCTCTCCGGTGATCCGGAAGCCCAACTTCTCGTAGAAGGGGATGTTGCTGACATTGCTGGACTCCAGGTACACGGGGTGCCCGAGCCGGTCGCAGTCGGCCAGCTGCTGGCCGAGCAGCGCCGATCCGACGCCCATCCCCTGGAGCCCCCGGTCCGTCCCCACGGACGGCAGGTACCAGTGCGGCGTCGGCGGATGGACCTCGTGCATGGCGTTCTGCACCTCCCCGGCCCGCGGCAGCCCACGGAAGCCGAAGACGTACGCGTACCGGGGCATCGCCACCAACTCCGCCGCCGCGGACGGCTTCCAGCATCCGGGTCCCGACCACAGCGCGGCCCCCAGCAACCGCCCGTCCGCGGTCGCGGCGACCCGGACGGCGCCGGCGCGCGGTCGCTGCTGCCGCTGGGCCAGCCGGAAGTAGCGGGCGATCCCCCGTTCCCGGTCGGCAGCGGGGAACATCCATGTCATGACCGGGTCGTCGGCGAAGGCACGGGCCAGGAGCGCGGCGACCGCCCCGGACTCGGCGGGCCGGGCGAACCGGATCCCGTACCCGGCCGCCGGTAGTGCTGAAGGTGCGCTCATGGGGCCACGGTAGGCAGCGGGGCCGGCCCCGGGCGGCCCCGCGGTGCGGGACACGCCGTACGAGCCACCCGCTCGACCGGGTGAGGTCAGGAGGTGCGCTTCAGGGTCCAGGTGTTGGGGTTGAAGCTGGGGACGGCGGA
The DNA here is from genome assembly GCF_003148825.1 of Streptomyces sp. CG 926. Taxonomy (GTDB): domain Bacteria; phylum Actinomycetota; class Actinomycetes; order Streptomycetales; family Streptomycetaceae; genus Streptomyces. The sequence continues at coordinate 62,267 of NZ_QGGZ01000010.1, forward strand.
GTAGCGGCAGCCACTCGAGTAGTAGGTGTTGGTGATGGTCCAGCCGGCGGGCGGCCACGTGGAGGCGCAGGCGTTGACCTGGGTGCCGACCGGGTAGCCCCGCAGATCCTTGATCTGCTTGGTGTTCGGCGTGAAGCCGGAGCCGCAGCCACCGCTGTTCCACCACTGGGCGTCCACCCAGCCGTCCGGGGTGAGCGTGCTGGAGCACATGGTGAGCGTGTCGCCGGGTGCCGCCGAGGCGGGGCTCACGGCGATGGCGAGGGTGGTGACGGCCATGGCGGCCAGAGCGGCGGCGTGACGTATGCGGATCACGGGACGTTCCTTCCTCGGCGCGCCGGTCGCTGCCCTGCCGACCGTCGGCAGGCCGCACCAGGCGCCGGGATCATTGCTATCCGACCGCTTCCGGTTCCGAAAAGTCACCTTCAGGGCATAACTCCGCAGCGGTTCAGAGCCACCGCCACTCCCGCTCCGCCCGCGCCCGCCTGCCCCGGCCTGCCCCGGCCAGCCCCGGCCAGCCCCGGCCAGCCGCTCCGGGTCAGCCGATCGGCTGCCGCATCTCGGCGCGCACCTTGAGGGTCGTCTCGGCGGTCTTGGCGAGGTCGACGGACCCCGGCTTCTGCAGCGCGGTCTCCTGGTCGACGATCCCGACCGAGGCGCTGGTGTTCTCGTCGGCCCAGGCGCACATCGGCAGCGAGCTCTCGACCCCGCCCTGTCGCACCGTCAGCACCTGACAGGACAGGGTGATGTCGGATCCTGTGGGCGTGATGTCCCGCGCCGGGACCCCCAGGGACGAGCCCTCGGCGTCCGTGGCGCCGCGCAGCATCTTCTCGCGGGCCTCCGCGGGGTCCTTGAACCGGCCGTACATCCCCGAGACGACCAGGGCGCCCGACGCCTTCGGGGACTCGAAGGCGTACTGGCCGACCACCGGCTTCGGATCGCGGATCTTCGAGTCGTAGGTGCCCTTCAGCGCCTTCTTGCCCTCGGTGTCCGAATGGTCCTGGACCAGCTGGTACTTGCCGTCCACCAAAGTCTTGGGAACGGTGAGCCGGTACCGGGCCTCCGGGAAGCCTGATCCGCTCAGCGCGGCTCCGGCCGCGCCGAGCACGCCGAGCACCACCAGCGATCCCACGACGATCCCGATCACCAAGCCCGTCCGGTTCTTGCGCGGCGGCAGGCCCGTCGGAGGCTGCCCCCACGCCCCTTGACCGGGGTACGGCTGCGGCGGGTACGGCTGCCCCGGGTACGGCTGGCCCGAGTACGGCTGCTGCGGCGGCGCGGGCTGCGCGGCGTACGGCTGTCCACCGTGGTGGTTCGGGGGCTGCGGGGGCCCGTAGGGGCCAGGGGGTTGCTGGGGCGGGGGCATGCTCATGCCCAAACGGTACGTCAGCCCCCGCGCGAGGCAGAATGTGGCGGGTCCGGGTCGCCGGGACGGGCCCACGGGCTCACTCTTCCCGGGTCGGGCGGACGCGTGATCTGGGCCGGAGCCCACCCTGGAAAGTAGGATCAAGGAATGTCTGACACGACCGAAACCACGCCCGGCTGGCTGACCGACGACGAGCTGCAGATGGCCCGGGCCCAGATGCCGATCCTGTATGTCGAAGCCGTCCCCGTACGCGTGGACGACACCGGCGAAGTCACCACCATCGGACTGCTCCTGCGGATCGGCACGGACGGGGCGATCAGTCGGGCCCTGGTGTCCGGCCGTGTCATGCACCACGAGCGGATCCGTGACGCGCTGCTGCGCCACCTGGAGAAGGATCTGGGGCCCGTGGCCCTGCCCCGCATCCCCTCGTCCCTGCAGCCCTTCACCGTCGCCGAGTACTTCCCCACGGCGGGCGTCACCCCCTACCACGACCCCCGCCAGCACGCGGTGTCACTGGCCTACATCGTCCCGGTCACCGGTGACTGCCGCCCACGTCAGGACGCCCTGGACCTGGTCTGGTTCAGCCCGCAGGAAGCGCTCTCGGCGGCCGTGCAGGGCGAGATGCCGGGCGGGCACGCAGCGCTGCTCAAGCAGGCCCTGGCGCACGTGGGGTACACGTACTGAAGTCCCCGCGCGGTGCGCGACACCGCACCCGGCTCCGGCCCCTGCCTTCCCCTGCCCGCACCTGCCGCGGCGGCGACCGGGGCCGGAGACCCGGCTACGAGGCCTGCGTCGGGGCGAACTTCGTGAGGATCAGCAGGGTGTCGACCAGGTCCTCGGCCGGGGCGCCGGTGGCCAGGCGGCGTAGCTGCTGCCCGAACACGAGGGCGACGGCCACCCCGGCCAGGCGCTCGGGGTCCGGGACGCCGAGCTGGGTCAGGATCCGGGTGGCCAACAGGTCGTAGGCGGCGAAGCACTCGGCCGCGGCGGCGCGCAGCCGTTCGTCGCGGCCGGCTTGGACGTAGAGCTCGAACGGCGCGATGTGGCGGCTGTCGAAGGCGTTGCCGCCCGCCACCTGTGCCACCACCTCGGCCGCCTGCCCGATGTCGAAGTGCTCGTCGGAGCACTCGTCGGCGAGCGCCGTGAAGTGCCGGGTCTCCTCGGCCACGAAGTGCAGCAGGCTCTCGCGCAGCAGCTCGTGCTGGGTGGCGAAGTGGTAGGTGACGGAGCCGAGAGAGACTCCGGCCTCCTTGGCGATCCGCCGGTTGGTGACGGCGGCGATGCCGTCCTGCCCGATGATCCGCAGTACGGCGTCGATGATCCTCTGGCGGGTGGCGGAAGCATGGGACATGGCGTAATTCTGCCCCATCTGCCTGCTCGACTCTCCGATGGGGGCCGAGAGCACGGGGGATGACGATGTGTGGACAAGGAGCGGAGCCATCCATACTGTTCGTTCGAACGAACAGTTGAGGGACTTCGCCAGCCGCACGGGAGTGCTCGTGGACATATCCGGATCGAACGTTCTGCTCACCGGCGCCACCGGCGGCATCGGTGCCGCCCTGGCCGCGCGCCTTACCGCGCAGGGAGCCCGCCTCACGGTCAGCGGGCGGCGGGAGGAAGCCCTCAAGGTCACCGCCGACGCCTGTGGAGCCCGTACCGTGGTCGCCGATCTGGCCGTGCGCTCCGATGTCGTCCGGCTCGCCGAGAGCTGCGCGGAGGCGGACGTCCTCGTCGCGAACGCCGCGCTGCCGGCCAGCGGCGACCTTCTGGACTACACCGAGGACCAGCTCGACCGTGCCCTCGACGTGAACCTGCGCGCGCCCGTCCTGCTGTCCCGGCTGCTCGCGGAGCACATGGTGGGCCGCGGCCGAGGGCACATCGTGCTGGTCGGCTCCATTTCCGGCAAGGCGGCGACCAAGTCGACCTCCCTGTACAACGCGACGAAGTTCGGACTGCGCGGTTTCGCCCTCGCCCTGCGCCAAGAACTCAGGGGTACGGGGGTGGGGGTGTCCCTGGTCCAGCCCGGATTCGTCCGCGACGCCGGGATGTTCGCGGCCACCGGTGCCACCACGCCGAAGGGCATCAGGACCGTCACGCCCGGGCAGGTCGCGGACGGCGTCGAACGGGCCGTCCGCCGCGACCGGTGCGAGGTCAACGTCGCGCCGGTGGAGCTGCGGCTGCTGAGCGCCATCGCGGGGCAGTTCCCCGGGTTCGCCGAGCGCGTCCAGGCCCGTACGGACGTCGACGGATCCGTACGACAGATCGTCGAGGCCCAGCGCGCCAGCCGCTAGCCGGTTTCCGGTAGCCGGGCTCGGCCGACAGCCGGGCTCGGCCGACAGCCGGGCTCGGCCGCTCGCGCGCACCCCCGCACCCCCGCACCCCCGCACCAGCACACGCGCCTTCCCTGCCACCCCCATGTGAACGGAGAGCACAGCTGTGCCGAGTGAACACCTGCCGAGCGATGCGCCCGAACCGTCCCCTGGCTCCGGCTCCGCCCCCGGCTCGCACGTCGAGCGCCGGTCCCTGCTCCGCTTAGGGGCCCTGCTGGCCGCGGGCGGAGCCTCCGCGCTGGTTCCCGCGCCGATCACGTACGCCGCGACGAGGGGCCAGGGCTCCGACACGGTGACCACCACCTACCGCGGCCACTCCCCCTACGGCAACGACCAGTGGGCGTACGTCCCCTTCGACGTCCCGGCCGGAGTCCACCGGATCTCCGTCGTCACCACCCACGACGCCGCCGCCGGCATCCTGGACCTCGGCGCCTTCGGCCCGTCCGGTTTCCGCGGTTGGTCGGGCGGCGCTCGGACCGGCTTCACCCTCTCCGCCGCGGACGCCACCCCCGGCTACGTGCCCGGCCCCGTCGACCCCGGCGGCTGGTCCGTCATCCTGGGACCGATGGTCGGCAGCGCCGGCGGCATGGCCTGGCAGGTCGACGTCACCCTCCACCACGGAGATCCGCTCCCCCGGACCCCCTACGACATCCTGCCGACTTCCGTGCCGGGGCGGGGCCCCGGCTGGTACCGGGGCGACCTGCACCTGCACAGCGTCCACTCCGACGGGCAGCGCACGGTGGACGAGATCGTCGCCGCGGCCCGCCAGGAGGGGCTGCACTTCATCGCCACCTCCGACCACAACACCAGCTCCACCGGCGTCACATGGCGGGGCAACATCCCGACCGACCTGTTGGTCGTCAACGCCGAGGAGGTCACCACCCGCCACGGCCACTGGCTGGCCGTCGGTCTGCCGCAGGGCGAATGGGTGGACTGGCGCTACGGCCCCGCGAACCAGGGGGCGTTCGAGGGGCAGGCCCGACGCGTGCACAGTCTGGGCGGACTCACGATCGCCGCCCATCCGCTCACTCCGGCGGCGGGTTCCTTCTGGGAGTTCGGCCTCGACCGGGTGGACGCCCTGGAGGTGTGGAACGGACCGTGGACCTTGGACGACGCGGCCAACATCGCCGCCTGGCACGTGATGCTCTGCCTCGGCAAGCGGGTCGCGGCCGTCGGCAACAGCGACGCGCACAGTCCCGCGGACGCCGTCGGCCGCCCCCACAACGTCGTGTACGCCACCAGCCTGTCGACGCCCGCCGTCCTGGACGCACTGCGCCTCGGCCGGTCGTACGCCGTCGAATCCGCCGCCGTGAGCGTGGACTTCACCGCCCGCACCGGTGGAGCGGTCGCGGGACCCGGTGAGGAACTGCCTCTGTCGTTCTTCGACGCCGTCGATGTGACCTTGAACGTGACGGGTGCCCCGGACAGCATCGCCACGCTCTACACCGAGTGGGGCATCATGGCCGCCACCTCCATCGACGGCAGTGGCAAGGGGCAGTTGCACTGGCGCGGCTGGGGCAAGGCCTCCCTGTTCGCCCGGGCCGAGGTCCGCCGGCTCAAGCCCGCCTCGACCACCTTGGACCAACTGGTGGCCATCACCAATCCGGTCTGGTTCTACTCCGCGCAACTGCCGCCGTACGACGTGGAGCGGCGGGTGCTCTTCCACACCGAGCGCCGGCCGGACGGGGCGTGGAGCGGCATGCGTCCGCTGCCGGGCGCCGCAGGGTCCGGCTCGGGCACCGCCTCGTTCACGGGGGTGCAGAGCGCCGTGGCCGGTATGGCGGACGGCTCGGTCGTGGTGCTGGGCATCGCGCCCGACAACGGTCTGTGGCTGACCTCCGTACGGGGTTCGGCCGCGCCGCAGCCCTGGCAGCGCGTCGCGGGGCCGGACGGCTCGACCGGATTCACCGTACGGGAGGCGGACATCGCGGCGTTCCCCGACGGCACCTGCCAGATCGTGGTCACGGCCATGGACGGCACCACCTTCCACCAGGTGCGGCGCGCCGACGGCGGACTGCCCGGGTTCCGGGCCCTGCCCGGCCTCACCGCGAAGAGCCGATGGGGCGCGACGAAGGTGTCGATCGCCGCCATGCCCGACGGGTCGGCCCAGCTGCTCAGTTACGGCACGGACGGTGCCATGTACCACTGCGTGCGCGGGCGGGACGGTACGTGGACGTCCTGGGGGCGCCTGGCCGGCTACAACGGGGCCGCGACGTTCTCCGGTCCGGCCATGGCGATCACCGGGATGCCCGACGGGTCCTCCCAGGTCCTCGCGATCGGGCTCGACGGGATGGTGTACCACCAGCTGCGCCGGCCGGACGGTTCCTGGACGGGCTTTCGGCCACCGCGGGGCGTCACCACCGCCACCATGGGGGCCAGCTCCATCGGCATCGCCGGGACACCGGACGGCTCCGCCCAGGTCGTGGCGGTCGGGCTCGACGGACGGGTCTGGCACGACGTCAGGAGGCCGGACGGCTCCTGGACGTCCTTCTCGCAGATACCCGGCCCGAACGGGAGGGACCCGTTCCCGGCGGGGCAGGTCCGCATCACCGCCCTACGGGACGGCTCCACGCACGTGACGGCGATCAGCGCCGGTTAGGGACCGGGCCGCCGCTCCGGAGCCTGCGCCGTGGGGCTGCGGAGCGGCGGCCGGGACCAGGGCGCGTCCGGGTCGGCCGACTCGGGCCGCAGCCCGAGCTCGCGGAGCTGATTGACCACCGTCATCGCGAGGAACATCGCGTTCGGGTTGGCGCCGCCGCCCCCGAGCGCGGTGACGACCTCGCCGTAACGGGCGCCGAACTCGCTCGGCCGTACCGGTCCGCTCTCCCCGATCAGCCCGAGCGCCGCCGCCTGCAGGGCGGTGGCCTGTTCCAGCAGCCCGTCCAGGTAGGGCACCACCTCGGCGCCACGGCGCAGGGCGAAGGTGTGGCCGTCGGTGAGGAGTTCGGCCTGCCCCTCCTCGAAGAGGACGGCGACCGCGCCGAGTACGGTCTGGATCTTGAGCTGGTCGGCGTCGGCCATGGCCCCGCAGGGTCCGTTGCCCTCGTCGGAGAGGTGGAGGACTCCGGGGTCCCGGAGGTGGACGACGACGTGCCCCGCGCAGTGGCCCTGGCTGCGGAGCACGCGTACCGCGCCGTCCGCGAAGGTCCAGCCGGTGAACCGTGACGAGCCGATCCGGATCCGCTCCGGGGCTCGTTGCTCGTAGGTACGGGTGGTGGCGCCGAAGGGGCGCATGGGCTCGAACAGCGACACCAACCGGGTCGCCAGTGCGGGCGGGGCCGCCGGCAATGCCCCGGCGACGCGTTCGAGGGTCCGCGTCCAGTACGCCACCGGGTCCCGCATCTGGTCGAGGTCGAGGGCGGGGACGTAGTGCTCGACCGGCACCCCCAGCTCGTCGGCCAGGTCGTCGTTGCCGACGTGGTCGGGGTGACCGTGCGTGGTCAGCACCAGGGCCCGGGACCACGGCCCGACCCGGTCGGCGGCCTCCCGCAGGGCCGTGCGGAAGGCCGTGGTGACGCCCGTGTCGACCAGCACCAGGGTGTCGCCGGCCCGGTGTACGAGGGCGTTGGCGACGTCCGGGCGATCGTGTTCGAGATCCAGTTCCTGCCCGGAGACCAGCAGGGTCCGTTCGTCGATGTCGATCACATCACCGAGCGCGGTCATCGGTCCTCCCGCGGTCCCGCCGGTGCACGGCGTACGCTCCCCCGTCGACGAGCGTACGCCGCATCCGGCGCGGTGTCCCCGCGAAGCCCACCGCCCCGGCGCATCCCCGCGCGAACGCGGTCCGCACCCGCGTGCTCACTCCTGCCGCAGGCTCGTGACCAGCTCGCGGGGCAGCCCGTGGGTGTCGTGGAGGTAGTGGAAGTCCTCCTCGGTCAGCGGGCCGCGGAACCGGGGCCGGGCGAGCACCTGTCGCCCGCGCTCCAGCAGCCGGCGGAACCGGCGCTCCTCCTCGCACAGGATCGGGAGTACGTCGCCGGGGTCCATCACCTGCCGGAAGTGGTCCAAGGTGTGCCGGACCAGTTCGATCGGCAGGTCACCAAGGCCGCGCGAGGGGTCGTCGCGCCACAGCAGCGTGAGCATCCGCCGCACCAGGCGTCGCAGTACGTAGCCCTGGCCGGTGTTGGCCGGGCGCACTCCGTCGCCGAGAACCACGACGGCCGAGCGGAGATGGTCGCAGACCACGCGCAGCGACCGTTCGTCCAGGGGCCAGAGATTCGGTACGAGGCTGCGCCAGGGATCGAAGACGTCGCACTCGAACACGGACGACTTGCCCTGGAGCAGGGAGGCGAGCCGCTCCAGGCCCAGCCCGGTGTCCACGTTGCGCTGGGGCAGGGGCACCAGGGATCCGTCGTCGAGCCGGCGGTGGGTCATCGTCACGTGGTTCCACACCTCCACCCAGCGGTCGTCGCGGGTGGGCGTGGACTCGGGCGGGCCGTCTCCGTTCCACAGGAAGATCTCCGAGTCGGGACCGCACGGTCCGACGGGCCCGTTGGACCACCAGTTGTCCTCCACGGTGAGTTCGACGGGGACACCGCGGTCCTGCCACAGTTCCAGCGAGGCGGTGTCGGGCCCGGTCCGGTCGTCGCCGGCGTGCACCGTGGCGTGCAGGCGGCCGGGGTCGATGCCCAGCCCCTCGGTGAGGAGCCCGTACCCCCAGTCGAGGCTGCGGGGGCCGGCGTAGTCGCCGAGCGACCAGGTGCCGAGCATCTCGAAGACCGTCAGATGCGTGGCGTCGCCGACCTCCTCCAGGTCCGTGGTGCGCAGACAGCGCTGGACGTTGACCAGCCGGCTGCCCAGCGGGTGGGGGCGACCCTCCAGGTACGGGGTGAGCGGGTGCATGCCGGAGGTGGTGAAGAGGACGGGGTCGCCCGGCGGTGGCAGCAGGGTGGAGCCGACGATTCGGCGGTGCTCGCGCTCTTCGAAGTACTCGACGAACGTACTGACCAGCTGATCGGTGCGCATGGGGCGACCGACGGGGTGCTTGATGTGCTGATTCATGAGGGGTGCTTCCTTCGCATCGCGCGGGAGAGGCACCGGAGAACGGGACCGTTCAGTCTCCGACCGGGGCAAGTACGCCACGGCACAACCGACGGACCGTTGTCCGGTCGCCGGGGAGAGGGGAAGGTCAGGCGGCGGCAACCGGCGAGCTGGTCGCTCGCGCGGTCGCGGTGGTGCTGGGGCCGGTGACGTTCATGCGGCCCACCCTAGTGCGAGCCTGCCGCCGGTGCGCGGGTATTTTTTCGCGCCGGCGGCAGGGGCGGGGCGAGGGCTACCCGGTCGTGGTCTCCTTCACCGCCCACGCCAGGTACTCCTCCGTGGTTCCGACGGCCGGCAGCACGATCCACTGCGGCACCTCGTACGGGTGCCGCTCGTGGACCCACGCCTGCAACTCGGCGACCTTCTCCGCGGTGGTCTTGAACGAGATCCGGTACTCCCGCTCGTGCTGCACGGCGTCCTTCCACCAGTAGAAGGTGGTCATCCGGGCGTCGATGTGCGCGCCGGCCGACAGCCGGGCCTCCACCGCGGCCCGCGCGATGTCGTACGCCTTCGTCTCGTCGTCCACGGTCGTCTGCGCGATCACGATGCTCGCCATGCCGGTCCTCCTCGGTCGGTTTCGGCCACCCTACGGTCGACGCCGACCCGTTGCGGAACTCCGGTCCGGGCCGGCGGGAACGAACCGTCCGGTAGGTGGGTAGGGCTGACTGCCGCGGCGCCGCTATCGTGCGGCACCAGGGACCGGTTCGGGGGAGGAACTGTGGCGTTGCTCGATCAACTGCCCGCTCTGATAGGTGTCGTGGTCGGTTCGCTCGGCTCCTACGCCGTGCAGACCTTGACCGAGCGTCGGCGCTGGACGCGGCAGCGGGAGGAGCGGTGGGACGAGAAGCGCTTCGAGACGTACGGCCGTTACGCCAATGCCCTCAAGGCGCAGTTACGGGTCACCCAGCGCATCGGGGCCTCGCTCGGGTTCGCGGACGTGGCGGATCCGTTGGCGCCGGCCGAGGGTCTGCCCCTGCTCGCCGACGCGGAGTCCCACCGGGCGACGGAGTGGGAGTCCGTCCTGCTCGTCGGGGACGCGGCGACGATCGCGGCGGCACGGCACTGGCACGAGACGATCTGGACCGTCGAACTCCTCGTGCGGGAGGGCGCGGTCGACGGCGAGAGGTGGACCCAGGCGCATCGGCTCGCGAGCGCGGCACGTGACGCCTTCTACGAGAGCGCGCGGCGCGATCTCGGCATAGCGGGAGCTCCACCGCCGTCGGGGCAGTGGCCTCGACAGTGGCGGGCCGAGCTCTCCGGGTGAGTCGCGACGGTCAGGCACGCTCCGACATCCGGCGGCGCAGCGCGTCGTAGATGGGTTCGCTGCCCAGCCGGTCCGCGGTCACGGTCGCGGCGAAGCAGGCGGTCAGCAGGGGCAGCAGGAGCGCGCCGGCTCCCGTCATCTCCACGACCAGCACGGCGCCGGTGAGCGGCGCCCGTACGACGCCGGTGAACACCGCGGCCATCCCCACGACCGCGAAGGCGGCCGCGCTCGCGGAGCCGGCCGGCAGCACAGGGGCGGCGAGCGCGTGCGTGAGCGTTCCCCAGAGGGCTCCCAGGGCCAGCAGCGGAGCGAACAGCCCGCCGGGGGTCGCGGCCGCGTAGCTCAGCGGTCCGGCCACGAATCGGACGGCGAGACAGAGCACCAGCGCCGCCACCGTCAGGCCGCCGCCCGTCAGGTGGCCGCCTGCCAGCAGGCGCTCGCTCAGCTGGTCACCACCGCCCGTGAGAAGCGGATCGAAGGCCATCAGGACGCCGACCCCGGCGCCGATGAGCGCGGCGCGGGCGACCAGGGGGATCCGGTTCAGCCCGTCGCACACCCGCAGGGTCCGTACGACCAGCGTGCTGTACGCGGCGCCGAGCGCCCCGGCGGTCACCCCCGACAGCAGGAAGACCGGCAGCATCCACAGCGGCGGGGCGGTGACGGCCGACAGCGGAAGGACGAGCGCGTCGCCCACGACGAGCCGGGAGCCGACCACTGCCGTGACGGTGCCGGCGAGCGTCAGGAGCACCAGACGCGGTCGGACCGTGCCGGTCACTTCCTCGCAGACGAACAACAGCCCGCCCAGCGGTGCGGTGAAGGCCACCGCCAGGCCCGCCCCGCCGAGCGCGGTGTGCAGCATGCGGGCGTCCTCGGGGTCCAGGCGGCCACGCCGACCGGCCGCGGACCCGATCGTGGCGCCCATGTGGACGATCGGCCCCTCCCTTCCCAGGACCAGGCCCGAGCCGATCGCGATGAGCCCGCCCAGGAATTTCGCCGGCAGTAGCCAGGCGATACGGGCCTCGGCCTCCTGCCGCCATACGGCTTCCACGTGCTGGATCCCGCTGCCCGCGGCGTGCGGGACCCGTTGCGCGATCGCGCAGGCCACCGCCGCGCCCACCGCGGTGAGGACGACCGGGATGAGCCGGCCCGCCGCACCCAGCCCGTCGGCCGCCTCCAGCAGCGACACGCGCAGCGTGTCCGCGCGCAGCAGGCACCAGCGGAAACCGCCGCCGACCAGGCCGACCGCGCAGCCCGCCACCGCCGCGACCACGAAGGAGCGGCCGGATCGCCACCGACCGGACCCGACACCGCGCGAGGTCTTCGTCATGCCCCGACCAGCCGATTCCGTCGCTTCCTAGTGCTGGGGCAGGTGGGTCTTGGCGTCCTCGTACGTCCCCTCGCCGGGCGCGGTGGCCACGGCGTAGGACAGGTTCAGCACACCGGTCCGGAAGGTCTCGGCGGACAGCAGCTCCAGCGGGACGGCCGGCGCGTCCTCCTCGAACAGGCGCATGCCGTTGCGTACGGCGATCGGGTGCAGCAGGAGGTTCAGTTCGTCCAGGAGGCCGGCGGCGATCAGTTGGCGTACGACGGATACCGAGCCGCTGATCCAGACGGGGGTGTGGGCGCCCGGCTCGTTCTTGAGCGCGGCCACCGCTGTGGGGAGGTCGCCGACGAGCTGTTCGGAGTTCCGCCAGGTGAAGTCGAGCGGGCTGTTCGACAGCACGATCTTGCGGGCGTCACCGAGGACCCGGGCGAACGGGGCGTCCTCCCCGCCGGCCGCCTCCCGCTCCGGCCAGGCGCCCGCGAAGCTGTCGTAGGTCCGGCGCCCGAGCAGCAGGGTGTCCGCCCTGCCGAGGGTCGCGTCGACGGCCGCCCCCATGTCCTTGTCGAAGTAGGGGAAGTGCCACTGGTCGGGCGCCTCGACGACCCCGTCGAGCGAGATGAACAGCTGCGCCTTGATCTTCCTCATACGGGTCTCCGGGAGCTGGTGGTCGGTCCGTCCGCGTACCGCCCCATCCAAGGGCACGCGCCTGCCGGACGCCGCTCGACTCCCCGACGGCAGCGGATCCGGCTTGCGCGCCGTGGCCGATACGCAGGGGTTGTAGGCAGGTGACAGATCGGCGGTGCAGGGTGGCCGGCGGTGCGCGAGCCCTCCCGTCGCGCCCGCCCCCCGTACCGCCGCCGTGCCAGGAGCCGCCCTCGTGAAAGCTGACTCCCTGCTGTCCCGCCGACGCGTGCCCGGCCCCGAGGCGCCTCACGACGACGTACCGCTCCCGACGGGGCGCGGGCGCCGAACCGCCTGGCACGGGGCGGCAGCGGCCCTGCACGGCGTCGGCGCGGTCACCACCGTCCTGCTGGTGCTCGCGGCCATCGGGGCGGTGATCGGCGAACCGGTGCTCATACCGTCCCTCGCCGCCACCGCCGGAGTCCTGCACAGCGCTCCCACCCTCCCCATGGCCCAACCCAGGAGTGTCGTCGTCGCCCATCTCCTGGGCGCGGGCGCGGGGTACGCGGTCCTCGCGCTGTCGCAGAGCAACCCCTGGAGCGCGGCGCTGGCCGGGGGGTTGACGTTCGCCGCGACCACGCTGGCCCGGACCCCGCACTCCCCCGCCTGCGCGACCGCGGTCGTCGTCGTGCTGCAGACCCCGGCACCCGCACGGTTCGTCCCTCTGCTGCTCGCGGCCAGCGTGGTCCTCGTGGTCGCCGGTTTCGTGGCGTCCCGGGTGCGCCGGGGGGCGGCCCGGTACCCGGTTCGTTGGTGGTAGCGCGGCCCGGTACCCGGTTCGTCGGTGGTGGCGCGGCTCGGTCCGCCGGCTCCGCCCTCATCGGGGCGGCCGACCCCGGCCCGTGTGCGGCCACGGCCCATCAGGCCGCCGACCGGGTGCCCTGAGCTGCGGCGCTTGCGTCGGTTTCCACCCAATGGCCGGGGGCGAACTCCTGCCAACCGGCGCAACCCCGCACGCCGTTCGCACGTCTTGCAGGCCGGATCACCCACCTGTTCCTTCTCTCGCGTCGTTCCTCCCGCACGCGAAGGGGGCAGGCGGCCGTCCACGGCCGGAACCCCCTTCGGCCAGGACCGGGGCGGCGGCTCGTGCCGACCTCCGCTCGCGTCCCTCCGTGCGTCGCGCAGTTCGAGAGGTCTCCCCATGCCCGTGGTCGATACCGATTTCAGCGTCCTGTCCGAGGACTTCGCCGCTGCCCCCGACCGCTACTTCGCAGCACTGCGGGAACGGGCTCCGGTGCATTACGAGCCGGAGATCGACAGCTATTTCGTCTCCCGCCACGCGGACGTGAAACGGGTGCTGACCGACCACGAGCTGTTCACCACCGAGATGCTGCAGGTGCGCGCCGAGCCGGTGATGCGCGGGCCGGTCCTCGCCCAGATGACCGGGGCCGAGCACACCGCCAAACGAAGAATCGTCGTCCGGGCCTTCACCGGCTCGGCTCTCCAGGACCGGATACCTGTCATCCGCGCCCGTGCCGAAGCGCTCATGGCCCCGTTCCTCCCTCTGGGCCGGGTGGACCTGGTCAACGACTTCGGCAAGCCGTTCGCCATCCACGCCACGCTCGACGTCCTGGGCCTGGAACGCGAGGACTGGCGCCAGGTGGCCGTCTGGCACGGCGGAGTGGCCGAGTTCATCACCGGCCTGAACCTCACCCCCGAGCGTCGCCGCCACTGCGTCGAGCACGCCGAGCAGTTGGAGGCCTACCTCCTCCCGGTGATCGAACAGCGGCGCCGCAACCCGGGCGACGACCTGATATCCCAGCTGTGCACCGCCGAGTTCGACGGCATCGCCATGAGCGATCGCGATGTCACCGCGCTGATCATCAACGTTCTGGTGGCCTCCACCGAACCCGCGGACAAGACCCTCGCCCTGCTCTTCAAACACCTCATCGACCATCCCGAGCAGCTGGCGCAGGTCCGCCGGGATCCCGATCTGCTGGGCGCCGCGATCGCCGAGACCCTGCGCCACACCCCGCCGGTACAACTCATTCCCCGCCAGGCGAAGGAGGACACCGTGCTCGCCGGCACCACCGTCCCGGCGGGTGCCACCGTCTTCTGCATGATCGGCGCGGCCAACCGCGACCCCGACGCCTTCAGCGCCCCGGACACCTTCGACATCCACCGCCCGGACCTGGGCACCGCCCGCTCCTTCACCGCTGCCGCCCAGCACCTGGCCTTCGGTACCGGCCTCCACCAGTGCGTCGGCGTCGCCTTCGCGCGCGCCGAGCTCGAAACCGTCGCCGCGATGCTCCTACCCCTGCTCGACCAGGTCCGTTACAGCCCGGGCTTCCGCTATCAGGAGGCCGGCCTCTACACCCGGGGCCCGGTCGCGCTGTCGCTGGACTTCACCCCCGTCCGCTGACGCGACACCGTACGCGACCGGCGTACGCCCCACCGTCCCCGTACACCCCCCACCCCCAGGCGAAGACACCATGACATCGACCGACATCACCCGAGCCATCGACGATCTGCTGTTCACCCCCGGCCTCGACCTCACCGAAGCCATCGATCGGCACTTCACCCCCGACTACCGCCAGCGCACCAACGGCGTGTGGAGTGACCGCGCCTCCTTCACCCAGCACATGACACGCCTTCGTTCCATGATCCGCAGCGGACACATCGAGGTCCACGACGAGCTCCGTGACGGAACGCGCTACGCCGACCGCCACACCGTCACCCTCGTCCACGAGGACGGGCACACCTCCCGTACCGAGGTCTACCTCTTCGCCGAGCTGTCCTGCGACGGCCGCTTCCGGCGCGTCGAGGAGACCACCCTCCTGATCACCGGTGACGCCGCTGACGGGAACATCGGTCTCGTCCAGTGAGGTCGACGGGCCTGGGCGAGGCGCCGCTTCGCGCGGGCCCGGGGAGTTCGCGAGAGGGCCGGGCCCCGCGACCGCTGTCCACTGCTGGAACAACTGGAACCGCTGCAACAAAGGGATGGAGCCGCCATGGTGTCCGTGGGGGAAAGACTGAGCAGAGCGCGTGTACGCGCGTTCGTCGGCCGGGACGAGGAACTCGGGCGATTCGGCGAGGCGTTGGCGGGTGATCCGCAGGCGCCGTTCGCGTTCTACGTGTACGGGCCGGGCGGCATCGGCAAGTCGACGCTGCTGCGGCGGCTGGCGGACCATGCCCGGGCCGCCGGCCGGCTGCTCGTCGAACTCGACGGCCGGTTCGTCAGCCGGGACCCGGCCGATTTCGAGCACGCCGCCGGACCGTTCCTGGACGTGCCGGGCACGGTCCTGTTCGTGGACTCGTTCGAGCACTGCCAGTGGCTGGAGAGCTGGCTGTGGCACCACTTCCTGCCGCGCGCCGCGGACGACACCCTGGTCGTCCTGGGGGGCCGGCGGGCTCCGCAGCCGCAGTGGGCCGCCGATCCGGCCTGGTCCCGGCTCCTGCACGTGAGCGAGCTGGAGCCGTTCTCCGCGGAGCAGGCCCGGAGCCTGCTGGTGGCCGCGGAGATCCGGCCCGAACTGCGGGACCGGGTGCTGCGCTTCGCCGGGGGCAACCCGCTCGCGCTGTCGCTGGCCGCCGCGGCCGGGTCCGAGGGCTGCGGCCGGGAGGAGATCTGGGCGCCGACGGCGGACGTGCTGCGCACCCTACTGGCGGGGCTGATCGGGGAGGTGCCCACGGCGGCCCACCGCCGCGCCCTGGAGGTGGCGGCGCAGGCCCACTCGACGTCCGAGGAGCTGCTGGCCGCGGTGCTCCCCGGGGAGGACGTCCATCCGCTCTTCTCCTGGCTGCGCGACCTGCCCTTCATGGAGTCCACTCTGCGAGGACTGCATCCGCACGACGCGGCACGCGAGACGCTGGCCGCCGACCTGCGCTGGCGGGCGCCCAACGCCTTCGAGGCGATGCGCCAACGCCTGGCGGACGAATACCTGCGCATCCTGCGCGAGGCGCCCGAGGAACGGGTATGGACCGTCACCGACGATCTCTTCTACCTGTTCCGGGAGGGCGCGACCCTGGCCCGGCTGCGTTCCTGGTCCCGCGAGGACGAGGTCCACGACCGTCCGCTGCACCCGGACGACATCGATGTCATCCTGCGCATGGCCACCGAGACGGAAGGGGCCGCCTCGGCGGACCTGGTCCGTTACTGGGCGGGGCGTCAGCCGCAGGCGTTCAGCGTCTACCGGCTCGTGAACACGGGCCGGATCGTGGCGTTCACGGCGCGACTGGTCCTGCCGTCCCCGCCCGATGCCCAGGACCTGGCCACCGATCCCGTGGTGGCGGCGGCCTGGCGGTACACCGAGGAGACCGACCCGGTGAGCCCCGGCGAGCACATCGGCATCAGCCGCTTCTCGGTCTACCCCGAGCAGTACCAGGTGCCCTCGCGGGTCATCGACCTGAGCAGTTCCCGGGCCCAGGCGGAGGCGGCCCGCGCCCGGGGGCGGGCGTACGGGTTCGCCGTCTTCCAGGACGCCGAGACGTGGGCCGAGCGCGTCAAGGGCACGTTGGTGGACACGCGGGCGCGGCCGCGGGTCGGCGCCTACACGTACGGGCTGTTCGCCGTCGACTGGCGTCGACTGCCGGTGGAGACCTGGCTGATGCACTTCATCTCGGCCACCGAGGCCCCCGCCGCCCCCTCCGGGCCGTCGCCGGTCTCGCGTAGTGCGTTCGACCAGGCCGTACGCGAGGCGCTGGCCCACTGGCGGGACGCGGACGCCTTCGCCGCGTGTGCGCTGATGCGTTCCCGTCTCGCCGCCGACTTCGACAGTCCTGTCGGGGAGTTGCGTGCACTGTTGCGCGGGGCCGTCGACGACCTCGGGCTCGACCCGCGCGGGGTGCGCGCCCGCGAGGCCCTGACGGCCGGCTACTTCTCCGGTGCGCCCACCCAGGAGGCTGCAGCCCGCCGCCTGGGTCTGCCGTACGGGACCTACCGTCGCCACCTGCGCCAAGGACTGGACCTGCTCTGTGAGGCCCTGTGGCAGCAGGAGTTGCACGACCCGCGTTAGCGTCGGTGGACAGGCTCGGTCCGGGTGGACAGGTGCGGACAGGAGTGGACAGTGGCCGCTCCTGTCGGGCCTGGATAGTGGACACCGTCCGCGCCGAGTCTGTGCGGCATGAACGTTGCACTCACGCAGACGGGCCGAGCGCCAGGCCGGGTCCCCGGGCCGGGAGCGGTGCTCGCCGCGCTCGCCGCGGCCCAGTTCACCGTCATGCTCGCCACCTCGATCGTCAATGTGGCGCTGCCGCAGATCCGAGCCGGGGCGGGACTGTCGGACGGCGGGACCACCTGGGTGGTCAATGCGTACGGCCTGGCGTTCGGGGCGCTGCTCCTGGCGGGTGGCCGGGTCGCCGACCTCCTCGGCCGCCGCCGGGTACTGGTCGGCGGGCTCGCCCTGTTCGCACTGGCTTCGGTGGTGGCGGGCCTGACCACCTCCTCCGGCGTGCTGATCACCGCCCGTGCGGTGCAGGGTGTCGGCGCCGCCGCGATCGCCCCGGCCGCGCTCGCCCTGGTGATGGACCGGTTCCCGCCCGGCCCCGGGCGCGGTAGGGCACTGGGCGTGTGGGGAGCGGTCTCCGGCGCGGGAGCGGCGGGCGGCGTGCTGCTGGGCGGTCTGCTCACCCAGGCGTGGGGCTGGCCCTGGATCTTCCACTCGGTGGCCCTCGGATCGGCGGTGGTGCTGGCCGCCGTGGTGGCGCTGGTGCCACGGGACGCCGAAGCGGAGTCCGGACGGCAAGGCGAGCGGCAAGGCGCGGCGGAGCACGGGCGGTTCGATCTGCTGGGCACCTTCGCCGTCACCCTCGCCCTGACCGCTCTGGTGTGGGGGCTGACCACGGCACGCGACGCCGGCTGGACGGACGCCCGGGTGCTGGGCTCCCTCGGCGCCGCCGCCGTACTGCTCGTGGCCTTCTCCGTGATCGAGCGCCGCCGGCCGAACGCGCTCGTACCACCGCGGCTGCTCCGCGCCGGTCAGGTCGCCGTGGGCAATGTACTCATGGCGCTGCTGGGGTCCGTATGGATCGCATTGTTCTTCTTCCTGCCGCTCTACCAGCAACAGGTTCTGGGATCCGGCCCCTTGCTCACCGGGGTAGGACAACTCCCGCTCGCCTTGGCGCACATGATCGGCTCTGCTCTCGCTCCGCGTATCGCCCGAGTCATCGGGGCCACCGCGACCGTGACCGCGGCTCTGCTGACCGAGGCCGCCGGTCTGTTGTGGTTGTCGCGGATGCGGCCGGACGGGAGCTACCTCGTCGACGTCCTCGGGCCGAGCGTCCTGGTCGGCCTGGGCCTGAGCATCGCCTTCGTGCAACTGACCGCACTCGCCGTGGACGGCGTACCCCGCCAGGACGCCGGCCTCGCCGGCGGCCTGGTGAACACCACCCGCCAGGTCGGCGGCGCCGTCGGACTCGCCGCCCTCGCCACCCTGGCCGGCTCCGTCACCGCCCACGCCACCACCGACCGGCCACCCCTGGACGCCCTCACCGCCGGCTACCAGGCCGCCTTCACCGTCTCCGCCGCCATCCTCGCCACCACCGCACTCCTCGCGCTGTTCCTGACCCGCCGTACCGGGGCGCGTACCGCGACCGGCACCGGTGCCGGCGCCCGACCGGTCGGCATCCCGCCTGTCCCGCAGGACCGGTAGCCGAGCGACAGCCGCACCGGCCGTCAGTCTTACCCGCCGCACCACCGACAGATCTCCTCCAGACAGGAAGTAGCCCCATGGTCACCATCGACGAGACCGCCCCCGTGATCGTCCGCCTGAGCACCGTGATCGACGCCCCGCTCACGACCGTGTGGGCGCTGCACACCGATGTGGCGGCCTGGCCCGCCTGGAACACGGACATCGACCGGACGATCGTCGACGGGCCGCTGGTGCCCGGCAGCTCCTTCAGCTGGCTCACCCACGGCCTGGACATCACCTCCACCGTGCAGGAGCTGGTTCCGGGGAAGCGGATCGTGTGGGGCGGGACCGTCGCGGGCATCGTCGGCGTCCACGTATGGGCCTTCGAACAGTCCGACGCCGGCGTCGTCGTGCACACCGAGGAGTCCTGGAGCGGAGCGCCCGTCGACGCCGAGGTCGACGAACTCGGCAAGGCCCTCCACGACTCGCTCGAAGGCTGGCTCTCGCACCTCAAGGTCCGGGCCGAGCAGCCCGTCTGACCAGGCACCACATCCGCGCCGCCCCGCACACACCTATCCGCGCGACCACCTGCTCCGCGCGTACGCACATCCACGCATCCACGCATCCACGCATCCACGAGAGAGATTCCCGCCATGACGACCACCCCTCCGTACCTGACCGGCCACTACACCCCCGTCGCCGAGGAGGTCTCCGCCACCGGCCTCACCGTCGAGGGCACGCTGCCCCCCGAGTTGACCGGTCGGCTGCTGCGCAACGGTCACAACCCCAAGCCCGGTGTCACCCCGACGCACTGGTTCAAGGGCAGCGGCATGGTCCACGGCATCCGCCTGCGGGACGGACGCGCCGAGTGGTACCGCAACCGCTGGGTCCACACCCCCGCCCTCGACGGCGCCCCGTACATGACCGAACACGGCCCCGACCTGACCGCCAGCGCAGCCGGCACCCACGTCATCGAACACGCCGGACGCCTCCTCGCCCTCTGCGAGGCCAACCTCCCCTTCGAACTCACCCCCGACCTCGACACCGTCGGCGCCTACGACTTCGACGGAAAACTACGCACCGCCATGACCGCACACCCCAAGGAGGACCCGGTCACCGGCGAGCTGCACTTCTTCGGCTCCTCGCCCTTCCCGCCGTTCCTGACCCACTACGTCGCCGACACCAAGGGCGCCATCACGCACAGCGCCGAGGTCCCCGGAGCGACCGCCTCCCTCAAGCACGACTTCGCCATCACCCGCCGCCATGTCGTCTTCGTCGAGGGAAACGTCACCTTCGACCACACCGAGAGCTCGGGCATCCCGTACAGCTGGAGCGACCACCAGCCCTCCCGGATCGGCGTCATGCCCCGCGGCGAGAACGGCGCCCGCCACACCCGCTGGTTCTCCATCGAGCCGGGCAACATGCTCCACGTCTCCAACGCCTACGAGGACGGCCAGGGCCGCATCGTCCTGGAAGGCCCCACCGTCGACCGGGAAGGCTTCCGCCTCTCCTGGAACTGGTGGATCGGCGCCCCCGAGCGCGGCAGCGAGCCCGTCACCCGCTCCTACACCCGCCGCTGGGTGCTCGACCTGACCGCCGGCACGGTCGACGAGCAGATCATCGACGACCTTCCCGTCGAGTTCCCCACCATCAACGAGGACTACCTCGGCGCCGAGAACCGCTACCAGTACGCGATCTCCTTCCCCGACGAGAAGGGCTTCGGCGGCTACGGCATCGTCAAGTACGACCGCACCACCGGCGCGCGCCGCATCCACCAGATCGGCGACGCCCGCATGCCGAGCGAAGCCGTCTTCGTCCCCGCCGCCGACACCACCCGCGAGGACGACGGCTACCTCCTCACCGTCGTCTCCGACCTCAAGCAGAACGCCTCGCAACTCCTGGTCCTGGACGCCTCCGGCCTCGACCGGATCGCCACCGTCCATCTCCCCCACCGCGTCAGCGCCGGACTCCACGGGTCCTGGATCCCCGACAGCACCCTGGACGGTTCCGCGGGCTGACCCTGAGCGGGGATGCGGCGCGCCCCGCCGCGTCCACCACCGCTCACCCGAAACGGCCCTCCCCCCGGGGCCGACTGCCGGAGCCGCGAGCATCTCGCGGCTCCGGCGCTCCGGCGCTCCGGCGCGAAGAATCAGGGGAGATCACCACCATGACCCGGTAGCTGTCAGGTCGTGATGACCAGCTTGCCGCGGACGTGCCCGTGCAGGAGGGCGGTGCGGGCCTCGTCGATGGAGGCGAGGGGGTAGTCGCGGGTCTCGGCGACGCGCAGGCCGCCCGCCGTCACCCCGGTGGCGAGACGGGCCATGTCCTCGCCGGTGGCGCGGTAGGCGAAGTTCACCGCCCTGATTCCCCGGGCGGCGAGAGCGTCGGGATCGGTGGCGAAGACCGTGCTGAGCAGCCGGCCGCCGTCGCGCAACAAAGGTGCGATACGGGTGGCGACCGTCTCGGCGTCGTCGGCGAGGTCGACAACGGCGTCGATGCCGTCGGGGTGGGCGGAGCGGACGGCGTCGGCGACATCGGTGGTGCGGTGATCGATGGTCTCGGCCGCGCCCAGGGAGCGTGCGTACTCGTGGTCCGCGGCGGCCGCGACGGCGATGACGTGGGCACCACGGTCCGCGGCCATCTGCAGCGCATAGGAACCCACGCCTCCGGTCGCACCGACCACCAGGAGCTTCTCCCCCTCGGTCAGGCCGAGCCAGTCCACCACGCTCTGCGCGGTCCCGCCCGTCATCGGCAGCGCCGCGGCTGACACCGGGTCCAGGCCCTCGGGGCGCAGCGCGAGGGCCGCCTGCCCGGGGGCGGTCATGTATTCGGCGAACGAGCCGTGCTCGAAGGAGCGCGGCCACACCAGGCCGAACACCTCGTCGCCGACGGTGAAGTCGGCGCCCTCACCGGCTGCGGTCACCGTGCCGGCGACGTCGAAGCCGAGGGTGAGGGGGAAGGAGAACTCGGCTCCCGAGCCGGCCAGCTCTCCGCCGGCCGTCTTGAAGTCGAGCGGATTGACCCCCGCCGCGCGCACCTTGATCTGTACCTCGCCCGGCCCGGGGTCCGGAACGGGCATCTCCCGGAGGCTCGGGGTATCACCGAAGGCGTCGATGACGTAAGCACGCATAGCGGGGCCTTTCAGGATTGGCCGCCGAACCCCTACGGCAAGAGGCGCCGAGCGGCCGGACGCCGGCATGTTCCGTAACGGATCATCGCCCGGGAACGCCGGACGGAGCCTTCCAGCACACCCCGGGCTCCCAGGGCAGACCCGGACGGCGTATGCGCGCGCAGCCCGGCACGGCGCTTCGGCCCAGCGGCGTCATTGCGTCCCGGTCGCGCTGCGGCGGGCGTAGGCGCGGGCGGCGCGGGCTCGGTCGCCGCAGCGGGTGGAGCACCAGTGGCGGCGGCCCTGGCGGAGGAGGTAGCGGTTGCAAGGGGTGGAACCGCATGCGGTGAGGCGTTCGGCGTTCGGGGAGGTGAGGAGGTCGGCGGCGTCGGCGGCGAGAGCGGCCAGGGCGTGATCGAGGATCGCGGTGGTGGGGTGGGGCGCGGCGCGGTAGGGGCCGTTCTTGTCGTCCCACTGCAGCAGCGGCGCGGTGGGGACGCGGGTCATCGCGTCGTTGACGGCCCTCACGGCGGCGGGGAGGGCCGGGAGGCCCGCGACACGGGCCGCGAACAATGACCTGACCTGTTCGCGCAGTGAGCGCAGCTGCGTCGTGCACATCTCCTGGATACCGGCGTCGACCGGGGCGAGACCGCGTTCCGTCAGCCAGCGGTTCGCCCGATCAGGGGTCCCCAAGAGGTCGACGGTGTGCCCGCCGGGCCGCGCGACGGCGCTGTTGGCAAGCGCGAGGGAGATGTGCTCCTCCTCGCCCTGGGCGGGGGGCGGGACGGGCTCTTCCATCGCGGGCTCCTTCACATTCCTCATGGTACGCCTTGCAGCTATCCGTGAGAAGCCGCTACGGTCGTCTCACGGTTCATCCGAATCCATCCGTGAGGTGTCACTCCCATGCCTTCTGTACCCGCATCCACATCGACGGACCAGTTCCCCGTTCGTGTTCTCGGCGGCCCGACCGCCCTCTTCGTGTACGGAGGCCTGCGCTTCCTGACGGACCCGACCTTCGACGCCCCCGGCGACTACCCGGCGCCCGGCGTGACCCTGACCAAGACCGCGCCCTCCACCTCGACCCCCGGCGACCTCGGCCCCATCGACGTGGTCCTGCTCTCCCATGACGAGCACCCCGACAATCTCGACGTCTCCGGCCGGGCCCTGCTCGCGGACGTCCCGCTCACCCTCACCACCACCGGCGGCGCACAGCGCCTCGGCGGGAAGGCCAAGGGATTGGCCGACTGGGAATCCGTCGAACTGGACCGCCCGGACGGCGGCACGGTGACCGTGACCGGCGTACCCGCCGTCCACGGACCCGGCGCGCGCGAGGAGGTCGAACCGGTCCTCGGCCACGTCGTCGGCTTCGTCCTGACCGGCGAAGGCCTGCCCACCCTCTACATCAGCGGGGACAACGCGTCCCTCACCGCGGTCAAGGAGATCGCCGCACGCTTCGCCCCGGTGGACACCGCGATCCTCTTCGCCGGAGCCCCCCGCTTCCCCGCCCTCTTCGACGGCGGGCTGATCGTCCTGGACAGCCCCCAGGCCGCCGAGGCCGCCGAGATCCTCGATGCCCGCCGCGTCGTCCCCGTCCACTGCGACAGCTGGGCCCACTTCACCGAAGGTCACGACGACCTGGAAGCGGCCTTCACCGCCGCCGGACTCGCCGACCGCCTGGACCCGGACTGGCGCCGGTACTCCTCCCTGCCGTCCTGAGCGGGAGGCGCGGGGGGCTGTCACGCGCCTGTGACAGTCGGCGGACAGCTTCATGAAGTCCCGGGGTCAGCCTTTTAACCAGAGAGCAAAACGGGACATACCGCCCCACAGTCTCTGGAACCGAGCCCCTCCCCCCACCACCTCACACAGGAGTCACTCCCATGGTCCGCACCTCCCGGAAGCAGCGATACGCGATGCTCGCCGTCTCGGCCGCGATCGTCGGAGGTGGCACGCTGATCCCCACCAGCGCCTTCGCCGCCACCACCACCGCACCGACGACCCAGCACGCCGCCACCGGACAGGTCGACCACACCAAGAACGACCACCGGAACAACCAACGACACAACGACAAGGACAAGAAGAACCAGAAGCACCAGGGCAAGAAGAACAAGGTCCGCGACGTCGAGAACATGCCCGGCTGCAAGTTCTACCAGGGCAAGGTCTACTGCGAACACAAGCCCGAAAAGCCCGCCGCCCCGGCACCCGCGCCGGCACCCGCCCCGGCCCCCGCCCCGGCACCGGCACCGGCACCGGCACCGGCACCGAAGTAGAACCCCACAGCACGGAGCGCCACGGCGCCCGACCGATCAGCCCCTGCCGGACCCCACCCCGGGACCGGTCAGGGGCCTCGGGCGTTGCACCCACCCCGCTGGGTGGGTGCGATCCTCAGCCCGGCGCGGAACGGGGGTCGATGCACCGACGGTTCGTCCTCAGGTGTCGGTCCGCCCGCGAAGGTCACGTCCGTGAGCGCGGTTCCTCAGTCGTCCTCGGGCCGGACCGTCCTCTCGTCCGGCCCGGTCCGCAGGTCCAGCATGGCGAGCAGGGCGGCGAGGTCATCGGGGCCGGCGGTACGGGACGCGACCGCCTCATGGGCTCGCTCGCGCCGGCCGGCGGCGGCGCCCGTAGAGGTGTCCCGACACCTCGACTCGCCCGTGACACCCGCTCCGGAACCGATCTCCCCGCCGGAGAACGACCGGTGCTCGGCGGCGCGTGCGCAGGTCGGGGTGACAGCCGGGCGACGGGTGCGCCGGGCGCTCCGGGCGACGCCGGCCAGGATCTCCGCCAGGAAGCGGGGGCGCAGCGCATTCGGCCGGAGCAGCGGGCCGATGGGTATCCGCAGGGCGTTGCGACGGGCGGCGTCCGCCATGTGGTCCTCCTCGCCGTTCGGTCGGGGCTCAGCGGGAGCCGGTGAGGGAGCCTGCGACCCCCTTGGCCCGGTGGACCGTACGCACCGCCGCTGCTTCGACGGGGCGGCGGACGGCATCCACCGGGTGCCGGCGGTCGAGCGCGTGCCGGGAGCGGAAGACGAGCGAGGGCTTGCCGTGCGTGTCGGCGGCGGCGATGAGGAGCCCGCCCAGCGAGGCGAGGTCGGTCAGGAAGTCGGCGCGCTGCCGCGCGCGCTCGTCGGGGTCCTCCACCGTCCAGAAGGCATGTGCGGCGAGGGAAGTCGGCACGAGCGTGGCGGCGAGGGTCAGTGCGCTCAGGCGTGGGGCACGTCCGGTCGCGAACATCAGAGCCGCCGCGGCCTGGACCGCGCCGGTGACGCGCGCCAGCTGCAGCGGATCTCCGGCCAGGGCCGGGATGCGCTTCCCGATCTCCTGGATGACGGGTCGGGCCGCTTCCGCGGCGGTCTCGGGGCGGCGCAGGGTGCGTAGTCCGCCGGTGACGAACGGGGCGGCGAGCAGGGGACGGGCGAGCTTTCGGAGAACGGCCATGGCCCGCTGTTGCCCAAACCCCGCCCGTCCATCCGGCCGGATCCACCCCGACTGTCGGCGTCGGACGTCCGGGCGCCCCCGGAACGGCGGCCGCGTCCGCCTCCTACCGCGGCCTGCCCATGGTCGAACCGGAGCCTGCCCATGGTCGAAGCGGCGGTGGGACGCATGACCGGGCCGGGTCGGGCAACACGTCGGCCATGAGCAACGCACACACCGCAGGCGTGAGATCCGGCCGCCTCCTCCTGCTGCTTCCCTTGCAGGCGGCCTCGGTCGCCGGTCTGGGATTGCTGGTCACCGGCCCACTGGCAGACCGATGGCCTCTCTCGGTGGAGGACGGCGTCAACCGGGCCTTGGCGGACCGGCGAGAGGCCCTCGCCACCGCGCTCTCGGAGGGGATGTCCCTGCTGGCCTCCACCCGGAGCATCGTCACGCTGACGCTCGTCGCCGTGCTGGCCCTGCTGCTCCTCCCCGGGGTGCCCCGGCTCCGCCGGTGGCGGGATGCCGCGTTCCTGGCCGGGTCCGTGGCTGCTCAGTCCGCCGTCTTCCTGCTCGTCACCATGGTGGTGGGCCGGGCCCGGCCCGACGTGAGCCACCTGGACGCGGCGCCGCCGACCTCCAGCTTCCCCTCCGGGCACGTCGGAGCCGCCACGGCGCTCTTCGGTGGACTCGCGGTGCT
The DNA here is from genome assembly GCF_003148825.1 of Streptomyces sp. CG 926. Taxonomy (GTDB): domain Bacteria; phylum Actinomycetota; class Actinomycetes; order Streptomycetales; family Streptomycetaceae; genus Streptomyces. Next base: position 88,054 of record NZ_QGGZ01000010.1, read on the forward strand.
CGCGGCCCGGCGGTTGCGCGGCGCCGAGCGCGCTCTGGTGGTGGGCCTGCTCCTGCTCATCCCGCCGGCCGTGGCCGCCTCCCGGCTGTACCGAGGCATGCACCACCCGTCGGACGTCGTGGTGGGGCTGCTGAACGGTGGGTGCACCCTGCTGGTGATGGCGTACGTGCTGCTCCTGTCCACGCCCGGTACGAGGACCTCGGCCGGCCTCCCCACGCCCCGGAGCAACCCGGACGACGCCCAGGCCGCCACGCCGGTCCCGGAACAGGTCTCCGCCGACGCTCCCGCCGGGCCGCGCCGGGCCGTGGTGGTCCGCCATCCGCACGGCTGCGGTGACGGGACGGCCGCCCGGGTGCGGGCCCTGCTGCGCCACCACGGCTACACGGACCAGGCGTGGACCTCGACCAGCGCCGAGGAGCCCGCGGGCGCACTCGCCGCCCGCACGGCCGAGGCGGACACCTCCCTGGTGGTGGTCTGCGGAGGCGACGGCACCGTACGGGCCTGCGCCGACGTGCTGTCCGGCGGCGCGATCCCGCTGGCGATCGTCCCCTGCGGCACCGGCAACCTCCTCGCCCGCAACCTGCGACTGCCCTCCGATCCCGACACGGCCCTGCGGGAGGCCTTGGCCGGGGCCACCGTCGGAATCGACCTGGGCCGGATCCACGGTGACGGACTCGCGCCGACCCGGTTCACGGTCATGGCCGGGGCCGGGTTCGACGCCGCCATGGTCCGGGACGCCTCCGCCCGGCTCAAGCAGCGCCTGGGCTGGGCCGCGTACGTACTCTCCGCCCTGCGCCACCTCGGCGATCCGCGGATGCGTCTGACGATCCGGCTCGACGGGGGCGCCCCGCTGGAGCGGCGGGCCCGCATGGTCGTCCTCGGCAACGTCGGCTCCCTGCAGGGCGGTTTGCCCCTCCTGCCGGACGCCCGCCCCGACAGCGGCCGGTTGGAGGTGGTGCTCCTCGATCCGCGTGGTGTCGCGGGCTGGCTCGCGGCGGGCAGGCACCTCCTGACCCGTTCGGCGACGCGGACGTCCGGGCCACGCCTCTCCGCCGGCCGGGACCGGCGGGCGGCGGGCGGGGCGTTGGAGTACTTCAGCGCCGAGCGGATCGACCTGCGCTTCGCCCGACCCCAGCCGCGCGAGCTCGACGGGGACGCCTTCGCCGCCGGAACCCGGCTGACCGCCGAGGTCGAGCCGGGCGCGCTGCGCGTCTGGCTGCCCAACCCCGGGGAGGGCGATCCGGTCGGAGCAACCGGGACGGTCGGAGCAACCGGGACGGTCAAGGCAGCCGATACGGCCGGGGCAACCGATGCGGCCGGGGAGCCTGACGGGTACGGGTGCACTGCCAGGTTCGGGGAGCCCCACGGCGTTCAACGCGCGGGCCGTCCTCCCGCGCGGACCCGCCGACCGGACGGAGTGCGCTGACATGGGCACCGCCACGCGCGTACCGCAGCGCAGCGAAGTCGAGGCAGCGGAGGCCGAGCTGCGAATACAGGGCGAGGAGCTCTCCGCCGAGGAGGCGTGGGCCGCGCTGCGCCGTTACGGCGGCTGGAACCTCGTACGGGACTCCTTCGTCCGGTTCCGGTACGCCGACGGGTTCAGCCACTCCCGGGCTCTCGCCCTCCAGACGGTCCTCGCGATCCTGCCGCTCGCCATCGCGCTCATCGGCCTGTCGGGCGTCCTGCACACCGAGGACATCGGGCGGATCGCGGAGCTGACGATCCGCCGGCTCGTCAGTGGTCCCAGCGAGGGCGTCGTGGACGACGCCCTGCGGGAGAGCCGCCGCCAGGCCGGGGACGGCGGCGAGGTGGCCCTCTGGCTGGGTCTGCTCTTCTCGATCGCCAACGTCACCACCGGCATGTGCCAGGTCGAGCGCGGTGCCAACCGGATCTACGGCGTGGAGCGCGACCGCCCGTTCCTGCACAAGTACACCCGCGGACTGGTGATGGCCCTGTCGGCGGGGCTGCCCCTCGGGCTCGCCTTCTCGGTCACGGTGCTCGGTTCCGACCTGAGCCTCGCGATGACGGAGGTGTACCACCTGGGACCGACCACGCACCGGGCGTGGGACGTGCTGCGCTGGCCGTTGGGCATCCTGCTGGCCGTGGTGGCCACCAGCGTCGTCTTCCGCCGCTCCCCGCGCCGCACCCAGCCGGGCTACACCTGGCTCGCCTTCGGCGCCGCCGTCTACCTGGTGCTGTGGCTCGGCGCGACGTCGGCGCTGAGCCTGTACGTCGGGGCCGACAGCTCCTTCACCACCGTGTACGGGCCGCTCAGCGCCTTCATGGCACTGATGCTGTGGTCCTACCTCACCTCGCTCGCCCTCTTCCTGGGGCTGTCCTTCGCCGCCCAACTGGAAGCCGTACGGGCGGGTGTGGCCGAGCCGGTCACGGCGGACCCGGGGAGCTGAGGCACCGGCCCACGGGACCGCCGGCCCCTGCCCCACCGTACGGAGAAAGGAACTCCACCGACCATGACGCAGCGATCCGACCGACCCCGGACCCGACCTCGGCCTCGGCCCCGACCCCGGCTGTGGCGGCTGCCGGCGCGGCTGGTGTCGGGGCGGACCGGGCCCGACGCCCGGTTCGGCGTGCGGCTGGTGGCGACCTCGGCTGCGACCGCGCTGGCGGCCGTGCCCTTCTCGCTGGCGCTGGTCCTGGTGGAGTCGCAGTGGCCGCCGCTGCGCCGCCTCGACCAGGGCGCGGCCGAGTGGCTGCACCGCACCGCACTCGACCACCCCGCCTGGGTCCGGGCACTCGAATTCCTCACGCACGTCGCCTGGGGGCCGCTGACCATGCGGCTGTTGGTGGCTGCGGTGGTGGTGTGGCTGCTGTGGCGCCGGGCGCTACGGCTGGCCGCCTGGGCGGCCGTGACCGCCGTCGCGGGAGGCCTGGTGGGCCTGCTGGCGAAGAACGCGGTCGAGCGCGCCCGGCCGCACCTGCCCGACCCGGTTTCCCAGGCGCCCGGCTTCTCCTTCCCCTCCGGGCACGCCATGACGGCCACCACTTCCTGCGCCGTGCTGCTGCTGGTCCTGCTCCCGCTGGTGCCGCGCGCGTGGCGGCCGGCGGCCTGGGCGCTCGCCGTGACCGCGGTCCTCGGCGTCGGCGGCACACGGGTCGCGCTCGGCGTGCACTGGGTGAGCGACGTGGTCGGGGGCTGGCTGCTGGGCCTCGCCGTGGTCACCGCCACCACCCTGGCTTTCGAGGCGTGGCGCGGCGACATCGGCCGCCCCCGCACCACACCCGCCCAGGGCCTGGAACCGGAACTGGTGACGGCCCACCCGGAGCCGCCGGCCGGCGGCGGGGACGTCACGACCACCGCGCACCGCTCGACACCGTAGATCGACCGGCGTGGAACCGACGTACGGCGGCGGACCCGGCTCCGCCGCCGCATACGCACCGACCCTCGGCCCCCTACAACGGCAGGGCCAGACGGGACGCGATACGGAAGCGCATCTCGCCCGCGGCTTGACGGACCTCCGCCGGCTGCGCGTCGTCGTCGAGCGCCCCGAGGAGGACCATCAAGGCTCTCGCCTCGTCCCCGCTCAGCAGTTTCAGGCGCGGTTCGGTCACCCCGTCGAGGAGCACGTCCAGCAGGTCTTCGGTCATGCCCGGAACAACGCCCAGGCGTCCCGTCCGTCACCCCGGCCGCTCACAGAGCAGGTGCCACAGGGGAGGTGCTACAGCTCGATCTTCCCTGTCAGCCGCCATTCGAGGTACATCGTGAGGCTCGGTGCCACCCAGGTGCGGCTGTCGTCCTCGTGGTTCCAGGCGAAGACATCGGGCCGATCGATCGTGGAAAGGAGCGCGAACAGGTCTCCGTTCCCCGCGTCCGCGAAGAAGAGCAGCGGGTCGAACGGCATGTAGAGGGTGCTGAACGCGACATCCCCGCGCAGGTTCCGGTTCTCGGACGTGATGCTCTCGGCGGACCAGATGAGCCCGTCACCGTACTCGTCCTCGATGCCGTTGCTCTCACGCAGCAGGGAGGCGAGATCCGCGGGCACCGCATGGCCGAGGAGTGTCGCGCAGCGGAGCAGCGCCGCCTCCGATACGGGAGGCCGGCAGAGGGTTGTGCCGGGCAGGGCCGCAACGGCTTCGGTCCACACGGTTGAACCGACCTCCATGAGCTGTGTCTTGTGGCCGAGGCAGCCCCCAGCACCGCCGCCCTTGGACCGGGCCCGAGAGTCGACCGACGTGACCGATCGTCGAGCGAACAGTACGACCCCGGTCGGGGAGAGGGAAGGCCGGGGGAAGGGTCAGGACGCCTTGTGGCGGCTCTCGGATTCGGCGTTGGCCATGGCTTCGGCTTCGCTTTCGAGCATCGCTATGGCCACGCCGAACGCCTGGGCGATGTGGCCGGCGGCCGACATGACCCGCGCGGTGCCCACGACCGGGGCGATCGCGACGAGCACGTCCTGCAACTGCTCGACGGTGAAGTCGGCCTTGACCGCGGGGCTGATGTGGGCGAGGTAGGAGATGGCCGGGGCGTCCATGGCGACGAGGGCGGCTATGCGTGTGGTGATGAGAGTCTTCTCGTCCATGCCGCAGTGCTCGATGGAGTCGATGGTCATCGCGGCGAGCGTGTCGAGAACGGGAGCGTCAGACCTGGTGGCCATGTCGGAACCGCCTTTCGGTGCTGAACTGAGCCGGCCGCGCCGGCCCTGACCGCGGGACCAGGGGCGTGTCGGCGGGGTGCCGTTTCAGGGTAGGCGTCCACCGAAGGCCGCGCCCGTTGGGCTGTCCGGGCGAATTCGGGACCGTCCGGGCGCTGCGCCGGCGAGCCGGTCGGGGGCCCTTCGCCGGTGCCCCGACCCGATCGGAGGCCATGGGTGGAACGGACAGTAGGGTTGCCGGATGGACGCTTCCTCGTACCCCCGTCCCTTCCGCCTGCTCGTGACGGGCGGTGGGACCGGCGGTCACACCTACCCTGCTCTGACAGCGGTCCGCACGTTGCGTGACCGCCTCGCGGCCGAAGGCGCCACGCTCGACGTGCTGTGGATCGGAACCGCGGACGGTCTGGAGGCACGTGTCGCCCCGGCGGAGGGCATCGCGTTCCGGACGGTGGCCACCGGGAAGATCCGCCGGTCGGCGAATCCTCTGAAGATGCTCTCGGCGGCGAACGTCAAGGACATGGCGCGGGTACCGCTCGGTGTGGCCCAGGCCCGTACGGTCGTGTCCGAGTTCCGGCCGGACGTGGTCCTGGCGACGGGCGGGTACGTGGCCGTTCCGGCGGGGCTGGCCGCCCGGTTGTGCAAGCGCCCGCTGGTCCTGCACGAGCAGACGGTCCGGCTGGGGCTGGCCAACCGGAAGCTGGCCGGATCGGCGACGCGGATCGCGGTGTCCTCCGAGTCGTCCCTGCCGCTGCTCCCGGCCGAGGTGCGCGACCGGGCCGTGGTCACCGGGAACCCGGTGCGGCCCGAGATCCTGACGGGGCACCCCGACAAGGCGGTGCACGATCTGAACCTGACGGGGTTCGACCGGCGTCTTCCCACCGTCTACGTCACCGGCGGGGCGCAGGGCGCCCAGCAGATCAACGGCGTGGTGCGGGAGGTGCTTCCGTGGCTGCTGGGCCACGCGAACGTGATCCACCAGTGCGGGCCCGCCAACGTCGACGAGCTGCGGGCCGCCGCCGCGGCGCTCGATCCGTTCCTGGCGGGCCGCTACCACCTGACGGGCTTCGTCGGGCCGGAGCTGCCGGACGTACTGGCGCTCGCCGATGTGGTGGTGTCCCGGTCGGGGGCGGGGACCTTGGCGGAGTTGACCGCGCTGGGCAAGCCCGCCGTCTTCGTGCCGCTGGCCACTTCGGCCGGGAACGAGCAGGCGCACAACGCGCGGCACCTGGCGGATGCGGGGGCCGCGGTGGCTCTGCTCGGTGAGGTCACCGGGCGGACCCTCGCGGAGGCGGTCGGTCCGCTGCTGACCGACCCCGCCGGGCGGACGGCGATGGCGGCGCGGGCCCGTGCGTACGGGCGGCCGGACGCCGCCGACCGGCTCGTGGACGTACTGCTGTCCGCGGCTGCGGGGCCTTCCGACTGACCCATGCCGCCCGTACGTGGGCATGATGGGACGGGCGAGGAGGTGCGGTGATGGCTGAGCGCGTGATCGAGGTGGACGGCGTTGAGCTGTGCACCGAGTCCTTCGGCGATCCGGCGGATCCGCCCGTCCTGCTCGTCATGGGCCTGGGGGCTTCGATGCTCTGGTGGGAGGAGGACTTCTGCCGGATGCTCGCCGTGGGCGGGCGGTTCGTGATCCGCTACGACCACCGGGACACGGGCCGGTCGGTCACCTACGAGCCGGGCCACCCCGGGTACACCGGCGCGGACCTGGTCGCCGACGCCGTCCGGGTGCTCGCCGCCCATGGGATCCCGGCCGCGCACGTGGTGGGCGTCTCCGCCGGCGGGGCCCTCGCGCAGTCGCTCGCGCTCGACCACGCCGAGCGCGTGCTCTCGCTCGTCCTGATCAGCACCTCCCCCGCCGTGCCCGACGACGGTGACCTGCCCTCGGACCTGCCCCCGCCGACCGAGGAGTTCGCCTGGTTCGCCTCGACCGCCCGGGTCGACCGGTCGGACGCCGACTCGGTGATCGACCACCAGGTGGCGTACGCGCGCGTGCTCGCGGGAGGGCGGCGCCCGTTCGACGAGGCCGCCGTCCGCGTCCTCGTCCGCCGCGATGTCGAGCGCGCGCACGATTTCGACGCGGCCGGCAACCACGACTCGCTGACGGACGGCGAGCTCCCGCGGGCCCCGCTGTCCTCGATCGCCGTACCCACGCTGGTGATCCACGGAACCGCCGATCCGATGTTCCCGCTCCGACACGGTGAGGCCCTCGCGGAACGGATCCCCGGGGCGCGGCTGTTGGCTCTGCAGGACGCCGGGCACGGCATCGACCCCGCCGACCGGCCGACCGTCGCCGCCGCGATCCTCGACCACACCGCCTAGAGGATGTCCGGCCGGGCCGGGTGGGCGGTGAGTTCCCGGGCCGCGACCGTCCGGAAGGCGTGGGGCGGGCGGCCGGTGAGACGGTGGACAGTGTCCGTGGTGCGGTCCTCGGCTCCTTCGGCGATGGCCCGGTCCATCCCGGCCAGCATCGCGGCGAACGCCGGCGGAACGGCCGCCGCCAGACGGTCGCGCATCGCCTCGTAGGTCAGTCGGTGGTGGACCACCTGGCGGCCGGAGAGCTCGGTGAGGACCGCGGCGATGTCGTCGTGACTCAGTGCCTCGGGTCCGGTGAGGACGAGGTCGGTGTCGGGCGCGCGATCGTCGGTGAGCGCGCGGGCCGCGACCGCGGCGATGTCGTCGGCGTCCACGAATCCGACGCGTCCCGTCCCGGCCGCGGTCAGGATGACGCCGTCGGCGCGGATGCTGTCGGCGTGGGCGTGGCTGCCGGTGAAGTTCTGCATGAACCAGGAGGGACGCAGTACCGCCCATTCGTCGAACAGGCCGGGCAGGGCCGCGTGCACCTGTCCGACCGCCGGGCCGCCCTCGGTGATCGCCGAGGAGCTCAGCAGTACGGCGCGGCGCACGCCGGCGGCGCGGGCCCGGTCGAGGAAGGGCAGCATGACCGCCGCCGGGTCCGGATCGCCGACGGGTGGTACGAGGTAGACGCTGTCGGCGCCGGCGACGGCGGCGCCGAAACACGTCGGGTCGTACCAGTCGAAGCGGACCGGCTCGGCGCCCCGCACCGGTGCGGCCCGGCGGCTGCCGGCCTTGACGCGCCGGCCGGCGGCGACGAGGTGGGCCGTGGTGCGGCTGCCGGTGGTGCCGGTCGCGCCGATGACCAAGGTGGCCGCGGTGGCCGGGTTGGCCGGGGTGCCGGGGGCGTCAGGTGCGGTACGGGCGGTGGCGGTCATCGGGCGCTGCTCCTGGTGGGATGCGTGGTGAAGGCCGCCGCGGGTTCCTGGACGGCAAGGGGGTTCCAGTAGTCGCGGTACGAGGTGAACCGCCCGTCCTGGACGGTCACGACGGCGATGTAGGTCATGTCGAAGGGATTCCCGGTCGCGACCAGTCGGCCCACTCCACGCATCTCGACCACGATGGTGCTCGGCTCGGCGGTCTCGTGGATCCGTAGGTCCGGGAAGTCGTGCAGGTCGATGTGGTCGGGGTAGTCGCTCATGTACGCGGCGACGGCCTCCCGGCCCTCCAGTCGCCGGGGCCACCCCGCAGGCGCGAAGGGGAACTCCATGACTCCGTGTTCGGCCCACAGGCCGACCCAGGAGTCGATGTCCTTCTCCAGGAGCAGGCGGAGGCTGTGGCGGTACAGATCCGAGGGTGAGGTGGTCGTGGGCACGACGGTTCTCCGTCCACTACGATACGGACCGACGGTCCGTTTCTCTCTCCCGAAAGATACGGACCGCCGGTCCGTATCGCAAACCGGAGGGACTCCGATGACCGTCGAACGCAAGCCGCGCAAGGACGCGGTCCGTAACCGGGCTGCCGTCTTCGCCGCCGCCGACACCCTCTTCGCCCGGTGCGCGAGTCCCGAAGAAGTGACCATGGCCGACATCGCCGCGGCGGCCGGCGTCGGCAAGGCGACGCTGTTCCGCGCCTACGGTGACCGCAACGGGCTGATCCGCGCGCTGTACCAGGCCCGGCTCGAACCGATCACGGAAGCGGTCGAGCGGGGCCCGCAACCGCTGGGCCCGGCCACACCGGCGCCCCTGCGCGTACCGGCCCTGCTCGACGCCCTGCTGTGCTTCAAGCTCGACAACCGCCACCTCGCCCTGGCGTTGGAGGGAAGCGGAGCCGACAGTCCCTACCGGACCGAGCACTACGAGCACTGGCACACCCTGCTCCGGGACCTGCTGCGGCTCGTCCCCGGCCCGGCCGACACCGACTTCACCGCCCACGCACTGCTCGCGGCCACCCGGGCCGATCTGATCGCGTATCTGGCCGGCGAGAAGGAGGTACCCCGCGAGGAACTGCGGGCTCAGCTCGCGAGCTTCACGGCCGCGATCCTCGACGCCCGCACGGGGCCGGGGACGGCCGCCGCCGCCCAATGACCGCCGACGCGTCGCCGGTTGAGCCGTGCCGGGGGGTCAGGCCTGCGCCCAGCGGGCCGTGATCAGCGCGGCCTGCTCCCGCAGCGCCTCGATCAGTTCCTGGGCGGCGCCGGCCGAGGTGGACCGCAGGACGGCGACGCTGATCTCCCGGGCGAGCGCGGGTGTGGTGAGGGGCAGTACGGCCAGGTCGGGGCGGGGCGGCCCCAGGGCGAGCCGCGGGACGAGGGCCACGCCCGTCCCCGCGGCGACGAGGCCTTGGACCACCGCGTAGTCGTCGGTGCGCATCACGTGCAGGGGCTCGTACCCTTCCTGACCGCACGCCCATGCCAGCACACGGTCGCAGGGATCGTGCGGGTCCGAGGCGCCCACCCACGCCGTGTCCCGCAGTTCGCCGAGGGAGACCTGGTCCCGGGACGCGCAGGGGTGGTCCTGCGGCATGACCAGGAGCAGCGGATCGGACAGCAGCGGGTGCACTTCGAAGTGCTCGTCGAGGTCGAGGTCGTCGCCCGGCTGCGAGAAGACGAGTGCGGCGTCGAGCTCCTTGGCGCGCAGCCCGCGCAGCAGCAGGGGGAGCTCGCCCTCGGTGAGCGAGATGTGGACGCCTTGCTGATGGAGGCGCTTGACCGCGGGCGCCAACAGGAGGGCGCCCGCGGTGGGGAACGTTCCGATGTGGAGGGTGCGCATGCCGCGCTCGGCGAGGTTGCGTACCTCCAACTCGGCGTGACGCAGGCGGTCGAGTACGGCCTCGGCGTGCGGCAGCAGGGCTTCGCCGAGCTCGGTCAGGGTGGCGCCGCGCGGTCCGCGCTGGACGAGCCGGGCGTTGAAGTGGGCTTCCAGGGCGGCCAGATGGTGGGTGATCGTCGGCTGGCTGTAGTGCAGGGCGCGGCCGGCGGCGGCGAGCGATCCCTCCTGCGCGATGGAGCGGAGTACCTGGAGCTGCCGGACGTCGAGCATATAGACATCGTATGGAGGGGTAACGAAAAGTCCACCGTTCCTCGATGGCTCGACGGCTGTCACGCTCCGGGGGTGAACACGAGAACCACCGATCACCGCACCCCCACCCCCTTCTCCACCCCCTCCCTCGCTCCCGCTCCCGCCCCCGGCCTCGCTGACGACGGTCAGTCGTGTGCCCCGTACGCCGAGGCGGTCCTCGGCCATGCGGGACGGGACTGGCTCAGGCTGAACGTCCCCGGCCATGCCGCGGCCCCCGGATCGGATCTCGCCGATTTCTTCGGCTCGCGCATCCCGGCCCTGGACTTCCCGCCCCTGCTCGACGGCGTCGACCTCGGCACGGACACCCCCCTGGACAGGGCGCTGGCACTGGCGGCCGAGGCCTGGGGCGCGCGCCGCACCTGGTTCCTGACGAACGGGGCTTCGCAGGGCAACCAGATCGCCTCCATGGTCGCCCCCGCCCTCGGGCGCACGCTCGTCGTGCAACGCAGTGTGCACTCCAGCGTGATCGACGGGCTGGTGCTGTCGGGCCTGGACGCCGTCTTCGTCCAGCCGTCCGTCGACCCGGAGCAGGGCATCGCCCACGGCGTGACCGCCACCGACGTGGCGCAAGCGCTCGAACGGACACCGGACGTGGCCGCCGTGTACATCGTCTCCCCGAGCTACTTCGGCGCGGTCGCCGACGTACGTGCCATCGCGGACGCCGCGCACGCCGCGGGGGTACCGCTGATCGTCGACGAGGCATGGGGATCGCACTTCGGTTTCCACCCCGCTCTTCCCGCGAACGCCCTCTCCTCGGGCGCGGACCTGGCGACGTCGAGCACGCACAAGCTGGCGGGCAGCCTGACCCAGTCGGCGATGCTCCACCTCGCGCAGGGCCCGTTCGCGGACCTGCTCGAACCCCTCGTGGACCGGGCCTTCCGGCTCGTGCAGTCCACCAGCGCGAGCGCGTTGCTGACCGCGTCGCTCGACCTCGCCCGAAGGAGCCTGGTCAGCGACGCCGCCGCGACGGGCGGCTCGGTCGCGGCGGCGGACCGGGTACGGGGCGCCGTCCGCGCGCTGGACCGCTTCGGGGTGGTGAGCGACAGGTTCCACGCCTTCCCCGACATCGTCGCGGCGGATCCGCTGCGGATCGCGATCGACACCCGGACCGGCGGGATCACGGGCCACGAGGCGCGGCGCCGGCTCTTCCGGGACCACCAGATCATGGTCGAGGTGGCGACCGACGCGGCGATCGTCGCCGTGATCGGCGCGGGGTCTGTCCCGGACACGGACCGGTTCGTCGAGGCGCTGCACGCCCTGCCCTCACCGCTCAGCGCCGAAACCGCCGAACCGGTGGGTGTCGGCGTCGGCTCCGCCGCCGGCGCGGGCACCACCGAGATGCTTCGGCTGCCGGCCCCCGGCGCCACGAAGCTGACCGCCCGCGCGGCGTTCCTGAGTCCGGCCCTGGTCGTGGCCGCGGAGGAGGCGGTCGGACGGATCTCCGCCGACACCCTGGCGGCGTACCCGCCGGGGATCCCCAACGTCCTGCCGGGCGAAGTGATCACCGCCGAGGCCGTCCGGTTCCTGCAGCGGACCGCGGCCGCGCCGAACGGCCATGTCCGCGGCGCGGTCGACCCGGGCGTGACGCGCCTGCGCGTCGTCGCCTGAGACACCTGGGGGTCGACGAACGAGGTACCGGGCCGTGCCGGGCGTGCCGGCCGGGCCTCGCTGGACGCCCTAGCCCAGCAGTCGGCGCTTCTGCTCGGCGAACTCCGTCTCGGTCAGCACGCCCTGTTCCTTGAGGGTGCTGAGCTGCTTCAGCTGCTCGATCTTGGTGGTCATGTCGTCGGCCGGCGCCGCGGCGGGCGGCGGGGGCGGCGGCGGTGCCGCCTGCTGCTGGGCCTCCTGGGCCTGCTGCTGCTGGGCTTCCTGCTGCGCCCAGCGGCCGCCCTGGCGGCGGGACACTCGGTTGGACACCGCGGTGGCGGTGCCCGCGATGACGGCGGTGCGGGCGACCCCGCGAAGGAGTCCGGGCATGATGCTCATCTCCAGGCTGTGAGGGCTTCACTCTCCGGCGGGCGGGTCCTCCAAGGCGTCCAGCGACGCCAGCAGGGCCTGCACGGGAATCCGTCCCGCGGCCACGAGCTGGGCTCCGCCGCGGCGCAGGGCCCGGGCGAACGGCGCCGCCCAGGTGTTCTCGTAGACGATGACCCCGGCCGAACTCCCGGGGTCCAGGGCGGCGGCGGCCTCCTGGATGTCGTCACCGTCGAGCAGGCCGGACGACGCGCCCTCGAACACGGTGAGATCGATCTCGCCGCCGAGGTCCTGGAGCTCCAGCGCGGTCACCGTGCCGTCCGCCTCCTTGCGGATGAAGGCGAAGTCGAAGATGCGGATGATGCCCCGGTCGACCAGGTCGACGAGGATCGGGAAACCCTCGCCCGTCATACGGTTGCCCGGGAACTCGACCACGATGTAGTCGACCGGGCCGAGTTCCTCGATGTCGCCGAAGTCGGCTCGCGGCTCGGTCTCGCTGCTCATGGCAGCTCCTGTCGGAGAGGGGGGAAGGTCTACTCATTCCAGCACGCTGCCCGCTCCCCCGCACGTCTGACCGGTCCCGCGGACCGTCCGCCGGTCAGGTCAGCTCGTAGATGCTCTGCGCGGTCAGCCACAGCCCGAGCAGCAGACAGACGAACACGATGGCCTCGTCCTTGTGGCCCTCCATCCACGCGCGCATCCGCAGCAAACGGTCCTGGGCGGCCTCCGGTGCGAACACCATGTACAGCTCGGCGGCCAGCAGGCCGGCGCTGGCGAGCAGACAGAAGCCGAACAGGGCGATGAACGTGGTCGCGTGCGAGGTGTCGGCCTCGACGACGGTCGTCGCGCCCGCCGCGACCATGCCCCACGGCTGGATCAGCACGGCCAGGCCCGCGGCGGCCCACACGGAGCCGACCTCGACCCGGGAGGGCTTCGCGGTGGCGTCCCGGGCGGCCTTGCTCTTCATGCGGCGGTAGCGGCGCGCTCCGTAGACCACCAGTCCCACCCCGATCGCCAGCTTGAGGGCGAGGGCGGCCACGCCGGGCGGGGAACGGGGTGACGGAGGCTCGCCGCCGGTCAGCGCCAGCACGATCGCGATCACCACGACGAGGTTGGCCAGCCACGCCAGGATGAAGGCGAGCCCCTTCCACACGCCCCTGGAGGAGGACACCACCAGGATGAACGCCATCAGCGGCAGCGGGTAGAGGGCGATGGCCAGCGCGATGAGCATGAGGTCGAGGACCATGGCGCCCCAATCGTGCGACGACATACGACACTACGCACCGGGCCGGGCTCCGACACCTTTTGCCCATCGAGATGCCGCCTCCGCCGGTGTCCACCAACCTGGACGCAGACGAAGGAGGCCGCCATGACGACGACCCGGCGTCCGCCGTCCGTGCCGCACGCCGCTGCGGGCCGCTGATGTGGTCGGAGCGCCAGGCACGGTGGCGCGAGCGCTCCCGTGAGCTGGCCGCGGCCGCCAAACGGACGCAGGCGCGGGCCGAGACCCGGTTCCCCGTGATCACCCATGTCACGGAGCGCATGGTCGGCGTGAACATCTTCGACTCCGCCACCCGGTTGGCCGCCCAGTGCTTCCTGACCGCCGTGCCCCTGCTCTTCGTCGTCGCCTCGTTCGCCCCGTCGGGGGTACGGGACCAGATGGTGTCCTCCGTACGCACGACGTTCGGGCTCACCGGTGCGGCGAGCGATCAGCTGAGCGACGTGTTCGACGGCAGTGGGGAGGAGGACATCCGCAACGCCGTCGGGGCGGTCGGCGCCGTGATCGTGCTGCTGTCGGCGACCGCGGTGAGCCGCGCCATGCAGCGGCTGTGCCGGCGCGCCTGGCAGATCCCGCGGGGCGGGACACGGATCGTGATCTGGCGCTGGTTCGCCTGGATCCTCGCCTGGATGGTCCTGCTGATCTTCCAGGGTCCGGTGCGCGACGGGTTCGGGCTCGGCCTGTGGCTCGGGATCCCCCTCACGCTCCTCGTCCAGACGGCGGCGTGGTGGTGGAGCCAGCACCTGCTGCTGGCCGGGGTGATCCGCTGGCCCCCTCTGCTGCCGGGTGCGCTCATCACGGCCGCCGCGGTGACCGCGTTGTCGCTGGGCGCGCGGGTCTACATGCCGATCGCCCTCAACCGGTCGCTCGCCACGTACGGATCCACCGGCTCGGTGTTCGTCATCCTGTCGTGGCTGATCGTGCTGTGCGTGGCCATCGCCATCGGTATCACCCTGGGCGCGGCCTTGGCGCAGGAGCCGTACCTGGCCCGGCGGCTGGGCAGCCCGGGGCCGGTCGGGCTGCGACAGGAGAGTCCCTGAGCAACCGTACGGGCGTCCGTGGGGCAGCGGTGCGGGGCCGGTGCCATGCTGAGAGACAGGGGCCCTGGTGGCCGGGAGGTCAACGACGATGACGAAGCGCGACACGACCGCGGCCACGACGAGTACCGCGGCGGGTGGTGGTCCCCGGCTCTCCTCCGAGGACCGGGCCGCGAAGGGCCGGGCGGCCCGGACGGCCGTCCCGAGATCCGCCCACGGAGACTTCGAGCCGTCGTCCCACCGGGCGGATCCGATGGACGTCATCGAGCGGCAGTCGGCCACCCGACTGCAGGAGCTCGTACCGATCCGCTACGGCCGGATGGCGGAGTCACCGTTCCGTTTCTACCGGGGCGCCGCCGCGATCATGGCCGGTGACCTGGCCGGCACCCCCGACTCGGGTATCCGGGCCCAGCTGTGCGGCGACGCGCACATGCTGAACTTCCGGCTGCTCGGCTCGCCGGAGCGGAACCTGCTGTTCGACATCAACGACTTCGACGAGACGCTGCCCGGGCCGTGGGAATGGGACGTCAAGCGGCTGGCGACCAGCCTGGTCATCGCCGGGCGGGAGAACGGCTACTCCGACCGCGAGCGGGCGGAGATCGTGACGTCGGGGGTCCGCGGCTACCGCGAGCAGATGCGCGCGTTCGCGGGGATGCGCACCCTCGACGTCTGGTACGCGAGGGTGGACGAGGCGCAGCTCCAGGCGGTGGCGGAGGGTGCGCTCCACACCCGAGGCCGCAAGAACGTGTCCGAGGCACTGAGCAAGGCGCGCGGGCGCGACAGCCTGCAGGCGTTCGAGAAGCTCACCGAGGTGGTCGACGGGCGGCGCCGATTCGCCGCCGTGCCACAGCTGATCACACCGGCTTCCGATCTGCTGGCGAGTGGGGATCGGGAGGCGCTCGAGGACCAGATCCGGGAGGTCGTCGGGCGGTACGGGGACAGTCTGCAGACGGACCGCAAGCACCTGCTGCACCAGTACTCCATCGTCGACATGGCCCGCAAGGTGGTGGGCGTCGGCAGTGTCGGCACGCGTTGCTGGATCGTCCTGCTGCTGGGCCGCGACGGTGAGGACCCGCTGATCCTGCAGGCGAAGGAGGCCGGTGACTCGGTGCTCGCCGCCTACGCGGGGCCCAGCGAGTACGCCACCGGCGGCGAGCGGGTCGTGGCCGGCCAGCGGCTGATGCAGGCCGCGAGCGACATCTTCCTCGGCTGGCAGCAGACCCAGGGCCTCGACGACGTCGAACGGGACTTCTACGTACGTCAGCTGCGCGACTGGAAGGGCATCGCGGAGCCCGCCCGGATGGTGCCGCGCGGCATGCGGGTCTTCGCCTCGCTCTGCGGTGTGACCCTGGCGCGGGCGCACGCCCGGTCCGGCGACCGGATCGCCATCGCGGCGTACCTGGGCCGGGGTGACGTCTTCGACCAGGCACTGGTGCGGTTCGCGGAGAGCTACGCCGACCTCAACGAGCGGGACCACCAGCGTCTGGTGGACGCCATCGCGTCCGGCCGGGTGACCGCCGTCTCGGCCTGACCCGGACCGAGCCGCTGCTTCGGCCAGTCGGCTGAACCGGCGGGCGAGGTGCCCGGCCGCCTCCCACGACCGTGGCACGCTGCGCGCATGACAGCAGCGCAAGCGGGACCGGCCGGGGCGGCGGGGAACGCGGGGAACACCAGGCTCATCCTGCTGACACTCGCTGCCGGGCAGTTCCTGATGGCTCTGGACAGCTCGGTGATGAACGTTTCGATCGCCACGGTCGCGGAGGACATCGGCACCACGGTGAGCGGTATGCAGGGCGCGATCACGGCCTACACCCTGGTGATGGCGATGCTCATGATCAGCGGCGGCAAGGTCGGCGCGCTCATCGGCCGCAAACGGGCGTTCATGATCGGCTGCGTCGTCTACGGGCTCGGTTCCCTCACGACCTCGCTCGCCCCGAACCTGACGCTCCTGCTGGTGGGCTGGTCGTTCCTGGAGGGTGTGGGAGCGGCGCTGATCATGCCGGCGATCGTGGCGCTCGTCGCCTCGAACTTCGACAAGGCGCAACGGCCCGCCGCCTACGGCCTGGTCGCGGCGGCGGCAGCGGTGGCGATCGCGGTCGGACCGCTCATCGGCGGCTTCGCGACCACCTTCTTCTCCTGGCGCTGGGTGTTCGCCGGGGAGGTCGTGATGGTCCTCGTCATCCTGCTGCTGGGCCGGCGGATCGCCGACGCGCCCCCGGAGCACCGGCCGCGGATCGACGTGCTGGGCGCGGTCCTGTCCGCCGCGGGCATCGGGCTGTTCGTGTTCGGCATCCTGCGGACGAGCGAATGGGGCTGGTTCCGGCCCAAGGCCGGGGGCCCCTCCTGGTTCGGCGTCTCGCCCGTCGTCTGGCTGGTGCTGGCCGGACTGATGCTGGTCTGGTTGTTCTTCCGCTGGGAGGCACGCCTGGTGGCGCGGGGCGCCGAACCGCTCGTGGACCCGCAACTCATGCAGAACCGGCAGCTCACCGGCGGCCTGACGATGTTCCTCTTCCAGTACCTCGTGCAGATGGGCGTGTTCTTCGTCGTCCCGCTCTACCTGTCCGTGGCGCTCGGCCTGTCCGCCCTCCATACGGGCGCGCTGCTCCTACCGCTCTCGATCACCCTGCTCGCCGCCGCGATCGGGGTCCCCAAATTCCGCCCGAACGCCTCACCCCGACGCGTGGTGCGGTGGGGAATCCTGGCGATGTTCGCCGGCGCCGTGGTCCTGCTGGCCGCCCTCACCCCGGATTCCGGCGCGGCGGTCGTCACCGTACCCATGCTGCTCATCGGGCTCGGGATCGGGCTGCTCGCCTCCCAGCTCGGGGCCGTCACCGTGTCGGCCGTACCGGACGAGCAGAGCGCCGAGGTCGGCGGCATCCAGAACACCGTCACCAACCTCGGCGCCTCGATCGGCACCGCCGTCGCCGGGTCGATCATGATCGCGGTGCTGGCGGCTTCGTTCCTCGCCACCGTCGACCAGAATCCGGCGATCCCGGCCGAGGCCAAGACGCGGGCGCATACGCAACTCGCGGGGACCGCGCCGTTCCTGTCGGACGAGCAGCTCAGCAAGGCCCTCGAAGAGACGGGCACGGATCCGGTGGTGGCGCAGGCGGCGCTCGACGCGAACGAGAAGGCGCGGATCGACGGACTGCGGGCCGCGCTCGCCATCCTGGCCCTCGCCGCCCTGGTCGCGCTCTTCTTCACCCAGCGCATCCCGGCGGCCCAGCCGGGCGCCGCTCGGCGCCCGGCCGACGCTCCGTCATGACGGGTGCGGACTCGGGGTCGTCCCCTCGACGGGGACGGTCGTGTCCTCGGCGAGGAAGTCGATGACCGCGAGGGCGAAGAGCAGGGCGAGGGCGAGGCCCACGACCACCCAGCCGGTCGGGTAGGACCACAGGACGTACACGAGGACGGCGATCGCGACCAGGCCCCAGGTGAACCAGGCACGGTGGCGCCGGATGAACGGGCCGACCGGGCCGGTGCGCAGGCCCAGCCGGTCGGCCGTGGCGCGGGTGGCGACGATCCCGGAGTGCCAGATCTGGCGGGCGGCCGTGGCGTATTTGCCCGGGCCGGAGAGCCAGGCCGCGAGGGCGATCACGATGCCGAGGACCACGACCATGCGGATCGTCGTGCGCAGCAGGCGGATCATGGCGTCGTAGACGGAACCGGCCGCGGCCTGGGAGACGGTGTCCGGGAGCGCGTTGAGGTAGACCGTACGGAAGACGGTCAGCCCGAGGCCGAGGACCGCGACGGAGAACGCCACCGCGAGGGCCGCGGTGACCAGGATGCGGCGCCGGTGGGCGGAGAGCAGGACGCCCGCGGCGACGAGCAGGATGGCGATGATCGGCAGCCACAGGCCGAGGATCTCGAGGAGCTTGAAGCCCGTCTTGACCCGACCGATGTCGTTGGACTGCACGACGGTGAAGTCGGTGTGGATCTCGGGGATCTTGGCCGCGACACCCATACCGGCGTCCACGAGCCGTGTTTTCACCTGTTCGATCACCGGCGCGAGGTCGATGGTCACCGCGTCGTTCTTGATTTCCACCGCGCCGTCGCCACTGCCGGTCAGGGCTTTGACCAGCGACGCATGGATCGTGCGGTTGGCATTCGTCCAGATCGTCTCGAACTGGGGCGATGCGATGACGTCCTGTGCCTTCTCCTTGACGAAGCTGCTGACCGCGCTCTCCAGCGAGCCGCCGAGCTTGCCCAGGGCCTTCTGGAGCAGCGGCCGTTGCTCGGGGGCCGCGTCCTCCAGCAGGGTTTCGAGGTCGAGGTGCTCCATCAGGGCGGCCGTTACCCGGTTGGCGGCGGCGGCCTGCACATCGGGGTCGGAGGCCAGCGGGGCGACCGTGGAGACGTAGCGGTCGGTGTTCCCCACGATGCTGGAGGTCCAGGACGCGACGATGCCCAGCGGGGCGAGCACACAGCCGATGATGATCAGCACCGCGGACAGCAGTGACTTCATCCGGTGCTTGGGCGGAGGTCTGCGCGCGGCCTCCGATTCCAGGACGGCGACTCTGGCCCGCAGCGCCGCGAGTTCGCCCGCGCTCTCGTCACCCTGCATGGCTGACCTCCTACGGGGTCGGGAGCCGTGGTTCCCTCGGGATCCGGTGGATGACGCTGAAGCTGCGCCAGGGCAGGCTGTGGCGGCTCTCCTTGCTCCCACAGCCTGCCCCGGCCGGCCGGGGGCGGCATCCGCAGTGCGGCCGTACGGATGAACGCGCGGCAGGTCACCGGTTTCACCGGAAGGGAGGGAAGGCCGGGACAGGGGCGCTGCGCGCTGCCACTCGGCGGGGGGACGTCCGTACGGAGCGGACGATCAAGGGGAGAGGAGGAGTACCCACTCCTTTCCACTCTCAAGTTATAACGCACAGGGGGGCTTGCGGCAAGGCCCCACCCGTCCCGCAGAATCGCATCTCGAAGCCAGGACCTGCGGAAACGGGAGATCCCCCTAGTGCGTGTGCTGTTGTCGGTCGACGGGTCGTTCGATGAGTCCGCGGGTGCCACCGCGGAAAGGAGCCCTGATATGAACTCCCTGACCACCAGTGCGTTCGATCTTCCCGCCCGTCTGGCCCCCAAGGCCGACCCCGCGCTGATCGGCGCGGACGAGAAGCACTTCGCGGCCGTCGCGGAGAGCTTGGAGCGGACGATCGCCGAGGTGTCCGACCGTCTCGAGGCACTGCGCCGGGCTCCCGGCGGTCTGGGCCGCGAGGCGATGGACCGGGACGTGGAGATCCACCGGCTGACGGGTCGTCTGCGGGCACTACGGCGCTTCGGGTTGGACCTGTGCCTCGGTCGGATGGTCGGCGAGGACGATCCCGAGCCGGTGTACATCGGGCGGCTCGGCCTCACCGACGACGCCGGCAACCGGTTGCTGATCGACTGGCGTTCGCCCGCGGCGGAGCCGTTCTTCGCCGCGACCCACGCCGACCCGATGGGCCTGGCGAGCCGCCGCAGGTACCGCTGGACCCGCGGCCGGATCGGTGACTACTGGGACGAGGTGTTCGTCGCCGACGCCCTGGAGGGGCACGCCGCGCTCGACGACCAGTCCGCCTTCATCGCCGGGCTGGGCGGCAGCCGCTCGCCGCGGATGCGTGACGTGCTGGCCACCATCCAGTCCGACCAGGACGCCATCATCCGCGCGGGCTCGCGGGGCGCCCTGGTCGTCGACGGCGGTCCGGGCACGGGCAAGACCGTCGTGGCCCTGCACCGCACCGCCCACCTCCTCTACTCCGACCCCCGCCTCGGGCACCGTCGGGGCGGCGTGCTGTTCGTCGGCCCGCACCAGCCCTACCTGGCCTATGTCGCCGATGTCCTGCCCAGCCTCGGGGAGGAGGGCGTGCAGACCTGCACCGTGCGGGACCTCGTCGCCGAGGGGGCCACGGCCGCGCCCGAGACCGACGCGCAGGTGGCGCGGCTGAAGTCGTCCGCGGACATGGTGAAGGCGATCGAGCAGGCCGTCCGGATCTACGAGGAGCCGCCCACCGCGGGGACGACGGTCACGACTCCCTGGTCCGACGTCCGGCTGAGCCCGGCCGACTGGGCCGAGGCCTTCGAGGCGGCCGCCGGTACGCCGCACAACGAGGCGCGCGAGCAGATCTGGGAGGAACTGGTGTCGATCCTGCTCGACAAGCTCGACGACGAGGACCTCTCGCCCGACCTGCTGCGCCGATCGCTGCGCCACGACGAGGAGCTGATCGGGACGCTCGACCGCGCGTGGCCGACGATCGACGCGGCCGATCTGGTCGGGGACCTGTGGTCGGTACCGTCCTACCTGCGGATGTGCGCTCCCTGGCTCGGTCGCGAGGAGGTGGCGCTGCTGCAGCGCGCGGACGCCCACGCCTGGACGGTGTCCGACCTGCCCCTCCTGGACGCGGCGCGACAGCGGCTCGGCGATCCGGAGTCGGCACGACGGCTGCGGCGGCGGGGCGCCGCGGTGGCCGCCGAACGCGAGCGCATGGCCGGAGTCATCGACGACCTGCTCGCGGCCGATGACGACGGTGAGGGCGCGGTGACGATGCTGCGCGGCAAGGACCTGCAGGACAGCCTGATCGACGAGGGTGCGCTGCCCGGGACGGACCCGGACCTGCTCGCCGGGCCGTTCGCGCACATCGTCGTGGACGAGGCCCAGGAACTGACCGACGCTGAGTGGCAGATGTTGCTGCTGCGCTGCCCGTCCCGGAGCTTCACCATCGTCGGGGACCGGGCTCAGGCCCGGCAGGGGTTCGCGGAGTCGTGGCGGGAGCGGCTGGAGCGGATCGGCTTCGACCGGATCGACGTGGCCCCGCTGAGCGTCAACTACCGGACGCCCGAAGAGGTCATGGTGGTGGCGGAGCCGGCGATCCGGGAGGCGATCCCGGACGCCAATGTGCCGACCTCCGTCCGGAGCAGCGGCGTTCCCGTGGTACACGGCTCCGTCACGGAACTGGACGCGATCCTCGACGGCTGGCTGGCGGCGCATGCCGACGGGGTCGCCTGTGTCATCGGCGCCGAGGAGCTCGGGGCCGGCGCCTTCCGGGAGACCTCCCGGGTCCGGTCGCTGACCCCGGGGCTGTCGAAGGGGCTGGAGTTCGACCTCGTCGTGCTCGTCGATCCGCAGACCTTCGGCACAGGGATCGAGGGAGCGGTGGACCGCTACGTCGCGATGACGCGCGCGACGCAGCGGCTCGTCGTCCTCACGAGTTCATGACCCGGTCGCGGGCCGCGGCCGTCTCCCCCGGTTCGCCGGTCCCGCGCCACCGACGGACGGCTCCGGCCGCCACGATCAGGAGGACCGCGGCGCCGTACGCGCTCACGCCGAGCGCCGACCGGTGGCCGAGGACGGGTGCGAGGAGGTAGACCGCCGCGCCCGCGAGGGCGATGCCGAGCCACTCCCAGCGGCCGTCCAGCGCCACGAGGGCGATCAGCAGCAGGGCGTACCAGGAGTAGCCGGGGGTCAGGAGCACGAAGGCCCACCCGGTGACCAGGAGGGCGCCGCTCCAGGGGCGTTCGGGGTCGCCGCGCCGCATCACGTACAGGGATACGGCCGCCATGGCCGCGAGGAGCACCGGGAGCGCCCAGGTGTCGGGCAGGACGAGGCGGAGCAGGGCGTAGCGGGAGCCGGCCGAGGGGTCGTCGTAGCCCTCCTCGTCCACGTACCCGCCGAGGTAGCCGAGGACGGAGCCGTGCGAGAGGAGGAGGTAGGGCAGGTAGGTGAGCAGGGTGAAGGCGGCGGCGGGGACCAGGACGGCGGCGGCGTCGCGGACCCGGCGCACCCCGGACAGCGCCCCGGGCAGGACGACGGCGGGCATCAGCTTGGTGGCGACGGCGGCGCCGAGGACCAGACCCCCCGCGGCCCGGTGGCGCGGCCCGCGCTCCGCGACGAGTCCGAGGCCGATCACGGTGAGCAGTACGCCCAGCACGTCCACGTGGGCGTTGTTCACGGCTTCGATCGGTACGGCGGGACACCAGGCCCAGTACGCGGCCCGGCGCGGGTCCTGCCCCCGGCGGCGCAGGATCAGCAGCAGCGCGCCTGTCACGCCGAGGGAGAGGAGGCCGGCTCCGATCTGGAGCGGCTTGTGGCGGGCTCCGTGCGGTGACAGCTGGTCGACCGCCAGGAAGTACGCCTCGGCGACGGGCGGGTAGATCGTGTGCACGGCGGGCCGGTTGATGCGGGTGCAGTGCGCGACGGGGCCGCCGCCGGGAATCGGGGCGCGGTCCGGGCCCGCGCAGGCGGTGCCCGTGGGGAAGAGCCAGGGGTCGCGCAGTCGGGCCGGTCCCGGGTCCTGCGGGGCGTGGTCGTACGGGGAGATGCCGGCCGACTGGACCCGGCCGTCCCAGGCGTAGCGGTAGGAGTCGGTACTGGTACGGGGCGGCGCCACCAGTCCGGTCGCGGCGACGGCGAGCGCGCCGGCCAGGAGCAGGGGGGCGACGTGGGCGGCCGGGATCTTGCGCAGGGCGAGCAGCGCGAGGGCGAACAGCGCCCAGCAGGCGGCGTACCGGAGGAACAGCCCCGTGCCGTCGGTGAAGTAGCCGTCGTGGCGGACGGTCAGGACGAGGACTGCGGTCAGGGCGAGGACGGCGGTCAGGGCGAGGGAGGTCGCGAGCGCGGTCGGGACGGTACGGGATGTCACCTCCGCAGCGTTCCAGCAGTGGGTCCGCAAGTGGCGTCCGCCGAACCGCATGTCCGCATTCCGTAAGGTGTTCCACCCGCCCATCGGGTCCTCGGCGGGGGTGTGATGGGCTCATGCGCTTCCCTTCGCCCCCGGGCCCGCCGATCACCTTCACGGCGCGGCTGCACGACGCCCGTACCGCGACGGTGATCGGCCGGCTGCTCGGGCTCGCCCTCGTCGTCTGTTTCGCCACCGGTGTGCTCAGCCACTTCCTCCAGCATCCGCCGCTCTGGTTGGCCGACCGGCTCCCGAGCCGCCCGTACTGGGGCTACCGGCTCACCCAGGGGCTGCACGTGGCCTCCGGCACGGCCTCGATCCCGCTGCTGGCGGCCAAGCTGTGGACGGTCTACCCGCGGCTCTTCGCGTGGCCGCCGGTACGGTCCGTGCTCCACGCGCTGGAACGGCTCTCGGTGGCCGTGCTCGTCGCCGCCGCGGTCTTCGAGCTGTTCACCGGGCTGCTGAACACCTTCCAGTGGTACCCCTGGCCGTTCTCCTTCGTTCCCGTGCACTACGCCGTCGGCTGGGTCCTGCTGGGGGCTCTGCTGCTGCACGTCGCCGTGCAATGGCCGCTGATCCGCGACCACTTCACCCGCCGCTCCCCCGGCACCCTGGCCCTGCCCGAGACCGATGGTCCGGACCGGCGGCAGCTCCTGGCGGCGGTCGTGGCCGGGGTCGGCGCGGTCACCCTGACCACCGTCGGGCAGTCCGTCACCGCGCTCGGCCCGCTGGAGCTGTTCGGTCCGCGCAGTCCGGCGCACGGCCCGCAGGGGCTTCCGGTGAACCGTACGGCCGCCGCGGCGGGCGTCACGGCGGCCTCGCTGGACGGCTGGCGGCTGACCCTGACGGGGCCGCGCCCGGCCGCCCTGACCCTGGAGGAGCTGCGCGCGCTCCCGCAGCACGAGGTGACCCTGCCCCTGGCCTGTGTGGAGGGCTGGAGCAAGTCCGCGAGGTGGACGGGCGTACGGGTACGGGACCTGCTGGAGTTGGCCGGCGGGGGCCCGGACGCGCGCTGCCGGGTGGTGTCGCTGGAAGCGGTGGGCGCGTACCGGGTGATGGAGATGGGCCGCCTGTACGCGCAGGACCCGCTCACCTTGCTGGCGCTGCGTCTGAACGGTGAGGTGCTGTCGCTGGACCACGGTTACCCGGCGCGGATCATCGCCCCGAACCGGCCGGGCGTCCTGCAGACCAAGTGGGTCGGCCGACTGGAGGTGGCGTGATGGCCTTCCGTCATGCGGTCGGTGGCGTCGGCGTGGTCGTGATGGCCTTCGGCGGCCTCCTGCTGGTGCGGGAACCCGAGCCGGGGCGGATCGCCCTGTGGCTCGCGGGTGGAGTCCTCGTGCACGACGGACTGATCGCCCCGTCGATCGTCGGGGTCGGGGCGCTGTGCGCGGCGGCGGGCCTACGCCTGCGCGGGGTCCCGCGCGCCGCGCTGGTCGTCGCGGGTTCCCTGACGGTGATCGCTCTGCCGCCGCTCCTGCGTCCCGGTGGCGTGGCGAACCCGTCGGTGCTGCCGTTG
Source organism: Streptomyces sp. CG 926 (assembly GCF_003148825.1). Taxonomy (GTDB): domain Bacteria; phylum Actinomycetota; class Actinomycetes; order Streptomycetales; family Streptomycetaceae; genus Streptomyces. Next base: position 112,499 of record NZ_QGGZ01000010.1, read on the forward strand.
GACTATCCGCGGAACTGGCTGCTGGCGATGGCCGCGATCGGCGTACTCACGGCCGGGTACGCGGGAGCGCGCACATGGGGGCGCCGACGGACGGCCCGTCGGCGCTGAGCAGGGCGACCACGTAGGGGGAGTCGATGCCGACGGGCATCGACTCCCCCTACGTGCTGCTTCTTCCCGACCCGGTCAGCGCCGCAGGCTCACGAAGTCGCGGCCGCCGGCCTGCCAGGTCACGGGCCGGGTCCAGCCGGCGTCCACGGCTTCGGCGCACAGGGCGCGGGCGCCGAGCCGGGCCCACCGGAAGGGCGCCCCGCGGCCGCCGCGGCCGTCGTCGACGTACACCTCCACGCGTTCGTCCACATCGACGGTGGTCACCTCGACCAGCAAGGAGCCGTCCGGGGCAGCGAGCTGGGCGGCGCGGTGGAGCAGCGCGGCCGGGTCGCCGCCGATGCCGATGTTGCCGTCGATGAGCAGGACGGTGCCCCAGCGGCCCTCCCCGGGCAGCGGATCGAAGACGGACCGGCACAGCGCGCTGCCGCCGGCCCGCGTCGTGCGGGCCACGGCCTCGGGGGTGACGTCCACTCCCAGCGCCCGGTGCCCGCGCGTGGCCAAGGTGGCGACGAGGCGCCCGGGGCCGCAGCCGATGTCCAGGACGGGCCCCGTACAGCGGGCGAGGACGCCTTCGTCCGCCTCGTCCGGTTCGGCGCACCACCGCTCGACGTCCAGCGGGAGCAGCCAGCCGTCCGAGCGCCGTAGGTAGAGGGGGCCTTGGCCCGCGCGCAGCGCGTCGGCGTAGGGGTCGGCCCGCCAGGCGAGGGCGGGTTCGGCGAGTTGGGCGGTCATCGTGTCACCGCGCGCAGGCCGCAGTGCAGGGTGGCGAAGCGGCTGGCGGGTACGTCGGCGGCGACGCGCGCCGCGTCGGCCGGGGTGTCCACGTCGCACAGCTCGGGCAGGTCCCGTACCGTCCGCCCGGAGGCGATCAGCCGGGCACGCTGTGCCTCGCCCGTGGTCGGCAGGGACATGGGTACGCCGAGGAGCAGGGCCGGGTCCGGCTCGGCCAGGCCCAGCGCCCAGAAGCCGCCGTCGTCGGCGGGGCCGAACCAGGCGTCCGTCTCGCCGAAGTCGAGGCCGCGCGCGAGCAGGTCCGGGGTGACCTGCGGGGTGTCCATGCCGATGAGCAGGGTGGGCCCCTCGGCCCGGGCGAAGGCCGCGGCCAGCCGGGCGTCGAGCCCGCCCGCGCACTGCGGGACGACCTCGATGCCGTGGGGCAACCAGGGCCCGGGCGCCCCGTCGAGTACGAGGACGCGCCGCCGGGCCGGGGTGGCGAGGACGGCGGCCAGGGTGTCCTGGAGCGCGGCCCGCGCCAGCTCGGCGGCCTGTTCCGGGGTGAAGTGCGGGGTGAGGCGGGTCTTGACCCGGCCGGCGACGGGCGCCTTGGCGATGACGAGGAGGGTGCTCATGCGGAAACCCCCTCGGTGGGCGCGGGCCGGCCGCCCGGCGGCTCGGCGAGCACCTCGCGCATGTCCCGCACCGCGTGCCAGGTGCCCCGCCAGGTGCCGGTGACCTTGGACTTCCCGGATCGGGGCAGGTAGGGGATGTCGGTCTCGGCGACGCGCCAGCCGGCGTCGGCGGCCCGGACGACCATCTGGAGCGGGTAGCCGCTGCGCCGGTCGGTCAGGTCCAGGCCGAGCAAGGCCTCGCGGCGCGCGACCCGCATCGGTCCGAGGTCGTGCAGTCGCAGTCCGGTACGGCGGCGCAGCATCCGCGCGAGCGCGAGGTTCCCGGCGCGGGCGTGCACGGGCCAGGCGCCGCGCCCCTGGGGTCGGCGGCGGCCGAGCAGCAGGTCGGCCTCGCCGGCGGCGACGCGCACCGCCATGGCGGCGAGCAGCCCGGGGTCCATGGAGGCGTCGCAGTCGCAGAAGCAGACCAGGTCGGCGCGGGCGGCGAGCAGCCCGGCGTGGCAGGCGGCGCCGAACCCGCGCCGGCTCTCCTTGACGACGGTGGCGCCCAGGCTCCGGGCGATCTCCGCCGAGCCGTCGGTCGAACCGTTGTCGACGACGATGGCGCGCCATCCGGCCGGCACCCGCGCCAGCACCCAGGGGAGCGCCTGCGCCTCGTCGAGGCACGGCAGTACGAGGTCCGCGCGGGGCGGAGCACAAGCTGATGAAGTCACCCTCCACACCGTAGGAACCGGAACTGCGGAAAGGGGGGCCGCAGACCTTACGAAACGCGGACGCCGTCCTGTGGAAGGGGGGCTGGGCCACCCGCGGGCCGCGACGGGTGGCAGCCTGGGGGCATGGCAGTGAGCAATACGGAGAGTACGAACGAGGGGCTCGGCGCCGGCGCCCAGGGCAGCGTTCTGGTCGTCGACGACGATCCGACGGTCTCGGAGGTCGTGGCCGGTTACCTGGAGCGGGCCGGATTCGCGGTCCGCCTGGCGGCGGACGGCCCGGCCGGACTGCGCGCCGCCCAGGAGCACCGGCCCGACCTGATGGTCCTCGACCTGATGCTCCCGGGGATGGACGGGCTGGAGGTCTGCCGCCGGTTGCGCGCCGGGGAGAACGGTCGCCGGCCCGTCCCCGTCATCATGCTCACCGCACGTGGCGACGAGGACGACCGGATCCTGGGCCTGGAGGTGGGCGCGGACGACTACGTGACCAAGCCCTTCAGCCCGCGGGAGCTGGTGCTGCGGGTGCGCTCCGTACTGCGCCGGGCGCAGGCCGGCGCCCCGGCCGACGCTCCGGAGGGCGGCCCGCAGGGCGGTCCGCGTCTGTCGGTCGCGGGCCTGGTGCTGGACCCGGCGGCCCGCCGGGTCCACAAGGAGGGCCGGGAACTCGCCCTTACCTTGCGGGAGTTCGACCTGCTCGCCTACTTCCTGGGCCACCCCGGCCAGGTCTGCGACCGGGAGCGGCTGATGCGCGAGGTCTGGGGCTGGGACTTCGGCGACCTGTCGACGGTCACCGTGCACGTCCGGCGGCTCCGGGGCAAGATCGAGGACGATCCGGGGAACCCACAGCTGATCCGGACCGTCTGGGGTGCCGGGTACCGCTTCGAGGCGGCCCCGGACACCGGGTCCGCTCACGACGTCCGCTCGGAGGACGGCCATGCGTGACTTTCTGCTGATCGCCCTGTACGCGCTCCTCGGCGCGGGCGCGGCCGGCCTGCTCGGGGCGGTGGCGCTGCGGATACTGCGCAGGCGCAGTGTCGCCGTCTCCCTCGCGATCGTCGCCGCGGTCGCGGTGTCCGCGATGCTCGCCGGAACCCTGACCGTGGCCTGGGCGATGTTCCTGTCCTCCCACGACCTGGCCGTCGTGACCATGGTCGTGGCGACGGCGGCGGCCGTCTCGATGGTCACCGCGCTGCTGCTGGGCCGTCAGGTCGTTCGGCGCTGCCGGGAACTCGTCCGCGCGGCCCGGGTCTTCGGGGAGGAGGGTACGTTCGCGGCGCCGACCGTGCCCGCCCCCGCCGAGTTGACGGCGCTGAGCCGCGAGTTGGCCCTCACCAGCGACCGGCTGGCCGCCTCCCGGGAGCGCGAGCGGGCCCTGGAGGCTTCGCGGCGCGAGCTCGTGGCCTGGATCTCGCACGATCTACGCACCCCGCTGGCCGGGCTGCGCGCCATGTCCGAAGCGCTGGAGGACGGCATGGCGGCCGATCCCGCCCGCTACCACCGGCAGATCCGCACCGAGGTGGACCGCCTCAACTCGATGGTCGGCGACCTCTTCGAGCTCTCCCGCATCCACGCGGGCGCGCTGTCCCTCACCCTGACCCGGATGTCGCTGCACGACCTGGTGGGCGACGCCCTGGCCGGTACCGACGCGCTCGCCCGCGAGCACGGTGTACGGCTGGTCGGCGAGGGGGTCGCCTCACTGCCGGTGGAGGTCGACGGCAAGGAGATGACCCGGGTGCTGTCCAACCTCCTGGTCAACGCCATCCGCCACACCCCGGCCGACGGTACGGTCGCGATCGCCGCCGAACGCCGCGCGGACTCGGTGGTGGTCTCGGTCACCGACGCCTGCGGAGGCATCCCCGAGGAGGACCTCCCGCGCGTCTTCGACACGGGCTGGCGCGGCACCCCGGCCCGCACCCCTCCCTCCGGCGCGGGCCTGGGCCTCGCGATCGTCCGGGGCATCGTCGAGGCCCACGCGGGCCACGCGAACGTCCACAACGTCTCCGGCGGCTGCCGCTTCGAACTGACCCTGCCGGCCGCCGCCGGCTAGGTAATACCCGGCCGTCTCAGGGCGATTGAACGCCCAGGGGATGCACGGGGACCGGATGTGCGACTGCCCTCCCATGTGAGCCCGCGCCGGGTTAGGGTGGTCGAACTCGATCCGCAGCCATGGTTCTTGTCGGCACGGGATACGGCCTCGGCCGTCCGGTGTCCGGGCCAGGTGCAAGATCTCCGCTTACACGTGGAAGGTTCTTGCCGTGGACAATTTCGAGCGCCATGAGAAGGTGCCGCCCTGCGAACGCCCCGTTCTGCTGACCGTCGTCGGTCCGCGCAAGGACGAGGGCAACAGCCCCACCGGGATCGTCGGCCGATGCCTTGCACGGCAGTTGCTCGCCATGGGCCGACGGGTGCGGGTGATGGCGGAGCCGGACCGGTTCGACGGCCCGCCCGACGGGGTCGAAGTCGTGGAGGGGTCCATCACGCGACCGCTGGAGTGTGCCCACGCCTTCGACGGTGTCGGGGCCGTGTTCCTCGCCGGTGCCCATCCCTCGACGGTCCAGGACGCCCTTGCTCTCGCTCGGAGAGCCGGTGCCGGGAAGATCGTCCTGCTGTCGTCCCACGGGCCGGAGTACGAGGCGGCGAATCCACCGGAGACCTGGTTCTGGCTGGCGATCGAGAAGGCCGTGGAGGCTTCGGGCCTCGCCTGGACGCACATCCGGCCGTCGGCCGTGATGGGTGCCGTCATCGAGGGCACCTACCCGGCCACGGGGTCCGACTGGCCCGACACCGTCCGGGCCGACGGGGTGGTCCGGGAGGCCTTCCTCGGTGCCGGGCACTACCCCTTCATCCATGAGGAGGACCTCGCCGCCGTGGCGGCCGCGGCCCTGACCGGTGACGACCACGCCGGGACGGTCGTGGAGGCGGTGGGCCCACCGCTGAGCACGCGTGCACGGATACGGAGCGTCGCTGCCGCCCTCGGCCGTGACCTCGGCACGGTCGACCTGACGCCCGACGAGTGCCGGGCGGTGTGGCGAGGTCTCGGCTGGCCCGAAGGCGCGATCGACGTGACGCTGTTCGCCCTCGAGGTGTACGGCGCCCGATACGCCGAGCTCCTTCGATGGACGCTCGACCAACGGCCGTCCGTGCAGGACGTCATCGGCCGTCCCCCGCGCACGTACGACGACTGGGTGCGCGAGCACATCGACGTGTTCCGCTGACCCCGGCCGACCGGCGGGGTGGCTCGACCCCCGCCGGATGATCAAGGTCTGCTAGGCCTGGGTCACGGCCCCGTCGCAAAGGAAACGGCCTGGCCCGTGGCCAGTTCGGCCATGCCCGCGGCGAACGGGACGACCGGGCGCCAGCCCAACTCGTAGCGCAGCCGCGCCGAGTCGGCGGTGATGTGCCGGACGTCCCCGAGGCGGTACTCGCCGGTGACGACCGGCGTCGGGCCGCCGCACGCGGCGGCCAGCGCCTCGGCCATGTCGCCGACGGTCCGCGGGTCGCCGCTGCCGACGTTGTAGGCGGTGAAGCCCGCGGGCCCGGTGGCCGTGGTGACCCCGGCCGGGGCCTCCATGGCCTCCAGGGCCACCGCGTTGGCCGCGGCCACGTCCCGCACGTGGACGAAGTCCCGGCGCTGTCCGCCGTCCTCGAAGACGCGCGGTGCCTCGCCCCGCGCGAGCGAGGACCGGAACAGCGCGGCCACTCCCGCGTACGGGGTGTCGCGGGGCATCCCCGGCCCGTAGACGTTGTGGTAGCGCAGCGAGATGACGCGCCCACCGGTGGCCCGGGCCCAGGAGGACGCGAGGTGTTCCTGGGCCAGCTTGGTCGTGGCGTAGACGTTGCGGGGGTCGGTCGGGGCGTCCTCGGTGACCAGCCCCGGCGCCAGGTCGGCGCCGCAGACCGGGCAGCGCGGTTCGAACCGCCCGGCCCGCAGGTCGCTCTCGGCGCGCGGGCCGGGCCGGACGATGCCGTGGTCGAGGCACTCGTAGCGCCCCTCGCCGTAGACGACCATCGACCCGGCGAGCAGCAGCCGCGGCACGCGGGCACGTGCCATCTCGGCCAGCAGCACCGCGGTGCCCAGGTCGTTGGCCGACACGTAGCCGGGGGCGTCGCCGAAGTCCTTCCCGAGCCCCACCTTGGCCGCCTGGTGACAGACCGCGTCCACGCCCGCCAACGCCTCCGCCACGGCATGCGGGTCCCGTACGTCCCGCCCGTCCTTCGCCAGGTCGAGAACCAGCGGGTCATGGCCACGGCCGATCAGCTCGGCGACGATGTGCGAGCCGATGAAGCCCGCTCCTCCAGTCACAAGTACGCGCATGCCCCGACGCTATGCCGCGCACCGCCCCGCTTCGCCCATACCGGGCCGTACGTCACGGATCCGTAAGAACAGCGGCCGGGCGGTACCTCACCCGTGTCCGGTCAGCGCAGGGGACCCGAGAGCGGTCCGGGGAGCGCGGGCATGGTCGGGGGCAGTGCCGTCCGCCGCTCGGCCGGTGCCTGGGGCGACGGGGCCTGGGCCGGTGGGGCCTCGGCGGGGCGGTTCTTCGCGGCCGGGTCCGGGAGGCGCGGCGTGCCGGCGCCGCACAGGGCCCGGTCGCGGTAGTCCCGCATGGCGGCGTCGGCCGGGTGCGGGTCGAAGGCGGTGCTGGCCGCGTCGAGGCGCTGGTACTTCATCAGGTTGTACCCGACGGCGAACTGGCGGCTGCCGTCCGGGCTGGACAGCGCCCAGGTCCCGGCGCCCCAGACTCCCCCGTCGTGGCCCCAGGCCGGTCCGCAGGGCGTGTCCAGGGAGTAGATGCCGAGGCCGTAGTGCATGACCACGGTGCCCTCCGGGCCCTTGACGTCGACGGTGGTGCGCATCTGGTCCAGCTGGCGGCGGGGCAGGAGGTCGCCGCCGAGCAGGGCACGGTAGAAGGTGTTGAGGTCCTGCGGGGTGGAGACGAGGGCGCCGGCGGTACCGGCCCAGGTCATGTTGTAGTCGCTGTAGTCGCGCGGCGGGTCGATGAGCCCGTAGAAGTTCTCGTACATGCGGGCGTGGGCGCCACGGATGCGCGGGTCGGTGCCGGGGAAGTAGGTGTCGCGCAGGCCCACGCGCCGGATCACGTCCCGTGTGATCAGCTGCTCCGGGTCCTGGCCGGTCACCTTGCGGAGTATCTCGCCGAGCAGGATGTAGTTGGTGTTGGAGTAGGACCAGTCGGTTCCGGGCTCGAACCGCTGCGGACCGGCCACGCCGTAGCCGATCAGCACGGCGGGTTCGATCGTGCGGTACCGGTTCTCGTCCAGGCTCTCCGTGGTCCCCTTCAGGAGGGAGGGGAAGGCGTCACCGATGTAGTCGTGGATGCCGCTGGTGTGGTTGAGGAGCATACGTACGGTCACCGTGCGGCCACGCTCGCCGGGCAGCAGATCGGGTACGTAGTCGCCGACCGGCCGGTCCAGGTCGATACGGCCCTTCGCGGACTGCTGGAGGACGGCCACGGCGGTGAACGTCTTGGTGACGCTCCCGACGCGGTGGCGGAGGTCGGGGCGGACCGCGCGCCCGGTGGCGATGTCGGCGAGACCGGCGGCGCCGTCGAAACGCCGGCGGCCGTCGCGGACCCCGGAGTGGACGCCGTAGATGCCCGCCGCGTGGATCGCGTCCAGTCCCGCCTGCAGCTGGGCCGGGTCCAGGCGCTTTGCGGCGTCCTGGCCGTAGGTGCCCGGCGCTTCCGGGGTCGCGGCGCTCGCGGCCGGCGCGAGGCCGGCCAGCAGGGCCACGGCGACGGCCGTGGCCGAGACGGCCCGTCGCAGGCGAGGGGCGGGGCGGTCGGTGGGGCGGGTGTGGGGCACGGCGGCTCCTCGTCGGTGGCCCCGGTGGGGCCCGGCGATCTCGGTCCCTGCAATTCTTGGCTCCGGAGCTGTGCCGCGACCTCCTCCGCGAGGACGAAGCGGGCATCAACCTCCAGACCGAGAAGCACCTTGACAGGCCATTACATTTGTCACACCACCTGCCCGGCCGCGCCGCCCGCTCCGGAGCGACTCCTCCTGGCCCGCACACCCCCTGATCAGGGGAATGTGACTCCGCCCACGCTCCCTTGACCGGGGAAGGAAGGGCTACCTAACTTCGAAGGTATGGCCCCCCACGAACCCACTCCTCCCTGCGACGCCACCGGTGCTTCCGACGCGTCCGAGCTGGTCGATTTCGCCGTCGACCTCACCTCGCAGGAGGTGCTCCGGCGCGCTCAGGTGATGGCGGCCCTCGGCCCCGACTGGGATCCGCTGGAGGTGCTCCTCGGCGAGGAAGCCGCGTACGACCTGCTCTATTCCGGGCTCGACGCCGAGCAGCAGCGCCTCTACGACGACCTGGTCGCGGCCGGTGTGCTGCCTTCGCGCGGAGACGGCAGTGCTGCCGCTTGACCCGCAGGCCGACCCCGGGCGCCGTGCCTGGGTGGCCTGCCCGAAGTGTGCGGACGCGCGCGGCTGCGAGCCCTGCGAGCAGCGGCGGACGTGCTCCACGCACTGGCGCTACCTGCTGACCAACACCGGCAGCATGCTCCACCTCCAGTGCCCCGGGTGCACGCACGTCTGGGTGCACGAGAGCGGCTTCGGGGCCACCCGTTCCCTGTGGGACCGCGTCACGGGCGCCGGGCCCGGCTTCTGACGGTGCCGCCGGGGCTCACGGGGCTCAGGTGGCGGTCCAGCCTCCGTCCAGGGGGATCGAGGCACCCGTGATGTAGCCGGTGTGCGGGCCGCAGAGCCACAGAACGGCCGCGGCGACCTCCGCCGGTTCGATCAGCCGCTTGATCACGGAGCGCCTCAGCAGCACGTCGGACACCACCTGCCCGGTGTCGATGCCGTGGGCGGCGGCCTGGGCCTCGATCTGCCGCTCGACCAGTGGTGTGCGGACGTAGCCCGGGTTCACGCAGTTGCTGGTGACGCCGTGCGGGGCGCCTTCGACGGCCGCGACCTTGCTCAGCCCGTCCAAGGCGTGCTTCGCGGTCACGTATCCGGCCTTGAACGCGCTGGCGCGCAGCCCGTGCGCGCTGGAGATGTTGACGATGCGGCCCCAGCCGCGTGCGCGCATGTGCGGCACGGTCCGGCGGATCAGCAGGAACGGGGCGTGCACCATCACGCGCTGCATGAGGGCGAAGCGGTCCGGCGGGAACTCGGTCAGCGGGGCGACGTGCTGCAGGCCGGCGTTGTTGACCAGGATGTCGATGTCGGCCGGCAGCTCCTCGACGCTCTCGGCGCGGGCCAGGTCCACCACGTGCGCCCGCCCACCGATCGTCTCGGCGACGGCCTTCGCCGCGGCGGCGTCGATGTCCACGACGTGTACGTGGGCCCCGGCCGCGGCGAGGGCCGAGGCGCAGGCCCGCCCGATGCCACCGCCGGCCCCGGTCACGAGGGCGGTGCGACCCGCCAGGTCGATGCCCGCGGCGGCGGCTGTCGCATGCGGCGCGGGAGGGGGCACGGGAAGGTATCCGCTCGTCATGCCCGGAATCATCCGGGACACCCGTGGGTCGCTCCCATGTGCGCGGCCGCCACAGTCGGGCCGCGGGGTGTGTCGGCGGTCGCCAGGAGACGGCCCACCCCGCCCACGCCCCGGGGAGCGTTCTACGCCGGACCGAGCAGGTCCAGGAGCGGGGCCAGTGCGGCGGGCCGCCGGTCGACCGGGAGGTGGTCGACGAAGTGTACCGGGCAGCCGAGCGCCCGCGCGCCGCCGTCGGCCTCACGGCTGTCGCCGACCATCAGCACTTCGGCCGGGGCCGGGCCCAGCCGGTCGCAGGCGGCCTGGAAGATCACCGGATCGGGCTTCTGGACGCCCAGCTCGAAGGAGAGCACGTAGGCGTCGACCAGTTCGTCGAGCCCGTGCGCGCGGAAGATGGGCCGCAGGTCCCATCCGATGTTGCTGACCACGGCCACCGGGATCCCCCGGCGGCGCAGTGCGCGCAGGGTGGGTTCGGTGTCCGGGTAGGGGCGCCAGGCGGCCGGGGTCATGTGGCGGTCGTAGAGCGCCCGCACCAGCTCCGGGTCCGTGACACCGGCGGCGTCGATCAGACCGCAGTATGCGGCCCGGTGTTGCTCGGCGCTGATGTCGCGCCCGTCCCACAGGGTTTCGAGGTGGGCCGGCATGTGCTGGGGCGACAGCCCGCCGGGCAGCGCCCCGTACTCGGTCAGCCGCCGCACCGTCCCGCCGAACTCCTCCTCGGCCGACGGGATGCCGGTCTCCGCGAGGGCGGCGGCGAGCCACTCCTGCGTCGACTCGACGCGCAACAGTGTGCCGGAGAAGTCGAACATCACTCCTTTGATCATGTGGTGATCGTAGTCCGGTGCGCGCCGCCGCCGAGCGGGTACGGGCACCTCGGTCGGACGGCCGACCGTGGCGCCCGGGGCGGGGTCAGGTGGACGGGTGCAGCCGCGACGGGACGGGGCCGGCCGGTGGGTTATGCGGGCTCCCGTCGATGGCGGCCAGGGCGCTGCCCGCCAGCCAGGTACGCCAGTCGACGTTCCAGTCCCCGAAGCCGTTGTCGAAGGGGGCCATCTTCTCTCCGCCGCTGTTGACCACCTCCACGATGTCTCCTTCGCGGACGGTGTCGAAGAACCAGGCGGCCTCCTCGGTGCTCATGCCCGTGCAACCGTGGCTGACGTTCTCCTCGCCCTGCGCCTCGACCGACCACGGCGCGGCGTGGATGTACTCGCCGCTCCAGGTCACCCGGGTCGCGTAGGAGACGGGCAGGTCGTAGAACTCGCTGGTGCCGCGCCTGATGCCGACGGTGTCACCGCGCATGCGGACCTTGGGCTCCTTGCGCAGCACGACCTTGATGCCGCTGCGGGTCCTGAAGCCCTCCTTGCCGGTGGTGACCGGGATGGTCCTGATGACCCGTCCGTTGCGGCGTACGGTCATCCGGTGGGTGGCGGAGTCGGTGACGGCCTCGATCCGGTCCGCGATGGTGAACTGCACGGCGTCGGAGGGGCCGCCGTAGTCGTGGTCCCCGACCTCGACCCCGTCGAGACCGCTGCGCACGCGCACGACGGTATGGGCGGGCCAGTACGTACGCGGCCGGAAGTGCAGGGTCGATTCGTCGACCCAGTGCCACGCGCCCTCGACATGGGGTTCCGAGGTCACCTGCAGGCCCCGCTCCAGTCGGGCGCGTGCCGGGAGGTCGTCGGCGGGCACCGGGCGGCTGAGGCTCGCCGTCACGATCTCCCCCGCCCCGTACGTGCCGGGGCCCGGCCCGAACTCGACGGTGAGCCTGCCCCCGTCCGCGGGGGGCGCGGTCCGGAACGCCATGGTCACGCCGACCGCGGTGCCGTCCGGGTCCAGGGCGCCGACCTGCACGGTGTAGGTCTCCCCCGCCCGCAGCGGCTCGCTGTTCAGCCAGCGCTCGCTGTGCGGGGCGAGTTCGCCGGCGAGGTGACGGCCGTGACCGTCGCGCACCGTCACGTCCGTGAGCCGGCCCGGTTCGGCCAGGGCGATCTGGAGCGGCCCGCCGGAGTCCGTCGGGAGGACGTCGGTCCGGGCGCTGCGTGCCGTGTCACCGAGGGCGGGCTCCTTCACCACGGATCCCGTCCCGCGGGCGGTGGCCCGTACCCGTTGTTCCTGCCAGCCGCTGCACAGGCCGGGCCGGAACATGCGCACCGCGCACGGCCCGTCACCGGACCCGCGGCCCTCGTCCAGCACCCTCCCGACCAGCAGGGTGACCGCGGCTTCGCGCGGCGGGCCCGCGAGGGCCCCCTCCGCGGTGTCCGCGTCGGGCGCGCGACCCGGCGCGGCGGCGACGACCAGCATGGCCCCCGTCACCGCGGCCACGGCGCCCCACGTCTTGGTCGGTTGTCTCCGTCGCATTCGTGACATAGCCGTATCAAAGCGATGTGGCACCAAAATGATGATCACTCCCTCGGCGCTGCGGCCGAACGGGCACCGAAGAGAACTCGGACGGAGCACCGAAGCCGCCCCCGGCGAGCGGGGAACGGCCGCGGGCCCGAAACTCGGATGCCCTCGCCCGAGCCGCCCGCGACAATGCGGCCATGGCTATCGCTTTCACCGTCCGCCCGGCACGGCCCACCGAAGCGGCCGTCCTCCAGGACATCGAGAGGGCCGCCGGGCGCTGCTTCCGGGACATCGGCATGCCGGAGATCGCCGACGACGAGCCGCCGACCCTCGACGAGCTCGCCGCCCACCGACGGGCCGGGCGGGCCTGGGTGTCGGTCGGGGCGGCAGACGTCCCGGTCGCCTATTTGATCGCCGAGCGCGTCGAGGGGAATCTGCACGTCGAGCAGGTGTCCGTGCACCCGGACCACGCGCGTCGCGGGCTCGGCCGGGGGTTGCTGGAGCACCTGGCCGAGTTCGCCCGGCGTGCGGGCGTGCCCGCCCTGACCCTGACCACCTTCACCGAGGTCCCGTGGAACGCCCCGTACTACGCGCGCTGCGGGTTCCGGCAGTTGGACGAAGCGGAGCTCACCCCGGGCCTCCGGAAGATCCGCGAGCGCGAGGCGGCGCACGGTCTGGACCGGTGGCCCCGCGTCTGCATGCGGCGGGACCTGTGACGGCACCTCGGGCCGACCACCTGATCGATACCACTGAACGATGCGAAGAGGCATGCACGATGTTCGAAGGACGATTGGTAAGACTGCGTGCGCTGCGCGTCGAGGACGCGGAGCATCACCTTCGGTGGCGCAACGATCCGGAGGTGGTCCGCTGGGCCACGGCCGGTGATCCGTGTTTCGGCCCGGTCACGGCCGAGGCGGTCGGGCTCGGCTTCGACAGCATGCTGCGCCTGATGCCTCGGGAGTCGGCCGTGTTCACGGTCGAGGACCTGACGGACGGCCGGGTGATCGGCATGGTCGACTACCGGGACCTGGACCCCTACGCCGGAGTGGCCACACTCGGAGTCACCATCGGTGAAAAGGAGTTGTGGGGTCGCGGCCACGGCAGCGACGCGCTACGGCTGCTCGTGGACCACCTGTTCGGCGCCTACGGCCTGAGCCGCCTGGAACTGGACACCTGGAGCGGCAACGAACGCGCCGTGCGTGCCTTCGGCCGGTTGGGCTTCCGCGAGGAAGGCCGCCGCCGGTCGGCCGTGCTGATGGAGGGCGAGCGCTACGACAGCGTGCTCTTCGGAATGCTGCGCGAGGAGTGGGCGAATTCCGCGTGACGCGGTGGACGGCCCTTCTTCGCCGAGCGCGAACCGGCATCGCGGGGGTGCACACGATGTGCTGAGGTGGCCTGATGGATCTTCTTGTACTGGGCGGGACCGCATGGCTGGGGCGTGAGATCACGCGGCAGGCGCTGGAGCGGGGGCACACGGTGACCTGCCTCGCACGCGGCGAGAGCGGCGCCGTCGCGCCCGGCGCGCGGCTGGTGGCGGCGGACCGGAACGAGGAGTCCGCCTACGCGGAACTCCTCGAACGCGACCGCGACTGGGACGCCGTGATCGAGGTGTCCTGGCAGCCGGCCTTCGTCCGCGGCGCGCTCGCGGCCCTCGCCGGGCGGGCCCGGCACTGGACCTACGTCTCCTCCATCAGCGCCTACGCCGACCACGGCACGGTCGGCGCCGACGAGTCGGCCGCGCTGCTGCCGGCGGCCGAGGGCGAGTACGTGGGGCGGGAGGAGTACGGGGAGGCCAAGGTCGCCTGCGAGGAGCTGTCACGCGCCGCCGTGGGAGATCGGCTCGTCATCGCCCGGGCCGGTCTGATCGGCGGCCCGGGCGACGCGAGCGGACGGTCGGGGTACTGGACGGCGCGCTTCGCCCGTGACGTGGACCAGCCCGTGCTCCTTCCCGAGCCCGGCGAGGTGCCGACTCAGGCGATCGACGTGCGCGATCTGGCGGCCTGGCTCCTGGACCTGGCCCAGCAGGGCACCACCGGGACCTTCGACGCCGTCGGGCCCGTCGTCCCCTTCGACGACTGGGTCACCCTGTCGGCCCGTACGGCCGGGTACACCGGACCGAAGGCGGTGGCGGACCCGCAGTGGCTCCTCGACCAGGGCGTCGGGGCGTTCATGGGCCCGGAGTCGATGGCCATGTGGATGCCGGATCCGAAGTGGGCCGGCTTCTGCGCGCGCAGCGGAGCCGCGGCGCACGCGGCCGGGCTGCGCGACCGCCCACGCGCCGAGATGCTGAAGGACCTCCTGCGGTGGGAGCGCGCCGAGGGGTTGGAGCGCCCCCGCCGGGCCGGTCTGAGCACGGCCCGCGAGCGGGAACTGCTCACCGCACTCGCCGACGCTCCGGCCGGGGACACGACCCCGGCGCCCTGACCCGCGATCACGTCGGCGCGGGCGACGGCTGCGGCCGCGGCCGTGGCCGCAGCCGCGAGGAGGTCCGAGGGCACCGGCGGCGCCTCACTCCAGTCCGTACCGCCGGGCCGACTCCTCCTCCTGGGCCAGCCGGTGCAGCGCCTTCAGCACCGGCTGGAACAGGATGGTCGCCGCGACGGCGGTCTCGACCTTCTCCGCCTCCGTGGGGAAGGTCTCCACGAAGTCCAGGTCTCGCGCCGCCACTTGGTGCATCAGCCGCGCGTACGGGGCCATGAGCGTGGCGTCCCACGGATAGCCGAGCCGCGTCAGGGTGGCCACCGCCGCCACGAGCGAGCGGTGGACCGGGGAGAGTTCCCCCAACTCCCGTGCCGTGGACCAGCCCAGCGTCCGTAGCAGTTGGTCGACCTCGGCGCGCGCGGCGGTCGTGGCCTCGTCCTCACCGTCACGGTCGTCGCCGCCGTCACTCTTGCCGTCGGCCCGTTCGGGCTCGAGGGGAAGGGCCCACAAGGCAGCGCCCAGGCGCATCGTCCGGCCCAAGGACTCGTCGTCGACGTGCGCGAGCACCTGCCGGACCCGCGCCACCGGCACCTGGCCGACCTGGATCATCGCGCGGACGAGCCGCAGTCTGCGCAGATGGCCCTCGTCGTAGTCCGCGGTGGTCGCGCTGACCCGGCGGCCCGGCGGCAACAGCCCCTCGCGCAGGTAGTACTTGATGGTGGCGATGGCCACGCCGCTCCGCTCACTCAGTTCCGCGAGCCGCAATCTCTTGAACCTTCCCTTGGCGAGTGTCACTATCCAATCATGTGATGGTTGGACAGCAGTGCTATCCAACAGGGCTATGGGGAGGCCGACTTGTTCGCGAAACCCTTACCGGGCCGTACCACCGCAGCCGCCGAGGGGGACGTCGTCGTCCTGCTCATCGGAATGCGCATCAACCACTTCTGGGCCGTGCACCACTGGGTTCCCGTGGTCCTGGCCATGCCACGTATGCTCCGCGAGCTCGCCAAGCACCCCACCCGGGGCCTGCTCGGCCACGTCCTGCTCACCGCCTCGCCCCGCACGTACTACGTGGTCCAGTACTGGGAGTCCAAGGAGAAGCTCTACGCGTACGCCGCGGCCCCGGACATGCTGCACCACAAGGCCTGGTCGATCATCAACCGCAAGGACCGCGCGGGGAAGCTGCGCCGCCACGTGGGGCTGTGGCACGAGTCCTACATCGTGCCCGAGGGCTCGTACGAGTCGATCTACTTCGACATGCCGCCGTTCGGGCTGGCCGCGGCGACCGGGGTACTGCCCCTGGAGAGCCGCGGCCGGCGCGCGGCCGACCGGTTCGCGCACCGCACGCCCGCGGCCGGGACGGATCAGCGAGCCGGGTGAGGGGGACCCGCGGTCACCGCCGCGGCCTGGTCGCGACGGTGACCGCGACGGTGACGGTCCGGGTGTAGGTACCGCCGGGGTCGTGGTCCAGCAGGGCGGTGCGCAGTTCGGACGCGAAGGCGTCCTTGCGCTCGCCGAGCAGGGCCGGGCTGGAGGAGGCGCGGGAGAACTGCAGGCCGATCACCTGGTCCACGGTGCAGCGGGTGGACCGCTCCCACGTGGTGGTCCCGACGCGGGAGAAGGCCGACTTCGCGAGCTGGTCCTCCGCGTCCCGCAGACGGTCCGCCGCCGATGCCTCCGCACGCCGTGCAGGCGTTCCCTGTGCCGCCCCGGGTCCGGGTCCGAGGAAGCGTGCGCGCACCTCATCGACGACGGCCGGCCAGGCCGCCAGCAGGGAGGTGACGACGGCGATCCCGCCCCGTGGCGCGAGCACGGCGTCCAGGTCGGCCGCAACCCGGGCCCGGTCCATCCGGTGGAACGCGTCGCCGATGACGCACAGGTCGATCCGGGGCAGGCACAGCCGGCCGATGCCGGCGGCGTCGCCCCGCAGCCAGGAGATGTTCCCGAGGCCTTGCTCGTCGGCGCGTGCGCACCCTTCGGCGAGCATGGCCGGCTCCGGGTCGACGGCGTAGACCTGCTCGACCAGCGGAGCCAACGGCAGGCTGATCGTGCCCGGTCCGGCGCCGAGGTCCAGGACGGTCTGGGAGCCGTCGAGCGCGAACCGGTCCGC
This sequence comes from Streptomyces sp. CG 926, assembly GCF_003148825.1. GTDB lineage: Bacteria > Actinomycetota > Actinomycetes > Streptomycetales > Streptomycetaceae > Streptomyces. The sequence continues at coordinate 129,002 of NZ_QGGZ01000010.1, forward strand.
GAGGAGCGCGTAGAGCTCCGCCGGGTACGGCGGCCGGTGGCGGGCGTAGTACGGGGCGGCGGACGCGTACGGGGTACTCATGGGGGTCCTCCCTGACCGGGGTCGCATCCGCCGATGGTGGAGCACAACCCGGCCCCGGGCAGCGTCCGGCCCCGCAAATCCCCCGTACGGATGCCTCCCGTTCACCTGCACCCGGGTACCCGATCAGTCCCGCGGGGTCAGCCGCTCCCACAGGAAGGTGTGGACGAGGGCCTCGTTGAAGGCCGTCTGCCGGTGGTCGGTGGCGCCCGCGTGGCCGCCCCCGAGGTGCTCGTGGAAGAGGACCGGATGCCCGTGCTCACGCAGCCGGGCGGCCATCTTGCGGGCATGGCCGGGGTGTACCCGGTCGTCGCGGGTCGAGGTCAGCAGGAGCAGCGGCGGGTACGCGGGCCCGTCCGTCCGGATCCGGTGGTAGGGGGAGATCCCCTCCAGGTGCGGTCGGTCGGCCGGGTCGTCGGGGTCCCCGTACTCGGCGATCCAGCTGGCTCCGGCGAGCAGCTTGTGGAAGCGGAGCATGTCCAGCAGCGGTACGTGCGCGACGACCGCGCCGAACAGTTCCGGTTCGCGGGTGAGCATGGCGCCCATGAGCAGCCCGCCGTTGCTGCCACCCTCGATGCCCAGCTGGGCGGGGGTGCTGATGTCCCGGGCGGTGAGGTCCCGGGCGACCGCGGCGAAGTCCTCGTAGGCCCGGACCCGGTTCGCGCCGAGGGCCGCCTTGTGCCAGCCGGGCCCGTACTCGTGCCCGCCCCGGATGCCCGCGACGACGTACGTGCCGCCGCGTGCGAGCCAGGCCCGTCCGGTGACCGCGCTGTACTGCGGGACCATGGAGATCTCGAAGCCGCCGTACCCGTAGAGCAGGGTGGGACCGGGGCCCGGGCGGTCCTCGGGTCCGACGACGAAGTACGGCACCCTCGTGCCGTCCGCGGAGGTCGCGAAGTACTGGCGTACGGCGAGACCGGCGGTGTCGAAGAGGGCCGGGTTCTGCTTGAGGCTTTCACTCTCGCCGCCGTCGCCGGCCGTGCCCCGGTACAGGGTGGCCGGCTGGAGGAAGCCGGAGACCTGGTGGAAGTACTCGTCGCCGACGTCCGGGTCCGTGTCGGTGACCGAGGCGGTGGACAGCGGCGGCAGGCCCGGCAGCGGCGCGCGACTCCAGCCACCGGAGCTCGCGCCGGGGCCCGTGGCCGCGCCCGGGGTGAGCAGCTCCATCCGCGAGGAGACGTCGGCGCGGGTGCTGAGGATGAGGTGGTCGCGGGTCCAGCTGTATCCGGCGAGCGCGGTGCGCTCGTCCGGCGTGAACAGCACCTCGGCCTCCCGCTCCCCCGCCAGGAAGGCCTCGAAGTCGAAGGCCAGCAGACTGCCCGCGGGGTGGCCGAGCCACGGGGACTTGGTGGTGACGGTCAGCCACCGGCGGTGGACGGAGGCGCCCGCGTCGTCGGGGACGTCGATCTTCAGGGGCGGGCCGGCGGAGTCCTCCTGGAGCAGGAAGAGCTCCCGGTTCCAGAAGTCGATCTGCCGGTGGACGAAGTCCCGCGCGAAGCCGGGGGTGTCGTCGTGCCATCCGGAGGCGGACAGGTCCGTCGGCCGGCCCTCGTAGACCAGCTCGGCGTCCGTGAGCGGCGTGCCGCGCCGCCAGCGGCGTACCTGCAGCGGGTAGCCGGACGCGGACATGGAGCCGGCGCCGAAGTCCGTACCGATCCACACCCGGTCGTGGTCGATCCACCCGATCCGGGTCTTGGCCTCGGCGACGGCGAACCCGTCCTCGACGAACTCCAGGGTCTCCAGGTCGAACTCGCGCACCACGCAGGCGTCCGCGCCGTCCCGGGACAGCAGGACGAGAGCGTGCCGGTGCTCGGGGGCCAGCACGCGGCTGCCCGCCCAGGCCCACTTCTCACCCTCGGCCTCGGCGAGCGCGTCGAGGTCCAGGAGCACCTCCCAGGCCGGGTGGTCGGTCCGGTACTCCTCCAAGGTCGTCCGCCGCCACAGGCCGCGAACGTGGTCGGCGTCCTGCCAGAAGTTGTAGAGGTGGGCGCCTCTCCGGACGGTCCAGGGGATCCGGCCGTCGTCGTCCAGCACCTCGCGCATCTCCTGCTCGAGGACCTTGAACCCGGGCAAGGTGGTCAGCTCGTCCACGGTCTCGGCATTGCGCTCCCGCACCCAGGCGAGGGCGGCGTCGCCGGATACGTCTTCCAGCCACAGGTAGGGGTCTTCATCGCTCATCAGGCGATTGTGCAGGAAGCGACCGGCGGGTGTGCGCCGTCCGGCCGCCGGTCGTCCCGCTCGTGGGCCGTCCGTTTCTCAGTCGTCGTCGATCGTCGGGCCGACGGACCCGAGGCGGGCGTCGCGCAGCGCCGTGTGCACCGACCAGATCACCGACACCAGCGGGACCGCGACCACCGCGCCGACCACCCCGGCCGCGATGGCTCCCGCGACCACCGAGATCGCCACCACCAGCGGGTGCAGCCGGACCGCCCGGCTCATCACCAGCGGATGCAGCAGGTGGCCCTCGATCTGGCCGATGACCACGATCAGCGCGACCACCAGGCCCGCGACGAACGGCCCCTTCGCGGCGAGCGCGACCACCGCGGCCACCGCCAGCGCGACCGGCGATCCGATGAGCGGGATGAAGGCCGCGAAGAACTCCAGCACGGCCAGCGGCACGGCCAGCGGGACCCCGAGGAAGTACAGGGCCACCCCCACCAGGACCGCGTTCGTCGCCGCGACGAGGACGATCCCGCGGGTGTAGCCGGTGAACGTACGCCAGGCCGCGGCGCCGGCGATGCCCACGCGGGCTCGCACCGAGCGGGGCAGCTGCGCGCAGAACCAGGACCACTGCCGGTCGCCGCCGTGCAGGAAGAAGAACGAGCAGAAGGCCCCGAGGGCGAGCACGGTCAGGACGTGCACCAGACGCCCGGCTCCGCTGACCGCCTGGCTGAGCAGCGTGGAACGGTGGCTGGAGAGGTACTCGCCGAGGCGGGACTGGAGGTCGGAGAGGGCGTTCGGATTCAGCCGGAAGGGCGGTCGCTGAAGGTACGTCTCGATGCTGGAGAGCCCCTCGCGGAACTCCCGGGCCAAGGTGGTGCTCTCCCCCGCCACCGCCGTGCCGACCAGGGTCAGCACGCCCAGCAGGACCAGCGCGCTGCCGAGGAGGACGACGGCGACGGCGACCGAGCGGGGCAGGACGCGCGCGAGGCGTCGGGTGGGCCACCAGAGCAGGGCGCAGACGACGAGGCCGAGGAAGAGTGCCACGGCGATCTCGTGGAACTTGCCGAGCACGGCGAAGAGGGCGTAGACGGCGGCGCCGACCACCAGCAGGCGCCAGGCGTACGACGCTGCCGTACGCAGGAACGCTGACACCGGCGGCATGACCCATGGGTGCCACGGCGGGCGCGTGATCCCACGCGCCGGGCCCCGGATTCGCCCGTCCGTGAGCGATACGCGGCCGGTGTGCGCAGAAAATCCGTTGCCCCGGCCGTGAGGTCCACGGACGATGGCATCTCGTGAGCACTTCCCGATGGTCCGCCGTACTGCCCGATTTCGCACCGTTCCGATCCGGTCGGGACTTCAGGCTGCTCTTCTACCAGGGCACGGTGACGTACTTCGGTTCGTTCATGGCGATGATCGCCCTGCCGCTGCAGATCAAGCACCTGACGGACTCGCCGATGGCGGTGGGTGCGATGGGTGCGGTGGAGCTCGTTCCGCTGGTGGTCTTCGGGCTCTACGGCGGCGCCCTCGCCGACGCGGTCGACCGGCGGCGCCTGATCCTGCTGACCGAGGCCGGGCTCGGGGTACTCGCCCTGGTGCTGCTGGTGAACGCGTTGCTGCCGGATCCGCTGCTGTGGCCGCTGTACGTGGTGGCGGCGGGGGTGTCGGCGCTGAGCGGGCTCCAGCGGCCGGCCCTGGACTCGCTGATGGCGCGGATCGTGCCGCACGACCAGCTGACGGCGGCCGCCGCGCTCAACGGGCTGCGCTACCAGTTCGGGGCGATCGCCGGTCCGGCGCTGGCCGGTGTGGTCGTCGCCTTCGCCGGTCATGCCGCGGCCTACTCCGTCACCGTTCTCGGATTCGCCACCTCCGTGCTGCTGTGCCTGCGGCTCAGTCCGGCGCCGCCGGTGAAGGGGGCCGAACGCCCGTCGCTGCGCGGAATCGCCGAAGGCGCGCGCTACGCCTGGAGCCGGCCCGTACTGCTGGGGACGTACGCCGTCGACCTGGCGGCGATGTTCTTCGCCTTCCCGAACGCGATCTACCCCTTCCTCGCGGACGAGCTCGACGCCGTCTGGGCGCTGGGGCTGATGTACGCGGCCGGGGCGGTGGGCTCGCTGGCGCTCGGCATGACCAGCGGCTGGATGTCCCGGGTACGCCGGCACGGGCTGCTGGTGGTGTTCGGTGCGGCGGTCTGGGGCCTGGCGGTCGCCGGGGCCGGCGCGTCCTCCGGCATCTGGCTCGTGCTGCTGTGCCTCGCGGTGGCGGGCGCGGGCGACATGGTGAGCGGGCTGGGCCGGGCGACGATCTGGAACCAGACGATCCCGGAGGAGCTGCGGGGCCGGCTCGCGGGCATCGAGGTGCTCTCGTACAGCGTGGGACCGCAGCTGGGGCAGGTCCGGGCGGGCACGATGGCCGGCTGGACCGGTACCCGTTCGGCCTTCTGGGGCGGCGGCCTGGCCTGTGTGGCATCGGTGGCGGTGCTGGCCGCCCTGCTGCCGAAGCTGCTCTCCTACGACGCCGACACCGACGAGGACGCGCTGCGCCGCCGGGCGGCCCGGGAGGCGGAGCCGAGCGGCGCGGCGGCCTGAGGGTTCAGATGCCGCTGGTGGCGGTGATCCGCCCGTCGGCGATCGCGGTGGCCAGCAGCGCGTGGTCGGCGAGGGTCCGGTCCGCGTAGCGGAGCGCGAAGCCGGCCACGGCGCGGTCGAAGGTGTCGCCGCCGCCGAGGTAGCCGGCGATGGCGATGCGGTCGCCGGTGCGGGCGTGGGCGCGGGCCAGGGCCCTGCCGCACAGCTCGGCGTACCGGCCGAGCAGCTCGGGGGGCATCCCGGCGACCTCGGCGGACCCCTTCATGTCACGCAGCTGCCGGGCGTAGAAATGGCGCCCGGCGGGCCCGGTCGTCCAGCCGAGGAAGATGTCGCCCGCGGCCTGCATGCGGCGCTGGCCCGCGACCACCCGGTGGCCTTGGTGATCGTGCCCGTCGTCGGGGAGATGGCCGTGCAGGACGGACGGCACGGCCTCCTTGATCTGCAGGAAGAGCGGGTCGTCGGCGTCACGTCCGAGGAGCAGCACGATGAAGCAGCGGGTCCCCACGCTCCCGACGCCGACCACCTTGCGCGCCACATCGGCGAAGCGGAAGCGGTCGAGCAGGAGGCGGCGTTCCTCGGGGAGGGTGCTGCGGTACTTGCCGAAGATCTGGTCGACCTCCCGTGAGTCCGCGCGGGCGAGCGGCTCCAGCAGCGGCGGATCGTGGACGATCCGCCGGCGCCCGCCCTGGACCTCGGTGAGCTTGCCGAGCGCGCGCAGGCTGGTGCGGCGGCGGGCGCGCGCCAGGTTGGCCGCCACCCGGTCGCGCAGTTCGCGCTCGCGGATGAGGGGCAGCAGGTCGGCGGTGTCGATCCGGTGGTACCAGACGTCCAGCTCGCGGTGTCCGGCGAGCTCCCGGATGGTCCGGCGATAGGCCCGGGCCGCGCCGCGGGCCGCTCTCGCGGCCTGGTCGTCGCCGTGCCCGTTGTCACGGGCGGCGACGGCGACGCTCGCGGCGAGCCGTTTGACGTCCCATTCGAAGGGGCCGGGGAAGGTCTCGTCGAAGTCGTTGAGGTCGAAGAGCAGGGCGCGTTCGGGCGAGGCGAACATGCCGAAGTTCAGCAGGTGTGCGTCCCCGCACAGCTGGACGGTCAGGCCGGTCTGCGGCCCGGTGGCCAGGTCTGCGGCCATGACGGCGGCCGCGCCGCGCAGGAAGGCGAGCGGAGACGCCGCCATGCGGCCGTAGCGGATCGGCAGCAGCTCGGGCACGCGGTCGGTGCCCTGCCGCCGCAGTACGCCGATGGGGTCGGGCCGGTCCGGTGAAGCGGTCCAGCGCCCGTGCGCGGAGCGTCCGGTGATCTTGCGGACGGCCCGTCCGCGCCGAAGCCGCTCCGCTGGACTGGTCATGCGCCGCTCCTCGTCGCCGGTCCCTCCTCATCCTCGCCGTACGGGTCAGGTCCCGCATGTCGCCGTCCTCGGCCGGTCCGGGACGGCTCGGGTCAGCCCTCCTTCTCGGCGAGGATCCGGTCGGCCGCGTAATGCGGGCAGTTGAGGGCGTGCCAGGTCACCGAGAGTGACCCCGCTCCGGTCCGTAAGGTCCGCACCACTCCGTCGGTGGCGGTGGCCTTGCAGAAGGGGCACATGACGGTCTCCGGGCGCAGTAGATCGAACATGCCGGATCCTTCCCGCAGCTTTCTCACACCGGACCAGTCCAGAACTATCAAATCCGGCGCCATTCGGCCGCAGTACCCACAAGTACGGATGGATATCCGGGGCCACGGCCGTACGGAAAGTGGGCCGGGAAGGGGAAGGGGAGATGGCCGCGGGCAGCCTCCACGGGCGCCGAAAGCCTTGCGGTGGCCCGGAGTTCGCCCTCGGACCGGGGTCGGGGCGGCCGGGTCCGCCGTCACCCGGGCGAGGCGGGTGACGTCGTACGGGTTGCGCGGGACCGGGGCAGTGACGGGGAGCTGGGCGGGCACCTTGCCGGGAGGTTACTCGCGAGGAAACACGACCTTTGGCTATGGTGAGCGCCCTCCGGTCGAGCCCCCTTCGGATCCCATGATCAAATGCGGATCTGCCATGTCGATCGAAGGATTTCCCGCATCCGGGGCATGACTATGCAGTGCAGAGCGACGCGATGTCGGCAACACCGCCCGGCGTCGGCTCGGTACGAGCCGACCTGCCCTCGCCCTGTCACCCAGGGCTGGAGGGCGGCGGTCTTCTCATTCACCTACCTCGCGAAGGCAAGGCAGAGATGGCACGAATGCCACGTCGGTCCCCCCGGCCGCAGACGCACCCTGTCGACGAACGACTCCCGCTCCCCCGGCTCGCCCTGTACGGCTTCCAGCACGTCCTCGCCTTCTACGCGGCGGCCGTCATCGTCCCGGTCCTGCTCGGGAACGCTCTGGGCCTCTCCCGCCAGGAGCTGGTCCACCTCATCAACGCGGACCTGCTGACCTGCGGCGTGGCCTCGATCATCCAGGCCCTCGGCGTCTGGAAGATCGGCGCCCGGCTGCCCCTGGTCCAAGGCGTCACCTTCACCGCGGTCTCCCCGATGATCGCCATAGGTATCGGAGCGGGCGGCGGTACCGCAGGGCTGCTCGTCGTCTACGGGGCAGTGATCACGGCGGGCATCGCGACCTTCCTGTTCGCCCCGCTCTTCAGCCGGCTGGTGAGGTTCTTCCCTCCGGTCGTCATCGGCACGATCCTCACCATCATCGGCATCACGCTGATCCCGGTGGCCCTGCAGGACGCCGCGGGGGGCGCGCACCTCATCGGCACCCCGGCGTACGGGGACCCGAAGAACCTCGCCTACGCGCTGGGCACCCTGCTGTTCACCCTCACCGTCGTCCGGATCGGCAAGCCGTTCCTCAGCAGCCTCGCCGTCCTGCTCGGGCTCGTCGTCGGCACGGCGGCCGCCTGGCTCTTCGGCGACACCGACTTCGCCGCGGTCGGCGAGAGCGACTGGTTCGGGATCACCACCCCGTTCCACTACGGCATGCCGCGGTTCGAGCTGCTGCCGATCGTCGCCATGCTCGTCGTCGCTCTGATCACCATGGTGGAGACCACCGGTGACGTCTACGCGATCGGCGAGATCACCGGCAAGAAGGTCGACGCCGACACGGTCGCCCGGGCCCTGCGCGCGGACGGCGCTGCCACGGTGCTCGGTGGCGTCCTCAACTCCTTCCCGTACGTGGCGTTCGCCGAGAACATCGGCCTCGTGCGCATGTCGAAGGTGATGAGCCGGTACGTGGTCGTCGCGGCCGGTGTGTTCATGGTCGTCCTGGGCCTGCTGCCGAAGGCGGGGAGCCTCGTCGCCTCGGTCCCGCATCCGGTACTGGGCGGAGCGGCGCTCTCCATGTTCGGCATCGTCGCCGCGGTCGGCATCCAGATCCTGGGGAAGGCCGATCTGCGCGAGGAGCGCAACACCCTGATCCTGGCGGTCAGTCTGGGCGCCGCCCTGCTCCCGACGACCGTCGGCCCGTTCTTCGACCGGATGCCGGACGACCTGCGGGCCGTGCTCGACAGCGGGATCACGCTGGGCGCCCTGACGGCCATCACGCTGAACCTGCTCTTCAACGTCTTCACACGGCGCGCCGGGTCGGAGATCGACTGGGACGACATCGGTGAACAGGACCCGGCCGAACCGCGTTTCGGCGCGCCGGCACGCTGAGACGGACCGCGGACCACGGAACGGACCACGGAACGGACCGCGGGCCGGGCGCTCCGTGCGCCCGGCCCGTGAACGGCGGTCGGCGGTCGGCGGGCCGGGTCAGCGTCCGGCCGCGGGGAACGGCGGCGCCTCGCCCGCCTCCCCCACCAACTCCCAGAAATGGTCCACCAGTCGGCTTAGGTAGGCGGCTCGTTCCGCGGCGATCTCCTTGAGCCGGGCGTCGTCGTTGCGCGCGAGGAGGTGCCCCATGTACCGCTCCGAGAAGGCGGCGAACTCCGCGTGCATCGTGCGCAGCGCGTCGCCGACGCCGGTCGCGTCCACCACCACGATCTCCGCCACCGGGTCGACGTACGTCCTCCACCGCCCGGCGACGGCCGAGCGCAGGTGCTCGGCCAGTTCCTCCACCCGTCCCATGATCCCGATCAGTTCGCGCAGCGACAGCCCGAGGGCCTCCACGAGCGCCCTGGTCTGCCAGGTGTCCCCGTGCCATTGCCGCGCCGATTCGGCCGCGCGGTACTCGGACGGGTCCATGCCTATGCGGTACGCCAGCCGATCGACGGTGAGTCGACGCGCCAGCCGATGCTCGGCGAGGGTGCGCGGAGCGATGCCCATCAGCGTGGTGGCGTCGCACCACAGGACGTCCGCCAGGGCGAAGAGTTGCCGATCGGAGGGCACCTCGGCGCCCTGCTCCCAGGCGAGGACCAGCTGGGGGTGGACGGGGGTGCCGCAGGCGGCCATGGAGTGGGCCACCTGGGTCGTGGTCAGGCCCATGCGGGCGCGCGCGGATCTGGCCTCGGTCGGGGAGAAGGGAATGGTGCTGTGCACGTACGAGACACCTCGCAGCCCCCTCGGGCGCGCGGCGGTCGAGGGGAGGACGGATCGATGGATGAACACCAAGCGCGGGCACACTAACAGATGTTCAGTGGGGCGTATCCGTCCATACCCCTACGAATCCAAGGCCGTACGGGCGCGACCGGCTCAGTTCGCGCAGTCCACGTCCCGGGTCGGGCGGCGGCCGCTCGTGAGGAACTCGGTGACGGTCCGGTCGCCGCACGCGTTGCCGTTGCCGAGGTACAGCCCGTGGCCGCCCTGCTCGACGGTGACCAGGCGGGCCCGGTCGCCCAGCACCTCGCGCATCTTCAGGGCTCCGAAGAGCGGAGTGGCCGGGTCGCGCCGGCTCTGCAGCATGAGGATGTCGGACGGACCGTCATCGGTGATCCGGGTCGGCTTCTGGGTGGGGGTCTTCCAGAAGGCGCAGGGCGTCACGTTCACCGGCATGCCGGCCATGAGCGGGTGGCGGGCCCGGTCCGCGGTGACCGCCTTCCGGTACTCGGCCATGGGCGTGTTCGGCCACCTGACGTCGTTGCAGATGACGCTGACCATGAGCGCGGCGTCCGTGTCCGGGACGGGCGCGGCGAGTTCCCTCGGGAGGACCGGGGTCCCCGCCGGGTCCTGCGCCGACTGCACGAGCCGGGCGAAGGGTGCGAAGGCGGCGTCGGCGTAGAGCGCGTTCTGGAGGGCTTGGCGCAGGCCGTTGCCGGTCAGCGGCACTCCCGGGGTCGTCGAAGCCCTCGGTTCCCGGTCCAGTCGGGCCGCGAGGGAGACGAGGAGCGGCTCCACCTCGTGCGGCTGCGCGGCCAGTCGCAGGCCGTCGCGGTCCCGGTCGGGGTGGGCCGCCCAGGCCGCGAGGTCGGGGAGGCGGTCCGCCGCGCCCTGCGACATGTTCGCGAGCCAGCCGCGCGCCACCCGCTTCGGGTCGGGGTCGCCGCTGCTGTCCAGGACCCAGCGATCGGTGTGCCGGGGGTACTTCTGCGCGTACACGGCGCCGACGTACGTCCCGTACGAGGTGCCCCAGGCGGAGAGCTTCCGTTCGCCGAGCGCCTCGCGGAAGCGGTCCATGTCGCGGACCTGGTTGGCCGTGGTGAAACTGCGCAGCTCGGGGCCGCCGTTGCGGGCGCAGGCCTCGGCGATGCGCTCGGAGCGGGCGATGTTCTCGGTGATCTCGCCGTTCGGGCCCGGCCAGGACCGCAGGCTGGTCAGGTAGCGGTCCTCGGGGGCGAGCCCGCAGCTCGCGGTGGTACTGGCCCCCACTCCGCGCGGATCGAGGGCGACGAGGTCGTAGGCCCCGGCGAGCTCCCGTCGCAGTGCGTCGGCCTTCTGCGTCAGACGCTGCACGCCGGATCCGCCCGGTCCGCCGGGGATCACGACGAGGGTGCCGCGCCGCGCCTCGGGGCGGTCGCTGCGGATCCGGGAGACGGCGACGGTGAGCTGGCGGCCGTCGGGGTCGTCGTAGTCGAGCGGGACGGGTAGCTCGGCGCACTCCTGGGCGGCGGGCGCGCCCGGATGCGTGCAGGGGTGCCAGGCGAGCCGCGGACCGGCGGGTGCGGGCGCCGGTCGGGCCACGGCCGGAGCGGCGGTCGCGGTCGCGGCCACCACGGTGGCCGTGGCGAGGGCGAGGAGCAGGGCCTTGTGCGGGTAAGTCGTCATGGCGCAAGCCTTGTTGATCTCACCTCGGGGTCCCATCCGGCTTCCCGGTCGGCCACCGGTGGGGCTATCCCCCGCCGCCCACCCCCGCTGCCCGCCCCCCGCCCCCCGTTCCCCGTCCCGGTCGGCTCAGGGCAGCGGCACGCCTCGGGCGGCGATCCAGAGCTCGTACCACTCCTCGTGCGTGAGCTCGGGCTCCCGCAGCGCCGCGTCGGCGCACGCACGGATCCGTTCGGGGCGCGCGCTGCCGATGACCGGCGCGATGGCGGCGGGGTGCCGCATCAGCCACCACAACAGGACCGACTCGGGCGTGGTGCCCTTCTTACGGGCCAGCTCGGCCAGCAGCGCCGCGGTGGCGCGCTCGGTGGGCGTCTCCTCGCGGCCGGTGAACCGGCCCTGCGCCAGCGCGCCCCAGGCCTGGAGGCGGATGCCGTGGTCGCGGCAGTGCTCCAGCGTGCCGAACGGGAACCCGTTCCGCGCGGACTCCGGCGTGTTGAGGAGCACTCCGGCCTCGACCCAGGCTCGGCTGTGCAGGCTCATCTCCAGCTGGTTCGCGACCAGCGGTACGTCGAGCCGGGCCTGGAGGTGGGCGATCTGCGCGGCGCCCATGTTCGACACGCCGAAGCCCCGTACGAGGCCCTGGCGGTGCAGGGAGGACAGCGCGGCGGCCGTCTCGTCCACGTCCGCCAGCGGATCGGGCCGGTGCAGCAGCAGGACGTCGATCACGTCGGTCCGCAGCCGGGTCAGGCTCTCCTCGACACGGCGCGCGATGGTGTCCCCGCGCAGGTCGTACATCCCGGGGCGGTCCTCGTCGCCGAGCCGGATCCCGCACTTGGTCTGGAGCGTGATGCGCTCGCGCAGCCCGGGCGTGCGCGCGAGCACCTCGCCGAAGACGGCCTCGGCCTTCCCGTGCCGGTAGATGTCGGCGTGGTCGAAGGTGGTGATGCCGCTGTCGAGGGCGGCGACGACGGCCGCCTCGGCGGCGTCGATGTCGGCGGGCCCGTACGGGTCCGGGTCCCAGCTCCCGCCCAGGCCCATGCACCCGTACAGCACTCGGTCGCCGCCGGGGTTCGTACTCGCGTTCGTCACCGTCCCACCCTATGCGGTCCGCGAGGTTCGCCTGACGGTTTCCGGCGGCGATGCGCAACGGCTCACACCGGGCCCGATGCACGGTCTGACCGGCTCATACCCAATGATGTCCGCATGCAGAGACACATGGAGACCGGGCGGTGGTCGCGGCGGCGGTCGCTCCGCCTCCGGTTCGGCCGCGCGGTGACGACCCTGGGCCTGTTGACCGCGGTGGCGTGCACATCGGCACAGACCCCGGCTTCGGTGGCGGGCGCCGGTGGGGGCGCCGGGACGGCCGACGACGTCTCCGTGGCGACCTGGAACATGTGCGGGGTACGGCAGTGGAGCTGCGAGAAGACCGGCGGACCGAAGGAGAAGCTGAAGCAACTGCGCGACCTGATCGATGACTCCGACGTCCAGGTCCTGCTCCTGCAGGAGGTGTGCTCCGAGGACCTGGTCTCCTTCGCCCACGGCCTCGGCCCGCAGTGGCAGTCGGCCTTCGAGCCGTACGCCGAGGTGGACGCGGCCGGCAGCCGTAGGTCCGTCGACTGCACCGGACAGGGGAAGGGGCAAGCCGGCTACGGCCTGCTGGCCGGCTCCCAACTCACCGACGTGGAGGCGATCCCGACCGAGCAGCCGACGGTGGGACTGCACCGCGGCATCCTGTGCGCGCGGGTCCCGGCCCAGCGGGTGCGGGTGTGCAACGCGCACCTGTCGCTACGGGAGAGCGACGACGAGCACCCGGACTGGGACTTCCGCGACGACCAGCTGAGCTCACTGGTCGCCGCCGCGTCGACGGACGGCGCAACGGTCTTCGGCGGGGACTTCAACACCCCGCCGCCGGTGGGCGACAAGGACAAGAACACGTCCGCCTGGATCTGGCCGACCGAGGCGTACACCACCTACCGCGAGTGCGACCAGAAGGGCGGCTCGCGGGCGGGGCGCCCCACCCTCAAGGACGGTACGAAGATCGACTACCTGTTCACCCGGCTCCCCCGCACGGACTGCGAGGTGGTGGACACCAAGGCGTCCGACCACCGGCCGCTGGTGATGCGGGTGACCCGGCCGCCCGAAGACCCGGCCACGATCAGTACCGTGCGTTGAAGTACGCCCCCTGCGCGGGCACGGGGTAGGAGCTCATGATCAGGGTGAAGGGGACGGCCGTCCACGGCGAGGGGTTGCCGACGGCGTCCACCGCGATGGCCTCGACGAAGTGGTCGCCCTGGTTCCAGGCCCAGCCGGGCTCCCACGTCCAGGTCCCGTCGGCCCGCACCTCGCACGTCCCCAGGGCCGCTCCGCCCTCCTGGAAGTCCACGCGGACGGCACCCGGGGCGTAGCCGGCGAAGCCGACGGCGGGGCCCGGCACCTGCTGGTGGGCGGCCGGCGCGGTCACGGTCAGCACGAGGCGCTGCTCGGGCCGCGGCAGCGGCGGGGGCGCCGGCTCGTACTCGGGCAGGGCCGCGGCCGCGTTCTCCACGGCGGTGAAGACCACTTCGGTGCGCTCGGTCTGGTAGTTGCTCGCGTCGGCGGCGAACAGCCTGATGACGTGCCTGCCCTTGGGCCAAGGGGTGCTGCGCTCCCAGACCCACGTGCCGTCCGCGGCGACGGGGGCGGAGCCCTTGTGCTTGCCGTCCTGCCAGAAGCTGACGCGTACGGCGCCCACGGCGGTGCCCGTGAAACGGACGGTGTTGGCGGGGACCCGCTCCTCCGTCGTCGGCGTCAGCACCACCGGCCGGGGGAAGGACTCGTCGCGCTGCACCAGGGAGGTCTGCGTCAGGTACGCGTCGATCGCTGACGTGTCGCGCTGCGGTTCCTCGTAGCCGTTGCGGACCATGCCGAACCGGGGGGTGATGCCCTCGACGAGGAGGTTCAACAGTCCGATCAGGGTGGGGAGGTTGCGCAGGGTGACCTTCCCGTGGTCGGTGATCAGGGGAGAGTCGTTGTAGACGAAGTTGAAGTTCTCGTGGCCCTGGAACAGCCTGAGGTAAGGCTCCACCTGGCTCGCGTACTGCTCGTCCTGGGGCGAGCTGACCAGATAGATGTTGGCCGAGCGGTTCGCCCCGCTGTGCACCAGGTCCGGGAGGACCGAGTCGAGGACGCGTACGTTCTGCTCCGTGGCCTCGCCCATCATCACCCGGACGGCCTCGGGGTTGCCCTCCTTGACGCGGGTGCCGATCTGGAACTGGGGCACGCTGGCCACGATGTTCCTGAAGCCGTACTTCAGGCCGTAGAACAGGGCCGCGCTGCCGCCCTTGGAGCTGCCGAACATGGTCACCTGGTCCGGCGAGAGGGACAGGGCGCTCATGACGCGCGAGATGAGCCCGGCGACGGACTGCTCCAGGGAGAAGTCCATCCCCTTGCAGAGGTAGTAGGTGTTCGCGCCGTCGAACAGGTCGCGGACCCACAGGATGTTGGAACGCAGCAGGTCGAGCTTCCCGTTGGCCCAGCCGTACTCGTTGGTCGCGTAGCGGTTCGCGAAGACGACGACCAGATGGCGATTGCCGTTCCGCGCGTGGGAGAACCGGTACTCGATGGGCACCGCCCCCGAGGAGTCCACGCCGGTGAAGACGCGGCGCGTGCTCTGGGCTGTCTTAGACATGCTCGGAATCCATTCTTCTCGCCGGCTGGCGCGGCACCTGACCGAGGGTGCCTCCGTTCCAGGGACCTGCCTGACCTGCCTGACCCGCCTGAGTCGTCGGAGCCGCGTGACCCGCGTCGGCCCGGCGACCCGCCTGGCCGGCCGGACCCGCCGCGCGGCCGCCGGCCGCGCCGACGGCCGGGGCCTGGGCCCGCGCGGGGTCGAGGTCCCCGCCGGCGATCAGGATGCGGTCGGCCAGCCTGGCCGAGGCGTAACCGTCGTCGAGGTCGCAGAACTCCTGCTGGAACCAGCGGTAGCGGGCGGCGTAGCCCTGTTGGATGCGGTCGATGTTGCGGATCGCCCCGATCAGCTCCGGGGAGGTGTACACGAGCGGGCCGGGGGCGGACTGCTCGAAGTCGAAGTAGAAGCCGCGCAGGGTGTCCCGGTAGTGGTCCAGGTCGTAGGTGAAGAAGAGGATCGGCCGCCCGGTGTTGACGAAGTCGAACATCAGGGAGGAGTAGTCCGTGATCATCACATCGGCGATGAGCGAGAGGTCCGCCATGTCCGGGTAGTCGGACACGTCGAAGACGAAGCCGTCGCCGGCGCCCGGTACGGGGTCCACCACATTGGGGTGGCGCCGTACGAGCAGGACGTGGTCGTGGCCCAACTGCGCCTTGGCCTCGTCGAGGTCGATGCGGAAGTCGAGCTTGTACTTCCCGGGTGCGTAGAACTGGTCGTCGCGCCAGGTCGGCGCGTACATGATGGCCTTCTTGCCCGGCGGCAGGCCGATGCGGCGGCGCACTTCCGCCGCCCGCCGACCGGAGTCGGCGCGGCGCAGGATGTCGTTGCGCGGGTAGCCGCTCTCGACCATCTCGCCGGGGAACTGGAAGGCCCGCTTGAGGATCGGGGTGCTGAAACTGTTCGGGGACACCAGCATGTCCCAGTTCTGCACCTCCTTCTCCACGCGCTCCAGGTACCGCTTGTCGGCGAAGTGCACGGCCTCGATGTCGTGTCCGATGCGCTTGAGCGGGGTGCCGTGCCAGGTCTGCACGACGATCTGCCCGTCGCGCTTCTCGAACCAGTCCGGCATGTGGTTGTTGGCCACGATGTACTTGCACCGGGCCATGGCCTCGTACCAGTCCGGGGACCACATGCGGACGGGGCGTGCGGTGGGGGGTACCTCCACCTGGTCGTCGCGGACCACCCAGAGGTGTTCGAGGTCCAGGCCCCGGCGGACCAACTCCTCGTGCAGCGCGCGCGGGCTGTCGGAGTACTGGGTCCCCTTGAACGCGTCGAACAGCACGGCCTGGGTGACGGGCTGCCGGCGGGCCGCCGGATACGCCTTGGTGCGCATCAGCTTCTGCCGGTAGGGGCCGCGGGCCTCGTCCGGCATGGCCGAGTGGACCAGCAGGGAGAGCCGGTCGTAGGCCTCCGACTGGAGCTCGTAGCGGCGCTCGTTGCTGGCCATGTCCTGCGGCAGGGTCGGGATCAGATCCTGCGTCATCTTGATCATCAGGTCGCTCGTGCGCTGCTCCGGGGCGACCGCGGAATGGTCCTGACGGCGCAGGAAGAAGTCCCAGCGGCCGGAGGCGAGCGGGATGTCGCCGGCCAGGGTGCGCATCGCTGCAGGGGTGACGACGAAGCGGAACTCGTCGCCGTTCCAGGTGATCGGGGCGACGCGCTCCGCGCCGTGGGCGCGGGAACGGACGACGACGTGCGCCATGGCGTACTCGGACGCGTCGAGCATGTCCTGAGCGGCGTAGCCGACGACGACCTCCAGCGAGCCGTCGGCGCGCCAGGTCGCGGACTTGGCCAGCGGCAGGGTGTCCCGTTCGAACAGGACCACGTAGCCGGAGCCGTTGCGGTGCACGAAGACCTCGCGGTCGCCGCCGTCGGTCTGCAGCCCGGCCGGCATCCGGTAGTGGCCGTCGGTGGCGTCCTCCGCCATGACGGGGTAGATGGCGGCCTTGCGTCCCTCGACGTGGAAGGTGGTCTTCCAGCCGTTGGCTCCGGTGTTCCAGGTCTCGGGGACCCCGTCCGAGGAGTTCGTGCGGTGTCCGGGGACGAGGGCCTTGACCGGTATGCGGGTGACGAAGAGGTACCACCCCTCGCCGCCGGGGGTGAAGTGGACCCACGAGTCGTGGCGGCCGGCGCCGCTCATGCTGGTCACCCGGAACTTGCCCCACTCCGGGAGCTTGGCACCGAGGTAGACACCGCCGAGCTCGATGTGGTCGCCGACCATCCGGTGCCGGGTGATACGGCAACGGACGGTCTCGACGCGGAGCTTGAGCTTGCCCTGAAGGAACAGGGGCACCACGCGGATGTTCTTGTCGACGTACCGGTAGGGCGGGTTGGCCGCGCTGCCGGCGCCGCCCCGGGCAATGCCCTTGTAGCGGAACAGGCCGCGGCTGAGCACGCCGGCCGCGACGTCCCACGTGCCCTCGACCCACACGCCCTTGCGCTTGAGCCGGGACGTGTCGAAGCTGACCTGGAAGCCGGACCAGTCGTAGCAGTAGCGGTTCTGGTTCGAGTACTCGGTGGCCTGCGGGTAGTACGTGGTCTTCGCCTTGGCGACGACGACGCGGCCCTGCTTCTTGTTGCGCAGCGCGATCGCCTTCATCGACATGTGCCGCTTGTGCACGTTGATGAAGCGGACGTACGCGGACCCCTCCAGGGTCAGCTGGTCCTTGTCGTCCCAGCCCGCCCGGATCAGCGAGCCGTGGAGCGAGAGTTCCTTGTCGAGCCGGTAGGCGCTCTTGTCGAGGCCGATCGAACGGTCCCCGAGGTAGGGGTAGTTGAGGTAGCGGTGGAAGCGGCGCTGCACGGGCAGGGGCCCGCCCTTGCGCTCGAACTCGACGACGTCGAGCAGTTCCTTCAGGCGGCCCTCGCGCACCAGGAGCCACTTGACCCGGGCGTCGGCGGGAAGTTCCTGGATGATGTCCGCGTCGGCCTCGTCCAGGAACTCGTTCGCCCACTGCATGAAGGCGTCCTGGTACTCCTCGTCGGCGTCCGGCAGCACCTTCAGATGCAGCATCAGGTCCGACTTGAGGCAGGCCAGGTCGTACTTGCGCTTGTGGTCCGAGTAGGACCGCGCGCGGTGGCCGGCGAGGAAGCGGCTGACCGATCGGACCGCGGAGACGCGGTCCTGGAGGTTGCTGAACTCGGTGTGCCGCTGGGTGATGGAGGGGGCCGCACCGCCCTCGCGCCGACGCCAGAAGTAGACGATGTCCGTGAGGATGTCGACCTTGGCGGCCCGGAAGTGGGCGAACATGTTGACCCAGGAGTCCTCGTACATGACGCCCTCGGGGAACGCGATGTAGTGGTAGTCCCAGAAGGACCGCCGGAACACCTTGTTCCATACGGTGCGGTCGTAGATGAGGTCCGGCAGCTTGGTGATGTGCGTGCCGCGCCTGCTCTTCTGCATGGGCGCCTTGTGCAGGGGGGACTGCCACCGCTTGGTGGAGTTCATCATCTGCACGTTGCCCGACACGAAATCGGAACCGGACCCTTCGAGGGTCTGCACGAGCAGCTCGTAGGCGTACTCGGGTATGACGTCGTCGCCGTCGACGAACGCGAGGAATTCGGCCTGGGGATGAGCGGCTCGAATGCCGACATTACGGGCGTGCCCCGGCCCCATCGAATCCTGGCGCAGGAGCCTGAACCTGGGGTCGCGGCGGGCGAAGTCGGAGGCTATCGCCGTCGAAGAGTCGGTCGAGCCGTCATCGACCATGATCACTTCGAGCGCGGAGAACGTCTGCCTGGCTATCGATTCCAGACATTCCTGGAGGTATATCTCAACATCCTGGAAGGGCACGACAACACTCAGGCGGGGCATACCTGCCACTCAGAAAGCTCCTCGATAGACACACTTCTCACGGCGCACCGGAAGTTGCCGGGACACGCCGCCAGACCCGCCCCGGAATCTGGTCACCCACCGCTCCCCGGACACTCGACCCACCCCACCGCATTCGACCGCACACTTATACGACCTTGACAGCGTGTGCGCAGCGTAGGCCAATCACTTAATGGCGAGCAAGTGTTCATGGGCTCTTCACGGGCTCAGAGCTTCACGAATGCGAATGAGCGGCGACCTCCCACGTCCGTGGGGGAGGTCAACTCCGCCTGTAGCCAGGGTGCGGCATGCGGATGCGTTGCTTCAATCGCCACAGCACGGCCGTTCGGGTGAGGTGGATCACCCCACCCGACACCACGGACCGAAGGCCAGGCCCGGGTCCGTCCGATCCTGCCGGGCGATCAGCAGTCCGCCGTCCATGTCGATCATCGCGATCGTGACCGAGCCGCGGGCGTCGAGCGAGATGGCCGGCAGCCCCGCGCACCGGTCCCCAACGGGGGCCCACCAAGTGCCGTACTGCTCACCTTCCGTCGGGTAGGCGGCGATCTCCGGGTAGCCCTCGGCCCCCCGCTGCAGCAGGACGGTGCAGTCGTAGCCGCCGATGGCCGTACGGGCGACGTCCACCGGGCCGACGCCGCCCGCGCCGCCCAGCGGCATGAGCGCGGGCGCCACGCCGGCGGGGGCCTGCGGGCGGTAGGCGATGACGCCGCCGTCCGCCGGGTGCCGCCAGAAGTAGGTGCCGGTGCCGGGTCCCGTCTCGTAGGCGCTGTACGTCCCCTCGACGGCGTCCGCCTTCATCCGCCCGAGCCACCTGAAGTCGCTTCCCGGCATGTCCTGCCCCCAGTACGAGGCCCCGCCGCGGAAGGTGACCAGGAACTCGGCCCGGCCCTGGGCGGTCACCAGGGGAACGACGGCTCCACGCACCCATTTGCCTTGGTAGTCGGCCCAATTGACCCATGCGCCGTCGGCGCGCCGGGTCCGGCCGCGCGCTCCGACGCCGAACCGGGTGGAGAGGACGTGGAGCGCGCCGGTGCCGTCGGGGAGCACGATCGGGTCGCCGGGCGGGGGCAGGGGCGCCCCCGACTCCGCCTCGGACGGGTCCTGATTCCCGGCCTGGCCTTGGCCTTGGCCTTGGCCTTGGCCTTGGCCCTGACCCCGCTCCGGCCCGTGCTCCTGCCGCCGCTTACGTTCCGGGAAGGGGTTGCCCACCGCGCGCCAGTCGCCCAGCGGGCGGCCGGTCTGGTACTGGGTGGCGATGATCAGCTCGCGGCCGCCCGGCGCCCCCTCCCGGTGGCGGGTGCCGGCGAACCAGACGAACCCGTTGGAGTCCTGGGCGAGCGTGAACCGGCCCGCCCACCCCTCTACGGGGAACAGCTCGGGGCCCTGCCAGATGTCGGAGCCGGGCGCGGACTCGGTCCAGCGCACCAGGCCGTCCGCGCAGCTCGCGTAGGCGGTGAGTCGGCCGTCCCGACCCAGCCGGAGCCAGCTCCGGGCCGCGCTCCCGCCGTCGGCCGCCGCGGCTATCGCGGATCCCGGCACCGCGGGCGCGGCGGAGGTGACACCTCGGTCCGCTTCCATCCGTCCGCGTCGCGCCATGTCCTGCCCACACCTGCCCCAACTCGTACCTTTTGCCCGGCCTTACCCGGCGGGCCGTTGGACAATTTACGTCAGTGGGGCAGCCGGCGGGTGTCGGGGGCGGATGTCCACGACAGCCTCCGCTTGCGTGCAACCTAGCCTGATCCGCCCGCCTCCACCAGCAGGTACCGGCCGGACCTCGCCGCCGGCCGGACCGTCGTCCGCAAGGCCGAAAAGTCGGGTACGGGTACTACGTGGGGAGTACGCCTGAAACGCTACGCCGGGGTGACGCGGGTGACGGGGGACGCCGTCTAGCGTGGCCGTATGGACGAGCTGCGCGAACGCCATGGTCCCCCGTGGCGGCGATGGGTGGAGCGGACCGGGCGGGGCCCGGCCTGGCGCTCGGCGCTGTTCGTCGCCGTCTTCACGCAGATCGGCGCGGGGTGGGCGGCGCACGCGCAGAGCGGGCGGGTGGCGCTGGACGGCTTCGCCCGGCTCCTGCTGCTGATCGGACCCGCCCTGCTCGTGGTGCGGCACCGGCACCCGGTGGCCGTGGCGTACGGGGTCAGCGTCGTCACCCTGGTCTATGTGGGCGCCGGCTACCCGTACGGCCCGGTGTTCCTCGGTCTGGCCCTGGCCTGCTTCGCCGCCGTCGTCGCCGGACACCGCCGGGCCGCCTGGGGTGCCGTCGGCCTGTTCTGGGCCGGGCACCTGCTCATCGGGCACTGGCTCTACCGGTGGCTCCCGCCCTCGGGGGACGGCCCGACGCCCTGGGCCCAGGAGGTGGGCGCCACCGCATGGGTCCTCGCGGTGCTCGCCGTCGCGGAGCTGGTCCGCGTACGCCGGGAACAGTGGGCCCGGGAGCGGGCCGAGCGGGCGGCGGCCGAGAGACGCAGGGTGGACGAGGAGCGGCTGCGGATCGCGCGGGAACTGCACGACGTCCTCGCGCACAGCATTTCGGTGATCAATGTGCAGGCGGGGGTCGGGCTGGCCCTGCTCGACTCCGATCCCGAACAGGCCCGTACGGCGCTCGCCACCATCAAGGCGGCGAGCAAGGAGGCGCTGGGCGAGGTCCGACAGGTCCTGGACACCTTGCGCTCCCCCGGTGAGGCGCCGCGCTCCCCCGCGCCCGGCCTGGACCGCCTCCCCGAGCTCGTGGAGCAGGCCGCGACGGCCGGGCTGAGCGTGGACGTCGCGGCCGAGGGGGAGGCGAGGGCGCTGCCGCCCGGCGTGGACCTCGCCGCCTTCCGCATCCTCCAGGAGGCGCTGACCAATGTGGTGCGCCACTCCGGTTCGCGCACCGCGCGGATCCGCCTCACCTGGCGGCCGCACGCCGTGGAGCTACAGGTGGACGACGAGGGCCCGGCCACGGGCGGCGCCCCGGGTGGCGCCCCGAGTGGTGGCGGCAACGGCCTGGTCGGGATGCGTGAGCGGGCCTCGGCTCTCGGAGGCACCGTGGAAACCGGCCCGCGACCGGACTGCGGCTTCCGGGTGATCGCCGTACTCCCGCTCCAGGCCGACGCGTTCGAGGAGGACCAGTGATCCGCGTACTGCTCGCCGACGACCAACTGCTCGTCAGGGCAGGGTTCCGGGCCCTGCTCGACGCCCAGCCCGACATCGAGGTGGCGGGCGAGGCGTCCGACGGCGACGAGGCCGTACGGCTGGTCCGGGAACTGCGCCCCGACGTCGTGCTCATGGACATCCGGATGCCGGTGCTCGACGGACTCGCCGCGACCCGCCGGATCGGTGAGGACGAGTCCCTGGCCGCCGTGCGGGTGGTCATGCTCACCACCTTCGAGCTCGACGAGTACGTCTTCGAGGCGATCCGCTCGGGCGCCTCCGGTTTCCTGGTCAAGGACACCGAACCGCAGGAACTGCTGCGGGCGGTCCGCGCGGTGGTCGCGGGCGACGCCCTGCTGTCCCCGGGTGTCACCCGCCGACTGATCGCGGAGTTCGCGGCCCGTTCGAAACAGCCCGCGACGGCGGCCGGGCTGGGCCGACTCACCGACCGGGAGCGGGAGGTGATGGCCTTGGTGGGCATGGGCCTGTCCAACGAGGAAATCGCCCGCCGCCTGGTCGTCAGCCCCCTCACGGCGAAGACGCACGTCAGCCGCGCCATGGTGAAACTGGGCGCCCGCGACCGCGCCCAGTTGGTCGTCCTGGCCTACGAATCCGGCCTGGTCCG
Source organism: Streptomyces sp. CG 926 (assembly GCF_003148825.1). Taxonomy (GTDB): domain Bacteria; phylum Actinomycetota; class Actinomycetes; order Streptomycetales; family Streptomycetaceae; genus Streptomyces. The sequence continues at coordinate 151,185 of NZ_QGGZ01000010.1, forward strand.
CCCCGGCTGGCTCGGCTGAGGACCAGCGCCCCGCTCACAGCGGGCCGACCGTCCGCTCGGGACCTCGCCGCCCACCATCGGCAGGCGTGTCAGGGGCGACGTGGTCCGGTGAGGGCGGCTTCGAGGGCCTCGCCCGTCATGTCGATGACGACGGCATCGTCGCGCATCTCCGCCGGCAGGTGTGTGTAGGCCTCCACCCCACACACGACCCCTACCCTGCTCGGGTTGAGGACGACCGCGCCGAGCCGGGAGGTCAGTTCCGCGATGACGGCGAACACGTCGCCGGCGTTCGGGCGGGAGACCCCGAGGCCGTGGACATCGGCGAAGACCTCGGCCTCTCCGCCGTCCGGGGCGCGGATCCAGAATGACATCGACCCGTCCTCCCCGACTGTGAGCCGGGGATCGCCGACATCGTGCGGTTCGAGCACGGCCCGTACCACCGCCGTGTCCGGCGGCACCGGCGCCTCGCCTCCGTCGACGAACTTGAAGATCATCAGGCTCATGCCCACGACGGCCCCTCCTCGTCCCGCCGCCTCGGATGAGGTGAACCGCCGGGGGCGCGCAAGGTTCGGCGGACCGCGTAGCGGAGCCAGTGATGGCCGCCGTCGGCGGCGTGGCGGGGGTGCCACGCCATACCGATGGTCAGCGGCGGGAGGGGCAAGGGGATGTCCAGCAGGCGCAGGCCCAGAGCGGTGGCGACGTCGGTCAGCGGTGAGGCGGAGCCGCCCGGGGGTGCGGTCGGGACGAGGCAGACGATGTCACTGCCGGCGGCGAGCGTCATCGCGGCCAGGTGGCCGGGGAGGACGACGGCTACACGTCGGCGGAGGTTCAGCTCGGCCAGAGCGGCGTCCAAGGGACCGGTGAACCGGCCGCGGCGGCTGACCACCACGTGCTCGGCGGCGGCGAGACGTTCCGGGGTCAGGGTTCCTTCGGTGAGAGGGTGGCCGGGCCGAACGGCCGCCGCCATCCGGAGGGTGACCAGTTCTTCGATCCGGGTCTCGGGGTCCACGTGGTCGATGGACCCGATCTCCAGATCGATCCGGCCGTCGCGCAGTGCCGATCCGGCTTCCATCTCCTCGGCCCGGAACCGCAACGAGATCCCCGGCGCCTCCTGCCGGGCCAGCCCCGACATTCCCGGGGCCAGCGCCGCGCCGACCAGGTCGGCCGCCTGGAGGGTGAAGGTGCTGCGCAGGTCGGCGGGATCGACACCGGCGCCAGGGGCCAGCAACGCCCCCAGGCGGCGCACCAGCACGGCCGTCTCCTCGCGCAGGTCCTGGGCCCGGGGAGTGGGGACCATGGCCTGGCCGGCCCGGACCAGCAACGGGTCCTGGAGGATCCGCCGTAGCCGGGCGAGCGTACGGCTCATGGCGGCCGGCGACGTGTGCAGGCGGGCAGCGGCACGCGTGACGCTCTGCTCGGTCAGCAAAGCGTCCAGCGCGACGGCGAGATTGGCGTCGATGACAGGTTCTGCACTGCTGCTCATAGGCGTTATTCCATTTCAGGCAATGATCCCGTGCTCAAGTTCCCATTGTGGCAACACCCTTGCCCTCCCCAGGATGAGGGTCGTCCCGATCCGGCACGACCCACGAGGTTTCCATGATCGTCATCACCGCTCCCACCGGGAACATCGGCAGCCATCTGCTGTCCCTGCTCCTGAACCCCACCTCCGCCCCCGGCGAGGAACTACGCGTGGTCGTTCGTGACCCCGCCCGGCTGCCCGACGCGGTGCGCGACCGCGTCGAGGTGATCGTCGGCTCGCACGGCGACGCCGAGGTCGTCGACCGCGCCTTCGAGGGCGCCGACGCCGTGTTCTGGCTCGTCCCCCCGGACGCGTCACTGACCCCCGAGGCCGCCTACTGCGGCTTCACCCTGCCCGCCACGAAGGCCCTGGTCGCCCACGGTGTCGGCCACGTCGTCGGTGTCTCGGCGCTCGGCCGCGGCACATCCGTCGCCCACCGCGCCGGACTGGTCACCGCTTCCCACGCCATGGACGACCTGATCGCCGGAACCGGCGTGGCCTACCGCGCCCTGGCCTGCCCGTCCTTCTTCGAGAACCTTCTCGAGGACGTGGACACCCTGCGGGAGACGGGTGTCTTCACGGACGCCATCGACGCCGGCCTCAAGGCCCCGCGCGCCGCGGTGGCCGACATCGCGGCCGTCGCCGCCGACCTGCTGCGCAACCGTTCGTGGTCCGGCAACGACAGCGTCCCCGTCCTCGGACCCGAGGACCTCTCCCCCGACGACCTGGCCCGCATCATGACCGAACAGCTCGGCCGTCCCGTCCGCTACGTACAGCAGCCGCTCGACGAGTTGTACGCCGACCTCCTCGGATATCGCCTCGACGAGGCCTTCGCGCGGGGTGTCGTCGACATGAAGACGGCCAAGAACGAGGGCCTCGACGCGGGCGTCGCCCGCACCCCGGCCACCGGATCCGCCACCGGCTTCCCGCACTGGTGCGCGCAGACCCTGGCGCCCGCGGTCCGCTCGGGAGGCACCCGTCATGCCGGTTGAGAGGACGACGCCGCCCGTCACGGCGTTCATGCTGATCAAGACCACGCCCGAGTGGCTCGCCATGACCCCCCAGGAGCGTATGAACGCCTTCGTCACCCAGGTCGTCCCCGCCATCGAGGCCAGGACCACCGGCGTCCGTTCACGGTTCTACGACACGGAGTTCTACTCCACCCGCGTCACCGACGTCTGGGTCTGGGAGGCCGACGACCACGACGCCTACCAGCGGCTCATCGACGCACTGCGTGAAACCCCTTTCTGGGACCGCTACTTCACGGTTGTCGATCTCCTCGTCGGCACCGAGAACGGCTACGCGCGCACCTACGGCGTCGAGGCCGTCACCACCATCGCGACCTGAAACAGGGGCCTGCGCTCACGCGGGAGGGGAGAGCTGTTCGCGCACCCACTCCGGACGCGGATCGGTGTGCGGCAGACCCGCCACGACGACGGTGGGCACGGTCTCGTTGCCGTCGTTGGCGGCCCTGACCGCGGCGGCCCCTTCCGGGTCACGCCAGATGTCGACCCAGTGCAGTCGGCGCGCGCCGCGGCCCAGCCGGATGCGCAGTCTTATGCAGTACTGGCAGCCCGGCCGCCAGTAGACGACCGGCCGGCCGTCGACCGCGCTACGACGCTGCGCTTCCAGCGCGCCGATGGACCTCGGAAAGATCAAGGGCGAGTTCACCGCCGCGAGCACCGCGAAGGCGGTCAGGAACACCGCGGCGGTGCCGGGGCTCGACGAGACGGTCAGACCCCCGACGACCGAGCCGCAGACCGCGAGCAGTACGGGCAAAGTCCAAGCGCGCATCATGGTGGAACAGGCTATCGACAACCTCCGCCGGGCCGTACGGGCGGGGCGTCATCACGCCGCCCGGGTGACCGTCGCCCGGCGGGGCTGTCAGCGGCCGGCGACCTTGTCCGTGCGGTCGGTCTGGGGTCCCAGTTGCTGGAGTTCGGCCAGGAGTTCGCTCTGGCCTGTCAGCAGTTCGGTCAGGATGCGGCGCGCCGCGCGCAGGAGGTCGGCCACGTCACCTCCGGCGAGGGCGTAGCTGACGGTCGCTCCGTCCCGGATGGACACGACGATGCCGGACCGGCGCAGGACCGCCAACTGCTGGGAGAGGTTCGACGCCTCGACATCGATCGCGGCGAGGAGATCGCGTACGGGTACGGGGCCGTTCTGCAGGAGTTCCAACACGCGGATGCGGACGGGGTGTCCGAGCATGCGGAAGAACTCGGCTTTCGCCTGGTAGAGGGGTACCTGCATGCCCATGAGTGCTCCTGCTGTTGCTTCAAACCTTGCCTGGGGGCGCGGGTCTTCCGGTCGGCCGACCACCCATACATTCATACGGCCGAGCCCACGCACGCCCGGCGATTACCTGTTTCAGATGTGCCGGATTGAAGAATTCTTCAACTCATGGGCATGCGTGGGCGCGGAAATATCGCCGTCAGAGCTCCAGAGCGGCCTCGATGCGCTTGAGCTGGTGGCGGGCCATGGCCAGGTTGGACTGTCCCTTGTCCAGTACGAGGTAGAGGAAGAGGCCGCCGTGCCCCCGGCCCTTGAGGAGCCGGATGAGGTGGTACTGGCCGCCGAGGGTGATCAGGACGTCCTCGATCTCGTCCTTCAGACCCAGCATCTCCATCGTGCGGACCTTCGCCCGGATCACATCCGTGTTGCCCGCGGCGGCGACCGTCAGGTCGAGCTCCTTGCCGCCGCCGAGGGTCCCCAGCGCCATACCGCTGGTGTAGTCCACCAGCGCGGCTCCCATCGCACCCTCGATCGAGGTCATCGTCTCCTTCAAGGAGACCTCAACGTTCGCCATCGGTATTCGCTCCCTTGCCTGCTACGGACTCCGTCCGATGATCGGTTCCTGGTGACACCGGACGGCTTGTGATCTCGAAGCTACCGAGCGTGCGTGGCGGCGTACGGGGAACGGGGGATTGCGTGGAATGTGCGCATCGCACCCTCTTACCCCACGCGCCCTATCGGTCCCACCTGTCCCACGCGTCCCGGCTCGCGCCCTCGGGACCTTCGGCCCGGGTACTCCCGTGGAAGTACCCGGGGTGCAGCCGGCCGTACGACGACCGGCGGAGCCTTTCGGAGGAGTCTCGGGGTGAGACGAAACGTCCACGCTTCCAAGGAGATGAACCGCGATGGATACCTTCACCACCCTCGCCTACGACGGTCCCGGTCCGTGGATCCTGTTCGTTCCGCTGATCTGGGCGGCCGTCGTCGTGGGTGTCGTCACCGTGCTGCGTCGCACCGGCCGGTGGGGGCGCCGCGGGACGACGGCCGCCTACGGGGAGCGGTCGCCGATCGCGATCCTGGGCCGGCGGTTCGCCGCCGGGGAGATCGACGAGGACGAGTACTGGCGGCGGCTGTCCGTACTGGACGAGCAGTTCGGCCGTTCCCTCAAGGACGGGGCGGCGTGACCCCACCGAAGCCCGCCGCCTTACCGGCCGTGGCGACCAGCAGGGACTCCGCGACGGAGGTGCGGGCGTAGAGCACGCAGCGGCCGGCCCGGTGGGCACTGACCAGGCCGGCCGCGCGCAGCGCGGTGAGGTACTGGGACACTCCGGCGGCCGAGAGCCCGGTACGGCGGGCCAGTTCGGTGGTGGAGGCAGGGCTTTCCAGTTCGGTCAGGAGCCGGGTCCGGGAGCGGCCGAGTACGGCGGCCAGGGCCTCGGCCCGGCCGGCGGGCCGAGGTTCCCACAGGGCGCCGGTTCCGCGCGCCGGATAGGCGAGTTGGGGCGGTTCCGGGGGCGTCACGCGGGTGAAGGGCACCGGCCCGGTGAAGACCGAGGGGATCAGCAACAGCCCCGCGCCGGCCGTCCCGCGGGACAGGGGTCGGTGTCGGCGGGACAGCCGGAGCGCGTCGTCGCCCCAGCTCACCGAGGGGTGCAGGTCGTTGAAGAGGCGGCCGGCGCCGTGCTCGGCGGCCTGTCGGGCCCGGTGGAAGACATCGGCGTCGAGCACCGCGCGGATCCGCGCCCAGTACGGCGCCAAGGCCAGCTCCCAGTAGGTCTCTATCTCCTCGGCGACCCGGACCAGGCGGGCCGACGGGTCGGTGTAGAGGGTCCGGGTGCGCGGGCCCAGGCGTCCCTGTTCCTGGCGCAGGCGGTCGAGGTCCTGGCGGACCCGGGCGGTGGGGGTGGCCCGGACCGTGGCCAGTTCCTCCGCCAGGGAGGGCGCCGGTCCGGCGGGCGCCGGGTTGAGGAAGTCCGGTACGTACCCCGAGGGCGGGATCAGTTCGGCCAGCCAGCCCCGATCGAGGCCGGCGGCCGCCAGCCGCGGCCTCACCTGGTCGATCCAGGGCCGGTGCACGTGGGGCGTGGCCCCGGAGGCCAGCAGCCGGTAGCTGGGTCCGACCTCCCACATCGGCGAGACGGCGAACCGCATCTGCGCGAGATCGCTCACGGAGAAAGCCAGTTCCGCCCGCACGTCCACCCCGAGGATTCAGTCATGCCCTAATCAATGGCCTGGCAGCCTACCCGGTGAGGATCATCCGGGCATGACCTCACAGACGATGACCGCGGACGCGGCCGGCACCTGGAACCTCGGTGACCTGAAGATCAACCGGATCGGCTTCGGCGCGATGCGCCTGCCACAGACGGGCGAGGCGTTCGCGGAGGACGCCGTGCCCAGGGACCGCGGCCAGGCGATCGGCGTACTGCGTCGGGCGGTCGAGCTCGGCGTGAACCACATCGACACCGCCGCGTTCTACTTCTCGCCGCTGCGCTCCGCCAACGAGCTGATCAACGCGGCACTGGCCCCCTACCCGGAGGACCTGGTGATCACCACCAAGGTCGGGCCGGGCCGGGGTCCCTCCGGGGACTGGCTCGAACACGCCACCCCGGAGCTGCTGCGCGGCCAGGTCGAGGAGAACCTGCGCCAGCTCGGCCGCGACCACCTCGACGTGGTGAACCTACGGATCGTCGGGACCGACTCCATCGCCGAGCGCTTCGGCGCGCTGGCCGAGCTCCGCGACGCGGGCCTCATCCGCCATCTCGGCATCTCCAACGTCACCCCCGAGCACCTCGCCGAGGCCCGGGCCATCGCGCCCGTGGTCTGTGTGCAGAACATGTACGGGATCGGGGTGCGGCCCGAGCACGACGGGTTCGTGCGCGCCTGCGGTGAACTGGGCATCGCCTTCGTCCCCTTCTACTCCATCGCCGGCACCGGACGGCAGGCGGGCGCGAGCGGCGCCGAGCACGAAGGGGTGCGTTCCGTCGCCCGGGCGCACGGGGCGAGCCCGGCTCAGGTACGGCTGGCGTGGACGCTCGGGCGGGGACCGCACGTTCTGGCCATTCCCGGCACGGGCGACCCGGACCACCTGGACGCGAACGTGGCCGCCGGGGCGCTACGGCTGTCGGAGGCGGATCTGGCCGACCTGGAGGCCGTGCACCACGGCTGACCGGACCAGGAGGACACCCCCCACGTACTAAGGGAGGTCGTCGGTGGGCGGGTCGGCCTCGTACACGTGGGGGGTGTCCCCCTGCCAGTCCAGCAGCTCGGCGGCGCCGAGGACCACGTCGTCGGGGTCCGGCATGCCGGCGCGGCGCAAGAATTCGATGACGTCCGCGTCCGAGCGGGCCAGGCCCAGGGACTCCTCTCCGTTCGAGGTTCGCAGGGTCACCTGGCGGCCCCCCGACGGGTGGATCCGGTGGACGACGACGGGTGCGTGATGCATGTCTCCAGCCTCGCCCCGTCGGCCCGGCCCGGCACCCCGAGGGTGTCAGGGGGTACGGCCGACCGTGGCGGCGCGGTCGGCGCGCTTGGGGATGCGGAGCGTGGAGGGGTCGGGGTAGGTGGCCTTCTCGGCCTGCAGGACCTCCTCGATCCCGGCCTTGAAGTCGGGCTCGAAGAAGTCGACGGCCAGCAGCAGTCGCAGTCCCTCCAGGGTCGGGTCGAGCAGCGGGCGACCCATGCGGGCGCCGCCGCCGCGCAGGCCCGGGAAGCCGGCGCGGGCCGCCTCCGGTCTCTCTCCCGCGCGCTCCTGGAGGCCGGCCGCGGCGTAGCCGGCGATCAGCGCGAGTTCGGCGAGGTACTTGCGGGCTCCGAGGGCCATCTCCTCGGCGCCCTGCAGGGTCTGGACCGAGCCGCCCGCCACTTTGAAGTCGTCGCTGATCCTCTTGAGGCCGCGCGCCTCGTACACGGCGCGGGCCTCCTCGAAGAGCCGCCCCGCCTCGTCGACCGCCTTCATCGCCGCCACCAGCTGGTCGATGTCGATCTCGCGCTTCACGTTGCCTCCTGATCCGGAACTGTGCTGCCCCGACCGTAGGAGGCGGAGCCACCGGTGCGGAACACCTGTGCACGGTCCGTTATCGACGCCTTCGGTCCGGTCCGGGGCCCCTCTTGCGCAACCGTCGTCAACTGGCGATGCGGTCTTGCGAGTTGAGGACGGTGTCTCAACAATGCACATGACAACCGGAGGATCTTCGGTCGCATTGTCCTCAGAGGGGAACCCCCACATGAACAAGCCTCTCACCGGCGCCTTACTCTCCCTGCTCCTGCTGGGAGCGGCGGTCCCCCCCGCCGTGGCCGCGCCCACCACGTCCACGACCACACCCACCGCCCCCGAAGCCACCGCCGTGGCGGTCAACTTCGCCGGCACCGTGGCGCTCAGCAACTGTTCCGGATCCGTCGTCCGCGCACCCGGCTCGCAGCCGAACGACCTCGCACTGGTCCTGTCGAACGGGCACTGCCTGGAGTCGGGCTTCCCGGCGGCCGGCGAGGTCGTCAAGGACCGTCCGTCCAGCCGCTCGTTCTCGCTGCTCAACTCGGCCGGGTCGAAGGTCGGTACGCTCCGCGCGAGCAAGGTCGCGTACGCGACGATGACCGACACCGACATCTCGATCTACCAGCTGACCCGGACCTACGCCCAGATCCAGAGCCAGTACGGCATCACCGCGCTGACCCTCGACGCCGCCCGCCCGGCCCAGGGCTCGGCCATCAAGGTGGTCTCCGGCTACTGGAAGCGGATCTACAGCTGCAACGTGGACGGCTTCGCCTACCGCCTCAAGGAGGGTGACTGGACCTGGAAGGACTCGGTCCGCTACACCTCCGCCTGCAACACGATCGGTGGCACCTCCGGGTCACCGGTGGTCGACACGGCGACCGGCAAGGTCGTCGCCGTCAACAACACGGGCAACGAGGACGGCGCCCGCTGCACGGTGAACAACCCGTGCGAGGTCGATCAGAACGGCAACGTGACGGTCCGCCAGGGCATCAACTACGCGCAGCAGACGTACATCGTCGTCCCCTGCATAGCCCCCGGCAACAAGATCGACCTGAGCCGCCCGGGTTGCACGCTGCCCAAGCCGTAGTCCCGCGCGCGTCCCCGCCCGACCGGAAAAGCCCCACGGCCGGGCCCCGGGCGGGGATACTCGGGAGCGTGGAACTGCACATCGATCACCGCTGGCTGCTGGAGCGGCAGGAGGCGCTGTTCAAGGACGTGGCGGTGGCCGACCACTCCGCGCTGGTCGCCGCCGTGGCCCGGCACCGGGTGAACACGCCGAGCCTGGAAGTGGACGACCCCGACGCCTACTGGCGTGCCGCCGCCCTGCTCGACGCGATCGTGCTGCTCCGACCGCTCCCCGACTCCAACGAGTACTTCGCCTACGGGGTCGCGGTCGCGTACATCGAGGCCTCCGGTGAGGCGGTGGACGCCAGCTACGAGCAGTGGCGCGACCTCATCACCGACATCCGCATGCTGCGCGCCACCGTCTTCGACGTGGCCGCCCGGCTCCGCTCCTGGCAGCCGACGCAGAGGCCGTGAGCAGGGTCAGCGCCGGCGCTGGGCGGGGGTGCCGACGAGGAGCGCGTCGGACACCAGGCGTGCGCCGCGGGCGAGCCGGCCGAGCTGCTCCAGCTCGACGGCGTACATCCTGATCGAGTTCTCGATGACCGACTCGGCGATGCCCATGGTCGGCAGCTCGGCGCGGCTGGTCTGCAGGGCCGCCCGCACCGCGCGCATCTCGTGCTGCAACTGGAGCTGGACGTGCCGCGCCAGGAGCGCGTGGTGGCGGGTGAGGGTCAGGTAGCCGCCGTAGCGGGCCGGGAGCAGATCCCGCAGCCAACGAGTGGCCGTGCGCTCCCAGTCGTGCGTCCCGGGTGCCTTGACCTGCATGGGCCAGTCAGGGCTGAGGGTAAACGTGGCCGTCTGAGGCATTCTCGTCACTTCCGAGTGGTGTCGAACTCTGATCGAGACGTTCTTGGGGGCGGCCTCGGCCCAGGGGTTGACCGAGGCCGCCATGGGCGCTCTGCGGGGATCCGAAAGCCTGGACCCGACACGCGGTCGCGACCTGAGGAGGTTCGTCGTACCGCGAGTACGTTCGGGAGGACATGGGGGTCCTCCTTGGCATCTGGTGGATCCGGAGCGCCGTCGTCAGTAAACATATATACCGTCGAGTAAGCAAGAGTATGAAAAATTTCATGCACTTCGAGGGCTGAATATCGCCTGGTGAACCAGGCCAGGAGGGGCTAGAGGAAGAAGCCGTGCTGGTCGGCCACGTGCTCGTAGCTCTCCAGTCTCGCCTGGGTCCGCTCCGGATCCGCGTCGGCCATCGCCTGCAACAGAGCCGCGGACAGCATGCCGGGCGCCGCGTACGAGTCGAAAACCAGCCTCGATCCGGTCCCCGCGGTCAGGGCCACGTCCGCCTCGTCCACCAGTGGCCCCAGGGTGGGGTCCGTGATCAGGACCACACGGAGCCCCGTACTGCGGGCGGCGCGGATGGCGGCCAGGGTCTCCTTGGCGTGCCGGGGCATGGCGAAGGCCAGCACCCAGGTCCCGCCGGCCGCCCTGGACTGCAGCAACGCGTCGAAAGCGACGCTGCCGCCCCGGGTCACCAGGCGTACGTCGGGGTGGATGCGCCGGGCCGCGTACGCGAAGTACTCCGCGAGCGAGACCGAGATGCGCAGGCCCAGGACGGTCAGCGGCACCGAGGCGGCCAGCTCACGGCCGATGTCCAGCACCTGGTCGGTGTCGGCGAGCAGTCGGCGCACGTTCTCCAGGTTCTCGATCTCGGCGTCGACGGCTTCCTGCAGCTCGTTGCGGCGGATCTGCGCGCGGGTGTCCGGGGCGCCGGCGATGGCGCTGAGCGCGATCGGCTGCAGCACGTCGCGCAGGGCGGGATAGCCGCTGAAGCCGAGGGAGGCGGCGAAGCGGGTCACCGACGGCTGGCTCACGCCCACCCGCTCGGCCAGCTCGGTGATCGAGAGGAACGCCGCCTCGGTGAGGTGGTCGATCAGGTACTGGGCGATGCGGCGCTGGCCCGGTGACAGGCGGCGTCCGTCGAAGAGCGCGAGGAGCCGGTCGGCCGGAGGACGGACCTCGCCGGACGACTGCCCCCCTGGTGTGATCGCAGCCGCTTGTGCGCGTGCCTGCTGCCCCGATGACACTCGAGGGCCTCCCTAACTCATGTCACTCGCGCTCCAACATAGCTCACCCCCCGTGGCCGATGATGATCAGTCCTGGGCGCGTGAGGTCACGGGAGCGTCGGTGCGGTCGCCCAGGAACTCGTACCAGCGGCGCTGCAGGCACAGGTAACGGGTGTCGGCCTCGACGAGGTCGAGGAAGGAGCCGATCGTAGCGGTGAGCCGCTCGGCGAGGCCGGGGTCGGTGAGGGCTCCGTCCTCGGTGAACGCGTGGTGCGCGCCGGCCAGGCTGAACATGTCCGGGTAGACGCGCGCGCCGAGGTGTTCCAGCGGTACCCGCAGGGCCCAGAGCCCACGGTTGCCGCCGACCATCGAGGGCGAGGCCGACACCAGCAGGGTCTGCTTGTCCTTGAAGGGCTGCGGACGGTAGCGCGAGACCCAGTCGATGGCGTTCTTCAGGACACCCGGCACCGAGGCGTTGTACTCGGGCGAGGCGATGATCAGCGCCTGCGCGGCCCCGATGCGCTCACGCAGGGCGAGGGCGCCTTCGGGCAGCCCCTCGTCGGCCTCCGCGTCGCCGTCGTACGGGGGCATCGGGAAGTCGCCGAGGGTGACGGCCTCCGCGGTGGCGCCGGCCCGGGTCACCAGCCCCGCGACCAGCGAGCCGAGTCGGACGTTGACCGACCCGCTCCGGGAGGACCCGGACAGGACGAGCACGTGCAGGGATCCGCGGGCCGCGGCGCCGTCGTGCGGACGCGCCGGATCGGTCGGGAAGTGGTCGCTGTCGGTCGCCTTCATGCCGCTCCTCCTGCTCTTTGCTCCGTACGGGAACGCGTGGCCCGGCCGGTCCTCGGGCGAAGCGCGGCGGGACCCGCACACCTCGGTGTGCGGGTCCCGTCCGGGCCGCGGGTCACTTCGCGCCGGGGTGCTCCCAGCGGTAGAACTCGTGGGCCATGGCGTCCTTCGGACTGCGCCAGGTGTCCGGGTTGTGCGGGCTGATGTAGGCGGTCAGCCGGTCGCTGAGGTCCCGGAACTCCGGGTGTTCGGTGACCTTCGCGATGGCCGGGCCGGGCGGCCGGTCCGACTCGATCAGGTGCAGGTAGACGTCGCCGAACTGGAACAGGCTGCGGCGCGTGACCCCTACCAGGTGCGGGAGTTCACCCGCGTCCGAGCCCGCGAAGAGCTCGGCGATGTCCGGCGCCGATCCCGGCGCCATCCGGGCGACGATGAGAGCGCGGTGCGGCTGGTTCATCCGTGCGTGCCTTTCGTCTCAGACTCGGCTGACGGCGGGGGCGTGGCCCTCACGCTGACGCTTCTCGATCTTGTCCCGGATGAGCGCCATCTGGATCGGGGAGTTGCGGTTGATGTTGTCCGTCATCCACGCGTCGTCGACGGGGGCGTCCGGCTTCATCGCGAAGTCCTGCGTCCACTTCATCCGGGTGCCGCCGGGCACCTTGAAGTACTGCCAGTGGATGTCCATGTGCGCGAACGGGCCGGTCTCCACCCGCCGGGCGCGGACGGTGAGGCCCTTGCGGTCGACGGTCCGCTCCGAGACCCAGCTCCACACCTTGCCGTTCTCGTCGGGGTGCATGGTCAGGCGGAAGCGGGTGGTGTCGCCCTGCTCCTCGAGGATCTCGAGGGAGGCGTACTCGCTGAACAGGTGCGGCCAGCTGGGGAGATCGTTGGTCATCTCCCATACGACGTCCACCGGCGCGTTGACGGTGATCTCGTTCTCGGTGTGTCCAGGCATATCGGGCTCCGGTCATCAGACTGTGGTTGACGAGGTCGAGGAATTCCAGAATTCCCCGGGGGTCTTGCAGCGGTCGGCGTGGGTGGGCAGGGCCCGCCCGCGCCGGTTCTCCCTTCTTCCTACGAGCCCTTGCGGACGACGAGCGCGGAGTTCGACCCCATCCGGCCGCGACTGAGCACCAGCGCGGTGCGCAGCTCCGCGGTGCGGGCGCTGCCCGTCACCACGTCGAGGTCGTGGCACACGTCGAAGACGTTCGGGGTCGGCGGGACGATGCCATGCTCCAGGGACAGCACCGCGGCCGCGGTGTCGAGGGCGGGAGCGGCGCAGTACGCCCTGCCGGTACCGGACTTGGGCGCCGTGACCGGCACCTTCCGCCCGTACGCGCCGAGGGCGTCGGCGAGGGCGGCCGCCTCGGCCGCGTCGGCCTCCGGGGTCCCGACGGCGTCGGCGAAGACCACGTCGATCTCTTCGGGCGCGCAGCCGGCTTCCCGCAGGGCGCCGCGGATGGCGTGGGCCAGCCCCTCGCCGGCCGGGTCCCGTCGCCGGGTGCCGGTGAAGGTCGCGCCGTGGCCGGCGACGACGGCCCGTACGGTGGCGCCGCGGCGCCGGGCCTCGGCCTCGTCCTCGACGACGAACATCGCGCCGCCCTCGGCGGGGACGAACCCGCAGGCCTTGTCGGTGAACGGCCGGTAGGCGCGCTCGGGATCGTCCTGGGTGCTGAGCCCCTCGTACTCCAGCTGGCAGACGATGGAGTACGGCGCCAGCGGCGCTTCCGTGGCCCCGACCAGCATGGCCCGGCTGCCCTGGCGGATCCCGCGGACGGCGTGCGCGAAGGCGTCCAGTCCGCCCGCCTCGTCGCTGCACACGACCCCGCAAGGGCCCTTCAGCCCGCGCCGGATGGAGATCTGGCCGGTGCTCGCCGCGTAGAACCAGGCGATCGACTGGTACGGACCCACGAAGCGCGGCCCCTGTTCCCACAGGTGCTGCAGTTCGCGCTGGCCGAACTCGCCGCCGCCGGATCCGGCGGCGGTGACGACGCCCACGGAGAAGGGGTCGCCCTCGTAGTCGGCCCGGCCGAGCCGGGCGTCCTCCAGGGCGAGGTCCGCCGCGGCGAGCGCGTGGTGGGTGAAGCGGTCGGTCTGGACGAGGAAGCGGTCCTCGACCATCGCGCCGGGGTCGAAGCCCCGGACCTCGCCCGCCACCCGCAGCGGCAGGTGCTCGCAGCCGGCCCGGGTGACCCGGTCCAGCACGCTCGCACCGGACTGGGTCGCCTTCCAGAAGGCGTCGGCGCCGACGCCGTTGGGCGCGACGACTCCGATGCCCGTGATGACCGTACGGCTGGTCACGAGACCACCTCCTTCGGCCGGGTCATGACCACGGCGGACTGGAATCCGCCGAAGCCGCTGCCCACCGAGAGCACGCTGCGCAGCTTGCGACCGCGGGCGACTCGGGGGACGTAGTCCAGGTCGCACTCGGGGTCGGGCGTCTCGTAGTTCGCGGTCGGCGGTACCACCTGGTGGGTCATGGCGAGGACGCAGGCCGCGAGTTCGATGGCGCCGATCGCGCCGAGGGAGTGCCCCACCATGGATTTGATGGAGGTCATCGGCGTCTTGTAGGCGTGGTCGCCCAGGACCCGCTTGACCGCCGCGGTTTCGTGGCGGTCGTTCTGCTTGGTGCCGGAGCCGTGGGCGTTGACGTAGTCGATCTCGTCGGCGGCGACGCCGGCCTCGGCGAGGGCGGTTTCGATGGCCCGGGCCATCTCCAGGCCCTCGGCGGTCAGCCCGGTCATGTGGTGGGCGTTGCCGAAGGTGGCGTAGCCGCCGATCTCGCAGTAGACGGTCGCACCGCGGGCGCGGGCGTGTTCCAGCTCTTCGAGTACGAGGACGGCACCGCCCTCGCCGAGGACGAACCCGTCCCGGTCGGCGTCGAACGGCCGGGAGGCGTGGGCCGGGTCGTCGTTGTTCGGCGAGGTCGCCTTGATGGCGTCGAAACAGGCCACCGTGATGGGCGATATGGGTGAGTCGGAGGCGCCCGCGATGCAGACGTCCATGCGGCCCTCCGCGATGGAGTGGACGGCGTACCCGATGGCGTCGAGCCCGGAGGTGCAGCCGGTGGAGACCGTCTGGACCGGGCCCCGCGCACCCGTCTGCTCCGCGACGGCGGAGGCGAGGGTGGCGGGGGTGAACGCCCGGTGCAGGAACGGGCCGGCCCGCTTGTGGTCCACGTCCCACCAGGAGCCGGACTGGCTGACGGCCACGTAGTCGTGCTCCAGTCGGGTGGTGCCGCCGACGGCCGTGCCGAGGGAGACCCCGGTCCGCCAGGCCTCGTCCGTGGTGAGGTCGAGTCCCGCGTCCTTCACCGCCTCGCGGGCGGCGACCAGGGCGAACTGGATGTAGCGGTCGGCCTGCTCCGCCTCGCCCGGTTCGAGGCCGTGCGCGGCGGGGTCGAAGTCGACCTCGGCGGCTATCCGGGAGCGGAACCCGGCCGGGTCGAAGAGGCTGATCCCGCGGGTCGCCGTACGGCCGTTGGAGAGCAGGTCCCAGAAGTCGCGGACGCCGATCCCACCGGGCGCGACGACACCGACACCGGTGACGGCCACCCGTCGGCGGGTCACGAGACCACTCCCGAACGGTCCGGGGGCTGCTCCCACGCGGTGCCCTCCGGGTGCGGGGCCTGCTCGGTGTCCACGTGGCCGAGTTCGGGGCGCGGGGCCAGCGGGCCGAGGTGGAAGACCATGCGGGCCTCGGTGTCCCCGACGTTGCGGAAGCGGTGGCGCACGTTCAGCGGAACCAGGAGTCCCTGGTCGGTGCGCAGCGGGTGGGCCTCGCCGTCGAGGTCGACCTCCAGGCGGCCGCTGACCACGTACACGAACTCCTCGGAGTACGGGTGGTAGTGCTCGGCGATCGACTCACCGGGGGCCATGATCGCCAGGCCCATGAAGCCGCTCGTGGAACCCACGGAGGTCGGGGTGAGCACCGCCCTCAGGTCTCCGCCGCGCCGGCGGTTGGGGGGCGTCTCGCTGAGGTCCACGATGCGTGGGCGCTGTTGGGTCATGGCGGGTTCCTCCTGCGTGTGGGGAGAGCCTGGGTGCGGATGGCTGGGGATCGGGGATGGGGCGAGTGGGTGGAACGGGCCCGGGTGGGCCGGCCGGGCCGGACGGACCGGACCGACCGGACCGACCGGATGCGCCGGGAAGGCCTGTTGCGCCGGTCGGACCGGCCGGGCCGGGGAGGATCAGGAGTCGGCGGGTGCCCGGCGGTCCGTGATCAGGTCCATGGTGTGGCCGGTGGCTCGGACCCGCCTGCCGGCCCGGGCCGTCAGCCGGTCGAGCACCGCCGCCTTGCGCGGTCCCGATACGCCGAAGGTGGTGTCGGGCTCGGCGTCGAACGGGCCGCGGACGTCGATGAGCCGGACGACGATGTCGTCACGCTGGAAGATGCTGCTGCTCCGAACGGGGCTGCCCGGGTTCCGTGCGGCCTCCTCGTCCTGTCGGGCGAGGAACTTGGCGAGCGCGGCCCCGCAGCCGGGCTTGGCCGGGTAGAAGAGCGCGTGCCGCTGCACCTCGGGGGACTCGGGCTCGGGTGCGGCGATGTGGTGGACCGCCGGGAGCGCGGCACGCATGAAGAACATGCGGGCGGACTCCGGGTCGTTCAGGTTCCGGTCCTTCTCCAGGTGCGGGTTGAGTGCCTCCTCCGCCGCCCGGACCCCGGGCTGCTCGGAGACGTGGCGCAGGGCCGCCATCAGGTCGCCCTGGACCTCCACCGTGCGCACGACGCGGTTGCCGTACATGAACAGCGAGGTCCGGCAGAGCCGGGTGTGGTCGTCGACCCGGGCTTGTGGCGAGGTGTAGCTGGAGAGGATGGAGGCGACCTCCTTCTCGCTGCCCGGCTTGACGGTGAACGTGAGGGCGTGGCGCACGATGCCCGCGCCCAGCCGGGGGGTCTTCTGCAGGCGCACGGCGGCGGGGCGGTCCGCCTTGCCGTAGCCGCGGCCGGTCTCGCGCAGGACGGTGAACTTGAGCGGGCGCATCGCGCGGGCGCACGCGCCGAGCGGCTTCACCTGTTCGGCGTGATGTTCGCTGTTGACCCATGCGAGGTACTGCGGGGCACTCTCCCACTCGCTGGTGATGAGCCATTGGGAGGGATTCTCGAAGGACTGGCACAGCTGGTCGCTGATGTGGCCCGGAACCGACGCGATGTCGTGGCGGAGCTGTTCGTACGCCTCGAAGAACTGCTGCTGGGTCCCCTCGTGGAGATCCATCAGCAGGACGACCCGGAGCATGGAGCCGTCGAAGGCTGACTGCGACACCCGTTCGGACAGGGTGGTTGTCATCTACTCACTCCTTCATGAGGGGGTGGAGATCCATCGCGTACGGACCCCTCGTCCGTCACCGGTGGCGTCCGCCCGGGCCGGCGGCCGCCTCGGTGGGGAACGGCAGGCCGGCGCGTCTCAGGGGGAGCCGCTGTCGCTCATCGTCATCCGGGTGGGGACGTACCGCTACATGTCCGGATCAAGCGGGTGACAACCGGCGAATCAACTGGGCCTCATCCAGGATCGGGGGCATAAAGACTCCACTCCCCCACACAGAAAACAGGAGCCCGCAGCTGATGGAAGACAACGCCGATGTTCGCGTACCGGTTCTCGTCGTGGGCGGCTCCCTCGTGGGCCTGTCCACCTCGCTTTTCCTGAGCCGCCACGGAGTGAGGCACCTGCTGGTCGAGAAGCACTCCGGCACCTCCGCACACCCGCGGGGCCGTGGCATCAACGCCCGGACGATGGAGCTGTTCCGCACGGCAGGGGCGGAGCGCGCGATCCGCCGGGCGGCGTCCGTACTGGAGGGAAATCAGGGCATTCTGCAGGCCCGGTCACTGACCGACGGCGACCACAACTGGCTGGTCAAGTCGATCGACCCGGCCGGGGCACTGGCCCGCTTCAGCCCGACGGGCTGGTGCCTGTGCAGCCAGAACAACATCGAGCCCGTGCTGGCCGAACAGAGCCGTGACCTGGGCGCCGACGTCCGGTTCGCCACCGAGCTGATGAGCTTCGACCAGGACGCCACCGGGGTGAACGCCGTGGTGAAGGACCGGGAGACGGGCGAGCACATCACGGTGCGCGCCGACTTCCTGATCGCCGCGGACGGGCCGCGCAGTCCCGTCAGGGAACAGCTGCGGATCCCCCAGACGGGTAACGGCGAGCTGTTCCACAACGTGAGCGTCACCTTCCGCTCGGAGAAGCTCGTCGAGGTGCTGGGCGACCTGCGCTTCATCGTCTGCTACCTGGTGCGCCCGGGAGCGGACGGGGCACTGCTGCCCGTGGACAACAAGACCCAGTGGGTCTTCCACGCCCCGTGGCACCCGGAGCAGGGCGAGACCCTGGAGGACTTCACCGACGAGCGGTGCGTGGATCAGATCCGCGACGCGATCGGCGTACCCGACCTGGACGTGCAGATCGGCGGAAAGGCGCCGTGGCACGCGGCCGAACGGGTGGCACAGCGGTATTCGTCCGGTCGGGTGTTCCTGGCCGGGGACGCGGCCCACGAGATGTCCCCCACCGGGGCGTTCGGCTCGAACACGGGCATCCAGGACGCGCACAACCTGGCGTGGAAGATCGCCGCGGTACTGGACGGCTCGGCCGGCATCGAGCTGCTCGACAGCTACGAGGCCGAGCGGCTGCCCGTGGCCAGGGCCACCAGTGAGCGGGCGTCGGCCCGTTCGGCCGAACACAGCCACCCGGGGTACGCGCCGCCGCCCACCATGGGCGGCGGGCCGGGCAGCGGGGTCCTGACCACCGCCATGGGCTACTGCTACCCGGCGGGCGCGCTCATCGGCGGCGAGCCCGGACGGCCCGTCATCCCGGAGAACCTGCGCCTGGTCGGCGAGACCGGGACCCGGGCCCCGCACATGTGGGTGACCCGGGCGGGTGAGCGGATCTCAACCCTGGACCTCTACGAGCGCTCGTTCGTGCTGCTGAGCGGTGCGGGGACGCCGTGGCAGGCGGCCGCGAAGCGGGTGGCCGAGCAACTGCCGCTGCGGATGGACGCCTACACCATCGGCTCCGGGTCGGACGTGGACCTGGTCCAGGAGGGCCGCTCCGACTGGACCGAGGTCCACGCGATGAGCCCCGAAGGCGCCGTGCTCGTACGGCCGGACGGATTCGTGGCCTGGCGCTCGGAGGGAGCCGTGGCCGATGCCGCGGCGACGCTGCGCGAGGTCCTCTCGACGGTGTTGCGCCGGGCGTGAGAACCTCGCCCCCGCTTCCGCCGGCCGTGCGTGCGGCCGGCGGAAGGGGTTCAGCGGCAGGCCCAGCACCCTGCCCAGCAGCCGGCGGCCGCCACGGCGGTACGTCGGCGGCCGGGCTCGGCGGCGCCGGCCTTCTCGCCGCCGGAGGTCCGCCCGGCGTAACACGCGACGACGACCGCGATCGCGGCCAGTTCCTCAGGGGCGGCGATTCCCCGCTCCACACGCAGCAGGCTCGCTATCGGGGCATCCTTCGACATCGGCACGGCCTCTCTCACGGGGGCTGCGCGTGCGCCCGGTCGCTTCGCGAGGGGCGGACCGGCTCGGCTCCGGCGCGGGCGGCACACGGGTGGCTCGGCGCGCTGACGGGACGTGTTCCGCGTGAGCGAACCGGCCGGCGGACTCCGGTGGGAACACCGGGAGTCCTGTCGCGACCGACGCTACAAGAGCGTGTCCCGCGCGGCACTCCGGACCGACCGTGGTGACCGGCCACCGGGCGCTGCTGTGCCGAGGCTGCGCCGGCAACCTGTACGCCGTCTGCACCATGGACCACGCGGGCGGGAACACGGTCGGGCAGTGGGAGGTCGACCACGAGATGCCCGTGCCGTGCCCGTTGGCCGGTCTGCTGCCGCTGACCGGTACGGCTGCCTCCGTCCATGACCTGCCGGGCGCCGAGGAGGTACTCGGTCCGCCGGTGTGACGTACGGCGAGTTGGTCCGTACGGGTGAGTGCCCGACCGCCGGCCGTCCTCGGACGGCGGCGGTACGGGCCACGGCCGGTGGCCTTGGTGTCGATCGGGGCTCCCGCGTTCACTGTTTGAACTCCCCTTGCCCATAAGGGCTTTGCCGGTTCAATCTCTTGACGGCCCGCGAGGGCGCGGAGGACAGTGTCCAGCGGCGCCGTTCTGAGAGCGCTCTCAGAAGTGCCGATCCATTGACCCTTCCCCTCGCACCGCGCCTCGGCGCGCTTGAGAGAGGGCATCCATGCACGAGATATCCGGCAGGAAGCGTCCGACGGTCCGGCGGGCCGTGGTAGTCGCGCTCAGCACGATCACCGTGGCCGCGGCGGCCGCCGCGGCCGTGATCCTGCCCGCGAGCGCCGCGGCTCCCCCCACCCCGACCGGCTGGTCCCGGGTGTTCCTGGACGACTTCGACGGAGCCGCCGGCTCCGGGGTGAACACCGCCGACTGGCAGTACACCACCGGCACCTCCTACCCCGGCGGCCCCGCCCACTTCGGTACCGGCGAGATCGAGACGATGACCGCCGACCCCTCCAACGTCTCCCTCGACGGCGCGGGCAACCTGCGCATCACCCCGCGCCGGGACGCCGCCGGCAACTGGACGTCCGGTCGGATCGAGACCCGGCGGGCCGACTTCGAGCCCCCGGCGGGCGGCAAGCTCCGGTCGGAGGCCCGCATCCAGATGCCGAACGTGACGGGCCCGGCCGCCAAGGGCTACTGGCCGGCCTTCTGGATGCTCGGCGCCCCCTACCGCGGCAACTGGTGGAACTGGCCGGGCATCGGCGAGATCGACATCCTGGAGAACGTCCAAGGCCTCGACAACGTCTGGGCCACCCTGCATTGCGGCACGAGCCCCGGCGGGCCCTGCAACGAGACCTCCGGGATCGGCGGGCAGCGGGCCTGCCCCGGTGCCACGTGCCAGGCCGGCTTCCACACGTACGCCGTCGAGTGGGACCGCTCGACCGCGGTCGAGGAGATGCGCTTCTACGTCGACGAGTTCAACTTCCATACGGTGCGCGCCGATCAGGTCGACGCGGCGACCTGGACCGATGCCACGAACCACGGCTACTTCATCATCCTGAACGTCGCCATGGGCGGCGGATTCCCGGACGCCTTCGGCGGCGGCCCGGACGCGGGCACCCAGCCCGGGCACGCGATGGTCGTCGACTACGTGTCCGTCCTCCGGTCGACCGGAGGCACCACACCGCCCACCACCCCGCCGACCACGCCTCCGACGACACCGCCGACCACGCCTCCGACCACCCCGCCCGGTCAGCGCGACGCGTACACGGCGATCCAGGCCGAGTCCTACGACGGCCAGTCGGGCCTGTCCGTGGAGAGCACCGGCGACAGCGGCGGCGGTCAGAACCTCGCGTCCATCGGCAACGGCGACCGGGCTCTCTTCCGGGGCGTCGACTTCGGTTCCACGCCGGCCCGGCAGTTCTACGGACGCGTGGCGAGCGGGGCGGCCGGAGGGGTCAGCGGCCTGGTCGAGGTCCGGCTCGACAACCCGACCTCGGCTCCGATCGGCAGCTTCTCGGTCGCTTCCACCGGCGGCTGGCAGAGCTGGCGCACGGTGCCGGCGAACATCGCGGCCGTCACGGGCACCCACGACGTGTACCTGACCTTCGCCAGCGGCCAGCCGGCCGACTTCGTGAACGTCAACTGGTTCGACTTCGGTCACTGACGGCCGGTGGCATCGTCCCCGCGGGGCTCCGCGGGGCTCCGCGGGGCTCCGCGGGGACGACGCCGGGCCCCGGCCCGGTGGACGGCCGGACGGCCCGGTGGACGGCCGGCGCGGCGCGCGACAGGCTGGTGACCGACCGCGCACGAGGCCGCCGCAGGAGGCCCCGGCGGGAGCCGCAGCAGGAGCCGCAGCAGGAGGACAGCCCATGGCCGACGAGGAACCCCGCGCCGAGCTGGACGCGCGCTACAGCGACGAGCGGGCGAAGGCCGTGCCCTGGCGGGAGGCCGTCACCCGGCTGGCCGCGGCGGAGCTGTACTGGCTGACGACCGTACGCCCCGACGCGCGGCCGCACGTCACCCCGCTGATCGGCGTGTGGGCGGACGGCGCACTGCACTTCTGCACCGGACCCGAGGAACGCAAGGCCAAGAACCTCTGCGGGAACGCGCACGTCGTCCTCACCACCGGGACCAACACCCTGCACGAGGGATTCGACCTGGTCGTCGAGGGTGTGGCGGCCCGGGTCACGGATCCCGAGCGACTGCGCCGGCTCGCCGCCGCCTGGGAGGCGAAATACGGCACCGAGTGGCACTTCGACATCGGCGACGGCGTCTTCGTGAATCCCGACGCGGGCGAGGCGGTGGTCTTCGCGGTGCGCCCGAGCACGGCCTTCGGCTTCGGCAAGGGTGGGTACAGCCAGACGCGCTGGCTCTTCTCCTGATCCGGCCCTGCCGCCCCCCTGCCTGCCTCGACCCCCTCCCCGGCCGGCCTGTCCCGCGGGAACCGTGACGTCGGTGGGGTTAGGCTCGGAGCAGGTCGCGAAGGGGATGGTGCGCATGTGTCGGTGGCTCGCCTACTCGGGTTCGCCCATGCTTCTCGACACCGTGCTCTACCGCGCGGAGCACTCGCTGATCAACCAGAGCCTCCGCTCCCGGATGGGCGCGGAACCGACCAACGGCGACGGTTTCGGCATCGGCTGGTACAGCGCCGACGGCGACGGCACACCGGCGGTCTTCCGGGACGTCGGCCCCGCCTGGAACAGCCGCAACCTGCAGGAACTCGCCGCGCACGTCCGCTCGCCGCTGTTCTTCGCACACGTCCGCGCCTCGACGGGCTCCGCGATCCAGCAGTCCAACTGCCACCCGTTCCGCCACGGCCGCTGGCTGTGGATGCACAACGGCGCGATCGCGGACTTCCACCGGCTGCAGCGTGACCTCTGCATGGCCGTCGATCCGGCGCTCTTCCCGTGCATCGAGGGGTCCACGGACTCCGAGGTGATGTTCTACCTGGCGGTCACGTTCGGCCTCGACCAGGACCCCCCGGGTGCGGTGGCCAGGATGGCGGGGCTGGTGGAGCGCCTGGGCAAGGAGCACGGCGTGCCCGAGCCGCTCCAGATGACGGTGGCGGTCAGTGACGGCGAGCGCGTCTGGGCCTTCCGCTACTCCAGCCAGGGGAAGTCCCGGTCCCTGTACTACAGCAGCCGGGCCGAGACCGTCCGCCACCTCCATCCGGAGCTCCCCTACCTCCGGGAGGTCTCGGACGAGACCCGGCTCGTGGTCTCCGAGCCGCTCGGTGACCTGCCCGGCGTGTGGAACGAGCTCCCCGAGAGCAGCTACGCGGTGATCCCCTCCGGCCCCCATTCGGACTACCTCCCGTTCCTGCCCGAACTCTGACCCCGCAGGGGCGTGCCGGGCGACGTGCCGGGTAGGCGCTCCTGCGAAGGACATGCCGATGTCACCGTCCGTGTCCTGATCGGCACGGTGGAGGACCACCGCCTCCGTGAGGCACAGGGAAGGCAGGCCTGACGTGAGCTATGTGCACCGGGGCGACGCCTACGCGCGCGACAGCCGGTACATCACCACCCGGATCACCGCCGACGGACGCGAGGGCTTCGCCGTCGAGCCGGGCCGCTACCGGCTGGTGGTCAGCCGGGCGTGCCCCTGGGCGAGCCGTGCCGTGGTCGTACGCCGGCTCCTCGGGTTGGAGGAGGCGCTCCCGATGGCGGTGGCGGGTCCGACGCACGACGAGCGGAGCTGGCGGTTCGACCTCGATCCCGGGGGTCGCGACCCGGTCCTCGGCATCGAGCGGCTTCAGGAGGCCTACCTCGCCCTCGACCCCGACTACGACCGGGGCATCACGGTTCCGGCCGTCGTCGACGTGACGACCGGCAAGGTGGTGACCAACGACTTCGCGCGGCTCACGATCGACATGTCGCTGGAGTGGGCGGCCTACCACCGCGAGGGGGCCCCGGCGCTCTACCCGCCCGAGCTGCGGGCGGAGATCGACGCCGTGAACGAGGTCGTCTACAAGGAGGTGAACAACGGCGTCTACCGCGCGGGTTTCGCCGGGTCCCAGGAGTCCTACACCTCGGCGTACGAACAGCTCTTCGCCCGCCTCGACCGGCTCACGGAGCGGCTCGGGGCATTCCGTTACCTGGTCGGCGACACCATCACCGAGGCGGACGTGCGACTGTTCACCACCCTCGTACGCTTCGACGCCGTCTACCACGGCCACTTCAAGTGCAACCGGCAGAAGTTGTCGGAGATGCCGGTGCTCTGGGCCTACGCCCGCGACCTGTTCCAGACCCCCGGCTTCGGCGACACCGTGGACTTCGACCACATCAAGCGTCACTACTACCTGGTCCACGAGGACATCAACCCGACCGGCATCGTGCCCGCCGGACCGGACCTGTCGGGCTGGCTCGCACCGCACGACCGGGCGGCGCTGGGCGGCCGTCCCTTCGGCGAGGGCACCGCTCCCGGGCCGGTCGCTCCCGAGGAGGCCGTCCCTGCGGGGTCGAACCCGCTCTCGCCGTGAACCTGCCCGGGGGGCCGTCGACGTCCCGTGTCCCGGGCGCCGCCCGACCTCCGGTTCACCCGTCCAGGGGGCGCCAGGCCGGGCCGTCCCCGTCCCCGTGGACGCGCCCGAACACCACGTCGGCGAAGTGGACGCCGAAGCCGATGGTGTCGGGCTCCGCCAGCTCGGCGAGGAGGCGGTGGCGGTGGTCGGCGGTCAGGGCGCCGTCGTGGTCGAAGCCCGAGGACCATGCCGGGTGGTCGATCTGGAGCGGCGAGTGCACGGCGTCCCCGAAGGCGATCAGACGGCGCCCGCCGCCGGTGATCACGTACTCGGCGTGCCCGACGGTGTGGCCGGGGGTGATCCGTACCCGGACGCCGGGGAAGATCTCCTGACCGTCCGTGATCGTGCGCACGTGCGGCGCCAGGGCCGCGACCTGCTCGGACATGCCCTGGGCCACGAGCAGGTCGCGCCCCTCCCATTCGAGCTGGGAGATCAGGTACTCGGCGTGGGCGAACACCGGCCGCACGTCGCCGGGCTCGCGGTGGCAGGCCCAGCCGAGGTGGTCGGCGTGGAGGTGGGTGAAGGCCACCGCTTCGATGTCCTCGGGCCGGCGACCGAGTTCGGCCAGGCTGCGTACCAGCGAGCCGCCCCGGATCGTGGCGAGCGGGCCGTCCGGGGCGGCGTGCTCCTGCGGGCCGAAGCCCGCGTCGATCAGCAGGGCGCGGCCCCCGTGCTCGACGAGCAGGCCGCCGACACTCCCCACCAGGTGGCCTTCGGGGTCCAGGTACTCCGGATGCGCGGCCCACACCTCGTCGGTGCTGTCCGGGAGCAACGGCAGCGGGCGGAGTCGGACGTCACCGTCCGGCACGTACGACACCGTGGTGTCGCCCAGCCGTATCGAGCGGATTCCCGCCGGTCGGCGCAGTCGTTCGTGCTGGATCGCCGTCAAGTCGGCCATGGGTGCTCTCCTGTGATGTGCCATCAGGTCGCCACGGTTGGCTGCGGCGACGACGCCACCATAAGCATCAAGTTTGAATCATTCAAGTTGTAATTATTCTGGCTTCACGGACTTGCTAGGGTGGTGGTATGACGACGCCCCCGGAGCTGCAGGCCATCGCCGAGCGACAGCTGTGCGGTCTGGTGAACGGGCTGGCCCAGCGCATCGCGGAGCACGTACGGGAGCGAGCCGCCACCCTGGGCCTGACCGCGTCCCAGGCGACCGCGCTGCGGGAGATGAGCGGGCCGATGACCATGCGGGAGCTCGCCGAACGCATGAGCTGCGAGCCCTCCAACACCACGTTCGTCGTCGACAAGCTGGAGAAGCAGAGCCTGATCGAGCGTCACCCGCACCCCACCGATCGCCGCGCGAAGCAGCTCGTCCTCACCGACGGGGGCACCGCACTGCGCGAACGCCTGCTCGCGCTCCTCGCGGTGGACTCCCCACTGGCCGGCCTCGCCCCGGAGGAGCAGCGCGTACTCCGGGACCTGCTGGAGCGGGCCGCGACCCGGCCGTAACCCGCCTACGAGGCAGCGACCGGGGGCGATCACCGGTTACCCTGCTGCCCGTCGAGGCCATCGCCCGTGGACACCGTGGAGGAGCATCCGTGACCGAGCCGAGTCCCGGCAGCCGCCCCACCCTGGAGGCCGTCGCCGAGCATGCCGGGGTGTCCCGGGCGACCGCGTCCCGCGTGGTCAACGGCGGCGACGGAGTCCGGGCGCATCTGGTGGACCGGGTGCGTACGGCGATCCGCGAGCTGGGGTACGTCCCCAACCACGCGGCCCGTACCCTCGTCACCCGGCGCACCGGGGCCGTCGCGGTGATCATCGCCGAGCCGGAGATCCGGATCTTCTCGGACCCGTTCTTCTCGCGCCAGGTCCGCGGCATCGCCAAGGAGTTGACCGCGCACGACACCCAGCTCGTCCTGCTGCTGGTCGAGGACCGAGGTGACTACGACCGGATCGAGCGGTACCTGGCGGGCGGCCACGTCGACGGCGCCCTCGCCTTCTCCCTGCACACCGACGACCCGCTGCCCGCCATCACCCGCCGCATCGGCATGCCCACCGTCTTCGGGGGCCGGCCCGGCTGGACCACCGGGACCGGAGAGGGCGAGGGCGTGGCCTACGTCGACGCAGACAACCGCGGGGGTGCGCGGGAGGCGGTGCGCTACCTGCTGGCGCAGGGGCGCAGGCGGATCGCGCACATCGCCGGCCCGCTCGACCAGACCTCGGCGGCCGACCGGCTGAGCGGCTACCGCGACGCACTGGCGGCGGCGGGCCCGGAGCTGTTCGCCGAGGGGGACTTCACCCCGGCGGGCGGGGCCCGCGCGATGGCGGAACTGCTGGACCGGGACGCCGGGATCGACGCCGTCTTCGCCGGGAACGACCTGATGGCGACCGGCGCGCTGCGCGTACTGCGGGAGAGCGGCCGGACGGTGCCCGGGGACGTGGCGCTGGTCGGCTTCGACGACGCCGAACCGGTGGCGGAGAGCGCCGATCCGCCGCTGACGACCGTACGCCAGGACATCGAGGGCATGGGCCGGCTGATGGCGCGGCTGTTGATGGGCCGCCTTAACGGCGGACCGGACGGCGCTCCGCACGGGCGGACCACGCCCGATCCGGTGATCACCGCGACGGCTCTGGTGCGCCGCGCGTCGGCCTGACCCGGCACCGGACACGTCGCGGGGGCCCACCGGCGGTGGGCCCCCGCGACGGGGGAACGGGCCCCCGGATCAGCGCCGGACCGGGCACTGCTTCCAGGAGAAGTGGTACACGCTGTTGATGCTGCCGTCCGTCGAGTCGAGCGCCATGAAGCTGGTGTGCGACGGGTCCGAGGTACCCACTTCCGCGCGCAGCTCGGTGTTGATGTTGAAGTTGCGCTGCTCGCCGCAGGGCGCGAAGACCAGGGCCTCGATGCCCGTGGTGTCGGTCGCCTGCCAGTTGTCGACGAGTTCGCCGTTGAACTTGTGGGTGCGCTGCGCGGTCTGGCTCATGCCCTGGAAGTAGTAGCTCGCCTTCTGCGTGCCGACCGCGCCCGGCGCGAGGCTGCCGAAGCCGCGGTAGTCCACCTTGGCCACGGCGTAGGTGTAGCCCTGGGGGACGTGGACGTCGAGGGAGAGGAGGCAGTTCTTGCGGCCCTCGACGGCGGAGACACCGCCGCCGGCCTGGGCCAGGTACTCGCTGTAGGTGACGGTGAAGGCCGAGTTGTCCGGCGACACGGCGACGGCGGCACTGCCGGGACGGCAGCCCGATCCGTTCACGGAGTCGACGTCCACGGTCACCTGGTCGGTGGGGGCCGCGGGCGCCGAGGACGAGGCCCCGGCGGCGGGGGTGAGCGCGACGAGGGCCGCGGTCACGGCGGCTGCGGTGAATCCGGTGCGGAAGGACTTGATCACACCGCCATGGATAGCGGTCCGCACCCGCCCGGATCGGCCGACGGGCACGCGGTCTCACCTCTATGGCCGCAGCCCATCACCGCAGAAACGATAAATCTACCCAAACCTCTCCGCTGAATGGCCCCAGGTGGCCGGGAGCAACGCGTCGCACCGGGCACCCCTTCCGATTTTTCCTAATATCGGCGAGGTCCTTCAGGCAATCAGCGGGTTCTGGAGCCGACCGGTGCGCCGGCCACCAGGGCACCGGGCGCCACCGGGGCCCTCCTGCGGTGAGGAGTCCCATGTCCCGCGCACCACGCCCGTCCCGCGCACCTCGACCACGCTCCACCGCCCTGTCGGCACTGGCGCTCGCCGGCGCGCTCGCCGGCGCGCTGGCCGTCGCCGTGGCAGGATCCGCCCCGGCCTTCGCCGCGGCCCACCACACCGGTGACGAGGCGGGGGTGCTCGGCGAGGACCACGCCCGCGCGCACGCGCGGCTGCGCGAGGCGGCCCAGGGCAATCAGAGCTACCCGCAGGCGAAGCGCACGTCGAGCCTGGCCGCGCTGCGGGAGTCCCAGTACAAGGGCAACGCGAAGTTCGACGCGGCCCGGTTCGGCCGGTTCACCGAGTTCTTCCCCTCCCCCGACTTCGGCGTCCACGTGGCCCAGCTGCCGACCGGCAAGGTGTTGCTCTTCTCCTTCGAGCGCGTGGAGGCCGACCCCACCAAGGAGACCGGGCCCACCGACACGGTCGGCCGCACCAACGCGGGCCGCGCCTACCTCTGGGACCCCGCCCGAGGGACCGGGGCCAAGGCCTTCAAGAACGTGCCGCCACCGGTGGTGTTGATGCCCGACGGCGCCTACGCCCCGCGCCCGGCGCCGTTCTTCTGCGCCGGTCATTCCTATCTCCCCAACGGAATGGTGGGGGTGTTCGGCGGCAACGTCGGCGGGAAGGGCGGCAGCGGCGCGAAGCTGTCCTTCGTGTTCGACCCGTGGACCGAGAAGTGGTTCCGCAACCGCGACATGGCGGTGGGCCGTTGGTACCCCTCGGTGGTGACCGGGCCGGACGGCCGCCAGATCATCATGTCCGGCCAGTCCGAGCGCGGTACGGGCACCCCCACCCCGGTGGTGGAGCGCTTCCCCGCGCTCGGGCGGCGCGTGCCCTGGCGTTCGTACGACATCCCGGCGAACGTCCCCGCGGAACGGCTCCGGTCCCAGGCCCCCTTCCGCAACGACTATCCGCACCTCTTCTCGCTGCGGGACGGGAAGATCTACGGACTCGGCCGCGACGCCGACCAGCAGTGGCTGTTCGACCCGGTGACGGACACCCGCACGGACCTGCCCCGGCGGCCGGCCGACTTCCGGGGCTACGGCTCGGCCGTCCCGCTGCCGGCCGGGTTCCGGGGCCCGGACTCCGTCCTGGTGCTCGGCGGAGACCCGCGCGACCCGCTCACGTACCGGTTGTCCGGCGGCCGTTGGAGCATCGAGGAGCCACGGGCCTTCGGCCGCACCCAGGACGGCACCCTGATCCTGCCCGACGGGACCCTGATCACGGTGAACGGCGCCCTGGACACCCGGAACTACGGCAACGGGCCGTTCAACCCGAAGGCCGATCCGAAGTACCGGCAGATCGAACTGCGCGACGCGCACGGCCACTGGAAGCTGGGCCCGGCCCAGCGGCTGCCCCGCGGCTACCATTCCAACGCCCTGGTCCTGCCGGACGGCCGGATGATGGTCACCGGTGACGAACTCCAGCAGATCGCCAACGATCCCGACATCAAGGACGGGATGGACGGCAGCATCGAGCTCTACGAGCCCGCCTACCTGCACCGGGGCGCCCGCCCGGCGCTCGACCGGGCCCCGCGGGGCGACCTCGCCCACGACACGACCTTCCAGGTCACGAGCTCGACGGCGAAGGACGTCAGACGCGCCGTGCTGCTGGCGCCGACGACCGTCACCCACTCGGTGAACACCAGCCAGCGCCACCTGGACCTGCGGATCACCGGCGTCCACGGCTCCACGATCGGGCTCCGTACGCCGCCGAGCGCGGCCGACGCCCCGCCCGGCTACTACATGCTCTTCCTGCTCGACGCCAAGGGCGTGCCCAGCACCGCGAAATGGATCAAACTGGGCACCCGTGCCGGCGCCCGCCAGGCCGTCTCTTCCGGATCACCGGCGCCGACCTTCTTGGAGGGCGCCGGGACGGCTAGCCTGATCGAGTGAGCGAGACCGAACCGCCGCTGCTCGCGGATGTCTACCCCGCGCTCGTGTCCTTTCTCGACGCGGCGCTGGTCGCCGAGGGTGAGCCCGCACTGGCCCAGGCTCTGGTGCGTCTGCGCTTCCACGGCTGGTGCGGGTGCCGCATGACCTGCACCTACCTGCGGACCGCTCCTGCCGCTCAGGCCGACAACCTCTGGATTCATCTCGATGACGAGGAGGCGCCCCGCGTATGGCTTCAACTCGCCCAAGGCCATGATTCGTTCGCGGGCATGGAGATCTGCGAGTTCGACCTGGGACCCGCCTCGGCACTCGACCCAGACCGCCCTGCCGGCGTGGGGTGACCCGCCATCACCGTGCTGTCCTGACACGGTGATCCAGCTTCCGCCCCGACACCTTCGAGGACTTCACCGCGCTACGGCGCGAACGGGGGGCGGCAAGGGCACGGCGAAGCGCACGACGGCCGCACGGCCGGCCGTGCGGACGCTGCAGTCGAGCGGGCCCGTCAGCAGGGCCGCGTCGTACGGGAGCAGTTCCGTGCGGTCACCGGGGCGTTCGAGTACCGCCGGTCCCTCCAGGGCGGCCACCAGCAGCGTGTCGCCCGGCGGGACCGTGAGGGCGAGCTCGCCCCGTACGACGGCGGTCCGTGCCTCGACCGCGCCCCTGCGGTACATCACGTTGAAGTTCACGACGGGGCCGGCGAGGAGCAGGCAGTCGGTCGGCTCGTCCCCGGGGAAGTCCTGCGGAGCGAACCGCTCGTCCACGATCCGGCGTACGCCCGCCACCGTGAGGTCCATCCCCGCGCCCTCGGCGAGGGTCAGGGTGCGCGCGATGCCGGGGAAGGCCGAGAAGGGCCCGTCGGCCCCGACCTCGGCCAGGCTCACGCGCCAACCGAAGTCGTCCATGCCGGCGCCCTCGGGCCAGGCCGCGATCTCCCGGGTGACTCCCCCGCCGTTCTTCCAGACGGTGGCGGTCCGGTCGGCCGCCCGCAGGATCCGGATCCCGGCGCCGCTCGCCGCCCCCACGGCGATCAGGCCTTTTCCATCGAGGGGCGCAGGCGGCCGAGCAGGGCGTAGAGGGTCGCGCTCTCGGCCTCGTCGAGGGTGTCCAGCGCGCCGTGCATGGCCTGCATCTCCTCGCGCACCCGGCGGATGACGTCGCGGCCCGCGTCCGTCGCGACGACGTTCTTGACGCGGCGGTCGGCCGGGTTCGGCTCCCGGCGCACCAGCTCGCGGGCCTCCAGTCGGTCGACGATGCCGGTCACGTTGGAGGCGTCGCACACGAGCAGGGTGGCGAGGCCCCGCATGGGGACGGGACCGTCGAGCTGGGCGAGGACCCTGGCCTGGGTGGACGTCAGGCCGTGCTGGGCCGCGGCTGCCGCGAACTCGCGCCATTGGGCGGTGCCGATCGCGGCGAGCAGCTCCAGCAGCTGGAGCTTGGTGGGGGTCTGCGTGGCGGTGTCGCTCATACCTGGAGCGTACTCAGGATGCTTCACATTATCAATTGTTTACTTGACCACCTTAACTATCGACGTCTACCGTCGGTCCAGTTACTTGAGAAGGTCAAACATCTGCGTTCCGAAGCTCTTCAGCTCCGAAACACGAAGAAGGTTCACCCCAGCCATGAGCACCCACTCCCCCGCCACCCCGGCCGCCGGGCACCGGAACGAGACGGTCATCGTCTTCGCCCTGAGCCTGGCCGCCATGGTCGTGTCGATGATGCAGACCCTGCCGGTCCCGATCCTCGGCCTCATCCGCGAAGACCTCGGCACGACCACGGCCAACGTGAGCTGGGTGACCACCGCCACCTTGCTGTCGGCCGCCGTCTTCACCCCGCTGCTCGGCCGGTTCGGCGACCAGCACGGCAAGAAGCCCACCCTGGTCGCCGTGCTCGGCGTCATGGTCGTCGGATCCGTCATCGCCGCCCTGGCGTCCTCGCTGCCGCTGCTGATCCTGGGCCGGGTGCTCCAGGGAGCCGCCACCGCGATCTTCCCGCTGGCCCTGTCGGTCCTGCGCGAAGAGGTCCGGCCGCAAAAGCTGCCGGGCGCGATGGCCCTGGTCAGCGGCACGCTCGCGTTCGGCAGCGGGCTCGCGCTCGTCGCGACCGGGCTGCTCACCTCCGGTTCCGGCGCGGACTACCGCAACGCCTTCTGGATGGCGACGGGCTTCGCGCTCCTCGCCCTGCTCGCGGTCGTCCTCCTGGTCCCGGCGACCCGCCACAAGACCGGCGGCCGTACCGACTTCCTCGGCGCGCTGACCCTCGGCATCGCGCTGCTGCTGCTCCTGCTGCCGATCTCCCAGGGCCACGAGTGGGGCTGGGGCTCCGCCCGTACGCTGGGCAGCTTCGCCGGCGCCGCCGTCATGGCCGCCGTCTGGGTGCTGGTCGAGCGCAAGGTGCGCGAGCCGCTCGTCGACATGAAGATGTTCGTCCACCGCCCCGTGCTGATGGCCAACCTGGCCGGCGTCCTCGTCGGCTTCGGCATGTTCGCGAACTTCCTCGGCGTCTCGTACCTCGTCCAGATGCCCGAGGCCCTCACCGGCTACGGTTTCGACGCGTCCATCCTGCGCGCCTCCGTGCAGTTCCTGCTGCCCGGCGCCATCGTCTCGCTGCTCGCCTCGCCCGTGGGCGGCCAGATCGTCCGCCACCGCGGTCCGCGTACCGCACTGGCCCTGGCCGCGGCCCTCGGCGCGGCCGGCTTCGCCTGGCTCGGCCTGGACCACCAGCACAGCCTCTCGGTGATCGGCGCCGGGCTCGTCGTCGGCGCGGCCGTGAGCTTCGGCTACGCCGCCATGCCCGCCGTGATCATGTCCAGCGTCCCGCACCACCAGAGCGGCATCGCCAACGGCATCAACTCGATCTCCCGGTCCACGGGCAGCGCGATCGGCAGCGCCGTCGTCACCACGATCCTGGCCTCCAAGACCATCGAGCACCTGCCGGCGGGCGTTCCCCCGCTGCCGGCCGAGTCCGGGTTCACCCTCACCTTCGGCATCGGGGCGGTGGCCTTCGCGCTGGTCGCGGTGATCAGCTGGATCGGCCTGCGGAGCGGGCACGGCACCGTGGCCGCGGCCGGCGCCGCCGGAGCGCCCACGGTGGCCGAGCCCGCCGCGACGACCGAGCAGGCGGACACGGCCACGAAGGCCGAGAAGGCCGACGCCACCCGCTGACCGACCGTCCCGCCCACCCGACCCGCCGGCCCGGCGGCCCGACCTCCGCGTGTCGCTCGCGGCGGTCGGGCCCCCGGGCCTTGCATGGTGGATCCATGAAGGCTACGGACGTCATCGCCGACGGTTTCGGACGCATCCGGGAGATCGTGCACGAGGTCGTGGAAGGGGTCCCGCCGGAGCTGCTCAACGCTCGCGTGGACCCGGCGGCGAACTCGGTCACCTGGCTCGTCTGGCACCTGACCCGGGTACAGGACGACCACATCGCGGACGCGGCCGGCACCGAGCAGGTGTGGGACTCCGAGGGTTGGTCGGACCGGTTCGCCCTCCCGCTGCCCGCCCGGTCGACCGGATACGGTCACTCGCCGCGGGACGTCTACACCGTCCGGGTCGACTCGGGCGAGCTGCTGCTGGGGTACTTCGACGCGGTGCACGAGCGGACCGCGCGGTTCGTCCGCGGGCTCGCCGCCGCCGATCTGGACCGGGTGGTCGACGAACGCTGGGATCCGCCGGTCACCCTCGGGGTACGCCTGGTCAGCGTGCTCGGCGACGACCTGCAGCACGCCGGGCAGGCGGCCTTCGTACGGGGCGTACTGGAGCGGGACCGGGGCGTCTGAGGGCGCCCTCGCCCCATGGACCACGAAGGGCCGGGACCCCGGTACGGGTCCCGGCCCTCCCTTGCTACGCTCCGCTCGCTTCGAGCATGCCCTCACGCTCGACGATCTTCACCCGCTCGCGGCCCTGGGGCTCACCGAGGGCCTTCTCGGCCGCGTCCAGCCGGTGCCAGCCCTCCCACGTGGTGTACCGGACGCTGCGCTCGGCGAGGAAGGCCTCGACGGCCTCCGGCGCCGGGGCGGCCGGCTCGCTCAGGCGGCCCTCCGCGTGGTCGGCGAGCAGGTTCGCGACGGTCTCGTTCGCGTCACCCTTGGTGTGGCCGATCAGGCCGACCGGACCGCGCCGGATCCATCCGGTCACGTAGGTCGACTGCAGGTGGCCACCGGCGTCGATCACCCGGCCGCCCTCGTCCGGGACCGTGCCCGACTCGACGTCCCAGGGGAGCTTGGGCAGCTCGTCGGAGAGGTAGCCCACGGCCCGGTAGACCGACCGGATGTCCCAGTCGGTGAAGTTGCCGGTGCCCTTGACGTTGCCCGTGCCGTCGAGCTCGGTGCGCTCGGTGCGCAGTCCGACGACCTTGCCGTCCTCGCCGAGGATCTCGGCGGGCGACTCGAAGAAGTGCAGGAACAGCTTGTGCGGGCGCTCGCCGATGTCGCGGATCGCCCAGTTCTCCAGGGTCTTGGCGACCATGTCGGCCTGCTTGTTCGCGCGGCGGGTGGCTATCGAGCCCTCGTCGTAGTCGATGTCCTCGGGGTTGACGATGACCTCGATGTTGGGCGAGTGGTCCAGCTCCCGGAGCTCCATGGGGCTGAACTTGGCCTGCGCCGGACCGCGGCGGCCGAAGACGTGGACCTCCAGGGCCTTGTTCGCCTTGAGGCCTTCGTAGACGTTCGCCGGGATCTCGGTCGGCAGCAGCTCGTCGGCCGTCTTCGCGAGGATGCGCGCGACGTCGAGGGCGACGTTGCCGACGCCGAGCACGGCGACCTTCTCGGCCTCCAGCGGCCAGGTGCGCGGGACGTCCGGGTGGCCGTCGTACCAGGAGACGAAGTCGGCGGCGCCGTAGGAGCCGTCGAGCTCGACGCCCGGGATGGTCAGCGCGCGGTCGGCCGTGGCACCGGTGGAGAAGATCACGGCGTCGTAGAAGGACTGCAGCTCGTCGAGGCTGATGTCGTTCGGGTAGTCGACGTTGCCGAAGAGGCGGACCTGCGGCTTGTCGAGCACCTGGTGAAGGGCGGTGATGATGCCCTTGATCCGGGGGTGGTCGGGGGCGACGCCGTACCGGATCAGGCCGAAGGGCGCGGGCATCCGCTCGAAGAGGTCGATGGACACACCGGGCTCGACGGCTGCCTCGGACTTCAGCAGCGCGTCGGCGGCGTAGATACCGGCGGGGCCGGCACCGACGATTGCTACCCGCAGAGGGCGAGGCATGGCAGAGGTTCCCTTCGAGCGACGGCAAGGTGGATCAAAGGGAACCCTAAACGAAGGTAAACCTAACTCAGCACCCGGTGTCTCTTTATGACCCCATAATCAAAACTTATGACCTCTCCAAGCAACGCTTGGAGCATAGGGGAACTCGCTGGTCAGCACCGACGCCACCTGACAGACTGAAACCGCTTGATCACCCCAGGAGGACAGATGGCTGACGAAACCGACACCCCGCAGGACGAGTCCCCGGCCGACGCGGCCAAGCGCAAGTTCCGGGAGGCCCTGGAGCGCAACGCCGCGAACGCCCAGTCCCAGCAGGCCCACCAGAGCCGGGCCAAGGTCCAGGGCTCCAGCAGCGCCGCGAGCGGCAAGAACAAGAAGGTCCGCCGCAAGAGCGGCTGACCCTCGGACCCGAGGAGCTCGCCCCCGCCGCCACGGCCGGGGGTGGCTTCGATCCGGGATTGGGCCACACGGGTGAGTGGGGATAACCCCGAGCACTGTCGACAGTTGATCAGCACGTCCCGCCGAGGGCAGCCATCACATGCGACAGTGCGACAGAAGGATCTCCACATGTTCAAGAAGTTCATGGCCACCGCAGCCGCCACCGCCGCAGTGCTCGGCGCGGGTGCCGCAGTCGCCTCCCCGGCGATGGCGATCGGCAATGACAACGGCGTCAACACCGTGAACGGCAACAACGCCGCCCAGATCTACGGCAACCAGGAGACGTCCGGCAAGATGAGCCCGCAGCTCGGCGCCATCCAGGGCTCGCTCAACAAGCTCTGCGTCGGCCTGCCGGCCAAGGTCAACGCCCAGTCCGTCCTCGCGCTCATCGCCAACGTCGGCGTCCAGGACGTCAACGTCCTCGCCAACCCGCAGAACCAGCAGTGCGCCGAGAACTCCACCCAGGCCAAGGGTGACGAGTCGGCCTCGCACATCGCCAGCAACATCCCGATCCTCTCCGGAAACCTCTCCCAGGGCAGCTGATCGGCTCGATTCCGCGCCGGTGTCACGCGTCACGCGTGACACCAGCGCGGTTTCATTTGGTCTAGACCTTGACAGGTTCAGACCATTTTCGCTTCAGTGGGCACCGTTGCCCCCACGGCAAGTCCCCCACTGAAGGAGCAGTTACGTGATACGTGCGCTTCGCCTCCGCGCCCTCGCACTCACCGCCGCCGCGGCCGTCACGGCCGGCCTCGCCCTCACCCTCCCCTCCTCCCCCGCCGTCGCCGCGGCCCCCTGCGCCGGCGCCTGGGCCTCCTCCGCCATCTACACGGGCGGCATGAGCGCCTCGTACGGCGGTCACAACTGGCAGGCGAAGTGGTGGACCCAGGGCGAGACGCCCGGCACCACCGGCCAGTGGGGCGTCTGGGCGGACCAGGGCACCTGCGGCGGCGGTGGCACCGACCCGGACCCGGGCAACCCCTCCGGATTCGTGGTCTCCGAGGCCCAGTTCAACCAGATGTTCCCGAACCGGAACCCCTTCTACACCTACAACGGCCTGGTCGCGGCGCTGTCCGCCTACCCCGGGTTCGCCAAGACCGGCGACGACACCACCAAGCGGCGCGAGGCCGCGGCCTTCCTCGCGAACGTCTCCCACGAGACGGGCGGACTCGTGTACATCGTGGAGCAGAACACCGCCAACTACCCCCACTACTGCGACGCGAGCCAGCCCTACGGCTGTCCCGCCGGGCAGGCCGCCTACTACGGCCGCGGACCCATCCAGCTCAGTTGGAACTTCAACTACAAGGCGGCCGGTGACGCCCTCGGCATCAACCTGCTCGCCAACCCCTACCTCGTGGAGCAGGATCCGGCCGTCGCCATGAAGACGGCGCTCTGGTACTGGAACACCCAGAACGGCCCGGGCACGATGACCCCCCACGCCGCCATGGTGAACGGCGCGGGCTTCGGGGAGACCATCCGCTCGATCAACGGTTCCCTGGAGTGCAACGGCGGCAACCCCGCCCAGGTCCAGAGCCGCATCTCGAAGTACCAGAGCTTCACGCAGCTGCTCGGGGTGACCCCCGGGAACAACCTCGGCTGCTAGGCCGTGTCGGCCGCGGCGGTCACCGCGTGCGCAGCGCGGTGGCCAGTTGGGCCCGTGAGCGGACGTCGAGCTTCTGGTAGATGCGGGTCAGCCGGGCCTCCACGGTCTTGACGCTGAGGAACAGCTTCGCCGCGGCCTCCTGGTTGCTGGCGCCCTGGCTGACCAGCAGCGCGAGCCGGGTCTCGGCCTCGGTCAAGGTGGCGGCCGCCGGCACCCGCGCACCGGCGCCGTCGCCGGGGGCCGGTTCCCTGGCGAGCTCCGTCCAGGGGGCGGCCCCGGCCCGGTCGAACACCTCGGCCGCGGCCCGCAACGCCGCGCGGGCCGGGGCCCGTCGGCGCCGCCGACGCTCCACCCGGGCGAGGGCGAGCAGCGTGCGACCGCGTTCCAGCGGCAGGCGCAGCACGTCGAAGCGCTGGGCGGTGGTCTCCAGCAGGTGCACGGCCGCGTCAGCGTCGCCCTGCGCGGACAGGCACAGTCCGCGGGCCCGGTCGAGGGCCGCGACGACCCCGGTACGGCCGAGGCCGACGGCGATCGTACGGACGGAGGCCAGCAGCCGGGCGGCCTCCTCGGGGGCGTCGGCGGCGATCAGGGCCTCGGCGAGCTCCCCGTGCCAGCGCAGGATCGAGGGGTCCACCACCTGCTGGGCGGCCTCCAGTTCGGCGACCCGGCGCAGGGTGGCGACGGCCTTTGCCGCCTCCCCCGTGGCGAGTTCGACGAGGCCGAGCGCGTGCAGGCTGCGGGAGAGGAAGACCTGGTCCTGCTCCTCCTGGGAGGCCTGGATGCCGCGCCGGGCGTAGCCGGCGGCCCGGGCGAAGCTGCCGCCCATGGCCTCCGCCATCGCGGCGACGTACCAGGCGGGACCGGGCGAGAGGCCCGCGTCTATCGTGAGCTCCAGGGCCCGCCGGGCGTGGGCGGAGGCGGCCTCGCACCGGCCGCCGCGCAGCTCGACCTCGGTGAGGCTGCGCAGGACCTCGAAGACGTCCTCGGCGGAACCGGTGCGCTGGACGGCGGGCAGCAGGACCATGAGCTGGCGACGGGCGTCGTCGAGGCCGTCGTCGAAGAGGGCGTGCCGGACGGCGAGGTACTGGGGCGCGTTGCGCATGCCGAGCGGCACCTCGGGGGCCGGCAGGGCGAGGGCCTCGGCCAGGATCGCCTCGGCGCCGGGGTCGCCCAGGATGCGGCCCATCCGGGCCCGTACGGTCAGGGCCATGGCCTCGGCGACCTGATCACCACCGAGTGCGGCGAGCGCCCCGGCGCGGGCCGCGGCGTCGCGGGAGCGGACCGGGTCGCCGTCGCTGAGGTTGTGCTTCCAGGCGATCCGTAGTTGGACGGCGGCCTGCAGCGAGGGATCGCCCGCGGCCTCGTCCATGGCGTACGCGATGGTCTCGTCGAGGGCGCCGAGAGCCTGCCCGGCGGCGTCGATCACGGCGAGCCGGGCCCGTACCCGGTCGGCGGGCGAGGCGTCGCGGGCCAGAACGGCCCCGGTGGCGCGGCGGGCGAGGTCGGCGCGGCCGGACCAGCCGGCGTCCTCGGCGGCCGCGACGAGGCGGGTCAGTTCCTCGCCGGCCAGCCAGGACGGCGTCCGTTCGGCGGCGAGCAGGCCCAGTTCGGCGGCGAGGGCGCGCTGGCCCCGGCGGCGGCAGGCCGCGGCGGCCTCGGTGATCTCCTCGGCCAGCCACTGGTCCGGGGTGTCCACGGCCAGCGCGCGGTGCCGTACGGCCTGGACGGGATCGTCGACGGCCTCGGCCAGGGCGGCGTGCCCGGCGGCGCGTTCGGGCCAGCCCGCGTCGGCGGCGAGGGCGGTCGGCAGGGCGCCGGCGGTGAACTCCACGGAGCCGTCCTCCCCCACCCTGACCAGCGCGGCGCGTTCCGCCTCGGCCAGCTCGGCCTCGGCGTCGGGGCGGCCCGCCCGGCGCAGCAGGGAGATGGTGGGGCGGGCGGCGAGGGCGGCGAGCAGCAAGGTGCGGCGGGCCTGGGCGGGGGCCCCGGCCAGGAGCCGGCGGGCCACCTCGCGGGCCTGGCCGGAGACGGGCAGGGCGTCGGCGTGGTGGGCGCTGCAGTCGCGGGCCTCGGCGGCTTCGGCGAGGGAGTGGCCGAGGGCGAGGGCCAGGCGCGGGTTGCCACCGCTGGCCTGGTGGATGCGGCCGGCGAGGCGGGCCGGGAGTCCGTGGCGGACGAGGAGTTCGGCGACCTCGTCGGCGCCCAGCGGCGGGACGCGGATGGCGGGGACGCCGGGGCCGCAGAGGGGTTCGCCGACCGGGACGCCGCCCTGGACGCATTCGGCGACCAGGACGCGTACGCCGGGCGGGGTGAGGCGCAGGGCGAAGCGGAGCAGGTCGGTGCTCTCGGCGTCGAGCCACTGGGCGTTGTCGAGGACGAGGAGGACGGGGTGGCGGTCGGCGAGCGCCCGCAGCACCTCGACCACCGCGAGGCGCAGCGCGATGTGGTCGCGGCCGGCCCGGGGGGCGTCGGCCTCGCGGCGCAGGAGGGCGATGGCGGTGCGCTGGGGGCCGGAGAGCTGTTCCAGGGCGCCGCCGGGTACGGAGGCGAGCAGGGCGGCGGCGGACGCCTCGGGTATCCATTGGTCGGCGGCCTCGGGGGCGAGACACAGCACGGTCTCCCGGCGCGATTCGGCCGCGGCCGCGACGGCGCGCACGACCTCGGTCTTGCCCGCGCCGGCGGGCCCGATCAGCAGCGCCCGACCGTGCGCGGTCAACGCGCGATCGACCGCCTTGATCAGTTCTCCGTGTCCGACACTTGTGTCAGCGTGCCCCGTCGCCGCCACCACGCACAGCCACCAGCCTCTCGATCCCCAGCTCCTGTGCCCTTCCTGTGAGAGGCGACAATACGAGGTCGAGTGGCGGGCGACCACGGATTGTGACGCAGAAATCAGTCACGTCCCGGGAAAACCCGTCGGACCTGCCGATACGAGGTGTATCAGCAGGTCCGCGGGTTCGCTTTGGTCCGTACTATCTGGCCGTCAGGCCGAGTTGGCTCCTGATCAGAAGGTCAGGTTCCAGGAGTCGATCTTGCCGGTGTCGCCGCCGGCGTTGTCGTTGACGCGCAGCTTCCAGGTGCCGTTCGCGACCTCGGAGGAGGCGTTCACGGTGTAGACCTGGTTGATGTTGTCGGTGCTGCCACCCGCGCGGTTGTGCACGGTGTAGACGGTGCCGTCGGGGGCGACGAGGTCGACCTTGAGGTCACCGATGTAGCTGTGCACGATGTTCACGCCGACCTTGAGGGTGGCCGGGGCGTTGCCGGTGACACCGCTGACGGTGATCGGGCTCTCCACCGTGGTGTTGTCGCCGATGGCGACGTCCGTGGTGTTCTCGAAGCCGCCGGTGGGCGGGGTCGTCGAGGTCACCGCGGCGACGGTCGCCGCCGCGTCGGCGATGCCGGAGCCGCAGCCGCCGGTGCAGGTGCCGGGCAGCGGGCGGGCGTTGGCCTTGATCGCCGCTTCGATCTGGGCCGGGGTCAGCGAGGACTTCGCCGACTTCAGCAGGGCGGCCAGACCCGCGACGTGCGGGGCGGCCATGCTGGTGCCCTGGTAGGGCTTGTAGGTCTCGGCACCGGGGGTGGTGGTGCCGGCGTTCAGGGTGGAGAGGATCGCGTTCTCGGGGGTGGTGACGGTGCCGGGCGTGTCCGTGGCGCGGCGGGTCTCACCGCCCGGGGCGGCGACGTCGATGATCGTGCCGAAGTTGGAGTAGTACGAGCGCTCGCCGGCGCGGTTCGTCGACGCCACGTTGATCACGTTGTTGCAGCTGGCGGGCGAGAAGCCGGACGCGTTGGCGTTGCTGTTGCCGGCGGCGACGACGACGGTCGTACCGCGGGCGACGGCGGCGTTGATGGCGTTCTGGTAGCTGGTGCCGCAGGTGCCCGAGCCGCCGAGGCTCATGTTGATGACCTTGGCGGGGGTGGCGTTGGCCGGGACGCCCGCGACGGAGCCGCCGGAGGCCCAGGTGATCGCGTCGACGATGTCCGAGGTGGCGCCGCCGCACTTGCCGAGCACGCGCACGGGCTGGATCTTGGCGCCGTAGGCGATGCCGGCGACACCCTTGGAGTTGTTGGTGGCCGCGGCGATGGTGCCCGCGACGTGGGTGCCGTGCCAGGAGGAGGTGCTGGCCTTGGAGCCGACACCGCACTCGCCGTCGGTGGCGTTCCAGTCGCCCTCGTCGGCCGGGTTGCTGTCGCGGCCGTTGCCGTCGCGGGCCTCGGAGGAGGTCGAGATGAAGTCGTAGCCGGCGACGATGTTCGGCGCGACGTCCGAGTGGGCGACGTAGCCGGTGTCGATCACGGCGACGGTGACGCCGGAGCCCGTGGTCGTGTCCCAGGCACCGGGGACGTTCATGCCGGCGGTGGACTCGAAGAGGTCCCACTGCTTGGCGTACTCGGTGTCGTTCGGGGTGACGGCCATGGCGTACGCGCGGGTGTCCGGCTCGACGTAGGCGACGTCCGGGTCGGCGCGGAACTGGGCCATCACGTTCGCCGCGTCGGCCGGGGCGGTCGCACCACCCAGGTTGACGAGAGCGGCGCCGGTGCCGAGACGACGGTCGAACTTCGTCTCCTTGCCGGCCTTCTTGCCCTTGGCGGTGGCGTCGTCCGCCGCCGCGGTGTTCGAGCTGGCCTCGGTGGCCGAGGTCTTGTATCCGACGATGAGGTTCTCGACCGGCGCGGTGGGGGCGACCGTTGCGGCGGGGGCCGCGGCGGGGGTCTCCGTGGCCAGGGCCACGGAGGCGGTCGCGGAGCCGGCGAGCAGGGTGACGGACATGGCCACCACAGATATGAGCCTACGTCTGGAAGCGTGCACGTGTTCCCCTTCGAGGGCCGTTTCCGGGCATGCCGGAGCGGCCGGTCAGTGCAGTGTGGGAGGTTCCGGCGGCCGCGGGACCGGGAGCGAGTTGGTCGAGCTCGCCCCGGCCTCCGCCGCGCGCCACGTCGCCCGAGCCGCAACGGCGGGGCCGGGCAACGGCGGTCCCGGCTCTTCCCCTGGCCGATGCCGCCTTCACGCCATGTGGGGTTGGCGTGTGTGCCGCAGGGCCAGGAGAAGATCGCCGGTGGGCAGACAGTAGGCAACACGGGGATGAACTCGATACGGGGAAAACCCTTGTCCACCCCCCGCAGCTCCCCCCAGGGGCCCCTCGGCAAGGCTCTGACCAGGTATGTTCGGCGAAGGGGCGCAGGCCGCGCGGTACGGCGGGCCGAGGCGGGGAGCGGCTCTACCGCGGCGGGAACAGCTTGCGGAAGTACGTCCAGCTGGTCTCGTTCGGCTCGCTCCACTTCTCCGGCGCGTGGGCGAATTCAGGCTGTTTTTCGGCGATATAGGCGCGGGTGCGCTCCGGAACCTGCGTGTACGAGTCCAGCTTGCGGCCCCGGCAGTGGAAGGTCAGGCCGCCGGGGCGCTGCCCCTGTTCCATCCAGGGCAGCCACGGAGACATCCGGGTCCAGGACATCGTGGCGGGGACGCTCACGGCGTCGGTGGTCAGGGCGGCCGCGGGCGCGAAGAACTGGAACAGCTCCAGGGCGCGGTAGGTGTCGTCGGCGGACTGCGCCGGGTACTCCTCGACCGGCAGGGGCGAGGGGTAGGCCAGCGGGATCTCCAGGCTGAAGCAGACCTGGTCGCCCAGTTGCGTCAGGGGGATCGGGAAGGGGCGCCACTTCTGGTCGGCCGGATCGTTCCAGACGTGGACCACGGGCTTGTCCTGCCAGGTCTCCAGGATCTCCCGCGTCACGGGGTCGAGGTAGAACGCGGCCTCCCTGGACAGGAGCTGGTAGCCGCCGAGCTCCTCGTCCACCACCAGGCGCGCGACGTTGAGTCCTTCGAAGCCGAAGAGGCGCCGGTAGGGCTCGCCCGGGGCCCAGGCGTGGACGTCGCCGGTCCACCAGTAGGTGACCTCGGCGCCGTCGAGCGAGGCGCGGGTGCGGGCGAATGCGTGCAGGAGCTCGGCGGGTGTCAGCTCTGATGTCATACGGCCCACTGTGCGCGGTCGCCGCACGGCCGGACAAGCGGCCCCGCGGACAACCTCGGCCCCGCCGGTGACCGGTCAGGCGGCGGTGCGGCGTACGTGCAGGTGGCCGTCGAGCGGGAAGGCGGGGGGCGTGGCGGCCAGGGTCCTGTCGTATGCGTAGCCGCACTTGGCCGCGACGCGGCAGGACGCGAGGTTGTCGACCTGGTGGAGCAGTTCGAGGCGTTCGAGGCCGTCGGCCCGGAAGACGTCCAGGGACCAGGTGGTGAGGGCTTCCAGAGCTCGGGGTGCCACACCCCGGCCCCGAGCCCCGGCCGCCGTCCAGTAGCCGACCTCGGCGGCGGCCTTGCCGGGCGCGACCTCCTTGAGGACGACGTTGCCCACCGGCCGCGCCGGCGAGGACGCGCCCGGGCCCGGTTCCAGGACGGCGAAGGCGAACCGGACCCCGTCCGCCCAGCCACGCTCCTGGGCCCGCACCCACCTCAGCGCGCCCTGCTCGGACCGCAGTCCGGGATCCGGGGCGGCCCCGACCAACGCGCCGATGTCGTCCACGCACCAGGGCCGGAGGGCGAGAGCGGGAGCGGTCGGTGTCGCTGCGGCCCGGAGCGTGACGGAAGTGATCATCAGCGAATCGTACGCAGCGCGTCCGGCCCCCTGCCGGAGCGGCAGCGGGCCGCGCCGACGCGGGGCCTCACACCGGGCTGAGGCAACCCGCGGAATCAGACACCCGGGAGCCGCCGAGAACGGACCCGTACGCGCTCTCGGCGGGCCCGCGACCGTGATTCGGTCGCGGCTCGCGAGGTGGTGCGGCTCCGCCGAGAAGCGGATCCGCGGCTTCGCCAACAGCATGGCCACGCCCTACGGCGGCACGCACGAGGTGGGCCTGCGCGAGGGGGTGGCGGCCGCGCTCGACGCGTACGCGCGCCGGCGAGGGCTGCTGTCGGCGGAAGGGCCCGACCTCGACGCCGACCGGATCGCCGAAGGCCTCACGGCGGTCGTGTCGGTCAAGCTGGAGCGCCCCGAGTTCGTCGGCGCCACACGCGGAGAACTGGGCAACGCCCCGGTGCGCGCTTGCGTCGCCGAGGCCGTCCGGGAACACCTCGGCACCTGGTCGGAGGAGAACCCGGAGCAGGCCGCGGCCGTCGTCGGCCGCATCCTGCGGGCCGAGGCCCTCGACTGAGCGCCTGCGAACGGCGCCGGCGGACGGCCGGGACCTCGGCGATTCAGGCATACCTCTCGAAGAGTGCGTGGAGGTACTCCTCCAGCCTTCGGCTCAGGACACGGGACGTCAGGTCGACGCGACCCAGCTCGCGCCAGGGCACGGCGACCTTCTCCGCCTCCGGCGCGAAGCCCAGCGCGTCCAGCAGCCGCCAGTACAGATGCGCGGCGCCGTCCTCGGCCAGGGTTCCCCCCGCGGCGACGTAGCGGTCGGCGAAGCGCATCCCCGCCGGCACGCCGTGCAGCAGGGCGAGGGCCGTCGAGCAGTGCGCCACGTCCAGGTCGGCGGGCCCCCAGGAGGTCTCCACCCAGTCGACGACACCACTGATCCGAAGGTCCTCGCCCGTACCCGTGAAGAGGACGTTGCCGGGATGGAAGTCCCGGTGCAGGAAGCGACCCTCATGGTCCGGGGGATCGAGGCGGATGACGTCGACCGCCCGCCGCCAGAGCTCGGGCCGCTCGGTGTCCACGGGTGGCCGCACCTGCTCGGCGGAGGTCCAGGCCTGATAGGTGCGCGGCCGCTGCCGCGCCGCCACCGGGAGCTGGTGGATACGTACCAGTTGGCGGGCCAGCAGGTCGGCGCGCCGGTCGGCCTGCCGATCGTCCAGACGCACCGTTCCCGGCAGCAGGGACATCAGCAAGGAGGGGTGGTCGCAGTGCCGCGCCGTCGCGTCCACCGCCACCAGCTCGGCCGCCGGCACGTCCGTGTCCGCGAGCAGCCGTAGGATCGCCGCCTCGCGGGTCAGCAGGCCCTCGGCGTGCCGGAGATAGAAGGGCTTGACGAAGGAGCGCAGCACGAGCGAGCGGCGCCGACCGTCCGGGCCACCCAGGTCCAGGCGGCGCATCCGTGAG
This sequence comes from Streptomyces sp. CG 926, assembly GCF_003148825.1. Taxonomy (GTDB): domain Bacteria; phylum Actinomycetota; class Actinomycetes; order Streptomycetales; family Streptomycetaceae; genus Streptomyces. Next base: position 196,137 of record NZ_QGGZ01000010.1, read on the forward strand.
GTCCAGCCGCCGCGCAGCCGTACGACCTCCTCGATGCGTTCGGCCTCGGGTAACTCCTTCTCCACCCAGGAGCGCGTGGCGCCCCAGCCCTCGCCGTCAGGATCGACACCCATGTCCTCGGCCCCCTCGCCCTCGGTCATGGAGGCAGCCTATCGATCTCCCCGCGACCGCCGTTCGGGGGTCAGGTTGACGACGGGGACGTCACCGGCGACGGTGACCGGCATGGTGAACGAACGCCGGCTGCTCACTCCCGCCCTCTGCCTGGTCCTGGGCGGCGTGCTGATCGCAGCGGTACTGGGGTCGTGGCGGGCGATCGGTCCGCGCGCCGGGACGGCGGACGGACGGCCCGTGGCGTCCGACTACGTGGACATCCGTGACGTCCCGCGCGTCCCGGCGGCCGCTCCCGCCTCCGGGTCCGAGGGATCGACCGGTTCGATGGTGGTGGATTGCGGCCGCAACGAGGAGCGTCACTACAACGAGGACAACCTCGTCGTCTCGCCCGGCCTGTCGGGCGGCGCCCATCACACGCACGCCTACGTGGGGAACCTCTCCACCGACGCGCTGTCGACGGAGGCCTCGTTGGCCGCGGCCGCCACGAGCTGTGCGGGCGGCGACCGGTCCACGTACTACTGGCCCGTCCTGCGTCGCCCCGACCGCCCGGGCGCGCACCCGCACGAGGATTCGGCGGGGCACGGGAACGTCGGCGAGATCGTGCCGGAGGCCTCGGTCCGGGTGGAGTTCCGCGGTAATCCCGTGAGCAAGGTGGTGCCGATGCCGCGCTTCCTGCGCGCGATGACCGGCGACGCCGTCGCGTACACGGCGGGCAGTGAGGCCGACGTCCGGGCCCGCTGGGGGTGTTCGGGCTCCCCCGACCGGGCCACCACCCGCTACCCGCGCTGCCCGGCGGGCGAGCACGTCACCCGTACCCTCGTCTTCCCCAGCTGCTGGAACGGCCTCGACACCGTCGGCGTCACGCACCGCTCGCACCTGCTGTTCACCGCCGCGAACGGCGTCTGCCCCAAGGACACCTTCCCGGTGCCCGAACTGCGCGTCTCCCTGGCCTACGAGATCCCCCCGGGGCTGAACGTGGCCCTCGACTCCTTCCCCGAGCAGCGGCACAGCCCTAAGACGGATCACGCGATGTTCGTGAACGCGATGACCGACCGACAGATGGCCACGGTCGTCGACTGCCTCAACAAGGGCCGTACCTGCCGGACCTGAGCGACCACCGACCCGACCCGACCGGACCGGACCCGAGTGCACGGGAATCCGCGCGGAACGACCCGAGTGACACAGGTCACATGAACCGAATCCGTCCCGGTGGCGTGTTCCGACCGCACCACATATGCGAGGAAGACGGAGAGGGTGAGATGGCCGGACCACTGTGGCCCCGCACTCGGCGGGGCTCGACCGATGAGGCACTGATCAAGTCGGTGTACGAGGAGCACGGCCACGCCCTGCTCGCGTACGCCACCCGGCTCACCGGAGATCGGGCCGCCGCCGAGGATGTCGTACAGGAGACGCTGATCCGGGCCTGGCGCCACTCCGAGGTGCTGGTCAACGGAAAGGGCTCGGTGCGCGGCTGGCTGCTCACCGTGGCCCGCAACATCATCACCGACCGCTACCGGGCCAAGGCCGCCCGGCCGCCCGAGGTCTCCGGGGCCTCGTCCGCTCCCCCGGTCGAGGCGGACCACGCCGATTCCGTGGTGGACAGCATGACGGTCCTGGGGGCCCTCGATCAGCTGTCGCCGGAACACCGGGACGTACTGAAGGAGTTGTACTACCGACAGCTCAGCGTGGCGGAGGCGGCCGACAGCCTCGGTATCCCGGCGGGTACGGTCAAATCTCGCTCGCACTACGCCCTCAAGGCGCTGCGCGACGTCTTCAAGAGCGACGGATTCAGGGACATCGGTTCCAGAGAAGGAAAGCGATCGGGCAGGCCGCCCCAGCAGCCCGCCGGACTGCGTGAGGTGGTGGCATGAACCGGCAGCGGCACGAGGAGGAACTGCTCGGCCCCTATGTGCTCGGCGTCCTGGACACCGAGGAGATCCGCCGGGTCGAGGAACACACGAGCGGATGCGTGCAGTGCCGGGAGGAGGTGGCCGCGTTGCGCGAGATGGAGGCGGCTCTGGGCGAGGTGCCTGACGAGGCGTTCCTCGACGGACCGCCGCAGGGCGGTGACCTGCTGCTCCAGCGCACCCTGCGGCAGATGCGCGGCGAGCGGGCCGGTGACTCTCGACGGCGGGCGGGCCTCGCGGGACTGGCGGTGGCGGCTTCGCTGGCCGCCGTGTTCTGGGCCGGCACCCAACTGGGCGCGGGCGATCCGGATGCGGTCGCACTGCCCGCACCGCCGTCCCCGACGGCCACTGCGAACCCTTCGCCGCCGCCCGCCGGCACCAAGACGCTCTCCGGGACGGATCAGTCCTCGGGGGCGCGGATGACCGTACAGATGACGCCCGCGACGAAGTGGGTGCGGGTGCGCGCCGCGGTCACGGGAGTTCCGCCGGGTGAGCGGTGCCGGCTGATCGTGGTCTCCAAGAACGGTACGCGCACGACTGCCGGCAGCTGGGTCGTGGGTAGCCAGGAGAACGGCGAGGGCAAGGGCGCGGGGCTGGACGGTTCGGCGGCCGTGGACCCGGCGGACGTCAAGGCGATCCTGGTCGAGAACGAGTCGGGCCGGACGTACGTGTCCGTACCGGTCTGACCGGCGCACCGCCGCGGGCGGGAACGTGACGGAGCCCGGGAGCATATCCAGCTCCCGGGCTCCTGTGTGCCACCCAATTGCGCACACCGGCACGTTTAAGAGTCGCGGATCATTCTTAGATCGACGTGTTCTGCCTTTGAACTACCGCGCCACGAGGAGAGGCGCAGAGGGGACTTGAACCCCCATCCATCGATGATCGTCCACGCTCGGTCGATCCGGTGTTCGGCGGCGAATACTGAGACTGGAGCGATAATCTGAGATTGACGGGGCCGCCTCTACCAGCTTGGGCCACCCCGGCACGTAATGCCGGGGGAGGGATTCGAACCCCCAACTGACACCCCATATTTCAGCTTCAACATCAGTTTCAGCTTGCGCTCTCGCGCACCCCCTGCAGACATACAGAGGGAGTCTTCGGGGCTACTTGAACAAGTAGCCGAACACCGCGGCGCCGACCCGGTGGTCGGTGACCTCGGCGCTGTTGGCCTCCTCGCGGGCGAACTTGACGGCCTGCTGGAGCTTCTCCACGCGGTCGAGCAGCTCGTTGACCCGGCGGGCCGGCAGCGCGCCGGAGAACTTCACGGTCGTCCAGTACCCGACCGGAACGTCCTCGTAGTACACCTCGACCTGCGCCGGGTGCTTCTCGGTGGCCTCGGCCTTCACGTGGTTGCGCGGCACCTTCTTGGTACGGATGGTGCGCACCGGGTCCGTCTTCCAGGAGTCCGTGGACGGGTCCAGGTTCCAGGATTCGGAGGCGTCCAGTACCGGCAGCTTCCGCACGAAGGTGTGCATGTCGGTGAGCTGCTTCTCCAGGAAGAGCAGGTACGGCACGGGCACCTGCGCCAGCAGGACCGTCCCGTCCACGACGACGTCTGCGGCCGCGGTGCGGTTGGCCCAGTCCTTGGTCGCCGTCACGTCGAACAGCCGCGTCAGGGTGCCCGCCGTCGCCCGCAGCACGTCCTCGGCCTTGATCTGCACCCGGGTGGACTCGGGCGGCAGCTGCTCGCCCTCCTCGTCCTTGGGCTGGTAGGTCCGGGAGATGCCGGCCAACAGGGCGGGCTTTTGGACGTCGTGGTGAGCCTGCGTGAGCTCTTGGAGGGACTTGGACTTGACGCCCTTTTCCACTGCGATGATCTGATTCAGCTTCGGCACGCGCTCAACCTAGCAGTCGATTGTCCGATCATTCACCTGGATTTCCGGCACCTGCGCCCGGTCCAGGAGCAGGCGCATGTCCGCGGCGGGAAGCGCGGGATTGGCCGCGGCGGCGGCCGCCGCCGCGGAGTCGGGACCGGCGAGCAACTCACGGATCCGGGCCACCGGGAGCCGGGGGTCCCGGGCGGCGGCCGCGCGCGTTTCCGGGTCCCGGCCGAGCCGGTCGAGCAGGCCCGGTTCCAGAGCGGGGTCGCGCAGGGCCAGGCGCCGGGCCTCCGGGTCCGGGGAGTCGCCGAAGCGCGCGGCGAGGCCTGCGGTGGGGAAGCCAGGTCGGGTGATCAGCATGAGTACGGCGCGGTGGGTGCCGTTCAGGTAGAGGTCGAGGAGCAGCTCGGGCGGCGGCTCCGGGTGGAACTCGGCGAGCAGCAGCCGCACGGCGAAGTCCGTGTCCCGTGAGAGCAGTTCGACGGCGTCGGCCGGTAGGCCGGGGCAGACCGCGGCGCTGCGCCGCAGCCAGGTGTGCGCGGACCGGGCGCACCGCCGCAGGAACGCGGCGTCCGCACGGCGCTCCCACACCCATCCGAGGGTGGGCAGCCGATCCTCGGCGTCCACGGTGTGGTCGACGGCGGCACGCTCGGACTCGGTCAGTTCGGGGCGTGCCGACACCTCCAGCCGTACCCGCGGGTCGGGGTCGCGGGCCAGCCGGGCCACCAGGTCGGGCGGGAGCGAGGGGTTGGAGGCGATCGCCGCGATGCCTTCGCCGCGCGCGACGAGGCGTTCGGCGAGTTCCCGGGTGAGCCGACCCCGCGCCAGGACCTCCCTCAGGTGCAGCCCGGCTTCCGGCCGGTCGATGAGCCAGGTGGTCCGTTCCTCGTCCTCGTGGCAGACGCGCAGGGCTGCGGCCTGCCGTACGTCGGGGTCCGCGTCGTGCAGGAGCCGCTCACGGACCTCGTCCGCGAGCTGATCCCAGACCCGGCAGGCCGCCTTCCGGAACATCGGCTCCTCGTGGTCCGCGAGGCCCGCCAGGATGTGCGCGGGCGGGGCGCCCCAGGTGACAAGTTCGCTGCCCACCATGCTCCTGGGGTGGTCGAGCAGCCGCTGGTAGGCCCGGTCCGGGAGCGGGCGCACCGGCTGCCGGTAGGCGACGGGGCCGTGCGCCAGGGCGAAGTGGACCGCCGGGGAAGGGTCGTCGACGAGCCGGGCCCGCTGGTCGGGGTCGGCGCCGCCGTTCTCGGCGAAGGTGAGGCGGACGCCGCGGTCCGGGTGGACGAGAACGGCCTCGATCACCTCCTGCGGCAGCACCGCGCGCCGCGCAACCGCTCGACGCAGCCACTCGTCTTCGTGCCCGAGCAGCCGCAGCAGCACGTCCGCCGGTGCGGCCTCGTTCCGTACGAGCCCGTGCAACGGCTCCGTCCGTCGATCGCCCATGCCGCCCCGATCCCTCCCCCGGTGATCCCGATCTCGCAGCGTAACAAGGAAGCCCACACGCGGACCGATCATCACATTGCGGTCCATGACATCCTGTGACGTCACAACTCGCCGGACGGTATCGGCGGACGTCCGGGGATATGGGGAAGGTCCATGAGGCTCTGCTTCCTGGTGGAGGAGCACTACCGCCACGACGGCATGCCGAACGAGGTGATCCGGCAGCTGACCGCGTGGGGGCACCAGGTGGATGTCGTGCGGCCGGGCGGCTCGCTCCTGCGCATGACCGAGGTGGTAGACGCGGGTGCGCACGACGCCTGGGTGCTCAAGACGGTGTCCGGAGGTCCGGGTCTGACGTTGCTCGAAGCCGCCGCGGCGGCCGGGACCACCACCGTCAACGACGCCCGGTCGATCCGGGGCGTTCGGGACAAGGCGCTGGCCGCCGCCCTCGGTCGCGGCCGGGGGCTCCCGCTGCCACCCACCTACGCGGTGGCCCGCCCCGAGTTGCTCAGGGAGATCCCGGAGGCGGAGTACCCGCTCGTGGTCAAACCCGCCGACGGCAGCTCCGGGCGGGCCGTGCACCTGGTGTCCTCGCCCGAGCGGTTGGAGTCGCTGCTGCCCGCGCTCGCGGGTGAGGGCCTGCTCATCGCCCAGCCGTACGTACCCAACTCGGGCACGGACATCAAGGTGTACGCGGTCGGCGGCGAGCTGTTCGCGACCGAGCGGTGCTCCCCGCTGCACCCCGACCCCTCGGTCCGGGAACGCCGGGTGCCGCTGTCGGCGGAGGTGGCGGCGATCGCCGCCCAGGTGGGGTCGGTCTACGGGCTGGACCTGTACGGCGTGGACGTGCTGCTCGGCCCGGACGGCCCGGTGGTCGTCGACGTGAACGACTTCCCGAGCTTCCGTCAGGTGCCTGACGCGGCGGCGCGGGTGGCCCGGGCGGTCCTCGACCTCGCGCGGGCGGGCGGCGGCTGCGCACCCCCGCCGGCACCCGTGGCGCTGCCGTACGCGCTGCCGCTGTCGATCCCTGCGCAGGTCTCCGCCGTGGGAGGTGACGGCGCGTGAGGATCGGCCTGATCACCCCGGAGCCCGGGCATCCGCTGCTGGCGGACACCACCGCGCTGTTGGCCCCGGAGCATACGGTCGAGGCCCTCGATCCGCTCACGGTCGGGAAGGTGCCGCTGCCGCTCGCCGAGGTGTACCTGCTGAAGTCGCGGACACCGCAGGCGCTGGGGCTCGCGCGGCACCTGGAGCGGCGGGGAGCGGCCGTGGTGAACTCCGCGGCGGCCACCGAGCTGTGCCAGGACCGTACGGAGATGGCCCGGCTCGCCCTGCGGGCCGGGCTGCCCTTCGCCCCGACCGATACCCACGACTCCCTCGGGGCGTGGGCCGCCGGGGCCCGGCTCGACGCCCCCGTGGTCGTCAAGAGCCGGCGCAGCCGCCGCGGCGACCTCGTCGCCCGGGTGAACGACGGCCCGCGCCTGCGGGAGTTGGCCCGGGAGTGGCCGCACGAGCCGGTCGTGGTGCAGGAGTACGCGCCCAACAGCGGCTGGGACCACAAGCTGTGGGCCATCGGCGGCCAGGTCTTCTCGGCGCTGCGCCGGTCCGAGCTCTCCCCCGGGGGCCGTGGCCCCACCCGCCCCCTGCCGCTCGCGGAACTGCCGTCCGGTTGGGCCGATCTGGTGCGCGAGGTGGGCGCGGTGTTCGCGCTCGACGTCTACGGCGTGGACATCATCGACACGGGCGGCGGGGCACCGCTCATCGTGGACATCAACGCCTTCCCCGGTATCCGGGGCCAGGCCGGCGCCCCGGAGGCGCTCGCGGCGCTGGCCCTGGGCCGGGCCGCGGGGCGGGGCCGACCGGCCCCGCGGGCTGCCGGGGGCTAGGGCGTCTCTCTGTCGGGTGGTGTCGAAAGGCTGCCATGGGGCGGTCTGTCGGCAGGTGGGGGCTGGTGTCAGGAGTGAGTTCGTATCCGGCCCCCACTTGTTGGCCCGTTGCGTCCTTGTCACCGGTGACAGGATGGCGCACCCTTGCCGCTCCGGACACCGCATGAGCGGAGCGTCTGCGACGCGGGGGCTCCGCCGGGGGAGGGACATGTGAACAGGCGTGGTCTCGTGGCCTTGGTAGGCCGTCGAACAGCTCTGCGGTACCTGCTGGCCGGCATCGTCGCCACCGCCGTGTCGGGATGCGGGAGTCCGGTAGAGAAGGCGATCACCGCGTATGCCAAGGGCTCCTGGATTTTCACGACCAACGCGGGCTTCGACGGGATCCTGACCATCACCGACGACGGGAGATGGTCGGAGACCCGATTGGGGCTTTCAGGGCGCTGGGAGTACGACCCCTCCCGCATCAGGATCACCATGGACGGCACCGACAGCGAGGGCGCGGAGCCGTACATCGTCCCGTCCGTTCCCGAGCACGCCGAGGACGCCCTCTCCGGGGACTACCAACTGCTCGGCGGCTGGTCTCTCAGCGTCGGCGAGAAGATGAAGGCCCGCAGAGACAAGGATTCCGTGGTCCTGGAGTTCGCGGATTTCTCCGACGGGCTGGCGAGCTCCCCCGACCATATCGAGTCCCTGATCTTCACCCTCACCCGCCAGGCAGAAGCGCCCTGACCCTGAGGTATCGGCGCGCTACGGTTCGCAGTGCTATGCGGTATCCGATGACACACAGGGGGCTGGGGTGCAACGGCGTACGACACGCAGGTGGCGGGGAACAGCCGCGGCAATCGGGTTGGCTGCCGTATTGGCCGGTTGTTCCGACGGGGAGGGCGGACGGGCCGAGAGCCCTGCTCAGGAAACGGCCGCGAAGCCGAGCACACGGCCGTCCCTCGATCAGATGATGCCCACGGCTGATGAACTACCCACGGGCTGGAAGCTCGGTGGCGCGAAGTCATCAGGCTGGCGAGACGCCGCCCCGGCCATCGACGAGGGAGGGCTCCTGACGTGCGGCGCCCAGCCCTTGGAGGCCGCCGAGCGCCGAAGCGGTCCGTACCAGCTGGTCCTGAGTGCGGGCAACGAAGGTGGCGGTGACGGCGCAGGCTTCACCCTGGGCCAGAACAACGAGCAGCAGGCCAGACAGAACCTCGCCCTCACCCGCAAGCTGTTGAACTGCCGGCAACCCAGGAACGCCGGAATCGGAGACGAGAGCCTGGTCTTCACCACCGAGCGGTTCACCCATGTCATGCTGCGCGTCGGCGGCATAGAATCGCGGATCCACGCACCGAAGGAAGGCCAGAGCCCATCTGCGGAAGCGTGGGCGAAGGTGATGGAGCAACGGATCCGCTCGGTGTTGGCGGGCGAACAGCCGACAGCGCGAATCGCGGCAGGGCAGGCCTCCGGATCATCTCGCTGACCAGATGAAGATGGCTGCGAGGTGGAGTCCGGCGAGGTAAATGGTGGCGGTCCTGTCATCGTGTCGATCACCTGCCGGTGATCACGCCACCGACCACCCCGCTTCGGCGTCCGCTCCGGCAACAACGGCTCGATCCGCGCCCACTGCGCGTCAGTCAATGACGCACATCAACCAACGATCGGATGATCCGGAAGAGACGGCCTGGCGGCCAGGTCCGGACGGGGGAATGCGGGGGGCTTGAGCGCCGTCGCACGGTGTCGTGCCGGGGAGGGGCGGCGGGCGCCATGAGGATCGGGGCATGGGCGTCGTCCTGCCGGTCCTCTTCGCGCTGTTCGCGGCGTTCAGCAACGCACTCGCCACCGTGCTCCAGCGGCGGGCCGCGCTGACCGTGCCACAGAGCGACGGCTTCCGCTTCGGCCTGGTCCTCGATCTGCTGCGGCGACCGCTGTGGATCGGCGGCATCCTGGCCGTGATCGCGGCCGGGGCGGGGCAGGCCGCGGCGTTGGCCACGGGCGCGCTGGCCCTCGTACAGCCGTTGTTCGTGCTGGAGCTGCCGCTCGCGCTGCTGATCGCCTCGCTGATGACGCGACAGCGGCTGCCGGGAGCGCTGTGGCTGGCCGTGGCGGGGGTGGTGGCGGGGCTCGGGATCGCGCTGGTGGCCGCCTCACCCGTGGGCAACCGTACGGACGTACCGTTCGAACGCTGGGTGGTGGCCCTGCCGGCATGCGCCCTCGTCGTGGCCGCCCTGGCCGTGGTCGGGCTGCGCCTGTCACCCGGCCGCGCCCGGGCCGGCTGCCTCGGCGCCGCCACCGCCGTGTGTTACGCGCTCACCGCCGCACTGATGAAGTCCTCGGTGCACGTCCTGGACGACAGCGGCTTCCTCGCCTTCGTGACGACCTGGGAGACCTACGCCTTCGGGGCGAGCGGCATCTGCGCCCTGCTCCTGCTGGAACACGCCATGCAGGGCGGCCCGCTGGTCGCCTCGCAGCCCGCGCTGACCCTCGGCGACGCGAGCATCAGCATCGCGCTGGGGGTGATCCTGTACGAGGAACACCTGCGGTCGGGCTGGTGGCTGCTCCCCCAGCTGCTGGGCATCGCGTTGATCTGCGGTGGTGTGCTGGCCCTGGCCCGGGCCGGGGAGGGCGCACCGTGAGCGGACCCGTCGGCGACGGGTACCGTGCGGGCAGTCGAGCGGAGGGCGGGATCCATGCGAGCGGTGGTCTTCGAGCGGTACGGCGAGCAGGCCGAGGTACGGGAGGTACCGGAGCCGAGTCCGCCGGCGGGTGGGGTGGTGGTGCGGGTGGAGGCCACCGGGCTGTGCCGCAGCGACTGGCACGGCTGGATGGGGCACGACCCGGACATCGTGCTGCCGCACGTGCCCGGACACGAACTCGCCGGTGTGGTGGAGGCCGTGGGGGCCGGTGTCGTGAACTGGAGGGTCGGTGACCGGGTCACGGCGCCGTTCGTGTGCGCCTGCGGCACCTGCGTCGACTGCGCGGCCGGGAACCACCAGGTGTGCGCGCGACAGACGCAGCCCGGATTCACGCACTGGGGGTCCTTCGCCGAGTACGTGGCCCTGGACCACGCCGATGTGAATCTGGTGGCGGTGCCCGAGGAGCTGTCGTACGCGACGGCGGCCGGTCTCGGCTGCCGCTTCGCGACGGCGTTCCGGGCGGTGGTGGCGCAGGGCCGGGTGGCGGCGGGCGAGTGGGTGTCCGTGTACGGCTGCGGTGGGGTGGGACTCTCCGCCGTGATGATCGCGGCGGCGGCCGGGGCCCGGGTGGTCGCGGTGGACATGGCGCCGGGGGCGCTGGATCTGGCGCGGAAGTTCGGCGCCGTGCACTGCGTGGACGCCCGGGACACCGCCGACACCGCGCAGGCCGTCCAGGAGGCGACCGGCGGCGGCGCGCACCTGTCCCTCGACGCGCTGGGATCACCGGCGACGGCGGCGGCCTCGGTGGCCGGGCTGCGCCGGCGCGGGCGGCACGTGCAGGTGGGTCTGCTCCCGGCGGCGGCCGGCGTGACGGCTCTGCCGATGGAGCGGGTGATCGGCTGGGAGTTGGAGATCCTGGGCAGCCACGGCATGGCGGCGCACGCCTACCCGCCGATGATGGAGCTGGTCCGGGGCGGAGCGTTGCGGCCGGACCTGCTGATCACCTCGACGATCCCGCTGGACGCGGCCCCGGCGGCACTGGCCGCGATGGACACGGCGCCCGGCCGCGGCGTGACGATCATCCTTCCCGGATCGGCCGCCGGGAGCTGAGCCACGATCGCCCGCGCGTCCGGCCGACACCGAGGAGACGCCGATCGGCCCCCGGCCCCCGGGGCGCGGGGCGCGGGGCGCGGCGCAGTCGCCCGAGCGCATCGACCCGGGGGCTGTCGCTCCCCTGCCCACCGCCGGGGCGCCCGGGGACTCGCCGCACGGAGGGCTTCGGCCGAGGGCCCTCCGACCCGGACCACCCGGTGCCGGGGCTCCCTCGGACGTACCGGCTACCCGGGCAGCGGGGTGCGCGCGTATCCGCCCGCCAGCAGGTGGCCCGCTCCTGGGGCCACCGCGTCGAGATCCAGGGATCGGAGCATCTGGTGAGCCGTGCACACCGCCGCCGAAACCACCGGCTTGCCCAGGAGCTGCTCGGCCTCCTCGATGGCGCCGAGGGAGGGCATCTGCACGCAGGCCGAGAGCACGACCGCGTCGGCGTCCGCGTATTCCAGGGCCCGCGCGAGGCCCGGCAGCCGGGCCGGGTCGTGGGCGGCGACGTCGAGGTTGTCCGGGATCTCGAGGGCCTGGTGGTCGAGGACCTCGATGCCCTCGTGCGTCAGGTAGTCCACGACGGTCCGGGTGAGCGGGCGCATGTAGGGGGCCAGCAGCACGATCTTCTCGGCGCCGATGGTGTGCAGCCCGTGGACCAGGGCGCCGGCGCTGGTGACGACCGGGGCGGGAGCGCCGTTCTCGGCGGTCCGGGTGTGCAGGCGCTGCTCGGAGGTGCGGTGGTAGCCGAGGCCCATGCTCATGATGGCGACCAGGCAGGCGTAGCCCAGTACGTCGACCCGGGCGTCGGAGAGTTCCACGGCGCAGCGGTCGGAGTCGGCGTCCATGGCCTTGAGCTGTTCCGGGGTGACATGGGTCATGCGCATCCTGCTGGAGTGGAAGGTGAAGCGCTCGTCGGGTGCGACGGCCTGGCGGGCCCGGAGGATGGCCGGGACCTCCGTCTCCATGGTGACGTTGGAGCTCGGCACGATCTGGCCGATGCGGTAGGTACGGGGGGACATGTGCGCTCCTCAGCGGGCGTCGACGACAGGGTTGGTCAGGGTGCCGATGCCTTCGACCGTGGCTTCGACGGTGTCGCCGGGGCGCAGGAACTCGGGCGGGACCATGCCGGCGCCGACGCCGGACGGCGAGCCCGTCGCGATGACGTCGCCGGGTTCCAGGGTCATGCCGGAGCTGATGTCGGCGATGAGGCGGGCGATGGGGAAGAGCATGTGCCGGGTGTTCGACTTCTGCTTGGTGACGCCGTTGACGCGCAGCGAGAGGTCGAGGGCCATCGGGTCCCGGATCTCGTCACGGGTGACGACCACCGGGCCGAAGGGGGCGTAGGAGTCCTGCCCTTTGGAGAAGAACCACTGGCCGGAGCGACGCTGGTCGCGGGCGCTGATGTCGTTGACGATGCTGAAGCCGAAGATGTGGTCGTACGCCTCGGCCTCGCTCACCTTGAAGGCGGGGCGGCCGATGACGACGGCGAGTTCGCACTCCCAGTCGAGCTGGGTGGTCAGGTCGGCGTTGTGCAGGATCGGCTGGCCGGGGCCGGTGACGGCGGTGGCGGGCTTGCCGAAGAGGACGGGGCGCGGCGGCAGGTCCTTGTCGGTGTCGAGGCTGCGGCTGGACTCCTCGACGTGCTCGATGTAGTTGAGGCCCACGCCGATGATCTTCCCGGGGCGTAGCGGTGCGCGCAGGGACACGTCGTGGAGGCGGTGCACGGCCTCGGCGGGCCAGGCCGCGGGTCCGGCGGCCAGGAGTCCGCGCGCGGTCTCCTGGGCGGCCGCGCCGGCCCGGATGAACGACAGCAGGTCCGGCGGCAGTTGGACCGAGGCCCGCCGGGCCAGGGTGGTGAGGTCCACGACGAGGTCGTCGACCTGCGCGCCGAGACGCACGGAAGCGTCGTCGAGGGTGTAGCTGAGCAGCCGCATGGGGGCTCCTTGCGTGTGAGAGGGAGGGCGCCGAGGGGTGGCCCGGCGGCGGCACTCGGGTGGTGCCGCCGCCCGGCCGGTCCGGGCGGTGCGGGGCGGTGCATCGCGCCCGGCTCGGGGCTCCGCCGTACCGGGGCCGGTGTCAGGGCCGGCGGCGTCCGGTACGGCGGAGCGGTTCAGGAGGTGGGCTGGTGGCCGCCGTTGTCGGTGTACGCCTCTTCGCGGTGGAAGCCGAGCGAGCGCATGACGGGGAAGTCGTTGAAGGAGAACAGGCAGGCGTCCTCGGACGCGTCGAGGTTGTGGTGCTCGTGCCAGGCCCAGGACGGGACGCAGAAGATGTCGCCCTGCTGCCACTCGAAGCGTTGTCCGGCGATCACCGAGACGCCGCGCCCCTTGGCCGCCGTGTAGATCACCGAGCCGGTGTGGCGGTGGGCGAGGGTGGCCTGGCCGGGGCGCAGCAGCTGCATGTGGGCGCCCATGGTCGGCATGACGGAGCCGCCGGTGACCGGATTCGTGTACTCGGCGATGATCCCGTCGTACGGGGAGCCCTCGGTGGCCTTCGCGAGGCCGTGCAGGGCCTCGTACGTCGCCTCCCAGGGGTAGGCGAGGAGCGGCGAGTAGGGCCGGGTCCACTTCTCGACGCCGTACGGCAGCAGGTTCGCCGCGTAGGTCAGGACCGAGGAGTTGATGACCTTGCCGGGGGCCTGGTAGAGCTCGGGGTGGACCTCGTAGAACCCGGCGTCCAGGGCGTTGACCAGGGGGATGTCGAGTCCGTCCTGCCAGATGACGGGGGCGTCGTCGGCGTCGTTGCCGTGCTCGTGCCAAGTGCCGCCCGGGGTGATGGCGAAGTCCCGGGGGCCGACCTTCAGCTTCTGGCCGTCGACGATCGTCCAGGCACCGGTGCCCTCGTGGACGAAGCGCAGCGCGGCGGCCTGGTGGCGGTGGGCGGTCATGGCCTCGCCGGGGCCCATGATCTGCAGTCCGGTGTAGAGGAGTCCGGCGGCGGCGCTGACCTCCTTACGGCCCGGGTTGACCAGCATGACGACGCGGCGGCCGGCGTCGTCGCCCTTGACGAGGCCGAGGGCCTTGTGGACCAGTGGGCGGAGTTCGCGGTAACGCCACAGCACGGGTACGGACCTGGGCTGCGGGTACCAGGGCTCGATGTCGTTGGCGACGGTCCACAGGGCGCCCGCGTCGAGGGTGCCGAGCTCCTCGTAGTAGCGGGTGAGTTCCGGGGTGTCGGACACCCGGGCACGGCCGAGCATGGTGTCGTCCTGCTCTGTGGTCATTCGTCCTCCTCGGAAGGGGCGGGGCTGAGAGGGGTGGCGGGCGCCGGAACCAGGGGCGGCACGGCGAAGGTGACGGGCGGCCTGGGACGGTTGTCCACTTCGAGATGGAAGATGTCGAAGCGGTTGTAGTGGCCGACGATGTCGTGCATCTGCTTGGGCTGGATGCAGCGGGCCAGGTCGATCTCCCCGTAGACGATGCCCTCCTCGTCGACGAGGGGTTCGGTGACCGGGCGGCCGTCGGGGCCGAAGATCCCGGACAGGGCGCTGCGGGGGCGGGTGAACTGCCGCCGCAGCTCCTCGTCGTCCCCCGCGACGGCGTCGACGATCTCCGGGGAGACGGTGGAGCAGGCGACGACGGAGAAGACCTTGCCCTCGAAGCTGTGGGCGGCCGTACGGACGGCGATCGCGTCGGCCATGTCGTAGTCGGAGGGAGCGACCGGTAGGGCGATGTAGCAGGAGGCGTGCACGAGTTCGCCCTGCGCGAGGAGGGCGAAGCGGGCCAGGGTGTTGGTGTTCTCCCCGCAGGCGAGGGCGCCGAGCGGGCCGACCGGGGTGTCGTGGACCCGCAGCGAACTGCCGTCGCCGCCGGTCCAGGTCAGCTTCTCGGCCCAGGTCGGCACCAGTTTGCGGTGCACGCCGAGAAGTTCGCCGTCGGGGCCGATGGTGAGCAGGGTGTTGTAGAGGACGCCGAGGCTGTGCGCGGCGCGCTCGTTGACCCCGATGACGAGGACGACGCCGTGCCGTCGGGCCGCGGCGCGCAGGCGGTCGACGTGCGGGCCGGGGATGTCCACGGAGGCGCGCTGGAGCCGCTCGAACCAGGGGGATCCCTGGACCGGGTTCATCGTCCAGTTCCAGTACGGGTAGCCGGGGACGAACACCTCCGGGAAGACGACGAGTTCGGCGCCGTTCGCCGCGGCCTCGGCGATCAGGGCGACGGCCTTGTCCACGGTGGCGGCGGGATCGAGGTAGACGGGCGCGGCCTGGACGGCCGCCGCCGTGAAGCGGGGCAGGTGGTCCCTGTCCATGTGCGTGGGTACCTCCGGCACTATCGGTGGGCGGGTACGGCCGCGCGGGGCAGCCAGCGGCGGTGGACGGATTCGACGGGCCGGCGCAGGAGTTCCAGGCGCGGCGGGATCCGGTCGGTCCGCGCCGACGGCGGCCGCCCGCTGCCCGCCCGCCAGGCGCGCGTCCAGGGCGCGGCCGGGCCCTGGTAGCCCTGGGCGGCCGCGGCGTGCAGGGTCCACAGGGGGTCGTGGAGCTGGGCGCGGCCGACGCCGCACAGGTCGGCCCGGCCGGCCAGGATGATCGAGTTGACGTCGTCGTACGTGGAGATCGCGCCGACGGCGATGGTGGGCACCCCGGTGGCGTTGCGGATGAGGTCCGCGTAGGGGGTCTGGTAGCTGCGCCCGTAGCGGGGCTTCTCGTGGGCGACGACCTCGCCGGTGGAGACGTCGATGGCATCGGCCCCCGCCGCGGCGAGCGCGCCCGCGATCCGGACTGCGTCGGCCTCGGTGGTGCCGCCCTCGGCCCAGTCGGCGGCGGAGATCCGCACGAGGAGCGCCTTGCCAGCCGGCCACACCTCCCGTACGGCGCGCAGCACTTCGAGCGGGAACCGCAGTCTGCCGTCCAGATCGCCGCCGTACTCGTCCGTGCGCAGGTTGGTCAGCGGGGACAGGAAGCCCGAGAGCAGGTGCCCGTGCCCGTACTGGAGTTCCAGCGCGTCGAAGCCGGCCCGGTCGGCGCGCCCGGCCGCGGCCACGAAGTCCCCTACGAGCGCGTCCATGTCGGCCCGGTCGGCCTCGCGCGGCAGCGGGCCGCGCTCGTCCCAGGGCAGCGCCGAGGCGGCGACCGACTGCCCGCCGCCGTGGGTGGCCGCGCGGCGTCCGGCGTGGGTGAGCTGGATGCCGAGGCAGGTGTCGCTCTGGCCGTGGACGAAGTCGGTGAGGCGCCGCCAGGCCGCCTCCTGTTCCTCGTTCCACAGGCCGGGGCAGCCGGGGGTGGCGCGTCCGTCGGCGCTGACGGCGGTCATCCCGGCGAGGACCAGCCCGGCGCCGCCGATGGCCTGGGTGCTGAGGTGGACGAGGTCGAAGTCGCCGGGGACCCCGTCGCGCGCGGTGTGCAGGGCCGTGGGCGGTACGACGACCCGGTTGCGCAGCAGCAGGCCGCCGAGCGGGTAGGGGCGGAACATCGGCGGCACGGTCGAGGAGCGGTTGACCGCGGTGGTGAAGCCCTCGTCGCGCACGCGCAGGTTGTCGTAGGTGACGCGGCGGCTGCGGGTGAGGAGGTTGAAGGCGAACTGGTGCGCGTCCTGGCCGGTGTAGCGGTCGATGTGCTCGAACCACTCCAAGCTGGCCTGGGCCGCGCGCTGGGTGGACTCCACCACGGGCCTGCGTTCCTGCTCGTACGCTGCGAGAGCGGTCGGCACGTCCGGGTGCTCGTGCAGGGCGGCCGCGAGGACCAGGGCGTCCTCCATGGCGAGCTTGGTGCCGGAGCCGATGGAGAAGTGCGCGGTGTGGGCGGCGTCGCCGAGCAGGACGACGTTCTCGTGCCGCCAGGTCTTGTTGCGGACCGTGGTGAAGCGCAGCCACTTGGAGTTGTTGGGGATCAGGCGGTGGCCGTCGAGGTGCTCCGCGAGGAGTTCCTCGCAGCGCCGGATGCTGTCCTCGTCGCTGGTGCCGGGCGGGTGGTCGCGGTCGGCGAACTCCGCGAAGCCGGCACGCCGCCAGGCGTCCTCCGTCATCTCCACGATGAAGGTGGAGCGGGTGGCGTCGTAGGGGTACGCGTGCACCTGGAGGGTGCCGAAGTCCTGCTCGTCGACGATGAAGGTGAAGGCTTCGAAGACCTTGTCC
This sequence comes from Streptomyces sp. CG 926, assembly GCF_003148825.1. Classification (GTDB taxonomy): domain Bacteria; phylum Actinomycetota; class Actinomycetes; order Streptomycetales; family Streptomycetaceae; genus Streptomyces. The sequence continues at coordinate 213,092 of NZ_QGGZ01000010.1, forward strand.
GTGCCGAGCCACATGTAGCGGCCGGAACGCTCGTCGAGGTCGGGGGCGAAGGTGTCGGCGTAGGCGGCGCGGGTGGCCGACCGTACGCCGTCGCACGCCACCACCAGGTCGTAGCCGGCGGTGAGTTCGGCCGCGGGCGGAGCCTGGGTGCGGTAGCGGACGTCCACGGCCAGGTCGGCGCAGCGCTGCTGGAGGATCCGCAGGAGGTGCTGCCGGCCGAGGGCGGCGAAGCCGTGGCCCCCCGAGGTGAGGGTGCTCCCCCGGTGGCGGACGTCGATGTCGGCCCAACGGGCGAACTCGGCCGACATGGCCTCGTAGATCTCGCGGTCGGCCTGGGCGATGCCGTCGAGCGTCTCGTCGGAGAAGACGACCCCGAAGCCGAAGGTGTCGTCGGGGGCGTTGCGTTCCCAGACGGTGACCTCCCAGTGCGGGGAGAGCTGCTTGGCGAGGGCCGCGAAGTACAGTCCGCCGGGCCCTCCTCCTATGACTGCGACGCGCACGGCGTGCCTCCTGCTGATGGTGCGGTGGTGAGTAGTTCCGGTTGCTGCGGTCCGGCGGTGCCGAGCAGGTCGCGTACCTCGGCGGGCCAGGGCGTCGACCCGGTGGCGTGGGCGGCCGAGTGGGCGATGACCATGCGGCCGGTGGCCGCCTCGCCGCCCTGTGCGCCCCGTACGGTGAAGGCGTAGTGCAGGGAGGCCGTGCCGACCTTGGTGACCTCGAGCTCGGTGCGTACGGCCTCCCCGAACCAGAGGCGGGCCCGGTAGTCGGCCTCGAAGTGGACCCGGGGTGTGCTGCCGAACAGGTGCGAGAGGCCCAGGCGGTGGAGCAGGACGGCCTCGGCCGCCTCGACCCAGCGCACGACGGTGGAGTGGTGGTAGTGGCCGGCGGCGTCGGTGTCGGTCCACTCCACGCGACGTTCCACGACGACACGGGCCGGCTCGGCGGGTGGCGGGGCGGCGGACGGCGGGGTGGGTTCCGGGGCGGGCGGGATCGGGGTGGGCGGGATCGGGGTGGGGGCGGCTTCGGTTCGGGCCCGTTCGCGCAGTTCACCGCGCCGAAGCTTGCCGGTTCCGGTGCGTGGGAGCGCGCCGACGAACTCGACGGCACGCGGGTACTTGTACGGGGCGATGGTTTGTTTGACGTGGGTCTGGAGCTCGCGGACGGTCGCGCCGTCGGCCGGAACACCCGCGCTCAGGACCACGTACGCCTTCACGAGCATGCCGCGCCGGGCGTCCGGGGCCCCGACCACCGCGCACTCCTCGACGTACGGGTGGGTGACCAGGGCCTTCTCGACCTCGGGGCCCGCGATGTTGTAGCCGGAGGAGACGATCATGTCGTCACTGCGGGCCACGTACCAGAAATACCCCTCCGCGTCGCGGATGTAGGTGTCGCCGGTGATGTTCCAGCCGTTCCTGACGTACGAGGCCTGGCGCGGGTCCTCCAGGTAGCGACACCCGGTGGGACCGGTGACCGCGAGCAGGCCGGGCTGCCCGTCGGGGACGGGGTCGCCGTTCTCGTCGACCACGGCGGCCCGGTAGCCCGGAACGGGCCGGCCCGTGGAACCGGGCCGGATGTCCTCGTCGGCGGCGGAGATGAAGACGTGCAGCATCTCGGTGGCGCCGATGCCGTCGATGATGCGCAGCCCGGTGGCGGCGTGGAACTCGTGCCACACCGCGGCCGGGAGCGGCTCCCCGGCGGACACGCAGCGGCGCAGCCCGGCCAGCCGGTCCACCGCCCCGGCCTCCATGATCGCCCGGTAGGCCGTGGGGGCGGTGAACAGCACGGTCACCCCGTGCTCCGCGACCAGGTCGGCCAGTTGCAGCGGCGTCGCCTGCTCGATCAGCAGGGTCGCGGCCCCCACGTGGAGCGGGAAGACCACGAGTCCGCCGAGCCCGAAGGTGAAGGCGAGCGGTGGCGTGCCGGTGAAGACGTCGTCCGCGTGGGGCTTGAGGACGTGTCGGGAGAAGGTGTCGGCGTTCGCCAGGACGTCGCGGTGGAAGTGCAGGGTCGCCTTCGGGCGGCCGGTGGTACCGGAGGTGAAGGCGATCAGCGCCACGTCGTCCGCGGCCGTGACCACGGTGGCGAACCGGCCGTCCTTGGTGGCGCAGCGCGCGGCCAGGTCGTCCGGCCCGGGACCCCCGTAGGTGAGGACGGGCAGGTCGGGCGCGCCGGGGCGGTGGCCCGGGTCGAGCTCGTCGGCGTAGCGGTGGTCGCACAGGGCGAGGGACGGCCGGCTGATGTCGGTGAGCTCGGCGAGTTCGCCCGCGCGCAGCAGCGGCATGGTGGTGACGGCGACCCCGCCGGCCTTCAGGACGCCGAACCAGGCGGCGACGAGCCAGGGGTTGTTGGGGCCGCGCAGCAGGACGCGGTTGCCGGACCGGAGGCCGAAGTCCTCGGTGAGGACCTGGGCGATCCGGTTGGCGCGGTGCTGCAGTTCGCCGTAGGTCCAGCGCTCGGTCGGGGTGAGCAGACAGGGACGGTCGGGGCCGTGCCGCTCGACGGCGTCGTCGAGCAGGCGCTGGGCGCAGTTGAGGCGGTCCGGGTACTCCAACTCGGGTAGTTCGAAGTTGAGTTCGGGCCAGAGGGGGAAGGGCGGAAGCCGATCACGACAGAAGGAATCGGCGTACGCGGAAGGGGAGAGCTCCATGGGGCGGCACCTCGATCAGGGAGCAGCGGGGAGATGGCTGCACCGTATGTCGAATATTTGGCGTCCGTCAACATCTCTCGATATCGAGGGCGGCGAGGAGGCCTGGGGCGCTTCCCGGAAGCCCGCCCGGGCGCCCTCCCGAATGCCCTCCCGAATGCCTTCCCGAACGCCTGCCCGGAAGGCGTCCGGGGTGCCCGTCCGGATGCCTGCGGGCACCCCGGGGCGCCCCCGAAGGCCTTGACCGGCACCCTCGGGCCACCTCCCGCCTTCGGGTTCGGGCAGGTCGAGGCGCCCGACGGGCGATTCCCCCTACCCGTGACACGACTCAGGCGGCAGGGACGCGCACCCGGACCGACTTTCCGAACTCATTGGCCACGACGGAGAGTTCGCCGCCCAGTTCGGCCGTCATGAGCTGCACCATCAGCAGCCCGCGCCCACCTTCGGACTCCGGGTCGATCTCCGACCGGGGAGCGGGCAGTCGCGGCAGCCCGGCGCCCCGGTCGGCGACCTCCAGCCGGAGCCAACCGCCGCCCGCCGCGACGGCGACCCGCATGCGGCCGGCGCCGCCCGCGTGCCGGACGACGTTGCCGACGAGTTCACTGACGGCCAGCAGCAGGGCGTCCACCACCTCGCCGGACACCCGCCAACCGTCGAGGGTGGTGCGCACACGGGACCTGACCTGCGGAACACTCGCGGCGACGGGGTCGGCGACCCAGCGGACATAACTGCGGACCGCGGGAACCGCGGAGGTGTCGGCGATGGTGAGCATGACGTGCTCCCGGAGGGGGAAGGCGGCGCCGCCACTGCGGTAGCTCGTGTAACTGATCCGGAATCCGGATCGTCCGTGGGCTTGTGGTCAGCGGAAATGCGTCGCTAGAGTCCTTGATTACACGTGTAACACGCTACGCCTCCCCCGGTGACTCGCGCAAGCATTCCGGACAAACGACGCGAAGCCTGCGTCCGCCCCTCCGGCACACAGCCGCACAGCCGCACGGCCACGCAGCCGCACCACCACCGCTCCACCGGGACAGCGCCGAATCGGAAGGGCCGCAATGACCCAATCTCCTCCCGCCGAGATCGACATCGCCGACATGACCTGGCCGCCCCCGCCGTACCGGTCCCCCGTACCGCCCGTGACGGGTGCGGACGGCGTCCGCCGCTTCGACGGGATCACCTACGCGACCACGCCCGGCTACCGCCCCCGGCTGCTCGACGTCCAGGTGCCCGCCGGCGAAGGCCCGTTCCCGGCGGTCGTCTGGATCCACGGCGGCGGCTGGCTGGACGGCGACCGCCGCTACCCGCCGCCGACCGTCCCCGCCGAGCTGCTGCACGGTGCGGTCCTGGCGGCCGGCCTCGCCCTCGTCTCCATCGACTACCGGCACAGCCTCGAAGCGCCCTTTCCGGCCCAGCTGCACGACGTGAAGGCCGCGATCCGCTACGTCCGCGCCTTCGCCGGCGACCTCGGCGTCGACCCGGACCGGATCGGCGTCTGGGGCGAGTCCGCGGGCGGTCACCTGGCCGCGCTCGCCGGTCTCGTCGGCCCGGACAGCCCGCGGGGAGCGGCCCTGGAGGGCACGCAGGGCGTCGGCTCCGGGGAGACCGGGGTCCGCGCGGTCGTGGACTGGTACGGGGTCTCCGACCTCGTCACCCTGGCCGAGCACCCCATGCCGGCCATGCCCGGTACGGACTTCCCCGACCCGTACGAGGCTCTGCTCGGCGCCACCGTCGTCGAGCGGCCCGACCTGGCGCGGGCCGCGAGCCCCGTGGCCTACGCGGCGGGATCGAACCCCCCGCCGTTCCTGCTGGTCCACGGCACCCACGACGGTTTGGTCCCGTACAGCCAGAGCGAGGACCTCGCCGCGGCTCTGCGGAGCGCCGGGGGCGAGGTCACCCTGCAGCCCGTGGAGGGCGCCGACCACATCTTCCTCGGCTCCGGTGACATCCCCGCCATCGTCGCGGGGGGCGTGGCCTTCCTGGCCCTGCACCTCGGCCCGGCGGCCTGACCGCGCCGATCCCTCGCCTCGGTTCCACCACGGGGGCGCGGCCCCGCCGGCCGCGCCCCCGCGTTCCCCTTCACAGCACACCCGGCCGCGGGCCCCCGCCGCGGTCACGAGAGGCAGCCATGTCCGGCAACCCGACCACCACCACCCCGCACGGCAGACCCGACGTACCTCACCGATCGGCCGGGACCGGCCGCCGCGGCGGGACCGGCCGGCGCGCCGGGACCGAGACCGCGGTGCCGCGCCGCCGCGGCGTCCTCGTCGCGGGTCTCCTGCTCCTCGCCGGCGCCGTGCTGCCGGCTCTCGTCGTCCGCTCCGACGTCGCGGACCCGCCCTTCCAGTCGCTGGACGAGCGCTGGCTGCGCTGGATGGGCGGCCCGCACGAGGGGATCTACCGGGCCGCCGCCGGGGTCCTGGACCTGATCGGCGGTCCGGTCGGCTCCCTGATACCGCTGTCCGTACTGGTCCTGCTGCTCGTCCGCAGGCGCTGGGTCTCGGCAGGCTTCCTGCCGGCCGCCTTCCTCGGCGGCAACATGCTCGTCGTCCAGGGCCTCAAGCACCTGGTGGACCGGCCGCGCCCGGCCGATCCGCTGGTCCGCGTCGACCACGGCTCCTTCCCGTCGGGCCACGCGGCCACGGCGGCGCTCCTGGTCGTGCTCCTCGGGGTGCTGCTGGTCCCGGCCGCCCGGCGGCGGGCGTGGTGGATCGGGGGCGCGGTCTTCACCCTGGCCATGATGTGGAGCCGTACCTGGCTGCACGCGCACTGGCTCAGCGACACGGTGGCCGGGGCCGCGGCGGGCGCGGGGGTGGGCCTGGTCGCGTGGTGGCTGTTCGGCCCGGCACTCGCCCGGGAACGTGCCCGTGCCCACGACCGCCGGGGGGCGGCCGCAGGCACGGGCACGGCCTGACCCCCTGGCGCACGGCGGGTGAGCCCGCGGATCGGCCAGGCCGGGGCCCGCGCCCGGTACGGACCGACCCCTCGGGGACATGCCTCGGGGACATCCCTCGGGGACGTCATCCACACGGCCGCCGGCTAGCATCGGGGATCATGAACCTGGGTACAGCAGACTTCGCCACCGCGGACCCCGAGCGTCCGCCCTCGCCGGTCGCCGCCGACTGGCGGGCGATCGAGGCATGGCTCGGTCTCGCCGCCGGTCTGCCGTCGGACTTCAAGCAGCTCGCGGATGCGCACGGGCCCGTGGATTTCGGTGCGTACATCTGGATCCACACACCCTGTGTCGAGGCCGACCGGTTCGACTACGGCACCTGGCTGCACGAAACCCACCGCACCGCGCGCATCCAGCTGCACCATCTGCCCGAAGAGGAGCGGTACGCCGTTCATCCCGAGCCCGGAGGGCTGCTCGCCTGGGGCGTGAGCCGCGGTGGGGACACACTGTTCTGGGACACCTCCCGCTCCGCCGACCCCGACGCGTGGGGCGTGGTGGTGCACCACCGGGGCGCCGTCCCGGGCAGCGGGCTGCGCGTCTGGCACGCCTACGACCTCACCCTGACCGAGTATCTGAGACACACGGTCCGTGACGGCTGGGAACTCCCCTCGCCGCCGGGCCCGTTGATGGGCCCGTTGCCCGGATCGCTCGCCCGCACCGCGTTCCTGCCGGACGCCCGGCCCTGGTCACCCCCCGCGCCCGTGGTCCCACGCCTGACCGAGGCGCAGCGGCGCGTCGCCCTGCGGACCGGTACCGGCCTGGAGGCTCTGGAGTTGCTGTCCCCTCCGCCGGCCGAGCCCTATCTGGGCGGTGACAGCTGGGACGGGCTGTTCGCGGAGCTCGGAACCGTCCTGCCGCGGGAGTACGTCACGCTCATGCAGCGGTACGGGGCGGGCAGTTGGGGCCGGTGGCTGCGCTTCTTCACCCCCCTGCGCACCCGCGACCACGAGCGGCGTTTCGTCGTCGCCGTCGAGGAGGTCCTCGACGGTTACCGGCAGCTCAGGACCTCGTATCCGGACGCGCAGCCACTGGCGGTGTGGCCCGAGCCGGGAGGCTTCCTCCCTTTCGCCAACTCCATCGACGGGGACCAGCTCGGCTGGCTCACCGAAGGCACCGACCCCGAAGCCTGGCCGCTGGTGGTGTGGCCCCGCCACGCCGACCAGGGGCCGCCGCTGGAGAGCGGTCTGATCGACACCCTGCTCGCCTGGCAACGCGGCACCCTCACAGCCCCGGGCCTGCCGGGCCTCGACCGGAGCGACGACCCCGTGGAATGCGCCGGGTTCGCCCCGTGGGACACCGGCGCGTACTGGTGAGACCGACCTTCGGGGCCGAGTCACCTCCGGACACCGCGGGGTCGGCCGATAGGAGCACCAAGGGCTCGTCCGCCACCTCGGCGACGCATCTCAGCAGCACGGCAGCACGGCAGCACGGCAGCACGGCAGCACGGCAGCACGGCAGCACGGCAGCAGGATGGGCTCGGCTCAGGAGGTCAGGCGGTGGACCAGGACCGGTGTCACCGCCGGCACCGGCGAGGCCGTCCCGGTCTCGATCAGCTCGTGCACGGCCTCCGCGATCTGCGCGGCCGACGGCATGTCCAGTCGGACCGTGGTGAGCGCGGGCTGCTGGAGCGTGGCGAGGACGAGGTCGTCGCAGCCGACCAGGGCGACCTCGTCGGGCACGCTGATGCCCTCGGCCTGGAGGGCGTGCAGCAGCAGGGCGGCGTACTCGTCGTTGTAGGTGAAGGCGGCGTCCAGGTCGAGGCTGCGCCAGCGCCGGGCCAGGGCGCTCGCGGACTCCCGGGTGTAGGACAGTTCCACCGGGGTGACCGTGGCCATGTGGCGGGCCGCGACCGACTCGGCTCCCGCCAGGCGCGGCTCGGCCAGTGTGCCGAGGCCGCGCTCCTGGGGCATGACCACGCCGATCCGGGACCGGCCGCGCGCGATGAGGTGCTCGGCGGCGGTGGCGCCGATCCGGGTGTGGTCGAAGCCGATGGTGTGCACCCCCTCGACGGGATGGGAGGCGAAGGCCAGCATGCCGCGCACTCCGGCGCGGGCCAGGACCTCGGCCGCCTGCGGGGTGAAGCGGTCGCCGTCCAGGGCGACGACGGCCGCGGGGCGCAGTTCGGCCCAGGCCCGGGCGGCGTCAAGGGGGTCGGCGAAGCGGCCCGCGTGCAGGACGGCCGTGTAGCCGAGGCGGTCGAGCTCGCTGTGCAGATCGTCGACCCAGTCACTGACGAGGCGGCCGATCGCGGAGATCGACGAGGGCATCAGGACCAGGTTGCTGCGGCCGGCGCGCAGGGACCGGGCGGCCGCGTGCGGTACGTAGCCGAGCTGCTTCGCCGCGTCGAGCACCCGCTCACGGGTGCCGGCGCTCACCCGGTGGCCCTGGGTGTCGTTGAGGACGAAGGAGACCGTGGCACGCGACACCCCGGCGAGGCGGGCCACGTCGGCGCTGGTGATGGATGCGGGGACGTGAGTGTCTCTGGTCATGACGTCCCTCGACGCTCCTCGTGCTCGGGTCGGCCACCGTTCTGCTCGGGCGACTCCTTCCTTCTCAGGTTACACGAGTCAAATCAAGGGGGCGGGGGTGTGCAGGAGCCTGGAGGCGCCCGCGAGGTCGTCGAGGGCGGTCACGACCGAGTCGAAGCGCATCGTGGTGCGGGTGCGTGTGTCGTACGGCCGCCAGTGCGGCAGGTCGGGGTGGTTGGGGTCGCCCGTGCGGACGAAGGCGATCCAGGCCCGGTGCATGGCGTACGCGAGGCCGTCACGGACGGCGGGGGCGAGGCCGGCCAGGAAGGGCGCGTGCGACCACCGGTCGAAGTTGTCGAAGACGAAGGGCAGTTCGAGGCAGTGTGCGGCGCCGAGACGGCCCTCGTACGCGGGGGTGGGGAGGTCGAACTGGTAGGCCCACACGGGGCTGCCCGTCTCGGCCCGCGCCTCGGCCAGCCGTAGCGCGGGCACCCGGAAGAGCTCGTCCGTGATGAGGTCCAACAGGACGTCGACGGGGCGGGCTCCGGGCCGGGCCCGCTCGTACGCGGCGTACACGCCCTGCGCGGTCCCGCTCCCGAAGGTCTCCGCGATCCGGTCGATCACCTGCTCGCGCGTGACGGCGGCGTATCCCTCGTCCAGGGCGAAACCGAAATTGGCCTCCTCCCGGGTCCAGCCGATCATCACGTCGATATCGGCCGCGGCGCCGCCGAGCAGGGCCTGCGCGGGATGCCCGGCGAGGGTCACCTCGTCGATCACGGGCAGGAACGGCGTCGGCCAGTACCCCCACCGCACGGTCTGCGCGAAGAGTCCGCCACCCGCTGCGATCAGCTCCGGCCAGGGCAGCGTACGCAGCTCCGCCAGGTCCTTGGCGCCGGCCAGCTCCAGGTAGGCGGCGGTCCGTTCCAGGTACGCGGCCGGGCCGGGGAGGTCCAGGCCGAAGGGCGGGCTCTGCAGGATCACCCGTCGGATCAGGCCCTCGGCCTGCGGGTGGCCGGCGAGGGCGGCGGTGGACACCGCGCCGCCGGACTGTCCGGCGACGGTGACGCAGTCCGGGTCACCGCCGAAGGAGGCGATGTTCTCCTTCACCCAGCGCAGGGCGGCGAGTTGGTCGGTGAGCCAGAAGTTGCCCCCCTCGTCACCGGAGTCACCCTCGCCGGGATAGAGATAACCCAGCGGCCCGATGCGGTAGTTGACGCTCACGACGACGAGATCGCCGTCGCGCGCGAAGGTTTCGCCGGAGTAGCCGGGCAGCGAGCCGGAACCGGAGACGAAGCCGCCGCCGTGGATCCAGACCAGTACCGGGCGGCGGGCGTCGTCGACGGCGGGCGTCCACACGTTGAGGGTCAGACAGTCCTCGTCGAACGGGGGCGACCCGTGCCCGCCGAGCACGGGGTCACCGCCCTCCACGTACATCTGCGGCGCGCTCGGGCCGTCCACGGTGGCGTCCCGCGTGCCGCTCCAGCCGGCGTGCGGTCGGGCGGGGCGCCAGCGCAGGTCACCGACCGGCGGGGCGGCGTAGGGGACGGCGCGGAAGACCGTGACCCCGCCGTCGGTCGCGCCGCGCAGGCGGCCTGCGGGCAGGTCCACCACCGTGCGGTCCTGGGCCGGGGGGTTGGGCATGAGCCGTTCCTTCCTCACTGCCGCGCGCCGGATGCACGCCGCCCGATCGAGAGTATTGCGTAAATTTGTCGAACGTCAATGTTGCGCGATGATTCATGTTCCATGGCACCCGCCCACCTCACAACCACAGGCTGTTCGAGGCCATCCGCTCCGACTCCGTGTCCAGCAGCGGGGCGAAGACCCGCCACAGGACAAGGCAGGTACCGACGCCGACGAGGGCGCCGGCGACGGTGTCGCTCAACCACTGGGCGTGGAGCCAGGTCCGGCTGACCATCATGGCGAGGACGTACGAGGCTCCGAACGCCCACCACCAGCGTCGCGCACGCGGCGGGAACACCACCACCGCGACACAGACCACCAGGGTCACCGCACCGAACACCTGCCCCGACGGGTAGGAGCCGTCGCTGACCAGCACCGACGGGTGCGGTGGACGCGGCCGGTCGGCCAGCTGCTTGAGGGGCAGGAGCACGACGAGGTTGGCGACGACGGTGACGGCGAGGACGAACAGCCCGGAGCGCCAGCGCCCGTAGACGCACAAGCAGCCGATGACCAACAGCGGCAGGACCGTGCCGAGCGGGCCGCCGAGCCGGTCGAGGACGGTGGTGAAGCCGCCGAGGCCGTCGCCGTCGGGGGACGCCGCGCCGGCGGAGTCGTTCACCGCGGCCGCCCAGCGGTCGTCGAGCCCCTGGAAGAAGGGTCGCCGATCCAGCCGGAGCAGGAGCCCGACCAACAGCGCCGGCACCAGGAGGGCGATACCGAGGCCGAGCGCGTGACGCGGCGGGGCCGCCGGAAGGTGATGCCGGGTCGGCGGGTCCGGCAGGGGCGGCCGGGACGGCGGGACGTAGGAGGGCGAGGGGCGCGAGGGGAACATGGCGGGCCTTTCACGGCCGTCTCCCCAAGCGGTGGGGGCACGCGGAGAGCAGGCACGGGACGGTGGAACGCGAGGAAGAACGCCGGGTGACGCCTTCGGAGAACGGGACGCCATCGGGATACGGCAGCGAGCGTCATCGGGATACGGAATCGGGGCGCGACCGGCGGCCACGGTGACGCCGGCAGCACAGCGGCGCGGCGACACGGCCAACACAGCGGCGCGGCAGCACAGCGGCGCGGCGGCCTGCGCTCGGCACCCCACACTCGGCCGCCGGCACCCGACCACCGGCACCCGGCGACGCCGGGGGCGGGTCGGTGGCGGCCCGCCGGCGACAGGATCGTCGCGGTGCGGCACGGAGTATTGCCGATGCGTCACGACCACCACAAGGGCAAGTGGATTTCTCGTCACATCTGCCATGCCCGCCGGCCGTCGAACGATGGTTACACGTGTGCACTCACCCACTCCCCCGACGGTCACGATCTGCACAACGACGCGCCGCAGGGCCTGGCGGAGCCCGGAAATGGGTGCTACACAGTGTCCACCGCACCTGGTGACACGTGTAACAACATCACGTGACGAACGACGTCCGCCACCGCACTTCCCGGCGACGACGCCGTCCGGCGCCCGCTCATGGGCCGCCCCTTCTCTCCCTCGCACGCCACCTCCCCGCTCCGTCCCCCGAGGAGTCGTCATGGCCACGCCCGAAGTCGTAGAACCCTCCGTACCCCCGACCGGGGAACCCGCCCCCCGGCGTGGTCTCCTGTCCCTCCTGCTGGTCGCCAACTCGGCGATGATGGCGCTCTACATGGGCGTCGGCTCCGTCCTCCTGCCCACCCAGGTCGCCGCGATCGCCCCCGACGACAAGGTCGCCGCCCTCGGCCTGATCGGCGGGGTCAGCGCGGTATTCGCCACCGCCTTCAACCCCATCGCCGGCGCGCTCTCCGACCGCAGCGGGCGTCGCAACCCGTGGATCGTGGGCGGCGGTCTGGCCTCGCTCGCCCTGCTCGCCCTCCTCGGCAGCGTGAGCACGGCGCTGCTCGTCGGCATCGTGTGGTGCCTGATCCAGGCGACCATGAATGTCTTCCAGGCGGCAGTCACAGCGATCGTGCCGGACCGGATCCCCGCGGCCCGCCGGGGCACCGCGTCCGCACTCGTCGGTCTCGGCCTGCCCATCGGCGGGACCGCGGGCGTACTCATCGCCTCCCAGACCGCGGACCAACTGCGCACCGGCTACCTGATCCTGGGCGCGATCGTCGCCGGATCCGCCCTGCTGCTCAGCGCGTTCTGCCGGGACGTCGCGCGCACCGAGCCCGTCGCCGAGGCGCCCGCCGGACCCAAGGGTGCCCAACTGGCCGCGTTCCTCTCGGCCCTGGCCAACCACGACTTCCGCTGGGCCTTCATCGGCCGTGCCCTGATGGTCCTCGGCTACTTCTCGGTCGTCGGGTACCAGCTGTACATCCTCGGCGACCACATCGCGCTGCCCGACGGACTGACCCCGCCCGCCGCGATGGCCGTCCTCACCCCGGTGTCGATGGTCGCGATGGCGTTGTCCACCGTGGTGGGCGGTCTGCTGTCCGACCGCTGGAACCGGCGCAAGGTGTTCGTCGGTGTGTCGGCGGCCCTCGCCGGGCTCGTCATGGTGGTCCCGGTCATCAGCCCGACCTGGACCGGCATGCTCGTCTTCAGCGCGCTGAACGGACTCGCCTTCGGCTGCTTCATGGCCGTCGACACCGCGCTCGTCACCCTGGTCCTCCCGCGGGCCGAGGACGCCGCCCGCGACATGGGCGTCCTGAACATCGCCAACGCCGGTCCGCAGATCATCGCCCCGTTCGTCGCCTCGGCCGTCGTCACCGGCCTGGGCGGCTACACCCCGCTCTTCCTCGTCGGCGGGGCCCTCTCGCTGGTCGGCGCGCTCGCCATCCTCCCGATCCGCAGCGTGCGCTGACCCTCCCCCCGGGCCCGCCCGCCCGCAGCTCCGGCGGGCGCACGCCGAGGGTCGTGCGCCCGCCGGTTCCCACCCCTGCTCACCCTCGATCACCTCCCCTTCCAAGGAGCACCCTGTGAGACGCAAGCGAGTTCTGCCGCTGGCCGCGCTGCTGCTGTGCACGCCGGCACTGGCCGGCACGGCGCCGGCGGTCGCCGCGCCGCGGACCGCGCCCGCCGGCCCGTTGCGGATCCTGCTCACGAACGACGACGGCTACAACGCCCCGGGCATCCGCAAGGCCTTCGAGCGGCTGACCGCCGCCGGGCACGACGTCACGATCGTCGCCCCGCTCACCAACCAGAGCGGCACCGGTACGAAGATGCTGAGCGGCCCGTCGATCACGGTGAAGCACCCCGAGCCGAAGGTATGGGCCGTCGACGGCACCCCGGGCGACTCCGTCGCCTTCGGGCTGGCCGAGGTGTTCGCGGGCGACGCCCCCGACCTGGTCGTCTCCGGTACCAACTTCGGCCCGAACGTCGCCGGTCTCGCCACCCACTCCGGTACGGTCGGCGGCGCCGTCGCCGCGCTGGAGCACGGCGTACCGGCCATCGCGCTGAGCACCGGCGGCGTCACCGCGCCCGACCCGGTCACCACGGTCAACGCGATGGGGCCGACGCTCGACTTCGCGGTCAAGCTGATCGACCGGCTGCGGACGCGGGCCCGGTCCGGGTCGCTGCTGCCCAAGGGCGTCGGCCTGAACGTCAACCACCCGGTGGTCGGCGCGGACGGCAAGGGAACGGCCTCCGGTGTGGCCGCGACCTTCCAGGATCCGCAGACCCTGCTCGAACCGGACTTCACCGACGCGGGCGACGGTACGTGGAAGGTGACCGTGAAGGTGGACCTGCGGCCCGCGGCCAAGGGCGGTGACGTCGAGGCCGTCACCGCCGACCGGATCGCCGTGAGTCCCATGAGCCCGAACTGGAACACGGGACCGGTCGACCAGGCCGTGACCTCCGCGCTCATCGCCGGGCTCCGCCCCTGACCGATCCCGGCCGGGGCGGAGCCCGCACCCCGCTCCGCCCCGGCCGGACCTACCTGCCCACGCCCCCGCACGACATCGGCACGCACCGGCAACACTCCAGGAGGACGGATGAAGAGGCCCGGAAAACGGCTGCCCTCGGCAAGGTCCCTGCTCGGTACGGCACTCGCCCTGGTGGCACTGCTCGCCTCCGTACCACCCGCGGCTGCGTCGTCGGCGTCGCCGTCCGGCGGATCACCGCGCCCGGTGGTCGCCGTCGCGCAGGGCGCCCTGCGCGGCCAGTCCCGCGACGGCGCTCAGGAGTTCCTCGGCGTCCCCTACGCCGCTCCCCCGATCGGGGACGCACGGCTACGGGCCCCCGCGCCACCGCCCCGGTGGACCGGCGTACGGGAGGCCACCCGGCAGTCCCCCGCGTGCCTGCAGTTCTCCCCCTTCGGCCTGAGCGATCCGGCGGCCGTGAGCGAGGACTGCCTGTACCTCGACGTCTACCGGCCCCGGACCGCCCGCCCCGGAGCCCGGCTCCCGGTGATCGTCTGGATGCACGGGGGTGCGTACAGCCAGGGAACGGGCACCCAGTTCGGTGGGCGGACCATGGCGGACCTCACCCAGAGCGTGGTGGTCAGCATCAACTACCGCCTGGGACAGCTCGGTTATCTCCAGTTGCCCAAGCTCGGCCGGGAGAACTCCCTGCGCTCCGGCTCCTTCGGCCTGATGGACCAGGTCGAGGCGCTGCGCTGGACCCGGGCGAACATCGCCGCGTTCGGCGGGAATCCGGGCAGCGTCACGATCTCCGGGCAGTCGGCGGGCAGCGGTTCCGTCTGCGCGTTGCTGGCCGCCCCCTCGGCCGCCGGCCTGTTCCACCGGGCCGTACTGCAGAGCGGTCCGTGCTCGTTGTTGGGTACGCCGGACCGTGCGGACGCCGAGGGGCAGGCGCGGGCCTTCGCCACGGCGGCGGGCTGCACCTCGTCCGCCGAGGTGGCCACCTGCCTACGTGCCGCCTCCGGAGCGGCGTTGGTCGCGGCGGCCCGTACGCTGCCCACACGGGGTCCGGCCGCCGGTGACGGGCTGCTGCCGGTCGCTCCCGCGCGGGCCATCGGGAGCGGTGCGTGGAACAAGGTGCCGGTGCTGATCGGGAGCACCCGCTCCGAGGCCCGCTTCTTCGTCGCCCTGACGCAGCCGTACCTGACCGCCGAGCAGTACACGGCGCAGATCCTGGCGGGTCACGGGGCGGCGGGGCCGGAGGTGCTCGCGCGCTATCCGGTGGCGACGTACGGTTCGCCGTACCTGGCGCTGTCGGCGGTCATGACCGACTCGACCTTCGCGTGCCATACGGCGTGGACGGCGCAGTCGTTCGCGTCCCAGGTGCCGACGTACGTCTACGAGTTCGACGACCCGAGGTCGCCGACGCTCGCGGGGGCGCAGGTGCCCGGCCTGGACGAGTCGAACGCGCACAGTGCGGAGCTGGCCTACCTGCACGACTTCACGATGGGCGAGCGTCCTCTGGACCCGGCGCAGGTCGCGCTCGGGAATCGGATGAAGCGCTACTGGGCGGCGTTCGCCCGCTTCGGTGCCCCGGTGGTGCCGGGGCAGACCGCGTGGCCGCCGACGGGTGTCGGAGCCGGTGCCGGTGCGGTGCTCACCCTCGACCCGGCGGGGACACGGACGACGGCCTCCTTCGAGTCGGAGCACCAGTGCGCGTTCTGGCGCACGCAGCCGCCCCGGTCGCTCTGAGGCGTGTGCGAGAGCGGAGGATGGCCGAAGCGCCTGGTCAGTCGGTAGTGCCGAGCGTAC
The DNA here is from genome assembly GCF_003148825.1 of Streptomyces sp. CG 926. Lineage (GTDB taxonomy): Bacteria > Actinomycetota > Actinomycetes > Streptomycetales > Streptomycetaceae > Streptomyces. The sequence continues at coordinate 228,420 of NZ_QGGZ01000010.1, forward strand.
TGCGGGCGGCGAGGCGGAAGTCCTGCACCGCTCGGTAGAGGATTCGCTCCCGCTCGGCGGCGAGGGCGGTGTCCTCGGCCTTGTGGGTGGTGTCTCCCGCATGGGCGTGCTCGGCCATCCGTCGCATGACCTGTGAGAGATCGCTGGAGGCGTGGGCGACCCGCTCGGCGACCTCCGCGACGGATGCCGGCCCTTCGAGGATGACGATTTCGCCGGCGCGGTGGACCTCGCGGGCCAGGGCGATGAAGCGGCCGATCCTCTCGTCGACGCCGGGCAGATCGGGTCGGTCCGGACGCAGCGCGTCGAGGACGGCGTCCATGGCTATGTCGCGTTCATGGAGTGCGTCGAGGTAGCCGGCGTATGCGTCGCGGCGGTTCTGGCGGCTCCATTGGGCGTGCTGGGACCGCGCTTGCGCACGGCCGTTCACGATCGCGGCCCCGAGGGTGGTGGCAGAGCCGACGGCGGCGCCCAGCAGCGCGGCAAGTCCTGAGTCCATGGTCCCAGTCTGCCGTTCTCGTCGTCCTCATGACCGCGGCCTTCGCAACCTTGCGCTGGGTACTGCGGTTCGGCCCGCTCGTGGGCCAGTGGCATAGTGAGCCCGATGATCGGACACCTGTGCACCGTCGTCATCGACTGCCCCGACCCCGATGCGCTCGCCGGCTTCTACGAGAAGCTGCTGTCGCTCTCACGGCGGGCGGACACCGGCGAATTCCTCGTGCTCGAGAACGCGGCGGGCACCCCGGTGGTCGCCTTCCAGCGGGTGGACGAGTTTCGCGCGCCGCGGTGGACGGATTCCACCCGCCCTCAGCAGATGCACCTCGACGTGATGGTCGAGAACCTCGATACGGCCGAGGCTCAGGTGCTCGCCCTCGGTGCGACGCTGTTGGACGGTTCGGACAAGCCGATCGGTTACCGCGTCTACGAGGACCCCGTCGGTCATCCCTTCTGCCTGATCACGCCCGTGGGAGCCTGACGCGGTCACGCGTGAACGGTTCCCCCGCGCCCGTGCCGCGTATGCCGTGTCCCTGCCCGGTCGGGATCCGGGCAGGGACCTCCGGTCGGTCAGGCGGCCGGCGGCCGGGGGCGTCGCTGCGCCCAGGGCCGGACCTCCTCCAGCTGCGCCGCGACCCGCAGCAGGGTCACCTCGTCGTCCCGGCGGCCCACCAGCTGCACGGCGAGCGGCAGACCGTCCTCGCCGAGGCCCGCCGGGACCGAGGCGGCCGGGTGCCCCGTGACGTTCCACAGTGCGGTGTAGGCGACCATCGGGCGCGAGCGCGCCAGCGCCGTCAGCAGCCCGGCCCCGTCCAGCGCGCCCACCGGGCGGGGGCGCTCGGCGACGACCGGAGTCAGCAACACGTCCATGGTGGTGAACATGCGGTCGGCGCGCTCCGCCAGCCGCTCCCCCGCCCGGATCCCGCGCTCCACGGCGGATTCGGGGACCAGCCGGGCGAGCGCGAGGGTGCGCCGGGTGCGCCGTTCCAGCAGGTCAGGACGCTCGACGGCGTCGGCCTCCGCGCGGACTCCACCGCAGAACTGCGCGGCGAACGGGGCCGTCGCGTCGGGGTAGCGGGGGTCGACCTCCCGTACGTCGTGGCCCAGTTCGCGCAGGGCCCGCACTGACTCCAGTACGGCCCCGACGTGTTCCGGGTGCGGGCGCACCCCGGGCACGGCGGGCTTGACCGAGTAGCCGATGCGCAGTCGGCCGGGCGGGGTCTCCAGGGCCCGCACCCAACCGGTGGTCGCGGGGGAGGCGCTCCAGCGGTCGGTGGGGGTGGTGCCGGCGAGAACGTCGTAGAGCAGTGCGGCATCGCCCACGCTGCGGGTCAGCGGCCCCACGGTGCCCAGCGCGTACCAGAGGTGCGCGTTGGGGGCGGTGGAGACCCGGCCGCGCTGGGGCTTGAGGCCGAACAGGCCGCAGCAGGCTGCCGGGATCCGGATGGAGCCGCCGCCGTCGCCGCCCAGGGCCGCTCCGACCGTCCCGGCCGCGACGGCGGCGGCGCTGCCGCCGCTGGAGCCGCCGGGAGTGCGGGTGGTGTCCCAGGGGTTGCGGGTGTGGCCGTGGGCGGCGGATTCGGTGAAGGGCCACTGGCCGAACTCGGGCATGGTCGTCTTGCCGATGACGACGGCTCCGGCGGCGCGCAGCCGGCGTACCGCTTCGGAATCGGCGGCTACGGGGGTCCGGTTGGCGGAGCCGCCGAAGGTGGTGACCTGACCCGCGACGTCCAGCTCGTCCTTGACGGCGACGGGGACGCCGTGGAGCGGACCGGTCGACTCGGCCCCGTCACGGGCGTCGGCCTCGGCGAGGGCCTGCTCGGCGAGGACGACGCGGAAGGCTCCGAGGACGGCGTCGGTCCGCGCGATGCGGCGCAGCGCGGCCTCCACGAGGGCGCGTGAGGTGGTTTTGCCGGTGCGGACCAGCTCGGCCTGACGCGCGACCCCCTGGAACATCAACTCGGCGTCTTCCCGGTCCTGTTCGTGCCGCCGTACGCCGTCTTCTTCCACGGACACCACCCTCATCCCCTTACCTGTCGGTAACTCCGGTGCAAGGCTGGTGTCCAGGCGCCCGCGCGTCAACCCCGTACCGGTTCACATCGACCTGGTCACCGATGAGCTTCCAGCCCTGCCGCGCCGGCCGCGCGCGGGCGACGGCCGCGGACACGGAGCACCGCGACTGCCGAAGCGGTCAGGGCCACGACGGCGGCCCCCAGCGTCAGCAGCCAGACCGGGACCCCGCCCACCGTGAGCAGCTCGTCGTGGTAGATCGCCCGACGGTAGGGGGTGTCCTCGGCGGTGGCGCGCAGCTCGTGGTCGGCGTCGATCCGTCCCGGTACCGGGAAGCGCTGGTCGATGGCGGTGAGGAAGACGGGCTCGGGACCCGCCAGTTCGGCGAGCGGGCCGCGCTCGGGGTGGATGGTCCCCGCGAAGGTCACCTCGGGTGCGGACCCGCCGATCGGGGAGGCGAGCTCCATCCGGTGGTCTGCGAGGACGTACAGGCCGAGGGACTGCGGGGTCTTCGCCATCCGGGAGAGCCGCATCGGGTAGACCAGTCGGTCGCTGTCGAAGCGGATCCGCAGCGGGTCCAGGTCGCCGCGCAGCGGTTTGCCCTGGTCGCGGGGGGCGAGCCGGACGGCGACGTACTCCCAGCTCTGGTCCACGTACGGCTTGACCTCGGTGGCGAGGCGGTCGGGGAGCTTGAAGCCGTTGCTCTCCAGCCAGTTCTTCAGGGCGTCCGGGTCGGTGGCGGTGAGCCGGGCGACGTCGAAGTCGCCGAGCTGTTCGCGGCCCACGACGCCGACCGGCGGGGCCGCGGCGCCGGGCATCGGGGCTCCGGCGCTGTCCCCCGTGTTCGAGGAGAAGGGCCAGTCGCGCTCCCGCGGCCAGAAGTAGCCGCGGGTCTTGTGCTCGGGCCGGGTGAGCCGGCCCAGTTCGTCGAACATCGTGCCGTCGCCCAGTTCCACGGTGGCCCGGCTCGGTACCGGCATGATCCAGGCGGCCCGGTGGGCGTCCCCGCCGACGGAGAAGCGCATGACGATCTGCTCCGTACGGCCGTCCCAGCGGACGACGGAGGTCTCCCGGTCGACTCCGATCCGGGACTGCCCGTCGGGGATCATGGCCCCGCACCCGCACGCGTAGGCGGGGTTGACCAAGGCCCCCAGCTGGGTCGCGAGCAGGGCGAACAGCAGTGCCACAATTCTTCGTTTCATCCACACGGGGTCTCAGACGGCGGCCCCCGCCGTACGGTTCCGACCCCCCTCACCGACCACTTCGACCTGGCCTCATACTGTGCCCCATGACGGGGAGCGAGAAGCGGCAGCAGGCTCTGCTGCGCCGGTCCGCGGTGCTGTGCAGCCCGCTGGTTCCGGACGTCGTGGCGGTGGAGATCGCGCGGCACGACTGGGAGTCCATCGAGTGCGGCTGCGGCCGCTCGGCGGGCCATCTGATGGACGGCGTACGGGATGCCGCCGAGGGGCATCCGTCCGCGTTCCGCGCGCTGGAGGGGCATGTCTTCTTCGCGGAGAACCTGAAGCCGCCCGCCCCGGCGGTGTGCGGTGTCCTGATGGCCGTGTGGGCCGCGCACCCGCCCCGACAGGCGACCCGCGAGGCCCTGCTGTGGACCCTGCTCGCCCTGCTGTGCTCGGTGGACGACGGCGGCACCCACGAAGCCGGACTGTACGGGCAGTGCGCCGCCTTCATCCGTACGGGTGTGGACGGCTTCCGACGTGAGGTCGCCACCGCCCCGGGTTCCGAGACCGCCGCCTACGCCGAGGGCATCCTGGACATCCTCGGCCTGCCCGCGTAGATCCGGCCCGGTACGGCCCGACCCCGGATTCGGGGGTCAGCCCGCGGCCGGCAGGCAGCTCCGCAGCCCCGCCACGGTGACGTCCTCCAGGGAGTCGGCGAAGGTCCGCGGCGGCGACGCCGGTACCGCCAGCAGGGACGGGACCACCAGGACCGCGCAGCCCGCCGCCTCCGCGGAGGCGGCGCCGTCCGGCGAGTCCTCCACCGCGACGCAGGACCGTGGGGCGAGGCCGAGGCGCCCGGCGGCCGCCCGGTAGGGGTCCGGGTGCGGCTTGGTGCGGGCGGTGTCGTCGGCGGACAGGGTGAAGGCGAAGGGGACATGAGCCAGGGAGCCCCCGACCACCGAGTCGACGACGACCCGCGGTGACGCGCTGACCAGGGCGAAGGGCACGCCCTCCGCCTCCAGTGCGGTCAGCAGCCGCTGGGCGCCGGGCCGCATCGGCGCTCCGGCCTCCACCCGGCGGAAGAAGCTCTCGGTGAGCGCGGCCGCGACCTCGGACGGGTCTCCCCCTCCCGAGATCCGTACGAGGTGGGCGGCGGTGTCCTCCACCGCCCGGCCGACGACCTCCGGCGCGTCCGCGTCGGTGAGCCGGTGGCCGAGGCCGCCGGCTATCTCCTCGGTGGTGCGCCACCACAGCACTTCGGTGTCGACGAGGGTGCCGTCCATGTCGAAGAGGACCGCGGCGAGGGTGCTCACGCGGGCCCGGCCACGACGAGCACGGGGCGCTCGGTCAGTCCGACGGTGGCGCGCGCGCCCGGCGCCAGGGCTCCGGCGTCCCGCGAGGGCAGGTCCGCCTTGACACCCACGCCGTCCGGCAGTTCCAGGTGGAGTCGGGTCACGGAGCCGAAGAAGGCGGCGGAGACCACGGTGGCCGTGCCTTCGGTGTCGGCGGTGACGGTGACGTTCTCGGGGCGTACGAGGACCTGTACGTCCGGCGTCGTGGGGACCGGGCCGTCGACGGGCAGGCGCGCGCCCGCCACCTCGACGAGGCCGGATCCGGCGAGCCGTCCCGGCAGCCGGTTCATGGTGCCGACGAACTCGGCGACGAAGGGGGTGGCCGGGCGGTCGTACAGCTCGGCCGGGGCGGCGCACTGTTCCAGCTTGCCGGCGTTCAGGACGGCGACCCGGTCGGCCATCGACAGGGCTTCCTCCTGGTCGTGGGTGACGAAGACGGTGGTGATGCCGAGGGAGAGCTGCAGGCGACGGATCTCTTCGCGCAGGTTCGCCCGTACCTTGGCGTCGAGCGCGGAGAGCGGCTCGTCGAGGAGGAGTACGCGCGGGCGCAGGGCGAGGGCGCGGGCGAGGGCGACGCGCTGCTGCTGGCCACCGGACATCTGGTGCGGGTAGCGATCGCCGTGGTCGGGCAGGCCCACCAGGTCGAGGAGTTCGGCCGCGCGCTCACGGCGTTCGGCCGCGCCGACCTTGCGTACGCGCAGGCCGAAGGCCACGTTGTCGCGGGCGCTCAGGTTCGGGAAGAGGCTGTACGACTGGAAGACCATGCCGGCGTCGCGGCGGTTGGCCGGGACCCGGGTGATGTCCGCCCCGTCGACGAGGACCTCGCCGGAGTCGGGCTGTTCGAAGCCGGCGACGACGCGCAGGGCGGTGGTCTTCCCGCAGCCGGACGGGCCGAGCAGGGCGAGGAGTTCACCCGGTTCGACGGTGAGGTCGAGTCCGTCGAGGGCGACGGTGGACCCGAACGCCCTGCGCAGGCCTCGGAATTCGACGCGCGCGCCCGCGGGCCGGGCGGGGTCCGCCGGCTTCCTGGCCGCGGGCAGGGTGGTGGGCGTGGTGGACATGCGCTCAGGACTCCTTGCGGGAGGGGGTGGCGGGTGCGGCCGCGGTGGTGGAGGGGGTGGTCCCGGCCCGGGAGAGGGCGATCAGCAGCAGCCAGGTGATCAGGAGGCTGAGGATGGACACGGCCACCGACATCCGGGCCTGGGCTCCGGAGATCGAGACGATCCACACCGCGAAGGGCTGGAACCCGAGGAGGGAGGCGATGGTGAACTCGCCGAGCACCAGGGCCAGGGTGAGGAAGGCGGCGCCGGCGAGGGAGGCCCGCAGGTTCGGCAGCAGCACGCGCAGGACGACGTAGGGCCAGCTCGCGCCGCAGCTACGGGCGGCCTCGACGAGGGTGGGTACGTCGACGGCGCGCAGGCCCGCGTCGAGCGAGCGGTGGACGAAGGGCAGTGCCAGGACCGTGTAGGCGAGGACCAGGACGACGGGGAACTTCTCGTTCTGGACGGCGATGAAGGTCTGGTAGAGCGGGGTCCGCGACAGGTGTTCGGGTCCCCAGCGCAGCACGGTGGTGATGCCGGTGACCAACGCGATCGGCGGCACGACCAGCGGCAGCATGCACACGACCTCGACGATCGGGCGCAGTCGCGGGGAGCCGATGCGTACGGCGACCAGCGCGGGCACGGCGAGCAGCAGCGACAGGGCGATGGTCGCGGCGGCGAGGCCGAGGGAGAGCAGCAGGCTCTCGGTGAAGCCGTCGGCGGAGAGCAGTTCGGTGTACGCCTCGAAGGTGATGCCCTGGCCGGGCACGTGCACGGTGAAGACGAAGGAGGCGATGAGCGGGATCAGGAAGTAGGCGCCGGCGAGGGCGAGGACGGCTCCGCGCCAGATCCTGGGGCGGGGCCGGCGGGCCGGTGTCCGCGTGGGGGCTCCGGTCTCCGATGCCCGGGTGTCCGGGGCGCTGTCGGGGTACCGGGTGGTCGGGGTCATCGCAGCCATCGGGCGCTCCGTCGCTGGAGGGGCAGGTAGACGGCCATGACCAGGCCGGCGATCAGGATCATGTCGAGGCCGAGGGCGAGCGCCACGTTCTCCTGGCCGGTGAGCACGTTCCCGGACAGCGCGTCCGCGATCTTGAGCGTGACCAGCGGGACGGAACCTCCGACGAGGGCCGCGGCCGTGGCGTGGGCGGCGAAGGCGGTCCCGAAGAGCAGCACGAACCCGCCGAGCAGGGAGGGCGCGAGCACGGGCAGCCCGACGTGGCGCCAGAACTGCCGGCCGGTGGCTCCGCTGTTCTGGGCGGCCTCGCGCCATTGCGGGCGCAGTCCGTCCAGCGCCGGGGCGATCACCAGCACCATCAGGGGGATCAGGAAGTACAGGTAGACCACGGTGAGACCGGTGAAGGAGTACAGGTTCCAGCCGAGGTCGGTGAGGTCGGCGAGCTGGGTGACGACGCCGGAGATCCCGACGGTGGCGATGAAGGCGAAGGCCAGCGGTACGCCGCCGAAGTTGGCGAGCACCCCGGAGGCGGTCAGCGCGGCGCTGCGCAGGCCCGCCGAGCGGGAGGTGACCACGGCCTGGGCGATCACCACGCCCAGGACGCCGCCGACGAGTGCGGTGAGGGCGGAGAGCTGGACGCTGCCGATGAGGGAGCCGAGGTAGGGGCCCTGGAGGGAGCGGGCGAGGTGCTCACCGGTCACCCGGGTGGCGCCGTTCGCCGGGTCGGTGCGGGTGACCGCGCCGTGGGCCATGGCGCCGAGCGGGATGCCGAAGCACAGCCCGGTGAAGGTGAGCAGTGGGAGGGTCGCGAGCCAGGTGCGCGGGCCGCGCCGCCGGCGGCGGGTGCCGTCGGCGGCGCGGGGGGTGGTGGTGGAGGACATCAGGAGAGGGCCTTGTCCCACTTCTCGGCGAGGGTGGCCTTGGCCTTGTCGAGTTCCTCGGAGGCGGGGAAGGCGGGGGTGCCCTGCACCTGCGGGAGCTTGGCGACGGCGGCCGCCTCGGCGGTGCCGTCCTGGGTCATGCCGGGGAGCAGGACCGGGCGGGCGTACCCCTTGAGCCACAGGTTCTGGCCCTCGGCGCTGTAGAGGAACTCCAGCCACAGGCGGGCGGCGGCCGGGTTCGGGGCCTCCTTGTTGATGGCCTGCGAGTAGTACTGGGCGTAGACGCCGTCGGTGGGGACGGCGACCTTCCAGTCGACGCCCTTGCCCTTGAACTGGTCGGCGTAGCCGGCGTTCAGGTAGTCCCAGTCGATCGAGATGGGCGTCTCGCCCTTCTCGACGGTGGCCGGGGTGGACTCGACGGGGATGAAGTTGCCGCTCTTCTTCAGCTGTCCGAAGAAGTCGATGCCGGGCTGGATGTCGGCGAAGGAGCCCTTGTTGGCGAGGGCGGCCGCGTAGACGCCGCCGAAGGCCGAGCCGGACTTGGTGGGGTTGCCGTTGAGGGCGACCTTGCCCTTGTACTCGGGCTTGAGGAGGTCGGCGAAGGTCTGCGGGCAGGTGGGGATGCGGGCGGCGTCGCAGCCGATGGAGACGTAGCCGCCGTAGTCGTTGGTCCAGCGGCCGTCGGCGTCCTTCTGGGCGGCGGGGATCTTGTCCCAGGCGGTGACCTTGTACGGGGCGAAGAGGTTCTCGGCCGCGCCGCTGCGGGCGAAGGCGATCCCGAGGTCGAGGACGTCGGGGGCGCGCTTCTGGCCCTTGCGGGACTTGACGGCGGCGATCTCGTCTGAGCTGGAGGCGTCCGGGTTCTCGCTGTTGACCTTGATCTTGTACTTGGCCTCGAAGGCCTTGATGATCTCGCCGTAGTTCGCCCAGTCCGGCGGCAGCGCGATCACATTGAGCTCGCCCTCCTTCTGCGCGGCGGCGGCGAGGGCCTCCAAGGAGCCGAAGTCGGCGACCGAGGTCGCGGCGCCCGGCTGCACGCCGTTCTTGGCGCCGTCGGCGCCGCCGGACTTCGGGTCGGGGGCGGCACCACACGCGCTGAGCGTGGTGAGTACGGCGGCGCTGAGCAGAACGGCCGCACCGCGACGGGCGGAGGAACTGAGCACGGTCTCTCCCGGAGACGAGGGTGGGTTCACTTGTCTGAACAAGTTGGCTCCAGTTCGCCCGGGCCCGCTGTACGGACGGTGAACGGCGCCTGTCCCCGGGAGCACGAGTCGAGGAAGAGAGAAGAATGACCGGAAGAAGCCGTGACAGAACCTGTTGGAATGATCATGGGAGACCGGTGCACGGCGATCAGGGGGCGAAGGGCATGAGTAAGGACGCGGGCACGGCCAGGTACCTGGAGATCGCCGAGGCACTGCGGCGGGCGATCCTCTCGGGCGAGCTCGCGGTGGGGGCGCACCTGCCGTCGGAGAGCGACCTGGCCACGCGCTGGTCCGCGTCGCGCGGGACGGTCCGCCAGGCGGTGGCCACCCTCGCCGCGGAGGGGCTGATCGGCTCCCGCCAAGGGGCGCGGCGCATCGTCCTGCGCCGCGAGCGCCGGCACAGCTTCGGTGAGCTGAACAGCTTCGCGCAGTGGGCCGAGGGGCTCGGGCACAAGGCCGCCGGCCGCTTCCTGTCCCGCACCCGCAGGCCCGCCACGGCCGAGGAGTCGGACCGGCTCGCGCTGGCCCCGGGTACCGAGATCCTGGCCGTGCTACGACTGCGACTGCTCGACGGGGAACCCACCATGGTCGAGCGGACCGCCTACGCCGACTGGGTCGCGGCGGCCGTCGAGGCGCTGCCGGTGGACTGCCGCTCCGTCATGGACAGCCTGGCCGAGGATTCGGGGGCCACCGCCCACTACGGCGAGCACCTCATCGACGCGCTTCCGGCCGGCAGTGAGGACGCCCGGCTGCTCCGGATCCGGCGCGGCAGCCCGCTGCTGCGCCAACGGCACGTCTCCCGGTCGGCCACCGGCCGCCCGATCGAGTGGTCCGACGATCGCTACCGGGCCGGCAGTGTGACCTTCAGTGTGAGCAACTCGTCGGTAGCAACTCCTTTGGAGCGGCGCGTCGGAGACCAGTGAGCAGGTCAGCCCCTCGGTCCGGCCGTGCGCGAGGTCTCGGCGATCGCGCCGGGCAGCCAGTCGGCGACGTGGCCGAAGCCGAAGCCCAGGGCCGAGGCACGGCCGTTGTCCATCGCGTAGGCGCGGTCGAAGGAGAAGGGCGAGGCCTCGGCGCCCTCCCCCACCACCCGGTACAGCGGGCCGTGCCCGACCTGCGCCGCGACCGCCTCGCAGAGCGCGGTCACGTCGAGCGCGCCGTGCGAGGCCGCGTTGACGGGCCCGGTGAAGGACTGTTCCGCAGCCCAGTGCAGAAATGCGGCCATCTCCTGGTGATGGATGAACGAGGTGGCGTACGGGGCTTCGTGGACGTCGACGGGGGTCCCGGCGGCGATCCGCCGAACGTAGTGCGCGAGCCGCCCGGTGAACTCCGCCGCACCGCCGCCGAGCACGTGCGCGGCGCGCACGCTCACGTAGGGGAAGGCCGGGTCGCGCAGGAAGACGGCCTCGGCCTGCCGCTTCCCCTCGGCGTAGACGTAGGCGGACCGATCCCCGGGCGGACGGCCCGCCGCGCCCGCGAGCGGCAGCCGGGCGGGGTCGAGCGAAGCCTCGGTGACGGGTACGGGTGCGGTGACGGGTGCGGGTGCGGGTACGGGTGCGGGTACGGGTGCGGGGGCGGCGACGGGTGCGCGGTCCACGGGACCGGCGGGGAGCGTGGCCGGGTCGTAGACCTCCATCGTCGAGGTCATGACGTAGCGCCCGGTCCGCCCGGCGAACACCCTTCGGGCGACGGCCGCCTGGAGCGGTGTGTAGCAGACCTGGTCCACGACCACGTCGAAGTCGCGCGGGCCGAGCGCCGCCCGCAGCGCTTCCTCGTCGTCGCGGTCGGCGACGAGACGGCCGACACCGGGCGGTGGCGCCCCGGAGCCCCGGTTGAGGACGGTGACCTCGTGGCCCGCGTCGCGTGCCCGCGTGACCAGGGACTTTCCGAAGTACCGGCTGCCGCCGACGACGAGAATTCGCTTCATGGGTTCGACTCTGCCGTTGTATCGTCCCCAGCGGAACGGACCAGCTGCTGAACGCATCGTAAGGAAAACTGATGATCGACGTTCAGCGGCTGCGCGTCCTTCGGGCCGTGGCCGAGCACGGAAGCTTCAACCGAGCCGCCGGAGCCCTGCTGTTGACCCCGTCGGCCGTCTCGCAGCACATCGCGGCGCTGGAGCGTACGGTCGGCCACCCGGTGGCGGTGCGCAGCACGCGCGGGGTCACCCTCACCGAACCCGGCCGACTGCTCGTGGAAGCCGCCGAATCGATCGCCGCCGAGCTCGACCAGGTCCGCCACGCGATCGACCGGCTCACGGCCGAGCGGCCGCGCCTCACCGTCGCCACCTTCACCAGCGGAGGCCGGCACCTGCTGCCCGCGGCGCTGTCCCGGTTCGTGGCGGAGCATCCCGAGGTGGAGCTCACCGTGCGGGAGAGCGAGCCCGAGGACGCGGCGGCGATGGTGCGCGGCGGCGCGGCCGATCTCGCGCTGGCCTACCACTTCGACGGGCCGCCGCCCGTACGCCCGGGTGAGCGTCCGGGGCTCGACTGGGTTCCGCTGATGGACGATCCGCTGTGGCTGGTGCTGCCACGCGACCACCGCCTCGCGGACCGGACCTCGGTGGGCCTGGCCGAACTGGGCACCGAGCGCTGGGTGCTGGGCTGCCTCAGGACCGAGGCCTTCCTGCGCCGATACGCGGAGCTCGCCGGCATCGACCTCCGGGTGGCGGCCTCCACCACCGACTACTTCTTCGCGCAGACCCTGGTCGCGGCAGGCGTCGGGGTCTCGCTGATCCCGCACGTCTCGCTCGCTCCGACCGCCGAGTTGTCCGTGATCCGCATCGAATCACCGTGTCCCGCACGGCACTTCGGGATCATCCGCCCCCGGCGGCGGCGCCCGCAGCCCTACGCGCAGGCGTTGACCGCCGCCCTGACCGCTGCCGCCACCACGGCACACACACCGACCGGAGAGCGCCCTTGAACCACCTCCTGTGCGGACTCGCCGCGAATCCGGCACTGCCGCCCGAGCTCGTCGACCGACTGCTGGCGCTCGCCCTGAAGGAGGTGGAGGCCGATCCCGAGTCGAGGTTCGCCGACGACCTGCTCCACAACCTGGGCGACCGTGCCGATCTGCGCCACGACCAGATGCTCGAACTCACCGCGCATTCCGACACCATGGCCCGGTATCTTGCCTACGGCGGCATACTCGACGCCGCCGATGTGGATCCCAGGTCCGCTCCGAACGCCGCCGTCGCCCTCCTCGACGAGCGCCGCGGGCGCCCCGAATGGGCCCGCTTCCTCGCGACGCACCCGGACTCCGAGATCCGCTGGAAGCTGGCCTCCTGCCCCGGCCTCCCGCAGGACGTCGTGGACCTGCTCGCCGCCGATCCGGATGTGGAGGTCGTGAAGGAAGTGGCCCTCTGGACGGAATCGCCCGTGACCGCCCGCCTCGCTCGCCACCCGGACCCCGAGGTCCGCATCGCGGTGGCGTTCAATCCCACCACCCCGCTCGAAGCCGTCCTCGCTCTGGCCGAGGACCCCGAACTGCCGCTGCAATGGGCACTGTCCGAGCGCACCGATCTGTCACAGGCGCTCTACGCCCGACTGGCCGTCGACCCGAACGACGGGGTCCGGGCCGCGTACGCCCGCAACCCCGGGATCGGCCAGGAGCTGATCCGCGTACTGGCCGCCGATCCGGAGATCCAGGTACGGCGCGCCGTCGCGGAACATCCGCACGCACCGCTCGACCTGCTGGCGGAACTCGTCGTCGACGACCGGGCGGCGTGGAATCCGCTGCCACGGATCTCCGCCGCCACGCCCGCCGAACTCGCCGAGCTCGCCGGCTCCCGCCACGCGGCCGTACGGATGCTCGTTGCGCAGCGGCGCGATCTGCCCGCGGAGCTGCGTGACGCGCTGGCGGTCGATCCGGACGCCTCGGTGGTCCGGGCCGTCGCCCCGCACCCCGGGCTGTCCGAGGAGCTGCTGCGCGCCATGGTCGCGCGGCACGGCGTGCAGGTCCTCTCCCGGGTGGCCGCCAACCCGGATGCCTCCGGTGCCCTGCTGGAGTTCGTGGCGCTGCATCGGCCGGGCGTGCGCAGGGCGCTCAAGGAAGTCGCCAAGCACCCCCACGCGACGGGCCCAGCCCTGCTCGCCTGCCTGCCGGACCGGACGGCCCGACCGCTGGCCGCCGCCCACCCGGCGCTGCCGCCCGAGGTCATCACCGGTCTGCTCACCGACGAGAATCGACGGGTGGCGGAGGAAGCGGCGGGCAACCCCTCGCTGCCCCGCGCCGTGATGGTCGAGCTGGTGCCCTGACGGTCCGCCGACCGCGTCACCCCGCAGGCGCCGGGGGGGAGTTCCGCACGCGAAGCGGTGACGGGGCCGGAGCCGGAGCCGGGCGTCACCAGGCCCGTCTCGTCGGCGAGGACCACGGCCTGGGCCCGGTCGCGCAGCGACAACTTCGCGAAGATGCGGGCCACATGGGTCTTCACCGTGGCCTAGCTCAGGGTCAGCTCCCGCTCCGGTTCGGCGTCGGAGAGCCCGTGCCGCCCTCGCCGCCTGCGCGGGCGGCCCGCATGACGATCGCGTCGGCCCTGCACGCCGGGTAGGGCCGCGTGCGCCGGAAGCCGCCCGCCTGAATCCCCGGTGAACTCCCGCCGACGCCCCGCGCCCGGACCGGCCCGAGTGAATTCGTCACTTCCCCGGGCCGGGGGTCGTTAGGGCCTGGGGGTTGACTCGGGGGCGAAGGGATGACGGAATGCGGCAGTTTCCTCTGGAGATGCACCACATGGCACCCGGTCGGGTGGTCGAGTGGCGGCTCAGGTCCACGGCGGCGGAGGCCGCCGACACGGGTGACCCGGTGGGCAGGAAGGCGTCCTTCAACCAGGACAAGCACTTCACCGTCGCCGAGGAGAGCAGGGCCGCCGACGACCCGGTCGCGTCCTGGGTCGCGGTGACCTTCGAAGTGGCCGGCCCGCTGGACGAGCAGGCGCTGGCGCAGTCCCTGCTCTCCTTCGTGCAGCGGCACGAGGTCCTACGGTGTGCGTTCCGCCGGCTGGCGGGCGAGGTGGCCTGCGAGCCCTTCGACCCGGCCGCACTGACCCTCGAACCCCAGCAGGTGGGCGCCTTCGAAACCTCCGACCTGCTGCGCGAGTTCCTCGTCGAGCGGTTCAAGCGGAGCATCGACACGCTCTCCTGGCCGCTGTTCATCATGGGCGCGGTGGAGCGCGAGGACTCCGCGACGGTCTACCTCGCCTTCGACCACATCGTCTGCGACGGCATGTCGATGCCGATCGTGGCCCGCGAGGTGTCGACCGGCTACGAGGCCCTGTGCCGCGGCGAGAGCGTGGAACTGCCGCCCGCCCCCAGCTATCTCGACTTCGCCGAGGAGCAGCGCCGGCGCTACCTGTCCATCGACGCCGGCGACGAACGTCTGGACTACTGGAAGGCGTTCATGGGGGAAGCCGGCGAGTTCTTCCCGCGGTTCCCCCTCGACCTGGGTGTCGAGCCGGGCCGGATGTACCCGATCGTCAACGAGGCCTCCACCCTCCTGGACGCCGCGGAGGCCGAGGTGTTCGAGAAGACGTGTCTGGCGGTCGACGGCAAGCCGTTCATGGGAGTGCTCGCGTCGGTCGCCGTCTGTCTGCGCGAGGCCGGCGGCCCGGGCGTCTACCGCGGCCTCATGCCGGTCAGTGAGCGCGGCCGGGACACCTGGGCGCACTCGGTGGGCTGGTTCGTCAACACCCTGCCCATCGAGTTCGACGCCTCTCCGGGCCGGGACTTCGCCCAGGTCATGGCCTCGGTCCGGGCCGGCTTCGGCGAGATGATGCGCCATCTCGACGTGCCGTTCGTGCGGGCCTGGGAGTTGCTGGCGCCCGAGGAGTTCGCCGCCCGCTCCTGGCCGCACCCGGTGAACTTCTTCTCGTACATCGACATGCGCAAGTGCCCCGGGGCAGAGCGCCACGACGACTGGCGGCCGACCACCCATGTGTGGTCGGCGCGCGCCAACGGGGCCTGTTCGTGGTTCCAGCGGGACACGGAGGGGCTGCACATGAACTCCCTCTACGTCGACACCCCGGCGGCCCGCCGGACCATGGGCGACTTCCAGGAGGCGCTGCGCCTCACCGTGCAGGAGATCTCCCGGTCCGGCGGATTCCGCAGGCCCATCGCGCTGACCGCACCTCGGCGCCCCGTACGGACCCCGCTGGACGTGGCCGCGTTCGCCCGCCGCGGCTGAGCCGCGGCCCCGGGGTTCACACCGGTCGGGCCGCCTCTCGCGGGGACGAACCGGCGGCCCTCCGGCCGCGGCGACGCTCAGAGGCGGGCCGCGCGGCCCAGGAGCAGGGTGCGTTCCCGCGCGTTCTGCGTGAGGGAGGCGGCCCGCTCGAACTCCGCTCGGGCCTCCTCGGTGCGGCCCAGCCGTGCCAGCAGGTCTCCCCGTACGCTCGGCAGCAAGTGGTAGGCGCGCAGGGCCGGTTCCCCGGCCAGGGCGTCGACCAGCGGCAGGGCCGCCGCCGGGCCGTCGGCCATCGAGACGGCCACCGCCCGGTTGAGTTCCACCACCGGGGAGGGGACCAGCTGGGCGAGCCGTCCGTACAGTACGGCGATCCGCGGCCAGTCCGTGTCCTCGTAGCGGACCGCCGCCGCGTGGCAGCCGGCGATCGCGGCCTGGACGGAGTACGGGCCGCTGCCGGCCCGGCCCAGGGCCCGGGCGCCCCGGTGGATGAGCATGCGGTTCCATCGGGACCGGTTCTGGTCGGCGAGCAGCACCGGCTCCCCGTCGGGGCCGGTGCGGGTGGCGATCCGGGAGGCCTGGAACTCCAGCAGCGCGGCCAGGCCGTGCACCTCCGGCTCCTCGGGCATCAGGGCGGCCAGCACGCGGGCCAGTCGCAGCGCGTCCTCGCACAGGGCGGGCCGGACGAGGTCGTCGCCGGCGGTGGCCGAGTAGCCCTCGTTGAAGACGAGGTAGATGACCTCCAGGACCGAGGAGAGCCGTGCGTCGCGGTCGGCGCCGTACGGAACCTCGAAGGGCACCCCCGCCTTGGCCAGGGCCCGCTTCGCCCGGACGATGCGCTGCGCGACCGTGGCCTCGGAGGCGAGGAAGGCGCGGGCGATCTCCTGGGTGGTGAGGCCACCCATCAGGCGCAGGGTGAGCGCGATCCGGGCCTCGGTGGCGAGGACGGGGTGACAGGAGGTGAAGATCAGGCGCAGCAGGTCGTCGTCGATGTCCTCGGGGTCGGCCGGCTCGGCGGGCGCCGGCACGTCCTCCAGGCTCCGGCCGACCTCGGCGAGCTTGCGCGCGTAGGTCTCCTTGCGGCGGACGAGGTCGATCGCGCGGTGTTTGGCGGTGGTCATGAGCCAGGCGCCGGGCCGGTCCGGGACCCCCGCCTTCGGCCACTGCTCCAGGGCCGCGACGAGGGCGTCCTGGGCGATCTCCTCGGCGATGCCCACGTCCCGCACGACGCGGGCGACCGAGGCGATGATCCGCGCGGACTCGATCCTGAACACCGCTTCGACCGCTTGGGCCGCACTCACTGCCGTCACGGCCACCCATCAGAGCAGCCGTGACGAGGCAGGGCAAATGCGGCGCGGGCGTGCGGGATCACATCTCCTGGATCTCCCGGACCTCGGCGCTGATCTGCCACTCCACCGGGTGGATCTCGAGGAAGCGGCGGGTCCACTCGATGGCCTCGGCCTTGTCCTTGCACTGGCTGAGGGAGTAGCCGCCGACGACCTCCTTGGTCTCGGTGAAGGGGCCGTCGGTGTAGCTGATCTTCCCGCCGGACCAGCTGAGGCGGGTGGCCTCGGAGGTGGGGAGCAGTCCGGCGGTGTCGAGCATGACGCCGGCCTTGGTGATCTCCTCCAGGAGGGCGCCCATGCGCTGCTCGAACTCGGGCGGGAAGGCGGTGTCGGCGGGCAGGTCCTGCTCGTTGATGCGGATCATCGTCAGGAAGCGCGGCATGGTGACTCCTCGGTCGGGAGGGCGGGGTCTCTCCCCGCCTCTCACCCCTGCGTCGAACGGGAGACGCCCGGATCGACAGCCTCCGGGAAATTCTTCGAAGTTTTTTCCGGAGCGGCCACCGCGGGCCCCCGTCCGGCCGTAGGTCCGGCGCCGCCCGAGGGCCCGGACCAGGGCGTCCGGGCGGCCGGACCGGCATTCCGCGGCGGGCCCGCGCCGGGTTCGGTCCGTCGACGACGCTCGACTACTCACGAGTAGGATCACGGCTCCGGACCCCTTCGAGAGGACCCCCGATGCCACGCGTCTCCTCCCCCCTCCTGCTGGCCGGCCTGCTGGCCACGGCGGCGGTCGCCCACGCGGCCGCTCCGAGGAAGTTCGACGCGACCGTGCCCCGTTCGCTGCCGGGCAGCCCGCGCGGCTGGACGTACGCCAGCGGGGCGGCCGAACTGGCCCTCGCCGTCGGGGTCGCCCATCCGCGCACCCGCCGGGTGGCCGCGCTGGCCACGGCGGCCTTCTTCGTCGGCGTGTTCCCGGCGAACGTGAAGATGGCCGTCGACGCGCGCCACGGCTCCCCCCGTACCCGGGCCGTGACGCTCGGCCGACTGCCCTTGCAGGTGCCGCTGGTGCTCTGGGCCCGCAAGGTGGGCCGGGACGCCTGAGCCGCCGGGGCGGGTCCTGGCGTCAGCGGCTGTCTCCCGTCCAGTCCCAGTGGTCCGGGTCCCCCGCGCGGCGGCGGTAGTGGGCGCGGC
Organism: Streptomyces sp. CG 926; assembly: GCF_003148825.1. Lineage (GTDB taxonomy): Bacteria > Actinomycetota > Actinomycetes > Streptomycetales > Streptomycetaceae > Streptomyces. The sequence goes on from NZ_QGGZ01000010.1 coordinate 246,181, forward strand.
CGCCCGCTCCGTAGCGCCCTATCTCCGTCGGGAGCCTGGCCTCGTCCGCGAGCTGGGGCGCGCTCCAGCCGGTGATGTCCAGGAGGAGCCCGTCCAGCGGCCCGCCGACCAGCTCGCCGTAGGTGTGTCCGGGTCGCGGCCCGGGGTCGGGGTCCTCGTGGTCGGCGCCGTAGACCCGGCGCCGAAGCATCCTGTCGTCCATACCGCTCAGCTTCACAGTCACCACTGACAACGGACCCGGCGGCCGCGGGCCGGTGCGGCGGCGATGATGGGGGCCGCCCTCCCGATCCGGGGAGGCGCACGAGCGAGGAGCGACACGTATGGCACGTCGGGTGCACCAGCCACTGGAGAACCAGGAGTTCGACTTCATCCTCTCGATGACGACCGGACCCGTTCTCGCGTACTTCTGCGGCACCTGGCCCAAGGCCGTCGAGGCGTGCCGCGCGATGGACGCCGTCGTCGGGGAGCTGACCGAGGAGTACGGCACACGGTTCACCGCCGTCCGCACCGACATGACCCGCTGCCCCGAGCCGACCAGGCGTTACGGGGTGACGGGCGCACCGACCGCCGTACTCATCAAGGACGGCGAGGCGGTCGCGAGTCAGGCGGGGCCGATGACGCGCGAGGAGTTCCGCGTGTTCCTGGACGCCCACCTCTGAGAGCCCTGGGGCTCGGGTTCAGAGCAGGGCGACGGCCCTGCGCTCCAGGGCGAGGGAGCCGTCCACCAGGGCGGCGAGCTCGTCGAAGAGGGCGCGCCGGCCGGGGGCGTCCGTGTCCGGGGCGGCCGCGCGCGCCAGTTCCGCGAGCCTGCTCCAGTTGCCGGCCGAGTCGCGGAACAGGGCGGCCGCCTCCGGCCGTCCCGCCAGGTCGAGGAAGTCCGCGTAGAGCGGGCGGGTGGCGCCGGGCGCGGTCCATTCCACCTCCAGGCAGGTATGAAGCCGCCGGGTCCCGGCGAAGAAGGCCTCCGGGGAGCCGAAGCGGCGCTCCCAGCCGGTCCTGGTACGGACGTCGCGCAGCTGGGCCGCGAGCTTCTCCATGCCCGAGAAGCCGAAGTTGACGTCGAACCTGTTGCCCAGCACGGGCCCGGTGAGACGGGCGGCGGTGGCGGCCACGGCCCCGTCGATGTCGGGGGCGCCGACGGCGGGGCCGGTGGGTACGAGCATCCGGTGACGGCCCTTGCGGTGGCCGGTCCAGGCCTCGCCGAACTCCCGCTCCGCGATCCGGTGCGGGGCGGATGCCCCGTCCTCGACGTACAGGACATCGCCCTCGTACCCGGCGAGGACCACGGTGTACGGCTCGGCTCCGACCATCTCGTCCGGGATCCCGCCGTGCCACGGCAGCCGGGACCGGTCGACGGCGCAGAACACCGGCCGGCCGGCGTCGAGGGCGAATCGCACACGGTCCCAGCGGGGCCGGGAGCTGTGGGTGACCTCGTAGGGGACGCCGAGCCGGTCGAGGGCGGCTTCCACCCAGGGGTCGGGGTGGGCCTGCGCCACGATCGTCAGCAGGGGCGGGTGCCCGGCGTACTCGAAGACGAAGTACATGAACCCGATCCCGCCCGCGAGGCCCGCGACCAGTTCTTCCGCATGCACGCTGCCGAGCGCGTGCCGGACGAGGGAGCTCTCACGGTGCCGCCCGGTGCCGAAGTTCTCGTAGAGGAGCCCGGTGGGCTGCGGCAGGGGTGCCTGCTCGGTCATCGGGCCGGCGTAGCCGCGAGGTCCGACAGCCGGACTTCCTGTACGGTTGTCCAGGAAATACCGACACCCCTGCACACCACCCCGTTCACCGACCCCGAGAAGTGGAGGCGGCCATGCACACGGTCGCTCAGATCCTGATCGGCCTCGTGGCCGCGCTACACGTGTACTTCATGGTTCTGGAGATGTTCCTGTGGCAGCGGCCCCCGGGGCGGGCGCTGTCCGGCTTCGACGCGGACACCGCCCGCCTCACCGCACCGCTCGCCGCGAACCAGGGCCTCTACAACGGCTTCCTCGCCGCCGGCCTGGTCTGGTCGCTCGTCATCGACTCGCTCGCCACCCAGATCTTCTTCCTCGTCTGCGTGATCGTCGCCGGTGTCTACGGGGCGGCCACCGCCAACCGCCGGATCCTGGTGGCCCAGGCCCTGCCCGGCGCCCTCGCCCTCGGCGCGGCGCTGCTGGCCGCGTGAGCCCGGAGGATCCGCGTACGCCGGAGGATCCGCGTACGAAGGACCCGCGCGCGCAGGACCCTCGTACGGCCCGGACGAAGGGGCGGCTGCGGACGAGCCTGCTGGCCGAGTGCGCCGACCGGCCGCTCGCCGAGGTCAGCGTCTCGGCCGTGGTCCGCCGGGCCGGCGTCGGCCGCGCCACCTTCTACCTGCACTACGAGGACCTCACCGCGCTCGCCGTGGACGCGTGCGCGGACGTGGTGCACGCGGCGGTCGACGCCCTGCACGCCTGGCAGACCGGCCCGTCCCCGCTCCCCCCGGCCCGTCCCCCCGCCGCGCTGGCCGCCTTCCTGGCGGAGGCGGCCGACCGGGCGCCGCTGTACCGGACCCTGCTCCTCCCGGGGGGCGACGGCCCGCTCGGCAGGCGCCTGCACCGGGAACTGCGCGCCCGGGCCGTGGCGGAGCGGGCGGCGGTGGGCGCCCCGCACCCCGAGCTGGTCGGGTCGGCGGTCGCGGCCGCGTTCACCGGTGTCCTCGCGGACTGGCTGCACGAGGACATCCGGGCGGATCCGGAGGCCTTGGCGGACCACCTGTGGCGGCTGCTGATGGCCCTGCACCGCGCGATCGGCCCCGTCGGCGGACCGGATCCGACCCGGCCCCGGTAGCGGGCCGCCCGCAACGCACGAAGCCCCGCCGGGCGGACCGGCGGGGCTTCGCGTCACGGGCTCGGCTCGTGAAGTGGACTACCTGAGGGGAACCACCCGCTCAGCCTGCGGACCCTTGGGGCCCTGGGAGACGTCGTACTCGACGCGGGCGTTCTCCTCCAGCGACTTGAACCCGGTGGTCTCGATCGCGGAGAAGTGCACGAACACGTCGGGGCCGCCGTCGTCCTGCTGGATGAAGCCGAACCCCTTCTCCGAGTTGAACCACTTCACGATGCCTGTTGCCATCTGGCTGATCCTTCACAACGTTCCACTGCGGGCCGCACACGCGGCCGTCTCGATCCTGCCCAACGGTCCCCCGGAGCACACGCTGAACGCGGCCAACCGGAGCAAGGCGCGGATTCGAACTTCCGACCGCCTTGTCCGCGAAAAGGGGGAGCGACCCGATCCGAAGCCCTTCGGAAGGCCTTTCGGGGGGCTTACGCCCTCGCGCTCACGCACCGCCGTCCGCGACGGGCAGCGACGCGGCGGGTCGGGGCCGAGGGGCCGCCGCGCGTGCCCGCCGCGGCCCGCCGACGCGGCAGCCCAGGCAGTCGGCATGCCCCGCGTGGGCGCCGGTGTCCCGGACGCGCCAGTCCCAGTCCGCCTCCGGCCGGGGTCCGCTCGGCTTGCCCCACCCGGCGAGGTGCAGCAGCCAGGTGACGATCCCGGCCACGGCGACGACGCCGAGCCCGAGCCAGATCCCGGGGATCCAGGCCGCGCACACGGCGCCGCCCGCCCCCGCGAAGCCCAGCAGGGCCAGGGCCGTCCCGGTCCAGCCGGCCACCGTGTGGCCGAGGTCTACGTGGCCGTGCGCGCTCATGGTTCTCCCTGGTCGGACCGACAGCAGTACGCTCGAAAGTCGGGAAGCTTATTTCGCAAGGTAAGCATCTCACTAACTAAGTAACTTAGACACTAAGGAGAATGTGGGTGCAGGGCAAGACCCGCCCCCCGGCCACGGCCGGCGAGGCGATTTCACGCATGGACCAGTACGTCGCCCTGGGCATCGTCGGCCAGCAGGAGGTGGCGCAGCTGCTCGGGCTGAACGTCACCGACCTGACCTGCCTGGGCCACATCCTGGGAGCCGGCGAGACCCCGCTCGCCGCCGGTGACCTCGCCGGACTCCTCGACCTGACCACCGGAGCCGTCACCGGGGTGCTCAACCGCCTCGAACGTGCCGGATACGCGCGACGCGTCCCCGACCCGGCCGACCGGCGCCGGGTCCGGGTGGTGGCCGACCCTGCGGCCGCCGCGCGGGTCATCGCCGTCTACCAGCCGATGTACGACCGGCTGGCCACTCTCTTCGCCGACTACACCCCCGACGAGATCGCCGTGATCGCCGACTGGTTCGGCCGCGCCGCGGTCGAGATCCGCGCGCACTGCGCGCAGCTGCGGTCGGGGGAACTGACAGCCGAGGAGGTTTAGCGCCCGCTGGTACCATGGGCGGTTGACCATCTGTTCTCTCCCCCCTCCTTCTCTCTGCTTCGAAAGGTCCTGCATGAGGAACCCGTCAGCTCATGGGCGCTTCGGTGTGAAGGGCGGTGCCAAGGCCGGTGCCCGCACTCCCGCCAAGGCCGCCCGGACCCTCGGCCCGCAGGGTGAGTTCACGATGCACGCGCCGAAGGAACCGGCGCTCGCGCCGGTGCAGTCCTTCGCCGAGCTCGACCTGCCCCTTGAGCTGGTGGAGACCATGGCCTCGCTGGCCGTGACGGAGCCGTTCCCGATCCAGGCCGCGACGCTCCCGAACGCGCTGGCCGGGCGGGACGTCCTCGGCCGCGGCCGTACCGGCTCGGGCAAGACCCTCGCCTTCGGCCTGGCGCTGCTGGCCCGTACAGCGGGGCAGCAGGCGGACCCGAAGCGCCCGCTGGCGTTGGTCCTCGTACCGACGCGCGAGCTGGCGCAGCAGGTGACCGAGGCGCTGGAACCGTACGCCGCGGCCCTGAAGCTGCGGATGGCCACCGTGGTCGGCGGGCTGTCCATCGGCCGCCAGGTGAGTTCCCTGCGCACCGGCGCCGAGGTCGTGGTGGCCACCCCCGGGCGGCTCAGCGACCTGGTGGGGCGGCGGGACGTGCACCTGGAGCGCGTGAAGATCACCGTGCTCGACGAGGCCGACCAGATGTGCGACATGGGCTTCATGCCGCAGGTCACCGAGATCCTGGACCAGGTGCACCACGCGGGACAGCGGATGCTGTTCTCGGCGACCCTGGACCGCAATGTCGACCAGCTCGTCCGCAAGTACCTCAAGGACCCGGTCTCGCACTCCGTGGACCCGCAGGCGGGCGCGGTGTCCACGATGGACCACCACGTGCTGCACATCCACGCGGCCGACAAGGTCTCGGCGGCGACCGAGATCGCGGCCCGGGACAACCGGGTGCTGATGTTCCTCGACACCAAGCACGGGGTCGACCAGTTCGTGAAGCACCTGCGGGCCATGGGCGTACGGGCGGAGGGCCTGCACAGCGGCAAGTCCCAGCCGCAGCGCACCCGGACCCTGGCCCAGTTCAAGACCGGGGCCGTCAGCGTCCTGGTCGCGACGAACGTCGCGGCGCGCGGCATCCACATCGACGACCTCGACCTCGTGGTCAACGTGGACCCGCCCGCCGACCACAAGGACTATCTGCACCGGGGCGGCCGCACCGCCCGGGCCGGCGAGTCCGGCCGGGTCGTCACCCTCGTCACCCCGAACCAGCGTCGGGACATGGTCCGGCTGCTCGCCGACGCCCGGATCCGGCCGACGATCACGCAGGTGCGGTCCGGCGAGGAGGCACTGACCCGCATCACCGGCGCCAAGGCCCCTTCCGGGGTCCCGCTGGCGGGTTCCGCTCCGACCGACGCCAAGGGCAAGCCCTCGGGCTCGGACCTGGCCTTCCGCGGCATGGGTACCCGCCCGGGCCGGGGCAAGGAGTCCCGCAAGACGATCGAGGCCCGTCAGCAGGCCGAGGCCCGCCGCGCGGCCCGGGTACGCCGGGGCGTCTGACCCGCGTACGCCGCGCCGACCCCGGACCGGACCCGGTCCGGGGTGCGCCGTCGGCCTTCGGCGTCAGCCCCTGCGGCGGCGGTTACGAGCCACGATCGCGCGGGTGACCACGGGCGGAAGCAGGTCCTTGGCCAGCTTGCGCCAGCGGACCCCGGGCTTGCGCACGGCGGCGGGAGCGGGGACCGGCGCCGGTTCCGCGGGCGGCGCGGGGTGCAGCGGCTGCGGGGACTCCGGCGCGACCACGCCTTGGTCGCCGATGCGTACCAGCGGGCGGTCGTCGATCATCTCCACGCCGTGCCAGAGGTCGGTGCGCTCCTCCAGCCACGCGAGCAGCGCCGCCTGGTGGGGCGCCGGGTCGCCCCAGGTCGCGTAGAGCTTCGAGCTCGAGACGCAGATGGGGTGCAGATCGCCCGTGGCCACCGCGCCCCAGACTGCGGCCGAGACGCCGGGGGTGTGCTCGGAGCGGTAGTCGTCGAAAGCCACCACGGCGTCCGGGGTCGTGACGATCCGCGAGGACGCGATGTCCGTGACGACGTGCTCGTAGAGGTGCGAGGCGTCGATGTGCACGAATCGGCAGCTCGCCGGCTTGACCTCGTCGGCGACGACCGAGGTCGGGGCCTGGATCAGAGTCGGCAGCGTCTCGTGGAAGGCCAGGTAGTTCGTCTCGAAGCCGCGCCGCGTGAGCGTGGGGTAGGACGCGCCGTTCTCGGCGATGTTGGAGTCGTCCGTCGCGGGCGAGTCGAAGAGGTCACACACGGTGAATTGCTCGCCGGGCCGCAGGTACCGGCCGAGAAATATCGCACTCTTCCCCATGAAGGCGCCGAGTTCCAGCAGGTCGCCCGGCTTCCCCTCGTCGCTGTTCTGACGCGTCAGGAACCAGTCGAAGAGCGCCTGGTCGTACGCCGCGAACCAGCCTTTGACCTCGGCGTACGTCGTGGGTACGGGCGGGGCGGGCTCACCGTCGGGGGTCGTGACGGAAGCTTGAGAAACGTGCGACACGGAGAGTCATCCTCCAGCGAAGTGGCATCGATCTTCACGCGGATACCCGGCCGGGTACCGGAACCTTATGCCCTGGATGGACGTGTGACGAGATGTAAACGCGATCATCCTGTGATTCCCGCCCCACCTGTCCGGCGCGGTGCTGCGGTCGCGAGCGGGGCCGGCCCGAGGCCACCACCTGAGGCGGATGACCGCTCACACGGCGACGGCCACGGTGAACGCGGTGCCGGCGACGACGAGTTGGCCCACGTCTTGAGGCCACGTCCGCGAACGCCGGGGCGCACACGTGGTTACCGGCACGCCGCTCGGGTCGGACCGGTGCCTCGACCGGCCCGAGGCCTTCGGGGGGCATTCCCGCGGGCACGCACGGCGCGCGGGATCGCTCTCCTCCTCGGCCGTACGGCCGCCGCCGGCCGATGCGGCCTACGCCGCGTGATCCGGAGTCAGACCGCGGTGCCGCGCCGCAGGCGTTCGGCGGCCGCGTTGCGGACGCGGCGGGTGCGGGCGTCGGTGGCCAGCAGGGCGAGGGCCTCGTACGAGGTCAGCAGGCGGGCAGCGGTGCGCTGGCACCAGTCGGAGGCCGCGGTGAGTTCCTCGGGGGACCAGGCCTCGCCGCGGGTGACGGCCTTGAGCAGGCTCCACTCCCGCAGCCGGCGCTCGGGGAAGGCCCGGCCGGCGAGGGCGGCGGCCATGGCCCGGGACCAGGCGGGGAACTCCTCCTCGTCCAGCAGTTGTACGGCTCGTCGGTCGAGATGGGTGACCACCGCGCTCTCGGCCATCACCCCGTCGGGATCGCGCAGCACGGCGGCCACGACCTCCGCCTCGGCCTGCGGGCCCGCGCCCGGGCCCGGCGCCGCGGCCAAGGACTCCAGATGGCGGGCGTAGCGCCAGTGCTCGGGCGGCTCGTCGGCGTCGGGGCCGTTCATCGGGTCCCCCGCCGGTATGTCGGCGGTGGGTCGCTGCTCGTCGTTTCCTCTCCCCATGGCACCCATTCCACACGATCTCCGTCCGCGGCCGGCGGTCAGGGTGCCGTCAGGGGCGGTTCAGCGGTGCGGGGCCGACATCAGGGCTTCCGGACCGACCGGTCGGTAGCCGGTGGCCGTTGGCCGGTGGGCCGTGACCGGGAAGGCTCGGACGCGTCCAGGATCTTGTCGGCGGCCACCGCCCATGTCCGTCAGACCTGCTCGAAGTGGAAGGACTTGATGAAACAGTCGCGGGGCTGACCGATCGCGAAGAAGATGCAGTCCACCAACGACTGCGCCGTGAGCGGGTCCTTCGCCGTGCGCGGCGCCCCCTCCCAGGATTCCGAGAGCGGGTCGTGGTTGTCGAAGTCCGGCGGGTAGAGGGAGATGAGCGGACACCTTGGTCGCGCAGCCTGCGGGAGAGGATCTCGGTGAAACCGGCCTGGGCGCTCTTGGCCGCGTAGAAGGCCGCGTGGGCGTCGGACCGGTGGTGGCCGGTCTCCCCACAGCCGGAGATCATGGTGACGATGTCCGGCTCGGCCGACTTCAGGAGCAGCGGGAGGAAGGCCTTGGTGGCCAGGACGGTACCGGTGGCGCCGGAGGCGAGGGTGTCGATCACGTCCTCGTCGGAGGCGGACTTGAGGTCCGCGCCGTGCTGGTAGCGGGCGCCGTTGTTGACCAGCACGTCTATGTGCTCGGTACGGGCGGCGACCTCGCCGGCGAACTGCCGTACGGAGGCGGGGTCGGTCAGGTCGCAGGCATGGGCGTGGACGCGGTCCGCGTCGTGACCCTGGGCGAGGATCTCCTCGCGGACGCGTTCGGCGGCTTCGAGGGTCCGGGCGGAGAGGTGGACCTCGGCGCCCCCGCTCGCGAAACGGAGGGCGAGGGTACGGCCGAAGTCGCGGCCGGCGGCGGTGATGACGACGCGACGGTGTTCCGGTGCCATGTCTGCGCTCACTCCTGATTCGTGGTCTGTGCACATGATCTCAGGTGCGGGGCATGGCAGGGCGGTCGGGCCGCAGGGGGCGGGATCGCGGAGAGCCGGGCCGTTCGGGGCGACCGGGGGCGCGGACGCGCACCGGCTCTCCACGCCACGCCTCAGAGCTCGCCCGCCTCCTCCTCCGCCTCCGGCAGCGGGGCCCCGGTCTCCAGCAGCGTCTTGAGGCTGGACGCGAGCATCGGCCAGGCCCGCCCGCACATGCCGATCAGGGTGCCACCGGGCTCGAAGTCCTCGTGCAGGATGGTCAGCCGGGCGAGGCTGTCGCCGACGGGCTCGATCTCGTACGTCACCTTCGTACGACGCTCCTCGGCCAGTTCGGCCCGCAGCTCCTCGCCGATCCCGGCCGAGGCCGCCCACTGCGGGGTGAAGGTGTGCCAGGTGTAGGAGAGCAGGCGGTCCGGGATGCAGTCGAGGACCACCTGTTCGGGGTCGCTGGTACGGGCCCCCCGCTCGACCCAGTCCATCGGCGAACCCACCGCCCAGTCGGTCTCGAAGCTCAGGCCCCAGTACCGGCGGGTGAAGGCCGGCTCGGTGAGGGCCTGCCAGACCCTGGCGGGATCGGCCTGGATGTACAGGGTGTAGGTGATCGCGCTGTCGCTCATGGCCCCATGCTGCGGGACCGCGGACCGCGGACGGCGGATTTCCCGATCATGGCGGTGGTCGCGGGGCGGGACCGAACGCCGCCCGCACCCCGGTCGGCAACCCGCCGCGACGGCCGTCGGCGCACGTGGAAGGCGAGCCCGCACAGCCCGAGGCCGGCCCGGGTCGCGGCCCACCAGGTCCGGAGCGGGCCGTCGCGCCGCGAGGTCGGCGATGACGGAGTCCTCGTGGCAGCTGATCGACCAGGCGCTGGTGAATCCCATGCGCTCGACGGTCGGCGGGGCCACCGACACCTCACCGCCGAGCGCCCTCCTCGGGGAGTTCGGTGGGTGGGGTGCGGGTGGCGACGGGGAGGCCCAGGCGGGTGCGGGCGGCGTGCACCGCCGCGAGCTCGTCGTCGCCCGCCGGTCCCCAATCGCTCAGTTCGCGGACCTGTTCGGGGGTGGCCAGCAGACGTGCGTACTGCGGGTCCGCGCCCGACGCCAGGTCGGTGAGGCGGGCCACGACGCGGGCGTGGACGCCCTGCTCGGCGTGCCGGTAGCCGAGCGGGAGGGCGTCCCGCGTGGAGCCGGCCGTCGGGGGCGGGAGGTGGGCGGCGCCGGTGGCCCGGGAGATCAGCAGCAGGACCCGGCCGTCGGGGGCGAACAGCCATGCCGACAGGTCCTGTACGGGCAGCCGCTCCGGGACCGGGCCCGGGTGCCAGGCACCGTGCTGCGGGATCCGGCGGGTGCGCAGGACCCCGAGCCGGTCGAGGGCGGTCGGCGCGGTGGGACGGCCGTCCTCCAGCAGGGCGGCGCCGGAGCCGTTGACGCGGGCGCGCAGGGCCGACAGGGCGCGGCGGGCGTCGCCGGGGTCCATCAGGGCGGGCAGGTCGGCCGGTTCGGCGAACTGGATCGCGGTGATTTCCTGGGCGGGGAGGCGAACGGCCTCGATCCGGTCGGGGGTCCAGGTGCCGCCGTCGTAGACGTGCAGGATCTCGCCCGGGAAGCACATCTCGGGCGGAAAGCCGGGGGTGTCGGCCGGGATCCAGTCCACGGCGAGGCCGCGCGGGTAGCGGCCGTCGACACCGAGCTCCTCGCGCAGCTCGCGGGCGGCCGCCGCGGACGGTGCCTCGCCGGCGTCCACGGCCCCGCCGGGGAGCAGCCGGTCGGCGCGGTAGTCGACGCTCTGGACGAGGATCCGGCCGCGGGTGTCGGTGACGAGGACGACGGCCGCGGTCCAGACGGCGGCCCGCGAGGCCCCGTACTCCGCCGGGGTCATCCAGGTCCCCGCCCGCTCCCGCTCGCCCTCGTCGATCGCGCCCTGGTCGGTCAGCTGCGGCATCGGACTCCGTTCACCGTGGGTGGACCCGCCGGACTGTGCAACAGCGGTCACGGCTCCCGGGTTACGGCGGCCGACCCGCCCTCGTCGACCCGCCGCTCCTTTGCCACCCCTATACCTCCTTATTACTTGGTTATGTACGTGCTGGTACCTTCCGGATGCGGACTGGCGGTGTGAAAACCGTCGGTCCGACCACTTTTCACGTGCGGACGGCACGGACGGATCCAGGAGAGACCCCTTCATGCGACGCGTCCCCTCCGCCGGAACGGGAAACGACACCGGCACCGGCATCGGGGTCGCGGCCCCGGCCGGGGGCTCCGGCCGGCTGGCCGGGGTCGACGCCGTGCGCGGCCTGGCCGTCCTCGGCATGTTCGCCGTGCACGTCGGCCCCGGCCCGGAGCCGCGAGGTGCCGGATACCTCCTCGTCGCGGCCGACGGGCGCGCCCCGGCCCTCTTCACCCTGCTCGCCGGCTTCTCCCTGGTCCTCGCCCAGCGCGGGTCGGACCCGGCCCGGCGCCCGGCGGGCTGGGCGCGCCGCTGGCGTCCTCTGCTGATCCGTTGCGCGCTGCTGGCCGTACTCGGCCTGTTGCTGGCCTCGTTGTGGCCCGGGATCCTGGTCATCCTGGCCTTCTTCGCCGTGTACTTCCTGGCTGCCGAGCCCTTCACCCGGCTGTCCACGCCGGCGCTCACCGCCGTGGCGGGCGCGTCGGTGGTGGTGGGCCCGCTGCTGTCGTTCCTGCTGGGCCCGGTGTTCGGTTACGAGGTCTCCGGGCGCGGCCTGGTCCCGGAGGCAGGCGACCTCGCCAGTTGGTCCGGACCGGGCCGCGTGCTGTTGGAACTGCTGCTCACCGGTGCGTATCCGCTGGCCACCTACTTCCCGTACGTGCTGGTCGGGATGGCCCTGGCCCGGCTGTGCGACGTGCGGGTGCGGTCGGTGGCCCGGCGGATGGCGGTGTGGGGCACCGTGACCGCCGTCGCCGGGTACGGCTCGGCCTGGCTCGCGAGCCATGTGTTCGGCGCCCGGCAGCGGCTGCTGGAGACGATCGCCGTCCACCATCCGCAGGCCCTGTCCGCGGCCGACCCCGTACGGGAGGTCCTGGGCGGACAGTACGGGGCTGTGCCCAGCACCTCCTGGGACTGGCTGCTGGTGGCCGATCCCTACAGCCAGACCCCGCTGGAGACCCTGGGCAACGCGGGCGTGGGCTGCGCCCTCGTCGGCCTGTGCGCGCTCGCCGCGCGGCACGGGACGGGCGCGCGCCTGCTGCGGCCGCTCACCCTGCTCGGGGCGATGGCGCTGAGCGCGTACGTCGTCCACGCGCTGGTGCTGGCCGGGCCCGCGCACGGGGCGGCGTCCTGGTCCGCCTGGCTGGCGTTCAGCGCCGCGGCCCTGGGCCTGACCTGGGCCTGGCAGCGGATCTGGGCCGACAGCCCACTGCGCCGCGGCCCGGTGGAACACGTGCTGCGGCTGGCGACGCGCGGGCGCGATCCGGCCTGAAGACGCGCCATCACCCGTCCGTGTGACGGGGTTCGGCCCGCGCGGCGCCGGTACGGCAGGGTGGGCGGATGCAGCTGCGCCGCGCCCTGCCCCTGACCGTTGCCGCGCTCGTGTTGACCACCGGGTGTGTGACGGTGTCTCCTGTCGCTCCGCAGGACGCGCCGCGCGCGGCGCCCGCGGCCGCCCGTACGCAGGCTCGGCAACCGGCGCCCCTCGCCCTGCCGTTGGGCCCGCTCCCGACATCGGCCGAAGCCGCGTCGCCCGCCACACCCTCCACCGAGGTCCGACCCGCACCGTCCACGGTCCCGGAAGCCGAGCCGGCACCCGTACGGGCGGCGGCCGAGCGGCCGCGTCGCCCGCGCCGCGCCGAGGCGAAGCCCCCGCGCCCCCGGCGGCCCGCCGGGCGGGTGAAGACCGCGGCGCCGGCGAAGCCCCGGCCCGCGCCGCAGCGTTCGTACGACATGTCCGCCCTGTGCAAGGCGGCCGAGGGCACCGTGCATCCGTCCATCGTGGCCCTCTGCCACTGAGGCGTCGTCATGGTCCGGCGTAGGGGGTTCGGGTCACGTCCGGGCAGCCCCGCAGATACCCTCGGAGCCGCAGATCGGGCGACACGGGGAGCCAGGAGCATGTACGAGGCGGGGCCGTCGGCGGTGGATGCCGTGCGGGCGCTGAAGGAGCTGGCGCGGGAGCGGCCGGACGAGCTGGAGCTGTTCGAGGGTTTCACCGACGCGGAGTTGGACGGCTGGGCCGTCGCGGTGCCCGAGGAGGTGCGGGGCGTACTGCGGGAGATCGGCGGCCTGGAGACGGAGGACCACGAGTACCGCTTCGGGCCGCGCGGCCGTGAGGTGTTCACGGACGGCTGCTGGACGCTGGGCGAGACGGACTTCGGTGAGGGCTCGCTGATCGTGGGGGTCGGGGCCACCGGCTGGGGGCCGGTCGTGGCCGTCAACCCGTGGGGGGCCGAGCCGGATGTCACCGTCGAGGCCCGGGACTTCACCGCATGGCTGGCCGGGTTCGCCGAACGGCTGGCGGACGGGGTGGTGGACCGGCCGAGGGGCACGTTCTGCGTACCGGCCACCTCCACCGTCGCACTCGCCGAGGGAGGTGAGGGCGGCGAAGGAGGCGATGGGGCCGATCACGAACTCGCCGCCCTCGTCGGCCGCGGCGACCCGCTCACCGATCTCGTCGACCTGCACGGCCTGCCGGGCTACCCGTGCGCCGTGGACTGGGAACCGTACTTCTCCACCCTCCACAACACCGCCGACACCGGGAGCAGCGAGGTCCAGTTCGAGATCGTCGGCGAGGGTCGGGCCCTCCTGCTGCGCAGCGTGGTCAGCGGGGACTTCCTCGGTCGGGCCGTGCGCCGGCACCGCGTGCCGGCCGATGCCGCCCGGCGTGCGGTGGCCGAGCTGCGGGAACTGGCCGACAGCTGCCCCGGCTTCGTCGTGCTCGACGCGGGCTGCGCCGACTCCGTCGTCGACGGCTGGTCGGTCCCGGTCCCCGAGGAGGTCCGGACCGTGCTCCGGGAGATCGGCGGGGTGGCGATCGCGGGGCTTCCGGCGCTGCGCCTGCTGCCCGGGGCTCCTGAGCACGCGGTGGACCCCGAGCTGCATCGCATGCTGGGCGGCGACGGTTCGTACTGGCCGCTCGCCCGGATCGCCCACCGGCACGGCCACGCGCTCGCGCAGATCCGTATCGACGCGGCGACCGGCCGGTGGGGGTACGTCGTCTCCGTGCCCGGCGACGGCGAGAGCCTGCGCCGGTACCCGCAGTTGACCCTGCTGGCCGAGTCTTTGCCGGACCTGCTGCTGACCCTCGCGCGGCTGGCCCGGCGGGCCGCCGCGGGCCCGGACTTCGCCGCGCGGATGGCCCGGGACACCCGATGGCTGTTCCCCGACACCGGGGAGCCGTGGCCACGGCCCGCCCCGGTCGGCGAGTGGGCCGGTTCGGCGGACCCGCTGCTGGCGGCGGCCACCGAGCTGCCGGCCGGGACGCACGCGGCCGACCTGCGGGCCGTGCCGATCCCGAGCGACCTGTGCTTCTACCGGGCGGCCGGCTGGCCGTACGCGGCCCGGCTGGAGCGACTGCACTTCGCGGCCGCCGGGCGGCTGGCCGCCGCGGTACCGATGCCGGCTCACGCGCCCGTCGTCGGCTGAGGACCGCGCCTCGGGACCGGTGCGTCCGAGCGGCCGGGACCGGTTCATCCGAGCGGCCCCGGCCCGGCTGCCCGGGGGTGAGGGGCGGGTTCGGTTGGATGGGCCGGACGGGGCCCGACCGGAACCCGTACAGCCCTCCACCTCCAGGGAGTCGCCATGATGAAGATCGCCCTCTTCGGCGCGACCGGCACCATCGGGAACCGGGTGCTGCGCGAAGCGCTCCGGCGCGGCCACGAGGTCACGGCCGTCGTCCGGGATCCGGCGCGGCTGCCGGACGCGGGGAGCGGGACCGGGGCCGGGGCGCTCGTGGTGGTGCGTGGCGACGTCCTCGATCCGGGGTCGGTGGCCTCGGTGGTCGCCGGGCACGATGTGGTGGTCAGCGCCTTCGGACCCGGCCGCGGTGACCCGGCCGCCCTCGTGACCGCCGCGAAGGCGCTGATCGGCGGGGTGCGGTCGCTCGGTGGCGAGGCGCCCGCGCCGCGGGTGGTGGTGGTCGGCGGGGCGGGGTCGCTCCGTACCCCGGGAGGTCCGGCGGTCTGGGACGAAGCCGGTGTTCCGGCGCCCGTCCTGGCCCTGATGCACGCCCACGGGGACGCCTTGGACTTCCTGCGGACCGTGCCCGTGGAGCAGGTGCGCTGGACCTGTCTGAGCCCGGCCGCGCAGATCGAGCCGGGCGAGCGGACGGGCACGTACCGGCTGGGGCTCGACGACCTGGTGGTCGACGAGGAGGGCCGGAGCCGGATCTCCACGGAGGATTTCGCCGTCGCCCTGGTCGACGAGATCGAGCGCGACGCGCACGCGGGCCGGCGATTCACCGTCGCCCACTGAGTGGCCACAACGGCGTGCGGGAGACGTGGAGGGAAGGCTTATTGGGTGGAGTGGGCCGGTCGGGTTACCTACAGTGACCGGGCACCCGATGTCGAGCAGGAGCGGATCATGCGCATCCACTATCCCCGTACGCCGCACCTGCCCTGGTCCCCCGGGGCGACGTCGGACGACGTCCGGGCCGTCGGGCCGGGCGCGCTGGCCGGGTGCGAGGTCGTGGTCACGGAGAAGCTCGACGGGGAGAACACCACCCTGTACGCGGACGGCCTGCACGCACGCTCGCTCGACTCGGCGCACCACCCCTCGCGGGCCTGGGTCAAGGGCCTCCAGGGTCGGATCGGCCCCGGGATCCCGGCCGGGTGGCGGGTGTGCGGGGAGAACCTGTACGCCCGGCACTCGATCCCGTACGAGGATCTGGACAGCTGGTTCTACGGGTTCTCGGTGTGGGACGGGGAGCACTGCCTCGACTGGGACCGGACCGTGCGGTTCCTCGGCGGCCTGGGCGTGCCCACCCCGCGCGTGCTGTGGCGGGGCACCTTCGACGAGCGCGCGCTGCGCCGGCTGAAGCTCGACACGGCACGCCAGGAGGGCTACGTCGTACGGACGGTGGCCGGTTTCACACGCGAGGACTTCGGGCGGTGCATGGCCAAGTGGGTGCGGGTCGGCCATGTGCAGACCAGTACGCACTGGATGTTCGCGCAGGTCGTGCCGAACGGGCTCGGTCCGGCGTCCCCGTTGTGGGCCGTGCGCTCGGGGGCCGAGGCCGATGTGCCGGGTCTGTCCGCCGCCCTAGGGCTGAGCGGCACCGACGACCCCGACCCCAGCGGCGCCACCGGTCCCACCGGTGCCACCAACACCGCCGACGCGGAGGAGGTCGCCGAGGCCGTGGCGCGGATCGACGGGGCGGGGCGGACCGGGGCGGACCGGCTGGCCGGTGTCCTCGCCGCCGTGCTCCACCGCGAGCCGCGGGCCCGGATCGCGGCGCGGCTCGCGGCCGGCCCGGTCGGGATGGGGCTCGCGCGGCGGGTCGGCGACCTGGTGGGGCTGTACCCGTATCTGCAGCGACCGTTCCCGGACGAGGACCGGCGGGCCGGCCTGGTCAAGATGGCCGCGGCGGCCGATCTCGGCGTGCTGCACGCGCTCGCCGGGGCGCTGGCGGACGGGCCGGCCGCGCGGGAGTGCGTGGAGTGGTCGGCGCTGTGCGCCGAGGAGGCGGGGCTGCTCGGCCCGGATCCGCTGGAGGCGCTGCGTGGCGGCCTCGGCGAGGCGCTCGCCGGGCTGGACTCCGGGGCCGCGGACCGCTGCTGGGCGGAGGCACGGCGGGCGTTCGGGCAGGGCAGGATCTCGGGATCCGCGGTGGAGGAGGCCGTGGCGGCGACCTGGCAGTGGCGCGAGGGAACGTTTCCCCGGCTGGTTCAGCTGTGCGGGCCCTCGGGCAGCGGGAAGAGCACCTTCGGCCGCGAACTGCCCGGCGTGGACACGTACATCGGTCTCGACGATCTGCGCTCGGCCAGGGGTTCCCGCACGGACCAGGGGGCCAACGCCGAGGTGTTGCGGGAAGGGCTGGACCGGCTCGACACGGCGCTCGCCCGTGGCGGCACGGCGGTGTGGGACGCCACCTCGCTCACCGACCAGCAGCGCGGCCTGGCCGGCTCGGTCGCCCGGCGCCGTGACGCGCTGGTCACCCACGCCGTGGTGCTGGTGGAGGAGGTGGAGCTGGTGCGGCGTAACGGCGTGCGCCCGCATCCGGTGCCGCCGCAGGTACTGGCCTCGCAGCTGCGCCGGTTCAGCCCGCCCTACGCCGGTCAGGCCCACCGTACGTGGTACATCGGCGCGGCCGGGGTCGTCGAGGACACGGCCGGCGGCCTCGCGACCGGGCGCGCCGGCACCGGACGGCCGCGAGGACAGGTACACGAACAGGGGCAGCGACAGGGACGGGAACAGGGCCGGGGGGCGTACTGATGCGTACCAGCGAGGAGCTCTACCACCAGGTCCGTTGGGACTCCCGGTTCGATCCGGCGCGGTTCGTGCTCGGACTGCTCCAGCGCGGGGCCGCGCCGAAACGGGTCCCGCTGCCCTCCTTCGTGCCCGGCGGCGACATTCCCTGGCACCGGGTGCTGTTCGTCGAGGCGGACGGTGAGCTGGTGTGGGACCGGGCCACGGGCGTCGACCGGATCGACGTCACCGCGGCGGGCCGGGTCCGCGATCCGCGACTGCTGCGGGCCCCGTTCTTCACCGCGCGGACCCCGCACGCGTGGGACCCGGCGGGCGGTGGCGCCTGGCGGCCCGCCGAGCCGGCTCCCGGGGCCCGGGACGGGGCGGTCACCGGACCCTCCTCGGTGCGGCTGCTGACCTGGAACACGCTCTGGGACCGGTACGACGCCGCGCACATCGCCACCGCCCGGCGCCGGCCGCTGTTGTCGGCCGACCTCGCGGCCGCCGATGCCGATGTCATCGCGCTGCAGGAGGTCGAACCCGAGCTGCTCAGGATGCTGTTGGCCGCGCCATGGGTGCGGGCCGCGTACACCGTCGGTACGGATCCGGGCGGCCGGGACGTCGCCGAGTGCGGACTGTTGGTGCTCAGCCGGCTGCCGGTGCGGGAGGCGGGGATGCACCTGCTGCGCCCGCACAAGGCCGTCACCGCCGTCAGGGTGGACACCGCGGCCGGCCCCCTGGTCGTCGCGAACACCCACCTGACCAGCGACCACACCGAGAACGGGAACGTGCGACGGGAGGCCGAACTCGCCCGGCTCGCCGAGGGGCTCGGCGGCATCGAGGCCGGCGTGGCACTGCTGGGCGACTTCAACGACGGCCGGCACGGCGCCGAGGGGCCCGCGGCCGCGCTCGGCATGCGGGACGCCTGGAACGACGTGCACGGGGCGGCGGACGATACGCCGACCTTCGACCCGGGGGCCAATCCGCTGGCCGCGGTGGGCTCGCTGACGGGCCGGTCGGGCCGGCTGGACCGGATCCTGCTGCGGTCCACGACGGCCCGGGTGGCGCGGGCCGCGCTGCGCGGCGACTCGCCCGCCCCGGAAGGGCTGTTCATCTCCGACCACTTCGGTGTGGAGGCGACCGTGGAGTTCGGTGAGCGGGGCGGCGCGCTCGCGCGCCTCGACGTGCCGGCGACGGCGCGGACGGCCGTGGCATGGCTGCCGCCGGCCCTGCCGGACGCGGTACGCGAGCTACGCCGCACGCTC
Source organism: Streptomyces sp. CG 926 (assembly GCF_003148825.1). Taxonomy (GTDB): domain Bacteria; phylum Actinomycetota; class Actinomycetes; order Streptomycetales; family Streptomycetaceae; genus Streptomyces. The sequence goes on from NZ_QGGZ01000010.1 coordinate 264,559, forward strand.
GACCCGGGGGCCGGGCGCTGGCCCGAGCACGTCAACCTGCTCTTCGGCTTCGTGCCGGAGTCCTCCTTCACCGAGGCCCTCCCCCTGCTGGCGGAGGTGGCCGCCGCGACCGAGCCGTTCCCCGCCCGGCTGGAGGGAGTGCACAGTTTCGGGCACCGTGAGGACGCCACCGTCTGGCTGGACCCTGCGGCGGCCGATGAGGCTCCCTGGCAGGAGCTGCGGCGCGCGCTGGCGGAGCGGTTCCCGGGCTGCCGAGGGCGTACGGGCGAACTGGGCGGCTGGACCCCGCATCTGACGCTGGGGCGTAGCCAGGACCCGCAGCGGGCGGTCGCGGCCTTCACGGCGCGGCTGGGCGGCCCGGTGGCCGCGAGGGTCGGGGAGTTGGCCGTGCTCGCACGCCGGGGGGACGGGCCGATGCTGGTCCGGGCGACGGTGACGCTGGGCACGGGCGAGGTGCGTGGGGAGTCGGAGATCGTGAAGTCGCCCGCGCCCGCACCCCGGGACGGGACCGCCGAATCGCTCACCGCACGCGTCCGGGCCGCCCTCGGCGACGCGCGGGTCCATCTGGCCGGGTCGCGTCGGATGGGCTGCGCGCTGCCGGAGGCCGATCTGGACCTGGTGGCGGCGCTGCCGGGACCGGCCGATGTGGCGCGCGTACGGGACCGGGTGGCGGCGGCGCTGCCCGGGGCGGGGCCGCTGCGCGAGGTGACGGGGGCGCGGGTGCCGGGCCTGCGGTTCCGCGCCGGCGGGCTGTCGGTGGATCTGGTGACGGTGTCCACCGGTGGGCTGGATCCGGCGCACGCGGTGGCCCGGCGGGCGGAGCTGGGCGAGGCGGCCGCGCTCGCCCTGAGCGCGGTCAGCGACGCCGACGCGGTACGGGACCTGGTGGGCGCGCAGCGGCACGCCGCGTTCGCCGGGCTGGCGCGGCGGGTGAAGGCGTGGGCCCGGGCCCGGGGACTGGACTCCGCTCCGTTCGGTGGGCTGCCCGGGCTGGCCTGGGCGGTTCTCGCGGCGCGCACGGTGGCGGAGGTCGAGGAGGTCGAGGCGCTGCCGCCCGAAGCCCTGCTGCGGGAGTTCTTCGGCAGGTGGGCCGCCTGGGACTGGCGCGAGCCCGTATCCCTGTCGGCGGCGGGCCCGGGCGCGCAGGCGGGTGGTCCGGACGCGGCTGCGGGTGGGCCTGCCGCGGTCACGGTCCTCACCCCCTCGGAGCCGGTGCGCAGTTGTACGACCCAGGTCGGGCCCGGCCTGCGCGACCTGCTGGTCCAGGAGTTGTACACGGCCTGGGAGTCGCTGGAGTCCGGCCCCGTGGACGGCGAGTGGGTCCCGGGGCCGCCGCCGCTGCACCGTCGGCACGCCGCCTGGGCGGTGGTGACCGTACGGACGCCCTCCGAGGAGCAGTTCGAGGCGACCCTGGGCCGGGTGCGCGGACGGCTGCGCTCCCTCCTCGGTGCGCTGGAGGAGGCCGGTGTCACGGACGCGCACGCCTGGCCCCGTCCCTTCGCGTCGGGCCCGGCCCTGGCCCGCTACGCGATCGGCCTCGGCGCCACTCCCCCGGACGCGGCGCGCCTGGCCGCCCTGGCCGGCCCCTGGCGGAGCGGACTGCCGGGGGTCGAGGTCACCTGGGCGGCCGGCGGCGAGGTGCCGGACCTGGCGTGAGACGTCAGGTCGCGGGCCCCGGGCGACGGGCGGCGGGCGGCGACCGGCGACCGGCGACCGGCAGGTGGGTCAGATCTCGATGATGATCTTCCCTGGGGTGTGCCCGCCCTGGCTCAGCTCGAAGGCGGCCGCCAGCTCGCCCAGCGGGAAGGTCTTGGCGACGGGCACCTTCAGCTGCCCGCCGTCGGCGAGCCGGCCCAGTGCGGCCAGATCGCTGCCGACCGGGCGGACCCACATCCACTCGCCGCCGGACCCGAGCACACTGGGGTCGGCGATGGAGGCGTGTCGTCCGTCGTCGTGCAGGACCTCCCGGGTGACGCCACCGACGCCACCGACGAAGTCGGCGACGACCGTGGGGCCGTCGGGCACGAGGGCCCGTACGCGCGCGGCGAGTCCCTCTCCGTACTCGACTGGTTCGGCTCCGAGCTCCCGTACCCGGTCGTGGTTGCGCGGAGAGGCGGTGCCGATGACCCGCGCGCCCAAGGCGCGGGCGATCTGCACGCCGAAGGAGCCGACACCGCCCGCGGCGCCGTGGATGAGGACGGTGTCGTCCTTTCCGGTGCCGAGGCGGGTCAGCAGCTGGTAGGCGGTGAGCCCGGCGAGCGGGAGCCCCGCGGCCTCGGCCCAGTCGAGCGAGGTGGGCTTGTGCGCGAGGGCGCGTACGGGCACGGTGACGAACTCGGCGAAGGTCCCGCCGTGCACGTAGTCCTTGCGGGCGTACGCGATGACCTCGTCGCCCTCGGCGTATTCGGGGGTGTCGATGCCGACCCGCTCGACGGTGCCGGACACGTCCCAACCGGGCACCACCGGGTAGACGACGTCCATCAGCGGGTCCAGCCCGCCCGACATGATCTTCCAGTCCACGGGGTTGACGCCGGCACACTTGACCCGGACGAGGACCTCGCCGGGTCCGACCTTGGGCATCGGCAGCCGGGTCTCGGAGAGCACCTCCGTCCCGCCGTACGTCTCGTACGCCATCGCCCGCATGGTTTCCTGGCTGCTCCGGCCCGACTGGGACATGTTCCCGACCTCTCCGTGTGCTGGTGGAATCCGCCCCCGATCCATCCCACCATGCACGAAGCGCCCGCCCCACGAGGTGGAGCGGGCGCGGCGCGGCGCGGCGTCGTAGGGCACGTCGCGGCAGGGTCACTCGTACTCGGTGCCGCCCTTGCGGGTCAGGTACGCCGGGCTGACGGCCTTGGCGATGGCCCGGCCCCCGACGACCGGGCTGTACCGTTCCGCCGCCGGCCGGATGACGACGCCCTCGCGCAGGTGCACGGCCTTGCCGGAGACGGTCTCGCGGCCGCTCGCCAGCTCCAGCACCTTGTCGAGGTCGTACGGGCCCTCGTACAGCCGTGGCACCAGCGGAAGCTCACTGTCCGTCAGGACGGCGACCGGGTCCAGCCAGCGGGTCCGCCCGTCGATCTCGGCGGAGACGTCGAAGACGGCGTATCCGGGCGGCGCGTCGGCGGTGCGTACGTCGGTCCCGTAGGAGAGGTCCTGGACGCCCTTGCCGTACACCTCGCCGAAGATCCCGATCCGGGTCGCGCCGAGACGGTCGGCCAGGGCGGCCGCGACGGCCGGTACCTCGTGGCCGCGGACGGCCCGCCAGTAGAGGTTGCGCTCGTCCTCCTTGAGCGCCAGCCCCTTGGAGCCGAACCCTTTGGAGGAGACGTAGGACCGCTCGCCCTCGACCACGTACGTGAACAGGCAGGCGGTGCCGTGCAGTTTCTCGGTGAGGACGACGGGCTCGCCGGGCTCGAAGATGTGCGGGTAGCGCTGGAGGTTCTCGATGTCGACCCACGGCATCAGGTCGGCGGCGGCCTCGACGTCGCCGTTCATGGTCGTGGGTATGGGCGGGGCCCATTTGGTGATGCCGAGCAGCTCCGCGAAGTCCGTCTCCTCCTTGGCGGCCCGGGCCAGGTCGACATCGGCGAGGGCGCGCGGCCTGCACACCAGCCCTTGCGAGAGTTCGCCGCGGAGCCGGACCGCCTTGACCCGGTCGGCGGAGCCGCCGGCGAGCCGTCCGGTGAGGCCAAGCTCCTCGATCAGATCCGCCGGCAGCACGGCCTGTTCGGGGATGTAGATCGCGAACTCACCCGTGCGGTAGGCACCCTTGGCGATCACGGCGCGGTAGAGGCCCACCTGGGCCAGTTCCAGCGCGTCGGCGTTCGGGTGCTCATGGACGGTCAGTTCTTCGGCGGTCACGCGCAAGGTCGACATGGTGCGGCTCCAACGGTGGTCAGGGACACGGACGACGCCCGGTGGTGCGGCGCGTCGGTGACGACCACTCTGGTTCTCGCCATTTCCGCTGGTCCAGCGAATATCACGGTGTTAGCCTGCCCGCCCCCGCCCGCCCCGTGTCCAGGTCCCACGTTCGCTGTCCCGCAGGAGGCTCCCATGTCAGCTCGTCCGATCACCGTCGTCACCGGCGGCAGCAGAGGTATCGGTGCGGCGACCTGTCTGCGGCTGGCCGCGAACGGGCATGATGTGGCGCTCGGTTACACCCAGGACGCGGCGGCGGCCGAGGCCGTCGCCGAGCGCGTCCGGGCCGCCGGGGCCCGCTGTGTGACCGTGCGCGGTGACATCTCCGAGGAGTGCGCCGTCGAGCGGCTCTTCGACATCGCCGGCGCCGAACTCGGCAGGGTGACCGGGCTGGTGAACAACGCCGGGGTGACCGGCCCGCTGGGTCGGCTAACCGACGCCCGCACCGAGGACCTGCGGCGGGTGCTGGAGGTGAACCTCCTCGGCTACCTGCTGTGCTGCCGTCGGGCCGCCCGGGACATGGCCGAGGCCGACGGCGGGGCGATCGTGAACGTCTCCTCCACGGCCGCCACCCTCGGCAGCCCCGGGGAGTACGTGCACTACGCGGCGACCAAGGCGGCCACCGACGCGCTCACGGTGGGGCTCGCCAAGGAGCTCGGTCCGGACGGGATCCGGGTCAACGCCGTGGCACCGGGCATCATCGAGACCGACATGCACGCGGCGATGGGCGATCCCGACCGTCCGGCGAAGGCGGCGGCCGGAATCCCGCTCGGCCGGCCCGGCCGGCCCGCCGAGATCGCCGGGGCGATCGCCTGGCTGCTCTCCCCGGACGCCTCGTACACGACGGGCACGGTACTGCGGGTCTCCGGCGGCCGCTGACCCCGCCGGGGCCGTCCGGTCCAGGGCTCAGATCCACTGCCCCTGGCTGAACACGTACATGACGAACAACACCGCGACGGCGACGGCGGTGAGGCAGGAGCATGCGAAGGCCTTCGCGACGCCGTGCCCGTCCGGCGGGGGCGGGGGTGGAGGCACCGGTCGGGGGTTCGGGGGCAGCGGCGGGCCGGGCGGTGGAACCGGGACGGACAAGGCAACCCCCGAAGGCAATGAGCACGAATCCCCTGAATTCCACAGGAGCGAGCCGCGCGACAGGGCCCGCTCCGGCTTCATCGGTAGCCTGACAGAAGAATTGAACACGTTCAACCCTCACAGGATCGCCGGTTCCCGCGGGCGGTCAGCGCAGCGCCGCCTGGGTGGCCGGGCCGTAGACGCCCGGGGCGTCGCCCTTGATGGAGCGGTCGCGCTGCAGCTGGCCGACGCCGCGCTTGGTCTGGCTGTCGTAGACACCGGTGACGGAGACGTACGTGAACCCCTGCCCGTGGAGCAGCTCCTGCAGGGCGCGCACCTCGGGGCCGGTGTCCCCCATCCGCAGCGTTCCGGAGGAACTCTGCGAACTCGACGCCGAAGCGCTGGGCAAGGACGGCGCTTTCGGGCTCGGACTCGCGGACGCACCCGGCGCTCGGGAGGGCGTGGGAGAGGCGGAGGCGGCGGGGGGCGATGCGGACGCGGTCGGACCGGGCACGTCGGCCGCTGCGCCGGAGTCGGAGCTGCGTCCCCGCAGCATCGGTACGGACAGCTCGGCCGGAGCGCCGGCCCGGGGCGGTTGCGCGTCGGGACCGCTCAGCAGGAACACCAGGGCGGCCACCGCGGCGAGCGCCGACAGGGTGAGGACGGCGAACGGAAGCCGGCCGCGCCGCCGGTGGAGGGCAGCCGGGCGGGGGGCGGTACCGGGGGCGGGGGCGGTCCCGGGGACGGGGACGGCCGGGGGAACGGCCGGCGGGTCCTCGGCCTCCCGAACGCGTGCCGGGCCCGGGAAGGCGAGGGGGCCGGCCTGCGGCCAGGTGGGCCCGGTCGACCGGGGTGGTGCGCCGGAGGGGGCCACGTAGGGGCGTACGAGGAGGTGGTCGTCGGGGGCGATCCCGCTGTCATCAGGGTCTTGGCGCATGGTGGTCTCCCGGCGGGGACGGGGGCCGGCGCGGCGGTGCGGTGCCGGCCCCCACCCGGTCGGTCAGACTCCGCCCCGCCGGGCGGCGGGAGCCGGGGCCGCACCGACGACGGGGGCCCCGGGCAGACCGAGGGCGCCGTGCGTGCCGCGTGTCGGAGAACCGCCGATCTCGGCCGGGTCGATCGACGGGCGAACGGATAGGGACATCTGAGGTATCTCCGAGGTGCGGCTCACGCGGTGATTCTTGATCGGCGCACTCTCACCCTCGTGCGGGGCCCGGGTCAAGCCCTGTGTCCGATCCGCCCCCGTCCATCCGATCTGTCGGGCGTACGGCGGATCGCGGTGACCCACACGGTGGTGGCGGCCGCGAGCATCAGGGCGGCCCCGCCGAGCGGGGCGGCGGGCTCGGAGAGGTGGTCCACGGCGAGCCCGCCGCACAGTGCGCCGGCGGCTATGGCGAAGTTGAACATGGCCACCATCAGCGAGGACGCGGCTTCGGGCGCCTCCGGCGCCGCCTTGATCATCCAGCCCTGCACGCTCACCGAGACCCCTCCGTACGCGAGGCCCCACGCCAGCAGCAGCACGGTGCCGACGGCCGGTCCCGGCAGGGTCGCGATCAGCGTGAGGACGACGGTGAGGCAGGAGCTGACCACGAGCAGGGTCCGGTACGCGTCGCGCGGCCCGGCCAGGAAGTTCCCGGCGACGCCGGCGACTCCGTAGCCGAGCAGCAGGGTGCTGATGTGGTCGGCGTCGACTCCGGAGACCTCCTGCAGGATCGGGCGCACGAAGGTGTAGGCGGCGAACTGCCCGGTCACGACGAGGAAGGTCACGATGACCCCGGCCCGCACGGCGCGGTTCTCCCGGAGCAGGGCGGGCAGTTCGGGGAAGGTGATGTGCCGGGTCGCCGGCAGCGGGGGCAGCAGCACGAGCAGCGCGGTCAGGGTGACGAGGCCGAGGCCGCCGACCGCCGCGAAGGCGGTACGCCAGCCGCCGAGTTCGCCGAGCAGGGTTCCGGCGGGGACGCCGAGCACGGAGGCGGTGGGGACACCGCCGAAGACGAGCGCGGTGGCGCGGCCCACGTGACGCTCGGGGACCAGGCGTACGGCGAGTCCGCCGGCGATCGCCCAGAATCCGCCGACGCTGACGCCGACGAGCAGGCGGGCGGCCAGTACGACGGCGAAGTTCGGGGCCAGGGCGGCGGCGAGGTTGGCGGCGACCATCAGGGCGATGAGCACGCACAGCACGAGGCGCCGGTCGAGCCGGCCGGCGCCGACGGTGACCAGCGGCGCGCAGAATCCGGCCACCAGCCCGGGCGCGGTGACCATCAGGCCGGCGGTCCCGTCGGAGACGCCGAGGGCGGCCCCGACGGGGGTGAGCAGCCCGACGGGCAGCAGCTCGGAGGTGATCAGGCAGAAGATGCCGAGCGAGACGGCGCAGACGGCCGCCCAGCCCCGCCACGGAGCGGCACCGCTCCCCGGCGCGGGCCGGGCCACCGGCGGGAAGCCGGACTCGGGACCGGTGTCGGGACCTGAGTCGGGACCGCCCCCGGGGCTGGACCCAGGAGCGGACGCGGGGGCCGGCGCGGCAGCGGACGGGGGGCTGGACCCAGGAGCGGACGCAGGGCGCGGCCCGGCAGCGGACTCGGGGGCCGGCGCCGGAGCGACCCCGGGGCTGGACCCAGGACCGACCCCAGGGCTGGACCCAGGCGCGGGGTCGGGGCTGGGCGCAGGCGCGGACTCGGGGGGCGACGCAGGCGCGGACTCGGGGGGCGACGCAGGCGCGGGCTCGGGGGGTGGGGTGGGATGGTTGCCGGGCGCGGCGGCTGAGGTCATGGATCGGTGCTCCGTAGGGACGATCGGCGGGCAGGACACGGCACGGGGAGCCGGGGGTCGCGCCTCCCCCTTCACCCGCACTGCCGTTCCAATTTCCCACACGCCCCGGCCATTCCCACCGGGCCGGTGTCACCCGCACGCGTGAGAGGGGAACCGGTCCGGCCCGGCCGTACGGCAAGGTGGTCGGATGCAGTTACGCCGGGCCGTGCCCCTCTCCCTCGTCGTGCTCCTCGCGAGCACCGGCTGTGTCTCCGTCGGACCTCGGGACGCGGCCCCGGCTCCCGTACGGGGATCCGTACCGCCCGCCGAGGCACCCGAGGTCCCTGCTCCCCTGGCGCTGCCGCTGGGGGCGCTGCCCGAGACCGCCGCGCAGGCGCCGGACGCTGCCCGGGGCCCGGACGCGGACCGCGGGCCGGCCCCGAAGGCGACCCCGGAGCCCGAGCCCCCGCGCGAGCGGGCCCCCGCGAAGGCGGCTCCACCACCCCGGCGCAAGCGGGTGCCCGGAGCGGCGCCGACCCATCCGCGGCGGCGACCGGCCCCGCCGCCGCGGATGGACCAGCTGTGCGCGGCGGCGGACGGCACGGTACCGCCGTCCATCGTCGACCTGTGCCTGCGGCAGTACGGCCGCTGACGGGTACGACCGCCGGCCACCGGTTCTTTCGCCGATGCGAGGCTTGACCCTCCCCCTGTGTCAGACCTTGTAGTGGAGAGCGTCATGTTCACCATCGGAGACTTCGCCAAGCACGGCCGGGTGTCGGTCCGGATGCTGCGTCACTACGACGCCCTCGGACTGCTGCGCCCGGCGCGTGTCGACCCCTTCACCGGCTACCGCTTCTACGAGGCCGGGCAGCTCGCCCGCCTCAACCGGATCATCGCGCTCAAGGAACTCGGCTTCTCCCTGGACCAGGTGGGGTCGATCCTCGGCGAGCGGGTGGGCGCGGAGGAGCTGCGCGGCATGCTGCGACTGCGGCAGGCCGAGCTGGAGACCGCCATGGCCGCCGCGGCGGCCCGGCTGGTCCAGGTCGAGGCGAGGCTCCGGACCATCGAGAAAGAGGGATCCATGCCTGCCGACGACATCGTCGTGAAGAGCCTTCCGCCCGTCCGGCTCGCCGAGCTGACCGGTACGGCCGGGAGTTACGAGCCGCAGGACATCGGCCCGGTCATCGGGCCGCTCTACGACGAGCTGTGCCGCCGGATCGAGGCCGCCGGGGTCGTCCCGACCGGGCCGGGGACCGCCTACTACGAGGACGTGCCCGGCCCGGGATCCGCGTCGGCCGTCCTCGTGCACGCCGGGCTGCCGGTGGCGGCCTCGGTCCGCGCCGAGGACCTCGGGGGCGAGGTCCGGATCGTCACGCTGCCGGCGGTCGAGCGGGCCGCGACCGTGGTGCACCGCGGCTCCATGGACGGGGTCCTGCCGACGTCGCAGGCCCTGGCACGCTGGATCGACGCGCACGGGCATCGCTCGGCCGGTTACGCCCGCGAGCTGACCCTGGCCTGCCCGGACGACCCGGATCAGTGGGTCACCGAGCTCCAGGAGCCGCTGGCCACCACCGTCTGACCCCGACCGCTCAGGGGCGGCGACCGCAGGCGCGGGCGCACCGCCGGGCCGTGTCGCGCCGCACCGTGCGCAGCCGGCGCACGGTGGTGTGGCCGCGCCGCTTCCACTCGCCCCGGGGCAGCGCGGCCCGCTGGCCGCCGCCCGCGATCAGGGCGTTGACCGGGGTCATCGGGTCGGTGGCCATCGCCTTGGCGAACAGGACGCCGACCACGAGCGGGACCAGGGCCACGGCCAGGGCCGAGCCGGCGGTGGTCACGTGCTGCATGCGCGGGCGCTCGGTCGTCGCGCCGCTCGGGGCCTTGGAAGTCATGTCCCCATTCCAGCGGCTGAGCGGCGCCGGGGAATCGGGGTGGATACTCAGGCCGTTGGGCGCGAAGTACTCAGACGGGCGGGACGGGGGTGGGTGATGGTGGTACCCGGGCAGGGTTTCGAGCCCGCGACCGGTGACGGCCCGGCGGCTCCGGTCGGCGGGCGTCAGGCGGAGCTGCGCACCGCGTACGAGGGGCTGCTGCAGATCCGCCGGCTGGTGAACGGCCCGGCGGGCGCGGCCGTTCCCGCGCCGTGGGAGGTACGGCAGCTGCCGCGCGCGGTGGCCCTCGCCCTGGAGGCGGCGGGGATCGCTCCGTCGGCGGTGGACGGGGAGGGGCGCCGTACGCGGACGGGCTACCGGGTGGCGGCCGGAGCGGAGCCGGGGCGGGCGCAGGTGACCTGGCTGGGCCCGCCGGGCGGCGGCGCCGCGGACGCGGAGCAGGAGCGACTGACGGCCTGCGCCGCCGTGCTGGAAGGGCTGGGCTGGGTGTGCCTGCTGTACCGGGGCCCGCGGCGGCGCCGTTTCCTGGAGGTGGAGCCCCCGGGCGGGCCGGGGCCTTCCGGCGGGGCCGGATGACCCGGCGGGCGCGGCCGGTGACGGTGGACCCGCCGCGCTCCGGCACCCGGATCGAGCGCGTACGGGTCGGCCCCGGCCCGGGTCAGGCGTAGCGTCCGGCCAGTGCGGTCACCGTCTCGGCGAGGGCGCGGCGCAGTTCGGGCGGGCCGAGCACCTCCGCCTCGGTGCCCAGCCGCAGCAGGTCGCCGACGGCGACGGCCTCGGACTCCACGGCGATGCGCAGCCGGACCCAGCCGTCCGCGTCGGCCGGATCGGCTTCGGCGAGCGCCCGGGTGCCCGCCGCCCCGAACTGCATCGGCAGCAGCAGCTGCCCGCGCGGGGACAGGCGTAGCTCGGCGGTCTGTTGGCGGAGTACGGCGTCCAGGCGGCCGGTGGACTCCTGCCAGTACGCGGCCAGTGCGAATCCGGCGGGCCGTTCGAAGCGCTCCGGCGCGGTGTCCACGGTCAGGAAGCGGGAGACCCGGTAGGTCCGTACGGCGCTGTCGACTTCGGCGACGAGGTACCAGATGCCGCCCTTGAGTACGAGGCCGAGCGGACGCAGGTCGCGCCGTACCTCGCCGCGCCAACGGCGGTAGTGGGTGCGTAGGACGTGCTGGTCCCAGACGGCCTGGGCGATCTGCGCGAGGTGCGGGACGGGGTCGGCCTCCCGGAACCAGGCGGGTGCGTCGAGGTGGAAGCGGTCCTGGATCCGGCGGGCGCGTTCGGCGAGGGCGGCCGGCAGCGCCGCCTGGAGTTTGAGCTGGGCGGCGGTCAGGTCGGCGCCGAGGCCGAGCTCCTGTGCGGGTCCGGGGGCGCCGGCCAGGAAGAGGGAGCCGGCCTGGGTGTCGGTGAGGCCGGTGAGGCGGGTGCGGTAGCCGTCGGCCAGCCGGTAGCCCCCGGCCGGGCCGCGTTCGGCGAGGACGGGGACGCCCGAGGCGCCGAGGGCGTCGATGTCGCGGTGGATGGTGCGCACCGACACCTCCAGCTCGGCGGCGAGTTCGGGGGCGGTCATCCGGCCACGGTTCTGCAGCAGCAGGAGGAGGGAGAGGAGCCGGTCGGCGCGCATGGCGTCATTGTCCCCCGTACCTGACAGAAGGTGTCAGGTACGGCTGCCAGCCTGGGTGCACGCCGGGCGGAGGGACCGTCCGGCAGGTCGAGAGGACCCTCATGCCCACGCCCGTAGAGACCGGTGGCCGCTTCACCTTCGCCGACTGGCAGGAGAGCCCCGTCGGCGCCGCGGACGCCGTCCCGCGGCTCGCCCACGCCCATGTCACCAACGCCTTCACCGGCGGGATCGCGGCCGCCGGGACGGCCTGCGACTACACGATCGCCTACACCGGGGAGAACCTCGGTTCCTACAGCGGGATGGAGCTGGTCTCCGGCAGTCTCGACGGCCGCGAGGGCAGCTTCGTGCTGGAGGAGCGCGGCACCTTCGACGCCGGCGGCACGGTCTGCCGTTTCGAGGTGGTCCCCGGCTCCGGCACCGGGGGTCTCGTGGGACTGACGGGCTCGGGAGGCTTCACCTACCGCCACGGCGACACCTCCGTCGCGTACGCCTTCAGCTACGACCTGGGCGAGCGCCCGTCCCGTTGAGGGGCGAGGACGATCCGTCGACCGGGCGGCCGTTCCGGCGGGTCGCGGGTCCCGCCGGAGGGCAGTAGCGGAACCTGAGCTACCGAAGAAATTGTTGAATACGGTCCCACTGTCCGGAAATACTCGGCCAATTTGGCGATGAGCGGACTGATGTTTCATCATCATGACTGCACGTCAGCTCTTGGCGTGCGTCAGCGGGAGGCGGGGGCGCCGGGGGGTCCCCCGTTCACACCGGATCGATGCCGCAGGCGAGCGACAGCTCTCGCCGCGGCCGCCGTGGCTCCCGTCTCCCCGTTCCCGTCACCCAGGCAAAGGCTCATGTCCGCCCAGCAGCTCACGGACCTCATACGTTTCGCCCGCCACAACTCGCCCTACTACCGGGACCTCTACGCGTCCCTGCCACCGCACGTCGACCGCCTCACCGACCTTCCGGTGGTCGACCAGCGGGAGTTCTGGGCGGCCAACACCCTGCACGACAGTCGTGTGTTGACCGGACCGCTCAGCGAGGCCACGGTCTACAAGACCGGTGGCACCACCGGGTCCCCCAAGTTCTCGGTCTACACCCGCGACGAGTGGCGCACGTTCGTCACCGCCTTCGGCCAGGGGCTCGTGGACACCGGCCTGCGCCCGGGGCATCGCGTCGCCGACCTCTTCTACGCCGGGGAGCTGTACGCCAGCTTCCTCTTCGTGCTCGACTCGCTCGCCCACGCGCCCGTGGACAACGTCCGTCTGCCCATCGGCGGCGGCGCGCCACTGGATTCGACGATCCCCACGCTGCGCGATCTCGCCGCCCAGGTGCTGACCGGCACGCCCACCACCCTGTGCCGGCTCGCCGAGCAGGTCCTCTCCAGCGGTGTCCGGCTCGACGCGGTGGAGTTGCTCCTGTTCGGCGGGGAGGCCCTCTTCGACGACCAACGACGTCTGTTGGCGGCCGCGTTCCCCGGCGCCGAGGTCCGTTCCGTCGGCTACGCAAGCGTCGACGCGGGTCTGCTCGGCCGCCCGGTGTCCGGCTCCGACGCCCGGGTGCACCGGGCCTTCTCACCGTACGCGGTCGTCGAGATCCTCGACGACGCCACCGACGAGCCCGTCACCGAACCGGGGCGGCCCGGCCGGGTCGTCGTCACCAGCCTCTTCCGCCGCCTGATGCCGATCATCCGCTACCCCGCGGGCGACCGGGCCGAGTGGACCGGCACCGGGCCGGGCCACTTCAGGATCCTGGGGCGCGCCGAGGAGGGCGTGCGGGTGGGTCCCGTCTCCCTCTACACGCAGGACGCCCAGGACGCCGTGGCAGCCGCGGACACCGCGGGCCACGTGGTCGGCATGCAGCTCGTCGTCCGCCGCTGGGAGGGCCGTGACGGGCTCGTCCTGCGACTGGCGACGACCCCCGGTGACGAGGCCGGCGACCGGCTCGCGGGCGACCGTACGGCGCTGGCCGAGGCCGTCGTCACGGAGCTGGAGAGCGTACGGCCGCTGTATCCGGACAGTGTGCGCGCCGGGTTCGTGCACCCGCTGTCCGTGGAGTGGGCGCGCCACCGCGACCTCGCCGTCAACCCGCGCACGGGCAAGCTCGTGCGCGTCCTCGACGAGAGGCCGACCGCATGAGCACCGCACCCGCACCCGCTCCTGTGGCCGGAGCTGCCGAGTCGCAGCCGGACGCGCCGAAGGGGACCGACCGCCGGCGCGCTCCGCTGGTGCTGCGCAACCGCGCCTTCGGCGCCGTGTGGCTCGGCCAGGTCCTCACCCAGGCCGCCGTGCGCATGTTCCAGGTCGGCGTGTCCTGGTGGATCGTCGCCTACGCGGTGCCCGAAGCCCGCGGGCTGGCCTCAGGGCTGTTCATGGCCGTCTGCACGCTGCCCGCCGTGGCGCTGGCGCCCGTCGTGGCCGGGGCCGTCGCCCGGTGCGCGCACCGCTCGGTGCTGCGGACCGCCGCCGCCGTGGCCGGGGTCACCTCGGCCGCCCTCGCGGTGTGGGCGTACGGCGGGGGCCTGCCGCTGACCACCGTGTACGCCGCCGGTCTCGCGCTGGCCACCTGCCAGGCGTTCTTCGACCCGTGTCTGACCACCTCGGTCCCCGAACTCGTCGACGACGCCGACATCGAGAGCGCCACCGGCTTCGAACTGTCCACCCAGTCCTTGGCGGGCCTGGTGGGAGCGCTGCTCGGCGCCCTGACCGTCGACCGGGCGGGCGTGGCCGGCCTGGCCGCCGGCTGTGCGGCCGCCTACCTCGGCGCCGCCGTGCTCGTCGCGAGCGCCCGGTTCCGCAGCCTCGCCACCGGCGACGCGGACGGCGGGGCGGCCCCGGCCGAGCGGCGCCCGCTCCGCCGCATCCTGGCCGACCTGCCCTCCGTACGGCGGATCCTGATCTGCTTCACCGCGGCGAACCTGTTCACCGCCGCCGTGTTCGTCGTCATCCCCCTCTACACCCGGTCGGTCCTCTTCGGCGGCGGCGCCACCGTGGCCCTGCTGGAGGCCTCCCTGGGCACCGGTGCGCTCGTCGGTGCCTTCACCGGCACCCGCGTGCCCGGACGGCCCACGGTCGCCGGCGCCTGGTGCCTGACGCTGATGGCCCTCGCCCTGGCGCTGCCGGGACTGTTCGCGCAGCGCCCGGTCGTCGCGGGCTGCCTGGCCGTGGCCGGCTGGTGTGCCGGGGCGGTCAGCGTCCGCTTCGTCGCCCTGTTCCAGCGGATGGTGCCGACGGCGGACAAGCCCGGCTTCTTCGCCGTGATGCAGGCCGTCCTGGGTGCCTCCCTGCCCGTGGCGTCCCTGGTGTTCGGCTCTGCCGGTGACTTCCTGTCCCCGCAGACGCTCTGCCTCGCGCAGGGCATCGGGCTGCTGCCCGCGGCCTGCGCGCTGGCCCTGCTCGGGTCACGTACGCCCGAGGCGGCCTCGGCTGAACCCGTGGGAGGCGAGCGATGAGCCCCGTGATCGCCCCGGCCGTCCGCGCGGACATCGCCGAACTGCGTCAGCTCTACTACGCCGTCTACGGTCCGCACTACCCCGTGGCGCTGGGCACCGACCCGGCCGAGATGGCCCGGCTCATCGCGGACCCGCACTCCCTGTGGCTCGTCACCCGCTGCGCCGACACCGGGGCGCTGACCGCGTCCGCCGCCATCCACGGCGAGGCGGGCAGCCGCACCGGCCGGTTGGAGGGCATCGCCGTGCACCCCGAGCACCGCTCGGCGGGCCTGGCCGCCGCCCTGACCGAGGCCCTGTGCGCCGGCATGCTCGACACCGGCCGCCTGGACTCGGTGTACGCGACCGTGCGCACCGTCAGCGCCGGTCCGCAACGCGTCGTCGCCCGCAACGGCTTCCGCCCGTTGGGCATCCTGCCCAACGCGGTCGATCTCAGCACCCGCGAAAGCCTCGCGCTCTACGCGCGTCACGCCGCCGGAGTGCTCGACCGCCGGATCCCGGTCACCGAAGTACCGGCCCCGCTCCTGCCGTTGCTGCGCACCTCCGAGTCCGCGCTCGGCATCCAGTACCCCGGCGTCAGGGCCGCCGCCGCCCGCCCGCCCGCGGCACCCGCGCCGCACGCGGCCGTCGAGCGGCTGGAGGTGATCGAGGCGCCGGCCTTCGTCCGCCGCCGCTTCCGCGAGCGGTTCCCTTGCGCCGAGGGCTGGTTCTATCCGCTGCACACCCCGAACGTGCTGCTCACCCCCGAGGACGGCCGGTTCGAGGTCTACGCCTACCTCAACCGCGCCGGTGGCTACGGTTCCCTGCTGACGGCCCATCCCGACCCGGCCGCCGCCGCGGCCCACCTCGAACCCGTCACCCGGGCCCTGGCCCGCGCGGGCGCCGGCTACGTCGAAGCCCTGGTCCCGCTCGCGCACCACGAGGCCCTGTCGGCCTTCCTCGCCCAGGGGTTCGTCGCCGGGGCCCTCTACCCGGCCATGCGCGCGGACGGCGAGGGCTTCCACGACTACGCCGTGCTCTCCCGTTCCGGCGAGCGCATCGACTTCCGCGGCGTCGCCGTCGAACCGCCCCTCCAGCCGTACCTGGACTGCTACGTGTCGGCCTGGGCGTCGACACACCTGCCCACATCATCCGAGGTTGCCTCATGAACCCCCATCTCGCGCCGGTCGCCGTACCGGACCCGGCCCTGCTGCCGCACGTACAAGAGCTGTGCGACCTGACCGACCCGTACGCCTTCGGCCCCGAGCAGGACGCGCTGTTCGCCGCGGCGATGGCGGAGACCAACGCCTGGCACATCGAACGCTCCGCGTTCTTCCGTTCCCTGTACGAGGCCACTCCGGCGGCCGAGCCGTACCGTACGCCGCTCGTCCACGCGAACTTCTTCAAGCGGCACGAGGTGCTGTCCATCCCCCGCGAGGACGTCGACCTGCACCTGACCTCCTCCGGCACCACCGGCCAGAAGTCGCAGATGTTCTTCGACCGGTGGACCATCCGCTCCGCCCAGCGCATGGTCGCCCGGATCTTCGAGCGCAACGGGTGGATCACCCCCGATCAGGAGGTCAACTACCTCCTCTACAGCTACGAACCGGCTCCCTCGCTGAACCTCGGGACCGCCTTCACCGACAACTACCTGTGCGATTTCGCCCCCGCGCGCAGCGTCGCGTACGCACTGCGCAACACCGGCGGCGAGCACGAGTTCGACCCCTTCGGCTGCATCGCCGCACTGCGCCGCTTCGAGCGGGAGGACGCCCCGGTCCGCATCCTCGGCTTCCCGGCCTTCCTGTTCTTCACCCTGGAGCGGATGCGGGCCATGGGGCTGCCTCCGCTGCGCCTGCCCGAGGGTTCCCTCGTGGTCCTCGGCGGCGGCTGGAAGGGCCACTCCGACCGGCGCGTCGAGAAGGAGGAGCTGTACTCGCGTGTCACCGAGCAGCTCGGCATCCCGGGTGAGCGGATCCGGGACACCTTCGGGTCGGTCGAGCACTGCATCCCGTACATCGAGTGCGACCACCACCGGTTGCACGCGCCGGTCTGGTCGCGGGTGACGATCCGCTCGACCCGCACCCTCGAACCCCTGCCGTACGGGGAGCGGGGCTACCTGCACCTGGTGTCGCCGTACATCACCTCGGTGCCGGCGCAGAGCGTGGTCATGGGCGACCTCGCCTCCCTCCGGCCGGGCGAGGACTGCGGGTGCGAGCTCCCGACCCCCTGGTTCACCGTCCACGGCCGTGCCGGGGTGAGCCGCAACCGTAGCTGCGCTGTGGCCGCGGCGGAACTGATGAAGGGAATGGCGTGACCGTGAGCGTGCACCACCACTACTGGCAGGGCGAGTTCATCGACGACGAGGAGGCCGGACGGCGCCTCGCCGAGCTGCCGGCCGCCGTCGAGGCCGCGCTGGCCGAGGGGCTGGAGACCGAGACCGTCCTGGCCGCGTGCGACGCCCTCGGCGCCGCGCTGCGCGACCCCGACCACCCGGTACGCGCCCGGCTCGCCGCGCACCTGCCCGAGGGCGAGGACCCGGCCGTCCTGGCCGAGCTGGGCGTCCTCCTCGGCCGCCGGGAGCTGACCCGCAAGCTGCGCCGGGAGCTGGGCGGCGCGACGCCCGGCCGGCTGAACCGGGCGGATCCGCGCGAGACGGTCTACGAGGCGTGGGCGCCCGTCGGGCTGGTCACCCACGTCGCGCCGGGCAACGCCGTGACGGTCGCGCCGCTGAGCATCGTCGAGGGCCTGCTCGCCGGCAACGTCAACGTGCTCAAGACCAGCGGCGACGACACCCTGCTGACCCAGCATCTGATGGCCGAGCTCGCGACCCAGGACGCCGGCGGCGCACTCGCCGCGCGGATCGTCGTCCTGCGCTTCCCCTCCTCCCGGCAGGAATGGCTGCGCCTGATGTGCGCGCCGGCGGACGCCGTCGCCGTCTGGGGTGGGCAAGCCGCGGTCGAAGGGGTGGCCGCCCATGTGCCGGCAGGCTGCCGACTGGTGGAGTGGGGGCACCGGATCTCCTTCGCCTACCTGACGGCCGATGCCTGGTCGGACGCCGGGACGCTCGACGCCCTGGCGGAGGACGTCTGCCTGTACGAGCAGGAGGCGTGCTCCAGCCCCCAGGTGGTGTACCTCGACACCGAGGACGAGGACGAGGTGTTCGCTTTCGCCGAGCGGTTCGCCGCGGTCCTCGCCACCCGGCCGCCGGCCGCCGCCGGTGCTCCGGCGGGCGAGCCTGACCCGGCGGAGGCCGCCGAGCTGACCACCACCGAGCTGATGGCCCGGTTGGAGGAGCACCTGGGCCTGACCCGGGTGTTCGCCGCTCCCGACGGCTCGTGGCGGGTCATGGCCGACACCCGGTCCCCGCTGACCGCCTCGCCGTTGCACCGCAGCGTGTGGGTCAAGCCGCTGCCCCGCAAGCGGCTGATCGCCACCCTGCGGCCGATGCGCCGCTACCTGCAGACGGCGGGCATCGCGGGCAGCGCCACGGACATCGCCGAGCTGTCCCGTACCGCGCTGGCCTCGGGCGTCACCCGGGTCACGCCGGTCGGCGCCATGCAGGCGAGCTACGCGGGTGAGCCGCACGACGGTGTCTACGCCCTGCAGCGCTACAGCCGGCGCGTCGCGGTCCAGGCCGATCCGGCCGCCTTCGCCACCACCGCCTGCCTGGACGACCTGGTCCGGCCGGTACTGCTGCCGCCTCCCGCCGGCCCGCTGCTGGGCAAGGAGGACGTGCAGGAGCCGGCCCGTCGGCTGACCCGGGCCGATGCCGAGCTGTACTTCCGCAGCGGCGGCAGTACGGGCGCGCCCGCGCTGTCGGTCTTCAGCTACGACGACTACGACACGCAGATGCACGCCGCCGCCCGGGGCCTGCTGGCCGCCGGCTACGACCCGGCCGCGGACCGGACCGCCAACCTGTTCTACTGCGGCTCGATGTACGGCAGCTTCATCAGCTTCTTCTCCGTGCTGGAACGGCTCGGCGGGGTGCAGTTGCCGCTGTCGGCGGGCCCCGACCACCGGGCCACGGCCCAGGCGCTGATCGACCACGGGGCCGACACCCTCTTCGGTATGCCGTCCTACCTGTGGCAGCTGCTGCACGCGGAGGCGGACGCGCTGCGCGCGTACGGCGGCCTGCGCAAGGTGTTCTACGGGGGCGAGCACTTCACCGAGGAACAGCAGCGCACCCTCAGGGACACCTTCGGCATCGAGGTCGTCCGCTCGATCACCTACGGCAGCACCGACCTCGGCCCGCTGGGCTACCAGTGTGCCGAGAGCTCCGGAGGCGTCCATCACCTGCACGCCGACCTGCACACGATGGAGATCCTGGAGCTGGCCGAGGACCGCCCGGTGGTCCCGGGCGAGACGGGGCGGCTGGTCTTCACCACGCACGCCCGGCGCGGCCAGCAGCTGGGCCGGTACGTGATCGGCGACCTGGGCCGGGAGGTTCCGGGCCGCTGCCCGTGCGGACGGTACGCGCCGCGCTTCGAGCTGCGGGGGCGCACCGGTGACGTGATGCGGGTGGCGACGTACTTCCTGAACCTGCGGCGCTTCCTGGTGCTGGCCGAGGAGCAGGGCGGCCACCGGGGCGAGTTGCAGGTCCGGCTCGACTGCGCCGACGTACGCGAGCGGTTGACCGTACGGGTGGAGCGGACCGTGGCGACGGACCCGGAACAGTTGCGGGAGGTCTTCCTGGCCGGCTACCCGGAGCTGCGCTCGGCGGTCGACGAGCGGCTGCTGGAGCTGGTGGTCGAGGCGGTGGACGGCGCGTCGCTGGACCGCAGTGCGACCAGCGGCAAGCTCCTCGGCGTGGTGGACGCGCGCCGTTAGACGACGAGGGGGCGCGGACCGGCCTGCGGGCCGGTCCGCGCCCCTCCTGTTCTTCCGGGACCGTCAGGTCACGGTGCGCCGAAGGTGAGCGTCAGCTGCGGCGTCCCTTCGTTCGCCTGTGCCTCGGCGGACCACAGCCACAGGGCGTCCGTACCGGTGCTGGTGAGCGCCAGGCCGTAGCTGCCGCCGAGGGCCGTCGCGACGCTCGCGGTGGTCAGCCCGGTGGTGTGCACCGCCGAACCGTCGGCGATCGGGCCGAAGGTGCCGAGCGCCGGACCGCCCAGCGCGGGGCGGTTGTTGTACGTGGTCCCGCCCTCGCTCCACGAGCCGGTGATCGGGACGACCGAGACGGTGTCCGTGGTGCCGGCGCCGCTCTGCGTGCTCGTCTTCACGCTGAGCGCGGCCGACTTCAGTACGGTGCCCGCGGGCGCGGCGGGCAGGTCGAAGCGCAGGTAGCTCGCGTAGAACGAGGTGCCGCGCACGGCGAGCGATCCCGAGGTGCCGTAGTTGGTGGCGGGCGCCCCCGCATTGGCGTAGGTGTCCTCGGCGGCGGGCACCTGGACCACCGAGTCGGCCGGGGCGGTGGCGAGGGCGTAGTGGTTCTGCACCTGCGTCGCGCTGAGCACGGTCGGGTAGACGGCGGTCTCGTCGAGCCGGCCCGCCCAGTAGTCGCTGGTCGGACGGTTCGGCCAGGAGGTGAGGTTGTCGCCGCCGACGCGCCAGTAGCCGGCGTAGTTCTCGTGCGTGGTGACGTTCAGCGTGCCCTTCGGCGCGCCGTCCACGTAGAGGGTCATTCCGCCCGGTCCCTGGGTGGCGACGAGATGGTGCCACTGGTTGTCGTTGTAGGCGGCCGGGGTGGTGATGGTGCGGGTGGCTCCGGTGTAGACGCCGAAGACCAGCCGTCCGTCGTTGGTCATGTAGACGTGCTTGTCGTACTGGTTGGAGGCGCCGACCTGGCGGTTCGCGAAGCCGACCAGCTTGCCGCCGCGGGTGGTGTCGGTCCGGAACCAGGTCTCGACGCTGTAGGTGCTGCCGATCGACTGCCGCTTGTCCGCGTACACGTGGGTGTTCGAGCCGTTGAAGCCGATCGCGGTGCTCGCGCCGGAGACCGCGCCGGGCGTCTGCCGCAGGGCGGGGGCGTTGTTGTGGACGCCGCTCTGGTTGCCCGCCGAGGAGTCGGCGACGAAGGGCAGGGCCGATTCGTCGTAGCGCCAGTACAGCTCGGCCCCGTCGGTGCGGACCTTGTTCGGGTAGCCCTCCGCCGTGGTCGGGACGGTCACGCTCGCCGTCGCGGACAGGGCGCTGGTGTTGCCGGCCCCGTCGGTGGCCGTCACTCGGTAGGTGTACGACTGGCCCGCCGTCACGGTGGTGTCGGTCCAGGAGGCCTGCGGCCGCCGGAAGAACAGCGAGTCGGCGGTGACCGTGGCGATCGGCGTGGCCGCGCCGTTCCGGTAGATCCGGTAGGTCAGCGCGCTGTCGTCGAGGTCGAGGCTGGTACGCCAGCGCACCTGGGCCTCGTCCGGCTCGAAGCTGACCGCGCTCGCCACGGGCACGGTGGGCGCGCCGGTGTCCCCGGTGGAGGCGAAGCGCGTCAGGCTCTGCTGCGCCGCGCCGTTGACGGTGGTGAACTCCCCGCCGACCCACAGGTACTGGACGCCGCCCTTGGAGCCGACGGTCATCACGCGCGGCCCGATGCCCTCGCCGATGCCGTCGTTGGTGTCGGGGGCCCAGCCGAGCTTGCCGGTGCCGGTGGTGGGCTGGGCGAGCAGGTGGTGGCGCTGGCCGTCGGGGTACTCGCCGACGCTGGAGCAGTCGTGCGCGTGCGAGGCGCTGTAGAGCACGTTCTGGTAGGGCAGCACGGCCTGGGTGGCGCCGAGGCAGGTGTCGCGCCAGCGCTGGCCGAAGTCGGAGAGGTTCAGGGCGATCCGGCCGTCGAAGACGCCGCCGCCCGTGCCCTCGTTGCCGGTGTAGAAGCCGGTGGCGTCGGTCGCGATGTCCTTGACCACGGAGTTGGTCTCGATGAAGCCGGCGTACGACTTGGTGAGTGCGCCGCTCGTCGCGTCGACGACGGCCAGTGCGTGCGTGTTCGTGCCGTTGACGGTGAAGAAGTCGCCGCCGAGGATCACGTTGTTGCCGTCCGGGGTGACCTCGACGGCGCGCCCGGGCTCGTCGGCGTCGGCGGTGAAGGGCTTCAGGGCGCCGTCGGTGGCGCCGACGGCGGCGAAGCGTTGCCGCGGCTGACCGGCGACGCTGAGGAAGTCACCGCCCGCGTAGACGGTGTCGCCGGTGACGGCGAGGGCGCGCACGGTGGCCGCGAAGGCCGGGCGGAAGCCCTGCTTCACCGTGCAGCTCGCCACGTCCACGGCGGCGAGGCTGGAGACGGGGGTGCCGTTGACGGCACCGAAGTAGCCGCCGACGTACAGGGTCTCCTTGTCCGGTGAGAGGGCGAGCGCGCGGACCGTGGCGGTGCCGGAGCCCACGGTGAAGGACAGCTCGCAGGAGGTCGGGGCGCCGGTCGCGGCGTCGAGGGCCACGAAGTTCACGGCCGACCGCTCGCTTCCGGAGCCGCCGGCCGGTGGGCGCACCGTGGAGAAGGTGCCGCCGGCGAAGACCCGGCCGCCCGCCTCGGCGAGGGCCCAGACGACGCCGTCGGGCTGCCAGGTGGACAGCGGGTCGGCGGTGAACGCGACGGGCGGGGTGAGCGCCGCCGCCTCCGGGACGAGGCCGAGGCCCACCCCCGCTCCGGTTCCGGCCAGGGACAGGGCGAGAGCGGCCACCAGCCCTCGGGATCTACGCATGAATCCCCCAGTTCGATGTGCGGTACGGCCGTAGGGTGCGACCGTGCGGGAGATGGCCGGAAATCGCCGAACAGCAGTCCATAACCATGCCCACGGGCGCACCCTAGAGCGATTCGAGGCCTGATTCATCCCACTTGACACATCGGATGCAAAATCGCGCCGGGTCCCACGATCACGCGCGGGGCTTCGCCCGGACGTGCATGCGCTCGCCCTGCCGCCCGAAGAGGCTGAGGATCTCCACCGGCCGCCCGTCGGCGCTGGTGAACCAGTGGGGCAGCCGGGTGTCGAACTCGGCGGCCTCGCCGGGGCCGAGGACCAGGTCGTGCTCGGCGAGGACGAGGCGCAGCCGGCCCTCCAGCACGTACAGCCATTCGTAGCCCTCGTGCGTCCGCGGTTCCGGCTCGCCACCGCGGTCGGGGATGAGCATCTTGTACGCCTGGAGGGGGCCCGGTCCGCGGGTCAGCGGCACGGCGGTACCGCCGTTCGGGAGGGTACGAGGGGTCAGCCGAACCCGGGGATCGCCCACTTCGGGAGCGCCCACCAGATCGTCCAGGGGCACTTGGTACGCGGCCGCGAGCGGCAGCAGGAGCTCCAGGCTGGGGCGGCGCTGCCCGGACTCCAGGCGGGACAGGGTGCTCTTCGAGATGCCGGTCGTCTCGGAGAGCGCGGCCAGGGTCAGTCCGCGTCGGGCGCGCAGCCCTCTGAGCCGGGGGGCGACCTCGTCGAGGACCGCCTGGTGGGGGGATGGCTTGTCGTCCATACGACCATTGCACCCGGCCGTCCCGGAAACGGCAACAAGGTTTGCCGTCGGCGAGCCGGCGACCGCACCCTGCCGGCATGAGCCCACACAGTGATTCCGCGACCGGACACCGACAGCACCGCACCGGCGGCGAGGACGGGACGGCGTCCGCCGGCGCGCACCGGCCCGCGGTCCGGTGGGTGCTCGCCGGTCTGTCCCTCTCCGTCCTGCTCTCCGCGCTCGGTACCGGCATCGCCCCCGTCGGCCTGCCGACCCTCGCCAAGGTGTTCTCCGCCTCCTTCCAGGAGGTCCAGTGGGTCGTCCTCGCGTATCTCCTCGCCGTCACGAGCCTGGTCGTGGGTGTCGGCCGGCTCGGTGACCTCGTCGGCCGCCGAAGGCTGCTCCTGGCGGGGATCTCCTTGTTCACCGCGGCCTCGGCGCTGTGCGCCGCCGCGCCCACGCTGTGGCTGCTGGTCGGCGCCCGGGCGGCCCAGGGGGTGGGCGCCGCCGTGATGATGACCCTCACCATGGCGTTCGTCGGTGAGACGGTCCCCAAGGAGCGGACGGGCAGCGCCATGGGGCTGCTCGCCGCGATGTCCGCGGTGGGCACGGCTCTGGGTCCCTCGCTCGGCGGGGCCCTGCTCGCCGGGTTCGGCCACCAGGCCCTCTTCCTCGTCAACGTGCCGCTGGGGATCGCGGCGTTCCTTCTCTCCCACCGCCATCTGCCCGCCGACCGGCCCGCACGCGGGGCCGACGGGGCCCGCTTCGACCACCTGGGCGCGCTGTTGCTCGCCCTGACCTCGGCGGCGTACGCGCTGGCGATGACCCTCGGTGGCGGCCGTCTCGGGGCTCCGAGCACGGCGCTGCTCCTGGCCGCCGGCTGCGGGGTGGCCTTCTTCGTGCGCGTCGAATCGCGGGCCGCCTCACCCCTGGTCCGAGGGGCGCTCCTGCGCGATCCGGTGATCGGTCCGGGCCTCGCGTCGAGCGCCCTCGTGTCGACGGTGATGATGGCGACGCTGGTGGTCGGGCCGTTCTACCTGTCCCGGACGCTCGGGCTCGGCGCGGCCCCGGTCGGACTCGTCCTGTCCGTCGGCCCGCTGGTCGCCGCCGTGACCGGGGTGCCCGCCGGCCGTCTCGCGGACCGGTTCGGGGCGCGGCGCATGACCCTGCTCGGGCTGCTGTCGATGACGGCCGGTGCCCTCGTCCTGTCCCTGACGCCGGTGTCGCTCGGTGTCCTCGGGTACGTCGCCCCGCTCGCGGTCGTGACCGCCGGCTACGCGGTGTTCCAGACGGCCAACAACACCGCCGTCATGGCCGACGTCGGGCCGGACCGGCGGGGCGCCGTCTCCGGCATGCTCGGTCTGTCGCGCAACCTCGGCCTGGTCACCGGCGCGTCCGTGATGGGCGCCGTGTTCGCGCACGCCTCGGCGTCGGCCGACATCGCCTCGGCGTCCCCCGGGGCCGTGGCGACCGGGATGCGGTTCACCTTCCTGGTCGCCTCCGCCCTGACCCTCGTCGCCCTCGCCACCGTCGCCGCGGTGGGCCGTACCGAGGGCCGTACCGAGGGCCGTCCGACCGAGGATCAGGCCGCCTGACGTCGACCTCTCAACGGTCGATCACATGGCGGGCAGGGGGCGGCACAGCAGGGCGGCCGGGGAGGGTCGGGTGGCGGCGCGGGTGGTGAAGGCGATGCCCGCCGCGTACTCGGTGGGCAGGCACTGGCCCTTGTAGTTCCCGTAGGCGAACTCCCCGCCGGGACTGCCCGCCGGGCGGTTGTCGCCGCGGTCGAACCACACCGTCCGGTCGCCTCCGGGCAGCGCTGTACGGGCCGGCGCGCACAGCGCCGCCGAGACCCGCTCGCCCCGCAGGCTGTAGCCGATCAGGAACTGGCCCGCCGGACACTGGAACTTGGTGTACCCGCCGGCCCAGTCACCGCCCGCCGGGACGTACGTCTCGTCGCGGACCACGGTGTGCCCGCCCGTCGGGGAGCGCAGGTCGGAGGTGGTGCACAGGCCGCGGCCGCCGGTGTGGGCGAGCCCGGCGAGGCGGGCGCCGTCGGGGCAGACCGCCTTGCGGGCCCCGCTGTCCCAGTCCCCGGCGGCCCGGGTGCGCAGCGAGGCGTTGTGGTCGCGGTGGTCCGTGGTCAGCTGGTACCAGGCGGTGGTGGCGGGGATCGGTCCGCTACGGCCGGGGGTGGTGACGAGCGGGGACCAGCGGGCGGTGCGCCAGTCGCCCTGGTCCAGGACGCCGGAGCGCCGGCCGGTCGCGTCGTAGCGCAGGAGCGCCCAGCTGTCGCCGCCCGGGGTGCCCTGGGCGGTGGTGCTCCAGCCGACGAGCGGCCAGTACGCGAAGTCGGCGTCGGAGCGCGTCAGGTACCCGGTGATGCGGTCGAACCAGGTGCGCGGGGCGGCGCCGTTCTCGTCGGCCCCGATACCGAACTCGCTGATCCAGACGGGGGCGGTGAAGTGCGTACCGGTCTCCGCGGAGACGAAGAAGGCCTGGTCGTAGAGGGTCTGTTCCAGTTCGGCGGCGGTCATGTCCTGGTAGCGGGCGTCGTGCGTCTCGCCCATGCCGGTCGCGCCGCTGTGCCGGGGGCCCGTGTACCCGTAGAAGTGGGCCGAGTAGACCAGCTTGTTCGAGGTGACCAGGGTGTGGGAGAGGGTGCGTACGGGGGTCAGGGTGGGCCGGCCGTGCGGGAAGCCGTCCACGGGGAGCCCGAACCAGTTGATGCCCTCGACGACGATCAGCAGCTGTGGGTTGGCCTCGGTGAGGATGCGGTCGGCGGCCTCCTGGGCGGCGGCGTGCCAGTCGTGGTTGTCGCCGAGGCCCCAGTTGGGGTCGTCCCAGACGTCGCGGCGGACCTCGTTGTAGAGGTCGGCGCCGACCACCCGCGGGTTGTCGCGGTAGCGGCGGGCGAGGAAGACCCAGTCGTCGGCCCATTGGGCCGTGGAGCGGCCGCTGTTCCAGCGTTCGTTGCCGTCCAGGCCGCAGCACCAACGGGTGGTGACGGTGTGGTTGTTCAGGATGACGGCGAAGCCGGCGTCGGTGAGAGCGGCGACCACGGCGTCGTAGACCTGGAGGGGCGTGCGGCCGCGCAGGGCCGGATTGGCGGCGACGGCGGAGTCCGGGACGGGGGTGGTGGCGCGCAGCATCTCGTTGGAGAAGGGCAGCCGGATGCTGTTGAGCCCCAGGGACCGGAAGTCGGCGAGCAGGGTGGGCAGGGGCGTCCGGTCCAGGCCGATCGGGATGCCGTGGGCGTTCTGCCCGCTGTGGTGCGTGGCGGGATCCTCGCGGTCGCCCGAGCCGTTCCAGGAGCCCTGGGCGCCGTCCCAGTTCCCGGAGCGCAGACGGAAGCGGTTGCCCTGCGCGTCGACGATGTACCGGCCTCGGGTGGACAGCGGAGGCGTCCAGGCCTCCGCGGCGCCCGGGGCTGCCGGGCTCGGCGGGGCGGCGGCGCGGGCGATCTGCGCGGAGGGCGCCGCCAGGGCGCCGGCCACCAGCAGGAGCGCGCACAGGACCGCGCGTAAGAGGCTCTTCATCTCGCTCCTGCCGGAATGGGCCGTCCCGGCGGGCGGCTGCCGCGGGCAGGTTACCGGCGGGTCGCTTGCGGGGGAAGTCGAACGCGGGGACGGTTTCGGCCATGGTCGTCACCCGCCGGATTTCGGCCGGTCGAGGCCCGATCACGCACCGTCACCCTGGAGAAACGGTCCCGCGCGGGGCCGCGCCCCTCTACCGTGCCCTGAGGCGAGGCGAACGGCACGGCACCGGAGGGCGGGGCGGATGGACGACGACGAAGACATGCGGCTGGCGGGTATGACACCGGAGATCTCCCGCCGCACCCTCACCCTGTTGCGCGGGCTGGCGGGCCTCGAACCGCCCGAGCAGGTCCCCGAGGAGGCGATGGTCGTCGCCGACGCGGTGCTGGCCGAACACGGCACCGACGGGCTCAGGGTGCTGGTGATGACACTGGCGGCCTGGGCGACGGCCCAGATCGAGAACGTCGCCGAGCTGAGCGGACGCAGCCACGAGGCCGTCCTCGACGCGATGGAGCTGGCCTGCCTGGAGGCGAATGCCGAGGACGCCCCTGAGGCCTGATCCGAAGGACAGGATCTGGAGGAAACCCAGGCGCACAAGGCCTCAGGAGCCCCGTTCCCGCTCCGGGCACGGAAGAAACCGGGTCCCGTCCGGCCGCGATTCGGCGGCTGTCGGCGACACTGGGAGAGCAGGAGCGTCGTGGGGGGTCGTGATCGGAGGCCGTCGTGAGCACACCTTCCCCCATCCGGATCGCCGCCGTCCTGTCCACCGAGCACCGTGGACGGCTGATGTCCCAGGCCCGTGAGGTCAATTTCCCGGAGAGCGCGCGCATCTTCGACGAGGGCACCCGGGCGGATTCCTTCTGGATCGTGCGTTCCGGCACCGTGACCCTGGAGATCCCCGTCGCCGGCCGCCGGCCCGCGCCCGTGGAGAGCCTCGGCCCCGGCGAGCTGGTGGGCTGGTCCTGGCTGTTCCCGCCGTACGTGTGGCAGCTGGGCGCGGAGGCGATGACTCCGGTCCGGGCGTACGAGTTCGACGCGGCGACCGTCCGGATGCTGATGGACGCCGATCCCACCTTCGGTTCCGCGATCGGGCACTGGGTCGGGCGCGTCCTCGCGATGCGCCTGCAGCAGACGCGCACCCGCCTGCTGGAGCTGTACGCGCCCCGCCTCACCAGCACCGCCTAGGGGGTGCCCTGATCCACCGGACACCCCCTGGAGCCATCAGTCGCGCTCTCCCGCCCTCTCGACCGCCCCGCGCCGCAGGCACAGCGCGGCCGGGACGACCGCGGCGGCCACCGCCACGGCCGCGCACGCGCCGAACGTCGCCGCTAGGGCGTCCCACGGGACCACCAGGCCGCTGCGGACGTGCAGGAGGCCCAGCGCCGCCCGGACCCCGGCCAGGTTCAGGGCGGCGACCAGGGTGCCGGCGCTCGCGCCGACGAGGACGACCAGCAGGGACTCCCCCGCCACCAGGCGCAGGACCTGCCCCCGGGTGGCGCCGGCCAGACGCAGCACCGCGAGGTCGCGGGCCCGGTCGGAGGTGGCCATGACCAGGGTGCCGGCGAGCGCGATGCCCGTGTAGAGCAGGGCGATCCCGAGGACCAGCAGGAGGCCCGTCCGGGTGGTACGTCGGGTCCCGGGCCGGTTCTCGGCCATCCACCGGTCGGCGGTGAGCACGCGGCCGCCTGCGGGCCGGGCGGCCTCAGCCAGCGCGGCGCCGACCGCCCGGCCGTCGGCGCCGGGGGCGAGGCGTACGTCGATCCGGTCCACCGTCGCGCCGGGGGCGTTCGCGGGGGTGACGTAGGCGCCGTTGCCACCGGTGCCGATGCTCATCACGGCGGCGATCCGCAGGGCCTTGCGGGTGCCGTCGCCGAGCCACACCTCGACGGTGGATCCCACGGTGTGCCGCTCCCATTCCTCGGTGACGATGACGGAGTCGTCGTCGAGATCGGTGACCGAGCCCGCCGTGAGGGGCAGTCGGGCGGTCCGGGCCAGCGCGGCGGGGTCCACGGCGCGGGCGTCGGAGCGGATCAGCGCCGTTCCCTCCTCCTGTACATGGACGGCGGTCGCGGCCGTCGCGGAGATCTCCGTCCCGGGTACGGCCCGGATCCGCTCGATCGTGGCCGGATCGAACCCGCCGGGGCCGGCCGTGATCACGTGGTCGGCCGTGGTCCGCTGCCGGATCTCGGCGGCCTTGGCCTCGTTCAGCGTGGCGGTGGTGCCCAGCAGGGATCCGGCGAGCGCCACGGTGACCAGGACGGGCGCGGCGACGGCCCCGGTACGGCGGACGCCGGCGGCCGCGTTCTCCCGGATCAGCATCCCGCTGGCGCCGGGCAGCCGGGCGGGGAGCCAGGCGATCAGCCGGACCAGCGGCCGCACGAGCAGCGGCGACAGCAGTGCGAAGGCGACGATGAAGAGCATCGGGCGGCTGATGTACGTCTTGCGGTGGAGCAGGTCGGACGGGTCGGTGAGCAGGGCGTGGGCGAGGGTGACGAGGCCGGCCAGTAGCAGTGCGGCGCCCAGGAGCAGGCGCCCCGGGGTCATGCTCCGCGTCTCGAACGCGGCTTCGCGCAGCGCCTCGGTGGGGGCGACCCGGCCCGCCCGCCAGGAGGCGGCGACGACTCCGGCGAGGGCGACGAGCAGACCGGCCCAGAAGGCGGCGTGGTAGGGCCAGGTGGCGTCGCCGAGGGTGAACCAGCGGGGGGCGAGGTCCTCGTCCACCAGGTACGAGACGAACACGGGCGCCCCGTACGCCCCGAGCAGGCAGCCCGTGGCGGAGGCGGCCACGCCGAGCAGCAAGGCCTCGGCGACCACCGTGCGGCGGATCTGCCCCGGGGTGGCGCCGGCCGTGCGCAGCAGGGCGAACTCCTTGCGGCGTCGGGCGACCGCGAAGGCGAAGGTGGAGGCGACGACGAACACCGAGACGAAGCCGGTGACGCCACCCGCGGTGCCGAGCAGGGCGTTCACGGCGAGCAGGGCTTCGCGCTCGCGCTCGGGGTCGGGGTCGGCGTGCCGGCGGTCCCGGCCCGTCAGGACCCGTACCTCCGACTCCTGGCCCGGGAGCGCCCGTACGGCGTCCGGCGCGGTGTCCCGCATGGCGTCCCGCACTGCATCCCGCACGGCGGTCGGGTCGGCGACGACGACGAGCTGGTCGATGGCGGGCGAGAGCCGGGCGGCCCGGGCATCGGTCCAGAAGACGGCGTCCTCGAAGCCGCGGTCGGCGACCGTGCCGACCACGGTGACGGGTCCGTGGTCGGTGCCGATCCGGGCGCCGGTCCGAGCCCAACCGGTGGTGACGACCTCGTCGTCGGAGCGCGGGACGCGGCCCGTGTCGAGGGTGTACGGGGCGAAGGCGGCGACCGACCAGGGGTGGCCGACCAGGTCCTTCGGCCCGCCCTCGGCGCGGACGGGGAAGGACCGGTCCTCGGTGGTCGGGCCGAGGGACGCGAGCCGCCGGGCGAGTTCGGGGGTGACGGGTCCGGGATGGGCGAGCTTGCCGGTGCGCTCCCCGCCCGGGACGGGGACGCGCAGCACGTCGTCGCCCTTGACGACGACAGGGGCCTGGGGGAATCGCTCCGGGAGGCGCTGCGGGGCGTCCAGGGTGGCGGCGAGGCCGAGTCCCATGGTGGTGATCAGGCCGACGCCGAGGGCCAGGGCGACGAAGCTTCCGACGAAGGTGACCCAGCGGGCGCGGGCGGTGCGCAGGGCGATGGTCAGCACGGCGCCGCCTCCAGCGCGGTCATGCGGGCGGCGATGTCCTGGGCGGGCGCGCCCAGCAGTTCGCCGTTCGGCCGGCCGTCGGCGAGGAAGACCACGCGGTCCGCGTAGGAGGCGGCCACGGGATCGTGGGTGACCATGACGACGGTCTGCTGTTCGGTGTCGACCATGGACCGGAGCAGGGTGAGCACCTCGCGGCCGGTCCGTGAGTCCAGGGCGCCGGTGGGTTCGTCGCCGAAGAGCACCTCGGGGCGGGTGATCAGGGCGCGGGCCAGGGCCACGCGCTGCTGCTGCCCGCCGGACAGCTGCGCGGGCCGGTGCCGGGCCCGGTCGCCGAGGCCCACCCGGGCGAGGGCCTCGCGCACCTCCGTCTCGGCGGGGCGGCGACCGGCCAACCGGAGCGGCAGGGCGACGTTCTGTTCGGCCGTCAGGGCGGGCAGCAGGTTGAAGGCCTGGAAGACGAAGCCGATGCGGTCGCGGCGCAGCAGGGTCAGCCCGCGCTCGCCGAGGCCGCCGAGTTCGATTCCGCCCACGCGCACACTGCCGGAGGTGGGCCGGTCCAGTCCGGCCGCGCACTGCAGCAGGGTGGACTTGCCGGAGCCGGAAGGGCCCATGACCGCGGTGAAAGTGCCCCGGGGGAGGTCGAGACAGACCCGGTCGAGGGCGGTGACGGCCCGGTCGCCGGTGCCGAAGACCCGGGTGACGTCCTTGAGTTGGATCGCGTCGTTCTCCATGCCCCCAGCCAACCCTCGCAGGCGGCGCGGCACAGCAGGCCCAGGCTGTGTCCTGGGGGTGGGGCCGGCCCTACCCCCACAGGGGGTCCGGACCCCGTCCCGGCAGATCACAGCCGTGGTGCGGCACGTTTCGGGGACGTGTCCCGGTCGGTGTTCGGCCGATTCGGCGGCTCGCTCCCACACAGGTCAGCCCACTCGCATGGCTGCGGTCTGCAGTCATTCGTACACGATCGGTGACGAAAAATGGCGGTGCGAACGGGCGTTCACGGTTCGGTTCGGCAAGACTGCGTCCGCTATCCGAAACACCAACCCAAGGGAGTGTTCGAAATGCGGTCCATCGCAAAGGGTCTCGGGCTCGGTTCCGCCGCCATGGCGCTCACCGCGCTCACCGCACTGGCCTGGCCGGGTACGGCCGGAGCCGCGCCGACCGGTACGGAGAGCCTCTACGCCCCGTCCGCTCTGGTGCTCAGTGTGACGGCCGGGCCCGATGCCCAGGTGGGCACGGTCCTGCGCGCCGTGACCCTCGTCTGTTCGCCGACGCCCGGCGGGACGCACCCCAACCCGGTCGCGGCGTGCGCCGAGTTACGCGCCAACGGCTCGCGGCTCGACCCGCTCGCCGCGCCGGCCGCCGGCGCCGCCTGTACCAGGGAGTGGAACCCGATGACGGTGACGGCCGTCGGCGTGTGGCAGGGCCGCCGGCTCACCTACACGTACACCTTCGCCAACCCGTGCGGCCTGCGGAACACCTCCGGCACGCTGTTCGGCTTCTGACCCCCTGTGAAGCTCCGGACCGGGCGACGCCGTGCGACCGCCGTCCGGCCCGGCTCACAGCGGGTTGCCGCCGTCCATGTTGAGGGCGTGCCCGGGCCGGAAGAACCGCTTCGCGAAGAAGTGCCCGCGCTCCGCGGCCATCCGGAACCACGGCTCGGACGCCTCCAGGCCGTCCCGCTGCTCCACGAGCCGTCCCATCTCCCACATCGCCTCCACGTCCCCCAACTCCACCGCGGCGCGCAGCAGCCGCTCGGCCTCGGTGAAGTCGTCCAGCAGCTTCTGCCGCATCGCGAGGGCGCGCATCGCGCGGGTGTTCCCGGCGGCCGCCGCGGCCTCGGCCTGCTCCAGGGAGGCGAACCTGCGGCGGTTCCGCCGCCATCGGAGCAGCAGGAAGAGGATGCCGACACCCCAGACCACCCAGCTCGCGGTGATCATGCCTTCGCTGTCGTTGATCGAGCCCAGAATGCTGAGCACGGCGGCGACGAGCAGCAGCAGATAGGTCATGACGTTCCCCCCGGAACGGCGCGGCAGCGGTCGGGCCGACCGTGCCCAGGACCGATCAACCGTCAACACGGCCGGATCCTTACCCCAGTTCGAGACTGGTCACCCCGAAGAGTTCCGTCAGGGCGAGATCCGGTGTCGGGCCCGTGTACATGCGGGCGGTCTCGAAGGCCGGTGCCAGGCCGAGGTGTTCGAAGAGCGCGCCGGCCGCCGGGTTGGCATCCGGTACGTCCACGGACACCAGCCCGTCGGGGGTGTGCCGGGCCAGCCGCAGTACCAGGGCCGCCGCCACCGCCGGGGTGGCCGCGTAGAGGGGGCCGATCCGGTGGGCGGCGCTGGACGGACGGATCACCCCGAGGCCCTCGATCCGGCCGTCCCGGACGGCGGCCAGGGCGGTGCGGCCGGGCAACCCGGTCCAGGCGGACAGGAAGGCGTCCCGCGACGCGGGGAAGAACCGCCGGTCGTAGGCGGCGAGCCGACCGAAGGGCAGGGTGCCCGCGTCCACGATCTCGACCTCGCCGTCGGCTTCTCCTTCGCCCTGCGGGACGCCTTCGTAGCGGAAGTTGTTCCAAGCCGAACGGAATCCGGATTTACGGTAGTTGTCCTGCTGGTCGACGACTCCGTCCAGGCCCACGAGCCGCCCGTCGAGCCGTTCCATCCCGGCGTGCCACAGTCGGATGCCGTAGCCCTGGCCGCGGACGGCGGGCCGGGCGATGTAGAAGCCGATGAAGCCGAAGCCTCCGCCGTACCGCACGGCGGAGATGCAGGCCACCGGCTCGCCGTCCAGCCGCCCGACGAGGAAGCCCTCCGGGTCGGCGACCGCGAAGGCGAACCGGTCCGAGTCCCCCGGGTTCCAGCCCTCCTCGTCGGCCCAGTCGCGGATCAGCTTCATGTCGGCGGCGCTCGCGCCGGCGATCTCGAATCCCGTCATGCCGGTGTTGTACCAGACGGGGAAGGTGTCCGTAGGAGTGCCCGATCAGCCGTCAGGAGGCTGGTGAAGGCCACCTGGTCGGCCTCCCGGTGGAGGTCGCTGACCTGCCCGTCCCCTACTTCGACGACCCGCCAGACCCCGTCCGCGCGCAGGGCGAGGTCGGTGGTCACGAAGGGGCAGCCCAGCGCCTCGACGGCCGCCCGGACCGGTTCGAGCGCCGGCTCGAACGCTTGCGGGACCTCGGCGACCGGACTGTCGGGGTGGGCCGTGACCAGCCGGGGCACCCCGTCCCGCCACCACACCCGCACCTCGGCGGCCGATCCCTGCGGGATGACGAAGTGCTCGAAGGCCCTCAGTACCACCCCGCCCGTCAGGAACTCGCCCTGCAGTTCGACGAAGCGGGCCACGACGCGGTGCAGGGCGGCCGGGTCGCCGAGGTCGGGCACGTAGCAGGCTTCGTCCCACTCGTGCTTGCGGGACTTCACGTAGTCCTTGACGACGGCGGCTCCCGGCGGCAGGCCGGCCGCGAGGGCCCCGAGCCCCTCCGCGTCCGGGACCACGCCCGGCCCCACCGGCAACCAGCCGCTGACCGGGGTCAGTCCGGCGAAGGTCTCGTACCAGCCGGGGAGTTCGTGCGCGCGGCGGTACGCCTCCGGGGTGACCACGAGCTCGCCACCGCGCCGGCGCAGGGCCGCGTCCAGGGCGGCGTACCGACCGGCGGGGATCATCCAGCCCCGGTACCAGACGGCTCCGGTCCCCTCGGGAACGCGTGCGACCGCCCGCTCCGCGTCCCCGGCGAGCAGCGCGTCGTGGTCGATGAGCAGGACGGTGCCCCCGGCGGCACGCAACTGCCGGGCTTCCGCCGCGAAGTGGGCGTCGGCCCGGCGCTCGTTCAACGGGTCGCGGCAGTGCAGGACGGTGGTGGTCGCGGTTGTCGTAG
The DNA here is from genome assembly GCF_003148825.1 of Streptomyces sp. CG 926. Classification (GTDB taxonomy): domain Bacteria; phylum Actinomycetota; class Actinomycetes; order Streptomycetales; family Streptomycetaceae; genus Streptomyces. Next base: position 298,718 of record NZ_QGGZ01000010.1, read on the forward strand.
CCATGCGCCCACCCTATGAACGGTCCCGTCGATCACCGTACGAATTTCAGCCCGCGCAGATCACGTCGTCGAGCCGGATGGGGTCGGAGTCGAGACGCACGTACGCGGTGAAGGTGTCCGTGTTGCCGGCGGCCCACCGGGTGGTCACGGTGGCCCAGCCCACCGAAGCGGCCTTGGCGACGGTGACCGGGCCGATGCTGATCTCCTGCGGCTCCTCGTGGGAGCAGAGCAGGACGTCGACCTCCTCGTTGACCTGCTGTCTCTCCTTGAGGATCTGCGAGATCCGGGTCTCCCGGTCCTGCGCGGAGGGACCGTGGTCACCGTAGAAGCCGCTGAGGAAGTCGCCGATCTGGGCAGCGGTGTGCCCCCTCCCCGCGAGGGCGGCGGACGCGGCGAGGGCGGGAACGGACGGCATGACCGGCAGCACGAGCAGGGTCAGCAGCAGGGCACCGAGACGGTACGGCTTGAGCATCATGTCCGGTCTTGTACCCGCCACGCCGGTGGATCGGGAGGGCGGGGCCCGGATCTCACTCCTGTGGGGGGCGGGATTCACCGCAGAAACGACCCTCCGGCCGGTGCGCGGAAATCCGCTCGCGGGCGGCCCGCACCCGTACGTAGGGTCGATGCATGGGGAAGCCACTTGTCGCAGTGTTCAGCGGGGCCGGAATGTCCACCGACTCCGGAATTCCGGATTACCGGGGGCCCCAAGGCCTGTGGCGGCGGGAACCCGATGCCGAGAAGCTCGTGACCTACGAGTACTACATGGCCGATCCGCAGATCCGGCGCCGCTCCTGGCTGATGCGCGCCGAGCTCGGCGCGCTCGGAGCACGCCCGAACGCCGCGCACCTGGCCGTGGCGGAGTTGGAGCGCGGTGGCACCCCGGTACGAGTGATCACCCAGAACGTGGACGGGCTGCACCAGCTCGCCGGGATGCCCGACCGCAAGGTGTTCGAGCTGCACGGCAGCGCCCGGTCGGTGGTGTGCACGGCCTGCCACGCCCGGACGGGGATGGACGAGGCGCTGGCCAGGGTGGCCGCCGGAGAGCCGGATCCCGCCTGCCTGGTGTGCGGCGGGATCCTCAAGTCGGCGACCGTGATGTTCGGCCAGCGGCTCGACCCCGAGGTGCTGGGGCAGGCGATGGCCGTGGCCAAGGGCTGCCAGGTCTTCATCGCCGTCGGGTCGACCCTGCAGGTGCAGCCCGCCGCGTCGCTCGCCGGGATGGCCGCGGAGGCCGGGGCCCGGCTGATCATCGTGAACGCGGAGGAGACCCCGTACGATCCGCTCGCCGACGAGATCGTCCGCGAGCCGATCGGCACCGCCCTGCCGGCCCTGCTGGCCCGGTTCGCCGCGTCCTGACGCGCCCCCGGGGCCGGGGCCGGCCCGGTCGTGACCCGGCCCGCGTCCGACCGTGCCCTACCCCTCGTCCGCCGCCCGGCGCATCTCTCCCACGTCCAGCTTCTTCATGCGCATCATGGCGGCGGTGGCCCGGGCGGCGCGCGCGGGGTCCGGGTCGGCGATCAGGTCGATGGCGCCCGGCGGGATGACCTGCCAGGACACCCCGAACCTGTCCTTGACCCAGCCGCAGACCCCCTCCTCGCCGCCGCCACCGGTCAGCGCGTCCCAGTAGTAGTCCGCCTCCGCCTCGTCGGCGCAGCGGATCTGGAAGGAGATCGCCTCGGTGAAGGGGAACTGGGGGCCGCCGTTGAGGCCGATGAACTGCTGGCCGTTGATCTCGAACTCCACGACCATCACCGCGTCGGCCGGGCCGGGGCCCGCCTCCGTGTAGCGGCCGATCCGGCCGATCTTGCCGTCCTTGAAGACGGACAGGTAGTAGTCGGCGGCCGCTTCCGCGTTGCCGTCGAACCACAGACACGTGGTGAATCCGTTGCCGCTCATCTTTGCCTCCGGGCCGGTGACGGGGACGGTGGACACCGTCCCTCACATACAGACCGGCCCCGGACCCGAAATTCATCGGTGGGTCCGGGGCCGGTCCGTGTGCAGCCGGTAATTCGCCCGTTCGGCCTACTTGGCGGGCTCCGCGCCCATCGCGAGCATGCGCTCGACGACGCGCTCGGTGGCGCTGCCGTCGTCCAGGTCGCAGAACTCGGCGCGGAAGGCCGCCCGTGCCTCGGCGTACTCCGCCCCGAGCGCGTCCGCGTTGCGCACGGCCTCGATCAGGCTCGCCGAGTCCGCCAGCAGCGGTCCCGGCGCCTTCGTCTCCAGGTCGAAGTTGAAGCCGCGCAGCGTGCCGCGGTAGTGCTCCAGGTCGTACGTGAAGAGCAGGATCGGCCGGTCGGTGTGCGCGAAGTCGAACATCGCGGAGGAGTAGTCCGAGATCAGTACGTCGGCGACCAGCAGCAGGTCGGTCGCGTCGGGCCAGCGGGACACGTCGACGACGAATCCGTCGCGGACGCCGTCGCGGACCTGCTCCGTCACGTGGCGGTGGCTACGGATCAGCAGGACGTGGTCCTCGCCCAGCTCACGGCGGGCCTGGTCCAGGTCGATCCGCAGGTCGAGCTTGTAGCCGCCCGAGAAGCCCTCGTTGTTCTCGCGCCACGTGGGCATGTAGAGGACGACCTTCTTGCCCTCGGGCAGGCCGAGCCGGCGGCGGACCTCGACGATCCGCTGCGCGTCGGGCCGCACCAGGGCGTCCGTGCGCGGGCTGCCGGCCTCGATGACCTCGCCGTCGTAGCCGAGAGCGCGCTTGAGGAGGGGCGTGGCGTAGGAGCTCGGGGAGGCGAGCAGGGTCCACTGGGCGCTGTCGTGCTCCAGCCCCTCCAGGATCTCCGGGCTCGTGTAGTAGTCGTGCACGAAGTCGTGGCCGATCTGCTTGATCGGCGTCCCGTGCCAGGTCTGTACGACGACCTGGCCGGCGCGGCGCTCGAAGCGCTGCGGCACGTTGTCGTTGGTCACGAAGTAACGGGCGCGGGCCAGCACCTCCCACGACTCCACGCTGTTGTACTGGACGGCGCGGGCGGTCTTCGGGACCTCGGTCTGGCCGTCGCGGACCAGCCAGATGTGCTCCAGCTTCTCCCCGCGGCGCACGAGTTCCTCGTGGATGGCGCGCGGTGAGTCGCCGGAGCCCTGCCCGTGGTGGGTGTCGTAGACGACGACGTCCTTGACCGGCAGGGCGCGCTGCGCGGGGTAGGTCTCGAAGCGGGCGACGCGCTGCGCGTAGTTGGAGCGGTCGTGCGGGCTGATCAGCGGGTCGGCGACCAGCACCATGCGGTCGTGGAAGCGGGTCTCGACCCGCATCCGGCGGCCCTGCACGGTGAGCGGGTGCGGACCGGCGAACAGCAGGCCGGGGGCCATCTGTACGGGGGCGCCGCGGTCGACACCGAGCAGTCCGGCGGTGGTTCCGCCCTGGGCGGCCGGGCGCAGCGTCGGCCACCAGCGGCCCTCGGGGAGCGGGATGCGGCCGGCGTACGCCTCGGGGAGCATGGGCCGGAATTCCGCCTCGAAGGCGTCGCCGTCACGGGTGACGGGGTAGCTGTACTCCACGCCGTTCGCGTTGTGCAGGACGAGTTCGTACGACTCGTCGGTCGGCGCGACGAAGCGGCCCCGCAGGGTGAGGGTGCCGTCCTCGGCGATGACCTCGTCCACCAGCGGCGGGGAGGGCTGCACGGAGAGGGTCAGGTGGCCGGTGTTCCCGCGCTTGGCGAACAGGGCGCGGTCCGCGTCCTCGCCGGGCAGGGGCAGGACCAGGCCGTCGAAGCCGCCGCGCTCGTCGTGGACCATGCGGTGCTCGGTGCCGTCGGGGCCGATGACCGAGAGGCTCCAGGGCTCCGGGGTCCACTCGCCGGGCTTGCACTCGGCGTCCGGTACGGCGGCCAGGTCGGCCAGCGGTACGCGGGCGGTGAACGAGGCCCGGCCGGCGCCGGACGCGGCGGTCTCCAGCGGGAAGGAGAGGACGGTGCCGGTGGTGACGTGGACGGCCTGCAGGGCGGTGGAGCCGACGGCCTCGGCGGAGAGTTCGCCGGTGATCTCGACGGCGTCGTCACCCGCGGCGTGGGCGTCCAGGGCGCGGGCGCGTGCGATCTCCACCTGGATGGTGAGGGCGCCGGAGACGACCGGGACGATCCGGACGTCGGGGGCCACCCAGTGCGGGGGCGGGTTCTGGCCGGTGTCGCTCTCCCCGCCCCGCAGGCGGGCGCGGTGCAGCCCGCCGGCTCCGGTGACGGCGATCGACGTGGTCCATATGCCCTGGTTCCACTTGCCGCCCGACTGGAACATCGAGGGGTCGACGACGGCGGTGAAGCCGGCCCAGTCGGCGTGCCGCAGGGCGAGGTGCGGGGCATTCACCGTGGCCATCGGGGAGGCGACGGTACGGGTGCTGACGACGGAGCGGCGGCGCTTGCCCCCCTCACGGAAGACCAGCGCCTTGCGGGAACCGAGGCGGCTCTCCGCACCGAGGTGGCCGGGGAGGGCGTAGCCGCGCAGGAGCAGCTTGCCGTCGACCCAGGCCGCCTGCTCCAGGCGGCTGACGACGCGGCGCTCGCGCGGGCCGAGGGTGAGGATCTTGGCCGGCACCGGCGGACGGCCGTGCAGGAAGGGGTAGTCCGCCTGCGGACGGGCGAGGCCCTTGACCGGCACGCTGTAGCTGTAGTCGCGCTGGTGGTCCTGGAGCGCGATGAAGTCCTCGACGCGACCCTCGCCGGCGAGGTACGCCTTGAGCCGGTCGGCGACGGTCAGGTCGGACCAGGGGCCGGTGCCGATCTCGCGGACGAGACCGCCGACCTCCTTGACGAACGCGGCGCGGAAGTCGGGGCCGCCCTCACCGACGTACTTGTAGATGAGCGGGAGTTCCTCGCTCAGCACGTTGTAGTCGTAGTCCCGCAGGTAACGGACGTACTTGGCGCCCTGCTTGGCCTTGAGGGACTCACGGACCAGGCGTACGGACTTCACGCGGTCGATGAGGGAGATCGGGTCGGTGGAGCGCTGGGTGATGGAGCGCTCGCCGGTCTCGCGCACACGCCAGTGGTAGACGCAGTCGCTGATGATGTCGACGCTGGAGGCGAAGTAGTGTGCGGGGATGCTGACCGGGGCGTCCTCGTAGAGGATGCCCTCCGGGTACTGGAAGCCGTGCTCGTCCCAGAAGCTGCGCCGGTACACCTTGTTCCACGCGGTGCGGTCGGTGACCAGCGCCGGGAACTTCGAGATGTGGGTCTTCAGCTGGGTGCGGGCGAAAGCGGCGCGGTGTCCCCAGGACTGCTGCATGCCGACGGAACGGAAGCGCTTCACGTTGCCGCCCGCGAAGTCCGAACCCGTCTCGTCGAGCGCGTCGATGAGCCGCTGGTAGGCGTAGTCGGGCATCGTGTCGTCACTGTCGACGAAGGCCAGGTATTCGCTGTCCTTGTCGGCGTGGCGGGCACCCACGTTACGGGCCGCACCGAGGCCTGCGTTGTCCTGCATCACGACGCGGAAGCGCTTGTCCTTGGCGGCGAACGCCTTGGCTATGACGGCGCTGGTGTCCGTGGACCCGTCGTCCACGAGGATGGCCTCGAAGTCTGCGAAGGTCTGGGATGCGATGGACTCCAGGCACTCGTCGAGATACAGCTCAACGTTGTAGACGGGGACGACGATACTCAGGCGCGGCGGCATGGGTGGCGGTTTCTCCAGCGTTTTATGCTTTGTCGATGATCAGCTGCTCACAGCATCCTACTCTGTAACAGAGTCATAAACTCCACCCATATGGGGCATACGAAGCCAACCGCCAAGGCGGACGGCAAAGAATTCAGCCGTCCGCCACTTCGGCGATGCGGTGGGAAGCGGCCCGCCCGTGCCCCGTAGGGCCGGTCAGACCTCCAGGTCGGCCTCGATCTTCTTCAGTTGATGGCGGGCCATCGCGAGATTGGCCCGCTTCTTGTCGAGGGCCAGGTAAAGGAAGAAGCCCGTGGAACCGCGGCTCTTCATCAGTCGGATCAGGTGGTACTGGCCGCCGAGCGTGATGAGGATGTCCTCGATCTCGTCCTTGAGGCCGAGCATCTCCATCGTGCGGACCTTGGCGCGCACCACGTCCGTGTTGCCCGCCGCCGCGACCGCCAGGTCGAGGTCCTTGCCGCCCCCGATGGTGCCGAGGGCCATGCCACTGCCGTAGTCGACGAGCGCGGCACCGATGGCGCCTTCGATGGTGGTGGTGGCTTCCTTGAGCGCGGTCTCCACATTGACCATGAGAGGGTCCTCTTTCTCGTTTCACTGGTGACTGGGATGTGAGGGGAACGTGACTGGCTGTAGTGGGATGTGGCTGTGCTGGAACGCACCGGACATGTCGGGCTCGGCCGCCGGTGGGAACGCGCATCACCCGGGTGGGGCTCCGGGGCCCCGCCGCCCGAGGGTGTGGTCGATCAGTTCGGCTATCCGGAGACTGGAACGCCGGGCCTCCAGGTGGAGGCGCCCGACGTTGACGCGCGGCTCGGCGGTCAGGGTGAGGACCGCCGCCAGGCCGGCCGCGTAGGTCGCGACGTACCCGTCCTCACCGCGCACCAGCAGTTCGCGGAACGCGCCCTGGCCGGTGCAGTCGCTGAGCCGCTGGGCCACCCCGAGGGCGGCGGCGGTCAACGCCGCGACGGACTCGGCCTCGGCGGCCGCGCTGTCCTGGGCGAGCACGAATCCGTCGGCGCTCGCGGCGAGGGCGCCGGTGAGCTGAGGTACCCGGGCCCGCAACCTGCGGAGCTCGGCGAGTATCTCGGCCTCCGCCTCGGGGGGCACCGTACTCATGTCGGCCTTACTCCTTTCGGGCTGCCTACGCTCGGAGCGGTCGGCGCGCAGGGCCGGTCGCAGCGGGAGCCTCACAGACTTGCCTCCAGTGCGTCGCGTAACCGGCGGAGCAGCGCCACGTCCGGGGATTGGGCCTCGGTCATCCAGTCGGGCAGGGGTGCCACGGCCGGTGGCGGGGCCGGGGTGTGCGGGGTGTCGACCAGTCCGGCCGCCGCGAGGCGCCGTACGTCGAGCAGGGTGTGGAAGGCGGGCCGGCCCAGGACCCACGCGAGGTCGGCCGGCGTGCGCAGGCCGTCGGCCTGGCCCAACAGGGTCCGTTGTCGGGCGGTGATCGTCTGGCCGGGCGCGGCCGCCCGGGGGACGACCGGGGAGGTGTCGAGCAGGGGGTACGGCCAGACCGCGTCGAGCAGGTCCCGGCGGCGCCGGGTCTCCCGTTCGACGGCGGCCGCGGGGACGGAGCGGACCGAGCCGATCCAGTGGGTGGCTCCGCGGCGGAAGCGGGAGGGCCCGCTGCCCGGGGAGAGGGCGAAGAAGGCGGCGTCGAATATGGCGGCGAGGTGGCATATCTCCAGCTCACCGCCGGCGAGCCCGCCGCTGTCGACGAGGAAGCGCGCGACCTGGCGACGGGCACCGGCCCGGTCCACGGCCTCGCGCCAGCGTTCGGGGGCGAGGCCACCACCGGTGGTGAGCAGTACGTCGAGTCCGGGCGTGGCCGGGCTCTCCGCGTGAACGATGCGACCGTCCTCCAGGAAGAGGGTGCCGCGGTCGCGGAGCAGGGCGCCGGTGGCGCGCTCCGCGGCGAGTCGGGTGAGAAGGGGGGAGACGGCGGCGAAGGCATGGGGGGCCGTGGCGGTGGCCGGGGAGGTCATCTCAGTACCAGCCCCTCGGCCAGGGCACGGAGCCTGTGGCGCGCGAGGGCGAGATTGCCGTCGGCGCGGTCGAGCCACAGGTGCAGGAATACGCTGCTGTCGAAGCTCGTCTCGACGAAGCGCAGTACGTGGTATCCAGTCCGGGTGGTGACGATCAGATCCTCGACGGGCGGGCCGGCCGGTAAGCCGACGGACGGACCGGCGGAGGGAACGGCTCCGCCACCGTGTGTCGGGTCGGACGCCGCCGGGGCGAAGGACTCGTACTCGGCGGCCGCCCGGGCCAGTTCGGCGGTCTCGGCGGCGGTGGTCTCGTGGTCGCCCACGGGCGACTCCCCCGCGGTGCCGAGGGCCAGTCCGCTGCTCCAGTCGACCAGCGCGGCCCCCCGCGCACCAGGCAGGGCCATGGCTTCGAGCAGGCATTCGTCGATCCCGGGCACGCGGGCTCCCCTCCCGGCCGGACGTGCGGGGTGCACGGTTCGTACGGCGCGACAGGAGGGAACTTACTCAAGTTCCACTGTACGAAAGGGCGTTCTGGCATTTTCCGCTGGAACATGCCAGGAAGGGTGCGAGAGCTTGGCCGGAACGCGTCGGAATTTGATCACGAAGCGAGCGGAAGATCGTCCGCAAGGCGAAAAGACCCTCCCTCGCGCTGCACATAACCCTCATGGCTGAGGGTGCGCAGCAGGTGGTAGACCGTGGGCAGCGGGATCCCGGTGAGCCGGGCGAGCCGTTTCGCCGTCACCCCGCCTTCCGCGGACATCGCCTCCAGGAGGCGCAGTGCGCGCTGCACGGAGCCGATGAGGGTGGGTGTGCTGTCCTTCTGACTGTGGTCGGTGCCCATGTCTGGTCCCCCTGCTCCGGTACGAGGCCTGGCAAACCCATCAAAGTGGCTCACCGGGCGCAAAACCAGCGGACTCGCGTAAACCTGAGCATAAGATCACCGCCGCTCGCCTAGCGCGTACAGGTGACGTACGCCGGGAGCGGGGTGTCCGCGATCAGCCGGCGGGGCAGCGACAGGCCGAAGCGGCGTTCCACGACGGCGAGGGTGTGGCGGTCCCGGTCCGCGTCCGGTTCGCCGGGCGGGCGGGCGCACGCGCCGTCCGGGGTGAGGATCCCGGCCGCGATCAGCTCCGGGAGCAGGAAGTCCGGCCGGTGGCCGCCGCGCCAGCACTCCTCGCCGAGGCCGAAGCAGGAGACCAGCTCGCCGTCCCGGGCGTACGCGAACTGCTTGGGCGGATGATCGGGCTGCGGGTCGAGGTGGACGGCCTCGACGCCGCCCCGGGAGACCTCGGCGAGCCGTTCGGCGCCGGCCGGCAGACCGTGTTCGACGGCGAAGGACCAGCCGCCCCACCGGCCGACCCGGGCCACGCCGTCACCGTCCGCGGTCTCGGTGACCATGCTCCAGGCGTCGAGGGCGCCCAGCGGCCCGGGGTGCACGCCCGGCAGTGCGCCGAGCCGCGCGGCGAGTTCGTCGGGGCCTATGCCCCGGGCGAAGGTCAGACCGGCGAACCACTGGTCCCAGTCGGCCAGCCACCGGATTCCGTCCGCCACGTCCTCTGCGATGTCCGCCATGTCCGCACTCCCCACGGTTTCCCCACCCCGCCGGTGCCTGTTCACCGGCACGATAGTCAGTCCGCGGGCTTCTCCGGGAGGAGGCGCTCGACCATCGTCCGAATGAGCCCCTGCGCCGGGTGCGCCTCCAGCATCGCGGGCGCGGTCAGGTCGTCCACGATCAGGCCGAGCATGGCCAGGTACATCAGCACGACGCCCTGCCGGTCCCCGGGCAGGCCCGCGTCCAGGTGCCACCTGATGTTGGCCTCCAGTTCCAGGCCCTGGAAGGAGGCGAGCTCCGTCTGGAGTTCGGGGCGCCGGGTGCCCTCCAGCCGCAGTTCCATCATGGCGATGTGCACACTGCGCTCGCGCCGCATCCGGTCCAGGAGCCGGGTGAGCAGGACCTCGGTGTCCGGCGGGCCGACCAGGTCCGCCGGATCGGGGACCAGCCGCTCGCGGGTGCGGTGCAGGATCTGTACGAGCAGCTGGGAGCGGTTGGCGAAGTAGTTCGAGGCGGTGCCCGTGGGCACACCCGCCTCGGCGTCCACCGCGCGCAGGGTCAGGCCGCGCGAGCCCTCGCGCGCCAGGACTTCGATGGCGGCGTCGAGCAGTGCGGCGCGGCGCTGCGGGTTCTGGCGCAAGGGCGGGTCCCTGGGTGTGGGTGGGGCACGTCGGGTGAGCACTGCAGGTGCAGTGCTTCGCACACGGTAGCGGACGTGCCCGGTCCGGACCCTCCCCACCGCCCCCTCACCCGTGTCAGGCTGCGCGTCATGGAGCGGATCATCGAGGAGATACGCGAGGACCTGTCCCGCCGGCTCGCCGTGGCGGCGGACCGGCTCGCCGACCGGACGCTGGCCGAGGACCCCGCCTACGCCGCCCTGCTGGGCCGGGCCGAGCTGCGCGAGCGGATCCACGACACCCTCCACCAGGCCGTCGAGGGGCTGCTCCGCGGTGCCCGGGGTCTGCCGGTGGAGCTCGCCGGCGCCCGGGCCGTCGGGGCGCTCCGGGCCGAGCAGGGCCTGCCGCTCGCCTCCCTGCTGCGCACCCACCGCCGCGGCGGCCTGCTGCTCTGGCAGAGCCTCACCGATGCCGTGACCGCGCACGACCGGGCGGCGCTGCCCGCTCTGTTGCCGGGCGCGTCCGTACTGTGGGACGTGGTGGACCAGATGACGGACGCCATGACCGAGTCGTACCGCCGGACGGAGACCGCGCACGGCGACCGGGACCGGGAGCGCCGGGCCGCGCTGCTGGACGTGCTGCTCGCAGGCGCGGAGGGGCCGTCGGCGACGGAGGAGGCGGCCGCGGCTGCCGCTGCGCAGCTGGGGCTGCCGGAGCGGGGCCGCTTCACGGTGGTCGTGCTGGCCGCCGAGGGATCCGGCGCCCCGCCCGCCCCATCGGCCGCGCCCACCCCGGCCCCAGGATCCGGGGTCGCCTCCTCGCCACGGGTGTTGTGGCGCTTTCGCGCCGACGGGGAGGTCGGCCTGGTGGAGCTGGGCCACCATCCGCTGGAGTCCGTACGGGACCTGCTCGCGCCGCTCGGGGTGCGCGCCGGGGTCGGCCCGGTCGTGACGGCGCCGGCCGAACTGGCTCGGGCGCACCGACTGGCCGCCCTGGCGTTGCGCACCGCCCCCGAGTCGGAGGGCCCGCGTACCGCGCTGTTGGACGAACGGCTGCCGGCGGCGCTGGTCGCGGCCCAGGCCGAACTCGCCGGCCGGCTGCGTCAGGTGGTGCTGGGTCCGGTGCTCGCACTGCCCGCGGAGGACCGGCGGACCCTGCTGACCACGCTGGGGACCTGGCTGGCCTGTCAGGGTTCGACCACGGACGCCGCGCAGCGGCTGTACTGCCACCGCAACACGGTCTCCAACCGGCTGCGGCGCGTGGAGCAGCTCACCGGCCGCTCGTTGTCCGACCCCCGACACGTGGTGGAGCTGGCGCTGGCGCACGCGGCGGTGCTGCAGCGCGTCGAGGCGGAATCGGTCATGCGTCCCGCTGCTCCGGGCTCGCGGACCGGGCGGACCGGGCGGACCTCGCGGACTCCAGGAGGTACGGCACGTCGATCACCGCGACGCCCGGTGTGAAGAGCAGTCGCGCCTTCAGCCGCAGGGCGTTCTGGTTGTGCAGGGGCTGCTCCCACCAGTGACCGACCACGTACTCCGGGATCACCACCGACAGCATGTCCGTCCCGGGCGCGGCGGCCAGTTCCTCGACGTGGGCCATGATCGGGCCCACCACCTCCCGGTACGGCGAGTGCAGGATCCGCAGTGGCAGGCCCGTGTCGTGCCTGGCCCAGGCCTCGCGCAGCCGGGTCGCCTCCTGCTCGTCCGCGGCGACGGTGACCGCCGTCAGGGTGTCGGGGCGCAGCCCCTGCGCGTAGCCGATGGCCTTGAGCGTGGGCGCGTGGACGGCGGCGACCAGGACCAGGACGTGGTGGCGGGCGGGCCGGCGCGGGCCGGCGTCGGGGGCGATGGCGACCTGCCGGGCGACCTGGTCGTAGTGGCGGCGGACGCCCTTCATGCCGAGGAAGAGCAGGGGCATGGCGATGACGACCAGCCAGGCGCCGTGGGTGAACTTGGTGAGCAGCACGATGACCAGGACCAGGGCGGTCAGCGCGGCGCCGACGGCGTTGATGGCGAGCCTGCGGTGGATGTGGATCCGCTCCTCGCGCGGGGTGGCGGGCGAGGCGAGCACCTTCTTCCAGTGCCGGACCATGCCCGACTGGGAGAGGGTGAACGAGACGAAGACGCCGATGATGTAGAGCTGGATGAGGCGGGTCAGTTCGGCGTCGAAGGCCACGATGAGGGCGATGGCGGCGAGCGCGAGCAGGACGACGCCGTTGGAGTAGACGAGCCGGTCGCCGCGGTTGAAGAGCTGGCGGGGCGCGTACCGGTCCTTGGCCAGGATCGAGGCGAGCATCGGGAAGCCGTTGAAGGCGGTGTTCGCGGCGAGGATCAGGACGCCCGCGGTGACGGCCTGGAGCAGGTAGAAGAGGAAGTGCCAGCTGCCGAAGGTGGCGCGGCCGATCTGGGCGAGGGCGGTGGAGGTCGGGGTGCCCGGGGGCAGGCCCAGTTCGGTGGGGTCGGCCGCGACGTGCACCTGGTACGACATGGCCAGGGCGGTGATGCCGACGAACATGGTCACCGAGAGCACGCCCATCGCGGCGAGCGTGGTCGCGGCGTTCGTCGCCTTGGGCTTGCGGAAGGCGGGGACGCCGTTGCTGATGGCCTCGACGCCCGTGAGGGCGGTGCACCCGGAGGCGAAGGCGCGCATCGTGAGGAACACCAGGGCGAGTCCGGTGTAGGTGTCGACCGGGGTGATCGGGAGGTCGGCGGACTCGGCGCGGATGGTGGCGCCGGTCCCGAGCCGTACGGCGGCGACGGCGAACATGAGGTAGATGACGAGGACGAAGCCGTAGGTGGGGATGGCGAAGACCCGACCCGACTCCCGTACGCCGCGCAGGTTCATGAGGGTCAGCAGCACCACGAAGGCGACGGACAGGACCACTTCGTGGTCGCTGAGCGAGGGGACGGCCGAGGTGATGGCGGAGACGCCGGAGACGATGGAGACGGCGACCGTCATCACGTAGTCGACGAGCAGGGCACTGGCGGCGGTGAGCGCGGCGGTCTGCCCGAGGTTCTCGGAGCTGACGACGTAGGCGCCGCCCCCGCCCGGGTAGGCGTGGCAGGTCTGCCGGTACGAGGCGACGACGACGATGAGCAGGAAGACGATGGCGGCGGCCGCGTACCAGGTGAGGTGCAGCAGGGCGACGCCGCCGAGGGCGAGGATCAGCAGGATCTCCTCGGTGGCGTAGGCCACGGAGGAGAGCGGGTCGCTGCAGAAGATCGGCAGGGCGAGTCTTTTGGGCAGCAGGGTCTCGCCCAGGCGGGCCGTGTCGAGGGGTTCGCCGACCAGCATGCGTTTCGCATTGATACGCCTCATTCGGGCATGATCGTGCATTTCATTCGCCGATCACCCCTTCTGGGGCTTGTGTCACCTCGCGAGGTCCTCCGCGAGACCCTCCGCCCGGTGCGCGAGCCACAGGTCGTACCGCGCGCTCGGGGACTGCAGCAGGGAGCGCTCCAGGAGCGCCTCGATCCGGGTCAGCCGCTTGCGGGCGCCGGGGACGGAGACGCCCATGGCGGCCGCTGCCGGGCCGAGTTGGGCGTCGTGCGCCAGCCAGACGCGCACGGTGTCGCGGGCCCCCGCCGGAGCGTCCGGCCCGGTGAGCCCGCTCAGATGGCCACGGGCCCAGTCGGTCAGGCGCGGATCGCTCAGCACCTCGTCCAGGCCGGGAGCGCCGGCGGGCTCCGGATCCGTGCCGCTCGCCCGTCCCGCGCCCGGGGTCAGCCGCAGGGCCAGGGAGAGCGCCGCCTGATCGGGCAGGCGGGCCAGGTCCAGACCGAGCAGCACCTCGATCAGGCGGAGCCGGGCGGCGAGGGTGTTGCGGTGGATCCTCAGCAGCCGGGTGGCGTGCGAGGCGAAGTTCAGCCAGGCCTCGGCGGTGGCGCGCAGCTCCTGCCCGCCCGGGTCCTGGGGGCGCCGGGGCTCGTACGTGTGCAGGGGAGCGAGCAGGGTCCCGGCCCAGTCGGCCCCCGCCTCGTGCGCGGCGAGCGCCAGCTCGGGGCCCGGCCCGAACCGGGCGTGCCGTTCCGGCCTGCCCCGGGCGACGGCCAGCGCGTGGAAGGCCTGGGTGTAGGCGACCGGGGCCTCGCTCAGGCACATCTCCCCGCTGACCCCGACCGTGCAGTCCGGGGCCGCCTCCACCAGTGCGCCGGCCAGGGGGCGGCCCGCGGCGGGGCCGGCGGCGGGGCCGACCGGGGCGAGCACGATGAGGTGGCGCACGTAGACCGGGCAGCGCACGATCCAGGCCCGGCCACCCGTCAGTTCCCGGCACAGCGCGCCCACTTCGGCGAGCCGGCCGGCCGGGCACTCGACGACGTACAGGCGCAGCGGGTCGGGCAGCGTGGGGCCCAGGGCCCCGGCGATCTGGTGGGCGGTGGGGAGCAGGCCGCTCATCAGCAGGCGCAGGACGGCCTCGCGGGTCCGCAGCTCGGCGCGCCGGACCCGCTCCGCACGCCGTTCGGCCTCCTCGGCACGTAGGACGAGGGCCAGCGGCACGGCGGCGTCCGCGAGCAGTGCGGTCACGCCCGGGTGGGGCGGCTGCTCCAGTACGGCGGCCAGTACGGCGGCCGGCGCGCGCGGGCCGTCGAGCGCGAACAGCAGTGTCGCGCGGTCACCGTCGTGCAGGACCGCCGACCGTACCCCGCGGGCGGTCAGCTCGGCGGCGCCGCGTACGGCGGCCTCCGGCACCCGCCCGTGCTCCGCCTCGGAGTCCACCACCCCGACCCAACCGCCGAGGTGGGCGGCGAGCCATTCCAGGAGCGCGGCAGATCCCCCGGCCTGGGCGAGCCGGTGCACCTTGAGGACGTCGTCGGACCGGGACACGGCGGCATTCAACCACCTGCCGGACACTGTGCACAGTGATACCCGTCTCGCGCGGTCACCGGGCGGAGCGAACCCTGCGAACGGCCCGGCCCGCGCCTACATTGGGCGTCGAGCGGCAGGGTCCCGGCGGCTTCGATGCGATCGGACACGGGGGAGGTCCCGGGATCCCGCCCTCACTCACATCTTGCGGGCCGCGCTGCGGATGGCCTCCCGGATGCGGAAGTAGGTGCCGCAGCGGCAGATGTTGGCGATGGCGTCGATGTCCTCGTCCGTGGGCTCGCTCGTGCGCTTCAGCAGGGCGACGGCGGCCATGATCTGACCGGGCTGGCAGAAACCGCACTGGGAGACGTCCTGTTCGAGCCAGGCCTCCTGCACCGGGTGCAGGTCGTCGCCGTTCGCCAGGCCTTCGATGGTGGTCACGGCCCGGCCGGCGCACGCGGAGACGGGCACCACGCAGGGGCGGATGTCGGCGCCGTCCAGGTGGCTGGTGCAGGCCTTGCAGACGTCCACCCCGCAGCCGTACTTGGGGCCGCGGACACCGAGCATGTCGCGGAGCACCCACAGCAGGGGCAGGTCGTCGGGCGCGTCCACGGTGACGCTCCGCCCGTTGACGGTGAAGGTGTGCGAGGGCACTGCGTACTCCTGGATCCGGGGCTATCGGGGGTAGGGGGTGAAGTCGACGTCGAAGTCGAGCGGGAAGCTGCGCGGTGTGGAACCGGTGGCTCTGGCCCAGGCGTTGGCGATCGCCCCGACGGCGGCGGGCACTCCGAGCTCCCCCGCGCCACCCGGCTCCTCCCCGGTGGCGGGCAGTACGAAGACCCGTACGTCGCGCGGGGTGTCGCGCTGCCGGGCCCAGTGGAACTGGCTGTAGCTGCCCTCCAGCGGAAGTCCCTTGTCGAGGTGCAGCCCGGCCCGCAGGGTGGTGGAGATCGCGTCGGTGAGGCCGCCGATCATCTGTGCCTCCAGTCCGAGCGGGTTGACCGGCAGGCCCACGTCCACGGCGATGACGGCCTTGGTGACGCGGACGTGCTCGGGATCGCGGGTGTCGATCTCGACGAGGCACGCGGTGCGGGACTTGTACTCCTCGTGGAAGGCGATGCCCTGCGCGCACCCGGACCGCATCGGCCTTCCCCAGTCGCCCTCCTGGGCCACCTTGTCGAGCACGGCGCGCTGGGCGTCGGTCTTGAGGAAGGTGCGTCGGAACCGGTAGGGGTCCCGGCCCGTCCGGGCGGCGAGTTCGTCGACCACGATCTCCTCGGCCCCGCGTGTGTTGGCGGAGTAGACCGAGCGCCAGGAGGCGGTGGGGATGCCGGTGGGCACCTCGGTGAGGGCCTGGGTGGTGAGTCCGAAGTGGTACGGGGACTTCACCGTGGTCAGGAAGAGGGTCTGGGCGAGGGTGGCATTGCCGATGCCGAGCGGCAGACTGGCCGCCGTGGCGGTGATGATCTCGCCGAGGCCGTGCCGGAAGTCGGTCTCGGCGGCGGCCACGCGGTGCTCGAAGCTGAGCACCTCGCCCAGCAGGTGGGTGGCACGGATCTTGTGGTGGGTCGCGGGCCGCATCCGGCCGTGCCGGGTGTCGTCGACGCGCGTCCACATGAGCCGGACCGGGCGGCGGCAGGCCTTGGAGATCCGGGCGGCCTCCAGGGCCGCGTCGAAGAAGAGCCGCCGGCCGAAGGAGCCGCCGGCCTGGACCACGTGCACCGTGACCGCGGACAGCGGCAGACCCAGCTCGGCGGCGATGGTCTCGCGGGCCACGATCGGGGACTTGAGGCCGGACCAGATCTCGGCCCGGTCCTCGCGCACGTCGGCGACGGCGGAGTTGGTCTCCATCGGGGCGTGGCTGACGAAGGCGAAGTCGAACTCGGCGTCGACGTACGGGGTCAGCAGGGGCGGGACCGGCAACGGCGGTGTGGCGGCCCGCAACTTGGCGCGGATCCCGTCGTCGGAGAGCTGGTCGGCGGGTCCGGGACCCCAGGTGACCTGGAGGGCCGCCTTGGCGTCGATGGCCTGACCGAAGGTCTGGGCCACGACGGCGACCCCGGTCGGGACGGTGACCACGTCCAGGACTCCGGGCATGGCCCGGACGGCGGCGAGGTTGGTGACGCCGCGGACCGTGCCGCCGAGGGTGGGCGGCCGGCGCACGACGCAGGGTTCGGCGCCGGGCACGTCGAGGTCGAGGGTGTACCGGAGGGCGCCGGTGACCATCGCGCGGGCATCCACACGGCCGGTGGGCCGTCCTACGAGGGTGTGCCCGGCCCGCTTCTTGGGGGTGGCGCCGAGGACGACCAAACCGGGATCGGCAGCGGCCGCGGCGAGGTCTCCGTAAGCGGCGGTGCGGCCGTCGGGGGCGCGGACGGTGCCGCCGGAGGTGGTCAGTGAGGCGGGAGCCAGCTTCCACCGGCGGGCGGCGGCCGCCACGAGGCGGGCCCGGGCGGTGGCGGCGCACTGGCGGACGGGCCCGTAGAGGGAGCGGATGGAGTTGGAGGAACCGGTGAGCTGGTTGAAGACCAGCTCGGGCCGGGCGTCGTCCAGCTCCACCCGGACGTCGGCCGGTGGGACGTCGAGTTCCTCCGCCACCAGCATGGCCACGGCGGTGGTGAGGCCTTGGCCTACCTCCTCGCGCGGCAGCCGGAAGCGGATGGTGCCGTCCGCCTCGACGGCGAGCGCCAGCAGGGCGGAGGTGGGGGCTCCGGCCAGGATGAACAGGTCGCCGAGGTCGATCAGGTCGGCGACGGCCGGCAGCGTGGGCACCACGGCGTGGGCGGGCTGCGGTGCGAGCGCGTCGGCGCCGGCCCGGGTGACCAGGGCCAGGGTCGGTGCGGCCACGAGGTAGGTGAGGAAGGAACGGCGGCTCTGCCCCGTGGTGTCGGTCCGTCCCGTGGTGTCGTCCTGCCCGGTGGCGTGGTTCGGCGCGGTGGCGTGGTTCGGCCCGGTGGCGTGGTTCGGCCCGGTCATGTCGTCGTGTGTCCCCACGCTGTGCGGGCCCGCCCGCGCAGACCTCCCCCGGTTCATTACCGGCACGTAGGGTAGCGACCCGGCAGGGCCTTGGGAAGCCCTGATCACGCCGCGTCACCTCCCCCGACATCACTCTTTCGGGGGTAATCCGAGGGCCCGCCTTGATCCGTTCCTTATGTGTTTCCGGCGCCGGCAGGGCTCGTACAACTCGGCCGTACGATCGAGCGACGGCCACCGGATGGCCCGATTCCGGCCGCCGTCACCAGGGCGGAACGACCCGGACCGGCCTATGTCCGCGATCCGCCCGGGAGTTCGCCTGACCGGATTCGTTCGCACGCTCCGAGCGGGCCGGAAGGCCTACGGCATATACCAGAAGCAAGAACGTAGCGGATGTTGCCAAACGCCTTACACACCGTCGCGCCCTGTGCAACAGTCGTTACCGGTCCTTCCTTCAGACTTGGCCGTGCCGCGCCTGTATCGGAGTTCTCATGCCGTCCCACCTGTTCGCGGACCGTCCCGCGCAGCCGCCCGAGCCCGGGTCGGTGGACGCGCTGATCTCGCAGACCCGGCGGCTGCGGGGGGAAGTGGACGCGGTCCGCCGCGACACCGTCGTCGACGACGACGACGCCCAGGGCCGCTGGCAGCGCGCTCTGTGCGATCTCGCCGTCCACCACCTCGACGACCTCCGCGAGCACCTCGGCCAGCTCAAGGAAGGCCTGCCGGCGGCGCCCGAGCCCGTCGAACTCCCGCCGGTGGCTCCCGAGGTCGGGCTCGAGGCCCAGACCCGTGTCGGCAGCGCCGAGTGGAACCTGCTGACCGACGAGGTCAGTTGGTCCGAGGAGCTGTTCCAGATCTTCGGCCGCTCGCCCGAGTCCGGCGCGCTCCCCCTCGACGAACTCGGCTCGACCCTGTTCTCCGAGGACCAGCCGCTGCTCACCGCATGGGTCACCGCCTGCCTGGTGGACGGCCGGCCGATCGACGGCGAGTTCCGCATCGTCCGGGCCGACGGCCGGGTCCGGACCCTGCACATGAGGGGCGAGCCGGTACTCGACTCCGACGGCTGTACGGCCTCGATGTGGGCCGTGCTGCGGGACGTGAGCGAACTGCGCCGGAGCCAGCGCGCGGTGCGCGAGTCGCGTGACTCGCTGCAGCGCCGGCAGGAGATCGCGCAGACCGAGCGCCGGCTGGCGGTCGAGCTGCAGGAAGCCGTGCTCCCCCCGTGGCGCGGCTCCCTGCGGTTCCCGTACGGCAGCGCGGGCACGCTGGACGTGGCCGCGCACTACCTGCCCTCCGCGACCAGCGCGCTGATCGGCGGCGACTGGTACGACGCGCTCGAACTCCCCGACGGTTGCTCGATGCTGACGGTCGGCGACCTGACCGGGCACGGCGTGACCGCCACCTCCGGGATGGCGATGATGCTGGGCGCCCTGCGCGGCATGGCCATGGCGGGCATCGAGCCCGGCCCGCTGATGGGCTGGCTCAACCAGCTTCTGGAGACCTCCGTACAGCCCGCGCTCGGCTCGGCCGTGTGCTGCCGCTACGATCCCGAGCGCAAGGTCCTGTCCTGGGCCCAGGCGGGCCACCCGGCACCCCTGTTGTTCCGTCGCGGATCGGGGCGTTCCCTGCTGCCGCCGGAAGGCGTCCTGCTGGGCGCGACCTCCGGAGCCTCCTACGGGCAGGCCGAGGAGAGCCTCGAGGTCGGCGACCTGCTGGTGCTGCACACCGACGGACTGACGCCGCGCAGCATCGAGTTCAGCCGGGCGGACGGGACCGAACGGCTGCTGGCACTGGCGCCACGGTTCTCGGCGGCGCGGTCGGCGCAGGAGTGCGTGCGGATCGTGATCGAGGAGTTCGGCGAGAGCGAGCGCGAGGACGACGCCTGCGTACTCGTCGCCCGCATCGGTGGGTGAACGAGTCACGTGCGTAAGTGACTTCAGGGCCGCGCCGGAAGGCGCGGCCTTTCTCGTCTCCGTACGATGGCCTCGCGGGCCTCGCGCAAGGACCTGACCGCCCTACACCCCCGTGGCGCGCGGCGCCGGGGTGTCCGGGAGGGCCAGTTTGATCTCCTGGCGCAGGTCCTCGATGCGCGCGTACCCGGAGTACTGGGCGGTGAGCCGGTACATCTCGCGCAGCCGGTCCCAGGTCCGGTGCGAGGAGGTCTCGTTCATCGAGACCAGGGCGAGACGCGCGTACCGGTCGGCCTGCTCCGGCTCGTCGGCGATGAAGCAGGCCGAGGCCATGGAGATGTAGTCGAAGATCTGCGAGCGCTGGTAGCCCTCGCCGCGCAGCCGCAGGGCCTCCTTGGCGTGGCGCGCGGCGATCGGCGCCGCGGCGGCGTCGTGGTCCGCGAGGGTCCGGTAGGCGAGCGCCTGCATGCCGTGCAGGTCGGCCTCGTCGAAGTGCTGCATCCAACTCGGCGGCGGGACATCGCCCTTGTCGGAGACGAACAGCTCCTCCGCCTCGCCGAGGGTGCGGCGCATGGCCTGGCCCTTGCCCATGGCGGCCTGCGCCCAGGCCTCGATGGTGTGCAGCATGGCGCGCGTCCGCGGGAGGGTCTGCTCGCCCGAGCCGGACTGGGCGAGCTTCATCAGGTCCAGGGCCTCGTTGGGCTTGCCCAGGTGGACCATCTGGCGGGCGGCGCGGGACAGCGCCTCACCCGCGCGCGGCCGGTCGCCGCCCTCTCGGGCCGCGTGCGCGGCGATGACGAAGTACTTCTGCGCGGTGGGTTCGAGGCCCACGTCGTGGGACATCCAGCCGGCGAGCACCGCCAGGTTGGCCGCCACCCCCCACAGGCGCCGCTGCAGGTGGTCCGGGTGGTGGTAGGCGAGCATCCCGCCCACCTCGTTGAGCTGGCCGACGACCGCCTTGCGCTGGAGTCCGCCACCTCTGGAGGCGTCCCAGGCACGGAACACCTCCACGGAGCGCTCCAGCGCCTCGATCTCCTGGGAGCCGATGGGCGCCGCCTCGTAGCGGTCGTAGCCCGCCGGGTCGACCTGGAAGGAGTCCCCGAAGTTCCGGGTCTCCTTGGCCATGGCGGGGTCGGTGTGCAGCCAGTCGTACATGGCGTTGCTGAGGGCGGAGCCGGCGGTGAGCACCGCTCCCGCGCCCATCAGACCGCGACGGTTGAGCATGAGGTCCATTCCCGTGAATTCGGTGAGGACCGCGGCTGTGCGTTCGGGCGCCCATGGCATCCCGTCGGGGTTCTCACGAGCCCCGTCCGGCTGCCGTCTGGTGGTGCGCCGCTGCCGTACGAACCCGAGGTCCTCGATGGTCACGACACGACCGAGCCGCTCGGTGAACAGTGCTGCCAGTACCGTGGGCACCGGTTCGCGGGGGGCTTCCCCCATGTCGATCCAGCGCCTCACCCGCGAGGTGTCGGTGGCCAGCTGGGGGTGGCCCATGGCCGCCGCCTGCCTGTTCACCATCCTCGCCAGTTCGCCCTTCGACCAGCCGGCGAGGCCGAACAGATCGTTCAAGCGGGTGTTCGGACCTTTGCTCACGTCAAGCCCCCAGGTTCTCGGCTGAGTTGACAGTAGCCCGCCGTCAGATGCCCAGCGACTATTCGCCAGGCTTCGCCAGGGCACGCCCGATGGTTCGCCACCTTGCGCCGGGTGTCAGGTAGGAATGCGCCTCCCCGACCCGGTTCACCGGCGGAACTCCCCAGGGTGAAGTACGGGATCCGGCGGGGCGGCGTACGCAACTCGTCGGCGCACGAAGGGATCCGTATCACCATGTACGCAGCAACGTCCTCCGTGTCCGCACCGGTCCGGTCGCACCGCACGCTCCCGGCGGGCGGCGGCCCCTACCTCGAACCCGGCCGCCCGTCGGCTCCTGCACAGGGCGCCGTCCGGGCGCGGCGGATGCCGGGTACCGGATCACTGCCCGTCAGCGGAAGAATCGACCTCTCGGGGCCGCAGGGGGCGCAGTTGCGTACCGCGCTTGCCTCGGTGCAGCGGATCTGTCCGGAGTTCGCCCCGGTGCAGGTACTTCGGCGCAGCGGCCGCTCGGTCCTCCTGGTGGGCACCACCGGACGGATGACCGCCGTCGCCAAGGTATTACTGGATCACTCGCCCGAATGGCGTGAGCGCTACCGGCACGAAATAGCGGCATACCGGGCCTTCGTCCGGCACCGCCCGCCGGTCCGGGTGCCGCGGCTGATCGCCGCCGACCCCGAGAACTGCACGCTGGTGGTGGAGCGGATGGCGGGCCGGGTCGCGGCACTGCAGCGGCACCCGGTGGAGCCGCCGCCGCGGGTGGACCTCCGGGCGGCCCTGGGCGCGGTGTGCCGGGTCAACCAGTGGCGGCCGCCGGCGGAGTTGTTCGGCACCCCGATGAACTATGCGCGGCGGATCGCCCGCGACTACGAGTTGGGCCTGCTGACCGACCGGGACCTCGGCGACCTGCAGAAGCTGCTGCACGGCGTGAAGCTGTCGGGCACGTCCCTGCAGTTCAACCATGGTGACGCCCTGCTGTCGAACCTGCTGCTGTCGCCGGCCGGCCCGGTCCTGCTCGACTGGGAGCACGCGGGCTGGTACCTGCCCGGGTACGACCTGGCGACGCTGTGGACGGTACTGGGCGACGCCCCGGCCGCCCGCGCCCAGATCAGCCGGCTCGCCCAGTCGGCCGGTCCGGCAGCGCGGGACGCCTTCCTGGTCAATCTGATGCTGGTACTGACCCGGGAGATCCGGATGTCCGAGACGGCGGTGCAGCGCTCGATGCTGGCGACCGCCCCGACCCAGCCAATGCCGGTGGGCTCCTTGTCCTCCGGCGAGGAGCAGCGGCTGCTGCTCCGCCGGCTGCACGACGATGCCGGAATGGCGCGCCGCGCGGTCCGCGCGGCGGTCGGCACGCGCTGACCGTCCCCCGATACGCGAAGCCCCGTGGCCCCCACCGCCACGGGGCTTCGCCGTTCACACGTGCGACCCGGGGTGTACGGACCCGGATGCGCGGCCCCCTCATCCGCGAGGCGGACGGGTCTCCCCCACCCGGTGGAGGCGCATCCGTCCGGCGGGCGATCCGCAGGCGCCCGCACGACTGCGATCTTCGAAGTGGAGCGGGCAAGGGTTGCCCGCGGCTCCGGAGGAGACCGTGTCCGTACCTACCGATGCCCGTCCGGCGGGCGGGCGTGTCCGCGCCGCCTGGAAGGCCGCGCACGCCCCGGTGGCGGGGGTTCCGCGCTGGGCGCGGATCTGCGCGTTCGCCATCCCGTTCGCCGTCCTGCCGTCCGGCCTGTGGCGGCTGGGCCTGCTCTTCGTCGACCACTCGTCGGCGGACAGCGGGCAGTTGCCGCACTGGCTGCCGCTGGACGTGTACGTCGTCATCCTCTCGCTGGTCTCCGAGCTGTTGGCCTTCACCGCGGTCGGGCTGGTGGCCGCGTGGGGCGAGGTGTTCCCCCGTTGGATCCCGGTTCTGAGCGGCCGGCGGATCCCGGTGGCGGTCGCCGTCGTCCCGGCCGCGCTCGGTGCCGTCGCGCTGACCGGCCTCTGGAGCGTCCTCGTGCCGGTGAGCCAGGTGGCCGGAACCACCCTCCAGGGCGATCCGGTGCCGGCCGACTTCCCCAGTGAGGTGGGCGGTTGGAGCGCCCTGTGGTTCTACGTCTGCTACGCCCCGCTGGTCCTGTGGGGCCCGCTGCTGGGCGTGGTGACCGTGGCGTACTGGAGGCGGCGGCGCCGGATGCCTTGACATCACATGATCCCCCGAACACCTTTTCTGACTCAGCATCAGAAATGCTGGAGGCACTTCCCCTCCTCCCCACTCCGCCGGAGCCTGCCCATGTCAGCAAGCGCTTCACGCACCACCACCCCCGCCGCCCTCCCGTCCAGACGTACGGTCCTCGCCGGCACGGGCGCCGGGGTGCTCGCCGCCACCGTGCTGCCGTCCGCCACCGCCCGGGCCGACGGCGCCCAGGACGGGCCTCCGCTCGGCGAGTACGACGTCGTCGTGGTCGGGTCCGGGGCGGCCGGAATGACCGCCGCGCTCACCGCCGCCAAGCGGGGGCTCAGCGTCCTGGTGGTGGAGAAGGCCCCGACCTTCGGTGGTTCGGCCGCCCGGTCCGGAGCCGGTATCTGGCTGCCCAACAACTCGGTGATCCTGGGCGCGGGGGTACCGGACACCCCGCAGAAGGCGGCGACGTACCTGGCCGCCGTCGTCGGGTCCGAGGTGCCGGCCGACCGACAGGCCGCGTTCCTCGCCAACGGGCCCCGGATGCTGGACTTCGTGATGGCCAACAGCCCGCTGCGATTCCGCTACATGGAGGGCTACAGCGACTACTACCCGAATCTGCCGGGCGGAATGCCGAACGGTCGCTCCATCGAGCCGGACCAGCTGGACGGGAACATCCTCGGCTCCGAACTGGCGCACCTGAACCCGGCGTACATGCCGGTCCCGGCCGGAATGGTGGTGTTCAGCCAGGACTACAGGTGGCTGAACCTGGCCGCGGTGAGCGCCAAGGGCCTCGCCGTGTCCACCGAGTGCCTGGCGCGCGGTACGAAGGCGGCGCTGCGCGGCGAGAAACCGCTGACGATGGGCCAGTCCCTGGCGGCCGGTCTGCGCGCCGGGCTCCAGCGGGCCGGAGTTCCGGTGTGGCTGAACAGCCCGCTGGTGGATCTGGTCCAGGAGGGCGGCGCGGTCACCGGCGTGGTGGTGGAGCGGGGTGGCGTACGGGGAACCGTACGGGCCCGGCGCGGGGTGGTCGTCGGCTCGGGCGGTTTCGAGCACAACGCGGCGATGCGGGCGCAGTACCAGCAACAACCGATCGGCACCCAGTGGTCGGTGGGCGCGAAGGAGAACACCGGCGACGGGATCCGGGCGGGGCAGCGCGCCGGGGCCTCGCTGGCGCTGATGGAGGACGCGTGGTGGGGGCCGTCGATCCCGCTGCCCGGGGAGCCGTACTTCTGCCTCGCCGAACGGACCTTGCCGGGCGGGCTGATCGTGAACGCGAACGGCGCGCGGTTCGTCAACGAGGCGGCGCCGTACAGCGATGTGGTGCACGTGATGTACGAGAAGGACCGCGGCGCCGTCGGCTCGCACATCCCGGCGTGGCTGATCGTGGATCAGTACTACCGCAACAAGTACCTGTTCAAGGACATCCTGCCGACCCTGCCCTTCCCGGACGCGTGGTACCAGGCGGGGGCCGCGAAGAAGGCGTGGACCTGGGACGCGCTGGCCGGCCAGATCGGGGTCCCGGCGGGCGCCCTGCGGGCGACGCTGGGCCGGTTCAACGCGCAGGCGTGGAGCGGTGACGACGCCGACTTCGACCGGGGTGACACGGCGTACGACCACTACTACACGGACCCGAACGTGCATCCGAACTCGTGTCTGGCGCCCGTCCTGATCCCGCCGTTCTACGCGTTCAAGATCGTGCCGGGGGATCTCGGTACGAAGGGCGGGATCGTCACGGACGCCCGGGCCCGGGCGCTGCGCCCGGACGGGTCGGTGATCCCGGGCCTGTACGCGGCCGGCAACGCGAGCGCGGCGGTGATGGGCCACAGCTACGCGGGCGCCGGATCGACGATCGGCCCCGCGATGACGTTCGGCTACGTGGCGGCGAACGCCATCGCGGACGCCTGAGGCCCGGGCCCCGACCCGGGGACGCGGACGGGGTCAGCCCTGCTGGAAGAGCTCGGCGGGGAGCGGCTTCAGGAGGGCGTAGAGGTCATCGGTGATCGGGCGGTCCCAGCTGGCGATGGTGACCAGCACGTTGTCACTGCGGTCGAACTGGACGCAGGAGATGCGGGACTCCGACAGCTTGATCTTGCGGACGATGAGGAGGTTGTCGCCCTGCATGACCGGGCAGTCCTCGACGCCGGTGACCTCGACGTCCTCGTCGTTCTCCAGGGCGTCGAGGAGCTGCGCCACCTCGAAGGGGATCTGGTCGTCGGTGAGGTCACGGGCCGGGGAACCCTCCGGGAGGTTCCCGATGATCATCGCGGGTCCGCGTCCGCCGAACAGGTCGTAGCGGAGGAAGACACCCTGGCAGCTGCCGTCGGGCGCGGGCAGCAGCCCGGCCCCGAGATTGCCCGGCCAGTCCCCCGGGTCCATGGCCAGGACATCGAAGTCCGGGCCGGCGGGTGTGGCGGCGCGGTGGCGGCGGAGGAAGGACATGCCGCCATGGTACGTGGCCGCGCGAGTTTTCCGGTCCGGGGGCCCGCATCCGGGGACCTGCCCGGGTCGGGCCCGCCGGCCCGGCCCTCGGGCCGGTGGTACGAGGGTGAACCGGTGTGGCAGCAGGGCGGTGTCACCCTCGACGCGCACGACGGTGGGTGGGAGGCGGTCCCAGGGGCACAGGGCGAGGTCGCAGGCGCTGCCCGCGGCCGCGACGTCCACCGGCGGGCCGGTGACACCGGGCACCCGCAGGATCTGGTCCCCCGAGAGGAGGGCCGTCCAGGATTCCGGGACGTCCGTACGCCGGAAGCGGTACTTCTCCCCCGCTCCCCGCGGTGCCTGCCACCGGCCCCGCCCGGGCCGGGGCCCTCACCTCGATCGCCCGGGTCACGGCGTCCGCCACGAGGTCCGGTGCGAGGTCCGGTGCGAGGCCGGCCGGGGTACCGGTCGCGGATTCGGCGTCCCAGCGGTGCACGGCCGGCTCGATCAGCCGCATCCGCAGCCAGGAACCGGAGGTCTGCTCCGCCGACCAGGTCCGGGCCGTGGTGTCGGGTCCTAGCTCGTGGAAGAGCTCCGCCGGCTCCCCGGCGCCCTCCGCGAACCAGTCGATCACCGCGTCCGGGCCGCCCGTGCGGGACGTGTGCGAGGTAGCGGCGCACTCCGCCCACGTGGCGGACGAGGTCGGTGACCGACGAGCCCCGTCAGGAGGGCGCCGCGGGCACCGGCCCGTCGAGGGTGAGGGCCCGGCGCACCGCCTTCTCGGACGCCGCCGCCTCGATCCGGAGGACGACGCGTCTCTCGTCGTGCTCCATACGGTTCACCGTGCCCGGCGGGCGGCGGACCCGATCACGTCGAGCTACGGGCGAACGCCTCCAGCGCCTCCCTGAGACCGGGCCGGTCGGTGCCCAGCTTGCGGCAGGCCGCCGACAGCGCCCAGTCCGGCGCGGGCAGCACCACGACCTCCGGCACGGGCTCCTTCTCGGCGCGCACCGCGAGGTCCGCCGCCCGCCGCTCCTCCTCCGTGAGCCCGTCCTCCCAAGCCAGTCCGCACGGCACCGCACCGCCCAGCCCCAGCAGGGTGTCGGTCGTCTCCCGGGCCAGCCCGTCCGCGCCGCATTCCCGCGCCGTCACCAGGGCCTGCATCAGCAGGTCCTCGTCGCGCAGCTCGGTGCCCAGCGCGGCCAGGGCGCGGGCCAGTTCGTAGCCCGCCGGTGAGGCCGAGAGCAGGGTGACCGCCTCCTGGAGGAGCGGGGCCCGGTCCTCGGGGGCGGCGACCTGGGCCGCCACCCGCAGGGCCTGGCCGATGCCCGAGGCGGCGCCGAAGGCGCGGGCCCGGCGGACGGCGTCGTCGGCCAGGGCGCGGGCCCGCCGCGGATCGTCCGCGACCACCGCGCGGGCCAGGTGCAGCTGCCACGGGCACCAGGACGGGTTCTGGATGCCGCGCGGGGTCAGCCGCCGGTCGACCGCCTCCAGTTCGACGATCGCGGCCTGCTTCTCGCCCCGGGACAGGAGCAGTTCGGCGTACACGGTCTGGGAGTCGGGGAAGACGACGGCCGCCGGGAAGGGGCTGCCGTACTCGTGCTCCCGGGCCAGCTCCCAGGCCTCCTCGGGCCGGCCGCGCGCGAGCAGGGTGGTGAGGAGGATGGCTATGGCGTACCAGTGCACGGGGGTACGCCGGCCCACCCGTTCGGCGAGCCGCAGCCCGGCCCGGGCCAGTTCCTCGGCCTCCACGAGCCGCCCGCGCCGGTAGCGGACGTAGGCGCGCAGGCTGTAGGCGAAGGAGAGGTGCGCCCCGCGCCAGCCGTGCCGCTCGAACTCGGCGGTGCCCGCCTCGAACAGCTCCTCGGCCCGTCCGGGCCGGTCGGCGTACATGTGGACCATCGCGGCCAGTACCGGGACCTCGAAGCCGCGGTCCTCGTGGGCCCAGCTGAAGGGGCGCTCCAGTACCCGTCCGGCGTGGTGCAGCACCACGTCGACGGGCTCGCCCCGCAGGCAGGCGTCCCAGGCGCGCAGCCCGATGATGTACCGCTCGGTGAGGTCGCGCCCGGTGAGCCGGTCGGCGAGGCGGGCGAGCCGTCGGGAGCGGGCCGGGGAGTCGGTCTCGGCGGCGTTGAAGGCGTCCCACATGAACTGCTCGGACTGCAGGCGCAGCCGGGCGCGTACGTCCTGGGTGTACGGGATCTCCCGCGCGAGCGAGTCCGAGGCCTCGGCCAGGCGGTCGCTGTGGGCGAGGACCTGGGCGAGCCGGATGACGATGCCCTGGCGCAGGGCCGGGTCGTCGGAGGGTTCGGCGAGAGCGGCCCGCAGGTGGTTGACGGTGTTGGCGGGCTCGGTGAGCAGGGAGGCGCAGCCCAGTTCGTAGAGCACGGCGGCGCGTTCGTCGAAGTCCGGGGGTTCGAGCAGGGCGCGGGCGAGCTGGCGGCGGGCGGCCTCGGGGGCGCCCGCCCGGAGGTTCTCGCCGGCGGCCTCGCGCAGGGTGCGCACGACCCAGGGGTCGTTCTCGGGGTGGGTCTCCAGCAAGTGGCGGGCGGCCGCGGAGGAGCCGAGTCCGGCGTCGACGACGGCCGCCGCGGCCTTGCCGTGCAGGGCGACGCGGAGCGCGTCGGGGATGGCGCGGTAGATGGCGGTGGCGATCAGCGGGTGGACGAACTCCAGCCCGGCGTCGCTCTCCTCGGCGGTGGCCGCCGACAGGATGCGGGCGTCGCGCAGTCGCCTGGTGGCGTCGACGGCCTCCTCGGCGCCGAGGGCGGCGACCCGGGCGGCGAGGTCCTGCGGGATGGCGGTGCCGAGGACGGCGCAGGCCCAGGCGAAGCGGACGGTGGAGGGGCCGAGTCGCTCCAGGCGGGCGACGAGACCGCTGCCGCGTTGGGCGGCGGCGAGGTCGCGCAGTTGCGGGGCGTTCGCCTCGACCGGTGTCAGGCCCTTGCCGCGGACCTTGACGGTGAGTTCGACGGCTTCGAAGGGGTTGCCGGTCGTGACGGCCCACGCCTCCTGGCAGAAGGCGTCGTCGGCGTGTGCGCCGACGGCCTCGCGGACCAGGGTGGCGACGGCGGCCGGGGTGAGCGGGGCCAGGGGCAGCGGGCGCTGTCCCGCCCGGCCGGGCAGCGTACGGAAGGCGTCGGCGTGCTCGGGCAGTTCGTCGGGGCGGTAGGCGACGACGAGGAGCAGCGGGAGGTGTTCGGCGCGCGGTGCGAAGGCGGCGAGCCAGCCGAGGGACTCGGGGTCGGCCCAGTGGGCGTCGTCGAGGACGAGGGCGACGGGGGCGCGCTTGACGACGAGGTGGGTGAGGACCCAGTCGAGTCCGTCGCGCAGGCCTTGGGGGTCGGGCGGGACGCCCTGTTCGGGGGCGCACAGTCCCAGGGCCGGACCGACGATGGAGTACCAGCCGCCGAGGGCGGCGCGCAGCTCCTGCTCGGAGGTACCGGCGAGCTGGGGCTGGATGAGCTGCCGGGCGACGTGGAAGGGCTGGCTCTGTTCCTGTTCGCCGCCGCGGGCGGCGAGGACGGTGCAGTTGCGGGCGAGGGCGCGACGGCGCAGTTCGGCGAGCAGGGTGGTCTTGCCGAGGCCCGCGGGGCCGGAGAAGGCGAGCAGCGCGCCGCCCGCGTCCGGCCCGGGACCGGTGAGCTGGTCCAGGGCTTCGTCGACGATCGCGAGTTCGGCATCGCGTTCGACCATCGTGCGCCGTGTGCGGGTCCGGCGGTCCGTCATGGCTGGTACCCCCCAGGCCTGTTCGGGGGTTCAGCGTACGCCCGGCGCACAGCGCGAGGGATGCCACTGCGGAAAAGAATCCGATCTTCTTTTCCGGGGGGCTTCAGTCGTGTACGGAGCGGGCTGCGAGGTCCTCCAGGACGGCCACCGCCTCCTGCGCCCGGTCGGCGGCCACGAAGAGGTGGTCGTGGTGGTAGCCGGCGATGACGTTGCAGCTCAGCCCGTGTGCGCCGAGTTCGGTGGCGAAGGCGGCGGTGAGCCCGACGGCGTCGAGGGCGGAGTGGACGCGGAGGGTGATCCACCCGGCGACGTAGTCGTACGGAAGGCCGGCCGCGTCGGCCTCCTCCTGACGCAGCACCAGGGTGAGCCCCTCGGGTTCCCGCACGGTGGCCGCGGGCCGCAGCCCGGCCGGCACCTCGACGCCCTCCACCGTGGTGAAGACGTACCGCTCGTCCAGCAGTTCGGGCCGCATCCCGCTCAGCAGCCGCTTCAGGTCCCGCTCGGCCATCACGCGTCCACCGTACCCGGCGGAGTGCGCGGGCCGCGGCCGACCCGCGGCACGGGCGCGCCCACGGATGCCCTCGCGCCGTGCGCATCGAGTGCCCGCCACCCCAGGGATTCTGACTTTGCGTCGGCTCCTCATTCACTCCGCGTCGACCTGCTCTGCGAGGGAAACCTCAAGCCTTGCTTAACTGGCTTGACTCGACGGCTCGGCGTCCACCTACACTCCACCCTCGCCACTCTGGCGATCAAGGTTTCTGGAGGATATTCATGACCAACATTCGGCGCGCCATAGCCGTTGCACTTCCCACTGCGGCCGCCTTGGCCTTCAGCGTGTCTCCGGCACAGGCCGGCGTCGGTATCTACTGCACGGGAGAGGCCAACTGTGGCACCTTCTATTACAACTCCGGTCTGAATGGATCGCGCACGACGTTCACCGGCAGCGGCGGCATCAACGGCAGCATCAGCGACCTCGCGGGCTACAAGTTCCTGGACTCGGGTGCCGGCAAGGGAACGCCGGTGAAGAACGGCGCGGCCTCCTTCTACAACGGCAGCCCCACCCCGACCACGATCTTCTTCAACAGCGGCTACAACGGCGCCTGCGACACCGTCGCCCCGTACACGAACGCCAACCGTCTGGCGAACACGTACAACAACAACGCCGCGCTGGCGTTCGGCGCGTCCGGCTCGAACTGCTACAAGTTCAACTGACGGACTGACGGGTAATCCGTTCCTTCTTTGCATGTCGGCCCCGTGTGACCTCATGGCCTGCACGGGGCACCGCAGGAGCAACCAGATGAGACGTTTGGTGCCAGCCATGCTGGCCATGTTCGCCCTGGTGGGGTGCACGGCACAGGGATCGCAGGATGACGGCGACCCGGCGGGGTCGAACCGCCCCACCAAGGATTCCGAGGCGGCGAAGGGGTCCTACACGTACCGCCTGCCCATCGCCGCGTACAGCTACACGGACGCGGAGTACGCCTCCATCGCGGCGGCCGAGCACATGCTGGCACGTACCTGCATGGCCCGCTTCTCCCTGACCTACCAGCCACCCCCGCCGAATCCGCCCCAGCCGAGCGCCGACCGCCGGTACGGCCTGTCGGACGAGAAGTCCGCAGCCCTCTTCGGCTATCGCATGGATCCGAGCGAGGCCCCGAAGCAGCCCCCGCAGCTCGACGCCGACGTACGCGCCGTTCTGTACGGCAAGCGGGAGGACGCATCTGTGCCCGCCGAGTACCGGGGGCAGAAGGTCCCGGAAAACGGATGCCTCGGACAGGCCCAGAGCGACCTTCGCAAGGACTACTCGGATCCGGATGGAGCCGAGGCTGCCAGCCGGATATCGTCGCAGAGCTACGAGCAGTCCATGCAGCTTCCGGAAGTACAGGCCGGCTTCAGCAGTTGGTCGGCATGTATGCAGGAGAATGGATACACATACGCATCACCCCGTGATCCTTTCGCTGCGCAGGAATTCCGCGAAGGCCCCGTGACGGAGCGGGAGAAGGCGACGGCAGGGGCCGATGTCGCCTGCAAGCGCCGGACCGGCCTGCTGGACGTGTGGTTCACCGAGGAGTCGAAGCTCCAGACGGCGATGATCGCCAAGGACCGGCAACTACTCCAGAAGCTTCAGGACGTCCACCGGCAGAAGGTGGCCGCGGCGGAGGCGATCCTCGCGAAGGGCTGAGCTCGCCTCCCGGTGGTCCGGGTCGAAGACCGCACCCGGACCACCCGGTGATCACGACCCGGTACGCCTAGGTGAGGTCGAAGTCACCGCCGCGGGCGCCGAGGACGAACTTGTGCCACTCGTCCGGCGAGAAGATGAGCGAAGGGCTCTCGGGGCGCTCGCTGTTGCGCATCGCGATGAAGCCCTCGACGAAGGCGATCTGGACGTCGCCCACTCCTCGGCTGCTCGACTGCCAGTCCGCCTCGGTGAGATCGAGGTCCGGCTTCCCCCAGCCGGCGAGGGGTTGTGAAGTCATGCTCTCGGCCACGTGCGTGCTCCTCCCGGTACGTCGTCCGGGGGCCAGGTTAACCACCGCGGCGGGTGCCGGACAGGCCACGGTGCGTCACCCGTGGCCGGTCCGGCTCCCCGGCCGGCCCCTCCGTCGTCGGCCGGGCTTGTGTTCAGGAGGTCGGCTCCTCGGCCCCCACCAGCCACATCGCGAAGAACTGCGCGCCGCCGCCGTACGCGTGCCCGAGCGCCCGGCGGGCGCCCGGAACTTGATGTTCCCCGGCCTGGCCGCGGACCTGGAGGGCCGCCTCCGCGAAGCGGATCATGCCGGAGGCGCCGATCGGGTTGGTGGACAGCACGCCGCCCGAGGGGTTGACCGGGAGGTCCCCGTCGAGTTCGGTGACCCCGGCCTCGGTGAGCTTCCAGCCCTCGCCCTCCGCCGCGAAACCGAGGTTCTCCAGCCACATCGGCTCGTACCAGGAGAACGGCACGTACATCTCGACCGCGTCGATCTCCCGGCGCGGGTCGGTGATGCCGGCCTGCCGGTAGACGTCGGCGGCGCAGTCCTTGCCCGCCTGCGGGGACACGAAGTCCTTGCCGGCGAAGAGGGTGGGCTCGCTGCGCATCGCACCGCCGTGCACCCAGGCGGCCGGTTTCGACGAACGGGCCGCGCCCGCCCGGTCGGTGACGATCATCGCGCACGCGCCGTCGGAGGAGGGGCAGGTCTCCGAGTAGCGGATCGGGTCCCACAGCATCGGCGAGGCCTGGACCTTCTCCAGGGTGATGTCGTGCTCGTGCAGGTGCGCGTACGGGTTCTTGAGCGCGTTGCGCCGGTCCTTGTACGCCACCAGCGAGCCCACCGTGTCCGGCGCGCCGGTGCGCCGCATGTAGGCGCGCACGTGCGGGGCGAAGAAGCCGCCGGCGCCGGCGAGCAGCGGCTGCTGGAAGGGGACCGGGAGCGACAGGCCCCACATCGCGTTGGATTCGGACTGCTTCTCGAAGGCGAGGGTCAGGACGGTGCGGTGGACGCGGGCCGCCACCAGGTTGGAGGCGACCAGGGCGGTGGACCCGCCGACCGAACCGGCCGTGTGCACGCGCAGCATCGGTTTGCCGACCGCGCCGAGTGCGTCCGCCAGGTACAGCTCGGGCATCATCACCCCCTCGAAGAAGTCGGGGGCCTTGCCGATGACGACCGCGTCGATGTCCGCCCAGGTCAGTTCGGCGTCGGCGAGGGCGCGGGCGGCCGCCTCACGGACCAGGCCGGCGATGGACACGTCGTGGCGGGCCGCCACGTGCTTGGTCTGGCCGATCCCGACGATGGCCACGGGCTCTTTACTCACCTTGCGTCCCCTTCCAGGACGGCGACCAGGTTCTGCTGGAGGCAGGGGCCGGAGGTGGCGTGGGCGACGGCCCGGCGCGACGCGCCGCGGTGGATCCGGGCGGCCGCCTCGCCGATGCGGATCAGGCCGGCGGCCATCATCGGGTTGGCGGCGAGCGCGCCGCCGGAGGGGTTGACGTTCACGTCGTCGGCGAGGCCGAGCGCCTTGCGGAGCACGACCTCCTGGGAGGAGAACGGCGCGTGCAGTTCGGCCGTGTCCACGGGGGCCTCGAAGACACCCGCGTGTTCGGCCGCGAGCCGGGTCGACGGGGAGTCGGTGAGGTCGCGCAGGCCCAGGCTGTGGGCCTCGATGCGGTGGTCGATGCCGGTGATCCAGGCGGGGCGTTCGCACAGCCGCCGCGCGAGGTCACCGGCGGCCAGCACGACGGCGGCCACGCCGTCACCCACGGGCGGGCAGTCCCCGGTGCGCAGCGGCCGTACCTGGTAGTCGCCCTGCGGGACAGGGCCGCGCAGCTGGGCGTGCGGGTTGGCGACGGCCGCGTCCCGGCTGCGCGCTCCGACGGCGGCCAGGGCGGCCTCGTCGGTCTCGCCCGCGTCGATCAGGGCCTGGGCCTGGAGGGCGGCCAGGGCCACCGAGTCGGGCCAGAGCGGAGCGACGTAGTAGGGGTCCAACTGCCGGGTGAGGACGTCGCGTACCGACCCGGGTGAGGACTTCCCGTACGAGTAGACGAGCGCGGTGTCCGCCTCGCCGGTCTGGATCTTGACCCAGGCTTCGTAGAGGGCCCAGGCGCCGTCCATCTCGACGTGCGATTCGGAGATCGGCGGCCAGGCGCCGACCCCGTCGAGGGTCATGGTGAAGGAGAAGGCCCGGCCGGCGAGGTAGTCGCTGGAGCCGGAGCAGGTGAAGCCGATCTCGCCGGCCTTCAGGCCGGTGGCCGCCAGCACCTGGTGGAGGACCGGCATGACCATCTCGACTTCGCTGAGCTCGTCGGTGCGGCGCAGGTGGTCGCTCTGCGCGAAGGCGACCACCGCGACCTCGCGGGCGTATCGGGCCATCAGATGAGCTCCTTGTACGCGTCGTAGTCCGCGTCCGGTTCGCCGGTGGGGCGGTAGTGGTCGGGGTAGCGACCGCCTTCGGTCCATACCGGCTCGACGCGCAGGCCCATGCGGACCTGGTCGTAGGGGATGCCGCCGATCCGGCCGTGGAGGGCGAGGCCGGCGCCGTCGAGGGCGATGTGGGCGTAGACGTAGGGGACCTCGATGTCGAGGTTCTTCGCCTTGATGTTGACGATGCAGTAGGTGGTGACCGTGCCGGCGGGGCCGACCTCGACGCGGTCGGTGGTGGCGACCCCGCAGGTGGGGCAGGCGCCGCGCGGCGGGACGTACACCTTGTGGCAGGAGGGGCAGCGTTCGCCGACGGTCCGCCGCTCGGAGAGGGCCTCGATGTACGCGGTCTGGGCGCGGCCGGGGCTGTAGACGTAGTCGAGGCGGGCCTCGGCGACGATGCCGGTGACGGCGCCGTCGAAGCCCCCGTCGTGCGCGACGGCCACCCCGCCCGCGGGGCCCTCGTACGGTTCGAAGCAGGCGATGTCGGTGATGGCGCCGGTGCGCTCGGCGGCCCAGCGGACCCGTACCCGCATGCCGGTGCGGACGGCGTCGGGGCCGGGCGCGTCGAGGGCGTGCAGGAGGGCGGTGTCGGCGCCGTCCAGCTTGACCAGCACCCAGGCGAAGGGGGTGTCCAGGGGTTGTTGGGGGCGGGGTCGATCGTTCCACGCCCAGGTGGTGACGGTACCGGTGGCGCCGACCTCGACGAGCTCGCGGATCTCCTCGGCGGTGACGGGGTCGTACTCGACGGGCGGGACCATCACGGTGCCGTCGGAGGTCTTCACACCGAGCACGGTGCCCTCGCGCAGCCCGGTGAGGAAGGCGCTCTGGACGGGCCCGAGGGACCGGGTGAAGGGGAACTCGACGACGAGGGGCGCGCGGAGCACCTCCGGTGGGGGGGCAGCTGTCATGGTGCTCTCCGATGCAATCGATTCCGGTGATATCAATCCCGCCGCACCTCACCCAGCCCCGCCGGCGTTCGAGGCGCTCCTTCAACCCCGCCGCACCTGACCCAGCGCCGCCGGCGTTCGAGGCGCTCTTTCAGCCCCGCCGGCGTTTGAGGCGCGGGGGTCCGGGGGCAGCGCCCCCGGCAACGGCGCCGCGCCGAGGACACGGGCCGCTCCGGACGGCGGCAGCTACTCGCGCCGATACACCGCCGGCCGCTTCTCGGCGAAGGCCCGCGCCCCCTCCTTCGCATCGGCGGTGTCGAAGATCGGCCACCCCCGCAACAGCTCCGACGCCAGCCCCTCCCGCTCCGTCATCTCGGCGGTCTCGTAGACCGACGCCTTGACCGCCTCCACCGCCAACGGCCCGCACGCGTTGATCCGCTCCGCGATCTCCAGGGCCGCCGCCAGCGCCGTACCGTCCGGCACCACCCGCCCCACCAGCCCGATCCGCTCCGCCTCCAAGGCCGAGTACGAGCGGCCGGTCAGCAGCATCTCCAGGGCGTGCGTCCGCGGGATCTGGCGTGGCAGCCGTACCGTCGAGCCGCCGATCGGGAAGAGCCCGCGCTTGACCTCGAACAGTCCGAAGGTGGCGCCCTCAGCCGCCACCCGGATGTCCGTGCCCTGCAGGATCTCGGTCCCGCCGGCCACGCAGTAGCCCTCCACCGCCGCGATCACCGGCTTGCGCGGCCGGTGGTGCCGCAGCATCGCCTTCCAGTGCAGGTCGGGGTCGGCCTTCAGACGGTCCCGGTAGAGGTCGCCCGCCATTCCCTTCCCGGCCAGGGCCTTGAGGTCCATTCCGGCGCAGAAGTCCCCGCCCGCGCCGGTGAGGACCACCGAGCGGATCCCGTCGTCGGCGTCCGCCTCCAGCCAGCCGTCGTACAGCCCCACCAGCAGCGGCAGCGAGAGCGCGTTCTTCGCCTCGGGCCTGTTCATGGTGAGCACCAGCGTGGCGCCGTGCCGATCCACGGTCAGGTGTTCCGTCCCACCCATTGCCGTCCTCCCGTCTCAAGACCTAGAACAGGTTGCAGTAGGGGAGGGTGCAGTTCAATAGTTTGCTGACACTCAGTCAGATTTCTTGGACGGCTCCCTTCCCAGTTGCCTTCTCCGGCGCTCTAATGACCGCCGGAGCAGGCCGGCCACATGGCCGGTCGTCGGGAACTTCGGGAACATCCAGGGTCAGGAGGAACGGTGGAGTACAACCTTGCCGACCTGTTCGAGTCGGTCGTGGACGTGGTCCCGGACCGCGAGGCCCTCGTGTACGTGGACCACCCCGGGACCGGCTCCGAGCGCCGCCTGACGTACGCGGAGCTCGACACGGCGGCGAACCGGATCGCCCACCACCTGCTCGACAGCGGCCTGCGGGCCGGCGAGCACCTGGGCCTGCACCTCTACAACGGGATCGAGTACCTGCAGACCGTGCTGGCCTGCCTGAAGGCCCGGCTGGTGCCGGTGAACGTCAACTACCGTTATGTGGAGGAGGAGCTGGTCTACCTCTACAACGACGCCGATCTCGCCGCCCTCGTCTTCGAGGGCGAGTTCACCGAGCGGGTCGCGGCCGCACTGCCGCAGACGACGAAGCTCCGTCACCTGATCCGGGTCGGGGAGGCCCCCGAAGGCGCCCCGGAGCCGTCCGTGGCGCCGGTCCCGTACGCGGACGCCGAGGCGGCCGGCTCGCCCGGGCGCGGATTTCCGCCGCGCAGCCCCGACGACCTCTTCATCATCTACACCGGTGGCACGACCGGCATGCCCAAGGGTGTGATGTGGCGGGCCGAGGACCTCTTCTTCGCCGGACTCTTCGGCGGCGAGCCCTCGGGCGAGCCGGTGAAGCGGCCAGAGGAACTGGCCGAACGGGTCGCGGCGCGCGGCGCCGGGCTCACCTTCTTCCCGGCGCCCCCGCTGATGCACGGCACGTCGACCCTGACCTCCTTCATCGCCTTCAACTACGGCCAACGGGTGGTCATCCACCGGAAGTACGCGCCCGAGGAAGTGCTCCGTACGATCGAGAAGGAGAAGGTCTCCAGTGTGTCGCTGGTCGGCGACGCGATGCTGCGGCCGCTGATCGACGCCCTGAACGGCCCGCTCAAGGGCACGGACCTGTCCTCGCTGTTCAGCGTCTCCTCGTCCGGGGCGATCATGTCGGAGACGGTGCGCGCCGAGTTCCAGCGGCTGGTGCCGAACGTGCTGCTCCTGAACAACTTCGGGTCCTCCGAGTCCGGGTCCAACGGCCGGGCGACGGACGACTCCGGCCCGGAGAAGGGCTTCCGGCTGGTGGTCAACGACCGTACGCAAGTGGTGGACCCGGTGACGCACGAACCGGTGGCGGTGGGCGAGCCGGGTCGCCTCGCCCAGCGCGGGCACGTCCCGCTCGGCTACTACAACGATCCGGGGAAGACCGCCGAGACCTTCTTCCAGAAGGGAACGGAGCGCTGGGTGCTGCTCGGCGACATGGCGACCGTCGACGAACAGGGCATCGTCACGGTGCTCGGCCGCGGCTCGCAGTGCATCAACACCGGCGGCGAGAAGGTGTATCCGGAGGAGGTCGAGCAGGCGCTGAAGTCCCATCCGGACGTGTACGACGCCTTGGTGGCAGGGGTCCCGGACCCGACGTGGGGCAGCCATGTGGCCGCGGTGGTCCAGGTCCGGGAGGGCGCGCAGGTACCGTCCCTGGACCAGATCCAGAGCCACTGCCGCACCAGGCTGGCGGGCTACAAGATCCCGCGCCAGCTGGTCATCGCGCCCGCCATCCAGCGCTCCCCGAGCGGCAAGGCGGACTACCGCTGGGCGAAGGCGGTGGCGACGGAGGCGGACACGGCGTAGCCGTGGGGTCGTACGCCCCGCGCTCGCTCAGGAGGCCGCGGGCGCGAGTGTGAGGGCCGGGGCGGAGGGTGTCGTGGGGGCGGTGGCGGCGTCTTCCTCGTCCACGCAGGTCAGCACCATGAATACGGTCGCGGGCAGACCTGACGTTTCCTCACCCGTGAGGCGGGCGCTCGCCGTCCAGTTGCCCTTCGTCAGGGTCAGCGTCCGCTCACCCAGGTCGGGGCCGTCCTGCCAGCCGTGGTCGGAACGGGCCCGAGCGAAGGCCGCTTGCACGGCGGCGTCCACCGTCTCCGGCGCATGACGCCCTGAGAGCCGTTCGTGGCACGTGTGCATGCCCGCGGAGGGTTCCCGCTCCACCGTGATCCCCTCCGCCGCGAGTATCGAGGTCATCTCCGACACCACCGTCTCGCGAGGCAGCGGCGGACCGGAGTATCGCGGGGGCAGCGGGCCGAGGTCCCGCAGCAGATACGCGCCGACGGCCACCGTGGCCGTCGCCAATGCCGCCAAAGCCACGGCCGCCACGGCTGTCAGCACCAGTATCCGTCGCACGATGTTGTCGGTCCTCTCGGTTCGCGGTACGGCCGGCCAGTCTGCCACCCCTCCGATCTTGAAGAACCGGCGGCCACCGGTCGACAGTCGGCGGTCGGCGGTCAGCGGTCGGCGGGGCCGGGAACCGGCCCGGCCGCATCGCGTCGTCAGGCCCCCGCCGCCAGGAACCGCTCCACGCGGGCCGTGAACCAGGCCCCGTCGTCCAGCCACGGGAAGTGGCCGGCCCGAGGCTGGACGTCGACCGAGCCCTGCGGGAACAGCGCGGCGAGCCGGGCCGCCAGGGCGGGGCTGGGGTTGCCGTCCAGTTCCGCGGCCAGTACCAGGACCTCGCCCGTGACCCGGCGGAGCGCCTCGCGGGTGGCGGGCGGGTCGAAGGCGCCGGGGCCCGCGTAGGCCTCGGCCGCCTTCTCGTTCTGCTGCCGCGCGTTCGCCGCGCAGTGCGCCCGGGCCGTCTCGTCCCAGTTCCCGTAGAACAGCGGCGCGGCCAGTTCCCAGTCCTCCTCTTCGTGGGCGGTGTCCGCGAGGATCCGTTCGTAGGCCGCGATGGCCGTGTCGTAGGGCTCGCCGCCCGCCCGCAGCCGCGCCCCCTCCAGCCGGTCCCGGGTGGTGACCGGGAGGTCCACCGCCCACGCGGTCGGAGTGACCAGGACGGTTCGGCGCAGCCGCTCGGGGTGCGCGGCCGCGTAGAGCTGAGCGAGGTTGCCGCCGGCGGAGTGGGCGAGGAGGTCCATGCGCTCCAGGCCCAGGTGAGCCCGCAGCGCCTCGACGTCGCCGACCTGGTGGTCGACGCGGTACGTCGACTCGTCGGCCGGTACCGCGGAGTCGCCCGTGCCGCGCAGGTCGAGGAGGATCAGAAGACGCCCGTCCGCGAGTCCGCCGAGGTCGCCCAGGTATGCGGATGCGCGCATGGCGCCGCCCGGGATGCAGACCAGCGGCTCACCGTCCCCCTGGAGGTGATAGGCGAGTTCGGTTCCGTCGTAGGTGGTGAAGGTAGGCATGCGGGCCATCACAACAGACGATCACTCGTTCGAGTCATTGATTTAACCTGCAGGTCCCTGGCAATCTACCGAATGATCGGTCGGTTCTCATGATGAGGTGACGGCATGGCGGTGTACACGGATCTCCACGACGAGGGCGAGCGGCTGGGCCGCGACGAGTTGGCCGCGCTCCAGCTCACGCGGCTGCGTTCGACACTGCACCGCGCCTACGAGAAGGTCCCCTTCTATCGGCAGGCCTTCGACAAGGCGGGGGTGCATCCCGACGACTGCCGGTCGCTCGCCGACCTCTCCTTGTTCCCGCTGACCACCAAGGCCGATCTGCGCGACCAGTACCCCTTCGGGATGTTCGCCGTGCCGCGCTCGCAGGTGCGCCGCATTCACGCCTCCAGCGGCACCACCGGCCGGCCGACCGTCGTCGGATACACCGACGGAGACCTCTCGACCTGGGCGGATGTCGTCGCCCGGTCCATACGCGCGGCGGGCGGACGGCCCGGCCAGATCATCCACATCGCCTACGGGTACGGGCTGTTCACCGGCGGCCTGGGCGCGCACTACGGCGCCGAGCGCCTCGGCTGCACGGTCGTGCCCGCGTCGGGCGGGATGACGGACCGGCAGGTCCGGCTCATCGAGGACTTCCGACCGGAGGTCATCATGGTGACCCCTTCCTACATGCTGACCCTGCTGGACGAGATGGAGCGCCAGGGGATCGACCCGCGCGCCACCTCGCTGCGGACGGGGATCTTCGGCGCGGAGCCGTGGACCGAGGAGATGCGCCGGGAGATCGAGGAACGGCTCGACATCGACGCGGTGGACATCTACGGCCTGTCCGAGGTCATCGGACCGGGCGTGGCCCAAGAGTTCGCGGAGACCAAGGACGGCCTGCACATCTGGGAGGACCACTTCTATCCCGAGGTGGTCGATCCGCTGACCGGCGCGGTGCTGCCGGAGGGCGAGCCCGGCGAGCTGGTCTTCACCTCCCTCACCAAGGAGGCCATGCCCATCATTCGCTACCGCACCCGGGACCTGACGCGGCTGCTGCCCGGAACGGCCCGGCCCGCGTTCCGTCGGATGGAGAAGATCACGGGCCGCAGCGACGACATGATCATCCTGCGCGGGGTGAATGTGTATCCGACCCAGATCGAGGAGGTCCTGCTGCGGACGCCGGGCCTGGCTCCCCACTTCCAGCTGCGGCTGACCCGGGAGGGCCGGATGGACGCCCTGACGGTACGGGTGGAGGCGCGCCGGGAGACCGATGCCGAGCGGCGGCAGGACGCGGCCGCCGCCGTGGTCCGGGCCGTCAAGGAGGGCGTCGGAGTCTCCGTACGGGTCGAGGTGGTCGACCCGGAGACGCTCGAACGTTCGGTGGGGAAGATCAAGAGACTGGTCGACCTTCGCGGAGCCGGTGGCTGAAACCACCCCTTCGGGCCCATTTGGGGGTGGTCCCCGGGAGCGATCCGGCGCTCGGGGGTAGTGCATGAGGTGTGATCTCCACCCTCCGGCAGCTCTACGACCGGCTCCAGGGCTCCCAGATCGGGCTGGCCTGGAGCCGTGGCCGGGAGATGGAGCTGATGCACCGGGCGATGGGCTTCGCGGCCCTCGGCTTCCTGACCCTGGTGCCGTTGCTGGTGGTCGTGGCGGCCGCCGCGCCCGGGAGCGGCTCGGGCTTCGGCCGCTGGCTGGGTCAGGCCCTCGGGGTGACGGAGGCCTCGCGGGTCCGGGTGGAGATGCTGTTCGGCGCCGCCGACCTGGCGCTGGAACGGACCACGGCGTTCGGTCTGGCCGCCCTCGCGGTGTTCGGCCTGACCTTCGGATCGGCGGTGCAGACCGGCTACGAGAAGGTCTGGGACCTGCCGACCGCGCGCTGGCACACCATGTGGCTGCACGTCGTCTGGCTCGCCCTGCTGGTCTGCTACCTCGGCCTGCTCGTGGGAATCCCCTCGCCGTCGAACAACGCCATCGGCACGATCCTCGGCGCGCTGGGCGACCTCGTCGGCACCTGCCTGTTCTTCATCGGCTCGCAGCGCCTGCTGCTCGGCGGCCGGGTCCGCTGGCGCGCCCTGGTGCCGGGAGCGGTGGCGACCAGCCTCGGGCTGCTGGGGCTGCGGATCTTCTCGCAGCTGGTGTTCTCCCCGCTCATCGCCTCCAACGCGGTGATCTACGGCCCCTTCGGCACCCTGCTCGTCGTCCAGTCCTGGCTGGTCGGCGTCGGCTTCGTGGTCTACGGGGGCGCGCTCGTCGGCCGTCTCGTGCACGAGCACCTCACCCTGCGGCGGCTGCGGCGCAGCGGGCTCTTCCCGCCCGAGGACCCCGCCGCGCGCCCTCCGCATCCTCCGCATCCCCACTGACCGCACCGACCGGCCTCCCCCGCGTCGGCGGCCGGGCGTCAGCGGCCGGGCGTCAGCGGCCGGGTTCGGCGAAGCGGTCGCGCAGTTCCCGCTTGAGGATCTTGCCACTGGCATTGCGCGGGAGGGCGTCCACGAAGAGCACCCGCTTCGGGGCCTTGAAATGGGCGAGCCTCTCCCGGGCGTAGGCCATCAGCTCCGCCTCCGTCATCTCCCCCGCCTCCCCGCGCGGCACCACCACCGCCGTGACCGCCTCGATCCAGCGCTCGTCGGGCAGCCCGATCACCGCCGCCTCGGCCACGCCCGGGTGGGTGTAGAGCACGTCCTCCACCTGCCGTGAGGCGACGAGCACCCCGCCCGAGTTGATGACGTCCTTCACCCGGTCCACGACCGTGAAGTACCCCTGCGCGTCGCGCACCGCGAGGTCGCCCGAGCGGAACCAGCCGTCCCGGAACGCCTTCGCCGTGGCCACCGGGTCGTTCCAGTACCCCAGACAGAGCTGCGGCGAGCGGTAGACCACCTCGCCCGCCGTTCCGTCCGGCACGTCCTTGCCGTCCTCGTCCACGACCTTCGCCTCCACGTGGCGCACCGGCCGCCCGCAGGAGTCCATCCGCCCCTCGTGCTCCGCCGGTCCGAGCACCGTGGCCAGCGGACCGATCTCGCTCTGGCCGAAGCAGTTGTAGAAGTCGAGGCCGGGCAGCCGCTCCCGCAGGCGTTCCAGGACCGGCACCGGCATGATCGATGCCCCGTAGTACGCCTTCCGCAGCGCGCCCAACTCACGCACCGCGAAGTCCGGGTGACCGGCCAGGCCGATCCACACCGTCGGCGGGGCGAAGAGGCTGTCCGCCTCCCCCGCCTCGACCAGGTCGAAGATCTGCTCCGCGACCGGCGCGTCCACGATCGTGTTCCGCGCCCCCACCGCCAGGTAGGGCAGCAGGAAGACGTGCATCTGCGCCGAGTGGTAGAGCGGCAGCGAGTGGACGGGCCGGTCGTCCTCGGTCAGGTCCAGCGCCTCGATCGCGCTCTCGTACTCGTGCACGAGGGCCCGGTGGGTCATCATCGCGCCCTTGGGCAGGGCGGTGGTCCCCGAGGTGTAGAGGAGCTGAACCAGTGCGCCCGGGTCCCGGTCGCCTTCGAAGGGCAGCGGCTCGGCCAGCTCCGCCAGGAAGGAGTCGGGGGCGTCGCGCAGCGCCCGTACCCGGTACCCGTCGGGGATCCGCCCGACCAGGTCGGGATCGGCGAGGACCAGGGCGCTCGCGGAGTTGTCGAGGATGTACGCGAGGTCCTCGCCGGTGAGGTTCTGGTTGACCGGGACGTGGACGATCCCGGCCCGCGCGCAGGCGAGGTAGGCGAGGAGGTAGGCGTCGGAGTTGTGGGCGAAGGTGGCGACCCGGTCCCCGGCGGCGAGTCCGTACCGCTCCCGCAGCAGGGCGGCGCCGGTGGTGACGGCGGCGTCGAGTTCCGCGTACGTCCAGCTCCGCTCGCGATAGCGCACGGCCGGGCGGTCGGGGACCCGCCGCGCGGCGGCGTGCACCAGTCCGTCGACCGTGTCCTCGCGCACCGCTCGCCCTGCCCGCCCTGCCCGCCCTGCCGAGCCTGCCTGCCCCGCCGGCTCTGCCTGCCCTGCCTGCCCTGCCCGCGCTGCCGTCATGGCGCGATCCTCGCCCTCCGCCACGCCCACGGTCAACAACCGGATACCGAACGGCATGTTGACAGCTCGCCGGACGGGCTGAATGAGTGTGGGGGCACGGACGTACCGCCTGTCAGAGGGTAACCACGCCCATTCACAGGCTACTTGGGAGGACTGTTGCATCTCAGCACTCGTCCGATACTCCGCCGCGTCGCCCTCGTCGGCGCCGCTCTGCTCGCCGCGACGGCCGCCGTGCCCCAGGCCTCGGCGGCCGCAGCGCCCGACGACCTGACAGCCGCCGGAGGCGGCCTGTCCGCCGTCATCCGGTACACCGAGAACGGCATCCCGCACATCCTCGCCCGCGACTACGCGCACCTCGGCTTCGGTACCGGCTGGGCCCAGGCCGCCGACCAGGTCTGTGTCCTCGCCGACGGGTTCGTGACCGTCTCAGGTGAGCGTTCCCGCTGGTTCGGCCCCGACGCCGCGCCCGACCTCTCGCTCTCCTCGGCCACGAAGAACCTCTCCAGCGACCTCTACTTCAAGGGCGTGAGGGAGTCCGGCACGGTGGAGCGGCTGCTGGCGACCCCCGCCCCGGCCGGACCCACCGAGGACCTCAAGGAACTGATGCGCGGCTGGGCCGCCGGGTACAACGCCTGGCTGGCCCAGAACAAGATCACCGATCCGGGCTGCAAGGGTGCCGCCTGGGTCCGCCCGGTCACCACGGCCGACGTGGCCGCCCGCGGCTTCGCGGTCTCGGTCCTCGGCGGCCAGGGCCGCGCCGTCGACGGCCTCACCGCCGCGCAGCCCCCGGGCGCCGCGGGCTCGCCGACCGGCCCCACGGCGTCCCCCCAGGAGACCGGTCCGGCTGCCGCGGCCGAAGCCGCGCGGGAGT
Organism: Streptomyces sp. CG 926; assembly: GCF_003148825.1. Taxonomy (GTDB): domain Bacteria; phylum Actinomycetota; class Actinomycetes; order Streptomycetales; family Streptomycetaceae; genus Streptomyces. The sequence continues at coordinate 343,130 of NZ_QGGZ01000010.1, forward strand.
TCTTCGACACCGGCCGGTACGACATGGGCTCCAACGCGGTGGCCTTCGCCGGCTCCACCACGGCGAGCGGCCGCGGTCTCCTCCTCGGGAACCCGCACTACCCGTGGCAGGGCGGCCGCCGCTTCTGGCAGTTCCAGCAGACCATCCCGGGCGAGCTGAACGTCTCGGGTGCCTCCCTGCTCGGCACCGCCGTGGTCAACATCGGCTTCAACGAGAAGGTGGCCTGGAGCCACACCGTGGCGACCGGCACCCCGGTCAACCTCCATCAGCTCGCCCTGGACCCGGCCGACCCGACCGCCTACCTGGTCGACGGCAAGCCGGAACGGATGACCCGGCGCAGCGTCACCGTCCCGGTGGCGGGCGGCGGCGCCCCCATCACCCGCACCCAGTGGTGGACCCGCTACGGGCCCGTGGTCTCGGATCTCGGCGCGAGCCTGCCCCTGCCGTGGACCGCGCGGACGGCGTACGCGCTGAACGACCCGAACGCGGCGAACCTACGCGGCTCCGACACCAGCCTCGCGATGGGCAAGGCCCGTTCGGTGGCCGGGATCCAGGAGGCGCTGAAGCGCACCCAGGGCCTGCCCTGGGTCAACACCGTGGCCGCCGACTCCGCGGGCGCCACCCTCTTCACGCAGACCCAGGTGCTCCCCCGGATCACCGACGAGCTGGCGGCCCGCTGTTCCACCCCGCTGGGCCGGGCCACGTACCCGGCCTCGGGGCTGGCGGTGCTGGACGGCTCGCGCGGTGACTGCGCGATCGGCTCGGATCCGGACGCGGTGCAGCCCGGCGTCTTCGGCCCGGGGAAGGCGCCGACGCTGCGGGACGCCCCGTACGCGGAGAACTCCAACGACAGTGCCTGGCTGGCCAACGCCGACCGGCCGCTGACCGGCTACGAGCGGATCTGGGGCAGTGTCGCCACCCCGCGCTCGGCCCGCACGCGCGGGGCGGTCGAGGACGTGTCCGCGATGGCCGCGAAGGGCCGACTGACCGTGGCCGACCTGCAGAAGCAGCAGTTCGCGAACCGGGTGCCGGCCGGTGATCTGGCGGCGGCCGACGCCGCGAAGGCGTGCTCCGCCCTGCCGGGCGGCACGGCGACGGCGAGCGACGGCGGTGCGGTGGACGTCTCGGCGGCCTGCGCGGTGCTGGCGAGCTGGGACCGTACGGCCGACAGCAGCAGCCGCGGCGCGCTGCTCTTCGACCGGTTCTGGCGCGGGCTGACCGCCTCCACGCCAGCCAAGGACCTGTGGCTGGTGCCGTTCTCGGCGGCCGATCCCGTACGCACCCCCCGTACGCTCGACCGGGCGGCGCCCGGCATCGGGCGGGCGCTCGCGGACGCGGTGGCGGAGCTGAAGGCGGCCGGGATCGCGCTGGACGCACCGCTGGGCGAGCACCAGTTCGTGGTCCGTGGCGGGCGCAAGCTGCCGGTGGGCGGCGGCACGGAGGCGCTCGGCGTCTGGAACAAGATCGAGGCCCCGTGGAACGCGGCGGCCGGCGGATACCCGGAGGTCGTGCACGGCTCCAGCCACATCCAGGCGGTCGGCTGGGACGGGAGCCGCTGCCCGGTGGCGCGCACCCTGCTGACGTACAGCCAGTCCTCGAACCCGCTCTCGCCGTACTACGCCGACCAGACCCGGATGTACTCCGAGGAACGCTGGGTCACTTCGCGTTTCTGTGAGCGGGACATCCTCACGTCGCCGAAGCTGAAGGTGGTCCTGGTCCGCGAACGACGGTGACCGGGAGCCCGGTCATCCGGCCCGCGTCCCGCCGAGGGCGGTGGCGAGCGCCCGGGCCTGCTCCGGGGTGATGCCCAGGGCGAGCGGTACCCGGCGAGGGCTGTACGCGGACGAACACACCGCGATCGGGTCGGCCTCGGTGGCCGTCCACCGGGGTCCGTCGGTCGGATCCGGCTCCCCCACCAAGGTCGCGGCCAGATCGCCGGCGGCGTCCGCGCGTATTCCGCAGTGCGCGAGGGCACGGGCCACGACGTCGCGCGCCTCGGCGGGCAGTGCGGCGTCCCCGAGCATCGGGAGCAGGAGCAGCAGACGCTCGGACGGATCGGTCAGGCCTTCACCGTCGTCCTGCGTGCGGGTGGCGAGCGTCTGCAGCTCCGGCCAGGACAGGCCGGGGCGTGCGTCGTCGGCGCCGCACTGGCCGAGATGGCCCAGGCGCCCCCATCGGGGGTGTCGGACGAAGAACTCGACGTCGTTGCGGTCCTCCTCGTTGGCGTGGACGACATAGGCCGTGTGCCCGCCGTCGAAGCGGATCCGCAGCACGGGCCAAGGCTGCTCGGGGTCACCGAGGCGGTCCACCATGGCGTCGTAGGCGGACGCGTCCACACCGTACGGCTCGGTCGGCTCGCTCGGATCGCCCATGGTCAGGAGGAGATGCGCGAGCCAGAAGGCCGGGGCGCGGGCGAGGTCCTCGCTCGCGACCAGCTCGCGGTCCGTCAGGTACTCCGGGATGTGTACGCCCATGGTCATGGGAGGAGGGTAGGCAGGACCCCGGACGCGGCCTCGCGCGGGGTCGCGCGGCCTCGCGAGAGGCCGCGTCCGGGGCGGTGGCTACGGACTGACGGCCAGGAAGAGGTAGGCGGCCAGCAGCACGATGTGTACGCCGCCCTGGAGCAGCGTGGCGCGCCCCGGGACGATGGTGAGGGCGCTGACCACGACGGTGAGGGCGAGCAGCACCATGTGGATCGGGCCGAGGCCGAGCAGGAGCGGTCCGGAGAGCCAGATCGAGGCGAGGGCGATCGCCGGGATGGTCAGGCCGATGCTGGCGATGGCGGACCCGTAGGCGAGGTTGAGGCTGGTCTGCATGCGGTCGCGGCGGGCGGCACGGACGGCGGCGAGGGTCTCGGGCGCCAGCACGAGCAGGGCGATGATCACACCGACGACCGCCTGGGGCAGACCGGCGGCCGCGACGGCCCGTTCGATGGTCGGGGACACCGCCTTGGCATCGCCCACCACGGCGACGAGCGCGATCAGCAGCAGGCCGAGGCTGAGGAGGGCGGCGCGGGCGGTGGGCGGCTCGGCGTGGTCGTCGCCGCCGGCGGCACCCCCTCCGGTGTCCACGGGCAGGAAGTAGCTGCGGTGACGGACCGTCTGGACGGCGACGAAGAGCCCGTACAGGGCGAGTGAGGCGACGGCGGCGAAGGTGAGCTGCGCCGTGGAGAACTCCGGGCCCGGCTTGCTGGTGGTGAACGTCGGCAGGACCAGGCTGAGGGTGGCCAGGGTCGCGACGGTGGCGAGGGCGGCCCCGGAGCCCTCGGGGTTGAACACGGCGACCCGGTTGCGCAGGGCGCCGACGAGCAGGGAGATGCCGACGATGCCGTTGCAGGTGATCATGACGGCGGCGAAGACGGTGTCCCGGGCCAGCGAGGCGGTCTTGTCTCCGCCGTCGGCCATCAGGGTGACGATGAGCGCCACCTCGATGACGGTGACCGCCACGGCGAGGACGAGGGAGCCGAAGGGTTCGCCGACGCGGTGGGCGACGACCTCGGCGTGATGGACGGCCGCGAGCACCGCGCCCGCGAGACAGAGCGCGACGAGCGCCACCGCGAAGCCGGGTAGGTCCCTCCCCCAGCTGAAGACGAGCGCGACCAGCGCCACCACGGGGACCACGAGGGTCCAGTCGGTCAGGGGGGATCTGCGGGTAGCCGTACTCATATCGGCAAAGTTGCCAGAATTGTCCCCTCGGTGCGGCGCAAGGCGCGCCTCGGGGGCAATGAGGTGGCGTTTCTCACGGCATTCCGCGGCGTGGTGGGTACCGGCTCCCGGAACGGGGCGGCGATGGGTCGCCGCGTGCCGGCAGGACCTCGGCCCGGTGGTGGGCCGGGCCGCCGGGGCGGGGGCGCGGCCCGGCGCCCCACGTCCCAGCACCCCGCGTCCCGGCACCCCTCGCCCCAGCACTGCTCGGACACCACCGCGCCGCGCGTCACATGGCGCGCTCGTGGCCCTCCCAGTACGGGTCGCGCAACCGCCGCTTGTAGAGCTTGCCGTTCGGGTCGCGGGGCATCGTCTCGATGAAGTCGACCGTCTTGGGGCGCTTGTAGCCCGCGAGCTGCCGCTCGCAGTGGTGCAGGATCTCCGCGGCCAGGGCGTCGCCCGCGACGAAGCCCTCGGCCGGTTCGACGACCGCCTTGACCTGCTCGCCCCAGTCGGCGTGCGGAATGCCGAAGGCGGCGGCGTCCGCGACGGCCGGGTGGGTGAGCAGGGCCGACTCGATCTCGGCGGGGTAGATGTTGACCCCGCCCGAGATGATCATGTCGATCTTGCGGTCGCGGAGGAAGAGGTAGCCCTCCTCGTCCATCAGCCCCAGGTCACCGACGGTGAAGAAGTCACCGATCCGGTTCTTCCTCGTCTTGCCCTCGTCCTTGTGGTAGCTGAAGCCACCGGTGTTCATCTTGAGGTAGACGGTGCCCAGTTCTCCGGCGGGCAGCCGGTTGCCGTCGTCGTCGAAGATGGCGAGTTCGCTGATCGGCCAGGCCTTGCCGACCGTTCCCGGCTTCTTCAGCCAATCCTCGGCGGTCGCGAAGGCGCCGCCGCCCTCGCTGGCCGCGTAGTACTCCTCCACGCACCGGCCCCACCAGTCGATCATCGCCCGTTTGACGTGGTCGGGGCAGGGCGCGGCGCCGTGGATGGCGTGCCGCATCGAGGAGACGTCGTAGGCGTCCTTCGTCTCCTGCGGGAGGGCGAGGAGACGGTGGAACTGTGTCGGCACCATGTGGGTGTGCGTGCAGGCGTGGCCGTCGATCAGGCGGAGCATCTCCTGCGGGGTCCACTTGTCCATCAGGACCAGCGGATGTCCGATGTGCAGGGCGGCGCCCGCGAATTGGAGAACGGCGGTGTGGTAGAGCGGCGAGCAGACCAGGTGGACGTTGCCGTCGAAGGGCCGGATGCCGAAGATGCCGAGGAAGCCGCCCAGGTACGTCTCCTCCGGGAGCTTGCCGGGCAGCGGACGGCGGATGCCGCGCGGGCGGCCGGTGGTGCCGGAGGTGTAGTTCATGACCCAGCCCAGCGTGCGGTCCTCGGGGGCGGTCGCGGGCTGTCCGTCGAGGAGCTGGGCGTACGGGAGGAAGCCGGCGACCGCTCCGACGGCGTACCGGTGGCTCGCCGGCAGATCGGCCTCGTCCGCGGCGGCGGTGGCGGCCTCGGCGAAGCGCTCGTGCGCGATGAGGACCTTGGCTCCGGAGTCGGAGACGATCCAGGCGATCTCGGGGCCGACGAGGTGGTGGTTGACGGGGACGAGGTAGAAGCCCGCCTGCGAGGCGGCCAGATAGGCGGTGAGGAACTCGACGCCGTTGGGGAGGACGACGGCGAAGACGTCGCCCTTCTCCAGTCCGGCGGCGCGCAGCCCGTGGACGAGGCGGTTGACGTCGGCGTGCAGCCGGCCGGCGCTCCATTCCTCGCCCTCGGGGGTCACGAGTACGGTCCGCCCGGGGTCGGCGGCGGCCTGGGCCCAGAAGCCGTTGGGCGGCTGCTGGTCGGTGGCGGGGGTCGTGGACGTCGTCGCGGTCATGTCGGTCACGCCTCTCGGACTCGGCCGGCGATGCGGTTGATGCGGTCGATCGCCCTCTCGAACCCGCTGGTGAGGTCGTCGAAGACGGCCTGGACGCTGCGTTCCTCGGTCATCCGGCCGACGATCTGGCCGACGGGAGTGCCGAGCAGGGGCTGGATCTCGTACTTCTGTATCCGGGAGACGGCCTCGGCGACGAGCAGGCCCTGGAGCGGCATGGGGAGCGCGCCGGGACCCGCCGGGTCGTCCCAGGCATCGGTCCACTCGGTACGCAGCTGGCGGGCGGGCTTGCCGGTGAGGGCGCGGGAGCGGACGGTGTCGCCGGACCCGGCGGCCAGCAGTTTCGCCGTGAGGGCGCGCGAGTGGAGGTCCGCCTCGGTGGTGGTGAGCCAGAGCGAGCCGAGCCAGGCACCCTGGGCGCCGAGGGCGAGGCCGGCGGCGATCTGCTCGCCGCTGCCGATGCCGCCGGCGGCGAGGACCGGGAGGGGGGCGACGGCCTCGACGATCTCGGGGACCAGGACCATGGTGGCGATGTCGCCGGTGTGGCCGCCGGCCTCGTAGCCCTGGGCGACGACGATGTCGATGCCGGCCTCGGCGTGGCGGCGGGCGTGCTTGGCGCTGCCCGCGAGGGCGGCGACGAGGACACCGTGGTCGTGGGCGCGCGCGATGACATCGGCGGGCGGCGAACCGAGCGCGTTCGCCAGGAGTTTGATGGGGTAGTCGAAGGCGACGTCGAGCTGGCTCCTGGCGACCTGCTCCATCCAGCCGGTGATCCGCCAGCCGGAGGCCTCGCCCTCGGCGAGCTCGGGCACGTGGTGCTTGGCGAGGGTGTCGCGGACGAAGGCTCGGTGAGCGGCCGGGATCATCGCCTCGATGTCGGCCTCGGCGATGCCGTCGACGGCCTTCTTGGCGGGCATGACGACGTCGAGGCCGTAGGGCTTGCCGTCGGTGTGCTCCTGCATCCAGTCGAGGTCGCGTTTCAGGTCGTCGGGGGCCGTGTAGCGGACCGCGCCGAGCACACCGAAACCGCCCGCGCGGGTGATGGCAGCGGCGACCGCCGGGAAGGGCGTGAAGCCGAAGATGGCGTGCTCGACTCCCAGTTTCTTGCTCAACTCCGTCTTCATGGGCGGCAGGATGCCGCAGCCCGCCGGCCGAGGGAAGAGATTTTCTGATGCAGTGTCAGATTCTTTACGGGTCGGTCGGTGCGGAGGGTGCCCGACGGGCGGGCAGATACCCACTACCGTGCGGATCGCCTGCGGCGCGCTCGGCGGGTACGGGCTGCGGCGGGCCTCCGGCAGCGGGGCGCGGGTGCCGGGATGCGGGCGCGCCGGGGACGCGGGCGCCGGGATGTGGACCGCGGGCGGAATGCGCACGGCGGGTGCGGGTGTTGTGGGCGCGGGTTGCGGACGAGGAGGACCGGACATGGCAGCGGACACGGGGGCCGAAGCGGTGGCGGAGGTCGGCACGGAACGGTCGGGCGGCATCGGCCGCGAGCAACCGCGCGACCGCAGGGCGGAGCGCACCGGCGTGGCCGAACCGGGCCGCGGGCCGAGCCGGCGGCGCCTCGGGGCACGGTTGCTCGCGCTGGGCGGGGTGCTCGTCCTGCACGCGGCGCTCCCGGGCTCCGCGGGCGCCTCGGGCGGTCCCGCCGAGCGGCGCGCGCTCCAGGGGCTGCGGCTGCGGTACGGGTCGGCGCGCCAGGCGGGCCTGCTGGAGCAGCACCTGGAAGGGGTCGCGGACGAGGCCCGGCGCTTCCTGGGCCCGTCCCCCGAACACCCCTACTACGCCGGGGCGGTGGTCCTCGCCGGCCGCGGCCGCACCATCGCCCTGCACCGCGCGATGGGGTACGCGGTCCGGTACGCGGACTACGACGGACGGACCGACCGGGTCCGGGAGTACCCGGCGGCCGAGCGGATCGCCATGGCCGAGGACACCGTCTTCGACCTGGCCTCGCTGACCAAACTGTTCACCTCCATCCTGGCGGTGCAGCAGATGGAACGCGGGCGTCTGGAGCTGGAGGCTCCGGTGTGCCGTTACCTACCGGAGTTCGTCGGGGGCGGCAAGGAGATCATCACGGTCCGCCAGCTGCTCACGCACACCTCGGGGTTGCGGTCCTGGGCGCCCTTCTACCAGGAGTCCACGCGGGAGGGTCAGCTGAGGCTGCTGTGGTCGGTCCGGCCGCAGGAGACACCGGGCACCGTCTACCGGTACTCCGACCTCAATCTGATCGCGCTGCAACTGCTCCTGGAACGGATCACCGGTCGCACTCTGGACACACTGCTCCGCGACGAGATCACCGCTCCGCTCGGGATGCACCGCACTCGATACAACCCACCGCTCTCCTGGCGCCGGGTCATCGCCGCCACCGAGGTGCAGCGCCCGCCCTGGTCCGGCCTGGACCGCGGGCTGGTGTGGGGCGAGGTCCACGACGAGAACGCGTACGCGCTCGGCGGCGTCGCGGGCCACGCCGGGGTCTTCGGAACCGCCTGGGATCTGGCCGTGCTGGCCCGCGCCCTCCTCGACGGCGGGGTCTACGCGGGCAAGCGCATCCTGCGCCCCGCCTCCGTCGAGCTGCTCTTCACCGACTACAACACGGCCTTCCCCGGCGACGACCACGGCCTCGGCTTCGAGCTCTACCAGCACTGGTACATGGGTGCCATGGCCACCCCGCACTCCGCCGGGCACACCGGCTTCACCGGCACCTCCCTGGTCCTCGACCCCTCCACCGACTCGTTCCTGATCCTGCTCGGCAACTCCGTCCACCCCGTAAGGACCTGGCGGGCCGGCAGCGCGCCGCGGGTCGCGGTCGGCAACCGCTTCGCCCGCGCCGTCCCGGTCCGCACCCGACACGGCGGCGCGGCCTGGTTCTCCGACATCCGGCCCGGCGCCTCGGGCACCCTCACGCTGCCGCCGCTCGTCCCGGCGACGGCCGCCGCCCGGCTGCGGTGCGCCGTGTGGTGGGACACCGTGCCGGGCGAGGGCGCCCTGCACCTGGAGGCCTCCGCCGACGGGGAGCACTGGGAGCCGCTGCCCTTCAGCACGCTGCGGTCCACCGGCGGTACACCCGAACAGTGGCCGCGCGGCTCGGTGAGCGGCTGGTCGGGCCGCGTCTGGCACCGCCTCGAAGCCCCCCTCACCACCGCCTGGGCGGGACGCGAGGTACGGCTGCGCTTCCGCCACACCGCGACCGGCCGCTACGTAGGACGCGGGGCCTACGTGGACGTCGTACGCGTGGCGGAACCGGGTCGGCTGCTCTTCGCGGAGGACCGCCCGGCCGACGCGGACCGCATCGAGCCCATCGGCTGGACCCGATCGGCGGACTGACCGCCCGGACCGGGTCGGTGACTCAGTGTCGGAGACTCAGTGTCGGACCAGGCAGAAGGGGTGCCCCGCCGGGTCCGCGTAGACCCGCCAGCCGCGCCCGTCCGATCCGTCGAGCAGTGTCCCGCCGGCCGCCAGCACCTCCTCCTGGGCCAGGTCCAGGTCCGGGACGCCGAGGTCGAGGTGGAACTGCTGCGGCCGGGTGGGGTCGGGCCAGCGCGGAGGCACGTGGTTCAGGGCCTGCTGGAAGGCGAGGACCGGTCCCGAGGGCGTGTGGAGCGTCGCCCAGCTCTCGTCGAGCGCCCAACGCCGGTCCTGCTGGTTGACGTTCCCGCCCAGCAGGGACCGGTAGAACTCGGCGAGCGACTGCGGCTCGGGGCAGTCCAGGACCACACATTGCAGTTCAGCGATCATGGTCGGATCCTAGGGGGTGCCTCGTCGATCGGACCGGCCCGGCCCGCGCCGGCCGCGATCGGCGCGGCCGGCCGGCCGCGCCGGGTCCCGCCGGGCGGCCCCGGCCGGCCAGACGACCTCCACCGGTAGCCCCCGCGCACGGGCCGCGGCCACCGCGTCGGCCGTCCCGCCCTGCCTGCCGCCGGGCCCGCCGTCCCACACCGCGACCAGGAGTTCGGCCCGGCCGAGCAGAAGTCGGTTGGCGGCGGCGTAGGCGTCCGCGCCGGCCCGTCGGTACGGCATCACCTCGACGTCGGTGGCGGCCCGCAGGAGGCGGTCGAAGGCGACGGCGTCCGGGCCCTCCCGCATCCGCGCCCGGTAGTCGGCCGCGGGGAGCACCGCCACCAGCCGCCCGCCCAGGGCGAGTACGGCGTCCCCGAAGACCGTGTCGGCGCCGGGGGCCAGGCAGGACATGCCGGTGAGCTCGGCGGCCGGGTAGCGGGCGAGCAATGCGCGCAGTGCCTCCTCTATGGGCGCGACGCTCGCCTCGGCGAGGTTCACGTGGCCGGTCACCGCGATGGTCGCCATGACAGTGCTGCTCCGTTCCGAAGGATCGACGTCGACGGCGTCGCCCGCTCGGGCCGGCGGGCGGGCGGCCGTGTCCCCATGATCCGCGGTCCGGGCGGCCCCGGCCAGGGGTTTGTGCCCCGTCGAGGCAGCGTCACCCGGGGCCGGGTCCGTCCTTCGGCGGGGCGTGCAGACGTCCGTCAGCGGTCCGGGAGCGTCTTCTGGAGCCAGTCGAAGACGACTTCGCAGTGCAACTGCGGGGCCATCGGGGAGCAGTGCAGCTGGGCGCCTTCTGCGGCCGTCAGTTTCAGGTAGTCCTTGGGCGAGGTGAGGGCGTCGTACATGCGGCGCGGCTGGCCGGGGTAGAACTGCTCGCCCTCGTAGTCCAGCACCAGGGTGGGGGCCTTGATCCGGCCGACGACGTCGGTGATGGACAGCGCCTGGATCCGGGTGGCGGGGGTGTAGAAGTCGGTGAACAGCTTGCCCTGCCGCGCCTCGAGCATGGCGGGGACGGAGAAGGGCTCGAAGCGCTTCTTCATCACGTCGGCGGCGTCCGGGGGCAGTTCGGGGACGACCTCCTTGTTCCAGATGTCGTTCGTCTCCTGCTTGTCGGGGGTGAGGATCTGCCGGATCTCGGGCGGGAAACCCAGCCACGGCTCCAGGCAGCCGGGCATGGCGACCAGCGCGGCGATCCGGGTCTCGAAGGCCGCCGCCCTCGGGGCGAGGTCCCCCGCCATGCTCAGACCCGTCAGGGCGATCCGGTCGGGGTCCACGTCGGGGCGGGCCGACAGCCAGTCGACGAGGGGCGTGACGACCTTCTCCCAGGTGGGTGTGAACACCACCTGGTCCACGAAGAGCAACTGGCCCTGGCCCGGCCCGTCGTAGACGAGCGCGTTCCAGCCCCGGTCCAGCGCGGCCGGAACCCCGTAGGTCCACATGTCCACGTTCTGGCCGTCGCTCCCGTTGGTCAGGATGACCGTCGGGCGGGGGGTGTTGCTCGCGTCGGGGCGGAAGAACCACACCGGCAGCGGTGTGCTCCCGTAGGGCACGTTCGCCTTCACCGGGGCGGGATCGCACAGGTCGCAGAAGATGTCCCAGGCTCCACGGCCCGCCTTGTAGAGCTGTTCTTCGCTGCCGGGGTCGTCCGACCCGAGGACGAAGAAGAGTGCCTGGCCGTAGTACTGGGCGGCGCGCAGCGCCCGGAAGCGCTTGGTCGGACCGTCGGCCGGCGCGCCAGGAGGCGCCTTCAGCAGCTGGTCGCCGAGGGCCCGGAAGGTCTTCACGTACGTCTGGGCGGTCAGTCCGGCGCCGTTGATCGCGTTGACGGCCGTGAGGACCTCGCCGACCTCCGCCGCGCCGGCGCCCGAGGCGCCGAGCGCGAGGAGGCCGTTGAAGTTGTACGCCGGGTCCTTGAACAGGGTCATCGCGCCCGGGGTGATGCCGCCGGCGGCCGCGGTGGGTGTGGCCGCGCCGCTGGGCGTCGCCGCCGGAGCGCCGGAGGCGCCGCCACGCGCACAACCCGCCGCGAGGGCCGCACCGGCTCCGGCGGTGAGCAGGGCGCGTCGGGTGGGGCCGGAGTGCCGATCACCAGGTATGCGGTTCATGCTTCCGGAACGTAGCGCCGACCCGGCGCTCCGGCCTGCCGTCCGGCCCCGTGCGGTCCGCGCCGCTCGACCCGCCCGCGCCCCGGCAGTGGCCCTGAGCGGCAGGTGGCGGGGCCGGGGACGCGCCACGGAGCGCGGCCTTCCGGGCGCCGTCGGTCTTGCGCCGTCCGGGGGACGCGGCGCCGGTCCGCACGCCGACCGCCTCGGCGGAACGACGGCGGCGGTGGCGTCCCCGGTACGTATGGGCCCCGACCGGCCGGGGGGGGAGGCCGATCGGGGCGGGCCCGGGCCGACCGGGGGGGATGGCCGGCCAGGGCGTTCGAGGGGGCACGCGGCCACACCTGGATGAACGGTCAACCAATCCGGGAAGTTCCCGGGGGCGGTCGCGGTTTCCGGAGCCGCCGCCGAGGGTCAGGATCCGGCGAGGACCGCGTCGAGCATCCGCCGGGTGACGGCGGTCAGCTCGGTGAGGTCCGGGGCCGGGCGGGAACGGGCGAGGGCGCCGGCCAGCCGGTCGTAGAGCAGCCCGTCCGTCCAGGCGACCAGCAGTTCGCCGGCCTCCTCCGGTCGCGGCGCCCCGAGCGCGGCGAGGATGCCCGAGGCGCGGGCCCGGGCGCCCTGGCCCGCCCGGTGGAAGTCCGCCTCCAGCTCGGGGTTGCGGGCCGCTTCGAGGCTGAGCTCGAAGCGGGCCAGCTGACGCGCGCGGCCCACCGTCAGCCACTGGTGCAGCAGTGCGGCCAAAGCGGCCGCGGCCGTCTCCCGGTCCGTCGCCGCGGACCCGTGGACGCCGCCGATGTCGCCGATGTCGCCGACGGAGCCGACCGAGCCGACCGAGCCGCTGCTGCCGAAATCTCCCACGTCGCCGAGGTCCAGCTCGGCCAGTCGCGCGTAGCAGGCCCCGATCAGCGCCGTCCTGGTCCGGAAGTAGTACGAGGTGCTCCCGGCCGGCAGCCCCGCCGAGCCGTCGACCGCGCGGTGGGTCAGGCCCCGGAGGCCGGAGGTGGCGACGAGGTCGATCGCGGTGTCGGCGATCAGCGTTCTGCGATCTGCCGCGGGCCGGCTCGCACGTGGGGTGGACATCGCTCCACTCTACAGCTGTAGAGTGACCACAGCGGACTCTACACATGTAGAGGATCCGGCTGAGGAGAACCCGGAAAACCGAGGAAGAGGAAGCGAGGGACTCGTCATGTCGGCAGTTCAGCGTCATGCGGTCGTGGCAGGCGCGGGGATCGGCGGGCTCACCGCGGCCTTGGCCCTGCACCGGCACGGCTGGCGGGTCACCGTGTGCGAGCGGGCGGCGGGGCCGACCGCCGTCGGCGCCGGGATCGTGCTCGCCCCCAACGCCCTGCGCGCCTTCGACACCATCGGCTTCGACATCACCCGCGCGGCGGGCCGTGCCGTCCCCGCCGCGATGGGCCTGCGCCGCCCGGACGGCCGATGGCTCAGCCGCGCCGACACCGCCGCACTGGCCGCCCGCTTCGGCGGCCCGCCGCTCGCCCTGCACCGCTCGGCCCTCGCCGGCGCCCTTGCCGATGCCCTCCCCGCCACGGCGATCCGCTACGGCGTCGCCGTCACCTCCGTCGACGACGCCACCGGCGCCCCCGTGGTCCGCACCGACGCCGGCGACCTCGACGGCGCCGACCTCGTCATCGCCGCCGACGGCATCCACAGCCCGCTGCGCCATCAGTACTTTCCCGACCACCCCGGCCTGCACCACAGCGGCGAGACCGCATGGCGCACGGTCCTGCCCGCCGCCGCGGGCCTCGCCGGGGCGGTGACCGCCGAGACCTGGGGCCGCGGCGAGCGCTTCGGGGTGGTTCCGCTCGCCGACGGCCGGATCTACCTCTACGCCACCGCCGTCGTCCCCGCGGGCCACCGTCCCGCCGACGTCCGCGCCGAACTCCTGCGCCGCTACGGCACCTGGCACGACCCGATCCCGGCCCTGCTGGAGCGGATCGACCCGGCGGCCGTGCTCCAGCACGACCTGTACGACCTGGCCGCCCCGCTCCCCCGGTTCCACCACGGGCGCCTGGCCTGGCTCGGCGACGCCGCCCACGCGATGACCCCCAACCTGGGCCAGGGCGGCTGCCAGGCCGTCGAGGACGCCGCGGTCCTCGGCCACCTGCTGGCCGGCGCCGGCCGGCAGGACGTCCCGGCCGCCCTCGCCGCCTACAGCGCGGCCCGCTGCGCCCGTACCGACGCCATCCGGGTCCGCGCCCGCCGGGCCGGCCGGGTCGCCGCCCTCACCCACCCCCTCGCCGTGGCCGTCCGAGACCTCGCCGTCCGCGCCACCCCGGCCCGGGCCACGAACCGGGCGATGGCTGCGCTGTTCGACGGATTCGCGCTTCCGGACGGAATGGACACCGTGCCCACGGGCGTTGGTGCTCGTTGGTGAGGTTCGCCGACTGTTTCGACGCGAAGGCAGGCGCAGACACATGACGACCGACATCGACTGGGACCACCCGACCGACCCCCGGGAGGGAACCTGGCAGCTGGACCACGTGAAGCTCTACGCGGGCTCGGGCGGCTCGGAGGGCCAGTACTGGAACGGCACCCAGACCCTCCTGCTCACCACCCTGGGCCGGGTGTCCGGCAAGCCCGTGCGGACCCCGCTCATCTACGGCGAGGCCGACGGCGGCTACCTGGTCGTCGCGTCCAAGGGCGGCGATCCCGCGCACCCGCTGTGGTACCGCAACCTCTCCGAGCACCCCACGGTCCGCATCCAGGTCGGCACGAAGATCATGCAGGGGACGGCCCGTACCGCCAGCCCCGAGGAACGCGCGGCGTACTGGCCGGTGATGGTCGGGCACTGGCCCGCGTACGACGAGTACCAGTCCAAGACGGACCGCGAGATCCCGATCGTCGTCATCGAACCCACCGGATGACCACGGCGGACCGACGGACCGACGGGCCGGCGGTCCGCGGGCCGGCGGGAGTCCGTCTCCCGCCGGCCCGTCCGGCGGGGCGTCAGATCGAGCCGACGACCTTGCGCGGGGTGACGCGGACGACGACGCGCTCGGCGTCGTCCTTCGATGCCGGGTTGAAGTCCGCGTAGTCCTTGCCCGTGTACTTGCGCGAGAGCGCGTCGATCAGCTCGTACCCGCCCTCCGTGGTCAGCGCGGCCGTGCCGCGGACCTCGGCATAGGAGTAGGGCGCGTCCGCCGGGTTGATCATGACGGTGATCCGCGGGTCCGCGCGCAGGTTCTTCTCCTTGCGGCGGCCGACCGTCGTGGAGACCAGCAGGTCGTCGCCGTCCCGGGTGAGCCAGGTGATCGACAGCTGCGGGCTGCCGTCCGGCTGGATCGTGGCCACGGTCGCGAAGACCGGGCTGTCGTCGATGAGCTTCTTCAGGTCGTCGGAGAGTGCGGCGGGCACGCGGCGGTTCCTTCCCTCGGCTGACTGCCGTCCCCGGGCCGACTGGGGAGGGGACCGGCAACGGACAGCCTGCAAAATCGCCGCCACCCCGGGCAAGCTCCGCCGCCACCGCGCCGCACCGCGCGCCGCGCCCCCGGACACCCCGGTTCCGGTTCGTGGCCCGGGCCGCAGCGCCGGCCCGGCGGGCGGACGCGGTACGCACGATCCACCCGTCCGGCCGAGTCCCCGCTCCCCTGGCCGAAAGAGACGGCCTAGCGACCGAGGACGGCCATCGCCGCGTTGTGCCCGGGGACTCCGCTGACGCCGCCGCCGCGGACCGCGCCCGCCCCGCACAGCAGGACGTTGCGGTGGGCGGTCTCCACGCCCCACCGGCCGCCCTGGTCGGCGTAGGGCCAGGACAGGTCCCGGTGGAAGATGTGGCCGCCGGGCAGCCGCAGTTCGCGTTCCAGGTCCAGCGGGGTCTTCGCCTCGATGCAGGGGCGGCCGTCCGCGTCGAAGGCGAGGCAGTCGGTGAGCGGTTCGGCCAGGTGCGCGTCGAGCTGCGCGAGGGTGGCCGTCAGGAGCACCTCGCGGGCCTGCTGGTTGTCGTGTCCGAAGAGCCTGGCCGGGGCGTGCAGGCCGAAGAGGGTGAGGGTCTGGTAGCCCTGCTCCACCAGGTCCGGGCCGAGGATCGTCGGGTCGGTCAGCGAGTGGCAGTAGATCTCCGAGGGCGGTACGGAGGGCAGTTCGCCGGAGGCGGCCTCCGCGTAGGCCCGGGCGAGTTCGGCGTAGCCCTCGGCGATGTGGAAGGTGCCGCCGAAGGCCTCGCGCGGGTCCACCGAGGTGTCCCGGAGCCGGGGCAGTCGCCGCAGCAGCATGTTGACCTTGAGCTGGGCGCCCTCCGGGGCCGCGGCCGCGCCTGCCGTCGGGGTCTCGCCGAGGAGTTCGGCCAAGGCCTTCGGCGAGGCGTTCACCAGGACCGTGCGGCCGACGACCCGGCCCTCTCCGGCCGCCGTGCGGAACACCACCTCGGCCGGAGCTACCCCGTCCGTGTCGATCCGCAGCACCTCGTGGCCGGTCGCGATCTCGGCTCCGGCGGCCCTCGCCGCCGCCGCGAGGGCGTCCGTCAGCGCCCCCATGCCGCCGACCGGGACGTCCCAGTCGCCGGTCCCGCCGCCGATGACGTGGTAGAGGAAGCAGCGGTTCTGCGCGAGGGAGGGGTCGTGCGCGTCGGCGAAGGTGCCGATCAGCCCGTCCGTGAGGACCACCCCGCGGACCAGGTCGTCGGCGAAGTTCCGCTCCACGGCCTGCCCGAGGGGTTCCTCGAAGAGCATCCGCCAGGCGGCCTCGTCGTCGATCCGGGCCCGCAGCTCGGCCCGCGTGGGCAGCGGCTCCGTCAGCGTCGGGAACACCTTCTCGGCGACCCGCCCGGTGCTCCCGTAGAAGGCCCGCCAGTTCTCGTACTCCCGCTCCGAGCCGGTCAGTCGTGCGAAGGACTCCCGCGTGCGCTGCTCGCCGCCGCCGACGAGCAGTCCGCCGGGCCGCCCGCCGCGCTCGGTGGGCGTGTACGAGGAGATCGTCCGGCGGCGTACCGCGAACCGCAGGTCCAGGTCGCGCACGATCTTCGACGGGAGCAGGGAGACCAGGTACGAATAGCGCGAGAGTCTGGCGTCGACGCCCACGAAGGGGCGGCTGGAGATCGCCGCCCCGCCCGTGTTCCCGAGCCGCTCCAGGACCAGCACCGAGCGGCCGGCCCGGGCCAGGTACGCGGCGGCCACCAGGCCGTTGTGCCCGCCGCCCACGATCACGTCGTCGTACACGTCCCGCCCGAAGGTCGTCATGGCTCTTGGTAGCACACCTGGCCGAGTCGCTCCAGACAGTGTGCCTCGTCGGCGTGGGCCAGGACCGTGTCGGGGTGCTCGTCGCCGAGGGACCGTTCGCGGATCCCGGAGAGGTCGCGGTAGATGGGCAACGCCTCGTCCCAGCGGTCCAGCCGGCCCAGCCCGCCGGCCAGTTCCCGGCGGCTGACCAGGGTGTCCGGGTGCTCGGGGCCGAGCACCTCGGCCCGTAGGGCGCCCACCTGGCGGGCCTCGGCCACCGCTTCCGCCCAACGCTCCAGGCGGCCCAGGTTGACCCCGAGGACGTGCCGGGCGCGCAGCGTCTCGGGGTCGGTGACCCCGTAGGCGCGGGTGCGGTCGCGGACCAGGGCCCGGAACAGGTCGAGGGCCTGGGCGCTCTTCCCGGTGCGGCCCAGCGCGATGCCGACCTCGTAGCGGGCGGCCAGGGTGTCCGGGTGGTCCCGGCCGAGGGCCCGTTCCCGGACGAGGGCGACCTCGTGGAAGGCGACCAGGGCTTCCTGCCAGCGGTCCAGGCGGCCGAGCGCGTACGCCGCCTCGTACCGGGTCAGCAGGGTGTCCGCGTGCTCGGCGCCCAGGACGGCGGCCCGGTCGGCGGCGACCTCGGCGGCGGTGGCGTGGGCGTCCTCGAACCGGCCCAGGGCGCCCAGCGCGCAGGCCAGGTTGTGCCGGCAGCGCAGGGTGTCGGGGTGGAGCGGGCCCATCGTCCGCTCACGGGCGACGAGCACCGCGCGGTAGACGTCGTGCGCCTCCTGGTGGCGCCCGAGCCGGCCCAGCTCGTACGCCGTCTCCTGGCGCGCCGCGAGGGTGTCGGCGTGGTCGGCGCCGAGTACCCGCGTGCGCCCCTCGGCCACGGCGGAGTACCCGGCGAGCGCCTCCGCGGGCCGACCCTCACGGCTGAGGGCGTACGCGCGCGCGTGGCCGGCGGCGAGCGCGTCGGGGCCGCTGCCGCGCGGGCCGGCGGGGCGGGGGAATCCGTACGCGGCGGTGAGCCGCGGGTCCTCGGCGGGCGCGGGTCGCACGATGGTGGTGGTGCCGGGGTGGACCGGGGGGTACGCGTCGCGCGGGCGCGGCACCGCCGGCCGGCCGGCGGGGCGCGCGGCCGTCCAGGCTCCGGTGAGCACGGCCCATTCACCGCTCGCGGGCCGGGCGTCGATCCCGGCCTTGCGTCCGGCGGTCATCCCGCGGGCCCAGGGCGGGAGCGGGGCCTGGGCGCCGGGCAGCCCGCCGGGTCCCAGCCGTGCCTCGACGAGCCGGCGGTGCACGTGGCGGGCGTCGCCGGGCCGGTCCTCGGGACGCTTGGCGAGCAGGTCCAGGACCACCTCGTCGAAGTAGCCGGGCAGCTCGGGGCGGTGCTCGCGCAGCGGTACGGGCGCGTTGTCACGGTGGCCGACCAGCACCGACCAGGAGTCGCCGAGGTCGAAGGGCGGGGCGCCGGTGGCGATCTCGTACAGGACGCAGCCGAAGGAGTAGAGGTCGCTGCGGTGGTCGACCTCGCCGCCCGCGATCTGTTCGGGCGACATGTAGTGCGGGGTGCCCATGGCCATGCCGCCGCCGGTGAGCTTGGCGGTGAAGCCGATGTCGTGGGCGAGGCGGGCGATGCCGAAGTCGCAGATCTTCACGGTGCCGTCGGTGAGCCGCATGATGTTGGCGGGCTTCAGGTCGCGGTGGACGACGCCCTGGTCATGGGTGTAGCCGAGGGCGGCGGCCATCTGTTCGGCGATGTCGACGACGACGTCCACGGGGAGCGGGCGGGTGTCGTTGTCCTCCAGGAGCTGGCTGAGATTGCGGCCTTCGAGGAGCTCCATGACGAGGTACAGGGGGCCGCCGGCGGCGCTGTCGTCACCGAAGTCGTGGACGACGGTGACCCCGCGGTGCTGGAGGGAGGCGGCCACGCGGGCCTCGCGCCGGAACCGCTCGCGGAGCACCTGGGTGAAGTGGGCGTCCTGCTCGGCGCCGATCGGCTTGAGGCACTTCACGGCGACCTGTCGGCCCAGCGACTCGTCCCGGGCGCGCCACACCTCGCCCATACCGCCGCGCCCGATCAGATCGAGCGACCGGTAACGGCCCTGGATCAGTCTGGACTCCGCCATGTCTTAAAGCCGCCCCCGTTGTCGTGCTACGCCCTCCCCGGCCGGTCCAGTATGGCCGCTGATGTACGCAGTGTGTACGGCGAGGGGCGGCTCCCGGGGCCCACGCGGCGCATCGCTTTCAAGATGTGACCTGGAGGCAGCTGCCAGCGTAGACCTGCGGGAATGCTGCGCAGCACGCGCCCGGTGAGGCGCAGGCGTCGAGTGACGCTGCGCGGGGCCGGTGCGGGCCGCCCGTACAGCTGGTGCGCCCAGCCCGGGAGGGAACCGTACGCCAGGCCGGTGATCGGCGGCCACAGCAGGTTTCGGCCACGCACGAGAAGGGCAGGGACGGGCGGGCCGCGCAGGAAGTCGTCCACGGCGAGGGCGTCGGGGCCGGCGGCGAGTTCCGGGCGGATCCGTCGGAAGTACGCGGCGAGCCCGGCCGTGTCGGCGGGCACCTCGGCCGGGTCGAGTCCGACGAGGCGGGCTCCCACGCGGTTCTCGTCGACGTAGCGGTCGGCCTGGGCGGCGGTGAGACGGACGCCGGAGCGGCGCAGTACGTGCAGGAAGCTGTCGATCTGCGCGCAGTGGATCCACAGCAGCAGCTCGGGGTCGTCGACGGGGAAGCGTTCGCCGGTGTCCGGATCGGTGGCGGACAGTTTGCGGTGGATCGTGCGGACGCGGAGGCCGGCACGCTCGGCGGCCTCGCTGGTGCCGTAGGTGAGGGTGCCGACGAAGTCGGCGGTGCGCAGCAGCCGTCCCCAGGCGTCCTGCCGGAAGTCGGAGTTCTCCATGACCCCGCGGACGGCGCGCGGATGCAGGGCCTGGAGGTAGAGCGCGCGGAGCCCGGCGATCCACATCATCGGGTCGCCGTGGCACTGCCAGGTGACGGACGACGGACCGTACAACCCCGGATCGGCGCCGGGGCGCGGTCCGGTCCCGGTGGTCCCCATCGCGTACCTCCCCGTCGCAGGCGCCCGGCGTCTCCAGCCTACCGATCCGGGGCGGCCGTGGGCGGGACCTCGGGGGCCGCCGAGCACCGACGAGGGCCTCGGCGAGAGCGTCGGGGCGGGCTCGGCGGGGGCCTCGGCGGCATAGAGTTGCGGCGTGCAGCTCTACACGATCGGCGAGGCCGCCCAACTCCTCCGCGTCAGCACCGACACCGCCCGCCGCTGGGCGGACGCGGGCCGCTTCCCGACCCTGCGGGAGGGCAACAAGCGGATGATCGAGGGCGTGCATCTGGCCGCCTTCTGCGTGGCGCTCGCCCAGGAGACGGCCGAGGGGGACGGCGAGTCCGCGACCTCGGCGCGCAACGCGCTGCCCGGGATCGTGACGGCGGTGACGCTCGGCGAGGTCGCCGCCCAGGTCGAGATCCAGGCCGGCCCGCACCGCGTGGTCTCCCTGCTGACCCGCGAGGCGGTCGAGGAACTCGGACTCGCGGTCGGTGTGCAGGCCGTCGCCCGGGTGAAGTCCACCAGCGTCCACATCGACCTCGACTGACCGAGGCGCCGGGCGGCCCGGGCAGCGCAACTGCTCGCCCGTGGGCCCGATCTCCTGCGCGAGGAGCCCCACGTGGTCCGCGTAGGTGAGCACCGGTCGGACCGTGGTCGGCGATGGGCGGCGGGATCGGGCCGGTCCGGGCCATGACAGGGTGAAGGCATGACGACGCACCACGAACCCTCGTACCCGCCCCACCCCCACCCCTGGTCGGACACCACCACGACCCACGCGGACCTCGTCGCGGCGAAGGCGCTCGTCTACGACCCCTGCGGATTCAGCTGCTCACAGCCGGTCCCGGAGGCGGAGAGCGCCGACTACGCCGCCCACACCTTCACCGTGGACGGCCTCTCCGTCCGGTTCCGCGCGGCGCGGACGACCCCGACGAAGGTCGGTCAGTTCGTCACCGTCTGGAAGCGCTCCCCGGAGGGTCCGATCCAGCCGTTCGACGCGGCGGACCCGGTGGACCTCTTCGTCATCAGTACGCGCGACGGTGAGCACTTCGGCCAGTTCGTCCTCCCGCTGGACGCCCTCCGCCGGCACGGTGTCGTATCGACGGACGGCTCCGGCGGGAAGCGCGCCTTCCGCGTCTATCCACCCTGGGTGACCACCACCAACCGCCAGGCCGGCAGCGCGCAGAAGTGGCAGCTGGACCACTTCCTGCCGTTGCCCCGGCCCGAGGACGGTCCCGTCGACCTGGACCGCGCCCGGAAGCTCTACGCGTGAGCAGCCGGCCGGCCGGCGGGACGCTGCATCACATCGAGCTGTGGGTGCCGGACCTCGACCGGGCGATCGCCTCGCTCGGCTGGCTCCTGGAGACCCTGGGACACACTCCGTACCAGCACTGGGCCGACGGCCGCAGCTGGCGCCTCGGATCGACCTACCTGGTCGTCGAACGGTCCCCGGCCCTCACCGCCGACCGGCACGACCGCTGTCGGCCGGGGCTGAACCACCTGGCCTTCCACGTGGAGGACGCGGCCTCGGTCGACCGTCTGGCCGAGGAGTCGACCCGCCACGGCTGGCACCTGATGTTCCCGGACCGACACCCCCACGCCGGCGGACCGCGGCACTACGCCGCCTACCTGGAGAACACGGACGGCTTCGAGGTCGAGCTCGTCGCGATCCCCTCTCCCCAACCGAAGTGAGGGAAAGAGCAATTCACCCGTACTCCGGAGTAGTCGGGCAGTGGGTGCCTACCATGGTTCACGAAGCGTCCGACGCCTAGGGCGCCGGCACGCCGACCCCGTCCGACCCCAGCTCGCGGGAGCCCTCATGCCCAGTCCCCGGATGCCTGACGACGCCGAGACGGAACCCGCCGAGGACCTGACCTCGGACGGCCACCGCGCCACCGACATGCCCTCGCTCGGCGACCCCGCCCGTATCGCGCTGCCGGACCCGTTCGCCGAAGCGGACGCCGAACTGCTCAGACAACCGGCGCAGTCCGTGGAACCCGAACCGACCGACGACCGGTCCTGACCCGAGCCGGAGCGGCCGACGCGAGCACCTCCGATGCCCACGACGTTCACCGCCCTCGCCGTACTCCTGGCGGCGGCGGCTCCCGGATACGCGTTCGTCCGTATCGTCGAAGTCAAAGTCCCCCGGAGGCGCCGGAGTTCCGTGATGGAACTCGTGGACCTGATCTGTGTCGGAGCCGCCGGCAGTGTCGTCGCCGTCTTGGCGGTCCTCGTCCTGGCCCGTCGGTGGACGGCTCTGCTCCCCCTGGAGGGGCTGCTCCTCGGGACCTCCTACGTACGCCCGCACATCTGGCAGGCCATCTGGTCCGTCGTGCTCGCGTTCACCGTGAGCGTCGGCCTGTCCGTCGCGGCCGGCCTCGGGGAGGTCCGGCGCCGGCGGTCGGCCACCCGCAGCACCTCCGCCTCCGCCCTCCACCGGGTCGCCGAGACGACGCCTGCGGGACTCCACCCCTTCCTCGCGGTGCACCTGGCCGACGGCCGGGTGTGGGAGGGCTTCCTGAAAGGCATGGACGACGAGCGTGGCCCTCTCGGTGAGGGCGATCTCGTTCTGCAGGGGCCCCTCTCGGTCACCGTCCCCACCCGGGGCCGGGTCCGACACCCCGCTCAGTTCGCCGTACTGCCCGGATCGCAGATCGTCCTCGTGTACGGGTCCTACCTCCGCCCCGAGGCACGGGTGCCGTCACCGGCCGAGCCACCGACCGAGGCACCGCCCGACCCACCGGACACCCCGCACCCACCCCGTACCGTCGTCCCACCCGAGGCCATGCCATGAACACACAGGACAGCGCCCGACCGGACGACACCCTCGCGGCGGCGACGGAGCGGGCGCTCGCCGCTCTCGGCGTCACGGAAACACCCGATGAGGCCGGCCTGCACCGCCTGCGCACCCCGGTACTGCTCGACCGGTCGCCGGACGCCGTGGAAGAGGTACGCCGGACAGCCGCCCGGGCACGTGCGGACGGGGACGACCACCTGCTCGGTCGCGCGCTCTTCATGCTCGCCCAATACGCCTGGCAGCGGGACGACTATCCGTCGACGGTCGAGAACGCCGACCTCGCCCGCGCCGCCTACGAACGGGCCGGCGACCGGGTGGGTGTCGCCCGAGCCGCCCAGTCGAGGGCCAACGTCCTGCGCATCACCTCCCACCGGGACGCGGAGGCCGCGCTGACCGAGGCCCTGCTGCTCGCGCGGCGCGCCCAGGACGGTGTCACCGAGGCCACGCTCTGGCTGGACCTCGCCCTGGTGGCCCAGAAGTCGGGCGACACGGCCACCTACGCGGCGAGGATCGAGGAGGCCGAGCGGTGCCTGCGGCCCTCGCTCCTCGCCGCGGGGCACGCCGCGCGCAATCTGGGGGAGGTCAAGGAACAACGGCGCGACGTACAGGCGGCTCGGGAGAGTTACGGCCGGGCGGTGCGGCTCTACGAGGACGCCGGTGCCCCGGCGCCCGCGACCGCCACCGTGTTGTTGTGGTGGGGGCGTACCGAACGCGTCCAGGGCGACGCCGAAAGGAGCCGAGAACTCCTGGAGGCCGCCGTTCGGAAGGCGACCTCGGGCGGCGGCGACCTGGTGGCCGAGGCCGAGAGCCGGCGGGAGTTGGCCATGGCCGACAAGCTCGCGGGGAATCTGCGCGAAGCCATGTACGGCTATCGGCGCGCTCGTTCGGCACTGCGTCGCATCGATGGCGTGAATCCGTTGACGCTCGCCAACATCGAGTTCGAACTGGGCGAACTCCTCGGCCTGCTGTCCGGCCCCGAGCACTCCCGCCGCCACTTCGAGGAGGCCTACCGGTGGTACCGGGAGGCCGACGAACCCCGAGGACTCCACAACAGCGCGCGTGAGCTCGCGGAGCTGGCCATGGACGAAGGCGATCCGAGCACCGCCCGCGATCTGCTGACGCGAGCGGTCGCACCGCTGGGCCGGCAGACGGCGGATCCGATGAACCGGCTGCGCATGCTCACCTCTCTCGGCCGGCTGCTGTCCCTGGAAGCCTCGGCCGGCGCGGAACCCCGTCGTCACCACCGTCGCGCCGAGCGGATACTGACCGCCGCGCTCAGCGGGTTCGAGCAACTGGGTCAGTTACGCAACGAGGCCTTGGTACTCCTCGTCGCGGTACGCGGCGGCATCCGTGTGGGCGGGTACTCCCCCGTGGAGGCCGGGGAGGAGGCGATCCGGCGCTATGCCGGAGCCAACGACCGGCTGGGGGAGATCGAAGGGCAATGGGCCCTGTCGCAAGCCTGGTTGCGGGCGGGGGACGAGCGGCGAGCCCTGGCCCACGGGCGAAGCGCGCTGCTCGCGATCGAGGAGGTCCGGGCCACATCACCGGACGCCGTCACCCGGGCGGGCTTCCTGCACGGCACCCGGTCCGCGGCGCTCCCGCTGCTCATGCCGGCCGTGTCCGGGGACCCGGCCTTCGCCGAGCAGTGGCTGGAGTCCGCACGCGACTGGGCCATCACCGGGGCTCTGCGTACCGGCGTGGCCGACCTCTCCCCCGCCTTCCGTCGGCTGCACGCCGACCTGAAGCGCCACGAGGACGAACGACCTCCCGAGGGGGCCCCGGCCGCGCAGCGCACAGCGTGGCAATCCGCCCACCGGGCCTTGCACGAACAGCTGTTCTTCGCCTTCACCCAGTCCTTGCCCACGACCGAACAGCGCGCGGGATCCGCCACGGGCGAGACCGAGCCGGAGCACGGGCCTGACGAGATCGACCACCATCGACTCGGCGCCCGCGAATACGCCCTGTACGTGGAGCTGTTCACCGGAGCGGACCGGACGGTGGAGGTCGTCTCGGTGTGCCGGCATCCGAACGGATCGCTGGAGGCCGGCCACGGCCCGCTGTCGCCCGAGGCCGTAGCGCTGCTCACCCGGTTCCGGGACGGGGAGGACATCGGCCAGGACGGCGAGCCGTCCTTGCGCGCGGACCCTGCTTGGTCCCAGTTGGCCGACCGGCTGCTGCCGTCCGGACTGGCCTCCGTACTGGCTGCGTGCGCCGAGACGGACCCGATTCGGCTGTTCGTCCTTCCGGCGAACGAGCTGTGGAACGTCCCCTACGCGGCCCTGCCGCTGAGCGGGAGCACGGGGCAGCTCGTCGACAAGGCCGTGATCACCCTGACGCCGTCGATGCGTATCCTCTCGGGCCGGCCCGAACAGCAGGGCCGGCCGCGTGGACCCGGGCGTGAGCACCGGGTCGTCGGGCTCTTCCCGACGGATGCCCCCATGGGCGAGCTCGAACTGGAGCGGCTCGAGAAGCGCACGCCGGTGCGACGGGCCTCCTCCTACGACCAGTTGGCGGCCGCATTGGCGGAGGGAGCCGCGGACCTCCTCTACTGCGCCGCGCACGGTGAGGCGGGGCATCGTCCCGGGCAGGACATCCTCACCGAGGCCGGGGCGCTCAACGACTGGTCCGTACTCGAACTGGCGGTGCCCGCCACGGTCGTCCTCGGCTGCTGCGGCAGTGGCCGGATCTGGCACCAGCCGGGCAGCGAGCCGTCCGGTCTGGCGCTCAGCTTCATGCTCGCCGGCGCCCGCCAGGTGGTCGCCCCGATCAAGAAGGTGCACGGCAGTACGTGCGCGGCCCTCCTGCCGGAGCTGGCGGAGCGCGTTCTGGACGGCCGGAGCCCCGCTGCCGCGCTGCGTGATCTGCAGCGCCGGGCCCGCGACGACCCCAAGGCTCCCCGCCTGCGGGAGGAATGGCACCTATTCCACTGCGTCGGCACCGTCAGGTGACGTGTGGAGCAAACAACCAGGAGGCATCACGATGGACGAATACGAGGAATTCAGGACCCTGGCCCGCACCTTGGTCGGACACCTGCAGGCGAAGGGGAACGCGAGGACGACCGTCTCCCACCAAGGAGTCACCGTCGAGGGCTGGGTCGTGGATCACGGGAACTCCTACAGTTCGGAGACCCTGTACTCGAACGCCCCTGGGGACTGGAAGGAGGTCTGGGGCAACAACGACCAGATCATCCTCGGTACGGATGCGGAGCTCTACTCGTACTCCTGGGGGTCCAAGGAGGGCGGACATCCTGTGGTGACCGAGAGGCACAGCTCACTGACAAGGCTGCAGGCCAAAGATCTGGTCGGCCGCGAGGGGGCGCCGTTCAGTACCTACACGCAGAAGCTGAAGCGCCTGCGCTGGTCCTGAAGCGGGGTCAGCGGGCGATCGAGATCGCGAAGGGCGCGAATCCGTCGGCGCGGATGACGTGCGGTACGAACAGGATCGCGGCCTCCGTGGCGCGGGCGGTCCGGATTCCGCCGAGGTCGGTGATCCACTCCTTGTGCCAGCCGAGGTCGGTGAGCAGTTCGCGGACGGTCTGCTTGGCCTGCGGGTCCTCGCCGGAGAGGAACGCGGTCGGCGGCCGGGACAGCATGGTGGGCGCGGTCATCACCGGGTAGAGCATGGTGTTGAGTGTCTTGACGACACTGGTTTCGGGGAGCGCCTCCTGGAGCTGTTCGGCGAGGCTGGAGCCGGGGTGGAGCAGGTCGGCGGGCAGTCCGTCCGGGCCGTCGGTGGTGGCGTTGGAGACGTCGACGAGGATCTTGCCCCGCAGTTCGTCGCGCAGGGCGGCCAGGCGTTCCGGTGCGCCGGCGCCCGGTGTGGCGTTGATGACGATCCGGGCGGTGCGCGCGGCGTCGGCGGCGGCGCCCGGCGTGCTGTCCGCCACGGTGACCTGGTGCCCCGCCCGGGTGAGGGCGGCGGCCAGGTTGCCGCCGACGCGGCCGTTTCCGAGTACTGCGATCGTGGTCATGTTGTTCGGTCCTTCCGTACGTACGGGTTGTGGTGTGTTTCGGGTCAGCGGGAGAGCGTTGCTGCGGCTTCGGCGTGGATGCCGGGTGCGGCGGCCAGGAAGCTGTCGCTCTGCGGGGTCCAGGGGCGGCCTTCGGCGTCGGAGATCTGTCCGCCGGCCTCGCGGACGAGCAGCGCCCCGGGGAGCAGGTCCGCGCGGGCCCCGGCGAACTGCCAGAAGGCGTCGGTCCTGCCGGCGGCCACGTTCACCAGGTGCAGGGTCGCGGGCACGGAGGTGCGGACGACGAGTGCGTCGAAGAGCATCGCGGTGATCGAGCGGCCGACGCGCCGCACGACCTCCTCGTCCTCGTCCGGCCGGGCCTGGCTGGTGGCGACGATGCTCAGGTCGAGGTTCGCGGTGTCGGAGACGTGCAGGGGCCGGCCGTCGAGGTGGGCGCCCGCTCCGGCGAGCGCGGTGTAGGTCTCGCCGGTCAACGGCACGTGGACCACGGTGAGTACCGGCTGGTTGTCGCGCACGAGGGTGGCGGTGACGGCCCACTCCGGCAGGGCGTGCAGGTGGTTGACGTTGCCTTCGGCCGGGTCCACGACCCACCACTCGCCGGCCGGCAGCGCGCCCCCGTCCAGCTCGTCCTCCACCCAGCCGGCGTCCGGCCGCAGCTGGGTGAGGCGGGGGCGCAGGATGGCGAGGGCCGTGTCGTCGTTGGCGGCGAGCGCGTTCATCAGCTCTTCGCGGGTCTCGTGGCGGATCACCTCGCCGAAGCGCTCGCGCAGCGCCGAACCGGCGGTTCGCACGGCGAGCACGGTGTGGTCCAGCAGTTCGGCGTCGGTGGTGGTGATGCCGGTGGGCTGCAGCGTTGCGGACATGGTGATGCTCCTGCCTGGGGAGGGGTGTTGGTGCGTCGGTCGGGCCGACCCGCGCGTTCCGTCGCGCGCTTTCACCTCAACGGTAGAGAGCATCATCATTAACTTCAAATGCATGTCAGGAAGGCTTAGGATTACTCACATGCAATTGGATCTGAACCTGCTCACCGCGCTCGATGCACTCCTGGAGGAGGGCAGCGTGGCCGGGGCGGCCGCGCGCCTGCATGTCACCGCCCCCGCCATGAGCCGAAGCCTGGGCCGCATCCGGCACACGACCGGGGATCAGATCCTGGTGCGCACCGGCCGCACGATGACCCCGACGCCGTATGCGCTCGCCGTCCGGGCGCAGGTGCACGAGCTGCTGCAGCAGGTCCAGGGGGTCCTGGCACCGAGCCGTGCCCTCGATCTGGCGACGTTGGATCGCACTTTCACGCTGCGCTGGCACGACTCCCTGGTCGCCCTGAGCGGACCCGCACTGCTCGCGGCCGTGCGCGCACAGGCGCCGGGCGTGCGGCTGTGCTTCGTCGCGGAATCGAGTGTCGACACACCCGGGTTGCGCCGCGGCGAGGTCGACCTGGAGGCGAACGCCAACCGTCCGAGCGCACCGGACATCCGTGCCGAGCACGTGGGCGAGACCGGCCTCGTCGTCGTCGTGAGACGGGGACATCCCCTCACCCACGACAAGGCCCTGACGGCAGAGCGGTACGCCGCGGCCGACCATGTCACCGTCTCGCGGCGTGGAAACCTCGGCAACGCCCTCGACGACGCCCTCGCGCGGCTCGGCCTCACCCGCCGCGTGGTGGCGACCGCGCCCACGGAGGCGGCCGCGTTCGCGTTCGCGCGCGACTCCGATCTGGTGATCACCGTCCCCGAAGCCATCACGCGCGCCACGATCGCCGATCTCGGCCTGGTCGTACTCCCCCTGCCGCTCGAACTGCCCTCGGCAGCCGTATACCTGTCGTGGCATCAGCGCTACGACAGCGACAACGCCCACGCCTGGCTGCGCGCTCTGGCGCGGGACGCGCTGACCGTGCGCTGAGGATCGTCGGGCGATGCGATTACCTCCGAGGTAATCGCATCGCCCGACCGCCCTCGACTACGTTCGCGGCCATCACCCACCCCGGAACGAAGGAGCCCCGTGGTGCCCGCTTACGGCTTCGCCCATCTCCGCAGCCGCCGGAATCACTCCGACGTCATCGAGTACCTGGAGCGCATCCAGGAAACCCTCGACCCCTTCTCGGGTCGCTTCGTCATCCACGGCCCGCCGGCCGAGGTCGTGGAGGGCACATGGCCCGGCAGCATGGTGCTGATCGAGTTCCCCGGCCTGGCCGAGGCCCGTGCCTGGTACGACTCTCCGGCCTACCGAACGATCCTGCACCTGCGTACCGACCACATCGAAGGCGACCTGCTGCTGATCGAGGGCGTCGGCCCGAACTACCATCCGGCCGAACGAGCTCGCAAGCTGCGAGCAGAAGCGGACCGGGCGAACCGACCGACCACCTAGACCGGCACGCGCGACGCCGCCCGAGGCCCGCGGCCTCGTCGTCGGCACTTCGGTACACGACAGCTCACGAGGTGTTTCGCCGGAGAACAAGGCGCTGTCCGCCCTCCGGGCGGAAGGGCCGCTCGGCCACGATCGACGGACCTCAGATCCCGATGCAGCTTCCCTGTTGGTGATCCGTACGGTGATGCATCCAGAGCACCACATCGCAGACACGCAACGCGCTGACGGTCGCGGGCAGGTCCGCGGACTGCCGTAGGGCCGTCAGGTCGCGGTGCAGCGCACGGTTGTCGGCACGCAGCGCGTCGTGCAGGTCAAGCCAGAACGACTTCGGCCGACCGAGAAGGCAGCGAACGACCTGATCGTAGACGGGGAGCAGCCGTGGCCGCTTTCGAGCGAGCAGCTTGCCTGCCGTCACCCACCCGATACCGGGCCGGTCGCGGAGAACATGCCAGGCAGTGTGGGCCGGTGACCCTTCGGTCAGGTCGGCAGCTTCGGCATCCGCCGGTGTCGAAGCGAACACAGCTCAGCAATTCGGACAACCGAACTCCGAGGTCACCTTCGAGGAGGTCGAGGGCTACCTGCGCGGGAATCCTGACCGACAGGGTTTGCACAGCGATCAGGTCGTCGGCGGTCACCATGTTCGCGACCGCCTCACGGTCCCCTCCCCCGGCCAAGTGCTCGAAACGGCTACCCGTGAACGGGACGGCGTCGTCGAACGGGCCGGTGCCGAAGTAACGTCGGAGGTCGGATACCGCCTGATCAGAGGCGATGAGGCTGCGCAGAAGCCGAGTGAGCGGTGGTTGGCTCAATGCCGCAACCATGAGGCGAAGGCGTTCACCAAGACTGCGTAGAGCCTGTCGTCGGGCACCGATCCAGGGTACTTGCTCGCGGCACGGAAGGCGACGTAGGTGAAGGTGGCGGAGGTGGCCGCGTTGAGGTTCTTGTAGTGCACGAGCTTGCCGGCCGGCTTGCGGCGCCTCGGATTCGACATCGGCGCCGTAGCCGTCGCGGGCAAGCCAGAGCGGAGGCGTAGCCCTGCCCCACGGCACGGACCTGCCGAGTTCGGCCGTGACGACCGGGCCGGCAGTTGACACACCGTCTTGGGTGCGGTGGTTGTAGAAGACCAAGCCTCATCGGCCCGAACCATGGCGTCCGCTCCGAGGAACGACATCGCCTGCATCCTTGCCCCCTTGATCGCCAGGGGAAAACAACAGACCCCTGATGCCCGATCGTCCGGGCTTGCCGATGCGCCTACCCGGCAAGGCGGGCGGTCGGCGCGGCCCTCCGCCCTCCTCGGATGACGAACTCAGGAGAACGGAGCGGCCCAACGGCGACTACCGGGGAGTAGTTGTCCCCAACGCCCACTGGCCCGCGTGTTGTTATGGGATGGTTCTCACGGTCTGCAGGGGAAGCGGGTCGTGGAGAGCGGGGGAAAAGGTGGTCGATCTCAGTCCTACGCAGCTGCTGATCATCGGCGGTGTCGTGCTCGTCCTGGTCGCGCTCGTGGTCTTGGGACTACGGCGGGGTTCGCTCCGGAGCGCCAGCGTCCGGGGAATGGGAATAGGTGCGCGTATTGAAGGCGCCGCAGAGTCCAAGCCGCTGACGAACCAGACGATTCAAACAGATGAAGTCAAGGCCAAGTCGTCATGGTTCAGGATCATGCTCGGGGCGAAGACGTCGTTCAAGAGGTCGCGCTTCAAGAACAGCGTGGTGGAAATCGTGCCCGACGGTACGGGCGCCGCTCAGGAGCCCGGAACCGGACCAACGTTTCCCCCGGGTCCCTCCGGCCCCGGCGGACACGCCGGCTAGCTCACCGGAAGCGCACACGAAGGAACACGGGGCGGGGGAAGCAGGTGCGCGAATCAGCGGACCGGCACAGGCACATCGACCGTGCCGAGCAGTTGGAGGATGCGGCACGCCTCACGGCTCGGGGCACGGAGGGGGACGGCGCAAGGCACAGGGAGCGGCAGGGGCTGTTCTTCGAAGGACCACAGGGCATCGGCAAATCTTCGTTGCTCTGGGAGATCTACGAGCGCCACGCCTCCG
The DNA here is from genome assembly GCF_003148825.1 of Streptomyces sp. CG 926. Taxonomy (GTDB): domain Bacteria; phylum Actinomycetota; class Actinomycetes; order Streptomycetales; family Streptomycetaceae; genus Streptomyces. The sequence continues at coordinate 373,938 of NZ_QGGZ01000010.1, forward strand.
ACGGCGCGTACTTCCTCGATCTGCCTCGCATACCCGCGGAGCATCACGTACTCGAAAGCCTGGCCATGCAGGCACGTAGGAATCAGGTCGACGTACCGAGCTACGAGAGCACGCGAACGAGGTTCGCCGAACAGTCGGCGCAAACGCACGTGGACTTCAACAACGTCCGGATCAGAAACGGTACGTTCCAGCTCCTTGCCGCGGCCCAGGACCGCACCCTGCAAACCGCCTCACTCAGCGACGCCTTACTGGGGAATCTGGTCGCCGACGCGCGCAGGCCGGTCATCTGCCTCGACGGCTTCGAGGCCTGCGCGCAACCCATGCGGGACTGGCTGGGCCGGAGCCTGTTGCCGAACCTGTTGTCTAGGAGGGAGATCAGCGTATTCGTGGCGGGACGGCAGCTGCCGAGCTTGACGCGTCCGTACGCCGGCTCCGTGCGCACCCTGGCATTACCGCCGTTCGACGTAGCGGCCGTACATGAATGGATCGAATCGCTCGGGATCGTCGGCCTCAAGGACGAGGCCGCGGCGATCCAGCAGGTTCATGGAGGCATCCCGGAGTTGCTCGACGAGTTCTTCAAGCTGCACATCGAGTCGGCCGAGGCCGGAGCGGGATATGCACCGGGTGGCCCGGACGACGGCCGGGAGGGGTGACGGCATGACGCATTCCGTGGCCCAGCAGGCCTTGGCCCGTATCGACAGGCTTCCGACCGACGAGGTGCGGCTGTTCGAAGCCCTGGCCGTGCACCAGTGGTTCACCGCGGACGTCGTGACGTACACCGCTGCGGATCTGGGCGTCGGCGTACAGGCCGAAAGGGTGTACGCGTCGACTTTTGTCGTTGTGGACCGGGCTCTGTTCGGAACCTTCGAGACCCCCAGCCATGACGATCAGCAATACGGAGTCCGGCCCGTCCTGCGAGACGCCCTCTACCAGCGCATGCGCTCGGACCGGCCGGCAGCGTACCGTCAGGCCCACAGAATCGCGGCGACCTACTACCACCAGTCACTGAACCCCCTCCGCACGGATCGTCTCACCTGGTACGTGCACGAGTTACGTCATCTCGCTGCCGTACGGCCGGAGCTCGCGTCGAGGCGCCTCGCGGCATTCGCCCATGGTGCGCTCATCGCCGGGTACGCCGAGGCTGCCGGCCGGGCTGCGGCCGTGGTAGCCGATGCTTCCCCGGTCCTCGACGACCGGCTGCTGGCCGGAATCATCCAGGGGTTGGCCGAGATTCTGAACGCACCGACGCAAGTCGAGCACGGCACTGTCATCCAACTGGACAGTTTGCTCGCTCGCTATGCGGTGCCCCTCGATCCGGCGGCCACCCGTCTCGTGTCGCTCGCACGCGACCTCGTCACGTACTACACGGAGCGACCGGATCCGGTGACCACCTTGACAGCCTTGGCGGCCCCCGGTGTCACCGCCGCGGTTGATCCGCGCGGACTGCCGGTACTCGGGGGCGAGCTGCGGCTGCTGCAGGACATCGCCGCGCCGTCTCGGGCCATTACGGCCCGCACCCAGCGGGTGGAGCTGGATTCCACGACCGTCGCCTTGCACCAGGTCACCACGAAGCTGGCGACGGAGGACCGTGCCGGACGGACCATGGTCCTCGCGGACCTTGTGCCGTGGAGCCGGGAGGACCGCCTGGAAGGCCTGCGCCTGAGCGAACGTGGTTCGCGCCCCGTCACGGTGCTCGGACCGAACGAGATGGTCCGAGCCGTCGCGCGCGGCGTGCACCGGCTTCTGGACGCCGGCGGAGAGCCGACCGAGAACTCCACGCGCGCCGAGCTGGCCCGCCGGCTGGGCACTCTCGGCTGGCGCAGCGGCACCGATGAGCTCACCGCACTCTTGGACCGCACCCGACAGGCACAGGACGTGGACGAGTCCCTGCGCCGGCGCGTCGGAGGCCTGATGCGCCACATGCCGGTGGTGGCCCTGCTCGACGTCCATCCGGGTCTGCCCTCCGAGGTGACGTACGAATTCCAGGAAGACTGCACCACGCGCCGTGTCGGATGGGGCCGAGCCGCCGTGTCGCTCTCACTGACGCTTCCCCGAGAAGTGCGGAACCGCCTCGAGTTCGTCACCCCCGATGGGCTCGCACCAGCCGGTTTCTGGCAGAGGTCGGGCGACCCGCTCGTACCGGTGCACAGCGAGAGGTCCGTCTCCGCCCTGCAGCGGTTCGACGTGGAAGGCGCCGGTGGCACGGAGGACGACGACGGCGAGGGCATGGCGCGCATCGAGGTCGACCTGGGCTTCCGTCCGACCGACCAGGAGTTCGGCGACGTGCAGCGCACCGGAGCGCTGTGCATGTTGATCTCGGTGACCGCCTTCTTTCTGCTGTTCCTCCTTCAGGGCACCGCGATGTGGACCGTGCTTGCCACCGTCGTCGCGTCCGTCGGGCTACTGGTGGACTTCTCCCGCGACAGGGTCCAGCACCACGGCAGCGAGCCGCTGCACGTCTACACCAGCAAGCCACTGCGATTCATTCGCAACAGCAACGCGGTCGTGGCCATTGCTGCCGCCGCCGTACCGAACGCCAACACCGGTACCCTCTTCGCCAGCCTGATCGTCTCAGGCGTGGCGTTCTTCTACTGCCTGGGTACCTGTGTGGTCGTGGCCGGTGTGAGGAGAGCTGCTGCCCGCCCTCTGCAGCAAGGTACGAACGAAGTGGAAGCCTCCTTGCGTGGATGACACCACGAGGGCCCACCGTTCTCGGATGTGACGTGACGGGGCCGGAGATCGGCGATGCTCCGGCTACCCGACCGCATCCGGGTCAGCGGCGTACGCGGGGCATGCCGAGGCCGATCCAGGAGATGATCTCGCGCTGGATCTCGTTGTTGCCCCCGCCGAAGGTGAAGATCACGGCGCTGCGGTAGCCGCGTTCGAGTTCACCGTGCAGGACCGCGCCCGCCGAGCCGTCCTTGAGGGAGCCGGCCGCGCCGACGATCTCCATCAGCCAGGCGTACGCGTCCCGGCGGGCCTCCGAGCCGTAGACCTTGACCGCGGAGGCGTCCTGCGGGGTGAGGGTGCCTGCCTGGACCGCGCCCACCATCTGCCAGTTGAGCAGCTTCATCGCGTCGAGCCGGGCGTGGGTACGGGCGAGGCGGCCACGGACCCAGGAGAGGTCGATGACCCGGCGGCCGTCGGCGAGTTTCGTCGCCGCGGCCCAGCGCTGGACGTCGTGGAGGGCCCGGATGGCCATGGTGCCGTGTGCGGCGAGGGTGACGCGTTCGTGGTTGAGCTGATTGGTGATCAGGCGCCAGCCCTTGTTCTCCTGGCCGACGCGGCGGCTCGCCGGGACGCGGATGTTCTCGTAGTAGCTGGCGGTGGTGTCGTGCGAGGCGAGGGTGTTGATCAGGGTGCAGGAGTAGCCGGGGTCCGATGTCGGGACCAGGAGCATGGTGATGCCCTTGTGGGCCGGGGCGTCCGGGTCGGTGCGTACGGCGAGCCAGACCCAGTCGGCGGTGTCTCCGTTGGTCGTCCAGATCTTCTGTCCGTCGACGACGTAGGTCCCGGTCTCCTCGTCGCCCTCGCGGACGGCCTTGCACTTGAGAGCGGCGAGGTCGGTGCCGGCGTCGGGCTCGCTGTAGCCGATGGCGAAGTCGATCTCCCCGGCGAGGATCTTCGGCAGGAAGTAGGCCTTCTGCTCCTCGGTGCCGAACTGCATGATGGTCGGCCCGACCGTGTTGAGGGCCATCAGCGGCAACGGTACGACGGCCTGCGCGGCCTCGTCGAAGAAGATGAACTGGTCCATCGGGGTCATCCCGCGGCCGCCGTACTCCTTGGGCCAGCCGACGCCGAGCCAGCCGTCGGCGCCGAGCCGTCGGATGGTGTCCCGGTAGAAGCGTTTCTGGGCGGCCGGGTCCTCGTAGCGGGCGTAGACGTCCTGCGGCACGAGCTCGGCGAAGTAGGCGCGCAGTTCGGTGCGCAACTGCTGCTGCTCAGGCGTGTATTCGAGGTGCACGGCCCCTCCGGGGTCTCACGGTCCAACCGGGCGCTGTGGTGGCGGCGGTCAGAGTAGAACCTGTTACAAGAATTCGGAAGGACCGGAGTGCCGGCCGTTCCGGGGCGGCGTTCATAATCGCCACCATGACGAGCCCACGCAGCAGAGCGGAATTCTTCGTCGAACCCGAGCGGGACGGCCGCTTCAGCGGCCCCGCGACCGGTGACGAGCGACAGATGCTGATCGCCTTCCTCGCGGACCATCGCGCCACCTTGGAGCTCAAGTGCAGAGGTCTGAGCGATGAGTTGGCGCATCGCTCGGTGCAGCCGTCCACGCTCTCCCTGCTCGGACTGGTACGACACCTGGCCGATGTGGAGCGCCGCTGGTTCCGACTGGTCCTGGCAGGTCAGGACGCGCCGCCCCGGTTCTCCTCGGCGGAGGATCCCGACGGGGCCTTCGACGCGGCCCTCGGCGATCCCCCGGCGGTCGAGGCGGCCTGGGAGGCGTGGCGCGCCGAAGTGGCCTTCGCCGAAAGGTTCGTGGCCGAGGCACCCGATCTGGACGTCGAGGCGGTCGACGTGTGGCGCGGGAAGGTGTCGCTGCGCTGGGTGCTGATCCACATGGTCGAGGAGTACGCGCGGCACAACGGGCACGCCGACCTGCTGCGCGAGCGGATCGACGGGGCCATAGGCATCTGAGAGCGCGAGTCTCCTCTCCCAACTCGCCCAAAATGCATGTGCAGTTCGGATGTCTGCCGGACAATGGGCGGATATGGACATCGACGCATGGCGCCGCGAGGACCCCGAGTTCACGCGGGCGGTGACGCAGATCCACGAGCCCGGCGCTCTCCCCACGGACCCCGAGATCCCGGCCCGGCACGCCTACTGGGAGCTGCTTCCGGGAGACGTACGGGCCCGGCTGCTGGAGAAGGCGGGCGCGTGCCTGACCTGGTGGGCCGGGCCGGATTCCGAAGGCCGGCCCGCCGCGCTGGTGGTCGGGGACCGGGGGCTGTGCCGGGTCGGCCAGGTGCTGCGGGACGGCGTGCCGGAGTACCGCGGGCAGCGCGCCCGGGTGGAGCCGGGCTCGCTGCACAGCCGATCCTTCGACGGGAGGCCCCCGGCGGACGGGCGGGCCACCGCCCCGGGCCTGCCGGGGGCTCCGGTGCTCCGCCTGGAGCTGGACCGGGAGGCCCAAGGGGTGCTCGGCCATTTCCCGCTCCCCGTGCAGGACTTCCTGCAGCGCCCGTTCCTCACCGGGGAGGACCGGGTCACCGCCGACTGGTACTACGACGAGACCGTCGAGCCCGACCGGACCAGCTGGTTCGTCGCCCTCGTCCTGTCCTCCGGGCGCGCCCTGACGCTCGCCGAGGGCACCCGGACCCTGGACCGGGGCGCCCGCGCGGACCAGGCCCGGTGGCACGGGATCCAGTACCACCAGGCCCGCCTCGCACCGCGCTGACGCCCGCCCCGAGGGGCCGGGTCAGGTGAAGAGGTACAGCACGTCGAAGTGGACGAGGTCGCGGGCCGTGTCGAAGAGGTACCGGCCCGAGGGGATCCCGTCCGAGGCCTGGTCGGCGGCTCCCCGACCGTTCGCGTACGCGTCGAAGCCCGGGCTGTGCTGCCAGGTCGCGGCGGCGGGCAGGTACCCCTTCAGTGCGGCGGGCAGGTCGGACGGGGCGCCGGCGGCGGCGAAGGCGTGATCGGGTCTGCCGGTGATCGCGGCCGCGCCGCCCGCCGGAAGGTGGGCGACTCCGACCACCCGGATCCGCGAGTCCGGGCTCGGGATGCTCCGGTCGTCACCCTTGTCGTCGATGTCGTAGCCCAGCCAGTGCGCGTCGCTCAGCTCGCCCAGGAACGGTCCGAGCCGCCGGTTCAGCGGCTCCAGGTCGGTCCGAACCTCGGGCCGGGGCCCAGGCTCCGGCCACATCAGGTACGTCAGGCCCGCGCCCACCGTCAGCAGCGGGAGGCCGGCGATCAGCAGGAACCGGCGGCGGTTCGTGTGTCCCCGCTGCGCTTCCATGATCGCCGTCCCCCCGTCGCCCATCGCCCATCGCCAATGGCCCATGGCCCCGTGACCGGTCACCGACGACCGGTCACCGGCCGCCCGCTCAGTTCAGGGCGCCGATCATAGCCGTAGCCGTCGCCGCCATCGCCGTACGGGCCGCCCTCAGGTACGGCCGCGGGTCCGCCGGGGTCAGGTGGGTACGGATGGCCTCGGTCATCGCCACGTTGAGGGCGGTGCCGATGTTGACCTTGCGGATGCCGCCCGCGACGGCCGCCGCGAGTTCGGCGTCCGGCAATCCGGAGGAGCCGTGCAGGACGAGCGGCACGTCCACGGTCTTGGCCAGCCGGGCCAGCAGCACGTGGTCCAGGGCCGCGGTCCGGCTGGTCATGGCGTGGCTGCTGCCGATGGCGACGGCCAGGGCGTCGACCCCGGAGTCGGCGACGAACCGCCGGGCCTCGTCGGGGTCGGTACGGGCGCCGGGCGCGTGCGGATCCAGCGGCGCGGCGCCGTTCTTGCCGCCGACCTCGCCCAGCTCGGCCTCGATCCACAGCCCGTTGGCGTGTGCCCAGTCGGCCGCGGAGCGGGTGGCCTCCAGGTTCTCGGCGTAGGGAAGTTGCGCGGCGTCGTACATCACCGAGCTGTATCCGGCGTCGCAGGCCTGCCGCAGCAGCTCGGGGCTCTTGACGTGGTCGAGGTGCAGGCCGACGGGGACCCCGGCGGCCTCCGCGCAGGCGCCGGCGGCCCGGGAGATCGGCAGGAGCCTGCCGTCGCGGAACTTCACCGCGTTCTCGCTGAGTTGGAGGATGACCGGCAGGCCGGCCGCCTCGGCCCCGGCGACGACGGCTTCGGCGTGCTCCAGGGTGATGATGTTGAAGGCGGCGACGGCCCGACCGGCCGCGGCGGCCTCCAGGACCAGGTCGCCGGCGCGGACGAGGCTCATCGGACGGCCTCCTCACCGGTGGCGAGGATCACCGAGCGCGTGAGGTGGCGCGGTACGTCCGGATCCAACTGCCGGTGGGCGGCCACGGCGAGGGCGAGCCGGTGTACGCGGACCAGTTCGGCCAGCGGGTCGAGCTCCCCGCGCACCCAGTGGGAGCCTGTGGCCAGGACCTGTTCGGCGAGCCCGTCGGGGGCCTCGTCGAGCGACCAGGTGACGGTGCCGGGACCGGAGACGCTGATCGGCCCGTGCCGGTACTCCATCGCCGGGTAGGACTCGGCCCAGGACAGCGAGGCCTCGCGCATCTTCAGCGCGGCCTCGTGGGCGAGCCCGACGCTCCAGCCGCGGCCGAGGAAGGTGAACTGCCCACGGCCGGCGATGTCGGCGGGCAACGGCTCGATCAGGGCGGTGCGGGCGTCGGCGACCACGGAGGGGGTGTGCAGCCCGACGTGGGCGCGCAGCAGGGTGAGGGCGGTGGTCGCGAAACGGGTCTGCACGACGGACTGTTCGTCGGCGAAGTCGAGGATCACGAGCTCGTCCGCGGCGGTCATCACCGGGGTCGCCGGGTCACCGACGACCGCGGTCGTGGGTACGCCCGCGTCGCGGAGCCCGGCCAGCAGGTCCAGTACCTCGGTGGTGGTGCCGGACCGGGTCAGGGCGACGACCCGGTCGTAGCGGCGGTGGCGCGGGAACTCGGAGGCGGGGAAGGCGTCGGTCTCGCCCTGGCCGGCCGCTTCGCGCAGCGCGGCGGCCGCCTGAGCCATGTAGTACGAGGTCCCGCACCCGACGATCGCGGTACGCTCCCCCGGCTGCGGCAGCACCGCCCGCCGGGCCGGGGCCAGTTCGGCGGCCCGCTCCCAGCATGCGGGCTGCGTGCCCAACTCGTACGCGACGTGACTCATACAGGCTCCCTCGTGCGACAGGCGGGTTTCTGAATGCGCTGAATGCGTTTTCCTGCAAGGTAGCGGCCCGTTTCACGCAACTTCAAGCATCCACGGCTGGAGCGGCTGAGTTAGTGTCGCCGGATAGGCCGATGGTGACCATGGAAGGGGGCGGCCGATGACCCGCAAGGAGCGCTGGCAGGCGCTGCTGGACCTGCTCGTGGAGCGGGGCGAGGTGGAGGTGGAACCGGCGGCGGAGACCCTCGGCGTGTCCGCCGCGACCATCCGCCGCGACCTCGACCAGCTCGCCGAGCAGCAGTTGCTGGTCCGCACGCGCGGTGGAGCCGTGCTGCACGGGGTCTCGTACGAACTCCCGCTGCGCTACCGCACGTCGCGCCGCGCCGCCGAGAAGCAGCGGATCAGCGAGGCGGTGGCGGCCCTGATCACCCCGGGCGAGGTGATCGGCCTGACGGGCGGCACCACGACCACCGAGGTGGCGCGGGCCCTGGCCGGGCGCCCGGACCTGGCCGAGGGCTCGCCGGCGCTCACGGTGGTGACCAACGCCCTCAACATCGCGGGCGAGCTGGTGATCCGGCCGCAGTTCAAGATCGTGCTGACCGGCGGGGTGGCCCGCCCCCAGTCGTACGAGCTGACGGGCCCGCTCGCCGAGCAGGTACTGGGCCAGCTCGCGGTGGACACGGCGGTGCTCGGCGTGGACGGCTTCGACCCGACGGACGGCGCGGCGACCCGCCACGAGGACGAGGCCTCGATCAACCGGCTGCTGTGCGAACGCGCCCGCCGGGTGGTCGTCGCGGCCGACTCCAGCAAGCTGGGCGTTCGCGCGTTCGCCCGGATCTGCGCGACCTCGTCGGTGGACGTCCTGGTGACGGACACCGGCCTGACGGCGGAGGTCGCCCAGGAGTTCGCGGCCGCGGGCGTGGAGGTGTTGCGGGTGTGAGGGCGCGCGCCCCCGCACCGGCGCGCGGGCGCGCGGGTGCGAGGGACGGGAGGGCGGCCGAGCCCCCGGGACCCGGCCGCCCTCCCGTCCCCGCTCCCGTCCCCGCTCCCGTCCCCGCTGCCGTCGGCCACGGACGTCCCCTACAGCCGCCGGCTGCTGCTGGCGACGAGCTCGCCCAAGGCGAAGCCGTCCACCCGTACCGACGTGGCGGCGCCGGCGCCCGGTACCGTGACGTCGGCCCGGCCGTCGGGGATGTCCACCGACGTGCGCGGACGCCGGTCGAGGTACACGTCCACGCGGTCGACGTTGGCCGTCTTCAGGCTGAGGCGGAGCGAGCCGTCGGCGCGCGTGACGTCGGCGATGGTCAGCTCGCGCACGGGCTGGGCCCGAAGGAGTTCGCCGGCCCGTGCCATCAGGTCCACGTTGCCCTCCAGCAGGTCCCGGCGGGTCATCCGGTGGCGCTCGTCCGGGACGACCCCGAGGTCCTCCAGCGGCGTACCGGCCCGCTCGCCGACCCGCAGGGACCTACGGATCGCCACGCGCATCCCCGCTCCGTTCGGCAGCGGTTGGTACGGCGAGGAGGTGACCGGGAAGTCCTCGATGAACTGGCCCTGCTCCCAGACGTTGGCGCCGCCCGCGCCGGTGTTGTCGTCGGTGCCGAGCACGGTGCCGATCGCGTGGTCCTGGAAGCCGGCCGCGAACATGTCGGTCGCCGAGTAGCAGCGTGCGTTGGTGATGAGGACGACCGGCCCGAAGTACTGCTGGCCGATCTGGTTGGCGAGGTCCTCCGGGGTCAGGGGCAGGGCGGCGGAGAAGGTGGCGCCGGTCTCGACGGACTGCTCCATGGAGTTCACCCACGGCCGCAGGCTGGGGTTGCTGCGGCAGATGCGCAGGTTGAGGGGGGTGTTGATGAACTGGAACGGTTCCGGGGTGATCCGCCGGGGCGTCAGGGTCTGGAGGGTGAGTTCCGAGGCCCAGACCGAGCCGCCGCCGTTGCCGCGCACGTCGACGATCAGGCCGTTCTGCGGCAGCTCGCCGATCAGCCGGACGAATTCCTCGACGAAGGGACCGGCGTTGGGGACGTGGAACGTGTGGATGCGGATGTGGCCGAAGGTGCCCGAGGGGGTCTGGACGGTACGGGCCGTGAAGACTTCCGGCATCGTGCTCGCGGTCTCGCCCGCCGCCGTGTCCGGGGACCGCCCCGCGTCCACGGCCAGCTGCTGCTCGATGACATGGGGGACGAAGAGCATCACCTTGGCCCGACTGACCTCCTCGGACTCGTGGTCCAGGCCCAGGACGAGCGAGGCCTCGCCCTCGGGACCGGCCGCCGACGGGCGGTTCTCCACGATCTGCCAGTTCTCGCGCAGTTCGCGGGCGACGCCGTCGGTACCGACGTAGCTGACGGTCACCCATTCCTCGAACGGGGGCAGATGGGCCGAGAGCGAGCGCACCGTCAGCGACTCGACGCCCCGGCTGCGGCGCGCCGCGGCGTTGCCGCCGGCGAACCGGGCGGCGTTGAGCTCGACGGCCTGTTCGATGGGGACGCCGCTCCAGTGGGTGACCTCGACGCCCGGCGCGAAGGCCGGCGCGGAGAAGCCCTGGACGACGCGGGTGATCAGGAAACGGGGCTCCGGTCCGTCGGTGGTCTCCTCCACCAGGAAGGGCAGGAAGGCGATCTTCCCGGCGAACGGAGCGGGCAGCTGGTAGTTGGTGTGCAGGTCCCGGACCGAGTGGAAGACCTTGGACATCTCCGCGTGGAAGATCCACTCTGGCGGCATGGTGGCCGCCGTCTGCTGCTCCAGCTGCCGGCGGACGAGGCGCAGCCGCTGTACGGGGTTGACGGCGTGCATCGAGATCTTCAGGGGCAGGTGTACGTAGTTCTGCTCCAGCAGCACCAGCGCCTGGTCGACGAGGAGCATCCGCTGGTCCAGGGTGAGGGTGCCCGCACCCGTCAGGAAGGTTTCGAGCTGGGTGGCGGCGGCCAGGTGCTCACGCACCGGTTCGGCCGTGAGACTGAGGTACTCGGGGGCGGTTTCGGCGGTGGATCGGCCCATGATGCCTCCGTGATCGGGGTGGGGCTCCGACGGCTCGGGGCACAGTCTTCGACCGCGATGACCGGCCGCGACAGAGCGCGCGCCGGAGTTCACCCGTCCAGTCGCGTGGCGAAACCATTCGCCCTTCCGCCGACGGGTCCCGGGCCGTCTCTTTCGGATCGTGGCGGCCGAACCCGCGGCGTCCGGCGCCGTACCCGGCAAGGCGCAGGGGCAGGGGCGCCCGTGTACCGGACGTACTCGGTCGCCCCGACGACGCGGCCGGGTGCGGTGCCGTGCCCCGCGGGCCCGGCCTGATCCGGAAGAGACGGCCTGGTGGGCCGGCACCCTAGTGGGCCGGCAGCCGCTCCGACTCCCGGACCAGGGCCGCCAGGACAGGCGCGATCAGGGGGTGGGTCTCGCCGCCGCGGCGGGTCGCCGCGAAGACGCGGCGGGTGGCCGCCGGGCCGGTGACCGGGCGGACCTGGACCTCTTTGAGGTCCATGCCGCGCAGGGCCGAGCGCGGGACGAGGGCCACTCCGGCCCCCGCGCCCACCAGGGCCGTCACCGCGCGGAAGTCGTCCGAGGAGTGCACGAACCGGGGTTGGAAGCCCGCCAGTTCGCAGGCGAGCAGCGTCACGTCGTGGCACGGGTTGCCGGGGTACTGGCCCACCCAGTCCGAGTCGGAGAGCTCGGCCAGCGACACCGCGGGGAGGTCGGCCAGCGGATGCCCCGAGGGCAGGACCGCGTCGAAGGGTTCCGCGTACAGCGGGAGGACGGACAGCCGTGCGTCGTCGGCGCCCGGGCCGCCCCGGTACTCGACGGCCAGCGCGAGGTCCGCCTCGCCGTCCAGCAGCAGCGGCAGGCTCTGGTCGCCCTCGGCGTCCCGGACCCGCAGCCGGATGCCCGGCCGTTCCAGCGCGAGCCGGGCGATGGCCGGGGCCAGTACTTCGGCGATGCCGGTCGCGAAGGCGGCGACGGTGACCTCGCCCGCCGAACCGCCCGCGTACGCCGCGAGTTCCGCCTCCGCCCGCTCCAGCTGAGCCAGCACCTCGTGGGCGTGGCCGAGCAGGATCTCACCGGCGGCGGTGAGCCGTACGCCGCGCCCGCTGCGGGTGAGCAGCGCGTGGCCCGTCTCCTGTTCCAGCGCCGCGAGCTGCTGGGAGACGGCGGAGGGGGTGAGGTACAGGGCTGCGGCCGCGGCGGTCACCGTACGGTGGTCCGCCACGGCCCGCAGGATGCGCAGCCGGCGGGGGTCGATCACCCCACCATTGTCTCAGGGTGCAGCGACCCCTCGAACCTCGTGCTTCCCTCAGGCCCCAGCGGTCCCGAGGGCCGCACGGGCGTCGATGAAGGCGGCCACCGCGCGCTCGACGTCGGCCGTCGAGTGGGCCGCGGAGAGCTGGACGCGGATGCGCGCCGCGCCCATCGGCACCACCGGGTAGGAGAAGCCGATCACGTACACGCCGCGCTCCAGAAGCAGCTCCGCCATCCTGGCCGCCTTCGCCGCGTCGCCGATCATGACGGGCGCGATGGCGTGGTCGCCGGGCAGGACCTCGAAGCCGGCCTCGGTCATCTTGGTGCGGAAGAGCGCGGTGTTCGCGGCGAGGTGTTCGCGCAGGTCACCGGCGGACTCCAGCAGGTCCAGGACCTTGAGGGAGGCGGCCGCGATGACCGGGGCGAGGGAGTTGGAGAAGAGGTACGGGCGCGAGCGCTGGCGCAGCAGCTCCACGATCTCGGCGCGGGCGGCGACATAGCCGCCGGAGGCGCCGCCGAGGGCCTTGCCGAGGGTGCCGGTGATGATGTCGACGCGGTCCATGACGCCGTGCAGTTCGGGGGTGCCGCGACCGCCGGGGCCGACGAAGCCGACGGCGTGCGAGTCGTCGACCATGACCATGGCGTCGTAGCGGTCGGCCAGGTCGCAGATCTCCGCGAGCGGGGCGACGTAGCCGTCCATGGAGAAGACGCCGTCGGTGACGATCAGCTTGCGGCGGGCGCCGCCCTCGGTGGCTTCCTTCAGGCGGGCTTCGAGCTCGGCCAGGTCGCGGTTGGCGTAGCGGAAGCGGCGGGCCTTGGACAGGCGGATGCCGTCGATGATCGAGGCGTGGTTGAGGGCGTCGGAGATGACCGCGTCCTCGGCGCCGAGGAGGGTCTCGAAGACGCCGCCGTTGGCGTCGAAGCAGGAGGAGTAGAGGATCGTGTCCTCCTGGCCGAGGAAGGCGGAGAGCCGCGCCTCCAGCTCCTTGTGCACCTCCTGGGTGCCGCAGATGAAGCGGACGGAGGCCATTCCGTAGCCCCAGCGGTCCAGCGCCTCCTTCGCGGCGGCGACGACCTCGGGGTGGTCGGCCAGCCCCAGGTAGTTGTTGGCGCAGAAGTTGAGCACCTCGCCGGCGGCGCCGCCCGAGGTGACGGCGACGGCCGCGTTCTGCGGGGTGCCGATCACGCGCTCGGGCTTGTGCAGGCCGGCGGCGCGGATCTCGTCGAGGGTGGCGCGCAGGTCCTCGCGGACGGTCTCGAACATGGTGCGGTTCTCCTTGTGCGGCGGAGGGCGACGGAGGGCGACGAGGGAGGGGGCCGGGCCCCGCGGAGGGGGGAGGGTGGCGGGGCCCGGCCCGAGGGAGATGGTTCGGTGGGTGGTGCGGCGGCCGGTGCGGCGGGGCCGGTGGCGGCCCGTGCCGCAAGGCCCGTGCGGCACGGCTCGTGCGGCGAGGCCTGTCCGGTCCGGCCTGCCCGGCCGGTCCGGCGGGCGGTTACGCCGTCCAGTCCAGGATGATCTTGCCACTGCGGGCGGTCGACGCCTCGTCGAAGGCGGCCTGGAAGTCGCGGTGCGAGTAGCGGCCGGTGATGACCGGGCTGAGGTCGAGCCCGCCCTCCAGCAGCACGGTCATCGCGTACCAGGTCTCGAACATCTCACGGCCGTAGATGCCCTTGATGGTGATCATCGAGGTGACCACCTTCGCCCAGTCCACCGGGAACTCCTGCGCCGGCAGGCCCAGCATGGCGATCCGGCCGCCGTGCGTCATGTTGTCGATCATGTCGCGCATGGCTTCGGCGCGGCCGGACATCTCCAGGCCGATGTCGAAGCCCTCGCGCAGCCCGAGCTTGGTCTGCGCCTCGGCGATCGAGGACTCGGCGACGTTGACGGCGAGGGTGGCGCCCGCCTTGCGGGCGATCTCCAGCCGCTCGGGGCTGACGTCGGTGATGACCACGCTGCGCGCGCCGGCGTGCTTGGCCACGGCCGCCGCCATGATCCCGATCGGGCCGGCGCCGGTGATCAGCACGTCCTCACCGACCAGCGGGAAGGACAGGGCCGTGTGCACGGCGTTGCCGAAGGGGTCGAAGATCGCGGCGACGTCCAGGTCGACGGCGGTGCGGTGCACCCACACGTTCTGGGCGGGCAGCACCACGTACTCGGCGAAGGCTCCGTCACGGCCGACCCCGAGGCCGATCGTGCTGCGGCACAGGTGGCGGCGGCCGGCCAGGCAGTTGCGGCACTTGCCGCACACCAGGTGGCCCTCGCCGCTGACCAGCGCGCCGACCTCGATGTCCTGGACGTCCGCGCCCAGCGCCGCGACCTCGCCGACGAACTCGTGGCCGAGGACGAGAGGGGTCTTGACCGCGCCCTGCGCCCAGCCGTCCCAGGCGCGGATGTGGAGGTCCGTTCCGCAGATACCGGTGCGCAGCACCTTGATCAGCACGTCGCCGGGGCCGTATTCGGGCTCGGGGACGTCCATGAGCCACAGGCCGGGCTCTGCCTTGTGCTTGACGAGTGCCTTCATGGGGTGGCTCCAGGCATGCGGAAGGTTACGCCGCGGGCGGATGGGCCCGAACGGCGGCGGTGACGTGCACCAATTTGCCGATCGGCGCGGTGATCAGTCCATCGAGACTTTCTTAAGCGGGTCGACAGCACAGCTTCACGCCTATGCTCCTCCCGTAATGGGGAAGGGGCTCGCGCCGGCGACGGCGCGGGGGAAAAGGGGAGGTGAGGGGCGTGCCGAGTCTGCGCAGCAGGGCGCTGTCGGCGGCGCTGATCGCGGCGGGACGGCGAAGACGGTACGCGAGCGCGGATGCCGTCCGGACCAGGGTGGCGGAGTCCGCCCGCAGGCCCGCCTCCCATCTGCCGCCGCGTTGGCTGGGACGGGTCGCCGACATCTCGCGGACCTTCGTCGGAGCCTGGCCGGTGTACGACGTCTCCCCGCTCGGGACGGAGCCCACGGCCCATGTGCTGTACGTGCACGGCGGCGGCTACGTCCACGAGCTGCAGCGCCCGCACTGGGCGCTGATCCGGACCCTGGTCACACGGGCGGGGGCGCGGGTCGTCGTACCGGCGTACATCCTCGCTCCGCGCGGGACCGCCGACCGGACCGTCCCGGTCGCCGCGGACCTGCTGAGCGGGCTGATCGCGAGCGGCGGCTCCGCCGGCACGGTGCTGATCGGGGACTCGGCCGGGGCCGGGCTGGCGCTGGCGGCCGCGCAGCGGCTGCGCGACCGCACCGGGGACCAGCCCTCCCGGATCGTGCTGATCTCGCCCTGGCTGGACGTGACCATGAGCCATCCGGACCAGGCGGCCATCGAGGCGGCCGATCCGCTGCTGGCCCGCCCGGGGCTGCTGGAGGCCGGTCGGTTGTACGCCGGGACCCTGGACGCCGACGATCCCCGGGTGAGCCCGCTGCACGGGGGCTTCGCCGGGCTGGCGCCGCTGACGGTGTTCACCGGAACCCGGGACGTGCTGACCACGGACAGCCGGGAGCTGCTGCTCCGGGCCCGCGCGGAGGGGGCCGAGGTGGAGTTCCACGAGGCGGCGGGGCTGCCGCACGGGTACCCTCTGATGCCCGTCCCGGAGGGGCGGGCGGCGCGGGAACGGATCGTCGAGCTGATCAGGTCGACGGCGGAGCTCTGAGGGGGGCACGGCGGTGGCGGCGGATCGGTACGGGCCGCCCCCTACGCCGTACAGGTCATCAGTGAGCTGATCGGCCAGGCGCGGTACGCCGTCCAGTACGCCTCGTCGCGTACGGAGTCGGCGGGCGGGGTCCGGTTCGGCTGCCAGCCGACGGTGACGAAGCCCGCCTCGACGGCGGCCTCGGCGAGGTCGGCGTGGGCCCATTCGCGGAATTCGAAGGGCACCGGCGGCTCGGTCAGGAAATGCGCCTTGAGCAGCGGAGCGTCCCCGTCCGGGACCCGGTCCAGGATGCGCACCCCGTACGGCGACCAGTCCACGCGGGGGAACGCCCCCGCGTTGGGGACGATGGCCAGCAGCCGCCCGCCCGCGCGCAGGTGGGCGCGGACGGACCGGAACATCGCGTGCAGGGACCTGCGGTCGGGCGCGTAGCTGAAGACGTACGCGGCGGTCGCGAGGTCGAAGGGGCCGAGGTGCGGCAGGCCGGCGGCATCGGCGACGTGGTACTCGACGTCCGGCCGGTCCTTGGTCGCCGCGTGCTCGCGGGCCTGGCGGATCATCTCCTCCGAGACGTCCACACCGACGGTCCGCCGGGCCCCGCCGCGGGCCAGCAGCCGCGTGTTGTATCCGTATCCGCAGGCGAGGTCGAGGGCGTCGAGCCCGCGCACCCCGCCGAGCGCGTCGAGGGCTCCGTGCAGGGTGTAGGTGTCGGCCGCGGAGAAGGCCGCCGTGCTCGTGGACTCCGCGTAGCGCTCGCCGATGGTGTCGTACTGGAACCGCATGCTCTGCCTTCCGGGGGCCTGCCGGGGGGTGTGACGCCTGGGTATCGTGCCCGCGGCGACGTCCGGGGGACGGCCCGCACACCCGTGCGTCCCCCGGACGAGGGAAGCGGTCGGCCTAGCGGTCGGCCGGGCGCTGTCGCGGCCGGCCGGGATGCAGGGGCCGCCGCCGAGGGCGCATCCTGGCTGTGTGATGGCCAGAGCGGACAGCGTCGGCCCCGCACCCGATACCACCGATGCCCCCGATGCGACGGCCCAGGTGCTCGTACGGGCCGTCATCAGTGCGCTGGAGGCCGTCGGCGGGTACGCGGGCGGGATCTACCTGCGCTCGCCCACCACCGGGCTGCTGTTGCTGGCCGTGTTCACCGGGCTGCCGCTGCAGCTGTTCCGGCCGTGGTGGCGGATGCAGGTGAACCGCCCCTATCCGGTGGCCGAGGCCTACCGCTCCGGGCAGGCCGTGCTCCTGCCCGACGCGGAGTCGGCGATGAGCCGCTTCCCGCAGCTGATGGCCGGGCTGCCGTTCCCCTTCGCCTCGCTGTACGAGCCGGTGACCGCCGGGACGGAACGGTTCGGTGTGCTGGTGGTGCTGCGCGAGGCCACGCCGGGGATCCCGGTCGGGACCGCGGACCGCGAACGGCTGCGCCGGGCCGCGGAGCGGCTGGCCGCCGACCTCACCGACCTCGAGGCGGCCGGGGGGCCGGTGCTGTGGAAGGGCGACCCGATGGGCGTGCCGGCGCCACCGCCCGAGGCCGGGCCCGAGGGTGCCCGCAGGGCCGCGGACCGGCTCGTACAGGCGGTGCTCTCCCTGGACCGGGAGGGCCGGATCGGCTATGTGAACACCGCGGCGGAGGAGCTGCTCGGGCTCGACGGGCCGCATCTGCAGGGTCGGCTGTTGTGGGAGGCACTGCCGTGGCTCGGGCATCCCACCTACGAGGACCACTTCCGGGCCGGTTTCATGTCCGGCGAGCCCGTGCACTTCCCCGCCCGGCGCGGCCGGCACGCGCCCGGGCAGTGGCTGTCGGTGGACCTGTATCCCTCGGCCGACGGGGTGACCCTGACGCTGGGCACCTCCGCGAAACCGGCCTACACGCCCGAGTCACAGGCCCGGCAGGACCCGAACGCCGACACCGACACGGAAACAGACACGGGCGTGGACGCGGACGGGCAGCCGGACCTCGACGTGTCGGCCGACGAGGCCTCGGCCCTGTACCGACCGGTGGCCCTCGCCATCGCGCTGACGGAGGCGGTCACGGCCCGGCAGGTGTCGGCGGTGGTGACCGAGGAGCTGCTGCCGGCCTTCGGCGGCCGCCAGCTGGCGATCTACCTGCTGGACGAACGGCATCTCTACCTGGCCTGGGAGACCGGTTTCCCGCAGGGCTTCCTCAACCGGTTCGACGGGGTCTCCCTCGATGTCCGGCTGCCGGGCGTGGAGACTCTGACCACGGGCCGGCCGATGTTCTTCGAGTCGATGCAGCACCTGGCCACCGCCTACCCGGGCATCCCGCTGGACGCCGATGTCGGCGCCCGCGCCTTCCTGCCGCTGATCGCCTCCGGACGTCCCGTCGGCTCGTGCATCCTCGGCTTCGACTCGCCCCGCGGCTTCAGCCCGGAGGAACGTGCGGTGCTGACGGCGCTGGCCGGTCTGATCGCGCAGGCGCTCGCCCGGGCCCGGCGCTACGACAACGAGGTGGCGCTCGCCCGCGGTCTGCAGTCGGCGCTGCTGCCGCACCGACTGCCGGTGCGCGAGCACGTGGACACCGTCGGCCGCTACCTTCCCGGCACCCAGGGCATGGAGGTCGGCGGCGACTGGTACGACGTCGTCGAGACGGGCGCCGGCCTGCTGGCCCTGGTCATCGGGGATGTCCAGGGCCACGGTGTGGCGGCCGCGGCGACCATGGGCCAGCTGCGCAGCGCGGTACGGGCCTTCGCGCTCAGCGGGAGCACCCCCGAGCAGGTGGTGAGCGGCACCAACCAGCTGCTCATCGACCTGGATCCGGGCCAGTTCGCGAGCTGCTGCTACATGTTGCTCGACCCGGCGTCGGGCTCCGTCATGGCGGCCCGGGCCGGGCACCCCCAGCCGCTGCTGCGCCACCCGGACGGCCGGACCGAGGTGCTGGACCTGGCGGGCGGGGTGGTGCTCGGCATCGATCCGGAGGCCTCGTACCCGGTCACGGAGCTGCGGCTGACGACTGGCTCGGTCCTCGCCCTTTACACGGACGGGCTGGTGGAGAAGCCGGGCCTCGACATCGACGTCGGGGTGGAGCGGCTGCGGACGGCCTTGGAGGCGGCCCGGCCGTCCCCGTTGACCGAAACCGCCGACCGGCTGATCAGCGAGGCGGGCAGCACCGCCGACCGGCCGGACGACATCGCGCTGCTGCTGGCCTCCCGTACCGGCGGGGGCGCCTGAGGGCCGTCCCGTCGGTCGGTTCAGTCCGGGCTCGCCAGGGTGAGCGCGCTGTTGACCAGCCCGACATGGCTGAACGCCTGCGGGAAGTTGCCGAGTTGGCGTCCGGCGAGAGGGTCGTACTCCTCCGCGAGCAGGCCGACGTCGTTGCGTACGGCCAGCAGCCGCTCGAACAGGGCGCGGGCCTCCTGGCGCCGGCCCGTCATGTGCAGGGCGTCGGTCAGCCAGAACGAGCAGGCCAGGAAGGCTCCTTCGTCGCCGGGCAGCCCGTCGACCATGGCGTCCGCGGTGCTGTAGCGGCGGACCAGTCCGCTGCTGCCGAGCTCGGCGCGCACCGCGTCGACCGTGCCGATGACCCGTGGGTCGTCGGGCGGCAGGAATCCGACCCTGGGGATGAGCAGGGTCGCCGCGTCGAGCTCCGCGGAGCCGTAGTACTGGGTGAAGGTGCCGCGCACGGGGTCGTAGCCCCGCTCGCACACGTCGCGGTGGACCTCGTCGCGCATGGTCCGCCAGCGTTCCACCTCGCCGTCCAGGGAGGGGTCGCTCTCCAGGGTGCGTACCGCCCGGTCGGCCGCGACCCACGCCATCACCTTGGAGTGCACGAAGTGCCGGCGGGGGCCGCGGACCTCCCACAGGCCCTCGTCGGGGCGCTGCCAGTTGCGTTCGAGGAAGTCGAGCAGGGCGAGTTGGATGCGCCAGGCGTGGCGTTCGGAGGGCAGCCCGGCCGACCTGGCGAGGTGGAGGGAGTCGATGACCTCCCCGTACACGTCCAGCTGGAGTTGGTCGACGGCGGCGTTCCCGACGCGGACCGGGGCGGAGGAGGCGTAGCCGCGCAGCCAGGGCAGTTCGCTCTCGGGGATCCGCCGCTCGCCGCCGATGCCGTACATGATCTGGAGGTCGGCGGGGTCGCCCGCGACCGCGCGCAGCAGCCACTCGCGCCAGGCGCGGGCCTCGTCGAGGAAGCCGGTGGACAGGAGCGAGCCGAGGGTGAGGGTGGAGTCCCGGAGCCAGCAGTAGCGGTAGTCCCAGTTGCGGACGCCGCCGATTTCCTCGGGGAGGGAAGTGGTGGCCGCAGCGGCGATGCCGCCGGTCGGGGCGTAGGTGAGGGCCTTGAGGGTGATCAAGGAGCGGGTGACCGCCTCCTGGTAGGGGCCCTCGTAGCGGCATTGCGCGGTCCACTCCCGCCAGTCGGCGAGGCTCTGGTCCAGTGCGTCGAAGGGGTCGCAGGGCTCGGGGCGGGGCCGGTGCGAGGGGTGCCAGGTCAGTACGAAGGCGACGCGCCGGCCGGCGTGGACCGGGAACTGGGAGCAGGTGCTGTTCGCCTCGCCCCAGGTGCGGACCGGGGGTTCGCTGCGGAACCAGGCGGAGTCGGGTCCGGCGACGGCGACCCGGTCGCCGTCGCTGCGGCGCACCCAGGGCACGACGTGGCCGTAGTCGAAGCGCAGGCGCAGGGTGCTGCGCATCCGGACCGTGCCGCTGATGCCCTCGACGATGCGGATGACGTCGGGGGCGACCTCGCGCTGGGGCATGAAGTCGGTGACCTTGACGGTCCCGGTTTCGGTCTCCCAGTACGATTCGAGGATGAGCGAGCCGTCGACGTAGGCACGGCGGGTACAGGGCTCGCCGTCGGCGGCGTCGAGGGGCGCGATGCGCCAGTGGCCGTTCTCCTCGTCACCGAGGAGCTTGGCGAAGCAGGCCGCCGAGTCGAAGCGCGGCAGGCACAGCCAGTCGATGGACCCGTCGCGGCCGACCAGTGCGCTGGTCATCAGGTCGCCGATAAGTGCGTAGTCTTCGATGGGTTGCGTCATTTGTGCGCTATTCCCCTGAATGTCCGGGGCCAATCAGTTCGGCCCCGGACACCGCTCATGGCATCAGGAGATCGTGACGAACTGACCGATGCTCGGTACGCCCTGGGCGTCGAGGGCGAAGAGCATGTAGGTGCCCGGCAGGACCACACCCGTGTCGGCGGGCACGGACACCTTGTACGTGCCGCCTCCCGTGGCGGTGGACACCACGGGGACCCGGCGCTGGTCGTTGTCGGTGGAGTGGGTCGCGGCGGCGGCCCGCATCAGGACGAAGGACGCCACCGGGCCCTGGGTGCTCACCGTGAGCGAGGCGCCGGGCGCGGCCTTGGGGGGCACGCCGGCGGTGATGGCGGGACGCGGCTTCGGGGTGCCGTCCGTGTTGAGCAGGTACGGCGGGGTGAAGATCGCCCCGTCGGCGTGGTTGGTCGCGCAGTCGCCGCACAGACCGCCGCCGCCGGAGAAGATCCGTCCGTCGGGCAGCAGGTTGGCCACGCTGTGGTAGTTGCGCGGAACGGCCATGGTGGCGAGCGGGGTGAAGGTGCCGGTCGCCGGGTCCCACAGCTCGGGGGTCAGGACGGAGGTGGCGTCGCTGAACGGCACCGGATACGCCTGACCGCCGAAGACGGCCACCTTGCCGTCGGGCAGGACCACGCTGTTGCTGAAGGCGCGGGCATGCTCCATGTCACCCGTGCGGGCGGCCTGGACCTGGCTGCCCGAGATGCCCACGGTGTAGGCGCGCTGGGTGGCGAAGGTGTCCTGGTAGGCGGGTGAGCCGCCCAGGGTGAGCAGTTTGCCGATGTCGTAGGCGACGGCGTTGCCGGTCATGGCGTCCTGGCTGTCGGCCCGGGTGCCGGCGGAGGTGATGCCGCCCTGCCCACTGGTGGAGATCCAGTTCATCTGCTTGCTCGGGCCCAGTTGCAGCACCTTGCCGCCCGAAGTGGCGTGCAGCCACATGTGGTTGTCGGCGCGGTACGGTCCGGCCGGGTCGGCCGTCAGCGCCGGGGCGGCGGGCACCCCGGGGAGGCTGCGCCAGGTGCGGGTGTCCGGGGACCAGACCTCACCGGCCTTGTCGGTGCCCGTGGCTCCGCTCCAGGATCCGCCGAGGACGAAGGCCTCGCCGGTGGAGAGCAGGGTCATGGCCTGGTAGCCGCGGGCGATGTTCATGCTGGTGGTGGCGGACCAGGCGTCGGTGGCCGGGTCGTAGATGCTCGCCTTCTCGGCGTTGCTGCCGCCGGTGACCAGGACCCGGCCGTCGGCGAGCATGGCGATGCCGGGACAGAACATGTCGTGTCCGGTGTTGTCGATGCGGCGCTGGGTGACCTTGCCCGTCTTCAGGTCCAGGATCGCGGTCTGCGTGTAGCCGTTGCTGCCGCCGAAGCGGTCGACGGCGTACGCGGACCAGGCCAGCAGCTTGTCGCCGGGCAGGGCGGCGGTGGCCACCGGCACCAGCGGGAAGCCGGTGATCCGGCCCCAGGAGCCGTGGACGGCCGGGCTGGACGGCCCGCTCAGGCGGATCTCACCGGCGGAGGACCAGGGTCCACGGCCGCCCGCCTCGCTGGTCGCGGTCAGCCGGACGAAGCGGGTGGATGCGGCGCGGGTGAAGGTGGCGGTCTTGACGGTGTCGTCGTCGCGCCAGGTGCCCGTGGCCACCGGCGTGCCGAAGGT
Source organism: Streptomyces sp. CG 926 (assembly GCF_003148825.1). Lineage (GTDB taxonomy): Bacteria > Actinomycetota > Actinomycetes > Streptomycetales > Streptomycetaceae > Streptomyces. The sequence goes on from NZ_QGGZ01000010.1 coordinate 396,241, forward strand.
GACGCCGTCGGTGCTGGTGGAGATGGAGTACGCGCCCACGCGCCCGTTGGGCCCGGTGGAGCGGGGATGGTAGACGAGGGCCGAGACCGTCGCGGTGCGGTGCATGTCGATGGTGATGCTGTGCGGCAACGGCGTGGGGCTCGGAACGTACTTGCTGTGCCAGAGGGTGTTGTCCTTGCCGTCCAGGACGTTGCCCGCCCGGCCGTTCTCGCCGCCGGTCTCCTCGTCGCTCGCCGTGGCCGTCCATCCGGTGCGGGACAGGTCGACGGTGGCGGCCGGGGTGCCGGGGTCGCCCAGCAGGTCGATCTCGGCGGCGGAGGACCAGGGTCCGCGGCCGCCCGCCTCGCTGAGCGCGGTCAGCCGTACGAACCGGGCGCCCTGCGGGGCGAATCCGAGGGTCTTGGGGCTGGTGTCGTCGGCGAGCGTGCCGGTGGCGACCGGGGTGGCCCAGCCCAGTCCGTCGGCACTGAGGCTGATGCTGTATTCACCGATCCGCCCGTTGGGCCCGTCGGTGCGGGGACGGTAGACGAGCGCGGAGACCACCGCCGTGCGGTGCATGTCGACGGTGATGACGTGCGGCAGCGGGGTGGGGGTCGGGACGTACTTGCTGTGCCAGAGGGTGGCGGCGTTCCCGTCGAGGACGTTGCCCGCGCGGCCGTTCTCGCCGGCGGTCTCCTCGTCGCTCGCCGTGGCCGTCCATCCGGTGCGGTCGAGGATCGGAGCCGTCGGCTCCATCGCGTTCGCGGGGACGATGCCGTGGTGCGGCGACTGTTTCGCCGCCTGCTGGTCCAAGGGCACGGGCGCGGGACGGGGTGCCGGGGCGCGGCCGGCCGCTGCCGTGCTCGTGACCACGAACAACGGGGTCAGACCGATCAGCAGCGAGCCGAGGCCGAGCGCGATGAGCAGGTGGGAACGGCGTATCGCGCGGTGAAAGGCGAGGAAGCGCCTGGACTGCAATCTGACCTCCTGGGGCGAGCTGATGTGCCCCGTTGAAGATAGGTGAGCACAGCAGCAACTCGTTTGAGATCAAAGAGAGTTGGCGCAAAACCGCATGGCCGGTCGGAAGGCGTCGACGCCGGGTGGGCCGCAGTGGCCCACCCGGCGTCGCTGATGGCGGCGGTCTCCTGACCCGCCGGCGGCACCGGTCGCACCGGCCCCGCCCATGCGACCGGTCCCGCCGGTCCCGCCGGTCCCGCTAGTCGCGTACGAGGAGCATGACGACGGCGAGGACCACACCGAGGGCGACGGCGAGCGCGCCGTAGGCCAGGCGGTGGCTGCGCAGCACGGGCACGAAGCGGTCGACGGCATACCGCCCGGGGCCGGTGAGGGCGAGTGCCGCGGCGCCCGCGGTCAGCAGGAGTTCGTACTCGATGCCCTTCGGGGCGAAGAAGGAGCCGGCACCGTGGACGGCGATCGCGTTGATCAGGGTGCCGACGACAGCGGCCCCGGCGAGCGGGGTGAGCAGCCCGAGGGCGAGGCCGAGACCACCGAGGGTCTCGGTGAGGCCGGCGAGGACCGCCATGGCGTCACCGGCCGGGTAGCCGCTGGCCGTGAAGAACTGACCGGTACCACTGATGCCGCCGCCCCCGAACCAGCCGAAGAGCTTCTGCGTACCGTGCGCCACCATGGTCAGACCGAGGACCAGGCGCAGGAGGAGCAGGCCGGTGTCGTGGCCGGGGGTGGAGAGGGCGGACTCGGCGGGAGGTACGGCCGGTGCGGCGGCCTGCGGCTTCGTCGCGGTGACGGAGGGGCTGGTCATCGAGGGGGGTCCTTCCGGTCGGGCGGCCCGGTGGGGAGGCAGGGGTGTTGTTCAAATTCGAACCGCTAGGCCCCGACCCTAACCATTGATTCAAATTGGAACAACCCGTGTAGTCTGGAGCCATGGCTGAACCGAGATGGCTGGACGATCGCGAGATGCGCGCCTGGAGCGGCTTTCTCGCCGCATCGGCCCTGGTGAACCGGCGCCTCGACCAGCAGCTCAAGGACGAGTCCGGGCTCTCGCACCCCCAGTACGAGATCCTCGTACGGCTCGCCGCCGCGCCCGGCCGCGAACTGCGGATGACCGAGCTCGCCAACGGCCTGATCAACTCCAAGAGCGGTCTGACCTACCAGGTCACCCAGATGGAGAAGGCCGGTCTGGTCCGCCGCCGCAGCTGCCGCTCCGACGTCCGGGGGGTCTTCGCCGTCCTCACCGACGCCGGCAGCGCCAAGCTGGAGGAGGCCGCACCCGGCCACGTCGCGACGGTCCGGGAGATCCTCGTCGATGTCCTCACCGCCGAGCAGCTCGACGCGCTCGCCGACGGGCTGGGCGAGGTCGGCCGCCGGCTACGTGGAGACGCCGCCCGGACGGATCCGGCCGCCGCCGAGGTATCACGGCCCGATATCGGGGTATAGGGCCGCCATGGACGGAAAGGTCTGGCTCGCCCTGGGCACGCTGGTCGCGGTGGGGCTCGCGATCTTCGCAGCCGTGCTGCTGACGCGCGTCTTCGCGGCCCGGCGACTGCTGGTCGACGCGGGGATCCCGCTGCAGGACAAGGCCCTGTTCTGGGTCGCGGTCATCTACACCGTCTCGCCGGTGGACCTGATTCCGGACCCGGTGTACCTGGACGACATCGGCATCCTGCTGCTGGCGCTGCGCTCGCTGCACGCGGCGGCCGGGGCCGCCCGCTCCACGAAGGAGCCCGGCGCCGCCGCGTGAGGACCTGGGCGGTCCCGGCCGTCCCGGTCAGACGTGCTGGTCGAAGAGGACCGGGTTCCCGTCCGGGTCGACGACGAGGAAGCTGCCCGGCCCGGAACCCGACTCGTCGACCTCCGTCACGAACTCCACACCCCGCGCCTTCAGCTGCCGCTGCATGTCGCGGATGTCGGTGAACGAGTCGAGCGCGCTCGCGCCGCTGTCCCAACCCGGATTGAAGGTCAGCATGTTCTTCTCGAACATGCCCATGAACAGCCCGATCACGACGTCGCCGTTCTTGAGGATCAACCAGCCCTGCTCGGGGTCCCCACCGAAGACGGCGAATCCGAGGTTCTCGTAGAACGCGCGGGAGACGTCGAGGTCTCGCACGGACAGACTCACGGAGAAGGCGCCCAGGTCCATGCGCCCAGCCTTCACGCGCCACCGGACGGCCGCAACCCGGCCGCAATCCGGCCGCGACCCGGCCACCGAAGGTCAGCGGACGTCGTGGGGCCGGAACTGGACGCTGATGCGGGGCCCCACGGCCCGCGCCGACTTGGGTACGGCGTGCTCCATGGTCCGCTGGCAGGAGCCTCCCATCACCACGAGGTCGCCGTGCCCCAGGGGCAGCCGCAGCAGGGTGGCCCCGCCACCGCGGGGCCGGAACGCGAGGTCGCGCGGGTCGCCGACGGACACGATGGCCACCATCGTGTCCTCGGTCGACGAGCGGCCGGTCCGGTCCCCGTGCCACGCGACGCTGTCGCGCCCGTCGCGGTACAGGCAGAGGCCGGCGGTGGTGAAGGGCTCGCCGAGCTCGGCGGTGTAGTGCCGGGTCAGCGCGTCACGAGCGGCGGTGAGCGAGGCGTGGGGCAGGGGCTCGTCCGCGCCGTAGAAGGCGAGCAGTCGGGGCACCTCCACCTCCCGCTCGTACATCTGCCGCCGCTCGGCCTGCCAGGGCACGTCGGCGGCCAGCCGCTCGAAGAGCGCGTCGGCGCCGCTCAGCCAGCCGGGCAGGTGATCGACCCAGGCCCCGACCCCGGCGCCGAGCTCGGTGCGCCGCAGGCCGCCGAGCGGGCCGAGCCGGATCTCGTCGCCCTGGTCGAAGAGGGAACCCTGAAGGCCTTGGACTGCGTGCATGACCCCAGCCTAACCCCGTAAACCGAACATCTGCACGAATACATCGGGGTGCGTGCGTCCGCCCGTACGGCCCGGCGTCAGCCCTCGGGGGGCGGCTGGTGCAGGCCGAAGGGCGTGCCCTGGTCGTCGTGGCACAGCTGCAAGCGCCCGAAACGGGCGATCGACTCCTCGCCGCCGCCCAGGTCGACGTCGTCGACGGAGCCGCCGAGCACGCGGACCTGTGCGAGCGCCGCCGCCATGTCGACGACCTCGAAGAAGAGGTACGGTCGCGCGCCCGGGTCGTTGCCGTGCAGCCCGCCACGGACGTTGGGCGTCCGGATCGCGAACCCGCCGCCGTCGCTCGGGCCCGGTTCGAAGGTCCAGCCGAACAGGCTCCCGAAGAAGGTGCGGGCCCGTTCGTCGTCCCCCACGCCCAGCTCGAAGAAGGAAACCTCACCGGCCATCGCCGACTCCCGTCGCCAGTCGCGCCTCGGACCTCGAACCTCGGACTTCCGGCCTCAGACCTCGGCCGTCGGCCGCGCCCGAGGCGTGGTCCCACGGTAGATCCGCCCCTCTCCGGCCGCACCCGGCCACAGCGGCGACTCCGGTACTAGGTCGTCTCGGGCGGCCGACCGTCGGCGGCCGCACCGGGCTCCGGACTGCGCGCCGGGCGGCAGAGGAGGGTGACGGCCACCGATACCCCGGCGGCGACGGCCATCGCCGTCCCCGGGGCGAGGTACTGGGCCAGGCCCCCGACGATCGCGGCGCCGATCCCCTGACAGGTCATCCGGCCGGCCGACTCGACTCCCTGGACCTGGCCGCGGATGGCATCGGGGGTCTGTTCGAGGAGCTGCTCCTGGAGCGGCAGGGTGGCCGCGAACCCGACCCCGGCGAGGCCCACCGCGACGGCCGCGAGCAGGACCGGCGGCTGGCCGGCGAACAACAGGAAGGGGGTGGCGAGCAGCAACCTCAGCCCGAAGGCGAGGCGGCGTCGGCGGTCGGCGTCGAGCAGCCGGCCGACGATCAGGTCACCGAGGAGCATGCCCGCCGAGGCCGCGGCGAGGAGGGTGCCCGCCCGGTCCGGGTCGTAGGAGAGGAACAGCGCCTCGCAGCCGACGATCAGCCCGTTCGGGACCCACAGGTTCAGCAGCAGCATCCGGCGGCCGGGGTGGGCGAACAGCTCGACGTTCGTGCTCCAGGTCCGGCGCAGCCCGGGTCGGCGGGTGAGCCGGATCGAGCGCTCCCGGACGGTGGCGGCCACCACCGCCGTACCGAGGGCGGTCAGGGCCGCGGCGAGGACGAAGATCCCGTACGGGCTCAGGTACCGCAGCAGTACGGCGCCGACCGCGTAGCCGATGATCACCGTGGCGCCCGCGGTGATGTTCAGCAGCGAACGGGCGGGCGCGTAGGCGGAGCCGGGCACGACCTCGGCGAGCAGCCCCAGCCGGGTGCCCGTGCCCAGGGACTGGAAGAAGCCCAGGGTCAGCAGCAGGGCGAACCGGGCCGCGAGCGGCAGCCCCGGGACCGCCTGGGCGGCGATGCCCACCAGCGAGAGGAGTTGGAGCAGGAGGAGGGTCCGGCGGGGCCGTTCCCCGTCCGCGACGGACATCAGCGTCAGCGCGCCGAGCACCGTCGCGAACGTGGCGCCGTACATGCTCACGGCCGTCAGGAACGGCGAACCGGTCCGGTCGTTGACCAGGGTTCCGAGCGCGAAGCCGGACAAAGTGCTCGCGGTGACGGTGAGGGTGAAGCTGAGGTGGAGGCCGCTGAACTCCTTGTTGCGGAGCAGGGTTCGGTAGCCGGTGGTCGCAGTGGCAGGGGTGGGGGCGGGGGTGGTCGTGGTCAGGGGTGCGGCAGGGCTGCCGGACTTGTGTGAAGGCATGAAAAAAGCCTCCGGACGCATGCACGGAGCACGCAGACCGAAGGCCGACGGGGTCATTGTAGCAGTCGTACCAGCCCAGTTGACGGACACGTCCGATCGCGCGGGACGCACCGAAAGCGTATTACCGCAGCGTAGGCGTGTGATCAGGGACTCACGGTCTTGGCCGCAGGCGCTGCGCACGGTAGCGTCACGGCGACATTTCCACATAGCGACGACGGCGAGACGGAAGTCCGGTGTGAATCCGGCATGGTCGCGCCACTGTGTGCTGCGGCGACACCCCATGGGTGGCGGCGCGGCGAGTCAGACCCGAGGACCGTCGTCCTGCACCACCGTATGGGACGCGTGTTCCCCGAGGAGGTTCCATCATGGCCGAGGCAATCGCTTCCGCTGCCATATCCACCCCCGCCGCCGGCTCCCTGTCGGCTCCGCTGCCTGTGCGCGCGGTTCTGCCCTGGGCGCTCTTCGTCGGTCTCCTGATGCTCGTGGCCCTGTACTTCGTCGGTGCCGAGCAGGGCGCCACCGCCGTGTTCGCCGGTGAGGGCGTCCACGAGTGGGTGCACGACGGTCGTCATCTGCTCGGCTTCCCCTGCCACTGAGAGGCCATGCACATGTACGCCTCCACCGTCAGAGGACTACTGGTCCGCGGCATGCTCGCGGGCCTGATCGCCGGACTGTTCGCCTTCGCCGTCGCCTACGTGGTCGGTGAGCCCCCGGTGCGGGGCTCCATCGCCGTCGAGGAAGCGGCGGCCGCCAAGGAAGCGGCTCCCGCGGCCGGTCACGCCGGCCACGGTGGTGACGCCGCGTCGGGCGAGGCCGCCGAGGAGGAGGAAGAGCTGGTCAGCCGACCGGTCCAGTCGACCTTCGGCCTGGCCACCGGTGTGCTGGTCTACGGGGTCGCGCTGGGCGGCATCGCCTCGCTCGCGTTCTCGTTCGCCCTCGGCCGCGTCGGCGGGTTCAGCCCCCGGGCCACGGCCGC
>NZ_QGGZ01000011.1 GCF_003148825.1 Streptomyces sp. CG 926
CCGCAGGACGAGCGCACAACCCCGCCCCACAGCCGAGACAAACCAGTAAGGCGCGAGCCGAGGAGACACCCCACCCCGGCCCCCCGCCCCGACCCCCCACCGACACCGAGTCACGGACCCGCCAAATCCAGCCCCGCCGGCGATTGAGGCGCAGGGCCCGGCGCAGCCCGAGCCGCACCGCACAGGCACAGGCCCGCCATATTCAGCCCCGCCGGCGTTTGAGGCGCGGGGTCCGGGGCGGAGCCCCGGGGGACGGGTCGGCCAGAGCTAGCGCTACGCGTCCAGGCCGATCGCGAAGGCCGCTTCCAGGTCGTGCTGCGAGTACGTGCGGAAGGCCACGTGCGTGTCCGTCGCCTCGACGCCCGGGATCTTGCTGATGCGGCCGGGGATGATGTCCGCCAGGTTCTCGTGGCGGGCCACCCGGACCAGCGCGATCAGGTCGTACGTCCCCGTGACGGAGTAGACCTCGCTGACGTTCTCGAGGGCGGCGATGGACTCGGCGATCTCGGGGATCCGGTCCACGCTGGTCTTGATGAGCACGATCGCGGTGATCACGGCTGGCTGTCTCCCTCGGTGGCCGTCGCTGGTCCGCTCACTCTAGTCGTACCCCGATAACGGGCCCACGCGTAGAGGAAGCCGAGCGAGAAGCCCACCAGATGGGCCAGGTAGGCGACTCCCGGCCCGCTGCCGGCCCGCTGCGCCGCCACCCATTGGAGGGCGAACCAGAACAGCAGCACGATCCACGCCGGGAACCGCAGCGGCAGGAAGAAGAGGAACGGGAACAGGCTCGTCACCCTCGCCCGCGGGAGCAGGAAGAGGAACGCGCCCAGCACGGCCGAGATGGCTCCGGAGGCCCCGACCAGGGTTTGCGGGGAGCCCGCGTTGGCCGCCGCGTACGCCGCCATCGCCAGGTAGCCCGTACAGAGGTAGAAGCCGAGGAACGCCGGGCGCCCCATCCGCTCCTCCGCCATCGCACCGAAGACGTGCAGGAACAGCATGTTCCCGAGCAGGTGCAGCCAGCTGCCGTGGACGAACAACGCCGTCAGCGGGGTCAGCCAGGCCCGGGGGGTGCCCGTGAACAGCTCGTCGGGGACGACGCCCCAGCGCCGGAAGTAGGCCGTCCCGGCGGACAGCAGCTCATCGCCCGTCCCGTAGGCCGGGTTGAGCCCCGAGGCCGGGCCGAGTACGAACACCACGGCGCAGCCCGCGATCAGCGCGTGGGTGACCACCGGTCCCCGGGCGGCCTCGCGAACGGCCCGCCACTTTACGATCATGTGACAGAGCATGACGTAAGGGGACCCACCTGAAGCGGTGGCAGGCCGTAGGGTTACGAGCTGCGGTCCGCAGGACGACGCATACGGCGGCGCGGGCGGCTTTAATTGAATCAGCTACGAAGGAGAGAGCGGCCTGATGACGGTTCCCCTGCCGACCGACACCACCCGGTGGCGCTGCACCCTGTGCGGCAACCTCACGCGCTTCGACGTGACCCGTTCGTCGAAGGTCGTCGAGTACGTCCACCTGGACCTCGCCGGGGAGCCCAAGGTCGAGGAACGCGAGGTGGTCAATGAGACCATCGAGTCGGTCCGCTGCCGCTGGTGCAACGCGGTGGACCAGATCGAACTCGTGGACAGGCCGGGCGCGGACTCCTGACGGAGGCGCACCCACAGGAAGATCACGGTAGGGGTGACGGATTGTGGAGCCAGCAAGCGGCGCTGAGCCGGCCGACGCGGCCGGCGACGCCGCCGAGGCGCTCGACCACCCGCTGCCGGAAGGCGTGCGGCGCCGGGTCGTCGCGCTCGTCTCGGACGCCTTCGGCGGACTGACGGTCGCGGACCTCCCGGCGCAGCTGCGTCAGTACGCCCGTTTCACCCCGACCCGGCGCGCCAAGTTCGCGGGCAACGCCATGGCTGCGGCGGTCGAGACCGACCCCGTGTTCCGCGGCAGGGTCGCGGAGAAGCTGCGCGAGGGGCAGGCCGACCTGGCCGCCGCGCTGGAGGCCGGAGCGCCCCCGGCCGCCGCGGATCCCCTCGACGTGGCGGCCGCCGCTTTCGTCCTGCGGCCCGCGGGTTGGGTCAAGCTGGTCGCCGCCGCGGGCGAGGAGGCGCAACGCGCCGACGCCGAGCGGGTCGGCGAGGAGACCCGGCGCGAGCTGGAGCGGCTGCGCGAGGAGCTGGCCCACGTACGGGAACTGCAGCGCACGGGCGGCGAGCAGGTCCGGGTCGAACTGGACGCGGCCCGCAAGGAAGCGGAATCGCTTCAGCGCAAGCTGCGCAGCGCCCTCAGCGACGTCAAGCGGGGCGACGCGGCCCTGCGCAAGGTGAATGCGGAGATCGACGGGATCCGCGGCGACGCGGCCGCCCGGGTGGCCGCCGCCGAGAGCGAGTCCCGGCGGCTCAAGTCCCGTCTCGCGGAGGTGGAGACGGCGCTGGAGACCTCGCGCCGGGCCACCCGTGAGGGGCGCAGCATCGAGGACATGCGGCTGCGGCTGCTGCTGGACACGGTGCTGGACGCGGCGCAGGGGCTGCGCCGCGAGCTGGCGCTGCCGCCGGTGAACACCCGCCCGGCCGACACCGTGGACGCGGTGGAGCCGGGTCGGATGACGCCGAAGGACATCGCGGCCCGGGCCCTGTCGGAGACCGATCCGGCGCTGCTGGACCAGTTGTTGGCGCTGCCCCAGGCCCATCTGGTGGTCGACGGGTACAACGTGACCAAGACGGGCTATCCGACGATGCCGCTGGAGAAGCAGCGGCTGCGGCTGCTGGGCGGGCTGTCGATGCTGGCCGCGCAGACGGGCGCGGAGATGACCTGTGTCTTCGACGGGGCGGAGCTGGCGGCCCCGGTGCTGCTCGCGCCGCCGCGCGGGGTGCGGGTGCTGTTCTCCAAGGCCGGGGTGACGGCGGACGAGCTGATCCGCCAGTTGGTGCGCGCGGAGCCGCCCGGCCGGCCGGTGGTCGTGGTCTCCACGGACCGGGAGGTCGCCGACGGGGTGGCCAAGGCGGGCGCGCGGCCCGTGACGTCCGCTTTGTTGCTGAAGCGGCTTTCGCGCGTTTCGTAACTCCTCGCCCTGATGCCCGAATTGGTGGGACTCGCGGAGGACACACCGTCAAGTGCCCTGCACAGAGCGTGCGCTGTAGGTAAAGAACCTGGTGGGGGACCGAATTTTTTCCCGGCAGGATTTGAACTGATCACAGATGGGTCACTAGGGTCTGGTCAAACCTTCGTGCGGTAGATCACTCATTCGGGGTGGCGGCGAAGGTGCTGCCGAGTTGCGTTATTCGGCGGCTCCCAGGAAGAAGGAGCTCGCCTTCGTGGCGTCCCACCGTCGACCCAAGCAGCCGAACCGCGCTCGTGTGACCGTACTCACCTCGGTCGCGGCCGCGGCCGTCGCCCTCACCGCGCAGAGCGCCTCCGCCGCGCCCGCGAAGCCGAGCAAGGACGAGGTCAAGAGCCAGGTCGACGCGCTCTACGAAGAGGCGGAGCAGGCCACCGAGAAGTTCAACGGGGCCAAGGAGCGCCAGGACAAGCTGGAGAAGGAGATCGGCCAGCTCCAGGACCAGGTCGCCCGCGGCCAGGGCGAGCTCAACGACCTGCGCAGCACGCTCGGTTCGATGGCCAGCGCCCAGTACCGCAGCGGCGGCATCGACCCCTCCCTCGCGCTCCTGCTCTCCGAGGACCCCGACAGCTACCTCGACAAGGCCTCCTCCCTGGAGCACCTGAGCGCCAAGCAGGTCGAGGGCGTCCAGCGGATCCAGGACAAGCAGCGCACCCTCGCGCAGCAGCGCCAGGAGGCCGCCGGCAAGCTCGCCGACCTCGACGCCACCCGCAAGGAACTCGGCGAGAAGAAGAAGGTCTCCACCGAGAAGCTCGCCGCGGCCCAGGCCCTCCTCAACACCCTGACCGCGCAGGAGCGCGCGGCCATCAAGGACGAGGACACGCGCGCCAGCCGCGCCGACAGCCAGCGCGTGGACCTCGGCAACGTCAAGGGCTCCGGCCGCGCCGCGATCGCCCTCGAAGCCGCCAAGACGAAGCTGGGCTTCACCTACCAGTCCGGCGGCACCGGCCCCAACGTCTACGACTGCTCCGGGCTGACGCAGTGGGCCTACAAGCAGGCCAACGTCAGCATCAGCCGCACCACCTTCACCCAGATCAACGACGGCACCCGCATCAGCCGCAGCCAGCTCCAGCCCGGTGACCTCGTCTTCTTCTACGGCGACCTGCACCACGTCGGCCTCTACGCCGGCAACAACATGACGCTGCACGCCTCGAACCCGCGCAGCGGCATCAAGTACGAGTCGATGGACAACATGCCCTTCCAGTTCGGCGTCCGCGTCGGCTGATCCGCTCCACCCCCGGCTCCGGGACGCGCCGCACACCGCCCATCCGGGCGAATTCCCGGGCCCGAGTCTGACCGCACGCCCCGCCGGTGACCTGCGTCTCCGGCGGGGCGTCGGCATGTGCGCCCGCCGACGGTCGTTGGTCGGGGTGTGTTCACGCCGCTACTGTCTGCCAGCGCGGAACCCGGCACACGACCGTCCACGGGGGGCGGACCCGGGCCCCGCACAGCGGAAGGGAGCGGTTTCACGTGGCGTCCCATCGCCGGGCCGGGCTCGGCAGCCTCGACCGGAACACGAAGGTCACCGTCCTCACCGCCGCCGCGGCCACGGCCGCGGTCGCCATGACGGGCGTACCCGCGAGCGCGGCCCCCGGCCTCCCGTACGAACCCGGCGGCGGGGCGAGAACCGGCATCAGCGCCCAGGTCGACCGCCTCTTCGAGGAGGCCGAGCAGGCCACCGAACGCTTCAACGAGGCGGGCGAGAAGGCCGACCGGCTCCGCATCGAGGTCAACCGGGCCCAGGACGCGGTGGCCCGCGGCCAGGAGCGCATCAACACCATGCGGGGCGTCCTCGGCACCTACGCCGGAGCCCAGTACCGGGGCGGCGGCATCGACCCCGCCGTCGGGTTGATGCTCTCCGAGGACCCCGACGCGTACCTGGAACGGGCCGCCGCGCTCGACCGGCTGACCGGCCGCCAGGCCCGGCAGCTCGAGGAACTCCGCGAGGAACAGCGCGAACTCGGCCAGGAGCGCCAGGAAGCCTCCCGCAAGCTCGCCGAACTCGACGCGCTGCGCTCCGACGTGGCCCGGCACAAGCGGTCCGTCACCGCGAAGCTCGCGGCCGCCCGACGGCTGCTCAACGCCATGCCCTCCGGGGAGCGGGCCGACTACGAACGCTCCTCGCGCTCCGGGGGCCGCCCCGAGGGGCTGCCCGACCTCTCCTCCCTCGGCGCCTCCTCGGGACGCGCCGCGACCGCCGTGATGGCGGCCCGGGCCGCGGTCGGCCGGCCGTACGTGTGGGGCTCCACCGGCCCCTCCGGCTTCGACTGCTCCGGGCTGATGGTCTGGTCGTACCGGCAGGCCGGGGTCTCGCTGCCGCGCACGTCGCAGGCCCAGCGGCACGCCGGCCGGCAGGTGCCGCTGTCGCAGGCCCGCCCCGGCGACCTGGTGACGTACCGCTCGGACGCCAGCCACGTCGGCATGTACGTCGGCAACGGCCAGGTGGTGCACGCCCCGTACCCCGGGGCCCGGGTCCGCTACGACCCCGTCGGGATGATGCCCGTCTCCTCGGTGACCCGCCCCTGATCGCACCCGTGCGTACGATCGTCGGATGTCCCCCGTCCGTCGGCCCCTCGTACGCGTGCTGCCGCTCCTGCTGAGCGTGCTGCTCGCCGGGTGCGGCGCGCCCGCCCCGCGGGACGCCGCCGAGCGGGACATCCGGGAGGCCGTCGCCGACTGGGCGCGGACACCGCCCGAGCGGCTCGCCGGGATCCCGCTGGAGGGCTGGGCCTACGAGGTCTCCGAGGTCCGGCGGGACGGCGGGCAGGCCACCGTCCGGGCGGACCTGCGCTACCGGCTCGGCGGCTACGACGCGGCCGCGGCCGGCTCGGCGCGCGAGGTGCGCGTCGCCCGGGAGAACGGCCGGTGGACGGTCACCGGGGACCGGGCGGCGCCGGGCGCCCTGCCGCAGCTGTGGGACCAAGGCCCGGTGGCGGTGGTCCGCGGGACGCACTCGCTGGTCCTGGGCGTCGGGCAGGAGGCGGGGACGCTGTCCGCGATCGCGGCGGAGGCCGACCGGGCGGTGCCCGCGGCGAGCGCCGCCTGGCCGGGGCCCTGGCCGGGCCGGACCGTGGTGCTGGTCCCCGGGTCCGTGGACGGGATGGCGGAGCTGCTGGGCCGCCCGGCCGCCGAGTACCGGGGCATGGGGGCGATCACCACGGGCCGGGTGGGCGCGGGGGCCGCCCCCGCCGACCGGGTCGTCGTGAACCCGCAGGGGTGGGCGGAGCTCAGCTCGATGGGCCGCGGGGTCGTCCTGACCCACGAGGTCACCCATGTGGCCACCCGGACGGCGACCACCGCCACCACCCCGCTGTGGCTCTCCGAGGGCTTCGCGGACCGGGCGGCCTACCGCGGCTCCCCGGCCACCCCGGAGCAGGCCGCCCCGGCCCTGGCCAGGGCGGTACGCCGGGGCGAGGTCCCGGGCGGCCTGCCCCGGGCGGAGGACTTCGCCTTCGGCGGTGATCCGGAGGCGTTGGCCCGGGCGTACGAGGGCGCCTGGCTGGCCTGCCGGCTGATCGCGGACAGATGGGGCGAGGCGGCGCTCGTGGACCTGTACGGGAGGGCCGGGCGCGAGCCGTGGCCGGTGGCCGTGCGCGGGGCCCTCGGAGTGGACCCGGAGGCGCTGACGAAGGACTGGCAGGAGGCCCTGCGGGCGGAGTTCCGCTGAGGGTGTCCGGTACGTTGGCAGCGATGCACAAGACGCTGATCGTGACCAACGACTTCCCGCCGCGCCCGGGCGGTATCCAGGCCTTCCTGCACAACATGGCGCTACGGCTGGATCCCGACCGGATCGTCGTCTACGCCTCCACCTGGAAGCACAGCGCGGAGGGCCGCGAGGCCACCGCGGCCTTCGACGCGGAGCAGCCGTTCCAGGTGATCCGCGACCGTACGACGATGCTGCTGCCGACCCCGCGCGTGACGCGGCGGGCAGTCGGCCTGCTGCGCGAACACGGCTGCGAGTCTGTGTGGTTCGGGGCGGCGGCCCCGCTCGGGCTGATGGGCCCGGCGCTGCGGCGGGCGGGGGCGCGGCGGATCGTGGCGACCACCCACGGGCACGAGGCGGGCTGGGCCCAGCTGCCGGCCGCGCGGCAGCTGCTGCGCCGGATCGGCGAGGGCACGGACACGCTGACCTACCTGGGGGAGTACACGCGCTCGCGGATCGCCTCGGCGGTGACGGACCGGGCGGCGGCCCGGATGGTGCAACTGCCGCCAGGGGTGGACGAGAAGACCTTCCACCCGGGATCGGGCGGGGCCGAGGTCCGGGCCCGGCTCGGCCTGACGGACCGGCCGGTGGTCGTCTGCGTCTCGCGGCTGGTGCCGCGCAAGGGGCAGGACACACTGATCGAGTCGATGCCGCGGATCCTGGCGGCGGTCCCGGACGCGGTGCTGCTGATCGTGGGCGGCGGGCCGTACGAGGCGGACCTGCGGGAGCTGGCCGTCTCCACCGGGGTCTCGGACTCCGTGGTGTTCACCGGAGCCGTCCCGTGGTCGGAGCTCGCGGCCCACTACGGCGCGGGTGACGTCTTCGCCATGCCGTGCCGGACCCGGCGGGGTGGGCTGGACGTGGAGGGGCTCGGCATCGTCTACCTGGAGGCCTCGGCGACGGGCCTGCCGGTGATCGCGGGCGACTCGGGCGGGGCGCCGGACGCGGTGCTGGACGGCGAGACCGGCTGGGTCGTGCGGGGCGGGTCCCCCGAGGAGGCGGCGGACCGGATCGTCACCCTGTTGAAGGACCCCGAGCTGCGGGCGCGGATGGGCGCCGCCGGTCGCGCGTGGGTCGAGGAGAAGTGGCGCTGGGACCTCCTGGCGGAACGTCTGCGCGAGCTGCTGTAGCCGCTCCCGGGGACTCCGCCCCCGGACCCCCGCGCCTCAAACGCCGGCGAGGCTGAATTTTGCCGGTTCCGGCTGACGATTTCAGCCCCGCCGGCGTTTGAGGCGCGGGGTTCGGGGCGGAGCCTCGACAGCGGAGCCGCCGGAAACCCGCTGCGCAGCCACGTCTGACTGTCCCTCAGATATCTGTCAACACCGCGTATGGGCGGAAGGTTGGATTCCGCCCATGATGCGGCCATGACATCCAACCTGACGCGCCGTCAACTATTGGGACTCGGCGCCCTCTCGACCGCCGCGGCGCTCGGCTTCACCCGGATCTCGGCGGCTTCCGCCGCGGCCGTGGAGCCCGCCGCCGCCTCGTACGCCCCCGCCATCGTCGTCGGCTCCGGCTACGGCTCCGCCGTCGCCGCCCTGCGGCTCGGGCAGGCGGGCGTACGGACCGTCGTGCTGGAGATGGGCCGGCTCTGGGACACCCCCGGGGCCGACGGCAAGGTCTTCCCGTCCACCTCCGCACCCGACCAGCGCTCGATGTGGTTCCGCAACCGCACCGAGGCCCCGCTCGCCCAGTTCCTCTGGCTCGACGTGGTCAACCGCGACATCAGCCCCTACCCCGGCGTCCTCGACCGCGTGAACTACGGCGACATGTCCGTGTACGTCGGCCGCGGGGTCGGCGGCGGATCGCTCGTCAACGGCGGTATGGCCCCCACGCCCCGTCGCTCGTACTTCACCGAGGTGCTGCCCCAGGTCGACGCCGACGAGATGTACGGCACCTACTACCCCCGCGCCCGCGCCATGCTCGGGGTGAACGACATCGACCCGGCCTGGTTCGAATCCACCGAGTGGTACCGCTTCGCCCGGATCTCCCGCAAGCACGCCCAGAACACCGGACTGAAGACCGTCTTCGTCCCCAACGTCTACGACTTCGCGTACATGCAGCGCGAGGCGGCCGGTACCGCCACCCGCTCGGCCCTGGCCGGCGAGGTCATCTACGGCAACAACCACGGCAAGAAGAGCGTCGACAAGACCTACCTCGCCGCCGCCGTCGGCACCGGCAACGTCACCATCGAGACCATGCAGCGCGTGGTCGGCGTACGGCCCGACCCGGCCGGGGGATACGTCCTGACGGTCCGGACCAGCGATGTCACCGGACGGGTCACCCAGGTCCGCGAACTCGGCTGCAAACAGCTCTTCCTCGGGGCCGGGAGCCTGGGGACCACCGAGATCCTGCTGCGGGCCCGCGAGACCGGGACCCTGCCCGCGCTGAGCGACAAGGTCGGGCTCGGCTGGGGCCACAACGGCAACGTCATGACCGCCCGCGCCAATCACCTGTGGGACACGGTCGGCTGCAACCAGGCCACCATGCCCGCGATGGGCATCGACGACTGGGACAACGCCTCGAACCCGGTCTTCGCCGAGATCGCCCCGCTCCCCATGGGCATCGAGCACTGGATATCGATGTACCTGGCCATCACCAAGAACCGGGAGCGCGGGCACTTCACCTACGACGCGGCCACCGACTCGGCCCGGCTCAACTGGCGGCGGGACCAGAACACGCCCTCGGTCAACGCGGCGAAGAACCTCTTCGACCGCATCAACTGGCGGAACTTCACGATGTACCGGTACGACCTCTTCGGCGACAACAGGGCCTTCGCCGACAACTTCACCTACCACCCGCTCGGCGGCTGCGTCCTCGGGGACGCCACCGACGTGTACGGGCGGGCCAAGGGCTACCAGGGGCTGTACGTGGTCGACAGCTCCCTGATCCCCGGATCGCTCGGCGTGAACCCCTTCGTGACCATCACCGCCCTCGCGGAGCGGAACATGGCCAGGATCCTCGCCGAGGACCCCCGCTAGGTCCCGACCGGCCGCGGACGAGCCGCGGACCAGCCATGGACCGACTGCGGACTAGCCGCGGTACAGCGCCTCGATCTCGTCCGCGAAGTCCTTCGCCACCACATTGCGCTTCAGCTTCAGCGACGGCGTGATGTGACCCGACTCCTCCGTGAACTGGGAGGGCAGAATGCGGAATTTCCGCACCGATTCCGCCTTGGAAACCGCCGCGTTGCCGTCATCGACGGCCTTCTGGACGGCGGCGATGAGGTCCGCGTCCTCGCGCAGCTCCGCCGCCGTCACTCCGGCCGGCTTGCCGTTCTCCGTGGCCCACCGGCCGAGGAACTCCTCGTCGATGGTGACCAGCGCCGCCACGAAGGGCCGCGCGTCGCCGACCACCATGCACTCCGCGACGAGCGCGTGCGCCCGGATCCGGTCCTCGATCACCGCGGGGGCGACGTTCTTGCCGCCCGCCGTGACGATGAGCTCCTTCTTGCGGCCGGTGATCGTGAGGTAGCCGTCCTCGTCGAGGGTGCCGACGTCGCCGGTGTGGAACCAGCCGTCGGTCAGCGCCTCGGCGGTCGCCGTCTCGTTCTTCCAGTAGCCCGTGAAGATCTGCTCGCCGTGCAGCAGCACCTCGCCGTCGTCCGCGATGCGCACCACGGAGCCCGGCATGGGCTGGCCGACCGTACCGATCTTCTGCTTGTCCCACGGGTTGAAGGTGGTCGCCGCACAGGACTCGGTCAGGCCGTAGCCCTCCAGGACCGTGAAGCCGATGCCGCGGAAGAAGTGGCCGAGCCGCTCACCCAGCGGGGCGCCGCCGGAGATCGCGTACTCGCCGCGGCCACCGAGGACCGCGTGCAGCTTGCTGTAGACCAGCTTCGAGAAGAGCTTGTGCTTGAGCTTGAGTCCGAACGACGGACCGCGCGGGGTGTCCAGCGCACGGCTGTAGGCGATGGCCGTGTCGGCCGCCGCGTCGAAGATCTTGCCCTTGCCCTCGGCCTGCGCCTTGGCGCGCGCCGAGTTGTAGACCTTCTCGAACACCCGGGGGACGCCGAGGATCAGCGTGGGGCGGAAGGACTGCAGCTCGTCGGTGAGGTTCTTGATGTCCGGTACGCAGCCCAGGCGGATCGGCGCCAGTACGGCCGCCACCTCCACCAGACGTCCGAAGACGTGCGCGGCCGGCAGGAACAGCAGCACCGAGCACTCGCCGGTCTTGAACAGCGGGCTCAGGCGCTCCACCGCGTTGCCGCACTCCGCGAAGAAGTTGCGGTGGCTCAGCACGCAGCCCTTGGGGCGGCCGGTGGTGCCCGAGGTGTAGACGATGGTGGCCGGGTCGTCGGCGTTGGCCAGGCTGCTGCGCTCCTCGACCTCGGCGTCGGAGATCTCCGCGCCGGCGGTCTTCAGCGTCTGCAGCGCACCCTGCTCGATCTCCCAGACCTCGCGCAGCTCCGGCAGTCGGTCGCGCAGCGAGGCCACGGCCGCGCTGTGCGCCGGGCTCTCCACGATGACGGCGACGGCGCCGGAGTCGCCGAGGATCCACTGGACCTGCTCGGCGGAGCTGGTCTCGTACACGGGGACGGTGACGCCGCCCGCGCTCCAGATCGCGAAGTCGAACAGCACCCACTCGTAGCGGGTGCGGGAGATGAGGGCGACCCGGTCGCCGGGCCGGATGCCGGCCGCCATGAGGCCCTTGGCCGCGGCGCGGACCTCGGCGAGAAATTCCGTCGCGGTCACGTCCTGCCACCGGCCGTCGACCTTGCGGCTCATGACGGCGGTGTCTGGATGCTGAGCGGCGTTGCGGCGGATGAGATCCGTCAGGTTCCCGTCCGACGGGACCTCGTACAGGGCCGGAAGGCTGAACTCGCGCAAGACTGCTGCTCCTCTGGGCGCCATCGCCACCATGTGGACCGACCGGACGTTACCCACCGGTAGTGGGTTCCCGATAGGGGGAACCGGCCAGATGTTCCGTGCGTCACATTCTGCACTTACCCTGCCTCACCACTTACGTGCAGACAGTAGTCGACCCCCTTTGCAACTCGGAAGTAACCGCAGGTCCGACCGCCCTTCCCGCCCCCTCTACCCGCCGTCACCAGGCAGCCCTAGGGTTGTCCGCATGGCTGGCAGCATGCGGGGACGGCAGTTCGGTACGGGCGGATCGAGCCGGGGACCAGGCCCTGGGCCGGGCCGCGACGCGGGTCGCGACGCGGGCCCCGGTCCGGGCCGCACCCGGGTCCACGTCGTGAGCGACGTGCACGGCAATGCCGAGGACCTCGCCCGCGCGGGCGACGGGGCCGACGCCCTCATCTGCCTCGGCGACCTCGTGCTCTTCCTCGACTACGCCGACCACTCGCGCGGGATCTTCCCCGACCTGTTCGGCGTCGAGAACGCCGACCACATCGTCGAGCTGCGCACCGCGCGCCGCTTCGAGGAGGCCCAGGCCTTCGGCCGGCAGCTCTGGGCCGGCCTGGACCGGGACACCCTCATCGAGGGCGCCGTCCGCCGTCAGTACGCACAGATGTTCGCCGCCTTCCCCACTCCCACGTACGCCACCTACGGCAACGTCGACGTCCCGGGCCTGTGGCCCGAGTACGCCGACCGCGACGGCATCACCGTGCTCGACGGCCAGCGGGTCGAGATCGGCGGCCGCGTCTTCGGCTTCGTCGGCGGCGGACTGCCCTCCCCGATGCGCACCCCCTACGAGGTGGACGAGGAGGAGTACGCCGCCAAGGTCGAGGCCCTCGGCGAGGTGGACGTGCTCTGCTCGCACATCCCGCCCGAGGTGCCCGAGCTCTGCTACGACACGGTCGCCCGCCGCTTCGAACGCGGCAGCGAGGCCCTGCTCGCCGCGATCCGCCGCACCCGCCCCCGCTACGCCCTCTTCGGACACGTCCACCAGCCGCTCGCCCGGCGGATGCGCATCGGGAACACCGAGTGCGTGAACGTGGGCCACTTCGCGTCCACCGGCCGGCCCTGGGTCCTCGAATGGTGAAGATCGAGCCGCTTTCCGGCGGCCTCCCACGGGGTGCGGGAGCCGGGCGGGAGGCACTGGAGTGGCGACGTCCACACGCGCGGTAGCCTTCACGCGGCGGCCCCAGGCCGCACACATCCTCGAACCACCCCAGCTG
The DNA here is from genome assembly GCF_003148825.1 of Streptomyces sp. CG 926. Taxonomy (GTDB): domain Bacteria; phylum Actinomycetota; class Actinomycetes; order Streptomycetales; family Streptomycetaceae; genus Streptomyces. The sequence continues at coordinate 12,901 of NZ_QGGZ01000011.1, forward strand.
CCGCTGGGAGGTAACCCCAGCCCGGAGGAGCCACCGCGATGGCGGAACACACCAGCTCAAGCATCACGATCGAGGCTGCGCCCACCGACGTGATGGCCGTGATCGCCGACTTCGCCCGTTACCCCGAGTGGACCGGCGAGGTGAAGGAGGCCGAGGTACTGGCCACCGACGCCGAAGGGCGCGCCCAGAAGGTCCGTCTCCTGCTCGACGCGGGCGCCATCAAGGACGACCACACCCTCGCCTACACCTGGAAGGGCACCGACGAGGTCAGCTGGACCCTGGACAAGTCCCAGATGCTGCGCCAGCTGGACGGCTCCTACCGACTGGCCGCCGTCGACGGCGGCAAGCGCACCGAGGTCACCTACCAGCTGACCGTCGACGTCAAGATCCCCATGCTCGGCATGATCAAGCGCAAGGCCGAGAAGGTCATCATCGACCGCGCGCTCGCGGGCCTGAAGAAGCGCGTCGAAACCGTCTGATCCCGCTCCCTGCTCCCTGCTCCCTGCATTTCGCCTTCCGCTTCCCGCTTCCCGCGCACCGGACGGGCCGAGGAACGCGCCGCGCGCCCCATCGGGCCCACCGCCCGCAGGCGCGCGGCCCACGGACCACCACCGACCCGGAGCACCTGCACATGCACACCTTGCTGATCACCGGCCCCGGCGGGGCCGGGCGGACCACCGTGGCGGCGGCCACCGCCCTCGCCGCGGCCCGCCACGGGCAGCGGGTGCTGCTGCTCTCCGGCGACATCGGGGACCCGCTCACCGCCCTGGTCGGCGACCCGGCCGCCCCCGGGCTGCGGGTGGCCCGAGTCGACTCCGGTGAGGAGTTCCGCGAGGAACTCGTCGCCCTCCAGCAGCGCGGATCCGCCCTGCTCGGCATGGTCGGAGCCCGGCCGCTGGGCGCCGAGGAGATCACCGAACTCCCCGGCGCCGAGCAGTTCGCCCTGCTCCGCGCCCTGCGACGGGCCGCCGCCACGCCCGACACCGACCTCGTCGTCGTCGACATGCCACCACTCCACCAGAGCGTGGCCACCCTCGCCCTCCCCGCCCAGCTGCGCCGCTACCTCGCCCGGCTGCTGCCCGCCGAACGGCAGGCCGCCCGCGCCCTGCGACCCGTACTGGCCCAGCTGGCCGGCGTACCCATGCCCGCGCAGTGGCTGTACGAGACCGCCGCCCGCTGGGACGAGGAGCTGGCCGCCGTCCAGGCCGTCGTCGAGGCCGACACCACCGAGCTGCGGTTGGTCGCCGAGCCCGGCCCGGCCGCCGCCGACGCGCTGCGCCTCGGCAGGCTCGGACTCGCCCTCCAGCAACTGCCCGTCTCCGCCGTCGTCGCCAACCGCATGCTTCCCCAGGACTCCACCGACACCTGGCTCGCCGGGCTCGCCGCCCAGCAGGAGAAGTACGCCGCCGAGTGGGCCGCCGAACTCCCCGTGGTGCCCCTCGCCCACCTAGGCCGGGACCCGCGCGGCCCGCAGGACCTGGAGCGGCTCGCCGCCGTCGACGCGCTCGTTCCGCAGGCGCCCGCACCCCGCCGGGCCTGGGCCGTCGAAGACCGGCTCGCCGAGGACGGAGTGCTCGTCTGGGTGGTACCGCTGCCCGGCGCGCACAAGCGCGACCTCGACCTCGTCCGCCGCGGCGACGAACTGCTGCTCACCGCTGGCCCCCACCGCAGGATCGTTCCGCTCCCCGGGGCGCTGCGCCGCTGCACCGTCTCCGGCGCCGCCCTCGCCGAGGGGGAGCTCCGTGTCCGCTTCACCCCCGACCCGGGGCTGTGGCCCCGCGCGCAATGAACCGTGTACCCCCGTTCGGGTACCGTCGAAGGTAGTCCGTACCGCACGCCCAGCAGCATCCGCAGGAGAGAGTCCGCCATGAGCGAGGCCACCGACCGTCCCGCCGACGACGACGCCTGGGCCGGCGCCTGTGCCGAGGATCTCGCCGCCGAGCAGGCCCGCCGCCGCGCACAGGAACAGGCGGAGGCCGGTGGCACCGGCACCGCCGCCGAAGAGCTCTTCAAGCTCTTCGAAGCCGTCGCCGACAAGGTGTCCGGGCTGAACAACCCGCTGTTCGGCGGGGCCGCACAAGGGGCGGTGCGCCAGATCGTCGACCAGGCCAAGACCGCCGCCAAGCCCGTCATCGAGCGCAATCCGGAAGTCTTCGACCACCTCGCGGCCGCCGGTTCCGAACTGCTCGCCGCCTACCGCTCCGCCGTCGAGGGCCACGAGCGCCGCTGGACGCGGGGCGAGCCCCCGGCCCCGCGGCAGGCAGCCCACGACCGCGACCCGCGGGACGAAGGCCCCGACGACGGCCCCACCGAGCGGATCGATCTCGACTGATCCTCCGGAAGCCTCGGGTACGGTTGGCCGTGGCGGGGTTTGACCGGAAACCGAGGGACTAATGGGACTCACCATCGGCGTCGACATCGGCGGCACGAAGATCGCGGCCGGCGTGGTCGACGAAGAGGGCACGATCCTTGAGACGTACAAGGTGCCCACCCCGCCGACCGCGGACGGAGTGACGGAGGCGATCTGCGCCGCCGTTTCCGAGGTCAGCAGCAACCACACCATCGAGGCCGTCGGCATCGGCGCCGCCGGATACGTGGACGACAAGCGCGCGACCGTACTCTTCGCGCCCAACATCAACTGGCGGCACGAGCCGCTGAAGGACAAGGTCGAGCAGCGCATCGGCCTGCCCGTCGTCGTCGAGAACGACGCGAACTGCGCGGCCTGGGGCGAGTACCGCTTCGGCGCCGGCCAAGGCCACGACGACGTCATCTGCATCACCCTCGGCACCGGCCTGGGCGGCGGCATCATCATCGGCAACAAGCTGAGGCGCGGACGCTTCGGCGTCGCCGCCGAGTTCGGGCACATCCGGGTCGTCCCGGACGGCCTGCTGTGCGGCTGCGGCAGCCAGGGCTGCTGGGAGCAGTACGCCTCCGGGCGCGCGCTCGTCCGGTACGCGAAGCAGCGCGCCAACGCCACCCCCGAGAACGCGGCGATCCTGCTCGCGCTCGGCGACGGCACTGCCGAAGGCATCGAGGGCAAGCACATCAGCGAGGCCGCCCGGCAGGGTGACCTGGTGGCCATAGACGCCTTCCGCGAGCTGGCCCGCTGGGCCGGCGCCGGACTGGCCGACCTGGCGTCGCTGTTCGACCCGTCCGCCTTCATCGTCGGCGGCGGCGTCTCGGACGAGGGCGACCTGGTGCTCGACCCGATCCGCAAGTCCTTCAAGCGCTGGCTGGTCGGCGGAGCCTGGCGCCCGCACGCCCAGGTCCTCGCCGCGCAGCTGGGCGGCAAGGCCGGGCTCGTCGGCGCGGCCGACCTGGCCCGCCAGGGCTGATCGTTTCCCCTTCTTTCCAGGTATACCGCCCGTCGCGCCCCTTGGGGGAGCGGCGGGCGGCTGCGTATCTTGCGGGGCATGGACCAGCTGCCGAAGTCCCGTACGGAGCCCGACGGTTCTGCCGTGATCCGGGTGCTCAGCTACAACATCCGCTCCCTGCGCGACGACGAGGAGGCGCTGGCCCGGGTCATCCGGGCGTGCGAGCCCGACCTCGTCCTCGTCCAGGAGGCCCCCCGGTTCTTCCGGTGGCGCAAACACGCGGCCCGGCTGGCCGCCAAGTGCGACCTGGTGGTGCTGGGCGGGGGAGCGACGGCGGCCGGGCCGCTGCTGCTGTGCTCGCTGCGGGTCTTCGTGGAGCGCACGCAGGACGTGCTGCTGCCGCGCACCCCCGGCCTGCACCGCAGGGGCTTCGCCACGGCGGTGATCCGGATCGGGGGCGTGCGGCTGGGACTGGCCTCCCTGCACCTGTCGCTGCAGGCGGCGGAGCGCCTGGCCCACGCGGAGCTGCTGCTGGAGCGGCTGGCCGGCATGGACGTGCCGTACGCGATCGCCGCGGGCGACCTGAACGAGGGCCCGGAGGGGCCGGCGTACGGGCGGCTGGCCACCGAGCTCCAGGACTGCCGGGAGGTGGCCCCATGGGGCGGCGGACCGACCTTCCCGGCGGTGGCGCCGGACCGCCGGATCGACGCCGTGTTCGCCACGAAGGGGGTGGAGGTGCTGGCCTGCGGTGTCCCCGAGGGGCTGCCGGGCCTGTCCACCGAGGACCTGCGGTCGGCGACGGACCACCTGCCGGTGCTGGCGGCCCTGCGGCTCGCGGCCGCGCCGTAGCGCGGCGGCGGTCCGGGGCGCGGGTGCGGCGCGGTTTTCCGGGGGCGCCGCCCCCGGACCCCCGCGCCTCGAACGCCGGCGAGGCTGAAAGAGCGCCTCGAACGCCGGCGGGCCCGAAAAGAGCAGAGCGACCGGCGTCAGCCGAAATCAGCCCCGCCGGCGATTGAGGCGCGGGGCCCCGCGAAGGGGTGGTTCACACGACCGCGCCGCGGCCCGGGTCGTCGTCGTCCTCGTCGTCGTGCTGCATGCGTGCGATCAGCGTCGCGAAGCCGCCCAGGAAGCCGCCGATGCCCAGCGTCGTCAGCCACCAGGTCATCTCCCACTGCAGGAGCACCGCGAGCAGCAGCAGCACCGGGCCGCCGACGACCGCCAGCCACGCGAACTTCGACGTCGTGTCCGCCGGCGGGAGCTCAGGCTCCGGGGGGACGAAGTGGCCCTCCTCCGCCGGACTCAAGTCATCGTCCTTCGGCTCCGCCGGCGAGTGGTCCCGGGGGCCCGCCATGCCCACGCCCGGGGCGAAGACCACGGAGCTGCCCAGCGCCACCGCGGGCCCCGGGTCCGCGTCCGGCTTCGGGTCGGCCTCGGGGTCGCCCTTCGGGTCCGGTCCGGACTCCGGCGGCAGCGGCTTGACGTCCTCCTCCGGCAGGAGAAGGTTCTCGATGGGTCTGAACGGCCGAGCCCCCGGCGGGTCCGGCGGTTCCTGCCCGTACCCGGCGACGATCGCCGCCCACGCCGCTTCCTCGTCCAGCGGCGGAACCCCGCCCGACTGCTCCTCGTGCTCAGCCACCGGCCTCCGCCCCCTCCCTGCCCACGCTCTCCGCCAGTCGGCCGATGAACGCATAGCTGTCCGCGAAGATCCGCTCCGCGTCATGGTCCAACGTCGCCACGTGGTAACTCTGTTCCAGCAGGGTCTCGGTGACATCCGTGGAGGACACCCGGGCCAGTACCCGCGCGGAGTCCACGGGCGGTACGACATGGTCCTGCGGGCTGTGCAGCAGCAGCAACGGCTGCGTCACCTGCGGCAGCTCGGCGTCCACGAGCCGCAGGAACTTCTTCAGCGAGTGCGCGGCATGGGTCGGGACCCGGTCGTACCCGACCTCCTCCGAGCCCGGCTTCGCGATGTCACTGGCGATGCCCGGCGTCGACCGGATCAGGTGCTTGGTCACCGGCAGGGTCACGGCCAGCGGGTCGTGCACCTTGTTGGCCGGGTTGACGAGCACCAGGCCGCTGATCGCGTCCCCGTGCTTGGCCGCCAGCCGCAGGGACAGCGCCCCGCCCATCGACAGCCCGAAGACGAACACCTGCTCGCACCGGTCCAGCAGTTCCCGCAGCGCGCGATCCACCTCGGCGTACCAGTCCTGCCAGCCCGTGAGCTGCATGTCCTGCCAACGCGTCCCGTGCCCGGGGAGCAACGGCAGCGACACCGTGAGGCCCCGCCCGGCGAGGTACTCGGCCCAGGGGCGCAGAGACTGCGGGGAGCCGGTGAAGCCGTGGCAGAGGAGGACGCCGACCTCTCCGCCCTCGTGGCGGAACGGCTCGGCTCCAGGGAGGACGGGCACCAGGGTCTCCTTGATCACGATGTACGTCGGATGGGTGCGTTGCTCTGTGTGACTTCACCGTACGCGACGGGGGTGGCACCGGCCAGGGTCGTCGGGCCCCTGCCGGTGTAGGCACGGGATATGGTCTGTTCGACAGACACAGGAAGGCTTTCGAGTTGATCTACGGCGCAATGAAGTTCTCCATCGGCGGTTCACTGAAGCTCGCTTTCAGGCCGTGGGTGGAGGGCCTCGAGAACATTCCCGCGGAGGGGCCGGCGATCCTCGCGAGCAACCACCTGTCCTTCTCCGACTCCTTCTTCCTGCCGGCGGTGCTGGACCGGAAGGTCACCTTCATCGCGAAGGCGGAGTACTTCACCTCCCCGGGGGTCAAGGGCAAGCTGACGGCCGCCTTCTTCAAGGGCGTCGGCCAGCTCCCGGTGGACCGCTCCGGCGCCCGCGGGGCCGGCGAGGCCGCGATCCAGAGCGGCATCGACGTCATCGAACGCGGAGAGCTGTTCGGTATTTACCCCGAGGGCACGCGTTCACCCGACGGACGCCTCTACCGCGGCAAGCCCGGCGGCCTGGCCCGGGTGGCCCTGGCCACCGGTGCGCCCGTGATCCCCGTGGCGATGATCGACACGGAGAAGATCCAGCCGCCCGGCAAGGTGGTCCCCAAGCTGATGCGTCCGGGGATCCGGATCGGCAAGCCGCTGGACTTCAGCCGCTACCACGGCATGGACAACGACCGCTTCATCCTCCGCTCGGTGACCGACGAGGTCATGTACGAGATCATGAAGCTCTCCGGTCAGGAGTACGTCGACATCTACGCGACGGCGGCCAAGCGCCAGATCGCCGACGCCGAGAAGGCCGAGAAGGCTGCCAAGGCCGAGAAGGCTGCCAAGGCGGACAAGGGCGAGAAGGCCGACGGCACGTCGGAGTAGCTGCGCGTGGGCGGTACCGCCCGCGAGGGGTGGGGGAGATGGCGAAACGCGAACGCGTCGTACGCATGTCGGTCGAGCAGCCGCTCTGGCGTGCCCTGACCGGGTACCGACTGCTGACCATGGTCTACGCGGCGCTGCTGTTCGCGGCCGCGTACAAGGAGTTCCCGCGGCCGGGGGTCGCGGTCGGCTACCTCGCGTTCCTCGCGGTCTGGACCCTCGCCACCTCCCGCAAGGTGGCGAACGCGGCCAGCTGCACCAAGGGTTTCCTCGTCGCCGACCTCACCGTCGCGATCGTCGGGATCGTGCTCACGCCGGTCGCCGACACCCAGGCGCGGATCCACGCGGGCGGCTCCACCCTCCCGACCATCTGGACGGCGGGCGCGGTCCTCGGCTTCGCCATCAAGGGCGGCTGGCGTTGGGCCTGCTTCGCCTCCACCTTCGTGGCGGCCGCCAACCTCGCCATCCACACCGGCAAGCCCACCGAGGACACCCTGCACAACGTCCTGCTCGTCTGGGTCGCCTCCGTGGCCATCGGCTACGTGGTCGAGGTCGCCCGGGCCAGCGAGAACACCCTCGCCCGGGCCCTGGAGATCGAGGCCGCCACCCGCGAGCGCGAGCGCCTCGCCCGCGACATCCACGACGGGGTCCTCCAGGTCCTCGCCATGGTCCAGCGGCGCGGCAGCGAGCTCGGCGGCGAGGCCGAGGAGCTCGGCCGGATGGCGGGGGAGCAGGAGGTGGCGCTGCGCACGCTGGTCTCCAGCGGGCTGGTACGACCCTCCCGGGTCTCCAGCGACGAGTCGCGCGGCGCGCTGGTGGACACCTACGAGGTGGACGAGCCGGGCACCGACGACGGCGAGCTGGACCTGCGCACGCTCCTCGCCCCGCACGCCGGATCCCGCGTGAGTTTCGCCGAGCCGGGCACCCCGGTGCCGCTGCCGGTGCCCGCCGCGAAGGAGCTGGCCGCGGCGGTCGGCGCCGCCCTGGACAACGTGCGCAAGCACGCCGGTGACGGCGCGCGGGCCTGGATCCTCGTCGAGGACTGGGGCGACGAGGTGATCGTGACCGTTCGCGACGACGGCCCCGGCATCCCGGCGGGCCGGCTCGACCAGGCGGCGGGCGAGGGTCGGATGGGAGTGGCCCTGTCCATCCGCGGCCGGCTGCGCGATCTCGGCGGCAGCGCCGATCTGGTGTCCGTCCCCGGGCAGGGCACCGAAGTGGAACTGAAGGTACCCAGGGGGAGGACGGACAAGAGATGAGCGAGCGCACCGACGTGAACGACCCGAACCGGCCGAACGAGCTGCACGAGATCCGGGTGATGGTCGTCGACGACCACCCGATGTGGCGGGACGCGGTCGCCCGCGACCTGGCCGCGGCGGGCTTCGACGTCGTCGCCACCGCCGGCGACGGCCCCGAGGCGGTCCGCCGGGCCCACGCCGTCACGCCCGACGTGCTGGTCCTCGACCTCAACCTGCCCGGCATGCCGGGCGTGCAGGTCTGCAAGGAACTGGTCGGCGCCAACCCGGCCCTGCGGGTCCTGGTCCTGTCGGCCAGCGGTGAGCACGCGGACGTCCTGGAAGCGGTGAAGTCCGGCGCGACCGGCTACCTGCTGAAGTCCGCCGGCGCCCAGGAGCTGATCGACGCCGTCCGCCGCACCGCGGCCGGCGACCCGGTCTTCACCCCGGGCCTGGCCGGGCTGGTGCTCGGCGAGTACCGGCGCCTGGCCACCGACCCGCTGCCCGCCGCCTCGGACGAGCCGAAGGCCCCGCAACTGACCGACCGCGAGACCGAGGTGCTGCGGCTCGTGGCCAAGGGGCTGTCGTACAAGCAGATCGCCGAGCGACTCGTCATCTCCCACCGCACCGTGCAGAACCACGTCCAGAACACCCTGGGCAAGCTGCAGTTGCACAACCGCGTGGAACTCGTCCGGTACGCCATAGAACGCGGACTCGACGACGCGTAGTACCCGCACGAGGGACGTCCACACCGTCCGTCGATCGTACTTACGAACTCGTACGAGTGAACGGGCGTACGCAACGCCTCACGATTCCACCGGAATTGCCCTCTCCAGGGCCCTTGCTGTGACCTGGGTCACCACTAGCGTGACCGTCATGGCGATTGGAGATTCCATGAAGGTCGGAGTGCTGACCGGCGGCGGCGACTGCCCCGGGCTCAACGCGGTGATCAGGGCCGTCGTCCGCAAGGGCGACCAGGAGTACGGCTGCGGGTTCGTCGGGTTCAAGGACGGCTGGCGGGGTGCGATCGAGGGGCGGACCGTCCCCCTCGACATCCCCGCCGTCCGCGGCATCCTGCCCCGCGGTGGCACCATCCTCGGCTCCTCGCGCACCAATCCGTTCAAGACGGAGAACGGTGTGCGGGACATCAAGGAGAACCTCGCGAAGTACGAGGTGGACGCGCTCATCGCGATCGGCGGGGAGGACACCCTCGGGGTCGCCGCCCGGCTGTACGAGGAGTACGGCATCCCCTGCGTCGGCGTGCCCAAGACCATCGACAACGACCTGTCGGCCACCGACTACACCTTCGGCTTCGACACCGCCGTCGGCATCGCGACCGAGGCCATCGACCGGCTGCACACCACGGCCGAATCGCACATGCGCGTCCTGGTCGTCGAGGTCATGGGCCGGCACGCCGGCTGGATCGCCCTGCACTCGGGGCTCGCGGGCGGCGCCAACGTCATCCTCATCCCGGAGCAGCGCTTCGACGTGGACCAGGTCTGCGCCTGGGTGACCTCCCGGTTCCGGGCGAGCTACGCGCCGATCGTGGTCGTCGCGGAGGGCGCGATGCCCAAGGACGGGGAGATGGTCCTGAAGGACGGCACCCTGGACTCCTTCGGCCATGTCCGACTCTCGGGCGTCGGCGAGTGGCTGGCCAAGGAGATCGAGACGCGCACCGGCAAGGAAGCCCGTACGACGGTGCTCGGGCACGTCCAGCGCGGTGGCACGCCGAGCGCCTTCGACCGGTGGCTCGCGACCCGGTTCGGGCTGCACGCGATCGAGGCCGTGCACGACAGGGACTTCGGCAAGATGGTCGCGCTCAAGGGGACGGACATCGTCCGGGTGCCGATCGCGGAGGCCACGTCGAAGCTGAAGACGGTCGATCCCGCGCTCTACCAGGAGGCCGGAGTCTTCTTCGGCTGAGCGGCGACCCGCCACCATGGGCCGTATGGTGACAAACGGCCCATGGTTCGAGGTGCGGGAGCAAGCGTGGAGATCCTGGCGTTCGGTGTGACCGCCGACGAGAAGCCGCTCCTGGAGCAGGCCTTCGCGGGGCAGCACGAGATCCGCTGCCTGGACGTCTTCCTCGACGAGGACACCGCGCCGATCGCCGCCGGGTACGAGATCGTCTCCTCCAGCGTGAACGCCGACCTGAACGGCCGGGTGCTACGGGTCCTGGCGGCGGGCGGGACGAAGCTGATCGCCCAGCGGTCCACCGGCTTCAACAACATCGACCTGGACGAGGCCCGCCGCCTCGGCATGACGATCAGCCGGGTCTCCTCCTACTCGCCCCACTCGGTGGCCGAGTTCGCCTGGGCCCTCGCCATGGCCGTCAACCGACGGATCGTCCGGGCCTCGATCCGGACCCGGGACTTCGACTTCCGCCTGAACGGGCTGATGGGCCGGGACTTCCACGGACGCACCGTCGGCGTGCTCGGCACCGGAAAGATCGGTGAGGCGTTCACCCGGATCGCGGGCGGCTTCGGCATGCGCCTGTTGGGCTGGGACGTGGTGCAGAACCCGGCCTGCCTGGAACTCGGCATGACGTACGTGGACAAGGACGAGCTGCTCGCCTCCTCGGACCTGATCAGCCTGCACGTACCGCTGCTGGAGTCCACCCGCCGCATCCTCGACGCGGCGGCGCTGAGCCGGATGCGGGACGACGCGATCCTGATCAACTCCAGCCGCGGCGGACTGATCGACACCGAGGCGCTGGTCGACGAGCTCCGGGCGGGCCGCTTCACGGGCGTCGGCCTGGACGTGTACGAGGCGGAGGCCGGCGTCTTCTTCCTGGACAAGTCGCTGGAGGCCGTCGAGGACGACACCCTGGCCCGCCTCGTCACCTTCCCGAACGTCGTGGTGACCTCCCACCAGGCCTACTACACGTCGGACGCGGTGGGTCAGATCATCGCCACCACCGTCGCCAACGTGGCCGACCACCTGGCCGGTCGCCGCTCCGAGAACACCCTCGTCCCGCCCGAACAGGCTCCATGACCCGGGAGTTCACCCGGACTTCGGCATCCGGCCATACCGTCGGGCCGGGGTGGGGCCTAGATTCGGCCACGTGGACGTCCCTACCGTGTTCCGCTGGATCCTCTCGGCCTTCGCCGCCATCCAGCTCTTCTACGCCCTGCGGGCCCTGCGGCCCGCCCTCCGCGCCGAGTCGGGCCGCCGGGTCGACCCGTGGCTCACCTTCGCCGATCACGCCGTCGGCGCCGCCGTGTCGGTGGCGCTGGCGGCCGGCAACCTCACCGCCGTCCTGTACGGGTCGGCCGTGCTGGGACCGATCCTGACCTGCCAGCTGGTGCGCCACCTCCGGCCCGGCGGGCCCCGGGGCGTCGAGAGCCGGACGGGCTGACGGCCCAGGGGTGCCGTCCGGCCCGCAGGCAGCCGGCCCGTTCGGCATCGGCCCGTCCGGGTCTCGACGCCTCAGGCCGGGGACACCGCCCGGATTCCCGTCAGCAGCTCGCGCAGCAGCTCCGCGCCCCGCAGGGTGAGCACCGACTCCGGATGGAACTGCACGCCCGCGAAGCCCCCGGCCGGGGACCGCAGGGCGTGCACCTCGCCCGTGGCCGGATCGCGGGCCACCTCCACCCCCCGGGCCGCCAGCCGGCCCGCCAGGGCGTCGTCGCAGCGCGCGGTGTACGTGTTGTAGAAGCCGACCACCTCCTCGGCCCCGAACAGATCGATCCGGGTCTGCGCCCCCTGGGCCGGCTCCGCCTTGCGGACCAGCGGGAGCCCCAGCTCGGCCGCCAGCAGCTCATGGCCCAGGCAGACCCCGACCAAGCCGTGGCGGTGCCCGTCCAGCAGATCGGCCGTCAGCGCGCGCAGCATCCGCATCTTGGGGTCCGCCGCATCCGCCGGATTCCCCGGACCGGGGCCCAGGACGACCGGACCCTCCCAGGCCAGGGCCGCCGCCCGCAGCCCCGGATCGTCGTAGCGGCGTACGGTCACCTCCTGCCCGGCCACCCGCAGCACGTGGGCCAGCATCGCAGTGAAGGTGTCCTCGCCGTCCACCACCAGCGTGTGCCCGGCCGGAGCCGCCGGCCGCTCCTGCATCCGGAGCCAGAACGGCGCCAGGTCCAGGCGGCGAGCCGCGAGGGCCGCCCGCACCCGCGGGTCGTCGCCCGGCCGGGCCCCCTCGAAGGTCGGGCGCGGCGCCGCCGGCCGCACCCCGAGCGCCGCCAGCACCCCGGCCGCCTTCGCATGGGTCTCCGCCACCTCGCCCGCCGGATCCGAGTGCCGGACCAGCGTCGCGCCCACCGGCACCCGCAGCGCGCCGTCCGCCGCGATGTCGGCGGTGCGGATCAGGATGGGGGAGTCGAGGGTCTGCGCCCCCGCGGCGTCCTGGCCCAGCAGGGCCAGCGCGCCCGCGTAGTAGCCGCGCCCGCCCGTCTCGTACCGCTCGATGACGCGGCAGGCGTTCTGTACGGGGGACCCGGTGACCGTCGCCGCGAACATGGTCTCGCGCAGCACCTCCCGCACGTCCAGCGAGGACCGGCCGCGCAGCTCGTACTCGGTGTGCGCGAGGTGGGACATCTCCTTCAGCCGCGGTCCGACGACGACCCCGCCCATGTCGCCGACGGTGCACATCATCTTCAGTTCCTCGTCGACCACCATCGACAACTCCTCGGTCTCCTTGCGGTCGCCGAGGAATGCCAGGAGGGAGTCGACCGTCGGCCCCCCGGCCGGATAGCGGTACGTACCGCTGATCGGGTTCATCACGACCGTCCGGCCGGACATCCGCACGTGCACCTCGGGGCTCGCCCCGACGAGGGTCCGCTCCCCGGTGTGCACCACGTACGTCCAGTACGCGCCCCGCTCGCCCTCCAGCAGCCGCCGGAACAGCGCGAGCGCGTCGGCCCGGCCGAATCCGTCGATGTGGCCCTCGTAGGTGCGCCGGATGACGAAGTTCGCGCCCTCGCCGCGGCCGATCTCGTCCTCCACGACCCGCCGGACGGTGGCCGCGTACTCCTCGTCGGGGACGTCGAAACGGCCGCCGTCGACCCGCACCGGGTGGTCGGGCAGCGCCGCCAGCGCCTCGGCGAGCGGGATCTCGTACGCCTCCTCGGCGACCAGCACGCTCAGCGGCGTGCCGTCGTCACGGACGTCGAAGCCGCGCTCCCGGATCTGCCGGAAGGGGACGAGGGCCAGGGAGGGCAGCTCCCCGACGGGCAGGTCGGCGAGCCGCTTGACCTCGCCGACCTGCCCGATCAGCACCTCGACGGTGTCGTGGTCACGGCCGGGCGTCCGCCGGCGCAGCAGGGCGAAGGGCGGACAGGAGGGGTCGAGCAGTCGGCTCAAGCGGTCGGGTCGGCTGGGGTTCATGGGGCGGAGCGTCCTTCCGGTGGGAGGAGCGGCCCCTGGCATCCGACAACGTGGTCGAAAACGCGGAAGGCCGCCCCTCGGGGCGGCCTTCGCGTCGTGCGTGTCTTCAGGTACGCGCGAGAAGTGGGCCGCCGGGAGCGGGCCACCACCAGTTCTGGTTCGAGTGCGCGTACATGGCGGTCACCTTAGCCCAGACCGCCCCCGCGGGGCAGGATCTGTCTCGCGACGTGAGCTGAACCATGGATTCCGTTCCGTCGGACGCCCGTGACCTTTGAGCTGGTTCGTCTCACGTTGTGGGCGGGGGGCCGAACGCGGCGTGTGACGCCGTAATGTGTACGAGGTGACCGTGAACGCTGAAACCCAAGCCCCCGCCGCCAAGGCGACCTGGCGAGACCTTCCCGCGGCGCAGCAGCCTTCGTACCCCGATGCCGAGGCTCTGCGCGCTGTCGTCGCGGACCTCGAGTCGTATCCGCCCCTCGTCTTCGCGGGTGAGTGCGACCAGCTGCGTGCCCGTCTGGGAGCCGTCGCCAAGGGCGAGGCGTTCCTGCTGCAGGGCGGCGACTGCGCCGAGGCCTTCGACGGCGTCTCCGCCGACCACATCCGAGCCAAGCTGAAGACGCTGCTCCAGATGAGCGCCGTCCTGACGTACGCCGCCTCCGTGCCCGTCGTCAAGGTCGGCCGCATCGCGGGCCAGTACTCCAAGCCGCGCTCCAAGGACACCGAGACCCGCGACGGCGTCACCCTGCCGACCTACCGCGGCGACTCCGTCAACGGCTTCGCCTTCACCGAAGAGGCCCGGATCCCGGACCCCGAGCGGCTGAAGCGCATGTACAACGCCTCCGCCTCGACGCTCAACCTGGTGCGCGCCTTCACCACCGGTGGTTACGCCGACCTGCGCCAGGTGCACGCCTGGAACCAGGACTTCGTGAAGTCCAGCCCGTCCGGGCAGCGCTACGAGCAGCTCGCGCGGGAGATCGACAACGCGCTGAACTTCATGAAGGCCTGTGGCACCGACCCGGCCGAGTTCAAGGCCGTCGAGTTCTACGCCTCCCACGAGGCGCTGCTGCTCGACTACGAAGGCGCGCTGACCCGCACCGACTCGCGTACCGGCAAGCTGTACGACACCTCCGGCCACATGGTCTGGATCGGTGAGCGCACCCGCCAGCTGGACCACGCGCACATCGAGTTCTGCGCGCAGATCGCCAACCCGATCGGCATCAAGCTCGGCCCCACCACCACGGTGGACGAGGCGCTGACGTACATCGACCGCCTGGACCCCGAGCGCGAGCCGGGCCGGCTGACCTTCGTCGTCCGCATGGGCGCCGACAAGGTCCGCGACAAGCTCCCCGAGCTGGTCGAGAAGGTCACCGCCTCCGGTGCGACCGTCGCCTGGGTCACCGACCCGATGCACGGCAACACCTTCGAGGCGGCTTCCGGCCACAAGACGCGCCGTTTCGACGACGTGCTCGACGAGGTCAAGGGCTTCTTCGAGGTCCACAAGGCGCTGGGCACCCACCCGGGCGGCATCCACGTCGAGCTCACCGGTGACGACGTCACCGAGTGCGTGGGCGGCGGCGACGAGATCTTCGTCGACGACCTGCACCAGCGCTACGAGACGGCCTGCGACCCGCGGCTCAACCGCAGCCAGTCCCTGGACCTGGCGTTCCTGGTCGCCGAGATGTACCGCGACCAGTAAGGATCAATCAGTACCTTCGTACGACGATGGGGCGCGGATCGATGTGATCCGCGCCCCATCGTCGTACAGGGGGCTTTTAGGCCACCCTAACTTTGGGTACGGTTAGGTAAGCCTCACCGAATTGGGGATGGCTCGCTGAACCGCAGAACCATTCCGCCCAGGGAGGTGAACCGCGTGTACGTCTGCTCTTGCTTCGGTGTCACCGACAAGCAGGTCAAGGAGCACGCGGCTGCCGGGGCCTGCACCCCGCGCCAGATCGCCTCGGCCACCAAGGCCGGCACCGACTGCGGATCCTGCGTGCGCACCATCCAGGGCATCCTCGGCCGTGGGGCGTGCCCCCGCCGGGAGCTGCTGGAGAAGGGCCAGACGGCGGCCGTGCTCGCCGCGGAGCCGGGTACGGCCCGTTCGGCGGAGCTGGCGGAAGCGGCCTAGAGCCGGATCAGCTCGGCTGCTCGATCAGCTGCGCGATGTAGAGCGGCTCGCCCAAGGACTCGATGAGCTCCAGCTGGGTGTCGAGGTAGTCGATGTGGTGCTCCTCGTCCTCCAGGATCTCCTCGAAGAGCCGCGCCGAGGTGATGTCGCCCTTGCCGCGCATGACCTCGATACCCCGCTTGAGTCGGTCGATGGCCTCGACCTCGACCTGGCGGTCCGCCTGGAACATCTCCGTGAGCGTCTGCCCGACGCGCACGTGGAAGAGACGCTGATAGTTCGGCAGGCCATCGAGCATCAGGATGCGCTCGGTGATCTTGTCCGCGTGCTTCATCTCGTCGATGGACTCTTCACGCGTGTACTTGGCGAGCTTGGTCCAGCCCTTGTTGTCCTGGATGCGGTAGTGCAGCCAGTACTGGTTGATGGCCGTCAGCTCGCCGGTCAGCTGCTCGTTCAGAAACTCAAGGACCTCGGGGTCGCCCTGCATCGCAGAGGCTCCTTCCAGGCAATGTCAGCTATGTGACGGGGCAGTTGCGCGCATCCTTGCACCGCCACCCGGGAGCGTCCAGTAAGTGCCTCCTTAGTGGGAGTTACCGCGACTTGCCCGAATCGGCCCAGACCTGGTCATGACCACCCTGCCCAGTCTGTCACCATGGAGTCATGGGTCAGCCGGAAAGCCGGGAATCTCCGGGAGCAGAGCAGCTGGAGCTTCCACCGGGGCAGCGGCTGCAGAGGGGCTGGCCGGTCACCCACTACGGGCCCGTACCCAAGTTCAAGCCCGACCGCTGGGAGTTCCGCGTCTTCGGCGCGACGGCCGACGGGGACAAGCACTGCTGGAACCACGAGGAGTTCACGGCCCTGCCGTTCGACTCCGTCGTGGCCGATCTGCACTGCGTCACGAAGTTCAGCATGCAGGGCGCCGAATGGGGCGGTGTGCTCGCCCGCGAGGTCCTCGCCCTGGCGCCCCCCGCACCGCAGGTCACGCACGTGATGGTGTGGGCCGAGTACGGCTTCAGCTCCAACCTGCGGCTGGCCGACTTCGCCTCCGACCGCACCGTCTTCGCCACCCACGAGGGCGGTGAACTGCTCACCGCCGAGCACGGGTTCCCCGTACGGCTGGTGGTCCCGCACCTGTACGCCTGGAAGGGCCCCAAGTGGGTCCGCGGCATCGAGTACATGACCGCCGACCGCCGCGGCTTCTGGGAGGAGCGCGGCTACCACAACATCGGCGACCCGTGGCGCGAGCAGCGCTACTCCTACCAGGAGGAGCCCGGGGAGGGCCCCGAACTGTAGGGGCGGAGCGGCGCCCCCGCGTCCGGCGGCGCTCGCTCAGTGGTGGTAGCGGTGCACGACCGCGTGACCCTTGCCGCGGCCGATCATCCACTTGTTGACCGGGGTCGTGATCACGAAGGCGGCCACCAGGGCGATCGCCAGGACGATCCAGAACAGCGGCTCCGACAGGTGCGCCTCCATCGCGCCGGGCCACAGGGCGATCACCCCGTTGTCGATCAGCTCCATGACGGCGATCGAAAGAGTGTCCGCGGCCAGCGCCACCCGGATGGCCGTACGGAGGTCGACGCCGGCGGCGAGGATCCCGCGCAGGGTGAGGGCGTAGCCGAAGAAGAACGCGAGCACGATCGCCAGGATCATCGTGGCGAGGTTCCCCCAGCCGAGCGCGGTGCCGATGATCATGCCGAGCACCTCGCCGATGGCGCATCCGGTCAGGCAGTGCAGGGTGGCCCGGGCGGCCATGCCCCAGCTGACGGAGCCACCGGCGCCGTGCGCGTGCTGCTCGTCGTGCGCGTGCTGCTCGTCGTGCGCTTGCTGCTCGTCGTGCGCGAGCTGCTCGTCCTGCTCGTGGGCATGGTGGCCTTCGTGGCCGTCACGGCCCTGATGCCCTTCGTGGCCTTCGTGCCCTTGGTGGCCCTCGTGCATGTGCTCCATGACAACCCCCTCATGGGTACGCCGGGTAGCGGTCCCGTCGATATGCCGGAACCGTATACCCCCCTGGGGTATTCCTCAAGGGATCGGTGGATCACCGCGAGCCGCGCAGCTCCTTCAGCAACGCCACGTCCGCCGCATGCCCTTCCTTGCCGCCGGGCGTCTCGATGATCAGCGGGACCCCGTCCATCGCGGGATGCGTGATCAGCTCCGCGAAGGCATCCCGACCGATGTGCCCCTGGCCGATGTTGGCGTGCCGGTCCTTGTGGGCACCGACGCCCTCCTTGGAGTCGTTCGCGTGGACCAGCTTCAGCCGGCCCTCACCCACCGTGTCCACGAGCAGGTCCAACATCACCTTCGACCCGCCCGGCTCCGCCAGATCGTGTCCGGCCGCGAAGATGTGGCAGGTGTCCAGGCAGATCCCCAGCTTCGGGTGGTGGTCGAGCGCCTCGAAATACGGGCCGAAATCCTCGGCGAGCGAGCACAACGAGAAGCCCTGCCCGGCCGTGGACTCCAGCAGCAGGAACGGGTCGTCGTCGTGCGTCAGTTCGTCCAACAGCGGCAGCATGCGCTCCCTGACCTGCGCGTACGCCACCTCACGCGGGCGGCCCCCGGTCGCCGACCCGGTGTGCACGACCACCCCGAGCGCGCCGATCTCCCGGCCGCGGCGCAGCGAGTGCCGCAGCGACTCCACCGACTTCTCCACGGTCGCCTCGGTGTGCGAGCCGAAGTTGATCAAATACGGGGCGTGCACGTACGCCGGGATCGCCTCGGCCGCGCACTCCGCGCGGAACCGCTCGTCCTGCGCCGGATTGCCGACCGGCGTGGCCCAGCCGCGCGGATTGGCGACGAAGACCTGGACGGCCTCCGCCCCCATCTCCCGGGCATAGGTCAGGCCGACCGAGGCGAGCCCCCCGGCAACGGGGACGTGCCCGCCCACTGGATTGCGCATCACTACGGCTTACAGCCCCTTGGTCTTGATCGTGATCGTGCTGCCCTCGGGAGCGTTCTGCCCGCCCGGCACCGACTGGCTGTCGATCGTGTTGCTGAAGGAGAACAACGGCCGGTCCACCTTCACCTTGAACCCGGCGGCCTCCAGCGCCTTGCGGGCCGCGTCCATGTCCTGGCCGGTCACGTTCGGGACCGGGACCTGCCGGGGACCCTGGGACACGGTCAGCGTGACCGTGTCCCCGGCCGCGGCCTGCGCGCCGGCGCCGATCGACTGGTTGGCGACCGTACCGGCCGGGAAGGGGGCGTTGACCTGCTCGGGAGCCGTCGCGACCTTGAGACCCAGGGCTTCCAGAGCCGCCTTCGCCTGGTCGACGGGCACCCCGGTCACGCTCGGGACCGCCACCGGGCGACCCTTGCTGACGAGGAGCGAGACCGCCGTGTCGGGCGCCCGCTTCTCGCCGCCCGTCGGGTTCGTGCTGATCACCGAGCCCTGGGCGATGTCCTGGCTGAAGGCCTGCGTCACCATGCCGGGCGCCAGCCCGGACTGCGTCAGCTCGGCCTTCGCCTCCTCCAGTGGGCGACCCTTCAGGTTCGGCACGGCCACGACCTCGGGGCCGCGGGAGATGGTGATGGTCACCGCGCCGTTGCCACGGATCCGCCGGCCGCCGGGCGGATCGGTGTTCATCACCGTCCCGCGGTCGAAGGCGTCGCTGAACTTCCGGTCCACCCCCTTCACCCCGAGCCCGGCCGCGGACAGCTGCGAGCGGGCCTGCGCCTCGGTCTTGCCGAGCAGGTTGGGGACCTTGGTGAACTGCCCGGAGTTGATGTACCAGACGCCGACCCCGAGCCCGAGCGCGAGCAGCACGCCCGCGACGACGAGCAGCACCCCGCGCCGGGGCCCCCGCCCCGTGGCCCCGGCGGGCCGGTGCGTGGGCGGGGCGGGCGGGGCGGCCGGCATCTCCAGGCGCGAGGTGTGCTGCACGGGCTGCTGCGCGGCCACCGGGCGCGGGATCACACCCGTACGGTCCTCGGCGGACGAGCGCTCCTCGGCGTGCGCCTGCGGCGGCACGGCGTCCAGCTCGGCGTCGCTGAGCTGCGCGCGGGCCTCACGGGTGAGGCCGAGCAGGGCGGCCGCGTCGTAGGGACGCAGGTCGGGATTGCGGGCGGCGGCCTGCGCGACCAGCTCGTCGAGCCCGACGGCGAGGCCGGGCACCACGGCCGACGGGGGCGGAACGTCCTCGTGCAGGTGCTGGTAGAGGACCTGCGCGGCGGATCCGCCGAGGTGGGGCTTGGAGCCGGTGAGCATCTCGTAGAGCACGACACCGCAGGCGTAGACGTCCACGCGGGTGTCGGTGACGCCGTTCTCGATCTGCTCGGGAGCCAGGTAGGAGACCGTCCCGAGGACGGAGCCCGTGGTGTTGGTCACCGAGTCGACCGACCGGACCAGCCCGAAGTCGGCCACCTTCACCCGGCCGTCGTCCCCGATCAGGACGTTCTCGGGCTTCATGTCGCGGTGGACGAAGCCGGCCCGGTGGGCGGCGCCGAGCGCGGCGAGCACGGGTTCCAGGATGTCGAGGGCGGCCCGGGGCCGGAGCGCGCCGCGCTGGCGGAGCACGTCACGCAGGGTGCAGCCGGAGACGTACTCCATGGCCAGGTACACGTACGGCCCGTCCGTGCCCTGATCGAAGACGGCGACCACGTTCGGGTGCGCGAGCCGGGCGACGGACTTCGCCTCGCGGATGAACCGGTCGACGAAGGCGGCGTCGGCGGCGAGGGCCGGGTGCATCACCTTCAGGGCGAGCACCCGGTCGAGGCGGGTGTCGACGGCCCGGTAGACCGTGGCCATGCCGCCGGCCGCGATGCGGGCGTCGATGCGGTAGCGGCCGTCGAGCACGCGCCCGACGAGAGGGTCATCCAGGGTCGTATCCACCCGGCGATTCTACGAGCCGCCACGCGGCCCCCGTCCTGGGCGGGTCGCGTTGCAGCGCAGCTGTGACGTGTACGGGTCCAGGGGAGCGGGGCCTTCACCCCCGCGACCCCCCGCCCCGGCCCAGTGGCTGCCCACCCACCCCCTCGGCGCCGGGGGACATCGGAGCGCCCTGCCGGGCGGGGGCCGAAACGGCGTGGACGGCGCGGCGGCGGCGTGCTGCCGGGCGGGGGCTTGGGGTGGCGGTGTCCACTCGGGCGGCATCAGGGAGGGTATGGGGGTTTCCCGTCAGTCCCATCGTCCCTCCGGGTCGAGCCGGTCCCTCAAGGGCGCTCCTCCTTCGTCGTCGCGTCGCTACGCGATGTCGCTGCGCTCCACCCTTGACCGACCGTCCCGCCCCGGAGAAACGAAAGACTGCCGAGAAGCCCCCAAAAGAACGAGCCGGTCCAAGGTCACAGGGATGGGACGGTCGGAGATGTGCTGCCCTGTCGGGCGTGAGGGACGAGTGAGAGACGGCCTCGCCCGGACCCGGACCCAGGTCGGGGGGCGCGCCCGATCGCTACGCCCTCCCGGTCTCTCGGCGTCCGGCGCCCGTCCTGGGCTGGACATAAGCCGCCCATGACCTCACGTGCTCCTCGCCGACGGCGACCGTCGACCGTCCGTGGCCGGGCATAAGCCGCCGCGACCTCACGTGCTCCTCCCGGAACGCGTCTGTCGCCCGTCCTGGGCTGGACATAAGCCGCCCACGACCCACGGGGCTTCCCATGCGAGGCGGCTGGAGGTTGTCCGGGGTGAATGGGCTTCGAAGCGCGGCCATTTCGTCGTGAGTGCGAGTCAGCGCGCGCGGGTGGCCCCGAAGGTCGAAGGTTCGCCCCATTTGCCCCGTTTCGGGGTCGGGTTGGTGGTGTCGTGTTCGTGCTGACCCCGATCCACCACGGATCGGCCGAGCTGTCAGCCGTTCGCCCCTCTCGTCAGCCCTCATCAACCCCTGCCTGCCTGCCGGCTGTCGCGGTCAGGGAGAGGCACGTAGCGATCCGCTGCCTCTACGGCTGGCCCAGGACGGTCGTCGGACGCGTGACGGGAGAAGGGCGAGCGAGCAGTGGGCGGCCTATGCCCAGCCCGGGACGGTCGTCGGACGCGTGACGGGGAAAGGGAAGCGAGTGGTGGGCGGCTTATGTCCAGCCCGGGACGGTCGTCGGACGCCGAGAGACGGGGAGTGTGTAGCGATCGGGTGCGCCCCGACGCCCCCGGCACGCCCGTCCCATGGGCCCCGTCTCGGGATCGCCCCACCGGGACCGGGGTCGGGTATCTCCGACCGCCCCGTCCCTGTGACCTTGGACCGGCTCGTTCTTTTGGGGGCTTCTCGGCAGTCTTTCGTTTCTCCGGGGCGGGACGGTCGGTCAAGGGTGGAGCGCAGCGACATCGCGTAGCGACGCGACGAAGGAGCGCCCTTGAGGGACCGGCCCGACACGGAGGGACGATGGGACTGACGGGAAACCCCCATACCCTCCCTGATGCCGCCCGACAGGCTCCCGCTCCCCGAAGTCCCCGCCCGGCAGCACGGCGCCGCCGCGCCGTCCGCGCCGTTTCGGCCCCCGCCCTGCAGGGCGCTCCCGATGCCCCCGGCGCCGAGGGGGGCGGGGGGGTCGCGGGGGTGAAGGCCCCACCCCCTGGACCCGTACCCCTCAGAACGCCGGGCGTTCCGGGTCCAGCGTGGCCCGGCCCTCCGTGGGGGAGGACGCTTCCGCGAAGCGGCGTTGGGGGATGCGGCCCGCGCGGAAGGCGAGGCGGCCCGCCGAGACGGCGTCCCGCATGGCGGACGCCATGAGGACCGGTTCCTGCGCGCGGGTCACCGCCGAGGCCAGCATCACCGCCGCGCAGCCCAGTTCCATCGCCAGGGCCGCGTCGGACGCCGTGCCCGCGCCCGCGTCCAGGATGACCGGGACCGAGGCGCGTTCGGTGATCAGCTCGAAGTTGTGCGGGTTGCGGATGCCCATGCCGGATCCGATGGGGGATCCGAGCGGCATGATCGCCGCGCAGCCCACGTCCTCCAGCTTCCGTGCCAGCACCGGATCGTCGTTGGTGTACGGGAGGACCGTGAAGCCCTCGTCCACCAGGATCTCGGCGGCGTCCAGCAGTTCGACGCCGTCGGGCAGGAGGGTCCGTTCGTCCGCGACCACCTCCAGCTTGATCCAGTCCGTGCCGAGCGCCTCCCGGGCCAGCCGGGCGGTGAGGACGGCCTCGCCCGCCGTGAAGCAGCCCGCCGTGTTGGGCAGGACCGAGATGCCGAGCTTGGTCAGCACGGACAGGACGGAGCCCTGGACCGTGGGGTCCAGCCGCCGCATCGCCACCGTGGTGAGTTCGGTGCCGGACGCGACGAGGGAGCGTTCCAGGACGTCCAGGCTCGGGGCCCCGCCCGTGCCCATGATCAGGCGGGAGGTGAAGGTCCGGCCGCCGAGGGTGAAGAGGTCGTCCGCCATGTCGGTCAGCCTCCCTGCACCGCGGTCAGGATCTCGACCCGGTCGCCGTCGCCGACGACGGTGGCCGGCCACTGCCCGCGCGGGATGACGGTCTCGTTGAGTGCGGCGGCGACGCCGGCGGGGGCGGTGGTCAGGGTGGCGACCACCGTGTCGAGCGTGGCGCCGGCCGCGACCTCGCGCGGCTCGCCGTTGACGGAGATGGTCATGCGTACGACTCCTGACGTTCGGCGGAGAACCGGCGGGGGGTGAAGGGGCGCGCGATCTCCGGCAGTTCGCCGGTGGCCAGCAGCTCGGCGAGGACCTCACCGGTGAGCGGGGTCAGCAGCACCCCGTTGCGGTAGTGGCCGGTGGCCAGGTGCAGCCCCGGCAGGTCGGTCGGGCCGAGCAGCGGGGCGTTGTCGGGGGATCCGGGGCGCAGTCCCGCCCGGGTCTCGGTGAGGGGGAGTTCGGTGATGCCGGGGACCAGTTCGTGGGCGTCGCGCAGGAGTTCGTAGACCCCGCCCGCGGTGACGGTGGTGTCCCAGCCGAGTTCCTCGCTGGTGGCGCCGACGACGAGTTCGCCGTTCTCGCGGGGCACCAGGTAGACGTGGCTGCCGCGGACGACGGCCCGTACGGTCCGCGACAGGAACGGCGCGTACGCGGCAGGCACCGTGAGCCGCAGGACCTGGCCCTTGACCGGCCGTACGGGGGCCACGACCTCCGGCGGTACGCCTGCCAGCCGGCCGGTGTACGAGCCCGCGGCGAGGACCACCTGGTCGGCGAGCAGCTCCGTACCGTCGTCGAGGAGGGCTCCGGTCGCCCGGTCGGCGGTGGTGAGCAGCCGCTGCGCGGCCGACCGGTGGAGGGTGACGCCGGCGCGTTCGCAGGCGGCCAGCAGGGCGGCGGCGAGTCGGCGGGGGTCGACCTGGTGGTCGCCGTCGACGCGCAGGCCGCCGCGTACGCCCGGGGCGAGCATGGGCTCCAGGCGGCGGCACTCGCGGCCGGTGAGCCACTCGGACTCCAGGCCGCAGCGGCGTTGCAGGGCGTGCAGTTCGCGCAGGTGGAGGCGGTCGTCGGAGTCGAGGGCGACGGCGAGGGTGCCGCAGGCGCGGTAGCCGATGTCCAGGCCGCCGCTCGCCTCGGCGAGTTCGGCGGCGAACTGCGGATAGCGCGCGGCGGAGGCGAGGCCGAGGCCGAGGAGGGCTTCCTCGCCGTAGTGCAGTTCGGTGACGGGGGCGAGCATGCCGGCCGCGACCTGGGCGGCGCCGCCGCCGGGCGCGGGGTCGGCGAGTACGGTGCGTAGTCCGCGCGCGGCGGCCCGCCAGGCGGTGACCAGGCCGATGATTCCGCCCCCGATGACGAGGACGTCGGATCCCGTGGCGGAACCCTTCCGAGATGAGTGCATGGGCGTCCAGCCCCTCCCTTCGCCGGCATGACCCGGATCAGGTTCGTACGGTCGGAGGCCGGCCAGCCTCCCTCTCAGCCCGGTGCGCCGGACTCCCGCGATAGGTACGGTGGCCAGACTAACCCGGCCGTGGATGGCGGGTAAGGCGGCACCTATTCCTGACGGAGCGTCAGATGATTAGGGTGGCGACGTGAGCGAGCAGACGGAACAGAATCAGCGCGGCGTCGTGATCGTCGGCGCCGGAATGGCCGGGGTGCAGACCGCCGTGGCCCTGCGCGAACAGGGCTTCACCGGCCCCGTGACCCTGCTGGGAGCCGAACCCCACCAGCCCTACGACCGGCCCCCGCTGTCCAAGGCGGTACTCCTCGGCAAGGCCGAGGACTCCGCCTTCGACGTGGACTTCGAGGGCCTCGACATCGACCTCAGGCTCGGCACCGAGGTCACCGGACTGCGCGCGGACGTCCACGAGCTGGACACCGAGACGGGACCGGTCCCGTACGGGACCCTCGTGCTGGCGACCGGCGCGCAGCCGCTTACCCTCCCCGGCACGGAGGGCGTCCCGGGCGTGCACCTGCTGCGCACGCTGGACGACGCCGCCCGGCTGCGCCCGGTGCTGGCCGCCGCCCCCCGGACCGTGGTCGTCGGGGCCGGCTGGATCGGCGCCGAGTTCGCCACCGCCGCCCGGGAGGCGGGCTGCGAGGTCACCGTCGTCGAGGCGGCGGACCGAGTGCTGGCGGGGGCGTTGCCCGCCGAGGTCACCGAGCCGATGGCGCGCTGGTACCAGGAGGCGGGCGCGGAGCTGATCACCGGCGCGAAGGTCGCCGGGATCGAGGAGGGGCGGGTCCTGCTGGCGGACGGGCGTGCCCTGCCCGCCGGTGCGGTGGTGGTGGGCATCGGCGCGCGCCCCGCCACCGGATGGCTGGACGGGACCGGCGTGGAGCGCGGCCCCGACGGATCGATCACCGCGGACGCGTACCTGCGGACCTCGCTGCCCGGGGTGTACGCGGTCGGCGACTGCGCCTCCTTCCCCTCCGGGCGGTACGGGACGCGGCTGCTCGTGCACCACTGGGACAACGCCCTGCAGGGGCCCCGGGCGGTCGCGGCGAACATCCTGGCCGGGGAGCCCGCCCAGGTCTACGACCCGGTGCCGTACTTCTGGTCGGAGCAGTTCGGCCGCTTCGTCCAGTACGCGGGCCACCACGGCGGGGCCGACACCCTGCTCCTGCGCGGAGACCCGGCCGACCCCACCTGGTCGGCGTGCTGGCTGCGCGAGGGCGCGCTGGTCGCCGTCCTGGTCGTGGGGCGTCCGCGCGACCTGGCGCAGGGCCGCCGCCTGATCGAGACGGCGGCTGCGCTGGACCCGGCCAAGGTCTCCGACCCCGGGACCCCGCTGAAGTCGGCCACCGCCTGACGGGCCGGCCCGTCCCTCCGTTCCCGGGCTCCGCCCGAACCGGCGCCCGGGCGCCGGCGAGGCCGGAAGGCCGGGCCCCGGTACCGGCCCGCGACCCGGACGGGGCTGCTCAGGTACCGGCGGCGGAGCCGAGATGGCAGGCTTGTGCCTGTGACCGAGATTGACGCAAAGATCGATGCCCTTGTCCCCTCATGGCTGTACCTCCCCGACATCGCGGAGATGCTGAACATCGAGGTGACCCGGGTCCGCCAGATGGTCAAGGAAGGGCAGCTCATCGCCGTCCGCCGGGGCGAGAACCGCTCCCTGCAGGTGCCGGCCCCCTTCATCGACGGCGACAAGGTCGTCAAGGGCCTCGTCGGTCTGCTGACCGTGCTGCGCGACGACCGCTTCACCGAGGAGGAGATCCTGGAATGGCTCTTCACCGAGGATCCGACCCTGCCCGGCACCCCCGTGCAGGCGCTGAGCGAGAATCGCGGCACGGAGGTGAAGCGCCGCGCTCAGGCGCTCGCCCTCTGACCTGATCGCCTTCGCTCCACAGCGGTGTACGGGCCGGGCCGCGGCCCGGCCCGTACACCGCATCCACCACGGGGGGTACCACCCATGCAGCTGTCCGACGCCCGGCTCTACCTCTGCACGGACGCCCGCAAGCGCCAGGGTGACCTCCCCGAGTTCCTCGACGCCGTGCTCTCCTCGGGCGTGGACATCGTCCAGCTCCGTGACAAGGGCATGGAGGCGGGCGAAGAGCTCGAACACCTCCAGGTCTTCGCCGAGGCCGCCCGTCGCCACGGCAAGCTCCTCGCCGTGAACGACCGCGCCGACGTCGCCCACGCCATCGGCTCCGACGTCCTGCACCTCGGCCAGGGCGACATCCCCGTCCCCGCGGCCCGCGCCATCCTCGACGAGCGGGTGCTGATCGGTCGGTCCTGCCACGCCGAGGACGAGGTCGACGCGGCCGTCGCCGAAGCCGGCGTGGACTACTTCTGCACCGGCCCCTGCTGGCCCACCCCCACCAAGCCCGGCCGCCACGCCCCCGGCCTGGACCTCGTCCGGTACGCGGCCTCCCTGGAGACGGACCGCCCCTGGTTCGCCATCGGCGGCATCGACGGATCGAACCTGGACGAGGTACTGGACGCCGGCGCCACCCGCATCGTGGTCGTCCGCGCCCTCACCGAGGCCACCGACCCCGGCGCGGCCGCGGCCGAGCTCGCCAAGCGGGTCCGGGCCCGCCTCGGCTGACGCCCGTCCGCCCGGACGACGGGCGCTCGCGTTACCCCGTACGGACGCCTTCAGGCCAGCGGGGGCCCGGCAAGTGTCCAAAACCGTGTCCAAAAGGCGGACAAGGCTTCGGTGTCCGCCGGGCCACGTCTAACCTGCCCACATGGCCTCTGGTACCGCTTCCACCTGGTCGGACCGTGCACACACCGTCCGCGACCTCCTCGCGTCCGGGCGCTCGTACTCCTTCGAGTTCTGGGCCCCGAAGACCGAGAAGGGCGAACGCAACCTCTGGAACGCCCTGCGCCGGGTCGAGGCGGTATCCCCGAGCTTCGTCTCCGTGACCTACGGAGCCGGCGGCTCCACCCGTGGCGGCACCGTGAAGGCCACCCAGGAGATCGCCGCGGACACCACCCTCACGCCCGTCGCGCACCTCACCGCCGTGGACCACTCCATCGCCGAGCTGCGCCACGTCATCGGCCAGTTCGCCGACGCCGGGATCCGCAACATGCTCGCCCTGCGCGGAGACCCGCCGGGCGACCCGATGGCCGACTGGGTGGCCCACCCCGACGGCGTGCACTACGCCGCCGACCTGGTGCGGCTGCTCAAGGAGTCCGGAGACTTCTGCGTCGGCGTCGCGGCCTTCCCCGAGATGCACCCGCGATCGACCGACTGGGATACGGACATCCGGCACTTCGTGGACAAGTGCCGTGCGGGCGCCGACTATGCGATCACCCAGATGTTCTTCGATCCCGAGAATTATCTGCGGCTGCGCGACAGCGTCGAGAAGGCGGGCTGCGACACCCCGATCATCCCCGAGGTCATGCCTGTTGTGGGTATCAAGCAGCTCGACCGACTGCCCCAACTCAGCACCGCGGTCTTCCCCGCGGACGTGAAAGAGCGCATGCTCGCCGTCAAGGACGACCCGGCCGCTGTACGCTCCATTGGCATCGAGTTCGCCACGGAGTTCTGCGCGCGGCTGCTGTCCGAGGGTGTCCCGGGGCTGCACTTCATCACGCTCAACAATTCCACGGCGACTCTCGAAATCTACGAGAACCTGGGCCTGCACCAGCGGGCCTGAGCGGCCGTCCCCGTTCCCGCGCCGGCGGCCGTACCGAGAGGGGCCATGCATGGGAATGACGGTCCTCTACATCGCGTTCGGTTTCGTCGCGCTGTGGCTGCTTGCCGAGGTCCTGATGCAGTACAAGGCCCGGCTCCGCTGGCGCCTGCTCGCCTTCGCCGGCTTCCTCGGCGTGGTCGCCGGCGTGATACTGCCGTCGGTGCCGGTCATCGGCGCCGGCGCGTTGGCGTTCGCCGTGGGCCAGACCCTGGTGACGCTGTCCTTCCGCAAGGGCTTCGTGGCCGGCTGGGCGCTGCGCCGCGGCGGTGAGCCCGTACGCCAGACGCGTCGCCGTCGGGGTTCGGGCGCCTCGGGCACGAAGTCGGAGCCGGCCCTCCAGGTCACCGCGCTGGAGTACGAGGACACGGACCGGTCCGGAGCCGAGGCTCGGGACGGGGCCGGCGAGGAGCGGTCGTTCCGGGACGCGCC
This sequence comes from Streptomyces sp. CG 926, assembly GCF_003148825.1. Lineage (GTDB taxonomy): Bacteria > Actinomycetota > Actinomycetes > Streptomycetales > Streptomycetaceae > Streptomyces. Next base: position 41,083 of record NZ_QGGZ01000011.1, read on the forward strand.
CCCGGTGGTCTACGACACGGAGCCGGTTCCCGAGGACACCGGGTCCTACGGCATACAGAGTTTCGCGCCCCCCGCCGTCGACCGGACCGCGGCCTTCGCCTCGCCCTTCACCACGGCCGAGCAGGACGCCCACCAGTACGCGGCGTACTACGACCAGCAGAACCAGGGCGGCTACGACTACTCCGGCGGCTACCCGACGGGCGACCAGCAGCAGGTCTACGCCGCCTACTCGGACCCGTACATCGGCACCGGCGGCGGCGTCGTCCCGCCCCAGCCGTACGACTACACCCCGTACGCCGACTACGGGCAGCAGCAGTACTCCACGGACACCCCGCCCGGCGGGGTCTGGGTCCCGCAGCAGCGGTCCACCGACGGGGCCGGCCAGTCCTACCCGATGGAGGACCAGGGCGAGCAGCCGCAGCAGTACCCGTACCCGTACCCCCAGCAGGGCGGGTACGAGCAGTACCGCTACTGACGATCACCGTCGCCGGTCGCCGGTCACTGGGAGCCGCGGAATTCCGCGCCCTCCACGATCAGTCCGGCGACCAGGGCTCCGGTCATCCCGGCGTGCGCCAGCCCGCCGCCGGGGTGGGCCCAGCCGCCCGCCAGGTACAGCCCGGGCACGGCCGTGGTGTTGGCCGGCTGGAGCAGCCGGCCCCCGGCCCCCGCGAGGGCGGGCGGGGGCACCGCGCCGCCCAGCGCGCCGGTCGCCTCCTCGATGTCGGCCGCGGTACGCACCTCGTGCCACAACAGCCGCTCCCGTAGGCCCTGTACGGCCTTCTCCGCGAGGTTCAGCAGCTCGCCGGGCTCCGAGGTACCGGGGCCGGGTACGGCGCTCACGGTGACCGCCTCGTGCTCCTCGTCGGGCCGGGTGGTCGGATCGTCCGGGCGCATGACGGTGACCTGGGTCCCGGGAGCGTGGACGACCGTCCGGTGCACGGCGGTGGCCGGGCGCGCGCCGCGCAGCGCGAGCAGCAGGGTGATCCGCCCCGGTACGCCGTCCCCACGGGCGGGAACCGCGTCCGACGGCCACGGCAGCGAACCGGCCGGCAGCTGCCGGGGGTCGATCCCGCACACCACGGTGTCGGCGGCCGCCTCATCGCCGTCGGCCAGCCGCACACCGGCCGCCCGGCCGTCCGCGACCAGGACCTCCCGGACCTCCGCCCCGAAGACGAAGGCGACCTTGCGCTCCAGGCAGCGCTCGTACACGGCGGTGGCCAGGGCCCGCATCCCGCCGCGCACGTACCAGCTGCCGAAGGTCTGCTCCATGTACGGGAGCACGGCCGCCGAGGCGGGCGCGGTGGCGGGGTCGATCCCGTACCCGCGCACCAGGCCGGTCAGCAGCTCCGCGAGGGGGCCGCCCAGCTCCCGGTCGGCCACCTCGGCGAGGGTCGGCGGGCGGCGGCGCAGCAGGCCGCTCCCGCGCAGCGCCGGATACGGGTCGTCGCCCAGGCTCCGGCGGGCGCCGGGTCGCAGGGGCTCCTCCAGCAGCGGGCGCCGGGTGGCGTCCCAGGCGTCGCGGGCGCGGCCCAGGACGGCGTTCCAGCGCTCGCCCGCACCCGGGCCGAAGGCGGATTCCAGCGCGGCGGCGACACCGCCGTGGGAGGCGCCGGGGAGGGTGACGTCGATGCCGCGGTGGGGGAGGACGTGTCGGACGGCCGGGTTCGCCTGGGCCATGTCGACGTAGGTCTCCAGCGGCTGCTTACCGGTCTTCACGAAGAGATCGCGGTAGACGGCCGGCAGGTGCAGCAGCCCGGGGCCGGTGTCGAAGGTGAAGCCCTCGCGCTCGTACCGGCCCACGGATCCGCCGTAGGTGGCCCCGCGTTCGTACACCGTCACCTGGTGCCCCGCCACGGCCAGCCGGGCCGCCGTCGCCATCGCGCCCATGCCGGCGCCGATCACCGCAATTCGTGCCATGCGGCCGAGCCTATCGACCCAGGTGGGGGCCCTCGCGTCAGCGGGGTGGGGCTCCGGTGGTCTCACGGACCTCGGCGGCCAGCCGCTTCTCCTCACGGCGCTGGGCACGGCGCCGCAGGAAGCGGCGGATCCGGCTCCAGAGGAAGAACAGTATGGCCAGTCCGATGGCCAGCAGCACGGCGGCGATGATCGCCGCGGCCTCGGGATTGAACATCGCGAAGGTGACGAGCCCGGCCACCCCGAGGTCCTCGGCGATGCTCATCCCCACGTTGGTGAAGGGCTCGGGCGAGGTGTTGATCGCCATCCGGGTGCCGGCTTTGACGAAATGGCTGGCCAGCGCTGTGGAGCCGCCGACCGCGGCGGCGGTGATCTCGGGGAGCGAACCGGTCTGCCCGGCCAGCAGCGCACCGATCACCGCACCGGACACGGGGCGGATCACCGTGTGGACGGTGTCCCATATCGAGTCCATGTACGGGACCTTGTCGGCGATCGCCTCGCACAGGAACAGCACCGCCGCCACGATCAGCACGTCCGTGCGCTGCAGGGAGGCGGGGACGTCGTCGGTCAGGCCGGTGCGGCCGAAGATGCCGAGCAGGAGGACCACGGCGTAAGCGTTGATCCCACTGGCCCAGCCGCTGGTGAAGACCAGGGGGAGCACACTCATCGGATCATCATGCCGTACGGGAACGCAGAAAAGTGAGGGGACGGCCGCACGGCGGCCATCCCCTCACCCACGTTGTCGGGGGCTACTGCCCCTGCTCGTCACGGCGGCGCTGCCACCGTTCCTCGATACGGGTCATCATCGACCGACGCTGCCGGCTCCGGCCATGGGCCGGACCGCCGGTACTTCCGGAGACGGGCTGCTCGCCAGGCTTGGGTGCCTTGCGCCAACCGGTGACCACCAGGACCGTACATCCCAGCATGACGAGGAAACCCACCACGCTGATCCAGAGCACGTTCGGAATGATCACACCGGTCATGAGGAGCGCGATACCCACCACAATGCCTGCGACTGCCTGGTAGACCCGTCGCCGGGTGTACGTACGCAGTCCGCTTCCCTCAAGCGCTGTCGCGAACTTGGGATCTTCGGCGTACAGCGCTCGCTCCATCTGCTCGAGCATTCGCTGCTCGTGCTCCGAGAGCGGCACGGGAGTCCTCCTCATCCGTCGGTCGCGGGGGTGGCGACCAGGGGTCCCCTTCAGGATAGGCGGGGAATCGCCCCCGTGACACCCGCCCTCTGCGCAGTGTTCCAAAAGGACACAACCCAGAAATGACGCAGCCGGTGAAAGCGCTGCGTGAAAACCGTACCGCCGCGGGGGCGGTCACTGAGGCCCTTATTCCCCAATGGTCCGTCCACCATGCCGGTCTTGCACCTGATCATACGGGGCCGACCGGCGGATCGGAGGGTGTGTGGCCGACTCCGCCCGCGGAAGGTCGCAGTTCAGGCCCGCTTCTCGCCCAGGACGTGCAGCTGGGTGGCGACCGCGTGGAAGGCGGGCAGCTCGGCCGCGGCCTCCTCCAGACGCAGCAGCGCCTCCACGGCGCCGGGCTCGGTGTCCACCAGGACCCCGGGCACGAGGTCGGCGAAGATCCGCACGCCGTGCACCGCGCCGACCTCGAGGCCGGCCCCGCCGACCAGCTCGGAGAGCTGCTCGGCGGTGAAGCGGCGCGGTACCGGGTCGCCGGAGCCCCAGCGGCCGGCCGGGTCCGTCAGGGCGGTACGGGCCTCCGTGAAGTGCCCGGCCAGCGCGCGGGCCAGCACGGCCCCACCGAGGCCGGCGGCCAGCAGGCTGAGCGTGCCGTCGGTGCGCAGCGCGGCCACCGTGTTGGCCACGCCCTCCGCGGGGTCGTCCACGTACTCCAGCACGCCGTGGCAGAGCACCACGTCGTAGGCGTCCCGCTCGACGACGTCCAACAGGCCCTGGGCGTCGCCCTGGACTCCGCGCACGAGATCGGCGACACCGGCCTCGGCCACTCGGCGCTCCAGCCCGAACAGTGCGTTCGGGCTGGGGTCGACCACGGTGACCCGGTGGCCCAGGCGGGCCACCGGCACGGCGAACTTGCCGGTGCCGCCACCGGTGTCGAGCACGTCCAGCACATCCCGCCCGGTCGCCTTCACCCGGCGGTCGAGTGCCTCCTTGAGGACCTCCCACACCACGGCGGTGCGGAGGGAGGCACGGGGGCGGGAAGTGTCCGACACGGCTGATGGCTCCTCGGCGCGGTAAAGGGTGAGCGGTCCTGGCCCACCCTATTGCCTTCCGCCGCCGGGCAGCTCATCCCGCGTCCGGATGCTCCGGACGTGGTGCGGGCAGGGTCTGTCCGAGGGGTTGGGGTGGTGTCCGGACGGTGAGCATCCGTTCCACCAGGCGAAGGAACATCGAGGCCGCCCGCACCAGATCGTCCGCGTCCCGGGGGCTCGCCGCGTCCGCTATCCCCGCCTCGGCCCTGGCCCGGCGGGCGGCTCCGGAGGCGAAGAGCGCGCTCCACTCGGTCAGCTCCGGGGCCATCTCCGGCAGCACCTCCCACGCGCTGCGGATCCGGGGCCGCCGCCGCGGGCTCACCGGCTCGGGCCGGGCACGCGCGGCGAGCACGGCCGCGGCGGTGCGCAGTGCGGCGAGGTGGGCGGTGGCGTAGCGCTCGTTGGGGCGGGTCAGCCGGGCGGCCTCGGCCAGGCCGCTGTGGGCCTTGGCCAGCAGGTCGAGGGCGGCCGGTGGAGCCGTCGACCTGCGCAGGACGGGGTGGACAGGGGACGGGGACGGTGTGGCCATGACGAACCTCCTGTCGATGCGTTGCCCCCATCGTGACGGGCCCCACTGACAATTGCGCTGACCTGGGCTTTTACGGTCACGAACCGGGCAACTGCCCCCTCCTGCGCACCTGGTGCGAAGAAGGATGCTAGTTTTTGAACTGACCGGTCAGTTCAAAGAAGGGGGACGGCGTGGACAGCCCGCACGGCGCGGCCGTCAAGGCCGAGGACTTCGGACTCGAGGGCCCGCGCGGCTGGGCCTTCCGGGGAGTCGGCATCGACGCGGCCCCAGGCTCGCTCATCGCGGTCGAAGGCCCCTCCGGCAGTGGCCGTACCTGCCTGCTCCTTGCCCTCACCGGGCGGATGAAACCCACCCAGGGGCACGCCGAGGTCGGCGGCCACCGGCTGCCGAAGCGGATGACGGCGGTTCGCCGGATTGCCGCACTCGGCCCCGTCTCCGGGGTCAACGAACTCGACCAGGCCCTCACCGTCGCGGAACAGCTGCGCGAGGGCGCCCTGCTCCAGCGCCACTACGGCGCCCCGGTCCGCGCCATGTTCCGGCCCCGCGCCGAGCGTCGCGCCGCCGCCGAGGCGCGGATCGCCTCCGCCCTGGAGGCCGCCGGCCTGGACCTCGCCGCGCTGCCCAAGGGCGGCCGGACCTCCGTACGGGACCTGGAACGCCTGGAGTCCGTACGGCTGTCCGTCGCCATCGCGCTGCTGGGCTCCCCGGGACTGCTGGCCCTCGACGACCTCGACCTGAAGCTGTCGGACACCGAACGCGCCGAGGCCTGGGACCTGCTCCGCTCGGTCGCCGCCCGCGGGATCACCGTCCTCGCGGTGTGCAGCGAGGCCCCCGCCGACGCGGTCGTCCTGCGGACCTCCCCCAAGGAGCCGGACGCGGCGGACGGCTCCGGGAACGACACGAAGACCGACTCCGAGACCGACTCCGAAACCGACACGGCGACCGACTCCGAGACCGACTCCGAAACCGACTCGGCGGCCGACACGGCGACCGACTCCGAGACCGACTCCGAGAACGACGACACGAAGGGGGCGGACGATGCGCTCGCCGAAGCTGGCCGCGCTTGAGCTCAAGCGGTTCGGGCGGGGGAAGCTGCCCCGGGCCGCTCTCGTCGCGCTGCTCCTGCTGCCGCTGCTCTACGGAGCCCTGTACCTGTGGTCCTTCTGGGACCCGTACAGCCGCCTCGACAAGGTGCCCGTCGCCATCGTCAACGCCGACAAGGGCGCGACCGTCGGCGGTGAGCACTTCGACGCCGGCGCCGAGATAGCCAAGAAGCTGCACAGCAGCAAGAAGTCCTTCGAGTGGCACGACGCGAGCGCGAAGGAGGCGGCCGAGGGCCTGGAGAACGGTACCTACTACCTGACCCTGACCATGCCCGCCGACTTCAGCGCGAAGATCGCCTCCAGCTCGGGGGAGGACCCCACCACCGGGGCCCTCCAGGTCCGCACGAACGACGCCAACAACTACATCGTCGGCTCGATCTCGCGTTCCGTCTTCGCCGAGGTCCGCTCCGCGGCGTCCACCAACGCCTCCCGGAAGTTCCTCGACAAGATCTTCGTCAACTTCTCCGACCTGCACGACAAGACCGCCGAGGCGGCCGACGGCGCCGACCAGCTCAAGGACGGCGCGGGCAAGGCCCAGGAAGGCGCCAAGGAACTCGCCGACGGCCTCGACACGGCACAGGAGAAGTCCGGCGAGCTCAACAGCGGTCTGCAGAAGCTGAACACGGCCGCGGGCAAGCTGGAGACCGGCTCCAAGGACGTCGCGGACGGTACCCAGGCGCTGGCCGACAAGGTCAACGGGGCCGCGGACAAGGCCCGCCCCTTCGTCAAGGACCCCAAGAACCTGGCGGACACCGCCGAGCTCGTCGCCGACAGCGCGAAGGTGGTCAACAACCACCTCGGCACCTTCGCCGAGAAGGCCCCGGCCGCGGCCGCCGCCGCCAAGAAGGCCTCGGCCGGCGCGGACGCCTACTACACCAAGCACTGCGTCACCCCCGGCGGCGAACCGCACCTGGCCTCCTGCCCCGACCTGAAGAAGGTCAAGGACAGCGCGGCCGAGGCCGCCGAGCTCAGCGGGGACGTCAGCGTCCTGGTCAAGAACGCGAACGGGGACGTCGCCACGCTCCGCACCCAGCTCACCGACCTGGAGAAGAAGGCCCGCGAGCTCGTCGTCAAGGCGCCCCAGCTCGCGGGTGACCTCGACGCGGCCGTCGCCAAGGTCAACGCCCTCAACAGCGGAGCCCACAAGGTGTCCGCCGGCATGGCCCAGCTGCACACCGGCCTCGGTACCGTCACCACCGGCTCCGGCGCCCTCACCGAAGGCGTCGGCAAGCTCGGCGACGGCGCCCACCGCCTCGACGGCGGCATGTACAAGCTCGTCGACGGCACCGGCGAACTCGCCGGCGGCCTGCACGACGGCGCCGGCAAGATCCCCGACTACGACCAGCAGCAGCGCGACGCGCGCACCCAGGTCATGGCCGACCCGGTCCAGCTCGCCAACCAGTCCCTGCACAAGGCGCCCAACTACGGCACCGGCTTCGCCCCCTACTTCATCCCGCTCTCCCTCTGGGTCGGCGCGATGGTCGCCTACATGCTGATCGCCCCGCTGAACCGGCGGGCCCTGGCCGCGGGCGCCTCACCCTGGCGGGTCGCCCTCGCCGGCTGGCTGCCCGTGGCGGGCCTCGGCACGGCACAGGTGGCCCTGCTGATGTCCGTACTGCACTGGGCGCCCGGCCTCGGCCTGAAAATGGCCCACCCGGCCCTGACCATCGCCTTCCTGATGCTGGTCACCTGCTGCTTCGCGGCGATCGTCCAGTGGCTCAACGCCAAGTTCGGCGCCGCCGGCCGCATCCTGGTGCTGGCCGTCCTGATGCTCCAACTGACCTCGGCGGGCGGCACCTACCCCGTCCAGACCAGCCCGGACTTCTTCAACTGGATCCACCCGTACCTGCCGATGTCGTACATCGTCGAGAGCCTGCGCCGCCTCATCACCGGCGGCGACCTCGGCCCGGTCTGGCACGGAAGCGTGGTCCTGCTGGCCTTCACCGCGGGCGCCTTGGCCCTCACCGCGCTCGCCGCCCGCGGCAAGCAGGTGTGGACCATGGACCGACTGCACCCGGAACTGAGCCTGTAGGGACGTGTTGACCTGTGACAATCAGCGCCATGGAAAGCAGCAGCACCGGTACGGGTACCGGCGGGGGCCGTCGTGCGATCACCCGGCAGAAGCTCTACGAGGCGGCCGTCACCCTGATCGCCGAGCAGGGCTTCTCCGCGACCACGGTCGATGAGATCGCCGAGCGGGCGGGCGTCGCGAAGGGCACCGTCTACTACAACTTCGCGAGCAAGAACGAGCTCTTCGAGGAGCTGCTGCGGCACGGCGTCGGCCTGCTGACGGTCTCCCTGCGGACGGCGGCCGAGGAGACGGAGGCCCGCGGCGGCAGCCGGGTCGAGGCGCTCGACGCGATGATCCGGGCGGGGCTCGTCTTCATCGACCGGTACCCGGCCTTCACCCAGCTGTACGTCGCCGAGCTGTGGCGCACCAACCGCGCGTGGCAGTCCACGCTCATGGTGGTCCGGCAGGAAGCGGTGGCCGTCGTGGAGAAGGTGCTGCGCGAGGGCGTGGAACGCGGTGAGCTGAGCGCCGAGATCGATGTGCCGCTCACGGCGGCCGCGATGGTCGGGATGGTGCTGGTGGCTGCGCTGGACTGGCAGTCCTTCCAGAGCGAGCGGTCCCTGGACGACGTGCACTCGGCGCTGTCGCTGCTGCTGCGGGGTCGGGTCAGCGGCAACCGCTGAACCCCCCGGTCGGCGGTGCCGCGCGGGCGCGCCGGCCCGTAGAACTGGTGGCACCGGCCGCGGCGGCTGAGTATCCGTACCTAGGCGCGGATATGAGTACGTGCGCGGATGGGCTCCCACCTGCGCGAACGCCAGACTGGGAGCAACGGACAGGAGACCCGGTCCGCACCGCCGACACGGGGCTGCGGAGCGGACCGGGTGCCTCCTGCCGTGACCGGGGCGGGGGAACGACGGGGGATCGGCGACCCGGTGCAGCGGTACGTGGAACGGCGGGGCTCGGGGGGATCGAGCCTCGCCGTTTCGCGTCCGCGGGTTCGGCGGTTCCTCGTGGTGGCCCGCGCCGCCGTTGCCGGGGCTCCGCCCCGGACCCCGCGCCTCGAACGCCGGCGGGGCTGGGGGAGGCGGCGGGGCGGCTCAGTCGCCGGTGGGGCCGGCTTTCAGGAGCCTCGACCGGAGGGTCGTCAGGTACGCCGAGACCGCGGTGGCCACGGCCGTACGGCGGGCCGTGAGGGCCCAGGAGACGCGGGCCGCCGAGCGGGGCAGCAGCAGGGCGCGTAGCCGGGGCAGGCGGTCCGCGGACTCCAGCAGGCCCGTGCGGGCCAGCAGTACGTCGTCCGCCAGTTCCGGATACGAGACCTCCGCGCCCGGGGGCGCGTACAGGGCCCGTTCCACCGCGCCGGCGACCCGGTGCACGGCCGCCGCGGACTCCGCGTCCAGGCGGCCCAGATCCACGATCCGGCTCGCCGCCCGGCGTGGGGACAGCGCCTCGTCCGGGAGCACACCCGCGTCCCAGGCAGTGTCGCCCAGTTCCCGCCAGGCCGTCAGAACCTCTCCGGTCGCCAGGCGCCGGGCCCGCAGGCGGGTCCGCCACAGCAGCGGGAGCAGGGGCAGGCCCAGTACCGCCACCGCGAGCGCCGCCCAGCCCAGGAACGTCGTCACCGACGGCCCGCCACCGCCGCCCGTGTCCGGCGCGGCCGCGGCCGTGCCGCACTCGCCGATCTTCTTCAGGTTCGGCGGGCACTCGGGGGTCGCCGTGGGCCCCGTCGAGGGCTGCGCCGCGCTCTGCGAGGGCAGCGGCGCCGGAGCGGACGGCTGGGCGGCCGGGGTCTGTGCCCGGGAGTACTCCGGGATGTTGATGCCGGAGCGCGGCGTCGGCTCGAAGCGGGTCCAGCCCACGCCCTCGAAGTAGAGCTCGGGCCAGGCGTGCGCGTCGCGCATCGACACGTTCACATTGCCGTCCGACTGCTTCTCGCCGGGCGTGAAGCCCACCGCGACCCGGGCCGGGATGCCCAGGGAGCGGGACATCGCCGCCATCGAGAAGGCGAAGTGGACGCAGAAGCCCTCCTTGTCGGCGAGGAACCGGGCGACCGCTTGCGGACCCGTGCCCGAGGCGGTCTTCGTGTTGTAGCGGAACCCGCCGTTCACGGCGAAGTAGTCCTGCAGCTTCACGGCCCGCGTGTAGTCGTCCTTCGACCCCTGCGTCACCTGGCGGGCCGTCTCGGCGACCACGGCCGGCAGGTTGTCGGGGAGCTTGGTGTACTCCTGCTGGACCGCCGGGTCGGGCTCCGGGGCGTTCTGCAGCTGCTGGGCCGTCGGCTTCAGCAGCAGGCTGCGCACCGTGTACTCGGCGCCTTGGACGTTCTGGAACTTGTCCCGGCCCAGCTGGTCGCCGACCAGGGTCCGGCCCGCCGGCTCGAACCGCCACTTGCCACCGATGTCCACCGACGTCGCCGGGTACGGCATGGGGAGGTAGCGCTGGGTGTAGTAGTCCGCCGCCGAGACGCTGGTGGTGACCTCGACCGCGGAACGGCTGACGGGGGCACGGAGACCCGGCGGGTCCGGCAGCTTCTCCGGCACGTCCACCAGGGCCCGCCCGGAGGCCTCCCACTTGACGCCGTTGAACTCGTCCAGGGCCAGGATCCGCAGGTACTGCTCGGCCTGCTGCGGGCTGTTCGTCCGGTACTTCAGGATCACGCGGTTGTCCTGCGCGTTGAGGTTGCTCTGCAGGGAGACCAGCGGGTTGACCGCCGAGATCGTCCCGCCCACGCCGCCGCCGCTCTCGTCGGAGTCCTGCGTGCCGCCCAGCAGACCGCCGCCGAGCGACGGGAGCACGGCCGGCACCACCAGCGCCAGGCCCAGGGTCACCGCGCCGATCCGCCGCCCGAACTTCACGGGAGCCGTCGCCTGACCGCCCGCCCCGTTGGCGAGGCCGGAGTCGGCGGCGCCCCGGCGCGGGGCCGCGCCGAAGACCCGGCCCCACTGGGCGAGCCGGTCGCGCCCCTCGGACAGCAGCAGCATCAGGTAGCCGCAGCCCGCGAGCAGGAAGGAGAACCAGGAGGCGCCCCCGCCGCCCGCCAGACCCGAGGCCACCGAGTACAGCGCCAGCAGCGGCAGCCCGGCCGCGGCGGCCGTGCGCAGGGTCACCGCCAGCGTGTCCACCAGCAGCCCGATCAGCAGCACGCCGGACACCAGCAGCAGCTTGATGCCGTCCGTCAGCGGAGCCGGGATGGCGAACTCGCCCACGTCCCGCAGGCCCTGCCCGAACAGCGCGCCGAAGTCCGTCACCAGGTACGCCAGCGGCCCGTCCCCGTGGGACTCGCCCTTGCCGGCGTAGAGGAACGCGAGCAGCAAGAGCGACACCAGCGCCTGCGCGGCCACGGTCAGCGCCCGGGCCAGCGGCACCCGCCGCGCCCCGGCGCCCACCGCGCTCTGCACGGCGAGCAGCAGCGCAGCCTGGAGCAGCCAGGCCTGCGAGTCCACCAGTGCGTTCAGCGACCACGAGGTGAGCAGTGTCGCCAGTGCCGCGAACAGCGTCAGTTTCGCCCGCCCGCTCATTCCCGACCTCCGGAGGTTCCCGTACCGACGCGCGCGGTCCCGGCCTGGCGCCACAGTTCGCCGAAGGCCACCCCGGGCGGGACGGCCAGTGCCGTCCAGCCCGCGTCGCGCAGCCGGCGCAGCCGCTCCTCCAGCGGGGGCACGGCATGTCCCGGAGCGGGCTCTCCGCCCCAGCTCGCGCAGTCCAGCACGAAGGCGACCGCACCGGAGGTGCGCTGGCGCATCCGGGCGGCCAGTTCTGTCTGTACGTCGTCCAGGTCGCCGAAGAAGGCGATGAGGAGCCCGTCACCGCCGGCTCCGCCGAAACCACCGCTGCCGCCGGCGCGCACCGCGTCGTAGGCGCGCGAGAGCCCGGCGCCGTCGGAGTGCCCGACGACCGCGAGGGTGTCCATCATCAGCCCGGCGGCCTCCGCGGACTCCTGCCCGCCGGAGGAGAAACCGCCGCCGCCCTCACCGGGCACCGAGCTGCCGGTGTCGGTGAGCAGTCGTGCGGAGAAGCCCTGTTCCAGGACGTGCACCAGGCTGGAGGCGGCCGCCGAGACGGCCCACTCGAAGGCCGAGTCAGGGCCGGCGCCGTCGAAGGCCAGGCGCCGGGTGTCCAGCAGGACGGTGGCCCTGCTGCGCTGCGGCTGCTCCTCGCGGCGGACCATCAGCTCGCCGTAGCGGGCGGTGGAGCGCCAGTGCACGCGGCGCAGGTCGTCGCCGCGCCGGTAGCCGCGGGGGATCACGTCGTCGTCGCCGGCCAGGGCCAGGGAGCGGCGGCTGCCGTCGCCGTAGCCGTTGGACTGGCCGGTCAGGTGGACCACCGGGAGGGGCTCGGTGCGCGGGATGACGGTGAGGGTGTCGTAGGCGCTGAAGGAGCGGGTCAGCTCGACCAGCCCGAAGGGGTCGGTCAGGCGCAGTTCGAGCGGGCCGAGCGGATAGCGGCCGCGCAGGTCGGAGCGGACCCGGTAGGACACCTCGCGGCGGCCGCCGGGCTCGACCCGGTCCAGTACGAAGCGCGGGCGCGGGCCCAGTACGTAGGGCACCCGGTCCTGGAGCATCAGCAGGCCGGTGGGCAGCCGGGAGACGTTGTCCATGCGCAGCTGTACGCGGGCCTCGCTGCCCGCGGGGACCCGCCCGGGGCTGAGCCGGCGGCTGCCGGAGACCCGGAAGCGGGTGCGGTGGAGGGCGTAGACGCAGATCAGCGGCAGGAGGGCGAGGAGCAGGCCGACGCGCAGCAGTTCGCCCTGTCCCAGCACGTACGCGCAGGCCGCGGCGGCTATCCCGGCGGCCAGGAACGAGCGGCCGCGGGTGGTCAGTCCGGACAGCGACGCGCGCAGTCCGCCGCCGTCCCCCGGGCCACCGGCGCCGCGCGGGGCACCGGCGCTCATCAGAAGCCCCGGATGCCCGCGCCGGGCGGCATCTCGCCGCGGGCGTGCGCGGCCGGGACGGGGGTGCGCTGCAGGATCTCGCCGACGACCTGCTCGGCGGTGCGGCGGTTGAGCTGGGCCTGGGCGGTGGGCAGCAGCCGGTGTGCGAGGACCGGGGCGGCCAAGGCTTGGACGTCGTCGGGCAGGACGTAGTCCCGGCCGGAGAGCGCGGCGGAGGCCTTCACGGCGCGCAGCAGGTGCAAGGTGGCGCGGGGCGAGGCGCCGAGCCGCAGGTCGGGGTGGGTGCGGGTGGCGGAGACCAGGTCGACGACGTAGCGCCGGACCGGCTCGGCCACGTAGACCTCGCGGACCGCCTCGATGAGCTTGACGATCTCGTGGGAGTGCGCGACGGAGGTGAGGTCGTCGAGCGGGGAGACGCCGCCGTGCACGTCGAGCATCTGGAGCTCGGCCTCGGGGCTGGGGTAGCCGACGGAGACGCGGGCCATGAAGCGGTCGCGCTGGGCCTCGGGCAGCGGGTACGTGCCCTCCATCTCCACCGGGTTCTGGGTGGCGACGACCATGAAGGGGCTGGGCAGCGTGTAGGTCGTGCCGTCGATGGTGACCTGGCGCTCCTCCATCGACTCCAGCAGCGCGGACTGGGTCTTCGGCGAGGCGCGGTTGATCTCGTCACCGATGACGATCTGCGCGAAGATCGCGCCCGGCTTGAACTCGAACTCGCGGCGCTGCTGGTCGTAGATGCTGACACCGGTGATGTCGGAGGGCAGCAGGTCCGGGGTGAACTGGATGCGCTGGACCGAGCAGTCGATGGACTTGGCGAGCGTCTTGGCGAGCATCGTCTTGCCGACGCCGGGGACGTCCTCGATGAGGAGGTGGCCCTCGGCGAGCAGCACGGTGAGCGCGAGGCGGACGACCTCGGGCTTGCCCTCGATCACGCTCTCGACCGACTGGCGCACCCGCTCCACCGTGCTGGTCAGATCCGCGAGGCTCGCTCGGTCGTCGTACGTCGTCACCTGGTTCTCCTCGGCCCTTTCCCAGGGCCGACGCCCTTGGCGCATGAACCGGCCCACCCCGAAACACGGACACCGACCCGGGGGATCCCGGGTGGTGCCACCCCGCATTCTTGACGGCGTTAAGGCCTCGTGTCACTCAAGAGCTGGGATCGATCTCCCGCAGGAGCCCGGTGTGCACATCGAAGACGAAGCCTCGCACATCGTCCTTGTGCGGCAGGAAGGGGTTCGTGCGGACCCGCTGCATGGACTGGCGGACGTCCTGGTCGACGTCCCGGAAGGCCTCGACGGCCCAGGCGGGACGCTGGCCGACCTCGTCCTCCAGCTCGTGCCGGAAGTCCTCGGTCAGGTTTTCGAGACCGCAGCCGGTGTGATGGATGAGTATCACCGCGCGGGTGCCCAGGGCCCGCTGGCTGATGGTGAGCGAGCGGATCGTGTCGTCGGTGACCACACCGCCCGCGTTGCGGATCGTGTGACAGTCGCCGAGCTCCAGGCCGAGGGCCTTGTGCAGATCGAGGCGGGCGTCCATACAGGCCACCACGGCGACCTGGAGGACGGGGCGGGCGTCCATGCCGGGATCGGTGAACTGTGCGGCGTAACGCTGATTCGCCTCGACCAGCCGGTCGGTGACGGATCCGCCGACGGATGCCACGGACGCGGACTCGGCAGGCAGGGATGCGGAAGTCGTCATGGGTACGACGTTAGTGGTCACGGCGGGTTGTGGCCTCGCGTGAGAGCGGACAAAGAACGTCAACGAGGCTTGTTGTGAGCTAACCCACAGGGGTGGGGGTGAGGCGGCCGTCCGGGTGATTCGCGGCTTTTGCCGGTTCGGTCCGAGAGCCGCGCACGGCGCGCGAGGCGGTTCGTTGACCGCGGCGACCGTTGCACTAAAGTGACGCGAACCGGCCGGAGCCCGGCCCTGACCGGCCGCCCGGCCCCCGATGAACACTCCGCGTGCGCGGCGCGTACGTACGGCCCGGCCCTCTCCCGCTCACCGGCCGGCCGGCGCCACCTTCCCCGGCGCCGGTCGCGGATGCGGGAACCAGGTGGTACGTACGCCTGCCGCGCCGTTATCTGAGAGGGCGCTTTGACTAGCGAGTCCCGACATGTCCCGGTGATGCTCCAGCGGTGCCTGGACCTGTTGGCCCCGGCGCTGGAGAGGCCCGGGGCCGTCGTCGTCGACTGCACCCTCGGCCTCGGCGGCCACAGCGAGGCCCTGCTGACCCGGTTCCCCGAGGCCCACCTGATCGGCCTCGACCGCGACAAGGAGGCCCTGCGGCTCTCCGGCGAGCGACTCGCGCCCTTCGGCGACCGGGCCACCCTCGTCCACGCGATCTACGCCGACCTCGCCGAGGTCCTGGACGGGCTGGGCCTCCCGGCGGTCCAGGGCATCCTCTTCGACCTGGGCGTCTCCTCGATGCAGCTGGACGAGGCCGACCGCGGGTTCGCGTACGCGCAGGACGCGCCGCTGGACATGCGCATGGACCAGACGACGGGCATCAGCGCCGCCGAGGTCCTCAACAGCTACGCGCCGGGCGAGCTGGTCCGGATCCTGCGCCAGTACGGCGAGGAGAAGCAGGCCAAGCGGATCGTGTCCGCGATCGTCCGGGAGCGGGAGAAGGAGCCGTTCACCAACAGCGCCCGGCTGGTCGAGCTGATCCGTGACTCCCTCCCGCAGGCTGCCAAGCGGACCGGCGGCAACCCGGCGAAGCGGACCTTCCAGGCGCTGCGCATCGAGGTCAACGGCGAGCTCTCCGGGCTGGAGCGGGCCATCCCGGCGGCGGTGGACAAGATCGCGGTCGGCGGCCGGATCGCGGTGCTCTCGTACCACTCGCTGGAGGACCGCCTGGTCAAGCAGGTCTTCGCGGCCGGCGCGACCTCCACGGCCCCGCCCGGACTGCCGGTGGTGCCGGAGAAGTACCAGCCCAAGCTGAAGCTGCTCACGCGCGGCGCCGAGCTGCCCACCGAGGAGGAGATCGCCGAGAACCGGCGGGCCGCCCCGGCCAGATTCCGCGGCGTCGAACGCATCCGGGAGGCGCGACTGTGACCAAGGCCGGGAAGGTCGCCACGCTGACCCGCGGGCAGGCGGCCCGCCTCGGCCGGGCGCTCGGCGGCCGCCCGGCCCGCCCACGCCCCGGCGGGCAGGCGGCCCGGATGCCGTTCGTCCTGCTGGTCGTGGCCCTGCTCGGCGGCGGCCTGATCAGCCTGCTGCTGCTGAACTCGGCACTGAACGAGGGCTCCTTCCAGCTCAGCAAGCTGAGGAAGGAGACCACCGCCCTCACCGACGAGGAGCAGGCGCTGCAGCGCGACGTGGACGCCTACTCCGCACCCGACGCACTCCAGCGCCGGGCGCACGAACTGGGCCTGGTCCCCGGCGGCAGCCCGGTCTTCATCGGCCAGGACGGCAAGATCGCCGGCAACCCGGCGGTGGCCGAGGCGCCGCCGCCCACCCCGACCGCCCCGGCGAGCCCGGCCGCACCCCCGGCGTCGGCCCCGGCCGCCTCCGGGGCCGCGGCCCAGCCGGCCCCGTCCGCCGCGCCCTCCGCGGCCGGTGGTTCCCCGCAGCCCAGCCAGACCCCCGGAAGGTGACGCCGTGATCCACCCTTCCCACCCAGCCTCGCCGGCGTTCGAGGCGCGGGGTCCGGGGCGGAGCCCCAGGATCCCCGCCCCGGCGGTGGCCGCGTGAGCCCGCAGGAGCCGCCCCGGCGGCGGGTGCCCGGACCGGCCAGGCCGCCCCGCCCGGGCGACCGGGCCAGGGCCGGCGCCCGCCCGGCCTCGCGCCCGGCGACCCGGCGGCCGACGGGCCCCCGTACCCCGCACACGATCCGGCTCGGAAGCCCACGACCCCGGCTGCGGCTGGTCAGCGTCGGTCTGACCCTCGTCATGCTGGCCTTCGTGGTCCGCCTGCTCCAGGTACAGGCCGTCGACGCCTCGGCCTTCTCCGCCGAGGCCTCCAAGAACCGCTACACCAGCGTCAAGCTGGCCGCCGAGCGCGGTGAGATCACCGACCGCCGCGGCGTGGCGCTGGCCACCAGCGTCGACGCGTACGACATCACCGCCGACCCGAAGATGTTCACCCCGCAGGACAGCAAGGCCCCGGACGCCCCGCAGCAGGCCGCCGCCCTCCTCGCGCCGATCCTCGGCAAGGACGCCAAGGAACTCACCCAGCGGCTGAGCACCAAGAACTCCCGGTACGTCGTCCTCGCCCAGCGCCAGACCCCGCAGGTCTGGAACCAGATCAAGGACCTCAAGCGGGTCTTCGCGGACAAGGCGGCGGCCGACAAGCGCAGCAACGGCCCCGGCGCCAACGTCCTCGCCGGCGTGTTCAAGGAGACCAGCAGCAAGCGCGTGTACCCGAACGGCGACCTCGCCGCCGGGATACTGGGTTACGTCAACGCCGAGGGCAAGGGCGCCGGCGGCCTGGAGTCCTCCCTGGACAAGAAGCTGTCCGGCAAGGACGGCGAGATCACCTACGCCCAGTCCGGCGGCCGCCAGGTCCCCACGGCCGACTCCAACGAGAAGCCCGCCGTCCCCGGCGAGGACATCGAGCTGACCATCGACCGGGACATCCAGTGGGCGGCGCAGAGCGCCATCGCCGAGCAGGTCCAGAAGTCCGAGGCCGACCGCGGCTACGTCATCGTCCAGGACACCCGCACCGGCGAGGTCCTGGCCATGGCCAACGCGCCCGGCTTCGACCCCAACGACCTGACCCGCGCCCGCTCCGCCACCATGGGCAACGCCGCGCTCCAGGACGTGTACGAGCCCGGATCCACCGCCAAGGTCATGTCGATGGCCGCCGTGCTGGAGGAGAAGAAGGCCACCCCGGAGACCCGGGTCGAGGTCCCCAACCGGCTGCACCGCGGCGACCGGTTGTTCAAGGACGACATCGACCACCCGACCTGGTACCTGACCCTCAACGGGGTCCTCGCCAAGTCCTCCAACATCGGCACGATCCTCGCCACCGGCCAGCTCGGACCCACCCAGCCCGAGGCCAACGAGGTCCTGCACTCCTACCTGACCAAGTTCGGCATCGGCCGGCCCACCGGCCTGAACTACCCGGGCGAGTCCCGCGGCATCCTCGCCGCCCCCAAGGACTGGTCCACCTCCCAGCAGTACACGATCCCCTTCGGCCAGGGCCTCTCCCTCAACGCCATGCAGGCGGCCTCCGTGTACTCGACCATCGCCAACGGCGGGGTCCGCGTCGAACCGACGCTCGTCCGCGGCACCAAGGGCCCCGACGGCCGCTTCACCCCGGCCCCGGCCCCCGAACAGAGCCGCGTGGTCAGCGCGGACACCGCCAAGACCCTCGCCGAGATGCTCGAATCCGTCGTCGACGACCAGGAGGGCACCGGCACCAAGGCACGGATCCCCGGCTACCGGGTCGGCGGCAAGACCGGCACCTCCAACCGGGTGGATCCGGCCACCGGCCGCTACAAGGGCTACACCGCCTCCTTCGCCGGATTCGCCCCCGCGGACAACCCCCGCATCACCGTCTACTGCGCCATCCAGAACCCCACGAAGGGCAGCTACTTCGGCGGCCAGATCTGCGGCCCCATCTACAAGAAGGTCATGGAGTTCGCGCTCAAGACCCTCCAGGTGGCGCCCACGGGAACCGCGCCCGCCGGGCTTCCCGTCACCTACGACGCCGCTCCTGCGCCCGCTCCCCAGCCCGCCCCGCAGCCCAGTCCGCAGCCCGGTCAGTGACCCATCGGCCAGGCCGGCCCGCCAGAAAAGCGTGAGGCACCATCAGTGACAACGATCACCCCGAAACCCGGGAACCCGACGACCGCCGACGCCGAGGCCGGGGCCTCACTTCGCGAGCGGCCCGCCGCGCCCGGTACGCTCACCGCCGTGTCCCACGCTGATCAGCCCAGAACGACCCAGAAAGCCCCGGCAACGCCGCCGGGAGCGCCCCGGCCCGCGTCCGCCAGCCCGAGCCCGCTGGGCGAGCTGGCCACCCTGCTGGGCATCCCGGCGCCCGGCGCGGCGCAGATCACCGGCATCACGCACGACTCCCGTGCGGTGCGACCCGGTGACCTGTACGCCGCCCTGCAGGGAGCCAGGACGCACGGCGCCGACTTCGCCGCCCAGGCGGCCGCCCTCGGCGCCGCCGCCGTGCTGACCGACCCCGCGGGAGCGGAACGCGCCGCGGTGACCGGTCTGCCGGTCCTGACCGTCGAGGACCCGCGCGGCCGGATGGGAGAACTCGCCGCCGCGATCTACGGGCGCCCCGGTGAGGACCTGCTCCAGATCGGCATCACCGGCACCTCCGGCAAGACCACCACGGCGTACCTCGTCGAGGGCGGTCTGCGCGCGGCGGGCCGCAGCACCGGACTGGTCGGCACCGTCGAGATGCGCATCGGCGACGAGCGCATCAAGTCCGAGCGGACCACCCCCGAGGCCACCGACCTCCAAGCCCTCTTCGCGGTCATGCGCGAACGCGGGGTCGAGGCCGTGGCCATGGAGGTCTCCAGCCACGCGCTGGTGCTCGGCCGGGTCGACGGCTGCGTCTTCGACGTCGCCGTCTTCAACAACCTGAGCCCGGAACACATGGAGTTCCACTCCGACATGGAGGACTACTTCCAGGCCAAGGCAGGGCTCTTCACCGCCCGCCGGGCCCGCCTGGGCGTGGTCAACCTCGACGACGAGTACGGCCGCCGACTGGCCAAGGAGGCGACGAT
Source organism: Streptomyces sp. CG 926 (assembly GCF_003148825.1). Classification (GTDB taxonomy): domain Bacteria; phylum Actinomycetota; class Actinomycetes; order Streptomycetales; family Streptomycetaceae; genus Streptomyces. The sequence continues at coordinate 60,461 of NZ_QGGZ01000011.1, forward strand.
CCCGGTCGTCACCTTCTCCGCCGCCGGCGACCCGGCCGCCGACTGGCGTGCCGAGGACGTGGTCTTCGGCGCGGCGACCTCCACCCTGACCCTGCTGGGCCCCGAAGGACAGCGCGTACGGGCCACCGCGCCGCTGCCCGGCCCGTTCAACGTCGCCAACACCGTCGCCGCGATCGTCACGCTCGCCGCCGCCGGCCTCGACCCGCAGACCGCCGCCGACGGCGTCGCCGCGGTCCCCGGGGTCCCCGGCCGGCTGGAGCGGGTGGACGCGGGACAGCCGTTCCTCGCCGTCGTCGACTACGCGCACAAGACGGACGCCGTGGAATCGGTGCTGCGCGCGCTGCGCGAGGTCACCGAGGGCAAGCTGCACATCGTGCTCGGCTGCGGCGGCGACCGCGACACCACCAAGCGCGGCCCGATGGGGGCCGCGGCCGCCCGGTTCGCCGACGTGGCCGTCCTGACCTCCGACAACCCGCGCTCCGAGGACCCGCTCGCGATCCTCGCCGCGATGTTCGAGGGCGCCGTGTCCGTACCGCCCGCCGAGCGGGGCACCGTCCTGGTCGACGCCGACCGGGCCGCGGCCATCGCGGCCGCCGTCGCCCGCGCCCGACCCGGTGACACCGTGCTGGTGGCCGGCAAGGGACACGAGCAGGGCCAGGACACCGCCGGTGTCGTACGCCCCTTCGACGACCGCACGGTGCTCCGCGCCGCGATCGAGCGCCAGGCCGTCCTCGACCGGACCGCCGCGCCCGACGAAACGACTCAGGTCCGACAGGCCGAGGTGAACCAGTGATCGCCCTTTCCCTCGCCGAGATCGCCGACATCACCGGCGGGCGACCCCACGACATACCGGATCCGTCCGTCCAGGTCACCGGCCCCGTGGTCTACGACTCCCGCGAGGTCCGGCCGGGCAGCCTGTTCGCCGCCTTCGTCGGTGAGCGGGTCGACGGCCACGACTACGCGGAACGCGCCGTGGCCGCCGGGGCCGTGAGCGTCCTCGCGACCCGCCCCGTCGGCGTACCGGCCATCGTCGTCCCCGACGTGGTGGCCGCCCTCGGCGCACTCGCCCGCGCCGTGGTCACCCGCCTGGGCACCGACGTCGTGGCCCTCACCGGATCCGCCGGCAAGACCTCCACCAAGGACCTCATCGCGCAGGTGCTGCAGCACCACGCGCCGACCGTGTGGACCCCCGGGAACCTCAACAACGAGATCGGCCTGCCGATCACGACGCTGCGCGTCACCGAGGAAACCCAGCACCTGGTCCTGGAGATGGGCGCCCGCGGCATCGGCCACATCCGCTACCTCACCGGACTGACGCCCCCACGGATCGGTCTGGTCCTCAACGTGGGCACCGCCCACATCGGCGAGTTCGGCGGCCGCGAGCAGATCGCGCAGGCCAAGGGAGAGCTGGTCGAGGCCCTGCCGAGCGAGGCCGAGGGCGGCGTCGCCGTCCTCAACGCCGATGACCTGCTGGTTCGTGAGATGGCCGGGCGCACGAAGGCCCGTACGGTCCTCTTCGGCGAGGCAGAGGACGCCGAAATCCGGGCCACCGAAGTCCGCATGACGGACAGGGGGCAGGCTTCCTTCACACTGCACACACCGACCGGGTGCAGTGACGTGACCTTGCGGCTGTACGGTGAGCACCACGTGTCGAACGCGCTCGCCGCGGCCGCCGTCGCCCATGTACTGGGCATGTCCGCACAGGAGATCGCCACGGCGCTCTCCGGGGCGGGCACGCTGTCCCGGTGGCGGATGGAGGTCACCGAGCGGGCGGACGGTGTGACGATCGTCAACGACGCCTACAACGCGAACCCGGAGTCCATGCGGGCCGCACTCCGCGCGCTCGCCGCGATGGGTGGTGCCGGCAGGGCGGACGGGGGACGCACGTGGGCGGTGCTCGGCCCGATGGCCGAGCTCGGAGACGACGCTCTCGCCGAGCACGACGCGGTCGGACGACTTGTCGTCCGGCTCAACGTGAGCAAGCTCGTCGCGGTCGGGGGCAGGGAAGCCTCCTGGCTGCAACTGGGCGCATATAACGAGGGTTCGTGGGGTGAGGAGTCGGTGCTCGTGTCCGACGCACAGGCGGCGGTCGACCTGTTGCGCAGTGAACTGCGCCCGGGTGACGTCGTGCTGGTGAAGGCTTCCAGGTCGGCCGGTCTGGAGCGGGTGGCCCAGGGCCTTCTCGACAGCACTGTCGAGGGCGAGGTCGCCGACCGATGAGGCAGATTCTGTTCGCCGGTGTCATCGGCATGTTCCTGACCGTCGTGGGCACCCCGCTGCTGATCAAGCTGCTGGCCCGCAAGGGTTACGGCCAGTTCATCCGCGACGACGGCCCCCGCGGTCACGCCGGGAAGAAGGGCACGCCCACCATGGGCGGTATCTCCTTCATCCTGGCGACGCTCGTCGCGTACGCCCTGACGAAGGTCCTCACCGGCTCGGAACCGAGCTTCTCGGGCCTGCTCGTCCTGTTCCTGATGGCGGGCATGGGCCTCGTCGGGTACCTGGACGACTACATCAAGATCGTCAAGCGGCGTTCGCTGGGTCTGCGGGCCAAGGCGAAGATGTCCGGCCAGCTGATCGTCGGTATCGCCTTCGCGGTGCTGGCCCTGCAGTTCAAGGACTCCCGCGGGCTGACCCCGGCCTCCACCAGGCTGTCGTTCGTCACGGACTTCGGCTGGTCGATAGGTCCGGTGCTGTTCGTGGTCTGGGCGCTGTTCATGATCCTGGCGATGTCCAACGGCGTGAACCTCACCGACGGCCTGGACGGTCTGGCGACCGGCGCCGCGGTGATGGTCTTCGGCGCCTACACCTTCATCGGCGTCTGGCAGTTCCAGGAGTCCTGCGCCTTCGCGGCGGACCTCACCAACCCGAACGCCTGCTTCGAGGTGCGCGATCCGCTCGACCTCGCGGTCGTCGCCTCCGCCCTCATGGGCGCCTGCTTCGGCTTCCTGTGGTGGAACACCTCGCCCGCCAAAATCTTCATGGGTGACACCGGCTCGCTCGCCCTCGGTGGCGCGCTCGCGGGCCTCGCCATCTGCTCCCGTACGGAGTTCCTGATGGCGCTCCTCGGCGGCCTGTTCGTGCTCATCACGATGTCGGTCGTCATCCAGGTCGGTTCCTTCAAGATGACCGGCAAGCGCGTCTTCCGGATGGCGCCACTTCAGCACCACTTCGAGCTCAAGGGCTGGTCCGAGGTACTCGTCGTGGTCCGCTTCTGGATCATCCAGGGCATGTGCGTGATCGTTGGTCTCGGTCTCTTCTACGCGGGATGGGCAGCCGACAAGTGAGTTCTTCCGAGCCGGCCGGCGTACTCGGCCCCGACGCCCTGGGCCGGTTCGGCCTGCCGGGCCGGATCACCGTGGCGGGGCTCGGCATCAGCGGCATCAGCGCCGCCCGCGCACTGGCGGGGCTGGGCGCGCGCGTGACCGTCGTCGACAACGGCGACGGTGACGCGCACCGGGCCAGGGCCGCCGAGCTCGTGGAGCTCGGCATCGAGGTCCGCCTCGGCTACCTGCCCGACGGCGCCCGGGCGGGCGAGACCCTGCCCGAGGGCACCGAACTGGTCGTCACCTCGCCGGGCTGGCAACCGGAGAGCCCGCTCTTCCTGGCCGCCGCCGCGGCGGGCATCGACGTCGTCGGTGACGTCGAGGTCGCCTGGCGGCTGCGCGGGGCCGGCGCGGAGCTCCGTGCCGCCCGCAGGGCCGCGGCCGGCGACGGGGACCCGGCCGGGCCCGCCGAATGGCTCGCGATCACCGGCACCAACGGCAAGACCACCACCACCCAGATGCTGGCGTCGATCCTGAAGGCCGCCGGGCTGCGCACCGCCGCCGTCGGCAACATCGGCACCCCGATCATCGACGTGGTGCTCGGCGAGCAGGAGTACGACGTGCTCGCCGTCGAACTCTCCAGCTACCAGCTGCACTGGGCGCCCTCGCTGCGCGTCCACTCGGCGGCCGTGCTCAACCTGGCCCCGGACCACCTCGACTGGCACGGCTCGATGCAGGCGTACGCCGCCGACAAGGGCCGGATCTACCAGGGCAACACGATCGCCTGCGTCTACAACGTCGCCGACCCGGCCACCGAGAACCTGGTCGAGGAGGCCGACGTCGAAGAGGGCTGCCGGGCGATCGGGTTCACCCTCGGTGCCCCCGGCCCCTCCATGCTCGGCGTCGTCGACGGCATCCTCGTCGACCGGGCCTTCGTGGAGAACCGGCAGAAGAACGCCCAGGAGCTCGCCGAGGTCGCGGACGTCAACCCGCCCGCCCCGCACAACATCGCCAACGCGCTCGCCGCCGCGGCCCTGGCCCGCGCCTTCGGCGTGGAGGCCCGTGCGGTCCGCGACGGGCTGCGCGACTTCCGCCCGGACGCCCACCGCGTCGCGTACGTGGACGAGGTCGCCTCGGTCACTTACATCGACGACTCCAAGGCCACCAACACGCACGCGGCCGAGGCCTCGCTCGCGGCCTTCGAGCCGGTCGTGTGGATCGCCGGCGGCCTCGCCAAGGGCGCGACCTTCGACGAGCTCGTGCGGAACGCCGCGAAGCGGCTGCGCGGCGCCGTGCTGATCGGCGCCGACCGGGCGCTCATCGCCGATGCGCTGGCGCGACACGCCCCCGAGGTCCCGGTCGTCGACCTCGACCGGACCGACACTGGGGCGATGCTCGCAGCGGTCCGGGAAGCCGCCGCGCTCGCCGAGCCCGGCGACACGGTCCTGCTGGCACCTGCCTGTGCCTCGATGGACATGTTCGCGAACTACAACAAGCGTGGGGACGCATTCGCCGACGCGGTGCGCGAACTGGCCGCCGAGAACGCTGCGGACACGGCCTAGGCCGGGGCTCCGGGACAGGTTCCCTCCGGCCGGCAGCTCGCCTCGTACGAGTGGAGGGGAAGATCACAGATGCCGGCCAAGCAGATGCTCCCGGGGCGGCGGCCGTCCGCCGTGAAGGCGCAGGGCCGCAAACGCCCTGCGGTGGGTTCGAAGCGGCCCACCGGGGGCGGGCCGCTGGCCCGCATCCGGCGTACGCGACAGCAGGTGCAGAAGGCCTGGGACCGCCCGCTCACCGCCTATTACCTGATTTTCGGTAGTTCCCTGCTCATCACCGTGCTCGGTCTGGTGATGGTGTACTCGGCCTCGATGATCAAGGCCCTCCAGCTCGGCCTCGGCGACGCGTACTTCTTCAAGAAGCAGTTCCTGGCCGCCGTCATCGGCGGCGTCCTCCTGCTGGCCGCCTCCCGGATGCCGGTCAAACTGCACCGCGCGCTCTCGTACCCGGTGCTCGCCGGCACGCTCTTCCTGATGGTCCTGGTCCAGGTCCCGGGGATAGGCGTCTCCATCAACGGCAACCAGAATTGGATCTCCCTTGGCGGTCCGTTCATGTTGCAGCCCAGTGAGTTCGGCAAGCTGGCACTGATCCTGTGGGGCGCCGACCTGCTGGCACGCAAGGGTGACAAGGGGCTGCTGAGCCAGTGGAAGCACCTGCTGGTGCCGCTGGTCCCGGTGGCCTTCCTGCTGCTCGGGCTGATCATGCTGGGCGGGGACATGGGCACCGCGATGATCCTCGGAGCCATCCTGTTCGGTCTGCTCTGGCTGGCCGGGGCCCCGACCCGGATGTTCGTCGGGGTGCTCGTCTTCGCGGGTGCGATCGTCGCACTGCTCATCAAGACGAGCCCGCACCGGATGGACCGGCTGGAGTGCCTCGGTGCGACAGAACCGGGCAAGAACGACCTTTGCTGGCAGGCCGTTCACGGGATCTACGCCCTCGCATCGGGCGGATGGTTCGGTTCGGGCCTGGGGGCAAGTGTGGAAAAATGGGGGCAACTACCCGAAGCCCACACCGACTTCATCTTCGCCATCACCGGGGAGGAACTGGGTCTGGCGGGGACGCTGTCGGTTCTCGCCCTGTTCGCGGCCCTAGGCTATGCGGGTATCCGCGTGGCCGGACGCACGGAGGATTCCTTCGTACGGTTTGCCGCGGGAGGCGTGACCACCTGGATCACGGCCCAGGCCGTGATCAACATCGGTGCGGTGCTCGGCCTGCTGCCGATCGCCGGAGTCCCGCTCCCGCTGTTCTCCTACGGAGGATCAGCCCTGCTGCCGACCATGTTCGCGGTCGGACTGCTCATCGCCTTCGCGCGTGAGGAGCCGGCGGCGCGCGCGGCCCTCGCGATGCGACAGCCGAAGACCGGCTGGTGGCGGACCGGGGTGAGATGGAAGTCGATGAGACGGCGCGTCAAGAAGCGTCCGTCCGGAGAGCGGTGAATTTCGGTGCATGTCGTACTCGCCGGTGGGGGGACCGCCGGCCACATCGAGCCGGCGCTCGCCCTCGCGGACGCCCTGCGCAGGCAGGACCCTTCAGTGGGCATCACCGCCCTCGGCACGGAGCGCGGACTGGAAACCCGCCTGGTGCCGGAACGCGGCTACGAGCTGGGCCTGATCCCCGCCGTACCGCTGCCCCGCAAGCCGACCCCGGAACTGATCACCGTCCCCGGACGCCTGCGCGGCACCATCAAGGCCGCGGAGGAGATCCTGCTGCGCACCAAGGCCGACTGCGTCGTCGGCTTCGGCGGCTACGTGGCCCTGCCCGGCTACCTCGCGGCCAAGCGCCTCGGGGTGCCGATCATCGTCCACGAGGCCAACGCCCGGCCCGGACTGGCCAATAAGATCGGCTCCCGCTACGCGCACGCCGTCGCCGTCTCCACCCCCGACAGCAAGCTGCGCGGAGCCCGCTACGTCGGCATCCCGCTGCGCCGTTCCATCTCCACCCTCGACCGGGCCGCGGTCCGCCCGGAGGCGCGCGCCGCCTTCGGCCTGGACCCCAACCTGCCCACGCTGCTCGTCTCCGGCGGCTCGCAGGGTGCCCGCCGCCTCAACGAGACCATGCAGCAGGTCGCGCCGACCCTCCAGCGCTCCGGGATCCAGATCCTGCACGCCGTCGGGCCGAAGAACGAACTGCCGCGTGTCGACAACATGCCCGGGATGCCGCCGTATGTGCCGGTACCGTACGTGGACCGGATGGATCTCGCGTACGCCGCCGCCGACATGATGCTGTGCCGCGCGGGAGCGATGACCGTCGCCGAACTCGCCGCCGTCGGGCTCCCCGCCGCCTACGTCCCGTTGCCGATCGGCAACGGTGAACAGCGGCTCAACGCCCAGCCGGTGGTCAAGGCCGGCGGCGGCCTGCTCGTGGACGACGCGGAGCTGACGCCCGACTGGGTGCTGGGTCAGATCCTCCCGGTGCTGTCCGACCCGCACCGCCTGTACGAGATGTCCCGCGCCGCCGGCGAGTTCGGCCGCCGGGACGCCGACGAGCTCCTGGTCGGCATGGTGTACGAGGCGATCGCGGCCCACAGGTCCCGCTGAGGCGGGTAGCGCAGACGCAGGAGGCACAGGAGTGGCCGGAGGGACGACCGCGCGGCGCGGAACACCGTTTTCTGATCGGTCCGGCCCGGCTGCCCGCGAGGGCACCGGCGCTCCCAAGCCCCCCAAGCCCCCGAAGGCCCCCAGGGGCTCCAAGGCCCCCAAGCCGCCGAAGTCGGCGCAGAGGCCCGGCCCTGGGGGTCCCGGCGTACGCCTGCGCCGAGGCCCCCTGCTGGCCCTGGTGGCCGCCGCGGTGGTCCTCCTCGCCGCGGGCGGCACCTGGGTGCTCTACGGGTCCTCCTGGCTCCGTGTGGAGAAGGTCGCCGCCACCGGCATGGACGTGCTCACCGCCGAACAGGTCCTCGGCGCCGCGGCCGTCCCGGTCGGCGCGCCCCTGGTGAGCGTCGACACCGAAGAGATCGAGGGCCGGGTCCGCGGCCGGCTGCCCCGCGTCGATTCGGTCGACGTGGTGCGCGCCTGGCCGCACGGGATCGGTCTGAAAGTGACGGAACGCAAACCCGTCCTGCTCATCGAAAAGGACGCCAAGTTCGTCGAAGTGGACGCATCGGGTGTGCGATTCGACACGGTTCCGAAAGCACCCGCGGGCGTTCCGGTCCTCGAATTGAACGCCGGTCGATCGCCGAGCGCCCGACGCTTCGACGAGGAACGGCTGCTGCACGAGGCCGTCCTCGTCGCGGGCGCCCTCCCGGAGTCGATCGCCAAGCAAACCGTGCAGGTCAAGGTGGGTTCCTACGATTCGGTCGTCCTGCAGCTCACCGGGGGCCGGTCCGTGACGTGGGGGAGCGGTGAACAGAGCGACGCGAAGGGGCGTGCTTTGAACGCTTTGTTGAAAGCCGCTCCCAAGGCCGCGCACTTCGACGTGAGCGTCCCCACCGCCCCTGCTGCGGCCGGGAGTTGACGTCCGGTCCAACAGCGGCGCACCCTGGTTGGCCAGCGATACGGGTGATCACATAGGGTGAAAAGAAAAACGGGAGGTTCGGCGTGTTCGTTGAACACGCGCTACTTGTCGACTTAGTGTCCTGTTCGGAAGAGTCCGAGGAACAGGCACACCCCTAACCCTAAACTTCAGGGTGAGGGTTCGGGTCGGCGCGTTCGGACCGTCCCTATTTCGGCATCAGTCGTCGCAACGCAGGCCCGCGAGGCGGCGACACGTAACTCGAGGCGAGAGGCCTTCGACGTGGCAGCACCGCAGAACTACCTCGCAGTCATCAAGGTCATCGGTGTCGGCGGCGGTGGTGTCAATGCCATCAACCGAATGATCGAGGTCGGTCTCAAGGGCGTCGAGTTCATCGCCATCAACACGGACGCCCAGGCGCTGTTGATGAGCGACGCCGACGTCAAGCTCGACGTCGGCCGTGAACTCACCCGTGGCCTCGGCGCCGGCGCCAACCCGGCCGTCGGTCGCAAGGCGGCAGAGGACCACCGCGAGGAGATCGAGGAGGTCCTCAAGGGGGCCGACATGGTCTTCGTCACCGCCGGTGAGGGCGGCGGCACCGGCACCGGCGGCGCACCTGTCGTCGCCAACATCGCGCGCTCGCTGGGCGCCCTGACGATCGGTGTGGTCACCCGACCGTTCACCTTCGAGGGCCGGCGCCGCGCGAACCAGGCGGAGGACGGCATCGCCGAGCTCCGCGAAGAGGTCGACACCCTCATCGTCATCCCCAACGACCGACTGCTGTCCATCTCGGACCGCCAGGTCAGCGTGCTCGACGCCTTCAAGTCGGCCGACCAGGTCCTGCTCTCGGGCGTCCAGGGCATCACCGACCTCATCACCACCCCGGGTCTGATCAACCTCGACTTCGCCGACGTCAAGTCCGTGATGTCCGAGGCCGGCTCGGCCCTGATGGGCATCGGCTCGGCCCGCGGCGACGACCGCGCGGTGGCCGCCGCCGAGATGGCGATCTCCTCGCCGCTCCTGGAGGCGTCCATCGACGGCGCCCGTGGCGTGCTGCTCTCCATCTCCGGTGGCTCGGACCTCGGTCTCTTCGAGATCAACGAGGCCGCGCAGCTGGTCAGCGAGGCCGCGCACCCCGAGGCGAACATCATCTTCGGCGCCGTCATCGACGACGCGCTCGGCGACGAGGTACGGGTCACCGTCATCGCGGCCGGGTTCGACGGCGGACAGCCCCCGGCCCGCCGGGACAACGTCATCGGCGCCGCGTCCACCAAGCGTGAGGAGCCGGCCCCGGCTCCGGTCCGCGCCGCCGAGCCGGCCCGCCCGGCCTTCGGCGGACTCGGCTCGGTCACCCCGCGCGAGGACCCCCCGGCTCCGGTCGAGCCGGCCCCGGTCGAGGTCCAGGCCCCCGCGCCGCAGGTCCCCACGGCCCGGCCGTACCAGGACAGCCCGGCCGAGGAACTGGATGTCCCGGACTTCTTGAAGTGACACCGGAGCAGCATCACGTGGGCGGCGCCCACTTCGCCTTCACCGACCGGTGGGGCGGAGTGAGCGCCGTTCCGTACGAGGAGCTCAATCTCGGCGGCGCGGTCGGAGACGACCCGGCCGCCGTTCTCGCGAACCGGGCCTCGGCGGCGAAGTCCCTGGGACTGCTGCCGGACCGGGTGGTCTGGATGAACCAGGTGCACGGCCGGGACGTGGCGGTGGTGGACGGGCCCTGGGGCCCGGACGAGGAGATCCCCGCGGTGGACGCGGTGGTGACCGCCCGTCGGGGGCTCGCCCTCGCCGTGCTCACCGCCGACTGCACACCGGTCCTGCTCGCGGACCCCGTCGCCGGGGTCGCGGCGGCCGCCCACGCCGGGCGGCCGGGACTGGTGGCCGGGGTGGTGCCCGCCGCCGTCGAGGCGATGGTCGCCCTCGGCGCCGACCCCGGGCGGATCGTCGCCCGTACGGGACCCGCGGTCTGCGGACACTGCTACGAGGTGCCCGCCGAGATGCGGGACGCGGTGGCCGAGGTGGTGCCCGCCGCCCGGGCCGAGACCAGCTGGGGGACACCGGCCGTCGACGTGGTCGCCGGGGTGCACGCCCAGCTCGTGGAGGCGGGGGTGGTGAACAGCGGCCGATCCGCGGTCTGCACACTGGAGTCGCGGGACCACTTCTCGTACCGCCGCGACCGGGTGACCGGCCGGCTTGCGGGATATGTCTGGTTGACGGAGCTTTCCCGGGGGACGACCCCCGGACCCCCGGGGGAACAGAAGAATGACGGATCGTAAGTCGGAGCTCGCCGAGAACCTGGCGCGGGTGGAGGAACGTATCTCGTCCGCCTGCGCCGCGGCGGGGCGCGGACGGGACGAGGTGACGCTCATCGTGGTCACCAAGACCTACCCCGCGAGCGACGTACGACTGCTGGCGGACCTGGGCGTCCGTCATGTTGCGGAGAATCGTGACCAGGATGCCGCCCCCAAGGCTGCGGCCTGCGCGGATCTGTCCCTCAGCTGGCACTTCGTCGGTCAGTTGCAGACGAACAAAGTCCGTTCCGTGGCGGGATACGCGCACGTGGTGCAGTCGGTCGACCGGCCGAAACTCGTGACCGCCCTCTCGGCGGCCGCGGTGAACGCCGGCCGCGAGCTCGGGTGCCTCGTGCAGATCGCCCTCGACGCCGAGTCGGGGGAGCGCGGCGCCCGCGGCGGCGCGGCGCCGGAGCAGCTCGCGGAGTTGGCGGACCTCGTCGCCGAGGCCCCCGGACTGCGCATCGACGGCCTGATGACGGTGGCTCCGTTGTCCGGCCACTACGCGGGACGCGAACAGGCCGCTTTCGAGCGGTTGGTGGAATTGTCATCCCGCGTGCGCGTGGACCATCCGGCTGCCACGATGGTGTCGGCCGGGATGAGCGCAGACCTGGAACAGGCCGTGGCGGCCGGTGCGACACATGTACGCGTCGGCACTGCGGTACTCGGCGCGAGACCCCGGCTCGGGTAACGTCGCGAAGAAAGTCGGACCACAGCAGAAAATATGGTCATTCCCGCTGATGGGCGGGCAGACCTAGTGGATCGCGGGCAGTTGGTGACATTCGTGACACGGCGGCACCTGCGACAGGGCGATCCACCACAGAGCGGAGGACTCGGAGAATGGCCGGCGCGATGCGCAAGATGGCGGTCTACCTCGGCCTCGTGGAGGACGACCGGTACGACAACCCGGGGTACGACCCCGACGACGAGTTCGAGCCCGAGCCGGAGATGGAACGGGCTCGGGAACGGGATCGCCGACAGCAGCCCGTGCACCAGGCGCCCGTTCCGGACGAACCGGTACGAGTCGCACAGCCTCCGGCGCAGCGCGAACCTATCCCAATTCCGGTGGAAAACGGACGTCCTGCGCGAATCGCCCCCGTGGCATCCATCACACCTGATCGCACGAACCTGGAGAAGAACGCCCCCGTGATCATGCCCAAGGTCGTCTCCGAGCGGGAGCCGTACCGCATCACGACGCTGCACCCCCGGACCTACAACGAGGCCCGTACCATCGGGGAACACTTCCGTGAGGGCACTCCGGTGATCATGAATCTCACGGAGATGGACGACACGGACGCGAAGCGTCTCGTGGACTTCGCCGCCGGACTCGTCTTCGGTCTGCACGGCAGCATTGAACGCGTGACACAGAAGGTGTTCCTGCTGTCGCCTGCTAACGTCGATGTCACGGCGGAGGACAAGGCCCGCATCGCGGAGGGCGGGTTCTTCAACCAAAGCTAGACCGATCCGTCAGACACGGGGCCGGGAACACAGCGGGAGCAGGGGAGAGGGAAGCGCGGGATGGGTGTCGCACTGCAAGTGATCTACTTCGCCTTGGGGTGCTTCCTCGTCGTGCTGATCTTCCGCCTGGTCATGGACTACGTGTTCCAGTTCGCACGTTCCTGGACACCCGGCAAGGCGATGGTGGTCGTACTCGAGGCCACCTACAGCGTCACCGATCCACCACTCAAGCTTCTTCGGCGGGTCATTCCGCCGTTGCGTCTCGGGGGCGTGGCACTCGACCTGTCCTTCTTCGTTCTGATGATCATCGTTTACATCCTCATCAGTTTCGTGCGCACCGCTGCGAGCGGCTTGTGAACGATGTGCTTCCCCGCGGGCGCGGGGACAGTCCCGATACGGTCTTGCCGACTGCCGACGACTACGTAGAGGTGAAGAAGACATGCCGCTGACTCCCGAGGACGTGCGGAACAAGCAGTTCACGACCGTCCGCCTCCGAGAAGGCTATGACGAGGACGAGGTCGATGCCTTCCTCGACGAGGTCGAGTCCGAACTGACGCGCCTGCTGCGCGAGAACGAGGACCTGCGCGCCAAGCTGGCAGCCGCCACGCGTGCCGCCGCGCAGAACCAGCAGCAGCAGGGCATGCGCAAGCCGGAACCCCAGGACCAGCGAGGCCCCGGCGCCCCCGTGCCCGCGGCCATATCCGGCCCGCCGCAGCAGCAGCAGCAGATGGGCCCGCCGCAGCTTCCGGGCGGCGCCCCGCAGCTTCCGCCGGGCCCCGGCGGCCAGGGCCAGCAGGGCCCCGGCCCGATGGGCGGCCCCATGGGCGGTCCCATGCAGCAGCACCCCATGGGTGGACCCCAGGGCATGCAGCAGCAGCCCATGGGCGGCCCCCAGGGCATGCAGCAGCAGCAGTCGATGGGCGGCCAGAACCCGCTCGGCCAGCAGATGCAGCCCATGGGCCAGCAGATGCAGCCGATGGGGCAGCAGATGCAGCCCATGGGTCAGCCGATGCACCAGCAGCAGCCGCAGCTCCCGCAGCAGGGCCCCGGTGGCGACAGCGCCGCCCGCGTCCTGTCGCTGGCGCAGCAGACCGCCGACCAGGCGATCGCGGAGGCCCGCTCCGAGGCCAACAAGATCGTCGGCGAGGCCCGGTCGCGCGCCGAGGGCCTGGAGCGCGACGCCCGCGCCAAGGCCGACGCGCTGGAGCGGGACGCGCAGGAGAAGCACCGCGTCGCGATGGGCTCCCTGGAGTCCGCCCGCGCCACGCTGGAGCGCAAGGTCGAGGACCTGCGGGGCTTCGAGCGTGAGTACCGTACGCGTCTGAAGTCCTACCTGGAGTCGCAGCTGCGCCAGCTGGAGACCCAGGCCGACGACTCGCTGGCTCCGCCGCGGAACCCGGCCGGTCCCGCGCTGCCGCCGTCGCCGTCGCCCTCGATGGCTCCGGCCGGTGCGATGGGCCACTCCATGGGCGGTCCCTCGATGGGTGGCCCGTCCCCCATGGGCGGTCCCTCCCCGATGGGTGCCCCGTCCTACGGCGGCAACCAGCAGCAGATGTCCCCGGCGATGACCCAGCCGATGGCTCCGGTGCGGCCGGCTGCGCCGCAGCCGATGCAGGCGCCGTCGCCGATGCGGGGCTTCCTGATCGACGAGGACGACAACTAGGCGCCGCCGCGGATTCTGCGGTCGGCAGCCGCGCTCTACGGGCCGGGCCCGGTTCCCCTTCGGGGGCACCGGGCCCGGCCCGTTCCCGTACCCGGGCGGTGGCCCTGGCCGGGCGGTGCCGTGGCCCTGGCCGGGCGGTGCCGTGGCCCTGGCCGGGCGGTGCCGTTGCCCTGGCCGGGCGGTGCGGGTTGGTTTCCCGGGTGCGGCCCGGTGGCCGCGCCTCAAACGCCGGCGGGGCTGGGTTTGGCCGCGGCCTCGGTGGGTGGGCCTCAAGCGCCGGCGGGGCTGGGTTCGGCTGCCGGCGGGGCTTGGGTTGGGCTTCGGGTGGGGCGGGGCCTCTCCGGGGGCTCTCCTCGGCTCGCGCGGCGCGGCCATGGTTGTGTTGTGCGGCCCAGGTTGCGCGCTCGTCCTGCGGGGAGCCCCCGGAGTGTCCCCGCCCCACGGCCGCGGGCAGGCAGGTGGGGGTGCGGGGACGGTGGGGGGTGTCCCCGCAGGACGAGCGCGCACCGCCGGGTACAGCCGAGACCCGGGGTATCGCGCGAGCCGAGGAGACACCCGCCGCCGGCCCCGCACCCCCACCCCACCGGCCCGGCGGCCCAACCCCAGCCCCGCCGGCGCTTGAGGCGCACCCACCGGGCCGCAGCCGAACCCAGCCCGGCCAGGGCAAAGGCGCACCCACCGGGCCCCACCCGGGAGGGGACGGGCAGACGAAAGCGGCCCGTCCCCCCACCCGGGAGGGGACGGGCCGCTTCGGCCGGGGTTACGCCTTGCGGAGGCGGAAGGTCAGGCCCAGGGGCTCGTCCGTGAACGGGTCACCGTACGCGGCGTCCGCCTCGCCGGACGCGAAGTCCGTCGCCAGGACCTCGTCCGCGATCAGAGACGCGTGGTCCGTCAGGGCCGTGACGACCTCCGGGTCCGCCGAGGACCAGCGCAGCGCGATGCGGTCGGCCACATCGAGGCCGGAGTTCTTCCGGGCCTCCTGGATCAGGCGGATCGCGTCACGGGCCAGGCCCGCCAGCCGCAGCTCCGGGGTGATCTCCAGGTCCAAGGCGACCGTCGCGCCCGAGTCGGACGCCACCGACCAGCCCTCGCGCGGGGTCTCCGTGATGATGACCTCCTCGGGGGTGAGGGTGACCGGCTCGCCGTTCACCTCCACCGAGGCCTCGCCGGACCGCAGCGCCAGGGACAGCGCCGCCGCGTCGGCCGCGGCCACCGCCTTCGCGACGTCCTGGACGCCCTTGCCGAAGCGCTTGCCCAGCGCCCGGAAGTTCGCCTTGGCCGTCGTGTCCACCAGGGACCCGCCGACCTCCGACAGGGAGGCCAGGGAGGAGACGTTCAGCTCCTCCGTGATCTGCGACTGCAGCTCCGGGGAGAGCGCGTCGAAGCCCACCGCGCCGACCAGGGCCCGGGAGAGGGGCTGGCGGGTCTTGACGCCCGACTCGGCCCGCGTCGCCCGGCCCAGCTCCACCAGGCGGCGGACCAGCTGCATCTGCTGCGACAGGGTCGGGTCGATCGCCGAGGTGTCCGCCGTCGGCCACGTCGACAGGTGGACCGACTCCGGGGCGTCCGGGGTGACCGGGACGATCATGTCCTGCCAGACCCGCTCCGTGATGAAGGGGGTCAGCGGGGCGAGGAGCCGCGTGACCGTCTCCACCACGTCGTGGAGGGTGCGCAGCGCGGCCGCGTCGCCCTGCCAGAAGCGGCGGCGCGAGCGGCGCACGTACCAGTTGGACAGGTCGTCCACGAAGGCGGAGAGGAGCTTGCCCGCGCGCTGGGTGTCGTACGACTCCATGGCCTCGGTGACCTCGGCCACCAGGGTGTGGAGCTCGGAGAGCAGCCAGCGGTCCAGGACCGTACGGTCGGCCGGGGCCGGGTCCGACGCGGACGGCGCCCAGTTCGAGGTACGGGCGTACAGGGCCTGGAAGGCCACCGTGTTCCAGTACGTGAGGAGGGTCTTGCGGACGACCTCCTGGATCGTGCCGTGGCCCACGCGGCGGGCCGCCCACGGGGAGCCGCCGGCCGCCATGAACCAGCGCACCGCGTCCGCGCCGTGCTGGTCCATCAGCGCGATCGGCTCGAGGGTGTTGCCCAGGTGCTTGGACATCTTGCGGCCGTCCTCGGCGAGGATGTGGCCCAGGCAGACCACGTTCTCGTAGGAGGACTTGTCGAAGACCAGGGTGCCGACGGCCATCAGCGTGTAGAACCACCCGCGCGTCTGGTCGATGGCCTCCGAGATGAACTGCGCCGGGTAGCGCTTCTCGAAGATCTCCTTGTTCTTGTGCGGGTAGCCCCACTGCGCGAACGGCATCGAGCCCGAGTCGTACCAGGCGTCGATGACCTCGGGGACGCGCACGGCCTCCAGCGAGCAGCCCTCGTGGGTGCAGGTGAAGGTGACGTCGTCGATGTAGGGGCGGTGCGGGTCCAGGGCGGAGAGGTCCGTTCCCGTCAGCTCGCCCAGCTCCGCGCGGGAGCCGACGCAGGTGAGGTGGTTCTCCTCACAGCGCCAGATGGGCAGCGGGGTGCCCCAGTACCGGTTCCGGGACAGCGCCCAGTCGATGTTGTTGTTCAGCCAGTCGCCGAAGCGGCCCTGCTTGACGGAGTCCGGGAACCAGTTGGTCTTCTCGTTCTCCCGCAGCATCGCGTCCTTGACGGCGGTGGTGCGGATGTACCAGGACGGCTGCGCGTAGTAGAGCAGGGCCGTGTGGCAGCGCCAGCAGTGCGGGTAGCTGTGCTCGTAGGCGATGTGCTTGAAGAGCAGGCCGCGGGAGTCGAGATCGGCGGTCAGCTTCTCGTCGGCCTTCTTGAAGAAGACGCCGCCGACCAGCGGGACGTCCTCCTCGAAGGTGCCGTCGGGGCGGACCGGGTTCACGACGGGCAGGCCGTACGCGCGGCAGACCGCGAGGTCGTCGGCGCCGAAGGCGGGGGACTGGTGGACCAGACCCGTGCCGTCCTCGGTCGTGACGTACTCGGCGTTCACGACGTAGTGGGCCTCGGCCGGGAACTCGACGAGGTCGAAGGGGCGCTGGTAGGTCCAGCGCTCCATCTCCTTGCCCGTGAAGGTCTGGCCGGTGGCCTCCCAGCCCTCGCCGAGGGACTTCTCCAGCAGCGGCTGGGCGACGACCAGCTTCTCTTCGCCGTTCGTGGCGACGACGTACGTGACCTCGGGGTGCGCGGCGACGGCCGTGTTGGACACCAGGGTCCACGGGGTCGTCGTCCAGACCAGCAGCGCGGCCTCGCCCGCGAGCGGGCCGGAGGTCAGCGGGAAGCGGACGTAGACCGAGGGGTCGACGACCGTCTCGTAGCCCTGCGCCAGCTCGTGGTCCGAGAGGCCGGTGCCGCAGCGGGGGCACCAGGGGGCGACGCGGTGGTCCTGGGTGAGCAGACCCTTGTTGAAGATCTCCTTCAGCGACCACCACACGGACTCGACGTACTCGGGGTCCATGGTCCGGTAGGCGTCGTCCAGGTCGACCCAGTAGCCCATGCGGGTCGTGAGCTCGGTGAACGCGTCGGTGTGGCGGGTCACGGACTCGCGGCACTTGGCGTTGAACTCGGCGATGCCGTACGCCTCGATGTCCTGCTTGCCGTTGAAGCCCAGCTCCTTCTCGACGGCGAGCTCGACGGGCAGGCCGTGGCAGTCCCAGCCGGCCTTGCGGGCCACGTGGTAGCCGCGCATGGTGCGGAACCGGGGGAAGACGTCCTTGAAGACGCGGGCCTCGATGTGGTGCGCGCCGGGCATGCCGTTCGCGGTGGGCGGGCCCTCGTAGAAGACCCACTCGGGGCGGCCCTCGGACTGCTCCAGGGTCTTGGCGAAGGTCTTGCTCTCGCGCCAGAAGTCGAGGACGGCGTGCTCGAGGGCAGGCAGGTCGACCTGGGCGGGTACCGGGCGGTACTGCGGCGGTGTGGTCATGAGGCTGAACTCTTCCTCCGGCGGGGTGTCATTCCGTCCGGAGGGACGAGAGTCGCTCCTGAAGATCCAGGACGCCTGCTCCCGCGGTACCACCCTCCTTGGCCGCCGGACGGATCCGGTGGCCCCCTCATTGGGGTGCGAAGCCGGTTCTACTCGCCGTCCTGGGATCCGGGGATCCCGCGCGGGCTTTCTTCCGGCGGCTCAGGGGTGATCCTTCGCATCGCGCTCGCCCCCGGGCTCTCACCGTCCCCGGGTCGCTCCTGGCTGCGTACGACGCTACTCGTCCCCGTCCATGCCTTTCGCTGGGCCCAGTGTACGGGCCCGGGGGGCGCTCGGCAGACCGGTTTACGGGGGCCCGTGCGGGGGCCGCCGGCCCGGCGTGGCGGGGCCGGCGGGAGGGTCCGCGCGCGAGCTCCGCGGGCCCCCGGCGTGACCCGAATGGGCCTGCGGCGGCGGTGACGACCCGGGTGGGGCGGGAGTGGCGGATTACCAGGGCTCCTGATGGGCACAACGGATGCAGGTTGACCTCGCCGGATGCGTGCCCCGTTGCCGCGGGGCCGGTGTCGATTTATCGTTCCGGCACGATTCGCGAGCAAAGATCACAGTATGTGAAGGGGCCGCGGCCATGGTGGCGAAGAAGACCGCCGGGAGTACTGCCAAGAAGGCTGTCGGGAAGGCCGCCGGGAAGGCGGCGGACTCCGAGGACGCGGCCCCCGCCAAGAAGGCGACCGCTGCCCGGAAGACCGCCACCGGAGCGCCGGCTCCGGACGGGAAGGCGACCGCCGTCAAGAAGACGACCGCCGTCGAGAAGCGGACGGCCACGGCCAAGAAGGCCGCGGCCGAGGGGGCGGCACCTGCCGCTGAGAAGACGGGAGTCCGGAAAGTGGTTGCCAAGAAGAGCACAGGTACGGCGAGGAAGACGGCCGCGGCCGCCACCAGCGGGCTCCCCAAGGCGCGGGCCACGGCGGGCCTGGCCCCCGGCGAGCTCGCCGTACGGCCCGGGGAGGACCCATGGACCCCCAAGGAGGTCGAGGACGCCCGTGCGGAGCTCCTGTCGGAGGTGCTGCGCCTGCGGGCCGAGCTAGACGCCTCCGAAGCGGCGATCACCGGCCTGATGCGGGACTCCGGGGACGGCGCGGGCGACGACCAGGCCGACACGGGCACCAAGAACATCACGCGGGAGTCCGAGCTGGCGCTCGCGGCGAACGCCACCTCGATGCTGGAGCAGACCGAGCGGGCCCTGGAACGGCTGGAGGCGGGTACGTACGGGCTCTGCGAGAACTGCGGGCAGCCCATCGGCAAGGCCAGGATGCAGGCCTTCCCACGGGCCACGCTGTGCGTCGACTGCAAGCAGAAGCAGGAACGGCGGCACTGACGGCACCACCCGCGAGGTCGGGGAGGTGGGGCAGGCGGTCCGCGGGGGCCCTGACGTACCCTCGTGTTCCGTCAGGGTCCAGGAGGAGCCTGGTTCGAGCTAGTTCGAGGGACTCACGTGGCAGAGGCGGAGCGCATCATCGGTACGCCGGAGGTCGGGGACGACACCCAGCCGGAGTCCGCCGGGCCCAAGGGGCGCCGTCGGATCACGGCTCTGCTCGTCGTGGCGGTGCTCGCCTACCTGCTCGACCTCGGCAGCAAGATGCTGGTCGTGGCGAAGCTGGAACACCAGCCGCCGATCGAGATCATCGGTGACCTGCTGAAGTTCGAGGCCGTCCGCAACCCGGGCGCCGCCTTCGGCTTCGGCGAGGCCTTCACCATCATCTTCACCTGCATCGCGGCCTCGGTGATCGTGGTGATCGTGCGGCTGGCGCGCAAGCTCTACAGCCTGCCGTGGGCGATCGCCCTGGGCCTGCTGCTGGGCGGCGCGCTGGGCAACCTGACCGACCGGATCTTCCGTTCGCCCGGCGTGTTCCGCGGCGCGGTGGTCGACTTCATCGCGCCCGCCCATTTCGCCGTCTTCAACCTCGCGGACTCGGCGATCGTGTGCGGCGGCATCCTGATCGTCCTGCTGTCCTTCAAGGGCCTGGACCCGGACGGGACCGTCCACAAGGACTGATCGAAGGCTGATCGCGGAACGGTCCGACCGCCCCGTCCTGCATACTCGACGGGTGAGTACGATTCCCGAGATCCGCACCCTGCCCGTTCCCGATGGCCTCGAAGGCGAGCGCGTCGACGCCGCCATCGCCCGTATGTTCGGTTTCTCCCGGACGAAGGCGGCCGATCTCGCGGCCGCGGGGAAGGTGTCGGTCGACGGCAGTGTCGTCGGGAAGTCCGAGCGTGTGCACGGTGGCGCCTGGCTCGAAGTCGAGATGCCCGAGCCGGCCCGGCCGGTCGAGCTCGTCGCCGAGCCCGTCCCGGGCATGGAGATCATCCACGACGACGACGACATCGTCGTCATCATGAAGCCGGTGGGCGTCGCCGCCCACCCGAGCCCCGGCTGGACCGGCACCACCGTCATCGGTGGCCTCGCCGCGGCCGGCTACCGCATCTCCACCTCCGGCGCCTCCGAACGCCAGGGCATCGTGCACCGCCTCGACGTCGGCACGTCCGGCCTGATGGCCGTCGCGAAGTCCGAGCGCGCCTACACCTCGCTGAAGAACCAGTTCCGCGAGCGGATCGTGGACAAGCGCTACCACGCGCTGGTGCAGGGCCACCCGGACCCGATGAGCGGCACGATCGACGCGCCGATCGGCCGCCACCCCAGCGCGGACTACAAGTGGGCCGTGATCCAGGACGGCAAGGCGTCCGTCACCCACTACGACCTGATCGAGGCCTTCCGCGCCGCCTCGCTGCTGGACATCAAGCTGGAGACCGGGCGTACGCACCAGATCCGCGTCCACATGTCCGCGCACCGGCACCCCTGCGTCGGCGACCTGACCTACGGCGCCGACCCGACCGTCGCCAAGCGGCTCGGCCTCACCCGGCAGTGGCTGCACGCGGTGCGCCTCGGCTTCGAGCACCCGGCGGACGGGCAGTGGGTCGAGTTCGAGAGCACCTACCCGGCGGACCTGCAGCACGCGCTGGACGTGATCCGGGCGGAGAGCGAGTGACCTCGCCGGTCGCGGGCACGGTCGAGGTCCGGGTCGCCGTCTCGGAGGAGGACCTGACGTCCTGCTTCGCGGTGCGGTCCGAGGTCTTCGTGGTCGAGCAGTCGGTACCGGAGTCGATCGAGTACGACGCGTACGACGCGGACGCGGTGCACGTCCTGGCCGTGGACGCGGACGGCGTGCCGCTGGGCACGGGCCGGCTGCTGTACGGACCGGCGGCCCTCGGCAAGACGGGCGACCTGACGGTCGGCTCGCTGGGCCGGCTGGCCGTGGCCAAGGCCGCGCGCGGGCTGGGTGTGGGTGTGGCGCTGGTCCGCGCGATCGAGGCGGAGGCCGCCCGCCGGGGGCTGACCGCGGTCGACCTGGGCGCGCAGACGCATGCGCTGGGCTTCTACGAGCGGCTCGGCTACGTGGCCTACGGCCCGGAATTCCAGGACGCGGGCATCCCCCACCGGGCCATGCGCCGCCCCCTGCCGTAGCCGAGGCGACGGTGCGTGCAGCCACTGCCGGGGCGCCGCTCCGGACCCCGCGCCTCAATCGCCGGCGAGGCTGAAGAGAGCGTCGGCCGGGCCATTCATAGCCCCGCCGGCGTTTGAGGCGCGGGCGCGGAGCGCCCTAGGGGTTCGGGGCGCAGCCCCGACACGGCCCCCACCCGCACGAGCCGAGCGCAGCGGACTGGCAGGGTGGGGGAGTGGATCAGCTTGCTCTGCTGTTCGTGCTCCTCCTCGGGGCGGTGGTCACGGTGCCGCTCGGGGACCGGCTCAAACTGCCCGCGCCCGTCCTGATGACCGTCGGCGGGGTGATCCTCGCCCTGGTGCCGGCCGTGCCGAACGTCGAGATCCCGCCCGAGTTCATCCTGCCGCTGGTGCTGCCGCCCCTGCTGTACGCCTCCGTGCAGCGCACGTCCTGGCGGCAGTTCGCCGCCAACGTCCGGCCCATCCTGCTGCTGGCCGTGGCCCTGGTGTTCGTCACCACCGCCGCGGTGGCGGCCGTGGCCAACGCCGTCGTTCCCGGGCTGCCGATCGCCGCAGCCCTCGCCCTCGGCGCGCTCGTCGCCCCGCCGGACCCGGTGGCCGCCACCGCCGTCGCGGGATCGCTCGGGCTGCCCCGCCGCATGGTGTCGATCCTGGAGGGCGAAGGGCTCTTCAACGACGTGACGGCGATCGTGCTCTACCACGTGGCCGTCGCCGCCGTCGTGAGCGGCAGCTTCTCCTGGCCGGACGCCCTCGGGGAGTTCGTGCTCTCGGCCGTGGTGGCCGTGGCGGTCGGGCTCGCGCTCGGCTGGGTCACCAACCGGCTCATGGGGCGGCTCGGCGACGCCACCCTGCAGATCGGGCTGACCCTGTTGGTGCCGTTCGTCGCGTACGTGGTGGCCGAGGAGCTCCAGGGGTCGGGGGTGCTGGCCGTGCTGACGACGGCCCTGTTCCTCGCCGAGTACGCGAGCGACGCCGACGACGTGCTGGGGCGCCTCGCCGGGCACACCTTCTGGGAAGTCGTCGACATGCTGGTCACCGGCGTGGCCTTCGGGCTGATCGGGCTGGAGCTGCACAACGTGTTCGGCACGGCCGAGGACCGGGTGTGGGAGATGGCCGGGTGGGCGGCGATCGTGGTCGCGGTGGTCGTCGGTGTACGGCTGGTGTGGCTGCTGCCGGCCGGCTGGCTCGCCCAGAGGCTGCACCAGCGGCGCGACTACGACGAGGAGATCCCGCTGAGCTGGCGGGAGAGCGTGGTCATGTGGTGGGCGGGGATGCGCGGGGTGGCCTCGGTGGCCCTGGCCCTGGCCATTCCGCTCAAGACGGACGCCGGCGATCCCTTTCCCGGGCGGGACCAGATCATCTTCATCGCGTTCGCGGTGATCATGACGACCCTGGTGTGTCAGGGGCTGACCCTGCCGTGGCTGGTGCGACGGCTGGGGGTGGAGGCCGACACGGACGCAGACCGGGACGCGGAACGGCGGCTGGCGATCCGCGCCGCCAAGGCCGCGAAGCAGCGCCTGAAGGAGATCGAGGCGGTGGAGGACCTGCCGGAGGACCTGGTCGAGCAGTTGTACCGGCGCGCGTACGACGTGGGGGCCAGGATCAGCCCCGACATGGTGGACGAGGAACGGCGTGAGGCGTACGCGAAGCGGGTGGAGCGGCTCCACGACATCCAGCGGATCCAACGCGAGATGATGTCGGCCGCCCGCCACGAGGTCCTGGCCGCCCGCAGCGAATCCGGCTCCGACCCGGAGATCGTGGACCGGGTCCTACGACACCTCGACGTACGCAGCCTGCGGGCCCCTTGAGGCGGTGCGGCCCGGGCCGGTCACCTCGGCGTCCCCGGCGCCGACCCGTCTCCCGCCGCCGGGCCGGACTCCGCGGCCGGGGCCGTGGCGATGCGGGGGAGGGCGTGCGGGTGTTCGGCCACCAGCCAGGTGATCATGCGCTCGCGGACCGCGCAGCGCAGGGTCCAGATGTCGTCCGCGTCCTTCGCCGTGACCACCGCGCGGATCTGGATCGTGTGCGGTGTGGTGTCCGTCACGGCCAGCCCGCCGCCGCGGCCGTCCCACTCCGGGAGTTCCGCCAGGATGTGCCGGAGCCGCTCCCGCATCAGGTCGACCGGGGCGCCGTGGTCCAGGTGCCAGAAGACCGTGCCGGTCATCTGCGCGCCGCCGCGCGACCAGTTCTCGTAGGGCTTGCCGGTGAAGTAGGACACCGGCATCGTGATGCGCCGTTCGTCCCAGGTGCGGACCGTCAGGAAGGTCAGGGTGATCTCCTCGACCCGGCCCCACTCCTTGTCCACCACCACGGTGTCCCCGATGCGGACGGTGTCGCCGAAGGCGATCTGCAGGCCGGCGAAGAGGTTGCTCAGCGAGGCCTGGGCTGCGATGCCCGCCACGATGCCGAGGACGCCCGCGGAGGCCAGCAGCGAGGCGCCGAGCGCGCGCATCGGCGGGAACGTCAGCAGCATCGCCGCCGCCGCGACCACGACCACCACCGCCGTGACCACCCGATGGATCAGCGTGACCTGGGTGCGGACCCGGCGTACCCGGGCCTCGTCCTCGGTCACCGCCGCGTAGCGCGCGTACGTGGAGTCGACGGCGGCCGTCGCGATGCGTACCGCGAGCCAGGCCGCCGAGGCGATCAGCACCAGGGTCAGGAACCGGCCGACGCCGAAGGCGTGGTCGGGCAGGATCCCGGCGCGTCGGTAGGAGGCCCGGAGCAGCGAGGCGCACAGGACGACCTGGAAGGGCAGCCGGCAGTGGCGCAGCAAGCCCCACAGGGGGGTCTCGGTGTGCCGGGCGTCGGCCCGGCGCAGCAGCAGGTCCAGCAGCCAACCCGCGATCAGGGTGGCGACCAGGGCGCCGCCGACGACCGTGACGGGGCGCAGGACGTTCTCCATCTCCATGGGAACGAACGTAGTGCGTGGCGGCCGGCACGATGGAGGCATGAACATCATGCTTTTCCATTCGACGTACGGGCTGCGGCCCGCGGTGCACGCGGCGGCCGACCGGCTGCGCGCGGCCGGGCACCAGGTCCAGGTGCCGGATCTCTTCGAGGGACGCACCTTCGGGACCGTCGAGGAGGGCATGGCCCACCGGGACGAGATCGGCCGTGACGAACTGCTGAAGCGCGCGGTGCTGGCCTCCGCCCCCCACTCGGACCAGGGACTGGTCTACGCGGGCTTCTCCTTCGGCGGTTCCGTCGCCCAGCACCTGGCGATGGCCGACGAGAAGGCGCGCGGGCTGCTGCTCCTGCACGGGACGGCGGACCTGGAGGACGGCGCCTCGGTGGACGAGCTGCCCGTCCAGCTGCACATCGCGGACCCGGACCCCTTCGAGCCGCACGACTGGCTGACGGCCTGGTACCTGCGGATGCAGCGCGCGGGGGCCGACGTCGAGGTCCACAGCTACCCCGGTGCCGGGCACCTGTTCACCGACCCGGATTTGGACGACTACGACGCCGAGGCCGCCGAGCAGCTCTGGAAGGTCGCCGTCGGCTTCCTCGACAGTCTGTAGGCGCGCGAACGACGAGGGCCCGGCCCGGCGGATGCCGGACCGGGCCTTCGTCGTCGGTGCGTCAGCCCGCGCGGTAGGCGGTCCAGCTGCTCGACATGCGAGCCACCTGGCCGGCGGTGAACTGGTACATGCAGGAGTCGTACGTGTAGTCCATGAAGTTGCGGATCGGGTCCACGCCCGGCTTGCTCGCGCAGCTGTCGCGCCCGGTCGGGCACTCGTACGCGGCGCTCTTCTCGGCCGGGGTGTCGGAGACGTAGTCGCCGTTGCCGTTACAGCCGCCCTGGAAGGTGTGGTAGAGCCCCAACCAGTGGCCGACCTCGTGGGTGGCGGTGTCACCCTCGTTGTAGTTGGCCGAGGAGCCGCCCGGCAGCGAGCTGTCGAGCACGACCACGCCGTCCATCTTGGGGCTGGAGGCGTACGAGGTCGGGAAGGTCGCCCAGCCCAGCAGGCCGCCGGAGAGCTTGGCGGTGTAGAGGTTGAGCGCGCCCGGGCCGCCCTTGCGCAGGGTGTTCTTCATGTCCTTCTCGGCCTGCGAGCCGGAAGCCAGGTTGTACCAGGTGCCGTTGTCCGTGTAGTCGGTGGCCGCCAAGGTGAACTGGAAGTTCGTGTTGACGTTGCCGGTGCCCTGGCCGCCGTAGGCCGCGTTCAGGACCGCGAGCTGCTTGCCGACGTCCGTGGCCGTCAGCTTGCCGGTGGTGCCGGAGTGCACGACGTGGACGTACACGGGGATGTTCACGACGGCCTCGGCGGCCGTCAGGCTGCGCTGCGGCTGGTTCTTGAGTGCCTTGTCCAGCTTCGCCTTGAGGTCTGCGTCCATCGACTTCGCCTGCGCGTCGCTGATCGCGTTGGGCTCGTCCGCGTGCTCGTCGTGGGCGCGGGCGACGCGGGCGTTCGCGGCGCCGGAGGAGGCGGGCTGGTCGGCGCAGACCTCGGCGGGGGACTTGGCGGCGGCCGCGAGCGTGGTGGGGGCGGCGAGCGGCGTGAATGCCAAGGTTCCGGCCAGGACCGCCGTGCCCATCAGGCGGCGGCAGAGAAGGGGGGATATGCGGGCAACTGCGCGCACGTGTGCTCCTCGCGTGGGGGGTTGTGGGGGGTGGTGGCCTGAAGGATCTTCTTCAGCTGGCGCGAAGCTTATGTGTGCATGACATATTCAGGTCAAGTGCCTTACGTAAAAGATTTGTTGCCTCTGATGCACATGGGGCGCCTGGTATGTACCAGGCGCCCCATGTGGCCGGAAAATCGACGGTCGATCAGCGGACGGGCTGATGCACCCGCTCCACCTTCTGGGTCCCGTTCAGCGTCCGGTACGACCGGCTCCACGCGGAGGTGGCACCCTGCTGCCGCTTGTCGGACACCACGAAGTAGTCCATCTGCGAGCGCTCCGCCGTCACGTCCAGCACCCCGTAGCCGTGCGCGTCCATGTCGAGCCACTTCACGTGCCAGTTGGCGGCCTTGATGGCCGACTCGGCCACCAGTGAGAGGGTGTCCGGCAGGACGTGCAGCATGTCGTCGAGGTTGTCGGAGGTCACCGAGGTGACCACGAACTCGGTCGCCGCCGTCCCCGAGCCCGGGTAGGTGGCCATGTTCATCGGGACCTCGTTCGCCCACGCCATGTGGATGTCGCCGGTCAGGAACACGGTGTTCTTGATGCCCCGGTCCTTCAGGTGGCCGAGCAGTTCCTTGCGGTCGTCCGTGTACCCGTCCCACTGGTCCACGTTGATCGCGAGGCCGCCCTCGGGCAGGCCGAGCAGCTTGGCCAGCGGCTTCAGCAGGTGCGCGGGCAGCGAGCCGAAGGCCACCGGGGAGATCATCACCGAGGTGCCGACCAGCTTCCAGGTCGCCTCCGACCCGGCGAGGCCCGACTTGAGCCAGTCCAGCTGGGCGCGCCCGGTGATGGTGCGCTCCGGGTCGTCCACCGAGCCGCTGCCGACCTTGGTCTGCTGCGAGCGGAAGGAGCGCAGGTCCAGCAGGTGCAGGTCGGCGAGGGTGCCGAAGCGCAGCCGCCGGTAGACGGTGCCCGCGATGGAGGCGCGTACGGGCATCCACTCGAAGTAGGCCTGCTTGGCGGCGGCCGCGCGGGCCGCCCACTCGCCCTCGGCGCCCGGCGTGTGGTTCTCGGCGCCGCCGGCCCAGGCGTCGTTGGCGAACTCGTGGTCGTCCCAGATGGCGATGATCGGGTGCGCGTGGTGCAGGGCCTGCAGGTCGGCGTCCGTCTTGTACTTGCCGTGGCGGGTGCGGTAGTCGGCGAGCGAGACGATCTCGTGCTTCGGCTCGTGCGGGCGGACGACGTACTTCGCCTCCGGGTATCCCCCGGACTGGTACTCGTAGATGTAGTCGCCCAGGTGCAGGATCGCGTGCAGGTCCGTGCGGGCCGCCAGGTGGCGGTAGGCGGAGAAGTAGCCGGACTCCCAGTTGGCGCAGGAGACCACGCCGAAGCGGACCCCGTCGGTCGTCGCCTCGTGGGCCGGGGTGGTCAGGGTGCGCCCGACGGGGGAGACGGTGGCGCCGGCGGTGAACCGGTACCAGTACGGCGTCTGCGGCTGGAGCCCGCGCACGTCCACCTTGACCGTGTGGTCGGTGGCGGCGCTCGCGGTGACGGTGCCGGAGCCGACGATGCGGGAGAAGCCCTTGTCGGCCGCCACCTCCCAGTTCACCTGGGTGGCCGAGCCGAGCCCGGAGCCGGGTACGGCCTCGGGGGTCGGGGTGACGCGGGTCCACAACAGGACCCCGTCGGGCAGCGGGTCGCCCGAGGCGACGCCGTGGAGGAAGGCGGGCGCGATGCCCGCCGCGTGGGCGGCCGAGGCGCCCAACGAGGTGAGGGGAGCCAGCGCGGCCGTGGCCGCTGCGGCCAGAACGACCGTGCGGCGGCGGGGAGTTGCCGCGGACTGGGAAGAGGCGAGATGACTGGTCACGGGCGATCATATTACCGACGGGTACACCCCCCGGGCCAGGTGCGGGAATGCAAAGGGCGGGCGAACTCTGGGAGTTCGCCCGCCCTTGGAAGCGGCCGGTCCGGACGGTGATTTCCGGTTTTCCGGATTTATGAATGACCGGTTTTCCGCATTACGTCAGGATCAGCCCTGCAGGGCCTTGTCGATCGCCGCCGTGTACTGCTCCGCCGTCTGCGGAGTGTCGATCTTCTTGCCGTCCATCTTCAGGGCCGGCGTGCCCTTCACCCCGGACTTGTCGAAGACCTTCGACATCTCCAGCGCCCACCGGTCGTACGTACCGTCCTCGACGGCCTTCTTGAACTCGGCGTTGCCCTTGAGCGCCGGGACCGTGTCCGCGACCTTCAGCAGGTAGTCGTCCTTGGCGAAGCTGTCGACGGTCTCCTCGGGGTGCAGGTCCTTGGAGTACAGCGCGGCCTTGTAGTCGAGGAAGGCCTGCGGGCTGACGTTCAGCGCCGCGCCCAGGGCGCTCAGCGCGTTCTTCGAGCCCTCGCCCTTGACCGCGTTGTCGATGAAGGTGGCGCCGATGTACTGGAGCTTGTACTTGCCCGCGTCCACGTCCTTGTGGATCTGCTCACCGGAGGCCTGCTCGAAGGCGGCGCAGGCCGGGCAGCGGGAGTCCTCGTACAGCTCCAGCGTCTTCTTCGCGTCGGGCTTGCCGATGACGACCGTGGTGCCGTTCTCGCCCTCGGCGTTCTTCGGCTTGACCAGCTCGGCCGTGGCGGCCTTCTCCCACTGGCCGGGCTGGTTCATCTGGACGACCCCGTACGCGATGGCGCCGATCACGCCGAGCGCGACCAGCACCCCGCCCGCCACGATCACCTGGCGGCGCACCTTGTCCTTCTTGGCCTGGGCCTCGCGCTCGGCGCGCAGACGCTCGCGGGCCGCTGCCTTGTTCGCGTGGCTGTTGCGTGAACTCATCATGATCTCCGTGGGGTGTGACGTGTGGAAGGGACTGCCGTACGTGCGTCAGGCGCGGGCGAGCGCGCCGAGCACGGGGGGTCCCCGCCGTCCCACGGAGTGTGCCGGGAAGCGGGTACGGGCCCCGGCGGCCGAGCGGGCCGACCGCGGCAGCACCCGCGCCGGCCGGTGGGCCACCACGCCCGAAGCCGCGGCCAGCAGCAGCGGCCGGAACGCGAAGGCCGCCACCGCCCGCAGCAGCCGGCCCAGCGCCCGCTCGCCGTGGCGCAGCCAGGCGGCGGCCAGCAGCCCGACCGAGACATGGGTGCCGAGCAGCGCCCAGGGCGTGTACGGCCCGGGCGAGGCCAGCAGCGCGGCCGCGTCGACCGGCCCGGTCACCTCGGCCAGCGGCCCGCCCACCGGCGCCCCGCCGCACAGGGCGTCCAGGCCCATGGCGCGCAGCGGGCCCGCGACGGGCCCGCCGGCCGCGCCGTAGCAGAGGTGCTGCCCGGTGGTGAAGACGGTGTCGGCGGCCAGCTCCAGCGGTACCAGCAGCCCGGCGATGGGACCGAAGCCGCGTTCCCGGCCGGCCAGCGCGTAGGCGATCGCGAACACACCCACGAAGGCCCCGGCCACCAGGGTGGGCGGCAGCGGGACCCGGGACATCAGGACGTGCGAGCCGGACGAGAGCAGTACCACGAGCGCGCTGAACAGCGCGGCCCGCAGCCCCCTGAGTCCCGTCCCGGAAATGTCCATCCTCGCGAGTGTGCCATGCGTTCCTGTGGAACAGCGGCTCAGGGAGTGAGACGCCCGTTACGGAAGAGGTCCACGAAGATCTGGTGGTCGGCGCGCGCCCGGGCCCCGTACGCGTGGGCGAAGTCCACGAGCAGCTCCGCGAAGCCCTCCTCGTCGGCCGCGATCGCCGCGTCGATGGCCCGCTCGGTGGAGAACGGCACCAGCGTCTGCCCGCTCTCGTCCGCGTCGGCCGCCCCGTGCATGGTCGCCGTCGCCCGGCCCAGGTCCGCGACGACGGCCGCGATCTCCTGCGGGTCGTCCAGGTCCGACCAGTCCAGGTCCACCGCGTACGGGGAGACCTCCGCCACCAGCTGTCCGGCCCCGTCGAGCTCCGTCCAGCCCAGCCACGGGTCGGCGTGCGCCTGCAGGGCGCGCTGGGAGATGACCGTCCGGTGACCCTCGTGCCGGAAGTACTCCCGCACCGCCCGGTCCGTGATGTGCCGGGAGGCCGCCGGGGTCTGCGCCTGCTTGAGGTAGATCACGACGTCGTTCTCCAGGGCGTCGCTGTGCCCCTCCAGCAGGATGTTGTAGGAGGGCAGGCCCGCCGAGCCGATGCCGACGCCCCGGCGCCCCACCACGTCCTTGACCCGGTAGGAGTCCGGCCGCACCAGCGACTCGTCGGGGAGGGTCTCCAGATACCCGTCGAAGGCGGCCAGCACCTTGTAGCGGGTGGCGGCGTCCAGCTCGATGGAGCCCCCGTCGGCCGTGAAGCGGCGCTCGTAGTCCCGTATCTCCGTCATGGAGTCCAGGAGGGAGAAACGGGTGCGGGAACGGGCCGAGCGCAGCGCGGCCAGCAGCGGGCCCTCGGCGGTGTCCAGCGTGAAGGAGGGCACCTCCTCGTTCTTCGCCCCCGCGGCCAGCATGTGGATCCGCTCCCGATAGGCGCCGGCGTAGATCCGCACCAGCTCGCTTATCTGGTCGTCGCTGAGCGCCTTGGTGTAGCCGATCAGCGCGACGGAGGCGGCGAACCGCTTCAGGTCCCAGGTGAAGGGGCCGACGTACGCCTCGTCGAAGTCGTTGACGTTGAAGATCAGCCGACCGTTGGAGTCCATGTACGTGCCGAAGTTCTCGGCGTGCAGGTCTCCGTGGATCCACACCCGGCCCGTCCGCTCGTCCAGGTACGGGCCGCCGTGCCGGTCCCGCTCCAGGTCGGAGTAGAAGAGGCAGGCGGTACCCCGGTAGAAGGCGAAGGCCGAAGCCGCCATCTTGCGGAATTTGACCTGGAAGGCAGCGGGGTCGGCGGCGAGCAGCTCACCGAACGCGGTGTCGAACACGTCGAGGATCTGCTCGGCGCGCTGCTCGTCGGTCGTCTCGGGGACCGCCATGGCGGGTTCCTCCTGGTGCACGGGCTGTTTCAGGTTCCGACCGACTGGACGTCGGATCGGCCCTCCTGGTTCTGCAACGCCCGACCGTACCGGTCAGTGCCCGCGATCTGTCAGCCGGCCGACGTAGGATTCGAAGCTGCCCCCTCACCCCCCGCCGCCGGAGGACCCGCGCCGTGACAAAGCCGCCGTTCACGCACCTGCACGTCCACACCCAGTACTCGCTGCTGGACGGTGCCGCGCGGCTGAAGGACATGTTCAACGCGTGCAACGAGATGGGCATGACGCACATCGCCATGTCCGACCACGGCAACCTGCACGGCGCCTACGACTTCTTCCACACCGCGCAGAAGGCCGGCATCACGCCGATCATCGGCATCGAGGCGTACGTCGCCCCCGAGTCCCGGCGCAACAAGCGGCGCATCCAGTGGGGCCAGCCGCACCAGAAGCGCGACGACGTCTCCGGTTCCGGTGGTTACACCCACAAGACCATCTGGGCGTCGAACGCCACCGGCCTGCACAACATCTTCCGGCTGTCCTCCGACGCGTACGCCGAGGGCTGGCTCACGAAGTGGCCGCGGATGGACAAGGAGACCATCTCCAAGTGGTCCGAGGGCCTGATCGCCTCCACCGGCTGCCCGTCCGGCGAGGTGCAGACCAGGCTGCGCCTCGGCCAGTTCGACGAGGCCGTGCAGGCCGCCTCCGACTACAAGGACATCTTCGGCGAGGGGCGCTACTTCCTGGAGCTGATGGACCACGGCATCGAGATCGAGCGCCGGGTCCGCGACGGGCTGCTGGAGATCGGCAAGAAGCTCGGGATCCCGCCGCTGGTGACGAACGACTCGCACTACACGTACGCGAGCGAGGCCACCGCCCACGACGCGCTGCTGTGCATCCAGACCGGTAAGAACCTCTCGGACCCGGACCGCTTCCGCTTCGACGGCACCGGCTACTACCTGAAGTCGACCGACGAGATGTACGCGATCGACTCCTCGGACGCCTGGCAGGAGGGCTGCGCCAACACCCGGCTGGTCGCGGACCAGGTCGACACCGAGGGCATGTTCAAGTTCCGGAACCTGATGCCGAAGTTCGACATCCCGGACGGCCACACCGAGGTCAGCTGGTTCCGCGAGGAGACCATGCGCGGCATGCACCGCCGCTACCCCGGAGGCATCCCGGAGGACCGGATGCAGCAGGCCGAGTACGAGATGGACACGATCATCTCGATGGGCTTCCCCGGCTACTTCCTCGTCGTCGCCGACTTCATCATGTGGGCCAAGAACCAGGGCATCGCCGTGGGCCCGGGCCGAGGCTCCGCGGCCGGTTCGATCGTCGCGTACGCCATGGGCATCACCGACCTCGACCCGCTCACCCACGGCCTGATCTTCGAGCGCTTCCTGAACCCCGAGCGCGTCTCCATGCCCGACGTCGACATCGACTTCGACGAGCGTCGGCGCGTCGAGGTGATCCGGTACGTGACCGACAAGTACGGCGCCGACAAGGTCGCCATGATCGGCACGTACGGCACCATCAAGGCCAAGAACGCGATCAAGGACTCGGCCCGCGTGCTGGGCTACCCGTACGCGATGGGCGACCGCCTCACCAAGGCCATGCCCGCCGACGTCCTCGGCAAGGGCATCCCGCTCTCCGGCATTCTCGACCCGCAGCACCCCCGCTACGGCGAGGCCGGCGAGATCCGCGGGATGTACGAGAACGAGCCGGACGTGAAGAAGGTCATCGACACCGCCCGCGGTGTGGAGGGCCTGGTCCGCCAGATGGGCGTGCACGCCGCCGGCGTGATCATGTCCAGCGAGACCATCACCGACCACGTACCCGTCTGGGTGCGGCACACCGACGGCGTCACCATCACCCAGTGGGACTACCCGAGCTGCGAGTCGCTCGGCCTGCTGAAGATGGACTTCCTCGGCCTGCGCAACCTCACGATCATGGACGACGCCGTCAAGATGGTGAAGGCCAACAAGGGGATCGACATCGATCTCCTGGGCCTCCCGCTCGACGACCCCAAGACCTTCGAACTCCTCGGCCGAGGCGACACCCTCGGCGTCTTCCAGTTCGACGGCGGCCCCATGCGCTCCCTGCTGCGCCTGATGAAGCCCGACAACTTCGAGGACATCTCCGCCGTCTCGGCCCTGTACCGGCCGGGCCCGATGGGCATGAACTCGCACACGAACTACGCCCTGCGCAAGAACAAGCAGCAGGAGATCACCCCGATCCACCCCGAGCTGGAGGGGCCGCTCGAAGAGGTGCTCGCGGTCACCTACGGCCTGATCGTCTACCAGGAGCAGGTCCAGAAGGCCGCCCAGATCATCGCCGGGTACTCGCTCGGCGAGGCCGACATCCTGCGCCGCGTGATGGGCAAGAAGAAGCCCGAGGAGCTGGCGAAGAACTTCGTCATCTTCGAGGAGGGCGCCCGGGGCAAGGGCTTCAGCGACGCGGCGATCAAGGCCCTGTGGGACGTCCTGGTCCCCTTCGCCGGCTACGCCTTCAACAAGGCCCACTCGGCCGCGTACGGCCTGGTCTCCTACTGGACCGCCTACCTCAAGGCGAACTTCCCGGCCGAGTACATGGCCGGCCTGCTCACCTCGGTCAAGGACGACAAGGACAAGTCCGCGATCTACCTGAACGAGTGCCGCCGCATGGGCATCAAGGTGCTCCCGCCGAACGTGAACGAGTCCGAGCCGAACTTCGCGGCCCAGGGCGACGACGTGATCCTCTTCGGCCTCACCGCGGTGCGCAACGTCGGCACCAACGTCGTCGAGTCGATCATCCGGACGAGGAAGGCCAAGGGGAAGTTCTCCTCCTTCCCCGACTTCCTGGACAAGGTCGAGGCCGTCGTCTGCAACAAGCGCACCGTCGAATCGCTGATCAAGGCCGGGGCCTACGACGAGATGGGCCACACCCGCAAGGGGCTGGTCGCGCACCACGAGCCGATGATCGACAACGTGGTCGCGGTCAAGCGCAAGGAGGCCGAGGGACAGTTCGACCTCTTCGGCGGAATGGGTGACGAGAACGCGAGCGACGAGCCCGGCTTCGGTCTCGACGTGGAGTTCTCCGACGTCGAGTGGGAGAAGTCCTACCTGCTCGCCCAGGAGCGCGAGATG
Source organism: Streptomyces sp. CG 926 (assembly GCF_003148825.1). Taxonomy (GTDB): domain Bacteria; phylum Actinomycetota; class Actinomycetes; order Streptomycetales; family Streptomycetaceae; genus Streptomyces. Next base: position 94,178 of record NZ_QGGZ01000011.1, read on the forward strand.
CTCGGCCTCTACGTCTCCGACCACCCGCTCTTCGGCCTGGAGCACGTGCTCTCCGACAAGACGGACGCCGGTATCTCCCAGCTGACCGGCGGCGAGCACTCCGACGGCGCCGTCGTCACCATCGGCGGCATCATCTCGGGCCTCCAGCGCAAGATGACCAAGCAGGGCAACGCCTGGGCCATCGCCACCGTCGAGGACCTGGCCGGCTCCATCGAGTGCATGTTCTTCCCCGCGACCTACCAGCTCGTCTCCACCCAGCTGGTCGAGGACACCGTGGTCTTCGTCAAGGGCCGCCTCGACAAGCGCGAGGACGTCCCCCGCCTGGTCGCCATGGAGATGATGGTCCCCGACCTCTCCTCGGCCGGCACCAACGCCCCGGTGGTCCTCACCATCCCCACCGTCAAGGTCACGCCGCCGATGGTGACCCGTCTGGGCGAGATCCTGCGCCACCACCAGGGCAACAGCGAGGTCCGCATCAAGCTCCAGGGGCCGCGGACCACCACCGTGCTCCGCCTCGACAAGCACCGGGTCAAGCCCGACCCGGCGCTCTTCGGCGACCTCAAGGTGCTGCTCGGACCGTCCTGCCTGGCCGGATAGCGCACCCGTAGGACCCACGCGGAAGGGCCCGCCCGGAGTGTCGGGCGGGCCCTTCCGCATTCGAGTACGGCCGTCAGTTGTGGCCGAACTTCTTCTCCTTGCGCTTGTGCGCCATGTCCATCGGGCTCGGAGCCGAGGAAGGCATCGACTCGGTCTCCGACGTGCCCTTGGTCGGATCCTGTCCCGACCGGGGCTGCTGCTTGGCGGGCTGCTTCTGGTTCTTGTTCTTGGCCATGGTGGAACCTCCGTGAGGGTCTAGGGGCCAGGACCGCCTTCACACTCACACAACGCCAGAAACCGCGCATTTTGGATCATTACTGCGCGTAGCCGATGGCTCCCGCCCCGCCCACAGTGAGATCCGCCACGCCGATGATCGAGTTCCGGCCTTCAACACCCTTGGGGTCGGGCAGACTCGGGGAACCGCCGCAAAGCACAGAGGACCCCCAGGGAAGAGGGTGGAACGCGTGGACCGCTGCGTCGTCCTGGTGGACGCCGGCTACCTGCTGGGTGCCGCCGCCAGCCTTCTCGCCGGGGAGCCCTCCCGTTCCCGGATCACCATCGACCATGCCGCCCTCATCCAAGGCCTGCGCGAGCGGGCCGAGGCCGACACCGAGCAGCCCCTGCTGCGCATCTACTGGTTCGACGGAGCGCCCGACCGGGTACCCCAGCCCGAGCACCGGCGGCTGCGCGTCATGCCCCGCGTCACCGTCCGCCTCGGCGCCCTGACCCGAAGCGACGGCCGCTGGGCGCAGAAGGGCGTCGACGCCGCCATGCACGCCGAGCTCACCGAGCTCGCCCGCAACCGGGCCTGCTCCGACGTCGTACTCGTCACCGGCGACGGGGACCTGCTGCCCGGCCTGATGTCCGCCAAGGAACACGGGGTCGCCGTCCACCTGTGGGCCGTCCAGGCCGCCGACGGGGACTACAACCAGTCCGAGGACCTCGTCGCCGAGGCCGACGAACGCCGCGTCCTGGACCGGGCCTGGATCACCCGGGCCGTCCGCGCCAAGGACCTCACCGGACTGTGCTCCCCGCCGCCCGCCCCGCGCCCCGACATCGCCGCCATCCTCTCGGCCCCGCTGCCCGAGGCCGCGCTCGCCGAGGCCGCCCGCAACGGAGCCGCCGCCACCGGGCAGGAGGACCGCGACGGGGTCCCCGTACCGGCGCCCGCCACCCCCGGCGGCAAACCGGTACCCACACCCAAGGACCTCGCCGGCGCCCTGCGCGCCACCGGCCCGCAGAGCGGCCCGCAGACCGGGCCGAGCGGCGCCCACGCCCCCGCCAGCGCCCTGCGCTGGTCCTCCGACAAGGGCTGGATCGACCGGGCCGGACCGCTGGGCGAGCCCGCCGAGACCGCCTCGCTGCCCACCCTCGCCCAGCTCACCAGCGCCGAACAACGCTGGGCGGACCGCGAGGAGGACATCACCACCGTCGGCGGCGACCCGTTCGAGGTGGGACAGGTGTTCGCCCGACGCTGGATGGAACGGCTCCCGGAGACCGTGCACCTGCAGAAGCTGGCCACCATGTACCCGCGGATCCCGCACCGGATCGACGGCGAACTGCTGCGCTACGCCGCCCGGTTCGGGCTGCTCGCGCACAAGGACGACCAGATCGACGAGCACGACCGGTACGCCATCCGCGCCGGATTCTGGAGGGAGATCGACGTCCGCGCCGCCGCCGAACACGTGGCCGCCGTACCGACCTCCGCGCCCGGATCCACCCCCGGCGAGCTCGCCGCCCCGCTGACCCCGACGGCCGAGTAGGGCCGGGAACCCCGTAGGCTGCTCCCTCGTGAGTACGGGCACAGCACAGGCGGGGAACAGCACGGCGGCGGCCGCGGGAGCGGCGCCGGACGTCATCTGCGCGGTGCGTGACCTCGTCAAGACGTATCCCGCGGTACGCGGCCGGCGCGGAGCACCCGCCCTGCCCGAGACCCGCGCCAACGACGGGATCTCCCTCGACGTCCGGCGCGGCGAGATCTTCGGCCTGCTCGGCCCCAACGGCGCCGGCAAGTCCACCCTGGTCCGCCAGCTCACCGGCCTGATGCGGCCCGACTCCGGCTCCGTGACCCTGCTCGGCCACGACCTCGTACGCCACCCCGAGCGGGCCTCCCGGCTGCTCGCCTACCTGGGGCAGGAGTCCACCGCCCTGGACGAGCTCACGGTGGCGCTCGCCGTCGAGACCACCGGCCGGCTGCGCGGGCAGGGCGTCCGCGCCGCCCGGGCCGCGCGCGACGGCGTACTGGAGGAGCTCGGGCTGGCCCCGATCGCCGGCCGGCCCCTGAAGAAGCTCTCCGGCGGCCAGCGCCGCCTCGCCTGCTTCGCCACCGCACTGGTGGGGGAGCGGCCCGTACTGGTCCTCGACGAGCCCACCACCGGCATGGACCCGGTCGCCCGACGGGCCGTGTGGTCCGCCGTCGACCGGCGGCGCGCCCAGCACGGCGCCACGGTCCTGCTCGTCACCCACAACGTCATCGAGGCCGAGACCGTCCTGGACCGGGTCGCCGTCATCGACCAGGGCAAGGTCATCGCCTGCGACACGCCGTCCGGCCTGAAGGCCACCGTCTCGGGCGAGGTCCGACTGGAACTGGTGTGGCGCGAAGCCGCCCCGCTGGAGGTCCCGGAGGTCGCGCGGCTGCGCGACCGGGCCGTCGAGTCGGGACGCCGCTGGGTGCTCCGGCTGGCCCCGGACGAGGCGAGGGCGGCGGTGGCCTCGGTCACCGGCAGCCCGGCCTTCGCCGCGCTCGACGACTTCACCCTGGCGACCCCCAGCCTGGAAGACGTGTACCTGGCCCTCGGTGGCAAGACGAAAGGGCTGGTGAAGTCGTGAGCGACCGCTCGACGGGAGCCGTCCGGGCCGTGCTCGTGCCCGACGCCGCCTCCGCACCCGCTCCGGGGGCCGCGCCGGCCGACGCCACCACGGGCCGCGCGCCGACGGCACCGCAGCCCGCGCCACTGGCACCCGGCGCGCGGTTCTTCCCCTCTCTGGCCGCCGTCTACCGGGCCCAGCTGTCCCGGGCCCGCGTGGCCCGGATCCCGCTGCTGTTCGTCGCCACCTTCCAGTCCGTCGGGATCATGATCCTGATGCGGGGCGTGGTCGACGGAGGCTCCGAGGCCCGCGCCGTCGTCGCCGGCTCCTCGGTGCTCGTCGTCGCCTTCGTCGCCCTGAACCTGCTCGCCCAGTACTTCGGGCAGCTGCGGGCCGGCGGCGGGCTCGACCACTACGCCACCCTGCCCGTACCGCCCGCGTCGGTGGTCCTGGGCGCGGCCGCCGCGTACGCCTCCTTCACGCTGCCGGGGACCTTGGTCACCGCGGTCTTCGGATGCCTGTTGTTCGGGCTGCCGATGAGCGGGCTGTGGATCCTGGCCGCGGTGGTACCGCTGGCCGGGGCCGCGCTGGCCGGCCTCGGCGCGGCACTGGGACTGCTGGCACCGCGGCAGGAGCTGGCCACCCTCGCGGGGCAGCTCGGCATGTCTGCGGCGCTGCTGCTCGGGGTGCTGCCGCCGGAGCGGATGCCGGACGTGATCGTGTGGGCCCGGGACCTGCTGCCGTCCACGTACGGGGTCGAGGCGTTCGCGCGGACCTTCGAGGCGTCGCCGGACTGGGCCGCCGTCGTCTTCGACCTGGGCGTGTGCGGGGCCGTCGGGGTCCTCTCGCTGTCCGTCGCGACCTGGGCGTACCGCCGGGCGGCCGTCCGCTGACACGGTCCGCCGACGCCGCTGCCGGGCACACCTGGCACGATGTGGGGGTGACCGAAGCCGTGACCCCGCAGTCCCCCCTCGACCCGCCGCCGCTCCAGCCCGAGAAGCCGGGAGCCGCCGCCCGGGCGATCACCCCGGAGGACATCCGGGACGGGGCCCTCGTCGCCCTGCTCGTCGGGGCGGCCGGACTGCTCCTCGGCCTGCTGTGGGTGTGGCTGGCCCCCCGGGTGCAGTACGTCTCCAACGGGGAGGCGGTGTTCCTGCGCAGCCCCGAGAGCGAGGCACGCATCGCCTCCGACGGCACCTTCTTCCTGCTGGCGCTCGGGCTGGGCGTGCTCAGCGCCGTCGCCACCTTCCTGTGGCGGCGGGCCGGCGGCGTGCCGCTGGTGATCGGGCTCGCGGTCGGGTCCGTCTTCGGGGCGCTGGTGGGGTGGCGGTTCGGGCTGTGGCTGGGGCCGTCGTCGGACCTGGTCGCCGCCGCGAAGAAGGCGGGCGAGGGGGTTTCCTTCGACGCGCCGCTGGAGCTGCTCGCGCACGGGGCGCTGCTGGCGTGGCCGATGACCGCCGTGCTGGTGCACCTGGGGATGACCGCGCTGTGGACACCGCGGGATCCGGATCCCGTGCCGGTGGCCGGCTGGTCGGGCTACTACCAGGCGCCGCCGTCCGCCGACGCGGCCCCCGCGACCCCGGAACCTCCCCGAGCCTGACCGCGCGGGGCGCTGCCCGGCACAGCCGGGTTCCCCGGGGCTCCGCCCCGCCCCCGCGCCTCGAACGCCCGGCGGGGCTGGATCTGCAGCGCTCGGGCCGGATACGGCTAGGCGCGGGCGATCGGGGCCAGGGTGGCTGCCGTGAGGGTGGTCAGGTCCGACGGGGAGAGTTCGATCTCCAGGCCGCGGCGGCCCGCCGAGCAGCAGATCGTGGGGTGCGCCGCCGCCGAGGTGTCGATCACCGTACGGAGGCGCTTGCGCTGACCGAGCGGGGAGATGCCGCCGCGGACGTAGCCCGTGGTGCGCTCCGCCAGGGCCGGGTCGGCCATCGCCGCCCGCTTGCCGCCGACCGCCGTCGCCAAGGCCTTGAGGTCCAGCGACCCCGAGACCGGGACCACCGCCACCGTCAGCACCCCGTCCACGTCCGCGACCAGTGTCTTGAACACCTGGGCGGGCGAGACGCCGAGCGCCTGCGCCGCCTCCTCCCCGTACGAGGGATGGGCCGGGTCGTGCTCGTACGCGTGCGTGGTGAACGCGACGCCCGCCGCCGTCAGGGCGACGATCGCCGGGGTACCTGCCGCCTGCTTGGACTTCTTCGCCATCGGTATGCGCTCAGTTCGGGCTCGTCGGGGCACGGGTCAGCTCCACCGCCGGCAAGGACGGGAGATGACGGATCACCGCGGTCTCCGTGCGCAGCAGCTTCAGCTCCTCCGCCAGCCGCGTCGCGGTGTCCGGGGCCTGGAGCAGGCGCTGCTTCGCCGGGATGTCCAGCACGGCCGCCGCTGCCACCAGGTAGGAGACCACCGAGGGCTCGTCGGGGAGCTCCGCGCCCGTCAGGGACCGTTCCCGGGCCCCGGCCAGCCGCTTCTGGTAGTTGCGGAACGCCCGCAGCACCCCCTCCGCCAGCACGCCCGCGCCGTCGCCCGCGTCCTCCGGGAGCTCTTCCAGCTCCGCGGTCAGGAACGGGCCCGAGGCGTCGACCGAGAGCAGGCGGACCCGCGTCGTACCGGTCGCCAGGACCTCGAAGCTGCCGTCCTCCCGTTCCCGGATCGTCGCCGCGTCGGCGATGCAGCCCACCCGGTGGAAGGCCTGGATCGGGTCGGAGCCGAAGCCCGCGGCCGGGCCCCGCTCGGGCAGGGCCGTCTGGTCCGGCAGGCCGGGCGCGGTCGGCGCGACCTCCCGGCCGTCGCGGATCGCGACGACCGCGAAACGGCGCGGCTCGTCCTCGCCCGTCTTCAGCAGCTCGCGCATCATGGCGCGATAACGCGCCTCGAAGATGTTCAGCGGGAGGACGAGTCCCGGGAACAGCACCGAGTTCAGCGGGAAGAGGGGCAGGCGAACGGTGGTCACCTGCCACAGGGTAATCGCCCGGGACCCTTAGGGTGTCCGGCGTTTGAGGGGCGGACAGCGGCACGTGCGTGAACCACCGGACGACCCCCGCCGTCGTCGTCCCGGCCGTCATCCTCCCGCCATCCGCGCGTCATCCCCGCCGCAGCAGCCGCGAGGCCCCCGCGGCCACCGTCGTGGCCAGGATCCAGCCCATGACGACCAGGCCCGCCGCGCCCCACTGCCAGCCCCCCTCCAGCTTCCACTGTCCCTGCTGACCGAGGTCTATCACCGGAAGCAGCAGGTCCAGCGCGTACAGGGCGGCGCTCCACTGCGGGTGCTCGTCCGCCTTGATCGCGGGCGGGTCCAGCTGGGAGAACATCAGCGCCCCCGCCGCCCACAACACCGCCATCCACAGCGCGGCCCGGCCCGGCCGGTAGCCGTAGACCACCGTCCAGTCCTGGAGGTACCCCCACGCCTTCGGGGCCGCCGGCAGCGTGGCCCGGCGCCGCCGCTGCTTGGCCAGCAGCACCTCACGGGCGTCCTGGTCCTCGCCGCTGGCCCGCAGGACCGCGGCGAGTCGCTCGTACGGCTCCGGCGAGTACTCGGGAGTGGCCGCCGCCACCCACTCCAGGCGGCGCGAGAGCGGGAAGTGACCCCGGGGCGCGAGGTTCTCGTAGACGAACCCCTCGATGGACAACCCGCCCGGGCCCGGCCAGCTCGTGGAGGTGTCGACGAGCTTGACCACCTTGGCCCCGGACACCACCACCCGCCCGTACTCCGGCCGCTCGCCGACGAAACGGAACTCGGGGGTCTGGATCCGGCGCAGGGATATCTCCTGCTCGTCGGTGAGCGTGAACCGGGCGCCGTAGAAGTCGATGGCGTCCCCGAACCGGCCGTCGTCCAGCCGCAGCCCGCCCACGCACTCGAAGTACCGGGCCCGCCGGCCCCGTACCGGCGTCGGTCCCAGCCCGTACGGGGGAGTGGAGGTGCCCCCGTACGCCGCGTAGTCCAGCGCGATGGAGGTCAGGTACAGGGTCCGCTCGACCGTCAGCTGCGGGGCGTTCAGCGCGAACCGCCCGGACGGATTGCGCAGGTGGGCCCCGCGCAGGTTCATCGACACGCCGACCTTGGCTCCGCGCAGGCTCATCTCCCCGTGCGTCTCCAGCAGCTCGCCCTGTAAGTCCTGCGCGACGGACAGCCCGTCGGCGGCGATCGCCCGCCCCTTGTTGTCCCGCTGCACCACGGCCTGGCTGACCAGCAGGTCGGTGCCGATCTGCGCGTCGGTCAGCCGGATCCCGCGCGCCACCCGGCAGCGCGGCAGGTGCAGATCGCCCTCGGTGTGCAGCCGGGCGGCCTCCAGCCGCGGTATCGCGCAGTTCACCAGCCGCAGCGTGCCGAAACGGGCCTCGGACAACTGGATCTCGCTGTCGAAGCGGCAGGACTGGAGCTCCACGTACGGGGCCACCGTGCCCCCGGACAGCTCCAGCCGCCCGCTGATCCGCACCCCGCGCAGCTTGAGCGAGGCCACCCGGCCCGGCACCGGCGGCGGTCCGTGCAGCAGCAGCCGGGCGACCACCCGGGCGCGGACGCTGCGCTCGGGGCCCCAGACGTGCTCGGCGTGCGGATCGTCCCGGTCGGCGGCGCGGGCGCTGAGATCGCAGATGCTGCCCGTGCGGTACGCGTCCCACATACGGCGTTCGGCAGAGGTGAGATCCGCCGGTTCCTCGTCGGTGCGCGCCTCGGTCACGGCGGCCCCCCTCCGCTGTCATCTACGTGTAGGGGAACGCTATCGGGCCCCTGTGACATCCGGGGCCTGTATCAGCCAGTGATACGGGCGGACGGTGGCGTGAAGCGGTCTGAGAGAATTGTGAGGTGATCTCTCGTATCGACCTGCGCGGTGACGCCCTCCCCGAGGGTGGCGCCCTGCGCGATCTGCTGCCCCGTGCCGAGTTCGACGTAGAAGCTGCCCTGGAGAAGGTGCGGCCCATCTGCGAGGACGTCCATCATCGTGGCACGGCGGCGCTGATCGAGTACGCGCGGAAGTTCGACGGTGTCGAGCTCTCGCAGGTCCGAGTGCCCGCGCAGGCCCTCAAGGCCGCCCTGGAGCAGCTGGACCCGGCCGTCCGCGCCGCCCTGGAGGAGTCGATCCGGCGCGCCCGGATCGTGCACCGCAATCAGCGCCGCACCGAGCACACCACCCAGGTGGTCCCCGGCGGCACCGTGACCGAGAAGTGGGTTCCGGTGGAGCGCGTGGGGCTGTACGCCCCGGGCGGCCGCTCGGTGTACCCCTCCTCCGTCGTCATGAACGTCGTACCGGCCCAGGAGGCGGGCGTCGAGTCGATCGCGCTGGCGTCCCCGCCGCAGAAGGAGTTCGACGGACTCCCGCACCCCACCATCCTCGCCGCGTGCGCGCTCCTCGGCGTGGACGAGGTGTACGCGGCCGGCGGTGCGCAGGCCGTGGCGATGTTCGCGTACGGGACCGAGGACTGCCCGCCCGCCAACATGGTGACCGGCCCCGGCAACATCTGGGTCGCCGCCGCCAAGCGCTACTTCACCGGGAAGATCGGCATCGACACCGAGGCCGGCCCGACCGAGATCGCCGTCCTCGCCGACTCCACGGCCGACCCGGTGCACGTCGCCGCCGACCTGATCAGCCAGGCCGAGCACGACCCGCTGGCCGCCGCCGTCCTCGTCACGGACTCCGCGGAGCTCGCGGACGCCGTCGAGAAGGAGCTAGAGCCGCAGGTCGCCGCGACCAAGCACGTCGAGGACCGGATCAAGCCCGCGCTCGCCGGCAAGCAGTCCGCGATCGTGCTGGTCGACAGCCTGGAGGACGGCCTCAAGGTCGTCGACGCGTACGGCGCCGAGCACCTGGAGATCCAGACCGCCGACGCCGCCGCCTGGGCCGCCCGCGTACGCAACGCCGGCGCGATCTTCGTCGGCCCGTGGGCCCCGGTCTCGCTCGGCGACTACTGCGCCGGCTCGAACCACGTCCTGCCCACCGGCGGCTGCGCCTGCCACTCCTCCGGCCTGTCCGTGCAGTCCTTCCTGCGCGGCATCCACATCGTCGACTACACGCGCGACGCCCTCGCCGAGGTCACCCACCACGTGGTGACGCTCGCCGAGGCCGAGGACCTGCCCGCGCACGGCGCCGCCCTGAAGGCGCGCTTCGGATGGAAGGTGCCCACCCAGTGAGCTTCGGCATCGACGACCTGCCCATCCGGGACGAGCTGCGCGGAAAGAGCCCCTACGGCGCCCCGCAGCTCGACGTGCCCGTCCAGCTGAACACCAACGAGAACCCGTACGAGCTGCCCGCCGAACTCGTCGCGCGCATCGCCGAGCGCGTCGCCGAGGCGGCCCGCACCCTCAACCGCTACCCCGACCGGGACGCGGTCGAGCTGCGCACCCAGCTGGCCGCCTACCTCACCCGTACGGCCAAGCACCCGGTCGCACGGGAGAACGTCTGGGCCGCCAACGGCTCCAACGAGGTCATCCAGCAGCTGCTGCAGACCTTCGGCGGACCCGGCCGCACCGCCCTCGGTTTCGAGCCCTCCTACTCGATGCACGCGCTGATCTCCCGCGGCACCGGCACCGGATGGATCTCCGGCCCGCGCCGCGAGGACTTCACGATCGACGTGGAGGCGGCGGAGCGGGCGATCACCAAGCACGCCCCCGACGTCGTCTTCATCACCTCGCCCAACAACCCCACGGGCACCGCGGTCGAGGCCGAGACGGTCCTCGCCCTCTACGAGGCCGCGCAGGCGACCAAGCCGTCCCTGGTGATCGTGGACGAGGCGTACGTGGAGTTCAGCCACCGGGACTCGCTGCTGCCCCTCATCGAGGGCCGCCCCAACATGGTGGTCTCCCGGACCATGTCCAAGGCCTTCGGCGCGGCCGGTCTGCGCCTGGGCTACCTGGCGGCGCACCCCGCCGTCGTCGACGCCGTCCAGCTGGTGCGCCTGCCGTACCACCTGTCGGCCGTCACCCAGGCCACCGCACTGGCCGCCCTGGAACACACCGACACCCTGCTCGGCTACGTCGAGCAGCTCAAGGCCGAGCGTGACCGCCTGGTCGTGGAACTGCGGGCCATCGGCTTCGAGGTCACCGATTCCGACGCGAACTTCATCCAGTTCGGGAAGTTCGAGGACTCGCACACCGCCTGGCAGAAGATCCTCGACCAGGGCGTCCTGGTCCGGGACAACGGCGTACCGGGATGGCTGCGGGTCACCGCCGGCACCCCGACGGAGAACGACGCGTTCCTGGAAGCGGTTCGCGCACTGAAGAAGGAGCAGCACGCATGAGCCGCATCGGACGGGTCGAACGGACCACCAAGGAGACCTCGGTCGTCGTCGAGATAAACCTCGACGGCACCGGCCAGGTCGACGTCTCGACGGGCGTGGGCTTCTACGACCACATGCTCGACCAGCTCGGCCGCCACGGCCTCTTCGACCTCACCGTCAAGACCGAGGGCGACCTGCACATCGACAGCCACCACACCATCGAGGACAGCGCGCTGGCGCTCGGCGCCGCCTTCAAGCAGGCCCTCGGCGACAAGGTCGGCATCTACCGCTTCGGCAACTGCACCGTGCCGCTCGACGAGTCCCTCGCCCAGGTGACCGTCGACCTGTCCGGCCGCCCCTACCTCGTGCACACCGAGCCCGAGAACATGGCGCCGATGATCGGCACCTACGACACGACGATGACCCGGCACATCTTCGAGTCCTTCGTCGCGCAGGCCCAGATCGCCCTGCACATCCACGTCCCGTACGGCCGCAACGCCCACCACATCGTGGAGTGCCAGTTCAAGGCCCTCGCCCGGGCCCTGCGCTACGCCGCCGAGTTCGACCCGCGCGCGGCCGGCATCCTGCCCTCCACGAAGGGCGCCCTCTAGCCGTGAACGGCCTGAACACCATCCTGATCGTCCTCGGCCTGTTCCTGGCCGGGGGCGTCTACTCCTTCCAGAAGCAGAAGATGCCCAAGTCGGTCATCATCCTGCTGGCCCTCGCCTCCGCGATGTGCCTCGCCGCCGGAGTCCTGCGAATCCAGGGAATTTGGGAATGAGCGCAGTCCGCCCCACCAAGAACGTCGTCGTCTTCGACTACGGCTTCGGAAACGTCCGCTCCGCCGAGCGGGCCCTCGCCCGCGTCGGCGCGAACGTCGAGATCACCCGCGACTACGACAAGGCCATGGACGCAGACGGACTCCTCGTCCCCGGCGTCGGCGCCTTCTCCGCCTGCATGCAGGGCCTCAAGGACGCCCGCGGCGACTGGATCATCGGCCGCCGGCTCTCCGGCGGCCGCCCGGTCATGGGCATCTGCGTCGGCATGCAGATCCTCTTCGAGCGCGGCATCGAGCACGGCGTCGAGACCGAGGGCCTGGACGAGTGGCCCGGCACGGTCGGCCCCCTCAAGGCCCCGATCGTCCCCCACATGGGCTGGAACACCGTCGAGGCCCCGGCCGACAGCCAGGCCTTCAAGGGCCTGGACGCCGACGCCCGGTTCTACTTCGTGCACTCCTACGCGGCGCGCGACTGGAGCCTCGAAGTCACCAACCCGGCGATCCGCGCCCCCAGGGTCACCTGGGCCACCCACGGCGAGCGCTTCGTGGCGGCGGTGGAGAACAGGGCCCTGTGGGCCACGCAGTTCCACCCCGAGAAGTCCGGCGACGCCGGCGCCCAGCTCCTCACCAACTGGATCGAGACCCTGTGATGACCGCACCCACGCTCGAACTCCTGCCCGCGGTCGACGTCCGCGACGGCCAGGCCGTCCGCCTCGTGCACGGGGTGTCCGGCAGTGAGACCTCCTACGGCTCCCCGCTGGAAGCGGCCCTCGCCTGGCAGCGCTCCGGCGCCGGATGGCTGCACCTGGTCGACCTGGACGCCGCCTTCGGCACCGGTGACAACCGCGCCCTGGTCGCCGACATCACCCGCGCCATGGACATCAAGGTCGAGCTGTCCGGCGGCATCCGCGACGACGCCTCGCTCGCCGCGGCCCTCGCCACCGGCTGCACCCGCGTCAACCTGGGCACCGCCGCCCTGGAGACCCCCGAGTGGGCCGCCAAGGCCATCGCCGAGCACGGCGACCGGATCGCGATCGGCCTCGACGTCCGCGGCACCACCCTCAAGGGCCGCGGCTGGACCAGCGAAGGCGGCGACCTCTACGAGACCCTCGCCCGCCTGGACTCCGAGGGCTGCGCCCGGTACGTCGTCACCGACATCGGCAAGGACGGCACCCTGACCGGCCCCAACCTGGAGCTGCTGCAGAACGTCTGCGCCGCCACCGACCGGCCCGTCGTCGCCTCCGGCGGCATCTCCTCGCTGGAGGACCTGCGGGCGCTGTCCGCCCTGGTCCCGCAAGGCGTCGAGGGCGCGATCGTCGGCAAGGCCCTGTACGCCAAGGCCTTCACCCTGGAAGAAGCCCTGAAGGTGGTCTCCGCATGAGTTCCGACGCCGTACGCCGCATCTCCTCCGGCGGCCCCTACGAGGACGTCATCGCCTACTCCCGCGCCGTGGCCCTCTCCAACGGCCTGGTCCTGGTCTCCGGCTGCACCGCGGCCGACGCGGGCGGCCCCTACGACCAGACGGTCAAGGCCTTCGAGGTCGCCTTCAAGGCACTCGCCGAGGCCGGCATGGGACCCGAGGACGTGGTCCGCACCCGGATGTACCTCACGCACGCCCGGGACGTCGACGAGGTGGGCCGTGCCCACAAGCAGCTCTTCGACGCGGTCCGGCCCGCCGCGACCATGCTCATCGTCTCCGGCTTCGTCGACCCCGGCATGGTCGTCGAGGTGGAGGTAGAGGCGTTCAAGGCGGTGGCGGAATGACCCTCGCCGTACGCGTCATCCCCTGCCTGGACGTGGACAACGGCCGGGTCGTCAAGGGCGTCAACTTCCAGAACCTGCGCGACGCGGGCGACCCGGTGGAGATGGCCAAGCTGTACGACGCCGAGGGCGCCGACGAGCTGACCTTCCTCGACATCACCGCGTCCTCCGGGAACCGCGAGACCACGTACGACGTGGTGCGCCGCACCGCCGAGCAGGTCTTCATCCCGCTCACCGTGGGCGGCGGCGTCCGGACGGCCGACGACGTCGACAAGCTGCTGCGCGCGGGAGCGGACAAGGTCGGCGTCAACACGGCCGCCATCGTCCGCCCCGAGCTGATCCAGGAGATCGCGGAGCGCTTCGGCCGGCAGGTCCTCGTCCTCTCGGTCGACGCCCGCCGCACCGCGGCCGGCACCTTCGAGGTCACCACGCACGGCGGCCGACAGGGCACCGGCATCGACGCGGTCGAATGGGCGCACCGGGCGGCGGAGCTGGGCGCGGGCGAGATCCTGCTCAACTCGATGGACGCGGACGGTACGAAGGACGGCTACGACGTCGAGATGATCGCGGCGGTGCGCAAGCACGTCACCGTCCCGGTGATCGCCTCGGGCGGCGCGGGCCGCCTGGCCGACTTCGCCCCGGCGATCGACGCGGGCGCGGATGCGGTGCTGGCGGCCTCGGTCTTCCACTTCGGCGACCTCCGCATCGCCGAAGTGAAGTCCGCCCTCCGCGAAGCGGGCCACCCGATCCGCTGACCCCGTCCCGGGGGGCGGGTGCGGTCCCGGGTGCGGCCCGGTGGGTGCGCCCTTGCCCTGGCCGGGCTGGGTTCGGCTGCGGCCCGGTGGGTGCGCCTCAAGCGCCGGCGGGGCTTGGGTTGGGCCGCCGGGCCGGTGGGGTGGGGGTGCGGGGCCGCCGGGGGGTGTCTCCTCGGCTCGCGCGGTACCCCGGGTCTCGGCTGTACCCGGCGGTGCGCGCTCGTCCTGCGGGGACACCCCCCACCGTCCCCACACCCCCACCTGCCTACCCGCGGCCGTGGGGCGGGGACACTCCGGGGGCTCCCCGCAGGACGAGCGCGCAACCTGGGCCGCACAACACAACCATCGCCGCGCCGCGCGAGCCGAGGAGAGCCCCCGGAGGGGCCCCGCCCCACCCGAAGCCCAACCCAAGCCCCGCCGGCAGCCGAACCCAGCCCCGCCGCCGATTGAGGCGCACCCGCCGAGGCCGCGGCCAAACCCAGCCCCGCCGGCGTTTGAGGCGCGGCCACCGGGCCGCACCCGGACAACGAACCCGCACCGCCCGGCCAGGGCCACGGCACCGCCCGGCCAGGGCAACGGCACCGACCGGCCAGGTCAGAGGCCGAGTTCCGCCACCGTCAGCTTCGCCACCGCCGTGCTGTCGCCGTCGAGCGAGACCGACGCCGACGCCTGCCGGCCGAAGCAGAACAGCGTCAGTTCACCCGGCTCGCCCGTCACGGTGACCACCGGCGCGCCCTTGTGAGCCACCACCGTCCGCCCGTCGGGACGCCTCAGCACCAGGCCCACCGGCGAGCGCCGACCCGTCAGCCGGGCCAGCTTCTCCAGCCGGGACCACAGCGAGTCGGAGAAGACCGGGTCCAGTTCCCGCGGTGACCAGTCCGGCTGCGCCCGGCGGACGTCCTCCGCGTGGACGTAGAACTCCACCGCGTTCGCCGCCTCGTCGATCTGCTTCAGCGCGTACAGCGACATCCTCGGCGGGCCGGTCCTGATCAACTGGATCAGTTCCTCGTACGGCTTGGCCGTGTACTCCTCCATCGCCTTGTCCAGGCGGGCCTTCAGCACGTTCAGCAGCAGGCCGCCCGCCGCGTCGGGCCGCCGTTCGCGCACCACCACGTGCGCGGCCAGGTCGCGGCAGGTCCAGCCGGCGCACAGCGTGGGGGCCTCCGGACCGGCCGCCTCCAACAGGTCCGCCAGGAGCAGGCGTTCACGCTTCGCATGGGTAGACATGCGGGCCAGCCTACGGCGGGAACCCGCCGAACACCCGCTCATCAGGCGGACGGGGATCATCACCCCCGCCCCGGCCCGGCACAATGGCCACATGAGTACGTCCCCCCGCCCCGGCAATCTCGACCCCGCCATCGCCGAGCGCCTCAAGCGTTCCGCGGACGGGCTGATCCCGGCCATCGCCCAGCAGTACGACACCGGTGAGGTGCTCATGCTCGGCTGGATGGACGACGAGGCCCTGCACCGCACCCTGACCACCGGCCGCTGCACCTACTGGTCCCGCAGCCGCCAGGAGTACTGGGTGAAGGGGGACACCTCGGGCCACTTCCAGCACGTGAAATCCGTCGCGCTCGACTGCGACGCCGACACCGTGCTCGTCCGGGTCGACCAGGTCGGAGCGGCCTGCCACACCGGGGCACGCACCTGTTTCGACGAAGATGTCCTCCTCCGCGCAGCCGACTAGGTAGGGTCCCCGAAATGGATCTTGAGACGTTCCGCAAGCTCGCGGCCGACCGCCGCGTCATCCCCGTGAGCCGCAAGCTGCTGGCCGACGGGGACACCCCCGTCGGGCTCTACCGCAAGCTCGCCGCCGAACGCCCCGGCACCTTCCTCCTGGAGTCCGCCGAGAACGGCCGCTCCTGGTCCCGGTACTCCTTCATCGGGGTCCGCAGCGACGCCACCCTGACCGCGCGGGACGGCCGCGCGCACTGGATCGGCACCCCGCCCGTCGGCGTACCCACCGACGGCGACCCCCTCGACGCGCTGCGTGCCACCGTCGAGGCCCTGCACACCCCCCGCGACCTCGCCGCCGGGATGCCGCCCTTCACCGGCGGCATGGTCGGCTACCTCGGCTACGACATCGTGCGCCGCCTGGAGCGCATCGGCGAGCACACCGCCGACGACCTGGAGCTGCCCGAGCTGACCATGCTGCTCACCTCCGACCTGGCGGTCATGGACCACTGGGACGGCACCGTCCAGCTCATCGCCAACGCCATCAACCACAACGACCTCGACACGGGCGTGGACGAGGCGTACGCGGACGCGGTGGCCCGGCTCGACGCGATGGAGGCCGACCTCGCGCGCCCCGCCCCGTACACCCCCACGCCGCTGCCCGCCTCCGAGCTGCCCGAGTTCTCGGCGCTGTGGGGCGGCGAGAAGTACCAGGACGCCGTCGAGGACATCAAGGAGCGCATCCGGGCCGGCGAGGCCTTCCAGGTGGTGCCCTCGCAGCGGTTCGAGACCCCCTGCCAGGCTTCCGCGCTGGACGTCTACCGGGTGCTGCGGGCCACGAACCCGTCCCCGTACATGTACCTCTTCCGCTTCGAGAACGGCTTCGACGTGGTCGGCTCCAGCCCCGAGGCGCTGGTCAAGGTCGAGGACGGGCGGGCCATGGTCCACCCCATCGCCGGCACCCGCCACCGCGGCGCGACCCCGCAGGAGGACAACGACCTCGCCGACGAGCTGATGGCCGACCCCAAGGAGCGCGCCGAGCACCTCATGCTCGTCGACCTGGGCCGCAACGACCTCGGTCGGGTGTGCGAGCCGGGCTCGGTGGAGGTCGTCGACTTCATGTCGATCGAGCGCTACTCCCACGTGATGCACATCGTCTCGACCGTGACGGGGCGCGTCGCCGAGGGGAAGACCGCCTTCGACGTGCTCACCGCCTGCTTCCCGGCCGGCACCCTCTCCGGCGCGCCCAAGCCGCGCGCCATGCAGATCATCGAGGAGCTGGAGCCCTCCCGCCGCGGCCTGTACGGCGGCTGCGTCGGCTATCTGGACTTCGCCGGGGACTCCGACACCGCCATCGCCATCCGGACCGCGCTGCTGCGCGACGGCACGGCGTACGTGCAGGCCGGGGCCGGTGTCGTCGCGGACTCGGTGCCCGAGCTGGAGGACAACGAGTGCCGCAACAAGGCCGCCGCCGTGCTGCGCGCGGTCGGAGCGGCGAACCGCCTCCACAGCTCCTGAGGGCGTAGGGGATAGTGGGGTACGTGAGTGCCGTACCCCCACCCCGAACCGAAGCCGACGCCGAGCCCGAGGCGACCGAGAGTCGAGGCGGCCGCCGCAGCGTGGCCGTCGCCCTGCTGCTCGGCGCACTCGGCGCCACCGTCGTCCTGCTCGCCTCCGGCCGGACCTGGGCCCGGGGCACCGCCGCCATCGGCAGCGACTCGCTCCAGCTGGCCGCCGACGGGCGGGCCGTCACCGGCCTGCCCGCCGCGCTGGCCATCGTGGGCCTCGCCGCGCTGGTCGCCGTCTTCGCCGTACGCGGCAAGGGACGGCTGCTGGTGTCGGGGCTGCTCGCGCTCAGCGGTCTGGGGGCGGGGCTGTCCGCCGTCCTCGGCTCCGACGGCCGCCGGGTCCTGGACGCGCAGGCCGCCCGGACGACCGCCGACAGCGCCGCGCACGTGGCGGGCCTGACCCAGACGTCCTGGCCCTACGTCACGGCCGCCGGCGCGGCCCTGATCCTGGTCGCCGGGCTGCTGGCGCTGCGTTTCGGCCGGAGCTGGCCCTCGATGGGGGGCCGCTACGAGCGTGACGGCAGCCCGCGTGCCCGGACTGTCGCGGCGGTTGATCCGGACCGGCCGGAAGATCTGTGGAAGGCTCTGGACCGCGGCGAGGACCCGACCGGCGACCCGGGCGCCGACCGGGGCCACTGACCCGACCCCCCTGGACGGCGAAGCCGCCCGGTACGGGACAATGGTCGCCGAGCGTCCGACACGGACCGTACGTTCGACACAGCAGCGCGACAGAGCAACGAGGAGCAACTCATGGCGGGCACTAGCCACGGACACACCCCGGCCGCCTGGACCGGTGTCATCATCGCCTTCATCGGTTTCTGCATCTCCGGCGCCTTCATGGTGCTCGCGAACCCGCTCGGCTTCTGGGCCGGACTCGTCGTGGTCGCGCTCGGCGGCGTCGTCGGCCTGGGGATGAAGGCCGCGGGCATGGGCGCGCCGAAGGCCGCTCACAAGGACCTCGCCGAGGTCATCGCCGCGGCCAAGGTTCCCGCCAAGGTCTGAGCGCGCGAGCGACGCGGTTCGAAGCGACGCGGTTCGTCGCGACGCGGCCGAAAAGGCGCGGCCCCGCCGGGCTGCGCCTTTTGTCATGAGCGGAGAGAATCAGCAGGTGGACGCCTCTCGTACCCCCGATGCCCCGCCGTCGCCGGCGCCCGTACCCGCGGAGCCGGGGCGGTCCGCCGAGCGGCCGTCCCGGGCCCGGCGGCTCGCCGTCCCGGCGCTCTACCTGGCCGGGGTCACCGCCGCCTTCGCGTACGTGGGGGCCGTGGATCCCAACGAGCCCGGCCACTACCCGGTGTGCCCGCTGTTCCGCCTGACGGGCCTCCTGTGCCCGGGCTGCGGCGGTCTGCGCAGCGCGCACGCGTTCGCGCACGGTGATCTGGTCGCCGCGCTCGGGGCGAACGCGTTCGCGGTCGTGGGCTACTTCGTCTTCGCGGGGTTCATGGCCCTGTGGCTGGTCCGCGCCTTCCGCGGCGGGCCGACCCCGAGGATCGTCCTGCGTCCCAGGTCCTGGTGGGCGATCGGCGCCCTGGCACTGGTTTTCGTCATTGTCCGAAATCTCTCTTTCGGCTCCGCACTGGCACCCTGAGCCCCCTGGGCAGGCCCTATGAAGCACGGATTCCGAATGTCCAGTTACTGGGACGTCGTCAACCGCGTGCGGAGGGCAACGCCTCCTGCGGATACCATTTGAATGTCGACCTTGCTGTTGTACGTGTCTGCAAGGCGGCCGACCGTCATCGACCCGGAAGGGGGCCGCTCGCGTGAGTGTGCTCGACGAGATCATCGAAGGGGTCCGCGAAGACCTTGCCGAACGGCAGGCCCGCGTGAGCCTCGACGAGCTCAAGGAGCGTGCCGCCAAGGCGCCCCAGGCCAAGGACGGCGTCGCTGCCCTGCGCGGCGACAGCGTCAAGGTGATCTGCGAGGTCAAGCGTTCCAGCCCCTCCAAGGGTGCGCTGGCCGCCATCGCCGATCCGGCCGGGCTCGCCGCTGATTACGAGGCCGGCGGGGCGGCGGTCATCTCCGTCCTCACCGAGCAGCGTCGATTCGGCGGCTCGCTGGCCGACCTGGAGGCCGTCCGCGCCCGCGTGGACATCCCGATCCTGCGCAAGGACTTCATCGTCACGGCGTACCAGCTCTGGGAGGCCCGCGCCTACGGCGCCGACCTCGCCCTGCTGATCGTCGCGGCCCTGGAGCAGGAGGCCCTCGTCTCCCTCATCGAGCGGGCCGAGTCCATCGGTCTCACCCCGCTCGTCGAGGTCCACGACGAGGAGGAGGTGGAGCGCGCGGTCGCCGCCGGCGCCAAGATCATCGGTGTCAACGCCCGCAACCTCAAGGACCTCAAGGTCGACCGCTCCACCTTCGAGCGCGTCGTCGGCGAGATCCCGGACCACATCGTCAAGATCGCCGAGTCCGGCATCCGTGGCCCGCACGACCTGATCGCCTACGCCAACGAGGGCGCCGACGCCGTCCTCGTCGGGGAGTCCCTGGTGACCGGACGCGACCCGAAGGCGGCCGTGGCCGACCTCGTCGCCGCCGGCGCCCACCCCGCCCTGCGCCACGGGCGGAGCTGACCGGTACCCATGACCCACGACCGCTCCTGCGTCCGCACCCGCCCGGGCTCCCGCCCGGTCGGCGTGCAGACCGCGCACGCGCCCCTGGCGCGCGGCTGCCGCCCCCGCGGCTGTCGCGCCCCGGCCCGGCGCGTGCACGGGCGGCGGGTCCGGTACGTGATCGGCTCCGAGCCCGGTCAGGTCAACGGCATGCGATGGCGCCGCGGAGGCGCGCTGTAACGAGGATCGCCACGGCCCGGTACGCACGACGTACCGTGCCGTGCGCGGCTCTCGTACGGCCTGACGTCCCGAGCCGCCGGCTCCGGACGCGGGCCGCTCCGCTCCGTACCCACGACATCCCCCAGCGGGGTGTGCGCGGCACGGGCGGGCGGCGCAATACGGTGAATCCACCCCGCCGCATCTCGCACCCGTAGGAGCACTGGACATGTCCAGCGAGTTCTTCATTCCGGACCCGGAGGGTCACGTCCCCAACGCCGAGGGCTACTTCGGCGACTTCGGCGGCAAGTTCATCCCGGAGGCGCTCGTCGCCGCCGTGGACGAGGTCGCCGTCGAGTACGAGAAGGCCAAGGGCGACCCGGCCTTCGCGGCCGAGCTGAACGACCTCATGGTCAACTACACCGGCCGCCCGAGCTCCCTCACCGAGGTGCCCCGCTTCGCGGAGCACGCGGGCGGCGCCCGGATCTTCCTCAAGCGCGAGGACCTGAACCACACCGGCTCGCACAAGATCAACAACGTGCTGGGTCAGGCGCTGCTCACCAAGCGCATGGGCAAGACCCGCGTCATCGCCGAGACCGGCGCCGGCCAGCACGGCGTGGCCACCGCCACCGCCTGCGCGCTCTTCGGCCTCGAATGCACCATCTACATGGGCGAGATCGACACCCAGCGCCAGGCCCTCAACGTGGCCCGCATGCGCATGCTGGGCGCCGAGGTCATCGCCGTGAAGTCCGGCTCCCGGACGCTCAAGGACGCCATCAACGAGGCGTTCCGCGACTGGGTCGCCAACGTGGACCGCACCCACTACCTCTTCGGTACGGTCGCCGGCCCGCACCCCTTCCCGGCCATGGTCCGTGACTTCCACCGGGTCATCGGCGTCGAGGCCCGCCGGCAGATCCTGGAGCGCGCGGGCCGGCTGCCGGACGCCGTCGCGGCCTGCGTCGGCGGCGGCTCCAACGCCATCGGCCTCTTCCACGCCTTCATCCCGGACGCCGACGTCCGCCTGGTCGGCTTCGAGCCCGCCGGGCACGGCGTCGAGACCGGCGAGCACGCGGCCACGCTGACCGCCGGCGAGCCCGGGATCCTGCACGGCTCCCGCTCCTACGTCCTCCAGGACGAGGAGGGCCAGATCACCGAGCCGTACTCCATCTCGGCCGGCCTGGACTACCCCGGCATCGGACCGGAGCACTCCTACCTCAAGGACTCCGGCCGCGGCGAGTACCGCGCGGTCACCGACGACGCGGCGATGCAGGCCCTGCGCCTGCTCTCGCGCACCGAGGGGATCATCCCGGCCATCGAGTCGGCGCACGCCCTCGCGGGCGCCCTCGACCTGGGCCGTGAGCTGGGCAAGGACGGCCTGATCGTCGTCAACCTGTCCGGTCGCGGCGACAAGGACATGGACACGGCCGCCCGCTACTTCGGCCTGTACGACACCGACGGCGAAGTCGCCGCCGACGAGTTCTCCGAGGGGGACGACAAGTGAGCTCCACGCACGGGCGCGGCAACATCGACCTGCTGAGCGCCACCCTCGCCAAGGCGAAGTCCGAGGACCGCGCGGCCCTCGTCGCCTACCTCCCCGCGGGCTTCCCGACCGTCGACGGCGGCATCGAGGCGGTCAAGGCCGTCGTCGCCGGAGGCGCGGACGTCGTCGAGATCGGCCTGCCCCACAGCGACCCGGTCCTCGACGGGCCGGTCATCCAGACCGCCGACGACATCGCCCTGCGGGGCGGCGTCAAGATCGCCGACGTGCTCCGCACGGTCCGCGAGGCCCACGAGGCGACCGGCGCCCCGATCCTGGTGATGACCTACTGGAACCCCATCGACCGCTACGGCGTCGAGCGGTTCACGTCCGAGCTGGCGGCGGCCGGCGGTGCCGGCTGCATCCTGCCCGACCTGCCGGTGCAGGAGTCCGCGCTGTGGCGTGAGCACGCGCAGAAGCACGGTCTGGCGACCGTCTTCGTCGTGGCCCCCAGCAGCAAGGACGCGCGCCTGGCCACCATCACGGCGGCCGGCTCCGGCTTCGTCTACGCCGCCTCCCTCATGGGAGTCACCGGCACCCGCGAGTCCGTCGGCAACCAGGCCGCCGATCTGGTGCGCCGCACCCGCGCCACCAGCGACCTGCCGGTCTGCGTCGGGCTCGGCGTCTCCAACGCCGTCCAGGCCAAGGAGGTCGCGGGCTTCGCCGACGGCGTCATCGTCGGCTCGGCCTTCGTGAAGCTGCTCCTGGACGCACCGGACCTGCCCGCCGGACTGGACGCCGTACGGGCGCTCGCCGGCGAGCTCGCGGAAGGCGTACGCCGCAACTGACGCGCGTTCGAGCACGGGCACGGATGTCTGATCGGGTTCTGTAGCCCGATCGGGTGGAAGTGCGGGCAGGGAGGCACGCGAGTGCCTCCCTGCTTCGTTTGGCGGAACGTGAGCGAGAAGAACGACGGTGCGAACCGCGATGCGACGAAACGATCGGCCCGGGAACGACTCCTCGTGGAGCGCGAGCGGCAGAAGACCCGGGACAAGCGCCGGCGGACCCTGATCGTGGCGTCGGCGGTGGTCGGTGTCCTCGGCCTGGCCACCGTCGTGGGCGTGATCGCGGCCAACACCGGCAAGAGCGGCTCCGCCGAGGCGGGCCCGGTGGTCGCCCCCTCCGGGGCCACCGGCAAGGACGCCCTCGCCATCCAGTCCGGCAAGCCCGAGGCGAAGTCCACCCTCACCGTGTGGGAGGACTTCCGCTGCCCCTCCTGCAAGTTCTTCGAGGACAACTACCGCGACGTCATCCACGACCTGGAGGCCAAGGGGCTGCTCAAGGTCGACTACCACCTGGTCACGCTCATCGACCGGAGGATGGGCGGCAGCGGCTCGCTGAAGGCGGCCAACGCGGCCGCCTGCGCGCAGGACGCCGGCAAGTTCACCGCGTATCACGACCTCCTCTTCCAGAACCAGCCGCAGGAGATCGACGACGCCTTCGGCAAGAACGCCAAGCTGCTGGAACTGGCGGGCAAGGTCGACGGGCTGGACACCCCCGAGTTCCGCTCGTGCGTCGAGGACGGTACGCACAACAGCTGGGTGGCCAAGTCGGACGGCGCCTTCACCACCGGACAGTTCCGGGGCACCCCCACCGTGCTGCTCAACGGCAAGGACATCCTCTCCGACCAGGCGAACCAGGTGACCCCGCAGAAGCTGAAGGAACAGGTGGAAGCCGCGGCCAAGAGCTCGGGCGGCGCGGACGCCGGAGCCGAGGGCGGGAAGGCCTCACCGTCGACGAGCTCCACCCCCGGATCCGGGACCAAGGCCGGGGCGAAGGCCTCGCCGTCGGCCTCGCGCACCGGGTCGGGCGGATCGTCCGGCGGGTCCTCGAACCGGTCCACCGGCGGGGCCTCGGGCGGCTCGTCCGGCTCCTCCACCTCCTCTTCCAGCGGGTCCTCGCAGGACTGACCGAAGCCCCGTTCCATGTCTGGATTTGGTTTCGTCTGCCGGGCGGGTTGCCGTACGCACCGCCCGGCAGGGTAGCGTCATGTCTGCCATGGACATTGCTTACATCCCCAGTCCGTCGACCGGCGTGATCCATCTCGGACCGATCCCGCTCCGCGGCTACGCGTTCTGCATCATCATCGGCGTCTTCGTCGCCGTATGGCTCGGCAACAGGCGATGGATCGCGCGCGGCGGAAAGCCGGGCACGGTCGCGGACATCGCCGTGTGGGCCGTGCCCTTCGGCCTGGTCGGTGGTCGCCTGTACCACGTGATCACCGACTACCAGCTCTACTTCGGCGAGGGCCGCAACTGGGTCGACGCCTTCAAGATCTGGGAGGGCGGCCTCGGTATCTGGGGCGCCATCGCGCTCGGCGCGGTGGGTGCCTGGATCGGCTGCCGCCTGCGCGGGATCCCGTTGCCGGCCTGGGCGGACGCCCTGGCCCCCGGCATCGCGCTGGCCCAGGCCTGCGGCCGCTGGGGCAACTGGTTCAACCAGGAGCTGTACGGCCGGGCCACCGACCTGCCGTGGGCGGTACAGATCACCGCGGGCCCGAACCGGGACGCCGGGACCTACCACCCGACCTTCCTGTACGAGTCGCTGTGGTGCGTCGGCGTCGCGCTGCTGGTCATCTGGGCCGACCGCCGCTTCAAGCTCGGCCACGGACGGGCCTTCGCCCTGTACGTCGCCGCGTACTGCGTGGGCCGCGGCTGGATCGAGTACATGCGTGTCGACGAGGCGCACCACATCCTGGGCGTCCGGCTGAACGTCTGGACCTCGATCGTCGTCTTCGTCCTGGCCGTCGTGTACCTGGTGCTGTCGGCGAAGCTGCGGCCGGGCCGCGAGACGGTCGTCGAACCGGACCGGGACGCCTCCGACGGCAAGGACGGTGACGACGCGGCCAAGGACGCCGAGGCCAAGCCCTCGGCCGCCGCCGACGGCGCCGCCGACACGGAGAAGCCCGAGCCTGCCAAGGCAGGGGCACCTGTCCTCACGAAGGAAGCTCCGGCCGAGGCCGAGGCCCCGGAGGCCGGCAAGCGCTGACCGTACGGTCCCTGAAGGGGGCGCCGCGTAGACCGCGGCGCCCTCTTCGCGTTCCCCGACGCGGCCGGCCGCGCGCGGCAGGGTCAGCGCGACGCCATGCGCGTGGCGAGCGCCAGGGTGCGGTGCGCCGCCGCCACGACCGCCGGATCCACGAACCGGCCGTCGGGCAGGGCCAGTGCGCCCGGGGTGGCCCGGGCCGCGCTCAGCACCTCCACCGCGGCGTCGACCTCCTCGGGCGCCGGGAGGTAGGCCCGCTCGATCACCGGGAGCTGGCGCGGATGGATCGCCGCCCGTCCGAGGAACCCCAGGGAGCGGCCCCGGGCGCACGAGACGGCCAGCGACTCCAGGTCCCGGATGTCGGGGAACACCGACTGCGCCGGCGGAGCCAGGCCGGCGGCCCGGGCCGCGACCACCACCCGGGAACGGCACCAGTCCAGGCCCGTCTCCGCGCTGACGGCCAGATCGGCCCGCAGGTCCGCCTCGCCGAGGGAGAGCCCGCGCAGGGCGGGGTGCGCGCGGGCGATCTCGTAGGCGCGCTCCACGCCCACCGCCGATTCGAGCAGGGCGTGCAGGCTCACCCCGCCGGTGCGGTCGGCCACGGCCGCGATCTGCCCCGGGGCGTTGATCTTGGGCAGCCGCAGCCCCGAGAGGCCGTGCAGCCCGCCGAGCGCGGTGAGATCGGCGCCGCCCCAGGGGGAACCCAAGGCGTTGACGCGGACATGGACGGGCAGCGCCGGCGCTTCGGTGAGCAGTTCGGCGGTCGCCGCGCGCGCGTACTCCTTCCGCGAGGCCGGTACCGCGTCCTCCAGGTCGACGATGACGGCGTCCGCCCCGCAGCCGAGGGCCTTGGCGACCACCTCCGGGCGGTCTCCGGGCGCGTACAGCCAGGTCAGGATCACAGGGCTCCTTCGGTCCGCAGTGCGGTGATCTCGGCCTCGGTCAGCCCGAGCTCGGCCAGGACCTCATCGGTGTCCGCGCCGTGCGGGCGGCCCGCCCAGCGGATTCCGCCGGGGGTCTCGGAGAGCCGGAAGAGGACGTTCTGCATACGGAGCGGGCCCAGCTCCGGGTCCTGGACCTCGGTGACCGTGTCGAGGGCCGCGAACTGCGGGTCGGCCATCACGTCCCGGACGTCGTAGACCGGTGCGACGGCCGCCTCGGCCTCTTCGAAGGCGTCGACGACCTCGTCCGCCTTGTGGCGGGCGATCCAGCCGCCGACCGCCTCGTCGAGGACGTCGGCGTACCGGGCCCGTCCCGCGCCGGTGGCGAACCACGGCTCGGCGATCAGCTCGGGCCGGCCGACCAGCCGCACGACCCGCTCGGCGATGGACTGCGCGGAGGCGGAGACCGCCAGCCAGCGCCCGTCGGCACTGCGGTAGGTGTTGCGGGGGGCGTTGTTCGTGGAACGGTTGCCGGTGCGCGGCTGGACGTAGCCGAGCTGGTCGTACCAGAGCGGGTGCGGGCCGAGCACGGTGAGGATCGGCTCGACGATCGCCAGGTCCACCACCTGGCCGTGCCCGGTGCGCTCCCGCCCGGCGAGGGCGGTCATCACGGCGTACGCGCAGGTCAGCGCGGCGATCGAGTCGGCGAGCCCGAAGGGCGGCAGGGTCGGCGGACCCTCCGGCTCCCCGGTGATCGCGGCGAAGCCGCTCATCGCCTCGGCGAGCGTGCCGAAGCCGGGGCGGTGGGCGTACGGGCCGTGCTGGCCGAAGGCCGTGACGCGGGCCAGGACCAGGCGCGGGTTGGCGGCGGACAGCTCGGGCCAGCCCAGCCCCCACTTCTCCAGGGTGCCGGGACGGAAGTTCTCGACGATCACGTCGGCGGTGCGGGCGAGGCGTAGCAGGGTGTCCCGGCCGCCCGGGGTGGACAGGTCGAGGGTCATCGTCCGCTTGTTCCGGCCGAGGAGCTTCCACCACAGGCCGATGCCGTCCTTGGCGGGGCCGTGGCCGCGGGAGGGGTCGGGACGGCCCGGGTGCTCGACCTTGACGACCTCGGCGCCGAAGTCGCCGAGGAGGGTGGCGGTCAGCGGACCGGCGAAGAGGGTGGCGAGGTCGAGCACGCGGAGCCCGTGCAGTGGCCCGCCGGGGGGTGTGCCGGGGGTGGTGGCCTCGGTCGGGGCGCCGACCTCGGGGGCGGTGGCTTCGGGGGCGCCTGCTTCGGTGGGGCCGGGCGCGCGCCGGGGCGTCTCCTCGGGCGCCGAACGGGGCTCGGGGTCGGAAGGTGCGGCGGCGGTGCGTTCGGCGCCCTGCGGGGATCGCCCCGACACGCTCCCGGCCCCGGTCGAGTACACCCGGGTGGCGCCGCTGTCCTTGGCGCCGCTGCCCTGTGGAACACCCCGGTCCGTCGCGGGGCGGGGCCCGGCGGGGGTCACGAGATGGCTCCGGCCGCGAAGGCGTCGGTTTCGGCGCGGGTCGGCATGGAGTCCTGGGCTCCCGGGCGCTGGACGGAGAGCGCGGCCGCCGCCGAGGCCCAGCGCAGGGCGTCGGGCATCCGCCGGCCCTCGCCCAAGGCCACCGCGAGGGCGCCGACGAAGGTGTCCCCGGCGGCGGTGGTGTCCATGGCCCGCACCCGGGGCGCGGGCACGCTCAGCGGTTCCGCGCCCCGGGCGGCGTACAGCGCCCCGGCCGCGCCGAGGGTGATCACCACCTCCGGCACCTCGGCCAGCAGGGCCTCGGCGGCCTGGAGGGGGTCGGTGAGCCCGGTGAGGGCGGCCGCCTCGTGCTCGTTGGGGACGAGGAGGTCGGTCGCGGCGAGGAGCTCGGCGGGCAGCGGCCGGGCGGGGGCCGGGGTGAGCACCGTACGGACGCCGTGCGCGCGGGCGGCGCGGGCTCCGGCGAGCACGGCGCTCAGGGGGAGTTCGAGCTGCAGGAGGAGGGAACCGGCGGCGGCGATCCGGGCCTCGTCGCCCGCCTCCAGGCCGGTGACGGCGGCGTTCGCGCCGGGGATGACGATGATGCTGTTGCCGCCCTCGTCGTCGACGGTGATGTGGGCGGTGCCGCTGGCGCCCTCGACGGTGCGCAGGGCCGCCGTGTCGACGCGGGCCGCGGTGAGCGCGGAGCGCAGCCGTACGCCGAACTCGTCGGCCCCGACCGCGCCGATCATCACCACCTCCCCGCCGCAGCGGGCGGCGGCGACGGCCTGGTTGGCGCCCTTGCCGCCGGGGACCGTGCGGAAGGCCCGGCCGGTGACGGTCTCCCCGAGGCGGGGGGCCTTGGGGACGTAGGCGACGAGGTCCATGTTCGTACTGCCGAGCACGGCGATGGCCGTCATGAGCGTGCTGCCTCCTGTGCGGTGAGGTGGGCGAGGGTGTCGAAGCCGATGCCGTCGAAGCCGGGGACGGTGGTGGCGAGGCGGTTCTCGAGGGGCGCGGTCCAGCGGTGCGGGATGTCGTCCGGGGAGCCGGTGAGCAGTCCGGCGAGGGCGCCGGCGGTGGCCCCGTTGGAGTCGGTGTCCCAGCCGCCGGACACGGCGCCGCAGACGGAGCGGGTGAAGTCCCCGTCGGCGTGGGTGAGGGCGGCGGCGATCAGCGCGGTGTTGGGGACGGCGTGGACCCAGTGGTAGTGCCCGTAGCGCGCGTGCAGCCGGTCGACGACGAGGTCGAAGTCCGCCTCCTGGCCGGCTGCCCGGATCCCGAACCGGACGGCTTCGGCGAGGCGCGAGCGGGGCGGTACGAAGGCCAGCCCGGTCCGGAGCGCGGTGTGGACGTCGGAGCGGCCGGTGGCGGCGGTGGCGGTGGCGGCCGCGACGAACAGCGCGGCGTAGACGCCGTTGCCGGTGTGGGTCAGGGCGGCGTCCCGGTAGGCCTGGGCAGCGGCGGCGGCCGGGTCGCCCGGGTTGGTCCAGCCGTGGACGTCGGCGCGGATGAGGGCGCCGATCCACTCGCGGAAGGGGTTGTGGTGGGTGGCGGTGGCGGGGGGCTCCAGGCCGAGGAGGAGATTGCGGTAGGCGATGCGTTCGGCGGTGAAGGTCCGCCCGGCCGGCAGCTCGTCGAGCCAGAGGCGGGCCACGTCGGCGGTGGTGAAGCCCTTGCCGTGCCGCTGGAGCAGGAGCAGCCCGAGGAGGGGGTAGTTGAGGTCGTCGTCCTCGGGCATGCCGTCGATGTTCTCGGCGAGGGAGGTCGGGGCGGAACGGCGGTTCCAGGGGTATGCGGCCAGTACCTCCGGCGGGACGCCGCGGGCGGTGAACCAGTCGTCCAGCGGCCAGTTGCCCGCGGCGCGGGCGAGGGCGCGGATCCCGGCGAGCGGCAGCTTCTCGACGGGCTTCCCGAGCAGACACCCGACGGCCCGCCCCACCCAGGCGGCCTCCAACCTGGTCCGCAGGGCGGCCTCCGGCCCGGTCCGCGGAAGGGGGTCCTGCCCTGCCGACGGTGCCCCTGCCGCGCGGGGTGGCGCCTGGGCGTCGCCTTGCGGCGGTCCAGGGGCCGGGGGCGTGAATCGTTCTGTGGTCCGGCAGGCTGCCCGGATGGCCGGCCAGGACTCGGGCTCGTCGACTGTCGAGCGGGGTGGGAGCTGCGCCAGGGCGTCCAGGAGGCGGACGGCCAGTTCGCGCAGTTCCGGTGGGGCCGGGGTGGGGGAGGATCCGGCGCGGTCGGGGGCGGGGTGGCCGCCCGCCGCGAGCCAGGCGCGGAGGGCGGCGGCCGGGTCCCGGCCGTCCTCCGCGGCCTGGCGCAGTTCGTGCCCGACGAGGTCCTCGGGCTGGGCCCAGGTGAGGCGGACCGGCGGTTCGGGCGAGGCCGGGAGCAGCCCGGGCCCGCGGTCCGGTCCGGGGTGGGCCGCAGCACCCGTGGCCGGGGGGCGGCCGCCGCGGGCGGACGTGGTCACCGGGGGTCCGCGATCGCGGAGAAGGCCGACTCGTGGGACCGGCGGCGGGACCGGTCGAGCGCGAAGATCTCCCGGGCCACCGCGGCCAGCGCGTCGGCAGGGGCGTGCAGGTCGAGGCGGCTGGCCTCGGCGACCTGCTTGGCCCAGACGGCCGGGACCACGGCCTCGCCGCCCAGGGCCCCGGCGATCGCCCCCGCCATGGTGGCGATGGAGTCGCAGTCCCGGCCGTAGTTGACCGCCCCGAGCACGGCGCTCTCGTACCGGCCGTCCGCGACGAGCAGCATGCCCAACGCGATCGGGAGCTCCTCGATCGCGTGGAGGCGGGACGGGCGGCGGGCGTCCAGGGAGGGGGCGCGGTAGTCGGGGCCGACCGAGTCGTACGGGGCGACCGCCGCGCGCAGCGGGGCCTGCGCCGACTCGAAGTCCCGGTGGCACAACGCCACTTCGCGGACGGCGGCGATCGCGGCGCGCGTACCGTCCTTGGCCAGGGACAGGGCCGTGTCCACCACCGAGGCGGCCGTCGCCCCCGGCACGCACGCGGCCGCCACCGCCGCCGCGAACACACCCGCCGCCTCCCGACCGTACGAGGACTGGTGCGCGCCGGCGATGTCCAGCGCCTCCGCGTACGCGCCCGCCGGATTGCCCGCGTTGGCGATGCCCACCGGCGCCATGTACATCGCCGCGCCGCAGTTGACGATGTTGCCGCTGCCGGCCTCACGGGGGTCTACGTGCGCGTAGTGCAGCCGGGCCACGATCCACTTCTCGGCGAGGAAGATCCGCTGGAGCGGGAGGGCCTCGGCTTCGAGTTCGGGGATCCAGCGGGGGTTGGTCATCAGGTCCGGGACCAGGTGTTCGGCGACGGCGTAGGCGTCGAGGTGGTCGCGTACCGCCTCGTAGACCCGTACCAGCGCGTGCGTCATCAAGGTGTCGTCCGTGACGTGCCCGTCGCCCTTGTGGTACGGCGCGATGGGGCGGGCCGTGCGCCAGTCCTCGTGCCAGGGGCCGACGATGCCGTGCACGCGGCCGCCGTGCCGTTCCGCGATCTGGTCCGGGGTCCAGCCCTCCACCGGACCGCCGAGCGCGTCGCCGACGGCGGCCCCGACGAGAGCGCCGCGGGCCCGGTCCTCCAACGTGAGCGTCATGTCCGAATCATCCCTTGGGTGAGGTGAGTTCCGTGGCCGCGAGGAGCGCGGCGAGTTCCACGAGGTCGGTGCCGGCGAGGCGGGGGAGCGCGCAGCCGGACAGTGTGCGGCAGGCCTCGCGCCAGGCGGCGGGGATCGAGTCGCCGCCGCCGAGGACGCCGGTCAGCGCGCCGGCCAGGGCGGGGGCGGAGTCCGCGACGCGGGACAGGCAGGCGGCGGCCGGGACGGCCTCGGCCATCCTGCCGCGGGCGGCGGTGGCGAGGGCGAGGGCCACGGGGACGGTCTCGGCGGCGGCGATCCCGTAGCTGTAGACGTGGTCGACGATCTCGTGTTCGAGGGTGGGGACGATGGCGAAGGCGCCGCCGTCCTTGTGGGTACGGGCGAGGCGGACGGCGTGCCGGGCGTTGCGGCCGATCTCGGTGGTCTCGGGGAGCTGTTCGAGGGCGGCGTCCACGGCGGCGTCGACCGCGTCGTCGGTACCGGTGGCGCTCAAGGCGGTGGCGATGGCGGCGGCCATGGCACGGGCGCCGTGCACCCCGTCGCCGTCCTGGGTGTAGCGGGCGTCGAACTCGGCGAGGTCGGCCGCCGCGCGGGCGTCGCCGGGGTGGACGACGGCGAGGACGCAGGCGCGGACGCAGGCGGCGTCGTCGAAGTAGTGCGGGTTGTCGTGGCCGGTGGCGGGCGGGCGCAGACCGGTGGCGAGATTGCCGAGGCCGGCGCGGACGGAGATCCGGGCACGCAGGGGGAGGACGGCGGACTCGACCTCGGGGGCGCGTTCCGCCGCGGCGGCGACCTCGGAGGCCAGGGCGTTCCACGCGAGGTCGATGGCCGCGCGCATCCTCCTCGACCTGCTGAGGTCGCTGAGGAGGACGCCGGCGGCGGTGAGCACGGACTCGGCGACGAAGGCGGCCCATTCGGCGTCGTCGGAGGGGCCGAGGCGCAGGGGTTCGGGGGGCTGGTTGAGGGCGATGGGGACGGGGAGGGTGGTGGTGGCGTTCTGCTCGGCGAAGGTGTCGAGCTCGCGGGTCAGGCGGCGGGTCCACTCGGGCATCCGGCTGGCGCGGTGGCGGGCGGCGGGCCACCCGGCCGCGTCGCCTGCGGCGAGCCCGAGGAGGAGGCCTTCGATGGGTCGGGCCGGACCCCCTGCGGGGAGCTCGGCGGGATGTTCCCGGGTCAGGCTCCCGGCCCCGGCCCGGACCACGATCCGGGACCCCGTCCCGGGGGCGGGGGCGAGGCCGCCCCCGGCCGGGGCAGGCCCGGCGATCCGGGACCCCGTCCCCGGGATCGGGTGCGCCGGGCGCGTCGACAGCGTGCGCGGGGGCGCCGAGGCCCAGGCCTGACCGGCCGGAGCCAGGCCTACGGGCCCCTGCTCGCCCGGCACCGCGCCCCCGGACCGCGGCTCCGCCGGGGCCGTCCCGTCCGGTCCGGCGGGGGCCGGGTTCGGCTTCGGCGGGGGTGTGGTGGTCACGTCGTCCGGGGAGAGGGTCATCGGGCGGCCTCGCATTCCGGGGTGAGGAGGTCCGCGATGTCCAGGACGTGGTAGCCCCGCATCGACGGGAGGCAGCTGCCGCGGACCGGGCCGATGGCCGAGGACCAGGCGGCGGGGATCGCGGCGGCGCCCGACAGCGCGCCGGCCAGGGCGCCCGCCACCGCCGCCGTGGTGTCGGCGTCGCGGCCCATGTTCACGGCGGTGAGGACGGAGGACGGGAAGTCGCCCCGGCAGGCGGCGAAGGCGCCGAAGGCCAGGCCCACCGCCTCGGGGGCCAGGTCGGTCCACGGGTAGCCGCCGATGACCACCGCCGAGCGCACCGCCCGTTCGCCGCGCGGGGCGGCGGTGACCGCCCGGCGCAGGGAGCGGGCCGTCCACGAGTCGGACGGGATGACGGACAGGGCCGCCGAGACCACCGAGGCGGGGGAGCCGCCGGCCATGGCCGCGGCCACGCCCGCCGCGACCGCCTGGCCGCCGTAGATGCCCTCGCCGTCGTGGCTGACCGAGCCGTCGATGGCGACGAGCCGGGCCGCTTCCGCGGGCCGGCCCGCGGCGAAGACGCCGAACGGCGCGGCCCGCATGGCCAGGCCGTCCGACCAGGCGTGCCGGTGCTGGGCCGAGATGGGCGCGGCCAGGCCCCGGCGGAGGTTCTCCAGGGTGCCGCGCTCGGAGAATCCGGCGCCCCGGAACGGGCCTTCGTCGAGGTCGGCGATCCAGTGGTGCCAGGCCCGCTCCACATGGGAGACGGTGAGCGCCGAGCCGTGGCGGGCCAACAGCAGCCCGGAGAAGATCGCGTACTCGGTGTCGTCCGTGCCCGCCGGGTCCTCCGACACGAAACCCTCGATGCGGCCCCACTTGGCCCGGATCTCCGACGGCTTCATGTTCTCCGCGGGAGCGCCCAGCGCATCGCCCACCGCGAGTCCGAGAAGAGCGCCCCTGGCCCGTTCGAGGAGGACCTGCGGATTGCATGCAATCAGCTTCATCGGCTCCATGGCGCGCCTCTCCCACATTCGATGGGGCTCATCATGAGCCCTTGGGGGATTTGTGCCATGGCATGTGGTTTGTCGCCTGTCGCGAAACACCCCGCGAACACCCCCGTCACCCGGTCGCCGACCCACAAAAGCCCAGGTAAGTACGGCCTTCCTTGCTGGCGGGCGACAGAAATCGTGCGTAGTTTCGAGGTGTTCAGGGGGAGCGGGGCGCGTCTCGGCGTCCGTTCGCACATTTGGGGAGATTCCACGCATGTCCATCATCGACATCGAAGCACCACTGCACACCGCCCACCGTGACAACCACACCCACCGTGACGTCAACGGTGGATGGCTGCGGCCGGCCGTCTTCGGTGCCATGGACGGGCTCGTCTCCAACCTCGCCCTGATGACCGGCGTGGCGGGCGGCGCCGTCGCCCCGCAGACCGTCGTCATCACGGGGCTGGCGGGTCTCGCGGCCGGTGCCTTCTCGATGGCGGCCGGCGAATACACCTCCGTCGCCTCGCAGCGCGAACTGGTCCTCGCCGAACTGGACGTGGAGCGTCAGCAGTTGCTGGGGCACCCGATCGACGAGATGGAGGAGCTCGCCGAGCTCTACGTCTCGCGCGGGGTCGAGCCGCCGCTCGCCCGCGAGGTCGCCATGCAGCTGTCGCGCGACCCCGAGCAGGCGCTGGAGATCCACGCCCGCGAGGAGCTCGGGATCGACCCCGACGACCTGCCCTCGCCGCTGGTCGCCGCCGTCTCGTCCTTCGGCTCCTTCGCGCTGGGCGCGCTGCTGCCCGTGCTGCCGTACCTGCTCGGCGCCACGGCCCTGTGGCCCGCCGTGCTGCTCGCGCTGGTCGGGCTCTTCGCCTGCGGTGCGGTCGTCTCCCGGGTCACCGCCCGGTCCTGGTGGTACAGCGGTGTACGCCAGCTGGTCCTGGGCGGCGCGGCCGCGGGTGTGACGTACATCCTGGGAACCTGGATCGGTGCAGCCATAGGCTGACCGCCGCTGGAGTGAGACACTATGCAGTAGGCAACATAAGTAGTCCGTTACCCGGCGGTTTCGAATCCGTGTCCGCCGGGAATCACACCAGGGCTCCGGGCAACGATGCCCGCCCTGCACCGGGACCTCCGCCTCGCGCGATACCGCCGTAGAGCGCCGCGAAAGTCCCCTCTTTCTGCCTCGCGCAGTCCGCATGCTGGAATGACGTATCCGCTTCTCGGGATTGTCGTCATCATGTAATCTGCACGAAATTTCGCAGAGGGCCAACGTCGTCCCTCGGCTATGCACATATGCCACGACGACGACGGGAGAGCCGATGCGTTCCGCATCCACGCACTCCGCGACCGGCCCCAGCACCACCGCCTGGTCGCCCATGGACGGTCGCCCCGCCCAGCAGGGCATGTACGACCCGCGCAACGAGAAGGACGCCTGTGGCGTCGGATTCGTGGCGAACCTCACCGGCGAGGCCACCCACACACTCGTTGAGCAGGCCCTGACCGTATTGCGGAACCTCGAGCACCGCGGCGCGACCGGCTCCGAGCCGGACTCGGGCGACGGCGCCGGAATCCTCAGCCAGGTCCCCGACGCGTTCCTGCGCGAGGTGGCCGGCTTCGAGCTCCCCGAGGCCGGCGGCTACGCCGTCGGCATCGCCTTCCTCCCCGCCGACGGCACCGCACAGGCCGTCGCCGTGGAGCGGATCGAAGCCATCGCCGCCGAGGAGAACCTCACGGTCCTCGGCTGGCGCGAGGTCCCGGTCACCCCGGACCTGCTCGGCAACGGCGCCCGCGCCACGATGCCCGCCTTCTCGCAGCTCTTCGTCAGCAACGGGACCACCGGCATCGAGCTGGACCGCAAGGCCTTCGTGCTGCGCAAGCGTGCCGAGCGCGAGGCCGGCGTGTACTTCCCGTCGCTCTCCGCCCGCACCATCGTCTACAAGGGCATGCTGACCACCGGCCAGCTGGAGCCCTTCTTCCCGGACCTCTCCGACCGCCGCTTCGCCTCGGCCGTCGCCCTGGTCCACTCGCGCTTCTCCACGAACACGTTCCCGTCGTGGCCGCTCGCCCACCCGTACCGCTTCGTCGCGCACAACGGCGAGATCAACACGGTCAAGGGCAACCGGAACTGGATGAAGGCCCGCGAGTCCCAGCTGGCCTCCGCCGCCTTCGGCGAGGGCGCACTGGACCGGATCTTCCCGATCTGCACCCCGGACGCCTCCGACTCGGCCTCCTTCGACGAGGTCCTGGAGCTGCTCCACCTCGGCGGCCGGTCCCTCCCGCACAGCGTGCTGATGATGATCCCGGAGGCGTGGGAGAACCACACCTCCATGGACCCGGCCCGCCGCGCGTTCTACAAGTACCACTCCACCCAGATGGAGCCCTGGGACGGCCCGGCCTGCGTCACCTTCACCGACGGCACCCAGGTCGGCGCGGTCCTCGACCGCAACGGTCTGCGCCCCGGCCGCTACTGGGTCACCGACGACGGCCTCGTCGTCCTCGGCTCCGAGGTCGGCGTGCTCGACATCGACCCGGCCAAGGTCGTCCGCAAGGGCCGGCTGCAGCCCGGCAAGATGTTCCTCGTCGACACCGCCCAGAAGCGGATCATCGAGGACGACGAGATCAAGAACGAGCTGGCCGCCGCCGCGCCCTACGCGGAATGGCTGGAGACCGGCGAGATCGAGCTGTCGGACCTGCCCGAGCGTGAGCACATCGTGCACACCCACGCCTCGGTCACCCGTCGCCAGCAGACCTTCGGCTACACCGAGGAAGAGCTGCGCGTCATCCTCGCGCCGATGGCCCGTACCGCCGGCGAGCCGCTCGGCTCCATGGGTACGGACTCCCCGATCGCGGCCCTGTCCGAGCGCCCCCGGCTGCTCTTCGACTACTTCACCCAGCTCTTCGCGCAGGTCACGAACCCGCCGCTGGACGCCATCCGCGAGGAGCTCGTCACCTCGCTGCTGTCCTCGCTCGGCCCGCAGGGCAACCTGCTGGAGTCGACCGCCGCGTCCTGCCGCAGCGTCACCCTGCCGTTCCCGGTGATCGACAACGACGAGCTGGCCAAGCTCATCCACATCAACGCCGACGGCGACATGCCCGGCATGAAGGCCGCCACGCTCTCCGGCCTCTACCGGGTCTCCGGCGGCGGCGAGGCCCTGGCCGCCCGCATCGAGCAGATCCGCGCCGAGGCCGACGCGGCGATCGCCAACGGCGCCCGTCTGATCGTCCTCTCGGACCGTCACTCGGACGCCGAGCACGCGCCGATCCCGTCGCTGCTGCTCACCTCCGCCGTGCACCACCACCTCATCGCCACCAAGCAGCGCACCCAGGTGGGTCTGCTGGTCGAGGCCGGTGACGTCCGCGAGGTCCACCACGTCGCCCTGCTCATCGGCTACGGCGCGGCCGCGGTCAACCCGTACCTCGCCATGGAGTCCGTCGAGGACCTGCTGCGCGCCGGTACCTTCCTGTCCGGCCTGGAGCCGGAGCAGGCCATCAAGAACCTGATCTACGCGCTCGGCAAGGGCGTCCTGAAGGTCATGTCCAAGATGGGCATCTCCACCGTCGCCTCCTACCGCGGCGCCCAGGTCTTCGAGGCCGTCGGCCTGAACGACGAGTTCGTCGAGACCTACTTCAACGGCACCGCCACCAAGATCGGCGGCGCAGGCCTGGACGTCGTCGCCAAGGAGGTGGCCGCGCGCCACGCCAAGGCGTACCCCGTCTCCGGCATCGCGGCCACGCACCGCGCGCTGGAGATCGGCGGCGAGTACCAGTGGCGCCGCGAGGGCGAGCCGCACCTGTTCGACCCGGAGACGGTCTTCCGCCTCCAGCACGCCACCCGCAACCGCCGGTACGACATCTTCAAGCAGTACACGGCCCGGGTGAACGAGCAGTCCGAGCGCCTGATGACGCTCCGCGGCCTGTTCGGCTTCAAGTCGGACCGCGAAGCCATCTCCATCGACGAGGTCGAGTCGGTCGCCGACATCGTCAAGCGCTTCTCCACCGGCGCCATGTCGTACGGCTCCATCTCCAAGGAGGCGCACGAGACCCTCGCCATCGCCATGAACCAGTTGGGCGCCAAGTCCAACACCGGTGAGGGCGGCGAGGACCCGGACCGCCTGTACGACCCGGCGCGCCGCTCCTCCATCAAGCAGGTCGCCTCCGGCCGCTTCGGTGTCACGAGCGAGTACCTGGTCAACGCGGACGACATCCAGATCAAGATGGCGCAGGGCGCCAAGCCCGGCGAGGGCGGCCAGCTGCCCGGCCACAAGGTCTACCCGTGGGTCGCCAAGACCCGGCACTCCACCCCGGGTGTCGGCCTGATCTCCCCGCCGCCGCACCACGACATCTACTCCATCGAGGACCTGGCTCAGCTGATCCACGACCTCAAGAACGCCAACCCGGTCGCCCGCATCCACGTGAAGCTGGTCTCCGAGGTCGGCGTGGGTACGGTCGCGGCCGGTGTGTCCAAGGCCCACGCGGACGTCGTCCTCATCTCCGGCCACGACGGCGGAACGGGCGCCTCCCCGCTCACCTCGCTCAAGCACGCGGGCGGCCCCTGGGAGCTCGGCCTCGCCGAGACCCAGCAGACCCTGCTGCTCAACGGGCTGCGCGACCGCATCGTCGTCCAGACCGACGGCCAGCTCAAGACCGGCCGCGACGTGGTCATCGCCGCGCTGCTCGGCGCCGAGGAGTTCGGTTTCGCGACCGCGCCGCTCGTCGTCTCCGGCTGCGTCATGATGCGCGTCTGTCACCTGGACACCTGCCCGGTCGGCATCGCCACCCAGAACCCGGTCCTGCGCGACCGCTTCTCCGGCAAGCCCGAGTTCGTCGTCAACTTCTTCGAGTACATCGCGGAGGAGGTGCGCGAGCTCCTCGCCGAGCTGGGCTTCCGCACGATCGAGGAGGCCGTCGGTCACGCCGAGCTCCTCGACACCACCGCGGCCGTCACGCACTGGAAGGCGCAGGGTCTCGACCTGGAGCCGCTCTTCTACGTGCCGGAGCTGCCCGAGGGCGCGGTCCGCCACGCCCTGATCGAGCAGGACCACGGTCTGGAGAAGGCCCTCGACAACGAGCTGATCGAGCTCGCCGCCGACGCGCTGAACGCCGAGACCGCCGAGTCCGCCCAGCCGGTCCGCGCCCAGGTCTCCATCCGCAACATCAACCGGACCGTCGGCACGATGCTCGGCCACCAGGTCACCAAGAAGTTCGGTGGCGCGGGCCTGCCCGACAACACCATCGACCTGACCTTCACGGGCTCGGCCGGCCAGTCCTTCGGCGCCTTCGTGCCGAAGGGCATCACCCTCCGCCTGGAGGGCGACGCCAACGACTACGTCGGCAAGGGCCTCTCCGGTGGCCGCATCGTGGTCCGCCCGGACCGCGGCGCCGACCACCTCGCCGAGTACTCCACCATCGCCGGCAACACCATCGGCTACGGAGCCACCGGCGGCGAGATGTTCCTGCGCGGCCGCACCGGCGAGCGCTTCTGCGTCCGCAACTCGGGCGCGCTGGTCGTCTCGGAGGGCGTGGGCGACCACGGCTGCGAGTACATGACCGGTGGCCAGGCGGTCGTCCTGGGCGAGACGGGCCGTAACTTCGCGGCCGGTATGTCGGGCGGCGTCGCGTACGTCATCGACCTCGACCCGCACAACGTCAACGTCGGCAACGCGGGCGCCGTAGAGGCCCTGTCCGACACCGACAAGCAGTGGCTGCACGATGTGGTGCGCCGCCACGAGGAGGAGACCGGCTCGACCGTGGCCGCGAAGCTCCTGGCTGACTGGTCCGTCGCGGTGGACCGCTTCAGCAAGATCATCCCCACCACGTACAAGGCAGTGCTCGCCGCCAAGGACGCCGCTGAGCTCGCCGGACTCTCGGAATCCGAGACCACGGAGAAGATGATGGAGGCGGCGACCCATGGCTGACCCGAAGGGCTTCCTCACCACCCCGCGCGAGACCGCCTGCACCCGTCCCGTAGCCGACCGGCTGAAGGACTGGAACGAGGTCTACGTCCCGGGCTCGCTGCTGCCGATCATCAGCAAGCAGGCCGGCCGCTGCATGGACTGCGGCATCCCGTTCTGCCACAACGGGTGCCCGCTCGGGAACCTGATCCCGGAGTGGAACGACTTCTCGTACCGCGAGGACTGGACCGCCGCGTCCGAGCGTCTGCACGCGACGAACAACTTCCCGGAGTTCACCGGGCGGCTGTGCCCGGCCCCGTGCGAGTCGGCGTGCGTGCTCGGCATCAACCAGCCCGCCGTCACCATCAAGAACGTCGAAGTCTCGATCATCGACAAGGCGTGGGACAACGGCGACGTCACCCCGCAGGCGCCGGAGCGGCTGTCCGGCAAGACCGCCGCCGTCATCGGCTCGGGCCCGGCGGGTCTCGCCGCCGCCCAGCAGCTGACCCGGGCCGGCCACACCGTGGTCGTGTACGAGCGCGCGGACCGCATCGGCGGCCTGCTGCGCTACGGCATCCCCGAGTTCAAGATGGAGAAGGTGCACATCAACCGCCGCATCGAGCAGATGCGCGCGGAGGGCACCAAGTTCCGCACCGGCATCGAGGTCGGCCGCGACATCACCGCCACCGACCTGCGCAAGCGGTTCGACGCGGTGGTCATCGCGGCGGGCGCGACCGTCTCCCGCGACCTGCCGGTCCCGGGCCGCGAGCTGAACGGCATCCACTTCGCGATGGAGTACCTGCCGCTCTCCAACAAGGTCCAGGAGGGCGACTTCATGGCGCCCCCCATCACGGCCGAGGGCAAGCACGTGGTCGTCATCGGCGGTGGCGACACCGGCGCGGACTGCGTGGGCACCGCCCACCGCCAGGGCGCGGCCTCGGTCACGCAGCTGGAGATCATGCCCAAGCCGGGCGAGGACCGCAACGCCAACCAGCCGTGGCCGACCTTCCCGATGCTCTACAAGGTCACCTCGGCCCACGAGGAGGGCGGCGAGCGGGTCTACTCCGTCTCCACCACCCACTTCGAGGGTGACGAGGACGGCAACGTCCAGTCCCTCCACCTGGTCGAGGTCGCCTTCGAGGACGGCAAGCTCGTCCAGAAGCCGGGCACCGAGCGCGTCCTCCCCGCGCAGCTGGTGACCCTGGCGATGGGCTTCACGGGCACCGACCAGGCGAACGGCCTGACCCAGCAGTTCGGCCTGGAGATGGACGCCCGCGGCAACATCGACCGCGACGCCTCCTACGCGACCAACGTCGACGGCGTCTTCGTCGCCGGTGACGCGGGCCGCGGCCAGTCGCTCATCGTCTGGGCCATCGCGGAAGGCCGCTCGGCCGCCCGCGGCGTGGACCGCTTCCTGACCGGCAGCAGCGCCCTCCCGTACCCGGTCAAGCCGACGGACCGCTCCCTGACGGTGTAGGCCCTTCTCAACGCCGTGCTCGCACCGACCGGCGGTGCGGGGACCGGGCCACCGGCAGTACCCCCGCCTCGCGAAGGGCGGGACCCCTCATACGGTCCGCACAAGGGCGTGCGGAACTCCGACACAGCGCCCGCCACGTCCCCGACCAGGGGTGGCGGGCGCTGTGGCGTCCGGAAGAGGTCCACGATCAGGGCCGGTGTACGCGATGCAGCCGTACGAAGGTGGCCCCCGCGGCGACAAGCGCCACCACTGCGATGCGGAGGGCGAGGTCATAGGGCGAGGCCGGGGCGTCTGCCGCCCACGTGACCGCATCGGCGTCCGTGGTCATGCTGCGGACCGGGGTGGCGGCATCGGCGGGCCACACGACTGCGATGACGCTGCCCAACGCCGTGGTGAGTGCGCCGATCGCCCAGGCACTCCCGGTGGGCCGCGGGTTGATGTGGGGGACGAGGACGATGCGTCCGTTCCCGGGCGTGCCGACGTCGATCAATGACATGATGAAGCTCCATTGTCGCTTGCTCTGGTGGGCGTCCCGTAAGGCTGGCCCCAAACATGGCGATGATGGACTGGGAGGGCCGTTGGAGCGGCCCTCCCAACCCTCTCCTGCGCTTCCGCTGAGCGTACCGCAGTCGAGACGCCGAGAAGCCGTTTCCTGGAAGTGGGTTCGTCGGCGATGTTCTTCAACTCCCGCTCCATGATCAGACGTTCCATGGTGCTCGACCTATCCGGCTGCGGGGTGCATGGATCACCCAATGCCAACCCGTAGTTGGCATGCGCTAGTTGGGTCGAGCCCCTCCGAAACTCAACTGCGGGCGGTTAGTCTGTACCCGCAGTTGGCGTGACCCCATTGGGTTGGCCCACTCCAACACCCAACTGCGGGTGGCTAGTCTGTATCCACAGGTGGGTAGAGGTGGTTGCAGCGCGCCTGCGGCGCGAATAACAACGATGAGGTGGAACATGTCCGATCCTGTCCGCACTGGTCTGCCCGTCACGGTGATGGAAGTTCGACCACATCTGGCCCTTGGCGTGCTGGACTGGGAAAGCGTCCTCGCCATCGTGCACGACCCGCGCCTGGTGGAGTTGTCCATGTCGGGGCGAGTGGATCTGGGGCTCGGTGAGTACGGGGAGCTGCGGAGTCAAGTTCAGCGCTTGATCGGGACCGGGGCTACGGCGAAAGCGAAGAACATCGGTTCCTATGCCGAGTATCTGGCGGGGGGAATCAAGGGGAAGTTCGGGCACGGCTGGTCCGTGCCACCCCTCACCTTGTGGTGCCCACGGCCGCTGGCCATCGACAAGTCGGGCAAGACGCATCTGCCCCTACGAGATCTCATCATCGCCGTCGATGCCGAGACTCAAATCGCTGCGATGCACCGTGTTCGCAAGGGATATCGCGAGTACGGCCTTGAGGGATTCGACTTCGCGCAGGTGAATGCCGCCTTCGAGATCTTCCACGGCGTCTCGACCTCGGATGCGCGGCAGATCTTCCATGATCGGAATCTCAAGGGTGTGCCGGTCGACAAGTCCCTTGCACTCTCAATGGATGCGCGAGACCTTGCCACGGCTGTCACGCGCGAGCTGGTGGCCACCACGATGGTCAACTTGAAGGGTGAGGTGTTGCCCTTTTCCCGGTTCGTCCTCAGCAGCAGGCGTCAGATCGGGAAGACCGCCACGGAGTGGGTGACGCTGTCTGCCCTCCGGACCCTTGT
Source organism: Streptomyces sp. CG 926 (assembly GCF_003148825.1). GTDB lineage: Bacteria > Actinomycetota > Actinomycetes > Streptomycetales > Streptomycetaceae > Streptomyces. Next base: position 136,111 of record NZ_QGGZ01000011.1, read on the forward strand.
GGTCACCACCTTGCTCGGGAAGTCGGGTATCCAGTCCACGTCCGGCGGAGTATCGGCGTCCGACCTGACGGAGGAGCTCACCGAGCAGCAAGTGCACCACGAGGTCTCCACGCTGTTGGCCGAGGTCATCGACAGGTTTGTGGTCGAGCTGTCCGAGCGGCAGGCCATTGCGACGCCTGCTGTCCTCGCCGGCCTTGGGGCTGCTCTCCATCATGCGATGCCTTGGTCGGCTTCGGGTACTGAGAACCCGCTGGATCGGGACGGGGTGATGAGACTCCTGGACGACGTGCGGTGGGAGCGAGATGCCCGTTACTGGGGTGGGGTCGCGGCTACCGTCCGGTCTGACGGCAAGGTGACCTGGGGCGGGGGCGCCAAGGACTCGGGATACAAGGTCTATGAGGCACTCACCCGTCCGGACTCGCGGGTGGGGCGCAGGGTCCGGGGTCTCCCCGAGCTACCTACGGACATTGCCTGATGTTCCCATGCATAGCCACACTCTCGACGAGCCACTGACTCGCCCAGGGTGTCACCCGCGAGTGGGAAAGGGGCACCGAGCTCGCGGGGGCCGGTCCCGTCCTCGTGGTCCAGGCTTCGGCGGGGGCTCCGGTCAGCCGGGCCGTGAAGGGTCGAGCCTGATCTCGTAGCGCAATTGCTGTCGTCCGGCGGGCATCAGGATCAGGTCCGCCTGGAGGGGGCGGTCCGCCGCGTCGTAGGTCGTGCGGGCCAGACGGGCACCGGTTCGCCCGCCGCGAGGCGCAGTCGCTCGCGCTCCTCCTCCAGCGGCGCCGCGCCGTCACGTCCTCGACGACCCGCACGCCGACGTGCCCGAGGGCGGCCAACAGGGTCACGGCGCCGCCGCGGATCTTCGCCGTGCCGGCGAGAGCGGTGCCGCCGGCGATCTCCAGGGGGTAGTAGGTGTTCGTCAACTCGGTCGGCTCGCCGTCGAGTTCGATGATCCTGCGGCGCATCACGACCGTACTTCCGACCGGCAGGCCGAGCATGGCGGCGACCTCGGCGGGAGCTGCCACTTCTCCCGCATGCGCGATGCGCTGACCGCCCCGCCGCCCGTTCGCCGCGGCCTCCTCCGTCCACGCGTCCGCCGCGCCGGGCGGCCGGGCGGTCAGGTACGGCAGTGACTTACTGGTCCACTCCATGGCCTCCACGGTAGGTGCGTTCCGGGCCGTACGGTGCGCTGCGGGCGAGCGCGGCCACCTCACGTACGGCTGTGGCGACGGCCGGGGCGTCCTTCTTCAGGATCGCGCCGTGGTTGCTGGGGACCTTCGCGCTGAGTTGGATGTTCGGCTTGCGCCGAAACACCGGGTCGAGGCCCGCGCGGATGCGTTCCTGCTCGTCGCCCTTGCTCCCGAAGGACGTTCCCGAGGCCAGTACGTACCGCACCGGGACGGTGATGCCGTCGAGGACGGGGCCCAGTTCGCGCTCGCGGGCGATCCGGCCGACCTCGATGTTGCTGTTCGCCATCTCCGCGGCGGTCATCCGCGGGGTCAGGCCCGTCGGGCGCAGCAGTGGCATGAGCCAGGCCATCCGCCGGAAGAACCTGCGGATCCCCTGCTCCATCTCCTCGCTGAGCCAGTCGTACGGCTGGGCGCCGTCCACCAGGACGGCGCCGAGGGCGCGGTCCGGATTCCGGCTGGCCCAGTGGGCCCCGACGAACGCCCCGTAGGACCAGCCCACCACCAGCGCCCGGTCGACGCCCCTGGCATCGAGGACGGCGCCGACGTCCCGGACGGCCGCCTCGAAGGAGTAGTCCGCCGAGCGCCTGGACTTCCTGCCGCGGGCCCGCTCGTCGTAGGTGAGGTGCCGCCATCGAGGGCCCAGGTCGGCGATGACCCGCCGCCAGTACCCCTGGGTGGCGAAGTGGCCGTTGAGGTAGACCACGGGGGTGCCGGGACCGCCGGTGTCCGTGACGGCCAGGGCCGTGTCGTCGACCGGCACCATGCCCGTCCACGCCGTCGTCATGCCGTCCTCCCGGCCGCGCCCTCGGCCTCCTCGGCGCGGGCGAGGGCGTCGGTCAGTTGCCGTCGCGCGCGGGCGGGGGCGTAGCCGCCCTCCGAGTAGTTCCGGGCGAACGTGTCGGCGAACTCCACCGGGTCCTCGCCGACGACCCCGCGGATCGGCGTTCCGTCCGCCGCGGCCTGCTCGAACAAGTCGGCGAGGACCTCGAACATCGATGCGTTGCTGTCGCTGTCGGTCGGCACGAAGTGCATCAGGTAGCGCTCGATCGCCTCGACCGCCGCACGCCGGTCCCCGGGAAGCTCCTTGACCCGTGCCCGGTAGGTCCACCAGCGCCTCTTCGGCCCGATCAACCTCGCGACGAATCCGCTCCTCTCGGCATCGGACATGGCTACGTGCCCCCTTCGCGGAGCTGGTCCAGTCGTTCCGTGAGGAAGCTCCAGGTCCTCCAGAACTCTTCGAGGTACTCCCGCCCTTCGGCGTTGAGGGAGTACACCTTGCGCGGCGGGCCCTTCTCGGAGGGGACCTTCTCCACATCGACGAGGCCGCGCTTCTCGACCCTGATGAGCAGGGCGTAGACGGTGCCCTCGGCGATGTCGGAGAACCCCTGCTCCCGCAGCCACGCTGTGATCTCGTAGCCGTACGCGGGCCGTCCGGACAGGGTCGCGAGGACGATGCCCTCCAGCGTGCCCTTGAGCATTTCCGTCACCAGCTTGGCCATGGCACACCTCTTCCCTGCGCTATTCAGTGTTGCTGACTACTGGTACACCGTAACGCTGACTACCGGTACTGAGCAAGACTTTATAGTGGCGCCGCCTGGACAACTGCGTGTTCGGGGAATGTGGTTGACGTCATCCGCATGCTCATAGTCCTATAGTGCTAGGAAGCTAGATGAATAGAGGTGGACGGTGATCGAGTTTCACCTCGATGCCCGGTCCGGCGTGGCTCCGTACATGCAGCTCATCCACCAGGTGAGGCAGGCCCTGCGGTTGGGGCTGCTGGCCGAGGGGGACCGGTTGCCGACGGTCAAGGACGTCGCCGCTTCGGTGGCGATCAATCCGAACACCGTGCTCAAGGCGTACCGGGAGCTGGAGTACGAGGGGCTGGTCGCCAAGAAGCCGGGGGTCGGGACGTTCGTCTCCGGGACGCTCGGTGACGCCTCCCGGTCCGAACACGAGCCGCTACGGCAGGAGTTGCAGCGGTGGCTGGAGAAGGCGCGGGGGGTCGGGTTGGACGAGGAGAGCATCGAGGCCCTGTTCCTGAGCACCTTCCGCGCCGCCCGCACCGGCACGGACCCGCACGCGAACACGCACCCGCACATGCACACGCACAACGAAGAGGAGAAATGACCGCCATATTGGAAGCCCGCGCGTTGGGCAAGCGGTACGGCCGCAAAGAGGCGCTCAGTGACTGCACCCTGAGCCTGCCGTCCGGGCGGGTCGTCGGGCTGGTCGGGCCCAACGGGGCCGGGAAGTCAACCCTGTTGCAGCTGGCCTGCGGACTGATCGGCCCGACCTCCGGCAGCATCGAGGTGCTCGGCGGCCGGCCCGCGTCCGGGCCCGAGCAACTGGCCAAGGTCGGTTTCGTCGCCCAGGACACGCCCACGTACGCGGGGCTGTCCATCGCCGACCACCTGAAGCTGGGCGCACGGCTCAACCCGGGGTGGGACGCGCAGCTCGCGCAGGACCGGATCCGACAGCTCGGACTGGACCCCGCGCAGAAGACCGGGAAGCTCTCCGGCGGCCAGCGCGCCCAGGTCGCGCTGACCCTCGCCGTCGCCAAACGGCCCGAGCTGCTGCTGCTCGACGAGCCGGTCGCCGCTCTGGACCCGCTGGCCCGCAGGGAGTTCCTGCAGAGCCTGATGGAGTTCGTGGCCGAGGAGGGGGTCACCGTCGTCCTCTCCTCGCACCTGGTCTCCGACCTGGAGCGGGTCTGCGACCACCTGGTCTCGCTCGTCGCCTCGCGGGTCCAGGTGGCGGGGGACGTCGACGACCTGCTGTCGAGCCACTTCCGGCTCACCACCGCGCGCCGGGACGCCGCCACGCTGCCCGAGGGCATGCGCGTCATCCAGGAGACCCGCACCGAGCGGCAGAGCACCTTCATCGTCCGGGCCGAGAAGCCGGTCCAGGATCCCTCCTGGGTCCTGGAGCCGCTCAACCTGGAGGACCTCGTCCTCACCTACATGAGCCGGGCCGCGGCCGGGTCCGGCCCCCGATCCACCCGGGAGAACCAGCGATGATCTGGCTGACCTGGCGCCAATACCGCGTCCAGACCCTCGCCGCGCTCGCCGTCCTGGCCGCGGTCGCGACCTTCCTCGTGTTCACCGGCCTCCAGATGCGCGAGGCCTACGACAGCACCGTCGCCGACTGCACCGGCGACTGCGCGTCGGCCAAGAACGCACTCGTCGTCGAGTACCAGACCCTGACCTACTACGTCACGAGCCTGCTGCTCGCCGCACCCGGCATCATCGGGATCTTCTGGGGCGCCCCGCTGATCGCCCGTGAACTGGAGACCGGCACCCACCGGCTCATCTGGAACCAGAGCATCGGTCGCGGCCGTTGGCTCCTCGCCAAGCTCGGAGGCGTCGGCCTGATCGCCGTCGCTGTCACCGGGGTGCTCAGCCTCCTGGTGACCTGGTGGGCCGCCCCCATCGACCGGGTCAACCTGGACCGGTTCACCGCCCTCATGTTCAGCGGCCGCGCGATCGTCCCCCTCGGCTACGCGGCGTTCGCCTTCACCCTCGGCGCCACGGCCGGACTCCTGATCCGACGTACCGTGCCCGCGATGGCCGCGACGCTCGTCGTCTTCGTCGCCGTCCAGATCTTCGTGCCCTTCGCGGTCCGCCCGCACTTCGTGACGCCGGAGCACACCGATGTGACGCTCAAGTCCCTCGTCATGGCGCCGGTCGGCGGTGGCGAGGAGTCCGGTGCGCCGAAGGACGGCTGGAACGGGAACCACATCCAGCTGAAGGGTCCCGGCGACGACGCCTACCTGCGGGTCGGAGTCCTGCGGCCCGGGGTCTGGGTCGTGTCCGACCCGGCCGCGCCGCTCGACCCGTCCGGCCAGGAGGTCCGCGGCGCCCGCGGCTGCGCGGAACGCATGACGGAGCCCTTCGACTGCTTCGCCACGTCGGACCTGCACATAGAGGTCGACTACCAGCCCGCCGACCGCTACTGGACCTTCCAGTGGATCGAGACCGGGATCTTCCTCGCGCTCTCCGGGCTGCTGGCCGGCTTCTGCTCCTGGTGGCTGCGCCGCCGGGCCACCTGAGGAGAAAGGGCGAGGAGAAGGGGTGAGGAGAAGGGGCGAGGACGAGAGGGGCGGCCGAAGCCAACGCAACTGGCTTCGGCCGCCCCCCGACCCTACTCCGCGCGCAGCCGATGACGGCGGGCCCGCAGCCATCGATGACGGGCCCGGGCCCGCGTCACTCGTGCAGGTGACGCGAGCCGGCGGGCCGGGCAGGGCGGGTATAGGCCGGACGGGCCAACTGCACGCCGAGTGAGCACAGTTCATCGAGGCCTGCGTCTGGTAACCATCTGGATCATGGCCCCCATCCGAACGCTGCTGAGCGGCCTGCTCGGCGCCGCCCTGCTGATCCCCGGCACATCCGTCGGCGCCACCCCCGCCACCGAGGACGGCCGGACCGTCGACTACCACGGGCTGCGTCTCGCCCTCCCGGCCGGCTGGCGGGTCGTCGACCTCGACCGGAACCCCGACGCCTGCCTGCGCCTGGACCTGCCCACCCTGTACCTCGGCCACGCCGGCACCCAGGCCGAATGCACCGGCCGGGCCGTCGCCGGCCGCGCCGACACCCTGCACCTCGAACCCCTCGACGGCGCCCCGGAACGCGCCGACGTCCCGACCCTCACCGTGGACTCCCGGCGTACGCCGCGCGAGGTTCCGGCCCGCTCCGACAGCAACGAGCTGCGATACGCCCTGCACCGGTCCGGGGTCATGGCCACCGTCTCCTACGGTGCCACGCCCGACGGCGTACGCGGGGTACTGGAGCGGGCCCGCAGGGTGGCCCCGCCACCCACCGGGACTCCCGTCGTGGCCGTACCGGCCGGCGGCGGCGCCACGCCCGTCAACGCTCAGAAGCCCTTCAAGGGCGAGGGCTTCGACGCCTGCACCGCCCCCGCCCAGAAGACCATGGACACCTGGCGGGCCGCTTCCCCCTTCGGCGCGATCGGCGTCTACATCGGCGGTCGCGCCCGGGCCTGCGCCCAGCCACGGCTCACGGCCCGCTGGGTGGAGCGGCAGGCGGCCAAGGGCTGGCACCTGATGCCGATCTGGGTGGGCCCGCAGCCCTGGTTCAACGCCGGCACCGGCCTGTCCGCCGACCCCTCCGAGGCCGACGGGCAGGGCCGGGAGGCCGCCGAGGGCGCGGCGGACGCGGCCCGGTCGCTGGGCCTGGCCGACGGCACGGTGCTCTACAACGACGTGGAGAACTACACGGACCGCACCACCTGGGACGCACCGGTCGTGGCCTACCTGACCGCCTGGACCGTCCGGCTCCACGAACTGGGCTTCCGCTCCGCCGCCTACGTCTCGGTGAGCTCCGGGGTCAAGGCGCTGAGCGCCCACTACCACCAAGCCCCCCAGGCCATGCCGGACGTGCTCTGGGCCGCCCGCTGGAACCTCTCGGCCACCGTCGGCGACGCCGACATGGGCCTACGCAAGCGCACGGCCAAGTGGGCCGGCCCCCGCCGCGCCCACCAGTTCCGCGGTGACCACAAAGCCACCTACGGCGGGGTCACCCTCACCATCGACCGCAGCTGGCTCGACGTCGACCCGACCGTCCTCGCCCGCAAGGACAAGAAGCCGACGGCCTAGCCGCACTCGGCCCGCTCGGCCCGCCCGGCCGCAATGGACCTAGTCCGTGTCGGGGTCCTCGCGGGGCGGTTCGTCGTCGTCGCCCCGGCGGAGGGTGCGCAGGCCGTGTTCCGGGGTCCACGAGCGCACCACCAGGTCGTCGCCCTGCACCCAGACGTGGACGACCTCCGTCAGGTCGGCGTGGAAGAGGTGGAACGGGTGCGGGGTCTCGGTCTCCTCCGCGTACCGGTGCAGCTCCGGCGGGTCCACGAGCTCCACCGCGCGCCCGGAGATCCGTACGTCCCCGTGCGGCATCTCCTCTCCCGCGCCCGGGTTGGTGTGCAGGGCGAAGCGCGGGTCGTGCTGGAGGTCCCTGGCCTTCATCGAGCCGAACATCATGCCGAGCCACAGCTCCCCGCCCCGGATGTCGACGTTCAGCCCGGTCGCGCGGGGGGAGCCGTCCTTGCGCAGGGTGGCCAGGACGTGGTGCGGGTACTGCGCGAAACGGGCCTGGACGGCCGCAGCGAACTCCGGTTCCGCCTTCTCGAAGACTGCCCAGCTGGTATGCGTCATACGTCCATCAAAGCGCGGGCACCGGCGGTCACCGGTCAGGCGCGCACGATGCCGGCAGTCCGCGCCGCCGCCAGCCAGGCCGGGAAATCCCCGACCAGACGGTCGTACAGTTCGCCGTCCGGCACCCTGCGGGGGTCCGCTCCCGCGTGGAAGTAGCCCGCGTTGTCCACGGCCCGCTGCGCCGGTACCGGCAGCTCGTCCAGCCGGCGCAGGAAGTCGAACTGCGTGCTGCGCGTGTTGCCGAAGCCGACGAACTGCCAGAAGAGCGGCAGCCGGGCCGCCTTGCACAGGTACCGCTCCGCCGCGAGCTTGTTGATCGGGCCGCCGTCGGTCTGGAAGACGACCAGGGCCGGTGCCGTCGCCCCCGAGTCCAGGTAGTGGTCGATGACCGCGTCCATCGCCGCGTGGTAGGCCGTCTTGCCCATGTGGCCCAGCCGGGAGGCGATCTCGGTGACCCGGCCCTCGTGCCCGACCAGGGAGATCTCCTCCACCGCGTCGACCTCGGTGGAGAAGAAGACCACCGGGACGCGGGCGTCGTCGTCCAGGTGCGCGGACAGCCCCAGCACCCGGTCCGCGAGGGCCTGCACGCTGCCGTCCGCGTAGTACGGCTTCATCGACCCGGAGTAGTCCAGGACCAGGTAGACCGCGGCCCGTCCGCCCTCCATGCCGTACTTGCGCAGGGAGACCCCGGCGCTCTTGTAGAGGCTCACGAGCGCCGGAGCCGTCTCCTCGACCTTGCGGAGGTTGATCGCACTGCCCGTCATGGGGCGAGGGTACGGCAGCGCGCCGCCCCGTCAGCCCGCCAGGGTGAAACCCAGGTCGGCCGCCAGTCGGGCCCGGTGCGTGGCCGGGGCGCCGAGCAGGAGGGCGGAGCCGTGGGCGCGCTTGAAGAACTCGTGCGCCTCGTGCTCCCAGGTGATGCCGATCCCGCCGTGCAGCTGGATCATCTCCCCGGCCACGTACGAGAACGCCTGCGAGCAGGCCGACTTCGCGGCGGCCGCGAGCCGCGGCGGGGCCTCGGCGGCGGCGGCCGCGCGGGCGAGCGCCCGGGCCGTCTCCACCGCCGTGTGCAGGTCGGCGAGCCGGTGCTTGACCGCCTGGAAGGAGCCGATGGGCCGGCCGAACTGGATCCGGTCCTTCGCGTACCGGACCGTCACCTCCAGGGCGCGCGCGGCCGCCCCCGCCTGCTCCGCGGCCAGCGCCGTACAGCCCAGGTCGCGGACCCGGGCCAGGACGGCGGCCCCGTCGGGCGAGATCAGCCGGGCCGGGGTCCGCTCCAGGGTCAGCTCCGCGAGGGGGCGGGTGCGGTCCAGGGTGGACCGTACGGTGAACCCGGCCGGCGCGGCGGTCAGTTCGAACAGCCCGAGCCTGCCGCTGTCGGCGGCCCTGGCGAAGGCCAGGACCAGGCCCGGCTCGGCCGGGCCGGCCGGCACGTACCGCTTGGTCCCGGTGAGCTGCCACCCGGCGCCGGTCGGCTCGGCCCGCGCCGTCAGGTCGGCGGCCTCCCAGCCGGGGGTCTCCGCCCAGGCCAGCGCACCCACCACCGAGCCCTCGGCCAGTCCCGGCAGGTGCCGGGAACAGGCCCCCGGGTCACCGGCGGCGAGCAGCGCGCCCGCGGTCAGCACCGCCGAGCCCAGATACGGTACGGGGCTCAGCGCGCGGCCCAGTTCCGCCATGACCACCCCGACCTCGGCCGCCCCGAGCCCCAGCCCGCCGTACTCCTGCGGCACGGCCAGCGCGGCCGCGCCCACCTGGGCGGTCAGCGGGGCCCAGGCCGCGTGGCCGGGGTGGCGGGCGAGCACCGCCCGTACGGCGGAGCCCAGTTCCGCGAGCTCCCGCGGGTCCGTGCCGCTCACGCCGACTCCCCTCGGGCGGCGCGCCGCAGTTCGGTCTTCAGCAGCTTGCCGCCCGCGTTGCGCGGGAGCTCCGGTAGTCGGGTGAAGCGTCGCGGCACCTTGAAATTGGCCAGCCGTTCCCGGGTCCAGGCGGTCAGCTCGGCGGCCGTGACGGGGGTGGAGGTGACCACGTAGGCCACCCCGACCTCGCCGAGCCGCTCGTCCGGGGCGCCGACCACGGCCGCGTCGGTGATGGCGGGATGGGTCAGCAGGACGTTCTCCACCTCCGCCGGGTAGGCGTTGAAGCCGCCGACCACGTACATGTCCTTCAGCCGGTCGGTGATCGAGAGGTAGCCGCGCGCGTCCAGCACGCCGATGTCGCCGGTGCGCAGCCAGCCGTCGGGCAGGACGGCCTCGACGGTGGCGGCGGGGTCGTCCAGATAGCCGGGGGTGACGTGGTAGCCGCGGACCTGCACCTCGCCGGGCTCCCCGGCGGGCAGCACCTCGCCGAGCGGGGAGGCGATCCGCACCTCGGTGTCGGGCAGCGGCAGACCGACCGTGTGGGCGACGGTCCAGGCGTCCGCGTCGGTGGGGCAGACGGTGACCACGCCGCCGGACTCGGTCAGGCCGTACGCCGTGAACACGTCCGGGGCGCCGAGCACCGTCCGGATCTCCTCGACGAGGGAGGTGGGCACGGCGGCGGCGCCGGTCCCGGCGAGCCGCAGCGCGGACAGGTCGAAGGCGGCGCGCCCGGGGTGGCGGATCAGGCCGTGGAAGACGGTCGGCGGGCCCATCAGACAGGACACCCGCTCGGCGGCCATCCGCACGAGGACGCGGTCGGTGTCGTAGACGGCCTCCGGGAGCATGGTCGCCCCGCGCAGCAGGCAGGCGAGGACACCGGCCTTGTAACCGAAGGTGTGGAAGAAGGGGTTGACCAGCAGATAGCGGTCCCCGGCGCGCAGGGTGACCAGCTCCGACCAGGAGGTGTAGAGCCGGATGGTCTGGCCGTGGGTGGTCGTCACGCCTTTGGAGCGGCCGGTGGTGCCGGAGGTGTAGAGGATGTCGCTCAGATGGTCCGGGCGGACGAGGTCGGCGCGGGCGAGGCGGTCCGCCTCCGTGACCGCGCTTCCGGCGGCCAGGTACGCCTCCCAGGACTCGGACCCCGTCCCGCCGCGCAGGATCACGGTGGAGGAGAGGGCGCCGAGGTCCTCGCCCGAGGAGTGCAGGTCCCGGGCGTAGTCGGTGCCGAGGAAGCCCCGCTCGGTGAACAGCACGCGGGCGCCGCTGCGTCGGACGATGTCGGCCGCCTCGGCGGGCTTGTAGCGGGTGTTGACGGGGACGAGGACGGCTCCGGCGCCGACGGCGCCGAGTGCGCAGGCGATCCACTCGCGGCTGTTGGGGGCCCAGATCGCGATCCGGTCGCCGGGCCGGATCCCGTGGGCGATGGCGGCGCGGGCGGCCGCCGCGATCTCGGCGGCCAGCCGGACGAAGGTCCAGCGGACCTCGCCGTCGGCCAGCGCCTCGCGCTCCCCGAACGCGGCGGCCGCGTACTCGGGGAGCCGGGCGAGTGTGGTGGGCGGTGGTGGTGCCAGGGGCGGCGGCGGTGGCATCGGACGGACCCTCCCTACTTGACGAGCGAGCGTGGGCGGTATCCAATCACACGTGTTTCGGTTAGGCATATACCTAGTAGGAATAATCAGGAGGCTCCTCCATGGCGTCCATGGACATGAAGTCCGCCCTGTCCAGCTTCTGTACCGGCGTCGCCGTCATCACGGCGTGCGGAGACGACGGCCGCCCCGTCGGGATGGCCGTGCAGTCCTTCTCATCGGTTTCGCTGGACCCGCCGCTGGTCTGCTTCTGCCCTGCGCACACCTCGGCCAGCTGGCCGCGGATCAGGTCCGCGGGCGCCTTCGCCGTCAACATCCTGGCCGCGGACCAGCGTGAGCTGTGCCGCGCCTTCGCCGTCACCGGCGGCGACAAGTTCGCCGGGATCCCCTGGCGGCCCGCCGGCAACGGCGCGCCCCTGCTCGACGGCGTGCTCGCGAGCGTCGAGTGCGAGCTCGCGGACGTGCTGGACGGCGGCGACCACGCCATCGCGCTGGGCCGGGTCACCGCCCTGGCCGTGCACCGGGACGGGCCGCCACTGCTGTACTTCCGGCGCTCCTACGGCAGCTTGCCGAGCCCGTCGGGCCCGTTCAGCGCGTCGATGTCGTCGAGCATGGCGGCCGCGAGGTCACGCTCGGAGGCGTAGTACCGCTCGGCCCACTTGAGGGTGAGCGTCGGGTACGCCCACGCGCTCTCGTCCTTCGCGCCCTCCCCGTCGGCCACCGCGCGACGGCGCATCTTCTCCGCGAACTCCTGGTGCTGGACGAGGACTTCGCGCATCTGCTCCGGCTCCAGCAGGTGGCCCAGCCACAGCCGCAGCATCGGTCCGTGCTTGAGGACCGGCGGGTCGACGGGGGCCTCGCGGGCCCACTCCCGTACGGCCGTCATGCCCTCGTCCGTGATCCGGTAGACCCGCTTGTCGCGCGTCCCGGTGTCCTGGGCGACCATCCGCGACGAGGCGTAGCCCGCCTTCTCCAAGCGCTTGAGCTCGCTGTAGATCTGGCTGAACGACGGGCTCCAGTAGAAGAACCGCAGCGACCAGTCCGACCACTTCTTCAGGTCGTAACCGGAGAGCTCCTCTCCGAAGGAGAGCAGCCCGAGCACCGCCCAGCTGGTCGCGGGGAGCGTGCGCCTGTTCGTCTCGTCTGCCACGCAGCGCAGTCTACGACCGGTCCCGACGACACCCTTCCCCCTGTGAAGTATGACTGCTAGAAGTATTCCTATTAGAAATAGTGTCGCGAAAGCCGGATGGAGGGACCTCACCGTGAAGTTCTCGATGATCTTCGAGGCGCAGCTCGTCGACCCCACCCCCGAACGTGAACGCCAGGTCATCCACGACTGCGTCGAACAGGCCGTGTACGCCGAGGAGATGGGTTTCGACCGGATCTGGGCCGTCGAGCACCACTCCCTGACCCGGTACGCGCACATGAGCGCCTCCGAGATCTTCCTGACCTGGGTGGCCGCCCGCACGCACCGGATCCGGATCGGCCACGGCGTCGTCACCATGCCCTTCGGCTACCAGCACCCGGTACGGGTCGCCGAGCGCGCCGCCATGCTCGACGTGCTCTCCGGCGGCCGCGTCGACATCGGCGCCGGGCGCGGGGCCACCCGCCAGGAGATGTCCATGTACGGGGTCAGGCCCGAGGACACCTACCCGCAGATGGAGGAGGCGCTGCGGATCTTCTCCTCCGCCTGGAGGGAGGAGACCTTCGAGTGGCACGGCTCGATCGACATCGGCCCCGGCGCGATCCTGCCCCGCCCGGTCCAAGGCCCGCACCCGCCGCTGTTCATGGCCTGCTCCAAGCACGACACCCTCAAGCTGGCCGCCGAGCTCGGCATAGGGGCCCTGGTGATGGGCTTCGCCGGCGCCGACGACGTACGCGCCATGCGCAAGGTCTACGACGAGGCCATCGCCACGCGCGACGGCGAGCGCCTCGTCTCGACCGAGGTCAACGACCACCTCTCCGCCCTCTGCCCGACCATCGTCCTCGACGACGCCGAGCGGGCCCTGCGCCTGGGCATCCGCGGGCAGCGCTTCTTCGCCGAGTCCATCGCCCACTGGTACGGCAACGGCCCCGAACCGACCGGATACGCCGACGACGAAAGCGCCGACTCCCATGTGGCGGCCCTGGCCAGGGGCCGGGAGGAACTCGTCGCCAAACTGCACGAGGCGAACATCCCCGCCCGCCCCGTCGACACCGGCACCTACAACGCCGAGCACGCGTACGGCAGCGCCGAGACCGCCATCGCCTACGTCGAGCAACTCCGCGAGATCGGCGTCGACGAGGTGATGTGCCTGATCCAGATGGGCACCGTCCCCCAGGAGGCGTGCATGGAGACCATCCGTCAGTGGGGCGAGAAGGTCATCCCGCACTTCCGCGCCCTGGAGGGCTGAACCATGGGGATGCAGCTCGACGACAAGGTCGTCGTGATCACCGGTGCCGGGCGCGGCCAGGGCGCCGCCGAGGCCCGGCTGTGCGCGGCGGCGGGGGCCCGGGTCCTCGTCACCGACGTACGGGAGGACGAGGGCCGGGCGGTGGCCGCCGAACTCGGCGACCAGGGACTGTACGTGCGCCACGACGTGGCCGACCCGGCGAGCTGGGCGACGGTGGTGAAGGAGGCGGTCCGCGCCTTCGGTACGGTCTCGGCCCTGGTCAACAACGCGGCCCTGTGGCGCACCGCCCACGTGGAACGGCAACGGCTGGAGGACTTCGAGGCGCTCCTACGGGTCAACCTGCTCGGGCCGTTCCTCGGCATCCAGGCGGTCGCGCCGGTGCTGCGCGCGGCCGGCGGCGGCTCGATCGTCAACATCTCCTCCACCGCCGGCCTGGTCGGGATCCCCGGCCACGCCGCCTACGGATCCACCAAGTTCGGGCTGCGCGGACTGACCCGGTCGGCGGCGCTCGACCTCGCCCGGGACCGGATCCGGGTCAACTCCGTCCACCCGGGGGCCATCGACACCCCGATGGTGGCCGAGGCGGTGGCCGGCCGGGACTGGTCGCACGTACCGCTGGGGCGGATGGGCCGCCCGGAGGAGGTCGGGGAGCTCGTCCTCTTCCTCTGCTCGGACGCGTCCTCGTACGTCACCGGCGGCGAGTTCACCGTGGACGGAGGGATGACGACGGCATGAGCGACCTCCACGCACCCGGCCTCCGCAGCCCCGGCCTCCGCACCCCCGACCCCCTCTCGCCCGGGGCCCGAGCGCTGTGCGACGCGATGACCGCCGGCTTCCCCGGTCCGGGCGACGTCCACGCCCTGCGGGCGGCCGCGGCGTCCGGGTCCGGCCGCGCGGGCCCCGCCATGGCCTCGGTGTCCGATACGGACGCGGGCGGGGTCCCGGTCCGGATCTACGATCCCGGGCCGGGCCCGGCCGACCGGCCCCTGATCGTGTACCTGCACGGCGGCGGCTGGGTCATGTGCGGCCTGGACTCCCACGACGCGACCTGCCGCTCCCTGGCCCTGGCCGCGGGCGCCGTCGTCGTCTCGGCGGACCACCGGCTCGCCCCGGAACACCCCTGGCCGGCGGCGCCGGACGACGCGCTCACCGTCCTGCTCAAGTCCCGCGAGTGGGCCCGCGCCCTCGGCTGCGACCCCGGCCGCGTGGTGGTGGCGGGGGACTCCAGCGGCGGCAACCTCGCGGCCGTGACCGCCCTGCGCGCCCCCGAACTCGTCGCGGGCCAGCTGCTGTTCTACCCGCCGCTGGACGCCCGGATGGAATCCGCCTCCGTGGAGAGGTACGCGCAGGGCTACTTCCACACCGCCGCCCACATGGCCTGGTACTGGGAACAGTACGGCGGCGACCCGGAGCACCCGCACGTCTCGCCGCTGCGCGCCCCCGACCTGTCGGGCCTGCCGCCCGCCCTGATCGTCCTCGCCGACTGCGACGTGCTGCGCGACGAGGGCATCGGCTACGCCCGCCGGCTGGCGGCGGCCGGCGTCGACTGCACGCTCCAGCTCCACCCGGGGGTCTTCCACGGCTTCCTGGGCCTGCCGCTACCGGCGGGCGCCGCCGCGCTCCGGGCGGCCGGGGCCTGGGTGGCGGGGGTGGCACGGGCGGGGCGGCCGGATGCGAACCGTCGTCCTCCCACCATGGAGTAGGCGCACTGCCCCGGCGCCACGGCCCCGCCCGGGTGGCGGTTCCCGCCGGCCCCCCGGGCATGATGTGTCCATGGCTGAACTGATACGGAGGCTGCCGGGCGCGGTCCTGCGCAACTGCCTCCTGCTGGCAGGGGAGTTCGGCGCGATCTGGCTGCTCCGGGGCCCCGAGGGCGCCTGGATCCCGGTCCTGCTGGCCGTCTTCGTCCTCGGCGCGGCCGTACCGCACGGCACCGGCGCGGAGTTCGTCGCCCGCACCTGCGTCGCACTCCTCGCGGTCGGCATCGCGGTGGCCGGCGGGACCGCCTGGGACCGGCACACCCTGCACGACCGCGGCCGGGAGGAACAGGCGGTCGTCGCCGAGCGGACCGTGGCGAAGGACGGCTCGACCTCCGCCCCGTCGCTGCGGCTGCGCACGGAGGCCGGCCGGGATCTGCCCGGCCCGGTGGCCACGGACCTCCCGGTCGGCGCCCGGCTGACCGTGACGGTGGACCCCGACGGCCCGGCCTGGGCCGTGGGCGGGCGCCCGGACCGGCCGCTCTGGCCGGTGGCCGGCGCCGGGGCCCTGATCCTGCTCCAGACCCTCCTCGTCGGCCGGATCTCCCTGCGCCCCCGGACCTGAAAGGCGTCCCCCGGCCCCTGCCGAGGAGCCCGCGCCTCGCCCACGTCGTCCTTCGCAGGGGTGCAAGTACCGCGATCTTGTTGCCGATTGTGTGATCGAAAAGAATGGACGCATGACAACACGCGCCCGTTCCTTCGACGCGGCGGCCGCTTCGTACGCGGCCCACCGCCCCAGCTACCCCCCTGCCCTCTTCGACGCCGTGGAGCACCTCACCGGTCGGCCGCTCGCCGGGGCCCGGGTGGCCGACGTAGGAGCCGGTACCGGGATCGCCACCACGCTCCTGCGCGAGCGCGGGGCCGAGGTCGTCGCCGTGGAGCCCGGCGACGGGATGGCCGCCGAGTTCCGCCGCACCCACCCCGACATCCCGATCGTGCGCGGCGACGGGGACCGGCTGCCGCTGGCCACCGACTCCGTCGACCTGATCACCTACGCCCAGGCCTGGCACTGGACCGACCCGGCCCGCTCCGTGCCCGAGGCCCGGCGGGCGCTGCGCCCCGGCGGCGCGCTCGCCCTCTGGTGGAACGACGCGGACACCACCGTCCCGTGGATCGCCGAGCAGGAGGCGCGGCTGCGCGTCTTCTTCGAGGTCGAGGGGGAGACCCACCGCACCCTGCCCGAGGGGCTCGGCGAGTTCACCACCCGCTCGGTGACGTGGACCCGGCGCATCACGCTGGACGACCACCTCGCCAACCTCGCCAGCCACTCCGCCTTCCTGGTCCTGGGCGAGGCCCGCACCCGCGCGTACTTCGCGGGGGAGCGGGAGTTGCTGAACGGGCTCTTCCCGGACGGCATCGTCGAGGAGCAGTACGTCGTGAGCCTCAACGTCGCGGTGGTGTGAGGGACCGCAGCACCTCGGCCCGGCAGGCCGCCGGCGTCCCCCAGGCGTCCCGCAGGGGGCGGGCCTTGCGCAGCCACAGCGACAGGTCCAGCTCCTCGGTGTAGCCCACCGCACCGTGGAGCTGGAGCGCCGTCATCGCCGCCCGGTACGACGCCTCGCCGGCCGCCAGTTTCGCCGCCGCCACCTCGCCCGGCCCCGGCGACAGGGCCGCCGCCCACACCAGCGGGCGCGCGAACTCCAGGTCGAGCAGGGTGTCCGCCAGCCGGTGCTTGACCGCCTGGAAGGTCCCGATCGGCGTCCCGAACTGCGTGCGCTGCTTCGCGTACTCCACCGTCCTGGCCAGCAGCGCCTCGCCGACGCCCAGGCACTGGGCGGCCGTCAGCAGCCGGGCCCACCGTCCGGCCACCTCGGCCGCCCGGGCCACCGCCGGACCGGCCGCCAGCAGTTCACCGCCGCCGGCCGGCGGGAGGGACAACCGGCGCGCGGGATCCGTCGACGGGAGCGGCTCACCGGGGCCAGCCGCCAGCCGCAGTTCGCCGGCCGAGGACACCGTGAAGCGGTACGTCGCCGAATCCGCGTCCACGGCGTACGGGCTGCCGCCCGGCAGGGTCAGCGTGGCCGAGGCCTCGCCCCGCGCCAGCCGCGGCAGGAGCCGCTCGGCGAGCGTCTTGTCCGCCAGCTCCGCCAACAGCACCGACGCCGCGGCGCTCTCCACCACCGGCCCCGGCACCCCGGCCCGGCCCAGCTCCACGAAGCCGAGCGACAGCTCCGACGGGAGCAGGCCCACCCCCTCGTAGGCCTCCGGCACGGCCAGCGCGAACAGACCGGTCTCGGCGAGCCGGGCCCACAGCGCCCGCCCGGGTCCGGCGTCGCCGTCCGCCCAGGCCCGTACCGCCGCCGGGACCTGCGCCGAACCCAGCAGGGAGCGCACCGTACGGGCGAAGTCCGACTGCTCGTCGGTCAGCAGGAAGCGCATCAGCGGCGGCCCTTCGGGAGGCCGAGCAGCCGCTCGGCGATGATGTCGCGCTGGATCTCGTTCGTCCCCGCGTAGATCGGCCCGGCCAGGGAGAACACCCACGGCTCGGCCCACTCGCCGTCCGCCAGCTCCGCGTCCGCGCCCAGCAGGTCCAGAGCCGTCTCGTGCAGGGCGATGTCGTACTGCGACCAGAACACCTTGTTCAGGCTGGACTCGGCGCCGATCGTGCCGCCCGCCGCGAAGCGGGAGGCGTTCGCCCAGGTGAACAGCTCGTACGCGCGGGCCCCGACCACCGCGTCCGCCACCCGGTCCCGTAGCGCGGTGTCGGCCGGGTCCCCGTGCGCGTGCCACAGGCCGACCAGCCGGTCCGCCGCCGCCAGGAACCGGCCGGGGGAGCGCAGGGTCAGCCCGCGCTCGTTCCCGGTCGTCGACATGGCGATGCGCCAGCCCTGCCCCGGCTCCCCGATCACGTCCTCGTCCGGTACGAAGACCTGGTCCAGGAAGAGTTCCGCGAAGGCCGGCTTGCCGTCGAGCCGGCCGATGGGCCGCACCGTCACCCCCGGCGCCCGCAGGTCGAACATCAGGTACGTCAGTCCCTGATGCGGTTTCGCGGTGTCCGGGTCGGTACGGAAGATCCCGAAGGCGCGGTCCGCGAAGGCCGCCCGTGAGGACCAGGTCTTCTGCCCGGACAGCAGCCAGCCGCCCTCCGTCCGGACCGCCCGCGACGTCAGCGACGCCAGGTCGGACCCCGACTCGGGCTCCGACCAGGCCTGCGCCCAGATCACCTCGCCGCTCGCCATCGACGGCAGCACCCGCGCGCGCTGCTCCGCGCTCGCATGGTCGAAGAGGGTGGGGGCGAGGAGGTTGATGCCGTTCTGCGAGACCCGGCCGGGCGCGCCCGCCGCCCAGTACTCCTCCTCGAAGACCAGCCAGTTGACGATGTCCACGCCCCGGCCCCCGTACTCCTCGGGCCACGACACCACCGACCAGCGGTCCGTGTGCAGCAGCGCTTCCCACTCCCGGTGCGCCGCGAAGCCCTCGGCCGTCTCCAGGGAGGGCAGGGGTCGGGCCGGGACATGGGCGCGGAGCCAGTGCCGGGCCTCGGCCCGGAAGGCCTCCACGTCCGCCGTGTGCGTGAGTTCCATCAGGTGTTCGCCTCCTTCAGGGCGGCGATGTCGACGCCGCCGAGCGAGTCCGCCGCGGTCTCCGCGTTGTGCGCGTGCGCCAGGTGGTGCAGGCCGAACACCGAGTCCATGCCGGTGTGCAGGCCCTGGAGGTCCTCGGCCTGGTTGACGGCCCGCTTGGTCAGCGCCAGTCCGAAGGCGGGCATCCCGGCGATCCGCAGCGCCAACCGCTCGGTCTCGGCCTCCAACTCCGGGTCCGCCACGACCCGGTTGACCATGCCGACCTCGTACGCGCGTCGGGCCGCCATCCGGTCGCCGGTGTAGAGGAACTCCTTCGCGATCCGCGGCGGCATCGCCCACGGGTGCGCGAAGTACTCGACCCCGGGGATGCCCATCCGTACGACCGGGTCAGCGAAGAAGGCGTCCTCGCTCGCCACGATCAGGTCGCAGACCCAGGCCAGCATCAGCCCGCCCGCCACACAGGCCCCGCGCACCGAGGCGATCACCGGCTTCGGCAACTCCCGCCAGCGCCGGCACATCCCCAGGTACACCTCCGACTCGCGCGCGAAGCGGGACTCGGCGCCGGGCCGCCCGGTGTGGTCCCACCACAGGCCGGCCCGCCGCTCGAAGGGCAGGTGGGCGTCGCGCCCGGGGGTGCCGATGTCGTGGCCCGCGGAGAAGTGCTCGCCGGCCCCGGCCAGGACGATCACCTTCACCTCCGGGTCCTCGGCGGCCCGGTAGAAGGCGTCGTCGAGCGCGTACGTCATCGCGCTGTTCTGCGCGTTGCGGTAGCGGGGGCGGTTCATGGTCACGTACGCGACCGGGCCGCGCCGCTCGTAGAGCACGGGTGTGTCGTCGGGCGTGCGGTCGTCGGGCATGCGGCGTCCATCCTTCACGAGCGAAGCTTCCCTAACAAGTGTTTGGTAGGTTAACGTACGGCCATGAGCAGCGTCGAGGAGTTCCGCATCGAGGTCCGGGGGTGGCTACGGGCCCACCTCACCGGCGAGTTCGCCGCCCTCAAGGGCCGCGGCGGACCCGGCCGCGAGCACGAGGCCTTCGCCGAACGCCTCGCCTGGGAGCGCCACATGGCCGCCCACGGCTGGACCTGCGTCGGCTGGCCCGTCGAACACGGCGGCCGCGGCGCGTCCGTCGCCGAGCAGATCGCCTTCCACGAGGAGTACGCCCTCGCCGACGCCCCCGCCCGCGTCGGCCACATCGGCGAGCAGCTCCTCGGCCCCACCCTCATCGCCCACGGCACCGAGGAGCAGAAGCGCCGCTTCCTCCCGCCGATCCGGGCCGCCCGGGAACTGTGGTGCCAGGGCTACAGCGAACCGGGCGCCGGCTCCGACCTCGCCGCCGTCCGCACCCGCGCCACCCTCCGGGACGGGCAGTGGATCGTCGACGGCCAGAAGACCTGGACCTCACTGGCCCACGCCGCCCAGTGGTGCTTCGTCCTCGCCCGCACCGAACCAGGCTCGCGCCGCCACCAAGGCCTGTCCTACCTCCTGGTCCCCATGGACCGACCCGGGGTCGAGGTCCGCCCGATCACCCAGCTCACCGGCACCTCCGAGTTCAACGAGGTCTTCTTCGACGGCGCCCGCACCGACGCCACCCACATCGTCGGCGCCCCCGGCGACGGCTGGCGCATCGCCATGGCCACCCTCGGCTACGAGCGCGGCGTCTCCACCCTCGGCCAACAGGTCGGCTTCCGCCGCGAACTCGAAGCCCTGGCCGCACTCGCCCGCACCAACGGCGCCCTCGCCGACCCCCTGATCCGCGACCGCCTCGTCCAGGCCTGGATCGGACTGGAGACCATGCGCGCCACCGCCCTCACCCCGGGCACCGCGCCCTCCACCGCCAAGCTGTACTGGTCCCGCTGGCACCGGGACCTCGGCGAACTCGCCATGGACGTCTGCGCCGCCCCCTCGCTCCTGGCCACCGGCGCGCACGGGGACCCGTACGACCTCGACGACTGGCAGCGGCTCTTCCTCTTCTCCCGCGCCGACACCATCTACGCGGGCTCGGACGAGATCCAGCGCACCCTCATCGCCGAGCGGATCCTCGGCCTTCCCAAGGAGGTACGGGCGTGAGCACCCCCGACTATGTCCCCGGGCACGGACTGCTGAAGGACCGAAACGCCGTCGTCACCGCCGCCGCCGGGGCCGGGATCGGCGGAGCCACCGCCCGCCGCCTCCTGGAGGAAGGCGCCCGCATCGTCATCGGCGACGCCCACGCCCGCCGCCTGAAGGAGACCGAGGAGGTGCTCGCCGCGGAGTTCGGCGCGGACCGCGTCACCTCCCTGCCCTGCGACGTCACCGACGAGGAGCAGGTTCAGGCCCTCTTCGCGCTCGCCGAACACACCCACGGCCGCCTCGACATCGTCGTCAACAACGCGGGTCTCGGCGGCACCGCCGCCCTCGTCGACATGAGCGACGAGCAGTGGTCCCGCGTCCTCGACGTCACCCTGAACGGCACCTTCCGCTGCACCCGCGCCGCCCTGCGCTCGTTCCGGGCGTCCGGCGGCGGCGGAGTGATCGTCAACAACGCCTCCGTCATCGGCTGGCGCGCCCAGACCGGTCAGGCCCACTACGCCGCCGCCAAGGCCGGGGTGATGGCACTGACCCGCTGCGCGGCCCTGGAGGCCGCCGAGTTCGGCGTACGCGTCAACGCGGTCGCCCCGAGCCTGGCCATGCACCCGCACCTGGTGAAGGTCACCAGCGAGGAGCTGCTGGCCGAACTGACCGCCCGCGAGGCCTTCGGCCGCTATGCCGAACCCTGGGAGGTCGCCAACGTCATCGTCTTCCTGGCCAGCGCCTACTCGTCGTACATGACCGGCGAGACGGTGTCGGTCAGCAGCCAGCACGCGTAGGCCGAGAATGGACGCGTGCCAACGAACAAGCCGACATCCCCGAAGAAGCCCCAGGTGACGGCCTCCCCCGAACGGCGTCGTGAACTCCTCGACACCGCCGCCGAGGTCTTCGCCGCGCAGGGCTACAACGCCACCACCGTCCGCAAGATCGCCGACGCCGCCGGCATGCTCGCCGGCAGCCTCTACTACCACTTCGATTCCAAGGAATCGATGCTCGACGAGATCCTCTCGGCCTTCCTGACCGAACTGTGGGACGGGTACGACACCGTCCTCGCCGCGGGCCTCGGCCCGAGGGAGACCATCGAGGCCCTCGTCACCGAGTCCTTCCGGGAGATCGACCGGCACCGCGCCGCTGTCGCCATCTACCAGAAGGAGTCCCGCACCCTCTCCGCCCAGCCCCGCTTCCACTACCTGTCCGACTCACAGCAGAAGTTCGAGAAGGCCTGGCTGGGGACGCTGCAGCGAGGGGTCGAGGCGCAGGTCTTCCGCGCCGACCTCGACATCCGCCTCACCTACCGCTTCGTGCGCGACACGGTGTGGGTGGCGGCCTCCTGGTACCGGCCGGGCGGACAGCACAGCCCCGAGGAGATCGCCCGCCAGTACCTGTCGATGGTGCTGGACGGGATCGCACTGCGCCCCACCTGACCGACCCGACCGTCCGAGGAGATCCCGATGCCCGAGGCCTACATAGTCGATGCGGTACGCACCCCCGTGGGGCGGCGGAACGGCGGCCTGGCCGCCGTCCATCCGGCCGACCTGGGAGCACACGTCCTGAAGGCACTGATCGAGCGGTCCGGGGTGGACCCGGCCGCCGTGGAGGACGTGGTGTTCGGCTGCCTCGACACGGTCGGGCCGCAGGCCGGGGACATCGCCCGGACGGCGTGGCTGGCGGCCGGCCTGCCCGAGGAGGTGCCCGGGGTCACCGTCGACCGCCAGTGCGGGTCCTCGCAGCAGGCCGTGCACTTCGCGGCGCAGGGCGTCCTGTCCGGCACCCAGGACCTGGTGGTCGCGGGCGGCACGCAGAACATGTCGATGATCCCGATCGCCTTCGCCTCCCGGCAGGCGGCGGAGCCGCTGGGCCTGACCGAAGGCCCGTACGCGGGCTCGGCGGGCTGGCGGGCCCGGTACGGGGACGCCCCGGTGAACCAGTTCCACGGCGCGCAGCTGATCGCGCAGAAGTGGGGGATCGCCCGGCAGGACATGGAGGAATTCGCGCTCCGCTCCCACCGGCGGGCGATCCGCGCCATCGACGAGGGCCGCTTTTCGCGCGAGACGGTGGCGTACGGGGAGGTGGGCGTGGACGAGGGCCCGCGCCGGGACACGACCCTGGAGAAGATGGCCGGCCTCAAGCCGGTGGTCGAGGGCGGCACCATCACGGCGGCCGTCTCCTCCCAGGTCTCGGACGGCGCGGCCGCGATGCTGATCGCCTCCGAGCGGGCGGTACGGGAACACGGCCTGCGGCCGCGCGCCCGCATCCACCACCTCTCGGTACGGGGCGAGGACCCCATCCGCATGCTGTCCGCGCCGATCCCCGCCACGGCGTACGCGCTGAAGAAGACCGGCATGTCCCTGTCCGACATCGACCTGGTGGAGATCAACGAGGCCTTCGCCCCAGTGGTGCTGGCCTGGCTGAAGGAGACCGGCGCCGACCCGGAGCGGGTCAACGTCAACGGCGGCGCCATCGCGCTGGGCCACCCCCTGGGCGCGACCGGGGTGAAGCTGATGACCACCCTCCTGCACGAACTGGAACGCACCGGAGGCCGCTACGGCCTCCAAACCATGTGCGAGGGCGGCGGCCAGGCCAACGTGACGATCATCGAGCGGCTCTAGGAGCCCCCGCCCGGAGCGGCAACCGCCGGCCGGAGGTCGGCGCAGGCCGCCGAAGCCTGTGAGGCCCCTGGGCCGAGGCGGCGCGAGGGGGCCGTGAGGGGAGGGGCCCATGTGCGAGGGCGGCGGCCGGGCCGACGTGACGATCATCGAACGGCTGTAGCCGCCGCAGGGGTCACTCGGGGAGCAGGGAGAAGCCGAGGAGGACGGCGGCCTCCACGCGGACCGAGCCCGGGGTGAGGGCGCCGTCGTCCTCCGGGTCCCCGCCCGTGCGGCGGCCGTGGCTGTGGCCGCCCATCGACTCCGGGTCGACGTCCTCGATGTGGATGACCGGCCCCAGCCGTAGTCCGCACGCCTGCGCGTACACCTCGGCCTTGCGCCGGGCGGCCGCCACCGCCCGGCGCCGGGCCTCGTCGCGCATCGCGGGCTTGTCGTCCACCTCGAACCGCACGGCGTCGACCCGGTTCGCGCCGGCCGTGACCGCGTCCTCGATCAGCAGCTCCAGCCCGGCCAGCTCCTCCGTCCGCACCGTGTACGTGGCCACGCAGGCGTAGCCGTGGAAGGTCCGGTCGGCGCCGTAGCCCCGGTACTGCGAGGTGAGCTGCAGCCGTGAGCCCGACACGTCGGAGTCCGGTATGCCGTGCTCGCGCAGGACGGCCCGCAGTCGGGTCACGGCCGTGCCCGCCTCGGCGAAGGCCGCCTTCGGGGTCGGGGCGAGGAGATCGACCGCCAGGTCCACGTGGGCGAGTCGGGGTTCGGCGGACACGCTGCCCGCGCCGAGCACACTGAGCCCCCAGGGCTCCTTGATCGCTGCCATTCCATGATCAAACCAGCTTGGGCGGGAGGTCGCCAGGGCCTTCCGCCGCCCACAGCCGTCCCAGGCCGCTCGCGGTGGTCCGTGCCGGCCGGCTCGGTCCGACCCGTAGGGATGAATCTTTTCGCCCTGGGCGGAGGCCGGCCCCCGCGGCGAGGTGAGCGCCCGCACCGACCGGGACCGCCCACGACCCAAGGGGGACGGGGCCTGTGGCCCGCCGAGCCCCCTTCCGGGCAGGTCGGCGCGCCGTCCGCCGATGGGGCGGAGGGCGCAGGTCACACCCCTCGACCCGGGACTCCCCGCAGCGAGATGTGCTAGCTTAGAGCTCGTTGCAGTTGTGGTACCCATGAACTTTATGTGCGCCTGACGGGAATGCTCCGCAGGCGCTTTTATTGTTTTGCCGGAATCTCCGGATGGGGCCCTTTGCCGCCTATTCAGGAGATTTAAAATGGCACTTGGCACCGTGAAGTGGTTCAACTCGGAAAAGGGCTTCGGCTTCATCGAGCAGGACGGTGGCGGCCCGGACGTCTTCGCCCACTACTCGAACATCGCCACCCAGGGCTTCCGTGAGCTCCAGGAGGGCCAGCGCGTGTCCTTCGACGTCACGCAGGGCCAGAAGGGCCCCCAGGCGGAGAACATCATCCCCGCCTAAGTCCTTCAGCATGCCGGGGTCCGCACCGCGAGGTGCGGGCCCCGGCTTGTCTGCTGTTTCGACCTTTGTTTTACCTGCCGGTTTCAGGAGGGCTTTCTCGCATGACCAGCTCCAGCTCCGCACGACCCAGCCGCCGCCCCACCCGGGGTCGAGGTGCGGCCCAGGGGCGTCCGAAGTCTGGCGCGGGACGGCAGAAGTCCGCGCCCGTTGCCCGGCCCCAGGAATTCACCATGCCCGAGCCGATCGCACCGGCGCTGCCGCCGGTCGAGTCGTTCGGCGACATGGACATGCCCGAGGCGCTGCTGAAGACCCTCGCCGCCCAGGGCGTCACCGAGCCGTTCCCGATCCAGGCCGCGACGCTGCCGAACTCCCTCGCCGGCCGTGACCTGCTCGGCCGCGGCCGTACCGGCTCCGGCAAGACGCTGGCCTTCGGCCTGGCGCTGCTCGCCCGCACCGCCGGCCGCCGCGCGCAGCCGAAGGCGCCGCTCGCGCTGGTCCTCGTACCGACCCGTGAGCTCGCGCAGCAGGTCACCGACGCGCTGGCCCCGTACGCCACCGCCGTCAACCTGCGCATCGCCACCGTCGTCGGCGGCATGTCGATCAACCGGCAGTCGGGCGCCCTGCGCCGCGGCGCCGAGGTGCTCGTCGCCACCCCCGGCCGCCTGAAGGACCTCATCGACCGCGGCGACGCCGACCTCTCGCAGGTCTCGATCACCGTCCTCGACGAGGCCGACCAGATGACCGACATGGGCTTCATGCCGCAGGTCACGGCGCTGCTCAAGCAGGTCGAGCCCGGCGGCCAGCGGATGCTGTTCTCGGCCACGCTGGACAAGAACATCGACAAGCTCGTCAAGATGTTCCTGACCGACCCGGTCGGCCACTCCGTCGACCCGTCGGCCGGCGCGGTCACCACCATGGAGCACCACGTCCTGTACGTCATGGACGAGACCGACAAGAAGGCCGTGGCGACGCGTATAGCCGCTCGCGACGGCCGGGTGATCATGTTCGTCGACACCAAGCGCGGGGTCGACCGCATGGTCAAGAAGCTCCTCGCGGACGGCGTACGCGCCTCCGGCCTGCACGGCGGCCGCTCCCAGCCTCAGCGCAACCGCACCCTCGACTGGTTCAAGACGGGCGAGGTCACCGCGCTGGTCGCCACCAACGTCGCGGCGCGCGGCATCCACATCGACGACCTCGACCTCGTCGTCAACGTGGACCCGCCCACCGACCACAAGGACTACCTGCACCGCGGCGGCCGTACCGCCCGCGCCGGTGAGTCCGGCAGCGTGGTCACCCTGGTGCTCCCCGACCAGAAGCGGGACATGACCCGCCTGATGTCGGACGCCGGGATCTCCCCGCGCACCGCGCAGATCAAGTCCTCCGACGCGGAACTGGCCCGACTGACCGGCGCCAAGGAGCCCTCGGGCATCCCGGTGGTGCTGGAGGTCCCGCAGCCGACCGCGCCCAAGCAGCGCTCCGGCTCCGGTACGGGCTCCGGCGCACGCCGCCGCTCGGGCGGCGGGCCGCGCACCGGTGCCGCCACGGGTGGTGCTCCGGCGGCCGGCGGTCGTGGCCGTCGTTCCGGTGGGGGTGCCTCCTCCGGGCAGGCCCCGGCGGCTTCCGGTTCGGGCCAGGCCCGACGCGGCGGCCAGGGCGGCGGCGCGGCGGCCGGTGGCTCCGGCGAGCGCGGCCGACGCGGAACCGGCAGCGGTGGCGGTGGCGCCGCGGCGGCCTCCGCGCGCAGCCGGGTCGGCTCCGGCGGGCAGGGCCGCCGCCGGGCGGTCTGACCCACCCCGTACGCGAACACGACGACGCCGGGCAGCGCGAGCAGCGCTGCCCGGCGTCGTGCTGTCCGCCGTCCGTTACCGGACCATGCGGTCCTGCAGCTTCGCCAGCGTCCACACGTCCAGGCCGAGGCCCTTGGTCAGATAGCCGTAGAAGCTGCCGTAGTCGGCCTCCAGCTGCGTCGTCGCCGAGTCCAGGTAGTCCTGGCGGACCTCCTGGAGCGGGATCAGCAGGTCCGGGTTCTGCATCCGGCCCGACTGCTTGAGGCCGGCCCGCACCTGGGCGTCGTAGCCGGAGCGGAAGGTGTTCGACGCCAGGTAGTCGCGCTCCGCGGTGTCCTCGGGGACGGCGAGGGAGCGCAGCAGGACGTAGCTCATCCAGCCGGTCCGGTCCTTGCCGGACGTGCAGTGGTACAGGATCGGGCCCTGCCGGCCGTCGGCGATCTCCCGCAGGGTCGCCGCGAACTGCGCCCGGTTCTCGGGGCTGCTCACGAAGGTGCGGTAGATGTCGCGCATGTAGGCCTCGGCGCGGCCGCCGCCGAGCATCTGCTCCTGGACGACGGGATCACCGCTGCCGATCGCGCCGACGAGGGTTCCGTAGAGGCCGAGGTCGCTGACGGGGCGCGAGGTGGGGGAGAGCCCAGCGGGCAGCCGGTCGGCGCCGTCGTACTGGAGCT
Organism: Streptomyces sp. CG 926; assembly: GCF_003148825.1. Lineage (GTDB taxonomy): Bacteria > Actinomycetota > Actinomycetes > Streptomycetales > Streptomycetaceae > Streptomyces. The sequence continues at coordinate 163,185 of NZ_QGGZ01000011.1, forward strand.
CCATCGGAATGCGGAAATCGACGACCTTCTTGAGGCCGAGACCGGCGACGGTGGTGACGTCGGCTGCGGTCAGCTTGCTCAGTGCGTCGGAGCGGTAGACCAGTCCCTGGCGGACCTGACCGCCGGTCCAGGTGCGGTAGCCGCCGATGTCCCGGAGGTTGACGGCGCCCTGGAGGGGAATCTGGCGGATCGTTTCGGCTTGCAGCTGGTGCTGGTGGTGCCGGGCACTGACCCCGGCTCCGGGCGCCGCCGCGTACGCGGAGGCGGGCAGGGTCCCGACGGCGAGAGCGGCGGCGGCCGCCGCGATCGTCAGGCGGATACGGGCACGGCTCATATGGGCGACTCCTGTGACGGAGAAGGGGGATCACCCTGGTGGTGGCAGGGTGCGGAGCGAGTGCGGTACTTCGAGCGATGTGCGTGATTCGTGAGAGGTGAATGCTTCGAGTGATTCGAGTGCCTGTCGTGCTTCGGCCATGACGCGGGAGACGAGCTCCGCACAGGACGGAAGATCGTCGATCACCCCCGCGACCTGGCCCGATGCCATGACGCCGAGATCCGTACGGCCCTCGACCATGGACGCCTTGAGGAGCATCGGGGTGTTCGCGGCGAGCAGGACCTGGCTCCAGGACAGGTCCTTGCCGTGTTTCATCGCGAGGCCGTCGCGGACCATCTGCGACCAGCTCAGCCCGGACAGCTTCCGGAAGCCGGCCGCGTGCCGCACCGCCCGGACCAGCGCCCGCGTGCGGCCCGCCCGCTCCAGCGAGTCGACCAGCTCCGTACGGAGCATGCGGTGCGGCAACCCGTCGACGGCCGTGGTGACGGTGACGTCCTTGACCGTGGCCTTCAGGTACTCGGCCTTCACCGCGTCAGGGACGGTCGAGTCCGAGGTCAGCAGGAACCGGGTGCCCATGGCGATACCCGCGGCCCCGTACGACAGGGCCGCGACCAGGCCGCGCCCGTCGCTGAAGCCGCCCGCCGCGATCACCGGGATGTCCACGGCGTCCACGACCTGCGGCAGCAGTACCGTCGTGGCCACGTCCCCGGTGTGACCGCCGCCCTCGCCGCCCTGCACGATCACCGCGTCGGCCCCCCAGGCGGCCACCTTCTCCGCGTGCCGCCGGGCCCCGATCGACGGGATGACGACCACACCCGCGTCCTTGAGCCGCCCGATCAGCTCCTTCGACGGCGCCAGCGCGAACGAGGCGACCCGTACCCCCTCGTCGATGATCAGCTGGGCGCGCTCGGCCGCGTCCCCCGCGTCCGCCCGCAGGTTGACCCCGAAGGGCGTCCCTTCCGGCGTGCGGGACTTCACCTCGTGGACCGCCGAACGCAACTGGTCCAGGGTCATCGTGGCCGAGGCCAGGATGCCCAGCGCCCCCGCGTTGGCCGCGCCCGACACCAGGCGGGGCCCGGCGACCCAGCCCATGCCCGTCTGCACGAGCGGGTGCTCGACCCCGACCAGCTCGGTGAACGCCGTCCGCATCGTCATCGCCCTCCCCATCGCCTCAGACCCGCACTTCGCGGTCGCGCAGCCCCTTGGGGTCGATCACCTCGCGGATCAGCCGCAGCTCCTCGGCCGTCGGCTCACGGGTGAAGGGGACCTCGCCGGTGACCGCCGGCTCGAAGCCCGTCGCCGCCAGGACGTCCTCGACGGTGACGCCCGGATGCACGGAGGCCAGACGCATCGAGTGACCGGGGCCGGCGAAGTCGAAGACCCCGAGATCGCTGACCACCCTGGGCAGCCGGTGGAAGCGGGTCACCCCGGCGGCCTCCGCACGGTCGTAGCCGACCCCGCTGACCATGTCGACGCGCTCGACGAACACCCGCTTCGAATGCTTGGGCACCCAGTAACTCACCGGATTGTTCAGCGTGTTCACGGGCGCGCCGCGCACCCCGAGGAGCTGGCGGGTCGGCCGCTCCCAGTCGCCGATGCAGGAGATGTTCTGGTTGCCGAACCGGTCGATCTGACTGGCGCCCATCATCACGTGCCGCCGACCGCCGGTGACCATCGTCAGGTGGCGCCGGTACGGGAGCCACCCCTCGGCCGTGCCGTCCAGCCCGACCAGCATCGCCTCGCCGTCGGTCAGCAACAGGTCGGGGGAGAAGGTCCGCTTCGCCAGCCGGGCGCCGAAGGAGGGGATCAGGCCCATCGGGCTGGCCAGCACCTCGCCGTTGTCGCGCCAGGCCTCGGCGCAGGCGATCACGCAGTACTCGGCGCGGGAGACGGTGCGCGGGGCGGTGGTGGTGTCGGAGGTCGTCACTGCTGCTCCTCGTGCCAGGTCCGGACGGCCAGCTGGTAGTCGTGCTCGCCCGCCCCGGACAGGAAGCGCGCCGAGAACTCGTCCCAGGGGGTGGTCGCGTACAGCTTCTGGAATGCCTCGTCGCGGTCGTGGTCGGGGACGCAGGAGGTGAAGTGCGCGCCGTTCGGGGTCTCCACGACCCCGGTCACGGAGTGCCGGCTGACGAGAAGGGACTGCGGGGGGCCGGACTTGGCGAGCTCGGCGGTCTCGACGAGCTGCTCGCAGGAGACGTAGGCGGCGTCGGCGGCCTCGCAGAACAGGTCGTCGAAGTACGGGTCCGGGCCCAGGTACTGGGCGTTGCCGAGGCGGTCGGCGCGGTTGAGGTGGACCAGCGCGGCGTCCATGCGCAGGGCCGGGACGGCGACGAGCTCCTCGCCGTCGTCGTAGGGGGAGGTGACCGTACGCAGCTCCGGGTTGACCCGCATCACGTCGGAGCCGAGGCCGGCCCGGACGGGGAGGAAGGGGAGCCGGTTGGCGGCGGCGTGCAGGCCCCACATGAACATGGCCTCGTCCAGCTCGGTGAGGGTGAAGGCGGCGCGCTCGCGGGCGGCCCGGAAGTGGGGCTCCAGCGGGATCGAGTCGAGGGTGACGAAGGGCGCCACCAGCCTGCGGATCCGGCCGGCGGCGGCCAACAGCCCGACGTCGGGGCCGCCGTAGGAGATCACCGTCAGATCGGTGATCTCGGAGCGGAGCAGCGCTCGCACCAGGGCCATGGGCTTGCGCCGGGACCCCCAGCCGCCGATGCCGATGGTCATACCGCTGCGCAGCCGGCCGACCACCTCGTCGAGGGTCAGTACCTTGTCCGTCGCGCCGGTCATGCGCGCTCTCCCTTCCCGAAGGTGTCGCGGACCCGGTCGGCCACCCCGCTGAGGTTGGCCTCGAAGGTGAAGCCCTGCTCGAAGCGGTAGCTGCGGCGCACGTCCACGGGGTCGATCCCGTTGATGGCCGCCTTCGCCAGCCGGATCAGGTAGCCGTCCTTCTTCGCCATCTCGGCGGCCAGTTCCAGGGCGGTGGCGCGCAGCTCCGCGCGCGGCACCACCCGCCAGACCGAGCCGTGGGCGTGCAGTTCGGCGGCGGTCGCGGTGCGCGAGGTGTAGTACAGCGCGCGCATCAGGTGCTGCGGGACCAGCCGGGCCAGGTGGGTGGCGGCGCCGAGCGCGCCCCGGTCCAGCTCGGGCAGCCCGAAGGTGGCGTCCTCGGAAGCGACGATCACGTCGGCGTTGCCGACGAGCCCGATGCCGCCGCCCAGACAGAACCCGTTCACGGCCGCCACCACCGGCACCTCGCACTCGTAGACCGCGGCGAAGGCCTCGTAGCAGCCCCGGTTGGCGCCGACGAGGGCGGTGTGCCCGGTGTCGCGCTGCATCTCCTTGATGTCGACGCCGGCGTTGAAGCCGCGGCCCTCGGCGGCGAGCACGACGCACCGGATCTCGGGGTCGCGGCCGGCCGCCCGCAGGGCGTCGGCGAGGTCGTACCAGCCCTGCACCGGCAGCGCGTTGACGGGTGGGAAGTCGACTGTGACGAGTGCGATGCCCTTGTCGGGGCTTGAGGTGGAGACACCCATGAGCGGATCAGCTACCTTTCCACCAAACATTTGTTAGGTGAGGAAGGTAGCAGCCTATGGAGCTCGACGGGAGGGTTGTCGTCGTCACCGGAGGAACCCGGGGCGTCGGCGCCGGAATCGCCCGGTCGTTCCTCGCGGCCGGCGCGGACGTGGTCGTCTGCGCCCGGCGACCCCCGCAGGAGACGGTGTCGGCGGACGGCCGGAAGGCCACCTTCACCCCGGTCGACCTGCGCGACCCCGCCGCCGTCCAGGACCTCTTCGGCGCGGTCGCGAGCCGGTACGGACGACTCGACTGCCTGGTCAACAACGCGGGCGGCACACCGTACCGGCTGCTGGGCGAGGGCGAGGCACAGCGCCACGCACGGGTGGTCGAACTCAACCTGCTCGCCCCGCTGGCCGCCTCTCTCGCGGCCTACCCCTGGCTGCGCGAGGCCCGGGGCTCGGTGGTCATGATCGGCAGCGTCAGCGGGACCCGCCCCTCACCCGGCACGGCCGCCTACGGCGCCGCCAAGGCGGGGCTGGAGAACCTGGCCCGGTCCATGGCCGTCGAATGGGCCCCCGACGTACGGGTCAACTCGGTGGTCCTCGGCATGGTGCGGACGGAACTGTCCCACCTGCACTACGGCGACGAGGCCGGCATCGCTGCGGTCGGCGCCACCGTCCCGCTGGGGCGCCTGGCCGAACCCTCGGACGTGGGGGAGGCGGCCGTGTTCCTGGCCTCGGACCGGGCGGCGTACGTGAGCGGGGCGAGCCTGCTCGTGCACGGGGGCGGGGAGCGCCCGGCGTTCTTGGATGCGGCAACTGTCAACAAGGAGAACTGAGATGGCGGGACTGTGCGAGGGCCGGGTCGTGATCGTGACGGGCGCGGGGCGGGGGCTGGGGCGCGCCCATGCCCTGGCCTTCGCGGCGGAAGGGGCGAAGGTCGTCGTCAACGACCTCGGGGTCGGGCTCGACGGGCTGCCGGGGCCGGACAGCCCGGCCGCGCAGGTGGTCGCCGAGATCGAGGCACTGGGCGGGCAGGCCCTCGCGCACGGCGGGGACATCGCCACCTCCGAGGGAGCGGCCTCGCTGGTGGCGGCGGCCGTGGACGGCTTCGGCCGCCTCGACACCCTCGTCAACAACGCGGGGTTCCTGCGGGACCGCATGCTGGTCAACCTCGACGAGGACGACTGGGACGCCGTCATGCGGGTCCACCTGAAGGGCCACTTCCTGCCGCTGCGGGCGGCGGCCGCGTGGTGGCGGGCGGAGGCGAAGGCGGGCCGGCCGGTCGCGGCCCGGGCGGTCAACACCTCCTCCGGGGCCGGCCTGCTGGGCTCCGTCGGCCAGGGCAACTACAGCGCCGCCAAGGCCGGGATCCTCGGCCTCACCCTGGTCGCGGCGCAGGAGATGGGCCCCTACGGCGTCCAGGTCAACGCGATCGCCCCGGCGGCCCGGACCCGGATGACGGAGGGGACCTTCGCCGAGACCATGGCCGCCCCCGAGGCCGGCGGCTTCGACGCGATGGCCCCCGAGAACGTCTCCCCGCTGGTGGTGTGGCTGGGCGCGGACGCCTCGGCGGGGGTCACGGGCCGGGTCTTCGAGGCGGAAGGCGGCCGGATCACCGTCATGGAAGGCTGGCGGCCGGGCCCCACGGCGGACCGGGGCGCGCGGTGGACCCCGGCGGAGGCGGGGGAGGCCGCCGTGAAACTCCTCGCGGCGGCGCAGGCACCGCTGCCGGTGTACGGGGCGCGGTAGGCCTAGGGTGCTGGTCCCGGAGCACCGGCAGGACCGGGATGCGAACGAGAGGGACAGGACTCAGCGATGGCCATCACACCGAGCCCGCAGAAGATCACCACGTTTCTGATGTTCGAAGGGCGGGCGGAGGAGGCGATGACCTTCTACCTCTCGCTGTTCGACGACGCCGAGGTACTGGGCATCAGCCGCTACGGCGCCGACGACGCCGGGGGCGGCGAGGAGGGCAAGGTGCGCCACGCCTCCTTCTCCCTGGCCGGGCAGACGCTGATGTGCATCGACAGTTCGGTCAAGCACGAGTTCGGCTTCACGCCCGCCGTGTCGCTCTACGTCCAGTGCGACAGCGCGGCCGAGATCGAACGCCTCTACGGAGCCCTCGCCGAGCAGGGCACGGAGCTGATGCCGCTGGGCTCCTACGGGTTCAGTGCCCGGTTCGGCTGGGTGAACGACCGCTTCGGCGTCTCCTGGCAGCTGAACCTGCTGGACGAGGCAGGCACGGAGGCCTGAACGCCGCCCCTGCCCGCCGAGGCCCGCCCACCGGACCGGAGCCGAGCCGGAGCCGAGCCGGAGCCGGGCCCGAGCCGGAATCACCGGCCCGGGCCCGGCGGCCGGCCAGAGCCCCGGCACCACCGCACCCGAGCCCGGGCCGGGTCGGAGCCTGGCGGAGTCGGGATCACCGGCCCGGGCCAGGCGCGCGCCCGAGCTGAGCGGAGCCGGGCCCGGGCCGAGTCCGGGCCGAGTCCGAGCAGGGCAGGGCAGGGCAGGCAGGGTAGGGCCAGGCGTGCAGCCGCCCCGCGACTGAGCCGGGCCCGCGCAACCGCAGCCCGCGCCCGGGCCGAGCCGCGCCCGCGCCTGGCCGAGCCGCGCCCGGGCCGAGCTGAGTCGGGTCGGGCACGCGCTCCGCAATTCCCGCGCCCGGGTCGGGTCGGAGCCTGGCGGAGTCGGGATCACCGCCCCTGGGGTAGGCGGGCGGTCGGGCGGTGCCACGCACCCCCCCGCGGCCCGGCAGGCTTTCCCGCTCAGCGGGAACACGGCCTCCCGCCCGCGCCCGCCCCCCGCCTACCGTCTGCGGCACCACACACCACCGCAGCCGGGAGGACCCCATGCTCAGCGACCGGCACCGGCGCGAGGCCGCCGAGATCCTGTACGAGGCCGAGCGCCGGCGAGCCCCCGTACGGCCGCTGACCGAGCGGTACGAAGGCATCGGCGCGCAGGACGCGTACGAGATCCAGCTCCTGGGCATCCGCCGCCGCCGCGCCGAGGGCGCCGTCGTCACCGGGCACAAGGTCGGCCTGTCGTCCCCCGTGATGCAGGCCATGATGGGCGTCGACGAACCCGACTACGGCCACCTCCTCGACGGCATGGAACTGCGCGAGGACACGCCCGTCGACGTCACCGCGTACTGCGCGCCCCGCATCGAGGTCGAGGTCGGCTTCGTCCTCGGCGCGGACCTGCCCGGCGAAGGCTGTACCGAGGCCGATGTCCTGGCCGCCACGGAACGGGTCGTCCCCGCCCTGGAGTTGATCGACAGCCGCATCGCCGACTGGCGGATCTCCCTCGCCGACACCATCGCCGACAACGCCTCCTCCGCCGGCTACGTCATCGGGGAAGGCCGCGACCCGCGCGAACTCGACCTGAAGGCCGTCGACGTCAGCCTCCACGAGCGCGGCCCGGCCCCCGACGCTCCCGGCCGGACCCTCGCCACCGGCCGCAGCGACGCCGTACTCGGCGATCCCGCCACCGCCGTCGCCTGGTTGGCCCGCACCGTCGCCCGCTTCGGCGTCCCGCTGCGCAAGGGCCACCTCGTCCTGCCCGGCTCGTGCACCCGCGCCGTGGACGTGACCGCCGGACGCACCTACACCGCCGACTTCACCGGGCTCGGCCCGGTGTCCCTCACCTTCTCCTGACCGACCGATCGACCGACAGCCCGACCGACCGACGCCCCAGGGGGCCCAGCATGAAGAAAGCGACCGCCGCCATCGTCGGCTCCGGCAACATCGGCACCGACCTGCTCCACAAGCTCCTGCGCTCCCCGTACATCGAGCCCCGCTGGATGATCGGGGTCGACCCCGACAGCGAAGGCCTCGCCCGGGCCCGCCGCGCCGGACTCGACGCCTCCCACCACGGCGTCGACCACCTGCTCGGCCGGGCCGAACTGCCCGACCTGGTCTTCGAGGCCACCTCGGCCTACGTGCACCGTGCCAACGCCCCGCGCTACGCCGAACTCGGCATCAAGGCCGTCGACCTGACCCCGGCCGCCGTCGGCCCCGCCGTCGTACCGCCCGCGAACCTGACCGCCCACCTGGACCGGTCCAACGTCAACATGATCACCTGCGGCGGGCAGGCCACCATCCCCATGGTGTACGCCGTCACCCGGGTGGTCCCCGTCGCCTACGCCGAGATCGTCGCGTCGGTCGCCTCCGTCTCCGCCGGCCCCGGCACCCGCGCCAACATCGACGAGTTCACCCGCACCACCGCCCGCGGCATCGAGGAGATCGGCGGCGCCGACCGCGGCAAGGCGATCATCATCCTCAACCCCGCCACCGAGACGTCCGCGGCCGGCGCCACGGGGCCCGTCGTCATGCGCGACACCGTCTTCTGCGCGATCCCCCCGGACGCCGACCACCAGGCCATCACCGCCTCCGTCCACCGGATCGCCGCGGAAGTGGCCTCGTACGTACCCGGCTACCGGCTGCGCGCCGAGCCGCAGTTCGACGGACCCTCCGAGGCGAACGGCGGGACGGCCCGCGTCGCGATCTTCCTGGAGGTGGAGGGCGCGGGCGACTACCTGCCCCCGTACGCCGGAAACCTCGACATCATGACCGCCGCCGCCACCAAGGTCGGCGAGGAGTTCGCTAAGGGGATCACCGCGTGACGACCTACTCCGACACCCTCGACATCCGCGTCACCGACTCCTCGCTGCGCGACGGCTCGCACGCCAAGCGCCACCGGTTCACCGGCGAGGACGTACGGTCGATCGTCGCCGCCCTCGACGCCGCCGGTGTCCCCGTCATCGAGGTGGCCCACGGGGACGGCCTCGGTGGCTCCTCCTTCAACTACGGCTTCTCCAAGACCCCCGAGCAGGAGCTCATCAAGATCGCCGCCGATACCGCCCGGAACGCGAAGATCGCCTTCCTGATGCTGCCGGGACTGGGCGTGAAGGACGACATCCGCGCGGCCCACGCCGGCGGCGGCGAGATCTGCCGGATCGCCACCCACTGCACCGAGGCGGACATCTCCGTCCAGCACTTCGGGCTCGCCCGCGAGATGGGCCTGGAGACCGTCGGCTTCCTGATGATGGCCCACTCCACCACCCCCGAGAACCTCGCCCGCCAGGCCCGGATCATGGCCGACGCCGGCTGCCAGTGCGTGTACGTCGTGGACTCCGCCGGCGCCATGGTCATGGACGAGGTCACCGACCGCGTCGCGGCCCTCGTCGCCGAGCTCGGCGACCACGCGCAGGTCGGCTTCCACGGCCACGAGAACCTCGGCCTGGGCGTCGGCAATTCGGTCGCCGCCGTACGGGCCGGGGCGCTCCAGATCGACGGCTCCACCCGGCGGCTCGGCGCGGGCGCCGGCAACACGCCCGTCGAGGCCTTCGCCGCCGTCTGCCAGAAGATGGGCATCCGCACGGGCATCGACGTCCTCGCCGTCATCGACGCGGCCGAGGACGTGGTCCGGCCCGTCATGGACGAGGAGTGCACGCTCGACCGGATGGCCCTGCTGATGGGCCATACCGGGGTCTACTCCAGCTTCCTGAAGCACGCCGACCGGCTGGCCGAGCGCTACGGGGTGTCCGGCGCGCACATCCTGCTGCGCGCGGGCGAACGCCGGCTCGTCGGCGGGCAGGAGGACCAGCTCATCGACATCGCCGTCGAACTGGCCGCCGCGCCCGTCCCCACCGGCACATGAGCCGCACCCGCACCGCTCTCACCCCAACGAAGTGGAGGGTCCCATGACCGCACCGACCGAAGTCGACGAAGGACCCCGCGTCATCGAGGCGGCCCCCGCACCGGCCCGCTTCGCCCGCGGCTGGCACTGCCTGGGACTCGCCCGCACCTTCCAGGACGGCGCCCCGCACGAGGTCGAGGCCTTCGGGACCCGCCTCGTCGTCTTCCGCGGCGAGGACACGGGCGAACTGCACGTCCTGAACGCCTACTGTCCCCACATGGGCGGCAACCTCGCCCACGGCACCGTCAAGGGCGACACCCTGGCCTGCCCCTTCCACGACTGGCGCTGGTCCGGCAACGGCCGCTGCGCCGCCATCCCCTACGCCCGCCGCGTCCCGCCCCGGGCCCGGACCCGCGCCTGGACCACCCTGGAGCGCAACGGCCAGCTCTACGTCTGGCACGACCCCGAGGGCAACCCGCCCCCCGCCGACGTGACCGTCCCGCACATCGAGGGGGTGGGCAGCCCCGACTGGAGCGACTGGAGCTGGAACTTCCTGCGCGTGGAGAACTCCAACTGCCGCGAGATAGTCGACAACGTCGTGGACATGGCCCACTTCTACTACGTGCACTACGCCTTCCCGCACTACTTCAAGAACGTCTTCGACGGGCACGTCGCCACCCAGTACATGGAATCCACCCCGCGCGGCGACGTCGACCTCGGCACCCTCTCCACCGGCGGCGGCCTGCGCTCCGACGCCTCCTACTACGGCCCCTCGTACATGATCGACAAGCTGTGGAGCGATGTCGGCGGCGGTGTGGAACTCGAATCCGTCCTCATCAACTGCCACTACCCGATCGACGAGAACAGCTTCATGCTCATGTACGGGGCGATCGTCAAGAAGCTCCCCGGCATGACGGACGCCCAGGCCGCCGACGCCGCCCGCCTGACCTCCGAGGGCCTTGCCGTCGGCTTCGAACAGGACGTCGAGATCTGGCAGAGCAAGACGCGCATCGACAACCCCCTCCTCACCGAGGAGGACGGCCCCGTCTACCAACTCCGCCGCTGGTACCAGCAGTTCTACGTGGATGCCGCCGACGTCGAGGACGAGATGGTCCGGCGCTTCGAGTTCGAGATCGACACCACCCGGGCCACCGCCGCCTGGCGGGCCGAGGTCGCCGACAACCTGGCCCGCCGTGCCCAGGCCCAGGCCCAAGAGGCCCAGGCGCAGGAACAGGGCGCCTGATGGGTGCCGGACACCGGCCGGGCACCGGACACCGGACGTCCACCGGATCGCCCGTCACCTGCCGGGAGTGCGGGAACCGGGTGCTCTGCGAGAAGTTCAGCCCCGCCCACACCCAGATCCAGTGGACCGGCGACGCCGCCACGCGCTGCCCGCGCATCGCTGCCCGGGTCGCCGCCGGCGAGCTCAGCGCCCGCGTCCGTTCCTGCCCGCAGCTGCGGGCGAGCATCGAGGACGCCGTCCGGGAGGGCACCCTGGAGGTACCCGCCGATGCCTGACAGTCGGCTCCGGGAACACGACACGGCCGCGCCGCCGGGCGGAGCCACCATCGGGCTGCGGGTCCGGGTCGGGAAACGCGTCCAGGAGACCCCCGACGCGGTCTCCCTCGTCCTGGACGCGGAACTCCCGTACCGCCCGGGCCAGTTCCTCACCGTCCGGATCCCGGGCGGCGCGGCCCGCTGCTACTCCCTGGCGAGCTCCCCGCACACCGGGGAGCCGATGCGGATCACCGTCAAGCGGGTGCCCGGCGGGCTCGGCTCCGGCTGGATCTGCGAGGAGGTGGCCGCGGGGGACGAGCTGGAGGTCCTGCCGCCCGCGGGTACCTTCACCCCGGGCCCCGGCGGCCTGGACCGGGACCTCCTGCTGATGGCGGGCGGCAGCGGGATCACCCCGGTGCTCTCCCTCGCCAAGTCGGCCCTGGCCGCGGGCCGGGGCCGGGTCACCCTGGTGTACGCCAACCGGGACGCCGAGTCGGTGATCTTCCGGGACGAGCTGTGGGGGCTGGCCGAGGCGCATCCGGGGCGGCTGGCCGTCGTGCACTGGCTGGAGAGCCTCCAAGGGCTGCCGACGGCCGCGCTGCTCGGGCCGCTGTTGGCCCCGTACGCGAGCCGCGAGGCCTATCTGTGCGGGCCCGGCCCGTTCATGGACGCCGCCGAGGCGGCGCTGCGCCGGGCCGGGGCCGCGCCGCGCGAGATCCACCGCGAGCGGTACTTCTCGCTGGGCGCGGACGTCTTCGCGGCCGGCGAACCGGGTCCCGCCGCCCCACGCCCCGGCGCCCCACGCCCCGCCGAACCGGGTCCCGACGAGCCCGCCACGGAGCGGGCCATCGCGGAAGTACAGCTCGACGGGACCGTGCACACCGTGCCCTGGGCGGCCGGTACCCCACTGCTCGACGCCCTGCTCGCCGCCGGACTCCCGGCTCCGTACTCCTGCCGGGAGGGCGCCTGCAGCGCCTGCTGCTGCCGGATCGTCGAGGGGGAGGTGGAGATGGCGCGCAACGAGGTCCTGGACGAGGTGGACCTCGCCGAGGGCTACATCCTGGCCTGCCAGGCGCTGCGGCTCGGCGCCGACCGGGTGCGCATCACCTACGAGGGCTGAAAACCGCGTGACACGGAAGCGGGCCCGGCCCCCTGGCGAGGGGTCGGGCCCGAGTCTTCATCGGTGCGATGGTCTATGACTACCCGCTACATCCACTCGCTGAACCGCAACCAGCCCATCATGTTGTCCATTTCCTGTTCCGAGACCGCCGGCCGCGGGTCCTCGGGCCGTGCGGCCGCCGGCCGGCCGACCCGTCCGGCGCGCCCCGGACCGTAGAGCTCGCGCCACACGGCCCGCGCGCAGGCCAGTACGGCCGGTCCCAGCCGGACCAGTTCGCGCTCCGCTCGGCAGGAGGACACCGAGATCGCGGCCACGGCCCGGCCCGCGCCGCGCAGGGGAGCCGCCACGCAGTTGATGCCGCGGAAACTCTCCTCCCGGTCGTGGGCCACCCCGCGCTCGCGGACGGCGGCCAGTTCCGCGCGCAGTGCGTTCGGCCTGGTCAGCGTCCGGGCCGTGCGCGGCCGCAGCCCCTGCGCGAGGACGTGTTCCAGCGCGCCCGGTTCACCGAAGGCGAGCATCGCCTTGCCGGCCGCTGTGCAGTACGCGGGCATCCGGCCGCCGACCCGCGAGGGCACGGTGGTGGCCTCCGAGCCGCCGATCCGCTCCAGCCAGACCACCTCCGCGCCGTCCAGCACCGACAGGTGCACCGGTTGCCCGGTCTGCTCGTGCAGGGCGTGCAACAGGGGGAGGGCGGCCCGGCGCAGCCGGTTGTGGTGGGAGGCCAGCGCGCCGAGTTCCAGCATGCGCATGCCCATCCGGTAGTCCCGGCCCTCACGGTCCAGCCAGCGCAACCGCACCAACTGGTCGAGGATCCGGTGCGCGGAGGAGCGCGGGATGCCCGAGCGGCGCACGACCTCGGTGAGCGACAGACGTGGCTGCGGACCTTCGAAGGCGCCCAGCACCAACGCGGCCTTCTCCAGCAACGACAGCGGTGCGAGCTCGGTCTCCATGACCTGGTCGAGCACGAGGAACCCCCTGCGTGAGGCGTTGGGGCGACCCTGCCACGGGCGTCCGGGCGGAGGGAAGGCACGGGAAGCACATATTTTAATCAGTAATACTCCGGGTAGCTCGACCGGACCGGATCGAGGACCCGGACCAGGGCCCCGACCGCCTTCCCACTCAGCGGGAACGACGCGTTCCACGCCCCCGAGCCCCCGACGTACGTTCACCGCACCTCGAATCCGCCGACCCCGAGAAAGGGACACCATGAGCGACGAAGACGTCCTCGACGCAGTCCGCGCCCTCGCACCGGCCCTGCGCGAGCGGGCCGCCGAGGCGGAGGACCGGCGCAAGGTCCCCGAGGCGAGCATCAAGGAGCTGGCGGACACCGGATTCTTCCGCCTCCTCCAGCCCAGAGCGTACGGCGGACACGCCGCGAACCCCACGCTCTTCTACACGGCCGTCAAGGAGATCGCCCGGGCCTGCGGCTCCACCGGCTGGGTCGCCTCCGTCGTCGGCGTCCACCCCTGGCACGTCGCGCTCTTCGACCCCCGCGCCCAGCAGGAGGTCTGGGGCCAGGACCCGGACACCCGCATCTGCTCCTCCTACGCCCCCACCGGCAAGGTCACCCAAGTCGACGCCGGCTTCACCCTCAGCGGCCGCTGGCACTTCTCCTCCGGCTGCGACCACACCGACTGGGCCCTGCTCGGCGGGCTCGTCACCGACCCCGAGGGCCGGCCCGTGGACATGCGGACCTTCCTCGTCCCGCGCGCCGACCTGCGCATCGACGAGGTCTGGGACACCGTAGGCCTGCGCGGCTCCGGCTCCAACGACATCACCCTCGACGAGGTGTTCGTCCCCGAGCACCGCGCCCTGAGCTTCGGCCCCGTCACCGCCCTCCAGGTGCCCGGCCACGCGGTCAACCCCGAGCCGCTCTACCGGCTCCCGTACGCCTCCGTCTTCACCACCACCATCTCGACCCCCATCGTCGGGATCGCCGAGGGTGCCTACGAGGGCTACGTCGAGGCCACCCGCCACCGACTGCGCGTCTCCTACGGCCAACAGGTCGCCGAGGACCCCTTCGCCCAGGTCCGCATCGCCCGCGCCGCGGGCGACATCGACGCCTCCTGGCTCCAACTCCGCCGCAACATCGACGAGCTCTACGCCCTCGCCGAACGCGGCGCCGAACTCCCCACGACCCTGCGCACCCGGGTCCGCCGCGACCAGGTCCTCGCCACCGAACGCTGCGTCGCGGCCGTCGACCTCCTCATGGAGAACGCCGGCGGCAGCGCCATGCGCACCGGCCCCGACCGCGTCCAGCGAGCCTGGCGCGACGTCCACACCGGGCGCGGCCACGCCGCCAACGACCCCGAACGAGCACTGGTCCTCTTCGGCCAGGGTGCGCTCGGCCTCGACATCCAGGACACGATGTTGTGATGATCACTTACGAGAGCACCTCACGCACGGCCAAGGCCGCGGACCTGCGCCTCCACTTCCACGAGGCGGGCCCGGACCACCCCGACGCCCCCGTCCTCATCCTGCTCCACGGCGGCGGCCCCGGCGCCTGCGCCTGGTCCAACTTCGGCCCCAACCTGCCGTTCTTCGCCGAGCGGTTCCGCACCCTGCTCGTCGACCAGCCCTGCTACGGCCGTTCCGACAAGCCCGAACCCGACCGCGACTACTTCAGCTTCAGCGCCGCCGCGATCGCCGCCCTCATGGACGAACTCGGCATCGAAAAGGCCCACTTCATCGGCAACTCCCTCGGCGGCGGCACCGCCGTCCGGATGTCCCTGAACCACCCGGCCAAGGTCGACAAGCTGCTGCTCATGGGCCCCGGCGGAATCTCGGTCAACCTCTTCTCGGCCGACCCCACCGAAGGCATCCGGCGCCTCTTCGCCTTCGCCGCCGACCCCGAACCCACCCGCGAGCAGATGCGCGCCTTCCTCACGACACTCGTCCACGACCCCGCGCTCGTCACCGACGAACTCGTCGAGGAGCGCTACACCCGGGCCATCGACCCGGACGCCCGGCTCGGCAACGCCCGCATGGGCGCCTCCTTCGCCAACCCGGCCTGGCAGCAGGACACCCTGCTCTGGCGCGAGGCCCACCGCATCGGCCACCCGACCCTGCTCACCTGGGGCCGTGAGGACCGCGTCAACCCCCTCGACGGGGCACTGCTCGCCCTCAAGGCCATCCCCGACGCCCGCCTGCACGTCTTCCCGCACTGCGGCCACTGGGCGCAGACCGAGGCCTTCGACGACTTCAACCGCCTCGCCGCGGACTTCTTCACCCACTGAACCCCGCCTGTGAACCCCGCCTCCGGGGAGCCCTCCCGCACCGAGCGCGGGGCTCCCCGGAGCTCCTCCAGAACTGAGGACACCCATGGCACCGGACATCCGCGCACTCGGCTACCTCCGCATCGAGACCGCCGACCTGCCCGCCTGGCGCACGTACGTCCTGGACATCCTCGGCATGACCGTGGCCGAGGGCAGCACGGACACCTGCCTGAACGTGCGCATCGACGACCGCATGCACCGCTTCCAGTTCGTCTCCGGCAGCCAGGACCGGCTGCTCGCCGCCGGCTTCGAGGTCGCCGGCGCCAAGGCCCTGGCGGAGGTGGCCGCCGCACTGGAGGCCGCCGGACACCCCGCCGGGCCCGGCGACGCCGCCACCCTCGCCGACCGGCGCGTCCAGGGCCTGATCCACTGCGAGGACCCCAGCGGCAATCCGCTGGAGATCTACTGGGGCCAGGCCCAGGACCACAGCCCGCTCGCCGCCCCGTACGGGAACCGCTTCGTGACCGCCACCCCTGCCGGCGAGGGCCTCGGCCTCGGCCACGTCGTCCTGCCCGCCCCCGACACCGAGGCCACCCTCGACTTCTACGAGAACGTCCTCGGCTTCCAGCCGCGCGACTCGATGCGCCTGCCCCCGGTGGCCGTACCCACCGGCCGGCCCGGCCAGGACTCCTACCGGATGCACTTCCTCAGCCCCAACCGCCGTCACCACAGCCTCGGCCTCTACCCGGGCGCGCTGCCACCCGGCATCGTCCACTTCATGGTCGAACTGGAGACCCTCGACGACGTCGGCCACTGCCTGGACCGGATGGACCGGGCGGGCATCCCCATCGCCTCCACCCTCGGCCGGCACTCCAACGACCGCATGGTCTCCTTCTACGCGCAGGCCCCCGGCGGTTTCCAGGTCGAGTACGGCTGGGACGGGCTCGTCGTCGACCCCGCCACCTGGACCACGAAGGAGATCACCGCGGACAGCTTCTGGGGCCACCGGTGGAACGGCTGACCGCGACCGCCGGGACGACGGGGACCGCGGGGCCCACGGACACCGCGGGGACCTCCGTGGACCCGGCCGCTCTCCGGGAGGTCCTCGGCACCTTCGCCTCCGGCATCACCGTCGTCGCGGCCGCCGGCGCCGACGGCCGCCCGGCGGGCCTGGCCTGCCAGTCCTTCGCCTCCCTCTCCCTGGACCCGCCGCTGGTCATGCTCTGCGTCGGCCGGTCCTCCGCCAGCTGGCCCGCCGTACGCGAGGTGGGCGGCCGGTTCGGGGTCAGCATCCTCGCCGAGGAGCAACGCGCGGTGTGCGAGGCCCTCGGGCGGCCGGGCCCGCGGCAGGGCGCGGAGAAGTTCGACGGGGTGCCGTGGGAGCCGTCGCCGGGCGGCGCCGTCCACATCCGCGGAGCGCTCGCCACCCTCGACTGCGCCCTCGACACCGTCCACGAGGCCGGGGACCACTACCTGGTCACCGCCCGGGTCCTGGCCCTGGCCGCCCGCGACGAGGGATCGCCCCTGCTGTACTTCCGCAGCGCCTACGCCACCGGAGCCTTCGAGTGACCGTGCCCGTACCCGTGACCGTACCCGTACCTGTGACCAGTGACCGTGACCTCACCTACGACGTGGTGGTCGTCGGCTCCGGCGCCGCCGGACTCGCCGCCGCCGTCACCGCCCGCCTGCGCGGCCTGACCGTCCTGGTGGTCGAGAAGACCGACAAGTACGGCGGCTCCACCGCCCTGTCCGGCGGCGCGATATGGGTCCCCGGCAACCTCCACCTCGACCGCGCCGGCCTCGCCGACACCTACGACAAGGCCCGCGCCTACCTCGACGCCACCGTCGGCGACCGGGTCCCGGCCGCCCGCAAGGACGCGTACCTCGCCCACGGGCCGCGCATGGTCGAGGAGTTCCACGAACGCACCGAGATCCGCTTCATGTACACCCCCGGCTATCCGGACTACTTCCCCGAGGCCCAGGGCGGCATGGCGCAGGGCCGCTCGATCGAACCGTGCATCGTGGACCTGAAGCGGCTGGGGAAGGCGGGCCGCACCATGCGCCGGGCGGGCCTGCCCACGTACGGACTGACCATGACCTCCTACGACTTCCGCTTCCTGAACATGGTCGGCCGGACCTGGGCGGGCCGCAGGACCTCGCTCAAGGTCGGGGCGCGGGCGGTCGGGGCACTGGTCACCGGTCGCACGCTGCTCTCCCTCGGCGAGGCGCTGATCGCCCGGATGCGGCTCTCGCTGGACCGGCTCGGCGGGGACCTGTGGCTGTCGGCCCCGCTGACCGGGCTGGTCACGGACGCGGCGGGCCGGGTCACGGGCGTACGGATCACCCGGGCCGGCCGAGAGGTGACCGTGGCCGCCCGGGGCGGGGTGGTGCTGGCCTCGGGCGGTTTCTCGCACGACCAGGCCCTGCGCGAGAAGCACCTGCCGCACCCCACGTCCACGGCCTGGACGCACGCCTCGGAAGGGCAGACCGGCGACGCCCTGCGGTGCGGCGAGGAACTGGGCGCCGCCACCGACCTGCTGGACCGGGTGTGGGGCGCGCCCTCGGTGTGCCCGCCGGGGGAGAGGCCGTTCTTCCTCGTCGCCGACCGGGGCATCCCGGGGATGGTCATCGTCGACGGGGCGGGCGAGCGGTACGCCGACGAGGCCCTGCCCTACCACGCGTTCGTGGACCGGATGTACGCCGCCGACCGGCCCGAGGCGCGGACCGTACCGTCCTGGCTGATCCTCGACGCCCGCTCCAAGGCCCGGTACCTCTTCGCCGGGCTCTTCCCCGGACAGCCCTTCCCGAAGCGGTGGTCGGAGAGCGGCTTCCTGAAGAAGGCGGACACGGTGGAGGAGTTGGCCCGGTTGATCGGGGCGCCCGGCCTGCCCGCCGCGATCGACCGGTTCAACGGGCACGCCGACCGGGGCGTGGACGAGGACTTCGGGCGCGGGAACAGCGTCTACGACCGCTACTACGGCGACCCGACCCTGGCGAACCCGAACCTCGCGCCGATCGACAAGGGCCCCTTCTACGCGGTCCCCGTGCACCCGGGGGACATCGGCACCAAGGGCGGCCTGGTCACGGACGGGGACGGCCGGGTGCTCCGCGAGGACGGCGGGCCGATCCCCGGCCTCTACGCCTCCGGCAACTGCTCGGCGGCGGTGATGGGGGAGACCTACCCCGGCCCGGGCGCGACCATCGGCCCGGCCATGGCCTTCAGCTGGGCGGCGGTCAACGCCATCGCCGCCGGGCTCGGCTGAGCGCTACGGGGGCGCCGGGGCGGCGCGGGCGTCGGGGCGGCGGGCTCGCACCGCCCGCCGCCCCCGCGTCACCGCTGCCGGGTCAGGAGAGCTTGCCGTTGTAGTCCGGCAGCTTGACGGTGCGCTCCGCGTGACCGCCGACGAGGTCGGTCGGGCTGTTGCCGATGTTGGCGATGATCGTGTAGCCGCGCGCCTCGATCTCCGCCCGCTTGCCCGTCTTGTAGGCGCTGACCTCGTCGAACAGGTCGGGCAGGTCACGGACGTAGAGCCCCGAGACCGGGTAGCCCACGGCCTTGAGGTTGTGCTCGGTGAGCGAGTGGATGATCCCCGGGCGGGCGGTGACGAAGAAGATCGCGACACCCCGCGCGCTCGCGTACTGGGTCAGCGCGCGGACCTTGCTGATCGCGGGCGTCGGGAAGGTCCAGAACCAGTGGAAGTCCGTCTCCAGCGAGGTGTTGTCGATGTCCAGGACGAGGGCGGGCTTCTCCCCGGCGGGCGAGGCGGCGATGCGCGCCTCGATGGCGGGCCGGGCCGCGTCGATCACGGCGGCGACGTCCCGCTGCCAGGTGGCGTAGTCGATGCCGAGGATCGCGGCGTTGCCGCCGGGCGCGGAGGCGGCCGGGGCGGCCGACGGCGCGGACACGGGCGCCGGCGCCGGGACGGGCGCCGCCTGGGCGACGGCGGCCGGAACCAGCGTCAGGACGGCGGCCGCCGCGGCGACGCCGACGGCGGCGGTACGGGGCATACGGGTGCGGCGGGTGCTGCGCATGGGGGGCGCTCCTCGGTCACGGGATTGGCATGTACGTGACCAGAGTTGGCGAGAACCGACCCCCTGTCTACTGGCCGGTAGGAAACTTTTCGTGGCCGCGTGATGAATGGATCTACGTCGTGCAGTCGAGGACGGTGCGACACAACCCGCACCGGGCCCGCAACCGCCCGCCCACCGGCACCCGCAACCGCTGCGCGCACACCGGACACGGGAAGCTCACCCGCAACCCGGCGCCACTCCCGTCCCGTTCGAAGCGGTAGGCGGAGCCGTCGGCACCCGCACCCGCCCCGACACCCACCTCCGCCCCGGCATCCGTACCCGCTCCGGCGCGCCGCGCCTTCGCGTACCGCCGCCGCGCCAGTGGCCCGGCGGCCGTCAGTGGGGCCCGGCGGTGGTCGCGCTCGGCCTGCGCGCGCCCGCGCACGTAGGCCTCGTACGCCTGGGGGCTGGTGAACCAGGTGGCCGGATCCTCGCCGAACAGGGCGGCCCGCTTGGCCAGGACGTAGCCGAACTCCTCCGGCGTGAGGTAGCCGAACCGCTGGTGGGTCAGCGCGTCCTCGCGGTAGGCGTCCAGGAGCAGCCAGCCCGCCCCCAGGTACGTGGCGGCGGTGTCGGTGAGGATCTCGTTCTCGGTGGTCCCCGGGAAGCGCAGGTCCAGGCGGTGCAGCAGGACGTGGGTCACCTCGTGCGCGAGGGCGGCCGCCAGGTCCCGGCGGTGGGTGCGGAAGCGGTCGTTGACCTCGACGAAGTACTCCGGACCCGCGGCGAGCTCCACGGTGGCGGCCTGCTCCATCTCCCGGAAGGAGACCACCATGCGCGCGTCGGGCAGCCGTAGCGCCCGCACCGTCGCGGCGGCCACCCGCTGCGCGCCCAGGTGGAGGTCGTCGCCCGCGTCGAAGGCGGCGTCCGCGGGGGCGAAGCTCGTGTCGTAGGCGCGGATCCCGTCGGCCGACAGCCGACGGAAGAGCGCGGTGATCGAGGCGCGCACGATCGCCAGATGCGGAAATCCGTGCTCGACGGGTCCGTTCCGCCCCCGGTTCTGCGTCATCGAGCCCTCCTTACCGCAATCCCTGTCGCTGGGGCGGGAGTTGGCCGAAATTGCCTTCTTGATGTCTGCCACACGCCTGTTGTGTCATGGACCCGTCATTCACCCGATGACGCGCACGCACAGCCCAACCCCCCACGAAAGGCAGTGTGTTGACTGTGACCACCCTTGTGCAGTTGATGAAGCGCACCCTCGCCGTCGGCGCCGTCGCCCTCGCCGCCGTCAGCCTCCAGCCCGGCACCGCCACCGCCGGCCCGGCACCCGTCGTCGGCGGCACCCGCGCCGCCCAGGGCGAGTTCCCCTTCATGGTGCGCCTCTCCATGGGCTGCGGCGGCGCCCTCTACACCCAGCAGATCGTCCTCACCGCCGCCCACTGTGTGAGCGGCTCCGGCAACAACACCTCCATCACCGCCACCGCCGGAGTCGTCGACCTCAACAGCTCCAGCGCCATCAAGGTCAAGTCCACCAAGGTCCTCCAGGCCCCCGGCTACAACGGCAAGGGCAAGGACTGGGCCCTCATCAAGCTCGCCAAGCCCATCAACCTGCCCACCCTCAAGATCGCCGACACCAAGGCCTTCGACAGCGGCACCTTCACCGTCGCCGGCTGGGGCGCCACCCGTGAAGGCGGCGGCCAGCAGCGCTACCTGATGAAGGCCACCGTCCCGTTCGTCTCCGACGCCAGTTGCAAGGCCGCGTACGGCAACGACCTCGTCCCGAGCGACGAGATCTGCGCCGGCCTGCCCCAGGGCGGCGTCGACACCTGCCAGGGCGACTCCGGCGGCCCCATGTTCCGCCGCGACAACAACAACGCCTGGATCCAGGTCGGCATAGTCAGCTGGGGCGAAGGCTGCGCCCGGCCGAACTACCCCGGCGTCTACACCGAGGTCTCCACCTTCGCCGCCGCGATCAAGAGCGCCGCGGCCGGCATGTAGCCCCCACCGCCCGGCCCCCTCGCCCTTCCGGCCCCCCACGCAGCGGCCGGAAGGGCGAGGCCGCGTGTGGTGCGGTTGCGGGCCGACCCGCGCCCCGGTCCCCTGGGGAACGACCGGTGGCGGCAGCGGGCGTGCGTGGGCCAGGTGGCGCATGACGACCGGAGTGGTCATCGCGGACGACCAGGAGATGGTCAGGATCCTCGACAACGTGCCGGACACCGAGGTCGTCGCCGTCGCCGAGCACCGGCCGGACGTCCTGCTCCTCGACGGCCTCGAAGTCACCCGGCACCTGTCCGGCACGCCCGACCCGCCGCGCATCGTCATCGTCACCACCTTCGACCTCGACGAGTACGTCCACACGGCGCTCCACGGCGGAGCGTGCGCCTTCCCCCTGAAGGACGCCGGCCCGGCCCTGCTGGTTGAAGCGGTCCGCGCGGCAACCGTCGGCGACTCCCTCGTCCCACCCGCCATCACGGTCCACCTGCTCCGCGAACCGGCCCCGCATCCAGCCGCGCCGGTGTTCCCGCCGGGCTCCGGTCCGGCCCCGAATCCAGCCTCGCCGGCATTCACGGCGGGCTCCGGTCGTGCCCCGATCCCAGCCGCGCCGGTGTTCCCGCCGGGCTCCGGTCCGGCCCCTGATCCAGCCTCGCCGGCGTTTGAGGCGCGGGGTCCGGGGCGGAGCCCCGGGAAGCTTCGGCGCAGCCGGCCCACCCGAGGGCGGCCCGCTCGTCACGGCCACCCCGCCGCTCCGACCGGCCTAGCCCAGCGCGATGGCCCGTAGCGCCGCCAGATGCCGCTGGTAGACCGCCCGGCCTTCGGTGGTCAGCGAGAGCCAGGTGCGCGGACGCCGCCCGACCCGGCCCTTGCGGACCTCCACCCAGCCCGCCTCCTCCAGTGCCGCGACCTGCTTGGACAGCACCGAGTCCGACACCTCGACCAGGTCCCGTACGAAACCGAACTCGGCCTTGTCCAGCGGAGCCAACGCCGCCACCACCGACAGCCGCACCGGCGCGTTGAGCAACGGCGCCAGATCGTGCCGCGGATGCCCGCCCCGCTTCGGCTCCGCCCCGCCGTCCACGGTCGGCTCGTCCGTCATGCCGCACCTCGCGTCTCGGTCCACGCGCCGACGGCCGGCGCCGCCGCACACGCCACCGCGGCCACCGCCGCGAAGGCCACGCCGTGGCCGAACACCGAGGTGCCCAGCGTGATCGCCAGGGCGAACACCACCGCCCAGGACCCGATCGTCACCCCGTGCTTCACACCGAACCCCCGCCGTATCACGCGCTGCCGCGCCGCGTACACGCTCAGCCCGCTCACCAGCAGCGCGTTGGTCACCCCGAACACCACTCCCGAGACCGGACCCCGCCACAGCACGGCCATCGGTACGAGCACCAGCTGCCCGGCCGCGAACGCCCACAGGTAGCGCGCGTACCAGCCACTGCGCTGCCGCGCCACCCGCTCCAGAGCGACCGCCCGGCCCAACGCCCCGACCGCCTTCGCCGTCTCCTCCATGGTTCCCCCTCGCTCGCACACGGATGATCGTTCCCCGTCGATTTCCACTATGGCGAGTACTTTCCAATCCGGCAAGTAGATGGCGGGCGTCTCACAGGCCGACTGCCCGAGGAAGTGACGGCCGCCGCCACGTATTCTCGGGAACCATGAACATCAGCGACCTCGACAACGGCACCGGCACGGGCGCGGGCGACGACGCCGCGGGCATCGACGAGAGCGTCACCGCCGAACTCGCCCGCCTGCGCGACAGCATCGACAACATCGACGCCGCCGTCGTCCACATGCTCGCCGAACGCTTCAAGTGCACCCAGCAGGTCGGCCACCTCAAGGCCAGGCACCAGCTGCCCCCCGCCGACCCGAGCCGCGAAGCCAGCCAGATCGCCCGCCTGCGCCAGCTCGCCGAGAACGCCAAACTCGACCCCGCCTTCGCCGAGAAGCTCCTCAACTTCATCATCGCCGAGGTCATCCGCCACCACGAGACGATCGCCGCGGGCGAAGAGTAAAGGTCCGGGGTCCGGCCGCCCTCTGGGGCAGCATGGGCCCCATGTCCGCACTGACGCGCAACGAAGCGCAGCTCCGAGCCCAGCTCCTCGACGTCCAGCACTACGCCGTCACCCTCGACCTCACCGGCGACGACGAAACGTTCGACTCCATCACCGTCGTCCGGTTCACGGCCCGCACCGCCGCAGACACCTTCATCGAGCTGAAGCCCGTCGAGCTGCGCTCCGTCACCCTCGACGGCAACCCCCTCGACCCGGCCTCCCTCGCCGACGACCGCCTCCCCCTCACCGGCCTCACCGAAGGCCCCCACGAGCTGCGCCTCGACACCCGGATGCGCTACTCCCGCACCGGCGAGGGCCTGCACCGCTTCACCGACCCCGCCGACGGACAGACGTACGTCTACAGCCAGATGTTCCTGGACGACGTCCAGCGGGTCTTCCCGGCCTTCGACCAGCCCGACCTCAAGGCCGTCTTCGAATTCACCGTCACCGCCCCCGCCCACTGGACCGTCCTCGCCAACGGCATCACCACCCGCATCGCCGCCGCCCCCGACGGCAGCGGCGCCGCCATCTGGCAGTCCGCCCCCACCCCCCTCATCTCCACCTACCTCGCCGCCGTCGCCGCCGGCCCCTGGCACAGCATCCGCACCGAACACGCCGGACTGCCCTTCGGCATCCACTGCCGCCAGTCCCTCGCACCCCACATGGACGTCGACGCCGAGGAAATCCTCTCCGTCACCAAGGCCTGCTTCGACCGGTACCAGGAGAAGTTCACCGAGCCCTACCCTTTCGACTCCTACGACCAGGCCTTCGTACCCGAGTTCAACGCCGGCGCCATGGAGAACCCCGGACTGGTCACCTTCCGCGACGAGTTCATCTTCCGCTCCGCCGTCACCGACACCGAACGCCAGTCCCGCGCCATGGTCATCGCCCACGAGATGGCCCACATGTGGTTCGGCGACCTCGTCACCCTCGCCTGGTTCGACGACATCTGGCTCAACGAATCCTTCGCCGAATACATGGGCTACCAGACCCTCACCGAAGCCACCCGCTTCACCGACACCTGGACCGACTTCGGCGTCACCCGCAAGCCCTGGGGCTACGACGCCGACCAGCGCCCCTCCACCCACCCCGTCGCCCCCACCCCCGAGGACGTCCCCGACACCGCCTCCGCCCTCCTCAACTTCGACGGCATCTCCTACGCCAAGGGCGCCTCCGCCCTCCGCCAACTCGTCGCCTGGCTCGGCGAGAAGGACTTCCTGGCCGGGATCAACACCCACTTCGCCCGCCACAAGTTCGCCAACGCCTCCCTCGCCGACTTCATCGACTCCCTCGCCGCCCACACCGAACGCGACGTCCGCGCCTGGGCCGACATCTGGCTGCGCACCACCGGCATCGACACCCTCACCCCCCGCATCGAGGAGTCCGAGGGCCGCCCCGACACCCCCGCCGGCTGGACCCTCGCCGTCGACCGCCGCGGCAGCCGCCCCCACCACATCGCCGTCGGCGTCTACGACCGCGACCCCGCCGACGACCGCTTCCTCGAACTGCGCGAGCTCCTCGACCTCGACGTCCCCTCCGACGAGATCATCTCGGTGACCGGAGCCCGCCCCGCCCTCCTCGTCCTCAACGACGTCGACCTCACCTACGCCAAGGTCCGGCTCGACGACACCTCCCTCGACACCGTCCGGCGCGCCCTCTCCGGCATCCCCGACGCCCTCACCCGCGCCGTCGTCTGGAACGCCCTGCGCGACATGGTCCGCGACGGCGAACTCGACCCGCACGACTACCTGACCACCGCCTCCGCACACCTGCCCGAGGAGGACGACCTGGCCATCGTCCAAGGCGTCCTCGCCTTCGCCCGCACCCAGGTCGCCGTCCGCTACCTCGCCCCCGAACAGCAGTCCGCCGCACTCGCCACCCTCACCACCATCGCCCGCGACCTGCTCCGACGCACCGAGGACGGCTCCGAACCCGGCATGCGGCTGACCGCCGTACGCACCCTCGTCGACAGCGCCACCCAGCCCGACACCATCGCCGCCTGGCTCACCGACGACACCGTCCCCGGCGGCCCCGCCCTCGACCCCGAACTGCGCTGGCGCATCCTCGGCCGCCTCGCCGTCCTCGGCGCCGTCGGCGAGGACGAGATCGACGCCGCCCTGGCCTCCGACACCAGCGCCACCGGCCAGGAAGGCGCCGCCCGCTGCCGCGCCGCCCTCCCCACCCCCGAGGCCAAGGCCGCCGCCTGGGACCGCCTCTTCCACGACGACAGCCTGTCCAACTACCTCTTCAGCGCCACCGCCCAGGGCTTCTGGCAGCCCGAACAGGCCGAACTGCTCGCGCCGTACGTCACCCGCTACTACCCGGAGGCCGTCGCACTCGGCGCCCGCCGCGGCCCGGCCATCGGCGAAGCCGCCGGCCGCTGGGCGTTCCCCGCGTACGCGATCGACGAGTCCAACCTCCAGGCCGGCCACACCTGCCTCCAGGACCCGGACATCCTCCCGCTCCTGCGCCGCAAACTGGTCGACCAGCTCGACGACCTGTCCCGCGCCCTCAAGGTCCGGACGGCCCGGGAGAACTGACAGGGAGCCGCGAAATCCAGGGTGGGTAAGCCAAGGCCGGGGACGGGGACGGGGTGGGGTGTCGTTCGGGACGTAAAACGTGATTTGTTGGCGCGACAACGGCCCGTACACGGCGCCACCGCCAAGGCGCCATAAATCATGCAGTCCCGAACGACACCCCGCCCCGGCCCCGGCCCCGGCCACCACCCCGGCCCCGCCCGGCCCCGGTCCCGCCCGGCCCCGGCCGCGGCCGCCGCCCGGCCCTGACCGTCACCCCGGCCGCGGCCGCCGCCCGGCCCCGGCTGTCACCCCGGCCGTGGCCCCCGCCCCGGCCACCGCGGCCCCGGGCCCGGCTTCGACCACCGCCCCGGCGCCGCCGTGCCCGTTCCGGCCCCGCCGGTGTTCGAGGCGCGACTCCGACGGAGCCCTGTCGGTCGACCGGCCGACTCCGGACAAACCCCGGCGGTTACCCCATTCGGGTCTGATCGTTGTACCAGCCGGGCATGCCGCCCCACCCCGCCCGCACCGCACCGCCACACCCGCACCGCACCACCCCCCGCCCGCACCACCCCCACCGCCCGCGCCCGGCCGACCCGGCCACCCGGCCGACCAGGCCACCCCGGCCACCCCGCCGACCCGGCCACCCGGCCCCGGAGGACCCCGATGACCGCGCCGCCCGGCAACCGCGCACACGCGACACCCCCGCTCGCCGGAGGCCCCACCGGCGCCACCGCCCTGCGCCCCCTCCTCGACACCGTCCTCGACGCCCTCACCACCGGCGCCGAAGCACGCAACGGCCCCCTCCCCGCCGGCGGCCCCGCCGCCGTCACCGCCCGCGTCCACACCGCACTCGGCGACGCCGGCGTACTCCCCGCCCACGGCACCGGCGCCCACGAAGCCCTCCGCACCCTCGTGCACACCCTCGCCGCAGGCGCCGCCGACCCCGCCGACCCGCTCTGCGCCGCCCACCTGCACTGCCCCCCGCTCGCCGTCGCGGCCGCCGCCGACCTCGCCGCCGCCGCCCTGAACCCCTCCCTCGACTCCTGGGACCAGGCCCCCGCCGCCTCCGTCCTCGAAGCCCTCCTCACCCGCACCCTCGCCGCCGAGTTCTACGACACCCCCCACGCCGACGCCCTCGTCACCACCGGCGGCACCGAAGCCAACCAACTCGCCGTGCTCCTCGCCCGCGAACGCCACGGCCCCGCCCTCACCGTCCCCCACGGAGCCAACGCCCACCACTCCGTCCCCCGCGCCGCCTGGCTCCTCGGCCTGCCCCCGGCCACCGAGACCCCCCCCCCCGCCGGCGTACTCGACCCCGCCCGCCTCGCCGAGGCCCTCGCCGGCACCCTCGGCACCCCCGGCACCACCCCCGGCCCCACCCTCGTCACCGCCACCGCCGGCACCACCGACGCAGGCCTCATCGACCCGATCCACCGCATCGCCGACCTCTGCGACCGCTACGGCGCCGACCTCCACGTCGACGCCGCGTACGGCGGCCTCCTCGCCCTCAGCCCCCGCCACCGCGACAAACTCGCCGGACTCGGCCGCGCCCACTCGATCACCGTCGACCTGCACAAACTCGGCTGGCAGCCCGTCGCCGCAGGCCTCCTCGCCGTCCCCGACACCGCCCTCCTAGCACCCCTCGCCCACCAGGCCGACTACCTCAACGCCACCGACGACACCGAAGCCGGCCTGCCCGACCTCCTCGGCCGCTCCCTGCGCACCACCCGCCGCCCCGACGCCCTCAAGATCGCCACCACCCTCCGGGCCCTCGGCCGCGACGGCCTCGCCGCACTCATCGACCGCACCATCGACACCGCACACCACCTCGCCCGACTCCTCGACGCCCACCCCGGCTTCGAACTCCACGCACCCCCCACCCTCACCACCGTCCTCTTCCGGCCCACCCACGCCGACGACGACCAGCTCGCCACCCTGCGACGCACCCTCCTGCACCAAGGCCGCGCCGTCCTCGGCCGCACCCACGCCGACGGCCGCCTGTGGCTCAAAGCCACCCTGCTCAACCCGCACACCACAGCGGGGGACCTGGACCAGCTCATCTCCCTCCTGGAAGGCAGCACCCACCGATGACCGCCCAGCTCGACGCCCCCTACGACCTCGTCGGAATCGGGATCGGCCCCTTCAACCTGTCCCTCGCCGCCCTCGCCGAGGGCCTGCCCCGACAAGGCGCCGGCGAACTCGCCACCGCCTTCTACGACCAGCGCCGCGACTTCCGCTGGCACCCCGGACTCCTCATCGAAGGCGCCACCCTCCAGGTCCCCTTCCTCGCCGACCTCGTCACCCTCGCCGACCCGGCCAGCCCCTGGAGCTTCCTCAGCTACCTCAAGCACAAGGAACGGCTCTTCCCCTTCTACTTCGCCGAGCAGTTCCACATCCACCGCGCCGAGTACGACGCCTACTGCCGCTGGGTCGCCGGCCGCGTCCCCGGACTCCACTTTGGCCACCAGGTCGACGCCGTCCGCTGGAACCCCGAACGCGACCTCTTCGAAGTCGACTTCACCCAACTCGACGCCTCCGGCGAAGCCGAAGCCCTCGGCCGCACCTACACCCGCAACCTCGCCCTCGGCATCGGCACCGCCCCCTACGTCCCCGAACCCCTGCGCCCCCTCGCCGACGCCCCCACCGTCCCCGTCATCCACTCCGCCGACTACCTCGACAACCGCGCGCGCATCCTCGGCGCCGAACACGTCACCGTCATCGGATCGGGCCAGTCCGGCGCCGAGGTCTTCCTCGACCTCCTGCGCGCCCGCCCCGTAGGCCACGAACGCCTCACCTGGCTCGCCCGCACCCCCTCCTTCGCCCCCATGGAGTACTCGAAGCTCGGCCTCGAACACTTCACCCCCGACTACACCCGCTACTTCCACTCCCTGCCCGAACCCGTACGCGACCAGCTCGTCCCCGCCCAATGGCAACTCCACAAGGGCATCGACGCCGACACCATCGCCGCCATCCACGCGGAGCTCTACCGCCGCACGCTCCACGGAGGCTGGCCCGACACCGTCCTCACCCCCGGAGTCAGCGTCCGCACCGCCGGCCGCGTCGCCACCACCAAGGTCGAACTCCACCTCGAACACACCGAGCAGGGCACCCGCTCCCGTCTGACCACCGACGCCGTCGTCCTCGCCACCGGCTACCAGGAACGCCCCCTCGGCAGCCTCCTCGCAGGCCTCGACCCCTACCTGCGCAAGGACTCCTCCGGCCGCCCCCGCATCGACGACCGCTACCGGATGATCCTCGACCCCACCGTCAGCGGCAGCATCTTCGTCCAGAACGGCGAACGCCACACCCACGGCGTCGGCGCCCCCGACCTCGGCCTCGCCGCCTGGCGCAGCGCCGCCATCCTCAACACCCTCACCGGCAAGGAGCCCTACCCCCAGCCGGACCGCACCGCCTTCACCACCTTCGGCCTCGAACAGCGCGAACACACCCGCCCCCGTCCCGCCGGCGAACTCCGCCCCCTCGTCGACCACCCCTGAGCCCCCAGAGGCCGTGCCGACCGGTGACCGAACCCCCGGACCGAACCCCCGGACCCGTCGCGCCGTCCCACGCACCGAGGAGGCGGGAACGTTCCCGATACAACTATCCGCACCGGTCGAACGTCTCTTCTGTCGAAGAAACGTTTCCAGGGGGTTTTGTCTGTGAAGTTTTCCCGGATCGCCGCAGCGGTGACCACCGCCGCCCTTGCTCCGGCCGTTCTCATGGCGTCACCGGCGTTCGCCGCCGGACCCGACGCCCCGGCCACCGGCACCCAGCCGGCACCGACCGCGCCCGACCAGGCCGTCCCGGACCCGACCGCGCCCGACCAGGCCGAAGAGGACCGCAAGACCATCCTCGCGATCATCGCCCACCCGATGGCCAGCGAGTTCATGAAGGAAGCCGGCCGCAAGGCCATCGCCGACGGCCCCAAGGCCATGCGCAAGTTCATCGAGGTCGACCAGCACAACATCCGCATGGACGACTACCGCATCGCGATCCTCCGCCTCCTCCCGGACGCCGGACCCGGCCTGAAGGAGGGCGTCAACAAGGTCCTCACCCACGGCAACACCATCGAGAAGCTGCGCCACTTCTACGACGTCACCCAGCACGAGCTGCGCGACGACGACAACAAGGTCGAGATCTCCCGGCTGATCGGCACCGGCGGCACCGGCGTCAAGGAAGCCGGGAAGAAGGCCCTCAAGGGCACCCCGGCCGACCGCACGGAATTCCTCAAGACCGGCCGCCACCTCGCCCAGGCCCAGGACGACCTGGTCGAGCTGGCCCGCATCGACGAAGGCTGGGACGGCCCCATCCTCAGCGCGGCCATCAGCAAGCTGATGAACGGATCGCCCACCCCGGCCGAACTGCGCCACTTCCTGGAAGTGACCCAGTACGAGCTGCGCGACCAGGACAACCGCGTCGCCATCGCCAAGATCATCGACGGGGCCGGTCCGGAACTCCTCAAGGCGGGCCGCGCCGCACTCGCCGGCACCCCCGCCGACCGGACCGAGTTCCTCAAGACGGGACAGCACGAGGCCCGCGCCAAGGACCAGGCCGCCAAGGACAAGGAGAAGCCCGCCCCCGGCAAGGGCGGCGACACCAAGGACAACAACACCGGCACCGGCACTGCGACCACCGGCACCGGCACCGGCAACACCACCGTCACCGCACAGGGCAACAACGGCGCCCCCCTCGCCACCACCGGCGCCGGCGACCACACCACCCTGATCGCCGGCGGCGCGGGCACCGCGCTCGTCGCCGGCGCAGGACTGCTGCTCGCCGCCCGGATGCGCCGCGCCGGCGCGGAAGGCTGAGCGGACCCGCACCACACAAGGGTGGCCGGCCGCAGCACACCGCGACCGGCCACCTCGCCCGGGAGGAACCCCGGACCCGGGCTCACCCGAGCAAGATCCGAAAGAGACGGCCTAGAACACCGCGACCCCGGCCCGCGTCAGACGCCAGTCCACCGCCGCGAACTGCGCCGGGTCGATCGTCCCCTTCGCCTTCACCCACTGGATGATCGTGTTACGGATCTCGTCCGAGTTCGCCCACAGCTGCTTGGCCTGCGGAACATGCGGGAAGTTCCCGCCACCCGACGCCCGGTAGTTGTTCACCGCCAACACGAACTGCGCCGCCGGATCCACCGGCTTCCCCTGGAACGACAACCCCGTGATCCGCGAACCCGCCGGCTGCGCGATGTCGATGTCGTACGCCAGCCCGTACACCGCGTCGTAGTTGTAGTCCGGAATGCTCTCCGCGTTCGTCAGCTTCGCCGGATCCACCACATCACCCGGCGCCGTCCGCACGAAATACCGCGCCGAGTACTCCAGGTAGTCCTTCACCTGCGCACCCGTCAGCAGCCTTGCCTCCATCGTGTTCTCGAACGGATACAGACCCGCCGCGTCCTTGATCGTCACCTGACCCGCCGGGATCGCCGCCGTACGCGAGAAGCACGACGCCTGCGACAGCACCGGCAGCGCCGCCCACTGGGAACCGGCCAGCGCCCCCTTCACCGTCTCCGCCTGCACATGGTTGATCAGGTCGATGATCGCGACGTCCTTGAACGCCCCCTCCGCCGACGACATCGCCTGCGTCGACGTACCGATCACCTGATTCACGTACGCCACGACCTTGCGGTGCTCGTCCGACAGCAGCCGCGTGATCTTCTTGTCCTCCGCGACCGTGTTCGAGTTCAGCACCTTCGCCGCGACCTTCGCCACCGACCAGCGGCCCTTCTCCCACGTCAGCTCGAAATCGAACAGCGTCAGCCGCTGACCCCACTTGAGCGGCTCCGACAGCACTACGTCCTTGCCGGTCGCCTTGTTCTTCACCCGGTACTCCGGGATCTCCGTGTGCGCGTGACCCACCAGGATCGCGTCGATCCCCGACACCTGCTCCGCCACCAACGCCGCCGCGTTCTCGATGTACGGCAACTGGTCCCCGTACGAGGACGTACCGCTCGAACCGGAGTGCGCCGAGACGATCACCACGTCCGCGCCCATCGACCGCAGCTTCGGCACGTACTTCGCCGCCTGCTCCTCCAGCCCCGGGAACGTCATCTTCCCCTGCACGTTCGCCTTGTCCCAGATCGCGATACCCGGGTTCGTCAGCCCCAGCACCGCCACCTTCACATCACGCCCGCACGGGGTCCGCAGCTTGTGCATGCTGTACGGCGCGAACGCCGGCCGCAGCGTCCGCGCATCCAGCGCGTTCGCCCCCAGCAGCGGGAAATCGCACTGCTCCTCGAACTTCCGCAGCACCGGTATGCCGTAATTGAACTCGTGGTTCCCCAGCGCCGCCGCGTCATAACCGATCGCGTTCATCGCCTGCGCCATCGGGTGCACCGGACCACGCCGCGCGGTGATCGGATCCACCTTCGCGTAGTAGTACGACAACTGCGTGCCCTGGATCGTGTCACCCGCGTCGATCAGCAGCGTGTTACGCCGCCCCTTCTCCGCCCGCACCTGCTCCACCAGCGTGGAGATCTTCGCCAGACCGACATCGTTGTGCGCCTTGTCGTCGAACTCCTTGTCCGTGAAGTAGTCCCAGTTGAAGACATTCCCGTGCAAGTCGGTCGTACCCATCACCGTGAACGCGTACGTCCTCGCCCCCGCACCGGACCCCTTCACATCCTGCACAGCCGCCACGGCCGGGGAGCTCGTGGCCCCCGCCAACGCCACAGCGGCACCCGTAGCAGCCGAAGTGCCCAGAAAAGTCCTACGGTCGAACGCCATGCCATCTCCCTTTTGAGGCGTGAACAACGCGCGTAGATTCTGACCCAGCAGCAACAAGCCGCAACACCCCCGACAGGTTTCGATCCGGTGACCACACCCGAACGAGCGACAGTGCGACAGTGAAACCATGACCCAGGACGCATCGCACCAGCCCTACGGAACCCCCGAAGTACCCCGCGTAGCAGTCCGCGGCGAAGCCCGCATCGAAGTCGACCCCGAGATCGCCCGCATCGGAATCACCGTCAGCGCCCGCGGCACCGACCGCCGCACCGCACTCGAAGACCTCACCCGCCGCAACAACACCGTCCTCGACCTCATCAAGAGCTACGGCGACCCCGTCGAAAAACTCGAAACCGGCGCCCTCTCCATCACCCCCGAACTCACCCGCCACGGCCGCGCCGAACGCGTCCGCGCCTACCACGGCCGCGTCCACATCACCGCCGAACTCAGCGACTTCACCACCCTCGGCGAACTCACCACCCGCCTCGCCGACCTCGAACTCACCGAGGTCGACGGCCCCTGGTGGGCCCTGCGCCCCACCTCGCCCGCCCACGGCCAGGCCCGCCGCCAAGCCGTCCTCGAAGCGGTCCAGCGCGCCCGCGAATACGCCGAAGCCCTCGGCGCGAACCTCGCCGCCCTCGTCGAACTCGCCGACCTCGGCGCCGAGAACGCCGCCCCCTTCAACCCCGCCCCCGGCGGCGGCATGCGCACCATGGCCTTCAGCGCCACCGAGGACGCCGGCCCCCCGCCCCTCGACCTCGAACCCCAGCGCCAGACCGTCTACGCACAGGTGAACGCCCGCTTCACCATGACCCCTCCGCAACTCTGAAGAACCCACAAATTGCCGCCCCGGGGGTGCTCATCAGAGCACCCCCACGCACATTCAACAGTTGTCAACAAGCTTTTGCTCAAAGGTTGTTGAGTGGACACCCGGAAGCGATTTCCTACCCGCAGGTAGGGGAATACGCTCGCCTCATGCGCCGAGCGAAAATCGTATGTACCCTGGGCCCCGCCACCGACTCATACGACCAGATCAAAGCCCTGGTCGAAGCCGGAATGGACATCGCCCGCCTCAACCTCAGCCACGGCACCACCGCCGAACACGAGGAGCGCTACCAGCGCGTACGCAAGGCCTCCGACGAGACCGGCCGCAGCGTCGGCATCCTCGCCGACCTTCAAGGCCCGAAGATCCGCCTCGGCCGCTTCCGCGAAGGACCCGTACTCCTTGAACGCGGCGACGAATTCACCATCACCGTCGAGGACCACGAAGGCGACCGCCACACCTGCGGCACCACCTACAAAGGCCTCGCCACCGACGTCACCACCGGCGAACTCATCCTCGTCGACGACGGCCGCGTCACCCTCGAAGTCACCTCGGTCGACGGCCCCCGCGTCCACACCCGCGTCGTCGAAGGCGGCATGGTCTCCGACCACAAAGGCCTCAACCTCCCCGGCGTAGCCGTCTCCGTCCCCGCCCTCTCCGAAAAAGACATCGAAGACCTCCGCTGGGCCCTGCGCACCGGCGCCGACGTCATCGCCCTCTCCTTCGTCCGCAGCGGCCGCGACATCGAAGACGTCCACCGCATCATGGACGAGGAAGGCCGACGCCTCCCCGTCATCGCCAAGGTCGAAAAGCCTCAAGCCGTCGAGAACATCGACGACATCGTCGCCGCCTTCGACGGCATCATGGTCGCCCGCGGCGACCTCGGCGTCGAAATGCCCCTCGAACAAGTCCCCATCGTCCAAAAGCGCGCCGTCAAACTCGCCAAGCGCAACGCCAAACCCGTCATCGTCGCGACCCAGATGCTCGACTCGATGATCGACAACTCCCGCCCCACCCGCGCCGAAGCCAGCGACGTCGCCAACGCCATCATCGACGGCACCGACGCCGTCATGCTCTCCGGCGAAACCAGCGTCGGCAAATACCCCATCGAAACCGTCCGCACCATGTCCCGCATCGTCGAAGCCGCCGAAGAAGACATCCTCGCCAAGGGCCTCCCCCCACTCACCGACCGCAACAAGCCCCGCACCCAAGGCGGAGCCGTCGCCCGCGCAGCCGCCGAAATGGGCGACTTCCTCGACGCCAAATTCCTCGTCGCCTTCACCCAGAGCGGCGACACCGTCCGCCGACTCTCCCGCTACCGCTCACCCATCCCCCTCCTCGCCTTCACCCCCGACCAGGCCACCCGCTCCCAGCTCAACCTCACCTGGGGCGTCGAAACCTTCCTCGGCCCCCACGTCGACTCCACCGACGCCATGGTCGCCCAGGTCGAAGAAGAACTCCTGCGCATCGGCCGCTGCGTACCCGGCGACATCGTCGTCATCACCGCCGGCTCACCCCCCGGCGTCACCGGATCCACCAACCTCGTCCGCATCCACCACATCGGCGACGCGGTCCGCTGACGCACGCGACACACGCGACACAAACGACGCACGCGACACACCGCGTCGGGCCCCACCACCCGCCCGACGCGGTCACCCGCACCTACCAACCGAACCGCCGATCCACCACCGCCGCGAACTCCTCGAACGACAACACCGCATCGCCATTCGCATCAGCCGCGTCGAACAACGCCGACGACGCCACCGCATCACCCACACCCCAGAACGGCAGATCCCCCCGCGCGGCCAACGTCGGCCCCTTCGACCGCAGAGCCGAGATCACCTCCGCCCGCGTCAGCTCCCCGTCCTCGTCCAGATCGAGCGCGTCGAACAGCTTCCGGGCCTTCTCACTCATCACACAGTCCCTCGTCGAAACAGCCTTGACCTCAACCTAACCTGAGGTCATACGGTCGCAACATGACGACCAAGACGTACTCCCAGGAACAGCTCGCCGCCCAGCCCATCGGCTACTGGGCCCGAGAAGCGGCCGGCCTGGTCATCGGCGGCCTCCGCACCGCCCTCGCCGAAGAACAGCTCACCCAGCCCCACTGGTGGACCCTCAACCACATCGCCCGCGCCCCGGGCACATGGACCCGCACGGCCCTCATCGAGAAGCTGACCCCCTTCGACGACCAGGACACCGACTTCGAGGCCGTCCACGCCGACCTCACCACCCGAGGCTGGATCACCGAGACCGACCACCGCCTCACCCTCACCGAAGCCGGCGAAGCAGGCCGCCTCCGCGCCCACGACCGCAACGCCAAGGTCCACGCACGCATGCGGGCAGGCATCGACGACACCGCATACGCGGCCACCATCGACACCCTCCGCCACCTGGTCGCCAACCTCGGCGGCAACGGCGACCTCCCCTCCTGAGCCCCCCGACGACCCCGCAGACACAGGTCCAGGATCGCGGCCGGACCCACCCCCTCGGCCCAGCCGGCGCCATCATGGCCGCACCGGCCGGAGAGGTTGCGGGCTCCGGCGACCGCGGGCCGACCGCCGACGGCGCGGACCTGGACGAGGGTTCCGGAGCCTCATCCGGATCGGACCCACAGGCACCGCGACGGACGCCGACACCATCGCGGACATCTACGACCACGTCGAACCCGGCGCCGACCAGGCCGCCTTCTGCCGGACCGCGCGCTGACGACACGCCCGACGCACAGGCCAGGACGGGCGGCCCCTACAGGACGTTCCAAGCGGAGACGCAGGGCTGCCCACCCTCGACGGACAGGAAACCGAGACTGCCCGGGTGCGGGTGACCGAGCAGTCGACTCGCGGACGCGTCCAGACCGAGCCACCGCACGGCGAGCACGCGCGCCAGATGACCGTGCGCCACGACCGCGACGTCACCGTCGCCCAGCAGCCTACGGATACGCTCCAACACCGCATCCACCCGCGCGGCCACCTCCGCCAACCGCTCGCCAGGATGCTCCACATCGCCCGCAACGACGCCGTCCCGCCACAAGTCCCAGCCCGGCCGCGACGCACTGATCTCCTCGGCGGTCAGGCCTTCGTAGCCGCCGTAGTCCCACTCCAACAGATCGGGATCGGCCTCCGCCCCGACCAGGCCCGCCAACTCGGCCGTCCGCATGGCACGGCTCAGCGGACTGCTGAACACGGCGACCGGACGGCGACCGGCCAGCCTCGGACCAAGAGCCCTGGCCGCCGCCTCACCCGACTCGGTCAACGGAACATCGGTCCGACCGGCGTGCCGACCCGACAGACTCCACTCGGTCTGACCGTGCCTGATCACTATCAGCTCACCCATGGCCACGCACGCTAGCCGATCACACCTCCAACTCGGCATGGTTGCAGCCGAATCGGGCCGCAACGAGAGCCGAACCCGGCGCGATCACCCCGGCGAGTCGCCCCCACGCAGAGCGGCCGCGACCAGCCCCGCCAAAGCCTCACGCGGCACCTCACCACCGCTCACCAGCCGATCGAAGACCAACCCGTCGATACACGTCAGCAGGGTGTGCGTGCGATTCTCCACATCCGGCACACCACGTGCGACGAGGAAGAGACGCACGGCCTCACGACCCGCGTTCTCGCGAGGAACGAGGATCTCGCGCAGCTCAGGATCGCGCACACTCTCGACGGCACAGGCATACCGGGCGAGCGAGCGGCGACGCCCCTCGCCGGTCAACCGCTGCCGGGTGAGCAGCACCATGCCGTCCACCAACTCCTCGACCGTGCGAAGCGCCGGAAGCGCCTCCGCCGTCGCCCGCAGCTCCGCCTGGTCGACCTGAACCAGACGGGCGACGAGACCGGCGAGCAACGCCGCCCGGGTGCGGAAGTACGCCGACGTGGTACCGGGCGGCAGGGCAGCCCTGCGGTCGACCGCCCGATGCGTCAGGCCACGCATCCCCTCATCGGCCAGTACGTCGAGAGCCGCGTCCGCGAGCAAGGTACGTCGATCCGAAGCCATACCCCTTTCTACACCTGTAGACCCTCAGGTAACCTCCACCTTCTACAGGTGTAGAAAAATGGGGGTCGCAGCATGAACAACACAGCCGTAGTGGTCGGAGCCGGCATCGGCGGACTCGCCACCGCCATCGGACTCCACCGCATCGGATGGAACGTCACCGTCATCGAACGCTCCCCGACCCCCGAAGACGCCGGAGCCGGCATCTCACTCGCCGCCAACGGCCTCCGCGCACTCGACGAACTCGGCATCGGCCACGCCGTACGCGCCGCCTCCCGCAACCAATACACCGGCGGCACCCGCACACCCGACGGCACCTGGCTCACCCACATGAACGGCACCGCACTCGAAGACGCCGTAGGCACACCCATTGTCGGCATCCCCCGCGCCACCCTCCACCGACTCCTGCGCGAACACCTCCCCACCGACACACTCCACATCGGCACCGAAGCCGGCCCCGTCGAACAGACCGACCCCACCACGGTCCGCGTCACCCACGGCACCACCACCCTCAACGCCGACCTCGTCGTCGCGGCCGACGGAATCAACAGCCGGCTACGCAACCAGCTCTTCCCCACCCACCCCCACCCCACCTACAGCGGCTCCACGGTCCTGCGCGCCATCACCGACCACCCGATCGACCTGCACACCGACTTCGAACTGACCTGGGGCCACGGAGTCGAATTCGGACACATCGCCTTCCTCGACGGCCGAGCCGAATGGCACGCCGTCCTCGACCTCCCCGCCCGGACCCGCTTCACCGACCCACTCACCGAACTACGCCGACGATTTGGAACCTGGCACGACCCCATCCCCGCCCTCCTCGACGCCACCCACCCCGACGCCGTACTGCACCACGACATCAACGAACTCCCCACACCCCTGCCCACCTACACGGTCGGCCGGATCGCCCTCCTCGGCGACGCGGCCCACGCGATGACCCCCCACCTCGGACAAGGCGCCTGCCAGGCCCTGGAAGACGCCGTCACCCTCGCCGCCGCACTCGCCACCGAGCCCACCATCCCCGCCGCCCTCACCCGCTACGACACCGAGCGCCGACCCCGCACCCAAGCAGTTGCACGAGCCGCCCGACAGGCCGGACGGATGGGCCAGCAACTCTCCCACCCCCTGGCCGTCGCCCTGCGGAACACCGCCATGCGACTGACCCCCTCCCACGCCGCCACCCGCATGATCCTCCGCCACCACGCCTGGGTCCCGCCGAGACTGGACTGAACCGCCCCCCTTGCAGCGGCGGGGGGCAGCCCGACCGACCTACACCTGCTCCTTGTACACGGCCTCGACGTTGTTGCCGTCCGGGTCGTCGACGAACGCGCAATAGGCGCGGTACTCGGGCCACAGCCGAGGTTCGTGCCGGGACGTGCCACCGGCGGCCAGGGCGGCCTCGTAGAACGCGTCGACCGAGGCCCGGTCACGCGCGGTGAACGCGATGTGCGCGCCCCGCGTCACCGTGGCGTCGCCCGCGGAGTAGAGACCGAAGGACGGAGTGTCCCTCTCCTCCTCCCAGAACTCTGCCCCGAAGTCGGGCGCTTCCCAGACGACACCGAGAGGCTCGAGCGCGGCGATGTAGAAGCGGGTACTCGCCTGGAGGTCCGAGGCGATGAAGGTGACGTGGTGGATGAAGGGCCATCGTTGTGTCATGACCGCGCAGTCCACGAGCGTCAACTCCAGGGCCTGGCGCCGGGCGTGACCCCGGCGTCGGCAAGGGCTCGCACGCTCCGGCCGGTCTCAGTACTTCGGCCCGATGTGGGCGTCCATCAACGCGACGCACGCCTTGCGCGCGACGGACACGTTGAACGGGTCGCTACCCCGGGCCAGGACGGTCCACCGGACGCCGACCTTGGTCAGCGTGTCCGTGCACAGCTTCCGGATGTCGTCGGACTTGTTGGTGAAGAAGTACCGCGGATACTCGTACCGCTTGCCGTTGCGGACGGTCCAGTTGGTGATCCGGCACCCGTCGGAGTGGATCAGCCCCCGCAGGAACTCCCAGGGGTGGGCGTCGACGATCTCCTGCTGCCAGCCTTCGAGGACGATCCGCCGCTCATGCTTCTTGCCCGGCCCGTGCTGCGGGAACAAGCACGTCCAGTGGCGCCCGTAGCTGGTGACGGCTACACAGCCTTGCTTCTGCTGGGAGCTGACTCTGTCTCCTGGGCGTACAGCAGTGACGGCCGCTCGGCACAATTCGATAAGGCCTGGCCAGGCATCCGCACATGCGATCCGGAGGTAGTGACCACCGCGAGGGTGGGGGCTGATGCAGCCGTCGCCGAGGTAGAGGCCGAGAAGGTATGCGTACGAGGCGGTATCGGCGGGCCCAGCGCAAGGCGAGGCTTGGTTGAATAGGCGGGGTAACGGCTCCACCCGGGATCGCCAGGATCGGATCGCGGCGCGGGATATCCCGGTTGCCTTGCTGACGGAGTTCAAACTGTGCCCGTCGGCGAGCAGGTCCAGCGTGCGCATGCGTGTTTCCACGTCGTACATGCAGTCGATGCTGTCGGGTGAAATGGTCGTACGCCCCGCATTTCGGCGGGCTTCCCCGAAACGAGTCATGGTCACGCGAAGATCGCGTGACCATGGAATCCAAGATATGTGCCCCAGGTGGGATTCGAACCCACACTGTCCGCTGTTTGAGAGCGGCCTCTCTGACCAGTTGGAGTACTGGGGCCTAAGAAACGAAGGCCCGGGTGAGCCCTGCGCGAGACCACCTTACCGTAGCTAGGTAGGCTCAGGGGAGCTTGTTATGCCCCGTAAAGAGGAGCCACCCGTGACCGCCGAGCACGAGTCGACGCCCACGCCCGACGCCGACCAGTCGCACGTTCCGCCGCTGACGACCCGGGTCGTCATCGCCGAGGACGAGGCGCTCATCCGTCTCGATCTCAAAGAGATGCTCGAAGAAGAGGGCTACTCCGTCGTCGGTGAGGCCGGCGACGGGCAGACGGCCGTCGAGCTCGCTCGCGAGCACCGCCCCGACCTGGTGATCCTCGACGTGAAAATGCCCGTCCTGGACGGGATCTCCGCGGCCGAGAAGATCGCGGAGGAGTCCATCGCGCCCGTCCTGATGCTCACCGCGTTCTCGCAGCGCGACCTCGTCGAGCGGGCTCGGGACGCCGGTGCGATGGCGTACCTGGTGAAGCCGTTCAGCAAGAGCGACGTGGTGCCGGCCATCGAGATGGCCGTCTCCCGCTTCGCGGAGCTGCGGGCGCTGGAGAAGGAGGTCGAGGACCTTTCCCAGCGGCTGGAGACGCGCAAGCTGGTGGACCGGGCCAAGAGCATTCTGCAGACGCAGTACGGGCTGACGGAGCCGGCCGCCTTCCGGTGGATCCAGAAGTCGTCCATGGACCGTCGGATGTCCATGCAGCAGGTCGCCGAGGTCGTCATCGAGGACGCCGAGGCGAAGAAGAAGGAGAGCGGCAAGTAGCGGCCGCCCCCGGACATGCGTGAGGCCCGCCTCCCCCCGAGGGGAGGCGGGCCTCACACGTTCGTCGGATCAGTCTTCGCCGAGGTAGGCCTTGCGGACGTCCTCGTTGTGGAGGAGGTCGCGGCCGGTGCCGGAGAGGACGATCTTGCCGATCTCCATGACGTGCGCGGAGTCGGAGAGCGAGAGCGCCGC
Organism: Streptomyces sp. CG 926; assembly: GCF_003148825.1. Classification (GTDB taxonomy): domain Bacteria; phylum Actinomycetota; class Actinomycetes; order Streptomycetales; family Streptomycetaceae; genus Streptomyces. The sequence continues at coordinate 204,254 of NZ_QGGZ01000011.1, forward strand.
CTGGGCGTTCTGCTCGACGAGCAGGATGGTCATGCCCGTGCTCTTGAGTTCCTTGATGGTCGCCATGATCTTCTGCATCATCAGCGGGGACAGGCCCATGGAGGGCTCGTCCAGCATCAGGAGCTTGGGGCGGGACATGAGCGCGCGGCCCATGGCGAGCATCTGCTGCTCACCACCCGAGAGGGTGCCGGCGGCCTGCTTGCGACGCTCGCCCAGGATGGGGAACATCTCGTAGGCGCGCTGGACATCCGCCTCGATGCCTTCCTTGTCGGTGCGCAGGAAGGCGCCGAGCTGGAGGTTCTCGGCGATCGTCAGCCGAGGGAAGATGTGGCGTCCCTCGGGGGAGTGGGCGAGGCCCAGGGAGACGATCTTGTGGGCGGGGACGGCCGCGAGGGGCTGTCCGTCGAAGGTTATGCTGCCGCTCTTGGGCTTGATGAGCCCGGAGAGGGTGCGCAGGGTGGTCGTCTTGCCGGCGCCGTTGGTGCCGACGAGGCAGACGATTTCGCCTTCGTTGACCTCGAAGGAGATTCCCTTGACGGCTTCGATCTTGCCGTAGGCGACTTTGAGGTCTTCGACCTTGAGCAGTGCGGTCACTTGGTCTCTCCTTCCGTGCTGGTGGTGCTGGTGGTGCTGGTGGTGCTGTCCGCGTCGGTGGCGGTGTCCGTGGCGGGGGCCGCGTCCGTGTCCGGGGCGGCGTCCGCGTCGGTCTCGGTCTCGGTGGCGGTTTCCGGCTCGGCGGCGGCCTCGACCTCGGCCTCGGTCACAGCGTCGGCGTCGGCTTCTGCCTCGGCCTCGGCTTCCGCCGGGGCGGCCGTGGCTTCGGCTGCGGCTTCCGCTGCCTCGACCGCGGCGACCTCGGCGGCGCCCGGGTCGCCCTCGAAGGGCTCGCCGAGGTAGGCGGCGATGACGCGCTCGTCGCCCTGGACCTCGGACGCGGTGCCCTCGATGAGCTTCTCGCCCTGGACGAGGCAGGCGACGCGGTCGCAGAGGTTGAAGATGAAGCGCATGTCGTGCTCGATGACGAGGACGGCGATGCCCATGTCGCGGATGGCGAAGATGAGTTCTTCGGCAGCGCGGGTTTCCTGCGGGTTCATGCCGGCGGTGGGCTCGTCCAGGAGGATGAGGCCGGGGTCGCTGGCGAGGGCGCGGGCGATTTCCAGCTTGCGCTGTTCGCCGTAGGGGAGGTTCTTGGCCAGGTGCTGGGCCTTGTTCTCCAGGCCGATGAACTCGAGGAGTTCCATGGCGCGCGCTTCGCTGGCGGCTTCGGCCTTCTTGAAGCCGGGGCCGCGCAGCAGTGCGGACCAGAGGCCTTCCTTGGTGCGGGTGTGGCGTCCGACGAGGACGTTCTCCAGCACGGTCATGTTGTGGAAGAGCCGGATGTTCTGGAAGGTGCGGGCGATGCCGGCCTCGGTGACCTTGTGGGGCTTGGGAGGCAGGACGGTGCCCTTGTAGCTGACGCTGCCCTCGGTGGGGACGTACAGCCCGGTGAGGCAGTTGAAGAAGGTGGTCTTGCCGGCGCCGTTGGGGCCGATGAGTCCGACGATCTCGCCCGCGTTGACCTGGAGGTCGACGCCCTTGACGGCGGTGAGGCCGCCGAAGCGCATGGTGACGCCCTTGGCTTCGAGAACCGTGGTCTTGGTGGTGGTGGACGTGGTGTCCGTGGTGGTCGTCATGTTGTTCACGCCCCCGCCTTGGCGGTGGCCAGGTCCGTGGGGGCCTGGTCAGCGGTGTCGTCGTGGAACTCGAGCTGCGCGCGCTTGTTGGCGATGAGGCCTTCGGGGCGGAAGCGCATGAGCAGGATGAGGGCGATACCGAATGCGAGGAGCTGGTAGTCCTGGAGGAAGGCCAGCTTCGCCGGGATCAGGAAGAGGAGTGCGGCGCCGAGGATGGGGCCGCGGATGGTGCCCATGCCGCCGAGGATGACGGCGGCGAGGAGGAACGCGGAGTTCGGCGGGACGGGCCCGGCGAAGACGTAGTTCTCGGGGACGACCGTGCTGTTGACGTGTGCCTGGACGGTGCCGGCGAGGCCGGCGAGGGTGGCGCCGAGGGCGAAGGCGATGAGCTTGACCTTGAAGCCGTTGATGCCCATGGCTTCGGCGGCGGTCTCGTCCTCGCGGATGGCGACCCAGGCGCGGCCGATGCGGCTGCTGCCGGCGCGGGCGAAGACCACGACGACGAGGGCCATCACGAGCAGCATCAGGAAGTAGTAGTTGGCGTAGGCGCCGAGGGTGATGCCGCCGACCACGTGGGATTCCCCGAAGTTCCACCCGAAGATTTCGAGGTGGGGGATGTTGGGGATGCCGTTGGGGCCGTTGGTGATGTCGGGGCCGGAGGTGCCGTCGAGGTTGCCCATGGCGATGCGGAAGATTTCTCCGAAGCCGAGGGTGACGATGGCGAGGTAGTCGCCGCGCAGGCGCAGGGTCGGGGCTCCGATGACCACGCCGAAGATGAGCGAGGCGAGGGCGCCGACGATGACCGCTGCCCAGAAGGGGAGGTGGATGCCGAAGGCGGATGCGGTGCTTCCGGAGACCAGGGCCGCGGCGTAGGCGCCGACGCCGAGGAAGGCGACGTAGCCGAGGTCGAGGAGGCCGGCGAGGCCGACGACGACGTTGAGGCCGAGGGCGACGGTCGCGAAGATCAGGATGTTGACCGCGATGAGCGTGTAGGTGTCGCCGCTCTGCTGGATGAACGGGAAGGCGATGGCGGCGGCCGCGGTGCCGAGCAGGGTGACCTGGCGGTACTTGGCGGTGAGGCCGCCGAGGCGGGCGAAGAGGCCGGACTTGTTCAGCGCGAAGGCGGCGAGGCCGACGGTGATCAGGTAGGCGACGAAGAGCTGCGGTTCCTTGTCATCGGTGTCGATGCCGTAGGTGATGACGAAGAGACCGATGGCGAAGACGGCGGTGATGATGAGGATTTCGGCCCAGGAGGGCAGCTGCTTGGCGGGGGCCGCCTTGCGGGTGTCGTCGGCGAGCTTGTTCACGGCGAGGACCGGGATGAGCGAGCCGACGAGGGCGACGTAGGCGCCGGGTTCCAGGTTGACGACTCCGCCGAGGACGACGGTGATGGCGATGACCGTGAACCAGGTGGCGGCGAGGTTGCCGAGGGTGAGGAAGAAGAGCGCCTTGCGGGAGCCGCTGGGGGTGAGCCAGCCGAGGCCCTTGACGCCGAGAGCGGAGAGCGCGTGGGCGAGGGTGAGGGCGGCGCCGGCGAGGGTGACGTACTGGAGGCCCGCGGGGCTGCCGTAGTAGGTCAGGTCGCCGGGGAATTCGGCGGTCCAGGTCCACGCGAGGAAGGCGCTGACGATGGTGAGGAGGCTGCCGGCGATGACCGCGTAGAGGAGGGTGGTGGGCGCGGGGCCCTGCTTCACCGTGTCGGCGGTCTGCGGGGTCTGCGGGGTGGTGTTGGTGGTGGTCATGGTTCTCACGCCCGATCCGCGACGCGCTCACCGAGCAGGCCTTGTGGCCGCACGAGGAGGACGACGATGAGGAGTACGAAGGCCCAGACGTTGGACCAGGCGCCACCGCCGAGCTGCGACATGCCGGGGATGTCTTCGATGTAGGCGATCGAGAGGGCTTCGGCGAGTCCGAGGACGACGCCGCCGACCATGGCTCCGTAGATGTTGCCGATGCCGCCGAGGACGGCCGCGGTGAAGGCCTTGAGGCCGAGGATGAAGCCCATCTCGAAGTTGATCTGGCCCTTGTCGAGGCCGTAGGCGACAGCGGCGACGGCGGCGAACGCGGCACCGATGGCGAAGGCCATGACGATGATGCGGTCGGTGTTGATGCCCATCAGCTTCGCGGTGTCGGGGTCCTGCGCGGTGGCCTGCATGGCGCGGCCGCTGCGGCTCTTCTGGACGAAGATGCCGAGGGCGAGCATGCAGAGCGGGGCGAGGATGAGGACGAAGAGGTCCGCGCGCTGGATCGCCAGGCTGTCGGTGATCTTGAAGGCGGCTCCCTTGAACTCAGGGAAGCTGACGGCCTTCTTGGCGTCCGGGTAGAACTGCCAGACGAGCTGCTGGAGCGCGATCGAGAGGCCGATTGCGGTGATGAGGGGTGCGAGCCGGGGGGCGCTGCGCAGTGGGCGGTAGGCGAAGCGTTCGGCTGCGCAGGCCACGGCGACGGAGGTGGCGGCACCTCCGACGATCATGACGGGTATCGCGATCAGCAGGGAGGTGCCGGTCGGGAGGATGGCGTAGGCGCTGAGCGCGCCGAAGCCGCCGATCATGAAGATCTCGCCGTGGGCGAAGTTGATGAGCTGGACGATGCCGTAGACCATGGTGTACCCGATGGCGATGAGACCATAGAGAGCACCGAGGGCCAGGCCGTTGGCCAGCTGTTGCGGCAGTTCGTGCACCGCAGGGCCTCCGATGAGCGTGTCGGATAAGACTCCGCGCGAGGGCACTGTTTGCGCCCTCGCGCGGCGTTGGTTCAGGTGGTGCGGGTGGTGCTGGGGACTACGGGCTTACTGGTTGAAGGTGTCGCTCTTGACGTCGACCCACTTGCCGCCCTCGACCTTGTAGACGGTGAGCTGCTTGTTGGTGGTGTCGCCGTACTCGTCGAAGGCGACCTTGCCGGTCACGCCTTCGAAGGAGACCTTGCCGAGCGCCTCGACGACCTTGGCGCGGGCGTCGGTGGGCAGCTTGCCGCTGTTGGCGGCGACGGCGGCCTTGACGGCCTGGATGACGGCCCAGCCGGCGTCGTAGGAGTAGCCACCGTAGGCGGCGTACGGGTCCTTGTAACCCTCGGCCTTGTAGTCCTCGATGAACTTCTTGGCGGTGTCGAGCTTCTCGACGGGGTAGCCGATGGAGGTGGCGAGGTCGCCCTCGTTGGCCTCACCGGAGGCGCTGATGAAGGCCGGGTCCTGGATGCCGTCGCCGCCCATGAGGGGGACGTTGGCGCCGGTCTTCTTGATCTGGTCGGCGAGCAGGCCGCCCTCGGGGTACTGGCCGCCGAAGTAGACGGAGTCGGCGCCGGAGGTCTTGACCTTGTCGGCGGTGGAGGAGAAGTCGGTCTCCTTCACGGTGACGTGGTCGGTGCCGACGACCTCGCCGCCGAGCTTCTTGAACTCCTCGGCGAAGATCGCGGCGAGGCCGGCGCCGTAGGTCTGCTTGTCGTCGACGATGAAGACCTTCTTCTTGCCGGCGTCCTTGAAGAGGTACTGGGCGGCGAACTTGCCCTGGACCACGTCGGTGGCGGCGGTGCGGAAGTAGGTCTTGAAGCCGCGCTTGAACTCGCCCTTGCCCCAGTTGTCGCCCTGGCTGAGCGCGGGGTTGGTGTTGGCGGGGGAGACCTGCGCCAGGTTGGCGGAGGCGAAGACGCCCTGCATCTGCTGGGCGACGCCGGAGTTCAGCGGGCCGACGACGCCGAGGACGTCCTTGTTGCCGACGAGCTTGGTGGCGTTGGCCTGGCCGGAGGCGGGGACGGCCTGGTCGTCGAGGGCCTCGACCTTGAACTCGATGCCCGGGACCTCGTTGTTCTTGTTGGCCGTCTTGGCCGCGAGGTCGACGGAGTTCTTGATGCCCTGGCCGAGCGCGGAGAGCGAGCCCGTGAGCGGGGCGTCCACACCGATGACGACGGTGGTCTTCTTGCCGCCGCCGTTGTCCTTGGAGTCTCCGCCGTCGCGCGATCCGCAAGCGGTGAGGGTCAGTGCTCCCGTGGTGATCACGGTGGTGAGGACGAGCAAAGAACGGTGTCGCACGATTCTTCCTTTCCCTGGCGCGGCTCTCTCGTGAGAGGTGCCGTTAGGTCGCCGGGCCGCACTGGGAGGTCCACGGCCGTGCTGATTGCGCCCTGCGGCGCGGTGACTGGCCGTGACTCTAGGCCCGAGGTGGCGAGCACGGGGAGCAGGGAAAGGAGGATGTGACGCTCTTGTTATGCCAAGGCCAAGAATGTGTAGCGGGAGTGTGGACAAAACGGACGTTTTCTTACTTTGGCGGGTGTCCGCATCCTGAGAAATACCTGTTCTCCTAAGGGGCTTGAGGCCCTCATGCACCTGTCTTAGATCATTTTCGGCCGAATGTGGCTGCGCGTGGCCAAAGGAATCCTCCGAGTGGTCTTTCTTAAGGGAAAAGGCGGATTCCGGCCCTCATGTGCATTACGCAGAGTGACGGTCAAGAGGTCACTTTCGCAATCGAATGGATCTTGTCCGAGCGGCGGCATGGCCCCCGACCTGCGGTTCGGTCGCACGGGGGTATCTGCCCGGAAGCCGGACACCGCATTCGGGAATGCGGTGACCTCGGTCACGTCGGGGGACGCCAGTTCTCCGAACTCGTCGTCGCGCCGCCCTCGTCGGCGCAGCGCTGCGCCACGAACCGGTCGATCAGCTCAAGTGCCTTGTCCCGTCCGGTAGTTCGTTCCTCGGCGCGACCTGCGGCGACGGCGTCCTCGTGAATCGCGTACTGGGCGTTGGACAGGCCCTTCTGCTCCCAGTCGAGACCCGACCACGTGGTGCCCAGAAGGGTCTCTTTCGCCCAGTAGGACACGAGGCTCGTGCACACCTGTACGGGCGAGGGCGGGGCGGGCGTGGCGGGGCCGGCGGAGGGGCTCGCGGAGCCCGCCGCGGGGGGTGGCGCGGAGGATGAGCATCCGGTCAGGGCGAGCGCCGCGAGAAGGGTGTGGGCGGCGTACCGGGCCGTTCGTGGCATGGTCCCCATGAGGGGGACGGTAGGCGGTGACCATCGGTCACACAACAGATGTCGCCTCGAAGCGTGCGGACTGGCGGATTCCGGGCGGTTGGCAGGCGTGGTTGGCGGGCGTGGTTGGCGGGCACGGCGCCGTCCGGGAGCGCGCGCAGGCCCGGATCCGCCGCCGTGCGGGCGGGGTCCGGGCCTGTCGGGTGGTGCGGTGGTGCGGCCGGGCGGTGGTGCGGCCACGCGGTCGGCGGCCTTCGGTCAGGCTCCCGCGGCGGCGGCCTGGTCGGCGTCGCGCAGCAGGCAGGTCAGGCGGGCGGTGCAGATCCGCTTGTCCTGCTCGTCGGTGATGACGATCTCGAAGGTGGTCGTCGAGCGGCCGCGGTGGACCGGGGTGGCGACGCCGGTGACGATGCCGGAGCGGGCGCCCCGGTGGTGGGTGCAGTTCAGGTCCACGCCGACGGCGATCTTGGTGATGCCACCGTGCATCATGGCGCCGACCGAGCCGAGGGTCTCGGCCAGCACGGCGGAGGCCCCGCCGTGCAGGAGCCCGTACGGCTGGGTGTTGCCCTCGACGGGCATGGTGCCGACGACACGGTCGGCCGAGGCCTCCAGGATGCGGATGTCCATCCGCTCGCCGAGGTGTCCCGCCGAGAACAGCGAGGGCAGGTCGATGCCCAGGGCCGCGTACTCGTCGAGGACCTCCTGCGGGAACTTCACTGCGTGCTGCTCGCCCATGGTCAGGCTCCGTTCGTCAACGATCGTTAACCATCTTGTCCTGAGGTCGTTCTATCAGGCCGGTTCGAAGCGCACGACGACGGACTTGCTGGCCGGGGTGTTGCTGGTGTCCGCCGTCGAGTCCAGCGGGACCAGCACATTGGTCTCGGGGTAGTACGCGGCCGCGCAGCCGCGGGCCGTCGGGTAGTGCACGACGCGGAAGCCGGGCGCGCGCCGCTCCACACCGTCCTTCCACTCGCTCACCAGGTCCGTGTACGAGCCGTCGGCCAGGCCCAGCTCGGCCGCGTCGGCCGGGTTGACCATGACGACGCGGCGGCCGCCCGTGATGCCGCGGTAGCGGTCGTCGAGGCCGTAGATCGTGGTGTTGTACTGGTCGTGGCTGCGCAGGGTCTGCAGGAGCAGCCGGCCCGCCGGGACGCGCGGGTACTCCACGGGCGCGGCGGTGAAATTGGCCTTGCCGGTCTTCGTCGGGAAGCGGCGCTCGTCGCGCGGGGCGTGCGGGAGCTGGAAGCCGGCCGGGCGCGCGACGCGGGCGTTGAAGTCCTCGAAGCCGGGGACCACGCGGGAGATCCGCTCGCGGATCGAGGCGTAGTCGCGCTCGAACTCCTCCCACGGGGTGGCGGAGGCCGCGCCGAGGACCGCGCGGGCCATGCGGGCCACGATCGCGGGCTCGGAGAGCAGGTGCGGGGAGGCCGGGGGGAGGTTGCCGCGGGAGGCGTGGACCATGCCCATGGAGTCCTCGACGGTCACGAACTGCTTGCCGCTCGCCTGTATGTCCTTGTCGGTACGGCCGAGGGTGGGCAGGATCAGGGCCCGCCGGCCGGTGACCGCGTGGGAGCGGTTGAGCTTGGTGGAGACGTGCACGGTCAGGGCGGCCTTGCGGATGGCGGCCTCGGTGACCTCGGTGTCGGGGGTGGCGCCGACGAAGTTGCCGCCCATCGCGAAGAGGACCTTGGCCTTGCCGTCGCGCAGGGCCTGGATGGAACGGACCACGTCGTAGCCGTGCCCGCGCGGCGAGGTGATGCCGAATTCCTTGTCGAGGGCGTCGAGGAAGGCGGGCGCGGGGCGTTCGAAGATCCCCATGGTGCGGTCGCCCTGCACGTTGGAGTGGCCGCGGACGGGGCAGACGCCGGCGCCGGGGCGGCCGATGTCGCCGCGCAGCAGGAGGAGGTTGACGACCTCGCGGATGGTGGCGACGGCGTGCTTGTGCTGGGTGAGGCCCATGGCCCAGCAGATGATGGTGCGCTTCGAGGCCAGGATCATGGCCAGCGCCCGCTCGATCTCGGGGCGGGTCAGGCCCGTCGCGGTGAGGGTCTCGTCCCAGTCGGCCTGCTTCGCGGCGGCCGCGAGTTCCTCGTAGCCGTGGGTGTGCTCGCGGATGAAGGCCTCGTCGGTGGCGCCGTCCGTCTCGATGACGAGCTTGTTGAGGAGGCGGAAGAGGGCCTGGTCGCCGCCGATGCGGATCTGCAGGAAGAGGTCGTTGAGGGCGGTGCCCTTGAGCATGCCGACGGGGGTCTGGGGGTTCTTGAACCGCTCCATCCCGGCCTCGGGCAGCGGATTCACCGAGATGATCTTCGCGCCGGCGGTCTTGGCCTTCTCCAGGGCGGAGAGCATGCGCGGGTGGTTGGTGCCCGGGTTCTGCCCGGCGACGATGATCAGGTCGGCCTGGTGAAGGTCTTCGAGGGAGACGCTGCCCTTGCCGATGCCGATGGTCTCCGTCAGTGCGGAGCCCGAGGACTCGTGGCACATGTTCGAGCAGTCCGGCAGGTTGTTGGTGCCGAACTCGCGGGCGAAGAGCTGGAAGAGGAACGCGGCCTCGTTGCTGGTGCGGCCCGAGGTGTAGAAGAGGGCCTCGTCGGGGGAGTCGAGGGCGGTCAGCTCCTCGGCGATGATCGCGAAGGCCCGCTCCCAGCCGACCGGCTCGTACCGGTCGCCGCCCTCGGGGAGGTACATCGGCTCGGTGATGCGGCCCTGCTGGCCCAGCCAGTAGCCGGAACGCGTGGCCAGATCGGGCAGCGGGTGCGCGGCGAAGAACTCGGGGGTGACCCGGCGCAGGGTGGCCTCCTCCGCGACGGCCTTGGCGCCGTTCTCGCAGAATTCGGCCGTGTGCCGCTTGTCGCCCTCGGGCCAGGCGCAGCCCGGGCAGTCGAAGCCGTCCTTCTGGTTGACCTTGAGGAGCGTGCGGGCCGTGCGGGCCACGCCCATCTGCTGCTGGGCGATCCTCAGGGTGTGCCCGATCGCGGGCAGGCCGGCGGCCGCGTGCTTGGGCGGTGTGACCTGCGGTGCGTCCTGTACCGGATCGCCTGTGGGCGGCTTGGTCGCCATCGCGCTCCCCTTCGAGCGTACGTACGTATGCAGCACGTGTGGCCGCGTCCTTCGATCCTTGCACGGACCACGGACCGAGGGGAGGGCGGTCCGGTGCTCACCGAGCCCGGCCGGGTGCGCCGGGGGCGTCCGGTGGGGAGGATGCGCCGGGGGAGGCGACGGGCCGGAATTGTCGGTGGGGGCGCCTAGGATCGGGGCGTGGCAGATTCATCAGCGAAGAAGACCGACCAGCCGCCCGCAGCGGACCGTCCCCGCCTGATGCTCATGGACGGGCACTCCCTGGCCTACCGGGCGTTCTTCGCGCTGCCCGCGGAGAACTTCACGACCGCGACGGGGCAGCCGACGAACGCCATCTACGGGTTCGCGTCGATGCTGGCGAACACGCTGCGCGACGAGGCGCCCACGCACTTCGCGGTGGCGTTCGACGTCTCCCGCAAGACGTGGCGCTCGACGGAGTTCCCCGAGTACAAGGCGAACCGTTCCAAGACCCCCGACGAGTTCAAGGGGCAGGTCGAGCTGATCGGCGAGCTGCTCGACGCGATGCACGTGCCGCGCTTCGCGGTCGACGGCTTCGAGGCCGACGACGTGATCGCGACGCTGGCCACGCAGGCCGAGGCGGCCGGCTTCGACGTGCTGATCGTCACCGGTGACCGGGACTCCTTCCAGCTCGTCTCCGCGCACACCACCGTGCTCTACCCGACCAAGGGTGTCTCCGAGCTCACCCGGTTCACCCCGGAGAAGGTCGAGGAGAAGTACGGGCTCACCCCGCAGCAGTACCCGGACTTCGCGGCGCTGCGCGGCGACCCGTCCGACAACCTGCCGGGCATCCCGGGCGTCGGTGAGAAGACCGCGGCCAAGTGGATCACCCAGTTCGGGTCGTTCGCGGAGCTCGTGGAGCGTGCCGACGAGGTCAAGGGCAAGGCCGGGCAGAACTTCCGGGACCACCTGGAGGCCGTCAAGCTCAACCGGGTCCTGACCGAGATGGTCAAGGACGTGGAGCTGCCCAAGGCCCCGGCCGATCTGGCCCGCGTCCCCTACGACCGGACCGCCATGCTCGGCGTGCTGGACGTGCTGGAGATCCGTAACGCCTCGCTGCGCGAGCGGCTGCTCGCCGTCGACCCGGGCGCGGCCGTGGAGGAGGCCCCGGCCCCGGCGGCCGGGGTGGAACTGGACGCCTCGGTGCTCGCCGCCGGCGAGCTGGCGCCGTGGCTGGAGAGCCACGCGGGCGGGCCGCTGGGTATCGCGACCGTCGACAGCTGGGCACTGGGCCAGGGCAATGTCACCGAGATCGCGCTGGCCGCGGCCGGCGGCGCCGCCGCCTGGTTCACGCCCGCCGAGCTCGACGAGGCGGACGAGCGGGCCTTCGCGGCCTGGGCCGCCGACGCGGCGAAGCCCAAGGTCGTGCACAACGCCAAGGGCCTGATGCGGGTCTTCCCCGAGCACGGCTGGACCCTGGCCGGTGTCGCCATGGACACCGCGCTCGCCGCCTACCTGGTCAAGCCGGGCCGGCGGTCCTTCGCGCTGGACGCGCTGTCCATGGAGTACCTGCACCGGGAGCTGGCGCCCGCCGCCGCCGACGGCCAGCTCGCGTTCGGCGCCGACGAGACCGCCGAGGCCGAGGCCCTGATGGCGCAGGCCCGCGCCGTCCTGGACCTGGGCGACGCCTTCACGGACAAGCTCGCCGAGGTGGGAGCCGCGGAGCTGCTCCACGACATGGAGCTGCCCACCTCCGAACTCCTCGCACGGATGGAGCGGTCCGGCATCGCCGCCGACCGCGAGCACCTGGAGGCCATGGAGCAGCAGTTCGCGGGCGCCGTGCAGCAGGCCGTGAAGGAGGCGCACGCCACCGTCGGCCACGAGTTCAACCTCGGCTCGCCCAAGCAGCTCCAGGAGGTGTTCTTCGGCGAGCTCGACCTGCCGAAGACGAAGAAGACCAAGACCGGTTACACCACGGACGCGGACGCGCTGGCCTGGCTGGCCACGCAGACCGACCACGAACTCCCGGTGATCATGCTCCGGCACCGGGAGCAGGCCAAGCTGCGCGTCACCGTCGAGGGCCTGGTCAAGACCATCGCCGCCGACGGCCGGGTGCACACCAGCTTCAGCCAGATCGTCGCCGCGACTGGCCGACTGTCCTCCACCGACCCCAACCTGCAGAACGTGCCGGTGCGCACCGACGAGGGTCGCGCAATCCGCCGCGGCTTCGTCGTCGGCGAGGGCTTCGAGTCCCTCATGACCGCCGACTACAGCCAGATCGAGCTGCGCGTCATGGCCCACCTCTCCGAGGACGAGGGCCTGATCGAGGCCTTCGCGACCGGCGAGGACCTGCACACCACCGTTGCCTCCCAGGTGTTCGGCGTGGAGCGGTCCGCGGTCGACGCCGAGATGCGCCGCAAGATCAAGGCCATGTCGTACGGACTGGCCTACGGGCTCTCCGCGTTCGGCCTCGCCCAGCAGCTGAACATCGAGCCCGCCGAGGCGCGCGGTCTGATGGAGACCTTCTTCGAGCGGTTCGGCGGGGTCCGGGACTACCTCGGCCGGGTCGTCGACGAGGCCCGCGCCACCGGATACACGGCGACGATCTTCGGGCGCCGCCGGTACCTGCCCGACCTCAACAGCGACAACCGCCAGCGCCGCGAGGCCGCCGAGCGGATGGCGCTCAACGCCCCCATCCAGGGCACCGCCGCCGACATCGTCAAGGTCGCGATGCTGCGCGTGGACAAGGCGATCGCCGAGGCCGGCCTGCGCTCGCGGATGCTGCTCCAGGTCCACGACGAAATCGTGCTGGAGATCGCCCCCGGCGAGCGCGAGCAGGTCGAGGAGCTGGTGCGGCGCGAGATGGGCGCCGCCGTCGAGCTCCGGGCCGCGCTGGACGTGTCGGTGGGTGTCGGCCCGGACTGGGAGTCCGCCGCGCACTGATCCCCGTACGGCAGGCCCGGCGCCCGTCCCCGCAGCTCAGGCGGTGGGGACGGGCGTCCGTGTCTCCTCGTCCGCGGGGCGCCCGGTCCGGTCGTGGCGGTGCCGCAGCCGTACGAGGGCCCCGTAGACCAGCAGCGCCACGATCAGTCCGCCGCCCGCGCCGAAACAGATGGTCGGGATGATGTCGAGCGGCGTACGGATGCGGTCGAAGAAGTCGAAGAAGCGGAACACGCGCCGGGTTGCCCCGGCCGCCACGCACACCACGAGCAGGGCGAGCGCTCCCAGGAGTTCGCCGCGGGAGAGCATCGGCACGGACGCGGGGGCCGGGAGGGCCGGCAGCCGGCGCAGGGCGGTCACCGTGAACCAGAGCAGGGCGCAGGCGGCGACGGCCGAGGTGCCGTACTGGAGGAAGGAGTAGCCCGGCAGGCCGTAGGCGAGCGGCTGGGCGAGATCGGGCAGCGCGTTCGTGCCCCAGCGGTCGTTGTGCGTGAAGCTGTCCCACCCCACGTGGGTGAGGGACCCGACGACCGCCGAGACGTAGAACCAGCACACGAGCGCGGCCGGCCGGGGACGTTCGCGCCATGCCTCGCCCCGCACGAAGGCGTGCACCCTGCCCCGCCAGTTGTGCGGCAGGAGCGCGACGAGCGGCTCGCGCAGCAGAAGCCAGAAACCCACCAGGACGGCGGTCAGTACGGCGTCCAGCGTGAAGACGCCCAGGAGCGAGTGCGTGAAGGCCCCGTACGTCAGCACGCCTTCGACGACCGCGTCCGTGAAGTAGAAGGTGTCCGGTGCGAACGACCCGAGGACGAGCGCCGAGGCGACAAGGGGGCCCCGCGCACGCCCGGTCCGACGGATGGCCGGAAGGACGGCGGCCGCGTGGCTGAGAGTGAACGGCATGGCACCTCTTCTGCGTGTTCCTGCGTGTTCCTGTGGGCGTCCCTTACTTCGGGCCAATGCTCCCGAAGGGTCCCGACAGTATGCGTGAGCTGCTGCGGGACGTGGGGATCCGGTGAATTCCCGCCCACCTTGCGTGCTGTGTGAAGGGAGTTGACGTAGGGTCACGCGGACGTCGAGGGGGAGGGGTCCGACCCATGTCGGCTCGAATATTCGGACGCAGGTTGCGCAGGGGAACGACGGCCGCTCTGGTCTCCACCCTGGTGGTCGCGGCGGTGACCGCGTCCCAGGGTCCGGTGGACGGGAGCACCGACCGGCTCTCCGCCGCCGGGGAGAACATCGCGCAGCCGGCGGAGGTCGCGGACACGGCGGGCGGCGACTCCGCCTACCTCACCGAACTCCCGCCACCGGTGGGCCCGCTGCCACCGGAGGTGCCGCCGTCGCAGCAGGGGCAGCCGCAGCCACCGGCGCAGGCGCCGACGGCCCCCGAGGCGGCCGCCGCGGCACCGGTCGTGACCGGGCCCGCGGAAGGGGCCCAGGGCATACCGGCAAGCGTGCTGGCCGCGTATCTGCGCGCGGAGAAGACCGTGGGGCAGAGCGACCCCGGCTGCGGACTGCGCTGGCAACTCCTCGCGGCCATCGGCAAGGTGGAGTCCGGACAGGCGCGCGGCGGGCAGGTCGATCCGACCGGGACCACACTGCGGCCGATCCTGGGGCCCGTGCTCGACGGCAACGGCTTCGCGAACATCTCCGACACCGACGGCGGGGCCTACGACGGGGACGCCCGCTACGACCGGGCGGTCGGGCCGATGCAGTTCATCCCCTCCACCTGGGCGGCGTGGGGCCAGGACGCGGACGGCGACGGCCGGCGCAACCCGAACAACGTGCACGACGCGGCCCTCGCGGCCGGGCGGTACCTGTGCGCGGGCAGCCGCGACCTGCGGGTGGACGCGGACCTCGACCGGGCCGTGCTGTCCTACAACCGGTCCGCGGAGTACCTGCGCACGGTGCGGTCCTGGTTCACGTACTACCTGAAGGGGACACACGCGGTTCCCGACCGGCCGGGCGCGGGCACGGGTACGCCCGAGCCCGCCCCGAAGCCGACGCCTACGCCGACCCCGACGCCCACGCCTTCTCCGACGCCGGACCCGAAGCCCACGCCGACGCCTACGCCGACCCCGGACCCGACGCCGACGCCTACGCCTACGCCGACCCCGGACCCGACGCCGACGCCGACGCCCACGCCGACCCCGACGCCCACGCCGACGCCCACGCCGACGCCGACCCCGACGCCCACCCCCACCCCCACCCGGACGGCGCCGGCTCCCACTCCCACTCCCACTCCCACCCCGTCCGCGTCGCCCAGCCGTACCCCGGCGTCCACGCCCACCCCGAAGCCGGCCCGTACGCCCTCGGCGTCACCGTCCGCGTCCGCCCGCTGACCGGCACGCCCCCCCGCACCGTCCCAGCGACCCCCGTCAGGGACACCCGTGAAGCCACCCGTCGTCGCGGCGGGTGGCTTCACCTCGATCGGTGCGCCCGGGACGTTCTCATCTCGCCTCCGCGTTGCTACGGTGCCCCATCTCTGACGCCTCATCAGATTTCGGAGCCCCGGCATGCGCGCATTCGTCGCCGCCGTCATCGGCCTCGCGGCCGCGCTGGCCCTCGTGTTCGCCATCACGGCGTTCGGGGTGCCCGAAGGCGAGACCTCACCCAAGCCCCTGCTCACCACCGCGCCCCCCGCGCCCGGAAAGTAGAGGAGGGCCCGGCCGTGCGACGCAGAGCGAGCCTTGTCCTGCTGGCCCTAGCCGTGTTCTGCGCAGCCCTCGCGCCGCTGCTGCGCTGGTACGCGTACCCCCGCCTCGCCAAGATCCCGCCGAACCAGTACCAGGAGGTGGTCCTGGAGGCGAAGGACGCGACGCTCCTCGACTACACCGGCGGCATGCAGCCCAAGAAGGTCGACAAGGTCACCATCGTCCAGACCCTCAAGGGCAACGTGGAGGCGTCCGAGGAGATAGAGGCGAGCGCCGGCAAGGACGTCGTCGTCTGGGACACGCTGTCCTACATCATCGGCCCGGACGGGAAGATGGTCTCCCAGATCCCCGAGCGCTACATCTTCGACGCGCACACCCAGGACCCGGTCCACGCCACCGGCGAGATGGTCGACGGGGACCCCGTCAAGCGCGAGGGCATCGAGTTCAAGTGGCCCTTCTTCACCGAGCCGCGCGACTACCTGTACTTCGACGCGCAGACCCGCACCGCCTCACCGATCCACTACGTCGGACCGCGCACGTTCAAAGGCATGGACGTCTACTACTTCGAGCAGACCGTCCCCTGGACCAAGGTCGCCATGCCCAAGAAGATGCCGATCGAGGGCATCGACCCGGCGACGATCGAGGCGGCCACCGGCACCACCCTCTGGTACACCGTCAAGGCGAGGTTCTGGGTCGACCCGGTGACCGGCGCCCCCGTCAACGCCGAGCAGGACATCCAGCAGGAGATGCGCGGCGGCATCGCGGCCGGCGGCCCCGACGGCAAGCTCACCGCCTTCGCCGGACACGTCACGATGCGCGAGGACTACTCCGACCACACGGTCGCCCTCGTCAAGGCGAACCGTACGAAGGTCCTCGCGCTGCACACCTACGCCCCGATCGGCCTGGCCACCACCGGGCTCGTCCTGCTCGGAGCGGCCCTGTGGCTGGAGGCGCGCGGCCGCCGCGTACGGGAGGCGGGAGCCGCGAGGGCGGACGGGGTCAGCGCCTGAGCCGGGCGTTGGTGTGCCGGGTGGGCTCGGCGGTGGCCGGGTCCTCCGGCCAGGGGTGCTTGGGGTAACGCCCGCGCAGTTCCGCGCGCACGGCCCGGTAGCCGCCCTGCCAGAAGGAGGCGAGGTCCGCCGTGACGGCGGCGGGCCGGCCGGCGGGCGACAGCAGGTGCACCAGCACCGGTACGCCCGCCACCTTCGGGGTCCGCGCCAGCCCGAACAGCTCCTGCAACTTCACCGCGAGCACCGGCTGCCCGTGCTCGGCGGAGTAGTCCACCCGGATCCGGGACCCGCTGGGCACCTCCAACCGTTCCGGAGCCAGCTCGTCCAGCCGGACGGCCTCTCCGGTGGCCCACGGCAGCAGCCGGTTCAGGGCCTGCCCGGCGTCGATCCGGGCGAGGTCGGCGCGGCGCCGGGCCCGCGACAGCTCGGGCTCCAGCCAGTCGTCGGCGCGCTCCAGCAGGGCCAGGTCGTCGGCCACGTCGGGCCAGCCGCCGCCGAGCGTGCGGTGCAGGAAGGCGAGGCGGGCCCGGAGCGTCAGCGCGTCCGGGGACCAGCGCAGCAGGCCGAGCCCCTCGGTGCGGAGCCCGTCGAGGAGGGCGGCCCGGACGAGCGCGGGATCGGGGGTGCGCAGCGGACGTACGGCCAGCTCGATCGCCCCGAGGCGCTCGGCGGCGCGGGCGACCAGGTCGCCGTCCTCCCAGTGGACCTCCTCCCCCGCGGTGAGCAGGTGCGCGGCGGCGGCGCGGGCGGTGTCCTCGTCGACGAGCGCGGCCAGCCGCACCCGGGCGGACGCGGAATGCGGGGGCCGGTCGGCGACGGCGACCGCCAGCCAGGGCGCGCTGCGCAGCCGCGAGCCGTCGCCGAGCTCGGCCGCGGTGCCGTTGGCCATCAGGAAGGCCCCCGAGCCCTTGGTCTTCGCCACCCGCTCGGGGAAGGCCGAGGCCGCGATCAGGCCTGCGGCGGCATCGTCGGGTACGGCGCCGCCGCCGGGGCTCCGCCCCGAACCCCACGCCTCGAACGCCGGCGGGGCGGATTCTTCGGCCCCGCCGGCGCCTGAGGAGGTGTGGGGCGCGGCCCCGGCCCCGGTTTCGCCGGAGCGCCCCGGAGGGGAAACGGCACGCTCCAGGCGGCGGGCCTCCGCCCGCCAGCGGACCGCGTAGCCGTCGCCGCCCGCGCGGGCCTGTCGCCACGCGCCGGCCAGGTCGTCCCCGTACTCCCGCGGCGGCTCCTCGCTGATCAGGGCCACCACCTCCGCCGCCCGCCGGGCACCCAGCGCGGCCGAGCCGTCGAGCAGGGCCCGGGCCAGTCGCGGGTGCAGCCCGAGCCGGGCCATCCGCTGCCCGCGCGCGGTGACCGCACCGGCCGGGGACACCGCGCCGACGGCCACCAGCACCTCCCGCGCCGCGGCCATCGCCCCGGCCGGCGGCGGGTCCAGCAGGGCCAGCCCGGCCGCGTCCGGGTCGCCCCAGCACGCCGCCTGCAGGGCGAACTGCGCCAGGTCGGCGATACGGATCTCCGGCGAGGGGAACGCGGCCAGCCGGCCGTCCTCCGCCTCGGCCCAACAGCGGTACACCGCGCCCGGTGCCTCGCGCCCGGCCCGGCCCGCCCGCTGCCGTCCGGCCGCGCGGGACGCCCGTACGGTGGCCAGCGCGCCCAGCCCGCGCGCGTGGTCCACGCGGGGCTCGCGGGCCAGCCCGGAGTCCACCACCACGCGTACCCCGGGGACGGTCAGGCTCGACTCCGCCACGGCGGTGGACAGGATCACCCTGCGGTGATCGGCGACGGAGAGCGCCGCGTCCTGCACCGCGGCAGGGGCCCGGCCGTGTATCTGCAGCACCTCCGCGTGCACCCCGGCCAGCTGCCCCGCGACCCGGGCGATCTCGCCGACGCCGGGCAGGAAGCACAGGACGTCGCCGTCGCGTTCCGCCAGCGCCCGCCGCACCACCGAGGCCACGTGCGTCAGCTGCGCCGGATCCACCCGCATCCCGTGCGGAGGCCGCACCGGCCGGGCCGGCGGGGCCCAGACCGTCTCCACGGGGTAGGAGACCCCCGCGGCCTCCACCACCGGCGCGCCGCCCAGGCTTCCCCGGCCGAGAACGTGGGCCCAGCCGGCGGAGTCCGTCGTCGCCGAGGCCGCCACCAGCCGGAGCTCCGGGCGCAGGGTCTCGCGTACGTCGAGGAGGAATGCGGCGACCGTGTCGGCGTCCAGGTGCCGCTCGTGGCACTCGTCCAGGACCACCACATCCACGCCGGTCAGCTCCTGGTCACGCTGGAGGCGCTGGAGCAGCACCCCGGTGGTCACCACCTCGACGGCGGTGTCCGGGCCGACCACCCGCTCCCCGCGCACGGTGAAACCCACCGCCCCGCCGACCTGCTCGCCCAGCAGCCAGGCCATCCGGCGCGCCGCGGCCCGGGCGGCGATCCGCCGGGGCTCCGCGACGACCACCCGGCGCCGTGGCCCGCCGCCCGGCCCGCCACCCACCAGGCCGGCCAGGACCAGCGGCACCAGCGTGGTCTTGCCGGTGCCGGGCGGGGCGCAGAGCACCGCCGTGCCGTGGTCGTCCAGCGCCGAGACGAGCGCGGGCACGACCTCCCGTACGGGCAGGGCGTCGAGGGCGGCGGTACGGATCACGTCAGTCGCGCTCGCAGACGAAGATCGCGGTGCCCGGGATCAGGTTGCCGCGCAGCGGGGACCAGCCGCCCCACTCCTGGCTGTTCCACTCCGGCCACTCGGGTTCGACCAGGTCCAGCAGGCGGAAGCCGCCCGCCACCACGTCGCGCACCCGGTCGCCGATCGTGCGGTGGTGCTCCACGTACAGGGCGCGGCCCTGCTCGTCCTGCTCCACGTACGCGGTGCGGTCGAAGTAGGAGGCGGAGACGGACAGCCCCTCGGGTCCGGGCTCGTCCGGAAAGGCCCAGCGGACGGGGTGGGTCACGGAGAAGACCCAGCGGCCGCCGGGGCGCAGTACGCGGTGCACCTCGCGCATGACGCCCGCGGGGTCGGCGACGAAGGGGACGGCGCCGTAGGCGGAGCAGGCCAGGTCGAAGGTGCCGGCGCGGAAGGGCAGCCGTCCGGCGTCCGCCTCGACCAGCGGGAGGTCGTCGCCGATGCGCAGGGCGTGCTGGAGCTGGCGGTGGGAGAGGTCGAGGGCGACCGGGCGGGCGCCCTGGGCGGCCAGCCAGCGCGAGCACTGGGCGGCGCCGGCGCCGATCTCCAGGATGTCCTTGTCCCGGAGGGAGGCGACGGGGCCGAGGAGGGCAGCCTCCGCCTCGTCCAGGCCTTCGGGGCCCCAGACGAAGCGGTCGTCGCCGAGGAAGGCGCCGTGGTCGTTCTGGTACTCGTCGGCGTTGCGGTCCCACCAGCTGCGGCTCGCCCGGCTGCTCTCCGCTTCCCCCGCGTCACGCCGGGTGGCCTCGGGGTCGTCCCCGGATACCGGATCGGCTTCGTGTGCTACTTCGGAGGCGTAGTCCTCTTGGTTCATGGGGCCCGTCGTCGTAGTCTGCGAATGTCTTGGGAATGTGGCAGGAAGCGCCATGAAGGCCTTCCCGCCCATGAATTGTGCCGGTTGTGCGGTGATCCGCCCGGGGTGTGCGCCTTCGCGCATTGACCCTGTCCGGCTGCCCCCGTATGCTACAAGTTGCGCTGCGAGCCTGTGCTCCTCAGACCTAGCAGGCTGCGCTTGTATTTGTTGAGGTCCCCTCGGTTCTCGAGGCCCCTCCGCGTCTGCGGAACGGGGGTCTCCTTGGCTGTCCGGCTTCGGCAGATGCCGATAAGGGCTCCCGGCGTAGCAGTACCTACGACTTTCTGTCCGTAACCGGAGCCCTTTCCCACATGACGAGCAGCACCGAGACCACCGCCACCACTCCGCAGGTTGCGGTCAACGACATCGGCGACGCGGACGCGTTCCTCGCGGCGATCGACGAGACGATCAAGTACTTCAACGATGGCGACATCGTCGACGGCGTCATCGTCAAGGTTGACCGGGACGAGGTTCTCCTCGACATCGGTTACAAGACCGAAGGTGTCATCCCGAGCCGCGAGCTCTCGATCAAGCACGACGTCGACCCGAACGAGGTCGTCAAGGTCGGCGACGAGATCGAGGCCCTGGTTCTCCAGAAGGAGGACAAGGAAGGCCGCCTGATCCTCTCGAAGAAGCGCGCTCAGTACGAGCGTGCCTGGGGCACCATCGAGAAGATCAAGGAAGAAGACGGCATCGTCACCGGTACCGTCATCGAGGTCGTCAAGGGTGGTCTCATCCTCGACATCGGCCTCCGCGGCTTCCTGCCGGCCTCTCTCGTCGAGATGCGTCGCGTCCGCGACCTCCAGCCCTACGTGGGCAAGGAGCTCGAGGCGAAGATCATCGAGCTGGACAAGAACCGCAACAACGTGGTCCTGTCCCGCCGCGCCTGGCTCGAGCAGACCCAGTCCGAGGTTCGCCAGACGTTCCTCACCACCCTGCAGAAGGGTCAGGTCCGCTCCGGCGTCGTTTCCTCGATCGTCAACTTCGGTGCCTTCGTGGACCTGGGTGGCGTCGACGGTCTCGTGCACGTCTCCGAGCTGTCCTGGAAGCACATCGACCACCCGTCCGAGGTTGTCGAGGTCGGCCAGGAGGTCACCGTCGAGGTTCTCGACGTGGACATGGACCGCGAGCGTGTCTCCCTGTCGCTGAAGGCGACGCAGGAGGACCCGTGGCAGCAGTTCGCCCGGACCCACCAGATCGGTCAGGTCGTCCCGGGTAAGGTCACCAAGCTGGTTCCGTTCGGTGCGTTCGTCCGCGTGGACGAGGGCATCGAGGGTCTGGTCCACATCTCCGAGCTGGCCGAGCGCCACGTGGAGATCCCGGAGCAGGTCGTCCAGGTCAACGACGAGATCTTCGTCAAGGTCATCGACATCGACCTCGAGCGTCGCCGGATCTCGCTGTCGCTGAAGCAGGCCAACGAGTCCTTCGGTGCCGACCCGGCGTCGGTCGAGTTCGACCCGACCCTGTACGGCATGGCCGCGTCCTACGACGACCAGGGCAACTACATCTACCCCGAGGGCTTCGACCCCGAGACCAACGACTGGCTCGAGGGCTTCGACAAGCAGCGCGAGGCCTGGGAGACCCAGTACGCCGAGGCGCAGCAGCGCTTCGAGCAGCACCAGGCTCAGGTCATCAAGAGCCGCGAGGCCGACGAGGCCGCCGCTGCCGAGGGTGCTGCCGCCCCGGCCGCCGGTGGCAGCAGCGCCGGTGCGGGCATCTCGGGTGGTTCGTACTCCTCGGAGTCGGACGAGACCTCCGGCGCCCTGGCGTCGGACGAGGCCCTGGCCGCGCTCCGCGAGAAGCTGGCCGGCGGCCAGAGCTGATCGCAGCGCGCATCACACTCCGGTGTGAGCCGAGCTGAACTGCGTTGAACGGTAAGGCCCGTCCCCTTCGGGGGGCGGGCCTTACCGCGTTCTCCCGCCGCCCCTTTCCGGGCGATCCGCGGCGTTCCTTCGTCCCGTTCCTGCGTCGCTCCCTGTGAATGCGGCCAACTGGGGAATGGCCGGGCCGCCTTGGACGTTCTTGGCTGAGAACGAGGCGAGGAGGAGTGGTGACGGTGCTTGATCCACAGGGTTTGTACGAATGGGACGCCAAGGGCCTGGCGGTGGCCGACCTGGCGGTCGCCCAGGACTCGGCCGGGCTGGTCATGCTGTACCACTTCGAGGGGTACATCGACGCGGGTGAGGCCGGCGAGCAGATCGTCGAGCGGCTCCTGGACACCCTGCCCCATCAGGTGGTCGCCCGCTTCGACGCGGACCGGCTGGTGGACTACCGGGCCAGGCGCCCGCTGCTGACCTTCCAGCGTGACCACTGGACGGAGTTCGAGGAGCCCCGGCTGGAGGTCAGGCTCGTCCAGGACGCCACCGGAGCGCCCTTCCTGCTGCTCTCCGGCCCGGAGCCGGACGTGGAGTGGGAGCGTTTCTCCGTCGCCGTCCGGCAGATCGTCGAGCGCCTCGGCGTCCGGCTCTCGGTCAACTTCCACGGCATCCCGATGGGCGTCCCGCACACCCGCCCCGTCGGCATCACCCCGCACGGCAACCGCACCGACCTCATGCCGGGCCACCGCAGCCCCTTCGACGAGGCGCAGGTACCCGGCAGCGCGGAGTCCCTGGTGGAGTTCCGCCTGTCCCAGGCCGGGCACGACGTGCTGGGCGTCGCCGCGCACGTACCGCACTACGTCGCGCGCTCCGCGTACCCGGACGCCGCGCTGACGGTGCTGGAGGCGATCACCGCGGCCACCGGGCTGGTCCTGCCGGCCGTGGCGCACGCCCTGCGCACCGAGGCGCACCGCACGCAGACGGAGATCGACCGGCAGATCCGCGAGGGCGACGAGGAACTGGTCGCCCTGGTGCAGGGGCTGGAGCACCAGTACGACGCGGCGGCCGGCGCCGAGACCCGCGGGAACATGATCGCCGAGCCGGCGGAGCTGCCGTCGGCCGACGAGATCGGCCGCGAGTTCGAGCGGTTCCTGGCCGAGCGCGAGGGCGAGAACTGACGTACGGGCGGCGCCCCCTATGCTGCGGGGCATGCTGAAAGTAGGCCTGACGGGCGGAATCGGTGCCGGCAAGAGCGAGGTCTCGCGACTGCTGGCGGGGTACGGGGCGATCGTCGTCGACGCCGATCGGATCGCACGCGAGGTCGTGGAGCCCGGTACGCCCGGGCTCGCGGCCGTCGTGGCGGCCTTCGGGGAGTCGGTGCTGACCGCGGAGGGCACGCTCGACCGGCCGAAGCTGGGGTCCGTCGTGTTCGCGGACCCGGCGAAGCTCCGGACGCTGAACTCGATCGTGCACCCCCTGGTGGGGGCCCGGTCGGCGGAGCTGGAAGCCGCCGCGGGGGCCGACGCGATCGTGGTGCACGACGTACCCCTGCTCACGGAGAACGGCCTGGCGCCGCTCTACGACCTGGTCGTCGTGGTGGACGCGACCGCGCACACGCAGCTGGCGCGGCTGACCGCGCTGCGCGGGATGGCCGAGGAGGAGGCGCGGGCCCGGATGGCCGCGCAGGCCACGCGGGAGCAGCGGCTCGCGGTGGCGACCCTCGTGATCGACAACGACGGGCCGCTGGAGGCCCTGGAACCGCAGGTGCGCAAGGTGTGGGACGAGCTCACGGCGCGGGCGGCGGGCGGGTCCGCCTGAGGTAGGCATCTGACGTGTGCATGGAATAGCGGGTGGGGCGGGGGCGTTGAACGCGCCCGGAGAGGGAAGGATTTCGAACGTGTCCGAGACCGCGCGCCCCACACCGTCCAGCCCGGAAACCCACGTCATCGACTACCGGGCCGCCGAGCAGCTGCTCGCCGCCCGCGACCCGCGCGGCGCGGTCAAGCTGCTCGACTCGGTCATAGCCGCCCACCCGGAGAACACGGCGGCGCGGCTGCTGCGTGCCCGGGCCTTCTTCGCGGCGGCGCAACTACGACCGGCCGAGCTGGAGTTCGAGCTGGTGCTGGAGCGGGAGCCGGACAACGCCTTCGCGCACTACGCGCTGGCCCGTACGTTCGAGCGCTCGGGCCGGCCCGAGCAGGCGCGCAAGCACTTCCGCCTCGCCGCGGCTCTCGACCCGCAGCCCGACTACCTGGCGGCGGCCCGCTTCGAGGGCCCGGCCGCGGAGGGCCGGGCGGGAGACGGCCCGGTGGGAGAGGGCTCGGCCGGAGCCGACCCCGCCTGACTCACCGGCCGCGAGGCGGCTCGTACGGCGGGATGTCCGGGCCGGGCTGGTAGTGCGGCCCCTGGTGGATGTGGCGCACGATCATGAACAGGTCCACGGCCACGACCACCGCCAGCGCCCCGCAGGCGGCCGCCCACCCGGGACGGCCCACCAGCGAGAACAAGGCCGTGCCGGCGGCAGCCCAGACCAGCCCCCAGACACCCAGCCAGAACCGCAGCCGCAGCGGACTGCGCGCGGTCACCGGCTCATTTCCGGAACGCATGGACATCGCCTCTCACGTCCATGGTCCCACCCCCCGCCGTCAGGGGTTGAGCTTGTTCACGGCCTTGGTGGTCGTCTTCTTGAAGTCGGCGACCGGGGCGTGGGACAGGTCGCCCATCTGGCCCCACTGCACGACCGTCACCGTGGCGCCGTCGCGCCCGATGCCGAACAGGTGCACGCCGGGCTCGGACTCGGGGATCGAGGTGTGGACCCCGTAGACGTGCGCGCCCTCCTCGACCGGGAGCGTGCCGTAGTCCTGCCAGGAGGCGGTGCCGCCGGGGGTCGTGCGCAGCCAGTCGGCGGCGCAGGCCGCGACCTTCCGCTCCAGGGTGCCGGCGAGCTTGGCGGCTGCGGAGGGGGAGGCGGAGCGTACGGAGACCTGCACGGCGCCGGTGTCGTACTCGGTACCGAAGACGCGGTGCCAACTGCCCGCCGCCGGAAGCACGCCCTCCAGGCAGAACGGCGCGGACTCGGGCAGCCCCTTGGTGACCGCGCCCGCGTACCAGGGCGAGGACGGGTGCGGGGGAAGGTCGGCGCCGGCCAGGAAGCCGGGCGCGGTGGCGGCCGCGGCGGAGGTGGAGGCGGTCAGGACGAGGGCGGCCGCCGCCGCGACGAGTGCGGTGGTGAGCGTGGTGGCGGTGCCGGAACGTCGGAACATGGTCGGTTCTCCCCGTGGGTGCTGTGGTGGTGTGTGCCTGACGAGCCTGTTCCCCGGACGGCGTGGCGGGCGACGGATCGCGACGAATCCGGGACGCTGGAACGGCCGTACGCACCGTCACCTGGGGGAACACCTCATGCATGGAACGCGGTCGCGGGACGCGGAACGGGGGAGTGCGTGAGCGAGGCCGAGGATTTCGCACGGTTGCTGCGGGAGCTGAAGGAGCGTGCCGGGCTCAGTTACGGGGCTTTGGCGCGCCGGTTGCACACGAGTACGTCGACGCTGCACCGGTACTGCAACGGGGAGGCGCTGCCGGCGGAGTTCGCGGTGGTGGACCGTTTCGCCCGGGCCTGCGGGGCGACGCAGGGGGAGGCGTTGGACCTGCACCGGGCGTGGCTGCTGGCGGACGCGCGGCGGCGCGCCGGAGCCGCGGCGCAGCCCGTACCTGTAGCGGTACCTGTGCCGGAGCCCGTACCCGTGCCCGAGCCGGAGCCCGTACCGGAGCCGGAGCCGGTTCCCGAGCCGACCGTGGTGGTGGCGCCGGACACCGGGTCGGAGCCGGTGGCCCGGGGGGCCTGGTACCGGCGGCGGGCGGCCGTGGTCGCCGCGGCGGGCGTGACGGCCGGGGCGGTGGCCGTGGCGCTGCTGGCGGCCGCCGGACCCGAGCGGGGCGCGCCGCACGCGGGCGGAAGTACGGGTACGGGAACGGGGACGAGTGCTGCGGTGTCCCCGGGGTCGGGGTCCGCCTCGGCACCCGCGGCGACGGGCGCACCGGAACCGACACCGCCGGCCGGGTCGGCGGGGCCGACCGGGGCGACGGCTCCGGCGCCCGGCCGGACCTTCGTGTCACCGTCGGCGTCGGCCCCGGGTCGGGCGCCGGTCGTGCCCTTGAAGGCGGCGGTGCGGTCGCACGTGTGGACCGCGGGCTGCGATCACGCCTACCTGAGCGAGCGCGCTCCCGGATCGGTGCCCCCGCCGCCCGTGGAGGCGGACGCGCCCGCGTGGGCGGCGGCGCAGGGCGCGGTGCACGCCGGGTCGCAGATCGTGGAGGTGACCCTGCACGGCACGGGGGAGGGCGCGGTGGTCCTGGAGGACCTGGAGGTACGGGTGGCCGCCCGCCGCAAGCCACCGGCCTGGAACGTCTACCAGATGTCGCAGGGCTGCGGCGGCGGGCTCACCCCCGCCGCGTTCGCCGTCAATCTGGACGCGCCGCGTCCGCTGGCCCGGCCCGTCGCCGGGAACGACGGCGGCGACCCGTTGCCCGCCCCCGCCTTCCCCCTGCGGGTCTCGGCGTCCGAACCGGTCGTCCTGCGGGTGGAGGCGGCCACCACGGGCTGCGACTGCGACTGGTTCCTCGACCTCCGGTGGACCGGCCCGTCCGGGTCGGGCACCCTCCGCATCGACGACGGCGGACGGCCGCTGCGCACCAGCGCCGCCACCGGTCGGCCGGCGTACGGGTACGCGCTGGAGCAGGGCCGCTGGGCCCGCTGAACCGCAGGTCAGAGGGTGTTGTCGGTGGTGGCGCCTAGACTCGTCGGCAGAGGGGACCGACAGATTCGCCAGGCCATCGACGGGCAGACGGGGAGGGGGACACGCCATGACACAGCACGCGTCGGCGCAGGTGCAGCTGCGGCCGCAGGCGCGGCCGCAGCGCTCGTCGCCGCCGCCGGCCACCGCGCTGCTGCGGCACGCCGCGGTCTTCCTGCCCGCCGCCGTTCCCCGCGAGGGGCGCGTCGCCTTCTGGGCGCCCGACGGGGACGCCCTCCCCGAGGTCGGCACGCCGACGCCGCTGACCGTCGTACGTCCGCACGGCGACGGGGTCCGCAGCCGGACCGTGCCCGCGGTGACCCTCTCCGTCGCCTCCGCCCTGCCCCTGCTCGCGCAGGCGCCCCACAGCCCCGCCGCGCATCCCGCCACCCGCGCCTGGGGGACCGCCGCCCGGCAGGCGCTGACCCTGGCCTCCCGTGGCCGGCTCCTGCCCGGACTCACCCCCGAAGGCGTCGACGCCTGGCGCGCCGGACCGCTCGACGCCGCCGACATCGACCACCTCCGCGCGGTGGCCGCCGCGCTGCCGCACGAGGGGTACGCGACGCCCCTGGCCGGGCGTCGCCCGCTCCAACTGCCCGAACCGGAGGCGCTGGTCCGCGCGTTCCTCGACGCCATCGCCGACGGGCTGCCCCGCACCCCGGCCGCCGCCGTGGCCGCCGGGCGGCCGTTCGCCGCGCGGGAGCCGCAGCAGGTGCCCGGGATACAGGACTGGGCCGCGCAGGTCGCGGCCGGCTCCGACACCGGCGTCGGGATCTCGCTCCGGCTGGACCTGTCCTCCTTCCAGCTCTTCGACGAGGCCGAGGAGGATGACATCCGGCGGGCCGGGGCCGCCGTCGTCCAGGTGCACAGCCTCGCCGACCCGACCCTGGTCACCGATGCCGGGCAGCTGTGGGCGGGCACGGCGGCGGCCGGGTTCGGCCCGCGCGCCCGGATCGACGCCGTGCTCGCGCTGCGCCGGGCCGCCCGGATCTGGCCGCCCTTGCTGCGCCTGCTGGACCAGCCCGTGCCCGACGCCCTGGCCCTGTCCGATCCGGAGCTGGAGGACCTGCTGGGGGTGGCCGCGAGCCGACTGGCGGCCGCCGGGGTCCTGGTCCACTGGCCGCGCGAGCTGGCTCGTACGCTGTCGGCGACCGCCGTCGTCCGGTCCACCGCGCCCGGTTCCGCGACCGACGGGACCGCCTTCTTCGACGCCGAGCACCTCTTCGCCTTCTCCTGGGAGCTGGCGCTGGGCGGCGACCGGCTCACCCCGGGGGAGATGGACGCGCTGGCCGCGGCGCACCGGCCCGTCGTCCGGCTGCGCGACCGGTGGGTGCGGGTCGACCCGGAGCTGGTGCGCAAGGCGCGCAAGCGGGAGCTGGGCGTCCTGGACCCGGTCGACGCGCTGGCCACCGTACTGACGGGGACCGCCGAGATCGACGGCACGACCGTCGAAGCGGTCCCGGTGGGCGCGTTGGCCGCCCTGCGGGACCGGCTGACGCGGGAGCAGGCCCCGCTGCCGCAGCCCCCCGCCCTCCAGGCCACCCTGCGCGACTACCAGGCGCGCGGCCTGGCCTGGTTGGACCTGATGACCTCCCTCGGCCTCGGCGGCTGCCTCGCCGACGACATGGGCCTCGGCAAGACCGTCACGCTGATCGCGCTGCACCTGCACCGGGACCGGCCGGAGCCCACCCTCGTGGTGTGCCCCGCGTCCCTGCTGGGCAACTGGCAGCGGGAGATCGAGAAGTTCGCCCCCGGCACGCCCGTGCGGCGCTTCCACGGCAACAGCCGCAGCATCGAGGACCTGACGTCCTGCGCGGGCGGCTTCGTCCTCACCACCTACGGGACGATGCGCGCCAGCGCCGCCCTGCTCGCCGAACAGAGCTGGGGCATGGTCGTCGCCGATGAGGCGCAGCACGTGAAGAACCCGCATTCGGTGACCGCGAAGGCGCTGCGCACGGTGCCGGCGCCGGCCAGGGTGGCGCTGACCGGCACCCCGGTGGAGAACAACCTCTCCGAGCTGTGGGCGCTGCTCGACTGGACCACGCCGGGACTGTTGGGCCCGCTCACCGCCTTCCGGGCCCGCCACGCCCGCCCGGTGGAGCACCAGAACGAGGAGGACGGAGGCAACGAGGCGGCGGTCGCCCGACTGTCCGCGCTCGTCCGGCCGTTCCTGCTGCGCCGAAAGAAGTCCGACCCGGGTATCGCGCCCGAGCTTCCGCCGAAGACGGAGACCGACCATCCGGTCTCCCTCACCCGGGAGCAGGCCTCGCTCTACCGGGCGGCGGTCGACGAGGCGATGGCCGTGATCGAGTCGAGCGAGGGCATGGAACGGCGCGGCATGATCATGAAGTTGCTGGCCTCGCTCAAGCAGATCTGCAACCACCCCGCGCAGTACCTGAAGGAGGAGCAGCCCCGGATCCCGCACCGCTCGGGCAAACTCGCCCTGCTGGACGAGCTGTTGGACACGATCCTGGCGGAGGGCGGCTCGGTGTTGGTCTTCACCCAGTACGTGACCATGGCCCGCCTGATCGAACGGCACCTACAGGCCCGCGGGATCAACTCGCAGCTGCTGCACGGGGGGACGCCGGTGCCGCGCCGTGAGGAGCTCGTGGACCGGTTCCAGGCGGGTGAGGTCCCCGTCTTCCTGTTGTCCCTGAAGGCGGCGGGCACCGGGCTGAACCTCACCCGGGCCGGGCACGTCATCCACTTCGACCGCTGGTGGAACCCGGCCGTCGAGGAACAGGCCACCGACCGCGCCTACCGCATCGGCCAGACCCAGCCCGTCCAGGTCCACCGGATCATCGCCGAAGGCACCGTCGAGGACCGGATCGCCGAGATGCTGGAGGCGAAGCGGGCCTTGGCGGACGCCGTGCTGGGCTCCGGGGAGTCGGCGCTGACCGAGCTGACCGACCGCGAGCTGGCCGACCTCGTCTCGCTGCGGAGGCCCGGATGATCACCGCGCGGGACGATCGCCGCCGCACCTTCGAGACCGTGCCCGTCGGCGCCGAGGCGGTCAGTTGGTGGGGCCGGGCCTGGGTGTCGGCGCTGGAGGAGGTCTCCCGTGACGGGGCCCGCCTGGCCCGGGGGCGTACGTATGCCGAGGGCGGGCACGTCAGCGCGGTCACCGTCACCCCCGGCCGGATCGTCGCGTACGTCCGGGGCAGCCGGCCCCGCCCGTACCGCACCGAGCTGACCCTGCCGGCCTTCCCGGACCCGGAGTGGAACGACCTGCTGGAGACGGTCGCGGCCGACCCCGCGGCGCTCGCCGCCCTGCTGGAGCGGGAGGTCCCGCAGTCGCTCGCGGGGGCCGTCCTGCCCGGCGCGGGCGAGCTCGTCCCGCACTGCTCCTGCCCGGACTTCGGGCGTCCGCCGTGCAAGCACGCGGCGGCCCTCTGCTACCGGGCGGCCCGCCTCCTGGACGAGGACCCCTTCGTCCTGCTGCTCCTGCGCGGCCGCGGGGAGCGGGAGCTCCTCGACGAGCTCACCCGCCGCAATGCCGCCCATGCCGCGCGCGAACAGCCGGACGCGGCGCCCGGCTTCCCCGGCGTCGCGGCCCGGGCGGCGCTCGCTCGCACCGGTCTGCCCCTGCTGCCCGCGCCGCTTCCCGTGCCCGCCGCCGTCGGTCTTCCGCCCGCCTACCCGGCCGACCCGGCGGCGCCGGACCCGCTGGCCCTCGACCAGCTCGCCTCCGACGCGGCCGCCCGCGCCCTGGCCCTCCTCACCACCGGCGAGGACCCGATCGCCGGGCTCACCGTGTGGCAGGACGCCGTCCGGCTGGCGTCCGCGCACCCCACCGCCGGGCTGACCGGCGCGGCCCGCACCCTGTACCGGGAGTTGGCCCGCGCCACCGGCCGCACCACCACCGATCTCGCCCGGGCCGCCGCGGCCTGGCGCCAGGGCGGACGCCCGGCCCTCGACGCCCTCGAAGACCCCTGGGACCCGCCGGCGGGCCCCTTCGACCGGGCCCGCCCGGCCCTGCTCGCTGCCGGCCAGGGCTCCTTCCGCCCCGACCGCAACCGCCTGACGATGCGCAACCGCCAGCTCCGCCTCGGCCGGGACGGCCTCTGGTACGGCTACGAGGACCGCCTCGGCGACCAGGACTGGTGGCCCGTGGGCGACCCCGCCCCGGACCCGGTCAGCGCTCTGCTGCGCTGACGCCCTCCGCCCAGCGGGTCAGGGTGGTGAAGTCGCGGTCGCGCAGTCCGTGGCGGGGGTGGACGCGCAGCAGGAGGGCCGGGGCCGGATGGTGCTCGGCGACCCAGGCGCGGTCGCGCGGGGTGATCATGTCGTCGACCCAGGCGAAGGGCCGGCCGGCCGCCCAGTCGCGGAGATGGCGGGTCTTCCAGGAGAGGCCGTCGGGGTCGTCGGCGAAGAGCTCGGGCCACTCGACGACGGTGAGGTCACCCGGCAGCCCGATGTGCGGGGAGATCATCGTATTGGCCTGGTGCGTCCAGGCGGTGGCCCAGGTCAGCTCGAAGGGCAGGGCCAGCAGCCGTGCTCCGTGGGAGGGGTGAAGGCGTACGCGGGCGCCGCGCCGGGCCCTGCGGGACTCCGGATCGCGGTAGGAGAGCCAGACGTCGGGCCACATCCGGTGGCTCCGGTATCCGCGCAATCCGGCCAGGGGTGAGCGGAACGGGTTGAGGGGGCCGTCCACATCGAGGAGGAGCAGCGGGCGATCGGTCATGAAGTACCCAGTACCCAGTACACGATTGAGTGAAATGTCTACCGTCTCTATAACCCGAATGGGGTCGGCGCGTTGTTCCGGTGCGGGGACATTGCCCGCGAACTTCTCCGGAAGGCAGGGAAACTGATGCGTCACAGTCGTCGGAATGGCTTGATCGCGGCGATGGTTGCGGGAGGCGGACTGGCGGTCGCGGGTGTGGGCGGACTCGCCCACGCCGATGCGGACGCGAGTGGTCGAGCCGAGCGCTCGCCGGGACTGCTGTCCGGAAACCTCGTACAACTGCCGGTGAACCTTCCCGTGAACGCGTGCGGGAACACCGTGAGCGTGGTCGGCGTGCTCAACCCGGCCGCCGGGAACCGCTGCAGCAACCAGTCGTCGGGCGGTGGCGGCGGACACGCGACCTCGGGGACCTCCCACTCCTCGAAGCCGGCGGGCAACAGCGGCGGCAACAGTGGCGGCAACAGCGGCGGAGCCGTCGCCGTGGGAAGCGGAAAGGATTCACCGGGAGTGCTGTCCGGCAACGGGATCCAGCTCCCCGTCGACCTCCCGCTGAACATCAGCGGCAACTCGGTGAACGTGGTCGGCATCGGCAACCCCTCGGTGGGTAATACGTCCGTCAACGGCGAGGTGCCCACGGGCGGCAAGCCCGTCCAGCCGCCGGTCGTCGAGAAGCCGGTGACCCCGGTCGTCCCGGTCGTCCCGGCCGTGCCGACCGCGCCGGTCACGCGGGTCACCCCGCCCGAGGCCCCGCGGCACGAGGCCCTCGCCCACACCGGGGCCGACGGCGCCGGATACCTGGTCCCCGGCGCGGGCGCGCTCCTCCTCGGCGGGGTGCTGCTCTACCGTCGCTTCCGCCTCAACTGAGCGGAGGGGACGACGGGTCCGGGGCGGGCGCGGACGCGTGCCCCGGGGGCGGAACACGCCACCCGTCCAGGATGGCGTCGATCCGCGGAGCCAGCCGGGCGCGGGCCGCGAACCGTGGGACCCCCGCCATCAGCAGGGCGTCGTACTCGGTGTCGGTGTGCCGCACCGCCGCCCGGACCGCGACGGAGACCGCAGGCTCGTCAAGAGCACGACCGGCCGCGGTCCGGCCCACCCGGCCGCTGCCGCGCACCGAGGCGTGGGTGGCGATCGCCACCGCCCGGTCGGCCGGACATCCGGGGAACAGCCGCACGATCTCGGCGGCGAAGGCCGCCGTGAACCGGGTGTCCTCGGCCGCACGCCGCCGCCGGTCGCGCTCCCGGCGGCGCGCCCGCGCCTCCGAGTCCGCGAGGCAGGCGCGCTCCGCGCCGGCCAAGGCGGCTTCCTCGACGAGGAGACCCAGGCGCTCGTAGCGGTGCCGACGCTTGTTGAAGCGAACGACGACCGCGCACAGCGAACTGGCCTCGCGGGAGCGGCGGGTGAGCGCCGTGTCCCCGCGCGGGAGATAGACGAGATGGCCGAGATCCGTACAGTCCAGGCAGCGGGGCACGCCGGACTCGCGGACGAGGTGCCGCAGGGGCCCTTGCCGGCAGTCGGCGCAGTGGATCTGCTTCAGCGATTCGAAAACCACCAGGCTCATAGACGTGTGATACCGCTGTATGACCCTCATATCACCTGGTGAAGACGGCATGTTGATGTTTCGTCGAGTGTTCCTTGATGCCCAGGGGCCCTTTTACCGTGGGGCGGTGGACCGCAGGAGGTCCGCCGAGGAGGGGCACATGGGTGGGCGACGGACGATGACGGCACGGCCGGGCGGGGCATGCGTCGCCACGCTCCCGACTGGCCGGGAGATAGTCATCCCGCCGGGCGGCTGCACAGGCTGGCACTTCCACCGGGTCAGGCTGGACGCGGTGGTCCTGGCGGGGACCCTCACCCGGGTCCTGCACGACCGCACCGTCGAGGTGCACACGGCCGGGACCACCTTCGTGGAACCCGCGGGCATAGGACACATCCACCTGGGGCACAACCTCGGCACCGAGCCGGTCGTGCTCCACGTGACCCCCGCGCTCCCGGCCGGGACGCCCTTCGCGATACCCACCCCGGCCCCGGCCGGCGTCACGCAGGCGGTCTGCGGACAACACGCCCGCTGACCCCGACCGACGCACCTGGCGCGGCCGACGCACCTGACGTGGCCGACGCGCCCGACGCGGCCGTCCCCGCCACCCCGGCCGGACCGCCCCCGGGCCGCCCCGGACCGGCCCGCACCCGGTAGGCGCTCACACCAGTCGGCGTATCTCCCCGCGCACCCGGTAGAAGCCGCCCGAGGCCGCGTGCAGCCCGTCCACCACGTACCGGGCGCCCGCCTCCCGTATCCCGCGCGGGAACTGCACGTTCCACGTGGGTTCGAAGCCGCCCGACACCACCTGCACCCGCATGCGGCCGCCCTGCTGGACGCACTCCACCACCACGCCCGCCGACGGGTCCGAGGTCATCGCCGTCATGGAGACGGTCGCCACCGCCGAGGCCGACGCCGCCGGCGTGAACACCGGGAGCGCCGCCGCCGACTTCACGTCCATCGGCGCGGGCACCGAGCCCTGCTGGGCCGCCGCGATCGCCTGCTCGGTCGCGTCCACACAGACCAGCGACCCGTCGGTGGTCACGAGGTACAGCCGCTCGTCCAGGTACTGCATGGACAGTGCCGACCCGCCGCCCGTCCCCAGTTTCCAGAGCCGTCGGCCGTCGGCGTCGAAGCAGTAGACCGAAGAGGAGGAGTCACCCGCGAAGACGTGCCGTCCGTCGGGCGAGGTCGCGCACGAGTACACCGCCGCGTCACAGGAGTAGGAGGCCTCCACCGACCCCGTCGCCTTCGAGAGCCGCTGCACGGTCTTGTGGGTCGTCCCCGCGTACACCGCGTGGTCCTCCTGCCAGCCGAACAGCACGCCGCCGGGGGTCCTGGTGTGCCACAACTGCCCGGTGCCGTCCGCCGCGTACGCCGTCACACCGCCGCTGTGCCCGTGGAAGACGGCCCGCTCGTCCGCCCGGACCATCCAGGCACCGTGGCCGCCGGACTTCCGGGACCACTGGTGCTCGTCCTCGTGGTCGATGACCGTCAGGCCGCCGTTCGCGTCGGAGACGTTCAGCACGCCCTCGTGGATGTCGAGCCAGTAGATGTCCACGTCCGCGGCGATCGTGTACGCCCCGAACGGCACCTTCGACGACAGGTCGTACACCGTGCCGTCGTCACAGCCCGCGTATATCCAGAACTCGTCCGCCACCAGGCACTTCACCCCGTCCGGCAGCGAATACCGGGCCAGTACCTCGCCGCCGTGGCTCAGCGTGTAGACATCGCCCGCCTGGTTGCCGACCCAGCAGCGGTCCTCGTCCACATGGATGCCGAAGGCCGACGAACCGGTCCGGAAGCGCCACAGCACCGGGGCCACCGCACGCGCCGTCGAGGGCGCCGAGGTCACCTGGCGGCGGGTCACCGATCGCGCGGCGCGCTGCCCCTGCACCGCCGGGGCGTACCCCTTGCGGACCTTCTCCCCGATCTTCTTCGCGGCGGCCGCCCGGGCCTTCTCGGCGCTCGGGAACGCGGAGGTCTGCAGCTGGCCGCCCGCACCGATGCGCCCGTACCGCACGGACACGGCCGTGCCGTCGACGGTCACCTCGTAGAACTTGTGCGCCGCGCCGTCGTCCTGCGACAGCTCCAGATACGTCGTCTCCCGAGCCATGACAAACCTCTCCCCAAAGGCAGCGCCGCCGGCTCCCTTTCGGCCGGTGATCCCCTCGTGAAAAACGCTACGACCCACCACTGACAATGGGGCCGTGCAGTGGGAAGCGATCACATGGCAGCGGATGGCCGAGCGGCTCGCCGGTCACCTCGACGACCCCGACCAGGCCTCCGACGACGCCCCTGACGCGTCGTCCGGCAACGACCCCGACCGTGCTCATGGGCAAGGCGGTTGGCAGCGGGTGGGCATCGACGGCGCCCCCGCCGCCGACACCGGCGTCCTCGCCGGTGAACTGGCCGAAGCGCTGCGGCGGCGCGGACGCCCGTCCCTGGTGGTGCCGGCCGACGGATTCCTGCGGCCGGCCTCCCTCCGCTTCGAGTTCGGCCGGCAGGACGTGGATTCCTACCTCGGCGGCTGGTACGACACGGCCGCCCTCTGGCGGGAGGTCTTCGGCCCCACCGACCCCGGCGGCACCGGCCGGGTCCTGCCGGACCTCTGGGACCCGGTGACCGACCGGGCGACCCGCAGCCCGTACGTCGAACTCCCGCCCGGTGGCGTGCTGCTCGTGCACGGCCCGCTGCTGCTGGGCCAGTGGTTCCCCTTCGATCTGAGCGTCCACATCCGGCTCTCCGCCGGCGCGCTCGCCCGCCGCACCGAGGAGTCCGCGCGCTGGACGCTGCCCGCCTTCGCGCGCTACGAGTCCGACACCGACCCGGCGTCGGCCGCCGATGCGGTGGTCCGGGCCGACGACCCCCGCCACCCCGCGTGGACCGGCATCCGAAGCCGCTGACGGGGAGGGGCAGGCCGGGCCAGGCCGGATCGGGGTGGGCCGGGACGAGACGGGCCGGGACGGCCTCGTCCGCCCGACATCCCTACGGCCGCCCGCCCTGCCGGGTCACCGCCAGGGCCGCGGCCCGGCACCCGGCGCGGGCGGCCTCCGCCGGATCCGCGCCCTCCAGCCGGGCCGCGAGGAAGCCGCCGGTGAAGGCGTCCCCCGCGCCCGTGGAGTCCACCGCCTCCACCGGCTCCGCCTCGACCTCGGCGGTGACCCGGCCGCGTTCGGCGATCAGCGCCCCGGCCGCGCCCCGGGTCACCACCACCAACGGCACCCGCCGGCTGAGCTCCGCCGCCGCCCGATCCACCCCCGTCGGCTCGGGCAGTCCGGCCAGCAGTCGGGCCTCGTCCTCGTTCGGCAGCAGCACGTCCACCCCCGCCACGGCGTCCAGGAAGCGCTGCGGCCCGAGACCGGCCAGGAATCCGGCCGAAGCGGGGTCCACGCTCACCGACACCCCCCGCGTCCGGGCCGCCCGCAGCGCGACCATGGCCAGCTCCCGGCTGCTGTCGGCGAAGAACAGATAACCGGACAGGTGCAGATGGGCCGCCCCGTCCAGCAGGGAAGGGGTCCAGTCGGCGGGGCACAGGCGCAGCGAGGCCCCGCTGTCGGTCAGGAACGTCCGCTCCGCGTCCTTGCCGACCAGCGCGACCACCGTCCCGGTCGGCTCCCGCGCGTCGATGACCAACCGCGGCCGCACCCCCGCGTCGACCAGTGCCCGCTCGTGCCAGCGGGCCGACTCGGCACCCACCCGCGCCAGGAGCCGTACCTCCGCGGTCCCCGTACGGGCGGCCCAACAGGCCGCGTTGGCCCCGGCCCCGCCCGGCAGGGTCCGGATCCGGGCCGCGGTGTCGGTGGCCGGAGCCAGCGGCTCCGGATGTATGGCCACCACGTCCGTCACCACGTCCCCGACGACGAGCAACGCCCCCGGCCCGGTCATGCCCGCGCCGCCCAGGCCCCCGCGATCCGGGCGCCGAGGCGCACGTTGCCGCGTACCGCCGCCAGATTCGCCTCCAGCGAGGCCCCGTCCGTCTCCCGTACCAGGAAGCCCAGCAGGAACGGCGTCACCGCCTGCCCCGTGATCCCGCGCTCGCGGCACTCGGCGAGCGCCTGCGCCAACACCCGGTCGTGCAACTCCGGATCCAGCTGCTCGTCCCGCGCCACCGGATTGGCCACCAGCAGCGCCGAGTCGGCGCCGCCCAGCGCGTCCTGGGCGGCCATCACCGCCGCGACCTCCTCGGGCCCGTGCACCGTCCAGTCCACCGGCTCGCCCGAGTCGGCCAGGTAGAACCCGGGGAAGCGGTCCGTCCCGTAGCCGAGCACCCCCACACCCAGCGTCTCCAGCCGCTGGAGCGTGCCCGGCACGTCCAGGATCGACTTCACCCCCGCGCACACCACGGTGATCCGCGTCCGCGCCAGCAGCGACAGGTCCGCCGACTCGTCCTGCGTCCGGGCCCACTCCCGGTGTACGCCGCCCAGCCCGCCCGTGGCGAAGACCCGCAGGCCTGCCCGGGCCGCGAGGAAGGCCGTCGCGGACACCGTCGTCGCCCCGGTCGCCCCCGTCGCCAGCGCGGGCGCCAGATCCCGGTGACCGAGCTTGCGTACGCCCTCGCCGCCCGCGATCCGCTCCAGCTGCGCCTTGTCCAGGCCCGCGTACGCCACCCCGTCCACGACCGCGATCGTTGCCGGAATCGCGCCCTCCGCACGGACCAGGCCCTCCAGTTCGAGGCCCACCGCCAGGTTGCGGGGGCGCGGCAGCCCGTGCGCGATGATCGTCGACTCCAGGGCCACGACGGGCTTCCCCCGGGCGAGCGCCTCGCGTACCTCGTCCGACAGGACCGGGATCTCAGATGCTCTGTGCTGTGACATGTCCCCATCCATGGCACGGGATTGACGCCCCCAAACTCTCTCCCGCCACACCCGTCCCAACCTGTCCGAGTAGCGTTCCTCCATGGACACCCGCGGCTTCTACGACGAACTGGCCGAGCGATACGACCTGATCTACGCGGACTGGGACGCGAGCATCACCCGCCAGGGCCGAGCCCTCGACACCCTGCTCACCGCCGCGCTGGGCCCCGGCCCGCACAGGGTGCTCGACAACGCCTGCGGCATCGGAACCCAGTCACTGGGCCTCGGCGCGCTGGGCCACCGGGTCACCGGGACCGACCTCAGCCCCGTCTCCGTGGCCCGCGCCGCCCGCGAGGCCGGTCGGCGCTCGCTCACCCTGCCCGTCGCGGCCGCCGACATGCGGGCCCTGCCCTTCGCCGACGCCTCCTTCGACGCCGTGGTCTGCGCCGACAACGCCCTGCCGCACCTGCTGACCGCCCGGGAGGTGGGCGAGGCCCTGGCCGAAACCCGGCGGGTGCTGCGCCCCGGCGGACTGCTGCTGCTCTCCACCCGCCCCTACGGGGAGCTGCGCCGGGCGCGGCCGCAGAGCGCGGCCCCGCACGTCCACCAAGGCCCCGCCGGGCGGACGGTGACCTTCCAGCTGTGGCACTGGCACGCCGACGGGGAGCGGTACGACCTGGAGCTCTTCCAGTTGCAGCCGGACGGCGACGGCTGGACGACCCGGACGTCGAGCGCGACGTACTGGGCGCTGCCCGAGGAGGAGACGGCCGAGTACGCCCGGCGGGCCGGGCTCGCCGACCCGCTCTGGCAC
Source organism: Streptomyces sp. CG 926 (assembly GCF_003148825.1). Lineage (GTDB taxonomy): Bacteria > Actinomycetota > Actinomycetes > Streptomycetales > Streptomycetaceae > Streptomyces. The sequence continues at coordinate 242,478 of NZ_QGGZ01000011.1, forward strand.
GCACCGGCGGACACGGGCTTCCACCAGCCGGTACTCGCCGCCCGGCGCCCGAGCGCGTCATGACGCGCAGGCGTCGGGGCGGGGTGGGCGCTGGACAGGGTGACTCGTCAGGCAGGCCGTTCCTGGACGCTGTGGTCAGCGCGCCGCGGGGTGGGCCGCACTAGGCTGGCGCGCCATGAGCACCAGTGATCACCCCGCCGCCTCCGCACCTGCCCCCGCTTCCTTCTCCGTCTCCGTCGCGGACGTCGAACTGGAGGCGGACGACCTGGACCCCGGACAGATCGTCTCCGGGGAGCCCGTCGTGACGGGCAAGGTGCTGTGGGAGTCGGCGGACGGCAAGCAGGTGCGCGGGATCTGGCAGATCACCCCCGGTGTCGTCACCGACGTCGAGGCGAACGAACTCTTCGTGGTGGTCAGCGGCCGTGCCACCGTCGAGGTCGAGGGCGGCGAGACCCTGGAGGTCGGCCCCGGCTCCGCCTGCGTGCTCCGGGAGGGCGACCGGACCACCTGGACCGTGCACGAGACGCTGCGCAAGGCCTACCACATCAGCTACTGACCACGCCCTTCGCGGGTACGGGGTGGCGGCGCGCGGTGAACAGCGCGAGCGCCGCCATCGGCAGCAGCAGCGCGGCGCCGACGGCGTTCAGCCAGCCGTAGCCCGCGCCGGACATGATCAGGCCGGCGGCCGCTCCGCCCAGGCCGGCGGCCGCGTTCATCGTGAGGTCGCTCAGCCCCTGTACGGCGGCCCGCGCGGGCTGCGGTACCGAGTCGGTCAGCAGGGCCGAGCCGGACACCATCCCGGCGGACCAGCCGAGGCCGAGCAGGAAGAGCCCGAGCGCGCTCCGCCCGTGGCTGGGCCCGGCCGTCCCGGCGAGCAGCGCGGCGACCGACAGGAGCCCCGCGGCCAGCCCGATCACGGAGAGTCGGCCGAGCCGGTCGGCGAGCCAGCCCATCACGGGGGAGAAGGCGAACATGCCCGCGATGTGACCGCTGATCACCAGCCCGATGAGCTCCAGTTCGGCCCCGTGGTGACTCAGGTCCATCGGGGTCATCACCATGATCGAGACCATGGTGGTGTGCGACACGGCGACCGTGAGCAGGGCGAGCCGGGCCCGCGGCGAGGCCTTCACGGCGGCGATGCCGGCCCGCAGCGAGCGTCCTTCGCGGGACTGCTCCTCGGGCGCGGCGAGCGCCCGGGCCGTCAGCAACGGGTCGGGTCGCAGGAGTACGCCGATCAGCGTGCCGGTGAGCAGGAAGACGGCGGCGGCCCAGACGAACGGGCCGGCCGTCTCGGGTATCGCGGTGCCGGCGAAGCTGCGGCTGGCCGGTGCGGACAGGTTGGGCCCGAGCACGGCGCCGATGGTCGACGCCCACACCACGACCGAGATGGCCCGCGCGCGGTGGTCCGGTGCTGCCAGGTCCGCGGCGGCGAACCGCGCCTGCAGGTTGGCCGAGGAGGCGGCGCCGAAGGCGGCCATGCCGAGCAGCAGCAGCGGGAAGCTCTTGATCGTGGCGGCGAGCACGACCAGGCCGGCTCCGGCGGCGCCGATCAGATAGGCCAGGACCAGGCCGGGGCGGCGGCCGCGCGCGTTCATCAGCGCGGCGAGCGGCAGCGAGACGACGGCGGTGCCGATCACCGCGGCCGTGGACGCGACGCCGGACAGTGCCTCGGTGCCGCTGACCTCGGTGGCGAGTACGGGGGCCAGGGCGATACTGATCGGCACGCCGAGGCCGCCGAGGACCTGACCGGCCATGAGGACCCGGGAGGTACGACGCTGCAGTCGGGCCAGCTCGGGCGGGCCGATCGGCCGCACGGGCCGGTCGGTGCCGGGCGCGGCGGTCACGGCGTACACCGGTTGCGCGGGTGCGTGACACGGGGCGCGGGGGACGCGGGGAGGCCGGGTGCGGCGGCAGGAGTAGTCACCGCCGCAGTGTGCCAGCCCTTACCGCGCGACGGAACCGGGAAAGAACCGGGCAGGAGCCGGCCGGAGCCGGGCCGGGGTCGAGCCGGAGCCGGGCCGGGTGTGCGCCGGGGTCCGACCGCGCCCGAGGCAGCCCCGCGGGTCGGGCCGGGGCGGCGGGCCGCAGGTCAGGGCGCGGCTCAGAACAGCGGCTGCGGGAGGACGCCCTCCAGCGCCAGCAGTTGCCGTTTCGTCTCCACCCCGCCGCCGAAGCCTCCGATGCCCCCGTCGTTCTCCACGACCCGGTGGCAGGCCACCACCAGCGGCAGCGGGTTCGATCCCATGGCGTTGCCGACGGCCTGGGCGGCGCCCGGCTGTCCGACGCGGGCGGCCAGCTCCCCGTAGCCGACGACCGATCCGTAGGGCACGGAACGGTCCAGCTCCAGGAGTACCTGCCGGTTGAAGCCGGAGCTCAGGCGCCAGTCCAGCGGCAGCTCGAAGCGCCGCAGCGACCCCTCGAAGTACGCGGTGAGCTGGCGTATCGGCTCGGCCAGCAGTACTTCCTCGCCCGGCGCGGGACGCCGGGCATCGGCGCCGAGCCGGGAGACGAGCGGGCCGATCATCCTGTCGACCCGGTCCGGTTCGGCATGGAACTCCACCCGGACCAGCCCTTCCGGGGTTGCGGCCAGGAGCAAGGGCCCGCCGAGGACACCGTCGCCGGTGACGACGGTCCATTCGAGGTGCGGCCCGCGGGGCCGCTCGGTGCTGTCCACGCGTCCACCGTACGACCACCGACCGACACCGCGGTCACGGTTGTGGATGTCGGCCACATCGCCCGCCCACCCGCACGCCACCCGCCGCCCACCCGCCCGCCGCGCGTGTGCCCGTCCGTCGGCCCGGACGGGGCGCGGGGATCAGAATCCGCCGACCGCGTCCTGGACCACGTCCGGCGCGTTGGTGATGATCCCGTCCACCCCCATGTCCTGCACCTTCCGGGCGGTGGCCGCGTCGTCCACGATCCAGGTGTCCACCTCCATCGCCTTGCCGTGGGCGCCGCGCAGGCTGTGCACGGCCGAGACCCAGTCGGCCGAGATCGTCGTGTGCCACGGGTTGATGCGGTCGGTGAACTCCGCGTAGCGCGGCAGGTCCGCCACGGTGGGGGTGCCCAGGAAGGCCGTCACCAGGTCCGGGCGCAGTCCGTGCACGATGCGCACGGAGTCGGCGCTGAAGCTCTGCACCACCAGCCGCTGCGCGACGTGGCGCGCGTCGAGCCAGCCGGCCTCGTCCAGCACCTTCAGCGTCTGCTCCTCGATCCCGGGGTAGAGCTCCGGCTTCTTGATCTCCAGCAGCAGCCGCTGTCGGTTGCTCTGTACCCGGTCGAGGTACTCCCGCAGGGTCGGTACGGAGGCGCCCGCGTACTCGTCGCCGAACCAGCTGCCCGCGTCCAGCTGGGCGATCTCGGCCGCCGTGAAGTCCTGGACCTTCCAGGGCGCCCGGTCCGGGAACCGCTGCTCGACGTCCGTGGTCCGGGCCAGGGTGTCGTCGTGGATCACCACCAGCACGTCGTCCTTGGTGCGCTGCACGTCGTTCTCGACCCAGTCGAAGCCCATCTGCATCGCCAGGTCGATCGCGTCGAGGGTGTTCTCCGGGGCGTACGCGGAGGCCCCTCGGTGGGCGTACACGACGGGGTCCCCCAGCGCGGCAAGGCCGGGGCCGGTTCCGGGGCCGGTCGCGGATCCGGGTCCGGTGGCGGCGTACGAGGCCGTCCCGCCCAGCAGGGTGAGAGTGAAGCCCAGGAATGCGGCGGCGGCCGCGGCGGCGGGTCGGACGTACATGTGCGTTCTCCTCGGGTCGTGAGCCCTGTTCCTGCGTCAGACGGGTGCGGAGCGGCAGACGTTGTGGCGATGCACTTCACCGCGATCATGGGGTTGAAGATCACTGAGCCGCCACCGAACTACGACAAACGGACCAGAACGAATGACAGCGGCCCGGGCGGCCGGGAGCGGCCGGCGCGCGTCGCCGGCCCCTGGGGGCGCGTGAGTGTCGGTGGGGGGTCGTACGGTTGACCCATGCGGCCCGTATCGAAGATCGAACGCACGGTGGCGCCTTTCGAGGTCGTCAGCCCCTACCAGCCCAGCGGCGACCAGCCGGCGGCCATCGCCGAGCTGGAAAAGCGCATCCGTGCAGGTGAGAAGGATGTCGTCCTGCTGGGTGCGACCGGCACCGGCAAGTCGGCGACCACGGCCTGGATGATCGAGAAGCTCCAGCGCCCCACCTTGGTCATGGCGCCGAACAAGACGCTCGCCGCCCAGCTGGCGAACGAGTTCCGCGAGCTCCTGCCGAACAACGCCGTCGAGTATTTCGTCTCGTACTACGACTACTACCAGCCCGAGGCCTACGTTCCGCAGTCGGACACGTACATCGAGAAGGACTCCTCGATCAACGAGGAGGTGGAGCGACTGCGCCACTCCGCGACCAACTCGCTCCTGACCCGGCGGGACGTGATCGTCGTCGCGTCCGTGTCCTGCATCTACGGCCTCGGTACCCCGCAGGAGTACGTCGACCGGATGGTCTCCCTCAAGGTGGGGGAGGAGGTCGACCGGGACCAGCTGCTGCGCCGCTTCGTGGACATCCAGTACACCCGCAACGACGTCGCCTTCACCCGTGGCACCTTCCGGGTGCGCGGCGACACGATCGAGATCTTCCCGGTCTACGAGGAACTGGCCGTCCGGATCGAAATGTTCGGCGACGAGATCGAGGCCCTCTCCACCCTGCACCCGCTGACCGGCGAGGTCATCAGTGAGGACCGCGAGCTGTACGTCTTCCCCGCCAGCCACTACGTCGCCGGCCCCGAGCGCATGGAGAAGGCGGTCCGCGGCATCGAGGCCGAGCTGACCGAGCGCCTCGCCGAGCTGGAGAAGCAGGGCAAGATGCTGGAGGCGCAGCGGCTGCGCATGCGCACCACCTACGACCTGGAGATGATGCGCCAGATCGGGTCCTGCTCCGGCATCGAGAACTACTCGCTGCACATGGACGACCGTGAGCGCGGCTCCGCGCCCAACACCCTCATCGACTACTTCCCGGAGGACTTCCTCCTGGTCATCGACGAGTCGCACGTCACCGTGCCGCAGATCGGCGCCATGTACGAGGGCGACGCCTCCCGCAAGCGCACCCTCGTCGACCACGGGTTCCGACTGCCGTCCGCGCTGGACAACCGGCCCCTGAAGTGGGAGGAGTTCCAGGAGCGCATCGGGCAGACCGTCTACCTGTCGGCGACCCCCGGGAAGTACGAGCTCTCGCGCGGCGACGGCTTCGTCGAACAGATCATCCGCCCCACCGGCCTCATCGACCCCGAGGTCGTGGTCAAGCCCACCGAGGGGCAGATCGACGACCTGGTCCACGAGATCCGGCAGCGGGTCGAGAAGGACGAGCGGATCCTCGTCACCACCCTCACCAAGAAGATGGCCGAGGACCTCACGGACTACTTCCTGGAGCTCGGCATCCAGGTCCGGTACCTGCACAGCGACGTGGACACCCTGCGCCGCATCGAGCTGCTGCGCGAACTGCGCGCCGGTGAGTACGACGTCCTGGTCGGCATCAACCTGCTCCGCGAGGGCCTCGACCTGCCCGAGGTGTCCCTGGTGGCGATCCTCGACGCCGACAAGGAGGGCTTCCTGCGCTCCGGGACCTCCCTGATCCAGACCATCGGCCGAGCCGCGCGCAACGTGTCCGGCCAGGTCCACATGTACGCGGACAAGATGACCCCGGCGATGGAGAAGGCCATCGACGAGACCAACCGGCGCCGCGAGAAGCAGATCGCCTACAACACGGCCAACGGGATCGACCCGCAGCCGCTGCGCAAGAAGATCAACGACATCGTCGCCACCATCGCCCGCGAGGAACTGGACACCGAGGAGCTCCTCGGCACCGGCTACCGGCAGACGAAGGACGGCAAGGCCGTCAAGGCCCCGGTACCGGCGCTCGGCGGGCGGGCCACCGCGGCCAAGACGGGCGGAAAGGGTGCGAAGGGCGCGAAGGGGGGCGCCGGTGCCGAGGTGCTCACCGACCGGCCCGCAGCCGAACTGGCCGCGCTCATCGAGCAGATGACCGAGCGCATGCGCGGGGCGGCCGCCGAGCTGCAGTTCGAGGTCGCGGCCCGGATCCGCGACGAGGTGGGCGAGCTGAAGAAGGAGTTGCGGCAGATGAAGGAAGCGGGCCTCGCCTGACCGGGAGCCGGTCAGTAGGGTTGGGTCTCAGCCGCAGGTACACGCTGCACGCTCGTCATGGGGCGGGCCAGGGAGAGGGGACAGTACGTGACGGTCAACATGACCAAGGGTCAGGCCATCAGTCTGCAGAAGGCGGACGGAGGCACGCTGACCGCGGTCCGTATGGGCCTGGGCTGGCAGGCGGCGAAGCGCCGCGGGCTGTTCGGCTCGCGCACCCGGGAGATCGACCTCGACGCCTCGGCGGTGCTCTTCGCCGACAAGCAGCCCGTCGACGTGGTCTTCTTCCGGCACCTGCAGAGCGATGACGGCTCTGTGCGCCACACCGGCGACAACCTCGTCGGCGGCGTCGGCCAGGGCGGGGACGACGAGGCGATCCTCGTCGACCTCCAGCGCGTGCCGGTGCACATCGACCAGATCGTCTTCACGGTGAACTCCTTCACCGGCCAGACGTTCCAGGAAGTGCAGAACGCGTTCTGCCGCATCGTCGACGAGACCAACGGCCAGGAACTGGCCCGCTACACCCTCGACGGCGGTGGCCAGTACACCGCGCAGATCATGGCCAAGGTGTCCCGCGTGGGTGCCGGCTGGCAGATGACGGCCCTCGGGAACCCGGCCAACGGCCGCACCTTCCAGGACCTCATGCCGGCGATCCTGCCGCACCTGTAGCAGTACCGGACAAGAGAAGAAGGCACGGGGGAGGGGCTGCACGATGACGGCCGAACTGGTCCGGGGGCAGAACCACCCCGTGTCCCAGAGCCGGGTGGAGATCAGGGTCTCGGCGGGCACGCCTGTGCTCGCCCTGGCCTCGCTCGCCGACGAACAGGGCCGGTTCTCCGGCAACGGGATACTCGCCCACCCGGGCGCCAGGTCCCTGCCCGGCGTCGAGTCGCCCGCCGAGCTCGCCGACCGGCACACCTTCGCCGTCGACCTCGACGAGGTCGCGGCGGACGTCCACCGGCTCGGCGTACTGCTCGTCCTGCCGCCCGGCGGCCCGGTCCGCTTCGGCGCGGTACCGGCCTCCTACGTGGCCGTGGCCGACCCGGAGGGCGCCGAACTCGCCGGATACACCCTGACGGGGCTCGACGCCGAGACGGCCGTCGTCGCCCTGGAGCTGTACCGGCGCCAGGGCGCGTGGAAGGTCCGCGCCGTGGGCCAGGGCTACGCCGAGGGCCTCGGCGCCCTGCTCACCGACGGCGGGCTGCCCGCGATGGCGGCCGCGGAGCTGGCCGCCGCCGCGCTGGGCACGATCCCCCGTACCGCGGGGGCCGACGCCACCCTCGCGACCATGCCGACCCTCGTCGGCGACCTCCGCGCCCCGCAGACCCCGGCGCAGGCCCCCGCGCCCACCCCCGAACCGCCGGACCCGCTCCCCGTCTCCGGGCACCCGTACGCCGGCACCCCCGGACCCGGTGACACCCCGACCGCCCCGCCCACCATCAGCTACGCCCACCCGCGGCGCCGCCGCACCAGCACCGAGCCGCCCGAGCCCGCGCCGCGGGCCGCCGCGCCGCAGGAACCGGGCCAGGCACCGCGGCCCGTCGCCGGGGACGCCAGCGGCTGGTCCATGGAGGAGCGGCTCTACAACCAGGTCTGGGGGATGTTCGAGGACCTGGCCCGCACGGTCGCCGCCTACCGCAGCGCCGTCGAGTTCGCCGACTCCCGCATGGACCGCGAGCTGGACGAGGCCCTGTCCGACCCGCGCCACCGCCTCGGCGGTTCCGGGAACGCGGCCCGCGACACCGCGCGGGCCCGCCGCGAGGAGCTCGTCGCCCAGGCCCAGGCCGTCCTAGACCGGGACCTGGCCCAGCTGATCGCCGAGTCGGAGGTCGTCGAGCCCGCCCTGCCGGCCGCGTACGCCCGCTGGGACAACCCGGTCTGGCACGGCCACCGCACGCCCGAGGAGAGCCCGCTGGCCCTGCGCCTGGGCGACCTGCACCTGCCCGAACGGCCCGATCTGCGCATCCCCATGCTGAGCCGGCTCCCGCTGGAGCGCGGGCTCTGGATCGACAACGGTCGGACCGGCTCCGAGGCCGCGATGACCATGGACACCGACCGGCTGCGCCGGGCCGCCATGGACATGGCCGTCACCTTGGCGGTCCGGCTGCTCGCGGTTCACCCCGCAGACCGGTTCTCCGTCCATGTCATCGACGCGGCCGGGGCGGGATCCGCCTCCCTGGCGCCGCTGGTGCGCGCCGGGGTGCTGGCCGGGCCGCCCGCCGCCGGGGCCGCCGGAGTCACGCAGACCCTGGCGGGGCTGACCCGGCGGGTGGACCTCGTACAGATGGCCCTGCGGGCCGGCGCCCCCGAGGACCTGCCGCCCGATGTGGACACGGCCGACCAGCTGCTGATCGTGCACGACTTCCCGCACGGCTTCGACGACCGCGCCGTGACCCAGTTGCGCTACCTCGCCGACGAGGGCGCGGCGGTCGGCGTCCACCTGCTGATGGTCGCGGACCGCGACGAGGCCTCGGCCTACGGACCGCTGCTCGACCCGCTGTGGCGGTCCCTGATGCGGCTCTCGCCGGTACCGGACAACCACCTCGCCGACCCCTGGGTCCATCACGCCTGGACCTTCGAACCGGACCTGCCCCCGCAGGGCAGCAGGGTCCTCGACCAGGCACTGGAGCGGGTGATGGAGGCCCGGCGCACTACCCGCCCGTGACCATTCTTTGGGACTCTCTTTACCTAAACCGTCTCCGGCAGGTATGCTCGTGTGTGCGGAGGGGAGTATTCCTGCTTTCCTGCTACGGCGTACCCGTCAATACGGATCACTTCGACTGAACGGACGAAGTCGGTCCCGGGGCGTCGGCCCACGGCCTCCAGGCCTCCTGGGTGGAAGAGACCTCCGGCAGCGATGACGCTGACGAAGTGCTGAGCCATCCGCCGGAGGCGTGTTTCACCATGGAAGTTTCCTGGGCCCTTTGGGCGCTGACCATTCTCGGTCTCTCCCTTCTGATCGGCGCCGATTTCTTCATCGGCCGCAAACCGCACGACGTGTCCATCAAGGAAGCGGGCACCTGGACGATCATCTGGATCGTCCTCGCCGGACTCTTCGGCCTCGGCCTCTGGTTCTTCGGGAACGGCCAGGCCTCACAGGAGTTCTTCGCGGGCTTCATCACCGAGAAGTCCCTGAGCGTCGACAACCTCTTCGTCTTCGTCCTGATCATGGCGAAGTTCGCGGTGCCCTCCCACCTCCAGCAGCGGGTGCTGCTCGTGGGCGTGCTCATCGCACTCGTCCTGCGCGCGATCTTCATCGCGGCCGGCGCCGCGATCATCGCGAGCTTCTCCTGGGTCTTCTACATCTTCGGCGCGTTCCTGATCTACACCGCGTGGAAGCTGATCCAGGAGGCCCGCAAGGACGAGGAGGACGAGGAGTTCGAGGAGAACCGCCTCCTGAAGTCCGTCGAGAAGAAGTTCGGCGTCGCCGACCGGTACCACGGCACCAAGCTCTTCATCCAGAACAACGGCAAGCGCGTGCTGACCCCGCTGATGGTCGTCATGCTCGCCATCGGCACCACCGACGTGCTGTTCGCCCTGGACTCGATCCCCGCGATCTTCGGCCTGACCCAGGACCCGTACATCGTCTTCACGGCCAACGCCTTCGCCCTGATGGGTCTGCGTCAGCTGTACTTCCTCATCGGCGGCCTGCTGAAGAAGCTGGTCCACCTCAGCTACGGCCTGTCGATCATCCTCGGCTTCATCGGCGTCAAGCTCGTGCTGCACGCCCTGCACGAGTCCGGACTGCACGTCCCGGTGATCTCGATCCCGGTCTCCCTCGGCGTCATCTGCGGTGTCCTGGTCATCACCACGATCACCAGCCTGATGGCCTCGAAGAAGCAGGCGGCGGCCGAGGCCGCCGCCCGCCCGGAGAACATAGACGCGTAACCGGATCGGTGGATCCACGGATCCACCGATCCGCGGGTCTACGGATCTACGGATCTACACGGGGGCGGCCGCTTCGGCCGCCCCCGTTTCCGTCGCCCGGACCGCGACCGCCCGCTTGTGCACGGCCGCCGGACCGGTCTCCGGCAGCAGGGCGAAACAGACCAGGCTGACCAGGGCGATCCCGGTCAGGTACAGCGCCACGCCCCACGGCGGCCCGGATCCGTCCGCCAGGGCCGTCGCCACGATCGGGGTCAGCGCCCCGCCCAGCACACCACCCAGGTTGTAGCCGACGGCCGCGCCCGTGCAGCGGATCCGCGGCGCATACAGCTCGGGCAGGTACGCGGCCACCACCGAGAACATCGTCACCATGCCCAGCAGCGCACCGACGAAGCCCACCGTCATCAGCAGCGGATCGGCCGTCCGCAACAGCGCCACCAGCGGGAACATCCACACCGCGCAGATCGCGCACCCGATCAGGCACAGCGGCCGCCGCCCGTAGCGGTCACCGAGCACCGCGATCAGCGGGGTCACCATGCCCTTGATCGCGACCGCGACCATGATGCAGGCCAGCATCGTCGTACGGCCCACCGAGAGGTGCTCGGTCGCGTAGGCGAGGGACCATGTGGTGACCGCGTAGAAGACGGCGTACCCGACGGCGAGCGCCCCGCCGGTCAGCAGGAGCAGCCGCCAGTGGCCCCGGAACACCTCGGCCAGCGGGGCCTCGGCCCGGCGGTCCGTCGCGGCGAGCGCCCGGAACTGCGGGGTCTCCTCCACCGAGCGGCGCAGCCACAGCCCGGCCAGCGCCAGCACCCCGGCCGCCCAGAACGGCACCCGCCACCCCCACGCGGTGAACTGTGCGTCGGTCAAGGACGCGGACAGCCCCAGCATCAGACCGTTGGCGAGCAGGAAGCCGACCGCCGGCCCCATCTGCGGGAAACTCGACCACAGTCCGCGCCGCCGCTCGGGGGCGTGCTCCGCGGTCAGCAGTACGGCGCCGCCCCACTCCCCGCCGAGCCCGAGGCCCTGCACGAAGCGCAGCAGGAGCAGGAGTACGGGCGCGGCCGTGCCGATCGAGGCGTACGAGGGCACGCAGCCGACGGCCACCGTGGCGAGCCCGGTGAGCAGCAGGGAGGCGAGGAGCACCGGGCGCCTGCCGTAGCGGTCGCCGATGTGGCCGAAGACCGCCGAGCCGAGCGGGCGGGCCAGGAAGCCGACGCCGAAGGTGCCGAAGGCGGCGAGGGTTCCGGCGAGCGGGGAGAAGGACGGGAAGAAGAGCGGGCCGAGCACGAGGGCCGCGGCCGTCCCGTACACGAAGAAGTCGTAGAACTCGATCGCGGTGCCGGCGAGCGAGGCCGTGGCCAGGCGCAGCATGCCGGGTCCGGCAGAGCCGTCGGCTTCGACGGGCGGGGGCTCGGGCGCGCGTTCGCGCCGGGTGGCGGGGGAAGGGGCGGGGGAGGCCTCGGGGGCGGAGGAGGCCGGTGGCGGGGACGGGTCGTGTGGCATGCCGCACCAGATACCCGTTCCCCGCCCCTCAGGACGTGAGTTCGGTCGTAAGCGACCGGAAGGAGTGCGTCGCGTCTCGAAGTTGACGCGTTGCGGTGCCTACCAGCCGCGCTCGCGCCATTCGGCCAGGTGCGGCCGCTCGGCGCCGAGGGTGGTGTCGTTGCCGTGGCCCGGGTAGACCCAGGTCTCGTCCGACAGCTGCTCGAAGAGCTTGTGCTCGACGTCGTCGAGCAGGTCGGTGAAGGCCTTCGGGTCGTCGTGCGTGTTGCCGACGCCGCCCGGGAAGAGGCAGTCGCCGGTGAACACGTGCGCGTGCCCGTGCGGGTCGTCGTAGACCAGGGCGATCGAGCCGGGGGTGTGGCCGACCAGGTGGCGGGCGGTCAGGCTGACCCGTCCGACCGTGACCGTGTCCCCGTCGGCGACGAGCACGTCGGTCGCCACCGGGATGCCCTCGGCGTCGAAGGCGCCCGCGTAGGTGCGCGCTCCGGTCGCCTCGACCACCTCGGCGAGCGCGCCCCAGTGGTCACCGTGCCGGTGCGTGGTGACGACGGAGGTGATGCCGTCGTCGCCGATCAGGCTGAGCAGGGTGCCCGCCTCGGCGGCCGCGTCGATGAGCAGCTGCTCGTCGGTGGCGCGGCAGCGCAGCAGGTAGGCGTTGTTGTTCATCGGGCCCACCGCGACCTTGGAAATCATCAGGTCCGCAAGTTCGTGCACGTCGGCGGGACCGCCGACCTTGACCTCTCCGGTGTACGTCATGTCCTGATCCTAGAGCGGCGGGAGCTCGGGGAGCGGGCCGCCCGAGGTGGTCAGGGAGGCGCCCTTGTCGCCACGGCCGGCCAGCCAGGCCAGTAGGCCCGCGGGGGTGCCGGACACGGTCACGGCGGGATCCCCGGCGGAGCCGGTCCGCCAACGCCGGCCGTCGTCCGCGACGAGGGCCACCGGGGGCACCTCGGGGCGGCCGGACCAGCGGTCGGCGAGGAAGACGATCTCGTGCTCGGTGAACTCGTCCGGGAGGTCGGAGAGCTCGTAGCCGATGTCGAGGTCGACGTGGTGCAGGTCGACCTCGACCCAGCGGCGGAAGGGCACGTTGGCGGCGAGGTCGGTGATGCCGTTGCGCAGCTCCACCGTGCGGGACCAGTCCTGGTCGTGCTCGGTGGTGGCCAGGAAGCGGGCCCCGGAATCACGGAGGTCCGTCAGGTGTTCTTCCAGGGGCCTGCCGGCGTCGCGCTCGATGTCCGCGTCGCGGGCGGTGGCGCTCTCGTACATCGGGCGCCCCTCGAAGACGTTGACGAGGGCGTCGGCGTTGCGTGCGAGGTGGGCCAGGATGTGGCCGCGGGTCCAGCCCGGAAGGTGTGACTCCTCGGCGAGGACCGCGTTGTCCAGTTTCGCGACTGCGGTCAGCAGCCGGTCCGTGGCTTCACGTACAGATCGCAGGTCGTGCACATGATCAGTCATGACGGCGAGCCTAGTGGCTCACCCGGCCCGGCCACACGATTGGGTGAAGCGGTCTGCGGAGTGCCGTAAATCGAATGTGCGTGCTATACGCTCGGAAGTCCAAGGACCCAGTCCATCGCAGAGGCGCCCCCCATACCCTGGGACGGGGGCCCGTGCCCCCGCTCTCTCAAGAAAGGTGCGGACCGGCGTGACCGACCGTCTCATCGTTCGTGGCGCTCGCGAGCACAACCTGAAGAACGTCTCGCTCGACCTGCCCCGCGACTCACTCATCGTCTTCACCGGACTCTCCGGGTCGGGCAAGTCCTCCCTGGCCTTCGACACGATCTTCGCCGAGGGTCAGCGCCGCTACGTCGAGTCGCTCTCGTCGTACGCCCGCCAGTTCCTCGGGCAGATGGACAAGCCCGACGTCGACTTCATCGAGGGCCTCTCCCCGGCCGTCTCGATCGACCAGAAGTCGACCTCGCGCAACCCGCGCTCGACCGTGGGCACCATCACCGAGGTCTACGACTACCTCCGTCTCCTCTTCGCCCGTATCGGCAAGCCGCACTGCCCCGAGTGCCGCCGGCCGATCTCGCGCCAGTCGCCGCAGGCGATCGTCGACAAGGTGCTCGCGCTTCCCGAGGGCAGCCGCTTCCAGGTGCTCTCGCCGCTGGTGCGCGAGCGCAAGGGCGAGTTCGTCGACCTCTTCTCCGACCTGCAGACCAAGGGCTACAGCCGTGCGCGGGTGGACGGGGAGACCATCCAGCTGTCCGAGCCGCCCACGCTGAAGAAGCAGGAGAAGCACACCATCGAGGTGGTCATCGACCGCCTCACCGTCAAGGAGAGCGCCAAGCGCCGGCTCACCGACTCCGTGGAGACCGCCCTCGGCCTCTCCGGCGGCATGGTGATCCTGGACTTCGTCGACCTCGCCGAGGACGACCCCGAGCGTGAGCGGATGTATTCCGAGCACCTCTACTGCCCGTACGACGACCTGTCCTTCGAGGAGCTGGAGCCGCGCTCCTTCTCCTTCAACTCCCCCTTCGGCGCCTGCCCCGAGTGCACGGGTATCGGTACGCGCATGGAGGTGGACCCGGAGCTGATCATTCCGGACGAGGACAAGTCCCTGGACGAGGGCGCGGTCTCGCCGTGGTCGCTCGGTCACACCAAGGACTACTTCCAGCGACTGATCGGCGCACTCGCCCAGGAGCTGGGCTTCCGTACCGACATCGCCTGGGCCGGGCTGCCGGCCCGCGCGAAGAAGGCCCTGCTGTACGGCCACAAGACGCAGATCGAGGTCCGCTACCGCAACCGGTACGGCCGGGAGCGGGCGTACACGACGGCCTTCGAGGGCGCCGTACCGTTCGTCAAGCGGCGGCACGCGGAGTCGGAGAGCGACGCCAGCCGCGAGCGCTTCGAGGGCTACATGCGCGAGGTGCCCTGCCCGACCTGTGAGGGCACCCGCCTCAAGCCGATCGTGCTCGCCGTGACGGTGATGGAGAAGTCCATCGCCGAGGTCGCCGCCATGTCGATCAGCGAGTGCGCGGACTTCCTGGGGCGGATGCGTCTCGACGCCCGCGACAAGAAGATCGCCGAGCGGGTCCTCAAGGAGGTCAACGAGCGGCTCCGCTTCCTCGTGGACGTCGGTCTCGACTACCTCTCGCTCAACCGGGCCGCCGGCACGCTGTCGGGCGGCGAGGCCCAGCGCATCCGGCTCGCCACCCAGATCGGCTCCGGCCTGGTCGGCGTGCTCTACGTGCTGGACGAGCCGTCCATCGGTCTGCACCAGCGCGACAACCACCGGCTGATCGAGACCCTGGTGCGGCTGCGGGACATGGGCAACACGCTCATCGTGGTCGAGCACGACGAGGACACCATCAAGGTGGCCGACTGGGTCGTGGACATCGGTCCGGGCGCGGGCGAGCACGGCGGCAAGGTGGTCCACAGCGGCTCGCTGAAGGAGCTGCTGAAGAACACCGAGTCGATGACCGGGCAGTACCTCTCGGGCAAGAAGTCCATCGAGATCCCGGACATCCGCCGGCCCGTGAACGGAGAGCGCAAGCTGACCGTCCACGGCGCCAAGGAGAACAACCTGCGGGACATCGACGTGTCCTTCCCGCTGGGTGTGCTGACGGCCGTGACCGGTGTCTCGGGCTCCGGCAAGTCCACGCTGGTCAACGACATCCTCTACACGCACCTGGCGCGCGAGCTGAACGGCGCCCGCTCGGTGCCGGGCCGGCACACGCGGGTCGACGGCGACGACCTCGTCGACAAGGTCGTGCACGTCGACCAGTCGCCGATCGGCCGCACCCCGCGGTCCAACCCGGCCACGTACACGGGCGTCTTCGACCACGTCCGCAAGCTGTTCGCGGAGACGATGGAGGCGAAGGTGCGCGGCTATCTGCCGGGCCGCTTCTCCTTCAACGTGAAGGGCGGCCGGTGCGAGAACTGCGCCGGTGACGGCACGATCAAGATCGAGATGAACTTCCTGCCGGACGTCTACGTCCCGTGCGAGGTCTGCCACGGCGACCGGTACAACCGGGAGACGCTGGAGGTCCACTACAAGGGCAAGTCCATCGCCGAAGTCCTGAACATGCCGATCGAGGAGGCGCTGGGCTTCTTCGAGGCGGTCCCGACGATCTCGCGTCACCTCAAGACGCTCAACGAGGTCGGGCTGGGCTACGTCCGCCTCGGCCAGTCCGCGCCGACCCTGTCGGGTGGTGAGGCGCAGCGCGTGAAGCTGGCCTCGGAGCTCCAGAAGCGGTCGACGGGCCGGACGGTCTACGTGCTGGACGAGCCGACCACCGGTCTGCACTTCGAGGACATCTCGAAGCTGATCAAGGTGCTCTCCGGGCTGGTGGACAAGGGGAACTCGGTGATCGTCATCGAGCACAACCTGGACGTCATCAAGACCGCCGACTGGGTCATCGACATGGGCCCGGAGGGCGGCTACGGCGGCGGTCTGGTGGTGGCCGAAGGCACGCCGGAGGCGGTCGCCTCGGTGGGCGCCAGCCACACGGGCAAGTTCCTGCGGGACATCCTCGGCGCGGACCGGGTCTCCGACGCGGGCGCGTCCCCGGTGCGGGCCGCGGCGAAGAAGGCTCCGGCCAAGAAGGCCCCTGCGAAGAACGCTGCCGTGAAGCAGGCTCCCGCGAAGAAGGCCGTGGCCACCAAGGCCGCCGCCGCGAAGAAGGCGGCCCCGGCGAAGAAGGCGACGTCCCGGGCACCCAAGGCGTAGCCGCCGCGCGGCGTTCGCTCGGGTTCGCGTACGACGGAAGGGACGGAAGGGTCCGGCCCATGGCCGGGCCCTTCCGCGTCCTCGTCCTTGCGGACGGACGCGGAAGGGCGGCCCTGCTTCCAGCGGGCCTTCTTCCTGCACTTCTCCGGGGCCCATGTGGTCCAGCCCGTCGAGGAGTTCGCCCCGGCCATGGCGCGTACCGTCTGGGCGGCGCTGCGCTGATCGGAGCGCCGCCCAGCCGTCACCGTTGCGTCCAGCCGTCAGAGCTCCGCCGCGTACGGCGGCTCCGCTCCCGCCCGGGTGCAGGTCAGGGCCGCCGCGTGGGCGGCGTGGGCCAAGACCTCCGGCCAGTCGACCGGACCGCCCGGCGCGCCGACGAGCCGGTGCAGCAGGGCGGCGTTGACGGTGTCGCCCGCGCCGATCGTGTCCACCACCGCCACCGGACGGGCCACCGCCGAGTGCTCCCCACCTTCGCGGGTCCGGACCGTCAGGCCCGCCGCGCCCCGGGTCAGCACCACCGCCGACGGCCCGGCGGCCAGCCAGTCCTCGACCCGGCCACCCAGCCAGGCCGCGTCCTCCTCCGACAGCTTCAGCACGCTCGTGTGCGGCAGCAGCCGCTCCAGGAAGCGCGCACGGTAGGCCGCCGGGTCGGCGATCAACGCGGGCCGGATGTTGGGGTCCAGCAGGGTCAGCACCCCGCGCCGGGACTCCCGGCGCAGCAAGGCCTCGTACGCGCTCGCGCCCGGTTCCAGGACCAGCGAGCACGTACCGAGCGCGAGGGCCCGTACCCCGTCGGGGAGGGTCGGCGGCAGCGTGAACAGGCGGTCCGCCGTGCCCTCGACGTAGAAGCCGTACGAGGCCGACCCGTCCGGGGCCAGCGAGGGCACGGCGAGCGTGGTCGGCTCCGGCCCGCGCTGGACCAGTGACAGGTCCACCCCGGCGGCCCGCAGCCCGGCCAGCAGACTCTCGCCGAAGCCGTCCGAGGAGACCCGGGAGCAGAACGCCACCTCGGCGCCGAGCCGCCCGAGCGCGAGCGCGGTGTTGTACGGTCCGCCGCCCGGCCGGGGCAGCAGCGCCCCCGCCGGCTGCGCGACGGGCACCAGGTCGATGAGGGCTTCTCCGCCGACGACGATCACGCGGGGGAAGCTACCTCATGGGGCGGGGGTATCGTCGGGTGGGCCGGAGCCCCGGCCGGGTTCCGGCCCGCGCCCCGATCCCGCGCCCCTTTCCCAGGTGCCCGCACCTCGTCCCGTAGCCCAGGAGAACCGCATGCCCGCGCCCCAGTCGCCCGCCCGCCGTACCGTCCTCAGGGGCGCCGCCGCGCTCGCCGGGGCCGCGGGCGCCGGAGCGACCCTCGCGGCGTGCTCCACCGAGACCGACAGCGGAGGCCACACCCCCGCCACCCCCGGCGCGCCGGTGGACCTCGGCGCCGCGGCCGACGTCCCGGTGGGCGGCGCGAAGCTGTACCGGGAGAGCAAGCTGATCGTCAGCTGCCCGGCGGCGGGCGAGTACAAGGCCTTCAGCGCGCAGTGCACGCACGCCGGCTGTGTCCTGGACAAGATCGTCGAGGGTGAGGGGAACTGCCCCTGCCACGGCAGCCGCTTCGACGTGAAGACCGGCAAGGTCCTGCGCGGTCCGGCCGCAGCCCCGCTGCCCGCGGTCCCGGTCCGGGCCGAGAACGGCAAGCTCGTCGCGGGCTGACCTGGCCGGCCTGGCCGACCCGGCTGGGCCGACGGCTGCCGGTGGCGCGCCCGGACGTCCGGATCAGTCCCAGTCCCAGGCGATCCCGAGGATTCCGCGCCGCACCGACTGCTCCACCAGGTGCACCGCCCGGTGCCGGCCGCTGGGCGTCAGGTCCACCAGGCCGGTGCGCGGGGCCTCGGGGCCGCTCCGGGCGAAGCGCCGGCAGCGCACCGGCAGGGCCGCCTCGTCGAAGCTGACCTGGAGCATGTACTGGCCGCCGGCGTAGCTGAACCCGCGCACGTACTCGCCGCTGCGGGCTCCGGTGCCGTCCTCGACCCCGTAGCCGAAGACATGCGTGTCCCCGCGCCGCAGCCGCGCGTCGAAGAGCAGTTCCGCGACCACCACCCCGGACTCCGGGTGGCACCGCACCCGGCCCGTGCGGCAGTTCTCGTACGCCGTCACGCGCATCCGGGACACGTCGCAGCCGGGGTCGCCGTGGTGGACGGCGAGGTAGCGGTCGACACCGTCGCGGTGCGCCCGGACGATCTGCTGGGACTCGCGGACCCGCAGCTCGCCCGCCGGTCCTATGCGGACTCGCTCGTGGTGGCCGACCGAGTGCAGCCCGCCGTCCGGCGGGAGGTCCATCCCGTCCAGCAACCGCTCCACCGTCCCACCCATGCTGAACAGCGCCCGGTAGGAGCGGGTGGGCGGGCGCGCCGACCCGGGGCCGGGATCCTCGGCGGCCAGCAGGCGCAGGAGGGCGCCGTCGGGCAGTTCCAGGATCCGCTCCAGGGCGGTGACCGCCCGCAGCGACTCCGGGTGACGCGGCCGCCGGGCGCCCTGCTGCCAGTAACTGAGGCTGGTGACACCCAGCTTGATGCCCTGCCCGGCGAGTCGGTGCTGCACCCGGTGCAGGGGCAGTCCGCGCGCGGCGAGGGCGGCGCGCAGTGCGAGGTGGAAGGGGCCGCCGCGCAGCAGCCGGCCGAGTTCCGTCGTGTCCTCGGTCGGTCGCACGGCGACTCCTTCGTGAACGTTCACACGGGCCGGCGCGGGGGATCGCGGCGGGGGCTCCGGGAGACCAGGTGACACGGCAGCAACCGTTCACACCGCAGCCCCACCGTTCACACAGCAATGTCACCGCGTATTGAAGCGTGTTGACCTGATCGCGACAACTGCCTGATGCTCCTGGACAGCGTCCGGACGCGCTCCTCCACCCCCACACCCCACATGGGAGGAACGCGATGCGCAAGCGAAACCGGCGGCATTCCCCAGCTGCCGCCTGCCTCACCGCAGTGCTCACCGCTCTGCTGTTCACCCTGCCCCTCGGCGTCGGCACCGCCGCCGCCGCCGAGGTCGGCACCGACTCCGCCCTCGCCACCAAGCGCCTGAACATCACCATGCAGGCACAGCAGAAGACCAACTGGTGCTGGGCCGCCGGCGGCAACACCATCGCCACCTGGTTCGGCCGGAACTACAGCCAGAACCAGTTCTGCAACGCCGCCTTCAACCGCGGCCAGGGCAGCGAATGCCCCAACAACCAGGCCACCCTCGGCAACGTCCAGACCGGGCTGCGCTGGGCGGGCGTCAACCCCGGCTCGTACGTCAGCGGCTGGCTCCAGTACTCCACCGTCCAGACCGAGATCAACGCCGACCGGCCCGTCGAGACCCGCATCCAGTGGTCGAACGGCGGTGGCCACATGCACGTCCTCTACGGCTACGACACCGCGAACAACTGGGTCTACTGGGGCGACCCCTGGCCCTCCAGCGACCGATACAACTGGGCCTCCCACGCCTGGTACGTCAACAACAACACCTTCTCCTGGACCCACTCCCTCTACCGGATCGGGGCGTGACCGCCATGACCCTGCGCGCTTCGGCCGCCGCGGCCGTCCTCGCCGCCACCGCCCTCCTCGGCCTCGCCCCGCAGGCCGCCGCGGCTCCCGGGGGCGGCCCGGTGCCGCAGCCCCAGGCCGTGACCGCCGAGAACAAGGCCGCCGCCGCGCAGGCGGCCACCGCCCCCGACACCCTGGCCACCCTCTCCCGCTTCTTCGCCCGGGAGGGCAAGGTCTCCCTCACGGCCGCGCAGCCCCGGATCGAGGGTGAGGCGATACCGGTCAACCACCTCTCCCCGGAGTTCGTCGCGGGCAGAGCGGGCGCAAGCGTCGCCCGACTGGAATTCCTCGCCAGCCGGGCCGTCTCCTCCGACGGACAGCAGGCCGCGCTGTGGACCGCCCGGACGGAGGCCGGCTGGGCGGTCGTCAACATCGCCACCGGCGACGACGAATTCCGCTACGCGCGGCTGGGCGCGGCGAAGCTGCCGGGTGGGACGGTGTTCCGGGAGCCGCAGATCGACGCCTGGTACGTGGCCGGGGGCAGCCGAGTGCTTCCGCTGGACGAGGACGCGGTGCGGGTGGTGGGCGCGGGCGGGACGACGCTCGGCGCCTATCGCGCGCGGGTCGCCTCGGCGTACGGGGACAAGCTCCCCGGGTCCCCGTACGCCGAGCGTGGCGCGGCCGGTGGCTACGCGGAGGGCTCCGCGGGTGCCGGGGCCCCGGTCGCGGCGGCGGTGGCCGGTGGCGCCGGGGCGCTCGCGCTGGGCGGGGGCGGTGTGCTGCTCGCCCTGCGGCGGCGGCGGACCGTGGCCGCGGGGTAGCCGCTGCACCGCCCGCAGGGTCCGGCTCCCGCCGAGGCCGGGCCCTGCGGGCGGCTCTCCCCGCCCCGCCCTTTCGCCGTTTCCCGGGCTCAGCCCGGACCCGCGCCTCAAACGCCGGCGAGGCTGAAAGAGCGGGGCTGAGCCCGGTGCCCCGGCGCGCGGATTCCGGATGCCGGCCCGGAGGGCTACGGCCTGTTGTCGGTGCGCGCAAGTAGGGTGGTCGGCATGGCCGACCCTTCCAGCTATCGCCCCGAGCCGGGCCAGATCCCGGACTCCCCGGGGGTCTACAAGTTCCGCGACGAGCACCGCCGGGTGATCTACGTCGGGAAGGCCAAGAGCCTGCGCCAGCGCCTGGCCAGCTACTTCCAGGACATCGCCGGCCTGCACCCCCGTACCGCCACCATGGTGACCACGGCCGCCTCCGTCGAGTGGACCGTGGTGTCCACCGAGGTCGAGGCGCTCCAGTTGGAGTACTCGTGGATCAAGGAGTTCGACCCCCGGTTCAACGTCAAGTACCGGGACGACAAGAGCTACCCCTCCCTCGCCGTCACCCTGAACGAGGAGTACCCGAGGGTCCAGGTCATGCGGGGCCCCAAGAAGAAGGGCGTGCGGTACTTCGGCCCGTACGGTCACGCCTGGGCGATCCGCGAGACCGTCGACCTGATGCTCCGGGTCTTCCCGGTACGGACCTGCTCCGCGGGCGTGTTCAAGCGCTCCGCGCAGATCGGCCGCCCCTGCCTGCTCGGCTACATCGGCAAGTGCTCCGCCCCCTGCGTCGGCCGGGTCACCCCCGAGGAGCACCGCGAACTGGCGGAGGACTTCTGCGACTTCATGGCCGGCCGCACCGGCGCCTACCTCTCCCGGCTGGAGAAGGAGATGCACATCGCGGCCGAGGACATGGAGTACGAGAAGGCCGCCCGGCTGCGTGACGACATCGGGGCCCTGCGCCGGGCGATGGAGAAGAACGCCGTCGTGCTCGCCGACGCCACCGACGCCGACCTGATCGCCGTCGCCGAGGACGAGCTCGAAGCCGCCGTACAGATCTTCCACGTCCGCGGCGGCCGGGTCCGCGGCCAGCGCGGCTGGGTCACCGACAAGGTCGAGGCCGTCGACACGGCCGGGCTCGTCGAGCACGCCCTCCAGCAGCTGTACGGCGAGGAGAAGGGCGAGGCCGTGCCCAAGGAGGTGCTGGTCCCGGCCCTCCCCGAGGACACGCAGGCGCTGGGCCTGTGGCTCGCCGAGCGCCGGGGGTCCCAGGTCAGCCTGCGGATACCGCAGCGCGGCGACAAGAAGGCCCTGATGGAGACCGTGCACCGCAACGCGATCCAGTCCCTCGCCCTGCACAAGACCAAGCGCGCGGGCGACCTCACCACCCGCTCCCGGGCCCTGGAGGAGATCGCCGAGGCCCTGGACCTCGACAGCGCCCCCCTGCGCATCGAGTGCTTCGACATCTCCCACCTCCAGGGTGACGACGTCGTCGCCTCGATGGTCGTCTTCGAGGACGGGCTGGCCCGCAAGAGCGAGTACCGGCGCTTCCAGATCAAGACGTTCGAGGGGCAGGACGACGTCCGCTCCATGCACGAGGTGGTCTCCCGGCGCTTCCGCCGCTATCTCCAGGAGAAGCTGAAGACGGGCGAGTGGGACCCCGAGGAGGGCGAGGACGCCGCCGGGTCGGTCCCGGAGGACGACGGGCGGCCCAAGCGGTTCGCGTACCCGCCCCAGCTGGTGGTGGTCGACGGCGGACAGCCGCAGGTCGCCGCCGCCAAGCGGGCCCTGGAGGAGCTCGGGATCGACGACGTCGCCGTGTGCGGTCTGGCCAAGCGGCTGGAGGAGGTCTGGCTGCCCGGGGAGAGCGACCCCGTCGTGCTGCCGCGCACCAGCGAGGGCCTCTACCTGCTCCAGCGGGTGCGTGACGAAGCCCACCGGTTCGCCATCCAGTACCAGCGGAACAAGCGCGGCAAGCGCCTGAAATCCGGCCCGCTGGACGAGGTGTCCGGCCTCGGCGAGAGCCGCAAGCACGCCCTGATCAAGCACTTCGGTTCGGTGAAGAAGCTGAGACAGGCGACAATCGACCAGATCTGCGAGGTCCCGGGCATAGGCCGTAAGACGGCCGAGACGGTGGTCGCGGCCCTCGCCCAGGCGGTTCCCGCTGGTCCTGCCGTCAACACGGCCACAGGAGAGATCATTGAGGATGAGACCCCCGCGCCAGCGGGAGCATCATCCGAACGGGGGACCGAGCAATGACCGAGCACGAGACCGCGCACGACCGAGACGGAGCACAGGTGAGTACGGGCACGACAGTGGAGCCCGGCGAGACCGCCGAGGCGGCCATCCCCGAGCTGGTGATCATCTCCGGCATGTCCGGGGCAGGCCGCAGTACGGCGGCGAAGTGTCTGGAGGACCTCGGCTGGTTCGTCGTCGACAACCTCCCGCCGGCCCTGATCCCGACCATGGTCGAGCTCGGCGCGCGCTCCCAGGGCAACGTGGCGCGCATCGCCGTCGTCGTCGACGTCCGCGGCCGCCAGTTCTTCGACGCCCTGCGCGAGTCCCTCGCCGACCTCGACAGCAAGGGCGTCACCCGCCGCATCGTCTTCCTGGAGTCCTCCGACGACGCGCTGGTCCGCCGCTTCGAGTCGGTCCGCCGCCCGCACCCGCTGCAGGGCGACGGGCGCATCACCGACGGCATCGCCGCCGAGCGCGACCTGCTGCGCGAGCTGCGCGGCGACGCCGACCTGGTGATCGACACCTCCAGCCTGAACGTGCACGAACTGCGCGCGAAGATGGACGCCCAGTTCGCCGGGGACGAGGAGCCCGAGCTGCGGGCCACCGTCATGTCCTTCGGCTACAAGTACGGCCTCCCCGTCGACGCCGACCTCGTCGTCGACTGCCGCTTCATCCCCAACCCGCACTGGGTCCCGGAGCTGCGCCCCTTCACCGGGCTCAACGAGGAGGTGTCGGGGTACGTCTTCAGCCAGCCCGGCGCCAAGGAGTTCCTCGACCGCTACACCGAGCTGCTCCAGCTGATCGCCACCGGCTACCGCCGCGAGGGCAAGCGGTACGTGACCATCGCGGTCGGCTGCACGGGCGGCAAGCACCGCAGTGTGGCCATGTCCGAGAAGCTCGCCGCCCGCCTCGCCTCCGAGGGAGTCGAGACCGTCGTCGTCCACCGGGACATGGGGCGCGAGTGACCGCACGGACCCCGCGGCTGAGCCGCCTGCGCCGCCTCACCCCGGGACGGGGCGAGGACGGCGGGGGCCGCTCCGGCCGCTCCGGCCGCAGACGCGGCGCCACGCCCAAGGTGGTGGCGCTCGGCGGCGGCCAAGGCCTGTCGGCCTCCCTCGCCGCCCTGCGCCGGATCACCGGTGACCTCACCGCCGTGGTCACCGTCGCCGACGACGGCGGTTCCAGCGGTCGGCTCCGGGAGGAGCTCGGCGTGCTCCCGCCCGGCGACCTGCGCAAGGCGCTGGCCGCGCTGTGCGGTGACGACGACTGGGGCCAGACCTGGGCCCGGGTCATCCAGCACCGCTTCCAGTCCGAGGGCGACCTGCACGGGCACGCCGTCGGCAATCTGCTGATCGTCGCCCTGTGGGAACAGCTCGGCGATCCCGTCCAGGCCCTCGACCTGGTCGGGAAGCTGCTCGGCGCGCAGGGCCGGGTGCTGCCGATGTCGGCGGTGCCGCTGGAGCTCCAGGCACTGGTCAGAGGGCACGACCCGGCCCGTCCCGAGGACGTGGACACCGTCCGCGGGCAGGCCACGGTGGCGCTGACCCCGGGCGAGGTGCTCTCCGTACAGGTGGTGCCCGGCGACCCGCCGGCCGTGCCGGAGGCCGTCGCCGCGGTCCTGGACGCCGACTGGGTGGTGCTCGGTCCGGGGTCCTGGTTCTCCTCGGTCATTCCGCACCTGCTGGTGCCGGAACTGCTGGACGCGCTCATGGAGACGAAGGCCCGGCGGGTGCTCTCGCTGAACCTCGCGCCGCAGCCCGGCGAAACAGAGGGCTTCTCTCCGCAGCGTCATTTGGAGGTTTTGGCCCGACACGCCCCTAAACTCGCCCTGGACGTGGTGCTGGCCGACGAGGCCGCCGTGCCCGACCGCGAGTCCCTCGCCGATGCCGCGAAACGGTTCGGTGCCGCGGTCGAGCTGGCGCCCGTGGCCAGGCAGGACGGTTCTCCGAAGCACGATCCGGAGCTGCTGGCCGCCGCGTACGACCGTATTTTTCGGATGCATGGAAGGATCGGCCCATGGCGATGACGCCTGCGGTGAAGGATGAGATCTCCCGCCTGCCTGTCACCCGGACCTGCTGCAGGAAGGCGGAGGTCTCGGCGATCCTTCGGTTCGCGGGCGGGCTGCACCTGGTGAGCGGCCGCATCGTCATCGAGGCGGAGCTGGACACGGGGATCGCCGCCAGACGCCTGCGCAAGGACATCCTGGAGATCTTCGGCCATTCCTCGGACCTCGTGGTGATGGCCCCCGGCGGACTGCGCCGCGGCAGCCGCTACGTGGTCCGCGTCGTGGCCGGCGGCGACCAGCTGGCGCGCCAGACGGGCCTCGTGGACGGCCGCGGCCGCCCCATCCGGGGTCTTCCCCCGCAGGTGGTCTCCGGGGCCACCTGTGACGCCGAGGCGGCCTGGCGCGGCGCCTTCCTGGCCCACGGCTCGCTCACCGAGCCGGGCCGGTCCTCCTCCCTGGAGGTCACCTGCCCCGGCCCGGAGGCCGCCCTGGCCCTGGTGGGCGCCGCCCGCAGGCTGTCCATCGCCGCCAAGGCGCGCGAGGTGCGCGGGGTGGACCGGGTCGTGGTCCGCGACGGCGACGCGATCGGCGCCCTGCTGACCAGGCTCGGCGCGCACGAGTCGGTGCTGGCCTGGGAGGAGCGGCGGATGCGGCGCGAGGTGCGCGCCACCGCCAACCGCCTGGCCAACTTCGACGACGCCAACCTGCGCCGCTCGGCGCGGGCCGCGGTGGCCGCCGGAGCCCGCGTGCAGCGCGCGCTGGAGATCCTCGGCGAGGAGGTCCCCGAGCACCTGGCCGCGGCCGGCCGGCTGCGCATGGAGCACAAGCAGGCCTCCCTGGAGGAGCTGGGCGCGCTCGCGGACCCGCCGCTGACCAAGGACGCGGTCGCCGGCCGGATCCGCCGCCTGCTGGCGATGGCCGACAAGCGGGCCCAGGACCTCGGCATCCCGGGCACCGAGTCGAACCTCGACCTCAGCGAGGAGATGGCCGACAACATGGCCGGTTAGCTCGTCCGGTACGGCTGAAGGGGCTCGCGCGATCACTCGTGCGGGCCCCTTTGCCGCACGCCCCATTGACATGAGCATGGGCCGGTCTTGAGTCTGGCGTCCGAACGCTTTCGTGGCAGACGACGCCCAGGGGGGCACATGAGTCACCGCGCGAGATCGATCCTCGCCGCA
Source organism: Streptomyces sp. CG 926 (assembly GCF_003148825.1). Lineage (GTDB taxonomy): Bacteria > Actinomycetota > Actinomycetes > Streptomycetales > Streptomycetaceae > Streptomyces. The sequence continues at coordinate 268,404 of NZ_QGGZ01000011.1, forward strand.
AGCGCACTCGTCTTCGGAACCACACTCGCCGTGCTACCCGCCACGGCGCAGGCCCGGCCGGTACCCGGCCCCGCGTCCGACGCCGCATCCGGCGCCGACGAGGTACGGGTCTACGACGCCGACATCACCCGGGAACAGGTCCCGCTCGTCCTCGCCGCGGGGCAGGACGCGCACGAGCTCAGCGAGCGGGCCCCGGAGACCGGGACGGCCCGGGTCGAACTCTTCCTCAGCGGTGCCCAGGCCGGGGAACTGGCCGCCCAGGGCGTCAAGCTGGCCGAGCGCAAGGTTCCCGCCCAGGGCCTCGCCCGTGCCAAGGCCGCCGGGGACGGGGTGTTCCGCCCGTACAGCGGCAAGGGCGGTCTCCAGGAGGAGATCCTGCGGACCGCGCAGGAGAACCCGGGGCTCACCAAGGTCGTCTCCATCGGCAAGACCGTCCAGGGCAAGGACATCCTCGCCCTGAAGGTCAGCAAGAACGCCAAGAAGACCAAGGACGGCGACAAACCGTCGGTCCTCTACATGTCCAACCAGCACGCCCGTGAGTGGATCACCCCCGAGATGACCCGGCGGCTGATGCACCACACGCTCGACAACTACGGCAAGGACGCGCGGATCACCCAGCTGGTGGACTCCAGCGAGCTGTGGTTCCTGCTCTCCGCCAACCCGGACGGGTACGACTACACGCACGCGGCCGACGGCCAGCGGCTGTGGCGCAAGAACCTGCGGGACAACAACGGAGACGGGAAGACCGGCCCCGGCGACGGGGTCGACCTCAACCGGAACTTCGCCTTCAAGTGGGGCTACGACAACGAGGGGTCCTCGCCGGACCAGGCGAACGAGACCTACCGCGGCCCGCGCGCCTCCTCCGAGCCCGAGACCGTCGCCCTCGACCGCTTCGAGAAGCGCATCGGCTTCGACTACGCCATCAACTACCACTCGGCGGCCGAGCTGCTGCTCTACGGCGTGGGCTGGCAGGTCGCCACCCCCACCCCCGACGACGTCGCCTACAAGGCGCTCGCCGGCACCCCGGAGAACCCGGCCGTCCCGGGCTACTACCCGCAGGTCTCCTCCGAGCTCTACACCACCAACGGCGAGGCCGACGGCCACGCCTCCAACGTCAACGGCATCATGATGTTCACGCCGGAGATGACCACCTGCCAGACCGCCTCGGCGAGCGACCCGAACGATCAGTGGAAGCCCGAGGACTGTGCCTCCGGCTTCAACTTCCCGGACGACGAGAAGCTCATCCAGGCCGAGTTCGCCAAGAACGTCCCCTTCGCGCTGTCGGTCGCCGAGAGCGCCGCGACCCCGGACCGGCCGAAGTCCTCGCTGGGCCTGAGCGCCGCCGACTTCACCGTGGACGCCTTCGCCACCTCCTACGTCGCCCGCGGCGAGGACCAGACGGTCTCCGTCACGGCCCGCAAGGCGCTGAAGGACAAGGAACTCAACTTCCGGATCAACGGCGGCCGCACGCACGACGAGGACCTCAAGGCCTGGAAGGGCGGCGAGGTCTACGGCGGCGACGACAACAACTGGTTCGACGAGTACCGCGCCGAGGTCGACGGCGCGAAGCCCGGCGACAAGGTCGAGGTCTGGTTCACCGGCCGCGACCGCTCCGGCAAGCAGGTCTCCAGCGAGCACTTCACGTACACGGTGGCCGAGCGGCCGCGCGCGGACGTCCTGGTGATCGCGGAAGAGGGGGCCAAGGCCCAGCACGCCCAGACCTACGTCGACGCCCTGCGCGCGAGCGGTAGGTCGGCGGCGGTCTGGGACGTGGCCGCCCAGGGTGCCCCGCACCACCTCGGGGTCCTCTCCCACTTCAACACCGCCGTCCACTACACCGGGGCCAAGACCCCCGGCGGCGACACGCAGTTGGCGGTGCGCGACTTCCTCAACGAGGGCGGCAAGCTGATCGAGGCCGGTGAGCTGGCGGGCGGCAACGCCCAGGTCGGCCGGGCCGTGACCAACGACTTCAGCCAGTACTGGCTCGGCGCGTACAGCCGTGCGAGCACTCCCGGGGCCACCGGCTTCGCCGGCGCCGGCGCCCTGAACGGGTCGCGGGGCACCGTCGGGGACGCCGCGGGCAACCCGCTGAACGCCCCCGGCGGATACACCGTGACCTCCGAGACCCTGGCGCCCGCGCAGTTCCCGCAGTTCAAGAGCGCCCAGGCGGGAGCCTTCAGCGGGGTCGTGAACCCGTACGCCCCCTACGCCGGCACCGGCATGGCCTCGGCCCTGCACACCGACGACGACTGGAAGCGCCTCACTCGTACGATCGACCTCACCGGCGTCACCGCGGCCGACCAGCCGCAGCTGAAGCTGGCGCTCAACTGGAACGTCGAGGAGGGCTACGACCACGCCGCCCTGGAGGCCCGCACCGCCGGCGGCGACGACTGGACCACCCTGCGGGACATGGGCGGTCTGACCGGTTCCGCGGTCCCGGAGGAGTGCGCGGCCGGCTTCTTCGTCAACGGCCACCCGTTCCTGCGCCACTACCTCACCCTCGACGCCGCCGGCTGCAGCCCGCAGGGCACCAGCGGCACGTGGAACAGCTTCACCGGATCCTCCGGCGGCTGGAAGCAGGTCTCCTTCGACCTGAGCGCCTACGCCGGCAAGTCCGTCGAGCTCTCGCTGTCCTACATCACCGACCCGGGCTCGGGCGGCCGCGGCGTCTTCGCGGACGACGCGCGCCTGTCCCTGCGGGGAGCGGACCAGCCCGTCGAGGGCTTCGAGACGTCCCTCGGCGCCTGGACGGCACAGCCCGCTCCGGCCGGCAGCCCCGATGTTCCCGGCGACTGGGCCCGGACCGGGGAGCTGTTCAAGTCCTACGCGGCGGTCACCACACGTGACACGGTGCTGCTGGGCTTCGGCCTGGAACACATGCCCAACGCGGCCGACCGAGCCCTACTCATCGGTAAGGCGCTGCGCACACTGCACCACTGACGAACGCCCCGGTCGTCACTCACCCTGAGTGACGGGGGTCGCAGTCCGAGGGTCCCGTTCCGCAGTGTCCGGAACGGGACCGTCGCAGGAGTACCCCCGGGAAGTAGGGGGAGTGTCAGGTCCCGACCGATGTCACCCAAAAGCTCACGGAGAGGTAGGGTCGTAAGCGGTCGGGGACATCCCATTTCAACTCGCCGGCGCTCTTACCGGCGCACCAACGAGGAGATCGGTTCGTGACGATCCGCGTAGGCATCAATGGTTTTGGCCGAATTGGCCGTAACTACTTTCGGGCGCTCCTGGAGCAGGGAGCGGACATCGAGATCGTCGGTGTCAACGACCTGACTGACAACGCCACCCTGGTGCACCTTCTCAAGTACGACACCATCCTGGGTCGCCTCAAGGCCGAGGTCTCCCACACCGACGACACCATCACGGTCGGCGGCAACACCTTCAAGACCTTTGCCGAGCGCGACCCCGCGAACCTGCCCTGGGGCGAGCTGGGCGCCGACATCGTCATCGAGTCGACCGGCATCTTCACGAAGAAGGCCGACGCCGCCAAGCACATCGCGGCCGGCGCGAAGAAGGTCCTCATCTCGGCTCCGGCCAAGGACGAGGACATCACCATCGTGATGGGCGTCAACCAGGACAAGTACGACGCGGCCAACCACCACGTCATCTCCAACGCCTCCTGCACCACCAACTGTGTGGCGCCGATGGCCAAGGTCCTCGACGAGAACTTCGGCATCGTCAAGGGCATGATGACGACGGTCCACGCGTACACGAACGACCAGCGCATCCTGGACTTCCCGCACTCCGACCTGCGTCGCGCCCGCGCCGCGGCCGAGAACATCATCCCGACCTCCACCGGTGCCGCCAAGGCCACCGCGCTGGTCCTCCCACAGCTCAAGGGCAAGCTCGACGGCATCGCCATGCGCGTCCCGGTCCCGACCGGCTCGGTGACCGACCTGGTGCTGGAGCTCTCCCGTGAGACCACGGTGGAAGAGATCAACGCGGCCTTCCAGAAGGCTTCGGAGGGGCAGCTCAAGGGCATCCTCGACTACACCGAGGACGCGATCGTCTCTTCCGACATCGTGAACTGGCCCGCGTCCTGCACCTTCGACTCCTCCCTGACCATGGTTCAGGACGGCACGCAGGTCAAGGTCGTCGGTTGGTACGACAACGAGTGGGGCTACTCCAACCGTCTCGTCGACCTCACCGTCTTCGTCGGCGGTCAGCTCTAAAAACGTAGGGCAAGGCACCACGATGTGAAGCACAGGGTCCGAGCAGCGCGACGAAGCGCCGCACGGGCCCTGTTGCTTGCCTCGTTATCCTTCCTCGCCCTTCGAGTGAAGGCTCAAAGGAGTAGAAATACATGAAGACGATCGATGAACTGCTCGCCGAAGGCGTCAAGGGCAAGCGGGTCTTCGTCCGCGCGGACCTGAACGTCCCGCTGGCCGAGGGCACCATCACCGACGACGGCCGCATCCGCGCCGTCCAGCCCACGATCGCGAAGCTCGCCGAAGCCGGCGCCCGCGTCATCGTGGCCTCGCACCTGGGCCGCCCCAAGGGCACCGGCGTGGAGCCGGCGTTCTCGCTCGCTCCGGCCGCCACGCGCCTCGGCGAACTGCTCGGCACGGACGTGGCGTTCGCCACCGACACCGTCGGCGCCTCCGCCAAGGAGACCGTCGCGGCGCTCACCGACGGCCAGGTCGCCGTCATCGAGAACCTGCGCTTCAATGCCGGTGAGACGTCCAAGGACGACGCCGAGCGCGGCGCCTTCGCGGACCAGCTCGCCGAGCTCGCCGACATCTACGTGGGCGACGGCTTCGGCGCCGTGCACCGGAGGCACGCCTCGGTCTTCGACCTGCCGGCCCGCCTCCCGCACGCGGCCGGCTACCTCATCGCCACCGAGGTCGGCGTCCTGAAGAAGCTGACCGCCGAGGTCGAGCGCCCGTACGTGGTGGTCCTGGGCGGTGCCAAGGTCTCCGACAAGCTCGCCGTGATCGACGAGCTGCTCGGCAAGGCCGACCGCATCCTCATCGGCGGCGGCATGGCCTACACCTTCCTCTACGCCAAGGGCTACGAGGTCGGCATCTCCCTGCTCCAGAAGGATCAGGTGGACGTCGTCAAGGAGTACATGAAGCGCGCCGAGGACACCGGGGTCGAGCTGGTCCTCCCGGTCGACGTCCTGGTCTCCTCGGAGTTCCCCGACCTCAAGGGCAAGACCCCGGCCACCTTCGAGGTCGTCGACGCGGACAAGATCCCCGCCGACCAGGAGGGCCTGGACATCGGCCCGAAGACGCGCGAGCTGTACGCGTCGAAGATCGCCGACGCCAAGACCGTCTTCTGGAACGGCCCGGTGGGCGTCTTCGAGCACCCCGACTACGCCGGGGGCACCACGGCCGTCGCCCAGGCCCTGCTCGACAGCAGCGCCTTCACCGTCGTCGGCGGTGGCGACAGTGCCGCCGCGGTCCGCATCCTGGGCTTCGACGAGAATGCATTCGGCCACATCTCGACCGGTGGCGGCGCCTCCCTCGAATACCTCGAGGGCAAGACGCTCCCCGGCCTCGCCGCCCTGGAGGGCTGAACCCGTATGACCACGCGCACCCCGCTCATGGCGGGCAACTGGAAGATGAACCTCAACCACCTCGAGGCCATCGCCCACGTCCAGAAGCTCGCCTTCGCCCTCGCCGACAAGGACTACGACGCCGTCGAGGTCGCGGTCCTGCCGCCCTTCGTCGACCTGCGCTCGGTCCAGACCCTGGTCGACGGCGACAAGCTGAAGATCAAGTACGGCGCCCAGGACATCTCGGCGCACGACTCCGGTGCCTACACCGGTGAGATCTCCGGCCCGATGCTGTCGAAGCTGAAGTGCACGTTCGTGGCCGTCGGCCACAGCGAGCGCCGCCAGTACCACGGCGAGACCGACGAGATCTGCAACGCCAAGGTCAAGGCCGCCTACCGGCACGGGATCACCCCGATCCTGTGCGTCGGCGAGGGCCTGGACGTCCGTAAGGCCGGCGAGCAGGTCGCCCACACCCTGCGCCAGCTCGACGGCGGCCTCGAAGGCGTCCCGGCCGAGCAGGTCGAGTCCATCGTGATCGCCTACGAGCCCGTCTGGGCCATCGGGACCGGCGAGGTCGCCACCCCCGACGACGCCCAGGAGGTCTGCGGGGCGATCCGCGGCCGGCTCGCCGAGCTGTACTCGCAGGAGCTGGCCGACAAGGTCCGCATCCAGTACGGCGGCTCCGTGAAGTCCGGGAACATCGCGGCGATCATGGCTCAGCCCGACGTCGACGGCGCCCTGATCGGCGGCGCCGCGCTGGACGCGGAGGAGTTCGTCAAGATCGTCCGCTTCCGCGACCAGTGAGTATGCGGTAGGGCGGATCCGTCGTACCCTTGCGGGGGCCAGAGGCTGAAGCATCAGCCCCTGGCCCCCGTGCACATCTCGCAAAGCCGGAAAGCCCGAAAAAGCCAGAAAGTAGGAATCAGCCGTGATTATGGGGTTCTCGATCGCCCTGATCGTGTTCAGCGCCCTGCTGATGCTGCTCGTGCTGATGCACAAGGGCAAGGGCGGCGGCCTCTCCGACATGTTCGGCGGCGGTATGCAGTCGTCGGTCGGCGGTTCCTCCGTCGCGGAGCGCAACCTCGACCGCATCACCGTGGTCGTCGGTCTGCTGTGGTTCGCGTGCATCGTCGCGCTCGGCCTGCTGACGAAGTCGAGCAGCTGACCGTTCTGGCCATTCCGGCAGTCCGGTCGGCACCGCCCGGCCTATCATGAGGTCCTGCGCCCTGGTTGCGGAACGAGTTATTCTGCTCCCCCCACCCGAGGGGATGATCCCTCCGCACACTGAACGTGAGTTGGGCTTTTCGTACCGGGGCATTACAGCAGGAATACCCTCACGCTTGGCGGCACCATCACGCAGGGGAGTTACGACCGTGGCAAGTGGCAACGCGATCCGTGGTAGCCGGGTCGGAGCGGGGCCGATGGGTGAGGCGGAGCGCGGCGAGTCCGCGCCCCGTCTGCGCATCTCCTTCTGGTGCTCGAACGGGCACGAGACGCAGCCGAGCTTCGCCAGCGACGCGCAGGTGCCGGACACCTGGGACTGCCCGCGCTGCGGGTTCCCGGCCGGTCAGGACCGGGACAACCCGCCCGCGCCGCCGCGTACCGAGCCGTACAAGACGCACCTGGCGTACGTACGGGAACGGCGCTCGGACGCCGACGGCGAGGCGATCCTCGCCGAGGCGCTCGCCAAGCTCCGCGGCGAGATCTGAGCCGGCTCGAAGAGTCCGACGTGAGGCCCGGTCCCACAGGAACTTCTCCTGTGGGACCGGGCCTCTTTGTGTGCGTTCTGCCGCTTCTGATCCCTTAGGTTGGAGCCGGCGGGGCACGACAGGACGGAAGAAGTGGGTTGATGTCCGAGATGAACGCAGGCAGCCGTACGAAGCTCAACCGGACGCCGGAGTGGCTGGCACTCGGCAAGCACCGGGAGGAATTCGGGCAGACGCATCTGCGGGAGCTGTTCCAGGAGAATCCCGGCCGCGGCGCCGGCTACACCCTGCAGGTCGGGGACCTGCACATCGACTACTCGAAGCACCTCGTCACCGACGAGACGCTCGCGCTGCTCCACGAACTGGCCGACGCCACGGGCGTGGCCGAGCTGCGCGAGGCGATGTTCCGCGGCGAGAAGATCAACACGACCGAGGACCGGGCCGTGCTGCACACCGCCCTGCGCGCACCGGCCGACGCGGTCGTCGAGGTGGACGGCGAGAACGTCGTCCCCGAGGTGCACGCGGTCCTCGACAAGATGGCGGCCTTCTCCGACCAGATCCGGTCGGGAGCGTGGACCGGCTTCACCGGCAAGCGCATCCGCAACGTCGTCAACATCGGCATCGGCGGCTCCGACCTCGGCCCGGCCATGGCCTACGAGGCCCTGCGCGCCTTCACCGACCGCGATCTGACGGTGCGCTTCGTCTCCAACGTCGACGGCTCCGACCTGCACGAGGCCGTGCGGGGCCTGGACCCGGCCGAGACGCTGTTCATCATCGCCTCCAAGACCTTCACCACCGTCGAGACCATCACCAACGCCACCTCGGCGCGCGGTTGGCTGCTCGCCGGACTGGGCGGCGACCAGGCCGCCGTGGCCCGGCACTTCGTGGCGCTGTCGACCAACGAGGAGAAGGTCACCGACTTCGGCATCGATCCGGCCAACATGTTCGGATTCTGGGACTGGGTCGGCGGACGCTACTCCTTCGACTCCGCCATCGGCCTCTCGCTGATGATCGCGATCGGCCCGGACGCCTTCCGCGAGATGCTCGGCGGCTTCCACGCCATGGACGAGCACTTCCGTACGGCGCCCGCGCACGAGAACGCCCCGCTGCTGATGGGCCTGTTGGGGATCTGGTACGGCGCCTTCTTCGACGCCCAGACGCACGCGGTGCTCCCGTACAGCCACTACCTCTCCCGGTTCACGGCGTACTTGCAGCAGCTCGACATGGAGTCCAACGGCAAGTCCGTGGACCGCGAGGGCAATCCGGTGGAGTGGCAGACCGGTCCGGTGGTCTGGGGCACGCCCGGCACCAACGGACAGCACGCCTACTACCAGCTGATCCACCAGGGGACCAAGGTGATCCCGGCGGACTTCATCGGCTTCGCCCGGCCGGTGGCGGAGCTGGAGGCGGCCCCGGCGGCCCAGCACGACCTGCTGATGGCGAACTTCTTCGCGCAGACCCAGGCGCTGGCCTTCGGCAAGACGGCGGACGAGGTACGCGCCGAGGGCGCCCCGGAGTCCCTGGTCCCGCACAAGACCTTCCACGGGAACCACCCGACGACCACCATCCTGGCCGGGGAGCTCTCCCCGTCGGTGCTGGGTCAGCTCATCGCGCTCTACGAGCACAAGGTGTTCGTCCAGGGCGCCGTGTGGAACATCGACTCATTCGACCAGTGGGGCGTCGAGCTGGGCAAGGTGCTCGCCAAGCGCGTCGAGCCCGCGTTGACCGAGGGCGCGGACGTGCCGGGGCTGGACGCCTCGACGAAGGCCCTGGTGGCCACGTACCGGAAGCTGCGCGGCCGCGGCTGATCCGGATGTGTGAAAGGGCCCGCCTCCCGATATCGGGAGGCGGGCCCATTCACGTCGGTGGCCGTCAGGAGGAGGCCGGGGGGTACATCCCGGTCGGCAGCTTGGCCGCCGCCGCGCGGTCCAGGAGCCACAGGGTGCGGGAGCGGCCGTACGCAGCCGCCGCCGGGGCCTGGACCTCGCCCGCGCCGCCGAGGGCCAGGGAGACCGCCCCGGCCTTGTCCTCACCCGCGGCCAGCAGCCAGACCTCACGGGCCGCCCGGATCGCCGGGAGCGTGAGCGAGATCCGGGTGGGCGGGGGCTTCGGCGCGCCGTGCACACCGACCACCGTCCGCTCGGTCTCGCGGGCCGCCGGGTGCTCCGGGAACAGCGAGGCCACGTGGGTGTCCGGGCCCACGCCCAACATCAGCACGTCGAAGGTGGGGACCGGACCGTGGTCCTCCGGACCGGCCGCCTTCGCCAGCTCGGCCGCGTAGGAGGCCGCCGCGGCGTCCACGTCGGCCCCGTACGGGCCGTCCGAGGCGGGCATCACGTGCACGCGCGCGGGATCCACCGGGACCGCGTCCAGGAGGGCCTCACGGGCCTGGGTGTGGTTGCGCTCGGGGTCGTCGGCGGGGACGTACCGCTCGTCGCCCCACCACAGGTCCAGCCGGGACCAGTCGATCGCGTCCCGAGCCGGTGCGGTGGCCAGGGCCGCGAGCAGGCCGTTGCCGTTGCGTCCGCCGGTGAGGACCACGGACGCGGTGCCGCGGGCCGTCTGCGCGTCCACGATCTTCGTGATGAGCCGGGCCGCGGTGGCCTGGGCCATCAGTTCCTTGTCCCGGTGGACGACGACCTGGGGAGTCGTCATACCCATGTTGCTGCCGCCTTGTCGGTAGATCGGGGTGCGGGTGCGGGAGCCGCTGCGCGGCCCCGGTCCTCAAACGCCGGACGGGCTGAAAATCAGCCTCGCCGGCGTTTGAGGCGCGGGGTCCGGGGCGGAGCCCCAGCAGCCGACCCGCAAGGGCCCTACTTGGCCGGGGCCTTCTTCGTCGGCTTGGCGGCAGGCTTGGCCGGCTTGGCCGGGGCCGCCTCCGCGGGAGCTTCGGCGGGGTCCGCCTCCGCCGGGGCCGCCGACGCCTCCAGCCGCGCCACGCCGAACTTCAGCGAGGCCTCGTACGTGTTGTCCGGGTCCAGCCGGCGCAGCTCCTCCGCCAGGAGCTCGGCCGTGTCGCGGCGCTTGAGCGCCACCGCACGGTCGGGCTGCCCCGGCATGCACAGCGTGGCCAGCGCGCCGTCCGCCCGGTCCAGGACGATGTCGCCGTCCTTGGTGGACAGGCGTACGGCCGTCAGGCCCGGGCCCGACGACAGCGTGCGCTTGACGGGGACCTGGAGCCGGTCCGCCAGCCACATGGCCAGCAGTTCGCAGCTCGGGTTCTCGTCCTCGCCCTCGACGGTCGCCGAGACGACCGACAGGGCCTGCTGGTCCAGAGCCGCGGCCAGCATGGAGCGCCACGGGGTGATCCGGGTCCACGACAGGTCCGTGTCCCCGGGGGCGTACGCCCCGGCCCGGCCGCCGAGCGCCCTGATCGGGTCCTCGCAGGAGTACGTGTCCGTGATCCGGCGCTGCCCCAGCGCACCCAGCGGATCGCCCGCCAGGTCCGCCGGTGCCCCGTCCGGCCACCAGACGACCACAGGGGCGTCCGGCAGGAGCAGCGGGAGAACCACCGACTGGGCGTGGTCGACCAGTTCGCCGTGAAGGCGGAGCACAACCGTCTCACCGCTGCCGGAGTCCGCCCCGACGCGGACTTCCGCGTCGAGCCGGGCGTCGCGGCGGCTGCGTGGCGAGCGGCTGGCCCGCTTGATGACGACGACGATCCGCGAGGGGTGTTCGTGGGACGCGTCGTTCGCCGACTTGAGCGCGTCGTACGCGTTCTCCTCGTCGGTCACGATCACCAGCGTGAGGACCATGCCGATGGCCGGCGTGCCGATGTCCCGGCGTGCCTGCACCATCGCTGCATTGATCTTGCTGGAGTTGGTCTCCGTGAGGTCGATCTTCATGGCCGGCGCCAGCTCCGTCCGTCTCGTGCGAGCATCTCGTCCGCCTCGACCGGCCCCCAGGTGCCCGACGGGTACTGCGCGGGCTTGCCGTGCTTGTCCCAGTACTCCTCGATCGGGTCGAGGATGTTCCAGGACAGCTCGACCTCCTGGTGGCGCGGGAAGAGGTTCGCGTCGCCGAGGAGCACGTCGAGGATGAGTCGCTCGTACGCCTCGGGGCTCGACTCCGTGAAGGACTCGCCGTAGGCGAAGTCCATCGTGACGTCCCGGACCTCCATCGAGGTGCCCGGGACCTTGGAGCCGAAGCGGACCGTCACGCCCTCGTCCGGCTGGACCCGGATGACCAGGGCGTTCTGCCCCAGCTCCTCGGTCGCGCCCGACTCGAAGGGCAGGTACGGGGCCCGCTTGAAGACGACCGCGATCTCGGTCACCCGGCGGCCCAGGCGCTTGCCCGTCCGCAGGTAGAACGGGACGCCCGCCCAGCGGCGGTTGTTGATCTCCAGGCGGATGGCCGCGTAGGTGTCGGTCTTCGACTTGGGGTCGATGCCGTCCTCTTCGAGGTACCCGACGACCTTCTCGCCGCCCTGCCAGGCCGCCGAGTACTGGCCGCGCACGGTGTGCTTGCCCAGGTCCTCCGGCAGCTCCACGGCGGTCAGCACCTTGAGCTTCTCCGCCACCAGCGCCTTGGGGTGGAAGGAGCCGGGCTCCTCCATCGCGGTCAGCGCGAGCAGCTGCAGCAGGTGGTTCTGGATGACGTCACGGGCGGCGCCGATGCCGTCGTAGTACCCGGCCCGGCCGCCGATGCCGATGTCCTCGGCCATGGTGATCTGCACGTGGTCGACGTACGACCGGTTCCAGATCGGCTCGAACATCGTGTTGGCGAAGCGGAGCGCCAGGATGTTCTGGACGGTCTCCTTGCCGAGGTAGTGGTCGATCCGGAAGACCTCGTCACGCGGGAAGACCTCGTGGACGACCTTGTTGAGTTCCTCGGCGCTCTTCAGGTCGTGCCCGAAGGGCTTCTCGATGACGGCACGCCGCCAGGAGCCCTCCTTCTGCGCCAGCCCGTGGTCCTTGAGCTGCTGGACCACCTTGGGGAAGAACTTCGGCGGGACGGACAGGTAGAAGGCGAAGTTGCCGCCCGTGCCCTGTGCCTTGTCCAGCTCCTCTATGGTCGCCTTCAGCGTCTCGAAGGCGGCGTCGTCGTCGAAGTCGCCCGAGACGAAACGGCAGCCCTGCACGAGCTGCTGCCACACTTCCTCGCGGAAGGGCGTCCGGGAGTGCTCCTTGACGGCGTCGTGGACCACCTGCGCGAAGTCCTCGTCCTGCCACTCGCGACGGGCGAACCCGATCAGCGAGAAGCCCGGCGGGAGCAGGCCTCTGTTGGCAAGGTCGTAGACGGCAGGCATCAGCTTCTTGCGCGACAGGTCACCCGTAACGCCGAAAATGACCAGGCCGGACGGCCCCGCGATACGCGGGAGCCGCCGGTCCTGTGCGTCACGAAGCGGGTTCGCTCCGTTTACAGACAAGGTGTTCAGGCCTCCGTGGGGGCGAGGCGCTCAAGCTCCGCCTCGGTCGACTTCAGCAGGTCGTTCCAGGACGCCTCGAACTTCTCGACGCCCTCGTCCTCGAGCAGCTGCACCACATCGTCGTACGAGATGCCCAGCTTCGCGACCGCGTCGAGCTCGGCGCGCGCCTGCTCGTAGGTGCCGCGCACGGTGTCGCCCGTGATCTGCCCGTGGTCGGCGGTGGCCTCCAGGGTGGCCTCCGGCATGGTGTTCACCGTGTTCGGGGCGACCAGGTCGTCCACGTACAGGGTGTCCTTGTACGCCGGGTCCTTGACGCCGGTCGAGGCCCACAGCGCACGCTGCTTGTTGGCGCCGACCCGCTCCAGGGCGTTCCAGCGCTCCGAGGAGAAGACCTCCTCGTAGGCCTCGTAGGCCAGACGGGCGTTGGCGAGCGCCGCCTTGCCCTTGAGGGCCTTCGCCTCGTCGGTGCCGACCGCGTCGAGGCGCTTGTCGATCTCCGAGTCCACACGGGACACGAAGAAGGAGGCGACCGAGTGGATCAGCGAGAGGTCCAGGCCGGCGGCCTTGGCCTTCTCCAGACCCGACAGGTACGCGTCCATGACCTCGCGGTAGCGCTCCAGCGAGAAGATCAGCGTGACGTTGACGCTGATCCCCTTGCCGATGACCTCGGTGATCGCCGGCAGGCCGGCCTTGGTCGCCGGGATCTTGATGAGCGTGTTCGGGCGGTCCACCAGCCAGGCGAGCTGCTTGGCCTCGGCGATGGTCGCCGGGGTGTTGTGCGCCAGGCGCGGGTCGACCTCGATCGACACGCGGCCGTCCTGGCCGTCGGTGCGGTCGTAGACCGGGCGCAGGATGTCGGCGGCGTCCCTGACGTCCGCCGTCGTGATCATGCGCAGGGCCTCTTCCACGGTGACCTTGCGGGTCGCGAGGTCGGTGAGCTGCTGCTCGTAGCCCTCGCCGCCGCTGATGGCCTTCTGGAAGATCGCCGGGTTGGTGGTGACACCGACCACGTGCGACTGGTCGATGAGCTCGGCCAGGTTGCCGGACGTGATGCGCTTGCGGGACAGGTCGTCCAGCCAGATCGCGACGCCTTCGTCGGAGAGGCGCTTGAGTGCGTCTGTCATGGGATTACATCTCCTACTTGGTTCCGGACCGGCGTCAGCGCGCGGCGGCGAGGGATTCGTTGGCGGCGGCCACCACGTTCTCGGGGGTGAAACCGAACTCGCGGAAGAGCACCTTCGCGTCGGCCGAGGCACCGAAGTGCTCCAGCGAGACGATCCGGCCGGCGTCGCCGACGTAGCGGTGCCAGGTCAGACCGATGCCCGCCTCGACCGCGACACGGGCCTTCACCGACGGCGGCAGGACGCTGTCCTTGTACTCCTGGTCCTGCTCCTCGAACCACTCGACGGACGGCATCGAGACGACCCGGGTGGGAACGCCCTGGGCCTGGAGCTGCTCACGGGCCTCGACGGCGAGGTGCACCTCGGAGCCGGTACCGATGAGGAGGACCTGCGCCGGGCCGCCCTCGGCCTCGAACAGGACGTAGCCGCCCTTGGCGGCCGCCTCGTTGCGCTCGTAGGTCGGCACACCCTGGCGGGTCAGCGCGAGGCCGTGCGGGGCACCCTTGCCGAAGACCTTGGTGTGGCGGCGCAGGATCTCGCGCCAGGCGATGGCGGTCTCGTTGGCGTCGGCCGGGCGGACGACGTTCAGGCCCGGGATGGCGCGCAGCGAGGCGAGGTGCTCGACCGGCTGGTGGGTCGGGCCGTCCTCGCCCAGACCGATGGAGTCGTGCGTCCACACGTACGTCACCGGCAGGTGCATCAGCGCGGAGAGGCGGACGGCGTTGCGCATGTAGTCGGAGAACACCAGGAAGGTGCCGCCGTAGATGCGGGTGTGGCCGTGCAGGGCGATGCCGTTCATGGACGCGGCCATGGCGTGCTCGCGGATGCCGAAGTGGATGGTGCGGCCGTACGGGTCGGCCTCCGGCAGCGGGTTGCCCACCGGCAGGAACGAGGAGTCCTTGTCGATGGTGGTGTTGTTCGAGCCGGCCAGGTCGGCCGAGCCGCCCCACAGCTCCGGGATGACCGCGCCGAGCGCGCCCAGGACCTTGCCGGAGGCGGCGCGGGTGGCGACACCCTTGCCGGCCTCGAAGACGGGGAGCTTGTCCTCCCAGCCCGCGGGCAGCTCGTTGGCGTTGATGCGGTCGAACTCGGCGGCGCGCTCCGCGTTGGCGGTGCGCCAGGCGGAGAACTCCTTCTCCCACTCGGCCTTGGCCTCGCGGCCGCGGTCGAGGGCCTTGCGGGTGTGGGCGATGACCTCGTCGGAGACCTCGAAGGTCTTCTCCGGGTCGAAGCCGAGCACGCGCTTGGTGGCCGCGACCTCGTCGTCGCCGAGCGCCGAGCCGTGGGCGGCCTCGGTGTTCTGGGCGTGCGGCGCGGGCCAGGCGATGATCGAGCGGGCCGCGATGAAGGACGGGCGGCCGGTCTCGGCCTTGGCGGCCTGGAGGGCGGCGAAGAGCGCCTTCGGGTCGAGGTCGCCGTTCTCCTGCTGCGCGACGCGCTGGACGTGCCAGCCGTACGCCTCGTAGCGCTTCAGGGTGTCCTCGGAGACGGCCGTCTCCGTGTCACCCTCGATGGAGATGTGGTTGTCGTCCCACAGCAGGACGAGGTTGCCGAGCTTCTGGTGGCCGGCCAGCGCGGACGCCTCGTGGGAGATGCCCTCCTGGAGGCAGCCGTCGCCCGCGATCGCGTAGATCATGTGATCGAACGGGGAGGTGCCGGGGGCGGCCTCCGGGTCGAACAGGCCGCGCTCGTAGCGCGAGGCCATGGCCATGCCCACCGCGTTGGCGATGCCCTGGCCGAGCGGGCCGGTGGTGGTCTCGACGCCCTTGGTGTGGCCGTACTCCGGGTGGCCGGGGGTCTTGGATCCCCAGGTGCGGAACGCCTCGAGGTCCGCCAGCTCCAGCCCGAACCCACCGAGGTAGAGCTGGGTGTAGAGCGTCAGGGACGAGTGCCCCGCGGAGAGCACGAAGCGGTCGCGGCCCACCCACTCGGGGTCCGCCGGGTCATGCCGCATCACCTTCTGGAAGAGGGTGTACGCGGCGGGGGCCAGGCTCATCGCCGTACCGGGGTGGCCGTTTCCGACCTTCTGGACCGCGTCGGCGGCCAGGATGCGGGCGGTGTCGACGGCCCGCTGGTCCAGTTCGGTCCACTCGAGCTCTGTGGTGGTCGGCTTGGTGCTCACCGTGGGTCAGGGCTCCTCTCCACATGTATGAATCCCGGTGACGAACGGTGCACCGGCGCGATTCCGAGCCTACCCCCGCAACGGCGTGCAGCTATTCGAGTGCAGGCAGTCCGTCACCGCGCCGCCGACCCTTGTTCACTCGCCCACGGGTGTCCGGCGCGGCCTGTGCCCCGTATATATGCACGGTCCGATCGGCCCAACACGAAGCGACCCCGGCGCGGGGCGACGTAAGCGCAACGTCTACAGTGGCGTGGTACGCGCAAGCCTTAACCGGGCCTTCATGTTGTGAACGGCCCGAGTCGGAGCTTGCTGGATTCTCTCTCAGGGGTGTGCGTGACGGCCGTCGAATCCCGTCCAGCGGGGGTGCTCGGGACGAGCCCCGGTCAGCGGCCGCTCGGGACCCGCGTCATGGCTTTCGTGGCATTGACCAAGCCGCGGATCATCGAACTTCTGCTGATCACCACAGTGCCGGTGATGTTCCTGGCCGAGCAGGGTGTGCCGTCGATGTGGCTGGTCCTCGTGACCTGCTTCGGCGGCTACTTGTCGGCCGGCGGCGCCAACGCGCTGAACATGTACATCGACCGCGACATCGACGCGTTGATGGACCGGACCTCGCAGCGCCCGTTGGTGACCGGCATGGTCAGCCCGCGGGAGTGCCTGGCCTTCGGCCTCACGCTCGCGGTCGTCTCCACCCTCTTCTTCGGCCTGCTCGTCAACTGGCTGTCGGCGGCGCTGTCACTCGGGGCGCTCCTCTTCTACGTCGTGGTCTACACGATGCTGCTGAAGCGGCGCACCGCGCAGAACATCGTCTGGGGCGGCATCGCCGGCTGCATGCCGGTGCTGATCGGCTGGTCGGCCGTCACGAACTCGGTCTCCTGGGCCGCGGTCATCCTCTTCCTCGTCATCTTCTTCTGGACGCCGCCGCACTACTGGCCGCTGTCGATGAAGGTGAAGGACGACTACGCCCGCGCCGGTGTGCCGATGCTCCCGGTCGTCGCGGGCAACAAGGCCGTGTCGCGCCAGATCGTCCTCTACAGCTGGGTGATGGTGGCGGTCTCGCTGCTGCTGACCCCGCTGGAATACACGGGCTGGTTCTACACCGCGGTCGCGCTGGCGGCGGGTGGCTGGTGGCTGTGGGAGGCGCACGCGCTGCACGCACGCGCCAAGGCGGGTGTCACGGGCGCCAAGCTCAAGGAGATGCGCCTGTTCCACTGGTCGATCACCTACGTGTCGCTGCTGTTCGTGGCGGTGGCCGTGGATCCCTTCCTCCGGTGATTACTCGCCGGTAGCATGGCTTCCATGGGAGACACCGCAGACACCGCCGCCGCGGAGACCGCAGGCGCCGCGGAGAAGAAGCAGGACCGTAGGGCCGCCAAGCTGGCCAAGCAGATCGGCGCGTTCGCCAAGCAGCACGGCGGCGCCGAGGGCCAGCTCGCCCACATCGGCCAGGCCGGCACCCGGATCGTGCTCGTGGGCACGGACGGCGGCTGGGGCGACCTGGTGGCACCCACCTTCACCGTGGCGCAGCTGGCCGCGGAGAAGGCCGGGCTGACCCTGCACGACGAGTTCGACGGGGAGTTCGCCGCGCGCGTGCGCACCGGCCCGTACGAGTGGACGCGGATGGCCGGCATCCAGATCGGCGGACCCGAGAACCCGGCGGCCTGACCCCGGGAAAAGGGCCGGGGGACGCGGGAGTGCCGGCTCGGTCAACAGCCCGAGCAACACCTCACACCCCGCTCACCCGTTAGGACGTGTGGAAGCCCCTTCCTCACGTCCGCAACGGGATGCCCGGATGATCGAAACGCCGCCCCTGGTGGACCAGTACTGCCACGGAGTACTCCGTACGGAGCTGGGCCTGGGCACCTTCGAGGCCCAGCTGATGCGCTCGGCCGGCCCGCCCGCCGCGGGCACCACCTTCTTCGACACGCAGATCGGCTTCGCGGTACGCCGCTGGTGCCCACCCCTGCTGGGACTGGAACCGCACGCCGCCCCCGCCCGCTATCTGGCGCGCCGGCGCGAGCTGGGCGTGGCCGAGACCACCCGGCGGCTGCTGAGGGGGTCGGGCGTCGCGGCCTATCTGGTCGACACCGGGGTGCCCGGGGACCTCACCGGGCCCAAGGAACTGGCGCTCGCCGGGGACGCCGAGGCCTTCGAGTCGGTCCGGCTGGAGTTACTCGCCGAACAGGTCGCCGACACCTCCGGGACGGTGGGCGCCTTCCTCGCCAATCTCGCCGAGGCCGTCCACCACGCCGCCACCGGGGCCGTGGCCTTCAGCTGTGCCACGGCCTTCACCCGCGCGGACGGCCCCGCCGTCGCACCCGAGCCGCCCGGTCCCGGCGCGGTGCGCGGGGCGGCGGGGCGGTGGCTGGCCGGGCGGGCGAGGGGCGAAGCCGTGGGCGACCCGGTCCTCCTGGCCCACCTGCTGTGGAGCGCGGTGGCGTCGGGGCTGCCGCTCCAGCTGCACACGGACGAGGCCGACCCGGCGGCGCTGACCGGGTTCGTACGGGCCACCGCGGGCCCGGGGACCCGGCTGGTCCTGCTCGGCGGACATCCGCACCACCGCCGCACCGCGCAGCTCGCGGCGGCCTTCCCGCACGTCTACGCCGATACGGGCCCGGCCCTCGGGCAGACGGGGGCGCGGGCCGCGGCGGTCCTGGCGGAGCTGCTGGAGATCGCGCCGTTCGGAAAGGTGCTGTTCTCCAGCGGGGGTCGGCAGCTGCCCGAACTGCACGCGGTGGGCGCCCTGGTGTTCCGCGAGGCGCTGGGCCGGGTGCTGGGCGGCTGGGCCGCGGAGGGGTCCTGGTCCTGGCGGGACGCGGAACGGGTGGCCGCCCTGGTCGCGGCGGGCAACGCCCGCCGCGTCTACCGCCTGGACGCCGGCTAGGCGGCGGAGAGCTGCGGGTCGCTCTGGGCGGGGATCTCCGCCTGCCCGGACGGCCGCTCGCGCAGGCTCAGGGCGATCCGGACCACGGCGATCCACACCAGGCAGGAGCCGAACATATGGGCGGCCACCAGGGCCTCGGGGACCTGGGTGGCGTACTGCACGTAGCCGATCGCGCCCTGCGCGAGCAGCACGATCAGCAGGTCACGGGCGCGGGCCCGGGTGTCGGCGGGAGCGTCCACGACGCGCAGGACCAGCCACATCGCGATACCGAGCGCGCACACCACCCAGGCGGCGACGGCGTGCACGTGAGCGGTGGTGTCCCAGTCGAAGGGCATCCGCTTGATCTCGCTGCTGTCACCGGCGTGCGGACCGGAACCGGTCACGACGGTGCCCGCCGCGATCAGGACGAGAGTGGTCGCCAGCAGCGCCCACGACAGCTTGCGCACCGGGCCGGGCACGCGCGGCTTGGGGGCGCCGTCACCCTCGCGGGTGCGCTGCCAGGTGACCGTCGTCACGGTGATCAGGGCGGTGGCGAGGAGGAAGTGCCCGGCCACGCTGTACGGGTTGAGCCCCGTGAGGACGGTGATCCCGCCGAGCACGGCGTTGGCCATCACGATCGCGAACTGGACCCAGCCGAGCTTCGTCAGGGAGTGCCGCCAGGGCTTGGCCGAGCGGGAGGCGATGATTCCCCAGCCGACGGCCGCGCTGAGCACGTAGGTCAGCATGCGGTTGCCGAATTCGATGGCGCCGTGGAAGCCCTGCTCCTGCGTCACGATCAGGCTGTCGTCGGTGCACTTGGGCCAGGTGTCGCAGCCGAGGCCGGATCCGGTCAGCCGTACCGCGCCGCCGGTGACGACGATGACCACGCTCATGACGAGCGCGGCGAGTGCGGCCCGCTGGACGGTCCGGGGTGACGGGGTCCAACGGCTGGCGATGTGGGCGAGGGGGTTCAACACGCCCCATATCGTAGGCGACCACTTGTGCAAAGTTTCACGAGGGGGTGGTCAGGGGCGCGTCCGGCCCCACGACCAGCCGGAATCGCGCTCCCGCGGGGTCCCCTTCCTCGTGCCACCACAGCAGGACGCGCCAATGGGCGCCGTCGCCCGGGTACTCCGGCGAGCCGGTGAACCCTCGCAACAGGTCGTCCGCCACATCCTTGGCCGTCCGATTCCTTACTTCTGTGGTGCTGTGCCAGGGATGTTCCAATGCGTTCCACAGTCCGTCAGGTCCGCGCACCTCGAAGCGCCACACCGCGAGCCAGGGGGTGACCTCCAGCATCGTGCGGACCTGTTCGGCGTCGAGACCCAGCCCGGCCGCGATCCCCGGCTCCGCCACCCCCTGGATACGGGCGGCCACCACGGCCCGGGGCAGCAGCCGTTCGGGCAGCAGCCCCTGCGTGCGCAGGCTGACCAGCGAGCCGAAGGTCAGGAAGCGCAGCCGCAGTTCCAGCTGGCGGCCGAGGTGGTCGAGGGCCTCCTCCGCCTCCCCGGACTCCTCCGCGGCCGGGTCCGCGAGCAGCAGCTGCCGGAAGTCGGACTCGGCGGCCACGGCCCAGGCCACGGCCTCCTCGGCGAACCCCAGCTCGGCGAGGCGGTCCCCGAGGAACACCTTGGCCTGGGCCAGGCCCCGCCGGTTCACCGGATCCCGCTGGTCCAGTCCCGCCCACACCTCCACGGCGGTACGGGTCAGATCGCGGGCGCGCTCACCGGCCGCCCGCTCCATGGCGCTCGGACCCTCGCCCACGGCCGGGCCCAGCGGGTGCTTCGGCAGCCGGGCCCCGTCGCTGAGCGGCCAGGACAGCCAGACCCCGTGGTTGATCAGCCCCCGGGCGTACCAGCGGGCGAACTCGGGGGAGTGCCCGGCCGCCCGCTCGGAGCTGCGTAACCCCTCCTCGATCGTGGCGAGGGCGCCGGCCCGGTCCCCCGCGGCGAACCGCACGGCGGCCCGGTCGGCGAGGCGCAGCCCGAGCAGCGCGGTGCACCGCGGGTCGTCCGTGAAGGGGCGCAGGGCGCCGATCAGCTCGTCGAGGAGCCGCGCGCGCTCCGCGGGCTCCGCGTGCTCCGCCCCCGCCCGCACCCGCGCCCATCGATCGTCCAGCCGTAGAACGGCGTCCCGCTGCACCATGTCCGCCCCCCGGCTTCATGTGTGAGGGGCCCATCCTCGCGGCATCGTCGCCAGGAGGGGAGGGATTTCATTCCCAGCGGAAGAGCCGCGCGGCGGCGCCCAGACCGAGTACGGCCCAGCCCGCCAGGACGGCCGCGTCGCCCCACGGGAGCGAGGCCCCGTGCTGGAGCACCTCGCGCAGTCCGTCGGACAGGGCCGAGATGGGCAGCAGCTCCAGGACCGACCGCACGGCGTCCGGGAACTTCTCCAGCGGCACGATCACCCCGCCGCCGACCAGCAGCAGCAGGAAGACCAGGTTGGCCGCGGCCAGGGTCATCTCGGCCTTCAGGGTGCCCGCCATCAGCAGCCCGAGGCCGGAGAAGGCGGCGGTGCCCAGCAGGATCAGCGCCGCCACCGACAGCGGGTCGCCCTGCGGGGACCAGCCCAGCGCGAGGGCGATCACCGTCAGCAGGGCGATCTGCAGCACCTCGGTGAACAGCACCGACAAGGTCTTGGCGGCCATCAGGGCCCGGCGCGGCAGCGGGGAGGCCCCCAGCCGCTTGAGGACCCCGTAGCGGCGGTCGAAGCCGGTGGCGATGGCCTGGCCGGTGAAGGCGGTGGACATCACGGCGAGCGCCAGGATCCCCGGCGCGAGGAAGTCCACGGACTTCCCGCTGCCCCCCTCCTGAGTGGGCACATCGACGATGTCGACCACGGAGAACAGGGTCAGCAGCAGCGCCGGGATGATCACGGTGAGCAGCAGCTGCTCCCCGTTGCGCAGCAGCATCCGGGTCTCCAGCGCCGTCTGCGCGAGGATCATGCGGGACACGGGCGCGGCCCCCGGGCGGGGGGTGAACGTACCGGCGCTCATGCGCGCAGCTCCTTACCGGTCAGTTCCAGGAACACGTCTTCGAGGGTGTGCCGCTCCACGGTGAGGCTGCTCGGCATCACGCCGTGCTGCGCGCACCAGGAGGCGACGGTGGCCAGCAGCTGCGGGTGGACGTCGCCGGTGACCCGGTAGACGCCCGGAGTGAGCTCGGCGGCCTCGGTGCCGTCGGGCAGCGCCTTCAGCAGTGAGGCGAGGTCGAGGGAGGGCCGGCCGGTGAAGCGCAGGGTGTTCTCGGCGCCGCCGCGGCACAGCTGCTCGGGGCTGCCGTGGACGACGACCTTGCCCGCGTCCACGATGGCGACCTCGTCGGCGAGCTGCTCGGCCTCGTCCATGTGGTGGGTGGTGAGGACGACGGTGACCCCGTCGGTGCGCAGTTCCCGTACGAGGTCCCAGGTCGCGCGGCGGGCCTGCGGGTCCAGGCCGGCGGTGGGCTCGTCGAGGAAGACCAGCTCGGGGCGGCCGACCACGGCCATGGCCAGGGCCAGGCGCTGCTGCTGGCCGCCGGAGAGCCGGCGGTAGGGGGTGCGGCCGCAGCCGCCGAGTCCGAGGCGTTCCACCAGGGGGGCGACGTCGAGCGGGGCGGCGTAGAGCTTGGCCATGTGGCGGAGCATCTCGACGGCGCGGGCTCCGGAGTAGACGCCTCCGGACTGCAGCATCACGCCGATTCGCGGGCGCAGGGCCTCGGCCTGGGCGACCGGGTCGAGGCCGAGGACGCGGACGGTGCCGGCGTCGGGGCGCAGGTAGCCCTCGCAGGTCTCCACCGTGGTCGTCTTGCCCGCGCCGTTGGGACCGAGGACCGCGGTGACGGAGCCGCTCCGGACGGTGAGGTCCAGGCCGTCCACCGCGGTCTTGGTGCCGTACCGCTTCACCAGTCCGCGGATCTCCACGGCGGGGTCGTTGCTCATGAGGGGTGAGTCTACGGAGCCCGGGGAGGGGTCGTAGGTGCCGGGGTCATGGCCCCTTCGTCCTCGGTTCGTGGCCGCTTCTTCGCCGCTTCGTCGCCGGTTCGTGCGCGGAGAATCGAACGCCCCTTCACGAAAACCGCTCTTTTTCAGTCTTCCGGTCCTGGAGACGTCGGCATGTTTCGGTGATCTTTTCCGGACCTCGGTCCTCCTGGCGCCCAGGAACCGCCGCGAGCACAGGTGTGCTGGTGGGAGCGGTTCACGGGCTCCTCGAAGGCGTTCCGGAAGATAGCGGAATGTCCCCGTCCGAATAACTCTCCGTCGATAAATAAGGTAACCCTTAGTGATGGAGGCCACCAGGGGTGGCGTCCATCACGGCTTGTCGCGGCTCGGTTAATTACGCAACAATGGCGTTGTGAAATACGGCGAACGGCAGATCGACACCCCTCAGGGGGAGCTCGGCACCGGGGAGCGGTCAACCCGCAACCGCGTGGCGCGCTCGATCCTGGACCACGGTCCGTCCACCGTCGCCGACCTCGCCCAGCGTCTCGGCCTCACCCAGGCCGCCGTCCGCCGCCACCTCGACACGCTCGTCACCGACGACGTGGTCGAACCCCGTGAGCAGCGTGTGTACGGTGCGCGCACCCGGGGTCGGCCCGCCAAGGTCTTCGCGCTCACCGACTGCGGCCGCGACGCCTTCGACCAGTCCTACGACACGCTCGCCGCGGACGCCCTGCGCTGGATCGCGCAGTCGGTCGGCGGCGGCGAGCAGGGCGAGGTGGCCGTCGCCGCCTTCGCCAGGTCGCGGATGGAGGCGCAGGCGCGGGCGTACCAGGAGGCCGTCGAGGCCGCCGCCCCGCAGGAGCGCGCGGAGGCCCTTGCCAGGGCGTTGACCGTGGACGGGTACGCTGCTACGGCGAAGAGCGCTCCCGGTCCGCACAGCGGTGAACAGCTCTGCCAGCACCACTGCCCGGTCGCGCACGTCGCCGAGCAGTTCCCGCAGCTGTGCGAGGCGGAGACCGAGGTCTTCTCCCGCCTGCTCGGGACCCATGTGCAGCGCCTCGCCACGATCGCGCACGGCGACGGGGTGTGCACGACGTTCATTCCGCGTAGCGCGAGCACCACACAGACCGACACATCAGTATCTGCAAGTACGGCCGGGAGGAACCCCGCATGACCACGGAGATCGCTCACCCTGAGCTCGATGGCCTGGGCACCTACGAATACGGCTGGGCCGACTCCGACGCGGCCGGCGCCGCTGCCAAGCGGGGTCTCTCCGAGGCTGTCGTCCGCGACATCTCGGCGAAGAAGTCCGAGCCGGAGTGGATGCTGAAGCTCCGCCTCAAGGGCCTGAAGCTGTTCGACAAGAAGCCCATGCCGAACTGGGGTTCCGACCTCTCGGGCATCGACTTCGACAACATCAAGTACTTCGTGCGTTCCACCGAGAAGCAGGCCGCTTCGTGGGAGGACCTGCCCGAGGACATCAAGAACACGTACGACAAGCTCGGCATCCCGGAGGCGGAGAAGCAGCGCCTCGTCGCCGGTGTCGCGGCCCAGTACGAGTCCGAGGTCGTCTACCACCAGATCCGTGAGGACCTGGAGGAGCAGGGCGTCATCTTCCTCGACACGGACACCGCGCTCAAGGAGCACCCGGAGCTCTTCCAGGAGTACTTCGGCACGGTCATCCCGGTCGGCGACAACAAGTTCGCGTCGCTGAACACCGCAGTGTGGTCCGGCGGCTCCTTCATCTACGTCCCCAAGGGCGTGAAGGTCGACATCCCGCTCCAGGCCTACTTCCGTATCAACACGGAGAACATGGGCCAGTTCGAGCGGACGCTGATCATCGTCGACGAGGACGCCTACGTCCACTACGTCGAGGGCTGCACCGCCCCGATCTACTCCTCGGACTCGCTGCACAGCGCCGTGGTCGAGATCATCGTCAAGAAGGGCGGCCGCTGCCGCTACACGACCATCCAGAACTGGTCGAACAACGTCTACAACCTGGTCACCAAGCGCGCCGTGGCGTACGAGGGCGCGACCATGGAGTGGATCGACGGCAACATCGGTTCCAAGGTCACCATGAAGTACCCGGCCGTCTACCTGATGGGCGAGCACGCCAAGGGCGAGACCCTGTCCATCGCCTTCGCGGGTGAGGGCCAGCACCAGGACGCCGGCTCCAAGATGGTCCACATGGCGCCGAACACCTCCTCGAACATCGTCTCCAAGTCGGTGGCCCGAGGCGGCGGCCGCACCTCGTACCGAGGCCTGGTCGAGATCGGCGAGGGCGCCCACGGTTCGAAGTCCAACGTGCTGTGCGACGCGCTCCTGGTCGACACCATCTCCCGCTCGGACACGTACCCCTACGTGGACGTCCGCGAGGACGACGTCTCCATGGGCCACGAGGCCACGGTCTCCAAGGTCTCCGACGACCAGCTCTTCTACCTGATGAGCCGCGGTATGACGGAGTTCGAGGCGATGGCCATGATCGTGCGCGGCTTCGTCGAGCCCATCGCGCGTGAGCTGCCCATGGAGTACGCCCTGGAGCTGAACCGGCTGATCGAGCTGCAGATGGAGGGATCGGTCGGCTGACCGCCGACCGCGCGGCATTCCCCGCCGCACATCCTTCTACGTAGGCAGTGTTCTTCAAAGAGAGTGAGCAAGACGACAGCCATGGCTGAGGCTCAGAACATTCCGGCGGGTTCGACCACCGCCGGCGCGATCGCGGTGGCCGCCGAGTCCACCGTCGCCACCCGGATGAGTGCGCCCCCGTCCTTCGACGTGGCGGACTTCCCGGTTCCGAACGGCCGCGAGGAGGAGTGGCGCTTCACGCCGCTCGCCCGCCTCAAGGGCCTGCACGACGGCACCGCGGTCGCCGACGGCACCATGAAGGCCCAGATCGACGCGCCCGAGGGCGTCACGGTCGAGTCGGTGGAGCGCGGCGACGCGCGCATCGGCAAGGCCGGTACCCCGGTGGACCGGGTCGCCGCCCAGGCGTTCGCGTCCTTCGCCAAGGCCACGGTCGTCACCGTGCCCAAGGAGACGGTCCTGACCGAGCCGGTGCGCGTGACGCTGCACGGCGAGGGCGGCACCACCTTCGGCCACACCGTCTTCGACGTGCAGGCCTTCGCCGAGGCCGTCATCGTCATCGACCACACCGGTGACGGCGTGCGCGCCGCCAACGTCGACTTCCTGGTCGGCGACGGCGCCAAGCTCACCGTCGTGTCCGTGCAGGACTGGGACGACACCGCCGTCCACTGCTCCCAGCACAACACGCTGGTCGGCCGTGACGCGACCTTCAAGTCGATCGTGGTCACCTTCGGTGGCGACGTCGTCCGCCTCCACCCGCGGATCAGCTACGCCGGCCCCGGTGGCGAGGCGGAGCTCTTCGGCCTGTACTTCACGGACGCCGGCCAGCACCAGGAGCACCGTCTCCTGGTCACGCACGACGCCCCGCACTGCAAGTCGAACGTGGTCTACAAGGGCGCGCTCCAGGGCCAGGACGCCCACGCGGTCTGGATCGGTGACGTGCTCATCGAGAAGACCGCCGAGGGCACCGACACCTACGAGATGAACCGCAACCTCGTCCTCACGGACGGCGCGCGGGTCGACTCCGTGCCGAACCTGGAGATCGAGACCGGCGAGATCGTCGGCGCCGGCCACGCCTCCGCGACCGGCCGCTTCGACGACGAGCAGCTCTTCTACCTGCAGGCCCGTGGCATCCCGGCCGACGAGGCCCGCCGCCTGGTCGTCCGCGGCTTCTTCGCGGAGCTCGTCCAGCAGATCGGTGTCGACGACATCGAGGAGCGTCTGCTCGCCAAGATCGAGACCGAGCTCCAGGGTTCCGTCTGATGAATTACGTCAAGGCCTGCGCGCTCAGCGAGCTGGAGGAGGACACCCCGAAGCGGGTGGAACTCGACGGCACGCCGGTGTCCATCGTCTCCACCGAGGGGGAGGTGTTCGCGATCAACGACATCTGCTCGCACGCGAACGTCTCGCTCTCGGAGGGCGAGGTCGAAGACTGCATGATCGAGTGCTGGCTGCACGGGTCGGCCTTCGACCTGCGCACCGGCAAGCCTTCGGGTCTGCCCGCGACGCGCCCCGTACCCGTATACCCCGTAAAGATCGAAGGGGACGACGTGCTCGTCTCCCTCACCCAGGAGTCCTGAGGTATCCATGGCAACGCTTGAAATCCACGACCTGCACGTCTCCGTCGAGGCCGAGAACGGCGCCCGCGAGATCCTCAAGGGCGTCGACCTCACCGTCAAGCAGGGTGAGACGCACGCCATCATGGGTCCGAACGGCTCCGGCAAGTCCACCCTGGCCTACTCGCTCGCCGGTCACCCGAAGTACACCATCACCGGTGGCACCGTGACCCTCGACGGCGAGGACGTCCTGGAGATGTCCGTCGACGAGCGCGCCCGCGCCGGCGTCTTCCTCGCGATGCAGTACCCGGTCGAGGTCCCCGGTGTCTCGGTCTCCAACTTCCTGCGCACCTCGGCCACCGCGATCCGCGGCGAGGCGCCGAAGCTGCGTACCTGGGTGAAGGAGGTCAAGTCCGCGATGGAGCAGCTCCAGATGGACCCGTCCTTCGCCGAGCGCAACGTCAACGAGGGCTTCTCCGGCGGTGAGAAGAAGCGCCACGAGATCCTGCAGCTGGAGCTCCTGAAGCCGAAGATCGCGATCCTCGACGAGACCGACTCCGGCCTCGACGTCGACGCCCTGCGCATCGTCTCCGAGGGCGTCAACCGCGTCCGCGAGACCGGTGAGGTCGGCACCCTGCTGATCACCCACTACACGCGCATCCTGCGCTACATCAAGCCCGACTTCGTGCACGTGTTCGCGAACGGCCGTATCGCCGAGTCCGGTGGCGCCGAGCTCGCCGACCAGCTGGAGGCCGAGGGTTACGACAAGTACGTGAAGGGTGGCGCGACCGCGTGACACAGCTGCCTGGCCTCCTCGACATCGAGGCGATCCGCAAGGACTTCCCCCTGCTGGATCGTGTGGTCCACGACGGGAAGAAGATCGTTTACCTGGACAACGCTGCGACCTCGCAGAAGCCGCGCCAGGTGCTCGACGCGCTGAACGAGTACTACGAGCAGCACAACGCCAACGTCCACCGTGGCGTGCACGTGCTCGCCGAGGAGGCCACGGCGCTGTACGAGGGCGCTCGAGACAAGGTCGCCGCCTTCATCAACGCACCGAGCCGCGACGAGGTGATCTTCACCAAGAACGCCTCGGAGTCGCTCAACCTGGTCGCGAACATGCTCGGCTGGGCCGACGAGCCCTACCGGGTCGACCGCGAGACCGAGATCGCCATCACGGAGATGGAGCACCACTCCAACATCGTGCCGTGGCAGCTGCTCTCGCAGCGCACCGGCGCGAAGCTGAAGTGGTTCGGCCTCACCGACGACGGCCGGCTCGACCTGTCCAACATCGAAGAGGTCATCACGGAGAAGACGAAGATCGTCTCCTTCACGCTGGTCTCCAACATCATGGGCACGGTCAACCCGGTCGAGGCGATCGTGCGGCGCGCCCAGGACGTCGGCGCCCTCGTGCTGATCGACGCCTCCCAGGCCGCCCCGCACATGCCGCTGGACGTGCAGGCGCTCGGCGCCGACTTCGTGGCCTTCACCGGCCACAAGATGTGCGGCCCGACCGGCATCGGCGTCCTGTGGGGCCGCCAGGAGCTCCTGGAGGACCTGCCTCCGTTCCTCGGTGGCGGCGAGATGATCGAGACCGTGTCGATGCACGCCTCGACCTACGCCCCGGCACCCCACAAGTTCGAGGCGGGTACGCCCCCGATCGCCCAGGCCGTCGGCCTCGGCGCGGCCGTGGACTACCTGACCGCGATCGGCATGGACAAGATCGCCGCGCACGAGCACGCGATCACCGAGTACGCGATCAAGCGCCTCGCGGAGGTGCCCGACCTGCGGATCATCGGCCCCACCACGGCCGAGGACCGCGGCGCCGCGATCTCCTTCGTCCTGGGTGACATCCACCCGCACGACGTCGGTCAGGTACTGGACGAGCAGGGCATCGCGGTCCGCGTGGGACACCACTGCGCGCGACCCGTCTGCCTGCGCTACGGAATTCCTGCGACGACGCGAGCGTCTTTCTACCTGTACTCCTCTCCGGCCGATGTCGACGCGCTGATCGACGGGCTGGAGCACGTACGGAACTTCTTCGGCTGACGGACGAGGCGACGAGGACGCAGTGAAGCTGGATTCGATGTACCAGGAACTGATCCTGGACCACTACAAGCACCCGCACGGGCGTGGCCTGCGCGACGGCGACGCCGAGGTGCACCACGTCAACCCGACGTGCGGTGACGAGATCACGCTGCGCGTGAAGTACGACGGCGAGACGTTGACCGACGTCTCCTACGAGGGCCAGGGCTGCTCCATCAGCCAGGCCAGCGCGTCCGTACTGAACGAGCTGCTCGTGGGCAAGGAACTGGCCGAGGCGCAGAAGATCCAGGGTGTCTTCCTGGAGATGATGCAGTCCAAGGGCAAGATCGAGCCCGACGAGGCCATGGAGGAGGTGCTGGAGGACGCGGTCGCGTTCGTCGGCGTCTCCAAGTACCCGGCTCGTGTGAAGTGTGCTCTGCTGAGCTGGATGGCGTGGAAGGACGCGACGGCCCAGGCTCTGGGCGACGCGGAGAGGAAGACGGCATGACCGAGAACGCGACGCCCGAGGCGTCGACCAAGCCGGCCACCGAGGAGGAGGTCCGCGAGGCCCTCTACGACGTGGTCGACCCCGAGCTGGGCATCGACGTCGTCAACCTGGGCCTGATCTACGGCATCCACATCGACGACGCGAACATCGCCACCCTCGACATGACGCTGACGTCGGCGGCCTGCCCGCTGACGGACGTCATCGAGGACCAGGCGAAGTCGGCGACGGACGGCATCGTCAACGAACTTCGGATCAATTGGGTCTGGATGCCGCCGTGGGGTCCGGACAAGATCACGGACGACGGTCGCGAGCAGCTCCGCGCACTCGGCTTCAACGTCTGAGTCCGATCGGTTCCGCACGAGGAAGGGCCCCCGGCACCATGCCGGGGGCCCTTCTCGTGTCCGCCGGGCGGCCCGTCGGGCCGCTCAGTCGTCCGTCGGTCGGTCCGTCGGCTTGTCCGCGGGCTTGTCCGTGGGCTTGTCCGCCGGTTCGTTCGGCAACGTGTTCGGCAGCGTCTCAGGCTCCGGGTCGGTTCGCGGCTGCGGCCGGTCCGGGTGCGCGACGGTGGGCGCGTCCGCGTCCGTGAGGGTGGGCGTCAGCGTGGGTGCCTTCGCGTTCGCGGCCGCGGCTGCGTCCGTGGGTACGGGGCCGGGAGCAGGGGCAGGGGCGGCGCCGGGGGCCTGTGCGGCGAGTTCGGCGAGGAGGGCCTGGGCGAGGTTCTCGCGCCGGATCCGCTGGTCCACGTACAGCAGACCGCTGAACAGCTGCGTGTACCCGATGTGGAACATCTGGCTCACGCCGGAGCCGATCATGATGCACGCGAAGCCGATCACCAGGGCGACGATCATTCCCGTCGACGGATCGCCTCCTTCGCTCCCCTCGGCCATGACCGGGATCATCCCGAACGTGCCGACGAGCTGGAAGGGCATCTGGATCAGGTAGGCGACGCTCATCGCGATCATGCTGCCGATCAGGGTGATGCCGAAGATTCGCCACCAGGCGCCCTTGACCAGCGCGGCCGAGCGACGCAGTGCGGCGACGGAGCCGGCCTTCTCCATGACCGCCACGGCGGGGGCCAGGCTGAGCCGGGTGCCGAGCCAGATGGACACCGGGATGGCGGGCAGCAGGAGCAGCGGCAGCAGGAGCACCGCTCCGGGGGACGGCTCCTCGGCGGAGACGGAGACGACCAGCACCGGAATCCACACCGCCAAGGCGGCGAGCACGGGTGCTCCCGCGATCAGTCCCGTGAGCAGCAGCGCGCCCAGGACGGAGGGAGTCCGCCGCAGGGCCGCGCGCCACATCGCGCGGAAGGTGGTGGGCCGGCCGACGACCGCCTCCTGCAGGATCGCCGGGCACAGAGCGGTGAGCACGGCCATGCTCAGCAGCCCCACGGCGAACAGCAGCACGAACAGCGTGACGGCCGCGACGATGACGGGGGTGAGGTGCTCGGCCGCCGGCTCCTGCCCGTAGGGCGCGTCGAAGACCGGTTCGAGGTGGTCGTACACCGCGGCGACGGTGATGCCCGCCAGCAGGCTCATGGTCAGCAGGCACAGGCCCAGTACGGCCAGCATCACGCCCGCGAGCTGCTTCCAGTAGCGGCCGAGCGTGGCGAAGGAGGAGCTCACGATCTCCCCGAGGCCCAAGGGCTTCAGGGGCACCGTCCCGGGCTGGGGCGGTGGCGGCGGGGCCCACCCTCCCCATTGCGGCGCGCCGCCCGGGCCTCCCGGCCCGGGCGCCCCCGTGGATCCCCACCCTGTGTTCTGCGTCATGCGTGTGCTCCGTCTTCTCGTTCCCCCGGCGAAGGCACACCGTATATCAGCATGTCAGGAGCATGGCAGTCGATATCCCTGGATGTGTACGCACGTACGCATCCATGTGTACAGTTGTACGCATGCCCTACGTCATGCTTGCCGCGGCCATCGCCGCCGAGGTCGCCGGAACCACCGCCATGAAGTACAGCGACGGTTTCACCAAGCTGTGGCCGTCGCTGGGCACCCTGCTGGGCTACGCCATCGCCTTCACCCTGCTCGCGCAGACGCTGAAGTCGATGTCGGTCGGCACGGCGTACGCGATATGGGCGGGAGTCGGCACCGCCGCGATCGCCGCGATCGGCATGGTGTTCCTGGGGGAGGCGGCCACCGCCGCCAAGATCGCCGGGATCGCCCTGGTGATCGGCGGCGTGGTCCTGCTGAATCTCGGCGGGGCCCACTGATGCCCTCCGGCGGGCGGCGCTACGACCCGGACCGACGACAGCGGATCATCGACGCCGCGCTCCGCGTGGTGGGCGAGCGGGGCATCGCCGGACTGACCCACCGCAGCGCGGCCGCCGCCGCCGACGTACCGCTCGGGTCGACGACGTACCACTTCAAGACGCTGGACGACCTGCTGGTCGCCGCGCTGCGTCAGGCCAACGAGGGCTTCGCGCAGACGGTGGCCCGCGCCACCGCGCAGGTCGACCCGGACGCGGACCTCGCGGAGGTCCTGGCCCGGCTGCTCGGGGAGTCCCTGGCGGCGGACCGGGGTCAGGTCGAGCTGGAGTACGAGCTCTACCTCGCGGCGCTGCGCCGCCCGGCGCTACGGCCGGTGGCGGCGCAGTGGTGCGCGGCGATGGCGGATGCGCTGACCCCGCGGACCGACCCGGTGACCGCGCGGGCGCTGGTGGCGGCCATGGACGGGATCGGCCTACAGGTCCTGCTGACGGACGCCCCGTACGACGAGGCGTACGCCCGCGAGGTCCTGCGGCGGATCATGCGGCGGGGCTGAGCGGATCCAGGCGGATCCAGGCGGATCGAGACGGTCGAGGCGGATCGAGGCGGGTCAGGTGGCGGCGTCCGTGGAAGCGGCGGCGTCCGTGGAAGCGGTGCGGACCGCCGTCAGCGCCGTCCGTACGCTCGCCTCGATGTCCTGGATCGGGTAGATCACCTCGTGGATCGTGCGGTCGCGGTCGACGACCAGCGTCAGCCGCTTGATCCGGCTCGTGCCCGCCGCGCGGAACGTCGGCAGGCGCAGCGCGGCCGTCAGGGCCAGGTCCGCGTCCGACAGGAGGGGGAACCGCAGCCGCTCCTGGTCCGCGAACTGCCGCTGCTCGTCGGGGCGCTGGGTCGACACCCCGTGCACGGTGGCGCCGGCCTCGGTGAACTCCGCGAGCTGGTCGCGGTAGGTGCACGACTCGAAGGTGCAGCCCCTGGCGCCCGGGATCCCGGCCCAGCCGGGCGGGTAGGACTCGGCGCGCGCGTAGGCGCTCGGGAAGCAGTACAGGACCGTGAACGGGGTGTCCGCCACCGGGTCGCTCAGGCCGCCGAAACGGTCCGGCAGCAGCAGTGGCGGCACCCGGGTGCCGCGCAGTGCGTGCACCCGTTCCGCCTCGCGTGAGGCTTCGTCGGTCGTCGCGGTCATCTCTCCCTCTCCCAGGACCCAGGTGTCTCCCCAGTCCTGGAGGGCCACCAGGACGGGCAGCAGCCCCCGCCCGCGCGGGGTCAGCCGGTACTCGTGCCGCACCGGACGTTCCTGGTACGGCTCGCGCGACAGCACCCCGGCCTCGACGAGCAGCTTCAGCCGCTCCGCCAGCACCTTGCGGGACATCCCCAACTCGCGCTGGAGCTCGTCGAAGCGGTGCACACCGCGCGCGGCGTCGCGCACGATCAGCAGCGTCCACCAGTCGCCCACCACGTCGAGGGCCTGGGCGATGGCGCAGTCCGCGTCGCCGAGGTGTGTGCGCTGGGCCATGGGAACTCCTTTGTCCGTTGACCCAAGGCTGTCATGCTGACATAGTCCGTTCCCAAAAGGAACTTACTCATCGAGCAAGGCGGGGGCACGGGTGTGCTGCAGGGGTTCAAGGACGTACCGAGGGTCGTGTGGCTGCTGGCTGCGGGGATCTTCGTCAACGCCGTCGTCGGTTTCACCTTCGTCTTCGTCTTCCTCTACCTGACGGGCCCGCGCGGCCTCGGCGTCGCCCAGGCGGGCCTGGTCGTCGGCATCGGCGGCGTCGCCCTGGTCGCCGGCAACTTCACCGGCGGCTGGTACGGCGACCGCTTCGGCCACCGCCGCGTCCTGCTCACCGCCTCCGCGCTCGGCGGCGCCGCCCTCGTCGTCCTGCCGGCGGTCCCGACAAGCCTGCTGGCCCTCGTCCTGGCGCTCGCCCAGTACGCCTCCGGAGTGATTCGCGCGGCCAACTCCGCGCTGGTCGCCGTCACCGTGCCGGAGGGCTCCCGGCGCCAGGCCTTCGCCGTCACCCGCTGCATGTCCAACGCCGGCTTCGCGCTGGGCGCACCGCTCGGGGCCTTGGTCGCGACCGGACTCTCGTACGACTGGCTCTTCGTCGCGGACGGCCTCGGCACTCTCTTCTTCGCCCTCTGGACCGCCCGGGTCGTCCCTGCCAGGGCAGCCACAGCTCCTGCCGCGGCCCCGGACGGGGGTCTGGGCCGCGGAGGGCTGTGGCGGGAGCTGCGTGCGCGGCCGGCCGTCCTCGTGCTGCTCGGCGCGATCGTCGTCATCGACCTCGTCTACCGGCAGCACTACACGACGTTCCCGGTGTTCCTCGCCGACCACGGCATGGACACCCGCGCGTACGGGCTGCTCATCGGGATCAACGGCGGCGTCATCATGCTCCTGGAGATCCCCGCCGCCCTCGCCCTGCGCCGGCGTTCCCCGCTGCACGTCATCGGCGCCGGTCTGGTGCTGGTGGGCGGCGGCTACGCGATGCTGATGCTCGGGGTGGGCATCGCGACCACCGTCGCGATGATGGTGCTGCTCACCTTCGGCGAGATCCTCTACAAGACCACCGCCACGGCGTACGTCGCGGACGAGTCGCCCGAGCACGCCATCGGCCGCTTCCAGAGCCTGTACGCGGGCGTCTCCGTCACGGGTGTCGTGCTCGCCGCGCCCCTCGGCGGAGCCCTGTACGACAGCACGCCGGACCTGCTGTGGCCGCTGTGCGCGGTGCTCGGCGCGGCCGCCGGGGGGATCGTGCTGGTCATGGGCGCGCGGGGGGTGCGGCGACCCGCCCGCCCGGCACATGAGACCGGTTCGCGACCGGAGGCCGTCGCCGGTTAGGTTTCGGATATGACTGCTACGCGTACCACCGGCGCCGTCGCCGCCGGACTTGCCACCATCACCGCCGACGGCACCGTCCTCGACACCTGGTTCCCCGCTCCCGAGCTGGTCGCCGAGCCCGGTCCGGCCGGCACCGAGCGCCTCACCGCCGACCAGGCCGTGGAGCTGCTGGGCGCGGCCGCGGCCAAGGCGATCCGTGACGACGCGGTCCGCGGCGTCGAGGTCGTAGCCGTCCGCACCGTCATCTCCTCCCTGGAGGACAAGCCGCTGGACGCGCACGACGCGTACCTGCGCCTGCACCTGCTCAGCCACCGCCTGGTCAAGCCGCACGGCCAGAACCTCGACGGCGTCTTCGGCCTGCTGACCAACGTGGCCTGGACCTCACTGGGCCCGGTCGCCGTCGACCAGGTCGAGACCGTCCGCCTCAACGCGCGCGCCGAGGGCCTGCACCTCCAGGTCACCTCGATCGACAAGTTCCCGCGGATGACGGACTACGTCGCGCCCAAGGGCGTGCGCATCGCCGACGCGGACCGCGTCCGCCTCGGCGCGCACCTCGCCGAGGGCACCACCGTCATGCACGAGGGCTTCGTCAACTTCAACGCCGGCACCCTCGGCACCTCCATGGTCGAGGGCCGCATCTCCGCGGGCGTCGTGGTCGGCGACGGCTCCGACATCGGCGGCGGCGCCTCCACCATGGGCACCCTCTCGGGTGGTGGCAAGCAGATCATCTCGATCGGCGAGCGCACCCTGATCGGTGCCGAGGCGGGCGTGGGCATCGCGCTGGGCGACGAGTGCGTGGTCGAGGCCGGCCTCTACGTCACCGCGGGCACCCGCGTGACGCTGCCGGACGGCCAGATCGTCAAGGCCCTGGAGCTCTCCGGCGCCAACAACATCCTCTTCCGCCGCAACTCGGTGACCGGTGCCGTCGAGGCGCGCCCGTACAAGGCGGCCTGGGGCGGCCTGAACGAGGTCCTGCACAGCCACAACTGACGCCTGATCCGTCCCCGATCGCCCTCCCGGCCCACCCGGCCCGGAGGGCGTTCGGCTGTTCGGTGACGCTGTTCGGTGACCTCCGGGCGAGCCCGGTGGCCGGCGGTCAGCCCGCTCGGCGTTCGACCGCGTCCGGCTGCAGCCGCAGCTCCTGGGGCTGGTAGCAGTCCGAGTAGACGGTGGCGACGACCGCACCGCAGGCGCACACCAGGTTCGGACCCCATTCGCCGTCCATCCCGCAGCAGTACCCGCGGCGCATCGCGACGTCCGGGTGCGCTTCGAGGCCGATGCCGTCGCCGGGGTGGAGCACGATGGTGCCGCTCGGGCCGGACTCGACGAGCAGGCCGGACGAGTCCTCCAGCACGTACGGGGGGCCGCAGGGCGCGGGGTCGATCGCGAAGGTCCCGGGGGCCATCCGCACGATCGGTTCGTCGGTGTGGCCGTTCTCGTCCATGGGCCCCTGCTGTGGCCGGTACCACTCGTCGTCCACGTTCGGGTCCGGCAGCGGCCGCTCGGTGACGACCGGAGTCACGGCGCGGCGGCAGCCACGGCACAGGAAGACCGTCGTCAGGGGCGTGTGCATCGGGCGGACGCTCAGTGCAGGGGGATCGTGCGGACCAGGCCCGCGAAGGCCTGCTTCTCCGCCTCGGTCAGCTCCACCGACTCCATCGGGTGCCCGGCGGCGCCGCGCTGGCCCGGGATCATCGGCAGGCCCTCGGCGACGGCGGGCTCCGCGTGGTGGAACCGGTCCTCGCCCCGCAGGTGGCGCAGGCCGGTGAACGAGACGATCGCGGCCACGAGCAGGACGGCGAGGCCGATTTCCTGGGCGAGGGAGATGGAGGGGAGCACGAGGATCCTCCAGGAGTGCGGTCGGTACGAGCCGGTACAAGATCGAGCGTGGAAATACTCAACCACCACAACGGGCCGATTCGGCAGGGATGTGTCGAGCGTCACGCCAGGGCCGAAAGTCCCTACCTTGTCCGGGAAGGCCCGGTTACGGCTCCAGGTGCAGCTTGAAGCCCTCGTGGCTGCGTGCGAAGCCCAACCGCTCGTAGAAGCGGTGCGCGGCCGTCCGCCGCTTGCTGCTGGTCAGCTGGACCAGGCCGCAGCCACGCTCGCGGGCCCGCTCGACGGCGAGCCGCATCAGCTCGGCGCCGAGCCCGGAGCCCCGCCGGTCCGCGCGGATGCGTACCGCTTCCACCAGCGCCCGCTCCTTCCCGTTCTGGCCCAGGCCCGGGATGTACGTGAGCTGGAGGCAGCCGAGGACGACCTCGCCCGGCGCGTCCGATCCGCCGGCCGCGTGCGACCTGCCCGCCGGGTGCGACCCGCCGGCCGGATCCGCCTCGTCGGTGAGGACCAGCAGCTCGTTGCGCGGGTCCGCCTCGATCGCCGCGAAGGCCCGCTCGTGCGCCTCGCCGACCGAGATCGACGCCGGGTCCGGGACAGCGTCCTCGTCGGCGAGCAGGGCGAGTACGGCGGGCAGGTCCCGGCGGGTGGCCTCACGGAAGATCATGGCCGGAATTGTGACAGGGGGCCCGGCCGGGACGGCGGCCGGACCCCCTGCGCCTGCGCACCCCGAAGGGTTACGGGCGGAAGCGCAGCACCTGCGGGTCGTGGTCGCTGTTCTGCGCCGAGAACTCCGCGTTGATGTGCACGCTGTCGTACGTGAACTTCTTGATCGCCGGGCTGGTCAGGATCTGGTCCAGCACCTGCGCGTTGCCCTGGTAGACGTACGAGTAGCGCTCGGCCTTCGGCAGCGACTTGATCGCCG
The DNA here is from genome assembly GCF_003148825.1 of Streptomyces sp. CG 926. Taxonomy (GTDB): domain Bacteria; phylum Actinomycetota; class Actinomycetes; order Streptomycetales; family Streptomycetaceae; genus Streptomyces. The sequence continues at coordinate 305,493 of NZ_QGGZ01000011.1, forward strand.
GGTACAGCGCCCCGCCGTCCGCCAGCGCGTCCGTCGTCGCCGAGAACTCGAAGTCGTTGATGTCACCGAGGACGAGGACATTGGCGTTCTTGTCCTCGGCCAGGATCTGCTTCACGAAGCCGTTCACGGCCTGCGCCTGCTGCAGCCGCTTGGCCTCCGAGGAGCGGACCGGCGGCTGGTGGTGCGAGGCCAGGCCCTCGTCGCCACCCTTGGAGCCGAAGTGGTTGGCGATCACGAAGACCGTCTTGCCACGGAAGACGAACTCGCCGGCCAGCGGCTTGCGGCTGTCCGCCCACGCCGGGTTGGCGGGGTCGACGCGGCCGGGGGAGTGGGTCAGGGCGGCCTTGCCGTTCACCTTGGTCACGCCGGTCGCCGTCACCGCGTCACCCGGGGCGCGCTCGGTGAAGGAGACCCGCGCCGGGTTGAAGAGGAACACCTGGCGGATGTTGCCGCCGGGCTCGCCGCCGTCCTTCTTGTCCTCCGGGTTGACCGTCCGCCACTGGTAGGCCGGGCCGCCGGCGGCCGAGATCGCCGCGGTGAACTTGGTGAGGGTCTGCTCGGCCGAAACGGTGCCGTCGTTCTTGGCGCCGTTGTCGTCCTGGATCTCCTCCAGGGCGAGGACGTCGGGGGAGGCCAGGTTCTCCACGACGGCCTTCGCCAGCGCGTCGAACTTCTCCTGCGGGTCGGTCGGGTCGAGGTTCTCGACGTTGTACGTGGCCACCGCGAGCTCCTGCTCGGCCTGCGGCTTGGTCTTCTCGGGGGCGAGGGTGCCCGCCTTGACGGTGCCGAGGGTGCGGGCCACCAGCGTGTAACCGCCGAACTGGTTGAAGTCCAGCGGGCCTTCCGTGGTGCCGGTCAGCCGGTCGCCGACGTTGGCCACCGGGAAGGGCTGCTGCGCGATGGGCGCGAGCTGCTGGATCTGCAGACGGCCGGTGTTCTGGGACTCGTACGAGCCGTAGATGGTGCCGCCGCGCTTGGCGGTGTTCTCCCAGCCCTTCACCGTGACCCACAGCTCCGAGTACGGGTCGGTGGCGCCGACCACGCGGGAGGTGCCGATCTTGACGTTCATGCCCTCCAGCGACTCGAAGTAGTCCAGGGCGTAGCGCGCGGGCTCCAGGGCCAGGCCGTTGATGCTGCCGGCGGCGGCCGCGTCACCGGCCGGGGCGTACTCGGCGGGCACCGTGTACTCGTTGATCGCGGTGGCCTCGGGCAGCGCGTTGCCCGAGGAGACCACGGCCACCGTCGGCTTGGAGATCTGGGTGACCGACTGGTTGCCGGAGGTCAGGCCGCCGGGGATGTACTCACCCACGGTGCCGGAGACCTTGACCGCGTCGCCCACGGCGACGGTCGGGACCGCGTTGGTGAAGACGAAGACGCCCTCGCTCGTGGCGTCGTTGTCGTCCGCGTCCGGGTCCTGGATCCAGAAGCCGCGCGAGCCGTAGGTGCGGACACCCGTCACGATGCCCTCGACGTCCGTGACCTGCTTGCCGTTGAGCGGGGATATCCGGGTGGTGCCCTGAATGTCGTGGATGCGTATCGGATCGGCGGACACGGCGCCTTCGGCCGCGTCGGCGGAACCCGCGAGCAGGCCGGTGGCCAGTGCGGTGGCGACGAGGGCCGCGACGGCGGCGGAACGGGGATGCGAGGAGCGCATGGGCGGGAACTCCGGTGTGGGAGAGGGAAAAGGTGGGGGGTGCGGCAGTGAGATCTGCGGAAGGCAAGCCGCTCCCTATACATCTACGCGCGTCAATTTCCTGTGTGGTCAGCAAAGTTGTCAAGCCCTCCAGGGAATACGACAGCTGACTGTGGGATGAACCAAAGGGGATGGCCCGCCGGACACGCCCGAAATGCGTCTACGCTGGAGCGCCGTACGAAGGCCACGCCTGTCATCTGCGCCACATCCGCATGCCCGCACTGCCCGTCATGTCGGCCATGTCAGCGAAATCCGGGCGCATATGACGGTCCGGCCGGCAGTACGGCCGTGTCACCAACGCCACACCCCGTCCCACCGCGTCCGCGAGGAGAACCGCCCCATGTCCGCAGACTCGCACCCCACGCTGCCGCCCGTACGGCTGCGCTCCGACGCGGAACTGGCCCGCGACGCTCTCGGCGCCCCGCTGTTCGCGCGCGCCGTACGGCTCGCCCGCTGGGCCGGACCCGACACCCGGGTCGGAGTCGGTGGCGAGCTCGCCACCGACCAGCTGCCCGAGGCCGCCGCGGTGCTCGGCCTCGACGCCGCGGACGAGGACTCGGCCGGGTACGCGAGCCAGGCCTGGCGGGTGGCCGTGGACACCGGGCTGGTCGACGTGACCGAGCCGGAGGACGACCACGGGGACGACCACGGGGACGACCACGGGGACGGCGACGGGGACGACCACGGGGACGGCGACGGGGACGACCACGGGGACAGCGACGGGGAGCGCTTCGGTACGGCCGCGCCCGGCGAGGACCTCGCGCTGGTGACGAGCGGTGCGCCCGGCGACGTACTCGATCTCTGGCTGGCCGCCCTGGACACGGTGCTGGCCGACGCGGCCGTGCCCGACCTGGACGACCTCGTCGACGCGCTGGACGCGGGCGGCGAGATCGACTTCGACCGGCTGGACTGGAACCCGGGGCGCGAGGCGGACTTCCTCGACGGGGTCCTCGCCAACCTCTACCTGCTCACCGTCACCGAGGGCGGGGCCGCGGACGGACCGATTCCGCTGCCGGTGCTCGCCGCGTCGATGATCGTGCCCGACGACATGGGCGAGCCGACCGATGCCGTGCTGGAGCAGGTCTCGGACGCGATGATGCGCCTCGACGACCAGTTCCGGCAGCTGGCGCCGATCGGCCTGGTGGACTTCCGGCCCGTCGACGAGGAGCTGATGGCGGAGGCCGACAGCCCCCTGGAGTCGGAGCCCGCGGACACCGGCGGCGGTGGGGCGGGTGCGGGCGCCGCGGACGACGAGGACGTCTCCCGCTACGGGATGGTCCGCCTGACCCCCCTCGGCCTGTACGGGATCCGGGCCCGGATGCTGGAGGCCGGGGTCGATGCCCCCGCCGTCGGCGAACTGGCCGAGAAGGGCGCCGACGCGCTCCTCGACGCGGTCTCCCTCTACTCCGAGAACGCCGCCCAGGCCGAGATCGAGCACTGGCTGGCCGGCCGGGAACAGCCCGCCGCGGCCGCCGAACTGCTGGCCGCCGCCCGCGGGGACGACGAGGGCGGCCCGCTGCGCCGGCTCCGCTGCCAGCAGGCCCTGGCGCCGGCCGGGCCGGAGGCCGAGCCCGCGGTCCGCTCGGTCCTGGACGACCCGGAGCTCGGCGGGCTCGCCCGGGTCTGGTTGGCGGAGCGCGGGGTGGGCGACGTACCGGCGCCGGACCCGGAGATGGTGTTCTGGCTGACGGTGGACACGATCGCGGCGCAGCTCGCCGCCGACGGGGAGACGGAGGAGCTGCCGCTCCTGATGCAGACCCTGACCGCTCATCACACGGGCTTCTTCGAGCAGGTGTGGCGGGTGGAGCACCCGGCGACGGCGTACGTCCTGGAGGCGATGGGCCGCCTGCACCCGGACAAGAAGGCGGCCAAGGAGGCCCGCAAGGCCGCGTTCAAGGCCCGCTCCCGCCGCCCGGCCTAGGGTGCGCGTGTCTTTCGGATCAGGCCGGATGGCCGGCGGAGTGGCGACCGAGGACAACGCGGCGAGCGTGCGTGCCGTGCACCGCGACCCCGGCATGATCCGAAAGACAGCCTCAGGTCCCGGCCGGTGTCTTGCCGATCAGCCGGCCCGATCGGCAAGACGTCCCCGGGGCCGTCTCTGCCGGAGACCGCGCCGGAGACCTGCCAGGGGCCCGCGCCGTCCGACCCGCACGGCGCACCGCTCGGCAGGTTCCGGCAAGGACGGCTCAGCCCGGCATGTGCCAACCACCGCCCGCAATGCCCCAGCCGGTGAGCTCGGGATCGACCGGAGGGAGCGCCCAGGGGTCCAGGGTCCCGTCGCAGAGCTCCGCCAGGAACTGGACCATTCCGCCCTCGTAGTGCCACCAGGCGCTGTTGTGCGAGCTGATCGTGACCGGCCACCGGTCCGGATCACCCCCGAGCACACTCCAGAAGAAGTCGTCACCCTCCTTCGAGTCCGCCCAGAGCAACAGGTTCGTCGAGGCGAGCTCGACGGGACGCAGCTCGGGACCCTCTCCGTCGAGCTCCCGCGCCCACGCCTTCGCCCGGTCGCTCTCCTCCCCGGGCAAAAGGCCGGACAGGCCCAGGAAGTCGCCCAGTTCGAAGGGCGGATACCACTCGGTGAGCGACTTGAAGTCGGACGGTAGAGCCGTTCCGATCCTCTCCTCGACCGCGTGCCAGTCGAGAACCGCCGGTTCCTTGCGACGGAGCTCCACCAGCCCGGGCACGGCGCGCTCCAGGGAGGCGATCGCCCGGTCGGGATCAAGGGTCCTGCGCACCGGCTACTGGGTACCTATGAACTCATCCACGGGCGCAGCCTGCCAGAACCGGCGGCCCGCGACCGTGGACGGGGTGGGTGCCCCGTCCGGGTGTGGGGGAGTCGCCCGGACGGGTGGTGACAATGCGCCGTTCCTGGGGCCGGAGTTGGCCATTCCGGGGCGCGGCAAGGCATCGGTTCCTCTTGGTGGGTAGTTCAGCCGCCGTTCACGTGCGGGCGAGAGCGTGTGCGCCGACGACCGCACGACAGGCGCACCACCTCCCCACCCCTGGAGACCTGATGCCGCTCAGCCGCAGAGACTTCACCGCCCGTACCGTCATCGCCGGCGCGGGAGTCGCGCTCACCGGGACGGTCGGCGCCCTCGCCACCGCCCCGGGGGCGCTCGCCGCCGAGGACAGCACCGATCGCGACGCGCACGGGCGGCCCTGCGAGCCCGGCTACGGCCCGCTCGTCCCCGACCCGGCCGGACTGCTGGCCCTGCCCGCCGGGTTCACGTACCGCGTCATCACGCACAGCGGGGTCACCAAGCTGGACTCCGGCGAGAGCACCCCGTCCAACCACGACGGGACCGCCGCCTTCGAGGGCCACCGCGGGGTCACCCTCCTCGTCAACAACCACGAGCTCAAGGGCAAGCGGGAGAGCTGGCCCCACCCCGTCCCGCTCACCGACGGCCTGGTCTACGACCCGGCAGCGGCCGGCGGGTGCACGGTCGTCGAGGTCCGGCGCGGCGGCGAGGTCGCCGAATGGGTGGGCGTCGCCGGTACGTCGACCAACTGCGCGGGCGGCGCCACCCCCTGGAACACCTGGCTGACCTGCGAGGAGACCGAGGACCTCGCGGGGAAGAACGGCATGACCAAGGACCACGGGTACGTCTTCGAGGTCGACCCGCACGACCGGCGTGCCAACCGCGACCCGCGGCCGATCAAGGCCTTCGGCCGGTACGCCCACGAGGCCGTGGTCATCGACCCGCGCCAGGGCCACGCCTACCTCACCGAGGACGCCTCCGGCCCCAACGGCCTGCTCTACCGCTGGACCCCGCCCCGCGGGTTCCACCACGGGCGCGGCAGGCTCCGTACGCTCGCGGCCGACGCAGGTGTGCTCCAGGCCGCCAAGTGCATCGACAGCTCCGGCCGGTTCGTCGACGACTTCTCGCGCGCCACCAAGATCGGCACCGTGTACGGGGTCGACTGGGTGGACGTGCCCGACCGCGACGCCCGGACCGTACCGGTGCGCAAGCAGTTCGCCGACGGGGTGGTGACGCGCGGGCGCAAGCTGGAGGGCATGTGGTGGGCGGACGGCGGCGCGTACTTCGTCTCGTCCTACGCCCGTGAGGAGAGCCCGGGCGCGGCCCACGACGGTCAGGTCTGGTTCTACGACCCCAAGCGGCGCACGGTCCGGCTCACCGTCCTCATCGGGGTCAACGCCACCCCGTCGGTCGACGGCGGCTACGACGGCCCCGACAACATCACCGTGTCGCCGTACGGCGGCCTGATCATCGCGGAGGACGGCTCGGGGCTGCAGCACCTGTTCGGCGCGACCGAGTCGGGACGCACCTACCCGCTGGCGCGCAACGAGCTGAACAACGGGTCGGTGGAGGAGCCGGAGTACTCCGAATTCACCGGTGTCTGCTTCTCGCCGGACGGGCGCACGCTGTACGCCAACATCCAGGACCCGGGCATCATGCTGGCCATCACCGGGCCGTGGCGGCGCGGGCACTGACGTCGACGGCGCCCCGGCGCGGGCGCCACGCGGGCGGCCCGCGGTGCGGGCGCCGGGGCACCGCACGGGCCGCCTACTGGGCCGGGGAAACCTCCGTGCGAGAGGCCTCGGCCCACTCGGCGAGCAGGAACTCGTACGCCTCCGAGGGCCACTCGCCGTCCACCCGGGTCTCGACAAGGTGCCGTATCGCCTCGTTCGCCTCTGCGGCGGACGGGCGGGCGGGACCCGCGGGGCTGAGTGTCTTGTACATGGTTTCAAGGCTACGGGCGGGCACTGACAGCCACCTACGGATTACGCGTGGCATCCATCACCCGGATCGCGCACCGGTGGCCGCATGTGCCCGCCCACCTGCTCAGAGTGCCTGCGCGGCGGGCTTGACCATGCCGCGCACTGTGCGCGACTTCACAAAGTCGCCCATGGCGGTCATCTCCCATTCGCCGGAGAACTGCTTGATCAGCTTGGCCATCATCACGCCGGTCTGGGGCTCGGCACTCGTCAGGTCGAAGCGCACCAGCTCCTCGCCGCTCGCCGCGTCGATGAGCCTGCAGTAGGCCTTGGCCACCTCGGTGAACTTCTGGCCGGAGAAGGAATTGACCGTGAAGACCAGGCCGGTGGCGTCGGCGGGGATCCGGCCGAGGTCCACGACGATCACCTCGTCGTCGCCGGCGCCCTCACCGGTGAGGTTGTCACCGGAGTGCTTGACGGCGCCGCCGAGGATGGACAGCTTGCCGAAGTAGCAGCTGTCGATGTGGTTGCGCTGGGGGCCGTACGCGATGACGGAGGCGTCGAGGTCGATGTCCTTGCCGCGGAAGGCGGGCTCCCAGCCCAGTCCCATCTTGACCTGCGAGAGCAGCGGACGGCCGCCCTTGACGAGGGAGACGGTCTGGTTCTTCTGGAGGCTGACCCGACCCTTGTCGAGGTTGATCTTCCCGGCGCCGGCGCCGGCGGCGGGGGCCGGCGGCGCGGGCGGCGCGACGGGGGCGGCCGGGGCGGGAGCCGCGGGCTGGGTGGCGCCGCCGAGCCAGGGGGAGGCCGGGTAGGAGACCGGCGGGGCCGGGGGAGCGGCGGGCGCCGGCGGGGTCACGGCCTGGGGCGCCGCGGGCTCCTCGTCCACGGAGACCCCGAAGTCGGTGGCGATGCCGGCGAGGCCGTTAGCATACCCCTGGCCGACCGCGCGCACCTTCCACACGCCACCGCGCAGGTAGATCTCGACGACGACGAGCGCGGTCTCCGTGCCCAGCTGCGGCGGGGTGAATCCGGCGATCACCGCGCCGCCGTCGGCGTTGCGCACGGTGGCGGTGGGCTCGATGCCCTGGAAGCTCTGCCCGGCGGCGTCCGGGCTGGCCGTGACCACGATTCGCTCGATGCCCGGGGGCACGGCGCCGGTGTCCACGGTGATCGAGTCCGGCGTCGAACCGCCGCCGGACCGGTAGCTGACACCGGGCCCGGTGGGCTGGTTGAAGAAGATGAAGTCGGCGTCGGAGCGCACCTTGCCGTCCGCCGTCAGGAGCAGCGCCGATACGTCGAGACGCACCGGCGCAGCCACGTCGACCGTCACGCGGACGGCATTGAGCGGCAGGTTGGATCCAGGGGTCATAGCGGTCATGCCCGGAGAACGACCGGAGGTGCTTTGCCGTTCCCTTACCCTCGCGACATTTCCGCGCCGCGTTTCCGTTCCGCTTGCGGCGGGTGGGCTCGTACGGCCGCGGGGAGCCCGCCGCCGAAACGGCGGTGGGCTCCCCTGCCGGGCCCGCGTAGGGACGGGGGGTGACCTGCCGGATGTCAGGGACGACGTTCGAAACGGAAGACGGCCGCCGCACCCCAGGCCGTCACCCCGATGGTGAACCAGTCGTCCGTCCGGTCCGAGCCCATGAAGAACGCGATGAATCCGGCGATGAAGGCGATCAGGCCGCACACCCCCAGCGTGATGCCGAGCGCCGGGCGGACGGTACGCGCCAGCTGGCGGCGCAGGACGCGGCGGCGGGCGCGGCGCCGACGGCGCTTCAGCCGGCGGATCTCGGTCTTCTGCCGGGCGACCTCGCCGTTGCGGCAGAGCAGCTCGTGCTCGGCCGCGGCGATCAGGTCGTCCAGGGTGTGCCCCAGGACCGCCGGGGCGTTCGGGTGTTGCGGACCGTACTCATCGGGCATGCTGCTCATGGGATGTCCTTTCACAGGGGTGTCCGTCGGCCCGCTGCTCTCGGTTCGAAGGCCTGGCGAGCAGCGGGCTTCATGCTGCGCGGGGTTACTGCAGCCGTACGGCGCAGACCGCGGTGAGTGCCGCGGCGCCGATCGTGAGCCAGAGCGGAGCCGCGAACGGCCAGCGCGGCAGAGCCGCCCAGATCTGACCGGGGGGGATCAGCTGCCAGCCCCCGTCCGCCCGTGTACGGCGCCCGTGGTTGCGGCGCCCCTGGCTACGGCGTCCGCGCCAGAGCCGCCCTTCGGTCTTTTCGGCCGCGCCCTCCTCGAGCCGGGCGAGACGCTGGGCGACCTCGGCGTACACGTGGTCGAGCTCTGGTTCGACGTCCCTGACGGTGAGCCGCGCACGGGCCCAGGCGTGCAGCGCCCGGAGGTGCCGGCCGTACCAATTCTCGAAGCCGAGGTTTTCGCCCTCGTTCGTCATGTGCATCCTCTTTCCAACTTGGCTCTCACTGGCCGGGTAGTGGGCGGGGCCGTCGCCTGGTTGCAGCCGTACGACGGCCCCGCCCGCGTGTGTGCGGGACTGCCGTGGTCACTCGTCGCTTTCGATGTAGCCGGTCTTCTCGCCGAAGGGGCGGAGGGCCTCCTTCAGGCTGGGAAACTTCTCCTCGGCGCGCTTGACGGCCGTACGCACCGTCCGGCGGGACACCCCGAGCCGCTTGGCGATCTTCGCGTCGCTGAGCAGGGCGCCCTCCTCGCTGAAACGCATTTCGAGGATGGCGCGCTGACGGCCTTTGAAGTGCCTGCGGAAGAGGTTCCAGAACGCGTTGAGCTCGTCCGGGGCGAACCGGAAGTCGTCCTTGTCCTCGTCCTCGTTCCGGTTCTCGGGTTCCGGTGGCTCGTCGTCGGGGCCGCCGGGGTCGACGAGGTGGTCGAAGTACGTCGTGGGGTACGCGTTCCTGCGGTCGCGGTTCTCCTTCCGGTTCAGGATCTTGATCTGGTTGAAGATCTCGTCGGTGAGGAGGTCCGTCACCTCCTCCAGTCCGGGATTCCTGTCGGCCTGGTCGAGTCGTACGAGCAGGCAAATGGCCGCCTCGCTCATGACCTGGATCTTGCTATCGCCCGATAGGGCGCGGAAGTCAGGGCTGACCAGTGCCCTCGACTCTGCGGCCCGGTACGCCTCGCGAAGGGTCTCGCGCGGCGGAGGCCCGCATCGCTGGGCAGGAATCTCGGTCACCGGTTGCCTCCACGCACTTGCCGACTCGGGGGTGGGACCGCCTGAAGGTGGTCCTACCCCTTGCGGAAATCGGCGGCAAAGTAGCCCGAGGCATCCATGTGGGTGCAGTTGACGGAGCGCCACATGGAGAGGGGGTGTTGCGTACGAAAGGCGGCCGCCCTCCCGGGATCGGGAAGGCGGCCGCTCGGGTCGCACGGGGCTGGGGCTGTGAAGCCGGGCCCCTTCGACGGTGCCGGTGGTGGCGCCGGTGGTGGTTGCGGTGGTCGTTCCGGCTGCCGTAGCGCGGCGCGCGTTCCGCTCAGCCTCCGGTGACCTGGCGCGGCAGTCCCAGCGGGTTGGACTCGCGCAGCTCCGGCGGAAGGAGCGCGTCCGGCACGGACTGGTAGGCCACCGGCCGCAGCCAGCGCTCGATCGCGGTGCCGCCCACCGAGGTGGAGTGCGAGGTGGCCGCCGGGTAGGGGCCGCCGTGGTGCTGGGCCGGGGCCACCGCCACCCCGGTCGGCCAGCCGTTGACCACGATCCGCCCCGCCAGCCCGGTGACCTGCCCGATCAGCGCGGCGGCCGGACCCGGCGCGCCCTCGGTCTCGGCGGCCGACAGCTGGAGCGTGGCGCTCAGGTTCCCGCCGAGGAGCCCGAGGACCGCGCCCGCCTCGTCCTGATCGGCGTACCGCACGACGACGGTGACCGGACCGAAGCACTCCTCCAGGAGGACGTCGTACGCACCGCCCTCCAGGAGCTGTTCGGCCCGCACGGTCAGATAGCCCGCCCCGACGGTGTGTTCCCCGCCGGAACCGGGGGTCACGGGTGCGTCGACGCCGGGCAGCGCGGTCCGTTCGCGTACCCCGGAGACGAAGTTCTCCCGCATCCGGTGGTCGAGCAGCACCCCCGGCTCGATCTCCCCGAGCGCCTTGGTGAGCTCTCCGGTGATCCGGTCGCCGTCCGGGCCCTCGGGGACCAGTACCAGGCCGGGCTTCACGCAGAACTGCCCGACGCCGAGGGTGACCGAGCCCGCGAGCCCGGCGCCGATCTCCTCGGCGCGTTCGGCGGCGGCGGCCGGGGTGACCACGACGGGGTTCAGGGAGCCCAGTTCACCGTGGAAGGGGATCGGCACGGGCCGGGCGGCGGCCGCGTCGAACAGAGCCCGCCCGCCCCGGATGGAACCGGTGAATCCGGCGGCCGCCACCAAGGGGTGGCGGATCAGCTCCAGGCCGGCGTCGAACCCGTGGACCACGCTCACCACTTCGGCCGGGAGCCCGGTCGCGACTGCGGCCCGGCGCAGCAGCGAGGCGCACAGCTCGGAGGTGGCGGGGTGGTCGGGGTGCGCCTTGACGACCACGGGGCAGCCGGCCGCGAGCGCGCTCGCGGTGTCGCCGCCGGGGACGGAGAAGGCGAGCGGGAAGTTGGAGGCGGCGTAGACGGCGACCACGCCGAGCGGGATCTTGTAGCGGCGCAGCTCGGGGCGCGGCGGGCTGAGGGTGGGATCGGCACGGTCGATCCGGATGTCGAGGTAGGACCCGGCGTCCACGGCGTCGGCGAAGGCGCGCAGCTGGCCGGTGGTGCGGGCCAGTTCGCCGGTGAGCCGGCCCGGGCCCAGCGCGGTCTCGGCGTCGGCGGCCTCGATCACATGGGCGGCCGACTCGTCCAGCAGCGCGGCGGCCGCACGCAGGAAGGCCGCGCGGACGGTGGCATCGGCGAGCGCGCCGCGGGCGGCGTGGGCGGCCCGTACCGCTTCGTCCACCTCCTGGGGTGTGGCCTCCACCGCAACCTGTTCGCGCTGCTTCCCGGTGCGGGGGTCCACACTCCAGACTGAAGTCGTTGTCATGGCCCGCCGCCTCCTGGATCGTTCAGTATTCTGAACGTCGTTCTGGTGGATGAATGATCACATCTGCTGTGGACTCTATTTCCGCGTCCTCGGCGTGACAAGAGGCGACCAGAGGGGGAGCAGGCGTATGACGACGGCCGAGTCGGGGATTCCGGTCCAGGCGGCGCCGGTCAAATCGGCGGTGCGGACCGTTCTGCTGCTGGAGCATTTCGCCGCGCGACCGGGCCTGCACAGCCTGGCCGACATCCAGAACGACCTCTCGCTGCCGAAGTCCAGCCTCTACATGCTGCTGCGGACGCTGGTGAACCTGGGGTGGGTGGAGACGGACGCGACGGGCACCCGGTACGGCATCGGCGTACGGGCCCTGCTGGTCGGCAGCTCGTACATCGACGGCGACGAGGTGGTCGCCGCCGCCCGGCCCACCCTGGACCGGCTCTCCGACGACACGACGGAGACGATCCACCTGGCCCGACTGGACGGGACGAGCGTGGTCTACCTCGCCACCCGGCAGTCCCAGCACTACCTGCGCCCCTTCACCCGGGTCGGGCGGCGGCTGCCCGTGCACTCGACGGCGCTGGGCAAGGCCCTGCTGGCCACGCACACGGACCAGGAGGTACGGGGGCTGCTGCCGCGGCGGCTGGAGGCGGTCACCGAGCACACCGTCACCGACCGGGAGCAGCTGATCGAGGAGTTGGCGCTGGTGCGGGAGCAGGGGTACGCGGTGGACCGGGAGGAGAACACGCTCGGGCTGCGCTGCTTCGGAGTGGCCGTGCCGTACCGGACGCCGGCGCGGGACGCGGTGAGCTGCTCGGTGCCGGTGGCCCGGCTGACGGGGGAGCACGAGCAGCTCATCAAGGCGGCGCTGTTCGAGGCGCGGGACCGCCTGTCGGTGGTGACGCGCCGCATGTGACGTGCCGCGTGTGACGCGCCGCGTGTGACGTGCCGCGTGTGACGCGCCGCGTGTGACGCGCCCGTGGGTGGGTCGGGTGCTGTTCCTCCCCCGTGCGGGGGAGGCGGTTACCCATCACGGGGGAGGCGGCGGGGACGCGCAGCCGCGAACGTCGAGTCATGAACACGCGAGAGACGCACCCGAGTCACCTGACGGAAGCCGAGCCGCCGTCGCCCTCCCCCCTGGGGTCCGGGCGGCGGGTCCTGCGGGCGGTGGCCCTGGCCTCCACCGTGCCCTATCTGGGGCTCAAGACGCTCTGGCTGTGCGGGAGTCACCTCGGGATACCCGAGGGCAGCGTGCTGCGGGAGCCGGGCCCGTTCTTCATGGCGGCCAATTCCGTCACGTTGGTCATGGACGCCTGCGTGATCCTGCTCGTGTTCGTGCTCACCGGACCGTGGGGCATACGGGTCCCGGGCCCGCTGCTGACCGTCCCGGTGTTCGTGGCCACCGGACTGCTGACCCCGATCCTCCTCGGCTTCCCGGGCCAACTGCTCGTACGGGCGCTCGGCTTCGGGACGGACCCGACGGGACAGGCGGCGCGGGAACCCTTCCTGGACCCGTGGGTGTTCCACGTCGTCTACACCGGATTCTCGATCCAAGGACTCGCCCTGGCGGCTCTGTTCGTGCCCTATGCGCGCGAGCGCTGGGGATGGGCCTGGCGGGGCGTGACGGGGGAGCGGCTGCCGTCGTCCACGGGGGTGGTGGCGGCAGCCGCGGCGGCCGCCGGCCTGGCGGTCGCGGGGGTGTCGCTGTACTGGGCCTTCGGTGGCGCCGCCGGCCTGGGCGCCGAGCGGGCGGCCGCCTACTGCGCCGACACGGCCGTGGTGTCCGCGGTCCACGCGGCGTGCGCGGTCGCCGCCGGAGCCGGCGCTCTGCTGCTGGCCCGTGGCGGGACGCTGCGGGCGGTGTGGTCGCTGGGCCTCGCCTGGGTCGGCGGGGCGGCGACGCTGAGCTGGGGGGCATGGATGACGGTCGCCGCGCTGGGACCGCAGTTGGACGCCGGTGAAGGGCCTCCCGGCACCACGGTGTTGATCTACGCTGGCCAGATGATCACCGGACTGCTCGCCGGCACCGTCCTCATACGGTTCCTCGCCACCCGCCGCCCGGCGTGAACCGGTCGGCGGTGGCGAGGGCCCGGTGGCGCTGGGTGCACCTGATCCTCGGCGGCGCCCTGCTGATGCCGTACTTCCTCCTCACGGAGGTGGTGGTCGGTGTCGTCGCGGGTGGGGTCAACGCGCTCAACTCCGGCTCCCTCACCCTCCTGTCCTACGCCGCCTCCCTACCCCTGGTCGCCGTCACGGCGCTGTTCGGGCCGGTCCGGCCGATGTCGGTGGCCGCCGTCCGGGCCATGTGCGAGGTGCCGGGAGAGGGGTTGGCCGACGGGCCGGCGAGGTCCTGGGCCGCGCGGGTGCGGGCCTCGGCCTGGTGGACCCTGCACCTGGGGATCGGCGCGCTGATCAGCGCGCTGACCCTCGCGCTACCGCCCATGGCGGTCCTGCTGATCGCGGTGCCCGTGGTGGGGCGGATGCGGGACGTCGAGTTGGGGTACGGCTGGTTCTCCACGGCCGCCGACCCGTACGTCGCCCCCCTGCTCGGCATCGGACTGCTCGCGGGGCTCACCCTGTGCGCGGTCGGAGCCGGGAGGCTGCTGGCCGGGACGGCGCCCGTACTGCTCGGGCCCACGGCGGCGGACCGGCTGGCCGCGGCCGAGGAGCGGGCCGCCGACCTGGCGGTGCGCAACCGGCTGGCCCGCGAGCTGCACGACGCGGTCGGGCACGCCCTGAGCGCCGTCACCCTCCAGGCCGCCGCCGCCCGGCGGATGCTGGAGCGCGACCCCGACTTCGTACGGGAGGCGCTGGCCGCCATCGAGGACACCACGCGGCGGACGGTGGGCGAGCTCGACGCCGTGCTGGGCCTGCTGCGGGACGGGGACCCGGCCCGGCCGGACACCGCGCCGGCGCCCACCCTCGCCGCCGACCTCGACGGGCTGCTGGCCCGGACCCGGGCCGCCGGTACCACCGTCGTCGCCCACCAGGACCCCGGACCCGCCGGGGACTGGGCCGCCCTCCCCGCGATCGCCTCCCGCGAGGCGTACCGGATCGTCCAGGAGGGCCTCACCAACGCCCTGCGCCACGGGGCGGGCCCCGTGGATCTGCGGATCCGCGTCCAGGCCGGCCCCGACGCCGCACACCGTGAACTGGAGATCATCATGACCAATCCCCCGGTGGACCCCGCCGAGGCCCGGGAGACCCGTACCACCGGGGGCCGCGGACTGCGCGGCTCCGCGGAGCGGGCCGCACTGCTCGGCGGCAGCGTCGAAGCCGGCCCGTACGGGGACCGGTGGCGGCTGCGGGCCGTCCTGCCGCTCGCCGGGGAGGACCGATGACCGTGCCCGCGACCACTCCCACCACCACTCCCACGACCACTCCGGCACCGCGGCCGCCGTTGCGCATCGTGCTCTGCGACGACGAGCGGATGGTCCGCACCGCGCTGCGGGTCATCCTGGAGGCCGAGGCCGACCTGGAGGTCGTCGGTGAGGCGGCCACCGGGGCCGAGGCGGTTCCGCTGGTCCGCTCACTGGCCCCCGACGTCGTGCTCATGGACGTCCGGATGCCCGAGATCGACGGCATCCGGGCCACCGAGCAGATCCTCGCCACCATGGCCGAGCCGCCCCGGATCGTGGTCGTCACCACCTTCGAGAACGACGCCTACGTCTACGACGCGCTGCGCGCGGGAGCCGCCGGCTTCCTCCTCAAGCGGGCCGACCCCGACGAGCTGATCGGCGCGGTCCGGCTCGTCGCCCGCGGAGACTCGCTGCTCTTCCCGGCCGCCGTCCGCTCCCTCGCCGCCGCCCACACGGCCGGCGCCCCGCCCGCCGTCGCGCCCTGGGTGGCCCGACTCACCGAGCGCGAGGCCGACGTACTGCGTCTGATGGCCACCGGGCTGTCCAACCACGAGATGAGCGAGCGCCTCGGGGTCGGACCGCAGACCGTCAAGACCCACGTCGCGGCGGTCCTCACCAAGACCGGCTCCCGCGACCGTACCCAGGCGGTCATCGCGGCCTACGAGGGAGGCTTCATCATGAAGAAAGGCTGAGACCCCCGCCACAATCGGGTCAGAGCGGAACGGTCGGCGCGGTTGGGACGTCCTTCTGGGGGATGAACAAGACGATCAGGCGTGCGTCGGTCTTCTGTCTGCTTCTGGTGCTGGCCCTGCTGGTCCGTGTCACCTGGGTGCAGGCATACCAAGGCCAGGCCCTCGCAGAAGACAAGCACAACCGCCGGAATCTCATCGCGCAGTACGAGAACCCGCTGGGCAACATCATCGTGGGCGGGGAGGCGATCACCGGCTCGGAGAAGACGGGCGGCAAGGACTTCGGCTACAAGCGGACCTACGTCGACGGCCCCCTCTACGCACCCATCACGGGCTACAGCTCCCAGGCCTACGGCACCACCCTGCTGGAGGGCATCTACAAGAACATCCTCAACGGCTCCGACAGCCGGCTGAGGACCGCGATGGACATGCTCACCAACAAGCGGGCTTCTCCCGGCAATGTCCTGACCACCATCGACAAGGACGTCCAGAAGGCCACCTACGACGCGCTCCAGGGCAAGCAGGGCGCGGCCGTCGCCATGGACCCCAAGACCGGCGAGATCCTGGCCGTCGTGAACAACCCCTCCTTCGACCCGGGCAGCATCGCCGGCGCCAACGACGAGAAGGCCTGGACCGAGCTGTCCGCCGACAAGGGCAAGGCCATGGAGAACGTGGCGCTGCGCAAGCCGCAGGCGCCCGGCTCCACCTTCAAGCTGGTCACCCTCGCCGCGGCGATCGAGAACGGCCTCGTCACCGACCTCGACCGACAGACCGGGATCGCCGATCCGTACACGATCCCCGGCACCCGCACCCCGCTGCCCAGCGAGGCGGGCTCCGCGGCCTGCAACAACGTCTCGGTGCGCACCGCCCTGCGACTCTCCTGCAACAACGTCTTCGCCGAGCTCGCCTCCAAGCTGGGCCAGGACAAGATGCGGGCGACGGCCGAGAAGCTCGGTTTCAACGTGCAGATCGACACCCCGGTCCGCACCAACCCGCCCAGCAAGTACCCGTCGAAGAAGATGTCGATCGACCAGGTCGCGCAGACCGGTATCGGCCAGTTCGACGTGCAGGCCACCCCGCTCCAGATGGCGATGGTGACGGCCGCGATCGAGAACGGCGGCAAGCTCGTCGCCCCGCACCTGGTCTCCGAGGTCACCGACTCGGGCGGCGACGTGCTGGAGAGCTTCAAGGACCCGAAGTCCCAGCAGGTCATGGGTGAGAAGACCGCCTCGATGATCCGCGACGCCATGCGTACGGTCGCCACCGAGGGCGGCGGCAAGCCGGCCCAGGTGTCCGGCGCCGAGGTCGGCGGCAAGACCGGTACCGCCCAGCGCGGCGTCAACAACAGCCTCGCTCCGCTGGCCTGGTTCACCTCCTACGGCAAGTCGAACGGCAAGCAGATCGCGGTCGCCGTGGTGATCGAGAACTCCGACACCGACCGCTCGGAGATCGGTGGCGGGAAGCTGGCGGCCCCGATCGCCCAGAAGATGATGGCGGCGTGGCTGAAGAAGTAGCCACGAACGCCGCGCGGCCGACGCGCCGGGAACCGTCGAGGTTCCCGGCGCGTTCCCACTCCCATGATCAGAGCCGCGCACCCCGCCGACGTCCCCGCGATCGCCGCCCTGCACGCCCGGGCCCGCGCCACCTACTACCAGGGCCACATCCCCGAGCAGGCCTACCTGGGCGACGCCGAACTCCAGCGGACCCGCGAGGGCTGGTCGCGAGCCCTCGCGGACACCGCCGAGGGTGAGGTGCTCTGCGCCGAGCAGGACGGCGAGCTCACGGGGGTCGCCGCGTTCCGCACCCGGGACGGCGAGACCACCCTCACCCAGCTCCACGTCGACCCCGTCCACTGGCGCCGCGGCACCGGGGCCGCCCTGCACGCCGCTTGCCTGGACGCCTGGCGGCGGGCCGGAATCCGCCGGGTCCGCCTGGAGGTCTACGAGCACAACCTCCGCGCCCAGGCCTTCTACGCCACCCAGGGCTGGCTCGCGGACCCGTCGGCACCCCGCTCCGGCTCCCACCGGACCCTCTGGCTGCGGGTGGAGCAGGTGCCGGTTCCGTCCGGGGAATGAGACGGGCCCCCGAGTGGTTGAACCACAAACCGTTTCACCCCCCCCTGAACCCGGAGAGAAGAAGGATCATGCGCGTCGAGATCTGGAGCGACATCGCTTGTCCCTGGTGCTACATCGGCAAGGCCCGTTTCACCAAGGGGCTGGCCGAGTTCGCTCACCGCGACGAGGTGGAGGTCGTCTTCCGGTCCTTCGAGCTCGACCCGGGCGGCGCGAAGGGCGTCACCGCTCCCGTCGTGGAGATGCTCGCGAAGAAGTACGGCCGCACGCTCGACGAGGCGCGCGGCATGGAGGAGCACGTCGCCGCCAGTGCTCGCGCGGAGGGGCTCACCTACCTCACCGAGGGCCGCGACCACGGCAACACCTTCGACATCCACCGACTGCTGCACCTGGCCGCCGCCCGGGGTCGGCAGGAGGAGCTGCTCGACCTCGCCTACCGGGCCAACTTCGGCGAGGAGCGCTCCGTCTTCGACCCCGAGGTGCTGATCGCCCTCGCCGTCGAGGCCGGACTGGACGAGGCCGACGCCCGCGCCGTCCTCGCCGACGACTCGGCCTACGCCGACGAGGTCCGGGCCGACGAGCGCGAGGCCGCCGAGCTGGGCGCGAACGCCGTACCGTTCTTCGTCCTGGACCGCCGCTACGGGATCTCCGGCGGACAGCCGGCCGAGGTGTTCACCCAGGCCCTGGAGCAGGCGTGGGCCGGGCGCGAGGTCGAAGAGCCGACCGAGACTGCCGAAGCCTGCGAGCCCGACGGCGCGTGCGCGGTCCCGCAGGCGTAAGGATCGCCCGGAAAGGTTCGCAGACTCGGCGAACTCGGCAATGGACTGGCGGTCGTTCCTGACGCAGAGTTGAAGGCATGGATCTTGCGCTAGCCGAAGCGACCCGTGCCGAGTTCGCCCCCTCCACCATCTACCTCAACACTGCCAAGTGCGGGGTCGTCCCGCGCTCCGCCGTCGCGGCCGTCCGGGAGCTGGCCGAAGCGGCGGGGGCCGGGCTCCCCACCGGTTTCGGCGACTTCGACCGCGTGGACGGGGCCCGGGCGGCCTTCGCCCGCCTCGTCGGGGTGGACATCGACCGGGTGTCCATCGGCTCGGCCGTCTCCACCCACGTCGGCCTCGTCGCCGCCTCGCTCCCGTCCGGCGCCGAAGTGCTCTGCCCCGAGGGTGAGTTCTCCTCGGTGATCAACCCCTTCGTGGCACGCGGCGACCTCAAGATGCGCTTCGCCCCGCTCGAATCCGTCGCCGAGCACGTCGGCCCCGGCACCGCCCTGGTCGCGCTGAGCGTCGTGCAGTCCGCGGACGGCCGCAAGGCCGATCTGGCCGCGGTGCGCGCGGCGGCGACCGCGCACGGGACCCGGATGCTCGTGGACGCGACCCAGGCGGCCGGCTGGCTCCCCTTCGACGCCTCGCCCTACGAGTACACGGTCACCGGCGGCTTCAAATGGCTGCTCGGCGTGCGCGGAGCCTCGTACCTGACGGTGTCGCGCGAGGCCCAGCACACGCTGACCCCGCTGCACGCCGGCTGGGTGCCCGCGGTCGCCGACGGGGACGCCACCTACGGGCCGATGGCGGGACTCGCCCACGGGGCGCGGCGGTTCGACGAGTCCCCCGCCTTCCTGGCCTACCACGCGTCCGCGCCCGCGCTGGCCCTGCTGGAGCGGATCGGCATCGAGGCCGTGCACGCCCACGACACCGCCCTGGCCGCCCGCTACCGGGCGGGCATCGCGAGCCTGGGCCACGAGCCCGTCCCCGGCGACGCCGCCATCGTCTCCGTGCCGGGCCTCGTGGACCGGCAGCCCGCCCTGGAGGCCGCCGGCATCGCCACATCGGCCCGCGCGGGCCTGCTGCGGGCCTCGTTCCACCTCTACAACACGGAGGCGGACGTGGACCGGCTCCTGAACGCCCTCGCCGGCTCCTGACGCGGCAGGTCCCGTGCGTACAGTGCCGCCATGAGCGATGCGAGGGATGGGAGCGACGTGAATGGTGTGAACGGCGTGAGCGACGTGCTGCACGTGAAGGGGCGGGTACTGGTCGGGCCCGACGAGGTACGCGACGAGCTCTGGGTGGTCGGCGGGCGGATCTCCTACGAGCGCCCGCTCGGCGCCCGTGAGATCACCACGGTGACCGGCTGGGCGCTGCCCGGACTGGTCGACGCGCACTGCCACGTGGGGCTGGACGCCCACGGCCCGGTCGACGCCGAGACCGCCGAGCGCCAGGCCCTCACCGACCGCGACGCCGGGACGCTCCTCATCCGCGACGCCGGATCGCCCTCCGACACCCGCTGGATCGACGACCGCGAGGACCTGCCGAAGATCATCCGGGCCGGTCGGCACATCGCGCGCACCCGCCGCTACATCCGCAACTACGCCCACGAGATCGAGCCGGCCGATCTCGTCGAGTACGTCGGCCGCGAGGCGCTGCGCGGCGACGGCTGGGTCAAGCTCGTCGGCGACTGGATCGACCGCGACGCCGGTGACCTCGCCGCCTGTTGGCCGCGCGCCGAGGTCGAGGCGGCCATCGCCGAGGCGCACCGGCTGGGTGCCCGGGTCACGGCGCACTGCTTCGCCGAGGACTCGCTGCGCGACCTCGTCGAGGCGGGCATCGACTGCATCGAGCACGCCACCGGCCTCACCGAGGACACCATCCCGCTGTTCGCGGAGCGCGGGGTCGCGATCGTCCCGACGCTCGTGAACATCGCGAACTTCCCGAAGATGGCGGCGGGCGGCGAGGCGAAGTTCCCGAACTGGTCGGCGCACATGCGACGGCTCCACGAACGGCGCTACGACACCGTCCGAGCCGCCTACGACGCGGGCATCGAGGTCTTCGTCGGCACGGACGCGGGCGGCTCGCTGCCGCACGGCCTGGTCGCGGCGGAGGTCGCGGAGCTGGTCAAGGCCGGTATCCCGGCGATCGACGCCCTCTCCGCGACGGCCTGGGCGGCCCGTGAGTGGCTCGGCAGGCCGGGGCTGACCGAGGGGGCGCCCGCCGACCTGGTGGTGTACGCCGCCGACCCGCGGGCCGACGTGGGCGTGCTGGCGCAGCCGCTTCGGGTCGTCGTGAACGGCAGGGTCCGGGCCTGAGCCGTGGGTCGGCGCCCGGTTGACGTCGCGTGACATCGGTGGCCCGTCGGTCGTTGAAGACGACCGCGCGGGCGGGATCTCCGTGAAAGGAGGGCACTTGCGTTCACGATGAGGCGCAATGATTCGAATATGCGCCCGGAAACCACCCTTTGGGGTGAAGTAACGTCAGCTTGCCCCTCGTTCACCCACAGTGCGTAAAGATTCCGGGGTCGAGTCCGTCGGCGCCCGCGGTGTCCCCCATCGGCGGCGCGACGGCACCCAACTCCCCGGGGGTTCCACCACCGTGAACAGCCATACCTTCCGCATGCCCGCGGCCGTCCTCCTCGCCACGGGAGCGGTCGCCCTGCTCACCGCACCGCCCGCCTTCGCCACGGGAGGAGGCGCGGCGGGGGGTGAGGGCAAGGCCGGCGCCGTCGTCCTGCGCGCCGGACTGGACGTGCGCCTGCTCAGCACCGTGCACGTCCCGCTGAAGACGACCCTCAACGAGGTCAGTGCCCCGGCGACGGCCGAGAAGACCGCGTTGACCGTCACGCTGGACGGTGTCGAGGGGAACAAGCCGGTCAGTGTGCTGCGCGCCGAGGTGGCCACCTCCAAGGCGACCGCCGACAAGGCCCGATCCGAGGCGGAGGCGAACCTCGCCAAGGCCACCGTCCACGTCCCCGGACTGCCGCTGCTCTCCCTCATCGAGGTGGAGAAGGTCACCTCCAAGGCCGTCTGCGAGGCGGGCAAGAAGCCGGTGGCCAGTGCGAACGTCCTCGGGACGGTGACGGCGCTCGGCAAGAAGGTCACCCTGTCCGCGGGCGGCCCCACCAAGGTGGAGGTCCCGGGAGTGGGCCGGATCGACCTGGAGTTGTCCGGTACGGAGACCACCTCCACCACGGCGGCCGCGGCCGCGCTCCGCCTGAAGATCGCGGTCGACCCGCTCAACCTGAACGTGGCGAAGGTCGACGGCGAGATCGTGCTCGCCGAGGCGCACTGCCAGTCCCCGGCGGGCGCGGCGCCGGCCCAGCCCGCGAACCCGGACATCAAGCCCCAGACGGCGACCGGTACGGGCGCCGGCCCGGCCACGTCCGGCGGCGCTGCCGGCACCACAGGCACCACCGGCGCCAACCTCGCCGAGACCGGCGGCGGTTCACTGACCCCCTACGTCGCGGGCGGGGCCCTGACCCTGCTCGCCATCGGCGGGGGCGCGCTCCTGATCACCCGACGGGGCAGGGCCTCGTAGGGCGGCCGGGAGCCCCGGGCCGCCACCCGGCACGCCCACCCCGAGGAGCGCACGGAGGGGAGCGCTCGACGGGGTGACGGGCGAGGACGGGCGGCGGCCCGGGGCGACCCACGGCCGACGGGCTCCCGGCGCGCCCCGGTGCTCCTCAGCGGGCGGCGTGCTCCAGGCCCTGTCCGCCCGCGCCGCGTGTCATCACGGCCTCGGTGACCTGCTGGTCGATCCGCGCGTACTCGCTGCGCTTCGCGGCCGGGAGCGAGGTGTCCGAGGCCGCGCAGGAGGCGCAGACGACACGGAACGGCGGCCCCATGTCCGAGTACTGCGTGAGGTATTCGGCCTTCACCACCTCCCAGCGGCCCGGCCGGCCCGCCGCCGGGGAGAAGGTGAAGCGGGGGACCGAGGACTGGTTGCCGCGCAGCTTGTCGGCCGGCACGAAGCTGGCGACCTGGTCGCCCATCCCGAAGACCACCCAGGTGCCGTTGATCTTCTCGTAGGGCTGCGGAACGTGGTTGTGGGTGCCGATGATCAGATCGATGTCGGGGAGCCCGTCGGCCGCACGGGAGGCTGTCAGCGCCTGCGCCAGCGCCTTCTGCTGCTCGTCGGGCGCCGTCTGCCACTCGGTACCCCAGTGGACGCTCAGCACCACCACGTTCGCGCCCTGCGCCCGGGCGGCCCGGGCGTCCGCGATGATCCGGTCCTGGTCGATCAGATTTACGGCCCACGGCTTGCCCTGCGGAAGCGGGATGCCGTTCGTGCCGTACGTGTAGGAGAGCTGGGCGACCTTCGCCCCGCCCGCCGCGAGCAGCGCCGGAGCCTTCGCCTCCTCCGCGCTGCGGGCCGAGCCGACGTGCGGGATGCCGACCCGGTCGAGGTGCTCCAGGGTGCGGGCGAGGCCCTCGTAGCCGTCGTCCAAGGTGTGGTTCGAGGCGGTGGAACAGCTGTCGTACCCGGCGTCCTTGAGTGCGTCCGCCAACTGGTGCGGGGCCTTGAAGGTGGGATAGCCGGTGTAGGGGCCGCCGGGGCGCCCGTACGGTATCTCGTGGTGGCATATCGCCAGGTCGGCGGCGGACACCAGGGGTTTGACCCCGGCGAGTATCTTCCGGAAGTCGTACTCCCCGGCCTTGCCCGCGTCGTCCGCCGACCGCTGGACGATCGACGGGTACGGGATGATGTCGCCGGTCGCCACCAGGGTGAACGGCTTCCCGGCGGCCGCCGGGGCGGTGCCCTCGGGCGTGTCCGCATCGCTCTGCGCCGGCCTGCCCTGGAACCGCTGCCCCGTGGCGGGCGCCGCCCCGTCGTCCAACAGTCGCGGGACGGCGTAGATCCCGCCGCCCACGACCGCCAGCGCGGCCAGTACCGCGCCCGTCCTCATGGATGCCTTCATGTCCGCCCCCGATGTCATGCGCCGATGCGGGGATCCTCACCCGGCCCCGCCCCCGCGGCCATCGTAAGGGGCCGAACGGGTGACGGCCCTGTCGGCGCTCGGTGACGAGCCCAGGTCAGGAGCCTGCCGAGGAGGCAGGCGGAACCGGCCCGCCCGCCCCGGCTCGGCGCGCGGTCAGCGGGCGGCCAGTGCGAGGGCGTGGTCCATGGCCTGGAGCAGCCGGCCCGTCGTCGCCCGGTCGCGCACCGCCAGGCGCAGCCAGGAGTGGTCCAGCCCCGGGAAGGTGTCCCCGCGGCGGACGGCGAAGCCGAGGGCGCGCAGCCGGGTGCGGACCTCCGCCCCGCCCGCCACCCGGATCAGGACGAACGGCCCCTCCGCCACCCCGACGGACGTCACCTCGTCGAACTCCGCGAGCCCGGCCAGCAGGTGCGCCCGGTCCACCGCGATCCGCCGGGCCGCCTCCTCCGCCTCGGCCAGCGCCGCCGGAGCCATGCAGGCCTCGGCCGCCACCAGAGCCGGGGTCGAGACCGGCCACAGCGGCTGCGCGGCCGCCAGCTTCGCGATCACCTCGGGCTCGGCCAGTACGTAGCCGATCCGCAGCCCCGCCAACCCCCACGTCTTGGTCAGGCTCCGCAGCACCACCAGCCCCGGCAGGTCCATCCGTCCGGCCAGGGCCTCCCGCTCGCCCGGGACCGCGTCCATGAACGCCTCGTCCACGACCAGGATCCGGCCGGGCCGGGCCAGCGCGGCCAGGGTTCCCGCCGGGTGCAGTACGGACGTCGGGTTGGTCGGATTGCCGATCACCACGAGATCCGCGTCCTCGGGCACGTCCGCCGGGTCCAGCCGGAAGCCGTCCGCCGCCCGCAGCACCACCCGCTCGACCTCGTGCCCGGCGTCCCGCAGGGCCGCTTCCGGCTCGGTGAACTGCGGATGCACCACGACCGGTCGTACGGCTCCCAGAGCCCGGGCGATCAGTACGAAGGCCTCCGCGGCCCCGGCCGTCAACAGCACCCGCTCGACCGGCAGCCCGTGCCGAGCCGCCACCGCCGCGCGGGCGGGCCGCCCGTCGGGATATGCGGCCAGATCCCTGAGCGAGGCGGCGATCCGCTGCTTGAGCCAGTCCGGGGGCGTGTCCGCACGGACGTTGACGGCCAGGTCCACCAGCGCCGAGCCCGCGTCGATCACCTCGGCGTCCCCGTGGTGGCGCAGGTCGTGCGTGTGCGCCGTGGCCACGGCGCAGGTCGCCGCCACCGACCGCCGCTTGGGCACGAGGAGTTCCCCACCGCCCGCGAGGGCGGCGGCCTCCGCCACCGAGGGGGTCCCGGTGGCGGCACGCGCCGCCTCCGAGGGATGCGGCACGGTGATGGCGGCGAGCCGGTCGACGGGATAGCTCACCAGGGGAACGCCGAATCGTTTCGCCGCACCCGTGATCCCGGGCTCGTCCGCCTTCGACTCCACCGTGGCCAGCGCCGTCACCGACCCCACGGCCAGCCCGGCCCCCCGCAGCGTCTCCTCGACCAAGGCGCAGACCTCCGCGACGGAAACCCCCTCGCGTCCGCCGACCCCGACCACCACCTGCGTCGTGTACTCGCCCACCGGGGGCCCTCCCTCCGTAGTCACCGTCACCGCCGCCGGCATGGGAACCGGCACCGTCACTTGCACCGAGACAGCACCGGCACCGCTACCGGAACCGGCCGTTCGTCAACACTCGGTTACCCGCCACCCGCGCGCGGACGTGCGCGCGGCGCGAGGAGTCTGTATTCAGGGGCGCATGGCCGTGATCGTGGCGCTGGGCGCGTTCCTGATGACCCTGGCGGGCGGATGGGCGGCGCAGCGCGTCACCGACCGCCGCCACCTCGTGCTGGGCCTGGCCGGCGGGCTGATGCTCGGCGTCGTCGGCCTCGACCTGCTCCCGGAGGCGCTCCACGCGGCGGGCGACGAGGTGTTCGGTGTCCCGCTCGCCCTGCTGCTCTTCGTGGCCGGCTTCCTGGTCGCGCACGTCGTGGAACGGCTGCTGGCGGTCCGCCAGGCCGCGCACGGCGCCGAGGACGGCGCCCGCGTGCCCCAGGTCGGGCTCACCGCGGCCGCGGCCATGGTCGGCCACAGCCTCGCCGACGGGGTGGCCCTGGGCGCGGCCTTCCAGGTCGGCGGGGGGATGGGGGTGGCCGTGGCGCTGGCCGTCATCACCCACGACTTCGCCGACGGGTTCAACACCTACACCCTCACCAGCCTCTACGGGAACGACCGCCGCAAGGCCCTGATCATGCTCTTCGCGGACGCCGTCGCCCCGGTCGTGGGCGCGGCGTCCACTCTGCTGTTCACCCTTCCGGAGGAACCCCTCGGCGCGTACCTCGGCTTCTTCGGAGGCGTCCTGCTGTACCTCGCGTCCGCCGAGATCCTCCCCGAGGCCCACCACAAGCACCCCGCCCTGTCCACGCTGATGTGCACGGTGGGCGGGGTGGCCGGGATCTGGCTCGTGGTGGGCATCGCGGACTGAGCGTCGGCCGGGGACGGAGGTCACCGCCGTGCTGCCGCGGCTTCCGTGAAGCGACGGGCGACGGACGGCTCCGCCGCCCAGTGCGTGTGCAGGTAGCTGGCGTGCACGCCCTGCTGCACGAAGCCCTCGACCCGGCGTTCCGGGTGGGTGAACCCCCAGGCCGGAGCCGCACCGGCGCCCGGCTCGATCACCGTCCGGTGGAACTCGTGCCCGCGCAGGCGGGTCCCGGCCCGCGCGAGCGCGCTGTCCGACACCGCCACCGCCTCGCGGTAGCCGAGGGTGAGGCGTTCCGACATCCGCGCGTCGGCGTCGAGCACCCCGCACATGGGCTTCCCGTCCAGCGACCGGCCCAGGTAGAGCAGCCCGGCGCACTCGGCGGCGACCGGGCCGCCGGCCGCGGCGAAGGCGGCGACGGCCGCCCGCAGCGGCTCGTTGGCGGACAGTTCGGGCGCGTACATCTCCGGGAAGCCGCCGCCTATCACCAGGCCGGCGGTGCCGGGCGGGAGTGCCTCGTCCCGTAGCGGGTCGAAGGTGACGACCTCCGCTCCGGCGGCGGTGAGCAGCTCGGTGTGTTCGGCGTAGGAGAAGGTGAACGCGGCGCCGCCGGCGACCGCGATCACCGGTGCGGCTCCGCCGGCGGCGAGGCCGCCCTCGGACCCGGGCGCCTCGAACCCCGGGGAGGCCGCCTCCGGCCGATGGGGCGACCACGCCTCGCACTCCAGGGGCGGGGCCGTGCGGGCCAAGGCCATCAGGGCATCCAGGTCGCAGCCCGCCCGGACCTGCGCGGCCAGCGCCGACACCGACGCCAGCGCGTCGGTGTGCCGCTCGGCCACCGGGACCAGCCCCAGGTGGCGCGACGGCGTGGCCACCTGCGGAGCCCGCCGCAGGACGCCGAGCACCGGCATCCCCGCCTCCTCCAAGGCCTCCCGCAGCATCACCTCGTGCCGGTCGGAGCCGACCTTGTTCAGGATCACCCCGCCCAGACGTACCTGCGGGTCGAAGGACGCGAAGCCGTGCACCAGCGCCGCCACCGACCGCGACTGCGAGGAGGCGTCGACCACCAGCACCACCGGTGCCCGCAGCAACTTCGCGACCTGCGCCGTCGACGCCAGTTCACCCCGGCCCGCGGCGCCGTCGTAGAGCCCCATGACGCCCTCGACCACGGCCAGATCGCACCCGGCCGCCCCGTGCGCGAACAGCGGAGCGACGAGGTCCGGCCCGCACATGAAGGCGTCGAGGTTGCGGCCCGGCCGGCCGGTGGCCAGCGCGTGGTAGCCGGGGTCGATGTAGTCGGGCCCGGCCTTGTGCGGGGACACGGCGAGGCCGCGCTCCGAGAAGGCCGCCATCAGGCCCGTGGCCACGGTGGTCTTGCCGCTCCCCGAGGAGGGAGCGGCGATGACCAGCCGTGGAATAGGGAACGAAGTCACCACTCGATGCCCTTCTGGCCCTTCTGCCCCGTGTCCATCGGGTGCTTGACCTTGGTCATCTCGGTGACCAGGTCCGCGAACTCCACCAGCTTCTCCGGCGCGTTGCGGCCCGTGATCACCACGTGCTGCGTGCCGGGGCGGGTCCGCAGCACCTCGATCACCTCGTCGACGTCGATCCAGCCCCAGTGCATCGGGTAGGCGAACTCGTCGAGCACGTACAGCTTGTGCGTCTCGGCGGCCAGATCGCGCTTGACCTGCTCCCAGCCTTCCTTGGCCGCCTGCTCGTTGTCGAGCTGCGCGTCACGCTGGACCCAGGACCAGCCCTCGCCCATCTTGTGCCAGACGACGGATCCGCCCTCGCCGGAGGCGCCGAGCACCTTGAGCGCGTTCTCCTCGCCGACCTTCCACTTCGCCGACTTCACGAACTGGAACACCCCGATCGGCCAGCCCTGGTTCCAGGCGCGCAGCGCCAGCCCGAAGGCCGCCGTGGACTTGCCCTTGCCGGGGCCGGTGTGGACGAAGACCAGCGGCCGGTTGCGGCGCTGGCGCGTCGTGAGCCCGTCGTCCGGAACGACGGACGGCTGTCCCTGAGGCATTACGCGGCCCTCCTGTTGCTGCTGTTGGGTGAAGCGGTGGACGCCACCGCGGTACGTACGTTCTTCACGAGCCCGGCCAGCGAATCCGCCCGCAGCCCGTCCAGCGTGACGGCGGGCCCGCCCAGGTCACGGGCCAGCACGTCGGCCAGCCCCAGCCGGACCGGCCCGGACTCGCAGTCCACGACCACCGAGGCGACGCCCCCGGCCTGCAGCAGCCGCGCGCTGTGCCCCGCGAGCTCCCGCGGGCTGCTGTCCGTACGGCCCCCGACGTTCCCGGCCGAGGTGGCCCGCCCGTCGGTGACCACCACGAGCAGCGGCCGGCGCGAGGGATCCCGGAGCCGCTCGATCCGCAGCACCTCGTGCGCCTTCAACAGCCCGGCGGCCAGCGGGGTCCGGCCGCCCGTCGGCAACTGCTCCAGCCGGGCCGCCGCCGCGTCCACCGAGGAGGTCGGCGGCAGGGCCAGCTCGGCCGTGGCACCCCGGAAGGTGATCAGGCCGACCTTGTCCCGGCGCTGGTACGCGTCGAGGAGCAGCGACAGCACGGCGCCCTTGACCGCGCTCATGCGCTGCCGGGCGGCCATGGAACCGGAGGCGTCGACGACGAAGAGGACGAGGTTGCCCTCGCGGCCCTCCCGTGTGGCCTGGCGCAGATCGTCCTTGCGGATCACGAGACCGCGCCCGTCGCGACCGCGCGCCTTCTGATGCGGGGCGGCGGCCTGGATCGTCGCGGTCAGGTGCAGCTTCGTCAGGTGCCCGCGCGGGCGCTGGGCCCCGGTGGTGCGGCCGTGGGCGGTGCGGGCGCGGGAGCGGCGTCCGGACGCGCCCTCGCCCAGGCCCGGCACGCTGAGCATCTTGGTCCGGAACGGCTCGGCGGCACGCACCGCGGCCTGCTCGGGGCCGGCGGCCTCCTGGGCGGAGGGCTGCGGAGCCTCGGGCGTCTCCGCGGGGGCCTCGCCGGAGTCGGGGGCCTCGGCCTCGGGGGTCTCGGCCGGGGCGCCCGGGTCCTGGGACCCGTCGCCCTGCGGGGGCGTACCACCGGGGCCTCCGTCGGGACCGCCGTCCTCGGGGCCGCTGTCGTCAGGGCCCTCCGGCTCCGGCTCCGGCTCGGGCTCCGGGTCCTCGTCGGGGAACTCGTCCAGGATCCGATCGAGCATGTCCTCGTCCAGCCCGGGCGCGTCGAACGGGTTGCGGCGCCGCCGATGGGGGAGCGCCAGCAACGCGGCCTGCCGGACGTCTTCCTTCCGTACGTCGGTCCGACCGGCCCAGGCGGCCAGCGCGGTCGCGGTCCGCGCCATCACGATGTCGGCCCGCATCCCGTCGACCTCGAACCCGGCGCAGGTCGCCGCGATCTGCAGGAGCGCGGTGTCGCCGAGCGAGACCTTCGGGAGCAGCGCCCGCGCGGCCACCACCCGGGCGCGGACCTCGTGCTCGTCCCCGGCCCAGCGGGTCGCGAAGCCCGCGGGATCGTCCTCGTAGGCGAGCCGGCGGCGGACCACCTCGACGCGCTGGGCGGGCTCGCGGGAGGCGGCCACCTCGACGGTGAGCCCGAACCGGTCGAGGAGCTGCGGGCGCAGCTCGCCCTCCTCGGGGTTCATGGTGCCGACGAGCAGGAACCGGGCGGCGTGGCGCACGGAGACGCCCTCGCGCTCGACGTAGGACGACCCCATGGCTGCGGCATCGAGGAGGACGTCCACCAAATGGTCATGGAGAAGATTCACTTCATCCACGTAGAGGATCCCGCGGTGGGCGTCGGCGAGCAGGCCGGGCTCGAAGGCCTTCACACCCTCGGCGAGGGCCCGTTCGATGTCGAGGGCGCCGACGAGGCGATCCTCGGATGCGCCGACGGGCAGCTCCACCATGCGGGCGGGCCGGACTCCACCAGGGCCGGACTCGTGCGGGCCGTCCGGGCAGGCCGGGTCCGGCGTGGTGGGCGCGCACGAGAACCGGCAGCCGGGCACGACCTCGACCTGGGGCAGCAGCGCCGACAGCGCGCGCACGGCCGTGGACTTGGCGGTCCCCTTCTCACCGCGCACGAGCACGCCGCCGACGGCGGGGCTCACGGCGTTGAGCAGCAGCGCCAGCCGGAGGTCGTCCTGCCCGACAACGGCGGAGAACGGGAAGTGGACGCTGCTCATGAAACGGCAACTCCTTCGAGTGGCTTGCGATGGATGTCGGCACCGAGACGGCGACGGTTCGCCAGGCTCGACGCATGCTCCCTGCGCCGGCAGGGATGACCCTCTGCTGCACGAGCACCTGATCGAGCTGTTGCTCTGCTCCCCGGGACAGCGGGGATGGCGGACCCCTTCGGGGCGAGGACCGCCCGCGGGGCTCCGCCCGTCACGGCGCGCCCGGCGGCAGGAAGGGGAGCCCGGTGGGGGCGCCCCCCTCGATCAGCTTCAGCAGGGCATCCGTGTCCGCGTGCTGCTCGATCAGGTCGCCCAACAGGTCCAGCTGTTCCTCGCGCAGCGCGCCGAACGAGGTGTCCGGCGCGGGGACGAAGCGCCGCCCCGCGGCCGCGGCCACCTCCCGCAGGAACGCCCGGCGGAAGCCGTCCGACTCCAGCGATCCGTGCCAGTGGGTGCCCCACACCGACCCGACGCGGCAGCCGTCCAGGAAGGCCTCGCCGCCGAGCACCTCGGCCACGCCGTGGTGGATCTCGTAGCCCGCGACGTCCTCGCCCAGCGCCGAACCCACCGGCCGGGCCAGGGTCTTCTCCCGCTCGAAGCGGACCCGAACGGGGAGCAGCCCGAGGCCGTCGACCTCGCCCGCCCGCGATTCGACCTCGTCGGAGATCCGCTCGCCCAGCACCTGGAACCCGCCGCAGATGCCCAGCACCGGCCGCCCCTCGGCGGCCCGCCGCAGCAGCGCGTCCGCGAGCCCGCGTTCCCGCAGCCACGCCAGGGCCTTCACCGTGCCCCGGGTGCCCGGTACGACGACCAGGTCCGCGTCGACCAGTTCCTCGGCCCGGTCCACGAACCGCACCACGACCCCCGGCTCCGCCGCGAGCGCGTCCACGTCCGTGAAGTTCGACATCAGCGGCACCGCGCACACCGCGACCCGCAGCACGTCCTCGCCCACCGGCGGCGCGACCACGGACTCGCGTACCGCACCGCGCAGGGAGACCCGCAGGCCGTCCTCCTCGTCGATGCCCAGGCCGTGCTGGAACGGCAGCACCCCGTAGGTGGCCCGGCCCGTCAGGCCGCGCAGCATCTCCATGCCCGGCTCCAGCAGCGACACGTCGCCGCGGAACTTGTTGACCAGATATCCCGCGATCAGGGACTGGTCCTCGGGGGAGAGCAGCGCCGTCGTCCCGAAGAAGGACGCGAAGACCCCGCCGCGGTCGATGTCCCCGACCACGACCACCGGGAACCGCGCGGCGCGCGCGATGCCCATGTTCACGATGTCGGTCCGGCGCAGGTTGATCTCGGCCGGACTCCCCGCCCCCTCGCAGATCACGGCGTCATACGTGCCCCGCAGCTGCTCCAGGCAGTCCGTGACGATGCCGAGCAACTGCTCCTGACGCCCTCCGTGGTAGCCGCGGGCGCTCATCTCGCCCACCGGCTTGCCCAGCAGCACCACCTGGCTGCTGCGGTCGCTGCCGGGCTTGAGCAGCACCGGGTTCATCAGCGCGGTCGGCTCCACGCGGGCCGCCTGGGCCTGCATCGCCTGGGCGCGCCCGATCTCGGCGCCCTCCAGCGTCACGAAGGAGTTCAACGACATGTTCTGCGCCTTGAAGGGCGCCACCTTCACACCCTGCCGGGCCAGCCAACGGCAGATGCCCGCCGTGACCACGCTCTTGCCCGCGTCCGACGTGGTGCCCGCGACCAGCAGACCCCCGCCGCGCTTCGCGCCGCTCATGCGCGTCCCCCTCGTACTCGTGCCACCAGAGTCCGCGCCACCACGCAGGCGCCCAGCGTCAGC
This sequence comes from Streptomyces sp. CG 926, assembly GCF_003148825.1. Lineage (GTDB taxonomy): Bacteria > Actinomycetota > Actinomycetes > Streptomycetales > Streptomycetaceae > Streptomyces. Next base: position 337,077 of record NZ_QGGZ01000011.1, read on the forward strand.
CAGGTCACCTGGCGCGACAGCCGTACCGCCCGCTCGATGTCCGCGACCTCCACCGGCCGCCCCGCCCCGCCGTTCAGTACGGCCCGGTGCTCGACCCGGCCGCCGTAGGCGAGGGTTCCGCCCAGTCTGACGCCCAGCGCCCCGGCGAAGGAGGCCTCCACGGGGCCGGCGTTGGGGCTCGGGTGTGCGGCGGCGTCGGCGCGCCAGGCCCGTACGGCGCCCCGCCGGTCGGGTCCGGCCACTGCGGCGGCGACCGCCGTCAGCCGGGCCCCCGGCCAGCCGGCCAGGTCGTCGAGCCGGGCGGAGGCCCAGCCGTAGCGCAGGTGTCGGGGGGACTTGTGGCCGACCATCGCGTCCAGGGTGTTCACGGCGCGGAAGGCCAGCAGCCCGGGGACTCCGGCGACGGCGCCCCATACGAGGGCCCCGACCACCGCGTCGGAGGTGTTCTCGGCGACGGACTCCACGACGGCGCGGGCCATCTGCTGCCCGTCCAAGGCCTGCGGGTCGCGTCCGCACAGGTGGGGCAGCCGCTCACGGGCCACCTCGATGTCCCCGGCGGCCAGCGCGCCGCCGATGGCGCGGGCCTCGCGGCCCAGCGAGGTGCCGCCCACGACGGCCCAGGTGGCGGCGGCGGTCAGGGCGATACGGGCGGCCGCGGGCCGGGAGCGCACGGCGCGGGCGCCCAGCGCTCCGACGGCGGCAGCGCCCCCGGCGCACACCAGGGTGTGCAGGAGGCCTCGGGCGCGGTCGTCGCGCCACAAGGAGCGTTCGACGGCGGCGGCGGCCCGTCCGAAGGCGGCCACGGGGTGCCCTCGGCGCGGATCCCCGAGGATCCGGTCGCCGATCAGGCCCGCCGTGGCGCCGTACGCGAAGACGCGATCGGCACGCATGGTGGCAGGTATGTCCTCACTCAGGGTCCGCGCCCTGGTTCGACGTGTCCGGCGGCGAGAGTTCCTGGCTCCCGGGACGCACGCGCGGCGTGCGATTCCGGTGACAGTGGCGGGACCGCGCCGGATTCGCACCGGACTTCCTCTCCATGCCGCCGTATTGGCTCGGGCAGTCCACCACGCACCTCGAACGCCCGTCAACTCGCCGTTGACCTGCGGTGCGGCGGGGGCGGAGGGCGCGGGATGGACCGGTGGGCGGACGCGGGAGGGAACGCGAAAGCTCCCCCCGGGACGAACCCGGAGGGAGCCTTCAGACCCGACCCGCCCTGCGAGGGCGGATCAGGCGACGATCAGGTAGATCCCGTACGTCACGGCCGCCGCGACGAGCGCGAAGCACAGGTACGCGCCGGTGCGGGCGAGGGTGGCGGTGCCGCCCTGCTCGGTGGCGGTCTCGTGCTTGGACAGGCCCACCAGGCCCAGGGTGAACAGGGCCACGAGCGCGACGGTGGCGGAGAGGCTGACCCCGAAGACGGAGCCGAGTGCTTCCCAGTCGATCTTCATACTGCCACTTTCTGAGTGTCCGGGTCTCTGTATGTCTCGGTCAGACCGCGGCGGCCGGAGCCGGTGCGGTCGTCGGTGCGGTCGTCTCGGCCGGGATGGTTGCCTTGAGGTCCTCGTCCGTGACCGCGGCGGTCGTACCGGCGGCCGCTGCCGTGGACGGACCGGCGGCCGCGACGGTCGGCGGGACGGTGACGGCGGCGATCGCCGTGGTGACGACACCCGGCTCCTGCGCGGTGGCCGACTCCACGTCGTTGACGTTGTGGTGGTCGACGACCTGGCGGCGGGAGATGACCCAGATGGCGAAGCAGGAGGCGACCAGGAAGACGGCGACGGCGGCGATGCCGATGTCACCGGAGCGCATGACCAGCTCGGCGCCGGCCGAGACCAGCGCGGCGGCCGGCAGGGTCAGGCCCCAGGCGGCGAACATGCGGGTCGCGGTGGACCAGCGGACCACACCACCCTTGCGGCCCAGGCCCGAACCCATGACGGCGCCGGAGCACGCGTGGGTCGTGGAGAGCGAGAAGCCGAGGTTCGAGGAGGCGAGGATGACGGACGCGGCCGAGGTCTGGGCGGCGAAGCCCTGCTGCGGCTGCAGGTCGGTCAGGCCGGTGCCCATGGTGCGGATGATGCGCCAGCCGCCCAGGTAGGTACCCATCGCGATGGCCATACCGGCGGAGACGATGACCCAGACCGGCGGGTTCGCGTCGGGCGCGATCGCGCCGCCGGCGATGAGGGCCAGGGTGATGATGCCCATCGTCTTCTGCGCGTCGTTGGTGCCGTGCGCGAGGGAGACGAGACCGGCCGAGGCGATCTGACCGGCGCGGTAGCCCTTGGCGGAGGTCTTCTCGCCGACCTTGTCACCCAGCTTGTACGTGACCTTGGCGGCCAGGTACGCGGCGATGCCGGCCACCAGCGGGGCGGCGATCGCGGGGATGAGGACCTTGGTGACGACGACGCTGCCGTTGACGGCGCCGATGCCGGCGGAGGCGACCGCGGCACCGATCAGGCCGCCCATCAGGGCGTGCGAGGAGCTGGAGGGGAGACCGACCAGCCAGGTGACGAGGTTCCAGAGGATCGCTCCGACCAGGGCGGCGAAGATCACCTCTGGCTGGATGCCTTCCTCGTTGACCAGGCCCTTGGAGATCGTCTTGGCGACCTCCACGGACATGAACGCGCCGACGAGGTTGAGCACGGCGGACATGGCCACCGCCGTCTTGGGCTTGAGGGCGCCGGTCGAGATGGTGGTAGCCATCGCGTTGGCTGTGTCGTGGAAACCGTTCGTGAAGTCGAACACGAGAGCGGTGATGATCACGATCCCGAGGAGAAGCGTTATGTGCTCCATTTACCCAGGCTTCTGTTTGACGTCAGTGGCTCGGCGACCGTAGGCAATCTGGGTGAACGGAAGATGAACTGGCGCGGGCGGAGCGGTGTACTGGCGCGGGGTGTGATCGGGCCATTCGTCCTGATTCTTCCGTAGATAACGCGATTAATGCACGTCAAAGCCGGGTGAATGAGCCCCTCCGGCGGCTGTCCCACGCACGTCCGCCCCCACCGCCGGAGCGCCGAAAGAGACTTAGATCACTCGGCGGCGGACCGGCTCGCGGCGACGGCGGAGGGATCCGCTCCGGTGGCCCGCCGAAGACCCCGACCCGACACTGGAGCAGTGCGTACCGCGACAGCGACGGCAGCGGCCGTCACCACGACTCTGCTGGGTGCCGGCGCGGCCGCCGTCGTCATCGGCAGGCACGCCGCCGACGCGGCCCTGCGGCCCGAACCCGGACGACCCCTGCCCGGCGGACGGCTCAGCGTCCACTCCGTGGCCGACGGCCGGATCACCCTGACCCGCTCGCTCGCCTCCCTGCGCCCAGGTACCTACGGCCTGGTCGCACCCGGCGTGCACGCCGTCGTCGGGCCCGTGGTCCCGGGCGCCGACCCCGGCCCGGACGCGGTCGTGCGGCGACTCGTCTCCGTCGGTCACGGCACCCTCGCGCCCGGCACCCGGGTCTCCCTCACCCCCCAGGTGTACGTGGGCAACCCGCGCACGGCCCTCGGGCTCGACCACGCCGACGTGGACATCCCCGGGGAGCTCGGCGCCCTGCCCGCCTGGTTCCTGCCCGCCGCTCGGGACACCTGGGTGATCACCGTGCACGGGCTCGGCGCCGGCCGCGAGCACCCGATGGTGGTCATGCCCTTCCTGCACCGCCATCAGCTGCCCGTCCTGGACCTCGGCTACCGGGGCGACCTGGGCGCCCCCGCCTCCCCGGACGGCCTCGGCCACCTCGGTGAATCCGAATGGCGTGACCTGGACGCCGCCATCCGCTACGCCCTGCGCTACGGAGCCCGCCGCGTGATCCTGTACGGCTGGTCCACCGGCGCCACCATGGCCCTGCGCGCCTTCGAGCGCTCGCCGCTGGCCCACCGGATCTCCGGGCTGGTCCTCGACTCCCCGGTGCTCGACCGGGACGCCACCCTGCGGGGCCTCGCCGCGGCGCGCGGCGTCCCCCGGGTGGTCCTGCCGCTGGCGGTCCGGGCCGCCGAGGGCCTCACGGGCCTGCGCGCCGCCCCCCGGCCGGCGGACGCCGACCCCACAGTGCTGCGCGTCCCCGTACTGATCGTCCACGGCCCGGACGACAGCCTCGCCCCCTGGGGCCCCTCCCGCGCACTCGCCGCCGCCCGCCCCGACCTCGTCACGCTGCACACCGTGGCCGGGGCCGGGCACGGCGCGATGTGGAACGCTGACCCGGCCGGTTACGAGGAGGCCCTGCGCCGCTTCCTCACCCCTCTCATGTGAAGACCGTGTCGAGGCCCGCGCCGAAGCCCTCGTGAACGGCCGTGTGAAGGGGTCTCATGTGAAGGCCCTGTGACGGACAGGGCCTCACGGGCGGCTTGTCCCGGTCTGCGCTGCGGGTGGGCGGCGGCAACGGCCGGTTCCGTTTGGGCTTTCGGCCAGTGACGGGCGAGACTGCTTCCGTGACGTCCCGAAAGCCTGATGAGCAGTTGGCTCGCGACTCCAGACTCCGACTCGTCTCGCCGCGTTCCGTCGCCGCGGCCCGCAAGGCGGTGACCGACCGACGCACCCGGCCCGCGCCCAGGCCCCCGGCGGGTACACCCGCCACGGCCGACCTCGCGAACCGGGCCCGGGCCTCGCTCGCCGACGCCGTACGCCTGACCCGCTGGGCCGAGCGCAACCTCGGCGCCGGAGACGGCGGCCGGCCCGCCCCCACCGGCGCCCTGCCCGCGTCCGACGTCGAACGCGCCGCCGAGGAACTGGGCCTGACGCACGGCCAGATCCAGGTCGGCTGGGACCGCGCCCGCCTCGCCGGACTGGTGGAGGTGCACGGCGGTCACGCCCGCCCCGGCTGGCGGCTGCGCGCCTGGGACCGCGACGACACCGCCGTACTGCGCGGCTGGGTCGCCCTCTTCGACGCCTGGTCGCTGGTCCATCCCGCACCCGCCGACATCGCCCCCTCGGCCGTCGCCGAGGTCGTCGAGGCGATGCCCCAACTCCTCTCCCTGCTCCAGCTGTCCGCCGGCCCGGTGACCGTCCCCGACCTGCTCGACCTGCTCGGGCAGCGCGTCACCGAACTGCGCGACGAGCGGTGCGAGATCCCCTACGAGTCCGAGCCGACCGTGGCACTGACGTCCGCCGCGGGATCCGCGGAGGCCCGCCCCGTCCCGCTCGCCCGGCTGCTGCGCTGGGCGCTCGGCGGACTCGCCGCCGTGGACGCCGTCACCCTCGGCCCCGCCCGGGCCACGCTCACCCCGCTCGGCAGCTGGGCCGTCTGGGTCAAGCTGGAGCAGATCTGCGTCGCCGCGCAGAGCCCCGCCGGGAACATCGAGCAGTCCGCCGCCGCCATGCTGCACGGCTGCGCGCGGCTCACCCCGGGACCCGCCCGCGCCGAGTACCAGGCCTGGCTCGCCGCCCGGCCCGTCGGCCACGCCGTGACCGAGCTGCTGCAGGCCGCCCGGGGCGAGGACGCCCTGCTGCGCGGCCTCGCCTTCGAGGCGCTGCGCGTGGTCGGCGCCCCCGCCGAGCCCGAGGTGCGCGCCGCCGTGCGCGAACCGGCCCTGCGCCCCTACGCCCTGCTCTGGCTCGCCGTGCACGACGGGGTCGACCCCGACGACGCCCAGGACGTCCTGACCGCCGAGGAGTCGACCTGGCTCTGGGTGGACACCGCGGCCGCCATCGCCGACCACGGGGAGGCCGAGCTGCTGGCCCGCCACCTGGACTCCGCCGTGCGGACCACCGTCCCCCGGCTGCTGGACGAGGTCCGCGCGGTCGGCCATCCGCGCACGGTGCAGGTGCTGGTCGCGCTCGCCGCGGCTCACCCCGACCCGACGCTGGCCAAGGCGGTCCGCCGGGCCGCCTTCCAGGTCCACACCGGCGGCGAGTGATCCCGTAGGAGAACGCGGGTGGGAACGGGCGCGCCGTCGGGGTCAGACCTGCGGCGCGTACGTCCCGAAGCTCCAGACGTTGCCCTCCGCGTCACGGGCCATGTAGTCACGGGAGCCGTAGTCCTGGTCGGTGGGCTCCATCACGATCTCCGCGCCGTGCTCGACCGCCCGCCGGTGGTGGGCGTCCACGTCGGCGACCACCACATAGACCCCCGAGGGGCCGGCTCCCTCCATGGCCTTGTCGAAGGCTCCGCCCCGGCCCGAGCTGCCCAGCATCACCATGCCGTTGCCGTACGCCAGCTCGGCGTGCATCACCGAGCCGTCCTCACCTTCGTAGACGGCGACCTGGCTGAAGCCGAAGGCCTCGGTCAGCAGCTTGATGGCCGCCTTCGCGTCGCGGTAGACCAGGGTGGGACAGATGGACGGAACGCCTGACATGACGATCACTCCCTCTCGTGACGGTGACCCGCGTCACACCAGCATGGCAGGCGTCACCGACAGTCAGCGGAAGGTGTTGCACTGGGCCATGTCGCCGGTCCGGTAGCCCTGGTAGAACCACTGCTGACGCTGCTCGGCCGAGCCGTGCGTCCAGGACTCCGGGGACACCCGGCCCTGGAACTTCTCCTGGATCCGGTCGTCGCCGACCGCGGCCGCCGCGTTCAGCCCGTCCCGGATGTCCGCCTCCGTCAACGACGTGATCAGCGGGCGCCCGGTGGAGGCGTCCGCGACGTTCGTCGCGTTGTGCGCCCACACCCCGGCGTAGCAGTCGGCCTGCAGCTCGACCTTGACCGCGTTGCTGTTCGGACCCACCCGGCCGTCCTGGGCCCGCTGGAGGGTTCCGGTCAGGTTCTGGATGTGGTGCCCGTACTCGTGGGCGACGACGTAGGCCTGGGCGAAGGGGCCGCCGGTCGCGCCGAACTTCGTCCGCAGGTCGTCGAAGAAGCCCAGGTCCAGATAGACCTGCCGGTCCGCCGGGCAGTAGAAGGGGCCCACCGCCGCGCTCGCGGTCCCGCACGCGGTGTTCACCCGGTTCTCGAAGAACACGGTCGACGCCGGGCTGTACCGGCCGCCGCGCTCGGCGAACTCCTGCTTCCAGAAGGCCTGGGTGCTCCGGACGACCGCCACCAGCCGGCAGTCCTCGCGCGCGTTCGCGTCCCGCCCCGACTTGCAGGCCTGCTGCACCTGGTTGAGCGACGAGGAGATCGGCGTCGGCTCGGGCTCACCGGTGGACAGCCCCAGCTGGTCCGGCCCCACGCCGAACAGCAGCCCGATGACCAGCGCGATCAGACCGACGATGCCGCCGCCGACGGTGGCCTTCCCGCCCGGGATCCGGCCGCCACCGCCCCGCATGTCCTTGACCTCGGAGCTGTCGAGACTGGCGTCGTCGTCGAACTGCATCCCGCACCGCCCTCCATCCGTGACCCAGGCGCGGTCGCGTCTCCGCCCATGCGGCGAGTATCAACCCAATCGTCCCTGTATGCGCCTCGGCCGCTCCGTGGGGCCGCCGGCCCGAACGGGGGATACGGGGGAGCGGATCCCGCAGGCCGGACGGCCGGGCCCGGGCCCGGAAAGTAGTTGCGCACCCCCGGTAGAATGTCTCTCATGGCAAATCTCCTCGCGGATTAGCGGCGTCGAAGCTTCGCGTCCTGCCCCCCTTCCGCCGACCCGACCCGCCCTGGAGTATTTCCGTGATCACCGCCACCGGCATCGAGCTGCGCGCCGGCGCCCGCGTCCTTATCGAGTCCGCTTCCTTCCGTGTCGCCAAGGGCGACCGCATCGGCCTCGTCGGCCGCAACGGAGCGGGCAAGACCACCCTCACCAAGTGCCTCGCCGGCGAGGGTCAGCCCGCCGCCGGCTCCATCGCCCGCTCGGGCGAGGTCGGCTACCTCCCGCAGGACCCGCGTACCGGCGACCTCGACGTGCTGGCCCGCGACCGGATCCTGTCCGCCCGCGGCCTCGACGTGCTGATCAAGAAGATGCGCGCCAACGAGGAGCGCATCGCCACCGGCACCGGCGGCACCCGCGACAAGGCGATGAAGCAGTACGAGCGCCAGGAGACGGAGTTCCTGACCAAGGGCGGGTACGCCGCCGAGGCGGAGGCCGCGACCATCTCGGCCGCCCTCGGCCTGCCCGACCGGGTGCTCGGACAGCCGCTGCACACCCTCTCCGGAGGTCAGCGCCGGCGCGTCGAGCTGGCCCGGATCCTCTTCTCGGACGCCGACACCCTGCTCCTCGACGAGCCCACCAACCACCTCGACGCCGACTCCATCGTCTGGCTGCGCGACTACCTGAAGACCTACCGCGGTGGCTTCATCGTCATCTCCCACGACGTCGACCTGGTCGAGACCGTCGTCAACAAGGTCTTCTACCTGGACGCCAACCGCTCCCAGATCGACGTCTACAACATGGGCTGGAAGCTCTACCAGCAGCAGCGCGAGGCCGACGAGAAGCGCCGCAAGCGCGAGCGCCAGAACGCCGAGAAGAAGGCCGCGGCCCTCAACTCGCAGGCCGACAAGATGCGCGCCAAGGCCACCAAGACCGTCGCCGCGCAGAACATGGCCAAGCGCGCCGACCGGCTGCTGGCCGGCCTGGAGGCCGTCCGCGTCAACGACAAGGTCGCCAAGCTCCGCTTCCCGGACCCGGCGCCCTGCGGCAAGACCCCGCTGACCGCCGAGGGCCTCTCGAAGTCGTACGGCTCGCTGGAGATCTTCACCGACGTCGACCTGGCCATCGACAAGGGCTCCCGCGTCGTCATCCTCGGCCTCAACGGCGCCGGCAAGACCACCCTGCTCCGTCTGCTCTCGGGCACCGAGAAGCCGGACACCGGCACGGTCGTCCCCGGCCACGGCCTCAAGCTCGGCTACTACGCCCAGGAGCACGAGACCCTGGACCCGGAGCGCACGGTCCTGGAGAACATGCGCTCCTCCGCGCCCGACCTGGACCTGGTCGCCGTACGCAAGACCCTCGGTTCCTTCCTCTTCTCCGGGGACGACGTGGACAAGCCCGCCGGGGTGCTCTCCGGCGGCGAGAAGACCCGTCTGGCCCTGGCCACGCTGGTCGTCTCCTCGGCGAACGTCCTGCTGCTCGACGAGCCCACGAACAACCTCGACCCGGCCAGCCGCGAGGAGATCCTGGGCGCGCTGCGCACGTACAAGGGCGCGGTCATCCTCGTGACGCACGACGAGGGCGCGGTCGAGGCGCTGGAGCCGGAGCGGATCATCCTGCTCCCGGACGGCGTCGAGGACCTCTGGGGACCGGACTACCGGGACCTGGTCGCCCTCGCCTGATCGGGTTCCGGTTCCGGTTCCGCTTCTGATCCAATTCCTTATGGATCATTCGGCTCACGGGTGATCCATCATCTGAGTGAGACGGTCTCGTACCGTTGCGCGTCGTACGACGGCCCCGGCCGCACCTTCGAGGGTGCGCGACCGGGGCCGTTCATTTTCCGCTTCCGCGCCCCTGACCTGGAGATTCCTGGCGCGGGCAGCGGAGTGTGACGGAAGTCATGCAGCGGAAGGGAAGATTCCGTTCTGCTCGGGTGTCCACCGGTCGAGAAATGCCGTCGTACCGACCTTGCTGAATGGGTGGCCAGGAAGCGTGGGAGGGGTGATCATGAGAAGTCCAGAGCGCACTTCCCATGAGGAGGCACGGGTGGCCGAGACTCTGAAGAAGGGCAGCCGGGTAACCGGCGCCGCGCGCGACAAGCTCGCGGCAGACCTGAAGAAGAAGTACGACTCCGGTGCGAGTATCCGGGCGCTGGCCGAAGAGACCGGCCGGTCCTACGGATTCGTCCATCGGATGCTCAGTGAGTCCGGGGTGTCGCTGCGTGGTCGCGGAGGCGCGACGCGAGGCAAGAAGGCTGCTACGGCCTGACCCCGGGCCCATCGGTTCCGACGTTCCAACAGCTTCAAGGTTCATCATGATCCGACGGTTCCTTCGGTGACCCCCGGTCGGCCTTCCGGTCGACCGGGTGGTTACTGTGCAGTCACTTAGGCCGAGCTTGCGGCCGACTGCACACCGGAGGCATGAGAGATGGCTCTGCTCGACAAGGACGGCGTACGACTCACCGTCGACGACACGGTCGCCACGGTGACACTGACCAATCCGGCCAAGCGAAATGCCCAATCCCCCGCGCTCTGGCGGGCTTTGGCCGAGGCCGGGAGGTTGTTGCCGGGCACCGTCCGGATCGTTGTGCTGCGCGGTGAGGGTATGTCCTTCTCCGCAGGGCTCGACCGGCAGGCGTTCACCCCCGAAGGTTTCGAGGGCGAGCCGTCCTTCCTCGATCTGGCACGCGGTTCGGACGAACTGCTCGACTCCACGATCGCCGAGTACCAGGAGGCATTCACCTGGTGGAGGCGTAACGACATCATCTCCGTCGCCGCCGTGCAGGGGCACGCGATCGGCGCCGGCTTCCAGCTCGCGCTCGCGTGCGACCTGCGCGTGGTCGCGGACGACGTGCAGTTCGCCATGCGCGAGACCAGCCTCGGTCTGGTCCCCGACCTGGCCGGTACCCAGCCCCTGACCTCCCTGGTCGGCTACGCCCGCGCGCTGGAGATCTGCGCGACGGGCCGTTTCGTGCACGCCGAGGAGGCGGAACGGGTCGGCCTCGCCAACCTCGTCGTGCCCGCGGACGAGCTCGACGCGGCCGTCCAGGACCTCACCACGGCCCTGCTGGCACCCCCGCGCGACGCCGTGATCGAGACGAAGACGCTGCTGCGTTCCGCCCAGGCCCGCCCCTACGACGACCAGCGCGCCGCCGAGCGCGCGGCCCAGGCCCGCCGCCTGCGGGACCTGGCCGGTCTCTCCGACTGAGGGTCGCCGCGACACCGGAGCCCCGGGCGAAGTCGGCCAGCCGACCGGCGTAGTCCCGGGGCGCCGTCGCGTTCCGGCGCCTAACGTGGTGCGGAGTGAGTCCGCTCTCCACGCGAAGGGACACGCGATGACCGAATCCGTATCAGGGGGCTCCGGCAAGGAGCCCGGCGACCGGGGACGTACGAGCATCGCCGACGGGGTGGTCGAGAAGATCGCCGGACTGGCCGCCCGCGAGGTGGTCGGCGTGCACGCCATGGGCAGCGGCAGCGGCCTCTCCCGCACCTTCGGCGCCGTCCGCGACCGGGTACCAGGCGGCCAGAAGGCCCAGGTCAGCCGCGGGGTCAAGGCAGAGGTCGGCGAGGTCCAGACCGCCCTCGACCTGGAGATCGTCGTGGACTACGGGGTCTCCATCCGCGACGTGGCGCGGGCGGTCCGGGAGAACGTCATCTCGGCCGTCGAGCGGATGACCGGCCTGGAGGTCGTCGAGGTCAACATCGCGGTGAGCGACGTCAAGCTGCCGGATGAGCCCGACGAGGAGCCGGAATCCCGACTCCAGTAGCCGAGAGGACCCCGCATGAGCATGGCGATCGCCGGAATGTTCGCCGGCATGGCCCTCGCGTTCGCCGGCTACTTCGGTGGATTCGGGGCCTTCCTGCTGGTGGCCGCCCTCGGCGCCATCGGTTTCGTCGCCGGACGGTTCCTCGACGGGGACCTGGAACCGGGTGACCTGTTCCGCCGCCGAGACGACCGGCGCGGGTGAGGCGCCGATGAGCAGCCCACCACGCTCCGCCCCGCCCCGGGTGGACGCCGCCGAGCGCGGTGCCACCCGAATCGCCGACCGGGTCGTCGCGAAGATCGCCGCCCAGGCCGCCCGGGAGGCGCTCACCACCACCCCGGGCACGCCCCCGCACGCCGCCGTCACCGTGCACCACGACATCGCCCGGGTCCGGATCAGCCTGGAGCTGGACTACCCCTCCGACCTGGCCGCCCAGTGCGCGTCCGTCCGCCGGCAGGTCGCGCTGCGGATCGAGGAGTGCGCGTCGATGTCCGTACCCGAGGTGGACATCGACATCGAGCACCTGCACTCCGCCCAGGCCCGGACCGCCACCGGGCGCGACCGGCGGCTGCGGTGACGGCCCGCGGATCCGGGGCAGGCCCGGCCTCGGGCTCTCGCCGGGTCCACCGCCTCCGCTCCGCCCGCCGGGTGCCCGCCGCGCTCACCGCCCTGGTCGTGCTCGGGGTGGCGGGCTTGTTCCTGTACGACCTGGCCGCCGTACGGGCCGGCCGACCCGGGATGAGCTGGCGCGGCGACCTGGCCGACCGGCTGGCGACGCACACCCCCGCGGACCTGGAGGTACAGCTGATCGCCGGGGCCCTGGCCCTGGCCGGGGCGCTCCTCCTGCTGCTGGCGATCACCCCCGGGCTGCGCCGGATCCTGCCGATGCTGCCCCCGGACCGGCCGGCGGGCGTCCGGGCCGGGCTCGGCCGCAAGGACGCCGCGCAGATCCTGCGGGACCGGGCCATGGAGGTGTCCGGAGTGCGGTCGGTCCGGGTCAAGGTCGGCCGGTCCCGCGTCGGGGTGCGGGCCACCTCGCACTTCCGTGAGCTGGACGACGTACGGGCCGACCTCGACGCGGTGGTCGCCGTCGGCATCGAGGAACTGGGTCTCGCGCGTCCGCCGCAGCCGCGCGTACGGGTCAGGAGGTGAACGGATGCTCGCGACGGTGAACCGGATCCTGCTGGCCGTGGTCGGAACGATCCTTCTGGCGGCCGGGATCGTGGTGCTGAGCGGCGTTCGGCCGCTGCACGGTCGCCACGCGCCGCTGCTCGGCGAGGCGACCAGGGACCGGTACTGGCACGCCGACGGCTGGTGGTGGTGGGCGGTCATCGCCGCTCTCGCGGTGACCGTGCTGCTGGCGCTGTGGTGGCTGCTGTCCCAGCTCAGGCGGCCGCGACTGCCGGCGGTGGTCGTGGACACCGGGGACGGGGCGTACGCCGTGCTGCGCGGGCGGGCGCTGGAGGAAGCGGTGGCCGCGGAGGCCGGAGCCCTGGACGGGGTCGCCGGGTGCCGGGTCGCCCTGCGCGGGCGGCGCGGATCGCCGGCGCTCCGGGTCGCGCTGGAGCTGGAACCCCACGCGGTCCCCGCCGACGCCCTGGCCGCTGTGGCCGGCCCGGTCCTGACCCACGCCCGAACCTCGGCGGGCCTCCCGGAACTGCCCGCGGAGGCCCGCCTCAAGGTGACGTCCCACCGCGCCCAGCGGGTGACGTAGCCAGGTCGCGGTGGGTCAGAAGCCGTGCCGGGAGCCGCCGTCGACCGGCAGCATGACGCCCGTCAGGTACGACGCCGCCGGGGAGAGCAGGAAGGCCGCCGTGCGGCCGAACTCCTCCGGGGCGCCGTAGCGGCGCAGCGGAATGCGGGACTCGTTGCCCGCCCGCGCGGCGGCCGCGTCACCGGACAGCGCGTCGAGCTCGCGCACCCGGTCGGTGTCGATGCGGGCCGGCAGCAGGCCGACCACCCGGATCCCGCGCGGGCCGAGCTCCAGCGACAGGGACTTCGCGAACCCCGCGAGGCCCGGGCGCAGGCCGTTGGAGATGGTCAGGCCGGGGATCGGCTCGTGGACCGAGCCCGACAGGACGAAGCCGATCACCCCGCCCTCGCCCAGCTCGGCGGCCGCCGCCCGGGCCAACCGGACCGCGCCCAGGAAGACCGAATCGAAGGCCGCCGACCACTGCGCGTCGGTGTTGTCCGCGGCGAAACCCGGAGCCGGGCCGCCCACGCTGATCAGGATGCCGTCGAGGCGGCCGAAGCGCTCCCGCGCGGTGGCGACCAGCCGCGCGGCCGCCTCCGGGTCGGAGTTGTCGGCCGCCACACCGGCCGCGTTCGGGCCGAGCTCGGCGGCGGCGTCCGCCGCCCGCTTCTCGTCACGGCCCGTCAGGAGGACCTTCGCGCCGTCGGCGGTCAGTTCCCGGGCGGAGGCGAGGCCGAGGCCGCGCGTGGCCCCGGTGACGATGTAGACACGGTCTTTCAGTCCAAGATCCATGCCGACACGCTACGCCGTCGCCGGCTCCTGCCGGGAGGTCTCGGCCCGGGCGGCCTCTTCCTCGCGCTCGCGCTTCTCCCGCCGTACGAGGACCACCCAGCCCACCGGAACCGCGGCGGCGAACAGCCACCACTGGACGGCGTACGCCATGTGGGGGCCGATCGAGTCGTGGTCGGGGTCGGCGACGGTCTCCGGGCTGCCGTCCGCCGGGGCCGGAGCGGTGAGCTCCAGGTATCCGCCGAGGACCGTCCGGCCCAGGTACTGCGCCTGCTGCTCGCTGTTGATCAGCATCACCTGACGGTCCGGCAGGCCCTTGCGGTCCTTGATGCCGCTGCCGCCGCTGGTCTCGTCGGCCTTCAGCCGGCCGGTGACGGTGACCTCGCCCGCGGGCGCGGTCGGCACCGGCGGGTAGGCGCGCGGGTCGTCGCCGCCCGGCACCCAGCCCCGGTTGACCAGGACCACCCGGCCGTCGGAGAGGACCAGCGGGGTCAGGACGTGGAAGCCGACCTTGTCGTCGTTGTCGGTGCGCATCCGTACGACGACCTCGTGCGCGGTGTCGTACGTGCCGGTCGCGGTGACCGCCCGCCAGAAGTCCGCGCGGGGCACCCGGTGCCCGGGGGAGGTGACCTCGGTCATGGGGACCGGCTTCGCCCGCAGGTTGGCCTCGATCAGCTGGTTCTGCGCGACCCGGTGCTCATGGCGGTGGTACTGCCAGAACCCCAGCTTGATCATCGCGGGGATGAGGGCGAGGGCCATCAGGGTGAGGAACACCCACTGCCGGGTCAGCACAAAGCGGTACACGCCCACGACGGTACCCGCAACGCGAAGGACCCCGGCGGCCGGGTGGCCGTCCGGGGTCATGGCGTACGGATCGGGGTGTCGGCGCGGGGATGCCCGCACCGGGTTTCGAGGGCCGCGGGCGTCAGACGCGGTCGACGATGCCCACCTTCCCCTCCTCCCGGGCGCAGTGCGCCCCGCAGAACCACTGCCCCTCGACCTCGACGCCCTGACCGATGATCGAGACCCGGCAGTGCTCGCAGACGGGCGCCATGCGGTGGATGGCGCAGGAGAAGCAGTCGAAGACGTGCACGGCGCCCTGCGCGTGCACCTCGAAGGACATGCCGTAATCGTTTCCGCAGACCTCACAACGTGCCATGGCCCGAATGCTGCGCACGGGGAACGAGCGGAACAAGATCCAGCGGGGTGAGTCGCCGCGCCTGCACCCGGCCGGCGCAACGGCCCCGCCGTTCAGGACTCGGCCGCAGCCACGTCCCGCAGCAGCTGGGTGAAGGCCGCCTCGTCGACGACCGGCGTCCCGAAGCTCTTCGCCTTGACCGTCTTGGAGGTCGCCGAATCGGGGTCGTTGGTCACCAGGAGGCTGGTGAGCCGCGACACACTCGTCGCGATGTGCAGACCCGCCTCGACGGCACGGTCCTCCAGCAGCTCCCGCTCCACCGAGGTGTCACCGGAGAAGGCGATCCGCATGCCCTGCTTCAGCGGCTTGCCGTCCTCGAAGCGCCCCGGATTCGGGTGCGGGCACGGCGGCCGCTTGCGCGAGGGCCGCCAGCTGTTGCCCCGGTAGGAGGCCTGGTATCCGATCCGCGGGGTGACGGGGGAGTCCGACCACTCCGTCAGCGGCCGGCACTCCAGCAGAGGAAGCCGTACGCCGCCCTCCGCGGCCGCGTGCAACGAGGGGCGGAACGCCTCCGCGAGCACCCGGGCGTCGTCGAGCGCGTGGTGGGCGCGCTGCTGGACCACACCGAAGTGCGCGGCGAGCGACTCCAGCTTGTGGTTGGGCAGCGGCAGGTTCAGTTCCTTCGACAGGGCGATGGTGCACAGCCGCTGACGGACCGGTGCGGTCGCGGCGGCCCGCGCGTACTCCCGGGCGATCATCTGCCAGTCGAAGATGGCGTTGTGCGCGACCAGCACCCGGTCGGCGAGCCGGTCGGCGAACTCCTCGGCGATGTCCTCGAAGAGCGGGGCGTCGGCGAGCATCGCGCTCGTCAGCCCGTGGATCCACACCGGTCCCGGGTCCCGACGCGGATTGACCAGCGTGTACCAGTGGTCCTCCACATTGCCCTGGGCGTCGAGCCGGTAGACGGCGGCGGAGACTATCCGGTCGTCGCGAGCGAGCCCGGTGGTCTCCACGTCGACGACCGCGTACCCCTTTGGGTACGCGGTCGGCCACATCGTCTCTGCGGTCGTACGGTCGTCGAGCATGGTCACAGAGGATATCGGCCCCGACTGACACCCGTGGCCGCGCAGGCGCTTCCCGGCCGTCAGCCGAGGGCGGCGACCAGGTCGCCCGCCGCGAGCTGTTCGAGGCCACAGCCGTCAACCGGCCCCGGCAGCAGCCGGTATACGGAGCCGCTCGCGCCCGCGGGCGCCACCTCGCCGTCCACCAGCGCGAGGAACACCGACCGGCCCGAGGCGGCGCTGCCGGCGAGGGAGTCGACCTCCGCGGAGGCCAGCACGGCGTCCGGATCGCGCAGCTCGACGAGCCGCGCGGCGAAGGCCGCGGTGTCCTCGCCGGAGCCCCGGCGGTAGGTCCACAGCTCGTCGGGATCGCTCGGCCGAGGGGTGCGGCGCAGCACGGTCACCTCGCGGCAGCGCGCGGCCGCGTGCCAGCCGGCCAGCTCCCACAGCGTGGTGCGGCCGGTCGAGAAGTACTGGAACAGGTCGCGCCCGATCCGCGCCAGGTCCTCCTGGTGCGCCCACACGCTGTGGTAGCCCTCGTCGTCGGGCAGGTGGACGTCCGTCCACAGGAAGCCGCGCCGCTCCAGGTCGACGAGGAGCGGCACATGGATCCGGGAGTTGCCGACCAGGTCGTAGCGCTGGCGCACGGTCCGGGGGTCGTAGCGGGCGGTGCGGCCGGAGCGGGTGGGCAGGGCCATGAAGCCGGCGAAGGCGTCGGGCAGCAGCTCGAAGGGGATGTTGTTGTAGCTGAAGACGACGGGCATGGCGAAACGCACACCGGTGTCGGCGAGGGCGTCCAGGTCGATGTCCACGTACTCGCTCGCCCCGTGGGGCGCCGGCGCCGAGACGAGGTCGCCGGAGTGGACGACGGCCCGCGCGCCGTGGACGAGGTTCGTGTAGTCGCACAGGCCCACGTAGTTCCAGTCGGTGTCGAACAGCACCACCGACAGGTCCAGGTCCACGCGGTTGCGCGCGGGTTCCATCCAGTGCAGGAACATGCGCAGCACCTCGCCGTCCGGCAGCGCCTGGAAGCTGCCCTTGGGTACGGTGACCAGCGCCTTGGCCGCCGCGCGCTCGGCGGAGGGGACGTGCAGGTGGGCGAGGCGGGAGTCGAGGACCGCCAGGTCGCAGGGGTCGGCCGAGGCCAGCCTGCGCAGCACCTCGTTCTCGAACAGCGCGCACACCGAACGGGTCACCGCCTCGGCCAGTGGGGCCCGGTCGTCCGTGACGGTGAAGGAGTGGGCGACCTGCCCGCGCGGGAAGAACACCCGCCGGGTGCCGGGCAGATGGCGGATCCGCAGCCGTCCGAGCGCGGACAGCAGGGGTCCGGGGCCGGCCTTCGGCAGCCGCTCGGCCAGCACCTCGGCGACCCGGGGCGCCAGGGTGTCGGCCGCGTACAGCCGCAGCAGGTGGTCGAGGCGCCGGACGAGTTCGCCGGGGCGTTCGGCCAGTACGGCGAGCGCCCGGTCCGGATCCCCGCCGCGCAGGGCCTCTTCGGCGCGCGCGAGCCAGGTGGCCGCCCGGACCCGCGAGCCGTCGACCCGGACCGCGTGCGGGTACGCGGCGGCGGTGGCGAGCAGTGCGGTGCCGAGGGCGGTGCCGGTGGTGGCGGTCCCGGTGATGTCGGTGCCGCGCAGTACGGCGAAGGCGAGGGCGGCCCGCGGGTGGCGGGCGTGCTGCTCGAAGGGGTGCAGGATCTCGGAGGCCCGCTTCCACAGGTCCTCGTGGCGCAGTACGTCCTCGACGAGCAGCGCGGGATCGAGCCCGTCCAGGACGGCCAGCAGTTCACGCCGCAGCGGGCGCGGCAGGGAGCGTACGCGCGGGGGTTCCAGGAGGTCGGCCTCCCCGCCGGACCACACGGCGAGCAGCCGCAGCACATCGGTGGCGGTGGTGAGCCGCTCCGGCAGCAGGGCCCGTACGGCCTCCCGCGTACGGCGCTCGCGCAGCAGGGTGCCCAGGACCAGGGCCTTGGTCTCCCGAACCGGTATGTCGTCCGGGAGCCAGTCGAGGTCGGCCGGCGCGTGGGCGAGGAGCACCCGGGTCTCGGTCCTGTCCTGCGGGGAGAGCGGGGTACGGCGGGCGAGCAGCTTCCCGAGGGCGGTGACGGAGTCGGCCGCGCGGTCGGTGGAGAAGGCCAGCAGCCGCAGCGGGCCGCCCCCGGTGGGCACCTCCCCCGCGGGCGGGGACGGCCGGATGAACGGGTCGGCGGGGTCGACGCGTCGGTGGCAGACCGGGCAGCCGCTGTAGTCGGCGCCGTCCCAGCAGGTCCGGCAGACCAGGTGGGCGCACGGCGCGACGGGATGCACGCTGCCGACGGCCCGACACAGCACGCACGGCTGGTCCGGCCACTGCAGGAGCAGGGTCAGGACCCGGTCGGTCCACAGCGCGAGGGTGTCGTCGGGCACCGAGGCCGGGAACGAGCGGAACAGCGGCATGTGGGTGCGGTCCGCGCCCAGCAGGATGTCGATGTCCCGGATCAACTGCGCGCCGGCGGCGGCGAGTCCGGCGGGTCCGAGCCAGGCGAGCGCCGAACGCAGCGGGACCGTGAGGGCGTAGCCCCGGTCGAGCAGTTCGGCTTCCAGGGCCGTCAGGCCCTCGGTCGTCGACGGGTCGCTCGGGCGTGGCCCGGCCTGGTCGACGTAGACGGTGTGCAGACGGCGCAACAGGACGGTCGACAGCTCGGGCAAAGGGGGGAGTCCTCCGGAACCGGAAAGGGAGAGTGGGCGGGGCCGGAGAGGGGACGCGCTACGGTTTTCGGAGAAGTGAGAAGGAAGCACGTCGCGGAGCCGCCCCCGCGCCGCAGATACAACCACGGGCACGGGAGCGCGCCAAGCGATTTATCGCGGCGGGGCGGCGCCGGTCGCATCGCACGCGTCGGTCGCATCGGACGTGCCGGACGCGCCGGCAGCGTCGGCCGCGCCGCCCGGCGCGAGCAGGGCGTGCACCAGGGCCCGTACGGACAGCAGGAACAGCCGGTCCGGATCGGCCGGGCGGGCCAGGGCGCGGGCGAGGGCCGGATCGTGAGGGGCCGCGGCCGGGTCCCAGAGCTCGCTCTCGGCCGGGGACTGCGCGGGGGAGCGCTCACGGTTGCGCTCGACGAGCAGGTACCCGACGACCTGGAACTGGACGGCGCGCACCGCGTCCGCCGCCCGGGCGCCGCGCAGCCCGGCGGCGTGCACCTCGTGGACGAGCGCCTGCTGGGCGGGCAGGAACATCCGCTCGGTGAGCCCGCGT
This sequence comes from Streptomyces sp. CG 926, assembly GCF_003148825.1. Taxonomy (GTDB): domain Bacteria; phylum Actinomycetota; class Actinomycetes; order Streptomycetales; family Streptomycetaceae; genus Streptomyces. The sequence continues at coordinate 356,203 of NZ_QGGZ01000011.1, forward strand.
TCGTGGACCATCGCGATCAGGTGCGGACGCTTGCGCAGTTCCCGGCGCAGGACCCGGGCCACGGACAGGATCCGGTCGGCCGGGGTGCGGCCGGTGGGCCGGATCGCCCCCATCTCCTCCACGGTCCGCTCGACGAGGGCGTCCAGCAGCGACTCCCGGTTGCCGACGTGCCAGTAGATGGAGGTCACGGCGGTGCCCAGCTCGGCGGCGAGTTTGCGCATGGTGAGCGCGGCCGGACCGTGCTGCATCACCAGGGCCGCGGCGGCGTCGAGCACCTCGTCGCGAGTGAGCGTGGTTCTGGCCACGGCGGCCCACCACCAATCTGTCGATCCGTCAATTCTGGTCCGTGCAAGGGTCTTTACCCTTCATCGGTGGCGGTGTAACTGTGTTACAGAACCGAACCGACTCCCCCCGAGCCGAGGGATGGTGCGAGACATGGCACGCGTACGGTACGGAGCGCGGACCGAGGCCGAGATCGCGGCGTCGCGCGAGAAGAGTTCCGAACTCCCCGACATCTGGTCCACCGGCGTCGTGGCCGTCTGGGAGAGCGACCCCGACGTGGTCGCGGCGGTCCTGCCGCCGCCGCTGAAACCGGCCGACCGGCCCCTGGTACGGGCCAACATCAGCAAGGTCGACCTGCCCGGCTACCCGCTCGGCGCCGGCTCGGTGGCCGTCGCCGCCCGGCACGACGGGATCGAGGGCTGGTACCCGCTGGTCATGCCGATGACCCTCGAACGCGCCCTGACCGGCGGCCGCGAGGTCTTCGGCGAGCCGAAGAAGCTGGGCGAGGTCACCGTGGAGCGCGACGGCCTCGTCGTACGGGCCGCTCTCGCCCGGCACGGGATCGCCTTCGTCGAGGTGCGCGGGGCGGTGGACCGCGCGCTGCCACTGCCCGAGCCCACCCGGAAGATCGACTTCTACTTCAAGTTCCTGCCCGCCGTGGACGGTTCGGGCTTCGACGTGGACCCGGTGCTCGTGCACTGCACGCGCAACGAGAAGGTCCGCAAGCTGGAGCACATCACCGGCGACGTCGTCCTGCGCGAGTCGATGTACGACCCGGTCGCCGACCTGCCCGTCCGCCGGATCGTGGAGATCACCATCGGCGAGAAGACCACCGACCAGAGGGGCCGCGTCGTCGAACGGGTCAGCGCCCAGGCCCTGCTCCCGTACATCCACCAGCGCTACGACGACCCGATGCAGATCCTCGACGCGCCCCCGGAGGGATCGTCAGGGGGGAGGGGCTGATATGCGACTCGAACCAGGACAGGTGGCCGTGGTCACCGGAGCCGCCGGCGGCATCGGCCTGGCCATGGCCCGCCGCTTCGCCGCCGAAGGGCTGAAGGTGGTCCTCGCCGACGTCGAGGAGGGCGCCCTGCGCAAGGCCGCCGACGAACTCGCCGCGGACGGGGCCCAGGTGCGCGCCGAGCTCGTCGACGTGAGCGACCGCGACTCCGTGGTCGCGCTGGCCGACGCCGCCTACGAGACCTTCGGCGCCGTGCACGTGCTCTGCAACAATGCGGGCGTCGGCTCCGGCGCCGAGGGCCGCATGTGGGAGCACGAGCCCAACGACTGGAAATGGGCCTTCTCCGTCAACGTGTGGGGCGTCTTCCACGGCATCCAGGCCTTCGTCCCGCGCATGATCGCCGCCGGCGGCCCCGGCCACATCGTCAACACCTCCTCCGGCGACGGCGGTATCGCCCCGCTGCCCACCGCCTCCGTGTACGCCGTCACCAAGGCGGCCGTGGTCACCATGACCGAGTCGCTCTACGCCCACCTCAAGGCGGAAGGCGCCGCCGTCGGGGCCTCCGTCCTCTTCCCCGGCCCGCACATGCTGCGCACCGGGCTGTGGGAGTCGCACCGCAACCGGCCCGAGCGGTACGCGAAGGAACGGCCGCGCAAGGCTCCGTACCGCACCCTCGACCAGTACGAGGCGGCGATGAGGCAGGCCGGCCACGAGGTGCGCTTCACCCCGGTCGAGGAGGTCGCCGAGCACGTCGTCGACGGCATCCGCGCCGACCGCTTCTGGATGCTCCCGGCGAGCGAGCACAGCGACCGGCAGATCCGCGCCCGGTCGCAGTCGATGCTCGACCGGAGCAACCCCGGCTACCTGGAAAGCTTCATCCTCGACTGAGGGGCGTGTGTGGTGCGTACCGACGAAGACCGGACCGGAAGCGAAACCGGCACCGGAAACGAAACCGGAAACGAAACCGGAACCGGAATCGGAACCGGAAGCGGAGACCGGACCGAAGACCCGTACTTGATCATCTCCTCCGACTGCCACGCGGGCCTGCCCACCGAGCAGTACCGGCCCTACCTGGACTCCCGCTTCCATCCCCAGTTCGACGAGTTCCTCGGCGAACGCGACGCCCGCCGCGCGGAGGCCACCCGGCTCGGCGTCCGCAACGAGGCCTTCGCCGAGAAGTGGTTCCACGACCACGAGGAAGGCCTCAAGGGCGGCTGGGACACCGGGCAGCGGTTGAAGGAACTCGACGGCGACGGCGTGGCCGCCGAGGTCGTCTTCCCCGACGCGGACGCCGTGGACAGCCAGACCGCCGCCCCCTTCGGCGTCGGCCTCGGCCTCTCCGGCGACCAGGACCCCGAGCTCGGCATGGCGGGCGCGCAGGCGCACAACCGCTGGCTCGCCGAGTTCGTCGGACAGCATCCGGAACGCCACTGCGGAGTCGCTCTGCTACCTATCACCGGCGAGCCCTCGAAGGTCGTGGCGGAGATCCACCGGGCCAAGGCGTCCGGGCTGGGCGCCCTGATGATCCCCGCGATGTGGGTGGACAAGGCGCCCTACCACGACCGACGTTACGATCCCGTGTGGGCGGCGGCCGCCGAGACGCAGATGCCGATCGTCACCCACTCCGGGTCCTCGCCGCGCCACGAGTACGGCGACCACCTGGGCATCTTCGTCTCCGAGGTCACCTGGTGGCCGGCCCGACCCCTGTGGTTCCTGCTCTGGTCCGGCGTCTTCGAGCGCCACCCCGGCCTGAGGTTCGGCGTCGCGGAGGCGGGCTGCTGGTGGCTGCCGAACCAGCTGTGGTTCATGGACCGCCTCTACCTCGGCGCGCACGGCGGCAAGAAGCTCTCGCCGTTCGAGGAGCTGAAGCGGCCGCCCAGCGAGTACCTGGACCGCCAGGTCTTCATCTGCGCGACGAACACCAAGCGGCGCGAGCTCGCCCAGCGCTACGAGATCGGGGTGGACAACATCCTGTGGGGCTCGGACTTCCCGCACCCCGAAGGCACCTGGCCGAACACCCGGGCCTGGCTGAAGAACACCTTCCACGACATCCCGGTCGCGGAGACCCGCCGGATGCTGGGGCTCGCGGCGGCCGAGGTCTTCGGCTTCGACACCGCGAAGCTGGCCCCGATCGCCCGCCGGATCGGCCCCACCCCGGCGGAACTGGGCCAGTCCCCGGACCAGGCGGCGGTGGAGGCCTCCTGGGCCCGCTCCCGCGAGGTGGGCCGCCACTGGCTCACCGACAACGACTTCCCCGTACTGGGGGTGTCGTCATGACGGAGGACCGCTACACGGTGATCTCGGCGGACTGCCACGCCGGCGCCGACCTGGTGGACTACAAGCCGTACCTGGCCGAGCGGTACCACGAGGACTTCGACGCCTGGGCCGCCACCTACGTGAACCCGTACGAGGACCTTCTCGCGGACACCGCCGACCGCAACTGGAACTCGGCGCGCCGCCTCGCCGAACTCGAAGCGGACGGCATCGTCGCGGAGGTCCTCTTCCCGAACACCATCCCGCCGTTCTTCCCCAAGGCCTCGCTGATGGCCCAGCCCCCGACGCGGGCCGAGTACGAGATGCGCTGGGCAGGGCTGCAGGCCCACAACCGCTGGCTCGCGGACTTCTGCGCGGACGCGCCCGGGCGGCGGGCGGGGGTGGCGCAGATCCTGCTCAACGACGTGGACGCGGCGGTCGGGGAGATCCGCCGGACGCGGGCGGCCGGCCTGACGGGCGGCATCCTGCTGCCGGGCGTCCCGCCCGGGTCCACCGTCCCGGAGCTCTACTCCGCCGCCTACGACCCCATCTGGGCGGTGTGCGACGAGCTGGACGTCCCGGTCAACCACCACGGCGGCTCGGCCTCACCCCCGCTGGGCGACGAACCGGCGGCCCGGGCCGTTTTCATGGTGGAGACGACCTGGTTCTCGCACCGCGCCCTGTGGCACCTCGTCTTCGGCGGGGCCTTCCATCGGCACCCGGGCCTCAAGCTGGTCCTGACAGAGCAGGGATCGGGGTGGATCCCCGGCGTGCTGGAGATGCTGGACTACTACCACGGACGGCTGGTCGCGGCGTCGGCCACGGCCGAGTCCAAGTTCGGGGCGGGCCTGGCGGAGTCGATGGGCCGGGGCCCGAGCGAGGTCTGGCGGGACAACTGCTTCGTGGGAGCGAGCTTCATGCGCCCCCACGAGGTCCCGTTGCGGGAGCGGATCGGCCTCGACAAGATCATGTGGGGCAGCGACTACCCCCACGACGAGGGCACGACGCCCTTCTCCCGCGAAGGCCTCCGCATCGCCTACGCGGGCCTCCCCCGCGAGGAGGTCGCCGCGATGGTCGGCGGCAACGCGGCCCGCGTGTACGGCTTCGACCTCGCCCTGCTGGACGCGGTGGCGGCCAAGCACGGCCCCCTGGTCACGGAGATCGCGGAACCCCTGACGGCCGTACCCCCACAGGCCACCAGCCCGGCCTTCGCCAAGGGCGGCTCGGTCCGGGTCTGGTAGCCGTCGGACTCCCGCCGGGGTGGCTCAGCTCATGTAGCGCAGCCGCTCCGGCGGGAACAGCTCGGTGCCGAGCAAGTTGTTGGGGCCGTACACCTCGACGACGAGGTCGTCCTTCGCCGCCAGCGGCGAGAGGTCGACCGGCCCGCCGCAGAAGCTCACCACGAACCGGGTCAGTTGCGGCAGTGTGAGAAGGGGTTCCAGCCCCGAGCCCAGTGTGCACTTCAGCAGGGTGAGGTCGGTCAGTTCCTGATGCCGGACCAGCATCGAAGCAACGACCACCATCCCGTTCAGCTGGAGCAGTCTCAGAGCCGGCACCGACTGCTGGTCCGCCAGCTGACGGGCCTGCCGTTCGCCGGAGATGACCAGCGATCCGAGCTCCGACCAGCGCTCGATCCCGTCGAGACCGACGCGGAGCGCTCCCTTGAACAGTGCGAGCGAGCGCAGCGTGCTGGGCAAGGGGAGATCGGAGAGTGCGGCAATGCCGGCGTTGTAATCCAGCGTGAATCCGGTGAGCGAGGAGAGCGTGGCCAGCGGCGCCAAGGACACACCGGACGCGATCCGCGAGAGGCTCAGGGAACGCAAGGGCAGCTCGGACAACGGGGTGAGGTCGCAGATCCCGGGACATTCGTAGAGCCCCAGGTACCTGAGGTCGTGGAGGGCGGTCAGCGGTGAGAGGTCTGTGAGCCGGTCGTCGCGGTGAACGGTCAGCGCTTCCAGATCCGGCCGGGCGACGACGACGTCGGGCAGCCAGTGCCCGTCCCTGAGGCTGATGTGCCGGGCGTGCACCAGCAGCGACAGATGGGCCAGTTCCTCGGAGGTGTAGACACTCACGTAGACGGTGGTCAGATCGGCGTGCGCAAGGACGGACTCGACGTAGGCGGAGGTGGGGAACCTCCGCCAGTTGTCGGCCAGTTCAATCGCTACTTGCGGGCGGGTGTCCGTCCGGAAGCGGGCGATGAGGCCGAGTGCCTGCGGACCGCCCACCAGGGCGGCGGTTCGGACGGTGACTGCGGCCTCCCTTTCGGTGAGGTCGGCCGGGCCGGGCAGCAGGTCCAGGACCAGCTCACCGGCCCTGGCCAGTTCCTCCGCCTGCGGGAACCGGCTGGGGGGCAGCAGGTCGGCGGTACGCGCCTGGACTTCGGCGCGGACCGCCGGGTCCAGTTCGGGGGCGTGTTCCAGGCAGGCCGCCGCCAGTAGGACGAGGCGGTCGTGGACCGACTTCACCTTGTCCGCCCGGCGGAGCAGACCCCTCAGCAGGCGGACGCGTTCGTCCGGGCGGGCGTGGCCCACCGCCATGCGGACCACGTCGTCCCAGGAGTCGTCCTGCGCGTTCTTCACCAGCACGCCGAAGTCCCGCGACTCCACCGCCGCCTTGGCACCCAGATAGTCCTGGAAGGTGCGATGGACGAAGACCACCGATCCCGGGGTCGGCTCCAGGAGCAGTCCGCTGCGGATCAGCAGGTGGGTGAAGACCTGCTCCGCCCCGCCCTGCGCCCGCACCTGCGGCATCGCGTCCAGCCACTCGGCCACCATCTCGACGGCCTCGCCCCGGCCCGCCTCCAACTGCCCGTTGCGGATCAGCCAGTACGCCAGTCGCTGGAGCAGCGCGATCTGCTCCTCGCGGGTGAGGTGGACCCCCTCGACCCCGCAGATCTCCCGTTCCGTGTCCCGCCGGACCAGCAGCATGTCCAGCGCCGCGTCGTACAGCTCCTTACGGGCCCGGGGGAGCTGCATCCGGCGGTCCTGGTTCAGGGCGCACAGCAGCGCGCACATCAGCGGGTTCGTGGCCAGCCGGGCCAGATCCCGCCGGGAGGAGACCGCCTCCAGCAGCGAGGCCTCGTACGCGTCCACCTCCTGCCCGCCCGCACGGGCCGCCGCGTGCCAGTGCTTCACGAAGGCACGGATGTCCCGCTGGTCCATCGGCAGCATCGTGTGCGTGGCGAACCCGAGGCCCGCGAGCCAGTCCTCCGGGACCGCCGACGGGCGGGTGGTCACCACGTACCGCGCCTTCGGATAGGCGGCGACGAGCGAGCGCAGCCAGGTCTCCGTGCGGGTGCGCAGCCGCTGCGGGACTTCGTCCACCCCGTCCACCAGGACCAGCGCCCGGCCGCTCAGCATGAGGTCCTCGACCCAGCCCGACGGCGCGGACAGCGGTACGCCACCCGCGCGCGGGAAGTCCTCCGGCAGGGGCAGGTCGCCCGACGCCGTGAACGAGCGCAGCCGCAGCACGAACGGCACGCACGTGTTCCACGGGCCGGCGCTCTGCCGGGCGGCGTTCAGGGCCAGCCACTGGACCAGGGTCGACTTTCCCGAGCCCGCCGGGCCGCGCAGCAGGACCCGGTCGGCACGGGCGAGGGCCTGCTCGGCCCGGACCTGGGTCCGGTGGAGCTCCGGCTCGCCGGGCAGCAGCGGCTGCTCACCGCTGACCGCGAGGCTGATGTACGCCACGTCCAGCGGCCATTCCTGGCGGGAGCGGCTGAGGGTCAGGCCGAACAGCTGGAGCCGGCCGTGGGTGTGCTCGATGTACTGCGCGTACCGGGCCTCGAAGGCGTACGCCGTCCCGTCCCCGGTGGCGCCGAGTCGGTCCACCGCTCGTGCCAGCTCGCCCGTCCGGCGGACCAGTTCCACCCCCGTCCGGGCTCCGAAGGCCGGCAGGGTCGTCACGTACTCCACCGCGTGCGCGCAGCACAGTCGCACCAGCCGGCCGTACAGGGCCTCGGCCGAGGGGGACAGGCCCGCCGGGGGTGGGGGGACGGTCGCCGCCAGGGCCGCCGGGTCGAGGTCCGTTGCGAAGAGGGCCTCCGCGTCCAAGGGGCCGAGCGCCGCGAAGGCGTCGCCGACCGCGTCCAGTGCCGCCAGACGCTCGTGCTCCGGCAGCGCCGCGCACTCCGGGCCCAGCCGGGCCGCCAAGGCTTCGGTCAGGCGCCGCATCTCGCCGTCGCCGAGCTCCGCCGGGGGCTTGCGCCACCTCGGGGCCGGCCGCGCCGGATCGGGCGCCAGGCCCGCCCCCGGGGCCCGCGCGAGGAGCGACTTCACCAGCGTCCCCGCCGCCGTCCCCGCCACCCGTAAGAGAACCGTCTCGACGCCCGTCATACCCCGCCCTCCCCTTGGCCCGGACATCATCTCGCGAACCGCTGGTAACCCCGATGGATACCGATCGGTAACAACCCCTAGCGGCACCCCCGAGAGCGCCTCTATGGTGCGGGACATGCCGAACCTGCCCGATGTCGTGCTGTGGTCCATACCTGCCTTTGTGCTGCTCACCGTCATCGAGGTGGTGAGTTACCGGCTCCATCCGGACGAGGATGCGGTCGGTTACGACACCAAGGACGCCGCCACGAGCATCACCATGGGGCTCGGCAGCATCGGCTTCGACCTGCTCTGGAAGATCCCGGTCGTCGCCGTCTTCACCGCGGTCTACGAACTGACCCCGCTGCGGGTGCCGTTCCTGTGGTGGACCGCCCTGCTGATGCTGCTGGCGCAGGACTTCCTCTACTACTGGCAGCACCGCCTCCACCACGTGATCCGCATCCTGTGGGCCTGCCACGTGGTCCACCACAGCAGCAAGCGGTTCAACCTCACCACCGCCCTGCGTCAGCCCTGGACCAGCGCCACGACCTGGTGGTTCTACCTGCCCATGGTGGCTCTCGGCGTACACCCGGCGGCGATCCCGTTCTGCTACGGACTCAACCTCCTCTACCAGTTCTGGGTCCACACCGAGCGCATAGGCAAGCTGCCGCGGCCGTACGAGTACGTCTTCAACACCCCCTCCCACCACCGCGTCCACCACGCCTCGCAGGGCGGTTACCTGGACCGCAACTTCGGCGGCATCCTGATCGTCTGGGACCGGATGTTCGGCTCCTGGGTGGGGGAGACGGACAAGCCCGTCTACGGGCTGACCAAGAACATCGGCACCCACAACCCGCTGCGCGTGGCCACGCACGAGTACGCCGCCATCGCGCGTGACGTGCGCGCCGCCGGGAGCTGGGGCCAGCGGGCCGGACACGTCTTCCGCGGCCCCGGCTGGCAGCCCGCCCCCGCCCCAGTGGGGGCGGCCACCGCCGCGCCCGCCCCGGAGCCCGCCCCGGCAACCGCCCCCGCCGCCCCGGAACCCGCCCCGGCAACCGCAGCCGCCCCGGCGACGGGCACGGCGATCGCCCCCGCCCCGGCGACCGGCACCGCAGCCGCCCCGGCGACCCGCGCCACCCCCGCCCCCGCGGCTTCCGACGCCGCCCCGGCCGTGCAGGAGACCACCGCGTGAGCACCGCCGAGTCCCCGGGCCGACCCGCCCCCGCCTGGGCGGCGGACCAGGCTCCGGCCGGCCCCTCGCGCCTCGGGCAGATCGCCCTCGTGGCCTTCGCCGTGGCCGCCGCCGTCGACCTGATCTCGCTGCTGGCCGGCTGGCACCCCGGGCACCTCATCGCCAAGCCGCTGCTGATGCCGCTGCTCGTGACCCACATGGCCACCCGCGGCGCGCCCCGCCTGCTGCTCGCCGCCCTGCTGTTCGGCTGGGGCGGCGACCTGGCCCTGCTCTTCGACGCCGACATCGCCTTCCTCGTCGGCATGGGCTCCTTCGCCGTCGGGCACGTCTGCTACCTGGTCCTCTTCGGCAAGCGGCCCGCGAACCCCCTGCTCGGCGGCGCGTACCTGCTCGCCCTCCTCGGCACGGTCGCCCTGCTGTGGTCCGATCTGCCGGCCGACCTGCGGATCCCCGTGGCCGGCTACAGCCTGCTGCTCACCGCCATGGCGTTCCGCTCCAGCGCGCTCGGCCTGCGCGCCGGCATCGGCGGCGCGCTCTTCCTGCTCTCCGACACCCTCATCGCCACCGGTGTCGCCGAATGGCCCCAGCTGCCCCGCCCGGACTTCTGGATCATGGCCACCTACCTGGCCGCCCAGTACCTTCTGGCCACTGGCGCGATCACGCGGGAAGCAGGCGTACGGTAGGACGGTTCCACAGTCGTACAAGACTGAACGATCCCGATCCGGAGGACTGCACCACCATGCGCGCCACCGTCATCCACGCCCCGCACGACATACGCGTGGAGGAGGTGCCCGACGCTGCGATCCAGCGCCCCGAGGACGCCGTCGTCCGCGTCCTGCGTGCCTGTATCTGCGGCAGCGACCTGTGGGCCTACCGCGGCGAAGCCGCCCGTCAGCCCGGCCAGCGCATCGGCCACGAGTTCCTGGGCATCGTCGAGGAGACCGGCTCCGCCGTGTCCGACCTGCGAGCCGGCGACCTGGTCGTCGCGCCCTTCATGTGGTCCGACGGCACCTGCGAGTACTGCGTCGAGGGCCTCTTCACCTCCTGCGAGCACGGGGGCTTCTGGGGCTCGGTCGGCCACGACGGAGGCCAGGGCGAGGCCGTCCGCGTCCCGCACGCCGACGGCACCCTGGTGAAGCTGCCCGCCGAGGCCGTCTCCGACGACCACCTGCTCACCGGGCTGCTCGCGCTGTCCGACGTGATGGGCACCGGCCACCACGCGGCGCTGGGCGCCGGCGTCCGCGAGGGCTCCACGGTCGCCGTCGTCGGCGACGGCGCGGTCGGCCTGTGCGGCGTCCTCGCCGCCAAGCGTCTGGGCGCCGAGCGGATCATCGCCCTGGGCCGCCACACCGTACGTACGGACATCGCCAAGCTCTTCGGAGCCACCGATGTCGTCGCCGAGCGCGGCGAGGCGGCCGAGGCGGCCGTGCGCGAGCTCCTCGGCGGCCGGGGCGCGCACGCCGTCATCGAGGCGGTGGGCACCGAGCAGTCCATGCGCACCGCCGTGAACATCACCCGTGACGGCGGGGCCATCGGCTACGTCGGCGTCCCGCACGGCAGCGGCACCGGTCTCGACCTCGGTGTCATGTTCGACCGCAACATCACCCTGCGCGGTGGCGTGGCCCCGGTCCGCGCCTACATCCCGGAGCTGCTGAAGGACGTGCTCAGCGGTGTGATCGACCCGGCGCCCGTCTTCGACCGCGCCGTGTCCCTGGACGAGGTCCCGGACGGCTACCGGGCGATGGACGACCGCAGCGCGCTCAAGGTCATGATCAAGCCCTGACGGGCCGAGGCCGAGCGAAAGGGACGGGCCGGGCGGGAGATCATCCCGCCCGGCCCGTCGCCTTTTATCCGTCCCCTTTCACCTGAGCCCGTGCGCGTGCCCGTGCCCGCGTGACCGGACCTACTTCACGGCCTTGAGCGCGTCGATCACGCCGTAGCCGTAGTAGCCCGTCTGCCCCCACTTGCTCGTGCAGGTGGTGGCGTCGATCAGGGTGCCCGCGGCGTCGTATATCTGCGTCGGGCAGGCCGCCTTCGTGGCCTGGGCCTTCAGCATCGCCTGGAGCTGCGAGGGCGTGGCCGACGGGTGGGCGCTCTTGAGGAGCGCGGCGACGCCCGCGACGTGCGGGGCGGCCATCGAGGTGCCCTGCTTGTAGCCGTAGCCCCCGCCCGGGACGGTCGACAGCACCCGCCCGTTGGCGTCCGGGGTGTTCGGGACCTGCCACTTGTCACCGCCAGGGGCGGCGACGTCCACGACCCCGAGGCCGTAGCTGGAGTAGTAGGAGCGCAGGCCCTTGTCGCCGGTCGCCGAGACGGTGACCACACCCGGCAGCTGCGTCGGCAGGTCCAGGCAGACCTTCGGGTCGATGGTGCGCGGCACCGGGGTGGCGTCGTCCGGGCTGGTCTCGTCGACGAGGGAGTCGGCCGCCAGGTCCTGGTCGGAGTTGCCGGCCGAGGCGATGTGGAGCGTGCCCTTGCGCTCGGCGTACTTGGTGGCCCGGCCGATGGCCTCCACCAGCGCCTTCTGGTCGTCGTCGGACTTGCAGTTGAAGAGCCACGGGTCGACGTAGTAGCTGTTGTTGGTCACCTCGATCCCCTTCTCGGCGGCGAACATGAAGCCGCAGACGACCGCCTCGGTGTAGAAGAGGCTGGTCCCGGGCTCGCTCACCTTGATCGCGGCGATCTTCACGCCCGGCGCGACACCGCTGACGCCGATGCCGTTGCGCGCGGCCCCGATGGTGCCCGCCACGTGCGTGCCGTGGTCGCTGCCGTCGGCGTACGGGCGCCAGGCGCCTTCCGTGGTGTCGGCGACGCCGCCCACGCAGTTGGCCGACTGGCTCTTGGAGAAGTTCGGGGCGAGATCGGGGTGGGTGTCGTCGACACCCGTGTCGATGATGCCCACGGTGACGTTCCGACTGCCATCGTTGATCTTGTGAGCCTTGTCGGCCTTGATCGTCCGCAGGTCCCACTGGTTGGGCTCCAGCGGCTCCTGACCCTCCTGGGCCGCTGCCGCCGCCTTGGCGGCGTCCGCCGAGCTCAGCTGCTGGGTCGCGCCCTCCTCGGTGGTCCGGGCCGCCGTCATCGGGGCCGTCCGGGTGGCGCCGACCGACACGAACAGACCGCGCTGGGCGCGCAGCTGCTTGGCGAAGTCCGGGTTCTGGGAGTGTGCGACCACGACCCCTATCTGCTCGTAGGCCGTCACGACCGTTCCGCCGGCCCGCTCGACGGCCTTCTTCGCCGCCTTCATCGTGGCGTATTCGTTCAGGTTGGCCACGTACGACAGCTTGGGGCCGGAGGGGTCGGCCTTCGAGGCCGGCGCCGTGTCGGCCGCGCCGCCCAGCGGGACGGCCGAGGCCGAGACCGTGGGCAGGAAGGCGAGCGAGGCGGTGAGCGCCAGGCCGACCGGTACGGCGAGAGCACGGCTGCGCTTCTTGGGCGCACGCGACCCCAGCTGATCCATGGGTTCTCCAGATCATCTCGGAATGGGAAAAAGCCGCCCGGACGCGATCGCGCCGGACGGGTTCATGACAAGCGAACCTAGCGTCGCCGTTCCCCTCCACGCCATCAGTTCGAGAAATCAGTTCCCCAAGAATCACCGGGTGTTGAACCGTCCCGACGCGCCGTCCGTGCCGTTGACAGGGGGGATCGGCACCACCGTCCCCCCACACGGAGGTTGTTTTGTCCGTCGTCCCCACCGCACCCGCGTCACAAGGAGAGCCCCCCGTGACCACCGAAGCAGCGCCGCCCCCGGGCAGCGCGGGAACGCCACCGGCGACCCCCACGGCCGATGACTACACGAGCGTCCAGCAGAGCGCGGAATTCGGCGAACTGCGCAGCTCCTACCGCTCCTTCGCCTTCCCGCTCACCGTGGCCTTCATCGCCTGGTACCTGCTCTACGTCCTGCTGTCCAACTACGCGGGCGGCTTCATGGGGACCAAGCTCTTCGGCAACATCAACGTCGCCCTCGTGCTCGGCCTCGCCCAGTTCGCCACGACCTTCCTGATCGCCTGGTTCTACGCGCGGTACGCGGCGAGGAAGCTCGACCCCCAGGCGGAGGCCATCAAGGCGCGGATGGAGGCCGCCGAATGAGCGGCACGCACCACCTGACGACGCTCGCCGCGGGAGCCACCGAGCACCGCCCGCTGATCATCACCCTCTTCGGGCTGTTCGTCGTCGCCACGCTGATCATCACCGTCTGGGCCGGCCGCCAGACCAAGGGCGCCGCCGACTTCTACGCGGGCGGTCGCCAGTTCACCGGCTTCCAGAACGGCCTCGCCATCTCCGGCGACTACATGTCGGCCGCGTCCTTCCTCGGCATCGCCGGAGCCATCGCCCTCTTCGGCTACGACGGCTTCCTCTACTCCATCGGCTTCCTCGTCGCCTGGCTGGTCGCCCTGCTGCTCGTCGCCGAGCCGCTGCGCAACTCCGGCCGCTACACCATGGGCGACGTCCTGGCGTACCGGATGCGCCAGCGGCCCGTCCGTACCGCCGCCGGCACCTCCACCATCGTGGTCTCGATCTTCTACCTGCTCGCCCAGATGGCCGGCGCCGGCGTGCTCGTCTCCCTGCTCCTGGGCATCACCAGCGACGGCGGCAAGGTGGCCGTGGTCGCCCTGGTCGGCGTACTGATGATCGTCTACGTGACCATCGGCGGCATGAAGGGCACCACCTGGGTCCAGATGATCAAGGCGGTGCTGCTGATCGCGGGCGCGCTCCTGATCACCTTGCTGGTCCTGGTGAAGTTCAACTTCAACATCTCCGACCTGCTGGGCAAGGCGGCCGAGAACAGCGGACAGGGGGCGAAGTTCCTCGAACCCGGCCTCAAGTACGGCAAGGACTCCACCTCCAAGCTGGACTTCATCTCGCTCGGCCTCGCCCTCGTCCTCGGCACCGCCGGACTGCCGCACATCCTGATCCGCTTCTACACGGTTCCCACCGCGCAGGCCGCCCGTAAGTCCGTCCTGTGGGCCATCGGCATCATCGGCGGCTTCTACCTGATGACGATCGCCCTCGGCTTCGGCGCCGCGGCCCTGCTCGAGCGGGCCGACATCATCGCCTCCAACAAGGCCGGCAACACCGCCGCCCCGCTGCTCGCCCAGGCCGTCGGCGGCGGCCCCGACTCCACCGGCGGCGCCATCCTGCTCGCCGTGATCTCCGCCGTCGCCTTCGCCACCATCCTGGCCGTCGTCGCCGGCCTCACCCTCGCCTCCTCCTCGTCCTTCGCGCACGACCTGTACGTGAACGTGATCCGCAAGGGCAAGGCCACCGAGAAGGAGGAGATGCGCGCGGCCCGCTGGTCCACCGTCGTCATCGGAGCCGTGGCCATCGGCCTGGGAGCGCTGGCCCGCGACCTGAACGTGGCCGGCCTGGTCGCGCTCGCCTTCGCGGTCGCCGCCTCCGCGAACCTGCCGACCATCCTCTACAGCCTCTTCTGGAAGCGCTTCACCACCCAGGGCGCGCTCTGGTCCATCTACGGCGGGCTGATCTCGGCCGTCGGCCTGGTGCTGTTCTCCCCGGTCGTGTCCGGAAAGCCCACCTCGATGTTCAAGGACGCCGACTTCTTCTGGTTCCCGCTGGAGAACCCGGGGATCATCTCCATCCCCCTCGGCTTCCTCCTCGGGTGGCTGGGAACGGTCCTCACCAAGGAGAAGGCCGACCCCCAGAAGTTCGCCGAGCTGGAGGTGCGCTCCCTCACCGGAACAGGGGCGCACTGACATCGTCCGAACACCCAGCGTGGCCGCGTGGTAGTTCCCTACGACGCGGCCACGTCACGTCTCGTTCATTTGGGCACCTCTCGATGACACAGGCGTCACGTAGTCTCGAAATAGAACGCGTGAAGTAGATCCACTATCCGCGCGTACCTCTACTTCCGGACAGGGGAGGGGGCCCACAGTGCTTCTCGACACCTATGGCCGCGTGGCCACTGACCTGCGCGTCTCGCTGACCGACAAGTGCAATCTGCGCTGCACCTACTGCATGCCCGAAGAGGGGCTGCAGTGGCTCGGCAAGTCGGACCTGCTCAGCGACGACGAGATCGTCCGGCTGATCCGGATCGCGGTCACGCAGCTGGGGATCACCGAGGTCCGCTTCACCGGCGGCGAGCCGCTGCTGCGGCCCGGCCTGGTCGGGATCGTCGAGCGGTGCGCCGCCCTGGAGCCCCGCCCCAAGATGTCCCTCACCACCAACGGCATCGGTCTGAGGCGCACCGCGCAGGCCCTGAAGGCCGCCGGCCTGGACCGGGTGAACGTGTCCCTGGACACCCTGCGGCCCGAGGTCTTCAAGACCCTCACCCGCCGCGACCGGCACAAGGACGTCATCGAGGGCATGGCCGCGGCCCGCGAGGCCGGCCTCACCCCCGTCAAGGTCAACGCCGTGCTCATGCCCGGCCTCAACGACGACGAGGCCCCCGACCTGCTGGCCTGGGCCGTGGAGAACGAGTACGAGCTCCGCTTCATCGAGCAGATGCCCCTCGACGCCCAGCACGGCTGGAAGCGCGACGGCATGATCACCGCCGGGGACATCCTGGAGTCCCTGCGCACCCGCTTCACGCTCACCGAGGAAGGCGCCGACGAGCGCGGCTCCGCCCCGGCCGAGCGCTGGGTGGTCGACGGCGGCCCGGCCACCGTCGGGGTCATCGCCTCGGTCACCCGACCGTTCTGCGGCGCCTGTGACCGTACCCGGCTCACGGCCGACGGCCAGGTGCGCACGTGCCTGTTCGCGACCGAGGAGTCGGACCTGCGCGCGGCCCTGCGCTCGGGCGCCCCGGACGAGGAGATCGCCCGGCTGTGGAAGGTCGCGATGTGGGGCAAGAAGGCCGGCGCCGGTCTCGACGACCCGTCCTTCGTGCAGCCCGACCGCCCGATGTCGGCGATCGGCGGCTGACCCGGGGCGCGCGACGCGGGTGCGGTCAGCGGGGGCGTTCCGAGCCCTCCGGCTGCACCCACTCGTCCAGCTTCACCGCGTCCTTGAGGAAACCGCGGACCCCCAGGAACTGGGAGAGGTGTTCGCGGTGCTCCTCGCACGCCAGCCAGGTCTTGCGTCGTTCAGGCGTGTGCAGCGTCGGGTTGTTCCACGCCAGGACCCACACGGCCACGTCGCGGCAGCCCTTGGCGGAGCAGGTGGGATTCTCGTCGGTGCCGGAGGCGTCGGAGGAAGTCACGACCCCACATTAGAACGGAATGGCGACGCCGAGCAGCCACGGGGGGAGCTGCCCGGCGTCGGTCCGTCGCTCCGACGGGGGATGCGGAGCGCGTGAGCAGTATGTCACGCAGGACCCGGTGGAGTGCACAGGAACTTCACGATTGATCTGAGCTTTTATTGAGGTTCCCCGCGTCCAGCGCCGGCCGCACGGGGGCCGGAATGAAGTGCGAGGGCAGTGAGGGCGTCGACTCCCGCCCGGCGTTGGCGATGACCACGGCGATGTAGGGGAGCAGGGCTCCGGCCACGAGCGTCACGACGGCCACCGGGCGCTGAACGTTCCACAACAGCACGGTCGCGATGACCGACAGGGTCCTGATCCCCATCGAGATCACATACCGACGCTGGCGGCCCCGCACGTCCTCGTCGAGGCCCATGCGCGCGCCGGTGATCCGGAAGACCTCGGCCCCGTTCCGCTTCTGCCGCTTCGTCCGCTCCACGCTCCACCACCCGATCGCCCGCCGGGCACTCCCGGCCCGGACCCCTCCCACGGTACGCCCGCCCCCGTGCCGTGAGGAGAGGGGGACCCCCGTACGGGGCTGTTCGAAATGCGTGGTATGCCGGATGGGTCGAGACTGGGCCCACGTGCGCACAACGCGCCAGGAGGAGGCTCGACATGGGTTGGTTGTGGGCGATCATCGTCGGTTTCGTGCTGGGGCTGATAGCCAAGGCCATCCTGCCGGGCAAGCAGCACCAGCCGCTGTGGCTGACCACCCTCTTCGGCATCGCCGGTGCCGTCCTCGGCAACGCGGTGGCCACATGGATCGGTGTCGGAGAGACCAGGGGCATCGACTGGACCCGCCACCTGCTGCAGATCGTCGGTGCGGTGGTCATCGTCGCGCTCGGCGAGATGGCGTACGGGGCGATCAAGGGCAAGCGGCGGACGGCCTGACGCACCGCGGGCCATGACGAAGGGGCCGGCCGGACGATGTAAGCGTCCGCACCGGCCCCTCCGCCGTGCTCCGTGGTGCTCCGTGGTGTCCTACGACACGTCAGGCGCCGGTGACCTCCACCGCGGCCAGGTTCTTCTTGCCCCGGCGCAGCACCAGCCAGCGCCCGTGCAGCAGGTCCTCCTCGGCGGGGACCGCGTCCTCGGCGGTGACCTTCGCGTTGTTCACGTAGGCGCCGCCCTCCTTCACGGTCCGGCGGGCGGCCGACTTGCTCGCGACCAGGCCGGTCTCCGCGAGCAGGTCCACCACCAGGCCGAGCTCCGTCACCTGTGCGTGCGGCAGCTCGGACAGGGCCGCGGCCAGCGTGGCCTCGTCCAGCTCCGCCAGGTCGCCCTGACCGAACAGCGCCTTCGACGCGGCGATCACGGCGGCGCACTGGTCGGCGCCGTGCACGAGCGCCGTCAGCTCCTCGGCCAGCGCCCGCTGGGCGGCGCGCGCCTGCGGCCGCTCGGCGGTCTGCGCCTCCAGTGCCTCCAGCTCCTCACGGGACTCGAAGGACAGGATCCGCATGTAGGTGGAGATGTCCCGATCGTCCACATTCAGCCAGAACTGGTAGAACGCGTACGGCGTGGTCATCTCCGGGTCGAGCCACACGGCCCCGCTCTCGGACTTGCCGAACTTCGTGCCGTCCGCCTTGACCATCAGCGGCGTCGCCAGCGCGTGCACGACCGCGCCCGGCTCGACCCGGTGGATCAGGTCGAGCCCGGCCGTCAGGTTGCCCCACTGGTCGGAGCCGCCCTGCTGGAGCACGCAGCCGTAGCGCCGGTACAGCTCCAGGAAGTCCATGCCCTGGAGCAGCTGGTAGCTGAACTCCGTGTAGCTGATGCCCTGGTCGGAGTCGAGCCGCTTGGCGACCGAGTCCTTCGTCAGCATCTTGTTGACGCGGAAGTGCTTGCCGATGTCCCGCAGGAACTCGATGGCGGACATGCCCGCCGTCCAGTCCAGGTTGTTCACCATCAGCGCCGCGTTCTCGCCCTCGAAGGACAGGAACGGCTCGATCTGGGTGCGCAGCCGGGTCACCCAGTTGGCGACGGTCTCCGGGTCGTTCAGGGTCCGCTCGGCCGTCGGTCGCGGGTCGCCGATCTGCCCCGTGGCCCCGCCGACCAGCGCCAGCGGCCGGTTACCGGCCTGCTGGAGCCGGCGCACGGTGAGCACCTGGACCAGGTGCCCCACGTGCAGCGAGGCCGCGGTCGGGTCGAAGCCGCAATAGAAGGTGACCGGACCGTCCGCGAAGGCCTTGCGCAGCGCTTCTTCGTCGGTGGACTGGGCGAAGAGCCCGCGCCACTTCAGTTCGTCGACGATGTCAGTCACGGTCGTGACTCTCCTTGAGAGATGGAGTGAGTAGGGATGTGGATGAGGGGTCTACCCGCACATTCTAGGTGGTCAGACGCCCTTGCTCACCGAACTCATGTTGAAATCCGGGATACGCAGCGCCGGCATCGCGGCGCGCGTGAACCAGTCGCTCCACTCGCGCGGCAGGGTCTTCTCGGTCCGGCCCGCCTCCGAGGCCCGCGACAGCAGGTCCACGGGGGACTCGTTGAACCGGAAGTTGTTGACCTCGCCGACGACCTGCCCGTTCTCCACCAGGTAGACGCCGTCCCGGGTCAGGCCCGTCAGCAGCAGCGTCGCCGGGTCCACCTCGCGGATGTACCAGAGGCAGGTCAGCAGCAGACCCCGCTCGGTGGCCGCGACCATCTCCTCCAGGGACTTCTCGCCGCCGGCGTCCAGGATCAGGTTCCCGAAGCCGGGGGAGAGCTGCATCCCGGTCAGGCTCGCCGTGTGCCGGGTCGTGCTCAGCCGGTTCAGGTGGCCGTCCGCGATCCACTCGGTCGCCGGGACCGGCAGACCGTTGTCGAACACCGAGGCGTCGTCGCCGGAGCTGTGCGCGATCACGAACGGCGCGGACTCCAGGCCCGGCGCGTTCGGGTCGCTGCGCAGCGAGAGCGGCAGCTCGGACAGCTTCTCGCCGAGCCGGGTGCCACCGCCGGGCTTGGAGAAGACCGTACGGCCCTCCACCGCGTCCCGGGCCGCCGCCGACCACATCTGGTAGATCAGCAGGTCCGCCACCGCGGTCGGCGGCAGCAGCGTCTCGTACCGGCCCGCGGGCAGGTCGATCTTCCGCTCCGCCCAGCCGAGCCGCACGGCCAGCTCCGCGTCCAGCACGGTCGGGTCCACGTCCTTGAAGTCCCGGGTGGAGCGGCCCGCCCAGGCGGAGCGCTGCCGGTCCGGGGACTTCGCGTTGAGCTCCAGGGTGCCGTTCGGCTGGTCGTGGCGCAGTCGCAGGCCCGTCGAGGTGCCGACGTAGGTGGAGACCAGCTCGTGGTTGGCGAAGCCGTACAGCTCACGGCCGCCCTCGCGGGCCCGGGCGAAGGCCTCGCCGAGGGCCGGGGCGAAGTCCGCGAAGACCGCCGAGCTCGTCTCGGCGGGCGCGTCGGTGAAGTCCGGCGAGGCCGGCGTCCCGGTGACCAGCCGCTGGGCGTCCTCGGCCGGGCCCGCCCCGCGGGCGGCCGCCTCGGCGGCCCGGACCAGCGGCTCCAGGTCGTCCGCGGTCACGGCGGAGCGCGAGACGACCCCCGAGGCCGTGCCCTCCTTGCCGTCGACCGTGGCGATGACCGTCAAGGTCCGGGAGCGGGTCACGCCGTTCGTCGTCAGGGCGTTGCCCGCCCAGCGCAGATTGGCGCTCGACCCCTCGTCGGCGATGACGACGAGGCCGTCGGCGGTGGACAGCTCCAGGGCCCGCTCGACGATCTCGTGGGGCTTGGTGATGCGGTTCGACGAGCTCATCGCCCGGCCTCCTGCGTGGTGTTCAGGATGTTCACGTCGCGGAACAGCGCGGACGGGCAGCCGTGCGAGACCGCCGCCACCTGGCCCGGCTGGGCCTTGCCGCAGTTGAAGGCGCCGCCCAGGACGTAGGTCTGCGGGCCGCCGACCTTCTCCATCGAGCCCCAGAAGTCGGTGGTGGTGGCCTGGTACGCCACGTCGCGCAGCTGCCCGGCCAGCCTGCCGTTCTCGATCCGGAAGAACCGCTGCCCGGTGAACTGGAAGTTGTAGCGCTGCATGTCGATCGACCAGGAGCGGTCGCCGACCACGTAGATCCCGCGCTCCACCCCGCCGATCAGGTCCTCGGTCGAGAGCCCGCCCGGATCCGGCTGCAGCGACACGTTCGCCATCCGCTGGACGGGCACGTGCCCGGGGGAGTCGGCGAAGGCGCAGCCGTTGGAGCGCCCGAGGTCGGTCAGCTTCGCGATCCGCCGGTCCAGCTGGTAGCCGACCAGCGTGCCGTCCTTGACCAGGTCCCAGCTCTGCGCCTGGACGCCCTCGTCGTCGAAGCCGACGGTGGCCAGCCCGTGCTCGGCGGTGCGGTCACCGGTCACGTTCATGATCGAGGAGCCGTACTTGAGCTTGCCCAGCTGGTCGAAGGTGGCGAAGGAGGTCCCCGCGTACGCCGCCTCGTAGCCCAGCGCCCGGTCCAGCTCGGTGGCGTGGCCGATGGACTCGTGGATGGTGAGCCACAGGTTGGACGGGTCCACCACCAGGTCGTAGCGGCCGGCCTCGACGCTCGGCGCGCGCATCTTCTCGGCGAGCAGGCCGGGGATCTGCTCCAGCTCGGAGTTCCAGTCCCAGCCGGTGCCGGTCAGGTACTCCCAGCCACGGCCGGCCGGTGGGGCGATGGTGCGCATCGAGTCGAACTCGCCGGTCGCGGCGTTCACGGCGACCGCGGTGAGCTGCGGGTGGATCCGGACCCGCTGCTGCGTGGTCGAGGTACCCGCGGTGTCGGCGTAGAACTTGTTCTCGTGGACGGCGAGCAGCGAGGCGTCCACGTGGGCCACCCCGTCGGCCGCCAGCAGGCGCGAGCTCCAGTCGGCGAGCAGCGCCGCCTTCTCCGCGTCCGGTACCTCGAAGGGGTTCACGTCGTACGCGGAGATCCACGTCCGGTCGGCGTGCACCGGCTCGTCCGCGAGCTCCACGCGCTCGTCCGAACCCGCGGCCTTGATCACCTGGGCGGACAGCTTCGCCATGGCCACGGCCTGCGAGGCCACCTTGGCGGCGGCGTCCATGGTCAGGTCGACACCGGAGGCGAATCCCCAGCTGCCCCCGTGCACGACCCGGACCGCGTACCCGAGATCGGTGGTGTCGGAACCACCGGCAGGCTTGGCGTCCCGCAGGCGCCAGGAGGCGCTACGGATCCGCTCCAGCCGGAAGTCGGCATGCTCGGCGCCCAGCGCGCGGGCCCGGGCGAGCGCCGCGTCGGCGAGCGCCCGCAGGGGCAGCGCGGTGAAGGCCGCGTCGATGGAATGGGGCACGGAAGTCCTCCCGTGGTCGGAGCCGGTCGCCCCGATCATGTCGCGATCAGGGCCCTTGTGCCTACATCTTTCTGTAGGGATTCGACAGAGCCGGTCGCAAGGCCCTGTCGGGGGTCGATTCTCCGTACGAGCGATGCGACCTATAGGTTTTTGGTATTCAGACCGCTAGCGAAAGGGTGATCCGTTGAGCCGCTCGGTTCTCGTCACCGGAGGAAACCGGGGCATCGGCCTCGCCATCGCCCAAGCCTTCGCGGAGGCCGGCGACAAGGTCGCGATCACGTACCGGTCGGGCGAGCCGCCGCAGGCGCTCACCTCGCTCGGTGTCCTGGCGGTGCGGTGCGACATCACCGACTCCGAGCAGGTGGAGCAGGCCTACAAGCAGATCGAGGACGCGCACGGCGCGGTCGAGGTGCTCGTGGCCAACGCCGGCATCACCAAGGACACGCTGCTGATGCGCATGTCCGAGGAGGACTTCGCGTCCGTCGTCGACACCAACCTCACCGGCACGTTCCGCGTGGTCAAGCGCGCGAACCGGGGCATGCTCCGGGCCAAGAAGGGCCGCGTCGTCCTGATCTCCTCCGTCGTCGGGCTCCTGGGCTCGGCCGGTCAGGCCAACTACGCCGCCTCCAAGGCCGCGCTGGTGGGCTTCGCCCGCTCCCTCGCCCGCGAGCTGGGTTCCCGCAACATCACCTTCAACGTCGTCGCCCCCGGTTTCGTGGACACCGACATGACGAAGGTGCTCACCGACGAGCAGCGCGCGGGCATCGTGGGCCAGGTGCCGCTCGGCCGTTACGCGCAGCCCGAGGAGATCGCGGCAGCCGTCCGCTTCCTGGCGTCGGACGACGCCGCGTACATCACCGGAGCCGTCATTCCCGTTGACGGCGGATTGGGCATGGGTCACTGATCACCATGAGCGGAATTCTCGAGGGCAAGCGCATCCTCATCACGGGTGTGCTGATGGAGTCCTCCATCGCCTTCCACACGGCCCGGCTGGCCCAGGAGCAGGGCGCCGAGGTCATCCTCACCGCGTGGCCGCGTCCGTCGCTGACCGAGCGCATCGCGAAGAAGCTGCCGAAGCCGGTCAAGGTGATCGAGCTCGACGTCACCAACGACGAGCACCTGGCCCGCCTGGAGGGCCTCGTCCGTGACGAGCTCGGCGGCCTCGACGGCGTCGTCCACTCCATCGGCTTCGCGCCGCAGGACGCCCTCGGCGGCAACTTCCTGAACACGCCGTTCGAGTCGGTGGCCACCGCCATGCACGTCTCGGCGTTCTCGCTGAAGTCGCTGGCCATGGCCTGCAAGCCGCTGTTCCCGGCGGAGGGCGCGGCCATCGTCGGCCTCACCTTCGACGCGCAGTTCGCCTGGCCGCAGTACGACTGGATGGGCCCGGCCAAGGCGGCCCTGGAGGCCACCAGTCGCTACCTCGCCCGCGACCTGGGCAAGGAGAACATCCGCTGCAACCTGGTCTCGGCCGGTCCGATCGGCTCGATGGCCGCGAAGTCCATCCCGGGCTTCGGTGAGCTGGCGGAGGTCTGGAACACCCGCTCCATGCTGAACTGGGACATGAGCGACCCGGAGCCGACGGGCAAGGGCGTCGTGGCGCTGCTGTCCGACTGGTTCCCGAAGACCACGGGCGAGATCGTCCACGTGGACGGCGGCCTGCACGCGATGGGTGCCTGATCCCCGATCGGTCCCCCACGTCGTACGGCGGCGGCCGCGCTTCCCTTCCGGGAGGCGCGGCCGCCGCCGTTTTCGCGCTCCGCGGGGGCGTGCTCGATCGCATGTTCACCGGCCGACCGGATCTTCCCGAGTCGAAAACCGGGACAGATGCCTGCAAACTGACCAGGCCGGGATCTTCTCGGCTCCTGCGGGGAGGAGGTAGGAGTGCGCGCGAGGCCGAGCCGAGTTGTATCCGTGCTGGTCACGTCCGTGATCCTGACCGGACTCATGGTCCCCGGAGCCGCCGCGCAGCCCGTGGGGGAGGAATCCGCACCCGGCCCCGAGGCGGCGGCCCCCGCCGTCGTGGACCTCGCCGACATCCCCGCCGAACCCCCCGCGCAGCCCGCACGGCCCGCAGGGGGTGAACTCTTCGGAGCCGACTGCGACACCGTGATCCAGGGCTCCCAGGTGTCGGCGTACTGCCACAACGCCTATCCGGAGACCGACCTCGTACGGCTGCACGTCGAGTGCGACCGCTGGTGGGACGTGGACGGCGACGGCGTCGCCGTGGCCATCGGTCCGGCCGGCCGGACCGAGCTCGTCGGCCGCTGCTGGAAAGAGGTCCGCTCGGCCTGGGTCAGCCACCGGCGCCCGTGAGCGGGGCGTCCTGCGCGTTCTTGCTGAGGCAGACGAAGGGATAGGCCGCGGCCTCCGAGGCCGCCGCGTCCCCGTCGCCCCGCCGGATCGCCTCGATCAGCCGGGCGTGGTCCAGATGGGCCGAAGGGTTCAGCTCGCTGCCCACGTCCGCCCGCAACCAGTCGGCCACCAGGTCGCCGAGGTCCGCGTACAGCTCGATCAACACGTCGTTGTGCGAGGCGGTCACCACCGCCATGTGCAGACTCACGTCCGCCGCCACGAACACCTCCGCGTCCCCGCCCGCCCAGGCCTCCTCGCGGCGCGCCAGCAGGGCGTCCAGCTGTACGAGGTCCCGCTCGGTGCGCCGCTCCGCCGCCAGTCGGGCGGCCGAGGACTCCAGCGTGGACCGCAGCTCGGCGATGTGCCGCGGCTCGGCCCCGGCGAAGCGACGGTGCATCACACCGGCCAGCTCACTGGTGGCGATGACGTACGTACCCGAGCCCTGCCGGATGTCGAGGAGCCCGTTGTGCGCCAGGGCCCGAACGGCCTCGCGCACCGTGTTGCGGGCGACCCCGAGCAGCTCGACGAGCTCCGGCTCGGTCGGGATGCGGGCGCCCACCGGCCACTCGCCGGACGTGATCTGGTTCCGCAGCTGGGCGATCACCTGATCGACGAGTGCGGAGCGCCGGGGCGAGGTCAGCGGCATGGGTTCCTCTCGGGAGCGACTTCACGAACGACTTCACGAACGACCGGCGAGCGGCTACCGGCGACTGGACAACCAATCATCCCATGATTCTATGATGGTTGAATGCCCGACGAAGAAACCCAGACGCTCGACCGGTCCGCCGGGGCCGCCGCGACGCGTGCCCCGGCCATCACCCCGCAAGCAACGGCGCAGCCGACCTGGCTCGGCCCGGTGCTCGTCGTCGGCATCGTGCTGGCCGCCCTCAACCTGCGGCCCGCCATCACCAGCCTCGGCGCCCTCTTCGAGGAGACCCGCACGGGCCTCGGCATGAGCGGCACCGTCGCCGGACTGATCACCTCCGTCCCCGCCCTCTGCTTCGCCGTCTTCGGTGTCACCGCACCCCGGCTCTCCCGCCGCTTCGGCCCGGCCGCCGTCGTCTGCGCCGGCATGGTCGCGGTCGCCGCCGGCCTGCTCGTCCGGCCCTTCGCGAACGGCCCCGTCGGCTTCCTCGCCGCCAGCGCCCTGTCGCTGGCCGGCATAGCCCTCACCAACGTGCTGCTCCCGGTGATCGTCAAGCGCTACTTCCCGGACCGGGTCGGCACCATGATCGGCCTGTACTCCATGTCCCTGGCCGCCGGCACCTCCCTCGCCGCCGCCGCGACCGTCCCGCTGACCGACGCGCTCGGCGGCAGCTGGCGCACCGGCCTGCTGGTCTGGGCCGTGCTCGCGCTGCTCGCCGTACTGCCCTGGCTGCCCGTCGCCCGCGCCTCCCGGCGCGTCGACCGGGCCGTGGCCACCGCCGGCCCCGTCGCCCCGGGGGCCGGCCCCCGGGTCGGCCGCAGCCGCACCGCCTGGGCCCTGGCCTGCTACTTCGGCCTCCAGGCCACCGGTGCGTACATCACCATGGGCTGGCTCCCGCAGATCTTCCGCGACGCCGGGGTCTCCGCCTCCACCGCCGGAGTGCTCCTCGCCGTCACCATGGTCATGGGCGTCCCGCTGGCCTTCGTCATCCCCGGCCTCGCCGCCCGGATGAAGAACCAGGGCGCCATCGCCGTCACCCTCGGCGTCTTCGGCCTCATCGGCTACGTCGGGCTCTACCTCGCCCCCGCCGCCGGCGCCTGGGCCTGGGCGCTGCTGCTCGGCGTCTCCAACTGCGCCTTCCCCCTGGTCATCACCCTCATCGGGCTGCGCGCCAAGTCCCCGGCCGGCGTGGTCAAGCTCTCCGCCTTCGCCCAGAGCACCGGCTACCTCATCTCCATCCCCGGCCCCCTCCTCATCGGCGCCCTCTACCAGCACAGCGGCGGCTGGGACCTGCCGCTCGCCCTGATGGCAGGACTGCTCCTGCCGCAGATCGTCCTGGGCGTCCTCGCCGGACGGGACCGCACGATCGAGGACGAATGCGGCATGGGAGACTGACCGACATGTCGCCCGTACTTGAACCGAACCCGCAGGACGGCCGCAAGAAGCTCGGCCTCGTGCTCGGGGCGTTCCTTGCCGTGACCGTGATCATCTCCGTCATCGCCACGATCGCCTCCCCCTGAGCACGGCGTCCCCGCGCGGGCGGACCCCAGGGGGAGAGGGGGGTTAACCCCACCACCCCTAGGGGGTCAGGCTCAGGGTGAAGTGGGGTGTGCCCCGGATGGGAAGCCCTGCCCCGGATCCATAGATTCGTAGGCAGCGAGTCAGTCCGGTCCACACCCACGGAGGCGGCCATGTCGGCCCCCACGCACATCAGGCCCCTCCCGCCGGGCCCGTCCGGCCCCCGGGCCCGCGCCACCACCGCCGTCGGCACCCGACTGCACTGGTGGGCCCTCGCCCTGCCCGCCCTCGCCTTCGGGCTCCTCCTGCTGCTCCTCGCCGGATCCGGTGAGGCCCACGCGGCCACCGGCGAGGCCTCGGGACTGGTCCAGGTCGCCGAGCAGCTCCTGCGCGCCGTCGGCTGACCTCCCGCGCTCCCTCAACGCCCTGCACCCCGTGGCTCGTTTCGTGCGAAGCTGGGAGTCATGAGCGCCGACACACCCCGCAGGATCGCCCTCCTCCGGCACGCCAAGGCCGACTGGCCCGAGGTGTCCGACCATGATCGCCCGCTCGCGGAACGAGGCCGCAAGGACGCGCCGGCCGTCGGTCTGAAGCTCGCCGAAACCGGCATCGTCTTCGACCTGGCCCTGTGCTCCACCGCGGCCCGCACCCGCGAGACCTGGAAGCTGGCCGTCCAGGAGATGCCGCACCGGCCGAAGACCCACTACGAGGAGAGGCTCTACGACGCCTCGCTGGGCGAGCTCATCGCCCTGCTCAACGAGACCTCCGACGAGGTCTCGGACCTCCTCGTCATCGGGCACAACCCCGGCATGCACGCCCTCGCCGACGCCCTCTCGGGGCGCGCGGAGGGCGACACCCTGACGCGCATGACCCGTACGGGTTTCCCGACCGCGGCCCTCGCGGTGGTCTCCTTCACCGGATCGTGGAAGTCCGTGGAACACGGAGTGGGCACACTGCTCGACTACTGGACCCCCAAGGGCCTCTGACCCACCCCGGACCCCGGTCCGGCCCGGACGACGACGGGCCCCGGCAACCGCATCGGCTGCCGGGGCCCGTTCGCGCGCGTCTGGGGTCAGGCCAGGTCCGCGGCCTCGATCTCCTCGCGGGTGATCCCGAGCAGATACAGCACCGCGTCGAGGAATGGCACGTTCACCGCGGTGTGCGCGGCCTCGCGTACCACCGGCTTGGCGTTGAAGGCCACGCCCAGC
Source organism: Streptomyces sp. CG 926 (assembly GCF_003148825.1). Classification (GTDB taxonomy): domain Bacteria; phylum Actinomycetota; class Actinomycetes; order Streptomycetales; family Streptomycetaceae; genus Streptomyces. The sequence goes on from NZ_QGGZ01000011.1 coordinate 383,379, forward strand.
CCGGCCGCGTTCAGCATGTCCAGGTCGTTGGCGCCGTCGCCGATCGCCACCGTCTGGGACAGCGGTACGTCGGCCTCCGCGGCGAAGCGCCGCAGCAGCCGGGCCTTGCCGGCCCGGTCCACGATCTCGCCGGTGACCTTGCCCGTCAGCTTCCCGTCGACGATCTCCAGGGTGTTGGCGGAGGCGAAGTCCAGCCCCAGCCGCTCCCGCAGATCGTCCGTCACCTGCGTGAAACCGCCGGAGACCACACCCACCTGGTAGCCGAGCCGCTTGAGCGTACGGATCAGGGTCCGCGCGCCCGGGGTCAGCTGCACCTCGGCGCGGACCTTGTCCACGACCGACGCGTCCAGGCCCGCGAGCAGCGCCACCCGGGCGTGCAGCGACTGTTCGAAGTCCAGCTCACCGCGCATGGCCCGCTCGGTGACCTCGGCCACCTCGGCCTCGCACCCGGCGTGCGCGGCGAACAGCTCGATGACCTCGTCCTGGATGAGGGTCGAGTCCACGTCCATGACGACCAGGCGCTGCGCCCGGCGGTGCAGTCCGGCGGAGACCACGGCCACGTCCACGCCGATGTGCGCGGAGGCGGTGGCCAGTGCGGTGCGCAGCGGCTCGGTCTCGACGCCGGAGACGGCGAACTCCACCGCTGTCACCGGGTACTTGGCGAGGCGGAAGATACGGTCGATGTTGCCGCCGGTCTCGGTGATCCGGGCGGCGATGGCGGCCGTGGACTCGGCGGTGAGCGGGTGCCCGAGCACGGTGACGTGCGAGCGGCCGCTGCCACGCGGCCGGTTGTCACCGGTGCCGGAGAGGATCTCGGCCTGCATCTTGAGGGATTCGGCCCAGCTGTGGACGGTGGCCCGCAGGTCGCCCTCGGCTCCGCCGGTGGGCTTGGTGACGAGGGCGCACAGGACGATGCGGCCACGGGTGACGACCTGCTCGATGTCGACGACGTCGACGGAGTAGGCGGCGAGGGTGTCGAACAGCCCGGCGGTGATCCCGGGACGGTCCTTGCCGAAGATCTTGACGAGGAGGGTGGGGACGTCGGAGGTCTGCGATGCGCTCATGGTGCCCTCACCGTATCTTCCCGGCCCGGCCCCCCGGACCCCCGTCCCACGTCTTGAACGCTCGCGCCGACCGCGGGCCGGCGCGGCGGCGTAAGGGCGGACGGGGAACAGGGCTCCGCAACCCGCCGCCGCCCCCTCACCGCGGTGGCGGTGGCGGCGGCGGGTTCAAAGGCTTCGGCGGAGGCGGCGGACCTCCCGGCGGGGGAGGCGGAACGAACGGTTCCCGGCGGGGCGGCTTCGACGTCCTGGGCGACCTGGGCGACCTGGGCGATCCGGGCGACCAGGGCGGGACGCCGGTCACGGTCACGTCCCAGGAGCCGTCCGCCTCCCCGCCCCCCGCGGGCCGCGGACCACCGGGCGGGGGCCCGCCGTACGGTCCGGCACCGGAGTACGGGGCCGTGGGCGCCCCGGGACCCGGCCACCCCGGTACGGGCCACCCGGGTGCGGGCCCCGGCGCGCCGGCCGACCGGGGCAGGGCCGACCGCCCCCGGGGAACCAGGGCCGCACCCGCCGCACCGGCCACCGCCCCCCAGAGCGCGCCCAGCAGCAGCGCGTACAGCACGTCCCCGCGCAGCTCCACCCCCGCGTCCACCGCGTCCACACCCGGCACCGCGAGCGAGGCTCCCGCTGAGAAGCCCGTCAGCCACACCAGCACCGCCAGGGCCACCCCGGTGGCGGCCGACAGCCGCGCCGCGCACCCCAGGACCCCGCGCGCCGGTGTCCGTACGGCCGCCAGTACGCCCGCGTAGAGCAGCAGCACGGCCGCCCCCGCGACCAGCAGCCAGATCCGTCCGTCGTACTCCGCCAGGCGGGCCACCGTCACCGGATCCCGCGCGGGCCCCGCCACCAGATCGTCCAGCGGATCGGGCAGCAACCGGGCCGGAGCCCCGGTGACCTGGCCGCGGACCGGCACGAACAGCCCCGACAGCACCCCCAGCCAGCTCCCGTTCGGCGCCCCCAACAGGGCTCCGCCCAGCACCCGACGGGGGTGGTCGTCGCCCAGCGCCGCCCACACCGCCGCGGCCCACCCCGCCGCCACCGCGACCAGCAGCATCGCCACCACCGCCGAGACCACCGGACGCAGCCGGGCCGCCGTGGCCGGCCCGCGCCGCGAGACCAGCAGCGCGAGCGCCAGTACGGCGAGCACCCAGAGCCCCGCGCCCAGCAGGGTCGGCCCCAGCTCCACCGAGAACCCCACCCGGGTCCGGGTCTCGATCAGGTCCCCGACGCGGTCCGGGAGCAGCCCGCCGATGTCGCCGATCCCCGGGATCTCGACCTTCGCGGGGGTCCTCGGCAGCGGCAGCGTCCCGTCGAGCGTGACCGCGTCGTGCCCGGCCCACGCCAGTGCGCCCGCCGTCGCGACGAACAGTGCCGCGAGGACCGCCACCCTGGCCGCCGTCTCCCCGTGGCCCGCCCCGGCCCGCAGCGAACGCAGGAACAACAGCGCCAGGACCAGCGCTCCGGCCAGTGACACCCCCAAGGGCATCACGTCCAGGGAGGTTTCGGCGCCCGCGCCGGTGACTCCGAGGACCGAGACGTCACCGGAGGGGGTCACGGTTCCACCGACCGCGAGGACCACGGCGGCGGCCGTCATCGCGCCGAGCGAGCCTTCCGTGGCACCGGCGTCGGTACCGGCGGCGGCACCGAAGGCCGCGGCGTCGGCGCCCAGCAGGTGCAGCCCGACTCCGGCCACTCCCGCCATCACGATCAGGGACCAGCCCACGGTGGCGACGGCGGACAGCAGCACGTCCCCCCAACGGATGCGGCGCATACGGTGAACCCCCGATGCCTACCGAGCGGTACGCGACGGGACCACCGGGCGAGAAGTCCCGTATCTCACTCTCCGGGTGACTTTCGACCCCGTCAACGGGCAGTCGTAGACGCCCCGGCAAGGCCCGGATTCCACATACGGCTGTAGGCCTGAAATAGTTCCCCCGGATGTTCGCCATCCCTAGACTCCCTGACGTCATGGGGGATTCTCGGGGGACTTAAGTGGGGCTGGAGTGCCGGAACTCGTACTGGAATTGAATGGAAGGACCTGGACGCTCGATCCGTCCAGGTCGTACTCGCTGGGGCGTGACCCCCAGGGAGACGTGGTGATCGACGATGCCCGGGTGTCGTGGCGGCATGCCACCATCACCTGGAACGGCCGGGGTTGGGGCATCGAGGACCACGGCAGCACCAACGGCACCTACGTGCACGGGGCCAGGGTCCAGCAGACCGAGCTCGTGCCCGGCACGCCGGTCCACCTGGGCAACGCGACGGACGGCCCGCGGCTGAATCTGAGCACCGTCGGAGCCGCTGCGCCGCAGCCGGCCGTGGCGCAGCAGGCACAGCAGGCACAGCAGGCCCCGGCCCAGGCGTACGCCCAGCCGCAGGCCCCGGCCTACCAGGTCCCGCAGCAGCAGCCCCAGCAGCAGGCCTGGGAACAGCAGCAGCACGCGCAGCAGCCGCCTCAGCAGCAGCAGGTCCACCTCCCGCACCAGCAGGGCGCCGCGGCTCCCCACCTGGCGCAGGGCGGGGCCCCGGCCTACGGGGACCGCAGCCCGACGACGTTCCACCAGCTCTCGCTGGGCCACGTCATGCGGATCGGCCGTGCGCTGGAGAACGAGCTGGTGGTCTCCGACCTCCAGGTCTCCCGCCACCACGCCGAGTTCCGCTCGATGCCCGGCGGCCGCTTCGAGATCCACGACCTCGGCAGCCACAACGGCACCTACGTCAACGGTCAGCCGCTGGCGAAGTCCGGCACCGCGCTGCTCGGCCCGAACGACATCGTCGGCGTCGGCCACTCGACGTTCCGGATCGTCGGCGACCGCCTCGAGGAGTTCGTCGACACCGGCGAGGTCTCCTTCTCGGCCCGCCACCTCACGGTCACGGTCGACGGCGGCAAGCAGATCCTCAAGGACGTCACCTTCGGCGTCCCGGAGAAGTCGCTGATCGGCGTCATCGGACCCTCGGGCTCCGGTAAGTCCACCCTGCTCAAGGCGCTGACCGGCTACCGGCCCGCCGACCAGGGCGACGTCCTCTACGACAACCGCAACCTGTACAAGCAGTTCGCGGAGCTCCGCCAGCGCATCGGCCTGGTCCCGCAGGACGACATCCTGCACAAGGAGCTGCGCGTCCGTACGGCCCTGAAGTACGCGGCCAAGCTCCGCTTCCCCGGCGACACCGCCGAGTCCGAGCGCGCCGCCCGTATCGACGAGGTGCTGCGCGAGCTCAAGCTCGACATCCACAAGGACAAGAAGATCACCGCGCTCTCGGGTGGTCAGCGCAAGCGCGTGTCCGTGGCCCTGGAGCTGCTCACCAAGCCGTCGCTGATCTTCCTGGACGAGCCGACCTCGGGCCTCGACCCGGGCATGGACCGCGACGTCATGCAGCTGCTGCGCGGCCTCGCCGACGACGGCCGCACGGTCCTCGTCGTCACCCACTCGGTCGCCGAGCTGGCCATCTGCGACAAGCTGCTGGTCATGGCCCCGGGCGGGTCGGTCGCGTACTTCGGTCCGCCGGACGAGGCGCTGAACTTCTTCGGCTACACCACGTGGGCGGACGTGTTCTCGGCCTTCGAGAACTACCGTGACTACGACTGGGCCGGCCGCTGGAAGGGCTCCCAGCACTACCAGCTCTACGCCGCCGACATCGACGCGGTCGCCCCGCAGTCCGTCGCGATGCCTCCGGCCCAGCACATGCGCCCGACCAAGCCGCAGGGCTGGGGCTCGCAGCTGTGGACGCTGATGCGCCGCTACGTCTCGGTGATCGCGTCGGACGTGGGCTTCCTGGCGCTGATGGTGCTCCTGCCCGCGGTCCTGGGCGTGGTCTCCACGGTGATCCCCGCGAAGTTCGGTCTCGCGCCGCCCGTCGCGCCGTCCCGCTTCAACGGCGACGCCGGCACGATCATGCTGATCCTCGCGGTCGGCATGTGCTTCTCGGGCGCCGCCAACTCGGTCCGAGAGTTGATCAAGGAACGGGTCATCTACGAGCGAGAACGCGCGACGGGCCTGTACCGCTCCGCGTACCTCATGTCGAAGGTGATCGTCCTCGGTGTCATCACGGCCATCCAGGGCGTGATCATCTGCGCGATCGGCTTCTTCCCGCGCGACCTGCCCGCCGAGGGCCTGATCATGCCGCCGGCCGTCGAGATCTGCCTGTCGGTCATCGCGCTCGGCTTCACCTCGATGATGTTCGGCCTGGTGATCTCCTCGCTGGTGAAGACCGCCGAGAAGACCATGCCGCTGCTGGTCATGTTCGCGATCGTCCAGGTCGTCTTCACCGGCATCCTCTTCCAGGTGTACGACTCCCCGGGCCTGGAGCAGTTCGCCTGGCTGATGCCGTCCCGCTGGGCCATCGCCGCCGCCGGCACCACGCTGAACCTCGGCAAGCTCATGCCGCCGTGGGACGCGGAGAACCCGACGAACACCGACCCGCTCTGGGACGCCACGATCGGGCAGTGGAGCCTGAACATCACCATCCTGCTGCTCATCGGCGTCGCCTGCGGCTTCGCGGTGCAGCGCCTGCTGCGCCGCCACGAGCCCGAGGTCATGCGCGCGGGCAAGTAGGACCCGGGCGCGCGGGCGGCAGGACCGCTCGCGCGCACGACGAACGCCTCAGGGCGGCATCCGGAAGTCCGGGTGCCGCCCTGAGGCGCATGGGGGGTTTGGGTACGTCAGGGCCTAGTAGGCGCTGTTGACGTTGTCCATGGAGCCGTAGCGGTCGGCCGCGTAGTTGCAGGCGGCGACGATGTTGGCGACCGGGTCGTACTGGTCGAACTTGGTGCCCTTGACGTGGTACGCCTTGAAGGTCGGAAGGATGACCTGGAGCAGACCCTTGCTGGGGATGCCGTTCTGGGCGTTGATGTCCCAGTTGTTGATCGCCATCGGGTTACCGCTGGACTCGCGCATGACGTTCTTGTGGATTCCGGCGTAGGTGCCCGGAATGCCCTCCTTCTTCATGATGAAGAGGGCTTCCTTGATCCAGCCGTCGAGGTTGTTCGCGAAGACCGGGGTGCGGGCGGCGGAGCGGCTGGCGGCAGCCTTCTGCTCGCGGGCCTTCTTCGCGGCGGCCTCGGCCTTGGCCTTCGCGTCGGCGTCGGCCTTGATCTTGGCGGCGGCCTTGGCGTTCGCCTGGGAGATGACGTTCTGCGCGGAGAGGTGGCCCTGCAGCGTCTTCGTCTGCGCGCCACCGACGGCCTGGGTCCAGGCGACGGGGGCGGCGTTGACCGTCTGGACCTCGGCGGCGCCGGCCGGTGCGAGGGAGAAGGCGACGGCGGCGGCGCTCAGGGTGGCGACACCGGCGATGGACAGCTTGTGTGCCTTCGTCAGACGACTGTGACCGGGGATACGGGAAGCAGACATGGCGGGGCAACCTCTTCGAATAGCGGGAGTCGCAGGAAGGCGCTTTGTGGATCCGGGGATCCGCGGTGCTGTGCGACGGGAGCAATTCTTAGCGGCGGCAAAATCCTGTGGCAAAGGTGTGACGTACGATCCTGCTTAGTGGATCACGCGCGGGCGCCGAGGCCCGATTTCAGGCCTCGGCGCTAGGTGGGACAGCACTGACAGGGTCTTTATCCGTCCACTAGGCGACTTCGTAAGTGATGTGGGTCCTATGTGCGGGGTCACATCGGACATGTACCGGTTTCACCGTGCGTTGCTAGAGCAATGCATATGGTCACGGCTCTCATCCTTGAGTAGCAGATGGACGTCCCCGAACTCGTGCCAAAGGCAGAGTCGGGCCCGTGCCTCGGCGTACCCGAGCCGTACCGCGGCCCGCCCTGCGACCGCCTCCAGCATCAGCAGATGGGACGCCTCGGGCTCGTGCAGCCCGGTCAGCAGCCCGTCCACCACCCGTACCCCGCGCTCGGGGGTCACCACCAGATCGGTCCACCCGGCCGCCGGGCGCACCCGCCCCCGCGCGTCCGCCGCCGACTCCAGGGCCCGCACCGCCGTGGTCCCCACCGCGATGACCCGTCCGCCGGCGGCTCGCGCGGCGTTCACCAGCCCCGCCGTCGTGGCGGACACCTCGTACCGCTCCGGGTACGGCGGCTCGTGCGCCTCCTGCGATGCCACCCCCGTGTGCAGGACGAGCGGGGCGAACTGCACCCCCCGGCTCACCAGCCGCGCCACCAGCTCCGCCGTGAAGGGTCGGCCCGCGCTCGGCATCTCCGCCGAGCCCGCCCCGTCGGCGGCCGGCTCCGCGAACACCGTCTGATAGGCCGAGAGCGGCTGGTCCCGCTGCGTGTACGCGTACCGGATCGGCCGCCCGTAGGCCCGCAGCAGCGCCGGTACCCCGTCCGCCGCGGGGGAGGGCCGGGCCGAGGCTCGCGCCGAGGGCGGCGACGAGGGCCCGGCCGAGGCTCGCGCCCACCACAATCGGTCCGCGTCCGCCGCCAAGGGCTCCTCCAAGGTCAGCCGATACCCGCCCGGCAGCTCCAGCGCCGCCCCGGCCGGCCCCCCGGCGCGTCGCCGGGTCGTCCCGTCACCGGCCGGCTCGCGCAGCTCCACCGCCCAGCGGCCGTCGTCGCCACGGGTCGAGAAGTGCACCACCAGGTCCTCGCCGCCCAGCCGGGCGTCCACGGCGGCCGCCAGTGTGGCGGAGGTGTTCACCACCAGTACGTCCCCGGCCCGCAGCAGCCCCGGCAGCTCCCGGAAGGCGTGCAGCGACACCTGCTCGCAGCCCCGGGACACCAGGAGCCGTACATCGTCGCGCCCCCGCCCGGGCCCCCGCTGCTCGGCCGGAATGCGGGCCAGCAATTGTGGCGGTATGTCCGTTATATATAGGGCCTCCTCTCGGAGGGCCCGCTCGCCGCTCACCGCCCGGCCTCCGCATCGGCCTCCGCCGCCAGCTCCGGCGCCGTGTACCGCCCGCTCGGCAGCCCCCGCTCCACCAGCCGCAGCAGCACCGGAGCCACCTCCTCCGGTGTCGGCAGCCCCGTCAGGTCCTCGCCCGGCTCGGCCGCCGCCATCATCCGCGTCCGCATCGACCCCGGATCGGCCCACCACACCCGCAGTCCCGGCTCCTCCACCGCCAGCACGGCCGACATCAGGTCCCCCGCCGCCTTGGTCGCCCCGTACGCCCCCCACGTCGCGTACGCCACCACCGCCGCGTCCGAGCTGATGTTCAGCACCGCCCCGGCCCGCGCCGCCCGCAACAGCGGCAGCCCCTCCTGGACCAGCCCCAGCGGCCCCACCACATTGACCTCGAAGGCCTCCCGCAACCCGTCCAGCGCGTGCTCGGCCAGCGGCACCAACGGCTCGGCCCCGAGCACCCCCGCGTTGTTCACCAGCAGGTCCAGCCCGCCCAGCTCCCGCGCCGCCGCCACCAGCGCCGCCCGGTGCGCCGCCGAGGACACGTCCCCGGCCACCGCCACCACCCGGGCCCCGCCCGCCCGCGCAGACCCCGCCGCGGCCTCCTCCAGCGCCGCCGCACCCCGCGCGCTCAGCACCAGGTCCCAGCCCCGCGCCGCCAGCTCCCCGGCCAGTGCCCGGCCGAGCCCCCTGGACGCCCCCGTCACGATCGCCACCGACATGACAGCACCCTCACCTTCCGTACCGATCAGCAGATGCCCCCAACCTAGGAACGGCCCACCCCCCACCGCGTCGGCCACGAGCCCCACCCCGGCAGGGCCCTTCGACCTACGTCCACGGCCCGATCCCGCAGGTCAAGGCCGCGGGTACGGTGAGCCCATGACCGGTAGCACCCCGCACGGCGGGCCCCCCAGCGGCCTGGCCGCCGTGAGCACCGCCCTGCTCGCCATGAGCCGCCGCCTGGAGGTCCGCGACGTCCTGCGCACGATCGTCGTCTCCGCCCGCGAGCTCCTGGACGCCGAATACGCGGCCCTGGGCGTCCCGGACGACCACGGCGGCTTCGCCCAGTTCGTCGTGGACGGCATCAGCCCCGAGCAGTGGCGCCGCATCGGCCCGCTGCCCCGCCAGCACGGCATCCTCGCCGCGATGCTCCACGAGGGCGGCCCCGAGCGCCTGGCCGACGTACGCCAGGACCCGCGCTTCGAGGGCTGGCCGGCCGCCCACCCGGAGATGTCCGACTTCCTCGGCATGCCCGTGCGCGACGGCGAGGAGACCCTCGGCGCCCTCTTCCTCGCGAACAAGCGCGGCGGGTCCCCGGGCGGCCGCGAGGGCTTCACCGACGAGGACCAGGAACTCCTCTCCCTCCTCGCCCAGCACGCGGCCATCGCGCTCACCAACGCCCATCTCTACGAACGCAGCCGCGAGCTCACCATCGCCGAGGAACGCTCCCGGCTCGCCCACGAGCTGCACGACGCCGTCAGCCAGAAGCTCTTCTCGCTCCGCCTCACCGCCCAGGCCGCCGCCGCCCTCGTCGACCGCGACCCGGCCCGGGCCAAGGACGAGCTCCAGCAGGTGGCCGCCCTGGCCGCGGAGGCCGCCGACGAACTGCGCGCCGCCGTGACCGAGCTGCGCCCGGCCGCCCTGGACGAGGACGGGCTGGTCGCCACCTTGCGTACGCACGTCCACGTGCTCGACCGCGCCCACACCGCGCACGTCACCTTCACCTGCGAGGGCGTACGGGCCCTGCCCGCGACCCAGGAGGAAGCGCTGCTCCGCGTCGCGCAGGAGGCCCTGCACAACGCCCTGCGCCACTCGGAGGGCGACCGCGTCGAGGTGACACTGGCCCGGACGCCCGCCGGGGGAGCGGTCCTCACGGTCCTCGACACCGGCAAGGGATTCGACCCCCAGGTGGTCCGCCGGGCGGGCCGTCATCTGGGCCTGGTCTCCATGCGCGACCGCGCGAGCGGCGTCGGCGGCCGGCTCACCGTGCACTCGGAGCCCGGTCGGGGCACCACGATCGAGATGGAGGTCCCCGGTGGCTGAGCACACCGGCCGCGGCGGCAGCGGCATTCGGGTACTGCTGGTCGACGACCACCAGGTGGTCCGGCGGGGCCTGCGCACCTTCCTGGAGGTCCAGGAGGACATCGAGGTGGTCGGTGAGGCCTCCGACGGCGAGGAGGGCATCGCCCGCGCCGAGGAGCTGCGGCCCGACGTGATCCTGATGGACATCAAAATGCCGGGCACCGACGGCATCGAGGCGCTGCGCAGGCTGCGCGAGCTGGCGAATCCGGCGCGGGTGCTGATCGTCACCAGCTTCACGGAGCAGCGGACCGTGGTCCCCGCCCTGCGGGCCGGCGCGGCCGGCTACGTCTACAAGGACATCGATCCGGAGGCGCTGGCCGGAGCCATCCGCTCGGTCCACGCGGGCCACGTGCTCCTCCAGCCGGAGGTGGCCCTGGCCCTGCTCTCCCAGGAGGACCAAGGCGCCCCGGCGGGCCGGCCCGGCTCGCTGACCGACCGCGAACGCGAGGTCCTGGGCCTGATCGCCGACGGGCGCTCCAACCGCGAGATCGCCCGCGCCCTGGTGCTGTCCGAGAAGACGGTCAAGACCCACGTCTCGAACATCCTGATGAAGTTGGACCTTTCCGATCGGACCCAGGCCGCATTGTGGGCGGTCAGGCACGGAATCGCGGAGTGAATCGACAGTAAATCGGACCGTCTCGTTCCGGACTGAGATTCATACGGTCGGGTGTATGTAGCCCACATGGCGTATCCCGAGCGTGGGCCGGCCGTTCTTCCATGCGTGCCGCGACGGCTGGTCGCGGCAGACGTACTGGAGGACGAGAACGTGAAGAACTTCAAGAAGGCCGCAGCCGTCACCATGATCGCGGGCGGCCTCCTCGCCGCCGGCGCCGGTGTCTCCTCGGCGCACGGCGGTGCGTCGGCGGAGGGCGAGGCCCTGAACTCGCCCGGCGTGGCCTCCGGGAACCAGGTCCAGGTTCCCGTGCACATCCCCGTGAACGTGGTGGGCAACACGGTCAATGTGATCGGCCTGCTCAACCCCGCCTTCGGCAACACCGGCGTCAACGCCTGACCCGCCCCGCCCCGGCCCCGCTTCCCCACCTCTCCCTGGGAAGCGGGGCCGGGGCGGTGTGCCGGTCGGGCGACCCCCGCGCGAGCCTCGCCCCGCCGCCCGACCGGCCCCCCTAGCGTGACCGGCATGACGAGGAGCCGGGGCGTCGCCCTACGTACTGTCGGTGTGCTCTGCGCGGCGGCGACCCTGACAGGACTGGTGGCCGCACCGCCCGAGCGGCCCGGTCGCCTCGTCTACGTGGCGAACCTCCACTCCGATACGGTCTCGGTCGTCGACACCCGCTCCGACACCGTCGTGGACAGCGTCTCCGTGGGGGACGGGCCCGACAGCGTGGCCCTCGATCCCGACGGGTCCCGCCTCTACGTCACCAACTCCGCGGCGGACACCGTGTCGGTGGTCGACACCCGCACCAGGACAGTCGTCGAAACTGTCGGAGTCGGGCACGAACCGAGCAGGGTGACGGTCTCCCCGGACAACAGGAACGTCTACGTGGCCGACGTCGGCGCGGGCACCGTGTCGGTGATCAGCACCCGCACCCTCACCGTCACGGACACCATCGCCGTGGGCGACGCGCCCCTGGGCCTGGCGGTGACACCGGACGGACGCACGCTGTACGTCGCCACCGCCGGCGCCGACAGCGTCTCCGTGGTCAGCACCGACAGCGGCACGGTCACCGGCACCGTCCCCGTGGGCAGCGGACCCACCGCCCTGGCCCTCGCCCCCGACGGCCGACACCTCTACGTCTCCAACCTCACCTCGGACGACGTGTCGGTGGTCGACACCCGGACCCGCACGGAGACGGACCGCATCCCGGTCGGGGACCAGCCGGCGGGCATCGAAGTACTACCGGACGGCGGCCGCGTCTACGTGGCCGACGTCGGCGCGGGAACCGTGTCGGTGATCAGCACCCGCAGCCGCACCGTCACGGACACCATCGCCGTGGGCGACGGTCCCAACGGTCTCGCGGTCGGCCCTGACGGCTGCAGCGTCCACGTCAGCAACTTCGACTCGGACACCTTGTCGGTGATCGACACGAGAACGGGCGGGACGGCCACGGTCCCGGTCGGCGACGGCCCGACCGGCGTCACGGCGCAACCGACACCGCGCTGACCCGGGGCGCGCCCACCCAGCTCACTCCCAGCCCCGCCGGCGTTCGAGGCGCGGGGTGTGGGGCGGAGCCCCACGATGCCCGGCGCAGCCGGGGCCGCCCGCGCAGCGGCGGCGCACCCGATCCCCCCGCCCGGGGGTCACCCCCGCTCGCGCGCCTCGACGGCCGAGTTGTACGCCGCCACCAGCGCCCGCCGAGCGACCCGCTCGACCGGCCGCAACGCCTCCGCCCGCGCCGCCATCTCCGAGGCGGCCACCGCGCCCCCGTGCCCGTTCTCGTACGCCAGCGACACCATCAGGTCCACCCGCTGCGCCAGCGCCAGTACCCGCACGGCCCGCGGCGGGTATCCCGGGGCCAGCGCCTCCCGTCCGGCCTCGGCCCGTGCCCGGTACGCCGACAACGCGGCCTCCGCCACCGGCCCGGACCCCGCCACGTCCAGCCGGGTCAGCACCTCGGTCGCCTCGCGCAGCGCCTCCGCGAGCTCCCGCTCCGCCTCGCTCAGCGAGGGCACGTCGGCCGGCGGGGCCTCCCGGACCGGCAGCACGTGCCAGGTCACCGACACGTGCGCGTCCCCGGCCGGCCCGGCCTCGGACACCTCCGGCACCAGACCCAGCGCCGCCCCCACCGCGACGACCGCCTCCTCGGCCTCCAGCGCCCGCGCGTTGAACTCCGGCGGCCCGCTCAGCCCCAGCGGATGCCCCGGCGCCGGCAGTGCCACCCGTAGACCGGACACCCCCAACGCGCGCAGCCGGCCGAGCGCCAGGGTGAGCCCGACCGGGCCCGTCTCGCCCGGCAGCCCCTCCACCCGGTGCACGGCGTCCTCGCCCACGATCGACAACACGGCCTCGTCGGGCGAGACCAGACCGGCCAGCAGTGCGTTCCCCCAGGCGGCCAAGCGCCCTGAACGTGGTTCGAAAAGCATCCCCCTACTTTACGGATCGGCCCCGGCACCGGGCCCCGGCCCCGGAGCCCGCTCCGAGTGGCGTAGGTTTTCCCATAGGGGCTGCGTCTACCGGCGCGCACAGCAAACCGTGACTGCAAGGGGTGACAACACGCTCATGAGCGATGTTCTGGAGCTGGTGGACGTATCCGTGGTCCGCGAGGGCCGGGCTCTGGTGGACCAGGTCTCCTGGTCGGTGAAGGAGGGGGAGCGCTGGGTGATCCTCGGCCCCAACGGCGCCGGCAAGACCACTCTGCTGAACCTCGCCTCCAGCTACCTCTTCCCCACCAAGGGCTCCGCCACCATCCTCGGCAGCACCCTCGGCAAGGTGGACGTGTTCGAGCTGCGCCCCCGCATCGGTGTCGCCGGCATCGCGATGGCCGACAAGCTGCCCAAGCGGCAGACCGTCCTGCAGACCGTCCTCACCGCCGCGTACGGCATGACGGCGACCTGGCAGGAGGAGTACGAGGACGTCGACGAGCAGCGCGCCCGCGCCTTCCTCGACCGCCTCGGCATGACCGAGTACCTCGACCGCAAGTTCGGCACCCTCTCCGAGGGCGAGCGCAAGCGCACGCTGATCGCCCGCGCCCTGATGACCGACCCCGAGCTGCTGCTCCTCGACGAGCCCGCCGCCGGTCTGGACCTCGGCGGTCGCGAGGACCTCGTACGCCGCCTCGGCCGCCTGGCCCGCGACCCGCTCGCCCCGTCGATGGTCATGGTCACGCACCACGTCGAGGAGATCGCCCCCGGCTTCACCCACGTCTTGATGATCCGTCAGGGCAAGGTCGTCACCGCGGGCCCGATCGACCTCGAACTGACCTCCCGTAACCTCTCCCTCTGCTTCGGCCTCCCGCTGGTCGTCGAGCGCAACGGGACCGACCGCTGGACCGCCCAGGGCCTTCCCCTCGGCTGAACCCCTCTTACGGGTCGCCGCACCCTGTCCCGACCGCGCCCACCCGACCTACCATGACCATGTGGACATCGACGCGTGGGTCTGGTGGCTCATCGGCGCGGTCGGACTGGGCATCCCCCTCGTCCTGACCGCCATGCCGGAGTTCGGCATGTTCGCGGTCGGGGCGGTCGCGGCCGCCGTCACGGCCGCCCTCGGCGGGGAAGTGGTGGCCCAGGTCCTGGTCTTCGTCATCGTGTCGGTCGCGCTCATCGCCGTCGTACGGCCGATCGCCAACCGCCACCGCGACCAGCGCCCCCAACACCGCAGCGGCATCGACGCCTTGAGGGGCAGATCCGCGGTCGTCCTGGAACGGGTCGACGGCAGCGGCGGCCGCATCAAGCTCGCCGGCGAGGTCTGGTCCGCACGCAGCCTCGACGCGGACACCAGCTTCGAACCCGGCCGGTCCGTCGATGTGGTGGAGATCGACGGGGCGACCGCCGTCGTCATGTGACAACCAGCCTGCTCGCGGCCCCAAGGTCTGCGAGACTCCGATCAACGGGGCAGCACAGACAGCCGGAAGGGCACGGGGAACCGCATGCAACCGATCATCATCGTCCTGATCATTCTGGTGGTTCTGGTCTTCATCGCACTGGTCAAGACGATCCAGGTGATCCCGCAGGCCAGCGCCGCCATCGTCGAGCGGTTCGGCCGCTACACCCGCACCCTCAACGCGGGCCTCAACATCGTCGTCCCGTTCATCGACTCGATCCGCAACCGGATCGACCTCCGCGAGCAGGTCGTCCCCTTCCCGCCGCAGCCCGTCATCACCCAGGACAACCTGGTCGTCAACATCGACACCGTCATCTACTACCAGGTGACCGACGCGCGGGCCGCGACCTACGAAGTGGCCAGCTACATCCAGGCCATCGAGCAGCTCACCGTCACCACCCTCCGCAACATCATCGGTGGCATGGACCTGGAGCGGACCCTCACCTCCCGCGAGGAGATCAACGCGGCCCTGCGCGGCGTCCTCGACGAGGCCACCGGCAAGTGGGGCATCCGCGTCAACCGCGTCGAGCTCAAGGCCATCGAGCCGCCGACCTCCATCCAGGACTCGATGGAGAAGCAGATGCGCGCCGACCGCGACAAGCGCGCCGCGATCCTCCAGGCCGAAGGTGTCCGGCAGTCCGAGATCCTGCGCGCCGAGGGTGAGAAGCAGTCCTCCATCCTGCGCGCCGAAGGTGACGCCAAGGCCGCCGCACTGCGCGCCGAGGGCGAGGCCCAGGCCATCCGCACGGTCTTCGAGTCCATCCACGCCGGCGACGCCGACCAGAAGCTCCTCGCCTACCAGTACCTCCAGATGCTTCCGAAGATCGCCGAAGGCGACGCCAACAAGCTCTGGATCGTGCCGAGCGAGATCGGCGACGCCCTCAAGGGACTCTCCGGCGCCATGGGCAACTTCGGCCCCATGGGCGGCGGTTCGGGCTTCAACCCGCAGAACGCCGGCAAGGACGGCGGCGGCATCCCGGCCGCACGGGACAAGGACGGCGCGGAACGCCGCGAACAGCCCCCCATCGACTGACCGGCCACCCCTTCATGCATGATCGGTGAGGCCCCTCGACCTTCATGGCGGGGAGGCGACTCACTCATGCAAAGGGGATGGCATCGTCCATGTCCATCTGGGAATCACTCGCTGTCTTCGCCGCCGGTATCGGCGCGGGCACGATCAACACCATCGTCGGCTCCGGCACCCTGATCACCTTCCCGGTGCTGCTCGCCACCGGCCTGCCCCCGGTCACCGCCAACGTGTCCAACACCCTCGGCCTGGTGCCCGGGTCGATCAGCGGAGCCATCGGCTACCGCAAGGAGCTCCAGGGACAGCGCGCCCGCATCCTGCGGCTCGGCTCCGTGTCCCTCGTCGGCGGACTCGCGGGCGCGATCCTGCTCCTCACCCTGCCGTCCGAGTCCTTCGACACGATCGTGCCCGTCCTGATCGCGCTGGCCCTCGTCCTCGTCGTCCTGCAGCCCCGACTCGCCGCCGCGCTGCGCCGACGCGAGGAAGCCGCCGGAGGCGACACCCGCCACCCCGACGGCGGACCGGCCCTGCTCGGCGGCATGCTGCTCTCCAGCGCGTACGGAGGCTACTTCGGCGCCGCCCAGGGCGTGCTCTACCTCGGCCTGATGGGCCTGCTGCTCCGCGAGGACCTGCAACGCGTCAACGCCGTCAAGAACGTCATCGCCGCTCTGGTCAACGGCATCGCGGCCGTCGTCTTCCTCTTCGTCGCCGAGTTCGACTGGACCGCCGTCGTCCTCATCGCCATCGGCTCCACGATCGGCGGCCAGATCGGAGCCAAGGTCGGCCGCCGCCTCTCGCCGACCATCCTGCGCGCGGTCATCGTGACGGTAGGCATCCTCGCCATCGTCCAACTGCTCATCAGCTGAGCGACGTAGAAGAACTACGTCGCTCAGCTGATCCGCATCCATCAATACGGCGGATCCGGCTAGGCGGACCGCTCCAGCCACTCCGGGAGCGCATCCCGCCCAGCCACCCCCAGGGCCAGCAGCATCGCGTCCGCCGGCGACGGCACGAACGGCTTCCGGAGGAGCGGCATCCCCGCCTCCTCCGGAGTCCGCGCCGCCTTGCGGTGGTTGTCCTCGGCGCAGGAAGCCACCGTGTTCAGCCAGGTGTCCCCACCCCCCTGGGCCCGCGGCAGTACGTGGTCCACGGTCGTCGCGCGCTTCCCGCAGTACGCGCACCGGTGCTGGTCCCGGACCAGCACCCCCCTCCGTGACCAGGGAGCATGTCTTCGGAAGGGCACCCGGACATACCTGCAGAGCCTGATCACCCGGGGCATCGGAAGATCCATGGTGGCCGCGCGCACACGCAGCTCGGGGTGCGACTGTTCGACGACGGCCTTGTCCTGGAGCACCAGAACCACGGCACGATTCAGAGTCACTGTCGACAGCGGCTCGAAGCTCGCATTCAGCACCAGCGTGTCCCGCATCTCGCCCACCTCCCGTGTGCAGGCCCGCGACCACCCTGGCGGCAAGGCCCGGAACCACTCTGGCCGCGCGCGCCACGCGGGACAACGCAATAAAAATGCCCGGTCCTGGCCTTCTTTAGACCAGGACCGGGCAAACGCTCGAGGAACGATCAGCCGAGAGGTGGCTCGGGCCCGAGCCCGAAGCCGGTCAGAACCAGTTGCGCTGCGAACCGACCGACGCGATCCACTGGTTCAGGTATGCCGCCCAGTCCGTGTCCTGGTACGACTGCAGCCCCACCTGGAAGCAGCGGTAGGTGTCGCTGCCCTCGGTGAACAGACCCGGCTTCTTGTCCATCTCCAGCACGACGTCCATCTCCCGGCCGTCGGAGATGAAGGTGAGCTCGACCTGGTGCAGCCCGCGGTACTGCGACGGCGGCAGGAACTCGATCTCCTGGTAGAAGGGCAGCGACTGGCGCGTCCCGCGGATGTGCCCGCGCTCCATGTCCGCGCTGCGGAAGGTGAAGCCGAGCTGGCGGAAGGCATCGAGGATCGCCTGCTGCGCCGGCACCGGGTGCACGTTGATCGCGTCGAGGTCACCGGCGTCCACCGCGCGAGCGATCTCCAGCTCGGTGCTGACCCCGATGTTCATCCCGTGCAGGTGCTGCCCACCGAAGTGGGTGATCGGCGTCTCCCAGGGGATCTCCAGCCCGAAGGGCACCACGTGCAGCGCGCCGGGCTGAACCTTGAACGCACCGCCCAGACGCTGCTTGGTGAAGACGATGTCCTGCTTGTACTCCTGGTCCCCGCCCTCGACCTCGACCCGCGCCTGCAGCCCGACGGACAGCCCCTCGATCTGCTGCTCCACGGATCCACCCTGGATCCGGACCTCGCCCTGGACGATTCCGCCCGGCACGACGTTCGGCTCGGTGATGATCGTGTCGACCGAAGCACCACCGGCGCCCAGGCTCGCGAACAGCTTCTTGAAGCCCATGCTCTAACTCCCCTTGAAAGGATCTGGCGACTACGCCGCGACTACCCCGTATCAACGCGGAACCTTAGGCCCCGGTTCCAGGTGGACGCGTTCCACTACGCTCGACCGGATGAGCGCGCGCCCTGACCGTACGCCCCTGCCCAGGTCCTTCTTCGACCGCCCGGTCCTCACCGTGGCCCCG
This sequence comes from Streptomyces sp. CG 926, assembly GCF_003148825.1. Classification (GTDB taxonomy): domain Bacteria; phylum Actinomycetota; class Actinomycetes; order Streptomycetales; family Streptomycetaceae; genus Streptomyces. The sequence continues at coordinate 401,430 of NZ_QGGZ01000011.1, forward strand.
GACCTCCTGGGCCGCACCCTCGTCCGCCGCACGACGGACGGACCCCTCGAACTGCGCATCACGGAGGTGGAGGCCTACGAGGGGGAGACCGACCCCGGCTCCCACGCCTACCGCGGCCGCACCGCCTGCAACGCCTCCATGTTCGGTCCACCCGGACACGCGTACGTCTACTTCATCTACGGCATGTGGTTCAGCCTCAACCTGGTGTGCGGCCCCCCGGGCCGTGCGAGCGGGGTACTGCTGCGCGCGGGCGAGGTTACGGTGGGGGCCGACCTGGCCACCAAACGTCGAGTTTCAGCCAGAAGCCCGAGGGAACTGGCCAAGGGCCCGGCCCGCCTGGCCACAGCCTTGGACGTGGACCGCTCCCTCGACGGCACCGACCTCTGCGCGGGCCCCGATTCCCCCTTGTCCCTGCTTACGGGCACCCCGACCGCGGCGGACCTGATGAGCAGCGGCCCGCGTACGGGAGTGGGCGGAGCCGGCGCGGCCCACCCGTACCGCTTCTGGATCACCAACGACCCGACGGTGAGCCCGTACCGCGCCCACGCACCACGCCGCCGCTCAACTTGACTCGGACCTTCCGGACCCCTAACGTAGTCCGAGCCGCTTGAACGGGCACTGCTATCAGCAGCCTCCCGGAGCGGCCAACCCACTACCTACGACTTACCCCTGGCGGGGTCCTATTCGGCATGCCCGAATTCCTGGCCAGTGGCTCGATTATGAGCCGCAAGGGATAAGCGCTAAAGTGGTGGAGCGCCGAAAGGCAAAGACCCCCAACGGTCACCGAATTCAAATCCACCGCCGGAAACGGCGCGGAAATGATCTGGTAGAGTTGGAAACGCAAGAACAGAACGAAAGCCCGGAGGAAAGCCCGAGAGGGTGAGTACAAAGGAAGCGTCCGTTCCTTGAGAACTCAACAGCGTGCCAAA
>NZ_QGGZ01000012.1 GCF_003148825.1 Streptomyces sp. CG 926
GCCACCATGCACAACCTCGCCATGACACGGTGAAACAGCAGGCCAGACGCCACTTCGACCCGCCCAGGCCCGACCTTCTGCAACACCCTTTAGGGCCACCTCTGCTTCCACACCCCGACCGGTCGGTCTCCGATGGGCCATCAGACTCTCCCTGATGGCCCATCAATTTCTGTGTGCTTCGGGCGAAAGCAAGTCATTGACTTCTCATCACGGCGACGCGTCAATATCGGCCACCGCACCGGCTCGACCTCCCCCACACAGCGGGTGGGGGGAGGGGTTCGTCATGACGAAGGAGTCGCGACCCAGTGAGTACGAGAACGTACCGACGAAGAGTACTGGCCGGGGCGGGAGCCCTGTCCCTGGCCCTGACGGGCGGCGTGGTGGCCCTGACGGGTTCCGCGCAGGCCGCGACCAAGACCACGGCAGTCTTCGAGAACTGCGACGCCCCGGCGCCGCAGCCGGACGGCTCCGGCAACCAGAACTTCACGGTCACCCTGCCCGACGGTGCCAAGGCCGGAGACGTCGTCCCGATCACGATCGACCCGGGTGCGAGCCCCCTGATCCCCTCGTTCTCCGTCACCACGGTGAACACCTCCAAGATCACCCTCAAGGTCGGTACCACCACCCAGGTGGTCACCAGCCCGCCGGAGACGGTCTCCGTCGTGGCCGGGCAGCCGCTCGACCCCAAGGCGTTCTCCGGAACCATCAAGATCCCGGACGGCACCGAGGGCACCACGGTCCAGGTCGCCCTCGACCTGGCGGTGACCGACGCGGACCTGTCCGGTTCGGTGTTCACCACCACCTGTACGCCGGCGCCGCGCCCGAGCGCCTCGCTCGGCTCGGTCGCCGTCGAGGCGCTGCCCAAGGACCCGGTCACCACGAAGCTGACGCCCAACAGCGGCCCGGCGGGCACCGCCGTCACCGTGACCGGCGCCAACTTCCCGGCCGGCCCCGTCGCCTGCTCCGCCCTGCTCGCGGGCACCGCGACCGGTGACACCGGTACGGGCACGGCGGACGCGTCCGGCGCCGCCACCTGCAACGTCACGGTCACCAAGAAGGCCGACGCGATCCGGATCGACGGTTCGATCACCCCGTACAAGTCCTTCGTGTTCCTGGAGGAGCAGGCCGGGGTGAAGAACCCGGTCGACGTCGAGGTCCTGCCCGGACCGCTGGGGCTCGGCCCGAAGGACGGCCAGCCGGCCGTCAGCTTCGGAGCGGTCACCATCAACGGCAAGGCCCAGTCGGTGGTCGGCGTCTTCAACGCCGCGACCGTCCAGGACTTCCGCGGCGGTTCGCTCGGCTGGGACGTGACGGCGACGCGCACGCCGTTCCTGAACCAGACCACCGGCCACTCGATGGCGAAGGCGCAGATCGGCATCCAGCCGTCCTGCACCGTGACCAACCCGGACAGCCCGAGCACCTGCACCGCGGGCACGCCCGGTGCGATCTCCGACGTCCCGATGAAGGTGGCCTCCCAGGCCGCCGGCGGGGACGAGCTGACCGGTGGTGAGTTCGCCGTCGGCGGCGCCGGAATGATCCAGCTCCCGCCCTTCATGTTCGCGGACACCTACCAGACGGTCGTGACCTTCTCGATCGCCTGACCCGTACGGCCGCTCGACCCAGGGTGGTGCGGCGCTCCGGCGCCGCACCACCCCTTCCTCCGTTCCGCGCCCACTGGAGACCGCCCATGCGCACCCGTAGCCGTAGCCGGACCCGTCGCCGCACCCGCACCCTCCTGTACGGCCTGCTCCTCGGCCTGCTGCTCGGCGGCGCGGGCCTGCTGCCGGCCACCGCGGCGCGCGCCGCGGACAACGGCACGTGGGGGGTGTTCCCGACGCCGGCGGCCGGCGCGGCGATGACCGACCGCGCGTACTTCTTCCACCAGGGCACGGCCGGGAGCACGCTGAGCGACAGCGTGACGATCGTGAACTCCTCCGACAAGGAGCTGACGTTCCAGGTCTTCGCCACCGACGCCGTGAACACCCCCGCGGGCGGCGCCTTCGCGCTGCTGCCGGTGGAGACGCGACCGAAGGACGTCGGGGCGTGGATCACGCTCGGGCCACAGGCCGCGAACACCGTCACCGTGCCCGCCGAGGGCCGCAAGGACATCCCCTTCACCGTGAAGGTCCCGGCGGACGCGACGCCCGGTGACCACGTCGGCGGGATCGTCGCCCTGGGCACCGCCGTGGAGGGCGTGCAGCAGGAGGGCAAGGTCCAGGTCGGGGTGAAGCGCTCGGTGGGCGCCCGGCTCTACTTCCGGGTGCCGGGGCCGGTCACGCCGGGGCTGAGCGTGGAGGACGTACGGGTCAGCCGCGCGGCGCCGCTGCTGCCGTGGGTCAAGAACGCCCGCGCGACGATCACGTACGCGCTGGTCAACCGGGGCAACATGGTGATCGAGCCCAAGGTGGCGGTGTCGGCCGAGGGACTGTTCGGGCGGGACGTGCTGAACCGACCCGCCCGCGAGCTGAAGCTGACCCTGCTGCCGGGCCAACGGATCGAGCTGACCGAACCGTGGCCGGACGCCCCCCAGTCGGACTGGGTGACCGTGAAGGTCACCGCGGGCGCGGCCGCCCACCCCGACCTGGTGTCGGAGTCCGAGACCGACTTCGTCGCCGTGCCCTGGCCGGCCGTGGGACTGCTCCTGCTCCTCGCGGGCGCGGGCGCCGCGGCATGGATCCTGCGCCGCCGGCGCCGCGCGGCGGCCGAACAGCCCGAACCCGTACCGCCCCTGGCCCGAACCCACTGACCGACGCGGACGCCCGGGGCGACGGCGCCCGGCCGTCACGGCCACCACCGCAGCGGCCCCCGGCCGGGTGAGGGTGGCCGGGGGCTGCTGGGCTACGGGTGCTGCTGGGGGCGGGGTGGGTCAGTGGTTGCGGGGGAAGCCCAGGTCCACGCCGAGGTGGCCCTCGGAGGGGTCCGGCCAGCGGGTCGTGACGACCTTGCCGCGGGTGTAGAAGTGGATGCCGTCGTTGCCGTAGATGTGGTGGTCGCCGAAGAGCGAGTCCTTCCAACCACCGAAGGAGTGGTAGCCCACCGGCACCGGGATCGGCACGTTGACGCCGACCATGCCGGCCTCGATCTCCAGCTGGAAGCGGCGGGCGGCGCCGCCGTCGCGGGTGAAGATCGCGGTGCCGTTGCCGAACGGCGAGGCGTTGATGAGGGCCACGCCCTCCTCGTAGGTCTCGGCGCGCAGCACGCACAGGACCGGGCCGAAGATCTCGTCGCGGTAGGCGTCGGAGTCGGTCTTCACACGGTCCAGCAGGGACAGGCCGATCCAGTGGCCGTTCTCGTTGCCCTCGACCGTGAAGCCGGTGCCGTCGAGGACGACGTCCGCGCCCTGGTCGGCCGCGCCCTTGACGTACGAGGCGACCTTGTCGCGGTGGGCGGCGGTGATCAGCGGGCCCATCTCGGAGGTCGGGTCGTTGCCGGGGCCGATCTTGATCTTCTCGGCGCGCTCGCGGATCTTCTCGACGAGCTCGTCGCCGATCGCGCCGACGGCCACCACGGCGGAGATCGCCATGCAGCGCTCGCCGGCCGAACCGTAGGCCGCGGACACGGCCGCGTCTGCGGCGGCGTCCAGGTCCGCGTCCGGCAGCACCAGCATGTGGTTCTTGGCGCCGCCCAGGGCCTGGACGCGCTTGCCGTTGGCCGAGGCGGTGGTGTGGATGTGGCGGGCGATCGGGGTCGAGCCGACGAAGGAGACGGCCGCGATGCCGGGGTGGGCGAGCAGCGCGTCCACGGCCACCTTGTCGCCGTGGAGCACGTTCAGCACGCCCGCCGGCAGTCCGGCCTCGGTGGCCAGCTCGGCGAGCTTGTTGGCGGCCGACGGGTCCTTCTCGCTCGGCTTGAGGATGAAGGTGTTTCCGCAGGCCACGGCCAGCGGGAACATCCACATCGGGACCATCGCCGGGAAGTTGAAGGGGGTGATGCCCGCGACGACGCCCAGCGGCTGGCGGATCGAGGAGACGTCCACCCGGTTGGAGACGGAGGTGGACAGCTCGCCCTTGAGCTGCGTGGTGATGCCGCAGGCCAGCTCCACGATCTCCAGGCCGCGGGCGACCTCGCCCAGCGCGTCCGAGTGGACCTTGCCGTGCTCGGCGGTGATCAGGGCGGCGATCTCGTCGCGGTGGGCGTCCAGCAGGGCGCGGTAGGCGAACAGCACCTTGGTACGGGCGGCCAGCGAGGACTGGCCCCAGGTGAGGTAGGCCTCCTGGGCGACCTGTACGGCCGCGTCGACCTCGTCGGCCGAGGCGAGCGCGACCTGGGTGGTGACCTCGCCGGTGGCCGGGTCGGTGACCGGGCCGTAGTTGCCCGACGCGCCCTCGACGGTCTTGCCACCGATCCAGTGGTTGACGGTCTTCATGCCTTGCTCCTTCACAGATGGCGACGTCGCTGCGCGGCTTGCCGGTCGTACTCTTCACGGGCCGTGGCAGCGGCCTTGCGGGTCGCGGTCTCGGCCACAGGAACATCCCACCACGCCTGTGCCGGGGGTGGGCCCGACACAGTGTCGGGCGTTCGGGTCTGTACGTAGACACATGTGGGCCGGGTCGCGATGCGGGCCTCGGCGAGGGCTTCGCGCAGGTCACGTGTGGTGCGGGCGCGGATCACGGCCATCCCGAGGGAGCCCGCGTTGGCCGCGAGGTCCACCGGAAGGGGGTCCCCCGTATACCCGGAGTCAGCTGCCCGGAAGCGGTAGGCGGTGCCGAAGCCCTCACCGCCCACCGCCCCCGACAGGCCGCCGATGGAGGCGTAGCCGTGGTTGTCGAGGATCACCACCTTGATCGGGATCCCCTCCTGGACGGCCGTGACGATCTCGGTCGGATTCATCAGGTACGTACCGTCGCCGACCAGCGCCCACACCGGGCGGCCGGGCGCGGCCAGTGCCACCCCGATGGCCGCGGGGATCTCGTAGCCCATGCAGGAGTACCCGTACTCCACGTGGTACTGGTCCTGCGACCGGGCCCGCCACAGTTTGTGCAGGTCGCCGGGGAGCGATCCGGCCGCGTTGATCAGGATGTCGGTCCCGTCGACCAGGGCGTCGAGCAGTCCGAGCACCTGGGCCTGCGTGGGCGCCGTGTCCTCCGCCGCGTCCGGGACGGCGTAGGCCCGCTCCACCCGGCTCTCCCAGCGCCCTCGCTCCGCCGCGTACAGCGCTCCGTACGCCGGGTCCGTGCGGTGGCCCGCGACCGCGACCCGGAGCTCGTCGAGCCCCTCGCGGGCGTCGGCGACCAGGGGGAGGGCGGCGAGTTTGTGGGCGTCGTACGGGTCCAGGTTGAGGCCGACGAACCGGACGGCCGGGTTCTGGAACAGGGTCGCGGAGGCGGTGGTGAAGTCGGTCAGCCGGGTCCCGGCGGCGATGACGAGGTCGGCCTCCCGGGCGAGCGCGGCGGCGGTGGAGGTCCCGGTGTGGCCGATCCCGCCCACGTCGGCGGGGTGCCCGTAGGCCAAGGCGCCCTTGCCCGCCTGGGTGACGGCCACCGGGATCCCGGTGGCCTCGGCGAAGGCGGCCAGGGCCGCACCCGCCTCGCTGTGCCGGATCCCGCCGCCGGCGACGATCAGGGGGCGCGCGGAGCCCCGTACGGCCTCGGCGGCGCGGGCCAGCTCGTGCCGGTCGGGCCGGGGCCGGCGCACGCCCCACACGCGCTCGGCGAAGAACTCCTCGGGCCAGTCGTACGCCTGCGCCTGCACGTCCTGCGGCAGCGCGAGGGTGACGGCGCCGGTCTGCACGGGGTCGGTGAGCACCCGTACGGCCTGCAGCGCGGCCGGGATCAGGGCCTCGGGGCGGGTGATCCGGTCGAAGTGGCGGGAGACGGGCCGCAGGGTGTCGTTGACGGAGACGTCCCCGGCGTAGGGCACCTCCAGCTGCTGGAGCACGGGATCGGCGGGACGGGTGGCGAAGGTGTCGCCGGGCAGCAGGAGGACCGGGATCCGGTTGATCGTGGCGAGGGCGGCGCCGGTGACGAGGTTGGTGGCGCCGGGCCCGATGGAGGTGGTGACGGCGTGGGCGGAGAGCCGGCCGCTCTGGCGGGCGTACCCGACGGCGGCGTGCACCATGGCCTGCTCGTTGCGGCCCTGGAGGAAGGGCATGACCTCGGGCCCGGTCTCCAGGAGGGCCTGGCCGATGCCCGCGACGTTCCCGTGCCCGAAGATCCCCCAGGTGGCGGCGATCAGCCGGTGCCGGTGCCCGTCGCGCTCGGTGTACTGGCGGGACAGGAAGCGGACGAGCGCCTGCGCGACGGTGAGCCTCATCGGTGGTCCTCCGTTCGGGCGGGGGCCTGGGCCGGGGCCGGATCCGGGGACGGCGAAGGGGCCGGGCCGGGGAAGGGCAGCCGGGGGTCGACGTCCTGGCCGTCCCAGCTGCCGCGGATCCACCCGTGGTCGGGGTGGTCCCGGATCAGCCACTCCCGGCTCTCGCCCGGCCCGGCCATGACGTTCAGGTAGTACATGTCGTGCCCGGGGGCGGCGATGGACGGCCCGTGCCAGCCGTCGGGGATCAGCACCGCGTCCCCGGTCCGCACCTCGGTGAGGACGTCGGTCTTCCCGGCCGGGGAGGGGGAGACGCGCTGGTAGCCGAGCCCGGGGGTGTCCCCGTGCGGGGCGATCTCGAAGTAGTAGATCTCCTCCAGGCGGGACTCCTCGCCGGGGTGGTGCTCGTCGTGCTTGTGGGGCGGGTACGAGGACCAGTTCCCGCCGGGGGTGAGCACCTCGACGGCGATGAGGCGGTCGGCGGGGAAGGTGTCGGCGGCGGCGAAGTTGTTGACCTGGCGGGAGCAGTGCGCTGCGCCGCGGAGCTCCACGGGGACGGCGTCGGCGGGCCCGTACCGGGCGGGGAGGCGGCGCTCGCAGCGGGCTCCGGCGAGGGCGAAGCGCCCGCCGGCGGCCGCTTCGATCTCGGCGTGGCCGTCCCGGGGCAGGTACGCGAAGTCGGTGGTCCCGTCGAACACCCCAGCCCGTCCGCGCAGTTGGAAGACCTCCGGCCCGTCCCCGGGGCTCTGCCCCGGACCCCGCGCCTCAAACGCCGGCGAGGCTGTTTCGCGGACCTGGCATCCGCCCGACAGTGGGAGCACGATCCACTCGCACTCCCCGGACTCGTGTGCGTACACCTCGCCCGGGGCCAGGTCGAGGACCATCAGCCTCGTCCACTCCATCCCCCACTCAGACACCACCGGCACGTCCCAGCACCTCCTCCACCTCGTGAGGGAACGGCATCGCCGTGGCGCACGCCAGCCGTGAGGCGACGATCGCCCCGGCCGCGTTCGCGTACCTCAGTACCTTCCCCAGTTCCCACCCCGCCAGCAGCCCGTGGCACAGCGCACCGCCGAACGCGTCTCCCGCGCCCAGCCCGTTGACCACCTCCACCGGCACCGGCGCGACCTCCACCACCGTGCCGTCGCGGTGGACCGCCAGTACGCCCTCCGGTCCGCGTTTGACGACCGCCAGTTCCACGCCCGCCGCGAGCAGCTCCCGTGCCGCCGCGTGCGGATCCGCCTCGCCGGTGGCGATCTCGCACTCCTGCGCGTTCCCCACGGCCACCGTCGCCGACCGCAGCGCCCGCTCGTAGTACGGCTCGGGCTTCTCCCGCCACAGCATCGGCCGCCAGTCCAGGTCGAAGACCGTCGTACCGGTCCGGGCGCGGGCCTCCAGGGCCGCCAGCGTCGCCGCCCGCGAGGGCTCCTCGCTCAGGCCCGTACCCGTCATCCAGAACACGCGGGCCGCCCGTACGGCCGCCAGGTCCACCTCGTCCGTGGTGATCTCCAGATCCGGGGCCTTCGGCAGCCGGTAGAAGTACAACGGGAAGTGGTCGGGCGGGAAGATCTCGCAGAAGGTGATCGGGGTCGGCAGACCGGCGACCTCGGCCACCCACCGGTCGTCCACCCCGAACCCCCGCAGTTCGGAGCGCAGATAGCCGCCGAAGGGGTCCGCGCCGGTACGGGTGATGACCGCGACCCGGCGCCCCAGCCGGGCTGCCGCGACGGCCACGTTGGTCGGGGAGCCGCCCAGGAACTTGCCGAACGTCTCGGCCTCGGCCAGTGGTATGCCCGTCGTCAACGGGTAGAGATCCACCCCGATCCGGCCCATCGTGATCAGGTCGAACGAGAACGGATCGCCGGTATCGGTCACAGTCGGTCCTCCCATCGGTCCTCCACCCTAAGGTGGCCGTCATGACGTCCTCCCCGCCCGCGTTGACCCGTATCCGCATCGGTTCGGCTCCGGACTCCTGGGGTGTCTGGTTCCCGGACGATCCCCGGCAGACCCCGTGGGAACGCTTCCTCGACGAGGTCGCCGACGCCGGGTACGAGTGGATCGAACTCGGCCCCTACGGCTATCTGCCCACCGATCCCGCCCGCCTCGCCGACGAAACGGTCAAGCGCGGGCTGCGCGTCTCGGCCGGCACCGTCTTCACCGGACTCCATCACGGGCCCGCCGTGTGGGAGGACACCTGGGAGCACGTGTCGCGGATCGCGGCGCTCACCCAGGCCATGGGCGCGGCCCATCTCGTCGTCATCCCCTCCTTCTGGCGGGACGACAAGACCGGGGAGGTGCTGGAGGACCGCACCCTGACCCCCGCCCAGTGGCGTGAACTGACCTCGCAGACCGAGCGCCTCGGCCGGGAGGTCCAGGACCGTTACGGGCTGGGGATCGTGGTCCACCCGCACGCCGACACCCATATCGACACCCCCGAGAACGTGGCCCGCTTCCTGGACGCGACCGATCCCTCGCTCGTCTCCCTCTGTCTGGACACGGGGCACTACGCGTACTGCGGCGGGGACAGCGTGCAGGCCGTGGAGACCTTCGGCGAGCGGATCGGCTACCTCCACCTCAAGCAGGTGGATCCGCGGATCCTCGCCGAAGTCGTCGCCGAGGAGCTGCCCTTCGGGCCGGCCGTGGGCCGTGGGGTGATGTGCGAACCGCCCTCGGGGGTGCCCGCGCTGGAACCGGTGCTCGCGGCGGCCCAGCGGCTGGGCGTGGACCTCTTCGCCATCGTGGAGCAGGACATGTACCCGTGTTCGCCGGACCGGCCGCTGCCGATCGCCCGGCGCACCCGCGCCTACCTCCGTTCCTGCGGCGCCCGCTGACCCTTCGGAAGGAAGAGGAGTACGAGATGAGCACGCTCGGTATCGCCGTCATCGGCACCGGGAAGATGGGCGCCGATCACGTCCGCCGGATCGGGCGGACGGTGGGCGGGGCCCGTGTGGTGGCCGTGGCCGACCCGGACGGGGACCGGGTCAAGGAGGTCGCGGGCACCCTGGACGGGGCGACGGCGCACACCGATCCGGCGGCGGCGATAGCCGCACCCGGGGTGCAGGCGGTGCTGATCGCCTCTCCCGGGCCCGCCCATGAGGAGGCGATCCTGCACGCGCTGGAGCGGGAGCTACCGGTGCTGTGCGAGAAGCCGCTGACCCCGGACCCGGCGGGCGCGCTGCGGGTCATGGAGGCCGAACAACGGCTGGGGCGGCGCCTGGTGCAGGTGGGGTTCATGCGGCGGTACGACACCGAGTACGCGCGGCTGAAGGAGCTGCTGGACGCCGGCGGGATCGGGCGCCCGCTCTTCCTGCACTGTCGGCACCGCAACGCCTCGTCGCCGTCGTTCTTCACCAGCGACATGCTGATCAGTGACTCGGTGGTGCACGAGGTGGACGCGGCCCGCTGGCTGCTGGGGCAGGAGATCACCGCCGTGACCGTGCTCTCGCCGCGGCCCACGGCGGCCGCTCCCGAGGGGTTGAGCGATCCCCGGCTGGTGCTGCTGGAGACCTCCGGCGGGGCCGTCGTCGACGTGGAGATCTTCGTCAACTGCGGTTTCGGCTACCAGGTGCAGTGCGAGGCGGTCGGCGAAGCGGGCAGTGCCCGGATCGGCGACGGACACGCGATGGTGGTGCAGGCGGCGGGCCGCTGGGGCGGCGCGATCGACCAGGACTTCACGGTGCGCTTCGCCGACGCCTACGACCGCCAACTGCGGAGCTGGGTGGCCGCAGCCGGGCGTGGCCGGGTGGCGGGGCCCGACGCGTGGGACGGCTACGCGGCGGCCGCCGTCTCCGAGGCGGGCATCGCGGCGGCACGCAGCGGAGCCCGGTCGGTGGTGGAGCTGACGGAACGCCCGGCTCTGTACCGCTGACGCCCCGCCGACTCCTCACCGGCCCCCTGTGGCGCTCTTGTCACAGGGATCCCCCTTCTGTCACGCATGTCCGCATTACGCGGGTCTTCCGTCACAGGAGGTCGACAGCCCCTCCCCTGCCGTCACTCCGCGTCGTTCCCCGGGCACAACCCGAGTGATCGTCAGTGTCCACGCGCCGGCTCCCCCGACGGCCTCCCGGCCGGCCCCGCGGCGTGGACAAGGAGGTGTCCAGCATGAGCGACCGTCAGCTGTGGTCGTACAAGGAGATCGCTGCTCACATCCGGGTCCAGCCGGACACCGTGCGCTCCTATCGCAAGCACGGGCTGCTGCCCACACCCGACCATGTGGAGGGGGGCAAGCCCTACTGGTACGCCGATACCGTGCGCGCCTGGGTGGCCCGCCGGCCCGGGAACCGGGGCCGCCGCGAGGACTGAGCTCCGCGGTGCCGGGTGAGGGGACCCCCGGATCCCCTCACCCTCCTCCCCCTCACCCGCCCCCGACCCGCCCCGCCTTGTCATCCACTCGCTAGGTGCCGGCTCCCACGGGTATCCGGTCCGGCTCCTGGGTTCGGGGCGCGGACTCGCCCTCGCTGAGGCCGAACCTCTCGTGCAGGCGGCGCAGCGGGGCCGGGGCCCACCAGGTGGCTCGGCCGGTCAGCTTCATCACCGCCGGGACCAGGAGGCTGCGCACGACCATGGCGTCCATCAGGACCGCCAGCGCGATCCCGAGCCCCAGCATCTTGGTGTTGGTCACCCGGGAGGTGCCGATGGCCACCATCACCACCGCCAGGATCACGGCTGCCGCGGTGATCAGCCCGCCGGTGCGGGCCAGCCCTGTGCGGACGGCGCTCTCGTGGTCCCCGGTCCGGTCGTACTCCTCCTTGATGCGGGATATGAGGAACACCCCGTAGTCCATGGAGAGTCCGAAGGCGATGCAGAACATCAGCACCGGCAGGGTGGTCTCTATGTCGCCGGTGGCGGTGAAGGAGAGGAGCCCGGAGAGGTTGCCCTCCTGGAACACCCACACCACGGCCCCGAACATCGCGGTCAGGCTGAGGGCATTGAGCAGCACCGCCTGAAGCGGTATCAGCAGGCTGCCGGTGAGCAGGAACACCAGCAGCAGCGTGGCGAGTACCACCAGGGCCGCGGCCGCGGGCAGCGCGCCGGCGATGGCATGTTGCGCGTCGACGAGGACGGCCGCCTGTCCGGTCACCGAGGTCTTGAAGTCGGCTTCCACGGCGCGGACGTCGTCGACCAGGCCCCGGGCCGTCTCTCCCGCGGCCTCGCCCTCGACGGACACCGAGAAGGAGGTGTATCGGCTTTCCGTCGCGGAGCTGATCGGCCCGTCGACCCGGATCACCCCGGGCAGGGCGGCCAGCCGGTCCCGATAGGCCATGAGGCTCCCGGGGCCGGGCGCTCCTTCGGCGAGCACGGTGAGACCGCCGCCGGGGCTGTTCGGGAAGCCGTCGCGGATCTGCTCCTGCACCACGTGGGAGGGGGCGTCACTGGGGAGCTGCCGGTCGTCGACCGTACCGAACTTGACGCCGATGAAGGGCAGTCCGAGGAGCAGCAGGCCCACGGTGGTGGCCACGGCGAACACCGGGGCGCGCCGCATCACGAGGGCGGCCGTCCAGCGCCAGCCCTTGCCCGTTTCCGCGGGCCCGGTCTCGGTCGCCTCGGGCCGGCCCCGCCGCCACAGTCTGCGCAGGTCGAGGGCGTTGACCCGGTGACCGAGGAGCACCAGGGCGGCCGGCAGCAGGATCAGCGCGGCCGCGGCCGCGAGCAGGACCACCGCGACTCCGGCGTAGGCGAAGGAGCGCAGGAAGTACATGGGGAAGAAGAGCATCGCCGAGAGCGAGACGGCGACGGTGAGCGCCGAGAAGAGCACGGTGCGCCCGGCGGTGCGCAGGGTCACCCCGACCGCGGCGACCGGATCGTGCCCGGCGGCGAGTTCCTCGCGGAACCGGCGGACGATGAACAGGGCGTAGTCGACGGCGAGACCGAGGCCGAGCGCGGTGGTCAGGTTCTGGGCGAAGACGGAGACGTCGGTGACCTCGGTGAGGCCGCGCAGGACGGCATTGGTGCCGAGGATCGCCACGATGCCCACCCCGAGGGGGAGCAGGGCGGCGACCGCGCTGCCGAAGACGAGGACGAGCAGGACGAGGGTGACCGGCAGGGCGATCAGCTCGGCGCGCAGCAGGTCTTCCTGGATGGTCCGGGTGACCTCGCGCTGGACCGCCGCGGGGCCGCCGAGGGACACCTGGACCGGACCGTGTTCGCCCTCGTAGCGCGGGGCGATGCGGTCCAAGATCGCGGTGGTCGCCTTCTCGTCGCCCTGGACGCGGGCGACGACGAGCGCCTGCCGGCCGTCCTGCGAGCGCAGGGTGGGCAGCTGGGCGCGCCAGTACGAGCCGACGCCGACGACCCCGCGTTCGGCGGCGAGTGCGGTGGTGAGCCGTTCGGCCTCGGCGGCGACGGCAGGATCGTCGACCCCGCCGGTGCCCGCCGCGGCGTCGACGAGCAGGAGCAGATTGGGCTCGGACTGCGGGAACTCCCGCTCCAGGGCCCGTGTGGCGTAGGTGGACTGGGCGCCCGGGTCCTCCCAGCCGCCGCTTCCCAGCCGGTCGGCGACGCCGCCGCCGGCGACCACGGCCAAGGCCGTGACCAGCAGGGCGAGCAGCAGCGTGAGCCGCGGCCGGACCGTGACGAACCGGGTCCACCCCGCGTCCGCCCCGGAGGACGGCGGTTTCTTGACTTCGGACATGACTCGGTGTCCCCTTCACCGTGATTGCCAGGCCACTTAGACTGGCAAACACGAGCAGTCGCTCGCGTTTTCCAAGAATGCGAGCGATCACTCGTGTTTGTCAATCGCCCACGGGAAGCAGGGGATTGGACATGCCAGGGACACGCATGGGCAAAAACACAGAAAAGGGGACCAAGGGCTCCGCCGTCGACAGCGAGAACGCCGCCACCGCCGAAGCGACCGACGCCGACAGCGGCACCACCCGACCGACCACGGCCACCACCGCCGCCACCCCGCGCCGCCGCCAGGCCCGCGGCGAACGCCGGATCTCCCAGCTGCTGGCCGCCGCCGCCGGGGTGTTCTGCCGTACCGGCTACGCCTCGGCCAGCACCAACGCCATCGCCCGCGAGGCAGGCGTGTCGCCGGGCACCCTCTACCAGTACTTCCCCAACAAGGAGGCCATCGCGATCGAGCTCGGCGGTCAGCTGCTCCAGCAGGCCAACGAGGCGCACGGCCGGGCCTTCCGCCCCGAGAACATCCATCGCCCGCTGCCCGAGCTGCTCGACGCCGTCCTCGACCCGGTCATCGCCTTCAACTGCGAGAACCCGGCCTTCTGGGCCCTCATGCACGGCACCGGCGTCCCCGGCATCGCCCATGAGCACGAGAAGCTGCACGAGAGCCTGCTGTCGCGGATCGAGGCCGTGCTGCGCGACCGCTGCCCCGGGATCACGCCCCACGAGCTCGCCCACACCTCGAACATGATCCTCGGGATCTTCAAGTCGTCCCTCGACCTGATCCTGGCCCACGAGGGGGACGAGCGCGCCGCCTACACCGCCGAGCTCAAGACCGTCCTGCTGCGCTATCTGGAGCCGATGATCACCACGACCCACCCCCACTGACCCCCACTGACCCCCACTGACCCCCACTGCCCCCCACTGACCCGCCCGACCCGACCGGCCCGCACCGCCTCGACGCCCTCCGGCCCCGCGCGCGGGCCGGCAGCGCCGCCGAGCCGGCCCGAACGGCCGCGCCACGCCGCCCCTCAGGGTGCGCTGGATGGCGCCCGGCGCCGTACCGGTGAGCGCAGCGCCCCCGTACACGCCCCGCCCGAAGCCGCCGCCCTCGGCGAGCAGGGACCGGGCGTCCGGGCGTCCATGCGTTCGGACAATCAGGCGTCCAGGCGCGCGTCCCGCGTCCGAGTCCAGGACGAGCACGATCCGCCGGGCCCCATCGAGCGCCTGGGGACGCCCCCCTCACCCGGTCGCCCGGGAGGGCTTCCCGAGTGATCCATATCAGCCATTTGCCTACAGTCCACCCATACCGGCCGGTTTTCCCGCGAGGATCGAAAGACCGGGAGCCGATACTCGCTTTCATACCCCCCAGGGGTATAGTCTCGAAGAGTCGGGAGGACGGTGGAGCCATCGGCCGCCCCTCCCGGTGACCGGCACACGCCCCTGAAGAGGAGAACGACATGACCGCCGAGACGGACACCCAGACCACCACCGTCTACCGGGTGACCGGCATGACCTGCGGACACTGCGAGGGCGCGGTGACCACCGAGATCTCCGCCCTGCCGGGTGTCAGCACGGTCAAGGCCGTCGCCGCGACCGGTGAGGTCACCGTGGTCTCCGCCGCCCCGCTCGCGGACGAGGACGTCCGCGCCGCCGTGGACGAGGCCGGCTACGAGTTCGTCGGACAGGTCTGAGCGGCCCGCACCACCCGCACGGCACCCGCGGCAGCCCCGCGGACCCCGCCGGGCCGTGCCGGCCAGCTCATACTGGTCCCGTACGGCCCGGCCATCCCCCTGGAGCCGGAACATGAGCAGCAGCACTGTGCACGACGGACCGATAACGGCGGTCGAACTCTCGATCGGCGGGATGACCTGCGCCTCCTGCGCCGCCCGCATCGAGAAGAAGCTCAACCGGATGGACGGCGTCGAGGCCTCGGTGAACTACGCCACCGAGAAGGCCCGCGTCTCCTACACCGGTGACGTGCAGGTCGCCGACCTGATCGCGACCGTCGTCAAGACCGGCTACACCGCCGAGGAGCCTCCGCCGCCGCCCGCCCCGGAAGCCGCCGAGGAGGTAGGCGGTGAGGCGGCGGCCGAAACCCCCGACCCGGTACTCGCCGCACTGCGACAGCGCCTGCTGGTCTCCGTCGCGCTCGCCCTGCCCGTGATCCTGCTCGCGATGATCCCGGCCCTCCAGTTCGACAACTGGCAGTGGCTCTCCCTGACCCTCGCGGCTCCCGTCGTCGTCTGGGGCGGATACCCCTTCCACAAGGCCGCCTGGACCAACGCCCGGCACGGCGCCGCCACCATGGACACCCTGGTCTCGGTCGGCACGCTGGCCGCCTTCACCTGGTCCCTGTGGGCCCTGTTCTTCGGGCACGCGGGCATGCCCGGTATGCGGCACGGCTTCGACCTCAGCGTCTCCCGTACCGACGGCTCCTCCGCCATCTACCTGGAGGTGGCGGCCGGCGTCGTCTCCTTCATCCTGCTGGGCCGCTACCTGGAGGCCCGCTCCAAGCGGAAGGCGGGTGCCGCCCTCAAGGCCCTGCTGGAGCTGGGCGCCAAGGACGTCGTCGTCCTGCGCGCGGGCCAGGAGGTGCGGATCCCGGTGAGCGCGCTCGCGGTCGGCGACCGGTTCGTCGTCCGCCCCGGCGAGAAGATCGCCACCGACGGCACCGTCGTCGAGGGCGCCTCCGCCGTGGACGCCTCCATGCTGACCGGCGAATCCGTCCCGGTCGACGTCGTCGTCGGCGACGTCGTCACCGGAGCCACCGTCAACACCTCCGGACGCCTGGTCGTCGAGGCCACCCGGATCGGCGCCGACACCCAGCTCGCCCGCATGGCGAAGATGGTGGAGGACGCGCAGAACGGCAAGGCCGAGGTGCAGCGCCTCGCCGACCAGATCTCCGGGATCTTCGTACCCGTCGTCCTGGTGCTCGCCCTCGGCACCTGGATCACCTGGCTGCTGATCACCGACGACCCCACCGCCGCCTTCACCGCCGCCGTGGCCGTCCTGATCATCGCCTGCCCGTGCGCCCTGGGCCTGGCCACCCCGACCGCGCTGATGGTCGGCACCGGGCGGGGCGCGCAGCTCGGCATCCTGATCAAGGGCCCCGAGGTCCTGGAATCCACCCGCCGCGTGGACACCGTCGTCCTGGACAAGACGGGCACCGTCACCACCGGCCGGATGACCCTCGCCGGCGTCTTCACCGCCGCGGGCGTCGACGAGCGCGAACTCCTGCGCCTCGCCGGATCCCTGGAGCACGCCTCGGAGCACCCCATCGCCCGGGCCGTCGCCACGGGGGCGGCGGAGCGGGCCGGCTCGCTGCCGGTTCCGGAGTCCTTCGAGAACGTCGCCGGGCTCGGCGTCCAGGGCGTGGTCGACGGGCACGCCGTCCTGGTGGGCCGCGAGCGGCTGCTGGCCGATTGGTCGATCGAACTGCCGGCCGCCCTCGCCGAGGCCAAGGCGGCCGCCGAGGCCGCCGGCAGCACCGCCGTCCTGGTGGCCTGGGACGGCGCGGCGCGTGGGGTCCTGACCGTGGCCGACGCGGTCAAGGAGACCAGTGCCGAAGCGGTCTCGCGGCTGCGGGCGCTCGGCCTCACCCCGGTCCTGCTGACGGGCGACAACCAGGCCGTCGCCGCGACGGTGGCCCGCGAGGTGGGCATCGACGAGGTGATCGCCGAGGTCCTCCCGCAGGACAAGGTGGACGTCGTACGCCGGCTGCAGGCCGAGGGCCGTACGGTCGCCATGGTCGGCGACGGGGTCAACGACGCGGCCGCGCTGGCCCAGGCGGACCTCGGGCTGGCCATGGGCACCGGCACGGACGCCGCCATCGAGGCGGGCGACCTGACCCTCGTACGGGGCGACCTGCGGGTCGCGGCGGACGCGATCCGGCTCTCGCGCCGGACCCTGGCCACGATCAAGGGCAACCTGTTCTGGGCCTTCGGCTACAACGTGGCCGCCCTGCCGCTGGCGGCCGCCGGTCTGCTCAACCCGATGATCGCGGGGGCCGCGATGGCCCTCTCCTCGGTCTTCGTGGTGACCAACAGCCTCCGGTTGCGGTCCTTCCGCTAGTGACCCCCCTCCCCACCGTCAGCACACTTCCTTCACAGGAGACGCAGATCACAGTGACCGCAACGTAACCATCCGGGGTCGTCGCAGGTCTAATGGGGCGATACCAAGAACGTCTTGGGGGACGTTTCACGGGGACCTGGGGGTTTTCCGTGGGTATCAGCCGGCCGGGACACGTACCCGCGGGAGGCTTTGAGCGGCCCTCCCGGACGAACGGGTCCCGGCACAAAGACGCCCCGACTCGGGTCCCGTGGGGGGAATCCGTTTCGGGGAAAAGGGAAGCGCCCCGACCGTCGACCCGTGGGGGGATCGACGGCGGGGCGCTTCTCGCATGCTCAGAGGCACCTGTGGTGCGCTCCGCGCGGCCGCACGCCGCGCGGAGAAAAGCCTCGGGTCAGCGGGCTTCCACGGGAACGAAGTCGCGCAGGACCTCGCCGGTGTAGATCTGGCGCGGGCGACCGATGCGGGAACCCGGCTCCTTGATCATCTCGTGCCACTGGGCGATCCAGCCGGGAAGGCGGCCGAGCGCGAAGAGCACGGTGAACATCTCGGTGGGGAAGCCCATCGCCCGGTAGATCAGACCGGTGTAGAAGTCCACGTTCGGGTAGAGGTTGCGCTCGACGAAGTAGTCGTCGGCCAGCGCGTGCTCTTCCAGCTTGAGCGCGATGTCGAGCAGCTCGTCGCTCTTGCCGAGCGCCGAGAGGACGTCGTGGGCCGCCGCCTTGATGATCTTCGCCCGGGGGTCGAAGCTCTTGTAGACACGGTGTCCGAAGCCCATGAGGCGGACGCCGTCCTCCTTGTTCTTCACCTTGCGGATGAAGGCGTCGACGTCGCCGCCGTCGTTCTTGATGCCTTCCAGCATCTCGAGGACGGACTGGTTGGCGCCACCGTGCAGCGGACCCCACAGGGCCGAGATGCCGGCGGAGATCGAGGCGAACATGTTCGCCTGCGAGGAGCCGACCAGACGCACGGTGGAGGTGGAGCAGTTCTGCTCGTGGTCCGCGTGCAGGATCAGCAGCTTGTCGAGCGCGGAGACCACGACCGGGTCCAGGTCGTACTCCTGGGCCGGCACGGAGAAGGTCATGCGCAGGAAGTTCTCGACGTAGCCGAGGTCGTTGCGCGGGTAGACCACCGGGTGGCCGACCGACTTCTTGTACGCGTAGGCCGCGATCGTCGGGAGCTTGGCGAGCAGCCGGATCGTCGAGAGGTTGCGCTGCGTCTCGTCGAACGGGTTGTGGCTGTCCTGGTAGAACGTCGACAGCGCGCTGACCACGGAGGACAGCATCGCCATCGGGTGCGCGTCACGCGGGAAGCCGTCGTAGAAGCGCTTCACGTCCTCGTGCAGCAGCGTGTGCTGGGTGATGTCGTTGCGGAACGACGCGAGCTGGTCGACGGTCGGCAGCTCGCCGTTGATCAGCAGGTACGCGACCTCGATGAAGGTCGAGCGCTCGGCGAGCTGCTCGATCGGGTAGCCGCGGTAGCGCAGGATGCCCTGCTCACCGTCGAGGTAGGTGATCGCGGACTTGTAGGCCGCGGTGTTGCCGTACCCACTGTCCAAGGTGACGAGCCCGGTCTGGGCCCGCAGCTTCGAGATGTCGAAGCCCTGGTCACCGACGGTGCTTTCGACCACCGGGTAGGTGTATTCACCGTCCGCGTACCGGAGTACTACAGAGTTGTCGCTCACGTCATCCCTCACCGACGTAGTGCCTCTTCTTCGAGGTGCCCTGACTGCCTCTACCTTCCCCCATTTGGCGCAGGAGAGTGCACTCGGGGTCGGCCTTTGGTGCTTTCGACGGCACTCAGTGCCGTCAAGCTACTCATCCTGCCCCCTCCGCACCGGCGCCGGAACCCCAAATGATCGATCATCTAGGTGATGTTTCCCACCGGTATCCGGCCGGACAGCCTGGCAGCGACCGCCGTGTACCTCCTGCCTGCGGAAACGGTACGCACCGCCTGCCCGAGGGCCTTGCGGGACCCGACGAGGACGACCAGTTTCTTCGCCCTGGTCACCGCCGTGTAGAGCAAGTTGCGCTGGAGCATCATCCAGGCGCCGGTGGTGACGGGGATCACCACCGCCGGATATTCACTCCCCTGTGAACGGTGAATGGTGACGGCGTAGGCGTGGGCCAGCTCGTCGAGCTCACCGAATTCGTACACGATCTCCTCATCCTCCTCCGTCCGCACCGTCAGGCGCTGTTCGTCCACCTCCAGGCCGGTGACCACGCCGACCGTGCCGTTGAAGACACCGTTGGCGCCCTTCTCGTAGTTGTTGCGGATCTGGGTCACCTTGTCGCCCACCCGGAAGACCCGGCCGCCGAACCTCTTCTCCGGCAGGTCGGGCCGGGCCGGAGTCATCGCCTGCTGGAGCAGCCCGTTGAGGTTCCCGGCGCCGGCCGGGCCGCGGTGCATCGGGGCGAGCACCTGGACGTCCCGCCGCGGGTCGAGCCCGAATCTGGCCGGAATCCTTCGGGCCGCCACGTCCACGGCCAGCACCCCGGCCGCCTCGGTGTCCTCCTCCGGGAAGAGGAAGAAGTCCGGCAGTCCGTCGGTGATCGGCGGCACCCCGGTGTTGATCCGGTGGGCGTTGGTGACCACGCCCGACTGCTGGGCCTGCCGGAAGATCCGGGTCAGGCGCACCGCGGGCACCGGCCCGTTCTCGGCCAGCAGGTCCCGCAGCACCTCCCCGGCGCCGACCGACGGCAGCTGGTCCACATCGCCGACCAGCAGCAGGTGCGCCCCCGGCGCCACCGCCTTGACCAGCTTGTTGGCCAGCAGCAGGTCCAGCATCGAGGCCTCGTCCACCACGACCAGGTCCGCGTCCAGCGGCCGCTCCCGGTCGTACGCCGCGTCCCCGCCCGGCTTGAGCTCCAGCAGCCGGTGCACCGTGGAGGCCTCGGTCCCGGTGAGCTCGGCCAGCCGCTTCGCCGCCCGGCCGGTGGGCGCGGCCAGCACCACCTTGGCCTTCTTCGCCCGGGCCAACTCCACGATGGAGCGCACGGTGAAGGACTTGCCGCAGCCCGGACCGCCCGTCAGGACGGCGACCCGACGGGTCAGCGCCAGCTTGACCGCGTCCCGCTGCTCGGGGGCGAGCGTGGCCCCCGTCCGCCCGGCGAGCCAGCCCAGGGCCTTCTCCCAGTCCACGTCCTGGAAGCCCGGCATCCGGTCGTCCTCGGCGTGCAGCAGCCTGCGCACCTGCCCCACCAGGGACAGTTCGGCCCGGTGGAAGGGCACCAGGTACACGGCGGTCAGCGGGTCCGGGCCGCCCTGCGGATCCGGTACGGCCTCCCGGACGACCCCCTCCGGGTCGGCGGCGAGCTCGGCCAGGCAGTCGATCACCAGCCCGGTGTCCACCTGGAGCAGCTTGACCCCGTCGGAGATGAGCCGTTCCTCGGGGAGGAAGCAGTGCCCCTGGTCGGTGGACTGGGACAGGGCGTACTGGAGGCCGGCCTTGACCCGCTCGGGGCTGTCGTGCGGGATGCCGACGGCCTGGGCGATGCGGTCGGCGGTGAGGAAGCCGATGCCCCACACGTCGGCGGCCAACCGGTACGGCTGGTTCTTCACCACGGAGATGGAGGCGTCGGCGTACTTCTTGTAGATGCGCACGGCGATGGAGGTGGAGACGCCGACTCCCTGGAGGAAGACCATGACCTCCTTGATGGCCTTCTGCTCCTCCCAGGCGGCGCCGATCAGCTTCGTCCGCTTGGGGCCGAGCCCGGGTACCTCGATCAGCCGCTTCGGCTCCGCCTCGATGACGTCGAGCGTGTCGGTGCCGAAGTGCTCCACGATCCGATCGGCGATCTTCGGGCCGATGCCCTTGATCAGGCCGGAGCCGAGGTAGCGACGGATGCCCTGGATGGTCGCCGGCAGCACGGTCCGGTAGTTCTCCACGGTGAACTGCTTGCCGTACTGCGGGTGCGAGCCCCAGCGGCCCTCCATGCGCAGGGACTCGCCGGGCTGGGCGCCGAGCAGGGAGCCGACCACCGTGAGCAGGTCGCCGCCGCCGCGGCCGGTGTCCACGCGGGCGACCGTGTACCCGCTCTCCTCGTTGGCGTAGGTGATGCGTTCGAGCACGCCGTCGACCACCGCCAGTTGCACCGCACGCGGCGCCCCCTCCACTGCTGCCATGACCCGAAACTACCGGGTGGCGCCGACAGCCCGCCGAGCCTGTGGACAACGCGGAGAGCGGGCCACGCGAAACAGGGGCCACGCGAAACGGGGGCAACGCAAAGGGGGTCCCGCCTCGCGGCCGGACCCCCTCACGGTTACCCCTCCCGTGTCGGACTTCCCGATCCCCCCAGATCCCTCCCCGGAAGCACCGACGCAACATACGACCCGCGATACGCCCGCAGGGTTGCATCCGGAGCCACAGCTTTACGTTTCCGTTACCCATTGCCTACTCAAGGTGCCGGTGAATCGGCACAGAAGTAGCGTTTCAGGCATGAGCCACTCTTCATTCCAGGACGACGTGCTGGGCGAGCTCGGCGACGACAGGATGACCGAGATCGCGGGACTGCTCGGCACGGACACCTCCGGCGCCCGGGAGACCGTCACGCAGACGCTCGGTGTCATGGCCGACGACCTCACCCAGAAGTTCGACGCGCAGGACGCCGACGGCGCGGAGGTACGCCAGGCCTTCGCCGAGGTGTCCGAGGCCGAACCGCCGCTGCAGGGCGTGGCCACCTTCGGCGGCCTCGGCGGCCTGCTCAGCGGCGGCGTGATGGCCGGTGTGCTGGCCAAGGTGGGCAAGCCCGTGGCCGCCGTCGTCTCGAAGCGGACCGGTATCCCCGCGGCCACCATCAGCCGGGTCATCGAGACGCTGATCCCGGTCGTCCTGGCGGTCCTCGCCAAGCGCGCCGCCGGCAGGACGGCGGGCACCGGAGCGGCCGGAACGGCCGACGGGGCGGGCGGCGGAGCGGCCGGCGCCACGAGCCCCGACCCCGGCGAGATCCTCGGCGGTGGCAAGAAGTAGCCGGCAGGAAATAGCCACTCCGGGGGCCCCACCGCCGCACCCTCCACCTAGAGTTGCCCCATGGCTGAGACCGTGCGGCTCCGGGACCCGGAACCGGGAGACCTGGGGTGGATCGTGCAGCGCCACGGCGCGCTGTACGCGGCCGAGTACGGCTGGAACAGCGACTTCGAGGGGCTGGTCGCCCGGATCGTCGCGGACTTCGCCCAGGACCACGACCCCTACCTCGAACGGGTGTGGATCGCGGAGCTGGACGGCCGGCCCGTCGGCTCGGTGATGTGCGTACGGGAGGAGGGCGCGCCCGGTACCGCCCGGCTGCGGCTGCTCCTGGTCGACCCGCAGGGCCGCGGCCGCGGCGTCGGCACCCTGCTGGTCGGCACCGTCGTGGCCTTCGCCCGCTCGGTCGGCTATCGCGAGCTGGTGCTGTGGACCAACGACGTGCTGACCGACGCCCGCGAGCTCTACCTGAAGGCCGGGTTCACCCTGATCGCGGAGCGGCCGCACCGCTCGTACGGCGTGAGCCTGACGGGACAGGACTGGCGGCTGCCGCTGCAGGAGGGCTCCCCGCGCTGACGCCCGAACCGACCCCCGTACGGTTCGATGCGCGCGCGGGGGTCAGCGAGGTCAGCGCCACCCCGCCCACCAGCAGTACGGCCGCCAGCCAGCGCAGCCCCGAGACGGACTCCCCGAGGACCAGGGCCGCGGAGGACATCCCGAAGACCGGGACCAGCAGCGAGAACGGGGCCACCGACGAGGCCGGGTAGCGGCGCAGCAGGTAGCTCCAGGCGGCGAAACCGAAGACGGTGGACACCCAGGCGACGTAGCCGATGACGGCCACCCCGGACCAGTCCAGGGCGCGCAGCGCGGCCAGGTCCCGCTCGGGCCCCTCCAGCAGCAGCGAGAGCGCGAACAGCGGCAGGACCGGGACCGTGCACACCCACACCATGAAGTTCAGGGCGTCGGGCGGGGCGGCCTTGCGGGTCAGGACGTTGGACACGCCCCAACAGGCGGCGGCCGCCACGACCAGCGTGAAGCCGAGCACCGGCCCGGAGGTCCCGCCGTCCACCGCGGCGACCGCGATCCCGGCGAGCGCGACGGCCATCCCGAGCACCCGGACCCGACCCGGCCGCTCGCGCAGCAGGATCGCGGCGAGGACGGCGGTGAAGACGGACTGGATCTGCAGCACGAGCGAGGACAGCCCGGCGGGCATGCCCGCGGCCATGCCGGTGAAGAGCAGGCCGAACTTGGCCACGCCGAGGGCGATCCCGACGCCGACGATCCACTTCCAGGCGGCCTTGGGCCGGCCGACGAAGAAGACGGCGGGCAGCGCGGCGACGAGGAAGCGCAGGGCGGACAGCAGCAGGGGCGGGAAGTGGTCGAGGCCGATCTGGATCACCACGAAGTTGAAGCCCCAGACCGCCGCGACGAGCACGGCGAGGGCGGTGTGTACGGGACGCATGCTTCGAGCATCGACCGCCGGACCATGTAGCACCAGCACGGATGTCTTCAGTGATGGATGAAGCGTTGCTTACGGATAGCCAGGGTGCCACGATGGAGGCATGCTCGATCTCGCCCGGCTCCGCGCCCTGCACGCCGTCTCCGTCCACGGCTCGGTGGCCGGCGCGGCGGCCGCCCTCGGCTACACGCCCTCGGCGGTCTCCCAGCAGATCTCCAAGCTGGAACGGGAGACCCGCACCACCCTGCTGGAGCGGCGCGGGCGCGGGGTCGCGCTCACCGAGGAGGCCCGCCATCTGGCAGATGCCGCACAGGAGTTGCTGGCGATCGTGGAGCGCACCGAGACCACCTTGGAGGAGCGGCGCGGACAGCCCGGCGGGCTGCTGACGGTGGCCGCGTTCGCCTCGGCGGCGCGCGGGTTGCTGCCGCAGGTGTTGGCCGATCTGGCCCGCCGGCATCCGGCGCTGGACGTCCGGCTCACGGAGGTGGACCCGCACCTGTCCGTGGAACTGGTGGCCCGGGGGGTCACCGATCTGGCGGTGGCCCACGACTGGGACATCGCCCCGCTGCCCGCGCCCGAGGGGATCGAGCAGGCGGTGATCGGGGACGACCTCTGCGACCTGGTGGTGCCGGCCGGGCATCCCTTCACCACGCGCCGGGTCATCCGGCGCTCCGACCTCGGCGGCGAGCGTTGGGTCTGCCAGCCGCCCGGCCGGGTCTGCCACGACTGGCTGGTACGGACCCTGCGCACCGCCGGGTTCGAGCCCGACATCGCGCACGTCGCGGAGGAGAACCACACCATCGTCGCGCTGGTCGCGGCCGGGCTCGGGGTGGCCGTCGTACCCCGGCTGGGTACCGGCGCGCTGCCGCCGGGGGCCGTGACGGTACCGCTGGAGCCGGGCCCCGTACGCCGGTTGTACGCCCTGTGGCGGACGGGGGCGGCTCGGCGCCCCGCGATCACCGAGGCCGTACGCAGCCTTCAGGAGCACTGGGCGAACCGTCAGGAGGCCTAGGCCGTCTCTTTCGCCTAGGCCTCGTCGACCTCGGGGCCCCTTCCGGGGGACCTTCCGAGTGTCCGTCACCCCCCGGGCGTACCCCGGCAGTAGGGTCCGGCGCGTGCCGTACCACGCCTCGCGCCGGAATCTGCTCGCCGCGGCCGCCATGGTCGCCGTCACGGCCACCGGGGCGGCTTCCGCCGCGGTGGGTCCCCGCCCCCACCACACCCCCGACGACTCCCGACCCCCGGGCAGCCGCCCCGGACGGGCCCGGCTGCGCGCCCTCGTGGACCGGATGAGCCTCGACGAGAAGATCGGGCAGCTCTTCGTCTCACGGGCCTACGGGCATTCGGCGACGGATCCCGATCCGGCGGACGCCGAGCAGAACATGGCCGCCTTCGGCGTGCGCACCGCCGCCGAGCTGGTCTCCCGCTACCACCTCGGCGGGGTCATCTACTTCGCCTGGGCCCACAACACTCGCGATCCGCGGCAGATCGCCGCGCTCTCGGTCGGCCTCCAGCAGGCCGCCCTCACCGCGGGCCCCCGGATCCCCCTGCTGCTCTCCACCGACCAGGAGCACGGCGCCGTCGCCCGGATCGGCAAGCCCGCGACCCTGCTGCCGGGGGCGATGGCGCTCGGCGCGGCCGGCTCCACCGCCCACGCCCGGCGGGCCGCACACATCGCGGGCTCCGAGCTGGCCGCCATGGGCATCCGGCAGGACTACGCCCCGGTCGCCGACGTGAACGTCAATCCGGCCAATCCGGTGATCGGCGTACGGTCCTTCGGCTCCGACCCGCACGCCGTGGCGGCGCTGGTCGCCGCCCAGGTCCGGGGCTACCAGGGGGCCGGGGTCGCCGCCACCGCCAAGCACTTCCCGGGCCACGGGGACACCGAGACCGACAGCCATGTCGGACTGCCGGTGATGCGGCACACGCGGGCCGCCTGGGAGGAGTTGGACGAGCCGCCCTTCCGGGCCGCGGTGGAGGCGGGCGTGGACGCCATCATGACGGCGCACATCGTCTTCCCCGCGCTCGATCCTTCGGGGGACCCGGCGACCCTCTCCCGGCCGATCGTCACCGGTCTGCTGCGCGAACGCCTCGGCTTCGAGGGGGTGGTGGTCACCGACGCCCTGGACATGGCCGGGGTCCGCCAGAAGTACGGGAACGACCGCGTGCCGGTCCTGGCCCTGCTGGCCGGCTGCGACCAGCTGCTGAACGCGCCGGACCTGGCGCTCGCGCAGCGCAGCGTGCGGGCGGCCGTCGAGTCGGGCGAGCTGACGGAGGCGCGCGTCGAGGAGTCGGTGCTGCGGATCCTGGAACTGAAGGCCCGCCGTGGCCTGTTCGACGAGGCGTACACCACGGGCCGGGAGGTGGACGCCGTCGTGGGCGCGCGGGAGCACCTCGAGGCCGCCGACGCGATCGCGGCCGCCACGACGACCCTGCTGGCCGACCCGCGCGCTCTGGTGCCGTTCGACGCGAAGGCAGGGCCACGTCTGCTGGTCACGGGGACGGATCCGGTCTCCCCCACGGGTACCACCGGGCCCCCTACGGTCGTACTGGCCCGGGAGCTGACCGCCCTGGGCTGCCGGGCCACGGCGGTGCCGCCGGCCCGCGCCGTGGCCGCCGCGGCCGGTCACGCGGCCGTGCTGGTGTGCACGTACAACGTCCCGGAGGGCGAGAGTCCGCAGCGGACGTTGGTGGCGGAGCTGATCGCGACCGGCGTCCCGGTCGTCAGCCTGGCCGTCCGCAACCCGTACGACCCGGCCCGGCTGCCGGTCTGCGCGGCGGAGCTGGCGACGTACTCCTGGACGGACGTGGAGATGCGGGCGGCGGCCCGGGTGCTCACCGGGGCGCTGCGGCCCGTCGGCCGGCTCCCCGTCCCGGTCCCGGGCCGCTACCCGCTGGGCCACGGGCTGACGCGCTGATCGCTCAGGCGCCTGCCCGCGGCCCAGCGGCGCAAGGTCAGCGACCCACGGTCCGCGGCGCGCGCGGCCCACGGCGCGTGTCGGGACCGCTGCCGTGTCCCGGTTACGGCCGCAGCTGCGGCTCGCGCTCCAGGTCACGCTGGTCGAGCTGGGCGTCCGGCGCCGCCAGCGGCGCCGCCTTGCCCGCGTCGGCGAGCGCGGCGGCCGGGGCCACCCCGGCCCACTGCAGGATCTTCGCGGTGGCGAGGGCCTTCTCGCCGTCCATCAGCTTGGCGACGTTCGCCCCGTGGTTGGCGCCCGGCGCGATCATCACGTAGCTGTCGCGCACCCCGTAGCCGAGGCGGAACGGCTCGGCGCCCCACGGGTCGTTCTGCCCGTACACGAAGAGCATCTGGTGGGCGTTGTCGTGCACCCACTTGTCCACGTCCGCCATCACCCCCGGCTGGAAGGTCATGGGGATGTCGCGGGGCACGAAGTTGCGCGGCGGCTGGTAGCCGTAGCGGCTCAGGCCCTTCAGGTGCGGCAGCTTGATGTCCGGGGAACCGAGCTGCGTACCCGCCTGGTAGTAGTACGGCGTGTACGTCTCCAGTCCCTGGTCGGCGTAGGCCGAGAAGCCGGAGATCGCGTCGATCGAGTCCCAGATCGCCTGGTCGCTCGCGGTGGCGGCGGCCGGGATCGAGGCGCAGTCGGCGAGCAGGCTGTACTGCCAGAAGGCCCACACGTAGTCGAGCACGACGGCCTCGTAGGCCTTGTCGAGGTCGCCGACGGTGGTGAAGGTCCAGCCGTTCTCGGCGGCGGCGACCGCGTACTTGGCCTCCAGCGGCTCACGGCGCACGAGCGCCTCGCGCTGGACCGCGTTCAGCTTGTCGCGGCACTCCTTGGTGCCGACCTTGGCGAAGAACCGGTCGTAGGCCGAGTCCTCGTTGTTGACGACGTCGTTCGGCGCGACGTACGCGACGACACCGTCCATGTCGCGCGGGTAGAACCGCTCGTAGTACGTCGCCGTCATGCCGCCCTTGCTGGCGCCCGTGGCCAGCCAGTTCTTCTTGTAGATCTTCTTCAGCGCGGTGAAGAGGCGGTGCTGGTCACTCGCGGCCTGCCAGATGTCCAGGTTCGACCAGTTGGCCGGGTCGGGCCGGGACGGAGTGAAGAATCGATACTCCAGAGACACCTGGTTGCCGTCGACGATGGTCGTCGGCTCACTCCGGCGCGGGCTGGTGCTGACGTTGTAGCCGGAGGTGAAGAACACCGACGGCCGCGAGACGTCCTTGTGCAACAGGGTCAGGCGCTGCTTGAAGGTGCCCTTCCACGGCTGCCGATGGTCCACCGGCTGCTCGTAGTTCAATACGAAGAAGCGGTAGCCGGGGTACGGCTTCTCCTCGATCAGGCTCATCCCGGGAATGCCGAGGATCTGGTCCTTGATGTCCGTGGCGGCCGCGGGCTGCGCGGCTGTGGCCGCTTGCGCCGTGGTACCGGCCGCGCCCATGGTGCCGATGAGCACCACGAGCGACAGCAGCCATCCGAGCGTCTTGCGCATTCACCCTCCCCTTGAGTTCACTTCGGTCGCCGTGAACCTAGCTGGGGCAACGCACGGCTGAACAGACCTAGTTGGGCCTGTCCGTCAGCACAGGATCCAGCCGGAACCCCCGGATCCGGCCCCCACGCTCCCCTTTACATACACGCAGCGGTTGATCGCGCCCACGGTGACAGGCCCGGCATATCGGGTGAATCGGCCGGCCTCGCGCACCGGGGCTCCACCACGCGGCTGGATGCTCACCGTCATCCGGCGCCGCTCACCGGAGACCCGCGCCACGGTCATCGCGCAGGCCTGGTTGCGGCTCTTGTAGACCCGCACCTCACCCGTCCCGAACGTCACCGTCCGGGCCAGCCGGCCCCCGCACCCCTCGGTCGAGGCCTGGGCCACCGGCGGCGTGAACAGCCCGCCCGCGCACAGCCACAGCGCCGCCGTGAAAACCCCCAGGGACGCGACCCGGCGGCCACGCCTCCTCCGTCCCTGCAACACCCTGTCCCCCGATCGGTCATACGTACAGTGCGCGCACGCACGTACGACGTCGGAACCCCTCGGATGGTTGCCGCGCGCAAGGGCCCGGCGCACCGACGGCGGCCGCCCTCCCTCGTACGGGTGCATCCGTCACCTCCCGGCGGGCGAGCGGAAGTTCGCACCCGGGAGGGCGATTACGCTAGGTGACCCATACCCCGCTCGCCGTCACCGCAGCCGTGCTGCGGCCGTGAAAGGCCCCTGAGATGACCAACGACCTGCTCGACCGCAAGCTGGCGCGCGCCTTCACGCACCTGGACGCCGACCGGAGCGGCGTGATCGACGCCGACGACATCATCGCGCTCGGCTCCCGGCTGCTGACGGCCCTCGCGGAGCCGGCCGGCTCGCCCAAGGCGGAGCTGGTGATGGGCGGTCTGGCCGACTTCTGGCAGGACCTGTTCACCGAGCTGGACATCGACCGGGACGGCAAGGTCACGCCGGAGGAGTACAAGCAGGGCATGACCCGCCTGTACGCGCAGGGCGGGCCCGCCTACGACCGCTCGTTCCGGCCGATGATGCGGGCGATCCTGACGATCGTCGACACCGACGGCGACGGATTCATCAGCCCGCAGGAGTTCCACCGGGCGCAGGAGGCCTTCGACACGCGGCTGAGCCCGGCCGACACGGAGGCGCTGTTCCACCGCATCGACGCGAACGGGGACGGCTGCCTCACCGTCGACGAACTGCTCGACGCGGTACGCGAGTACTACACCGGCACCGACGCGGACGCCCCGGGGAACCTGCTGTTCGGCGAGTTCTGACCCCGGGGCGACTTCAGCCAGGTCCGGCGGCTCGGGCGGTTCAGGCCGCGGCGCGCTCGTCCTCGCCGACGAAGGTGCGCCACAGATCGGCGTACCGGCCGCCGCGCGCCAGGAGTTCGGTATGGGTGCCGTCCTCGATCACCCGGCCGCGGTCCATGACCACGACCCGGTCGGCGCGCGCCGCGGTGGTCAGGCGGTGCGCGACCACCAAGGTGGTGCGCTTGCCGGCGAGGCGGTCGGTCGCCTGGTTGACCTGGGCCTCGGTGGCCAGGTCGAGGGCGGCGGTGGCCTCGTCGAGCAGCAGCACGTCCGGGTCGACGAGCTCGGCCCGGGCCAGAGCGATCAGCTGCCGCTGGCCCGCGGAGAGGTTGCGGCCGCGCTCGGCGACGGTGTGCAGGTAGCCGCCGTCGAGGGTGGCGATCATGTCGTGGGCACCGACCGCGTGGGCGGCGGCCTCCACCTCGGCATCGCTCGCCCCCGGGCGCCCGTAGGCGATGGCGTCACGGACGGTTCCCGGGAAGAGGTAGGCCTCCTGGGGGACGACGCCCAGCCGGTGGCGGTACGCCGTCAGGTCCAGCTCCCGTATGTCCGCGCCGTCGGCGGTGACCCGGCCCGAGGTCGGATCGTAGAACCGGGCCACCATCTTGACCAGCGTGGACTTCCCCGCTCCGGTCTCGCCCACGAAGGCGACGGTCTGCCCCGCGGGTATCCGCAGGTCGATCCCGGCCAGGGCCTCGCCCTTCTCGCCCCGCTCCTCGGCCGTCCCGTACTGGAAGCGGACGTTCTCGAAGGCGATCTCCCCGCCGAGCGATTCCAGCGCGCGCGGCCGCTCGGGCAGCGGGGTGGTGGTGGGCTCGCGCAGCAGCCCCTGGATGCGGCCGAGGGCGACCGTGGCCTGCTGGTAGCCGTCGAAGACCTGGGAGAGCTGCTGGACGGGCGCGAAGAACAGGTCGATGTAGAGCAGGTACGCGACCAGCGCGCCGGTGGTGAGCGTGCCGGCCTCCACCCGGCCCGCGCCCACGATCAGCACGGCGGCCGCGGCCCCCGAGGACAGCAGCTGCACGAAGGGGAAGTAGACGGATATCAGCCACTGGCCGCGGACCCGGGCCTCGCGGTACGAGTGGCTGCGCTCGGCGAAGCGCTTGGCGCCCGAGCCCTCGCGGCGGAAGGCCTGGACGATGCGCAGGCCCGAGACGGACTCCTGAAGGTCGGCGTTGACCAGGCTGACCCGGTCGCGGGCGAGCTCGTAGGCGGCGACGGACCTGCGGCGGAACACGATCGTGCCGACCACCAGGACGGGCAGGGTCGCGAAGACGATCAGTGCGAGCTCGACGTCCAGGACGAGCAGCGCGATCAGGATGCCGAAGAAGGTGAACACGGAGACCACGGCGGTGACGAGCCCGGTCTGCAGGAAGGAGCTCAGCGAGTCCACGTCGGTGGTCATCCGGGTCATGATCTTGCCGGTCAGCTCGCGCTCGTAGTAGTCGAGGCCGAGACGCTGGAGCTGGGCGAAGATCTTGACGCGCAGGGCGTACAGCACGCGCTCGCCGGTACGGCCCGTCATCCGGGTCTCGGCGAACTGCGCGGCCCACTGCGCGACGACGACGGCGAGGGCGAGCCCGGCGGCCACCCAGACGGCGCCGAGCACGGCCTGCTCCACGCCTTGGTCGATGCCGTGCCGGATCAGGATCGGCAGCAGCAGTCCGGCCCCCGCGTCCGCGGCGACGAGGCCGAGGCTGATGGCGAGCGGCGCCCAGAACCCATGGAGCAGGCGACGTAGGCCGTAGCTCTCCTCGGCGGCCTCGGCGCGGGTCTCGTCCACCTCGGGCAGGTCGTCGGCGGGCGGCAGCGCGGC
Organism: Streptomyces sp. CG 926; assembly: GCF_003148825.1. Taxonomy (GTDB): domain Bacteria; phylum Actinomycetota; class Actinomycetes; order Streptomycetales; family Streptomycetaceae; genus Streptomyces. The sequence goes on from NZ_QGGZ01000012.1 coordinate 30,957, forward strand.
CACCTGTGCGAGCAGTTCGGGGGTGGCGGGCATCCCGGCGACGGACCCGGCCATGGAGTGCCCGGCTCCGGGCGCGCCACCCGCGGCGGGGGCCGCTCCGGGGACGGCGGTGCCGGCGGCGCCCTCGGCGTCCTCCTGGCGGCGCCACAGCTCGGGGGTGACCCCGCCGGCGACCCGCCGCTTGGCGTTGACCGGCTCCGAGTCGATCTCGGCTTCCAGCTCGATGCCGCGTTCGAGGTCCCGGTCGAGCTCGCGCTCGAACTCGGTCATCACCCGGGCGTCCGGGGTCCGCGGCGAGGCGGCGCCGAGTGCGTCCGGGTCGGTGAGCAGCCTGCGGTAGAGCGCGGACCGGCTCTCCAGCTGCTCGTGCGTCCCGATGTCGGCGAGCCGCCCGCGGTCGAGTACGGCGATCCGGTCGGCCAGCGCGAGCGTGGAGCGGCGGTGGGCGATCAGCAGGGTGGTCCGGCCCGCCATGACGGAGCGCAGGGCCTCGTGGATCTCGTGCTCGACGCGGGCGTCGACGGCGGAGGTGGCGTCGTCGAGGAGCAGCAGCCGGGGGTCGGTGAGGATGGCGCGGGCGAGGGCGATGCGCTGGCGCTGACCGCCGGACAGCGTGAGCCCCTGCTCGCCGACCTTGGTGTCGTACCCGGCGGGCAGGGCCTGGATGAACCCCTCGGCCTGGGCGGCGCGGGCGGCGGCCTCGATCTGCTCCTCGGTGGCTTCGGGGTGCCCGTAGGCGATGTTGGCGCGGATGGTGTCGGAGAAGAGGAAGGAGTCCTCGGGAACCAGGCCGATCGCGCCGCGCAGGGAGTCGTAGGTCAGCTCGCGGACGTCGTGGCCGCCGACGCGGACGGCGCCGCCGTCGGCGTCGTAGAACCGGGGCAGCAGGAGCGCGACGGTGGACTTGCCGCTGCCCGAGGAGCCGACGACGGCGACGGTCTCGCCCTGGGCCACGGACAGCGAGAACCCGTCGAGGACCGGCCGGTCGGGGTCGTAGCCGAAGCGGACGTCGTCGAACTCGACGGTGGCGGGCGCGTCGGCGGGCAGCTCGTGGGTGCCCTCGTGGATCTCGGGCTCGGTGTCGATGAGCTCGAAGAGGCGCTCCACGCCGGCCCGGGCCTGCTGTCCGACGGTGAGGACCATCGCGAGCATGCGGACGGGTCCGACGAGCTGGGCGAGGTAGGTGGAGAAGGCGACGAAGGTACCGAGGGTGACCTGGCCGTTGGTGGCCATCCAGCCGCCGAGGGCCAGCATGGCGACCTGGGCGAGCGCGGGGACGGCCTGGAGGGCGGGGGTGTAGCGCGAGTTGAGCCGGATGGTCCGCATCCGGCCGGCGAACAGTCGGCGGCCGGCTTCACGCAGCTTGCCGGTCTCCTGCGCCTCCTGGCCGAAGCCCTTGACGACGCGGACGCCGGTCACGGCCCCGTCGACGACGGTCGCGACGGCGGCGGCCTGGCCCTGGGCCCACCAGGTGGCGGGGAAGAGCTTCTTGCGACTGCGCTTGGCTATGAACCACAGGGCGGGGGCCATGAGCAGGGCGACGAGGGTCAGCAGCGGCGAGAGCCAGAGCATGATCCCCAGGGACATCCCGAAGAGCAGGAAGTTCCCGATGGTCATGGGCAGCATGAAGAGCAGGCCCTGGATCAGCTGGAGGTCGCTGGTGGCACGGCCGACGACCTGGCCGGTGTTCAGCTCGTCCTGCCGCCGCCCGTCGAGGCGGGCGATGGTGGCGTACATGTCGGTGCGCAGGTCGTGCTGCACGTCGAGGGCGAGTCGCCCGCCGTAGTACCTGCGTATGTAGGTCATGACGTACACGACCAGGGCCGCGGCTATGAGCAGCCCGGCCCAGGGGGCCATGGGCTTGGTCCGGTCCCCGATGACGTCATCGATGATCACCTTGGTGACCAGCGGCACGACCGCCATGACGGCCATACCGGCCAGCGAGGAGCCGAGCGCGAGCAGCACATTGGTCCTGTACCGCCAGGTGTAGGCGGCCAGCCGCTTGCCCCAGCCCTGTTTCTCCCCAGCCGCTGTCTCTGCCGCCGCCACGTGAGGCCTCCCCGTTCGTCCTGTCCTGCCGGAAGCGCCAACGCTCCGACCGGCGGATTTCATCCCGCCGCAACAATCGCACTGTCGTACGGCGGGGGCGCGCGGGCCGCGTCCGACCGGGCGGGGAGGCAGGGCCGGCCCCTGTCAAGCCACGACTATCCGGATCTGTGAGGGCCGGGGCGCGCTGCCGATGCTGGAAGTCGGCCGCCCACCGATCGCGGTGGCGCAGCGAAGGGAACGAGGACCATGTCCACTCACCACGAACACCCGACCGGCACCGGCAGCAGTCTCATGCAGAGGACCGTCCGCACCGTCGCCCCCTACGTGACGGCGTTCCTCATCGCGCTGCTCGCGGCGAAGATCGTCGGCCTGCTGACCGAGAACCCGTGGGCCCGCCTGGGGACGGCGCTGGGCGTGGCCGTGGTCAGCCTCCTCCTGCACACCTACGAGGACGAGGACGGGAACAAGGCCGAGGCCGAGCGCAAGGACCGGGGCCGGCGGCGGGGTGACTGACGGCCGGATCCGCAGCGGACACCGCTAGAGGTGCGTCGGGGCGAACATCCGCAGGGTGGCCGGAATGATCAGGACCGAGGGGCCCGGGGTCGCCAGGGCCTTCTTCAGGTCGGCGGTCAGGGACTCGGGGGTGGTGGTGGCCGCCGGGACGCCGAAGGACTGTGCCAGGGCCACGAAGTCGGGGCCGGGCAGTCGGGTGCCGGCCTCGCAGCCGTACTCGCGCAGGATGCCGTAGCCGCCGTCGTCCACGATCAGCCAGGTGACGTCGAGGTCGTGCTGCTCGGCCGTGGCCAGGTCCGCGATCGAGTACATCGCGCCGCCGTCGCCGGACACCGCCAGCACCGGGGTGTCCGGTTCCGCGACGCACGCGCCGAGGGCCGCCGGGAAGGCGTAGCCGAGGCCGCCCGCGCCCTGGGCCGAGTGCATGGTGTTGGGGTGCTTCGGGTCGAAGGCGGACCAGGCCCAGTAGGACAGGATCGTCATGTCCCAGAAGGACGGGGATCGGGCCGGGAGGGCGGCCCGGATCGAGCCGAGCAGTTCCTGTTCCAGAGCCACGTCCTGGGTGGCGAGGCGGGCCGCGATGTCCGCGAGGACCAGGCGCACGCGCTCCGGGGCCGAGGCGTCCGCGCGCTCGGCCACCGTCTCCAGCAGGGCCTGGAGCGCCAGGCGGGCGTCCGCGTGGATGCCGAGGCCGGCGTGGTTGGACTCCAGCTTGCCGAGGTCCGCCTCGATCTGGATCACCCGGCCCGTCGGGAAGAACGTGTGGTAGTTCGAGGAGAGTTCACCGAGGCCCGAGCCGACCACCAGCAGGACGTCCGCGTCCTCCAGGAAGTCGGTCATGTGGCGGTCCTCCAGCCAGGACCGGAGGGAGAGCGGGTGGGTCCACGGGAAGGCGCCCTTGCCGCCGAAGGTGGTGACGACGGGCGCGTTCAGCCGCTCCGCGAGCTGCTTGAGCTTGCCCGCCGCGTCCGAGCGGACCACACCGCCGCCCGCGATGATCACCGGGCGGGTGGCGTTCTCCAGCCAGTGGGCGGCGAGCGCCGTGAGCTCCGGCCGCGGAGCGAGCTCGTGCGGAGTCGCGTCCACGCCCGTGACCTGCGGGACGATCGTCTCGGCCCGCAGCACGTCCTCCGGGATCTCCACGAACACCGGGCCGTGCGGGGCGCTCAGCGCCGACTCCCACGCCTCGGCGATCACGGAGGGGATCTGGGAGGGCGTACGGACCGTGTGGACGGACTTCACCACGTCCCGGAACGACGCCGACTGGTCCCGCAGCTCGTGCAGGTGCCCGCGCCGCCCGCCGCCCAGGCCCGCCACCGGGACCTGCGAGGAGATCGCGAGGACCGGGGCCGAGGCGGCCGCCGCCTCCGCCAGGGCGGGCAGCGCCATCAGCGCGCCCGGGCCGGTGGAGAGCAGCAGCGGCACCGCCTCGCCGGTGATCCGGCCGTACGCGTCGGCCGCGAAGCCCGCGTTGTTCTCCGTACGCAGCCCCACGAGGCGCAGGTCGGAGCGGCCGACCGCGTCGAAGAGGGCGAGCGCGTGCTGCCCCGGCAGACCGAAGACGGTGGTCGCGCCGAGGCCGCGCAGCGTTTCCACGACCAGGTCCCCGCCCGTCCGCCCCGGCGGCGGCGCGAGCGCGGCCGCCCTCTGGGCTTCGGTGGGACGGAGTACCAGGTCGTGGTCGTGCGTCACTTCGCTTACTTGCCCTTCGCCTGCGCGATCTGTCGCGACATGATCGTCGTCAGCTCGTACGCGGTGTGCGAGGCCGCGACCGAGGTGATCTCGGCGTGATCGTACGCCGGGGCGACCTCGACGACGTCGGCGGAAACGAGGTTGCAGGAGGACAGACCGCGGATGATCTCCAGCAGCTCGCGGGAGGTCATGCCGCCCGCCTCCGGGGTGCCGGTGCCGGGCGCGTGCGCCGGGTCGAGCACGTCGATGTCGATGGAGATGTACAGCGGGCGGTCACCGATGCGCTGGCGCAGCTGGTCGGCCACCTCGTCGGCGCCACGGCGGTAGACGTCGGCCGAGGTGACGATGCCGAAGCCCATCTTGGCGTCGTCGTCCAGGTCCTGCTTGCCGTACAGCGGGCCGCGCGTACCGACGTGCGAGAGCGCCTCGGTGTCGAGGATGCCCTCCTCGACGGCGCGACGGAACGGGGTGCCGTGGGTGTACTCGGCGCCGAAGTAGGTGTCCCAGGTGTCCAGGTGCGCGTCGAAGTGGAGCAGCGCGACCGGGCCGTGCTTCTTCGCGACCGAGCGCAGCAGCGGGAGGGCGATGGTGTGGTCGCCACCCAGGGTCATCAGGCGGGAGCCGTTGCCGATCAGCTCGTCGGCCGCGCCCTCGATCGTCTCGACGGCCTCGTTGATGTTGAACGGGTTCGCGGCGATGTCACCGGCGTCGGCGACCTGCGCGAGCGCGAACGGGGAGGCGTCCTGGGCCGGGTTGTACGGGCGCAGCAGGCGGGAGGCCTCGCGGATGGCGTTGCCGCCGAAGCGGGCGCCGGGGCGGTAGGACACGCCGGAGTCGAAGGGCACGCCGACGACGGCGACGTCGGCCTTGCCGCCGACCTCGTCGAGGCGGGGCAGACGGGCGAAGGTCGCCGGGCCCGCGTAGCGCGGGATGCGGGAGGAGTCGACGGGGCCGCGCGGCTGCGTGCTCATGGCTGTGCCTCTTTCTCTGGCCTGACGTGTGCGGTACTTCGAGCGTAAGCGGGTCACCGGGGGGTGGGGAGTGTACGTTTCATCCATCTGGCAGTGCTGAAATGTATGGAGTATCCATGACCGCCGCTCCCCGTGATCCGGAGTCCGTCAACGACCCCGCCGGGGAGCCGCTCACCCCGCCGGTGCTCCTCGCCGCGCTGCTCGGTGACCGCGAGCTCGGTCTGCGCCACCTCGCCGGACCGGCCACGGCCGGGGTGCACGGGGTGCATGCCTCCGAGATGCCCGACCCCTCCCCGTACCTGCTCGGCGGTGAGCTGCTGCTGACCGCCGGCGCGGGTCCCGCCGACGACCCCGACGGGTACGTGGCCCGGCTGGCCGGGGCGGGTGCGGCCGCGCTCGGCTTCGGCGTGGCCCCGGTGCACGAGGAGGTCCCGGCCGCGCTGGCCGAGGCCTGCGCCCGACACGGGCTGCCGCTGCTGGAGGTCCCGCCGCGGACCCCCTTCTCGGCGGTCGCCCGCGCCGTGGGACGGCTGATGGCGGAGGCCCGGACCCGGGAGCTGCGCCGGGTCACCGAGGCCCAGCAGGCCTTGGCGGCGGCCGCGGCCCGCCCCGACCCGGTCCCGGCGGTGCTGGCCAGGCTCGCGGCGAGCCTGGGCGGCTCGGTCGCCCTGTGGCCGGCCGGCCGGGCGGCGGGTCCGGAACTGCCGGCTCCGGCCTGGGAGGCCCTGTCCGCGCTGCTGGCCCGGGTCGGCCGCGAGGGCGGCCCCGCCACCGCCACCGACCGGGCGGGCGGACACCACCTGGCCGCCTACGCCCTGGCCGGGCGGGCGGCGCTGGGCACGGCGACCCCGGCCCGCGCGCCCGGCGACCACACCGTGGCCTCGGTGGCCGCCGTACTGCTGACCCTGCTCACCGCCGAGCGGCCCGCCGGAGCGGAGGCCGCGGCCCTGACCCGCCTGCTGCTCGACGGGGATCCGGCCGAAGCACTGGCGGCCGGGCCCTGGTACGCCGTGCACGCCCGCGGGTCCGGGGATCCGCAGGCCCTCGCGGCCGCGCTGGGCACCGTACTGCTGGACCCGTACGAGGGCGGCGTACGGCTGCTCACGGACCGGGAGCCCGCCGCGCAGCCCGGCTGGCGGCTCGGGGTGAGCGCCCCGGCCGCGCCCTCCGGGCTGGCGACGGCCGACGCCCAGGCCGAGCGGGCCGTGCGGCGGGCGGAGGCGGCCCGCACCCCGCTGGCCCACCACACCGACCCCGGCTTCGCGGGCCTGGTCGGGGAGGCCGAGGCCCGTGCCCACGCCGAGGCCCTGCTGGGGCCGCTCTCCGCCGTCCTGCGGGAGACCCTGCGCGGCTGGCTGGCCCACCACGGCAACTGGGACCGCACGGCCGCGGCCCTGGGTGTCCACCGCAACACCGTCCGCCAGCGGGTCGGCCGCGCCGCCGAGCTGCTGTACCGGGACCTGGACGACCCGGACGTGCGGATGGAGCTGTGGTTCGCGCTGCGGACCACCGACCGCGACCCGGATCGGCGCGGCCCGACTCAGCCCGGGTAGTCGTCCGGCGGGCGGAAGGAGGCGAGCATCTCCAGGAAGCGGGCGGAGCCGGTGATCACGCCCGGCTCCTCGCTGCCGGGCGGCGAGGGATGGACCTGGATCGTCTCGATCCCGCCCTCGCCGATCCACAGCAGCCGCGAGCTCAGGCGGTACTCCTGCGGGGCGTCCTCCCACATCTTCCGTACGAGCGGCCCGTAGGCGATGACGCAGGTGTGCAGTTCCGGCCCTTCCACGGCCCACAGCATCAGGTGCCCGTGGTACGGGACCATCGCGAGGATGCCGAGCGGCGCCGGGCGGTCGATCAGGTCGGCCGCGTGCAGGAGGTGGGTGGAGGTCCATCCGCCGTCGGCCTCGACGTTCACCAGCGGGTTCTCGTCGTCGTTGTACTGCAGCGAGACCGGCGCGGCGTCGAGGTTGGCCATGGCCGCGGCCCAGACCGCGGAGCTGTCCATGTGCCAGGAGTCGAACTGTTCGGGCGGGACGGGCGCGGAGAGGGAGCCGCCCACCTGGATGACCACGACGGCCGCGAGCTCCTCGGTGACGGCGACCGCCAGCGCGTGCCGGTCGGTGACCGAGTCGACGGTCACCAGCCTCGGCATGAGCAGGTTGCGGACCTCGGCGAAGCCGGCACGTTCCAGTTCGCGGCGGCGCTCGGAGAGCCGCTGCTTCTGGTTCAGGAAGGAGACGGTGGCCGACCGCCAGTTGCCGCGCGGCAGCGCGCGGACCAGCTCGGCTATCTCCGCGAGGTCCAGCGGTGCGCCGGTCTCGCCCTCGGCGGCGAGCGAGAGGTGGCGCTGCTCCCCGAAGCGCATGGGCGGCCCGCTCGTGTTCCCGTCCAGGAACACATCATTGAGGAGGGCTTCGAAGGCGTGCCAGTCGGCGGGGCTGAACCAGGCGCACCACGGTGGCACCGGCGAGGGCTCCGGCCCCGCGCCCTGTCCCCCGCCCTGTCCCCCGCCCGTGCCCGTGCCTGCCTTTTTCGCTCTCCGGAAGAGTGGCATGCCGGGCAGATTAGGGGAGGGCGAATCGGTACGTGAGCCCACGAACAAGGCATTCTTGAGCACATTCAAGCCACCGCGGCGCGGACGAATCCCCTCCGCCGCGGTCACCCCGGGGCCGCCCGCGAGACCCCGAAAGGCGCCACCCCCGTGCGGGCCGGGGTGAGCCACCCCACCCTCTCCATGGCGTCTGCACTCTGGACAGCCACTTCGACTGGCCGGTAACTTAGGCTGAGCAAGCGCTTAGGCATGGCGGCGGACCGCCGCGACCGAAGGGAGCCGGCTGTGCGCCGTACCGTTTTCAACGAGGACCACGAGGCATTCCGCGAGACCATCCGCGCCTTCGTCGAGGCCGAGGTCGTCCCGGTCTACGACGAGTGGTTCGCAGCCGGTCAGGCGCCGCGCGACTTCTACTACAAGCTCGGCGAGCTGGGCGTCTTCGGCATCAACGTGCCGGAGGAGTTCGGCGGCGCGGGTCTGGACACCCACAAGTTCGAGGCCGTCCTCTACGAAGAGACCTCCCGCGCGGGCGTCAACTTCGGCGGCTCCGGCGTGCACGTGCTGCTCGCCCTCCCCTACATCAAGATGCTGGCCGACGATGAGCAGAAGAAGCGCTACCTGCCGAAGTTCGTCTCCGGCGAGGAGATGTGGGCCCTGGCGATGACCGAGCCGGGCACCGGCTCCGACGTCGCGGGCATGAAGACCACCGCCAAGCTCTCCGAGGACGGCACGCACTACGTCCTCAACGGCTCCAAGACCTTCATCACCGGTGGCGTCCACGCCGACCGCGTGATCGTCTGCGCCCGCACCTCCGCCCCGCGCGAGGACGACCGCCGCTTCGGCATCTCCCTCTTCGCCGTGGACACCAAGTCCGAGGGCTACTCGATCGGCCGCAAGCTGGACAAGCTGGGCCTGCGCACCTCCGACACCGCCGAGCTGGCGTTCGTCGACGTCAAGGTCCCGGTCGAGGACCTGATGGGCGAGGAGGGCAAGGGCTTCTACTACCTCGGCCACAACCTGGCCTCCGAGCGCTGGGGCATCGCCTTCGGCGCGTACGCCCAGGCCGCCGCGGCCGTCCGGTTCGCCCAGCAGTACGTCACCGACCGCACCGTCTTCGGCAAGCCGGTCGCCCACTTCCAGAACACCAAGTTCGAGCTGGCCGCCTGCCAGGCCGAGGTCGACGCCGCCCAGGCCGTCGCGGACCGCGCCCTGGAGGCCCTGGACGCCGGCGAGTTGACCCCCGCCGAGGCCGCCTCCGCGAAGCTGTTCTGCACCGAGGTCGCGCACCGTGTGATCGACCGCTGCCTCCAGCTGCACGGCGGCTACGGCTACATGAACGAGTACCCGATCGCCCGCCTGTACGCCGACAACCGCGTCAACCGCATCTACGGCGGCACCAGCGAGATCATGAAGTCCATCATCGCCAAGTCCATGGGCCTGTAAGGAATTCGGGCACTTACCCTTCCCCCATGAACGAGGCACTGACGACGCTCCTCGATCTGCTCGACCTGGAGCAGATCGAGGAGAACATCTTCCGCGGTACCAGCCGGCCTTCGCTGGTACCGCGTGTCTTCGGCGGCCAGGTCGCGGCCCAGGCCCTGGTCGCGGCCGGCCGGACCGTCCCCGCGGACCGCATCGCGCACTCGCTGCACTCCTACTTCCTGCGCACCGGAGACACCTCCGCGCCCATCGTCTACTCGGTGGACCGGATCCGCGACGGGCGCTCCTTCACCACGCGCCGGGTCGTCGCCGTCCAGCACGGCCAGCCGATCTTCCACCTCTCCGCGTCGTTCCAGACGTACGAGGACGGCCTCGACCACCAGGTCGCCATGCCGTCCGCCCCGGACCCGGAGTCCCTGCCCACCGCGGCCGAGTCGCTGCCCGCGTACCGGGAGATCTTCCGCGACCCCGGCACGGTGGAGCGGCTGATCGAGACGCGGGAGGCGGTGGACCTGCGCTACGCCACGACCCCGCCGTGGGGCAGCGTCGGCGAGCCCGTGGAGCCGCGCTCGCAGGTGTGGTTCCGCACGGCCGGCAAGCTCGACAGCGCGGATCCGCTGCTGCACACCTGCCTGGCGACCTACGTCTCCGACATGACCCTGCTGGACTCGGTGCTGCTCGCGCACGGCCGGGGCGGCTGGGCGGTGGGCGACGTGGTCGGCGCCTCGCTGGACCACGCGATGTGGTTCCACCGGCCGTTCCGCGCGGACGAGTGGCTGCTGTACGACCAGGAGTCGCCCTCGGCGGCCGCGGGCCGGGGCCTCGGCCAGGCCCGCATCTGGACGCAGGACGGCCGGCTGGCCGTGACCGTCATCCAGGAGGGTGTCGTACGCGTCCCGCGTGCGTGACCTCCGCCCGGCCGCTCAGTCCCACCAGAACCCCCAGTGCTTGCTACCGGTGACCGCCTCCTCCGCGTAGGCGCGGATGCTGCCGGAGCCCTGCCGGATGTTGTCGGGCGAGAAGGCGAAGTGCTCCGCGGCGACGGGGAGCGCGTGGGCGGTCGTACGCGGCGGGGCCGCCACGGACACGTGGAGCTCGTCGAAGCCGAGGGCGACGACGCGAGCGCCGAAGCGGTCCTCCCAGGAGCGGAGCACCGCGCTGATCAGGGCGGTGTCGTTCTCGAAGTTGGTCGGCCCGCCCCAGCCCACGGCGGTCGGTACGTCGGCCCCCCGACCCGCGGGGACCAGCGCGAGCCGCGGGCTCGACAGGAACCCGCTCTCGATCAGCTCGTCCGCGAGCGCACAGGCCGCGCCCTCCGGATCGGTGCCGTCCGGCCCCCGCGCCGCGAGCCCGGGCCACGCCCGACCGAAGGGAGCGATGAGCCCCTCCCCGTCCTCCCCCTCCTCGGGGTCGGGCACCACCCTGCTCCAGAACTCGCGCAGCACCGGCTCGACATGATGGTCGTCGGGGTCGGACATCCGCTGCGGCACGAACTCCCGGTCCTGCCACCACCGTTCGAGCCCCGGCCGCCCCTGGAGCAGCACGGCCTGCAGCCCGGCGGCCGCGAGCGCGGAACTCCGATACGCGGCGAGCGCCCCGACCCCGACGGGCTCGTCGGACACCCACAACAACGGCTCGGGCTCCTTCCACCACCCCCGCCGACCGGGCCGGTCGATGAGCGCACCGGGCGGCAACTCCAGCCCGAGCGAGACCCCTTGGGGATCCTCGTCCAGAACGGACAGCGGGTTGCGCACCTTCGAGGACTTCGCCATGGGCCGACCGTAACGACGTCCACCGACAACCGGTGCCACGGGCCGGGGAAACGGAAGAGGGGGCGAGGCCCCCACGGGACCTCACCCCCTCGGCCGCGGCTACTGCCCCAGCAGCCCCGCCGCGTCCAGGATGTACGCCACCATCGGGTCGTAGTGGCGGGGGTCGCGGACGTGGTCGTCCAAGGGGATCGTCACCTGGACGGTGCCCTCCGCCTCGCCGATGAACAGGGCCGGGTCGTTGCAGTCCGCGTAGCCCACCGCGTCCAGGCCACGCTGGGCCGCGCAGCCCGCCCAGCCGTGGTCCGCCACGACCAGGTCCGGCAGCGGGCGGTCCTCCGCCGCGAGGCCGTCCAGGATCGCCGTCATCGGCTCCGGCGAGTGGGTGTGCCATAGCGTCGCGCCCCGCTCCAGCACCGCGACGTCCGCGAACTGCCACACCGAGCCCTCGTCGGCCGTCAGGCCCCGCGGGATGACGACGATCTCGCAGCCCGCCGCCCGCAGGGCCGCCGCCGTCGCCCGGTGGACGTCCAGCAGGCCACCCGGGTGGCCGGTGGCGAAGAGCACGCTCTGCCGGTCCGCCGCCGCCTTGCGCAGCCGCGCCGCCAAGCGGTCCAGGCCCGCCACGGTCAGCTCGGGGTCGATGGTGTCCTGGCCGAAGCGGAACGTCGGGTCGTCCACCACTCCGCACCGCTCCGCCATCACCGCGAGCACGTCCTGCTCGTCCGTCCAGCGGTCGCCCAGTTCCAGGCCCAGCCAGTAGTGCCGGTCGCCGTTGGCGAGCTTGCGGTAGTGGCTGAGGTTGTTGTCGCGCGGCGTGGCGACCTGCCCCGCGATCCGGGTGCGGACCAGGTGGTCGACGAGTTCGGCGCGGGTGGGTACGGACGTCTCTATCGGCTTCGGCATACGGGCCATTCTGCCGCCGCCGGGCCGGAGGCGGCGCGTCCATTCCGGTCGGCGGACGCCCCGGGTCATGCCGACAGCGCCCCGAACGCCCCGTGCGCGAGGCGCCGGAGCAGCGATTCCACCGCCTCGCGACCCAGGGCCGCCAGGTGCGGGGTGGAGTTGAGCAGGCCGAAGACGGCGTGCACGGCGACCCGTACCTCCGCCTCGCCGACCTCCGGGTGCAGTTCCCGTACGACCTCCACCCACAGCTCCACGTACTGGCGCTGCAGCTGCCGTACGAGCTTGCGGTCGGCGTCCCGGAGCCGGTCGAGCTCCCGGTCGTGGAGGGTGATCAGCGCCCGGTCGTCGAGCGCGAAGTCGATGTGGCCGTCGATGAGGGAGGACAGCACCCGGGCCGGGTCGCCCGCCGCCGCCGCCTCCGCCACGCGGTGCCGGCCGCCGGTCAGCAGCCGCTCGCTGATGCCGACGAGCAGTTCGGCGAGCATGGCGTCCTTGCCCGCGAAGTGCCGGTACAGGCCGGGGCCGCTGATGCCCACCGCGGCCCCTATCTCGTCGACGCCCACGCCGTGGAAGCCGCGCGCGGCGAAGAGACGAGCGGCCTCACTGAGGATCTGCTCGCGTCGGGTCGGGGCGGCCGCTCTGGTGCTCATGGGAAACCATTCTAGACAGGGCCGTTAGCGGTCGTTAACCTGAGTCCCACAAGCGTTAACGCTCATTAACCGCGTGGAACGAGCAAGGGAGCTCGACCGATGCAGCAGGCACCAGTGCTGACGAGCGCCGCGGACCCGGCGTCCGAGGCCTGGCGGACCAACGAGGCCGCCCACCGCGAGCTGACCGAGGGCCTGCGCGCCCGGCTCGACGCGGCCCGGCTCGGCGGCGGCGAGAAGGCCCGCGCCCGCCACACCGCCCGCGGGAAGCTCCTCCCGCGCGAGCGCGTGGACACCCTCCTCGACCCCGGATCCCCCTTCCTGGAGCTGGCCCCGCTGGCCGCCGAGGGCATGTACGGGGGCGCGGCCCCGGCCGCCGGGGTCATCGCGGGCATCGGCCGCGTCAGCGGCCGCGAGTGCGTGATCGTCGCGAACGACGCCACCGTCAAGGGCGGCACGTACTACCCGATGACCGTCAAGAAGCACCTGCGCGCCCAGGAGGTGGCGCTGGAGAACCGTCTCCCCTGCCTCTACCTGGTCGACTCGGGCGGCGCCTTCCTCCCCATGCAGGACGAGGTCTTCCCCGACCGGGAGCACTTCGGCCGCATCTTCTACAACCAGGCCCGCATGTCGGGGGCCGGCATCCCGCAGATCGCCGCCGTCCTCGGCTCCTGCACCGCGGGCGGGGCGTACGTGCCGGCCATGAGCGACGAGGCCGTCATCGTCCGCAACCAGGGCACGATCTTCCTCGGCGGCCCGCCGCTGGTGAAGGCCGCCACCGGTGAGGTGGTCACGGCCGAGGAGCTCGGCGGCGGCGAGGTCCACTCCCGGATCTCCGGCGTGACCGACCACCTCGCGGAGGACGACGCGCACGCGCTGCGGATCGTACGGAACATCGTGGCGACCCTGCCCGAGCGCGGGGCCCTGCCTTGGTCGGTCGAGGCGCCGGAAGAGCCCAAGGTGGACCCGTACGGGCTGTACGGCGCGGTCCCCGTCGACTCGCGCACCCCCTACGACGCCCGCGAGATCATCGCGCGGATCGTGGACGGCTCCCGCTTCCAGGAGTTCAAGTCCGAGTTCGGCCAGACGCTGGTCACCGGCTTCGCCCGGATCCACGGACACCCGGTCGGGATCATCGCGAACAACGGCATCCTGTTCGCCGAGTCCGCGCAGAAGGGTGCGCACTTCATCGAGCTGTGCGACCAGCGCGGCATCCCGCTCCTCTTCCTCCAGAACATCTCCGGCTTCATGGTCGGCAAGGACTACGAGGCCGGCGGCATCGCCAAGCACGGCGCCAAGATGGTGACGGCGGTGGCCTGCACCCGGGTGCCGAAGCTGACGGTGGTCGTCGGCGGCTCGTACGGCGCCGGCAACTACTCGATGTGCGGTCGGGCGTACTCGCCCCGCTTCCTGTGGATGTGGCCCAACGCCAAGATCTCCGTGATGGGCGGGGAGCAAGCGGCCTCGGTGCTCGCCACGGTCAAGCGCGACCAGATCGAGGGCGCGGGTCAGGAGTGGCCCGCCGAGGACGAGGAGGCCTTCAAGGCCCCGGTCCGCGCGCAGTACGAGGAGCAGGGCAACGCCTACTACGCCACCGCGCGGCTGTGGGACGACGGGGTCATCGACCCGATGGAAACCCGGCAGGTGCTGGGACTGGCCCTGACCGCGTGCGCGAACGCCCCGCTGGGCGACTCGGGCTTCGGCATCTTCCGTATGTGACGTGATGTGACGTGAGGACCTCACTGATGTTCAGCACTGTTCTGGTCGCGAACCGCGGCGAGATCGCGGTCCGGGTCATCCGTACCCTGCGCGAGCTCGGCATCCGCTCCGTGGCCGTCTTCAGCGACGCCGACGCGGACGCCCGCCATGTCCGGGAGGCCGACACGGCCGTCCGTATCGGCCCGGCCGCGGCCGCCGAGAGCTATCTGTCGGTGGAGCGGCTGCTGGATGCCGCCCGGCGTACCGGCGCCGAGGCCGTCCACCCCGGCTACGGCTTCCTCGCCGAGAACGCGGCCTTCGCGCAGGCCTGCACCGACGCCGGCCTCGCCTTCATCGGGCCGCCGGCGAGCGCCATCAACCTGATGGGCGACAAGATCCGCGCCAAGGAGACCGTGAAGGCGGCGGGCGTGCCCGTCGTACCGGGCTCCTCGGGCAGCGGCCTGACCGACGCCGAACTGGTCTCCGCCTCGATGGAGATCGGTATGCCGGTGCTGCTCAAGCCCTCGGCGGGCGGCGGCGGCAAGGGCATGCGGCTGGTGCGTGACGAGGCGGTGCTGGCCGAGGAGATCGCGGCGGCCCGCCGTGAGGCGCGGTCCTCCTTCGGCGACGACACCCTGCTGGTCGAGCGGTGGGTGGACCGGCCGCGGCACATCGAGATCCAGGTGCTGGCGGACGCCCACGGGAACGTGGTGCACCTGGGCGAGCGCGAGTGCTCGCTGCAGCGCCGGCACCAGAAGGTGATCGAGGAGGCCCCGTCGGTCCTGCTCGACGAGAAGATCCGGGCGGCGATGGGCGCGGCGGCGGTCGACGCGGCCCGCTCCTGCGGGTATGTCGGCGCGGGCACGGTGGAGTTCATCGTCCCGGGCGGCGACCCCTCCTCCTACTACTTCATGGAGATGAACACCCGCCTCCAGGTCGAGCACCCGGTGACGGAGCTGATCACCGGGCTGGACCTGGTGGAGCAGCAGATCCGGGTGGCGGCGGGCGCGCGGCTGGGCTTCGACCAGTCCGCGGTGACGCTGACCGGGCACGCCATCGAGGCCCGCGTCTGCGCGGAGGACCCGGCGCGCGGGTTCCTGCCGTCCGGCGGCACGGTGCTGGCCCTGTCGGAGCCCTCGGGCGGTGCGGTACGTACGGACTCCGGCCTGACGGCGGGTGTCCCGGTGGGCTCCACCTACGACCCGATGCTGTCGAAGGTCATCGTCCACGGCCCGGACCGCCCCACGGCGCTGCGCATGCTGCGGGCGGCCCTGGCCGACACCGTGATCCTGGGCGTCCAGACGAACGCGGGCTTCCTGCGGAGGCTGCTGGCCCACCCCGACGTGGTGTCCGGCGACCTGGACACGGGCCTGGTCGAGCGGGACCTTTCCGGTCTCCTCCCTGACGGCGTACCGCCGGAGGTGTACGCGGCGGCTGCGCTGCTGTCTCTCCCCCACCCCGCCCCTTCCCGAAACTGGGGCTCCGCCCCGGACCCCGGTCCTCAAACGCCGGACGGGCTGAATCGGTGGGTCGACCCCTTCGACGCCCCCGACGGCTGGCGCCTGGGCGGCACCCCCGCCTGGACGGTGCACCACTTCCGCCTGCCCGGCCAGGACCCGGTGACCATCGAGACGCGGCTCAGCGGGGCAGGTTCAGCCTCGCCGGCGATTGAGGCGCGGGGTCCGGGGCAGAGCCCCGGCGCACCGGCGCGAGCCCGCGTCCTCACCCGCACCCCGGACACCGTCACCATCGAACTCGACGGCGTCACCCACCGCTTCAGCCACGCCACCTCCCCGGAGGGGACCTGGCTCGGCCGCGACGCCGACAGCTGGCACGTGCAGGCGTACGACCCGGTCGCCGCGAACCTCGGCGGTGGCGGTCGCAGCGGCGCCGACACCCTCGCCGCCCCGATGCCCGGCACCGTCACCGTGGTCAAGGTGGCCGTCGGCGACAAGGTCGCGGCCGGGCAGAGCCTGCTCGTCGTCGAGGCCATGAAGATGGAGCACGTCATCTCCGCCCCGCACGCCGGCACCGTCACCGAGCTGGACGTGACCCCCGGCAGCACGGTCGCCATGGACCAGGTCCTGGCCGTCGTCACCGCCGACGAAGAGCCGGAGGACGCCGCGTGAACAGGCTGCCCATGAACGTCCCGGCCCCGGGCCTGCCGGCCCGGGTCCGGATCCACGAGGTCGGCGCCCGCGACGGGCTGCAGAACGAGAAGGGCGCCGTCCCCACGGCCGTCAAGGCGGAGTTCATCCACCGCCTCGCCGCCGCCGGGCTGACGACCATCGAGGCCACCAGCTTCGTACACCCCAAGTGGGTGCCCCAGCTGGCCGACGCGGAGGAGCTGTTCCCGCAGCTCGCCGACGTCGCCGCGGACCTGCCGGTCCTCGTCCCCAACGAGCGCGGCCTCGACCGTGCGCTCGCCCTCGGGGCCACGCGCATCGCCGTGTTCGGTTCGGCCACCGAGACCTTCGCGTCCCGCAACCTCAACCGCACCGTCGCCGAGTCCCTCGCCATGTTCGAGCCCGTCGTGGCCCGGGCCAAGGAGGGGCGGGCGCACGTCCGGGGCTATCTCTCGATGTGCTTCGGCGACCCCTGGGAGGGCCCGGTCCCGGTCCACCAAGTCGTCTCCGTCGCCAAGGCCCTGCTGGACCTCGGCTGTGACGAGCTGAGCCTCGGCGACACGATCGGTGTGGCCACCCCGGGACATGTCCAAGCCCTGCTCGTCGCGCTGAACGAGGCCGGTGTCACGACCGACCGGATCGGCGTGCACTTCCACGACACCTACGGCCAGGCCCTGTCCAACACCCTCGCCGCGCTCCAGCACGGCGTGAGCACCGTCGACGCCTCGGCGGGCGGCCTCGGCGGATGCCCGTACGCGAAGAGCGCCACCGGCAACCTCGCGACCGAGGACCTGGTGTGGATGCTCGACGGCCTCGGCATCGAAACCGGGGTCGACCTGGCCGCCCTCACCGCCACGAGCGTGTGGATGGCCGAACAGCTGGGACGCCCCAGCCCCTCCCGTACCGTCCGCGCCCTCTCCCACAAGGAGTAGTCACACCATGTCCCTCGACCACCGGCTCACCCCTGAGCACGAGGAACTCCGCCGCACCGTGGAGGCGTTCGCGCACGACGTCGTCGCCCCGAAGATCGGCGACCTGTACGAGCGGCACGAGTTCCCGTACGAGATCGTCGCCGAGATGGGCCGCATGGGCCTGTTCGGCCTGCCCTTCCCGGAGGAGTACGGCGGCATGGGCGGGGACTACCTCGCCCTCGGCATCGCCCTGGAGGAGCTGGCCCGCGTCGACTCCTCGGTCGCCATCACCCTGGAGGCCGGGGTCTCCCTCGGCGCCATGCCGATCTACCTCTTCGGTTCCGAGGAGCAGAAGAGCGAGTGGCTGCCGAAGATGTGCTCCGGTGAGATCCTCGGCGCCTTCGGCCTGACGGAGCCCGGTGCGGGCTCCGACGCGGGCGGTACCCGCACCACCGCCGTCAAGGACGGCGACGAGTGGGTCATCAACGGCTCGAAGTGCTTCATCACCAACTCGGGTACGGACATCACCGGTCTGGTCACCGTCACGGCCGTGACGGGCCGCAAGGCGGACGGCCGCCCGGAGATCTCCTCGATCATCGTCCCGTCCGGTACCCCGGGCTTCACGGTGGCCGCCCCGTACTCCAAGGTCGGCTGGAACTCCTCGGACACCCGTGAGCTGTCCTTCGACGGCGTACGGGTCCCCCTGGCCAACCTGGTGGGCCAGGAGGGCCGCGGCTACGCGCAGTTCCTGCGGATCCTCGACGAGGGCCGGATCGCCATCTCCGCGCTCGCGACCGGTCTCGCGCAGGGCTGCGTGGACGAGTCGGTGAAGTACGCCAAGGAGCGGCACGCCTTCGGCAAGGCGATCGGCGACAACCAGGCCATCCAGTTCAAGCTGGCCGACATGGAGATGCGCGCCCACATGGCCCGCATCGGCTGGCGCGACGCGGCCTCCCGCCTGGTGGCCGGGGAGCCGTTCAAGAAGGAGGCGGCGATCGCGAAGCTGTACTCCTCGACGGTCGCCGTCGACAACGCCCGCGAGGCCACCCAGATCCACGGCGGCTACGGCTTCATGAACGAGTACCCGGTGGCCCGCATGTGGCGGGACTCCAAGATCCTGGAGATCGGCGAGGGCACGAGCGAGGTCCAGCGCATGCTGATCGCCCGCGAACTGGGCTTCGCCGGCTGAGTTTCACCAGCTGAGGAACCCGATGACGACGTCCGGCGTGGGCCCCGTGCCCGCGCCGGACTTCCGCATGTCCCGGGGGGGGCTTCCGGGGCCCGGTCAGAGAAAGATCATGAGCGCGGACGTGGGCACCAGGGTCACCGCGGCGCACACCGGCCAGTAGACCCGGGCCGCCGCCGTGTTCCATCGCCGTGCGAAGGCGTTGGCGAGCCACCAGAGCAGCACGAACGCGGCCACGATCGGCACCGCGATCACCAGCCAGAGCATCATGCCGTCGTTCTCCGTGGGTTCCCGAACGGTCCAGCCGAGCTCGGCGAGCGGCCCGTTGACGGCGATGTACCACACGAGAAAGACCGGCACGACTGCCGGCACTCCCATCAGCAGGTTCACTCCCGCGCTTATCCACCATTGCCTTCGCATGCGCCCAGTATTCATGCCGACGTTCGGGGCCGACGGCCAGCCGGGCAGGGTTGCGGTCCTGGTCGGGGATCGCCTCAACTCGGTTACTCACCGGGGACGATGCGGATTCCCGCCGGTCGCCCCGGGTCCCCGGGGAGTGATCCACCTCACGATCGGATCTTCCCCCACCGCTGGACATGTCCTTAGGTTAGGCTAACCTTCTCGCTGAACGGCCCAGCGGCCATCCCTGCACGCACGAAAGCGGACATCGACATGCCCAAGTCCCGAACCTCCTCCTTCACCCGTCGCGGCTTCGTCGCGGCCGGTGGCGCCCTCGGTCTCGTCGCCGTCCTCGCCGCGTGCGGTGGCACCGACTCGGCGAAGGGTGACGGCGGCAAGGACAACGGCGCCGCGACCTCCGGCTCCTGGACCTTCAAGGACGACCTCGGCAAGGACGTGACCGTCAAGTCCCAGCCGAAGAACATCGTCGCCTTCACCGGCACCGCCGCCGCGCTCTACGACTACGGCATCCCGGTCAAGGGCGTGTTCGGTCCGACCAAGACCGCCGACGGCAAGGCCGACGTCCAGGCCGGTTCGATGGACATCTCCAAGGTCGAGATCCTCGGCAACGTCTACGACCAGTTCAACGTCGAGAAGTACGCGGCCCTCCAGCCCGACCTGCTGGTCACCAACAGCTGGGACGGCACCTACTGGTACGTGCCGGAGGCCTCGAAGGACAAGATCCTCTCGATCGCCCCGCACGCCGCGATCAAGGTGGGCGGCGACGTCACCCTCGACAAGGCGCTGGAGCGCACCGCGGACCTGGCCAAGTCCCTCGGCGCGGACCTGAACTCCAAGAAGACCGTGGACTCCAAGGCCCGCTTCGAGGCCGCCACCGCGAAGCTGCGCGAGGCCACCAAGGCCAACCCGGGCGTCAAGGTGCTCGTGGGCTCCGGCGCGGACGCCATGTTCTACGCGTCCACCCCGGACACCGCGGCCGACCTGAAGTACTTCAAGCAGCTCGGCGTCGAGTTCATCACCCCCGACAAGCTGGACGAGGCCGGCTTCTTCGAGGCCCTCAGCTGGGAGAACGCCGGCAAGTACAAGGCCGACGTCATCTTCCTCGACAACCGCACCAGCGCCCTGCAGCCGGAGCAGCTGAAGGCCAAGCCCACCTGGAACGAGCTGCCCGCCGTCAAGGCCGGCCAGGTCGTCTCCCGCGTGACCGAGCCGATCTTCTCGTACGACCAGTGCGCGAAGATCCTGGAAGACCTCGCGAAGTCCATCCAGAACGCCAAGAAGCTCGGCTGACCCGCCTTTCACTCCGGCCGACTCCCAGGGGGGACCTCTCCGCATGACCGCCACCGCATCCGACGCCCCGGTCGTCGCACACTTCCGGTTCTTCGAGCTCGAAGTGCTCCGCACGCGCCGTCTGGGCCGCTCGTTCCTGCGGGTCACGTTCGGCGGGGAGTCCCTCGCGGGCTTCCGCTCGGGCGGCTTCGACCAGAGCCTGTCGCTGTTCCTGCCCGCCGCGGACCAGGAGCACACGGTGCTCCCGTCCACGGACGAGGACACCTGGTTCGCCGCCTGGCGCGGGATGTCGGACGAGGAGCGGCCGGTGATGCGCTCCTACACGGTGCGCGAGCAGCGCCGTACGCCCGAGGGCGCTGACGAGGTCGACATCGACTTCGTCCTCCACGGGGACACGAGCCCCGCGTCCCGTTGGGCGGGGCGGGCGGTGACCGGCCGTCGGATCCTGGCGATCGGACCGGCCGTCGCGGAGAACAAGTCCGTGCGCTTCCAGCCGTCGGCCGACACCGACGCGATCTGGATGTACGCGGACGAGACCGCGCTGCCGGCCGCGGCCGCGATCCTGGACCGGCTGCCCGCCGAGACCCGGGTCCGGGCCTGGTTCGAGGTCCCGCACGAGGAGGACCGGCTCGACCTCCGGGCGCCCGCCGACGCGGACATCACCTGGATCGTGCGTGAGAGCCACGGCCGGGAGCGGACGGAGCAGGTGCTGAGCGCGCTGCGCTCGGCCGACCCGGGCGCGGCCGAAGCCCCGTACGTCTGGCTGGCGGGCGAGGCGGGCACGATTCGCGCGGTGCGCCGGCACTTCGTGCAGGAACGATCCGTCGACCGTCGCGCCGTGCGTTTCACCGGCTACTGGCGGCTCGGCGCGAGCGAGGAACAGCTCCTCGCCGAGGCGTACGCGGGCAAGGCTCCCAGCGAGGACCCCACGTCCGAGTTGTAGTCAGTTCCCTTACCCCATAGAGCATTTGTCGCAGGCCCTGGCTTTTCAGCCAGGGCCTGTCCGCATTTGGCGAAAGACTAAGGTTAGGCTAACCTAATCAACGCACGCCACACACACCCCTTCTCCACCCCCTGCCCGGAGGAAAGTTGATGCGCTCGCATCTGCTGAACGAGACGACCGCGGACCTCTACCGGCGCTCCGTCACCGAGGGCGTCGAGCGCGTCGCCGCCAAACTCGCGACGACGGAGCGACCCCACACCGGTATATCCGTCGACGAACTCGCCCCGGTCATCAACGGGATCGACCTGGACAAGCCGCTCGCCGACGCGGCCGCCGTCCTGGACGAGCTGGAGGACGTCTACCTGCGCGACGCGGTGTACTTCCACCACCCGCGCTACCTCGGCCACCTCAACTGCCCGGTCGTCATCCCCGCCGTGCTCGGCGAGGCGATCCTCTCGGCCGTCAACTCCTCGCTCGACACCTGGGACCAGTCCATCGGCGGCACGCTCATCGAGCGCCGCCTCATCGACTGGACCACCGAGCGCATCGGACTCGGCCCGGCCGCGGACGGCATCTTCACCTCCGGCGGCAGCCAGTCCAACTTCCACGCGCTGCTCCTCGCCCGTGACGAGGCCTGCCGCCTCGTCATGAAGAAGGCACTCGACGAGGGACGCGAGCTCACCAAGGCCGAACTCCTGCCGAAGCTGCGCATCTTCACCTCCGAGGCCAGCCACTTCAGCGTGCAGAAGTCGGCCGCGATGCTCGGACTGGGCTACGAGGCCGTCATCAGCGTCCCGGTCGACCGCAACCGCCGGATGGACACCGCGGTGCTCGCCCTGGAGCTGGAGGAATGCGCCTCCGAGGGCCTCTTCCCGATGGCCGTCGTCGCCACCGCCGGCACCACCGACTTCGGGTCCATCGACCCGCTCCCCGAGATCGCCCGCCTGGCCGACGAGCACTCCGCGTGGATGCACGTGGACGCCGCCTACGGCTGCGGGCTGCTGGCCTCCCCGACCCGCCGGCACCTCCTCGACGGCATCGAGCGCGCCGACTCGGTCACCGTCGACTACCACAAGTCGTTCTTCCAGCCGGTCAGCTCCAGCGCCATGCTGGTCCGCGACCGCGACACCCTCAAGCACGCCACGTACCACGCGGACTACCTCAACCCGCGCCGCATGGCCGAGGAGCGCATCCCCAACCAGGTCGACAAGTCCATCCAGACCACGCGCCGGTTCGACGCGCTCAAGCTCTGGGTGACCCTGCGCGTCATGGGCGCCGACGGCATCGGCTCGCTCTTCGACGAGGTCATCGACCTGGCCGCGGCCGGCTGGGACATCATCGACGCCGACCCGCGCTTCGAGGTCGTCGTCAAGCCGCAGATCTCCACCCTCGTCTTCCGCTACGTCCCCGAGGGCGGCGACATCCGCGCCGACCTCGTCGACGAGGCCAACCTGCACGCCCGCAAGGCCCTGTTCGCCTCCGGCGAGGCCGTCGTGGCCGGCACCAAGGTGGACGGGAAGCAGTACCTGAAGTTCACCCTCCTCAACCCGCAGACCACGACGGCCGACATCACTGCCGTCCTCGACCTTCTCGCCGCACATGCCGAGCAGTTCCTGGGAGAATCCCTTGCCCTCCACCGCTGAGACCCACGACTTCATCGGCATCGGCGTCGGTCCGTTCAACCTCGGACTCGCCTGCCTGACCGCCCCGCTCGACGAGATCGACGGTCTGTTCATCGAGTCGAAGCCGCACTTCGAGTGGCACGCCGGCATGTTCCTGGACGGCGCCCACCTGCAGACGCCCTTCATGTCGGACCTGGTCACGCTCGCCGACCCGACCTCGCCCTTCTCCTTCCTGAACTACCTGAAGGACAAGGACCGGCTGTACTCCTTCTACATCCGGGAGAACTTCTACCCGCTGCGGGCCGAGTACAACGACTACTGCCGCTGGGCCGCCGACCGCCTCGACAACGTCCGCTGGTCCACCTCCGTCACCGAGGTCACCTACGACGAGCAGACCGGCCTGTACGAGGTCCACACCGACAAGGGCGAGACCCACCGGGCCCCCCGCCTGGTCCTGGGCACCGGCACCCCGCCGCACGTCCCCGAGTCCTGCGAGGGCCTCGGCGGCGACTTCGTGCACAACTCCGCCTACATGCAGAACAAGGCGGAACTGCAGAAGAAGAAGTCGATCACCCTCATCGGCTCCGGCCAGAGCGCGGCCGAGATCTACTACGACCTCCTCGCCGAGATCGACGTCCACGGCTACCAGCTCAACTGGGTGACGCGCTCCCCGCGGTTCTTCCCGCTGGAGTACACGAAGCTGACCCTGGAGATGACCTCCCCCGAGTACGTGGACTACTTCCACGCGCTCCCCGAGGACACCCGGTACCGGCTGGAGACCCAGCAGAAGAACCTCTTCAAGGGCATCGACGGCGACCTGATCAACGCCATCTTCGACCTGCTCTACCAGAAGAAGATCAGCATGCCGGGCGCGGTCCCGACCAGCCTGCTGACCAACACCTCCCTGAACAGCACCGCGTACGACACCACCACGGGCACGTACACGCTGGGGCTGCGCCAGGAGGAGCAGGAGCGGGACTTCTCCCTCACCTCCGAGGGCCTGGTGCTGGCCACCGGCTACAAGTACACCTTCCCGGAGTTCCTGAACCCGGTGCGCGACCGCCTGAACTTCGACGGGCGCGGCCGTCTCGACGCCGCCCGCAACTACAGCATCGACACCACGGGCCGCGGGGTCTACCTGCAGAACGGCACCACCCACAACCACTCCCTCACCTCGCCCGACCTGGGCATGGCGGCGTACCGGAACGCGTACATCGTCGGTGAGCTCCTCGGCCGCGAGCACTACAAGGTCGAGAAGTCCATCGCGTTCCAGCAGTTCGCCGCCCCGGAAGGCACCCTCTGATGAGCACCACCGAACTCCTCTTCTCCCGCACCGACAAAGAACTCGGTTCCTTCGCCGTGCGCCCCCTGGACCCCTTCGCCGACGCGGAGCTGCTCCACGGCTGGGTCACCCACCCGAAGGCCTCGTTCTGGATGATGCAGGACGCCTCCCTGCCGGACGTCGAGCGCGAGTACATGAGGATCGCCGCCCACGAGCACCACCAGGCCTTCATCGGCCTGCACGAGGGCCGCCCCGCCTTCCTCATGGAGACCTACGACCCGTCCCAGCTGGAGCTGGTCGGCCTCTACGACGCCCGGCCCGGCGATGTCGGCATGCACTTCCTCGTCGCCCCGAGCGACACCCCGCTGCACGGCTTCACCCGCGCCGTCATCACCACGGTGATGGCCGCGATCTTCGACGACCCGGCCACCGAGCGCGTCGTCGTCGAGCCGGACGTCGCCAACACCGCCGTGCACGCCCTCAACGAGGCGGTCGGCTTCACGGCGGAGCGTCAGGTCACCAAGCCGGAGAAGGAAGCCCTGCTGAGCTTCT
This sequence comes from Streptomyces sp. CG 926, assembly GCF_003148825.1. Taxonomy (GTDB): domain Bacteria; phylum Actinomycetota; class Actinomycetes; order Streptomycetales; family Streptomycetaceae; genus Streptomyces. The sequence goes on from NZ_QGGZ01000012.1 coordinate 55,525, forward strand.
GCACCCGCGCGCAGTTCGAGGCCGCCACGGCCGCCCAGGGGGTATCCATATGAGCCTCGCCGACGCCGTCGCGCACCTGACCCCCGAGCTGTGGGCCCGCGCCAACCGCGCCCTGGTCCGCAAGGGGCTCGCCGAGTTCTCCCACGAGCGCCTGCTGGCCCCCGAGTCCCTCGGTGACTCCTGGTACTCGGTCCGCAGCGACGACGGAGCCGTGGAGTACCGCTTCAAGGCCGTCCTGCACGCCCTCGACCACTGGTCGGTCGACGAGGCCTCGATCACCCGTCACCGGGACGGCGCCGAGCTGGAACTGGACGCCCTCGACTTCCACATCGAGCTGCGCGAGGCCCTGGGCCTGAGCCCCGAGGTGCTGCCCGTCTACCTGGAGGAGATCTCCTCCACGCTGGCCGGCACCGGCTACAAGTACACGAAGCCGCAGGTCTCCTCCGAGGTCCTCGCGAAGTCCTCCTTCCAGGACATCGAGACGGGCATGACCGAGGGCCACCCCTGCTTCGTCGCGAACAACGGCCGGCTCGGCTTCGGCGTGCACGAGTACCTCTCGTACGCCCCGGAGACCGCCAGCCCCGTCCACCTGGTGTGGGTCGCCGCCCGCAAGGACGTCTCCACCTTCACGGCGGGCGCCGGCCTGGACCACGACTCCTTCATGCGCGAGGAGCTCGGCGAGGAGACCATCGGCGTCTTCGCCGGGCGGATGACCGCGCTGGGCCTGGACCTGGCCGACTTCCACCTCTTCCCCGTGCACCCCTGGCAGTGGTGGAACAAGACCTCGATCACGTTCGCGGCCGAGATCGCGAACCAGCGCCTGGTGCTGCTGGGCGAGGGCCCGGACGAGTACCTCGCGCAGCAGTCGATCCGCACGTTCTTCAACCGGAGCGCGCCGCACAAGCACTACGTCAAGACCGCCATCTCGGTCCTGAACATGGGCTTCATGCGAGGCCTGTCGGCCGCGTACATGGAGGCCACCCCGGCCATCAACGACTGGCTGCACCAGCTGATCGAGGGCGACGAGACCCTGAAGTCGGTGGACTTCTCGATCATCCGCGAGCGCGCGGCGATCGGCTACCACCACCGCCAGTACGAGCGCGCCACCGACCGGTACTCCCCGTACCGCAAGATGCTGGCCGCGCTGTGGCGCGAGTCGCCCGTCAACCGGATCGAGGGCGACGAGCGCCTCGCCACGATGGCCTCGCTCCTGCACGTGGACGCCGAGGGCAAGTCCTTCGTCGGCGCGCTGATCGCGGAGTCGGGCCTGACGCCGGCCGAGTGGCTGCGCCACTACCTGCGCGCCTACCTCGTGCCGCTGCTGCACTGCTTCTACCAGTACGACCTCGCGTACATGCCGCACGGCGAGAACACCATCCTCGTCATCGAGGGCGGTCTGGTGAAGCGGGCGATCTTCAAGGACATCGCCGAGGAGATCGTCATCATGGACGCGGACGCGGTGCTGCCGCCCGCGGTCGAGCGGGTCCGGGCGGACATACCCGAGGACATGAAGCTCCTGTCGATCTTCACCGATGTCTTCGACTGCTTCTTCCGCTTCCTCGGCGCGATCCTCGCGGACGAGGGCATCTGCGAGGAGGACACCTTCTGGCAGGCGGTCGCGGACTGCGGCCACGACTACCAGGAGTCGATGCCGCAGCTCGCGGAGCGCTTCGAGCGGTACGACCTGTTCGCGCAGGAGTTCCAGCTGTCCTGCCTGAACCGCCTCCAGCTGCGCAACAACAAGCAGATGGTCGACCTCGCCGACCCGGCGGCGGCCCTCCAGCTGATCGGCAACCTCCAGAACCCCGTCGCGGCCTTCGCCCGGCGGTGACACACGGGGCGGGGGAGGCATCGATACGGTCCCTCGATGCCTCCCTCTCCCCACCCCGAGATCTCGACGGCGTGATCGCGAAGCACAATGGCCCTCTTCGCGGTCACGCTTTCGTGTGTCCGCTCCCGTGGCCGCGGTGCGCGGCCCGAGTCCGTCGGGGAGCCCGTATGCCGTTCCGGATCCGCCCTGGTCGTGCGGCCGCCCTGCTCCTGTCGGCCGTGCTGGTGGCCGGAGGCCTGTCCGGCTGTTCCCTCTTGACGCCGTTCAAGACCTGTGAGGGGACCGAGGCGCGGATGAAGGAGCTGGAGTCGCTGCCCCTGCTCACCTCGCCGCCGCCCGGCGCGAGCGCCCCCCGCACCTTCGACGGCAACTACGCCGAGTGCGCGGACGACAGCGGCGACGCCTGGCTGTCCGCCGGACGCACCTACGTCTACCCCGGCACCCGCCAAGAGGTCCTCGACCACTACCGCAAGGCCGCCGAGGCCGACGGCTGGCGGTTCGTGCCCGACCCGACGTCCCGTCAGGACACGAGGGAATCGTGCTTCACGAAGGGCGAGGACGGGCAGGCCAAGATGCTCACCCTCGCCTTCCCGCCCGCCCACTTCGTCACCGAGTTCTACGGTCCCGAGGCCGCCGCGGAGTTCGCCACGGGGGCCGGATTCGAGATAACGGTGGGCTCGGAGGCCGACGGGGCCACGACCTCCTGCTGGTCCTGACCCCGTCCCACTCCCCCACCGGTCACTGCCAGGGGACGTCCGGCGCCCGGAAGAAGCCGATGCCCTGCGCGTCCAGCCGGGGCGCCTGCGCGGCCAGCCGACGGCTGTAGGAGGTCCAGTCCAGCGCGGCCGCCGGCGACCAGCCCAGTTCGGCCAGACCCAGCACCCGCGGGAAGGCCATCTGCTCCCACTCCGCCCGCGTCGAGACGTTCTCCGTCCACAGCGGGGCCTCCACCCCCAGCACCGCCGACTCCGGGACCCCGGCCAGGTACGCCCCCGGGTCCCAGGAGTAGGCGCGCCGCACCGGGACGTACCCCGCCCAGGCCAGGCCCGGCTTCGTCGCCGCGTCGTACTTCATGTCCAGGTACAGCCGGTCGGCCGGCGACAGGATCACCGGGTGTCCCGCCTTCGCCGCCGCCACCACGGCCGCCTTGTCCGCGGCCGTGGTCTTGTCGTGGCCCCAGTACTGGAGCACCGCGCCCGGCGCGGGGCGGGCCGTCGCCAGCTGGTGCCAGGCCACGACCGTCTTGCCGTAGCGCCCCACCACCTCCTGGGCCCGGTCCATGAAGGCCGCGTAGTCCGCCGCCGGTGTCGCGTGCGCCTCGTCGCCGCCGATGTGCAGATAGCGGCCCGGGGTCAGCTCCGCCAGCTCACCGAGCACGTCGTCGATGAACTCGTACGTCCGCTCCTCGGCCACGCACAGCGAGCTGAAGCCCACCTTGACGCCGGTGTACCGCTCCGGGGCCTTCCCGTCGCAGTTCAGCTCGGCGTAGGAGGCGAGCGCCGCGTTCACGTGCCCCGGCATGTCGATCTCGGGGACCACGTCCACGTAGCGCGCTCCCGCGTAGGCCACCAGCTCCCGGTACTCGTCCTTCGTCCAGTGGCCGCCGGGCCCGCCGCCGACCTCGCTGCCGCCCCCGTACTCCGCCAGCCGCGGCCAGGAGTCGATCGTCAGGCGCCACCCCTGGTCGTCGGTCAGGTGCAGGTGCAGGGTGTTGACCTTGTACTGGACGAGCTGGTCCACGTACCTCTTCACCTGCTCCACCGAGAAGTGGTGGCGCGCGATGTCGACCATCGCCCCCCGGTACGCGAAGCGCGGCCGGTCGGTGACCGTCCCGCCCGGCACCGTGCCGGGGCCCGTCACCGGCACCAGCTGGCGCAGCGTCTGTCCCGCGTGGAAGAGCCCGGCCGGTGTCCGCGCGGTGAGGGTGACCCCGGTCGGGCCGGACTCCAGCCGGTACCCCTCGTCCCCCACCTCTTGCGCCGCCTCGTCGATCCGAAGCCGGATCCCGTCACCCTGCGCCCCGTCGACCACCGGCAGCGGGAGCCCGCCGGCGCCGCGCAGCTGCTCGGCGAGGAGCTCGCCCACCCGGCGGACCTCCTCGCCCGTGCCGCGGCCGGTACGGATGACGGTGCCCGCGCCGAAGGTGTAGCCGGGGCCTTCGGCGCGCGCGGAGAGGGGCGCCGGCAGCAGCCGTTCGTAGGGGGCGAGGGCCACCGGCGGGTCGTCCCCGGGTCTGGCGTCCTCACCGCGGGCTGAGGAGCAGGCGGTCATCAGGGCCGGGGCCGCGGCGAGGGCGAGGAGGGTGCCGAGCGTGCGTCGCAGGACTCTCATGCCCACAGGTATAGGCCAAGCGGGCCGCCGCGTCCGGTGGGTGGATCCGGGACGGGCGGAAATCATCCGAAGGAGGTCGCAGCAAGCACCCCACTGGTCCAGACCAGCGAGATCCTGCCCGGAATCGGGCAGGATCTTTGCGTTCGTCGCGGCGAGACGCCAATATCTACGAGTGCTCGATCGCCGCCCGTCGCATGACGACCTCGTCGACCACCTGGTGCGCAGCACCGCGCTGCAGCGCGGTGAGGCGGTCCGGGTGGTACTGGACGTACTCGCCTACTTCGACGAGACGACCGAGGAGTTCGTCCGCCGCCGCCACCGGGAACTGCAGTCCGGCGGAGCGGTGAACGCGGAGATCTTCGAGCGGATCGCGGCCGAGCTGCCGCACCGCGCCGTGGCGCCGCCGGAGCTCTCGCTCCGGCAACTGCGCCGCATCGTCTACGGCTGAGCCGGCCGCCGCCGCACGCGGTACCGGACGAGTACAGAACCGAACTTCAGGAGGGGCAGAACCGTATGTGTGGAATCGTCGGTTACATCGGCAAGCGTGACGTGGCACCGCTGCTGCTGGAAGGCCTGCAGCGGCTGGAGTACCGCGGATACGACTCCGCGGGCATCGTGGTCAACACCCCGAAGGCCCCGGCCCTGAAGGTCGTCAAGGCCAAGGGTCGCGTCCGCGAGCTGGAGTCCCGCGTCCCCAAGCGCTTCGCCGGCACCACCGGCATCGCCCACACCCGCTGGGCCACGCACGGCGCCCCCAGCGACATCAACTCGCACCCGCACCTGGACCCGGAGAACAAGGTCGCCGTCGTCCACAACGGCATCGTCGACAACTGCTCCGAGCTGCGCGCCAAGCTGGAGGCCGAGGGCGTCGTCTTCGTCTCGGAGACCGACACCGAGGTCATCGTCCACCTGATCGCCCGCTCCGAGGCCGACTCCCTGGAGGAGAAGGTCCGCGAGGCGGTCAAGGTCATCGACGGCACCTACGGCATCGCCGTCATGCACGCCGACTTCCCCGACCGCATCGTCGTCGCCCGCAACGGCTCCCCCGTGGTGCTCGGCATCGGCGAGAAGGAGATGTTCGTCGCCTCGGACGTCGCCGCGCTGGTCGCCCACACCCGCCAGGTCGTCACCCTCGGCGACGGCGAGATGGCCACCATCAAGGCCGACGACTTCCGCACCTACACGACCTCCGGCACGACGACCAACGCCACCCCGGAGACCGTGGAGTGGGAGGCCGCCTCGTACGACATGGGCGGCCACGACACCTACATGCACAAGGAGATCTCCGAGCAGCCCGACGCGGTCGACCGCGTGCTGCGCGGCCGGATCGACGACCGCTTCTCCACCGTGCACCTGGGCGGCCTGAACCTGGACCCGCGCGAGGCGCGCGGCATCCGCCGCGTCAAGATCCTGGGCTGCGGCACCTCGTACCACGCGGGCATGATCGGCGCCGGCCTCATCGAGGGCATGGCCCGCATCCCCGCGGACGCCGAGCCGGCCTCCGAGTTCCGCTACCGCAACCCGGTCGTGGACCCCGACACCCTCTACATCGCGGTCTCGCAGTCCGGTGAGACCTACGACGTGCTCGCGGCCGTGCAGGAGCTCAAGCGCAAGGGCGCCCGCGTCCTCGGCGTGGTCAACGTGGTCGGCTCCGCCATCGCCCGCGAGGCCGACGGCGGCGTGTACGTGCACGCCGGCCCCGAGGTCTGCGTCGTCTCCACCAAGTGCTTCACCAACACGGTCGTGGCCTTCGCGCTGCTCGCCGTGCACCTGGGCCGCATCCGGGACCTCTCGGTCACCGACGGCAAGCGGATCATCGAGGGCCTGCGCAAGCTGCCCGCGCAGATCCAGGAGATCCTCGAAGGCGAGGAGGACATCAAGAAGCTGGCGGCCGAGTACGCCGAGGCCAAGTCGATGATGTTCATCGGCCGGGTGCGCGGCTACCCGGTGGCCCTGGAGGCCTCCCTCAAGCTGAAGGAGATCTCCTACATCCACGCCGAGGCCTACCCGGCCTCCGAGCTCAAGCACGGTCCGCTGGCGCTGATCGAGCCGTCGCTGCCGACGGTCGCGATCGTCCCCGACGACGACCTGCTGGAGAAGAACCGCGCGGCGCTGGAGGAGATCAAGGCCCGCAGCGGCCGGATCCTCGCGGTCGCCCACCGCGAGCAGGAGAAGGCGGACCACACCATCGTGGTCCCGAAGAACGAGGACGAGCTGGACCCGATCCTGATGGGCATCCCGCTCCAGCTGCTGGCGTACCACACCGCCCTGGCCATGGGCCGGGACATCGACAAGCCGCGCAACCTGGCGAAGTCGGTCACCGTCGAGTAGAAGCACCCCGCGCATGCGTACGGCCCCCGGGATCTCCCGGGGGCCGTACGCGTGCACCTGCCGTGCCGTGCAGTGCCGTGCCGTGTCCGTCAGCCCGTGGCGACCGCGCCTCGGCTCGACGACTTGCCGAAGGCCAGCGGCCAATGGGCGAGGGCGGCGGTGGCCCCGTACCAGGCCAGGAGCCCGCCGACCGCGGCCACCCAGCCGGCCACCTTGGCCAGCATGCTGTTGTCGGCGAAGGCGCCTATCGCCAGGAGCAGCAGGGAGAGGGTGAACAGGCCGTACACGCCCTGCCCGAAGAGTCCGCTCGCCGCGCCCACCGTGAGGGTGACGCCGAGGAGGGCGAACAGGACGAGGAACGTTCCGGCGGCGTCCGCCGAAACCTTTCCGTCGGCTCCCGCGGCCCAGGTGAACCAGAAGGCTCCGAGGCCCGCGAACGCCGTGCCGTTGAAGCCGTTGCCGCCGCGGAATTCGAGGACTCCGAGGACGAACAGGGCCAGACCGCCGACGTACGTCGCGAGTGACACGGAGCTGGCAGCGGACACGCCGTCGATGACACCGGTGTGGCCGATACCGAATGCGAGAAGGGTGAGCCCCAGGGCGATGTGCCCGAGGGTCGAAGTCGAGGCCGTGCTTCCCGCAGAGACACCATTGTCCACGGCGGGCTCCCTTCGATCTGCAGTTGTTTGCTGCGTCCCAGCAGCATTTATCTACCCTTTACACGGGGGCACAACCGCACAAGCGACTTAACAAACGGTCACAGAACGACAACGTTGAGCGATGAGATCGGCCACTCGTTCGAGGGAACGTCACCCACTCCGGACGCCCTGCGACGGACACGGCCTTACGGTCGCGCCATGACGACACCACGAACGGCCGAAGATGCCGGGCACGCCGCCCGGTACACCTTCAGGCTTCGTGTGTCATCCACTGCCCATGCGTCTCTACTGGGCGAGTGGGACCGGATCCGGTGGATCTGGAACGAGTGCGTGGCCAAGTCCATGCAAGTCCACGTCTGGAACAAGACCAGGCCCGATGGCACGGACAAGCGCACCTGCGGTCCCGCGCAACTCGACAGAATGCTGACCGCGACCCGGAAGGCGAACGCCTGGCTGAGAGAAGGCGCCTCGGTCCCGCAGCAACAGCTGATACGCGACTTCGGCAGGTCCAGGGCCAAGGCGCAGAAAGACATCCAGGACCGCCTGCCCATGGCGCGTCGGGCCGGGATGCCAAAGTACAAGAAGAAGCGTGAGGCCACCCCGTCGCTGAACTACACAAAGCGTGGCTTCCGCCTGAAGAACGGCACTCTGCACCTGGCCGGGGGCATCATCCTGACAGTGGTGTGGTCGCGCAAGCTGCCCGCCGACCCGTCCGGCGTGCGCGTCTATCAGGACAGCCTCGGACACTGGTACTGCTCATTCGTCGTCCGGGTCCAAGCCGAGTCACTGCCTGCTACCGGGCGGGTGATCGGTATCGACTGGGGCGTGCGCGAGACCGCGACCACCACCAGCGACACCCACGATCTGCCGCACGCCGAGCACGGCAGAAGGGCCGCCGCGAAGCTGACCCGGTACGACCGGATGATGGCCCGCCGGAAACCCGGGAAGGGGCGGGCCGCGTCAAGGGGCCACCGCAGGGTGAAGAGACAGCGCGCCAAGCTGTACAAGAAGGTCGTCCGGCAGCGGCAGGACACGGCCCGCAAGTGGGCAAAGTCGGTGGTGCGCGACCACGACGCCCTTGCGGTGGAGAATTTCCGGCCGAAGTTCCTCGCGAAGACCACCATGGCCAGGAAGGCAGCTGACGCCGCCATCGGCGCCACCAAACAAGCCCTGATCGAAATGAGTCGCAAGCACGGCCGCGTCGTGCACTTGGTACACCCCGCGCACACCACGATGGACTGCGCGCAGTGCGGAGCGAGAGCCAAGCACACACTGCCGCTGGGAGAGCGCACATACACCTGCACCGCGTGCGGAGCTGTTTCCCCTCGGGACAAGAATTCCGCGCGCGTGATGCTCGTCCGGGCAGGTCTGACCCCGGTTGGTACTGATCGTGGAAGACCTCCCGAGGCGCCGCCTCGGGAGGCTGCGTGAGCCAGGAATCTCCTTCCGTCAGGGAGGAGAGCAGTCAAGGAATGACAACGACGGGTCGCTGTGCGCGCTTGGCCAGTCGGCCCGCGACCGATCCGAAGATCCGGCCCACGATGCCGTGCGTGGAGCCGACCACGATGGCGTCGGCCGAATACTCCCGGCCGACCTCCTCCAGCTCATGGCAGATGTCACCACCGCGCTCGACCAGGATCCACGGCACTTCGGACAGATAGTCCGCGCAGGCGAGCTCCAGCCCGAGCACCTCGGTGCGATGGTCCGGCACGTCGACGAAGACGGGCGGCTCGCAGCCGGCCCACACCGTGGTGGGCAGTCGGTTGGCGACATGGACGATGATCAGACCGGATCCCGAGCGACGTGCCATGCCGATCGCATAGGCGAGCGCGCGCTCACTGGAAGTGGATCCGTCGAATCCCACAACGACGCCGTGCCGGAAGGCCGGATCGCAGTGCACGCGTGTCTGTTCCACCGCGCGCAGATCGGCGGCCGACGAGGGGTCGACGACGCGTTTGCGCTTGCGGTCCGCGGGTTCGGAGAATTCGTGACCGGCCATGGGTGTCTCGGCGAAGAGGTCCTTGGAGGAAGCAACAGGGGCGAAATCGGCGACGCAGTGTGACGGAGCTCTGTCCGGGAAGCATCTTCCCAAGCCCATACCCACCAGGGTACGGCGACACTCCTGTCCTGCACAGGGCATGCCGCCCTTGGAGAGCGTCCCAGGGAGCATGCCGGAGCGAGCGCGCCTTGGCAATGACCACTGCCCCCTACAGCCAGTGACGAGAACGGTCATCGCCACCCGTTGGCGCAGTGACCGAGCCCCGCCGCCGGGCGTTGGGACATGCGTCCGACCTTCAGGTAAGAGCCTTCAGGTAAGAGCCCGCAGGGAGTACGCCGTGCCCGGTCATCCGGTTCACCCCGTCCAGCCAGCTCAGCCGACGCAGCCCGTCCGGTCCCTCCAGAACGCCGACCCCGCCTCGCACTTCACGCCGTCCGCCCGCTCCGCCCTTCACCCGTCCGTGCGTTCCGCCGGGCACCCCCACGACGACCCCGCGGGTGACGTCGTGCGCTGGGCGGCCTTCAGCTGCCTGCTCGTCCCCGTGGTCCTCGTCGTCTACGGAACCTCCTACGGCGGAGCCGCCGTCGCCACCCTCGGCCTGCTCGCCGTCACGGCCGCGTGTCGGGTCCTGCTGCGCCACTCGGAGAAGAATGAGCGGGCCATGGCCCGGGTGCGGGCGGAGGAGCCCCTTCCGCCCGGCCACCGCGGCCGGCACTCGCGCACCGGAACCGGCAGCCGCCGCGGTTGCCGGGGCTCCGGCCCCCTCTCCCCGCAGGACTGACTCATTCGCACACCCACACACGCATGTTTTCAGCCAACTTCCCGGCAGGGTGCCCTCCTTGCCGGAATGTCCCACCGTCCCCCTCACCACCAGCGACGACAGACCTCGGGGGCCACGATGGCCCTACGGGTACTGGCCATGGCCGGGGACCACGCTTCCCGTTCGGGTAGCGGAGTGGAACGCTTACTGATCGAATGCTTTTCGCCAAGTTGAGAAGTCGACATAGCGCTGCGTGCTGAACTTGTCACGCCGACACCACGGGACGCAGTAGATTCGATCATGTATTTACGGCGGGGGATCCACGTGCAAGGCCGAGGGGAAACGTGCAGGTGCGACCAGACCAAGGAGTCGCGACACCCAAGGGGGGCTTAGCGCCATGAGCCAGGATTCCACCGCCGTCGTCACAGCAGACGCCGGCCGGAAGCTCGCGGGGCGTCGCCGCAGGGAGATCGTCGCGGTGCTGCTCTTCAGCGGCGGACCGATCTTCGAGAGCTCCATTCCACTTTCCGTGTTCGGCATTGACCGGCAGGACGCGGGAGTTCCACGCTATCGATTGCTCGTGTGCGCCGGTGAGGACGGTCCGCTCAGGACCACCGGCGGACTCGAACTGACCGCGCCGTACGGGTTGGAGGCGATCGCCCGGGCAGGAACGGTCGTCGTTCCCGCCTGGCGCTCCATCACTTCACCGCCGCCGCCCGAGGCGCTCGACGCACTGCGTCTGGCGCACGAGGAGGGGGCCCGGATCGTCGGACTGTGCACGGGAGCCTTCGTGCTCGCCGCCGCCGGTCTGCTGGACGGCCGGCCCGCGACGACGCACTGGATGTACGCGCCGACGCTGGCCAAGCGGTACCCGTCCGTCCATGTCGATCCGCGCGAACTCTTCGTCGACGACGGCGACGTGCTCACGTCCGCCGGCACGGCGGCCGGAATCGACCTGTGCCTGCACATCGTGCGCACGGACCACGGCAGCGAGGCGGCCGGGGCCCTGGCCCGCAGGCTCGTCGTGCCGCCGCGCCGGACCGGCGGCCAGGAACGCTATCTCGACCGGTCGCTGCCGGAGGAGATCGGCGCCGACCCGCTGGCCGAGGTCGTCGCCTGGGCACTGGAACACCTCCACGAGCAGTTCGACGTGGAGACGCTGGCCGCCCGCGCCTACATGAGCAGGCGCACCTTCGACCGGCGGTTCCGTTCGCTCACCGGCAGCGCCCCGCTCCAGTGGCTGATCACCCAGCGGGTGCTCCAGGCACAGCGGCTGCTGGAGACCTCCGACTACTCGGTCGACGAGGTCGCCGGACGCTGCGGGTTCCGCTCGCCGGTCGCCCTGCGGGGTCACTTCCGGCGCCAGCTGGGGTCCTCCCCGGCCGCCTACCGCTCGGCCTACCGGGCACGCCGCCCGCAGGCGGACGTGGCACAGGTCTCGGAGATCTCCAGCGGGCCGGTTCCGCACCAGCGCACTCCGCAGCCCCACCGGGCGGCGGCGGCACTGGCCGCGTCGGGTCCCACGGTGACGGAGCTCTACGCCCCGGGCCGGGTCATGCGGGAACACGCCTGACCGCAGGCTGAGTACGACGCACGAGGGTCCTCCATCGGCCACCGCCGATGGGGGACCTTCCGCATATGCGGTCCGCGCCCCGGGGGACCGCATAAGGTGGGACACATGAACGATCGCATGGTGTGGATCGACTGCGAGATGACCGGGCTCTCGTTGACGGACGACGCACTTATCGAGGTGGCCGCACTGGTCACCGACTCGGAGCTCAACGTGCTCGGCGAAGGCGTGGACATCGTGATCCGCCCGCCGGACGCCGCCCTGGAGACCATGCCCGACGTGGTCCGCGAGATGCACACCGCCTCCGGCCTGCTCGACGAGCTGGCCGGCGGGACCACCCTCGCGGATGCCGAGGCCCAGGTCCTGGCCTACGTGCGGGAGCACGTGAAGGAACCCCGTAAGGCGCCGCTCTGCGGAAACTCGGTCGGCACCGACCGTGGCTTCCTGCTGCGCGACATGGCCGCGCTGGAGAGCTACCTGCACTACCGGATCGTGGACGTGTCCTCGGTCAAGGAGCTGGCGCGCCGCTGGTACCCCCGGGCGTACTTCAACAGCCCGCCGAAGAACGGCAACCACCGGGCGCTGGCGGACATCAAGGACTCCATCACCGAGCTGCGCTACTACCGGGAGGCGGTCTTCGTACCCCAGCCCGGGCCCGACTCGGACACGGCCCGCGGTATCGCCGCCAAGCACGCCGCGCCGGGCGCGTAGCACCTCCCGGGGAGGGGGCGCGGGAAAGGGGGGAGCGAGCACCCTCCCGGACCCTGTACCCTTTTCTTCGGCCGGTCGGTTTTCCGACCGGACATGGTGGGTGTAGCTCAGTTGGTAGAGCACCTGGTTGTGGTCCAGGTGGCCGCGGGTTCAAGTCCCGTCACTCACCCTGCGGGAAGGCCCCGATCGCGAAGCGATCGGGGCCTTCCGTATTCCTAGGACGACTCCCGGACCACCAGACGGTTCGGCAGGACGGCGGCCGCCTCGCCCGCCTCCCCCGCGATCCTGCCCAGCAGCATCCGCGTCATGGTCCGGCCCATCTCCTCGATCGGCTGCCGGACGCTGGTCAGCGGCGGGTCCATGTGGCGGGCCACCACCGAGTCGTCGAAGCCGACCAGCGCCACGTCCCGCGGAATCCGGCGGCCGGCCGCGCGCAGCTCCCGCCGGGCGCCCGCCGCCATGACGTCCGAGGCGGCGAAGACCGCGTCGAGCCCGGGGTGGCGCTCCAGCAGCTCGCGCATGGCCCGCCGGCCGCCCTCCTCGGTGAAGTCGCCGACCGCGATCAACAGCTCGTCGAGCGGACGCCCGGCGGACGCCAGAGCCTGCCGGTAGCCGTCGAGGCGGCACTGGGCCCCGTACACGTCCAGCGGGCCGGTGATCGTGGCGATCGTGCTCCGACCCCGGTCGAGGAGGTGGCGTACCGCCTCGGCCGCGCCCGCCAGGTTGTCGGAGTCCACGCAGGGCAGGGTCTCGGCGGCGGAACGGCGCCCGCTGATCACCGTCGGGATGCCCAGCTCGGCCAGCAGCTCCGGCAGCGGGTCCCCGGCGTGGACCGAGACGAGCAGCACCCCGTCGACGCGGTGCCCGGACAGGTACTGGGCGAGTCGGCGGCGCTCGCGGTCGCTGCCCGCCAGGGTGAGGACGAGCTGGACCTCGGTGTCGGCGAGCTCGGCGCCGACCCCGCGGACCACTTCGGAGAAGTAGGGCTCGGCGAAGAAGCGGGCCTCGGGTTCGGGGATCACCAGGGCGATGGCGTCCGTCCGGTTGGCCGCGAGGGCCCGCGCGGCGCGGTTCGGTACGTATCCCAGCTCGGCCACGGCCGCCTCGACGGCGACCCTGGTGTGCTCGCTGACCTTGGAGGATCCGTTGATCACCCGGGAGACCGTGCCGCGCCCGACTCCGGCGCGCGCCGCGACCTCCTCCAGGGTCGGTCGTCCCCCACTGCGCCCGTGCCCGTTCATGGCTTCCTCCCGGTTGTGAATCTACCTCTTGACGACTGTGGGAGCGCTCCCACACTGTGTCACACGACACCTGGCACGTTCCGTCCTTCAGGGAGGAAGCCCATGAGCGTCCGAACCCGAGCCCGAGCCCGAAGAACCCTTCTCACGACCGTCACCGCGCTCGGGGCGGCCGCCCTGCTGCTCGCGGGGTGCGCCCAGGACCCCGAGGAGGACACCGGCAAGGGCGCCCCGACCTCCGGCACGTCCGGCGGCGGCGCCCGTACCACCCTCACCGTCGGCGTCTTCGGAGCCTTCGGCCTCAAGGAGGCCGGGCTCTACGACGAGTACATGGCGCAGAATCCCGGGATCCGCATCGAGCAGACCTCCATCGAGCGGAACGAGAACTACTACCCGCAGCTCCTCACCCACCTGGGCACCGGCAGCGGGCTCGCCGACATCCAGGCCGTCGAGGTCAACAACATCGCCGAGATCACCGCCACCCAGGCCGACAAGCTGGTGGACCTGGCGAAGGCCCCCGGCGTGGACAAGGCCGCGTACCTGCCGTGGAAGTGGGCCCAGGGCACGGCGCCCGCCGCCAAGGGCGGGGCCACGGTCGCCCTCGGTACGGACATCGGCCCGCAGGGCATCTGCTACCGCAAGGACCTCTTCGAGGCGGCCGGGCTGCCCACCGACCGGACGGCGGTCGGGGCGCTGTGGGCGGGCGACTGGAACAAGTACCTGGAGGCGGGCCGGACCTACAAGGCCAAGGCCGGCGAGGGCAAGGCCTTCGTGGACTCGGCGTCCGGCGTGATGGCGGCGGTGACCGGCAGCAGCGCCCAGCGGTTCTACGACGACCAGGGCAAGGTCGTCTACAAGACCAACCCGGCGGTGCGCGGGGCCTTCGACCTGGCGGCATCCTTCGCCACCGACGGCCTGAGCGCCAAGCTCCAGCAGTTCACCCCGGCCTGGGACCAGGGCTTCTCCAACGGCAACTTCGCCACCCTCTCCTGCCCGGCCTGGATGCTCGGCTACATCCAGGACAAGGCGGGCCCGGCGGGCAAGGACAAGTGGGACGTGGCGCAGGCGCCGAAGCCCAGCAACTGGGGCGGGTCCTTCCTGGTGGTGCCGAAGGCGGGCAAGCAGGCCCAGGAGGCCGCGAAGCTGGCGGCCTGGCTGACGGCTCCGGCGCAGCAGGCGAAGCTCTTCGAGAAGCGGGGCAGTTTCCCGAGCGCGAGCGCCGCATACAAGCTGCCGACCGTGTCGGGCGCGCAGCACGCGTACTTCGGCGGCGCCCCGATCGGCGAGATCTTCGCGAAGGCGGCCGAGGGCGTGCCGGTGGCCGCGGTCGGCCCGAAGGACCTGGTGATCGCGCAGAACCTGGCGGACATCGGGATGCTCCAGGTCGACCAGAAGGGGCGCAGCCCGCAGGAGGGCTGGGAGGCCGCGGTGAAGGCGATCGACAACGCCTTGGACCAGTGAGGCGCCGGTGACGGACGAGACCGCTGTCCTGTCCCCTTCCGCCGTCGGCCCGGAGCGGCCGGCGGCGGAAGGGGGCGGCCGGAACCGGCCGGGCCAGGTGTGGCGTTCGCGCCGCTACCGCTGGGACCTGCGCTGGAGCCCGTACGCCTTCGTGGCGCCCTTCTTCCTCTTCTTCGCCGCCTTCGGGCTGTTCCCGCTGCTGTACACGGGCTGGGCCGCGCTGCACCAGGTGGAGCTGACCGATCCCGACAGCATGACGTGGGTGGGGCTGCGCAACTTCACCCGGCTGTGGGACGACGAGTTCTTCTGGAACGCGCTGCGCAACACGGTGACCATCGGGCTGCTGTCCACGGTGCCGCAGCTCGCGATCGCGCTGGGCCTGGCCCATCTGCTCAACTACCGGTTGCGGGGCTCCACCTTCTTCCGGGTCGCGGTGCTCACCCCGTACGCGACCTCGGTGGCGGCGGCCACGCTCGTCTTCGTCCTGCTCTTCGGGCGGGACTACGGGATGGTCAACTGGGCGCTCTCGGCGGTCGGTTTCGACGCGGTCGACTGGCAGAACGGCACCTTCGCGCCCCAGTTCGCGGTCTCCACCATCGTGGTCTGGCGGTGGACCGGCTACAACGCGCTGATCTACCTGGCGGCCATGCAGGCCGTACCGGCCGAGCTGTACGAGTCGGCCGCGCTGGACGGGGCCTCGCGCTTCCAGCAGTTCCTCCACGTCACCGTGCCCTCGCTGCGGCCGACGATCTTCTTCACCTGTGTGGTGTCGACGATCGGGGCGACCCAGCTGTTCGGCGAGCCGCTGCTGTTCAACGGCGCGGCGGGCGCGACGGGCGGCTCGGACCACCAGTTCCAGACGCTCGGGCTGTACCTGTACGAGCAGGGCTGGGTGAACCTGCACCTCGGGCGGGCCTCGGCGATCGCGTGGGCGATGTTCCTGATCCTGCTGCTGATCGCCGGGGCGGCGCGGCTGCTGCGCGGACGGAAGGGCTCCTCATGAGGTCACTGCGCGCGGGCCGGCTCACGTACGTGGTGCTGGCCCTGTTCACGGCCGGTTCGCTCTTCCCCCTCGTGTGGACGGCGATCGCGGCCTCCCGCAGCAACACGCGCCTCGCGCAGACCCCGCCGCCGTTCTGGTTCGGCGGGAACCTGGGGCGCAACCTGCAGGTCGCGTGGACCGACGCCAACATGGGGACGGCTCTGCTGAACACCGTGATCGTGGCGGGCACGGTCGCCGCGGGCACCGTGTTCTTCTCCACCCTCGCCGGGTTCGCCTTCGCCAAGCTCCGCTTCCGCGGCAGCCGGCCGCTGCTGGCGATGGTGATCGCGACGATGCTGATCCCGCCGCAGCTGAGCGTGGTGCCGCTGTACATGCTGATCGCGAAGCTGTCCTGGACCGACCGGCTCCAGGCGGTGATCCTGCCGACCCTGGTGGGTGCGTTCGGGGTGTTCTTCATGCGCCAGTACCTGGTGCACGCGCTGCCGATGGAGCTGGTGGAGGCGGCGCGTACGGACGGGGCCAGTTCGTTGCGGGTCCTGTGGCACGTGGTGTTCCCCGCCGCCCGGCCCGCGATGGCCGTGCTGGGGATGCTGACCTTCGTCATGGCCTGGAACGACTTCTTCTGGCCGATCGTCGCGCTGACGCAGAACGGCAGCCCGACGGTGCAGGTGGCCCTGACCGGGCTGGGCCGGGGTTACATCCCCGACCAGTCGGTGATCATGGCGGGCGCGCTGCTGGGCACGCTCCCGCTGCTGCTGGTGTTCCTCGTCTTCGGCCGGCAGATCGTCGGCGGCATCATGCAAGGAGCGGTGAAGGGATGACCCACCTCCCGACGAGCACGAATACGAATACGAATACGAATACAACCACGCGTACGGACCCGACCGCGGACGCCGGCGGGCGGGAACTGCGGTTCCCCGACGGGTTCCTGTGGGGGACGGCCACGGCGGCCTTCCAGATCGAGGGCGCGGCGAGCCTGCGCGGACCGTCCATCTGGGACACCTTCTGCCGTACGCCGGGCAAGGTGCACGGCGGTGACACGGGCGACGTGGCCGTCGACCACCACCGGCTGTGGCGGGAGGACGTCCGGCTGATGGCCTCGCTCGGGCTCGGCGCGTACCGGTTCTCGGTGTCCTGGCCGCGCGTCCTCGCCGGCGGGATCGGCTTCTACGACGCGCTGGTCGACGAGCTGCTGTCGTACGGGATCCGGCCCTGCGTGACCCTGTACCACTGGGACCTGCCGCAGGAGCTGGAGAGCGCGGGCGGCTGGCCCGAGCGGGAGACGGCCTACGCCTTCGCCCGCTACGCCGAGCAGGTCGCGGCGGTGCTGGGCGACCGGGTGGAGCTCTGGACCACCCTCAACGAGCCCTGGTGCAGCGCCTTCCTCGGCTACGCCTCGGGGGTGCACGCCCCCGGCCGCACCTCCCCCGCCGACTCGCTGCGCGCCGCCCACCACCTCAACCTGGCCCACGGGCTGGCCGCGGCGACCCTGCCGGCCCGGGCCAGGGCCGGTATCGCGCTCAACCCCAGCGCGGTAAGGCCGTTGACCGGCTCGGCGGCCGACGCGGACGCGGCCCGCCGGATCGACGCGCTGGCCAACCGGGTCTTCACCGGCCCGCTGCTGCACGGGGCCTACCCGCAGGACCTGCTCGCGGACACCGCCGCCGTGACGGACTGGTCCTTCGTCCGCCACGGCGACGAGGCGCTGATCCACCAGCCGCTGGACTTCCTGGGGGTGAACTACTACACCCCGGCGGTGGTCTCGGCCGCCCCCGACGGGGGCGGACCGCGCGCCGACGGGCACGGGGCGACGGAGCACTCCCCCTGGCCCGCGGCGGAGTCGGTCGCCTTCCACCAACCGCCGGGCGAGCAGACCGACATGGGCTGGTCGATCGACCCCACCGGCCTGTACGACCTGCTGATGCGCTTCACGAAGGAGGCGCCCGGGCTGCCGCTGCTGGTCACCGAGAACGGCGCGGCGTACGCCCCGGACCTGCACGACCCGCAGCGCATCGGCTACCTGGAGGCCCACCTCGCGTCCGTCCACCGCGCCTTGGCGGACGGCGCCCCGGTGGAGGGCTATTTCCTCTGGTCGCTGATGGACAACTTCGAGTGGTCCTACGGGTACAGCAAGCGCTTCGGCATCGTGCAGGTCGACTACGAGACCCAGGCCCGCACCCCGCGTTCCAGCGCCCACTGGTACGCCCGCCTGGCCAGGAAGGGGAGCTTCCTCAGCTACGGGGACGAGACCGGCCTGGACCTGGGCGAAGCGGAGCGGAGGGCCTAGGCCGTCTCTTTCGGATCGTGGCGGCCGAGCCCGCGGCGTCCGGTGCCGTGCCCGGCAAGGCGGAGGGGCGCCCGTGTACCGGACGTACTCGGGCGCCCCGACAACGCGGCCGGGTGCGGTGCCGGGCGTCGCGGGCCGCTCCCTCGGGGTGACCGGGGCGGGTCCGGTGAGCTCGTAGGTCCGGCCCGCGTGGCCCGGCTCGCGCAGGACGACCGCCGCGACCTCGGCGACGTCCGCCGGGTCGACGGTCGGGAGCCCGACGTCGCCGAAGGGCGCGGCGGCCGTGCGCTGCGTACGGATGCTCTCGGCCCAGGCGTAGGCGTTGGAGTCGAGGCCGCCGGAGCGCAGGATCGTCCATTCCAGGCCGCTGCGCCGGACGGCGTCCTCGAACCGCGCGGGGCGACGAGCAGGAACAGCGCGTGGGCCCCTTCGAGCGCGGGGCCGAGGCCCTGCGGCTCGGCCAGGTCGCCCTGGTGGTGGCGGACCCCGTCGGGCATGTGCGCCGGCCGCCGGGAGACGGCGGTCACGCGCTCGGCGCGGTCGGCTGCTGCTGACCGTCGCGACGACCGAGTGGCAGGCGGACGGGAGGAGCTGGATCCCGCTGGGGGACGGACCGATGAGCCCGACCGGGGTCGTCGTCGGGAACCACGGCAAGCTCAACATCTTCGCCTGCCCCCAGGACCCGTCGCACCCGCACGGCTTCAGCGTCCAGTGAGGCCGGTCAGGTCCCCATGGCCGCCAGGCCCCTCGCCAGCTCCTCGGCGTTCATCACGGGAGCGACCTCGACCTCGGCATTGAACTGCAGGAACAGGTCCTCCATCAGCGACGGCATCTGCGCGCTGTCCTGCAGGTCGAAGACCATCCAGCAGGAGCGCACGCCCTCGTGCAGGCCGAAGTAGGCGGCCTCCGGCTTCACCCTCTCCATCAGCTTCTTGATCGCCTGGGGCATGGCCCCGGTCTTGATGCCGTCGTTGGTCGCGACCGTGTCCATGTGCGCCCTGAGCATGACTCTCATGCGTGGCTCCTTCCGTCACGGCCACCCTCCGCGCGGGCCGGGGGCGCGGCAACATATGCGCCCCCGTCCGGACGGTCCGGTCAGTCCACGAATCCGAGGTCGGAGAAGAACCGGTACCGGTTCGGGGCGTCCGGGAGGAACCAGTGGAAGCCCTCCTCCAGGAAGACCGCCAGCAGCTCCACCCCGATGACCATGCCCAGGAACCACAGCGCGCACATGCCCGCCGTGCGCAGCGCCCCCGGCCGGACCGCCGGGACGGCACGGTCGGCCGTCACATGGGCGAAGGCCAGGGCGACGCCGACACCGACCACCGAGAGCTGGAAGAGGATCCACGCCCACACGTACAGGTGCAGGCCGAACACCTCGCTCCCGTACCCCTTGGCCCCCGGCAGGATGTGCAGCGTGGTCTGCCGCCAGGAGGCGAAGGAGCCACCGATCGCCGCGACCAGGGACATCCCCCAGCCGGTCATGTAGACGCGGGCCGTCACCGTGCCGCTGATCAGCGCCGCGCGGATGATGTACGCCGCGCCCAAGGCCGCCAGCAGCATGAACATCCGCTGCGCGACGCACAGCGGGCACGGGATCTGCCCCAGCCCGAACTGGTGGTAGAGGCCGCCCACGACGACGCACGTCCAGCCGAAGGCGAAGAAACAGGCGAACCAGTACTGGGCGCGGCCCAGCAGGCCGCTCTCCGGCGGGGCGTCCGGCACGAGGCTGTGCATCGTCGCGGCCACGATCAGTAGCTCAGCTTCAGCGCGAGACCGCTGGTGATGTGGTGAGCCGTCAGCAGGGTGACGGCGATCAGCACCGCCCACCACGCACCGAGCACGACCGTTCGGGACGCGCCCCGGTACAGGGCGACCAGCGTGGCGAGGAGCCCGCCGAAGATGAGGGTGTCCATGCCGCGGACCGTACCGAGACGGCGACATCACGCCTGCTAGGCGCGCCCCCGGTTACGTCGGTTGCCGCGTCGGCCGCGCCCGGCGCGCCCCGCGCCGGGGCCGCCGAGGGTCCGGCCGTCCAGGCCGATCCAGACCCGGACCTCGGTCCCGCCGAGCACCGAGCGCCCCAGCCGTACGTCGCCGCCGGTCGACTCGGCGACCCGCCGCACGATGTCCAGGCCGAGGCCCGTCGACCCGTCGCGACCGCCGTCGTTGCCGCGGCGCAGGGCCGCGTCCGGGTCGGCGATGCCGGGACCGGCGTCCGAGACGAGCACGATGACCGCGTCGGAGGCGTCGTGGACGTCCACCGAGAAGGGGGTGCCCTCGGGGGTGTGCCGGAAGACGTTGCCCAGCATGGCGTCGAGGGCGGCGGCGAGTTCGGGCCGCGCCACGGGGATCCGTACCGTACGGTCCACGCCGGCGAGGCGCACCTCGCGGCCCTCGTCCTCCGCGAGCGCCGACCAGAAGTCCATCCGGTCGCGGATCACCTCGGAGGCGTCGCAGCCCGCGCCCGCCCCGGATCCCGGGCCGGTCGCCGGGCGCTGTTCCCGCGCGGTACGGATGATGGTGTCGACCTCTCGCTCCAGCTGCTCCACGGCGGCCCGGGTCTGTTCGGCGGCCGGCCCGTCGCCGAGCGAGGCGGTGTTGAGCCGCAGCACGGTCAGCGGGGTCCGCAGTCGGTGCGAGAGGTCGGCGGCCAGTTCCCGCTCGTTGGCGAGGAGCTCGACGACCTGGTCCGCCATCGCGTTGAACGCGGCGGCCGCCGAGCGGAGTTCCTTCGGCCCGTCCTCGGGTACCCGAGCGCCGAGCCTGCCCTCGCCGAGCTGGTGGGCGGCGTCCGCGAGCCGTTCGGCCGGCCGGACCAGCCGGGCGCCGAGCCGGTCGGCGACCGCGACCGAGCCCACGATCAGGGCGAGGCCGACGCCGGCGAGCACCAGCCAGGCCGTCGCGACGCCGTTGCTGACCTCGCTCTCCGGTACGAAGATCTCCACCACGGCGATGTCGCCGGAGCCGAGCGCGGTCGGCTGGAGCAGCGCCGAGCCGCCGCCGGAGACCTTGGCCGTCGTGGCCCGCCCCATCCGCCGGGTCTCCGCGACGGCGCGTTCCCCGGCCCGGCCCCGGCCGATGTCCACCGGCGGGCTGTCGCCGATGGCGGGCACATGGACGGCCATCCGCCGGGCGGCGCCCATCTGCGTGGACTCCACGGCCTTCTGCAGCTGCACGGGGTCGGTGGTGATGGAGAGGGTCGGCCCGATGCTGGCGGCCTGCCGCTCGGCGTTGGAGAAGGCCCGGTCGCTGGCCATCTCCTGGACGACGAGGCCGAGGGGGACGGCGAAGGCCACGACCACCATGGCCGTGACCGCGAGGCACACCTTGACGAGCGCCCATCTCATCGCGCGCTCACCGGGGCGGCTCCAGCTTGACCCCGACCCCCCGCAGCGTGTGCAGGTAGCGCGGCCGGGCGGCGGTCTCGCCGAGTTTGCGGCGCAGCCACGACAGGTGGACGTCGATCGTCTGGTCGTCGCCGTACGACTGCTGCCAGACCTCGGCGAGCAGTTCACGTCGGGCCACGACCACCCCGGGCCGCCCGGCGAGGAAGGCCAGCAGGTCGAACTCCCGGCGGGTGAGGTCCAGTACGGCCCCGTCCAGCTCGGCCTGGCGGCGCAGCGGGTCGATGGCGAGGCCGCCGACGCGCAGGACGCGCGAGGGCGGCTCGGCCCCGGCGGCGGCCCGGGCGCGGCGCAGGACGGCGGACATCCGGGCGGAGAGGTGCTCCACGGAGAAGGGTTTGGTCAGGTAGTCGTCGGCGCCGTCGTTGAGCAGCCGGACGATCTCCGCCTCGTCGTCGCGCGCGGTGGCGATGATCACGGGTACGTCGGTGATGCCGCGCAGCATCTTGAGCGCCTCGGACCCGTCCAGGTCGGGCAGTCCGAGGTCGAGGATGACCACGTCGAAGCGGTGGTGCGCGACCTCGCGCAGGGCCTCCAGGGCCGTGCCGACGCTCCGCACGGTGTGCGAGGCCTCGGTCAGGTGCCGGATGAGGGCGGAACGTACGAACTGGTCGTCCTCGACCACGAGCACACTTGCCATGGCCCGCACGGTAGTCCATCCGAGCGACTCAGCGGGGTGTCGGGCCACTCTTGTGGCGGGTGGTGCAGTATGTGCCTTGATGCGACGAGGACTTCTCCATGCCATGGCCTGGATGCTGGCGACCGGCGCGGCGGTGACGCTGTCGTGGTGGGGCGTGCACACCGTCATGTCGGGAACCGCCTACGATCCACCGCTCGCGGTGCCCCTGACCACGCATCCCCTGTCCTCGTCGACACACGGCGCGCAGGCGTCCCCGTCCGCCTCGCAATCCTCCTCCCCGTCGCCCTCCGGGTCGCCCACGCCGGAGGCGTCGCCGTCCGCCGAGGCCTCCCCGGGGAAGTCCCCGAAGCCGTCGGCCACCCCGAACCCGTACCAGCGGGCGGAGGGCCAAGGGGCGGACGCGGGCAAGGTACAGGCCTATCCCGTGTCCGGCGGCCGGGTCGTCTTCTCCCTGGGCGCGTCCTCCGCCGAGCTGGTCTCGGCCACGCCTGCGGCCGGGTGGCGGATGCAGGTGTGGAAGACGGACTTCTGGATCCGGGTCACCTTCACCCGGGACGGCCGTGAGGTGTCGGTCTTCTGCACCTGGCACGACCACCCGCCGCAGGTGGAGATCCTCGACCCCTGACGGACGGACACGCCAGGCCGTCTAGCGGAAGACCGAGGGCGGCGGCTGCGGCGAGGCGACCGCGGAGGCGTCCGCCACCGGGGTCGCGCCGCCCGCGAAGTCCGCGAGGGCCCGGCCGTGCTCGACCCGGCCGGGGTGCGGGTCGCTCGCGACCCGGCGGGTGAATTCCGCGACGGGCAGCTCACGGTCCGCCGCCACCAGGACGGCGTTGCCGAACCGTTTCCCCCGCCACACCACCGGATCCGCGGCCAGCGCCAGCTCCGTGAACCGGGACGCGGCCGTCGCGATCTGGCTCCGCAGATGCGCCAGCGGCGGACCGTCCGCCAGATTGGCCACGTACCACCCGGTGGGCGCCAGCGCCCGGCGTACGTCGTCCAGGAACTCCGTGCTCGTCAGGTGCGCCGGGGTGCGCGCCCCGCTGAACACGTCCGCGATCACCAGGTCCGCCCAGCCGTCCGGGATCTTCGCCAGCCCCGCCCGCGCGTCCACCGCCCGGACCCGGACCCGCGCCTGCGGATCCAGCGGCAGGTGTTCCCGTACGAAGGCCACCAGGGCGGCGTCGATCTCCACCACCTGCTGGGTGGAGCGGGGGCGGGAGGCGGCCGTGTAGCGGGCCAGGGTGAAGGCTCCGCCGCCCAGGTGCACCACGTTCAAGGGCTGCCGGGCGGGCGCGACGAGGTCGATCAGGTGGCCGATCCGCCGCTGGTACGCGAAGTCCAGGTACCCGGGATCGTCGAGGTCCACATGCGACTGCGGGGCCCCGTCGATCAGCAGGGTCCAGGCGCCGGACCGCTCCCGGTCCGGCTCCAGCTCCGCCCGACCGCCGTCCACCTGCCCGACGACCGCCTCGGCGCCGCCGCGGCCGCGCTGCTTGCCCTTGTTCCTGTCCTTGCCTGCCACCACCCCATTGTGACGGGCGGCGGCGCACGACCCGGCCCGCGGGAGTCAGCGGCAGTTGTCCGCGGCCTCGATCAGCCGGGCCGCCTCCCCCAGCGCCGCACGCAGCACGTCCGGATCCGTGACCGGCCCGACGGCCTCCGGCGGCAGCAGCCAGCCGGTGGCGCCCGCGGTGGGCGAGGCGGCGTCGCCGAAGCGCACGCCGCGCCCGTTGGTCTGCGTACACGCACTGCCCGGCAGGTCCCACGCGTCGGCCGTGCCGGACGGGACGAGGAAGCCGAGGGTGTCGCCGGACCCGTCGTGCAGGACCGGCCCGACCCCGCCGGCCTGGCTGGCCGCGCGGCGGATGATGTCCACCGCCTCCAGCCCCTGCCGGGCGGGAACGGTCACCAGGTCCAGGTCCGCGGCCGCACCGGGCTCGGACGCGGTATTCGTACCAGTGCTCTCCATGCCGGCCTCCACCAAGGGAACCCCTCCTCGATCCGTATCCGCATGGGTTCAACGCACGGGAACGTCAACGGGTGCGGTGGCAAGACGCCGCAAAGGATGGCAGTTCATGGCGGATCGCGGGTGAGATATCCGTTTTGTAGCCAAACATCGCATGAACACCCCCTCGCTGGCGGTACGTTCATGCGCGCCGGACCCCCAGTCACAGCACCGGCGCTGCGTTCCTTGCCAGAGAGGTCACGTCCATGGCGGCGTCCCCCCACGCACCCAACTCCACGTTCCGGAAGCTGCGCGGGCAGCACTCCCCGGCCGAGTTCGCGGCCCTGGTCCGCCGGGCCGCGAAGGAAATCGGAGAAACGGTTTCCTGCGACGCGCGCTACATCGGCCGGGTCGAGTCCGGCGAGATCCGCTGCCCCAACTACGCCTACGAGCGGGTCTTCCTCCACATGTTCCCCGGCCACACCCTGGCCGATCTGGGCTTCTCCCCCCGCGAGACCGTCCGCGGCCGCTCGGGCCGACGCGCCCCCCTCTCCCTCCCCCTCCACCGATCCCCTTCCAGTGCCAAGGAGAGCGACGTGCTGCGTCGCGCGTTCATGGCGGGCGGCTCCGCGACCGTGGCGGCCGCGACGCTCAGCCTCACCCTGCTCGGCGACACCCGCCGGCTTCCCTCCCGCGCCGGCGAGTCCGAAGCCGCCGCCGTCGAGGACGCGGTACGCCAGATCCGCCTGCTGGACGACCGGCACGGCGCCGACGCCCTCTACCGGCGGGCCGCCGAACCGCTGCGCACCGCCTACGCACTGCTCGACGCGGGAGCCACCCGGCAGTCCACCGAGGACCGGCTGCACTCGGGCGCCGGTGAACTGGCCGTCTCGGTCGGCTGGTTGGCCCACGACTCGGGCCGCTTCGACGACGCCCGCTCGCACTACGCCGAGGCCCTGGCCACGGCCCGGGTCGCGCGGGACGCGGGCCTGGAGGCGCACGCCTTCAGCAACATGGCCTTCCTGGCCCGGGACTGCGGCCGCTCCCGCGAAGCGGTACGCGCCGCCCAGGCGGGCCACCGCGCCGCCCGCTCCCTCGGCTCCCCACGACTGCTGTCCCTGCTCGCGCTACGGGAGGCGGGCGGCTGGGCGGGACTGGCCGACCGCAAGGCCTGCGAGGAGGCGCTGGCCCGAGCGCACACGGAGTTCGCGCGGGGCGAGTCGGACGCCGACCCCGAGTGGATGTCCTTCTTCGGACAGGCCGAACTGGAGTCCCTGGAGGCGCGCTGCTGGTCGGCGCTGGGCGAGCACGCCCGCGCGGCCCGGCACGCCCGCCGCGCCGCCGACCTCCAGGACCCGCACTTCGCCCGGAACGTGGCCCTCTACACCGCCGAACTGGCCGGCGACCTGGCCCGTGCGGGGGCCCCGGACGAGGCCGCGTGGGCGGGGGGCCGCGTACTGGACCTCCTGACCGAGGTCCAGTCCACCCGCATCCGCTCGATGCTGGCGGAAACGGCCGCCACCCTCATCCCCCACCAACGCTCCCCCCGGGTAGCGACGTTCCTGACCCGCCAAGGGGTGTGACGGGTCCCTGTGGTGTCCCTGCGGGGTGCTCGGCGGTGTCCCTGCGGGGTGCTCGGCGGTGTCCCTGCGGGGTGCTCGGTGGTGTGCGGTACTGCTCGGGCTGCGCCCGGCCGGCCGCCTCAAACGCCGGCGGGGCTGGTGGTGTGGGCCGGGGCCCCGCAGGAGGATCTCCTCGGCTCGGCGCGTGCTGCCTCGTCACGGCAAGACGGCCATGGTCGCGCCTCGTCCTGCGGGGACCCTCCTCCGTGTCCCCGCCCCACGGCAGGGCTACGACAGCGACGGCCCAAGGGGCGGGGGGACGGGGTGGGGTGTCCCCGCAGGACGAGCGCACAACCCCGCCCCACAACCGAGACAAACCAGTAAGGCGCGAGCCGAGGAGACACCCCACCCCGGCCCCCCGCCCCGACCCTCACTGACATACCGACCCGCCATCCCAGCCCCGCCGGCGCTTGAGGCGGCCGCCCGGGCGCAGCCCGAGCAGTACCGCACACCGCCGAGCAACCCCGCAGGGGCACCGCGGGGGCTACACGTCCAAGTGACCGGTGTCGTTCCAGCGTTCCAGCGCCGGCGCGCCGTACGCCCACCCCAGGACCGAGAGGGAGGTCGGCTCCAGGCGGATGCGGGCACCGAAGGAGGCTTCGAAGCCGAGCCAGCGGGCGGCCAGCGTGCGCAGGATGTGGCCGTGCGCGAAGACCAGGACGTCGCGTTCCGCCGCACGCGCCCACGCCACGACCTCGTCCGCCCGCGCCGCGACGTCCGCCACGGACTCACCGCCCGGGACCCCGTCCCGCCAGATCAGCCAGCCCGGCCGCACCGCCTGGATCTCGGCCGGGGTCATGCCCTCGTACTCGCCGTAGTCCCACTCCATCAGCGCGTCCCACGGCTCGGCCCGCGCCCCGAAGCCAGCCAGGTCGCAGCTCTCGCTCGCGCGCACCAGCGGGCTGGTGCGGACCTCCACGCCCGGCAGGCCCCGCCAGGGGTCCCGCGCCAGCCGCTCGCCGAGCAGCTTCGCGCCCAGCTTGCCCTCCTCCAGCATCGGCACGTCCGTGCGTCCGGTGTGCTTGCCGAGCTGGGACCAGGCCGTCTGGCCGTGGCGGGCCAGCAGGATGCGGGGGGCCATGTGAATTCTCCCGGTCGAGTCGAGTCCTTCCATCATCCAACAGCCGGGCACCCGGCAGCTCGCCCGGCCCGTACCCCCGCCCTCACCACCGGTTTCCGCGGTAGGTCCACGATTGTCAGTGGCGGATGGGACACTTCCGCGGGTGAGCTCCTACCCGCCCAGCAGCCCCGCGCAGCCGACGACTCTGCGGCAGCGGCTCGCCGGTCTGCGCGGCCCCGCCGTGCCGCCCCGTCCGCTCGACGCCCGGGCACTGGCGGCCCTCGCCGCCAATCCCGGCTGCGGCAGACGCGCCCTGCTCGACGGCGCCGGGGTGGACAAGACCGCCTTGGCGACGGCGCTCGGCTCGCCCGCCTCGTTCGGGCAGTCGCAGTTCGCGATAGTCCGCGGGAACTCCTTCGAGGCCAAGGTCAAGGGTGACGGCGGCGCCGAGCTGCTGCGGCTGGTCCACGCGCACCTCGCGCCGACCACCGAGCCGCCCGGGCCCGGCGCCCGCGTCCCCGACCTGACCGCCGCCGGGCCCGAGGGCCGCGCGGCCCGGACCGCGCTCGCGCTGCGCGAGGCGACCGCCGCCGGCCTCGACGCCGGGGCCTGGACGCTGTTGGACCACCCGATGCTGGCCCTGGAGGTGGCCGGTTCCCCGGCCTATCTGGAGCCCGACGCCGTCGTCGTGCACCCCGACGGTCGCTGGACCGTGGTGGAGATCAAGTCGTTCCCGATGATCGACGGCGCCGCCGACGCCGCGAAGGTGGGCGCCGCCGCCCGGCAGGCCGCCGTCTACGTGCTGGCGCTGGAGAAGACCGCCGGCAAGCTGCCCGGCGCCGAGGTGGGGCACACCGTGCTGCTGGTCTGCCCGAAGGACTTCTCCAACCTGCCCACCGCCGCCCCCGTCGACATCCGCCGCGAGCGCTCCGTGACCCGCCGCCAGCTGGACCGGCTGACTCGGGTCGAGGAGCTGGCCGCCGCGCTGCCCGAGGGCCTCAGCTTCGATCCGGCGACCCGGACCGCCGAGGAGCTCGACCGGGCCGTGTCGGCGGTCGACGCCGCCTACGCCCCCGAGTGCCTGGCCGCGTGTGAGCTCGCCTTCCACTGCCGTGACCGGGCCCGTTCCGCCGACCAGGTCACCGCGCTGGGCCGGTCGGTACGGGGTGAGCTGGGCGCGCTGACCACCGTCGAGGCCGCCCTCGCGGCGGCCGGCGGGACCGGCTGCGCCGAGGATCCGACCGCCGCAGCGTTGCACCGGGCCGCCCGGTTGCGCGCCGAGGCCTTGGACCTGGCCGCCGCCCGTCCGCCGCACCCCTCCCCGGAGACCCCCGCATGCCCCTGCTGAGCACTCTGGCCCGGCTGGAGGCCGTACGCGCGGGTCGCGCCCAGCCGCTCGCGACCGTCCGGCACCGCCACCTGAGCGAGCGCCCGATGGTGTTCGTGCCGCTGACCACGGCCGGTGAGGCGGGTGCCCCGCTCGGCGCGATGGTGGGCACCGACCGGCACGATCCGCGGCTGTTCGTGATACCGCAGCCGCGCGACCGTGACCGGCGCTGGGCCTTCCTCGCGGACCTGGCCGTGCAGGTGCTGGCCCACATCGACGCGTACGCGGACGCCGTGGAGCCGGCCGAGCGCAGCGAGACCGACCCGGAGACGGGCAAGAAGGTCAAGGTCGAGACCGAGCTGTGCGTGGACGCGCCGCAGCTGATCGTGCCGAGCCGGGCGGGCGTGGAGTACGTACGGCTGCTGGGGCGCTCGATGCGCTTCCGGCGCACCGCCGAGGAGGATCCGGAGAATCCGTATCCGGCGCCTTCGCAGGTGCCGCTGCTCGGGCGCTGGTTCACGCACCTCGCCGAGCGTTCGCGGGTGCCCGGTTCCTCGATGCTGCTGTCGGCCACGGACCTGTTGTCCCGGCACTGGGCCACCGGCCAGAGCAACCTGGAGGACCAGCACCTGGGCGCACTGCTGGGTTGGATCGACCCGCCCGAGGGCCGGTCGGGTGCCGAGGAGGCCCATCGGGCCGAGCTGGGCCGGGGCAAGGACGGCCAGCTGCTGTGTCCGCCCGCCGGTCCGGCCACCGACCCGGCCTTCGACAACAAGCTGCTGGCCCCGGCCATCACCCGCTACGACGCCGCGCGTACGGAGCTGGCGGCCGGGCTCGGGGACGACGACCGCCGTGTCCGGGCGGCCGAGCAGGAGGTGCGCCGGCTGGTCGAGTCCCAGCTGTCGAGCACGTGGTGGAAGACCTGGGAGGCGATCGACCTGCTGCGCGCGCTGCCGCCGGGTGAGCGTGCGGAGGAGCGCTGGACGCGCGACCGCTGGTCCTACACCGGGCACCGGGACCGGGTACGGGCGGGCGAGCCGCCGCAGCCGCGCCGCGACGACGCGGTGACGGCGGCCCAGAAGCTGGCCACGCGGGAGACCGAGCAGGTGCGGCTCGACGCGCAGGAGGCCTTGGACGATCCCTTGGTGATGGCGGGCCGGCGGCTCGCGGGCGAGGCCTTCGCCGGTGAGGTCACCGAGGTGGTGATGGAGTGGACGGAGTCGAAGCGGCCGAGTCCGCGTCCGTTGGTGACGGTGTCGACGGAGGACCGGCCGCAGCTCGCGGACGAGCGTGGCGCGGGCGGCGGGAAGGTGTTCCGTTCGCTGGACGGGCGTCCGCAGAGCGCGCAGTTCGTCCGCTTCGAGGAGGGCGGGCAGGTGGTGCTGCGGCTCCTGGACAAGATGGGCCGCGGCCGGGATCCCGAGCCGGGGTCCGTCCCGGAGAAGGGCGACCGGCTGTGCTGGACGCTCTTCGAGCACGACGCGCGCGGCGGCCCGAAGCTTCCGGACCCCGAGCAGACCCCGTGGACGCACGGCGGCCCGCCGGGATCGGCGGGCGCCCTTCCCCTGCCCGACTCCGTGACCGACGAGGACCTGCTGTGACCACGACCGCTTCCTTCGACCCGGGTGCGGCGGCCGCCCGGGCGACCGCCGCGATCCTGGCCGACACCCTGCACGGGTCCGAGCGGGGCGTGGTCGTCGACTCCCCGCCGGGCGCCGGCAAGTCCACGCTGGTGGTCCGGGCGGCCCGGGAGCTGGCCGCGGCCGGCCGCCGGTTGATGGTGGTGGCGCAGACCAACGCGCAGGTCGACGACCTGGTGCTCCGGCTCGCGGAGAAGGATCCGGAGCTGAAGGTCGGCCGGTTGCACAGCAGTGAGGGGGACTCCTACGATCCGGCGCTGCGCGAGCTGCCCTCGGTCACCCTGTCGGCCAAGCCGAAGGATCTGGCGGAGTTGCCGATCACCATCTCCACGGCGGCCAAGTGGGCGTTCGTCAAGGACGTCGAGCCCTGGCAGCACGCGATCGTCGACGAGGCGTACCAGATGCGTTCGGACGCGCTGCTGGCCGTGGCCGGGCTGTTCGAGCGGGCGCTGTTCGTGGGCGATCCGGGGCAGTTGGACCCGTTCAGCGTGGTCGGCGCGGAGCAGTGGGCGGGCCTGTCCTACGACCCCTCGGCCTCGGCGGTGAGCACCCTGCTCGCGCACAATCCGCAGCTGCCGCAGCACCGGCTGCCGGTGTCGTGGCGGCTCCCGGCGTCGGCGGCGCCGCTGGTCTCCCGCGCCTTCTACCCGTACACGCAGTTCCGTAGCGGTACGGGCCCGGGCGAGCGGCGGCTGTCGTACGGGGTGCCCTCGGACGGGTCGGGTCCGGACCGGGTGCTGGACGAGGCGGCGGAGGCGGGCTGGGGCCTGCTGGAGCTGCCGGCGCGGCACACCCCGCGCACCGACCCGGAGGCGGTGCGGGCGGTGGCCCTGGTGGTCCGTCGGGCCTTGGACCGGGGGGCGGTGACCTCGGACGAGCAGTCCCCGGCGCCGTCCCCGCTGACGGCGGACCGGATCGCGGTGGGTACGGCGCACCGGGATCAGGCGGCCGCGGTCCGTGCGGCGTTGGCCTCGCTCGGGGTCACGGGGGTCACGGTGGACACCGCGAACCGGCTGCAGGGCCGCGAGTACGACCTCACGGTGGTGCTGCACCCGCTGTCGGGCCGCCCGGACGCGACGGCGTTCCATCTGGAGACGGGCCGGCTGTGCGTGCTGGCCTCCCGGCACCGGCACGCGTGCGTGGTGGTGGCCCGGGCGGGGATAGCGGAGCTGCTGGACGACCATCCCTCGACGGAACCGGTCCAGCTGGGCGTGACGGTCAAGTTCCCGGACGGCTGGGAGGCGAACCACTCGGTCCTGGCCCATCTGGCGGAGCACCGGGTGTCCTGGCGGCCTTGACGATCGGCCTGTAGGGAACCGGGGAGCCCCCGATCGCATCCTTGAACATGTTCAAGTGAATGTGACCAGGGGGTTCTTCAGTGATGACCGTACGACGCAAGCGCCTCACGACGTGGCTCGTGATCACCGGCACGACGGCCGTACTGGCCGTCGGAGGCTGGTGGGCGTACCAGGTGTCGGCGGCCATGGTCGGCACCTTGGGCGTGCCCTGCGACGAGGCGGCCCGGTTCGTCCGCGCCGCCGAGCTGCCCGCGGGGACGCGCGACCGGCGGTGCACCACCGGCCAGTGGTTGAGCATCTCGTACGAGCTGGACTTCCGCGCGCCACGGGAGGAGACGGAGGCGTGGCTCCGGGCCTCCTATCCCGACATGGAGATCTCCTGGGGATGCTCGGGCGCCGACGCGTGCGGGAGGGCGCAGCTGCGGGGTCGCACGCCCTTCAATGACAAGAACGGCCAACGACTCGCGGACGGCGTGAACATCGAGCTGGACCACGAGGACGGGGACGTCACGCACGTAAGGATCTCCGGGTTCACCGTCTGAGGGCCGCAGGTGCGCGGGACGCGGCCGACCGGCCCCGGGGGAATCCGCCGACTCACGCCTTCCGCCGGGCTCCCAGTCGCTCGCGGAGCACCTCGCCGACCTCGGCCAGGGTGCGCAGCTGTTCCGGTGTCAGCACGTCGACGAGGTGGCGGCGTACGGACTCCACGTGGAGCGGGGCCGCCTCCGTGATCAGGGTGACGCCGGCCGCGGTGAGGACCACCTCCGCGCCCCGGCCGTCGCCGACCACCTCCTCGCGACGGACGGCGCCGCGCTGCTCCATGCGCGTGAGCTGGTGGGACAGTCGGCTGCGGGACCAGCGCATGAGGTCGGCCAGCGCGCTGATGCGCATACGGTGGCCGTCCGTGGAACCGAGCACCGACAGGACGTCGTAGTCGGCCTCGGAGAGTCCGCTGTCCTGGTTGAGGTCGCGCGCGATCTCGGCGTTGACCAGCGGGAACATCCGCCGCCACGCGTACCAGGCGTCCTGTTCGGACTCGGTGAGCCAGCGGGGGCCCGGCTCCGGTGCGGGGGTCATGTCCGCCACTCTAGCGAGATCGGTGACACATCACCTATCTGATTGACATGTCATCCAGATTTTGGGTTTCATCAGGTGACACATCAACAACCGCATCCAACGGGGAGTCCTGACCATGACCCGCCTGCACGTCATCTCCGCCGCCACCCGCCCCACCTCCTCCGGCCGGCCGCTCGCCCGCTGGGTGAGCGAGCAGGCCCGCGAGCGGGGTGGCTTCGACGTCACCTCCGTCGACCTCGCCGAGATCGCCCTGCCCTTCCTCGACGAGCCCGAATACGCCTCCACCGGCAACTACGCGCACCAGCACACCCGCGACTGGAGCGCCCTGGTCGACTCGGCCGACGCCTTCCTCTTCGTCCTGCCGATGTACAACGGCGGCTTCACGGCCCCCTTCAAGAACGCCATCGACTTCCTCTACAACGAGTGGAAGGGCAAGCCGGTCGGCATCGTCAGCTACAGCGCCGGCCCCACCGGCGGCGCCCCGGCGGCCGAGATGCTGCTGCCGGTCCTGACGCGGCTCGGCATGCTGCCCGCCGAGCGCTCCGTCGCGATCCCGGGTATCCCCAAGCTGCTGGGCCCCGAGGGCTTCCAGGCTCCGGAGACGCTCGCGGGCGAACTCGCCGGAGTCCTGGACGACGTGGCCGAACTGGCCGGCCGGCGCGCCGCCGAGGCCGTCGCGGTCTGAGCGACGTGTCGGCATCGACTGCGGCGTAGCGGTCTGGGGCCGGTGGTCACCCACCGGCCCCGACCGCGCGGCGGCCGTACACCCGCTCGGCGCGCTCGGCGAGGAGGCGTGCGACTGACAGCCGGTCAGCACGAGGCGGACCGGACATCACCCACCCGCGTGGGAGGCGGCCGAGGATTCCGGTGCGGATATCGGCGCCGACCGATCGCCCGTGCGACTCCCTCGCCACCGAGCCCGTCGGGCTGCTCCTGCGCCTCATCGGTCGTACGGGTGTCCCCTCCCCTCGCGCAGGGGACTTGCGTGGCGTTGGACAATGGACGGTGGCCCGGAATCACTTCGCACGCGCAGCAGGAGGACACGCATGGCAGAGCCCGAGCGGACCGAGCGACGGCTGCGGCCGGCGCCTCTGCTCTTCGAGCCCTCGGAGGCCGTGGCGGACCCGGAGCACTTCTTCGACCTGGAGTCGATCGAGGACCCGCGGGAGCTACTGACCCGTGCGACCGAACTGACACTGGCCTTCCGGGCCGCGCAGGAGCGCGCGGTGGAGTTCCAGGCCTTGGCTGCGGCCCAGCTGGCGGATCCCCGCCGGTTCGACCGGCTCTCGCCGGCGCTGATCGCCGAGCAGGCGGAGTGGACCGAGGACTACGCCCGCAAGATGATCGAGTTCGGCGAGACCCTCCAGCGGGGCACCGGCACCGATCTCACGTAGGCCGCCCCTCCCCCATCCTGCCGGGCTCACGCCCCCGGGGCCCCGGTACGTCCGGTACGGACGCCGCGCGCCCGACCGGCAAGATCCGGAAGGGACGACCTGGACCCGTGGGCGTGGACGCCGCCGAGGCCGATCGGCCCGGCGGCCACGCCCACCGGCCGGCCCGCCGGGCGGGCCCGATGTCCCCGGGCGGCCGGATTGCTTCGCACGCCCGACCGATGGACCGACGGACCACCCCGCACCACCGAGCACAGCGGGCCGACGGTGCGCAAAATACTCCAGCGGCACCCACCCCGTCCCGGCTTTCGGTAACTCCAGGCATCCAAATCGCTACGGCGGGTACACCTGGCATATGACGACGCTGACGAAGGCTCCCGGCTGCACCGCCCTTCACGCGCGCGGCGAGCGCACTCGCACCGCTCCCGCCACCCACGTCACCCCGCAGGGCGCCGCCTGGCTCGCCTCCGCGGCCGCCCACCCCCGGCGCACCCTCGCGGTGTGGGAGGCGCGGCCCGGGCTGCCCGCCACGCTGCCGTGCGGGGATCCCTTCGACGTCGTCAACGTCCCGCTCGTCCTCGGGCGCCGCATCCTGGACCTGCTCTGGGCCGAGGGTCCCGGCTCCGGGCCGGTCGCCGTGCACCGCGGCCGGATCCTGCTGTTCGCCGCGCCCGGTACCGCGCACCGACTGCCGGCCCTGCTGGCGTGGGAGGAGTGGGGAGGTTCCCGTACCGCCCCGGCGCCGCTGTGCCACGGCCGTGGCGACGCCGTCACCGTGCCGCCGCTGGCCGCCACACCCGGGCAGTCCCGGTGGCTCGTGGCCCCGGACGC
The DNA here is from genome assembly GCF_003148825.1 of Streptomyces sp. CG 926. Lineage (GTDB taxonomy): Bacteria > Actinomycetota > Actinomycetes > Streptomycetales > Streptomycetaceae > Streptomyces. The sequence continues at coordinate 89,947 of NZ_QGGZ01000012.1, forward strand.
GCGCGAGCCCTGGCTTCCCGGGCCCGAGGCCCTGCTCTGGGCCTTCGTGCGGGCGGCCCGTACCCCCGCACCGACCGGACCTGGGGATATCGATTTTTCGTTCCGCGGATCCTCCTGCTAATGTCTCTCTCGTCACCAAGCGCCGCTAGCTCAGTTGGTTAGAGCAGCTGACTCTTAATCAGCGGGTCCGGGGTTCGAGTCCCTGGCGGCGCACAGCGAGGTAATCGCCTGACGAGGCCGTTCTTCCTTCGGGAAGAGCGGCCTTCGGCGTTCGTGGACTAGGTTGGACGGGTCGCGCGCACCGACCGAGGAAGCACTCATGACTGGCAAGAGCGATCTGTGGGAAGCCCTGGCCGGCGAGCACGCGGCCGCCCTTCGGGGGCTCGGCCTCCCGATCCGATACCGGCCCGGAGACGTGATCCTGCGCGAGCACGAGCCGTCGACGCACGCGGTCCTGCTCCAAGAGGGCATCGCCAAGGTCGTGGTCAGCGCCGAGACCGGCCACGAGGTCATCCTGGGCTTGCGCGAAGGCCCCGACATCGTGGGCGAGATGGCGGCGCTGGACGGCCGACCGCGGTCCGCCTCGGTGATCGCGAAGAACGAGGTCACGGCGACCATCGTCACCGCCGATCAGCTCAACGCCTTCCTGGACACGCACCCGGAGGTCCTGCGCACCCTGGTCCGGATCCTGACGGCCCGACTCCGCCAGTCGGACCAGGCCCGGCTGGACATGGCCTCCCAGAACGTCCTCCAGCGCATCGCGACGCAGCTCGTCAACCTCGCCGAGCAGCTCGACACCTCGCCGGAGAGCCCGGATCCCGCATCGTCGCCCCTGCCCATCACCCAGGGCGAGCTGGCGGCGATGGTCGGCTCTTCCCGCGAGGCCGTCGCCAAAGCCCTGACCCTGCTGCGCGACCAGGGCGTGGTCACGACCGGCCGAGGCCACATCGCCGTCATCGACCTTCCGACCCTGCACGCGCTGGCGGCCGGCAACAGCCAGTAGAACTGGTAATTTTCACACTCCTTCCATGTAGAACTGACAGTGTGTTAGCGTAGTCGTATGCACACGCCCGTGCGTAAGACCTTCCTGGGCCTGGACATCGTGGGCTTCACCCGACCCGACCGCACCGACCGCGACTGTCTGGCGATGCGAGGGGTCCTGTACGACGCCCTGGCGACCGGGCTCCGGAGGGCAGGGATCCGACCCGCGGCCTGCGAGATGCTCGACCGCGGGGACGGCATCATGAGCCTCCTCGACGACACCGTCGAACCCGGCCTCGTCCTCGACACCGTCGTACCCTCGCTGGTCGCCGCGCTCCGCCACCACAACACGACGGCCAACCGCCACGCGCGGATCCAACTGCGCGCCGTCCTGCACACGGGAACGACGGTCCAGGACGCCAGGGGCTATGCCGGCAGGGACATCAGCCACGCCTTCCGACTCCTGGACGCCCCCGAGCTGCGGCTCGCCCTCACCGACAGCCGCGCCGAACTCGTCCTGGCCGTGACCGAGACGGCATGGGACGGGATCCGGCCGGACCTGCGCCGTCGGCCCGTCGGCCGATTCCGTCGCACCCTGCTCAGCACCAAAGAAACAGCCGTTCAGGCCTGGGTGACGATCGTGGCGCCCGACCCGCTCCCGGCCGGCCGGCCGCACCCCGTTCCGAGCGATGAGGAGACGACGTCATGAACAACACCCCGCCCCGGCTCGAAGGTCAGTACCGCGGCGAGGAGCCGGAGCCGCAGTCCGGCTGGCGGATGGCCTCCCTGCCCGTCCCCCTGCCGCGCAACGCGACGAAGGCCGTCGCGCACTACCGCGGCATGGCACCCGCGGGTCTGGCCGTCTACATCCCGTTCGGCGATGTGCACGGCGAGACCCTGTGGGCGCTCGTGATCGTGATCGCCATCCTGGTGATGGCAGACATCGCCGCCTCCTGGCGGCGCGCCGCCCCCGCCTGACGCGTCGGCGGGAACGGCGGAGGCCCCCACGCGCGTGAGGGCCTCCGCCGTTCTCCGGTGGTCACGTCGTGATCTTCACCGTGTACGCGCCGGACCGGGTGCGGTCCGCCACCTCGATGGTGATCCGCTCGCCCGGGACGGTGTACGTCTCGCCCACCTCCAGCGGCGCGTCCGCCAGCGGCGGGTACACCGAGCGGTCCCAGCACGCCTCCGTCGACGGGTGCGCGTCCAGCACCTCGATGGGGCCGCCGCCCGACGAGGCCTCGTTGCGCACCCGGTAGACCAGGACGCCCTCCGTGCAGGTGTCCCCGTCGTTGCCGGCGGAGCCCCGCGCCTCGACGGCGATCGCGCTGCCGGGGCCCGTACGGATCACCGCGAGCCGGGTGCCGCCCGTACCGCCGCTCGGCGGGGCCTGGGCCAGCGGCTGCAGGGTGTGCATCGAGGAGCCCGTCTGCACGCAGTCCACCTGGGTGGGGTCCAGCCAGCCCAGCTTCCACTTGTGCCAGGCGAAGAGGTCCGGGGCCATGCCGAACTGGCTGCCCATGACGTCCCAGTCCCCGACGTACGTGTCCCAGTCGCCCTTGCCGTCCGTCGGCCGGTGGTAGAGGTCGGGCAGGTCGAAGACGTGCCCGGTCTCGTGGGCCAGGACGTTGCGGTCCGGCGGGTGGCGCTCGAAGACGGTGACGATCCGCCGCAGTTCCGTGCCGTCCGCGACGATCGGATGCTCGAAGTTGACGACCTTCGTGGCATCGGAGTCCACGCCGGGCGCGTCCGGGTCGGCGACGAAGTAGACGACGTCGTACTGGCGGAAGTCCACCTGGGCGTCGGCGGTGGCGACGGCGTCCCGCAGGTAGGAGGCCCGGTCCCCGGCGGCCCAGTCCCGCTTTATCCCGTACGCGGTCGACGGCTTGGGCATCTGGATCCACTGCTTCTGCGGGTGCGGGGCCAGCCGGAACCTGCCGTACGACGCCTGCTCGAAGAAGTCGCTGGTGGCGGGGAAGTAGTCGGAGACGATCTCCTCGGTCTTCAGGGCGCTGTGGTGGTCGGGGAAGGAGAGGAAGACCATCACCGCATCGAGGGTGCGCTCCGGCTTGGGGTAGGCACCGTTCCAGGTGTCCAGGCCGAGGGAGTGGTGCGCCGAGGTGCGGGTCAGCGCACAGGGTCCGGCTCCGGAGTCGGCCACCGCGGGACCGGCGACGAGCGACATGGCGGCGAGCGCCGTCAGGGAGGTGAGTGCCGCGGCGGTACTTCGGAGGCGGGAACGTTCCACTCCCCCGGGTGTCTGCTGACGCGCCACATCGACCTCCGGTGGTGGATTCGTACCTGTCCATCCACTTTGAGGCGATTGTCTTACTAATGCCCTGTTCCGCTGCCCCACACGAGTGAGTAATACGGCAAGTCGGTGACCCTCGAACTTCACGCCTGTGCCTACAGAACGTCACGACCGATCACCTGAGATCAGCAGAAGCCCCCGCATGCTCACAGCCGCGCAGAAACGATCGCCCGGTCCGGCGTCAGCGATCCGTCATCACGCCGAACTGAACCGTCTCAACCGGTGGCGCCGCTGGATAGGGCCTCCCCGCAGCCTCTATGATCGGCACACTTTCCTGCGCGGACACTCACGAACACTGCGGGAGCCAACGGTGAGCGGAACCTCAGAAGGAACCGGTTCGGCGGCCGACAGCATCCGATCGGCCATTACGGAGCGTCACACAGCAGTGCCGGCAGCGCCGTCGGTATCGGCCACCCCGGCCGGCCCTGCGTCGTCGTACCGCGCCGACTCCGACCTGCGCGACTACCGGGCCGCCTTCAACGCGGCCCACCTCGCCATGGCCGTCGTCGACCGCGAGGGCTACGTGGTCGCCGCCAACCAGGCCTTCGCCGGGCTGCTCGGCAGCGAACCGCACACCCTCGTGCACCGGTCCGCCGCCGACCTGGTGGACCTGGCCGCGGAAGCCCGCACCTGGGCCGCGTACCAGGAGGTGCTCCGCGGCCGGCAGGCCCGACTGCGCTGTACCCGCCGCCTCAAGCATCCCGACGGACACTCGCTCTGGACCGAGGTCACGCTCGGACCCGTCCCCGGTACCGGGGACGTCCTGTTGTCCGTGAGCGACATCAGCGACCGCCGCGACCTCCAGGCCCGGCTGCGCCACCTGCAGATGCACGACCCCGTCACGCGCCTGCCCAACCGCGCGCTGTTCTTCGAGCGGCTCTCCGCCGCCCTGGAGGCCTCCTCGTACGAACACGGCGGCGGCACCGGCCGGATCGGGCTGTGCTACCTGGACCTCGACGGGTTCAAGGCGGTCAACGACACCCTCGGCCACCGGGTCGGCGACCGGCTGCTGACCGCCGTCGCCGCCCGGCTGACGCAGTGCGCCGACCAGTCCGGCTACGGGCGCACCGGCGGCCACCTGGTCGCGCGCCTCGGTGGCGACGAGTTCGCCCTGCTGGTCGAGGACTCCACCGGCACCGAACAACTCGCCGACCTGGCGCGGAGCGTGCTGGCCGCCGTACAGGAGCCTTTCGACCTGGCCGGGCAGCGACTGTCGGTCTCGGCCTCGATCGGGGTCGTGGAGAGGGCGACGGCCGGCACCTCGGCGACCGGTCTGATGCAGGCCGCCGACACGACCCTGTACTGGGCCAAGGCGGACGGCAAGGCCCGCTGGACGCTCTTCGACCCGGAACGCAACGCCCACCGCATGACCCGCCAGGCCCTCTCCTCGACGCTCCGACCGGCCGTGGAACGGGGCGAGTTCGAGCTGGAGTACCAGCCGCTGGTGGACCTGGAGAGCGGCTCCGTGCGCGGGGTCGAGGCCCTGGTGCGCTGGAACCACCCGCAATTCGGCACACTCACGCCGAATCGGTTCATCGGGATCGCCGAAGAGGACGGGTCCATCGTCCAGTTGGGGCAGTGGGTGCTGCGGACCGCCTGTCGGCAGGCCCGGCGCTGGCAGATCGAACAGCCCAGCGACGCCCCCGTCTTCGTGTCCGTCAACGTCGCCGTCCGTCAGGTCTGGGACTCCGACCTCGTGGGCGATGTCGCGGAGATCCTGGCCGAGACGGGCCTGGCCCCGCAGCTGCTGCAGTTGGAGCTGACCGAGTCCGCGGTGATGGGTTCCGCCGGGCGGCCCTTGCAGGCCCTTCAGGCGCTGAGCGACATGGGCGTGCGGATCGCGATCGACGACTTCGGCACCGGCTACTCGAACCTCGCCTACCTCAGCAGGCTTCCTGTATCAGTTCTGAAACTGGACGGTTCCTTCGTCCGTGGATTCCGCTACGAGGAGGGCACGCACCCGAACCCGGCCGACGAGACCATCGTCGAGGCCTTGGTCCAGCTCGCGCACCGGCTCGGCCTGACGGTGACCGCGGAGTGCGTGGAGACCGCCGGCCAGGCGGCACGGCTGCGGCGCGTGGGCTGCGACACGGGCCAGGGCTGGCTCTACTCACGAGCGGTGGCCCCGGAGCGGATCGCCGAGATGATCGGCACCCGGCCGGGGGCGGACCAGCCCGGATAGTCTGTTCCGCTTCGCCGCCGGGAGGGCTTCTAGGGGCCCTTTCGTCGTTGGACAGCCCGGAATCCCCTTGTGACGATCTTCAGGCCAAAGGTTCTTGACCAAGTTCCTTGATCTGTGGGGGAAACCAGCATGAAGCTCACCCGTACCGCGCTCGCCGTGACCGTCGGCGCCCTGGCCCCGGCCCTGCTCCTCGCCACCCCGGCCCTCGCCGCCGGCCAAGCCGCCGCCGCTCCCGCCAAGGTGGCCGCGGTGACCGCCGGGGAGTCGCCGTACGACACCATGACGGACACCCAGCTCCGCTTCGAGGTCGCCCGCATCCTGGCCGCCAACCCGGGCAAGGGCGTCACCCGTGCGGCGAACAAGGCCCTGGACGGCACCACCGAGGACGTCCGCACCTTCCTCAAGACCGGCCTGGCGAAGGCCCAGGACGAGGACAACAAGGTCGCCATCCTTCGGATCCTGAACACCAAACCCGGCAAGGGCGTCACCCGCGAGATCAACCGCGCCCTGGACGGCACCCCGGCCGACCGCGTCGCGTTCCTGGCCACCGGCTACGCCAAGGCTCAGGACGAGGACAACAAGGTTGCCATCCTGCGGATCCTGCACGCCAACCCGGCCACCGGAAAGGGCGTCAAGCGCGAGGCGAACAAGGCCCTCGACGGCACCCCGGCCGACCGGACCGCGTTCCTGAAGACCGGGCTGCGGCTGGCGCAGGCCGAGGACGACCGCGTCGACGTCGCCCGCATCCTGGCCCGCCCGGTCATCAGCGACGCGCTGTACGCGGAGTGCCAGAGGCTCCTGAACGGCAGCACTCCGGAGGAGCTCCGGTACTTCATCACGGTGGGCCAGTACCAGTTCTGACGCGCGGAGGCCGGACCGCCCGTCGGCGGTCCGGCCCGATCCGCAGGACACTCCCTAGCCGCTGACGACCTTGTCGTAGCGCAGGGCGACGTAGCCCGAGGCGGCGTGACCCGCGATGCGGCCGTCGGTGCCGCCGTTCAGGTAGTCCTGGCCGCGCATCATGTCGTCGTTGGTGTTGGCCTCGTGGATGTACGAGAACTTGCCCGCGCCCTTGTCGATCCACTTCTCGAAGAGCACCACGTGCCCGTCCAGGGTGTTCAGCGCGTCGCCGGGCTGCAGGTCGGACTTGGAGATGGTGGCGGCGACGCCCGGCAGGCTCTGGGTCGTGTAGCTGGTACCGGCGTGCCAGACCATGGACACGAAGCCGGAGCAGTCGGTGCGGTAGGTGTGGTCGCCGTCCGGGTCGGAGGCGTACGCGCCCTGGTTGTACGGGATGTCGCGGCTCAGCCAGTTCGCGGCCCGGCTCATGATCTCGCTGCGCGCGATCTGCCCGCCCTTGGTGGAGGGGGTGGGGGTGGGCGGCGCCGGCGGCTGGTAGGTGCAGTCGTCGGCGAAGGCGGACAGCAGGCTCTGGGTCCAGCCGCTCGCGTCGACCGGGTCGGCGGGGTGGTAGGCGATGTCGTCGCCCTTGCCGTCGGTGGGGTCGGCGTCGTGGTACCAGTACATCCCGCCGTTCGTCCGGCCGTAGTAGAGGCCGCCGCCGGGCGAGACGAGGTTGTCGACCGCCGCCCAGCCGGAGCTCTTGAGCTGCGAACTCTCCCAGTCGCCGACGCCGTTGATCTGGTACGAGAGCAGTCGACCGTCGGCGGTGCTCGCGATGAGGACGTCGTCGCCGGCCGCGGCGAGCGTCTTGAGGACGAAGCCCGTGTCGATGACCGCGTGCTTGGCGATGTGCGCGGGGCCGCTGGGCTTCGCCTGGGAGACGTTGTAGCGGTGGAGCTCGCCGGCGACCGTGCCGTAGAGGTGGCCGGCGCCGTCGTAGGTCAGCTTGTCGAAGGTCCAGCCGCTGTCCCAGATCTTGGTGACCCCGGCCAGGGCCAGGGCGCTGTCGTTGGTCTGGATGTCGACGCGGTACAGCTCGCCGGCCGTCGACGTCACGAGGACGGTGTTGAAGTTGAGGGTGGCCATCGCCTTGGGCGTGAAGCCGAGGTTCGCGCCGATCAGGGTCTTGACGCGGTCACCGGTGTTGGGGGCTATCGCCGTGTAGGTGAGGCGTCCGTCCGGGAGGATTCCGTAGACCGACACGTTGCCGCCGCAGATGGCGGCGGCCTGGGCCGGGGCCGTCGAGCTGAGGGTGACCATGCCGAGGGTGGTGGCGGCGACGGCCAGGGTGGCGGCGAAGCGGCGCTTGCGGGACGACGAGGACATGGGTGTCTCCGGATTCTGGGCAGCCCTGACGTACGCGCGTCGGGCCGGGGAGGTGAGGGGAAAAAGGCGAGCGGGCGTGACTCGGGGCCGCTCAGTACCAGTTGTGGCTCAGGAAGTGGTTCCAGGCGCCGCAGGGCGTGTCGTACTGGCCGTCGATGTAGGACAGGCCCCACTTGATCTGGGTGACCGGGTTGGTGCGCCAGTCGTCGCCGAAGGCGTCCATCTTGGAGCCGGGCAGGGCTTGGGGGATGCCGTAGGCCGTCGAGTTCGGGTTGTCGGCCCAGTAGCGCCAGCCGCTCTCCTTGTCCCAGAGCTGCTCCAGGCAGTTCCACTGGGTGGTGCTGTTCCAGGCGCCGCCGTCGTGCTTGTTCATCAGGTCGCGGCCGGCCGCCTTCACGGCGGGGATGTTCCGGCCGTCGAGCGGGTCCGCGGTGGTGGTGCAGCTGAAGGTCGCCGGCTGGGCGGAAAGGAGCTGCTGCGTCCAACCGCCGGTGTTGACGGGCGTGTCGTTGTGGTACGCGATGTCGGCGCCGGTGCCGTCGGCCGGATCGGCGTCCTTGTACCAGTACATGGCACCCGTGGTCTCGATCCGGCCGTAGTAGAGACCCCCACCGGGCGACACGACCTGGTCGAAGCCGGACCAGCCGGAGGTCTTGAGGTCGTCGCGACCCCAGGAACCGTCACTGTTGATCTTGTAGGAGTACAGGGCGCCCGCCGAGGTGGTGGCGAGCAGGCGGTCGTCCCCGGCGGCCGTGAGGGTCTTCAGGACGAAGCCGGTCCCTATCTCCTTGCGCTGCCCGATGTGCGCCGAGCCGGTCGGCTTGGGCTGGGAGACCAGGTACTGGAGCAGGACCCCGCCCGCCGTGCCGTACAGGTGGCCGTGGCCGTCGTAGGCGAGCTTGTCGTGGGTCCAGCCGCTGTCGAAGATCTTGACGGGCGGGCGTTCCAGGACGAGGGACTCGTTGTTGGTGAGGACGTCGAGACGGTAGAGCGCCCCGGACGTGGAGGTCACCAGGATGGTGTTGAAGTCGAGGGTGGCCATCGCCTTGGGCTCGAACCCCAGGTCCGCTCCGACCCGCACCTTCTTCAACGCGCCGGTGGCCGGGGTGATCGTGCTGAAGGTGAGCCGCCCGTCGGGAAGGACGCCGTAGATCGAGGCGGTCCCACCGCAGGTGGTCGCGGCCTGTGCGGCCGGGGCGGTGGCGACGGACGCGGCCGTGAGCAGTCCGGCGCCGAGGACGGTGGAGAGGGCGGCGACCGCGCTCGTGCGGGCAGCCTGACGGAGGGTGGTGGTCACTGCGTTCTCCTGAGGAACGGTCACGGGAGCGGCCCGGCGGTGCGGTAGCCGTGCGCCCGCAGCGGGGCGCGGGCGCCGTCGAGGATGGCGTGGGCCTGGGCGAGGGCCGCGGCTTCGGAGGCGGCCCGCAGGAAGAGGTAGACGTGGACGCCGTCGGCGGCGGCTCTGGTCCGCAGGTGCTCCAGTCCGTGCGCCGCGGGCGTGTGGGCCCAGATCAGATCGGAGACGAGCGCGAGCACGCCCTCCTGGTCCGGATCGGTACGAGGCCCTGCGAGGGAGGCCCGGATGACGCGCACGCCGGCTAGTCCCAGTTGATGCTGTCCTCGACGGACACGGGGGCCGTGTCCCAGTTGATGCTGTCCTCCGCGGAGGCGCTGACGTGGTGGCTACCTGCGGAGGAGACCACCGGGACGGTGGTGACCGTAGCGGCGCAGAGGGCGGCGAGGACGGCGGCGGCAGCGGCGAGGCGGGCGGTGCGGGACATGGCTTCTCCCAGGGTCACGGGGCGTCGGGCGATGCGTTCGGTGCGGTGTGCTGCGCGCTGATCCGGATCGTCCTTGCGGCTCTGGCCTGAGTCGGGGACTTCCGTCCCCGCCGTCCCGGTGGTCACCATGCTGCTGCCCCCGGACCCCGCGAAGAAGAGGTTCCGGCCGGCACCAACAGGCCTGGCACCTTGGTGACAGACATCGCCTACGATCGCGGTGGCCGCGCTCACCGAACACGGCCCAACTACGGCCGGGGGGCTGGGAGATGCTGCAGACGCTGGGGCTCGGGGCCGACGTGGAAGCCGTGTACCGGGGCATGCTGGCCGACCCGTCGGGAGGGATCGCCGAGCTCAGCGCCCGCCTCGGCATCCCCGAGGCCCAGGTCCGCGCCGGTCTGGACCGGCTCGTCGATCTCGACCTGCTCAGACCGTCCCGGGACTGCCCCGGCGCGCTGCGGGCGGTACGGCCCGAGCTGGGTCTGGAACTCCTGCTGCGCCGCCAGGAGGAGGAACTGGCCCGGCAGCAGCAGGAGCTGGCCCGCAGCAAGGCGGCAGCGGCGCAGGTGGTCTCCGAGTTCGCCGACCTCAGCCCGAACACCGAGGTCGACGGCGCGGAACGGCTGGTGGGGATGGATGCCATCCAGAGCCGGCTGGAGCAGCTCGCCCACGGGCTGACCCGGGAATGCCTGGCGATCCTGCCGGGCGGCGCGCTGTCGGAGGCGAGCCTGGAGTCCTCCCGGCCGCTGGACCGACGGGCACTGGCTCGCGGCATCGAGATGCGCTCGGTGTACCAGGACAGCGCGCGCAACGATCCGACGACGCTGGCCTACGCCCGGTGGCTGACGGAGGAGGGCGGCCAGGTGCGGACCAGCCCGCTCCTGCCGCCGCGCCTGCTGATCTTCGACCGGGCGGTGGCGGTGGTCCCGATCGACCCCGCCCACTCGCGCCTGGGCGCCCTGTGCACGAGCGCGCCGGGCATCGTGGCCTCGCTGGTCAACCTGTTCGAGCAGACGTGGGACTCGGCCGTCCCGCTCGGAGCCGACCGCCCGCGCCCCAGCGACTCCCGGCCCACGGCGACCGAGTTGGAACTGCTCAAGCTGCTGGCGTCGGGGATGACCGACGAGGCGGCGGCCAAGCGGCTCGGGGTGTCGTTGCGCACCGTCCGGCGCCAGATGGCGGCCCTGATGGAACGCCTCCACGCGACGAGCCGCTTCGAGGCCGGCCTGAAGGCGGCGCAGCAGGGCTGGCTCTGAGAGGGACGGCTCGCGCCCCGCCAGGTCAGCGGCCCGGAGCGGACAGGAACTCCTCGACGGCGGCGGCGAACCGGGCCGGGGCATCGTGGTGCACGACATGTCCGGCGGGCAGCTCGACGAGACGCGCCCGGCCGTCGGCACGACGGGTGATCATCTCCCGGGCGTGGGCGGCGGTCAGCTCATCGCTGCGCGTTCCACGGATCAGCAGGGTGGGGCACGCCACCGCCGTCCAGTCCTGCCAGTGGTCGCCGCCCAGGGCCTTCTGGGAGGCCACGGTGTCGTCGACGTCGAACGAGAACCCCCAGTCGCCGTCGGTACGGCGGAAGGAACACTCCAGATAGGCGGCGGCCGAACCCAGTGCGGCCACCAGATCCTGGCGCGACGGCACCGGGCGGGGCAGACCCAAGGTGAACGACCAGTCGCAGTCCACCACCGCACCGATGTCCTCGACGATCAGCGCACTGACCCGATCCGACTGCCGGGCGGCGTACTGGTAGGCGTTCACCCCGCCCAGCGAGTGACCCAGCACCGGCACCGGGCCGATGTCCAGGTGCCGGTGGAAGGCGGCGACGTCCGCGACGTAGTCGTCCCGCTCGTAGCCTTCGGCACGATCGGACTCGCCGTGCCCTCGCTGATCGAGCGCGATCACCCTCCAGCGCGGCGCCAGCGCCTCGGCCAACGGCGCGAATGCCGAGGCCTCGTTGTAGTGCCCGTGAAGGGCCAGGAGCGGCGCACCCGGACCGCCGAAGTCCAGGTACGACAGCGTCCGCCCGCCGACCGCGAAGAAGCCCCGCATCCGGTTCAGAGGCTCCGGACGAACGCGCCGAAGGCCGTTGCCGTGACCGTGAAGACCGGCCCGCCGGGGTTCTTGGAGTCCCGGACCGCCACCCGGCCGTCTCCTCCGGTGGTTCCGCTGTACGAAGCCTTGCGCCAGGCGGCGGTGCCGAGCGGAGAGCACTCGACGCAGTCGCCGCCGGTGTTCCCGCTGTAGCTGGACTTACGCCACACAGCGCCCGCCAGGTTCTGGTTGCTCCGCATAACGCTCCTCCATGACCCGCGTGATCAACGCCGCCGAGTCCTCGACGGAGAGCGCGGCGGCCTGCAAGTGAGCGTAACGAAGGGCGGCTTCCCTGACTGTGTCAGGGTTGGCCGTCGTGTGCCCCGAGATGAGGTCCTCGGTGTAGACAAGGTCCGGGTCGCTGGCGAACCGCATCGCGTTGAACGCCCCGATGAGACCGGCATGTTCGCCAGCCGAGTTGGGCAGCACCTGGATCTGCACCCATCGGTTCTCACGGAAGCTCAGCAGGTGGACGAGCTGCTCGCGCATCGCCTCTCGACCACCGATCTCCCTGTGGAGCACCCCCTCGTCAAGCACCACCCAGACCATCGGCGGCCTCTCCCGCCGCAGGATGCGGTGGCGCTCCATGCGGGCCGCGACCAGCTCTTCGAGCTTGTCCGGCAGCCCGCTGGCCAGCACAGCTCGCGCGTACGCCTCCGTCTGGAGCAGCCCGTGCACCAGTTGGGGCTGATAGGCGGAGATGTACGCCGCCCGGGCTTCCATCTCGGCGTATGCCTGGAACCACGTCGGTAGGACGCTCCGTAGGACCAGCCCCACCAGGCGGGAAAAGTGCCCGTCCGTGCCCAGGGCCGCGTCCACCCGCTCCGAGAAGTCCCGCGTCGGGACCCGTTTGCCGTTCTCGATCATGCCGATCAAGGAGCCCGTGCAGAAGATGATCGCGCCCAGCTGTGCCTGCTTCAGGCCCGCTTCTTCTCTCAATCGGCGCAGCTCGTAGCTGTAGTAGTCCAGCGGTGAGGCGCTGGGATCGATGTCGCGGGCCTGGACCAAGGGATGGTCACCCCCATGCAAACGCGGGTCGGGGCCGGATTCGGCCTGCGGCCGAGCGTAACGACTTCCCTACGCTCCGGGGTCGGAATCGTCAGATCCCGATCTCGACCGCCGGGTAGGCCTCGACGTAGCTGTCGCCGTCGGCGCCGTAGTAGGTGCAGGTCCGCGCGCTCAGGTCGACCTCGTACCGGACGACGCCGGCCTGCCAGCAGCCCCGCACGAACTCGGGGAACGTGGTCTCCCCCGCCTGGTCGGCCCGCAGCGCGGCGATGAGCGCCTCGCGGTCGAACGGCGCGACGTCGATCATGCCGGTGACCAGGGGCTCGCCCTGGACGGCGACCGGGCCGGCGTCGGTGAGGTACAGCATGGCGTTCGACGGCACGGCCATCCGGCAGTGGGTCACGCCGGCCTGGCGCAGGGCCTCGGCGAGGTAGGGGAAGCCGCCGACCTGGGGGCGGACGGTCGCCGCGCGCTCCAGGGCGGCTTGCAGAGTGGTGATCGCGGTGCTCATGGTTTCTCCCTCGTATACTGACAACAGGTTTACGCACTGACATCATGTTGTCAATCGAAGGAGGCGGGGCGGCATGCCCGACGAGATGGCCCTGCTGGTCGCGGACGTGTTCGAGGCGGCGGGACTGCTGCGCAGGTCCGGCGAGGCGATCGCCGCGACCGAAGGGCAGACGCAGGCCCGGTGGCAGCTGCTGAGCGTGGTCTCCGAGGAGTCGCTGACCGTGGCCCAGGCCGCCCGCCGCCTGGGGATCGCCCGCCAGGGGGTGCAGCGCGTCGCCAACGATCTCGTCCGTGAGGACCTGGCCGCCTTCCGCCCCAACCCCGACCACCGTGGCTCGCCGCTCCTGGCTCTCACGCCCCACGGGCACCTCGTGCTGGACAGGATCACGGTGCGCGCCGCCGATGTGCACCGCGAGCTGACCGCCGACATCCCCGCCGAGGAGATCGCCCGCGCACGCGCCCTGCTGCACCGCGTCATCGAGCAGGTGCACCGCCACGAGGCCGACGGGCGAACCCCGCCCGGGTAGGAACACCTCCGCCCCGCCCCCGGGAGAGTGGGGGCGGGGCGGATGCGTCGCTCGGCGCGGGGTGGGGGGAGATCAGCAGGCGCCGAGGTCCTTCCAGACACCCCACTCACCCGTGGTGCCCGGGGTCTCGTTCTGCGTCCACCACTGGGCCTTGTACTTGCGGCCGTTGTGCGCGACCTCGTTGCCGGCCGTGTAGATCGTGCCAGCGACGTACGCCGGGGTCGAGCCGCAGCCCGTGGTCGGCGGAGTGGTCGGAGGCGTCGTGGGCGGCGTGGTCGGCGGGGTGGTGGGCGGAGTGGTCGGAGGCGTGGTCGGCGGGACCGTGGTGCCGCCGAGGGCGTCCGAGATCTGGTTCAGCAGGGTGGTGTTGTTGTCCAGGCCGAGCAGGGAGTACATCATCGCGCCGGCCAGGCCGCGCTGCTTGCCGTAGTCGACCCGGGCCTGGATGGACTTCTGGTTGAGGCCGGTGAAGAACTCGCCGTCCTTGTAGAAGTACGAGGCCTTGGCCTGGTCGTCCCAGAAGCTGGTCGCCGCGTTGTCGACGAGGCCGCCGAGCTCCTTGTAGTTGGCGATACCGGCCTGCTGGCTGGTGGGCCGGGCACCGGAGGCGCCGGTCGCGGACTGGGCGAGGCCGTTGTTCGCCCCGGCGGGGACGCCCTTCCAGCCGCGATAGTAGAACTCGTAGCCCAGCGTCAGCTTGTTGGCGGGGAAGCCGCCGGTGATGCCGTAGGCCGGGTTGCCGTCGATCCAGGAGTCGATGGCGTTGTCGATGCTGTACTTCTGGGTGCCCGGCGCGATCGGGTCGGTCGGGTCGCCCGCCGGGGAGTACAGCGGGGACTGGTGGTAGGTCGGGCCGTCGCTGTCCCAGGCGCCGTGCATGTCGTACGTCATGATGTTCGCGTAGTCGAGGTACGCGCCGATCTTGTCCGTCTCGATGTACTTGATCTTGTCCTGGCCGGCCGGGAGCGCCGAGGTCAGCATGTACTTCTTGCCGCCGTTGGCCTGGCCGTAGGCGTCGAGCTGCTCGCGGAACTCCTTGAGCAGGAGCGTGAAGTTCTGCTTGTCCTCGGGGGCGTAGTGGTTGCCGAGGTGGCCGCCGGACGAGCCCGGGTACTCCCAGTCGATGTCGATGCCGTCGAAGATGCCGGCCGCGACGCCCTGGCCGCCGTAACCGCCCTCGACCGGCAGGTTGCCCTTGATGTACTGGTCGATGCAGGAGGACACGAGCTTCTTGCGGGAGGCGTCGGTCTTCGCCGCGTCGCTGAAGTACTTGGAGTAGGTCCAGCCGCCCAGCGAGATGTTGATCTTCAGGTGGGGGTACTTGGCCTTCAGCTGCTTGAACTGGTTGAAGACGCCGACGATCGGCTGGTCCCACTTGTCGGCGACCCCGCTGACGCTGTCGGCGGCGCTGAAGGACTTCTGGTAGTCGGCGTACGAGTCGCCCGCGCCGTCACCGGCGTTGGGGTTGTTGTCGTCGCCCGCCGCCTTGTTCGCCTCGAAACAGGTGAGGTTGGTGGGGTGGATGTTGCCGAACGAGTAGTTGATGACATCCAACTTGCCCGCTATGCCACGTGTGTCGAGGTGCTTGGGGTAGAAGGCGTTGCCGTACACGCTCCACTGGTCGTAGTAGGCGATACGGACGCCGCCCGCCGCGGCGCCGGTCGAGGCGTCGGCGGCCTGGGCGGTGCCGAGTCCCGCGAAGGAGGCCAGCGCTCCGGCGGCCAACGCGGCCGTGGCGGCGGCAGCGAGGAGTGGTTTACGGATGTGCATGAGCTGTCTCCGTGGGGGTGGGAGGGGAGTTCAAGCGGTTCGGGTGAGAGAAGTGATAGCGATCACGCCACCCCCACGTCAATGGTTCGGACCAAAGAAGGACTAGACCACTCACGCGCCATTTCCCCAAGTCAGAGACCTGAGCGCACATCAGAAACCGCTCGCCACCCCGGGTGACGAGCGGTTTAAGGCTGCCTTCAGGCAGCTCCGCGCAAGGTTTCGGCAACGAACCAGCAAAACGCCGTTCGTGCGCCGTCAATCCGCGGCGGGCGCCTCCACGGGCATGCCGTATGCATCCGCGATGAGCTCGTACGAGCGCAACCGGGCAGCCCCGCTGTGGGCGTTGCCGGTCAACATCAGCTCGTCCGCGCCGGTCCGCTTCGCCAGGTCGTCCAGCCCGGTGCGCACCTCGTCCGGGGTGCCGTGGACGACGTTGGCGAGCCAGCTGTCGACGAACTCCCGCTCCGGCGAGGAGTACGGGTACGCGGCCGCCTCCTCGGGCGTCGGGATCAGGCCGGGCCGTCCGGTGCGCAGGCGCAGCATCGACAGGGCGCCCGTGAGCACCTGGGCGCCGGCCGCCTCGGCGGTGTCGGCGGCGAGCGCCGAGACGCCGATGACGGCGTAGGGGGCGTCGAGGACGACCGAGGGGCGGAAGCTCTGGCGGTAGAGGTCGAGCGCGGGCAGGGTGCCGGCGGCCGAGAAGTGGTGGGCGTAGGCGAAGGGGAGGCCGAGCTCGCCGGCGAGGCGGGCGCTGAAGCCGGAGGAGCCGAGCAGCCAGATCGGCGGCCGGCCGGCGGGGCCCTGGACGGGGCCCGGTACGGCGTGCACGCGGGCGTACGGATGCCCGTCGGGGAAGTCGTCGTCGAGGAAGCGGGTGAGCTCGGCGAGGCTCCGGGGGAACTCGTCGGCGGCCTCGTCCAGGCGCCCGGGTCCGCGCAGGGCGGCGGCGGTGCGGCCGTCGGTGCCGGGGGCGCGGCCGAGTCCGAGGTCGATCCGGCCCGGGGCGAGCGCCTCCAGGGTGCCGAACTGCTCGGCGACGGCGAGCGGGGCGTGGTTGGGCAGCATGACCCCGCCGGAACCGAGCCGGATGCGGGAGGTGTGCGCGGCGAGGTGGGCCAGGATCACGGCGGGCGAGGAGCTGGCGACGCCGGGCATGGAGTGGTGCTCGGCGACCCAGTGGCGGTGGTAGCCGCGGGACTCGGCGAGGCGGGCGATCTCGACGCTGGTGCGGAGGGAGGCGTGGGCGGTGCTGCCCGAGCCGACCGTGACGAGGTCCAGGACGGAGAGCGGTACGGTCGCCCGGCCTTGTGCGGTGGCGCGGATCCCGTTGCCCGCGTTCCGGTTCGCCTCGCCGCTCCCGCTCGCGTCGCCCCGTACGTCGTCCCCTGCGTCACTCATCGTCGCTCCCGTTTCGCTCTCCGGTCCGTACGACATCAGTGCGACACCGTACGAAGAACTCGAACCGTGGACGGCCGCAGGGCATTCCCGGCGCTGAGCGATGTCGCGCATGACCTTGGCATATGCCAGTGGAGTAGATCCAGGCAGATAGATCCGATTGAGCCATCAATCTCCTCAACAGGCGCTCCACATGGGCCTCTTGATGGCTATCGTGGTAGGGCAAGCGGTAACAACCTGCTAGGGGGAAACCGTGGCGCTGAAGCCCGAGCCGACCGCGCCGTTCCACTCGGTGCAGTACGCACTACGCGTACTCGAAACGATCGCACGTCACACCGGTGGTGTGACGGACGTGCAGATCGCGCGTGAGACCGGCCTGCCCGCAGCCCATCTCGCTCCGATGCTGCTCATGCTGCGCCGGGAGGGATACGTCCTGCAGGTGTCCGACGGTGCTTACGCCATAGGGGATTCCCTCGTCCTGCTCGGCTCCGGGATCGACCGGCAGCAGGCGCTCACCGACAAGCTCCAGGAGACCCTGGACCGGCTGCGCGACTCGGTCGGCGCGGCCGTCTACATCAGCCGGTACGTGGACGGCGAGGTCAGGATCACGCAGTTCGCGGACAGTCCCCGCACCCCGAAGGTGCACGAGTGGGTCGACTTCCGCTCCGCCGCACACGCCAGCGCGGTCGGCAAGTGCCTGCTGACGCAGTTGGACCTGAACGGACGACGCGACCACCTGTCCCGACACAAGATCGCCCGGCTCACGTCGAAGACGATCGTGAACGAGCGGATCCTGTTCTCCAAGCTGGACGCCCAGCCCGCCACCGTGCCGATGCTGGACCTGCAGGAATACGCCGTGGGTACGGTCTGCGCGGCGGTGCCGATCACGGCTGGGGCCTCGGTGGGCTGCCTGGCCCTGTCGATGCCGGTCGAGCACGCGCACCGACTGCGGGCCGCCGCGGACACCCTGAACCGGAAGGCCGCACCGCTGCTGCTGTCGCTCACGCTCTAGGGCGAGCGGCGGGGCCTGCGGCCGGGCCCGGAGGGGCCCGGACAAGCCGGAAAACACTTCGGGCGGTTCCCGGTGATACCGGAAACCGCCCGAAGTACAGGTGCGCCGCCAGGGACTCGAACCCCGGACCCGCTGATTAAGAGTCAGCTGCTCTAACCAACTGAGCTAGCGGCGCCTGACAGAGAAAATACTACCTGGTCCTCAGGGGTGCTCAAAACCATTAGCCGCGGAGGTACGCGAGGACCGCCAGGACCCGGCGGTGGGTGTCCTCGGCGGGCGGCAGGTCGAGCTTTCCCAGGATGTTCCCGATGTGTTTGCCGACGGCCGCCTCGGACACCACCAGCTCCCGGGCTATCGCCCCGTTCGACTTCCCCTCCGCCACCAGGCCCAGCACCTCCCGCTCCCGCGGGGTCAGCGCGGCCAGCGGATCGCGCCGCCGCCGCAGCAGCTGGCGTACGACCTCCGGGTCGACCACCGTGCCGCCGCCGGCCACCGTGACCACCGCGTCGAGGAACTGCTCCACCTGCCCGACCCGGTCCTTCAGCAGGTAGCCGACGCCCCTGCCGTCCCCGGAGTCCAGCAGGTCGGCGGCGTACGAGCGCTGCACGTACTGGCTGAGCACCAGCACCGGCAGGGCCGGGCGGGCGGCCCGCAGCTCCACGGCGGCGCGCAGCCCGTCGTCGGCCAGGCCCGGGGGCATCCGTACGTCGGTCACCACGATGTCCGGGTCGTGGGCGGCCACGGCGGTGCGGAGCTCGTCCGCGTCCCCGACGGCGGCCACCACCCGGTGGCCGAAACGCGTCAGCAGGCCTACGAGCCCCTCGCGCAGCAGGACCCCGTCCTCGGCGAGGACGATCCTCAGGGACACGTCGCGGGAGGGCTGGTCACCGGGCACGGGATCTCCAGGCTCAGAACGGTCGGGCCGCCGGGCGGGCTGGTGATCGTCAGTGTGCCATCGAGGACCGCGATCCGGTCGGCCAGTCCGGTCAGCCCGGAGCCGGCGGCCGGATCGGCGCCGCCGCGGCCGTCGTCGGTGACGTCGATGAGCAGGGCGTCGCCGGTGTGCCGGGCGGTGAGGGCGGCGCGGGCCGCGCCGCTGTGCCGGCCGACGTTGGCGAGCGCCTCGCAGACCCCGAAGTAGGCGGCGGCCTCCACGGACTCCGGCAGGCGCGGCAGGTCGGCGCTCAGATCGGCGTCCACGGGGACGGCGGAACGCTCGGCGACGTCGGCGAGGGCGCCGGTGAGGCCGTAGTCGGAGAGGACCTGCGGGTGGATGCCGTGGATCAGCTCGCGCAGTTCCGCGAGGACCTTGCCGGCCTCGTCGTGGGCGGTCGCGAGCCGGTCGGCGAGCGGTCCCGGGGGCGCGTCGAGGCGGGCGAGGCCGAGGGTCATGGTGAGGGCGACGAGCCGCTGCTGGGCGCCGTCGTGGAGGTCCCGCTCGATCCGGCGGCGCTCGGCCTCGAAGGCGTCGACCAGCCGGGCCCGGGAGCGGGTGACCTCGGCGAGCCGACCCTGGAGTTCGCGCTCGCGGGGAGCGAGCAGGGCGCGGGTGAGGGCGGCGCGGGCCCCGGCGAACGCGCCGAGCGGATGGAGGAGGGCGGGGAGCAGCACGGCCCCGGCGGCGGCGAAGGCGAAGGCGGCCGGGTAGGAGGTGACCAGCCAGAGCTTGATCACCTTGACCTCGCCGTCGGGCGCCAGGGCGAGCTGGAGCGGGGTGGTGAGCAGCAGCAGCGGCAGGCCGAGGAGGGCCGCCACGGCGGCCAGGTCGATCCACCAGAGCAGGAGGCCGTGCAGGACGGCGTAGCCGAGCTCGCGCCAGGTGGCCTGCTCGCGGTAGCGCAGCCGGGCCCAGGCGAGGAGGCCGGGCTCGGCGGGCGTGCGGTGGGGGGTGCGGGCGGGTGTGCGGTCGATCAGGCGCAGCCGGCGGCGCTCGACGGCGCCGGTCGGTACGCCGACCAGGCAGAGCAGGGCGAGCAGCGGCAGGCCGACGAGGACGAGGCCGAGCGCGGCGCCCGCCCCGGCGAGGAGGACGACGGCCAGCAGGACGGGGATCCCGGTGAGGGCGCTCCCGGCGAGGTACCCGGCGGATCGCCAGGGCCAGGCGGACCGCAGGTACCGGCCGCGGGCCAGGGCCTGCCAGGGGGTGCGGGGCTGATCGTCCATACGGGCAAGCTATCCGGGGGCCCGGCGGAGCGGGATACCTCCTGCGGGCGTCCCGGGGGTAGCCCTGGCCCTACCCCCGGCTCCCGGCTCGGCGGCGGGGACGTGGGGCCGACCCGACCGGACCGGGCACAGGAAGTCGGGTCCGGCACAGTGGGACCTCCCTAGCGTGGAGATCGACAAGGGAAGGACGGCCACACGTGCTGGAGCGGCTGAACCAGGCCATGGACCACATCGAGGAGCACCTCGACGAGCCCGTCGACGCGGCCGAGCTGGCGCGGATCGCCATGACGTCGGAGTACCACTTCCGCCGGATGTTCTCGGCGCTGGCGGGCATCCCGCTCTCGGAGTACGTCCGCCGCAGGCGGCTGACGCTCGCGGGGGCCGAGGTGCTCGACGGGCGGCGGACGCTGCTCGACGTCGCGGTGCGGTACGGGTACGGCTCGGGCGAGGCGTTCGCGCGGGCCTTTCGCGCCGTGCACGGGGTCGGCCCCGGCGAGGCGCGGCGGACGGGCGCGGCACTGCGCTCCCAGCCACGGATGTCCTTCCGGTTGATCGTCGAAGGGAGAAGCAGCATGCGGTACCGGGTGGTGGAGAAGGACGGGTTCCGGCTCGTGGGCAGGGGGACGCGGATCCCGCTGGTCTACGAGGGGATGAACCCGGCCATCGTGGAGTTCGTCAAAGGCATCGGCAAGGAGACACTGGGGCGGTGGGAGGCGGCCGGGTCCGGGGAGCCGGGCGGTGTGCTGGCCGTGGTCGGCAACCACGCCGCGCAGGACGCGGAGGGCACCGAACTGGACTACTTCCACGGGGTGCTGAGCGACGAGGACGTGCCGGGGGCTTCGGAGAGCCTGGACGTGGAGCCGGGTACGTGGGCGGTGTTCGAGTCCTCGGGTGAGTTCCCGCTGGCGGTCCAGCACCTCTGGCGGGACGTGTACACGCAGTGGTTCCCGTCCAACCCGTACCGGAGCCGCCCGGGTCCGTCGCTCTCGCGGACGCGGGTGTCGCCGGACGGCACGCACGCGGACGCGGAGCTGTGGATCCCGGTGGTGCGGGCCGACGACTAGGGCGTCGGCCTGCCCCGACGGGGTCAGGGCCCGGTCACGGACCCGGTGTCCGTGGCCGGCGCAGCAGGTCGGAGCGGCCCTGGGCCTCGTAGGTCGCCAGGAGGGCGGTGAGGGCGGCTTCGTCCAGGCGGCGGTAGCCGTCGGCTCCGGCCGGGGAGCGGTGCCAGACGGGGTCCGCGCAGTGGAAGCCCTCCTGGCGGAGGGAAACCCGGTGGATCTTGTTCGTCGCCGTGGTCGGCATGGCGGCGACGAGGCGGACGTAGCGCGGGGCCATCTTCGTGCCGAGGTCGGGCTGGCGGGAGAGGAAGGCCGCGAAGGCGTCCGGGTCGAAGGTCGCGCCGTCCCGCAGGGCGAGGGCCGCCATGACCTGGTCCCCCGCGACCTCGTCCGGGACGGCGTAGACGGCGACCGCCGCCGCGTCCGTCCAGCGGGCCAGGATGTTCTCGATCACCGCGGCGGCGAGGTTCTCGCTGTCGACGCGGAGCCGGTCGTCGGTGCGGCCCGCGAAGTAGAGGAAGCCGGCCGCGTCGCGGAAGAAGAGGTCGCCGGTCCAGTACCAGCCGTCGCGGGTGCGGTCGGCCTCCGCGTCGGGGTTGCGCCAGTAGCCCTCGAAGAGGCTGCGGCCGCGGTTGACCAGTTCGCCGATCGCCGCCGAGCCGTTGAGCAGGCGGCCGTCCGGGTCGAGGACCGCGGGCGGGCATTCCGCGCCCGTCGCCGGGTCGATCACCGCGAGCTCGTCGCCCGCACCGGCGCGGCCCAGGGCGCCCGGCGGGGTGTCCGGGGTGCGCTGGACGGAGGCGCCGCCCTCGGTGGCGCCGTAGCCCTCCACCAGCCGGACCCCGAACCGCTCGGCGAAGCGGGCCGCGTCCACCGCCCCGGCCTCGGTGCCGAAGCCGAGCCGCAGGGTGTGGGCGCGGTCGTCGGGGCGGGGTTCGGTGGCCAGCAGGTACTGGATCGCCCGCCCGACGTAGGTGAAGTACGTGGCCCCGTACGCCCGTACGTCGTCCAGGAACGCGGAGGCCGAGAAGCGGCGGCGCAGCGCCACCGGGGCCCCGCCGACCAGGGCCGGCAGCCAGTCGGCGATGACGGCGTTGCCGTGGAAGAGCGGCATGCAGATGTAGTGGACGTCGTCCGGCGTGACGGTGAACTGGCGGGCCAGCGCGGCTCCGGCGGCCGCGAGCCGGCCCTGGGTGCAGATGGCGGCCTTGGGGGCGCCGGTGGAGCCGGAGGTGAAGTAGAGCAGGAGGCGGGAGTCGGGTGCGGGCGGCCGTAGGGCGGCTTCGCCGGGCTTGGCGGCGGCGTAGGGGGCGAGCAGGGCCTCGTACTCCTCGGTGCCGGTGACCAGGACGCGGACGCCGGGCAGGTCGAGGCCGCGCAGCAGCGGCAGGTGGGCGCGCTCGGTGATCAGGATCCGGCAGTCGGTGTGCAGGATGTCGCGGGCCAGCTCGGGGCCGCGCCGGGTGGGGTTGATCCCGGCGACGGCGGCCCCGGCGAGGGCCGCCGCGCCGAGCCAGAACGGGAACTCGGGGGTGTTGTCGAGCAGGATCCCGAGGTGCGGCTCGGCCCCCGGGGGCATGAGGTCGACGAGGAGCGCGGCGCGTGCGGCGGCCTCCTGGGCGGTCCGGTGGTGGCTGAGGACGTGCCGTTCGGCGTCGTCCTCGTACATCAGCCCGGGCCGGTGGTCGCCCCATCGGCGCGCTACGAGCTCCGCGACGGTGTCAGGTGCAGTCGTCGTCCGCATGCCGCCGGAGGGTAGTTGACGTGACGTCAGAACTGAACGGTGGAACGATCAGAACTGGACGTCGGAGCAGGCGTAGAAGGCCATCGGGGTGTCGTTGACGGTCCAGACGGCCAGGATCAGGTGCCGACCGGTCTTGCCGCTCGGCATGGCGCCCTGGTGGACGGTGGTCATGGACGGGCGGGCGCCGTTGTAGGCGACGGTGAGGAAGGGCTGGGGTTCGAGGTCGGCGCGGGTGAGGGCCTTGGTGCCGGTCCAGCCGTCCTTGGTGACGTAGTACTTGAAGTCGGTGGTGGAGTGGTTGGCGGTGAACTGCCACCGGAAGGAGTAGCTCTGCCCACCGGTCACCTTGGTGGTGGGCCAGGCGCCGCCGCGCGGGTTGTCGAGCTCGGCGAACTGCGGGAGCCCGCCGGAACATATCTTGCCGTCGGCGGGGCCGGCGGCCGGGAAGCCCTTGAAGCCCTCGACGCTCTGCGGCTCCCACTGGATCGCGCCGCAGTCGGAGACGGTCCTGTTGGCGCAGAGCTTCTGCCGGCTGATCGGGGTGTCGGTGTAGCCGTGGCTGCTGGCGGCGGGGGCGGTGACGAGGGTGATGCCGGCGACGAGGCCGAGGCCGAGCGCGGCGACGCCGGCCCGCCGGGGGATTCTGGGCATGCGGATGGGACGCATGATGCTCCTTGAACGTGGGGGGAGTTCGGTGAGAGCGCGCGCGTGTGGGGATCAGGTCTAGACCAAGTCCCAGATTATTGACGAGAGTTGGCCATGTCCATACCAATGGGAGAACGGGTGGTCCGTCACCTTCCGGCCACCCGTTCTCCCGCGCGTTCCCGGCCTCGCCGGCCCCCTACGCCGCCGCCCTACTCGGAGCGGCCCGTGTAGAAGGCGACCGTGAGGTCCTTCACCAGCGCCTTGCGCTCGTAGTCGTCGAGCTCGACCAGCCCGCGTGAGGTCAGCCGGTGGACGGTGTCGTCGACGGCGTCCACGACCGAGGTCAGCACGGTGTCCCGGTGCTTGGCGTCGATCGCCGCGACCCGGCGGCGGCGCATGGCTTCGGCCACCTCGGCCGCGTACTCGATCCGGGTCGGCTGGGCCGAGAACACCTCGATCCCGACCGCCTCGGTCTCGGCGGCCAGCATCCGGGTCAGCGCGTCACCGACGGCCTCGGCGTCGCGCAGGGTCGGGGCGTCCTCGTGGAAGGCGTCGGCGGGCAGCTGCGAGAGCACGCGGGCCATCGCCGATTCGACCTGCTCGGCGAGGTAGTCCGTGTGGTCCTCGACGGCCAGGGTGGCGCGTGCGGTGTCCTTGACCTGCCAGACGACCTGGACGACGACCTGGAGGGCGAGGCCGCCCGAGTCCACGGCGGGCATCGGGTCGCTGCGCCAGTGGCGCAGGCGTACGTCGACCCGGCGGCGCAGGAGCAGCGGACTCACCCAGGTCAGGCCGGTACGCCGGACCGTGCCGCGGTAGCGGCCGAAGAGGGTGAGCACCCAGGCGTGGCCGGTGCGGACCCGGCCGAGGCCGCCGAGTGACACGAGGGCGACGATGCCGAGGAAGGCGAGCGGCGGCCAGTGGGTGGCGCGCAGGCCGTGGTAGGCGCGGGGGGCCGCCCCGAAGGCGGCCACGAGGGGGGCGGGGACGACCCCGGCGCGCCAGAGCACGGCCGCGCAGCCGGCCAGTGCCAGCCCGCCGACGGCCACGCCGACCCAGCCGGGCAGCACCGGGCCGCGGTGCTCGCGGAGCCGGTCGTCGCCGCGCGGAACGCGGCGGCCGGGGGCGGGACGCGGGGCGCGGGCGGCGGGCGGGGTGGCCCGGGCGGCCGCGGGGGCGGGTACGGGTACGGGTGCCGCGACCACCGGCAGCTGCCGGGTACCGCGGAACGGGAGGTGCACCGGCACCTCGGTGACGGCGGTGCCCCGGTGGGCTCCGGGGTACGGGAGGTCCGGCTCGGCGCCCCCCTCGCCCAGACCGCGAGCCACCGCCTGGGCGACGATCTCGACCGGGCCGGGTCCGGGGACGCCGGAATGCGGCCGCGCGTCAGCGGATTCGGGGGCGGGCTCGGGCTCGAACTCGTGCTCAGGCTCGGGTTCGGGATCGAATTCCGGCTCGGGATCGAATTCCGGTTCGGAATCGAACTCGGCCTCCGGCTCGGGATCGAACCCGGTCTCCTGCTCGGGCGTGGCTTCGGGCGCGGCCACCGGTTCGGGCGCGGCGGTGCGCAGGCGCAGGGTCGCCACGCCGGCGGCCGGGACCTCCGGCTCCTGCGGGTGCGGGATGTCCAGGACCGCCGTGGCCACCGGGTCGGCGGCGCCCTGGTCCCCCTCGTCGTACGGGTGGGCCCGGGCCGCCGGCACCTCCCGGCCGTGCTGCGGCTCGGGCGCCGGGCGGGCGGCCGGCGCCGCGGCCCAGCCGAAGGAGGTCTCGGCCGCACCGGCGTGCTCCGCCGCGGCCGGGCCGCCCACCAGGGCCGGCGGCGGGCTCGCCGGGACGGTCTCGCGCGGCGCCGCGACGGCCACGGCCGCGTGCGCGGGCTCCGGCACGGGCAGCGGCGCGGGGGCGGGGGCGGGCATCGGCTGCGCGGCCCACACGGAAGGGGGTGCGGGCGCGGCCGTCGGCATGGGTACGGGGGCAGGCGCGGGGGCGGGGGCGGGATCCGCCGGCCGGACCGCCATCGGGCCGGCCGGCGGCACGCGGAGGGTGCCCGTGGTCGATGTGGTGCGCGTGGGGAACATCGTTACCTCCGTCATGCGAACAGCCGGCGCCAGGTTTCCGGGCCCGGGTAGCCGTTGGCCGAAGCGCCGGTCCAGCCCTGCGCGCGCTGGAAGGCCTCGACGTTGCGGCGGTCGGCCTCGCTCCAGTGCAGGCCCGGACCGGATGTGTAGTACTTGCCGAAGCCCTTCTTCACCAGCTGCCGGCCCAGAGCCCTGATGGCCTCGTGCGACCGGCCCGGGCGGAACACCGCGGCACCCGGGTAGGCCCGTACCCCGCCCGGTCCGGGCGCGGCCGCCACCGTCGGCGGGATGTTCTTGCCCTGCTTCTCGACCAGCAGCTTCCAGGTGTGCGTGCCGGGGATGCCGTCGGCGTCCGCGCCCGTCCAGCCCTGTGCGCGCTGGAAGGCGGCGGTGGCGAGCTTGTCGTGGTCGCTCCACGTCCGGTCGGCCACCCCCTTGGGGTAGAACCGGTACGCGCCGCGCTCGATCAGCATCCGGCCGAGCTGGGCCACGTGATCGTTGGTGGCGCCGGGGCCGAACTTGTCCGCGCCGGGGAAGACGGTCGCGTCCCCCGGCTTGGGGCCCGCGGGCGGCTGGGCGCCCGGGGCTTCCGGGAGGATGCCGCCCGGCACGCCGTTGAACCGGTACGGGACGTACTTCGTCGCGTTGCTCCAGTACCCGTAGGGCGTGGCCAGCTTCCGCGTGTTCGGGCGGGTCTGCTCGTAGGCGACGTAGTGCGTGCGCGTCGAGTCGACCCAGCCGCCGAAGATGACCACGTGCGAGCCGTTGTTGGGGTCCGCCGGGTTGTGGAAGAGGAGCATGTCCCCCGGCAGCAGCTCATCCTTGGTGATCTTGGTGGCGAACTTGTCGAGGCTGCCGGTCCATTCGTTCGACCCCAGGTTCCAGACCATGGAGACGTAGCCCGAGCAGTCCTGCCGGTACCCGTCGGTCCAGTACTCGGACATGCTGTAGGGGACCTCCGCGTCCAGCCACAGCTTCGCCCGGTTGATGATCGTCGCGCGGTCGATCCGCCGCACCGCGCCGGGCTGGGCCGGAGCGCCGGGCTTGCCCACCGGCCCACCCTTGGGGCCGTGCAGCGGGGTCCGGGCGCCCTGCGGGGAGCTCGGGTCGTCCAGGGGGGCCGCCGGCCCCGGCGGCGGGGCGGTCACGGCGACCGCGGTCGCACCGCCGCCACCCAGGACCACTCCCGCGGCGGTGGCCAGCACCAGCGCCCGGCGGGCGCCGCGTGCGGCCGGGTGCCCCCCGTCCCGGAGCGGTATGGCCCGCGCGCGGGCGAGGGCGCGGCGGCGCTGGGCGCAGCCCCGGCACGCACAGTCGCCCGCGGGCTCGTACTCCTCGAAACCGGGCATCGGCATCTGCACATGCGTCGGAGGCTGCATCCTCATGCGGTTCCGTCCACTCCCCTGCTCGTCCACACGTCCACTCGTCCACTGGTCGACCGGAGCCGCACCTGATAAAGCATCAGATGCGGCACGCGCAGACATATGGTGCACGATAAACCCGTCAAACATGGGTTAATCGGACAAGGCGGGCGTGGCTGGTCACGGGCACCCCTGGGGGTGGGGTAGAGTTTTCCCTGTCAGCAAGCGCCGCTAGCTCAGTTGGTTAGAGCAGCTGACTCTTAATCAGCGGGTCCGGGGTTCGAGTCCCTGGCGGCGCACAGACGGAGGAAGCCCCTCGCAGCGAAAGCTGCGAGGGGCTTCCTCGTTTCCACTCAGGCCGCGGTGCCCGGCGCGCCCGGGCGGGCTCCGACGCCCGTCAGGTAGGCGGAGACCACCACGTTCGCCGTGTACTCCTTGGCCGCCTTGTCGTAGGTGCCGCCGCAGGTCACCAGCCTCAGCTCCGCGCGGCCCCGTACCCGCTGGCCGTAGGCCTTGTGCGCGTCGAAGGCCGCGCGTTCGTAGACCCGTACGTCCTCGACCGTGAACTCCGCGACCGAACCGTCCGTCCGCACCACCCGCACCTTGTCGCCCGGCTGCGCGGAGCTCAGGCCGTAGAAGACCGCGGGCTTGGAGCGGGTGTCCACGTGCCCCACCATCAGCGCCGTCCCGGCCGCCCCCGGCTGGGTGCCCCGACCCCACCAGCCCACCGTGCCCGGCTGCTCGTAAGGGGGCGGCTCCAGCGCCCCGTCCTTGTCCAGGTCCCGGGAGATCACCGGGGCCTGGATGCCTATGGAAGGCACGTCGACGCGTTGGGGCGGGGCCGCGGCGAGCGGGGCGTGTGCGGCCGGCAGCCCCGGACCCACCGTCCCGCCGGCCTGGCCGGCGGGCGCGGCCGGCGCCACGGTGAGCTGGCGGCCCCACAGCCACAGGCCCAGCACCAGCACCGCCCAGGCGGCGAAGGTCAGCAGCCGGCCGCCCGCGGAGGCCTTGTCCTCACTCACCGACCCGCACCGGCCTCACTCACCGCTTCGACGGCGGCGCAGGGCCAGCGCCCGACCCGCGACGGCCAAGGTGGCGACCGCGGCGAGGACGGCACCGATCACCGTGTGCGGCAGCCCCGGACCGTCGGCGCCGTGGGCCTTCTTGACCGGCTGCGCCGCGAGCTCGGCCGCCATGCCGCCGCCGCCCGCGTGCACCGGCCAGACGGGACTGGCGTGGTGGGACGGGCGGTACTCGGAGATCTGGATCGAGCCGCTGAACTTCTCGTGGCCGTCGCACATCACCCGGACGGAGTGCCAGCCGGGCGAGACGTGCGAGCCGACCATCGCGTCGCCGTAGAGCGGGCTGCGGCCGCCGTCGCGGCCGTAGAGGTCGACGTCCGACACGAAGGCGGCGGACTTGGCCGCTCCGCGGTTGCCGTCACAGCCCTGGACGCGCAGCTTGACCTGCGCTCCGGGGTGAGCCGGATTCGGGTCGACCGTGACGCTGCCGCGGTCGCCGCGGTCACCGCGGTCCTCCTCGCCCGCGAGGGCGATCGGCGCGGTCACCACCGAGAACGCCGCCAGGGTGACGGCCATCGCGGTGGCGCGGACAGCGATCGGAACACTGCGCATGATGAACCTCCTCGACAAGGAGATTCACGCGCGGCGCGCCGTCGCGCATCCGGAGCGGCGCCGTACGTGTCAGCCGTACGCCCCGAACGCGGTAGGCCCGTTCGGCCGTACGCCGTACCCGGGGGCGGATCAGACCAGGTCGACCAGGTCCGCGATCGAGGCGACCGTCCTGGTCGGGCGGAACGGGAACTTCTCGGTGTCCTGCTCGGTGGTCAGGCCGGTGAGGACGAGGAAGGTCTGCATGCCGGCCTCCAGGCCGGCCAGCACGTCGGTGTCCATCCGGTCGCCGATCATCGCGCTGGTCTCCGAGTGCGCGCCGATGGCGTTCAGGCCGGTACGCATCATCAGCGGGTTCGGCTTGCCGGCGAAGTACGGCTTCTTGCCGGTCGCCTTGGTGATCAGCGCGGCGACGGCGCCGGTGGCCGGGAGCGGGCCCTCGGTGGAGGGGCCCGTCTCGTCGGGGTTGGTGCAGATGAACCGCGCGCCCGCGTTGATCAGACGGACCGCCTTGGTCATCGCCTCGAAGCTGTACGTCCGGGTCTCGCCCAGGACCACGTAGTCGGGCTCGTGGTCGGTCAGGATGTAGCCGATGTCGTGGAGGGCGGTGGTCAGGCCCGCCTCGCCGATGACGTAGGCGGTGCCGCCCGGACGCTGGTCGTCGAGGAACTTCGCGGTGGCCAGCGCCGAGGTCCAGATGTTCTCGACGGGGACCTGCAGCCCCATGCGGCTCAGGCGGGCCTGGAGGTCGCGGGGGGTGTAGATCGAGTTGTTGGTCAGCACCAGGAAGGGCTTGCCGGAATCGCGCAGCCGCTTGATGAAGGCATCGGCTCCGGGGATCGGGGTGCCCTCGTGGATGAGGACCCCGTCCATGTCGGTGAGCCAGGATTCGATCGGCTTGCGCTCTGCCACTGGACTGTTCTCCGCTCTGGGTGACCTGCGACCTCTGGTCTGTACCACCCTATCGGGGCCGAGCCGTGGACGTCCCGGGCGTCCACGGCCCGGACCCGGAGGGCGGGGAGCGGTCAGCTCAGGCGGACGTTGTCGACGGTCCAGAACCAGTTGTTGGTGCCGCTGTAGCGGAAGCGGACCTGGACGTCGGTGGCGCCGGCCGGGACCTGGAGGGCGAGGGACTCGGCCTTGGCGACGGCGTCGGCGGTGTAGGTCTTCACCACGGTCGGGGTGGCGCCGTTGTAGGAGACCAGGACCTGGGCGGTCTGGCCGGCCTCGTGCCGGTAGTGCGTCTGGAAGGTCAGATTCCGCGTGCTGCCGCCGCTGACCGCCCACTTGGGGGTGACGAGGGTGGAGTCGAAGGTGCCGGTGTGGCTCTTGTCGTCCCACTCGTCGGAGTCGGCGACGGCGAAGACGTCACGGGAACGGACGTTCAGCTCGCGCCACTGGTCGCGCTGCGACTGGCTCCAGAATTCGTCGGTCGCGAACGCCCAGCCGGCCCACTCGGTGACACCGCCGGTACCCATCCGGGAGTTGTCGACGGCCCAACCGGCGGGCGGGGTGTGCGTGAAGCCCTTCACCCCGGCCGGGATGCCCGTCTCGTCCACCCGGGCCTGGAGGTTCGGGCGCAGGGTGTCGAACGGGTCGTCGTCCGGGGCGTTCAACGGGACGCCGTCGAGGCCGGCGCCGCTGACACCGACCTGGGCGAGCGCGGTCGCGGCGACGTCGACCAGCCGGACGTCGGAGCGCACGGAACCGGCCGGGATGCCCGCGCCCTTGGCGATGACGAAGGTGCCGCGCTCCTGGATGGTCGAGCCGCCGTGGCCGCCGGAGTCGGTGTGGCCGTGGTCGGTGGTGACCAGGATCTTCCAGTTCTCCTGGGCGTATGTCGGGCGGTTCTTGACGGCGGTGAGGAGCTGACCGACCAGGATGTCGACGCGGGCGACGGTATCGAGGTACTGCTGGGAGGCCGCCCCGTAGGAGTGGCCGGCCGCGTCGATCTCGCCGAGGTAGACGAAGGCGGCGTCCGGGTTCTGGCCCTGCAGCTCGGCGGCGGCGGCCGCCGCGATCTTCGGGTCCTCGGTGCGGTAACCGTCGCGGTCGCCCTTGAGGGAGAGGCGCTTGTCGACCTTCGAGGAGAAGATCGGCCCGTTCTGGTCGGTGGAGGTGATGGGCTCCCAGTCCGCGGCCGCGTAGGTGTTGAGCGCCGGCTTGGCGTTCTCGATGCGGGTCAGGAAGTCGGGGTGGGCGGCGTAGTTCTTGCCGACGAAGGAGTTGTCCTTCACCCCGTGCTTGTCGGGCCAGACCCCGGTGGCGATGGTGGACCAGCCGGGGCCGGAGGAGGTGGCGGCCATCGGGCCGGCATAGAGGGTGCTGCGGGCGGTCAGACCCTGGGCCATCAGGCCGTTCAGGTGGGGTGCGTCGGCGACCTTGACGCGGTCGAGGACCGCGCCGTCGACACCGATGACGAGGACCTTGTCGGTGTTGGCCGCCGCGACGGCGGGGGTGGCCAGGGCGGCGGCGATCAGGGCGGAGGTGACGGCGGTCGCGGCGATGGCACGACGTCCGGGCAGGGCAGGGGACACGTACTCCTCCTGGGAGCAAGTGAGCGGCGAAAGGAGCGGGGGGCGTTCCGGTATGGCGGTGTGCGGCGTTCCGGTGTGCCGGGTCCGGACCGAAGGTGCGGGCTTCGGTCCAGACCCGTTATGCAACAGTCACTCTGCCGGTCGGGGATGGCCAGGAAGTAACCGGTCAGCTTCCGGTTGCCGACTTCCACGCGTCGACGTAACCGGTGAGGTTCTTGTCGATGTCGCCCCAGTTCGGCTCGAAGATCTCCACGCCCGTCATGAGCTGGGTGAGTGCGACGGCGTTGGCGTCGGTCGGCTTGACGTCGGTGCGCGCCGGGAAGCCGCCGCCGACCCCGCTGACCTGCTGCTGGGCCTCCTCACTGAGCAGGAAGTCGAGCAGCTTCCGGCCGTTCTCGGTGTGCGGGGCCTTGTCGACCAGGCCGGCGGCGTAGGGCAGGGCGAAGCTGGTGGGCTTGCCGCCTTCCTTGGCCGGGAACCAGATGCCCAGGTTCGGCATCGACTTGGACTGCGCGAAGTTCATCTGGACGTCACCGTTGGCGACGAGCAGCTCGCCCTTGTCGGTCTTGGGCGCCAGCTTGCTGGTGGAGGAGGACGGGCCGACATTGTTGGCCTGGAGCTTCTTCAGGAACTCCATCGCCGGTTCGTTGCCGCCGAAGTCGTGCATCGCCTTGATGAGCACAGCGGTGCCGTCACCCGCGACACCCGGGGTGGAGTACTGCAGCTTGCCCTTGTACTTGGCGTCCAGCAGCTCCTCCCAGGTCTTGGGGGCCTCGGTGAGCTCCTTCTTGTTGTAGACGAAGCCGAAGTAGTTGTTGACGACCGAGGTCCACTTGCCGTCGGGGGCCTTGTCCGCGCCGTTGACCTTGTCGGAGCCTTGCGGTCGGTAGGACTGGAGCAGGCCCTTGCCGTCGGCCTGCTGGATGAAGGGCGGCAGGGTGATCAGCACGTCGGCCTGGGTGTTGGTCTTCTCGCGGACGGCGCGCTGCACCATCTCGCCGGAACCGCCCTCGACGTACTTGACCTCGATGCCGGTCTTCTTCGTGAAGTCGGCGAAGACCTTGTCGTACCAGCCGTCGCCCTTCTCGCTCTTGAGGCCGTCGGCGCTGTAGACGGTGACGATCTTCTCGCCGCCCTTCGAGTCGGCGGCGGAGGAACCGCCGCCGCAGGCGGTGAGGGAGGAGGCGAGGGCGAGGCCGCCGGTGACGACGGTGGCGATGCGGAGGAGTCTCTTGCCGGTCATGGAACTTCCTTACGGGGAAAGGGAGTCGGCGGAGGTGGAGGTGCGGGGCCCCTACGAGGTTCAGCGGTAGGAGGCCTTGGTGCGGACGCGGGAGACGGCCAGGAGGACCAGGAGGGTGGTGGCCATCAGG
Source organism: Streptomyces sp. CG 926 (assembly GCF_003148825.1). GTDB lineage: Bacteria > Actinomycetota > Actinomycetes > Streptomycetales > Streptomycetaceae > Streptomyces. The sequence goes on from NZ_QGGZ01000012.1 coordinate 122,340, forward strand.
ACCACGGCGACGGCGGAGCCGCTGTAGAGCGAACCGCGGTCGGTGGCGGTGAAGACGCGGACGGGCAGGGGCATCCAGTCCGGCGGGTAGAGCATCATCGTGGCGCTCAACTCGCCCATGGACAGGGCGAAGCAGAGGCCGGCCGCGGCCGTGAGGGACGGCAGCAGGAGGGGGAGTTTGACCCGCCACAGCACGTACCCGGGGCGGGCGCCCAGGGAGGCGGCCGCCTGCTCGTACGCGGGGTCGAGTCGTACGATCGCCGCCGAGACCGACTGGTAGGCGAACGCCGTGACAAGGATCGTGTGCGCCAGGATGACGATCGAGCTGGTGCCGTTGAGCAGGACCGGCGGCCGGCTGAAGGCGACGAGCACGGCGAGGCCGACGACCACGGACGGCACGGCGACGGGCAGCACGAACAACGCGTCCAGCAGCCGCTTCCCGCGCTTGCGCAGGCCGGCCGCGGCCAGCGCCGCCCAGGTCCCGACGGTGAGCGCGAGGAGGCCGGCCGCGAGGGCCGTGATCAGGCTGGTGGTCAGGGCCTGGAGGGATTCGCCGCGCACGGCGGCCGCGTAGTTCTCGGTGGTCGGTCCGGAGGGGAAGGCCCCGGACCAGTGGGTGGCGAAGGAGGCCGCGACCACGACGAGCAGCGGCAGGGCGAACAGCGGCAGGAAGAGCAGGCCGAAGAGGCCCCAGGCGGCCCAGCGACCGCTCTTGCTATGCACCAGCACGCTTGCCCACCGTCCGGTAGAGGCCGAACAGGCCGACGGATATCGCGATGTTGACGACGGCGACCACGCAGGCGGCCGAGTAGTCGGATTCGAGGATGGCCTTGCCGTAGATGAGCATCGGGAGCGTCGTGACGTCCTTGGCGCCGGTGAACAGGACGATCCCGAACTCGTTCAGGCACATGACGAGGACGAGGCTGCCGCCGGCGGCGAGGGCCGGGAGGGCCTCGGGCAGGATCACCTGCCGGACGATCCGGGCGGGCCGGGCACCGAGGCCGGCGGCGACCTCCAGCTGGGCGGTGTCCAGCTGGGAGAAGGCGGCGAGCAGCGGACGCATCACGAAGGGCGTGAAGTACGTGATCTCCGCGAGCAGGACGCCCCAGGGGGTGGTCAGGAAGTGGAAGGGCCCCTCGGCGGCTCCGGTGAGGTCGGTGACGAGGCCGTTGGCCATGCCGACCGTTCCGTAGACGAAGAGGAGGGCGAGGGTGATGAGGAAGGAGGGGAAGGAGAGGAAGACGTCGATGAACTTGGCGACGGCGCGGGCCCCGGGGAAGGGCACGAAGGCGATGATCAGCGCGAGCACGAAGCCGAGCACGAGGCAACCGGCGGTCGCGGCGACGGCCAGCCAGACGGTGGTCCCGAGGGCCTCGCGGAAGCTCTGCGAGGCGAAGACGGAGGCGTAGGCGTCGAAGGCGCCGCCGCCGTTCTCGGGGCTGAACGACTGCTGGACGACCAGCCCGAGCGGATACAGGAACACGAGCCCGAGCACGACGACAGGCGGCACCACCCACACCCCCGCAAACGTCAGCCTCGCCGGCCCACCATCCAGCCCCGCCGGCGTTCGAGGCGCGGGGCCCGGGGCGGAGCCCCGCTCTTCCAGCCCCGCCGGCGCTTGAGGCGCGGGGCCCGGGGCGGAGCCCCGCTCTTCCAGCCCCGCCGGCGTTTGAGGCGCGGGGTCCGGGGCGGAGCCCCGTGGGGGTGCGGCCCGCCGCGAAACGTCAGGCACCGGTCACCCCTGCGGCCAGCAGCACGGCGTCCCGCGGCTCGAAGTGCAGCGTGACCCGGTCCCCCAGCGCGGGCGTCTCCCGCAGCTCGGGGAGGTCCGCCTTCACCCGGTGCCCGGCGACGTCCACGTACAGCCGGTGCGTCGAGCCGCGCCACTGGACCTCGGCCAGGGTGCCGCTCAGCGCGTTGGGGCCGGCGCCGAGCCCGAGCAGGTGCGGCCGTACGCACAGCGTGGCCGTGGCGCCCGGCTCCGCCCGCCCGCGGTCGAGCGTCAGCGCCCGGCCCTCGAAGACCGCGCCGCGATCGGCCACCGTCACCGGCAGCAGGTTCGCGTTGCCGACGAACGAGGCGGTGAACTCGGTGCGCGGGGCCCGGTACAGCTCCTGCGGGGTCCCGCAGTCCTGCAGCCGGGCCTTGTCCATGACGGCGATCCGGTCGGCCAGGGTGAGCGCCTCCACCTGGTCGTGGGTGACGTACAGAATCGATACGTCGGGCAGTTCGCGGTGCAGGCGGGCCAGTTCGGCGAGCATTCCGGAGCGCAGCTGCGCGTCCAGGGCGGACAGCGGCTCGTCGAGCAGGAGCACCCCGGGGCGGATGGCGAGGGCGCGGGCGATGGCCACGCGCTGCTGCTGGCCGCCGGAGAGCTCGCGGGGGTAGCGCTCGGCGTACGCCGCCATGCCGGTCATCTCCAGCGCCTCGGCGACGCGCCCCGGGATCTCGGCCTTCGGAGCCTTCTGGGCCTTGAGGCCGAAGGCGACGTTGTCCGCGACCCGCATGTGCGGGAAGAGCGCGTACTGCTGGACGACCATGCCGATGCCGCGCTTGTGCGGCGGGAGCGCGGTGACGTCCCGGCCGCCGATCAGCACCCGACCGGCGACGGGCCGCACGAAACCGGCGACGGCGCGCAGGGCCGTGGTCTTGCCCGAACCGGAGGGGCCGAGCAGGGCCATCACCTCGCCCGGTTCGACGGTCAGGTCGAGGGAGTCCAGGACGGTGTTGCCGCCGTAGGCGACGCTGACCGCGTCGAAGCGGATACCGCTCACGGCGACTCCCCGAGGAGGGCGGGGAGTTCGGCGACGGAGGCCAGGACATGGCTCGCGCCGTGCCGGGTGAGCGCCGCGCGGTCGTGGGCGCCGGTGAGGACGCCCGCCACGATCCCGGCGCCGGCGCGGCGGCCGCTGAGCATGTCGTAGGCGGTGTCGCCCGCGACCACGACGTCGCTCACGTCGGCGACGGCGCCGGTGCGCAGGAACGCGGTCAGCACCATGTCCGGGTACGGGCGGCCGCGGCCGCCCGCGTCGGCGGGGCACAGGGTGAGGTCGGCGAGGTCCTGCCAGCCGAGGGCGTCGAGGATGGCGTCCTGGGTGACCCGGGCGAAACCGGTGGTCAGGACGACGGTGCGGCCGTCGGCGCGCAGCCGCTCGATCGCGGCGCGGGCGCCGGGGAGCGGGGTGACGAGGCCGCCGTCGACGAGGGCACCGTAGGCCTCTTCGAAGGCGGAGTTGGCGCGGTGGGCGAGTTCCTCCGTACCGAAGAGGTGACGGAAGACCGAGATCTTGGACTCGCCCATGGTGTCGAGGACGTACCGGAGCTTCTCGGCGTGGTCGGGGGTGCCGGGCTCGACGCCCAGGCGCTCGGCGGCCTGCTCGAAGGCGCGCTCGACGAGGCCGCCGTCGGCGACGGTGGTGCCGGCCATGTCGAGGACGACCAGTCGGCGGCGGCCGGCGGCGGTGATGTCGTCGTGCGTGTCGGTGTTCGTGTCGGTGTTCGTGTCGCTGTTGCTCATCTGACTTACCAGCCCAGTTCGTTCGCGGTGGTCTCGGCTATGGCGGGCGAGCAGGTCATGCCGCGCCCGCCGGGTCCGGTCACCAACCAGACGCCGTCGGCCACCTGTTGGCGGTGGACGACGCGGGTGGTGTCGGTGCACTGCGCGTACACGCCCGCCCAGCGGTGCCGGATCCTCGGCAGCGGGCGGCCGAGGAAGGACTCGACCACGGCGGTGACGTGCTCGTAGGGGTCTTCGAGGGTGTCGAAGGCGAAGGGGTGCTCGTACTCGTGGGTGTCGCCGATGGTCAGTCCGCCGTCGCGGCGCTGGACCATCAGCAGTTGCATCTTGTGCTCGGCGGCGATCGGCACCTGCTCCTGCTCGGCGTTGAGGATGTCGAGCTCGGGGGACCTGTAGGCCGGGTAGTAGCGGAAGCTGTCGGCGTCCGCGACCGAGGTGGTCAGCGGTTCGCCGAGCGGGTCGGTCTGCATCATCTGGAGGCGGACGCGGCGTACGGGCAGGTCGGGGACCAGTTCGCGGACCAGGCCGGACAGCCAGGCACCCGTGGCGAGGACGACCGCGTCGCCGCGGTGGACGTCGCCGTGGTCGTCGCGGACGGCGCCGGGCCCGACGACCTCGCGGACCTCGCGGCCGGCGAGGAAGGTGTAGCGGCCGGCGGCGCGGGTGCGCAGGGCCTCGCGGAGGTGGAGCTGCGCGGTGCGCGGCTCGACGGCCGCGTCCCGCTCGCACCACAGCGCGGCCTCGAACGCGCCGCGCAGGGCCGGATTGACCTCCCGGGCCTCGGCGGCGGTGAGCAGCTTGTAGCCGCGGGCGGCGGCGTCGGGGCGGGCCAGGGCCGCCTCGGCGACCGCGAGTTCGCGGGGGGTGCGGACGGGGGTGAGGGAGCCGTTGGCGCGGAAGCCCAGGCCGGGCACCTCGGCGCCGATGCGCTCCCAGAGCTCGCGGGCCCGCAGGGCGGTGTCGAGCTCTTCTCCCCCGGCCCGGCCGCTGACCCAGATCTGGCCGAAATTACGCAGGGACGCGCCGCGGGCCTCCGCTTCTCGCTCGATCTGGACGACCTCGTGGCCGCGTTCGACTGCTTGCCAGGCGTGCATGGTGCCGACCACGCCGCCTCCGACGACTATGACTTTCACGCCGCCAACGGTGGGTCGGGTCCGTGGCCCGAGGGGGTCCGTCCGGCGACGGCCCGGTGAACAACCCTCGACACTTGGACTAGACCCGTTATCTTTTTGTGATGTGAGTGCGTCCTGATTTTCCCTGTATCGGATGATTCCTCCTGGGCTATTCGGCGTGCAGGCGGGTCGTGAAGCTGAACCGGTCCCCACGATAGAGCGAACGCACCCGTTCCAGCGGGCGGCCGTCCTGGTCCCGCGAGAAGCGGTGGATCAGCAGCATCGGGAGGGCGGGCGGGGTGCCGATCAGCAGGGCCTCGCGGGGGGTCGCCAGGACCGTCTCCAGCTTCTCGTCGGCCTCGCCGAAGGAGATGCCGAGGCTGTCGCGGAGGTATCCGTAGAAGGAGGAGTCCGGCTGGAAATCGCTGTTCAGGCGGGGAGCCCGGGCCACCCGGATGTATGTGCTCTCCAGGCCGACGCGCTCGTCGTCGGCGAGCAGGACCCGCTCCAGGTGCCAGACGGGCTCGCCGGGCTCGGCCCCGATGCCGGGAGCGAGGTCGGGCGGGCAGGGGAACTGCTCCAGCCCGATGAGGTGACGGCCCGGACGGCGGCCCTGGCGGCGTACGCCCTCGGTGTAGCTGGCGAGGGAGAGCGGCTGCTCCAGCTTGGGCCCGGCGACGACGGTCCCGCGGCCGGAGCGGCGCAGCCTACCTTCCAGCAGCAGCTCACGAAGGGCCTGCCGGACGGTCTCGCGGGACACCTCGTACCGCTCGGCGAGATCGCGCTCGGTGGGCAGCGTGCCGCCCTCGCCGAGCACGTCGAGGAGCTCGGCGATCCGGGCCTTGACGGCGTAGTACTTGGGGATGCGACCGTGCTCGGGAATGCCGGAACGCACGGGTGAGCCGGGGCGGTGCCGCTGGGTCTGTTCTTCCACGGTGGGACTCTATGCGGGGCGGCCGGCGGCGCGCGGCGACGGGGGCACGGGCGGGTCCGCCGACGGCCCGCGTACGGCCCGCGACCGGTGGGCGTACGGTCCGCGGCCGGTGCCCGTACGGTCCGCGGCCGCCGTACGCGTGGTTCAGCGTGCGGAACGGCGCAGCCGGCGGGCTCCCAGCAGCAGTCCGCCGCCGGTGGCGAGCGCGGTCACGGCGCCCGTGCCGTAGACCCACTCGCGCGGGCCGGTGTGGGCGAGGGAGCCGGCCTCGATCGGGTCCTCCGGCCCCTCGACGGAGAACCGGTAGCCGCCCGCCTCGCCGATCCAGTCGCCGTCGTCGCCCTTGCGCTGGACGAGCGCGGCGTCGGCGACGACCTCGCCGACGGGCGCGTCGGGGGCGAAGGAGAGGCCCACCTTGACGGTCATGGAGCCGCCGGGGCCGACGGTGAAGCCGGGGAAGGCGTCGCCACCGTCGAAGATGGCGATGATCTCGTCGCGGTCGCTGTGCTCCAGGCTGACGGGAAGGGTGCCGCCGGGGGCGTCGAACTCCATGCGCAGGTGGGCGGGGCGCAGGGTGTGGGCCTTGTCCGTGAAGACGACGATCGGGTGGATGGCCGTGCACTCGGACTCGGTGGTGTTGGTCAGGTCCAGGTACCAGGTCTGCGGCCCGGCACCGGTGCGGTACACGGCCGGACCGCCGCGGATCCGCGCCCCGATGGGGAAGGCCGTGCTCTTCCCGTCGCCACAGGTGGCCTGCGCGCGCGAGGGCAGCGCGGGTGCGGGGCGTCCGCCGCCCGCACCGATGTCGGCTCCGGCGGTGGACGCGGTGGTGGCGACCAGGGCGGCGGAGAGGGCTGCGGTGAGGGCAAGGGCTTTGCGCAGTCGCATGGAAGACCTTCGCTGCTCGCCGGACGGGACGATGATCGGACGAGGTGACAATCACCCCGGCCTGCCCGCACCCTGCCACCCCCGCGCGACCCCTCATCGGGAGCCACGCCTGAGTCGTTCCGGTTTACGCCCGAATGACGCACGAGGTCAACCCCGCCCCCTCTTCCGGCCCCGCCGCGCCATTTATCAGCCCCGCCGGCGTTCGAGGCGCTCTCTCAGCCCCGCCGGCGTTCGAGGCGCTCTTTCAGCCCCGCCGGCGTTCGAGGCGCTCTTTCAGCCCCGCCGGCGTTCGAGGCGCTCTTTCAGCCCCGCCGGCGTTTGAGGCGCGGGGGCCCGGGGGCAGCGCCCCCCGGCAACGGCGCCGCACCCGGCAGCGGACCGCCACCCGGCACCCGCCACCCGGCACCCGGCACGGCACCGGCTCACCCCGCCCGTCGCCCGAACGTCGGCCCGAGCGCCAGCTCCGCCGCCCCCTCGGCCACCCCCACCCGCGCGAGAGCGACCACCGGCATGGCGGCCGGTACCGCCGCCCGCTCCACCAACACCTCCCGGACCCCGCTCAGGAAGACCCCCGGCGCCGCCGCCACCGCCCGACCGCCGAGCAGCACCCGGTCCACGTCCAGCAGCGCGACCAGGTTGGCCGCCCCCACGCCCAGGACCCGCGCCGCCTCGGCGAGATCACCCCGGGCCACGGCCCCCAGGCACAGCACCTCCGCACATCCCCGCGCCCCGCAGGGACACGGCGGGCCGTCCAGGCTGATCACCTGGTGCCCGAACTCGCCCGCCGCCGAACGCGCACCCCGGTAGATTCCACCGCCCAGCCAGAGCCCAGCACCGAGCCCGGTGGCCACGTGCAGGTACACGGAGGTCCCGGGCCCGGACCCACCGGACCGTCCGGACCCCTCGGCAGCCACACCCGCGTTCGTGTCCTTGTCCACGAGCACCGGCAGCCCCAGCCGCCCCTCCAGCAGCTCCCGCATCCGGAAGCCCTCCCACTCCGGGAACCCGGTCACCCGGCCCATCACCCCGGACCGGTGGTCGAGCGGCCCCGGCGCGGCCACTCCCACGCCCAGCAGCGGCGGCCCGGCCGGTTCACGGACCCGCGCGACCGCCCGTACGACGGCTTCCAGCACGGCGTCCGGACCGACCGCGAAGTCCAGTGGGCCACGGTCCTCGGCGACGACGTGGCCCGCCAGGTCGACCCGTACCACCCGGAGTTCGTCCCGGTCCAGGTGCACTCCGACCGCGTGCCGCGCCTCCGGCACCAGCCGGAGCAGGGTGCGTGGCTTGCCGCCGGTGGACGCGGCGCGCCCGGCCTCCGCGATCAGCCCGTCCGCGCCGAGCCGGGCCGTGATCTTGCTGACGGCCTGCGGGGTGAGTCCCGCGCGGGCCGCGAGTTCGGCGCGGCCCAAGCCCTCCGGACCCGCGCCGCGCAGCAGATCCAGCATCAGCGCCTCGTTGTACCCGCGCAGCGTCGGCAGGTTCACCCCGCCGCGCCCGTCACCGCTCCCGCTGTTCACATGCCCATTGTCCACCTTCCTTGCACTTCGGCAACACTGTTGCCAAAGTGGAGCCCATGAGCACCCCCGCCACCCCTGTCTCCCCCACCCCTCCCGCCCCGCTGCGCGTCGGCCTCATCGGCTACGGACTCGCCGGTTCCGTCTTCCACGGCCCCCTCGTTGCCGCTACCGACGGGCTCACCCTCGACACCGTCGTCACCTCCGACCCGGCCCGGCAGAGCCAGGCCCGCACGGAGTTCCCCGACGTGCACATCGCCGCCACCGCCGCCGAGCTGTGGGACCGGGACCTCGACCTGGTCGTGATCGCCTCCCCCAACCGGACGCACGTCCCGCTCGCCACCACCGCGCTCGAAGCCGGCATCCCGGTGGTCGTGGACAAGCCGATCGCCGCCACCGCCGCCGAGGCCCGCGCGCTCGCCGCCCTCGCGGACCGCAGCGGAACGTTCCTCTCCGTGTTCCAGAACCGCCGCTGGGACAACGACTTCCTGACGCTGCGCCGCCTCATCGCCGACGGCGAGCTCGGCGAGGTCCAGCGCTTCGAGTCCCGGTTCGAGCGCTGGCGCCCCCAGCTGAAGGGCGGATGGCGCGAGTCGGGCGCCCCGGAGGAGATCGGCGGCCTGCTCTACGACCTCGGCAGCCACGTCGTGGACCAGGCGCTGGTGCTCTTCGGCCCGGCCGTACGGGTCTACGCGGAGACCGACGTGCGCCGCCCGGGCGCCGAGACAGACGACGACACCTTCCTCGCGCTCACGCACGCGAACGGGGTCCGCTCCCACCTCTACGTCAGCGCGACCACCGCCCAGCTCGGACCGCGACTGCGCGTCCTGGGCTCCCGGGCCGGCTACGTGAAGTACGGCCTCGACCCGCAGGAGGGCGCCCTGCGGGAGGGGCTGCGGCCGGGCGGGGACCTGCCCTGGGGCGAGGAGCCCCCGCATCTGTGGGGGCGGCTCGGCTCCGGCGAGTCCCCGCTGACCGGCGGCGGCATCCCGGTCCCGACCGAGCAGGGCGACTACCCGGCCTACTACGCGGCGGTGGCGGCCGCGCTGCGCACGGGCGGGCCCGCGCCCGTGACGGCGCTGGAGGCCGCGCACTGCCTCGACGTGCTGGAGGCGGCCCGCCGGTCGTCCGAGGAGGGCGTGGTCGTGGAGATCCCCGCCACGGGGTCCGCGTCCGGCTGAGGCCGCCGCGCGACGGGACGGCGGACCGGGCCGAGGGCGGTCGCCGAAGGGGCGGGGCCGCCGATGCGGCCCCGCCCCTTCCCCCTCCGGCCACGCGTTGGGCTAGGCGCCCTTGAACTCCTGGCGCTGACGGCCGAGACCCTCGATCTCCACCTCCACGACGTCACCCGCCCGCAGGTAGGGCTTCGGCTCCGGCTGGCCCATCGCCACGCCGGCGGGCGTACCGGTGACGATGACGTCGCCCGGGTACAGCGTCATGAAGTGGCTCAGGTACCGGACGACCTCGCCGACCGGGAAGATCTGGTCCGACGTGTTGCCGTCCTGCTTGAGCTCACCGTTGACCCACAGCTTCACGTCCAGGACCTGCGGGTTCGGGACCTCGTCGGCGGTGAGCAGCCAGGGGCCGATCGGGGTGAAGGTCTCGCAGTTCTTGCCCTTGTCCCAGGTGCCGCCGCGCTCGATCTGGAACTCGCGCTCCGAGACGTCGTTGACCAGCACGTAGCCGCCGACGTGTGCGAGGCCCTGCACGGCGGAGTCCAGGTAGCGGGCGGTGCTGCCGATGACGACGCCGAGCTCGGCCTCCCAGTCCGTCTTCACGCTGCCGCGCGGGATCAGCACGGTGTCGTCGGGGCCGACCACGGTGTCCGCGGCCTTCAGGAACAGGATCGGCTCGGCCGGCGCCTCCGCGCCGATCTCGGCGGCGTGGCCGAAGTAGTTCAGGCCGATGCCCACGACCTTGCCGATGCGGCCGACCGGGGCCCCGATGCGCAGGCCTTCGGCGTCCAGGACCGGAAGCTCGCCGGACTCGGCCGCGTCCCGCACCCGGGTCAGCACGGAGTCGTCGGCCAGCAGGCCGCCGTCCACATCCGTGATCAGGCCGGACAGGTCACGCAGGGTCCCGTCCCGGTCGAGCAGCGCGGGGCGTTCCGACCCTACGGGTCCGACACGCAGCAGCTTCATGGGCATTCTCCCGTGGTCGTGGGTGGTCGGCCCGGGGCGCGCCCAGGGCCGGCCGATGGGTTGCGGCCATCGGAGGATTTGGTCGATCCTCCAAGATGTCCACCCAATCCGCAAGACCCTGTTCACGGACTGGAACGCCCGCCTCCATCCGCCGCCCGCTACGCCGGCTGCTCCACCCGCTGCTCCGCCGACCGCTCCGCCCGCTCCTTGCGGTGCTGGAGCCAGGCGCGCTCTGCCACCGACCAAGCGGTGGTGGTCAGCAGGTAGAGCCCGGCGGCCAGCGGCACCACGGCGGCCGTGATCAACGTCCCGAACGAGAGCAGGGGCAGTACGCCGCCCAGCTTGCGCATGACCTCCTGCTGCTCGGCGCTCACCTCGGCCATGACCCCGGCACCGGCACCGGCACCCGCCTTGACCCCGGCCTTGGCCCCCGCCTTGCCCTGGGGCGCGCCGCGGCCGGCCGGCTTCTTCGAGCCGGCGGCCGTGGCGGCGGCAGCGGCCGCCGCGACCGAGGCGGCCGAGCGGCGCCCGCGCACCGCGCTCCACGCGGCCACCACCGCGATCGCCCCGAACAGTCCGAGGAACACCAGCCCCTGCGCCCCGAAGAGGCCGCCCTCGCCCAGCGCGTCGGTCCACCGGTCCCCCAGCGGCGCGGCGAAGAGCCGGTGCCCGAGCAGCTCGTTCGCCTTCCCGCCCACCTCGGCGGAGGAGAAGGCCTGGTACATCACGAAGAACACCGGCAGTTGCAGCAGCATCGGCAGGCACCCCGCCGCCGGAGTCGCCCCGCGGAAGGCGGCCCGGCTCAGCGGGTGCAGCGCGAGGCGTACGAGCACGGTGAACAGCACGATCGCGGCAGCGGTCGCGGACTGCGCCAGTACCGGCTCCAGAAGCCGGCCCAGCTCAGCAACAAGGTGGGTGAAAACGGACACGTGGGCCCTCCGAGGGGTCTCGTCGAACGTCGAAAGAGATGCATTTCGGCGTGACGACCCGCGAGGGGCGACAACAGTGATCAGTCAGCAGAAGGCGAGAAGTACTGCGCGCCCCTACGCGGCCGTCGGGACGAGACGGCCGGGCGCCCTGGGCCTCGACCGGCCCGAGGCATCGGGATCACGCTGCGGCAGGAAAGCCGTGCGCTGCTCGCGATCACGGATCGCGGTGCGTATGCGGTGCGGCGGCACGGGCCGCACGAGCCGTGCGGCGGCGGCGAGCGCCTCGGTGCCCACGGCGACGGTGGCCGCGAGGGCGACCACGACGGCGCCCAGCCCGCTCTCCCCGGCGAACAGCCCGAGGAGTCCCCCGAGCAGCACGAGCGGGAGCAGCACGGCAAGGGCCCGCGAGGTCCGCGCGAACAGGGTGAAGGACAGCAGGTCACCGTCGCGTCGTTGCCGACCCATACGGACCTCCCCCTTCTCCACTCCCGTGCGCGAACTCCCTTACGACACCGATGGTAGCCGGACCCACCGACAACCCGATCGGTCAGGACGGCGCGGACGGCCCGGACGACCGGAGCGTCCCCCAGACCACCAGCCGGTACTTCGAGCTGTACTCGGGCGTGCAGGTGGTGAGTGTGATGTACGCCCCGGGCTCGCCGTACCCCTGGTCCGGTTTCACCACGCTGCGCGGCACGGGCGCGATGACCCCGGTGTCCCGTTCGGTGGTCTCGTTCAGGATCTTCCCGACGACGTACGTGTAGCGGCGCCCGCGCAGGTCCACGATCAGTTCGTCGCCCGCCCGCAGCCGGTTGATGTACCGGAACGGCTCGCCGTGCGTGTTCCGGTGCCCGGCCAGCGCGAAGTTCCCCCGCTCCCCCGGCCCGGCGGTCCCCGGGTACTGCCCGGCGTAGCCCTTGTCCAGGACGGCCCGCTTGTCGACGCCCTGCGCGACGGGGACGACCAGCCCGAGGCGCGGGACGCGCAGCACGGCGTACGCCCGGTCCCGCGCGGGCGTCCCCGCGGCGGGTCGCGCGGTCCTGGTCGCCGCGGGCGCCGCGCCGGCGTCCGCCGACCCGCTCGGCTCCGGCCCGACCGTCGGACCACCACCGGCCCCGGAACCGGCCTCCGCCTCGGCCCCCGCCCCGGCCCCCGCCTCCTCCGCCCCGGAACCGTCGGCGGAACCCTCGCCCCAGGCCCGCTCCAGGGCCTGGACCTGCTCCTGCGCGGCGGCCGCGGCCTGCCGATTGGTCCACCACACCTGGTGCAGGACCAGCAACAGGACCACCACTCCCACGGTGACGATCAGCTCGGCGCCCGCCCACAACACCCCCGCGAGACCGGCCCGGCGCCCCCGCCGGCCGCTCCCCTGCACCACCACAGGTACGCGATCTCGCACGGGCGGCACCTTAAGTCCTCCCCCGTCAACTGACCAGCGGCAGTACGGTGTGAACCATGCGCCCCGACACGCCTGCCGAGCACATCGCCGAAGCCGAGCGCCTCATCCGCACGGCGACCCGCTACCCCGAGGACCAGGAGCCCTTGCTCCTCCAGGCCGCGGCCCACCTCGAACTGGCCGACGCACGCGACCGGGCGAGTGCCCTGTACGACCAACTCCTGTCCTCCTCACCGTCCGACCCCCACCTGATCAAGGCCCTCCAGGCGGCGAACCTCTGGGAGTACGGCCACGAGGCGGAGGCCCGCGCCCTCATCTCGGGCATCCGCGCCGCCTCGCCCAAGGAACCGGCACCGTGGGAGGTCATCGCGGAAGCCCTGGAGGCCCACGACGAGTTGGAGGCCTCGCACGACTGCTTCACCGAAGCGGCCACCCTCCTCATCGCGGAGGACGACCCGCTGACCCCGGCCACCACCGCCCTGCTCACGGGCCGTCACCGGGTGCGCCGCCTCCTCGGGCTCCCGCACGACGACTGGGACATGGTCGCGGACACCCGCCACATCGGCCCGATCCCCCTCGACGAGCTCCACGACCCCAAGCGCATCTGGGCCCTGGGCTCCGACGACCCCGCCGAGCTGCGCGCCGAGATCGCCCGCCTGCGCGCCGAACTGGGCGACCGCCGTGCGGCCCTCTCCCGGCCCTTCCCGGTGGCGATCCTGCACTGGCCGCAGCGCGAACTGTCGGAGCTGCTGACCAGCTACCCGACCCTGGCCTCCGAGTACCCCTCGCACGAGGCCCACCTGCGGGAGATCGAGAGCTCGCTGCGCGCGCTGGCCGCCTCGGGCACCACGAACCTGGGCATCGTCACAGCGAGTGTCCCCTCCTACGAGGCCTTCGCGGCCTCGGAGAAGACCTCCCCGGCCTCCCCGTCCCTCCTCGCCGAGTACGCCACGACCCTGGCGGCCCGCGGCAAGGCCACCGTCTGGCCCCCGATCCCCACCGCGTCCTGCTGGTGCGGCTCGGGCAAGCCGTACGCGGAGTGCCACGAGGTGTCCGGCGGCTGAGCGGGGCGATCCGGCCGGTCCGGCCGGTCCGGCCGGTCCGGCCCGGCACACGATGAAGCCGGTCCGGTGATTACGTACCATCGGCTTCAGCGGGCGAAAAGTGGAGGAGGAGGGAAACCGTCATGATCGTGGCTGTGCCTTCCTCCCCCTCCGTGTCGGCCCGGATGAGTCGCCAGGCGCGCCGGAACACCACCCCCGAACTGGCCGTGCGCAGACTGCTGCACGCGGCGGGCCTGCGCTATCGCCTGCAGGTGAAGGTGCCCGGCATGCCGCGGCGCACCATCGACATCGCCTTCCCCGGGGCCAAGGTCGCCGTCTTCCTCGACGGATGTTTCTGGCACGGGTGCCCCGAGCACGCGACGCAGCCGAAGTCCAACGCTCAGTGGTGGCGCGAGAAGCTCGACAAGAACATGGCACGGGATCGCGAGACGAGCGAGCTGTTGGCGGCGGCGGGCTGGACCGTCCTGCGGTTCTGGGAGCACGAGACGCCGGAGTCCGTGGCGGCCCGCGTCATCGACGTCCGCCGCGGCACGACGAACGGCTGACCGGCCCTTCCGGGCGATCGACATGCGTCCGACCGACGCGGACAGGACGACATGGCGCTCTCGGGACCGGACCCGGACCGGCTCACCTCGCTGGAGCTGTGTGCCGGCGCCGGCGGTCTGACGCTGGGACTGGAGGCGGCCGGTTTCGACCCGATCGCGCTGTTGGACACCAAGCCCGACTCCTGCGCCACCCTGCGCGGCAACCGCCCGGACTGGACCGTGCTGGAGCAGGACATCCGTGACTTCCTGCCGTCCGACCGTCCGGATCTGTTCGCCGAAGGCACCTGTGTCGATCTCCTGGCGGCCGGTCTGCCCCGGCTGCCTTCGGCGGCCTCGACCATGCGCAAGGACTCGGACGAGGAGCGGTACCTGCTGAAGGCCACGATCTGGCTGGCGCAGGCCGCCCTGCCCCGCGCGGTCCTGGTGGAGAACATCCCCGGGCTCGCCCTCGCCGACGCGTACGCGCCGACCCGGCGGTGGGTGGAGGAGAACCTGCGGGAGGTCGGCTACCGCTCCTCGTGGGGTGTGCTCAACGCCCTCGACTTCGGGGTTCCGCAGCAGCGCCCGCACGGCTTCCTGGTCGCGCTACGGGATCTCGACTTCGGGCGGTTCGCGTGGCCGGAGCCGTCCGGTCCGCCCCCACCGAGCGTCGGCACGGTCCTGTACGAGTCGATGGCCCGCAGAGGCTGGCCCGGTGCGGCCGCGTGGGCCCGGCGCGCCGACGAACCCGCTCCGACGATCGTCGGCGGCTCGGACAAGCGCGGCGGTCCGGACCTCGGCCCGACCGGGTCGAAGCGCGCGTGGCAGCGGCTCGGCGTGAACGGGGGTGGCATCGGGGACGACGTACCGGACACCTCGGACCCCGACGACCTGCTCCCCAAGCTCACCGTCCCGCAAGTGACGCGTCTTCAGGGATTCCCCGCCGACTGGGTGCTCGCCGGCCGCAAGACGTCCTCGTACCGCCAGATCGGCAACGCGTGCCCACCTCCCGTGGCAGCGGCGGTCGGTGGTGCGCTCGCGCTCGCCCTGCGGCCCGCGCTCGCCCTCCGGCCGGAGATCGCCCTCCGGCCCGCGGACGGCCCGACGCCGGCTAGACTCGCGCCATGAACTCCGAGCACAAGCCCCCCTACAAAGTCGTCGATCTCTTCGCGGGCTGCGGCGGCTTCACCCGGGGCTTCTTCGAGTTCTCCCGGGACACCATGAAGGACGGCGGCCTGCATGCCTTCGCTCCCCTTGCCGGGGTCGAGATCGATCCCGCGGCCGCTCTGACCTATTTCACGAATTTCGAGAAATGGGCGGACGACACCACCGGGAGCGACCATCACTTCTTCCTGGGTGACATCGCGGATTGGGTGGACATCGTCAGGGCGAAGGGCCTGCACGCCGATGTGATCCTGGGCGGTCCGCCCTGTCAGGGCTTTTCCGGGCTCGGCAAGGGCGACCCGAACGATCCGCGCAACCGGCTCTGGGAAGAGTATTTCAAAATCGTCGAATTGGTGCAGCCGCGCATCTTCATCATCGAGAATGTCGAGCGGTTCAATTCGTCCACCCAGCTCGCCGACCTGAAGAGCGCCTTTCTCGACCTCGGGTACACGCTGGAGGATCCTCAGGTCCTCAACGCGGCCGACTACGGCGCCGCGCAGCTGCGGAAGCGGACGATCGTGATCGGCGTGCGGGGGAAACGGCACATCTCCTACCCCGCCCCCACGCACGCGGGCGCCGGCAAGGCGGGCCAGGTCGGCCTCTTCGCGGCCGGGGAACCGAAGGCCTGGAAGACCCTCAAGCAATGCTTGGACGGCGAGAAGGACCCGATCCCCTACCGGACGAGCCGGCTCGATCTCCCGGAACTCAACGACGAGAACGTCCCGTCCGTCACCATTTCCCGGAAGGTCACGGAGACGGGCGTCCTCGACAAGGAGTTCGTCGCGCGGCTCCGGGAGAAGATCCCGGGACCGTTCACGGGCGAATCGCTGCACATCGGTCGCCAGCCGACCGAGCTCTCCTTGGCCCGCTATCGGGCCATCCGGCCGGGTCAGAACCGGCACGCGCTGAGGAACGCGCCCCCGGCTCTCGTGGAGGGAAAGCTGGTCCCGCTCTCGACCGAGAGCTGGAACCGGCACAACAGCGGCTCCGGTGACGTCATGGGCCGGCTCGTGTGGGAAAAGCCCTCCGTGACGATTCGCACCGAATTCTTCAAGCCGGAGAAGGGTCGGTATCTGCACCCGGTGGCCGACCGCCCGATCACCCACCACGAGGCGTCACGCATCCAGGGATTCCCCGACGAGTTCCGGTGGTGCGGAAGCAAGTCCCAGATCGCGCGCCAGATCGGCAACGCGGTACCGGTGCCGCTGGCGCGGGCTCTCGCCGAGCACGTCTACCGGGCCCTCCAGGGCGGGGCGGGCCTCGACGACCGGAACGCGGCCGAGGACCTGGCGTCGGGCACGGCTCAGGCGTAGGGATTCTCCACCGGCTCCTCCCGGCCACGGACCGGCGCGGTGGTGAACAGCTCCTGGAAGAGGGGGAGCAGCCGGGCGACCGAGGAGAAGTCCACCTCTCCGTCGTCCGGTCCGTCCGGCAGGGAATCGTGCGGGACGGGTGGGGCGTAGGTGAGGTCCGCTATCCACAGACGCCGGGCCTTGGTGTCCAACGGCTCGTCGGGGGCGACCAGTTCGTACTGGATCGTGCTCCCGGCGGTGTTGACCGCCTTGATGAGCGCGTTCGCCGCCCTGGTACTGGTCACGGTGCCGTCGCGCAGCATCCGGATCACGGTCTGGGCCGTGGGCCGGTGCAGGAACACGTCTTGGCGCAGTGCGGAGTTGAACATCTCCTGGTTGGCGCAGGCCGCCTCCGCCGTCGCGTAGCTGCGTCCGTCGCGGTATATCTCGGCGGCCCACCACAGCCGGGCCATGGCCTGGACGTGGAAGGGGCCCGTGAAGCGCCGCGGGTTGACCCGTGCCTCGCCCCCACCGCCGCCGCTGCCGCCGGCGTTCTCGTTCTCGCTGCCGAGCCACCGCCACAGGACGTAGTCCGGTGCGACGCGCAACGCCAGATGGTTCCAGAGTTCCGAGTCGCCGGCTTCCCTGCGGGTCAGTCGTAGCGTCGCGTGCAGGCGGGGGGCGAGCCAGGCGTCACTGGCTCCGGGCCGGGCCTCGACGAAGCGGCGCATCGCGGCGTCGAACAGCTCGCGTACGGGCCGCGCACGCCATCGGTCGCCTTCGTCCTCGAACGCGCGTGAGCTGCGATCCAGCTTCTCGTGGGGCAGCGCGCTCCGGCCGCTCAGAACCTCGTCGTCGAGTTCACGCCGCGCCACGGCATCGGGAAGGAGCGCGAGCCGCTCGGGTGCGGCGGCCGCCCCTTCGTAGACGGATTCCCAGCTCACTGCTTCGCGCTCCCCTTCGTGATGTCCCGCAATGCCTCGCCCAGCGAGCGTGCCGACCGTGACTGTCGCCCGGCCGCGTGGAGTACGCGCATGTGCAGATCCCGACCCGCGCCGCCGACCCGGCGGGACAGCAGTTCCCGCAGCGCGTCGGACGGGGAGAGGTCGGGGCACACGTCGGGCAGCATCCGCTTGAGGACGTTGTCCCGCCAGCCGCCCGGCCATTGGGGTTCGCCGTCCTCGGCGAAGACCTCGTCCGCGGCACTGTGGAACAGGGTCACCCACAGATCCGTGCCGAGCTTGGCGGCGAGCGCCTTCTGCAGGGCGCTCTCCGCGGGGGACATACCTCGCGCGGGTGCGCCGAGCAGCCGCGCGACACCTTCGAGGGCGGTGTTCACGTAGACGGTGGGTACGGCGCCGTTCGCGTCGATCGCCCATTCGTTGTGCCGGAAGTCGTGGAGATGGGGGTGCTCGTCGGAGCCGAAGTCGACCTCCGTCATCCGGATGTCCTGCTCCCGGTGGGCGGTCCGGGAGTCCACGTCCACGGTCCAGGCGTCCTCGGCCGAGCCGATGAGCCGGCCCGGCACTCCGTCGACCGTCGCCGTGACGATGCCGGTGAGCTGCAGCCGTCCCAGGTGCTCGTCGCGGTCGACGCGTACCTCACCGACCCAGTCGCCGGAGGCGTCCTGGCGGAGCGAGGTCACCGAGCGCACGTGGGACGTCCGGTTGGCGACCGTCACCGCCGCGCGCACGTCCCGCCAGCCCCGGCCCTCGGCGTCGGCCACCGCGGGGACCCGCATCCGGACGCCGAGGCGCGCGGTGGACCAGTCGGCGTAGCCCACGCCGTGCACGGCGACCCGGCGTTCCTGCCGGTTGACGAGTTCCAGCGGCAGGGCGTCGTCGTCGACGCGTCCCTCCCGCACCTCGATCGTGGTGGGTCCGTCGGATCGGCGCAGGGTCGGGTAGGGGACGAGCTGCTTCACATCGACTCCTTCGCGCGCTGCACGTCCACCTCGACGCGGGCGTGCCGAGCGGGTACGGGATGGTCCTGCACGTCGCTCTCCCCGCTGAAGACAGCCGTACGGGCGCCCGCCTTGAACAGCAGGGACCCTTCGGCGGTCACCTCGCAGTTGCGCTCGGCGACCAGCCGGGCCCACTTCACGACGGGCTTGGGACCCGAGCGGGTGACGAAGCGCAGGACGGGGACGAGCGTCCACGGATCCGTCTGCGGCGGCAGATCGACCTCGACCCGGACCTGCCACGCGCCGGTGTCGTCGACGTGGCCGTCGACGTCGTCGACCTGGGGGTGGCTGCGCGCGTTGCGGGGCGGCCCCTTGGGGGCGTCGATGCGCAGCACCTCGCGCAGGACGGAGGGAATGACCTCGTCCTGCGCGGGGGCGTCGTTGCGGGTGGCGACGACGGCCAGGACCCCTTCGCGCATCGCGGAGCGGAACTCGCCGATGCTGCGTACGACGCCGCGCGCGTAGGTGACGACGAGGTCCTCGGTGCGCTTCCAGGTGTCGTGCTCGGGCGGCTCGGCCGTACGCAGGAAGCGTTCCGCCGCGCGTGCGCCTTCGGAGGAGTCGCCGGAGGCGGTGCCCGCGAGCAGCAGGGCCTGGTAGGCGTTCCCGCCGAGCGGGGGGTTGATGGTCTGTGTCATGACCACCATGCGGTTGCCCCGCATGCAGACCAGTTGGTTGGGGCGCGGGTCGTCCGGTTCGGCGGCGGTGACGAGCAGGACGGCCTCGTGCCGGACCGGCTTGCCGTCCGCCTCGGTCTGCGGGGAGCGCAGGGGCGGTACGTCGAGTCCGACGCGTCGCTCGACGACCTGATCGGGTGCGGTCAGTCGATCGACCGTCGCCCCTTCGAGATAGGCGCGCAGCGCACGCGCGCGGGCCGGCTCGTACTCGTCGGGGACCACGCGCCGCTCGGCGACGACCTCGACGCCGTCGCGCAGGGCCACGACCGATGCCTCGACGAGGGGCTCGGATCCCGGGGCGGAGATCATCGAGGCCCAGAAGTTCCGCCCCAGCCCGGCCGACAGCTTCTCGTGCAGCGCTTCCAGGTCGGCGTCCTCGTCGTCCCCCTGGTGTGCGCCGACGACGAGGAAGGAGGTCCCGGGCTCGTCGCCGTCGCGCTTCAGGTGCAGTGCCTCGACCGTGGCATCGTCCGCCCACCAGGAGCGGGCCGCGCCGTCCCGGTCGGGGTCGGCCTCGCCCAACCAGGCGGGGCCGGCGTACGCCTGGTCGCCGACGGTGTGCCAGGGGAGGTCGATCCGGCCGATGAGGCGCCGTTCCCGGTGCCCGTCGTGCGGCCGGCTCAGGGTGCTGTTGATCAGGACCATGCCCAAGGAGCTGGCCGACCAGAGGGTCGCCTTGCCGAGGCCGAAGGATCCACCGGCGCTGGCGTTGGACTTCACGCTGTCCAGTTGGCGCCTGACGACCGCGGCGAACCGGCCGTCGTCGTAGTCGTCGCCGGTCAGCCCGTTCGCGTTGTAGTCGTCGACGCGCAGCAGGACCAGGCTGCCACGGTCCTCGATGTCGCGCAGGGCCCGCGCCAGTGCGCGGGAGGCCTTGTTGCCCGCGCTCGCGGCGGACTCGTAGTGCTCCCGCAGCGCGTCCCAGCGCATCACCCGGCGGAAGGCGTCGAGTCGTTCCCCGGAGATCTCGTGGAGGACGTGCCGGATGCGGACCGGTCGGCCGGTGTCGAGGATCTCGTCAAGACTGTTCTGGGTCGCTTCGCGCGCGAGGACCGAGAGGTCGGCGTCGAAGGCGAACGCGGCGGCGTTACCGTACTCGCGCCCGCCGTCGACGTGTGCGGGACGGTGGTACCAGGTGAGCCGCTCGTGCCCGACGGTCTCGTCCATCGACAGGGAGGCGCCGGGGACCACCCCGAGGGCTTCCTCTATGAGTTTCAGGGTGTCGGGTCTGGGTGTCACCCGGCCGCTCACCCACGTGGACACGGCGGCCCGGGTGACGTTCACCTGGGCCGCGAGCTCGGTCTGGGTCATCCCCTGTCGCTGCAACTGCCGCCCCAGCCAGGCTCCGTAGTTGTCGACCACGATCCGTCAGCACTCCATGTCATCGTGCGGGAACGACCTCGCGCATCATACAACTGACCATTTGACAGCGGAGAATGTGTCAAAATTTTCCCGTCGAACCATCGTGCGCATTCGGCCGTCACCCGTGGCCGGACCGCAAGGAATCGGTGCGTTTCCCGGCAACCCGACCGGGGGAAGTGCCCACCGCGCCCCTTGTGTCACCTCCTTCACCCGTGCGACCCTTTCGATCACTCGCCGGGTGAGGATTCCGCGAGAACCACCGGGGGGTGCGTGCCTACAGGCTATTTGCCATGCCCTCATCAAGGCTGTCTCGCGCCCCCGCGTCATCCCGCGCCCGCCCTCTCGCGCCTCTCGCGCCCACGCCTTCAATTCGTCGCGCCGACATTTGCGATAACCGGAGAGTGAGCTTCTTCGTGTCCTTCCAGCCATCCCTCGCGCAGTCAGGCCCCCTGTCCGACGTGCTGCGCGTCGTCCTCGACCAGTCGGATCGAAGCCTCAACACCTATCGCAACGATCCCGGCCGGATCCTCGAGGACGCGAACGGCGAGCGACGAATTCAACAAGGGGGCTACGGCGATCGCCAGTTGTACGAACTCGTCCAGAACGGCGCGGACGAACTGAGGGATCGCGATACGCCGGGCCGCGTCGCCGTGGTCCTCACACAGAACCATCTGTACTGCGCCAACGAGGGAAACCCGCTCTCCGCCGAGGGCGCCGAGACCATTCTGCGCATGAGCGTCTCGAAGAAGCGCGGAGGACAGATCGGCCGCTTCGGCGTGGGCGTCAAGTCCGTCCTGTCGATCACCGACACCCCGCAGTTCTTCAGTGTCACGGGCAGCTTCGGATTCGACCGCGAATGGTCGGCGCGACTCATCCGTGAAGTCCATCCGCAGACGAAGGAAACCCCCGTCCTGCGCATGGCCCGACCGCTCGACCTCGCGCGTGAACTCCGCGAGGACCACGTACTGAACGACCTGTTCTCCAAGGGGGCCGTCACGGTCGTCCGGCTCCCGCTGCTGCCCGGAGCCGCGGCGCGCCTGGGCCGGGACCTGCGCGCGTTCCCCCGGGAGTTCCCGCTCTTCTCCCCCCATGTCGGGACGATCGACCTGGAGGACCGGCGCGCGAACTCGACGTTCAGCCGTTCCCTGAGCGGAACACGGGAAGGGACCGTCCACACGCTTCTCGTCTCGGACAACGGCGGAGCGCCGGAGCGCGAGACGTGGCGCGTCTTCACCGCGCCCTACTCCCCCACCGCCAGGACCCGCGAGGCCTCCGGGGAACTCCACGACCGACCCGTCATCGACATCTCGTGGGCCGTACCCGAGAGTCGACGTGAACTCGGCGCCTTCTGGGCCTACTTCCCCACCCACTACCCGATGACCCTGCGCGGCATACTCAACGCCGCCTGGAAGACCAACGAGGACCGCCAGCACCTGGTCGACGGCACCCCGCTCAACGACGAGCTGCTGGGGGCCGCCGCCGCTCTGGTCGCCGCCTCCCTGCCCGCCCTGACGGACCCCGAGGACCCCGCCCGCCACCTCGCCCACCTGCCCGGTCGCTACAAGGAGCGCCGCAACTGGGCCGACGGTCACGTGATCCAGGGGGTGTGGCGCGAGACGGCCGCCGGGCCCTCCCTCCCCGACCAGGACGGGGTCCTGCGCAAGCCCTCCGCCCTGCGCGTCCACCCGGAAGAGCTGCGGCCCGAATGGCTGGACCTGTGGGCCTCCCACCCGGCCCGGCCCGCCGCCTGGGTGCACCGGTCGGTCGAGACCGACCGGGACCGGCGGGGCAAGCTCGGTCACATCCTGGAGGCCGCGCGCCACGAGCGCGCGAGCGTCCAGGAATGGCTGGAGGCCCTGGTCACCGACGGCACGCCCGCGGCGTCCGCGTGCGCGCTGCGGATCCTCGCGGCCATGATCCGCGGCAACAGCCCGTACGTCGCGGACGCCCGACAGGCCCGCATCCTCCTCACGGAGGCGCACGGCCTGGTGGCCCCCCGCGCGAACACGGTGTTCCGCCGGGTCCTGGACGACTCCCTCCCGAACGAGATGGTCTACGTCCACCCCGAGATCGCCACCGTGCGCGAACTCTCCGCCGACCTGGACACCATCGGGATCCACGAGGCGGACGCCCTCGGCCGCTTCGAGGCCGTCGTGGACCAGGGATTCGCCCGGTACGGCGAATCCTCCTGGGAGGAGTTCTGGAAGCTGTCCCGCCGGGCCGGGGCGGGCCAGTCGATCCGCATCCTGAACGAGAGGGTCCCGGATCCGACGGGCGTCCTCAAGGTACGTACCCTCGCCGGGGCGTTCGCCGGCATCGAGTCGTGCCTGCTGCCCGGCCCCGTCGTCCCCGCCGACGGCTCGCGCGACGCGACCCTCGCCGTCGACCCCCGATTCCACCGGGACGACCTGCTCGTGCTGCGTGACCTCGGCGCACGCTCGGGTCCCGACATCGAACAGGACCCGACGGGCGAGCCCTGGTTCGAGTCGTACGCGGAGGCCATGCACAAGGCGTACTGCGCCACCCTCCCGGCCAGCTCGGCCCGTCCGAACCTGGCGACCATGCGGATGCAGGGCCCCTCCCCCGCCGGCCCGCTCGGATTCCTGACGCGCCTGAGCGAAGAGGGCCGGGCCGCCTTCGTCGCCGCGCTGCCCGACCGGGGCATGGTCCGCAGCTG
The DNA here is from genome assembly GCF_003148825.1 of Streptomyces sp. CG 926. Lineage (GTDB taxonomy): Bacteria > Actinomycetota > Actinomycetes > Streptomycetales > Streptomycetaceae > Streptomyces. The sequence continues at coordinate 145,496 of NZ_QGGZ01000012.1, forward strand.
GACCCGGCAGGTCGGCAAGCAGACCCGGACCCAGGAGCCGGCGCCGTCCCCGCTGCGCTGGATGGTGACCAGGTACGGCTACGCCCGCACCGACCGGGAACTGCTCCCGCTGCGCGAATGCGTGGGACCGCAGCTGTCCCCGTACGCGGCCGTCCTGCCCGTGGCCCGCCTCTCCCCGACCCAGGCCGACGCCCTCGAAATGCCCGGCACCCTCGACAAGGTGCCGCAGCGGGTGTGGAACAAGGTGCACGAGCGGATCGCCGTGAGCGAGGACGACGCCTTCCTCGGCAACGCCTACACCCTGCTCACCCGGGCCGACGCCGGCTTCCCGGAAGGCGTCGAGACCCGCTGCCGCATCGGCACCGAATGGGGCCACCGACCCGACGCCGACATCGCCGTGACCTCCGTCCGCGAGGAGTACGACGCACTGGTCCGCGAATCCGTCCCGGCGCTCCTCGTCGACTCCCCCGAGGACGCCGAACTGCTGCGCTCCCGATGGGACATGTGCAGCCCCGGCGACAAGATCACCAAGGAGCTGAGTCACGCCTCCGAGGCCGAACCCGAGCTGCTCCTGAACCGCTTCCCCTCCCTGCGCCTGCGCACCGATCTCGCGACCGCCGACGCCTGGTTCCAGTCCTGCACCCGGCTCGAAGAGATCATCCGCACCGACCACAGCTACCGGCCCGTCCCCTTGAAGAGCGCGCTCGACGGTCGGGTCGCGTTGATCAGCCACCCCGAGGACGAGCTGGAGATCCTCCACGAGTCGTCCAAGGCGTTCGGCTGGCGGCTGACCCGTGCCGAGTGCCGGCAGGTCATCGCGCTCCAGGAACAGCAGCGGGCCAACGAGAAGCTCCAACGCGTCGTGCACGCGGACACCGTCACCGACAAGCTGCTGCTGCTGATCGGCGAGGAAGCCCTGCGTACGGGACTGCCGCCGGGCCTGTGGGAGGACGAGATCCACGTGTCCGGGCGGGAGCCCGACGGGCAACGGATCGCGGAACTGGCCTACAACTCCGAGAAGGACGGCATCCTCCGCCACTACGCGAAGGCCATCGCCTCCCGCTGGGCCGAGGCCCCGAACAGCTACGGGGGCGACACCGCCGCGCGCCAGTTCGTCAACCGCCTCGGCTTCCCGGAGGCGTTCGCCGGCGCCAGGCCCGTCAGCCCACCCGCGATGGAGCAGGTGGTGGGGCCCGTGGACTTCCCCCGCCTGCACGACTACCAGGAGCGGCTCGCCCAGAACCTCTTCTACCTGCTGACGGACCCCGACCCCAAGCGCGCCATGCTGTGCATGCCCACGGGCTCCGGCAAGACGCGGGTCGCGGCCGAAGCGGTGATCCGGGCCATCAAGCACCGCCGCCCGACCGGGCCGATCCTGTGGATCGCGCAGAGCGAGGAACTGTGCGAGCAGGCCGTGCAGAGCTGGAAGTTCGTCTGGTCCAAGGTCGGCGCCGAACGCGAGGCACTGTCCATCAGCCGGCTGTGGGGGACCAACTCCGCCACCGACATCCGATCCACCGTCCATCTCGTGGTCGCCGTCGACGCGAAGCTGGAACGTCACCTGGACACCGAGGCGTACGCCTGGCTGCGCGAGGCCTCGGCGGTCATCGTCGACGAGGCGCACACCTCCCTCTCCCCGCGCTACACCAAGCTGTTCGAACAGCTCGGGATCTCGCGCAACAACCGGACCGAGCGGCCGCTGGTCGGACTGACCGCGACACCGTTCCGCAGCACGAACGAGGACGAGACCAAGCGGCTCGTGCAGCGCTACGGCCGGACGAGGCTGGACAGGGGCGTGCTCGACCCGAACCCGTACCCCCAGCTACAGGACATGAAGGTGCTGGCCAGGGTCGAACAGCGGGTCCTGCGCGGCGCGACCGTGACCATGAGCGCCTCCGAACTGAGCAGGGTGGACACCTTCGGCTCTCTGCCGGCCACGGTGGAGGACCGGCTCGCGTCGGACCACGAACGCAATCGCATGCTCGTCGACGAGATCGCCTCGCTGCCCGCCGACTGGCCCGTCCTGCTGTTCGCGACCTCGGTGGCCCACGCCAAGGTGATCGCCGCCAAGCTGAACGGCATGGGCGTCTCCGCCGACTCCATCGATTCGGCGACGCCCACCGCCACACGCCGTAAGCGGGTCGACGACTTCCGGGAGAACAGGATCCGGGTCCTGGCCAACTACGGCGTCCTCACCCAGGGCTTCGACGCGCCCGCCACCCGCGTGGTGGTCGTCTCACGCCCCACCTACAGCCCCAACGTCTACCAGCAGATGATCGGGCGCGGGCTCCGCGGACCCGCGAACGGAGGCAAGGACACCTGCCTCATCCTCAACGTCGACGACAACATCGAGAACTACGGTCACAAGCTCGCCTTCACCGAGTTCGAGTACCTCTGGGAGCGTCCGTGACCAAGACCCCGGGAGCGCCCCCCGAGCTCACGGACGAGCAGCGCGCCGTCGTGGAACTCCCCTGGGACGCCAAATGCCTGGTCGTGGCCGGGGCGGGCGCGGGCAAGACCCACACCCTCGTACGGCGTCTCGACGCCCTGGTCGAGCGGGACGACGTACTGCCCGGCGAGATCCTCGTACTGAGTTTCTCCAACGCCGCCGTGCGCGAGCTGCGCCGACGCATCCAGCGCCACGCCGTCGCCGCCGACCGGGTCCGGGTACAGACCTTCGACAGCTGGGCCACCGCCTTCCTGTCCGAGATCGCTCCCACCGGCGAGTGGCACACCGTCCCCTTCGACGAACGCATCCGCAACGCCACGGAGGCCATCGGGGACGGCAGGCTCGACGACTTCCTCACGGAGGACCTGGCCCATGTCGTCGTCGACGAGGTCCAGGACCTCGTCGGTGATCGCAGCCGCATGGTCGAGGCCCTGCTCGACGAGTACCGCGACGCCGGCTTCACCGTCGTGGGCGATCCCGCCCAGTGCCTCTACGGCTTCCAGGTACCGATGGCGCACCGGGCCGAGGAGGTCAACAGCTTCTTCCCCTGGCTGCGCAACAGCTTCCCCGCGGACCTGCGCGAGCTGCGGCTCACCCGCAACTTCCGTGCCACGACCGACTCCGCCCGTACCGCCCTGCACCTGGGCCACCGCCTCCAGCAGGACGACCTGACCGCGGAAGGGCACCGGGCGGTCCACACCCAGCTGCACGCCGCGCTGTTGTCGAACCTTCCCTTCGCTCCGCTCGACAGCGAACTCGCGGCCTCCTCACTGCGGTCCCACGACGGCACCAACGCCCTTCTCTGCACCACCAACGGCCAGGCCCTGGCGGTATCCCGGACCTTGTGGACGTCCGGCGTGCCCCACAAGGTGCAGCGCTCCGCCCAGGACCGGGTACTGCCCACCTGGCTGAGCCTGCTCTACCGCCGATGCGAGAAATCCACCCTGTCCCGAGTCAGGTTCGACGCGATCGCCGACGAGCTGGAACTCCCGGACGGCGAGGCACGCGATGTCCTGTGGCACGCCCTGGTCCGGCTGGACGGTCGTGGGCACCGGTCGGGGATCGATCTGAACCGGGTGAAAACGGCTCTCGCCGGTGGCCGGATACCCGACGAACTGACCACCCAGGCCGCGGAACGCGTCGTCGTCTCCACCGTGCACCGGGCCAAGGGGCTGGAGTTCGACCGGGTCGTCGTCATCGATCCCGGCCCCGTCGCGGGCCCGGACACCAAGGACAGCGATCCGGCCGCGGCGGCCCGAGCGCTCTACGTGGCCATGACCCGGCCGCGCCACGACCTGTACCACCTGACCCTGCGAAGGGACCCGTTCCTGCGCAAGGACAACGACGGCCGGCCCCCGACCGGCCGCTGGTACCGCGGCGGAGCGGGCACCAAGCGGGGCCAGCGGTACGGCATCGAGGTCCTCGGCGGCGACGTGTCACGCGAGGCCCCGGCCGGCGCGGACGGGCACGAGAAGAACGACGCCGTCGACCTGCAGCACTATCTCGCGCACGAGGTACACGCCGGCGACCCAGTCGAGTTCGTGCGCGCGCACGAACTCCCGACGGGACCGGACGCGAGCCCTCCCTACCTGCTGCGCCATGCCGGCCGCACCATCGGGAGCGCCTCCGAGACATTGCGCAAAGACCTGTACAGATTCCGCAGGACCCGCAAGGACGCGGCCGCACTCCCCTGGCCACTCACCATCACGGACCTGTTCCTCGACTCGGTGGAAACCGTCGTGGGCAACGACAACGTCGCTCTCGGCGCGGGTCTCGGCGAGCGGGGCGTATGGCTGGCTCCCAGGCCGACCGGGCTGGGGCGCTTCGAGTGGGAGAAGAAGGGCACGGAGGACGGCGAAGCATGATGAAGAGCGAGCACGACGAGCACTACGAGTTCCGGGACGAGTTGGTGCACCGGCTCGTCCTCGACCTGATGGGCCCCAAGGGCGGACCGGACGAGCTCCTGGAGGACCCGCCCGTCACGACCTACCCCGTCGGGGCGCTGTTCCCGCGGAACGACATCCGCGAGGACCCGACCGAGCAGGCCGCCGACAACGACCCCGACCCCGTGGCCGACGTGGCCCGCCGGGAGCAGCGCGACGGCGACCGGGACGACTCCGGTGTCGCCCTCTCCAACGTACGTCGCCCCTCGGCCATGGGGATCACCTTCGCCGTCGACCGGGTGGCGGCCCCCGAGGTCACCGTCCGCGTCGAAGCCGCCCGGTACCTTCCGGTGGACGCGGCGGGGCGGGCGACCGCCGCCAGGTCCGCGGAACGACGCTCCACCGAGGACACCGGCGAACGGTGGCTGCGGCAGGCCGTCCCCGCCCGGGACGTACCCGTCGACGTCACCGCGCCCGGCACCCGGACCGTGGAGATCCTGCCCCACCTCCTGGACCTTCGGATCATCGTGCGCGGCGAGGACGCCTCCGGGGCCGTCGCGGTGACCGTCACGCTGATCAACACGGCGACCGCCCCGAAGACCGGCCCCCAGGACGAGGCCTGCTTCTTCCAGCCCCGCCTGACCGTCACCGCCCCGCCCGGCTCCGGCGGTCTGGTGGAACGGCCCGTCCACGGACGCTCCGCGGACCCCGAGCTGGACATCAGCCGGCTCCTGCACCGTCACGCGCCCTCCTTCGCCACCGGCCACGGCTGCGCCGCGGACTGGCACTGGGTGGCTCCCCCGCCGAACCACCTGCGGGCGGACGCGGGGCCCTGCCGGATCGACGGCGTGCACACCGAGCTCGTGCCGACGTACGAGGTCATGCTCACCGACTCGAACCCCGACATCGACGCGACCTCGCTGGGCATGAAATGGCTCTCGACCGCACCCCGGGACGAGATCGTGCCCGCCCTGCTGACCCTCCTGTCCTCCTACGAGAACTGGATCGCCGAGCGCAGGAGCGACGCCGAGCGCCTCGGCTCCTCCGAATTCGCCGAACTGGCCCTGGATCAGATCGACAACTGCGCCACCGCCCTCGGGCGCATGCGCGCCGGCGTCGAGCTGCTCCGCGTCGACGACGACTGCCTGGAAGCGTTCCGACTGGCCAACCGCGCCATGGACGACCAGCGCACCCGCGCGATCACGATCAAGGAGGGTGAGCCGGGCCGCCCCAACACCTGGCGCCCGTTCCAGATCGGCTTCGTCCTGCTGTGCCTCGACGGCATCGCCGACCCCCAGCACGACGACCGGCAGATCGCCGACCTCCTGTGGTTCCCGACCGGCGGCGGCAAGACCGAGGCCTACCTCGGCCTCATCGCCTTCACCGTGTTCCTACGGCGCCTGCGCCGCCGCGACTCCGGCGGCGGGGTGACCGTACTGATGCGGTACACCCTGCGCCTGCTGACCCTCCAGCAGTTCGAGCGGGCGACCATCCTGATCTGCGCGATGGAACGCATCCGCCTGGAGGCGAGGAACTCCGCCCGCCCGCTGGGCACCGAGAAGATCTCCATCGGCATGTGGGTGGGCCAGTCGGCCACCCCGAACGACCTCAAGACCGCGCAGAAGAGCCTGCTGAAGCTCCGCAACGGTCAATCGGTCGCCAAGGAGAACCCCGTCCAGCTCCGCGCCTGCCCCTGGTGCGGGTCCGCCCTGGACGCCCACGACTACACCGTCACCCTGGAACCCGCCGCCATGGTCGTCGCCTGCCCCGACGAGGACTGCGACTTCCACGAAGGCCTGCCGATCCACGTGGTGGACCAGACCGTCTACCAGGCACGCCCCACCCTGGTGATCGCCACGGTCGACAAGTTCGCCCTCATCCCGTGGGAGGAGCGGACCGCCGCCCTGTTCAACCGGAACCGGCCCGCGGACGACACCCCGCCGCCCGAGCTGATCGTCCAGGACGAACTGCACCTGATCTCGGGCCCGCTCGGCACCATGACCGGGCTCTACGAGACGATGATCGACCTCGCCGCGGACACCCCCAAGGTGATCGCCTCCACCGCGACGATCCGACGCGCCAAGCAACAGGGCCGCGCCCTGTTCCATCGCGAGGTCCACCAATTCCCGCCCACCGCGCTCGACTCCCGCGACTCGTGGTTCTCCCGCGAGGCACCGGCCGACCGCAAGGCCACCCGCCGCTACGTCGGCCTGCTGACCCCCTCCACCAGCCAGGCCACCCTCCTCGTGCGCGCGTACGCCGCGCTGCTCCACCACGCCGCACTCATCGAAGGCCCCGGAGCGGTCCGGGACGCCTACTGGACCCTCGTCGGCTACTTCAACAGCCTCCGCCTGCTGGCCGCGGCCGAACTGCAGGTCAGGGACGACGTCCACGACCGCATCGCGCTCCTGGCCGCCCAGGCCGAGACACGGATCCGGGAGATCGACGAACCGTCCGAACTCACCAGCCGCATCGACGCGAGCGACATCCCCAAGTACCTCAAGGATCTGGAGCGCCGCCACCCGCACCCCGACGCGGTCGACGTCCTGCTCGCCACGAACATGATCTCGGTGGGCGTCGACATCGACCGACTCGGCCTCATGGCCGTCATGGGGCAGCCCCAGACCACCGCCGAATACATCCAGGCCACCAGCCGGGTCGGCCGCAGCCACCCGGGACTGGTCGTCACCCTGCTGAACTCGGCCCGCTCACGGGACCGGTCGCACTACGAGAACTTCACCACCTACCACTCGGCCCTCTACCGCCAGGTCGAGTCGACGAGCGTCACCCCGTTCTCGCCCCGGGCCCGGGACCGGGCCCTGCACGCCGTCCTCGTCGGCCTCGCCCGACTCACCATCGAGGCAGCCCGCCCCAAGAGCGGCGCCGCGAAGATCGACCGGTTCGAGGACCGGCTGAAGGACATCCGCACCGCCATCACCTGGCGGGCCCGGGAGATCGCCCCCGAACACGCCGACGACGTGGACGCGGAACTCGAAGAGATCATCGACGACTGGCGACTGCTCGCCGACACCTACCCGGACACGCTCGTGTACGAGGGCTGGTTCGGCAAGCGCCCCGCCCTGCTGGTGCCGTTCGCCGAGGCCGAGGACGGCGAATCCTTCCGCACGCTGACCAGCCTGCGCGACGTCGACGCCGAGTCCGACCTGTTCGAGGAGAAGTAGATGTCAGAGTCCCCCCGGCGGTCCGCCCGCTCCGGCTCCCGCCTCCAACGGCTGCGCGCCGAGAGCGGACCCCGCAAGCTCGGTTCGGCCCGCCGCGCCCAGATGATCACGACGTACGGCGTCGGATCGATGATCGCGATCGACAGCGAGTCCTTCATCGTGCGCGGACTCGACTCCTGGCACGTGCCCTCGGAGTTCGAACTCACCGAGCCCCGCCTCCAGTACCGGCTCGACGTGGACGGCTTCCACCTGCCGCCCGCCACCACGGACGAGAACGCGCCGAGCGACGGCGTCCACGTCGCCAGATTCCCCCAGTGGTACTCCTGCTCCACCTGCCACGCCCTCGACGAGCACCGCCGACTGACCGCGGACCCGAAGAAGAACAAGTGCGGCAAGTGCGAGACCACGGAACTGACCCCGTCCCGCTTCGTCATGGTGTGCGAGAACGGGCACCTGGACGACTTCCCGTACTGGCTCTGGGTCCACAAGTCCGAGGAGCGCCCGGCCGGGGGCGCCACGTCCCACCGCCTCGAGATCCGCACCGCGGGCCGCACCGCGTCCCTGCGCTCCATCCGGATCCACTGCTCGTGCGGGGTGGCCCCCAAGTCGCTCGAAGGAGCCCTCGGCCGCACCGCACTCGCCTCGCTCGGGATCCGCTGCTCCGGGCGCCGCCCGTGGCTCAGGGACGACTCGGCTCCCGAGGAGTGCACCGAGGACCCGCGCGCGATCCAGCGCGGTTCCTCCGCCGCCTGGTTCCCCATGGTCTCCTCCGCGCTGACCATTCCGCCGTGGTCCCAGGGCGCCAACAAGCTCGTCCGCCCCTACATGGCGAAGTTCCGCGACCGGACCGACGAGGAGATCCTGGTCTACATCGGGATGACGCCCCAGTTGCAGAAGTCCGGCTACGAGGCCACCGACCTCCTGGACGCGGTACGCGTCGCCCGACGGGCCACCGAGGCACGCGAGGCCAAGGAGGAGGACGCGGCGGCGGTCCTGATCGATCCGCTGCGCCGCGACGAGTACGAACAGCTGCAGCGCAGCACCGAATACGACCACCGGGTCAGCCCCGACTTCGAGACCCAGGACCCGGGCGACCTCGGTGACATCCCGGACCGCACGGGCATCGATCAGGTGATGCTCGTCCCCCGCCTGCGGGAGGTCCGGGCCCTGACCTCCTTCACCCGGCTGACCGCCCCGACCTCGGCCGCCCCCGAGCGGCACTCCGCGCTGTCCCGCAATCCGCAGGGATGGCTGCCCGCCATCGAGGTCGTGGGCGAGGGGGTGTTCCTCCGGCTGGACCGCGCACGCGTGGCCCGATGGGAGCAGGGGCATCCGGGCGTGGCCCGTCGTGCCGACGTGGTGCGAGAGCACCATCTCGAACTGCTCGCCGAACAGGCCGGCCCGGACGGCGAACCCGAGCTGTCGCCGGTCACACCCCGCCTGCTGCTCGTCCACACCCTGGCGCACGTGCTGATCGACGAGTGGAGCCTCGACTGCGGCTATCCCGCATCGGCGCTGCGCGAACGCCTCTACGTCGACGACGAGATGACCGGTGTACTGCTCTACACCGCCACCAGCGACTCCGCCGGCAGCCTCGGCGGCCTGGTCAGCCAGGGCAGGCCGGACGCGCTCGCGCGATCCCTGGACTCGGCCCTGACCCGGGCCGCGTGGTGCTCCGCCGACCCGCTGTGCATGGAATCCCCGGTCAGCGGGGCCGACAACGTCAACCTCGCCGCCTGCCACTGCTGCGTCCTGCTCCCCGAGACCAGCTGCGAGCAGTTCAACCGCTTCCTGGACCGCGCGATGCTGATCGGCACCCCGCAGGATCCCGAGATCGGCTTCTTCCACGGCACGGGCTGACGGGGTGGGCCCGGGGGTGTCCTGTCGATGGCGTCCGATCGACAGGACACCCCCGGGCCGGGTCGGTGCGGCCTGCGACCACCTAGCGGTCCGCCGCCGCGTAGGAGGCCGCCGCCACCGCGGCCGCCGCCGTGAAGACCGCCGGCCAGGCGCCGATCTTCTTCGCCAAGGGGTGCGATCCCGCGAACGCGGCCACGTAGCCCGCGCCCAGGAGGGCCGTGGTCGTCGGGCCCGTGCGACGGTGCCATTCGCGGGCCGCGACCGTACCGGCGGCCGCGAGGATCACGCCGCCGAGCGGGCGTACGCCGGTCCAGCGGGCCGTGGCGTAGCCGCCGACCAGGCCGGCCGCCGCTATCGCCGAGGTGGGAATCTGCGCCATGGTGGGGTCCTCCAGCCGTTCGAACGTCTCCGGACGAGGCTAACGCGCGCGCCGCGTGAAGCGGCGCGCGGTGCCCACACCCAGGACCACGACGGCTCCGCCGAGCACGCCGGGCGGGACCGTGTCCTGGACGGCGCGGGGCAGTACGGCGATGACGCCGAGGGTGATGAAGAACGCCACCGCGCACGCGGCGAGGCCGATCAGGGCTTTACGCAGGAGAGAGCTGGGCACAGCGGTTCAACGCCGGTCCGCGGGACGGCGATACGGGCGGGCCGGGCCGCGTACGGAAGTCGGATTTGTCGCACACCCTCCGGATCCGTGCAGGTGCCCTCCGTGGAACCTCCCCGGCGTAGATTCACTCTCCTACAGGGGCTATCCGACCGAAGCCACCCAAGCCGGCCCAAGGAGCTGCAAACGTGATCTGTTATGGACCGGCCGTGCTGGACCTTTCGGACGAACTGGCCGACACCTACAGCGAGGTGTTCTCCGCGCCACCGTGGAACGAGGATGAAGAAACCATTCGCCAATTCTCCGCCCGACTCCAGGCCGACAGCCGCCGCGCCGGCTTCCGCGCCGCCTTCGCACAATCACCCGCCGGCATCGACGGCTTCGCCACCGCCTGGATCACCCCCAAGGCCTTCCCCCGCGACCGCGGCTACGCACAGGTCTCCGCACAGCTCGGCCGACAGCGCGTCCGGGAACTCCTCATCGGCGCCCTCGAAATCGACGAACTCGCCGTACGCCCGCACGCGCGCGGCAACGGCACCGGCCGCACCCTGCTCGCCGAGATCACCGCCGACGCCCCCGACGACCGCGCCTGGCTGCTGACCGCCCGGGTGGCCACCGACACCGTCGCCACCTACCGGCGCCTGGGCTGGCACGAGGTCACCCCGCTGCCCGGCACGCAGAACGGCGTCGTCGTCTTCCTCGCCCCGAACCACCCCTCGGCCTGAGCATCGCCCGCACCCCACCGGGCATACCCCGGGCATGATCACTCGTATCGCGCAACGGCAACAGAACCTGGCCACCTACCACCAGCTCAGGCAGGCCGGGATCCCCTCCGCCACCATCAGCGGCCGCAGCCGCCGCACCGGACCCTGGCAACGGCTCCTGCCACGGGTCTACCTCCTGCAGACCGGCCCGCCCGACACCCGACAGCGGGCACTGTCGGCCGTCCTGTACGCCGCCCACCCCGCGGCCGACCCGCTCTCCGGGTCCACGGCAGCACTCACCGGCGGCGCCGCGCTCGCCCTCCTCGGCATCCGCGACGCCCCGCCCGAACCCCTGGACGTCCTCGTCCGCGCCCCGCGCTCACCGGCCCCCGCAGGCCGGGTCCGCCCCTGCCCCACCACCCGCTGGCCCGCCACCATCCACATCTCCGGAGTCCCCAGCACCCGCCCGATCCGGGCCGCCGCCGACTTCGCGGCCCGCACGGACGATGCCGATCTGGTGCGCTCCGTACTGGCCAACGTCGTCCAGGGCGGCTGGTGCCACCCGCACGACCTGCACGCCGAACTGCGCGCGGGCCGCGTCCGCGGCCGCCCCGCCGTACGCGTCGCCGCCGCCGAACTGCTCGCCGGGGTCCGCTCCATCGCCGAGGGCCGCGCCCGCGACACCCTGGCCGCGACCGACCTCCCCACCCCGCTGTGGAACGCCCGCCTCCACGACCCCGACGGGGCCTTCCTGGCCAGCCCGGACGCGTACTGGCCCGACGAGGGCGTGGCCCTGGAGATCGACTCCGCCGAGTACCACTACACGCGCGACGCCTGGCAGGCCACCCTGCTCCGGCGGCTGCGCCTGGAGTCCCGGGGCGTCCTGGTGGCCAGTACGACGCCCGGCATCCTGCGCGAGCGACCGGCGGAGGTCGTCGCCGCCGTCCGCTCGCTCCTCCTCCTGGGCGCCGCCCGCCCCGCACCGCCGCGGGTCACCGCCCGCGGCCACGCCCAACTGGAGCTGCCGCTCGCGCCGTCCTACGCCCCGAAGGCACGGGAGACCGTATAGATCAGCAGGCCCGCCAGGGCGCCGACCACCGTGCCGTTGATACGGATGAACTGCAGGTCACGGCCGATGTGGGCCTCGATCTTGCGGGAGGTGTGCTCGGCGTCCCAGCCCGCCACCGTGTCCGTGATCAGCGAGGTGATCTCGGTCCGGTAGGTGGTGACGACATAGACGACCGCGCCCTCGATCCACCCCTCCACCTTCGCCTGCAGCCGGCCGTCGGCGGCCAGCCGCGCCCCCAGGGAGATCAGCGAGGCCCGGACCCGCAGGCGCAGCTCGCTCTGCTCGTCCTCCGCCGCCGAGATGATCATCGACCGGATCGCCGACCACGCGGAGGCGATGACGTCCTGGACCTCGTCACGCGCCAGGATCTCGGACTTGAGCCGCTCCACCTTCGCCCGGGTCTCGGGGTCCGACTGGAGGTCGGCGGCGAAGTCCGCCAGGAACCGGTCCACCGCCGCACGCGCCGGATGCTCGGGCATGTCCCGCATCTCCGTGACGAAGCGCAGCAGTTCCTTGTAGACGCGCTCGCCCACCTTGCGGTCCACGAACCGTGGGGTCCAGCCCGGGGCGCCGCCCTGGACCGCGTCCGTGATCGAGGCCCCGTGGGTGACGAGCCAGTCGTGGGCCTTGGCACAGATGAGGTCGACGGCACGGCGGTGGCCGCCGTCCTCGACGACCCGCTCCAGGGTCTTGCCGATGCCCGGCGCGATCTCGGCCGTCTCGGCGCGCCGGGTGATGGCCTCGCCGACCACGGCCTGCACGTCGGAGTCGCGCAGCACGGTGAGCGCACCGCGCAGGGCGGCGGCCAGCTCGGCCGTGACCCGGTCGGCGTGCTCGGGCTCGGCGAGCCAGGAGCCGAGGCGGCCGCCGATGCCGAGGGCGTGCAGCCGGGCCCGCACCACGTCGGCGGAGAGGAAGTTCTCCCCCACGAACTCGCCGAGGGTGACACCGAGCTGGTCCTTCTTGGTCGGGATGATCGCCGTGTGCGGGATGGGCAGGCCCAGCGGGTGCCGGAAGAGCGCGGTCACGGCGAACCAGTCCGCGAGCGCGCCGACCATGCCGGCCTCGGCCGCGGCGGCGACGTACGCGGCCCAGCCACCGGCGCCCCAGGCGTGCTGGGCGTACTTGGCCAGTACGTAGACCACCGCGACCAGCAGCAACAGCCCGGTCGCGATGGCCTTCATCCGACGCACCCCTTGGCGGCGCTCCTCGTCGGCGGCGCTGAACACGAACCCGCCGCGGGTACCTCCGGTGGTGTTGCGGTTCTCCACGTGCTCCTGCCTTCCCCCGGTGGCGCCGGTTTTGTCTGCATAGCATCCGACTCCTGGGAGGCCGGAGGAGTTCCCGCCACGCCAGTCCGCTCCCGCGGCGGGCAGCAGTCCGGGCCCGCCCGACGCGAGCGGTCCCCCGGGCGGGCCCCGCCCCCAACGCGGACCGCTCCCTCAGGCGGAGCGGCACCCGACCCCGGCGCGGGCCGCTCCGCGGGTCCGGGCAGAGGCGTCCCTTCGGCTCGGGCCGTTCCCTCAGGGCGGGGCGGGACCCGCCCCCCCGGCGCGAGCCGCTCCCTCAGGGCGGGGCGGGAACTCGACCACGGTGCGGGCGGGTCCGCGGGGCCGGGCAGGGGTGTCTCCTCGGCTCGCGCGATGCGGGCATGTCTCGGTTGTGGGTCGGTGGTTGCGCGCTCGTCCTGCGGGGACACCCCTGCCCGTCCCCGCTCCCCATGCGTCGGGGCGGCTTCGGGGCACTGTCGAACGCATCGCCGTGGGGCGGGGACACGGGGGAGTGTCCCCGCAGGACGAGCGCGCACCACCGGGTACAGCCGAGACATGCCGTACCGCGCGAGCCGAGGAGACACTCCGCCGGGGCACCGACCCACACCACCCAGCCCCGCCGGCGATTGAGGCGCGGGGCCCGGGGCAGCACCCCGCCACCACCGCCCCGGCGGAGCCGCACCGCAGCACCCCGCCACCACCGCCCCGGCGGAGCCGAACCGCAGCACCCCGCCACCACCGCCCCGGCGGAGCCGAACCGCAGCGCCCCGGCAGTGGCTACGGCCCGGCTACAGCTCTTTGCGGAGCGACTTGCGTCGTTTGACCTTGACCTCCACGCCACCCCAGAACGCGAAGCCCGTCACCACCACCCGCGGAGCGCCCCGCTCGGCCGGGCCCGGGTTGTCGCGCTGGTCGAACGCCCCCATGAAGCCGAAGCCACGGACGTCCACCTCCACCCCCGGCGGCACCGTGATCTCGATGCCGCCCATGACCGCGACGCAGTTGATCACCACCTCGCGCTGCGCGAACTCCGCCTCGCGCAGGTCCAGCTCCCCGCCGCCCCAGAACGCCACGGCGTCGAACCGTGCCGGCACCGTCCACCGTCCCTTGCGCTGGAAGCCCGACATGACCGCCACGGCCGTCGCGGAGCCACCGCCCGCCCCGCCGATCCGGCCCGCCCAGGGCTCGACGGCCGCCGTCGGCCCGGCCACCGGCCCGCCCTCCGGGACCGGCAGGTCCCGCGTCAGCGGTTCCAGTTCCGCGTACGTCCGCGACGTGTACGCCGCTTCCAGCCGCTCCTCGAATTCCTCCATGTCGAGCCGGCCCTCGGCGACGGCGTCCCTCAGACGCTCCACCACCCGGTCCCGGTCGGCGTCCGACGCCCTCAGCTCCGGCAACGGCTTCTGCGGCCGCTCGTCACTCATGCCGACCAGACTAGGCAGGGTTTCCGGGGAGTTGTATGGCTCGACCCCTGAGATCGTCCCCGGATCGTCCCGGGCTTTCCCCTGACCTTCCCCCCGGATCGGTCGGACCTCAGCCCCGACCCGCGTACATCCGCGCGATCACGTCCTCGATGTCCGGCTCCCGCACCGACAGGTCCACCAGCGGATAGTCCGCCGCCACCGCCGCCACCAGCGGCGCAGCCGACGCCCCCGCCGGGAACGCCAGCCACTGCCGCGGCCCCTCCACCTTCACCACCCGCGCCCCCACCACACTGATCGGCGCGAGCTCCCGTTCCAGGTCCACCACCAACGTGCGCTCGCTCTCCCCCACCGCCCCCGCCGCGTGCAGCCCACCCAACGGCCCGTCGAACATCAACCGCCCGTGGTCGATCACCATCACCCGCTCGCACAGCTGCTCGATGTCCTGGAGGTCGTGCGTCGTGAGCAGCACCGTCGTGCCGAGTTCCTCGTTCAGCTGCCGCAGGAAGCCCCGTACCTTCGCCTTGCTCACCACGTCGAGCCCGATCGTCGGCTCGTCCAGGTACAGCACCTCGGGATCGTGCAGCAGCGCCGCCGCGATGTCCCCGCGCATCCGCTGCCCGAGCGACAGCTGCCGTACCGGTACGTCCAGCAGCTCCGCCAGGTCGAGCCGCTCCACGCAGCGCTCCAGGTTCTCCTCGAACCGCGCCCGCGGCACCCGGTACAGCCGCCGCATCAGCCCGTACGAGTCCTTCAGCGGCAGGTCCCACCACAGCGTGGTGCGCTGCCCGAACACCACCCCGATCCGGTGCGCGAGCCGCATCCGCTCCCGCGCCGGATCGATGCCCGCGACCCGCAGCCGGCCCCCGCTCGGGGTCAGGATGCCGGTCAGCATCTTGATCGTGGTGGACTTCCCGGCGCCGTTGGGCCCGATGTAGCCGACCATCTCCCCCCGAGCGACCTCGAAACTGATCCCATCCACCGCCCTGACCTGGCGTTCCTCCCGGCGCATCAGGCTCACCCGACGCCGTACGTCAAAGACCTTCTCGACCCCGTCCAACGAGATCAGCGCATCCGCCACAGCTCTAGCTCCCCGTGCTTCGGTACGAACGGACTCCCGCGCGCCACGCCAGCGACGCGGGCAGGAACACCACGAAGGCCACCAGCGGGCTCAGGTACGCGACCCACCCGGGCAGTCCCAGCGGATCGGGCCGCCCCAACACGTGCAGCGCGGGCAGCCAGTTGACGAAGGCCAGCGGAGCGATGAAGGTCACCCCGCGCAGCAGGTCCTTCGCGAAAACCGTCGGCGGGTACTGCAGCATCGTGCAGCCGCCGTAGGTGAAGGAGTTCTGCACCTCCGCCGCGTCCCCCGTCACGAACTGGAAGGCCGCCCCGGTCACCATCACCGCCGCGAAGATGGCCGCGCCGGCGATCACCATCACGGGCACCAGCAACAGCTTCCCGGCCGTCCAATCCACGTCCAGGGTCCACAGCGCCCAGCCCATCACCCCGAGCCCCTGCCCGATCCGGCCCAGCCGGCGCAGCGCGAACCGGTCCGCCGCGACCTGCGCGAGCACCGGGACCGGCCGCACCAGCATCGTGTCCAGCGAGCCGTCGCGGATCCGGGCGCCGATCCGGTCGGTGTTCCCCAGCAACAGGTCCGCCAGGCCCAGGGAGGCCGAGCAGGACCCGTACAGCAGGGCGATCTCGGGCAGCGTGAAACCGCCGAGCGCGTCCACGTGGGAGAACATGATGTAGATCGCGACGAAGTCCAGGAGCGTGATCGCCGCGTGCCCGACGGTCGTCAGGACGAAGGACGTCCGGTACGTCATCGTGGAGCGGATCCACATCGCCACGATCAGCCGGTAGCCGCGCAGCCCCTCCCGGACCGGCGAGCCGCGCCGCGGCTCCCCGGCCACCGCGACCTCCCGGTCCCGTACGCGTACCGGTACCGCCGTCGCCTCCGCTTCCGCCTCAGCCACCCTGGACCACCACCTTCCGCGTCGCGGCCGACTGCAACAGCCGCCCCGTCCCCAGCAGTACGAGCGCCCACCCGGCCTGGAAGCCCAGCGCCTCGGCCGCGCCCCCGGCCCCGGCGTGCTTGCCCAGCAGGACGTCCATCGGCACCTGCAGCATCGCCGCCCACGGCAGGGCCCGGACGAACTCGCCGAAGCCTCCCGGGAAGACGGTCAGCGGCAGCAGCATCCCGGAGAAGAAGATCGAGGCGACCGTGGCCATGATGTTGATGCCGGCCCCGTCCATCAGCCAGAAGGCCACCAGCCCCACCATGTAGCGCAGCGCGAAACTGACCACCAGCGCCAGCAGGACGGACGCCAGGAACAGCAGCCAGCGCAGCGGGTCGACGGGCAGCGCCAGCGGGAACGCCAGCGCCCCCGCCACCAGCGGCACGACCCCGCGGCCCAGCAACTGGAAGCCCGCCCGCCCCAGATCGGCCGCCAGCCACCACAGCTGGAGGTCCGCGGGCCGGTAGAGGTCGACCGCGATGTCGCCGGTCCGGATCCGCTCCTGGAGTTCCTCCTGGAAGCCGCCGCCGATCAGGGCTGCGGCGGCCAGCAGCGCCTGGCTCATCCAGACGAAGGTCAGCGCCTGCGCCTGGTCGTAGCCGCCGAGTCCGGGCCGCTCGTCCCACAGCGCGATGTACGTGTACGCCACGATGAACCCGAACACGGTGTTGGTGAACACCCCGGCGGCCGTCGCCGTCCCGTAGGTGGCGTACCGCCTGAATCCGCCTGCCGCGACCGCCAGGTGGAGACGCACTCCGCGACGCACTCTTCGGCGCACCGTATCCCTCCGTTTCCCACGTCGTTCCTACGTCGGCCAAAGCGCGCGAGCTTAGTGCGGAGGGGCGAGCCACGCGACCGATTTATGCCCGTCCGGAGCGGAATCGGCGGCCATCGGGTAGACACCATGAGGTACAGAAGTGGATATTTTGAACGGCGTCGAGGAGTCTCGGAGATGAGCGACCAGTCACCACCCCCGGGCTGGGCCCCTCGCGACCCCGACACCCCGCCCGACGTACCGCAGCCGCGGACCGACCCGGCGGGGCCACAGCAGTCCCGGCAGGCCCGGCAGCAGGCGCCGCACCAGGGCCGCCCGGGGAAGAAGACCCGGCGCCGGAGAACCGGTTGGCGCCGCTTCCTGCCCACCTGGCGCATGGTCCTGGGCGGCATCCTGCTCATCGCCCTGCTGATCGGCGGCGCCCTCGTCGCCGGCTACCTGCTCGTCGACATCCCGCCGGCCAACGCCGGCGCCACCGCGCAGTCCAACGTCTACCTCTACTCCGACGGCTCCCAGATCGCCCGCGACGGCGAGGTCAACCGCGTCAACGTGCCGCTGTCGCAGATCCCCCGATCCGTGCAGGAGGCCGTACTGGCCGCCGAGGACCGGGACTTCTACTCCGAACGGGCGGTGGACCCCAAGGCGATGATCCGCGCCGCCTGGAACACCGCGACCGGCAAGGGCACCCAGTCCGGTTCGACCATCACCCAGCAGTACGTCAAGAACTACTACTTGGGCCAGGAACAGACGATCAAACGCAAGGCCAAGGAGTTCTTCATCGCGATCAAACTCGGTCGTGAAAAGTCGAAGAACTACATCCTTGAGGGCTATCTGAACACCAGCTACTTCGGCCGCAACGCCTACGGCATCCAGGCAGCCGCCCAGGCCTACTACGGCAAGGACGTCAACAAACTCACCACCGCCGAGGGCGCCTACCTCGCCACCCTCCTCAACTCCCCCAGCGCCTTCGACGTCGTCGCCCACCCCCAGAGCCGGCCCCGCGCCCTCGCCCGCTGGAACTACGTACTCGACGGCATGGTCAAGAAGCAATGGCTCACCGCCGCCGAACGCGCGACGACCCGGTTCCCCGAACCGGGCAAGGTCCGCGCCGCCGCCGGCCTGTCCGGCCAACGCGGCTACCTCGTCGAAGCGATCAAGGACTACATCGTCGACAACAAGATCCTCGACGACAAGACCCTCGCCGAAGGCGGCTACCGCATCACCACCACCATCGACAAGCGCCGCCAGACCGCCCTCGTCGACGCCGTCGACAGCCAGATGGTCAGCAAGCTCGAACCCGAGACCCGCAAGGCCGACCGGCTGGTCCGGGCCGGCGGGGTCTCCATCGACCCGGCCACCGGCAAGGTCCTCGCCATGTACGGCGGCATCGACTACACCAAGCAGTACGTGAACAACGCCACCCGCCACGACTACCAGGTCGCCTCCACCTTCAAGCCCTTCGTCTTCGCCGCCGCCGTCGAGAACGACTCCCGCACCCAGGACGGCCGCCGCATCACCCCCAACACGATCTACAACGGCGACAACAAACGCCCCGTCGTCGGCGGCCGCATCCGCTTCGCCCCCGAGAACGAGGGCCAGGTCTCCTACGGCAACATCACCGTCAACACCGCCACCGACCTCTCCGTCAACGCCGTCTACGCGCAGATGGCCGTCGACGTCGGCACCGGCAAGGTCAAGAAGACCGCCATCGACCTCGGCATCCCCGAGAACACCCCCAACTTCGTCCCCGGCCCGGCCATGGCCCTCGGCACCCTCCAAGCCAGTGTCCTCGACATGACCCAGGCCTACGCCACCCTCGCCGACCACGGCCGCCGCACCCCCTACACCTTCGTCGAGAAGATCACCAAGGGCGGCGACACCAGCCCCCTGCCCGAACGCACCCCCACCCAGGCCATCAGCCGCGAAGCCGCCGACACCACCACGTCCATGCTGGTCAGCGTCGTGGACAACGGCACCGGTACCGCCGCCCTCGCCGCCGGCCACCCGGCCGCGGGCAAGACCGGCACCGGCGAACTGGACCGCTCGGCCTGGTTCGCGGCCTACACCCCCGAGCTGGTCACCGTCATCTCGATGATGGGCCAGGACCCGGACACCGGAACCCTCGAATCCCTCTACGGCGCCCTCGGCGAGGCCCGCATCGGCGGCGGCGGCTACCCCGCCCGGATCTGGGCCGCGTACACCAAGACCGCCCTCGAAGGCACCGACCCCGTCGACTTCGACCTGGAACTCCAGCCCGGCGCCGCACCGCCCCCGCCGCCCAGCCCGGAATCCGAACCGCCGCAGGAGACCCCCGGCGAACCCTCGCCCAGCACCCCCGACCGCCCGACCCGACCCGCACCGTCCGACACGGGCGGACGCAACCAGGGCGGACAGAACAACGGCGGCCAGAACCAAGGCGGCCAGAACAACGGAGGCCAGGACAACGGCGGTCAGGACAACGGCGGCACCAGCCAAGGCGGCGACCAGGGCGGCACCACCCAGGGCACACAAGGCACCGCGCAAGGCGCCGCACAAGGCACCACCCAGGGCAGCGCACAAGGCAGCGACGGAGGCCCGGCCGAAGGCCTGCGACCACCGTCGGCGTTCCTCGAATAACCCGGTCAGTGACCGGAGGTCGCCTTCAGCCCCACCACGGCGACCAGCAGCAGACAGATGAAGAAGATCCGGGCGGCGGTGACGGGCTCACCCAACACCGCCATACCGAGCACGGCCGCACCGGCGGCACCGATGCCCACCCACACCCCGTACGCCGTACCGATGGGCAGCGTCTTCGCGGCATAGGACAGCAACACCATGCTCGCGACGATCCCGGCACCCGTGAACACACTGGGCCACAGCCGGGTGAAACCGTCCGTGAACTTCATGCCGATCGACCAACCGACCTCGAGCAGACCGGCGACGAGAAGAAGAACCCATGCCATGACGGCACCTCCGAGACAACGAGCGATACGGGGTGCGTCGTCTTGTCGTACCCGGTACGGCGCGTCTCGTCGGGGTTCCCCTCCACCGTAGCAAAAGGCATGGAAAAGGGCCGGTGACCTGCGCCACCAGCCCTTTCCCACCAGCTCGACTCAGAGATACAGCCCGGTGGAGTCCTCCGACCCCTCCAGCCGCTCCGCGGCCACGGCGTGCAGATCCCGCTCGCGCATCAGCACGTACGTCGCACCCCGCACCTCGACCTCGGCCCGGTCCTCGGGGTCGTACAGCACCCGGTCACCCGGCTCGACCGTCCGGACGTTCTGCCCGACCGCGACCACCTCCGCCCAGGCCAGCCGCTTGCCCACCGCGGCCGTCGCGGGAATCAGGATGCCGCCGCCCGAGCGCCGCTCGCCCTCCGGCAGATCGGACTTCACGAGCACGCGGTCGTGCAGCATGCGGATGGGCAGCTTGTCGTGGGTGGTGTTCTCGCTCACGCCACGAACCTACCTGCCCGCGCCCGCCCCGTGCCCCTCAGGGTCATCCGCGCTTGCGGCGCGCCGACACCACGAGCAGCCCGACCAGACCCACCGCGACCAGCGCGACGGGCACGATCCGCTCGATCCGCGGAGTCCCGTCGTCGTGCCGCAGACCGTCCCTCAGGTCCGTCACGATCCCGTTCACCTTGGCGAAGGCCCGCCCGGCGGTCTGGTCGACGGTCGAGGCGACCCGTGCCTTCGCGTCCCCCATGATCGTCTTCGGGTGCATGCGCACACCGATCTCGTCGAGCGTCTCGGCGAGCTGCTCACGGCGGCGGACGATGTCCGCCTCGATCTGTGCGGGGGTCCTGGCTTCCGGCACCGCGCTGCCTCCGTCGTCGTGGTCGTGTGGGGCGTAGTCCGCCATGAACAGTCTGTCAGCTTAGTCTCATGGCATACCGATCCCCTCCCGAGGAGAGTGTCACGATGAGCGAGCGACTCCAGCCGGGCGACACCGCCCCCGCCTTCACCCTGCCCGATGCGGACGGCAACGAGGTCTCGCTCGCCGACCACAAGGGCCGCAAGGTGATCGTCTACTTCTACCCGTCCGCGCTGACCCCGGGCTGCACGAAGCAGGCCTGCGACTTCACGGACAACCTGTCCTTCCTGACGGGACACGGCTACGACGTCATCGGCGTGTCCCCGGACAAGCCGGAGAAGCTGGCGAAGTTCCGCGAGAAGGAGGACCTGAAGGTCACCCTGGTCAGCGACCCGGAGAAGGAGACGCTGACGGCGTACGGCGCGTACGGCGAGAAGAAGCTGTACGGCAAGACGGTCACCGGGGTCATCCGCTCCACGGTGGTCGTCGACGAGGAGGGCAAGGTCGAGCACGCCTTCTACAACGTCAAGGCCACGGGCCACGTAGCGAAGATCATCAAGGACCTGGGCCTCTGACCCCCGGCCCACACCCCACGGAGCGGCCCGCACCCCACCCGGTGCGGGCCGCTCCGTTTATCGGACGAAACCCCCCGTGACCGTCCGCCTCCCGGACCCGTTACTCCGTACGAGAGCCGCACACGTGGCCGGATCGAGCACGGAGGGGAGCGGGCATGCCGATCAGCCCGTACACGAAGGAACGCCTGGCGGAAGCCGCCGAAGGGGCGCGGACCCTGTCGGAGGCCCTGGAGAAGCTGGGGGTCGACCCGAAGGGCGGCTCGCGCGACTACATACGCCGGCGGATGAACCAGCTCGGGGTGGACGTCTCGCACTTCGAGCGCGAAGGGAACCGCTGGACCCGCGCAATCCTGGAGGAGGCCGTGGCGTCCTCCCACAACATGTGCGAGGTATTGCGGCGCCTAGGACTCGAAGCCGTGGGCGGACATCACACACACATCAGCCGCCGAGTCCGCTCGATGGGCATCGACACCTCACATTTCACCGGCGCGCCCCGAACGGACAGGATGCGACACAACAGCCGGAGGCGGACTGCGGACGAGATCCTCCGCGAGAACGACTCCCCTCACCCCACGCGCACCCCCGGCAAGTTGCTCCGACGTGCACTGCTCGAGTACGGCGTCGAGGAGCGCTGTGCCGATTGCGGCATCGAAGGCACCTGGATGGGAGAACCACTCCCTCTGGAGGTCGATCACATCAACGGTGATTGGCGCGACAACCGTGCGGAGAACCTTCAGCTGCTGTGCCCCAACTGCCACTCCACGACGGACTCGTACCGAGGCCGGGGCAAGAGGCGCCGATGAACGTCCGGCGCCATGACCGCCCGTCGCGAGAAGAGCTGACGCAGGCGATCGCCGACTCGGTCAGTTTCGCTGGAACGCTACGACTCCTCGGATTCCCTGACCACGGCGGGCAACGCGGGCACCTGCGCTCATGGATCGCCGAGGAGGGGCACGACACCTCGCACTTCGTCGGGCAAGGGCACCAGCGCGGCACCACCCGCCCGACACCGCCCAGGGCCCCGGAAGACATCCTCATCAAGCGGACGGTAGGGCAGCAGCGGGTGCGCACCCCGCTCCTCCGCCAGGCCCTTCAGGACATCGGGATTCCCGAGCAATGCGACCACTGCGGAAGCCCACCACAGTGGCGCGGGCGGCCCATGACCCTGGAGATCGACCACATCAACGGCGATCGGAACGACGACCGCCCCGGTAACTTGCGACTGCTGTGCCCCAACTGCCATGCAACTACAAGCACCTGGTGCCGTGGAGGGCTCCGGACCACCACTCGTTGATCTTGCCCGAACAGCCACAGCCGCCTGCCGCTATCATGGCAAGCGGCTAGCGGCGGTGGCGCAACGGCGACGCAGCAGACTTAGGATCTGTGGCCCGTGAAACGGCTTGAGGGTTCGAATCCCTTCCGCCGCACCAAAAATACCTGCGAATCGAAACTTCGATTCGCAGGTATTTTTTCGCCCGGCGTCAGCCCAGGAGGGCTCGGACGAAGGGGACCAGGGCTCGGAAGGCCTGGCCTCGGTGGGAGATGGCGTTCTTCTCCGCCGCCGTCAGTTCCGCGCACGTGCGGGTCTCGCCCTGCGGCTGGAGGATCGGGTCGTAGCCGAAGCCGCCCGTGCCGGACGGGGTGTGGCGCAGGGTGCCCAGGAGGCGGCCCTCCACGACGCGTTCGGTGCCGTCCGGCAGGGCCAGGGCCGCCGCGCACGCGAAGTGGGCCCCGCGGTTCTCGTCGGCGATGTCGCCGAGCTGGGCCAGCAGCAGGTCCAGGTTGGCCTTGTCGTCGCCGTGCGCACCGGCCCAGCGGGCCGAGAAGATGCCGGGGGCGCCGTGCAGGACGTCCACGCAGAGGCCGGAGTCGTCGGCGACGGCCGGCAGGCCGGTGGCGCGGGCCAGGGCGTGGGCCTTGAGGAGGGCGTTCTCGGCGAAGGTGACGCCGGTCTCCTTGACGTCCGGGATCTCGGGGTACGCGTCCGCGCCGACCAGCTCGTGCGGCAGGCCGGCGTCGGACAGGATCGCGCGGAGTTCGGTGACTTTGCCCGCGTTGCGGGTGGCCAGGATGAGGCGGCTGGGCGTCGAGGTCATGCCCCCATTATCCCGGGGGGCGGATCAGGGCGGATCAGCCCGGGGTGCAGACCTTGGACAGCTCGCTCGCCGCGTCCGCGACCGGCTGGATGTCCGGGGCGTTGTTGCCGCTCTCGATGGAGGCGCGGACGTTCTTGACGGCCGTGTTCATCGAGTCGATGGCCTTGCTCAGGTCGGCGTTGTCGGTCTGGTCGCCGACCTTCTTCAGGTTCGTCTCGATCTGGTTGAGCGCGTTCTGGGCGTCCTGGGGGCTGTTGCCCGCTTGGGAGACGGCCTGCTGGAGGTCGTTGGCGCCGTCCGTGATGGCCACGGCGGTGTTCGCGCAGTCCATGGCCGTGGAGATCGCGTCGCAGGCGGACAGGGCCGGGACGGTGAGTACGGCGGCCACGGCTACGGCCGCTATGCGGAGCTTCATGCGGTTCTCCCCCTGAGGGCTTGGACGCTACGAGGACGGGCGCACGGTGGCGAAACCGTGCGCCCGTATCTTCCTGGACGCCGGGTCGGGCCCGGCGGTTGCCGGCTAGAGTTCGAGCGCGCCGAGCTGGATGGCTTCGAGGTCCGCGCAGCCGCCGGCCGCGAGGTCGAGGAGGGCGTTCAGTTCCTTGCGGTCGAAGGGCTCGCCCTCGGCGGTGCCCTGGACCTCGACGAAGCGGCCGTCGCCGGTGCAGACGACGTTCATGTCGGTCTCGGCGCGGACGTCCTCCTCGTAGCAGAGGTCGAGGAGCGGGACGCCGTCGACGATGCCGACGCTGACGGCGGCGACGGTGCCGGTGAGGGGCTTGCGGCCGGCCTTGACGAACTTCTTCTTCTGGCCCCAGGCGACGGCGTCGGCGAGGGCGACGTAGGCGCCGGTGATGGCGGCGGTGCGGGTGCCGCCGTCGGCCTGGAGGACGTCGCAGTCCAGGACGATGGTGTTCTCGCCGAGGGCCTTGTAGTCGATGACGGCGCGCAGCGAGCGGCCGATCAGGCGGGAGATCTCGTGGGTGCGGCCGCCGATCTTGCCGCGGACGGATTCGCGGTCGCCGCGGGTGTTGGTGGAGCGGGGCAGCATCGAGTATTCGGAGGTGACCCAGCCTTCGCCGCTGCCCTTGCGCCAGCGCGGGACGCCTTCGGTGAAGGAGGCGGTGCAGAAGACCTTGGTGTCTCCGAAGGAGACGAGGACGGAGCCCTCGGCGTGCTTGCTCCATCCGCGTTCGATGGTGACCGGGCGGAGCTGTTCGGGCGTACGGCCGTCGATGCGAGACATGGTGGCGAGCCTAGTCGGTACGGAGGTACGCGAAGACCCCGTCCAGGGCTTCCGGGACGGGGTCCGCCGGGACCTGGCTAGCGGGTCCGGGTCACATCATGTCTTCGATGTCGGCGGCGATCGGGTCGGCGTCGGTGCCGATGACGACCTGGATCGCGGTGCCCATCTTGACGACGCCGTGGGCGCCGGCGGCCTTGAGTGCGGCTTCGTCGACGAGGTCCGGGTTGATGACTTCGGTGCGCAGGCGGGTGATGCAGCCCTCGACCTCTTCGATGTTCTCGATGCCGCCGAGCCCGGCGACGATCTTCTCAGCCTTGGTGGCCATGTGTTTCTCCCTGAGTGTTTCGAAGAACGAGTCTCGGCGGCCAGTGTGTGGCTACCCACCTGCGTGGTCCGCTTCGTCACGGTAACGCACGGTTGGCCCATCTATGCAGGCACATGACCGGCCTCTGCCGAATGATGACGATCAGCAGCAACCTGCCCACAACTGGTCTACACCAGTGTGCCGTAAGTGTTGCGGCAGCCAAAACGGGCCGGGTCAGGGAGGACGCCGATGAGCGTGAGCAGCTCCACAGCGGTGCCACAGCCGAGTTGGCGGAGCAGTCTGTTCCAGGCGCTGCAGAAGATGGGCCGGAGCCTTCAGCTGCCGATCGCCGTCCTGCCCGCGGCGGGGATCCTGCTGCGGCTCGGGCAGCCGGACGTGTTCGGCGCGGAGGGTCTGCAGTGGACGGACGTCGCCAAGGTGATGGCGGGCGCGGGCGGGGCGTTGCTCGATCCCGATCTGGGCCTTCCTCTCCTCTTCTGCATCGGCGTCGCGATCGGGATGGCGAAGAAGGCGGACGGTTCGACGGCGCTGGCGGCCACGGCGGGGTTCCTCGTCTACCGGGGGGTGCTGCACGCGTTCCAGAAGGCCTGTCCGGTCGGGACCAAGGACATCGGGGGCGGCTGTCTGGGGCCGAACGACACCTTCGTGGCGTACACGTACCAGAACCCGGGGGTCTTCGGCGGCATCGTCATGGGGCTGCTGGCGGCCTTCTTCTGGCAGCGGTACCACCGGGTGAAGCTGGTGGACTGGCTCGGCTTCTTCAACGGTCGGCGGCTGGTCCCGATCATCATGTCGTTCGTCGCGATCGCCTTCGCCGCGCTCTGCCTGTGGGTCTGGCCGCCGGTCGGGGACGCGCTGGAGACCTTCTCCGACTGGCTGCGCGGGTTGGGCGCCTGGGGTGCGGGCATCTTCGGCATCGCGAACCGCGCGCTGTTGGTGATCGGACTGCACCAGTTCCTGAACGTGCCGATCTGGTTCCAGTTCGGGTCGTACACGGCGCCGGACGGGAAGACGTACCACGGCGACATCAACATGTTCCTGCACGGTGACCCGAACGCCGGTCTGTTCCTGTCCGGCTTCTTCCCGATCATGATGTTCGCGCTACCGGCGGCGGCGCTGGCGATCACGCACTGCGCGAAGCCGCGGCGGCGCAAGGAGGTCGGCGGTCTGATGCTGTCGGTGGCCCTGACCTCGTTCGTCACCGGGATCACGGAGCCGCTGGAGTACTCCTTCCTCTTCGTGGCGCCGGTGCTGTACGCGGTGCACGCGGTGCTGACGGGCGTGTCGATGGCGGTGACGTGGGGGCTGGGCGTCCACGACGGCTTCAGCTTCTCGGCGGGCCTGATCGACTACGTCATCAACTGGAACCTGGCGACGAAGCCGTGGCTGATCATTCCGATCGGCCTGTGCTTCGCGCTCGTCTATTACGTGGTGTTCCGTTTCGCGATCACGAAGTTCGACCTCGCGACGCCGGGGCGGGAGTCGGACGAGGAGATCGCGGCGATGGAGTCGGAGACGACCAAGGCCTGAGCGCGGCCCCGACAGGGTTACCGCACGGTCCGTCAAGGGCCTCCGGATCACGATCCGGAGGCCCTTCGGCATGCCGCGCGACATGTGATCCAGGCCACAGGAAATCGAAGGTTCCTTATCTAACCCTCACCGTGTTACAACTGGTCTACACCATGAATTGGTGTAGACCACGACCGCTTCCCCCGGCGGCGTGTCCCCCTTTCTGAGACGTCGCCGTCCTTCGTGGTTGCACCCCTTGGCGGCGCCTTGCTCCCCCCGGAGGAAGTTATGAGTACGGCTACTGACGCCGCTGCGCCGCCCGCGAAGAAGCGGGGATCCGGCCTGATCCAGGGTCTGCAGAAGGTCGGCCGCAGCCTCCAGCTGCCCATCGCCGTCCTGCCCGCCGCCGGCATCCTGCTGCGTCTCGGTCAGCCCGACGTCTTCGGCGCGGACGGTCTCGGCTGGGGCAAGGTCGCCACGGTGTTCGCCACCGCCGGTGACGCCGTCTTCTCCAACCTGCCGCTGCTCTTCTGCATCGGCGTCGCCATCGGCTTCGCCAAGAAGTCGGACGGCTCCACGGCGCTCGCCGCGCTCGTCGGTTTCCTGGTCTACAAGAACGTCCTCACCGCCTTCCCGGTGACCGAGGCCGTCATCAACACCACCGAGAACAAGGGTGTCGACGTCGCCGCGACGTACAACAACCCGGGCGTCCTCGGCGGCATCATCATGGGTCTGCTCGCCGCCGTCCTGTGGCAGCGCTTCCACCGCACCAAGCTCGTGGACTGGCTCGGCTTCTTCAACGGCCGCCGGCTCGTCCCGATCATCATGGCCTTCGTCGGTGTCCTCGCCGGTGTGTTCTTCGGTGTGGTCTGGGAGCCGATCGGCGAGGTCATCTCCAACTTCGGTGAGTGGATGACCGGGCTGGGCGCCGCGGGCGCCGGCATCTTCGGTGTCATCAACCGCGCGCTGATCCCGATCGGCATGCACCAGTTCGTCAACACCGTCGCCTGGTTCCAGATCGGTGACTTCACCAACGCCGCCGGTGAGGTCGTCCACGGTGACCTGAACCGCTTCTTCGCCGGTGACCCGGAGGCCGGTCTGTTCATGACGGGCTTCTTCCCGATCATGATGTTCGGCCTCCCGGCCGCTGCTCTGGCCATCGCCCACACCGCTCGCCCGGAGCGCCGCAAGGCCGTCACCGGCATGATGGTCTCGCTCGCCCTCACCTCGTTCGTCACGGGTGTCACCGAGCCCATCGAGTTCTCGTTCATGTTCATCGCGCCGGTGCTGTACGCGATCCACGCCGTCCTGACCGCCCTCTCCATGGCGATCACCTGGGCCCTCGGGGTGCACGCGGGCTTCACCTTCTCCGCGGGTCTGATCGACCTCGGCCTCGGCTGGAGCAAGGCGACCAACCCATGGATGATCATTCCGATCGGTCTGGTCTTCGGAGCGGTCTACTACTTCGGGTTCCGCTTCGCGATCGTCAAGTTCAACCTCCCGACGCCGGGCCGCGAGTCCGACGAGGAGCTGGCCGAGATGGCCAAGGCGGAGGCCAAGTAGGCCCCGCAGGACCGAGGAAGCCCCCGTTCTCCCGGAAGGGAGGGCGGGGGCTTCTCGTTCGTCGTGACCGGGGTTCAGACCTCGTAGACCGCGCCCGAGTACGCCAGGTCGACCGGGCCGTCGTAGACCGCGCGGGCGTCGGCGAGATTCTGCTCGGGGTCGGTCCACGGCGGGATGTGCGTGAGGACGAGCCGGCCCACGCGGCCGCCGGCCGCGTACTCGCCCGCCTGCCGGCCGTTCAGGTGCAGACCCGGGATGTCCTCCTTGCCGTGCGTGAAGGAGGACTCGCACAGGAAGAGGTCGGCGCCGTCGGCGAGCAGGCCCACCTCGGGGCAGGTGCCGGTGTCCCCGGAGTACGTGATCGAGCGGCCGCCGTGCTCGATGCGGATGCCGTACGCCTCGACCGGGTGGGAGACCCGCTCGGTGCGGATCTGCAGCGGGCCGATCTCGAAGGTGCCGGACTTCAGCGTGCGGAAGTCGAAGACCTCGCTCATCGAGCGCTCGTCGGGGACGTCGTCGTAGGCGGTGGTCAGCCGGCGCTCGGTGCCCTCGGGCCCGTAGACGGGGATGGTGCCGCAGCGGCCGCCCTCGTGCCGGTAGTAGCGGGCGACGAAGTACGCGCACATGTCGATGCAGTGATCGGCGTGCAGGTGGCTCAGGAAGATCGCGTCGAGGTCGTAGAGGCCGATGTGACGCTGCAGCTCGCCGAGGGCGCCGTTGCCCATGTCGAGGAGCAGCCGGAAGCCGTCGGCCTCGACGAGGTAGCTCGAACAGGCCGATTCCGCGGAGGGGAACGACCCCGAACAGCCGACGACGGTGAGCTTC
This sequence comes from Streptomyces sp. CG 926, assembly GCF_003148825.1. Classification (GTDB taxonomy): domain Bacteria; phylum Actinomycetota; class Actinomycetes; order Streptomycetales; family Streptomycetaceae; genus Streptomyces. Next base: position 174,675 of record NZ_QGGZ01000012.1, read on the forward strand.
ATGGAGCGTGAACCTCCGAGGACGGTCCGTGGACGGAATGCGGGCCGTGCGTGCGTCGAGCGTAAGGCGCGAAACGTCCGGTCGCTCCTCCGCGGCAGGCCGTTGTGGGGGGAATCACCTGCGCTGTCACCCGGGGGAGCGACGGTGGGCACGGGCGTTGCCATGCCGGGGCGTTCCCGCGCGGCTAAGGTCGAAGCATGGACACGTCCTGGTGGCCCGCGGTGGCCGCGGTGGTGGCCGTGGCGCTGCTGGTGCTGGTCGCCGGGGGCCGCTTCGGGCTGCCGCGCCGGGCCCCGGCGGCGCACGGGGCCGGTCCGCCGCCGCAGCCGCGGGCGGGCGAGCTGTGGTGCCTGGCCGACGGCCGTACGTGCCTGGTCCTCGCGGTGGGGTCGGTACGGGGGCACCGGGCGCGGGTCGCGTGGATCACCGGGAAGTACGACGACCGGCGGGCCGGGGTGATCCCGCTGCCCCCGGGGACGGTCGGGGCGCAGGGCCGGGCGAGCTTCCTGGAGGCGGACCGGCCGGCGGAGGTGTCGCTGTGGGAGTTCCGGACCCGGCTGGGGATGCTGGACCCCGCGGTGTGGGACGAGATCAAGGGTCTGGGAGGCGCGCGGTGAAGCGGGAACCGGTGATCCGCCTGCGGCGGGTGTACGACCCGCCGGAGCCGGGGGCGGACGGGGTACGGGTCCTCGTGGACCGGCTCTGGCCGCGGGGCCTGGCGAAGGCGGTGGCCGCGGTGGACGAGTGGCCGAAGGGGGTGACGCCGTCGACGGAGCTGCGGAAGTGGTTCCACGACGGGGGGTCGGTGCAGGAGTTCCGGGAGCGGTACGAGGCGGAGCTGGCGGAGCCGGGGGCGGTGGCGGAGCTGGCCCGCCTGCGGGGCCTGGCGGCGGCGGGTCCCCTCACGCTGCTGACCGCGGTCAAGGACCCGGCCTCCAGCCACGCGGCCGTGCTCGCGGAGCTGCTGTCCGGCTAGCGCTGCGGTGCCGCTGCGCGGAGCTTCTCCCCGCCCCGCCCTTTCGCCGTTTCCCGGGCTCTGCCCGGACCCGCGCCTCAATCGCCGGCGAGGCTGATTTTCAGCCTCGCCGGCGATTGAGGCGCGGGGGTTCGGGGGCGGAGCCCCCGACAGCGGCGCCGCAGGGGCTACGCCCAGAGTTGGCCCTGGAGGACCTCGATGGCTTCCTCGGTGGTCGCGGCCGTGTAGACGCCGGTCGAGAGGTACTTCCAGCCGCCGTCGGCCACGACGAAGACGATGTCGGCCGATTCGCCCGCGGCCACCGCCTTGCGGCCGACGCCGATCGCCGCGTGCAGGGCGGCTCCGGTGGAGACGCCCGCGAAGATCCCCTCCTGCTGCAGCAGCTCCCGCGTCCGCGTCACCGCGTCCGCCGAGCCCACCGAGAAGCGCGTGGTGAGCACGGAGGCGTCGTAGAGCTCCGGGACGAAGCCCTCGTCCAGGTTGCGCAGCCCGTAGACCAGGTCGTCGTAGCGCGGCTCGGCCGCGACGATCTTGATGCCGGCCACGTTCTCGCGCAGGTAGCGGCCGACGCCCATGAGGGTGCCGGTCGTGCCCAGGCCCGCCACGAAGTGGGTGATGGAGGGGAGGTCCGCGAGGATCTCCGGGCCCGTGGTGGCGTAGTGCGCGCCCGCGTTGTCCGGGTTGCCGTACTGGTAGAGCATCACCCAGTCGGGGTGCTCCGCGGCCAGTTCCTTGGCCACCCGGACCGCGGTGTTCGAGCCGCCGGCGGCCGGCGACGAGATGATCTCGGCTCCCCACATGGCCAGCAGGTCACGCCGCTCCTGGCTGGTGTTCTCCGGCATCACGCACACGATGCGGTAGCCCTTGAGCTTGGCCGCCATCGCCAGCGAGATTCCGGTGTTGCCCGAGGTGGGCTCCAGGATGGTGCAGCCGGGGGTCAGCCGGCCGTCCTTCTCGGCCTGCTCGACCATGTGGAGCGCGGGGCGGTCCTTGATCGAGCCGGTCGGGTTGCGGTCCTCCAGCTTCGCCCAGATGCGGACGTCGTCCGAGGGCGACAACCGGGGCAGCCGGACCAGCGGCGTGTTGCCGACCGCGGCCAGCGGGGAGTCGTAGCGCATTACTTCGATCCGCCGGCCACGGCCGGGAGGATGGTGACGCTGTCGCCGTCCTTGAGGGCGGTGGAGATGCCCTCGAGGAAGCGGACGTCCTCGTCGTTGAGATAGACGTTGACGAAGCGGCGCAGCTGGCCGCCGTCGACGATGCGCTCCTGGATGCCCTTGTGACGCGTCTCCAGGTCGGCGAAGAGGTCGGCGAGGGTCGCGCCCTCACCGGAGACGGCCTTCTCGCCTTCGGTGTAGGTGCGGAGGATGGTGGGGATGCGGACCTCGATGGCCATGGCTGTCTCCAGTCGTCGGGGAGTGCGTGAAAAGCGTGGAAGGGTGCGGCGCGCGGTTCGTCGGCCCTCCGCGGAAGGGCTCCGGAAGGGCTCCGGTACTCAGAGCGCAGGACAGATGGCGCTGGCGAGGCGGCACAGGTCGACGTGCAGCCGCGCCACGAGCAGCAGCCTGCCGGGCGTCTCGATGCTCACGTCGTGGGAAACCATGCGGTCATGTTAACGATTCCCGGTCCCCCGTTTGGAGTGTGATCCCGCATGGTGGACCTTCGTCGCTCACATACTGGTCAGTAGGCCTCGACGACCTGCACTTCTTCCTCGGTGATCACTCCGTCGACGATCCGGTACGAGCGGAACTGGAACTCCCCGAGGCCGTCCTTGTCCGCCGTCGAGACGAGGACGTAGTGCGCGTGGGGCTCGTTCGCGTACGTGACGTCCGTGCGCGAGGGGTACGCCTCGGTCGCGGTGTGCGAGTGGTAGACGATCACCGGCTCCTCGTCGCGGTCGTCCAGCTCGCGGTAGAGCTTCAGCAGATCCTTCGAGTCGAACTCGTAGAACGTGGGCGAGCGGGCCGCGTTGAGCATGGGGACGAACCGCTCGGGGCGGTCGGTGCCCGCCGGGCCGGCCACGACACCGCACGCCTCGTCGGGGTGGTCCTGGCGGGCGTGCTCGACGATCCGGTCGTACAGGGCCTGGGTGAGGGTCAGCATGAGCGACAGGATAAGCAGACGGGCCCTTCCGTACCGAGGAGTGGTACGCAAGGGCCCGCATGGTGGACACAAGGTCCGTGGGAGCGCGGTTCCCGGCCGCGGCAGGCGGCCGGGACTCGCGGCGACCGGGTGCTACGAGGCCTTGGTGAAGGCCGCGCCGCGCGGGTCGCGGGACTTCATGACCAGGTAGGAGACACCCAGGATCAGACCCCACAGCGGGGCGCAGTACAGCGAGACGCGGGAGTCCTTGTCGGCGCCCATCATCACGATGACCATGCCGATGAAGAGCAGCGCGAACCAGCTCGTGTAGGGGGCGCCGGGGGCGCGGAACGCGGACTGCGGCAGCTCGCCGCGGTCGGACTTGGCCCGGTAGCGGATCTGGCAGACCAGGATCATGATCCAGGCCCACATGCCGGAGATGGTGGCGAAGGAGACGACGTAGTCGAAGGCCTTGCCCGGGGCGACGTAGTTGATCCAGACGCCCACCAGCATCAGCGCGGCGGAGAAGGTGGTGCCCACCAGCGGGGTGCCGCTCTTGGTGAGCTTGGTGAAGACCTTCGGGCCCTGGCCGTTGATCGCGAGGTCGCGCAGCATGCGGCCGGTGGAGTACATGCCCGAGTTGCAGGAGGAGAGCGCGGCGGTCAGCACGACGAAGTTGACGATCGCGGCGCCGATGCCGAGGCCCATGCGCTCGAAGGCGGCGACGAAGGGCGAGACGCCCGGCTGGAAGTGCGTCCACGGGACGACCGACAGGATCATGATCAGCGCGCCGACGTAGAAGACGGCGATGCGCCACGGCACGGTGTTGATGGCCTTGGGCAGGGTCTTCTCGGGGTCCTTGGACTCGCCGGCGGTGACGCCGACCAGCTCGACCGCGAGGAAGGCGAACATCACGATCTGCAGGGTCATCAGCGTGCCGCCGATGCCCTTGGGGAAGAAGCCGCCGTCGTTCCACAGGTTGGAGACGGTGGCGGTGTCGGCCGCGTCGGAGAAGCCGATGGTGAGGATGCCGGCGCAGATCAGGATCATGCCGACGATGGCGGTGACCTTGACCATGGAGAACCAGAACTCCAGCTCACCGAAGAGCTTCACGGAGATCAGGTTGGCGGCGTAGAGGATGACCGTGAAGATCAGCGCGTAAGCCCACTGCGGGAAGCTGTCGTGGGTCCAGTACGACATGTACTGCGCGGCGGCGGTGACCTCGGTGATGCCGGTGACCACCCAGAACAGCCAGTACGTCCAGCCCGTGACGTATCCCCAGAACGGGCCCAGGAACTCGCGGGCGTAGTCCGAGAAGGAACCGGAGACGGGCCGGTACATGAGCAGCTCGCCCAGGGCCCGCATGATGAAGAAGATGACCAGGCCCGCGATGGCGTACGCCAGGATCAGGCTGGGTCCGGCCTTGGAGATGGCCTTGCCCGCTCCGAGGAACAGGCCGGTGCCGATGGCTCCGCCGATCGCGATCATCTGGATCTGACGGGCGCCGAGCGTGCGGTGGTAACCCTCGCCGCCTTCGCCCGAACCGCCCTCGCCGGGCGTCTTGTCGTGCTGCTCGACCTGCACAGAGGTCATGTCTGGTGCGCCTTTCTCCACGCCGACCCGCGCCTTCGTTGGCGACGGATCGGGTCCTCGATCCCCCCGGATACGGATGGAGTTGCACGCCGGCGATCAGCCGGGCCAAGCCAGCCGGGGGACATGGGTGGCGTCCCTTCGGCAGTCGTGAAGATTTATCACGGCCTTACGGCTGCCCGAGGGGGAGAAATGTGGCGCAGGGCATCAAAAATTCACCCCAAAGACCCAGAAATGGATCAGATCACCGCATGGCGGTGATCTGATCGTTATCCGGATTTGAGCGTCCGCTGAGCGAACGGTGTTCCCTTTTGAGGATCCTCAGAGGGTTTCGATCAAGGTTTCCTGGAGACCGCCGAGCCAGAGGTAGGCCATGACCATCGGCTTGCGCGGGTCCTCGTCCGGCAGCCGGAACAGCACGGCGCTCTCGTCGTCCTCGGTGATGTCGAGCCGGGCCGCGATGGTCAGGCGCAGGTCGTTGAGCGCGCCGAGCCAGCGCAGCGGCAACTCGCCGGACAGCTCCAGCACCGCCGCCCCGTCGCCGGCCGTGGTGAGCCCGTCCAGGCTGCGTACGACCGCGAGCGCGTCCTCGCGCTTGCGGGCGCGCAGGTCGTTCTCGGTGAAGCGGCGGAACTCCGCGGAGCGGGCCGTGAGCTCCTCGGGGTCCACCCCCTTGTCACCGGCCCCGTCGGGGGCCCCGTAGGCGTCGGGGAAGAGCCGGGCGAGCGCCGGGTCGGACGGGGGCTCTGAGGGGCCCTCGGCGAACAGCGCGGCGAGCGGGTCGGCGTCCTCGGCGGGCTCCGGCGCACCGGGGCCGATCAACTCCAGCAGTTGGACGGCCAGGGAGCGCAGGATCGAGATCTCGATCTCGTCGAGCGCGATGGCGGCGCCGCCGCCCTTCAGGGACTCGAAGGCGCCGCCCATCAGTTGCGGTCCTGCGAGAGGGTCGCCCACAGGCCGTAGCCGTGCATGGCCTGCACGTCGCGCTCCATTTCCTCGCGGGTGCCGCTCGACACGACCGCCCGCCCCTTGTGGTGGACGTCGAGCATCAACTTGTGTGCCACGTCCTTCGAGTAGCCGAAATACGCCTGGAACACGTACGCCACGTAGCTCATGAGGTTGACCGGGTCGTTGTGCACCAGGGTCACCCAGGGGACGTCGGGTTCGGGGACGGCGAAGGTCTCTTCGGCGGATTCGGTGCGTTCGATCTCAACAGGAGCAACACTCACTCGTCCCATGCTGCCACCTCGACTGCGCCGCCGCCCAAACAGGGGCCGGACGGCCCCCGGAACGGACCGCTCCCCTACCCCGCGACGGGCGGATCCCACGATCACCACCTACATCTCGTCACTTTGACGAAATGTGCGCTAGCATCCCAGCCATGAACCCTGCGGACCTGGGCCTGCCGGTGGACGTGCCGTCGACAGCGCTCTTCACGGATCACTACGAGCTCACGATGTTGCAGGCCGCCCTGGCCAACGGCACCGCCGACCGACGTTCGGTCTTCGAGGTGTTCACCCGCCGGCTGCCCGAGGGCCGCCGCTACGGAGTGATCGCCGGGACCGGGCGGGTACTGGACGCGGTGGAGAACTTCCGCTTCGACGGCGCCGTGCTCGAATTCCTGCGCGAGCGGGCCGTCGTCGACATGCGGACGCTGGACTGGCTGGCCTCGTACCGCTTCTCCGGCGACATCTGGGGATACCAGGAGGGGGAGGTCTACTTCCCCGGCTCCCCCGTCCTTCGGGTGGAGGGCAGCTTCGCCGAGTGCGTGCTGCTGGAGACCGTGATCCTGTCGATCCTCAACCACGACTCGGCGATCGCCGCGGCCGCCTCCCGGATGTCCTCGGCGGCGGGCGGACGCCCGCTGATCGAGATGGGCGCCCGGCGCACGCACGAGCTGGCGGCCGTCGCCGCCTCGCGGGCCGCCTACGTGGGCGGCTTCACCTCGACCTCGGACCTGGCGGCCGGATTCCGGTACGGCATCCCGACGGTCGGCACGAGCGCGCACGCCTTCACCCTGGTCCACGACAGCGAGCGGGACGCCTTCACGGCGCAGGTCGACTCGCTGGGGCGGGGCACCACCTTGCTGGTGGACACCTACGACGTGGCCGAGGCGGTCCGCACGGCGGTGGACATCGCCGGACCGGAGCTGGGCGCCGTCCGGATCGACTCCGGGGACCTGCTGCTGGTGGCCCACCGGGTGCGGCAGCAGCTCGACGAGCTGGGCGCGACCTCGACGAAGATCGTGGTCACCTCGGACCTCGACGAGTACGCCATCGCCTCGCTGGCGGCGGCCCCGGTCGACGCGTACGGCGTGGGCACCCAGCTGGTGACCGGCAGCGGGCACCCGACGTGCTCGATGGTCTACAAGCTGGTGGCGCGGGCCACGTCGGCGGACCCGAAGGCGGCGCTGGCCCCGGTGGCCAAGAAGTCCTCGGGCGGCAAGACCTCCATCGGCGGCCGCAAGTGGGCGGCGCGGCGGCGGGACGCGGAGGGGATCGCGGAGGCGGAGGTCATCGGCGTGGGCCCGGTGCCGGCGGCCCTGGCCGACGACCAGCTCCTGACCCAGCTGGTCAAGGCCGGCGAGGTGGTGGCCCGCGAGCCGCTGGAGGCCGCCCGGGACCGCCACCGCGCGGTGCGTGCGAGCCTGCCCCTGTCGGCGACCCAGCTCTCGCGCGGCGAGGCCGTGATTCCTACGGAGTACATCTAGACCGGGCCTGGTCCTGGACGACCCGTGCGGCGCCGTGGCGGGGGGTCCGCCCCCCAGCCCCCCCGCCTCCATCGCCGGCGGGGCTGGAACACCGGGGCGGAGCCGCAGTTTCGGGAAGGGGCGGGGTGGGGGAAGAGCCCCCCGCAGGGCCCGCCGCAGCACACCATCGAGCCGAAGGGCACGCGAAATGCACCGCGCACTGATCGTCGTCGACGTACAGAACGACTTCTGCGAGGGCGGCAGCCTCGCGGTCACCGGCGGAGCCGACGTCGCCGCCGCCGTCACCGAGTACATCGGCCAGGCCACGCCCGCGTACCGGCACGTCGTCGCCACCCGCGACCACCACGTCGACCCCGGGTCGCACTTCGCGCACCCGCCGGCCGAGCCGGACTACGAGACCTCCTGGCCCGTCCACTGCGTCGCCGGGACGGAGGGCGTGGGCTTCCACCCGAACTTCGCCCCCGCGGTGGCCTCGGGAGCCGTCTCCGCCGTCTTCGACAAGGGCGCGTACGAGGCCGCGTACAGCGGCTTCGAGGGCGCCGACGAGAACGGGACCACGCTCGGCCAGTGGCTGCGGGACCGGCACGTCACCGAGGTGGACGTGGTCGGGATCGCCACCGATCACTGCGTGAAGGCCACCGCCCTCGACGCATCCCGCGCCGGCTTCGGCACCCGGGTCCTGCTGGACCTGACCGCCGCCGTGGCCCCGCACACGACCGCACGGGCCCTGGACGAGCTCCGTACGGCCGGTGTGAAGTTGGTCGGCGGTCGGGCCGACGAGGCGCCCTAGGCACCCCTGGGCGCTGCTGCGCGCTTCCGGGCGCCCCCTCGGCGCCGTGCGCGCCGCTACGTGCCCAGCAGGGCCCGGATGGGGTGCCAGAGCTCCTGGGCGCGGTCCGGTGCGCCGCGCCACAGCAGGCCGTCCGGATGGTGCAGGACGGCCGTGACCTCGTCCGGGGTCGGCGGGTGCGCGTTGCCCCGCAGGTACACCGCTCGCATCCCGAGGTTCCGCAGCCTGGTCAGGGCGCGGGCCCGGTTCGCGGCGTGCACCAGCACGCGGACATTTCCACCTTCTCCGGACGGCCTCGGCAGTGTGAGTGCTACCACCACACTGCCGCCCGGCAATCTCACGAAACCGCCGCCTGGCATCGCTGTCATCTCCCCCGTCAATAAGAAACTCGTACCGGGCATCTAAACGCGAACGGCCGCCGCCCGCTAGAGGGCGACGGCCGATCATGCTCTGACCTGCGGTTTTAACGAGTTACTTCGAGGAGGGGCCGACCTCGATGGTCATGACCTCACCGTCGTAGGTCTCCTTCAGGATCTTGATCTTGGTGTTGGTGTCAGTGACCTTCACCGATCCGGTCGGGTTCTCGTCGTAGTAGTACTTGCCCTTGTGGTCGTCGAAGACCAGGTTCGCGGGCTTCGGCTTGAGGAAGAGCTCCTCGCCGTTCTTGTGCAGGGTGAAGGCATCCGTGGAGTACGCGCTGAAGGTGGCGTCGTACGGCTGGATCTTGTTGCGGAGCAGCGTGCCGTCCGCCCACTTCATGGGCTTGGCGTTGGCGTCGATCGGGAGGATCAGACCCTGGCCCGGGTGGACGCTGGTGTTGTTGTCCTTCTGGCTGGTGTCCCACTGCCAGATGAGCAGACCGTCCTGGTACGGGTAGTGCTCGACCCAGTCCGGCTTGGTGTTGCCGAAGCCGAAGTTGTACGGCCCCACCTTGAGGGTGGCGTCGGACGACACGTAGCGACGGTTCTCCGCGATGTAACGCTGCGCGTACTCCTTGGAGAAGTCGGCGCCGATGCGCGAGAAGCCCTTGCCGGTCCAGCCGTTGTCGCCGTTCTCGGCGCCGTCGGTGAACAGCGCGGAGCCGTCGGCCGTCAGCGAGATGGCGTCGGCCGCGAAGCCCTTGCCGCCCGCGCCGCCGTCCGTCTGGTAGCGGAAGCGGAGGTCGACCTTCTTGCCCGCGTAGGCGTCGAGCGGGAAGTTCAGCGACTTCCAGGCACCCGAGACACCGGTGAGCGACGGGCTGCCGGAGGCGTCGGCCGGGAGGGCCGTGCCGTCGGCGGTGCCGGCCAGCGCGGTCCAGGTGGCGCCGCCGTCCGTGGACACCTCGGTGTAGAGGTAGTCGTAGTCGGCCTCGATGTCCCACCAGCCCTTGAGGGACAGGGCGGCGGACTTCTTGCCGGTCAGGTCGACCGAGCGGGTCAGGGTGTTCTTGAGGTCGTCACCCATGTTGCTCCACCACTGGGTGGAGCCCTCGGCCGGCTTGACGACCTCGGTCTTGACCTGCTTCTTCGGCAGCTCGACGACCAGCGCCTGCTTGTCCTTGGTGTTGAACGCCGACACGCCCAGCTTGTGGGTGGACTTCGTCGCGGCCTTGGCCGTGTCGTAGTTCAGCCAGCCCAGCTGGAGCTTGTCCCAGGCGGTCATGTCGCCCGGGGTGTCGCCGATGGAGTCCTTGCCCTTGCCGAGCCAGGAACCGGCCGACATCAGCGACCAGAAGCCGACGCTGTTGTCGCCGCCACCGGTGGTGTCGTAGAGGTCGGGCAGACCGAGGTCGTGACCGTACTCGTGCGCGAAGACACCGAGGCCGCCGTTCTCGGGCTGCATCGTGTAGTCGCCGACCCAGATACCGGTGTTGCCGATCTGGGTACCACCGGCCTTGTTGTTGTCCGGGCCGGTCTTGCCCGCCGCGGTGCCGTAGGCGTACCAGCGGTGCGCCCACAGCGCGGTCGTGCCCTGAACGCCGCCACCGGCCGACTCGTCCTCGCCCGCGTGGACGATCTGGAAGTGGTCGATGTAGCCGTCGGGCTCGTTGAAGTTGCCGTCGTTGTCGAAGTCGTAGCGGTCCCACTGGTCGTACTGGGCCAGCTGCGCCTTGATCTGCGCGTCGGTCTTGCCGGCCTTCTTCTGGGCCTCCGACCACGCGGTGACGCCGTCCTTGACGGTGTCCCACACGTTGGAGCAGTTGGTCTGGCCGCAGTAGTTGGAGCCGTAACGGCCCTCGTTGTACGGGACCTTGACCCAGTCGGCGACCTCGCCCTCGACCGAGTAACGGCCCGAGGAGGTCTTCTCGTAGTAGGTCTTCAGCGACTCCTTGCCCTGACCCGTCGCGAAGTACAGGTCCTGGAAGTACTCACGGCTGAAGTCCTTGCGCCAGGCGGTGCTGTTGTCCTTGGCGCGGTCCGGCTGGGCGATCGTGTTGTGCAGCGGACCGGGGGTACCGCCGTACTTGGGGGCCTCGGGCTTGGGGCCCGGACCGTCCGGGTCGTACATGGTCGTGTTGTCGACCTGGTCGCCGAACTCGACGAGGATCGTGAAGATCTTGTCGGTCTTCTCACGGCCGAGCTCGACGTACTTCTTGTCGTCGAGCTTGACGACCTTGGAGGCGCCGCGCTGCTCGACGCCCTTCTTGCCGGTCAGCACCTGGTCCAGGGCGGCCGCGCGCTGCTTGGCCTGCTGGTCGCTGAACGGGCCCTTGAGGTCGTGCTCGACGACCTTCGAGGGCGACGTCGGGTCCTGCCGGTCGGCCGCCGGGGCGGCCTGGGCCTTGCCCTCGGCCTGGGCCGCGGTAACGGTGAAGAAGGTGGCGCTTGTCGCACAAGCGGCCATGGTCACGGTGACAGCGGCAGCGCGTATCGCACGCCGTCTGGCGGAATTGCTGGTCACTTGATGTCGTTCCCCTCCCGCGGCCGCAACGTTGGTCGGAACTTCTCCATAGGAGCGGGGGGTTCCGCGCGGCGCGCGTCTCAAGTGACGACATTTGACCGGAGGGAAGCGAGAAAAGACAGACCTTGACTTGACCCTTACAACTGCACTATGCGGTCAGGGAGTTCCGCTATCCGGACGTTCCACTTCCATACGGGGCGAAGGGCCCTTCCCGACCCCGCCGACGGTCCGTCCCGTCCCCCTTTCTCCCCCTGCCGTCGCCCGGAAAATGATCCCGTGCGCCCCCTGTGCTCCGGCACCGTGTGTTAGGTCACGCTTACCGGCGGTCCGACTCGGGCATCTCCCGTCATAGAGTCACTTGGCGCGCGAACTGGTCGAGCCGACTCCCCCTCCCCTCACCGAGGACGGATATCGCCATGCCGCGTCCGACTGCCGCACAGCTCGCGTACGGGTCCGCCACGGTCGTCGTGTCGACGATCGCCATGCTGCTGCTCTCGCAGACGAGCACCGGGCTCGGAGTCGCGGTCATCTCCGCCGCCGCGCTCGCCCTGGGTCTGCTCGTCGCGCTCACCGTGCCCCTCCCGCGGCGCCGCGGCCGCCACGCGGCGCGTACGGGTGCCTCCCGGGCCGGCGGGGCCGCCGGGGCCGCTGCGGCCCAGGAGGGCGCTACAGGGGACGCCCGGGTGCCCGAGCCCCGGACGGCAACGGCCGAACACCCCGTACATCACTGACGATCGACGCCGAACGCGGCGCGGGCGGCCTCCCCTGAGGGAGGCCGCCCGCGCCGCGATGCGTCATGCCTAGCCGGTGGCCTGGACCACCACGGTCTTGGCGACCTTGTCGTGCAGGCCCTGCTTGTACGGCTTGTCGACCAGGATCGAGACGACCAGCGCGATCGGCCACAGGCAGGCGCAGCAGATCAGGGTCGGCAGCCAGAGCACGGCGGCGCGCGACAGGGCGGCGTTGGACTGCGGCACGCTGCCGTCGTTGAGCATCGCGACGCGCAGCTTCATCGCCCGCTTGCCGACCGTCTGGCCGTTCTTCTTGGTGAACCACCAGTCGTAGCCGACGTACGCGACGATCGAGATCAGGGTCATGATCAGGCCGCTGCCGCTGTAGGTCTTGCTGAAGACCTCGCTGATGTCCTCGCCCTGGTCGGTGTTGTACTCGTAGCGGTTCGTGCCGAAGGCCAGCTGGATGAGGGCCAGCGGGATGGCGACGATCACCACGTCGATGATGCGCGCGAGGAGTCGCTTGCCGAAGTCGGCGAGCGGGGGCATGCCGGCGAGCGGATCGGGCATGCCGTAGCCGCCGCTCCCGCCGTACGGGTCCCCGCCGCCGTACGGGGGCGGCGGGGGCGGGTATCCCCCGCCGCCCGGGCCTCCGGGCGGGGGGCCTCCGGGCGGGGGCGGACCGCCACTGCCGGGGGGCGGCGAGCCGTACGGCGAACCGCCCGACGGAGGCGTCGGTTCCTGGGGCTTCTTGAGGAACGGGTCGTCCTCGGGCGGCTGGCCCGGCGGCTGGTCGGTACTCATGGCCCGAGTCGAACCCGACTCCGACACCCTCGCAACGGGACCGCGTCCATTCGGGGGCAGGTGCGCGGGCGGGCCCGCCGGCCGCGCTCAGCGAGCCACGTACGTCCGGGCCGCCTTGTCGTGCCAGGCCTGGCGGCGCGGGCGGTCCACGAGGCACCAGAGGCTGCCGGGAAGGCCGAGGAAGGCGTACACCAGCCAGCGGCGCAGGGCCGCGCCGAAGGTGGGCGGGCGCAGGGTGGCGGTGGCCAGGACCCGGACGCCGAGCAGCTTCTTGCCCGGGGTGCGGCCCCAACGGGCCGTGGGCAGCACCTCGTAGAGGATCCCGAAGAGCAGGACGGCGCCGAGGACCAGCGCCAGTTGGCCGGCGATGGTCCCGTCGAGGAGCCAGACGGTGGTGGTGCGGCCGCTCGCCCGGGCGGCGTCCACCTTGGCCTCGACGTGGGCGGTGGCCTCGGGCAGGAGGGGACGGGCCACGGCCACCGCGACGGCCGCGTGGACGAGCGAGTCCAGGGCCCGGGCCATGGCCCGGCGCGGCAGTCCGGCGGGGCGCACGGCCCGCTCGGCCATCCGCTCGAACACCTCCCGGGGCGTACGGGCTCCCGCGGGGCGGGAGCCGGAGCCGTCCGGGCGGACCTCGTCGGCCCGGTGGGGCTCCCGGCTCTGCGGCTGGGGCCGGGGCTCCGGCCGGGCCTCCGCCGGGGCGGGTGCCTCGGGCCGTGCGGCGATCCTCGGGCGCACGCCGGCGGGGCGCGGCGCCCAGACCTCGGGCCGGTCGGCGGCCGGGGCCTCGGGGGCGGCGGGACGCGGCCGGGACGGCGCGGGAGCGGGAGCCGGGGCGGGTGTGGGCGCCGGGGCCGGAGCGGGAGCGACCGCCTCGGGCCAGGAGGAGGTGAGCCCGGACCCGCCGGGACCGCCGGCTCCGGGGGCGTCGGGCCAGGCCGGGGCCTGGGCGGCCGGGGAACGCACCGACAGGATGCCCGCGGACGCCTGCTCGGGGAGTCTCGTCGGGGCGGCCGCGGGAGCCGCCGCGGCGGCGGCCGTGCGGGCCAGGGAGATGCCCGCCGACCGCGGTGACGGTTCCGATTCGGGTTCCGGTTCGGGTTCCGGTTCGGGCCGCGGGGCGGTCTGCGCGGCAGGTGCCGGATCCGGCGTGCTGCCCCATGACACCCGGTGGTCGCGGGGCCCGCCGAAGCCGGCCTGGTGCACGGGATCGGCCTGCCACACCGCGGGTTCGGCGACGGGCTCGGCGACGGCCACGTGCGCGGGGGCGGGAACGGGTTCCGGCAGCGCCTCGGTCATGGAGGTCTCGTCGAGGAACACCGGTCCCGTCTCGTCCGGGCGTACGGCGTGCCCGCCGCAGACGACGGGTGCGGCGGGTGCGGCGACCGGCGCGGGAGCGGGGGCGGCCTGTGCGACAGGTGCCTGCTGCGGGGCAGGGCGGCTCGTACCGGGAACCCAGGCCGCTCCGTTCCAGTAGCGGATGTACCCCGGGATGGACGGATCCGGGTAGTAGCCCTCGCGGGCCGCGTGCTCGCCGTCACCAGGGGAGGCCGTCATGTCCCCAACTCCGATCGTGGCTTGAGGCTTGTGCAAGGGAGGACCATAGCCAAGAACCGCCCCCCGACAGGTCCGGTAACGGGAGAATCCAAGCAAACGAGCGAACGTCACCCTGCACGACGGTTTTCGGTCAGCCGAAAGAAATAAGCCAATCTCCGGTTCGCTGCCCGAAGTCACGTCATACCCGGGCACACTGCCGCTCTCTCCGGGTGTGGGGCACCGTCCGGCCCCGCGCACCGAACCGAAGTGAGGCCGTCATGCACCACCCCGTCATCGAGCGCGAGCTGGAACTGAAGCTGGTCCTGTCCCCCGAGCGCAGCATCCCCGTCCCCGCCCGGCTCCTCTACGTCACGCACGACCCGTACGCCGTCCACATCACCTTCCACACCGGCTCGAACACCCCGGTCAACTGGACGTTCGCCCGGGAACTGCTGGTCGAGGGGGTGTTCCGGCCCTGCGGCCACGGCGACGTCCGGATCTGGCCCACGAAGGTCGACAACAAGGCCGTGCTCTGCATGGCGCTCACCTCCCCCGACGGCGACGCCCTCCTGGAGGCTCCCGCCGGCTCCGTGTCGGCCTGGCTGGAGCGCACGCTGCGCGTCGTTCCGCCCGGCACCGAGACCGAGCGGCTCGGCCTGGACGACGCGCTGGCCGAGCTGCTCGCCCCGACCCCGGCCGACGACCTGTGGCTGCGCGACCCGTGGCCGTCGGACGAGTCGGCGGACGGGGACCTGTGATGCGGGGCGAGCGCGCGCGGGGCGGCTCCGGCGGCCCGGCGCAGGCGTCAGAAGAGCTTGCCGGGGTTGAGCAGCCCGAGCGGGTCGAAGGCCTGCTTGACGGCCCGTTGCATCTCCAGCCCCACCGGGCCGAGTTCGCGGGCCAGCCACTCCTTCTTCAGCACACCGACCCCGTGCTCGCCGGTGATGGTCCCGCCCAGGGAGAGGCCGAGGGCCATGATCTCGCCGAAGGACTCGCGGGCCCGCCGCGTCTCGTCCTCGTCCGCGGGGTCGAAGCAGACGATCGGGTGGGTGTTGCCGTCCCCGGCGTGCGCGCAGACCCCGATGAGCAGGTCCTGGGCGCGGGCGATGGCGGCCGTACCGTCGAGCATCTCGCCGAGCCGCGAACGCGGTACGCACACGTCGTCGATCATCGTGGCCGGCCGCAGCGCCTCCAGCGCGGGGAAGGACATCCGGCGGGCCTGGAGCAGCAGTTCGGACTCCGCCTGGTCCTCGGCAGGCACGACGGCGGTGGCGCCGGCGGCCGTGCACAGCTCGCCGACGGCCGCGAGGTCCTCGGGGGCGTGCGGGGTGTCGAAGGCGGCCAGCAGGAGGGCCTCCGTGGCCTCGGGCAGCCCCATCTTCCCGAGGGCGTTGACGGCCCGGACGGTGGTCCGGTCCATCAGCTCCAGCAGCGAGGGGGTCAGGCCCGCCTCCATGACGGCGCAGACGGCCTCGCAGGCGGCCGCCACGGAGGGGAACTCGGCGGCGAGCGCCAGTTGCCGGGGCGGCGCCGGCCGCAGCGCGAGGACGGCCTGGACGACCACGCCCAGGCTGCCCTCGGAGCCCACGAAGAGCCGGGTCAGGTCGTAGCCGGCCACGCCCTTGGCGGTACGGCGGCCCGTGCGCAGCAGCCGCCCGTCGGCCAGGACCACGTCGAGGCCGAGCACGTACTCGGCGGTGACCCCGTACTTGACGCAGCACAGGCCGCCCGAGGCGGTGCCGATGTTGCCGCCGATGGTGCACTGCTCCCAGCTGGAGGGGTCGGGCGGGTAGTACAGGCCCTGCTCGGCGACGGCCCGTGAGAGCACGGCGTTGACCACGCCCGGCTCGACCACGGCGATCCGGTCGACGGCGCTGATCTCCAGGATCCGGTCCATCTTGACGAGCGAGAGGACGATGCAGCCGTCGGAGGCGTTGGCGCCGCCCGACAGGCCCGTCCGGGCGCCCTGCGGAACCACGGGGATCCGTAGGGCCGTGGCGGTGCGCAGGACGTGCTGGACCTGTTCCACGGTCCGGGGCAGGACGACGGCGGCCGGTGTGCCGGCGGCGCAGAAGCTGGCCATGTCGGTGGCGTAGGAGGTGGTCACCTGGGGATCGGTGAGCAGTGCCTCGGCGGGGAGCCCTTCGAGCAGACCGGCCCGCAGACGTGCGAAGAGATCGTCATCCATGGGACCAGCGTGGCAGCCGGGGCCATCGGTGTGAACACGACGGCGCTCCCCTTCGGACACCTCCGTGAACTCTTCATATTGACGCACAGTGACCCCATGGACCGTATCGACGAGGAATCGCAGACGCCGGCGCCGCCCGTGACCTTCACCGGCCGCAAGACGCTCGTGGCGGCCGCGGTCGCCGTGGTCCTGATCGCCGGGGCCCTGCTGATCCGGCCTACCAGGACCGATGACGACGCCCGTCCGCCGGAGCCGAGCGAGCGGGCCGCGTCGGCGGTGGGCATGGGCGCGCCCGCGGCGGCGGTGGATCTGACGGCGCTGGTCGCCGATCGGGAGAAGTGGCTCGCGGCGCATCCGGACGATCACGCCTCGTGGGCCGTGCTCGGCTCCGCGTACCTCGAACGGGCGCGGCGGACGGCCGAATCCGGCTGGTACCCGAAGGCGGAGAAGGCGCTCAAGCGTTCGCTGGAGGTCCGGCCGGCCGAGAAGGGCAACTTCGACGCGATGACGGGCATGGGCGCGCTGGCCAATGCCCGGCGGGACTTCGGGACGGCCCGCAAGTGGGGTGAGCTCGTACGGGCGCAGGCGCCCAAGCGGTGGGCGGCGTACCCGGTGCTGGTGGACGCGTACACCGGGCTCGGCGACTACAAGGGCGCGCAGAAGGCGATGGAGCAGCTGCTGGACATGCGGCCGGGCCTGGCCGCGTACGTCAGGGCCTCGCAGGTCTATCGGGACCGCGGTTGGCGCGAGGACGCGGTGCTGTCGATGGAGCACGCGGCGGGCGCGGCGAAGACTCCGGCGGAGAAGGCGTACGCGCTGTTCCGGCTCGGGGAGCTGTCCTGGGAGCGGGGGGACGCGGCCGAGGCGCTGCGGCAGTACGAGGGTGCGCTGCGGACGGATCCGGCGCAGGCGGAGGCGCTCGGTGGCCGGGCCCGCGCGCTGGCCGCGCTGGGCCGTGGCGGGGAGGCGGTCCGGGACTACCGGATGGCGCTGGGCCGGTCCGCGATGCCGCAGTTGGCGCGGGAGCTGGGTGAGCTGCTGGATGCGCTGGGGCGGCCCCAGGAGGCGCGCGCCCAGTACGAGGCGCTGACCACGATGGTGGCCCGGGACAGTACGAACGGGGTCGACGACGCCGTGCTCCTCGGGCTGTACGAGGCGGACCACGGCGATGCGGCGGCGGCGGTGCGGCGCCTGTCGCAGGAGTGGTCGCGGCACAAGAGTGTGCAGGTCGCGGACGCGCTGGGGTGGGCGCTGCACCAGAGCGGCGAGGACACCGCGGCGCTGGAGTACGCGAAGAAGGCCATGGAGCCGGGGCTGCGCAACGCGGACTTCGCCTACCACCGGGCGATGATCGAGCAGGGCCTCGGTGACGAGGAGGCGGCCCGCCGTCACCTCCAGGAGGCCATGCGGACGAACCCGCACTTCTCGCCGCTGCGCGGGCCGCTGGCGAAGCAGGCCCTCGCGTCGATCGCCCAGCCGCCGTCGGGCGGTCCCGAGAACATCCGCCCGACGGCCCCTTGGGTGGAGCCGGAGCTCCCGAAGGCGGCGAAGCCGAAGCCGACCCCGTCGGGTCGCTGAGCCGCCGACAGCACAGCGGCGCCGCACCCGTGCACGGGTGCGGCGCCAGGCCCCCCTCGGGCCGTGCCGTCAGGACGCGCCGCGCGGTGCACCGAAGCGATGCGGTGCGGTGCGTGCTGCGCGTCGTCATGCCGTGGGCCCGCGGCGCGTCGTACGCCGCGGGCCGAGCCGGCGGTTGCGGCTAGAGGTTGCCGCGCTTGTCCTGCTCGCGCTCGATCGCCTCGAACAGGGCCTTGAAGTTGCCCTTGCCGAAGCCCATCGAGCCGTGCCGCTCGATGATCTCGAAGAAGACGGTCGGGCGGTCCTGCACCGGCTTGGTGAAGATCTGCAGCAGGTAGCCGTCCTCGTCGCGGTCGGCGAGGATCTTCAGCTCGCGCAGCTCGTCGATCGGCACCCGGGTGTCGCCGACCCACTCGCCGAGGGTGTCGTAGTACGAGTCGGGGACGGACAGGAACTGGACGCCCGCCGCGCGCATCGTCCGCACCGTCGCGACGATGTCGTTCGAGGCCAGCGCGATGTGCTGGACACCGGGGCCGTTGTAGAACTCCAGGTACTCGTCGATCTGCGACTTCTTCTTCGCGATCGCGGGCTCGTTGATCGGGAACTTGACCTTCTTGGTGCCGTCCGCGACCACCTTGGACATCAGCGCCGAGTACTCGGTCGCGATGTCGTCGCCCACGAACTCCTTCATGTTCGTGAAGCCCATGACCTTGTTGTAGAACGCGACCCACTCGTTCATCCGGCCGAGCTCGACGTTGCCCACGCAGTGGTCGATGGCCTGGAAGGTGCGCTTGGCCGGGGCGGCGACCATCGGCTCGGCGGCCACGTAGCCCGGCAGGTACGGGCCGGTGTAGTCACCGCGCTCGACGAGCGTGTGGCGGGTCTGGCCGTAGGTCGCGATCGCGGCGAGCACGACCGTGCCGTGCTCGTCCTTGACCTCGTGCGGCTCCTCCAGTCCGCGGGCGCCCTGCTCGACGGCGTAGGCGTAGGCCGCGCGGGCGTCCGGGACCTCGATGGCGAGGTCGATGACGCCGTCGCCGTGCTCGGTGACGTGCTCGGCGAGGAAGCGGCCGTGGTCGGTCGTCGCCTTGATGACCGAGGTCAGCACGAAGCGGGCGGAGCCGTTGGTCAGTACGTAGCTCGCGGTCTCGCGGGAGCCGGTCTCCGGTCCGGAGTAGGCCACGAGCTTCATGCCGAAGGCGGTCGAGTAGTAGTGCGCGGCCTGCTTGGCATTGCCGACGGCGAAGACGACAGCGTCCATACCCTTCACCGGGAAGGGGTCTGCCTCACGCGCGGTGTGCGGGGTGGTTTCGAGGTTCGCCAGAGACTCAGTCATGCGACGCAGCGTCCCGCCGATCCACAAGCTGCGCAATAGTTTCCTATTTGGCTGTACAAACTGCCCAGGATGACCGCAGGCTGTGTGAAACATCTGTGCACTATGACCACCCGCGAGCACGCGTGGGCACCCGGAGGCATCCATGGGCATCGACGAACTCGACGGCCGGCTCATCGTCCTGCTCGCCCGGGAGCCGAGGATCGGGGTCCTGGAGGCCTCGCGGCGGCTCGGGGTGGCCCGCGGGACCGTGCAGGCACGCCTGGACCGGCTCCAGTCGACCGGGGTCGTCCGAGGGTTCGGCCCGCAGGTCGACCCGACGGCGCTCGGGTATCCGGTGACGGCGTTCGCGACGCTGGAGATCAAGCAGGGGCAGGGGGCGGACGTACGGGCCCACCTGGACGGGGTGCCGGAAGTGCTGGAGCTGCACACCACCACCGGGCACGGGGACATGCTGTGCCGGCTGGTGGCCCGGTCCAACGCCGACCTCCAGCGGGTGATCGACCGCGTCGTCGGCTTCGAGGGGATCGTGCGGGCCTCGACGGCGATCGTGATGGAGAACCCCGTACCGCTGCGGATCATCCCGCTGGTGGAGCAGGCCGCGGGGGACGACACCCGGGCCTGAGCCGAGGGCGACAGCATCCGGACAGCATCCGGACGACGAGTTGCAAAGAAATGCTTGCATAGAAGTCTTTGCAACTCTATCGTCGTGCCATGCCCGAGAACCCCCGGCCGGTGGAACCGGCCCCAGTGGCGGAGCCCCAGGTCCGCGCGCTCGACGCCCGCTCCCTGCGCGGCCTCGCCCATCCCCTGCGCATGCGGATGCTGACCGCCCTGCGCCACGAAGGACCGGCGACCGCGTCCCAACTCGCCGAGCGCTTCGGCGAGTCCAGCGGTTCCACCAGCTACCACCTGCGCCAGCTCGCCGCCCACGGCTTCGTCGAGGACGCGCCCGGGCACGGCAAGGGCCGCGAGCGCTGGTGGCAGGCCGCCCACGAGGGCACCAGCCTCGACGAGTCGCTGATGCACGACGCCGACCCGGCCACGCGCGGCGCGATGGACGTCTTCCTGCGGGAGATCGCCGCGACCCACGCACAGGAACTCGGTGCCTGGCTCCAGGGCGCACACACCTGGTCCCCGCAGTGGCGCAGCGGCTCCGACCTCA
The DNA here is from genome assembly GCF_003148825.1 of Streptomyces sp. CG 926. Lineage (GTDB taxonomy): Bacteria > Actinomycetota > Actinomycetes > Streptomycetales > Streptomycetaceae > Streptomyces. Next base: position 195,041 of record NZ_QGGZ01000012.1, read on the forward strand.
GCAACTTCACCCTGCGCCTGACCGCCGGGCAGAGCGAGGAACTGCTGCACAAGATGCATGACCTGATCGACAGCTACCGCGGTCTGCCCGAGGCGCAGGACACGCAGACGGTCCGCCTCCACACGCACGTCTTCCCGCTCGGCGCCCCCGAGTAGCGGCTCCGCCGCACCCACCGCCCCTCCCCCACCCTCCAGGAGTCCCGCTGTGCACGCCTTAACCGATGGACCGCGGCGCGCGGAGCGCCGTACGGACAAGCGCCCGCTGGCCGGCGTACTGGCCGCCAACACCATTTCCATAGCCGGAAGTTCGCTCACCCTCATCGGCGTTCCGTGGTTCGTGCTCCAGACCACGGGCAGCGCCGGCCGGGCCGGGGTCGTGGCCTTCTGCGCCACCCTGCCCGTCATCGTGGCCGCCCTGGTCGGCGGACCGGTCATCGACCGGATCGGCCGCCGCCGGGTCTCCGTGGCCTCCGACCTGATCAGCGGCCTGTCGGTCGGCGCGATCCCGCTGCTGCACCACGCGGGCGTGCTGGAGTTCTGGATGCTGTGCGCGCTGATGGCCGTCGGCGGCCTCGTGCACACCCCCGGCCTGACCGCCCGCGCCGTACTCCTGCCGAATCTCGCCGAGCACGCCGGCACCACCATCACCCGTGCCGCCGGCCTCTACGACGCGGTCTCGCGCGGCGCCCGGATGATCGGGGCGGCGGTGGCCGGCCTGCTGATCGCGGCGTTCGGCGCCGAGACCGTACTGCTGCTCGACGCGGCCACCTTCGGGGCGTCGGCGCTGCTGGTCACCGCCCTGCTGCGCGGGGTGCCGGCCGCCGAACCGCAACGCACCACCGGGAAGGTGTCCTTCGGGGCGTACCGCGCCGAACTCGCCGAGGGCTGGGCCTTCATGACCCGTACCCGGCTGCTGCTGGGCGTCACGGTGATGGTCATGATGACCAACGGGCTGGACCAGGGCTGGTCCTCGGTCCTGCTGCCGGTACACGGCCGGGAGGCCCTCGGCGGCGCCACCGCGATCGGCCTGATGATCTCCCTCTTCGGCGGCTTCGCGCTGCTCGGCGCCCTGTTCTACGGGATGTGGGGCGAGCGTTTCCCGCGTCGCGCGGTGTTCACGGCGGCGTTCCTGCTGTCCGGGGCGACCCGGTACGTGGTGGCCGCCCTCACCGACACGACCCTGCCGCTCGCGGTGACGATGGCCCTGGCCGGCCTGGGAGCGGGCATGCTCAACCCGATCCTGACCACCGTCATGTACGAGCAGGTGCCGGAGGCGCTGCGCAGTCGCGTCTCGGGCGTGGCCACGGCGGGCTGTGAGCTCACGATGCCGATGGGCGGACTCGCCGCGGGTCTGCTGGTCGACGGGTTCGGGGTCACGACGGCGCTGCTGCTGTTCGGCGGCACCTACCTGCTGACGACGCTCGCCCCGATGGTCTTCCCGGCCTGGCGGGGACTGGACGAGGGACCGGACGGCGGGCCGGCCGGTGGGCCGGAGATCAGCAGGACGGAGCCGGCTCTCCCCGGTTCAGCGCGCGAAGCGAGTTCACCGCATCCGTCAGCGAGGTGACGGGGACGAGCCGCAGCCCCTCGGGGAGTTCCGACAGGGCGTCCGCGCACTCGGCCTTCGGTACGAGGAACACGCTCGCCCCGTCGCGCCGCGCCGCCTGGGTCTTCAGGGCCACCCCGCCGACCGCGCCGACCGTGCCGTCGGCGGTGATGGTGCCCGTACCGGCGACGCTGCGACCGCCGGTGAGATCGCCGCCGCTGCCGTCACCGTCGAGCTTGTCGACGATGCCGAGGGAGAAGAGGAGCCCGGCGCTCGGGCCGCCGACGTCGGCGAGATTGAGCTCGACCTTCACGTCCTTGGGATCCTTGTGGAGAAAGCCCAGGGCCGCGTCGGTGGCGGCCGACTGCGACTTGGTCATCTCGTCCAGGTTGTGCTTCTCGATCTCCTCGTCGCTTCCGCCCGAGGAGTAGACGGCCTCCCTGGGCATGACCGCCTGATCGGTCTTGAACCAGTGGCCGATGAGCTCGTGCAGCTTCATCGTCGAGGACGGTCCGGTGGCCCGGATGGTGGTCATCCGCAGCTCGCCCTTGGTGTCCCGGACGGGGGCACCGGTCACGGTGATGACCGGCTTGCCCTGGTCGGAGCCCAGGACGTCGGCCGTGAGCCCGGGGATGGCGACCACGAAGGGCAGCGGCGCGAAGGCCGCGGCGGCGAACAGCCCGAGCACGGGCACGGCGCAGACGGCCAGGGCGGCGGGACGCGGCAGACGTGTGAGGCGAGAGAGCACCCGCCCAATCTATCCGGACCCACCTCCGCACCGACCCGCCGGCACAGCCGGCCCGCCGCCCCACCCGCCCCCGCCTGCGTTTGACGCGCTCTTTCAGCCCCGCCGGCGTTTGAGGCGCGGGGGTCCGGGTGCGGCGCCCCCGGCGACGGCGCCGCACCCGGCAGCGAACCGCCACCCGGCACGGATCCGCCGAGCCCGCGGCCTAGCGAAGGGCGTCGGCGACTTCCCGAGCCGCGTCGACCACCCGCGGCCCGACCCGCTCCGGCACCGCGTCCGCCAGCATGACCACTCCGACGCTGCCTTCCAGCCCGGTGATCCCCACGAGCGGCGCTGCGGCGCCACTGGCGCCCGCTTCCAGCTCGCCGTGGGTCAGCGTGTACCCCGGCTCGATCAAGGAGCCCTGACGGGCCGCCAGGATGGCCCGCCCGGCGGCCCCGCGGTCCAGCGGGTGGCGGAAGCCGGCCCGGTAGGCCACGTGGTAGTCCGTCCAGGTCGGCTCCACGACGGCGACGGCGAGCGCCTCGGTGCCGTCGACGAGGGTCAGGTGCGCGGTGGCACCTATGTCCTCGGCGAGGGACCGCAGCGCGGGCAGGGCGGCCTCGCGTACGAGCGGGTGGACCTGTCGGCCCAGTCGCAGCACTCCGAGCCCGACCCGGGCCCGGCCGCCGAGGTCACGGCGGACCAGGGCGTGCTGTTCGAGGGTCGCGAGGAGCCTGTAGACCACGGTGCGGTTCACACCGAGGCGGTTGGAGAGCTCGGTGACGGTCAGACCGTGGTCGGTGTCGGCGAGCAGTTTGAGGACTCTGAGCCCTCTGTCGAGAGTCTGGGAGGTTTCCGCGGTCACGACGCCTCGCCCTCTTTCGGTGAGCGGCGGTGACTCCCGAGGTGGCACGTCGCCGGTCCCGCGGCGACGCACGGAGAGGCCGCCGGTAGCGGCCATAGCACCGGCTGCGCTCCCGCGGCGGCGCTGCCACGGTGCGTTTGATGCGGGGACAGTAGCGAGCAGGTCCGCTCAGCGGAAGGGCTCGTCCAGAATCCGGGCGCGCGATACCCGTTTGTGCCGTTTACTGATCGACCTCGGTGTCAATTCGTGACCTCATTTGCCACAGGGCGCCTTTACCACCCCATTACTCTGAGCATGTTCAAAACGACTGTGATCGGCTCCAGGGGGGATGCGCCCACGCGTACCCGGAGCCGGCATGAGGGGGAAGCACCACATGAAGCTCAAGCGCATTGCCGTCGTGGCCGCCGCCGCGGTGGTGGGTCCGACGGTCCTGATGGCCACGCCCGCGATGGCCGACGAGGTCGCGAACCCGGCGGTCTCGACGCCGGACGCGGCTCCGAAGGACGACACGGCGCCGGCGACCGGTGGGACCGCCGAGACGCCGGCGCCCGAGGCCCCGAAGCCCGGCTCCGCCCAGCAGCCGCAGGCCCCGAGTGCCGAGCAGCAGCCGGCCGCGGGTGCCGGGGCCGAGCAGAAGAGCGGGAAGAAGGAGCAGAAGAAGGCCGCGGAGCAGGTCGCCGCGGCAGGCCCGAAGCTGACCCTGGACGGGCTCCCCACCGCCTTCAAGGCGGGTGGCGGCTGGAGCCAGTTCTCCCTGCACGTGGACAACTCGGGCCGCCCGGCGGTCGACGACCACTCGCTCGAACTGGTCCTGTGGACGCTCGACACCTTCGCCTGGGAGTCGGGCGACATCCAGGCGGAGGTCTACGCGCCCGACTCCAAGGGCACCTGGGGCTGGCACGCGGTCGAGGCGTACGGATCCGAGGAGGTGTACTCCTTCTCTCTCGCCGACGTCGATGTCGAAAAGAACGAGGTCTTCGACCTCAAGCTTCGGATGAAGTTCGGCAAGGACACCCCGCCCTCCCGCTTCTCCCTGTCCACCACCTCCGAGGGCGGCTCCGGGGACCGTGTCCGGTACGAGTCCAAGGTCACCGGCCCCGTGCAGGAGGAGAACGACGGCCCGAAGGTCTCGGTGGAGGGTCTGCCGGCGGGCGGCTTCACGGCCGGCGGCGACTGGCAGCCGTTCGCCCTGCACGTCGACAACTCCGGCAAGAAGAAGATCGACGAGTACGGCTTCACGCTCATCTTCGACAACGCGGTCAACACCCTCCGGGGCAAGCACCTCGACCTGGAGATCTGGGAAGGCGGGCGCTGGGTCGCCGCCGAGAAGGACCCGTCCGGTCAGCTCGCCGGCACGATCCTCGACCGGGCCGTCGGTGCGAACGCCACGTTCGACATCCAGCTGCGGGCCAAGTTCGGCATGGACGCCCCGATCGGCAAGATCGTCGCCGTCCTGCTCGCCGACGACCACGGCGTCGACCGGATCACCTCCGACGTGGCCTTCGCCCACACCTCGATCAACCCGGCGGCGAGCACCGGCAACCAGCCGAAGCCCGACGGCGGCACCACCACGCCGATCGTCGACGGGAACGGCACCGGAAACGGGGCGGGCACCGGAAACGGCACCGGCACCGGCACCAGCACGGCGCCCACCACCGGCGGGCAGCTGGCCGAGACCGGCTCCGACGCCGCCACCAGCTGGGCCCTCGGCGGCGCCGGCGTGGCGCTCGCCATGGGCGCGGCCCTGGTCGCCGGCAACGGCCGCCGTCGCCGCCCCACCGCGTAACGGCGGACGGGGTCCGTGCGAACCTCCGCACGGACCCCGTCCCCCACCACCTACGGCCTCACCGCATCCGGGTGGCCCACTCCTGCACCTTCTTGATCCGCTCGCGCAGCTGCCCCGCGGTCGCCTCCGCGCTCGGCGGACCGCCGCACACCCGGCGCAGCTCCGTGTGGATCACCCCGTGCGGCTTACCGCTCTGGTGGACGTAGGCGCCCACCATCGTGTTCAGCGACTTGCGCAGCTCCAGCAGCTCCTTGTGCGAGACCACGGGCCGCCGGTCGGCCGGCAGCTCCAGCAGGTCCGCCTCGGCGTCCGGCTTGCGCCGGCTGTGCGCGATCTGCCGCGACTGCCGCTTCTGCAGCAGCATCTGCACCTGGTCCGGCTCCAGCAGCCCGGGGATGCCGAGGTAGTCCTGCTCCTCCTCGCTGCCCGGGTGCGCCTGCATGCCGAATTCGGCGCCGTCGTAGAGGACCCGGTCGAAGACCGCGTCGGACTCCAGCGCCTCGAAGGACATCTGCTCTTCTTCGCCGGTGTCCTCGTCCTCCTGCTTGTTCGCCTCGTCCATCTCCTTCTCGGACTCGGCGTACGGATCCTCCTCGCCCTGCTTCTTCGGCTTGTCGAGGACGTGGTCGCGTTCGACCTCCATCTCGTTGGCGAAGCCGAGGAGATAAGGAATGGTCGGAAGGAACACGGACGCGGTCTCGCCGCGCCGGCGCGAACGCACGAAACGCCCGACGGCCTGCGCGAAGAACAGCGGCGTCGAGATGGTGGTGGCGTAGACGCCCACCGCGAGGCGCGGTACGTCGACGCCCTCGGACACCATCCGCACCGCGACCATCCAGCGGCTGCCGTCCTCGCTGAACTCGTCGATCCGCTTGGATGCGGCGGTTTCGTCGGAGAGCACCACGGTCGCCTTGCTGCCGGTGATCTCCCGGAGCAGCTTGGCGTAGGCGCGCGCCGATTCCTGGTCGGAGGCGATCACGAGGCCACCGGCGTCCGGGATGCCCTTCCTGACCTCCGTCAGCCGCTGGTCGGCGGCGCGCAGCACGTTCGGCATCCAGTCGCCGCGCGGGTCCAGCGCGGTGCGCCAGGCCTGGGAGATGGCGTCCTTGGTCATCGGCTCGCCGAGCCGGGCGGCGATCTCGTCGCCCGCCTTGGTCCGCCAGCGCATGTTGCCGCTGTAGGAGAGGAAGATGACCGGCCGGACGACGCCGTCGCCGAGCGCGTTGCCGTAGCCGTAGGTGTAGTCGGCGGAGGACCGCCGGATCCCGTCGTTCCCCTCCTCGTACGTGACGAAGGGGATCGGGTTCGTGTCGGACCGGAAGGGCGTTCCGGTCAGGGCCAGGCGGCGGGTCGCCGGGTCGAAGGCCTCCAGGCAGGCCTCGCCCCAGGACTTCGAGTCACCGGCGTGGTGGATCTCGTCGAGGATCACGAGGGTCTTGCGCTGCTCGCAGCGGTTGCGGTGCAGCATCGGCCGCACGCCGACACCGGCATAGGTGACGGCGACGCCGTGGTAGTCCTTGCTGAGCGGTCCGGCGGAGTACTCGGGGTCGAGCCGGATACCTATCCGCGCGGCGGCTTCCGCCCACTGCTTCTTCAGGTGCTCGGTCGGCGCGACGACGGTCACCTGCTGGACCACGTGGTGGTGCAGCAGCCAGGAGGCGAGGGTCAGCGCGAAGGTGGTCTTGCCGGCGCCGGGCGTGGCGACCGCGAGGAAGTCCCGCGGCTGGTTCTGGATGTAGCGGTCGAGCGCCCCCTGCTGCCAGGCACGCAGCTTGTTGGCGGTACCCCAGGGGGCACGGCCGGGGAAGGCGGGTGAGAGATGGTGGGAGGCGGTAGTAGTCACGGTCTCCGGTTCGTGCTCTCGGCGTATCTGGTACGGGTGGCAGGCAGTCGTACGTAGGACAACCGGGCCACCCTACCGGCCCGGGCCCGCCCCTCGCGGAGGGACAGGCCCGTGACCTCGGCGGGTGCGGCGAGCGTCACATCGCTTCGGTCAGCGACCGCAGTCGGTGGGCGATCCGCGCGACATCGCTCTCGTGTCCGGCGGCCACGTCGATCACCAGTCCGTACGCGGTCTCCTGGTCGGCGTCGCCCAGGTCGACGCCGTTCACGGCGAGGAACGTCGCCGCGGCGAGCCAGGCGGTGCGCTTGTTCCCGTCGACCAGAGGGTGGTTCGTCGCGAGGGCGTGGAGCAGCGCGGCGGCGTGCTCGTACGGGTCCTCGTAGGCCGGAACGCCGAACATGCGAGCCCGCGGCCGGTGCACGGCCGACTCCAGCAGCCCGGGGGCGCGCAGCTCGACCGGCTGGTCCTGGGCCAGGCAGGCGTGCCGGGCCAGGTCGAGGACCTCGGCGAGCGTGAGGTGGCGCACCGGGGCCGAGGCTGTGGCCGGGGCCGGGGCCGGGGCCGTGTCGGCGCTCATGCGCCGAGCCGCTTCAGCAGGGGCGCGTGCCGCAGCGCGAGCCGCCGCGCCTCGACGCCGACCCGGTCCCGTTCGGCCCGCAGCAGCGCCCGTACGGCGTCGAGCGCCAGCTCCTCGGGCGTGCGGCCGGTGGCGTCGGCCAGGTCGGCGCACTCCGCCCGCTCCGCGTCGGACAACTGGATGATCAGCTCGTTCATGCCCGGAACGGTAGTTCCGCGGCTGCCCGCGACACATCCGGATTTCGGGCGCTCAGGCCTTCGCGGGCTCCAGCCGGGTCGCGACCCAGGCCCCCACCAGCGCGACGGCCGCCATCGGCAGGAACACCACGGCGAACGCGGCCGGGTGCGAAGCCGACGCGCCGGCGGCACCGACGGTGTGGGCGGCGCCCACCGCGCCACCCCCGAGCGCGGCGAACGCGGCGCCCCCGCCGGCCAGCAGCACCACGTTCGCCAGCGCGTCCGAGATCTGCAGCGAGGCGGAATTGGCCCCGGCCTCCTCCGGCGCCGACAGCTGGAGCAGCAGCACGCTGGTGGAGCCGATCACCAGGCCCATGCCCAGGCAGCCGACCGCCCAGGCCACGGCGAGCGTCCACACCGGCACGGATTCGATCAGCACGGCGGGCGCCGCGGCGATGGCCAGCGCCACCATCACCATCCCGCCCACCATCAGCTGCTTGCGGTACGGCGCCGTCCGGCCCTGGGACTGCACCCACGAGCCGCCCGCCCAGGTGAGCCCGCCGAGCGCGAGCGAGAACCCGGCCATCGTCGGGCTGAGCCCCCGCTGGGTGACCAGCATCAGCGGGACGAAGCTCTCCGCCGCGATGAACGACCCGGCGGCCACCCCGCGCAGCAGCACCACGGACGGCAGCCCGCGCCGCGCCCGGTAGGTCCCGCGCGGCAGCAGCCCCAGCACGGCGGGCACGAGCAGGGCGGCGCCCACGATGCCCGGCACGAGCGACAGCCACCGCAGGTCCTGGGCGGCGTACTGGAGCAGCCCCGCCCCCACCGAGATGCCGAAGGCCAGCCGGATCCGCCGCCGGTCGAAGGCCATGGGCGGGGCGTCGGGGTCGACGGGCCCGGACGCGGTCCGCCGTATCGCGGGCAGCGCCACCACCAGGGGGACGACCACGAGCGCCGGTATCCCGAGGAAGACCCACCGCCAGCCGAGGTGCTCGGTGACCGTTCCGGAGGCCAGCGGCCCGACGATCGAGGGGACCACCCAGCTCGCGGCGAAGGCCGCCATGATCGCGGGGCGCAGCCGCTCCTCGTAGGCCCGGCTGACGACGACGTAGAGGGCGACGATGACCAGCCCGCCACCGAAGCCCTGCACGGCCCGGCCGAGTACGAACACCCACATGACCCCGGCGGTCCCGGCGATCACCAGCCCGGAGGCGAAGGCCGCGATCCCGACGGTCAGCGGCCGCAGCGGCCCCTGCCGGTCGGCCCACTGGCCGGCCAGGACCATGCCGAAGAGGCTGGTGGTGAAGTAGGCGGAGAAGGCGAAGGCGTAGAGCCCGATCCCGTCCAGTTCGCGGGCGGCGACGGGCATGGCCGTGCCGACGGCGGTGGCCTCGAAGGCGATGAGGAAGACGACGGAGATGATCCCGATGCTGAGCGTCCGGTACGCGGGCCCGAGAACCCCGCCCGGGGGCGGGGGCGGGGTCGGTGCGGTCGTCTCGGGCACGCGGCGTTCAAGGGCACTCATCGCTTCAGAGTAAGGTGCGTAGCCTCGTAGTGACCCTGTCAATTCGACGGATCCCGCTCTCGTCCCGCAGACCTAGGTCCGCCGGACTGTGAACGCGGCATGGCAGTCGCGTTGCACGGGCGGCGCATCCCTTCCCCGGCCCCGCGGGCCCCCGTAGCGTCGTGCACGTCACCACCACACAGCCGTGTGCCCGAGTGGTTGAGGGACTCGCCTGCAAAGCGAGGCACGCGGGTTCAATTCCCGCCACGGCTTCGCGGCGGGCCGCCCAGGGGCAGGCGCACCCCTGGGCGGCCTTCGCCTTTCCGGGGCTAGCCGGTACACCGGTTCTGCTGCTTCGCCCGGTCGACGTACTTCTTCATCAGCTCGGCGAGCAGCCGGCGCGTCTCGTCGGGCTTGCCGTCGACGGTCCCGGACAGTCCCAGGGCCATCTCGAAGGAGTCCTCGGCCCTCTTGCAGGTGATCCCGGCGACGGCCCCCGCGTTCCACACCTTGCCGTTCTCCACGGCGGGGATCGATTCGGCGTTCGCCGTGTCGGGCAGCGGCGGGAAGCCTCGCCCGAGAGGCTGCCAGGTCGCGTCGGCGAGCACTCCGCTCTTGCCGTCGACGTAAATGTTGCAGGTCACGCCACGGCGTTGCGCGTTCAGTTCGACGTCGAAGGGGGAGTCGACCGTGACCTCGTCCCCCGTGCCCAGCAGGGGCGCCAGCTCGTCCGGCGTGAAGACCCCGAAGCACGTCTCGGGCCGTACCTTCGAGGCGGCCGACGGCTTCTTCTCCTCCGCGCAGCCGGAGAGCAGCGTGACCGCCACCGCGAGGGTGGCCGTGAGCACCAGCGCGGTGCGGCTACGGGCGGCGCGGGGCATTCAGGAGCTTCCCTTCGAGGAATCGACCAGATCTCGACCGGCACCGTACCCGTTCGTCGTCTCGGTGGCCGCGACGCCCGCCAGTGCACCGATGGTGCGCTCGCTCATGCCGGATCCCTCCGCGGCCTTGCGCACGGACGCCGCGGCCGACGCCCCGGCCGCCTGCTCCGCATCGACGTAGGCGCTCGCCGCCGCCTGGTCGCTGTCGGCGGTCTTCTCCACGATGTCCTTCTTCGCGCCCTCGACCACGCTCTCGGTGATGTCCTCCTGGAGCCACTCCACGACGTCCCCGGCCAAGGGGACCATCTCCAGATACTTGCCACCGGCCGCACTGATGGCCCGGTTGATCCACTTCGCGTTGTCCTCGACGCCCTTGACGTACTCCTCCTGCTTGTGGCCGTTCTCGGCGTACACGCCTTCGACCCTGGCCTCGGAGAGGATGCCCGCTATCTGACCGCCGGGGTGGACGGCACCGTGGATCGCCGCGTCCAGGTCGTCGTACTCCGCGCGGTGGGCGATGACATCGTTGATGAGTGTGGTCGTGAAGGCCCGCTGGGAATTGGTGATCGCCCCGTACGCGTCCGGATCCTGCGCGACCGCCCCCAGGAATCCTGCCATTTCGGACTTGTCGAACTCGGCCATCACGCCGTTCGCCTTGATCAACCCGCTGTTGTTCTCCGCCGCGGCCTGGATGTCCGGCATGTACTCGGCCGCCATCTGGCCGAAGTGCCCGGAGAGGCCGTTCAGCGGGCCGTCCGGGTCCTTCGGGTCCGCGTCGACCAGCTCGGGCTTGTCGCCGATCTTCTCGACGACCCGCTCCATGACCGCCGCCATCTCCTTCGTATGCGGGACCGGCGGGGAGTCCTCGTCACCCGGGGCGCGGTGCGAGACCGCCGCCATCAGGGCGTCACCGACCGCCTGCTGGGCCGGGTGCAGGTCGCCGGTCCGCGAGATGTCGAAGCTGTCCATGTACGGCTTCTTGTCGAGCATGTAGTCGACCATGCCCTGGTCCTTGCCGTGCTGCCCCGAGACCGGCTTGTCGTCCTTCGTGACGATGCCGTCCTTGTTGCTGTCCTCGCGGACCGGCTCGTTGAAGAAGGCCGTCGCGGCGTCCGGGTTGTTGCCCAGCGCCTCCATCAGACCGGTCAGCGGGTAGAAGCCGCGCCCGTCCTGGCCCTGGCTGAGGACCGACTCCAGCCCGTACGGGGTGTGGAACTCCCAGGCCCTCGGGTCCTTGCGGTCCATGGCGACCATGTCGCGGCCGACCGAGGTGAGGAACTCCGTGTCGTACGTCCCCTCGCGCAGCAGCGCGCCCAGGGCCTGGTAGCCGTAGATCTGCTGCACGCCGCCGTAGACGGCCATCTCCTTGCGGCCCGCCTTCATCAGCTGGGTCGTCCAGGCGGCGTCGAGGTGGTTCGGGACGTCCTTGTGCGTCGCGAGCCCGAGCATCGCGCCCATGTCGCTCTGGATGTTCGCGACCATCAGCGCACGGTCCTTGCCGGCCGGCCCCAGGCCCGTCGCGTCGAGGGACATCGTGGAGTACATCTCCAGCGTGCCCTCGGCGCCGATCGTCCGGTAGAAGCCCGTGGAGAACTCGGGGTCCGTGCGGTTGTCGTCGAGCAGTTCCTCCAGCTCGCGCAACGCCTCGACGTTGCGGGCCGTGCCGCCCTCACCGGTGACCTTCTTCATCAGATCGGCCGCGCGGGCCACCTGTTCGGCATCGAGGGTGGTGAACTTCGGTCCGCTGAAGTCGTGTTCGTCGGCGGTGTTCGCCCGCAGGACCCGGACCAGCGAGTCGTCGGCGTCCTGGGCGTCCTCGACCGCCCGGTTGATCCTGGTCTGCCACGCGTTGCGGGCCGCGTTCAGGGTCTGCTGGTAGTCGGGGTCGTGGCGGGCCGCGTTCCGCTCACCCTCGGTGGGCAACGGGATGGCGGTGACCCGCCCGTCGGCATCGACCCGAAAGCCTGCCGCCGGGGCTTCCGCGGCGAGCTTCTTCAGCTCGTCCTGAGCGGCCTTGAACGTCGCGTGCGCGTCGGCGAGGACCTGGTACATGCCCTTGGCGGCCTTGGCCGCGTCCTCGAACTCCTTGGCCGTCTTGTCGACGAACCCGCGCGCCACCCCTGCGGTGACCCCGCTCCACTCGGCCTTGTCGGACTTCGCCTTCATGCCGTTACGAGCGGCCTCGGCCATCTCGTCCAGCTTGCCGGCCATCGCCGTCCAGTCGGTGACGGCCGTCTGGAGCTTGCCCAAGGGCGCGTTCATCACGTTCTCGTACGTCAACATGAAGGCGCCTACTTGAGGTATTCGTCTATGGCGGATGCGGTGAAGTCCGCCTGGAGCTGCTGCTCGTCCTTGGCGTGGGAGGCGAGCGAGTAGTTCAACCCGTTGGAGATGTTGGCGCAGGCGGCCACGAGGGTCTTCACCTGGCTCTCCCAGACACTGTTGACCTCGAGCAGCGCCGCCCCGCTCGCGAAGCCCTCCTTGGTGAGGCCCCCGGCCGCCTCGGCGGTGGCGGTGGCGGCGTGCTTGCCGTCGGTCTGCAGACGCGTGTGCAGCTTGTACGCCTCGGAGCCGATCGCGCCGATGTGGTCCTGATTGAGCTCGAGGTCACCGCCACCGCCACTGCCACCGCCGCCGCCGCCGGGATCGGTGGGCACTTGATCGAGGCGCATGGTGACACCGGCGGCGGCCGTGGCGCGAGCCGCCGACCATTCCTCGTCGAACGGCATCGCGTGAACTCCAGAAGGCAGGGTGCGGGTCCGGTCGGATCGGCCCCGGTTCAGCGGTTACGTCGTACGACGACCACAGTCACGGCTCCACCGATCAGCACGCAGGCTCCCAGACCAAGGGCGATCCAGGGAAGCACACTGCCGCTCTTCTTCTCCTCGGCCTGCGCGGCAGGCTTGGACGCGGCGGCGTCGGGAGCCTTGCCATCGGCGGACGCGGAGGGCTTACCGGCCCCTTGCGCGGCCGCCGCGAGATCGGGCAGCGGATAGACGTCGGCGGGGCCGGGGTCACCGGGATTGGTAAGCGCGATGCGGGGGCGGACGATGCCATAGCCGATGTAGTCATTGCGCTCGACGCCATCACTGGGCTTGCCGGCGGTGTTCAGGAGGACCCGCAGAACCTGGTTGTTGGTCCAGTCAGGATGGGCGGACCAGATGAGGGCAGCGGAAGCGGAGGCGATAGCCGATGCGTCACTCGTGCCGTGGGTCTTGCACAGCCCCGTCTTGCCCGCACAAGCCGTGACCATATCGAAGCCCGGAGCCGAGATGTCGATTTGCGGTCCGTGCTGCGACTCCTTGGTCGCCTCGCCATTGACGCCGGTCGCTCCGACGCCCACCACTCCGGGAGTCGCAGCCGGATAGAGGACCTGGTTGAGCGTGTCACCGTTGTTGCCGGCTCCCGCAAAGATCAACTTTCCCTTCGAGAGCGCGTACTTCACCGCTTCCCGACGCGCTTGGTCATCTTCGGGTGTACCGTCCAACCCCAGAGAGATATTGATGATCTTGGCGTCTGTGTCTGCCGCGTATCGAATGGCAGCCACCCAGGATGGGGTTCGTCGGCTCTCTTCGTTCGGAACACGGATGGGGAGAATTTTGGCGCCGTGCGCCAAACCAAACGAACCATCCCCACTGGGATGCTTTCCCGTACCCGCGATCAGCGCAGCCATAGTCGTGCCGTGAGTGTCGTAGTCCGAACGCTCATCACCGTCGTACGTCGTAGCGAAATCCTTTCCCGGGAGGACCTGGCCATCCAGTTCCGGAATTTTGGCCACACCGGTGTCGATGATCGCGACTGTCACGCCCTTGCCCGTGCTGACCTTCCAGATGTCGTCAGCCTTCATGGCGTCGAGATGCCATTGCTGAGATCGAACGCTCTCCGCATGAGCCGGGGTCGCGGCGACCCCGGCCAGCAGAAGGCCTACCAGGGCCGAGGTCGCCTTACGCATGCGCATCCCGTGCAACGTCCGTTCTACTTAGTCGATCACAGGCGGAACAACGCGACGGCTGCCCTGCCAGGTCTCTTCGTCCTCGGCCAGGTAGTCAGGACGTTCGCCACCCTGGTCGTTCCGTCGCTTACCCGGGGTCTGCGCGCCTGCGCCGGCGTGGCCCATGGCACCCATGCCCGCGCCGCCACCAGAGCCATTGCGCACGAGACCCGAACCGCCCTGGGTGAACGGCTGACCACCCGAGACCGGACGACCGATCGCTCCGCTCTGACGCCCTCCGACGACACCACCCGGCTCCGAGGCCAGTCGGCGTCCGGCAGGGAGGCCTCCCTGGATGCCATGGGCGCCACCGCCACCGTGGCCCATACCTCCGCCACCCATGGGGCGGCCCGTCTGGGCGCCTTCGCCGATGACCGTGCCTCGCGGGATCCCGGAGCTGGGACCGGTGGACGTCACCGGGCGGCCCCCCATGATTCCGCTGTCACGCGGAAGCATGCCTGGCGGCATGCCGCCCTTGCCGAGCGGACCAGTCGTGCCCGAGACGGGGACACCTGGGCCGAAGACGCCGGGGAGGCTCGGCCCCTTCACCCCGCTGATCGGCGGGACTGCGATCGGCGGCACGAAGGGGCCCAGGGGAGGAGCGCCGGGCCCCGTGGGCGGCGGGCTACCAGGCGTCGTCGTCACCGGAGGCAGCGTCTGACTCGGAGGCAACGTACCAACCGTGTCGAGGTCCACGTCTACGTCACGGTCAGGGGTCACCGGCGCAGGCAGAGTCGTCGTCGGCAAAGTGTTGTCGGGCTGCGGCCGGGGCCCCACGTCCCATCCCGGCTCGTTCGAAGGACCGGCCGGGCCTCCGTGTTCCGACGATGCATACGAGGGGCTTCCAGCGCTACCCCCCGTTCCCGAACCGCTACCAGCCCGGGCCATGTCAATCGCGACGTCGTTCTTCTTCGGCAACAGCACCGCCGGCGGCGGCGGGAACGTCGGGATCTCTGCCTTGTTCATCTCGTCTGACGACACCTGGTACGACTGCGCCAGGTTGGTCATCAGGCGGATGGCCTCGCGGCGGTCCGCGTCCAGCGTCGTCTGCGCCTCCGCGCGGACCGCCGCCGCGTCCGGGTCGTTGTGGTGCTCCTTGGCCGCTGCGAGGTTCTTGGTCGCGGTCGCGTCGACCGCGGTCATCTTCGTGGCCTCGGTCATGTTCTGGACGACCTTGCCCATCCAGTCGCCGCCCTTGGCGCTGTAATCGCTGAGGCGCAGAGTCGCATTGCCGGCGCGGCCCACCCACTCCTGGAAGGCGGCTGCTCCTTCGCCTTCCCAGCCGGTCACGACGTGCTTCTTGAGCGCCTCGCCGATCTCCTTGATGTCCTTGGCAGCCTTCTTCAGCTGATCGGCCCGCGCCTGGACCGAGGCCGGGTCCAGCGAGGCGCTCATGTCCCGCATCTGCTGATGCGTGAAGCCTTCGAAATCCGTTGCCATCAGTAGTCACTTCCCGACGTGCTGGGGGTCGGAGTCGGAGTCGCGGTCGCCGGCGGCGGGTTGGATGCCTTCAGGCGGCGCTGTTCCTCCACCCACGGGTCGCGTTGCTCCACGTACTCCTTCTGCGCCGTATTGGCGATGGCCATCATGCGCTGCTTGGTTTCCTCGTCCACGCCGCCGTAGCCCTTGCCCGCCGTCAGGACCGCGATGCCCAGGGCCTCGATCTGCCCCGCCAGACCCTTCGAGAGCTTCTGCAGCTCCGTGACGACCGTGTCGTACGACTTGAACAGCGCGTCGACCTCCGCGAAGCCACTACCGAGCTTGCTCGCGGGCAGCTTGTCGTCCGCCAGCTTCCTGTGGTCCGCGTCGGAGCCGGTGAGGTCGTCCAGCAGCTTGTCCACCATGCGCTTGTACTCGCTCAGCGAGTCGAACTCGACCCGCATCGCCGCGGCGGCAGCAGTGTAGGCCGCTCCCGCGATCGCGCCCATCGGGCCCGCGATCCCCAGCGTGAGGGCCGCTGCTACCTGGCTCGCCCCGTTGTCGTCTGCCACGTTGGCCTCCCCGTCTCCCCGTAGGAGTGGCGCCTGCGCCGCTCCCCGTCCCCGTTCGCACCCGTGTCCGCGCGTACGCGCACACCGGTACCGATCACTCTAGCGACCGGTACCGACAGGCCCAAGTCCGGGGTTGCACGTGCAATGCGGGGCACACGGTCACGAGTTGGGCGTACCGACCGCCGCGGACGGCCTGATCGGCAGGCGGTTCACCGGGCGGCCCGTGGCCGCGCGGACCGCCGAGGCGATCGCCGCCGGGGTCGTCACCACCGGGACCGCGCTCGCCGCCTTCGCGCCGAACGGGGCCACCACGTCGCGCTCTTCGACCAGCTTGACGATGCGGACCGCCGGGGCGTCCAGCGCCGTCGGCAGGGCGTAGCCCGTCAGGTCCGGGTGGCGGATCAGGCCGGCGACCGAGCGGAGGTTCTCCGTCAGGGCCGCGCCCACGCCCTGGGTGACGCCCGCCTCGATCCGGGCCTCCAGCTGACGGGGGTTCAGGATGCGGCCGACGTCCTGGGCCACCGCGAGTTCCACGACCCGCACCGAGCCCAGTTCGATGTCCACGTCCACCACCGCGCGGATCGCGCAGAAGGCGAGGCCCACGAAGGCGTCGCCCTGGCCATCCGCGTCCAGGGGTTCCGTGGGGTGGGGGCGGCACTGGGCCGTGGCCCAGAGTTCCTTGCCCGCCATGGCCTCCGAGACCGACATCGAGAACGCGCCGTCGTACGACGTGATCCGACCGTCCTGGATCTGCAGGAGCTCCGTGGACATGCCCAGCTTGTGGGCCATCGGTTGGAGGAGTTGGGTGCGGACCATCTTCGCCGCCCGCTCCACCGCGCCGCCGGACACCCACGTGTGGCGGCCGTGCGCCGATGCACCGGCCGGCGGCTGGTCCGTGTCCACCGGGGCCATGGTGACCTCGTCGACGCCCAGGACCTCCTGGACGATCTGGCGGGCCAACGTGGCGAAGCCCTGGCCGGTGTCGACGGCCGCGCAGATGACCGTGGCCGCGCCGCCCACCACCTTCACCGTGGCGGTGGAGACCTCGTCGGTCCCCTCCGCGCCGAGCATGTGGACCATGCCGACGCCGTAGCCGACGCCGCGCCGTACCGCGCCCGGCTCGCCCGCACCCTCCGGGCCGCCCGGCAGCAGCCACTCGTCCTCCGGGGCGTCCTTGGGGAGGGCGGGCAGCTCGAAGTCGCGGACCGCGCCGAGCAGTTCCGCCACCGGGGCCGGGCAGGTGACCGTCTGGCCGGTCGGGAGGAGGTCGCCCGTCGCCAGGACGTTGCGCATGCGCAGTTCCGCGCCGTCGATGCCGAGAGCGGCCGCGAGCTTGTCCATCTGGCCCTCGTACGCGGCGCACACCTGCATGGCGCCCTCGCCCCGGACGTGGCCCGACGGCGGGTTGTTGGTGCGTACCGCCCAGCCCTCGACGAAGGCGTGCGGGACGACGTACGGGCCGCACGCGAACGCGACCGCCGCCGCCAGGGACTCCGAGGACGCGTCGGCGTACGCGCCTCCGTCCATCAGGATCTGTGCCTCGACCTTGACCAGGCGGCCCTCCGCGTCCGCGTGGTGGCGGTAGCGCAGCAGGGTCGGGTGCCGGTGGGTGTGGCCGAGGAAGGACTCCTCGCGGGTGGCGGCCAGCTTGACCGGGCAGCCCGTACGCAGCGCGAGCAGGCCGAGCGGGAGCTGGAAGGCGGCGTCCTCGCGGTCGGCCGTCGCGCCGGGCACGCCGGTGACCACCACGCGCACCCGGTCCGGCTCCAGTCCGAAGCAGGCGGCGGCCAGGTCGCGGTCGGTGTGCGGGTCGGTGGACGCGGTGTAGAGCTCCACGCCGCCGTCGGGGCGCGGTACGGCCAGTCCGGCCTCGGCGCCGATGGGCGCGGGGTCCTGGCGGCCGATCCGGTACAGGCCCTCGACCACGACCTCGCCGGTGGCCTCCGGGTCGCCGTAGCGCAGCGGGATGTGCCGGATCAGGTTGCCGTCGGGGTGCAGGGCGGGGGCGCCGAAGGACTGCTCGGGGTCGGTGACCGGGTCGAGGAGCTCGTACTCGACGGCGATCGCGGCGGCGGCGAGCCGGGCGGTGTCCGGGTGGTCGGCGGCGACGGCGGCGATGGCCTCGCCGTGGTGGCGTACGACGTCGTGCGCGAAGACCGGCCGGTCGGCGATGCGGCGGCCGTGGGTGGTGGCGCCGGGCACGTCGGCGTGGGTGACGACGGCGCGGACGCCGGGCATCTCGGCGGCGGCCGTGGTGTCGATGGAGAGGATCCGGGCGTGGGCGTGCGGGGAGCGCAGCACGGCGGCCCACAGGAGGCCTTCGGCCCACAGGTCGGCGGCGTAGGGGAAGGTGCCCTCGGTCTTGGCGCGGGTGTCCGCGGCCGGGACGGAGGCTCCGATGCCGCGCGGTTCCTGCGGCTCGGTCGCCTCGGGGCCGGGGGCCGCCATGGCCGTCACCGTGGGGTTGACCGTTGTCGTCGCCGTCGCCGCGTCCTGCCCGCTCACGCCGTGCCTCCGTGGTGGATGCCGCCCTCGCCGGGCGCTGCCTGGTGCGGGATGCGCGGCTCCGAAGCGCCCGGGCCCGGGGCGGTCGGCTCCGCGGCCGCCGCCTCGCGCTCGGCGACGACCTCGCGCACGGCGTCGACGACCCCCGCGTAGCCGGAGCAGCGGCAGAGGTTGCCGCACAGGGCTTGGCGGGTCTCCAGCTCGCTGGGGGCGTGATTGCCCTCCAGCAGGTCGTGGATGGTCATGGCCATGCCGGGAATGCAGAACCCGCACTGCACCCCGCCCGACCTGCACAACGCCTGCTGGACGTCCGAGAGTTCCCCGTTCGTCGCGAGCCCCTCGACGGTGCGGACCTCGCTGCCGGCGGCCGTCGCGGCCGGTACCAGGCAGGAGGCCACGAGCCGGCCGTCGACCTGCACGGCGCAGGCGCCGCATTCGCCCTGCGAGCAGCCGTCCTTGGCGCCGGCGAGGCCGAGGCGCTCGCGCAGCACGTACAGGAGGGATTCGCCGATCCAGGCACCGGTGACGGGCCTGTCGGCGCCGTTGACGCGCAGGACGTAGGAGGCCGACGGGTGCTCGTGATGGGCGACGGCCCCGGCGGTCGCCTCTTCCTCGTACGTCGCCACCTCGACCGGGAGACCTCGGCCGCTCTCCTCGTCCGGGAGTGCGCCCTCGCTGTCGGCGGCGTCCTCGGTCGGCGTGCGGTCGGCCGGGGGCTCCTGCGCGGCCGGCCCGTCCCCGTGACCGGGGTCGACCTCCGCGGCGGCGGACTCCGCCTCGTGCGCGGCCTCGTACCCGGCCTCGGGCCCGGGCTCCGGCGCGTGACCGAACGCGGTGAACCCCTGGCCGTCGGTGCCGCCGGCGCCGCCGGGCTGCGCGGTCTCGGCGGCCGGCGCCTGGGCGCGCACCCCGCCGAAGAGATCCAGCTCGGGGGAAGCCACCGGATGCGGCTCCGGGTCGGCGACGGGGGCGGCCGGGGCTGCGGCCGGCTCGGCGTACCCGGCCTGCTCCGCGTACCCGGCGTACTCGCCCTGAACCATGTGCCCCGTGTGACCCGTGTGCCCCGCGTGACCCACATGCCCGGCGTACTCGCCCTGGACGGTGTGCTCGGCGTGTTCGGCGTGCTCGGCGTGCTCCGTGCGGTCGGTGTGCTCCGGGTGCTCCGTGTGGCCCGCGTGGTCCGCGGTCCTGGCGCCCTCGGCCTGCTCCGCCGCCGGGCCGTGCGCGGCCTCGATGTCGTGCGGGGCGTGGTGCACCGGCTCGCCCTCGGGCAGGGCGGTGCCCACCCCGGGGCCGCCCAGCACCCGCGGCCCACGTCCGGCGGCGCCCACTCCGGGCCCGCCGAGCAGCCGCCCGGCGGCGTGCGCGGTCGCGGCGGCGGCCGCCGAAGCGGCCGCGGCCTCGTCCGTGCCGGGCAGCACACCGGCTGCGGCACCGGCGGCGCCGGCGGCAGCGCCGTTGTCCGTGTTCGGGTCCCCGGCCGGCTGCTGCGTCAGGTACGCCCACGGCGCCGGGGCGCCGCCCGGCAGCGTCGCCGGGGCCTGGCTCCAGTCGGCGTCCAGAGCGCCCGGCCGGTAGTCGTTCGACTGCTCGGGCAGGGCGTCGTAGTCGGGCACGACCCACTGCCCGGTCGCCGGACCGGCCTGCTCGGGCTCGTGCGCCGCCTCCGGGAAGCGCCACTCCGCCGTCGCACTGGGATCGGTCACCGGCTGCTCGGTCACCGGCTGCTCGGGCTCCGCCTGGGCGAACGCCGCCGCGACCGACGCCGGGATCGGGATCGACGCCGGGATCGGGATCGACGCCGGGATCGGCCCGCCCACGGACCCGGACCCCAGGCCCTGACCGGCGCCCTGACCGGCGCCGTGACCCGTACCGCCGGCACCGGCGCCACCGGCACCGGTCGGATCGGTCTGCGCCGAGCCCGCGCCGGCTTCCGGCCACTGCACCGGGATCGCCCACGTCCCGGTGGCCGCCGGATCCGTACTGGCCGAGCCGAGCGGCACGATCATCGGCGGCGGCACGTAGCCGTGCCCGGGGGCCGCGAGCGGCTCCCCGGTGCCGAGCGCGTCCAGCATGTCCTGCGGCAGTTTCACGAAGGCCGTGGCGTCCGAGTCGTACTCGCCGCCCTGCGGGACCGGTTCCCAGCCCCAGCCCGCCGCGCCGTTCCCCTGGGTCACGTTCTCGTTCTCGTTCTCGCTCATGAGGTCAGCGCCCTCCCGAGGGCCCTGCGCGCCAGCACGGCCACCGTACGCCGCAGATGCAGTACTCCGGGAGCCACCGGCTCACCCTGGTCGGGTACGCACGCGGCCGCGACGTACTCGCCGAAGGCCTCCAGCGCCTCGGGGGCCAAGGTCCGCCCGCCGTCCCAGTCGATCAGCGAGGCCACCCACTGCTCGGCCTCCAGCGGCCGCAGCGGCATCGGGGCGACCGCGCCGATGGCGCAGCGCACGCCCCGGCGCGCGGGGTCCAGGACGAGCCCCACGGACGCCACGGCACGCCCCGGCCCGGTGCGACCGGTGGCCTTCAGGAACACCTGCGGTGCGTGCAGCAGCGGCACCCGCACGAAGCCGATCAGCTCGCCGGGCCGCAGCATCTCCCGCCCGGCCAGCAGGTACGACACCGGGATCTCCCGCTGCCCGCCCGGGCCGACGATGACGAGTACGGCCTCCAGCGCGGCCAGCACGGGCAGGGCGTCGCCCGTGGGCGCGGCGGTGGCGATGTTGCCGCCGAGGGTGCCCGCGTTGCGGATCTGCGGGGGGCCCGCGGCCCGGGCCGCGGCCGCCAGGGCGGGGATCAGAGCGGCGAAATCCGGCCGTCCCATCCGGGCGTGCGTGAGGCCCGCGCCGAGCAGCGCGTGGCCGTCCTGGTACTGCCAGCCGCGGATCTCGTTGATCCGGCCCAGGCCCACCAGTGCGGCGGGCCGCAGCAGCCCGGCGTTGACGGCGGCCATCAGGTCGGTGCCGCCGGCGACCGGCACGGCGGCGGGCATGGCGGTGAGCGCCGCCACGGCCTCGTCGAGCGAGGCCGGCAGCGTCACGGACTGCGCCGCCTGCGGGCCGTGCGGCCCCTGAGGTGAATCCAGTGCGTGCGGTGCGTGCGTGGTCAACCCAGCTGCCCCTTCCCGATGTCCCGGTTCCGGCGCTCACGCCTGTTCCGCCGTACGGTACGTGCTCACCGCCGGGACGTGGCAACTCTGGCACATCTTCCGGGCCGCCCGGCGCGAGGGTCGGCCCGCTGCGCCCGGCCCCGGGCGCGGTGTCCCGTACGGGTCGTACGGCCCTGTCGCGCCGCCTTCGGCGACCCTTCTCCCCGATTGCCCGATTTTCCCTGTATCGAGGGAAATTGAGGCAGAGTTCCCCTCCCGTTCCCTTTCGGTTCCGGTCGGCATCGTCACCCACCTGTCACACGTTCGGGGGCGCGCCGTCGATCGATCGCCCCCGTACCCCGGGCCGTCGCTGTCGCGGCAACGGGCCGCCCGGCGGCCGGTAATCGACCCCCTGCGCGGCCAACCGCGCGTAGTGCGCGGCCATCCGCCCCTCGAACCACGCGAAGTCGCGCTCCGCCGGCTCGGGCTGCCACGACCACACCACCTCGGCGAAGGCCACCAGTCGTGGGAACACCTGGTAGTCGACCCGGTCCTGGTTCTCCATCACCTCGGTCCAGACGTTGGCCTGCGCGCCCAGCACCCGGGCGGCGGCCTCCGGCGACAGCTTCGGCGGCACCGGCTCGAAGCGGTAGACGTCCTCCAGCGAGCGCACGTACCCGATGGGCATCGGCTCGTCCGGGCCGCCCGCCTGCCGGTGGTCCAGGTACACCTGCTGCTCGGGGCACATGACCACGTCGTGCCCGGCCTCGGCGGCGGCGATCCCGCCCGCGTAGCCGCGCCAGGAGGACACGGCGGCGCCCTCGGCGAGCCCGCCCTCCAGGATCTCGTCCCAGCCGATCAGCCGCCGCCCGCGCGCCGTGAGCCAGCCGTCGAAGTGCCGGACGAACCAGGACTGCAGCCCGTCCTCCCCGTCCACGCCCAGCTCGCGGATCCGCTCCTGGGCGACCGCGGAGGCCTTCCACTGCGTCTTGGGGCATTCGTCCCCGCCCACGTGCACGAAGGGTGAGACCTCCACCGGGAACAGTTCCAGCAGTTCCTCGAAGACCCCCTCGTAGAAGCGCAGCACGGCCTCGGTGGGCGCGAGCACGTTCTCGGTGATCCCCCAGTCGTCCCACACCCCGAGCGCCGCGGTGTCGACGACGTCGGTGTTGCCCAGCTCTGGGTACGCGGCGATCGCGGCCTGCGAATGCCCCGGTACGTCGATCTCCGGGACCACCCGGACGTGCCGCTCGGCGGCGTAGGCGACGATCTCGCGGATGTCGTCCTGGGTGTAGTACCCGCCGTGCGGGGTCTCGTTCCACAGCGGCGAGGCCCGGTGCCCCCAGCGGCTGCGCGGGCGCCACCCGCCGACCTCGGTCAGTCGCGGGTGGCGCTTGATCTCGATCCGCCAGCCCTGGTCGTCGGTCAGGTGCAGGTGCAGCACGTTGAGCTTGTGGGCGGCGAGCAGGTCGATGTAGCGCAGCACGCCGTCCTTGGGCATGAAGTGCCGGGCCACGTCCAACATCATCCCGCGCCAGCCGAACCGCGGGCCGTCCACGACCGACGCGTACGGCAGGTTCCACGCGCGGCCGGGCAGCGGCGCCCTGCGGTACGCGTCGGGCCCGAGCAGCTGACGCAGCGTCTGGGCGCCCCAGAACAGCCCGGCGGCGCTCGCTCCCGTCAGCTCCGCCCCGTCCGGGCCGATGTCGAGGCGGTACGACTCCGGTCCCCGGTCCCCCTCGACGTCCGGGTCGATGCGCAGCCGCAGCTGCGCGCTCACGCCGGCCGTGGCGGCGGGCAGCTCCCAGCCGGTGGCCGCCGCCAGCTCCCGCCGCAGCCAGCGCGCGGTCGTTCCGGTCCCCGGGCCGGCGTCGAGGAGCGGCTGGGGGCCGAACGCGAAGCGGCGGCCGCCCTCGTCGAGCAGTACGACCTGAGGTGCGGGGATCAAGTCCATGCGTCAGCCCTTCACGACCGCGTGCACGTGTTGCGTCCTGCGCAACGCTCGTTCCGCAGGGCGCTCGTCGCGCCGACCCTAACGCGCCGTGCGGGCACGGCAAAGACCCCCGGACGCGCTGTGGCACGCCGGGGGTCTCGGTCCCGCGGAAGAAGGAGGGCCGGGGGGCGGACTACTTGTCCTTGCCGCCCTTGTCCTTGTCCCCACCGGGGCCCATGGACTCGTAGATCTCCTTGCACATGGGGCAGACCGGGTACTTCTTCGGGTCCCGGCCCGGTACCCAGACCTTGCCGCAGAGCGCGACGACGGGGGTCCCGTCGAGCGCGCTCGCCATGATCTTGTCCTTCTGGACGTAGTGGGCGAAGCGCTCGTGGTCGCCGTCACCGTGCGACACCTGCGGCGTCGGCTCTACGAGGGTCCCCGTGCCAGTCCCGCGCTCGGGCTCAAGAGTGCTCATGGACCCAGGGTACTTAACCCCGCGGCAGTCAGTTGAGCGACGGGTCGTCCGGATAGGTGGCGACCATCGCGAGGTCGCTGCGCTGGCGGCGCAGCACCGCCCGCCAGAGCCGCTCCGGATCCGGGAAGGACACGTCCCCGGGCTCCGACTCGACCACGTACCAGGCGCCCTCGCCGAGCTCCGTCTCCAGCTGACCGGGTCCCCAGCCGGAGTAGCCCGCGAAGATCCGTAGGCCGCCCAGGGCCGCGGCCAGCAGCTCCGGCGGCATCTCCAGGTCGACCAGTCCGATCGCCCCGTGCACGCGGCGCCAGCCGAGCGGGCCCTCCTCGCCCGGGATCACCGCGAGCCCCAGGGCCGAGTCCATGGCCACCGGCCCGCCCTGGAAGACCACACCGGGCGAGCCGGCCAGGGGCGCCCACGGCAGCAGGACGTCGCCGACGCCGACGGGGGTCGGCCTGTTCAGGACCACGCCGAGGGAGCCCTGCTCGTCGTGGTCGAGCAGCAGCACGACCGCGCGGTCGAAATTCGGGTCCGCGAGGGCGGGGGTGGCCACGAGCAGCCGCCCTGTGAGGGAGGACACCTCGGTCATGCCGCCATGATCCCGCACATCCACCGATTCCGGGGAGCGCGCGCAAAGATCGGATCGATCGCAGCTCAGGGCGCACGGCAGCAGCGAGGAGCGCGCACGGACGGCGTAGGCGGAACGCAACGCTCCGCCATGTGGTGGATACGGAGGGTGTTGTGCCGAATTCATGACAGTCCTACGGCCACGTCGGCCTTACGAACAAGGGGGTGGTGGCCCTTACCCTTTTCCCTGGCCCCCTGCCCACCCCTCTCCGGAACGCGAGATTCATGACCGGCATCAGTGACGATGTACTGCTTGTCCACGGCGGTACCCCGCTCGAGGGCGAGATCCGTGTCCGTGGTGCGAAGAACCTCGTGCCCAAGGCCATGGTCGCCGCTCTGCTCGGCAGCGGACCCAGCCGGCTGCGCAACGTTCCCGACATCCGTGACGTGCGCGTCGTCCGCGGGCTGCTCCAGCTGCACGGGGTGACGGTCCGTCCCGGCGAGGAGCCGGGCGAACTTGTCCTCGACCCCACCCATGTCGAGAGCGCGAACGTCGCCGACATCGACGCCCACGCGGGCTCGTCGCGCATCCCGATCCTGTTCTGCGGCCCCCTGCTGCACCGGCTCGGCCACGCCTTCATCCCGGGCCTCGGCGGCTGCGACATCGGCGGTCGGCCGATCGACTTCCACTTCGACGTGCTCCGCCAGTTCGGCGCGACCATCGAGAAGCGCGAGGGCGGCCAGTACCTGGAAGCCCCGCAGCGCCTGCGCGGCTGCAAGATCCGCCTCCCCTACCCGTCGGTCGGCTCGACCGAGCAGGTGCTGCTGACGGCCGTCCTGGCCGAGGGCGTCACCGAGCTCAGCAACGCCGCGGTGGAGCCGGAGATCGAGGACCTCATCTGCGTCCTGCAGAAGATGGGCGCGATCATCTCCGTCGACACGGACCGGACCATCCGGATCACCGGCGTCGACAGCCTCGGCGGTTACAACCACAAGGCCCTCCCGGACCGTCTGGAAGCCGCCTCCTGGGCCTCCGCGGCGCTCGCCACCGGCGGCAACATCTACGTGCGCGGTGCCCAGCAGCGCTCGATGATGACCTTCCTGAACACCTTCCGCCGCGTCGGCGGGGCGTTCGAGATCGACGACGACGGCATCCGCTTCTGGCACCCGGGCGGCCCGCTCAACGCCATCGCGCTGGAGACGGACGTCCACCCCGGCTTCCAGACCGACTGGCAGCAGCCGCTGGTCGTGGCCCTGACGCAGGCCTCCGGCCTGTCGATCGTCCACGAGACGGTCTACGAGTCCCGGCTCGGCTTCACCTCGGCGCTCAACCAGATGGGTGCTCACATCCAGCTGTACCGCGAGTGCCTGGGCGGCAGCGCCTGCCGCTTCGGCCAGCGCAACTTCCTGCACTCGGCGGTCGTCTCCGGCCCCACCAAGCTGCAGGGCGCCGACCTGGTCATCCCCGACCTGCGCGGCGGATTCTCGTACCTGATCGCGGCCCTGGCCGCCGAGGGCACCTCGCGGGTCCACGGCATCGACCTGATCAACCGTGGCTACGAGAACTTCATGGAGAAGCTCGTGGAACTCGGCGCGAAGGTCGAACTCCCGGGCGGCGACCTCGTCTGAGGCCCCCGCGCGCACGTCGCGTACGCAGAAGCCCCCCGGGCCCGCACAGGGCTCGGGGGGCTTTTCCGTGCGCCTCCACGCCCGCGCAGGAGCCGTACGGGCCGGCCTCGGCGCCCGCGCAGGGCTCCCGTACGGGCCGCGCAGCGGTCCCCGGAGACATGCCGCCGGCATACGTGGGCCCCGCCAGGCCCCTGACGGGCCCTCACAGGGCCTGCCAGGCCCGCCGGGCGGTCCAGGGACGGCCGCCCGCCCCTGCGGGCCCACCGGCCCGCGTCCGGCCCCGGACATGCCGAAGGGCGGCCACCCCGCCCGGGGGTGACCGCCCATCGTCGTTCTGCGTACTACTGCCGTTCCAAAGGCCGGTACGGCCCTCGGCGCCGGGGCAGGACCTACTTGCCCTTGGCGGCTTCCTTGAGCTTGGAGCCCGCGGAGACCTTCACGCTGTAGCCGGCCGGGATCTGGATGGGGTCGCCGGTCTGCGGGTTGCGCGCGGTGCGAGCGGCACGGTGGGTGCGCTCGAAGGTCAGGAAGCCGGGGATGGTGACCTTCTCGTCGCCCTTGGCGACAATCTCGCCGACGGTCTCGGCGAGCGCGGCCAGAACGGCGTCGGCGTCCTTGCGGGTCACCTCGGCGCGCTCGGACAGAGCGGCCACCAGCTCACTGCGGTTCATGTTGTACTCCCGTGTTCAACTTGCCTTAGAGGCGTGAGATCGAAGCCGATGCTGCCAGGGCCCTAGGACAGTCCCCGGACCCGGGTCTGAACGTCAGACCCTCTCGCCCGGTTACGCATCCTGCCCCCACCAGCGGCGGGAAAGCCAATCCGGCACCCGTCGGGGTCACACGAAAAGCGCCACAGTCACGCCGCGGTGACGCTCCGTCCACGCCCTCGCTCACACGCCGCTGCGGACCGCGGACCTCGCGGGCATCCCCGCAACCCTAGAGGCGGCCCGTCGGGCCCGCATCTCGCGACGCGCCGGGATCGGAGCGCCGTGAGGGCCGTCACAGCGGGGCTCAGCTCCCCGAGGCCGCCTTGCGGACGGCGCCCGCGACCGCGCCGGCGACCTTGTCGTTGAACACCGACGGGATGATGTAGTTCGCGTTCAGCTCGTCCTCGCCCACGACGTCCGCCAGCGCGCTCGCGGCGGCCAGCATCATCTCCGTGTTCACGGTGCGGGACTGAGCGTCCAGCAGACCGCGGAAGACACCCGGGAAGACCAACACGTTGTTGATCTGGTTCGGGAAGTCGGAGCGGCCGGTGGCCACCACGGCGGCGGTCTGGCGGGCCACGGCCGGGTCCACCTCGGGGTCCGGGTTCGCGAGCGCGAACACGATCGCGCCTTCCGCCATCGCGGCGACGTCCTCGCCGGACAGCACGTTCGGGGCCGAGACACCGATGAACACGTCGGCGCCGACCACGGCCTCCTTCAGCGTGCCCGTGTAGCCCTCGGGGTTGGTGTTGTCGGCGATCCAGCGCAGCGGGGAGTCCGCGGCCGCGTCGACGAGGTCGGGGCGGTCCGCGTGCACGACGCCGTGGATGTCGGCGCTCACCGCGTTCTTGACGCCCGCCGCGAGGAGCAGCTTGAGGATGGCCGTACCGGCCGCGCCGGCGCCCGACATGACCACCTTGACGTCGCCAACTGCCTTGCCCACCACGCGCAGTGCGTTGGTGAGGGCGGCGAGCACGACGATCGCGGTGCCGTGCTGGTCGTCGTGGAAGACGGGGATGTCGAGGGCCTCGCGCAGCCGGGCCTCGATCTCGAAGCAGCGCGGCGCGGAGATGTCCTCCAGGTTGATGCCCGCGAAGCCGGGGGCGATCGCCTTGACGGCGGCCACGATCTCGTCGGGGTCCTGGGTGTCCAGGCAGATCGGCCAGGCGTCGATGTCGGCGAAGCGCTTGAAGAGGGCCGCCTTGCCCTCCATGACCGGCATGGCGGCCATCGGGCCGATGTTGCCCAGGCCCAGCACGGCCGAGCCGTCCGTCACGACTGCGACGGTGTTGCGCTTGATGGTCAGGCGCCGGGCGTCCTCGGGGTTCTCGGCGATCGCCATGCACACGCGGGCCACGCCCGGGGTGTAGATCATCGAGAGGTCGTCACGGTTGCGGATGGGGTGCTTGGACGCCATCTCGATCTTGCCGCCGAGGTGCATCAGGAAGGTACGGTCGGAGACCTTGCCGAGGCTGACGCCCTCGATGCCGCGCAGCTTCTCGACGATCTCGTCGGCGTGCGCGGTGGAGGTCGCGGCGATGGTGACGTCGATCCGGAGCTTCTCGTGGCCGGATGCGGTCACGTCGAGGCCGGTGACCGAGCCGCCGGAGGACTCCACGGCGGTGGTGAGCTGGGAGACCGCGGTTCCGCTCGCGGGCACTTCCAGGCGGACCGTCATCGAATACGAGACGCTGGGCGCCGTTGCCATGGCCGTGTTCCTCTTCTGTCCCTGGTTCGCTGTAACACACAGAGCCCCGCTGCACAGCCAGGTGCGGCAGGACCTGTTGTCCGATCGTCCCACCTACCAGCCAGTACAAGGTAACCAGCTACAAAATTCGGAAAGACTCTTCCACCATACGAGATACCTCTGGTGTTCGGAATGGTGGGGTCATACGAAACAGGTCCGCGCCCCCCACAGGTGGGGGACGCGGACCTGGTCATTCGTACGTTGAAGACACCGACCCGCCATGCTCGCCTCGCGGCAAGTGGTCGCTCTGAGCGACGAAGGTTGGGCCCGGGGGCTTGGATCGAGTCGGTGCCGTACCCAGGCTAACAAAGGATCGCCGAAAGTGATCCCCCTGCTCGCACCCGTATCCGAGCACCACGCTCCTGGCCGCGGACCATCCGGCTGTACGAGGCCCTGAGCGGGCCGGGAGCCCGGCGACGAACCGCCACCGTCGGGCCGATCCACCGGGCACCCCTACGGCAGCAGCAGCTCCGGCACCCCGTCGGCGTCCGGCTTGTCCCGGTCGGCCGAGACCACCGTCAGCTGCTGCGTCGCACGCGTCAGCGCCACGTACAGCACCCGCAGGCCCGCCGGGGACTCGTCCGCGATCTCCGCCGGGGAGACCACCACCGTCGCGTCGTACTCCAGGCCCTTGGCCTCCAGGCTGCCCAGCGCCACCGCCCGCCCGCCGAGGTCCGCGAGCCAGCCCGCGGCCTCCGCCCGCCGGTCCATCGCCACGACCACGCCGACGGTGCCGTCCACCTGCTCCAGCAGCCGCCGGGTCTCCTCCCGGACCGCCGTGCCGAGATCGCCCGCGGCGGCCGTGAAGCGGGGCTCCAGGCCCGTGGAGCGCACCGCCGTCGGCGGTTCCATGCCGGGCATCGCCAGGCGCAGCACCCGGGAGGCGACCTCGGCGACCTCCGCCGGGTTGCGGTAGTTGACCGTCAGGGTGAACCGCCGGCGCGGGCGGGAGCCCAGGGCCTCGTCCCGGGCCGCGGCCGCCTCCTGCGGATCCGTCCAGGAGGACTGCGCCGGGTCGCCGACCACCGTCCAGGTGCCGTGCCGGCCCCGGCGGCCCACCATCCGCCACTGCATCGGCGTCAGGTCCTGGGCCTCGTCCACGATGACGTGCGCGTACTCGGTGCGCTCCGCCGCGAGCCGCTCGGCCCGCTCCCACTGCGTCTCCTCGCGGGTCGGCATCAGCTCCTCCAGCCCGCTGAGCTGGTCGAGCGGATCCATCTCCCGTCTGCGCTTCGGCCGCGCCGGGGCACCCAGCAGCAGCTGGAGCTCGTCCAGCAGCGCCACGTCGTGCACCGACAGGGGGCCCTTGCCGTCCGGGCCCACCCGGCGCAGCGAGCGGGCCAGCTGGCGGCTCTCGCGCGGGTTCAGGTCCCGGCGCGACCAGCGGCCGAGGTGGCGCTCGTCGGCGAGCGCGGCGAGCACCGTGCGCGGGGTCAGCTCGGGCCACCAGGCGTCGAGGAAGCCGATGAAGGCGTCCTCGGTGGAGATGTCCTCGTCGAAGGCGGAGCGCAGTTCGGCGGCCAGCTCCGGGTCGCTGTGCCGGCCGGCGCCGCCGGACTTGGCGTAGAGGGCGTCGAGCAGCAGCTTGCGGGCGCGCGGGCGCAGCAGGTTGACCGGGGCGGTGCCGCCGAGCACGTTCTGCCGGATCCGGTTCAGCTCGTCGGCCTCCAGCTCCTGGCGGCGGCCGAAGGCCACCACGCGCAGCCGGTCGGGGGCGCCGCCGAGCTCCAGGGCGCCGCGTACGGCCTTGCGGAGCACCTTGAGCATCCGGGAGGAGCCCTTGATCCGGGCCACCGCCGGGGAGTCGTAGGTGGTCGCCTCCGCGCCGTCGACGAGCGAGCCCAGCGCCCGGATGGCCACCTGGCCCTCCTCGCCGAGCGAGGGCAGCACGCCCTCGGTGTACGCGACGAGCAGCGGGGTCGGCGAGACGATCAGGATGCCGCCGGAGTAGCGGCGCCGGTCCTGGTAGAGCAGGTAGGCGGCGCGGTGCAGCGCGACGGCGGTCTTGCCGGTTCCGGGGCCGCCCGCGACCTCGGCCACGGAGGCGGCGGGGGCCCGGATGACCAGGTCCTGCTCGGCCTGGATGGAGGAGACGATGTCGCGCATCGAGTGCGTACGGGCCCGCCCGAGGGCGGCCATCAGGGCGCCGTCGCCGATGGCGGGCAGCTCCCGGCCGTCGAGGGAGGCGGTGACCTCGGGACGCATCAGGTCGTCCTCGACGCCCAGCACCTTGCGGCCCTTGGAACGGATGACGCGGCGGCGCACGACCCGGCCGGGCTCCTTGGGCGTGGAACGGTAGAACGGCGCGGCGGCCGGCGCGCGCCAGTCGATGACCAGCGGCGCGTAGTCGGAGTCCAGGACTCCGATACGGCCGATGTGCAGCGTCTCGGCGATGTCGGCGGTGAGGTCCTCGCGGATCGCGTCGTCGGCGGGCTCGACGGAGGTGTACGCGCCGTCCGCGCCGCGCTCCCCGTCCTTGCCGAGCACCAGGTCGATGCGGCCGAACAGGAAGTCCTCGAACTCGTTGTTCAGCCGGTTCAGGTGGATACCCGCCCGGAAGACCTGGGCGTCACGCTCGGCGAGCGCGCCGGGCGTACCCACCTGGCCGCGCTTGGCGGCGTCGTTCATGAGGAACTCGGCCTCGTGGATCTTCTCCTCAAGGCGTCGGTACACCTGGTCGAGATGCGTCTGCTCGACCGCGATCTCCCGATCGCGGACGGAATCCGCCGTGCTGTCGACAGCGGCATTCTGCGCGGCCACCAAGGCCCCCTTCTGACGTGCATGGGCGACCGTCAACCGTACGCGAATCGGCCCCCTGTCCGCACGCCCGTTCCGGAACCGGTCTCGCAGGGTGGTACGCCCCGCACCAGGACCCTTACCTGGACCCGGCCGCCAGGACCCGGCGGCGGTGCCGCGCCACGCGCTCCCGGTTCCCGCAGCGCTCGCTGGAGCACCACCGGCGTCGGTGGCCGCGGGAGGTGTCCAGGTAGACGCGGGTGCAGCCGTCGCCGGCGCAGGCCCGCAGCAGGGCCAGGTCGCCGGGGTCGGTCAGCAGCTCGACGGCGTCCCGGGCGACGGCCGCGAGCAGCGCGCCGCACTCCACGCCGCCGCACAACTCCCGTACGAGGTGGCCTTCCTGGTCCCGTACGGCGCACAGCCCGGGGGGTGGTCCGGCGGCCAGCGCGTTGACCCGGGCGAGGGCGCTCTCGTCGGTGTCGGTACCGAGCAGTTCCGCCCGTACGAGGGTTTCCACGTCGGCGCGCAGGGACCGGAAGGCCGCGGCCCAGTCGGGCCCCACCCGGGTGAGTGGTGTCCGATCGGGGACCAGACCGGCGCCGGCGAGCCACAGCCGCAGCTCGTCTCCGTCGGGGATCGCCTCGTGGGGGGTGAAGGTGGCCACCAGGTCCAGACAGACCCGCCCGGTATCGAACCGCATGCCGTCAGCCTCCCGTCGTGGGGGTGCCGTACCAGATTGCCGCCCGCCGGCCCCCAACGGAAGCCCCCGAACCGGTGGGTCCGCCCCACCGCTCCGCGCCCCGCGATCCAGCCCCGCCGAGCCACTCCCAGCCCCGCCGGACCACTTCCAGCCCCGCCGGACCACTTTCAGCCCCGCCGGACCACTTTCAGCCCCGCCGGACCACTTTCAGCCTCGCCGGCGTTTGAGGCGCGGGGTCTGGGGCGGAGCCCCAGGGAACCCGGCTCCGCCGGGCACCGGGCTCCGCCCGGACCCGCGCCTCAAACGCCGGCGAGGCTGGATTTGCCGGACCGAGGCTGAAAGTGGCCCAGCCGAGGCGCCGCCCGGGCTAGGGCGGTGGGGGGTTGTCGTGGAGGAGGCGTTGGAAGAGGCGGTGGTCGCGCCAGGCGCCGTCGATGTGCAGGAAGCGCGGCGCGAGGCCGTACTGCTCGAAGCCCGCCTTCGCCAGCACCCGCTGCGAGGCGAGGTTGTCGACCAGCGTGCCGGCCTCCACCCGGTGCAGACCCAGCTCGTCGCGCGCGACCCGGCAGACCTGCGCCACGGCCGCGGAGGCCACCCCCTTGCCGTGCCAGGCCCGGTCGACCCAGTAGCCCACACCACCGCTGCACAGCGGCCCGTACGCGATCGAGCCGAGGTTGATCGCGCCGACGGGCGCACCGGTGGCCGTCTCGACGAACACGTACGGGACGATCCGCCCCGCGTCCCGCTCGGCGAGCACGCCCTCGAGCCGCTCCCGCTGGCCGGCCTCCGTGTAGAAGGCCTCCGGCCGGACCGGCTCGAAGCGCGCCATGAAGGCCCGGTTCCGTGCGAACGTCTCGGCCAGGCCCGCCGCGTCGTCGAGCACGACGCCCCGCATCTCGACCCCGTCAACAATGATCATCCCGGCACGCTAGCCGAGGACCCCCCGAGCCGTCACCGCGTCGGCCGGGAGCTCCCCGTACTTGTCCTCGCCGCCCGCGTCCAGCGACAGCCGGTACCCCCGCTTGACCACCGTCTGGATCAGGTTCGGGGCCCCCAGGGCCACCCGCAGGCGGGCCATCGCCGTCTCCACGGCGTGCTCGTCCCGCCCCGCGCCCGGCAGCGCCCGCAGCAGTTCCGCGCGGGACACCACCCAGCCCGGCCGCCGGGCCAGCGCCCGCAGCAGGGCCATCCCGGCCGGCGGTACGGGCCGCAGCGCGTCGTCCACCAGGACGGCGTGCCCCCGGATCTCCACCCGGTGCCCGGCCACCGGCAGCACCCGGGCCCGGGCCGGCAGTTCCTTGCAGAGCAGCTGCACCAGCGGGCCCAGCCGGAACCGCTCCGGCTGCACCGTGTCCACCCCGTGCGCCTGCAACGGCAGGGCGGTCACCGGGCCGACGCACGCGGACAGCAGCCTGCCGCGCAGCGCGTCCAGCACCGCCTCCCGCAGCCCCCGCTCCTCGGCCCGGGACAGCAGCGAGGCCGCCGCCGGCGCCGAGGTGAAGCTGACGGCGTCGACCCCGCCGCCGACGATCGCGTCCAGCAGCCGGTCCAGCGGCCCGAGGTCCTCCGGCGCCATCCACCGGTACACCGGGACCACGACCACCTCGGCCCCGCCGGCCCGCAGTGCCTCGACGAAGCCGGGGAGCGGCTCCCCGTGCAGCTGGAGCGCGATCCGCCGGCCCTCCACCCCGTCCGCCAGCAGTCGCTCCAGGACCTCGGCGAGCGATTCCGAGTCCGGGGACCAGGTCTCGGTGAGCCCGGCGGCCCGGATGGCGCCCTTCACCTTGGGCCCGCGCGCCAGCAGTTCGGCGGCGCGCAGCCGCTCCAGCAGTTCCTCGCCGACGCCCCACCCGTCGGCCGCCTCGATCCACCCCCGGAAGCCGATGGCCGTGGTGGCCACGACCACGTCCGGTGCGCAGCCGATCAGTTCCTTCGTCGAGGCCAGCAGCTCGCTGTCGTCGGCGAGCGGCACGATCCGCAGCGCCGGCGCGTGCAGCACCGCCGCCCCGCGCCGGCGCAGCAGCGCGATGAGCTCGTCCGCGCGGCGGGCGGCCGTGACCCCTACGGTGAAGCCCGCGAGCGGGCCGGTGTTCGTGTCGTCCATCGTGACCTGCCTAGTGACGCATGTGGGGGCGGTACGGGTGGACCGAGCCTGTCAACACGTCGTGTCGGTCTCGGTTCACCCGTATTTCGCCCCGGTTACACCGACGTGAGCTGCGGTTTCTTCTCGACCCCGACCGTGTGGATCACGGGGGTCACCGGGCGGCGAAGGTATACCGCCCAGGTGACCGCGCAGCACAGGGCGTAGAAGCCGAGGAAGGTGACGAAGGCCGCCGTGCCGGAGCCGGAGGTGCGGAACGCCTCCCGGAAGACCAGGTTGATGCCGAGTCCGCCGAGCGCGCCGACCGCCCCGATCAGTCCCATCGAGGCGCCGGAGAGCCGCCGCCCGTACGCGGCCGCGCTCTCGCCGCTCATGCCGCGTGCCAGTGCCTTCGCCTGGAAGATGCCCGGGATCATCTTGTAGGTCGATCCGTTGCCGAGCCCGCTCAGCACGAACAGGGCCACGAACCCGACGAGGAAGACCGGCAGCGAGGAGCGCTGGGAGGCGAACACCACCACGCCGGTGGACGCCGCCATCGCCACGAAGGTGCCCAGGGTGATCCGGGCCCCGCCGAAGCGGTCCGCGAGCGCCCCGCCCACCGGCCGGATCAGCGATCCGAGCAGCGGTCCCATGAAGGTCAGCGAGGCGGCCTGGAGCGGGGTGCGGCCGAACTGGGTCTGCAGCACCAGGCCGAAGGCGAAGCTGTAGCCGATGAAGGATCCGAAGGTGCCGACGTAGAGGAACGCCATGATCCAGGTGTGCGCGTCCTTCAGGGCCTCGCGGACCGCGCCGGTGTCGTTGCGCACGGGCGCCAGGTTGTCCATCCGTACGGCGGCCAGGACCGCCGCGGTCACGATCAGCGGGAGGTAGGCGGCCAGCAGGTAGCGCGGGTGCGTGGCCCCGGCGGTCGCGATGACCAGCAGCCCGGCGAGCTGCACCACGGGCACCCCGATGTTGCCGCCGCCGGCGTTCAGGCCGAGCGCCCAGCCCTTCTTGCGGAGCGGGAAGAAGGCGTTGATGTTGGTCATGGAGGAGGCGAAGTTGCCGCCGCCGACACCGGTGAGGGCGGCGACGACCAGGAAGGTCGTGTAGGAGGTGCCGGGCTCCATCACCACGATCGCGGCGACCGTCGGCGCGAGCAGCAGCAGGGCGCTGACGACGGTCCAGTTCCGGCCGCCGAAGCGGGCGACGGCGAAGGTGTAGGGCACCCGGACGAACGCGCCCACGCAGGTCGCGGTCCCGATGAGGAAGAACTTCCCGGCGGGGTCGATCCCGTAGGCCGGTCCCATGAACAGGACCATCACCGACCAGAGGGACCAGATGGAGAATCCGATGTGCTCGGAGAAGACGGAGTAGAGGAGGTTGCGGCGGGCGGTCCGCTCCCCGGTCTCCTTCCAGAAGGTCTCGTCCTCGGGGTCCCACCGCTCGATCCAGCGGCCCCCCTTGCGCGGTGCGGTCGTACCGGTCATCACACGCCTCCACAGCTCTCGCGTCCGTGGAACGACCGTAGGAACGGCGCGTTTCCGCCCCGGTCCCCGCCGGATGACCGCCGGGAAACCTTGCTCTCACCCGCCGCCGGCGGCACCTGTGAGCGCGGCCGGGCGCCAACTCGCCGGGGGCACGTCCAGCCAGCCGCGTTCGCCGCCGAGGGCCGCCACGGCCCGGTGCAGCGCTTCGAGTCCGGGGTGGCCGAAGCCCTTGCGCCAGACCATGGACAGCGGGGACAGCGGTACGGGGTCGACCAGCGGCCGCTTCACGGAGCCGGGCATGTCGACGAAGTCGACGGTCACCAGCACCGGGTTACCGGTCTTGGCCATGACCCGGCGGAACTCGTCCTTGCCGATGGCCACCGGTGCGGGCGGCGCCATCAGGATGCCCCGCCCGGCGAACAGCTCGCGCGCGAGTCCGGTCCACTCCAGCGTCCGCGGGTTCCCGGCGCCCGCATACACGCTCTCCCCGGCCAGCGCGTCCAGCGGTACGGTCGCCCGCCCGGCCAGCGGGTGCCCCTCGGGCAGCAGCACGGCCAGCGGCTCGTAGCGCACGGGCCGGTGCGCGATGCGCGAGCGCCATACGGGGTCCAGGCCGTCGGCGTACCCGAAGGAGACGTCGAGGCGGCCGGCGGCGACCTCGGCGGCGGCGTGGGTCAGTCCGCTCTCCCAGCGGGCCATCAGTTCGCAGTCCGGGGCCAACTCCCGGGCCCGCTCCAGCACGGTGCGCGCCGTGCTCGGCCCGTCGGTGTTCAGGTCGACGAGGAGCGGCCGGGGCGCGGCGAAGGCGGCGGCGACCGCCTCGTGCGCGGCCAGCACCCGCCGGGCGAGCGGCAGCAGCCGCTCCCCGTCGGGGGTGGGCTCGACGGCGCGGGTCGTCCGGACGAACAGCGTGGTGCCGAGGGCCTCTTCGAGCCGCCGTACGTCCCGGCTCAGCGCCTGCTGGGCGACGTACAGCCGGGCGGCGGCCCGGGTGAAGTGCAACTCCTCGGCCACGGCGACGAACCCGCGCAGCAGCCGGGGATCCACATCACGGGGCATCACCCCCGGAGACTAACAACAGATCGGCGTGAATGGCCCCCCAACAGGTGTTGGACGCTCACCCGGGTCCCGGCGGAGGGTGGTGGTCATGCCCCTCATGGCCGTCACCGGCAACACCCTCGTCCTCGCCGCCCCGCCCGCCCCCGCCCGTGCCCCCCGCGCCCCTCGCGCCTCTCGCGGCCCGCTGGCCCCTTACCGGCGCCTGTTCGCGCTGCCGGGCACCCGCCGGTTCACCGCCGGGAACCTCCTCGCCCGGCTCCCCATGGGCATGTTCGGGGTCAGCGCGGTCATGATGATCGCCGGGCAGCGCGGCTCGTACGCCCTGGCCGGCGCGGTCACGGCGACCGGCCTGGCCGCCACGGCGCTGGTCGCGCCCTGGACCGCCCGGCTGATCGACCGGCACGGCCAGGCCCGGATCGCCGTCCCGGCCACCGTGATCGCCGTGCTCGGCTCGCTGTCCCTGATCGTGTGCGTCCGCACCGAGGCCCCCGCCTGGACCCTCTTCGCCTCGTACGCCGCGACCGCCACCACCCCCAACATCGGCGGCATGTCCCGCGCCCGCTGGACGCACCTGCTGCAGGGGTCCCCGGGCGCGCACCACACGGCGATGTCCTTCGAGCAGGCCGCCGACGAGCTCTGCTACATGCTCGGCCCGGTCCTGGCGGCCTTCCTCTGTTCGGTCGTCCTCCCCGAGGCCGGCACCCTCGCCGCGGCCGCCCTGCTGCTGACCGGCATGCTGGTCTTCACCTCCTGCCGCGCCACCCAGCCCCCGGTGACGGCGGGTCCCCGGCAGGGCTCGCCGCTGCGCGCGCTGGCCCCGCTGCTGCCCCTCTTCCTCGCCACGGGCGTGGTCTTCGGCTCGATGGAGATCGCCTCGATCGCCCACCTCGACGCCCTGGGACTGGGCGCGGCCTCGGGCCCGGTGCTGGCCCTCCAGGCGGCGGGCTCCTGCGCGGCCGGCCTGCTCTACGGCACCCTGCGCCCGCGCGGCCTGCGCACCTGCCTGATCGCCATGGCCGCGGCGATGGCCCTGCCGTGGGCGGCGGCGGCCACGGGCTCGCTCCTCCCGCTGGCCCTCGCCCTGCTGCTCGCGGGCATGGCCACCGCCCCGACGATGGTGACGGCGATGTCCCGGGTCCACGCGCGCACCCCGCAGGGCCGCCTCAACGAGGGCATGACCCTGGCGGTCACCGCCATCCTCGCGGGCATCTCCCTGGGCGCGGCGACGGCCGGCACCCTGATCGACCACCTGGGGCCGGCGACGGCCTACGCCCTCCCCGCGGCGGCGGCCCTTGCCGCCGTGCTCCTCGCATCGGCGGTCCGCCGATCCCGGTGACCACGGACCGGCTTCATGTACATCCAGTACATTCATTACATGAGCGAGCCAGTGATCGAATCGATGGCCGAAGTGCGCGCCCACTTGGCCGACGTCCTTGACCGCGCCCGTCGGGAGGACACCCCCACCATCGTCACCAGACGCGGGAAGGAGGAAGGCATCGTCCTCGACATCGACGAATACCGACGCCTCAAGGCGATCGAAGAAGCAGCCGAGGACGCATGGCTGTCGAAGCTGGTCGGGGCCGCGCGCGCCGACGACGACGGAACCTCGCTCAGCCTCGAGGAAATGACCGCCGAGATCCTGCGCGGTGGTGCGTGAGCGAACACCGGCACCTGACCCGGTTCAAGGCCGGCGCCCGCCGCGAGCTCGGAAAGATCCCCCAGCCCGACGCGCTACGGATCCTGCGTCGTCTCGCCGAGCTGCAACAAGCCTTGGACTCCGGCGACACGAACGCGTTCGACATCAAGGCCCTCCAGGGGCACCACGCCCACTGGCGGCTCCGGATCGGGGAGTACCGCGTCGTGTACACGCTCGAGGAGAGCCCGGACGGTGCGCTCGTCGTCACGGTGTGGGTCGTGGCCGTCGGCCACCGCCGCGAGATCTACCGCACCCTCTAGCCGAAGAACACATGACAAAGGCCCCGCAGCCGAGAGGCCGCGGGGCCTTTGCCCACATGGGATGAGTGGAGATGGCGGGAATCGAACCCGCGTCCAACGGTGCAGAAGCAGGGCTTCTCCGAGCGCAGTCCGCTGCGCTTTTCTCAGCCCCGGAGATCACACGGACAAGTCTCCGACGGGCTCAGTCACTGTTTGATTTCCCTCCAACCCCCGTGACCGGGGCTAGAGGTTTAGATCCCTAATTGACGCCAGGATCCGGACCGGGACCACTTCCGGGCTGACGCTCCTCACAGAGGCTTCAGCTCACTGTTATTAGGCAGCGAGGGTGAAGCGGGAGTTATCGCTCTTGGAGTTGGCGATTATTGTTTGCGACATATGGTTAGCGAGATCATTGCCGCTTCCTCGGCTCGCTTCCCCTGCATCGACATCCGCTGTCGAAACCGATCATCCCCATGTTGTTTTTTCAAGCTGCGCCGACCCCTGGGGGGCGGTGCTGACGCCATGGTACGCGAAGTGGACCACCGCGTGCCAGGTGATTAAACCGTGCCGCGCTGCTTGCGTCGGATGGCCGAGATCGTCCGGTTCGTCTCACGGGTGTCCTGCTTCTCCCGCATGGTCTGCCGCTTGTCGTACTCCTTCTTGCCCTTGGCCAGCGCGATCTCGACCTTCGCCCGACCGTCCTTGAAGTACAGCGACAGGGGCACGACCGTGTGGCCCGCCTCGTCCGCCTTGCGCTCCAGCTTGTCGATCTCCTCGCGGTGCATGAGGAGCTTGCGCTTGCGCCGGGCGCTGTGGTTGGTCCAGGTGCCCTGGCTGTACTCCGGCACGTGCACGTTGTAGAGCCAGGCCTCCCCGCTCTCCACCGACACGAAGCCGTCCACCAGCGAGGCCCGGCCCTGGCGCATGGACTTGACCTCGGTACCCGTGAGCACGAGACCGCACTCGTAGGTGTCGAGGATCGCGTAGTCGTGCCGCGCCTTCTTGTTCTGGGCGATCAGCTTGCGCCCTTTTTCCTTAGCCATAGTGCGGTCATTTTCGCACTACGGACCCACCCCGAGGCCACCCAATACTGTGACCGCCCGTTCCTCGACCCGCTCCCCCGCCGGCACGTCCGGGGTGATGCCCTCGCCGTCCAGGCTCCGGCCCGCCGGCGTGCGGTAGGTCCCCACCGTCAGCTCGGCCACCGAGCCGTCCGGGAGTTCGGTCGGCATCTGCACCGAGCCCTTGCCGAAGGTCCGGCTGCCCACGGCCACCGCCCGGCCCCGGTCCTGCAGGGCGCCCGTCACCAGTTCGGCCGCGCTCATCGTGCCGCCGTCGACCAGGGCCACCAGCGGGCGGGTGGTGTCCCCGCCCTCGGCCGCGTACAGGACCCGCTGGTCGCCCCGTACGTCGTAGGTGGCCACGAGCCCGCCGTCCAGGAACGCGGAGGCGGCGGTGACCGCCTCGGTGACCAGCCCGCCCGGGTTGCCGCGCAGGTCGAGGACGACCCCCTCGCCGGCCGGGGCCGCGCGGACGGCCGCCTTGACGCGGTCGCCGGAACCGCGGGTGAAGGAGGCGACCTTGATCACCGTGACCCCGTCCGGGCGCTGCCGTACGGTCACCGGCTCGGTCCGCAGTTGCTCGCGGCGCACGGTCTCGGTGAGGTCGGCGCCGTCCCGGCTCAGGTTCAGCACGACGGGGGTACCGGCGTCGCCCCTCAGCAGTCCGACCACGTCGGTCACGGCCAGGCCCGTCACGGCGTGCCCGTCGACGCTCAGCAACCGGTCCCCGGCGCGCAGCCCGGCCCGGGCGGCGGGGCTGCCGGGCTGGACCCTGTCGACCTTGATGACACCGTCGGCGGCCCGCCCGGCCCACACCCCGACGCCGGTCCAGCGGCCGTCGAGACCCTCGGCGAAGGCGGCGTACTCGCCCTGGTCGTAGACGGTGCCCCAGCGGTCCCCGCTGCGGCTGACGACCTCCTGGGCCGCCTTCTTCCCGGACTTCCCCTCGGCGACGGCCTCGGCGACGGCGCGGGCGACCGCTTCCCGGTCGGCGGTGCCCGTCTCGCGCGGGGCCTCGGCCGTAGGGGCACCCGTCAGGGCCGCGGCGGCCGCGGCGCCCTCCTCGCGGTCCCAGCAGCCGGTGTACGCACCGGCGCCGACGGCGGTGAGGAAGGCCATCGTCAGAACGGCCCCGCGACGCAGGTCGCGGGGCCGGAGACAGAAGGCGGGAATACTCGGCAAGCCCAGCATGGCGCCGAGTCTAGGACAAGCCCCGCGCCGGTACGGGTGGTTGACCGGACCGCTCACGGGGCGCTTGTCACACCTTCAGGTACTTGCGCAGGGCGATGAAGGCGGCCATGGAGGGCATCAGGAGGCCGATGAAGAGTACGTACGGCAGCTTGGCCAGCACCGATCCCCAACCCATGAAGTCGATCAGCTGGATCTTGTCCCGCAGTCCGACGCCGTGGTCGATCACGAAGTACTGGCCGGACATCAGCATGGCGCAGGCGAAGAGCGCGCCGATGAGGCCGGCGACGGCCGCCTCCATGATGAAGGGGACCTGGATGTAGAAGCTGGAGGCACCCACCAGCCGCATGATCCCCGTCTCACGCCGTCGGCTGAACGCCGAGACGCGCACGGTGTTGACGATCAGCAGCAGCGCGACGATCAGCATGATCAGCATGATGGCGAGGGCGGCGATGTTCAGGTAGTTGAGGATCCGGAAGAGGTCGTCGATGGCCTGGCGCTGGTCGTCGACGGTGTGGATGCCGTCACGGCCGACGAAGGCGGAGGTGACGACCTTGTACTTCTCCGGGTCCTTCAGCTTGACGCGGAAGGACTCCTGCATCTGGTCGGGCGTGATGGAGGAGGCGAGCGCCGTGTTCCCGAACCGCTCCTGGTAGTGCTTGTAGGCCTCGTCCGCCGACTCGTACGCGACGGACTTCACCAGGGTCATCTGCTTGAGCTCGGACTCGATCTGCTTCTTCTGCTCGTCGGTCACCGCCCCCTTGGCGCAGGTGGTGACGCCCGTGGAGCCGCCCCCCGAACCGTCGGCCTTCTTGGTCGCGGCCTCGCTCGCCTCCACGGCGTCCTGCTTGTTGCACAGGTAGATCGAGACGTTGGCCTTGTCGTACCAGAAGCCCTTCATCTTGCTCACCTGCTCGCTCATGAGCATGGAGCCGCCGAACAGGGCCAGCGAGAGGCCCACCGAGATGATGACCGCGAAGGTCATGGTGAGATTGCGACGGAGACCGACGCCGATCTCCGACATGACGAACTGGGCGCGCATTGCGTCTCAGGGACCTTTCAGTGCTGGTAGCCGTAGACGCCGCGCGACTGGTCGCGCACGAGTCGGCCCTGTTCGAGTTCGATGACGCGCTTGCGCATCTGGTCGACGATCTGCTGGTCGTGGGTGGCCATGATCACCGTGGTGCCGGTCCGGTTGATCCGGTCCAGCAGCTTCATGATCCCGAC
Organism: Streptomyces sp. CG 926; assembly: GCF_003148825.1. GTDB lineage: Bacteria > Actinomycetota > Actinomycetes > Streptomycetales > Streptomycetaceae > Streptomyces. The sequence goes on from NZ_QGGZ01000012.1 coordinate 237,057, forward strand.
CGAGGTCTGCGGGTCGAGGTTGCCGGTGGGCTCGTCCGCGATCAGCAGGGCGGGGCGGTTGACGAAGGCGCGGGCGATGGCCACGCGCTGCTGCTCACCACCGGAGAGCTCGCCCGGCATCCGCTCCTCCTTCCCACCCAGACCCACGAGTTCGAGGACCTGCGGGACGGCCTTGCGGATCTCGCCGCGCGGCTTGCCGATGACCTCCTGGGCGAAGGCCACGTTCTCGGCCACCGTCTTGTTGGGCAGCAGGCGGAAGTCCTGGAAGACGGTCCCCAGCTGGCGCCGCATCTGCGGAACCTTCCAGTTGGAGAGCTTGGCGAGGTCCTTGCCCAGGACGTGCACCTGGCCGTGGCTCGCCCGCTCCTCGCGCAGGATGAGCCGCAGGAAGGTGGACTTGCCGGAGCCGGAGGAGCCGACCAGGAAGACGAACTCGCCCTTCGCGATGTCGAGAGAGACTTCTCTGAGTGCGGGGCGGCTCTGCTTCGGGTAGGACTTGGAGACACTGTCGAATCGGATCACGGGTGCACCACGGTCGCCGGGAGTAGGTGTGCGTGACCATACGCGAACGCGCGCGAGGTGGGGACCCGGGCTCCGGACTTGCCCGATTTATCCCGGCGTGCGGGCGCTCAGGACCGTGATTGCCCGGACGGGCCGCGCCGAATGTCGGCGAAGCCGGCACAGTGGTAGGGGGAACGCTCCGGTTCCCCACGCCGTTATAGGCAGCAGAAGACCGTAGGAAGACCGAGGGGACGAGAGGAGGAGCGCATGACATATGACCGGCTCGTGTGCGCGAACTGCGCCGCACCCGTCAGCCAGGGCCGCTGCCCGGTGTGCCGGGCGAACCGGGAGCGCCTCCAGCAGGAGGGCCCCTTCTCCGGCCTGAACCCCGTGACACTCATCGCGCTCATGGTGGTCCTCGTGACAGCTCTGGTACTGGTGGCCCAGCACACCGCCTAGACCGCCCGGCCGTGGTGCCCGCGGCCCCGTGCCACGTACCGATCACACACGCGAGAAGGGCCCGGACACCACACCAGGTGTCCGGGCCCTTCCACGTCTGTTGTCGCGCCGTTACGCGGTCTGCTCCTGCTGCTTGCGCCAGCGGATTCCGGCCTCCAGGAAGCCGTCGATCTCACCGTCGAGGACCGCCTGCGGGTTGCCGACCTCGAACTCCGTCCGCAGGTCCTTGACCATCTGGTACGGGTGCAGGACGTAGGAGCGCATCTGGTTGCCCCAGGAGCTGCCGCCGTCCTTGAGGGCGTCCATCTTGTCCTTCTCCTCCTGGCGGCGCCGCTCGAGCAGCTTGGCCTGGAGGACGTTCATCGCGCTGGCCTTGTTCTGGATCTGCGAGCGCTCGTTCTGGCAGGAGACCACGATGCCGGTCGGCAGGTGCGTGATGCGCACCGCCGAGTCGGTGGTGTTGACGCCCTGGCCGCCGGGGCCGGAGGCGCGGTACACGTCGACGCGCAGCTCGGCCTCGTCGATCTCGACGTGGTCGCTGGTCTCGACGACCGGGAGCACCTCGACGCCCGCGAAGGAGGTCTGGCGGCGGCCCTGGTTGTCGAAGGGCGAGATGCGCACGAGGCGGTGGGTGCCCTGCTCGACGGAGAGGGTTCCGTAGGCGTAGGGCGCCTTGACCACGAAGGTGGTCGACTTGATGCCGGCCTCTTCCGCGTACGAGGTCTCGTAGATCTCGGTCGAGTAGCCGTGCCGCTCGGCCCAGCGCAGGTACATGCGCTGCAGGCGCTCGGCGAAGTCGGAGGCGTCGACGCCGCCGGCCTCGGCACGGATGTTGACCAGGGCCTCGCGCTCGGCGTACTCGCCGGAGAGCAGGGTCCGGACCTCCATCTCGTCCAGGGCCTTGCGGACGGATACCAGCTCGACCTCGGCCTCGGCCAGGGTCTCCGCGTCGTCCATCTCCTGGGCGAGGTCGAAGAGCACCGCGAGGTCGTCGATGCGCCCCCGCAGGGCCTCGGTCTTACGGACCTCCGCCTGGAGGTGCGAAAGCTTGCTCGTGATCTTCTGGGCGGCCTCCGGGTCGTCCCACAGGGACGGCGCGGCGGCCTGCTCCTCGAGCACGGCGATATCTGCCCTCAGCTTGTCGAGGTCCAGGACGGCCTCGATCGACCCCATGGTCGAGGAGAGGGACTTCAGCTCTTCGGAAACATCGACGACTGCCACGGGTCCAGCGTAGCCGGTCCCCGGAGGACGCCGTCCGGGCAGGCCGAATCACCCGTTCTGATGATGGATCGCACAGGCGTACGCTCTCCGTATGACCGTTCTCCTCGTCAAGCGCCGCCATGTGGACCACATGCGTGTCACGACGACGAGCTGTCCGCCGCCGGACCGAACCCAAGCCTGATCCACCACGAGATCCGACTTGGTCCTGTACGCGGCTCCCGTGGTCCCGGCACCATCCCCGTCGGAGACCCTCCCCCCGCCCGCGGCCCCCACCACCTCTGGGGAACAGGACCCCGTGACATCCGAAACGGAGCCGTCATGCCGTCCGCGCACACTCTCCCCGTCCTGGACCTCTCCCAGGCCGACGACCCGGCCCAGCGGGCCGACTTCCTGAAGCAGCTGCACGCGGCCGCCCGGGACACCGGTTTCCTGCACCTGACCGGGCACGGCGTCACCGCCGCCGAGAGCGCTCGCATCCTGGAGCTGACCAGGGCCTTCTTCGCCCTCCCGGAAGCCGACCGGCTGGCCGTCAGCAATCTGAACTCCCCGCACTTCCGTGGCTACACCCGGATCGGCCACGAGCTGACCGGCGGCGCCTCCGACTGGCGGGACCAGCTGGACGTCGGCGCCGAGCGCCCGGCGCCGGTCGTGGGACCGGACGACCCGGCGTTCCTGTGGCTGGAGGGCCCGAACCAGTGGCCCGCCGCCCTCCCCGAGCTCCGTACGGTGGTGCTCGACTGGCAGTCCCGGCTCGCGGCGGTCGCCCACCGCCTGCTCCAGGAGCTCCTCGTGGCGATCGGCGCCCCGGCGGACTTCTTCGACGAGGCCTTCGCGGACCGCCCGCACCTGCACACCAAGCTGATCCGCTACCCCGGATCGTCCCCCACCGGCGCGGACCAGGGGGTCGGCGCGCACAAGGACTACGGGTTCCTGACGCTCCTGCTGCAGGACGCGGTGGGCGGCCTGCAGGTGGTCCGCGACGGCGGCTACGTGGACGTACCGCCGATGCCGGGCGCGTTCGTGGTGAACCTGGGCGAGCTGCTGGAGATCGCGACCGAGGGCTACCTGACGGCGACGGACCACCGGGTGGTCAGCCCGCCCGGCGCGGTGGAGCGGTACTCGGTGCCGTTCTTCTACAACCCCCGGCTGGACGCGGTGATCGAGACCGTCCCGGGCGAGTACCTGCGCTCCGCCCCCGGTGTCGCGCACGACGAGTCGAACCCGCTGCACGCCCAGTACGGCCGCAACGAACTGAAGGGCTGGGTCCGCGCCCACCCGGCCGTGGCCCGGCGCTGGCACCCGGAACTGGCCTCGGTGTAGCCCGCCGTCGGCTTCCCGGGGCTCCGCCCCGGACCCCGCGCCTCAAACGCCGGCGAGGCTGGATTCTCCAGCCCGTCCGGCCTTCGAGGACTCCGGGGTCGGGGCCGGAGCCCCGGTATCTCAGCCCCGCCGGCGTTTGAGGCGCGGGGGTTCGGGGCGGAGCCCCCGACCGCGGCGCCGCGCGGCGCTACGGAACCCGCGGTACCGACTGCTTGCTGTCCTGCGGGGGCGGCGCCTCGTCTCCCGAGACCGCGAGCCAGGTACCCAGCCCGACCGCCGCCACCAGGGCCACCGCTCCGGCGGACAGGGCCAGCCTCCGCTTGCGCGCGGCCTCCGCGCGGTGGCGGGCGGAGCCGGGGCGGTGGCCGCCCGCCGGGCGCGGCACACGGGCGGTGCCCAGCGCACCGCCCGCCAGCTCGTCCGGCCCCGGCACGCGCATCGAGGTGTGGGTGTCCCGGTTGGAGTCGGTCGCGGAGCCCGGCACCAGCGGGACCACGCCCCGCCGCCGGACCGGGTCGGCCGCCGGTTCCTCCGAAGGCTCGGGGTCCGGATCCGCGTCGTCCGGCTCGTCCACGTCCAGCGGCGGCATCCCCGCCAGCAGCGGCAGCAGGTCCCGCAGCCGGACCGACAGCTCCGAGGCCCGCAGCCGCGAGGCCGGCGCCTTCGCCAGGCACTGCACGACGAGCTGCCACAGCTCGTCGGGGATACCGGGCAGCGGGACGACCGTCTCCGTCACGTGCCGTCGCAGGACCGCGCCCGGGTGGCCCCCGCCGAAGGGGGTGAATCCGGCCAGCAGCTCGTACAGGACCGTGGCCAGGGCGTATATGTCGACCGCGGCCCGCGGGGGCAACCCCTCGACGATCTCCGGCGCCAGGTAGTCCGGGGTGCCGATGATCCGGGTCGTGGGGGCCGAGGCCCGGCCCGTGGAGGCGCGCCGCGGGGAGTCGATGAGCTTGGCCACGCCGAAGTCGGTCAGCAGCGCCGGGTGCGAGCCGCCGGGGCCGAGCCGGCCCTGCATGTCCAGCAGGACGTTCTCCGGCTTCACGTCCCGGTGGACGACCCCCGCCGCGTGCGCCGCCGCCAGCGCGTCGGCGACGTCCGCGACGATCGCCACGGCCGCCTCGGGGGCGAGCCGCCGTTCACGGTCGAGGCGCGTGCGCAGGTCCGTACCGCGGACGAGGTCCATGACGAGGGCGAGGTCGTTGCCGTCCACGACGAGGTCGCGGACGGACACGACGTGCGGATGCTCCAGGCCGAGCAGCGCGCTGCGCTCCTGGACGAACCGTCCGACGAGTTCCTGGTCGGACGCGAGGTCCTCGCGCAGCAGTTTGACGGCGACGGGCCCGTCAGGCCCCTCGCCCAGCCACACCGTGCCCGCGCTGCCGCGCCCCAGGATCTGGTGCGCGGTGTACCGGCTGCCGATCTTCCGTGCCACGACTGCTCCCTCAGCGGCTGGCGTACGCACCAAAGCTACGCGGCCGGGTGGGCATTGGAGGCCGGCAGGGGGCCGGATTCGCGGCGACCTTCACTTCTGCGAGCGAAAACATGTCCCAGAAGTCGACAAATCCACGAAGTCGGCGCTACGAGGGTCCGTTTCAGGGCTTGGCGGACCCCGAGGAGCCCGCGGAGTCCCCGATCGTGCTGACCCAGTCGACGGCGTCGGAGCCCCAGGTCCAGATCTGGTCCCACCAGCCCCGTCCGGTGCCGACCCATTCCTGAAGCGGGGTCAGCTCCCAGACCAGCCAACCGGCGACGAAGAAGACCAGGATCAGCACCAGGCAGCCCTTGAGGCAGCCGAGGCCGGGGATCCGCACCGGGTTGGCGCTGCGGCGCGGCTCACGCGGCTCACGCGGCTCCCGGGGGGCCGGCCGCTGCTGCGGCGGAGGCTGCGGGGGCTGCTGCTGCGGCCGGTGGTACTGGGGCTGCTGCTGAGGCTGCTGCTGGTACGGCTGCGGCTGGTAGTGCTGCGGCGGAGGCGGCGCGTACTGCTGCTGCGGCGGCTGCTGCGGCTGGCGGTACTGAGGCTGCTGCGGCTGCTGGTACTGCTGCTGCGGCGCAGGCGGGCCCTGCCGGTACTGCGGCGGCTGCTGCTGGGGCCGGTGCTGCGGCGGAGGCGGCGCCTGCCGCTGCGGGCGGCGGCGCAGCGGGTCGTCGTTCGGGTCGAGGCGCTGGATCTGCGTCTGCTCGTTGCGGTCGCGGGCGGCCTGCATCTGCGACTGCCAGGGATGCGGCGAGTCGGGCCGCTGCACCGGGGGCATCACCGAGGTCGGGTCGGCCGCCGTACTCGGCAGCACCGAGGTGGCGTCGGCGGCGCCGACCGGCGGCAGGACGCTGGTCATGCCGTTCGGGTCGTACCCGCCCACGGGCGCGCCGGGGGTCTCGGGGACCGGGGCCGGCGAGGGGTCGGGCGCGAGCAGCGCGCCGACGCCGAGCGCGGCCTCCACCTCGGCGGCCGAGGAGTGCCCGCCGATGCCGGAGGCCACCACGCGCAGGGCGCGGGCCAGGCTCTCGGCGCTGGGGCGCTCGTTCGGCTCCTTGCGCAGGCAGCGCTCGACGACGGTCCACAGCGGCTCGGGCACGGTCGAGGGCCGCTGCGGGTCCTCGCTGAGGTGGCGGTGGAGCACTTCGAGCGCCGTGCCGCCGGCGAACGGCGGGCGGCCGGTGAGCAGCTCGTAGAGGAGGATGCCGGCGCCGTAGATGTCGACGGCGGAGGTCTGCGGGCGGCCTTCGGCGGACTCGGGGGCGACGTAGGCCGGGGTGCCGACGAACTCGTGGGTGCGGGTCAGGCCCGGGGAGTCGGCGAGGCGGGCGATGCCGAAGTCGGTGAGCATCGGCTTCATCTGCCCGCCGCGCTCGTCGAGCAGCACGTTGGCCGGCTTCAGGTCGCGGTGGACCACGCCGTCGGTGTGGCTGGCGGCGAGGGCGTCGGCGATCTGGGCGGTCAGCAGGCTCGCCGCGACAGGGGTGAAGGGGCCGTTCTGGCGGAGGTACTTGTGCAGGTCCGGGCCGTCGATCAGGTCCATGACCAGGGCCAGCAGATCGCCCTCGACGACGAGGTCGCGGGTGCGCACGATGTTGGGATGGGTCAGGCGCAGCAGGACCGAGCGCTCCCGCAGGAAGCGCATGACGATGTCGGGATCCTGGGCCAGCTCCTCCTTGAGGACCTTGATGGCCACGGTCTCTCCGGGCTGTCCCGCGACGGCCGCCTCCGCGCCGGCGGCCTCCCTCTGGCGGGCACGCCAGACAGTGCCCGTGGCGCCGCGCCCGAGCGGCTCCTCGAGCAGGTATTTGCTGCCGACTGGCCGCACGTCTCGCGCTCCCTGCTGTCGTTCGGATGTGGTCGATCCGCTGATTGGTTTTCCGGCCCACTCTAGGGGGTGTCCCCTCGGAAGACGCCGGTCCCCGGAGGTTGGTTGCCGCACATATGTACGGAGGGTGATGTTTGCGGGGTATGCCGGAGGCGATTTTCCCCGTCTTTCCCCGCCTTGGTGTCCGGATCCGACCGGGGTCCGGCCCGGGTCCCGACACATCAAGATCATTTGTTGCCGGGTGCCGGGCGTGTTGTCCGTGACAGGTGCGAGGATGCACCTGTACGGACGGCACGGGACGGGAGCCCCGCCTTCCGGGCAGACCTGACCGGACGACGCGTCCGTGCCGGGTGGGGGGCGACCGGACGGTCATGTCACGGGATTCCCCTGCCGGGCGCACACACCGCGCACCGCGCAGAAGGGACCGCTGACGGCGATGCAGATCCGGCTGACCGTCCTTGGGTCGCGCAGCGGCCACCAGACCGCGACCGCCCCCGCGAGCTGTGACGTCCTCGTCACCGCGCCCGTCGGCACCGCGCTGGCCGCGGTCGCCTCCGGGCTCGCGGCGACCGTCGGCGGACCCGACACCGGGGGCACCGTCGTGCTGTACGCCGGCTCCGAGCGCCTCGACCTCCAGCGGCGGGTGCTCGGCGAGCCGCCGCTCGTGGACGGCGCGGTGCTGGCGCTGCACGGGCCCGTGCCGGACGTCCTGCCGGAGGACGGCCTCGGCGCCGCCCAGCTGCACGTCGTCGCCGGACCCGACGCGGGCGGGGTGCATCTGCTGCACAGCGGGCAGATCATGGTCGGCCGCTCCGCCGACGCCGACGTCCCCCTCGACGACCCCGACGTCTCCCGGCTGCACTGCGCGGTCACGGTGATCCCGGACGGGCGGGTCGCGGTGGCCGACCTGCAGTCGACGAACGGCACCACGCTGGACAGCGCCCCGGTGGGGCCCCAGCCCGTCGCCCTGCCCCCGGGGGCGCTGCTGCGGGTCGGCGAGTCCACCCTGCGGCTGGCCCCGGCGGGCGCTCCCTCGCTGCCGGTGATCCCGGACCTCCAGGGCCACCTCTCGGTCTCCGCCCGGCCCCTGGCCGCCGCTCCGCTTCCCGGTGCGCCCGCCGGTGCGCCCACCGGTCCGCTCGCCGGCCTGCCCACCGCTCCGCCCGCCGGGGCGGATCCGGCCGCCGCCGGCACGGCGCCGGACGCGCCCGGGATCCCCGACGCGGCGCGCGAGGCCGGGCCGCCGGGCGCGACGCCGACCCCCGGCCCCGGTACCGGCTCCGGGCGACGGAAGGGCCTCGGCGCCTGGGCCCGCAAGTGGGTACGCGGCGAGGAACCGGCCGAGGCCCCGCCGGAGCCGGTGGCCGCCGCGCCCCACCCCGACGACCCCGCCGCACTGCTGCTGGCCGCGATGGGCCCCTCCGAGCGCCTGTGGTCCCGTACGCCCGAGGATCCCGCCGTACTGGAGGTGGGGCTCGGCGCCGGGAGCCGGGTGTCCCTGCCCGCCGTCGGCGCCCTCGGGCTCGCCGGCCCGCGGACCCGGCTCGCCGGGGCCGCCCGCTGGGTCGTCGCGCAACTGGCGGCACTGCACGCACCGGGGCAGCTGGAGATCGTCCTCGTCTGCGCCGACCGGGCGCGCGGCCTCGCCGACCGGCGGCGCGACTGGGGCTGGCTCGGCTGGCTGCCCCACGTACGACCGGCGCACGGCCAGGACTGCCGGCTCCTGCTCGCCTACGACCGCGACCAGGCCGTCGCCCGTACGGGTGAGCTGACCCGGCGCCTCGACGAGGGTCCGCTCGGCGCGCACTGGGCCGCCGCCGACGCCGGGCAGGTCCGGCGGGCCGCCGCCGTCTACGAGGGCCCGTACACGCTCGTCGTCCTCGACGGCGATCCCGGAGCCGGCCCGCTGCGCGACATCACCGGCCGGCTCGCCTCGCACGGCACGGCCGCCGGGATCCACGTGCTCGTGCTCGCCGACGCCCCGGCCGCCACCCCCGCCTCGCCGATCGAGGAGACCTACGAGGCCGCCTGCGCGAGCTCCCCCGCCTTCCGGGACTGCGGCGCGGTCGCCCTGCTCAGCGGCGATGTGGCCACGGCCGTACGCACCTTCACGATCGACGGCGGCAGACCGGTCCCGTCCGGGGGCACCGTCACCGCCGACGCCGTCTCCGCCGCCTGGGCCGAACGCTTCGCCCGCGCCCTGGCCCCGCTGCGCACCGCCGAGGGCGGCTCCGCCGAGCCGCATCGCACGACCACCGCCACCCTGCCCGCCACGGCGCGGCTGCTGGACGAGCTGGGGCTGGCCCGGGCCACCCCGGCCTCCCTGATGGCCCGGTGGGCCGCCGCCACCGACCAGGGCCAGGGCGTGGGAGGCCTCGCCGAGATCGTGCTGGGCAGCGGACGCCGCGGGCCCGTCGGCACCGAGCTCGTCCACGACGGCCCGCACCTGCTCATCGAGGGGCCCGCCGGGAGCGGGCGGACCGAGCTGCTGCGCTCGGTGGCCGCGTCGCTGTCGGCGGCCGCCCGGCCGGACCGGCTCGGGCTGCTCCTCCTCGACGGGGCCGGCGGCGAGCGCGGCGACGGGCTGCTGCCCTGCACCGAACTCCCACACGTCTGCGCCCACCTGGTCGCCGCCGATCCGCTGCGCATGCGGGAGTTCGCGCAGGCGCTCGGCGCGGAGCTCAAGCGCCGCTCCGAGCTGCTGGCGGAGTTGTCCTTCGCCGAGTGGCACGCGCAGCGCGAGGTGTCCGACCGGATGGTCGCGCCGCGCCGGCCCACCCCGGGCGAGCAGCGCGGCGACCTCGACCCCCAGCGCACCGGCACCCTGCGGCTGCGGGCCGCCACCCCCCGTACCGATGCGGCCGGGCCCAGCCCGTTGCCCCGTCTGGTGGTACTCGTGGACGACCTCGACGCGCTGGTCGCGCCGGGGCTGGGCAGTACGGGCCGCCCCGCCGCCGGCTCGGTGGTCCGGGCCCTGGAGGCGGTGGCCCGCGAGGGCGCCCGCCTCGGCGTGCACCTGGTGGCCACCAGCGCCCGTCCCGACCGTACGGCGGACACCGGACTGGCGCGGCTGGCCACCCTGCGCGTGGAGCTGGACGCACCCGACCAGCCGGGCCCGGGCCGCGGCCTGCTCCGCTTCGGCGACGGCCGGACGGTCCCCTTCCAGGCGGGCCGGGTCACCGGCCGGATCCCCCGGACGGCGACCCAGCGGCCGACGGTGGTCCCGGTGGAGTGGGAGCGAATGGGTGATCCGCCGGCCCGCCGACCGGTACGTGAGCTGGGCAACGGGCCCACCGACCTCGCACTGCTGGCCAGCGCCCTGGACCGGGCCTCCCACCTGGTCTCGGCGATACCCGTGCTGTTCCCGCCCGCGCCCTGACGCACGGCCGCGCCCCCGCGAGGCGGTATTGCGGGGGCGCACGGCTCGGCGTAGACCTTGTGGTCCAGGACACATCACGGGCATCGGGGGCAGAGCCATGCGCAGGCACGGAACGAGCCGTACGACACTCACCTGGACGGCGCTCGCCGCGGCGACCGCCCTCACGCTCTGCGCGTGCGGGGACGGCGGGACGAAGGAGCCGCAAGGTCCCGAAGGGAGCACGGCCGCGCCCCGGGTGCAGTTACCGAAGCTGCCCGGCGAGAAGCTGGAGGTCGCCGCGGTCTGGACGGGCCCGGAGCAGGAGAACTTCACCAAGGTCCTGAAGGAGTTCGAGAAGCGTACGGGCGCCTCGGTCACCTTCGTCCCGGCCCAGGACCCGATCGTCACCTTCCTCGGCACGAAGATCGCGGGTGGTGCGCCGCCGGACGTGGCGCTGCTCCCGCAGGTCGGGGCGCTGACGGCGGCGGTGGACAAGAAGTGGGCGCAGCCGCTGGGCCCGGAGGCCGCCGCCCAGCTCGACGCGAACTACTCCAAGGGCTGGAAGCAGCTCGGCGCCGTCGGGGGCACCCAGTACGGCGTCTACTACAAGGCTGCCAACAAGTCGCTGATCTGGTACAACGCGAAGGCCTTCGAGGCGGCGGGGGTCAAGCCGCCGAAGACCTGGAAGGACCTGATCGCCGCGGCCGACACGCTGTCCGCCTCCGGCACCCCGGCCGTGTCGGTGGCGGGTGCGGACGGATGGACCCTCACCGACTGGTTCGAGAACATCTACCTGTCCCAGGCCGGGCCGGAGAAGTACGACCAGTTGGCCAAGCATCAGATCAAGTGGACGGACGAGAGCGTCAAGCAGGCGCTGACCACGCTCGGCGAACTGTTCGGCCGCAAGGACTTCCTGGCGGGCGGGTCGAGCGGGGCGCTGTCCACGGAGTTCCCGAAGTCGGTGACGCAGACCTTCACCGGCGGCGACCGGCCGGCGGCCGCCATGGTCTTCGAGGGTGACTTCGTGGCGGTGAACATCGCGCAGACGGAGGCGAAGGTGGGCGAGGACGCCCTCGTCTTCCCCTTCCCCGCGGTCGGCGAGAAGGCTCCGGTGGTCTCGGGCGGCGACGTGGCGGTCGCGCTGAAGCCCTCGAAGGGCGCGCAGGCCCTGATGACCTTCCTGGCCTCGGCGGACGCGGCGGAGATCCACGCCCGGCAGGGCGGCTTCGTATCCCCGAACAAGGCGGTGGACCTGGGCGCCTATCCGAACGCCATCCAGCGGGACATCGCCAAGGCACTGATCGCCGCCGGTGACGACTTCCGCTTCGACATGTCGGACCAGGCCCCGGCGGCCTTCGGCGGGACCCCGGGCGCGGGTGAGTGGAAGGCGCTCCAGGACTTCCTGGCGAACCCGTCGGACGTGGCGGGGACCCAGGCGAAACTGGAGGCGGACGCCGCCAAGGCCTACGGGAACTGATCCCGTGCCGGCCCCGGCTCCTGCTCCTGTCCCCGCCCCTGCCCCTGGCGCTCCCCCTCGCACCGCCGCCAAGGGCGTCGTGTCCGCGCAGGCCCGGCGCCGCCGACTCATCGCGGCGGCGTTCCTCCTCCCGGCGCTCGTCCTGCTCGGCGCGCTCGTCGTGCACCCGATCGGCTACTCCCTCTACCGCAGCTTCTTCGACCGTTCCGGTGACACCTTCGTCGGCGGTGACAACTACCGGGAGATCCTGAGCGACGACACGATCCGTACCGCACTCAAGAACACCGCGTTGTGGGTGGTGTTCGCCCCGGCCCTGGCCACCGCCCTCGGGCTGATCTTCGCGGTGCTCACCGAACGGGTGCGCTGGGGAACGGCGTTCAAGCTGCTGGTCTTCATGCCGATGGCGATCTCGATGCTGGCCGCGGGCATCATCTTCCGGCTCGTCTACGACCACGATCCCGACCGCGGGGTCGCCAACGCGGTCTGGGTCGGGGTCCACGACACCTTCGCGGAGTCCTCGGCCTTCCCCAAGGCCCGCCCGGGCCGGGACTCGCCGCTCGCGGACGACGGCGGGGGCGCCTTCATCACCCGCGACCCCGTCCGCGCGGGTGCCCCGGTGCTGCTCCCGCTGGTCGGCGTGGCCCCGGAGGCGCTGCCGGACGGCACCCGTATCGCGGGCCGCCCCGAGGGGGTGCCGGGGAAGGTCACCGGCACCGTCTGGCAGGACTTCACCCGGGGCGGGGGCGGGACGACGAACGCGGTCGACCCGACCGAGCAGGGCTTCGCCGGGATGCGGATCGAGGCGGTGAAGGACGGCCGGGTGGTCGATACGGCGACGGCCCGCGCCGACGGCACCTTCACCCTGTCAGCGAAGGCCGACGGGGCCCGGCTGCGGCTGCCCGCGACCAACTTCCGGGAGGCGTACGCGGGGGTGCAGTGGCTCGGCCCGGCGCTCGTCACCCCGGCGATCATCGGGGCGTACGTATGGATGTGGGCCGGTTTCGCGATGGTGCTGATCGGCGCCGGGCTGGCCGCCGTACCGCGTGAGCTGCTGGAGGCGGCGCGCGTGGACGGGGCCAACGAGTGGCAGGTGTTCCGGCGGATCACCGTCCCGCTGCTGGCGCCCGTCCTGGCGGTGGTGCTCGTCACCCTCGTCATCAACGTGATGAAGATCTTCGACCTGGTCTTCGTGATCGCGCCGGGCGCGGTCCAGGACGACGCGAACGTGCTCGCGCTCCAGCTGTACCGGACCTCCTTCGGCACGGATGCCGACCCGGGGCTCGGCAGCGCCATCGCCGTGCTGCTCCTGGTGCTGGTGATTCCGGTGATGCTCGTGAACATCCGTCGGCTGCGCAAGGAGGGGACCCGATGAGCGGTACCGACGCGACGCCGGACCCTGCGAAGAGGGCTGCGGCGGGTGGCGCCGGGCGGCCGGACCGGGCGGAACCCGGCACGGTCACGGCAGCGAGCCCTGTGACGGCAACGGGCGGCCCGGTGACGGCAGCGAGCCTGCCAGGGCGTTCCGCCCCGGCTAGGACCAGGGCCCCGTTCGCCGAGCGGGCCGCAGGCCGACTGGCCGGGGGAGCCCTGCGCGTCTTCCTGGTCGTGGCGGCGCTCTTCTGGCTGCTGCCCACCCTCGGGCTGCTGCTGTCCTCGTTCCTCTCCCCCACCGACCTCAACGACGGCGGCTGGTGGCAGGCGCTGACGGCGCCCTCGCGGCTGACGGCCGACAACTACGAGCGGCTGCTGGCGAACGACACCATCACCGGCTCCCTCCTCAACACCTTCGCGATCGCCGTGCCGGCCACCCTGCTGGTCGTGACGCTGGGCGCGTTCGCCGGATACGCCTTCGCCTGGCTGGAGTTCCCCGGCCGGGACTGGCTGTTCCTCCTGGTCGTCGGACTGCTGGTCGTCCCCGTGCAGGTCGCGCTGATCCCGGTCTCCGAACTCTTCGGCTCCATCGGGCTGTTCGAGACCACGGCGGGCGTGGTCCTCTTCCACACCGCCTTCGGACTGCCCTTCGCCGTGTTCCTGCTGCGCAACTTCTTCGCGGAGATCCCGCGCGAACTGCTGGAGGCGGCCCGCCTCGACGGAGCGGGTGAACTGCGGCTGTTCGCACGGGTGGTGCTGCCGCTCGGCGGACCGGCGATCGCCTCGCTCGGCATCTTCCAGTTCCTGTGGGTGTGGAACGACATGCTGGTGGCCCTGGTGTTCGCGGACTCGGCCCACCCGCCCGTCACGGTCGCGCTCCAGCAGCAGGTACGGCAGTTCGGGAACAACATCGACGTGCTCGCGCCCGGCGCCTTCCTGTCGATGGCCGTCCCGCTCGTCGTCTTCTTCGCGTTCCAACGGCAGTTCGTCTCGGGGGTGATGGCCGGAGCGATCAAGTGACCCGCCCTCCGTCGCCCGCCCTCCGCAGCACACGCGACGCGACTGGCGCGACATGGACCGTTGACGCTGCGTAACCCGAATGCCGCACAGCGCGTAACCCGATCGCCACACCAGGGGTTCCTGGGCCATATGCCCGCGCCGACCCCTGGATGTGCCGTGCCCCGGTTCAGCGTCATCGTGCCCGCGTACAAGGTCCAGGCCTACCTCCAGGAGAGTCTCGACTCGGTCCTGGGGCAGTCGTACCCGGATCTGGAGCTGATCGCGGTCGACGACGCCTCCCCGGACGCCTGCGGTTCGATCATCGACGAGTACGCGACCCGTGACCCCCGGGTGACGGCCGTCCACCTGGCGCACAACCTGGGCCTGGGACCGGCCCGCAACGCGGGCCTGGCGCGGGCGAGCGGCGACTACCTGATCTTCCTCGACGGCGACGACACCCTCGCCCCAGGCGCCCTGCAGGCCATCACCGACCGGCTGAAGGCCACCGGCTCCCCGGACGTCCTGGTCTACGACTACGCCCGCACCTTCTGGTCCGGCGAACTCGTGCGCAACAAGCTCTCCCACCGGCTGTCCGAGGAGGGCCCGGCGAGCTTCCGGCTCGCCGACCGCCCGGCCCTCCTCGGCATGCTGATGGTGGTCTGGAACAAGGCCTACCGCCGCGAGTACGTGGAGCGCGAGGGCCTCGCCTTCCCGCCCGGCCTCTACGAGGACACCCCCTGGACCTACCCGGCCCTGCTGGCCGCGGAGTCCGTCGCCGTCCTGGACCGGGTCTGCGTCCACTACCGGCAGCGGCGCACCGGCTCGATCCTGACCACCACCAGCCGCCGCCACCTCGACGTCTTCGACCAGTACGACCGGGTCTTCGGCTACCTCGCCGGCCGTCCCGAGCTGGAGCGCTGGCGCCCCGCCCTGCACCGCCGGATGGCCGAGCACTTCTGCGCCCTGTACGCGAACCCGCGCCGCCTCCCGCGCGCCGCCCGGCCGGAGTTCTTCGCCCGGGCCTGCGCCCTGCTGCGCCGCTACCACGTCCCCGGCGGCAGCGCCGCCCTCCCGCTGTCCCTGTCCCGGACCGACCGGATCCGACACACCCTGATGCGGCTGGGCACCCGGCGCACCTACCGCCTGCTGTCGGCGCTGCGCGGCGCCGGATCGGCGCTGGGCCGCGCGGCCGCCACCCTGGGGCGGGGTCTGCGCGAGACGGCCCTGCGCCTGCACTACCGGAGCCGGCGCCTGCTCCCGCTCCGCCCGGAACTCGCGGTCTTCTCCGCGTACTGGCACGGCGGCTACGCCTGCAACCCGGCGGCGATCGAGGCCACCCTGCGGGAGCTCGCGCCGCAGATGCGCACGGCGTGGATCTGCGACCCGGAGCACACCTCGACCCTGCCCCGCGAGACGACGGCGCTGCGCCCGGGCTCGGCGGCGTACTGGACCGCCCTCGCGAGGGCCGGATACCTGGTCACGAACGTCAACTTCGACCGCGCCCTGGTCAAGCGCCCGGGCCAGATCCTCGTCCAGACCCAGCACGGCACCCCGCTCAAGCGCGTGGGCCTCGACCTCCAGGACCGCCCGGCGGCCACACCGACCACGGACTTCGCGGGACTGCTGCGCGGCGCCGACCAGTGGGACTACCTGCTCTCCTCCAACCGGCACTCCACCCTGGTCTGGGAGAAGGCGATCCCGTCCTCCTACACGACGCTGGAGTACGGCTACCCGCGCAACGACGTCTTCCACCGGGCGGGCCCGGCCGAGGTGCTGGAGCTGCGTGCCCGCCTGGGCATCCCGGCGGGTTCGACGGCCGTCCTGTACGCGCCCACGCACCGCGACTACCGGCGCAGCCGGCCGGAGCACCTGGACTTCGAGCGGGTGCTGCGGGACCTGGGCCCGCGGTTCACGATCCTGTCCCGCAGCCACCTCACGTACGTGGACGTCCCGCCCTCCCCGGACACGCACCCGCGGCTGATCGACGTCTCCTCCTACCCGTCGGTCGAGGAACTCTGCCTGGCCTCGGACGCGCTGGTGACGGACTACTCGTCCCTGATGTTCGACTACGCGGCGCTGGACCGGCCGATCGTGATCCACGCGGACGACTGGGAGGCGTACGAGGCGGCCCGGGGCACGTACTTCGACCTGCGGTCGTGCCCGCCGGGCGCGATCGCCCGGACCGAGGACGAGCTGGTGGACATCTTCAGCACGGGTCACTGGCAGGGCTCGCGCTCCGCGCAGTTGCGGGCGGCGTTCCGCGCACGCTTCTGCTCGCACGACGACGGGCACGCGGCGGAGCGCGTGGTGCGTCGGGTCTTCCTCGGGCAGACGGCCCCGATCCCGGCGGTCATCCCCCTGGAGGACCGCCGCCCGACCCCCGCGGCGCCCGCGGCGACGCCGTTCCCGGCCCCCGTCCGGCCGTAACCGCTTACACGCTCGCCTTCAGGCCCGCCACCACCTGGTGGGCCAGGACGTCGAGGTGGCCGCCCGTGACGGCGTCCCGGACGACCACCTGGCGCCAGTAGAGCGGGCCGATCAGCAGGTCGAGGGCGTGGGCCGGGTCGATGCCCGCCGGGAGCTCACCGCGGGCGACGGCGGCCGAGACGATCCCTTCCGCCATGCGGCGCTGCCCGTCGAGCAGCGCGCCGCGCACCGCGTCGGCGATCTCCGGGTTGCGGGCCGCCTCCACGAGCAGGTCGGGGATCACCGCGGAGGCCACCGGGTGCCGCAGCACGTGTGACATGACCTCCAGCAGGGCCCGTACGTCTCCGTAGAGCGAGCCCGTCGCGGGCACCGGCAGGCCGTCCACCGCGAAGGCCCCCACCAGGTCCAGGACCAGGTGCAGCTTCGACTTCCACCGCCGGTAGACCGCGGTCTTGCCGACCCCCGCCCGGCGGGCGATGCCCTCGATGGACATCTTCGAGAAACCGACCGCGGCCAGCTCCTCCACCACCGCGTCGCGGATCGCCTCGGTCACGTCCGCGCGCAGGACGGCGGCCCCCGCGGGGGCTCTACGGGCGGGGGCGGAAGCGGTGGCGGGATCCGGGGTCATGCACAGAGCATAGCTGCGCCCTCGTCACGACGATACGGTTGCGTTCCGACGCGGCACGCCCTAACCTCGCCGTAGCGACGATACGGACCCGTCCCGACCTCGGTAGTGCGTACTGACCCCGTCGAAAGCGAACCCTGTGACCACCGCGACCGCACCCAAGACCGAGCCCGCGCCGCCCTCCGCGGAACTCGCGCGACTCGCCGCCGCCCACGGCCTCACCCTCAGCGGCGCCCGCCCCACGCTCCCCCGCTACATCGCGGAACTCTGGGACCGCCGCCACTTCGTGACCGCGTACGCGACCGCCCGTATGCAGGCCACCTACAGCACGGCCAAGCTCGGCCAGCTCTGGCACCTGGTGACCCCGCTCCTCAACGCGGCGGTCTACTACTTCATCTTCGGCATCGTGATGAAGGCCAGCCACGGCGTGCCGGACTACGTCCCCTTCCTGATCACCGGCATCTTCGTCTGGGACTTCATCGGCAGCTCCATCAACGCCGGCACCCGCTCCGTCCACAGCAACCGCGGCCTGGTGCGCGCCCTGCACTTCCCGCGCGCCACCCTGCCCATCTCCACCGTCGTCCAGCTCTTCCAGCAGCTGCTCATCACCATGGGCGCCCTGGTCATCCTGCTGCTGGCCTTCGGGCAGCGGCCCGCCTGGTCCTGGTTCCTGGCCGTCCCGGCCCTCCTCCTGATGGCCGTCTTCGCCGCCGGCTGCGCGATGGTCATGGCGCGCATCGGCAGCAAGAGCCCGGACGTCAGCCAGCTGATGCCCTTCGTCCTGCGCACCTGGATGTACTCCTCGGGCGTCATGTGGTCCATCGACCAGATGCTCGCGTCGGACCACCTGCCGCACCACTGGGTACTGACGCTCCTCAAGGTCAACCCCGCGGCCGTCTACATCGACCTCATGCGCTTCGCGCTGATCGACAGCTTCCAAGCACACTCGCTCCCGCCCCACGCGTGGCCCCTGGCCATCGGCTGGGCCCTGCTCGCCGGCGCCGGCGGCTTCATCTGGTTCTGGAAGGCAGAAGAGGAGTACGGCCGTGGCTGACACCGCGACGAACACCGACACCCGGGTACCGACCGTCATCGCCGACGGGGTCCACATCATCTACAAGGTCCACGGCGCCGGCGCCCGCAAGGGCGGGGCCACCGCGGCACTCAGCCGGGTCTTCTCCCGCAAGGCGCCCCCGGGCGTCAGGGAAGTGCACGCCGTCAAGGGCATCACCTTCACCGCGTACAAGGGCGAGGCCATCGGCCTCATCGGCTCCAACGGCTCGGGCAAGTCCACCCTGCTGTCCGCCATAGCCGGCCTCCAACCGGTGACGCACGGCCGGATCTACTCCCACGGCCAGCCGTCCCTGCTGGGCGTGAACGCCGCCCTGATGAACGACCTGACCGGCGAGCGCAACGTCGTCCTCGGCGGCCTCGCGATGGGCATGTCCAAGCAGCAGATCCGCGAGCGCTACCAGGGCATCGTCGACTTCTCCGGCATCAACGAGAAGGGCGACTTCATCTCCCTGCCCATGCGGACGTACTCCTCCGGCATGGGCGCCCGACTGCGCTTCTCCATCGCCGCCGCCAAGGACCACGACGTCCTGATGATCGACGAGGCCCTGGCCACCGGCGACGCCGCCTTCCAACGCCGCAGCCAGGCCCGCATCGAGGAACTCCGCGAGCACGCGGGCACGGTCTTCCTGGTCAGCCACGGCATCAACACGGTCCGCGAGACCTGCGACCGCGCGATCTGGCTGGAGGCGGGTGTGCTCCGCATGGACGGCCCCTCGGCCGAAGTCTGCGACGCCTACGAGGCCTTCACCTCGGGCCGCTGACCTTCCCCGGGCTCCGCCCGGACCCGCGCCTCAAACGCCGGCGTTTGAGGCGCGGGGGCCCGGGGGCAGCGCCCCCCGGGCGGCGCCGCACCCGGCAACGAACACGAACGGGCCGGGCCCGGGACCACCAAGGTCCCGGGCCCGGCCCGTTCCGTTCCGACAACCCGCGATCAGCTGTGCACGCGCAACAGCGACCGCATCGTCCGCATCGCCACCGACAGATTCGCCAGGTCGAAGTCGTCCGACCCCTGGATCTCGTCCAGAGTCGTCCGCGCCCGCCCGATGATCGCCGCGTTCTTCTCCTCCCACGCCTTGAAGCGCTCCTCGGGAGTCGACGTACCGTCGCCCACCGACAGCACGTCCGCCGTCAGGGCCGCGTGCGCCGCGAACAGGTCCTCGCGGATGGAGGCGCGGGCCATCGACTGCCAGCGGTCGGACCGCGGCAGCTCGATGATCCGGTCCATCAGCTGGGTGATGGCCAGCCGGTCGGCGAGGTCGTAGTACACCTCGGCGACCTCCAGCGGGTCCATGCCCGTGCGGTCCGCGATCGCGACGATGTCCAGCGCCGGGAAGGCGGAGGAGAAGCCGGCCACCTTGGCGGCCAGTTCCTCCGGGACGCCCTCGCCCGTCAGCTCGTCCAGGATCGACTGGTACCACTCCAGGTCGGCGCCGCGCACCAGCTTCGGCAGCTCGGCCCAGACCTGGCCCACGCGCTCCTGGAAGGAGCCGATGGTCTCGGTGATCTGGAGCGGCTGCGGCCGGTTGTTCAGCAGCCAGCGGGTACCGCGCTCGACCAGGCGCCGCGAGTGCAGCCGCACCCGGGTCTGGACGTCGGCGGCGACCTTGTTGTCGAGCGCCTCCACCGCGTCCCACACATCGGCCAGGCCGAAGATCTCGCGGGCCGCGAGCTGCGCGCGCACGATCTCCTCCGTGGAGGCCCCGCTCTCCTCGCGCAGACGGTGCAGGAAGGTCGAACCACCCGTGTTGACGGTGTCGTTGACCAGGAGGGTGGTGATGATCTCCCGGCGCAGCGCGTGCGCGTCGATCTGCTCCGTGAGCCGCTCGGCCAGCGCGGCCGGGAAGTACGCGAAGAGCAGCCGGCGCAGGTACGGGTCGTCCGGCAGCTCGGTCGCGATCAGCTCGTCCGCCACCGTGATCTTGGTGTAGGCGAACAGGACGGCCAGTTCCGGCTGGGTCAGGCCCTTGCCGCTGTTCATCAGCTCGCGGATCTGCCGGTCGGTGGGCAGGAACTCCAGCGCCCGGTCCAGACGTCCGTCGCGCTCCAGCCGCCGCATGTAGCGCTGCTGCGCGTGGAGCAGGCTCGGGGCCTGCGCCGAGCCGTTGGCGAGCGCGATGTTCTGCGCGTAGTTGTTGCGCAGCACCAGCCGGCCGACCTCGTCGGTCATCTGGGCGAGCAGCTTGTTGCGCTGCTTGACGGTCATGTCGCCGTCCCTGACGACCGCGTTGAGCAGGATCTTGATGTTCACCTCGTGGTCGGAGGTGTCCACGCCCGCGCTGTTGTCGATGGCGTCGGTGTTGACCTTGCCGCCCTCGCCGCCCGCACCGGTGCGGGCGAACTCGATCCGGCCGAGCTGGGTCAGACCCAGGTTGCCGCCCTCGCCGATGACCTTGGCCCGCACGTCGGAGCCGTTGACGCGGATGGCGTCGTTGGCCTTGTCGCCGACGTCCGCGTGCGTCTCGGCCGTGGCCTTGACGTACGTACCGATGCCGCCGTTCCACAGCAGGTCCACCGGGGACTGCAGGATCGCCTTCATCAGGTCGGCCGGGGTCATCTTGGTGACGCCCGCCTCGATGCCGAGGGCCTCACGGACCTGCGCGGTGATCGGGACGGCCTTCGCGGTACGCGGGTGGATGCCACCGCCCGCGGAGATCAGCGAGGTGTCGTAGTCGGCCCACGAGGAGCGCGGCAGCTCGAACAGGCGCCGGCGCTCGGCGTAGGAGGTGGCCGCGTCCGGGTGCGGGTCGATGAAGATGTGGCGGTGGTCGAAGGCCGCGACCAGGCGGATGTGCTCGGAGAGCAGCATGCCGTTGCCGAACACGTCGCCGGACATGTCACCGACGCCGACGACGGTGAAGTCCTCGGTCTGGGTGTCGTGGCCCAGCTCGCGGAAGTGCCGCTTGACGGACTCCCACGCGCCGCGGGCGGTGATGCCCATGCCCTTGTGGTCGTAGCCGGCCGAGCCGCCCGAGGCGAAGGCGTCGCCGAGCCAGAAGCCGTAGGACTCGGCCACTCCGTTGGCGATGTCGGAGAAGGTCGCGGTGCCCTTGTCGGCGGCGACGACGAGGTAGGTGTCGTCCTCGTCGTGACGGACCACGCCCTTGGGGGGCAGGACCTCGCCGGCGACCATGTTGTCGGTGATGTCGAGCAGCGCCGAGATGAAGATCTTGTACGAGGCGATGCCCTCGGCGAGCCAGGCGTCACGGTCCACCGACGGGTCGGGGAGGTTCTTCGCGACGAAGCCGCCCTTGGCGCCGACCGGCACGATCACGGTGTTCTTGACCATCTGCGCCTTGACCAGGCCGAGGATCTCCGTACGGAAGTCCTCGCGGCGGTCGGACCAGCGCAGGCCGCCTCGGGCGACCTTGCCGAAGCGCAGGTGGACGCCCTCGACGCGCGGGGAGTACACCCAGATCTCGAAGGCCGGGCGCGGGGCCGGCAGGTCCGGGATGGCCTGCGGGTCGAACTTCATCGACACGTAGGAGTGCTGCTCGCCCACGCCGTTGAGCTGGAAGAAGTTCGTGCGCAGCGTGGCCTTGATGAGGGTGAGGAAGGCCCGCAGGATGCGGTCCTCGTCGAGCGAGGCGACCTGGTCCAGGGCCCCGTCGAGCTCCTCCAGCATGGCGTCCACGAGCTCGCTGCCGGCGGTCTGGCGCACGGGCGCCATCCGGGCCTCGAAGAGCGAGACCAGCAGCCGGGTGGTGTGGACGTTGTTGCGGAGGGTGTCCTCCATGTAGTCCTGGCTGAAGGTGGAGCCGGCCTGGCGCAGGTACTTGGCGTACGCGCGCAGGACGACGGCCTGTCGCCAGGTGAGCCCGGCGCTCAGCACCAGGGCGTTGAAGTTGTCGTTCTCCGCGTCGCCCTGCCAGACCGCGGCGAAGGCGTCCTGGAAGCGCTCGCGGGCGTCGTCGCCGAGGTAGTTGTCCCCGTTGCCGGAGACGGGCATCCGCAGACCGAAGTCGTAGATCCAGGCGCTGACCCGGTCGGAGCGGCGCAGTTCGTACGGGCGCTCGTCGGTGACCTCGACGCCCAGGCGCTGCAGCACGGGCAGGACCGCGGAGAGCGAGACCTGGTCGCCGGTACGGAAGATCTTGAACCGGCGCTCGCCGGGGCCCGCGCCGACGGGCTCGTAGAGCGAGAGCGCGAACTGGCGGTCGCTGGCGGCGAGCCGCTCCAGGTGGACCAGGTCGGCGACGGCCGCGCGCGGCGAGTGGTCGGCCTTGTAGCCCTCGGTGAAGGAGGTGCCGTAGCGGCGCAGCAGCTCGGCGGCGCGCTCCTCGCCGCACTCGGCGATCAGCGCTTCCTGGAAGCCGTCGGCCCAGGAGCGGGCGGCCTCGACCAGACGGCCCTCGATGCGCTCGACGTCGGAGTCGGTCAGCGCGGGCAGCTCGGTGCCCTGCGGGACGCGGACCACGAAGTGGATGCGGGAGAGGATCGACTCGGTGTTCCACGCGGTGAAGTCGACGCTGATGCCGCCGAGCTCCTCGCGCAGGATGTCCATCAGGCGCAGCCGCACCCCGGTGGTGAACCGGTCGCGGGGCAGGTAGACGAGTGCCGAGTAGTAGCGGCCGTACTCGTCCTGGCGCAGGTACAGCCGCAGCCGGCGGCGTTCCTGGAGGTACAGGACGGAGGTGACGATGGCCTGGAGCTGGTCGACCGGGGTCTGGAACAGCTCGTCGCGCGGGTACGTCTCCAGGATCTGCGTCAGGTCGCGGCCGTCGTGGCTGCTCGGCGCGAAGCCGGCGCCGGAGAGGACCTCGGCGACCTTGCGGCGGATGACCGGGACGCGGCGCACGGACTCGGTGTACGCGGCGGAGGAGAACAGGCCGAGGAAGCGGCGCTCGCCGACGACGTTGCCGTCGGCGTCGAACTTCTTGACGCCCACGTAGTCGAGGTACGAGGGGCGGTGCACGGTGGAGCGGCTGTTGGCCTTGGTCAGCACCAGCAGGCGGTGCTCGCGGGCCTTGGCGCGCGCGTCGGCGGGCAGCCGGTTGAAGGCCGGCGAGACCGGGTGGCCATCCTCCTTGCCGCTGTGGTGCGGGTCGGAGCGCAGGATGCCGAGGCCGGTACCGGGCACGGCGGACAGGGAGTCGCCGTCGACGAGGTCGTACTCGCGGAAGCCGAGGAAGGTGAAGTGGTCGTCGGCGAGCCAGCGCAGCAGCTCACGGGCCTCTTCGAGCTCGTACTCGCGCAGGTCGGGGGCGGTGGGCTCGTCCGGGAGGCCCTCCGCGATGCGCAGCGCGGCCTCGCGCATCTTCTCCCAGTCCTCGACGGACTCGCGCACGTCGGACAGGACGCGCTGGAGATCGGCGGTGATCTGCTTGAGATCGGCCTTGTCGGTCTCGCGGTCCATCTCGACGTGGATCCAGGACTCGACGAGGGAGTCGTGGGGACGCGCGGTGGCGGGGCCGTGGGCGTCGCAGTCGGGGCCGAGGATCTCGATCAGCTTGCCGGTGATGTCACGGCGTACGACGACCTGCGGGTGGATCACGAGGTGGATGCCGCGGCCCTGACGGGACAGCTCGTTCGTCACGGAGTCCACGAGGAAGGGCATGTCGTCGGTGACCACCTCGACGACGGAGTGGCTGGAGGTCCAGCCGTTCTCCTCCACCGTGGGCGTGTGCACGCGCACGTTCGCGGTGCCCTGCGGCCGGTTCTCGGCGAGCCGGTAGTGCGAGAGCGCGGCTCCGAACACATCGACCGGGTCCCGGTCCGCGAGGTCCTCGGGCGCCGTGTGCAGGTAGTAGCGCTGGAGGTAGGAGAGCACCGCGTCCTGATCTGGACGCTCTCCCCGCTCGGACCCAGTCGGAAGTAGCCCCCCGGCCGGGCTGTGCTCAGCTACCCGGGCCGCCCGTGCGAGCAGCTCGGCCTTTGCTTCGTCCAGCTTGGTCTGCATGTCCTCTGGCTCCTGTCGCGCGCCATTGCGTGACGTAGGTGAAGGAAGGAATGACATAGCGCCGCGAGGCGGGGTGTCCGTTCGGGATCGACGCTATGCCGTCGAGAGAGCCCACCGGGAGGGAATGAGCCATGATCGGCAGAAGGTCCCGGGGGCGGGGATCAGCGAAGGCCCGGGCACGGTCGTGCGCCGGGCGCAGGCCGGAGGCTCCAGTGCCCCCGATGACTATCGCGCTGATCACGGGTACAAGGCTATCCCGACCTACCCCCAAGACGTCATTCGCTGCTTCTGTACAAATCTTGGGGTGGAACTTTGACACTATGGCCGGCGACGTGACGAGCCGTCCGTGCAGCAGCCGCTTCCGTCGCTATCCGGCCAGCTCGCGAGCGGTCCGCACGGCCTCGGCCAGGCTGTCCACGACCGGTACTCCGGCTGATTCCAGACTGCTGCGGCTGTGCGAGCCACCCGTGTAGAGGACCGCCCGGGCACCGACGTGGGCGGCGGCGAGGGCGTCGTCCACGGCGTCTCCGATGAGGACCGTACGGTCCGCCGTCACCCCCGTCCCGTCCAGGGCGGCCAGGTGGCGTACGAGGTGTCCCGCCTTGGAGGTGTGGGAGGGGCCGACGCGGCCGTCGACGCGCAGGAAGTGCCGGTCGATGCCGTGGGACCGGACCAGCGGGACGAGCTTGTCGTGGGGCGCGAGGGACAGCAGGGACTGGGTGAGCCCGTCCAGCTGCCAGTCCCGGAGCAGCTCGCGAGCGCCCTCGGTCAGCCCGGAGTCCGCGGCGGCGGCCCAGTAGTGGCGGTGGAAGGTGTCGTCCATGACGAGCCATTCCTCGTCGGTGGGCAGCCGTCCCATGAGGCGCTCGTAGAACTTCGGCACCGGTACGACGTACAGGTCGCGGTAGGTCTCCAAGGTGATCGGCGCGAAGCCGAGCTCGGCGAAGGAGGCGTTGGTCGCGACGATGACGGCGTCGATGTCGTGGAGGAGCGTCCCGTTCCAGTCCCAGACGATGTGGTTCGGGAGCGTCGTGGCGGCGGTGGTGGCGTTCGCGTCTATCACTTCAGCAGCCCCGGAATCTCCTGCACGCCGAACCACAGCAGTTCGTGGTCCTCGGCGGCGTCGACGGTGTCCTGCGCGCCCGCGTCCCCGCCGTCGGCGGCCTCCAGGGCCCGCACGGCGGCGGTCACGTCCTCGTCGGCGTCATCGGCGTCCACGTGCACGGCGGCGGCCACGGCGAGCCGTACGGCGGCGGCGAGGGTCACCCGGCCCAGAGCGGCCTCGTCGGCCCCGGGGGCGACGGTGGCGGCCTTGTCGTCGACGTCGAGGGCGACCACGACCCGGCGGCGCGGGGCGCCCGCGTCCGCGGCGACCAGCCGCAGGGAGGCGAGCGCGGCCCGGTTCAGGGCGGCGTACTCCAGCTCCTCGATGTCCTCCGACGCGTACCACTCGCGCAGCGCCGGGGTGACGGCGTACGCCGACAGCGGGGCGGGGCCCAGCTCACCCGCCTTGTGCACCTCGGCGAGCCCGGGGAGGGTCAGGGGGACGTACACGCGCATGGCCGGCTGCTTTCGGTAGTCGGAAACGCCCTCAGGATACGACTCGGGCGGGGCCGGGCGGGTGATGGACCCCGTCCCCCTTCGGGGCGCGGGACCGGGAGCCGCGCCCGTCCACCGGGGTACGCGCACGGGCGCCGCCCGGGGCCGGTGACCGGCCGCCGCCCACCCGGATAGGTGAAGCGGGCCGGTGTCCGGGCGGGCCGCGGGCTCGGTTGCGGAGCGTGTGGGGCGGCCGTAGAAGATCCCCATCAAGTTACCGCCCGGTACCGCTCCGGGCCCGGACCGCTCGGGGGCAGCTCGCGATGGACACCACGATGCGCGGCACGATGACCGGCAACGACGGCAGCCGCCGCCGACCCACGGGCCGGCCCCGGACCCGGCCCGCCGGCCGCCACGACCCACGGCGCCCGGCCGGCCCCCCGCGCACCCTGCGACAGGGCCCGCACCACTGGTTCGCCGAACACCTCCTCGCGGTGATCAGCGGCCTGCGCCCGGTCCACTCGCTCCTGGGCCACACCATCGGCCCCGCCTACCAGCAGCTGATCACCCTGGCCCCGACGGACCCCCTCCGCGACCGCCTCCGCCCGACGGTCCGCCGATGCGGCCGCTTCACCCCCGGCCCGGGAGTCATCGAAGCCTTCGCCCGCATCGCCACGGGCGACCGCGTCACCGCCATGGCCTTCCGCCTCGAACAGGGCCCCGACCTCCGCTGGCGCTGCGCAGCGGTAGAACTCCAGGGCCCCCGCCCATGACCCCCGGCCCGACTCAGCCCCACCGGCGTCTTTCAGCCCCGCCGGCGTTTGAGGCGCGGGGGTCCGGGGGCAGCGCCCCCGGCAACGGCGCCGCACGGCACCCGGCACCGGCACCCGCACAACGCGGCCGGGGCCGGACACCCGAAGGTGTCCGGCCCCGGCCGACAGCTCACGCGAAACCCCGCGCGGGGTTACTTCTTCCGGCGACGCCCACCGGCGGCCTTCTGCGCCTTGCGGCGCTCCGCCCGCGTCATCCCGTCGCCCTCACCACCGACGGCGTCACTGTCGAAGTCGCCCTCGACGACACCGCCTTCCCCGTCCACCGTCGGAGCGGAGAAGTGCAGCCGGTCCGGCCGCTGCGGAGCGTCCAGCCCCTTCGCCCGGATCTCCGGACGCACACCCGCCGGCTCCTTCGTCAGCGACGGCGCCGCGTCCTGCACCGGAAGCTCCTCGACCTGCTGCTCGACCTGGACCTCCAGGTTGAACAGGTAGCCGACGGACTCCTCCTTGATGCCCTCCTGCATGGCGTTGAACATGTCGAAGCCCTCGCGCTGGTACTCGACCAGCGGGTCCTTCTGGGCCATGGCCCGCAGGCCGATGCCCTCCTGCAGGTAGTCCATCTCGTACAGGTGCTCGCGCCACTTGCGGTCGAGCACCGACAGGACCACGCGCCGCTCCAGCTCGCGCATGACCTCGGAGCCGAGCGTCTTCTCGCGCGCCTCGTACTGCTCGTGGATGTCGTCCTTGACGGACTCCGCGATGAACTCGGCGGTGATGCCCGCGCGGTCGCCCGCGGCATCCTCCAGCTCCTCGGTGGTGACCTTCACCGGGTAGAGCTGCCGGAAGGCGCCCCACAGGCGCTCCAGGTCCCACTCCTCGGCGAAGCCCTCGACCGTCTCGGCCGCGATGTACGCGTCGATGGTGTCGTCCATCATGTGGCGGACCTGGTCCTGCAGGTCCTCGCCCTCCAGGACGCGGCGGCGCTCGCCGTAAATGACCTCACGCTGGTTGTTGAGGACCTCGTCGTACTTCAGGACGTTCTTACGCGTCTCGAAGTTCTGGGTCTCCACCTGCGACTGGGCCGACGCGATCGCGCGCGTCACCATCTTGTTCTCGATCGGCACGTCGTCGGGGACGTTCGCCATCGCCATGACGCGCTCGACCATCTGCGCCTTGAACAGGCGCATCAGGTCGTCGCCCAGCGACAGGTAGAAGCGGGACTCGCCCGGGTCGCCCTGTCGGCCGGAGCGGCCGCGCAGCTGGTTGTCGATACGGCGCGACTCGTGGCGCTCGGTGCCCAGCACGTACAGCCCGCCGAGCTCCTTGACCTCCTCGAACTCCGCCTTGACCGCGGCCTCGGCCCGGGTCAGCGCCGAGGGCAGGGCGTGCGCCCACTCCTCGATGTGCTCCTCCGGGTCCAGGCCCTGCTGGCGCAGCTCGGCCTCGGCGAGGTCGTCCGGGTTGCCGCCGAGCTTGATGTCGGTACCGCGACCGGCCATGTTCGTGGCGACGGTGACCGCGCCCCGGCGGCCGGCCTGGGCGACGATCGTCGCCTCACGGTCGTGCTGCTTGGCATTGAGCACC
This sequence comes from Streptomyces sp. CG 926, assembly GCF_003148825.1. Taxonomy (GTDB): domain Bacteria; phylum Actinomycetota; class Actinomycetes; order Streptomycetales; family Streptomycetaceae; genus Streptomyces. Next base: position 264,989 of record NZ_QGGZ01000012.1, read on the forward strand.
TCGTGCGGGATGCCGCGCTTGGAGAGCTGCTGGGAGAGGTACTCGGACTTCTCGACCGACGTCGTACCGACGAGGATCGGCTGGCCCTTCTCGTGCTTCTCCGCGATGTCGTCGACGACGGCGGCGAACTTCGCGACCTCGGTCCGGTAGATCAGGTCCGGCTGGTCCTTGCGGACCATGTCGCGGTTGGTCGGGATCGGGACGACACCGAGCTTGTAGATCTGGTGGAACTCGGCGGCCTCGGTCATGGCCGTACCGGTCATGCCGGACAGCTTCGAGTAGAGGCGGAAGAAGTTCTGCAGGGTGATCGTGGCGAGGGTCTGGTTCTCGTCCTTGATGTCCACCCCTTCCTTCGCCTCGATCGCCTGGTGCATGCCCTCGTTGTAGCGGCGGCCGGCGAGGATACGGCCGGTGTGCTCGTCGACGATCATGACTTCGCCGTCGATGACGACGTAGTCCTTGTCGTTCTTGAAGAGCTCCTTGGCCTTGATCGCGTTGTTGAGGTAACCGACGAGCGGGGTGTTCACCGACTCGTAGAGGTTCTCGATGCCGAGCCAGTCCTCGACCTTGGCGACACCGGACTCGTGGATGGCGACGGTGCGCTTCTTCTCGTCGACCTCGTAGTCGCCGGTCTCCTCGATGCCCTTCAGCGGCTGGCCGGCCTCGCCCTTCGTCAGGCGGGTCACCAGCTTCGCGAAGTCGCCGTACCACTTCGTGGCCTGGTCGGCCGGGCCGGAGATGATCAGCGGGGTACGGGCCTCGTCGACGAGGATCGAGTCGACCTCGTCGACCACGGCGAAGTTGTGGCCGCGCTGGACGAGCTCGTCCTGGGACCACGCCATGTTGTCGCGCAGGTAGTCGAAGCCGAACTCGTTGTTCGTGCCGTAGGTGATGTCGCAGCCGTACTGCTCGCGGCGCTGCGCGGGCGACATGTTCGCGAGGATGCAGCCGACCTCCAGGCCGAGGAACTTGTGCACCCGGCCCATCAGCTCGGAGTCACGCTCGGCAAGGTAGTCGTTCACCGTGATCAGGTGGACGCCCTTGCCGGACAGCGCGTTCAGGTACGCGGGCAGGGTGCCGACGAGGGTCTTGCCCTCACCGGTCTTCATCTCGGCCACGTAGCCGAGGTGCAGCGCCGCGCCACCCATGATCTGGACGTCGTAGTGCCGCTGGCCGAGGACGCGCTTGGCCGCCTCGCGCACGGTCGCGAAGGCCTCGGGCAGCAGGTCGTCCAGGCTCTCGCCGTCCTGGAAACGCTGCTTGTACTCGTCCGTGAGCGCCCGCAACTCGGCGTCGGAGAGGTTGACGAAGTCCTCTTCGATGGAGTTGACCTGGTCCGCGATGCGGTGCAGTTTGCGCAGGATCTTGCCTTCGCCTGCACGCATGAGCTTGTTGAAGACGGACACCGAGGTTTGTCTCCTTGCCGGTCGGGCCTGGGCACTGTACGTACACGGGCACGGCAGGTGGGCCCCACCGCAACGGCCATCGTAAGCGAGGACGCGGCCGCGTCGGGAGGTCCGCCGTTCCCGTGAGGGCACGGGTGCCCGGATTGAGAACGTACGGGGGACACCTAAGGTGCCGCATCGCCCGGAGGGATCACCGAAAATTGTTCGCCCCCGCGAGCGGAACGGCAGCAGAATTCCTTCATGGAGCCCACGACACTGACTACGGACCGATTGGTATTGCGGCCTTTCGTCCCCGCGGACGAGGCCGAGGTCTACGCCGCGGCGCAGGACCCCGACATCCAGCGCTGGACGTTGGTCCCCTCCCCCTACAAGGAGGAGCACGCGCACACCTGGGTGACCGAGACCGCGCCGGGCGGCTGGCGCGACGGCAAGGCCTTCCCCTTCGCCGTGCGCCTCGGCGCCGAGGGCCCGCTGGTCGCCTCCGTCGGCCTGCACGTCCACAGCGCGGAGAGCTACGAGGTCGGCTACTGGGCGGTCCGGGAGCACCGCGGCCGGGGCTACACGGTCGAGGCGGTCCTGGCCGTCGCCCGCTGGGCCTTCACCGAGCTCGGCATCGGACGCGTGGAATGGCGCGCCGAGGTGGGCAACGTGGGCTCCCGCGCCGTGGCCGAGAAGGCCGGCTTCCAGTTCGAGGGGATGCTGCGGGCCGGCATCATCCAGCGCGAGACCTACCGCGACTGCTGGATCGGCGCCCTGCTCCCCTCCGACCTGGGCCTGCCCTCACGAACGCCGTACCTGCCGGCCCCCGCCGGCTGAGCGCCCTGCCGGCCGCGGGCGTGACCCCCGCTGTCGGTGGTCGGCCCTAGGCCGTCTCTTTCGGATCTTGTCGGCCGAGCCCGCGGCGTCCGGTGCCGTGCCCGGCAAGGCGGAGGGGCGCCCGTGTACCGGACGTACTCGGTCGCCCCGACAACGCGGCCGGGTGCGGTGCCGGGCGACGCGGGCCCGACAAGATCCGACAGAGACGGCCTAGGCTGCGGGGATGACCTTGCTTTCGCTGTCCGCCGACGAAGCCCGTCGTATCGCCCTGCGCGCGCAGGGCTTCGTCGGGGCGCCCGACCGGCGCGGTGGGGTCCGCGGGGTCCTGCGCCACCTGGGCGCCGTTCAGCTCGACACGATCTCGGTCCTGGCCCGCTCGCACGAGCTGATCCCTTACGCCCGCCTGGGCGCGGTGGGCCGGGACACCGTGGAGCAGGCCTACTGGTCGGACCGGCACGCCTTCGAGTACTGGTCGCACGCCGCCTGCATCCTGCCGATCGAGGAATGGCCGCATTTCGCGTTCCGCCGGCGGGCCCGCCGGGCGCGCGGCCACCGTTGGCACGTCCTGCAGGACAAGGAGCGCTCGACGCGGGCGGTCCTGGACCGGCTTCGGTCCGACGGCCCGCTGACCTCCACCGAGCTGGGCGGCGCCAAGAACGGCGGCGAGTGGTTCGAGTGGTCCGAGAGCAAGATCGCTGTCGAGTGGCTGCTGGACACCGGCGAGGTGGTCTGCGGTCGAAGGCGCGGCTGGAAGCGGGTCTACGACCTCCCCGAGCGGGCCGTTCCCGACGCGCTGCTCCACGACGACCTCGACGACCGCGAGTGCCTGCGCCGCCTGGTCGCCCTGGCCGGCCGGTCCCTGGGCGTCGGCACCCGCGCCGACATCGCGGACTACCACCGCCTCAAGGGCGAGGAGTTCGACGCGGTGGTCGCGGAGTCCGGGCTGGTACCGGTCGAGGTGGAGGGCTGGTCCAAGCCGGCCTGGGCGGACCCGGCGGCTCTCGCGCAGCCTCCCAGGGGCCGTCACCGCACGACGCTGCTCTCGCCCTTCGACTCCCTGGTCTGGGACCGTCCCCGGACGGAGCGGATCTTCGGTTTCACGCACCGCCTGGAGGCGTACGTGCCCAAGCCGAAGCGGATACACGGGTACTTCGCGATGCCCCTGCTCGCGGGCGGCCGGCTCCAGGGCCGCGTCGACCCGGCCCGCGAGGGTCGCACGCTGGTCGCCCGGCAGCTCTCCCTGACCTCCCCGAAGGCCGCGGGCCCGATGGCCCTCGCGCTACGGGAGGCGGCGCAGTGGGTCGGCTGCGAGGACGTACGCGTCGAACGCGCGAGCTCCCCCGCGGAAGCGGCGGCCGTCACCGCGGAACTGGCCGCGCTCTGAGCGCCGGAGATCTCCCGGGGACCGTCCTGCCGATCCGGCCGGACGCTCCCTAGCGGATTTCGAGGATCTTCTCCCGCATCGCGTAGACCACGGCCTCCATCCTGGAGTGCAGTTGCAGCTTCTCCAGGATGTTGCGGACGTGGTTCTTCACGGTGTTCTCGGAAATGAACAACTGCTTGGCGATATCACGGTTGTTCATCCCGGTGGCCACCAGCTTCAGGACCTCCAGCTCCCGGTCCGTCAACCGCGGCGCGGGCACCAGCCGCCGCTCGTCGGTCCGCTGGATCATCGACTTGAACTCGGTGAGCAGCTTCGACGCCATCGACGGGCTGATCTGCGACTGGCCGTCCGCCACCGCCCGGATCGCCGTGGCCACCTCGTCCGTCGAGATCTCCTTCAGGAGGTACCCGGTCGCGCCCGCCTTGATCGCGTCGTAGAGGTCCGCCTCCTCGTCGCTGATCGTCAACATGATGATCTTCGCGGAGGGGGCCACCTCCTTGATCGAGGTGCACGCCTCGATCCCACCGCGCCGGGGCATCCGCACGTCCATCAGCACGATGTCCGGAAGCAGGTCGGCCGCCTTGTCCACGGCCTCCGCCCCGTCCCCGGCCTCGCCCACGACCTGGATGTCCTCCTCCTGCGCGAGGACGATCTCCAGTCCCCGCCGGAAGAGCGCGTGGTCGTCGACCACGAGCACCCTGATGGGCTCCCGGGCGGTCTCCTGCGACGGGTCGTCCGTCCCGCGGCAGCCCGCGGCGCCGCCGTCCCCGCGCATCGGCCCGAAGCTGTCCGCCATGGTTCCTCCCCCTGCATGTGCTCAGCTGCTGGGCCAACCGGACACACACCGCAGCCGGTTGACTGCACGCCATGATTCCATGCCCGCACCACGGCCCGGGGGCCACAAGTGAGCCACCTGGCGCATACCCGTCGCACACCCGTCACACAGGCGCCCCCGCGCAGGCGCCTGAACGCCTGCCCGGGGGCGATGGACAGATGTGATCGAGCTCAGCCGCCGAGCGCGCCGCCGGCGCCGCCCCGCGGCTCCTCCGAGCTGGAGGCACCGTCCGGGTTCACGTGGATGACTCCGTAGTCATAGGCATGACGGCGATAGACGACACTGGGCAACTTCGTCTCGGAGTCGACGAACAGATAGAAGTCGTGGCCGACCAGTTCCATCTCGTACAGAGCCTGGTCGAGCGACATCGGTGCGGCCGAGTGGGTCTTCTCGCGGACGATGAGCGGGCCTTCGCCCTGCACCTCGATGGATCCGATCCGGGTGATCGGCACCCCGTCGTTCTTCTCCTCGGACACCGGCTGGCCGCTGCCGTTCAGCGATGCGACCCCGGGCACCACGTCGGCGACCTCCGCCGCCGGGATCCGGCCGCTGCCGCGGCGGGTGTAACGCTTGTCGTGCTGCTTGCGCAGCCGGGCCTCCAGCTTGTCCTGAGCCAGGTCCAGCGCCGCATACGCGTCGGCGGCGGCGGCCTCGGCACGGATCACCGGGCCCCGCGAACGCAGGGTGATCTCCACGCGGTCGGAACGGTCGGCCTGACGCGGGTTGTGCTCCTTGGACACCTCGACGTCCAAGCTGATCACCTTGGCGTCGAGCTTCTGGATCCGCTCCGGATTCAGCTTCTCGGCCACGTGCTTGCGGAACCGCTCGGGCACCTCGGTCTTGCGGCCCTTGACGACGATGTCCACGCAGAACTCCGTTCCCGGATAGCTCCGCCCGACGGGGCGAAGCGTCTCCCTTTCGCACCAGACTCCGGTGAAGGCCGGAGCCTCGGACTTGGCGACTTTCACCTCCTCCTCCCCCATCGGCAAGATCAACACCCCACCGACTTCGGAGTCGAGAGACAGCCTCCTGAGTTCCTTACAACCGAACATATCTCTCTATGCCGGTTGTCGGCACCCGCTACCGGAATGTACTTCCGACGAAGTGGCTGTTCCCTCTTACTACCTGCAACGATGGGCCTTCCCCGCCAGTTCCGAATCTATTCACAAGATTTTTCTTCTGTGCGAGTTGCTCAAACACGAGGCACCCGTCCGATCCGTCTGAACGAGTCCGCCGGCGCGGCCACCACCGCCGCCCGCAACACCTCCCCCGGGCCCGTGACCAGCCCCGCGGCACGCACCGCCCGGGCCGCCTCCGTCAGCGTCGCCCCCGTGGTGATCAGGTCGTCCACGAGCACGATCCGGGTCCCGCCCGGCACGAGCCCCCGCGCACCCCGGCGCACCGCCAGCGCGCCCGAGAGGTTCTCCCGGCGCTCCCGGGCCCCCAGGCCCGCCTGGTCCGCCACCGCCCGCCGCAGCCCCAGTACGGGCGCCACCCGCGCGCGGACACCGGCACGCCGCAGCCGGCCGGCCGCCGTCAGCGCGATCCGGCGGGCAGGATCGTGCCCGCGCGCCCGGACCTGCCGCCGCGCCGATGGGACCGGGACCAGCACCACGCCCCCGTCCTCCGCACCTCCCGGCCCGGCCGCACCACCCGGACCACCCGGACCACCCGGACCACCCGGACCATCCGTCCCACCGCCCAGGACGGCCGCCGCCAAAGCCGCACCCAGCACCCCGGCCAGCGGCAGCGCCCCGCGCTCCTTGTGCGCCAGCAGGAGGCCCCGTACGGCCCCCTCGTACACGGCGGCGGCCCGTACCCCCGGCAGCCCCGCGGGCCGCGGAGACGGCCGCACCGGCCCCTCCCCGGCCCCGCTCAGCGCGGACCGGCACTCGGCGCACACCAACTCCCGGACCGCCCCGCAGCCGGCGCAGTCCACCGGCAGGACCAGTCCGGCGATCTCCTGCCACCAACCCCGCACGGCTCCACACTGACGGCCCCGGCCACGGTCCGCGACCCCTGTGGACAACCCGTACGCGAGCGCAGGTCAGCCCGGGTACACCGGAGACCGGCCACCCGCCACCGTGCGCCACTGCGCCCCCGGCGGCAGCCACACGATCCCGTCCTCCGAGTAGGCGACCACCGGCTTCGGCTTCGCCTCGTCCTCCGTGGCCGCGACCGCCACCTCCGACAGCCCGGTGGCCCCCGGCAGGCTCGCCGCGACCATGGAGCCGTCGGCCAGCATGTAGCGGGCCTGCTGCACGCCGCCGTTCTCCCGGCCCACCACCAGCAGCCGCCCGCGCGGCGCCCAGCTCATCGCCGTCACATCGACCATCTGCGGGGCCGCCGGACGCAGCTCGCGCACCGACACCGCCGAGGAGTCCGTCTTGCCGTCGGGCCGCTCGATCCGCCCCACGTACAGGACCTTGCCGCCCTCGGGCTGCTCCACCAGCAGCGCGATCCGCGCCCCGTCCGCGGACGCCTTCAGCGAGGCGATCCTGCGCCCGTCCAGCCCCGCCACCTGCACCTTCTCCGGCGTTCCGGCACCACCGGGCACCCGCCACAACCCCGGGGCCTGCGGATCCCGGTCCGCGACCCACAAATCACCCGAGGCGTCCCAGCTCGGCGCGGTCAGCAACGGCGCCTTGCCACCCCTGCCGATCGGCAACGGCTGCGGCATCGTGCCGCTCCCGACCAGCGCGACGACGTACAGCGCGTGCTCGTCCTCGGAGATCACGGCCGCCCGACGCTCGTCGTGCGAGACCGCCGCCGATCTGACCTTGAACCCCGGAGGCGTGGCCAGCGGCCCCGGCACCGATTCGAACCGGGCCTGCTGGTCCTCGCTGCTCGTGTCCAACTTCATCCGGACCAGCCGCTTGTCGTTGTCGACGAAGTACTGGAACTCGGGAATCTTGGGCCGACCCGCGATCGCGGCCGCACTGACCTCGCTCACCGAGCACAGCGAGGTCGACTTGCCGCCGGCCCGCACCAGTTCGACCTGGTCGAGCCGAGAGCCCGTCAGATCCTTCACCGTGTACAGCAGTTGGGTGGCCATCTTCTTGCACTGCGGCTGCGCGACGTTCTCGGCCTTCTCGTTGAGCGGCACGCGCAGCGTGTTCTGCCCGTCGTACGAAAGGGACTTGGTGCCCGGGCCCAGTTCCGTACCGGTGGGGAAGCTGGACTCCACGACCGGGGCCAGCCATCGCGAGGGCCCGGCCAGCAGCGACTGCACGGTCTGCGTGGTCGGGTCCATCCGCGAGTCCGGATCGGTGCGCTGACGCACGTAGACGGGGTCGGCGACGAGCGAACCGCCCGCGAAGTAGTACTTGTTGACCGGCATGTAGATGCGCTGGAAGTCCGACTCGCTGAGCACCAGCCCGCTCGGCGGGGTCGAGATCCGCCACTGCTTGTCCTCGTTCTGGACGAGCTGGAGATACTCCTCGTACTCCCTGGCCCCGGTCTGCGGCTGGTACGCGCTGTGCTCGTCGACGGTCGCGAGCTTCTTGCCGGTCACCTTCCAGCGGGGCCCCTCGGGGTCCTTCTCACCCCGGTTCGGAACCCGGTTGAGCCCGGAGGAGAGCACGGTGACGGCGGAGCTGGGCTTCCAGTTCTTCGCGGCGGCCTCGGTGAGGTACTTGCGGGCGGTCTCCAGCTGCGGGTCGTCGCTGGTCATCGCCTCCAGGAAGCCGTCGACGATCTCCGCCGGGCTGGCCTTGTCCGCGGGAGGTACGCCGAACACCCGCACCTGCGAGTCCACGCCCTGCGAGGCCTGCACCGGGCGGATGTCACCGCTGTCCGGCATGGAGGCACAGCCGGCGAGCAGCAGCCCGGCCGCCCCGAAGGCGTACGCCCGTACGGTACGCAGCCGCCGGCGCCGCACCCGCGCACGCCCCGCCCGCGCGTCCAAGGGCTCAGCGTCCATCGGCTCGGTCCTCCTGTTGTGCCTGGTCGGCCGGACGGGCCACGACCCTGGCCCCGTTCCCCGGCAGGGCCGTCGGGTCGGCGGGCACCGGCATCGCGCCCGCGACGGGCGAGCGCGGCGGTATCGACGAACGGTCACCGGCGTCGGCGGGCGTCCGGTCCGAGGCGATGCCCGCGGCCCGTGCCTGCGCCTCGGCGGCGGCCCTGGCCCGGTTGGCCCGCGAGTCCTCGGGCTCCAGCGGGATGGGCGAACCCCGCAACGGCTCGTCGGCCGTACGCGGCAGGGTCAGCCGGAACTGCGAGCCGCCACCCGGCTCGCCCCAGGCCTGCAGCCAGCCCCCGTGCAGCCGGGCGTCCTCGACGGCGATGGACAGGCCGAGGCCCGTCCCGCCGGTCGTACGCGCCCGCGCCGGGTCGGCCCGCCAGAACCGGTTGAACACGCGGGTGGCCTCGCCGGGCTTCAACCCGACCCCGTAGTCCCGCACGGCGACCGCGACGGCCCCGCCCGCGGACGCCAGCCGGACCACCACATCGCGTCCCTCGCCGTGCTCCACGGCGTTGACGACCAGATTGCGCAGCACCCGCTCCACCCGCCGGGCGTCCGCCTCGGCGATGACCGGCTGGGTGTCGCCGAGGACCCGGATCCGGGTGCCCTTGTGCTCCGCGAGGGGCTCGGCGCCGTCGATGACCCGGCGCACGACGTCCCGCAGGTCGATGGGCTCGGCCTCCAGGGCCGCGGCACCCGCGTCGAAGCGGCTGATCTCCAGCAGGTCGGCCAGGAGCGACTCGAACCGGTCGAGCTGCCCGGCGAGCAGCTCGGCGGAGCGCGCGGTGATCGGGTCGAAGTCGACCCGGGCGTCGTGGATGACGTCGGCGGCCATCCGCACCGTCGTCAGCGGGGTGCGCAGCTCGTGCGAGACGTCCGAGACGAAACGGCGCTGCATCCGGGACAGCTCCTCCAGCTGCTGGATCTTGTTCTGGAGGTTCTGCGCCATCTTGTTGAAGGCCTCGCCCAGACGCGCGATGTCGTCCTCACCGGTGACCTTCATCCGCTCCTGGAGCCGCCCGGCCGAGAGCCGCTCGGCGATCCCGGCGGCCATCCGGACCGGGGTCACCACCTGGCGTACGACGAGCCAGGCGATACCGCACAGCAGGACGACGACGAACAGACCCGCGGTCACGATGGTGACCTTGATCAGATTGAGGGACTCCTCCTCCTGCGTGAGCGGGAAGAGGTAGTACAGGTCGTATGGGTCGCCGTTGATGTCCGAGAGCCGCTTGCCGATGACCAGCGCCGGCTCGGGCTCCTTCGCCCCGTCCCCGCTGGTGTAGCGGATCTCGGAGAAGGTCTTGAAGGCGCCGGTGGCGTGGTTGACGGCCCGCCGCAGCCCCAGCGGGACGCTGGCGGTCGGGTCCACGTTGCCGGAGGCCCGGGCGCCCTTGACGCCCTGCGTCCCGGGCAGCGCCTCATCGCCCGTGCCCGCGCCCAGCGCGACGACCTCGAAAGCGCTCTGGCCACCACTGGCCAACTGCTTGACCAGGGAGTTCATCCACGTACTGGCGTCCCGGCCGACCTTGTTGTCGGTGGCGTCGGGCCCGTCCACCGTGGCCGGGGCGTTGGCCTTCTCCTGCGCCACCGCGAACCCGCCCGCGGCCTGGCTCTGCGCCGCCTCCTCCTTGGCTTCGAGGAGGCCCCTGCTGACCTGCGCGATGACGACGAAACCCAGCGCGAGGACCACGGCGAGCGAGATCAGCAGGGTGGCGGCGACCACCCGGAGCTGGATGTTGCGCCGCCACAGCCGGAGAGCCGGAAGCAGCGGGCGGCGCGCCAGGCGCAGGAACAGCCGCAGGACCCGGCTGCTCGACGCACGGTCCCGGAACAGCCGGCCGAAGCGCAGCTTCCACGGGCGGAAGCCGCCCGTGGCCCTGCCGGACATGCCGGACGTACCGGACGCGCCGGACTGCACGTCAGCTGGGTCCGGCCTTGTAGCCGACACCGCGCACCGTCACGACGATCTCGGGGCGCTCCGGATCCTTCTCGACCTTGGAGCGCAGGCGCTGCACATGCACGTTGACCAGGCGGGTGTCCGCCGCGTGCCGGTAGCCCCAGACCTGCTCCAGCAGCACCTCACGGGTGAAGACCTGCCAGGGCTTGCGCGCGAGGGCGACCAGCAGGTCGAACTCGAGCGGGGTCAGCGCGATGGACGCGCCCTCCCGCTTGACCGAGTGCCCGGCCACGTCGATGACCAGGTCACCGATGGCCAGCTGCTCGGGCGCGGGCTCCTCCGACCGGCGCAGACGCGCCCGGATCCGGGCCACCAGCTCCTTCGGCTTGAACGGCTTGACGATGTAGTCGTCGGCCCCGGACTCCAGGCCCACGACGACGTCCACCGTGTCGCTCTTGGCGGTGAGCATGACGATCGGCACGCCGGACTCGGCCCGGATGAGCCTGCACACCTCTATGCCGTCCCTTCCGGGCAGCATGAGGTCGAGCAGCACCAGGTCGGGCTTCGCCTCCCGGAAGGCAGCCAGCGCCTTGTCACCGTCCGCTACGAACGACGGCTCAAAACCTTCTCCACGCAGCACAATGCCGAGCATCTCGGCCAGCGCGGTGTCGTCGTCGACGACAAGGACTCGTCCCTTCATGCTTGACATCATCCCATTAGCTAATCGTTACCCGGCGGTGAGCTGTCCCACAGCCAAAAGGGCTGGAAATCGACCCTCGGACCTGCGTGGAGATCAGCCCCACCAGTCTGCCCCCGATCGGGTCGACTATTGAAGGTACGGGCTGCGGAGACCCCGCAGCACCGCCCGGGATCGACCGACCGGTCAGGATCGCCCCGAACCGACCCTCTCCGCCCCGCCGTCGCCCCCGATCCGCCGCCCACCCCCTACTCCGTTCGGGCCCCCTACGTGGCACGATGGCAGCGACCAGCGCCCCGCCGCGGCAGGCGCACATGAAGGAGTGACGATGAACGACTCTCCGGGCTGGGCTACGCCCGGATCCTCTCCGTCCGACGGCGAGCGGCCGGGCACCGACGGCGGCGCGCAACAGCCCGCAGCGCCCGCAGCGCCCGCACAGCCCGAACAGCCCGCGCAGCCCGCCGGCGACCCGAAGTGGTCCGCCGAGCAGCCGCCACCCGGTCAGTGGTCGAGCCCGGGCACCACGCCCGAGGCCCCGCAGGCACAGCCGCAGCCCACCGCGGGCTGGGGACAGCAGCCAGGCACCCCGCAGGCGGGCCCCGGCGGCCCCCAGTACGGCTACCCGGGCGGCCCCGGCCAGTGGGCCCAGGCCCAGGCCGCCAAGCCCGGTGTGATCCCGCTGCGGCCCCTGGGGCTCGGCGAGATCCTCGACGGCGCGGTCGCCACCATGCGCACCCACTGGCGCTCGGTCCTGCCGATCACCCTCGTCGTGGCCACCGTCGTCCAGGTCATCAGCGTGATCGTGCAGAAGTTCATGCTGGACGACCTCACCCTCACCGCGAACCCGGACGCCGGCCCCGAGGAGGTCTTCGACTCCCTCGGCAGCACCCTCGGCGCGTCCGCGGTGATCCAGTTCATCCAGTTCCTCGGGACGATCGTGGTCACCGCGATGCTCACGATGGTCTTCAGCCGCGCCGTACTCGGCCAACAGTCCTCGGTCTCCGGCGCCTGGCGCGAGGCCCGCCCCCAGCTGCTGCGCCTGATCGGACTCACCCTGCTGCTGGCCGTCGGCGCCGTCCTGCTCGGCGCCGTACTGATCCTGCCGGGCGCCCTCACCGACACCATCGGCCTCGCCGTCCTCGGCTTCGTCGTCTGGCTGCCGCTCCTGGTCTGGCTGGGCATCAAGTTCAGCCTGGCCTCGCCCGCCCTGATGCTGGAGAAGAGCAGCGTCTTCAAGGCCTTCGCCCGCTCCTCGAAGCTCGTCAAGAACACCTGGTGGCGGATCTTCGGCATCTCGATCCTCACCATGGTGATCGCCTTCTTCATCTCGGCGATGATCGTGGCCCCGTTCCAGATCATCAGCCTGCTCGCCTTCAGCGGTGGCATCGACGCCCTCGAGGACGGCAGCGGCATGAGCAACTGGGGCGTACTGATCGGCCCCGCGATCGGCCTGATCATCGCGCAGACCATCGTCATGCCCTTCCAGTCCGGCGTCACCGTCCTGCTCTACGTCGACCAGCGCATCCGCCGCGAGGGACTCGACCTGGAGCTCGCCCGGGCCGCCGGCCTCGAGAACTACGGCACGACCGGAGGCTGACGCACAGATGATGAGCACGGGGGGCCTCATCACCCGCGCCACGGCGCTCCTGCCGAACGCCGAGACACCACCGGTGACGACACCGCGCGAACCCGCCAGGGAAGCGGCCGAGCGCGAACTGTCCAAGCCGATGTACCACCAGAACGACCCGAGCCTGTTCGACCGCGCCCTGCGCAAGTTCTTCGACTGGCTCGACGACGTGCTCGGCGCCGCCTCCGGGGCCACCCCCGGAGGCGGCTTCGGCCTCTTCGTGATCCTCGTCCTCGTCGTCCTCGCCGTCGGCGCCCTCTGGTGGCGCCTGGGCACCCCCGGCCGGATCACCACCGGCGCGGGCGTCCTGTTCACCGACGGCACCCGCAGCGCCGCCGACCACCGCACCGCCGCCGACGCCCACGCCGCCGCCGGCCGCTGGACCGAGGCCGTCCAGGAACGCATGCGCGCCCTCGTCCGCTCCCTGGAGGAGCGCACCCTCCTCGACCCGCGCCCCGGCCGCACCGCCGACGAGGCCGCCGCCGAAGCCGCCCGCTCCCTCCCCGACCACGCCGCCGAACTCCGCGCCGCCGCCCGTACCTTCGACGACGTCACCTACGGCGGACGCACCGCCGACGCCGACACGTACGCCCGCCTGCGCGCCCTCGACCTCACCCTGGACCGCGCGAAGCCGCTGCTGACGGGACCCACCGCATGACCGGCCCGACCGACCCGGCCGCACCGACGGCGCTCTCGGCCCCGCCCACCCCGGCGGCACAGGAGCCCGAGGGCACCGCCCCCCTCCCCGCACCCGGCGACGCCGACGCCGAGTCGCGCACCCGCCGAATCCGCGGGATCCGCCGCGCCCTCACCGCCGTTGCCGTCCTCGCCGCCGGCGTCATCGCCACGGCCGCCCTCAACTCCGGCTCCCGCCACGGCTACCTCGACCCCCGCACCACCGACCCCTTCGGCAGCCACGCCGTCGCCGAGCTCCTGAAGGAACGCGGCGTCACCACCCGCGTCGTCACCACCGCCCGCGAGGCGGCCGACGCCGCCGGCCCCCGCACCACCCTCCTGGTCACCGACCCCGACCGGCTCGGCGCCACCCAACGCGGCGTCATCCGCTCGGCCATCGACCTCTCCGGCGGCCGCACCGTCCTGCTCGCCCCGAGCAGCCACAGCCTCACCGACCTCTCCCCCGGCGCGCACACCGCGGGCGACGCCGACACGGAACACCCCGACCCCGGCTGCACCTTGCCCGCCGCCACCTCGGCCGGCCGTGCCGACACCGGCGGTGGTCTGCGCTACCGCACCACCCTCCCCGGGGCCACCGCCTGCTACCCCAGCAGCGGCGACCCCACCCTCCTCGTCCTCCCCACCGGCCCCACCGGCGGCGACACCGTCCTCCTCGGCTCCGAGACGATCCTGCTCAACGAGTCCCTCGCCGACGAGGGCAACGCCTCCCTCGCCCTCCAACTCCTCGGCTCCCGCCCGAACCTGGTCTGGTACCTGCCGTCCCTCGCGGACTCCGACCCCGACACCGCACCCTCCGACGAGGACAAGAGCCTCCTCGACCTCGTCCCGGCCGGCTGGTCCTGGGCCCTGCTCCAACTCTTCGTCGCCGCCGCCCTCGCCGCCCTCTGGCGCGCCCGACGCCTGGGCCCCCTCGTCACCGAGAAGCTCCCCGTCGCCATCCGCGCCTCCGAGGCCACCGAGGGCCGCGCCCGCCTCTACCGCAAGGCAGACGCCCGCGACCGCGCCGCCACCGTGCTGCGCGCCGCCACCCGCGAACGCCTCGCCGCACTGGTCGGCGTACCGCACACCCAGGCCCACGACCCCGCGGCACTGGCCCCGGCCGTCTCCGCCCGCCTGACCGGCGAGCCCCGGGACGTGACCGCCCTCCTCTTCGGCACCACCCCCTCCGACGACGCGGCACTCGTCGCGCTCGCCGACCACCTCGACGCCCTCGAAAGAGAGGTCCGTACGTCATGACGTACCCGGCCACCGAGTCCACGGCAGTGACCGCGGACAGCGCCCGCGCTTCCCTCGAAGCGCTCCGCACCGAGATCGGCAAGGCCGTGGTCGGTCAGGACTCCGCCGTCACCGGCCTCGTCGTCGCGCTCCTGTGCCGCGGCCACGTCCTGCTCGAAGGCGTCCCCGGCGTCGCCAAGACCCTCCTCGTCCGCGCCCTGGCCGCATCCCTCGAACTCGACACCAAGCGCGTCCAGTTCACCCCGGACCTGATGCCGAGCGACGTCACCGGCTCCCTCGTCTACGACGCCCGCACCGCCGAGTTCTCCTTCCAGGACGGCCCGGTCTTCACCAACCTCCTCCTGGCCGACGAGATCAACCGCACCCCGCCCAAGACCCAGTCCTCCCTGCTCGAAGCCATGGAGGAACGCCAGGTCACGGTCGACGGCAAACCGCGCAAGCTCCCCGACCCCTTCCTCGTCGCCGCCACCATGAACCCGGTCGAGTACGAGGGCACGTACCCCCTCCCGGAAGCCCAGCTGGACCGCTTCCTGCTCAAGCTCACCGTCCCCCTCCCCTCCCGCGAGGACGAGATCGGGGTCCTGACCCGCCACGCCGCCGGCTTCAACCCCCGCGACCTGCACGCCGCCGGCATCCGCCCCGTCGCCGGCCCGGCCCAACTCGAAGCCGCCCGACAGGCCGTCGCCCAGGTCACCGTCTCCCCCGAGATCGCCGGCTACGTCGTCGACCTCTGCCGCGCCACCCGCGAATCGCCGTCCCTCACCCTCGGCGTCTCCCCCCGCGGCGCGACCGCCCTGCTGGCCACCGCCCGCGCCTGGGCCTGGCTCACCGGCCGCGACTACGTCACCCCCGACGACGTCAAGGCCCTCGCCCTGCCGACCCTGCGCCACCGCGTCCAGCTGCGCCCGGAAGCGGAGATGGAGGGAGTCACCGCCGACGCAGTCATCACGGCGATCCTCTCCCACGTCCCCGTCCCGC
Source organism: Streptomyces sp. CG 926 (assembly GCF_003148825.1). Classification (GTDB taxonomy): domain Bacteria; phylum Actinomycetota; class Actinomycetes; order Streptomycetales; family Streptomycetaceae; genus Streptomyces. The sequence goes on from NZ_QGGZ01000012.1 coordinate 280,531, forward strand.
GCTGATGGCCCTCACCGGACGCGCCGCCCTGCTGGCGGCCCTCGGCAGCATCCCGGTCGGGCTCCTCGAACCGAGCTGGACCGGCATGCTCGCGGTCAACGGCCCGATCGCCCTGGCCTGCGCGCTCGACGGCGCCCTCGCGGCGCCCGTACGCGGCCTCGTGCTGGCCCGCTCCGGCGACACCTCGGTCCGCCTCGGCGAACCGGCGGACGTCCACCTCACCGTCACCAACCCCAGCGGCCGCAAGCTCCGGGCCCGCGTCCGCGACGCCTGGCCCCCGAGCAGCTGGCTCCCGGGCACGGAAGCCGCCGCGTCCCGGCACGAGGTGGTCGTCCCCGCGGGTGAACGCCGCCGGCTGACCACCCGGCTGCTGCCCACCCGTCGCGGCGACCGGCAGGCTGACCGCGTCACGATCCGCTCCTACGGCCCCCTCGGCCTGTGGGCCCGCCAGCGCTCCCAGGTCTCGCCCTGGACCGTCCGGGTCCTGCCGCCCTTCACCAGCCGCAAGCACCTCCCGTCCCGGCTGGCCCGCCTGCGCGAACTCGACGGCCGCACCAGCGTGCTGACCCGCGGCGAGGGCACCGAGTTCGACAGCCTGCGCGACTACGTCCCCGGCGACGACACCCGCTCCATCGACTGGCGCGCCACGGCCCGCCAGAACAAGGTGGCCGTCCGCACCTGGCGCCCCGAACGCGACCGGCACATCCTCATCTGCCTCGACACCGGCCGCACCTCGGCGGGCCGCGTCGGGGACGCCCCCCGCCTGGACTCCGCGATGGACGCGGCCCTGCTCCTGGCCGCCCTGGCCACCCGCGCAGGGGACCGCGTGGACCTGCTGGCCCACGACCGCCGCCCGCGCGCCCAGGTCCAAGGCCGCTCGGCGGCGGACACCCTCCCGTCGTTCGTCAACGCGATGGCCACCCTGGAACCGGAACTGGTCGAGACGGACGCCAGGACCCTGGTCTCCACCATCCTCCGCAGCGCCCCGCGCCGCTCCCTGGTGGTCCTTCTGACGAGCCTGGACGCGGCCCCGATCGAAGAGGGCCTGCTCCCGGTGCTCCCCCGTCTCACGCAGCGCCACACGGTCGTGCTGGCCTCGGTCGCCGACCCACACGTCGCGGCCATGACAAGTTCTCGAGGCACGGTGGAGGCCGTCTACGAGGCCGCCGCCGGCACCCAGACCCAGGCTCAACGCCGCCGCACGTCGGACCAGCTCACCCGCCACGGCGTCCACGTGGTCGACGCCACCCCGGACACCCTGGCCCCGGCCCTGGCGGACGCCTACCTCGCCCTGAAGGCGGCGGGCCGCCTCTGACCGGTCAGAGATTGACCCGCTTGAGATAGACCCGGCAGCGGTGCCTGATGGTCTGGTACCAGACCATCAAGTGCTCGTCCTCATAGGTACGCAGCCGCATGGGTGCCGGATCTTCGTACAGGCTGCCGCTCTTCGGGTCGATGCCCATCGCGGCGAGGTCCACCAGACCGTCCATGATCCGACAGACGAATGCCTGGTGGCCGTCAGCCATATCACCAAGCACCCACGCGCGGCTCGGGTCGCACTCCCACGCCCAGCCTTGCTCGTTCTCGACAGCCTCCCCGCGGTCGGTCACAGACCGATCTCCCGCTGGGCCTCCGCCAGAATGCGGCTGCTGGTCTCCATGGATGCCTGGAAGGCCTTTTCTCCCGTCGTCGGGTCGCCCGCGACGCGCTCGGCTTCGGCAAGAGCCGCAGACCTCATCGGCCATCGGTGAATGGCGACGTGAGTCGCCCACTTGATCAGAAAGAACCGTAGCGGGTTGATGGCCCCCGTCTCGGCTGCCCGGTCGAACGCCTCGTGACACTCCTTGTCGAAGACCGCCAGACTCGGCATGTCCAGCCGCCTCACGGCGTCACGAAGCGCCTCACGAGTCATCGCCGGCTGAGCGATGAGCGGGCCACCGGCTTCTGCGTGCTGTGCTGTCATCGTGTCCTCCACAGAGAACCCTAGGATACTGAACCCCGTTTGGCCCGTGAACGCAGAAAAGCCCCGCACCGAACCCTTACGGGTTGGTGCGGGGCTTTCCCACAATGATTGTTCGGCGGCGTCCTACTCTCCCACAGGGTCCCCCCTGCAGTACCATCGGCGCTGAAAGGCTTAGCTTCCGGGTTCGGAATGTAAACCGGGCG
>NZ_QGGZ01000013.1 GCF_003148825.1 Streptomyces sp. CG 926
CCGATGCGACAAACTCGCCATCTCCTACCAGGCCGCACTCCACCTCGCCGCCATCCTCATCTGGGCACGGCGATGACCAAAGAGACAGAACCTAGCCGCCGAGGTCCAGGTGGGGGAACTGGGCGAGGAACGGTTCGGCGGTGGCGGAGATGCCCCGCCCGAACGGCGCGTCGAAGTCCCAGATCAGGAAGAGCAGGAAGGCGATCAGGGCGCTGAACAGGCCGGCCAGCAGCATCTCGCGGAACGACCGCCTGATCTGCAGGGTGAAGATCAGCCCCACGGTCACCAGGGCGCCGACGATCAGCCCGAACCACACCACCCCCGGCATGGTGGCCCCGGCACTGGACCCGCGTGCGCTGCGGGCGTCGTCCACCACCGCGACCTGGTCGACCAACGGTTGGTAGGCCTGTCCCTCGTGATCGGTCTGCGGCTCGTAGTCGGTGACGTCCCGGCGGATACGTTCCAGCAACTCCCCGCCGTGCTCGTCGAGCTCGCCGTGGTCGGCCATCCGCTTCCACTCCGTGTCCACGACGTAGGTCACGTACGCGTCGACGTCGGAGCGGATCCTCTTGCGCACCTCGGCCGGGTAGACCTCGGAGCGGACACTGATCTCGTGCAGGGCCTGGGCCTCCTGGCGCACGTATTCCTGGGCGGCCCCGCGGCCCTCCCAGACGCCGGCGATCGCGAGGCCCAGCACGATCGCATAGATCACCCCGATCATCATCGTCATGTACTCGATGACGTCCGGGGTCTCGTTGGGATCGTCGTCGTCGCCGATCCTCCTGTGGTTGAAGAAGGCGATGGACAGCACCACGGCACAGGCCGCGGCCATCGCGATGGACAGGACGAGCCATTCCGACAAGATGACTCCCAATCGGTTACTGGTGGGGCGGAAGAAGCGCTAGCGCGGGCGCAGCGCGACGATCGCGAGCACCGCGGGAGCGGCGGTCATCAAGGTGAAAGTCACCGGCGAGATGTGGTGCTCGACGGGTTTGCGGGCCGCCGCGTGATACGCGGGTCGGGCCACCGGTTTCGGCGGTACGGGTTTCACCTCTGGGGCGGGTGGTGGCGGTGGGGCAGGTGGTGCCGGTGGTGGTGGCGCGGGAGCCTTGACCACGCGGGGCGCGGGAGGCGCCGGCTTCGGCGGGGGCGGCGCCGGCAGGACCGGCTTCGGTACGGGCTTCGGCGCCGGCTCGGGAGGCGGCGGGGGCTTCGGCGGCTCGGGTTTCGGGGGCGGTGGGGGCTGGGGCGGTGGCGGCGGGGGAGTGGGCACGGGTGGCGGCGTGGGCTTCGGCGGCGGCTTCGGCGGGCACGGTGGAGGGGGCGGCGGCGGTGGGCAGTGGGGGTGGCCGTGATGACCCCCGCCATGCCCGCCTCCACGACGTTTCCCGTGGTCGGAGCCCTGGTCGTCACCGTGATGTCCGCCACGCGGGCCGCGGCCGCGGTCGCTGCCACCGGCCACCGAGGCCTTCACCGAGGCCACCACGGTGGCGGCCGGTCCGTCGCCGGAGTCGGTCGTCGGGTAGGCGCGGCTATCAGCCACGGCCGGCGTGACGGACAAGGCCGCCCACAGCAGGACCGGGACTGCCAGCAGGCGCCTGGCGCAGGCTCTGTTCACCCCGGGAGCATGGGCCCGCGCGCGCCCGGGCACGCGAGGCTCGGCCCCGGTTCGCCTGAACGGGTGGAGTGCCGACCAGTAAGGTTTGAGCCACTCGGGGGTCGGTAGTGTGGTGACTCCGATCGACCCTCGGTCAATTCCCATAAGGGACTTGTCGGTATCGGTCATTCCCTCGCCCGGGGCGGCGGCGCCTTTGGTGTGTGACGAAGAACGGATCGCCAATTTCCGCTTTTGCTCGCCCTGTTGGGAAATGATCAGTACATTCGGCTCGGACAGGAGTCCGACCGCACACGGACGACCGCAGGACCAACGCTTGGAGACCCCGATGGAGCGCCCCGCCTGGGCCCCGCCAGGCATCGACATATCGGTGCCGAGCGTGTCCCGCATCTATGATTACTACCTGGGCGGGTCCCACAATTTCGAGGTCGACCGCCAGACCGCGCGCCGCGCCATGGAATTCATGCCGGGCCTGCCCAAGATCATGCAGGCCAACCGGGCATTCATGCGCCGCGCCGTCCGGCACGCCGTGGCCGAGGGCGTCACGCAGTTCCTCGACATCGGCTCCGGCATCCCCACCTTCGGCAATGTCCACGAGATCGCCCAGGCCGCCAGCCCGCAGGCGCGCGTCGTCTACGTCGACCACGACCCGGTGGCCGTCGCGCACAGCCGGGCCGTCCTCACCGGAGACGACCACAGCGACATCGTCGCCGCCGACCTGCGCAAGCCCAAGGAGATCCTGGCCGCCCCCGAGGTCGGCCGACTGCTCGACCTCGAACGCCCGGTCGCCCTGCTGCTCGTCGCCGTCCTGCACTTCCTGGAGGAGACGGACGACCCGTACGCCGCCGTCGCCGAACTGCGGGACGCGCTGGCCCCCGGCAGCCTGCTGATCCTCACGCACGCCTCGTACGAGGGTATTCCGCTCACGCAGGAAACCGCCGCCGGCACCGTGGGCGTCTACCGCGACATGCGCAACCCCCTCGTCATGCGTACCCAGGATCAGATCAGCGGCTTCTTCGATGGATTCGAGATGCTGGAGCCCGGCCTCGTCTCCATGCCCGACTGGCGGCCGGACCGGCCCGACGACGGCGAGGACGGCGAGACACCGGAGGACCCCTACGCCTTCTCGGGCTTCGGCGGCGTGGGACGCAAGGCGTGAGACTTCCGGCACAGACGGCGGGCTCGCCGAAGGTCGCCGCGGCGCCCACCGCGGCACCGGCCACCGGGTCTTCGGCGGCCCCGCACGGCGGCATCGAGGACCGGATCGCCCGCTTCGCCACCATCTGGGGTCGGGCGATCTTCCCGGTCACGGCGACCTCGCTGACCCGCCCCGAGTTCGAGCGGCACCTCGTACCCCTCACCCGGACGCTCACCACGGCCCTGCACGCCCGGCCCTTCGACGCCTCGGTCGCCCAGCAGGTGGGGGCGGAACTCGTCGCCGTGCACTGCACCGACCCCGAGGCCCTGGCCGGCACCCTCGGCGTGATCGAGTCGTACCTGGTGCTCTACTGCGGGCCGGACGGATCCGAGGGGTCCGGCGTGGAAGGCACCGAGGAGTACCGCTCCCGCTGCGCCCGGCTCCAGCACGCCATCGCGGCGGGATACGCCCGCGCGCTGCGCGAGCGCACCCTTCGGGAGCAGGAGGCCATCGCGCGCTCCGCGCTCACCGCGCGCAGCGACGCGCAGCAGGCCCTGCACGCGAGCGAGGAGCGCTTCCGGGCGGTCTTCGAGGGCGCGGCCGTGGGCATCGGCATCGCCGACCTCGACGGGAACGTCCTGGAGGTCAACGACACCCTGCTGCAGATGTTCGGCGGCCTGGAGGGACACGTCCGCAGCCGCAACGTCAGCGAGTGGGGACACCCCGACGACACCCCGCACGTGTGGCGGATGTACGGCGAGCTGGTGCGCGGCGAGCGCGAGAGCTACCGCGTGGAGAAGCCGTACTACCGGCACGACGGCACCGTGCTCTGGACCAACCTGACGGTGTCGCTGCTGCGCGACGCCGACGGCAAGCCGCAGTACCAGCTCGCCCTGATGGAGGACACCACCGAACGCCGGCTGCTGAATCTGCGCCTGCGCTACGAGGCCACCCACGACGCCCTGACCGGTCTGCCCAACCGGACGCTGTTCTTCGAGCGGCTGGAGAAGGCCCTCGCCGGGTCCGGAGGCGACCGCTACGGCCTGTGCTACCTCGACCTCGACGGATTCAAGGCGGTCAACGACAGCCTCGGGCACTCGGCGGGGGACCGGCTGCTGGTGGAGGTCGCCGACCGGCTGCAGAGCTGTGCGACCGGTCCCGGCGAGGTGGTCGCCCGGCTCGGCGGCGACGAGTTCGTCGCCCTGACCACCGGCTCCGACACCGAAGAGAAGGTGACCGAACTCGCGGTCCGCATCCTGACCGCCCTGTCCACGCCGATCCGACTGGAGGGCCGGGAGCTGACGGTCCGGGGCAGCATCGGCATCGTCGAGGGCCGGGCCAAGGAACGCACCCCGGCGGAGGTGCTGCGCAGCGCCGACATCACGATGTACCGGGCCAAGGCGGCCGGCGGCAACCGCTTCGAATTCGCCGACGCCGAGGCGGACGCCCGCGCGATCACCCGCCACGGTCTGACCAACGCCCTGCCCGCGGCATTGGAACGCGGCGAGTTCTTCATCGAGTACCAGCCGCTGGTCCACATGCGCGACGGCAGCGTCCACGGAGCCGAGGCGCTGGTGCGCTGGTCGCACCCGCAGTACGGGGTGCTCGGCCCGGACCGCTTCATCCCGCTCGCCGAACGGACCGGGCTCATCGTGCCGCTCGGCCGCTGGGTCCTGGAGGAGGCCGTCCGCCAGGCCCGTATCTGGCAGCGCGAGCACGGGGGCGCGGCCCTGCGGATCAACGTCAACCTCTCGCCGACCCAGCTGCACCACCCGGGCCTGGTCGCCGACACCGTGGCGGTGCTGGAGAAGTCCGGCCTCGCCCCGGGTGCGCTGTGCCTGGAGGTCACCGAGTCGGCCCTGATAGGGGCCGACGACGAACTCCTGGAACCGCTGCGCCGGCTCGCCGCCCTCGGTGTGGACATCGCCCTCGACGATTTCGGTACCGGCTACTCGAACCTGGCCAATCTGCGGCGCCTGCCGGTCAGCGTGCTGAAGCTCGACCGCTCCTTCACCCAGGGGATGCAGCAGCAGCCCGCCAACCCGGTTGACGTGAAGATCGTGGAGGGGATCGTCGCCCTGGCGCACAGCCTCGAACTCGCGGTCACCGTCGAGGGAGTGGAGACCGGAGCCCAGGCCGCCCAGCTGCGCGCCCTCGGCTGCGACACCGCGCAGGGCTGGTACTACGCCCGGCCCGGAGCCCCCGACCGCATCCACACCCTCTCCCTCTCGGACGCGGTGCCCACACCTTCCTGACCTCCGCCGGCGGGAGGCCGGTGCCGGTGCCCGGGCGGGAGGTGGCCCGGGCCGCTGCTGGTTCCGGCGCGCGCACCCCGTCATGCCAGGCCGACCTCCGTCCCGCGGCCGGGGGTCCGGACGGCTTCCACGACCCGCTCGTACCGTTCGGAGGTGTCGGCCAGGAGCCTCGCGGCCACCGGCAGCCGCTCCGCCTCGTAGGCGTCGAGCGCCGCGTCCGCGTCCGGCCCGGTGAGGGCGGCGGCGAGGGCCCGGCCGAGCGCCGCCGCGTCCTCGATGCCGGTGTTCATGCCGAGCCCGCCGGCTATGGGGTGCACGTGCGCGGCGTCCCCGGCGAGCAGGACCCTGCCCTCACGGATCCGCGTGGCCATCCGGACGTTGACCCGCCAGGAGGAGAGCCAGGTGGGGTCCTCCAGCCGGATGCCCGGCACCCCCGCGCACCGCTCGAAGATCCGCTGGAAGCTCTCCAGGGAGGGCGGCACCGGCTCGCCGTGCTCGTCCTGCTCGGGTGCGGCCTGCAGTTGGAAGGAGTCCGTCCCCGGCATCGGGCACAGGAGTATCCCTCCGCCCTCCGAGGTGAACCACTGGTGCCAGGCGTCCCGGCCGAGCCCCGGAGCCCTGACGTCTCCGACGACCATCGCGGGCTCCTTCTCCCCGTTCCCCTCGAAGGGGATGTCGAGCAGCTTGCGGGTGGTGCTGCGTCCGCCGTCGCACCCGGCGAGATAGCGGGCCGCGATCACGCTTCCGTCCGCCAGCTCGACGCGCACAGCCTCCTGGTCCTGGGTGATGCCGACGAGCTCCGCCCCGTACTCGACGTGCACGCCCAGTTCGCCGAGCCGGTCGCGCAGCGCCTCTTCGGTCTGCCACTGGCCGATCAGCAGGCCGGCGTCCGCCGGGGTGGGTGTGTCGTTGATGTGCTCGCCGTCGAAGTACTTGCGCAGGACCATCCCCGCGGTGCCGGTGGCGATCAGGGGTTCGGCCATGCCGAGCTCCTTGAAGATCGCGAGGCTGCTGGTCCGCAGCCCCTTGCCCCGGGACTCGCGGTGCGGTGCGGTGCGCCGCTCGATGACACGCACGGCGACTCCGCGCTGTGCGAGGGAGCAGGCGAGCGTCAGGCCGGTGGGGCCGGATCCCGCGATCAGTACGTCGGTCATCGAGTCGGTCTGTACGTCGGTCATCGGAGGTTCCTCTCCTCGTCGGTGCCTCAAGGAAAGCGGCTTCCGACAGAAAAAGCAACCCGGTTAAAAAAGTAACTTGGTCACGTATTCGTGCTACGCTCTGCGGTATGGAGAACACGACGGGTCTGCGCGAGAACAAGAAGCTCCGTACGCGCCACCGGCTGGCGGCCACGGCGCTGGAGCTCTTCCTGGAACGGGGCTTCGATGCCGTGTCGGTGGCGGATGTCGCCGCCGCGGCCGAGGTCTCCAAGCCCACCCTCTTCCGCTACTTCCCGAGCAAGGAGGACCTGCTGCTCGACCGGTTCGCCGACCACCAGGACGAGGCGGCCCGCGTGGTGCGCGAGCGGCCCGCCGGCAGCACCCCGGTGGGTGCGGTGCACGCGCACTTCCTGGCGGCCCTGGCCGAGCGGGACCCGATCACCGGGCTGTGCGACCATCCGAACGTGCTCGCCTTCATGGGGCTGCTCAACAGCACCGCCAGCCTGAAGAGCAGGCTGAACCACTACGCCGACCGCGAGGTGGAACTGCTCGCCGCCGAACTGGAGTCGGAGGCGGTGCCCCCGCTCGCCGCCCGCCTGGCGGCCACGCATCTGGTGGCGGTCCGTCACGAGTTGGGCCGGGAGAACTGGCTGCGGATCGTTTCCGGTCGAAGTGCCGACCAGGCCTACGCGGCCGCGGTGGCCGACGCCGACCAAGCCTTCGCGATGCTGGCGGAGGGTCTCGACAAGGCACTACCGGTAGCCCCTGCCCCGCCGATATCCCCCGCGGCCCCCTGACGGCCGCCGCGCCCGCAGGGGCCCGGTCGCGGCGGAGTCAGCCGAGCAGTATGCGCTTCAGTTCGCGGGCCGCGCGCGGCGGAGCCACGTCGGTGCGGTGGGCCAAGGCGATCGTGCGGCGCAGCGGGGATCCGGCCATCCGGGTCACCCGCAGGCCCGGACCGGCGCGGTCCACCACCATCGCCGGGACCACCGCGATACCGAGCCCCGCCCGGACGAAGCCCAGGAGTGCGTCCATCTCGCCGCCCTCCACGGTGAAGACCGGTTCGAAGCCCTCCGCCCGGCAGGCCGCCACCGTGAGCTCCCGCAGGTCGTAGCCGTGCCGGAACATCACCATCGGCTCGTCCCGCAGCCCCGCGATGGTCAGTTCGCCGCCCCCGCCCGGCGCGGGCCGGTCCGCCGAGGAGACCACGACGAGGTCTTCCGTCAGCAGCTCCACCGTGGTCAGGGCCGGGGCCGAAGGGGGCAGCGGCAGTGCGATCAGGGCCAGGTCCAAGGCCCCGCGCGCGAGTTCCCGTACGAGGTCGAGCGACCCGCTCTCCTCGATCAGCAGCTCGATTCCGGGATGCGCGTCGTGGAAGGCGCGTAGCACGTCCGGCAGCAGCCCCGTGCAGATGCTCGGTGTCGCGCCGAGTCGGACGCGTCCGCGCCGTAGCTGCGCCAGTTCCTGTACCTCCAGCCGCGCGGTGTCCGCGTCCGCCAGGATCCGCCGCGCCAGCGGCAGCAGCGCCTCTCCCGCGTCGGTGAGCGTGATGTTGCCCCGCGCCCGGCTGAACAGCTCGGCCCCGAGTTCCCGTTCGAGTGCCTTGATCTGCTGGGAGAGCGAGGGCTGCGCCACGTGCACGCGCTCCGCGGCCCGAGTGAAGTGCCGGGTCTCGGCGACGGCCACGAAGTACAGGAGCTGCTGGAACTGCATCTCCCCAGACTAGCGGGCTCGATAGCCGCAGCCTATCGATATCAGCTCAATCATGTCTTTGCCCTTTCGGGGGTCGCGTCCTTACCGTCGAAGACATGGCTCTGGCAACGCGGACGGATCGACGGCCGTCCACCGCACGCACGATCTGGGACTCCTCCGTCGGCAAGAAGTCCGTGATGGCCGTGTCCGGCCTGATCATGCTCGGCTACCTCGTCGTGCACATGCTCGGAAACCTCAAGATCTTCTTCGGGTCGGCCGAGTTCAACGGCTACGCCCACTGGCTGCGCACCCTCGGCTCGCCTTTCCTGCATCACGAGTGGGCCCTGTGGCTCGTCCGCGTGGGACTGCTCGCCGCCGTCGTCGCCCACGCCGTGTCCGCGTACCAGCTCAGCCGTCGAGACATCAAGGCCCGCCCGGTGAAGTACGCCCACAAGCGGCGCCGCGCGAGTTATGCCACGCGCACCATGCGCTGGGGCGGGATCATCCTCGGCCTGTTCATCGTCTGGCACCTGCTCGACCTCACCACGCTCACCGTCAACGAGCGCGCCTGGTCCGGCCACCCGTACGAGAACGTCCTGTCCACCTTCTCCACCTGGTACGGGAACACCATCTACATCGTGGCGATGGCCGCCCTCGGCCTGCACGTCCGCCACGGCTTCTGGAGCGCCGCGCAGACCCTCGGCGCGGGCAGCGCCCGACGCGAGCGGACGCTGAAGTTCCTGGCCAACGGCCTGGCCCTCGTCCTCTTCGCGGGCTTCGTCTCCGTCCCCGTCGCCGTCATGACCGGAGTGGTGAGCTGACATGAGCAACGCCTACGCCCGCTTCACCACCGGCGAGTCCCTCGCCGACAGCAAGGCCCCCGAAGGCCCGATCGCTGACCGCTGGGACCGCCGCCGCTTCGAGGCCAAGCTCGTCAACCCGGCCAACCGCCGCAAGCACACCATCATCGTCGTCGGCACCGGCCTGGCGGGCGGTGCCGCCGGCGCGACTCTCGCCGAACAGGGCTACCACGTGGTCCAGTTCTGCTTCAGCGATTCGCCGCGCCGCGCTCACTCCATCGCCGCCCAGGGCGGCATCAACGCCGCCAAGAACTACCGCAACGACGGCGACTCGGTGCACCGCCTCTTCTACGACACCGTCAAGGGCGGCGACTTCCGCGCCCGCGAGTCCAACGTTCACCGCCTCGCCCAGATCTCGGTGGAGATCATCGACCAGTGCGTGGCCCAGGGCGTCCCCTTCGCCCGCGAGTACGGCGGCCTCCTGGACACCCGCTCCTTCGGCGGTGTCCAGGTCTCCCGCACCTTCTACGCCCGAGGCCAGACCGGCCAGCAGCTCCTGCTCGGCGCCTACCAGGCACTCTCCCGGCAGATCGCCGCCGGCAACGTCGAGATGCACGCCCGCACCGAGATGCTCGACCTGATCGTCGTCGACGGAGTGGCCCGCGGCATCGTGGCCCGCGACCTGATCACCGGAGAGATCTCCACGTACTACGCCGACGCCGTGGTCCTGGCCAGCGGCGGCTACGGCAACGTCTTCTACCTCTCCACCAACGCCATGAACTCCAACGCGACCGCCGTCTGGCGGGCGCACCGGCGCGGCGCGTACTTCGCGAACCCCTGCTTCACCCAGATCCACCCCACCTGCATCCCGCGCACCGGCGACCACCAGTCCAAGCTCACCCTCATGAGCGAGTCCCTGCGCAACGACGGACGCATCTGGGTTCCCAAGGCCGAGGGCGACACCCGCGCCGCGGTCGACATCCCCGAGGCGGAGCGCGACTACTACCTGGAGCGGATCTACCCCTCCTTCGGCAACCTCGTGCCCCGCGACATCGCCTCCCGGGCCGCGAAGAACGTCTGCGACGAGGGCCGCGGCGTCGGCCCCGGCGGCCAGGGCGTCTACCTCGACTTCGCCGACGCCATCCGCCGCATGGGCCGCGACAAGGTCGCCGAGAAGTACGGCAACCTCTTCGACATGTACGAGCGGATCACCGCCGAGAACCCGTACGAGGTCCCCATGCGGATCTACCCCGCCGTGCACTACACGATGGGCGGCCTGTGGGTCGACTACGACCTGCAGACCACCGTCCCCGGCCTCTTCGCCATCGGCGAGGCCAACTTCTCCGACCACGGGGCCAACCGCCTCGGCGCCTCCGCCCTGATGCAGGGTCTCGCCGACGGCTACTTCGTGCTCCCCTCCACGATCAACGACTACCTCGCCCGCCACCCCCACCGGAGCGCCGTCGACGACGCCCACCCCGAAGCGGTGGCCGCCGTACGCGAGACCCGCGAGCGACTCACGAAGCTCCTCGCCGTCGACGGCGACCGCACCCCCGACTCCTTCCACCGAGAGATCGGCGAACTCATGTGGGAGTACTGCGGAATGGCCCGCAACGCGGAGGGGCTGCGCAAGGCGCTCGACCGGATCCCCGAGATCCGCGAGGAGTTCTGGCGTCGGATCAAGGTCCCGGGCAGCGGCGAGGAGTTCAACCAGTCGCTGGAGAAGGCCAACCGCATCGTCGACTACCTCGAACTCGCCGAGCTCATGTGCCTCGACGCGCTCGCCCGCGCCGAATCCTGCGGCGGCCACTTCCGGGAGGAGTCCCAGACCCCCGACGGTGAGGCGGCCCGCCAGGACGAGGCCTTCTCCTATGCCGCGGCCTGGGAGTTCACCACCACCGGGGCCGCCCCCGTCCTGCACAAGGAAGACCTCGTCTTCGAGTACGTCCACCCCACCCAGCGGAGCTACGCATGAAGCTCACCCTGCGCGTCTGGCGCCAGCGCGGCGCCGACGACCCCGGCCACATGGTCTCCTACGAGGTCGACGGCATCTCGAAGGACATGTCCTTCCTGGAGATGCTCGACACCCTCAACGAGGACCTCATCCTGCGCGGTGAGGACCCGGTCGCCTTCGACCACGACTGCCGCGAGGGCATCTGCGGCGCCTGCAGCCTCGTCATCAACGGCGACGCCCACGGCCCGGAACGCACCACCACCTGCCAGCTCCACATGCGGTCCTTCGCCGACGGCGACACCATCGACGTCGAGCCCTGGCGGGCCGCTGCCTTCCCGGTGGTCAAGGACCTCGTCGTCGACCGCGGCGCCTTCGACCGGATCATCCAGGCCGGCGGCTACATCACCGCCCCCACCGGCGCCGCACCCGAGGCGCACGCCACCGCCGTGCCCAAGGCCGACGCCGACTTCGCCTTCGAGCACGCCGAGTGCATCGGCTGCGGCGCGTGCGTGGCGGCCTGCCCCAACGGCTCCGCGATGCTCTTCACCTCGGCCAAGGTCAACCACCTGAACGTCCTCCCGCAGGGCTCTCCGGAACGCGAGACCCGCGTGCTGGACATGGTGGCCCGGATGGACGAGGAGGGCTTCGGCGGCTGCACCCTGACCGGCGAGTGCGCCACGGCCTGCCCGAAGGGCATCCCGCTGCCGTCGATCGCCGCGATGAACAAGGAGTGGCTGCGGGCGGTGCGCAAGGGCCCCCGCTGACCGGCGGACGCCGCGCTTCGGCCGTCCCCGTCGGGGCGCGTTCCGTGGGCGCCGTCACGGTGGTGAGTCGCCCGCCGCGCGGTGCGCCCGGGCGACCTGTGCCACGTCGCCCAGCCGGTCCAGTCCGTGCACGGCCCGGGACATCCGCGGATTGCCCTCCAGCTGCGACCGGTGCCGGTCGAGGAAGGCCCAGTAGCCGACGGTGTAGGGGCAGGCGCGTTCGCCGGTGCGGTCGGTGGGCCGGTACCTGCAGCCCCCGCACAGGTCGCTCATCCGGTGGATGTAGGCGCCGCCCGAGGTGTACGGCTTGGTGGTCATCAGGCCGCCGTCCGCGTACTGGGACATGCCCACCACGTTGGGAAGCATCACCCAGTCGTAGCCGTCCACGAAGCACCGGTGGAACCAGTCGGTCACCTGCGTCGGCTCCCAGCCCCGTTGCAGGGCATGACTGCCGAGGACCATCAGGCGGGGGATGTGGTGTGTCCACCCCGTGTCCCGGACCTGAGCCAGCACGGTGGACAGGCAGCGGGCCGCGGGCGCGTCCGCATCCAGCTCCGCGAACCACGTGGGCACGGACGCGGTGTGGCGCAGGTCGTTGCGGTGGCGGTAGTCCTCGCCGAGGTGCCAGTACAGGCCCCATACGTACTCGCGCCACCCGCACACCTGCCGGATGAAACCCTCGGCGCTGTTGAGGGGCACGTGTCCGGCCCGCCAGGCCTCCTCGGCCCGGCTCACGCATTCCCCGGGGTCGAGGAGCCCGAGGTTGAGGGAGGAGGACAGCAGGCTGTGACTCATCACGGGGTCCCCGGCCAGCATGGCGTCCTCGTACGTGCCGAAGCCGGCCAGGCGGTGCGTGACGAAGTGGTCGAGCGCGGCCAGTGCCTCGCGGCGGCTCGCCGGGAACAGCCGTGGGCCGTCGCGGCCCACGAAGGTGATCCCTTCCTCGCGTTCCCAGCGGTCCAGGTCCCGCCGGACTCCTTCGTCGATCTCGTCCTCGCGGGGCCGGTACGGGGGCGGCGCGCCGAGGGTGTCCCGGCCGCGTGGCGGAGGTTCGCGGTTGTCGTGGTCCAGATTCCAGCGGCCGCCCGCCGGCCGGTCGCCGTCCATCAGGATGTCGTGGGCACGCCGGATGTGTTCGTAGAGGTTCTCCTGGAGCAGCCGGCTGCCCCTCTGCCGCGCGGTCCAGTCCGCGAACTCCCGGTGGCTCAAGAGGAACCCGCGGGCCGGGTGGACCGTTACCTGCGGCAGCGAGGACACGAGGGCGAGAGCGGCGCGGGAGGTCGGGTGGTGCACGGAAACGGGTGCGTCACCCACGGCCCCTTCGAGACCCTCCCGGTAGGTCTCCGCCGCGACGTACCGCGCGCTCGCCCCGAGATCCGCCGCCCGGTGGCGCATGGCGCTGAGGACCAGATGGGCCTTGGCCCGGTGGAATCGGCGACGTCGGAACACGGACCGCGACTCGATCAGCAGCCACCGGGTGTCGCGCGGTGTCCCGCCGCCGGCGGTCGCCGTGAAATGCGGGCCGAGCTGGTCGCCGAACAGCCAGTGGACTGGACTCATGCCCGCATCCAACCAACTCGGCACCGGCCGGCGGCGCCCGACTCGACCGCCCACACAATTCGAACGTCCCTGCCATACATCTCCCCGGCGCGCATCGCGCCGGGGACCGCCGCAGCCGCCGAGGCGGCGGACCTCCCGCCCCGGCCCGCGACGCCGGCCGGCGTCGGCGACGCCCGTGGTCACCCGCCCCGGACGGTCCCCAGGGCCCGCGCCAGGTACGGAGCCGTACGGCTGCCCGCCGCGGAGGCCACCTGCGACGGCGTACCCGCGGCGACCACCCGGCCGCCCGCGGTGCCGCCGCCCGGGCCCAGGTCGATGACCCAGTCCGCGCCCGCGACCACCGCCATGTCGTGCTCCACGACCACCACCGAGTGCCCGGCGTCCACCAGCCCGTGCAACTGCCGCAGCAGCACCCGCACATCGGCCGGATGCAGCCCGGTCGTCGGCTCGTCCAGCAGGTACAGGGTGTGGTCCCGGCGCAGCCGCTGCAGTTCCGTCGCCAGCTTGATCCGCTGTGCCTCGCCGCCCGACAGCTCGGTGGCCGGCTGCCCCAGCCGTAGGTAGCCCAGCCCGATGTCCTCCAGAGCCCGCAGACTGCGCGCCGCCGCCGGCACCTGCGCGAAGAACGCGGCCGCCGACTCCACCGTCAGGCCCAGCACCTCCGCGATGTTCAGGCCCTCGTGGCGGACCTTCAGGGTCTCGGCGTTGTACCGGGCCCCCGCGCACTCGGGGCACGGGGCGTACGTACTCGGCAGGAACATCAGCTCCACCGAGACGAAGCCCTCGCCCTGGCAGGTCTCGCACCGGCCGCCCGGCACGTTGAAGGAGAACCGGCCCGCCTTCCAGCCGCGCGCCCGCGCCTGCGGGGACGCCGTGAACAGCTTGCGCACCACGTCGAACAGCCCGGTGTACGTGGCCAGGTTGGACCGAGGCGTCCGGCCGATCGGCTTCTGGTCCACCTCCACCAGCCGCCGCACCGGGAAGTCCGCCTCCGCCAGCCGTTCGCCGACCTCCCGGGCCAGCACCTGCCCCACCAGCGTGGACTTGCCCGACCCCGACACCCCGGTCACGGCCGTGAACACCCCGAGCGGGAACTCCGCCTCCACCTCGCGCAGGTTGTGCCGGTCCACCCCGCTCAACCGGATCGCCCCGGTCGCCGGGCGCACCGGCCCGGGCGCACCGGCCGGCTCCCGCGCCGCGAACAGGTGCCGGGCCGTCGCCGACCCCGCCACCGAGGCCAGGTCCCGCGGCGGCCCGCTGTACAGCACCTGCCCGCCGTGCTCCCCGGCCAGCGGACCCACGTCCACCAGCCAGTCCGCGTGCCCCACCACATCGAGATGGTGTTCCACGACGAAGACCGTGTTCCCGGCCGCCTTCAGCCGGTCCAGTACGCCCAGCAGCGCCTCGGTGTCGGCCGGATGCAGCCCCGCCGACGGCTCGTCCAGGACGTACACGACCCCGAAGAGCCCCGACCGCAGCTGCGTCGCCAGCCGCAGCCGCTGCAGCTCGCCCGCGGACAGGGTCGGCGCGGTCCGGTCCAGGCTCAGATAGCCGAGCCCCAGCTCCGTGACCGGCCCGATCCGCGAGCGCAGGTCCTCGGCCAGCACCCGCGCCGCCTCCCCGGCCGACGGCGCGGAGGCCGGTACCGAGGCCGGTACCGAGGCCGGTACGGAAGCCAGTACGGCGTCCAGGTCGGTCAGCGCCAGCGCCGCCAGCTCCGCGATGGTCCGCCCGGCGAAGGTCACGGCGAGGGCCTCGGGGCGCAGCCGCCGTCCCTCGCACACCGGACACGGCGAGTCGGCGAGGAACTTCTCGGCGCGGGCGCGAAGGGTGGCGCTCTTGCTGTCGGCGAAGGTTCGCATGACATAGCGGTGGGCGCTCATGTACGTGCCCTGGTAGGGCCGTTGGATCCGCTCGGCCTCCCGCACCGGGTGCACGGTCACCACCGGCTGCTCCTCGGTGAACAGGATCCACTCACGGTCCTTCGCGGGCAGCTCCCGCCAAGGCCGGTCCACGTCATGGCCGAGCGTGTCGAGGATGTCCCGCAGGTTCTTGCCCTGCCAGGCGCCCGGCCAGGCGGCGATGGCACCCTGACGGATCGACAGCTCCGGGTCGGGGACCAGCAGCTCCTCGCTGGTGCGGTGGATCCGACCGAGCCCGTGGCAGGAAGGGCAGGCCCCGGCCGCGGTGTTGGGCGAGAAGGCGTCGGAGTCCAGGCGCTGCGCCCCCGGCGGGTAGCTCCCGGCCCGGGAGAAGAGCATCCGCAGGGAGTTGGAGAGCAGGGTCACCGTGCCGACCGAGGAGCGCGAGCCGGGCGAGGAGCGCCGCTGCTCCAGCGAGACGGCCGGCGGCAGCCCGGTGACGGAGTCCACCTTCGGCGCGCCGATCTGGTGGATCAGACGCCGGGCGTACGGGGCCACGGACTCGAAGTACCGGCGCTGGGCCTCGGCGTAGAGCGTGCCGAAGGCCAGCGAGCTCTTGCCGGAGCCGGAGACCCCGGTGAACACGGTCAGCGCGTCACGCGGGATGTCCACGTCGACGCCGCGCAGATTGTGTTCCCGGGCGCCCCGGACCCGTACGTAGGGGTCGAGGGGCGTGGGGGGAGGGACGGGGGTACCGGCGGCCTGGTGCATTCGTCCCATTTTAAAGGCTCGGGTTCACAGGCCCGCGATCCGGGCCAGCCGCGCAGAGGAGTCCAGCAGCGCCGCGCGGTCGTACGTGGAGGTGGTGACCAGCAGTTCGTCCGCGCCGGTCCGTTCCCAGACCTCGGCCAGTTCCGCGGCGACCCGCTCCTCCGTGCCGTGGATGTGGCCGGCCAGGGCGCCCTCGTAGAGCTCGCGCTCCTTCGCGGTCATCTCCAGCCCCTCGATCTCCTCGGCCGGGCGCAGCGGCGGGAAGCTGCCGCGGGTACGGGAGTGCGCGAGGGCCCAGGCCTCCGGGACCAGGATGCGGCGGGCCTCCTCCGGGGTGGCGGCGACCGCCACCGTCCCGGAGACCACGACGTACGGCTGCGCGCCCGGGGCGGAGGGCCGGAACTCCTTGCGGTACGCCTCGACGATCCCGCTCACCCGGTCGCGGGCCCGCAGGTCGCCCACCACCAGCGGCAGCCCGGCCCGGGCGGCGATCCCGGCGCCTTCGCCGGTGGCCAGGACGTAGGTCGGGATGCGCAGCCCTTCGGCGGGGTGGGCGTGCACCTCGGGGTGGGCCCGCTGGGTGCCGTCGAGCCAGCCCAGGAGCTCGGCCAGCTGCTCCTCGAAGCGGTCGGCGTCCCCGGTGTCGCGGCCCAGCGCCCGCCGGATGCCGCCGGTGAAGCCGACCGAACGGCCGAGGCCCATGTCGATCCGGCCGGGGAACAGGGCCTCCAGGACCCCGAACTGCTCGGCCACCACCATCGGCTGGTGGTTGGGCAGCATGACCCCGCCCGTGCCGACCCGGATCCGGTGCGTGGCACCGGCGACGGCGGCCGCCAGTACCGTCGGCGCCGATCCCGCGACACCGGGCACGCTGTGGTGCTCCGAGACCCAGAAGCGGTGGTAGCCGAGCTCCTCGGCGGTCCGGGCCAGCTCCACGGTGTCGCGCAGGGCCTGCGGGGCCGGGTGGCCCTGGCGGGTGCGCGACCGGTCGAGTATCGAGAGTTTTCGGATCACACAGGACTCAACGCCCGGCGGCCGTGAGGATTCCCCGGACGGCTCTCCTACGCTGGCGGCATGAGTGAGCACACGACCCGGCCGCTGGCCGTCTTCGATCTCGACAACACCCTGGCGGACACCGACCATCGCCAGCACTTCCTGGAGCGCCGGCCCCGGGACTGGAGCGGTTTCTTCGCCGCTGCTCCGGCCGATCCGCCGCTCGTGCGCGGGGTGGCGCTGGCGGTGGAGAGCGCTGACGACTGCGAGGTGGTGTACCTGACCGGGCGGCCCGAGCGCTGCCGCGCGGACACGCTCGACTGGCTCGCCCGCCATGAACTGCCCGAGGGACGGCTGTTCATGCGCGGCGACCAGGACCGGCGGCCGGCCCGCACCACCAAGTTGGAAGTGTTGCGGCGGATCTCCCGGGGCCGGGAGGTGCGGATGCTCGTCGACGACGACGAACTCGTCTGTCAGGCCGCGCGCGCCGCCGGATTCCGGGTGGTGCTCGCGGATTGGGCGGCGGACGCGCCGGAGCTGGAGTCCGCCCAGGAGGTCGACGGCCGGACCTGATCGGGGGAGCCGGGCCGGGCCACGGGGACCGGTGGGGTCCGCGGGTCCCACGGCCCGTAGGTTCCGGGAGGTCCGTGATGCGGACGGGCTCGGGATCGGGCTCGGGATCGGGCCCCGGGCCTTGGGGTCCGGGGTCCGCGGGCGTCGATCCGGGGCTCAGTCCTCACCGTCGAGGCGGAAGCCGACCTTGAGCCCCACCTGGTAGTGGGCGATCTCCCCGTTCTCGATGTGGCCGCGTACCTGAACCACCTCGAACCAGTCCAGATTCCGTACGGTCTGGCCCGCCCGGGCGATCCCGTTGCGGATGGCCTGATCGATGCCCTCGTGGGAGGTGCCGACGATCTCGGTCACCCGGTACGTGTGATTGGACATGGAGGTCTCCCGACAGTGGGTGGCTTTTGCCTGGTTCTACGGTGCCCCAGTAAGTCCGGGTCCGCGAACTTTGGGCGAACAGTCCCGAGCGAAAGGCCCTTGACCGGCCTATTGGTCTATGCCAATTTCGAGCCATCTGAGTCCGAGCCCAGAAGGTGGCCCTCTTGAAGATGCGATTCCTCGCCGTGTGCACAGCCCTCGTGGCCGCGACCGCCCTCACGGGCTGCGGCCGGTCGGCCGACCCGGCCGACGGGTCGCGGAAGGTGACGCTCTGGCTGATGAAAGGCAGCGCCTCGGAGGACTTCATCGGCAAGTTCACCGCGGCGTTCGAGACGGAACACCCGGGCATCGACCTGGACGTCAGGATCCAGGAGTGGACGGGCATCGGTGACAAGGTCGACGCCGTCCTCGACGGCACGAGCAAGGAGAGCGCCGACGTCATCGAGGTCGGCAACACCCAGGTCGCCCGGTACATCGAGACCGGCGGCCTCGAAGAGCTCACCCTCGAAGGCCTGCGCGAATGGGGCAGCAAGGACTGGCTCAAGGGCCTCGCCGAACCGGGAACCATCAACGGCGCCCAGTACGGGGTTCCCTGGTACGCCGCCAATCGGGTGGTCATCTACCACAAGGACCTCTTCGCGACCGCCGGGATCAAGACCCCGCCCCGGAACCGCCAGGAGTGGATCCAGGCCACCCAGAAGCTCGACAAGGGCGACCAGCAGGGCATCTACCTCGCGGGCCAGAACTGGTACGTCCTCGCCGGCTTCATCTGGGACGAGGGCGGCGAACTGGCCGTCGAGACCAACGGCAAGTGGGTCGGGGCCCTCGACGACGACAAGGCTCTGGCCGGCATGGACTTCTACAAGCAGCTCCAGGCCCTCGGTGACGGCCCCAAGGACGCCGACGAGGAGACGCCGCCGCAGTCCCAGGTCTTCGCACGCGGCCAGGTCGCCCAGATCATCGCCCCGCCCGGCCAGGCCGCCGAGATCGAGGCGGCCAACCCGGCCCTGAAGGGCAAGCTCGGCTTCTTCCCGATCCCCGGCAAGACCTCCGACAAGGCGGGTGCCGTCTTCACCGGCGGCTCCGACCTGATCATCCCGGCGCGGACCGGACAGCGGAAGGGCGCCGTGGACGTGATCACGGCCCTCGTCAGCGAGAAGTGGCAGACCGAACTCGCCCGGACGATGAGCTACGTGCCCAACAAGACCACCCTCGCCCATGTCGTCGACGGGAACGAGGGCGCGGCCAACATGGCTCCCGGCGCCGCGCAGGGCCGGGCCACCCCGACCTCCGCCCGCTGGGCCGAGGTCGAGGCGAAGAACCCGATCAAACCCTTCATGACCGCCGTACTCACGGGCCGGGACGCCAAGCAGGCCGCCAAGGCTGCCTCCGCGGAGATCGGCAAGGTGCTCAGCTCCGACCGCTGAGCCGCCGCCGAGCCGCCGCCGAAACGGGGGTACCGCCGAGTTCAGCGTCCGCACATCCGAGGGCCGCTGAGCGGTCATGTCGAATCCAGCCGGTCACGGAAGAAGTAAAGGAGCCAGGCCACGCACCTGCGGGTCTGGCCCTACGTGCCCGGATCAGGAGCCGCCATGACCATCGCACCCCTGTCCCCGTCCCCCCTCCCCGCCTCGGCGCCGGCCCCCGCAACCGCGACCGCAACCGCGACCACGCCCGCGCCCGCCACCCGCCTCACCCCCGTCAGGGCGCACGTCGCGGCGCCCGCCGCGCCGTCCGAAGGACCGCGCTACGCCGTCCGCCTCGCCCGTGACGAGGACGAGGTGCGCGCCGCCCAGCGCCTGCGCCACCAGGTCTTCGCCGGCGAGCTCGGCGCCCGCCTGGACGGGCCCGAGCCCGGCCTCGACGCCGACGCCTTCGACGCCTACTGCGACCACCTCCTCGTCATCGACGAGGAGACCGAGCAGGTCGTCGGCACCTACCGGCTGCTGCCCCCGGAGCGCGCCGCCGTCGCCGGCCGGCTCTACTCCGAGGGGGAGTTCGACCTCTCGGCCCTCGCCCCCATCCGCCCCGACCTCGTCGAGGTAGGTCGCTCCTGCGTCCACCCCGACCACCGCAACGGCGCAGTCATCGCCCTCATCTGGGCCGGCCTCGCCCACTACATGGACCGCACCGGGCACAACTGGCTCGCCGGCTGCTGCTCGATCCCGCTCGCCGACGGCGGGGTCCTGGCCGCCGCCACCCGGGAGACCGCCCTGACCCGCAGCCTCGCCCCCGAGGAGTACCGGGTCACCCCCCACCTCCCCTGGAGCCCTGAGGGCATCGCCTTCCCCGACCGCATGGAGCTGCCCCCGCTGCTGCGCGGCTACCTCCGCCTCGGCGCCTGGGTGTGCGGAGAGCCCGCCCTCGACGCCGAGTTCGGCTGCGCCGACCTGTACGTGCTGCTCTCCCTGCGCCGGACCAACCCGCGCTACCTGAAGCACTTCCGCTCGCTCGTCCCGGGCGCATGAGCGTCTGGCTGCCCACCTCGCCGTGCACCCCCGAGGCCTGCGCCGGCCACGAGGGGGACACCGCGAGCGTGCCCCGGGCGGTGCTCAGGCTCGCCGCCGCCGTCGCCCTGATCCTGCTGGGGATCCTGGGCGCCCCGCCGGTCCGGCTGCTGCCGGCCGGTCCCCGGCACGCGGTGGTACGGGCCTGGTCGGCCGCGCTGGTGCGGGCCTTCGGGATACGGATCACCGTCCACGGCAGCCCGGGGCCGGGCGGCGGCCGGCTCCTGGTCGCCAACCACATCTCCTGGCTGGACATCCCGCTGGTGGCCGCCGCACTGCCCTGCCGGATGCTGGCCAAGAGCGACATCCGGGCCTGGCCGGTGCTCGGGCGCCTCGCCGGACAGGCCGGCACCCTGTTCATCGAGCGCGACCGGATCCGCGCCCTGCCCGCCACCGTTACGGCGGTCACCCGGGCGCTGCTGGCCGGGGATCGGGTCACCGTCTTCCCCGAGGGCTCCACCTGGTGCGGGCGCGCCCAGGGCACCTTCCGCAGGGCCGCCTTCCAGGCCGCCCTGGACGCGCGGGTCCCCGTACAGCCCCTGCGCCTCACGTATCTGCGGTGCGACGGGCAGCCGGCCGGGGCGCCCGCCTTCGTCGGCGACGACCCGCTGACCGCCTCGCTGTGGCGGATCGCCCGGGCCCGCGGGGTGCGGGCCGAGGTCAGGTTGCTGCCGCGGATCCCGCCGGGCCGGTACGCGCACCGGCGGGACCTCGCGGCGGCGGCTCAGCGGGCGGTCGCCGGATCCGCGGCCACAGCCGCGATCACCACCCCGCTGAACCCGCTACCGGGCATACCCGCTCAGCCGGGCACACCGTCGGCCACCGACAGGGACAGCGCGAACCGGCCCGCCGCGTCCGTCCACCACTGGGTCAGCTCCAGCCCGGCCGCGGCGAGCTCCTTGCGCACGCCCTCCTGACGGAACTTCGCGGAGACCTCCGTCAGGATCTCCTCACCCGCCGCGAACGGGACCACCAGATCCAGTGCCCGGATCTTCACCACCAGGTCCGAGCGGGCCCGCAGCCGCATCTCGATCCACTCCTGCTCCTTGTTCCACACCGCCACGTGCTCGAAGTCGGCCGTGTGGAAGTCCGCCCCCAGTTCCCGGTTGATGACCACCAGCACGTTCTTGTCGAACTCGGCGGTCACCCCCCGCGCGTCGTCGTACGCCGCCACCAGCACGGCCTCGTCCTTCACCAGGTCCGTCCCCATCAGCAGCGCGTCCCCGGGCGAGAGCATCGCCCGGACGGACGCCAGGAACACCGCCCGCTCCGGCGGCAGCAGATTCCCGATCGTGCCGCCCAGGAACACCACCAGCCGGGGCCCGGGGGAGTCCGGCAACCGCAGCGCCCGCGTGAAGTCGGCCAGCAGGGCGTGCACCCGCAGCCCCGGATGCTCCGCCAGCAGGGTCTCGGCCGCCCCCCGCAGCGCGCTCTCGCTCACGTCCACCGGCACGTACGTGTCCAGCGCGGGCATCGCCTCGATGAGGTGCCGGGTCTTCTCCGAGGACCCGGAACCCAGTTCCACCAGGGTGCGGGCGCCGCTCTCGCCGGCGATCTCCCGCGCCCGCTCCAGCAGGATCTCCCGCTCCGCGCGCGTCGGGTAGTACTCGGACAAGCGGGTGATCTCCTCGAAGAGCTCACTGCCCCGCGCGTCGTAGAACCACTTGGGCGGCAGCACCTTCGGAGAGTGGGTCAGCCCGTGCAGCACGTCCTTGCGCAGCGCCGTCTCCGCGGCGTGCTCGTCGAGTGTCCGGGTCAACTGAAAGTCGTTCACGGGGAGTTCTCCTTGAGCGGGGTCAGTTCGACCCTTGTGCGGGTGGCGGTCAGCAGGGTCCGGTCGGGCGCCTCGCGCCACCGGGTGTCGTCGTCGTACGGCTCGGAGGCCACCACGGTGCGCCGCCGCTCCGCGTCGGCCAGGTACCAGAGCGAATCGCCCCAGGCCGTCGCGGCGATCGTGACGCCGTCCGTGAGCAACAGGTTCAACCGGGAGCCGGGAGCGGCCGAGGCCAGCTCCCGTACGGGCTCGGCGAGCGCCGTGCCCAGGTCGTCCCCGGCCCGCAGCCGATGCAGGACCAGCGCCCAGATCAGCGCCGAGTCCGTGCGCGCGGCCAACCGGAGCAGCGATGCCGGCGGCAGCCCGGCAGCGAGCGGGGCGGCGGACTCCGGCCAGCCGCGCACCGCGCCGTTGTGGCTGAACAGCCACGGCCCGTCCGCGAACGGAGCGGCCGCAGCCTCCCCGTCGGCCCCGGGATCCGTGGCGTCGCGAACGGCGGCCAGCACGGCTCGGCTCCGGACCACCCGGGCGAGATCGGTGAAGGTCAGGTCGCCCCAAACGGGCCCGGAGCGCCGGTACCGGGCGGGAACCGGGTCGCCGTCCGCGTACCAACCGACGCCGAATCCGTCGGCGTTGACCGTCCCGAACCGCTGGCATCGCGGCTCCCAGGACTGGCGGACCAGCGAGTGCTCCGGCTCGCTCAGCAGCTCCCCGAGGGCCATTTCCGGTCCCAGGTAGGCGAGATGACGGCACATCAGAGATCCCTCGCGGTCCGGAAGCCGGCGAAGATCTGGCGTCGCACCGGAAGGTCCCAGTTGCGGAAGGTGCCCCGGCAGGCCACCGGGTCCACGGCGAAGGAGCCGCCGCGCAGCACCTTGTGCTCGGGGCCGAAGAACACCTCCGAGTACTCCCGGTAAGGGAAGGGCCGGAAGCCCGGGTACGGCAGGAAGTCGGAGGAGGTCCACTCCCACACGTCGCCGATCAGCTGACGCACCCCGAGCGGGGAGGCCCCGGCCGGGTAACTGCCCGCCCGCGCCGGGCGCAGGTGCCGCTGCCCGAGGTTGGCGTGGGCGGGGGTCGGGTCGGCGTCGCCCCACGGGTAGCGGGTGGAACGGCCCGTCGCCGGATCGTACCGGGCGGCCTTCTCCCATTCCGTCTCGGTGGGCAGCCGCCGTCCCGCCCAGCGGGCGTAGGCGTCCGCCTCGTACCAGCTGACGTGCAGAACCGGTTCCTCGTCCGGCACCGGCTCGATCACCCCGAAGCGGCGGCGCAGCCACTGGCCGGCCTCCTGGTGCCAGAACAACGGCGCTTCGATGGAGTGCTCGCGGATCTGCTCCCAGCCCGGCGCCGCCCACCAGCGCGGATCGCGGTAGCCGCCGTCGGCGATGAACGCCAGGTACGCGGCGTTCGTCACCGGAACGGTGTCGATCCAGAACGGCGCGGTGTCCCGCACGTGCGACGGACGCTCGTTGTCCAGCGACCAAGGCTCGGCGGAGGTGCCCATGGTGAACGGGCCACCGGGGACGAGGACCTCGGCGGCGAGCGACGGATCGTAGGGGCCGTCCGGATCCGGGGCGGTCAGCACGGGAGCGCCCCGCCGGAGCTGATGGGTGATCAGCATGGTCTCGTCGTGCTGCTGCTCGTGCTGGGCGATCATCCCGAAGGCGAAGCCGTCGTCCAGGAGCGTGCTGCCCTCCAGCGGCGTGCTCTCCAGCAGGTCGAAGACCCGGCCGCGCACCTCGGACGCGTACCGGCGGGCCTCGGCGGGCCCGAGCAACGGCAGCTTGGGCCGTTCGGCGCGGGGGTGCTGGAAGGCGTCGTAGAGGGGCTCGATCTCGGGGCGCATCGACTCGCGTCCGGCGACGCGTCGGAGCAGCCAGAGCTCCTCCTGGTTGCCGATGTGCGCCAGGTCCCAGACCAGCGGCGACATGAGCGGGGAATGCTGGGCGACGAGCTCCTCGTCGGTCACGGCGTCGGTGAGGCCGGCGGTGCGTATGCGCGCCGCGGTCAGGGCGGCGGCCGCCCGCTCCCGCAGCCGGGAGGCGGACTCGGGGGCGGCGGGTGAGCCGGTGGTCATCGGCGGGCCTCTTTTCCGGTGAGCACCTGCGTGGATGCGTCGTCGGCCGGACATCGGCCGCGCAGTACATGGCGTTCGGCGAAGGCACCGACCGTGTCCCGGACGTGCGTGCTCGCGCCGAGCCGGGGCAGCGCCTCCATGGCCGCTCGGAAACAGGCCTTCGCGGACGCCCGCAGCTCCGGATCGGCCAGAGCGTCCCTGGCCGCCGACCGCCAGAGCGGATTGCGGGGCGCGGGCCGCGTGCCGTAGGAGTCGGCCAGCCCCTTGGCCACCCGGTACGCGGTCTCGGTGGCTTCCGGATCGTCGAACAGCGCGTGCACGACGGCCACCGGGACCAGCCAGCCGTCGTCGCCGGGCTGCGCGTCGATCATCCGCAGTTCCAGGTGACCGCGCGGCCGCACCGGTGGGAAGAGCGTGGTCAGGTGGTAGTCGAGGTCCTCGGCGGTGGGTGCTCGCAGCCCGGCGTCCCCGCCCGTGCGCAGCCAGTCACGGAAGGTCGTCCCGGGCGGGGCCTCCCACGAACCGTCGCCCTCGTAGGACCGGACGCACATCACCTCGGTGTCCAGGGCCTGCCGGGTCCAGGCGGCACGGGGTTCCGCGTCCAGCGGTGGGGCGAGCGCGCGCCGGGTGTCCAGGTCGCTCCAGATTCCCTGGCGGGCGCAGCGCCAGCCGGCGTACGGGCCCTCGTGCGCGGGGGAGTTGGCGAAGGCGGCCACCAGGACCGCGCCCAGCAGGTGGGCGAGGCGCCAGCGCCGGCCGTGGCCGAGCATGCCGGGCTCCTCGTACCCGGCGTCCACACAGACCTGCACGGAGGCGGAGGCGCACATCATCGCGCGTCCGGCCGGTCCGGTCCGGTCGAAGTAGGCCTCCATCGCGTCGTAGCGCGGGCTGTTCAGCAGCCGGCGGTACGGGAGGCGAGGATCGCGGCCGAGGCCCCGTAGGACCAGGCCCTGCGCCAGCAGGGCGGCGCGTACGGCGGTGAGGTCGGCCTGCAGGTCGTCCACGCAGCCCGTGAGGGAGGTGGCGGGGGCCGAGCTGAGTTCGAGCTGGCCGCCGGGTTCGACGGTCACCCGGGAGTGCAGGGGAAGTGCCCGGGCCGCGGCGTGGGCGGCCCGTAGTCGCTCAGGAGGCACCGGCTGCTCGGGACGCTCGGCGTCCAGGACCAGCCATTCCAGCTCGGCACCGAGGAAACGGGGCGGGCCGGTCTTGAAGCAGATGCCGTGGATCAGATCCTCGGCCTGCGTCTCGCTGATCGAGGGCACGGGGGTCGGGCCGGGCGCGGGTGGGGGAGCGGTTGAGTCCTGGGACATACCGGGTCCTCGTCTCCTGTCGTCGGTCGTGACATCACCCGTGCCTACCCCTCCTCGGGGCACAAATTCCTTTGCCGCCGGGAATCGCAGTACGGAGGATGGCGGCGTGAGCAGCAGATTGCGCGAGATCGCGCGGGAGAACGCGGAGATCCTGGCGGCCGGGGGGTACCGGACGCGGTCGGGACGGCAGGTTCCGCTGGCCGCCGCCCTGGCGGAAGCCAAGGCCGGAACCAGGATATATGGACCAAACCGAGTCATTCCAGATGAAAGACTCCCTTCCGGTGGCGGTGCGACCGTCGTCGAGGTCACGGGCGAGAGCAGCACGGTCGCCGCCCGTAGGCTCGCGACCCCCACCCCGGACCGGACGGATCCCTGTCCCGTCGCGGTCCTGAACTTCGCCTCGGCCCGTAACCCCGGGGGTGGGTACGTCCGCGGGGCCAAGGCCCAGGAGGAGGCGCTGTGCCGTGCCTCGGCCCTGTACGAGACCCTGCTCGAAGCCCCGGAGTACTACGAGATCCACCGTGCGGAGCGCAGCACCTTCTACACCGACCGGGTGATTCACTCGCCCGGGGTCCCGGTTTTCCGCGCCGACCGCGGCGAGCTGCTGGAGACCCCGTTCCGGGTCGGCTTCCTCACCTCACCTGCGCCGAACGCGGGCACGATCCGCCGGCAGGAGCCGGAGCGGACCGCCGAGATCCCGGTGGCACTGGCGCGGCGCGCCGAGCTCGTACTGGAGGTGGCGGCGCTCCACGGCTACCGGCGGCTGGTGCTGGGTGCGTGGGGCTGCGGGGTGTTCCGGAACGACCCGGCGCAGGTCGCCGAAGCCTTCCGGAGCCTGCTCGCGGACCGGTTCGCCGGAGTCTTCGAACGGGTCGTCTTCGCCGTCCTCGACCGCGACCCCACCACCCGCGAGGCATTCGCCCGGGCCTTCCCGGACCCGTCCTGCGGTGCGGCTTCGTGATCCAAGCGAGGAGCCGCCGTCGGTAGCGGCCGCGTCCGGCGGTGGCCCGGCGGTGTCGGCGCCGGTCCGACCCGCGTCACCGCACCCGGGCGGTCTCGGCGAGAGCCTGCTCGCGCCGGTCGGGGTCCGTGAAGCGGCCGTCGCGGCGGCACTCGTCGGCCGGCCGGCCGGCAGGCAACCCACCCCGGCTCCCGGGCACCTCACCGAACACCTGACCGCGCGCCCTGTCTCCGGCGGTGCCACGGTCGTGGGGTGGGGCGTCGGCCAACGACGCACATCGACCGCCGATCCGGCGATCCGAAAAGCGTGGACAAGCGTAAAGACATGTACATCATCGCAGGCCGGCGGCCTTTCTCCTAGGACGGAAAGCACAGTTCGTGAGCCTTGTCCGATCCGCACCCCAACTCCCAGAATCTGCATCTCGGATCATCCGCTGACAGGGGGAACATGGGGACGATCGATCACGACGCGGTACTACGGGCGCGTGTGCTGCTGCTCGCTTCCGGCCGGCCGGAACAGGGCGAACTCGTCGACGCCTACCGGACTCTGATGGAGGTGAACCCGAAGGCGTACGCCCCGCTGCTCGTCGACGCGCTCCTCTTGACGAACCACCGGAACCCGAAGGTGCGCCTGGCGTCGGCCCTCGAGGCCGTCGAGGCCGGCCGGAGGATCGAAGTGGGAGCGCCCGCCAGGAAGGAACGGCTCCGCAGGGCGCTGAACGCCTACCAGGCGGCCCTGTTCGCGCTCGGACGCCGAGCGGAAGGGCGCGCCGTCTGCGAAGAACTGGCCGAGGAGGGCTGGAGCGGGCGGCTCGCGACCGTCCTGGCCGAGGAAGGACGCTTCCGGGAGGCCGCGGAGCTCAACGAGAAATCGGTCCGCAGCGGCGCACCGGAGCACTCCGTCCCCGCCCTGATCGGGTGGGCGGCGAACCTGGAGGGCGCCGGCCTGCACGACGCGGCATCGGACGTCTTCCGCGAGGTCATCGACGTCGCCCGGCGCCGGGCCGACGAGCAGCGCACGTCGCCGGCCGTGCTCGTATGGGCGCTGGTCCACCACTCCCGGATGCGCGAGGCCGCCGGGCACCCCGGGCAGGCCGCGGCCGCCCGGCGGGAGGCCCTGACCGTCCTGGAGCGGACGGCTTCCACGGACGGGTCGAAGGGCGTCGACCACCTCACCGACTGGGTCAGGCTGTTCGTCCTGTCGGGACGGAGGGAGGAACCGGCCGCGAGCGCCGAGTCTCCGATGCCGCCGTTCGGCGCCGACCTCGGATGGTCCCAGGACACGTGGGATGCCTTTCTCGGCGCTCTCCCCTCGCTCGAAGCGGAGGCGGCGGCACTGCGCGAGGACGACCGGCTGCCCGAACTGGTCGACGTCCAGCGCCGGATCGGCATCCGCCTGGCCGCCCGGGACGGCCACCACCGTTACGGGTTCGCCGAGCGGCTCGAGCCGCACTTCGACGAAAGCGTGGCGCTCGCCCGCCGTCTGCCCGACGACCCGGCACGCCTCGCCCGGGCCCTGACGGACCGCTCGATGTTCCTCGTCGCCGCGGGGACCTTCGGGCCCGCGTACGCCGACCTCGCCGAGGCCGTGACCCTTCTCGACGGCCGGTGGTCGCAGGCGGATCCGGGGCGCCCGAGCCCGGCCTGATCGGCAGGGCACCCCTCGGTCCCTGGCCGGGTGGCGGTGGCCCGGCCCGCCGCGCTCAGAACGGCTGCGCCGCCCCCAGCAGGCTGTCCGGGAGATACGCCGACGAGACCCGGATCCGCCAGCCCCGACGACGGGCGTGGCAGGCCAGCGCCAGGATGTCGAAGTCGACCGCGGCGTCCGCCCCGGCACCGACCGGGCGGTCGCCCACCGAGTGGTGGTCGCGGTGGGCCTCCAGCGCGTCGGCCAAGGCCAGGTTGAAGCTCTCCTCGTCGCCCTCCACCAGTTGGGAGAAGAGCACCGCGGGCGACGGGGCGAACCCCCAGTCCCGGATCTGCTTCACGTCGGAGACGGCCCGATCGGTGGCGGGCTCCGGGTCCTCTCCCCGCAGGTAGTCGTGCAGGGCCTGCCGGTACGAGGCGAAGGCGGAACGGTCTTCTTCCAGGGCGGAGGGGCCGCTGAGGACCAGCGGGGCGAGTTCCGCACGGTTGCCGGTGATCAGGGCGCGCTTCAGGGCCTCGTACCAGTATCCGGGGCCGAGCGGGCGATCCGAGGGGGCGGAGCCTCCGGGCCCACCTCCCGCGCGTACGGCCTCGTACAGCTCGCGTACCAGGTACTCGGCGTGCCCGGCGGCCTCCGGCATGTCAGGGCGCTCGACGACCAGCGGGCCCGCGGCCAGCGCGGCGACGGCGTCCGCACGCCGCTCGGTCCCGTAGGGCCCCACGCGCGGCGCCGGCGTCGCGAAGCCGGTGACCAGCGCCCGCGGCAGGTAACCCGAATCGACGGGCGGCAACCAACCCTCGCGGCGCCGGCCGAGCGCGGCCAGCGCCAGCGGCAGCAGGGGCAGCAGGGTACGCGGCTCGGCCCGTGGGTCCCGCAGGCGGGAGTACGGCAGCAGCAGCGCGGTCAGCTCGACGCCGAAGGCCTCCCGGTCCCGGGCGGCCAGTGCGCGCAGCGCACGGAGCGCCCCGGTGGCGGGGTCGGCCGCCTCGACCGTCGCGACGGCCACGGGTTCGTCTGCCGCGGTCCGGGCTCCGGCCCGCCGGTCGGCGACCCGGCCGAGCGCGGCGTCCAGTGCGGCGAGCTTCTCCCGGGGGGTGGGCGGGAACTTCTGGTCCTCGTTCCCGAGGTCCCCGCTGACGTACGCCAACAGGCCGTTGATCAGCTCCACCGACGGGAGCCCGGGCCCGCCCGCCCGCTGCGGTGCCCGGCGCGCGAAGTGGAAGGCCTCGCCGTGCCGTTCGGCCTTGTCGGCGAGGACCGCCAAGCAGAACGCGTCGATCCAGCGGGCGGCGCTGACCGGCTGCGGGCTGCCCTCCGGGTCGGCGTCGTAGTCGAGCCCGAGGTTGACGTAGGTGAGGAAGACGTGGAAGTACGCATTCGGGTAGTAGGCGGCGAACGACACGGCGCCGGCGGCCGCTTCGGCCGCGTCGTCCAGGATCGCCTTGGCTTCCGGGGTGTCGAGTTCGGGGGTCACCGCGGAGAACGCACCGAGACCGTCGAGGAGCTGCAGCGTGATCTCCCACCAGGCGTAGGCGTCGATCCCGCCGCCCCGGGACCTGGAGTACACGTCGGAGATCATCCGGTTCGCGAAGTCCTCGCGCGCCGCCGCCAGGGCGGCCTCGCTCACCCTGTGTCGTTCTATTCGCATGACCGCTACTCCCTGTGTGCGCCTACGGCCCCACCCTAGGGGGTGTTCTGCCGATCGGGCCGGGTTCGCGGGGTCCGGCATCGCGCCCCGATCCGGGCTGGTCGACAAGGCTCCCGGGAGATCGCCCGGACGGTCCGGCCACGGACGCGGGAGAGCGGGGCCGTCCCGGACGGTGGCCGCGGGTGCGGACGCGACCACCGCCGGCGCTATTGCCAGCCGTAGCGCTCGCGAAGCCGGTCCACGACCCGGTCGAAGCGGCCGCGGTCGAGCGCGCAGGCCTCGCGGCGCATCCCCGACTCGTGCACCCGCAGCACCCGGTCCACGTCCACCCAGGACTCGCGTCCGGCGCTGTCCCACGGACCCGTCCCGATCGGCACCCACTCCCGGTCGTGGTCGTGCCGCTTGCTCGACAGCTGGACGGCGAGCAGGGTCCGTCCGCCCGCCTCCCGGGCCACGACCAGCACGGGGCGGTCCTTGCCGCGCCCGTCGTTCTCCTCGAAGGGGACCCAGGTCCAGACGATCTCGCCGGGGTCGGGATCGCCGTCGGGGTCCGGGGCGTACTCGGTCCGCACGGGGCCGATGGCGTGCGGATCGGCTTCCGTGGTCGCGGTGTCGCCATCGCGCCCGGGCTGCTCGACGTGGCCGTTGCTGTGGTGGGAAAGTGCCGTCATCCGGGTGAGGCTACTGGTTGCCGTGGCCCCGGTGCAGGAGGCGGGCATGCGCGCCCGCGCCACGGTTCAGTCGGTGACCAGGGCCATGACGAACCCGTCGTAGCCCTTGCTGCCGACGGTCTGCAGGGCGGTAGCGGTCAACCGCGGGTGTTCGGCGATGAGTTCGGTGAAGCGGCGCACGCCTTGGGCGCGCGGGTCGGAACTGTCCCCGTCGACGACGGCGCCGTCGCGGACGACGTTGTCGCCGATGATGACGCTCCCGGGCCGGGTCAGCTTGAGGGCCCACTCCAGGTACTCGGGGTTGGACGGCTTGTCGGCGTCGATGAACACCAGGTCGAAGGGGGCCTCGCCGGTGAGCCCGGGCAGCAGGTCGACCGCGGGGCCGCGCCGGATCTCGACGACGTGGTCCAGCCCGGCCCGGGTGATGTTGGCGGCCGCGACATCGGCGCACCGCTCGTCGACCTCCAGCGTGACGAGCCGCCCGTCGGCCGGGAGGGCGCGAGCCAGCCAGATGGTGCTGTAGCCGCCCAGTGTGCCGATCTCCAGGATGCGGCGGGCGCCGCGCACACGGGCGAGGAGGTTCAGCAGCTTGCCCTGGTTCGGAGCCACCTGGTGGGCGGGCAGGCCGGCGGCCTCCGAGTCGGTGGCCGCGGCGACCAGGGCCTCGTCCTGACCGACCAGCAATCCGTCGAAATAGTCGTCAACAGCCGTCCATGTCTGCTGAGTCATGGGTGGTGTCGCCCCTTCCGGTGATGTGACGCTTGTTAGTTCCCTGTGGGAACTTACAGGAAGGGGGTGTGGGCCCCGTCACCGACCCTGGCCCGGCCGTACCGCCGACCAGCCCTCCGCGGCCTCCACCTGCGCGGCCAGGCCGAGCAGCAGCGGCTCCGAGTCGGCCGGGCCCAGCAGTTGGGCACCCATCGGCAGTCCGTCGGCCGTGAGGCCCGCCGGGATGTTCACCCCGGGCCAGCCCAGCACGTTCCACGTCCAGGCGTACGGGCAGGCCGCGATCATCGCCCGGTCCGTGGCCATGGCCCCCAGCCCGGACAGGGCGCCGATCCGCAGCGGCGGGGTGGCCGTCGTCGGGGTCAGCACCACGTCGAAGCGGTCGAACACCTCACCGACCCGCCGCCGCAGGACCGTTTCCGCCCGGCGGGAGACCCGTAGCGCGACCCCGCCCAGGATCCGGCCCGTCCGTACGGCCTCGTGCGTGCGCGGGTCCAGCAGCGCGGGATCGGGCACCCGTGCCACCCAGTCCCGTACGCCACTGGTCGCGCGGGGTACGAAGGTCAGGCCGATCGGGCCGTAGCGCGGGTCCTCCGGAACCACCTCGTGACCCAGCGACTCCAGCCGCGCGACCAGCCGCTCCACCGCGGAACGGACCTCGGGGTCCAGGGATTTGGGCGTCGCCGTGAAGGCCATCGCGAAGGAGAGGGCGATCCGCAGCCGACGGGGCGTGCGGCGGACCGCCTCGACGGCGGAGATCCGCGCCGGACGGTGCAGGTCCTCGGGGTGCGAGCCGCTCGCCGCGTCCAGCAGGAGCGCCGCGTCGGCGACGGTGCGGGCCAGCACGCCGTTGACCGTGAGCCCGTGGAAGGACTCCGGCTCGGGCCAGGTGGATATCCGCCCGCGCTGAGGCTTCACGCCCACCAGATGGGTCCAGGCCGCGGGGATCCGGACCGAGCCGGCTCCGTCCGAGCCCAGGGCCGCCGGGACCAGACCCGCCGCCACGGCAGCCGCCGAGCCGCCCGAGGAGCCGCCGGGAGTGTAGGCCCGGTTCCACGGGTTACGGGTCTCGCCGAAGGCCCCGCCCTCGGTAAAGGGCCACTGCCCCAACTCCGGTGTCTGGGTCTTGCCGACGATCACGGCGCCGGCCGCGCGCAGCCTGCGTACCGCCTCGCTGTCGGCGGTCTTCGGGGCGAAGGCCCCCGCGCAGCCGAAGGCGGTCGGCTCACCGGTCACGTCCATGTCGTCCTTGACCGCCAGCGGAACGCCCAGGAGCGGCAGCCGCTCGCCCGCGGCCAGCCGCCGGTCCGCCGCGTCCGCCTCGGCGAGCGCGGCCTCGGCGCGGACGGTCCGGAAGGCGTTGAACTCCGGCTGGGCCGCGGCGATCCGGCGCAGCGCCTCCTCGGTCAACCGCCGCGCCGACACGGTCCCTTCGGCGAGTGCGCCGACCATGTCGACCAGGCCGGAGGCCGTCGGAACAGCTGACTCGGACATCGCGTACCACTCCCCATTACCCGTCGGTAGGGGAGACCGTAACGGGGAGTGGCCGGGTAGTTCTAGAGCCAGCCCTCCAGGGAGGCCATGAACCCGTCGAAGTCGTCCCGGTGGATGGTGTGTCCCGCCCCGGCGACCGAACGCACCTCGAAACCACGGCTCTTGAGCAGCTGCGCCCGCTCCCGCGTGATCAGGGTGCTCGGGTCGGCGAGCTGGACGAGGGAGGGGACCATCGGCGCGGGCGGCATCAGGTCGGCGCCGACCAGCGGCGCGAGGCTCAGCGCGGTCCGCTCGTCCCACAGCGCCAGCGTCTCCAGTTCGATGTCGACGTCCACCTCCTCCCAGCGCGGGCTCATCGCCTGGATCTGCTCCTTGGTCGCCGTCTTGAACTGTGCGAGCAGTTCCGGGCCGAAGCCGTCGGCCGGGGCGGACAGGTGGAACGCCGGGTCGGAGAAGACGGCCCGGGCGGGCCGCAGCCGGTCCACCGCGAGCGACAGCGTCAGGCCGCCGAGGGAATGGCCGATGGCGAGCTCGGCGCCCGTCGGGAGGGTCTCGACCACGTCATCAGCGAACAGCTCGGGGCTGTACGCGCCGCGGCCGCTGGCGCCGTGGCCCCGTAGGTCCACGGCGATGACGCGGTAGCCGTGGTCGGCGAGGGCGGGGCCGACCCGGCGCCAGGTCCGGTGGTCGGCCATGATGCCGTGGATCAGGAGGGCGACGCGGTCGCCCTCGCCCCAGGTCTGGGTGTGCAGGTGCACGATGTGCCTTTCTCGGCGGTGGATCTCGGTCGAGGAGTGGAAGGTGCGGACCGCCGGCGCGTCGGTGCATCGACGCGGGGCGGTGGCGCGGTGGCGCGTCAGCGCACGCTGCGGATCGGCTTCACGGCCAGGGCCCCCGCCACGGCCAGCACGGCCGCGACGACGAACAGCGCGGTGTACCCGCCGCTGACCGAGACGATCACCGAGGCGACGAACGGCGCGATGATCTGCGGGCCGGCGTTGGCGATGTTGAGCACACCCATGTCGCGGGCGGCGTCCTCGGCCTTGGGCAGCACCATGGTCACCAGGGCGGTGTCCACCGCCATGTAGCACCCGAACGCCAGCCCGTTGACCGCGGCGAAGCACAACATCGCGGTCCAGCTCGTCGACACGGCCGGGATGACGAGCGCGACGGCCGACAGCAGCGCGGAGGCACCGACGAAGAGCTTGCGCCGGTCGAACCGGTCCGACAGGTACCCGCCGAGGACCGTGGAGACGACCATCGCCACGCTGGTCAGCGGCATCAGCACCGCCACCGCGGCCTCCGGCTCCATGCCGTCGGGCAGCACGGTGTGGTCCTGCAGGATGTAGAGCTGGTAGCCGCTCACCGCGAAGTAGCCGAGGACGAGCAGCGCCCGCCCGATGAAGGCCCACCGGAAGTCGTGGTCGCGCAGCGCGCCGGTGAAGGCGGCGAGCTGCTCCTTGACGGGCATCGGGGCGCGGGCCGGGAGCCGCTGTTCGCGGCTGCAGGCGGTGAAGAGCACGGCGGCGCCCGCCACGAGCGCGCCGAAGACGAGGTAACCGGTGCGGAAGTCGTCGGAGAAGGCCGCGCCGATGAGCGCGCCGAGGGTGGAGCCGAAGGGCAGGCCGAGCCCGACGGCCGCGGAGGCCTTGCCACGGGCGTCCAGGGGCACCCGGTCGGGGACCACGGAGGTGATGGCCGCCTGGTAGACGTTCATGACGGCCTGCCCGAGGCACCAGGCGATCGTGATCAGCAGGATCGTGTCGGCGAGGCCCAGCAGGAACATCGCCGGTACGGCGGCGAGTCCACCGCCGAGGATCCAGGGGTTGCGCCGTCCGCTGCGGTCGGACAGGGCGCCGGCGACGGGGTTGAAGACCGTGGCGAAGATCGCCGAGACCCCCGCGATCAGGCCGAAGTTCGCCACCTTGTGCGCCGGATCGATGTCCTCGACCTGAAGCGCGAGCAGGACGCCGGCCACGCCGATGTAGAGGGCGTACATGGCGCTGTTGCCGACGAGCAGCAGGGTCAGCAGACCGCGGCGGGCGGGGCCGGGTCCGGCGCCGGAAGCGGCGGCGGACCCCGGGGGCGTGTCGGTGGTGGCTGCGGCCGAGCCGGTGCCGGGGGAGGAAAGGGCCACGGTGCCCTCCTGGGCAGATGGGGGCGGATGAGGGGAGGGGGAGATGCGATGAGGTGCGGTGGGGTGCGATGAGCTGCGGTGGGGTGCTCAGGGGTACGCAGGGGTGCGCGCCGCCCTGTCGCGACGGCGGGGGTGCGACGGAGCGCGGCAGGGCGGCGGCACGGCGGGGCACGGCGTCGACACATCGGACGTTGTGGGATGTGACGCCGTGGTTACACGTGTCAATGACTCGTGTAACCACTGTGTAGCATCCGTTTCCGGCCATCCGCTAGCCCTCGGGCGCAATCGGTCTGGAAAGATGCCACGGCAATGTCTCAGTCATCGAAAACGCCGAAGCCTCCCGCCCCGGCCTCGGGATCGGCCACCACGCCGCCGCCCCCCGTTCCGACGAGCGCCGACGTGGCCCGCCTCGCGGGCGTCTCGCGCGCGACGGTCTCGTACGTGCTGAACAACGCGGAAGCCGTACGCATCAGCGAGCCGACCCGCCGCAAGGTCCGCGAGGCGGCCGAGGAGCTCGGGTACGTCCCGCACGCCGCCGCCCGCAGTCTGCGCGCCGGACACACCAGGATCGTGCTGCTGCCCACCTCCCACGTGCCGGTCGGGCCGCTCTACAGCACCTTCCTGAACGAGCTCCAGTGGGCGCTGCGCCGCCTCGACTACACGGTGGTGCAGTACGGGAGCCTCGGACTCAGCGGCGACGAGGCCGTGCGGGCCTGGGCGGAGCTGCGTCCGGTGGCCGTGATCTCCCTCGGCGAGATCACCCTCTCCGCGCGCAACGTCGCCACCCTCAAGCGGGCCGGAGCCCGCGCGGTGATCACGATGGGGCCCGTCGGCGTGCCCGGGGCGCACGCGCTCGTCATGGACCAACAGGAGGTCGGCGTCCGGGCCGCCGCCCATCTCGTGGAGCGCGGGCGCACGCGGATCGGGGTGGTCGTCCCGGAGGAGGAGGGCCTGGAGCTGTTCTCCGTGCCCCGGCTCACGGGCGCGCGCTCGGTGCCGGGCGCCGAGGTCGCTGCCCTCCCGATGGCCTACTCCGAGGAGTCGGCCGCAGCGCTGGCGGCCCGCTGGCGCGGGCTCGGGCTGGACGCGGCGTTCGCGTACAACGACGAGTACGCGATGCTGCTGATGCGGGCCCTCCAGGACGAGGGGCTCCGCGTCCCCGAGGACGTCGCCGTCATCGGCGCCGACGACCTGCTCATCGGGCGGCTGCTGCGGCCCCGGCTGAGCACCGTTCGGTTGGAGATGCCGACCGGTGCCCACCTGGCCTCGCTGGTGGACCACGCGGTGCGCGAACCGTCGGAGGTCACGGAGCGGCACGACCTGATGGCGGCGGCCGCCATCCACCGGGAGTCGACCTGACGGTGCCCCGACGGCCCTCCGCAAGGACCGGACGGCCCGTCCGGTCCGCACGGTCAGGACGGTCAGGCGCACACGGGGTCCGGACGGCCAGGTGCACGTAGGGCCCGGGCGACCATGGGCACGCGGGGCGCGGGCGACCATGGGCACGCGGGGTGCGGGCGACCATGGGCACGCGGGGCCGGGCGCCTGCCGCCCCAGGGGGTGTCCGGTCGACCGGGCCGGGCCCGGGTCGCCTGCACCCGCGCGCTCGCCGCGTTCCCGCCGGTCGCCGGCGTTCCCGGACGCCCCCTCGGTCCGGGGAGCCGTTGACAGGCGGTGACGTGCGGACGGAGACTGCGGGCGCGCCCCACCGGGCGTGCCCGGCGGCGTGCCCCGGTGTCCACACCGGCACCGACGCGCCACCGCCCGTACGGATCCGCCCAGGAGAGACCCCATGAGCATCCGCACCGTCCGCGACGTCTACGTCGTCGACGCCGTCCGCACCCCGATCGGCAAGTTCGGCGGCGCCCTCGCCGGAGTCCGGCCGGACGACCTGGCCGCGCACGTCGTGCGCGCGCTGGTGGAGCGGACGCCGGACCTCGACCCGGCCCGCATCGACGACGTCGTCTTCGGCGACGCCAACGGCGCGGGCGAGGACAACCGGGACGTGGCCCGTATGGCGGTGCTGCTGGCCGGGCTGCCGGTGAGCGTCCCCGGCGTCACGGTCAACCGGCTGTGCGGCTCCGGCCTCGAAGCCGTGATCCAGGCCGCCCGCGCCATCGCGCTCGGTGACGCCTCCGTGGCCATCGCCGGCGGCGTCGAGTCGATGAGCCGCGCCCCCTGGGTCGTGCAGAAGCCGGAACGGGCCTTCCCGGCCGGGCACCAGCAGATGTGGTCCACGACCCTGGGCTGGCGGATGACCAACCCGCGCATGCCCGAGGAGTGGACGGGCTCGCTCGGCGAGGGCGCCGAACTCGTGGCGGACAAGCACGGCATCACCCGCGAGGCGCAGGACGCCTTCGCGTTGGAGAGCCACCGCAAGGCGGCGGCCGCCTGGTCCGCCGGGCTCTACGACAACGAGGTCGTCCCGTACACCGGCGCGGACCTGGTACGGGACGAGTGCATCCGGGAGGGTTCCACGCCGGAGGCGCTGGCCCGACTGAAGCCGGCCTTCCGGACGGACGGCACGGGCACGGTCACGGCCGGCAACGCCTCACCGCTCAACGACGGCGCCGCCGCGCTGCTGTTGACCGACGAGGCGGGGCTGGCGGCCACCGGCCGGGAGCCGCTCGCCCGGATCAGCGCGTCCGCCGTCACCGGGATCGAGCCCCAACTCTTCGGTCTGGGACCGGTGGACGCCGTCCGGCGGGCGCTCGCCAAATCCGGTCGCGGGCTCGCCGATCTGACCACCTTCGAGCTGAACGAGGCCTTCGCCGCACAGGCGTTGGGCTGTCTGGCGGCCTGGCCGGAGCTCGACCCGGCCGTGGTCAACCCGCGGGGCGGCGCCATCGCGATCGGCCATCCGCTCGGTGCCTCGGGCGCCCGGCTGGCCGGCTCCGTCGCGCACCAGCTGGCGGCGGCGGGCTCCGGCACCGGCATGGCGGCCCTGTGCATCGGGGTCGGCCAGGGCATCGCCCTCGTCCTGGAGCGCTGACCCGAGCCCTCGGGGGCGCCGCTCGGGGTGTCCCCGTACGGCCCCCCGGGGGGTTTCGTGACGTCCGGGCGTCGATCGTTTCCGGTCACCGCTCGGCGTCAACTGCCCAATAACTGAACAGATGTTGAGCCTCCTGTCTGGCACGATGGCGCGTGCTGCCGCCCCCCGCCCCGCCCATCCGCACCCGGAGGCCCCGCGCCATGCCGCTCCTCGATCCGACGCTCTGGCAGGACGGACCCACCCTCACCGGCGGCTCCGCCCCGGTCGTCGAACCCGCCACCGGCCGTACCCTCGCCACCATCGACCTCGCCGCGCCCGCCGATGTGGCGGAGGCCGCCGCACGGGGCCTCGCGGCGCAGCGGGACTGGGCGCGCACCACCCACCCGGAGCGAGCGGCCGTGCTGCGCCGCGCCGGGGACCTGTTCACCGCCCACGCCGACGAGCTGCGGGAATGGCTGGTCCGAGAGTCCGGCTCGATACCCGGCAAGGCCGACTTCGAGCTGCACGTCGCCGCGCAGGAATGCTACGAGGCCGCCGCGCTGGCCTCCCGCCCCGCAGGGCAGGTGCTGCCGAGCGAGGCGCCCCGGCTGTCCTTCACCCGCCGGGTGCCGGCCGGCGTGGTCGGGGTCGTGGCTCCCTTCAACGCCCCGCTGATCCTCGCGATCCGCTCGGTCGCGCCGGCGTTGGCGCTCGGCAACGCGGTGCTGCTCAAGCCGGACCGGCGCACCGCCGTCTGCGGTGGTCTCGCCCTCGCCGCGGTCTTCGCCGCCGCCGGGCTGCCGAGCGGGCTGCTGCAGGTCCTGCCCGGCGGCGCCGGCACGGGCGCGGCGGTGGTCGCGGACCCGCACGTCCGGGTGGTGTCCTTCACCGGATCCACCGCCGCCGGCCGGTCCGTCGGCGAACTGGCGGGCCGTCACCTCAAGCGCGTACAGCTGGAGTTGGGCGGGAACTCGGCTCTCGTCGTGCTCCGCGACGCCGACATCGAGTCCGCCGTGGCCCAGGCCTCCTGGGGCTCGTTCTTCCACCAGGGCCAGATCTGCATGACCGCCGGGCGGCACCTCGTGCACGCCTCGCTGTACGACGAGTACGTCGAGCGGCTCGCCGCGCGCGCCGAGGAACTGGCCGTGGGAGACCCGTACCGCGAGCGGGTCCACCTGGGCCCGCTGATCGACCGCGCCCAGCTGGACCGGGTCCACGCCCTGGTGGAGGCCAGCACCGGGCAGGGGGCCAAGCTCGTGGCCGGCGGCACGCACCGGGAGCTGTTCTACCGGCCGACCGTCCTGGCGGGCGTGGCCGACGACACCCCCGCCTACGCCGAGGAGGTCTTCGGCCCCGTGGCGCCCGTACGGTCCTTCGCGACGGAGGAGGAGGCGGTGGCGCTGGCCTCGGCGGGCCCCTACGGCCTCTCCCTCGGCATCGTGACCCGCGACGCGGCGCGCGGGCTCGACCTGGCCGATCGGATCCCGACCGGGATCGCCCACATCAACGACCAGACGGTCAACGACGAGGCCGTCGCCCCCTTCGGCGGAGTCGGCGCTTCCGGCACCGGTGCCCGCTTCGGCGGCGAGGCGAACCTGGACGCCTTCACGGAACTGCGCTGGACCACGCTCCGCAGCAGCCCCGCGGGCCACCCCTTCTAGGCCGTCTCTTTGGGATCCTGCCGGGCCCGCGACGCCCGGCACCGCACCCGGCCGCGTTGTCGGGGCGACCGAGTACGTCCAGTACGCGGGCGCCCCTCCGCCTTGCCGGGCACGGCACCGGACGCCGCGGGCTCGGCCGACACGATCCGAAAGAGACGGCCTAGGCCGTGCGGAATGCGGAAGGCGAGCCTTTCGTTCAAGGGAGCAGACGGCTCACAACAGGAGGTCTGGACACCGTGGCTACAGTCGAGCTCACCAAGG
This sequence comes from Streptomyces sp. CG 926, assembly GCF_003148825.1. Lineage (GTDB taxonomy): Bacteria > Actinomycetota > Actinomycetes > Streptomycetales > Streptomycetaceae > Streptomyces. Next base: position 39,352 of record NZ_QGGZ01000013.1, read on the forward strand.
AAAACTTCGACCAGACGGTCAGCGAGAATCCGTTCGTGCTGATCGACTTCTGGGCGGGCTGGTGCCGGCCGTGCCTGCAGTTCGCCCCGGTCTACGAGCGGGCCTCCGACGCCCATCCCGACCTGGTGTTCGCCAAGGTGGACACCGAAGCGCAGCAGGAGCTGGCCGGAGCCTTCCAGATCACCTCGATCCCGACTCTGATGATCGTCCGGGACCAGGTGGCCATCTTCGCGCAGCCCGGCGCGCTGCCCGAGGCGGCCCTGACGGACCTCATCGAGCAGGCCCGGGCCCTCGACATGGAAGAGGTCCGCGCGAAGATCGCCGCGGAGCAGCAGGGTGCGGGTGACGGGGACGCCGGTACGGCGCAGGCCTGACGCCCGTCGATCCGCCGGGCTCGTGGGCCCGGCGGATCGGGCGCCTCAGCCCGCCGGGCACACCGGCTGCGCCGGGACGCGGACCGGGAGGCTCCTGCGCTCCTCGGCGGTGAACGTCCGGTTGCCGATGGTCTTGCACAGGCCGCGCTGCCACGCCCCGGGGTCGAGCGACAGGACACCGCCGGGGCCGGAGGGGTCGGCGTAGATCACCGTCGTGGAGTCCTCGGAGACGCCCAAGAAGGAGTACGGACGGGTGCCGGAGCCGAAGACCGAGCTCAGGATCGGGTTCGGCGGCGGACCGAATTCGTACGACTCCACAAGGGCGCGTTCCTCGATGCCGTAGGTCCGGACCGCGTTGTCGGCGGCGATCAGGAAGTGGCCGTCGCCGTCTCGGAACCGGGTGACGGTCGGGGTGTCGGAGTCCTCGGAGGTGCTGCGCAGGGGACCTATCTCCTTGCGCAGCGGGTAGCGCCGCCACAGCTCGACGATCGAGCCCCGGCGCATCAGAGCGAAGTAGCGGCCGCTGGGGTCGAACTGCACGGCGAGGACGTCCTCGGTGGTGCGGACGGTCTCGGTGACGGTGCCCGTGGTGATGTCGACGATACGGACCGCCGGGTCGCCCCAGACGGTCACGGCGACCTTGTTCGGAGCCGGGTAGGGGCCGATGTTGGTCTTCGGCGCGGATCCCGCGACGGGCAGCAGCGCCTTCGCGTCGTAGTGGGCGAGTTCCCGTCCCGTCCGCGCGTCCCACTGCTGGACCACGGTCCCGGAGACGGTCAGGACGTTGCCGGCGACGTCGAAGAAGTGTAGGAAGTCCGGTTCCTCGCCGATTCCCAGGATCGGTGGCGTGGTGTCCTGGGCCGGCGGCTCGGCCGCGGTGATGGTGGTCAGCCGGCGCAGGGTGGAGGCGTCGAGGACGGACACGACGTTGGGCCCCTCCAGGTCCGCGAGCAGGCGGCCGTCCTTGCTCAGTCTCATGAGGTCGGTGTTCCCGGGCTTCCGGTACGGCGTCCGGCGCGGGGCCTCGGCGATGAGCCGGTCGTTGGCGCCCGGTTCCGCGGGCCGTACCTGCAGCGCGGAGCCGTCGCCGAGCAAGCTGATCGTTCTGCCGCCGTCGTGGGTGAGGATCTGCTGGCCCACCTGGAGTACGGATTCCCCGACGGGGAGTTCGGTGTAGGCGATCACGGAGTCCTGGAACGTGATGTAGGAGAGCCTGCCGTCGGCCGATGCCAGCCGGCTCGACCCCTTGGTGAAGGTCGAGGGGACGGTGGAGAGCACCTTGTGCTGCGGCAGATCGATCAGCCGCAGCGAGTCGTTGGCCCACAGCGCGACCCGTGTGCCGTCCGTGTCGACCGCATGGGGAAGGCATACTCCGGATCTGTACCGCTTGTCCTGTTCGATGTACGGCTCCCCCTGTCGGGTGCCGTCGGAGATCCGCAGGAGGCTCACCGTCGCGTTGTCGGGCTGCTCGGTGCACGCCACGGCTGTCGTCCGGTCTCCGGAGAGCTCGATGATGTCCACCCTGTCGCCGACGACACGTGTCGCGTCGGTCGCCGGGTCGTAGGCGAGCAGGACCGTGTTGTTGGTGCCCGCGGTGCTCCGCCGAAGCAGCAGGGTCCGGTTGTCCGCGCCGATCCACAAATCGTCCGTACTGCCACCGGGGACGTCCGTGGGCGCACGCGTGGAGCGGGTGACGGCCCCGCTGTCCAGGTCCCACCAGACCAGGTGGTCCAGCACCCGGTGGACGATCAGTGTCCCGTCCACCGACATGCTGGGGCCCAGCCCTTTGTTCGTGCCGATGGCCGCTCCCGGAGCGGGGGCGAGCTTGTGCAGCTCGCCCAACGGCTCCTCACGGTCGGCGTGTACCGGGAACCAGGCGGCGACCCCGTCCTCCTGGACGTAGCCGGCCCGCTTCCCGTCGGCCGAGACCAACGGGAACTTCACCTGCCCGACCGAGGGCACCTGCGCGCTGCGTATACGGCCGGTGGTGACGCCCGTGAAGAGCGTCGCCCTGCCGTTCTTGGAGGTGGCCAGCACCACGTTGCCGTCGAAGCTGGCCTGCATGCTCAGTACCGTGCCCAGCAGGCCCGAGACGACCCGGCTCTTGTCCGAGTACTCCAGGTGTTGGCGCAGCAGCTGATTGCGGGCCTCCTGGGTCGGTGAGGTCCGGTAGGCCGCGAGCGCGAGCATCACGGACTGGGCGGGGTCGGTGGCCGCGACGTCCTGGGCCGCCTGCGTCAGGGCCCGCGAGGTGGCGAGTGCGTCGCGTCGGAGGCTCTCCTGCCGCGTGAGCAGGAACAGTGACCCCAACAGGACGGCCACGACCACGACGAGGGAGACGGCGGACCGGGCGCCGCGTACCCGGCGGGCCCGGGAGCGCTGGTGGGCGCGACCGGCATCCAGGTAGGCGCGTTCGCCGGGGCTCAGATCGTCGGCGCGTCGGGGCACCCACTGCCCGGCACCCGCGAGGATCACCTTCGTCGGCAGTAGCTCCGAGGGCCGCTCCGCCCGCTCCCAGCGGTCCATGTCGTGGCGCAGGGACTCCCGCCACACGAGGAAGGACCGGTCGCTCTCGACCCATCGCGCCAGTTTCTCCCAGCCGCCGATCAGGGCCTCGTGCGTGAGCTCGACGCTCTCACCGCCCTCGGCGCTGCGGCCGGTCATCAGGAGCCGTGTGGCGGCGAGCCGTTGGGCGACCTGCCACTGCTCCTCGTCCAGGTCGCCGCGCAGGGCCAGTCGGCGCGTCGCGGCCGGTGATCCCACGGGGACCCGGATGAGCTGGGTGAACAGCCGCCGGGCGACCGGCGCGTCCGCTTCGGGGACGTATTCGGCCCAGACCTGATCGGCGTGCAGGCTGAGCGCCCCGGTGACACCGCCGAGGTCCTGGTAGGCCTGGTAGGTGAGCAGTCCTCCGCGCTGCTCGCGCCACAGCAGGTCCAGGGTGAAGCCCAGCAGGGGCAGTGCGCCCGGCTCGGTGCCGGTGTCTTGCAGGATGCGGTCGACGAGCCCGGCCTCGTACCGCACCGAGGGGACGGCGTCCACGGGTGCGGTCACGACCTCGCGCAGTCGCTCGGGTCCCAGGGGGCCGAGGGCGTGGACACGTCGGCCGATGACCGCCCCGAGCCGGGGATGCGCCAGCGCCGTCTCCAGGAAGTCGGCCCGCAGTGTGGTCAGCACCCGGACCTGCTGCGGCAGGGCATCGGCGAACAGGACATCGGCCAGTTCGTCGACGGCTTCCGGAGCGAGCGCGAGGAGCTCCTCGAACTGGTCGACCACGACGAGCAGTCGACGGCTGCCGGACAGGTCGAGTACGCGGGCCACGACATCGGCGAGTCCGCCGCGGCGCAGTACCCCGGTCAGGTCGGAGATCCGGGCGAGGCGCTCCGTCTCGGACAGCTCGGGCTCCAGCAGCGGCAGCAGCGCGGCCGCGAGGACGGCCAGGGGACTGCTGCCGTGGGTCGGTCGTACGACGACCGCCGAGGCCCCCGACCGCCGGAGCCGGGGGACGACCCCGGCCAGGGCCAAGGAGGACTTGCCGGATCCGGAGGCGCCCACGATGGCCACCCATTGTTCGCCGGCCAGCGCGAGGTCCAACTCCTCGCTCTCCGCCTGCCGGCCGTAGAAGTGCGGGGCGTCGCTCTCCCGGAAGGCCGTGAGGCTGCGGAACGGCGACGGCGGCAAAGTCAGCGGGCGCAGCTCGGGCCAGGCCTGAAGGATGCCGGCCGTCGGGATCAGGTAGCTGACCGGTGGCCGGCCCGACTCGGCGACGGCGATCATGCCGACCACGCCGACGCGGTTCTCGTCCCATACCGGGGTGCCGCTGAAGCCCCGGGAGACCGGGTAGCCTCCGTCGGCCAGGTCCGCCTGTATCCAGCCGTACGCCTGCGCCTCCCGCAGAACTCCGGAGTGCCACACTCCGCCCGGGCGTCCGGCGGGGAAGCCGAAGGCCCGTACCGGATGGCCCCACACCTGCTCGGCCTCGATCAGCCGTACGGGGTGGGCGCCGGCCAACGGGGCGTCGAGCCGTAGGAGTGCCATGTCCCCGCCGCCCGCCTCGCGTGGCGGCAGCAGGCGTTCGACGCTCGCGGACACCCCGGCGCCGTCCGGGGCGCCGGCGGATGCCAGGGGCAGGTCGACGCGGATCCGGGCGGCGGGTGGGGGCTCCTCGTCCTGCGGCGTCCCGAGCGCCGCGGCCACCACGTGGGCGCAGGTCAGGGCGAGTTCGGGAGAGATGAGGAAGCCCAGGCCGACGGGATCCCCTCGCAGGTCGCGGATCCGCAGCACCGCCGCGTTCAGGGCCTTCGGGCCGACCCCCTCCCAGGTCTGCGGCCCGGTCACGGCGTCGGCTCCGCCGCGACGGGGCCGGGCGGCGGGTGGGGCGTCGGTTCGGAGGGCGGTTCGGACGGCGGGTCCGACGGGGAGCGTGTCCAGGTGAGCGAGATCTTGAAGTTGGCCTCGGCCGCCGTACTCGAGATGACGACGTCGGCCTCGGCGGAGATCGACAGCCCGAATTCGAGGTTGAGTTCGTCGGGCGCCTGCGCCATACCCCGGAAGCCGTCGACGAAGCTCTGAGCGACCGGTCGGATCCCGGTCACCATCTCCGCCAACGACCGTGAGGCGCGCACCATCACCTGCCCCGGCCGGGCGACCCGGACCAGGCCGTCCTCGCCGGTCTCCACGACCTCGACCCGCACCACGTCCTGCGGCCCGTCCGCGCCGCCGATCGGTAACTCCACGTGATACACCACGTCTCCCCCTTCTCGTGTCCCCAGTCCCTCGGCAGCGCACGCCGCCGTCCGAGCCCAGGGCGGCCCAGTGTGGACCCCGCCCTCCCGGAATGAAAAGTATTTCTAGAAAAAAATCCAGTAATGGTGGTGCCTTAGGCTGAACCCGACGAGGATCGAGGAGATCCGCCGCCGCGAGGAGACCGAGGACGCCTGCCCGATGCCGAAGCAACAACGCGGCGAAGCCACCGTCGAACAGGTCCTGGACGCGGCGCTGCACCTCTACGCGGCGTCCGGGGAGGCCGGTCTCAACCTCGGAACCATCACCGGGGCCAGCGGGGTCAGTTCCGGAAGCATCTACCACCACTTCGGCAGCCTCGACGGCGTGGTCGCCGCACTCGCGACACGCTCCCTGGAGGAGCTCCTGAAGGAGCTCGCCCCGGCGCTGCTGCAGGCGGCCGACGCCCGCTCCGGCATACGCGCCGTCGTACTGGCCTACCTGGACTTCGTACGGGACCGACCCGACGCGGCCCGCCTCATCCACTCCGTCACCGCGGATCGTCTGGGCATGGCGAACGCGCGCCGGATGCGTGATTCCCAGGAGGCCCGGCTGACACCGATCGCCCACTGGATCCGGGCCCACCAGGAATCGGGCGAACTCGCCGCGCTCTCCACGCCCTTGATCGAGTCCCTGGTCCTGGGACCGGTGGTCGCCGTGGTCCGGCGCTGGCTCACCGTGGGAGACGTCGACCTGGAGGAAGCCGCCCGTGAACTGCCCGACCACATCTGGCGTTCGGTCGGCGCCTGACCCGGCCGCCGTGGGACCTCACCACGCCGACGCCGCCCATCATCTCGCGCATCCCGCGCGGACCACACGTAGAGTGACGGAGCATTAGCCCCTGACCGGGATTCTCGCGGGTCCTGGTGGACCCTCTGGAACCCTTGGAAGGTGCCTGTGTCGGAAGCGGTGGAGTACGACGTGGTGGTCCTCGGTGGAGGGCCGGCCGGTGAGAACATCGTCGACCGGACCCGCGCCGCCGGGCTGAGCACGGCGCTCGTCGAGAGCGAACTGGTGGGCGGCGAGTGCTCGTACTGGGCGTGCGTCCCCAGCAAGGCACTGCTGCGCCCGGTGCTGGCCCGGGCCGACGCCCGCCGCGTGCGGGGTCTGGCCGACGCCGTCCAAGGGCCCCTGGACACGGCGGCGGTGCTCGCGCACCGCAACTACTGGACCGGTGACTGGAAGGACCAGGGCCAGATCGACTGGATCGACTCGATCGGTGCCCACGTGTACCGGGGTCACGGCAGGCTCTACGGGGTCCGCAAGGTCGCCGTCACCAGCCCCGAGGGCGAGCACCACATCCTGTCGGCCCGGCACGCGGTCGTCGTCGCCACCGGCACCCGGGCCGTGATCCCGGACCTTCCCGGGATCGCCGGGGCCCGCCCCTGGACCAGCCGTGAGGCGACCTCCGCGCAGGAGGCCCCCGGCCGGCTGCTGATCGTGGGCGGCTCGGTGGTGGCCGTCGAGATGGCCACCGCCTGGCAGGCCCTCGGCTCACAGGTCACCGTCCTCGCACGCGGCCCCGGGCTGCTGCCACGGATGGAGCCCTTCGCGGGCGAACTGGTGGCCGAGGCGCTGCGCGAGGCCGGGGCGGTGGTCCGGATCGGGGTGTCGGTGGAGGCCGTGGTACGGGACGGCTCGACCGGCCCCGTCAGCGTGGTCCTGGAAGGCGGCGAGACGCTGGAGGGCGACGAACTGCTGATGGCGACGGGGCGCGCGCCGCGGACCGAGGACATCGGACTGGACACCGTCGGGCTGCCGGTCGGTCGGTGGATCGATGTGGACGACACCTGCCGGGTGCCGGGGCACGACTGGCTGTATGCCGTCGGAGACGTCAACCATCGCGCGCTCCTCACTCATCAGGGCAAGTACCAGGCCCGGATCGCGGGCGCCGTGATCGCGGCCCGCGCCGCCGGCACCCCGCTGGACACCGCGCCGTGGGGCGCGCACACGCCGACCGCCGACACCCGCGCCCTCCCGCAGGCGGTGTTCACCGACCCGGAGGCCGCCGCCGTGGGCCTGACCCTGGCCGAGGCCGAACGGGCCGGGCACCGGGTGCGCGCCGTGGACTACGACATGTCCAAGGTCTCCGGCGCCGGTCTGTACGCCGACGGCTACAAGGGCCGGGCCCGCATGATCGTCGACCTCGACCGCGAGGTCCTCCTCGGGGCGACCTTCGTCGGCCCCGGCGCCGCGGAGCTGGTGCACGCGGCCACCGTCGCGGTCGTGGGTGAGGTCCCGATCCAGCGGCTGTGGCACGCGGTCCCGTCGTTCCCGACCATCAGCGAGGTCTGGCTGCGACTGCTGGAGACCTACCGGGGGTGAGCGCAGGCCCTCCGGGGGACCGGATACGGCCCGGCCGCGCCGCATGGCGCGGCCGGGCCGTTCTGTTGCGCCGTTCTGTTGCGCCGTGCGGATGGCGTGAAGTAGGCGTGCCACCTTGATCGAAATGAGGTTAGCCTTACCTTAATTCTTGCGACAACTCCTGTGCCTGAAAGGTGTCCCAGTGATGCGTGCTGCCTCCCTGCCCCGTACCGCCGCCCGCGCGGCCGTCGCCGCCTCCGCCGCCGTGGCGCTCGCCGTCGGCGCGGCCGGTTCCGCCTCGGCCGCCACCTCCACGCGTACGGTCACCGACGGCGCGACCACCTTCGACCTGAACCTCACCGCGCCCTCCGCCGCCGCGGCGACCGGTCAGAACGTCACGGTCACGGGCAGCGGTTACAACGCCGCCAAGGGCATCTACGTGAGCCTCTGCGCCGTCAGCGGCGCACCCGGCGCGAGCAAGCCCACCCCCTGCCTGGGCGGTTCGGACCAGTCGGGCACCACCGGCGCCTCGCACTGGATCAACAACACCTTCGGCGGAACTCTCGCCAACACCTCCAAGTTCGGTACGGGCGGCACCTTCAGCGTGACCATCCACGTGAAGGCCGACCTCGGCGGCGGCCAGATCTGCGGCGAAACCGTCGAGTGCGCCATCGTCACGCGCGCCGACCACTTCAACTCCTCGAACCGCAAGTACGACGTCCACGTCCCGGTGAACTTCAACTAGGCGCTGTCCTGTGGACCTTGACCCGACCCGTCGACGAGGAAGCCATGACACCCCGACACCCCCTCACCCCCGGTCGCGCCGGCGCCGCAACCGCCGCGCTGGCGCTCGTACTGGCCTCGGCCGCCACCGGAAGTCCCGTATCGGCAGCCGGGGGTGAGGGGGCCGACGCACCGCACGGCGCCGTCGTGTACCGGTCGGTGGCGCAGTTCGCCGCAGTGGGCAAGCCCCGTGACCTGATGCTGCACCCGGACTCGAAGAAGCTGTATGTCGGTTCGGACGATCTGCCCGAGACCGCCGACGTCGACGAGAGCGGGCTGCACGTCCTGGACCCCGCCGACGGCAAGGTGCGGAGCACCGTCGGCCAGGCACCGGGGCCCACCGGCACCCTCGGCCGGCGGGCGGTGCGGCAGCTCCTCGCGCCGCTGGCCGGTGACGGGGCGGTCTTCCTCTATCCCCTGCGCGGCATCGGTACCGCGAAGGACGGCGACGCCGCGGCGGCGGGCGCGTGGGTGCCGGGTGCGGCCGTCACCCACGCCACCGCCGGGCTCACCCCCTCGACGGTGCTGGTCGCGCAAGGCCCCGTACTGTCGGAGGTCGACATCGCCACGGCGGCGGTGAAGCGCTCCGTCACACTGGAGGGCGGTGACGGGTTCGCGGTCGACGCGGCGCGCGGCACCGTGTGGTTCACGGACATCGCCCACCGCCGGATGTACCGGATCGACGCCGCCTCCTTCCAGGTCACCGGGACCGTGGCACTCCCGGCCGGGGAGGGTTTCGGCGGGTTCACGGAGGTGGATCCGCAGACCGGCGCGGTGTGGGTCGGGCTCGACTCCTCCGTCGTCGTGCACGACGCGACCGGCAAGCGGCTCGGCACCCTCCGGGGCACGGGTACCGACATGCCCCGGGCTGCGGCTTTCGACGCCACCACGCACCAGGCGTACGTGGTGTGGCAGGACGCGGGGGACAGCTCGCAGCCGGGCAGCGACAACGACGGAACGCTCACCGTGCACCGCACCCGTGACCTCCAGGAGATCGTGGAGCCGGTCGTACTCCCTGGCATCCACGTGCAGTTGGGCAGCGCGGCCGTAGCCGTCGAGCCCGGCGGCGCGAGCGTTTTCGTATCGGACCCGGTGGCCGGCCGGATCACCCGGCTGGAACGGGCCACCTCCCCACGGGTCACCCGGAGCCCGGCGGACCGCTCGGTGGCGGCCGGGACCGAGGTCTCGCTGACGGCGGAGGCCGAGGGAATGCCTCGGCCCACCGTCGTCTGGCAGGTCAGTACGGACGCGGGCCGGACCTGGCAGGCCGTGGCCGGCGCCATCTCGCCGACGTACACCTTCACGGCGGCGCTCTCCGACAGCGGCCGGCGCTACCGGGCGGAGTTCGCCAATGACGCCGGTGCGGCCCGAACCGCCGTCGCCACGCTCACCGTCACCATCCCGGACCCCACCGCCGGCGGCAGCGGCGACGGCGGCCCCGCCACGAGCGGGGGCGCCGGGCACACCGACGGGACGGGCTCCACCGGCTCGGCCGGGAGCACGACGGGCGGCTCCGGCGGCGGCTCCGTTCCCGATGGCGGCTCCGGCGGCGGCTCCGGCGGCGCTTCCGGTACCCCGGGCACCGTCGGCGGCGGTTCGACCGGAGCCACGGTCGGGGGCGGCGACCCCACCACACCCGGCGATGGTGCGCTCGCCTCCACCGGCGTCGCCGTGGCCACCCTCGCCGGGAGCGCCGTCGTCCTCACGACCGCCGGCGCGGTACTGCTGCGCCGCACCCGCACCCGCACCCGGCTCCGCCCCGCAACACCGTCCGACGGTCGGTGACCCGGTCGGCGGGGGTCGGTGGTGGTTCGGCGTGTTGAATGGGTGTCAGCCCCACTGTCTTGACCGGAGACGAAGGAGACACCGCACGTGATCGTGATCGCCCACCTCAGCGACGTCCATCTCGACGGTGACCGGCGCGCTGCCGACCGCACCCGTGCCGTCATGGAGTATCTCGACTCCCTTCCCCACGACTTGGACGCCGTACTCGTCAGCGGGGACATAGCCGACCACGCCACGGACGCCGAGTACGAGGAGGCCGCGAAGCTGTTGCGCTCGCGCCACCCGCTGGTCGTCTGCCCCGGCAACCACGACGAGCGGGCCGCCTTCCGGCGCGGCCTGCTGGGGGAGACGTCCCCCTCCACCGAGCCCGTCAACCAGGTGCTGCGCGGCGAGGGCTTCGTCCTCGCCGTCTGCGACTCGTCCGTTCCCGGTGAGCACCACGGACACCTGGAGGAGTCCACCCTGGCCTGGCTGGACGGCGTACTGACCGAGACCGCGCCGGAGATCCCGGTGCTGGTCGCCTTCCACCACCCGCCGGTGTCGCTGCACACCCCGTACGTGGACGAGATCCGCCAGTTCGGTGAGGAGCGACTCGCCGCCCTCGCCGAGCGCCACCCGCACCTGACCGCTTTCCTGTGCGGGCACGCGCACACCGCCGCGGCCACCACGTTCGCCGGTCGGCCGCTGTTGGTCGCGCCCGGGGTGGTCTCCACGCTCCGGCTGCCCTGGGAGCCGCGGACCGGGGCCGACGAGCACGTGCACCTCGACGAGCCGCCGGCCGTCGCCTTCCACGTGATCGGTGACGACGGCCGACTGACGACCCACTACAGGGTGGTCGCCGCCCGTCGGTAGGCACGGCCGTCACGGGTCCGGGTGAGCCGGCCCGAGGTGATCAGATAGCGCCGCAACGCCGAGCAGTCCTCGTGAACGGTCCGCAGCGCGTCGTTCACCTCGGGCTCCGTGTACTCCCGGTCCGCCGTGAACAGGGTCTCCGCGAGGTGGGCCAGCAACTGCTCGCGCCGGGCGACCTTGCGCGGGATCACGGTGAGGCGGCCGCCGGAGAAGAGATCGGAGACGTCCCGGCGCGGCGGGCGCGGGGCGGCGGACTGCGAGGGTTGGTGCTCGGTGCTGTGAGACATGTCGGCGAGCTTCGCCCGTTCGCACGCGCGGGGGCAACGCATTTTCCGCACGGCGGCGAACGACCGCACCCGCGGTTAAAAGTGACGGTCGTTCATCTTACTGAGTGGTAGTCCCGCCAGTACCCTCCCCGTGACCGGTTCCTTGCCCCCACGGAGGAGCACGTATGCGACGTCCCACCGCTCGCCTGAGAACCGCCGTTGCCGCCGGGCTGATCGCCCTCGGTGCCGCCCTGCTCTCCCCCCCTCGCCCCCGCGGTCGCGGCCACCCCCGCCGACGATCCGATACCGCTCCCGATCGCCGACTACTGCGGCGGCCAGTGCTCCGACATCCTGCCGCCCGGCCAGAACGGCAACGCGACGCTCACCCAGATCCTGCTGCACAAGGCCTTCGGCACCATGCCCGCCCACGCTTCCGACCAACTGGTGCGCTACGACTTCCTGGTGGCCGGATATCCCGGATTCACCGACGCCAAGGTAAACGACTTCTTCAATGTGTTCTAGCCAGGACTTCCGGCCCGTTAGGGCTCGGAAGGTAAACGACTTCTTCAATGTGTTCTAGCCATGACTTCCGGCCCGTTAGGGCTCGGGAGGAATGGCTTCTTTGGGCTGCTCTGACGTCCGCGTTACAGCGGGCGTTTTTGCTGCTCGTGTACTCCGTGATGACGGACATCGAGGCTGTCGGCGGAGGTCGCGAAGTACGAGAGGGACCAGAAGTGCTCGCCCCACGGGTACTTGCGGATGTGGTCGGCGTACTCCTTGCAGAGGTAGTGGGCGGATGGATACTCCCATGAGCGATCCGACCAGCGTCGACGACTAGGCCGTCTCTTTCGAATCTTGCCGGGCCCGCGATGCCCGGCACCGCACCTGGCCGCGTTGTCGAGGCGACCGAGTACGTCCAGTACACGGGCGCCCCTCCGCCTTGCCGGGCACGGCACCGGACGCCGAGGGCTCAGCCGACACGATCCGAAAGAGACGGCCTAGACCTGCAGCGGGTATTGAATGAGAGGTGGACGTGATCGCGCTCGCCGTTGCACTCGCGCAGCTCGGCATTGTCCTTCTCGCAGACCTTCCGCCTGATCTCTTCGCAGCGCGTCAGGAGCACGTCGGTGAAGACTCAGCGCCGGGTACCTTCGGGACGAAGACCAGATGGGCGTGAAGGGTGTGGACGACGCTTCGACCCCCTGCGTATATCGGGGCTCGATTCCCCCCTTGGTGACACAGACACGATGCTACGGTGATATGCATGAAGATCGTCGTGCAGGTTCGCCTCATGCCGACGCCCGAGGTGGCGTCGGCGCTCGAGTGCACCCTGCGCGCGGCGAACGATGCAGCGAACTGGCTGTCCGGACAGGCGCATGAGCGGGGTGAGTTCTCCCGCAAGGCGCTGCAGGGCTTCGCCTACCGCGACCTGAAAGACCGGGGACTGTCGGCGCAGCCCGCGCTGCACGTACTGCGGAAGGTCGCCGACGCGTACACCACCTTGCGGGCGAACATCCGCAACGGGAACCTCGGCAAGGGAGGCTCGAAGCGCCGCGCCAAGGCGGAGGCCCAGCCGATCGGCTTCCGGCCGGCCGCGGCCCAGCCGTACGACGACCGGTGCTTGAGCTGGCGGGTGGACGAGCGGACCGTCAGCATCTGGACTACCGCAGGACGTATCCGGGGCGTACGGTTCATCTGCTCTGAGCAGGCCCGCAAGCTGCTGTCCGATCACCGCAAGGGCGAGACCGACCTGGTCCACCGTGACGGCATGTGGTTCCTCATCGCCACGTGCGAGGTCCCCGAGGCCGAGCAGTACGAGCCGGCCGATTTCCTCGGCGTAGACCTGGGCATCGTCAACATCGCCACCACCTCGGACGGGAAGATCCACGCCGGACGCAAGCTGAACCGCTACCGCAAGCGTCAGCTTGCCCTGCGGGCGAAGCTCCAGAAGAAGGGCACCCGGTCCGCCAAGCGGGTCCTCAAGCGGCAGCGCCGCAAGGAGCAGCGCAAGGCGACCGAGGCCAACCACATCATCTCCAAGCGCATCGTGATCGAGGCTGAACGCACCGGGCGCGGAATCGGCATGGAAGACCTTGCCGGTATCCGCACCCGGGTACGGCTCCGTAAGCCCCAACGGGTCGCGCTGCACTCCTGGGCTTTCGCCCAGCTCGGACAGTTCGTGGAGTACAAGGCCCGCAGGGCCGGTGTCCCCATGCTGTTCGTCGACCCCGCGTACACCTCCCGCATGTGCGCGGAGTGCGGATGCACAGACAAGCTGAACCGTGTCTCTCAGGGACGGTTCGCGTGCCGGTCGTGCGGATTCGTTGATCACGCCGACCGCAATGCCTCCCGCAACATCCGCGCCCGTGCGTGGCAGTTGTGGCGGAGCGGGGCGGAGTCACACGCCCCTGCACCCGCTCAGGGTGCTGGACGGAGGAGACCACCCAGCAGCCAGTTGGGCTCTACCTCCAAACCTGGCCCTTCAGGGCCGGGTAGTTGACCAACGCCTCCTTCGGAGTCCCAGCCGAGCAGGTCGAATCGACCACCAGCGCACGCCCGACGTCACCATCACCCGCGACAAGAAGACCGGCGCCCCCACATCAAGGGCACCACCCGCTACGGAACCTCCCGCGGCGCGGGCTACGCCGCAGCCTAGGACCGCCTATGGCAGATGGACCTCTTCCGGCACGTCGGCCGCGGGGACCTGACCCCCTTCGCCAGCGACGCCCTCGCCAACCAGGGCCTGGAGCAGCAGTTCTGGCCGTGGGCCCCGTACACCGAGGCCCACCTGTAGGCCCAGGTGGACCGCATCCGCAACACCGAGGGCGAGCGAGGCGCTTCACCATGGAGGACGCCCAAGCGCACGTGGACGGCATCAACCTCTACCGCACCCATTCCAGAACGGCCGCTATTTCCCGGGCGAGTACGTTCTCACCGGGCACATCGACTCGATCACCAACGACGGTGAGATCAAGCCCTTCAAGATCACCGACCTGATCGCCCTCGCCTCCGTCGTCGGCGGCCTGTTCGGCGGTGGAGGCGGCGAGGTTCAGGCAGCCCTGTCCCTGCTGGCCGCCCAACGGAGGTACGGACTGGTCGAGCGGCCGCCCCGTGGCCGTCTTCGGGCCGCAACCGGCCACCTCGCCCCCCAACTCCTCATCCTGCAGGAGCTCCAGGGCCTCGGCATCAGCGCCTGCGGCGAACACCCGCAGTCCATCGGGCTGCACTACTGCATCAGTTGGAACAACAAGCAGGCCAAGGACTACGGGGCGGCTGGTTTCGGGATGGGCGCCGTGCACCGCGGCGACCTCGGCCTCGATCAGCAGCGGCCACCAGGCGTCTATGATCCGGACGGCGTCCGCGTGCGCGTACGTCTTCGAACCCTGGGCGGTCTCCATGCGCTGGGTCCCGCTCGCCTGCCAGGCGGCCAGCTTGTCGATCGCCGCGCTAACCGCCGCATCGGTGACGGGTGCACTGCGCAGGACGGCGAGCAGCTCGGGCAGCAGGTTCTAGGCGCGCAGGTCGGTGACCGCGGCCTCGGCCATGGCGCCGGTCAGCTTGGCCCGGGTCACCCCGCCCGCCGCCACCAGCGCTTTGACTCGGCGGTCGAGGATTCAGGCCCGGCCTCGGGGCCCCTCTACGACGCCCTGCGCGCCTCCCTGACCGTGGAGGAGGCGCCCAACGCGGGCCACGGGCCCACCGGTTCGCACGCCGGGTCGGCCTTCCAGTACGGCTGGTGGAGCTACGCCGACGAGGACCTGCGCATGGTGCTCGGGCGGCCGGTCGTCGATCCGCCGTCCCAGGTCCATTGCGGGGGCGGCTCGCTCACCGCGTGCCGGGACCTATCAGCAGGTGACGGAGTTCGCCGCGCACCGCTGACGGTACGAGCCGTACGAAAGGCTTGAGGCGCACGACGGCCCGTCGGTTCCCGGAACGCTCCGGGAACCGACGGGCCGGGGCCGCTCGGACGGCTCAGGGACCGACGGTGATCTGCTGCGCCGGGTCGGTGGTGTCCGTGACCTTGTACACCGCGTTGAAGATGGACGTGGTCGCGCTCGTCGGGCAGCCGAACCCGCCGGTGACCGTGACCGGAACCGAGACGTTCGTGAAGGTCAGGGTCGAGGGCGACCCGTTGGTCCAGGTACCGCCGGCGTTCGCCGGGGCGGTGGGTGCGGCGGTGACCGTGCAGGAGGCGAGCCCGCTCGTCTGGACCACCAGACCGCCGACCGGCAGGCCCAGGGTGGTGGTGATCGGGGCGCCGTTCTGCATCGACACCGTCCAGGCACCGCTGGTGGTGACCGTGGGCGTCACTCCCCACATGCTGGACGTGCAGGAGCTGTAGGTGGGCGCCGAGATCGGCGAGGACACCGCCCCGGCCGGGTTGGTGTTGCCGGGGGCTGCCGGCACGCTGCCGGTGGCGACGGAGGCCGTACAGGTCACGGTGACCGAACCGGCCTTGAAGGTGGCCTTCCCGCTGAGGGTGGCCCGGAACGCGTGCCCGGCCGGGGTGACGGTGGTCGACCCGGCCAGCGGTAAGGGGGCGGCGGAGGCGGTGACCGAGGCGAGCGTGATGGCTCCGGCGACGGCCGTCCCGAGGGCGAGCGCGGTGCGCGTACGGCTCATGGCTGTGCTCCTTGGGGATCGTGGTGCGGGGTGGGGGGAGAGGGTGCGGCCGCGGCGGACTCCGCCTTCGGGGCACTGCGGGCGCCCCGGGCGACGTGCGGCTGCCAGGCGAACATCAGGCCGCCGCCGAGGATGCCGAGGAGCGTGCCGATCAGGAATCCGCCGAGGTTCGACAGGACCAGAGCGGCGGTGGCGATCAGGGTGGTGAGGACACCCGCGAGGGAACGCTGTGGGGGAGAGAACCACGCGGTGAGCCCGAGCACGATCATCACGATGCCCATCAGGACGGACGGGATACCCGCCACCCCCTGCTGGAGCATGATCTTCAGCGGTGCCAGCGGCAGGACGCAGATCCATGACCCGGCCAGGATCGCGAACAGCCCGCCCCAGAAAGGTCTGCTGCGCCGCCACCGCTGCCAGCGCCGCCGTAGGTTCAGAAGCATTCCTTCTTGCCCTTGCTGACGTTCATGCTCAGGCCGGAGAGCTTGAAGGTGCCGGCGTTCGTCGCCCACGCCGTCTGCCGGAGGTCGGTGATGCTGACCGTGTCGGCCTGCTGGGCGAAGAGGTCCTGCATCCCTTGGGCCTCGGCGGGACCCTTGTCGAGGGTGGAGGCGTCCCGCCCGATCTCGATGTTGCTGAAGACGGCGTCGCCCGAGAGCTGGGTGGCGTCGACGAAGAGGTTGCTCGCCTCGACGGGGGACTTGTCCCCGGCGGTGAGGTTGAGCGAGATGTCCCCGATCACCGGGAGCGAGGTGACCACGGACTGGCAGAGGCTGTGGAGCTTGGCCTCCCTGATGGCGGTGACTGCCACCGGGATGAGCTCCTGGCGGGCGTTGACGTCCACGCTGCCGTACTGGGCGAAGCCCTCGCCCTCGAGGCTGCTCGCCGACACCTTGAACTGCTGTCCCGACACGGCGAACGAGGCGGCGAGCACGCCCTGCGCGAGGGCGATACCGAGGCCGGCGGTCACGGCGACGGCGGGGAGGGTCAGGACGGCGAACCGGCGCCAGCGGACGCGGCCGGAAGTATCTTCGGACGGGTCGGAGGCGCCGGACGGGTCGGATAAATGGGGAGAACCGGTCATGAGAACGTCCCTTATTTCGGCTGTGCACCGTTGTTACCGACGAGTTGAATGTAAGAGTGCCAATGGGGGTTGGCAAGGTTGTGCGAGCGCACCCTTTGAGCCGACTCCTACTGCTCCGTACGCAGGAGTTCGGCGACCTCCGCGTCCACCCGCCGGGCCATCGCCCGCGCGAACTCCGAGGTCACCACCTCACCGGCCACCGGCCGCAGAGCCGCCACCGCCGCCGTGATGTGCTGAAGTTGTGTGGCCGAAAGCCGTTCCAGCCCCTCCAGCCCTGCCGGACCGGCCGCGTCGATCACGTAGCGCCGGAACAGCCCCACGAACCGGTCGGCGACCGCGGCGGCCTGCGCCTGTACGAACTCCCCGGCGTCCAGGATCTCCGCGAGCGGCACGCCCTGCCGTACCAGCGTCAGCGTGGCTTCCAGCAGCCGACGGTTCGGGTAGGTGACCAGATCCCCGTCGATCGTCACGTAGCCCAGCTCGGCCGCGCGCCGGGTGTCCTCGGCGGTCGCGGTCGGACCGAACAGCTCCCGCAACTCGCGCCGGGACAGCGTCACCGGCTCCTCCTGGACCCAGTCGCGGGTCATCTCCCGTTCCAGACCCAGCAGTTGGGACAGGCCGCCGCCTTCCTCCCAGGCCTGCAGCAGCTCGGCGATGCCGTTGACCGTGTAGCCGCGGCCCAGCAGGTCGTCGATGAGCCGCAGCCGGGTCAGGTGATCGTCGGAGTACCAGGCGATCCGGCCCTCCCGGCGCGGCGGTGGCAGCAGCCCGCGCTCCTGGTAGTAGCGCAGGTTGCGCACCTTGACGCCGGCCGCCCTCGCCACGTCCTCCCGGCGGTAGCGCCCGCCACCGCCGCCCGTGCCGCCGCTTCCGTCGCTTCCGCCACCGTTCCCGTTCTCCACCTGGCTGCTCACGCGCCAGAGTGTAGGTCGTACCGGCAGGTCACATGGGGCGCGGACGATCCTGCTTGACCGCGCGCAGGACCACGAACTTCGGCTCGCTCGCGACGACTTCGCTGTTGCCGAAGAGCCGGCGCAGGTGGGTGTGGTAGCCCATGTGCCGGTTGGCGACGATCCACAGCTCGCCACCCGGGCGCAGCACCTTGCGCGACTGCGCGAACATCCGCAGCGCCGTCGCGTCCGTCGTGGCCTGGTGGGAGTGGAAGGGCGGGTTGCTCAGCACCAGATCGACGGAGCCGGGGGAGAGCATCGCGACGCCGTCGCCGACGTGGAACTCGGCGGTGCGCCGGCCCTCGCGGATGTTCGCCCGGTAGGTCTCCCGCGCGGAAGCGACCGCCTGGTAGGACTCGTCGGTGAACACGACCTCCGCGTCCGGGTCGTGGGCCTGGACGGCCGTGCCGACGACGCCGTTGCCGCAGCCGAGGTCGACGACCCGGGCGCCGTCGGTGTTGGTCGGCAGGTTCTGCAGGAAGAAACGGGTGCCGACGTCGAGCCGATCGGCGCAGAAGATCCCGGCGTGGTTGACGACGGACAGACCGGAGGCCGATCCGGCGTCCTCGTCCACCGTGTACGTCAGCGGCCACGGCCCGGTGGAGGTGGGGCGGGTCGCCCCGGGGGTCCCCGGCGTGCAGAAGATCAGCCGGGCCTTCTTCTCCGCGAGCGAGGTCTTCGTAGGGCCGAGGATCTTCTCGAAGAGGCGCAGCGTGGAGGTGTGGATCTCCTTGACCATGCCGGTGCCGACGACGACGGTGCCCGCGTGCACGTGCGGAGCGAGCCGGTACAGCTGGTCCTCCAGCAGCGCCAGGCTCTTGGGTACGCGCACCAGCAGGACGTCGATCCGCTCGGGCGGCGGGTCCTGGGTGGTCAGCAGGGTCACCGTCGACTTGGCCGTCCCGATGCCGGCCCGGTCCAGGTTCGCTGCGGTGGCGGCGCGGGTGAGGGCGGAGTCGGTGATCTGCGTCGGGCGGTGCGCGGCGAGCGCCGTCGTCAGCGTTCCCCAGCGGTCCCCGAGCACGGTGATCCGGCCGGCGGCGGCGGTCAGGTCCACCGGTCCCCGCTCACCGGTACCGGAGTCGAGGTGGCGCAGCAGGTACTCGTCCGCCGCGTCCCAGGCACGGAGCCGGTCGCGCGGGTCCTCGGGGAAGCGGGTGAGCTCGTAGGAGCCGAAGGGTGTGGTGAGGCGGTTCATATGGGCCCCAGGCTATCCGAGCCGGAGGCCCGACCCCGCATGCGCGGGGCCGGTCGGCGCGCTACTCGGGGAACTCGCCCGCCATGGCGGCCGCCATCCGCAGATACGGGCGGGCCTCGGCGGCCCGACCCAGCCGCTCCAGGGTGCGACCGAGCATCAGCTGTGCGTAGTCCTCGACGGGCCAGCGGTCCAGGATGGCGCGCAGCTCGCGCTCGGCGCGGGAGAGCTGGGCCGAGTGGTAGTAGGCGCGGGCCAGCAGCAGCCGGGGTGCCAGCTGCTCGGGGGCCTCGCCGGCGAGGGTCTCCAGGACGCGGGCGGCCGTCGCGTACTCCTTCGCGTCGAAGAAGAGCTGGGCGCGGGCCCAGCGCTCGGCGGCCGTCCCGTGCCCGAGGTACGTCGTCGGCGCGTCCACCGCGCTCTTCGGGTCCATCGGGTCCATCGCGTCCCTTCCTCCGTTCAGGTGATCTGTCCGCTGCCTCCAACACGCCTTGGTCATGGAACATTCCGCTCTCCGCCGCCACCGGCTCGGGGCTAGGTTGTGCACATGAGCAATCTCGATCGTCAGCCCGCTCTTTCCGCCTGCGGCGGCCGCGGCTTCGTCGTGGCCGAACCGGTGCGCGAGCTCCTCAGCCCGCGCACGGTCAAGCTCGGGGAGTCCACCGAGGTCCGCCGACTCCTGCCGAACCTGGGCCGCCGCATGGTGGGCGCCTGGTGCTTCGTGGACCACTACGGCCCGGACGACATCGCCGACGAGCCCGGTATGCAGGTCGCGCCGCACCCGCACTCGGGGCTCCAGACGGTGAGCTGGCTGCACGAGGGCGAGGTGCTGCACCGCGACAGCGTCGGCAGCCTGGAGACGATCCGCCCCCGGGAACTGGGCCTGATGACCTCCGGCCGCGGCATCAGCCACTCGGAGGAGAGCCCGCGTTCGCACGCCCGCTTCCTGCACGGCGCCCAGCTGTGGGTGGCCCTGCCGGACGCCCACCGCGACGTGGAACCGCACTTCCAGCACCACGCCGACCTCCCGACGGTCACGGCCCCGGGCCTGACGGCCACGGTCATCCTGGGCACCCTGGACACGGCGACCTCGCCGGGCACGGCGTACAGCCCGATCGTGGGCGCGGACCTGACCCTGGCGGCGGGCACGGAAACCCGCCTCCCGCTGGACCCGGACTTCGAGTACGCGGTCCTGTCGATGTCGGGCGAGGCCCACGTGGACGGCGTCCCGGTCCTCCCGGGCTCGATGCTCTACCTGGGCTGCGGCCGCACGGAACTCCCCCTGCGGGCGACCTCGGACGCGGGCCTGATGCTCCTGGGCGGCGAACCGTTCGAGGAGGAGATCGTGATGTTCTGGAACTGGATCGGACGGTCACACGATGATATCGCGCAGGCCCGCGAAGACTGGATGAACGGGTCCCGCTACGGCGAGGTCAAGGGCTACGACGGCCCTCCGATTCCGTCCCCCGCCCTCCCCCCGACCCACCTGAAGCCCAGGGGAAGGGTGCGTTGACCTGCTGTTTTATATGGATCCTGGCTGGGTGCGGTACTCGTGCCCAGCCTTCCGTTTTTGGTGTCGGAGAACAGGGCGGCGGGCGCGGCGCATCAGCCGCAGGTGCGAGTGGTGGAGTCTCATGTGTCGCAGCCTGTAATCAACTCTGGTCGGACGAATGCTGACCTTTTGCTGACTTTACTGACGAGTAGTTAGATCGGACGGGTTGTGTCGAGCAGCCTCGCCTGCAAGGGCTAGTGGCGGCAGTCTCTGCGCTGTCGGCTCCTGCGACCTGGACGGCCGACCTGGCCGAGATGTGCGTGATCCATCACTGAAGTGCATCCATGGCGGCGCGGACGACCTTGTGCACAAGTGACAACCCCTTGCTGGTGCGACCCTGCACCAAAGGGCCTCGGGTCCGTGTGAGTGCTCGTGGCCACTGTTTCCCGGGGGCGGCTCTCTGCGCCCGCGATCTCCGGGCCGTGCGCGGAGGTGTACGGGTCGCCGGCCTCCGGCTCAACGGCCCGGCCTAGAGATATCGGTTCCCCCTCAAGCTCCTGCGGGCAGCCTGTCGCGGTCCGCGCGGTTCCCGCCCGAGCGGCGCGTGCGCAGGGAGTCCGCGGGATGGATTCTGCCCCTGGATGGTGGTCAGGGTGGCGAACGGCGGCAAAGGTGACTGGCCCGCTGCGGCTTCGCGTGATGCGTATGTGCCCGTGCGGGCCGCCGAGGCGGTGGCCGTGACGGCCACGTGGCCGAACGCGCCGATGGGCCAGAGGTGTTCAGTCGCATGATCACACTTCGAGAGCGGCGCGGCGGTAGTGGATCTTACGAACCCTTTACATATGTTTGCGGCGATTTGCCCGACATATGAACGTGTGTTCGCTCCGTGTTCGGAAAGGTTCGTGCCTCGCATGACACGTATCGCCGTATCCCGCACGATCGCCGCGCTCGCAGTGGCCGTCGCCGCTGCCGCCACCTGCGCGGTCACCGTCCCCCACGCCCCGGCCTTCGCCTTCGTGCGCGCCTTTGACGACCCGCCGCCCGCCGAGGAGCCGTGCCCCGGCGGCGAGCCCAAGCCGTGCGCGGCCTCCTCGGAGGACCGGAAGGAGGTCGAGGACCAGAAGGAGCAGGTGGAGAAGGACGAGGCGAAAGCGAAGGAGGACATCGCCGCTGCCAAGGACCAGGCCACGAAGTGCGCTCCCACCTCGAAGGAGTGCATGAGCGACCTCGCCGGCGACGGCAAGGAGCAGAAGGAGGGCATGACCAAGGCGCAGGAGCAGCTGGACGCGGTCCACCCCGCGCCCGCGGACAACGCGGCCACCGTCATGGACGGCGCGTGCCAAGCGTTCGCCGCCGAACTGCCCCCCGCGCTGACCTCCGCCGCCGACCCTGCCGAACTGACGCGCGTCTGCGAGCTGATGAACCCGTGACGACAATGAACCGCCCGATCCGCGCCCTGGGCGCCGCCGCCGTCGTCATCGCACTCACCACTCCGGCCACCTCCGCCGCCGCTGCGGCCACCGACCCCGGCCGGACTGCGTCCGCCGCGCAGGCCTTCAACGGCGACAAGCCGCTGACCTCCGTCAAGGAAGTGAGCGACTACTGCGCCGCGCACGCCGGGGACTGCCGTTTCAAGGTCGACCGGGTGGCGTCCAGCGAGTACCACACGACCGTGAAATCGCTGGGCAACGCGGTCGTCAACTGCACCAAGGAAGACATCAAGGTCACCCGGCAGGTCTCCCTCCAGATCTCCGCCTCTGACAACCTCGGCGGGGAGATCACAGGCCAGATCACCCTCGAGGGCCAGCTGAACGCCACCGGCTCGGTCACCGCCGGCGTGAGCGGCGAGGCCGGCGGCACCTTCAAGACCCCGGACCAGTCCAAGGGCCCGAGCGCCGAGGCCACCGCGAAGGGCGGCGCCAACGGCAGCGGCACCATCGGCGGCTCCGCCACTCTGCGGGCTGCCTTCGAGGGCGCCTTCAAGCTGTCGTACTCCAAGTCCTGGAACACCCAGCAGACCGAGTCCACCTCCTACGAGGTCATCGTGAAGCCTGGTGACGCCCTCATGTTCGGCGCCAGCGCCGCGATGCAGCGCGTCGCCGGAAGCGTTGCCACCGGCAGCGGACTCGGCGTGCGCAACGTCTTCGTCGACGGCCCCTCCAGCGTCAACACCACCACCTTCGTCGCCGACACCTTCACCGTCCCCGGCAACACCTGCCTCAAGCTGCGCCCCGCAGGCAAGACCGGCCTGGAGGACACCACCACCACACCCCCCGCCGCCACCCGGGCCGCCGCCGCACCGGCCACCACACAGCTGCCCAAGGGGTCCCGCTTCAAGCAGCGTGTCGAACTCGACGGGAAGCCCTCATGACCGCCCACGAGCCGTCACATGCCGACGCCGCCGAGCCCGTACGCGTCCCCGCCCCGGAAGGCCCGTCCGTGAGAAGACGCTCCCGCGCCCTGCGCCGCCCGGCCGTCGCCGCCCTGTGCCTCGGCCTGGTCGCCCTCCCGGCGGGACCGGCGTTCGCCGGGCGCGCCACACCGGAGCCCGTCGAAGTCATCAACGGCGACCTGGCGCTGCCGGCGTTCACCGGAACCGCCCTGAACAATGCCAACGTCAGCGGCTGGTCGGTGGGTTCGACCTCGGCGAACAACGGCGCCGGAACCGCCACGGGCGTGTACCGCTTCTCGGGCGAGGCTTCAGGGCATCCGGACAAGAAGGTCGCGGTGATGCTGCGCCAGAACGCTGCCGCCCACCAGTTCAAGCAGCGGCTGCGGGGAGTGCGCCCCGGCGCGAGGGTCACCGTCACCTTCGACGACAGCCCCGCCGTCTCCATCTACTGCCCCGCGCGCACCGTCGAGCAGGGGCAGACCTACACGGTCCAGGGCGAGGGCGGCACCGTGCAGGAAGAGCTGACCGAGCCCGATCCGGACAAGGAGTACAACGTCCTCGGCTCCGGTGTCTGGCGCACGGGGCGGACCTACACCTTCACCGCCGACCAGTACGAGCCCCTGCTGACCTTCGCCTCCACCGTCCCCGCCACAGGGTGGGGAGCCGGAAACGGCACCGGCACCAACAACGGCAACTGCGGCGCGATGATCGCCGACATCAAGGCGGTCCAGGTCGCGCCCCCGCTGGACAAGACGGTCCGCAGCAACGAGCTCCCGCCCTCCCTCGCGTTCAAGGGCAACGACAAGGTCACCGTCGCCCAGGCCGTCACCGAGTGCAACAGGGCTGCCGCCCAGTGCGCGTTCACCCCCGAGGCGGACTACTCCTTCGCCTACTACGAGCCGGCCCGGCAGACGGGTGAGGGATACATCAACTGCACCCGCGCCACCCTCGACCGCGAACGCCCCCTGAAGTTCTCCGCCCGCTCGATCGGCGACCTGCCCGCCGCCGCGGGACTGCCCCCGGCGAGCACGGCCGCCACACCGTCGAACATGAACAACCAGTTCACCACCGGCTCCGGCAGCAGCCCCGCCTGGAGCCCCACCGCCCAACGCACCGTCAAGGAGAAGATCAGCCCCGGCGAAGTCTCCTGGATCGAGACCCAGACCGGACGCCAGCGCACCGAAGGCTGGTTCACCTCCAACCCCACCCCCGCAGACCCCCACCAGGACTGGCGCCTCTACACGGTCCTGGACTACCCCTCCCCCCAGCTCGCCGACCGCTTCTACCAGCGCACCGGCCCCCTCACCGCCGCCGAGCAGGCACGCTGCCGCTCCAACCGCCCCTCCGCCGAAACCCCCAACGACGCCGGCTCCCCGGCAGCCGGAGCCGACCGTGACTGACACCACCCCCACACCCCCACGCACGCAGCCGAACGCAGAGCGGGCCGTGTCGCCCCGTCGCACCCGGCGGCCCGTCCTGAACGCCTTGGCCGCGCTCGGTGCGCTGGGTGTATTCCTGGCCCCCACCGCCCCGGCCACCGCAGCGCCCCAGCCGTCACCCCGCCAGGCCGCGGTGACCGACTGGGACACCCTCGGCTGGGGGGATGACACCTACGGCCAGGCCACCATCCCCACCGCAGCCCAGAAGGGTGCGAGCGCGGTCGCCGTGGGCGCCTTCCACTCGCTGGCCGTCAGGGACGGCAAGGTGCTCGCCTGGGGCAGCAACCTCTACCAGCAGACCGACGTACCCGCCACGCTCTCCTCCGGCGTCACCGCCGTCTCCGGCGGCTACCTGCACTCCCTCGCCCTGAAGAACGAGGCGGTCGTGGCGTGGGGCAGCGACCGCTACGACGCCACGACGGTCCCACCCGCCGCGAAGACCGACGTCACCGCCGTCGCCGCAGGCCAGTACTTCTCCCTGGCCCTCAAGCACGGAGCGGTCCTCGCCTGGGGCGACGACCGCTACAAGCAGACCGAACTCCCCACTGAGACCCACTCCGGCATCACCGCGATCGCCGCAGGCGCGTACCACGGCCTCGCCCTCACGGACGAGGGCAAGGTCCTCGCCTGGGGCGACAACCGCAAGAAACAGACCGATATCCCCGCCCCGGTCACCAACGGCGTCGCCACCGCGATCGCCGCCGGCCGCGACTTCTCCGTCGCCGTCGTGGGCGGCCGCGCCTACGCCTGGGGCACCGGCATCGCGAACCAGAACGTGCCCGCACTCGCCCAGTCCAAGGTCACCCAGGTGGCCGCCGGCAACGGCCACATCGTGGCCCTGCGCGACGATGGCCGGGCCATCGAATGGAAAGCCCACACCACCGCCCTGAGCACCGCCCCCGCCACCGCCAACACCAAGGTCCTGTCCATCGCGGCAGGCGCCCACCACTCCCTCGCCCTCCGCGGAGACCCACCCGCCACACCGTGACCGTGTGACCCGCAGCCGCCTGCCCGCACCCCCGGACCGGACAGGCGGCCGCTCCACGCCCAGGTCTGTCCAGGCTTCGGCGATCGTGGCGCGAACCCCCGGACCCCGCGAACACCGTGCAGTTCGAACAACGCTTCCCGCCGGCTGGAGCGTAGGCGTGGACACCCGCGGGGCCTCGCGGTCGATGAGGCTGAGAGGTATGGGTTGCTGGACATCGCGGGAGTTCCCACTGCCCGCACCGGCCGGGTCGTGCGTCTCTGGTCGGTGACCTCGCCTTCCGGGCAGACTCCGGAGCGACGTGACCGTCTCGGTCGAAGCCGTCGAAGAGGTCCGGCCTGAGCGGCGGCAGACCTACTGGACGACCAGTTGATCGGGCAGCTGGTCGACCGGGCCCGAGCGGGCGGTCTGCAGCTGACCGGCGAGGGCGGCCTGCTTCAGCAGCTGCGTTCGGCCCAAGACCGTGCTGACCGGCGTCGGTCGGGTCGAGATCGAGGACCCGCGCGGCCGCGAGGGCGGCTTCGAGCCGCAAATAGGAGGGGCGCGCCATTTTCTTGGCAGACCTTCACCAAGCACCGGACACCGAGGGCTGACCTGCGAGTGACGGCGACTGAGCCGACGGCCGTTTCGCCATCGCCTCGCGGTGCGAGCTGCTGCCTGGCTTGACGGGCGCGCCCCTACAAGGCGTGGCCCCGCGGGGGGCGGTCCTCGGCGCGGTCGGGCCGTGTGTTCCGTGCGTCCGCCGGTCCGGTCCCGCCCCGGTGCAGGCGCCCCCTGGCCACGTCTGGTGCCGGGCAACTGGAGGGACGGGCTGGGGTATTCAGTCCTGCCTGGTGATGGTGATGGTTTTGATGGTGATGTCGTTGAGGGGCACGTCACGGGGGCCGGTGTCGGTTTTGGCGATCTTGTCGACGGTTTCCTGGCCCTCGGTCACCTCGCCGAAGATGGTGTGGCGCTGGTTCAGGTGGGGTGTGGGGGCGACTGTGATGAAGAACTGGCTGCCGTTGGTGCCGGGGCCCGCGTTGGCCATGGCCAGGAGGTACTTCCGGTCGAAGGCGAAGCCGGGTGCGAACTCGTCCTCGAACCTGTAGCCGGGTCCGCCGGTGCCGGTGCCCAGGGGGTCTCCGCCCTGGATCATGAAGCCGTCGATGACCCGGTGGAAGACCGTTCCGTCGTACAGGGGGTCAGTGCTCTTCCGGCCGGTTTCCGGGTGGGTCCATTCGCGGGTTCCTTCGGCGAGCCCGACGAAGTTGGCCACCGTCTTGGGTGCGGCCTCGGGGAAGAGCCGCACGACGATGTCACCGAGCGTGGTGCGCAGGGTCGCTGACAGGGTCTCAGCCATGAACGGGGTCTCTCCTCTTGTATGCCGTGCTGACGCGGTGTCCGGTGGGCCGGGACCCGCGGTGGAGTGGAGACGCGGAGACCGAAAACCTGCATCCGGAAGGAGTCGCAAGGCGTTGGGATGCCGGTGGTCGGCCGGCAGCCAAAGGTAACCCAGGCGAGCGAATCTGTAGCGTTTGGTAGCGGTTCGTTCCGTCGGATTTCAGGAGTTCGGCGTACGGGGGCGAAAGGGTCCCGCGGAGTGGCTGCCGTCCGAGGGTTTCTCCCACTGCACCTATGCGGCGACCTGTGTGGGAACCAAACGGGCCGGCTTACGGCCACCGTCGCGGTCCGCCCGATGCGCGAGCGCTGCAGATGATTGGCTTGCGGCCGTAACTGCTGGCCCAGACGGTCTGCCTCAAAAGCCAGGCGGATTCTCCTGGTTCCTTGGCCTCCTCGACCACACGGCACCTGCCTTCGCCCTGCTGGCCGCTCTCATGGCTCAGCCGGACGCTGGGGTGAAGTTCATCCTGCACGCGGATGACCCCGACCTGGTGGGTGAGAACAGTGAGCTGAACCGAATTTGCGTCGATGCGCTGACTCAAATACGCGAGGCCTCAGCCCTGCATGCTCCTGTGATCGTCCTGACCGAGGGCGGCACGGACGTGGTAATTCTGGAGCCCGCCCTCTCGCTGCTCTACCCGCATCTGACAGACCTCGTACGCTTCATGTACGCCAATAATGCACAAGGTGGAGCAGGCTCCCTCGTCAGCGTGACGACCGGACGTTCCGGAGGCTGGTGGCGGAGGGGAAGACCAAAGCGGCCACGGATTTCTGCATTGGCTGGGCGTCGGACACCTCCAACGCCCATTTCGGGGACTGGATGAAGGCACTGGACGAGGTCACCGCCATCAACCAGAAGCAATTCGACCTCGCGGTCCGGGAAGGCCGCGGGGCGCTCACGACGCGGGTGCCCGCGGCCGTCGCGACACTGCTACTGACGGCCGGATTCACCGCGCTCGGGCTTCGGCGCCGGCTGGCGGAATTCGGCTGAGGAACGGCCTGCACCCCCGACGTGTGTTCACCGGGCCGGGGTGCAGGACCAGCTGCCCCCTGCCGGACCGCAATCCATCAATGCTTCGTCAAGGGGCTGTCAGAGCCCTTGAGAGCTCAGACGCAAGCCAGTTGGATGGATGACGTGAACACCGGCTCGCGCTACGACGACCGGCCGCCGAATCAGGTGGCGCCGGGGAAGCACCCTGTTCACCTGCCGCTGAGCTAGCGCCCGTCGGGCCGAGGGGCGGACTTCCCCGGGGCCCGCAATCAACTTCACCGCATGGCTGTGGTCCGGCTTCCAGGGCCTCGCGCCGCCATGCCCTTCTTCAGGAACCACTCATGCCTTCCTTCCTGTCCGGCCGGACCGTCATGGTCACCGGCGCCACCACCGGCATCGGCTACGAGACCGCCCGCCTGCTCGCCGAATCCGGCGCCACCGTGCTGCTGCACGGCCGCACACTTCGGTCAGGTCGGTGATGTGGACGCCGTCGGGTTCGAGGATCAGGGCATGGGCGTCTAGGACGAGTGCCGCAGGCAGCAGGCAACGCAGCGTGCTGCCGACGAGGTTGCCACCGACCGTGGCCGTCCTGCGCACGGCTCCGGTTCCCACCCCGGCTGCGGCCTTGCGCAGTACTTCGGGCACCCGCTCGTCGATTCGGTTCAGTACCACGGCCGAGCCCAAGGTTTCGGGCCCGATCTCATTCGCTTCCGGGAGATCGCGTAGCGACATGGCGTGGGCGGGGAAGCCGTCCCGCTGCCAGGTGGCCCACACCAGGGTGGCGCCGCCCACCGGCACCGCTCCCTCAGTCATGCACTCCTGTGCTTCGGACATGGACGTGGGTGAGCGCAGCATCGCGACAGCCGACCTGCTTCCCGGTGACTTGACGGTGGGTACGTGGCGTTCCGGCCAAAGGCCTTCGGCAGGCGCATTTTGGCCGTAAGTAGATGGGCGCGTACAGGGCGCACACCACTTCCGTGGTGCGCTCCTTCATGCTTCAACTGAAGACGCTGGTGCTGAGGGCCTGTTCTGCCGCATTCGCCGTTCTCGTCGGCTCGCCGTCGCAGCCTTCATCAGCAGTTCAGGATCGTAGGCCGGTGCACCAGCGTGTCGACCTAACTGTCCGTGCTGTGGCAGGCGGCGGGGCGACCAACACCGGCGCCTACGCTCGAGGGACAGCTGGCGGCTGAGCAGGAAGATCTGGAGTGTCAGGGGCGCCAGAACGGATGGCTCCGCAGCTGAAACCGGCGGCTGCCCACCCCCTGGGGTGTCGGGGGGCTCAGTCCGTGCCGACATGGGCAGCGCGGATCAGGTCCGGCGCCTCAGCCGCACTCTGGGGCAATATGCCGGCGACCGCCACGGTTCCCCGGGGCCATGCCATTTCCAATCCGCGCCTGGCCCCCGCCACGCCGTGAGAGTAGCTGCTACTTGTGGCTAGCCCGGAGGCAAGAAGGCCCCTCCGGCCAGGTGGACGGAGGGGCTTCGAGTGGGCAGGGGCTACTGGCGCCAGCGGTTCTGACCTGGTCCCTTGCACGTGTAGGTCTTCCCGTTGGCTGTGCCTACCGCTCCTGCCGGCGAGCAGAACGACCCGGGGTTCACGGTCTTCGCACCGCCGCCGGTCGACCCGCCCGAGGTCGAAGAGTCGTCATCTCCCGTTGAGGTACCGGGACGCTTGTAGTCCGGATCGTTCGCCGGGATCTGGTAGGTGGTGCCCTTCGCCGCCGGGCACTTCTTCACCAGAGATGCGTCACTCCACTTGCCCAGGTCCAGACGGACCGTCGTGGTCGACGTGACCTTGCCATCCTTGCCCGGGTCCTGGAAACAGACGTGCCATTCCTCCCCGTCCTTCGCGGCCTGCTCCGCAGTCGGTGTGTCCGTGTCCAGGTAGACGTCCTCCAGCTTCACCCGGTCCAGCGGCACACCCGCCGCCTTGAGATCCGCCATCGCCTTGTTGTACGTGGCGCCCACCACGTCCGGCATCACCGGCCACGGCAGCGCACCACCGTCCTCCTTCGGACACGGCTCGCCCTCCTTCACTACGGAGAAATCGACGCCCTTCTTCCCGTCGGCCAGGTCGGAGACCTTCTGGAAACAGACAGTCCAGTTCGCTGCCAGGACGACCCCGCGGGACTCGCTTGAGGCATCACGATTGCCGACCGTGTACCCGGCCGCCTCGGCGCCCTTGCGTGCCTCGCTCAGAGCCTTGCCCGTGTAGTCCGACAGCTGCGGCGCTGCCGCCGGTGCGGGCGTCTCCGGTACCTTTGACACGGAGGTTGCCGCGGGCGTCGCCGCAGCCTTCGCGTCGTCCTTCTTCTTCACCGGGTGCGCGATGCCCGCCACGATCAGGCAGAGCAGCAGGGTGCCGACCGTTGCGGCGATGCGCTGCCACACCCTCCAGGGATGCCTCAACCCACCTGTGCTGATCCAGATCATGGCTATGGACGCGAACATGAAGAGGATGCCCAGCGCTTCGACGATCGCAATGATGACGGCCGCCGCGCCAATGAATGCGAGGCGGGCTCCCGAGGTCTGCCACCAGGGGCGTAGCGGAGGCGGAGGGGTGTACGGATATGGCGGCTGGCCGTAGGCCACTGCAGACTCCTCGGTGACAGAAAGCATCGCTTGACTGCCGGATAGTAGCGAGGACGGCGAGCGAGTTCTGTTCCGCCCGGCATACGGACCATCCGCCGGGAGGGGCGCCTCCCGGCCGTGACGTCTTGTCTCAGCGGGTCATTGCGAGAGGGTGAGTGGTGTCTTTCCGGGCATGATGGATGTGCTTCCGCTGGTCAGGTATAGGTCGGCGGTCCCGCGGCTGATGACGTGTCGTGTCGTCGCTTGGATGGAGGTCGGGGATGCCGTCGGTCGTGGGGTTGCTGCAGCAGCGTGAGCTCACCGCTCACCGCCGCGTGGACGAGCTGCGGCAGGAGGCCGACCGCACCCACGCCGAGCTGGATGTGGCCGAGCGGGAGTGGAACGAGTGGGTCATCGCCCGCTCACGCGTCGGCGAAGTGCTGGCCCGGGGCGACGGCACCTCCATTACCGACGAGGCGATCGCCACCGCTGGGCCACATCCGTATTCACTGCCCTCCGTCTGGGTCTGCTGGCGCTCTGGCTACCGATTGCTCGGGGTGGGAGCGGCGCCGTAAGAGCTCTTCTCCTCGACGGTGCCGCCGATCGTGGCGCGGAGAGACTCCATGTACTCCTTGGACTTCGCCGAGAGCGCCCAGCGGTCGCCGACCAGGTAGACGCCGCCGTACATTTGCGCGTAGTCCAGCCAGGCGCGCTGCCCCTCGGCGGTGTCGAAATCCAGGAGCACGTAATCCGCCTCGCCGGTCTTGCAGGTGGCCTGGCGGTAATCGGCGGCGTTCGTCGTGAGCTCGGCCGTGCAGCCGACCGTTGCGGCCAGCTGCTGCACGGTTCTGGGCGGGGCGGTCGCGGCACTTGGGCTGGTGTCGGCTTCTGCGCCGCCGACGGACGACGCTGCATCGGGCGCGGAGCCTCCAGCGCAGCCGCCGATCAGCAGGGCGCAGGAAACCGTCAGAGCGGTGCTGGTGAGCGCGCGGACGAGTGGACCGCCGGAACGTCGAGCAAGGGCCGGGTGGGACAGTTGGACCATGAAACGCCCTCTCGTGGGTGTGAACCCCTGGTCTCCGACTGCGCACCGAGGCCTCGAAGAGGACCGCCGCCCTGCATTCTGTGTGAAGGCCGTGAAGGAGTCTGACGGTCGGATCTCGGCGAAGGCGTGCGAGGGTGGTCAGCCTGCCCCGCTGAGGCCTTCTCCGGTTCTCTTTAGCGGAAGTTGCTCAACAAAAGCCCAGGGTGAGTCGGCGCCACTATCGTCCAGATCTCCGTGCGCGAACCGCGCTGCCGCTGCCTGGATCAGCACGTTGTCGGGCGGTGCCGCTGAAGCATCCTCGGAGGCTGCCTGCCCATGCGCCCAGTACTGTCGCCCGCCCGGACTTCCCTGACCGTACTGGCGTTGCTCGCCGCCGTATTCGCCCTGCTCGTCGGAGGGGCGGGTTCGGCTTCTGCGCACGCGAGTCTCAGCGGCTCGGACCCCGCCGACAGCAGCGTGTTGAAGGAGGCGCCGCGGCAGGTCACGCTCACCTTCACCGAGTCCGTGACCTTCTCCGAGGATTCGGTGCGGGTGCTTTCGCCGGAGAACCAGCGGGTGAACCCGGCCCCAGCGGAGCACGTGGACGGCAAGGGCAACACGGCGCGGGTGCAGTTGTCGGACGGGCTGTCCGAGGGCACCTACACGGTGGCCTGGCGGGTCGTCTCCGCTGACGGCCATCCCATCTCGGGTGCGTTCGTCTTCTCGATCGGCAAGCCGTCCGATACTGCCGCCGTGGTGCCGGACGGTTCGTTGGACGACTCGGCGGTCGGCCGTCTGTACGGACTCTTCCGCTACGTCGCCTACAGCGGGCTCGGGCTCCTGGTCGGAGCGGCTGCTTTCGTCGCTGTCTGCTGGTCGGATGCGGGTGCGGTTCGTGGGGTGCGCCGGATGCTGGCCTCGGGGTGGATCGTGTTGGGGGCGTCCACCGTCGCGCTCTTGTTGCTGCGCGGCCCGTACGAGACGGCCGGCGGCCTGACCTCGGTGTTCGACCTGTCACAGCTCGGCCGAACCGCCGCCGGGCGGCCCGGGCTTGCGCTGATCGTCCGGCTGGTGCTCTTGGCGGCCGCTGCCGTGCTGCTCAAGTGGTGTGCCGTCCGGATGCGGAGTCAAGGCGATGGAGCCGAACCGCGAGGCATCGGAACGCGTGTCCGCTGGACCGGGGTGGTACTCGCCGTGGCGTTGGCGTTCACCTGGGCCGCCGCCGAGCACGCCTCCGCCGGCATCCAGGTGCCGCTCGCCATGCCCGTCGCCGTGCTTCACCTGCTGGCCATGGGGGTCTGGCTGGGCGGCCTGATCACCCTGGTGATCGTCCTTCGGTGTGCGGGTTCGGGTGGCGGTGTGGTTCCGGCTTCTGTCGTCGGCCGTTTCTCCACGTTGGCATTCGCTGCCGTTGCCGTGCTGGTCGGCACGGGCGTGTACCAGTCCTGGCGGCAGGTCGGCTCCTGGGGTGCGCTGACCACCACGTCGTACGGAAAGACCCTCGTCGTGAAGGTCGCTGTCGTGGTCCTCGTCCTGTGGGTCGCGTCGTTCTCGCGCCGTTGGACCGCCCGCTTCCTGCACGAGACGGCTCCGGCCGTCGAGACGCGGACGGTACGGGAGCCCGAGCTGGTGGAGGCGACCGTTGGGGCACCGGCGGCTCCGGCGGCTCGGGCAGCGACGGATCAAGGTGGCGTGCCCGATGCGCCCGGTGGCGGAGAGGTGCCCGACGTCGACGCACATCGGCGCCGGCTGCGCCGGACCGTCGCCGTCGAGGCGGTGCTCGGCGTCGTGGTCCTGGCGCTGTCCACCCTGCTGACCGGCACCCAGCCCAGCCGTGCCGAGGGCGAGATCGCGGCTGCGGTGGCAGCGGCGGCGCAGGAGCCGCAAGCCAAGGTGGCCACGGTGCCCTTCGACATGGGCAAGCCCGGCCACCAGGGCAAGGTGCAGGTCACCCTGGCACCTGGACGCGTCGGGGAGAACACGGTCGAGGCCGTGGTGTTCAGCGCCGACGGTGGTCTCGCGAGCGTTCCCGAACTCCGGCTCTCGCTCACACAGGAGAAGCTGGGAATCGGGCCGATCGACGCCAAGCTCAAGGATCAGAAGGGGTTCTGGGCCGTCTACGACCTGCAGCTGCCCATGCCCGGCGAGTGGACCTTGAACATCACGGTGCGTACGAGTGAGATCGACCAGGTCACCGTGCGCGGGAGCGTCGACATCACGCCGGTGCCGGGGCGACCGGCGAAGTAGTCCACCGGTCGCCCCGGCACCGGTCGGTCGGTCAGGTCTGGCGGCCTCGGCGCGTCCACCAGAAGGCGCCCGCACCGCCGAGAACGACGACGGCCGCGACCGCTGCCACGACGATGCCCGTGTTGCCTTCCGAATCCTCCGCAGCCGTCTTCTGCGTGTCAGGGGCCGGGGTGGGCGCCGGCGGAGCGGCGGAGGACGGCTGCGCGCTCGGGGCGCTCGGCGTCGGTGTGGGTGACGGGCTCGGGGCGATCGGCTTGGCGCCGGGCGCGGCGGGTTGCAGCTTCAGGATCGGGGCCGGGTTGTCGACCTTCTGGCCGTCCGTCGGGGTCTCGATCCACCGGGAGACCTTGCCGTCGCTGTAGGTCTCCAGGGTCTTGAACGCGAGGGACTTCGCGTCGGGCAGTTGGCGCACCGTGATGCTGTACTCGGCGTCGGTGCCGGTTGCCAGCGCCGCCCCTCCGACGCTGTACCCATCGGGGGTGGCGGTGAACTTCCAGTCCTTTGGCGCTTCCTTGAGGGCTACGGCGTCCGGGGCAATGCCTTCGGGGAGAACGACGCGCAGCTCCGTGATGCCTGCGGTGTCCGACTCCGCCTCGGAGGTGAAGGACAGGGTGACGTTCTCGGCGAGGGCGCGCGGCTCGGAGGCGGAGACCTCGGCGTGGGCGACCGCCGGTCCGGCCGCGAGGCCCAGGAGCACCGTCGCGCCGACGGCGGCGAGGCCGAGGCGGCGGAGCTGGGGGTGATGGTGCGAGGTGTGCATGCTGAAGGAACCCTCTCGGTACGTGGAGCGGGCCTCTGGGGTGACCGTTCAGCCCGCCGGGATCAGGGGATCGTCTTCTGCACATCGGAGGGGAGGGCCCCGGCGGACCACTGTGTCCTGGAGCATCGTGCTCACCAGCGGCCGGGGGGTACGAACATCGAGCGGGAGGCGGTGGGTTCGAGGGTACGGACGGAGCCGCGACCGGCAGAGGTCACCGAGCGCCGCAGCGGCGGCCGCAACGGCCCTGTGCGCCCAGCGGCCCACCGTCTCCGGCAGGCGGCTGAGCGCCCGGTCCGCGCGGTACATCAGCACAGCCATGACGCCGGCGGCCACACCATGGACCGCCGTCATCACCCACGCGCTGTGGTGCGCCGTACGCACGATGTGCGTTAAGGCGTTGTGGGCCCCGTCATGTTCGTGGTGGACCGGCTGCTGCGCCGACAGGGCCCGGTGCAGGACGAGTTGAGCGGCTCCTGTGGCCGCGGCGACGTGCCACCAAGGTCGGGACCTCGCTGCAACGAGCCATGACAGGGCGGACACGCACACCGCTCCGCCGGCCATCCGCCGCCAGGCGACCGGGTCTCCCGAGGCCAGGGGATGGCCCGCGGCCGCCAACACCGAGCTGAGCAGAACGAACATGGCGGCCCGCAGCCACCGTCCGCTCGGCCGCTCGGGCTGCGGACGCGAGCGCATCCCTGCTGGGGCTCCGGTCATGTCCGGCTCATCATCCACCGGGCACCGCTGCCCACGAGCCCCAACTGTCAATTGAGGAGCAGTTTTCCGTGTCGGGGACGGCTTCTGGTCAGGTGGTACGGCCTCCTCGAAGGAGGCCGACCGACACGTCAACGACGATGAACGCGGCCAGGGTCAATCCCAGGACCGGCAGGGCCCAGCCGAGCACGACAACGGCCGGGACGCCCGCAAGGATCACCGGCGTCGGCAGCCCCCTCCATGCACCGCGGGCGGGTGCCTTGCCGAAATGGGCCGCACGGTCTTCACGGGAGGGCCGGCGTAGCCACCACATGCGGTATCCCCAGCCGGTGATGAGGATCAGGCCGACGGCGATCGCGGCCAGTACGACCTGGTTCGCGATCCCGAAGAGGACGCCCATGTGCGCCTGCGTACCGAGCTTGCTCAGCTTGGCCGGCGCAGGATAGTCGGCCCACCTGGTGCGGGACGTGACTTCGCCGCTGGAGGTGTCCACGGCCACCTGGTCGTAGTGGACCGGCCACGTGTTGTCGGTCTGAGCCACGACCCAGGCACGCGAGGCATCGCGTGGTGGTGTCACCGTGACCGTGCCGCTCAGGCCGGCGCCACGGGCGACCGCGAGCGCGGCGTCGAAATCCGCCGGATCTCCCGTCAGACCCGCGGGTGTCGCGCCGTGCTGGGAGTGCCCGGCGTGTTCGCCGCCTTCCGTACGAGGGGGCTGCTGGGGCTCGGGCAGCACTGTGTCCAACTCCGGCGCACGCCCCTTGACCGCGGTGAGCAACTGCCCGAACCGGTCGCCCGCATAGTGGGACCACGTCAGGCCGGTGGCACTGAGGAAGAGCAGGCCGAGGGCGAGCCAGATCCCGGTCGCGGCGTGTCGACTGCGCGTACGTCGCACCCCGCGGGCGGTGCGGTCGGGGAGGAACAGGGACCGCGCACGCCGCATGCCCTTCCTCCGGTTGCGGCCGATCCACAGGACGAGTCCACCGGCCACGAGCACCCACAGCCAGCTGGCGGCGGTCTCCGAATAGAGCCGCCCCGTCTCTCCCAGAAGCAGGTTGCGGTGCAGGTCGTCCAGCCACGTGGTCAGCGGTGTCTTCCCGAACCGCGTCGTCAGATCGCCCTGGACCCGGGCGGTGTAAGGGTCGACGAAGACCGTGCGCTGCTTCTCCCCGAGACCGGGGACGGCCAGTACGACCCGAGTGGTCGCATCAGGTTCGGCCGGGGTGACGACCGAGGCCAGAGCGCCGTCGGGGTAACCGGCGCGTGCGGCGGCGATTTGCTCCGCCAGCGGGCGGGACTCGTCGCCCACCCTCGCGACGCTCAGGCGGTCGCCGTAGACGAGCTGGTCGAGTTGGGGAGTGACGGTGTAGGCCAGCCCCGTGAGCGCGGCGGTGAGCAGGAACGGGGCGACGAACACCCCTGCGTAGAAGTGGAGCCGGACCAGCAGGGCCCGTAGGCCCTTTCGAGTTCGTCCGGATGGCTCCGGGGCGGGGGCCGAATCTCTGGACGGAACGTGCTCGATGGTCGAAGACATGTCTGTCCTCCGGTGGAGGCACGCGTAGCCGGGTCGGGTGCGCATGCGGCGAAGTCGGTCTCGGTGAGGGGAGCTGCCAGGGGGAGTGGCAGCTCAGGAGCGTTCACCGGAGGGCCTCTTCGCGGACGGAGGGTGGCGAGACGTACGCCGTAGCGGGCGGGCAGGGGTGGGGAGTGAGGGGCTCGGTCGGTGTTCGGCGATGGGAGGAGCGGGCGTGGGGTGGCGAGGCGTACGGGGCGCAGCAGCAGAGCGGCGAGGTGGCGGAGCAGCGCCTCCCCGTAGATGACGTACAGGGCGGCCCCCAGCGTGGCCAGCCCGTGAGCCAGCGCCATCGCCGAGCTCATCGTGGGCATGCCGCTCTCGCCGATCGCATCCATACCTGAGTGGACTTCGGCCAGATGACCCGTCGAGGCGTGACGTGTGTGCGCCGAGGATCCCGATGCCGTCAGGTGGGGTCCGGTGGTGAGCGCGTGGAGGGCGAGGTGCAGGCCGTACTGGAGGGCAGCGAGGGCCATGGCGGTGCGAGCGAAGGTACGGTGGCGGGTCGCGCAGAGTGCGGTGCACGGTACGGCGGCGGCTACGAGGAGCAATCCGTACCCGGTGGCATCCGGTGGCTGCCCGCCCGCCGCGATGTGGCTCACCAATCCCAGGGCAAGGCAAACGCCGGAGGCGAGCAAGCCGTTGAGGGCCTGCCTCAACCAGAGTTCCGGACCACTCACCCACGCAAACTATCCGGCCATTTCCGGCATTTCTGCTCGCGCGGCCGCGGCTGCCCAAAACGGCCGACGAATGCAGCAACGGTTCACCCGCTCCGTGCGAAGGCGCGCCGGGTGGCTTGTCCGTCCTGCCGAGTGGGCATGCCCACTCGTGCAAGGGGCGTGACGGTTCGCAACGCCAACGGACAGCAAGCGAAGGGTACGTGTGATGGCCGACAGCAGTTCCCTGACACCGATAGCCACCTTCTGCGGCAAGTGCGACTGCGGCTGCCCGCAGCTGTTCGTCGACGAGTCCGCGCCGGCCGATCGGCGTGTGGTGATCACCGACGACTTCGGGCAGCGCGTCGAGATGAGTGCCGACCAGTTCGGTTCGCTCGTGGAGGAGGCCAAGGCGGGACGGCTCGACGCCGTCGTGTCGGCCTAGCTGCGGCGTTCAGTCGCAGCAGGCGTTCGTGTCGGCGGTCGCGCACGTCCGGTCCGCTTCGACCGCCAGCACCGCGGAGCTCAGGTCTCCCAGCGCGTGACCGAGGCGGGCATCGGCGAGTTCGTACCGGGTCCGGCGCCCGTCGGGCACTGCGACGACCAGACCGCAGTCCCGCAGGCAGGCCAAATGGTTCGACAGGCGGGTGCGGGAGATCCCCAGGGCATCGGCGAAGTCCGAGGGGTAGCCGGGCTCCTGCTGGAGCGCGAGCAGGATGCGGCAGCGAATGGGGTCGGCCAGCGCGCGGCCGAACCGCGCGAGCGCCTCGATGTCCGTGTCGGTGGTCAGCACATCCCCACAGTACAGGGGATCCTGAATTCATGCAGTGGTGAACTGGTTGTGTCTGGCGCCGCCGGGCGCCAGGTACGTAGTCTGCCTGTCCTTCGCCGATGGGGAGGAATCGTGGTGCGGTGGGTCCAGCGTGAGTGGGTGAACCCGGACGGTCGGCGGATGTGCGCGATCGTGACGGAAGCCATGGCCGCCCTGTCCGACGAGGAGCTTCGCCTGGGCTTCGCGCTCATGCACGGCGTGCCGTACACCGGTACCCAGGACAGCTCCGTCGCGTCGGAGCCGCCGGGGTGCGCCGAGGCGGCCCGGCGGGCGGCCGGGGACGGGCAGGCCGACGGATAGCGGCCGACCTGCCCGTACGACGGCTACGCCCCGACCGGAACGGGGCGCGGCGCGGACAGCCGGCCGGTACGTGTCAGCCCGGCGAGGGCAGCCGTGCACGCGAAGCCGACCACGGCCAGGACGAGCCAGGCGAGGGCCGGGTGCGCGCCGGTCCGTGCCGTTCCCAACAGGGCGCCGGTGGCGAGGTTCCCGAGGGTGATCCCCACGCCGCAGACGGTGTTGTAGAGGCCGTAGTGGGTGGCCACCCAGCGGCCGCCCGCGAGGGCGACGATGGTGTCCATCTCGAACGGGTACAGCACCGCCGTGGCGACGGCGAGGAGTCCGGCGCACGCCAGGAGAGGGATGACGGCCGCGGCAGCCGCCCACCCCTGCGCGGCCGGCCCGGCCGAAGAGCTGAGCAGGGGTGGGAGGAAGGCTGCGCCCATGAGGGCCATACCCGCGCACAGGCACCGCGCAGGGCTCCAGACCCGCTTGCACCATGCGGTGATGCGCAGCTGCCCCAGGATGGCGACGCCCCCCGAGACGACGAACAGGGCGCTGGTCGCGGCGGTGGCGAAGGTGCCCTCGCCCGCGAGGCGTTCGACCTCCAGGGGCAGTGCCAGGTAGATCTGGAACGACAGGACGTACGAGCCGCTCATGGCCAGGGAGAACAGCCAGAAGGTCCGGTTGCGGAGCACGGTGCCGGCCTGCTCGCGCAGCGCCGGCCGGTCCTCGCGCGGGCCGGATGCGTTCTGCGGCAGGCGTCGGAGTTGCAGCAGGGTGAGCGCGGCGAAGACCGCCGAGGCGACCGTGCAGGTCAGGGGGAAGGAGACCGAGGTCAGTGCGAGCCCGACGAGCGGGCCGAGGAGGATGCCCCCCTGGTAGAAGACGTTGAAGAGGGCGAAGGCGTCCACCCGGCGCTCGCCCGCCTCCGCGGCCACGTAGGCCCGGACCGCCGGGTTGAACAGGGCGCCCGCCAGTCCCGTGGCCGCGGACGCGGCGACCAGGGCCGGCAGGGTGTCGGCGAACGCGAGCGCGGCGAAGCCGACGGTGCGCAGGGTGCAGCCCGCCACGATCAGCGGCTTGAAGCCGAGGCGGTCGGCGAGCATCCCGCCGACGAGGAACATGCCCTGCTGGGAGAGGTTGCGTACGCCGAGGATCAGCCCGACCGCCCAGGTGGCGAGCGCCAGGCTGCCGGAGAGGTGGGCGGCCAGGTAGGGCATGAGCATGTAGAAGCCGAGGTTGATGCTCAGCTGGTTGACGAGCAGCAACTGCACGGTGGCGTCGAAGGAGCGGTACTGCTTCCAGGTCTGCCTCATCGGCCCGCGCCGGCCGTGCGTGCGGTGGCGGGGGCGGCCGGAGCGGGCATGGGGTCGAAGACGTCCGTGCAGCGCGTCCACCGGGCGATCTCGCCGGAGAGGGGCGATGCGACGGTCTCGGGTGCGGAGGGCGGGTCGGTGCCCAGGAGCTGGTGGGTGCGGCAGTACTCGTCGTTGAAGACGGTGTCGAAGTACCGGTGCGGTCCGTCGGGGAAGACCGCGGCGATCCGGGTGCCGTCGGGCTGGGTGCGGGCGAGCCAGCCGGCGACGAGGGCGACGGCGCCGACGCTCCACCCGCCGGTGGCGAAATGCCTGGCCGCCAGCCTGCGGGCGGACCAGACGGCTTCGGCCGGAGCCACCCAGTGGACCTCGGAGAAGGCCGGGTAGTCCACGTTCCGGGGGTAGATCGAGGAGCCGAGGCCGCGCATGAGGCGGGGTCGGGCGGGCTGGCCGAAGATGGTCGAGCCGATCGTGTCGACGCCGACGAGGCGTAGCGCGGGGTTGGACTCGTGCAGCCGGCGGGCGATTCCGGAGGAGTGGCCGCCCGTGCCGACCGCGCACACCAGCACGTCCACCGTCCCCAGCTGGTCGGTCAGTTCGTCGGCGAGGGGGCGGTACGCGGCCACGTTGTCGGGGTTGTTGTACTGGTCGGGGCACCAGGCGCCCGGGTGTCGGCCGAGGAGCTCGGCGACCTTGCGGCGCCGTGCCTCCTGCCAGCCGCCTTCGGGATGCGGCTGGTCGACGATGTGGAGCCGTGCGCCGTGCGCCGTCAGCATCCGTTCCATGATCGGTTCCATGCCGGGATCGGTAACCAGGTGCACGGGGTGTCCGTGGAGCACGCCGGCCGGGGCCAGACCGAGACCGAGCGTGCCGGAGGTGGACTCGATGATCGGCGCGCCGGGGCGCAGCGCACCGCGTTCGCGTGCCGTGTCGACCATGTACAGGGCGGCACGGTCCTTGATGCCCCCGGGGTTGAAGCCTTCGAGTTTGGCCCAGAAGCCGCGGGGGGCCGGGGTGAAGGGCTCGTCGATGAAGAGCACGGGGGTGTTGCCGACGGCTTTGAGCACGCTGTGCGGTGCGGGGGCCGCCGACGGGGAGACGGGCAGGGACAGTTCGGTCATCGCGGGTTGTCCTTCGTGCGGCACGGCGCGACCGGGAGCCCACCGGGACGCGGTGGGGAGGTGACGGACCGTGCAGGGTTGAGAGGGCGCGCGGGGACACTCCTGAATACGGCGCTACGGCAGCCGCGCGGAGGGCCCGGGCCCGCTCAGGTTCTGCTCACGCACGCCTTGCACAGCAGATCGCGGCCGGATCCGACCGCGGACGAGGCCGGCCCGTCCGCCGGGGCGTGATCGGCACGGGATGAACCGGTCTGCACGGAGGCCGGCTTGAGGACGGCCGCTCCATCGGGGGTCCTGCGCTCTTGCAGCTGAGTCGCGGTGTGATCGTCGGCGTGTTCGCAGGGACGGTCACCGTCAGGGCAGCCGACAGCGAGTTCCGGATGGGCTCCGGCCTGCGTGGCCGCCGAGGAGGGGACGGGTGCGCGGTGGTGGCCGCCGGTGTCGCACACGCCGAAGACCAGCGCGACCAGGGCGGCTGTCACGAGGACAGCCACCCAGCCGCCGTTCCGGCGGCCGTCACGTGACCACAGCACATTCCACACAGTGATCTCGACGCTACCGTGTGTGCATGAAGAGTGCCCGGCTGTCGCGTTCCGTGACGTGGTGTGTCCCGGCGGTCGGATGCGACGCGGACCCCCATGTCACAGCGGGAGCCGGCGGATCTACGCAGCCGTGAAGCATGGTCGCCGCCGTGTGTGTCGATTCACCGCTTGGGGTGAACGCGTACCTCCGGGTTGCCGTGCGCGGTGTCGAGGACGGGAAGAGTGTGGCCTCGGCTCCACTGGGGTCGTGACGTGCGGGGGAGTGCCGGATGTCCGCACCGGCCGACGTCCGGGCCGGCTCCAGTCTGCACACCGGGCTCCCGCCGGGACGTGGCCCGTTCGCCCGGGGCGCCACGTGGGCCGTCGCCACGGCGCGGTAACGTTTGGGCAACGAGCCGCATGCTGAGGAGGTGGAGGGCACGATGCGACGCACAGCAGCCCTTCTCCTCCTGCTCGTCGCGGCGGTCTTCGTCCACGCGGCCGTTCCGCACCACTCGGTGGCCGCGTCCTTGGTGAACACCGCGACCGCCGCGCCGGTGGAGAGCAGGGCGACCGCGCCGGGCAGCCATGCGCAGAGCATCGGTCAAGAGCCCCTGCACCACGACGCCGTCGGCGAGCCCGCGATGGCGCGCGGACAGAGCGGCACCCTCGACGACGCACCCTCGGTGCTCCTCGACGAAGAGGGTCCGGCAGCCGGATCCGCGGAGCCTGCGCCGCCGCTCGACCGCACGGCCAGGAACAGCTGGAGCCCCGCGGCGCCGGCGCAGCCTGCCGCCGCGTCACTGCAGACCTTCCGCTGCTGAGCGGCCTCACGCCGCAGACCGCCCCAGCCCCTTTTCGGCCCGCCCTTCGTGGGCCGGCCCTGCACGGGACCGGTCTGCGCGCGCACCTGCTCCTACCTGCCGCAACGAGCATGTGAGGCCGACCTCATGCAGTCCCTGATCGACCATGCCCGCGCCTTCCCGGTGAAGATCGCCGAGACGTCGCACGACTTCTCCCACCTCGCCCGGGGCCAGCGCCCGATGGCCGCCTTCGTCTCCTGCTCCGACTCCCGGGTCATCCCCTCGCTGATCACCGGGGCGCGTCCCGGTGAACTCTTCGAGGTGCGTACGGCGGGCAACATCGTGCCCCGCTATCGCGCATCCGCCGCCTGCGCGGTGGCCGCCAGCCTGGAGTTCGCCGTCAAAGTCCTCAAGGTGCCCGACATCGTCGTGTGCGGTCACTCCCACTGCGGCGCGGTGCAAGGGCTCATGCACCGGCAGAGCCTGGAAGCGCTGCCGCTGATGCAGCGGTGGCTGGTCGGCGCCGGCCGCGCGGTCCGCAGGCCGGCCACCGACCGGATCGAGCCCGTCGGCGCCGACCCCGTGCAGGTCGCGCAGGCACACCTGCTCGCGCAGCTCGACCATCTGCGGAGCTATCCGTGGGTTTCGCAGCGACTGGTCGTCGGCCGCCTGCGGCTGCACGCCTGGTACTACACCGTCGACACCGGTGAGGTCCTGGCCTGCCAGCCCGGTTCTCGCGTGTTCCGGAGGCTCTGATGGGATCCCGAGCCCGTACGAGGGCCTCCGACCGCCACAACAGCGCATCGCAAGGGAGGGGCGACGGGCGACGCGCTCGTCGTGGGTCCCGAGGGGCGGCCATGTTTGCACTGTCGAGTGACGTTTCCGCCTCGGTCGTCGTCTTCCTCGTCGCTCTGCCCCTCTGCGTGGGCGTGGCGGTCGCATCGGGCGTGCCGGCCGAACTCGGACTGGTCACCGGGATCGTCGGAGGTCTGGTGACGGGGCTTCTGCCGGGCAGCAGCCTCCAGGTCAGCGGCCCGGCCGCCGGCCTGACCGTCCTGGTGGCCGAGGCCGTGCGGTCCTACGGCCTGGCCGCCCTCGGGCTGATCGTCGTAGCGACCGGCCTCCTGCAACTCCTGCTCGGCGTGTTGCGGCTGGGGCGC
Organism: Streptomyces sp. CG 926; assembly: GCF_003148825.1. Taxonomy (GTDB): domain Bacteria; phylum Actinomycetota; class Actinomycetes; order Streptomycetales; family Streptomycetaceae; genus Streptomyces. The sequence goes on from NZ_QGGZ01000013.1 coordinate 82,609, forward strand.
TGGTTCCGGGCGATCTCGTTGTCGGTCGTGGAGGGCATGCTCGCGGGCATCGGCCTGGTGATCATCGCGGGGCAGCTCTTCGCCATGGCCGACCGGCCCGCCCCGCCGACCGGCCCGGACAAGCTGCTCGGCCTTCCCGCGCTGGCGGCCGCGGTCATCGCTTCCCCCGGTGCGCGAACGGCCTTCTGCCTGGGCGCCGGGGTGATCGCCGTCATCGTCGCGTGGCCGTACCTGCCCGAGGTCGTCCGCACGGTGCCCGGCGCCCTGGTCGGTGTCGGTCTCGCCGTCGTTGCCACCCAGATGCTGGACCTGCCGGTGGAGACCGTGAAGATCAGTGGAATCCTGGAGGCCGTCACCACGCCGGACTTCACCCTGCTGCCCTCGTTGCCCGCCCTCTTCCTGGTCGGCACGATCACGGCCTTCACCCTGATCGCCTCGGCGGAGAGCCTCTTCAGCGCGGCGGCCGTCGATCGGCTCCACAACGGTCCGCGCACCGACTTCGACAAGGAACTGATCGCCCAAGGCGCGGGCAACACCGTCTCCGGTCTGCTCGGCGCCCTGCCGCTGACGGCGGTCATCGTTCGCTCCTCCGCCAACGTCCGGGCCGGCGCCCGGACCAAGGTCTCACGCGTACTGCACGGTGTGTGGCTGCTGTTGTTCGTCATGCTCCTGCCCGGTGTCCTGGCCATGATCCCCGTTGCCGCGCTCGCCGGAGTCCTCGTCCATGCAGGGGTGAAGCTGCTTCCCGTGAAGCAATTCGTTCCCCTGTGGCGGCGACACCGCGGGGAGGCTCTGGTGCTGCTCGCGACAGCGCTCGGCGTCCTGGGCGTCGGGATGTTCGAGGGTGTCCTGATCGGACTGGGGCTGTCCGTGGTCAAGACGGCGTGGGACACCTCCCGCGTGAAGATCGAAACGGTGGGGATCCGGCCGGACGAACTGACCGTGAAGATCAGCGGCAACGCGACCTTCCTCAATCTGCCGAGGCTCCTCGACGCACTGGAGGCCCTGCCGTCCGGCTGCCCGATCCGCCTGGACATGACGGATCTGCGCCATCGCGACCACGCCTGCACCATGGCCCTCCTGTCCTGGGTCGAACGCCGGGACGGCCAGGACGTGACCCTCGTCCAGCTCACTCCGTCCCTCTGACCCGAGGTGTGGGGGTGGGCCACGGCTGCCTGCCCCCACTCCATTGATTCAGACTTTCCTGAATTCAGGATTCTATGTACTGTCGAGTCGTGTCGAGGATCTCGGCCGCGGACACCCGTAGATGGAGGAACCCGTGGAGAACTGGTCGTGGGTCGCGCTGACCCTCTTCGTGGCCTGGGCGGTGACGGCTTTCGGAGCCCGCTCCGTCCTGCACCGCCGCCGTACGGGCGACACCGGGTTCCGGGGCATCTCGGGCCGGCCCGGATCCGCTCCGTGGTGGGCGGGGGTCTTGTTCGTCCTCGCCCTGATCGGCGGCCCGGCAGCGCCTCTGGCCGCTCTCGCCGGGATGCTCGAACTGCCGGGCACCGAAGGCAACGGCGGTCTGCAGTGGGGCGGGCTGCTCGTGGCCCTGGTGGGCATGGCCGCCACGTTCGTCGCCCAGAGTGCGATGGGATCCTCCTGGCGCGTCGGAGTCGACGCCGACGAGCGCACCGAACTCGTCACCTCCGGCCTCTTCGCGCACGTCCGCAACCCGGTCTTCACCGCGATGACCGTCACTGCCGCGGGACTTGCGGCGATGGTGCCCAACCTCGTCGCCGTCCTCGCGTGGTCGGTCCTCGTCGTCGCGATCGAACTCCAGGTCCGCGTGGTGGAGGAGCCCTACCTGGCGCGGGTCCACGGTCCTGCCTACGCCCGCTATGCCACGCGGGCAGGGCGCTTCGTCCCCGGTGTCGGACGGAGCGTCAGCCGTGCCGGTGCCTGATTCTCACCGCGCATCGGGACGGGTGAGGAAGCCGATGAGCGCGGCAGTGGTCTCGGCAGGATGGGTGAGCAGCCCACCGTGCGCCGCACCTGCCACCACGGCCAACTCGCCCTGCGGCAGCGCCTCGACGGCCACCCGGCCGGTGCGCGGCGGGAAGTACAGGTCATGCTCGAAGGTCAGTACCAGCGTGGGCACCTGGATGCCGGCGAGGGATGCGAGCCGGTCGGGGGCGCGGAGCCAGCCGTCCGACGCCGCCGACTGTCCGGCCGCGCCTTCGGGGGAGGCCCACACACCGTCCTGTGCTCCGAGCAGTTCGAGCCAGCCCCGTACCTGCTCCTCGTCGTCGCGGAGCACCGGCGCGGGGAGCGAACTGAGCAGCGTCTGCAGCCGCATGAAGGCCGGCGGGAGGCTTCCGGTCGCCGCGATCAGCTCCGCCTCCGTGTCCAGCACCGCCTCCACCACGCCCGTCGTCGGCCCCGCACCCGCCATCAGCACCAGCGACCGTACGAGGTCGGGCCGGGTCCGCGCGAGGAGTTCCGCCGTGAAACTGCCCAACGAGTACCCCACCACCGCCGCCCGGTGGACGCCGAGAACGTCCAGCAGCGCTGCCAGATCACCGGCCAGGTCCTCCATCGAGTACGGGGCCGGCGGCGCGTCCGAGGGGGCGACCCCGCGCGCCGCGTACGTCACGACCTCGTACCCGGCGCGGACCAGTGCGTCCCGTACACCGCAGAACTCCCAGGCGACCGGCGGCATTCCCGTGCCGCCCGCCAGAACCACCACGGGCCCGGCCCCCGTTCGCACGTATGCGATGCGCACACCGTTCACCACGACCGAGTCCATTCCCCCACCTTCCGACGCGACCTGAGCGTGCTCCCCAGCATCACCACCGGAGCCGAAAGCTCAAGTCCCGCCACCGCCCTCTCGTGTCCTCGACGCCACCACCCCGCCCCACTGCCACGCTGCCGACACCGGCCGCCCGACACGGACAGCACCGATCCAGTACCAGGAGGAACACCCACATGCCACACGGCCACAGCCACGGCTCCGACCCGGACGGAGGGGACGGGCACGCGCACGGACCCAGGATCGGCAGTGCCGGCGAGCGCCACCAGAAGCCCCTGGCGATCGCGTTCGCCATCACGGCCGCCTACGCGCTGGTCGAGGTCGTCGCAGGCTTCACCACCGGCTCACTCGCCCTGATCAGCGACGCCGCGCACATGGGGACCGACGTGCTGGGGCTCGGCCTCGCGCTCGCCGCCATCCACCTCGCCAAGCGGCCGGCCGCGGGCCAGCGGACGTACGGCACCTACCGGCTCGAGGTCCTGGCCGCCGTGATCAACGGCCTGCTGCTGTTCGGCGTCGCCTTCTACGTCCTCTACGAAGCGGTCGAGAGGTTCCGCAACCCGACCGAGGTCCCGGGCGTGCCCATGCTCGTCGTCGCCGTGATCGGCCTCGTCGTCAACCTGATCTCCTTCCGCCTGCTGAGCGCCGGCGCGAAGGAGAGCCTCAACCTCAAGGGCGCCTACCTCGAAGTCTTCGCCGACATGCTCGGATCCGTCGGAGTCATCATCGGCGCCGTCGTGATCTGGACGACCGGCTTCCAGTACGCCGACCCGATCGTCGGCACCGTGATCGGTCTGTTCATCCTGCCGCGCACCTGGAAGCTGATGCGCCAGGCCCTGCGGATCATCATGGAGGTGGCCCCGCCGGACGTGGACGTCGAGGCCGCCACCCGTGACCTGGCAGCCATCCCCGGTGTGATTCAGGTCCACGACCTGCACATCTGGACCATCACCAGCGGCATGGAGGCGGCCTCCGCCCACATCGTCATCAAGGAGGGCGCGGACTGGCACGCCGTTCTCGACCAGAGCCGTCAGATCCTCGCCGAGACCTACGGGGTCACCCACCCCACCATCCAGGTCGAGCCGGCGGACCACACGGAAGTGTCCCCGGGCTTCTGACAGGGAAGGAAGCCGGTGGTTGAGAACCCGTCGGGCGGACCGCACGCGCGGTCCGCCCGACCGGTCAGTGGTGCTGCGGCGCGGACGCCGCCGGCTGCTCGGCAACGAGCGTCACCGGCTGGGCGCCGCGTTTGGTGAGCATGCCGTTCATCAGGTCGATCTCGGCCTGCTGAGCCAGCACGATCCCCTCGGCCAACGCCTTCACCTGGTCGTTCTTGCCCTGCTTCACGGCAGCCTCGGCCATGACGACCCCGCCCCGGTGGTGCGGGATCATCAGCTGGAGGTAGAGGACCTCGGCATCCCGGCCCTTGGCGGCCTTCAGCTGCTCCAGCTGTGCCCGGGTGGCCATGCCCGGCATCTCGGTGACGGCCATCCCGCTGCCGTGCCCGTCCATCCAGGCCATCGCCCCCTCGGGGGCGAGCTTCGGCGACTGCCACATGTCGAGCCAGCCCAGCATCATGCCGCGCTGGTTGGCCTGGGTGTTGATGACGTCGAAGGCCAGGGTCCGGACCTCCTCGTCGGTGGTGTTCTCGCGAACGAGGAAGGACATCTCCACGGCCTGCTGGTGGTGGGCCGCCATGTCACGGGAGAAGCCCGTGTCCGCGGCCGTCGCCGGTGCGGGGCCGGTGGTGGCCGCGCCACCGGAGGGGAAGGCGAACACCACCGCACCCGCCACCGAGCAGAGCAGCAGCCATACGAGACCCCAGGCCGCCCAGCGGGGCCGGTGCGCGGAGCCGCTCACGCGGTCAGACCGTTCGTGCAGGCCGCGCCGGGCTCCGGAGTCTGCGGTCCCTGAACGTACTTGGTCAGGAAGGCGTTCACCCGGGGGTCGGAGGCGCTGTCGACGCTGACCTGCTTGCCCCAGGCCGACAGGGTGATCGGACCGGCCTGCTTCGAGTGGGGGCTCAACAGGGTGTAGGGGGTCTTCCGTACGCGCTCGCCCAAGGACTTGACGTCGTCCGGCGCGGCCTTGTCGCTGTACGTGATCCAGACGGCGCCGTGCTCCATGGCGTGGACGGCGTTCTCCTGCGGGACCTCCTTCTCGTACACGTCCCCGTTGCAGTTCATCCACCGCTGGGAGTGATCGCCGCCCGCAGCCGGGGTCATCGGATAGGTCACGGCCTGGGTGACGTGGTTCTGCGAGAGCTTGTCCCAGGTCTTCTCCCCGTCGATGGGGGCGGCCTTGGCGGCTTCCTTCCGCTGTTCTTCGCCCTTGATGGTGAAGAGCAGATAGGTGGTACCGCCGGCGAGGGCGGCGAAGATGAGACCGCAGACGACCACAGTGATGATCTTGTTGCGGCGGTCGCGCGCCGCCTGGGCGCGGCGGACGGCATCGAGCTTGGCGCGTCGCTGTGCGGCGGCGCTGTTCTTGGGCAGGCCCATGATCGGTTCCTTCACTCCCCGGTGCGGGGCAGGTGGCGGGTCGGTTGACGGATCACGACTGCATCCGCGCACGCAGGCACGCGCGGACGCGGTGACCGTCTAGATCCGCAGCACCTGGAGGGAGTGGAGATCGACGCCCCGAGCCGTGAGCGGGGCACCGACGGCCGGTCCGGCCCGCGCCGGCGGGCGAGCGGCAGCGGCGCTCTCGCCGGGCAGCGCGACGTCTTCGGGCAGGGGCAGGATGCTTCCGGGCAGGTGGTGCAGTGCGGTCAGGCACGTGTCGCCCGGCCGGTGGTCCACGCAGCCTTCGACGCTGCCCGACGTGTCGGCGTTCTGGACCGTTGAGGCGGTGGAGGGCATACCCCAACCCGCTCCGGCGGCGGGTGGAGGTCCGGACCGGTGGCACACCGTCACGGCGAGCAGGAGTGCGGCGACGCAGCACATCCAGCTCAGCAGTGCGCGCAGCCGCAGGCCCGTGGAGGGACGCGGCAGCGGTGACGGGGTGCTCGTCATGGTGGGGAGATCCTAGGTGGACGGGGCGGGCAGCGCGGGTCGGCGACCGCGATTCACAGCTTTCGGGTGCTGTCCAGGGCGTCGGCGAGGGCCTGGGGCGTCCGGGTGGACAAGTAGACGTACGGGGTGGGGTCCTCCGGGTCGGTGTTCTCGATCCGGACGGCACCGCTGATGTAACTGCGCATCAGGAGGTGTGCGCGGAGGTCGGCCTTGTACGTGCGCCAGGCGCGCGCTTCCTCCCCGTCGAGGACTTCCACGCGGCCGAGCGCCGTCAGCGGGATCCTGGCCTGGTCGGCGACCAGCAGCTCGTTCGTGACGCGGATGCGGGACGAGCCCTGGGCGCTGACCCACATGCAGGCGATCAGGGTGCCCACGATGAACCCGCCGAGAGCGGCGAGGCCACCGTAGGGCATGACGATGAGTGCCATGGAGAATCCGGCGGCCACGGCGATCAGCCACCAAGTGCGCGGCGCGGTGAGCCGCTCGTCGTAGGTGAGAGGGGCGGGTGAGGTCATGAGGTGTTCCTCGTCGTGCGGTGTGGGGAGGTCACAAGGGCCGGAAGGAGTTGAGGTGCGGGCGGAAGGAGACGGTGGAGCCGGTGCCCAGATCGTGGTACCAGCCGTGGAGACGAAGGCTGCCGTCCGCCAGCCGGGGCGCCACACAGGGGTAGTCGCTCAGCACGTCCATCTGCTTGAGGACGTGCCGGTGTCCGGCGGCCGTGAAGTCCCCCGTGAGCGCTTCCCCTTGGCGGGTATGGCCTGCGGAGACGTCGACGACCTCGCAGAGGGAGTGGCCGAGGACCACGATGTCGGTGATCCGCAGCGTGGCCACGGCGTACTCGATGGTCAGGGCCTCACCCGTGTGCTGCTCGGGATCGAACCGGGGGACGAGGCCGCCGTGGGTGCGCAGTTCCAGGACCTCGCCCGGGCCGCTGCCCGTGATGAGCGAGGGGAGCAGGCGCGCATCGGAGCAGGCGATGAGCATGGCCTTGGGGCGCTGGCCGTCTGCCGGGTCCGTGAGCGGAACCCGCAGGGCCGCGGCGCGGGCCCGGTAGGTCCGCGTCCCCTCGACGAGCGAGTCGACCGGCAGGCCGTCGGGCCCGCTCACCGGACGGGCCGTTCGTCGATCAGCGCCTTGAACGCCTCGTACGTCGCGGGAGTCGGGACGCGCCGGCCGAGGACGCGCCGCCGACGGGTCGCGGCGACGGCGAGCAGATACCTCTTGAGCCTCATGATTCCTCCACCTCTGCTCCCCGGGCCGTACGGGCCGTGTGTGGTGGGCTCGCCGTGCCACCCGAGCGGGTGACGGCAGCCCGGAGTCGGCGATCCCGTGCGTGGAGACTCGCCAGGTAGGCGTTGTACGCCGCCAGAGGGTCACCGGAGTCGCCGCGGTCGATCCGCCGGTCGACGCGGCGGGCCTCGCGGCGATCGGAACGGACCCACTGCGCGGCCAGGATGATCGTCGTGATCAGCACCGGAATGTCACCGGTGGCCCAGGCGATCGCCCCGCCGTTGTACTGGTCCTGCGCGAGGTCGGGCCCCCACGTACGGCCGACCGCATTCCACCAGCCGGCGCCGATGATCGCGGTGGAACTCATCAGGGAGATGCTGAACCACGAGTGGAACGGCATCGTCAGCATCAGGACGAAGAGCCGGCCCAGGTGCGGTGGGCGGCGGGGGCCAGGATCGACACCGATGATCACCCAGAAGAACAACAGCCCGACGGCCAGGAAATGGAACAGCATGGCCGTGTGACCGAGGTGGCTGGACATCAGGGTCTCGAACCACGAGGTGGAGTAGACGGCGAACGCGCTCCCGATGAACAGCACCCCCGCCACGGCCGGATGCGAGATGACCTTCACGTACCGGCTGTGCAGCAGCCACATCAGCGCCTCGCGCGGCCCTGCAGGCTCGCCCTTGCCGGCCGACGGCAGGGACCGGAGTGCCAGAGTCGCCGGTGCGCCGAGGACGAGCAGGATCGGGACCGTCATCGCGAGGATCATGTGCTGGCCCATGTGGACGCTGAACATGACCTTGCCGTACACGGCCAGCCCGCTCATCGTCGAGACGACGGTGACGAACAGGCCGAGCAGCCAGCTGATCGTGCGGCCGACCGGCCAGTGGTCGCCGCGCGCCCGCAGCCGCCGGACGCCGACCCCGTACAGCACGGCGGCGGCGCCCGTACCGAAGGCGAAGACCGGGTCGAAGTGCCACTGGGTGAACAGGGGCGTCCAGGGGAATCCGCCGAGCTCGGGCGGCATCGGGAACCCGAGCAGTTCCTCCGTCGGCGAGGGGGAGCCCTTCGCACCGGGCGGCGGCGAAGTCCGGGACAGGGCCACGGCCAGGCCCATGGCCGCGGCCATCACCAGCACCTCACCCGCGGCGAACCGCAGGAACGGACGCCGGGTGCCGTCGGCGATGGCCGGGAGGGTCCGGCGGCGGTGCCACCATCCGACGGCTCCCAGGATCAGGAGGGCGGCGGTCTTCAGCAGCACCATCCGCCCGTACCCGGAGGTGAACCACGCGGCCGAAAGCGGCAGCCGGACCAGGGCGTTGACCAGTCCGCTCGCCGCGACCGCCAGGAACGCCCCGCCCGCCAGCGGGCTGAAGTGCCGTGCCGCGACGGCGGCACCCTCCGTGCGGTGCACCGCGGCGGCCAGGACGAAGAGCAGGCCGCCGACCCAGACGGCGACACCTGCCACGTGCAGGGCCAGGCTGGTGACGGCCGCGTCATGGTTCCCGGCGGCGGCCGAGTGCCCCGTGAACGCGGGAGGCAGGACGGCCGCGACCGCGAGGACGAGGGCGAGGCGCGCCCACCGGACGGTGGTGACGCCCGGGCACAGCGTCGCCAGGGCCAGCCCGGCCGCCGCCATGGCCGCGTAGGAGCGGCCCTGCGCCGACGTGAGGGCGAAGTCCGCCACCATCGCCGGGTCGAGGACCGCGGAAACGGGCCGGGCGAAGAGGTCGGACAGCGTCAGGACCAGCAGCGCGACGGAGGAGACCGCCCACAGACCGGCCGCGACCGCTGCCGCCGTGAGGTACGGCATCCGGGACGGGCCGAGGCCCCGCCCGCCGGGCAGCAGTACCCCTGCCAGGAGGAGAGCGCCCACCGTGGCCACCGCGGAGATGTCGGCGGTGACGCGCGCGAGGGGGAGCCCCCAGGAGGTGAGCGGTCCGGCGTCCTCGATCCCGGGAACCTGCTGCGCGGTGGAACCGGCCGCCCACAACCCGAGCAGGGTGACGCAGAGGGCCAGGACCACCGGAGCCAGGAAGAGCAGCGGCAGCCGCCGACGGCTGCCGGTCACGACGTCAGCCGTCACGGCGGGCCCTCCGGCGGCGCCCGACGAACACGGCGGCTCCGGCACCCGCGACGATCACGGCGCCCAGGGCCGCCACCGTGCCGTACCCGCCCGACGACGCCACGGCTCCCGCGCCGTCCGTGGAGGCGGGCCCGGCGCTCGGGCTGTCGGCGGTGGGCCCCGCCGAGGGCGACGCGGGACCGGCCGGCGCCGCAGGTGAGGGGGCGGCCGCGCGCAGGGTGAACGTGTAGGAACCGCTGACGGGATGACCGTCTGCGGAGACCACCCGGTAGCCGACGGTGTACGTACCCGAGGGCAGCCCGGGCTTGACCGGCAAGGACGCGGTCCTGCCGGACACCTGGGGATCGCCGGCCGCGGCGGGGCTGCCGTCCGGCCCCGTCAGTGCGACCTTCGCGTACTCCTGCGTCATCTCGTCGCTGAAGGTCAGCCGGATGTCCGCGGGCAGTGCGTCGAGGGTGGCGCCCTCGGCCGGTGTGCCGGAGGTCAGGTCGGTGTGGGCGGAGGCGGCCGGAGCCGCGGCCCACAGGAGGGCGGCGCCGAGAGGTACGACGAGGAGGCGGGTCGCCGCACGGGCGACGCGCCGGGAAGGGCGAGGCATGGGAAGGAAAGGTCTCTCTCTGGTCTCCGGACGAGCCGGAGCAGGGACGCCGACGTCGGCGGACCGCCCCTCCACCCCGTCGTCAGGGCAGGCAGAGACCTCCGCCGGGCATCGGCCCGGTCAACGTGAGAGGTGCGCGCCACATCGCGGCACGCCGGGACCGGGGCGGCGCCCGGCCCTCGTTCGACCGTGCCACCACGGCGGACGGAGGCAGCGCACCGCTTTCCAGCGCACGCAGATCCGTCTTCGGCCCGGTCGTGACGCCGATCCGCGGCCAGACGAACAGCAGCAGGACGCCCAGCGCCTCCAGGACCGGCTTGCCGCGCCATAGGAGCAGCTCGGTGAGGCCGAACAGCTGCGCGGCGATCACCAGCATGATCACGTGTCCGGACAGGAACACCTCGGGAGGTATGCCGGCCGCCGAGGCGTGCTCGACCATCGACGCCGGGCCGCTGCCCGCTCCCGCGACGGCCGCACAGGCGCCGGGAAGCGCGTAGGCCGCGTGATACGCCAGCTGGGCACCGGTCAGGGCCGCCACCACCTGGCCGTCCGACAGCCGCGCGCGCGTCAGCAGCACCGAACCGGGGACCGCGACCGCGGCCATGCCCAGCAGTACCGCCCAGCGCGGAGCGTGCCCCTGTGACAGCAGGTGGCCGGCCAGTGGCAGCAGCACGCACAAGGCGGCCAGTGCACCGGCACGCAGCCCACGCGCCAGTCCGCGCGCCGGCGACGGAGGCCGGGACGATGCGGTGGCGGACATGGCTGCTGCACTTTCCGGGAGGTGAGCTGGAGACGGCTCCGAGCCTCCCACGAGGCCGGAGCATCTCGCAGGGTATCCCGGAGGGACCGGCAGCCTTTCCAGGGGTGCACGGAGACCTCATATCAACGTCCATTAGTCTGTTGATTCGAAACCTGAGGTTCCGGGAGCGCGTCTGCCCGGTCCGGTCGTTCCCCTCCTCCCATTGACGGGTGTCATGACGAAGAACGTGAAGATTTCGCTGGTCCTGGGCGTGGTCGTGCTGGCGGTGATCAGCGGCCTGCTGGTGTTCGGCGCCTCCTCCAAGAAGGACGAAGCCCCGGTGGGCGCGGGCGGCGAAGCGGCGGCCCGGGCCTCCAAGCTCGTGCGTCCGGACAGCCACCGGCTGTCCACCGCCGAGGACGGCAAGGTCACCGTGGTGGAGTTCCTGGACCTCGAATGCGAGTCCTGCCGGGCGGCCTTCCCCGACGTGGAGAAGCTCCGTGAGGAGTACAAGGGCCGGGTCACCTTCGTCATGCGGTATTTCCCCATCCCGAGCCACCGCAACGCCGAGCTCGCGGCCGCGGCCGTGGAAGCGGCCGGCAAGCAGGACAAGCTCGAGGCGATGTACCGGAAGATGTACGAGACGCAGGAGTCCTGGGGCGACCAGCAGGTCTCGCACGAGAAGACCTTCCGCGGCTTCGCCGAGGAGCTGGGCCTGGACATGGCCCGCTTCGAGAAGGACTGGAAGGACCCGGCGACCGCCGAGCGCGTCAACAAGGACCGTGAGGACGGCATCGCCCTCGGGGTGCAGGGCACGCCGACCTTCTTCATCAACGGGCAGCGGCCGCAGATCAGGTCGTTCGAGCACTTCAAGGCCGCGATCGACGCGGAACTCGCCAAGTGACGACCGTCGCGTCGCGCGCCGGTACCGGGGGCCCCGAAGCCGCTCGGGACGCGGCGGCCGCAGTCTCCGCCCGGTTCCTGGGCTGGGTCCTGACCATCGGCGGGGCGCTCGGCCTGCTGGCCGCCTTCACGCTCACCGTGGAGAAGATCGCCCTCCTGAAGGACCCGTCCTACAAGCCGTCGTGCAGCATCAACCCGGTGCTGTCGTGCGGGTCGGTGATGACCACGCCGCAGGCGGAGGCGTTCGGCTTCCCCAACCCGCTGATGGGCATCGCCGGCTTCGCGGTCGTCGCCACGATCGGCGTGATCCTGCTGGCCGGGGCCGAGCTGCCGAAGTGGTTCTGGCTCGGCCTCCAAGCGGGCGTCACGTTCGGCGTCGTGTTCGTGCACTGGCTGATCTTCCAGAGCCTGTACCGGATCGGCGCCCTGTGCCCGTACTGCATGGTCGTGTGGACGGTCATGATCCCGGTCTTCTGGTACACCACCCTCCACGTCGCGGGCCGTCGGGCGCCTTCCGCCCGGTGGCTGCGGGGCGCCACCGCCTACCACGGCGTCGTCCTGACGGCCTGGTACCTGCTCGTGGTCGTACTGATCACGGAACGCTTCTGGCTCTACTGGAGCAGCCTCGTCTGAGGCGCCCCACCCCCGATCCCACCCAGGAACAGGTCCTGCCCCGTGTTTCAGCGTTCCCCCTCCGGCCGTGGCGGCGTGTCGCGGCGTACGGCCCTGGCCGGTCTCGCCGTACTGACCGTGTCGGCGGCCACCGGCTGCGGCGCCGGCGACGACTCCGGAAAGCCCGCCGCGGCGTCCGCCGACCAACGGCTGACGAGCACGCCGGCCGCCGAGCGGAATCCCGCCCCGGACATCAGCGGCGAGACCCTCACGGGGGAGCCCGTCGCGCTGGCGGACCTCCGGGGGAAGATCGTGGTCCTCAACGTGTGGGGTTCGTGGTGCGCGCCGTGCCGGGCCGAGGCCCCGCACCTGCAGAAGGTGCACACCGAGCTCAGGGACCAGGGCGTCGCCTTCCTCGGCATCAACACCCGCGACGGCTCGAAGGAGGCGGCCCGGGGATTCGAGGAGACCTTCTCCATCACCTACCCCAGCCTCTGGGACCCGGACGGCCGGGAACTCCTCAAGTTCAAGGGCACGCTGCCGCCCTCCGCCATCCCCACCACCCTGGTGATCGACCGCCGGGGCCGGGTGGCCGCGCGCGGGCTCAAGGCATTGACGGAAGCCGAACTGCGCTCCCTGATCGACCCCGTGCTGAAGGAGGGCTGAGCCGTGAACCTGGCCCTCGACGCGAGCACCACGGTCCTGACCGGATCGGTGCTGCTGGCCATACCGATCGCGGCGCTGGCCGGTCTGGTGTCGTTCTTCTCGCCCTGTGTCCTGCCCCTGGTGCCGGGCTACCTCTCCTACGTCACCGGAGTGACCGGCGCCGACCTCGCGGACGTCCGGCGCGGCCGCATCCTCGCGGGGACGCTGCTGTTCCTCGCCGGATTCACGGCCGTCTTCGTGTCCTTCGGCGCCGCCTTCGGATACGCGGGCAACACCCTCCTCGAACACCAGGACCTCCTCATCCGTGTCCTCGGCGGTGTGACGGTCCTGATGGGGCTGTCCTTCATGGGGGTCCTGCCGGGTATGAGCCGCGAATGGCGCCTGCACCGCAAACCCGCCGCCGGGCTGGCCGGGGCGCCGGTGCTGGGTGTGCTCTTCGGCCTGGGCTGGACCCCCTGCATCGGACCCACGCTCGCCGCCGTACAGGCGCTGGCGTTCAGTGAGGCCAGCGCCGGCCGCGGGGCCCTGCTGACCGTCGCCTACTGCCTGGGCCTCGGCGTGCCCTTCCTCGCGGCGGGGCTCGCCTTCCGCAAGGCCATGGGGGTCTTCGCCTGGGTCAAGCGCCACTACCAGTGGGTGATGCGCGCGGGCGGCGCGATGATGATCGCCACCGGACTGCTGATGATCACCGGAGTGTGGAGCTCCCTGATCAGCCAGATGCAATCCTGGACCGCCGGCTTCACGGTCGGCATCTGACCTGCCGAAGCCCCGCCGTGCGGCCCCCACCGCTCCGTACGACCCGAAGGACCCGACGTGACCACCCAGCCGCCCGCGGACGCCTGCGACCTCCTCTGCCTGGACCTGCCAGTAGCCGAGGCCCTGCGCGCCCGCATGCCCGACCTGCCGCAGACAGAGCCCGCCGCCGCGGCGGCGAAGGCACTGGCCGACCCCACGCGCCTGACGGTGGCGGCGGTGCTCGCCGAGGGTGGCGAGCTATGCGTCTGCGACCTCGCCTGGGTCACCGGCTACGCCCAGAACCTCGTCTCCCACCATCTGCGCAACCTGCGCACGGCCGGCCTGGCGGCCTCGCGCCGCCAGGGCCGACTCGTCATCTACACCCTCACCGAGCGGGGCCGGCAGCTCGTGCACGCTGTCCTCGGCTCCCCACTCGCCACTACGGAACGGAACTGACCCCGATGCCCCGCGCCCTTACCCGCCCCCGCCTGGCGACCGCAGTCACCGTGTCCGCGGCGCTCCTCTTCCTCGCCGGCTGCGGTACGACCGACAAGGCGGGCGACGGCACCAAGCCGGCCGCCGTGTCGAAGAACGATGCGTCGCCGTACAAGGGCACCGTCGTGGACCCGGCGTTCCCCAAGCCCGACCTGCGGCTGACCGACACCACCGGCAAGCCGTACGACCTGCGCGAACAGACCGCAGGAAAGACGACCTTGGTCTTCTTCGGCTACACGAACTGCCCCGACGTCTGCCCCACGACGATGGGTGACATCGCGGCGGCGCTGGCCAAACAGCCCGCGGACGTCCGGGACAACACGCGCGTCGTCTTCGTCACCACCGACCCGGAGCGGGACACGCCGGAGAGCCTCGGCGCGTGGCTGAAGGCGTTCGGGCCGAACTTCACCGGCCTGTCCGGAGACTTGGAGCAGGTCAAGAAGGCTGCCCGCGGCCTCGGGGTGCTCGTCGAGGACCCGAAGATGAAGCACGACGGCACCATGATGTCCAGCCACGGAGCCCAGGTCGTGGCCTTCACGCCTGCCGACGGCAAGGCCCAGCTCGTGTACACCGCCGGAACCACCGTCGACGACTACGCGCACGACCTTCCGCTGCTTGCCAAGAACGCGATGTAGTCAGGGTAGGTCATATTTCCCTTCAGTCGGGAAAGGTTAATATTCTCCAGGCTGAATCATTTGTGCTGCCCCGGTTTTTCCTGACATCCCACCGGAAATGCTTCGATCGGAGAAGGGGTGCAGAGTTCCTCCTTCTCCAGGAGTGAAGGGAGGTGCAGGGGCGGCGTGGAATTCGACGAAGGTGAAAATGGCGACCCCGGTCAGGCGGCGGTCGTCGGCCGACCGGTGAACGCACCGCCATGTGGAACGGGTTGGTGGCTCACCCCGATGGATATCCGGAATCAAGTTTTCACCACCGTGCGGTTGCGTGAAGGCTATGACCTCGTCGAGGTGGACGACTTCCTCAGCCGTGTCGAGGCGGCGATGACCGCGGTGCTCCAGGAGAACGCCGCCCTGCGCAGCCGGGTGGATATCGCCACGGAGGCCACCCGGCAGGCGGAGGAGGGTGCCCGGCAGGCGGCGGAACCGAGGTCCGGGAGGGCGGAGCGGATCATCGCCCTCGCCCAGACGGTCGCCGACCAGGCGGTCGCTGATGCGTACGTGCAAGCCCAGTGCATCGTTGCGGATGCGGAGGAGCGGGCGGCGGCGATCGAACGTCAGGCGCGGGACCAGGTTGCCGGAATCAGACTGCAGGCGGACGGCCTGCACGTGCACGCCCAGGAGTATCGGAGTCAGCTTCGCGCGGGTCTGGAAACGCAGATTCGTTCCGCCGAGGAACAGTTGAGACGGCTCGAAGCCGAACACCATGTGTCCGCACCCGGACAGGCCCCGGCGGGCGCGCATTCCGCGGCCGTCGCCCTGCTGCGTCAACCCGGCGCCGACTGGGGAATCGTCCAGCAGAGGGATGGTCGCGGCGGCTCCGAGAACTCTGCCTGACCAGGATTCACCGTTTCCGGCGCAGCGGAATCACTCCGGCCGCCACGATCCGCCCCGTGCGCCTTGATGCGCGTTCTCTGGTACGGACGGCAATATGAAGTCTGTTGACGTGCGGCACATGCCGCCAGCGCGTGCATTTCTCGACATCGCAGGTGATTCCTACGAACGGAACTCCCCAGGGAAAGGAGCCTGGACCGCCGTCCTCCTGATCTGCCTGGCGACCCTGCTGGGCGCCTGGCTGGCCCGCCGCTACGAGCACCGCATGGGTCTGTGGCTCTCCCTCGCGTCGGCCGTGATGCTGGTGACGGCGATGACCGACATCATCCCCGACGTGTGGCGCGGAGCCGTCGACAACGACGTCTCGCTCTGGTGGTGCGGCGCTGCTGCCGGCATCGGCTTCCTGGTGATCACCTACTTCACCCGCAAGGGCTGCGGGCACGGCCACGACGACGAGGGAAAGCCCCGGCCCAAGCACGCGGCCGGCCGCCACAGGCGGGTCAAGGAAGCCATCGGCGCCGCGATGTTCGGCGGCATGGGGACCGCCGCGGCTCTGACCACGCACCGCGTGATCGAGGGCACCACCCTCGCCCTCCTGGTCTCGCTGCCGGTGATCTTCGCTCTGGTGCTGCACTCGGCCAGTGAAGGCCTCGCTCTGGCGGCCCTGTTGAAGGAGGCCAGGGAGCGACTCGCGCCCTGGCTGCTCGTCTCCGCGATCAGCCCGGCCGCGGGCGTCATCGCGGCCACGATCCACCCGCTCCCGCCGACGGCGACGCCCGTCCTGCTGGCCGCCGTGGGCGGCGTACTGCTCCGTACGGCCGTCGTCGGCATCAAACTCGCCGCTGCCAAGCGGCGCTCCGGCGAGCTGCGGAACTGGCACGTGGCAGCGTCCGTCGCCACTGCCTCGGCACTGGCGGCCGTCATGGCGATGGCCCACTGACCCTCCCGCGTACTGCCCGCTCCGCTTGCCGGCCGCGTGCCCCGGAGCGGGAACCCTGGCGCGCCCCCACCGGGCGTCGCCGAACCGTCGCAGAAAGGAATCCGTCATGAGCGCCGCATGCTGCTCCCGCAACAACGGCCCTGAAACCGCTGCGGAGTCGGGGGAGGAGCCGCAGGCCGCGGCCGCCGACGCCGCCCCGGCGGACGGCTGTTGCGCACCGGCCCCCGAGGTGCCGGCGGCCGAAGCACCGGCCGCCGGTACACCGCCCTGCGCGTCCGGCTGCTGCTGACGTCGGCCCGCATCCGCCCCTGCTCGTCAGGGGCGGTGGCCCCGGTCCGCCGGCACCGCCCGAACCCGAGGAGCTCACCTTGAGCAGCCATGCACGTCACCGGTCCAGCCATCATCATCACGATCACCACCTCAAGCCCGATGCCGACCGCCGCTACCTCTCCGCAGCCCTCGCCCTCATCGCCGGGTTCATGGCCGTCGAGGTCGTGGTCGGCCTGCTGGCCGGATCGCTCGCGCTGATCTCGGACGCGGCGCACATGCTCACCGACGCCCTCTCCCTCGTCCTGGCGCTGTGCGCCATGCGGCTGGCCCGTCGCCCTGCCCGGGGCCGGTGGACGTACGGACTGCAGCGGGCGGAGATCCTCTCGGCCCAGGTCAACGGGATCACCCTGCTCCTACTGGCAGCCGTGCTCGGCTACGAGTCCCTGCGCCGCCTGATCGCCCCGCCTCCGGTGGAGGGCGGCCTCGTCCTGGTCACCGCCCTCGTGGGCCTCGCGGTCAATGCCGTCGCCGTGGTGCTCATCGGCAAGGCCAACCGCGGCAGCCTGAACGTGGAAGGTGCCTTCCAGCACGTACTCAACGACCTGTGGGCCTTCGCCGGTACAGCGGCCGCCGGAGCCGTCGTGCTCCTGACCGGATGGCGCCGGGCGGATGCCGTCGCCTCGCTGGTGATCGTCGCCCTGATGGCGAAGGCCGGATACGCGCTGGTCAAGGAGTCCTGGAAGATCCTGCTGGAAGCGGCGCCCCAGCATCTGGACCCCGACGTCATCGGGGCGGAGCTGGCCGCCAGGCCCGGGGTGCGCGAAGTGCACGACCTCCATGTCTGGACGATCACCTCCCACTACCCGGCTCTGTCGGCGCACGTCCTGGTGGACCCCGACCGTGACCGCGAGGCGGTGCAGGCGGAGCTGCGGGACCAGCTGCTGCACACCCACGGCATCAGCCACGTGACGCTCCAGGTCGACCACGTGGCCCCGGGTGCCCCCGATGAGGAGCACTGCGCGGACCCGCACGGGCCCGTGCACCGGGCGCTGCGCTGATGTCGGGCGCCTTCCCCGGCCCATCGGATTCAGGCTGGGCTTAATTCAGGATCGACTGTATCGTTTGGAGCATGGAGATGAGTCACCCTGGCGGCCCCGCTGTCGCCGTGAACGCCGAGGCGCTGGCCAGAGTCGGTACCGCGCTGGCCGACGAGAACCGGCGCCGGCTGCTGCTGGCCCTGCTGGAAGCGCCCGCCTACCCCTCCGACCTCGCCGAGGCGCTCGGCATGACGCGGGGGAACGTCTCGAACCACCTGTCCTGTCTGCGCGGCTGCGGCCTGGTACGGACCGTCTCCGTGGGCCGCCGGGTCCGTTACGAACTGGCCGACCCCAAGCTCGCCCACGCGCTGGCCGACCTGGCCGCCCTGGTCCTGCTCGTCGACCCCGAGAACACCTCGGACGAAGTGTGCGCCCCCGACGACTACGCCTGCGCGGCCGACGGCAACACCGAGGACGCGATGACCGAGGAGGCCCGGCGTGGCTGACGCCTGCTGCGGAACCGACACCCCCACCAAGCCCCTCTCCGTCACGGAACCGGCCGCGCCGCCGGCCGCCGTGTGGCAGGTGCGCGAGCTCCAGGCGGCCGCCGTCTCCGGCGTTCTCCTGCTGACCGCTCTCTTCCTCCCCAGTCCCTGGGACACGGTCGGCGAGCTGGCGGCCCTGGCCGTCGGCGCGGCCACCTTCGTCCCCGGCACGCTGCGCGGCCTGCTGGGGGGCCGCCTCGGTGTCGGCCTGCTCATGACCATCGCCGCCGTGGGCGCGGTGGCACTCGGCGAGTACGGCGAGGCCGCCACCCTGGCCTTCCTCTTCTCCATCGCCGAGGGCCTGGAAGGCTACGCCGTCGCCCGCACCCAGCACGGCCTGCGCGCACTTCTCGACCTCGTCCCCGCGACCGCCACCGTGCGCCGCGGCGGCACCGAGCAGGACGTCGCACCCGCCGACCTCCGCGTCGGCGACGTACTCCTCGTGAAGCCGGGCGAGCGGATAGCCACCGACGGGATCGTCGTCGCCGGACGCAGCTCCCTGGACACCGCGGTGGTCACCGGGGAATCCGTACCCGTCGAAGCGGGGCCCGGCGCCGAGGTGTTCGCCGGCTGCATGAACGGCGCGGGCGCGCTGGAGATCAGCGTCACGGCCACCGCCGAGGACAACTCCCTCGCCCGCCTGGTGCACATCGTCCACGAGGCCCAGGAACGCAAGGGATCCAGCCAGCGCCTCGCGGAGCGCTTCGCCAAGCCCCTCGTCCCCGGCGTCCTCGTCCTGGCGGCTCTGATCGCAGGACTGGGCGGCCTCTTCGGCGACCCGGGTGTCTGGATCGAACGCTCCCTCGTCGTCCTCGTCGCCGCCGCCCCGTGCGCCTTCGCGCTCTCCGTCCCCGTCGCCGTCGTCGCGGCCATCGGTGCCGCCTCGAAGGCCGGCGTCCTGGTCAAGGGCGGAGCAGCCGTGGAGGCCCTCGGCAAGGTCAAGGTCGTCGCGCTCGACAAGACCGGCACCCTGACCCGCAACGAGCCCGTCGTCATCGACGTCGTCACCGCCAACGGCACCGACAAGGCCCGCGTCCTGCAGGTGGCCGCGGCCCTGGAAGCCCGCAGCGAGCACCCGCTCGCCGCCGCGATCCTCGCCGCCGTCGACACCCAGACCCTCACCCCGGGCGACGGCGTCGAGGCCGTCCCCGGCAACGGCCTCACCGGTACGGTGACCGGCCGCCCCGCGCGCCTGGGCAAGCCCGGATTCATCACGCCCGGCCTCCTCGCCGACGACGTCACCCGCCTCCAGGACGCGGGAGCCACCGTGGTCCTCGTCGAGCACGACGGCACCCTCCTCGGCGCCGTCGCCGTCCGCGACGAGATCCGCCCCGAGGCGGCCGAAGCGGTCGCCGCCCTCCACCGACAAGGCGTCCGGGTGGTCATGCTGACCGGCGACAACGCCCGTACCGCCGCCGCCATCGCGGCAGCCGCGGGCATCGAGGACGTACGCGCCGAGCTCCTCCCCGAGGACAAGGCCCGCATCGTCACCGAACTCCAGGCATACGGCCCCGTGGCCATGGTCGGCGACGGGATCAACGACGCTCCCGCCCTCGCCACCGCCGATGCCGGCATCGCCATGGGCGCCATGGGCAGCGACGTCGCCATCGAAGCCGCCGACATCGCCCTCATGGGCGAGGACCTGCGCCGCCTCCCCGACGCCATCGCCCACACCCGCGCGGCACGCGGAGTGTTCACCCAGAACCTGCTGATGTCGGGCGCCATCCTCGTCGCCCTCGTCCCGCTCGCCGCGACCGGCGTCCTCGGACTCGCCACCGTGGTCGCCAGCCACGAACTCGCCGAAGTCCTCGTCATCGGCAACGGCATCCGCGCCGGACGCAGGAAGCACCTGCCCACCCACCCCGCCCTGCGCACCGCCACCGCGCACCGGGCCATTCCGTCCCTTCGGGTCCCCGTCCAGCCCACCGCGGCGGAGGTCGACATCGTGGTCCCGGCGGGCAGGTCCCTCCTGCCGCTGGGCCCCGCACCGGCCGCCAAGCCCGAAGGAGGCTGCTGCTCCGGCTGCGGCAACGACTGACCAACCCCTCATCCCGCTGGGGCAGTCCACCCTCGGTGGATGGCCCAGCGGTGACGAGGCGCGTCGGTCAGCGGGCCGTCTCATGACTGCGGCAGGCTGCGCAGACCATCGGGCTGCGGGAGCCGTATCGGTGAATCGGGGTGGCGCACAGCATGCACGGGCCGATCCCCCACGGCGGACACCGGAGTTCTGCCGCGATGACGCGCCGCTCGTTCTCCGTCAGCTGGAGTCGGACGGGGCGGCTGTGGGGTCGTCGGACGTCCTCGATGTGATCGAAGGACTGCAGGCCCGTCGCGGAGGACAGCTCGCGTCGAGGGCGCGGGTCACTGACGAACGCCCCCTCTTCCCCGTAGCGGCAGGTGCTGTCCAGCTCCTCCTTGGCGAAGGAGACCGCCTCTTCGTCGTCGGGCGGCGCTTCGACAGCGGCGTCCGTCTCTCCGGTGAGCTCGTGCCAGCGGCGGACGTCGGCCGCCGGCGCCCAGAGGTGGGAGACCTTTCGGGGACCCGAGCGGTCGCGGATGCGCAGGGGGAGGTGGTCACCGTCGGCGCTGGTGACCACGAGCTCGTCAAGGGCGGTGGAGCGTTCCTCCGGTACGCACAGGGCGGGGAGGAACCAACCGCCGTGGAAGCGCCCGCACGCATGCCCTGTTTCCGGGCAGGGCCGCGGGCTGGACGGCATGCACTTCCATATCTGGAGGTGTCGCACGCCGCCGCGGACGAGCATCGTGAGCGGTGAGGCGATGCGCTGCCAGGGGACGTCGTCCACGCGGGCCCACGGTGCCCGGTCGATCAGTGCGGATGCGGGGTTGCCGGTGACCCACAGCGGGGCGATCCCGTTCTCGCGGGCATGGGCGGAGCGCCGGTGGACGGTGCTCGCGCTGATGGGGGAGTACTGCGCCTCCCAACCCACGCGGCCCGCAGACCCGGAGACCAGGACGTCCGTGACGATCCGCCGGTCGGAGGAGCGGGCCTCGACCTGCACGGCGAGGCCGTGGCGGGACGCCGTGCGCGCTATCCGCTCCTTCATCGCCTTGTGCTTGTCGCTCTCCTGGGGCGTGGCGACATGCGTCAGCGGAAGGTGGGCGGCCACCAACGTCAGGCGCCCGCCGCGGCGTTGCCGACGGACGAACATCCAAGGGCTCTTCTCGGCCTGTGCGCACTCGCAGGAGCCGCCGTCGTAGTCCTGGAGGCACTGGAGCAGGTCGCGGGGGCGCTCGCCCACGGACCGGGTGATCTCGTCGAGGAGACCGGGCCGGTCGTCATGGCCCAGGTCCTCATGCGTCAGATTGATCTTTATGTCGTACTTGGTGTGGTACACCCCGTTGGCCATGTGTATGACGGTAAGGCCGCTCGACGCTGTGCAGAAGAGGGCGTCCCGGTGCTGTGGCGCCCTCTTCCGGCACTCCGGTCAGCGGTCGGCGGGGCGCTCGGCGATCCAGCGGGCCGCGAGGAGCCCGGAGCCGGCGGTGAGGACGGCCGCCGCGATGACGGTTGCGTTCAGCCCGAAGGCGTCGGCGAGGATGCCGGCGACGAGGGCCCCGGCCGCGTAGCCGATGTCGCGCCAGAAGCGGTACGTGCCGAGCGCGTTGGCGCGCCAGGCGGGGTGGGCGTGGTCGGAGACGGAAGCGATCAGGGCCGGGTAGACCATGGCGGTGCCGAAACCGAGGAGGACCGCGGAGAGGATGCCGGCGAGCAGAGGCCGGTCGAGGAGGGCGAGGGCGAGGACGAAGCCGGCGGACTGGACCAGCATGCCGGTGACGATCAGGGGCTTGCGGCCGATGCGGTCGGCGAGGTGGCCGGTGGGGATCTGGCCGAGGCCCCACACGATCGGGTAGAGGCCCTTGATGAGGCCGACGGCGGCGAGTCCGAGTCCGTGGTCGGTGAACAGGAGCGGGAAGACGCCCCAGGTGAGGCCGTCGTTGAGGTTGTTGACCAGGCCGGCCTGGCTGGCGCCGCGCAGTGACCGGTCGCCCCAGGACGTCCGGGCGAACGTGGCCTTCAAGCCGGTGGCCTCGCCGGTGGGCAGGGGCTTGGAGTGGTGGGCGAGTTCGAGGGCGACGTGGGCGGCGGTGTCGCGGACGACGAGGGAAAGGGCGAGGCCGGCGGCGACGAAGACGACGCCGATGAGTTCGGGGACCGGTCGCAGGCCGTACGAGGTGGCGAGGTAGCCGGTGAGGAGGGCGGTGACGCCGACGGCGGTGTAACCGGCGGCTTCGTTGAGGCCGGTGGCCAGTCCTCGGCGGGCGGGGCCGACGAGGTCGATCTTCATGTTGACCGTCATCGACCACGTCAGGCCCTGGTTGAGGCCGAGCAGGACATTGGCGGCAACGATCCAGCCCCAGGACGGCGCCCAGGCGAGCGCGAACGGGACCGGGATGCCGATCAGCCAGCCGGCGATCAGGAGTTGCTTGCGGCGGAAGCGCGCGGTCAGGGCGCCGGCGGCGAGGTTGGTCAGGGCCTTGGTGACGCCGAAGGCGATGATGAAGGAGAAGACGGCCAGGTCGCTGGTGAGGCCGAAGGTCTCGGTGCCGATCAGCGGGACGGTGGTGCGCTCCAGGCCGACGAGACCGCCGACGCAGACGTTGACGACGACGAGCAGGGTGAACTGCAGCCAGTTCGCACGGAGGCCGAGGCGCACGGGCCGCCCGGCCGCGTCGGTCGGCGTGGCGGCGGAAGAAGGAGCGTTCACGTGTTCCTGCCCTCGGCGAGCTGCCGGCCGTGGGCTGCGGCATAGTCGGCGGGCCCGCCGTCCAGGACGGCGGCGTCGGTGTGACCGGCGCGTTCGAGGAGGCTTGCGGCGGTCATCGCCCGTTCGCCGTGGCCGCAGGCCACCACCGCTCCCTTGGGCGCGTCCAGGGCGGCAGCCGCCAGGCCGCCCAGCTCGATGTGGACGGAGCCCGGGACATGCCCGGCGGCGAACTCCGCGTCCTGCCGTACGTCGAGGTAGGGGCGGTCGGCGGCCTGGTCGGCCTTGACGAAGGCGGTGGTGGACTGGGTGTTGCCGTCTGCGATCCAGGCTGTCATGCCTCCGGCGAGGCGGCCGGCGAGCCGCTCGTACCCGATCTTGTACGCCTGCCACACGATCTCGGCGAGGTCCTGCTCGTCGCCTACGACGAACGCGACGGGGGCGGTGTCGGGCAGGAGCCAGCCCAGCCAGGTGGCGAACTGCCCGCGGAGCGGGATCGAGAGCGACCCGGGGATGTGGCCGGCCGCGTAGTCGGCCGCCGGGCGTACGTCGACCACCTGACCACCGTCGGCCAGGAGGGTCTTGACCTGCCCGGCGTCGAGGGCGGGCAGCAGCGGGGCGGCGGTCAGGACGGCGGGTCCGCGCCGGTTGGCTTCCGCGAGGCGGTCGAAGTAGTCCGGGTAGGTGCCCAGGCCGGCGATGAGCTGACGGACGAAGGTGTCCTCGTCGGGGGCGGCCAGCAGCGGGTTGGTCCGCTTCTGGGCGCCGATGGTGGAGGTGCGCTCGTCGCTCTGTACGGCGGAGCAGAAGGAGCCGGCCCCGTGAGTGGGCCAGACGGCAGTCGCGTCCGGGAGCTCGGCCAGGCTCCGCAGCGATCGGTACTGGGCGCGGGCGAGCTCTTCCGTCCGGTGGGCGCCGAGCAGGTCGGTGCGGGCGGCCGAGTTCACGATCATCGAGCCGCCGGTGAAGACACCGAGTTCCCGGTCGCCGTCGAGGAGCAGGAAGGACAGGTGCTCGTCGGTGTGGCCCGGGGTGGCCAGGGCCCGGAGCGTCAGGCCGCCCAGGTCCGTCTCGTCCCCGTCGCCCAGGGGCGTGTGGGGGAAGGTGCGGTGCCCGGTGGCGGAGGCCAGTACCCGGGCACCGTCGTCGTGGGCGAGCTGTACGGCGCCCGAGAGGAAGTCGGCGTGCAGGTGGGTGTCGGCGGCGAACGCCACGCGCAGTCCGCGCCGGGCGGCAGCCGCCCTGAGGGCCCGCAGGTCCCGGCTCGCATCCACGGCGAGGGCCCGTCCGTCCCCGAGGTCGACGAGGTAGGCGCTGTTGCCCAGTCCCTGGTCGACCAGGGGTATCAGGTGATCATCTGTGAAGCTCATGGCGTGCCCTTTCACCTATGACGAGCATGCGGCGGCAGACTCGGCCCCGCTCAATTACAATAATCCATAGATCTTTGGAGGAAGCAATGTCGGACGCCGTCACCAGCCCCGCCAAGGCCGCGCTCTACGAGGCCTTCGCCGCCACCGGTAAGGCCCTGGCCAGCGGAAAGAGACTGGAGCTGCTTGATCTCCTCGCCCAGGGCGAGCGCACCGTCGATGCCCTGGCCAAGGCCGCCGGGCTGAACCTCACCACCGCCTCCGCCCACCTCCAGACCCTCAAGCAGGCCGGACTGGTCGCCACCCGCCGCGACGGCGTGCGCATCCACTACCGGCTGGCCGGGGAGGACGTCGCCGCGCTCTACGCCCTGCTGCGCAAGGTCGCCCATGCCCATCAGACGAAGGTCGAGCCCGCACGCACCGCCTACCTCGGCGACGAGCCCGGCCCCGAGGTCACCCGCGAGCAGCTCCTCGCCCGCGTCGAGGCGGGGGATGTGGTCGTACTGGACGTCCGACCGGCCGAGGAGTTCGCAGCCGGCCACATTCCGGGCGCCATCTCCATCCCCGTCGCCGAACTCGCCGACCGGATCGGTGAACTCCCCGACGGGGTGGAGGTCGTGGCCTACTGCCGGGGCGAGTACTGCGTCATGGCCCACGACGCCGTACGCCTCCTCGGCGACCGTGGCCGAAAGGCGGTCCGGCTCAGCGACGGCATGCTCGAATGGCGTCTCGCCGACCTCCCCGTCACCGCAGGAGCCGAGGAATGACCCTCCCGCCCCACCCCGGCCTCGCCGAAGGACCGGTCTACCTGGACTACAACGCCACCACTCCGGTCGACCCGCGGGTCGCGGAAGCGATGGCGCCGCACCTGACCCACTTCTTCGGCAACCCCTCCAGCAGCCACCCCTACGGATCCGAACCCCGACGCGCCCTCGCCGCCGCCCGCGCGCAGGTCGCCGCCCTCGTCGGCGGCCGACCCGAGGAGCTCGTCTTCACCGGCTCCGGCTCGGAGGCCGACCTGCTCGCCCTGCGCGGCGCGGTCCTCGCCTCCGGTCGCCCCCACCCGCACGTGATCACCCAGGCCACCGAGCACCCGGCGATCCTGGAGAGCTGTCGCGCCCTCCAACGCCTGCACGGCGCGCGGATCACGATCCTGCCCGTGGACCACGTGGGCCTGGTGCAACCGGCCGACCTCGCCGAGGCGCTCACCGACGACACGGTCCTCGTGTCGGTCATGGCCGCCAACAATGAGACCGGCGCCCTCCAGCCAGTCGCCGAACTCGCCGCCCTCGCCCACGCACGGGGCGCACTCTTCCACTGCGACGCGGCACAGGCAGTGGGCAAGGTCCCCCTCGACGTCCAGGCCCTGGGGGTAGACCTGCTGACCGTCGTCGGGCACAAGACGTACGCCCCCAAGGGCGCGGCCGCACTGTACGTGCGCGACGGCGTACGGCTCGAACCGGCCGCCTACGGCGGCGGGCAGGAGCACGGCCTGCGCGCGGGAACGGAGAACGTGGCACTCGCCGTCGCCCTCGGCGCTGCGGCCGAACTGGCCGATGGAGAACTGGCCGCCGGCGCCCCGGCCCGTATCGAGGCCCTGCGCGACGACCTCCATCGGCGGCTCGCGGTCGCCCTTCCGGGCCGCGTCCACCTCAACGGGCCCGAGCGGGAGCGACTGCCGAACACGCTGAACATCAGCATCGACGGCACCCTCGGCCACGAACTGCTCGCCGCCGTCCCCGAGATCGCGGCCTCCACCGGATCGGCCTGCCACAGTGGGGCGCACGCGCCCTCACCGGTCCTGACCGCCATGGGGAACGGACCCGAGCGCGCCCTGGGAGCCCTGCGGCTGTCGCTGGGCCGGTGGACCACGCAGGCCGAGATCGAGACGGCGGCCGCACTGCTCGTCGCCGCCGCAACCCGGTGAACCGTCCTTCGGGCACTACGCCCGGCCGGCGCCCCTTCACCCTCCCCGTGCCACCGTGATGCCCACCGCCACAGGGTGAAGTCCAGCTGATGTGTGAACACTTTGTTGCAGGACTGTCCGCCCCCGCCGCCCCCGGCCGATACTGGCCCGGCGCCAGGCTAAGGAGCGGGGTAGGTGGAGTGGACGTTGCCGGCCGGGCTGATGGCCGGTCTGCTCATCGCGGTCGTGACGGCGCCGGTCGGGGTTTCGGGTGCCGTGTTCCTCTTGCCGGTGCACTTGAGCGTGTTCGGAGTGGCGTCGCCGGCGATCACCCCGACGAATCTGCTGTTCAACGTGGTGGCCGGGCCGGGTGCCCTGTGGCGGTACCGCCGCGACGGAGCCCTGCGCGGCAGCTTGGCCCGCCGCCTCGTCGCGGGCACCCTTCCGGGCGTCGTCCTCGGCGCCGCGATCCGCGTCTACGCCCTTCCCGGCCCCGGCGTCTTCCGGCTCCTGATCGCCGCCCTGCTGCTCCCGCTCGGGCTGTGGCTGTGCCTCCGTACCCTCGTCCCGGCCCGAGGCCGTACCACCGCGCCCGCGGAGCCGTCCCCGGGCGCCCTCACCACCCTGGCCGTGGCGGTGGGCGTGGTCGGCGGGATCTACGGGATCGGCGGCGGTTCCCTCCTCGGCCCCATCCTGGCCGCCCGCGGGCTGCCCCTGACACGGGTGGCGCCGGCGGCCCTCGCCGCGACCTTCGCCACCTCGATCGTCGGCGCCGCCACTTACGCCGTGCTGTCCCAGGTCAGCACCGGGGACATCGCCCCCGACTGGTGGCTCGGCCTGGCGTGCGGCGTCGGCGGCCTGGTCGGCGGCTACCTCGGCGCGCGCCTCCAGCCACGGCTGCCCGAGACCGCGCTGCGCCTCCTGCTCGGCACCCTCGCCGCAGCCCTCGGCGCGCTCTACGCACTCCAGGCCCTTGCCTGAGCGGACCGCCGGGGGCGGGGCGGTGCCTGCCGCTCGCGCGGAGCCATCTCGTGTTCACTTCGATCGCCTATCGTCCGCGCGGTCCACAAGAGCCATGAGCAGTACGAAACACCGGGAGAGACGACGTTGAGCAGCACCCCCACACCCGCGCCCGGGGTCCCGGAGCAGCTTCAGCGCCGCCTGGGGGTGCCGGACGCGGTGCTGATCGGGCTCGGCTCGATGATCGGCGCTGGCATCTTCGCCTCCCTCGCCCCTGCCGCCCGGGCCGCAGGCTCCGGACTGCTCCTCGGCCTGGCCGTCGCGGCGGCCGTCGCCTACTGCAACGCCACCTCCTCCGCCCGCCTGGCCGCCCTGTATCCGGCGTCCGGCGGCACCTACGTCTACGGCCGCGAACGACTGGGCGAGTTCTGGGGCTTCCTGGCCGGCTGGGCGTTCGTCGTGGGCAAGACGGCCTCGTGCGCGGCCATGGCCCTGACCGTCGGCTCCTACCTCTGGCCCGGTCAGGCCCACGCGGTCGCGGTGGCCGCGGTGGTGGCGCTGACCGCGGTGAACTACGCGGGCGTGCAGAAGTCGGCGCTGCTGACCAGGGTCATCGTTGCTGTGGTTCTGGCGGTCCTCGCCGCGGTGGTGGTCACCTCGCTGACCTCCGGGACGGTGGACGCGGCGCGGCTGGACGTCGGCTCGGACGCCACCTTCGGCGGCATCCTGCAGGCGGCGGGGCTGCTGTTCTTCGCGTTCGCCGGCTACGCCCGCATCGCCACCTTGGGCGAAGAAGTCCGCGATCCGGCCCGCACCATCCCGCGGGCGATCCCGCTCGCGCTCGGCATCACCCTCGTCGTGTACGCCGCCGTCGCCGTGTCGGTGCTGCTCGTCCTCGGCCCTGACGGCCTCGCGGCTGCCGAGGCGCCGCTGACGGAGGCGGCCCGGACGGCGGGAGCGGACTGGCTGGTCCCGGTCGTACGGGTCGGTGCGGCGGTCGCGGCCTTGGGCTCGCTGCTCGCCCTCATCCTCGGCGTCTCCCGGACCACCCTGGCCATGGCCCGTGACCGCCACCTGCCACACGCCCTGGCCGCCGTCCACCCGAAGTACAAGGTCCCGCACCGGGCCGAACTGCTCGTCGGCGCCGTCGTGGCCACCGTGGCCGCGGCCGGGGACGTCCGCGGGGCGATCGGCTTCTCCTCGTTCGGTGTCCTGGCCTACTACGCGGTCGCCAACGCCTCTGCCTTCACCCTCAGTCCGGCCGAGGGCCGACCGGCCCGGGTGATTCCCGTCGTCGGCCTGGCGGGCTGCCTCGTCCTCGCCTTCGCCCTGCCGCTCTCCTCCGTCCTGACCGGGGCCGCGGTACTCGGCGTCGGTGCCGCCGCGTTCGGGTTCCGGCGAGCACGGGCCCGGCGGGCGTAACAGCCGCCCGTAGTCAGGTGACTCTCAGGCGTTCGACTTGGCGTCGATCTCGGCGATGAGTCCCTCGATGAGGCCCTTGATCGCGTCGCGGATGGGGCGGACGGCCTCGACGCCCTGGCCTGCCGGGTCTTCGAGCTGCCAGTCGAGGTAGGTCTTGCCGGGGAAGTACGGGCAGGCGTCGCCGCAGCCCATGGTGATGATGTAGTCGGAGGCCTGGGCGGCCTCGGGGGTGAGGACCTTGGGCTTCTGGTCGGAGATGTCGATGCCCAGCTCGGCCATGGCGGCGACGGCGGAGGGGTTGATCTGTTCGCCGGGCACGGAGCCGGCGGAGCGGACCTCGACGCGGTCGCCGGCGAGGTGGCGCAGGAACCCGGCCGCCATTTGGGAGCGGCCCGCGTTGTGGATGCAGACGAACAGGACGGAGGCGGCAGGAGCGGAGGACATCTGTTCTTCCTTGGGGCGACGCGACCATCGTGGACACGGAGGGGCTTGTACGGGCTGGTATCAGCCTCGACTGATGTGAAAATATCAGCCCATGATGATGTCAGTCGACACTGATCTGATCCGGGTTCTGGCCGACCCGCTCAGGCTCAAGATCGTGACCCTCCTCGCCCAGGAGACGCTCTGCACCACCCACCTCATGGAGGAGACGGGTGCCAAGCAGACGAACCTCTCCAACCACATGAAGGTGCTGCGCGAGGCCGGGGTCGTGGAGACGGAGCCCTGCGGGAGGTACATCTACTACCGCCTGCGCCCGGAAGTCATCGAAGCACTCGCCGGCCAGTTCGCCGACCTCGCCCGGGCCGCCCGCGTCACCGCCGAGGCGAACCTCAAGCGGTCCTGCCCCTAGTCTTCGCGGCTCGTCCGCCCTGCCTCACCTGCCAGAGGAGAACCAGCCGTGACCGCCACCGAGCCCGTCGGCATCCCGATACCTGCCGATGCGCCTCAGCCTGAACCCGGCGCGACCCCACCCCGTACGCCGCTGATCGCCCGTGCCGCCGCCGAGCTGGTCGGCACCGCAGCCCTGGTCGCGATCGTGGTCGGCTCCGGGATCCAGGCCGCCGAACTCACCGACGACGTGGCCCTGCAGCTGCTCGCCAACTCCACCGCCACCGTCTTCGGGCTCGGCGTTCTGATCACCCTCCTCGGGCCGGTGTCCGGCGCGCACTTCAACCCGGCCGTGACGCTGGCCGAGTGGTGGACCGCCCGCCGCGGCGGCGCCGGCGTCAACGCCCGCGAGGTCGCCGTGTACGTCCCGTCCCAGACCGCCGGGGCGATCGCGGGCGCGATCCTCGCGGACGCGATGTTCGGTGAGCCGCTGGTGGAGTGGTCCACGCACGACCGCTCGGCCGGCAACCTGCTGCTCGGCGAAGTCGTCGCCACCGCCGGCCTGATCCTGCTGATCTTCGGCCTGGCCAAGACCGACCGGCTCCGCTTCGCGCCCGTCGCCGTCGCCTCCTATATCGGCGCCGCGTACTGGTTCACCTCCTCCACCTCCTTCGCCAACCCGGCCGTCACGATCGGCCGTGCCTTCACCGACACCTTCGCGGGCATCGCACCCGCCTCGGTGCCGGGCTTCATCGCCGTGCAGCTCATCGGCGCCGTGGCCGGCCTGGCCCTGGTGGCGGTCATCTTCATGCGCGGCAACACAGAGCAGGGGCAGCCCTCGGCATGACGCAGCGAACGGACGTGGTGGTCGTCGGGGGCGGCCAAGCCGGGCTCGCCGCCGCCTACCACCTGCGCCGCCTGGGCATCGAGCACGTCATCCTCGACGCCGCTGCCGCTCCCGGTGGCGCCTGGCGGCACACCTGGGACTCACTGCGCCTGTTCTCGCCTGCCGCCTATTCCTCTCTGCCGGGCAGGCTGATGCCGGTGCAGGAGGGCCAGGTCCATCCCGACGCCGCGCACGTGGTGTCGTACCTGGCGGACTACGAGAAGCGGTACGAGCTGCCCGTCCAGCACGGTGCGTGGGTCTCGGCCGTCCACCGCGACGGCACCTTCCTGCGGGTCGAGACGGATTCCGGTGACTGGCGGGCCCGCGCCGTCATCAGCGCCACCGGCACCTGGACCCGCCCCTTCCTGCCCGCCGTCCCCGGCCGCCGCACCTTCACCGGCCGACAGATCCACACGGTCCAGTACCGAACTCCTGACGAGTTCGCCGGACAGCGCGTGATCGTGGTCGGCGGAGGGAACTCGGGTGCGCAGATCGCCGCCGACCTCACCGGCCACGCCCAGGTGACGTGGGTGACCCAGCGGCCCCCGCGATACCTGGCCGATGACATCGACGGCCGTGCCCTCTTCGACCACGCCACCGCCCGCCGGCGCGCCCTGGACGAAGGCCGCACCGACACCGGCGGCGTCGCCTCCCTCGGCGACATCGTCGCCGTCCCACCCGTACGCGCGGCCCGTGACGCGGGACTCCTGGCGGCGAAGCCGATGTTCACCCGTCTCAGCAGGTCCGGTGTCGAGTGGGCCGACGGCAATCGGCAGGACGCCGAGGCGGTCATCTGGTGTACCGGTTTCCGCCCGGCGCTGGCTCACCTCGCCGGTCTGCGGCTGCGGGGTGCACGAGGGCACATCGCCACGACCGGCACCCAGTCGGTCGAGGACCCGAGGCTGCACTTCCTCGGCTACGGCGACTGGACGGGCCCCGCCTCGGCCACCCTCATCGGCGTCGGCCGACCCGCCCGCGAAGCAGCCCGCAGCATCCGCGACCTGCTGTCCTGACTCCCGCGCGCCCAGGGCTGCGGCTGCTCGAAGACGCACACCCCGCAGACGAGCCAGTCCTCGTCGGCCACATAAGGTCGGCAACCGGCAGGCCCGCCCCCACAAGGGCCGGATTGAGTAGACATGCGGAGCGAGCACCGGTGACACAGCAGCAGGACCAGGGCCTGGTGGCCGCGATGGAACGGCACCAGGTCGCCGTCTACCTCGGCGCGATGGCCGCCGGTGCCGCAGTCGGGCTGGCTGCGCCCTCCGCCGGCCCAGCCTTGGAGCACGCCATCAACCCGGTGCTCGCCGCCCTGCTGTACGTCACCTTTCTCCAGGTCCCGGCAGCCGAACTCCTGCGGTCGCTGCGCGCCGGCCGGTTCCTGGCCGCAGCCCTGGTGGTGAACTTCGCGGTGGTCCCGGCGGTCGTCGCAGGCCTTTACACGTTCCTGCCCGACGATCAGGCGGTGCGGATCGGGGTCCTGCTGGTCCTGCTGGCGCCTTGCGTGGACTATGTGATCGTCTTCAGCGGCCTGGCCGGCGGTAGCAGCCAGCGGCTCCTGGCGGCGACCCCCTTGCTGCTGCTCGCGCAGATGCTGCTCCTGCCGGTATTCCTGTGGCTTTTCATGGGCCCCGACCTGGGGGACGTGGTGGAGGTCGGGCCCTTCCTGGAGGCGTTCGTCTTCCTGATCGTGATCCCCCTTGCGCTGGCCTGGCTCACCCAGGGCTGGGCCGCCCGCCATCCGGCAGGGGAGAAGACCTCGGACGCCGCCACCGCGGCCATGGTCCCGCTGATGGCAGCCACCCTCTTCACCGTCGTCGCCTCCCAGGTGCCCAAGCTCGGAGGCAGTCTCGGAGACGTCGTGGCGGTCGTCCCCGTCTACGCCGCGTTCCTGATCGTGATGGCCTTCGCCGGCCTCGCCGTCGCCCGGCTCTTCCGCCTGGACGCCCCGGACAGCCGCGCGATCGTCTTCACCGGCGCGACCCGCAACTCGCTGGTCGTCCTACCCCTTGCCCTCGCGCTCCCGGACGACTTGGCCGTGGCCGGCGTCGTCGTGGTCACCCAGACCCTCGTCGAGGTCATCGGCATGATCGTCTACATCCGCGCCGTCCCGCGCCTCGTACCCGCCACCCGCTGACGAGTCAGTCGACCAGAGGGCTACGGCGCTCCAGCAGGACGACGTCCCTCCACGCGCCGTGGCGGCGTCCGATGCGCTCGCGGGTGCCGATGACCCGGAAGCCGGCCCGTTCGTGGAGGGCGAGGCTGGCGGTGTTCTCGGGGAAGATCCCGGACTGGATCGTCCAGATGCCCGCCGCCTCCGTGGAGGCGATCAGCGCCTCCAGCAGGGTGCGGGCGACGCCGCGGCCGCGGGCTTCGGGGTGGACGTAGACGGAGTGCTCGACCACCCCGGCGTACGCGCACCGGTCGGAGACCGCGCTCGCCGCCACCCAGCCGAGCAGCGACTTGTCAGCGTCGAGTGCGACGAAGCGATGCCCGGCCAGCTTCGCCGCGTCGAACGCCACCCAGTCGGGGGCCGTGGTCTCGAAGGTGGCGTTGCCCTCGTCGATCCCGGCCTGGTAGACCGCGAGGACCTGCTCGGCATGCTCGGGCAGCAGCGGAAGGATGTCCACCGCCGTCATGCCGCCTTCGCTGCGCCGGCCAGCAGCGCGCCCATGGCGGCGATGACGGACGGCTCGACCCGGTAGTACACCCAGGTTCCGCGCCGCTCGGAGGACAGCAGCCCGGCTTCCTTCAGCTTCTTCAGGTGGTGCGAGACGGTCGGCTGCGAGACGCCGACATCAGAGATGTCGCAGACGCACGCCTCCCCGCCCTCGTGGGAGGCGACGGCGGAGAACAAGCGCAGGCGCACGGGGTCGCCCAGAGCCTTGAACATCTTGGCCGCGACCTCGGCTTCGTCCGCCGACATCGGACGTTCGTTCAGCGGCGGGCAGCACGGCACAACGGCCTCGGGCTCCAGAAGCGGCAACACCTTCACATTCGACATACGTCTATGTTGACATGTGTCGAACTAGCGCAGGAAGGGTGTCACGGCTACCTGCGAGATGGGCGGTCGGGCCCCGGTTGACCTGTTCGGCATCCAGGCGCGCGGCGTAGCGGGCGAGGTGGGCGACGACCTCATCCTGGCGCGGGTAACGGTCCGGATCTGCGTCGAACGTCAGGCCCGGCAGTGAGCTGAACAGGGCCGGGAGGGCGGGGCCGGGATGTCGTAGTCGCGCGGCCATGCCGTCACCGCCCGGCCTGACGCCTTCAACGCGCCGGCGTCACGCCCTGCCTGACCGGCGCACGTGCGACGGAAAGGCCGGGCTGCCCGCCCTGGACGGTTATGGCCGCCACTTGCTCCACGACAACCCCGAGAATTCGATGAACGTCTATGTTGACGAATGTCGAAGCAAGTGTCACGCTGATCGTGCAAGACATTGACGGATATCGAAACAACCGGGAGCCGATCGTGAACGCGCCTGCCATCACCGCCGACCTGCCCGTCGTCGTGATCGGGGCCGGACCTGCAGGCCTGGCCGCCGCCGCCCACCTCGCAGACCGCGGCCTGGACTTCCTCGTCCTCGAGGCCGGCCCGCACGCGGGCGCCGCTACCCGCGACTGGGCCCACGTACGGCTGTTCTCGAGGTGGGGCGAGGTCGTCGACCCGGCCGCCGAGAAGCTCCTCGCCCCGACCGGCTGGGTCAAGCCCGATGTCGCCTCCTACCCCACGGGCGGGGAGTGGGCCGAGCGCTACCTCCAGCCCCTCGCCGACGTCCTCGGCGACCGCGTCCGCTTCGGCGCCCGCGTCACCGGGGTCTCCCGCGCCGGCCGGGACCGGACCGTCGACGCCGACCGCGACGGCCAGCCCTTCGTCGTCCACATCGAGCACGCCGACGGCCGTGAGGAGCGCGTCTTCGCCCGCGCCGTGATCGACGCCTCCGGCACCTGGTCCACCCCCGGCCCGGCAGGCGGCAGCGGACTGCCCGCCCTCGGCGAGAAGGCCGCCGCCGACCGGATCACCTACCGCGTCCCCAGCCTCAAGGACCCGGCCGTCCGCGGCCGGTACGCGGGCAAGCGCACCGCCGTGATCGGCTCGGGTGCTTCCGCCTTCACCGCCCTCGCCTACCTCGCCGCCCTCGCCGAGACCGACGAAGGGGCCGGTACCAAGGCGCTGTGGGTGCTGCGCCGCGGCATCTCCGGCTCCACCTTCGGCGGCGGCGAAGCCGACCAGCTCCCTGCCCGCGGCGCCCTCGGGCTGGCCGCCAAGGCCGCCGTCGACAACGGGTACGCCGCTGCGGTTACCGGTTTCCGCACCGACGCCATCGAGCGCGACACCGACGGGCGCCTGATCCTCGTCGACGAGGACGGCCGCCGTCTCGACGCGGTCGACGAGGTCATCGTCCTGACCGGTTTCCGCCCCGACCTCACCTTCCTGAACGAGCTGCGCCTCGGCCTCGACGAGCGCCTCCAGGCCCCCGTCGAGCTGGCCCCGTTGATCGACCCGAACCAGCACTCCTGCGGCACCGTCTACCCGCACGGCGTCAACGAGCTGTCCCACCCGGAGAAGGACGTCTACCTGGTCGGCATGAAGTCCTACGGCCGCGCCCCGACCTTCCTCGCCATGACCGGCTACGAGCAGGTCCGCTCCATCGCCGCCCACCTCGCCGGCGATCAGGAAGCCGCCGAGCGCGTCGAGCTGACCCTGCCCGAGACCGGTGTCTGCGGCGGTGCAGGCCTCTTCGACCAGCCCGAGCCCACCGAACAGAACAGCGGCGGCTGCTGCACGGCCCCGGCCACCCTCACCATCGGCGCACCCGCCTCCTCCGGCGGCTGCTGACCCACATGACCAACGTCAAGGCCGGCGTGGTCGGGACCGGGACGGGCGCCCGGTCGCGGCCACGCGCCGTCTTGCCCGCATTGTGCGCCACGCAGATCACCAGCTGGGGTGTCCTCTACTACGCCTTCCCGGTCCTCAACCCCACCATCACGAAGAACACCGGCTGGCCCGCAGCAGCGACCACCGCCGCGTTCTCCGCCGCCCTCATCGTCTCCGCAATCGTCGGCATCCATGTCGGCCGCGTCCTGGACCACCGCGGACCCCACGCCGTCATGACAGCCGGATCCGTCCTCGGCCCCCTCAGCCTCCTCATCGTGGCCGCCGCTCCCAACCTCGCCGTCTTCACCTCGGGATGGCTCTTGGCCGGAGCGGCGATGGCCGCGACCTTCTACCAGCCTGCCTTCGCCGCCCTCACCCGCTGGTGGGCCCCCGACCACATCCGCGCCCTCACCATCGTCACCCTCGCCGGCGGACTCGCCTCCACCGTCTTCGCACCGCTCGCAGCCCTCCTCGTCGACCACCTGTCCTGGCGCGGCACCTACGCAGTCCTCGCCGGCATCCTCGCGGCCGTAACGGTTCCGACCCACGCCCTGGCTCTCCGAGCCCCCTGGCCTGCAGCCCCTCCGAGCCCGCCGCACATCACCGGTGGCCACGAACACGTAGTACGCAGCCGGGCGTTCTGGATGCTGGCCGTCACCCTCACCCTGTCCGCCTTCGCGATGTACGCCGTCGTCATCGGCCTCGTTCCCCTCTTCCTCGAACGCGGCTTCACCACCACTCAGGCGGCGTGGGCCTTGGGCCTTGGAGGGGCGGGGCAGACCCTCGGCCGCACCCTGTATGCGACCCTTGCCCGCCGCCTCGACGTCACCGCCCGCACCATCAGCCTCATCGCACTCGGCGCCCTCACCACCGCAGCCCTCGCCACCGTGGCAGGCCCCTATGCCGTACTCGTCGCTGTATCCATCCTCGCCGGGGTCGTCCGGGGAAACCTCACCCTGCTCCAGGCCACCGCCGTCACCGACCGCTGGGGAACCACCCACTACGGCCGCCTCTCCGGACTCCTTGGAGCGCCCTCCCATGCGGCAGCGGCCCTCGCCCCCTTTGCCGGCGCGGTTCTGGCTGGGCCCCTCGGCGGATACCCCGCGCTGTTCGCGCTGCTCGCCGCGCTGTCGATCGCTGCCGCCATCACAGCCCTGGGGGCCCGCACGGGACAGGCCGAAGGAACGCCCCAACTACAGCAGCGATAGGACTGGGTGGCGGAGCAGTAGGAGGCATGGACGCTGCGCACGCTCCGTAATCGGCGCAGTGAATCGGCCACCTTCGGAAATAGTCTCGAAGCCGTTCGTGTTGGGCGAGGTCGACGATGGAGGGGGTGTCGACGCTGAGGTTGTTCAGCACGAAGGGTGGCGTGACGGAGGTTGCGCCGCGATTGGCCGATGAAGAGGCAGAAGTGCAGGCCCTCGTGGAGGGGGCCATGGAGGCCATGCTCGGGGTGTGGTTCCTCGCGACTGAGTACGTCACCGGCCCGGTGCATGGCGGGCGCATCGACTCGCTGGGGCTCGATGAGAACGGCGCCCCGGTGATCGTCGAGTACAAACGTGCGACTGACCCAGGGGTCATCAACCAGGGCCTGTTCTACATGGCGTGGCTGGTGGACCACCGGACCGAGTTCCAGGCGCTGGTGCGTGAGCGTCTCGGAGTGACCGTGGCCTCGCAGGTGCTGTGGAGCGCGCCTCGGTTGATCTGCATCGCCGGTGACTTCACCCGCTACGACCTTCAAGCGGTGCGTGAGCACCGCCGGTCGATCGACCTGGTCCGCTATCGCCTCTTCGGAGAACACCACATCACGCTTGAGACGGTTGCCGCTTCGGTCGTTGCCCGGGCCCAAGTGCCCATGCGTCTTGGCCGCGTCGGTGCCGCCGGTACGCTGCTGGCCCAGCGAGTGTCCGAGGCAATCGAGCACCTGGTGTCGGCGGTGGATGAGCTGCTCTTGGGGTTGGGGAAGGACGTCAAGAAGGTCAGACGCCAGCAGTACGACGCCTACCAGCGGCTGCGAAACTTTGCCTGCGTGACACCACGGCAGGACAAGCTCCTCGTGTACCTCAAGGCCGCCCCGGCAGCCGTCGACATCGTGCCGGGCTTTTCCAGGGACGTGACCGGACTGGGGCACCACGGCACCGGCGACCTTGAGGTCCAGCTGCGCTCTGAGGGGGACGTCGAGCGAGCGGTGGAGCTGTTCCGGCTGTCCTATATGGCGGCGTAGGGGTCGTTGACGGGACGTCGAAGTCGTCCGGGTTAGCGGAACGGGGCGTTCACGAGTGCGCGGCCGAACCACGCCAATGCCTCCCGCCCGAAGCGAGAATCAGTACACCGCAACAGCACGCACGATCCTCAATTTGGGGTGCCTCGCATGCGGGCCCGCCTACCTGACGGCGACAGTGGGTTCGATCTGCAAGGTCGTGCGGGTGGTGCCGTAGGAGCTGGCCAGCTGATGCTCCAGATCCCGCAACACCGCGTGCTCGCCGATGGTGAGGATGTGGGCCGACAGCACCGTCTCGCCTGGGCTGACATGCCACATGTGCAGGTGGCGGACCCGGCTCACGCCGGGCCAGGACGCCAGCAGGGTTTCTTGGTGTCCGGGCCGGTGCTGCGGAAGCCGAGGTCGTGCAGGCGCGAGCCATGAGGGGTCTTTCGGTTGGGGTGGGTTGGTCATCGGCCGGGCCGGGCCGGGGTACGCGCGGCGGGGCCGGCTGGTGCGGTCGGGTTGCGGACGGATGGGATACGCGATGCCGTGGACTGAGGAACGAGGGCCCCTTCGACGGGGTCGCTGGTGGCCAGGTACCAGCGGGCCCGGGTGGATGACAGGGCGGCCAGTGCCCGCCGGCTGCCAGTGGCCAGTTGGTGGACGGAGGTTGCCGGGTCTGCGGTGAGCGCTTCGATGCGGGCCGCGACGGAAGCGGCCTGGCTGAGGAGGGCGCGCTGGAGGATTTTCTGGCCCCAGTACTCGGGCGCCCCGGCGGGGTGGGAGACCAGGTCGAGGAACTCGGCAGGACCGAAACCCTTGTGGAGAAGGCCGCGCTGCTGGGCTTCCCACAGCAGGGTGATGGGGTCCACCGGTGCGCCCCGACGGACGAGTTGGGTCAGGCAGGCGAACAGAGCAGCGTACGAGGGGACCGTGAAGTCGCCCTCGTGCAGCCACCGGATCCGGGAGAGCCTCTCCGGGTGGGCGGTGGCTGTGGCGAGCAGCATCTGCTCCTCGTCCTCGGCCTCCACGGACGTCTTCGCTACCGGTTCGGGAGCAGGAGGGGTCCGGGGAAGGGGGACATGAGCGCGGCAAGGTGGTCACGGCCGGTGGCCAGCGGCTCCCCGCCGTGCCACACGACCTCGAATGCCGGATCGTGAGCTGCCCACGGGTTGACGGACGTGGCCACAGCCTCGGCAACCGTCACGGGCATCAAGTGGTTCATCTTGCGGAACGGCAAGTAGCAGTACGTGCAGTCCATGGGCAGGCACTTCGTGGTCGGCTGCATGATCACAGACCGAGGCCTGGCCGCGAGCCGTAATGCACTCTGCATCGTGCTCCTCTCGATCGGGTTCGGACTGTATGTCCCGCCCGGATAGTGGTGCTGTTGCAGGCACCGGGCGGAGCGTCGGTGGGGTCAGCGGGGGTCGGCTTGGCGCAGGGCCTGGTGGTCGGCGACGACCCATTCGACGCCGCCACCCTCGGGGCGCAGGAAGACGGCTTCAGGGATGAAGCGCCGGGTCTTGGGGTCTTCCCAGTCGCCGATGAACTGGACGATCCCCTCGCGGTCTTCGGCGGGGTCCAGTACGCGGGCGCCCTCGTAGAGCCAGGAGGGCCGGCTGCTCATGCCGCACCGTCCGTGCCGGCCGATTTCCTGAATCGCTCCATGCCGCGCTCGGCGCGGACCCTCAGGGAGGGACTGGGGTCCGGATTGCCGAAGGGGTCGTCCCACGGGGCGTATTCGGGCCCGTGCTGCATCGTGCCGCCGGGGGCCCTGCGGGGGAGCGGAACGGGGGCGTCCTCCGTGGGCACGAGGGTGTCGAGCGAGGCGTTCCAGCCGTCTTCGCCCCCGCCCTCGGGACACAGGCGGTAGACCGTGGTGCCGGTGTCCCCCGGGTACGTCTATGACCACACCTGTGCGGGAGGTTGCGGTGTCGTACGCGAGGTCGCCGCGCAGCGGCCAGCGGGGATCAGGGTCGTCCGCCTGCCGTCGTACGCGGTCATGGTCAGTGCGACGCGTGGAGGTCATGTAGCGGAACGTATGCGCCCCGCTACGGAGCAATATGAATCCGTGGAATGTCCCCAGGTCAGTCCAGCGAAAATCGTCCGGTCATGCCGCGCAGCCGCTGGCGCGTAGCAGCCCGCTCCGCGTAGATGATCTTCCGCAGCGTCGCGCGTGCGACAGGGTGATTGCGGACCAGTTGGGGAGCGATACGTTCCGCGGTCTCCAGTTCGGTCAGGGCCTGGTCGCGGTTGCCGTCCCACAGCCACGCGCGGGCAAGGTCCATGTGGTGGTGACCGAGCCTGGAGTTCGGCAGAACCGCGATGTGCGCGGGGTCCGCCTCGCGGTTGAGCCGGAGGGCCTTCGTCTGGTCACTCATCTCCAAGGCAGCGCTGACGCCATGGATGACGACGTTGCCGAGGCTGAACGTGACCGAGTGTCGGTCGTGGATCTCGGGCCCGACGTAGGAGTTGACCCGCTCGCCCGCCGTACGGGCGAGCGCGAGCCGCTCATCGGACCCAGCGGCGTTCCCGCTGCGCGCGGACGAGATCGCGGCACGCAGGTGCAGGGCGCCCCACATACGCAGGGCGAGAGGGGCGCCGGCCTCGTACTCGGCTTCGATGCCGGCGAGGGCCTTGTCCCCGAGGGCGAGGGCGTCGTCCCAGTCGGCCGACGCCCACGTGTCCCACATGCGCATCCACAGCGCCATCGCCGGCATCACAGGGTCACCTGAGAGCTGCGCGGACCAGGTGGCCCGTTCACAGGCCATGGCAACCAGCTCGGGATGTCCGAGGGCATGGGCCGCGGTGTGCGCGAACTTGCAGGCCACCGCATAGATCGCGAACGCCTCTTCGCGTTCGTGGCCGACGGATGCCTCAGCGAGGGCTCGGGCCTCGCGCAGCATGTCCGGCAGCTCCTTCAATACGGCGGCGTTCGCCGCAGCGTCGCGCAGGCGGCGCAGGCGCTTCATGTCGTGCCACAGCACCTCAGACGGCCTAGGCGTGCCGTCAAAGACGGGGGCCAGGTCGTAGCGGCGCAGCTCCCGGATGATGGAGGCTGCGGAGACCTGCCACTTGGTCTCGGCTCCTCCGCCTGAGTACGGACGCTCGATCAAGGTGTTCGGATGGCAGTGGAGCGCGGCGGCCACGGCGTTGATCAGCCCGGCCCGGTCCAGCTCGATCCGGCCCTTCTCCAGCTTGGACACCCAACCCTGAGACCGTCCGAGCGCGGCGGCAAGGTCGGCCTGAGTGATCCCGACCGAGAGCCGCTGCCGCCGGACCCGCTGTCCGATCCGCTCTTGCTCCTCGATGTACCCGCTCACATCCACCACCCCGATCTGCGAACGCTTCTGACGCGAAGGTACCGCTGGGGCGAGCCGGACGGTGGGCCTTGGCCAAGGGATCTCAAGATGCAGAAGCCCTTCGCGACGAGTCGGTGGCTCGCCCTGGGTCGATGTCAGCGGGGGCTTCTATGCTGGTTAGACGGGGTGCGGGGAGATGTCTGGGGGGACGTCATGCCTGAATGGCTGCTCGCTGTGCTGATTCCGACCGGTCTGCTCGGAGTGGGTGTCTGCACGTTCCTGATCTGGGCTGCGCTGGGTACCGACATGCCGGTGGAACACCACTCCTCAATGCCCAGCAGCTGGAAGGGGCCAGAGGGCGGTGGCTGAGGACAGCACGCGGGTCGCTCCCCGCGATCAGGCAGCCCGCGGGAGGGCCCTACCCAGATTGGCTGCCGGAAGGGGGCCTCTGCCGGGCCCAGCTGTGTCCGGGCCTTTGGCGCCGGGGCAAGCCTGCTGCCCTGCCTCTGTAGCTCCGTACTCTGCACCCACACCGTCAGACCTGAAGCTCGGCCACCAGACGCTCGGCCTCTTTCCTGGCCGGCGCCAGCAACGGATCCCCTTCGTACGCGTGCGCCCCGACGATCTTCGACAGGAAGAACAGGGACATCAGCCGCCCATCCCTGCTCTCCAAGTCCACCCGCCGCTCTTGGTGGACGCGGTCCGCGAGCGCCGGGACGGCCAGCGCGTTGCCCCACAGGGTTGCGGCGTTCAAGCCCCGGGGCGCCATGCCCCAGTCCTCCCAGTCAATGATGGAGAACTCCGGGCCCATCACGTTGGCCCAGGTCAGATCCGCATGAGCCGGCGCCCACTGCTCGATCTGCGTATCGGCGATGCCGGGGAAGACCTCCCCGAGGGTCTGCGTCACCTCCTCTTGCGTGATCGTCACTGTGTCCGGTGTCGCGATCCGCGGTGTCTGCTGTGCGGCCAGGGCGTCCAGCGAGGAGGTCAGCGCTTCCCACCACGCATCCGGCAGGCCCGGGTCTGCGAGCACCAGGGCACCCTTGCCGACAGGCGGCGACGCAATCAGCTCCAGCTCATCTGCGCGCCACATCACCGGCTCGCCCGGCTCGCGCCACGCCACGCCACGCCCTGGTACCACTCAGGCATCGCGATCCCTTGCAGCACCGCGGCGGCCTCGGTCCCGTTCCAGCCCTGCGCGCCGATCCGCTCGAACCCCCGCCGCTCGATGCGCACCCATGTACCCCGCTCCGTACGACCGCCCAAGGAACGGCGCTTGCGTACCAGAGTCTGCCGATCCAATTTCACACGCAGAGCCGCTTCCGCGCGCTCCAGCACATCTTCCACCGGCTGACGGCGCAGATCCACCTGGGCAGCAACGGGCAGGGAACCAGGCATCACGACCTCCTTGGCGAACAGATGACCGTAGCAGAAGGAGGCCTACTGGAACGATCCGTCCGTCAACACAAGGTGCATCAACCTCACTGCCGTCGCTGATCGTTGGAAGTGGGCGGCCGGAGGACCAGATCACGCGCCAGTGGGTCCATCGTCGTGGACGGCCGGAAGACGTCGCGGCCCTGATGGCGTTCTCGTAGGCCTTTCCCCCTCGTTCATCACTGCTGGCGTCGAAGCAGGTTGTATAGGCGTCACCGGCGGCTTTGTTGCTGGTCAGGAGTACGGCGCCGGGCGCGGCCAGAATGGAGGGGATGGCCAGCGAGGTGGTCTTCCCGGAGCGCGGTGCCATGATCGCTGCCGCGACGTCCTCGTAGCCCATGCGGACCTCGGTGCGGCTTCCCTGCAGGTTGTCGAGGCGGGTCGCCTTGTGATGGCCGGAGGGAGAGCGTAAGGACTGGGTGTCATTCACAGAGCACGGTCTGGCTCGCCCTCAACCAGGGCCGTCCGGCCCCTCTAGGGCAGCCCCGCTGAAGGCTCCAGTGCTCCCTGGGTCTGGAGGCGGCGCGCCTCGACCTGGCCGGCTGAGGCCGACAGTCGCGGATCAGGGCGCCGTAAGAAGGGCGTCAAGGAGGTGAGCTTGCTCGATTTATGTGCAGTTGCCATGTCTATGATCACGAGAAGTTCAAGGGGAGGGCACAGGACATGTCGGGGGAGTTCGACAGCGAGTGGGGCGCGTTACGCGACCACGCTGACGGTCGGCAAGTGGACATGCGGTTGAACGGCACAGGTGCGTCGGCAGGACCACTGGCGCCGGGGGGATCGGGGACCTTCGGGTCCACCCCGGCCGAGAAGACGGCGGCGGCGAACACGATCGAGACCGAGCTGCAGCCGAACACCAAGACGGCCACGGAGCATGCGGACGAGGCGACCAACGCCGCGGTGAAGGGCTTCGAGGACTGGGACACCGCCCCCGGCCTGAAGAAGGTCGCGGACACCTGGGACAAGCAGGCCAAGGTACTGATGGGCCGCCTCGGGTCCGAGAAGAGCGCCCTGCGGGGCGCCTCGGGTCTGTTCGTGCGCAACGACATCGGCCTGGGTGACCAGTTCCGACCGATCGGCGCCCGGTCGAAGCTCAACGGGCTCTAGGGGGAAGCGGTGCTGACGTACCACGAAGTCATGACCACGGACCTCGGCCTACTGACGACGGCGGCAGGCAAGTGGGATTCGATGGCCGGTGAACTGAAGAAGGTCGAGACCCGCTACGGCGACAGCGTCCAGAAGATCACCATGGGCGAGAGCTGGACCGGTATCAGTGTCGGTGTGGCCCATACGAGCTTCGCGGCCACCCGCTACGAGTACTCCGCTGCCCAGATCCAGGCCAAGGCGGTCGCCGGCCTGCTGCGCGACGCGCACGGCCAGTTCACCGACCTCAAGAAGAGGGTCGAGAGTGCACGAGACGATGCGATAAAGGCCGGCATGACCGTCTCGGAGCAGGGGAACGTCGCCTACGACTACGCGAAGCTCACCGCACAGGAACGCAGCGCGATCCACCACGACCCGGATGGTGAGACCACCATCCATACTGCCGTGGCCAAGTGGCAGCAGCACATCGACGACTGTGTGAAGGCGGTCTCCGAAGCCGACCAGGGTGTGAAGATCGCCCTGGATGCGGTGGTCGTGGACAGCAATAAGGACGCCCTGGGCAAGGGAGACGACGAGACCCTCGACGGCTTCAACGCCGGAGCGCAGGGCGACATCGAGGTCTACGAGGCCCGCAACGCCGAGGACATCGCCACCCGTATCAACAGCGGTGAGAAGGTCTCGGAAGCCGACTATGCGGAGCTGAGTCGTTCCTTCCGCGACAACGCCTCACGGCCGGAGTTCACCCAGACCTTCCTGAACGGGATGGGCGCGCAGAACACGCTCACGTTCACCAACAAGCTCAACGACCACGCGTACGGCGACGACAAGGGCAACAAGCAGCGCTACCTGGACCTGCAGAAGGGCTTGGCCAACTCGCTGTCGAACGCGATGCAGGACCCGAAGTCCGACTTCTACAAGAACTTCCGCACGCAGTTGGACAAGGCCGGGCTGGAGAGCTACGACCTCAGGCAGATCGGCGACTCGCCCAACGCCATCAGCCGGGACCACGGTCAGAAGGTCCGCGGCTACCAGAGCCTGGTCACCCTCATGCGGAACGGGGACGGCTACTCCTCCCCGTTCCTCCACGACCTGGCCTCGGACATCCGCCGGGCCGAGGACAAGAAGCAGGGGGGTGACCCCGACGTCTGGGACCTCAACGGCGACTTCAGCGGGAACAACAAGGGCTGGTTCGCCCACGACCCCCTCGACGGAGTCCTCGGCATCATGTCGAAGAACCCCGAAGCCTCCACCTCCTACTTCGACCCCGGCCCCGACGGAAGGAACGACAACCTCCGATACCTGCTCAAGGACCGGGACTGGAAGTTCGACGACACCCCCGTCTGGCAGGGCAACTTCGAGACCAGCCGAGACCTCGAGTCCGAGGGCAAGGACGCCCGCACCGGGCTCGGCCTGGCACTGGAAGCCTCCACCACGGGCAGGGAACCGGGCGCGGCGTCCGCACACTACGGCCACCACTCCGAGGCCGAGGCCCGCGTCATGCAGCAGACCATCTCCGTCCTGGACGCCGACGGCAAGGGCGACACGAACGCGGACAACCTCAAGGCCCCCCTGGGCCGGGCCCTGGCCGACTACACCGCCGACACCCACGCCATCCTGAGCGGCACCTCGCCCGGCAGCCCCA
Organism: Streptomyces sp. CG 926; assembly: GCF_003148825.1. Lineage (GTDB taxonomy): Bacteria > Actinomycetota > Actinomycetes > Streptomycetales > Streptomycetaceae > Streptomyces. The sequence goes on from NZ_QGGZ01000013.1 coordinate 127,396, forward strand.
TCGGCCAGGACGGCATCACCGCCCACGGTGAGGACTCCAGCATCACCAACGGCAAGCACAGCCTGCTGCGGGTCATGCGCGGTGTCGCCGACGGCGAGGTCGGAACGGGACCCACCGGCCAGCCGATCACCGCCTACGACGTGATGTACGAATCGGAGCGCCGCTACTCCGCCGAGTACCTCACCCACGCGAAGCCCGCCGGACCGGGCGAGGTCGGCAACGTCGTCGGCGACTGGGACAACCGCGCCCGCCACGTCGGTGAGGTCTTCGGAGCGATGAACGCGATCGGCTCCGACATCACCCTCGACGACCGCGACACCAAGATCGGCACCATGAACGACGCCGCCCGGTACGGCTACCACGGCTTCGGCGGGCTCATCACTCAGTTCCCGATCATCGGCGACCCGGCACAGCGCTTGATCGATGCCGCCACCTACGAATGGTCGAAGGACGTCGCGGCGGAGCACGAGGCCATGGCGCTCAAGAAGGAGAGCCAGGACGCCGCAGCCGGCGTGGGCGCGACGAACTCCTTGATCGACTCTTTTGCGACGGGGCAGGGAGCCAACGGATCCGTGGCCCACGAACACGCCAAGGGCGAGGCCAAGCAGAGTTACATCACCGGACGCGAGGACGCCTACTCCGCCCTCCGCACAAGGAAGTAGAGCGCCGTGACCACATCCCCGCAGCGGACAGTCCGATCTCCGCGCAAGACGGCCGTCGTCGCCGCAGCCGTCGCAACCGTGGCCCTGCTGGGCGGTCTGCACCTGTGGCTGAACACCAACACGTTCGGCGACTCCGCCCTCTGCGGGGGTGTGGTGTCGGCCCACGACGCCGAGGCCGTACTCACCGGCGCGGGCAGGATCACCAGCCGTCCGGGGGCGCTGAGCGGGGCGGACGACGGCAGGACCCGGTTCGACTGCGTCATCGAGCGCAGCGCGGCCGCGCAGCCGGGATCCGGCAGGCAGAGGCTCTTCGTCCGTGGAACGAGCGAACGCGGTGACTTCGCCTTCACCGGCGGCAACTGGCCCGACGCCTCGACGGCGTCGTTCTTCCCGGGCGGAGGCGTCGCCCCCGGCCGCGCCTGGGTCCAGCTCCCGGCCGGCTGTACGGCCGACGAGGCGGGTCTGGTGTGGGGAAACACTGAGGAGACGGCGAACTCCGAGAAGCTGGTCGGCCTGCTCACCAGCACCGCGAACCGGATCAGCACCCGGGCCGGCTGCACCCCGCCCGCCCCGCTGTCGGCCCCTGACCGCATCGCCCCGCCGGCGGCGCAGCGCCCGGCCACCGCGGGCAGCGTGTGCGCCCTGCCCGGCTTCACACTCCCAGCGGTTGCGAGGGAAACCGTCCAGGACTCCGGTGCCACCTGGAGCTGCGGAACCGCAACAGCGGAGGGCCCGAAGCAGGCCTACGCCACCTTCTCCGCGACCCGGGACCCCGCCGTCATCTCAGCCATACGCAAGTCCAAGGGGTTCAACGGGCAGGGCTTCGACGCCACCCACACCCTCTCCGACTGTTCAGGCAAGCCCACGTACTTCGCCATGGAGACCGGCTCCCGATACACCGAATCCCTCGGCGCCGGCGCACCCGATCCCCAGGACCTGTTCACCGCCTTCACCAAGGCGGCCGCAGCCAAATTCAGCTGCGCCAACGCGTAGCGGCCCGCGGACCCAGCGGATGGCGCGCGACCTCACGGAAACCATCGGCGGCAGCCTGGCTCCCACCGCCGTCGAGCCCGGGTTCGCAGTGACGCTCATGCATCCAGTGGCAGCACCCGGGCGAGATCAGTGACCGGCCTGGCCACGGCGGAGTGGGTCAGTGCAGGCCGGAGACCTTGAAGACCGCGTGGGCCGTCTCGTGGTCGATGCGCTGCGCCAGCTGTCGCATGGCGGTCGTGCCGCGTCGCAGGGTGCCTTGCCGGATCGATGAGCGGCAGTCCGCATCGAGAAGGCGCCACATCGCCGGATTGCGGGCCAGGACCGTCGGGTCGATCTCGACCCGGCTTCCCTGCGAATCCCGGAGGGTCATCCGCTGGGCCACGCCGTCGGACCAATGGACCGAGACGAGGGAGTCGGTACGGACCGTGTGCGTCGTCAGCAACCCTCGGGCGCTCAACAGTCCCGGGCGTACGGAGACTCGGTGCGGCAGCAGGATTGCGAAGAGAAGGCAGGCCAAGCCGGCCCAGAGGAGACCGCGCGTCACATCGAGCCTGCCCGAACCGGCATCCACGGCGAACAGGGCAGTGAACAGAACGGACGCGACACCGATCGCCGAGCGCATTTCGCCGGCCCAGTGGATGTCGTGTGCGCAGGGTCCAGGAGGCTGCGCCTCGGCGCCGTGTGCGTCGGGCGCGGCATGTGCGAAGCGTTGTCCCATGAGAGCGACGTTAGGGCTGGTAGAAGCCTTGTGGTCGGACCTTGACGCACCGCTGATGTGAGCGCTACGTCATCTTGATGGGTTCCCGCCGGGTGGGAGCCCATCGACTTCACGGGCCCGATGGGCTGGCCCAGGGTGACGGCCGCGAGTAGTCGTACGGCGGCGGGCTCAGCGGCGCGGGGGCGGGCGCGGGCTTGAACGGGCCGGCCCGGTTCGCCATGAGAATCATCATCGTCCCGACGAAAAGCAGGGTGATGACGATGAGGGCGAGCCCGACGGGGTTGCGGGGGTTGTAGTAGTAGCGGTTCGTACCCCACTTGCTCCGTCTGAAGACCGGTTCGTTGTCGCGTTGCACAGGTGGTGTCCTCAGTAGAAGGTTCTCGGTGTCCCGCATTGCCTCAGCGGGATGCCGGCCGGTTCGTGTGGAGGTGAGGAGGACATGTCGGTCAGGGCCGCCCTGCGGCCGCATCGGTGGCGACGGGCAGGGACAGGACCATGGTCAGGCCTCCGCCGGGGGTGTCCTCGGGTGTGAGCGTGCCGTCCATCGCCTCGGTGAGTCCTCTGGCCAGGGCCAGGCCCAGGCCGAGGCCCGCGGTGTTGTCCCGGTCGCCGAGCCGCTGGAAGGCCTCGAAGGCTCGCTCGCGGTCCACGGCTGCGATCCCGGGGCCCCGGTCGGCGATCCTGACCTCGACCCGGTCGGCCAGGGCGCTGGCCGTCACCAGCACCGGTCGGTCGGCAGGGGCATGGCGGACAGCGTTGCCGACCAGGTTCGCCAGCACGCGTTCGAGCAGAGGCGGATCGACCCGCAGCGCCGGTACCGCCTCCAGATTCTGTACGTCTACGACTGTGCCGCCGGTGGACGGCAGCTCCAGCGACTCCAGGGCGGCCGGCAGGACTTCCTCCAGTGCGGTGGCCCGCAGTTCGAGGGTGAGGGCGCCGGCTTGCAGGCGGCTGAGGTCGAGCAGGTTCTCCACCAGGCGGTTCAGCCGGTTCAGGGACGTCTCGGCGGATTCGAGCAGCTCCGCCCGGTCCTCCTCGGAGAAGTCGACGTCCGGAGCGCGCAGCGAGCTGACCGAGGCCAGCGCCCCCGCCAAGGGGGTCCGCAGGTCGTGGCTGACGGCGCGGAGCAGGGCGGTGCGCAGGCGGTCGGCGGCCTTGATGGGTTCGACTTCGGCAACTGCCTCGGCCAGGCGGGCCCGCTCGACCGCGGCGCCGACGTGCGCGGCGAAGGCGGCCAGGACGCGACGTTCGGAGGACGGCAGCGCACGCCCGCGCAGGACGAGGAAGGCCCCGGATCCGGCCGCGACCACCAAGGCGGGGTCAGCCTCCGTCCGCGTGCGACGTCCACCGTCCGTTGCCGCTCCCGTCCCCGGGGGCTCCGACGTCAGATCGACGGTGTCCATGCCGAAGGTCTCCCGGGTGCGTTCCAGCAGCGCCGGTATCGCCTGGTCACCGCGGACGATGCTGCCGGCCAGTGCGGACATGGTCTCCGCCTCGGCAGTGGCCCGGGCGGCGCGGCGGGACAGCCGCAGGGACCGGTCCGCCGCGGCGGCCACGGTGGCGGCGACGACGGCGAACACCACCAGCGCCAGCACGCTGTCCGGGTCGCTCATGGTGAACTCGCCTATGGGCGGCATGAACCAGTAGTTGAGGAGCAGCGCGGCGGTCAGCGCCGCGATGAGGGCGGAGGCCACTCCGCCGATGCAGGCCACTCCGACCACGGTCACCAGGAAGAGCAGTGCTTCGCTGGTGAGGTTGAACGTGCCGCGTATCCGGTCGAGGGCGAGGGTGAGCAGCACCGGGAGCACCACGCCGGCCACGGGCCCGGCGATGAGCCGGGAGGTGGGGAGGGTGCGGCGGCGGGACGGCAGCAGCCGGCCGTGTCCCGCCCGCTCGTGCGTGACCATGTGGACGTCGATGTCCTCGGACAGCGCCACCACGGTCTCGCCGATTCCCCGGCCGGTGAGGAAACGTTCCAGCCTGCGGCGCCGACTCGTACCGAGGACCAGCTGCGTCGCGTTCTCCGCTGTGGCGAAGTCCACCAGCGCAGTGGGGATTTCGTCGCCGACGACGGAGTGGTAACTGCCGCCCAAGTCCTCGACGAGGGCCCGCTGCGCGGCGAGCGCCGCGTGTGACACCCCGGCGGCGAGACCGTCGCTGCGCGCGATGTGCACGGCGAGCAGCTCGCCGCCGGCGGACCTGCCGGCGATGCGGGCGGCGCGGCGGATCAGGGTCTCGCCCTCGGGGCCGCCCGTGAGCGCCACCACCACCCGCTCCCGGGTCTCCCAGACATCCCCGATGCCGTGCTCGATGCGGTATTTGTGGAGGGCCTCGTCCACCTGCCCGGCCAGCCACAGCAGCGCCAGTTCCCGCAACGCGATGAGATTGCCGGGACGGAAGTAGTTGGCGAGGGAGGCGTCGATCCGTTCCGGGGGGTAGATGTTGCCGTGCGCCATTCGGCGCCGAAGTCCCTCGGGGGGTATGTCGACCAGCTCGATCTCGTCAGCGCGGCGCACGAACTCATCGGGCACCGTCTCGCGCTGCGGCACTCCGGTGATCTTCCCGACGACGTCGCTCAGCGACTCCAGATGCTGGATGTTGAGCGTGGTGACGACGTCGATCCCCGCGGCCAGGATGTCCTCGACGTCCTGCCAGCGCTTCAGGTGCAGGCTGCCGCCCGGGACGTTGGTGTGGGCGAGTTCGTCGATCAGCACCAGCTGCGGACGCCTGGACAACAGTGCCTCGCGGTCCAACTCTCCGTACGTGCCGCCCCGGTAGTCGTGCTCGGCCAGGGGGAGGACCTCCAGGCCGTGGAGCTTCGCCTCGGTGTGCCGACGCCGGTGGCACTCCACGAAACCGGCCACCACGTCCGCGCCACGGGCGGCCCGGCGGTGCGCCTCGTCGAGCATCCGGTAGGTCTTGCCGACGCCGGGAGCCGCGCCCAGGAAGACCTTGAGCCTCCCGGGCCGCAGGACCGGCTCGGTCACCGGTTGCAGCCCTGTCTCATCCGTGGTCGTCACGTTCAGAACTTCTCGGGGAAGAGGTACGCCAGGATCAGGTAACCGATCAAGCAGACCGCAATGATGATGCCGACAATGTTCTCCGTGCTCAACCGCACCCGACTCCTCCGCGCGTCTCCAACCTCACCAGCGAACAGCAGCGAAGCCGTGGTGGAAACGCCCCTGATGCACTCCTAACGGCTCCGGGGTGGGACTTTGACGGTGCATTGACGGCCGTTGCATCGATAGGGTGAAGGTGGTGTGCCGGGAAGCCTGGTCGGCGTCGTGTGACCGCATGGTCCGCGTCGACTCGGGTGGGGGCGGAATGCGCAGCGTCGGTACGGTCTTGTTCCTCGTGGTTCTGGCCACGCTCGTGGCCACGGGTGCCCGCCGCTGGCGCATCCCGGCGCCCTCACTGCTCGTCGTCGCCGGCCTCGTCGTCGCGCTGGTGCCCGGCACTCCGGAGATCCGGGTCAGCCCCGAAGTCATCGGGCTCGTCGTATTGCCACCCCTGCTGTATGCCAGCGCGGAGGAACTGTCGTGGCGCGAACTGCGCCTGGTGTGGAAGCCGGTCAGCGTACTTGCCGTCGGCCTGGTCCTGGCCTCGGCGGCTGCGGTGGGGGTGGTCGCATCGTTGGTCACCCCGCTGACATGGCAGATGGCCCTGGTCCTGGGAGCCATCCTCGCGAGTACGGACCCGGTGGCGGTGACCGCGCTCGGCCGACGGCTCGCCCTGCCGCCTCGCGTTCAAGTCCTCGTGCAGGCCGAAAGCCTCTTCAACGACGCCACTTCGCTCGTGCTCTTCCGCGTGGCGGTCGTCGTCGCCGCAGCCTCCGCCGGGGTGTCCTGGCAAGCGGCGGGAAGCGAATTCGCACTGCTCGCCGGGGGCGGCACCCTCATCGGAGGCTCCGTCGCGGGCGTGGTGGCGCTGATCCGCCGCAGGACCGAGGACCCCGTGCTGGAGACCGTCATCGCCCTGGTGACCCCGTACGCCGCGTACGTGCTGGCGGAGGCGGTGCACGCGTCGGGAGTCACCTCCGTCGTCGTGGCGGGCGTCGTGCTCGGAGGCCGGGCCGACCGCTTGACCAACGCACGCATACGGATACAGCTCCACGCCGTCAACGGCACCGTGGTCTTCCTGTTGGAGAGCGTCGTCTTCAGCCTGATCGGGCTCACGCTGCCCGGACAGATCGCCGCACTGACCGCCGCCGACGGACCCTGGCCGCTGTACGTTCTGGCGGTCGCCGCGACCCTGATCACCGTGCGCCTGCTCTGGGTTCTGCCGCTCTCGGCCGTCGTCCAGCGCAATGCGGGCGCACGCCGGTCCTGGCGCATCCCGGCCGTGCTGACGTGGGCGGGCACACGCGGTGTGGTCCCCCTGGCCGCCGCCCTGTCCATCCCGGTCGCCGCGGACGACGGAAGCCTCCTGGAGCAGCGGCCACTCGTACTCGTACTGACGACATCAGTAGTGGTGGTCACCCTCGTCGCCCAAGGCTTCACGCTGGCGGGTGTGGTACGCCGCTCCGGCATCGCCCTTGAACCGGACCACACCGAACGCGAGGAGGCCTCCGCCCGGTGTGCCCTCGCGGCCGCCGGTATCCGGCGACTGGACGAGATGTCCGACCTTGAAGCGGTGCCGGACGTCGTGGCGGACCGGCTGCGGCGCAGTCTGCAGGCCCGCCTCGAACATGCCCGCGACCGTCTGGAGGAAGCCGACCCGGCCGGGTCCGCGGACCACGTCTACCGCCTGCTGCGCCGCGACCTCATCTGCGTCGAGGCGGCCGAACTCCAGCGGCTCTACGAAGAGCACCACATCAGCGACACCACCCGCCGGAGCCTGCAGCGCTCCCTGGACCTGGAGGAGACACGGTTGGACCTGGCGAGATGAGTCGGCGGTCGTCCAATCTCAGGCCGGACGATGTCGAGCGTGGCGCCGGGGAGGGCCGCTGAGTACCCCGCATGCGACGGGTCCGGTGGGCCCTCGGCGATGACACCTGGCTCATGCCGGAACCGAGGTCGCCGGGACATCGCGGGCCAGGGCCCGGCCGGTGGCGTGGTGGACGTATTCACGGGTCAACCGGAAACCGGCTGTCCAGGCCAGCAGCCGGCTGGGCCGGTTGTCGCGTGAGCAGCACCAGCTGGCGGTGTGTCCGCGTGCCTGGATGTCGGCCTTCAGCCCGGCGACACAGGCCAGTGCCAGGCGTTCGCGGCGGCGATCGGGCACGGTGACGACCGCGATGTCCTCGTACGCGCTGCCGAGGAAGTAGGTGCAGGCGACGGAGAGGACCCGGCCCTTGGCCAGAGCGGCCCAGCCGTGACCGGAGGCCGCGAGCCCGGCGGGTCCGCCCCAACTGGCATGGAGCCACGCGTTCTCGGAGTGCAGGTCGGCCAGTGCCGGTCCGTCCGCGGGTGTCAGCCGCCGCACTGTCACGCCGCGCGGCGTCCGGGGGAGGGACACAGGTGCCTGGGGCTGGTGGACGTACATCATCCGTTCCCAGGGGACGACGCGTTCGAAGGCGGAGCCGAGGGCCGGCCAGAACCGTGCCGGCGTTTCGACGTACTGGTCCGCGAACCGGGCCAGGGCGTCGGGCGCAAGCTCGCCGGGGTCGCCGCGCAGCAGTACGTGGTCCGCGCAGGTGACGGCGAGGACCCGGGGCCGGTCGGGGCGGTCGGCCCACCAGCGGCCGGTGCCCGTGTTCAGTACGTGCTCGGCGAGGGCGCCGGGACCGGGGGAACCGCGGGGAAACCAACGGCTCAGGGCGGGGAGCTGCTGCGGGCCGATCTCGATCACGAATAGCCTCCAGGTGGTGAACGGATTCTCGGGCCGTGGGAGCGGTGCGTTCCAAGGCAGGAAGACGCACCGTTCCTGCCTGTGGCTCGCCCTTCAGATGTGGTGGCCGACGAGTTTGCTCAGGCGCCTGACCGTGCGCTCTTCGGCGGCGCAGACGGCTGGGGCCACGCGCCCGGCCGGCGTACGACTGGGCCGCAGTGCGGTTTCGCGGCTGTCGTGGCTGACCGAGACAGCGGGGAGCGGAGCGGAAGCGGCCGCCCGCTTTACGGGCGGGGGCGGGCGGCCGCGGATCGGGCGGTGCGTCAGCGCACCGGCGGGTGAGCAGCGTGCGAGGCCGGGTGCACCGTATGCGGTGGCCGGTCGTCATGGCGCAGACCGCTGTTCACATCAGTCATCCAACAGCCGCCCGAGGCAGGGCTCAAGACGGTCTACGCGTCCTTGACGCAGCTCTGATACCGCCCATGCAAGACATCATCGGCGCGTCAACAAGTACCGGCTCGCCGTAAGAGGGTCGTCAACGTGGCGCATCGGCTCCCGGTGGCGATCGCAGACTGAACGCCAGGGGGCCTGCGGACGGCCGTCGCCGTCGGCCGGAAGGCCGACTGGCCGGCGCGGAACTCACAGGACATACGACAGGAAGGCGGCGCGCCGATGACCCGGGTGCTGGTCGTGGACGACGAACCGCAGCTTGCGCGGTTGCTGGTGATCAACTTGAAGGCGCGGAAGTATGACGTCGACTGCGCGCAGGACGGGGGCACGGCCCTGGATGCCGTGGCGGGCTGCCGCCCGGACGTGGTCCTGCTGGACCTTGGGCTGCCGGACATGGACGGGATCGAGGTGATCAGGCGGCTGCGCGTGTGGTCGCAGGTACCCGTCGTGGTGGTCTCTGCCCGGCATGGCTCCAAGGAGAAGATCGAAGCCCTGGACGCCGGGGCCGACGATTACATCACCAAGCCCTTCAGCATGGACGAACTGTTGGCCCGGCTGAAGGCGGTCGCTCGCCGCACGCTGACACAAGGCTCGGATGCCAAGGACGGAGAGGTCATCGAGACGGAGGAGTTCACCGTCGACCTGCTCGCGAAGAAGGCCAGGCGCAGAGGGAGGAGCATCAGGCTCACCCCGACTGAATGGCACCTGCTGGAGGTCCTCATCCGCAACCGGGGCCGGCTCGTGAGCCAACGGAGTCTGCTCCAGGAGGTGTGGGGCTCCTCCTACGGTACGCAGACCAACTACCTACGGGTGTACATGGCTCACCTCCGGCGGAAGCTGGAAGCCGACCCTTCGCGTCCACGCCATCTGATCACCGCCCCCGGCATGGGCTACCGCTTCGAGGTGTGAAGGGGGCGAAGCGGACGGTGGCGTGTCAAGGCCGCGTCCATTCCGGGTCCCCCATGTGAATGCCGTCGACGTCCCTGGCGAGTCGTGTCGAGCCTTTCCGGGCGCGTCGCGTCATACGCCCAGTTGAGCGCGAATGAGGGTGTCGAGTCGCTGCCATGCCGGGGACGAAGCGTTGACCGAGCCCTGAATGAGGGCGGGGACCTCGGATGCCATATCCAGCCCGGGTAGTTCGTCCGGGCCGTAGCGTCTCCGCGTCGCCCCGGCGATCCGGCGGGCGAGATCATCGATCCGGGGGTCGTCGGCGTCGAGGTCGTGCGCGTGGTCGTAGTCGAGGTGGAGCTGCCGTAGGGCCGGATCGGCGAGGGTCTCGGCTTGGTCGTGAAACAGAGTGAACGCGCGGTCAGGGTGAGTGGCGAACACGAGGATCCACAGATCGCGCTGCAGGGTCACCCATCGAGGGGTGAAACCCCAGTCGGCCAAGCGCTCCAGATGCGCGCCCACCTCGTCGGGCAGCGGCGCAAGATCCCCGGCGGCGAGCCGGCGCAGACGCTCTTGCGTCGCCCGAAGACCGCGGATGCGGACGGTGAGCTCGCCGTCGATCTCGTGCAGTGCCTGCTGGAGCTCCTCGCTGCTTGCTGACCGCAGGGCCCGGATCCGGGCCAGCGGGACGCCGGCTTCGGCGAGCGTCCGGATCTTGATCAGGTCGATGACGTCGTCCGCACCGTAGCGCCGATAGCCGGAACCATCGCGCTCGGGCTCGGGGAGCAGACCCTTGTCGTGATAGACACGGATGGTTTTGACGGACACCCCCACGTACCCGGCCAGCTGTCCGATGGTGATCACCTGGCTATCGTCGCACTTGACCCTTCCCCTGGGGCAGGGCTGCAGCATGGCGTCATGACGAATATGAATTTCGACAGGGAGACCCTGCGAGATCTGGCCGATGAGGGCAACGAGACCGCTCTGGACCGGCTGGCCGATATCGCCGACGCGGCGGACGACCTCGAGGAGCTGAGCGAGCTGTTGGACGAGGGCTGCATGCACGCCGGGTTCCTGCTCGCTCGACGCGCGGTCGCGACCGGCGATCTACGCAGCCTGCAACGGATCTCCGATGCCGGGTATGACGAAGCCGGGAACGAGTTGGACCGACTGCTGAAGGCGCCGGCCGAGGGGCAGGGGGATGGAGCATCCGACCCCGTGTGACGTAGTGGCGCGCCCGGCTACCGCCACGCCCGTCATCCCGCGGGATGCCAGGGTCCGGGCAAGCAACTGGGGCGGCCCCTCGGAGGGCCGCCCCAGGGGGTGGGCTGACGGCTAGCAGTTGGGCTTGCTGCCGTGGTTGGAGCCCTTCTTGCGGCGGGCCCTCTTCTTGCGTGCGCGCTTGGACATGTCAGTGGATCCCTTCAGGCGGTGTGGCCGACGAGGAGGTCGGCGAGTTTGTTGAGGCGCTTGACGGTGCGGTCCTCGGTGGCGGCGGGAGCCGGGGCGACGCGCTCGGAGCGGTCGTAGTAGGCGCCGTTGACGATCTCGGTGGCCGGGTCGCAGAGCCGTACGACGTGCTGCGCGCCCTCCGCTGCGGGGGCACCCTCGTGCCCGTACAGCGGGAGGAGGCCGGTCTCGCACACGCCGGGGTCGACGGAGACGGCGGTAACGCGCGGATCGGCGGCGAAGACGGTCAGCGCGAGCTGGGACTGGGCGTACGCGGCGAGGCGGGAGTAGCGTCGCACGCGCTGCGGGTCGTTCCACTGGATGGCGCCGGAGCGGTGGAGCGCGGAGGAGACGTTGACGACGCGCCCGCCGAGGTCGCTGGTGAGGGCGGGCTCCAGGAGGTTGGTGAGGAGGTAGTGGGCCAGGAAGTTGACCTGGAAGGAGATCTCGTTGCCGTCGGCTGTCAGGGTGTGGCGTTCAGGCGCCGCGATGGCCGCGTTGTTGACGAGTACGTCCAGGCGAGGGTGGTCGCGGACGACGGTGTGGGCCAGGCTCTCGACCTGCTCCAGGTGGACGAAGTCGGCGGCGATCGGTCGGAGACGGGCGCCGGCCAGACCTGTGGTGGCGATGAGCCGGTCGGTGGCGGCCTGGGCCTCCTCGGGCGTACGGCCGTGCAGGAGGACGGTGGCGCCGTGCTCGGCGAGCTGGCGCGCGGTCTCGTAGCCGATGCCGGAGGTGGCTCCGGTGACGAGGACGGTGCGGCCGGACAGAGATGAAGACATGGCGGATTCCTGAAAACAGGCATGGCTGACGTGCCCGGCGTCCCGGCGCGGGGCAGGGGCGTGAGCTCAGGTCATGCGGTGGAGGTGAGGATGCGCACGGAGCCGCGGGCAGCGCCCTTCAGGGGCTGGTGGCAGGTACGCGGGAGGACGCGCGGCCGAAGTCAGAGGGCCGGGCGGACAGCGGGCGCCGTCGGCAGCACCTGATTCGGTGGCCGATCTTCGTAGCGCGGACCGCTGTTCATGGCGCCATCCCAGCGCATCGGGGATGCGGAGGCAAGTGCCCGGTGGGCTCCTTGACGGCCTTCTGATGCCCCTCCATCAGGACCGCGTCAAAGATCGACTTCCATGCGGAAGGAACCCGTCAAGGCGTGGTGCCGGAGCCATCGGCCGGGCGCAGACTGGTGTGGCGACGGAGCCGGACGACGGACCGGCGGCATGCGGCCATCGGGCGGTGACCTGAACACCCCTCGAATCCGCGCATGGTCCCACCGTGGGGGTACGGACTTGTGCGACCGCGTGCCGGTCACCCGTCGCACAACACATGAGCCGTCCGGCTTTCCGGTGTGGGGATACCGGGGCCGGACGGCTCGCGTGCTTCGGCCGTCATCCCGTACTCGGCGGGCCGAGTGGTGGTGCCGATCACTTTGATGTCATGTGACGGCAGACGTCGGAAGCTCCGGCGACACCGGAGGGCCGTCGCCCGCTATCGGGAGTGTGATGACCATGGTGAGGCCGCCGCCCGGGGTGTCCTCGGCCGTGAGGGTGCCTCTGATGGCTTCGGTGAAGCCGCGGGCGACCGCGAGGCCGAGGCCGACGCCGGCTCCGCGCGGGGCGTCGCCGTGGCGCTGGAAGGGTTCGAAGATGCGGTCCTTGGCTTCGTCCGGAACTCCGGGTCCGCGGTCGACGACCCGGAGCTCGACGCGGCTTCCCAGGGCGCTCGCGGAGACGATGACGGGCTGCCCGTGGGGGCTGTATTTGACGGCGTTCTCGACGATGTTGGCCACGGCCCGTTCCAGCAGGCCGCGGTCGACGGCGATCATCGGGAGCGTCTCGGGGATGTCGAGTTCGACGCTGTCCTCCGGTACGCCGCCCAGGGCCATCGGCACGACCTCGTCGAGGTCGGTCTCACGGATGAGCGGGACGACGGTGCCGGTGTTGAGACGGGACATGTCCAGCAGGTTCCCGATCAGGGCGGCGAGGCGGTCCGCGCCGTCCTCGATGCCTTCGAGCAGGTCGGCCTTGTCCTCCTCGGACCATTCGACGTCGTCGGAGCGCAGGGAGGTGACGGAGGCCTTGATGCCGGCGAGCGGGGTGCGCAGGTCGTGGCTTACGGCTGCGAGCAGCGCCGTACGGATGCGGTTGGCCTCGGCGAGTTCACGTGACTTCTCCGCCTCGTCGACGAGGCGCTGGCGATCGAGCACGACGGCTGCCTGAGCGGCGAACGCGCCGAGGACACGGCGGTCCTCGGCGGGCAGCACCCGGCCGGTCAGCGCGAGCGCCATGTTGTCGCCGATGGGCAGGTCCACGTCGGCCTCCTCGGGGCGGGCGACCGTGCCGGTGCCGACGGCTGCCGCCGTAGTCCAGGGGTCGACGTCGCTCGTGCGCTCCAGGAGGACCACCGACTGCATCGCGAAAGTCTCGCGCAGCCGCTCCAGGAGGGCGTCGAGGGAGTTCTCGCCGCGCAGGACGCTGCCGGCGAGGAAGGAGAGGATCTCGGATTCGGCGCGCAGGCGGGCGGCCTGGTGGGTGCGCCGCGCGGCGAGGTCGACCACGGAGGCCACCGACACGGCCACGCCGACGAAGATCGCGATGGCGACGATGTTCTTCGGGTCCGAGATCGTGAACTCGTGCAGCGGCGGGGTGAAGTAGTAGTTCAGCAGCAGGGATCCGAACGCCGCCGACGCGAGCGCGGGCAGCAGCCCGCCCAGCAGCGCCGCCGCCACGGTGAACGTGAGGAAGAGCAGCATGTCGTTCGCGAGCCCGAGCTCCGGAACGAATTGGCTCAGCAGCACGGAGAGCAGAGCGGGGCCGGCGATGCCGGTGAGCCAGCCCCAGATGATGCGGGCCCGGCCGAGCCGCGCGCCACGGGCGACGGGAAGGCCGCGGCCCTTGGCCGCCTCGTCGTGGGTGACGATGTGGACGTCGAGGTCCGGGCCGGACTCGCGGGCGACGGTGGCACTGACCCCGGGCCGGAAGACCGACTGCCAGGAGCGCCGACGGCTGACGCCCAGCACGATCTGCGTGGCATTGCACCCGCGGGCGAACTCCAGCAGGGAGTCGGAGATGTCGTCGCCTATGACGTGGTGGAAGGTGCCGCCGAGGTCCTCGACCAGGGTGCGCTGGACGGCGAGTTCCTTGGGTGAGGCGGAGGTGAGGCCGTCGCTGGCGGCGATGTAGACGGCGAGGACCTCGCCGCCTGCCCCCTTCTCGGCGAGGCGGGCGGCGCGGCGGATGAGCGTACGGCCCTCGGGGCCGCCGGTGATGCCGACCACGATCCGTTCGCGGGCCTGCCAGGTCGAGCGGATGTTGTGCTCGCCCCGGTACTCCTGGAGGTACTCGTCGACCCGGTCGGCCACCCACAGCAGCGCGAGCTCGCGCAGCGCGGTGAGGTTGCCCGGCCGGAAGTAGTTCGACAGGGCTGCGTCGACCTTGTCGGGCTTGTAGACGTTGCCGTGGGCCATGCGTCGCCGCAGGGCCTGCGGGGACATGTCGACCAGCTCGATCTGGTCGGCTCGGCGCGCGACCTCGTCGGGGACGGTCTCGCGCTGCCGGACCCCGGTGATCGTCTCCACGACATCGCCCAAGGATTCGAGGTGCTGGATGTTGACGGTCGAGACGACGTCGATGCCGGCCTGGAGGAGTTCCTCGACGTCCTGCCAGCGCTTGGCGTTGCGTGAGCCCGGCACGTTGGTGTGCGCGAGCTCGTCGACGAGGGCGACGGCCGGGCGCCGCGCGAGGATCGCGTCCACGTCCATCTCGGTGAAGGCCGAGCCCCGGTACTCGATCTCGCGCCGCTCGACGAGTTCGAGGCCGTGGAGCATCACCTCGGTCCGCGGCCGGCTGTGGTGCTCGACGAAGCCGACGACGCAGTCGGTGCCCCGCTCGACCCGGCGGTGCGCCTCGGAGAGCATTGCGTACGTCTTGCCGACGCCTGGTGCCGCACCGAGGTAGATGCGGAGCTTGCCGCGTCCCATGTTTCAGACTCTTCTTCTTGGTTGACGGTTGGACGGTCGGGTGGGTGATCAGAGTTCGAAGCGGTAGCCCATACCGGGTTCGGTGATCAGGTAGCGCGGGTGCGACGGGTCCGGTTCCAGTTTGCGCCGGAGCTGGGCCATGTAGACGCGCAGGTAGTTGGTGTTCTCCCCGTAGGTCGGGCCCCAGACCTCCAGCAGCAGTCGACTCTGGGTGATCAGCCGGCCCGGGTGGGTGATCAGGATCTCCAGCAGGTGCCACTCGGTCGGGGTCAGCCGCACCGTGCGCTCGCCTCGGTACACCTTCTTCGCGACCAGGTCGACCGTGAACTCGTCGGTCGTGACCACGGACACCTCGTCGGCCTGCGAGGAGCCGGCCGGCTCCTGTCTGCGGGCGGCTGCCCGCAGCCGCGCCAGGAGCTCGTCCATGCTGAAGGGTTTCGTCACGTAGTCATCGGCGCCCGCGTCCAAGGCTCGGATCTTGTCTTCCGAGGTGTGGCGGGCGGACAGCACCAGGATGGGCACGCGGCTCCAGCCGCGAACGCTCTTGATCACGTCGACGCCGTCCATGTCGGGCAGTCCGAGGTCGAGGACGATGACATCAGGCTTGCGCGCGGCAGCGAGCCGCAGTGCGGAGCCGCCGTCGGGAGCCTCCTCGACCTCGAATTTGCGCGCCTGGAGGTTGATCTTCAGCGCGCGGACGAGCTGGGGATCGTCCTCCACCACCAGCACCCGGGTCATTGGTGTGCAGCCTTTCCTTCGTTGAGAGCAAGACGGTAAGGAGCCGGCAGGGCGCGAGCATTCCGCGCCCTGCCGGCTCCCGATCCGTGCGATGGGGAACATCAGCTCTTGGTCAGTGCCTTGAGCGCGGTGTTGAGCTCGAGGACGTTCACGCGGGGTTCGCCCATGAAGCCGAGCGTCCGGCCGGAGGTGTGGTCGGCGACGAGCTTCTCGACCTGCTTGACATCGAGCTTGTTCTGCTCGGCGACCCGGTGGATCTGGAGCTTGGCGTACTCGGGGGAGATGTTCGGGTCGAGTCCGGAGCCGGAGGAGGTGACGGCGTCGGCCGGCACGTCCTGCGCCTTGACCTCGTACGTGGCCGTGGAGTTGTCCGCGATCACGGCGTCCTTGGCTTCGGTGACGAGCTTGACGAGGTCGGGGTTGTCCGCGGCCTTGTTGGTGGCGCCGGACAGGATCAGGGAGTACTGCGTGTTGACGCTGTTGCTGCCCAGGCCGTTGGAGGGGCGCGGCTGGAACCACTTCAGGTCCGGCTTGGCGGCCTCTTCGGCGTCGTCGGGGTTCTGCTTGGGCAGGTTGTAGGTCTGCCCGATGAGCGAGGAGCCGACGACGTTGCCGCTCTTGTCCTTGATCTCGGAGCCGTTGGCCTTGTCGTTGAAGAGGGCCTGGGCGATGCCGGTGACGGCGAGCGGGTAGATGACCCCGCAGATCACGGTCAGGACGAGCAGGGCTCGCAGGCCCGCCCCGATCAACCGCGCTGTGTTGCCTACAGAGTTGTTCATAGCCGATCAGCCGATTCCGGGGATGAGGGAGATGAGGAGGTCGATGAGCTTGATGCCGACGAACGGGGCGATCAGGCCGCCGAGTCCGTAGATGCCGATGTTGCGGCGGAGCATCTTGTCGGCGCTGGTCGGCTTGTACTGCACGCCCTTCAGGGCGAGCGGGACGAGCGCGATGATGATCAGCGCGTTGAAAATGACCGCGGACAGGATCGCGGACTCGGGGGAGGACAGGCCCATGATGTTGAGCTTGTCCAGGCCCGGGTAGACCACCGCGAACATGGCCGGAATGATCGCGAAGTACTTCGCGACGTCGTTGGCGATGGAGAACGTCGTCAGCGCGCCCCGCGTGATGAGGAGCTGCTTGCCGATCTCGACGATCTCGATGAGCTTGGTGGGGTTGGAGTCCAGGTCCACCATGTTCCCGGCCTCCTTCGCGGCCGAGGTACCGGTGTTCATGGCCACGCCGACGTCCGCCTGGGCCAGTGCCGGGGCGTCGTTGGTGCCGTCGCCGGTCATGGCGACGAGCTTGCCGCCGGCCTGCTCGCGCTTGATGAGGGCCATCTTGTCCTCGGGGGTGGCCTCGGCGAGGAAGTCGTCGACACCAGCCTCTTCGGCGATGGCCTTGGCGGTCAGCGGGTTGTCACCGGTGATCATGACGGTCTTGATGCCCATGCGGCGCAGCTCATCGAACCGCTCGCGCATGCCCTCCTTGACGACGTCCTTGAGGTGGATGACACCGAGGACGCGGGCACCCTTCCCGTCATTGACGGCTACCAGCAGCGGGGTGCCTCCGGCCTCGGAGATGCGGTTGGCCAGCAGGTCGGCGTCGTCGGAGACCTGGGCGCCTTGCTCCTTGACCCAGGTGATCACCGATCCGGCGGCGCCCTTGCGGGTCTTCCTGCCGTCCACGTCCACACCCGACATCCGCGTCTGGGCGGTGAAGGCGATCCACTCGGCCTGGTCGAGCTCGCCCTGGTGGCGCTCGCGCAGCCCGTACTTCTCCTTCGCCAGGACGACGATGGAGCGGCCCTCGGGGGTCTCGTCCGCGAGGGACGACAGCTGGGCGGCGTCCGCCAGCTCGGCTTCCGTCGTGCCCTTGACCGGGACGAACTCGGAGGCCTGGCGGTTGCCGAGGGTAATGGTGCCCGTCTTGTCGAGCAGGAGGGTGGAGACGTCACCCGCGGCTTCGACGGCCCGGCCGGACATGGCCAGGACGTTGCGCTGCACGAGGCGGTCCATGCCGGCGATGCCGATGGCCGACAGTAGTGCGCCGATCGTGGTCGGGATCAGGCACACCAGCAGGGCCGTCAGCACGATCATCGACTGCTCGGCACCCGCGTAGATCGCGAACGGCTGGAGCGTGACGACCGCCAGCAGGAAGACGATCGTGAGGGACGCGAGCAGGATGTTCAGCGCGATCTCGTTGGGCGTCTTCTGCCGGGCCGCGCCCTCGACCAGGGCGATCATGCGGTCGATGAACGTCTCGCCCGGCTTGGTCGTGATCTTGACGACGATCCGGTCCGAAAGGACCTTCGTACCGCCGGTCACCGCGCTACGGTCGCCGCCGGACTCCCGGATCACCGGTGCGGATTCGCCGGTGATGGCGGATTCGTCGACCGAGGCGACGCCTTCGACGACGTCTCCGTCGCCGGGGATGATGTCGCCGGCCTCGCAGACGACCAGGTCGCCGATCTTCAGCTCGGTGCCCGGGACCTGTTCCTCGCCCTTGCCATCTGTGGTCAGGCGGCGGGCGACGGAGTCGGTCTTGGCCTTGCGCAGGGTGTCGGCCTGGGCCTTGCCGCGGCCCTCGGCCACGGCCTCGGCCAGGTTCGCGAAGATCGTCGTCAGCCAGAGCCAGGCCGTGATGGCCCAGCCGAACCAGTCCGTCGGGTCCTTGATGGCCAGCACGGTCGTGACCACCGAACCGACGAGGACCACGAACATGACGGGCGACTTGATCATGACACGCGGGTCGAGCTTCTTCACCGCGTCGGGGAAGGACTTCAGCAGCTGCTTGGGGTCGAACAGGCCCCCGCCGACACGGCCGGCAGGCGGCTTGTGGCCGGTGGGCAGGTCCTCGTGCGGGGCACGGGTCGGAGTGGCGGTGCTCATGATGCGAGCCCTTCGGCGAGCGGTCCCAGCGCGAGGGCGGGGAAGTAGGTCAGTCCGGTGACGATGAGGATGGTGCCGACGAGCAGGCCGGTGTAGAGCGGCTTGTCGGTGCGGAGGGTGCCCGCGGTCTCGGGGACGGGCTTCTGCTCGGCGAGGGATCCGGCCAGCGCGAGGACGAAGACCATGGGCAGGAAGCGGCCG
Source organism: Streptomyces sp. CG 926 (assembly GCF_003148825.1). GTDB lineage: Bacteria > Actinomycetota > Actinomycetes > Streptomycetales > Streptomycetaceae > Streptomyces. Next base: position 146,131 of record NZ_QGGZ01000013.1, read on the forward strand.
AGCAGCATGGCGATGCCGATCGTGGAGTTGTACCACTGGGTGTCGGCGTTGAGGCCCGCGAAGGCGGAGCCGTTGTTGTTGGCGCCGGAGGTGTAGGCGTAGAGGACCTCGGAGAAGCCGTGCGCGCCGGAGTTCAGCATCGAATGCGGCGGGGTGGGCAGCGCCATCGCTGCGGCGGTGAAGCACAGCACCAGGGCCGGGGTGATGAGGATGTAGCAGGCCGCGAACTTGATCTGGCGGGTGCCGATCTTCTTGCCCAGGTACTCGGGGGTGCGGCCGACCATCAGGCCGGCGATGAACACCGCGATGATCGCCATCACGAGCATGCCGTAGAGGCCGGAGCCGACGCCGCCGGGTGCGATCTCGCCGAGCTGCATGCCCAGCAGCTGGATGCCGCCGCCGAGACCGGTGTAGGAGGAGTGGAAGGAGTTGACCGCGCCGGTCGAGGTGAGCGTGGTGGCGACCGAGAAGATCGCGGACGCGCCGATGCCGAAGCGGGTCTCCTTGCCCTCCATCGCCCCGCCTGCGGCCTGGAGGGCCGGGCCGTGGTGCGAGAACTCGGTCCACATCATCAGGGCGGTGAAGCCGATCCAGATCGTGGCCATCGTGGCGAGGATCGCGTAGCCCTGGCGCAGGCTTCCGACCATGCGGCCGAAGGTGCGGGTGAGCGCGAACGGGATGACGAGGATCAGGAAGATCTCGAACAGGTTCGAGAACGGGGTGGGGTTCTCGAAGGGGTGGGCGGAGTTGGCGTTGAAGTAGCCGCCGCCGTTGGTGCCCAGCTCCTTGATGACCTCCTGCGAGGCGACCGCGCCGCCGTTCCACTGCTGCGTGCCGCCGAGGAACTGGCCGACCTCGTGGATGCCGGCGAAGTTCTGGATGGCGCCGCACGCGACCAGGACGATCGCGCCGATCACGGCGATGGGCAGCAGGATGCGGACGGTGCCGCGGACCAGGTCGGCCCAGAAGTTGCCGAGTTCTCCGGTGCGCGAGCGGGCGAAGCCCCGTACGAGGGCCACGGCGACGGCCATGCCGACGGCGGCGGAGACGAAGTTCTGCACCGCGAGGCCGCCGGTCTGGACGACGTGGCCCATGGCCTGCTCGCCGTAGTACGACTGCCAGTTGGTGTTCGCGACGAAGGAGGCGGCGGTGTTGAAGGCCTGGTCCGGGTCGATCGCGGAGAACCCGAGCGAGCCGGGCAGGATGCCCTGGGCGCGCTGGAGGGCGTAGAGGAAGAGCACGCTCACGGCGGAGAAGGCGAGGACGCCGCGGAGGTAGGCGGGCCAGCGCATCTCGGCCGAGGGATTGGCGCCGATCGCCTTGTAGATCCACTTCTCCGGGCGGTAGTGCTTCTCGGAGGAGTAGACCTTGGCCATGTAGTCGCCGAGGGGGCGGTAGGCGAGTGCGAGCGCGGCGATCAGTGCGAGGAGCTGGAGCACACCAGCGAGAACGGGACTCATCGGTGGCTAGAACCTCTCCGGCTTGACGAGGGCGAGGACGAGGTATCCGAGCAGGGCGACGGCCACGACGAGGCCGACGATGTTTTCGGCGTTCACAGCTTGGTCACCCCCCGGGCGATGAGAGCCACCAGCGCGAACACCGCGATCGTGGTGACGACGAAGGCCAGATCGGCCACCGTGAGCTCCTGGATGAAGAGGGAAGAAATGAATCGGCCAGATGGCCGATGACGAGATAACCGTGTCTTCATCCCGGCGTTAAGACACCTTGACGGGGTCCATACGGAGGCAAGGGAACCTTTAACGCCGCTCTTACGGGAAGCGCCTGAAAGGGACCGGTCAGGCCTGGTGGGACAGGCCGGCGGTGTCCAGGGCGGCGCCGGCCTGTGCGGCCAGCGCGACGGCCACGAAGCGGTCCTGCTCGGGGGGCAGCGGCCCGGGGTGGGGATCCAGCAGGAAGCGGCCGTAGTAGTGTCCGCCGCCGACGACCCGGAGTTCGGTCTCGCCGTCCGGCCAGTCGGCGTACTCCGTCACCCGGCCCGGACGGTCGTGCCACACGCCGCCGTCGTGTTCCAGACGGGGCAGGTTGCCCATCAGGGTTCCGTACTCGAAGCGGCAGCCGCGCAGCTCCAGCAGCCCGACGAGCTCCCTGCGCACGTACTCGACCACCGCTTCCGGCGAGCGGCCGTCCTCGGCCAGCCGGGCGGTTCCCTGGAGGCTCGTCATGTGGGCCGCGTCGCTGACCACGGTCCTCTGGAGCCGGCGGGCACGTACCGCCAGCTGCGAGACGATCAGGCCGACGACGAGCAGGAGAACCGCCGTCTCGACGTCCTCGCGGTCAGTGATCGCAAACCGTTGGTAGGGCTCGGTCAGGAAGAAGTCGAACCAGACGGCCGCCGACAGCGCGGCCACCACTCCGGCGATCCGCGTGCCGATGGCGGCGACCGCAACCACCGCGACGACGAGGATCAGGGCCGCGTTCGTCGCCGAAAGATCCGTACGGACGGGCACGAGCGCGAGCGCCACGAGGAAAGGGGCCACGAGCGCCGCGAGCAGGGCGGCAGCGTCGTGGAGTCGGTACCCGGACATGTGAGGTCTCCTGTCCGGACATGAGGAGATCGAATCAGAACTTTTCAGGCTTGATCAGCGCGAACACGAGGTAGGCGAGCAGAGCGAGGGCGACGAACAGCCCGACCACGTTCTCCGCATCCATCTGAACCTTCTCCCATTGCCGGGGGCGAGCGGTGTGATGCCCCTTTAAAGCCTGCCCCCGTCGGAGGTGCAGGCACCCACCGGTGCGAGGTCTTGACACACCTCATACGACTCTCCCGCCCGAGCATCAAGGGCGCGTGAAGACTGGCGTGGCGGTCGTATGGATAACGCCAAGAACACTGGCGATCCGGCCATGGCGCTCGGACGCTGTCCTCACTTTGGTCCAATGGAGGAACAGCGAAAGATGTCCATAGACATGGGAAAGCAGAGCGCGGCAGGTCAGGCTCCGGGCACGGAGGAACCTCCTGATACCGGTGTACGGACACCGGCGGACGGCGACCGCCACCGGCTGACCGCCCTCCAGGGACTGGCCGCGCTCTCCCTGGACGCGATGGCGTCCGTGGCGTACGGGCCGGAGTCGATCGTGCTGGTCCTGGCCGCGGCCGGTGCCTACGGCATGGGCTTCACCCTCCCCGTCACCCTGGCGATCGCAGCGCTGCTGGCGGTGCTGGTGGCCTCGTACCGGCAGGTGATCGCCGCGTTCCCGGACGGCGGTGGCTCGTACGCGGTCGCCAAACGCCATCTGGGCTGGCGGACGAGCCTGGTCGCGGCGGCCTCGCTGATCCTGGACTACGTGCTGAACGTCGCCGTGTCCGTCACGGCCGGTGTGGCCGCCCTGACCTCCGCCTTCCCGGAGCTGTACGGGGAACGGGTGTGGATCTGCCTGGGCATCCTGGTGCTGGTGACCGCGGTGAACCTGCGCGGGGTCGTGGAGTCCGCCAAGGCGTTCCTCGTGCCCACCGCCGTCTTCGTCGGGTCGATCCTCGCGATGGTCGTCGTCGGGCTCTTCCGTGACGGCCCCGTCAGCACCGCGTCCGCTGCCGGGCATGCATCGGCCCTCGGCGAGGGCGCCACCACCGTGGGCGCGCTCCTGCTGCTGAAGGCCTTCGCCGCCGGCTGTTCTGCCCTGACAGGAGTCGAGGCGGTCGCCAACGCCGTGCCGTCCTTCCGCGCCCCGGCCGCCCGCCGGGCCCAGCGCACCGAGGTCGCCCTCGGCGCCCTCCTGGGCGTGATGCTGATCGGCCTCTCCATCCTTATCGGGCGCTTCCACCTCCAGCCGGTCGAGGGCGTCACCGTTCTCGCGCAGCTCGCGGACGCCTCCTTCGGGCACAACGCCGCCTTCTACGTGGTCCAGTTCGCCACGATGGTGCTGCTGGCGCTGGCCGCGAACACCTCCTTCGGCGGCCTGCCCGTGCTGATGAGCCTGCTGGCCCGTGACAATCACCTGCCCCACGTATTCGCCCTCAAGGCCGACCGTCAGGTCCACCGCCACGGCGTGGTCTGGCTGGCGCTGGTCTCCGCCCTCCTGCTCGTCTTCTCCGGCGGCGACACCAACACCCTCGTCCCGCTCTTCGCCATCGGCGTCTTCATCGGCTTCACCATCTGCCAGGTGGGCATGGTCCGGCACTGGTGCGGGGAGCGGCCGCGTGGCTGGCAGGCCAAGGCGGCGCTCAACGGCTTCGGAGCCCTCCTGACCGGAGTCTCGGCCGTCGTCGTCACCGCCACCAAGTTCACCGAGGGCGCCTGGCTGATCGTCGTCGCGCTGCCGCTGCTCGTCCTCGGTTTCGAGAAGGTCCACCGCGCGTACGCCGAGATCGGCGAACGCCTGGAGCTCGGCCGGATCCCGCGGGCTCCGCAGCGGTCCCGCTCCGTGGTCGTGGTCCCCGTCTCCGGTCTGTCACGCCTGACCAGCCAGGCCCTCACCGCCGCCCGCTCACTCGGCGACGAGGTCCTCGCCGTGACCGTCACCCATCCGTCCTCCGAGGACCGTGATGCCGCCGAAGCCCTCCGGCGTGACTGGGAGTTGTGGAAGCCCGGCGTCGAACTGATCGAGCTCTCCTCGGAAACCCGCTCGCTCGGCCGCCCCTTGTCGGCGTACGTGCGGAAGCTGGCGCAGACCCACCAGGACGCGCAGGTGACCGTCCTGATCCCGGAGACCGAACCCGCCCGCCTCTGGCAGCGGCTGCTCCAGAACCAGCGCGGCTCGGTCGTCGCCCACGCCGTCCGCCGCGACACCGACGCCGTGATCTGTCGGCTGCGCTTCCGCATCACGGCCGAGGCGCGTTGACGCCCCTCTGACGGGGGTTTGACGGGTCCCGTGCGCCCGCCGTCAAGGAGGTGCCAATTCCCGTGCTCGGATGGGCGCTTGAGGTGAGACGGGCAGTAGTTTCCTGCCTGTTGCGCCGCCGGGGACCTCGCAAACACTCACATGACGGCCGAGGGGGTCCATGGAGGAAGTCCCCGGCGGCGACACCCCCTCCCGCGCTCTGGCCACGAGCTGCCAGGGCTGCCACCTCGAACCCATCCAGAAGGTCGCTTCATGCCTCCCGCCGCCGCGCAGCACGTTCCTCCGGGTCTCGGGACACCTCCGCGGACCCCGACCACCCGACCGTCGCGGAAACGCTCCGGCCAGGTGAACGTCGTGGACCCCGAGCTCCTCGCCGCCTCCGCACGGGAGGCCGTGGGCAAGCTGCATCCCCGCGAACTCGTGAAGAAGCCGGTGCTGTTCGTCGTCGCCGTCGGATCCGCTCTGACCACGCTCTCGGCGCTCATCCACCCGTCCGTCTTCACCTGGGTGATCAGTGTCTGGCTCTGGCTGACGGTCCTGTTCGCCAACCTCGCCGAGGCCGTGGCCGAGGGCCGGGGCCGGGCTCAGGCCGAGTCGCTGAGGAAGGCGCGTACGGACACGGTCGCGGTGCGACTGAACCACTGGACGTACGGGGCGAACCTGCACCGTGCCGAGACGGAGGTGGTCGCGCCGGCCGAGCTCCAGCCCTTCGATTTCGTGCTCGTCGGGGCCGGAGAACTGATACCGGCAGACGGTGACGTGGTCGACGGGGCCGCGATGGTGGACGAGTCGGCCGTCACCGGCGAATCGGCGCCCGTACTACGGGAATCGGGCGGTGACCGGTCCGGGGTGACCGGCGGCACGACAGTGCTGTCCGACTCGATCGTCGTACGTGTCACCTCACGTCCGGGCAACAGCTTCATCGACCGGATGATCGCCCTCGTCGAGGGCGCCACCCGGCAGAAGACCCCGAACGAGATCGCGCTGAACATCCTGCTGGCGGCCCTGACGGTCATCTTCATCCTGGTGGTCGTCGCCATCCAGCCGATGGCCGCCTACGCGCATGCCGCGCAGTCCACAACGGTCCTGGTCGCCCTCCTCGTCACCCTGATCCCCACCACGATCGGCGCCCTCCTGTCGGCGATCGGCATCGCGGGCATGGACCGGCTCGTCCAGCGCAACGTCATCGCCATGAGTGGACGCGCCGTCGAGGCGGCCGGAGACGTGAACACCCTCCTCCTCGACAAGACCGGCACCATCACCCTCGGCAACCGCGAGGCCGCGGCCTTCATCCCCCTGCCCGGCGTGGACCACATCAAGCTGGCGGACGCCGCCCAGCTGTCCTCGCTCGCAGACGAGACGCCCGAGGGCCGATCCGTCGTGGCCCTTGCCCAGCAGTACGGACTGCAACCGGCCACCGCCGAGGACCTCAGCAACCCGCGGTTCACCGAGTTCAGCGCCCGGACCCGGATGAGCGGCGTCAACCTGAGCTGGGACAACGGTGCCGGCTGCGCCATCCGCAAGGGCGCGGTGGCGCAGGTCTGCGACTGGGTGGCGATGCGCGGCGGCACCGTACCGGCGGAAGCGGTGGCCTGGTCGGCAACCGTGTCGGAGTCCGGAGGCACGCCCCTGCTGGTCGCGGTCCACGACTGGGACGGGCCGAGGGTGCTCGGGATCATCCACCTCAAGGACGTGGTCAAGGAGGGGATCCGGGAGCGGTTCGAGGAGCTGCGCCAGATGGGGATCCGCACGGTCATGGTGACCGGCGACAACGAGCTGACGGCCCGCGCCATCGCGTCCGAGGCGGGGGTCGACGACTACCTGGCGGAAGCCACCCCCGAGGACAAGCTGGCCCTCATCAAGCGGGAACAGGCCGGCGGCAAGCTCGTCGCCATGACCGGCGACGGCACCAACGACGCCCCCGCCCTCGCCCAGGCCGACGTAGGCGTCGCCATGAACACCGGCACCTCGGCCGCGAAGGAAGCCGGGAACATGGTCGACCTGGACTCCAACCCCACCAAACTCATCGACATCGTCGAGATCGGGAAGCAGCTCCTCATCACCCGAGGCGCCCTGACCACCTTCTCCATCACCAATGACGTCGCCAAGTACTTCGCGATCATCCCCGCGATGTTCGCCTCGGCCTACCCGGGCCTCGAAGCCCTCAACATCATGGGACTGAGCAGCCCCCGGTCCGCGATCACCTCGGCGATCATCTTCAACGCGCTGATCATCGTCGCCCTCATCCCGCTCGCCCTGCGCGGTGTCCGCTACAAGCCCGCCTCCGCGCACGACCTGCTGCGCCGCAACCTCGGCGTGTACGGCCTGGGCGGGCTCGTCCTGCCGTTCGTCGGGATCAAGCTCATCGACCTACTGGTCTCCCTCATCCCCGGCATGGGATGAGTTCCGGGACGCCTCCCCCTTCGTTGCTATTCCGTCTTGCTAAGTACCGGTAGTCAGCGTTACGGTGTACCGGTAGTCAACGACGCTTAATAGCTCAGGGGGGAGGCGTTCCATGTCCAAACTGCTGACCGAGATGCTCAAGGGCACGCTGGAGGGCATCATCCTCGCGTCCCTGGCCGGCAGGCCCGCCTACGGGTACGAGATCACGGCACGCCTGAGGGAACAGGGCTTCTCCGACATCGCCGAGGGGACCGTCTACGCGCTGCTCATCAGGATGGAGAAGCGTGGTCTCGTCGACGTGGAGAAGGTCGCCTCGGAGAAGGGGCCACCGCGCAAGGTGCACTCTCTCAACGCCCAGGGGCGGGAATACCTCGAAGAGTTCTGGGGGACGTGGAGCTTCCTCGCGGAACGACTGGAACAGCTCCGCGAAGGGGAGGGCGGGTAGGCATGTCCGACGTCGAGAAGAGCGGGATCATCGCGAAGGTGATCGGGCCCAAGATGCGGTGGAGGGCGTACAAGGCGCGCGTCAAGGAGCTGCCCGGGAGCCACCGCACGGCGGTCGAGGCCATTGAGCGGCACCTGATGCACTTCGTGCCGGTCGACGCCGACAGCAACGCGGCGATGTTCGAAGACCTCGTCGAGCTGTTCGAGCAGGCCGCGGCGGACGGCACGTCGATCCGCGAGATCGTCGGGGAGGACCCGGTGGAGTTCACCGAGACCTTCGCGCAGAACTACTCGGACGGAGGCTACGTCCCCGCCCGTGCGCGCAAGCGACTCACCGAGGACATCGAGCACGCCGCAGTCGAGGCGGAAGGGGCGGTCTGACGGCGACAGCACGCACACGAGCTCCGTGCCGGCATGGTTTCGCAGGATCTAAAGGATCCAAGGGGGGATTCACGGTGGGACAAGGCAACAACGGCTTATCCGAAGCAGGACTGCGCAGACTGAGCGAGGTGCTGCGACGGCATGTGGAGTCCGGGAAGATCCCCGGACTCGTCGCCCTGGTGAGCCGGGGCGAGGAGACCCACGTCGAAGTGATCGGGACGATGCGCCACGACGGCGGCCCGCCGATGCGCCGGGACACGATCTTCCGGATGGCCTCGACGACCAAGCCGGTCGCGTCCGCCGCGGCGATGGTCCTGCTCGACGAGTGCCGCATACGACTGGACGACCCGGTGGACCGGTGGCTGCCCGAGCTCGCCGACCGGCAGGTCATGAAGAAGGCGGACGGCCCCCTGGATGACATGGTGCCGGCGCGGCGCCCGATCACCGTGCGGGACCTGCTCACCTCCACGCTCGGGCTCGGGCTGGACATGACCGCGCCGACCTCCCCGATCATGGGAGCGTTCTTCGAGCGGGGGGTGTACGGCCAGGAGGACGGCTGGCTGCTGCCGGCACCGGAGCCGGACGAATGGATGCGCCGCCTGGGCACGCTCCCGCTGATGCACCAGCCCGGCGAGCGGTGGCTGTACAACGTGGGCGACGACGTCCTCGGGGTGCTCGTGGCCAGGGTCACCGGCCAGTCGTTCGAGGCATTCCTGCGCGAGCGAGTCTTCGAGCCACTGGGGATGAAGGACACCGGCTTCCACGTACCCGCCGACAAGATCGACCGGCTGCCGCCCCTGTACGCTCCCGATCCGCAGACAGGCGAGTTCGTCGTGGCGGACGCGGCCGAAGGGGGACACCACAGCCGGCCTCCCGCGTTCCAGTCGGGCGGCGGCGGCCTCGACTCCACCGTCGACGACTACCACGCTTACTTCCGGATGCTGCTGGGCCACGGGACGCACGGCGACCGGCGGATCCTGTCGCGGCCCGCCGTCGAGCTCATGACGACCAACCGCCTCTTCGCCGCGCAGCTGGCCGACAGGGAAGGGCGCGCCCGCGACCTCGTACACCTGTCACACGGCCAGGGGCAGCACGGAGGCTGGGGCTTCGGGATGGCGGTGCGCACGTATCGCGGCGACTACGCGCCCATCGGCCAGTTCGGCTGGGACGGCGGAACGGGCACCACCACGTACGCCGACCCGGCCAACGGGCTCGTCGGCATCCTCCTCACCCAGACCGGGATGTCCACTCCTGATTCGGCGCGGGCCATCAACGACTTCTGGACCACCCTCTACCGGGCAATCGACGATTGACCTGTCGACCTGGTCGAGGTCGCCCCGGCACATCTCTACGGAAGGCCTCGACCAGGTTCGCATCTTCGCCCTCTCCACGTGCCCTCACCCGACGTGCGGGTTCCGCCTCCAAGCGTGAGCGCGTTCGCTACGCCACCGGGCGGAAAGGCGTTAAGGGGGCGTCAGGATTCCGTCAGGCGAGGCTATAGACGTATTGGCTGAGTTCTCGCTGCGTACGCTGGCCCAGCCGTCGACTCCGATGGCCGAATCCATGCCGTACGACAGGAGCGCCCGACGATGGCCACCCCTGCCCGCTCCTCGCGCCTGCGCGCGTGGATGCTGGAAGGCTTGACCGCCGAGAACAGTTCGCCCGCCGCCAAGGAGGCGGCGGCCCAGCCGCACGGCCGGCCGTGGTGGCGAGTCATGTGCCTGACTGGCCTCGACTACTTCTCCACCCTCGGCTACCAGCCCGGCATCGCATTCTTGGCGGCCGGTCTGCTCTCGCCGCTGGCGACGATCGTGCTCGTCCTGCTGACCCTCTTCGGGGCGCTGCCCGTCTACCGGCGAGTGGCCGAGGAGAGCCCGCACGGCGAGGGCTCGATCGCCATGCTGGAGAAGCTCCTCTCCTTCTGGAAGGGCAAGCTGTTCGTCCTGACCTTGCTCGGGTTCGCGGCCACCGACTTCCTCATCACCATCACCCTCTCCGCTGCTGACGCGACCGCGCACATGGTGGAGAACCCGCACCTCACCAGTACCCTGCACGGCCACGAGGTACTGATCACCCTGATCCTGATCGCGCTGCTCGGCGGCGTGTTCTTGAAGGGGTTCAGCGAGGCCATCGGCGTCGCCGTGGTCCTGGTGGCCACCTATCTCGCCCTCAACGTCGTCGTCGTGGCGGTCGGGCTGTGGAACGTGTTCACGGAGCCGCAGGTCATCACCGACTGGACGACCGCCCTGACCACCGAGCACGGCAACCCCTTCATGATGATCGCCATCGCACTCGTGGTGTTCCCGAAGCTCGCGCTCGGCCTCTCCGGCTTCGAGACCGGTGTTGCCGTCATGCCGCACGTCGCGGGCGACCCCTCGGACACCGAGGAGAAGCCCGCCGGGCGGATCCGCGGTGCCAAGAAGCTGCTGACCACGGCGGCCGTGATCATGAGTATCTTCCTGATCTGCTCCAGCCTGATCACGACCCTGCTGATCCCGGCCGCCCAGTTCGAGCCCGGCGGCGAAGCCAACGGCCGTGCCCTGGCGTACCTGGCCCACGAGTACCTGGGCTCCGCCTTCGGCACCGTCTACGACATCTCGACCATCTGCATCCTCTGGTTCGCGGGCGCCTCCGCGATGGCCGGCCTGCTGAACCTGATGCCGCGCTACCTGCCCCGCTACGGCATGGCCCCGCACTGGGCCAGAGCCCTGCGACCGATGGTCATCGTGTTCACCCTCGTCGCGTTCCTGGTCACCTGGATCTTCAACGCCGACGTCGACGCCCAGGGCGGCGCGTACGCCACCGGTGTCCTGGTCCTGATCACCTCGGCGGCCGTCGCCGTGACCATCGCCGCCCGGCGGGCCGGGGAGCGGGGCTGGACCATCGGCTTCGGGATCATCTCGGCGGTGTTCATCTACACCACCGCGGTCAACGTCGTTGAACGCCCGGACGGTGTGAAGATCGGCGCCTGCTTCATCGGCGGCATCATGGCGCTCTCCCTCCTCTCGCGCCTGGCCCGTGTGTTCGAGCTGCGCGTCACGCACATCGAGTTCGACGACATGGCGCAGCGGTTCATCCGCGACACCGCCAACCGCACGATCCGGTTCATCGCCAACGAGCCCGACAACCGGGACCTGGAGGAGTACCGGCAGAAGAAGGCGCAGATCCGCGCGGACAATGACATCCCGGCCGACGACGACGTGATGTTCGTCGAGGTCACCGTCCTGGACGCCTCCGAGTTCGAGTCCGGGATGCGCGTGCGCGGCGAGGTCCTGCACGGCCGCTACCGGGTCCTGACCCTGGAGAGCTCCAGCATCCCCAACGCCCTGGCCGCGCTGCTCCTGCACGTCCGCGACGAGACTGGCCAGCGGCCGCACATCTACTTCGAGTGGACCGAGGGCAACCCGATGGCCAACTTCTTCCGGTTCTTCCTCTTCGGCCAGGGCGAAGTCGCCCCGGTCACCCGCGAGGTCATTCGCGAAGCCGAACCGGACCGCTCCCGCCGCCCCCACGTGCACGCCGGCTGACGGGCGGCGTAAGGAAGACGGCAGGAATCCCGCTGGACCGTCGCCCAGGCGACCGTCCAGCGGGATTCTGGCTTCTGTGACCCCTCGCTCGCGCCCGGACCACGAAATCCGCCGGACCGTAGTCGTCCTCGGGGCGGCCGGCCTGACCGTCATCGCCACCGGAGCCGTCCTCGACACCCTGTGGCTGCTCGGGCTCGGGGTCTGGGGCGTCATCGCCGCGATGGTGATCGAGCTGGTGTACCAGCCGTAGACGGGGACTCCACGGCTGGGTCGGTGAGCCGGCCTCACCCGCCGATGTCCCGCAGGCGGAGGTCCTCCAGAGTCTCGCGCCGGACCAGGAGCCGGACGGTGCCCCCGTGGACCGCGACCACGGGCGGCCGCCCCACCATGTTGTAACCGGATGCCATGGACACCTGGTAGGCCCCGGCCACCGGCACGGCGATCAGGTCGCCGGGCCGGATGTCGCCGGGCAGTTCCACCCCGGCGGCGAGTACGTCACCGGCCTCGCAGTGCCGGCCGACGACCGTGGTCGTACGCGGCGAGGCCGTGGAGGCGCGGCCGATCAGCCGGGGTGCGTAGCGGACCCCGTAGAGGGCGGGCCGGGGGTTGTCGCTCATCCCGCCGTCGACGGCGACGAACACCGTGTCCCCGGTGTGCTTGACGGCCAGCACCCGGTACACGGCCACCCCCGCCGGCCCCACGACGGCGCGGCCCGGCTCGATGGCCAGCCGCGGGACCGGCATCCCGGCTGCCGCACAGGCCTCGATCAGCTCACCGCGCAGCTTGCGGGCGAGCGCGGTGATGTCCAGGGCCGGTTCGCCCGGCCGGTAGGCGATGCCGTGGCCACCGCCCAGGTCGAGCTCGGGCAGTACCCGGCCGTGCGCGTCGCGGATACGGGCCATCAGTCCGACCATGCGGCGCAGGGCGGTGAGGTAGGGCTTGACCTCGGTGATCTGGGAGCCGATGTGGCAGTGCAGCCCGGTCAGTTCCAGTTGGGGCTGGGCCAGGATGCGGGCGACCGCGTGGAGTGCGGATCCGTCGGTGAGGGACAGCCCGAACTTCTGGCCGTCCGTGCCCGTGCGGATCTTGTCGTGGCCGCCGGCGGAGATGCCGGGCACCACCCGCACCATCACCTTCTGGCGGCCTTCGAGTCCGACGGCGGCGGCGATGCGGGCGATCTCCGACGGGCTGTCGATGACGATCCTGCCGACCCCGAGCCGTAGTGCGCTCTCGAGGTCGCGGGGTGACTTCGCGTTGCCGTGGAGCACGATCCGCTCGGGCGGGAAGCCCGCCGTGACGGCCAGTTCCAGCTCTCCGGCCGAGCAGACGTCGAGGCCGATCCCCTCCTCCTGGACCCAGCGCACCATGGCGCGGGAGAGGAAGGCCTTGGCCGCGTAGAGGACCTCGGCCTCGGGGAACGCGTCCCGGTACGTCCGGCAGCGCTCGCGTACCTCCCCCTCGTCAAGGACGTAGACGGGAGTGGCGAACCGCTCCGCCACCTCGGCGAGGTCCACCCCGCCGACGGTCAGACCGCCGTGGGGGAGTCGGGCCGTGGACGCGGGCCAGACGGAGAGGTCGTCGGTGCCGGCGTCCGGCGTGGGTATGACCGCGGTGGTCATCGTGTGCTCTCCCTCTCTCAGGCGGCCGGGGCCGAGGAGACGTGCCTCGGAGCCGGGACGGGCGCGTGTCCGGTCGTGGCGGAGCCTGCGGTGGGGGAGCCCGCGGCGGCGGATCCGGTGACCGCGGGAGCGGTGAACGTCGGGTCGATCGTCAGCAGGCCCGCTCCCAGGGGCTCGGCCATCGCCCGCAGCGCAGGTTCGGAGAGCCGGATCCACCGCTGCTCGGCGCCGAGCGTGGCGACCAGCCGGTCCGCGGTGGTGAATCCGACGGCGGTGCGTGCGCCCAGCGGGGTGCGGAACATCCGCAGGACCACCTCCGCTGTTCCCGGCCGGACGGGGACGTAGAGGAGTCCGGCCGGGGTTCGTTCCTCGGGCTCGGGGTCGTCGTCGTACTGGAACAGGCACATGGGGCCCTCCTCGTGGAGCCGTGTACGGAAGCTGGTGCGTGCCCCGGATGCGGGGAGGCGGTCCGGGGGCGGCTCTCGGAAGCTATCCCCGCTTCGGCACCTTTGTGGCCTGCCCCTGATGGGATCTTGACGACGAACGACGCAGTTCATACGGATCGCTGACGAGAGGAGGCGGGTGTGTCATCAACGCGTCAGTATCGCGGCCGGCTGCGTCAGAGGACCGTCAGCGGACCTACCCCGTGGTCCGTCCGTGCCGTTGGATGAGTCACCCGAACGGAGGAGCAAAGGAGCGGCGCGTGCCGAGGGCTACGACGGCCCTCCGATTCCGTCCCCCGAGCTCCCGCCGACGCACCTGAAGCCCAGGGGAAGGGTGCGTTGAACTGCTATTTGTGTGGGGCGAGGGTCGGGTGCGGCTCTCGCTCCCGACCTTCCGGTTTTGACTTCGCAGGGGAGGTCGCCGGCGACGGTGCGAGAGCCTCCAATGCCGCCGGCCGGGTCTCACGTGTTGCAGGCTGTCACCAAGTTTGGTCGAACGAATGCTGACCTTTTGCTGACTCTACTGACTAGTAGCTAGATCTGGCTGCCAGTCAGGCAAGCTCTCTTGCCTGTGAAGGGCAGTGGTGGCCGCCGCTGCGCCGCCGGACTCCTACGGTCGTGACTTCGGAACCAGCCGGGTGTGCGATGCCTGGATGAAGTGGGCGTGGCGGATCTTGTGCACAAGTGACAACCCCTCGCCCGTCAGGTCCTCTCCGTCGAGCTGTGACGGAACGCCGTGTGCACGCCGGAGATCTACGGTTCTGAGGCGATCGGACGCTCGCGCGGGGTGGCCTCTCTGAGATCGTGTGACCGCGTCCACGGGTCCTGCACCCCATCGGTGTATGGGCCGTCAGGAGAGGGCGCCGCCCATGGACTGCCGCTGCGGGGTGCCGAGGCTGGTGGGACCGTACCGGTCCCGGGGATGCTGGAAAGAGACTACGAGGAGGTCGAGGGGCCGTGTGGTCGGGCGGTGTGGTGGATGCCGGTGAGGGTGTAGTCGAGGAGGGGGCGCCAGTCGAGCCCGGGGACGGCGGCGACGCCGGCGAGGGCTGTCATGAGGGTGACGACGTCGCCAGTGGTATAGGTGGGTGGGAGGGTGCCGGCCTGGATGCCGGTGGCGATGACCTCGTCAAGGAGTGTGAGCAGTCCGCCGGGGCCTTGGCCGTCGGTCAGGAGCTCAAGGACGGTGGCGCAGCCGACGTCCAGCAGGAGGCGGTCGGCAACGCAGGACTCGGCGTAGGACCGGACGAGTCGGGCGAAGGCGTCCCAAGGGCCGAGGTCGGCGTGGGCGAGTTCGGCACGGGCCGCGACCGCCCAGCCGGCGAGGCGGTCGGTGACCAAGGCGGCGATCAGGCCGTCCCGGGAGCCGAACCGCCGGTAGACGGTCCCGACACCAACCCCGGCAGCCCGGGCTACGTCCTCGATCTGCGCGGTCGGGCCCAAGGTGGTGAAGACCTGCCCGGCGGCGGCCATGACGCGTTCGTGGTTGCGGCGGGCGTCTTTGCGGACCGGGGCGGCCGAAGGCGAGGGGGGCGGGGTCGTAGGCATGCTTCCACCCTATCGAAACGGAATAACATTCCGGTTCCGTTTGACGGGGCGGCTTGCCCTCGTTACCGTGATCCAAGGAACCGGAAACGGAATCCCCTTCCGTTTCCGGTTCCGGCTTTGGGGCTGCGGTCTGCCGGCCCCACCCGACGAACGGACCTCTATGCGTGCCATGCTCATCGACCCCACCATGAAGGGCCCCACCAAGTTCCACCTCGGTCAGGTCCCCGACCCGGTCCCGACCGCCGGCAAGGTCCTCGTCGAGGTCAAGGCCGTACCGCTGAGCGCCTGGGAACGTGCGTTCGTCACCCTCGACGATCCGGCCGCGCTCGCGAAGAAGACCCGCAAGAAGAAGGTCAACCTCGGACTGGAGTTCTCCGGCGTGATCGCCTCGGACGGCGTTCGGTTTCGCAAGGGCGACAGGGTGATCGGCAGCACCCACTTCGTCAAGGACGAGAAATGCCTGTCCGAATACGTGGCCGCCGACGAGGATCATCTCGCCCCCATCCCCGACGACCTCGACTTCGTCCAGGCCGCCGCCCTGCCCATCGGGGCCCAGACCGCCCTGACCGCGATGGACAAGGCCGGGCTCAAGGGTGGCAGCCGCGTCCTGGTCGTCGGCGCCACCGGCGGCGTCGGTGTCTACGGCGTTCAGATCGCCGCCGCCGCAGGTGCGGAAGTCACCGGCATCGGCGGACGCACCCACCATGCCCGGCTGCGCGAGCTGGGTGCCGCCCACACCCACTACTACGGTGACACCGCTGTCGCCGATCTCCCCGATGCCTTCGACATCGTCTTCGACCTGTCGGGCACCCTCCGATTCACCGGGGTGCGCCGCAAGCTCACCCCACGCGGCAGCTTCGTCACCTCCAACCCGGACAAGGACCCTCGTGGCCTGGCCATCGCCAACTTCACCCGCCGGACAGCCCCCTTCCTCTTCGTCCCCCACACCACCACCGCCCAGCTCACGCGCATCCTCGACTTGCTCCGAAACGGCCGCATCCGCCCTGTCGTCCACGAGGTCTTCGACATTGCGGACCACCACGCCGCCTTTGCCGGCCTTACCGCCCGCGAACAGTACGGACGCACCGTCATCCGTCTGTGAACCCGCGGCCCCTGAATTCAGCCGCCCGGTAACACCCTGATGTTCCGGCCGAAGAAACCTCATCTCAGAAGGGTTGAACCCTGAGAGGGCTGTCAATGGAACGGCTCTGTCCGAGAGGGGTGGTACCGGAGTATGGGGCTGTCCCATGAAGATGTGGGGCAGAGGAACAGCAAGCCATCGGAGTCCCTGTCGGGGAACTCGGTGGAGCCTGATGGTGACCGCGCAGTGGTGGCCGTCTGCGCGCCGGGAACCGGGGTTTCGGGGGCGGCCTGGTCGGCCGAGCTCCGTGCCGACGGGAACAGATCGGTGCGCGCTGCGACGTTCGACGCGAAGGCGGCCCACGAGTTGGAGTCACAGGCCGACCGTCCCCCGGGGTGGCCGGGGCGGGCGTTCCGGCCGTCGCACGGCAGGGGCTCTCTCGGTGCTGCACTGGCGCCTCCTGGTCTGTCGTTGCTGTGGTGGAGAACGCGCAGGCCCTGAACGGTCCCGCGAGTTTGCCGATCCTTTACCCGAGTTGTGTCCGGGCGGACCGGTCAGCGCACGGGCCGGGCTCCGGTTTCCACGAACGGCCGCGATCTGCCCTTCGCCCTTACGGTGCAGGACGCCTCCCACCATGGCCGAAGTCGGATCGGCGCAGGGTTCCATCGGTCGTCTGCCTGGCCCGGCTGGTTCCGGTTCGCCTGGCGTGCCGCTGATGGCCCGTTTGCTCGCGGACCCCAACAGCGTGCACACTTGCGCGAATTCCGGCGAGGCGCAGCGTCGCTCCCCCCACTCCAGCCATGTCCGGTACCCATCGCGCAGGTCGCCCAAGAGTCATCGGGAGCAAGGGTTGAGTACATCGGGAACTGCCCGTGAGCAGGACCTACACAGCCTCAGCGACGCACAGTTGTGCGCACTGTTGCGCGGGCGCGGCTCGGCGTCCGATGCTGAGGTCAGCACCGTGATGGGCGAAGTGTTCGCCCGTCATCATTCCGCCGTGCTCGCCTACGCCCGCACGTGCTGTCGGGATCTGTCCACCGCGCATGACCTCGCGGCCGAGGCCTTCGCCCGTACCTACCGGGCGGTCGCCTGGGGGACGGGGCCCGAGTACGCCTGGCGGCCGTACCTGCTGACCTGCGTGCGCCGGGTGGCGGCCGACTGGATGCGCCGCGGCGCCCGGACGCAGCTGTCGGACGACTTCGAGCAATGGGCCGCAGACCTTGCCGATGGCCAGAACGTCGAAGAGGCGGTCCTGTCTGCCGAGGAGGGATCGCTGGTGTTGCGGGCGTACCAATCCCTGCCGGAGCGCTGGCAGGCCGTGCTGTGGCACGCGGTCGTCGAACACGAGCCCGCAGCCGAAACCGCCCGCCGACTCGGGATATCGGCAGGAGGCGTCGGCTCACTGGCCGCGCGCGCTCGGGAAGGCCTGCGCGAGGCGTACCTCCGCGCCCACCTGGACCAGGCTGTCGGTGAGGAGTGCCGGTACTACGGGGGCCTGCTCGCCGCCTCGCTCCGCCGGCCCGGCAAGCGCGTCACCCAGGATCTGCGCCGGCATGTGCGGGCGTGCGCCGACTGCACCCGGGCCGAGCACGATCTGCGGAACGTCAACCGCTGCCTGGGCGTAATGCTGGCGGCCGGAGTCCTGCTGTGGAGCCCCGCCTCGATCTTGTCGTCCTTCGGCGGCCAGGGCGCTCTGGCAGCGGGCCATCTGGGTGGGGTCAAGTTGGCCGCGGCACAGTTCGGTGCCGTGAAGTGGTCCCTGACGGCAGCGGTCGTCGCAGGTGCGACGATGACCGCGTTCGCCTTCCTGCCGGCCGACAGCAGGCCCGAGCAGGCCATACCCGCTCCGGCAGCCGCGAGCCCCGGTCCGTCCCCCGCCGCGGAGCCGGGCTCCGGCCCTCCTGCCTCGCCGACACCGAGCGAATCCGCCACCCCGGAGGTGTCTACCCCTGCCACCGCCGCGCCGACCGCCATCGTCCTCGCGTCCGCCCCAGCCCCGGCCCCGTCCCGGATCGGGACCAAGGGTCTTCCCCTGGTCAACACCGCCTCGGGTTTGTGCGTCGGCCTGGCCGGCAGCGGGTCCGACGGACCGCTGCAGCTCCAGCAGTGCACCGGAAGTCCTTCCCAGGGCTGGCAGCCCCTGCCGGCCGGCAAGGACATCTACCAGCTCCGTCACACGGGCACCGATACCTGCCTCGACGGAACCACCGCCGGCGCCACCTACGTCGCCGTCACCCTTCGCACCTGCCAGGCCGGCGCGGACCGTGACGCGCAGCTGTGGAGATTCGAGCCGGACGCCCAACCCGGCGCGTTCCGGATCTGGTTCGTACCGCAGGTCCCGAACAGTGACTACGCTGCCCATCTGCTGGGCCCGGACGACTGGTCGAAGCCCGGCCCCCCTCGCCAGGGCCTGCGCATGGTGCACCTGCCCAACTACTACGGCTCCGCCAACTTCCTCTTCACCCTGGGATAGGGCCGCCGTACGCGTACGGCGTTCAAGACCGGAGCGACCTGCTGATCCTGCCCAGAAGCATCAGGGGTCAGAAACAGGCTGAGGAGTCGAAATAACGGCGTGCCACCGTCGTTTTCGTCGGGCCTCAGCCGGGAGAGCAAGCAGCCTGGGCTGCATGGCTGAACTTCCGTCAGCAAACTAACGACACGCAGGGCTTTATTTCCATGCAATAACAGCTTCAGTGAGGATCTGGGCCATTCATGCGGAATGCAAGCAGCTTTCTTTGTTGTTTATGATGAGGCGTAGTCGTGGGATAGCGGATAACGGTCGGGCGTCCTTGGGCACATTCCTGTTTGCCTGAATTTATCCGCCATTTACCCCTGGAAACCTTTCGGCCAACTCTCTCCTTCCGAACTGAGAATCTTCGAGGCACGCATGACCAACAGATTCAGCGAGAGGCGTGCGCAGCGGCGCGCGTCGGACAATCGCCCGGGGCGTCACCGGCGCAGCGCCAAAGGGCTGACGGCTGCTGCCGTCGTCCTTTCGTTGGCAGCGGCCGGCGTCGGTGTCGGCGTGGTGATGACGCCGGAGGTCTCGGCCACCACAGCGCCGGTGTCATTCACCGCGGACAATCTGCCGACCTGGCAGACCAACGGCATCGTGTGGGCGTTGGCCCAGGTGAACGGGACCGTGTTCGCGGGCGGCACCTTCTCCGAGCTCCGCCCGCCGACCGGCGCGGCCGACTCCCCGCGGGAAGCGGTGAACTTCGCGGCACTGAACGCCGTGACGGGCAAACCCACCTCGTGCCGCCTCTCCTTCACCGCGAGCAGCACCACCGCGACCGTGCGCTCCCTCGTCGTCTCGAAGGACAAGAAGACCCTCTACGCCGCCGGCCGGTTCGGCGCCGTCAACGGCGTCCCGGTCTCCAACGTCGCCGCGATCGACATAGCAGGCTGCACCCCGAAGAAGGACTTCCGCCCCGGCTTCTCGGCCACCGTTCGCGCGCTCGCCATTTCCGACACCACGCTGTACGCCGCCGGCGACTTCAGCGCCGTGCAGGGCGTGCCCCGCCAGAAGTTCGCCGCGGTCAACGCCACCACCGGCGAGCTCAGGCCCTTCACCGCCGACGCCGACGAAACGGGCCGGGCCGTCGAGCTCACCCCCGACGGCAAGAACGTGCTGCTCGGCGGAGATTTCTTCACGCTCAACGGCGCGAGCAGCCACGCCCTCGCCGTGGCGGACGCGACCACCGGTGCCGTGAAGAAGACGTACAACTCCTTCCACCCCCTCTCGACCGTCATGGACATCGCCACCGACGCCACCGGCTTCTACACGGGCAACCAGGGCAACGGCGGCGGCGTGTTCGACGGGCGCGCCGCGTTCAACCTGACCAACTTCAGCGAGACGTGGCGCGACCGCTGCCTCGGCGCGACGCAGAACGTGCTGCCGTACGAGGGTGCGCTCTACATCTCGTCCCACGCGCACAACTGCGCCACCGAGGGGGAGTTCCCCGACGACGGCAAGCGCCGCTACCTGATGGCACAGCCCACCCAGTACAAGGGCGCCGCACCGGCTGCGGTGGACGGCTTCGTACCCGGCCCGCGCAAACTCGGCTGGTTCCCCGCCACCAACGGCGGCATCGGCGAGGGCGTCGGCCCGCGCGTCATGGCCGTCGCGGGCGATGGCGACACGAAGTACATGTGGGTCGGCGGCGAGTTCACCACCGTCAACGGCAAGCCCCAGCAGGGCCTGACCCGCTTCGGGTCCACCGGCGACGTCGGCGCGCCGACCACCCCGGTCGCCGGCGCCGCCAGCATCAAGCCCGGCGAGGTCCAGGTTCGCTGGCGGACCAGCTTCGACCCCGACGACAGCAAGCTGACCTACCGGATCTACCGCAACGGCGCGACCACGCCCGTACAGACGCTCACCGCGGACTCCGTGGAGTTCGAGCGCCGGCAGGCCTCCTGGACCGACACCACGGTCACGGCCGGCCAGACCTACACGTACCGCGTCACAGCGACCGATGGCGCCGGGAACACGAGCGCCAAGTCGGCCACCGTCTCCGTGACGGTCCCGACCTCCGCGCAGGCCTACCCGAACCAGGTCCGTGCCGACGGCGCCCAGCTGTACTGGCGCTATGACGACACCGTCAGCCCGTACGTGGCCGACTCCTCGATCGACGGCAACACCAGCGGCGTCCAGGTGAACGCCCCGGCCCTGCGCCAGACGCCCGGCGCGGTGAGCGGCTCCAGCACCGCCATGGGCTTCAACGGCACCAACCAGCAGGTGTACAGCGACCACCGCCAGACCGTCGGCAGCTCCTACAGCCTGGAGACGTGGTTCAAAACCGGCACCACGCGCGGCGGCAAGCTGATCGGTTTCGGCAGCAGCACCACATATCTCAGCAACGAGTACGACATGCACCTCTACATGACCGACGGCGGTCGCCTGACGTTCGGGACGTGGCTCGGCTCGGCCCAGACCATCACCACCCCAGGGTCCGAGGCGTACAACGACAACCGCTGGCACCACGTCGTCACCACGCAGGGCCCAGCCGGCATGGCGCTGTACGTCGACGGCCAGCTCAAGGCCACGTCGAGCGTCTCCGCCCACGCGCAGTACACGGGCTACTGGCACGTCGGAGGCGACAACCTCGGCGGGTGGCCCAGCCGCCCGACGAGCGACCTGTTCGCCGGTCAGATCGACGAGACGGCCGTATACCCGAAGGTGCTCACCGCCGCCCAGGTCAAGAACCACTACGGCCTGGCGACGACTCCCTGACCGCAACGCCGGTCCGACCTGCCAGGCGTGACGACGCGCAGAGCCACCGATCCCGACGACGAGCAGCGGCCGACACATGCAACAACGAGCGGCATCGCGGACGCACAATCTCGTCGAGGTGGCTGCGAACGCCAGGCCCCCAGGCCAAGTGGATCCCTGCGCACCTTCCCCACCTCGTGAACCTGTGATGTTCCTGCAAGGCTCGGGTCACGGCAACGTGGGCGGGTCGGCTGCACAGGGTGTCATACCCCAGCGGTCGACCGCCCCCAGTTCTGGCGTGAGCCGCTCGGCAGCATCGCCGTCCGCGATGGCCCCGCGGACGGCGATGCTGACCCTCCGCCCGGTGTGTCTTGCAGGCGGCTGTCAGGCCAGGGTGAGGAAGAGCTTTTCGAGTTCTTCCTCGGTCATGGGGGCCTGGGTTGCGTCTGCGTTGTTCATGCACTGGCGCATGCCGCTGGCTACGATCTTGAAGCCGGCGCGGTCGAGGGCCTTGGAGACTGCGGCGAGCTGGGTGACGACGTCCTTGCAGTCACGCCCGGCTTCGATCATGGCGATGACGCCGGCGAGCTGTCCCTGGGCGCGCCGCAGCCGGTTGAGGACCGAGCTGACCGCGTCGTCGTCGACCTTCACCGAGTACCTCCTGTGTGGTGTGCTGTCCACACCCATGGTACCCCAGGGGGTATCTACTTCGGGGGTCGGTGATCGAGGAGGGTCGCGAGTGTGGCGTCGATGTCGCCGGGCTGCGGCCGGTTGTGGGGGAGCTTGGCAAGGACGGCCGCCATGCCGCACGTCTTGGTGAGGGCGGAGAAGGCGAGGCCGCCGGCGATGGCGGCCGAGATGAGCTGGAAGGCGGGGTGGAGCAGGCCGAGCCCGAGGCCCACGAGAACGAGAACGCCGGCGGTCAGGCGGACCTGGCGTTCCATGTCCCAGGTAGCGCGGGAGGCCTGCTCGGGGTGGTGAAGGTCGTGGCCGGCGGTGGCCCACGCGCCGGTGCCCCCGGCGAGGGTGGCGGTGCGGATGCCGTGCTCGGCGAGCGTCCGGCAGGCGCTGTCGGAGCGTGCTCCGGAGGCGCAGACGACGAGGACATCGCCGCGATCGGCGGCGTGGCGGATGGCGGGAACGGCGCGTGGGATCTGGTCCAGCGGGATGTTCAGGGCGCCGGGCAGGTGACCTGCGGCGTACTCGCCGGGTGTGCGGACGTCGAGGACGGTGAGCTCGTGCAGGCGGGTGTGGGCCTGGTGGGCGCTGAGGGCGTGGGGGGTGGTCATGGCGGAGTGTCTCCTCTGGTTGTGGGGGTACGGCCTTGGGGTCGATCCGCTGTCAGTGCACCGCATCGGTGAGCATGAAGGCCGCGACGCACAGCAGCACGACGGCGAAGATCCGTTGCAACGTCGGGCCCTTGATCGCGGCGGCCAGGCGCTTTCCGTCCCAGGCGGCGAGGATCGCCGCCCCGGTGAAGGGCGCGACGACAGCCCAGTCCACGGGCGCGGCGCTGCCGGTACGGACGGTGAGCGCGGCGAGCGAGTTGACCGTGATGACGAGAAGGCTGGTCCCTACGGCCACGCGCATGCGCAGGCCCAGCACCCCTACGAGGGCCGGGACGGCGAGGAACCCGCCGCCGACACCCAGGAATCCGGTGACCGCGCCCAGCCCCGCCCCGGCTCCCGCGGCTCGTACGGGGCTGACCGGGCGGACCTCGTTCTCGTGCGTGGGGGACTTGAGCATGCGTAGTGCCGCGAGGACCGCGACGGCTGCGAACGCTGCGGTGAGCAGTTGACCGGGCAGCCGTGCCGACAGGGCGGCCGCTGCCACAGCCGGGAGGATGCCTGCGGCGGCGAACAGGGCGCCGGTTTTCCAGCGGACGTTGCCGGAGGTGGCGTGTGAGTAGAGGGAGCTGGCAGAGGTGCTGGTGACGATGATCAGTGATGCGGTGGTGGCGGCGGCCGGGGTGAAGCCGAGCAGGTAGATCAGGGCGGGGACGGCCAAGACGCTGCCGCCACCACCGAGCGCCCCGAGGGCCAGGCCCACGACGGCCCCGGCGAAGAGGGCGAGTACGAGAGCGCTCACGCTATCCGTCCGCTTTTTCCGCGTTCGTCGACGACCGGCAGGCCGGCAGCCGCCCAGGCGTTCATGCCGCCCTTGACGTCGACGGCCCCGGCTCCGCGCCCGGCCAGAAGTTCGGTGGCCTGCCGGGAGCGGTTTCCGGACCGGCAGATCACCACCAGCGGTCGGTCTTCGGCGGCGGAGGGCAGGGCGGCGCCGGTGACCAGCCTGGAGAGTGGGATGTGGATGGCGCCGGGGGCGTGTCCGGCGTTCCACTCGACCTGCTCACGTACATCGAGGAGGACGGCGTCGCCGTCGATGGTGCTCCGGCGGGCCTGGGCGGGGCTGACGCGGTCGACGCCGCGGCGGAAGAGGAACATCCGTCTTCCTTTCGGTGGTCGGGTGGCGGAAGGGAGGGGATGGCGGAGGGGGCGGGTGGCGGCGGTTCAGCTGCCGGTGGTGAGGGGCAGGCCGGCATCGGTTGCGGCGGCGAAGGAGTCGTCGACGGCGACGACGTCGCGGCCTACGGCGTCGAGCAGGGAGGCGGCGATGCCCGCGCGCATCCCGCCCGCGCAGTGCACCCAAACCGTCCCGGCCGGTACCTCGGCCAGGCGGCGGTGCAGGTGGTGGATCGGGATGTGCACGGAGCCTTCGATCCAGCCTGTGGCGCGTTCGGAGTCCCGGCGCACGTCGAGGACCACGCCCGGACCGGGGTCCTGGGCGGCGAGGTCGGCGAAGGTGGCGCGGGGGAAGGAGCGCGGGGTGTGGCCTTCGGGTATCCAGTCACCGGGGGTGCCGGTGGCGGCTGCGGCCGGGCGGTCGATGCCGACTCGGACCAGTTCGCGCTGGGCCGCGGCGAGCTGGGCGGGTGACTCGGCGAGGAGGGTGACGGGCTTGCCCGAGGGGATCATCCAGGCGAGGTAGGTGGCGATCTTGCCGTCCGCCTCGAAGTTGAAGGATCCCGCTACGTGGCCTTCGGCGAAGGCGATCCGGTTGCGCAGGTCCACCACCCACTCCCCGGCGGCCAGGCGCTCGGCGATGTCGGCCGCGGTCGCGACCGGGGGTGCGGTCAGGTCCACGGGCGAGGGGCCGGCGGAGTTGATCGGGCCCATGCGGGCGTAGTAGGCGGGCACATCCTCCAGTCCGGCCAGCAGGACGGCGACGAAGGAGTCGACGTCCTTGACCAGGGCGTCGTTGCCGGCCTTCTCCTTGCCGATGGTCGTGGCGTCGCCCTCGGACCGGGAGGAGGAGCAGAAGCTTCCGAAGCCGTGGGTGGGCAGCACCGGCGTCTCGTCCGGAAGCTCGGCGGCGAGGCGGTGGGCGGAGGCGTGCTGGGCGCGGGCCAGTTGTTCGGTCAGCCGCGGTTCGACCAGGTCGGGGCGGCCCACCGAGCCGATCAGCAGCGAACCGCCGGTGAAGACCGCTGCCACCAGCCCGTGCTCTTCCAGGACGTAGGAGGTGTGGTGCGGTGTGTGTCCGGGGGTGGCCATCGCCCGCAGGGCGACCCCCTCGTCCACGGTGATCGTGTCGCCGTCGGCCACCGGCGTGCGGGCGAAGGCCACGCGGGCTCCGGCGGGCACCAGGTAGGTAGCGCCTGTCAGGCGGGCCAGGTCCGGGCCGCCGGTCACGTAGTCGTTGTGGACGTGGGTCTCCATCACATGTGAGATGCGCACTCCCCGCACGGCGGCCGCCGCGAGGACCCGGTCGACGTCGCGGGGCGGGTCCACGACCGACGCGGTGCGGGCGCCGCCCACCAGGTAGCTGCGGTTGCCGAGACCCTCGGTCTCGATGGTGTCGATGAAGAACACGCGGTTGCTCCTTTCGGCCGGGATTTACCCCCGGGGGTATATTTCGAGCGTAGCACGGGTACCCCGGGGGGTATTTGCGCGGAGCTTCGGACACCCATGAACAGCTGCGGTGGCCCCAGCCGCTCGGACGGGATGCGGCCGCCTCCCCGCGGGCAGCACCCGGCGATGGAGGAGGAATCGCCCGTGGGAACCATCTCGGGTCTCGCAGGGACGAAGCTCCCCGGCCCCCCCCCGGGTCCGAGCCTTGCCGCGGACGGTTCGGGACCTCGAAGCAGTCGGTGACGCGCGGACTTCCCCTCATCGGCACCGGTCGATCGGCAAGAGCACTCACACGTCGCCGGGCCGCCGACTCCGTGCCGATGGTGTCGCCCCCGGCCCAGGGCGCACCCCTGGCCGCGATGCGGTCTTCACGGCACCGCACCGGAAGGCTGGGCCGACGCGCGGATGCCGAAATGGCTGTGTACGTTGGCGGCAGGGGCGTGCCTGGGTGAGGAGCCACTGGTCGTGGGGCCGGAGATCGACTTCAGGGCGTTGTTCGCCGCGACACCGAGCCCGTATTTGGTGCTGGCGCCGGATCTGGTGATCGTGGCTGTCAACGATGCGTATCTGCGGGCGACCGGCCGCAGTCGGCAGGACCTGGTGGGTCGGCATGTGTTCGAGGCGTTCCCCGACAACCCCGCCGATCCGCACGCGGACGGGGTGAGCAACCTAGGGGCGTCGCTGGGGCGGGTGCTGGCCACGGGCCAGGCTGACACCATGCCGGTGCAGAAGTACGACATTCCCGTGGTCTCGCAGCCAGGGGTGTTCGAGGAGCGGTGGTGGTCCCCGGTGAACACACCCGTGAAGGGCCCGGACGGCCGGGTGGCGTGGATCATCCACCGGGTGGAGGACGTGACCGGATTCATGCGGTCCCGCCGCTTCGACCGCCAGGACGAGGGCGGGCAGCGGACCGAACGCAAGGAGGGGATGGAGGCCGAGCTGTACGCCCGGGCGCGGGAACTGCAGCGGCTGAACGAGGAGCTGCGGGCGGCGCACGCCCGGGAGCGGGAGGTTGCCCTCACGCTGCAGGAAGCGATGCTGCACTCCCCGGACCTGGCCCGCCACACCGACGTCGCGGTGCGCTACCTGCCCGCGACCGGTTCGCTGAACGTGTGCGGCGACTGGTACGACACCGTCGACCTGACCCAGGACAGGTACACCGTCACCGTGGGCGACGTGGTCGGCCACGGTCTGGAAGCCGCCACCGTCATGGGCATGCTCCGCAGCGCCCTGTCCGCCGCCAGCCGGGCGGTCGCCGGACCGGCCCAGGCCCTGGAGGTGCTTGGTATGTACGCCCGCTCCGTCGACGGGGCACTCGCGGCGACTGCGGTCACCGTACTCGTGGACACCCGCTCCAAGCTGCTCATCTACTCCAGCGCCGGGCATCCGCCGCCGGTACTGCTGCACACGGACAGCACCTGCGAGCTGCTGGACCAGGCCACCGACCCGCCGCTGGGAGCCAGGCCCGAGCACGTTCCCCGGCCCCAGTCCGGCACGGCCTTCCACCGCGGAGATACCCTCGTGCTCTACACGGACGGGCTGATCGAACGCCGCGATGAGGACATCGACGCCGGCCTGAACCGCCTCACCACGGCCCTCGGTGACCTCCCCGGCCTGGGCCCGGAGCGGCTCGCCGACGCGCTGCTGGCGCAGCTCGGCGTCGCCGGCGGCGCCCGCGACGACATCGCCCTCGTCGTCGTACGCCTCTGACACGAACTGGCCACAGGCGAGGTCATCCGGCCGCCGGCACGCCGCGTGCCTCGGCCGGCCGGTCCCCCTCCCCTCGGGCAGGGAGTCCGGCGCAGCCATCATCGTGGCGTCCCCCACAGCGATCAGATCGCGCGGCAGCAGGACCGTGGCCTGACGCACCGGGTCGGCCCTCAGCACCTGACCTGGCAGATGATCGTGTAGGTACTGATCAGCTTGACCGTGGTTCCGGAGGCTGATGGTCGCAACAGCCATGGCCCGCACCTGGTCGCGGTCGGCCGGCCGCCGAGCGACCGCAGTCGGCGGAAGGCGTGCGTCATGGGCAGGCGGTGGTGGGATCGTCGTGGACGAGCGCGCAGACCATCTGTGCGCCGCGCCGGTGGTCGGGGTAGGCCGCGAGGAGCTCGGCCTTGAAGTCGTTCCACTGGCGGCTGATCTCGTCGGCGGCTCCGGCCGTGGCGCGCCCGAAGTTGTCGTCCGTCTGCGAGCGGGCGGATACAGCGGTGTCCTTGTTCAGCACACGGTTGTGGGGGATGCGGCCGTCGCAGTCGGCGGGTTCGACGCCGGTGGAGTCGAAGTCGGTGTAGCAGCCGGTGGCGAGGTCCGTTGGGGTACGGGCGCGGGCTTCCCGGGTCCACTCGGCGTCCTCCATCGTGCTGTAGTGGCGGATGTCCAAGAAGGGTGCGACGTCCGTACGTGCCAGCCCGGGCGGGTTGTCGACCGAGATGGGGCCGGGGGCGCGGCGGTCGGCCCAGTTGGAGTGCGAGTAGAAGTCCTCGATCGTGTGCCAGCCGCGGCCGAGCTGTTCGAGGACGGCGCATTTGGATCGGTCGGGTTTCTCGTCCCACGTGCAGGGGGAGGACAGGTCGTTCTGGTCGGGGCGCACCGTGCCGTCGGCGTCGACGAGCCCGTCGGCCGCCCGGACCGCGTTCCCGAAGCGGCCGACGGAGGCGCGGATGCAGGCGAGGAGCTCGTTGGTGGCCTCGTCCCTGGTGCGGGTGTAGTCGGGGGCGTGACGGGGGGCGAGGTAGTCGGCGTTGTCGCAGTGCAGGGGGCCGATGTCGAAGTACGGAGGGCGGTCGTCGGCGTTGATCGCCCCGTCGCGGGCGTCGGCCATCAAGGTCAGCGTGACGGGCTCCCAGGGCAGTGCGGCCCGGGTGATCTTTTCGTGGTTGTCGCCGGTGAAGGCGTTGGCCTGACCGCCCGACAGGGTGGCCAGGGCGGTCACCAGGATGGCCGCGACGGCCACCGAGGCTGCTCGGGGTGTGCCGCGTTGTCGCCCGTGCACTTCGATGGGGGACCGGGTGCATGATCGCGGCGCAGTGCGTGCGAGCACCTGCGTTCGGCTCATCGTCGGCGGGAGGACAGCCATGACTCCATGCTGCGCGCCAGGCCCGGGCCCTGCATGCGCGTTGCCGGATCTCCCGTGCCCGCAGGAGGCTCTGCGATCCGGTTCAGCACGGTGTGGTCGAAAAGCGCACTTGGAAGGCAGGCCTGCTACTGGGGAAAGCGCCGGCTGCGGCCCGGCTCGTGCACTGCGCAGCCGGGCCCCGGAAAACGATCCCGAGAAAGAACGGGATACGGAATCCGCGCCGGGAGCTGGCGGGTACGAGACGCACGCGGGCGCGGGACCACACCCGTCCTACGGGCCTTCCCGGCAAACTCCGGCCGGGTACCCCACCAGCTTCCCGCCCCGGCTGCGGCGGGGTGAGGGGCCAACAGGGCCAGACAGCCACCCGAAGGACCGACGCCCGAGGCGGATGAATCGCCCACAGTGGCAGCAGCACATGGAAGGCGGAGGTACCGCCATGACACCACTGGTGTCCGCTTGGCGCTCGGCTGGTTCTGCCGGTCGGACGGAGTCGGGGTCGCAGGGTGCGAAGACGGAGGGTGGCGGAGCGGCGCCCCTCAGCCACCGGTGATGCGCACCATCGGGCGCAGGGACCGTGCCACCTCCACGTCGAAGGGCTCGGTGCTGGGGGTGAGCATCGCGGCGGCGGCTGTGGCCACTCCCGAGGCGCAGGCGCTGACGGGATCCTCTCCGGCGGCCAGCTCCATGGTGAGGGCGGCGACCATGCTGTCTCCTGCCCCGGCATCGCTCAACGGCGTGCCGGGCAGCGGCGGCGCGTGGAGTTCGGTGTGGCCGTGGGCGGTCGAGCACAGTGCGCCCAGCGCGCCGAGGGTGGTGACGGCGATCTCGGCGGCCCCGGTGGTGAGCAGGCGTTCGTTGAGGGCTCGTGCGTCGTCGAAGCCGGTAACGGGGCGGCCGGTCAGGCTCTCGGCTTCCGTCCGGTTGCACCTGAACAGGAACACGCCCTCCGCGAGCGCTGCCCGCAGTGCGGGCCCGGACGTGTCCAGGACGAGCCGGGATCCTGCTTCTTTGGCGTGGCGTGCGACGGTCGCGAAGTAGTGGTCAGGCAGGCCGCCGGGCAGGCTGCCGCTGGCCACGACGTACGGGGAACTGCCGGCGAACCGCCCCAGAACTTCCAGGCACCGCTGTCCCTCCCCTTCGTTCAGTCGAGGGCCAGGCGGCACGATGTGGTAACTGCGGTGCGTTCCGGCCTCGAACAGCACGAGTGCCTCGCGCGTGTCGTCGCCGATGTCGACGGCGACATGGTCGATGCCCTCCTCGTCCAGCAGCCGATTGAGACGCAGGCCGACCTCGCCTCCTGCGGTATGGACGGCAGTGGCCCTCCCCCCGAACCGCGCGATGTGGCGGGCGACGTTGATGCCCCCTCCGCCGACGGCCACCGACCTCACCCGTGCACGGTTCTTACCGATACCCGCCAGATGTTCGACCTCCCAGCAGAGGTCGATGGTCGGATTCATCGTCAGCGTGACTGTCGCCGGTCCGGCCGTGTTCTCCGGACCCGACTCGACCCGGGGGGTCTCGGCGGTGACGGGGTCCGTCGACGCAGCCGCGCTCATCGCGTTGCCCCGTGGGCGCCGAGGAACGGGCACATGCGACCACAGGACGCGACCGGCACCGCCGGCCCACCGATCTGGCCCCGCGACGGCCACGTCATCGTCTTACCTCCTCGGACAGTGACACAGCTGCCCTGATTTCCATACTCGAACAGCCTGACCCCGCATGCATGCCCGACGTGCAGCCGGCCGGCGGCAAGGCCCGACGCTCAGGGTTCGGTGTGCTCCTCCAGTCGGCAATGGACGTCGACGACGCCTTCGACGGAGTGGGCGAGACGCTCGGCCATGGGGATCAGGTCGTGGTCCCTGACCTGCCCGGTGAGAGTGGCGATACCGTGGGAGACGGTGACCTCGACGGCTTCATGGGAGAGCGGGAAGAGGCGCTCGACGACGTTCTGGCGGATGTCCGCGGTGAGTTCGTCATCAGAGCGGAGGAAGACCTTGAGGAGGTCGGCCCGGCTGACGATGCCCTTGAGGGTGCCGTTCGCGTCCACGACCGGGAGGCGCTTGATGTGCCGGTCGGCCATGAGATGGGCGGCTTGGGGGAGGGTGGCGTCAGGGCGGATCGTGACCGCAGGGGTGGTCATGAGGTTCTCGGCGCGGGTGGACCCTGCCTTGGCGGTGTCGCCGAGACGACGCATTTGCTCGATCAGGCCTGGACCGTGGTCGTGGAACTCCTCCTTGGGCAGGAGGTCGGCTTCCGAGACCACACCGACGACGCGGCCCTCCCCTTCGACGACGGGGAGGGCTGTCACCTTCCACCGCTCGATGGCGGCGGCGATGTCCTTGAAGCCGGTGTCCGGGGTGACGGCGACGACCTGAGTGGTCATGACGTCGGCGACGGTGTACGGGGTGGAGGTCATGAGGGAGTCCTCAGCGTGCGTGGGCGAGCGGGGCTCCGCTTGCCGTACGGGGCGAAAAGGTCGAGGAGTCGGGTGCGGGCGGAATCGTGCCGGTCGGCGATGACCGCGGCCACCGTTGTGGAGACGGCCCAGTGGCCTCGAATTCGAGGGCGCGTGCGTCCCGGAGGCGGTGGTTCCGAGGTGCCAGGTGTAGTCAGGGCGGGTGCCGGCTTGTGATGTCACCTGGTGGGCACGGGCGAGCGGGGCTTCGCGAGCTTCCGGAGCCGGTGCGTCGGGGACGCTGTGCATCGTGCTCATGGGGTGCCTCTCTTCCACCGGTGTCTCCACCTTCCCCGACCGCTCTCGTGAGCGGGAGGACCGTCCGGTGCAGGCCGCAGGGCCGACCGGCCCGGGTCAGCGGACCAGAACGGCCTCGCCCGACCTGGGGACGACCGCGGTCCAGCCCAGCTCGTCCGAGATCCGGTCTCGGAGGGTTTCGGCAGCGGTCTCCTCGCCGTGGACGAGGTAGGTGGTGTGCGGGGCCGGGGCGGCGCCCAGCCAGTCCAGAATCTGGTCCGCGTCGGCGTGTGCGGAGAAGTGCGGTACATCGGCCACCTCGGCGCGTACGGGTACGTACTCGCCGAACATCTTCAGGTTCCGCGCGCCGTCCACGAGGTCGCGGGATCGGGTTCCCGCTGCCGCGAACCCCACGATGACGACCGCGTTGCGCGGATCGGGCAGAATCCGGTGCAGGTGGTGGAGGACACGGCCACCGGTGGCCATGCCTGCGGACGAGACGATGATCGCCGGGCCCGCGGTGTTGTTGATGTCGATGGACTCCTGGACGGTGCGGGCGGCCAGGAATGGATCCGGGCTGATCACGGCCTCGCCGACGGCGAGGACCTCGGGGCGCAGTTCGGGGGAGTGCGACCGTATGGCGTCGCGGTAGACGTCGAGGGCGGCCAGGGCCATGGGGCTGTCGACGTAGACGGGTACGTGGCGAGGCAGGCTGCCGTCGCCGCGCATTGTCGCGAGTTCGTGCAGGACGACCTCGGTGCGGTCGATCGCGAACGCGGGGATGACGACCGTGCCACCGCGGGACAGTGTTCGGGTGATCACCGAGGCGAATTCGCGCTGTGCGCTCTCGTGGTCGTGGCGGCGGTTGCCGTAGGTGGATTCCACGAGCAGGACGTCGGCGCCGGTGAAGGGCTCGGGTGGCAGCAGGAGCGGGTGGCCGGGGCGGCCCAGATCGCCGCTGACAACGAGAGTGTGGCCGTCTTCCAGGGTCAGCCGGACCCAGGCGGAGCCGAGGATGTGGCCGCCGTGGTGCAGCCTGAGACCGGTGCCTGCCATGATCTCGATGTCGCTGCCCACGGGCACGGGGTCGAAGAACGACACCGTGTGGTCGACGTCGTCATCGTCGTAGAGCGGCTTGGCGGGTCGGTGCTTGGACCATCCGTGCCGGTTGGCGTGCTCGGCGGCCTCCATCTGGAGGCGGGCACTGTCTCGCAGGACGATCTCGGCGAGTCGGGCGGTGGCCGCGCCGGCCAGGATCGGGCCGCGGAATCCGTGCCGGACCAGACGTGGCAGGTAGCCGCAGTGATCCAGGTGGGCGTGGGTGATGACGACCGCATGGATGTCGCGGGCGTCGCAGGGCAGCTTGTCCCAGTTGCGACGGCGCAGGTCCGCGACACCCTGGAAGAGCCCGCAGTCGACGAGAATCCGGGCGTGGTCGCTCTCCACGAGGAACTTGCTCCCCGTGACGGTGCGCACGCCGCCGAGGAACCGGAGCAGGGCCGGGCGGGAGGCGGCGGACGGGGCCGGCTGGGACATGGCAACAGCCCTCCTTCCGGGACGGACGCCGGCCTCCACCGTCTCACTCTCCCGACCCGGTGGGAGGGACCCGACCGGTCCCCGGTAAGGGCCGACCGGCCCAAGCGCAGCCGACGGACGCGGGCACAGCCTGACGGTGACCCCTTCCGCACCACGCAGAGAGAAGGCCGGACGATGAAGGCACTCGTCTTCCACGGGCCCGGACAGACCAGCTGGCAGGACGTGCCCGATCCCTCGATCCAGGACGCCACCGACGCGATCGTACGAGTCGACGCCGTGACGATTTGTGGCACCGACCTGCACATCATCAAAGGTGACGTCCCCGAAGTGACGCCCGGCCGGATCCTGGGCCACGAAGCCGTGGGCACCGTGGTCGAGACCGGAGGCGACGTGCGCACCGTCCGCCCCGGTGACCGGGTCCTGATCTCCTGCATCTCCGCCTGCGGCCGCTGCCGCTTCTGCCGGGAAGCCCGCTACGGCCAATGCCGCGGGGGTGGCGGCTGGGTGCTCGGGCACCTCATCGACGGCACCCAGGCCGAGTACGTACGCGTTCCCTTCGCCGACCTGTCCGTCCATCCGCTGCCCAGCGCATTGGCGAGCCACGAGGCGGTCCTGCTCGCCGACATCTTCCCCACTTCGTACGAGGTGGGAGTCCTCAACGGCAACGTGCGCCCGGGCGACACGGTCGTCGTGGTCGGCGCCGGCCCCATCGGTCTGGCCGCCATCGCCACCGCAGGGCTCTACAGCCCCAGCCGGATCATCGCGGTCGACCTCGCGGCCTCCCGTCTCGCGGCAGCCCGCGACCTCGGCGCCGACGCCACGGCCGGCGCGCGGGAGCAGCCCGAACGACTGGTGGAGGACCTGACCGACGGGCTCGGCGCAGATGTGGCCATCGAGGCCGTGGGTGTGCCGGAGGCGTTCGAGATGTGCACGCGCATGGTCCGGCCGGGCGGCCGGGTGGCCAACATCGGCGTCCACGGCAAGCCGGCCGTACTCCACCTCGAAGACCTGTGGATCAAGGACGTCACCATCACCACCGGCCTCGTCGACACCCACTCCACCCCGATGCTGCTGCGCATGATGGCCGCCGGCCGGCTGCCGGGCGCCGCCATGGTCACCCACCGCTTCGAACTGGACCAGATGGAAGAGGCATACGACGTCTTCTCCCGCGCCGGCGACACCGGCGCTCTCAAGGTCGTGCTCGGCGGACCGCAGCACGACACGGTCGCCGTGCCGTCCCCAGGGACGTGATCAGCATGAACAGCATCCATCGCACCAAGCCGCAGCCGTCCGGCGGGACGGCCGGGCGGACCGACCTGGGCCGCCGTCTCGCCGCCCGTCGCGAGGCCCTCGGACTCACGCGGGAGGACCTGGGCCGACGGTGCGGAGCAGACGGTCATTACATCGCCTATCTGGAGGAGCACGCGGCTGCTCCAGCCATCGGAACCCTGGTACGCCTGGCCGATGTACTCGGCGTCACCGTCGACGACCTCACAGGAGCGAGCACCGGCCGAGTCCGAGGGCGCTCCAGCGCCCGTCTCGACACCGCGCTGACGCCCCTGGACGCGGACGAATGCCGGACGCTGCTGGGCACCCACGGTGTGGGACGCATCGCCGTGTTCACTCCCGAAGGCCCGGCCATCCTCCCGGTGAACTACGTGACCGCAGGATCTGACATCGCGTTCCGTACCGCAGCGGAAGCCCTCGCGGCCAGAGCCGCAGGCACAGAGGTCGCCTTCGAGATCGACAACATCGACGACGTCACGGCCGGCGGCTGGAGCGTGCTTGCCGTCGGTGAACTGGAAGCCGTCACGAACACGGACGAGGTCCAGCACCTGACGGCGACGGCCCGGTCCCAGCCGTGGGCCGGCGGCCCGCGTACCCATTGGATGAAACTCACCCCGCTCCGGCTCACCGGGCGTCGCGTGTCCCACGCGTCATGAGCGAAGTGGGCGCGGTCGTCTTCGACACCGACGGCGTACTCCTCGCCACGGCCGAGCGCCACGCTGCCGCATGGAAGGAGGCCTTCGACGGCTGTCTCGCCGACTGGGCCGTGCGCACCGGCGCGAGGCCACGCGTGTTCGACACCGTCCGCGACTATCGCGATCTGGTGGACGGCCGGTCCCGGATCGACGGCGCGAAGGCCTTCCTCACCGCACGCCGTATCGATCTGCCCGTCGGAACGCCCGAGGATCCACCTGGGTGCGGCACCGCGCACGCCGTCGCTGCTCGCAAGGAGCGGATCTTCGCCGAAATGCTGCGGGCCGAGGACGCCACGGTTTTCGACGACGTCCGGCCCGCGCTCCTACGGTTGCGCGAGATGCAGGTTCGGTGCGCCGCAGTTTCTGCCTCGCGACATGCTCGTTCGCTTCTTCGAGCCGCGAACCTCCTGGTTCTGTTCGAGGCCGTGGTGGACGGCCGCGACGCGGACACGCTCGCTCTGCCGGGCAAGCCCGCCCCCGACCTCTTCCTCGCGGCGACCGAACGGCTGGGAACCGGTCCGGACCGTACGGCCGTGGTGGAGGACGCGGTCGTCGGCGTCGAGGCTGGACGGCGCGGCCGCTTCCGGTTGGTCGTAGGGCTGGACCGCGACGCGGTGCCCCAAGTGGCTGACGCCCTGCGCGCGCACGGAGCTCACGCCGTTCTTCCCGACCTCGGCCCACTGCCCGCGTTGCTCGCCGCTCTCGAAAGCAGCAGACCGTGAACACGCTGTGGCGCTGGGAGTACCCTCGCTACGACCCCAAGAGCGAGCGGCTGGTCGAGGCCATGTGCACCTTGGGCAACGGCCGGTTCGCGACCCGAGGCGCGGCCCCCGAAACCGTGGCCGACGACATCCACTACCCGGCGACCTACCTGGCCGGCTGCTACGACCGTCTCACCTCCACGGTCGCCGGACGCGCCGTCTCCAACGAGGACATGGTCCGGCTGCCGGACTGGACCGCCCTGCGCTACCGCTGCCTCCCCGACGGCGCCCAGCCCGGAGCATGGCTCACCCCGGACCATCCCACCCAGCGGCACCACAGAGTCTCGCTCGACCTGCGCACCGGGACGCTCACCCGCCGCATGCTGTTCCATGACTCCGACGGCCGCCGACTGGGCGTCACGCACACTCGCCTGGTCCACATGGCCGATCCCCACCTGGCCGCCCAGCGCACGGTGCTCCGTGCGTACGGCTGGAAGGGCCGGATCGAGATCGCCTCCGTGCTCGACGGCGACGTGGTCAATGCGGGCGTGGACCGCTACCGCGACCTCGCGGGACGCCATCTCATCAACCACCGGGCCGGGGTGGAGGCCGAAGGCACGGCCTGGTTGTCCTGCACGACATCGACCTCGCACATCCGCATCGGCCTCGCGATACGAACCTCGGCCCTCTCTCTGGCGCCGGTCAGCAGTGCGTGCACCGACACCACCAGCACGCAGACCTCCGTCCTGCCGATCAAGCCGGGCAGGCCGGTCGTGTTCGTCAAGACCGCCGCCCTGTTCAGCTCCCTCGACCGTCCGGTCGCCGATCCCCTGGACCGGAGTATCAGGTACGCGGCAAACGCCCCGGATTTTTCGTCCCTGTGTGCCTCCCACCGAGCCGCCTGGCAACGGTTGTGGAGCGAAGGTGAATTGAGGGTGGCGGGCGAACCCGGCCGGATCCTGAGGCTGCACGCCTTCCACGTCCTGCAGACCCTCTCACCGCACACCGCCGAGCTCGACGCCGGCGTGCCCGCCAGAGGCCTGCACGGAGAGGCGTATCGGGGCCACGTCTTCTGGGACGAGCTGTTCGTGCTGCCCTACCTCTCCCTGCACTTCCCGGAAACCGCGCGTGCTCTGCTGATGTACCGGCACCGGCGGCTGCCCGCCGCTCGGGAAGCGGGGCGCCTGGCAGGCACCGGGGGCGCGATGTTCCCCTGGCAGAGTGGCAGTTCGGGCGCCGAGGAGACACAGCGGCTGCACCTGAATCCGCGGTCCGGTCGTTGGCTGCCCGACCACTCCCACCTCCAACACCACGTGAACTCGGCCATCGCCTGGAACGTATGGCAGTACGGCCTGGCCACCGGTGATGCCGGCTTCATGCACGGCCCCGGCGCCGAACTCCTCCTGCACATAGCCCGGTTCTGGTCCAGCGCCGCTACCTGGGACGCGGGCCTGGGCCGCTACCGGATCCGCGGGGTCGTCGGGCCGGACGAATATCACGACGCCTACCCGGGAGCCACCGCTCCTGGCATCGACGACAACGCGTACACCAACGTCGCGGCAGCCTGGGTACTTGCCCGCGCCCTCGACCTGTACGGGGACCTTTCAGCCGCTCGGCGTGCCGACCTCCTTGCGCAGCTCGACCTCGGGGCGAACGATCTCGGCGGCTGGGCGGACATCTCGCACCGGATCTACGTCCCCTTCCACGACGACGTCATCAGCCAGTTCCACGGCTACGGCGACCTCGTCGAGCTCGACTGGAACGAGTACCGCGCCCGCTACCACGACATCCGCCGCCTGGACCGCATCCTGGAGGCCGAAGGGGACACCCCCAACCTGTACCAGGCGTCCAAGCAGGCCGACACCCTCATGCTCGGGTACCTCTTCCGGCCCGCTGAGCTGACCCGACTGTTCGCGCGACTGGGATACGCATTCGACGACCGACTCTGGGCGAGGACGGTGGCGTACTACCTGGACCGGACGTGCCACGGTTCGACGCTCAGCAGCCTCGTCCACGGCTGGGTGCTCGCCCGACAGCACGGGGCCCAAGCCTGGCGCTACTGCCAGGAGGCACTCCTGAACGACATCACCGACGTCCAGGGCGGCACCACCGGCGAAGGTATCCATCTAGGTGCCATGGCAGGCACCCTCGACCTGGTGGAACGCGGCGTCGTGGGACTCGATCCCGGAACCGACGGCCTGCACGTCGACCCGGTACCACTCACCGAGATTCCCGGATCCGCGTTCTCCGTGTGCTACCTCGGGCACCGGAACCTCCGCATTTCGTTCCGACCGGGCCGGTTCGGCATCAGTGCTCCGCCGTCGCTCTGCGGCCCACTGCCCCTGGTGTTGCCGGGCGACCGGCACGTGCATGTCGCTCCGGGCCAGGAACGGTGGTTCCGTACGACCGGACCCCGACCACCGTCCGATCCCGTCTGAGCAGCACAAACGCCTCGGTCACGGTCTTCTCGCGTGGCGGTGAACACCCGCCGCGCACACGCTGTAGGTAGATGCTCGAAAGGGGTGAAGCGCATGGACACGCAGCAAGGGGCTCCGCGCATCGTGGTGGGAGTCGACGGGTCGCCTTCTTCCCGGGCCGCGCTGCGCTGGGCGGTCCGCTACGCGGGCCTCGTGGCCGGCCGGGTGGAGGCGGTGACGGCTTGGGAGATTCCCGGCGAAGCCTCGTGGTCGGCCCCCGCGGTGGACGCCACGTTCGACGAGGAGGACGCAGAGCGCCTGCTTGTCGAGGAAGTCAGTAGCGTGCTCGGCGATGACGGGGCGTCGCTGGTGCACGAGCGCCTGGTACACGGCCACCCCGTCGAGGTGCTCGTGGACACCGCCGAGGGCGCCGACATGCTGGTGGTCGGCAGCCGCGGGCGGGGTGGTTTCCGAAGGGCCATGCTCGGCTCGGTGAGCCAGCAGGTGGCGTTGCACGCGCCCTGCCCGGTGACCATCGTTCGGCCGGACGTGCCGGTCGACTGAGTCACGACCGCAGCGTTTCGACGCTTCGCTCCCGAGAGCCGGGCGATGCTTCTCTCACCTGCTCTTCGGGGTTCCAGTAGGGGGCGCGTGACCAGGGCGAACGAGTTCATGCGCGGGTGCCGGACACCATTCGAGGACGCGAACGTCCTCCGGGCCGACCGGCACCCGACCGACCGGACCACTCGGCCCTGGGAAGGTGGCCCCCTCGGCCCTGCGAAAGGCGGGGTGCGCGGAGTGATCGTGGAACCCGGACGCCAGGGCGGCGCCGCTCACCCGAGAGGTGACCACGATGCAGCGCATACAGATCCGACCCCGGCCGAAGCAGCCGCAGAGGCCCGCGCCCTTGGACCTGCGCACGCCGTCGGGCCGTCCCCTGCCGTACTGACATCTGCCGGCCGCTGCCTCGGGGAACGTCATGGAACCCAAGCGACGCGTCATTTCGCGTCGGCATCGACTCCCTCTCCGTGGCACCCGACAGCTTCGCCGCCGTCAAGCACCACGTCGCCGCCGCCGAGGAGCGGCGATACGGGGAGGGCCGAATGGTCCCCGTCGGGAACCGTCCGACTCAAGCGGAGCCGCAGTCGGCCGCGTGACAGTGGCATCAGCCCCTACGGATGAGCCAAGGAAGTCCGCCATGACCACCAAGAAAGTCCTGGTCGCGTACGGCACCAAGCACGGAGCCACCGCAGGCATCGCCGAACAGATCGGCAACACCCTTCGTGAGGACGGCCTCGACGCGGTGGTTCTGCCGGCCGACCACATCGACGACGTTCGAGGCTACGACGCGGTAGTCCTCGGCGGTGCCGTCTACGCCGGACGTTGGAGCAGCAAGGCCCGGCGCTGTGCCGAACGCAACGCCGACTCGCTGCGGCACCGTCCCGTCTGGCTTTTCAGCAGCGGCCCGCTCGACCGCTCCGCCGAGGAGCACGACATTCCCCCCACCCCAGCTGTGGCCCGGCAGATGCAACTCATCGGCGCCCGTGAGCACCAGACGTTCGGAGGCAGTGTCACAGCCCGAACCTCAGGTCTTGTCGCCCGCTCGATACTCCGGCAGGGCAAGGGAGGGGACTACCGCAACCCCGAACGCATCCGGACCTGGGCGCACCACATCAGCGCCGAGCTGGCCGCTGCCTGAACGCGACGAGCGGCTCGGTCCGGCCGGCAGGGCAGAGCGGAGGTGACTCATGAACGGTGCAACCGGCGGACCGGAAGGCAACCCGCTCCGGCGCAGGGCCGACCGCACCCGCACCTTCCTGCGCGCCGCTTACGCCATCGCCTGCGTGATCGCCGTGGTCTTCGCCGTAGCCGTCGGCCGTACGGTCTGGGCGGACGGCAGCCGCGAGGCCGATACGATCGCGCGCCACCGGCACGCCGTTACGGCCACCACGGTCGGCGCGACCGCTTACCGGGCCGGAGACCGACAAGGTCAGAGAACAATCACCGTCGCTCCGGCCACGTGGCACTACCCGGCCCACCGCGCTCACACGGACGCGGTTCCCGTCCCAGCACAGACCCGCAAAGGTGACGACGTGCGGCTGTGGGTCGATGATCAGGGCAATGCCGCCACCGCGCCGCTGGGCGCAGCTGACATCGCCCTGGAGGCGTTCGCGTTCGGCACGACAGTGCTCACCGCGATCCTGCTGGTCTCGAGTGCTCTCGTCCGCGTCGGCCTGCGGATCGTGGACGCGCGTAGCGCCCGCGCGTGGGAAGCGGAGTGGGCGGACGTCGAACCCGTCTGGACCGGCCGTCTTCGCCCCGGTCAGGGAGCGGACGATGGCTGACCCTGCCTCCGGGCCGGACCTCGCGCCGGATGTCACGCCGGATCCGCTCGAGCCCCTCGCCCTGCTCCGTCGTGAGCTCCACACGGGTCCGCTGGGCCTGTCCAGCCGGGAGGCGGCCCGACGACTGGCGGTCTACGGGCCGAACGAGGTGCGCCGCACCGCGCGGCCGAGTGTCCTGCGGGACCTCCTGCGGCAGTTGCTGCATCCCCTTGCCCTCCTGCTGTGGGCGGCCGCCGCGCTCGCCTTCATCGCCGCCATCGACGTGCTCGGATGGGCGATCATCGCGGTCGTCCTGGTCAACGCGGGCTTCGCTCTCGTCCAGGAACGACAGGCGGAGAGGGCCGTCGAGACCTTGGCCGGCTACCTCCCCGCGCTGGCCAAGGTGATCCGCGACGGAAAGCCGCAACACCTGCCCGCCCGAGAGCTGGTCCCCGGCGACCTCATCATCCTCGAGGAAGGTGATCGGATCCCCGCGGACGCCCGGCTGAGCGAGGGAGGCATCGAAGCCGACCTGTCCATGTTGACCGGGGAGTCCACCCC
This sequence comes from Streptomyces sp. CG 926, assembly GCF_003148825.1. Classification (GTDB taxonomy): domain Bacteria; phylum Actinomycetota; class Actinomycetes; order Streptomycetales; family Streptomycetaceae; genus Streptomyces. The sequence goes on from NZ_QGGZ01000013.1 coordinate 186,789, forward strand.
CGTCGAGCGCTTGGCCGGCCCCGGTCTCGAGTCGGTGCCGGTGCTCCAGGAACCCAACCTCGTGTTCAGTGGTACCAGTGCCGTCGAGGGACAGGCCCAGGCCGTCGTGTTCGCCACCGGCGACCACACCGAGCTGGGCCGGATCGCTGCCCTCAGCCGGCGCACCCCCCGCGAGCCGAGTCCGCTGGAGAAGCAGGTCAAGAGAGTTGCCTGGCTGATCGCGGCGGTGGCTGTCGCCATGGGTGCGGTGTTCCTCGCGACCGGTGTGGCGGTGGGCCTGCCGGTAACGGACTCGCTGATGTTCGCGATCGGGCTGCTGGTCGCCAACGTTCCGGAAGGGCTTCTCCCTACGATCACCCTGGCGCTGGCGGTGGGCGTCCGTGTCCTCGCCAAGCAGGGCGCGGTGATCAAACGGCTGAGCGCGGTGGAGACCCTGGGTTCCACCAACGTGATCTGCACCGACAAGACAGGCACGCTCACCAGGAACGAGATGCGGCTGCACGGTCTGTGGACGCCTGAACAGCGCACCGAGTCAGGACCCCGCAGCGCGGAACTCATCCACGAGGCCGCCCTGTGCACGACCGTAGGCCGCGAGAGTGACGGCCGACTGCACGGCGACCCGACCGAACTCGCGCTCGTCGAGGGGGCGGCGGAGCACGCCGTGCCCATCGACCCGGGGGACCGGGACGCCTGCCGCCGAGCCTGCTTCCGTTTCGACCCCCGCCTGCGCCTGATGTCGGTTGTCCAGACTTCGGATCGTGCCCACCTCCGCGTCATCGTCAAGGGCGCCCCGGAGGCCGTCCTGTCCGTGCTGGGTGACGGGGAGCCGGTACGGCCGGCCCAGGAGGCGGCCGGTGCCTTGGCCGCCGACGGGATGCGGGTGCTGGCCGTCGCCGTCCGCGATCTGCCGGCGGGAGCCGCAGTTCCGGTGCGGCGACAGCAGGCCGAGCAGAACCTGCACCTTCTCGGACTGGTCGGCCTCTATGATCCTCCGCGTCCAGAAGTCGCGGCCGCGGTCGCACGGTGCCATGAGGCCGGCCTCACCGTGCACATCGTCACCGGCGACAACGGCGCCACGGCCGCCGCGGTGGCCCGGTCCGTAGGAATCGGCGTCCCCAACCTGTTGGTGGTCGACCAGTCCGAGGCCGTTGAGGACCACGAACTCGATCATCTCTTGCAGCAGCGTGAAACGGAGATCGTTTTCGCACGGTCCTCGCCCGAGACCAAGCTGAAGGTCGCAGATGCCCTGCGGGTCCACGGGCAGATCGTGGCCATGACGGGCGACGGGGTGAACGACGCCCCCGCCCTGCACCGCGCCCACATCGGCGTGGCCATGGGCCGCTCGGGCACCGACGTCGCCCGCGAGGCGTCCACGATGGTCCTGACCGACGACAATTTCGCCACCATCGTCACGGCCATCGAGTCCGGGCGCCGCGTCTACGACAACGTCCGCAAATTCATCGTCTACATCTTCGCCCACCTCACTCCCGAGGTGGTTCCCTTCCTCGTTTTCGCCCTCTCTGGCGGCGCGGTACCGCTACCCCTGACCGTGCTCCAGATCCTCGCCATCGACCTCGGCACCGAGACCCTCCCCGCCCTGGCCCTCGGCCGCGAACGCGCCGAACCGGGCGTGATGAGCCGGCCTCCCCGGCCCCGGACCCAGGGCGTGATCAACAAGGACATGCTGATCCGCAGCTGGGGCTGGCTCGGCACCGTTTCAGCGGTGCTCGTGATGACCGCGTACTTCTACGTCCTGTGGCGTGCCGGATGGGCCCCCGGCGATCCGACCGGGTCCGGCACCCCCCTGCACCACGCCTACCTGACCGCCACCACGGCCACCTTCGCCGGCATCGTCACCTGCCAGGTCGGAACCGCCATCGCCGCACGCACCGACCACGCCGCCCTGAGCAAGATCGGCTTCTTCACCAACCCGCTGCTCCTCGCAGGTATCGCCTTCGAACTCGTCTTCACCGCTGCACTCGTCTACGTGCCCCCGTTGCAGCAGCTCTTCGGCACCGAGGCACTCCCACTCGACGTCGTCCTCCTGATCGCGGCCTTCCCACCGCTGGTCTGGGGAACCGACGAAGCCCGCCGCTGGGCTCGTCGACGACGCCATTCCTGACTACCCCCTGGAGGAACGATGTGGAATCGGGGACGGTGGAATTGGTGATGGTGCGCCCCGTCAGCCGTACCAGGCTGTTGGTGGAGCGGACCGGGGCACTGGTCGTCGCCGTGTTGGTCCTGAACACGGCCGCGACGCTCACGGTCGCGGTGGAGGTGTCGCTGTCACCGGACATCCACCGCACCGTGCCGCTCAGCGGGATCTTCGCGGCAGGATTCATGGGTGTGGGATTCGCCTTCTGCCTGCTCGGCCTGGCCGTCGCGGTGTCGGCCGCCAGTCGGAGGCGTGCCCAGGTGATCGGCACGGTCATCGCGATCGGGGCGGTGGGCTTCGCCGTGAACTTTATCGCTCTGGCATGGGAACCGGCGGCGCCGCTTCGGTATCTCAGCCCGTTCCACTACTACGTCCCGGGCGACGCCTTGGCGGAGGGGCGCGTCCTGTGGCCTCAGCTTGCCGTCCTGATGGGTGTCGGACCGGTGGGCCTGCTGATCGCTCACGCCGTGCTCCACCGCAGGGACCTCGCACCTTGATCTCGCGACGGCCCCGGGCGCTGGAGGAGGCCCAGGAGTCACCTGATCTCCAGAACCTCCGTCACCGGCCGACGTGGCGTGGTGGGCCCCTGGGGCCCGTATCCGAGGCGGATGACCATCTGGACGTGCCCCATGGCCTCGGCCGGATCGCGGACCGTCCACCGCAGCTCCCGCCACTCCAGGGGCTGAGAGGTCATCGAGGTGGCGAGTCCGTCGGAGGTGGCCTGGAGCAGGACACGTTGCAGCGCCTGCCCGGCGCGCAGCCAGTCGGCCCGGGTGTCGCCCGTGGTGCCGAGCAGCGCCAACTGCGGCCTCTTCTCGAAGACGGCCCAGCCGCGGTCCGGCATGTGCTGGGAACGGCCGAAGTCGCGCACGGGGGAGGGCCCGCCGGAACTTCGTGGGCCGAAGGCGGCAGTGGGGATGCCGTCGTCGCGCTGACCGGCCGAACCACCGTGGGAGGGGGCGGTCCAGGCGGCGGTCTCGACCTGCACCAGAGGATCGATTTCCTCGCGGTGTTCGGCGTCCCGCACCAGCCCGAGTACGGTCTCGACGTGCCAGTCGCCCGGAACCACGAGCCGGCACCCTTCCAGGCGGGCTGCGGCCTTCAGACCGTCCAGCAGCGCCTCGGGCACCACTTCGTCGCTGAACGGGTATCGGCTGGTGTGTCGGCGCCCGAGAGCTTCGTACAGAACCTCCAGCTCCAACTCCGTACCGGTGGAGTCGTCGAGGGTGGCTGTGGCGAGCAGCCATGGTTCGGACGCGTCCGGCAGCAGGCGCACCCGAAGAGGACGATGGTGGCGGGCTGCGGAGACGCGCAGGTTGAACAGTGCCGCGGCGCATCCGAGGTGGAGCGATCGGTGGTCCGGATCCGTCCGCGTCATCGCCCGCTCCGGGTCCCCGTGCAGTTCTATGACGCTGTCCGTCGTTCGGAACACGAATTTCCATGGCTGCGCGTTGTGCATGGACGGAGCGCTGACGGCGTCGCCGACCAGCAGGGCGGTGACTTCTGGATCCAGGTGTGTGGCGCTCATGGAACTGTCCTGTCTCTAGGTCCTCAGCCGTGCGCCACAACGGCGACCGGTGAGGTGGTGTGGTGCGTCACGGCGTCAGTGATGGCGCCGATGCGAGTGCCGAGCGCCGACAGGATTCGGGCGGTGGCGCGGCGAAGGGTGCGTAACGCGGCCGATCGTCGACGTGAAGGAGCTGGAGGTCGGCACCGTGCAATGCGGCCTCCGCAGCCGCCCACCGGGCCGAGGCGCGGTCCCTCGGTGAGCCGTCCAGACCCACCGTGATGCGGTGTGACATCGTTTCCTCCTCCGGGCGTACGGGCTGCCCCGAGACGCCGCTGCGTCAGGTGGTCGGGTAGGACCGATCAGGTCCGCCCAGGACCGTTCGGCCCCCCTTTCCGACCCGGTGCGGTCCGCGCGTCCGTGAAACCGCCAGCCTGTTGTCGACGTCCACCACGCCGTCGACGCTCTGGCACAGCCGCATGATCATGGGCAGTGAAGCGTGGCGGGGCACCGTGCCGCTGAGCGTCACCAGTCCATCGCTCACCTCGACGGTGATCGACGATGGGGTGATGCGCAGTGTGTGGGTGAGGACGTCCTCCACGATCTCCTCCTGGATGGCTCGGTCGCGGCGCAGGAACAGTCGGACGAGGTCGCTCCGGCTGAGCACGCCGACCACTCGCCCGCCGGTGTCGACGACCGGCAGGCGCTTTACTCCGTGCCGTTGCATCACGCGCACGGCCCGGACCACGCTCCACTCAGGACGGGCCGTGACAGCGGGACTTGTCATGAGGTCCTCAGCGGTGGGCGCACGGCCGACCGCACGGCGGTGGAGCAGGTCGGCTTCGGACACGACCCCGACCGGGTGCCCGGCATCGTCCACGACGGGTACCGCGGTGATGTCGAACTCCTGCAGGAGCCGCGCGACTTCTCTGAACGCCGTGGCAGGTCGGACCGTGACGGCCGCCGGGGTCATCAGATCCGCGACACTGCGGTGCCTCATGATCGCTTTCCCCTCAGGCGGATACCGGGACAGGAAAGTCGGCCCTGACCTCCACGACACCTGGCACGCTGCAGGCAGCACGGACCACGACATCTTCCAGCGCGGGATCCGGAAGTGATCCGTGCAGGTAGGCGATGCCATTGGCGACGTGCACGTAGACCTCCGCGGAGCCGCGCGGTATCAGCTGATTCATGATCAGTTCACGGATCTCGGTGCCGATGTCCGCGTCCGGCCGCAGGTACACCTTGAGCAGGTCTCCGCGGCTGACGACGCCGACCAGGCGACCGTCGTCGTCGACGACGGGCAGTCGCTTGAGGTGCCCGCGCGCCATCAGGCGTGCCGCCGCTTCGATGGTGGCTCCCGGAGTGACCGCCACGGCCGGGACGGTCATCAGCTGCCCAGCTGTGGTCGGGCGGTCCGGAACGGTTGTCCGTGGATCCAGCAGCAGGTCGGCTTCGGAAACGACGCCGGTCACCCTTCCGTCCTCGGACAGGACAGGGAGGGCGCTGACGTTCCACATCCGCAGCGTTTCCACGATGTCCTTGAAGGCGGTGTCGCGGTCGACGGACACTGCGGCGTGCGTCATGACATCGTCGACGGTGCGCACGTGTTTCATGACTTCCCTCTCCGAGAATCTTGCATGTCCGGCGACTCCTCAGGAGTGGGCCACGACGGCCACAGGGGCTGCCGCGTGATGCAGGACCGCGTGGGCGACGGGGCCCAGGTGAACGCCGAGCGGCGAACGGCGCAGGTGGCGGCCCACGACGACCAGCCCGGCTTCCTGGGAGGCCTTGACGAGCTGCTCGCCCGCGGAACCCATGGCCACGTTCAACGTGACCTCCACTTCGGGGAACTCGTGCCGCCAGGGCGACAGCATGTCGTCGACCATGCGAGTGACGCTCCGGCCGATGTCCCGCTCGTTGTCCGGGTCGAAGAAGGGGGCGTACGCGTAGGCGGACGGCAGCTTCCAGCCGTGCACGGCCCGCAGCCGGCAGTTCCGCCGTCGGGCTTCTTCGAAGGCGAAGGTGAGGACACGATCGCCGGCCTGGTGGATATCCACGCCGACCAACACATCGGTCACCGCGGACGCATCGGCGTCCGGGCCGTCCGGTTCGTCGGCGACGCGGACGAGGACGACCGGGGTGTCGGTCGCGACAACGGTGGACATCGCCACCGAGCCGATGAGAAAGCCGAGCAGACCGCCCACGCCGCGCGACCCCAGAACCAGCAGTCCGGCGTCCACGGCCTCCGCGGCCAGGGCGGCGGCCGGGCGCCCCGTCGGGCAGCGGGTCGTGATCTCCAGATGCGGATGACGGCGATGCAGCTCTTGCGCCGTCTCGGTCAGGGCTTGGTCGGCCCATCGGTCCGCATCCTGCCTGCCGAGACCGGGCAGCACCGGATCCAGGGGCCAGTCCACGGCGTGGACGAGCAGCAGGGGTACCTCGCGCAGTGCGGCTTCCCGTGCGGCCCAGTGTGCCGCTGCCCGGCTCTCGGCGGAGCCGTCGACGCCGACGGTCACGTGCTCTCTCACGGCTGTTCCTCCCTTGCTGCGCACCGCGGTCTCACCATTGCATCGAGTGGCGCGGGTCGCCGATGTCGGAGCCGTCCATGTCGTCGATGCGGGCTGTCACATGCATGGCCACGGCGACCACGCCGTCGATTCCCTCGACGAGGTTGCGCAGGGCGAGCAACTGGCTTCGACGTTCCGTGCGACCGTCCAGCGAGACGATTCCGTCCACCACGTGCACCTCGACCTCGTCGGTGGATACGCTCAGAACGTCGGTCAGCACCTCTTCGACGACGCGACGGCGTATCTCGGCGTCCGGGCGCAGGAAGGTGCGGAGGAGGTCGCGGCGGGTGATGATGCCGACCAGGCGGTCCTCGACATCCACGACGGGCAGACGTTCGATGCCGCGACGGGTCATCAGTCGGGCGGCGCCGGCCGCGGTCTCCTCGGCGTGGACCGTGATCGCGGGCGCCGACATCAGATCGCCCGTTACGGGAATCCGGCCGGGCGCCCCGTTCGCCGGCTCCGTGCCAGGGGCGGATACCGAAGCGGCCAGCAGATCGGTCTGGGAGATGACACCGACCACGCGATCCTCGTCGTCCAGCACGGGGGCTCCGGACACGTCGTACTGGGCAAGGAGCTTCGCGACCTCTTTGAACGCGGTGTGTGGGGTCACGGTCGCGACTTCGTCCGTCATCAGGTCCGCCACCTTGATGTGTTTCATGAGGCCCTCCTGGTGCGCCGGTCGGACGGGGCGGACGCCTCCGCAGGCGTCTCATTCACCCTCCCTTGCTGCGGCTGTCGGATCGAGGGCCGAACGGGCCCGTCCCGGGGCCGGAGGGCCCACAGCCCCGGATGGCCGGGCCGCGTGCCGCTGATGGGGACCTTCGGCCCAGGCTGCGGTCCCGGGCGGCCCTCTTCCTGCGGTACCGCAGGTGTCAGCGTGGTGGGTGTCCCCCGTCGGATCTCGGTTGGGAGTTACCGTGGAAAGCACCATCCGTACCCCGGATGCCAGCTCGGTCACCGTCGGTGTGGACGGCTCGGAACAGGCACGAGCCGCCGCCCTGTGGGCCGGCGGCGAGGCTTCACGCCGTGGCCGTCCCCTGCACATCGTCTTCGGCGCCGACACCGACGGCAGGGCGCTGTACTTGTCGGCGGAAACCATCGAGCAGGTCCGTGCCGCGGGCCGGGAGCTCTTGGACGATACGGCCAAGGCCGTGCGCGCCGAATACCCCGGTCTGAACGTGACCACCGAGTTCAGCCGTGTGGACGCCGCCACCACCCTCCACCGGGCCGGCGGCCTGTACGGCACGGTCGTCGTCGGCAATCGCGGCCTCGGCGGCTTCACCTCGCTCATGCTCGGCTCGGTCGGCCTGGCCACCGCCGCCGCGGCAAGGACGCCCGTCATCGTGGTCCGCGGCATCGAGGGGACGGAGGAACGGGGAGTCGTTCTGGCGGCGGTCCGCGACGAGCACGACCTGGTGATCGCCCGGTACGCCGCTCGTGAGGCCGAGCTACGCAAAGCGTCCCTGCGAGTGCTGCACGTATGGAACATCATCCAGTCGGTGGGCGACGTCGTGCCCATGCTCGACGACATCGACGGGCTCACCAGGGAACACGTCGAGACCCTGAGGGCGGTCACGGACGTGATCCATGCGGAGTTCCCCGACCTGGCGGTCGAAAGCGACGCGGAGAAGAGCATGTCCGTGGCCGCCGTCCTCGTGGAGGCGTCCCGGCATGCCGACCTGCTGGTGACCGGCGGTCGACGGGCCACCCCGCTGGGGCTCGGCCGGAGCCTGGGCAGGGTGACGCACAGCCTGGTCCATCACGCCCACTGCCCTGTCCTGCTCATCCCGCGGTTCGGTGACGACCTCGGGAGCACGTCATGACCGGGCGGATCGACCCTCACGACATCGTGCTCGGTATCGACCCCGACCGGGACTGGCATGTGGCCTTGGCGTGGGCGGCCGACGAAGCCCATCGGCGTCGGCTACCGTTGCGCCTGCTGCTCGCCGTACCGCCACAGCACGACACCCAGCACCTGGACGACACCCCGCGGCAGCTGGCCCTGCGCCGGGCCGGAGCCGAACGGCTGGGCATGGCCCAGGACTGGGTGCGCGAACGACACCCGGAAGTCGGCGTCAGCACGGACCTGCTCGGCGGGTTCCCCGCCCACGTGCTCGGCACGGCTTCGCGGCACGCCAGGATGGTCGTCCTCGGCTCCCGACACCTGAGCCGCACCGCGGAGTTTCTCAGCGCCGGGTCGACCGTGGTCCCTGTGACGGCCCAGGCACACTGTCCAGTGGTCGTCGTCGCCGACGCCGAGCACATCACCCAGCAGCCGCCGTACATCGTCGTCGGCATCGATGGCAGCCCGTCCTCCACGGCCGCGCTCGCCTTCGCGTTCGACGAGGCGGACCTGCGCGGGGCGTCGCTGCGGGTGGTGTCCGTATGGCAGCCGCCGCTGCTCCTGCTGCACGACGAGGACGTCGCACTGCAGGAGCAACGTGCCCTGCTCGCGGAGGCCACCGCCGGCTTGGCCGGCAAGTACCCTGACGTAACCCTGACCCACGAGATTCCGATGGGTCATCCGGTCGAAGAACTGGCCCAGGCCGCCGAGCACGCCCTCGCCGTCGTCGTGGGCCGACGGGGCCGCGGGGGGTACACCGGGATGCGCCTCGGGTCCGTCGTCCACGGCCTGCTGCACCGGGCCCACTGCCCCGTGATCACCGTGGCCGGTGACTGACCGCCATGACCACCCCCGCCACGGAGAAGCCGCCCGTCCCGGAACGGGAGCCGACCGCGCCGGAACGGACCGGACTGACCCGTGCCGAAGCCGAACGCAGGCTGGTCCGCCACGGCCGCAACGAAGTCCCTCCTCCCCGGCCCACACCGCTGTACAGCAGGGTGCTGGCCCAGCTGCGCGATCCACTGATCATGGTGCTGCTCGGCGCAGTGCTGCTGACCATCGCGATCGGAGACCACCCCGACGCCGTCGTCATAGGCCTCGTCGTCGTCGTGAACACCACGGTGGGAGTCGCCCAGGAAGTCCGGGCGGACCGCGCGGTCGCCGCGCTCTCCGCGCTCTCCGCCCCGCAGGCCCGGGTGCTGCGTGACGGAGTTCCGCACGAGGTGCCCGCAGCGGTCGTCGTCCCCGGTGACACCCTGTTGCTGGGCGAAGGCGACATCGTGGCGGCGGACGCCGACCTCGTCGAGGCGTCCGCACTCCTGTTGGACGAGTCCATGCTCACGGGCGAGTCCGAACCGGTCGCCAAGGCGTCGGGTGGGTCCGTGAGCGCAGGCACCGTCGTCGTTCGGGGCCGCGGCACCGCCGCGGCCACTGCCACCGGTCCAGCCAGTGCCCTGGGCCGCATCGCGGCGCTCATGGACGAGGGCGGTCACGACCCCACTCCGCTGCAGCGTCGGCTCGCCTCGCTCGGGCGCGTCCTGGCGATCGTCATCGTCTCCTTGTGCGTCCTGTTCTTCGCGCTGGGCCTGGTGCGCGGCCTGGACATCGCCACCATGGCCGTCACGGCCATCAGCCTGGCCGTCGCCGCGGTCCCCGAGTCCCTGCCGGCCGTCGTCACCCTGGCCCTGGCCCTGGGCGCCCGCAGAATGGCGGCCCGCCACGCACTCGTCCGCCGCCTGCCCGCCGTGGAAACCCTCGGCTCGGTGAGCGTGCTGGCCACCGACAAGACCGGCACCCTCACCGAGGGCCGCATGGTCGTGCAGCATGTGTGGACCCCCGCCGGGACCGTGGACGTATCCGGTACCGGATACGAGCCCCACGGAGACCTCACACGCGACCGGCGCCCCGTTGCCGCCGAGGAAGCCCGCAGCGTGCGGGAGCTGCTCACCACGGCGGCCCTGTGCAACGACGCGAGCCTGCGGCCTCCCCGTAACGAATCCGAGGCATGGACAGCCGTCGGGGACCCCATGGAAGCCGCCCTGCTGGCAGCGGCGGCCCGTGTGGCCTGCCCCGACCCCGCCGAGCTGCGCCGACTCTGCCCTCGCTATGCAGAGGCCCCCTTCGACAGCGTGCGCAAGCGGATGACCACGCTCCACCACCTGCCCGACGGAAACGTGCTGGTCTGCCTCAAGGGGGCACCCGAGGCGGTCCTGGACCCGGCAGTACTTGCGGAGCCACCCGAGGCCTTGGCCCGTGCCCACCGGCACGCTGCCGACCTGGCCGCGCAGGGGTTCCGCGTACTGGCCGTGGCCGCCCTCGAGCGGCTCTGGCAGCCCTTGCCCGCCACCGACGCGGAGCACGGGCTGCGTCTGCTCGGCCTCGTCGCCATCAGCGACCCCCCGAAGGCATCCGCCGCGGCCACCCTGTCGGCCTGCCGTGCCGCCGGGATCACCCCCGTCCTGATCACCGGCGATCACCCGGCGACGGCCCGCGCCATCGCCGTGCGCACCGGTCTCGTCGAGGACGGTGAACCCGGCGAGGTCCTTACCGGTCCCGAGCTGGCCGCATCTCCGGACGCCGACGTGACCGGCGTACGGATCTTCGCCCGGACCGACCCGCAGCAGAAGGTGGACATCGTTCACGCCTGGCGTGCCCGCGGTGTCGTGACCGCCATGACCGGCGACGGGGTCAACGACGGCCCCGCGCTGCGCCAGGCCGACATCGGCGTCGCCATGGGGGCCCGCGGCACCGAGGTGGCCCGCCAGGCGGCCGACCTCGTCCTCACCGATGACGAGCTCGGCACCGTCGTGACCGCTGTGGAAGAGGGCCGGCGCGTCTACGACAACATCCGCCGATTCCTCGTCTACGCCATGGCCGGAGGGGCGGCCGAGATCCTCGTGATGCTGACCGGCCCGCTCCTCGGACTCCCGCTACCTCTGCGGGCAGGCCAGATCCTGTGGATCAACCTCCTCACCCACGGACTCACCGGCGTGGCCATGGGGGCCGAGCCCGTCTCTCCGGAGGCCATGCGTCGCCCGCCGCGGCCCCCCGGACAGCACATCCTCGCCGCAGGAGTGTGGCAGCGGCTCGTGGTCCTGGCCGCCGTGGTCACCATGCTCAGCCTGCTCGCCGGCACTGCCGCCCGGACCATGGACCTGCCCTGGCAGAGCGTCCTCTTCCTGGCGCTGCTGGCTGCTCAACTGGGCGTCGCCCTGGGCCTGCGGGCTCGCCTCCTGACCAGGGCCAACCTCTTCCTCCCCGCATCCGTGGCCGGATCCGCCGCACTGGCCATGGCCGCCCTGCACGTCCCCTTCCTGCAGTCGCTGCTGGACACCGAGCCGGTGGGCTGGAGCGGCGTCCAGCTCGCCGCGGCCGCGGCACTCGCCGCATTCATCGCAGCCCGGCTCCTGCGGGGCGCGTTCCGCAGAAAGGCACGATCATGAACACGTTCTCCCCTCCCCACACGCATGGCTTCCACGCCGAGGTCGGCGACCAGATCCTCGTCGGCGGCCCCTCCATAGGAAAGCCGGGACGGGACGGAGAGGTCATCGCCCTACACCACATGGACGGCACCCCGCCCTACGACGTCCGCTGGTCCGACACCGGTCGCACGTCGGTGTTCTTCCCCGGTCCGGACGCGCACGTCCACCACTTGCACGAACCCGCGCGCGACCGAGTGGACAAGCAGCGGCCATAAGGGCCAAGGGAACCCGTCCGGGCGGGATCCCACCTCCGGTCGGGGCTACGGTGGAGACGTGGTCTTCTCGCGGTTGCTGCCGGCCGGAGGTGGGACATGAGCGCGGACGGCCGGCCCGCCCGTAGCGGCGGCGTGCCGAGGTTGCGCCTGGACGAACTGCTCGACGAGCTGCAGGTACGCATCGACGAGGTCCGGGGCACACGGGACCGGCTGAACGGATTGCTGGAAGCCGTGATGTCGGTAGGTCGGGAACTCGACCTGCCCCAGGTACTGAACGGCATCGTCGAAGCCGCCGTGGTGCTGGTGGATGCCGAGTACGGGGCACTCGGCGTCATCGGTGACGCGGAGAAGCTCGCCGAATTCCTCCCCGTCGGGATCGACGACGAACTCCGCTCGCAGATCGGCGACCTGCCCTCCGGCCACGGCATCCTCGGTGAGCTGATCCGCCATCCGGAGCCCCTGCGCCTGTCGGAGCTGTCCGAGCACCCCGCCTCGTACGGATTCCCGCCCCACCACCCGCCGATGCACTCGTTCCTCGGTGTCCCCATCCGCGTTCGGGAGGCAGTGTTCGGGAACCTCTACCTCACCGAGAAGCGCGGCGGCGCCGACTTCGACGCCGAGGACGAAGCGGTCCTGTCCACCCTCGCCGTCGCCGCCGGCATCGCCATCGAGAACGCGCGCCTGTTCGCGGACGTCCGCCTCCGCGAGCGCTGGCTGGAAGCGAACTCCGACATCACCAGCGCCTTGCTTTCGGGCGCGCCCGACCACGAGGTCCTCGCGGGCATGCTGGAGAGGGCCGTGGACATCACGGGCGCGGACCTGGGTGTCTTCTACCTCCTGGGCTCCGGGGGCGAGCTCCGCGGGTCCCTGGCTCTGGGGGAGGGCGCGGAGGCTCACCGGGGCATCGTCCTGCCCACGACGCGTGGAACCCTGGCGGAAGCCGCTCTGGCACGAGACGGTCTCGTCACGGTGGCCGATGTGGAAAACGACGAACGGGTCACCGTTCAGCCCGAACGCTGGAAGGGGTTCGGCCCGGCGGTCGCGGTAACCGTGAGTACCAAGGAGAGACTGAACGGCGTGCTGATGCTGGCCCGACGGCGCGGACGCGTCGTGTTCGCCGCTGCGGAGGTCGCGGCGCTTCCCGGCTTCGCCGGGCAGGCCGCACTCGCGCTGGAGCTGGCAGACCGCCGCCGCGACGCGGAACAGATGAGCATGCTGGAGGACCACGACCGCATCGCCCGCGACCTGCACGATCTGGCGATCCAGCGCCTTTTCGCGACCGGAATGACCCTGCAGAGCGCCCAGCGTTTCGCCGAACACCCCGAAGTCTCCGAGAGGCTCGGCCGCGCGGTCGACGACCTCGACGCCACCATCAAGATCATCCGATCCACCATCTTCGGGTTGCGTGAGCGCGCATCTCCGGCGACCGGCTCCGAACTGCGTTCTCGTGCCGTCCAGACACTCGACCAGGCCTCAGCCGTCCTCGGGTTCGCCCCAGCACTGCGCATGGAAGGGCTGATCGACACCGACGTACCACCCGCCGTGGCCGACGAGGCCCTCGCCGTGCTGGGAGAAGCACTCACCAACATCGCCCGGCACGCCCGGGCCGCGCACGCGGAGGTCGCCGTCGTCGCGGCGGATGGCGCGCTGACCCTCACGGTGACCGATGACGGCGTGGGCATGCCCGACTGTGAACGGCGCAGCGGACTTCGCAACCTCGCCGAGCGTGCCGAGCGGCTCGGCGGCCGCATGTCGGTAGTTCGGCGGGCCGAAGAAGCGCACGGCACCAGACTGGAATGGGAGGTGCCCCTGGCACCACCGACGTGACCAGCACCCTCGGCGGTGACTGCGGCGCTCGTGAGTCGGCCGAATTTCGTCTGCGCTCTCGTTCAGGTTCGACATCGCCGTCGTGGCCTCGTACACGTCAGTGCCGGTCGCTTCGGACTCGTCTCGCGGCGGGCAGCGGTGTCCGCGCGCACCGGAAGGTGCGCTGGGGGTCTTCCTGTTCAGCAGCGGTCCGGTCGACAGCTCTGCGGAGCAGGGTGAGATTCCGCCGGTTCCGGCCGTCGCGCGTCAGACGGAACGCCTGCGAGCCCGCGAGCACGTCACCTTCGGTGGGAGTATCACGGAGAGCACGCCCGGACTCATGGCCAAGGCTTTGGCCCGTCACGGCAAGGGCGGTGACTTCCGCGACCCCGAGGGCATCCAGACCTGGGCCCACCACATCAGCAGTGAACTCGCCACGGCCGCCTGAACGGTTCACCCCGGCCCTGCTCTCCAGCCGCGGGTACGGCGTGAGTTCGGGGGCGAGATCGCCGGACGGCCAGGTTCACACGGCGTGCGTGCCGAAGCTGATCCTGACGTCCGGCACCGCCTCAGGAGTGGTGTTCGTGCTGCTCGTCGCACTCACCTGGTCGCTGTCGCGCCCTGCCGGCGGGAGCCGGCCTTCGTCGCGGTGGCGGTCGTGTCTGTACAGGTGGTCGCGTCCATCATCCGACGCCGGATCCGTGACGAGCATCCCCGAGAAGCCTGATGCCGAAGAGAGCTGACCGACCTCCCATCGTCAAGCGGTAGGCCTCTCAGGTCCCGCAGGAAGGTGCGGGCTTCCTTCGTGCGGTGGTACGTGCGGGCCCATCTCGTCCCGAGGTCCTGGGGGCTCCTCCAGGACGCTCCACGCGATGGGGCCGAGCAGATCGGCCACTCTGCGGAAGACGTCCATCAGCAGGTCGTCCACCGTCAGCACCCCCACGACACGCTGCCCGTCGAGGACGGGAAGGCGCCGCACGCCACCGCTGCGCAACCTCCGGTACGCGTCGTGGATGTCATCGGCGACATCGACCGTGAGAGCGGGTGCTGTCATGATTCCTGCCACCGGATCGTCGCCGTCGAGCCCCGCTGCCACCGCACGCAACGCAATGTCACGATCGGTGACGATGCCCAGCAGTGCTTCGCCCTCCGTCACGACGAGGCAGCCGACCCCGTAGGTGTCCATGCGCCGAGCTGCCTCGCCGATGGTCGTCGTGGCGTTTACGGACACCGCCGGGGCGGACATCGAAGCGGATACGTTCATCGCCGTGTTCCTTCCCCTTGAGCCGGTGGCATTCACCGTAGGCAGGAGTAGCGGCCCGGGGGAGGGCCGGGCAGACTCCAGGGCGGGTCCGCACGGCCCTGTTCTGCCCGAGCCGGGTGCGTCGGGCCCGTGAGGTGGGGGGACCGGACGAGCACCACGGGTCGATCGGTCTCCATGATGGTGCTCCGACCGACGGATCCCGCGAGGAAGCCTCGTACGCTGCCGAGCCCGCGCCGCGCCTCTTAGGACGGCCTCACGGCCGGCCCAGCGGGCGGCGGCGACGGATTCGGGCGACCCGACGGCCATCGGCATCGACCACCGGAAGGTGCTTGAAGTGTCCTTTCGTCATCAGTCGGGCGGCGCCCGCGATCGTGGCATCCCTGGGTACGGTCACCGGCGACGCGGTCATCAGCTGCCCCGCGGTCACGGCGTGGGATGCGTCGGCGCCTTCTGCCTCGGTCAACAGATCGGCTTCCGAAACGACGCCTACGACCTGGCCTTCTGTCGAAAGCACGGGCAGGGAGCTGAAGCCCCAGCGGCTCATGGATTCGGTGATGTCGTGAACCGATGCTCCGGGATCAATTGATACGGCGGCGTGCGTCATCACATCGTTCACGGTGCGCAAGTGCTTCACGATTCTTCCAGCCGCCGGCTCGTTTCGTGTCATCCGGCCCGGCTTCCGCCCGTGGTCGGGAGTAGGGCTCATCGTGACGATCGTGATGTCGTGGTGCTGCTTCCGTCCTCGTGCTCGTGGACCTGTGCAGCGATGACCGCGGCCTGGACCCGGCGCTCGACGCCCAGCTTTCCGAGCAGCCGTGAGATGTGGTTCTTGACGGTCTTCTCCGACAGATAGAGCCGCTTGGCGATCTGGCGGTTGGTGAGGCCGCCCCCGATGAGTTCGAGTACCGCTCGCTCGCGTTCGGACAAGGTGGCCAGGCGGGCATCTTCGGCCGCCTTGGCGGGAACCGGGTCACGCAGGGAGTGCATCAGCCGGGCGGTGGTGGCCGGGTCGAGCATCGATTGGCCGGTGGAAACCGTTCGTACGGCAGAGAGGAGGTCGGATCCCTTGATCTGCTTGAGTACGTATCCAGCGGCTCCCGCCATGATGGCGTCCAAGAGCGCGTCCTCGTCGTCGAACGACGTCAGCATCAGGCAGGCCAGATCGGGCATGCGTGAGCGGAGTTCGCGGCAGACGGTGATGCCGTCGCCGTCGGGCAAGCGCACGTCGAGCACCGCGACGTCCGGTCGCAGGGCGGGGCCGCGTGCCAGTGCCTGCTCCGCGGTGCCGGCCTCGCCCACGACGGTGATGTCCGGTTCGGCGTCCAGAAGGTCATGCAGGCCCCGGCGGACCACTTCGTGGTCGTCGAGAAGGAACACCTTGATCGGAGCCTCGGCGGAGGTACTCGCTACGTCGGACATGTTCGCCGCCTGATTCGAACCACGCTAGGGACGCTTTCTTTCGAATTGTCTCAGTAGCTCGCTCATGTGCACCTTCATCGTGTGGGTGGGTGTCGAGTCACGTGTTGGCCGCCACCGCCCCGTCGAGTGCCATCCTGACGTCCACGACCCCCTCGACCGCCCGGATGGCGCGGGCCAGGAGGGGGATCAGGGCGCGGTCACGCAGTGGCCCTCGGAGGGTGACGACACCGTCTTGCACGGAGAAGGTCAACGACAGTCCTGGGGCGAGTTCGCTCACGACGGCCTGACGGATTTCCTCTTCCAGCTCCTCATCCGGGCGCAGAAAGACTTTCAGCAGGTCTTTGCGGCTGACGACGCCCTCCAGCATGCCGAGGTCATTCACGACGGGCAGACGCTTCACCCGCTTGCGGGCCATGATGCGCGCCGCCTCGGCGATGGTCGCGTTCGGGTGCACGGTGACGGCCGGGGCTGACATCAGGTCCTCGGCCAGGACCCCGGCGGCCTTGGACGCCTCCTCCAGCTGGTCTGGGAGGTGGGGCTCCTCGCGTCGGAATTCCTCCTTGGGCAGGAGATCGGCCTCCGAGACGACCCCGACGACACGGCCCTCACCTTCGAGAACGGGTACCGCGCTCACCTTCCACTCGTGCATGAGTTCGATGATCTCCTTGTAGCCGGCTTCCCGCCCGATGGCGATCGCGGTATGCGTCATGACGTCACTGACGGTGTAGCGGGATGCGGACATGGTCGACTCCTTACCGTGGTCGGGTCGGACTCTCTACAGTCTCGGCACCGAGGCACCTGTGCCGGCAGGGTCCAGTGGGCCGATGTGGGGGCCGACCGGCCCCATGACCGGCGCCGCCCATGTGAGCTCAGCAGGGCCAGGACCAATCCGCGACCTCGGGCAGGTCGGTGCCGTGTCCGCGGATCCAGTCGTGGTGGCGGATGCGCTGGTCGGCCATGGCCTGACGCAGCCGGTCGGCGCGGCCCGTGAGGCCGGGGACGCGGTCGATGACGTCCATGACCAGCCGGTAACGGTCCATGTCGTTGCGCACGACCATGTCGAAGGGCGTGGTTGTGGTGCCGGACTCCTTGTATCCGCGCACGTGCAGCTGGGAGTGGCCGCTACGGCGGTAGGCGAGGCGGTGGATGAGCCACGGGTAGCCGTGGTAGGCGAAGATCACCGGCCGGTCCGTCGTGAACAGGGCGTCGTACTCGGGGTCCGTCATGCCGTGCGGGTGTTCCCCGCGGGGCATCAGGCGGGCGATGTCGACCACGTTGACGACGCGGACGGCCAGCGCGGGGAGGTGCTCGCGGAGCAGGGCGGCGGCGGCCAGCACTTCCATGGTGGGGACGTCTCCGGCGCAGGCGAGGACGACGTCGGGCTCGCGGGAGCCGTCGTCGGTGCCGGCCCACGCCCAGGTACCGGCACCGCGCGCCACGTGCGTGCGGGCCTCCTGGAGCGTGAGCCAGTCGAAGCAGGGCTGTTTCCCGGCGACGATCACGTTCACCTGGTCGCGGCTGTGCAGGGCGTGGTCGGTCACGGCGAGGAGGGAGTTGGCGTCCGGCGGGAGGTAGACCCGGACGACCTCGGGGCTCTTGTTGAGCACGTGGTCGACGAAGCCGGGGTCCTGGTGGGAGAAGCCGTTGTTGTCCTGGCGCCATACGTGTGAGGTGAGCAGATAGTTGAGGGAGGCGATGGGGGCGCGCCAGGGGAGTTCGCGCGAGGTCTTCAGCCATTTGATGTGCTGGCCGACCATGGAGTCGACGATGTGCGCGAAGGCCTCGTACGTGGAGAACAGGCCGTGGCGGCCGGTGAGGAGATAGCCCTCCAGCCAGCCCTGGCAGACGTGTTCGGACAGGATCTCCATGACCCGGCCGTCACGCGACAGGTTCCGGTCGGTGGCCTCGACGCTGCCCTGCCAGGCCTTCCCGGTGGCCTCGTACAGGTCGTCCAGCCGGTTGGAGGCGGTCTCGTCCGGTCCGACGACCCGGAAGTCCCTCCGTCCGGACGTGTCCCGCATGACCTGGGCGAGGAAGTGCCCCAGCACGCGGGTCGGCTCGTGCAGGGTGCGGCCCGGCTTGTCGACCGGGACGGAGTGTGCGTCGAGCGCGTGCAGCGGGAGCGGCCGCAGCAGGCGGCCCCCGTTCGCGTACGGCACTGCGCCCAGGCGCCGGTCGCCCTCCGGGACACCCGCCAGGACCTGCGCCACCGGACGGCCCTCGGCGTCGAAGAGCTCCTCGGGCCGGTACGAGCGCAGCCACTCCTCCAGCTGCTTCAGGTGAGCCGGGTTCTCGCGTACCCCGGCGAGCGGGACCTGGTGGGAGCGCCACGTTCCCTCGACCGGGTTTCCGTCGACGTTCGCGGGACCGGTCCAGCCCTTGGGGGTGCGCAGCACGATCATGGGCCAGCGGAAGTACTCCCGATCCGAGCCGGTCCCTGCTGTCCGGGCCCGCCGTTGGATGGCCGCGATGCGGTCCAAGGCGTGGTCCATCGCGCGGACCATGGCCTGGTGTACCAGGGCCGGCTCACTGCCGGTCACGTACAGGGGTTCGTGGCCGTAGCCGCGCAGCAGGGCGTCGAGCTCGGCCTCGGGGATCCGGGACAGCACCGTCGGGTTGGCGATCTTGTAGCCGTTGAGGTGCAGGATGGGCAGGACCGCGCCGTCGTTGACCGGGTCGAGAAACTTGTTCGAATGCCAGGACGCGGCCAGCGGTCCGGTCTCCGCCTCGCCGTCGCCGATGACGCAGGCGACCAGCAGGTCGGGGTGGTCGAACGCGGCTCCGTAGGCGTGGGACAGGGCGTAACCGAGTTCCCCACCCTCGTGGATGGACCCGGGTGTCTCCGGCGCCACGTGGCTGGGCACTCCGCCGGGGAAGGAGAACTGCCGGAACAGCTTGGCCATGCCGTCGGCGTCCCGCGTCACCTCCGGGTAGGTCTCGCTGTACGTCCCCTCCAGCCAGGAGTTGGCGAGGACGGCGGGTCCGCCGTGGCCAGGGCCCCAGACGCACAGGGCCCGCAGCGAACGCTCCTTGATCACGCGGTTCAGGTGGGTGTGCACCAGGTTCAGGCCGGGCGAGGTGCCCCAGTGGCCGAGCAGCCGCGGCTTGATGTGCTCCGGCCGCAGCGGCTGCGCCAGCAGGGGATTGGCCATGAGGTAGATCTGGCCGACTGCCAGGTAGTTCGCGGCGCGCCAGTGGGCGTCCAACTCCGAGATCGAATGCGCGGTCAACGCGGTCATGTCCGCTCCTGCGTGTGAGGGTCAGGGACGTTCGTCGACTGAGCCGATACCGACACACTGCGCGCCCGCCGGGCGCGCCCGGGAGGGGAGAACCGGCCCTCAGGGAGGGACCGTCGGCCCTTTCCCGCGGATGCCCGACCCGAGGAGGGTGAATCCCGGTGGCGCCCGGTCCTTCCCCCGGCCGGCGCCACCCGTTCCGGCCAACGACCCCGATGCCTCGCGCATCAGTACGGAGGACAGCACCGTGAAGCGCACCCTCGTCGTCGGCGTGGACGGCTCCACAGAGAGCCGGGCCGCGGCCGACTGGGCGGCCGAGGAAGCCGAGCGACGTGACATGCACGTGCACCTGGTACACGCCTGGCTGTGGCAGCCACTGGCCGTCCCGGTCGTCCAGGACCGCGGCGTCGAGGCCCGCCGTGCCCAGGAGATCCTGGAGGAGACGCAGGCGGAGCTGACCCGCCACCACCCGCGACTCTCCCTCACCGCGGAGGTGGTGCCGGACGTCCCCGTGCCGGCCCTGCTGCGCGCCGCCAAGGACGCGGAGATGCTGGTGCTCGGCACGCGCGGTCACAGCGCTCTCGCCGGCTTCCTGCTGGGCTCCTACGGACAGCAGCTGATCGCCTCCACCGAATGCCCCGTCGTCTCCGTCCGCGCCCGGCACGGCATCGCTGCGCCCGGGCCCGCCGAGGGCGAGGTGGTCGTCGGCCAACAGGGTGGCGTGGAGGAATCCGCCGACGTACTGCGCTTCGCCTTCGAGGCGGCCGCCGCACGAAGGTCGCCCCTGCGCGCCGTCCGGGCCTGGAGCATGCCGCCGGTCTACGGTTACAGCCCCGGATCGTTGTGGATCGCCGACCAGCTGGGCGGGCTGGAACCGTACGAGAAGGCGGCGCTGGAGCAGGCTCTGGAGCCGTGGCGGGTGAGGTATCCCGAGGTGGACGTCATCGCGCACGTGGAGCACGGCAGCGCGGGGCACGTGCTGCTGTCCGTCGCTTCGGACGCTCAACTGCTGGTCGTCGGCCGGCAGATCAGGGACTCGGCGCTCGGCACACGTACCGGATCGGTGGCCCATGCGGTCCTGCACCACTCGGCCTGTCCGGTCGCCGTCGTGCCGCACCACTGAACCGCCGACGGACGTATGGACCGGGCGCACCCCTCGGGACCGGCCCGGTCCGCTTCCGAGATGGCACCTACCGGGGGGCCGAGTGCCGGCCGGTCGGTGCCAGCGCGTGGCTGGCGATCACGGCGGCCTGGACGCGCCGCTCCACCCCGAGCTTGACGAACAGCCGCGAGATGATGTTCTTCACGGTCTTCTCGGCCAGGTAGAGGCGCTTGCCGATCTCCCGGTTGGTGAGGCCCTCGCTGACCATGAGAAGGATTTCCTTCTCGCGGTCCGTGAAGCCGGCGAGTCCCGGGACCCGTTCCTCCTGCGGCACTTTGCCGCGCATGCGGGCCATCAGCCGTGTGGTGGCACCGGGGTCGAGCATCGACTGTCCAGATGCGACCGTCCGTACGGCGGTCACCAGGTCGGTGCCGGTGATCTGCTTCAGGACGTATCCCGAGGCTCCCGCCATCACGGCATCCAGGAGGGCCTCCTCGTCGTCGAACGAGGTGAGCATGAGACATGCCAACTCGGGCATCTGTGAGCGCAGCTCACGGCACACGCTCACCCCATCGCCGTCCTGGAGCCGCACGTCCAGGATCGCCACCCGGGGACGCAGCGCCGGAATGCGGGCCAGTGCCTGTTGCGCCGTGCCGGCCTCACCGACCACGGTGAGGTCGGGCTCGGCGTCCAGCAGGTCGTGCACCCCCCGGCGGACGACCTCGTGGTCGTCGAGCAAGAAGACGGTGATGGGGTCCGTCGCGGGGGAGGGGGCACCGCTGCCGGTCATGAGCGACTCCTTCGACTGGGTCCGTCCTGGACACAGGAACACCGGCATCCTGCCCGCCTGAGGGCCGAACGGCCAGGGCCGATCGGCCCTCATCGACGGAGCCGTGCGGGGAATGCCAGATCCCGACGAGTCCCCCGGGAACGGGACCTTCGGCCCTGCCGAAGGGACCTGCCGGGCCTTTCGAGCGGCCCCGGCGCCGGTGGAGTGTTGTCGCACGAGGAACGGCAGCGGCTCGACGAAGTCGCGCGCAGCGCGGAGGACGCCATGACAACCGCCCTGATCAACTTGCAGACTGTGGCGCGCGACGACCGCGCTCTGAGAGTCGCCCTGGCCGGGGAGCTGGACTGCTACACCGCAGAACAGGTGGGGCCCCGTCTGCGTGAACTGGCTGAGTCCGACTGCAGGAACCTGGTCCTGGACCTGTGTCGCCTTTCCTTCTGTGACAGCGCGGGCATCGACCTTTTCGTACGTCTGGACCGCCGCTGCCGTGCTGCGGGCACGCGGCTCCTCCTCTGTGACGTACCGCCTCCGGTGGTCAAGTCCATCCGCGTGCTCGGCGCCGACCGAGACCTGAGGCTCGTCGTCTCGTGAGGACGCCCGCTGTCAGGACTCGAAGGCAGAGGGAAGGGGCTGTACGGCAGGGGCCCTTCGATTGATCGGCATGGACGCTGGAGAACCGTGAGGACAGATCGGGGCCGGACGAAGGAACGCGAGATGGATCAGGCAGGTAGGGAGCGAAGCGCCCGTCGGAGGAGCATGATGGCCGAACGGCACATGCGCGAACTGGACCGGGCCGAAGCCCTGGGACTGCTCGCATCGGTGTCGCTGGGACGTATCGTCTTCACACAGCACGCGCTGCCCGCCGTCCGGCCGGTGAACCACCTCGTCGACGGCGAGGACATCGTGATCCGGATCCACGAAGGCGGTGCTCTGGCCGCTCTCACGGCGCCTGGGGACGGTCCTGGGGTGGTGGTTGCCTACGAAGCGGATGCCATCGATCCCGTCACCCACCTGGGGTGGAGCGTCGTCGTCACCGGTTACGCTCGGCCGGTGGCCGAGGCCGAGGAAGCCGCACGGTACGCGGCCCTGCTGCACCCGTGGGTGAGGCAGCCGATGACCTGCGCCGTGCGGATCCGCCCTGATCTCGTGACCGGCTTCCGGCTGGACACCGCACCACCGTCGAGCGTCCCGGTGATCTGCGGCTGATTCCGTGCCCACGTCCTCAGCCGGTGCCCGGGATCGGTGCACGCCACACCAGCCGGCTGCCGCCCTCCTCGGGAGATTCGATGGTGAAGGTCCCGCCCACGTCCTGCGCCCGCTCGTCGAGGTTGCGCAGACCACTTCTGCGCCCCTGTTCGGGGATGCCCTTGCCGTTGTCCGAGACGGTCAGGACGAGCTCGCCGGGCCCAGCCTTGAGGGTCACCCCGACCCGGGTCGCCTGTGCGTGACGAGCCGCGTTACTGAGGAGTTCACCCAGTGCGGCGAGTACGTGATCGGCGATCTGAAGGGGAACGTCGGTGTCGAGGAGTCCCTCCATGCTCAGGCGCGGTGGATGGCCCAGGGCCGTGGCCGCGTCCCCGACCGCGCGGGCGGCGCGTGCGCGCAGCCCGGGTCCGGCCTCACGGTCCTTCGTGCGGAGACCGAAGATCGTGGAGCGGATGATCTTGATGGTCTCGTCCAGGTCGTCGACCGCCCGGCCGACCCGCTCGGCGGCCCCTTCGTGCTCCACGAGCCGGGCGGCGCTCTGCAAGGTCATACCGGTGGCGAAAAGCCGCTGGATGGCCAGGTCGTGGAGGTCACGAGCAATCCTGTCGCGCTCTTCGAGCAGGGCGATCTGCTCGGTGTCCCGACGCCGCTCCGCCAGCTCCAGAGCGATCGCGGCCTGCCCCGCGAAAGCGACGAGCGGTTCCAGTTCGCCCTCGCCGAACACCGGATCACCCGCCGAGCGTGAGAGCAGCAGCACGCCTCGGCTCTCCTCACCCGTAGTGCCCAGCGGAACCGCTACGGCAGGCCCCAGACCGTCCTGCCGCGGGACCTGAGACCCATCCGGGTACTGCCTGTGCCCGTCGTCCCCGGCCAGTATCGCTGTCATCGGTTTGCCTGTCCGATGCGCGGTCCCGCTGAGCGTGCCGTCGATGGGAATGACGAGGCCCTGCCACGCGTCTCCGTTCGCACCCGCCGCGAATTCCACGACCAAGCCATCGACGCCGTCCACCGGAACGGCGATGTGCGCGAGCCGTGCCGCGGTGATCTCCTGGGCGCGGCGGGCGATGAGCTCCAGCACCGCGGGGCGCGAACTGCCGGACAGAAGGCTCTCGGTGATCTCCGCGTTCGCCTTGAGCCATCGCTGCTGGCGCTGCGAGCCCTCGTAGAGCCTCGCGTTGTCGATCGCCACGCCCGCAGCGACCGAGAGGGTGGAGATCACGGTCTCGTCCTCGGTGTCGAAGTCGACCCCGCCCCGCTTGTCGGTCAGGTAGAGATTCCCGAACACCTCGTCACGGACCCGGATCGGCACGCCCAGAAACGTACGCATGGGTGGGTGCTGGGCCGGAAACCCGTGGGACGAGGAGTGCGCCCCGAGATCGGTCAGGCGCAACGGCTCCGGGTGGTGGATCACCTCACCGAGCAATCCGTGGCCGGCCGGCAGGGGGCCGATAGCGCCGATCTGCTCGTGGGTGAGCCCCACGGTCAAGAACTGCGCGAGCCTGCGCCCGTCGGGACCGATCACGCCGAGCGCCCCGTATTCGGCGTCCACCAGCAGCGCAGCCGCCTCGACGATCCGACGGAGCACCTGGGCGAGATCCAGCTCGCGTCCCACCGAGACGACGGCCTCCAGCAGGCTGTGCACCCGGTCCCGGGTACCGCGCACCTCGTCGATGCGGACCTGGAGTTCCTCCAGCAGCTCGTCCAGCCGCATGCGCGGCACCCGCGTCAAAGGATCCCCCACAGCCACGTGCTTCCCCTCCGATCGCCGGGGTGCTGTCCCGGCTGAGGCCAGCGTATCGATACGCCGTCCTGAAGGGTTGGGTTGCGCAAGGATGCCCGCGACGACAGATGCCATCAAGTGCGGCGTGACGCGAACGGGCATTCTCCGTCGGTGCCCTGATTCCAAGCAGTGTCTCCACCTCGGCCGATGGACGCCGACCGCCGCGCGTCGGAAATGATCGAGTCCGCCTCCGGTCTGCGGCGCCGCTCGGCCGGTCGGGAGGGGCCGACCGGCCCTCGTCGGAGCCCGACCGGCCCATGCCGGAAGAAGCCGGAGGGGCGACAGTGGGCACGAGAGGGCGATCGGGCACCGAGACCGTAGTGGGAAGGGACGGACACCTGCGATGCAGCGGTACGTGTACGACTTGACCGAGGACGGCCCGGACACGGCCGCATCGCTGGGGGACAAGGGGGCCGGTCTGGCCGAGATGACCCGCATGGGGCTTCCGGTACCCCCCGGTTTCACTGTCACCACCGAGGCGTGCCGCGTCTTCCTCGCGACGGGTGAGCCGCCGGTGGAACTGGCCGGCCAGATGGCGGAAAACCTGGCGGTGTTGGAGCAGCGAGTCGGCAAGCGCCTCGGGCAGGTGAACAATCCCCTGCTGCTCTCCGTCCGTCCGGGGGCCGGATCTTCGACGCCCGGGGGGATGGAGACGGTCCTCGACGTGGGCCTCAACGACCTCTCCGTCCTCGGGCTGGGTGTCGCACCAGGAAACGAGCGGTTCGCGTGGGACTCCTACAGACGCCTGGTACGGATGTTCGGCAGCACGGTCATGGGAGTCGACGACTCGCTCTTCGAGGAAGTCATCCTCCGTATCGAACGCCACCATGCGGTGGCTGACGAGGGTCGGCTCGACGCGGTCGACCTCATCAGACTCGTGGAGACGTTCAAGGACCTGATTGCGGAACGGACCGGAGGAGAGTTCCCGCAGGATCCGGCCGAGCAGCTCCGTCTGGCGGTCGTGGCCGCCTTCGCGTCGTGGAACGGAGAGCGTGCGCGGCTGCACCGCCGCCGTGGTCACCTCCTTGATCCGGGCATCGCGGTCAGCGTCCAGAGCATGGTCTTCGGCAATCTCGGCCCCGACTCCGGCAGTGGCGTCGCCTTTACCAGGGACCCGGCCACCGGCAGGCGGGGTGTGTACGGAAGGTATCTGCCCAACGCCCAGGGCGAGGACGTGGTGGACGGGATTCGGGACACCGTGCCGCTCGGGCGACTCGCGGAGCTCGCCCCCGGGGCCTACGCACGATTGCACGACTGCATGGAACGACTTGAGGACCGGTACGACGACCGGTGCGACATCGAGTTCACCGTCGAACGCGGAACGCTGTGGATGCTGCAGACCGATGTCGGTAAGCGGCGGCCGCAAGGTGCCTCGGCACCGCTGACCAGTCCGTCGACGGAGGCAAGTGCTTCGGCACAGGAAGGGCGATCGTCGGAGCCGGCAGGGCGCAAGCCTCCGCCGACGATCGGGCGTTGATGACCGGCGCCCTCAACCGGTAAGGCCGGTGCTTCCTGGCACCGTGTACGTATGGGGCACTGCGGACAGCACGGTGAGTTCGAAGGCTGCCCGCCCGACGGCCGAGGGAGTACTCGGCGCCTACCCGTTTCACCGGCCCCAACGGCTGGCCGAGCTGATTGTCCAGCACGTGAGGACGAACCGAGCCGGCTCCGCTACGGCGGCCGAGTTGCAGGGATCCGGCGTTCCGCACCCGCCCGAGGTGCCGTCGTGCTCTCATCGATCGGTGGACACCCTCTCAGTGCCCGGGTCGGAGCAGATCCCGCGGACGGTACGGGAAGACGCCGACGCTCCTGTTCGGTACGGAGCGTCGGCGGCTGGAGCGCCGACAGGACCTCAGTTCGAGAACCGGTCGAGCAGCCAGGTGAACAGGGCACGGGCGGCGCCGCCGACAGCGGCACCGAGTACGGTCGCCGCCCAGGGCCTCGGCTCGCGGCGAGGCGTACGGGGCCGGCTGGGTCGACGGGGCCGGCGGGTGCGGGACATCGTCATCGTTCTCCTTCGGGACGGACGTCGGATGGTGGCGTCGGCCGACGAAGAAGACGATCCGGGTCTTGGTGCCCGCAGCGCGGCAATTGGGACGCCTCAAAAATGCCAGGGGATCTGCCCTGGTCACACCAGGTGTGGATGTGGATCACCCGGGACGATCCGGGACGGGCCTCAGAGTGGGGAGAGCCGACATGGCGGCAATGGAAGACGCTCGGCGGAACTTTGCGGGAGCGCTTTCCGAGGTACGTAGAGATGCCGGGTCTCCCTCGCTCACCGTGCTGGCAAGGGCCAGCGGTGGGCGACTGACGAGGTCCACCATCGGCAGGGTGCTTCTGGGCCAGTTCGTGGAACCTCCGGAGTGGGAGTTCGTCGACTTCTTCCTCAAGGCCTGCAGGGCGTTCGCCGAAGAGACGAGGAGGTCGGTGGACGGATCGCTCTTCAAGGAGACCTCATGGCGACGACGCCATGCAGATCTGGTGATCAAGTGGGAGACGCACCGGAGGGATGAAGGGGCCGAGCTCCCTCCGGGAGTCCAGCGTTTTCCACTGAAGGAAGTGCGGCCGCCGGTTGCGGATCTAGGTGAGCAGCCGAGCCAGTTGCTGCTGGCCCGCCACGAGGTGGTGCCCTTCACCGGCCGTGCGGACGAGCTGACCACGTTGGAGCGCTGGCGGGACGGGAAAACGTCGGACGGACGGCCGATCGTGGCCTCGGTGGCGTTGCTGCACGGGCGAGGAGGGCAGGGGAAGACCCGACTGGCCACCGAACTGGCCCGCCGCACGGCCGCCGAAGGGGGATGGAAGGTGTGGCAGGCCGTCCGGACCGGCAAGGTCACGATGGACACTCCCCGCCCCAAGAAGTCGGCGCTGGGACGCAACGCGCTCGTGGTGGTCGACTACGCCGAACGCTGGCACGCGCAGGAGCTCGATTCCCTGATGGGGAAGCTCTCCGCCCGGCGCGGCGCACGGCTGCGAGTCCTGCTCATCGCCCGCTCGGAGAGTTGGTGGTCTTCCCTGGTCGACGATTTCCGCAAAATGGGCTACGCGGATGAAGCGATCCCGGTGAAGGCGCTGTCCGAGGGGGACACCGCCGCTCGGCTCGAGGCGTTCACGGTCGCCCGCGAGCGCTTCGCCGACGCCCTCGGGGTGCCGGAGAAGGAAGCCGAGACCATCGCGGAGCCAGGGAACCTGGACCACGAGGCCTACGGTTTGACGCTTACTGTGCACATGGCCGCGCTGGTGGCCGTGTACGCCCACATCTGCCGCGGCGAAGCACCACGCAATCCGGGCGCGCTGTCGGCGTACCTGCTGGACCGCGAATACAGCCACTGGGCGAAGCTGGCGCAGGCCAAGAACAACTGCGCCGCACCGGACGGCGTCATGGCGCAGGCCAAGAACAACTACGCCGTACCTGCGCACGTCATGGCGCAGACGGTGTACACCGCGACCCTCACGCGTCCCAGGCCGCTCCCGGCGGCGCTCGCCGCCCTGAAGGACGCCTTGGTGGGTGATCCGGCGTCCCATCTTCAGGTCTTGGAGGAACACGCCGCGTGCTACCCCGCCGGTGATGCGCAGACGTACCTGGAGCCGCTCTACCCCGACCGCCTCGGCGAGGACTTCGTAGGCCTCAGCACACCGGGTGCCCCGGCCGGCGGGCGCCTGCGGATGGGCTGGGCCGGGCGGGCCGCGGCGCGGCTGCTCGGAGTCAACGCCGACGTTCCCGCCGATGCCGACGCCGCCGGCGTTCGAACCGACGCCCCCGCTCCGGAGTGGCGCCGCGATGTCCTCACCAACCTGATCAACGCCGCCGCGCGCTGGCCCCACCTCGCCGCCGGCGAACTGGCCCCATTGGCCCACGAGCATCCCGACCTCATGCTCCACGCGGGCAATGCCGCCCTGGCCACCTTGGCCCGGATCGAGGAGATCCCCCTCGAAACGCTGGAAGCCATCGAGGCGGTCGCTCCCCGGACGGATCCAGACCTCGATGTGGGGATCGCCGAAGTCACCGATCGTTTTTCGTCCGCCGAACGGATCCGGTCCATCGCGGACCCCGCCGCCAAGACCGTCCTCTACGCGAAGAAGGCGTGGCGCCTGTCCAACTCGGGCCGGCACGACGACGCCCTGGAGGCGATGGAGAACGCGGTGGCACTCCACCGCGTCCTCGCGCGCGGCACCCAGGCGGAACAGTTGTCCGCCCTCGCGTGGGCGCTGAACAGCCTGAGCAACGAACTGCACTGGACCGGGCGCCACCGGGCCGCGCTGGAAGCGGCCGAGGAATCCGTGGCGATCCTCGTGGCGGTCGTGCGGAACCGTCCCGAGAAGATCGGCAGTCTTGCGGTCGCCTTCATGACCCTGTCCCTGCGGCTCGATCAGCAGGGGCAGACCGCCCGGGGTCTCGAACTCCTGGAGCACGCGGTCGACATCACCCGGCTCACGGCCGAGGCGAGTCCGGCGGATTTCCGTCCCGACCTGGCAGGAATGCTTCACAACCTGGGATCCCAACTCTCCCACGTCGGCCGGTACTCGGAGGCCTTGGCCGCGGAAACCGAAGCCGTGTCCATCTACCGGCAGCTGATGGAGCAGGAGCCCCGGGCCTACAGCGGCGACGTGGCCAACGCACTCGACGGCCTGGCGGTCGCACTGGGCGGTGAAGGCCGTCACCGGGAGGCCCTGATGTCCAGCGAGGAGGCGGTCGGTTTCCTTCGGGCCGGCGCCGAGGACAATCCCGGCGCCTACGGGCCGCTCCTCGCCAACGCCGTGCTGAACCTCGGTGTCGGGTTCGGCGAGTCGGGTTCCTTGCAGGAGGCCGTACGGTACTGCCGCGAAGCCGTCGGCATGTCCCGCGAGCTCGCGTTCGCAAGCCGGACGGCCCACCTGCCGCTCCTCGCCAGGTCGGTGATGAACCTCGGTATCTGGCTCGGCGAGTCGGGATTCCCCCGGGAGGCCGTCGGATTCTCCGAGGAGGCGGTTGCGCTGTTCCGCGAACTCGTCGGGCTCGACTCCGAGAGTCACCTCCCCGATCTTGCGGAGGCGCTGTTGAATCTCGGACCGCGCTTGGCGCACACCGACCGGCCCGCGGAGGGCCGGGACGCCTGCGCCGAAGCCGTCGAACTGTACCGTCGGCTGACTCCTGACAATCCCGTCGTGTATCGCCGCAAACTCGCCGTCGCGCTGATCAACATGGGGAACGGGCACTCCCGGCAACGGGATCCCGCCGGGGCCGTGGAGTGTTTCAGGGAGGCGGCCGACCTGGCCCGTGAGGTCGCGGAGGACAACCCTGGCGCGGGCCTGCCGATCCTGGCCGGCGTCCTGACCAACCTCGCGACCCAGTTGAGCAGGGCGGGACTGTCGGCGTCGTCCGTCACAGCGGCCCAGGAAGCCGTAGGCATCCGGGGGCCCCTGGCGGAGGCCGACCCCGGCACACACGAGCCCGGCCTGGCAGCAGCACGGGTGGTCCTCTGCGACGTGCTGAGCGGGGTGGGCCGTCATGAGGAGGCGGCCAAGGAGGGTGCGTCGGCGGTCGCCGTGCTGCAGAGGCTCGCCCACACCGCCCCGGAGGCCCATCGCCTGCACCTGGCGCTCTCGCTCAAGAGCCTCGGTCTGCCGCTGACGGAGTTGAACCGCCTGCACCAGGCCGGCGCGGTCGCAGAGCAGGAGGTCGAAGTCTGGCGCCACCTGGCGCAGGCCGACCCCGTCGGCCATGAGTTCGAGTTGGGCATGGCCCTGGACCGGCTCAGCGACAACCTTGCGCAAGTGGGGCGGCACGAAGAGGCGGTCATGGTCGGCGAGCAGGCAGTCGTACTCTGGCGGCGCCTCGACCACCCCGCCGCTGATCAGCTGCTGGCGCTCGCCCTCAGCAACCTTGGCGGCCCGCTGACGGAACTGAACCGGCACGAGGACGTCATCGCCGCCGGGGAAGAGGCGCTCCCCGTCTGGCGCCGGCTCGCCCGGGAGAACCCGAACACCTGTCGGCCCCAGCTCGCGCATCTGCTGCTTGTCCTGGTGATGGCGCGGATCAGCCAGAAGCACGGCCTGCGCGAGGCGCTGACCGAGGCGGAGGAGGCGGTGGAGGTCTTCGCCGCGCTGGCCGCACAGAACCCGCTGCTGTTCCGGCCCTTGCTGAACGAGGCACTGCGGCTACGCGCCCATCTGCGCGCCACCGGCCTCCCGTAGCGGGGCCGGCTCGACCTTCGACCTCCGGTCCCCTTCGAGCTGCACGACGTGGACGGCGAGGCGAAGGCCGGGCCCGCGAGCTTGCCGCCGCCCTGCACGCCGCCCTCTACGGCGCCGCCCCGGCTGGGTGATCGCGTCATGCCGTCGAGCGTCCCGAGGCGTGGGGCGTCCCGTCACGCCATGCCCCAGGGTCGAGCCCGCCGCCCCGCACCATGTGCAGGACGAAGGCGGCAGCGTTGCCCGCGGCGGTCCTCTGTGCCGCCCCGGTCTTCTGAGCGCACCAGTCGGAAACGCCTTTCACCAGGATCCACGGGGTGCCTTCGCGCGCGGCGGCCGCGTACAGGCCTCCGGCCTCCATTTCGGCGGCGAGTGCATCTGGTTCCTGCTTCAACAGGGCGTCCCGGTGGGGGGCGAAGTCGACGAGGGCCCCCGAGGACAGCACCAGCCCGGTGTGGACAGCGGGGCCGGCCCAGTCGACGCGCGCACTGCGGAGTCGATCGAGCAACAGAACGGATGTGGACACCTTGTCGCCCCGCAACGTCACGGTGATCTGTTCCGCGTCACCGCCCACCCGGCGGTGGTCCATCTCCCGTACCTGCTCGGCGACCACGATGTCACCCAGGACCTGGCGGCCTCGGGGAGAGGCTTCGCCGTCGAGGGCGAATCCGGGTTTCAGGCCACCGCAGATGCCGACCATGATCAGGAAGTCCGGCCTCAGCCGTGCCAGCAGGTTCGGCACCACCAGCGCCGAACCGGACGGCGCCAGCGAGGACTGCCCGCACCGGGCGACGTGGAGGGCCACCTCGCTGATGCACCCCTGCTCGAACACGGTCTGGTCACCGAGGAAGCGGGCTTTCGGGGTGACGCCGTTGACCGCCGCGACCGCCTCGAACACCGCATCCTGTTCGACATCGGTAGCCACGAGCAGCAAGAGCTTCGTTCGCTGGTCCATGGTCCTCCTGAGGGCGACGTGAGGCGCGCGCCGGGTACTTCGCGCCCTGGCCGACTGCCGGGTGGCGACAGCGCCTACGAGGACTCCGGTCACAGCCATCGCACTGACAAGCCATCCGAAAACGTACGACGTGAGCGTGTCGGGCGCCAGCCCCGGGGGGTCGTTGAGGAACAGCCGCTGGCTCAGCCATCGCAACGCCCGCGGATAGTCGGCCGGCCGCCCGGCGCAGTGCTCCGCACAGGCAGCGCGCTCCCAGCCGGCCACGAGCACGGGCCCGGCCAACAGTACGGCCACGACCGCTGTGGCGTACCAGAGTGCGAACGAGCCGGACACCACGCGCCGAGCCGCTGGATCGTCGCCTTCGACCTCCGGTAGCAGCACCAGCACATCGGTCGGACCGCCGGTCACGCGTTGGGCTCGGCTCCGGTGGTCCAGGCGTTCGCGCACCGCCGTCGTGGTGACTCCGCGAAGAGGCACCAGCAGTGTCTCGATCGCGCCGCCCCGCTGTACCCCGAAGCCGAGGTTCGCCGCCGCGGCCCTGGCTCGTCCGCCGACCAGCGCCCCCAGTCGCCCGGTGGCGCGCCGCAGCAGTTCGTCCGTACGCCGCAGATCTTCCAGGTGTACCAGCGCAAGGGTCCAGTACGCGCCGTCCGACGGCTGCGTGGCCGGGCCGGCCGACCGGGAGCGGCCGGTGTCGCTGCGCCACAGCGTCCGCGCAGCGGTCACACAGACCCCGGTCGTCCACACGGCGGTGTACAGCACCGTCGCGAGTACCAGTACGAGGACGGCCGTCCGGGCCGAGGCGAAGGGCAGCAGGACCGCAATGACGGCGTAGGCCACGGCGAGCGGGACGATGAAGACCAGTCGTTCCCAGTGCCGGTCGGCGAGCCTCAGCAGGGCGTGGCCCGCCGACAGTGCCGGGGTGGGGTGGACGGATGCCGCCGGCGGCTCCAACAGGGCGAAGCCGTGCGGGTCCAGCCAGACGAGCCTCGCGTCGCGGGCCGCTGCACACAGCATCACCGCCAAAGGGGCGCGCGACCTCGTCAGGCCCGAGCTTCCGCGCTCCCGCAATGCCGCGATCGAGGCGGGACCGTGCTCCGCCGCGCGCACCGCCCGGGCGGCGTAGAGGCACTGGGCGAAGGAAGGCGACACCGCCACCGAGGCATCGGCCATCGAGCACCTTTCCCCTCTTCAGCTCCGGGCCGTCGCCGAACGGCCTGTCGAGGTTCGCCGAACCGAGTGATCTACGCCACAGTAGCGGCTACTGTGGCGGTGCGTCATACGGCCCAGAGGACAGGGGAGTTCTCTGCCGGAGCGACCACCGCCGTGCCGTTGTCCACACGTCGCACGGCCGTGCTGCCGGATGACTGTTCGGTCGAGCGGCGGCGCCCTGAGCGTCGCAGGGGAGTGGTGCATGAGCGCTGAGGCATCTGACGGCAGGGAGCGGGCCTTCCCGTTCTACGTGGTGTGCGACGTCTCGCAGTCGATGTGGAAGGAGGGCGTCTACAAACCCTCGGGGGACGCGGGGCGGCTTGCGGGGCGCACCCCGTACGACGCGCTCTGCGAGGCCGTGCCGGACCTGCTGTGGAAACTGCAGCTGGACGCTACGGCCTGTGACGCCGCGCACATCAGCGTCGTCACCTTCGCCGAGAGCCCGCGCACGGTGGTACCCCTGGCACGGCCGGACACCGTGAACCACATCGACTCGCTGCCGAAAGGGAGTCAGACCGACTACGCCAAAGTCCTGGCCCATCTGGCGCGCCAGGTCGACCAGGACTGCCGGGAGCTGGAGCGGGAGTACGCCCTCAAGCGCCCGACCGTCTTCTTCCTCACCGACGGCGATCCGTACGTGGGCTCCGCACGTCAGCCGGACGACGCCTGGCTGCCGTACCGCGCGCAACTGGTCGGCCTGAAATGGGCACCCCAGGTGGCTGCTTTCGGCTTCGGGAACGTTCGCCCTGCGACCTTGGTCCGCCTGGCCACCCCGGCGATGGGCGACGGTCGTCAGTCGCGACCGATGGCGTTCCGGTCCACTGCGCAGGTGTCGGTCAGTGATCTGCTGGAAGCGCTGATCGACACCCTCTTCATCAGTATCAGCGCCTCCGTTTCGGAGGACAAGCTCGACCTGCGTGTTCCGGAGGGCATGCAATGGCTGGCTTGATCATTGCTCTACTGGCCGTCGTCAGTGCGGCGCTCCTGTTCTTCGTGGCCGCGAGCATTGCCACCGGTGTGCGTCGGCGGGGCGTACCGTCATCCCGGTTTCGGGGAGTGCTGACCGGTATCCCCCTGCTCGGTGCCCGCTGGCGTCGTGCCCGGCGCCGGCGCCGCACCGGCGGAGGCGGGAGTACGCCTTCCGCCCCGCTGCCGTGCTTGTCGGGTACGGCAGAGGAACACGGCCACCGCCCCGCGACCGACCTCCGGACGGGGAAGGAGTCGCCGCCGGAGCGGCACGAGGTGAACGGACCCAGGACAGCCCACATGGCACGACCGGCCGTGCTTCCCCTGACGTCCGCCTGCCACTCTTCGCCATCGGCCGGGGTGTCACCCGACCGGGAACACCAGGCATCGACGTCAGCCGTCGACCAACCTGCCGACGGTGAGGCGGACCGACCGGGTGAGGCGGACCGTCCGGCTGTTGTGGGCCCCGGCGGCGGGAACCGCCATTGTGTCGAACCGGGGGTACCGGGCCGAGGGTCGTCCGGCAGACACCGCAAGGGCGCCGACGGCGCCTCTCCCGGCCCGGCCGTCGACACCGTCGGGGCAGAAGCGCCCTCCGACCCGCCGCCGCTGGTGGCGGGACGTCCACCCCGCCCCGTACCGGTACGGCTGTCAGCCACGGCCACGCACGCCCGTGCGGCCATGGCGGTCGACGGTGGCTCGGTGCACGGGCTCACCGTCCGCACCGCGACCGTCCGAGGTCGTAGCCACATGCAGACCGGCGAGGAGCGCCACGACGCCTACGTGGTCCGCACGGACCCCGCCCTACCCTGGATCGTCGCGGTCGTGGCGGACGGCGTCAGTTCCTCCATGAACGCCGGCGAGGCAGCCGCCGAGGCTGTTGCCCACGCCGGCCAGCTCGTCCTCGACCGGCTCCGTTCCGAAGGTCCCCCCGACGGCCCCCACTGGTGGACCGGGGTGTTCGAGCGGACCGCGATCGCCATCGCCGCACACACCGAAGGGCTTCCTCGGCGCGAACCGCCGGCTGCACGTCGCCGCATGATGGAGCCCAGCCCTGCGGCCACCACCCTCGCCGTGTTGGTGGCACCCGCCGAACCGACGCGCGACCTCCGGCTCTTCTCCGCCGTCGTGGGAGACAGCCGGATCCTGCGACTGCACGACGGCGCTTGGAGTGCTTTGCTCGACGCACGGGACTCGACGACGGGATCCGACCGGGTGCAGACCCTGCCCCGTCACCCCGAGGCGATGTGTGCCACCGAGTCCGTGTGGCGGCAGGACGAAGTCTTGGTGCTCGCGACCGACGGGTTCGCCGACGCCATCGGCCCCGCGTCGCCTTTGGCACTGGCTCTCGCGGACCGGTGGAGGCGGCCGCCATCGCTCCCCGGATTCCTGAGGGACGTCGATTTCCGCAAGGCCACCTACAACGATGACCGGACCGTGATTGCCCTGTGGCAGGGAAATGCGGACTCCGCGGTCGCTTGACACCCCGGTTCACCGCCATCCGGCGCGACCGCCCGCCATCGACGGACCAAGGAAGGAGGTGCCGACGTGTTAGGCCCGCTCACCGTCGCAGTCACAGAACTCCAGTTGGGGCCCACCGCCTTCCGCGGTGCCGGACAGGCCAGGTCGTTGGACCTCTGCCAGGCACCCGGCCACCCCATGGTGCTCATCAAGTGGTATACCGCCGACGCCCGCAACGAGCTCAACCGGCATGCCCTGGACGCGCTCGTGGCATGGCGGTCAGGGCTGGAACCCTCCGACCGCGCTGAGCTGGACCGGCGTTGCGCCTGGCCGCGGGCCACCGTGACCGACGACGACGGCGTGTGCGGCGTCCTGATCGCACCCGCGGGCGAGGATTTCGGCGACACCCTGCGCCGAGGCGGCCGTTCTGTCGCACGCCCCCGGGCGATCGACGACCTGGCCCGTACCCGCGAAGCAGCCGCCCGCGTCCAACTGCCCTACTACGAGGCGCCGCTGAAGCTGGCTGTGCTGGCCCGTCTCGTCGAGACCACCCAGTGGCTGCACTCCCACGGCTTCGCGGTCGGAGACCTGCAGCCCAAGAACGCCCTCTTCGCGACGGAAGGGGGTATCCGGGTTCACCTCATCGACTGTGACTCGTGTGTCTTCCTGGACGGTGCCCCGGTGTTCCCGCCGGCCGACCCGGAAAGCTGGAAACTGCCGGGAGCACGCGGGTTCAGCGAGGTCACCGACTACGGCAAGCTCGCGTGGTCGGTCGTGCGCAGCGTTCAGGAGAACCTTGAGGCCACCACCATCGACGAGGCCGGACTGAGAGCCGTGATCGACTCCCGGACCCTGGAAACCATCGTGGCCTGCAGCCGCGGCGAGGTCCTCCCGGAGACCCCCGGAGTGTGGGCGTCCCGGGCCAGGACATGGCCGCGTCTGGTCACCCCGTCGGGGTTGTACGTCACGGTGGACGGCAGCCTGCTGCGCCGCTGGGACCCCTTGCCCCGCGATCCGGACCCCGCCGACTTCTCCCCACCGGCTCCAGGCCCCGCTGACGACTACGTGCCCCCACCGCCGGACGCCCCGGACGTGGCTCAAGGCCCTGCCCCGGATCCGGTGCAGATGCCGGACCCTGCATCGGCGACCCCCGCGTCCGTCTCGTCCGAGGCCGGACGAGCGGTCGCGGGCAACCGCCGCACCCCTCCCCCCAGACACAGGGACCGGCTCGTGTACGCCGTGGTCGCCGTACTGGCCCTGGTGGCTCTCGCCCTCGCCGGATACGGCGTACACGCGGCCGTGACCTGGCTCGAGGGCCTCTTCTAGTCCACGGAGCGAAGGCGGCTCACGCCGACAAGGGGCGGGAAGCGGTCGCCACCCGCCCCCGCCCCCGCAGGTCTTACCCGCCCATGTCTTGGCCCACTTGGAGGCAGACCCCATGACCCGCTCGGCGAATCCGCTGGTGATCGGAGTGGACGGCCGCTACATCACACTGGACCCGGGCCGCTCGTACCGGATCGGTACAGCGCCACACTGCGAAATCCGGCTCCCAGGGCCCGGTCCGGCGGCCGAGATGGGAACGCTCCTGCACCGTTTGCACTGGACCCTCGGTGGTCTGCCTTCCGACTCCCGCGTATGGCTGGGCGACACCGAGATCGTCGGCCGCGTCGTCCACCTGCGGATGGTCCCCGACGGCACACCCCTGCTCGTCCGCACCCCGAGTGGGGAGGCGAGGATCGGTATCGGACGAACCGGAGCCACGCGTCCGACGCCCGATTCAGCCGTCCCCTCGGCCCGCACGGCCCGGTCCCCTTCCGCGGATCAGGGCACGGGGTCCGGCCGCACGGACGGCGTCGCTGACGGCGCGGCGACCCGGCGGTTGCACCGCATCGGGCCCACCACTGTCATCGGCCGCGCGGACGGCCGGGGATCGGATGACGCTCCCGGACGCATCGCCGTCCCGGGCCTGGGTGTCGCCGCCCGTCACGCGACACTTACCCGCCGGGCCCCGGGGGAGTACCACGTGGCCGACCACGGACGCGGAAGCGGTACTTTCACCGGTGGCCGCGCGGTGCTGTGGGCGCGCATCACCCCCGGAGCCACCTTCTCCGTCGGTCGCAGCCGGTTCACACTGGTTCAGGACGGCGTACTGGAAGAAGTACGGTACGGAACGTCCGCCGGGCTGGCAGTCGAAGGACTCCGGGCCGTTCATGGCAACGACACCGCGCTGGACGATCTCACCTTCACGCTGGAAGCGGGCCAGGTGCTCGCTGTCCTCGGCCCCTCGGGTGCGGGTAAGACCACGCTGTTCCGGGCGCTGCTCGGCGAGGTGACGGTGACGGGCGGCCGGGCCGTCCTGCAAGGGCTCGACAGCCGCACCGACGCGGCCCAGGTCCGGCTGCTCCTCGGCTTGGTCCCTCAGGACGACGACCTCCACCGCACCATCACCGTGCGCCAAGTGCTCGACTACGCGGCCCGGCTCAGGATGGCGTCGGACGTCACGGCCGCCGACCGCGGAGCGCGCGTGGAGGCGGTCTGCGGCGGACTGAACATCGCCGACCGCATGGACACCCAGGTCAATGACCTCTCCGGCGGTGAACGGAAAAGGGTGTCCATCGCCTTGGAGATCCTCGGCGACCCCTCGCTGCTGATGCTCGACGAACCGACGTCCGGACTCGACCCCGGGGCTGCCAGAGAGGTGATGCGGCTCCTGCGGAGCGCGGCCGACCGAGGTTGCACCGTCATCCTCGTCACCCACTCGACCGACCAGCTCCACGGCGTCGACCAGCTTCTGCTGCTCGCACCCGGTGGGCGGTCCCTGTACTTCGGTCCGCCCGGGGACGTCCTCGGCTCCATGGACGCGCCCGACTACCCGACCCTGATGGACCGCTCCCGCGCCGCCGGGCCCGACCCGTCCGCCCGGCCCGGCCGGTTCGCCCGGTTCATCCGGTTCGTCCGGTCCGGCCGATCCGGATCCGCCGGACCGGGCGGCGCCGCGAGGCCCGGGGCCGCCGGCCGCCGTCACCGGAGTGAGGAGACCGCCCGGCGGACCGCCGCAACACGCCACCGCCCCAGGAGCCACCGCCCGGCCCGCCAGACGGTGATCCTCACCCGCAGGGAGCTGTCGTTGTTGGCCGCCCGAGGGCCGGCCGGCCTGCTGGGACTCGTCGGCCTCGCGATGGTCTGCGGCGCCTTCGCAGCCCTGGTCGCCTCAGACCGGGGCCTCGGCGGCGGCCCGGGGGGCAACCCCGAGGCCCTCCAGGTGGTGAACCTGCTGATCATCGGTGCCGTCCTCTGCGGTCAGGCCCTCTCCTACGGGAACGTGGTCGCCGACTTCCCGATCGTGCGCCGCGAGTTCCGCACCGGGGTGTCACCCGGGCCCGTGGTGGCCGCCAAAGCCCTCGTGTACGCGGGGGTCGGCACCATTCAGGCGGTGGCCTCCGCATCGGTGTACCTGGTCTTCAGGCCTGGGCCCGCCGCAGCGTTCGGCCTCCCCTCGGTGATGCTCCTCGTGCTGCCGCTGATCGGCACCGTTGTCTGTTCGATGGCGCTCGGCCTGCTCGTGTCCGTCTGCGCCGACCGGCTGGAACGCGCGGTGACCCTGGTGACGTTCGCCTCCGTCTGCCAGGTAGCCCTCAACGGGGTGCCTTTCAAACTGACCTCCGGGCCCCTGCACCTGGCTTCACTGGTCGTGCCCGCCCGCTGGGGGCAGGCTGCGCTGGGATCCCTGACCGATGTGGGGCGTCTGGTCCCGGGGGCGCCCCACGACCCCCTGTGGGCGCACCGGATCGGCCGAGCCGCGCTGGACAACGCCATGCTCGCCCTGCTGACAGCACTCTTCCTCACCGCCGCTTGGCTGGTGCTGCGCCACCGGCTCCGGCCGATCTGAACTGCCTGTATGCCCGCAGCGGCCGAAGGGAAGGGATACCACGGCCGCCCAGGTACGCGGCCAACACGTACTGAATCGCCACGAACTGACGCAGCGACGGAAGTAGGGGGTGGGGACATGCCGGAACCCGGTGCCATATCCACGGAGCAACTGCTGCTCCTCGAATACGAGCGGCTCAAGGACGAGCAGCGGGCCCGCATCGGCTTCCGGGACAACCTGCTGTACGCGACCCTGGCCTCCGTCGCGGGCATCCTCGTCCTGCATGTCCAGTCCAAAACCCCTGGAACACTCCTCCTCCTACCGCCGGTCACTGTTCTGCTGGGCTGGACCTACCTCGTCAACGACGAGAAGATCTCGGCCATCGGCCGATATGTGCGCACCCGCATCGCACCTCATTTCACAACCGAGAGTGAGAACGGCCAGGAGGTGTTCGGCTGGGAGGCCGCCCACCGCGACGACCCTCGGCGACGGTCGCGCAAGCGGTTGCAACTGGCGGTGGACCTTCTGTGTTTCTGCGGACCACCGATCGGGGCTGTCGCCGTCTACTGGTCCGCAGGTCACACCGCGCCGGCCCTGGTTGCCGTGTCCGTCGCCGAGGTGCTGGCCACCGTGCTGCTCGCCTGGCAGATCGTGGCCTACGCAGACCTTGCCGCCACCAGCTGACGACCGATACCGGAGCAGCTGATACAGGGCGACTGACTTCGCCGCCGGGTACGCGGAGACCTGGATTCGGGGAGGGGCCGAGGAGGCCGCGCCAGGGCACCTGCGTGGCGGCCCGAGGAGTGCTCGCCGTAGCGGGAGACCAGGGGTCCCCGACGAACTGACCGAGTACGTCAAGGCCCGCCACACATCGAGAAGCTGCGGGCCCTGCGCGACCTCGGCGTCGACCGCTTCGCCGTCCACGCCATGCCCGACGCGCGGGAGGCCACGATCGACGCATACGGCTTCGGGGTCATTCCGCTGGTCGGCTGAGCCCGGGAGTGCGTGCGGGGCCGTCCGGCCCGGCACGCCTCCCCGGCGCCTACCGGGGAGGCAGTCCGGCCTGCGTGGCCTGCGTCGGTACCCGTACCGTGAGCAGGTCGGCGACCCCGGCGACCTCGCGCAACGACTTCGAGAGCGACGTCAGCACCTGGCGCACGGACTCGATCTCCGCCCGCAATTCGGCAGCACGCTCCCACTGCCGGTCGTGCGTGACCGGATCGACGTTCTCGGGCCGCTTCGCCTCGTGCGCGGTCAGCAGCGGATGCCACCGGCTGAGCAGCGGCCGGATGGAGAGGTTGAGTACATTCACCGCCAGCACCCCGAAGGTCACCTGCCCCGGTGCGACGTGCGGTGCGACGGCGGGTCCGTACCGCCGCAGGATCTCCCGGGTGGTCCCGAACATCGTGTAGAGGGAGGACAGCGCCTCGCGCAGCAGCCCTTCGTCCTCGCCGAGTTCGATGACCGATACCCGCGTGGCGAGCTCGACGTACAGCTCCCAAGCAGCCTGCCTTTCGACGTCGTCCGGCTGCCACGTCCCGCTGATCTCTCCGATGAGTGGGAACCCGAGCTTGACGTTGATCTCCTGCGCCTTGAACCGGCCGCCCCGGCGCCTGCGCCCGAAGAGTCGTCCTAAGCCCATCGCGTGAACCTCCTCCCGCCGCCAATCGCAGCTCCGTGCATATGAGTTACCCGAGCCTACACAGGCAAACCCGGTCGCACGGGGACTCGGCCCGCGACCGCAAGAAGCGGAACTCGCCCGATCGGCTGCGCCGGACGATGGCCGATTGTTACTGTCTGCGGCAGTCGACGCCGCCGGGGGGCGCGGACGTGCGGAGCCGCGAACCGCCGCCGGCGTGCGCGCAGCAGCACGGGCCGGGACGACCAGGGGGACAGCATCATGCCGGACGAGGGATTACCTGCCGCAGCGACGGAGGACGCCGGGCCCGCAGCGCCCGTGGTGGAGGACTACGACGCCTTCATCTCCTACACCCACAAGCCCGACCACGCAATGGCGAAGGCGATTCAGCGGGGCCTGCTCTCCCTGGGCCGCAAGGCCTGGCGAGCTCCGTCTCTCAGGGTGTTCCGTGACGAGGAGACGCTTTACAACACCGGCAACCTGCCGACGACCCTGCAGCGCCACCTCGACCGGTCCCGCTACCTGATCCTCGTGGCCTCGCCGGCATCGGCGGAGGCGCCGTACGTACGAACGGAACTCGCGTACTGGCTCGCCAACAAGCCCTGCGAGAGGATCCTCATCGCGGTGGCCGGCGGTGGGATCAGCTGGCCGCAGCAGAACACGGACTTCGACTGGACCGAATCCACAGCGCTGGCGAACGACGTATTCGCGGGCAAGTTCACCGAGACGCCCCTCTGGAGCGACTTCCGGGGACTCACGGACAAGAAGGGGCAACCGCTCACCCTCCGCGACGATAGGTTCCTCGACCAGATCGCCAAGCTCGGCGCACGGCTTCACGGGGTGCAGAAGGAACAGCTGGTCAGCATCGAGCGGCGCAACCAGCGCAACGCCCTGCGGCTGGCCTGGAGCGTGGCCGCGCTACTGCTGGCCCTCGCCGTGACTGCAGGGCTGCTGTACTTCGAGGCGGACGAGCAGCGCAAGGAGGCGGAGCTGCGTGCGCGCGAGGCGACGAGCCGCCGCCTCGCAGCCCTGAGTCGGACGGTCCAGGGCAAGGACGGCTCCCTGCAATACCTGTTGGCCGCGCAGGCCCAACGGATGGCGGCGACAACGGAGGCCAGGGGGGCGCTTTTCGAGGCCGCGGCCGGCTCCGACCGCCAGCGCGTCCTGCAGGGCACCCAGTCACTGGCCCGTCTGGTGGGACACGAACAGGGCGTCAAAGCCGTGCGCTTCTCGCCCGGCGGTGCCCGGGCCGGGACCGTGGACGGCCTCGGCGCCGTGCGTGTGTGGGCCACGGGCGCGGCCGGTGACCCGGTCGCGGTGCCGGGCCTGAAGGAGCCCCGGCTGACCTTCACGGCGGACGGCGAATTCGTCGTGTCCGACGGTTCCCGCCTCCAGTGGCGCGACGCCGTGAGCGGCGCCGTTCGCGAGAACAGGGACCTGGGATTCGTCCCCGCCCACATCGAATGGCTCGGCAGCGGCCGGACGGTCCTGGCCGCCGGCCCGGACGGCACGGTCGTCGCCGCCCGCCCGGACGGTGGCACGGACCGGGCGCCCGACAGCGGCTCGTCCGCCGTCACGTTCCTGGGATCGCCCGCCCACGCGGAGGTGGCCGTCGTCGCCACCGCCGACGGCGCCGTCACCGTCCGCCGCAAGAAGGACCTGGCCGTCGAGGCCCGCTGGAAGCTGGACCCGGGGGCCGGACGCCCTGTCGCGGTGAGCGCCGACGGATCCCGGATCGCCGTCCTCGACGACGCGGCCCGGCAACCGGCCCGCGACGCTGTGGGCGTCCCCGTCGTCTCCGTCCGGTCGACCAAGGACGGCAAGCAGGTCGGCCTGGTCCGGACCTCCGAGTACTACATCCCGAAGGACGCCGCGTTCATCGGCGGCAGTTCCCGCGTGGTCGTGGTCACGAGCGGCGGCGTCGACGGCGCACCGGGGCAGCTCCTGACGGCTGATCCGGCGAAGGACGAGCCCGCCACCAGCCCGGGAGTAGCCGTCCCGACCACGGCGTTCACGGTCCGGAGCAGCGATGACGGCCGCCGCGTCCTGGTCGGCGGGGGTGATCCGACCGCGTACGTCAACGCGATCGGACCGCAGGATGCCGACTTCGGCGCGAGCGTCCTCCCGGAGGGCATCACACCTGTCCTGCCCCTGAGCGTCGCCGGGGCCACCGGCCGCATCGTGGTCCGGCAGAAGGGCGAGGTGGGGTTCGCGGACATCGGGACGGGAAAACCGGGCGCTACGGTCAAAACCACCATGGTCACCGCCGGAGAGAGAGCGGCCATCAGCACGAACGGCCGATGGCTGATCACCCCGACCGGGGACGTGTTCGACCTCCAGGACCCGGCGGCCCCCGAGCGAACCGGGCAGATCCCCAAACCGGTCGGCGGACTCGACTTCGACGGATCCGGGGACCGGGTCGCCTACGTGGCCGGCCCGGAGGATCTCGTCGTCGCCGACCTGCCGTCACTGGCCGTCCAACATGGCTCGGCCGGTCGCCGTCTGTGCTCCGCGAGCCCGTGCCAGGCGGTCGTCGCGCTCAGTCCCGACGGGCAGCTGCTCGCCGTCCGTACGGAGTCCGAGAACGGCACCTCCGGGAAGCTGCCCCCGGGTGCGGACCCGGCCGACTCCCCCGCCGACTACGGCCGGACCCCCCTCGTCCTCATCTCACTCCGCGACGGCTGGAACGTCCGGGCCGTCCTCGACCTCGCCGAGCCGGGACCGGTCGAGTTCCAGGACGACCGGACCCTGCTCGTGCAGGCCGGCACGAGCCTGCTGACGGTCGATGCCGCGGCGCCGACCAAGCCGCCGGTGACGCGCTCGGCGGACCAGCAGGGCGCCTGGTCCTTCGGCGCCGGACGGGCGGACAAGGACCTCGCGATCGCCGGGCAGTGCAAGGTCTCCCTGACCGACCCGCTCACGTGGGGGGAGATCGCCACGGTCCCCTACGACGGCGTGCACACCGACGGGGGCTGCGACGCGGCCTTCGCGGCCTGGGCAGGGGAGACCCTGCTGACCCACGACGGTGGCGACTGCTACCAGCCCGCTTCCGGCGAGTGCCCCCTTCGACGGTGGAACACACGCGCCGAGCAGCTCGTCCCGCGCGTGTGCGCGCTGGCGGCGCGGAACCTCACCGCCGGAGAGTGGAGCCAGTACCTGCCGGACTGGCCGTACGAGCGGACGTGCCCGGAGTTCGGGAAGCCGTCCGCGAGCACGTCCGTCGCACCGGCGGCCGGGGCAGGGTCGGCCACGCCCGTAGCGCCCGGCCCCGGTTCCCCCACGGACTCCTCTCCCGG
Organism: Streptomyces sp. CG 926; assembly: GCF_003148825.1. Lineage (GTDB taxonomy): Bacteria > Actinomycetota > Actinomycetes > Streptomycetales > Streptomycetaceae > Streptomyces. The sequence goes on from NZ_QGGZ01000013.1 coordinate 230,735, forward strand.
CCCGGCAGCCTCCTCGGCGACCCCGACCCGGACGGCCGCACCCGAGCCGACGCGGACCCCTCCCACCGCCCCGTCCGGCGAGTCCGCCGGTGCGCACCCGCCGGGCTCCGTACCCACAGGCACGGGCGGCTGTACGCCGGGGCGGAGCGAGCTGTACCGCTGCACCGTCGGCAAGCGGGACGGCGCCCCCTACCAGGACACCCCGTCCGGAAAGCCCCTGGAGGGAACGGTCACCCAGGGCGAACATCCGTTCCGCTGCCAGAAGCGGGGACCGGCACACACGTACGGCGCCTTCCACAACGACTGGTGGGCCCGGGTCGTCCTGCGCGAGGCGACCGGGGACGGCGGCTGGGTCAACGCCGTCTACCTGTCGGGGGGTGCCAACGACGAGCCGGTGCCGGGACTGCCGGTCTGCACGACGGGTTGAGCGGGGTGGCTCTGTCCGGCAGGTGTACCCGGGCGGGGTGGCCGGCGTCGCCCGGCGGGCTTGGCCGGCTCGCCGGCCGGGGCGCCGTCCACGTCGGTCTTGGGCCTCGACACCCGGTGGTCGGGGCGGTGTCGGGCCCGGACGCCACGCCCCCGGCATCCGTATGCCGGCGGGGCAGCACGCGCCGGCCCGACGGCCGCCGCGTGCTGACCCAGCTGTGCGGCTCGATCCCTCAGTCCGTGCGCACGGCTGGTTGCCCTCCCTTCAGGGCCTCGCCGAGCGGCCGTTCGGGGCCGGGCACGATGCTGATGAAGGGCACGCCGGTGCGCGGGTGCTCGACGATCTCGGCTTCGACCCCGTACACGTCGGACAGGAGCCGTGCCGTGAGGACCTCCTCGGGCTTCCCGGTGGCGATGACGCGGCCGCCGGCCATGACGCAGATCCGGTCGCAGAAGGCCGCGGCCAGGTTCAGGTCATGGAGCGCCACGACCGTGGTGACCCCGAGCCGTCTCACGAGCCGTAGGGCGGCGAGCTGGTGGCGCAGGTCGAGATGGTTGGTCGGCTCGTCCAGGACCATGGTCCCCGTGCGCTGGGCGAGCGCGCGGGCGATCAGGACCCGCTGCTTCTCGCCGCCCGACAGCCGGTCGAACGGAGCATGCGCGAGGTCGGAGACGTGCAGTTCGGCCAGGGACCGCGTGATGATGTCGCGGTCGTCCGCGTCGTCGCCGGCGAAGGCCCGCTTGTGCGGGGTGCGGCCCATGGCGACCACGTCGTACACCGTCAGTTCGAAGTCTCCGGACGTCTCCTGCAGTACGGCCGCGAGGCGCTGCGCGAGCCGCTTGCCGGGCATCCGCCAGACGTCCTCACCGTCGAGCAGGATCCGGCCGGAGGTGGGCCGCAGCGCCCGGTAGAAGGTGCGCAGCAGGGTGGACTTGCCGGCGCCGTTGGGGCCGACCAGGCCCACGACCTCCCCGGGCGCCACGTGCAGGGACACCCCGTCCACAAGCGGCCTGCCGTTCACGACGACGCTGACGCTCTCGGCGTCGAGCGCGCCGGGCTCGCAGGCGGAGGCGGAGTCGGAGACCGACCGGGATCGGTTCGTCACCGGGCCGCCTTCCGTCGCATGAGCCAGAGGAAGAACGGGCCGCCGACCAGGGCGGTGAGGATGCCGACGGGTATCTCCTCCGGGCTCATCAGCGTGCGCGCCGCCAAATCGGCGCTGATCAGGAAAGCAGCTCCCAGCAGAGCTGCGGCGGGCAGCGCCCGGCGGTGGTCGGCGCCCACGAGCAGCCGCACCACGTGCGGCATGATCAGCCCGACGAAACCGATCTGTCCGCTGACCGCGACGATCGTGCCGATCATCAGGGCCACCAGCGTGAACAGGGCGCCGCGGAAGCGGTGGACGTCCAGTCCGAGGGCTGCCGCGGCCTCCTCCCCGGCCAGCAGCAGGTTGAGCGGACGGCAGACGCCGATCAGCACGGCCGCGCCGGTCAGTACGGCGCCCACCGGGATCCACACCGTGGTCCAGGTGGTGCCCGCGAGTCCGCCGAGCATCCAGCGCAGCGCCGACTGCGTCTTGTGCGGGTCGTTCGAGGTGACGATCAGGAAGCTCGCCAGCGCCGACAGCACCTCGGCCATGGCCACACCCGCCAGGACCAGGCGCACCGTCGTCATCCGCCCACCGGAGCGGGCCAGGAAGTACACCGCGAGCAAGGCGGCCAGGGCGCCGCAGAAGGCGGCCACCGGCAGGGTGAACAGCCCGAACACCGTCAGATTCAGTACCAGGACCAGCACCGCGCCGACCGACGCGCCCGAGGACACCCCCAGCAGCATCGGGTCGGCCAACGGGTTGCGGACCAGGGCCTGCAGTGCCATACCGGCAACCGACAGTCCCGCGCCGACCACGCCCGCCAGCAGGACCCGCGGGAGGCGGACATCGACGACGATCGTCTCGCGCACCGGCGTCCACGTGGGATCGACGAGGGTCGGGTGTACGCGATGCAGGAGGATGCCCCACACCTGATCGGCGGGCACACTGATCGACCCCACCGCGATGCCCGCCGTGCCGGCGCAGGCCACCAGGACGGCGAGGACGGCGAGTACCACGCCGTACGGGATGCCGGGCCGCCCCGCGCGGGCGGTCCGGCCGCTGCCGTCGACGCCGGCCGCCTCGATCGCACGGGTCTTGACGTCGGTCACCGGACGCGGTCCGGGTGGAGCTGCTTCGCCAGCGATTCCACGGCCGAAGGCATCCGGACGCCGAGGACCGTCGAGGACAGCGGCAGGACCGCGAACCGCTGGTTCTTGATCGCGGGTACGTCCTTCAGCGCCGGGTGGGCGAGCAGGAACTTCTTCTTGTCCTCGACGGACCGGTCGCCGTAGTCGTAGATGACGATCGCTTCCGGGGCGCGCTCGGCCACCTGCTCGAACGAGACGTCACCGAAGGCCTTGTCGAGGTCGCCGAAGAGGTTCGCACCGCCGGCCCGGCGGATCATCTCGTTCCCGATGCCCTTGCCGCCCGCGGTGAAGGCCGTCTTGTCACCGCTGTCGTACACGAAGAGCTTGACGGGGGTGACCCCGGCGAGTTGGGTCTCGACCTTGTCGAGGGTGGCGTGCAGCTTCCCCAACCGCTCCTCTCCCCGCTCCGGTACACCGAAGATCTTGGCGAGAGTACGGATCTCCTCGTCCATGGAGGCGACGGTCACGGGGCCGGTGGGGCACTCCTCGGTGTTGAGGTGGGTGTCGATCCCGGCCTTGGCGAAAGCGGCGCGGCTGCGTCCTTCCTTCTCGTCGAAGGTGGAGGACCATCCGCCGTAGACGAAGTCGGGCTCGGCCTCCAACAGCACCTCGAAGGAGGGGTATTCCTTGGAGATGACCTTCACGCTGTCGTATGCGGCCTGGTACTCGGGGAGGATCTTGTCGTCCAGGTAGCCCGTGCCGACCATCGACTTCTCCACGCCGAGCGAGAGCAGGGCCTCGGTCGCGTGCTGGTTCAGGGAGACGGCGCGCTGCGGCGGACGCCGGTAGGTGGTCTTCACGCCACAGTTGTCGATCGTGACCGGAAAACCCTTGGCGGAAGGACCCGCCGACGAGGTTGCGGAGGGGGTGTTCCCGCCTCCGCAGCCGGATATCAGCACGGCCAAGGCGCATGCGGACAGCAGGGATTTCAGGTGGTTGCGGGGCATGGATGGTCCTCTCACCGCAGATGGATCCGATGTTCTGACACGCCTTCGTCGGTGGACTCGGCCGTGTCGGGGGTACCGCCGCCGGGCCTTTGGGAATCCGGCCGGTTCTGTGTCTCCTTCGAGCATTGTTGCAAATAATGTGCAACTGCATCTATAAGGCAATAAGCAGGGTAGGGTGGGCAGGGCTCGCGGGGGCGCAGCGGGTCATGCGCGGCGATGCGCGCGACGGCTTCAGGTGGTGCGTGAAGCGGCGGCACCGGGCCCTGTGGGTGATGTGTCCGGTACTTCCTCCGTCGTTCCACGAGGGGCGAAGCGGATGGGGGCCTGGAAGCGAGCCTTGCGGGCCGCACGGCGGAAGACCGTGAGGACGGCCGGGCCGGCCAGGCAGATGCAGATGAAGTTCGTGACGGCGCGGCCGGTGTCCCAGCCGAGGGAGGTGGCCAGGTCGAAGGCCAGGTAGCGCTGGAACTGCTCGGTGAAGGGGAGGCCCGGGAGGTAGGCGATGGAACTGTTGGGGTCGAGGGAGAAGGGCCAGAAGGAGAGGTTGAGAAGGAAGCCGAAGAGGTAGCCGGAGAGGGATCCGTAGGTGGCCAGGAGGGCGACCTCGCGGCGGCCGGTGGCCCGGGGGAGGAAGCCGGCGAGCATGCCGACGAAGGCGCAGCCGAACATCTGGTACGGCATCCACGGGCCCACGCCGCCGGTGATGAGGGCGGAGGCGAAGAGGGACGTGCAGCCCAGGGTGAACCCGAAACCGGGGCCGAAGACGCGGCCGGCCAGGACGAGGATGAAGAAGACGGTCTCGATGCCGGCGGTGCCCGCGCCCAGCGGGCGGATGGCGGCGTTGACGGCGGAGAGGACACCCAGCATGGCCAGGGCTTTGGAGTTGATGCCGCCCTCGGCGATCTCGGAGATCACCACGGAGAGGACGATCACGAGGAGCACGCCGAAGATGAGGGGCGGGGCGTAGTTGGAGCCGAACTTCCCCGGTGCGACGAGGAAGGGCCAGAAGAAGGCGACGATGCCAAGGAAAGCGGCCATGGCGATGACGGCCGCGGCCCGCGGCCGGATCCGGATGGCGGGGCTGAGCGCGGTCACGAGGCGGTGTCCCTTCCTGTGTCCGTCCCTGTGTCCGTCCCTGTGTCCGTTCCGGTGTCGTCGCCGAGGGCTGCGACCGCTTGGGCGACGGTGAGGTACGGGAGCGGGGAGAGGATCTTGGCGGTCTGCGGGGCGAAGACGGGGGAGGCGACGATGACCTCGGTGGTGGGCCCGTCGGCCACGATGTCGCCCTCGGCCATGACGACGACCCGGTCGGCGGCACGGGCCACGAACTCGACGTCGTGCGTGGAGATCACGACGGCCCGGCCCTCCGCGGCGAGGTCGTCGACGATACGGATGAGCTGTTCCTTGGCCCGGTAGTCCAGCCCCCGGGTGGGTTCGTCGAGGAGCATCACCCGCGGGGCGGCGGCGAGTTGGATGGCGAGGACCAAGGCCAGCTTCTGTCCCTCCGACAGGTCACGTGGGTGCGTGGTGTCGGGGATGCCGGGTGCGAGGCGATCCAGAATGGCGCGGGCGGGGGTGCCGGTGGCGGTCACCGCCGATTCGGCGTCGGCTTGGTCGAGTTCCTGCTTCACCGTCTCCAGGTAGAGGAGGTCGGTGGGGGTCTGCGGGACCAGGCCCACGAGCCTGCGGGCCTCGGTGGCGGACAGCTTGCGGGGGTCGGCGAGCTCCGCCGTGTCCGTCGGTATGCGTACGGTGCCTGCCGCACGGGGTCCCGAGCCCTGGAGGGCCCAGAGGAGGGAGGACTTGCCCGAGCCGTTGCGGCCCATGAGGGCGGTGACCTCGCCACCGTGCAGGGTCAGGTCCACCTCGCGTACGGCCGGCACGCCCTGGTAGCTCACGGTCACGCCGCGGGCGGTGAGAAGGATGGGCCGGTCCGCGGCGAGTGGCGGGCGGGCCGGTCCGGGAGTGGTGCCGGTCAGCCGGGTGCGCACGGGGGCGGCGGCCCGGCGGGCGTCGCGGATGGAGAGGGGGAGCGGGTTCCAGCCGGCGGCGCGGCCGAGTTCGACGATGGGCGGGGCGATGGACGTCCTACGGAAGATCTCCGCGGGTGGACCGGAGACGACGCGGCCGTCGCCGGGGAGGTGGATGACGCGGTCGGCGTACTGGACCACGCGCTCCAGGCGGTGTTCGGCGAGGAGGACGGTGACGCCGAGGTCGTGGACGAGGCGGGTGACCGCGGCCAGGACCTCTTCGGCCGCGGTGGGGTCGAGCGCGGAGGTGGGCTCGTCGAGGACGAGGATGCGGGGGTGGGCGGTGAGTACGGAGCCGATGGCGACGCGTTGCTGCTGTCCACCGGAGAGTTCGTGCAGGGCGCGGTGGCGCAGGTCGGCGAGGCCGAGCAGGTCGAGGGTCTCCTCGACGCGTTTGCGCATGGTGGCCGGGGGTATCGCCAGCTGTTCCATCGTGTAGGCGAGCTCTTCCTCCACGGTGTCCGTGACGAACCCGTCCAGCGGATCCTGCCCCACGACCCCCACCACGTCGGCCAGTTCGCGCGGAGGGTGTGCGGCGGTGTCGCGGCCGTCGACGAGGACGCGGCCGGAGAGGGTTCCGCCGGTGAAGTGCGGGACGAGGCCGTTCACGGCGCCGAGGAGGGTGGACTTGCCGACACCGGTGTGGCCGACGACGAGGCAGAGTTCGCCCTCCTCGACCGTGAGGTCCACGTCCCGCAGGACCGGTTCTGCCGTGTCCTCGTACTGGACGGTGACCTGGTCGAAGTGGATCACTTGGGTTCCTCGGTGCGCTGTGCGGGGACGGTCGGCCGGGCGATTGGTGCCGGGGGAGGAGCCAGGAAGCCCGCAGTGCCGGCCAGAAGGATCGCGGCTGCCGGGACCAGAGGCAGGGTCGGCCAGCTGAGCGGATAGATGGAGGGGTTCAGCTCGGCCGCGTTGAAGCCGACGTTGGCGAAGAGGAGCACGGCGGACAGCACTCCGCAGCCGGCCACGGCCCATTCGGCGGCCCGCCACGGGTCGGGCCGGTAGGTGGTGCGGGTGATGCGACGGCCGCCCAGGCGCAGCCCCGCGAAGCAGAGGAGGGCGCCCGCACCCATGGCGGGCAGACCGAGCAGTGTGGGGGCGGTGGCGTCGAGGAGCCCGTACGCGCCGGCGCACAGGCCGCACATGCCGAGCAGCATGAGGGCTCCGGTGGCGTGGCGGGAGCGGCGGGTTGCGGTGCCGGCGCGGCCGTAGCCGCGGGAGTCCATGGCGGCGGCGAGGCGCAGGGATCGTTCGAGGGCGTCTTCGAGGACGGGGACGATGATGCCGCGCAGGGCCCGAAGCCCCTTCGAGCGGCCTGCCCGCAGGCGCTTGGCGCGGTGGACGCGCTGCACGCTCTGGACGAGCTGTGGGGCGACGCTGATGGAGACGGTGACGGCGACGCCGAGCTCGTACAGGGCGCCGGGCAGGACGCGCAGGGCGCGTTTGGGGTTGGCGAGGGTGTTGGCGGCGCCGATGCAGCACAGCATGCAGGCCAGCCTCAGTCCGTCGGTGGCGGCGGAAAGGAGGGCCTCCAGGGAGACGGGGCCGCCGAGTTGGATGCCCGCGTACCAGTCGGGGGTGGGGATGTGGGGGAGGGAGAAGAGGAAGTGGTCGCGCGGGGTGATGCCGGTGGCGAAGATCGCGCGGAAGGTCACGCGGATCGCGACGACGGTGAGGGCGAGGTACAGGTAGTACTTGAAGCCGCGGGCCCATGGTGCCTCGGTCCGGCGCATGGTGATGACGTAGCCGAGGACCGCCAGGACGAGGAAGAGCAGCAGTGGGTTGTTGGTGCGGCTGACGGCGGTGGCGAGGGCGAGGGCCCAGATCCACCAGGCGACCGGGTGCAGGGTGCGGGGCAGACGGCGGCCGCCCGCGTCCGGCGCGAGGCCGGACACAGGCGGCTTCGCCGCGGCCGTGGTGGTGCGTGGCACGCGGTTACTCCGTACGCCGGCGGCGCTTGGCCGCGAAGACGGCGGCGGCGCCGATCACCAACACCAGCGCCCCGGTCGCGACGGCGGGCAGGTACGAGCCGACGTCGTGCTTCGCGTCGGCGGCGGGCGCTGCTTCGACCACCTGCGGGCCGGGGGATGGGCCGGCCATGGCGGGTGCGCCGGTGGACGGTGACGCCGACGGGGTCGCGGCGGTTTCGGTCGGGCCCCCCGAGGGGGACGGGCTCTCCGAAACGGTAGGGCTCGGAGGTGGGGTCGTTGCCGGTGCTGCCGCGGGCGGGTTCGCGGGCCTGGGACCGGTGTTGACGTTCGGCGGGAGCGGTTCGGCGGTGCGAGTGTCCTTGGGTGCCGGGCCGCCGGCCGGCTTCGTGTTCTTGGCGCGGAGCTGGTCGGGGGTGAGCGTGGGCTTGCCCTCGGTGCCCTCGATGTCGGTTCCGCCGAAGATCCACAGGTCGACGCTGCCCGGCTTGGGCTTGTAGAGCATGGCGCCGAGCTGGCTGTACTGCCAGGTGTTCTGGCCGGGGTCGGCGTGCCAGTACGACCAGTAGGCGGAGGCGGGCGGGGTCAGGACGCAGTCGTCCTGCTGCGCCGTCGGGTACTGCTTCCCTCCCTGGTGGCCGCTGTAGCCGATCCGGCAGATGAAGGCGGGCCCGTCGTGCCCGGTGCCGGTCGTGGCCCAGCCGCCCTGGTTGAGCAGTTCGTACCCGGTGGTGGGCGTCGTACCGCACGAGCGGTAGACCGGCCCGCCCCAATGACTGAAGTCCACGGCGAGCACCACGCCGGACGACGTGGTGCACTGGCCCATCGCCTGGGGTGCGGCGCCGGCCGGGGCCGCGGTGGCGGCGAAGGCTGCCACCGTCATTGCCGGCGCGGCGGCCGTTCGGGCCAGTACTCGGACGAATCGGCTGCGCCTCATGCCTCGCTCCCCGGGGCCGGTCGGCGGCGCTTGGCGGCGCGGGTGATGCCCCAGCCGCCGAGGACCAGGACCAGGGCCGCGGCGGCGAGCGTGCCGACCTGGGCGCCCGTGGAGGCGAGAGGGCCGCCGCCGGACCCGGACCCGCCGGTGCTTCCGGCTGCGCCGGTGCCGCCCGAGTCCTCACCCGGGGTCACGATGACGGGGGTGCCGCCGCCTCCGGAGGAAGTGCCCGCGGACCCGCCGTTCGTGCCGCCCGTGGGGGTGGGGGTGGGGATGGGGTGGGGGGTGGTGCCTGTCAGGTCGCGCTTGAGGACGGCGAAGGAGATGCCGGTGGTGCCTCCGACGGCCTGGGTCGAGGCGCGGACATCGGAACCGGGCTGACCGCCCTTGATGACGTTGAACCCGCCGTCGGCGTTCTGCTGGGTGGCCAGGAACTTACGGGCCTTGGCGATGTTGTCCGCGTACTTCGTGCCCTCCAGGGACATACCCTGGATCGCGAGCGCGGCGGAGTTGACGGAGTTCCCGGAGGCACCGGGGAAACCGCCGTCCTCCAGCTGCTGCGTCACCAGCCAGGCGATCGCCTTGCTGACGGAGGCCTGGGAGCCGGCGTCGGGGAGCAGGTCGACGGCCATGGCCGCCATTGCGGTGGAGTCGACCTCGGGGGCGCTCTTCTCGCCGATCAGGCTGGGCCAGGCGCCCGAAGTCTCCTGGAGGCTCTTGAGGTACGCGATCGGTTCGGCCGCTGCCGTCTTCTCTCCGGCGCGGAGCTGGGCGACGACACCCAGGGATTGGGAGAAGACCGAGGTGGCGTACGTGTAGTTGCCCTTGGCCGCACACTGCCGGGGGGTGTCCGTCTTCGCGGTGCAGGTGCCCTTGGCGAGGGCCGCGATCAGGTCGTGGCCGCCGAAGGCACGCGGGTCACGGCCGACCGCCTCGGCGAGCAGGGCCGTCTTGCCGATGGAGCCGCCGCCGGCGTACTTGGTACCGATGAGGGTGTAGTCGTCGATGGTGCGGCCCTTGCTGTCCTTGCCGCCCTTGTCGAGGAAGTCGACGATGTTGCGCAGGGTGGCGTCGTCGCCTCCGGTCGCGGCCAGCGCGTAGGCGCCGTCGATGGTCATCCCGTAGTCGGCGAAGCCGGGGCTGCTCTCGTAGTAACGGCCTTGGATCAGCTGCTTGGGGGCGGTGAGGTAGGCCACCGCCTTCTTCAGATCGGGGCCGTCACCGGCCGGGGGCGTGGTCGGCGGGTCGCTCTTCTTGGTGGTCAGGGCGACGAGGTCGCTCTTGGCGGCAGCGACGGCGACCGGGACGGTGGCGAAGAGGCGCGATTCGGTGTCCTCCTCCTCGAAGCCGAAGCCGCCCGCGGGGAACTGGTGGCGGGAGAGCCAGGAGAGGCCGGCGTCGGCGAAGGCGTCGTCGCCGAGGGCGCGCAGGGCCTGGGCGGCCCAGCCGGTGGAGGCGGGGCTGCCGGTGGTCAGGTAGGAGGCGGAGGGCCAGGCACCGGTCGCCAGCTGGGACTTCTTGAGGTAGCCGCGGGCCTTCTGCACGGCGGCGTCGTGGCCGCCGGCGCGCCCCAGGGCCAGGGTGATCAGGCCGGTGGAGTTGGCGTCGCTGTCGCACCAGCCGCCGGAGCGGATGAGGATGCCGGTGAAGCCGCCGTCCTCGCACTGGAGGCCGGTCAGCCGGTTCACGGCGTCGGCGGGCGGGGTGACGCCGCCGTTCAGCAGGGCGATGACGGCCATGGCCTGGGCGTCGGACTGGCCGGTGGTGCGGAAGTCGCCCTTGGTGAGGCATCCGTCGATCGGGTCGCCGTCGCCGGAATCCCGGGGGCAGACGTACTTCACGAGGTCGCCGAGCAGGTCGTGCCCGCCGAAGGCGCGGGGGTCCTTGCCGGTGGCTTCGGCGACCAGTGCGAGGCGCGCGGCTGCGGTGGCGTCCGGGATGCCGTCCTTGCCGGCCGGGTAGGCGTACGCGTCGGTCTGAGCGGGAGTGGCCAGGAAGTCGGCCGCCTTCTTCGCCGCCGGGCTTTTCGGGTCGGCGGACACCAGGGCGAAGACCGCCTCGGTGGTGAGGAAGTGGTTCGGGGCGGTCGCCCCGTCGTCGACGACGCGTTCCCCGTCCGTCAGCTTTCCGGTGATCCAGTGGATCGCGGCGGGCGCGTCGACCTTCCCTGCGGGCACGGTGGGCGGAGCCGTGGGAACGGTCGGATCGGGCGTGGTCCCGCCCCCGGCCCGCACCTCGTCGGGGGAGAACGTGGGCTTGCCGGAGGTGCCTCCGACATCCGTGCCGCCGAACACCCAGGCGTCGACGTCGCCGGCCTTCGGCGTGCGCGCCATCGCGCCGAGCGGGCTGTAGGTCCAGTTCTTCTGACCGGGAGAGGCGATCCAGTACGACCAGTAGGCCGTGGCCTGCGGCGTGAGGACGCACTCCTCCTTGTCCGGCGTGGGGTACTGGGTTCCGGTGCCCTTGCCGATGCGGCAGATGAACCCGTCGCCGTCGTGGACGGTTCCCTCCATGGTGAAGCCGCCGGTGTGCAGCAGCTCGTACCCGGTGGTGGGCGTGGTGTCGCAGCCGCGCTCGACCTTTCCGCCGAACGGACCGAAGTCGACGGCGACGATGGCGCCCGTGGTGGCGGTGCACTGCTCGATCGGGTCGGCCGAGGCGGGAGCCGTCCCGCCCACGAAGGCCACGCTCGCGGCGAAGGTCAGGAGCGCCGCCGAGATGAGCGACAGCAGTCCCTTGCCGCGCATGCGTTGCTGTGATTGCTCTGCGGTCCCCACCACGGCCCCTTGTGTCGGCCGGGCGGACCAGTGCGTGGCAAAGGGCTCGCCGAAGGCATGACGCCACGGGAAAGCCGTTCGAACCACGCCGTAGTCCGCGACGGCGTTTCTCGCTGCAAAAACCTGGCTCCAGGCAGTCCGACTCGCCCGGACGGTGCCGGGCCTACGGTTGCGGGTCAGCGCCGGATTTCGACCGGCTTCCCCTGGAGCTGAGTGCTTATCAGTCGGAGTGGACCACGCGGCCAAAGACAGCGTCAAGGTGGTCTGCGTCTCACGCGGCAGCGGCTCCGGTCCCGCACGACCACCGGCCACGCCGATGGCTGGCGGACCTGTGATCGCTCGGGTAGCGTCCTGGGCTGCCACGTGGGGGAACCTGGTGCGAATCCGGGGCTGACGCGCAGCGGTGTGGGACGGCAGGGGGCCGTTTCCGAGCCCGAATGCCCATCTGGCGAGTCACGTTCACCAGCCGTACCACGCGTTCGGACGGCCGCCACCGCGCTCCGGGCTGCCCGCCCGTACGAGCCCCGGTCAGGTCGGCGTCCCTCATTCCAGGAGCAGGCCATGTCCCGTCCCCGTACCTCCCGCCGCCTCACGCTCGCGATTCCCGCCGCGCTCGGCGCCTTCGTCCTCACCGCGCTGCCGGCCTTCGCGACCTCGTCGCCCGCGCAGATCGCCACGTCCAAGACCAACGGTGTGACGTACCTCAAGTCCCTTCAGGCGGCCGACGGTTCGTACGCCGGGGCCGGGCTGTCCAACGAGTGGGCGTTCACCACCTTCGCGGCCGCCGGCACGGCCGTCGTCGACGTCTACCCCGGCGGGGACACCACGAAGAACGCCCGGACCGTCTACCGCAACCTGCTGTCGACAGCGGGCTGGCCGCAGGCGTCCCCCGTCGTCACCGACTACGAGCGCGGCACCCTCAACGCGTACGCCGCCGGCATCGACCCGGCCCGCGTCTCCGCCTCCCGCAACCTCATCGCGCACGTCTACTCCTACTGGCAGACGGCCGAGCCGGGCTACTTCGGGCCCTCCGGAAACTTCAACGGCACCGTATTCGCCGCCCTGGCGCTGCGCGGTGCCAAGACGCAGGGTGGCGCGAACCGCATTCCGCAGGCGCTGACCGACTCCCTCGTCACCCGGATCCGCGCCAACCAGCACGTCGACGGCGGGTGGACGTTCCAGAAGGGCGAGGGCAACCCGACCGTCCTGAACTCCGCGAGCGATGTCGACATGACCGGCGCCGCCATGGCCGCGCTCTGCGTCTTCGGTGTCCCGAACACCGACACCGACGTGGTCCAGGCGAAGAACTTCCTCAAGAGCACGCTGGTCTCCGGCACCGGCGCGTTCAACTCCCTCTACGGGGTCAACACCAGCTCCAACGGCTGGGGCGTCGCGGGCCTCAACGCCTGCGGATTCAACCCGCAGACCGGCGACTTCCTCACGGGCAGCGGCAAGACCCCGATCGACTTCCTGATCGCCAACCAGTACAACCCGGCCGGCGGCTTCAAGTACAAGCCCGCCGACACCAGCCCCACCGCCTACGCCTCCATCGACGCCCTGCGGGCCGTCGCGGGCGGCGGCTTCACCACCGCCCCGCCTGCCCCGGTCACCCCGGGCGCCCCGCAGTGGGTCGGCCAGTCGACCTTCACCGCCGGGACGGCCACCAAGCTGGCAATGACCGTCGACGACGGCGCGGGCAACCTCAAGGTCTGCTCGGTGTCCTTCACCCCGACCGGGACGACCACCACCCTCGGTGACGTCCTGGGCGCCGCGGCGACCTCCGCGGCCCCGTCCGGATGCGTCACGAGCGTCACGCCGTCCTCCGGCACCGGGACGATCACCGCGGTCAACGGCAAGGCCAACAGCGGCTCCAACACCTGGAAGGTCAGCGTGGACGGCTCGGCCTTCGCCGGGGCCGCCCGCAACAAGGTCATCAACGTGGGCGACACCATCGCCCTGCGGTGGGGTGTCTGATCATCCGCGGGCGGTGAGGGGTGCGGGCCCACGGGCCCGCACCCCTCACCGCTGTGTTCCGAGCCATCGGAAGGCAGGCGGGCGCGCCTCCCGGCTCTGCTGACGGCCGTCGGCAGAGCCGCTGGCAGAACCGGGTCGGAGTGTGGACAGCTGCGGCCGCGCGCCCGCCCTTTGTACCGGTGCGGACTAGAACGACGTCCAGGTGAAGGCGACCTGGTCGCCGGCATTGAGCTCGAACTGGCAGCCGCCGACCGGGGTCGGGGTGCCGTTGACGGAGATGCTCCAGTAGGCGGAGCCGCCGCCGCTCACGTTCTTGATGGTGTCGACGGAGAAGTCGTCGAAGGACGCGTACCAGGTGCCGTCCCAGGTGAAGCCCTTCTTGTGGGCGGCGTCGTCGAGGGCGGCGGTCGGGGTGGGGACCTTGGACGGGTTGGCGCCACCGTTGGTGCCGTCGCACTTGTGGGTGCCGCCGGTGGCGGTGGTGACGTCGTGCCCCTTGGTCTTGATCTTGCCCTTGAACAGCAGTCCGCTGGGGCCCTGGACCGTGAGATCGACCTTGACGGCCTTGTTCGTGTTCGGCTTGGGGGCCGCCTCGGCCACGGCCGGAGCGGTGGCGAGCGCGAGCCCGAGGGCGACCGTGGCTATCACGGAGCGACGGGCGAGGATCTGGCGCACGGGGTGCCTTCCTGAGAGGGATGACGGGTCCGCCGACGATCCCTCCGACCCGCGCGCCCACCCCCTGCTCGCTTCCGTGGGGAAGCGGGTAGGGGGTGCCGGCTCGGGCTGGGGGCTTCGCGCTGCAGGCCATGACAGTGAGAAGCAGTACGCATCGCACCCCGGGTACTCCGACTCACGGTGCGGTCAGCCCCGTTCACGGTTGCAGGTCAGCGCCGGAATCCCACCGGCTTCCCCCAGTTGTGCATGCATTCGGTTGTGAGCCCCGGCCGTGCGGGCCGGAGCAGAACGCATCGTACGGCGTGGCGGGCGGGTGCCGGAAGGAAACCCTTGAAGAAGGGCAGTGGGACGGGGCGTGACGACACCACTCGTCACGCCCCGTCCTTCCTCAGCTGCCGGGCACCCTCAGAACCCGTGCGGCGAACCGGGACTTATCGGTCCCGGCCGTACGTGTGGAACCCGCGGCCGGTCTTGCGACCGAGCAGCCCCGCCTGAACCATCCGCTGGAGCAGCGGGGGCGGGGCGTAGAGCGGTTCCTTGAACTCGTCGTAGAGCGATTCGGCGATCGCGGCGACCGTGTCGAGGCCGATGAGGTCGGCGAGCCTGAGCGGGCCCATGGGATGGGCGCAGCCCAGCTCCATGCCCGCGTCCACGTCCTGCGCGGTCGCGAACCCGGACTCGGCCATGCGGACGGCCGAGAGCAAGTAGGGGATCAGCAGGGCGTTGACGACGAAGCCGGCACGGTCCTGGGAACGGACGGCGGTCTTGCCGAGGGTGTCGCGGACGAAGGTCTCGACGCTGTCGGCCACGCGTGGCGCGGTGTGCAGGGAGGACACGATCTCGACCAGCGGCAGGACGGGTACGGGGTTGAAGAAGTGCAGGCCGAGCACGTGGTCGGCGCGGCGCGTGGCCATGCCGAGCCGCATGACGGGGATGGCGGAGGTGTTGGTGGCGAGGATCGCCTCCGGGTCTTCCACGATCTTGTCCAGGGCGGTGAAGATCTCGGTCTTGGCGTCGGCGTTCTCGGTGACCGCCTCGATGACGAGCCGGCGGTCGGCGAGATCCTCCAGATCACCCGTGAACAGGATCCGGGCCAGCGCGTCTTCGGCGGAGATCCGGTCGAGTTTCCCGCGCTGGACGGCGCGTTCGAGGGAGGCGGCGATCCGCTCGCGGGCTGCCAGGGCGCCGGCCGCATCGGCCTCGGCGACGACGGTGTCGAGCCCGGCCCGGGCGCAGACCTCGGCGATGCCGGCACCCATCTGCCCTCCGCCGACGATCCCGACCCTCTGGATGCGGCGCGTGCCGTCCGACTGAGCGGGGGCGTTCACGCTGTCACCGGCGCGGTGCGACGAACGAGGTGGCGGGAGTACGCATCCGGGGTGAAGAAGGCCGGGAGCCGCCCCGAGAGAGCCCCGTCCACGAAGACCTCGCGTGCTTCGAGGACCAGGGCCTGCGGATCCTCCTCCGCCAGGGCGGCGCATTCGGCGTCGAGGAGGTCGAGGACGGCGGCGCGTTCCACCCGGTCGTGCCGGAGCCACTGCCAGATCTGGACACGCGCGATCTCGGCGGTCGCCGCGTCCTCCATCAGCCCGTACAGGGCGACGGCGCCGTGGCCGCGCAGCCAGGCGTCGAAGTAGCGCAGGGCCACAGCGACGTTCGAGCGAACCCCCTCGTGGGTGGGCGGTGCGGCGATCCGGCGTACCGAGAGCAGGTCGGCGGCCGTGATCTCGACGTCCTGGCGCGTGCGCTCCAACTGGTGGGGCCGGTCCCCGAGAACGCCGTCGAAGACCTTGCGGCAGACGGGCACGAGCCCGGGGTGGGCGACCCAGGATCCGTCGAATCCGTCCTCGGCCTCCCGCTCCTTGTCGAGACGGACCTTCGCCAGTGCCGCTTCCTTCGCGGCCGGGTCCTTGCTGGGGACATGAGCGGCCATCCCGCCGATGGCGTGGGCGCCGCGCTGGTGACAGGTACGTACGAGGAGTTCGGTGTAGGCACGCATGAACGGGGCGGTCATGGTGACGGCAGCCCGGTCCGGGAGCTGGAAGTCGGTGCGGTGGCCGAAGGTCTTGATCAGGCTGAACAGGTAGTCCCAGCGGCCCGCGTTCAACCCGGCGCTGTGCTCGCGCAGTTCGTAGAGGATCTCCTCCATCTCGAACGCGGCGGTGATCGTCTCGATGAGGACGGTGGCGCGGACCGTGCCCCGGGGGATCCCCAGGAGCTCCTGGGCCAGTACGAAGATGTCGTTCCACAGGCGGGCCTCGTACCGGTTCTCCAGCTTGGGGAGGTAGAAGTACGGGCCGTGGCCGGCATCGATCTGCCGCTGCGCGCAGTGGAAGAAGTAGAGGCCGAAGTCGACCAAGGAGGCGGCGACGGGTCGGCCGTCGATCTCCAGGTGTTCTTCGAGGAGGTGCCAGCCGCGCGGGCGGACCATGATCGTGGCGAGGTCCGTACCGAGGCGGTACTCCTTGCCCTCGGCCGTGGTGAAGTCGATGCGCCGGTCGATGGCGTCGAGCAGGGTCAGCTGGCCGCCGATGACGTTGCTCCAGGTGGGGGCGGTGGCGTCCTCGAAGTCGGCCATCCAGACCTTGGCACCGGAGTTGAGGGCGTTGACGGCCATCCGGCGGTCCGGCGGGCCGGTGATCTCCACCCGGCGGTCGGTCAGTCCGGGCGCGGGCGGCGCGACCCGCCAGTCCGGGTCGGCGCGGACCGCGGAGGTGGCCCGGGAGAAGTCCAGCGGTGTCCCCGAGGCCAGGTTGCCGGAACGGCGGCGGCGCTCCTTGAGGATCTCCGCACGACGCCCTGCGAAGGCCGCGTCGAGGCGGGCGATGAAGGCGAGCGCAGCCGGGGTGAGGATCTCGCCGTGGCGTTCACCCGGTGTGCCGAGGACTCGGACACCGGCGGTCAGGGACGTGGATGACATGCGGTTCTGCTCCTCGAGGGTGGGCGGCCGGCGCCCGAGGGAGGAACCTCGGGCGCCTTCGGACGACGACGGTCGGCGGCTGGGCGTGGCCGGATGGGGCGGGAAGGCGATTCCTAGTGGAACTGCTCTTCCTCGGTGGAGCCGGAGAGCGCGGTGGTGGAGGAGGCCGGGTTGACCGCGGTGGAGACGAGGTCGAAGTAGCCCGTGCCGACCTCGCGCTGGTGCTTGACGGCGGTGAACCCCTGCGCCTGGGCGGCGAACTCGCGCTCCTGGAGGTCGACGTAGGCGGTCATGCCGTGCTCGGCGTAGCCGCGGGCGAGGTCGAACATGCCGTGGTTGAGGGAGTGGAAGCCGGCCAGGGTGATGAACTGGAAGCGGTAGCCCATCGCACCCAACTCGCGCTGGAACTTGGCGATCTGGTCGTCGTCCAGGGCCGCCTTCCAGTTGAAGGACGGCGAGCAGTTGTAGGCCAGCATCTGGTCGGGGTACTGCGCGTGGATCGCCTCGGCGAACTCCCGGGCCTGGGCCAGGTCCGGGGTGCCCGTCTCCACCCAGATCAGGTCGGCGTACGGGGCGTACGCGAGGCCGCGGGCGATGACCGGGGCCATGCCGTTCCGGACGTGGTAGAAGCCCTCGGCGGTGCGCTCACCCGTGCAGAACTGCGCGTCGCGCTCGTCGACGTCACTGGTCAGCAGGGTCGCGGCCAGGGCGTCCGTACGGGCGATGATCAGGGTCGGGGTGTCGGCGATGTCGGCCGCCAGGCGGGCCGCGTTCAGGGTGCGGACGTGCTGCGCGGTCGGGACGAGGACCTTGCCGCCGAGGTGGCCGCACTTCTTCTCGGAGGCCAGCTGGTCCTCGTAGTGGATGCCGGCGGCGCCTGCCGCGATCATCGCCTTGGTGAGCTCGAAGGCGTTCAGCGGGCCGCCGAAGCCGGCCTCGGCGTCCGCGACGATCGGCGCGAGCCAGTCCGTCGTGTCCGTGCCGCCCTCGGCGGTGGCGATCTGGTCGGCGCGCAGCAGCGCGTTGTTGATCCGACGGACCACCTGCGGGACCGAGTTGACCGGGTAGAGGCTCTGGTCGGGGTAGGTGTGTCCGGCCTGGTTCGCGTCGGCGGCCACCTGCCAGCCGGAGAGGTAGATCGCCTGGAGTCCGGCCCGCACCTGCTGGACCGCCTGGCCGCCGGTGAGGGCGCCGAGGGCGTGGATGTAGTCCTGCTCGTGGAGCTGTCGCCACAGCCGCTCGGCGCCGCGCCGGGCCAGGGTGTGCTCCTCGCGGACGCTGCCCGAGAGCCGCACCACGTCCTCGGCCGTGTAGGTGCGTTCGATGCCCGCCCACCGGGGATCCGTCGACCAGCGCTGGGTGAGGGCCGCTGCCGCCGTCTTCGTCGTGTCTGCCATGACCGTCACCGTCTCCATGAGTGCGAAGGGATGGCACGAGGTGCCATCCACTGGGATCGCGGCCCGCCGCACCGGTGTGGAACGAGCTGAGCAATGTTGCCGAACCACTCGCCAGAACCTGCCGGATCACCGACATCAGGGCATGGATCGGGCCCGGTTGGTCCTGCCGCTGCCGCCTGTTCCGGCGGGCCGCAGGTCGACTCTGTCAGCGACACCCAGTGCCATCAATCGTGGACGTCTGCTAAGTTCTGCGCATCTTTCCGGGCCCGTTTGCGAAGTCTGCCAACCTCTCGGGACCCGGACGTGTGCGGAGGGCCGGGCCTCGGGCCCTCGGGTGAGGGGGAGCGATGAGCAAGACGTACGCGGGGGCGCGGCTTCGGCGGCTGCGCGAGGAGCGTCGGATGAGCCAGGCCGACCTGGCCCGGGTCCTGGGCATCTCCCCGAGCTACCTGAACCAGATGGAGCACGACTCCCGTCCGCTGACGGTGCCGGTTCTGCTGCGGCTGACCGAGGCCTTCGGCGTCGACCCCGGGTTCTTCTCCGAGCGGGATACCAGCCGCCTCGTCGCCGACCTGCGCGAGGCGCTCGCGAGCGAGGTCGCCGAGGCCCGGGTCTCCCCCTCCGACCTGGCCGAACTGGCCACCCGGATGCCGGCCGTGGCCGCTGTCCTGCTGGACCTGGGACGGCGCAGCCAGCTGCTGACCGAGCGCCTGGCGGACACCGCGGACGGCCGGGACGGCGGCCCGACGGCGCCGCGTTCACCGCACGAGGAGATCCGCGAGTTCTTCTACCGTCGCCAGAACTACCTCCACGACACCGACCTCGCCGCCGAGGCCCTCGCCGGGGAGATCGGCATCCGCCCCGGGGAGGTCGTCCGGGTGCTGTCGCGCCGCCTCACCGAACACCACGGACTCCGCCTCGCCGCCGACTCCGACCGCCTCCACCACTTCGACGCGAGCTCACGGGTCCTGCACCTGTCCGGCCGGCTGCGGCCGGGCCAGCAGGCGTTCCGGATGGCCACCCAGCTCGCCCTGCTGGAGTACGGGGCGGAGCTGGACCGGCTGGCCGCCGAGGACTTCCCGCAGGGTTCCCCCGCACACGGCCTGGCCCGGATCGGCATCGCGAACTACTTCGCGGCCGCGCTGATCCTCCCGTACGGCGCCTTCCACACCGCGGCCGAAGAATTCCGGTACGACATCGAGCGGCTCACCGACCACTTCGGGATCGGCTACGAGACCGTCTGCCACCGCCTCAGCACCCTGCAACGCCCCAGGCTGCGCGGCGTCCCCTTCTCCTTCGTCCGCGTCGACCGCGCCGGGAACATGTCCAAGCGGCAGTCCGCCACCGGATTCCACTTCTCCCGCGCCGGCGGCACCTGCCCGCTGTGGAACGTCTACGAGGCCTTCGCCGCGCCCGGCCGCATCCACGTCCAGGTGGCCGCCATGCCCGACGGGCAGCGGTACTTGTGGACCGCCCGCGCCGTCACCCGTCACCGTGGCGGCTGGGGCGAGCCAGGCAAGACCTTCGCGATCGGCCTCGGCTGCGAGATCCGCCACGCGCCCCGGCTCGTGTACTCGGACGGCCTCGACCTCGACAACGTCGCGGCGGCCACCCCCATCGGGATGGGTTGCCGCCTCTGCGAACGACTCGACTGCCCGCAACGCGCGGTCCCGCCGCTGGGCCGCCCGCTCGCGGTCGACGAGAACAGCAGCACCTTCATCCCCTACCCGGTCGCCCGCGACCGGGGGTGAGCTCCGGACTCAGCCCAGCCGGCGCGCCTCCGCCTCGGTCACCGGGTCCCCCGCCCGCACCCCGTGGAGCACGTGGGCGAGCACCTCGGCCCCGCGGACCACGCGGGGTCCCGGCCGGTTGAAGTACGCGGGGCCGTCCAGCACCCACACCGTCCCTGCCTGCACGGCGGGCAGCTCGTCCCAGCCGGGCAGCGACGTGAGAAGGTCGAGCTCCGTCAGGGTCCGCTCGGGCGGGAAGCCGCACGGCAGGACGAGGACCACGTCCGGGCGCGCCTCGCGCACCGCCTCCCACGTCATCGGCTCGGTGTGCTCGCCCGGTTCGGCCAGCAACGGCTCGCCGCCCGCCGCGGTGATCTGTTCGGGTACCCAGTGGCCGGCGGGCCACAGCGGGTCGAGCCACTCGACGGCCACCACCCGGGGCCGCGGCCGGCCCTGCGTTCGGCGCCGTACCTCGGCGAGTCGGCCCCGCAGGTCGGCGCGGCGCCGCTCGGCTCGCTCCCGTACCCCCAGCAGGTCGCCCACGGTGACCAGGCAGTCCAGCACGTCGTCGAGGGTCTTCGGTTCCAGGCTCAGGACCCTGGGTCCGGTGTCCATCACGCGCACCGCCCGGGTGACGCTCTCGTAGGAGACGGCGCAGACCTGGCAGAGGTCCTGCGTGAGCAGGACCTCCGGTGCGAGCGCGGCGAGGGCTTCGGTGTCCAGGGTGTAGAGCGAGGAGCCCGAGTGCGCGGAGCCGCCGACGGACTGGGAGATCTCCCGGCTGCTGAGCGCGTCCGCGTCGAATTCGGCGCGGGTGACGACGGGTACGGAGGCCACCGCGGCGGGCGGCCAGTCGCATTCGTGGGTGCGTCCGACCAGGTCGGCGACGAGTCCGAGGTCCGCCACGATGTTCGTGGCCGCGGGGAGCAGGGAGACGATGCGCATGCTTCGACTCTAGGGCGCGCGGCCGGTGGGTCTGGACTTACTAGGACGTCCAACTATATGTTCCTGGCACAAGGTCCGCGGTGCAGGGAAGCCGGTGCAAAACCGGCACGGTCCCGCCACTGTGACCGGGGAGTGTGCTGCCATCCACACGCCACTGACGAGGTCTGTCGGGAAGGCGGGCGGCACGCGGTGATCCGGGAGTCAGGATACCGGCCGCGGATGTTCCGTGTTGTCCACGAGGATGGAGCAGACACGCATGGCACCGGTTTGTACCCACGACCCTGGTGATCCGGCGGAGCGTACCCGCACCACTTCTGTGCGCTCGTAGTTCTCACGGCCTTCCGTA
Source organism: Streptomyces sp. CG 926 (assembly GCF_003148825.1). Lineage (GTDB taxonomy): Bacteria > Actinomycetota > Actinomycetes > Streptomycetales > Streptomycetaceae > Streptomyces. The sequence continues at coordinate 252,009 of NZ_QGGZ01000013.1, forward strand.
GCGGTGCACCCTCGTCCGGGTGCTGTCCGCCGGTCTGCCGTGCCATCCCCGGATCCAACCTGACGAGAGCAGGCACCCATGGTCCGTGAACTCACCCATTTCATCGGCGGAAAGCACACCACCGGCATGTCCGGGCTCTTCGCCGACGTGTACGACCCGAACACCGGTACGGTCCAGGCGCGCGTGCCGCTGGCCGGCCGGGCCGACACCGAGGCGGCGATCGCCAACGCGGAGGAAGCGCAGGCCGATTGGGGTCAGTGGAACCCCCAGCGTCGTGCTCGGGTCCTGCTGCGTTTCCTCCAGCTCGTCGAGGCCGAGCGGGAGAACCTGGCCCGCATGCTGTCGGCCGAGCACGGCAAAACCGTCGCCGACGCCCACGGTGATCTGCAGCGAGGGCTGGAGGTGGTCGAGTTCGCCGCCGGTATCCCGCACCTCCTCAAGGGCGAGTTCACCGACAACGCCGGCACCGGCATCGACGTGCACTCGCTGCGCTCGCCGCTGGGCGTGGTCGCGGGCATCACCCCGTTCAACTTCCCCGCGATGATTCCGCTCTGGCAGGCCGCACCCGCCCTGGCCTGCGGCAACGCCTTCATCCTGAAGCCCTCCGAGCGGGACCCGTCCGTACCGCTGCGCCTCGCCGAACTGTTCCTTGAGGCCGGCCTGCCGCCGGGTGTGCTCAATGTGGTCAACGGCGGCAAGGAAGCCGTCGACACCCTCCTCGAAGACCCGCGCGTACAGGCCCTCGGCTTCGTCGGCTCCACCCCGATCGCCGCGCACATCTACGCCACCGCCGCGGCCCACGGCAAGCGCGCCCAGTGCTTCGGCGGAGCCAAGAACCACATGATCGTGATGCCCGACGCCGACCTCGACCAGGCCGTGGAAGCCCTCATCGGCGCCGGCTACGGCTCCGCCGGCGAGCGGTGCATGGCCGTCGCCGTCGCCGTCCCCGTCGGCGAGGAGACCGCGAACGCCTTGGTGGCCAAGTTGACGGAGCGGATCGCCACCCTGCGCGTGGGCCGCTCCGACGACCCCGAGGCCGACTTCGGGCCGCTGGTCAGCCGTGACGCCTTGGACCGGGTGAACCGCTACGTCGGCATCGGAGCCACCGAGGGCGCCGAACTCGTCGTCGACGGGCGCGGTTTCACCCTGTCCGGGCACGAGAACGGCTACTTCGCCGGAGCCACCCTCTTCGACCGCGTGACCCCGCAGATGCGGATCTACCGCGAGGAGATCTTCGGCCCGGTGCTGTCCGTCGTACGGGCCGCCGACTACGAGGAGGCCCTGCGCCTGCCCACCGAACACCCGTACGGCAACGGCGTCGCGATCTTCACCCGCGACGGCGACACCGCACGCGACTTCACCCGCCGGGTGGGCGCCGGCATGGTCGGCGTCAACGTGCCGATCCCCGTCCCCGTGGCGTACCACACCTTCGGCGGCTGGAAGCGGTCCGGCTTCGGCGACCTCAACCAGCACGGCCCCGACTCGATCCGCTTCTACACCCGTACCAAGACCGTCACCTCGCGCTGGCCCTCCGGGGCCAAGGAGGGCGCGAGCTTCACCATCCCGACGATGGGGTGAACGCCGTGACCACCACCCTCACCGAGGACCAGCTCGCGCTCGCCGAGGTCACCCTCGACTTCGCTCAGGAACAGCTCGCACCGCACGCCGTCGCCTGGGACCAGGACAAGCACTTCCCCGTCGACGTCATCCGCAGGGCCGCCGCGCTCGGCCTCGCCGGCGTCTACGTCCGTGAGGAGCACGGCGGTTCGGGCCTGTCCCGAAGCGACGGTGTCCTCGTCTTCGAGACCCTCGCCACCGGCTGCCCCTCCATCGCCGGATACCTCTCCATCCACAACATGGTCGCCTGGATGGTCGACCGCTACGGCGACCGTACGCAGCGCGAGCGCTGGCTGCCCGGCCTCTGCACCGCTGCGACCCTGGGCAGCTACTGCCTGACCGAACCGGGCGCCGGGTCGGACGCCGCCGCTCTGCGCACGCGCGCCGAGCGGCAGGGCGACCACTATGTGCTGACGGGGGTGAAACAGTTCATCTCCGGAGCCGGCGCAGCGGACGTCTATGTGGTCATGGCGCGGACGGGTGACGCCGGCCCGGGCGGGATCTCGGCCTTCGTCGTCGAGCGCGAGGACCCGGGGGTCACCTTCGGGCCCAACGAGCGCAAGATGGGCTGGAACGCGCAACCCACCCGCCAGGTGATCCTGGACGGCGTCCGCATCCCCGCCGATCGACTCCTCGGCGCCGAGGGCGACGGCTTCCGCATCGCCATGAACGGCCTCAACGGCGGCCGCCTCGGCATCGCCGCCTGCTCCCTCGGCGGAGCCCAGAGCGCCCTGGACCGCTCGCTGTCCTACCTGGCCGACCGCGAGGCCTTCGGCTCCAGGCTGCTGGACGCCCAGGCCCTGCAGTTCCGCCTCGCCGACATGGCCACCGAGCTGGCCGCGGCTCGCGCGCTGGTGCGGCAGGCCGCCGAGGCCCTGGACACGGGCGACCCGCTGGCCCCGCGGCTGTGTGCGATGGCCAAGCGCTTCGCCACCGACACCGGGTACGCGGTGGCAGATGCGGCCCTCCAACTGCACGGCGGCTACGGCTACCTGAGCGAGTACGGCATCGAGAAGATCGTCCGCGACCTGCGGGTCCATCAGATCCTGGAAGGCACCAACGAGGTCATGCGCGTCATCGTCGCGCGCGGACTGACGGAGACCCTGCGATGACCAACGAAGCCCCTGAAGTCCACGACCACGTCCTCCTGCGCACCGAGGGCCACGCCGCGTACATCACCTTGAACCGCCCCAAGGCACTGAACGCCCTCAGCCACGCCATGGTGCTCCGCGTCGAGCAGGCCCTCACGGCCTGGGCCCTGGACCCCGCTGTCGAGTTGGTCGTCATCGAGGGCGCCGGCGATCGGGGACTGTGCGCGGGCGGGGACATCCGGGCGATCTACGAGGACGCCCGCACCGGCGGCACCGCCTCGGCCGAATTCTGGCGGGACGAGTACCGGCTGAACGCCCTGATCGCCCGCTACCCCAAGCCGTACGTCGCCCTGATGGACGGCATCGTCATGGGAGGCGGAGTCGGCGTCTCGGCCCACGGCAGTGTCCGCATCGTCACCGAACGGTCGAAGGTGGCCATGCCCGAGACCGGCATCGGCTTCGTCCCCGACGTCGGCGGCACCTACCTCCTCGCGCTCGCCCCCGGGGAGCTCGGTACCCACCTGGCGTTGACCGGGGCCCCCATCGGTGCCGCGGACGCGCTGCTGTGCGGCCTGGCCGACCACTTCGTCCCGGTGGCGGCACTGCCCGCGCTGGCGCGGGAGCTGGCGGTGGACTCCGTACACGCGGTACTGGAGCGCCATGTGGCGGAGCCGCCGGCCGGGGGCCTGGAACCCGCGCGCGAGTGGATCGACCACTGCTACGCCGCCGACACCGCCGAGGAGATCGTCGCGCGGCTGTCGGCATCGGGTGTACCCGCGGCAAAGGACGCAGCGGACACCCTGCTGTCCAAGTCGCCCACGGCGGTCAAGGTAACCCTGGCCGCGTTGCGCCGGGCCCGGCACCTCGGGCCGCTGGAACGGGTGCTGGAACAGGAGTACCGCGTTTCATGCGCGGCCCTGGCCTCGCCCGACCTGGTCGAGGGCATCCGCGCCCAGGTCATCGACAAGGACCGTGACCCGCACTGGTCCCCGGCCGCGCTGGAGGACGTCACCGAAGCGGACGTGGACCGGTACTTCGCCCCGCTCGACGCGAACGAGCTGCGGCTCGTCGCGACCGCTTCGTCCCAGGAGGTCGTCTGGTGAGCAGCACCGTCGCATTCATCGGCCTCGGCCACATGGGCGGGCCGATGGCCGTCAACCTCGTCAAGGCGGGCCACCGCGTCCTCGGCTTCGACCTGGTGCCGGAGTCGCTGGCCACCGCGGCCGCTGCCGGAGTCGAGCCCGCGGCCTCCGCCGTCGAGGCCGCCAGGGAAGCCGACGTGGTGATCACCATGCTTCCGGCGGGCCGCCACGTCCTGGGCCTCTACGGTGAGCAGGGGCTGCCGGCCGCGGCCCGGCCGGGGACCCTGTTCATCGACTGCTCCACGATCGATGTCGCCGATGCCCGCGCCGCCCACGAGGCCGTGGTCGCGGCCGGTCACCGGGCGCTGGATGCCCCGGTGTCCGGCGGGGTGGTCGGAGCCGAGGCGGCCACGCTCACCTTCATGGCGGGCGGTGGGGCCGATGAGTTCGCCGCGGCCGAGCCGCTGCTCGACGCCATGGGCAAGAAGGCGGTGCACTGCGGCGCCGCGGGGGCCGGGCAGGCTGCGAAGATCTGCAACAACATGATCCTCGCGATCTCGATGATCGGAGTCAGCGAGGCGTTCGTCCTCGCCGAGAGCCTGGGGCTGGACCACCAGGCCCTCTACGACGTCGCCTCCACCGCCTCCGGCCAGTGCTGGGCCCTCACCGTCAACTGCCCGGTCCCCGGACCGGTCCCGACCAGCCCCGCCAACCGCGAGTACCGGCCTGGCTTCGCCGCACCGCTGATGGCCAAGGACCTCGGCCTCGCCGCCAACGCCCTCCACTCGGGCGGCGTGAACGCGCCGCTGGGCCTCAAGGCTGCCGAAATGTACGCGGCGTTCGCCGCCGCCGACGGCGCGGACCTCGACTTCTCGGCGATCGTCCGCACCCTCCGACCGCAGAACGGAAACCCCGCATGACCGCATACGAGACCATCCTGCTGGAACGCAAGGGCCGCGTTGCCCTCCTCACCCTCAACCGGCCCGAGGCGCTCAACGCCCTCAACCTCCAGGTGATGAAGGAGGTCGTGGCAGCCACGGAAGAGCTGGACCGGGACCCGGACGTCGGCTGCATCGTCCTCACCGGCTCCGCCAAGGCCTTCGCCGCGGGCGCCGACATCAAGGAGATGCGCCCGCAGAGCTACATGGACATGTACCTCTCCGACTGGTTCACCGCCTGGGACCGGCTCGGCGAGGTCCGCACCCCCACCCTGGCTGCCGTCTCCGGCTACGCCCTCGGTGGCGGCTGCGAACTGGCCATGCTCTGCGACATCCTGCTCGCCGCCGACACCGCCAAGTTCGGCCAGCCCGAGATCAAGCTGGGCGTCATCCCGGGCATCGGCGGCTCCCAGCGGCTCACCCGCGCCGTCGGCAAGGCCAAGGCCATGGAGCTGTGTCTCACCGGGCGCACCATGGACGCGACCGAGGCCGAACGCGCCGGACTGGTCTCCCGGATCGTGCCGGCCGACGAACTGCTCGCCGAGGCCCTCGCGGTGGCCACGACCGTCGCCGAGATGTCCAAGCCGGTCGCGATGATGGCCAAGGAAGCCGTGAACCGGGCCTTCGAGACCACCCTCGCCGAAGGCGTCCGCTTCGAACGCCGCCTGTTCCACGCGGTGTTCGCCACCGCCGACCAGAAGGAGGGCATGTCCGCGTTCGTCGACAAGCGCCCGCCGCACTTCACCCACGGCTGAGCCCACCCGCGTCCGGGGCGGCAGATCCAGCCTTCCCCGGACCGGGTACGGGTACGGGTACGGGTACGAGCCTGACCGGTGCTCGTCGGCGCGGCATCCGGTTGCGCCCCAGGTCGACCGCCACGATCCGTACGGCGATCTCATCGCCTTCACGGACGATGAGCCCCGGACGGCACCAGCGCGGTGAACCGCGCCGACACGGTCTGGCCGACTCGGTCGACGTAGAACACCTCGAAGGCGAGCCGCTGATCGATCTCCACCAGTTCGGAGGGGTGGCTGGATGTCCGGCGCGAGAGGTCTCGGCCGGGCTTCCGTTGGGTACGCGGCGGCCGAACTGCCTTGGCACGGGCTGTGATCAGGGACCCACGGTCTTGGCCGCCGGCCCGCCACGCGGTAGCGTAAGCGCGACATAAAGAAATAGCGACGACGGCGAGACGGAAGTCCGGTGTGAATCCGGCATGGTCGCGCCACTGTGTGCTGCGGCGACACCCCATGGGTGGCGGCGCGGCGAGTCAGACCCGAGGACCGTCGTCCTGCACCACCGTATGGGACGCGTGTTCCCCGAGGAGGTTCCATCATGGCCGAGGCAATCGCTTCCGCTGCCATATCCACCCCCGCCGCCGGCTCCCTGTCGGCTCCGCTGCCTGTGCGCGCGGTTCTGCCCTGGGCGCTCTTCGTCGGTCTCCTGATGCTCGTCGCCCTGTACTTCGTCGGTGCCGAACAGGGCGCCACCGCCGTGTTCGCCGGTGAGGGCGTCCACGAGTGGGTGCACGACGGTCGTCATCTGCTCGGCTTCCCCTGCCACTGAGAGGCCACGCACATGTACGCCTCCACCGTCAGAGGACTACTCGTCCGCGGCATGCTCGCGGGCCTGATCGCCGGACTGTTCGCCTTCGCCGTCGCCTACGTGGTCGGTGAGCCCCCGGTACGGGGCTCGATCGCCGTCGAGGAGGCGGCGGCCGCCAAGGAAGCGGCTCCCGCGGCCGGTCACGCCGGGCACGGTGGTGACGCCGCGTCGGGCGAGGCCGCCGAGCAGGAGGAAGAGCTGGTCAGCCGACCGGTCCAGTCGACCTTCGGCCTGGCCACCGGTGTCCTGGTCTACGGGGTCGCGCTGGGCGGCATCGCCTCGCTCGCGTTCTCGTTCGCCCTCGGCCGCGTCGGCGGGTTCAGCCCCCGGGCCACGGCCGC
>NZ_QGGZ01000014.1 GCF_003148825.1 Streptomyces sp. CG 926
CCCGTGAACGTCTCCACCCACACCGGCTCAGCCCTCAACACCCCACCCATACAGGCAAAATGCCCAAAACTGAGCCTTCTGCAACAACCTTTAGGAGTCGATTCGCGAACAGATCGCGCAACGGTCGGGCGAGGAGACGGCCGCCCTGTGGTGGGAGCAACTCCTGCGGCGCCACCGGGACGCGGTGGCGCCGGGCCGGAGGCCGTCGAGGGACTGCCCGAGGCGCCGGCGGAGATCACCCTGCCGGTCTGTGTCGCCTCCGGCGGCTCGCACGACCAGATGCGCCACACCCTCGGCGTCACGGGTCTCCACGAACGCTTCGCGGGCCGCATCTTCAGCGCCTCGGAGGTGGCCCGCGGCACGCCCGCCCCCGACCTTTTCCTGCACGCGGCACGGCGGACGGGCGTCGACCCCGCCGCGTGCGTGGTCGTGGAGGACAGCCGCCCCGACGTCCGGGCCGCCGGCGCCGCCGGGATGCGCGCCTTCGGCTACGCGGGCGGACCCACCCCGGCGGAACGGCTCGCGGGCCCCGACACCGTCGTCCTCCACCACATGCGCGAACTGCCCGCCCTCCTCACCGAACAGCACCGACCGACGCCGGCCACCACCCCGACCGGCGGACTCCGACCGCCCACCCGGACGGCCGGGGCTCGCCGCCCCGACCGGCGACCACCCCGCCCCCACCCCCACCCGCCCGGGGGCCGGGGCCGGGACGGGGGCGGGGGCGGTTTCGGTGCGGGACCTGGGGGTCAGGGGGTGGGCGGGGTCCAGTCGGCGGGCAGACCGGACCGGGACAGGACGGTGGCCAGGCTGTAGTGGTCCCGGTCGGCGACGATCCGACAGTGGTTCCGGTCCAGGTCGAGCTCGGTGGTCATCGGCACGGCGAAGGGCTTGGGCGCGCCCTTGAGGTGGCCGGAGTAGACGGCCCGGACGGTGATGCGGTCACCGTCGAGGCGGGCGGTGCGGATGGTGACGTGGACGTCGTCGATGAGGGTGTCGGCACGGGCCTTCCACCCCGCGATCTCCTCACGGCCCCGGAAGGTCATCCCGACGGCCTCGTCGGTGTAGGTACCGTCGGCGGTGAACAGGGCACCCAACGCCCCGGGTTCGGTGCCGTTTTACGCACGGGCCCAGGCCGCGGCGACGGCCGGGACACGGCGGCCGGTGTCCTGCCCGGCCTGCGCGGCATGCGCGGCGGGGGCCGTGGCGGCAAGGGCGACGGCGGCGGTCGACACGGTGAGGGTACGCAGCATGCGGGACGTCATGGGCGATGCTCCTGGGAGTACGAGGGTGGTGTGGCAGGCCGTCGCTGTCGTGCGGCCGGCCCCGGCACAGACTCCCGTCGGACGGTGTCCACTCTCCAGGCCCCACCGGGCCGGTGACTGTCCAGCACTGCCCACCGATGTCCACCGGTGTCCACCGGGGCGTGCCCGACGGCCCACCGGAGGTTCCCGTCTCCCGCGGCGGACGGGAACGTCCCCGCCCCCGACCGGTCCCCGGTCGTGCGCCCGACCGCAGACCGCCCACGCAACCGCCCCCCTCCCTCCCCCGCCTCCCGCACGTCACACCGCCACCCCGCTCACCGCAACCCCGATCCTCGCCGCGTCACGGCCCGCCGAACCGGCCCCGAAGCACGCCCACCTCCCGACCCACCGCGGGAAGGCCCCGGACGGGAGCCTCGAACAGCCCGGCCGACCGGACGCATCGACACGCCCGGCGCCCACGGGGGCTCCGACCACACCCGCACCACACGGAACACGACCACCCCACCCGCCACCCGCCACCCGCCACCCGCCACCCGCCACCGAGCCTCGACCGCGCGGGGCCGGGGCACGGGGGCTGGGGCTGCGGATCTCGGGGCTGGGGCGCAGCGCGGCGGGCGGGGCTCGGGACCCGGGGCTCGGGCTCGGGGCTCGGGGCTCGGCCCGGGGCGGGCGGTACCCGGGCGCCGGGTGGCGCGCACGGCGGGCGGGGCCCGGGGCGGCGCGCACGGCGGGTGGGGTGCGGGGTTCCGTCGGGTTCGAGACCGTGCGGTTCCACCGACGCACGGACACAACTTCGGGCCCCGTCGGGTGGGGTGGTCGGGCGCGCCGAGAACGGCGGGAAAGCCCGGTGCCGGACGACACCCGGGCCGCCGAGGATGACCGTATGAAGATCACCTCTCAGGCCCGGTCCTTCGACGAGGCGGCCGCCGACTACGCGCAGAACCGCCCCTCCTATCCGCCCGCCGTGCTCGACGCGGTCGAGGAACTCGCCGGCCGGCCGCTGAGGGGCGCCCGCGTCGCGGACATCGGGGCCGGCACCGGACTGGCGACCGCTCTCCTCCACGCCCGAGGTGCGCACGTCCTGGCCGTGGAACCCGGCCCCGCGATGGCTTCCCAGCTCCGCCTCGAGCTGCCCGGGATCCCCCTCGTCCTCGGGGACGGCAACAGCCTGCCCCTCGCCTCCGCATCCTTCGACGTCCTCACCTACGCCCAGTCCTGGCACTGGACCGACCTGCGCAGCTCCGTCCCCGAAGCACTACGGGTACTGCGCCCCGGGGGCACGCTCGCCCTGTGGTGGAACGACTCGGACAGCACCCTCCCCTGGATCGCCGAGCAGGACGCCCGCCTGCGCCGCCTCTTCGCCGGTGACGACGGCGTACCCGACCCGACGGCCCGGTTCCGCGGCCTGCCGCCCGAACTCGACTTCACCACCCGCCGGATGTCATGGACCCGAAGCGTCCCGCTCGCCACACACCTCGCGAACCTCGCGAGCTACTCCGACTTCCTGATGCTCGGGAAGACCGCCACCGACACGTTCCTGGACACCGAACGGAACCTGCTGGCCAAGATCTTCCCGGACGGGACGGTCGAGGAACGATACGTCGTCGGCCTGGCCGTCACCCACCGCTGACGACACCCCACGCACAGGACCCGGCAACCACTCCCCGTCCCCCGACCCGCCCCCGCCCCCGTCGGGTCCGGGTCCGGGTCCGGGTTCGGGTTCGGTTTCCCGGACGGACCGGAGGCCCAGGGCACACCGCTCGCCAACCGGGCCGATCGGAGCCGACCCGTCCGAGGACCTCACCCCCGGCACACGGCGGCGGCCGCGTCCGCCCCCGCAGGCGCGCCCCCGCGGCCCGCCGGGGCGGGACCGCGTCATCTCCCCGGCGGATCCGAAGGCGAACCGGCCGACCACCACGATCCCGACCACCGACCCGACCACCACCGGGCCCCCTCCCCCGACACCGCCCTGACGCCGGCGAGCAGCCATGGCGGGGGCGTCCCGGACCCGGACGGTCACCTCCACGCCCGATGCCGGACGCAGGGGTGGAAAGGCGAGGACGATGACCGTTCCCACCGACGACACACCGGCAGGCCAGGTCGACGGGCCGGGGAGGTGGAGACGGTGACCGTTGCCACCGACGACGTACCGGCAGGCCAGGTCGACGGCCGCGCCGTCGACCTGGGGCGGGCGTCGGCGTCGCAGACCTCGACGGGGCGACGGTCAGTACGGGCATGCCCGCATGCCGGCGTGCCGGGGGTGCCAGGCCGGTACTCGGCGACGAGGGCCGTCGCCGCCCCCATCCGTCCACAGGCGTGCTCTCCACGACCACATCCCCGGCACCCACCCACAGACCACAGGCCACAGACCGCGGGCCGCGGGCCGCGGACGGCGGACGGCGGACGGCGAGCCGCGGATGCTGACGGCGGGCCGCGGATGCGGATGCTCGGCCGTCGGTGGTTCGGCGGGTGATCGGTGTGCTCGACCCGTGCGGGTCGGGTGCACCCCGGGCGTGCCGCCTCCTACCGTCGGGGCCGGCGGTCGCGCGGCCCCCGCGCGGTGGTGTCGTCGCCCGCCCGCACCGGCAGCGGCGGGACCCTGCCGGGCCGCACCGGTCGGTGGCGTACGGCCGTGACGACCACCGCCGTCGCGAACAGGACCACCCCGCCCAGCCGCAGGATCGCGTCGTAGGTGTCCTGGGGCGGCCGCTGCGGTGGCGCCGCGGAGATCGCCGCGGCCGTCCCGGCGAGGGCGATCGCGCCCAGCGTGACCAGGAACGTCAGCAGGACACCCGAGGCCTCCCCCGCCCTGGCCGGTGCGACGACCTGCTGGGTCGCCACACCGGCGAAGGTCCAACCCAGCCCGAGACCCAGACCGCACCACGCGAACACCGGCACGTACAGCCACCAGACCTCCACCAGGGACAGGGCGCACATCCCGGTACCCGCGACGGCACCGGCAAGGGCCATGACCGCGGTCGGCCTCATGTACCGGGCCAGACGCGCCCCGAGCGGGCCGCTGACCGCGACCATCAGGGCCGGGGCCAGGAAGACCGTGCCCGCCAGGAGCGGCGGGAGTCCGCGGACGTCCTGGAGGTAGAGGGTGGCGAGGAAGACGGTGACGCCGTAACCCATGTTCGACAGCGAACCCGTCGCGGTCACCACCACGTAGGGGACGTTCCGGAACAGCCGCAGATCCACCAGCGGATGCCGGGCCAGACGCTCCCGTACCAGGAAGAGACCACCGGCGATCCCGGCCGACACGGAACACGCGAGGGTGGGCGCGCTCGTCCAACCCCAGGCGTCCCCGCGTTCCACGGCCAGGGTCACCGCGGCGAGCGCGCACACGATCAGGGCACAGCCCAGGAGGTCGAGTTCACGGGAGGCGGAGGTGTCACGCGAGTCCGGTACGTACACCACAGCGGTGAGCAACGAGAACACACTCAGCGGGACCATCAACCAGAAGATCCACCGCCAGCCGGGTCCCTCGGTGAAACCGCCCCCGACGAAAGGGCCGAGCGCGGTCCCGATGTTGGCGACGCCGAAGACCGCGCCGAGGGCCTTGACCCGAATCCCGTCGGGGAAGGTGTTGGTGATCACCGACACCGACACGGGGAACACGAACGCCGCGCCCACCCCCTGCACGATCCGGGCCGCCACCAACGGACCGAGCCCGGACGCCAACGCGCAACCCACCGAACCGGCCGCGAACACGGCGATCCCGGCGAGCAGACTCCCACGTCGACCGAAGACATCCCCCGCCCGGCCACCGACGACGAAGAAACAACCGATCGCGAGCATGTACGCGGACAAGGTCCACTGCGCGGCCGAGACCGTGACACCGAGTTCCACCGCGATACCGGGAACGGCCAGATTGAGAGCGAAGAAGTCCAACTGGACACAGAAAAGAGCGACGGCCACCGCGACGAACGCCCCCCTACGCCTGGCCGGCACCGTCCGAGCGGGCATGAAGACGTTCCTTCCGACCGACACGACCGGGACACCCCACGGACAGACACACACAACACCACACACATACCCCGACCCCATTGTGGAACCCACCCCCACCGGACGCAGCACAACAACAAGAACGACACCCCCCGACCCCGACCGCCTCGGGTCGGGTGTTCCGGCGTACCAGGGGCCGCATCGACGGTGACGTCGTCCCACGTGTACGCGGGCTTACGTTCGGCCGGTCCCGGGTCGGGTGTTCCCGGGTAGCAAGGGCCTTACCCGGCCTCGGGTCGGGTGCCGTGCCCGTGTGGATGTCGTTCCACGTGTACGCGGGCTTGCGTTCGGGCGGCCTCGGGTCGGGTGTTCCCGTGTGTCCGGGATGGAGCGTGGGAGTGCCGTCCCGCACGCCCGCACGCATACGTATGCATGTTTGCGTGCTTGTGTTCGGTCGCGTCTCCGGTCGGGGGTTCTCCGTTCCCTGGGGGCTCACGCTCGGCCGGGTGTTCTCGCCTTCCGGGGCCCGCGACCGGGGGTACCTCCGTGCGCACGCGCGCTGACGTTCGGCCGCGTGCGCGCCTGCGGAGCCGCGCCCCGGTCACGGTCCCGGTCCCGGTCACGGTCACGATCCCGGGAACGCGAGAACCCCCGACCGGGAACCCGGCCGAACGTCCACGCGCGTGCACGTGCAGAGCGGGCGGCGCCCCCGTGCTCACAGCCCCGGTACGTGAGAACGCTCGACCGGAGACCCGGCCCGGCACAAGCGCTGCGTGCGTGCGTGCGTGCGGAACCGCGTGCCCGGTCACGGTCGCGGCCCGGGAACGCGAGAACACCTGACCGGAAACCCGGCCGAACGTCAGCGCGCGTGCGTGCGGGACGGCGCACCCGTGCTCACGCCCCCGGTACGCAAGAACACCCGACCGGAAACCCGGCCGAACGTATGCGTTGCGTGCGTGCATGTGTGCGGGGCGGCGTCCCCGGTCACGGTCACGGTCACGGGAACACGAGAACCCCCGACCGGGAACCCGGCCGAAGGTAAGCGCGCGTGTACGTGTGGAGAAGGGGCGGCGCTCCGTGCTCACAGACCCTGCACGAGAACGCCCGGCCGGAGATCGGCCGAGCGTAAGCGTTGCGTGCCTGCGTAGGCGGTGTTCCCGGTCGTGGTCACGGCCTGGAAAACGCGGGAACACCCGGCCGAAGGTAAGCGCGCGTGTACGTGTTGAGCGGGGCGGCGCCCCGGGCTCACGGCCCCCGGTACACGAGAACGGCCGGCCGGAAACCCCGCCGAGCGTATGCGTTGCGTACGTACATGCGTACATGCGTGCGGGGCGGCGTCCCCGGTCACGGTCGCGACCCCAGGAACACGAGAACGCTCGCCCGGGGACCCGGCCGAACGTAAACGTGCGCGTGCGCGCGGGGCGGGGTTCCCGGTCGCGGTCACGGCCCGGGGAACGCGGGAACGCCCGGCCGGAGGCCCGGCCGGGCGTGTGCGTGCGTCTGCTGCTGGTGGTGGCTTAGTACCAGTGGTTGGCGGACCAGAAGTTCCAGGCGCCGACGGGGCTGCCGTAGCGGTCGTTCATGTAGTCCAGGCCCCACTTGATCTGGGTGGCCGGGTTGGTCTTCCAGTCCGCGCCCGCGGAGGCCATCTTCGACGCCGGCAGGGCCTGAGCCAGGCCGTACGCGCCGGAAGAGGCGTTCGTCGCGGTGTGGTCCCAGCCACTCTCGTGCGAAATGATCTTGTCGAAGGCGGCGAACTGGGCCGGGTCCTTGATCATCTGGTGTGCGATCGCCTTGGCGCTCGTCGGGGCCGCGGCCTGGGCGGGCACCGTGGCGAGCATGGAACCGGCGACACCCAGGGCGACGACGGTACCCGCGAGGGCCTTCTTGGAAGCGGCGATGCGGCGGATGACGGTGTTGGACACGGAGAGAACCTTCCACAGGGAACAGGGGCGGTCGCAGACATGTCGAGGACATGCGTGAGCCACTCACACGGTGGAGAGGGGTTCGTCGGCGGCGGGTGGAACACCCGTGCCGCCTGGCGACCCGTCCAGTTCTACAGACACCCCCGACACACCGGCAACGACCCCTCCTACTAACGACCCTCGCAGCCGGACCCCCACCGACCCACCACCACCCCCACCCCATCCACACAGGTCACAACCACCACACCCGGGCCGACACACAGCGACCGAAACCTACTAGACCCGCTCGTATGTGACGTGCGCCCTATGGGACGACTCACCCCCACACCCCCCGAACCTCACCCACCGTCACCACACACACCCCCCACACCGACACCCAGCAGCCAGCAGCCAGCAGCCGACGGACGACGGCCGGACACCACCACACCCCCGCCGAACACCACCACACCGAAGAGAACCGAAGAAGACCGAAGGAAACCAGCAGGCGGAGGAGCCGGAGCACGACCACGACCACGACCGGCGGCGTACCCCGACCAGGGATACCGATCGGGGATACCGGATGCACCCCCCTTCCTCCCGATCCGCGGCCGTCCCCGCGGAACAACAACCCCACCCCTCCTCCACACCCCGGGCAGACCCATCACCTGCCCGGAAACACGAACACGACAAGACCCGCAATGCCCCCAAGACACACCCCGACGACCCCGCACACGACCCCACCCCACCCCACCAGCAGCAACCCCGGCAGCAGCAGCAGCCCAGGCAGCCGCAGCGGCAGCGGCAGCGGCAGCGGCAGCGGCAGCCCAGGCAAAGGCCCAGGCAGAAACCCCCGCACCGACCCACACCCAGGCAGCCACACCAGGCCCCGGCAGCAGCCCAGGCAGCGGCGGAGGTGGTGGCGGCCCAGACCGTGGTGGTGGCGGTGGCGTGCGGTGACAGCACCACCACCGGCCCGACCGCCGTCAAAAGCCCGACCGAGCGTCGCAGCGGGCGGCTTCACGATCCACCAGCGCGGGCACCCGGAGGGCCGGCCCGTCGTCCGCTCCCCCGGCTGCACCAGCACGAGACCCGGCAGACAGCAAAAACCAAACCGGGCCACGTGAGCCAACCGAACTGCAGGCGAGGGAACCTTGTTCACCCACCGCCTGGTCTAATCTGGGTCCGATGATCGAGCACGTGTACCAACTCGGCTCCGCCACAACCCAGATCGGGTCTCCGCCCACCCGCACGACCGCCGCAGTACGGTCCCTCGACACCACCACGGACACCCTCAGCGGAGGCCACGCCAAGGACGTACGCGCCGTCCTGGACACCGCGGAACACACCAAGGCCGCACAACCGCTGCCCAGCTACCACCACCACGAGGAACGGGAAGAAGACACCTGATGATCACCGTGCCGGGCGGGCAGGTCACCCTCACCGACCGCCGCACCCAACACAGTTGGACCGTCGAAGTCGCCCCGTACCTCCTCGCCGCGCACCCCCTCACCCAAGCCGCCCTGACACAGGCAACCGCCGATCAGGACGGCGGGCGGCTCCCTGCGCACAGCCTGTCCTGGTGGGACGCCGTCAGGTACTGCAACACCCTCTCCCTGCAGGAGGGTTTCACCCCCGCCTACCAATTCCACGACACCACGGGGGAAGGGGACGACGGGGACGGCACGGACGGCGCGGACGGCGGCATCGCGTGGGACCGGACAGCGGACGGCTACCGCCTCCCCACGGAAGCCGAATGGGAACACGCCTGCCGCGCCGGCACCGCCGGTCCCCGCTACGGGCCCCTCGACGACATCGCCTGGCATCGCGGCAACTCCCAGGAACGCATCCACGAGGTCGCCACCCGACGCCCCAACTCCTGGGGCCTGTACGACATGCTCGGCAACATCTGGGAATGGTGCTGGGACCTCTACGACCCCGCCGTGTACGGCTCGTACCGGGTCCTGAAAGGCGGTGGCTGGTACGACCCTCACTGGAGCTGCCGTACCTCCGTCCGCCGCCGCAGCCACCCCACACTCCGCATCGAAGACATCGGAGTACGCCTCGCCCGCACCCCCCAAGGCACCCCCGCAAGCACCACCGGCACCACCGGCACCACCCCGTGAGTTCGCAGCACGGCATCGAAGTCCCCGCCTCCCTGATCGCGTCGTACACCCGGAACGGTGGTGAAGCGGAACGGACCTGGATCGCCGGGCTACCCTCCCTGGTGGCGGATTTGCTCGACCGATGGGAAGTGCAGCCCGACGGCGGCATCGGGTCCGGAGAGGCCTCACTCGTGGTGCCGGTGCGCCGTACGGACGGTTCCCGTGCCGCGCTCAAGCTCCAGATGCCCCGCGCGGAGACGACCGCCGCGCTGATCGGGCTGCGGGCGTGGAACGGCGACGGCATCGTACGGCTGCTCGATCACGATCCGGAGAGCAGCGCGATGCTGCTGGAACGTTTGGACGGCTCACGCACCCTGGCTTCCGTCGAGGACGACGACGTGGCCATGGACGCGCTGGCGGGACTCATGGCCCGGCTGCACGCCGTCCCGGCGCCCGAGGGTCTGCGCGACCTGGGCGACGTCGCGCGCGCCATGCTGGCGGCCGCACCGGCGGCCTGCGCCGCCCTGCCGGACCCCTCGGACCAACGGCGTTTGCGCGGCTGGGCCTCGGCGGTGGCGGAACTGGTCGACGAGCCCGGAGACCGGATGCTGCACTGGGATCTGCACTACGACAACGTGCTCGCCGCCGAGCGAGAACCGTGGCTCGCCATCGACCCCGAGCCCCTCGTCGGCGACCCTGGCTTCGACCTGTGGCCCGCCCTGGACACGGGCTGGGCAGGGCTCCATGCCACCGGGGACGCACCGCGGATGGTCCGGCGCCGCTTCGACCTGCTGACCGAAGCGCTCGGGCTGGACCGCCGGCGCGCCGTCGTCTGGACCCGGGCCCGGCTGCTGCAGAACACGCTGTGGGACATCGAGGACGGGCATACCGCCATCGCCCCCTCCCAGACGACGATGGCCGAGGCTTTGCCTCGCCTCTGAGGGCAGTGGGTCGCGATGCGGTCAGGCCGGGCGGCAGGAACGAGCCCGGCCCTCCTCGACTGGGCCGAGGAGGGCCGGGCTCACCGTCGTTCACCAGCCTTGCGTCCGTCCGGTGGGGAGGAGCCGGCTCGGTGTCAGCACTCACGCAGGCCCGGCGCGGGGTCCACCGAGGTGTGGACGTCCACGGCCGCGACGTTGCCCCACTGGCCGTTGTCCAACTGGGTCCAGTACCAGACGTTGTTGCCGCCGGCGTGCTGGTCGCCGCGGCCCCAGCACTGGAACCAGCTGGGGCTCGTGTTCAGCGGCCCGCGGACCGCGGAGTTGTACCGGCGGTGCTCGTAGCCCTTGGCGCCGACCCGGTTGCCGCACCACAGCTTGCCGTCGGCGCGGACGCCGCATTCGGCGGCGGCGCTCTTCCCCGCGGCGGGCGTCGCCTGAGCCGGGCCGGTCACGGTGGCCATGCCACCGGCGAGTGCGGCGGCGGCGAGACCGAGAGCGATCTTCCTGCTTGCGGACATGCTTCCTCCTCGAAGAGGCTCCTTGGGGAGCCGGATGATGGGTGGCCGGTCATCGGTGTTGCAGGTGGGATGCGTGATGGCGTGGTGGACGTGGTGGGCGTGGCACGCCTACCAGGTGCGGTGCGTGCGCACGGGTGCTCAGGGGCAGGTGCGTACGCCGTCCAGCCAGGCAGGGCCCTTGAGGTAGATGTTGGTGATCCACGCCTCGTACTCGGGCAGGTAGGACCAGGCGTCGTTGGTGTAGCCCTCGGCCGTCACCGGTTCGGCGTGCTTCTGGCATTCGACGCGCACCATCGTCGGGCCGGGAAACCGGTGTACCCGCGGACTGCTGGTCGACGGCTCCTTGTGGGTCCACACATCCGTGCCCCACGTGCTGAACGTGCCGGGTGCCGCCGCCGGCGCGATGCGGACCGCCCCCGCGTAGTCCCCACCGAGCCGTACGTCGCTGACGGTGATCCGGGTGCCTGATTCCCGCGCCTCGACCATCTTCCCCGCGCCCAGGTAGATCGCGATGTGGTGGATGGAGCCACCCGACCCCCATGCCAACAGGTCCCCGGGAAGCAGCGGCCCGGTCCCCTGGGCGGCGGTGAAACGCTGGTTCACCTGTGGCGAATTGAACTGGTGGTACGCGTTGCCGGACAGCGGATCGCCGCCGACCGCACGGGCGTAGGCGTACCGGACCAGGCCCGAGCAGTCGAAGCCCAGCCGCTCCGGATCGTGTGCGCTGTCCGGGTCGCTCGGGTCGACCTGGCCGTAGGTCGGCCCCGGCTGTTGCCCGTGGCCGCCTCCCCAGGTGTACCAGACACCGATCTGTTCGCACGCGGCCGCCACCGCCTTCTCGGCCGCCGCAGAGGCGCCGGAGGCGAGCACTCCGCACGTCTCCGCCGCCTTCTGTGTCGTGGCCGGCGTGGCCGGCGTGGCCGGCGTGACCGCTGTGGCGCTGCCGACACCTCCCCACGCGGCCAGGAGGGTGAGTGCCGCCACCATCACCGCCGCCGTTCTCCGCATCGCCATGTCCGTCCCCCGTCCCGCCACGCGGTGTCCCGCGGGGCGTCATGCTCGTCCTGGTATTCGCAACGTGCACGCCGTACGGAGCACGAGCACGCACCGGCCGTCTGCCGGACACTCCGAGCCTGTGGCCCAGCACCCCTCCGTGTCGAGGAAGCGCGGGTCGCCCACTCGAACGGGAAACGGGAAACCTTCGGGAAACCCCCTCTCAGCAGGTCTTTTGAGTGTTCGTCAACAGGGCCGCTCGGTGGAAGCGCGGCGCGCCCGCTCGCACTGTCCGGCACGTCCGAGCCGCTCCAGGGACTCCCTGTTGTCCGGCAAGAGCCGCGCCGGGCGTCGAACGGTCCGCTGCCGGGATGCCTCGGCGGACTCCGCCAGGCCCCGGCGCGCGACCATCGCCTTCTTCCTTCGCGGGGCCCGGCGCACCGATGTCCGAGGGCGGATGGTGGTCTTGACCGCGCGTCGAAGCCGGGGCGCTCGCTTCTCCCGCGCCGGCAGGGGCCGAGTCGGCTGGAACTTCGACAACACCCTCCCCCTCCCTGGCGGGAGGGATGGCGTGCCCCACGCCGACGGGGCGGTTTGGATCCAGGATTCGTGATCAAACGAGGAGACAGACAGAGAAGTACGGCTTCACCTGGGGAAACGAGTGAGGGAGGGGTCCTGGATGGCCATATCGAGAGGCTGTCGTGACGGCGCGGGTGATGGTGCCGCGTCCGTGGGGCGGGACGTCATGCTGGCGGTCGGGCTCGTGGGCATCTGCCTGGGCGGACTGGCCGTGTTCGTGCGGACGGCGGCGAGGGCGGGTGGCAGTGTACGAGTGATGCCCATCGTCACGGTGATCATTCTGGTGACGGCGGTGGCGCTGGCCCGGTGGTGCCTGGCACCCGTCCGACGCCGCACCCCCGTGTACCGGATGCCGGTGGATCTGCCGGCTACGACGTCGCTCCTCGTGCCGCCCGCTCCTGCCGAGCCCGTGGCGGATCCGGTCGACATGCCCGAGGTAGGACCCGAAGCCCTGGATCACGCGGGGGTGGACGCCGACGGCTTCGAGCACACGATCGCCGCGTTGTGCGCACGGGACGGCTGTCTCCAGGTGGAAGTCGTCGGCGGGGCTGGAGACTTGGGCGCCGACGTGATCGCCACGACGGCTGACGGCCTGCGTGTCGTCGTACAGTGCAAGCACTACGGCGAAGGCAACCGGGTCGGCTCGCAGGACCTGCAACGCTTCGGCGGCACCTGCTTCGCCATCCACGAGGCCGATGTGGCCGTGGTGGTGACCACGAGCTCCTTCACCGGTCCGGCCGAGGAGTACGCCGCCGCCTGCGGCATCGTCTGCGTGGACGTCGACGGCCTGGCCGCGTGGACGGAGTCGCGGACGCCGCCTCCGTGGGAGACCGTCGCCACGGAACCGTCGCAGCAGCAAGCCCCGGCACCGGCCGACACAGAGGCGCAGGTCTGACACGCCTGACCGGCCTCACCGGGCCTGACCTGCCTGATAGGCCTGACCGGCTTGAACACCGCATTGCTTGACGTCATCTCAGAATTCTTGAGAAGAGATGCGTTTGAAGGAGGAAAGTCCGGTCAGACGCGTGGACATGGAAGCGAACACCTTGCGGATGGGTGCTTCCAGAGCGGGTCCGGCCGCATGCCGCCCTTCCCCCTGGCGGCATGCGGCAGGCCCGCCCGCACGACGGACTGCCGCCCGGATCCGTACGGGACCCGGTACTCCGCATCCTGGCCCCCTCCCCGGCCGGGACGGGGCGACCGGCGAACCCCCGGCGTCGGCGCTCAGACCGCCGCCCCCGGGCAGCGGACCCGGCGGTAGCAGTCCGCCGCACGATCGAGGACTTCGGGCATGGTCGGTCGCCGCCGCCATGACTGTCTGCTTGCCCCGCCCCTGACCTCGGGGTCCTACAACTGCCCTGGGATCAGGGCGCGGAAGTGGGCCGCCGCGCGCTCGGCCACCGCCTCGACGTACGGCACGTACGCGTCAGGATCCGCGTGGTCGGTCATCGGGAAGGTCAGGCGATCGTCGCGGCCGAGTGCCTGGAAGGCGATGATCTCGCTGTGGATCAGTCCTTCCGCGAACTGTTCGATGCTCTGCTTGAACCATGTGTACCGGTAGCCATAGCCTCCCGGCGGGATCATCGACCTGCTTTCGTGCGCGAAGCCGAACTCGCCGGAGCTGTCCACGGTGAAGATCTGCTCGGCGGTCAGGAACAACTGGTAATGCCATCGGTTCTCGTCCACACTCCCCGGCGGTACCTTCGGTGGTTTCCGCAGCCGGGCTGTGGGCGGGAGGTCCGACCAGTCGAAGTGGATCCACCAACCACGGAGCACCTCGCTCGGGCGCGCCTCGATGGTGTTGATGCCGGGCCTGCCCGCCTCCTCCAGTGCAGCAGCCGTTCCGGTGATCGCCTCGGCGATCTTCCGTACGGCTTGTGCGCTCGCCTGCCTGTTGCGAACCGACGCGCGCACACCCGCCCACCACGCGGCGAGGTCCCCTACTTCCGCTTGCACTTCGGGAGGCCAGCTCGTGGGATTGTCTCCGTTCGCTGCCATCTCACGGGGGCTGAGGCCGCCGGACAGCGGGCGGTCGGCCACCTGCTGCCGGCTCTCCCACTCCCTGAACCGGGCGATGACCTCCATCCGCCGCCGCTCGCCTTCCTGGTACGCGCGTCGTGCTGTTTCGCGCGCATGAGCCTCCCGCTCCGCGAGGCGCGCTTCGATGGTGTTCCGGACCGGCTGGTACTCCGTCACTGCAGGCCGCACCCGCTCCAGAAAGGATGCTTCGGCATCGTCGCGCTTCTCTCGCGCCCGCCGGTACGTCGTCGCCCAGTCCCATCGCCGGATCCGTCGCCGTGCCTTCCTCAGCTCCTCCTGCTCCGCGGCGATCTGCTTCACCAGCACGGCGGCGGCAGCGTTCCAGAAGTCGATCTCTTCGCGCGTGCCGCTCACGTCGACCTGCCTGGGCATCGATGTGTGCCCTGCGCCCAGTGCGTCGGCGACGTAGTCCGCCGGCCGATCAGGTGCACCGGGGAACCAGTACACGGTGACTTCAAGGTCCGCACCGAGCGGAAAGCCCCTGTACGAAATCTGTAAGGCCATACGCCCAGAGTGGCAGTTGCCAGGCCCAGGAACACGGGGTCCGCAGAAACAGGAAGAGCCTCCTCGACCTCTGGGACGGGCCTGCGGGAACGGTCCCACGGGGACGGGCTCAACGCGGACGGGCGCACGCGGACGGGCTCACGTGGACGGGCACCCCTGGTCCGGAAGGCGCCCGAGGAGGCGCGCGTACCAGGACTGCCGGTGGTGGAGCGGCGTACGGTCACCCCGGCGGCGGCCGCGACCTCCGGAAAACCCACTGGCGGAGCCACGGCGACCACTGCTAACTTTCCGGAGGCCGTGCGAGAGAACGAGGAGGTGGTACCCGTGAACGCAGTTTCGACATGGGTGCTCCCCTCCGGGGTCACGGTCGGACGATAGGCAGGTCGTCCGGGAGCGCCATTCACGAGCACTCCCGAAAGGCACGACCATGCATGTCACTTCCGAACAGCGCCTGGATGACGGCGTCCTCGTACGCGAATTCACCCTCGGCGAGATTCCCGGAACCCTGTGGACTCCCGAATCGGCCGCACCGGTTCCGCTGATTCTGATGGCCCACAACAACGGCCTGCCCAAAGACGCGGCCCGGCTGGTGGCCCGGGCCCGGCACTCCGCGCAGTACGGCTTCGCGGTAGCCAGCATCGATGCCTCCGGGTGCGGCAGCCGGCCCCGTTCCGCCACCGACGAGGCGGCGCGCGCCGAACTCCGCCGGGCGATGCAGGCCGGCGAGCCGGTCGACGAGATCTTCGAGTCCTTCATCGGCCCGCTGGTCGAAAACGCCGTGCCGGAATGGCGGACCACCCTGGACGCCCTCCTCGCGCTCCCCGAGATCGGCGGTCCGGTCGGGTACTCGGGGTGGACCGCCCTCGGCATCCGCCTTGCCGTGTCCGACCCGCGCATCGCGGCCGCCGGTTTCTTCGCCGGGGGTTACGTGCCCCACGCCCAGCGCGAGGAGGCCCGGCAGGTCGACATTCCGCTGCTGCTCCTGCTGCAGTGGGACGACGAAGGGAACCCCCGGCAAAGGGCCCTGGACCTGTTCGACGCCTTCGGCAGCAGGGAGAAGACGCTGCACGCCAATCTGGGCGGACACACGGGTACCCCGTGGTTCGAGGGGGAGGACGGGAACCGGTTCTTCGTCCGACACCTGAAGTGAGGCCGGGCCGCCGAGCCGGCAGCAGACGGTAGGCACTAGGTGGTAGGTGGTGGACGGTGTAGGCCGCCAGACGGCTCTCTTCGACAGCAGGCTCTGGCCCTGCCCAGCCCTACCTACCCTGCCTGGCCCGCTCGGTGGCGGTGTCCGGGAGCCGCACCACCCGCCTCGATCGCGGCGGTACCAGCCATCGGTGGTACCGCCCGGTCGGGGCGCACAGCCCGCAGGCAGGCCGCAGGCAGGCAGGCAGGCACCGGGCCTGCCCGTGAGGCCGCCACCCATTCCGCGCCCGTCGTACGAGAAGTCTCCGGTCGACCAGCCCTTGCCCCCGCGGTGATCGGAGGACGGAGCCGCGGTGTCGGCGCACTGTCGGGTCGGTGTCGGCTCGGTATCGGCTCCCTGTCGGCTGCCGACGGGTGCTGTCGGTCAGCTGTCGGCGGCTCGTCGGCGTGGCCTGGCACCTTTTCGGAAGACGGCCGGCCCTCCCCAGGGCGGCCCCGAACCCAAGGAGCCACCACCATGCGCACACCACCCGTCACGATCATCGGCGCCGGACTCGGCGGACTCACCCTGGCCCGCGTCCTGCACGTCCACGGGATCCCGGTCACGGTCTACGAGGCCGAGTCCTCCCCCTCGGCTCGCGGGCAGGGCGGGCTTCTCGACATCCACGACTACAACGGACAGCGCGCCCTCAAGGCCGCCGGACTGATGGACGAGTTCCGCTCCATCGTCCTGGAGGGCCGCCAAGCGCTGCGCGTCCTCGACACGGACGGGACCGTCCTGCTCGACAAGGCCGACGATGGCACGGGCGGTCGCCCCGAGGTGCAGCGCGGCGAATTACGGCAGATCCTGCTCGACTCGCTCCCGGCCGGAACAGTCCGGTGGGGACACAAGGCCGCCGGTATCCGCACCCTCGGCGAAGGCCGCCACGAGGTGGAGTTCGACGGCGGCAGCACGGTCGTCACCGGCCTCCTGGTCGGCGCGGACGGAGCCTGGTCACGGGTCCGGCCGCACCTCTCCGCCGCCACGCCCGAGTACGCCGGCACGTCGACCGTCGAGACGTACCTGTTCGACGCCGACGCCCGTCATCCGGCCACCGCGAAGGCGGTCGGCGGCGGGATGCTGATCGTGCCCGCGCCGGGCCGGGAGATCTTCGCCCACCGGGAAACCGGGGACACCCTGCACACCTATGCGGCGCTGGCCAGGCCGCTGGACTGGTTCGCCGCCATCGACTTCACCGATGCCGCCGAGGCCACCTCGCGTATCGCCCGCGAGTTCGACGGCTGGGCACCGGAACTCACCGCTCTGATCACCGACGGCGACACGGCGCCGGTCCTGCGCCACCAGTACGCTCTGCCCACCGATCATCGGTGGGACCGGGTGCCGGGGATGACGCTGCTCGGCGACGCCGCCCACCTCGCGCCCCCGAACGGCGACGGCGCCAACCGCGCCATGCTCGACGGCGCCGAACTCGGCCAGGCTCTCGCCGCCCACCCCGACGACGTCGAGTTGGCGCTCACCGAGTACGAGCAGGAGATGTTCCGCCGCAGCAGCGAGGTCGTGATGTTCGATGGTGCCGAGGTCCATGGGATGGACAGCGACGGCAACACGGTCCACGCCATGATCGACATGATCACCAAGAAGCACGGATGAGGCGCCGGTCGGAGGTGTGGGGGCGGGCCGCAGGACTCCCCTGACGGGATGCCAGGGGCAGGAAGCTGTCGCGTCCGCGCCGCGCCGCGCCTCGTCGGTACGGCACGGCGCGGCGCGGGGTCTGCCTCGCTCGGTTCGCGGAGCGTGCTGCCGGCCGCCGGCGTGGTCCGGCGGCCCGTGATTCCTCGTCCTGTGTCAGTAGTCGTACCGTCGCACCTGGCCGAGCGCGCGGCCCGGTGCTGCTGCTCAGGCCCGACGGCTGTCCGGCCTGGCCGCCGCGGAGCTCGTGGCGATGGCGGAGTTAGCGGGGCGGCACCCCCGCCTCCGCGCCACCCATGCTTCGCAGCCCGGCGAGGGCCCCGAGCCCGGTCCCGATCCTGATCCCTGTGCCCCGGCGGACCGTTCAACGGCCTGTGCAGCGGCATCGGACTCATGCAGGAGGTACCCCGTCGGACGATCCGGAATCGGCTGCCGCAACGTCGCGCCGGACCTGCCCGACCCACGAATCCGATGTCAGGACAGACCACCTCACGTCGATCTCGACTCCGTGGAGGGTCCTTGTAAGGTCCGCCAGCGCGGCAAAAACCGCCACTTGAACGTCCTCGACGGCCGCGTCACCAGGCATCGCAACCTTGCCGCATCCGCCACCCGCTTCATCGGCGACGACCGTGTAGGGCCACACGTCGTCCCGACCCGACAGCAGGATGATCTCCCTCGGTATACCGAAGTGAGGCTTCTGCCTCTTCGTCGTCTTCGCCTTGGGTCGTCTCGCCATGGCGCAATTCAACCCTGACATCCCCTCTTCCCCGACCCCGTCGACGCCGAATCCCTGCTGGACCGGACTCATCGACATCGGCCACCAGGTCATCGTGAACGGCCCGGCTACAGCCCCGACAAGCGACCCGAGAGCCCCATCGACAAGGCCCGAACTGGCCAACCGGCGGATCAGGCTCCTGGCAGATAGGCATCCTGGGACTGCGGATCCCAAACGACGAGGCGGTACTGAGCAGCAAGTTCCTCGATCGCCCTGAGCGCGGGATCGCTCCTGGCCGAGAAGCTGAGGTGCATGACCACGTGGTCGATACCGATCGACAGCGGCATCGACATCCACGGATTGCTCTCGGCATACGGCGGGCGGTCCGGAAAGCGCGCGCGCAGGCAGGCATAGAACCCGATCACCCGCTCGTCAGGCTCGCCCTCGTCGTGGTCTCCCGAAGTGCACCGCTCATACATCGCTCGCGCGGACACGGCATCCGCCGACGCATCCATCGCAAGAACCGCAAGGTCGAAGCTCACAATCCCATCCTCGCACCCCCACCGGAACGGCCGACGGGCGGCTTCCGGAGAGCTGGTCGACCCCCAACAGCCGGCGAACCAGGTGACGTAGACCCTGGGCGACTCCATGGCAGACGACGCTTCGCCACGCACGACATCGGCATCACTCTCCGATCCGGCGTGACCCGAAGGCTTGCTCCACCCACCGGGCGGTCCGAGCGACCGCGTGGCAGAGTCCCGGACGGGTCCTGGACGACGCGAGCGGAACGTAATGATCGTCCCACGGGCAGAAGCTCGCAGAGCCGGCAAGGTAGTGGCCTTCCCAGAGGCAGGTGGCCATGGGGAAGCAAGAGCCCGACCACGTACCCGCTGTCTCCGCCACCGCCGATGTGCAAGTTCACCCCGGCTGAGTCCTCGGCGAAGCATGCCCGAAACTCCCCTTACAGCACGGGGGCTGCCAGTGCGGATCTCGCCGAGGCAGCCCACACCACCTCCATGGTGCAGGCATCAGCGGCGTTGCCATGCCGGCCCGGTCGCTGCTCGAACGCTGCGGCACTGGACCGCCAGGAGATGGACATGCCGCCAGGCCGGCTGCACCGATCACCCCTCCAGGCTCAGGATGGAGGTTCACGCCTCGTGATCCACAGGAGACGGCTGGCCTAGCCTGCCCGCGGGGTACGGCGGGGCCGAAGCGTTGCGTCCAGGAGAGCCCACAGGCGGCGGCCGTCATCGGCCAGGTCGTCGCCGCAACTGTCGACGGTGGCCAGGGCCTGGAGCGCGGCGAAGACCTCGCCCTCGGGCGCGGCGCCGGGCTGGTGGCTGAGGGCGACCACCAGGATCTTCTCCGCCTGGTCGGCGAGGTGGACGCTGACGCGGCGTCCACCGTCCTTCACGGCCGCGGTGACCAAGACCTTCACCGCGGATTCCATGTCCTGCTCGTCCAAGTCCGGAAGGCTCCACCCCCGAACCACAGCCAGGGCTTGGACCGCGGCCTTCGCAGGCGCCCACTCGTCCGCGCGGAACGTCAGCGCCGCCGTCTGTCGGTTCCGGATCCGCATACGCGGCCGGGGCAAGCCGGGCAGCTGGCCTCCGGAACCCACGGCCGGCTGCGATCGAGGTGACCCCGCCGAATTCCGGTGCGACGTAAGCGACTTCGGCGGATCCGTCGGAGACAGCTTGGGCCCATTGCCCTCGGAACTGGTCAACTCGTTCTCCTCGCAGCGTGCATCAGAGGCTCCACCATCCTGGCAGGGTCCTTCCACCATCGGGAGCGAATCATCCGGCCCCAAGCCGACCGCTCCCCCCAGCACGCCCTGCCGCAAGGGATCCAGTGCCCTCACAGGGCGACGACGGGGTCAGCCGAAAGGGTGCGTGAGAAGACCGCATTGGTACCCCGTCAGCAGGCTGAGAAGGCTGCGATTCCGCACGGGCCTCGTCCGCGTCGCGAGACCAGGCTCGCGGTCGACTTGGTCGGTGAGGTGGAATGGGTGCTCTCGGTATCGCGGGCGGGCGGGTGGTAGAACGGAGTGCGGGGTGGGGACGATCCTCAAGGGCATGAGCAGTGTTCGGTGGCATGAGTTGACGCACGCATACGGGTCAGCGGCGGAGGTTCCGGGCCGGCTGTCGCGGATAGCGTGGGGTGACGCCCGGACCAGTGCTTCGGCGTTGACCGACCTCGGTCTGTGGCTCGGTGAGCCGGCTGTCTTCGACGCGACCGTCGCAACGGTTCCGTTCTTGTGGGATCTCGCGGTGACCGACTCCGTCACCGGTCGGTCCGGCGTGATCGAGTTGCTGCAGACGATCCTCGAACACGCCAACCCTCCGCACATGGAAGTGCAGCGCGCGGCTCACCGTGCCGTGCTTGAGGGCAGGAGTACGGCAGAGAAGCTGGCCGGTGACGGAAATGCCGCAGTCAGGACAGCGGCTCGCGAGCTGGTGACCGCGATCGACAGCCACGTCTGCGAGTCCTGCCGTCCGGCCTGATCGATGGCAGCCTGTCGCTCCTGCGCCCGGTCCGCCCGCCCCGCCATGCAGTCGCGTGGTGTACGCCACCCACTTGATGCCTCATACGCGGGGCTCCGGGGGGCCGCTGGGCGAGGATCACGCCGGCCGGTCGGGGCTTCTACGGCCAAGGCCGGCCGCCTGGCCGCCGAACGGCGAAGCCTCAGCTCACAAGCCCCGCTAGGACGGATCGGCCGGACAACTCGTGCTTTCTCGCCTGCCGTTCCTGCATGAGCGCCCATCGCCAGAGCCTCATGGTCCACTCCCCCGTCTGATCGTCGCACCGGCTGAGTACGATCGCCTACGCCGGTCCGAGTACGCGAGCGGTTTCCCGGCACGGGCTGCACCGGAAGGGTGGAGACATGCGACGACTGCTCTGGCTCGCCCCACTGTTGCTGTTCACCGTCGGCTGCGGGGTCGTGCAGTCCTCCAACGGCGAGGCGACGGACGCCGCACGCGAAGCGGCCAGGAGAGTGGGCGAACGGCTCTACGGCCAGCGTCCGCGCACGGCGGAGGAGGTCGGGCGTTCCGCTTCCGACATCGACGGCGTGGAGGTCATGCGGGTGACGGGTACCTCGACGCACGACGGGGACGGCGTCGACGTGGTCGTACGCACGTCCGGTTCGGCGTACAACAGTTGGTTCGACATCGAGAAGGTCACCGTGCTGCGCTGTTTCGCCGTGCGGGTGTCGCCCACCTCGAAATGGCGTGCCGATCCCCGGGACGTGGACTGCCCGGACAGCCCTCCGCTGACTTTCGCCCCCGCACCCGAACCACCCCGGCTACCGACCGAGGAGCTCCGCGCGAAGCTTCCCCGGGTCCCGGAGGGCGGGCGGGTAGACGAGGCCGAGGTGCACCGTACGCTCGCCGCCTTGGGCCTGGATCCGGCGATCCTTACCGAGGTGAAGGCGGAGGGCGGCCGGGTCGGCGTTCTCCTGTCGGTGAAGGGCAACCACTTCGACGCCCAGGACTGCCTTCTTGCCCGCGTGAGCCCCGGCGCCACCGAGGTATGGGTGCCGCCCCGGATCCAGCGGATGCCGGGAGAGGGCGGCTGCACTGTCGTCAACGCCCTGAACCCGGCGCCGCCACCGCACTGAACGGGGCCGCCGGTGCTCGCCGCACTGCCACTGCGATGGCGCAACGCACTCAGCTCGCGGGCCCTACGAGCCGCTGCGGGTTTCGAGACGTGCCGCGGGGTCAGCCCACGCGGGCACCGGACTTCGCGTTCGGACCCGGCCCTCCGGGCCTCCGCGCCTCCGGACTTCCGCCGGTGACCTGGAACTTTTCTACCTGAAGGAGTGCGTCATGGGGGATGTCGCGGCGGTCGGCGCAGCGGTGGAAGGGCTTGAGGAGTTCCGCGGGGAGCTGACCGGGTACTGCTACAGGATGTTGGGCTCCTACGCCGAGGCCGAGGACGCCGTGCAGGAGACCATGGTCCGGGCGTGGCGGGGCATGGACCGGTTCGACGGCCGGTCGGCGCTGCGGACGTGGGTGTACCGCATCGCCACCAACGTCTGCCTGGACACACTGGCTTCGGGGAAGCGGCGGGCGCTGCCGATGGACCTGTCCGGGCCGAGCGAGGGCAGCGCGCCGCCGGCGCTCCCGGAGGACGCCGCCCTCTGGGTGGAACCCTGCCCCGGCAGCGATCCTGAGGCCGCCGCGACGTCCGGCGAGTCGGTGCGGCTGGCGTTCGTCGCCATGCTGCAGCGCCTGCCGCCCAGGCAGCGGGCCACGCTGATCCTGCGGGACATCCTCGACTTCTCGGCGCGTGAGGTCGCCGACCTGCACGGTTCTACCGTCGCCTCGGCCAACAGCGCCTTGCAGCGGGCCCGTAGCACCCTGACCGACCGCTGCCGGGCGACGCAGGTACCGGCCGCCCTGCCGTGCGACGACAGGATGCACAGGCTGCTGGCCGAGCGGTACGCCGCGGCCTTCTCCCGCTATGACATGGAGGAGCTGAACATGCTCCTCCACGTCGACGCCACGCTGTGCCTGCCCCCGTACGCGAAGTGGATGCGCGGTGTCCCCGACATCCAGGCGTGGCTCACCGGCCCGGCGATCGGCTGCCGTGGCTCGCGGCTGGTCCCGACGGCGGCCAACGGCTGCCCCGCTTTCGGCCAGTACCGCCCCCACCCGGACGGCACCGGCTACCTTCCCTGGGCCCTTCAGGTCGTCGAAGTCTCCGGCGACCTGATCACCGGCATCACGGCCTTCCGTGACACCGAGCGTCTGTTTCCGCTCTTCGGTCTGCCGGACCGCTTGGACCAGGAGCCCACTGTTCCGTGAGGCGCCGCACGGCGTCCACCGCTCCTACGTCGTCACGGGGACCGGCGACGGCGGCCTGACCGTGTACCCCCGGCGGTGATCGGTGGCGCGCGGACCCTCTTCGGCCTCTCCGGAACGGAGTGGTTGCGGCTCGGCCGCTGCGCCGCGCCTCAGCCGCGCAGCAGCCGTTGACGGCGTTCCGCTGCCTGTGGGTCCTCGTCATGGCCGGCGCGAGGTGTCGGGGCGGGCACGGGCAGTCGGTCGGGCGACGGCCATGCGGTGATCAGGTACTGCTCGCCGGATAGGGCGTTGAAGCCATCGGGCTCGAGGCTACGGCCTCGGGCCTTGACCTCCACCACGTACCAGCCGGGTCCGCCGGTACTGAGGAGGGGGAGGTGCTCGTCCGGGCCGTGGGTGAGTGATTCGACGCGGAGCCGTCCTTCAGGTGCGCAGATCCGCGAACGGGCGGTCTCCTCCCAGCTCCCGGCCTCAGGGGCCGGTGCCTCGTCGAGAGCGTGTACCCGCACCTGCACCCCACCGGTGTTGATGCCGGTGACGACGAGAGCGCCTTGCTCCATCGTCACGAGGAATCCCTGGGACCGGTCCGCGGTCTCGATCGGTATCCTGCCGGCGTCGAGGATGCCGAAAACGCCTTCGTTGACGAAGAGCCGGGCTGCTGCTGTCATCCGTACCTCCCGGTGCACGGGGAACCTGCGCGAACTGGGGCCCGTGCCACCCTACGAGGGGTGGTCCCCCCCGCTTGGATACGGTGGCGGTATGACTTCGACCCTGCGGCACCCCCGACCTGGGTTCATATGGGATTGGTGGGCGGTGGACGCTCAGGGTTTTCTCGTGCAGTTCAGCTGCGGCCCGGCTCCCGAGCACCTGCTGGCCCACCTGGAGCGCGTCGACGCCGCAGCCGCCTGGGCGGAGGAGAACTGCCCCACGTGGTTCGGCGATGGTCCACCGCCACTGCACGCCTTCAGCTGTGACGGCGAGGTGCCGACCTACACCCGCAACGGTGTCCCGGGCGCCCCGTTGCGGGCGTCCGACGCACCAGCGGTCATCGCGGACGTCGCGGCCCTGGTCGAGCTGCGGCGGGCGGTGGGAGACGCCTGGACGATCTACCTCGACGAGGGATGGGTGCCGGCCGCTCCGCTGCCCTAGCCTGCCGACGTCAAGGCCGCGAGTCGGGAGTCGGCCCGGACGGCCGCCGTCAGAGCCCGTAGCGCATGCGCCCCAGAGCCGTCATCGGCCGGTCGTGCGCGGCGACCGGGGCCGGGAGGCAGGTGGACCCGGTCAGGTACCGGTCGACGGCGGCGGCCGCCGCACGGCCCTCGGCGATGGCCCACACCACCAGCGACTGCCCTCGGCCCGCGTCACCCGCGACGAACACTCCCGGGGCCTGTCCGCCGGCCGCCGCGAAGCCCGCGTCCCGGGCGAAGTTGCCGCGCTCGTCGAGCTCCAGTGCCAGCTGCTCGCGCAGGCCACCGGCCCGCTCGGGGCCAGAGAAGCCGAGGGCCAGCAGGACCAGGCCGGCCGGTATGACGTCCTCGGTCCCGGTCAGGGGGCTGCGGCCCACCGGCTCGACGGCGGTCAGGTGCAGCGCCCGTACCCGGCCCGCCTCGTCCCCCTCGAAGCGCAGCGTGGCGCGGGCGAACAGCCGGGGGTCGCGTCCCGCGCGTCCGCGGGCCTCTTCGTGGGCGTGCGAGATGCGGTACGTCCTCGGGTACACCGGCCAGGGCTCGTCGTCGGGTCGGCCCGCGCCGGGTTCCGGGTTGATGTCGAGCTGGAGCACGGAGACCGCGCCCTGCCGCAAGGCCGTTCCGAGGCAGTCGGAGCCGGTGTCTCCGCCGCCCACGATGACCACGTGCCTGCCTTCGGCGGTGACGGGCGACACGGCGTAGTCGCCCTCCCGTACCCGGTTCGCGCAGGTCAGGTAGTCCATGGCTTGATGGATACCGTGCAGCGAACGGCCCGGGACCGGCAGCTCACGACGCTCGCCGGCCCCGACCGCGACGACGACGGCGTCGCACCGGCCGCGCAGCTCGTCGGCGCCGGTACCGACGGCGCCGCCGATGTCCGCACCCGTGACGAACACCGTGCCCTCGCCCCGCATCTGCTCGATACGGCGGTCCAGGTGGGACTTCTCCATCTTGAACTCGGGGATGCCGTAGCGCAGCATGCCGCCGATCCGGTCGGCCCGCTCGTGGACCGTGACGCGGTGGCCGGCCCGGGTCAGCTGCTGCGCCGCGGCCAGGCCGGCGGGGCCGGAGCCTATGACGGCCACCGCTCTGCCGCTGCGCTTCTCCGCCGGCCTGGGTGTCATGTAGCCGCGCCGTCGGCCCTCGTCCGCGATCGCCTGCTCGACGTTCTTGATGGTCACCGGGTCGGCGTTGATCGTGAGGACGCACGCGTCCTCGCAGGGGGCCGGGCAGAGTCTGCCCGTGACCTCCGGGAAGTTGTTGGTCGCGTGGAGCCGCTCGTAGGCCGCGTGCCAGTCGCCGCGGGCGGCGTACGCGTTCCACTCGGGGATGAGGTTTCCCAGGGGGCAGCCGGTGTGGCAGAACGGTATGCCGCAGTCCATGCAGCGATCGGCCTGCCGGGAGACGAGCGGGAGCAGTGCCTGGCCCGCGTAGACCTCGTGCCAGTCGCCGAGTCGTTGCTCGACGGGGCGGGCCGGGACGGCCTCTCGGGGGATCCTGAGGAAGCCGAACGGATCGGTCACGCGCCGCCTCCCTGGATCGTGGGCGGGTCGTGGGTGGGTCGTGAGCGGGGTCGTGGGCGCGGCGCCGTGCACGGATGGCGCGCCGTGTCGGTCGCACGCGCATTCTGTGGTGGTTCAGCCAGATTACGCCGCCTTCGCGGCTCCGCCCTGGGCGACCGGAAGGGGTAACGGGACGGCGACCGGGCGGGTGCGGAAGGTGACGGCCCTGCGGTGATCCACCGCCCGCGGTGATGCGCGGCCGGGTGGCCTCGTACGCCCGCGATCGCGGTGGCACCGCGGTCCCGTCGTAGCCTCGGCCGTAGCCGTAGCCGTAGCCGTAGCCGAGGCCGGCCGCGCCGGTGGCGATCCGGCCGCCGAACCGCTCCACCGAGGCGGTACCAGCCTCCGGGAAAGGAGGCCGGTACCGAGCGGCGGCAGGGAACCTAGGTGAGCGGTTCCAGTGTCATGAAGGCCTCTTGCGGGTTGCCGTCGTGCACCAGAGACTCGTGGGCGCCGACGTCGTCGAAGGCGAAGCCGTACGCCTTACCGTCGACCATCTGTCCGTGGATGATGCGGGAGTAGTGGTTGGTGACGTCGTCCCGGTAGAAGTTGGCGCCGTTCGCGTCGGGTTGGGCCGGGTTGGTCAGCAACGTCGACCGGTTGAAGCCCGCGCACAGGGTGCGGGAGATCGGGCCGCGGACAAGGTCGTTGGGCGCGTCCAGGAGCTTGTAGCAGCCGAAGACGCTGTCGGAGTCCGGCTTCTGGAAGCTGGTGACCACCGCCCCTGATCCGTTGGTGAAGTTCATGACGTTGCCCGAGACGCGGCCGTAGTACTTTGTGTCGGGTCGGTCGACGAAGGGCGTCACGGTGAGCATGGAGGAGCTGTACTTGGTCCAGACCCGGTTGATGTAGTCGTTCATGACGCCGGCCGGGATTCCGCCCGCCTCGATGCCGTGACCGGGTGAGAGCGCGCGCAGCGGCGTACCGTCGGGGCGGTTCTGGATCAGTCCGCCCCAGCCAGCCGAACGCAGCTGCGCGAAGACGGCGTTGTAGCCGCCCGGCCTCAGCCGACCCGTGTTCGTGACCGTGCCGTCGGCGGCCTTGACACCCACCGCGTACGGGGCCGAGAACATGTCGACCTGGGTGCTGTTGATCCACAGGCCGGCGTCGTTGAGCGTGTACTCGGACCAGTTGAACAGGATGTTGCGGTTGGGGTCGGAGGGGTTCTGCACGGCAGTCTGGACCAGGCCGCCGGTGCTGAGCTTGAAGACCAACTTCTGGCCGATGGAGAAGTAGACGCGTCCCGAGAACTTGGGTATCCGGATGGTCTTGGTCCGGCCGGCGGCCGGGCCCGGAATGGACGCGTCGGGCGCGGGGGTGGGGGGATTGCCACCCCCGGGCCACGGGTGGAACGTGCCGCCGGCGTCGGCCCAGCCCTGCCGGCCGGTGGTCAGCTGTGTTCCCAGGTTGTATACGTATACCGGCTCGCTGCTGCCTGAGGTGTTCTTGATCGTGAGCGGGACGGTCGCCGGTACGGCCTCTGCCACCGACGGGCCGAATGTCACCAGGCCGGCGCCGACGACCAGCGCCGCGAGCCCGGCCGCAAGCACTTTCGATAAGCGGAACACGATCTGCCTCCTGAGGGGACACCGCGAAGTGGGGGGAGGTGCACAGTGCTCCCGGGCACATGAAGTGATGACTGAGAGCGCTCTCAGGTTCGGACTGTGTTCAATTTCTGCCAATGGCCTGGCCGGGACACGGCCCGGAGAGCCGGCCGGTCAGAACGGCGCGGGTGCGGGCGTGAACCGGTCCGAGACGTCCCCGACGAGGTCGATCCCCTCAGGATCCAGCATCATGACCGGAGCGCCGGGCGACAGGTCGAAGCGGTCGATCTCGGCCCACAGGAGGTTCGGGCTGGTGGCGAGTTCGAGGAAGTAGCGCTTGCTGGTGAGGTCGCAGATCGTGCGGTACTCGGTGTTGTAGGTGTGGAACCTCCCCTCGCGATACGGCGCGCCGAACGGCACGGAGGCGTTGCGGGTGACGGCCAGGATGCCGGCGACCGCCTGGCGGTCGTCCGCCGGCTCGGGCAGCAGGGAGCTGAAGTAGGCGGCGCGCTGGAAGCGGTCGACCGCGTTCACGTTCCCGGGCAGGGGTACCTCGCTGTTCGGCCGGTCGTGGCCGAGCCCCTGCACGGCGCGCACCTTTTCCCGCAGCAGGCGGAGTTGTTCCTCGTAGGAGGGTTCGTTCGTCATGATCGTGTAGCTGCGGTCGTGGTGCACCTGCCGTTGGCCCGCGATGTACTCGACGATCGCGGAGTCACCTGCAGCGTCCTCCAGGGCCACGTGCACGGAGGCCTTGAAGCCCCGCAGCTCTACCGGCACCAGCTGGCAGGTGTCGAGCAGGTCCAAGGCTTCCTGGACGGTGTGTGCGCCGTCCAACAAGTATTGGATCCACAGGCCGATCTGGAGGCCCGGCCTACTGGGGTCGCGGGGGCCGAGATCGGTGCTGTCCAGGTAGAGCATGTGGGCCGCGAGGCCGGCTTCGTTGAGACCGTCGGCCGTGCCGGCTCCGTAGACGGTGGTCACGATGCTGCCCAGACTGCTCGTCCACCGCAGGGGGTTGTCGCCGACGACGGTGGTACCCGCCAGCATGCCGCCGTCGCGCTCGATCCCCCGGGGGAACACGGTCAGGACCGGCTCGGTCGATTCCGGCCAGTCCATCGTCCGACCGGCGAGGACGGCGTGGTCGTTGGTGTTCCACAAGATCCGCGTGCACATGGGTGAATCCCTCATCCTTCTCTACGTGAGCCGCGCGCGTCGGTAGGTCCCCGCCCGGGCACCGACCGGGCGCGGGCCCGGTCGCGGAACCACGCACACGCGCCGACCAGCACCGCCACCCCCAGTCCGTACACCGGCAGCCACTGGGTCGTCGTGGCCGCCAAGCACTCGGCAACCGCCTTGCGCGCCTGGTCCTGTTGTACGAAGGCCAGGGCAGCGCCGTCACCGGCGGCCAGGTTCCCGAGCGCGGCCTCCACCTGGAGGGCCTGGTACCTCCCCGCCAGTGCGCAGTCGGCGCGCGTGCCCGGCATCGGGAACAACCAGGCCCGGCGCTGCAACAGGGGGGCCAGGGCGACCGCCACGCACAGCCCGACGACCAGCGAGTACGCGACCAGGCCGCGCATGTACGGCGAGCGGACGTTCGGGGTCCACTCCGCCCGTCGCTGGAAGGCGAGCAGCACCGCGAGCAGCGTCACCCCGATGAACGTGGCGAACCACTGCCACGAGCCCTGGGCCAGCGCGAACGTCAGCACCGCGGCGAGTCCGATGCCGATGACCCCGGGGGCGGGAATGCCGTCGGCCGCTGTGGCCGACGGCGACGGCGGCTTCGTGCCGGTCACGCGCGGTGCGGGATCACTCACAGGCCTCTCCTGCAGGGCGGGAAGACTCAGCATGCGCCGCGGGGTGCCGCTGCTCTGGGCGCCATGCCGTACGCACCCCGCGCCCCGCCCGGATGGCCCGCCCGGGCGGCCGGCGGGGGGGGCGGACCGCAGGCACGGGGCAAGGGCGCCCGCTCCGGCCGTTCTCGCCTCGGCTACGCTCGGCGCCACCGACGATCGCGCCGCGGCCCGGGTACGCCGCAACGGAACCACCACGCGGGAGAAGCAGACGGATGAATACGCCACCATCACCGCTTGTCGCCGGGCGGTCTGACGGGTCATCCGTCCGGATCGGCGCCCTCGTTCCGCTGAGCAGGCCTGGTTGGGTCGAGGCGGGCCAACACCTGCTCGCCGGACTGGAACTGGCCGTTCGGGAGGTCAACGACGCCGGCGGGATCGCCGGCAAGCCGCTCGAACTGCTGGTCCGAGACACCGCGGCCGATCCGCAGCGGGCCGTGGCAGCCGTGGACGAGTTGGCCCGCCTCGGGGTGGCCGCTCTGGCCGGTGAGTACCACAGCGTCGTCGCGCGCGCCGCCGCGGCCCGGGCCGACGCCCTCGGCCTGCCGTTCCTGTGCTCGTCCGCGGTTCTCGACGCGCTCACCGAACAGCCGACCCGATGGGTCGCGCGCCTCGCCCCGGCGCAGTCCCACGGTTGGCGGATCTACGCGGACTTCCTCCTCGGCGCGGGCCACCGCCGCATCGCCGTGGCAACCCAGTCGAGCGTCTACTGGGCCGCCGGTACCCGCATCCTGCGGGAACACCTCGCTCCGCACGGCGGATCCGTCGTCGAACTCGACATGACGGTGCACTCCCCCACCGCACTGTGCACGGAGCTCGTCGACCGTCGCGCGACGGCCCTCCTGCTCCTGGTCGGCCTCCCGGAGCCGGCGGTCCCGATCGTCGAGGCCGTCCGCCGCGACCGGCGACTCGCCCAGGTCATGATCGGCGCTCCGGCCGGGCAACCGGAGTTTCCCGAATGGGCGACGCTGTTGGGGGACGATGGCGCGGCCGTCCCGTTCCTGCGCTACCTGCCCGAGCGCCTCGGCCCGCTCGGTACACGGGTCGAGGCCGCCCTTCGCGAGCGGCTGGGCGTGACGCCCTCCTTCGTCGCCTTCGAGGGGTACGACACCGTGCTCGTCCTGGCCGATGTGCTGTGCTCGCGCGGCGCGACCGAGGCGCGCGCCGACGATCCCTGGGCCCGTGTCGCGGTCGAGGGCACCCGCGGCCGGATCCGGTTCTCCGGCGCGCCGGGCATCGGCGTTCGGCAATGGACCTGGGCTCCGACCCAGGTCGTGGACCGGGACCCGGAGCGGCCCGATCGGTTCCGAATCCTTCACACCGGCTGAGAGGACGGGGCACGGGGCGGGTCGGTCGGCCGTCCCGTCGGGAGCCGCCGAGCGATCCGAAGGCATCCGAACGGATCCGAAGGCACCCGCAGGGATCCGGGAGAGGCGATCTAGCCGGTGGTCGCCGGGCCGACGGCCTGTTCCAGGACTTCCAGGACGGTGTTGCGGAACAGCTTCGCCTTGTAGCCGGTCTGCGGCAGTGGCCGGCAGCGGGCGAGGACCGTCTCCGCGGCCGCTGCGAGGACATCGGGGGTGGCCTCCCGGCCGATCAGGGCGGCCTCCACCTCCGTGAGTCGCAGGGGTACACGGGCCACCCCGCCCGCCGCGACGGCGGCGTGCGTGAC
Organism: Streptomyces sp. CG 926; assembly: GCF_003148825.1. Taxonomy (GTDB): domain Bacteria; phylum Actinomycetota; class Actinomycetes; order Streptomycetales; family Streptomycetaceae; genus Streptomyces. Next base: position 30,969 of record NZ_QGGZ01000014.1, read on the forward strand.
GGTGGAGCCGTCGAGCACCAGTCGGACGGTGGCCTCGACCAGGGGCCATTCGGCATGGGCCCGGCTGATGGCCCGGTGGCAGGCGGCGCGTTCGCCGGGCAGGGGTGCGGGGAGGTGGACCGCGGTGAGGATGCGGTCCGGCGGCAGCAGGTGGTCGGCGTGGGAGAGGCGGTCGCCGTCCCCGTACAGGTCGGCGACTGCGCGCGGGGAGTCGCCGTGGACATGGGCCTCGGCGTCGTAGGTGAGCAGGGCCATGGCGAGGGTGGACGGGTGCGGGGCCACGCACGGGCCGTCTCCGCTGACCACGCCGAAGTGGTGGTCGCCCTGGCGTGCGGGACAGCCGGTGCCGCCCTTCTGGAGACAGCTGAAGTGTGGATTGCGGTAGTACCAACAGCGGTTGCGTTGGAGGAGGTTGCCGCCCACGGTGCCGGCGGCCCGGATCTGCGGAGTGGCCGCGCTCCCGGCCGCCAGGGCCAGGGCCGGCCAGCCCTCGCGTACCTGCGGGTCGGTGGCCAGTTCGGTGAGGGTGGTCAGGGCGCCGATCCGCAGCCCACCGCCGGGCAGCGGGGTGCAGCCGCGCAGGTGATCGGCGCCGCCGAGGTCGGTGAACGGTCCGGGAGATACGCCGCTGCGCCGGCGGGCGGTGGTGTCGGTGCCACCGGCGCGCAGCTCCCCGCCGCGGGCCAGGACGGCGGCCGAGAGGTCGGTGAGGGCGGTCTCGGTGCTCACGTACCCAGTCCTTCCAGGAGCCGGTCGGGGCGGATGGGCATGTCGTACGGGCGCCAGCCGGTGGCGTCGTGGACCGCGTTGGCCAGGCAGGCCGCGGTGGGCAGGGTGGCGATCTCGCCGAGGCCGACTCCGCCACCGGGCACGTGGTCGAAGCCCTCCTGGTGGAAGTGGATGGTGATCTCGGGGGTGTCGCCGATGCCGGGGATGCGGTAGTCCTCCATGTTCTCGGTCAGCACCCGCCCGGTGACCGGGTCGGTGCGCCGCTCCTCGTAGAGGGCGTAGCCGACGCCTTGTACGACGGCTCCCTGGCACTGGCCGCGGGCGAGGCGGTCCTCGTGGATCCGGCCCGCCGCGATGCCGCTCCACACGCTCAGCGGGCGGACGCGGCCGAGCCGGGTGTCCACCTCGACCTCGGCGACCTGGACCGATCCGGTGAATCCCCGGCCGATCGCGATACCGGCCATGGTGAAGGGGGTCACGAAGCCCCGGCGGTCGCGGGGGCGCCGGCCGGTCACCCGTACGCCGTGCGCGGTATCCAGCCGGGCGGCCACGTCATCGCCGCCGAGCGCGTCGCGCAGCCGGGCGGCGGCGTCCGCGGCGGCGGGTACGAGGGAGGGTGTGGTACGGCTGCCGCCGGAGGTTGGCCCGTGCACGGTGTCGCTCCGGCCGACCTCGGCGCGCACCTTCGTCTCGGGCAGGCCGAGCCCGGCGGCGACCGCCCGGCGCAGCACGGTCCGCGAGCCGGTGCCCATGTCCTGTACGGCGCAGCGGGCGACGACGATCCCGTCCTCGACGGTGAGCTCGACCTCGGTGACGGGGTCGAGGAAGTACATCCAGTTGGCCGCCGCGACGCCGACGCCGCGGCGGAACCGCCCGGTGCCGCCGCGGGGGCCCGACCAGACCGGGAGCGCGGCGGCCCGGTCGTAGAGGGCGTGCCGTTTGGGGTTGCCGTCCCAGCGGCGGCGCAGGGCGATGGGGTCCTCGCCGAGCCGGTGGGCCATCTCGTCGACGGCCTGCTCCAGCGCCCAGCACATCGTGGGGCCGCCGGGGCCGCGGAAGGGGGCGCCCGGAGGTCGGTGGGTGACCGTGTCGAAGTCGCGGAGCCGGCGGGGGGCCTTGCCGTACATGAACCGGGCCAGTGCGGCCACGGTGCCGCCGACCGCGACGCCGCCGTCGTTGTCCGCGTCCATGGCCAGTGCGCTGAGCTCGCCGGCTTCGTCCGCGACCATCGCCAGCCGGATCCGGGTGCCGGGCCGGTATCCGCCGTCGGTGAGTTCCTCGTCCCGGTCGAGCACCACGCGTACGGGGGCGCCGTGCAGCCGGGACAGCTCGACGGCGGCGACGACGTCGGAGGTCAGTCCCATCTTGCAGCCGAAGCCGCCGCCCACGTGGACGGCCCGCGCCACCACCCGATCGACGGGCAGGCCGAAGCGTTCGGCGGCCAGCTCGGCCGTGTGCTTCACCGACTGGGTGGACACGTCCAGATGGAGGGTGCCGTCGATCCATCGGGCGAGGCAGGCGTGCGGTTCGAGCGGCGTGTGCGTCTGCGCGGCGGTGGTGTAGACGCCCTCCACCACCCGTTCGGGGGTGCGGCTGCGGGCCTCGGTGATCCGACGCACGGCTGCGGCGGGACGCTTGCTCATGGCGGACGGTCCCCGGAGGTTGCCGCGCCAGCGGGCGGGCACCAGTTGGGGGGTCTCGCCGGAACCGGGCGCTCGCTTGCGTGCCGCCTTGTCCTCGTAGACCAGCGGGCCCTCGCCGGTTCGGGCCTGGCGTGCGTCCAGGGCCGCGGGCAGGACCTCGTAGTCGACCCTGACCCGCGCTGCCGCCGCCCGTGCGGAGGCCCGGTCCGGCGCGGCGACCGCGGCGACCGGCTGTCCGACGTAGCGCACGACACCGTCCGGGGGCAGCAGCGGTACCAGGGGCAGGTCCCCCGCTTCGAGGGAGCGTACGTGCGCATGCGCGTGCGGCGAGCGGATGATCACCCCCTCCAGCAATCCCTCGGGCCGTAGGTCCGTGGTGTAGCGGGCCGATCCGTCGACCTTCTCCGGGGCTTCGGTGCGCGGGACCGCGGGGGCCTGGCCGTCGGTCGGGGCGTCGTCGTAGTCGCCCGCGCAGGCGGCGGCCACCGCGTTGAAGATTCCCTCGTAGGCACCGCACCGGCACAGGTGACCCGCGAGCGCGTCGGCGATCGGCTGCCGTCCGGGCCGGGTACGGCCGTGGGCGGCCCGCCACCGCTCGAAGAACGCCGCTGCCTCGACGACGAACCCGGGGGTGCAGTAGCCGCACTGGAGGGCGTCCTCGCCGGCGAAGGCACGTCCGACCGGGTGGCCGGCGAGGCCCTCCACGGTCGTCACCCGCCGCCCGGCCAGCCCGACCGCCGGGGTCAGGCAGGACACCCGGGGTTCACCGTCGACCTGGATCGTGCAGGCGCCGCACACCCCGCCCGCGCAGACGAGCTTGGTGCCGGTCAGGCCCAGTCGGTCCCGGACCACCTCCACGGCGGCCGGATCGTCGTCCACATCCACCGCGTGCCGGGTGCCATTGACCTCGAACTCCACGAGACGTTCTCCTCACCGCGGGGTGGCGTCTGTCGGGCCTCGCTCCGGCCTTCACGCTCCTTGATATCCCGCTCGCGGCTCGGGCGCAGTTCGGCGACCGGCGGGCCGGGGCGGCCCGACGCGGGCGGCAAGGGGGCCGGCGCAGGCCCGGCGGCCTCTTCCGGATCTTGCCCGGCGGATCTTGCCGGAGCTCGGGTCCGGTTCCGGATCGGCTTCGGCGGCCCGTGGCCGTGGGTCACCGGTCGGCGAGTTCGGACCGCTCGGCGACCAGGTGCTCCAAGGCGTGGACGACGAGCGTCCGGGGAACCGCAGCAGGCAGCTCTGACGGGCCGTGATGTGAGCCGGCCGTCGGGGCGCCGACCGACAACGAACGCCGCCGCGACCGCCGTACGTCGCCCGTCGGGACGTCCGCATGGTCCGCATGGTCCGCAGGGCCGGCAGCACCCGGTCGGCAACGGTGTCGTCGCCTAAGGAGCCGCCGATGTCGATGTCCCAGCTGCCCATCCCGTCCTACGGATGACACGCTGGCGCGCTGACGCGCCGACGGCTCAGCGGGAGTCGTCGGGCGTGGCGTTCGCCGCCCGGCGGAACTCGGCGTTGATGCGCTGGGCCTCTTCGAGCTGGTCCTCGAGGATGACGATGCGGCAGGCGGCTTCGACCGGGGTTCCCTGGTCCACGAGCTCCCGGGCGCGGGCCGCGATCCGGAGCTGGTAGCGCGAGTACCGGCGGTGTCCGCCCGGGGAGCGCAACGGAGTGATCAGACGGGCCTCGCCGATGGCGCGCAGGAAGCCGGGGGTCGCGCCGAGTAGTTCGGCGGCCCGGCCCATCGTGTAGGCGGGGTAGTCATCGTCGTCCAGCCGGCCGCCGAGCGAGTCATCCGCTGTCATCTGCACCTCTTCTTAGAACGCGTCGAAGGGCCTTGGTGCCGTACGGCACCAAGGCCCTGAAGGGAATTCAACACCATCTGTCGGCCTCAGCGCTGCGCCGACCTTCTGTTACCGCGGTCGCGCCCGGGAGACGGGCGGGAGTGCGGGGATCGTGGATGCCTGACCGGGGACCACCTGCCGTTCGGGGTCGTTCGGTACCCGAGCCGTGTGCTCCGTGCCCGGGCGATCCTGATGGTGTCTCGTTCCTCCCTTCCTTCGAGCTTGGCTACGGGAGAAACCCTAGGCACATAACAACCGGATGTCTACCGTGACGCCGATAGATTTTCTTGTACCCGACCAAGAGATCTTCCTTCCACCGAAGCAGCACCACCGACGCAGCACCACCGGCACGGCCCTTCCGGCACGGCCCTTCCGGCACAGCGCTGAGGGCCCGACCGGATGTGCCGGTCGGGCCCTCAGGGATGGTGCGGGAGCTGCTGTGCGGTCAGACGGAAGCCGATACGGGCGCGGGCTCGCCGAGCATGGCCGACGCCCGCTGGAACGCGGTGAGGCCGGGCGTGGTCGTGGGCGCGGCGGCGGCCTGCGGCAGGCCGCGGCACGTGAAACCGAGCAGGGTCATGGCGCGTACGACCTCCGCGGCGCTGAAGTCCCGGCGGTCCTGACGGGTCACGACCTGGCCGACCTGCTTGACCGGGTAGTGCCGGCGTCCGATGATCACGGACTCACCGTCGACGGGCTCGGGCTTGACGCCCTTCATCGACTCCAGCACTCCGCTCTTGGTCAGATCGAAGGGGAATCGGGCGATGACGACGCGCATGATGCCTCACAAGGGGAGAAGAAGGGTTCACGCTACGGCGTCGGCGGCGGACTGCCGTGCCGGCCTACGGCGGGCGGTCGCCGCGGCGGGGCGGCGTCGATTGCGCGAGGCGGGGCCGCCGCGCTCGCGCCGCTCGGCCGCCGGGGCGGTGATGACGACCGGGATGCCGGAGGGGGCCTGGGCACCGGTGATCCGGCTCAGGGCCTCTTCACCGGAGCGGACCTGGGTGGTCTGCGGGGTGATCCCGGCGGCTGCCATCAGCCGCGCCATGCCACGGCGCTGGTTCGGGGTGACCAGGGTGACGACGCTGCCGGATTCCCCGGCACGAGCGGTACGCCCACCACGGTGCAGGTAGTCCTTGTGGTCGGTGGGCGGATCCACGTTGACGACCAGGTCGAGGTTGTCCACGTGGATGCCGCGGGCGGCGACGTTGGTCGCGACGAGCACGCTGACGTGCCCGGTCTTGAACTGCGCCAGGGTGCGGGTGCGCTGCGGCTGCGACTTGCCGCCGTGCAGGGCGGCGGCGCGCACTCCACTGTTCAGCAGGTGGCTGGTGAGCTGGTCCACGGCGTGCTTGGTGTCCAGGAACATGATGACGCGACCGTCGCGCGCCGCGATCTCGGTGGTGGCGGCGTGCTTGTCACCACCGTGCACGTGCAGCACGTGGTGCTCCATCGTCGTGACGGCGCCCGCGGACGGGTCGACGGAGTGGACGACCGGGTCGGTCAGGTAGCGGCGCACCAGCAGGTCGACGTTGCGGTCGAGGGTGGCGGAGAAGAGCATCCGCTGACCCTCGGGGCGGACCTGGTCGAGCAGTGCGGTGACCTGCGGCATGAAGCCCATGTCGGTCATCTGGTCGGCCTCGTCCAGGACGGTGACGGCCACCTGGTCGAGTCGGCAGTCGCCGCGGTCGATGAGGTCCTTCAGCCTGCCCGGCGTGGCAACGACGACCTCGGCGCCACCGCGCAGCGCGCCGGCCTGCCGCCCGATGGGCATCCCGCCGACGACCGTGGCGAGCCGCAGTCGGACCGAGCGGGCGTACGGGGCGAGGGCGTCGGTGACCTGCTGCGCCAGCTCGCGGGTCGGTACGAGGACCAGCGCGAGCGGCTGACGGGGCTCGGCGCGTCGGCCGGCCGTACGGGCCAGCAGCGCCAGTCCGAAGGCCAGGGTCTTGCCGGAGCCGGTCCGCCCGCGGCCGAGCACGTCACGGCCGGCCAGGGAGTTCGGCAGGGTCGCTCCCTGGATGGGGAACGGCACGGTCACGCCCTGCGCGGTGAGCGCGGCGAGCAGTTCTTCGGGCATGGCGAGGTCGGCGAAGGCCTCGACGGCGGGCAGCGCGGGGGTGATCGTCTTGGGCAGGGCGAACTCGCCCTGCACGGCGGCGGGCCGTCGGCCGTACCCGTTCGAGCGGCTCGGGCCACCGGAACGGCTGGGGGCACCCGAACGGCTGGGGGCACCGGAACGGCTGGGGGCCGAACCGCCGAAGCGGCCGCCGCTCGTGCCGGATCCGGCCGTGCCGTTGCGTGTGCGGGCGAATCGTTCGTTCGTGCGCGTGCGGTTCATGCGGAACCTTCCTCGATACGGCGCATATCAAGGAATTCCCGCAGGCATGCACTGCGCGGAGAATTGCAAGAAACGGGCCGAATGAAAATATGAAACGGACCTGCCCGGCCGGAGAACCTGGCGGGTACAGGTACCGAAAAAATAGGTGATGCCGTCCGTCAGGGTGCGCAACCCGGCGTATCCGCCGTGGCGCGATCCGCGTACGAAGGACAGCGGATACCTCGGCGCCGTACCCGCGGCTGATACAGGGCGGGACGGGCGGTGACGGACGGGGCGGTGACGGGGCGGAAATGCGTGCAGCTGGGGCCCGCACCCCGAAGGATGCGGGCCCCAGCTACGAAGTGCGTGTCAGCGTCAGGCGGGAACGATGTTCTCGGCCGTCGGGCCCTTCTGGCCCTGCGCGATGTCGAAGCTGACCTTCTGGCCCTCGAGCAGCTCACGGAAGCCCTGGGCGGCGATGTTCGAGTAGTGGGCGAAGACGTCAGCGCCGCCACCGTCCTGCTCGATGAAGCCGAAGCCCTTTTCCGCGTTGAACCACTTCACGGTTCCAGTAGCCATGTCATATCTCCTTTGGGGCAGTACATCGGGATCCACGCTGTGAGGATTCCGTGTCGCCGCGATGATTACCCCGACCGATGATGACTTGACCGGAAAAATAAAAGTACTCCTAGGGGTGTGGACACCTGCTGGGAGGACTTGAAGTTTTGGGAACCACAACTGCAACTGAGATCGACAGTAGCACGAATCGACATCCGTTGTACGGTGAAACATTTCACTCGCCCGCTGCGAGAAAAAGCCTCATGGCGTCGTTCCTCTCATTCTCATCGCGCGGGCACAGATATTGGCCCGATCGACCGATCCACCGAGGTCGGGCGGACCACGCCCAGCGGTCCGGCACCGTTCACGCTCCCCGGCGAGCCGGTGGTGAGCGTCCGGTGAGCGCCTGGTGAGCGCCTGGCGCGACTGTCGGGTCATCGCCGGATCCGCCGCGGACCGGCCACCGATACAGGGAGCGACGATGAACGATCTGACCGGCAAGACGGCACTGGTGACCGGCGGCTCGCGGGGAATCGGTCGGGCGGTCGCACTGCGACTGGCGGCTCAGGGCGCGCTGGTCGCCGTCCACTACGGGAGCAACGACGCAGCGGCCGAGGAGACCGTGGCCCGGATCGAGGAGGCGGGCGGGCCGGCATTCGCGATCCGGGCGAGGTTCGGCGAGGCAGGCGCGGTGGACCGACTGTTCGAGGAACTGGCCGCGGGGTCGGCGGGAGCCGGGCTGGACATCCTCGTCAACAACGCGGGCATCAGTTCGGGCAACCCGATCTCGCAGGTCACCCCGGAGGAGTTCGCAAGGCTGCTGGAGATCAACGTCGCCACCCCGTTCTTCGTGATCCAGCGCGCGATGGCGCTGCTGAACGACGGCGGCCGCGTGATCAACATGGGCTCCACGGCCAGCAGGTTCGCGGTCTCCACCCAGATCGGCTACACGATCACCAAGGCGGCACTGGAGTCGATGGCGCCGTCGCTGGCCAACGAGCTCGGCCGTCGCGGCATCACGGTGAACACGGTCGCGCCCGGAGCGGTGCGCACCGACATGACGGCGGGGTACACCTCCATCCCCGAGGTCGTCGCCGGGCTGGAGTCGATCACGGCGTTGGGGCGGCTGGGCGAGCCGGAGGACGTCGCGGACGTCGTCGGGTTCCTGGCCGGCCCGCAGGGCCGCTGGGTGACCGGCCAGACCGTCGACGTGTCGGGCGGAACGTTCCTCGGCCCGATCGCCCCGTGACCGCGGCCACGCCCCTGACCGCCCGACGAACCCCATCACCACCCGACCCGCCCTGACGGACCGCCGTGCCGCCGCGCCGCCGTGCCCTGAATAATCAACCACCATGAAGTTCGGCATACTTGGTGAGACCCGGGCATGGCGCGGCGGCGGCGAGGTAGCGCTGGGCGGTCCGGCGCGGCGGGCGCTGCTCGCCCTGCTGCTCGTGCGCCCCGGGGAGGTCGTATCGGCGGACCGGCTGGCCGAGGAGATCGACCCCGCGGGGACACGGTCGGCGCATTCGCTCCAGTCCCAGGTGTCCAGGCTCCGGGCCGCCCTGGGGGACGGGGCCTCGATCGAACGGGCCGGGGCGGGCTACCGGATCCTCGTCGATCCGCAGGAGGTGGACGCCTCCCGGTTCGAGAGGCTGGCCGGGGAGGGCCGTTCGGCGCTGGCCGACGGTGATGCCGGGCGGGCGGTCGTGCTGCTGCGGGAGGCCCTGGAGCTGTGGCGGGGACCGGCGTTGGCCGACCTGCCCGAGAGCGGGACGGCCCAGGCCGCCGCCGTACGGCTGGAGGAGCGCCGGCTCGGGGCGCGCGAAGACCGCATCGAGGCCGAACTCCGGCTCGGCGAGCACCGCGGGGCCGTACCGGAGCTACGCGAACTGGTCGCCCGCCATCCGCTCCGGGAACGGCTGGCGGGGCTGCTGATGCGGGCGCTGTCCGCCGAGGGCGGGCAGGCCGAGGCACTGGTGATGTTCGAGGAGACCCGGCGGCACCTGGCCGACGAGCTGGGCGCCGACCCCTCTGCCGAGTTGACCGCGCTGCACCGGGAGCTGCTGACCGCCGACCCGGAGCCGTCGCCCGCCCCGCCTCCCGCGCAGCTGACGAGTTTCGTGGGCCGCGCCGCCGAGGTCGCCGAGATCGCCGAGATGCTGCGGGTGGCCCGGTTGGTCACCCTGATCGGGCCCGGAGGCGTCGGCAAGACCCGGCTGTCGGTCGAGGCCGCAGGTCTCGTGGGCACCAGGAGTGCCGCGGGCGGCGGGGGCCGCGGGGACGGCGGGGGCGCAGCGGACCAGGTGTGCTTCGTGGAGCTGGCCCCGTTGCGCGACGGGGCCGGGCTGCCGCAGGCCCTGCTGGCCGCCCTCGGCCTGCGCCAGAACGGGCTCCAGATGGACGGCGGCGCGACCACGCCGGTCGACCGCCTGATCGCGGCGCTGTCCGATCAGGTGCTGCTGCTCGTTCTGGACAACTGCGAGCACCTCGTCGACGAGGTCGCCAGGCTGGCGGCGCGACTGCTGGCGACCTGCCCGCGGCTGCGCGTGCTGGCGACGAGCCGGGAGCCGCTCGGCATCATCGGCGAGAACCTCCTCCAGGTGCGTCCGCTCGACGCCGACGCGGCCGTACGGCTGTTCACCGAGCGGGCCGTGGCCGTGCGGCGGGGGTTCACCGCCGACCCCGGGACCGTACGGCGGATCTGCGCGGCGCTCGACGACCTGCCGTTGGCCATCGAGCTCGCGGCGGCGCGGTCGCGCACCCTGGACGTCGAGGACCTCGCTGACCGGCTGGACGACCTGCTCGGCGTCGCCCGCGGAAACCGGACGGCCGACGAGCGGCACCGCACTCTGCGCTCGGTGGTCGCGTGGAGCTGGGACCTGCTGTCCGACTCCGAGCAACGGGCCGCACAGCGGTTCACGGTCTTCATCGGCGGCGCGACGGCCGAGTCCGCGGCGCGGGTGTGCGGCATCGACGGCGGGACACTGGAGTCGCTGGTCGACAAGTCGCTGCTCGACGTCTCGGGCGGCCGCTACCGGATGCTGGAGACGATCCGGGCCTACGGCGCCGAGCGGCTCGACGCCGCGGGCGAACACGGCTCCGTACGGCGTGCCCATGCCCAGCACCTCCTGGAACTGGTGCGCACGGCCGATCCGCGTCTGCGGCGGGCCGAGCAACTGGAGTGGCTGCCCGTCGTCGCGGCCGAGCACGGTGACCTGCTGGCGGCGCTGCGCTGGGCGGTCGGGGAGCCGGACGTGAGGACGGCCTTCGAGCTGCTCGCCGCGGCGTTCAACTACCTTTGGATCCGGGGCGCTTCCGCCTCCGTCGTACCGGTGGCGATCGAGCTGCTCACGGGGGTGGGCGAGGCGGTCCCCGACGCGCTCGGCGAGGAGTACGCGACGTGCGTGCTGCTCGCCGCGTCGGCGTCGGGCGACGCCGGGGAGCGGCTGTGGCAGTTGCACCGCGCCACGGCCGGCGAAGCGCTGGCTGCCGCGTGGCCCGGCGACCGGCGTGGCCGTTACCCGGTCACGCTGTTGCTGTGGATGATGCGCAACGCGGTCGGGGCCGACCCGCGGGGCGCGTACGAGCTCGTCTCCTCCCAGCGGGACTGCCCCGACCCGTGGGCACGGGCCACCGCCCACTACGTGTCGGGGTTCGGGCACCTGGGCAAGGGCGATTCCGGGGCGGCCGAGGAAGACTTCGGCCGAGCCCTGGACGGATTCCGCTCGCTCGGCGAGCGCTGGGGTGTCGCGTTGGCCCTGGGCACGCTCGCCGACGTGGCGGGAGCGCGCGGCGACCGGACACGCGCCATCGCGCTGACCGACGAGGCCCTCGTACTCACCGGACGGCTCGGCGCCCTGGAGGACAGCGCCGACCTCCTGGTCAACCGGGGCGACCACTTCGCCGGGGACGATCCGGCGACGGCCCGTACCGACTACGCGCAGGCGGCCGCGCTCGCCCGCCGCGCCGGCAGCGCCACCTACTTGGCGGCGGCCCTGCGCGGCCTCGGCGACATCGCCCTGGAGGAGGGCGACCTCACCCTGGCGGAACGGCTGTACACCGAGGCGCTGGAGCAGATCGACCCGCACTGGATCAAGAGCCTGGGGCCGCGGGTACGCACGCTCACGGGCCTCGGGCGCGTCGCCGCGGCCCGGAGCCACCATGCCGAGGCGCGCACGCGCTATCGGCAGGCCACCGAGGTCGCCGGCATCGTGGGCGCGCCCGTACCGGAGGTGCTGCGCATGCTGGGGCTGTCGCCGGGCGTCGTCGCGTCCGTCCTCGAGGCCGCGGCATCGGGCCGGTGAGGGCGCCCTTCACACCGGGGTAGCACAGGCCTGCGGCCGCGGTGAGCGCGAGGTGAGCTCGCGGTGAGCGCCCCCCGGCAATCTCCGGGGCATGACGAACCTCAAGGTACTGATCTCCGGCGCCTCCGTCGCCGGCCCCGCGCTCGCCTACTGGCTCCACCGGCACGGCTTCCAGGCCACCATCGTGGAGCGCGCCCCCGCCCTCCGTGAGGGCGGCTACGCCGTCGACTTCCGCGGCGAGGCCCACCTGACGGTCCTGCGCCGCATGGGCATCCTGGCCGAGCTCGAAAGCGCCCGGACCGGCACCGGCTCGATGTCGTACGTCAACAGCGCGGGCAAGCCGCAGGCCGAACTGCCCGCGGACCTGTTCGCCGGAGACATCGAGGTGCTCCGCGGGGACCTGGCCCGGATCCTCTACGACGCGACCAAGGAGCACACCGAGTACCTCTTCGGCGACTCCATCACCTCGCTCACCGAAGACGCCCACGGCGTGCACGTGAGCTTCGAGCGCGGCGCCCCGCGCCGGTTCGACCTGGTGATCGGAGCCGACGGGCTGCACTCCAACACGCGGCGCCTGACGTTCGGGCCCGAGGAACAGTTCGTCGAACACCTCGGCGTGAACTGCGCGATCTTCACCACCGCCAACCATCTCGGGCTCGACCACACCGGGCACGCCTACCGCACCGCGGGTCGGCTCGTCGCCATGTACAGCGCCCGCCACAACACCCAGGCCAAGGCCGTCTTCTACTTCGCCTCCCCGCAACTGGACCTGGACCGCCGTGACGTGGCGCGACAGCAGGCCGTCCTGACGGAGACCTTCGCGGGCAACGGTTGGGAGAGCGACCGGCTCCTGAACGACATGCGGTACGCCCCCGACTTCTACTTCGACTCGGTCGGCCAGGTCCACATGGACAGCTGGTCCCGCGGCCGCGTCGCCCTGATCGGCGACGCCGCCCACTGCCCGTCCTCGCTGTCGGGCATGGGTTCGGGGCTCGCCCTGGTCGGCGCCTACGTCCTGGCGGGCGAACTGGCCGCCGCGCACGGCGACCACCGCGTCGCGTTCGGCCGGTACGAGGAGGAGATGCGCGCATATGCCACGGGCTGCCAGAAGATGGGCGGGGGCGTCGCCAAGCTCATGGTCCCGGGAAACCGCCTCATGGCCACGCTCCTCAACCGCTACTACAAGGTCATGCCGTACCTACCGGGCAAGGACATGGCCGCCAAGATCGCCCGCAAGGCCGCGGAGAACATCACCCTCCGCGACTACTGCGCCCTCGCCCGGCGGTAGGGACGAGCTGCTGCCCTGTCGCCGCCGAAGTCGGGGAAAGCTCACTCGTCGTCGAGTTCGGCCGGCCGTGCCGTCAGGGGCAGCTCGGGCCCGTGGCGCCGAACGGTCCGGAGGGTGGGTTCCCAGGGTCGCCGCCCGTCCGGCGGTGCAGGCGTCGTGCGGGCGCTCGCGAGCCCGAACGCCCAGGCGAGGGCCGTTCCGGCGGCTCAGCGCGTGAGGATGACGCGCTGGTGGACCCAGAGGTCGCCGGTCGCGGCGGAGAGCAGGAAGTCCGCGACATCGACACGGTTGATCCTCCCACCGACGCGTCCTTGGGTGCCGTCCAGCGGGATCGTCCTGTAGTCGGCCGTGCGCCGGCCGTTGCCGAACATCACGGGCAGGGCGATGGTCCAGTCACGGTCGCTGCGGGCGATGGTCTCATCGGCGATGCCCTTGTCGGCCATGAGCGTGCCCATCACCAGCTTCGCCGCCGTGGCCTGGAAGAGGGATTGGCGCCGGGCCGTGTCGCCCGATCCGAGGGCCGAGAGCCAGACGAGACGCTCCACGCCGGCCGCGGACATGGCCTCCAGGACGGGACCGGCGGTGCGGGTGGCGAGAGTGGACTTGTAGTCCTTGCCCGGCCCCAGGGCACAGATGAGGGCCCGGCTGCCCCGAGCCGCCTCTTCGACGTCCGCGGCGGAGGCGGCGTCGCCGATGACGACGGTGACGCGTTCATCGTCGCGCTGCGGCAGCCGGGCCGCATCACGAACCAGTGCGGTGACCCGGTGCCCGGCCGCGAGGGCCTGCTGAAGTACCTGGCCGCCGACGGGTCCCGTGGCGCCGAGGACGGTGAGCTGCATGATCAGGCCTCTCTCTGCGTGCGGGCGGCCCTTCGGGCCAGGCCGCCTCTTTCGGATCGTGGCGGCCGAGCCCGCGGCGTCCGGTGCCGTGCCCGGCAAGGCGGAGGGGCGCCCGTGTACCGGACGTACTCGGTCGCCCCGACAACGCGGCCGGGTGCGGTGCCGGACGCCGCGGGCCCGGCAAGATCCGGAAGAGACGGCCTAGGCGCGGCACCGGGGCGTCCGTACGCGGCCGACCGCGGCGGGCCGGCACCCGATCCCGGGCACCATCGGCAACTCCCCGACGGCCGGGAGCGTGATTCGGCAGGACACCCGTGCCGGACCGGTCACGAGCCTAGGCCGTCTGTTCCGGATCGTGCCTGACCCGCGCCGCGCGCTTGACCGGCGAGGTCTGAAAGAGGGGGCCGGGCGCAGCCGGCCTCTGCGGCGAAGCGCGTGCGGTATCCCAGGTTCCCAGGTACTGCGGGTCGGACTCGAAGAGCAGGCTGTCGGTGGCCTGTCCGTAGCGCTCCCGCGCCCGTTCGACACCCCGTACTCCTCGACCTCCACCCCGCCCTGGGCACGGCGGGCCGTAGCCCTGACGGTCATCGCGCCGGGCTCGGCTCCGATACGGAACTCCGGTCGTGCGTCGCCTCCGTGGTCCACGCCATGACGACGTCGGAGTTCGATGTCCAGCGCCGGGTTGCGTGCGGCGAACGCGCGGATCACCTCGCCGGGCGCCTCGATCGACGCGTCGACCGGGGTCGACACAACGACGGCCCGGTCGAAGGAACGGTAAGCCGGGCGGGCGGCCCCGGGGCGAGAGTGGCTACGCCGCCCACGTCGACGATCAACCGCTCCGCCGAGGCGGTGCGGGCAGAGGGGGCGGAGTCGAACGCGTAGAGGTGTCGCAGCTGGTCGCGGGTGTGGCCGGGGGCGCCTCGGGAAGGGGGACGGACCACCGTGGTCGTCGGCCGGCAGGCTCCAGCCGGGCGGGCACGACGGCCGACCGACCCGACCCCGATCAGCAGGATCCGCACAGGCGGACTGCTGTTCCGCGGCCTCGCGGCCTCCCCCACCACCGTGCTCGTGCACGCGACAGTAACGCTGTGCACCGACGGACCCCACCGACGGCAGGGCGGGGGCGTCCGGTCCAACCCCTGCCCCTGCACGACGAATTGATCCGCGTCCTGAGATCGGGGTCGCTCGCGCGGCTCGCCGTGCGGCCGCGACGGTCCGTGTTTCGGGCCGGGTGGGTTACGGTCCGTTACCTGATCTTCGCGTCACGTGGACGTCCGACCAGCTTCCCCCGGAGACCAGCGTGTCCCAACTCCCCCGCCCCGCCCACGCCCGGCGACGCCGGGTGGCCGCCGTGGCTCTGGCCCTGCTGGGCCTGCTGCTCACCCCGGCCGCCCTGCCCTCGGCCGCGGCCCTGCTCCCAGAAGCCGGTCCACGTTCCGCGCCCATCGCGCCCATCGCGACGACCGTGGCGCCCGGCGGGACCGCCGCGCTGACTGGGTACGCGATCCGGTCGGCGGCCGAGGTGCCCGACACGGCGGCCGCCGTGTCCACGCCCGGATACCCGACGGCCGGCTGGCACCGGGCCGGGCCTCGCTCCACCGTGCTCGCCGCCCTGGTCGCCGACGGCACGCACCCGGACCCCTTCTACTCCACCGACCAGCAGCGCATCCCGCGCCGTGACTTCGCCGATCCGTGGTGGTACCGCAGCGACTTCACGCTCCCCGACACCTCGGAGCGCACCTCTCTGGACTTCAGCGGGGTGGTCTCCGCGGCGGATGTGTACGTCAACGGCCGGCGGGTCGCCTCCGCGGCCGAGGTGGCCGGTATGTACACGCGCCACGAAATCGACATCACCCGCCTCGTGCGGGCCGGCACCAATACCGTCGCCTTCCGGATCCATCCCAACGATCCACGCAAACACCTCACGCTGGGCTGGCTGGACTGGCTGCAGCCACCGCCCGACGCCAACATGGGCATCGTCCGTGACGTACTGGTGCGCCGCCGGGGATCCGTCTCCCTGCACGACGCGCACGTCGTGACCCGCCTGCACGTGCCACCTCCGGCCCCGGGCTCGTCCTCGGTGGAGTCCACGGGATCGTCCTCGGGGGCGGGCGCCGCGTACGCCCCCGCCGAGCTGACCGTGAAGGCGCGGGTCCGCAACGACTCGCCGGAGACCACCACCGCGACCGTCTCCGCCGCCATCGGCGGCACCGGGATCGTGCTGCGTGAGGACGTGACCCTGCGCGCGCAGGAGACCCGTACGCTCGTCTTCGCCCCGAACCGCCATCCGCAGCTGCGTCTGAAGCGGCCCGCTCTGTGGTGGCCCGCCGGTATGGGGGCCCAGAACCTGTACGGACTGCACGTGACGGCCACGGTGACCGGCCGCCGCTCGGACTCCCTACGCCACGCCTTCGGAATCCGCGACGTGAAGGCACCCGTCGACCCGGCCGGCGCCCGCCGTTACACGATCAACGGCCGTCCCCTCCTGATCCGGGGCGCCGGCTGGTCGGCCGACGAACTGTTGCGCTGGAACACCACGGCCGCGGAGGACCGGATCAAGGCCGCACTCGACGCGGGTCTGAACACGTTCCGCCTCGAAGGCCATATCGAGCCGGACGAGTTCTTCGACCTCGCCGACCGGCACGGCTTCCTGGTGCTGCCCGGCTGGGAGTGCTGCGACAAGTGGGAGGGGCCGGTCAACCCCACCGGCACGGGCGAGAAATGGAACGCCGCCGACCGTTTGACCGCGCGGGCCTCCATGGCCGCCGAGGCCGCCCGGCTGCGCGACCATCCCAGCGTCCTGTCCTTCCTCATCGGCAGCGACTTCGCACCCGACGCGCAGACCGAGCGGGACTACCTCGACGCGCTGCGCGCGGCCGACTGGCCCACCCCCGTGATTCCCGCCGCCTCCGCCGTCACGACGGCGCTGAGCGGCCCGTCGGGCATGCGGATGACCGGGCCCTACGACTGGGTCCCGCCCTCGTACTGGTACGACAAACGCGAGGGCGGCGCGACGGGCTTCAACTCCGAGACCAGCGCCGGGCCCTCGATCCCCACCCTCGACACCCTGCGTCGCACGCTCTCGCCGGCCGAGCTCGAGACGCTGTGGAAGTCGCCCTCCGCCCCTCAGTACCACCGCTCCCCCTCCCGCACCTTCAACACGCTGAAGCTGTTCAACGACGCCCTCACGCACCGCTACGGCGCGCCGCGCAGCCTGGCGGACTACGTGGCCAAGGCCCAGCTCGGCCAGTACGAGAACGTCCGTGCCCAGTTCGAGGCCTACGCGCGCAACGCCACGGACCGCACAGGCCCGTCGACCGGGCTGGTCTACTGGATGTTCAACAGCGGCTGGACCTCTCTGCACTGGCAGCTCGTCGACCGCTACCTCGACCAGGGCGGCGCCTACTACGGCGCGAAGAAGGCCAACGAGCCCCTGCACATCCAGTACTCCTACGACGACCGGACGGTGGCCGTGGTCAACCGCCGGGCCGCCGCCGTGTCCGGGCTCACCGCCCGGGTCACCCTGTTCGACACCACCGGGACCTCCCTCTACGACCGCACCGTGCGCGGGCTGCGGGTCGGCGGCGACGGCGCGACGACCACCGCGCTGACCGTGCCGGCCGTTCGGGGTCTTCGGGGCCTTCGGGCCGTTTCGGCTGCCGCGGGCGGACCGGAGTCCACGTACCTCGCCCGGCTCACGCTCACCGACCGCGCCGGCCGCGAGGTGAGCCGCAACGTCTACTGGCTCTCCACCCGCCCCGATGTCCTGGACTACGACGCCGGCGACTGGTATCACACCCCCACGACCGCCTACGGCGACCTCACGGGGCTGAACTCGCTCGCGGCCGCCACCGTGTCCGCGACCGCTCGTACGACACGCCACGCCGGCTCGGTCTCCACCACCACGGTCACCATCCGCAACACCGGCCGCGGGAACACGCCCGCGCTGCTGACCGATCTCCATCTCGTCGACGGCCGAGGCGCACCTGTGCTGCCGGTCCGCTGGAACGACAACCAGATCAGCCTCTGGCCCGGTGAGAGTGCCGTCCTCACCGCCGAGCACCGGACGGCCGGCCCGCCCGGCCCGGCCGGTGGCGCGCTCCGGGTCCGGATCTCGGGCTGGAACACCCCCACCACGCACATCACGCCGAGCTCTCGCTGACACCGGTCCCCGCGCCGGAACCTGGCCGTTCAAGGGGCTTGGGCAGCGGCCGAGCCGAGGACGTCGTCGAGGGGGCGGGCGGGGTGTGCGCCGATGCGGCGGCAAGCGCCACTGGAGTGGCGAAGGGCGTGTTCGGTGTACCTATGGCTGCCTGCCTGCCTGCCCCGTCGGCTTGCCTCCCCTGGCCTAGGCCGTCTCTTTCGGACCTTGCCCCCGCTCAGGAGCGGGACCAGGGTCGGCGTCCATTGGTACGGCGGGTACGGCCGGCGCCGATGCCCGCGACGTGCAGGGCCAAGGCTGTGAGCCCGAGCAGCATGACGTTCGTGGAGGAGAACACATCATTGGTGGCGATCTCCGCAGCGTTGATCAGGAATGCGACGAAGAACAGTACGGCGGCTGCTATGCCGAGCATCGCGGGGCTCCTTCCGAGAGGTGTTGTCCGTATGCCCCCGCACTGCCGCAGCACACCTGTACGACCGCTGAGCCGAGCGTCGGGCTTCAGCTCGGCATCGGCGGGGGTGGCCACACGAGTGCATGGTCGTGTGCCGCCGTCGGGCCTTTCCGTACCCTGGCTACATGCGTACGCGCCCCACGCTCAGCTGGACCCCCACAGCGGAACCGCTGCCGGGTACCACGGATCCCGAGCCGGTCGCCGACGCGCTGAGGACCGGCGGCGTGCTGGTGCTCAGCGGGGCCGGCCTTTCCACCGAGTCGGGCATCCCCGACTACCGCGGCGAGAACGGAAGCCTGCGCCGGCACACCCCGATGACCTACCAGGAATTCACCACGAGCATCCAGGCTCGACGCCGCTACTGGGCACGCAGCCACCTCGGCTGGCGTACCTTCGGCGGCGCTCGACCCAACGCCGGGCACCGGGCCGTTGCCGCGTTCGGGCGGCGCGGCCTGCTCTCGGCGGTGATCACCCAGAACGTCGACGGTCTGCATCAGGCTGCCGGCAGCAGGGACGTGGTGGAACTCCATGGAAGTCTGAACCGGGTCGTCTGCCTTTCCTGCGGCGTCTTCAGCACACGCCGGGAACTCGCCCGGCGGCTGGAAGATGCCAATGCCGGCTTCGATCCCGGGGCCGCCCAACTGAATCCGGACGGCGACGCCGACCTCACCGACGAACAGGTCGGAGACTTCACCGTCATGCCCTGCTCGGAGTGCGGGGGCACCCTCAAACCCGACGTGGTGTTCTTCGGCGAAACCGTTCCCCTGCCTCGGGTCGAGCGCTGCCGCGAACTGATCGATACGGCAACCTCAGTCTTGGTACTGGGGTCGTCGCTGACGGTGATGTCGGGCCTCAGATTCGTCCGCCAGGCAGCCAAGGCGGGAAAACCCGTAGTGATCGTCAACAGGGATCCCACCAGAGGCGACCAGCACGCGGCCGCACGCGTCGCGCTCCCCCTGGGTACGACCCTCACCGCCCTGGCCGACGGACTGAACATCCCCGTCGACGACGAGCAGACGCACTGAAGCAGGGACCTGCCGGTCCCGAGCATCGTGCGGCCGGAGGGCGCACGGCCCGGGTTCCGCCCGGGAGTCACCACTGCGCTCTGCCCGCAGGCACGCCCGGAAGGCTCCGAGCCCGGGTCACCCGCCCGCGGCCGCTTCTGCGAGCAGCTCGCGGTGGACCGCGCCCACCTTTCGCGGACGGACATCCGGCGTCACCCCGGCCCGTGACGGAGTCCGTAGGGACAGCCGGCCCTCGCCGGGAAGCTCCGTCGGCCCGTGAACCCCCTCCGTGCCCGACCCCTGGGCTACGAGGGGTGGGGCTCCCATCGCCGATCGCCTCCACCGTCCCGCACGGCCGTACAACGCGCCGCAGGGCGGGAGCACGGCCGACCGTCGCCCGTCTCGCCGCGCCCATCGGCTCCCTTCGGCTGCTGCGGGGAGGCCTCCTCCTGGGTCTCGGCGCCTTCGTACAGATCAACGTCGACGTCGACGGCTCCACCCTGCGCGACATGAGCCCCCGGATCTAATCGCTGTACAGCGTAAGACAGTCCCTTGTACGGTGTACGAGAAAAGTCTCGTACACCGTACAAGGGAGCACCATGACGGCGACGACCGCCGCCTCCTCGCCCACCACCACCGGCGGGCACCCGCAGCGCTGGCTGATCCTCGGCGTCATCTGCCTTGCCCAGCTCACCGTGCTGCTCGACAACACCGTCCTGAGCGTCGCGATCCCCTCGCTGACCTCCGAACTCCACGCGTCCACCACCGACATCCAGTGGATGATCAACGCGTACTCACTCGTCCAGTCCGGCCTCCTGCTCACCGCGGGCAACGCCGCCGACCGCTACGGCCGCAAGAAGCTCCTGGCCGTAGGACTCGCGCTCTTCGGTCTCGGCTCGCTCGCCGCCGGACTCGCCGGCTCCACCGAGCAGCTCATCGCCGCACGAGCCGGCATGGGTGTCGGCGGCGCACTCCTGATGACCACCACGCTCGCCGTCGTCATGCAGATCTTCGACGACTCGGAGCGGGTCAAGGCCATCGCGCTCTGGTCCACCGTCAGCTCGCTCGGCTTCGCCGGCGGCCCGCTGATCGGCGGAGTCATCCTGAACCACTTCTGGTGGGGAATGATCTTCCTCGTCAACATACCGGTGGCACTGATCGGCCTGATCGCCGTCCTCAAGCTCGTACCGGAGTCGAAGAACCCGCAGGGCGAGCGCCCCGACCTGCTCGGCGCGCTGCTCTCCACGATCGGCATGACCGCCGTCGTGTACGCGATCATCACCGGGCCCGAGCACGGCTGGACCTCCGCCGAGGTACTGCTGCCGGCTGCCGTCGGCGCCGCCGTCCTCGGTGCCTTCGCCCTGTGGGAGCTGCGTACCCCGTACCCGATGCTCGACATGCACTTCTTCCGCAACCAGAAGTTCATCGGAGCCATCGGCGGTTCGCTGCTCGTCGTCTTCGGCATGGGCGGCTCGCTCTTCCTCCTGACCCAGCACCTGCAGTTCGTCCTCGGGTACGAGCCGTTGGAAGCCGGTCTGCGGATGGCCCCGCTCGCCCTGACGATCGTGGGCCTCAACCTGACCGGTCTGGGCCCGAAGCTCGTGATGAGGATCGGCACGCCGATCGCGGTCCTCACCGGCATGACGCTGGTCTCCGGCGGCCTCACCTCGATCGCCGTGCTCGGTGGGGGCACGGACGGCAGCTACTGGGGCATGCTCCTGGGCCTGGTCCTGATGGGCGCGGGTATCGCCCTCTCGTCGCCCGCCATGGCCAACGCCATCATGAGCGCGATCCCGCCCGAGAAGGCGGGTGTGGGCGCCGGAATCAACGGCACGCTCGCCGAGTTCGGCAACGGACTGGGCGTCGCCGTCCTCGGTGCCGTCCTCAATGCCCGGTTCGCCGCCCTGGTCGCCGTCACCGCGACATCGCTGCCCGCGGCCCTCGCGGCGGCCGGGAACGAGGCCGAACGGGCCGAGATCTCCGACGCCTTCGCCTCAGGGCTCCAGACGAGCCAGCTGGTCGGAGCGGCCGCCGTCTTCGCAGGTGGTCTGGTCGCCGCGGCGCTGCTGCGCAGGGCGGAGCGGTACGAGAAGGGGGACGCGGCTGCATAGCATGGCGAACGACCGCTGACAGGTGAGCGCACGGAGGAACGCGATGGTCAAGGCTGCCGACCGGGCCAAGAACCCGGCGGGTTCCAGCGTGTGGCTCGAACAACGGGCTCCGCGCAGCGGAGGCGGCCCGGCCGGCCTCGACCGCGAACGGATCGTGGCGACCGCGATCCGGATGTTGGACGAGGACGGGCTGGGCGGTCTCTCGATGCGCAAGCTCGCCACCGAGCTGGGCGTCACGGCGATGTCGCTCTACTGGTACGTGGACACCAAGGACGACATCATCGAGTATGCCGTCGACTCGGTGTACGGGGAGATCGACCTCGACGCGGTCGATGCGGCCGGGGATTGGCAGGACCGGGTCCGTGTCCTCGCTCTGGACTACCGGCGAATGCTGGTACGTCACCCGTGGATGTCACCGAGCGCAGGGCGCTACCTGAACATCGGACCGCACGCGATCGCCGTGGGCGCCAAAATTCAGGAAGCCGTCGGGGCCACCGGTCTGCCGATGCAACGGCAGCCGAGCGCGATGTCGGCCATCTTCCAGTTCGTGTACGGCTACGGCACGATCGAGTCGCAGTTCGAGCGCCGCGCGGCCGAGGCAGGCATGTCCCAGGACGACTTCTACGGCGAGTCGATCAAGGCCTACCGTGACGATCCGCAGTTTACGGAGGTACTCGAACCGATGGCGGAGATCCTCGACGAACGCGCGTCGCACGGCAGCGTCAGCGCCATCTGGGAGCGGGACTTCGCGTACGCCCTCGACATCCTCGTCGCAGGCATCGAGGTCATGGTCGCCCGGGAGCGCGCCGGCTCCGCGTGACCCCGCAGCCGGGGCGCCCGCTCTGCGAGGCGCCCTCCCTACGAGGGCGCCTCGCCGACGAGCCTCCCCGCCAGGTGATGCCCAGCCGGCTCTGTGACGGCGCCAGCCGTCGCCGTCCCTCGCATACGGCTCACGCGGCGTCGGAGGGGCAGATCGTGGAGGCCGGACCGGGGCGGTCCAGCAGTTCTACGATGACGCGTTCCAGGACCCGGCCGGTCTGTCTTGCGGGGCGCTTCACCACTCCGGCCTCCGACCGCGGCGGCGCGCCGCGCTCCGACGGCCGGCCGCTCGCGTTTCCCGCCTCAGGCTTCGAGCGCCCGCAGGCCGTCGTTCCAACGGGCCCTTCGCTCCTCGGCGTTCTGTTCCCACCAGGGCACGCCGCGCTCACCGAGGGCCACCTTCGCCGTCTGCACCCGGTCCCGGGCGGCGCGCTCCGCTGCCGCGTCATCGATGCGCCGTGCGGCGGCCACCGCACGGCGCGCGGCCATCAGGTGGGCGCGCAGCCGGGCGGACGCCCCCGCGGGGACGGCCGGGTCGGTGGCGCGCCAGCGGCGGCCGCCGATGACGACGTGATGCCCGTCCGGGGTGACGGGCGGCGACGCTTTGCCGTTCACGACCGGCGCGTGCCCGCTGCGGGCAGCCGCAAACCCTCCCGGTACCCACCGCCCCCCTGAGGCCTCGGTGTGAAGCCGCTCATCGCCCGCCGAGGCGCCGAGCGCGGCTCGGGGCTCGGCGCTCGACGCCGGTTTGTGGAAAGCGCCTTCGCCCACCTGCACCGGTTCCGCCGCCTGCGGCGCCGTTGGGAGGTCCGCGACGACACCACGAAGCCTTCCGCACCCTGGGCCGCGCGCTCGTCTGCCGGCGGCGCTCGGCTCCCTACGCCGGCTTCACCGGAACCCAGTAATCCCTCACTTGCCGCAGACGTTCCCGATGGTCTGCAATCCAGTCGTCCGGAGGAACGATCGGTACCCGCACGGTGACCATCGACCCCGACTCGTCCTCCACGACCACCTCAGGACAGTCGCGCTCGCCAGTGAGCTGGATGAAGAGGGACGGACCGTTGCTCATGTCCATCCAGGCCACGTCCGGTCCCAAGGGGTCTTCCTCGTGGCCACCAAGGGTGAACCGTTTCTGCTCAAGGCGACCACCAGCGGCCCCGACGCGATCGATCTCGCCTTCACCGGCATCAACAAGCCTGTACAGGTGGACCTTCCGGCCGACAAGGACGTCTACGACCCGGACGACGTCGGCTGACGTACGCCCCGACGTGCCCGCTCCCCATCGCTCCGGCCCCGGCCGACGACGGTGCCGACATCCGGAACGCCCGGCCGGATCCGGCCGGATCGTTGATGTCGGCGCTGTGGGACGGGTTGTCGGGCGGGGGTGCGGGAAGTCCGGTCCTGGTGGCGCGGGGCGGCCGCCGGCGCCATGCCTCCGCGCTGGTCCTGGCCGACTGGTGGACAAGCGGTCAGGTGCCTTCGGCGTACTCCTTGGCGTTCGTCACACATCCGACGGCCGCCAGGGGCAACGGGGTTACGCGCGCGCTGCACTGCTCCGGGCTGCTCGGGTCCGGCTCGTCCCGGGCGCCGGCGCCGGTCAGCTGGTCCGTGCGTCCGTGTCGCTGTCCTGCTCGACCGAGTGAAGCAGTTCGATGACACGTTCCTCGTACCGGACGCGGGCCGGGGAGAAGTCGTACGGCATCTTGCCGATGGCCTCCAGCACGCTCGTCCTCGCCGCGTCTCCTTCCTCGCCCGCGTGCTCGTCCTCCTGGTCCAGGAGAACGTCGAGGGCCTCGTCCAAGCCGGATCTTTCGCCGGTGACTGCCAGGGCGGTCTCGTGATCACATCGCTGGGCGGCCAGGTCTTCGATGCGGGGGTCGTCGGGGGACACGGTGTCGTCCAGGGTCGCCTCGGCCTCGGCCAGGCGGTCCTCCTCGGCCCGCAGCTCGGGGTGGGTGGCCAGGACGATGAACCGGTTGGCCTGGATCGCGGCGCCCAGAGGGCCGAAGACGCGTTCCGTGACCAGGAGGGTATCGAGGTCGGCGGAGCGCAGGGCCCCGGGCGGTAGAGCGTGCAGACGGCCTGTGACCAGCGGTGAGAGCAGGCCCAGGGGGCTGCCCACCTCACGGAGACGGTTGACGGCGGCCCGCTGGGCCTCGATGGCGGCCGCCTTGGTGGCGAGGGACTCCTCCAGGCGGGCCAGCGACTGCTCGATGCCGGTGGCGTCCTCGAAGGCGGCGTGGATGTCGTCCAGGGAGATACCCGCATCGGCCATCTTGCGGATCCACAGCAGGCGGATCATGTCGTCGTATCCGTAGCGGCGGCGGTCATCACCGCCGCGTTCCGGTTCGGCGAGGAGACCGATGGCGTGGTAGTGGCGGATGGCGCGGGGTGTGGTCCCGGCGAACGCGGCGGCATCGCCGATCTTGACCCGGCGGGGAATCTCAGGAAAGGGCATGCGAGGGAACCTCTCATCGTCGTGCTCGCCGCCTACTCGACCACATGCCGCTACGGCACATGCAACCTCAGGCCACGACGAGCAGGAACCGGCGGACCGACCGCGCCGACGAACGATGCATGCCGTGGACAGCCGCCCACAACGTCACGAAGGGTGCCGCGTGCTCGGCGTTGTTCTGCATCAGGGTGGCAACTCAGGACGGACCGGTCCTGGGCCGGGCCGGCCGGAACTTCCCAGCGGGCTCCTGGGCTTCGTCCGCCGGTCCCGACGCGCGGGCGCGACGGCCGCGGGTGGCGGAGGCGTAATGATGACCACCGCAGGTACCCACCCCGTCGGCCACGAGCTCATCATCCGGGCCGCGGCCGCGCAGGGCGCCTACGAGCTGGACACGCTCGTCGGCGCCGGCGACAGGGACCGAGGCATCGTTCTCCCGTGCGGAGAGCTACGTCCGGGCCGACCACCGGCCACCCCCGCAGACGCGGGCGTGGCCTTCGGACAGGACAGGTGCGAGACAGTTGTGGGCGGCTCCGTAGGACTTGGGCCGGCCCGTTCGGGGGCAACGGACTTCGTGGGCTCGGCCCCCGTTCGGTCAGACCGTTTCCCCTGACCGCCAGAACCGGTTCCGCCCGCTCCGAGGCCTGCGCCGGCACACCGGCGACCTATGGCATGGTCCGGCTCGATCGGAAGGCGGGACTGGCCGCGGGCACGCTCGCGTCAGCCGCGTTTCGCCCCGAGCTGCTGGACGCCGCCGTCACCGGGCGGATCACTGACGATCAGTGGCGCCGGCACGTCGCGGAAGATCTTGCGGAGGTCTGCGGCTCACTGGACGGTGCCCTCGATCTCGTCGACGGCTGGACGGCGCTGGGGCTGGCCGACGCCTTCGACGCGGTCGTCAACACCGCCCGCATCGGCATGGCCAAACCCGATCCAAGGGTCTTCGAGGCCGCAGCGCAGGCAGTGGGAGTGACGCCTCAGCGATGCCTGTTCGTCGACGACACGGCGGGCCACGTCGCTGCGGCCCAGGCGGCCGGGCTGACCGGACTGCACTACCGGCATGTCGATGAGCTCAGACTGGCGACGGCGCGGTGGTAAATCGATGGACGGGCATCGCGGCCTGATCGAGAATGCTCGGCATGACGACGTGAAGAGCACCGGCCGGGCGGCAGCACTGGCGCAAGGTCGGAGCCTGGGACACCGTCCCCGACGGGGACGGCCGCGCCTGCGCCGCTTGTGGGACGCCCGTCCACTCGTACCAGTACCGACACTATCCTCCCGGTTCCTCCCTGTTCCAACGGTGCGTCGGATTCGCCTGGTGCTCGGAGTGCCGGATCTACCTCGCGAACATGGTGTACATCCACCCGGAGCGCGTCCTCGTCGACGCCCTCGCTTCGCTCCCCTGCGAACAACGTGAACGGATCGCCCGTTCGGAAACACGACTCGTCGAGTTCCTGGACCGACGACTCCGAAACGGGCTGGGCGCCTTTCGTGAACCTGGGCATCGCCGGTCAGGCGCCGGGCCGATCATCGACCAGGTGTAAATCCCGTGTGGTGGCGATGGCAGGTCTCGTACAGTGCGTCGATGTCGACTGTACGAGTCATGACCGAGGCCGATGTCTCAGCCGTGTCGGAGATTCGGGTGACCGGCTGGAAGGCCGCGTATGCCGGGATCGTCCCCCAGCCCTACCTCGATCGCATGACGGTCGAGGCGGATGAGCGCCGGCGCCGGCAGTTCTTCACGAAGCCGGACAAGGTCGCCCTCGACCTGGTCGCCGTGGACACAGCGGGTTCGGTGGTGGGTTGGGCCTGCCTCGGGCCCGCTCGTACGACCGGGGGTGAGCTCTACACCCTGTACGTTCGACCCTCGCTCATCGGGTCCGGCATCGGTCGCGCGCTCCTCCAGGACGTACACGCCAACGCTCGGGCTCGTGGCTTCGACTCGGTCCTGTTGTGGGTCTTCGCCGACAACACCAGGGCTCGTCGTTTCTACCAACGAGCCGGGTACGTCGCTGACGGCGGCGTCCAGGCGGACGACTACGACGGGGTGTCCGTCACCGAAGTGCGCTACCGCCTCGCCTTGTAGCGAGGTACGACCGGATGCCCGGCTCCCCTGCCTGACGGGTGCACGGGGGTGTACGGGGGGTACGGGGCGTACGGGCTCCGGTCGGGGCGGTGCGGCGTCGGCGCCGATGCCGGCCGGAATGCGGCTGGACAGTGCGCACGCGCCGCCGGAGCATGGCGCGCAGATGCGAGGCCTTTCCAGCGGAAGGACCGTCAGGATGAGTGCGGACGATGGGGAATCGGGCGGTCGGCGGCCCTGGGAGCGCTCGCGCGCCGACGGCAACCCCGGACCTGCGGAGCCTCTGGGATCGGCGGGACCTATGGGACCTGTGGGACCCGGCGCGCCAGGAGGACTCCCCCACGGTCCGATCCCTCCCGGCGCGCGCATGCCGGACGCCGTACGGAACCTTCGCGTACTGATGATGGTCCTGGGCGGCATGCAGGCCGTTCTCGGACTGGCTCTGGTGACCAACAGCGTGGCCGTCGCCACCTCCCTCTGGGGCGAGGGCGACGCCGACACTCCGTGCTGCACCACCCCGGGCGAGGATCACGCCGGGATGGTCGTGTTCGCCGGCTTACTCGTCCTCGGGGTCGCCGCATGGGGGGTCACCACCGCTCTCAAGTTCCCCACGCGCCATCAGGTTCTACGCATCTCCGCCTTCGTCTACGGATGGACGGCCCTGCCCTTCAGCTGGGCGTTCTTCCAGGTGATACCCCTGCTGGGATTCGCCTGGCTCGTGCCGGCGATCCTTGCGATCGTCCGGCCGAACCAGCCGGAGAGCCGCGCGTGGTTCGACCAGCAACCGACATGACCCCGAGCGGCGGACGACCCCGGGCGGCGGACCGGCGGGCGTACGGCGCGGGAGGGTTCCCCGACGGAAGGAACGATCCTCTGCGGGGCCTCCCGGGTGACACGGGGCGACGCCCGGCCCGGCATACCGGCATGCGGCGGCCCGCTTCACCACCATGTGCCCGTGATCCCATCCCACTTGATCGGTGCGCTCTCCGCCCTCGCCCTGCTCGCGCCCGCCTCGGCGTACGCGGCCTCCGCCCCCGCCGTGGCTCCGGCCCCCGGCCCCGACCGGCCCGGGGAGTTCTTCGCCGACCTCCCCAAGGGTGGTGATCTGCACAACCACCTGTCCGGAGCGGTCACCACCGAGTTCCTCATCGAACTCGCCGCCGGGGACGGCCTGTGCATCACCACCGACACCACCACCGCCGTGCCCCCGCCGTGCGGTGCCGGGACCCGACCCGCCGCCGACGCGGTCACCGACCCGGCCTTCCGCCGGCAGGTCATCCAGGCCTGGTCGATGCAGGACTTCCCGGCCGACGGCAACGGCCACGACCACTTCTTCGCGACCTTCGGCAAGTTCGGCGAGGTGACCTGGCGGCACCCCGGCCGGATGCTCGCGGAAGTGGCCAACTCCGCTGCCCGCCAGCACCAGTTCTA
Source organism: Streptomyces sp. CG 926 (assembly GCF_003148825.1). GTDB lineage: Bacteria > Actinomycetota > Actinomycetes > Streptomycetales > Streptomycetaceae > Streptomyces. The sequence goes on from NZ_QGGZ01000014.1 coordinate 59,007, forward strand.
CCTGGAGACGATGATCTCCCCGGCCTCGGGGCAGGCTCGCGCGCTTGCCGACCGGGTCGGCTACGACGCCGATCTCGACCGCATGCACGACAAGCTCGTCGCCAACGGGGGTCTGGACGCGGTCGTCCGACAGGCTCGCGCGGACGCCGACAGCACCGACGTCGAGTTCCGCGACGCCGCGCACTGTGACACACCGCGCCCCGACGAGGCGTGCTCCCTGCCCTACCGGTGGATCTCCCAGGTCGCCCGCGCCGGCACCCCCGAGCGCGTGTTCACCCAGATGGCGCTCGGGATGCGGCTGGCCGAGCGCGACCCGCGCTTCGTCGCCGTCAACCTGGTGCAGCCGGAGGACGACCCGGTCGCCCTGCGCGACTACCGCCTGCACATGCGGATGCTGAACTACCTGAAGACCCAGTACCCGAAGGCGCACATCACCCTGCACGCGGGTGAGCTCGTGCCGGGCCTGGTCAAGCCGGAGGACCTCACCTTCCACATCCGGGAGGCCGCCCAGACCGGTCGGGCCGAACGGATCGGGCACGGTGTGTCGGTCCTGCACGAGGACCGTTGGGAGTCGCTCATGCGTTACATGGCCGAGCGGCGCATCGCGGTCGAGGTCCCCTTCCACAGCAACGAGCAGATCCTGCGCGTCTCCGGCGACGCGCACCCCTTCGCCACCTACCGCCGCCACGGCGTGCCGGTCGTCCTGGCAACCGACGACCCGGGCGTGTCCCGGATCGAGATCACCGACGAGTACCGCCGGGCCGCGGAGATGTACGGGCTCGGGTATCCGGAACTGAGGGACCTGGCCCGGGCTTCCCTGGAGCACTCGTTCCTGCCGGGCCGGGGCCTGTGGAACCATGACGTCCGCACCGGCTACCGGCCGACCGGGGCGTGTGCCCGCGACGTCCAGGGCGCCGAGCGCCCGAGCGAGCGGTGCGCCCGGTTCCTGAAGGCCAGCCCGAAGGCCCAGGTCGAGTGGCGGCAGGAGGCGGCCTTCCAGCGCTTCGAGACCCATCACGCCCGGGTCACCCGTCCCGGCTCCCACTGATCGCGGCGACGCCCGGTCGGACCCGGCCCGCGCTCCTCAGGGGCGCGGGCCGGCCTGCACGGCTCGGGCGATCAGGTCGTGGATCAAGAACTCTCCGGGGAGCCGGTTCTCTTCCTCGATCTCTCGTGCGAGCGCCTCCAGCAGGGTTTCCCCGGCCTCGACATGGCCGCCCACGATGTCCCAGCTGTCGGGGAAGAGGTGGCGATCCGGGCTCCGCTTCTGGGCGAAGGCCTCGCCGTCGCCGTTGAGGATGACGGCGCCGACGGTCCAGAGCTCGCCGGCGGCGGGTACGGGCAGTTCGACGTCGGGGTCCACGTCGAACGATCGGTGTCGTGTCGTCATGGCCGCGAGCCTAACGAGGGGTTGTGGGGTCGATCTCCCGCGGGGGTGACCCCGACCTGTTCGAGCGATGTCGGCACCGTTCCTTCGTGCCTTGCTCCCGGTCCGGCCGTGACGCCCTCGATTTCCGGTCCGTTCTTCAGGGCACTTGTACGGGCAACCGTCGCATCCCGATGCATCCCGATGCGTCCCGTCCCATCTCGTCCTTCCGGAGGACCCTTCGATGACCGAATCCGTCGCACCGCAAGGCACCGCCGCGCTGTTGGTCGACTCGCGGGGCCGTTACCTGTTGCACCTGCGCGACGCGAACAAACGCATCTGCGATCCGGGTACGTGGTCGATCCCGGGCGGAGGTCGGGAGGGCGAGGAGACGCCGGCGCAGACCGTCGAGCGGGAACTCCTCGAAGAGACGGGCCTGAGGGTGGCGTTGGAACCCTTCGCCATCGTCGACGCCCACGGGCCCGCGCCGCGGGAACCGGGTGTGCCGGACCGGCCGGACGATCCGGCCGCGGACCGCATCCAGGTGTACCTGGGGGCCTGGGACGGCGACGCCGACGAACTCCCCTGTCCCGAAGGCATCATGTTCCGCCACTTCGACGCGGCCACGATCCCTTTCCTGACGATGTGTGGCTGGACGAAGGAGGTCATCGACCTCCACCAGGCCCGAGGCCTCGCCCCGGCGGGCGTACCGGCCCAGGCCCGGCCCGGCGGGGGCCGGGCCCGCCGGAACATCGTCGGTGTGCACCTCTACCTCGAACGGGACGGGCAGGTCCTGCTCGGGCTGCGTCATCCGGACTCCGCCTTCGGCGCGTCCACCCACCACTTCCTCGCCGGGCACTGCGAGCAGGAGTCCGCCGTCACCTGCCTGGTGCGGGAGGCCGCGGAGGAGGCCGGTCTGGTCATCGACCCGGGTGAGGTGGAACTGGTCCACGTCGTGCACCAGGTGAACGAGCCAGGCGGCCGGCCCCGTATGCAGCTCGTCTTCCGCGCCCGGCGGTGGCAGGGCACACCCGAGGTGCGCGAGCCCGACCGCTGTCTGTCCTGGAGCTGGTGGCCCGCCGACGACCTTCCCGAACCCGTGGTCCCTTATACCCGGGCCGCGATCGAGGGGATCCGGGCCGGCCGTCTCTACACCGAGCTCGGCTGGGCATGACTCACCCATGAACACGATCCCCGCGGCGGCGCCGTGAGCGGCGGCCCCCGGCACACGGTGCCGGTCGACGTCCATCTCGTCCTGCGTCGCGACGGCGACCGCGGCCCGGAGGTACTGCTGTCGCGCAGGGCCGGGCCAGTCTACGCGACCGGGCTCTGGCACCTGCCCTCCGGGCACCTCGACCCGGGCGAGGACATGGTCGAAGGGGTGATCCGGGAGGCCCACGAGGAGACCGGCGTGCTGATCGCGGCGGCGGACGTGACCGCCGCGGTCACCGTCCACCACCGCCCTCCCCGGGGCAGCAGTTCTCGGATCGGCGTCTTCTTCGAGGTCCGGCGGTGGGAGGGGCGGCCCGGCGTGAGGGAGCCGGACCGGTGCGACGGCATGGGCTGGTACCCGCTCGACGCGCTGCCGGAGCCGATGGTGGCGTACTGCCGGGCCGGGCTGGACGCCTACCGGGCAGGCATGCCGGCCGCCGTGCACTTCCAGCGGCTCGGGGACCTCGTCGAGTACGCGGCGGACGGCGTCGACCGTACTCGCCTCCTGCCCGGCCCGCCCCCGCCCGCGTCCCCGCCCGGCGGGGCGGATCTTCCGGACCCGCTGCGGGTGTTCGCCGAGCGGGCCGTCGGCCGGATCGTGCGGACGGCCGACGTCTCCTGGCCGCGCGCCGGTGGCCGGGTCTGGCGGCTCACCGGATCCGGTGGCGGCACCTGGTACCTCAAGCACCACGGCGGGCCACGGTTCCACGACCGGGAGGTGGCCGCGTACCGGACGTGGGCGCCGGGGCTCGGGCGCCGGGTTCCGCGCCTCGTCGCTTGTGACCCGGTCGCGCGCGCCGTCGTCGTCACCGCGCTGGCGGGGTGGTCACCGCACGGCATGGACCTCGACCCGGCGACCGAGGTACGCCTGCAGCAGGGGCTGGGCCGGCTCGCCGCCGCTCTGCACGGCGCCTGCCCGGAGCGCCCCGCCGGGCCGTCCTCGGCCTCCGACACCGTGAAGCGGCAGTTGGAGGAGGCCCGACCGCATCTGGCCGCCGGGGACGGGGAGCTGGTCCGCGCCCTGGCCCGCGCCTACGAGGAGCTGCCGCCGCCGGTTCTGGTGCCCACGCACGGGGACCTCCAGTACCGCAACGTGCTCCTGTCCGACGACGGTGAGGTGCGGCTCTTCGACTTCGAGCGGTCGGAGTACGCCACCGCCACCCGGGACATGGTGCGCCTCGGCGACACCTGGGCGGGGCGGCGCGACCTGCGCACCGCCTTCCTCGACGGTTACGGCAGAGCGCTCACCTCCGTCGAGGAGCACCGGCTGGAGTGCGAGTCCGCCTTCGACGCGGTGTCCGGGATCGCCTACGGAGTCGCCCACGACGACCCCGAGATCGTCGAGCGGGGCCACCGCACCCTGTATCGGCTGCACGCCGCCCGAAGGCCGTGACCCTGGAGCGTCAGAGCGTCTCGCTGAGCGAGTCGGCCGGCCGCCGCCGTGCCGCCCGCGTCGCCGGCAGCGCCGCCGCCGCCACCGCGCCCAGGACCGCTACGGCGATCACGGTCGACAGCACGGCCGGTGACGGCAGTTGGGCGACGCCCGCGCCGATCCCGCTGGAGGCCCCCTGGGTGTCCACCAGCCAGCTGCCGAACAACGCCCCCAGAGCCGTGCCCACCACGGCGGATGCCAATGCCGTCAGTCCGGCGGCCGTCACGATCATCGAGCCGATCTGCCGCGGCGTCAGCCCGATCGCCTTCAGCGCGAGCAGGTCCCGGCCTCGGTCCCGTACGCCCGTACCGATCAGCGTCAGCAATTCGATCAGGCCGATCAGCGCGAGGACCGCGATCAGGGCGGCGATCACCGCGCGTGCCGGTTCCAGCCGGTCGACCGGGTTGGGCGTCTGCCGGACCTCCAGGGCGGTGCCCGTCGTCCCGGCGAGCGCGGCGCTCACGGCCACGGGGTCCGCGCCCTCGCGCAGTACGAGGGCGTGGATGTCGGGGCGCAGCTCCGGGTCCCGCTCCCGCAGCGTGTCGATGGTCGTGGTGATCACCCGGCCCCCGGAATCGGGTTCGATGGTGCGGCCGACGACGTGCAGGATCTGCGGTCGTCCCTCGACGGTCATCCGTACCCAGGCGCCGACGCGGACCCCGAGGAGGTCGAGCAGTCCTTGGCCGGCCACCGCCTCGTCCGGCCCGCTGACGGATCGGCCTTCGACGACCTTGGACGGGTACGGGTGCCGGGCCGTGCCCAGGCCTCGGAGCGTGATCGTGCCGGTCTGTCCCGGCACGAGCGCCGCCATCTCGGCGCCGGGGTGGACCGCGGCGACGTCCGGGACCGCCGCGAGGGCCCGCTCCTGATCCGCGTCGTTCACCCCGGCCGACTGTCCGGCCCGTACGGTCAGTGCCGCGGGCAGTCCCATCTGCGCGGGTCGGGTGCGGAACTGGTCGAGGGTCGACCAGGCGACGAGTGCGACGGTGATGAGGACCAGCGGCAGGGCGAGCCGGGCCACGGCTGCGAGGGTGCGGCCGCGCCGGGGGAAGGCCGCCCGCCAGCCCAGGACCAGGGCGGGTGGCACGCGTGCACCGAGGGCTCGTCTGCCGAGCGCGGTCATCGGCGCGGCGGACGGCAGCGCCGCGCGGGCCACCGGCACCGGGGGGACCCGGCCGGCCCGCCAGGCCGAGAGCCCGGTAGCGGCCGCGATCAGCAGCACCGCGCCGCAGGGAATGCCGATCATGAGCGCGGTGTGGCCGGGCAGGTCCTGCCATACGGCGGTCGCCTCCCCGATCCGCCCGGGTATCCGGGAGCCGAGCAGGGCGATCGCCGCCGTGCCGAGGGCCACGCCGAGCAGGGCGAAGGCCAGGTGCTGTACGAGGAAGCCGCGGGTGACCTGGCCGGGGGTGAAGCCGACGGCCTTGAGGACGGCGATGTCGCGGAGCTGGCCGCGGACGCGGGCGCCGATCGCTCCGGCGGCGGCGAGCGCCGCCGCGAGCAGCGCGCCGAGCCCGAACACGGCGAACATCTGCCCGAGCAGTCGGTCGTCGCCGCCCGCCTCGTCCCGTGCCTGCTGCCATTTGGTGACCTGGGCGACCCGGTCGGCGCCGAGGAGGGTCACGGCCCGCTGGACGGTGAAGTCGGTGTCGTCCGGGTCGTTCAGGCGCAGGCCCACGCTCTGCCCGGTGTCGCCGTGGGCGACCTCGTCGAGGGTGCCGTCGAGCACCCAGCCGATGCCGGGCCCGCCGCCCGGGTGGTAGCGGGGTTCGGCCACCTCGGCGATCCCGCTGACCTCCAGTGCGTGGGGCGCGCCGTCCGGGCCGGTGACCCGTAGGGTGTCGCCCGGTTCCGCCCAGAGGGCTCGCGCGACCGAGGCCTCCAGTACGACGGCGCCGTTGCCGGTGCCCGTGCCGGCCGCGGTGGTGTCGGGTCGGGTGAGCCAGCTGCCGTCGGTGACGAGCGGCCGTCCGGTCTCCGGGGGCGCCGCTCCGGCCGCGCGTAGCGTCACCCCGACCCGGGCGCCGCGTGACTCGACGGTGGTAGCGGTCGTGCGGTAGGGCCCGGAGAGGGCGGCGACCCCGTCCACGTGGGAGAGGGCGGTGGTGTCCGCACCGGCGCGGGTGTGCAGCCAGATGTGTGCGCCGTGGGACTGGTTGAAGACGCGTTGCCAGGGGTTGGCGGCGTAGCCGAACAGTGCGCCGGCCAGCAGGAGCGAGGCGATGATCCCGGCGCTGGCCAGGACGACGAAGAGGGCTTCGCCGCGGTGTGCGCGGAAGTCTGCGTGCGCCCAGCGCAGCGTGGCCCGCACGGTCACTCCTTGAGTTCCAGGTCCAGGTCCAGCACGCCGGAGACGCCGCGGGCCGGGCCGCGGCGTGCGCCGCCGAGCTGCGCGTCGTCGGCTATGCGCCCGTCGAAGAAGCTGACGACGCGGTCGGCGGCGCTGGCCATCCGGGCGTCGTGGGTGACCATCACGATCGTCTGGCCGCGCTGGTGGAACCGGGAGAGCAGCCGTAGCACCTCGCGGGTGCCCTTGCTGTCGAGGCTGCCGGCGGGTTCGTCGGCGAGGAGCAGCGCCGGGTGGTTGACCAGGGCGCGGGCGAGTGCGACGCGTTGCTGTTCGCCGCCGGACAGCTCGCCGGGCATCGAGCGTTCGCGGCCTTCGAGGCCGAGTTCGGCGAGCAGTTCGGCCCGGGATGCGCGGGCGGCCTTCGGGGAGGCGCCGGCGAGCAGGGCGGGGAGTTCGACGTTGTCGGCGACGGTGAGGTTGGAGACGAGGTTGAAGAACTGGAAGACGACGCCGATGCTGCGGCGCCGCAGGACCGCCCAGCGGGCTTCGCGGTACTGGTCGACCCGCTCTCCGCCGATCCACAGTTTTCCGCTGTCGGGGCGTTGGAGGCCGCCCAAGAGGTGCAGCAGGGTGGATTTGCCGGCTCCGGAGGGCCCGGTGACGGCGACGAACTCGCCGGGCCGGACGGACAGGTCCACCTCGCGTACGGCGTGCACGGGTACGCCCTCACCGTGGTGGGTCTTGGTCAGGCCCTCGGCGCGCACGATGGGCTCGGCGGGGTCGGTGGATCCGCCGGACGCGCTGGGAGCGGCGGTGGTGGCGTCGTCGCTCATTCCAGCTCCTCCTGGCAGCGTTCGAGCCAGTCGAGGTCGGCCTGCAGGTGCAGCATGGCGCCCTCGATCAGCAGTTGGGAGATCTTGTTGTCGCGGTCCTCCGCCGCGGCCAGCTTGGACAGGTCCCGCATGGTGTTGAGGTACTGCCTCCGCTGCTTGTTGATCAGCGCGACCGGATCGGCCAGACCCGACCGGGGTGCGAGGGCGAGTTTCATGAAGAACTCGTCCCGTACCCGGGGTTCCTCGGCGGTCTCCTCGAACCAGGCCTGCACGGCTTCGCGTCCGGCGTCCGTGAGCCGGTAGGTGCGCTTGTTGGGGCGTCCCGACTGCTCGACGTCCTCGCCCTCGATCAGGCCGCTCTTCTCCAGCCGTCCGAGGGTGACGTAGATCTGGCCGACGTTGGGCTGAGGGTACGCGGCGCCCAGGAGCTTCTCAAGGTCCTGCTTCAGCTCGTAACCGTGCGCAGGGCTACGGGTGAGGAGCGCAAGGAGCGCCAGCCGCACTCGCTCCCCCTCCTTCCCGCTCCGTAGTCAACGGTTCACTCGGCAGCGGGCCGAGTTGCGCCGCCGTCCGTCTCGTCTGCCTGGGCGTCTAGTATCGCCCATGCCTAACGGGTATATATAGGCCACGATGGTCGGCGACGCAGCCGGATCGTGCACTGGGAGGAATCTATGCGGTGGATACGTGCCGCGGGTAGAGCTCTCCTGGTCGGGGCGGTCGTCCTGGCGGGGTACACCGGTCTCGGCGCCCGCGCCGACACGGGTCCCGCGTCCGAGGACCGCGGTCCGCTGACGCTCGTGACGGCGGGCGATCTGACGAACTACCTCCCGCCGCTCCTGGAGGACTGGAACGAGGCCCATCCCGACGAGCGCGTCACGCTCGTCGAACTGCCGGACTCGGCGGACGAGACCCGGGCCCAGATGATCAGTGAGCTGCGATCGGGCCGCGACCGGTTCGACGTGTTGAACATCGACGTCGCCTGGACCTCCGAGTTCGCGGCGGCCGGTTGGATCTCCCCGCTCCGGCGTGAGCGCTTCCCGTTGGATTCCTTCCTGCGACCCGTCGTCGACACCGCGACCTTCGACGGCCGGTTGTACGCGGTCCCGTACGTCACGAACGCCGGGCTGCTCTACTACCGCAAGGACATCCTGGATCGGGAGGGCGAGGTAGCGCCGCGCACCTGGGACGAGCTGGCCCGCCAGGCGCGGACGATCGCCCCGAAGTACGGACTGGACGGTTACGCCGGCCAGTTCCTGCCGTACGAGGGGCTCACGGTCAACGTCACCGAGGCGGTGCATTCGGCGGGCGGATCGATTCTGCGCGACGACGGGGCCCGCGTGAGCGTGGACTCGGACGCGGCGCGCGCAGGACTGCGGTTCCTCGCGGACGGGGTGCGGGAGGGCTGGATCTCCCGCGACGCGCTCGGCTACAAGGAGGAGGAGTCGAGGCGGGCCTTCCAGGACGGCCGGCTGCTCTTCCTGCGGAACTGGCCCTACGTGTACGCGGACGCGAGCGCGCCGGGGTCGAAGGTGGCGGGCAGCTTCGGTGCCGTACCGCTGCCCGGACCCGACGGGCCCGGCACCAGCGTGCTGGGCGGCTCCAACCTGGCCGTGAGCAGCCATGCGAGGCATCCGGCGTCGGCGGCCGACCTGATCTCCTACCTCACCAGTGAACGGGTCCAGCGGCAGGTCCTCACCAAGGGCTCGTTGCCTCCGGTGCGCGCCGCGCTGTACGAGGACCCGGAGCTGGTCCGGGCATATCCGTACCTGCCCACGCTGCGCCAGAGCGTGCTGTCGGCGGTGCCGCGCCCCAAGAGTCCGCGCTACGACCAGGTGAGCCTCGCCGTGCAGGCCGTGGCGCAGGACCTGCTGGCGCTGCGCCGGACGCCGGAGCAGGCGGCGGCGCGGCTCGCGCGTGAGCTCGGCACCATTTCCCGCAAGGGCTGACCGCACTCCTCTGCTCCCTCCTCGTTCCCTCCCTCAGGGTCTCTACTTACATGTTAAGTAGAGACCCTTCGTCGTGCATGCGGTCAATCAGGCACAAATCACCCCAGCTTTTCGCTGTTTCTGGACACATCGTTGACACCTTCCGGTCGCTGCTACTTAACATGCATGCATAACAGCGCACCGATCCGGGGCGCTCTCGCATTCAGCAGACAGGTCGACGCGAGATGCTCAGCACCCTTCCGGCCGCCACCGGCCACCCCTCCCCCGCCGCCACCACCTCGGCCCCTTGGTGGCGCGACGCGGTGATCTACCAGGTCTACGTCCGCAGCTTCCTCGACAGCACCGGGGACGGCATCGGTGACCTGGCCGGCGTCCGGGCCGGGCTCCCCTACCTGCGCAAGCTCGGTGTCGACGGCATCTGGCTCAGCCCCTTCTACCCGTCGCCGCAGCACGACCACGGCTACGACGTCGCCGACCACCGCGACGTCGACCCGGTCTACGGCGACCTCGTGGAGTTCGACCGGCTGGTGGCCGACGCCCGTCGGCTCGGGCTGAAGCTGCTGCTCGACATCGTTCCCAACCACTGCTCCAGCGAGCACCCGTGGTTCCAGGAGGCGCTCGCCGCAAGGCCGGGCAGCCCGGAGCGCGCCCGATTCCACTTCGCGCCCGGCCGTGGCCCGGACGGGACGGAGCCTCCCAACAACTGGCGCGCCATGTTCGGCGGTCCCGCCTGGAGCCGGGTCACCGAAGCCGACGGCACCCCGGGCGAGTGGTACCTGCACCTCTTCACGCCCGAGCAGCCCGACCTGAACTGGCGCGACCCGGCCGTGGGCGACGAGTTCGAGGGGGTGCTGCGCTTCTGGCTGGACCGCGGGGTCGACGGCTTCCGCATCGACGTGGCCGCCGGTCTGTTCAAGCACCCCGCGCTGCCCGACTCGGACGACCCCGGGGCCGACGAGCGGGCCCGCGACGCCGTCAACCAGCTGGCCTGGAACCGGCCCGAGGTGCACGGCGTGTGGCGGCGCTGGCGCTCGATCTGCGAGGAGTACACCGCCCTGGACGGCCGCGAGCGGCTGCTGGTCGGCGAGGTCTCCGTGCCCACCGCGCGTGAGCACGCCGAGTACGTCCGCCCCGACGAGCTGCACCAGGCGTTCTTCTTCGACCTGCTGAGCGCCCCCTGGGACGCCGACGCCTTCCGGGCGACGATCACCGACGCGATGCGCGACATCGCCGGCACCGGCTCCACCGTCACCTGGGTGCTCAACAACCACGACCAGGTCCGCACGGTCACCCGCTACGCGGGCGAGCCCGGGGTGGAAGGCAGCGGTCTGGGGGCGGCCCGCGCCCGCGCCGCGGCCCTCCTGATGCTCGCACTGCCCGGCGCCGCCTATGTCTACCAGGGCGAGGAGCTCGGCCTCCCCGAGGTGCTCGACCTGCCCGACGAGGTGCTCACCGATCCGATCTTCCGCCGTACGGGCAGCCGCAAGCACGTCCGGGACGGCTGCCGCGTGCCGCTGCCCTGGTCCGGGCACGCCTCCCCGTTCGGCTTCTCCGGGTCGGCGGCCGGCGCCAAGCCGTGGCTGCCGCAGCCCGAGTGGTTCGCCGAGCACGCCACCGACCGTGCCCTGGCCGACACGCATTCCTTCTGGCACCTCTACCGCGACGGGCTCCAGCTGCGACGCACCCTGCCGCAACTGGGCGAAGGCCCCCTGCAGTGGCTGGACGCGCCGCCGCAGGTGCTCGCGATCGCCCGCGGCGACGGCCTCGTCTGCGCCGTGAACTTCGGCACCGAGCCGGTGCCCGCCCCGGTCCCCGGCACTCCACTGCTCGCCAGCGGTCCCTGTCCCGACGGGGTGCTCCCCGCGGCGACCGCCGCCTGGTGGACGGCCGACTGCCCGACCCGGTGACCCCCGGCCCCTGACCTCCCCCGCTCTCTCCTCTCCGCCCTCTCCCTTCCCCGCGCACCCCTCCGCGTACGTCCGGACCCCACCCCGCGCCCGGACCTCCAGACAAGGACTCCCTCATGCGACGACCCAGCAAGACGACCCGGCGCACCGCGGCCACCGCGTCGGCGGCCCTCACCCTCGCCCTCGGGGCCACCGCCTGCGGCGGCACCACCGGACCCGCGAGCGGCGGCGAACTGAGCGGTCAGACCGTGACCGTGGCAGGGGTCTGGACCGGCAGCGAGCAGCAGAACTTCAAGAAGGTCCTGGACGCCTTCACCGAGAAGACCGGCGCGAAGACGGTCTTCATACCCTCCGGCGACAACGTCTCCACCTTCGTCGGAAGCAAGATCGAAGGCGGCAACGCGCCAGACGTGGTGATGGTCCCCCAGGTGGGCGTGCTCCAGCAGTTCGCCGGCAAGGGCTGGCTCCAGCCCCTGTCCGACCAGGCCGCCGGCACGGCCGGTGCCACCCTCGCCCCGGTGTGGAAGAACTACGGCACCGTCGACGGCACGTACTACGGCCTCTACTTCAAGGCCGCCCACAAGTCGACCGTCTGGTACGCCCCCGAGGCCTTCGCCCAGGCCGGTGTCGCCGAGCCCACCAGCTACACCGACATGCTGAAGGCCGGCCGCACCCTCGCCGACTCCGGCCGACCCGCCTTCGCCGTGGCCGGCGAGGACGGCTGGACCCTCACCGACTGGTTCGAGAACGTCTACCTCTCCCAGGCCGGACCGGAGAAGTACGACCAGCTCGCACAGCACAAGCTCAAGTGGACCGACGAGAGCGTCGTGAAGGCACTGACCACCCTCGGCGAACTGTTCAAGGACAAGCAGCTCGTCGCCGGTGGTGCCCAGACGGCGCTGAGTACCGACTTCCCCACGTCGGTGGCGCAGGTCTTCGGCCCCGAGCCCAAGGCGGGCATGGTCTACGAGGGCGACTTCGTCGGCGGGGTGGCCAAGGACCAGTTCGGCAAGAAGCTCGGCAAGGACGCCAAGTTCTTCCCCTTCCCCGCGGTCGACGGCGGCAAGGCGCCGGTCGTCAGCGGCGGTGACGCGGCCGTGGTCCTCAAGGACGGAAAGAACAGCAAGGCCGGTATGCAGCTGGTCGAGTACCTGGCCGGCTCCGAGGCCGCCGAGGTCTGGGCCCGCGCCGGCGGCTTCCTGTCCCCCAACAAGGAGGTCGACATCGCCTCGTACGGCGACGAGATCACCCGCAGCACCGCCAACTCGCTCATCGCGACGGGCGACTCGATCCGCTTCGACATGTCGGACCAGGCCCCGGCCGCGTTCGGCGGTACCAAGGGCGCGGGTGAGTGGAAGCTCCTCCAGGACTTCCTGCGTGACCCCTCGGACCCGCGGGGCACGGCCGAGAAGCTCGAGGCCGAGGCCGCCAAGGCCTACGGGAACTGAGGCGACTTCCATGGCTGACACCGTGACCGCCGCCCGCGGCCCGGCCGACGGGCGGCGCCGGGCCCAGCGCAGGAAGCGCCGCCTCGCGGTCGTCTTCGTCCTGCCCGCCCTGCTGCTGCTCGGCGCGCTGGTCGTCTACCCGGTCCTCTTCTCCTTCGGCCGCAGCCTCTTCGACGCCGACGGCGACCGTTTCGTAGGGGCCGCCAACTACGCGGCGATCGTGCGGGACCAGGCCACCCTCAAGGCGATCCGCAACAGCGCCCTCTGGGTCGTCGTCGCCCCGACCCTGCTGACCGGACTCGGGCTGATGCTCGCCGTACTCACCGAGAAGGTGCGCTGGGCGACCGCGTTCAAGCTCGTGCTCTTCCTGCCGATGGCCGTGTCGTTCCTCGCCGCCGGCATCATCTTCCGGCTCGCCTACGACCAGGACCCGTCCCGGGGCGTGCTCAACGCCGCCGTCGTCGGCGTCCACGACACCTTCGCGGACACCGCCGCCTATCCGACGGCCCGCGCCCGGGAAGGCCACGGCCTGACGGGCGGGGCGGGCGGCCCGTACCGCACCGAGGAGACCGTACGTCCCGGCCACGCGGTCGGGCTCGGCTTCATCGGGGTGGCTCCCGACGCGATGCCGGCCGGGGCCAAGGCCGCGGCCCCCGCGACGCCCGAGCCCGACACCATCGGGGGCGTCGTCTACCTCGACTTCGCGCCCGGCGGCGCCGGCACCCCGGGCCGTATCGACCCGGGCGAGAACGGGCTGCCCGGCATGACGGTCGAGGCCGTGCGGGACGGCCGGGTGGCGGCCACCGCCGTCACGGCCGAGGACGGGTCGTTCCGCTTCACCGGGCTGGCCGACGGCCCGTACACGGTCAGGCTCCCCGCGGCCAACTTCGCCGCCCCGTACCAGGGGGTGAACTGGCTCGGTCCGGCGCTGGTCACGCCGGCCATCATCGGCGCCTACCTGTGGGTGTGGACCGGCTTCGCGATGGTCCTGATCGGCGCCGGCCTCGCGGCGATCCCGCGGGACGCCCTGGAGGCCGCGCGGATGGACGGTGCCTCGGAGGGCCAGATCTTCCGCAAGATCACCGTGCCGCTGCTCGCCCCGGTGCTCACCGTCGTCTTCGTGACCCTGGTGATCAACGTGATGAAGGTCTTCGACCTCGTCTACATCATCGCGCCCGGACCGGTCCAGGAAGAGGCCAACGTACTGGCCACCCGCATGTGGCTGGTCTCCTTCGGCGGCGGCAACGACCAGGGGCTCGGCAGCGCGCTCAGCGTGGTGCTCCTGCTGCTCGTCGTCCCGGCGATGGTCTTCAACATCCGGCGCTTCCGAAGGAGTGGGGCATGAGCAGCGGCCACGGCACGATCGAGCGTCGACGGCCTGGGCGCACGGCGGACGTCCGCCCGGTTCCCGGCCCGTCGGCGAAGGGGCCCGGCCCCGGGCGACGGCGCGGGAAACGGCTGTCGCGGCTGCTGAGCAGCTCCCTCGTCCAGGGTGCGCTGATCCTGGTGGCCCTGGTGTGGATCACCCCACTCGCGGGCCTGCTCATCTCCTCGCTGCGCTCGGAGGGCGACAACGCCTCCGACGGCTGGTGGACCGCGCTCGGCGACCCGTCCCGGCTGTCCCTGGACAACTACGGCGCCCTGCTGAAGGACTCCGGCATCGCGCAGTCGTTCGGGAACACCGTCCTGATCTCCGTGCCGACGACCGCCCTGGTGGTCGTCATCGCCGCACTCGCCGGATACGCCTTCGCGTGGCTGGAGTTCCCCGGCCGGGACGCCATCTTCCTGGTGGTCGTGGGCCTGCTGGTGGTGCCCGTGCAGATCGGGCTGCTGCCCGTGGCCAAACTCTTCGGCGCGGTGGGACTGTTCGGCTCGATCGCGGGGGTCGTCCTGTTCCACGTCGCCTACGGACTGCCGTTCGCGATCTTCCTGCTGCGCAACTACTTCGCCGAGATACCTCGCGAAATGCTGGAAGCCGCCCGGATGGACGGCGGGAGCGAGTGGCGGATCTTCTCGCGGCTGGTGCTGCCGCTCGGCCGCCCGGCCATCGCGAGCCTGGCCATCTTCCAGTTCCTCTGGGTCTGGAACGACATGCTCGTGGCGCTGCTCTTCGCGGACAGCGGGTCCCAGCCGCTCACGGTCGCGCTGCAGTCCCAGATGCGGCAGTTCGGAAGCAACATCGGCGTCCTCGCGCCCGGGGCGTTCCTGTCCCTGGTGGTCCCGCTGATCGTCTTCTTCGCCTTCCAGCGGCACTTCGTCCAGGGGGTGATGGCGGGCTCGGTGAAGTAGCCGCCGCCCTTGGCGGCGGGAGCGGGCCCTACGGACCCGGTCGGGAGACCGGGTCCGTAGGGCCCGCCGCCGTGGCGTCGTAGGGCACCTCCTAGGGTCGAGCCATGACGTGGAGCGAGGAGGAGTACCTCGACTGCTTGCGGTCCGAGCGGCGTGGCTACGCGTGGGTGATGCACCGTCACGGTGGTCTGACGCAGGAGGAGTCCAGGGAAGCCGCCCTGGAGTGCTACCCGTACGAGCCGGCCGGCGACCCGTTGCGCGGGCTCGTCTTCCACGACGAGGCGTGGCACTGGGCGATGCGGGCGATCCACGGCGACGCGTACGTGCTGGACCGCCCGGATCTGGCCCGTCCGTCACCGGCGTACCGGGCCCTCGACCGATCGTCGCCCCGTCCGCGGCCGGGTGACCGTCCCGGGCCGCCGCGGTTGGCTGCCGACCCTCGATAGGCTCCCGCCATGTTCGAATACCACGGCTGGGTCACGGTCCACGAGAGTGCCACGGACGACGACGATCCGGTCCGGCAGGCCGAGATCGTCGAGGCTCTTCAGCGCCGCGTCGACGAGATCGCCGGCCCCTGTCTGTTGGACCTGCGCCGGATGAACGGCGAGCTCTTCCTCCACTTCGGGGGCTTCTCCAACCATCGCGCGCCCGAGATCCTCGACCTGTTCCGGTACGTCGGCACGGTGGCACCCGGCTCGTACGGCCTGCTGCACGTGCGGGACGACGAGGATCCCCGGCACGAGAACGAGGTCCGTGTCCTTCGGCTGGTTCGGGGGAACGTCACCCAGCACACCGAGTCGTCGCTGTCGCCGTGCGTTCCGGTGCTGGAGGACCCCTTCGGCGGGTAGGGCGTCCGCCGGTCAGTTCGCCGAGGTGTCGCCCTGCTCGCGCATGCCCCACGGGGAACCGTACGCGGTGAGGAGGTCCAGGAACGGAAGCGGCGGCAGGGCCTCGGGGCCCAGGACGCCGGGCTGCGACCAGACGCCGGTGGCGAGGAGTTCGAGGGCCACCACCGGGTTGACGGCGGTCTGCCAGACCACGGCCTGGGAGCCGTACTCGCGCATGGACCACTGGTTGTCGACCACGTGGTAGAGGTAGACCTCGCGCGGCAGGCCGTCCTTGGTGCCCTTGACCCAGGTCCCGGCGCAGGTCTTGCCGGTCATACGGTCCCCGAGCGTCGCCGGGTCGGGCAGGCAGGCGGCGACCACGTCGCGGGGCGAGACCCGGACCTCGGTGCCGTCCTCGCCGCGGACGGCGACCCGTGCGGTGGAGTCCAGGCCGAGGGCGTGGAGGGTCTTGAGCTTGCCGATGAAGTCGTCGCCGAGGCCGTACTTGAAGGTGACCCGACGGGCGCCGACCCAGCGCGGGACGAGGAGGACCTCCTCGTGCTCGACGTTGACGCACTCGACCGGCCCGATGCCCTCGGGAAAGTCGAAGACCTCCGGCTCGCTGAACGGCTCGGTGGTGAACCAGCCGCGCTCGCGCTCGTAGACCACGGGCGGGTTCAGGCACTCCTCGATGGTCGTCCAGATGTTGAAGGACGGGGCGAAGTCGTAGCCCTCGACCGCCAGGTTCGCGCCGTCGCGGATGCCGATCTCCTCGATGTCGTCGAAGAGGTGGTCGGCGGCGTAGCGGGCGAAGACGTCCGAGAGCCCGGGCTCCACGCCCATGCCGACGAGGGCGAGGCGGCCCGACTTCTCCCATTCCTCGGCCCGTTCGAACTGTTCGTCGCCGAGCTTGACCCCGCACACGCTGTGCGGGTGCTCGGGGTGGGGGCGGGAAAGGGACATCGCCATGTCGAGGTAGTGACTGCCGGCCGCGAGCGCGGCGTTGAACAGGGGCATCACGAAGCGCGGGTCGGTGGCGTTCATCAGGACGTCGCATCCGCGCTCGGTGAGCAGGCTCGTGACCGCCGCCTCGTCGGAGGCGTCGACGCGGCAGGCGCTGAAGCGCCGCTCCTCGCCGCCCAGGGCCGCGACCGCGGCCTCGGCGCGGGCCAGGTCGTAGTCGGCGACGACGAAGTGGTCGAAGAAGTCGCGGCGGGCGGCGATCTTGGTGATCGCGCTCCCGACACCGCCGGCACCCACAAGCAGAACACGCATGGCGAGGTCCTTTCTCTGTGAGGCGTGCGCCTCAGGGGGCTGATGGAACCGTTCCGTCCGAGTTAAGGTCAATGGTGTTGGCATAAGGCTTGGCCCCACGGACGGAGGCGGCGATGGCGAAGGACGTGGTCCCGGAGGAGGCCCGCAGGCGGCGGCGCCCGACCCGGCAGGGGACGGTGCTCTCCGAGCGGCTGATCGTCGAGACGGCCCTGCGGATGGTGCGCGAGCACGGGAGCGCGGGCCTGTCCGCCCGGCGGTTGGGCGCCGCGCTGGGGGCGGACCCCAGCACCTTGTACCGGTACTTCGACGGCATGGACGGTCTGACCCTGGCGATCGGAGAGGAGCTGATCGGCCGCGCGCT
Organism: Streptomyces sp. CG 926; assembly: GCF_003148825.1. GTDB lineage: Bacteria > Actinomycetota > Actinomycetes > Streptomycetales > Streptomycetaceae > Streptomyces. Next base: position 76,193 of record NZ_QGGZ01000014.1, read on the forward strand.
CGACGGCTGGGTCCCGACCGGGCGGTGGCGCGAGGACCTGCGCTCGCTCGGGCTGCGCATCCACGGCGCCTACCTCGCCCACCCGCAGGCGGCGCTGCTGACCGCGAGCCGGGTCAGCGGCCGGCCGCGCGAGATCGCGGCGGACGAGGCGATCCTCGGCAGCCTGCGCGGCGCGGGCTTCGCCGACGTGGACGCCGTACGGATCTACCACGCCTACATCGACCAGGCCCTGGCCTTCGCGGCGCTCGACGCCGGGCCGCTCGCGCTGACGGAGAAGGCGCGCGAGTCGGACGAGGAGCGGTGGGAGTCGACGTACGCCCGGTTGCCGGCCGACGCGTACCCGAACATCGCGGCCACCGCGGGACTGCTGGCCGCCCGGATGCCGCACAGCGCGTACCCGGTGGCTCTGGAGATGCTGCTCGACACCGCCGAGCGGCAGCTCGCGGACGCGGCGGGCGCCGGGGCTGGGGGCGCGGCCGGACGCGGGTGACCCGGTCTGCCGGGTGCGCTTATGCCAACACCATTGACCCTCTGTGCGGAGCACGGGTTTCCTCATCGCATTCACGCCCCGTTCACAGTGCACCAGTGAGGGACCATGGTCGAAGACACCCCGCGGACGCCTGCCGCCGCCGCCACGCTCAGACCGAACGCGATCGGGTTCGTCGACGCCCTCGCCATCGGGCTGAACGCGACCTCGCCGGCGTACTCCCTGGCCGCCGTGATCGGGCCGATCGTCGCGTTGGTCGGCGTCCACGCTCCCGGGGTGATGCTCGCGTCGTTCGTTCCGATGGTGCTCATCGCTTCCGCTTTCTACTACCTGAACCGGGCCGATCCGGACTGCGGCACGACCTTTTCGTGGGTGACGCGTGCGCTGGGGCCCACGACGGGCTGGCTGGGCGGCTGGGCGATCACCATGACCGGGGTCCTGGTGGTCGGCTCGCTCGCCGATGTGGCCGTCAACTTCGCTCTGCTGGCCGTCGGTCTGGACGGCTGGGCGGCGAACACACTGATCCGCCAGGCGCTCACCGTGCTGGTCATCGTGACGATGGCGGCGCTGTGCGTCCGGGACACGCAGGCGGCGGCCCGTCTGCAGAACATCCTCGTCCTGCTGCAGACCGTCTGCCTGTTCGTCTTCGCGGCCGTGGCCCTGTACCGGGTCTATGCCGGGACCGGCTCCCCGGGCGCGTTGCGCCCGTCGCTCGACTGGCTCGACCCGTTCGGATCCGGAAGTACGGCGCTGACCGGCGGACTGCTCCTCGGCGTCTTCGTCTACTGGGGCTGGGAGTCGGCGGTCAACCTCACCGAGGAGACGAAGGACCCCTCCTCCGCCCCCGGCCGGGCCGGCATCTGGTCGACCGTGGTCCTCCTGGCCACCTACGTGTCCGTGGCCTTCGCCGTGGTCGCGTACGCCGGCACCGGCTACCTCACCGCGCACGCCGACGACGAGGAGGCCGTCTTCGCCTCGCTGGCCCGGGAGGCCCTCGGCGGCTGGGACTGGATCGTCCTGGTCGCCGTCGCCACCTCGGCGCTCGCCTCGACCCAGACGACGATCATCCCGGCCTCCCGTACCGCGCTGTCCATGGCACGCCGGCATGCCCTCCCCCGCCGGTTCGCTCTGATCCACGACCGGTACCGCACCCCCGCCGTGGGCACCTGGTGGGTCGCGGGTACGGCCACCGTCTGGTACCTGTTCATCCACCAGGTCAGCGAGAACGCGCTCGCCGACTCGCTGACGGCCCTCTCCCTGCTGATCGCCTTCTACTACGCCCTCACCGGCATCGCCTGCGCGGTCTACCACCGGCGCCTGCTGACCGCGGGGGTGCGTGAGTTCCTGTTCATCGGCGCCGGCCCCCTCGTCGGCGCGGGGATGCTGATCTGGCTGCTCGCCGAGGCGGTCGTGGACATGGCGGACCCGGCCAACTCCTCCGGCGGGACGTCCTGGTTCGGCCTCGGCCCGCCGCTGGTCATCGCCCTCGGCCTCAGTGTCGTAGGGCTGGCCGTGATGTTCGCCCGGCGCGCGGTGTCCGGGGCGTTCTGGGCGGAGCGCCCGACCGTGTACGAGGCCCCGCTGGACCGCCCGCGTGGAACGGAGAGTCCCGAGGAGACGGAGAGTCCCGTAGAGACGGAGCGGGTGGCATCGAGCGCCGCGGACCGGGCGGCCGAGCCCGCCTCGCTCGGGTGAACACCCGGTGGGCGTGCGGGTCGTGACGACCCGCCGTCCCGCCGAGGGGGCGGTCGGCGGGCCGTCCGGGGCGATTGTCAGTGCCTCGCGAGAAGATCGGTCCCATGATGAACCTCTCCGCCGATCAGGCGCTGTCCAGCATGTCCGGCCGCTCCGACTACGAGGCGGCGCTCGGGCGCCTGCGTGACGCGTCGGGGGCGTACTACGCCGACGGCGACAGCCTGATGGACGATGCCACCTACGACCGGCTCCGGCTCGCCGTGCTGGCGTGGGAGGCGGAACACCCGGGCGATGTCGCCGCCGACTCCCCCACCGGGCAGGTCGGTGACGGCGCCGCCCCTGCCGGCGACGTCGCGCACACCACGCGACTGCTCAGCCTGGACAACGTCTTCCACCCCGAGGGCCTGCTCTCGTGGGGCGAGTCCCTGCAGCGGCGGCTCGGCGCGGCGCCCGTCGGAGGATTCACCGTCGAGCCGAAGCTGGACGGCGCGGCCGTCGCGGCGCGGTACCGGGCCGGGCAGCTGGTGCAGATCATCACGCGTGGCGACGGCAGCAGCGGTGAGGACATCAGCCATGTCATCGGGCAGATCGACGGCCTGCCCGAGCGACTGCCGGTACCGGCCACCTTCGAGGTGCGCGGCGAGGTGCTGTTCACCCAGGAGCAGTTCGAGACGGCGAACGCGGTCCGCACCGCGCACGGCGCGCAGGTCTTCGCCAACCCCCGCAACGGCACGGCCGGCACGCTGCGGGCCAAGGACCGCCCGTACCGGCTGATGATGACGTTCTGGACGTACGGCGCGGTGGAACTGGACGGAGAATCGTTCCTGCCCGCCGGCGGCACGCACGCCGAAATTCTGGCCGCGGTCGCTCGGGCCGGAGTCCGCACGACCGCGGACACCCCGGTCGGACTGCACACGGTCGCCACTCTCGCCGAGGCCCAGCAGCGGGTCGACGAGATCGCAGCCCTGCGCGCGGGACTGCCGTTCGGTATCGACGGTGTCGTGATCAAGCTCAACGACGCGGCCGAGCAGGAGGCGGTGGGACTGGGCAGTCGCTTCCCCTACTTCGCGGTCGCCTTCAAGCTCCCGGCCGTCGAGCGGCAGACCGTGCTGCAGGACGTGGTGTGGGAGGTCGGCCGGACCGGCGTGCTCGCGCCGACCGCCGTACTCGCCCCGGTCCTGATCGACGGGTCCACGGTCACCCGGGCCACGCTGCACAACCCGGCCGACATCCGGCGCCGCGACCTCCACCTGGGCGACACCGTGACGGTCTACAAGGCGGGCGACATCATCCCCCGGGTCCAGGCCGCCGTGGTGGCGCTGCGGCCGGCCGGGGCGACGGAGGTGCCGCTGCCCGAGGCGTGCCCCCACTGCGGCGGGGAGATCGACAAGACGCAGGAGCGGTGGCGCTGCGCGCAGGGCGCGGCCTGCGCGCTGCCGGCCCTCATCGAGTACGCCGCCGGGCGCGAGATGCTCGACATCGACGGGCTGGGCCGGACCTACGTCAAGGCCTTGGTCGACGCGGGTGACGTCACGGACGTCGCCGACCTGTTCACCCTCTCCCTGGAGCAGCTCACCACGGCTTCGGGGAGCGCGAAGCGGGCGGCGAAGCTGGCCGAGCAGATCGAGGCGGCGAAGGGCAGACCGCTGAGCCGCGTCGTGTGCGCGCTGGGCATTCTGGGCACCGGGCGCAGCATCTCGCGTCGTATCGCCCGGCACTTCGCCACGATGGACGCCGTCCGCGCGGCCGATGCCCTGGCCATGCAGGCGGTGGACGGAATCGGCCCGGAGAAGGCGCCGGTGATCGTCGAACAGATCGCCGCCCTGGCCCCGGTCATCGACAAGCTCGCCGCGGCGGGCGTCAGCATGGACGAACCGCAGGAAGCGGCGGCGGCGCAGGAGTCGGGGCCGTTGGCCGGCAAGGTCGTGGTGGTGACGGGGAAGATGACCGGGGCGCTGGAGGGTCAGGGGCGGGACGCGATGAACGCGCTGATCGAGAAGGCGGGCGGCCGTGCGGGCAGCAGCGTCAGCGCCAAGACCACCATCCTGGTCTCCGCCCCCTCGGCGAGCGGCAAGCCCAGCTCGAAGGCGGTCAAGGCCGCCGAACTCGGCGTCGAGGTACTCACCCCGGAGGCCTTCGCCGAGCTGATCGCCGACTTCCTGAACACCTGACGCGGTCGGGGATCCCGGACGGAGGCTGTCAGAGCGAGCCCTGGAGGTACACGCGGTTGTGGACGACCTCGGTGGAGGCAGCGGAGAAGGCGATGGAGCGGTTGTCGCCGGTCACCGCGACCAGCTGCCGACCGGCGTCGGTCACGACGACACGTACGGTGCGGTCGCGCCGGTCCGGCTACTCCGCCGCGATGCCCGTCCGTGATGCGCAGCTCGTCCACTCAGGTGAACGTGACGAAGAAACGCAGCGTGTTGTACCGCTTCTCCTCCCACCCCGGCTCGGGGTGGTCCGGTAGCTGCGGGGTCTCGGAGCCGAGGGTGACCGCGGTGTCCCGCTCGTCCACGTGGAGGTAGTACAGCGGGCAGGAGGAGAGACCACAGCAGTATGACCGCACGGCCGGGCCACACGAAAAGGCCCCCGGACGTCCCGCGTGATGCGGAGACGCCCGGAGGCCTCAAGTCGGTGGCGAGGAAAGCGAAGAGGCTATTTCAGGAGTGTTGAGAAGGAAGCCCCTTCATGGCCTCGCCACGGCTACGTTAACAGTCACGCGGGGATCAGGTCACGCAGGTTTTCGGGGGTGACGATCCGCGAGCGCGGGTGCAGCTTCTCGGGCCGCTCCAGACCGATGTAGGTGACGGGTCCCGCCGGGACCGTCCTGCCGTCCCACACCGTCACGGTCGTGGAGCTGCCGGTCATCAGCTCGACCAGGTGGCGGACGGTGAGTTGCTCGCGCTCGACGATGGCCCGCATCAGCGCCGCGACCGTCACCTGGTTGCCTTCGACCGTGTTGTACGACGGAGATCCCGTCAGGTACAGGTGCAGCCACTTGGCGCGCCACCGGCCGTCGTCCCCACGCAGGAACGCCAGCGGCAGTGCGATCCGGCCCGGGCCGCGCAGATCCGACTTCATGCGCACCGTGCGCGGCTCGAACGGTCGTCCCTGCTGCTCGGCCCCCCGCAGCATGAACCCGAAGAAGGACTCCTCGACCTCTTCGAAGCCTTCTCCGGAGAAGATGTTCACCTGCGGGACGATGCAGGTGCCGCGCACCGCGTCCAGGCGTAGGTCGATGAACTCCGAGGCACCGTCGGGCGCGTTCGTGATGTCACCGGAGTGCTTGCCGCCGATGTCGAGGAGGTTGGTGTACGACAGCCAGGAGATGGTCGAGTAGTCGGGGGCCAGCAGTGCCGCGGACAGGTCGTAGTCGGTGCTGCGCTCGGTCTGCTTCCAGTACACGAAGAAGCGCAGCAGTTCACCGTCGACCGACGTGACCGAGCCGCGCGGCAGCACACCGAGCCCGGACGTGGTCGCCTTGCCGCTGAGCGGCAGGGCCACGTCCAGGACGTCCGGGTCGATCAGCAGGTGATCCGCGGCGGGCACCCGGCGGCGCAGTTCCGCGTCGATCGCGGAGATCATCCTCTTGCACTCGGGCGCGTACACCGGCGGGCGGGCGTCTTCGGTGACCCAGGCCCGGCCGGAGCGGTTGACGAACACCCGCTGTTCGCCGGTCGCCTCCGCGCGGTTGTGCAGGTGCTGGCGTACGGACAGCAGGACGCGACCGGAGACGTCGGGGGCGACCTGCTCGGCGGCGGCCGCGACCGCGTCGCGCTCGTCCTGCGTGAAGGCGGAGCGGAGCAGCCGGTCCAGGGACCGGAACAGCTTGCCGGGCGCGGCCTTCAGCAGTTCGGCCGCGCCGGTGGTGTCGAGCTGGGCGTGCAGCTCCTCGACCCGGCTGTCGAAGGTACGCGCCGTCTTCTCGCCGCGGGCGACGGCGAACACGTCCGCCGCGTGCGGCCACTGCGGGTACTCGTGCGGGTGCAGCCGCTCGCCGAGCCGCTTCCACATCTCGCGGTGCGCGTGCACGTCGGCGAGCTTGGCGGGCGCCGCGCCGACGACCGCGTCGAGGCCCGCGAGCAGCGCTCGGCGCGTGGCACGGGAGATGCCCCGCAGCCGCGTCGGCTCCTGGAGGGCCACGTCCCCGCCCGCGAGGGCGCAGGCGAGCCGGAGCACATCGGTGACCGTGTCCAGCAACAGCACCGAACCGGCCTTCAGCCGAGCCTCGTTGACCACGGCCCTGTTCTCCCGTACGGGGATCTGCTCGGGCTGCGGTCCCTCGGCGCAGTGGCCGGCGAGCTCCTTCAGGTCGCGCAGTCCGTCCTCGCCGAGCGGAGTGGTGCTGCCGGCCAACGCCAGGTACAGCGAGATCAGTTCGTCGTCGACGGCGCCGCCGAGATGCAGGACCGTCATGCGGTCGCCCGCCGCCGCGATCAGCTCGTCGTGGTGGGTCAGCATCTCGGCGTACGTGTGCCGGTAGTTCCCGTACGAGGGGAGGGTGAGCAGGTTCACCACACCGGTACCGAGCTGCTCCAACGTGCTCTCGCGCGTGCTGTCGTCCGTGAGCGCCCCGGCTATGCACTCCATCCAGAAGTCGAAGGTGTCGGGCACGTCGGCCGGGAAGTCGATGAAGTAGGCGTTGTGCTGAACGTGGTCGCCGACCATCTCACGGACGGTGTCCAGCGTCCGTGCGGCGGTGTCGACGACGGCGCCCTCGGACAGTCCTGACAGATGTTCGAGCAGCTGTGCCGAGAGCTTGAAACCGACGGACATCAGGGCGGCGTCGAACTGCCGCGCCGCGACGGTGCCCTCCCCGACGGGTCCCGTGGGGTGGGGGATGCGGAGGGTGTGCCGGAGGATCAGGGGGTCGAGTCGGTGGACCATTCCCGCATGATCCCAAGGCCCTGCGGACAGCCGCACCCGGTTTTCCCTCGGGCCTGTGGTGTCCACGCAAACCCGTTCCCCGCCGGACGGGAAGGTTCTACGGTGGCCCGGTGACTCAGATGATCATTCTCAACGGTGGTTCCAGCTCGGGGAAGTCCGGGATCGTACGGTGCCTGCAGTCCGTGCTGCCGGATCCGTGGCTGGCGTTCGGGTGCGATGCCTTCGTCGACGCGTTGCCCGCCGCGATGCGGGAGGCGGAGGAGGGGATCGAGATCACGGCGGACGGCGCGGTGAGTGTCGGGGCGACCTTCCGGGCGTTGGAGGCGGCCTGGACGCAGGGGATCGTGACGATGGCCCGTGCGGGAGCACGGATCATCATCGACGACGTGTTCCTCGGTGGGGCGTCGTCCCAGCGGCGGTGGCGCGAGGCCCTGGGCGACGTGCCGGTCCTGTGGGTGGGCGTGCGGTGCGACAGTGCGGTGGCCGCGGGCCGTGAGATCGCGCGCGGGGATCGGGCGAGGGGCATGGCGGCTGCGCAGGCGGACTCCGTGCACCGGGGGGTGAGCTACGACATCGAGGTGAACACCACGCGCACCGAATCGCTGGAGTGTGCGCGGATCATCGCCTCCCACGCCGGCTGACCGGCGAGGCGACTCCCGGCGGACGCCCGCTCGGCTGCCCGGCACCGCCGCGGCGGAGGCGGGCACGCTTCTCAGGCGTCCGCGCGTGGCGAGCGCTCAGCGCGTGGCGCGGCCGTGGCGCGACCATGGAGCAGCGTGGCGCGGGCGAGCGCGGTGAGGGCGACGGTGCAGAGCAGGGTGCGGAGGATGTTCGTGCTGACCCAGGTCGACTTGAACCGCTCGACGATCGAGAAGTCCTTCATCTGCTCGACGGCACCCGCGTCGGCGAGCTCGTTGTTGAGCGGGATGTTCACGGCGAAGGTGATCACGAGGACGACGAGGTACGCGACCGCGGCCGCCCCCACCCACAGGGCGGTGGTGCGTCGGCCGGCGCGGTATTCCACGACCGCCGAGGCTGCGGCCACGACCAGGGCGAGCAGGAACACCGAGCCGAAGAGCGGATTGCCGTCGATGGCCTTGTTGAAGGCACGCATCGCGGTGACGTACGTCCGCTCGTCACCGGCCGCCAGCCCCGGCATCACCGAAACGTCGAAGGCGAAGAACAGTCCGGCCATCAGACCCACCAGTACGGTGGACAGGGTGATCAGGATGGCGGCGAGCCGGCCGCTCCGCGACCCACCCGCGGCTGCCGACGAGGGCGGCGGCGGGTTCGGAACGTGCGGCGTCGGGTTGATGGTCATTCGACTCTCGTCCTCTTCCAACAGTCAATACAGCACGATGCGATGCAGTGCGGTGCGACGCGCTGTGAGCGCGAACGACCGATCGTGACATCACCTGTTCGATCTTCCGCCGGGTTTCGGTGACCCCTTGGGTGAATCTTTAGCCACGGCCGCCCCGCTGCCTGCTGCGAACCCGACGAGGGGGTGTCGGGGCCGGCGATACGCTGGACACATGCCAGCTTCGAACACCCCCGCACCGGCCCCACTGCGCCTGGAACCCGTCACCGCCGAGACCTTCGACGCGGTGTGCGCGATACAGGTCCGCCCCGACCAGGCCCACCTGGTCTCCCCCGTGGTGAAGTCGCTCGCCGAGGCGTACCTGCACACCACGACGGCCTGGCCCCGCGCCATCGTCGACGGCGACGAGATCGTCGGCTTCGTCATGGCCTTCCACGACATCCTCTGGAACCCGGCCGTAGACCCCGACGACCGCCGCAGCGGCATCTGGCGTCTCAACATCGACGCCCGCCACCAGGGCAAGGGCTACGGCCGCTTCGCGGTCGGGGCGGCCGTCGAGGAGATTCGGATCCGTGGCATCCACGACGCGTACGTCAGCTGGAACACCGGCGCGAACAACCCGGAGCCCTTCTACCTCGGCCTCGGCTTCCGCCCCACCGGCGAACTCAGCGGCGACCAGCGCGTGGCGCGGCTCTCCCTCACCCCGGACCGCGTTGAGCCCCTGGGCTCCTGAACTCCCCAGACCGAGCTACCGAGCTACCGAGCTACCGAAACCCTGATCCCTGAGCCCGACCCCTCGGCACGGGGCGTCTCCCGCCGATCCTGACTCAGGAAACGGCCCGGCCGAGCACGACCGTGCCCCGCGGTGCCTGCGCCGGCGCCGCGTCCTGCGCCGCCACCCCCGCGCGGAACTCCCGTGGGCTGACACCCCGGACCCGCTTGAAGGCCGCGGACAGGGCGAAGGCACTGCTGTAGCCCACCTTGCGGGCCACCTTCTCGACCGTGGCGTCCGGTTCACGCAGGTGATCGGCCGCCAGCGCCAGGCGCCAGCCCGTCAAATAGCCGACCGGCGGTTCGCCGACGAGCTCCGTGAATCGGCGCGCCAGCGACGCCCGGGAGACCCCGACCTTGACGGCCAGTTCCTCCACGGTCCACCCGTGCGCCGGGCTCTCGTGCAGCAGCCGTAGCGCCGGCCCGACCACCGGATCGCCCTGTGCCCGGAACCAGCCCGGGGTGCCGGACCCGGGGGCCGCGAGCCACGCCCGCAACACCCCGATCAGCAGCAGGTCCAACAGCCGGTCCAGGACCACCTCCTGGCCCGGCTCCTCACGGGAGATCTCCGAGGCGAGGAGGGTGATCAGGGTGGAGTCGGCGGTCCCGGCCGGCCGCACCAGGATCGTGGGCAGCGCGCTGAGCAGCCGGCCGCCGACCTCGCCGGGCGCCTGGTACGTACCGCTCAGCATCACCGCAGCCCCGGCGTCGGGGCGGGAGGCGCCCCAGGTCCGTACACCGAGCGCCATCGAATCCGAGACGTCCACTCCCTCCGGCGTACTGCACCGCTGGTCCGGCCCCACCGTGATCTGGACGGGGGTGTCCGGCAGGTCGGAGACCGTGTACGGGGCGGGCCCCCGTACGAGTGCCACGTCCCCGGGGTCGATCCGTACCGGCTCGGCGTCCGGGTCGTCGGGCAGCAGCCAGGCCGAGCCCTGCACCATGGTCACCACCGACAGCGGGGCACGGTCCTCGATCCGCATCGACCAGGGAGGGTTCAGCACCGACTTCTGCAGAAACGCGCCCCTGGCCTGGGGCCCGCAAGGAGACCGGCCAGCATGTCCATACGCACATCCTCCCCACGACGCGACAACACCCCGGCACGGTCCCAGGCGCGGCGGGTCTGCATCAGACAGCCCCCAGGTCCCAGACGCCGGTGGCCGCCGCCTCCCGGGCGAAATCCGAGAAATCACGGGGCGGCCGCCCCAGTACCTCCTCGACCCCGTTGACGAGGTGCGCGTTGCGCCCGTCCAGGATCAGGGTGAACAGTTCGGCGAAGTCCTCCGGCAGCCCGTTCTCACGCAGCACCGCACGATAGTCCTCCATCGGGATCGGAGCATAGGCGATCTCACGGCCTGTCACCTTCGAGAGCTCGGCGGCCACGTCGTCGAAGCTGAGCAGGCGCGGCCCCGACAGCTCGTACGTCTTCCCGATGTGCCGGTCATCGGTGAGCGCGGCCACCACCACGTCGGCGATGTCTCCGGTGTCCACGAACGCCTCGACCGCGTCCGCCGTCGGCAGCACGATCTCGCCCGACCGGACGGAGTCGAGGAAGAAGCTCTGGTCGAAGTTCTGGTTGAACCAACTCGACCGGACGATCGTCCAGTCCGCGCCGGACGCTTTCAGCCCCTCCTCACTCGTACGCGCCGCCTCCTCGCCCCGCCCCGACAGCAGCACCAGGCGGCGCGCCCCGGCCGCCACCGCCACCTCCGCGAAGGCCGCCACCTGGGCGGACGCCCCGGGGAAGGCGAGATCGGGGTAGTAGGTCACGTACACCCGGTCGACGCCTGCGAGCGCGGGGAGCCAGGTCGTCGGATCGTTCCAGTCGAAAGGCGGCTCACCGCTGCGGGATCCGACCCTGACTCGGCGGCCCTGGGCCGTGAGTCGCTCGGCGACCTTGCGGCCGGTCTTGCCGGTTCCCCCGATCACCAGGGTGAGACCGCCCGCGTCAGCGTGGTGAGCGGTCATGTCGCCCTGGTCCTTGTACTCGTTCTCGTTCTTCGTCGTCTTGGTCATGACCCCAGTCAAATCCAGGGACGCGAGACGCGACATAGCCGAAGAGCTCACCCGCATACGCGTACGTCCATCGGGCCCGGCGGCCCGAGAATCGGGATGACAGGACTGTTGACGGCGAGGAAGACTCGCGGCATGCGTGAACGTGTCGAGGTTTCCTCGGGTTTGGTGCTGCGTAGATGGGCCCCGCGCGATGCGGCCGCGGTGGCGGCGGCGTTCGCGGATCCCCTCATGCGTGAGCAGACCAGCCGGCCCATCGGTTCGTCGGAAGACGCGCAGCGGTGGATCGCGGAGCGTGCCGACGAGTGGGAGTCCGGCTCCGCCTTCGCCTTCGTCGTCGTCGACGGCGCCGACGCGGTGCTCGGACAGGTGTCGGTCGGCGCGGTGAACCGGCGGCACTCCGTCGGCTGGGTCTCCTACTGGACGACGGCTGCGGCACGGGGGCGGGGCGTAGCTTCTCATGCCTGCCGGGTTCTCGCGCGCTGGGCGTTCGAGGAGGCCGAACTGTACCGGCTGGAGCTGGGGCACCGGGTGAACAACCCCGGATCATGCCGGGTGGCTCACGCCGCGGGCTTCTCCGTGGAAGGGCTGCAGCGCCAGAAGCTCGCTTACGACGGCATCCGCTACGACGTCGAATGCCACGCCCGTCTGGCCACGGACCCCGACCCGGATCAGGATCAGGCACGCTGACCGGTCGAGCCGGTCAGCGTGCAAGGTCGGAACGAGCCGGCGCGCAAGGTCAGTACACGAGCTTGTACGTGACGTCCTTCGCGACCGGGGCCGGTGCGGTGTCCGTGTACAGGAGCCGGATCGTGGTGAAGCGCTGCACGTCCGGGTGGCCCGGCCAGGGCTCGGGACCGCTGAGGGTCACCGTCACCGGGTAGGACCGGAAGCGGCCCGCGGCACAGTAGGGGACACAGTCGTTCACCATGTCGGTGCCCTTGGCCGTCGCGGTCTTCGGACCCCACGTGTCCCACTTCAGCCCGACGAGGCGGTTGTTGCCGTCTCCGCAGGCCAGCAAGTACTCCTCGGGGCGTACCTGGGACTGCGAGAAGCAGTCGACGACCACGAGGGGCTCCGCCGGAGCCGTCACGGCCCGGGGGCTCTGCGCGGAGGCCGGGACGGCGGCCGCGGCAAGAGCCGCCGCCGCGCACAGAATGGTGGCGGTCCGCACCCGGGCCTTGAACCAGGACCGGGGTGCGCGAATGAGCCGGCCGTCTTCTGAGGTTTCCACGAGGCCTCCTCGCCCTTCTGTCCCGCTGTCGGCGGTGCGGCTGAATCCAGCTTCCCCCATCCGGGCGGGGCGCGCACGCGCAGTGGCGTGGACCGCCGCCGGGGCCGCGCAACCCGGCCCCGGTGCTCGGTGGCCGCCGAGCGGGAACGAGAATGAGGACGGGAGTGAGTCGGCCGGCGCCTCGGACAGGCGGCGACGAAGGCTCGTATCGACTGGGGGACGCACATGCAGATCGGGGTGTACCTCGCACACCCGCGGCCGGGGAGTTTCAACCACGCCGTGTTCGACGCCGTTGTGGAAGAGCTGCGCGCCCGGGGGTGCCAGGTGGTCGCGCACGACCTGTGCGCCGAGAATTTCCCGTCGTCGCTGTCCGCCGAGGAGACCGGCACGGTCGAGGTGGCGCCGGGCGCTCGCGATCCGCAGGTGGCGCTGCACCAGAGGGAGTTGGCCACCCTCGACGCCCTGGTGTTCGTCCATCCCAACTGGTGGGGGATGCCGCCCGCCGTTCTGACGGGCTGGGTACAGCGCGTACTCGCGCCGGGCGTCGCCTACAAGCTGGGTACGGCGGACGGCGAGCCCGCACCGCTCCTGAAGGCCGACCGGGCGCTCGTCCTGAACACGTCCGACACTCCTCTCGCCCGGGAGGAGGCGGAGTTCGGCGACCCGCTGCAACGGATCTGGGCGGCATGCGTCCTCCCCTATGCGGGCATCACCGACGTGCGACGGACCGCCTTCCGGACGGTCACGGACTCCTCCGACGAGGAGCGCGCGGCCTGGCTGGACCGGGCACGCCGACTGGCGGCCGAGCTCACGGACTGAACCGTCGGCCCGGTGCCGGCGCGGACGGCTGTCGGGAACGTCCGCACGCTCCGGCGCCGTCGGTTCCGAGCCCTCGGAAACTGCCCCGATCCGGAAAACGTGATCAAGCTCGAAGCATGTGATCATATTGCGGCATGACCACGAAGACTCTCCACCTGCTCTGCTCCGCCGCCCCGCCCGTCTTCGACGTCGCCCGGGTCATCGAGGACGCCCAGGCCCGCGGCTGGGACGTATGCCTCGGCCTCACCCCCACCGCCGCACACTGGCTCTCCGAAAGCCTTGACGGACTCGCCGCTCTGACCGGCCATCCCGTGCGCTGGCAGTACAAGCTCCCGGGCCAGCCGGACGTATGGCCGGCGGCCGACGCCGTCCTCTTCGCCCCTGCCACCTTCAACACCATCAACGCGTGGGCCCTCGGCCTGACCGACAACCTCGTCGTCGGCCTCGCCGCCGAGGCGACCGGCAAGCGCACCCCCGTCATAGCGATGCCCTGCACCAACACCGCGCTGGCCGCGCACCCCCAGTTCGACGTATCCCTGAGCACACTGCGTAACGCCGGAGTCGAGCTCCTCCACGGCGAAACCGGATACACCCCGGACCCCGCCGACCCCGACGCCCCGATCCACTTCCCCTGGGACACCGCCATCAACGCCCTGGGCGCACTCGCCCCGGCCGCGCCCCTGGCCTGAGCCCGGACCCGTATCCGGAGCGGGTCCCGGCGCTGCTCGCCGTCCTCCGGCGCCCCCGGCCTGGCGGAAGCCGCCGGTCAGGTGTCCCAGCCCCGGGCGGGGTCCTCGTCCGACCGCCCGGGGCCGCGCCACCGGCCCGGTGGAGCTGAGCCGTGAGAGGGGCGAGAGGGAGCGCGGAGGAGCCCGGCCTCGTCGGAGTGCGCTCGACCCGGCCCGGGGTGACGCTGGTCTTGACGTCCCGGGGACCGGGAGGCATAGGCATGAGAGTGCAGAGCAGTTCCGGGCCATTGCGCGTACAAGCCATCGCCGGGACCCATGTGGTGGTCCTGGGGTTCGACCACGATCGTGCCGCCATGGGCGACGTACTCGGTTTTGGAGTCGAGCGGTTCGACCATGCCGAAGGCCGGCATCGCTGGCTCGACAACCGCCTCCGCTTTCCGCAGGCGAGGCGCCGGTGGGGGTCCAACTGGAACCCGTTCCAGACCTTCACCTGGGCCGACTACCGCGCCCAGCCGGGGCGGACGTACACCTACCGCGTGCACACCATGACCGGAACCCCGGGGGAGGAACTCACCCCGGTCTCGACGGTCGAGCTACGGGTGCGCACCGAGGAGCCGGGCGTGCACGGTGTCTGGTTCAACCGTGGTGTGTACGCCTCGCAGGCCTACGCCGAGCGCTTCGAGAACCGCCACCCGCGCGACGTACCCAACCGGGAGGCCTGGCGCTGGCTTTCGCGCGGTTTGGAGGAGGCGTTGCTCGCCTTCATCGGCAGGGCCGACGGCGACCGTGGGCAGCTGCGGGCGGCGCTGTACGAGTTCGAGTACCTGCCCGTGCTCAACGCCTTCCGCGTGGCCGCCGACACGGGCGTGGACGTCGGACTCGTCGTGTTCGACCACCCGCACAACCGCGAAGCGGTGGCCGCCGCAGGTATCGACGACCTGGTCGTGTCCTGGCGCACGCGGGCCACGATCCCGCACAACAAGTTCGTGGTCGCGAGCCACGAGGGTGTGCCCCGGGCCGTCTGGACCGGGTCGACCAACATCACCGAGAACGGGATCTTCGGCCAGTCCAATGTCGGACACACCGTCACCGACGCCTCTGTCGCACGGCAGTACCTCGACTACTGGGCCCAGCTCGTCGCGGACCCGACCCCCGGCACCCTCAACAACTGGGTGGACGCCCACAGCCCGCTGCCCGACCCTTGGCCCGCGGGCATATCGGTCGTGTTCAGCCCGCACACGCACACCACGGCCCAGGACCGCTGGGCCGAGCTGTTCGGATCGGCCCGGGACCTGGTGTGCATCACGTTCCCGTTCAACTTCGACCCCCGGTTCGCCGACCAGCTCCCCGGCGACCACTCGGCGCTGCGTTGGCTGCTGTTCGAGAACGCCGGCATCGCCGACGCGCACCGGAGCCTGGTCACCGATCCCGAGACCGAGCTGGTGGCCTGCGGCCTCGTCGAGGAGGGCGGCATGGCGGGCTGGGCCGCCGAGCACGACAACCCGTTCTCCGAGAACATCGAGTACCTGCACACGAAGTACCTGCTGATCGACCCGCTCGGCGACGATCCGGTCGTGGTCACCGGCTCGGCCAACTTCAGCAATCCCTCCGCGAACAAGAACGACGAGAACATGCTGGTGATAAGGGGCGACCACGGGCTCGCGGAGATCTACTTCACCGAGTTCTCCCGCCTGTTCAACCACCATCGCTTCCGGGACTCGCTCCGCCTGGCCGCGCACCAGCCGACGCCCGGCCCCGAGACGGGTGTCGAAGCACCGGTGCCGCTCACCGCCGGACACTGGTCGGACAAGTACTACGACGAACCGGCGCGCGACCACCAGCGCCGGCTGTTGGCCGGCTCGCCGTGACGCGTCTCCCCGGCGGCGTCGGCGCCGTGCGGCTCAGATCTCGGGCAGGGTCGGATCGGGCGTCCAGGGGCTCGGGGCGCTGATGGCCCAGCGTTCGTGGTCGCGCCAGTCTCCGCCGATGTAGAGGTAGGCGGGCGAGAGGCCCTCGTAGCGGAAGCCCAACCGCCGGACCAGGGCCAGGGAGGCTTCGTTGCCCGGCTGGATGTTGGCCTCCAGCCGGTGGAGCCGCAGGTCGGTGAAGGCGTGCCGCACCACGGCGGCGACGCCTTCGGTCATATAGCCACGGCCCGCGGACGGGGCGAAGGCCGCGTAGCCGAGGGACGCGCCCTGGTAGCGGCCCCGGATGATGGAGTTGATGTTGACCATGCCGGCGGCCGTGCCGGTCTCCCGGACCCGGACCAGGAAGCCCCGGTTGGTTCCGTCGTCGAAGCGGCGCATCCAGGCCTGGAACTCGTCCGCGGTCGCGGGGAGCTGCATCCGCGACCCGTACAGCGCGGAGCTGGCCCGGACGAGCGTGCAGAATTCGTCCCGGTCGGAAAGGGTGAGCGGGTGCAGTTCCACCCGTGACGGCATATCGATCATGGGCCAACGTTACCCAGCGGGCCCTGCGTGCTTTAATACATGCACGTGCATTTATTAAAGAGGAGTGACCGTGGCCGGACGTCCCCGCGGGGTGGAAGACGTGGTGATCCTGCGAGCGGCGGCGCGGGTGATGGGGCGGCTGGGGCCGTCCGGGCTGACCCTGGCGGCGGTGGCGCGCGAGGTAGGGCTGGTGCCGGGCACGCTCATGCAGCGGTTCGGCTCCAAGCGCGGCCTGATCCTGGCCCTGGCCGACCGGTCCGTGCAGGACGCGGACACGCTGTCCGACCGGATCCGCGGAGAGCAGGAATCGGCGCTCGCAGCCTTGGCCGCCCTCCTCGCGGAGTGGATGGCTCCGATGGTCTCTCCGGAGACCTTCGCCCATCATCTGGCGTTCCTCTGCATGGATCTCACGGACCCCGAACTGCACGAGCGGGCCCTCGCCGTGCACGAGGCCCAGCGCCGGGCGGTCCGCGCGCTGCTGGCGGAGGCCGTTTCCACGGGCGAGCTCCGTGCCACGACGGAAGTCGACACGCTCACCGCGACCGTGCAGGCCGTCACCTCGGGTACCGGGCTCAGCTGGGCGCTCGACCGGCAGGACACCCTCGTCCGTCGTGTCCGGCACGCACTCGACGTCGTACTGGCCCCGTACACCGCCACCGCCGGCGCCACGACCACCCCTACCACGTGAACCCGCAGGAAGACCTGGAGAAGAGATGACGACGAAGACGGGACAGCTCGCCGGCAAGGTCGCACTGGTCGCAGGCGGCACCCGAGGCGGCGGGCGGGGCATCGCCATCGAGCTCGGAGCCGCCGGCGCGACGGTCTACGTGACCGGCCGCAGCAGCGGAACACAGCGCTCCGACCTCGACCGCCCCGAGACCATCGAGGAAACGGCCGAGAGGATCACCGCCGCCGGAGGCCTGGGCATCCCGGTCCGCACCGACCACAGCGACCCTGAGCAGGTCCGGGACCTGGTGGCGCGGATCGCCGCCGAGCAGGACGGCCGGCTCGACGTCCTGGTCAACTCCGTCTGGGGTGGCGACGCGCTCACCGACTGGGAACACCCGCTGTGGGAACAGGACCTGGACCGAGGCCTGCGCCTCCTGCGTCGGGCGGTGGAGACCCATGTGATCACCAGCCGGTACGCGCTGCCGCTCATGGTCGCCCGCGGGAGCGGCCTGGTCGTGGAGGTCACCGACGGCAACACCGCCCGCTACCGCGGCTCCTTCTTCTACGACATGGCGAAATCGGCGGTGATCCGGCTGGCCGTCGGGCAGGCGGCCGAGCTGCGGCCGCACGGTGTCGCGGCCGTCTCCCTGACGCCGGGGTTCCTGCGCTCGGAGGCGATGCTGGAGCATTTCGGCGTCACCGAGGCCAACTGGCGTGACGGCGCCGCCGCGGACCCGAATTTCGCCCATTCCGAGACTCCGGCTTATCTGGGGCGGGCGGTCGTGGCCCTGGCGGCCGACCCGGACGTCCTGGCCAGGACCGGCCGGGCGCTGGCCACCTGGGATCTGTACAAGGAGTACGGGTTCACGGACGTCGACGGCACCCGACCCGACTTCGCCGCGCACTGGGCCAGGAACCTGGAGGCGGAGTACGGGCCCCTCGGTGATCCGCTCTGACGTCATCACGCCCCGGGCGGCGTTGTCAGTGGCGGCGGCTAGCCTGCATCACATGATCGAGGGGGAATTCACCGTACCGTCGCTCGGGGCGCTCGCCGACGAGGTCGCGACCGTGCTCGCGGGTCGCCGCGACCCCGGCGTGGTGGCGTTCGAACGGCTGCTCAACGCCGTGGTGAGCCACAGTTTCCGGGACCGTGAGGCACTGACCGCCGCGCTGGGCCCCGTCCCCCGCGCGTTCACGGTGATGCCGCACGCGAAGGTGCGGTGCCTGGCGGCGATCGTCGGTGCGGCGGTCGGTCCGGTGCGGGCGGAGGAGTCCTGGGAGAACTCCGGGACCGGCTGGCTCGAACTGTGTCAGCACGAGGCACCGGGCTATGTAGCGGGCGCGCGCGCCGGCGAGGTCGCGGCCCGGTTGCGGGCCGGTGATCACATACCGTTCCTGCTCTCCGTACCGAACGGGCCGACCGGCGCGGTGGAGGCGTACGCACTGGTCGAGCGCCTGGCCGAGTACGAACGCCTCGGTATCCGGCCCGGACCGGCGGACCTGGGACAGGCCTTGCTGCGCTGCGGCGGCCTGATCGGCCCCGAAGTGGTGCGGGCCGCGGAGAGCCTGGAATCGGCGGAAGGGATCCGGCTGGCCGCCTGGCTTCG
Organism: Streptomyces sp. CG 926; assembly: GCF_003148825.1. Classification (GTDB taxonomy): domain Bacteria; phylum Actinomycetota; class Actinomycetes; order Streptomycetales; family Streptomycetaceae; genus Streptomyces. The sequence continues at coordinate 94,832 of NZ_QGGZ01000014.1, forward strand.
ACAGGGTGGTCTGCCCCAGCCGGCCTGGCGGCGGGAGCGCGAAGCGGGTGAGGCCGAGGCTCCCAGCAAGCGCCGGGGAGCGCGGATCGGACGCCGGATCCTGGTGGGGCACGAGGCCATCGAAGGTCGCGGCGCGTTCCCCCGGCAGTTCTGGTCACTGTTCCGCGTGTTCGAGCCGCAGATCTCCTGTCCCCACTGGACCCTGCCGGACTTCCGGGACGCCCATACGGTCGCGACCCTGCCCTGGCACCCCGAGATAGCCGCGGCCCGGCTGCTGACGGGTGTCGCGTCGGCTGCCGACCAGGACGGCAGGGGCTCCCCCACCTTCCTGGAGGCGCTCGCCGCGGCCGACGGTCCGGCCGGGCCCGCCGTGCATCTGGCCGTCGCGTACGGACTCGCCTCCCTGCCCGAGCCCGACCGGGAGGCCGCCGGGCGCGCGCTGGCGGCACTGGCCTCGCGGGACCGCCTCGACGGCGAACTGCTGGGGCGGGAGCTGACCGAACTCGTGGAGCTGGGCACCCTCAAGGTGCCCCTGCTGACGGAGTCGCTGCGGGCGACCGTCGCCCTACCCGAGGGTGCCGGGGCGGTGTGGGCGGTCCTGGCCACCGCCCTCCCGGGCCTGCTGGCCCGTACCCGGCCTCAGCTGCACGGGGCGCTGCTGGCCGTCGCCGCGGACTCCGCCCGGTTGTCGGGTGCGCGGGGTGAGCTGCCCGAGGTGACGGCGCTCGCCCGGCGGCCGGGGTCCTCCCAACTGCTGAAGCAGGCGCGCCGGTTGCGGGACGCCCTGGCGGGTTCCTGACCCCCGGGCCTCAGGTGCGGCGGCCTGCGGCGGCCGTCACCCGTGCTGGTGCTGCTCGGGCAGTCGGCTGTCCGGGTGCGCCCACAGCAGTACGTTGTCGGGCCGCTCGTCGCGGAAGAAGTCCAGGACGTCCTGGTCCGAGTGGCGCAGGCTGAAGTGGGTGAGGACGAAGAGCGTGTCCGGGTGGGCCTCGACGACGGGCTTCAACCGGCTCCATACGGTGTGTCCGACCCGGTCGGCCCGTTCGAGTTCGGCGTCGTCGAGATAGGTGCACTCGGTGATGATCACCGGGTACGCGAAGAGCCACGGGTTGTCCTCGAAGACGCTCACGTGGGTGTCGCCGAGGAAGGCGAACAGCGGCTTGCGTACCTCTCGTTCCACCTCGACGCCGTCCTTGCGGCGCTGCGCCAGGACGCGGCCGAACTCCGCGCCCCGGCCCTGTTCGGCGAGGGTGTGCCGCAGTTCCTCGTACTCGGGCAGCAGCGCCTTGCGGCGTTCGGAGAACGCGTATCCCACGCACGGCACCTTGTGCGCGCACTCCACCACCCGTACGTGGTGGCCGCGACGTCCGAAGCTGAACTCGTCTCCGCCGCGCACCCCGTGGAGCCGACAGCCCGCGGCGAGGGCCGGATCGTAGGCGGCGCCGTGGTTCAGTTCGGCGGAGGCCCGCAGAAAGGTCTCCACGTACGGCAGGGCCGCGGACGGCAGGTGGATGTCGACCCCGTCGGGCCTGGCCGCGAGGTGGTCGAGGTCTTTGGAATGGTCGTGGTGGGTGTGGGTGAGGAAGACGGTTTCCGGCTGACGGCCTTCCGTCAGTCCGGCGTCGAGCGCGCAGCGCAGTTCGGGGATGTGGAAGAACGTCTTGTCGTTGGCGCGGGAGTACCCGGTGAGGGTCAGTTCGGTGCCGGGTATGCGCCAGGTCTTCCACTGGCGGAACGGATGTCCTTGCTCCAGCCGTTCGGGGTGGGCGGGTGTCCGCGCAGGGGCGAGTGTCATCGGTGCCTCCGTGGGACCGCCATGATCGGGTGAAGGGCCGATCGTAACGGGCGGCGGCCTGTCGTGGCCCGCCGTTTTCCCGGGCTTCGGCAAGGCGTCGGACGGGCCTCGCGGGGCGGGGCGGATGAGGTCCACGGGGTGGTTGCGGCGGCTCTTGCGGTGCCTGTCGTCCCACCCTCCCCAATGCACCGGAACCGGTGGACGGCCGCTCCTCGAGGACTCGAAGATGGGCCCGGCCCGCGCTCGGTGGGCCGTGAAGGGAGTGCCATGACGACGTCTCCGGTGGCCGGCAGGCCGGCGCCACCACCGAGCAGTGGCCGAGAGGTCCCGGACAAGACCAAGTGGGCGGTCAAGCCGCTGAACGACGGCAAAGCGGCCTACGCGTTACCCACCGAGTGGAAAGCCGGGGCACTGCACCACAAGATCTCCAAGGAGCGCCTCAGTTCGATCGCCGAGCAGCTCACCCCGGCCTGGAACTCGAAGGTCTCGCAGGTCCAGGGAGCGGCGCGGGCGTTCTGGAGTCTGTGCTGGTCGGTGGCCGGCGAGAGCGTCGCCGAGGCCGTGGCCATGGCGGGGCACAACGGCAGCCCCAACCCGCACCGCCTGCTGTGGAACCTGCCGCTGATGGTGTCGCTCGGTCCGCAGAGCCCGGCCAACGATCCGGGCATGAACTTCGACCCCGACACGGAAGCGGTACCGGGAGGGCCGGGCACGCGGCGGATGGACGCCGTGTCGCTCGCGCTCAAGGACCTGGAGACGGCCTGGTTGCTCGCCGCGGAGGCGGACGACGGACGCGGTGTGTACGACGCCGCGCTGTGGACCACCCTGCACCGGCACCTGCAGACCGCGCACCTCGCCGCCGAACGCGTCGAACGCGGTGGGCGGGTGCTCTACCCGCCGCTGCGCGAGCAGTGGGTGTACGACTCCACGACCAAGCAGAACCTGCGCAAGGGGATGACCCCGTTCCCGACGCCCGAGCAGGGCCTGCGCCTCTTCACCGCGGCCCGCGTGAACGCGCCGTCGATCGCGGCGTACGCCGACTCCGCGGCCCCGGCCGCCACCGCCACGGTCCGCGCCGACGTGAGCGGGCGGCAGGTGACCCTGACGCTGACCGCGGCCCAGGAGAACGTGCACCACGTGTGCGTGCGCCACACACTCACCTTCTTCGACTTCACGGACACGGCCCGCCCTCGGCCCATCAACACCTTCTGGCCCGACGTACGCACCTTCGCCGATGCCACGGCGCTGGCGGTGACGCTGCTGCCGGGCATCGGCCGTAGCTGTCTGCGGGAACTGGAGCGCGAGCTGGGCAACGTGGCCAAGGCGACCGACTGGCTCGACGAGGTCCTGGAGATCTCCAACGAGGACGTCGACGGCCGGCTCATCTTCTACAACGTGCAGTTCACCGATGTGACCGGTACGGACGCGGCGCCCGTCGTCCAGGCGGTCATCGAGTCCTTCGCCCCGGACGGCTCCGACGGCCCCGGGTTCACCCGAGGGGACCTGGACCTCATCGCCCGGCGACTCTGACGCCGGCCGTGTCCGGGTGGGGCGGGACACCGTACGCTCCCGACCCGCCCGGCACGCCCACGACACGTCCGGACGCTCGCCTCGCCGTTCGCGCGGAGCGTCCGGATGGGGGGCGTCCTCTCCCCCGCCGTACCCTGAATCCCGTGTCGCCCTCCCGCCTCCACCGTGTAGCCGTCCTCGTCCTCGAAGGCGCGAAGCCCCTCGACGTCGGTATCCCCGCGCAGGTGTTCACGACCCGCGCGAGCATGCCGTACGAGGTGCGGGTCTGCGGTGCGGCTCCCGGCCTGGTCACCGGCGGCGACGGCCTGTCGTACCACGTCACCCACGGGCTCGACGCGCTCGCGTGGGCCGACATCGTCTTCGTCCCCGGCTACCGCTTCCCCGACCGCGACGACCCGCCGCCGGCCGTCATCGAGGCGCTGATCGCCGCCCACGACCGGGGCGCGCGGCTCGCCGCCATCTCGACGGGCGCGTTCGCGCTCGCCGCGACCGGTCTGCTCGACGGGAAACGTGCGACGACCCACTGGCACTACGCCCGGGCCCTCGCCGCGAAACATCCGCTCATCCACCTCGACGAGAACGTCCTGTTCGTCGACGAGGGCAGCGTGCTCACCTCCGCCGGCGCCGCCTCGGGCATCGACCTGTGTCTGCACATCCTGCGCCGCGACCTCGGCGTGTCCGCCTCGAACCACGCGGCCCGCCGGCTGGTCGCGGCCCCCTACCGCAGCGGCGGCCAGGCCCAGTACGTGCCGCGCAGCGTGCCCGAGCCGCTCGGCGAGCGGTTCGCCGCCACCCGCGAGTGGGCGCTGCACCACCTGGGCGAACCACTGACCCTGGAGGCGCTGGCCCAGCAGGCGGGTGTCTCGCCCCGGACGTTCTCGCGGCGTTTCGCCGAGGACACCGGGTACACGCCGATGCAGTGGGTCATGCGGGCGCGGATCGACGTGGCCCGTGAGCTGCTGGAGCGCTCGGAGCGCGGTGTCGAGCAGATCGCCGACGACGTCGGCCTCGGTACGGGCGCCAATCTGCGGCTGCACTTCCACCGCATCCTCGGCACCACCCCGACCGAGTACCGGCGCACCTTCACCCAGGGCGAGTAGGCCGCCGTAGGTCGGGCATCCGCCCCAGGGTCGGCCCGCTCCCTCCGGTGGCGAGATCCTTACGAACCATGGCGATCTCGCCGCTGTCGCGGAGGGTGACGAAGAGCGAACCTGATGGCGAACGAAAGGGACATCGCTCATGACTCGCATTGCCATCAACGGATTCGGCCGCATCGGTCGCAACGTGCTGCGCGCGCTCCTCGAGCGCGACACCGACCTCGAGGTCGTCGCCGTCAACGACCTGACGGAGCCCGCGACCCTCGCCCGGCTGCTCGCCTACGACACCACGTCGGGCCGGCTCGGCCGCCCGGTGACCGTCGAGGGGAATGTGCTCGTCGTCGACGGCCACCGCATCACGGTGCTCGCCGAGCGTGAGCCGGAGCAGCTGCCGTGGGCCGAGCTCGATGTCGACCTCGTACTGGAGGCGACCGGCCGCTTCACCTCGGCCGAGGCCGCCCGTGGCCACATCAAGGCGGGTGCGCGCAAGGTTCTGGTCAGCGCCCCGTCCGACGGCGCCGACGTCACGCTCGCGTTCGGTGTCAACACCGACGCCTACGACCCGGCCGAGCACACGATCGTCTCGAACGCGTCCTGCACGACCAACGCGCTGGCTCCGCTGGCCGCCGTCCTGCACGAGCTCGCCGGCATCGAGCACGGCTTCATGACCACGGTGCACGCCTACACCCAGGAGCAGAACCTGCAGGACGGCCCGCACCGCGACCCGCGCCGTGCCCGCGCCGCCGGTGTCAACATCGTGCCGACCTCGACGGGCGCCGCGAAGGCGATCGGTCTGGTGCTGCCGGAGCTCGACGGCAAGCTGTCGGGCGACTCGATCCGCGTGCCGGTCCCGGTGGGCTCGATCGTCGAGCTCAACACCACCGTCGCCCGCGACGTGACGCGCGAGGAGATCCTCGAGGCCTACCGCGCCGCGGCGCAGGGACCGCTGGCCGGCGTGCTGGAGTACTCCGAGGACCCGCTGGTGTCCTCCGACATCACGGGCAACCCGGCTTCGTCGATCTTCGACTCGGAGCTCACCCGTGTCGACGGCCGCCACGTCAAGGTGGTCGCCTGGTACGACAACGAGTGGGGCTTCTCGAACCGCGTGATCGACACGCTCACGCTCCTCGCCGCGGGCTGACCGACAGCGGTCCCCGGTGGGGGCGGGCCAGGCGCCCGCGCGCGGTAGGTCCCGGTCATGGATCCCGATCCTTCTGACCGACCTACCGCGCGCGGGCGCCTCGGCGTATCCACCCGGCCGCCCCGGTGCCTCGTACCGCTGCCGTCCGGTCAGCGCATGCGGGGAAGGCGGAGGCTGAGCAGGACGGTCAGCGTGATGAGGCCGAGCTGGACGAGCAGGGCGACGGACACGGCCACGCGCATGCCGGACGTCGGGACCAGGGCCAGGAAGAGGCTTCCCAGCGTGGCGACGCCGAGCGCCACGGCGGACTGCTGGGCGGTGATCATGACGCCACTGCCCGCTCCGGCCCGGTCGTTGGGGACGTCCGAGAGCATCAGGCGTACCAGTACGGGCAGTTGGAAGCCCTGGCCCAGTCCCGCCAGGGCGATGCCCGGAGCGAGGGCCGCCGGGCCGAGGTCCGGCCAGCCATGGCGCAGGGTGGCCAGCAGGAGGGCGAGCCCGACCGCCTGGATGACGCCTCCGGCGGTGACGATCCGGCTGCCGAAGCGGGTGACCAGGCGCGGCCCGGCCAGCGAGGCCCCGAAGAAGGCCACGGCCATCGGTGCCAGGGCCAGACCCGCTGCCACCGGGCCCATGTCCAGACCCTGTTGCAGGGTCACGGCGAGGACGAACATGAAGCCGCCGAACCCGACCGAGAACGGCACCACGAGCACCAGCCCGCGCCGCAGCGACTCCAGCCTCAGCAGGCTCGGCGGTACCAGCGGGGTGAGGCCCTTACGGTCGGCCCGGCGCTCGGTGTAGTAGAACGCCACGGCGGCGACGGGGAACACGCCCAGCGAGATCCAGGTCCACAGCGGCCAGCCCGCTGCCCGCCCCTCGGTCAGCGGCAGCAGCAGCGAGATCAGCGACAGCGCGAGCAGCAGGGTGCCGGGCACGTCCACGGCCGCGGGCCGGCCGGCCCGGGTGTCGGGGACCGTGCGCACGGCCAGGATCAACCCGAGGAGCACCACGGGGACGTTGACCAGGAACACCGCGCGCCAGCCGGTTCCGGCGAGGTCCGCGGCGACCAGGACGCCGCCGAGGATCTGCCCGGCGACCATCGACAGGCCTCCGGTGGCTCCGTACAGGCTCATGGCGCGGGCCCGGCGCGGGCCCTCGGTGGTGGCCTGGATGGTGGCGAGCACCTGCGGCAGCATGAGGGCGGCGGCCGCGCCTTGGGCCACGCGGGCGGCGACGAGGGTCCATGCGTTCGGGGCGAGGCCGCAGGCCAGCGAGGTGACGCCGAAGGCGGCCATGCCGAGGAGGAAGAGCCGGCGGCGGCCGAGGCTGTCGCCGACGCGCCCGCCGAGGACCAACAGGACGGCGTACGCGACGCCGTAGCCGCCGACGACCAGCTCCAGGAGGGCGGGGCCGGCGGCGAGGTCGTGCTCGATGGACGGGAGCGCGACGTTGACGATGAAGAAGTCGATCAGGGGCAGGGCCGCACCGAGGAGCACCGTGAACAGGCCGAGGCCGCTCAGGTGGGGCGCGGAGGCATTGCGGTCGGGGGTACCGCGGACGGCGGTACCGAGGAGGGGAGCGCTGCGCACGGGGTCGCTGTGCACGGGATTGCTGCGTACAGGGTTGCTGCGTACAGGGATCTGGGTCACCATCCGACGATCTCCCGGCCGTCAGACGGGTACCAGAGTGTCGTTATCCAGGTACCGGCACTACCTGGCAACAGGATGAGCGGTGCGGCAGGCTGGGATCATGACCACTGTGGCTCCTGGAAGTGATGTTCGGCGGCACGAGCTGGCCGAGTTCCTACGCACCCGCCGTGAGCGGATCACTCCCGAGCAGGTCGGGCTGGTGCGCGGGCCGCGCCGGCGGACGCCCGGGCTCCGCCGTGAGGAGGTCGCGCACCTGTCGTCGGTGGGCGTGACCTGGTACACGTGGCTGGAGCAGGCGCGCGAGATCCAGGTGTCGGGGCAGGTGCTGGACGCGGTCGCGCGGGCACTGCTGCTCGACGTGAGCGAGCGGGAGCACCTGTTCTCGTTGGCCGGGAGCCTCGACCCGGTGCAACCGGCGGTCTGCCCCAGCGTGACGCCATCCGTACGGGCCGTCATCGACCAGTTGGGCCACATCCCCGCGTGCGTCCAGAACAGCCGGTACGACATCGTCGCGTACAACGCCACGTACGGGCGTCTGCTCGGCGACCTGGACAGCAAGCGGCCGGAGGAGCGCAACTGCATGTGGCTCGCCTTCACCGACCCCGTGTGGCAGGAATCGGTGGTCGACCTGCCGAGCACGCATCGGATCATGGCGGCGAGGTTCCGGGCGGCCATGGCCGAGCACCTGGCGGAGCCCGCGTGGAAGACGCTGCTGGCCCGGCTGGAGGAGGCGTCGGCGGAGTTCCGGGAGGTGTGGGCCCGTCACGAGGTGGTCGGCGGGCAGGTCGCGAAGGCGAAGTACATCCGCAACGCGCAGGTGGGCATGTTGTACGTGGAGCACAACAACCTGTGGCTCGGACCGCGAACCGGTCCGCGGCTCGTGACGTACGTGCCGCTGGACCAGGAGACGCGCGAACGCCTGCAGGAACTGGAGCGGCTGACCACATCGGCCGGTGCGGGGATGCGCGCCTGACGCATCGCCGCGTCCGCCCGGCGGGCGACGGCGACCATCTCCTTCTGCCGCTCGGACCCCGCCTGCCGTCCGCCGCCCACCGCCCACCGCTCATGGAACGGAGCGTGGGCGCGTGACGGACCGGGCGGCCTGGGCGCGGCTACGCGGAACGACCTGAGCCGCCGGACCCGGATGCCCTCGGCCCGCTCGTGGCCGGCGTGCGGCGCGCCAGCAGGTGGGCGTCGAGGAAGCCGCGCTCGGAGGCCGGGTCGTGGATCAGCCGGGCGAAGGTCGCCAGCCCGGCCCCGGCCAGCATCTCGGCGAGCCGGTCCACCGGCCAGCTGTAGGCGGGAGCCACCTTGTGGTCGAAGCGGACCGGCTCCGGTCCGTCGGTGGCGAAGAACGAGACCATGATCAGGCCTCCGTACGCGAGGACGCGCGCCTGCTCGGCGAGGAGCGCGGGCAGTTCCCCGGGCGGCGTATGGATCATCGAGTAGTGGGCCAGCACCCCGCCCAGCGCGCGGTCCTCGACCGGCAGGGCCTCCATCCGCGCCTCGTCGAATCGCAGCGCGGAACGGGCCCGCCGGGCGTGGTCGACCATGCCCGGGGAGATGTCGATCCCGAAAGCGTCCAGCCCCAGGTCGTGCAGCATGGCCGTCAGATGCCCGGGCCCGCAGCCGACGTCGACCGTTCGCCGGTTCCCCGTATCGCGCACCAGCTCGGCGAAGGTGGTGAGCATGGCCCGCGCGAACGGCTGCGTCTCCAGCCGATCGGCGAACAACGACGCGTAGAGGTCGACGACCCCGTCGTAGGCCGCCCTGGTCTGCTCCTGGTGTTCCGCCACGGGCTGGACGCTACCCCCTCTCCTTCTCCCTGACTCCGGCGCATCCGAACCGTCCTCAGGCGAAGGGGCCTTCGACCGTGAAGCGGCGCAGGTGGCGGGCGAAGGCCTCGGCCTCGCCCGGGGGCCAGGAGGAGAGGCTCGCCGTGATGTGGTCCGCCAGGCGCGCGCGCAGCCGCGCCACGACGAGCCGCCCCTCCTCGGTCAGGACGAGGAGGTGTGCGCGCCGGTCGGTGGGGTCCGGCTCGCGGCGGATGAGGCCCGCGTCCTCCAGCCGGGAGGCGCGACGGGTCACGCCGGAGCGGTCGACCCCCACGTCGTGGGCCAGGTCCGCCGCGCTTCGGGGGCCGGTGCGGGCCAGGGCGCTGAGCACGGGGTAGGTCACGTCGTCGACGGCCTCGCCCATGCCTTCCGTGAGGCGCTGGTGCAGGTTCGTGCGGGTCGTGCGCTTGAGCAGGATGCCCAGCGCGTCCGCGATCTCTTGCCCGATCTCGTTGTCCACGACAGAAGAATAGCGTGCGCTGCGCACGCATCACTGTTATGGTTCTCGAGAAGCGTGCGCCGCGCACGCAGTTCACTTCCGTTCTGCATCGAAAGGCAGTCCCATGACGCGCACCGGTATCACGGCCGCCCTCACCGACCTGCTCCTCAACCGCGACCTCACCGTCGAGGAAGCCGCCGACCGCCACTTCGCCCCGGAGTACCGCCAGCGCACGGACGGCGAGTGGGCGGACCGGGCCGGCTTCCTCGAGCACATCTCCCACCTGCGCACCGTCGTCGACCACGGTCGTATCGAGGTGCACGAGGAGCTGTACGACGGCCTCAAGTACGCCGACCGGCACACCGTCCGCGTCACCAAGACGGACGGTTCGACGGTGCGCACCGAGGTCTACCTGTTCGGCGAGTTCGCGCCCGACGGCCGGTTCAGCCGTATCGAGGAGACCACCTTGATGCTCGAAGGTTCCGAGTCCGACCGCGATCTCGGCAGCGCCCGCTGAGGGACGTCCGGCGGATCAGGGCCGGAAGCGCAGCGGGTGGTCGGACGGAACCTCCACCACGGCGATCCGCACGCCGTCGGGGTCTGCGATCCACATCTCGATCAGGCCCCAGGGCTCGCGCTCGGGAGGTCGCAGTACCTCGGCGTCCCGGCCGCGCAGCTCCTCGTACGCCGCCTGCGCGTCCTCGACCTGCAGCCACAACCTCAGGCCCGGCGCGGGCGGCGCCTCGGCGCGGCCGGACAGTTCGAGGAAACCGCCGCCGAGGAAGTAGACCGTGCCGCGTTCGGGGCCGGTGCCGAACTCGCGGTGGATCGCCAGCCCCAGGGTCTCGCCGTAGAAGGCGCGCGAGCGTTCGGGGTCCGTGGGGCGCAGCAGGATCCTGCTGCCCAGTACGTGCACCATGGCCCCAGCTTTCCTCACTCGGCGTCCTGCCGCGGCCGCTTCAGCGTCTTCCAGCGCCTGCGCCGGGTGCGGGTGTGCTGGTCGAGTTCTTCCAGCAGACGCTGGGAACGCTTGTCCACGCCCAGCTCGTCCAGGACCCGGTCGATCTCGGTGAGCAGCGCGCCGCTCAGCTGCCAGTGGACCGGGTCCTCGCGGGCGGCGGCCAGCAGCAGGACCGCGAGCCGGTCGCGGTGGGCCCGGGCGACGGCCAGTTCGCCGGTCAGTCGGGCCTCGGCCTCTTCCGCGTTGGCGCTGACCTGCGCGGTGATCAGCTGGGCGAAGCTTTCCACCGCGACGGCCGTATGGCGGAGCACCTCCCGTAGCGCGGTCGCGGTCGCCGGTTCGAAGAGCGGTCCGTCCGGGCGGGCCCGGGCCAGGTCGGTCAACGTCCGGCAGGCCACGCGGAGCACGACCGCGCAGATCTCCAGCGTGTCCAGGCCGGTCCGCAGCACCAGCCTGAAGAGCAGCCCCTCCTTGACCCGCGGATTGAGCCGGAGGCTGTCCTCGGCCTGCCGGAGGGCCGCGTCGACCTGGGCGATGTCGTTGTCCAGGCGGCGCGCCTCGTGCAGCCGGGCCGCGGCCTGCTCGACCCGGGCCGGTCCGGAGGGTTCCTCACCCAAGTGGTCGAGCAGTCGGCTCATGCGCCGGGCGAGGTCGGTGATCGCCTCGCCGGCCGGGCCGACCCACACCGGCGGCGCCAGGAGCAGGTTGACCAGCAGCCCGACCACCGCGCCGATGATCGTCTCCAGGACCCGGTCCCATGCGGTGTCCGTGACCTGGGTGACGCCGAGGACGAGCATGGCGCTGATCGCGACCTCGGGCACGAACTCGTCCACGCGCACCAGGTGGCCCACGACCAGCGAGGCGAGGATCAGCAGGCCCAGGCTCCACCAGGTCAGACCCACCAGCGCGCTGAAGCCGATCGCGATCAGCACGCCGACGACCACCGAGTTCACCCGGCGGATGCTGGTGGTGAGGGTGGAGTACAGGGTGACCTGGACGACGAGCAGGGCGGTCAGTGGGGCGGTCAGTGGCAACGGCTCGCTGCTGAGGCGGAGCGCCACGACATAACTGATCACGGCGGCGGCGGTGGAACGCAGAGCTTGGACGGCGACCGGCTCACGGCGGCGGCGGGCGACACGGGTGGCGAGGCTGGTGATCGTTTCCGGCATGCGGGGCGCCTTCCCGCTGCTGGGCCGGATGACGCATGGCGTGGCCGCCGGTCACCGATCGGCCCAGGATGGGCCGTAGGAGGAGGTCACCCCGGCCGTTCGCGGGTAGGTGGTGGATGTCCGGGCAGTTCATGTCGACGAGAACCGCGAGCGCGAGGGAGAGACAGCCATGCAGGGTACGGAGGACAGGCGCGAGAAGTCGGGAGAGGGCCGTGCGGAGCAGGCGCAGGAACATCCCGGTCCGGACCCGGTGCACCCCGAGGCCAGCAAGCGGGTCGAGGGCAAGAGCCCGGAGGAATTGAGGCGGCGGCAGGAGCGGAAGACGACCCGTACGAGCGACGACGACGCGGAGTAACGACCTCCGCCGGCAGGCCGGACGCCCGACGGCCTGCCGGACGGCCGCGGGGCCGGGACCGGGACCGGGGCAGAGCCAGGGCCGGGGCCGGGGCTCGCGGCGAGGTGCTATGCGCCCTCGTCGTAGGTCCCCGCCTCGATCTCCAGGGCGAGCTCCTGGAGGACCCCGATCGAGGAGATGTCCGTCCGTCCGCTGTCGTGCACCATCGCGAGGCTGGTGAACGCCAGGCTGAAGCCCGAGACCATGGTGTGCAGGGCCGGACCAAGTGCCTCCGCCACGAGGGCGGCCACCTGCTGGGGAGAGGCATCCGCCGGCACCCTGATCGACGGCAGCATCTCGTTCAGGAGCAGCGTGGCCACACCGGCTGTCGGCGCCGAGCCGGCGCCGTCCTCCCCGCCTTCGCCGTTCTCGTCGATCTCCCCCGCCTCGGCGGCCCGACGGATGTCCTGGGCGTCGGTGAGGATGCCGATCACTCGCTTGAGTACCTCTGCGCGTTCCATCTGCGGAGCGTAGCCCCGAGCCCCGGACCGGCGCCGGGGTTCGCCCCCACCAGGCCCTGCGCCGACCGCTCCTCACGGGGAGTCAGCCCGGATCGGGGCATGGGGGGTGTAGCCCCGACCGCAGGGGGCAGGCGCGCGATGACGGACACGGATCGATGGAGGAGCTGTTCCACTTATGTCTGAGAACGTCTGGGCCTACCGCGTCACCGTTGACCGCATCACGGACGTGGACCTGTCCGGTTACAAGGTGGAGGCCGCCGACGGCAGCATCGGGAAGGTCGACAAGCACTCCGACGAGGCCGGATCGGCCTATCTGGTCGTGGACACCGGCCCGTGGATCTTCGGCAAGGAGGTCCTCCTCCCGGCGGGTACCGTCACCGGTATCGACGTGGAGGAGAAGCGGATCCAGGTCGGACTGACCAAGGAACAGGTCAAGGACGCCCCGGAGTTCATCCGGGACCAGCACCTGGAGAGCACCGACTACCGGCAGCTGCTGGGCGGTTACTACGGCATCATCCCGCCGCGCTGGCTGTGACCCACGGCCGGAACCGGCACATACTGGGCGTATGGCAAGGGTGAGCGTGCGGGCCACGACGGTCCGGCGGATCAGGCGGCAAGCCGGTGAGGCGGTCTTCCTGCGCGTCGCCGGGCCGGACGGGCCCCGGAACCGGGCGCGGATCCACACGACGCCCGGACCTCGGTGGTTCACCCCGGATCGGCCGGTGCGGCGGGTGCACGGGGACGCGTCGATGTTCGTCGGCGGGCTGGCCGCCCTGCTGCTGCAGTCCCTGCACCCGCTCGCCATGGCCGCCGTGGCCGCGCACTCCGGGTACCGGGGTGACCCGTGGGGCCGACTGCAGCGCACCAGCACCTTCCTCGCCGTCACCACGTTCGGGACGAGTTCCGACGCCGAGGCGGCGGTGGCCCTCGTACGGGAGGTGCACGCGCGCGTCCGGGGGCGTACGGCCGACGGCGTCCCGTACCGGGCGGATGATCCGGAGCTGCTGACCTGGGTACACATCGCCGAGGCGGACTGCTTCCTACGGGCCCACCAGCGGTACGGCAGGCGGCCGTTGGACTCCGCCGGCTGCGACGCGTACCTGGCCGACACGGCCCGCGTGGCCCGCGCCCTGGGGGCGGACCGGCCTCCGGAGAGCGAGCGCGAGCTGGCTCTGCGGATGGCACGGTACCGGCCCGACCTCCGGCCGACGGCGGCCTCCCGGGACACCGCCCGGTTCCTGCTGACGGAGCCCCCGCTGCCGGGGGCCGCCCGGTTGCCCTACGCGCTGCTGGCCGCGGCGGCCGTGGACCTGCTGCCGCCCTGGGCCAGGTCGGCCGTGGCCGAGGACGCGCCCGTGGCCACCCGGATGCCACCTCTTGCGGCTCACGCCTGCGGCCATGCCGTGACCCGGGCGATCCGCTGGGCACTGCCTTCCGCTCCCTCGGATGCCCTGTCGGGCTGACGGTGGACCGCTCAGTACTCCTCGTCCGGGTAACCCCAGTGGATCTGAGGCTCGGCTCCCGCCGCCACCCCCGCGACCGTCGCCGCGAAGACCCCCTCGAAGTGCGGTCGCCACAGGTAGAAGCGCGAGATGCACAGCGGGAAGTCGGAGTCCCCGGAGACGAAGTGCGAGCCGTCGTCGCCCACCGCCACGCCGATGGTGACCTGGGCGGCTATGTCCTCCTCGTGCATCAGCTCCTGCAGGGCGCGGACGACTGCCCAGGCCTGCGGCTCGTCGGCGACCCCGGTGACGGTGAAGGCAAGATCGATGTTCACTGACATGCCGGAAGAATAGGCGGGCCCACTGACAGCGACGGCCCGCGCCCGCACCGTCAGAGCTGTTCGACCACCCGCTCCAGCGCGTCCATGACGTACGTCCGCCAGCCGGCGCCCATGATCTTCCGGGCCATCGTCTGCAGCGGGTCGTCCGGGTCGAAGCCCTCGTGGACGAGGAACAGGCGGGTGCCACGGCCCTCCGGTTCGAGGGTCCATGTGATCGTCCAGTCGGCGCGGTTCGCGTCGGAGGCGTCCTGCCGGCGGACCGCCAACATGCGGCCCGGCTCGAAGGCCAGGACCTCCGCCACCGTCGTACCGGAGAAACCGGTGTTGGGCCGGGGTGCGCCGGTCATCGTGTAGCGGTGGCCCACCTCCAGCCGGAAGTCGCACGGCATGAGCCGGCGGGCGATCAGGTCGGGTTCGGTCAGCGCCCGCCCGGCCGTCGGGTCCGGCGCTCCGGAGGATCGGGGTCGTCACCGAACCCATGGAACGGATCCGGACAGTCGGCGGGTTCGCGGCTCGGCTCGCGGCCGGGAACATGGTTCATGCCTCATCGTCCGGCATTCCGCCGAGGAGGCGGCCGAGGTCCGTCAGCCTGCCGCGCCAGTACCGCTCGTACGGATGCAGCCAGTCCTGGACATCGGCCAGGGGAGCCGCTTCGAGCTGGTACATCCGCTGTCGGCCGGCGCGTTCCTCGGATACGAGCCCGGCCTCCCGGAGCACCTTGAGGTGTTCGGAGAGGCTGGGGCGGCGCATGTCGGAATGGTCCGCGAGGGCTTGGACGGGCTGGGGGCCGCGTTCGCGCAGCAGCCGCAGCACCTCGCGGCGGGTGCCGTTGGCGAGCGCGGCGAACACACGGTCCGAGTCGGCACCCGTCGTGACCATGGGGCTAGAAGCCTTCCTTCTCCGTGAGCAGCATCAGGCCGTTGCCGTCGGGGTCGTGGAAGCCGGCCATCCGCCCCCAGGGGACGTCGTCCGGACCCGTCACCTCGACTCCGGCCGCGGCGAGCTTCGCGCAGTCGGCGTCGACGTCGGCCGTGACCAACATGATCCCCCGGGTGGGGCCGGGCGTGAAATCCCCCGTGCCCGGGCCCGAGAGGGTGAAGACGGTCTCGGCTCCTTCGGGTGCGACCTGCAGCCGGCGCATGGGGCCGACCTGTCGGTCGGCACGGACCTCGAAGCCGAGGACATCGGTGTAGAAGGCCAGAGCCCGCTCCTGGTCGTGTTCATGACGTCACGACAGGTAGGGGGCCACGATCAGGGGCGGGTGGCGGTCACCAGGTAGTAGTCCAGGATCTGCTGTTCCCACGCGGCCAGGAAGTTCCGGGGCCAGGTGCCCGGCTCCCAGAGGCGGGCGAGCCAGCGGTCCCAGCCCGGCCAGACCTGCGGACCGATCGAGGCGACCCGCACGTCGGCGAAGCCGGCTTCGACCAGGGCTTCGGTGAGTCGGGACACCGGCCGCGCGATGTCCAGGCCGCTGGCGAACGAGTCGAGCAGCCCCGCGAGCCGCTGCGCGGGCTCGGGCGCACCCTCCACGGTGAAGAAGCTGGTGACGGCCACCCGCCCGCCCGGGCCCAGCACCCTCGCCGCCTCCCGGGCGAAGGCGGTCAGGTCCGGGAAGTGCTGCGCCGCCTCGACGCTGTAGAGGCAGTCGAACTCCGCGTCACCGAGGGGCAGTTCCTCCGCGGCCCCGAGCGCGAAGGTCAGCCGGTGCGGCTGCGCCGCGAGGAGCGGGGAGTTGGCTTCGCGGGCCCGTCGGAGCTGTTGGGGATGGATGTCCACCCCGGTGACGGCGGCGGGCCCGTACTCCTCGAGCGCGAGCGCGCACCCGAGGCCGAGACCGCAGCCGACCTCGACGGCCCGGCCGCCTTCGGGGGCCACGGCATCGAGTACGTGCCGGTAGAGGTCCTGCTCGCTGCGGATCCGGTCACCCTGCGACAAGGGCTGCCCGAGGTCGACCGCCTTCCAGTAGCCGAAATTGATGAACCCTCCGGCGAAGACCGGAACGGCGCTGAGATCGGCCGGCCCGTACGTCTCCCACACCTCGGGCCGTACGACCGGGGACGGCTGCTCCGCGGGATCACCCGACGACAACACCCCACCACCTCCTCGTGCCGGGGGCGCTGCGCCCCGCAGTATTCAGTGTGGCGGGCGACCCCCTGCTCGCGACAGTGGACCTCGGTGGACCTCACCCCGCTCGAATCATTCGCTGCTCACCGAAATCATGGGGCATCCTGGACGTATGAATGAGACGCATCCCGGATCGATGCCCGCGGGCGCAACGGCCCCCGCGGCGCTACTGGCCGCCTTCGCCGCCGCCCTGGCCGACGAGACGCGGGCCGCGATCTGCATGACCCTGCTGGAGGGGCGCGCCTGGACCGCGGGCGAGCTGGCCCGCATCACCTCGGTGGCGCCCTCCACCATCAGCGGCCATCTGACCCGGCTGCTCGACGTGGGCATCTGCGTGACCGAGCGGCAGGGCCGCCACAGCTATGTGCGCATCGCCGACGGCGCGACGGCCCGGCTGCTCGACGAGCTCGCCTCGCACGCCGTTCCGAACCGGGACGCGGCGCACGCCGTGCCCGTGGTCGCCGCACCGGACCCGCTGGCCCGCGCCCGGACCTGCTACGACCACTTCGCCGGGCGGCTCGGCATGGCGGTGACGGACGCGATGGAACGGCGCGGGTTGCTGCGCACCGAGGACGTGTTCGAGCTGACGGAGGCCGGCCGGGCCTGGTGCGCCGACGCCGGCATCGCTCTCGCCGGCGAGGGGCGCAGGCCGCTTGCGAGCTCCTGCCTGGACTGGACCGAGCGGCGCCGCCACCTGGGAGGCCTCGCCGGGGCACGCCTGTGTGCACGGGCGTGCGAGGAGAAGTGGGTGGTGCGCCCGGCGGGCGGCGGGCGCGCTCTGGAGGTGACGGATGCCGGAGAGCGGGCCTTCGGTGATCTGCTGGGGCTCACGCCGGAGGCGTGGAGCTGAAGGGCACGTCCCGACACGACGGCGCATTAATTCGGTCGACACCGAAATGTTGCGGTCGTAAGGTGGGCTCATGACGTTCCGCTCGAGTTCGATCCCGCCCGGCGTCCTCACCGTCGGCGCCGTCACCTTCACGGTGTTCGCCTGGGCCTCCGCCTTCGTCTCCATCCGCAGCGCGGGGGCCGCGTACTCGCCCGGCGCCCTGGCCCTCGGCCGGCTCCTCGCGGCCTCCGTGGTCCTCGTGGCGCTGCTTCTGATCAGCCGCCAGGGCCTGCCGCCCCGCGAGGCCTGGCGCGGGATCCTGGTGTCCGGCGTCGTGTGGTTCTGCGGCTACACGGTCGTCCTGAACTGGGGTGAACGGCTGGTCGACGCGGGCACCGCGTCGCTGCTCGTGAACATCGGGCCCATCCTCATGGCCCTCCTCGCGGCCCGCCTCCTCGGCGAGGCACTGCCCCCGCGGCTCCTGGTCGGCATGGCCGTCTCCTTCGCCGGAGCGGTGGTCGTGGGCCTGTCCATGTCGTCCGGGGACGGTGGCTCCACCTCGGTGCTCGGGGTCGTACTCTGCCTGCTCGCGGCTGTGGCGTACGCGACCGGCGTCATCGCCCAGAAGCCCGCGCTCTCCTACGGCACCCCCCTCCAGGTCACCACCTTCTCCTGCCTGACGGGCGCCGTGGCCTGCCTGCCCTTCACGGGCCAACTGTTCGCGGAACTGCCCGAGGCACCGATGTCCGCGACCTTGAACATGCTCTACCTGGGTGTGGTCCCCACCGCACTGGCCTTCACCACCTGGACCTACGCCCTGGCCCGCATGCCCGCCGGAAAGCTGGGGGCGACCACGTACGCCGTCCCCGCCATCGTCGTGCTGCTGAGCTGGGCCCTTCTCGGCGAGGTGCCGGCCTGGCTGACCTTCGTCGGCGGGGCGCTCTGCCTGGCCGGAGTGGCGGTCTCCCGCTATACGCCGCGCGCACGCCGGACCCCCACCGAGGACAGCCCGCTCGGTGCGGGCCGCAGCTGAGCGAACCGCGTCCCTCCCCCGCCCCGCCTTCTCCGACACCACCGCCACCAACCGCACCTCCCACGAAAGGCACCCCTTGATGAGGATCCTCACGGTCGGCGCCGGCGCCGTCGGCGGCTTCTTCGGCGCGCGGCTCGCGACAGCGGGTCAGGACGTCTCCTTCCTCGTACGCCCGGCCCGCGCGAAGGCGTTGGAGGGCCGCGGTCTGCGCGTGGCGGGACAGGGGGAGGAGCTCCACCTCACGCCACGTCTGGTGACGGCCGGCGCCGTGGGCGGACCGTACGACCTGGTGCTGCTCTCGGTGAAGGCCACCGCCCTGCGGACGGCGCTGGCGGACATCGAACCCGCCGTCGGCCCGGACACCGCCGTCGTGCCGGTGCTCAACGGGGTCGCCCACCTCGACGCGCTCGTCGCCCGCCTCGGGGCCGGAGCGGTTCTCGGCGGCGTCGCGAAGGTGGTCACCACCTTGAACGACGACGGCGACATCCTCCGCATGGCCCCGCCCTCGGTCATCGTGACCGGCGAGCTCGACGGCCGCCCGTCGGCCCGGGTGGACGCGATCCGCGGTGTGCTGACCGAGGCCGGCATCGACTCGCCGGCGACCGAGGACATCGTCGCGGCCATGTGGCACAAATGGGTCTTCATCTCCACGCTCGTCGCCCTGACCTGCCTGATGCGCGGCACCGTCGGCGAGGTGAACGCCGTTCAGGGTGGGGCGGGCCTGGCCGCGGCGCTGATCGCCGAGACCGCGGCGGTGGCGGAGGCCGCGGGCCACCCGGTGACCGCGGCGGAGCTCGCCTTCACCAGGTCGACGGTCACGGCCCCCGGCTCCCCGCTCACCCCGTCCCTGTACCGCGACCTCGTCGCCGGAGCGCCGACGGAGGCCGACCACGTCCTGACCGACCTCACCCTGCGCGCCCATGCGCTGGGAGTGGCCACTCCCCTGCTGGACCTCGCCGCCCTCCAGCTGCGGGTCCACGAACATCGGCTCGCCGCCGGACGCCCCTGAGAGCGCAGCCGTCGTACGCACTCACCCGGATGCCCGGACCATTGGGCATCCGGGCTTCCGGGCCTTTGACTGGGAACTCCCAAGGTCCGGAACCCCCATGGAGGCATGGTGACGGCGGTCGCGTGGATGCGTGGTGCGGCAGGTGCGGTGGCACTGTCGGTGGCGGCGTTCGGCGCCGCGGGCTGTTCCGACGGTGACGGCACTCCGTCCGGGGCCGTGTCGAGCGCCGCGTCGGCGGTGAAGTCCGCGGGCGAGGCGGTCTCGTCGGCCGCCGCCGAGGCACAGAAGGCCGCCGAGTCGGCGGCCGCCGTGGCGAAGGACAAGCTCGCCGGGGTGAAGGACGGGGTCGACGCCAAGGACCAGGTGTCCTTGGGCGCGGTGGCCACCGACGCGGACGGGTACACGACGGTCCCCGTGACGGCGCGGAACACCGACGACGCGACGAAGTCCTTCGCGGTGCAGGTCGAGTTCAAGGACGAGAGCGGCAACCTCGTCGACACCGTGGTCGTGACGATCACGAACGTCGCCGGGAAGGGCACAGGACAGGGAACGGCCCGCAGTACGCACAAACTGTCGGGCACGGTCACGGCCCAGGCCGGTACGGCCCTGCGCTACTGAGCGGGGCCGTCCACGGGCGAGGCTCCGGGCTGCGCCCCCTGGGCGCAGCCCGGGCACAACCCTCGGTAGGTGACCTCGACCCCGGAGACCGTGAAGCCGAAACGCTCCCGCTCCGGGAGGTCGGCCAGTAGGTCTCCGGTCGGGTGGACGTCGCGGATGAGACCGCAGGCGGAACACACCAGGTGCTGGTGCGGGTCGTGCACGTTGGGGTCGTAGCGTTTCGCCCGCCCGTGGGCGGAGACCTCCGCGACCTCGCCGAGCAGGACCAGTTCGGCAAGGGTGTTGTAGACGGTGGCCCGGGAGATCTCGGGCAGCCGCAGCGCCGCGCGGGCGTGCACCTCGTCGGCCGTGAGGTGGACGTGCTCACCGTCGAGGACCTCCGCGACGACGCGTCGCTGGGAGGTCATGCGCCGACTGTGCCCACGTAGTCGCTGCAGCAGGTCGCTCATTTCGGTCCCACCTGTCCGGGCTCCGGGGGACGGCGGTACGTGCGGGAATCCGTGTCACCCGCGGCGCCCGTCCCGTGTCCGCCGGGCCACCCTACAATTGCGCCCCGCGTTTTCCGGTCGGCCGGCACATCGCGGCGATCACATGAATTCACCCATTGGGCCGAGTCGGAACGGCTTTGGGCTTCGACTGCCGGTTAGGCGGTGGCGCCCTGCGTGTTTCTCGTGGCTGTGCGGTCCGGTGTGCGCGACCATACGGACGCCGAGTCGCAGTGCCCGACCCTACGTGAATTGGCGGACGGCGTCGTGAGCGAACGGCCGGCAGATGGAAACACCGCGACAGGAAGAAGGACGGACGTGTCCGGCAGCGAAAGCGAGAACCCGGCAATCCCCTCCCCGGCCCCCACGCCGGCTCCGCCCAGGACGAACCGGGACTGGTGGCCGAACCAGTTGGACCTCCAGGTCCTCCACCAGCACTCGCCCCGGTCCAATCCCATGGACGAGGACTACGACTACGCGGCAGAGTTCGCGACCTTGGACGTCGACGCGCTGAAGCGGGACGTCTTCGAGGTCATGACGGCCTCGCAGGACTGGTGGCCCGCCGACTACGGGCACTACGGGCCGCTGTTCATCCGGATGAGCTGGCACGCCGCGGGCACGTACCGCATCGAGGACGGCCGGGGCGGCGGCGGCTCCGGCGCCCAGCGTTTCGCCCCGCTCAACAGTTGGCCGGACAACGCGAGCCTCGACAAGGCGCGCCGCCTGCTGTGGCCGGTCAAGCAGAAGTACGGGCGGAAGATCTCCTGGGCCGACCTGCTGGTCTTCGCCGGTAACTGCGCCATGGAATCGATGGGGTTCAAGACGTTCGGCTTCGGCTTCGGGCGGGAGGACATCTGGGAGCCGGAGGAGATCTTCTGGGGGCCCGAGGACACGTGGCTCGGAGATGAGCGCTACAGCGGCGATCGGGAACTCTCCGGGCCGTTCGGCGCCGTACAGATGGGTCTGATCTACGTCAATCCGGAGGGTCCCAACGGCAATCCGGACCCGATCGCCGCCGCCCGGGACATTCGCGAGACGTTCGCGCGCATGGCGATGAACGACGAGGAGACGGCCGCGCTCATCATCGGCGGCCACACCTTCGGCAAGTGCCATGGCGCGGTCGACCCGGAGTACATCGGTCCGGAACCCGAGGGCTGCCCGATCGAGCAGCAGGGCATCGGCTGGCGGAACACCTACGGCAGCGGCGCGGGCGTCGACACGCTCACGAGCGGGCTGGAGGGGGCGTGGACGGCGGAGCCGACGAAGTGGGACAACGGTTACCTGGACAACCTGTTCCGGTACGACTGGGAGCTGACGAGGAGCCCGGCCGGCGCCCAGCAGTGGACTCCCAAGGATCCCTCGGCCCAGGGCACGGTGCCCGACGCGCATGATCCGTCGAAGCGGCACGCGCCCATGATGCTGACGACGGACCTCTCCCTGAAGCTGGATCCCGTCTACGGACCGATCGCCAAGGGCTTCCACGAGAACCCGGACCGGCTGGCGGATGCCTTCGCCAAGGCCTGGTACAAGCTCCTGCACCGCGACATGGGGCCGCTCTCCCGCTACCTGGGCCCGTGGATCGCCGAGCCCCAGCTCTGGCAGGACCCCGTGCCCGAGGTCGATCACCCGCTGGTCGGCGCCGCGGAGATCGCCGCCCTGAAGGACTCGATCCTCGCCTCCGGGCTGTCGGTCTCCCAACTGGTCACCACCGCCTGGGCGTCGGCGGCCAGTTTCCGCGGCACGGACAAGCGCGGCGGGGCCAACGGCGCGCGGATCCGGCTGGCGCCGCAGAAGGACTGGGAGGTGAACGACGTTCCCGAGGTGACGGAGACGGTGCGGGCCCTGGACCGGATCCGGCAGGAGTTCAACGAGTCCCAGGGCGGCGGGACGAAGGTGTCCCTCGCCGACCTGATCGTCCTGGGCGGGTGCGTGGCCGTCGAGCGGGCGGCGAAGAGCGGCGGGCAGGACATCACGGTGCCCTTCGTGCCGGGGCGCACCGATGCCTCGCAGGAGCAGACCGACGTGGACTCGTTCGCCGTGTTGGAACCGCGGGCGGACGGGTTCCTCGGCTACCTGCGGGCGGGCGAGAAGCTGTCGCCGGAGACCCTGCTGCTGGACCGGGCCAACCTGTTGACGCTCACCGCGCCCGAGATGACGGTCCTGATCGGTGGCATGCGGGCGCTGGACAGCGGGCGCGGGCGATCGCCGCACGGGGTGCTCACCGAGCGGCCGGAGACGCTGACCAACGACTTCTTCGTCAACCTGCTGGACATGGGTACGCAGTGGAAGCCGTCGGCCTCGGACGAGAACGTGTTCGAGGGCCGGGACCGGGTGACGGGCGAGGCCAGGTGGACCGCGACCGCGGTCGACCTCGTCTTCGGTTCGCATTCCCAGCTCCGGGCCATCTGCGAGGTCTACGCGTCCGGGGACGCGGGAGGGAAGTTCGCGCGTGACTTCGTGTCCGCCTGGGACAAGGTGATGAACCTCGATCGCTTCGACCTCGCCTGAGCCGGAGGTTCCGGTCGGCCGCCTCCCGTCGGCCGACCGGAACCTCCCACGGCATTCCTGCCCTCGGGCGCGTCGTCGGGCCGGGCGCGGGCAAGGGAGACACACAGGGCGAAGGCGCCGGCGCAGACGCCGCAGCGAAGACAGGGAGGCGTCATGGCACACGATGGCCCGGGCGGTCGGAGCGAGACCGCGGAGGAGCGGGCGGACCGGCAGTGGCAGGAGCTCATCCAGGAGATCCGTGTCGCGCAGACGGGCGTGCAGATCCTCTTCGGTTTCCTGCTGACCGTCGCCTTCACCCCGCACTTCCAGGGACTGCCCCAGATCGACAAGGTGATCTACATCGTGACCGTGGTGCTGGGTGCTCTGGCGACGGGGGCACTGATCGGGCCCGTCTCCTTCCACCGCATCGTCTCGGGCCGCCGGATCAAGCCCGAGGCGGTCGCGTGGGCCTCGCGGCTGACCTTCACCGGTCTGATCCTGCTCCTGGCCACGTGCACGTCCGCCCTTCTGCTGGTGCTACGGGTGGCGACGCACAACGCCCTCGTACCGTGGCTCGTCGCGGGCGTGCTGACCTGGTACCTCCTGTGCTGGTTCGTCCTCCCGCTCTGGGCGCGCGTCCGCTACACCGCCGTCGACTGACGAAGTCCCGACGAAGTCCCGCGGAACATGCGCCGAGGTCCCGCACCCGATATCGGGTGCGGGACCTCGGTGGTGCGTGCTGTGCACGTGCGCGTCAGCGGGTGAAGACATCCTGGGCGGAACGGAAACACCGTGCGTCTTTTCCCTGACCGGCATTCCGGCGGTCGAATCCGATGACTTCGCCGAACCGGCTACCAGTAGTGGCGGCGGCCGCCGACCGCGTGCCCGACCGAGCCCAGGACCCACAACACCGCACCTACGACGAGCAGGATGATTCCGAGGGTCCAGAGGATGGAAACTCCGGTCAGGAATCCGATGAGCAGGAGAATCAGCCCGACAGCAATCATGGTGTCCTCGTTCTCGTGGAGGAAACTCGGCGGAACAGTTCGGTCCGCCGAGGTGCTTCGGATGCCGTGTATCCCGAATTCCGGGTTCTAACAGTGTTGAGGGCGACCGAATCAGCGCGCGCCGCCGAGCGGGCTGCGGTCGAGATGCGCGAGCAGATCGGCGGGATGCCGGTAGACGGCCCGCGCCCCGGCTTCCTCGAGGTCCCGGCGGGGGATCCCGCCGCAGAGCAGGCCCACGCTCGTGACGTCGGCCCGGGCGGCCGCCCGCATGTCCCAGACGGTGTCGCCGACGAACACGGCGTCGCGGGCCGCGGCGTCGGCGAGGCCGAGGGCGTGGTGGACCTGATCGGGTGCGGGCTTGCCCTCGCGCACGTCGTCGGAGCTCGCCGTCGCCGTGATCGCGTCGTCGGCATCGATGGCCTTGCGCAGCGCGTCGAGCTCGGTGTCCTTCGCCGAGGTCACGAGCACGACCCGCCAACCTTGTCGGTCCAGCTCGCGCAGCAGTTCGGCCGCCGCCTCGAATGGGGGCAGCCGGTCGAAGTACGTGCCGTAGAGGGTGGAGTGCGCGTCGCTCAGGGTCCCGTCCTCGCTCGTGTCCCGGTCCGCCCCCAGCAGATGGCCCAGCAGATCCTCACCGGGCAGGCCGATCGCGCGGTGGACATCGTGCATGGCGACGTCGTGACCGGCTTGTCGCAAGGCTTCCCACCAGCAGACGACGTGCAGGTGATTGGTGTCGACGAGGGTGCCGTCGACATCGAACAGCGCGGCACGGTTCATCTCCGCCTCCTGCGGGGTCGGCGACCGCCGGGCAAGTGCCCGGCCGCCGCGTGCCGATCGGGATCGCAGCCGATCGGGCACATATCGGGCGCCTACCCGTTGTCCGCCACCGCACGCGCCAAGGACAGGGCCGCCGTGATGGATTCCCGAAGACCGGAGACCTACGGTGGGAGCAGCGACTGGAGCGGCCATGTACGTGACACCACCCGTGACACCACCCCCGGCCCACCGCTCCCCGGCGCCATGAGCGGGTCGGGCGAGCCGGGCCACAGGTCGCCCGTCGAACGGATACGTAGCGCGATACGGCGCCTGCGGGCCGGGCGCCGCTGGGGGCGCGTGCGGGAGGTGGAGCTGTGGCAGCGCTCCCTGGGGTTCGCGGCGCTCGGGTTCCTGACGCTGGTCCCGCTGCTGGTCGTCGTGTCCGCGGCGGACACCGCGACCGGGCAGGGGTTCGCCCAGTGGCTGGGGGACGGGCTCGGCGTGTCGCCGGCCGCCAAGGCGGAGATCGACCGGCTCTTCGCCCTTCCCGGTCAGGCCTGGCGGACCACGACGGCCTTCGGCCTGGCCGTGCTCGCCGTGTTCGGACTGTCCTTCGGAACCATGCTGCAGAGCGGCTACGAGAAGATCTGGGACCTGCCCCCGGGTCGCTGGTGGGGCGGGTGGCGGCACGTGTTGTGGCTCGGCGTGCTGATCGGCGTCCTGTACCTGTCGGCGATCACCCCGCCGTGGCGTGAGTCTGCGGCCCGTGGCCTCGTCGCGGTCGCCATCGGCATGGTGTTCTTCTGGTGGTCCCAGCGGCTGCTGCTCGGCGGCCGGGTCGCGTGGACCGCGCTCCTTCCGGGGGCGATCGCCACGATGCTGGGGCTGCTCGGGCTGCGGGTCTTCTCCCGGCTGGTCTTCTCCCCGCTGATCGCCTCGAACGCCGTCACGTACGGCCCGTTCGGGACCGTCCTCGTCCTGCAGACCTGGCTCGTCGCGGTGGGCGTGGTCATCTTCGGGGGCGCGCTCACCGGCCGGATGCTCGACGACGAGCTGCCACACCGAGTGCCGCCGGTGCGCCCCGGCGGCTGAGCCGCGGTCTCGGGACCTCCGGCGGGCAACGACGGCGACGAGCAGCGGCTACCGTCCGTAGCCCCACAGGATCCGGAACGGATGGCCTGGGCGGTGCGGATCCCACGCGCGGGTACCCGAGGCTGCGGCCGTTTATCGACCGGATGCGCACCTGATGCGGCTTACGCGTGTGATCGATCGATTGGATCCGCCGTGGACGGGTAACCGTTCCAGGAAGCGCGCACCGGGAGGGTGCGCGTTCCGGAGAGGAGAAGTGGTGTCATGCACTCGTTCGCCCTACCGCTGATCCCCACGGAGGAGGGCATGCTCCTCATCCCGGCCGAACAGGTGACGGCCTTGCTGCGGGGACTGGCTTCCGACTGGGAGAGCGCGGCGGAGCTGGACTCCGCGGAAGCCGACGCCGACACCGTCCTGGCCATGACGGAGGCACTCACCCAGCTCGCCGATCAGATCGACGCGGAGTGCATCGCCTGCGCCTCGCAGCCGACCCAGGGCGGATGAAGGCGAGCACGACGAACGCGACGGAGGCGATGGCGCGTCGGATCCTGAGCGAGTACGGCGAGACCTACGCGCACGAGGCCGGTATCGGGCTGCGCGACACCCCGGCTCCCCTGTACCGGCTGCTGGTGCTGTGCGTACCGCTGTCGGCGCCGATCCGTGCGTCGACCGCGGTCGCGGCGGATGGCGGTTTCGCGAGCGCAGGACCGCCTCGACGCGCTGGGACGGGCGCACCACCGCAGATACGACGAGAGCACGGCCACCGCCCTGGGTGACGGAGCCCGGTTCGTGCTCGAGCGCTGGAACGGCGACCTGCGCAGGCTGATGGACGAGGCCGACGGCGAGCCGGCCCGCGCACGGGAACTGCTCCAGGAAGTGCCCAGGATCGGCCCGACGGGGGCCGACATCTTCTGCCGCGAGGTCCAGGCGGTCTGGCCGCGGATGCGCCCCTTCGCGGACGCGCGGGTGCGCGAGGCGGCCGGGAGCCTCGGCCTGCCCCGGACCCGGCGGGCCCTCGCCGCACTCGTCCCGGTGGGCGACTTCGCCCGGTTCGCCGACGGCCTGGTCCGTGCGAGCCTGTCCCCCGACGCCGCAGACCGGCAGACCGGCTCCGCGCCGTCCCAGGTGATCATTGACGGCTTGCCGACCCGTCACCCGCCGCCTTCGGAGTCCCCGGCCCCACCGGGCTCACCGGGCTCACCGGGCTCCTCGACGATGTGCATGGCGGCCTCCTCCGCCGAAGCCGCCCCACCGTTGATACCCACCTCGCGGGCGACGACGGAGATGTGACGCGCGGGCCCGGTCTCGTCCGCGGGCGCCAGCCGTCCGGCCCGTACGGGACCGGATCGCGGGGCGTCGGCGCTCTCGTCGGCGAACTCGTTCCACATCACCTCGGCGCCGTCGGGCTCGGGCACCTCGCGGGCCAGTCGCTGGTCGAGGGTCTCGCCCGCGTGCCGCCCCTCGGCGGTGGTGGCGGGATCGTTGACCGCGTACGGCCGCTCGGGCGGCGAGTAGCCGGTGTCGAGCGTCTCGTCGAGGGTGGGCTCGTCCAAGGCGTTGTCCATGTCGGGCGCCGCCTGGGCGGGGTCGTCCCCCTCGTGCGGTTGGTAGACCTCGTCGCCGTGCGCCTCGGTGCTGCTCATGGTCTCTCCCCGGGTCACAGGTCCAGCACTACGGCGTAGACGAGGAAGAAGAGGGCGAAGATCACCGCAATGACCACGATGATCGCGAGCGGGCCCGCGGCCCACCCTTTCGTGAGCGGTCGGTACGGCCCGGCGCCGGTGCCGGTACTGGACTCGCCCGGCGGCGTCTCCCCCGGCGGCACACCGCCGCCCGGTTCGAGTCCTGCGGTGACACGGGGATCGGGGTCCGGGTTGCTTTCCGTTATTTTTCTGGTCATATCAGACCCCTCCCCGTGATCGGCGCCCTCATACCTGCCGGACCGATCTGTTGTGCCGTCCGCCCCGACCCGTACGTCACGCTGCGTGACACGCGGCCACCGCAGGTTCGCGCCCGGCAGCGGATCGGCGCGGGACGGCCGGTGACAACGCGCTTGACGCCGCGGACACGGGGTAGCCGCGCCAAGACAGCGCAGGGGCTCAACGATGGGCCGGGGTGCGGAATTCGGCCTTCCG
Source organism: Streptomyces sp. CG 926 (assembly GCF_003148825.1). Lineage (GTDB taxonomy): Bacteria > Actinomycetota > Actinomycetes > Streptomycetales > Streptomycetaceae > Streptomyces. The sequence goes on from NZ_QGGZ01000014.1 coordinate 122,658, forward strand.
GGCGCCTCAGGACGAGGGGGGAAACCGTGAGTACGACAACTGGGCAGCGAGCGCGTGTCGATGGCTCGGCGAGCCTGCTGTTCGAGACCGGGGGACACTCCGTCGGCGGCGTCGGCCTCCTCGGCCTGCTGGCGGCTCAGACCCTGGCGGCGACGACTGTCGCCGCGCTCGCGCTCACCCTGCCCGTGTGGGTCTCGGCCCTGCTCCTCACGGTGGTACCGACCCTGGCGGCAGCCGGATCGGCGAGGGCCGGCAGGAAGCGGATCGCGAAGGCCGGAACACCCGTGACGACCTCGGCCGGACCGTCGAAACACCGACGGCCGAGGCTGACATGACAGCCCGTACGAAGGAGAGGACCGTAGCCGTGAAGGAACAAGCCACCAAGAAGGCCGAGCAGCTGACCGACCAGCTCCGCGAGACGGCCGCACACGCAGCTCAGTTGGTGAAGGACAGGGCACCCGGCCCCGTCCTCGACAAGGCGGCGCAGGCAGCCGCACAGGTCCGCGAAACCACGAGCCGGGCCGGGCACCTCGCGTCCGAGAAGGCTCCCGGCCCGCTTGTAGACCAGGCCGGCCGGGCCGCGGCCGCGGCGCGGGCCAACCGCACCGCACTGCTCACCTTCGGCGCCGTGGTCGTCGTGTTCGCTCTGATACGCCGCAGCCGGGACCGCCGCCACTGACCGCGGCCGCCACCGACCGCGCCCGCTCTGAGTCGGAGCGGGCGCGGTCGTCTGCCGTCGGGGGCTCGCCCGGGGTCACGGCTCGTCGTGTCGACGGGGCGCGGATTCCTCGTCATACCGCACGAGGGCATCGGCGAGGGCCTCCAGGTCGGCGTCGCCCCGGTCCTCCGGGACGCCCGCCGCCGGCCGGCTCGCGAGCGCGGCGGGTGCGTGGTCGCTGTCGATACCGGGCGTCTCGACGAGGCCGTCCGTGTAGAGGGCGAGGACGGCGCCGGGTGGCAGGGTGACCTCGGCGGTCGGGTACTCGGCGTCCGGGTCGATGCCGAGCAGGAGTGCCGGCGGCGATCGCGGGGGCGAACGGGCGCCGCATGACTCACCTACCTCAGACGGGTGGCGGCGTGGCGCGGTGGAGACGGTCGCCCGAACGAGCCGCCTCCGTCCCGTACCGGTCCAGGCGCTCATCGGGCGCGTGGAGCACGAGCGGTCCCCCGCTGTCAGTAGTAGTGGTTGCGGCCGCCCACGGCGTGGCCCACGGATCCCAGGATCCAGAGGATGACCCCGACGACGACCAGGATGATGCCGATCGTCCAGAGGATCGATATCCCCAGGAGGAAGCCGACTATCAGGAGGATGACGCCCAGAATGATCATTTTTGGCTCTCCGATCCGGAACCGGTGCAGGGCGCGTGACGGATGTCCGGGCCACATCACCACTTCCTACCGAAAGTCGGCGGGTACCCGGATCCGACCCACTCATGCCGGTGGGGCGCACCCGAAATCGTTTCGCTACCGCGCCGGGCGCGGCGAGTGGGGTAGGACTCCTGCGGGGGCCTGCCCGTGCGCGCGAGAAGGAGACGTTGCCGTGATGACGGAGGAACGAACCACCTGCTGTGTGGTGGGAGGCGGGCCCGCCGGAATGGTGCTGGCGCTGCTGCTGGCCCGGGCCGGCGTGGAGGTGACCGTACTGGAGAAGCACGGCGACTTCCTGCGCGACTTCCGCGGCGACACCGTGCACCCGTCCACCCTGTCGCTGCTGGACGACATCGGCCTGGCGGAGCGCTTCGCCCGGCTGCCGCAGCGCCGCGTCACCTCCGTACAACTGCCCATCGGGCCGGATCGGTCCCTGGTCACGATCGGGGACATCGGGGCGCTCCCCGGCAAGTACAACTACATCGCGATGGTGCCGCAGTGGGACCTGCTCGACCTACTGGCCGACGAAGCGGCCCGGGAGCCTTCCTTCCGACTGCGCATGAACACCGAGGCGACGTCCTTCCTGGTCGAGCGCGGACGGGTCACGGGGGTGCGGTACCGGACCGCGGACGGCGGGACCGGCGAGCTGAGGGCCTCCCTGACGGTCGCCTGCGACGGCCGCGGCTCCCTGGCCAGGGCCCTGCCCGAGCTGGGACTGGAGGACTTCGCGTGCCCGATGGACGCCTGGTGGTTCCGACTGCCGCGCCACGAGGAGGACCCCAGCGGGCTCCTCGGCGGCGTCGGCGACCGGTTCTTCACGGCGCTCATCGATCGCGGTGACTACTGGCAGTGTGCCGCACTGATCCCCAAGGGCACCGATTCCGAGCGCCGCGCCGAGGGCCTGGAGACCTTCATGACCCGGTTCACGGGGGCCGTCCCCTGGCTGACCGGCCGGGCCCACGCCGTCCGCTCGTGGGACGAGGTCAAGCTGCTCGACGTGCGGCTCGAACGGCTGCGCCGTTGGCACCGCCCGGGCCTGTTGTGCATCGGAGACGCCGCCCACGCCATGTCGCCGGTCTTCGGGATCGGCATCAACCTGGCCGTACAGGACGCGGTGGCCGCGGCCCGCTACCTCGCGGGCCCGTTGCGCGAGGGCACGGTGGGGCTGCACGACGTACGCCGCGTCCAGCGCCGCAGGCTGCCCACCACCGTGGCCACCCAAGGCCTGCAGCGCCTCGCCCACGCCCAGGTCATCGAGCCGTTGCTGGCCGGCGATCCCGCGTTCGGCGATCCCGCGCGGGCGAAACGGCTGACCGAGCTCGTCACGAAGTCCCGCCGGCTGAATCGACTCCCCGCGTACTTCCTCGCCTACGGGGCGCTGCGCGAGCGTCCCCCGAAGGAGGCGCTCCGCTGACCCGGCTCGCCGGCCGTGTCCGAAAAGGGACGTAACGGATGGGTAGTACATATATCCTCGCCCGCAGAGCACGGACGACATGCTTCGGGAGGCTTCATGAATGAACAGCCGGCCCTTCTCCCCTACGCCGACCCCGCTTTCCTCTCCGATCCGTTCCCGCTGTACCGGCAGCTGCGCGAGGACGGCCCGGTCCGTCGCGTCGTCGGCGCCGGCGGGCTGGACGCCTGGCTCGTCACCCGCTACGAGGACAGCCTCGCCGCGCTGTCCGACGATCGGCTGAGCAGCGACGTACGCGATGCCTCCGACACCCGACTGCTGCAGCAACTTCCCGTCACCGAACGGGAGTCGATGCTGAGCAATATGCTCCGCAGCGACCCGCCCGACCACACCCGGCTGCGCCGCCTGGTCTCCAAGGCGTTCACCGCCCGCCGCGTGGCCGAGATGCGGCCGCGGATCCAGGAGCTCACCGACCGGCTGCTGGACGCGGTGGTCCCCGCCGGCCGCGCGGACCTCGTGGCGGACCTCGCGCTGCCGCTCCCGGTCACGGTGATCAGCGAACTGCTCGGGGTACCGGTGGACGAGCGCCGCGACTTCCAGCACTGGACGGACCGCATGATCAGGCGCGGCGCGGAGCCGCCGGACCCCGCCGTGGTCGACGACGCCTGGAAGCACATGCGCGCCTATGTGGGCGACCTCATCCGTGCCAAGCGGGCCCGCCCCGGTGACGATCTGCTCAGCGCCCTCGTCACCGCCCGGGACGAGGAGCAGCGGCTCAGTGAGGACGAGCTGATCGCCATGGTCTTCCTGTTGCTCGCCGCCGGCTACATCACCACGGTCAACCTGATCGGCGGCGGCATCGCCATGCTGCTCGCGCATCCCGACCAGTTGGAGCGGCTGCGCGCCGACCCCGCCCTGCTGCCGGCCGCGGTCGAGGAGTTCCTGCGCTACGACGGCCCGGTCAACCCTGGCATCGCCCGGTTCGCCCGTGAGGACCTCGAGATCGCGGGAGTGGCCGTCCCGCGCGGCGCGACCGTGCTGATCGGTGCCGCCGTCGCCGACCGTGACCCGGCGCGCTTCCCGGACCCCGACCGCCTGGACATCGCCCGCCAGGACAACGCCCACCTCGCCTTCGGTCACGGCGTCCACTACTGCCTGGGCGCGCCGCTGGCCCGGCTGGAAGGGCAGATCGCGATCGGCACCGTCCTGCGCAGGCTCCCCGGGCTCGCCCTCGCCGTGCCGGCGGACGAGATCCCCTGGCGCCCCGGTGGCCTGCGCGGTCCCGAGAGTCTGCCGGTGACCTTCGGTCCGGGCGGCTGAGGCCGCCGGCGTCACCCCTCCCGGGCCTGTGTCAGCCGCCCTCCTCGGAGAAGTGCTGGTAGTCCGGGGGGCTCCAGCGGCCGCCCCAGTACCAGCCGATCTCCCGGAAGGCCCGGGTGACGGCCCCGTCCGGGGTGATCATCCCCGGGCGGGTGCGGGCGCGGTCGAGATAGGTGTGGCCGTTCGGGGGGTGGCTGGTGCCCCGGACGTCGACGTACGGGTTCTCGACCGGGTTGATGTCGATGGCGTCGCCCCAGGAGTGCCGGGACAGCCGTCCCGGGTCTCCGGTGACCTGCCGGCAGTTGAAGGCGGAGGTGTTGTCGTCGGCCATCGCCGCGGCGTCGCTGCCGCCGTACTCGGCCATCACCCGCATGCGACGGATCGGGAAGTGGGCGGCGAAGGCCTGTCCGAAGGCCCGCAGCACGGGGGCGACCGCGTCCTCGTGGACCACCAGTTCGCCGCTGTGCACCTTGCCGTCGAAGCCCCAGTGGTTCATCCGGACCAGCCGCAGCCGCTCCGGTGGCACGGGGCATCCGGGGCGGTGGGTGGTACCCAGTTTCTCCGGGGGTACGGCCGTGACGTGCGCGGACAGCGTCTTGACCACCGGCTCGGGGGCGACCTGGACGGGCGACTCGGGCCTCGCCCCCGTGCATGACAACGCCGTCACGCACAGGGTGCCGGTCAGGGCGACGCAGGCGAGGCGATGGCTCACCGTTCCACCGTAGGTTCGCCCGCCTCTCCGGGCATGCCGGAGGCGGTGGCCCCCGGGTCCGTGGGCGGGCGGGGGCGGGCCCGGGCGGCGAGTACGGCGACGTCGTCCTCCGCGTGCCGGGCGTCGAGGCCCGCCACGACGGCGTCCACCACCGCGTCCACCCCCGCCCCCACGGGAGGACGCACCCCCACCAGCCGGGCCAGCGAGACGTCGATGTCCTCGCCCCGCCGCTCCACCAGCCCGTCGGTGAACATCAGCAGGGTCTCCTGCGGGGTGACGGCGCGCGTGACGGCTTCGTAGCCGCCGACGCCGGTACCGAGCGGCGGACCGACCGGGAGGTCGACCAACGAGGCCGAGCCGTCGGCGCCGAAGATCGCCGGCGGCAGGTGTCCGGCGCCGGCGAACATCGCGACGCCGCGTGCGGGATCGACACGTACGAGCAGGCAGGTGGCGGGTCTGCGGGCCGCGTCGTCGGCGGCCAGGGCGTCGAGCCGGCGCAGTACGCGGTGCGGGGCGAGGTCCGTCGACGCCACGTCGCGCAACGTGGAGCGGTACGCGTTCATGTCCACGGCCGCGTCGAGTCCGTGACCCATCACGTCTCCGACCACGAGCAGGGTGCGGCCGTAGTGGAGCCGGATCGTCTCGAACCAGTCGCCGCCCACCAGCGCCCGGGGGCCGGCGGGCAGATAGCGGCCGGCCACCTCCAGGTTGGGGTGCGGCCGGCCCGGTTCCGCCACGAGCGCCCGCTGGAGGTGCGAGACGGTGTCCTCGGTCGCGGCCAGTTGACGCGCGTGCCCCAGGTGTACCGCCGCCAGGCGGGCCGTGAAGTGGACCGTCGCCGCCTCGTGGTCACCGAACCCCGCCCGGGCCCGTACGGCGGTCAGCGTCCCGTACACCCGGTCGCGGTCCGGCAGCGGGACGGAGAGGACGTGGACCGGGACGCCACCGGCGACGGTCACCCACTCGGAGAGTTGGTGTCCGCCGTCCGACGCCCGTACCGAGGGTGACGCGCCGGGCGCCGCCTCGAGCAGCCCGACGGCCCCCGCCGTCGCCACGCGCTCGGAAGCGCCGTCCTCCGTCAGGAGGTCCACGGCGGCCGCGTCGCACACGTACCGGGACAGGAATCCGGCCAGTTCCTGGCACGTGGTCACCGCGTCGAGAGTCGTCCCGATCTGCCCTACGGCGGCCTCGGCCGCCCGGACACGTGCCCACAACCCCTCGGGCCCACCCGCGGGCCCGGTGGGCCTCCCGCCACGCTCCGGCAACGGACCTCCTCGCCATGGACCACCGAAGCAGCCATTCCAGCAGGAGTACCGGTCGCAGGCACGCGCGCCGCGCCCCTGGGGTCCGCGGGCGCGCCCGCCGGGACGGATCGAGGCCGTGGGCCGTGCGGTCCGAGGGCGACCGGCCGTGGCGCGTCGACTGCCTCGAACATGTTCCCGAAAGCGCCAACTTCCTTGCCGGGCAAGGGCTGTGGCCCTCGGCACCGATGCCCGCCGGCGCGGTCGGAGGGCGTATCGTGCCCGCATGCCCGCTGATCTGATCCGTATCGTCTCCCGTGACTCGCCGATGGCCCTGGCCCAGGTGGAGCGCGTCCGCGCCGAGCTCGCGGCACTCCACCCGGAGATCAGGACCACCGTCCTGCCGGTGAAGACCACCGGCGACAAGTGGATGGGAGACCTCTCCCAGGGCGAGGGCAAGGGCGCGTTCACCAAGGAGGTCGACGCCGCGATCCTCGCCGGTGAGGCGGACCTCGCCGTGCACTGCGTCAAGGACGTCCCGGCCGACCGGCCGCTGCCCGCCGGGACCGTCTTCGCGGCGTTCCTGGAACGCGACGACATCCGCGACGCCCTGATCCACCCCGAGGGGCTCACCCTCGACCGGCTGCCGCCCGGTACCCGCGTCGGGACCTCCTCCGTGCGCCGGATCGCCCAGCTCGCCGCCGCGTACCCGCATGTGGAGTGCGTCCCGATGCGCGGGAACGCCAACAGGCGGCTGGAGAAGCTCGCCGCCGGTGAGGCGGACGCGCTCCTCCTGGCCGTCGCCGGACTCCACCGCATCGGCCGCGCGGACGTCATCACGGAGATCGTCCCGGTGGACACCCTCATGCCGCCGATCGGCGCCGGCGTCCTCGCGCTCCAGTGCCGGGAGGACGACACCCGACTCATCGACACCGTCAGCGCGCTCGGCCACCCGGACACGCACCGTGAGACGGTCGCCGAGCGGATGCTCCTGCACGTCCTGCAAGGCCACTGCAACAGCCCGATCGCGGGGTACGCGCGGGCGGAACGGGGAGGGGATCTCTCCCTCCGCGCCTGTGTGTTCTCACCGGACGGCAAGGACGTCCTGAACGCGCACGAGTGGGCGGGCCGTCTCGACCCGGCGACCCTCGGCACGTCCGTCGCCGTCGCCCTCCTGCGCCAGGGTGCCCGCGAGCTGATCGACAGCATTCCGCACTGACCTCACCCACCGTGCGGACCGCCGGCCGTGCCCGGCCGGCCCCGGTACCGCGCACTGCCCAGACCCCCGTCCAGGACAGTGCGTTCACCGGGTCCGGCCGACATCACGCCGGAGCCGGCGCCCAGGCGGCGAGCGCGAAATCGTCTCGGGTCAACTCCACGGGTACTCCTCGTGATACGGATCGGCGGCGCGTTCCCCTCGGGAACGAACACCACGCTAGGGCCACGCAAACCACCCGGCCCAGGGCAGCTCACGCCGGCCAGGGGACCGTCCGCGCCACGGGGGGACTCCGCACGCCGAGTTGGGGACATTCCGCGCCGTCCCGTGCGGACGAGCGGGCAATTCCTGCTCGTCTATGCTCTGCCCCTGTGATCACGCAAGCACACCAGGGCACCACCTCCTCGGCCATCACCCGGCTCAGCGTCACCGCGGCACGCCTGTTCGACATACCCGCGCACGGGTACGCGCACCTGCTGGGCGTGGCGCCCGAGCATCTCGACGACGACCTGTGCCGGACGCCCGCGGCCACCGGCATCCGCATCGCGGAACTGACGACCGTCCGTGTTCCCTGGCCCGAGTTGTCGCTGCTCTTGGCCGAGCAGTCGGGTATCGGCACCCTCGGGGTCTGGGACTACCTGATCACCTCGGCGCCCACTCCGCTGGAAGGGATCCGCGACGCCGCCGCCTACCTCGCGGTCGTCGCCGACCCCGGCACGGACAGCCTGCGGATCACGGAGGACGGCGAGCAGATCGTCATCAGCCATGTCAACGAGGCGGATCCGGGTTACGAACCGGCCTGCGCCATCCGCGCTTTCGCCCTCGGCCTGTACCAACGGCGGCTCAGCGCGGCCGCACAGCGCCGCCTCGTACCCCTACGTGTCACCCTGGCCGCCAGGGCACCTCGCCGGCACCATCCTCTGATAGAGCTGTACGGCACCGCCCACATCGAGTTCGAGGCGCCGATCAGCTCCCTCACCTTCCGCGCCGTCGACCTGACCGCGCCGACACCGCACGCGCAGCCCGGGCTGTCGGACGTGCTGCGCAGACACGCCGATCAGACCCTCGCCACCGCGATCCCCCTGCACAGCTGGCTGGACCTCTTCCGCACCGCGCTGGCCTCCGTCCACGACGAGACCTTCCCCACGCTGCCCATGGTGGCGCGGCGCCTGTCCGTCAGTCCGCGGACCCTCCAGCGCCGCCTCGACGAACACGACACCACATGGAGCAACGAGGTCGAGGCCGCGCGCCGGGACCACATCACACGGCTGCTCCACGGCACCGAACTCAGCATCGACGCGATCGCCGCCCGCAGCGGATACGCCGACGCGCGCGCCCTGCGCCGGGCGGTACAGCGCTGGTACGGCACCACGCCCGCCGCCCTGCGCCGAACCGGTCGCACGGACCCGACCGGTCCGAACGGGAAGCCCGCGCCGGAGCATCGTCGTCCGGTGGCGCGGCCCATGACATGATCGGTCGCCCCCCTGGAGGCCACCGGAGATGACCGTGACCGGGACGCCGGTCAGGTCGGGCGGGGTGGTGCGGCAGAGGCGACATCGTCGAGGTAGGTACGGGCCTGGGCGCGCTGGGTGCGCACCACGCCGACCGTGACCCCGTCGCGCGACCAGGAGGCGGCAGAGTTAGGGAGCCTGACCAGCTGTGGGTGTCGGGCAGTTCGGGAGTTCCGGACGGTCCTTCGTCCGTACGGCCGGCAGCCACCCCCTGGCGTCCGGGTCCGGGCCTGGCAGCCGGACCCGGAACCAGTGCGTGGACCGTAGGTCCGACTCATCGATGACCACCTCGCCGCGCGGCAGTTGGCAGTCGGCGTCGAGGACGTCGGCGTGCCAGACGCGCGTCGACGTGACGTTCCCCGCGGTGTAGGGCCGCATGGGATCGACCGCCAGACCGAGGCTGCACCGCGGGTCCCGGTCCGTCCGGTCCTGGCAGGCGAGTTCGGCGTTGAACACCCGGATCCGGCCGGGTGGTTCCTCGGCCGCGTCCCGGGCTGCGTACGACCAGAGGGCGGAACCGACCGCCCCCGCCGCCGCGACGGCGAGGAGGGCGGCCCGCGTCGCCCGCCCGAGGCGGACCGGCCGGTACCGGCGGGCCGAGCCGGGCGCGCCGACCCGCTGGGCGGTGATCCGCTCCAGCAGGCTCTCGGCGGTGTGCGCGGCGCGGGCGGCGTGCGTCGGGGCGAGGCAGTCGGCGGCCAGCGCCCGCCAGAACTCCGGGATGCCGTGGGCCATGCGCAGCGGCGCCCGCCCCGCGGCGTACTCCTGGACGGCGGCTCCGCGCGCGGCCGGGGTGGCCCCGGGGAACAGTGGGGCGCCCGATGCGAAGACCTCGTGGATCACGATGCCCAGGGCCCAGATGTCGGCGCTCGGTCGGATCTCCACGCCCCGCTCGCCCAGGGGGGCCTTCCAGCGTTCGGGCGGGAGGTAGTCCAGGGTGCCCATCGGGGGCGCGTACCCGTGGGTGCCGGTCAGCTCGGTGGCGAGCCCGAAGTCCGAGAGCTTGACCGAACCGTCCTCGCCGATGAGGACGTTGTCGGGCTTGAGGTCGGCGTGCACCCAGCCCACGCGGTGCAGATGGGCCAGCCCTTCGCAGATCTCGGCGATCAGCCGGCCGCCTTCGGTCTCGGTCACCCCGGAGTCGAGCAGGTCCCGGAGGCTGCCCGTGGCACGCTCCATGACCAGCACGACGGCGCCGTCCGAGGCCGGGTGGTCCGGCGCGTCCAGGACGGTGCTGTCGAGCAGCCGGACGAGCCTCGGATGCCCCGCACGCACTCCGATCTCGACTTCGCGCCGGGCGGCCTCGGCGACGTTCCGGGCCTGGCGAGGGGCGAGTCCGGCGGTCGGCATGATCTTCAGGGCCACCTCGGCGGACTCCCCGCGTGCGGCGGCGGCCCGCGCCGCGCGGGCGTCGACCCGGCGTCCGGCGTAGACGGTCGCCCAGCCGCCGGCCCCGATCGGTTCGGTGACCACCCAGTCGCCCACCCGATGGCCCGGCGGCAGCAGTTCGGTGTGGCTGCTGTCCCACGAGGCGCCCAGGCCCTGCACCCGCGTCACGTCGCCTACCGTCCCCGTGCGCCCGATTCGGCCCGGGGCGGCAGCAGCGGGAGGTGCTCCTCGCGCACGATGCCGAACCGCAGGGCGATCCCGACGACCGCGTCCCGCTTGCCGTTGCGGCGGTCCGTGGCACCCGTACCGGCACCGCCGCCGGTTTCGGCCGCGGCGAAGGCGGCGGCCGGGACGCCGATCCGCAGTTTCTCGTCGGCCAGGTAGTCGATGTGGGAACTGACGGCGCGCGCCGTGAGCCGGCCGCCGGTGGCGTGTCCCCGCAGGCGTTCGACGATCTGCGGGGTGGTGGGCACCGCGACCGGGGACCGGTCGCGCAGCCAGGGTTCGCAGAGCGCGACGAGTACCAGGAAGTAGGTGGCCGTCTCGTCCAGGGAATACGCCGTGACCGTACGGCCGGTCCAACTGCCTTCGGTACGGGGCGGGTCCAGGTAGAGGTGGTCGGGGGCGTACACCTGGAAGGAGACCGTGGTGCCGCGGCGCGTGGGCAGCACCACCCGGGCGAACTCGAAGGGGATGGGCGCGCCGGCCCGGCGCGGCGACACCCGCAGGTACTCGCCGGCCCCCTCCGGATTCTCCACGAGATAGCTCTGGGTACTGCTGTGGTTGGTGAGTTGCCAGTGGTCGTCGACGACCCGGATCTCTCCGGCGAGCCGGGAGACGGCCTCGTCGGCGAGGCACAGCTCGACCGGTGTGGTCGAGGTTCCGCGCCCGAACCGCGCGACCTCGCCCGGGCCGAGCCGTAAGGTCACCGAATCGCCGCCCGGCTCCCCGTCGGCGGCGCCGCCGCTCCCCTGCGGCAGATGCACGACTATGCCGCTCACCGTTCCCCCTGCCCGACGTGTTGACAAGACGTCGGACAAGGAACGTTACCGGCTGGAAGCGTGGCTGCACGGTGGGACATCGGCCATTTCCGCAGGCGCCCAGGAGCGGGTCCAGCGGGTGGAGAGCCTGGCCGGAGCGGTGCGACCTGGCTTTCCCCGAAGGCGCTCCAGGGGCGCCAGGCACCGCTCGGCCGCTCCTGGACGCGGGTACAGATCCGGCCAACGGTGATGACGGCTTGGACTCTGCCGCCCCTGGACCGGCCGCTGCCGGAGCGACGTCAGGTCAGTTGACGGCGGGGCCTGCGGTGTTGCTGACCCAGGCCCACTCGGACCAGGTGGCGAAGCCGGTCTGCCACTTGTGGAAGACACCGGCACCGCTGGTCCCGAAGACCTCGATACGACCGTCGGCATTGGTGGTGGCGGTGATCTCGGTGCCGCCCCCGCCGAAGTCGGTCCACGGGCTGTACGGGGCGTTGACTCCGGTCTGCCAGGCCTGTACTGCCGTGGTGCCGTTGATCGCGAAGACCTCGACGCGGCCGTCGGGAGTACGTTCGCTGGTGAGCTGGGAGTCGGCGGGCCCGCCGGCCGGTTCCCACTCCGACCAACCGGCCGAACCGGTCTGGTACTTGTGGAAGACACCCACCGGCCCGGAGGCGAAGACTTCCAGGCGGCCGTCGGCATTGTGATCGACCGTGAGGTCGTGTCCACCACCGCCGAAGTTCTCCCAGGCGGACCAGCCCCCGTTCACAGAGGTCTGGTACTGGTGCTGGAAAACGTCCCCGTTGACGGCGAAGACCTCCAGCCGCCCGTCCGGCGCCTTCTCCATCTCGATCCGACCGAGAGCCGGTCCCCCGCCCGTGGACTCCCACTCGGACCAACCACCGTTGGGAGCGCTCTGGTACCGATGGAAGATCCCCGCCGGCCCCGAGGCGAACACCTCGATACGACCGTCGGCATTCGTACCGGCCGCAATGTCACGCCCGCCGCCCCCGAAGGACTCCCACCCGGACCAGCCGCCCGAGGGCGCGCTCTGGTACCGGTGCTGGAAAGTACTGCCGTTGATCGCGAACATCTCCAACCGGCCGTCCGCGTTCGTCGCGATGGCCAGCTCGGCGCCTCCGGGACCGCCCAGGTTCTCCCAGGCGGACCAGCCACGGTTCGCGTCGGTCTGCCAGGCGTGGTGCACACCGTCCGCACCCGCCGCGAACACCTCCAACCGGCCGTCCGCCGACCGCGCCGACACCACCCGCCCCGACTCCACCGGATGCACTAGCGGAGCCGGACCGGGGCCGCCCGGCTGTCCGAGGCGCGCCACGGCCGCGCGTGCCTCGTCCATGTGACGCCAGTGGTGGCCCCGGTTGTACGTCGACCAAGGCTGCCAGTTCGTCCCGCCGGAGGAGATGCGGAACGCCTCGTTCGCGTTGCACTGAGCGTCGTAGGCACAGGCGTCGGAGACGTCCGGGTGGTAGAAGTCGTTGATCTGCCACAGCCCCCGGTCGGTCGACCCTTCGGCGTCGACGTTTCCCTGCCTGTTGAACGCGCTCGGATTGCAACTGGACTCGGCCAGCGCGATCGCGACGGCGAACTCCAAGGCCTCGCCCCGCCAGCCCGCGCTGTAGCCGACCTGGGCGCAGAGGTCGCTCGGGGCGGCGTACGCGGGCGAGGCGCCGGCGACCAGTCCCGCGGCGACGAGGAGCGAGGCCAGCGCCGACGCGGCCAGGCGGTGGCCGATGCGCCGCCGCGGTGATGTCGCTGCGAGGTGTGAGGAGCCCTGAGTGTTGGACAACGCTGCCCCCTTCGGGCGTGGTGTGGGGTCAGTTGACGGCGGGGCCTGCGGTGTTGCTGACCCAGGCCCACTCGGACCAGGTGGCGAAGCCGGTCTGCCACTTGTGGAAGACACCGGCACCGCTGGTCCCGAAGACCTCGATGCGCCCGTCGGCATTGGTGGTGGCGGTGATCTCGGTGCCGCCCCCGCCGAAGTCGGCCCACGGGCTGTACGGGGCGTTGACTCCGGTCTGCCAGGCCTGTACTGCCGTGGTGCCGTTGATGGCGAAGACCTCGACGCGGCCGTCGGCCGTCCGATCACTGGTGAGCTGGGAGTCGGCGGGCCCGCCGGCCGGTTCCCACTCCGACCAACCGGCGGGACCGGTCTGGTACTTGTGGAAGACACCCACCGGCCCGGAGGCGAAGACTTCCAGGCGGCCGTCGGCATTGTGATCGACCGTGAGGTCGTGTCCACCACCGCCGAAGTTCTCCCAGGCGGACCAGCCCCCGTTCACAGAGGTCTGGTACTGGTGCTGGAAAACGTCCCCGTTGACGGCGAAGACCTCCAGCCGCCCGTCCGGCGCCTTCTCCATCTCGATCCGACCGAGAGCCGGTCCCCCGCCCGTGGACTCCCACTCGGACCAGCCACCGTTGGGCGCGCTCTGGTACCGATGGAAGATCCCCACCGGCCCCGAGGCGAACACCTCGATACGACCGTCGGCATTCGTACCGGCCGCGATATCCCCACCGCCACCCCCGAAGGACTCCCACCCCGACCAGCCGCCCGAGGGCGCGCTCTGGTACCGGTGCTGGAAGGTACTGCCGTTGATGGCCAGGAGTTCGAGTCGGCCGTCCGCGTTGGGCGAGACGGCCAGCTCGGCGTTGCCGGGACCGCCCAGGTTCTCCCAGGCGGACCAACCACCGTTGGCTGCCGTCTGCCAGGCGTGGTGCACACCGTCCGCGCCGGCCGCGAACACCTCCAACCGGCCGTCCGCCGACCGCGCCGACACCACCCGCCCCGACTCCACCGGATGCACGACCGGTGCCGGACCGGGGCCGGGCCCCTGGCCCGGTGTGCAGGGCATCTCCACCCCGCGCTCCGACAGGTAGGGGACGGGGTCGGTGCGGATGCTCGTGTTCGGGTCGGCCCAGACCCGCAGGTGGAGGTGGGGGCCGCTGGACTGGCCCTCGCTGCCCATCAGGGCGATGCGCTGGCCCGCCACCACGTGGTCGCCGACGGCGACGTCCCGCTGCTGCATGTGCCCGTACTCGGTCACCGTCCCGTCGACGTGCCGGATGCGGATCCACTGGCCGTAGCCGGGTTCGTAGCCCGAGATGGTGACCTCGCCGTCGCCCACGGCGTGGATCGGGGTGCCGTAGTCGTTCGCGATGTCGATGCCGTTGTGCTCCTGGCTGTAGTACTGGGAAATGAAACCGGACGTCGGGCACGAGGCGGCGAAGCCGGCGGTCCGGGCGGCGGCCGTGGACGGGGCCACCACCGCCGGCAGTACCGCGGCGGCCACGGCCGCCGGAATCAGCACCGACATGAGTCGGCGTCGGGACATGCCGAGAATCACGAGACGTTCCTCCCCCTGGTTCGTCGAGCCGGTCAGGCCTTGCGGAGCCGCGCGATGATGCCGTTGATGTCGTGGTCCAGCAGGTCGTGGCGGACGAAGTGGCCGCCGGGGACCTCGTGCGACTCGTGCGGGATGCCGGCGCGGTCGAGGAGGCCGCGGAACTCCCGCTGACCGGCGAGCACCTGGGTCTCGTTGGCGGTGTCGAACCAGCTGATCGGGTCGGGACTGGTGCCCGCGACCAGGAAGACCCGCTTGTTGCGGTAGCTCTCGATGCGCTGCACCGGGTTGTCCGCGTTCACCCGCGCCTCGTCCCACAGCGGCGCGCCGTAGACCGTACCGCCGCCCAGGTCCAGAGCAGCGGAGGAGAGGTTGGCCCAGTGGGTCACGAGGCCGTTGTCGCGGCGCATGCTGGCGGGGCCCGAGTGGGCGCTGACCGAGGCGAAGTGGCCCCAGTACTTGGCGGCGTACTTCAGTGCGCCGAAGCCACCCATCGAGAAGCCGCCGACGGCCCGGCCGTCGTATTCGGCGAAGGTACGGAAGTTCGCCTCGACCCACGGGAGCAGCTGGGCGATGTGGAAGTGCTCCCAGTTCCGGGGACCGACGTTGGAGCTCACCGGGTTGGAGTACCAGCCCGCGTGGCCGCCGTCCGGCATCACCACGATGATCGGCTTGCCCGCGGTCCAGTCCCGGATGCGCTCGCGGTCGAAGGTGATGAAGTCCTGGTCCGTACCCCCTCCGTGGAAGAGGTAGAGGACGGGATAGGTGCGCCCGCTCCAGTGGTAGTCGTCGGGGAGCAGGACGTTGACCGCCGGGTCCCAGCCGATGGCCTCGGTGTCGAACCGGTAGTACCACATCCGGTGGTCGTTCTCGTTGCGGTCGACGATCCGCAGGCCGAATCCGTCGCCGACGGCCGCGGCCGGGGAGGCCGCCGACAGGACGCCCCCGGCGCCCAGGGCCATCGCGGCCGAGAGGCCGCCGGCGGTCTTGAGGATGTTCCTGCGGGTGGGGTGGTTCGCGGCCAACGGGGCCTCCTGGTCGCAAGGGTGCGACGCCGGACGGTGTTCACGGATCCGGCGGCGCAGTGGTGTGGGCTGGCGCTTGGGAACGTAGCAACGGCGGCCGGGACCGGGGGATCCGGAACATTGCGGGATGACAGGCGGGCGCGGCTCCGGTAGGGCTGGTCGAGCCGGCGGAGTACCGCCGTGTCGCCCGGACGGCGCGCTGCCCGCTCGGCCTGCGGGGCTGGGCCGCCGGCCGGCCCTACCGTAGGCGCCATGGCCCCTGACGAGACGCCCCCGGCCGGCTCCCCCGGCGGCGCCGCTCCCGGAGCGGACGACGAGCAGGCCTTCGATCGCGATCCCCGGTTCGCCGCCGCGCGGCTGAAGGAGCGGCTGTACGCCACCATCACCATGATCTCGGTGGTGATCGGGCTCGCGGGTTCCGAGCACATCGGCGCCACCGGAGCCGCCGCGACCGTGCTGACCGCCGCGGTGGGCCTCTGGCTGGCCGCGCTGGTCGCGGACCAGCAGGCCCACCGCGTCGTCCACGGCCGGCTGGCGACCGGCCACGAGCTGCGCCGCATGCTGTCGGTCAGCAGCCCGCTGCTGCTGTCCGCCGCGGGCCCGCTGGTCCTGATCGGCGCGGCGGCACTCGGGCTGATGGACGTGGACACCGCCCTGCTCATCTCCGCCGGGGTCAGCGTCGCCGGGCTCTTCACGTGGGGCTGGTACGGCGGCGTCCGCATGGGCGGCGGCACGGGCCTGGCGCTGCTGGCCGGCACCCTGGACGCGGCCATCGGCACCGCGGTCGCCCTGGTCAAGGCCGCCGCCGGCCATTGATCCCGGCCACCGGCCCGCGCCGGCCTCCCGCGCCCGTCGCGGGGACGCGGGAATCGCGGTCCCGCCGTAGCGTGGAAGCATCAGAGGCACTCCGCGGTGAGGGGCGATGCGCCATGACCTGGGCTTCGTGGACGACGACAGGAGTCTTCGCCGGACGCGGCGGAGTACGCACCGACGAGGCGGGAGTCCTCAGCGGGGATCTGACCGTGCACACCACCTGGTCGAGCCCGGAGGCCCAGGTGGCGGTGCAGTACTCCGGCGGCTCGGACTGGTTCACCGTGACCGGCAGTCCGGTGCGCTGCGAATCGGAGGAGTTCAGCCGTCTGCTGCACCAGGCCGTGGTGGATGCGGTGCGCGCCGACGGGGCGGCCACGGTCCCGCAGTACCTGCCGGAGGACGCCCCCCGGGTTCCGCGCACGCCCGCTTCCTGATCTCGCTCCCTCAGGGCTCGACGGTTAGGATTCCGTACGCGACGAAGGTCGCCGTGGCGCCCACCAACAGCGCGAGGCGCCCGGCCGAGAGCCACAGTGCGATGCCGCGGGCCCGGTCGGCCCCGGGCCGTGCCAGCAGGGTCGCGGTCACGGCCAGGGTGGCGATCAGGGCGAGGGCGCAAGCGAAGACGGCGAGCGCCGTGGGCGAGGTAGGCCCCGTGGCGGGGCCGTAGTCCTCCGTGATACCCGGCAGCAGGAGACCCACGGCACACAATGCCAGGGACGTCAGGGTGGTGGCCACGCAATCGAAGGCGAGGGTGAGAGCCCAGCCCACGCCGACGGGCAGACGCGCGCCGGGACGCGGCCTACGGTTCACTGCCATGTGCTGCTCCGCGCGATGTCCGGACGGCCGATCTCGGCGCCCCGGCCGGAAATGGCCGGTGCACGTCAGAGCCTAGGCCGTCTCTTTCGGATCGTGGAGGCCGAGCCCGCGGCGTGCGGTGCCGGGCGACGCGGGCCCGACAAGATCCGAAAAAGACGGCCTAGTGGTGGGCGGCGCCGAACCACACGGGCAACCGGTCGAGCAGATCCCGCTGGTCGTCGCCGACCCACGCCACGTGCCCGTCCGGGCGGAGCAGTACCGCGGGCACGTCCAGTTCCTCGCCGGCGTCCACGACGTGGTCGACGCGGTCGGCCCAGCCCGCCACCGAGAGCCGACCGGTCCGGTCGAGCAGCAGGCCGCGGCCCTCGTGCGTCAGCTCGTAGAGACTCCCCCGTTGCAGCGTGATGTCCCGCATCCGCCGGCCGAGCAGTTCGTGGCCCTCGCCGAAGTCGTAGCGGACCCCGATGGCGGTGATCTTCTCGATCAGGTAGCGGTTGACGTCCTCGAACTCCATCAGCTCGGACAGCAGCCGACGCACCGCCCGGGCCCCGGGTTCCGTGGACATCAGCTCCATCTGCGCGCGGGTGTTGTCCAGCACGTCGGCGGCCACCGGGTGGCGTTCGGCCTCGTAGGTGTCCAGCAGGCCCTCCGGCGCCCAGCCGCTCACCTCGGCGGCCAGTTTCCAGCCGAGGTTGAAGGCGTCCTGGATGCCGAGGTTGAGGCCTTGGCCGCCGGTGGGCGGGTGGATGTGCGCGGCGTCGCCGGCCAGCAGGACCCGACCGACCCGGTAGCGCTCGGCCTGCCGGGTGGCATCGCCGAACCGCGACAGCCAACGCGGTGAGTGCGCGCCGAAGTCGGTCCCGCCGATGGCCCGCAGCCGCTGCGTGAACTCCTCGAAGGTCGGCGGGGCGGCCCGGTCCTGCGCCACCCCCTCGGCGGGTACGACGACGCGGTACACGCCGTTGCCGAGAGGCGCCGCGCCGAACCGCAGTTGCGTCTTGCGTACCTCGGCCATCACGGCGGCCAGCGTTGCGGGCTCAGCGGTCAACTCCATCTCGCCGAGCAGTGTCTCGACCCGAGAGGGGTCGCCGGGGAAGGCGATGCCGAGGAGCTTGCGTACCGTGCTGCGGCCTCCGTCGCAGCCGACGAGAAGGCGCGAGCGCAACTCCGTACCGTCGGCCAGCTCGACGCTCACCCCCTCCTCGTCCTGGCTCAGCCCGATCAGTTCGTGGCCGCGCCGGATCTCGGCGCCGAGCTCGGTGGCGCGCTCGGACAGCAGGCGATCGGTGACGGGTTGGGGGATGCCGAGCACGTACGAGTGGGCGGTGTCCATCCCGTCGGGCCAGGACGTGCCGAGGCCGGCGAAGAAGCCACCGACCTCGAAGCGCCGGCCGTGCTCGAGGAACCGCTCCAACAGGCCGCGTTGGGCCATCACCTCGATGCTGCGCACATGGAGGCCGAGTGCGCGGACGAACGGCGTCGGCTCCGTCTCCTTCTCGAGCACGAGCACGCGCACACCGTGCAGCCTCAACTCACAGGCCAGCATCAGACCGGTCGGTCCACCGCCGACAACGATCACGTCGGTCACGTCGGTCACGTCGGTCATCAGAAATCCCCCATAGAAATGTCGCACGAGACCCGTATGCCGATATAGGCGTACAGACCTCGCGAATCCCGGATTTCACTCCGTTCCGGGCTTCGATGGGAGATTCTGCGGCACGACGGGGGCCTTGCCGCAAGCCCCCCGGTGCGCTATACCTTGAGAGTGGCAAGGAGTGATACACCTCTTTGCCTATTGTTTTTTGCGCCCGTCGTGGGCGTGGGGCACGAAGCGGCGGGGGCGACCGCCCTGTGGTCGCCCCCGCCTGTTCATCGCGGCTCAGAAGTCACGCGCCGTTCCCGGTCTCAGAACTGGAGCGCCCACGAGTCGATCTTGCCGGTGTCGATGTTGGCGTTGTCGTTCACCCGGAGCTTCCACACTCCGTCGGCCACCTCGGCGGACGCGTTGACCGTGAAGGTCTTGATGATGTTGTCCGCGCTGCCACCCGTGCGGTTCTGCAGGGTGTAGACCGTGCCGTCGGGCGCGACCAGGTCCACCTTGAGGTCACCGATGTAGGTGTGCTTGATGTCGACCGCGACGGCCAGTGCCGCCGGGGCGTTGCCGGCGACCCCGCCCACGGTGACGGGCGACTCGACGGTGGCGTTGTCGTTGATCGCGTAGTCGGCGGTGTTCTCGAACCGCTTGCCGGGCGGGACCGTGCCGCCCTCACCGACGTTGAGCAGCAGGTTCGGGGATCCCGTGCCGGGGCCGGTCACCACGTTGGGGGTGGCCGCGGCCACCAGGCCGTCGCGGACCTGGGCCGGGGTGCTCGCCGGGTTCTGCGCCAGGTACAGCGCGGCCGCGCCGACGACGTGCGGGGTGGCCATCGAGGTGCCGGAGATGGTGTTGGTGGCCGTGTCGCCGGTGCCCCACGAGGAGGTGATGGAGGAGCCCGGCGCGAAGATGTCCAGGACGGTGCCGTAGTTGGAGTAACTGGCCTTGGCGTCGGTGTTGGTGGTGGCGCCGACCGTGATGGCCTCGGCCACGCGCGCCGGGGACTTCGTCGAGGCGTTGGTGGACTCGTTGCCGGCGGCGACGCCGTAGGTGATGCCGGAGGCGATGGAGTTGCGCACGGCCGTGTCGAGCGCGGAGTCCGCGCCGCCACCGAGCGACATGTTGGCCACGGCCGGCTTGACCGCGTTCCGGGTCACCCAGTCGATGCCCGCGACGACCTGGGCCGTCGTGCCACTGCCGTTGTTGTCGAGCACGCGGACGCCCACGATCTTGGCCTTCTTGGCCACGCCGTACGCGCCGCCCGCCACCGTGCCGGCGACGTGGGTGCCGTGGCCGTGGCCGTCCTGGGCGGTGTTGTCGTTGTCGATGGCGTCGTAGCCGTAGGAGGCGCGGGTGCCGAAGTCCTGGTGGGTGATGCGGACACCGGTGTCGATGATGTAGGCGGTGACGCCCTCGCCGGCCTTGTCCGGGTAGGTGTAGCTCTGGTTGAGCGGGAGGGCGCGCTGGTCGATGCGGTCCAGGCCCCAGGACGGCGGGTTGGGCTGGGTCGCGTCGACGGTGAAGACACGGTTCTGCACGACGGACTTGACCGCCGGGTCGGCGGCGAGCTTCTTCGCCTGCGCCTCGGAGACCTCGACGGAGTAGCCGTTGAGGGCGGCGCTGTAGGTCTTGTCGATCCTCGCGCCGTACCGCTTGGCGACGGCCTTGCCGCTGTCCGCGGTGGAGCGGGCGGCGGAGTCCTTCAGGGTCACGATGTAGCTGCCGGAGACGGTCCCGGCGGCGCCTGCGTTCTCGATGACGCCCTGCGGGGCGTTGTCGGCCGCCGAGGCGGGTAACGCGGCGGCCGCGCCGAGTGCGAGGGCTACGACGGCGGTCGCGCTGATGCCGGCGAGCCTCCGGCGGGTGTGACGCATAGCGGACATGTGGGGGGTCCTCCTCTGGGCGGGCGCTGTGGGGCGGAACAGCGACCTGACGAACATGGACATGGACATGCCCATGACAATGCGAAAGCCCGACAGGCTGTCGCTACGAAAGGTTGACCCACCCCTGTCGCACCCACAAGAGGCCCACGGATGCGTAACATCCCTGCCATGCGCCGGTCATGAACGAGCAAAGGTGCTCCGCACATGACGTAGGCACGGCCCGGTCGGGCCGACCCCGAACGGGCCACGCGAGCCGCCCCGTGGACGACTCCCCGCCCCTGCCCGTCGCGCGGGTGACCCCAGGACCTCGTTTTCCCGCCGCACCCGGACATGGCGCCGCTACCGGCCGCCGGGGCGAACACGCCGTCGCCGCAAGGGTCCGGGCCGCCACCGCCTGGGACTTCCCGGCGTCCGCGGAGCCCGGGACCCCGTCGACCGCACCGCCGACCGCACGGGTTCAGGCCAGGCGGGACATCATCGCCCCGGCCCTGCCCAGCGGGGGCCGGGGGTACAGATGACCACGGATCCGGCCCTGCGGTCGGCCCCGGAGCCGGTCCTGGCGGGCTGCGGTGGCCCCGGAGCACCGGAGGCGGCACGTACCGGGCACAGGCCGGCCCGAGTTGTGAAAATTTCGTGCGTGCCGTCCTCGCCCGACCCAACCGGATGGGCCCGTGGTATCCCGTCACCTCCCTCGGATGGGGGAGACAGGTGCGACACGCGGGGGATGCGGCCGCTCGGGTGGCCTTCGAGACTTGAATTCCTGCTGCTGAAAGAGGAGTTCGAATGGAACGCTGGGATCGGGTCGGGCGGCGGGCGGCCTACGGGGCGGCCTTGGCTCTGTTGCCGTACCTGCTGATCAAGGTGTCCTGGGTGGTGGGCTCCCTCATGGGGCTGCTGCCGGTGGGCCATGGCTTCGGTAGGGCAGAGTGGGTGGTGCTCAACACCGTCACGGTCGGTATGGCCGCGATCGGGATCGCGTCGGCGCTCGCGCTGGTGCGGCCGTGGGGCATGCGGATACCGGGGGCGCCGGTCGCGTTCTGCGCGTGGGTGGGGTCGGGATTCCTCGTCTCGATACTCCCGTTCGGCGTGCTGGGCGCGCTTCTGGATGCGGGCGGTGGTTCGGCCGGCGGAGCTGCGGATCCGGACGATCCCGCCATGCCGGTCTGGGAGGGCGTACTGGTCCAGTTCGGCTTTCTGGGGATGGGACTGGGGCTGGCCTTCGCGGTCCCCGCATATCTGCGGCGGCGTTGGCCCGAGGCGTTCGCGGGGCGGGTCGGCGACGGCCCGCGAACGGCGCTGCCCTGGGCGGCCGTCGTCGGTGCGGCGGTCGGGCTGTGCTGGCTCTACTGGGCGGCAGGCGGCACCGTGGGCATCACGCACCCGGCCGAGCGGGTGACCGACTGGCACCTGCTGGGAGCGGTCTCCGGTTTCTGGGCGTTGGCCTGCTCCGCCGCTGTGGCGGTCATCACCCGAACACGGCCCGCCCGGTTACCCCGTGTGGTGCCTCTGGTGTTCGGCTGGGTCGGGTCGGGCTCGCTGTTCGCGTGGAGCGGCTGGAAGCTACCCGTCACGCTGTACCTGGCCTGGGCGGACCGGGCCGGCCCACTCCCGCCCGAGAACCTCACCGTCGCGGTGGTGCTGCATCTGTGCGCGGTGGTGGCGGGCGCGACGATGCTGCGGACTCTGGTGCGCTCGCACCGCCGGCGGGACGGTTCCTGACCTCTCAGGTCATGACAGTTCGAGCTCAGGAAGGTCGAGACGGTCGGTGCTCGCCCGAACGACGGCCGGCGCGACCATCGCCGCGTCCACCATGAAGCCCCCCTTCCGCCGGACCCGGACGCCCCTCAGTCCGCCGGCCGCTGCGGCGTACTGGCCACGCCCGAGGCGCGGCCACCGAGTTCGACGTCCAGGGTCCGCTGGGCCATGCTCATGGACGCCGCGTACTTCGGCTCGGACATGCGCCGCCAGGCCTCGTCCGGCGGGACCTCCTCGACCCGGCTCATCACCCACCAGATGTTGCCGAACGGGTCCCTCACCCGGCCCCCGCGGTCCCCCCACGCGCTGTCCGAGGCCTCGGTGACCACACGGGCTCCGTGGGCGACGGCGGCGGCCATGGCGGCCTCCGCGTCGCGCACGTAGATCCGCAACATGGAGGGCATGGCCGGCCAGTCGGGCCGCCGGTCGAAGGCCAGCACGACCGTGTCGCCGACCCGGATCTCGCCGTGGCCGATGCTGCCGTCCGCGACGGCGACCCGGGCGATCTCCTCGCCGTCGAACGCCGCGGTGATGAAGTCGAGCAGTGCGCCCGTGTCGTCGGTGACGACCCACGGCGCGACGCTGGTGTACCCCTCGGGGGCGAAGTGGTCCATCGGCCTCCTCCTGTCCTTTCCTTTTCCTGTTCCTGCCGCTCCTCGCGACAGCACCACCGTAGGCGTGAACGAGGTCAGAACGTGTCCTCGTTCGGGTGGCGATCCCCCACGTCGGTGCGGTCTGCCCGGCCGGGTGTGTCGGTGGTGGCCGGGACGCCTTCCGTCCGGCACGGTGGGCGCGATCGGTGGCCGTCGCGCGTCCCGTGCGAGGGTCGCGCCGCACCAGAGAGGTCCGCATGACCGAGAACGGCAGTTCCCCGACCAGCCGCCGTGCCCTCCTGCTGGCCGCCGGATCGGTCGGGGTCACGGCGTTGACGGCGGCCTGCGCCGGCCCGGCCACGACCCGGGGGGCGGCGGGACAGCCTTCCGCCTCGCCGACCGTGGCTCCCTCACCCGGTAGCACCCCGGCCTGCGTTCTCGCCGTCGAGGCGGGCGCCGGCCCGTACTACCTCGACCTGGACCGGGTCCGCTCCGACATCACCGAGGGCCGCAAGGGAGTGCCGTTCCGGCTCGACCTCACCGTCGTGCGGGTCTCGGCCGGCTGCCGGCCCCTCACGGACGCCGCGGTCGACATTTGGCACGCCGACGCCGCGGGCGTCTACTCCACCGGTGCCGCTTCGTTCCTGCGCGGAACGCAGGTCACGGATGGCGCCGGCCGCGGTACGTTCCGCACGATCGTGCCCGGCTGGTACGCCGGGTTGGCACCGCACATCCACTTCAAGGTGCGTCCCGACCGCGGCACCGAGACCACCTCGCAGTTCTTCTTCCCCGAGGACCTGCTGGTCCAGGTGTACGCGCGCCCGCCCTACACGGAGCGCCGCGCGCCGAAGCACCCCAACGCCCGCGACAGCCGCTACCGCGCCGCCGGGGCCGCGATGACGCTGCCCCTCGTCCCCGACGGGGCGGGCTACCGCGCCGCGTACACCGTCGGGATCGCCTGAGCCCGGGCGTCAGAGGAGCGCGAGGCCCTCGATGAGTTCGGCCCCGGGGATCTGCGCGAACAGCTTCCCGGGGGCGATGAGCTTGCCGCGCCGGCGGCCGCTGCCGACGAGTACGTACGGCATGTCGGCGACGGCCGCGTCCACCAGGAGCGGCCAGTCGGCCGGCAGGCCGAGCGGGGTGATGCCCCCGTACTCCATGCCCGTCAGCTCCACGGCCGTCTCCATCGGCGCGAAGGACACCTTGCGCGCGCCCAGGTGGCGGCGGACGGCGCCGTTGACGTCGACCCGGCCGGCGGAGGGCACCAGGCAGGCGGCGAGGGTGACCGCGCCACCGCGCTTGGCGGCGACCACCACGCAGTTCGCCGACGCGCCGAGGAGTTCCGGCCCGTAGTGCGCGACGAAGGCGCCGGTGTCGGCGATCGCGGGGTCGGTGTCCACGTAGACGATCCGGTCCGCGGGCACGTCCCCGGCCCAGCCACGGACCGCTTCGGCGACCGGCTGGGTGAGCTCCGCCAGGCAGTCGGGAGCCGGCACCGCGTTGTCGAAGGACCCGATGGGAGCGCGCATGACCGCACGCTAACACGGCCCGCCGGCTCCTCCCGGCGCCGTCCGTCGTACCCGTCAGCGGGTGAGGGCGGTCGCCAGTTCGGGGTAGTCGAGGACCAGTCCCCGCTCGTCGAACTCGATGTCGCTGTGGAAGTCGCCGGACGAGAAGCGGACCCGCGTGCCCTGCCCGCCGCGCGCGAGCGGCGTGTACGTCTGCCGGTTCGCGCTGACCGCCAGATCGGGTACCGAGACCCAGGCCATGAGGAAGTCGTGGGGGCCACTGCCCGGCCGTCGGTGCAGGTCGTGGCGCAGGACCGGCATGGTGTTGGTGAGCGGGCACAGCCCCAGGTCGCAGTCGAGCGCGCCGTCGAGGTCGGGGCGGTGCGTGCCGTCCACGGTCCAACGGCCCCCGTCGTTGCGGAGGTCGAGACTCCGGGTCGCGACCCCGGCGACCCCGCCCTCCGCGGTGTCCCCGGTACCCGCGGTGTCCACGGTGACGTGCAGGCGCGAGGTCACGTACTCCTCGCCGGTCTCCAGCGTGTACGTCACCCAGTACGGCTCGGGCAGCAGGCCGACGGCCCGCCCGCGTGCGCCGAGCCGGCGCCCGGTGAGCTCCGCCCAGGCGGTCGAGTACCCGTCGTGGGGCAGGACCTCCCAGGTCCGGACGATGCGATGGGTGATCACGGGCCGAGTCTAGTGCTGTGGCCGGAAAGCTTTGCCGGGTTGCGGCGTCCGGTGTGGTGCATCGCAAGGCGGAGGGCCACGGCTCGTACCGGACGTACTTGCGTGGTCCGACAGCGCGGCGAGGTGCCGTGCCGGGCGTCGCGACCCGGTGAACCTTTCCGGTCACGGCACCAGGCCGTCTCTTTCGGATCTTGCCGGTCAGGCCCGCGGCGTCCGGTGCCGTGCCTCGCAAGGCGGAGGGGCGCCCGTGTACTGGACGTACTCGGGCGCCCCGACAACACGGCGAGGTGCGGTGCCGGGCGTCGCGGGCCCGGCAAGATCCGGAAGAGACGGCCTAGGCGGGTGCCCGGTCGTGTCAGCCGACCTGGATGCCGATGACGCAGGTGTCGTCGTCGGTGTCGGACCGGCTCTCGGCCAGGAGTCGGTCCAACTGCCGGTCCAGGTCTCCGGCGCAGGCGGCCGCCGCGTGCATGAGGTGGCCGAGGGAGTCCTGCACCGAGGAGTCCCGCCGCTCCACCAGTCCGTCCGTGTACATCAGCAGGACGTCGTCCGGTTCCAGCCGGACCTCCCGCTCGGCGTACGTCACCTCGGGGAGCGCGCCGAGGAGCAGGCCCTCGATGAGCGGGAAGGCCTCCGCCTCGCCGTCGCGGACGAGTACGGGTGGCAGGTGCCCGGCGCGCGCCCAGCGCATGACCCTGGTGCTGGGGTCGAAGATCCCGCAGACCGCGGTGGCCGTCACGTGCTTGGCGAGATGGTGGGTGACCGTGTTGAGCCAGGACAGCAGTTGGGCGGGGCCCGCTCCGGTCACGGCGAGGCCGCGCAGCGCGTTGCGCAGGACGACCATGCCGGTGGCCGCCTCGATGCCGTGTCCGGCGACGTCGCCCACGGAGAGCATGACCAGACCGGAGGGCAGGACCACCGTGTCGTACCAGTCTCCACCGACGAGCGACTCGGTCTCCGCGGGCCGGTAGCGGACGGCCACGCGCACGCCGGGGGCCTCGACGGCCGGCGGGGTGGGGGGCATGATCGCGTGCTGGAGCTGCAGGGCGAGGCGGTTGCGCTCGGCGGATTCGGCCTCGCTGTGGGCGAGTTGGTCCCGGGTCGCGGCCAGGGCGACCTCGGTCCAGTGCTGCGCGGAGATGTCCTGGTAGGCGCCCCGGACGGCGTGGAGCCGCTGGTCGGCGTCGAGGACGGGCTCCGCGACGACGCGGATGTGCCGGGTGATGCCGTCGGACCTGCGCAGACGCAGGTTGACGGAGGCCGGCCGGCGGTAGCGCAGCACGGCCCGGAGGAAGCGGGCCAGGGCGGCGGAGTCGTCGGGGTGGGCGTAGCCGGGCAGTTCCCGTAGCCGTACGGGTGCGGCGGTGGTCGGCAGGCCGTGGAGCGCGTACAGCTGCGCGTTCCAGGTGATGTCGCCGGTGGCGAGGTTCTCCTCGAAGCCGCCGATCCGGCCCAGGCGCTGGGCGTGCTGGAGGAGGTCGGCCAGTCGTGCCGTCTCGTCCTCGACGCGCCAGATCAGCAGGACGGCGGCCCCGTGCCGGCTGACGCTGATGTCCGCGACGGAGGTGAGGGGGATCTGGTCGACGAGCGCGGTCAGGCTCATGCGTTCGGCGCGGAAGGGCTCGCCCGTCGCGTGCACGCGCTCGACGATGTCGAAGAGGCCGCTCTCGCCCCCGGCCATCGGGTAGGCCTCCAGCAGGCGCGCGCCGTTCACGTCGCCGCGCGGCCGCCCGGCGGGATCGACGAAGCGGCTGCTCGCGTGGCGGATACGGAAGTCGGTGAGCCGCCCGTCGTGGTCGAGCACCGGGGTGAGGACCACGGCGGGGTCGTGCAGGCCCTCGGAGAGGTCGATCAGCTCGGCGACGTCCGGGAGCACCGCGTCGAGTGCGCCGGGATCGGCCGTGGGCGCGGCGTCCATGGTGCGGGCGCAGAGTTCGGCGAGGGCCTCCACCTGGCGCTCGATCTGCGGGGGTTGCGGCGCGAGGGGGTGCGGCCAGCAGATTTCGAGGACGCCGTGGATCCGTCCGCCGGTCCCGGCCGGTACGGCCATCCGGCCGCCGTCGGGCCGCTGGAGGTGGCCGATCGAGGGAGGTCCGTCGTGCCGGCTCCGGGCGACGGTGACCAGTCGGCGCTCCTGCAGCGCGAGGCGGGCGACGGTGGAGACGCCCGGGGGGACGTGCCGCCAGCGCGCGGCTTCGCCGGGCGGGAAGCCGGCGTGGCCCGCGAGGGCCAGCGAGCCGTCGGGGGCGGCGCTCCAGACGGCGACGGCGTCCGCGCCCAGGGGTCCGAGGGCGTTCGTCAGGAGGGACTCGGCCACCGCCTGGGTGTCGTCGGCTGCGGCCAGTACCCCGCTCTCCGCGGTACGCAGGCGCACCGAGAGCGTGGTGGAGCCCTCGTCCGGTTCCGGCGTGCCGGTGCGCCGGGCGAACGCGGCGGCGACCTCGCTGACGTGGTCGCGGGAGGCCTGGTTGACGATGTCGGCGGCGAGTTCGAGCGAGGACAGCCCGGTCTCGCGGGAGAGCTCGTCGAGCTGACGCGCCGCCGCGGCGGGGGTGCAGTCGAGCCGGCCGATCAGGATGCCCTTGGCCAGTTCGATCAGGGCCCTGCCGTCCGCGGCGGCGTGTGCCTCCCGCACCTCGCGGCGGAGCCGTTCGACGGTGGCGACCAGGCGCCCCAGCGGGGTCTGCGCCTGCTGCGGGACGGTCTTGCGCGGCGGCTCCTCGGCGAGCACCGCGGGCGAGCGGGTGTCGTCGGGCCGCTGGGTGTCGGGGGTCATCCGATGAGCCAGTGGCGGACGCGGGCGATGAGGTCGTCGGCGTCGACGGGCTTGGTCACGTAGTCGCTGGCTCCCGCGGCGAGACTCTTCTCGCGGTCGCCGGGCATCGCCTTGGCGGTGACCGCGATGATGGGCAGCCCCGCGTAGGCCGGCATCCGGCGGATCTCGGCGGTCGCGGCGTAGCCGTCGAGTTCGGGCATCATCACGTCCATCAGGATCAGGTCGACGCCGTCGTTGCGGACGAGGGTGTCGATTCCCTTGCGGCCGTCCTCCGCGTGGAGCACGCGGACACCGTGCAGTTCCAGCACGCCGCTGAGGGCGTACAGGTTGCGCGCGTCGTCGTCGACGACGAGGACGGTGCGGCCGGCCAGGTCGTCGTCGAGCGGATGGGTGGTCTGGCGGTCCTGGGTCTCCGCGTGGACGAGGGGCAGTACGTCCCCGGGCCGCTCTGCGGACAGGTGCAGCACGATGCGTTCCCGTAGCTCGTCGAGACTCGACAGCAGTTCCAGTCGGCGCGACGCGGCACGGTCGCGCAGGGCCCGTTCCTGTCCGGTCTTCAGGCGGGGGTTGTTGTGCGCGAGGACCGGGAGGGAGGAGAGCGCCGGGTCTCCGTCGAGCGCGTCGAGGAAGCGCAGGGCCTCGCCGCCGGGCATGTCGAGTTCGAGGACGACGCAGTGGAAGGAGTGCGAGGCCAGGGCCGCGGCGGCGTCCCGCGAGCTCGTGGCGTTGATCACCTGGACGCCCTCGTGGTGGTCGCCGGGCGGCCGGTGGTCGGGGGTGAGGTCCCGGTCGGCGCTCTCGGCGACGAGGGAGAGCAGGCCGTTGGGGCGCTCCTCGATCACCAGGAGGCGGCGGGGCCGCCGCTGCGGCGGAACGGGAGCGGTCGCGCCCGCGGCGGCGGTCGGTACGGGGCGCCCGGCGGTGGCGGTGGGCGGGGCCGCCGCGGCGGCCTCGGGGAGCGGCTCCTCCTCGTAGTGCGCCCGGCTGACCGGCAGGAAGAGGGTGAAGGTGCTGCCCTGCCCCGGTGTGCTCTCGGCGGTGACGGCGCCGCCGAGGAGTTGGGCGATCTCGCGGCTGATGGAGAGCCCGAGCCCGGTGCCGCCGTACTTGCGGCTGGTGGTGCCGTCGGCCTGCTGGAAGGCGCCGAAGACGGATTCCAGCTGCTGCTCCGGGATGCCGATGCCGGTGTCCCGTACCCGGAAGGCGAGCATGGGCGCGCGGCCGGGGAGCCCCACGGGGACCTCGGGCCCCGCGGCGGGTTCGATCCGCAGTTCGACACCGCCGCGCTCGGTGAACTTGACGGCGTTGGAGATCAGGTTGCGCAGGATCTGGCGCAGCCGGGCGTCGTCGGTGAGCAGGTCGGTCGGGGCGTCGGGGGCGGTGGTGACGGTGAAGTCGAGGCTCTTCTGCGTGGTCATCGGCCGGAAGGTGGCGTCGACGTACTCCAGCAGCTGCGGCAGGTCCACCCGCTCGGGGTTGACGTCCATCTTCCCCGCCTCGACCTTCGAGAGGTCGAGGATGTCGTTGATCAGCTGCAGCAGGTCGGAGCCCGCCGAGTGGATGATGCCTGCGTACTCGACCTGCTTCGGGGAGAGGTTGCGGGTCGGGTTCTGGGCGAGCAGCTGGGCCAGGATGAGGAGGCTGTTGAGCGGGGTCCGCAGCTCGTGGCTCATGTTGGCCAGGAACTCGGACTTGTAGGTGGAGGCGCGCGACAGCTGTCGGGCCCGGTCCTCCAGTTCCTGCCGGGCCTGTTCGATCTCCAGGTTCTTGGCCTCGATGTCGCTGTTCTGGCTGGCGAGGAGGGCCGCCTTCTCCTCCAGCTCCGCGTTGGAACGCTGCAGTTCCACCTGCTGGACCTGCAGTTCCTCCGAACGCGCCTGGAGCTCCCCGGTCAGCCGCTGGGACTCCTCCAGGAGTTCGTCGGTACGGGCGTTGGCGACGATGGTGTTGAGGTTGACGCCGATGGTCTCCATCAGCTGGCCGAGGAAGTCCCGGTGTACGGGGGTGAAGGCGGAGAAGGAGGCGAGTTCGATCACGCCGAGGACCTGGTCCTCCACGACGATCGGCAGGATGATCAGGCTGCCCGGGGTGGTGTGGCCGAGCCCCGAGGAGATGACGTAGCCGCCGGGAACCTGGTCGGTGGCGATGATCCGGTGGCTGCGCGCGGCCTGTCCGACGAGGGACTCCCCGAAGGCGAAGCCGGTGCCCTGACCGGCGCCGGCGGGGCGGCCGTAGGAGCCGACCAGGATGAGCCGGGGGCCGCCGGGGCCGTCCTCGGCGAGGTAGAAGGCCCCGTACTGGGCGGCGACGAGCGGGGTCAGTTCGTCCATGACGAGTTCGGCGACGGCGGCGAGGTCGCGGTGGCCCTGCATCAGTCCGGAGATGCGGGCCAAGTTGGACTTGAGCCAGTCCTGCTCCTGGTTGGCCCGGGTGGTCTCCCGCAGCGAACCGACCATGGAGTTGATGTTGTCCTTGAGTTCGGCGACCTCACCCGAGGCGTCGACGGTGATGGAGCGGGTCAGGTCGCCCTCGGCGACCGCGCTCGCGACCTCGGCGATGGCCCGGACCTGGCGGGTGAGGTTGCCGGCCAGCTCGTTGACGTTCTCGGTGAGTCGCTTCCAGGTGCCGGAGACGCCCTCGACCTCGGCCTGGCCGCCGAGCCGGCCCTCGCTGCCGACCTCGCGGGCCACGCGGGTGACCTCGGCGGCGAAGGAGGACAGCTGGTCGACCATCGTGTTGATGGTGGTCTTCAGCTCCAGGATCTCGCCGCGGGCGTCCACGTCGATCTTCTTGGACAGGTCGCCGTTGGCGACGGCCGTCGTGACGAGGGCGATGTTGCGGACCTGGCCGGTGAGGTTGTTCGCCATGGAGTTGACGTTGTCGGTGAGGTCTTTCCAGGTGCCCGCGACGTGGGGAACCTGCGCCTGGCCGCCGAGGCGGCCCTCGGTACCGACCTCCCGGGCCACCCGGGTCACCTCGTCGGCGAACGCGGACAGCGTGTCGACCATCGTGTTGATGACGCCGGCCAGCGCGGCGACCTCGCCCTTCGCCTCCACCATGATCTTCTGCGAGAGGTCGCCGCGGGCGACGGCGGTGGCCACCTGGGCGATGGACCGCACCTGGCCGGTCAGGTTGGACGCCATGACGTTGACGTTGTCGGTGAGGTCCTTCCAGGTGCCCGACACCCCGCGGACCGTGGCCTGACCACCCAGGTTGCCCTCGGTGCCGACCTCGCGGGCCACCCGCGTCACCTCGTCGGCGAAGGCGGAGAGCTGGTCGACCATCGTGTTGATGGTCTCCTTCAGCTCCAGGATCTCCCCGCGCGCGTCCACCCGGATCTTCTGCGTCAGATCGCCCTGGGCCACCGCCGTGGTGACCTCCGCGATCGAGCGCACCTGGGCGGTCAGGTTGTCGGCCATGACATTGACCGACTCCGTCAGGTCCTTCCAGGTACCGGACACGCCCTTGACGTCCGCCTGACCGCCGAGTCGGCCCTCGGTGCCGACCTCGCGGGCGACCCGGGTGACCTCTCCGGCGAAGGCGGAGAGCTGGTCGACCATCGTGTTGATGGTTTCCTTCAGCTCCAGGATCTCCCCGCGCGCGGTGACGTTGATCTTCTGCGAGAGGTCGCCCTTGGCCACGGCCGTGGCGACCTGGGCGATGGAACGTACCTGGGCCGTGAGGTTTCCGGCCATGAAATTGACCGAATCCGTCAGGTCCAACCAGGCGCCCCCGACTCCCGGTACGTCCGCCTGGCCCCCGAGGGTCCCCTCGGTGCCCACCTCGCGGGCCACCCGTGTCACCTCGGACGTGAACAGGGACAGTTGGTCGGCCATCCCGTTGAACACGGTGGCGATCTCGCCGAGCAGCCCGTCCCCGGTGTCGGGCAGCCTGGTACGGAAGTCCCCGTCGCGTACGGCCGTCAGGCCGGCCAGCAGCTGGCGCAGCTCCGATTCGCCGATCCGGTCCTCGCCCGGGAGCGCCGGTGACCCGCCCGGTGCCTCCGTACCCGTCCGCTCAGCCATCCGCCAACCTCACTCTAGACAACGACCGTGCCGGCGCACGGGACAGGACGTGACAGGGGTGCGCACCGGATCCCTCGGCCCGGCCGGGGGATCCGGCGTAGATGCACGACCGGTGATGAAGGTTATCGCCGACGGACGCGGGCGCGATCACCCGGTCGACCCGTCGCCCGGGTCGATGGGTCACCCGGTCCCCCGGTCACGGTGTCCGATGGGGTCCCGGCGGACGAGGCCGGGACGGGGAGGAGGGCGATGCCGAGGGCGAGAGGGAGCGAGGACCGGGTGCGGTGCTGCCGGCACTCCGGTCAAGCCCCGCGGTCAGGCCCCGCGGTCACGACCCGCCGACGGCGTCCTCGACGCTCGGGTGCACGGAGAGGACCGTATCGGCGCCCGTCAGGGCGAAGAGACGGCGGAGTTGCTCGCCGGGGGCGGCGATGCGCAGCGTGGTGAGGTGGTGCAGCCGCAGCAGCAGGTTCAGGAAGGAGGAGTCGCCGAAGGTGATGGAACCCGCGTCCAGGACCACCAGCCGGTGCCGATCCGCGGCGGAGGCGAGCGCCTCCTCGAGCGGGGCCAGCGTGTCCTGGTCCAACTCCCCGTGCGCCGCCACCACCCAGCCGGCCCCCGCCAGGTAGCTGTTCCCGACGACGCCTTCCTGGTACGCGTCCCCTGCTCCGGCCATGTCCGCCTCCCCGGATCGTCACCATCGTCACCTGTACGGCTTCCGCAAGGGAGTATGCCTGTTCCTCGACCGGTCGAGGGCACCAAGGCCCGCGGCACACGCGCCCGGAGGCCGGCGCCACCTCATCGGCGGCCGCGCAAAAAAGTTTTTCGCTCAGAGCGTGTAAGAGATCGAAGTGGGGGCACAAGCGCCCGAGCAGCCGTCAGTCAATCGGGAGGGAACGGCCATCATGTCTCGCTCGGCCACCGTCACAAGCCCCATTCGTGCAGCAGACGCGCACATGACGCCCGCTCCGCCCGCTGCGTCCGGCAGCGTGGAAGCCCCTCAGTGGGACGTGGAGCTGCCCGAGGTGAAGAACGCCCGGGAGATGGCGCCTTCCGACGCGCGCCAGCTCTCGAAGCTCTTCTTCCTCAGGCTCGCCACCCTGGAGGAGGGCACGCGCGAGTACCAGTACGCCCGCAACACCCTGATCGAGATGAACCTGTCGCTCGTCCAGTTCGCCGCCCGGCGCTTCCGCGCCCGCGTGATGGGCGGCGGTCTGGACATGGACGACATCATCCAGGTGGGGACCATCGGTCTCATCAAGGCCATCGACCGCTACGAGCCCGAGCGTGAGGTCGAGTTCTCCACTCTCGCCCTCCCGTACATCACGGGCGAGATCAAGCGGTACTTCCGTGACACCACCTGGGCGGTGCACGTTCCGCGCCGGCTGCAGGAACGGCGTACGGAGCTGGCCAAGGCCCAGGAGGCACTGACCGACGTCCTCGGTCGGTCCCCCACGGTCAAGGAGGTCGCCCAGCACCTCGAACTGACCGAGGACGAGGTCATCGAAGGGCTGGTCGCCGCGAACGGCTACACGAGCGGTTCCCTGGACACCAGCGCCGAGGGCGACGAGCCGTCGACGTCGACGAGCCGGACGACCCGCCCGCTGGCGGACCGCCTCGGCGAGGTGGACCCCGCCATGGAGCTCTTCGAGGAGTTCCACACCCTCGCGCCGCTGCTGGAGCAGCTGGACGAGCGCGATCGGCGGATCCTGCGGCTGCGCTTCGCCGAGGACAAGACACAGGCGGAGATCGGTGCGGAACTCGGCATCTCGCAGATGCAGGTCTCGCGCCTGCTCTCCCGGACCCTGACCCGGCTGCGTGCCGGAATGCTCTCGGTGTAGGCAGCGCGCATGCCCTCACCACACCGGAACGACGGACCCGTCCCGCCCGTGCCGCCCATCGCGTCCGTCGGCGCGCAGGCGCTGTACGACGACGCGATGTGGGCGGACGCGGTCCTGCGGTGCGCGCACGTCCGGGCGGGTACGGTCGCGATGCTGACCGCCCAGCCGCTGCGCGACCGCCCCGGTGCGCTGCTCAGGGGCAGCTGCGACCTGGACACCCGGCAGATCCTGTGGGCGGCGCTCGGCGTCGTCATCCGGATACCCGGGCCGGTCGTCCACCTCGACCTGTCCGCCGTGGGCTTCCTCGACGCGGCCGCCGTCGCCGCCCTGGTGCGGGCCAACGCCACCGTCACCGGCCAGGGACGTCGCCTGCTGCTCCACCACCCGCCATACTCGCTCCGCAAGCTCGTGGAGTTGTTCCCGGACGAATGTGCCGCGCTGGAGGTCGCAGCATGATCAATCTTTCTGCGTCCGGCGCCTCCGAGGCCTTCGTCCACCCCGCCCTCTTCTACCGGGGGCAGGCGGACTACCTGGCAGGGGTGGGAGGGTTCGTACGTACCGCCCTCGCGGCCGACGAGCCGGTGCTCGTGGCCGTACCCGGTCCGCGGCTGGATGCCCTGCGCGAGGACCTCGGCGCGGGCACGACCGGGGTCACTTGGACGGACATGACGCAGCTGGGTCGCAATCCCGGCCGCATCCTGGCCGCCCTGCAGGACTTCGCCGACCGGCACGCCGGCCGGGCGGCCCGGATCGTAGGCGAGCCGATCTGGCCCGGCCGCTCACGGGCCGAGGTACGGGAGGCCACGCGGCACGAGGCGCTCATCAACACCGCCTTCGCCGGCCGGCCGGCCACCGTGCTGTGCCCGTACGACGTCCTCGGCCTGCCGGCGGCCGTGGTGTCCGATGCCCGGCGTACGCATCCCACGCTGCTGGAGGACGACAAGTCCCTGCTCAGCCCGGAGTACGCGGACGCCTCGGCGGTGTGCGCCGACTGCGACGACCCGCTACCCGACCCCGACGGCGGTACGCCCTGGCTCTCCTACACCCACGGCGAGCTGGGCGAGGTGCGCGCGTTCGTCGAGGCCTGGTCCCACGGCACGGACCTGGGCGCGGCACGGCGCGGCGACCTCCTCCTGGCGGTCAGCGAGGCCGCCGCCAACTCCCTGGCCCACGGGGGCGGGAGCGGCGCGCTCCGGCTGTGGAGCACCGCCGAGGCCGGTGCCGGTGCCGGTACGGGTGCCGGTGTCGTCGCGGAGATCCGCGACGGCGGTCACCTCGCCGACCCGCTGGCGGGGCGCCGGCGCCCCGCGCTGGCCTCGGTCGACGGCGGGCGCGGCCTGTGGATGATCCACCAGCTGTGCGATCTGGTGGAGATCCGGGCCTCGGACAGCGGCCTCACGCTGAGACTGCACATGACAGCCTCCTGAGCGACCGGCGTCCCCTTAGACTGTCACTCGCACGCTCGGATCGGATGTCCTCGGCCCCACGGGGCGGCCTGTTCGTTCCCGCGAACAGAGACCAATATCAATGGTGGGGGTGAGAGACCACAGTGGAAACGATCGGGCCGGAAGCCGGCGATCGTAGGCCTGCCGGGCTGTCCGTCGCCGGGCAGCGCCGTCGGCTCGCCCTGGCCGGCGTACGCGGACCCGTGGCCAAGGGCCGCGACTTCGCACGCCAGGCCCTGCTCGACTGGGGCTGGAGCGGGACCGAAACCTCCGAAGACGCCCTGCTGCTCGTGTCCGAGCTGCTGACCAATGCGACCCTGCACGCGGGTGGTTGCGTCGAGCTCGCACTCTCGGCCGGTGAGGTCCTGCGGGTCGAGGTCTTCGACGGCACGACGACACCGCCCCGGAAGCACCCGTCGCCGCAGCGTGGGCTTCCCGGCGGCCACGGCCTCTACATCGTGGAACGCGTCTCCGACCGCTGGGGCACGCACACCCACGAGAACGGCAAGGCCGTCTGGGCCGAGATCGAGGCATCGCGGCTGACGTCGGGCAGGTCCACGGGCCTGTGACCGGGCCGGGCCGCCTCGCGCCCGCGCCCCGGTCGTCCCTCGTACGCGTGCCTGTGCCTGTGCCTGTACGGGAGCTTCGTTCGGCGCGGCGGGGGCAGGCGCGCGGTATGACATCTCACGCGCACGACTCCCTGGCCATGACCCCGGCGCCCGGCCCGGCCTGGCTCCATCTGGCCGTCATCGCGTTCGCTCTCCTCGTCCTGCTCCACAGCCTGGCCCGGCACCGCTGAAGCGTGTCTCTTCGCTCGGCCGGGATCTCGTGCCGACGATCTGCTCGACGATCCTGAACGCCTCCCTGCCCATGGGACAGGTCGAACCCGTCGTCGTCGATCCGACGGACGGATCCAGGAGAAGCACTCCAGGCTGTCGGGCGGGCCTGGCTGCGGCACGACAGGACACGACACGACACGACACCCACACTACGAATTACTTTGCTTCGGGCTGTTTGAGCCTTCGATTCGGGGCCAGACGCGTGAGTGTCGGCGAGTCGCCGTTTCGAGCGGGGCGGCGACTCGCCGAGATCCGTGGCCGCACGCCGGTGTCCCGTCCCCCCGGGCTCCGCGTGCGGCCGCGGTCCTGCGTGTGCTGACCCCGCCCCCGAAGGGCCCGGCGTTCACGCGACGGGGTCAGGCCGGCTTCCCGGGGTCGATGTCCTTGACATCGTCGTACCGCAGCAGCGCGGGCGCGGTCCGCACCGGTGGGGAGACCTCGGTGGGCGACAGCAGGAAGCCCACGTGGTCGCCTCCGTCGATCCGGGTCTCGATCCGGCCGACGAACCACGCACGCGCTCCGGTCAGCAGCGGACTGCCGTCGGCGCTGGGCCGCCAGTCGACCTGTGCGAACTTGTCCACCTCGTCGCCGGTCTCGCCACCGAACAGTTCGGCCGGCCCACACCGGTCGCGATCCAGCACGTGCACCGCGAGGTGCGAGGCGCCGCGGGCCACACGGTAGGTGTGGTTGCGCACGGACAGCCACACCACGAAACGCGGTGGCCTGATCGAACACTGCGAGGCGAAGCCGACGAGACAACCCGACCGCTCGCCCGCGGCCGCCACGGTGACCACGTACATGGGACCGTTCAGGATTTCGGCGAACGCGTCCAGTTCCGTCTCCGGCACGACCCCACCTTCCACCCGCTCCCACCTCGTCGTCCGCTGGGCGGGTACCCCGGTCATCGGCGTCGAAGCACCTCGGCATGAGGCGGACAGGTGGTGACACGAGGCGGACCGGCGCGGCGCATGCACCGCCCGGGGTCGGGTAGCCGGGCCCTGAAGGGTCCTGACGGCGGTTACCGGCATCGCGGGATGCGGGGCGGGGCCGCCGACGACGACACCGAAGGGATACACATGTCGCACGTCGAGGAATACGTCGAGGTCAACGTTCCGGTGCGGACGGCCTACAACCAGTGGACGCAGTTCGAGGAGTTCCCCATCTTCATGGAGGGGGTCGAACGGATCCATCAGCGCACGGACACCCTCACCCACTGGGTGACGAACGTGAACGGTGTGCAGCGTGAGTTCGACGCGCAGATCACCGAGCAGCTCCCGGACCGCCGCGTCGCGTGGATGACGGTGGACGGGGAGGCGCGCCAGGCCGGACTGGTGACCTTCCAGCCGATCGACGCGACCACCACCAAGGTCGTGCTGCACATGAACTGGGTGCCGGACGGGCTGGCCGAAAGCGCCGCCGACAAGCTCGGCTTCGTCAAGCGGCAGGTGGCCGGCGATCTGAAGCGGTTCAAGCTGTATATCGAGTCCCGTGGAAGCGAGACGGGCGCCTGGCGGGGCGAGGTCTGACCGCGATGGTCGAGGGTCGCGCGAGTAGAGGCGTCCGGGCCGCGTCCCGCGGTGGCGGGGCCCGAGAGGTCACGGCGCGCTGCGGGCTACTGGCCCGCGGCGTGCTGTACGCGCTGATCGGGCTGCTGGCCCTGCGCGTGGCCTTCGGTGATTCCGGGGGCAAGGAGGCCGACCGTCAGGGCGCCCTCCAGGAGCTGATGGGAAAGCCCTTCGGTCACGTCCTCGTCTGGGCGGTGGGCATCGGGCTCGTCGGCATGATGCTGTGGCGCCTGTCGGAGGCGGTGTTCGGCGCTGCCGGACCCGACGGCGGTAAGCCGATGAAGCGGCTGGCCTCGGCGGGCCGGACGGTCTTCTACGCGGCGGTCGCCTTCTCCGTCCTGTCGTTCGCGACGGGCGGGGGCGGCCGCTCCGGAGATCAGCAGTCCCGCGATCTGACGGCCCGGGCGATGGAGCTGCCCGCCGGCCGGTGGCTGGTGGGTGCGGCCGGGATCGGGATCGCCGTCGCGGGCGTGGTCATCGCGGTGCAGGCGGCGCGCCGCAGCTTCCGCAAGCATCTCGCCATGGGCGGGGTCTCGGCGCGGTGGCGCAAGGCCGTCGATGTCCTCGGGGTGGGTGGCGGCCTGGCCCGGGGCGCCCTGTTCGCGGCGGCCGGCGGCTTCGTCGTGTACGCGGCTGTGCGCTACGACCCCGCGCAGGCGAAGGGCATGGACGACACCCTGAGGTCGTTCACCCTGACGCCTGCGGGACCGTGGCTGCTGGTCGCGGTCGCCCTCGGGCTGATGCTCTTCGGGGCGTTCTCCTGGGCCATGGCCCGGTGGCGCGAGGTCTGATCCGGGCCGGCGGCGGGGCCGCCGCCGCCCCGCTCCTCGGGGTTCAGCGGTGCCACCAGTGCCTGCGGCGGGGGTGTACGGCCCGCCCCAGCCGCAGGCCGATGAACAGGTACCCGAGGAGCGCTCCGGACGTGTTGAGGATGACGTCGTCGATGTCGAAGACGCGTCCGGTGACCAAGGCGCCCTGGGTGAGCTCCACCAGTGTCATCAGGGCGACGGTCACCACGGCGACCCGCAACAGACCCCGGGCCGGCGGCAGCAGGACCGGCAGGAGCACCCCGAACGGCACGCCCATCAGCAGGTTTCCGCCCAGCTGTCGCACCGCCTCGATCGTCGAGGTCCCGTCCAGATAGGCGCTGATCGAATGGCCGGGTCGGACATTGCTGTGGACGAGGGCCGCCGAGGCGGCGGACGGTTCCAGTGTCAGCCGGGCCAGGACCACACCGAACAGGACGGTCCCGACGAAGGCGATCACCATGGCGAGCGCCCGGACGACCGGATGTACCGGAGGTCGTCGCCTGCTGCCGGCCGCCACGGCCGTGCCCTCGGATCCCGCGGTCTTCTCGGCTTTCTCCGCCTTCTCGACCCTCTCGGGCGGCTCAACCCTCTCGAGCCTCGCGACTCTCTCCGGCTTCACGGTCTTCTCGTTGTCGTCGGACACCTCACGACGCCGCAGCGCTTGCCTCCATGTCATGCGGGCGCGCTTACCCTGCCGACGGCCGTGTACGCGTGCTCCGCTGACGGTCCGCCATGGCAGCCCGACCGCCGGTGACGTCCGTGCGCGGGCGCCTGCGCACGCGCGCAACGGCCCGGCGAACACAGGGCGGCGTCACGGTACGAAGGCCCTGGACGGTCGGAGCCGGCTGAGCGGCGCGCCGAGCGGCGAACAGCGAGCGGAGAGCGGCGAGCGGCCTCAGAAGGCCGGTGCGGCCGTGGTGGTGTCCGCGCAGGCAAGGACCATGGCTGCGAGATCGCCCCGCTCGCCCAGCAACGCACGCTGGACGCGGGCTCCGTTGCCCCGTTCCAAAAGGTTCGCGATCTCCGCACTCACCCGCTTCTCGTCGCCGTGATCGACGAGCGCTTGGCGCACGTGCTCATGGAGGGCCTGCACGGCGGCGACGGGAGCGGTCTCGCGCATCGTCAGGGGATGCAGCAGAGGCCCGTCCAGTCCTGACTTCCCGGCCCGCCAGCCGGCCAGCCGCAGCAGCCCCGTATCGACCCGCGCCGGCGGCTCCCCGGCCCGCCAGGCGCGGGCAGCCGTTTCGACCAGCGCACGGACGAGAGCGGCCATGAGCACCGTGGTCCCGGCCTGCAGGCACACGTCCGCGACCCGGATCTCCACCGTGGGATAGGCGGCCGACAGGCGGGCGTCGAAGTAGATCATTCTTTCGTCGTGCAGCACTCCGGTGTCCACCATCGCGCGAACCTGCTCGTGGTAGCGGTCGGCGGACCCGAAGGCGTCCACCGGCCCGGCCGAGGGCAAGCGGTTCCACACCCGGCTCCGGTAGCTTCCGTACCCGCTGTCCGTACCCTGCCAGAACGGAGAGTTCGCGCTCATCGCGATCAGTACGGCGAGCCAGGGGCGGATCCGGTCCAGGACGGCCACCCCCTCCTCGTCCGACTCGACCGAGACGTGGACATGGCATCCGCAGGTCAGCTGCTCCTGCGCGGTCAGACCGAACTGCTCGGCGATCCATTCGTACCGCGGTCCGGCGCTGCGCGAGGGCCGTACGTGCAGGGGCGAGGTACCGAGGGCCGCCACACGGGCTCCGGCGGCCGCGGCGTGCCGCGCCGCCTCCGTACGCCACCGGACGATCTCCTCCTGGAGCTCGCCCATCTCCGTCACCGGCTTGGTGCCGAACTCCACCTGCTCCCTCTGGAGCTCTTTCTCGAAGACGTGCTCCTTCACTCCCCCGCCCTTGGAGCACTCCCCTGTGCAGTGGTCCGCCGCCGCCAGGACCGCACCCGACACGGCGAGCGGCTCACCGGTGTCGGCGTCCACCAGGAACAGCTCTTCCTCCACGCCCACGCTTCGCATTCCGCCGCCGCCCATCGCTCCCGGGTTCAGATCGATACAGGTGGCCGCGTTCGCGGTGAGCGCCCCGATGCCGCGCGCACCCGCGGAAACCTTGCCGTCTCACGTTCACATGTATCGCGGCTCCGTGCATCCGCCACCACGGAGGACGCCGCCGTTCATACGCCGAGGTCCCGCGCCCTGGGTGGGTGCGGGACCTCGGCGGAAATGCCGGTGCGCGTCAGCGCTTGAAGACATCCTTCATCTTCTCCTTGGCCTGGCGGGCGTCACCCTTGGCCTTCTCGGCCCGGCCCTCCGCGGTCAGGCTCTCGTTGCCCACCGCGCGACCTGCTGTCTCCTTGAGCTTTCCCTTGGCCTGCTCGGCCTTGGCGCGGCCCTTCTCCTTGTCCGACACAGCTGATCACTCCTTGGGATTCGGAACGAACGAACGAAAGGGGAACGACGTTTTCCTTTTACCTTTCGTCTTTCACCCGACTGTCTTACCCGGCTGTTGACCCGAATATCTCGCCGACGGAAATTCCGGGGGCCGTGGTCCGCACGCCCCCGACGTCACGTGTACGGCGCGGAACCTGCCGATCAGTAGTAGTGGCGACGACCGCCGACCGCGTGCCCGACCGAGCCGAGGATCCACAGCACCGCGCCCACCACGAGCAGGATGACCCCGATCGTCCACAGGATGGATATCCCGGTGAGGAATCCCACGATCAACAGAATGAGCCCGACAAGAATCATGATGTCCTCGTTCCTGCTTCGGAATTCGACGGAACCGTTGGGTCCGCCGGGCGTCTTATGCAGCGTCTACCCTGAAAATCCGAGTTAATCGGTTCCCCGCTCATTTTCTGCGGCTGAGCAGCCGGGCGAGAAATGCCTCCGCGTCGCGGCCTGCCGAAGCGGCGGACAGGGCCTGGGCCAAGGCCCGGACCCTCGACCGCTCGGTCACTCGGTCACTCGGGCTGTCAGGCGCGGTGGCTGCCGACCGGGCCGTCGCCGCTCAGCCCGCCGGCGCTGTAGTAGTCACCGAGTTCCGCCCGGTAGGCGGGGTCACGCAGGTGCTTGTCCTGGTGGAACTCGGGGGCGTTCTTGATCCGGTCCTTGGTGGCGTTGACGTAGACCTTCTCCTCCTGGAGGTCTATCCGGGACACGGTGCTCGCCGGGAGGAGGACTTCCTTGCCGAAGATCCACACACCGGTGTCGACGACCAGGTAGGCGTCGCCCAGGTCGTAGGAGTGCTTGTCGACCTTCCCGATGGCGCCGTCGGTCGCCTCGACCTTGTACCCGGTGAGATCGGCCCAGGTCAGGTGGCCCGACGCCGGCTGGT
Source organism: Streptomyces sp. CG 926 (assembly GCF_003148825.1). Taxonomy (GTDB): domain Bacteria; phylum Actinomycetota; class Actinomycetes; order Streptomycetales; family Streptomycetaceae; genus Streptomyces. The sequence continues at coordinate 164,471 of NZ_QGGZ01000014.1, forward strand.
AGCTCCACACATGTTCGGTCACGCGAAACAACTCCTCCCGGTAGGGGTGACCCGTCGCGTTGCTGACGACCGACCGGTCACGGACCGCACCGCGACACGTGGGACCCGTCACGGAGACCTTCCGTCTGTGCCGACGCGGCTGCCCGCCCTGCCGCCGACCAAACACCGGCCCGGTTCGCACCGCGCCTCGCGGCCCAGTGCCGCCGCCCGGTCTACCGTGGAAGGGTCCCGTCCCACGTCAACGGCAGATGAGGCTGACAGCTGTGTCGACTTCGAGCCACGAGATCTTCGGTGCGCCGTGCTGGGTCAGCCTGCTGGCCCGGGATCTCGAATCCACACAGCGGTTCTACGCCGGCGTACTCGGCTGGGACTTCCGGCCCACCCACCTCGGGGCCGGCATCATGGTCGCGTTCCGTGACGGAGCCCCCGTGGCGGGCATCGGGTCCCTGGCGGGGAGTACCGGCGCGCCGGTGCTGTGGACGCCGTACTTCGCCGTCGAGGACGCCGACCTGACCGCCGCCCGGATCCTCGAACGCGGCGCCACCATGGCGGTCGGCCCCGTGGCCTTCGGCACCGGCCGCATCGCCTTGGCGGCTGACCCCGCGGGGGCCGTCTTCGGCTTCTGGCAGGGCGAGGTCGTCCCCGACTGGTCGGTGGGCCGGGGAAGCGCGCCCGCGTGGCTGGAACTGCGGACGCGGGACGCGTTCGCGGCGGCCATCTTCTACGGAGAGGTCCTCGACTGGGCCGGATCGCGCCCGGGCTGCTGCGCGGTCTCGTACGAGCACGCCCACGTCGTCCTGCGCCACGGGCGCGACACCGTGGCCCGCATCAGCGGCGGCGCGCTCGAAGCGGCACCGGACCCGGAGGTCCGTCCCCGCTGGCACGTCCACTTCCGCGTGCCCGACCTGGAGGCGGTGATCGAGGCCGCGACCAGGCTGGGCGGCAGGACCGCATCGCCCGTGCATACGTCCAGCGTGAGCCGGTGGGTCGTTCTCGCGGATCCCGACGGGGCCCTCTTCACCGTGGTGACACCGCAAACCGAGCGCGCTTCCCACGGGGTGCGTGCGGGTGGAGGCAGGTGAGGAAGTCGTTCGGGGGATCCGCAGGCCTCGACCGAAGCGTCTCCCGTCCCATCGGGGCATCCCTCGGTGGAACGAAAGGGAGACCTGATGCCGCTCTATCTGTCCAGGTTCAGCTACACACCGGAGACGTGGGCGAGGCTGATCATCCACCCCGAGGATCGCTCGAAGGCCGCGCAGGCGTACATCGAGTCCGTCGGCGGCAAGCTCCACGGCTTCTGGTACGCCTTCGGCACGCATGACGGCTACAACCTGTGGGAGGCCCCCGACAACGTGTCCATGGCCGCGGTCGCACTGGCGATCGGTGGAGGCGGCGCGCTCGCTTCGTTCGAGACGACGGTCCTCCTGACCGTTGACGAAACCCTGGACGCCCTGCGCAAGGCCGAGGGGGTTCGGTACCGTCCACCGGGCGCGTAGCGGCTCAGGCCGGCGCGGGCGTGGGCCGTCCGGGTCCGGTCGCGGGGAAGGTCACGGCCTGCCCGTACCTCGGGAGTCCCGATCGGTAGTCGCACGGCACGGCGATTCGTTCCGCAGCCCGGGGTTGACGGGGTGCCGAAGCGATGCCGAGGCCATGCCGAGCAACCTTGCCCGTTTCTCGCAGTCCCATAGCGACTCGGTGTGGGCGTCGGCCGGGCCGGTCGGGTCGATCGCCACGCGCGCCTGCAGGTGGTCGGCCCGCTGGAACCAGTGCGGGGTGTGCAGTGCGGGGCCCGGAGGACGGGCACGGCGTCGGCAGCGTCTTGGCCTCCGGGCAGCGCCAGACGCGCGCCTCCCACCGGTCGGTAAGTTCGGCCACGCGTTCGATCCCAGGCGACGGACCGCTCGCAGGAGAGGCCGAACACGAACACGTCGCCCCTCGACCGCTTCCCACCCATCGGAACGGCCCTCGGCACCCCGTTCCTCGGCGTCCTTCGCCACAGTGAGGCGCGGCTCTCCCTGCGATCCGCGGGCAGGTACGCAACCAACTGCCGAGGACACCCGCCGGGTTGGGCAATGGATCATGGCGCTTCTACCATGCCTTGATCATCATCGATTCGGGGGAGAGCACCATGAGTTCATACCGGCGTCCGCCCGCGCCCGTGCCCGGGCCCGCTTCCGGGACCGAGGAGCGCAGGCCCGGCTGGGTTCGGGTGGTGCGGGCGCCGTTCGTGCTCGCGGCGCGGATCCACCGGCCCACCCGGCCCGACCGGATCGTCGACGACGCGATCCGGCTCGCCCAGATCGCCCGTACCGCCATCGGCCTGCTGGCCGGACTCTGGTTGGTGCTGGCCTACCCGCTGCGCGAGGGGGCCGGCGGGGTCGTCGACGACAAGTTCACGGAAGTCCTGGTCAGCGCCGGACTCCTGCTCGTCATCGGCCCGCTCGGCCTCGCCGCCTTCGTGTTCTCCGCCCGGCCGCCGGGGCCGGTGTTCTACCGGGGCCGCTTGCGCGGTCCGGCGACCGCCATCGGGTCGCTCTTCGCCACCGTCCTGGTGATGTCCTTCGGCCTGCCGTACGCGAGCATGATCGGCCCGCTGGGGGCGCTCGCCGGGCTCTTCCTCTTCCCGTTCGCGCTCGCCTCCGCCGTGCTCTGCGTCCACCACGCCTTCCGCACCGCCGACGTCCACGAGGTGCTCCCGCCGCTGCTCTCGCCCGTGCTGGTCTGGTGCCTTTTCCTGGTCCAACTCTTCGACGACGCACCTGTTGACGCCCCGCTCGCCGTCCGCGTCCTCTTCCTGGTGGCGCCGCCGCTCTCGGTGACCGCGCTCTCCGTGTGGGAGCTGCGCCGGCTGCGTACGAGTTACGGCATCACGCTGCGGCGGGCCCTCGGCCGTGACAACGGATGACCGCGAGCTTGCGGACCGGCACGGCACGGCGCGGGGGAACGGCACAGGCCAGTAGGGCACGTGACCGCCTAGGATCGAACCATGGGCAGGACAGACCGCGCAGGCCGGGTGATCGCGGCACCACCGGCCGCCGTGTACGCGGCGCTCGTCGACCGTGAGTCCCTGGAGAACTGGCTACCGCCGGACGGAATGCGCGGGCGGATCGAACGCTGGGATCCCCGACCCGGGGGAGGCTTCCGGATGGTCCTGACCTACCTCGACGCCGCCGGCGCTCCCGGCAAGACCTCGGACGCCACGGACGTGGTCGACGTCGACTTCGCCGCTCTGACGCCGCCGGAACGCGTCGTACAGCGGGCCGTGTTCGAGTCCGACGACGCGGCGTACGCGGGCACCATGACCTTGGCCTGGCAGCTGACCGACGTCGCGGCCGGGACCGATGTGACCGTCACCGCGACGGACGTGCCGCCCGGCATCGACCAGGCGGTCCACGAGGCCGGGATCGCTTCGTCGCCGGCCAACCTGGCGGCGTACGTCGAGAGGCAGCGAGAGGCTCTGTAGTACGCCACGCCACTTCGGCGTTGTCGCCGCCGGACCGCCGGCAGTCGGGCCGTGGCGCAGCCGGCTTGCCCGCTCAGCCCCGTCGATCCTCGACGGTCCAGCCGTCACCGAGCTCGCGGCGCAACTCCCCCAGCGCCACGTCGGCTGCGCGTCGGAACGACTCCCACTGCTCCGCGGTCCAGGGCGAGGGGCCCGCCGGGTGGCCCCAGTCGAGTGAGGACTGGTAGAGGTCGGCGAGCCGCGTGAGTTCGGCCGCGGTGCAGGCGGTGACGGGCAGTCTCTCCGGCGCGCAGGGGTGTCCGTACGGGCTGTCGAGGGCGGGCGTGTGCGAGGGGCCGGGCCACAACGGCGTATCGACGCCGTACTCGAAGAAGTACCGCAGGTGAGATGACATACCGCAGCCTTTCACGACGCCGGGCACGCGAGCGGCCGACCGGAGGCTCCCGCTGCATCGGTCGGCTCAGGGCCGGGACATCAGGGCTACCAGAGCCGAGCGGGCCTCGGCCAGGCCCTCCTTCCAGGCAGCGCTGCGCAGTGTGGCCCGGTCCCAGGAGGTCACGGGTTCGGCGCCGCTCACGCAGTGCCCGTAGAGCATGTGGGCGATGTCCTCGGTGAGGAGGTGGTCGTAGTGGAACGACCCCTCGTAACCGGCCCAGGCCACGGCCCGCCCGTCGGCGCACAGGCGGCGCAGGACCTCGCGCGTATAGGAGTGCAGGTCGAGTGAGGGTGTGTGGAAGGTGAGGTCGTACGAGATGAGGCCGAGCGCAGCGATCTCCGGCGGTTGCTCCTCCAGCACGAAGGGGTACACCTGGTCAGGCACCAGTCCAGCGACGTCGAAGGCCTGCGACGGCAGCGGGTCGTTGCCTGCGCCGATGACGAACACGGTCACCATGGCGGGACCCGCCCAACACAGTTCCTCTTGCACGTCGTTCACGGGCACCCCCATCTGCTGCTTCACGGCTGCGAGTTCTTCGTCCGCCGGCGTCCACCGACCAACGCCTGGCTCCCCCGCGCCCTCAAGGATCGCCGCCATCGCGGCACCTTCGACCCGTGCCCCGTGCCCCAGGGCACGGAGCAGCCGTGCGCAGGAGCCCTGCTCGGGCAGACCGTAGGGGCGGGCCCGCAGCTGCTACGGCGGGCGACCGCCACGCCGGACCGGCCGACGATCGTAGGCGAACGTTCCAGCCGAGCGGTCAGTTCCGATCAAACCCGACCGCGCCGTTCTTCGTGCGCGACGCCGTCGCCCACGCGCCTACCCGAGCCGCTCGCGGCAGGGAACGGGGAAGGGGCCCGAACTCGTCGAGTTCGGGCCCCTTCCCGGATACCGGCCCGCACCCCGGGCCTGCGCCGGACCGTTCCGGTTCAGGCCGGGCGGCCGCCGAAGGGGGCGCCGGTGCCGTAGTACGTACCCAGGTCCTCGCGGTAGCCGGCGTCACCGAGGTGGTGGTCGCGATGGAACTCCGGGGCGTCCTTGATCTGGCCCTTCGTGCGGTCTACGTAGATCTTCCGCTCGGCGGCGTCGATACGGACCACGACGCTCGCCGGGAGCAGGACCTCCTTGCCGAAGATCCATACTCCCGTGTCCACCACCAGATAGGCGTCACCGACCTCGTCGGAGTGCCTGTCGACCTTGCCGACGGTCCCGTCGGTCGCCTCGACCTCGAAACCGGCCATATCGGTACCGACCAGATAGCCGGACGTCGACTTGAAACCCCACACATGCTCAGTCACGCGAAACAACTCCTCCGGTCGACCGTGGGCGGCGAATGCTTCCTCTCGACGCCCTTCCTTCACCTGGCCTCCCGCCTGCCCCGAGCCCGGAGCCTCATGCACGCGAGTTGGTGGGCTCGAAGCGCACCACGTGAACCGGCGCTTCTCGACGACCTCGCGCCGCGGAAATCCGCCGTCGTCCGGTGGCTCCGCCTCGTAGCAGCCCCTCGCCTGACCTTCGGCGGTCAGCGCGCGGTCCGGGCGACGTCCGCCGGCGTGCTTCTCGTCTTCGAAATCCCCACGGGGAAGACCCTGTCCTCAACGTCGTAGGACCTCCGCCGCACCGACACGACGAGCGCCCTTCCCGACCGGAGGTCATGGGCATGGCGGCCTACCTGTTCCTCTCCGGTGTTCCTCTCCGGGATCGAGCGGTCACCGCCGGGCGCGGCTCCACCCCCGCCTCGCGCGCCCGACGCGGAGCGACCATGCTGAGTAGAAGGGCGCCATCGCCCGGATATTGGTCCTCCCGAAGGCCGACGAAGGCGCCTGCGAGGAGGAGGAAGTCATGCGAATGCGAAGAATCCTGGGCCTCGCCCTGGCCGCGGCAACCCTTGCCGGCACGAGCGCCCTCGGCGCTGTCAGCGCGGAAGCCGCCTCGTCTCCGAACATCACCCGAGACGAATGCACGGCCGCGGGCGGACAGGTCACGGCACGTCCCTATGCCGCGTCGACCTGCACGCTGCCCGACGGGACCTCGCAGACGATCACTTGATCGCCCGGCGTACGAACGACCCCTCGGTTCGAACGGACAAGGACCCCGGCGGCCCCAGTGGCGCCGGGGCCTCTGACGTGCCGGCCCGCCGGCCCACACGCACCCGAAGACCGTCCACAGCTCGCCGGCGCCGCGAACCACCCGCAGGACGGGCGCTCTACGGGGCGGCGGGGGTCGCGGGTTCCTGCGGAACCGGCGGTCGGCATGCGGGGCGGGTGTCGTCTTCCTCCGTGCGCGGCCAGTACCGTCCTTCGAGGGCCTCGGCACTGCGGTTGAGCCGGACCAGGACGTCCTCCAGCTCCCGTACTTCCTCGGGGGACCAGTGGGCGACCACCCGCGCCAGGCAGGACTGATTCACCTCGCGGTCTCCGGCGAGCCGCCGCCCGCCTTCGACGGTGATGCGGAGCTTGCGGGCCATGCCGCCGTCCGGGTCCGCGACGCGCTCGGCCAGTCCGCAGCGCAGCAGCGCGGCCGTCTGGCGGTTCACGGTCGAGGTGTCGAGCCCGAAGGCCTCCGCCAACTGTCCTATGGACATGGGGCCTTGCGTGTCGATCCGACTGAGCAGCAGGTATGCCGACCGCTCCAGGCGTTCGGGGTCGCGTTCGCGCCGGGCAAGCACCTGGTGCCGCGAGAGCAGCATCAGCTCCCGCTCCAGTTTTTCCAGCACTACGCCTCCCGCTCCTTCCGACGGTCCATTATCGCCGACCCGTGGCCCGGTGGACCTCCGCCCGGATCGACGCGGCAATATGCATGATACATAGCATGTGTACTATGCATTTCTCGTTGCCACCCGACGAGCCACAGCTTCCACCCGGAGGACCCGCATGACCGTCACCACGTCCACCGCCTCCCGCGCGGCCGAGATCCTGTCCCGGCCCGTCACGTTGAACGGCCTGACCGTGCCCAATCGCATCGCGATGGCTCCGATGACGCGGATGTTCTCCCCCGGCGGTGTGCCCGGCGAGGACGTGCAGGCGTACTACGCCGGCCGGGCCGCCGCGGGCGTGGGCCTGATCGTCACCGAGGGCACCTACGTCGGCCACGATTCCGCAGGTCAGAGCGACCGGGTGCCGCGATTCCACGGCGAGGACCAGCTGGCGGGGTGGGCGAAGGTGGCCGCCGCCGTGCACGAGGCGGGCGGCACGATCGTGCCCCAGCTGTGGCACATAGGCATGGTGCGCAAGCACGGCGAGGCACCGTACGCCGACGCGCCCGCCGTCGGCCCCTCCGGCATCCGCGTCGACGGCACCGAGGGGACCGGCAAGGCGATGACCAGCGCCGACCTCGACGACGTCATCGGCGCGTTCGCCGACGCCGCCGCGGAGGCCGAGCGGATCGGCTTCGACGGCGTCGAACTGCACGGTGCCCACGGCTACCTGCTCGACCAGTTCCTGTGGGAGCGGACCAACCGCCGCACCGACGCGTACGGCGGCGACGCGGTGGCCCGTACGAAGTTCGCCGCGGAGATCGTGGCGGCGGTCCGCGAGCGCGTCGCGTCCGACTTCCCGGTGATCTTCCGCTACTCGCAGTGGAAGCAGGAGGCCTACGACGCCCGGCTCGCCGAGACGCCGGAGGAGCTGGAGGCGATCCTGGCCCCGCTGGCGGCGGCCGGCGTCGACGTCTTCCACGCCTCCACCCGGCGCTACTGGATCCCGGAGTTCGAGGGCTCGGACCTGAATCTGGCCGGCTGGACCAAGAAGCTCACCGGACGGCCGACCATCACCGTCGGCTCGGTCGGCCTGGACGGCGACTTCCTCCGCGCCTTCGCCGGCGAGGGTGCGGCGCTCGGCGACATCGACAACCTCCTGGACCGCATGGAGCGCGACGAGTTCGACATGGTCGCCGTCGGCCGGGCGCTGCTCCAGGACCCGCACTGGGCGGCGAAGGTCCTCGGCAACCGCTTCGACGAGTTGAAGCCGTACGACGCGGCGGCGCTGCGGTCGCTCAGCCGGTAGCCGGTAGTCGGCCGCCGGAATCCGCAGCCGCCCGGACGCCTGCCGGGCCCGAGGAACGCCCCGTGACATCGGTCCACCGAGGTCACGGGGCGTTCCCGCTCCGGTCGAGGATCGCAGCCTCTCCACACCACCCATCACCGAGCGGCGGAAAACCGTACATCTCGCGCTCCACCGGCCAGGGGCAGGTGCGGCCCGTAGGGCAACTGGCGCGGACATGGGCCGACCGGCGTGCGCAAGGGCCGTCTGTCGCGCACGGGGTGGCCGGCCGTGGTGGATCCGCCGCGCTGACCGGTGATGATTGATGCGTGCGGACCGGGCGGTAGCGCCTGGCGGGCTCTCTGGGGTGGGGCAGTGATCGAGGTCGGGCAGCACGGCGCGTTCAGCGTGAACAGTGTCGGCGTGGAGCGCAGTCCGTTCCCCTTGAGCTTCAGCGTCAGCGAGGCCGAGGGGCTGTGGCGGATGGTCGCCGGTGCGGCTCAGGCGAGCGAGCTGGTCGACTTGCTCGTGGACGTGGCGGGCGACGCGGTGGCCGTGGTGTCGCTGGAGACCAACTCCTACCTGGATGAGGACTGGCATCCGCTACAGCCCGGGCTGATCGCGGCCGAGCTCGGCGTGCCGTGCACGGTCCACCCCCTCGGATCCTGGGCGGCCGGCACGAACGGACTCGGCGAGGAGTTCCTGGTGCTGGACCGCGACCGCCTGCCCCGTCTCCTGGACGGCACCTGGTCGCCGTACGAGCTGACTCTGATCGACATGCCCGCCGATGCGACCGCGGAAGGGCTCGACGAGCTCGCCCTCGTGATCGGCACGACCGGCGTCGATGAGCCGGTCCTGAGCCGCCTCGGAGACTCCCGGGTCTGGTTCTCCGGCCACGACGACTGCTATGTGCTGCTGGAGACCCGCGACCCTGGCCTCCCGGCCGCGGTCCTGGCACGGTTGCTGACCCTGCTGGCAGGCTCCGTCCTCGCCGAACGCGCGGAGGAACCCTTCGCGCGGGTTCCCGAGCCCGGGCTCTGGCTACCCGAGCAGCTGATCACCACCGCACCCCACTGGATCGGAGCCCTGGGCAACGTCGCCGAGGATCTGGTCACCATCGCGCTGGCTGCCCTGCCGGACCGGTGGCGGCTCGGCGTCCCGTTCCCGCAGCAGGCCGATCTCACCGCGACGCTCGACGTACGCCACGGCACCTGGCAGATCACGTCCGCGGAGTGACACGAGGAGTAAGACTGAGGAGCCGCGCCGGCGACGGTGCCCGGTATCGGCGACGGCGGTTCGGGGCCAGAACCGGCCCTCGTGCTCCGCCTGGCCGGACACCGCGTGGCGCCGGACGTGTCTCACCGTGCTCAGCCACGAGCCGGTGGATCCGGACGACAAGGCGTACGTTCTCGGCTTCGTGGCACACAAGCTCAAACGGGGTGGCCCCTGCGTGACTCGCGCAGATATTCGAACACATGTTTCACTTGGTGGATGGAATCCTTCCGCTTCCCCGAGGACCTGGTCGCGCTCCAGGTCGCGTGGCTCGACACCTATACGGCGCTGGCTAGGGTGCCCGCGGGGACCGGCCGTACGCCGCTCCGGCGGCGCCTGATCATGCTGTCCTGCCGACTCCACGCGCACCCCTACTGGACGGCACCCGGCGGCTCGCGCGGCACCTGGGCCGAGTTGCGCCGACAGGCTCGCGCGCACAGGTGGGCGACTGCTGCGTGAATGCCCGACTCACCCTCCGGCTGTCCTGAGCCGGGAGGCGCGGGGGCCTGTCACGCGCCTGTGACAGTCGGCGGACAGCTTCATGAAGTCCCGGGGTCAGTCTTTTAACCAGAGAGCAAAACGGGACATACCGCCCCACAGTCTCTGGAACCGAGCCCCTCCCCCCACCACCTCGCACAGGAGTCACTCCCATGGTCCGCACCTCCCGGAAGCAGCGATACGCGATGCTCGCCGTCTCGGCCGCGATCGTCGGAGGTGGCACGCTGATCCCCACCAGCGCCTTCGCCGCCACCACCACCGCACCGACGACCCAGCACGCCGCCACCGGACAGGTCGACCACACCAAGAACGACCACCGGAACAACCAACGACACAACGACAAGGACAAGAAGAACCAGAAGCACCAGGGCAAGAAGAACAAGGTCCGCGACGTCGAGAACATGCCCGGCTGCAAGTTCTACCAGGGCAAGGTCTACTGCGAACACAAGCCCGAAAAGCCCGCCGCCAAGACCGACCCGGCGGCCCCGGACAGGGAGACGGGCAAGGCCCCCGCCCCTGCCCCTGCCCCTGCCCCTGCCCCTGCCCCGGCCCCGGCCCCGAAGTAGAACCCCCTCAGCACTCCGCGCTCGACCCCTCGCGCACGGTCACACACGCAGCCGAACAGCCCCTGCCGGACCCCCACCCCGGGACCGGTCAGGGGCCTCGGCTTCGTCGGGTGCTGTCAGACGGGCCTTCGCGTGGTGCGTCCGGCCGGACGTGGAGCTTCCCGCCCGCCGCCCCTCGTAGGGCAGCGCCGGAGCAGTCGCGAGGAGCAGCGCCGGCGGGCTACGTGCGGCACGGACCACCCGGACGCCGCCGGGCAGGCCCTGGTGTGGGTGGGGTGATGATCGTCGGGTTAGTCTCCGGAGTCTGTCGCGCGGCCCGTCGGGTCCCGGCGGGTGGTCGGTACGCGAGGGCGGAGTTGGTCGTGCGGGGGCGGTACGCGGAGCGGGAGCGGATCGAGCGGTTGCTCGCGGACGCCCGCCAGGGGACGAGTGGTGTCCTGCTGGTGCACGGAGAGGCGGGCATCGGGAAGACCGCACTGCTCGATCACGCGGCCGGACGCGCGGACGGCGCGCGGGTGTTGCGGGTCGAGGGCATCGAGTCGGAGATGGAGATGGCCTTCGGTGGCCTGCACCAGCTCTTCCTGCCGGTGATGGATCTGGTCGAGGCGTTGCCGGAGCCCCAAGCGGCCGCGCTACGGTCGGCGTTCGGCCTGAGCAGTGACGGCGTGCGCGATCGGTTCAGCGTCGGACTCGCGGTTCTCACCCTCCTGTCGGAGGCCGCGGCCGACGGCCCGCTGCTGTGCCTGGTCGACGATGCGCAGTGGCTCGACCAGCCGTCGGTGGACATGCTGACCTTCGCCGCGCGCCGGCTGCGCGCGGAGGGGGTGGTGATGATCTTCGCCGTCCGCGACGGAGCTCCCGGTGCCGCCGTGAAGGGGCTGCCCCACCTGCTGGTCGAGGGGCTGGACCGGGCGGACGCGGCCGAGTTGGTGCCGGGCCTGCCGCCGTACGTCGTGGACCGCCTCATCGAGGAGGCCCGGGGCAACCCCTTGGCCCTGATCGAGTTGTCGGCCGCGCTCACTCCCGCCCAACGTGCCGGCCGGCTGGGCCCGTCCGCGCTGCCCGAGGCGGCCGCCGGGCTGCCGGTCCGGCTCCAGGACGGGTTCCTGGAGCAGCTCCGGCGACTTCCCGAGGCCGCTCAGGTGGTGCTGCTGGTGGCCGCCGCCGACGACACGGGGAACCTCACCGTGGTGCTGCGTGCCGCGGGTCGGCTCGGCTCCGCGGTCGAGGACCTGGAGCCGGCCGAGCGCGCCGGGTTCCTGCTGCTCTCCGGGGAGGCGCTGCGCTTTCGGCACCCGCTGGTCCGGTACGCCGCCTACCAGGGCGCCCCGCTCGCCCGGCGGATCGCCGCGCACCGGGCCTTGGCCGAGGCGCTGGGTGAGGCCGGCCAGGCCCACCGGCGGGCCTGGCACCTGGCCGCCGCGTCGACGGGCCCGGACGAGGGCGTCGCCGAGGAGCTGGAACGGGTCGCCGAGTGGGCCGACAGTCGGCAGGCGATGGCCTCCGCGTCCGCCGCGTACGAACGTGCCGCCCAGCTCTCCGCGAATCCGCAGGTGCGGGCGCGGCGGCTGGTGTCGGCGGCGCAGCGGGCCGCGGATGCCGGACAGGACGAGCGGTGCGGAGCGCTGGCCGACCAGGTGCCGCTGCCGCTGGAGGATCCTGGTGTGGCGGCGAGCTTCACGCGCGCCCGGGCCGTGGTGGAGCTGGGCTACCGACGGCCGGGGACGGCGGCTCGGATCCTGGTCGACAGCGCGGATCTGACGGGCGTCGAGCGCCCCGACATGATGGTTTCGCTGCTGACCGACGCGGTCCACGCGGCGTTCTCCTCCGGGGACGCCGCCCTGATCGAGGAGATCGCGCTCCGCTCCCCCACCCTGCCGGTGCTGGCCGTACCGGCCGGGTTGTTCGGCGGTGACGTGCCCGGCGCGTTGGAGGCGGTCCGTACGCTCGTGGACACCCCGGCCAATGGGGTGATGGACCGCCTGATGACCGGGATCTACCTGCAGCTGACGGGTGATCACTCGGCGGCCCGGGAGGTCGCTGCCGGAGTCGTCGCGCACTGCCGCGACCAGGGCGTCAGCGGCTGGCTGCCCACCGCGCTGCACCTGCTGGTCCAGACGGAGCTGTCGCTGGGCCGGCATGACGAGGTGTCGGTGCGGGCCGTGGAGGCGCTCCAACTGGCCGAGTACTACGACCTGGCCCACCGAGCCGCCCACCTGCGTGCCGCCCTCGCGATGCCGGCCGCCGTCCGGGGCGAGGAGGAGCGGGTCCGTACGTTGACCGACGAGGCCCTCGAGTACACCCGCCCGCGCGGGGTCGGTCGCGGGACGGCGGACGCACTCTGGGCGCGGGGCGTGCTCGAACTCGGCCTGGGCCGGGCGGAAGCGGCTCTGGAGCAGTTGGAGACGGCCGGCAGGGAGGTGACCCACCCGCTGCTGTGCCTGCCCCTCCTGCCGGATCTGATCGAGGCCGCCGTACGGGCCGGTCGCCCGGAGCGGGCGTCGGACGCGGTCCGGTCGCTCGGGGAGTGGGCGACCGCGCTGGGGCGGGACGGGTTCGCCGCGGCGGCCCGTCGTTGCCAGGCCCTGACCGGACCGGACGGTGAGGCCGAGGAGCACTTCGTCGCGGCGCTGGCCCTGCACGAGGGCGGCGGCAGCGCGTACGAGCGGGCTCGTACGGCGCTGCTGTACGGGGAGTGGTTGCGCCGCCTGCGCCGCCATATCGACGCCCGGGACCAGTTGCGCGCCGCTCTCGACGGTTTCGAACGGCTGGGTGCCCGGCCCTGGGCCGACCGGGCCCGGACGGAACTCGGTGCCGCGGGTGGGGAGACCGGGCTGACAGCTCGCGAGGACGGGCCGATCAGTGTGCTGAGCCCGCAGGAGCGCGAGGTGGTACGGCTGGCGGCGGCCGGCGCCAGCAACCGGGAGATCGGCGCCCAGCTGTTCCTGAGCCCGCGCACGGTCGGGCACCACCTCTATCGCGCGTTCCCGAAGCTGGGGGTGACTTCCCGCACCGAACTCGCCGACCTTTTGGCGTCCTGAGGCGGTAGGCCGGACGAGGCGGAAGGCCGGACGAGGCGGTCGACCTCATGAGCTGGTCGGCCGCACGAATCGATCGACCTCATGACGCGGCCCGCCTCATGACGCGGAACTCGGCTCCGGCGCCGACCAGATCAGCCGGGTCTGGGCGGTCCGGTAGCCGGCTCGCGCGAAGGCGGCGGCCATCGGCGCGTTGTCGGTGTCGGTGGTGGCGGTGATCAGCTCGGCCCCCGCCTCCACCTGCACCCGGGTGATCTCGGCGAGTACGTCGTCGACGTAGCCCTGCCCGCGCAGCTCGGGGACGACGCCCAGGTAGCCGACGTTACGGTTGTACGGCGTCGCGGAGGGCAGGGCCAGCCCGGCGACCTGGCCGTCGGGGGTGCGGGCGATGCGCCACCACGACCGCTCTCCCGGGCAGCTGAGGTAGAAGTCCATCTCCTCGCGGGCGGTGGCCTCCGCACCCATGGCCACCAGGTTCCGACGGGTTTCCCCGTCCAGGCTGCCCACCGCGATCCGTCGGAAGACGTCGAGGAACTCCTCGTCCGTGCCCTCGGTGAAGACGAGTCGCCCACGGGAGGCGGGGAGCCCGGCCTCGGGTGTCCATTCCAGGCGCAGCCGCTCGACCACATCGGTCAGTCCGGCCGCCAGCGCGGCATCCCGCCGCCAGTCGGCGGCCGCGGCCGTGGCCGGGTCCTCGCGCCAGCCGTTCGGCAGGGTCAGGTTGTAGAGCGGGGGCTTGGTCGCGCCCTGCTCGGCGAAGGCTCGCAGGCCGGCGCTGATCAGCTCGGCGCCGAGGGCCGCGCGGTCGGAGACCGAGGGGTCGACGTACAGGCAGTCCAGCGCCACGGGGTGCTCGCTGGTCGCCTGGCCCCACCACAGGGCGCGGGCCACCACCCGGCCGTCCCGCTCGGCGATCCAGGTCCACTCCGGGCGGTACATGCCCTCCTGGAGTTCCTCGAGGTACCGGTCGGCGGGGATCCAGCCGACAGGTTCGTCGACCGTCACGGCGGTGACGCGGTCGAGGTCGGCCTCGGTGGTGGGGCGGAGCAGTGTCGGGATGTTCGTCTCCTTCGCATAGGTGGTGATGGCGGCGCCGGTGTTGAAGACCCGGGAGTCGGTGACCTTGAAGCCGTCCGGGCGGAACGGGGCGTCGAAGAGCGGTATGCCCGAGCCGATGACGACCGGGTGGCGCTTGATGATCAGTTCGTCGATCTCCTCCAGCAGCTGCCCGGCGAGGTTCGCCCCGCCGCAGAGCCAGATGCCCGCCCCGTCCTGCTTCTTGAGGTCGCGGACGAAGGCCATCGGGTCGGTCGCGAGGACCTCGACGGCGGGGTCGAGCTGGGTCAGGGTGCGGGAGAAGACGTACTGCTTCAGGTGCGGGTAGGGGCTGGTGACACCGGTCGCGAGACCGGTCTCGTAGGTGGCTCGGCCCATCAGGACCGTGTCGAACCGCTGGTTGGCGACCCCGTCCAGGCCCAGAGGCCCCCGCGCCTGGGCGGGGATCGTCTCGGGGTACTCCGCCAGCAGCGCGGCGGCGAGGTCGCCCTCGAAGGGGAAGAAGTCGAACTGGCCGTCGGGGCCCGCGATGAATCCGTCCAGGGTGGTACCGACGTAGTAGGTGAGCTTGCGCACACGTCCTGCTTTCGTTGCTGATTGCTTGATGTCTTGGTGCTTGGCCTCTTGGTGCTTGGCCTCTTGGTGACGTCACTGACGCTATGGCGTACGCACTGCGGCAGGCATCAGTCATCGCGACGTAACGTGGACGGCCGCCGAGGTGTAGAGGACGGTCGGCGTCGCCGCGTCCGCGTCCCGAAGGCCCATCGCCGGCCATCCGGCCTGCCGGATGGAGACGCCGCTCGCGCGGCCCGTCGCCGCTGCTCCCGTCGCACCCGGTCGACGAAGCTCAGCCCCGCCGTTCTGAGAGCGGCGCTGCTGTTCCCGGTCCTCCGTGTCGCACCGGCCGCAGTGCGGCCATGCGCGACGTCACATCGCGGTGCGAAAGGCGCTGCGCTTCATCCGTTCCAACACTTGCCACACCTATCGAAAATCGATAGATTCCGATTGTAAATCGATGGAAGGGTGGGTCATGGGAAAGCTGGCAGTGCATGCGTTGCGTGCCGTGCTCGCGGTGGTGCTCGCCGGCACCGTGTGCGTGCAGGTGGGAATGGTGTGGACGTTGATCAGCGGGAACGACCCGGAGGACGGGTCCGTGCCGCTGACCCCGCTGCGGGTGATCGTGGCCCTGGGCATGGTGGCGGCTCAGGCCGCCCTGGTCTGCGTATGGCGGCTGGTGACGATGGTGCGACGCGGGACCGTCTTCTCCCACACCGCGTTCCGGTACGTGGACGTGGTGATCGGCGCGATCGTGGCGGCCGCCCTCCTCTGGTTCGTGGTCACGGCCATCAACGCGCCGGGCCAGCGGGAGGATCCGGGCGTCACCGTCATCATGGGTGGCATCGGCTTGGCCATCCTGGGCGTCGCGCTCATCGTGCTCGTGCTACGGATGCTGCTCGCACAGGCCGTCGCGCGTGACAGCGAAGCCACCCGGATGCAGGCCGAGTTGGACGAGGTCATCTGATGCCGATCGCCGTCGACATCGACGTGATGCTGGCCAGGCGGAAGATGTCCGTGGGCGAGCTCGCGGACCGCGTGGGCATCACCCCCGCCAACCTGGCCGTACTCAAGAACGGCCGCGCCAAGGCGGTGCGCTTCGCGACGCTCGCCGCGCTGTGCGAGGTGCTCGCGTGCCAGCCGGGCGACCTGCTGCGCTGGGAGGACGAAGAGACCTCGGACGGGTGACGCACCCCTGGGCGGACGTGCAACCGCGTGGCCCCACCGGCCCCCACCACGGCACGTCCGCCCCGCCGGGCCGGCGCGTGTTGCTTTCGGATCTTGGCGTCCGGGCCCGGGCTTCCGGTGAGGTGTCTCTCCCCAGCCCGCGAGGTGCGGTGTCAGGCCCGGCACCGCACCTGCCGGCATTCTCCGAGCTCCCCGGTAGCGTCCCTCCCGCACCAGGGAACCCTTCCGCCTTGCGCTGCACTGCACTGGACCGCACGGACCCGGACGTCAAGATCCGGAAGAGGCGGCCGAGCAGCGTCTCCTCCCTCCTCGATCCTCGGGGAACCACCAGGATCGACCCTGCGGGAGATTCAGAGCCCACATGCAAGAAGGGGCAGGCGCAGCCCACGGCACCGGCGGGGTGGAACCGGCACCCGCGCAGCCACTCCGCTTCACGCACGCCCACGTGGGCAGTGCCGCCACGGCGGCAAGGGCCAAGGCCCGAGCCGGGCCGGCCCGGCTGCGATATGCGCGTGCGCGACCGTCTCACCGTCCCAGGGGCCCGCCGGTTCCGCGGCGTACGCGAGAAGGACAAGGTGGCCGGTCGCCAAGGTACGCACGCTCCGGCGTGCCTCTGCCGAGTGGCGGTTCTCGGGCGCCGCCGGGTCATGGTCCGCGGCTCCGTCACCACGCCCCGCGCTCCCCACGTGGTCCGCCGGGTCGTCATCGGACAACTGACCGCATTCCCGCACGTACCGACTGGACCGTAGGGGCTGCCCTCGTAGCCTGCCGCGAGCTCCCACGCCCGTCGCGCCGGCGCCACAGGCGTCCTTCGGGGTCCCTCGAACGGGCGGCTCGGCGGGCAGTCGCCGCCCGACGGTCGGAGGATCGGTACGGGAACACGCGACGGGAGCCGATCGAGGATGCCGAACACCGCCACCGCCGGTAGCAGTAAGACAGCTCGCGTCGTCCTGTCCGGCATGCTGGCCTTGGCCGGGGCCGTCGTGACCGGGTGCGGCGGTGAGACCCACAACACCGGACAGGGGCCCGGAACAGGGCCTCGCCCCCAGGCGGCCCGCTCCAGCAAGGTCACCGTCGTCTACGAGACGGGAACCGTCGAACCGGAGGACCGGGAGGCCGTGACACTCATCCGGGACTCCCGCGTACTGGAACGCTCGGCCGACTGGGTGAACAGATCACTCACCCTCCCTCACGACATGGTCGTGAAGGTCACCGCAGACGTGCCGCCCGGTGTCACCGACGCCGTGACCCAGGCCGACGGCAGGACGATCTACATCCCGCCGTCGTTCCTGACCGAGATCGAGAAGGCCCTTGCCGACGTCGTGAAGACCGTCGAACGGCCCGCCCCGTTCCCCGCGTCCGAGTACAACACCGACGACCTGACCGTACTGTCGACGGAGTTCATCTTCGGCCATGAGATGGGCCACGCCCTGCAACGCCAGCTCCTCCTGGCCAACCTCGGCCTCGAAGAGGACGCGGCCGACGGCTACGCGTCCTTCTACACCGTCAACGAGGTCGGGCCGGGCCCGTCGCTGGCCGCCGCGATCCTCTTCGACGAGATCGCCCGCAAGGAAGGCGTGCCAACGCTGGAGAAATTGTCGAGCGACCACCCCATCACCCAGCAGCGCGCCTACAACTTCCTGTGCTACCTGGAGGGCAGCGACCCTAAGAAGTACCAGCAGTCCCTGGTCGACAGCGGTTATCTCCCCAAGACCCGCGCCCCCCTCTGCCCGCAGGCGTGGGCGATGCTGGACTACGGCTGGTGGACCCAACTCCAACCCCACTTCAGTGCGTCGTTCAAGGCCCAGGGCGACGAGGAACAGAAGAAGGCGCACGCGCGGCTGCTCACGGAGACGAAGGCGCTGGCAGAGCGGATCGACGAGATCCGCAAGAGTCAGTGAGCGGCTCCCCGGCGCCGCCGCGTACCGGGTGCGCAGGCGGCCGTACATCCCACAGCGACAAGGCGGCCAGTGCGGCCGGCCCGTAAGCAGGCGGGGGCTCGGCGACCGGCCGCGCGGTGTCGACATGTGGGGGCGGCTGCGCCGATGACGTTCGGGGCGACGGGTGTGTTACGTTCCGCCCATCAGGAGCCGACGGCGCTTGCTGCGCCGCACGTACGCCGCGTCCTCGCAGAGCGGGAGTGCGCTCCGCCGCCCCCGCCCTTCGACGACGAGTAGCGCCATGTCCATCGAGCTCGACATCCCGGAGTTCCCCTACGAGGAACCCCCCAGGGGGATCACCTGCGGGCAGGAGCCATGGAACGGCGTCCTCTTGATGGTGGATCGAATACCTTTCAGAACCGGTGACGAGGTGACCTTCCACGTCACCGTGCACAGCGACGGCAGCGGCCAGATCGTGGCCGCGCAGACCCAGGGTGTCGTGAGCATCAGCGCTGACACCACCTCGGTCGGCTGGACCATCCCGTGGGCCGGCGTCCTGGATACGGTCTCCCAGGGTTCCATCAGCGCCTTCTACACCCTCGCTCCGGCCGACGGCAGCGCACCGTCGACCTCACAAGAGGCCATCGTCCTGTACTCCCGTCAACGCCCCGACGGCACAGTCTGCGGTCCGGACAACTGAGCCGCGCCGGGCGAGCCCTCGCCCGACGGTGGTCGACGACGAGTCCGGACCGAGGCGCGTGTACATCTGCATCTGCAACGGGTGTGCGGCGCGGCGTCGAGCCGCCGGAGTCAAAAGGCGCATCGCGCAGGCGACTTCGGGCGAGATGGTCGACGTCACCGGGGTCGGGGGTTCCAACGGCACGGCCCTACAGTCCTGTACGGCGCACCCGAAGAAGCGTCAGGTCCGGTTCGCGCCCAAGTCACCTCAGCCCAAACCGGGATGGTCATCGCGCGGCGCGACACGCGGGACAGGTTGTGGACGGATGGATCACGTCACTCCCGTCCGCTGTTAGGGTGTCATGCGCCCATCAAGTCGGGCTCTCACATACTGACATTTCAACGGGGTTTACGTGAAGCTTCGCCATGTTCGCGCGGTAGCCGTCTTCGGTATCGCAATCTTCGCACTCACCGGAGCCCGTGGCTCCCACGGCGGCAGCTGCGGGGGCAGCAGCCACAGTTCCGGCTCGGGTTCCAGTGGTTCCAGCAACTCCACCGGCGGCAGCCAAGGCAGCGACAGCACGAGCGGCAGCACCGGCTCCACCACGGGCAGCAGCACGGGCAGCCCCTCGGTCACCGGTGGATCCGGCAACAAGGCCGAGCGTGACATCAAGATCGACGCATGCAAGATGGACGCGTCGGGCAAGAACCTCGTCGCCAAGATCACCGTCACCAACAGCGGCTCGGTGGACTACACGTACAACATCAGCATGAAGTTCCGCGGGAGCGCCACCTCGGCGGCGACCCCCGCCACGGCCAAGGTCTCCGCCCTCACGGTCAAGGCGGGTGCGTCCAAGCCGGCCGAAGCCACCGCGCCGTACACCGGCAAGGGCGACGGCAGCGAGTACAAGGAATGCGTCGTCGACAACGCGTCGAAGAGTGCCCTCTGAATCACCCCCTGATCACGCGTAGCCCCCTCTCCAGAACCGGTGGAGCGGGGGCTCCGTCGTTTTCGGACGCGGACGGCCCGGTGCGTACAGCGGTGCGGATGGCGATGCGGATACCGGTGCGGCCTCCGGTGCAGATCACGGACTGACCCGGGCCCGCGCCCGAGCCCGGCTCCGCCCACGCCGGGCAGCCGCGCGGGGTCCGACAGGCGTCAGGGTCGGGCCGGAGTCGGCGGGTGCCCGGGTGGCGAAGCCCCGCCGCCGATGGAGCAGCGCATCGAGGGACAGGGCCGGCGCGCCGGCCAGGATCAGCGGGGTCCAGGCCAACAGGTAGATCACGTCCGCGCCGAAGTAGTACGGGGTGGTCGACCAACTCATGGTCAGCCACAGGCTGAGCGAGATCAGCGCACCACCGAGGGCGGCGATCCGGGTCAGCAGGCCGGCCAGGGCGCCCAGGCCGACGGCCAGCTCGCCGAGGGCGATCGCCATACCGAAGGCGACGGGCCTGGTCAGGGAGACGTCGATCAGCGCGGGTATGCCCGCGGCGTCCCGCACCGCTTCCATCTGCTCACCGATCGAGCCGTCGCCGGTGGCGGCCAGGAATGCCGGATCGGTCAGCTTGTCCAGACCGGCGTAGACGAAGGTGACGCCGAGGAAGAGGCGCAGCGGCAGGAGGGCGTACTCGGAGGCTCTCGCGCGGAGCCCTGCGGAAGGCGTGTTCATGCCCCTCACACGAGAGCTCGCGCCATCCGGTTCGACCGCCAGGACCCCTTCCTCTTCTGCGCCGTCGATCCTGGCGCCACCGGACATCACCGGGTACCGGATGAACAATATGGTGCTAGTGTCATTATCACCATGTTGCTGAGGTTGAACATCGCGGACAGCCGCCCCCTGCACGAGCAGGTGGCCGGATCCATTCGGCGCGCGATCGCCGAGGGGGAATGCGGGCCGGGTGACCGACTGCCCTCCGCACGGGAGTTGTCGCAGGTGCTGGGCGTCAATGCCAACACCGTCCTACGGGGGCTGCGCGCGCTGCGTGACGAGGGGCTGCTGGAGTTCCGGCGCGGCCGCGGGGTGACCGTGGCCGGCGGGGCGGACGGGCGGTCGGCGTTGCTCGAGCGGGTGCGGGAACTGGTGGCCGACGGGGCGCGCCTGGGCTACAGCAGGGCCGATCTCATAGAGATGATCAGGGAGGCGCAATGAGCGGGCGTAAGGATCGCGGGGCTCACGGGGACCGTGGACCAAGTGGCTTAACGGGGCCGGGCAAGGGGGCCACGTGGGGGATGGCCGCCTGGGCGGCCGGGGTCCTCGCACTCCTCGTGGTGGTGCCGCTGGCGGCACCCAAGGGGTTCGACGACCGGCTGGCGACGCACTGGAACGCCTTCGGGGAGCCCAACGGTTCGCTTCCGCTCTGGGCGGTCGTGATGGTACCGGTCGGGGTCTGGATCGCGCTCGTGGTCAGTGCAGTGTTCTGGCGGGCGGCGCGCCGGTGGCGGGGGGCCGTGTTGGTGTCGTGCGGGGTGCTGCTGGCCGGGGAGCAGGTCTCGATCGTGCGGGCGAACCTCCATCACGCGGACTGGCGGGACGCGGACTCGGTGACCGTCTGGGCCGTGGTGACGGTGGTCGCGTCGGGCGCGGCCGGGCTGGTGGGAATACTGCTGAGCGCTCGACCCGTCTCCCCCGCCTCGCCCGGACAGGGCCCGAGGATGGACATTCCCGCGGGTGAGCGCCGCGTGTGGCTCGCCTGTACGGAAAACCCCTGGCTGTACGCCCTCTCGGCCGTGGCCGGGGTGGCCGCGCTGGCCGCGCTGCTCGTCGGGCTCGGCGGGCTCGGCGGCCTGACGAAGCCGATGTGGCTGCTGATCGTGCTGTTCCTCTTCGTCTCGGTGGCGGTACTGGCCTGCTCCGCGGTGCGGGTACGGGTCGCCGAGCGCGGTATGGACGTGGCGTTCGGGCCTCTCGGATGGCCGGTGCGGCACTGGGACGCGGCGGACATCGAGTGGGCGCGGACCGAGAACCGGACACCGGCGCAGGTCGGCGGCTGGGGCTACCGGCTCAGCGGGTTGGGTACGACGGTGATGCTGCGGAGCGGCGAATGCCTGGTCATCCGGGCCAAGGGCAAGAACTTCGCGGTCAGCGTGGACGACGCGGAGCGGGGCGCGGCCCTGCTGAACTCCCTCGCCGAGACGCGCACCGAGCAGCCCTGAATCCGGCCGTTCAGCCCCTTCACCCCGTCTGCCCTGTCTGCCCTGTCCACCCTCTCCACCCTTTCGGTGCACAGGCCCTGAGCTCGGCCCGGTCCTGTTCCGACAGGTTCGCGACGAGGGCCGCCACCTCCTCCCGAAGGTCAGGGAAAAGCGCCCAGGCGCCCTCGGGCCTGGCCAGGACGGCGAGCAGCAGATCCCCGGGGTAGAAGTAGGCATCCAGCATGGGGTCTTCGACGAGCGCGCGCACCGCGAGGGGCAACACGTAGAGAAGGCCGACGTCTTGGCCGATCAGCGTGCGCAGGTCGGCCGGGGTCAGGTCGCCGAGGCGCACCCGGCACAGGGCGTGGACCTTCGCGACCAGGGCGGTGGTGGGCGAGGGCGGCGGTGGCCAGGCAGGTCCGTCGAGTTCGTCGAGGGTGCGGTCGAGGTGCAGCAGCCGGGTCATGGACCGATTCTCACGGCTCGGTCGGGCGGACGGGGTGGGGTCGACCTCACCCATCCGCCCGACCGCCCGACCGCCCGGCCGCCCACTCGCCCGCCCGCCTCGACGGCCTGTGCCGGGCCGGGGGTTCACTCCGGTCCGGACCGGAGTGAACCCGAGGGAAGTGGAGCGGTCGGGAGTGGGCCTGCGGTTCAGTGGAACAGCATGGACGCGTCACCGGCCGGGGTCGTGACCGATCCCGGGCACAGGAAGCTGCCCGAGGTCTTGGCGGCCGTGAAGGCCCGGTTGACGTACTTCCCGCTCGTCGTGTTGCGGTCCCACACGATGCCGGTCGCCTTGTAGCGACAGGAGATGAAGCTCTGCCTGCCGGTGATGTCGATCAGATCGGTCCGGGCCGTGCCGGCGGCCTCGTCGAAGGTGAACGCGGGGTTGTTGTTGAGCGTGGCGGCGATGCCGCCACCGCAGGCCAGGTTGCCGCCCGGTGCGTTGATCGTCGTGCGATCGACCGTGAGGGCGTTGGGGGGAACGGCGCTGGTGCTCGCGTTGGTCCAGCTGCAGCTGTTGCCGGCGACCACCATCACGCCGTCGACCTTCTGGTCGACGGCCGAGGCGCCGGCGCTGTGCGCGAGGGCGGTGCCGGTGCCGGTGAATGCCGCCGCGACGACCAGCGTCGCCATACCGGCGAGGCGTGAGATGCGGGGGATGCGGGGGATGCGGGGGATGCGGATGCCGTGCGTGATGTGCCTCATGGTTCGCTCCTCCATGCCACGTACTGGTGGGGGTGGGCGAGGCGTAGGGGCCTCACAGAGTGTGCGGAGTGCGTGCCGGGAGAGTCCCACAGGCGCCTCGAAGTGTCAGGACAGTGTCAGGGCCATGCCAAGAAATGGCTGAAAACACCGACACTCCGCCCCGGACCGGCCCGCTGTGACTCCGTCCGTGACCGCCGAGCCCTCGCCTCCTCGTCCCTACTCGCCCTCCGGGACCAGAACCCCGAGCTCGACTTCCTCGAAGACGCGTGACCACCAGGCTTCTTCGTCCTCGAAAACGCTCGGATCGCTCCGCCGGGCCTGCTCGATCACGTCCTCGATGTAGTGCTCGTAGCCGTCGTCCTCGTCGCTCTTTCCGGAGTGGACGAACGCCTCCCATACGGCCACGACCTGTTGCAGGGCCACGACCGAGGTGTTGACCGGCGAATACCGCCGGTCCCCGGCGTCATCATGACCGTGGACCATCCAGACCTCGCCGCTGTCGATCAGCAGCCAGTAGGTGTTGCTCCTGTCCTCGAACGCACCGAGGAACGCGGCCTTGCCCACGGGAAGTTCGCGGACTTCCAGCTCCCGAGCCGGGTCGCGCACGAACATGCGATGGCAGTCGTCCGGCAGCCCTCGCCCGCTCAGCTCGGACACCACCGCGTCACCCGCACCCAGGCGTACGAGAGCACCCGCTTCGAACGGCGACCACACCACCTTCGGCAACCGACACCCCCCATTCGATCCGTCCACCCGATCCGCCCGACCATCCCAGGCCTGGTGGAGCCCCTGTCCGTCAGGACCCGAGTCGTTCAAGGGCGGTGGGCGATCGCGCGGCGTCACGGGCCCTCGGTGCGCAGCAGCAGGAGGGCGATGTCGTCGGGGCGGGGGCCGTCGCGGTGGGCGTGCTCGATGAGTTCGTCCGCCAGCTCACCGAGCGGGTGGCGCTCCGGGGCGTCGCCGATGAGGCTCTCGACGGCGCCGATGGCGTCCTCGATGTCCCGGTCGGGGGCTTCGACGAGCCCGTCGGTGTAGAGGGCGAGGAGGCTTCCGGGGCTGAAGGGGATCTCGACGGCCGTGTACGTGGCCCCGGGTTCGATGCCCAGCAGGAGTCCGGTCGGCAGGTCCAGCATCTCGGTCGCCCCACCGGGGTGGCGCAACAGGGGCGGCGGGTGGCCCGCGGAGGCGACGCGGAGGGTATGGCCGGCGAGGTCGATGTGGGCGTAGAGGCAGCTGGTGAACAGCCCGGGTTCCAGGTCGGTGACGAGCCGGTTGGTGCGCGCGAGGACTTCTTCCGGGGGTGCCCCGGCGCCCGCGTGGACGGCGGTGCGGACCTGGCCCATCAGGGCGGCGGCGTTCACGTTGTGGCCTTGGACGTCGCCGATGGCAGCCGCGACGGTGGTGTCGTCGATGCGGATGAGGTCGTAGAAGTCGCCACCGATCTCCAGGCCGTACGCGGCGGGGAGGTAGCGGGCGGCCACGTCGAGGCCGGGGACGCGGGGCAGGGTGTGGGGCAGGAGGCCGGTCTGCAGGCTGCGGGCGAGCTGGTGGGTGGCGTCGTAGAGGCGGGCGCGGTCCAGGGCCTGCGCGATGAGCCCGGCGATCGAGGTCAGGACGGCGCGCTCGCCCGGGGCGAAGACGCGGGGGTGTCCGTAGGCGAGGACGAGGGAGCCGATGGGGCGGTTGGAGGCGATCAGGGGCAGGAACGCCCAGGCGGCCATGCCGTCCTCGATCACCGCGTCGGGGTGGGCGGCCAGGAGCTCGCCCGCGTCGCCGAAGAACAACGGGGTCGCGGTGTGCAGGATGTGAGTGATGGCGGTGTCGGCCGAGACGGGGGTGCCGTCGAGCTCCGCCAGGTGTTCGGCGGAGTATCCGCGGTGGCCGACGATCCGTACCCGCCCGTCCTGCTCCGCGAGCAGCGCCAGGGCGTGGGCTCCCAGTGACGGAACGATCTGGTCCGCGGCCTTCTCCACGACGTCCTGCGCGTGGGCGGCTTCGGTGAGGGTGACGGCGAGCAGCATGAGCGGGTACAGCGCGGTGGCTCGGCTGGGGGCGGGCTGCTCGGGGCCGGCCGGTGGGACAGGGACCGCTACGGAGGGCCGGCCGCTCACCGTGGTGATGCGGACGCTGATGCCGGTGTTGTCCGGGTACAGGTCGAAGCACACGCGCTGTCCGGTGGGGCGTTCCGCGATGAAGCTGCGGGTCAGTCGGCTCATCACGGTGGCCCGGTAGTGGTTCTCGATGGCGGGGGTGTCCATCCAGGGGAGGGCCTCCCAGGGCAAGGCTCCGAGCAGGTCGGATACGGGTGCGCCGAGCAGGTCGGCCGCCTCCGGGGTGATGAAGGTGATGGTGCCGTTCAGGTCGAGCGCGCAGTTGCCACCGGGCAGGCGCCGGACGAAGGCCATCGTGGCCGCCGCCTCGGCCGGGCCCGGTGTGGGTGCCGGGAGCGGCCGCAGGACGACCGGATACGGGCTCGGGCGCATCGGCCGGCCGGCGGCGGCGGCGCGCAGCAGGATGGTCGTCAGGAGGCTACGGGCCGCTTCCAGGGCCTTGCCTTCCTTCTCGTCGAGGTCGGGCCCGTGCGAGCCCGGCCACAGGAACAGCAGACCGGCTCCGGTGGGCTCGTGTGCCCGATCGTCGGCTTCGGCCGTGAGGGGGACGGCGGCGAGCGCGAAGTCGTACGGGAGGACGAGCCCGAGGCGCGGATAGCGGCGGGCCGTGTCCTCCTGACCGCCGAGCCAGACGAGCCGGCCCTCACGGACCGCGTCGGCCACCGGGATGGGGTCGTCCAGACCCACCCGCGACCAGGGGGCGGCGAACTCGCGGGAGAGTCCGGAGGTCAGGGTCAGGTGCAGGACACGGCGGGTGGGGTCGGGGTCGGGCAGGTAGAGCATGCCGATGGACGCTCCCGCGTCCGCACAGGCCCCGACCAGTGCCTCTCTCAGCGCACGCCGGTCGGCCTGCTGATCACGCCCCGGTACGTTTCGCACCTGACCATGGTCTCTCCATATGCCGCCTCCCGTCGGCACCCGACCGTCCCGGCGAGCCCGTACGCCCCCTACGCCTCCGTACGCACCGGCACGCACCGGCACGCACCGGCACGGGACAGTACGGGCCCGTACCTCCGCCTCCCCGCCGGTACGGGCTCGGGCGCGCCTCTGGTGGCCCCGCTCAGCGCTTCAGGACGGACCCTCGGGCGCGAGGTCGGGATGCTCCCCCAGCAGACCGGGCGGCGCCGCCTGACGCCAGGAGTCGACGACGATGGCCCGGAGCTCGTCGGTGTCGTCGAGGGCCGAGAGGCGCGCCCTCACCCAGGCGAAGGACGCCTCGTGGTCGGCGACCCAGAACTTCTCGGGCTCGGCTCGGACCAGCTCGTCGCGTTCCTCCTTCGGGCAGCGGACGGCCAGCGACGTCTCGTCGTCGGGCAGGGTCAGGAACATCTTCCCGGCGACCCGGAAGGTGGGCATGGCCCAGGCTTCCTTCTCGGTCGTCTCCGGGAGGGCGAGGGCGATTTCACGGACTTCGTCGGGCGTGCACACACCCTGACCGTACGACAGGCCACCGACATCGGGACTCCGCCCGGACGCGCGCACCGCGCGGGCGTAGGCTTCGATCGGCACGGACGCAGCGGGGGGCGGGGTACATGACGGCGGAGCAAGCACAGCGG
This sequence comes from Streptomyces sp. CG 926, assembly GCF_003148825.1. Taxonomy (GTDB): domain Bacteria; phylum Actinomycetota; class Actinomycetes; order Streptomycetales; family Streptomycetaceae; genus Streptomyces. The sequence continues at coordinate 191,090 of NZ_QGGZ01000014.1, forward strand.
TGGGGTTCGACCCTTGATTCGGTCGTGGTGTACGCGCAGGGCGCGCTCTGCCGCCGACTGGTCCGGGGCAGCATGCCGGCGGACGGGCGGGTGCGCGTGACGGGACTGCCCCGTTCGCTGGACCCGGGCTCGCTGCGGGCGAGTGTGCTGGGCGCGCCCGGGGTGCGGGTGACCGAGGCCCGGGTGGAGGTCGAGGCCGAGCCGCGCGGCGCCGGCGCACCCGACACACTGCGGCGCGAGGTCGAACGTCTGCACGACGAGCACGCGGCTGCGCAGGGCCGCCGGGATCGGCAACGAGTGCTGATCGAGGAGGTCAGGGCCGTGCGGCCGGTGGCCCCGGCCCCTGACCCGGAGGCCCCGCACCGTCGCACCGCGGTGGACGCGTGGTTGGAGCTCGCCGACTTCACGGAAACCCGGCTGACCGGGTTGCACGCCCGCCTCGTCGAGCTGGAGGACGCACTGCGTCTCGTCGAGCACGAGCTCGGCGTCGCCGCGGACCGGCTCGCCCGCGCTTCCACGGACGCTCCGCCTGCGCATGTGCGGACCACGGTCTCGGCGCTCCTGACCCTGGACACCACCGGGGTCGCGGAGGGTGACGGGACGGGCGACGGGGAAGGCGACCGGGAGGTCGAGCTGGAGTTGGAGTACGGGGTTCCGGGCGCCGTCTGGGTTCCGACCTACCGGCTCACGCACCGTCAGGGCGAGGGCGACGGCCGTCTGGTGCTGCGCGCCTCGGTCGCCCAGCGGACCGGCGAGGACTGGACCGGTGTGCGCATCGCCCTGGCCACCGCCGACCTGCGGCGCCGCACGGACCTGCCGAAGCTGCGTTCGGTCCGGATCGGCCGCCGGCAGCCCGCCCCCGCGCCGTCCGGCTGGCGCGAGCCCCCGGCGGGTCTCGCCGACCTGTTCGCCGGCTACGAGGCGGCCGGCTCCCGCCGCCCGACCCCGACCGTCGTACCTCCGGCCCTCAGGGTCGGCTCCGCGCCCGGCCCCGTACCGCCGCCCCTGCCCCCGCCGCCGCCACCCGCCCCGGCCGCCGCCGCCGCGCCCGCACCGCAGGGTTACGGCGCGCTCCCGGTGCCCGGCGGCGTGTACGGCGCCGCCCCGGACGGCATCGGCGGCGCGCTGCCCTCCTTCGCGCAGCCGGCCCGCCCGCGGGCGGCAGGCGGACCGCGGGGCGGCGGCATGGGCTTCGGCGGGGCCCCCGCTCCCGCAGCCCCCGCGGCTCCCGGTCGGGCCGCTCCCCCGGCCCCCGCGTCGGCTCCGGCGCCGGAACCGGTGGCTGGTCCGCCCCGGCCGAGCGGCGCCGAGCTCGACTACGCCGCGCTCGTCCTGTGCGGCCCCGACGAGCACGGCGGTCGTAGGGGCCGGTTGTTCGCCGACTCCCCCGCCGACCCGGTGGCGGCCGAACACCGTCGCCGCGCCGAGGCGGTGGGCGGGCTGCCGCTGCCCGGGCACGCCGTCTGGCCCCGCGAGTCGGCGGGGTCCTTCGACCACCGCTTCGACGCCGCCGCCCGCGCCGACATTCCGTCGGACGGCACCTGGCACACCGTCACCGTCGGGGAGATCCCGGTCGGTCTGCGCACCGAGTACGTCTGTGTGCCGTCCGTGGAGCAGACCGTGTACGCGACGCTGGTGCTCTCCAACGCCACCGACCAGGCCCTGCTGGCCGGCCCGGTGGAGGTCACCGTCGACGAGGACTTCCTGTTGACCGCCGCGCTGCCCACGCTCGCCCCCGGCGGAGTCCGCCGGGTGGGGCTCGGGCCCGCCGAGGGGGTCCGGGTCACGCGTCGTACGAACCTGCGCGAGTCGACCTCGGGCCTGCGCAACAACACCACCGTGCTCGACCACCAGGTCCACGTGGAACTGGCCAACCGGCTCGCCGGGCCGGTCACCGTCGAGGTCCACGAGCGGGTGCCCGTGACCTCCGATCCCGACGTGCGGATCGAGGAACGCGCCGACTGGACGACGCCGGAGGACGGTGCCGGGCCGGAACACCACGCCCCGGGCACCCGCGTCTGGCGGGTGGAGCTGCCCGCCGGGGGGACCACCGCCTTCGACGGCGGCTACGAGATCCGTATCCCGGCCGGCAAGGCCGTGGTCGGCGGAAACCGCAGGAGCTGACGCCCACCATGTCCATGCCCAAGGCCCCGAAGCCGATCGCCCTGCCCGTCACCGCCGTCACCTGTCTGGAGGACCGCGCCCACATCGAGCGCTCCGCCGAACTCGACCTGGCGGAGGGGGTCCAGCGACTGCGGCTCGGTCCGGTCAGCGCGCTGGCCGTCGACCGCACCCTGCACGCCGAGCTGGCCGCCGAACACCGGACCACCGTGCTCGACGTACGCATCGTCCGTAGCTGGGAACCGCGCGGACCGTTGCCGTCCGCCGAGGAGGACTCCGCCCTGCGCCGGCGCGTGCACGCCCTCGAGGAGGAGCAACTCGCCCTCGGGCAGCGGCGCGATCGGTTGCACGCCCGGCTCGACCTGCTCGGCCGGCTCGCCGCCGATCTGCTGCGGGAGATCGGCGAAGGTGCCGGCTCCGGGGAGTCCGACGGGCCCCGCTGGGCGGCCGAGTTGGACCGGGTGGACGGCGAGCGCGATACGTACGGTGAGCAACTGCGGACCGTGGAGGCCCGCTTGACCGCCCTCGCGGGCGAACTCGGCGAGACCCGCCAGGCCATGGACCACTCGGAGACCGAGCCGGCCGAGTTGGTCGGCCATATCGAGCTGACCGTGGACAGTGCGGCCGCCGGTCCGGCCCGGCTGCGTCTGAGCCACCTCGTCCCGTGCGCGCTGTGGCGGCCCGCCTACCGGGCCGTGCTGAACGGGGACGCGCTGACGCTGGAGACGGACGCGATGGTCTGGCAGCGCACCGGCGAGGACTGGTCCGACGTACGTCTGACCCTGTCGACGGCCCGGTCGGCGCTGGCCACCGAGCCGCCACGGCTGGGCGAGGACCGCCTGACGCTGGGTGATCGCACGGCGGCGGAGCGGCGCACGGTCGACGTCGAACTGCGCGAGGAGGAGATCGGGGACCTCGGTCCGGCGGCACAGGTGCTGGGCCTGCCCGGGGTGGACGACGGGGGCGAGGCGCGGGTGCTGCACTCCCCCGTACCGGTCTCCGTACGCGGGGACGGTCGCGCGCACCGGGTGCCGCTCTCCGCCTTCAGCACGGCCGCGCGCAGCGAGTACGCCTGCTCCCCCGAGCTGTCTGGGCTGGTCACCCGGGTGGTGTCGTTCGAGAACCGGTCCGGTCACGCACTGCTGGCCGGACCCGTGGATCTGGTCCGTGGCAGCGGGTTCGGCGGCCGCGGCACGGTGGAATTCACCGCCCCGGGGGCCCCGGTCGAGCTCGCCTTCGGCAGCTGTGACGACCACCGCGTGGTCCGGTACGCCGAGGAGTCCCGTGACTCGGCCGGATTCAGCCAGCGGACGGTGATCACCCGCACGGTCCGGCTGCACCTGTCCCGCTTCTCCGCCCCCGGGGACCAGGGCGAACGGGTGGTCGTCCTCCGCGAGCGGATCCCGGTCTCGGAGGTCTCGGCGGTGGAGGTGCGCCTACGCAAGGAGGCCTGCTCGCCGGCGCCGGACGCGGTCGACTCCGAGGGCATCGCCCGCTGGGACGTGGCGCTCGCACCGGGCGGCCGGCGGACGGTCACCCTGGTCTACGAGTTGTCGGCGAGCGCCAAGGTCACCGGCCTCTGAGGCGGCTTCATCGATGGGCCGACCGTCAGGCGGTCGGCCCACCGGTGAGGGCGTCCACCTCCGCCTGGAAGAACAGGGCCGGGTCCAGGCCCATGCCGGTGAAGTGGCCCGCCAGTTCCAGGGACAGGACCCCGTGCAGCCGACTCCAGAAGGCCAGGGCCTGCCGTAGCGCGGCCGGCGGGGCGTCCGGGTGGCTGTCGGCCCAAGCGCGGTGGGTGGCCAGGTGATCCTCGAAGGCGTGCGGCCCCTCGGCCGGGGCGGCGGAGCAGGCGTCCAGCAGGACGGACATCAGTTCCGAGGCGATCGCGGTGATGTCCGGCGGCGCGTGGTAACCGGGCACCGGGGTGCCGTAGATGAGGAAGTAGCGGTGCGGGTCCGCCAGGGCCCAGCGGCGCAGCACATGGGCCAGGCCGGCGAGGTCCGGTCCGCCCACGCCCGCCTCGTCGCCGTCGCCGCGGCCGGAGGAGGATGAATCGGCGGTGGCGGCCGCAGCGGCGGCGATGAAGGCGTCGGCGAGACCGCGGTAGGCCTCGCGGATGAGCTCGGTGATCAGCTCGTCACGGTTGGCGAAGTACCGGTACAGCGCCGGTCCGCTCATGCCCATCTGCTTGGCGATCGCGTTGAGGGAGAGCGCCGAGGCGCCGGAGCCCGCGATCTGCTGCCAGGCCTTCTCCTTGACCTCCTCGCGCACCTGCTCCCGGTACCGCTCCCGGGGGGTCTTCGTACCGCCCACCATGCCCGCCTCCCTCTCGCACCGCTCGCTCTTGCTCACCAGATGAGTTAGAGGCTATCACCATCGGCACACCTACTCGCGATTCAAGAAGTCATCTCTTGACACGAGGGGGATCGCCCTTCATTCTCGTTACAGGTTCTAACGAACGCGAGAAGCAGAAACTCAATGGAGGTCATGATGACGAACACCGTCGAGCGGGTCGAGGTCGTTCTGCCGGGCAAGGTCGAGCCGGAGGGCCTGCAGTTCCACCGCGGTCCCGTCCCGGTACCGGCGGCCGGCCAAGTGGTCGTCGCCATGGAGGCCACGGGCGTGTCCTTCGCCGAGCAGCAGATGCGGCGCGGCCGGTACTACGACCAGCCGCCGTTCCCCTTCGTCCCCGGATACGACCTGGTCGGCACGGTGTCGGCCGTGGGTGCGGGCGTCAGCACCGCGCTGCTCGGCCGGCGGGTCGCCGCCCTCACGAAGACCGGAGGCTGGGCGAGCCACGTCGCGCTCACCGCGGCCGACGTGGTGGAGGTACCCGACGGCGTCAGCGCGGTGGACGCGGAGACCGCCGTCGTCAACGGCATCACCGCCTGGCAGATGCTCCACCGCAAGGCCCGGGTGCGCGCCGGTCAGACCGTCCTCGTCCACGGCGCCAACGGCGGCGTCGGCTCGATCCTGGTCCAGCTGGCGCTGGCCGCGGGCGCCCGGGTGATCGGCACGGCCTCCACCCGCCACCACGACGCGCTCCGCGCTCTCGGGGTCACCCCCATCGACTACCGGTCCGGCAATGTCCCGGCCCATGTACGGGTCCTCGCGCCCGGCGGCGTGGACGCGGTGTTCGATCACGTCGGCGGCGACGGCATCCTCGAATCCTGGCGGCTGCTGGCCCCCGGCGGCACGCTCGTCTCGTACGGCAGCGCCGCCACCCGCGACGACGAGGGCTCCGGCTCGTGGCCGGTGCTCAAGCTGCTGGGCCGGGTGTGGGTGTGGAACGCGCTGCCCAACGGCCGCCGCGCGTACTTCTTCAACGTGTGGGCCGGCCGCGCCTACGCCAAGGGCCGTTTCCGGGCCCGCCTGCGCTCCGACCTCACCCAGGTGTTCACGGCCCTGCAGCACGGTGAGATCACCGCCCAGGTGGCGGCCCGGATCCCGCTGGCCCGCGCCGCCGAGGCGATGCGCCTGGCCGAGTCGGGCACGGTCGCCGGGAAGGTCGTCCTCGTCCCGTGACCCGCGCGCGGGGCACGTCAGGAGAAGGGCAGCCGGTCCGGCTGGCAGACCGTGCCGGGCGGCGGGAGGGTGCCGTCGACGAAGTAGCGGCTCTCGTAGTTGTTGATGCAGGTGCTGGAGTTGTTGAAGAGCGCGGTGTGGCCGTACCCGTTGTTCGTGAGCAGCCGCGCGTCCGCCAGTTCCTCGGCCATGGCCTGGGCGTCCGAGTGCGGCGTCGAGGGGTCGTACGTGGTGCCCACCACCAGGACGGGGTGCGCCGTGGGCTTGTTCCACGGGCCTTCGTACCGGTTGGCGGACCGGGCCGGCCAGGTCGCGCACGGCTCACCGGACCAGGACCAGTAGCGACCGGCGTCGCCCGCGCGCCGGGCACTGCCCTCCGCCAGACCCTGGTAGACGGCCGGGTCGCGCGGGTTGGGACTGTCGGCGCACCACACGGCCGCCGCCTGTTCCTCACCCAGGTACGGATTCGGGTTCGCGACCGGGGGCGGGGGCGGGTACTGGGGCGGCTTCGGAGTGCGGCCCAGCCAGAGGTCCTGCAGCCGGGCGGCGAGGTCGGTCCAGCCCGGCTTCACGATGTAGAGGCTGCTCACGGTGTCGGCGACCGTGGCGGCGTACGTCCACGGGCCCACGGGGTGCTCGCGCAGCCGTCGCGTCAGCTGGTCGAACTTGTCGCGGGTGGCTTCGGGGCTGCCGGCCGAGAAGGCGCAGCGGGCGGTACCGGCGGATCCGCACAGATCGAGGAACTTGTCGATGGTCGCCGCCGCCGTGCGGTCCGAGCCCATGCGCAGGAGGGTCGTGGTGCGGGGTTCGTTCGGCGAGGCGTTGTTCGTCCAGGCCAGCGGGTCGATGTTGCTGTCGAGCACCATGGCCCGGACCTTGTCCGGGAAGAGATTGGCGTAGGTGGCGCCCAGGATGGTTCCGTAGGAGACGCCGAGGTAGTTGAGCTGCTGCTCCCCCACCGCCCGGCGGAGCAGGTCGAGGTCCTGGGCGGTGTCGGTCGTCGACACGTGGCGCAGGAGGTCCGGATCGCGCTTCTCGCAGCGGCGACCGAGGTCCTCGTAGGCGTCGATCCAGGTGGTGCGCTCCTTGTCGCCCACCGGGAAGCCGACCGGTTTGTCCGCGCCCCAGGTCCGGGCCTCCTCAGGAGTGTCGAAGCAGTTCACCGCGGTGCTGTTGCCGATGCCTCTGGGGTCCCAACTGACGATGTCGAACCGTTCCCGCAGCTCCTTGGGGAAGGAGTCGTAGTTCTGCGGCACCTGCACGGTACCGGGGCCACCGGGACCGCCGGGGTTGACGAACAGCGTGCCCACGCGCCGGGCGGGGTCGGCGGCCTTGCGGCGGACGACGGCCAGGTCGATGGTGCGGCCGCCGGGGGCCGCGTGGTCCAGGGGCACCTCGGCGGTGGCGCAGTCGTACGGGCTGCCGGCTTTGCAAGGGCTCCAGTCCAGCCGGGGAACGGCCTGCGAGGGCGACGGCTCCGCCCGGGCCGCGGCAACGTCCGGCGCGACGAGCATCGAGGAGCAGATCGCCGCCACGGCGAGGGCCGCCGCGCGGCGGCGCCGAGCGAGCCGTGGTCGCAGTGCCCGTCGACGACCGCGCGTGACGCCCGGTCCGGCTGCGGGTGCGACTCCGGGGCCGGCTGCGGGTGCGGGTGCAGGTCCAGGTCCAGGTCCGGGCATGTTCCGCCCTCCTCCGGCAGGTCGGGGGCGTGGTACGGCCGCCGACGCCGTCGCCTCGGCACGAACCGCCCATGCCTCCACCAAACCGCGTTTCGGCACCGTGCGCGAGCCGGCCGCTGCGCGCCGGACGTCAGCCGTACGTGTCCGCAGGGGAGCGGATCGACGGCCCGCGCGCTATCCTCCGCGCCATGCTGATTGACATGGACATGCGGTTTCGGATGCGGTCGCGCGCCTGGGTGTGCCTCCTCGTGCTGGCCCTCCTGGGTACGGTGACCACAGCGGCTGCCGCGCCCCCGGCCGTGGCCTCCGCCTCGACCTCGACCACGGCCACGCCTGCCACGCCCGCCACGCCCCCGCCCACCACCGCGAGCACCGCGGCGAGCGCCGCCGCGGCCGCCCGCTGGGGCGACCGGCGGCTCGACGAGGTCGCCTTCCTGACCACCCACAACGCCTTCACCAACTACGAGGACTCCCGCTGGAGTTCGGTGAACCAGTCCGAGTCCGTACGCGCCCAGCTCGACAACGGCGTGCGCGGCCTGAGCCTGGACACCCACTGGTACGAACGCAGCACCTGGCTGTGCATCATCAGCTTCGGCAGCGACTGCTACCCCAGCGACGTGTACCTGTGCCACGGCGACTGCAAGACCTTCGCCGGAGCCACCTACGCCCTGCCGCGCCAGACCTTCCACGGCACGATGCAGACCGTGGTGGACTTCCTCGCCACCCACCCGCAGGAGGTGGTGACCGTCTTCCTGGAGGACTACGTCGGCGCCGACCAGCTACAGGCGTCCCTCGGCCGCGTCGGCGGGCTGCAGAACATGCTCTTCCGGGCCGACGAGTGGGGCGTACGGGAGCACGGCTGGCCCAAGGTCGCCGATCTCGTCACGTCCGGCAAGCGGTTGCTGATCTTCTCCGACCGGTCCGACCGGGAGCACCTGGGCGTCATGTACGACAAGTCCTGGACCGTGAGCAACTACTGGAGCCTCGGGGACCTGGGCAACGACCTCTCGTGCGTCACCCGCTGGGCCGACGTACCGCTGGACCGTCAGGAACCGGGATTCCGGCGCCTGTTCACGATGAGCCATCACCGCAACGTGCCCACCGTCCTCACGGCGGCCCTGGACAACGGCGCCAAGCTGCGCAACCGCATCGCCGACCAGTGCCGGTCGGCCACCGGGGGCCGTGATCCGAACTTCGTGTCCGTCGACTTCCACCGGCTGTCGGACGGGAGCGGCCACACGCCCGCCTCCGTCGTCGCGGAGCTCAACGCGCGCCCCTGATCCGCCCGTCGGTCCACCGGCCGGGTGGATCGCCGCGTACCGCGCGGCGTGGCACACCCGGTCGGTCAGCCCGCCTTGCGTGCACCCAGCTCGCGTCGCTCGTCCTCGGTCAGTCCGCCCCACACCCCGTACGGCTCCTGCACGCGCAGCGCGTGGCTCAGGCACTGCGATCGCACCGGGCAGAAGGCGCAGACCTCCTTGGCCTCCTGCTCCCGTGCGGCGCGCTCCTCGCCACGCTCCCCCGCCGGGTGGAAGAAGCGGTCCGTACCGAGCGCCCGGCACGCGGCTTCCTCCTGCCACTCCCACTGGTGTTCCGCACGGCCCGGCAGGCGTGCCACCTTCGTCATGTCCTACTCCCCTCGATCCGTGTTCGCGTCCTTGCCGTTCTTCCTCACGCGTCTGACCCGGGTGCGCGTTTCGAAACACCGTCCGCGGGCGTGGCCGGGGCCGCGGCCGTCGAGACCCGCGGCAGGGCGTACGGGTGCTTCTCGGCCAGCCAGGCGACGAGTTGTTCGCGAACCGCACAGCGGGCGGTCCACAGGTCGTCCGCGTCCTTCGCGGTGACGATCGCCCGCACCACGATGGCGCTGGGCGTCGTGTCGGTGACCGACAGGTCCCAGCCGCGGCCGTCCCAGGCCTCGCAGCCGTCGAGGATCTCCCGGAGCTTCTCGCGCATCAGCGCCACGGGGGTGGTGTGGTCGCAGTGCAGGAAGACCGTTCCGGTCATCTGTATCCCGCCGCGCGACCAGTTCTCGAAGGGGCGCCCCGTGAAGTACGAGACGGGCATGGTGATCCGGCGTTCGTCCCAGGTACGCACGGCCAGGAAGGTGAGCGTGATCTCCTCGACCACACCCCACTCGCCGGCCACCACGACCGTGTCGCCGATCCGCACCATGTCGCCGAAGGCGATCTGGAATCCGGCGAAGAGGTTGCCGAGGGTGGACTGGGCGGCCACGCCCGCGACGATGCCGATGATCCCGGCCGAGGCCAGCAGCGAGGTGCCGACGGCGCGCAGGTCGGGGAAGGTCAGCAACATCGCCGCGGCGGCCACCACGGCGACCACCGCGGTGACGATCCGCATGATGAGCGTCACCTGGGTGCGGACCCGGCGGACCCGGGAAGGGTCACGGGTGCCGTGCGCGTAGCGGGCGTACGAGGACTCGACCACGGCGGAGGTCACCAGGACGACGCACCAGGCGCTCGCGCCGATCAGTACGAGTGTCAGGACCCTCCCCACGGCCGCCTCGTGCTCCCGCAGCGGCTGCCACCCGATCTGCCGGTACACGGCGCGCAGCGTCGCCGCGAGCAGCAGGACCCGTACCGACGTGCGACAGCGGCGCAACATGGTCCAGAGCGGTGTCTCGGGGTGACGCGCGGCCGCGCGCCGCAGCAACAGGTCGGTGGCCCTGCCCGCGGCGAAGGTGAGCACGATCGCGCCGCCGATGAAGGCCGACACTTGCAGAATGCTGTTCATGACTCCTCTGGACGGGTCTGGGGGACAGGTCCCGTCGCACGTGCCCGGGGCACGCCGGGACAAACGGGGCGTCCGATTCCCGATGGTGGGTACAAGCGACCAGGAGACGACAGCCGAGGACGAGGTGAGTGCGCAGTGCAGACCATCGGACCGGACACCGGCGGGCCCGCATCGGACACGCGGGGACCGGCCTTCACACAGCTCCGTCGGCTCGCCCTGCGCGACGCCTTGCGGCAGGTCGCGCGCGGCCGCCGGTTCACCCGCGAGGCGCTGGCGGACTGGGGGTGGGACGGTCACGACACCGCCGAGGACGCCGTCCTGCTCGTGTCCGAGCTGGTCACCAACGCCAAACTGCACGCCGGCGGCTGCCACGAGCTGCTGCTCCGCGCCGGGGACGTGCTGCGTGTCGAGGTGTACGACGGCCTGGGTGATCTCCCGCGACCGCTGCACCCCTCGCGTTCGGCCCACCCGGGGCGCCCCGGCGGGCACGGCCTGCGCCTGGTGCACCGGCTCGCGGACCGGTGGGGTGTCCAGGCCGTCGGGCGCGGCAAGGTCGTCTGGGCCGAGATCGACGCCGAGCGCCTACGGACGGGCCGACCCGGGTCCGCCTGACGCCGACGCGCAGGTCGAGCGGGTTCAGGCGGGCCCGGGTCGGGCGTACGTGGTCAGGCTTCCCGGCCTCCGGACCTCTCGGCCTCCCGGGGTCGGCTTCACGGGGTGGTCAGCTGTGCAGCAGTTCCTCGCGCAGGGTGCCGAGCGTGCGGGTGAGCAGGCGGGACACCTGCATCTGGGAGAGGCCGATCTCCTCGCCGATCTCCGCCTGGGTCATCTCCTGGCCGAAACGCAGCTCCAGGATCTGGGTGGAGCGCTCGTCCAGGTCGGCGAGCAGGGGCGCGAGAGCGTGCCGGTCCTCCACCGCTTCCAGGGCGGGGTCGATGTCGCCCATGGTCTCGGCGAGGCTGCGCGAGGCCGTGGACGTCTGGGAGCCACCGGCGGCGCCGTCCTGGGGCACGTCGAGGGACTGGGTGGAGTAGCCGTTGGCCGCGATAAGGCCCTGACGGACCTCGTCCTCGGTGAGGTCCAGCCGCTCGGCGAGCTCCGCGGGGGTGGGCGCGCGGTCCGTCTCGGAGGTCAGCTCCTCCGTGGCCTTCGCGAGCTGCAGGCGCAGCTCCTGGAGGCGGCGCGGCACCCGTACGGCCCAGGTGGTGTCCCGGAAGTGGCGCTTGATCTCGCCCGTGATGTAGGGCAGGGCGAGCGTGCTGAGCTGTGTGTTGCGCTCGGGGTCGTAGCGGTCGATCGCCTTGATCAGCCCGATGATGCCGACCTGCACGATGTCCTCGTTCTCGGGGCCGCCGGGGCGGTCGCGGAACGGACGGGCGGCGAACTGCACCAGTGAGATGTTCATCTCGATCAGGGTGTTGCGCACGTACTGGTACTCGCGGGTGCCCTCTTCGAGGCTCTGCAGCCGTTCGAAGAAGACATGGGTCAGCTCACGGGCGTCGCTGGTCGACAGTTCCCGCGGGCAGGGCACGTCCGGCAGCCCGCCCGGTGCGGGGGCTTCGCCGGTGCCACCGCCGGGGATGGCGGTCGTCGGGATCGTCGTCGGGGTCATGGCCTCGGCCGTGGCCGTGAAGGTCATCGTCTTCGCTCCTTGGGCACGTGTGCTTGCGGTGCGGTGCGTCGCTCGAAAGCTCTGGTCATGCGGAACTCTGCTTCCGCCTCCCCTGCACCCTGTCGGGGCACGGGACAGACGTCAAGTAATACCGGAAAACCAGTTCGGGAATTGCATTTCGTGAGTCATCCCTCAAGAATGACGGTGTGGAGAGCGAGCACACTGGGCCCCGCCGCAACGGCTGGACCTTCCTGACGAACCATGCCCGGGTTCTGATCGCCATCGCGCGCGACCCGGGCATCCGGCTGCGCGACATCGCGGTGGAGTGCGGTCTGACCGAGCGCACCGTGCAGGCCATCGTCACGGACCTGCAGGCGGACGGGTACCTCAGCAGGACCCGGGACGGGCGGCGCAACCGCTACGTCGTGGCTCCGGGCGCGCGCTTCCGCCACCCGGCGGAGGCCGGCCACGAGATCGCCGGCCTGCTGGCCTACCTCACGGGCCCCCTGACCGCGCCGGCGACGCCGGTCGCCGAGGTGGCGAACGACACACCCGCCCAGGGCTGAGACGCGCCCCGGGTCGCCCGGGTCAAGGACCCAGGGACGGCCGTCCGAAGCGTACGGGGACCCCGGGCGAGTAGAGGACGCTGACCGGCGGCCCGGCCGGGGCGGGCAGGCCCGCCGCTGCCACCAGGTCCTCGTCGCAGTCGAGGACCTCGGCGCGGTGCAGCGGCCAGCGCGGGTGCGCGTTCGGGACGTACAGCGGTCGGCCGAGGAGTTCCGTGTGCATGCCCCAGCGCGCGGTCAGGAAGTGCTCCAGGGCCGTCGGCTCCGCGAGGGGCTCACCCACCCGTACGGCGATCCGGCTGTGCGCGCCGCGCGGGCCGGGCAGGCGCCGGCTGCTGGTGTACGTGACCGTGTCGCCCTCGCGACGGACCGCCATCCGGGACCAGACGTACGGGAGCCGGAACGCCGCCCGGCCGATGGCCACCGGGATCAACCGGGAGGCGTCCAGCGACCGGAAGACCACGGCGCGGCGACCGCGGGCGTCGACGGAGTAGAGGCGGACGTTGGTCTCCGGGAAGGAGCCCAGGTAGGGGACGCCGGGCAGGCGGAACCAGCCGACCTTGTGCATGCGGAAGGCGATCAGGCCGACGTACGTCACCCCGTCCAGGGTGTCCGGCACGGTGCCGGCCGGCAGCAACGGGGCCACGTGGGCGGGGTCGGCGGCCCAGTGCAGGAAGGCCAGGTCGAGCCAGGACTGGGTGAGCAACGGGCGGTCCACCGGGTGCGGCGGCTCGGCCGTCACCGGCTCCGGCTCCGGCTCCGGGACCACGGCGGTCGGCGGCATCTGACGCATTGGTTCAGTATTCCCCGCGAGCCCCGCGCCGACGCCGGCGGCCCCGGTGCCGTGCCCGCGGGGGGCGGCGGCGGGGCGGTCAGGCCGAGCCCATGCCGTCCTCGACGCCGGCGAGCAGTGCGGCCGGGATCTCCAAGGCCTCGAAATGGGCCCGGGACTCCCACAGCACCTCCCCGTGGAGGCCCTTCTCCAGTACGTGGGACGCGGGGTCGCCGATCCCGTGCTCGGCCGGCCGCGCGGGCAGGTCGTAGGCCGGGAGGAGAAGGGGCTCGGGGCCGTACATGAGCTGCTCGATGACGAGCAGCTCGAGGTCGAAGTCGCGGAACCGGCTCAGGGGGAGCCGGGCCCGGTCGGGTACGGCGCCCACTACGCCCTCTGCAGCGAACGCGCGGACCTGGGCGTCGAGATCGGCGGCCGTGTGATCCGCCGATCCCCGGCCGCGACCGCGACGTCGGTCAGGCCGGTGACGAAGTCGACCCTCGGCCGGGGGCGGGTCCCGCCGCGGCGGAACCGGAATTTGGTATGGACCTGACAAATGAGGTCGGCTAGCGTAGCGCCCGACACTCTCTGAGAGCGCTCTCAAGCGTTCGATCCCCCACGCCAGGAGGTCTCGTGAAACCCACCAGCCCCTTACGCGCCGCCGTCGCCTCTCTGCTCCTGACCGTCGGTCTCGGCGCCGCCCACACCGGCGTGGCGAGCGCCGCCCCGCTTCCGGAGCCCGCCGCGGCATCGTCCGCCGCAACGCCGTCCGCCTCGGCCGGACTGCTCGACGCGATGCGCCGGGACCTCGGGCTCACCGCTCCCCAGGCCGAAGAACGGCTGAGCGCGGAAAAGGCCGCCACGGCCGTGGAGAAGACCGCACGGCAGGCCACGGGTGGTGCGTACGGCGGGTCGTGGTTCGAGCCGTCCACCGGCCGGCTCGTCGTCGCGGTGACCGACCGCGCGCAGGAGTCCGAAGTGCGGGCACTGGGCGCCGACACCCGCCTCGTCCAGCACAGCGCCGCCGCGCTGGACCGCGCCAAAGCGCGCCTGGACACGCTGCACGCCCCCACCGGGGTGGCCGGCTGGCACGTCGACCATCGGACCAACAGCGTCGTCGTCACGGTCGTACGTACCGAGCGGGAAGCCCCCGCCGTGCGGGAGTTCGTCGACCGGGCCCGGGCCGCCGGCCCCGTCACCGTCGCCGAGACGACACAGGAGCCCCGTACCTACGCCGCGGGCACCGTCGGCGGCGACCCGTACTACACCGGCAACGTCCGCTGTTCGATCGGCTTCTCCGTGTACGGCGGCTTCGTGACGGCCGGTCACTGCGGGCAGGCGGGGGCCGCCGTGCGCGGCTGGGACGGGTCGGCGATGGGCACCTTCCAGGGATCCTCGTTCCCCGGCAACGACTACGCGTACATCGGCATCCACAGCGGTTGGTGGACCGTACCGGTGGTGCTCGGCTGGGGCACCATCCCGGACCAGCTGGTACGCGGCTCCGCCGAAGCACCCGTGGGCGCCTCGATCTGCCGGTCGGGGTCCACGACGCACTGGCACTGCGGCACCGTCCTCGCCAAGAACGAGACCGTCAACTACAGCCAGGGCGCCGTTCACCAGATGACGAAGACCAGCGTCTGCGCCGAGGGAGGCGACTCCGGCGGCTCGTTCCTCAGCGGGGACCAGGCCCAAGGCGTCACCTCCGGCGGCTGGGGCAACTGCTCGTCCGGCGGCCAGACATGGTTCCAGCCGATCAACGAAATCCTCGGCCGCTACGGCCTGACGCTGCACACCGCCTGACGTTGCACACGCCCGAGGTCGGCGCGGCACCAGGTCCTCCGGGCGCGAGCCCCGGAGGACCTGTCGCCCGGCTTCCCGTACGGGGCCGGCGGCGCCGCTCGTCGAGGTGTCCGGCGTCCCGGACCGAAGCCGGTGCACCGATCGAGAGGCTGCGCGGCGGCGGTCCGGCCGACGATCACGTGAGGCTCCGATTCACACCTCGCTGCATCAAGCCAGCCTTAAGAGATCGTTAAGCCGCAGGCCACCCGCGAAAACCGCAGGTCAGAGGCGTGTGAGGAGCGACGTCCGACGTTGCCAGGACAGTTATCCCTCCGTAATACTCACTGCCTCGGGTGACATTGCGTCACGTTTGAGAGCGCTCTCGTACCCCTGCTGCCACTCGTCACGGCTCGCTCGCCCGGCCTGGCCCCCTCCTCCTCCCCCACCCCAGACAAGGACCCATGCCCATGGCTGCTGCTCATCGCGCACGTCGCCGCTCTCTCGGCGGAATGGTGCTCCTCGTGACCACCGCCCTGGTCGCGGCGGTGCTCATGTCCTTCACCCGCTCGGTCGCCCCGCCCGCCGGTGCCGCAGTTGTCGCGCAGGCCTGGTCCGACGAGTTCGACGGCGCGGCCGGCCGCGCTCCTGACGCCGCCAAGTGGACTCTTGAGACCGGTGGTTCGGGCTTCGGCAACCACGAGCTGCAGTACTACACCAACAGCACCTCGAACGCCGCGCTCGACGGCCAGGGCAACCTCGTCATCACCGCGCGGAAGAACACCGACGCCGGCCTCGGCTGCTGGTACGGGCAGTGCCAGTACACCTCCGCCCGGCTGAACACCGCCAAAACCTTCACCCAGGCGTACGGCCGCTTCGAGGCCCGCATCAAGATCCCGCGCGGCCAGGGCATCTGGCCCGCCTTCTGGATGCTCGGCAACGACCTCGGCAGCGTGGGCTGGCCGGGCAGCGGCGAGATCGACATCATGGAGAACATCGGCCCCGAGCCCAACACCGTGCACGGTACTGTGCACGGCCCCGGCTACTCCGGAGCGGGCGGCCTCGGCGCCGCGTACAGCCTGCCCGGCGGCCGCGCCTTCGCCGACGACTTCCACGTGTTCGCCGTCGACTGGAGCCCGAACTCCCTCGTCTGGTCGGTGGACGGCACCACGTACAAGACCCTCACGCCGGCCGACACCGGCGGCAACAAGTGGGTCTTCGACCACCCGTTCTTCGTCATCCTCAACCTGGCGGTCGGTGGGGACTGGCCCGGCAGCCCGGACGCCTCCACGTCCTTCCCGCAGACGATGACCGTCGACTACGTCCGCGCCTCCTCCGCCGACGCCCCCGCAGCCCGCCCGATCCGTGGCATCGGCGGCATGTGCGTCGACGTCGCCGGCGGCTCCGACGCCGACCGCACCCCCATCCAGCTGCACGACTGCACCGGCAGCCCGGCCCAGCAGTGGACCATCGGGGGCGACGGCACCGTCCGCGCCCTCGGCAAGTGCCTTGACGTCGCGGGCGGCTCCACCGCCGACGGCGCCGTCGTCCAGCTCTACACCTGCAACGGCACCAACGCCCAGAAGTGGACGTACACCGCCGCCCGCGACCTCACCAACACCGGTGCGGGCAAGTGCCTGGATGCCAAGGGCAACTCCTCCGCGGACGGTACCCGGTTGCAGACCTGGACCTGCACCGGCGCCGCCAACCAGAAGTGGACGGTCGGCTGACCCACCGGCCCCACCGCCCTCCCTTCTCCCTCCCCCTCCCCCTCCCCCTCCCCCTCCCCCGGTCCCCGCGTCCGACCGCTCCCCCGCCCGACCTCACGAAGAACGGACCCCCACCGTGACGGCTCGCCACCAACGAACCATGCCCCGCAGAAAACTCCTCGCCGTGACAGCGGGCCTGGCGCTGGGCGTGCCCGCCGCGGCAGCCTGGCTCGAGATGGGCGCCAACGCGTCCACCACCGCCACGCTCCCCCTGGACCTGGTGAACACCACCGGCAACAACACGGTGTACGCCTACGTGCTCGGCCGAGACCCCGCGGCCGGCGGCACCTGGGCCTTCATCCAGGCCAACGGCGCCGGCCTGTACCACCCGCCGGCTCCGGCCAACGATCAGACCCCGCTCGGGGTCGACTGCGCCATCCCGCTCAACGCGTCCGGCGCCGGAGCCCGGCGGGTGACGCTGCCGCGCCTGGACAGCGGCCGGATCTACTTCTCGGTCGGCACGAAGCTCACCTTCCTGGTGAACCGCGGCGGCGGTCTGGCCCTGCCGTCGGTGAGCAACCCCACCGACCCCAACGCGAACGTCGCTCACGACTTCTGCGAATTCACCTTCAACAGCGACCAGTTGTACGCCAACATCACATTCGTCGACATGGTCTCGCTGCCGATCTCCTTCCAACTGGAGACCGGGCAGGGCACCCAGACGGTGCGCGGCCTGCCCGCCGACGGACTGTCCCGGGTCGCCGCCGCGCTGCGGGCCCAGTCCGCTGCCGACGGCAGCGACTGGAGCAGGCTGATCGTCGCCGCGGGTGGCCGCGACGTGCGCGTGCTCAGCCCCAACCTGGCGATCCGCGGCAACAACGCCTTGTTCCGTGGCTACTTCGACGGCTACGTGGACGAGGTGTGGAACAAGTACCGCTCCACCGACCTGCGCATCGACACCCAGTTCAGCTGGGGAACCGTCACCGGCCGGGTCAATGGCGACGTCCTCACCTTCCCCGGAGTCGGCAGCTTCGCCAAGCCGTCCACCCTTTCGATCTTCTCCTGCAGCGACGCGCCCTTCACCACGGGCAACGACCTGATGGGCAATCTCAGCGCACGGCTCGCCGCCGCCTTCAACCGCACCACGCTGCTGGACAACCCCCACCAGCCGACCGCCGAGAACCCCGCCGCTTTCTACACCCGACCGCGCACGAACCACTACGCCCGCATCCTGCACAACACCACCCCCGACCATCTCGGGTACGCCTTCCCGTACGACGACGTGCATCCGGCCGGAGTCGACTTCGAGGGCAAGGTACAGTCGGGCACCCCCGGCCGCTGGACCATCACGGTCGGCGGTGTGGCCGGGGGCGGCACACCGGACCCGACGCCGACCGCCACCGCCCCGGGCGGCGGGGTCGGCGCGTTCACCACCATCCAGGCGGAGGCGTTCAACGCCCAGTCCGGAGCACAGGTCGAGGCCTGCTCCGACGGCGGCGGCGGATCCGACGTCGGCCATCTGTCCAACGGGGACTGGCTCAAGTACTCGGCCGTCGCCTTCGGCTCCACCGGCGCCACCCGCTTCGACGCCCGCGTCGCTTCCGGAGCCGCCGGCGGAGTCAGCGGCCTGGTCCAGGTCCGCCTCGACAGCCCCACAGCCACGCCGGTCGGCGGCTTCTCCGTCGCCAACACCGGCGGCTGGCAGGCCTGGCGCACCGTCCCCGCCGACATCCGCCGCACCACCGGAACGCACGACGTCTATCTGACCTTCGACAGCGGCCAGCCCTCCGACTTCGTCAACGTCAACTGGTTCTCCTTCGCCTAGCCAGGCATGTGCTGGGCGGCGCCGCGCCACCTCCGCCGAACCGGACACCGTCCGTGGACGTGAACGCCGAGCAGCCGGGGCGCCCATCCCGCGTGGGCGCCCCGGATCGTTCGACCGCGCCGCCACCGCCACCGGCGACGCGCTCTGAGCGTGGGGCACACGCGGGCGTAGGCTCTCAAGGATGCGGATAGGCGAGTTGTCGAAGCGTTCGGGCGTGAGTCCCCGCTCACTGCGGTACTACGAAGAGCAGGGTCTGTTGACCAGCTCGCGCTCCGAGGCGGGGCAGCGTCACTATTCCGATGCTGCGGTTCAGCGCGTTTCGCTCATCCGGCAGCTGTTCGATGCGGGTATGTCCAGCAGGGTGATCGCAACCGTGTTGCCGTGTGTGGACGTCCCGGATGACCTGGATGTCGCCGAGGAGACGTTCACGGCGATGATGCGCGAGCGCGACCGAATTGACGCCGCCATCGCGCACCTGATCGAGACCCGGGAGGCACTCGACGTGCTGATCAGGGCCAACAGTCGGCACCGGGCGGAGCTGTCCACGGGCCCGGCACCGGTGGCGCAGCCGTCCTGATGCTGTGATCTGCATCTCATCCGCTTGCCCCTCACATCAATGTCAAAGGGGAGAGTGGCGACAACGCCCGGAACTCACCGGGGCGGTCATATGAGAGGCGGCGAAAGATGGGGCAGGCGTGGGGTTTCGACAGGTATGGCGGGCCCGAGGTGCAGGAGTTCTTCGATCGTCCCGATCCCGTCCCCGGTCCCGGCGAGGTGCTGATCCAGGTCGACGTCGCAGGCGTGAATCCCCTCGACCACCTTCTGCGCTCAGGTCTGGTCGACGGGCTCGACGGCGGACGTCCGTTTCCCCGCGTGCTGGGCATGGAGGCAGCCGGAACCGTCCTCGCGCGGGGCGAGGACGTCAACGGGCTCGAAGTGGGTGACGCGGTCTTCGGCTTCGCACTCACCGGTGGCGGAACCTACGCCGAGACGACGGTGCTGTCCGCACCGAACACCGCACGCATCCCGGAGGGCCTGTCCATGACCGTGGCGGCAACGCTGCCGGTGGCCGGGACCACCGCGGTGGACGTGCTCGACCAGCTCGGCCTCCCGGCAGGTGCCACGGTCCTGGTCAACGGGGTCGGAGGCGGGGTCGGCCTCGCCGTCGCCCGGCTGGCCATCGGTCGTGAGCTACGCGTGATCGGCACCGGCAGCACTGCCAAACGCGAACACGCCGAGGCCATCGGGGTGCACTTCATCGACTACACCACCAAGGATGTCGTTGCCGCGGTACACGAGCTGGTTCCGGACAGTGTCGACGGGATCGTCGACCTGGTCGGAGGCACCTCGCTGCGGCTGGTCGCTGGCCTGGCCCGGAATCACCGCAACGTCATCGCTGTGGGTGATACGTCTGTGCTCGATCTCGGTGGGCGTTTCGTCGAGCGTCGCGTCGACCGCGAAAACCTGGAGCGGTCGGCCCGGCTGGCCCTCGAGGGAGTGCTCACACCCGTAATCACCGCGGTCCATCCGCTCTCCGACGCCCCGGCCGCCCTCGCCACCGTCGAGAACGGTCACGCCTCGGGCAAGGTTGTCATCAAGGTGGCATGAGACGGGCCGGCCGCCGACGCCGTCGACGGCTCATGCCTCGTACATCCGGTCCCTGACGGCCCGGCCGCCCGTGCCCGCGTCCCGAGGCGCGCCGGGCCCGCTGGTGGGAAGCCTGCCCTCACGGACAGCGGCCCGGACCCCCGTTTCATGCCCACACGCGCCTTCACCGATTCGGCCGGTAGTAGTCGTCGATGGGGATGCGTGCCTCGTCGAACAGGGCGGGGCCGTCCTGGGCCACCGTGGGCCATGTGCCCGACTCCGGGTTGAGCTCCACGAGTTGCTCGGTGGAGAGTGCGTACACGACACGTCCGAGCCCGGAGCGGACGATGCCGCCGGCGCACATGCCGCATGGTTGGCAGCTGGTGTACAGAGTGGTGCGTGCGGCGGTGTGAGGGTCGAGTTCGCGTGCCGCCCAGCGTGCGAGTTTCAATTCGGGGTGGGCGGTGATGTCGTCGTCACGCCGCACGGTGTTGTGGGCTTCGGCGAGGATCGTGCCGTCGGGGCCGGCCAGCAGGGAGCCGTAGGGTGCGTCGCCCAGGGTGGTGGCATGGGCCGCGATGGCGACGGCGCGCCGTAGGAGTGCCTCGTCGGCAGCAATGATCATGAAGATGTCTTCCAGTGTGTGGCAACGGAGGTGAGTGCCCGCCAGGCCTCGTGGGGTCGGCGTGTTTCCTCGGGATCGCCGTGGTAGGGGTCGAGCACCACGGCGTCGGCCCCGAGGCGGCGAAGCTCGTCGAGATCTTCGCGGACCTGTTCGAGGGTGCCGGTGCCCGCGAGTCGCTCGGGGCCGCTGACCGGTGCGTCGGTCAGCCGCAGGGCGATGCGGGGCGCGAACGCCGGCAGCGTGCGGCTCGTCACGACCGAGCGCATCCAGGGCAGGGTGCCCCGCAGCGGATGCCAGGCATCGCCGAACCTGATGGCGCGGCGGATGCCCGCCTCGCTGTTGCCGCCGACCCAGAGAGGGATCGGGGCGGTGCGCTCGTGGCGCTCCTCGTGCCAGGCCTTGCGCAGGGCGACGAGGTGCTCGTCGGTCAGCCTGCCGCGCGCGGTGAACGGCACGCCGAGCGCGTCGAATTCCTGCCGTGCCCAGCCGACTCCCACCCCGAGCACGAGCCTGCCACCGCTGAGCTGGTCGAGATTCGTGGCCATGCGCGCCACCAACAGCGGGTGCCGGTACGGCATCACGAGCACCGTCGTGCCCAGCCGCACCCTGGTGGTGATGCCGGCAAGCCAGGACAGGGTGGTGAACGGCTCGTAGAACGGCGCCGGGTAGCGCGCGGACACGTCCGGGGTGACGGCCACATGATCCGACACCATGAGGAGATCGAAGCCGAGCCCTTCCACGATCCGCGCCCACTCGCGCAGCACGCCAGGATCGGTTCCCGGCCCGAAGTTCGGTACGTTCACGCCAAGTTGCATGTGTGGAGGCTATCTCGGCGATCAAGAAAAATGACAGATTCTTCTTCCGGTCAACTGAACATTTCTCCACGAGTTTCCCGGTAGGGTCGCCATATGGCCGGGAATCTTGATGACATCGACTGGGCGATCATCGACGAGCTGCAACGGGACGCGCGCATCTCCCTCAGCGAGTTGGGGCGGCGAGTGGGTCTCGGCTCGTCCGCCACCACGGAACGGGTGCGGCAGCTGGAGGCGACGGGCGTCATCACCGGCTACCGCGCCGTGGTCGACCTGACCGAGGTCGGCTACCCCGTGCTGGCCGTCGTCCGGTTGAAGTACCCGGGCAACCGCCACCAGCCGTTGCGCCGGCTGCTCGCGGATCGACGGGAAATCCTGGAGTGCCTGCGCACCACCGGCGACGACTGCTACACCCTGAAGGTGGCCGCGACCTCCATGGAACACCTGGAGACGCTCATGGACGAGCTGGCCGGCTTCGGCAGCACGACCACGAGCGTCGTCTACAGCCAGACCCTGCCTTATCGCGGACCTGACCGGCCCTGAAGTCGAGCAGGTGCCACTCGCCGGCACCTGCCGCCCACTGTCATCCCGCCCGTCCGTCCGGACGCGCCAAGCCTGAGAAGCAGGACCCCGCTGTGAGCAACGCCCTTGCACGTCTGCTGGACATCGCCCCGGCGCCGAGCCGGCTCCGCGACAAGGATTGGGGCGAGGTCGAACGCGCCCTCGCAGTCGAACTCCCCGATGACTACAAGGAACTCATCGGCGTCTACGGAGGAAGCAACTGGGACGACTACCTTTACGTCCTGGAGCCCGACTGCCCCAACAAGCACTACGACCTCCTCGCATGGGCCAAGTACCAGTTCGAAGACCTGCAAGGCCTCTGGACGGTCGAGAAGAAGCCGACGGAACTGGAGACCGAAGGGTCCGTGCTCATCCCGTGGGCGACCACGGACAACGGAGAGTGCCTGTACTGGCTCGTTCTGCCGGGCGTCGAGCCGAACGACTGGACCGTCATGGTGAACGAGGTGAGCGACCGATGGGAACACCATCCCGTGTCATGTACGCAATTCCTCGCGTCCGTCCTCACCGGAGAGTTGCAGTCGAACATCCTCTCGTCATTGTTTCCTCTGGCCACGCATGAATTCCGCCGCCTCGGTGGAGAGTGACGATGCGGCGACCGGGGCGGGAGCGGCCGACGCCGAGGTGCTCGGCGATGGCGGTGATCGGCTCCGTGGGCCCCCTTGGGACAGAGCGCCCTCAAGACCCCGGCAAGAGGGGCGTGGCACTCCCACGCGCGGCCGTCAAGCCCCGACTTCCCGGGTCGTGCGCCGGGCGGCCGGGCCGGAGGTAATGGAAGAACCGACAGCCGCGACGTACGACAGCGGCCGTCCCCACCCCCGGACCCTGGAAGGCCCCCGGCCATGACCACCCACCTCACCCGCCTCCTCGTCCCGCTCACCGCCGTCGCCGCCGTAGCGGTCGGCGGCCTCTCCATGACCTCCGCCGTAGCCGCCACGCCCCGGACCGCCCCCGCCCTCTCCGCGCACACCCCCCTCTCCGGGGACCAATACACGGACCCCTACCGGCCCGGCCGCCCGCAGCAGAACCAGCGAAACGGGCGCGGTCGGGGGCACTGCTTCGGCTACTGCGCTTACGGCTCGAGCGGTCAGGGCAGCGTGAAGCCGCAACCGAAGCCGAGCGGCTGGGTGGACTCGTTCATCCACGGCGCGGAGTCGGTCACTGGGTCCTCGTCGTAGAGGTGGTGGCCGCCGTTGCTGCGTTCCGGCCACCCCGGCCGCCTCGGCGGGCTGCCCGCCGCTTACCGAGCGTCACGGCCGTAGGCCGCGGTGCGAGACCTCGGGCGGTACAGCACCTACCCGGACAGGTGTCGTACCCCGCTCGTACGCTCGCTCGATGACCTCTTACGAAGGCACCCACCCCACCGTTCTCGTCCGGGTCGGCGACCGGCACGCACAGATCGACGAGCAGCTCGCACCCACCATCCAGGCGATCTGGGAGTGCGGGTTCGACACCTTCACCTGCTGCCAGGACCTGGGCGAGAGCAACGCGGGCCGGCCGGAGAAGCTGCCGCACATGACGGAGTGGGTGGAGTCCAGGCGCGGCTGGATGCTCATCGACTTCCCGGCCGACAGCGGCCTCGCTTTCCTCTCGGCCGTGGCGAATGCCGGCCCGCGGGACGCGTTCTACGTCCGGATGACGCACTGGGCGGCTCCCGACGCGTGGGACGTGCGGATCAAGCCGATGGACGTGGCGATGTTCAAGGAGGAGCTGCCATCGCGGTTTCGTCTCCAGCTGCTCCAGGTGAGTTTCCCGTCGTACGACCTGCCGGAACTGACTCGGCGCCTTCACGAGCACGCCGCAGGCCGCTCGGTACCGCCCGCCCCCACCGACTGGACCACCGTCGGCCGCTAGGCCGTGTTTTAGAACTGGGGTCCGTGTCTCGCCCTGTGCCGTGATGATCTCGGTGTGGGGCGAGGGGATCTTTCAGATGAGCAGTGGGCGG
>NZ_QGGZ01000015.1 GCF_003148825.1 Streptomyces sp. CG 926
CCGGACAACAGCGACGCCGTCCAGCCCGGTTTCCCCGCCGCCCTGCTGTGGGAGTTCCGGGTCGCCTCGCTCGCCGTCCAGCTCGTCCTGTGGGCGGTGTTCGCCATCGTCTTCGGCGTCCTCGCCCAGAAGCTCCTGGCCGCGCGCGCCGATCCGGCGGGTACGGAGACGGCCGCGCCCCAGCCGGCGTCGGCCCTCGGCTGATCCGCGCACAGCACCACCTACAGAGCCCTGTCGCCCCGGACGTTCCGGAGCGACAGGGTTCTGTCCGTTGCCCGCCCGGGGCCCCTTCAGTCCCGTCGACTGCCGTCGTCGACCGGATAGGGGGACCTGGCTGCTGCGGTCCGGGTCGACCGCCAAGCGGCCGCCGATCGTGGGACGGGCGCGCTGCGCGCAGTCGCGGATCTCGCACATCCGGCAGCCCAGACCGATGAGGGTGGCGTTGGCAGGGTCGTCGACGGCCGTGCCGCGCGAAGGCATCGTCGCCCCGGAGGACCAGGACCGGTTCGTTCGTACCGCAGGTCGGCTGGGGGAACTCGCCACCGGTGAACTCACCGGCATGGGCTTCGACATCCCCGCCTTCACCTCGATCTTCGTGATGAGCCGCATCACCGGCTGGACCTCCCACATCACCGAACAGCTCGCCCCACAACTCCCGCATCCGTCCCTTCGCTTCCTACGACGGCCCCGACCACCGCGACGTACCGCTCAGAGCCTCCTGGGGCCGGCGCACGCTTCACGTCCTGCCTCGACCACGACCACATGTCCCGTACCGGCCGTACCGGCCGTACCGGGCCGTGGACGCGCGGGCGAGGCGGCGTACCGTCTCATTTCCGACGTCCGACATGTGGACCATCGTTCTCGCAGTCTGGTGAAACGGCCTAGGGTGGCCGGTGCAGCTGGTTCGCCCCGTCCGCCAGATGGGATGCGTCGTAAGAGGGAACCCGGTGGGAATCCGGGACTGCCCCGCAGCGGTGAGCGGGAACGACCGCCGTCATACGCACTGGGACCGGACAACGGTCCTGGGAAGCGACGGCCAGTAGGTGCCCGCCGGGAGACCGGCAGGCGTGCCCGCGAGTCCGAAGACCTGCCCGTTGCCCGCACGCGGACGATTCCGTGTGCGGATATCCCGGTGACCTCGTGGGCGGGTCGGCGTACACAGCGAGCGGCAGTTGCGGCATCGTCCCCGCGGCGTGGTCCGCCCGCTCCGTCGTTCCCTTCGCGTCCGCGTCCCGTCGCCGGGATGTTCCTGGATACATCTCGCGAAGGAGAGTTCCGTGACAGCGAAGCCCGCAGCCGCGGCAGCACGAGCCACCGTGTACGGCTACCCCCGCCAGGGCCGGAACCGCGAACTGAAGAAGGCTGTCGAGGGTTACTGGAAGGGCCGCGTCACCGCCGACGCCCTTCAGGCCACCGCAGCCGAATTGCGCCGTTCCAACTGGCAGCAGCTCGCCGACGCCGGCATCGACGAAGTGCCGACCGGTGATTTCTCGTACTACGACCACGTCCTGGACACCAGCGTCATGGTCGGCGCTGTCCCCGCCCGGCACCGGGCCGCGGTCGCGGCCGACGCACTCGACGGCTACTTCGCCATGGCGCGCGGCACCCAGGACGTGGCGCCGCTGGAGATGACCAAGTGGTTCGACACCAACTACCACTACCTCGTCCCTGAGCTCGGCCCCGATACCGTCTTCACCGCGGACCCCGCCAAGCAGGTCGCGGAACTTCGCGAAGCCCTCGCCCTCGGGCACACCGCACGCCCGGTCCTGGTCGGCCCGATCACGTACCTGCTCCTGGCCAAGCCCGCCCCGGGTGTGGCCGCCGACTTCGAGCCGCTGACGCTCCTGGACCGGCTGCTCCCCGTGTACGCCGAGGTCCTCGCCTCCCTGCGGGCGGCCGGCGCCGACTGGGTGCAGCTCGACGAGCCCGCCCTGGTCCAGGACCGCACCCCGGCAGACCTGAACGCCGCCGCCCGCGCCTACCGCGACCTCGGCGCCCTCACCGACCGGCCCAAGCTGCTGATCGCCTCCTACTTCGGCCGCCTCGGCCAGGCCCTCCAGGTTCTGGCCGCCTCGCCCGTCGAAGGCCTGGCCCTCGACTTCACCGAGGCCGGCGCGGCGAACCTGGACGACCTCGCCGCCGTCGGCGGGCTCCCCGGCAAGCGCCTGGTGGCCGGTGTGGTCAACGGCCGCAACATCTGGATCAACGACCACCAGAAGTCCCTGACCACCCTCGGCACCCTCCTCGGCCTCGCCGACCAGGTGGACGTCGCGGCGTCGTGCTCCCTCCTCCACGTTCCGCTGGACGCCGCCGCCGAGCGGGACATCGACCCGCAGATCCGGCGCTGGCTGGCCTTCGCCCGTCAGAAGACCGCCGAGATCGCCACCCTCGCCCGCGGTCTCGCCCAGGGCACCGACGCCATCGCCGCCGAACTCGCCGCCAACCGGGCCGATCTGGCCTCCCGCGCGAGTTCTGCCATCACCCACGACCCCGCGGTCCGGGCCCGCACCGCGGCCGTCACGGATGCCGACGGACGGCGCGCGCAGCCCTACCCGGAGCGGACCGCCGCCCAGCGGGCACACCTGGGCCTGCCGCTGCTGCCGACGACCACCATCGGCTCGTTCCCGCAGACCGACGAGCTGCGCGTGGCTCGCGCCGATCTGCGGGCCGGCCGGATCGACACGGCCGGCTACGAGGCGCGCATCAAGGGCGAGATCGAGGAGGTGATCTCCTTCCAGGAGAAGACCGGCATCGACGTCCTGGTGCACGGAGAGGCCGAACGCAACGACATGGTCCAGTACTTCGCCGAACAGCTCACCGGGTACCTCGCCACCCAGCACGGCTGGGTCCAGTCCTACGGCACCCGCTACGTCCGCCCGCCGGTGCTGGCCGGGGACATCTCCCGCCCCGAACCGATGACCGTCCGCTGGACCTCGTACGCCCAGTCCCTGACCTCCAAGCCGGTCAAGGGGATGCTCACCGGCCCGGTCACCATGCTCGCCTGGTCCTTCGTCCGCGACGACCAGCCCCTCGGCGACACCGCCCGCCAGGTCGCGCTCGCCCTGCGCGACGAGGTGGGCGACCTGGAGGCGGCCGGTACCTCGGTGATCCAGGTCGACGAGCCCGCCCTGCGTGAAACTCTGCCGCTGCGCGCCGCCGACCACGCGGCATACCTGGCCTGGGCCACCGAGTCCTTCCGGCTCACCACCAGCGGTGTCCGGCCGGACACCCAGATCCACACCCACATGTGCTACGCCGAGTTCGGGGACATCGTCCAGGCCATCGACGACCTCGACGCCGACGTCATCAGCCTGGAGGCCACCCGCTCCCACATGCAGGTGGCGCGCGAACTCGCCGCACACGGCTACCCCCGGGAGGCCGGGCCGGGCGTCTGGGACATCCACTCCCCGCGCGTCCCCTCCGCCGAGGAAGCCGCGGACCTGCTCCGCATCGGCCTCAAGGCCATCCCGGCCGAGCGCTTGTGGGTCAACCCCGACTGCGGCCTGAAGACCCGCGGCTGGACGGAGACCCGCGCCTCCCTGGAGAACCTGGTCACCGCCGCCCGAGAGATCCGTACGGAACTCGCGACCGACGGGTCCTGATGAAACCGGTCGTGGGCCGGCGTCCTCAGGGGCGCCGGCCCACGACCGGCCGTGAACCCATGGGCTCATGCGTGGGCCCGGCGACGGGAGGTCACGCGTGGCGCAACACAAACCCCGAAGCATCGTGGCTGGACGGGCAGTTCCTGCCGGCGCCGGCGCCGAAGGAGTACGGGCGCAGTACCTCAGGGGGCAGGCTGTCTACTTGGGTCCGGCCGGGAGCATGATCATCGGGGACGGTCTCGTGGAGGCTGTCCCGAGCGGGATCTCCCGCATCGCCCCTAGCAGGAACACGGTAACCATGAAGCCCTCCCCGTCCCCTGAACCTCCCGCCGCGGCCTACCCGGCCCCCGCCGTGCGCCTGGCACGCTTGGCGGGCGCCGTCGGCCTCTCCGCCGGTTGGCCACCCACCGAGGACCACCTCCAGGACCTCGCGGAACGGACCGGACTGCGTCCTCACGACCTGCTGCTCGCCGCCGACCTCCCGCTGCCCGAGACCGCCTGGCACTTCGACGCGATGGCCGGGGCCTCCAGCTCCCTGGTGTTCCGCTGCCTCGGCCTGCCCGCCCACGAGAGACAACTGCTGTGCAACCGGGCCCGCTCCATGACAGTGGCAGCGGAACTCCTCGTTCCGCTGCAGCGACGCCCGTACGAGCAGTACCCCCCGAGCTTCGGTTCGCTCCTCGTCCGGATGCTCGAACTCCGCAACCTGAACTGGTCGGGAGTGGCCAAGGCCATGTGCCTGATGTCCGGAGTCTGCAAAGCCGGCTCCACCATCGGAGCCGTAGGACGGGGCGCGGTACCGCTCGACGCGGAACTGCTCCAGGGCTTCGCGGCCGTCCTCGGGGTACCCGTCGTGGTGCTGGCCGCCCTGACCGGCCACCCGGCACCGGCCGCTCCCCGGATCCCTACTCCCGAGACGCTCGACACCGCCTCCCTCGTCTGGGAGGTCCGCCACCTGACTACGGACCAGGTGGACTCGCTCACCACGTACGCAGAGGCACTGGGCGGAGCCTGACACGCACGGCCGCGGCACAGCGGCACGGCAACATGGTTCCGGCTGCCGGTCCCTGGCGTCACTCAGGCGCGGGAGGTCCGAAGAGCCCTGGCCCATCGCGGTGTTCCGACCCCCGGAGACGGCGCGGTCGGGGGCCTGCCGGCGCAGTGCTGGTCCGGGGCCGGACCGCACGGGCAGCCGCTACGGCCGAACAAGCGCGTCCACCCTGGCCACGCCGAGGGAGTACCTTATTGCGCATACTGTGCAACTGCGTGTGAAGTGTGAAAGAGGTAGCCGTGGCAGCTCCGGTGGTGCTCGGGATCGAGTCGTCGTGCGACGAGACGGGCGCGGGCATCGTCTCCGGCGGGAGACTGCTGGCCCATGTGGTGGCGTCCAGCATGGACGAGCACGCGCGCTTCGGAGGCGTGGTGCCGGAGATCGCTGCCCGCGCACACCTCCAAGCCTTCAACCCGGTTGTCCAAGAGGCACTCGACCAGGCCGGGCTGCGTCTATGTGACCTCGACGCGGTTGCCGTCACCACCGGACCTGGCCTGTCCGGTGCCCTCCAGGTCGGTCTGGCCGGGGCGAAGACCCTCGCGTACGCGGCCGGTGTACCGCTGTACGGCGTGCACCACCTCGCCGGGCACGTGGCCGCCGACACCCTGGAGCACGGGCCGCTGCCGAACCCCTGCATGGTGCTCATCGTCTCCGGCGGCCACACCTCGCTGCTGCTCGTACGCGACCTGGTCCGCGATCCGATCCTGCACCTGGGCGACACCATCGACGACGCGGCCGGGGAGTGCTTCGACAAGGTCGCCCGGGTCTTCGGTCTGCCCTACCCGGGCGGGCCGGCCATCGACCGCGCCGCCCGCGGTGGCAACCCCTGCTCCGTTGCTTTCCCCCGCCCACTCCTGGGTTCCAAGGCGCACCCCTACGGCTTCTCCTTCTCCGGGCTGAAGACGGCCGCTGCCCGCTGGGCCGAGCAGCACCGCCAGAGCGGAGAGGAACTTCCTGTGGCCGACGGCGCCGCCTCGCTGCAGGAGGCCGTCGCCGACGTTCTGACCCGTAAGGCGCTCGCCGCCTGCCGGGAGTACGACGTGCGCACGCTCGTGGTGGTGGGCGGCGTGGCCGCGAACTCACGGGTGCGGGCCCTGGCCGAGGAGCGGTGCGCGGCCGCGGGGGTCGAGCTGAGGGTGCCGCCCCTGACCCTGTGCACCGACAACGGTGCCATGATCGCCGCCGTCGGCGACCTGCTGGTCCGGGCCGGCTCGGACCCCGCCCAACTCGACATGTCCATCGACCCGTCCGCGCCCCTGGAGTACGCCGCCCTGCACCCCGTCGCCCGGCCGGCGGTGAGAGCGGCGTGAGCGTCGCAGCGGTACGCCGGGTGTCCGGCACCGAACCGCTCGCCCGGCCGTGAGTTGTCGCGTGGGGAGGGCGTGGTCGGATGTCGCACCCTCCCCACGGCGGGCCGGCCGTCGGCCCGGGTGGCCGCCGACGTCAGGTCACCGCGCCGGCAGGTGCGGCGTACGCGGCGGTGCCGTGCGCCGGCTGCCGGTCCGCTCGAAGGCCGCGGCGAGAGTCAGCAGGGCGTTGTCGTCGTAGGCGCGGCCCGCGAAGGTCAGGCCGACGGGCATGCCGGTGTCCGCCATGGTGCCCATCGGCACGGTCACCGTCGGGATGCCGAGGTGGCGGGGGACCAGGTTGCCGTTGGCGACCCAGACGCCGTTGCGCCAGCCGAGGTCGGCGGACGCCGCGTCGACGTCCATGTCCGCGGGACCCACGTCGGCGACCGCGGGGAAGACCACCGCGTCCAGGCCCAGCCCGTCCATCCACTCCTCCAGGTCGACGCGGCGCGTCTCCTCCAGACCGCGCAGCCCCTGCTCCAGGTGCGGCATGTCGGCCGGGGACGCGTACGGGCGCTCCCGCACGAAGCGCGGGTAGTCGCCGATCGTGTCGTCGAAGCCGTCGTAGCGGTCGGGCAGCTCGCCGTCCTGCTTGGGCCAGATACGGGAGCCGTCGACGTCGGCCAGGGTGGACAGCGCCGGGTCACCGTTGGCGCGCAGGAAGTCGTCCCAGGCCCAGGCGGACAGGTCCTCGATCTCGAAGGTGAGGTACTCGCGGCTGACCAGTCCGCGGGTGAGCAGCGAGGGAGCACCGGGGCGGTCGGACTCGTAGTTGGAGACGACGGGGAAGTCGACCTCGACGACCTCGGCGCCGGCGGCCTGAAGGTCGCGGCGTGCGGCTTCCCACAGGGTGATCACCGAGGGCCGCGTGTCGATGCGCTGCCCGGTCTGGCCGCCGATGCCCCCGTCGGGGTTCGTTCCGGCGTCGGGGTCGGCGTTGATGTACATCCGGGGTACGCCGACCCGCTTGCCCGCGAGCGCGCCGGAAGCGGCCTCGGTGTCGGTGGGTGCGAGGGCCGGGTAGGAGGTGGGCCGTACCTGCGAGGGGGACGGCAGCGGGATCCACGGCTGGGCGCGCCACAGGTCCCCGCGCGTGTGCGGGTCGTCGGCGACGATGACGTCGAGGAGTTCGAGCAGGTCGGCCATGGTGCGGGTGTGCGGGACGACGACATCCATGGTCGGCACCAGCGGCCAGTTGCCGCGCACCGAGATCACGCCCCGGCTGGGGGTGTAGGCGCACAGCGCGTTGTTCGAGGCGGGGGCGCGGCCCGAGGACCAGGTCTCCTCGCCCAGGCCGAACGCGCCGAAGGACGCCGCCGTCGCCGTGCCGGAGCCGTTGGAGGAGCCGGAGCCGTAGGCGCTGGTGAGCCAGTCGGCGCTGTACGGGCTCTCCGCGCGGCCGTACACGCCGCGCTGCATGCCCCCGTTCGCCATCGGCGGCATGTTGGTCAGGCCGATGAGGACGGCTCCGCCCGCCCGCAGCCGTTCGACGGCGAAGGCGTCGCGCTGGGCCACGAGGTGCTCGAAGGCGGGGGAGCCGGACGCCGCCGTGAGCCCCTTCGCGAGGTAGCTGTCCTTCGCGGTGTACGGGATGCCGTCCAAGGGGCCGAGCGTCTCGCCGCGGGCGCGGCGGGCGTCGGAGGCCTCCGCCTCCGCGCGTGCGTCGGGGTTCATCACGACCATCGCGTTCAGCGCGGTGGCCGTGCCGGGCCGGTCGTACGCGTCGATCCGCGCGAGGTAGGCGTCGAGGAGGCCGACGGCGGTCACCTCGCCCGTCTCCAGCGCCGCGCGCAGGTCGGCGATACAGGTCTCCACGACATCGAAGACATCGAAACGGCGCGTCATGCGGGTTCTCCCGGTTGGCTGAGTAGGACAGGCGGGCTGCCGGCCGTCGGGGCGGCCGCGCATGCCGGCCTTCACACTCCCCATCGTCCTGACTAGATTTTTAGTCTAGATCAGAAGTCTAGATTTTTGGAACCTAGACTTGGGGCCTGGATCTCCGTAACCGAAAGTGAGCTCATGCCGACGCCAGAGACGGGGCCCTCGCCCTCCACCCACCTCCTGCCGGAGGGCGCGATCGGGTCGGCCGATGCGGACGCCGGGGCCGACGCCGCCTCCCGGTCGGTGGCCCCGGCCTCGGCCGACAGGAAGCGTCAGCCCAGTGGGGACGAGGCGCGGGGGCGGGCGATGCGGGCGGCCATCGCCGTCATCGCCGAGAAGGGCTCAGCGGCCGTGCGGATGTCGGACATCGCCGAGCGGGCCGGCATGAGCACCGGGCACATCCTCTACCACTTCGGCAAGAAGGACCGGCTCCTGCTCGAAGTCCTCGCCTGGAGCCAGGCGGACCTCTGGACCCGATTCCAGCAGGCAGCCGACGAGGCCGCGTCCCCCGCCGAAAAGCTGGACCTGTTCGTCCGCTTCTACCTGCCCCGGCACCAGGGCGACGAACGCTACGCACTGTGGACGCGGGTACTGGCCCAGCGTCACGACGAAGCGGGCCGACGCATCCTCACCGAGTTGCTGGACGGCTGGGACGAGCGCCTGGACGCCATCCTCCGCGAGGGGCGGGACCTGGGACAGTTCGCCGACGTGGATCTCCCCGAGTTCACCATCCGGGCCGTGGCCATGCTCAGCGGGCTCTCCGAGGACGTGATGCTCGGGCGGTCCCGCTGGCAGCACGCCTCCCCGCACGCGTTCGCCCTGTCCGTCCTCGAACGAGAACTACGTCCGGCCGTTCCCACCGAATGATCCTGAGGACCGAACGGCGCCGTCGATGAGGTCGCCTTCCTGCGCATGGGCGACATGGCCCGCCCCGGCACCCGGCCCTTCGACTTCACCGGTCGACCACGGCGCGGCGGATACGCCGAGGGGGTGACTACCACCGATTCACCGCACCCCGGATACGTCTTTGCGGCGCAGGACCGCGCGTCTACCCGGAGCGGACCTTCGATAGGGCGTAGGCCGCGAGGGCAGCGGCGAGCAGCGCCCACACGAGCCCTTCGCCACCGGCGTGCAGCCACCCGACGAGGCCGAGGAGTCCAGCCGTCACCGCTCCGCAGCTCAGCGCGCGGGAGTCCTGGAAGAACGCCCATTCGCGGGACGCCGAGCCCGGGTGCCTGAGTTCGGTCACGGCCGTCTTGATGATCCAGGCCGCGAGGATCACCGCGACGGTCAACAGAGCCTGGCGCATGGGCGCTCCGATCAGCGTTCCGCGGCGTTCGCCCGCCGGTAGATGTCGGGGATGCCGTCGGCGTCATCGTTCACAGTCTCTTCCTCGTACAGGCGCCTGTACACCTTGTCGCGGCGGAGCAGGAAGAGGGCGGCGAGGGCGGCGGCGGTGACCGAGTCGATGAGGACGGCGACCTTGATCTGCCCGGCGACGGCCT
The DNA here is from genome assembly GCF_003148825.1 of Streptomyces sp. CG 926. Classification (GTDB taxonomy): domain Bacteria; phylum Actinomycetota; class Actinomycetes; order Streptomycetales; family Streptomycetaceae; genus Streptomyces. The sequence goes on from NZ_QGGZ01000015.1 coordinate 9,389, forward strand.
GACCGGGCGACGGTCGAAGGGCACGTCAGCCCGCTCGGAGTCCGACCGCCAGCGTCAGTTCGAGAACCCGGTGCGGCGCCCCGAGATCCGGAAACAGCTCCCGCAGCTGCGACATCCGGTACCGGACGGTCTGGGGATGGACGAACAGCGCGGCCGCCACCTCGTCCCGCCTGCCCTGGTGCAGCAGCCACGCCCGCAAGGTCTCCTCGAGCCGCCGCGCGGTCGCGCCCGGCAAGGTCCCCAGCGGTGCGAGGGCTCGGGCACGCAGGTCGGCGAACGCGTCCGCATCGGCGCTCAGTACCAGCTCGGGCAGGTGGTCCTCGGTGTCGCGGATGTCGCAGGAGAGGGAGCGCGCGCGTACGGCTCGTGCGTACGAGGCGGACGCACGCGTCCACGGCCGGGCCGGGCCGACCACGGCGGTGCGGTCGGGCAGCCGCCTCAGGAGATGTGCCCGGTCGGCGTCGGGGACGAGCAGCACGCCGGAGGCGTCCGGCAGATCGTCGAGGACCAGGGTGTTCGGGTCGAGCGTGCGGTAGGCCGGCCGGGCCTGGGCGGCGGGCAGCAGGACCGCGGTCAGCGAAACCGGCGGCTGCCACCCGGCCCGCCCGGCAGCGGCGAGGAGCACGTCCGGGCTCGCGCCGGAGAGGAGGTCACGGGCCAGTTGTTCCAGGTGGCGCTCGTGGGCCCGGCCACGCGCGGCCAGTTCGTCGGCGTGGCCCGCGGCGCTCGCGGCGGAGAGCTCGTCGATGTAGGCGAAGGTCAGCTCGGCGAACTTGGCGACCTGGGCGGCGGGCAGACCCGCGGGTACGGCACCCGAGGCCAGGCCTCGCCAGGCGACGCGGGCGCCGACCCGGTAGGCGCTGAGCAGGGCGTCCATCGAACGGCCGTCGCGGACCTCGCCGCGGCCCAGCTCGTAGGCCGCCTCGCCGGCGTCGCCGCCCGTGGTGTTCCCGCTCGCGAGGTCGAGGTAGAGGCCCAGGGCGGTGCGGACGGCCCGGCGGATGGTGGCGCCCATGCGGCCCGAAAGTGCGTTGGCGTAGGGCGGCACCTCGTCGATGATCGCCTGGACCACCTCGTCCGCAGTGGTCCTCAGTACGGCCCGCAGCGCGGTGACCGTCGTCTCATCCAGGACCAGTTCGCTGGCCCTCCGAGCTGCATGGCTCAATTTTTGTTCCTTGCGAACAATTCAACCGATCAGATTCACGTCCTACGGACAGGACTCTATCCCCTGAAGCACATCAAGCTGGGGGCATGACGAGTGCAGCCCTCCGCAGTAGGGCGTGGAAACTGCTGGAGATGGTCACGACGCCGGTGCTGCCGTCGGACTACCTCGACCTGGTCAGCCCGCTGCGTGCGGGCGGCGACCTGCGGGGGCGCATCGAGGCCGTGCACCCCGAGACGGGTGACGCCGCGACCATCGTGATCAGGCCGGGACGGGGCTGGCGCGGCCACACGGCCGGTCAGTACGTGCGGATCGGGGTCGACGTCGACGGGGTGCGCCTGTGGCGTGCCTACTCGGTCACCTCGCCGACGAACCGCAGCGACGGCCGGATCACGATCACCGTGAAGGCCATCCCGGACGGCAAGGTCAGCAACCACCTGGTCCGCAGGGTGCAACCGGGCACGCTGATCCAGCTCGACCAGGCGACCGGTGACTTCGTGCTGCCGGAGGCCAAGCCCGCCAAGGTGCTCTACCTGACGGCCGGCAGCGGCATCACGCCGGCGATGGGCATGCTGCGCGACACCGAGTTCGACGACGTCGTCATGGTCCACTCCGCACCGAAGCCGCACGACGTGATCTTCCGCACCGACCTGCACGACCTGGTCGCGGACAAGAAGCTGCGCCTCACCGAGCTGCACACCGACACGGACGGCATGCTCGACATCGCCCGCCTGGGCGAACTCGTCCCCGACTGGGCCGAGCGCGAGACCTGGGCGTGCGGACCCGCGGGCCTGCTCGACGCCGCCGAGGCCCACTGGACCGAGCACGGCGTCCCGGAGCGCCTGCACACCGAACGCTTCCGCCCCACCGTCGTCGTCACCGGAGACGGTGGCCAGGTCACGTTCGTCGCCACCGACAAGACCGTCGAGGCGGACGGCGCCACGCCGCTGCTGGACGTCGGCGAGGAGGCCGGCGTACTCATGCCGTCCGGGTGCCGCATGGGCATCTGCTTCGGCTGCGTCACGCCGCTCACGGCCGGCGCCGTCCGCGACCTGCGCACCGGCGAGATCACCGAGGCCGGACCGGACGTCCTCATCCAGACCTGCGTGTCCGCCGCGGCGGGCCCCTGCGACATCGAACGGTAGGAGCACCTTGACCGCCATCGACCCCACCGCCCACCTCACCGCGGAGCAGATCGAGGAGCTCGGGCGCGAGCTGGACGCGATCCGCGACGAGGTGATCGCCGGCCGCGGAGAGAAGGACGCCGCCTACATCCGCAAGGTCATCAAGGCGCAGCGCACGCTCGAGCTGGTCAGCAGGGGAGTCCTGCTGTTCTCGATCTTCCCGCCCGCGTGGCTCATCGGAACCGCCGGGCTGTCCGTGGCCAAGATCATGGACAACATGGAGATCGGCCACAACATCTTGCACGGCCAGTGGGACTGGATGCGCGACCCGAAGATCCACTCCACCACTTGGGACTGGGACCACGTCTCGCCCGCCGACCAGTGGAAGCACTCGCACAACCAGCTGCACCACACCTACACCAACGTGATCGGCAAGGACAACGACCTCGGCTACGGCATCATGCGCGTCGACGAGGACCAGAAGTGGCACCCGTTCCACCTCGGCCAGCCGCTGTGGAACTTCCTCAACGCCTGCTTCTTCGAGTACGGCATCGCCGCCTACGACCTGGAACTCGGCAAGAACCTGCACAAGCGCCGCCGCAAGAACCCGGAGTTCCGCGCGCGGGCCAGGGCCGTGGGCCGCAAGATCCGCAAGCAGGTGCTCAAGGACTACGTGATCCACCCGCTCCTCTCGGGCCCGTCGTTCCTGACCACGCTCGCCGCCACCTTCACCGCGAACCTGGTCCGCAACCTCTGGACCCACTCGGTGATCATGTGCGGGCACTTCCCCGAGGGCGTGCAGGTCTTCGAACGCCGGTCGATCAAGGGCGAGACGCGCGGCCAGTGGTACCTGCGCCAGATGATGGGCTCGGCGAACATCAGCGGCAGCAAGGCCATGCACTTCATGACCGGCAACCTGTCGCACCAGATCGAGCACCACCTGTTCCCGGACCTGCCGAGCAACCGGTATGCCGAGGTCGCGGTGAAGGTGCGCGCCCTGTTCGAGAAGTACGAGCTGGATTACGTCACCGGGCCGCTGCCCAAGCAGGTGTACTCGGCGTGGCACAAGGTCTTCCGGCTCTCGCTGCCGAACAAGAAGCCCAAGGTCACGACACCGGACCGCGAGCGGGAGCTCGCCGCGGCCTGATTCCCGGTCCCGGGACCGGGCCGCCGGACGGCTGTCGGCCCACACGTGAGGGCGGGGCACCGGCGGGTGGGTGCTCAGGCGCGAATGATCTTGGGGAAGGCCTTGCCGGTGTCGACGTAGTACTTGCGGACCAGCGGGCCGAAGCCCCCTTCCGAGCTGCCGAGGATCATCGATTTGATGACCTCCAGGCTCTTCGTGGCGGTGAAGTCCTGCGGCTTCGTCTCGGGGTCGCCGGTGACCAACGCCTTCCACGCCGCCCGAGACTCCGTAGTGGCGCTGACGTCCGGGTCGAAGCCCAGGTAGTAGCCGCGTCCTTCGGACTCCTGCCCGACGGCCAGGAAGACGATCACATGGAATCCGGCGTTGCGCTCGTTGTTGAACTTGCTCTGCGCCCCGCCCACGTGTCCGGTCGAACCGTTGACGTACACGGCGCGCTCGGCCTTCACGGCCTTGTCGATGGCGGTCCACTTGGCCGGGACGCCGATCGCCACAGACAGGTCGCTGGGCTCGTACAGCCCGCCCTCCCCGGGGCTCAGCAGACCGCCGATCCTCTTGGCGCGCACCTGGCAGTCGCTGTCCGACATTTTCGCGAACGTGGAATCGACCGGCATCTGCAGCCAGCACTTGAGGCGTTCGAGGGCGGTGCCCGTCGTCGCGTCCACCGCCGTCGAGATGCGCTCCCTGATGTTCTTGACCGTCGGTGCGGTCTCGTCGTCGGCTTGGACGTACGCCTGCTCGATCATGAACCAACCCCCCACATTCGGGCTCCCCTTGGCTTCACTATGACGCACGGAGCGTGCTCGCGATAGAGCGGAGAGTGAAGACCCGGGGCCGGGTGGCGCCCCGCCGTGTGACCGGGATGTGGCCACTGATCGGCCGGAAGTCCCACTCCCGCCGACCACGCCACGCCCTAGACTGCGACCGCTTCAAAACCTGGCGATCATCGGGAGGGCGTGCAGGATGAAACGAGCACTGATCAGCGCATTCGCGGCCGTGGCGTTAGTCGTGTCCGGGGGGAGTGTCGCCACCGCCTCCGACGGCGCTCCGCCGCGGACCACGCACGGCCCTTGCCAGTACACACAGACCCCGGACGAGCCGCCGGCGCGCCGGGTTCCGCTGCCGCCCGATCCGCGGCGCACCCCCGCTCGGGGCACGGTCGACATGGCTGTTCCGACCAGCCAGGGCCCTCTCCCGCTGCACTTGGACCGGGCCAAGGCGCCGTGCACGGTCCAGAGTTTCCTGCACCTGGCACGGCACGGGTTCTACGACCGCACGGTGTGCCACCGTCTGACGGCGTATCCGACGCTGCAGGTCCTGCAGTGCGGTGACCCGACCGGTACCGGGGAGGGCGGGCCCGGGTACAAGTACAAGGACGAGCTGCCGGTGGACCTGCCGCCGGCACCGACCGATCCGACCGGCGCGCGCCGCCTCTACGGGCGCGGCCTGCTGGCGATGGCCAACGCCGGTCCGGACACGAACGGTTCACAGTTCTTCGTCGTCTACGGCGACTCCGCACTGCGACCGAACTACACGGTGTTCGGCACGGTGGGCGCCGACGGTCTGACGACACTCGACAAGGTCGCCGCCGGCGGCATCGAGCCGACCGCCGAGGAGCCGGCGCCCGTCGACGGCACCCCCGTGCTGCGGACCGAGCTGCGCCGCGTCCGGCAGTCCTGCGAGCACTGACGCACCGCGACATGGCCAGGTCATCGACGAGCGTGCCCGGCGCCGGTGGTCGCCCCGGGCGGACCGTGCCGGCCGGGTGAAGCGTCCGGGTGCGGAAGCGGCGGGATCCGGACTTCGTGCCCGGCCTGCGCGAAGCGCCTACAGCCCAACCTCTGGACTCCGTACGGCGCGGCCCGCGGCCATCGCACCCATGGTCCGGTCCCGGTTCCACGCCGGGGCCGGACTCCGTGACCGCGCAGCCGTGGCCGCGGGGCATCAGCAAGGGTGGGCCCACCGTCGAGGTGCGGGCCACCTGCGCACCCCACACCCCCCGAATCAGGGGGTGTGCGCCGGCCTGCTGATCATGTAGCCACGGCTGCTTGGACCTGCCATGGCATGAGGATCCGGGGTGCGGGCAGGAGATCCTCCTATGGAGGACCTGCCCGCAGCCGACAACACCCCCGGGTTCGGCCGCCCACCCACCGGTGGCCGGCCGATCGACGCCTCGGCGGCCGGGGCCCGCCGCCGCGTCGGGGAGCTTCTTCTGCGCGTCGGTGTCAGCCTCGACAGCGTCATCGCAGCAGACGCACTCATCGTCACCACGGAACTCATCACCAACGCGATCCGACACGGCGGCGGCCTGACCCTGTTCCTCCCGGCCGTCACGGACAACGCGTTACACCTGTCCGTCGGCGACGCCAGCCCGCGTGCCCCCTTCGTTCGCCCCCACAGCCCCGACCTGCCCGGCGGCCATGGCTGGCCTCTCATCCAGCGCCTGAGCGAACACATCAGCATCACCCCGCGTCCCGACGGAAAGATCATCGAGGCCGTCGTGCGCCTGAGCTGATCCACACGCCACTCACGCCCCTGGGACGCCCCTGGGACGCCTCTGCGGCGCTGGACGGGTGCGGATGATCGCGTGATTTTGCGGGCAGGTGTTCCGGTGACCCTGGGAGGTAAATGTGGCGCGCGAGCGGCTCGGACTGGCTGACGTACTGGCGGCGGCGGATGCTGCCGCCCCGGTGGATTCTCTCGATGTCGTGGCGCGGAACCTACGCGACCGGTTCGCGGCGAAGTATGTGTCCTTCCTCTTCGTCGATGTCGTCGGACGTCGTCTGCTGCGGGTCAACGACACCGGGGCCACGTCCACCCATGATCGCCTCGAACACGTCCCGCTCGCCCGCAGCAGCGCCTACGACGAGGTCCTACGTACCCAAAGACCTGTCCTCGCGGCTGCCGATGTCGGCCATGGGCAGCGGGTGTTGGCCCCTGTCACCAACCGCGGTGACACCATCGGCGTCCTGGAACTCTTCCTCGAAGGTGTCACTCCGGACGTACTTTCACAGGTCGAGGAAGCCGCGCACGCGCTGGCGTACATCATCGTCACCGACCGCCGCTTCACCGACCTCTACCACTGGGGCAACCGCACCACCGCGGTCAGCCTGGCGGCGGAGATCCAGCGCCAGCTCCTCCCCTCCGCCTCTTCCTGCGAAGCCCCCCAGTTCAGCCTTGCCGGAGCTCTGGTCCCCGCCTCCGACATCGCCGGAGACACCTACGACTACAGCCTCGACCACGACACACTGCACCTGTCCATCACCGACGCCATGGGCCACGACGTCAACGCCTCGCTCATGGCCACCCTCCTGGTCAACGCCTCCCGCGGCGCCCGCCGCGCCGGCGAAGACCTCGCCGAGCAGGCCCGCCGAACCCACCAGGCCCTCCTCGACCACGGCCCGAGCACCTTCGCCACCGGCCAGCTCCTGCGCATCACCCTCGACGGTTGCAGCGCCCAGCTCGTCAATGCCGGCCACCCCCGGCCCCTGCTCCTGCGCGGCGGCGCCGTCGAGGAACTGCGACTGGCGGTGGACATGCCCTTCGGCTTCAGCCGGCAAGGCGCCTACCGGATCCAACATCTCGACCTGCGCCCCGGCGACCGACTTCTGCTCCACACCGACGGCATGCAGGATCGCGAAGCCGAAGAGGTCGATCTCCCGGGCCTCCTGCGCAAGACCGCCGCCGAGCACCCGCGCGAGGTCGTCCGCACCCTGGTCGCAGCGGTCAGCGACGCCTACCAGGGCCGTCCGCCACGGGACGACGCCACAGTCCTGTGCCTGGACTGGCACGGCCCCCAGGCCTGAACGCCCGACACGGGACGTACGGAGGCGTACGACGGCGTGACGTCACCCGGGCCGGCAGCGCCCGCGTGTGCGGGAGGCCGAGAACGGGTCCGAGTCCGATCTCACCGACCTTCGACCGGGCCGGCCGCCGGGGTCGTATGGCGGCGCGCGGTGACCGAATACGCGGCGAGCGCGCGGTTGCCGCGCGGCTTGGCAACGGCCCGGAGAACGTCGGCCTGGCTCAGGACGAGCTGTCGCACCGGCTCGGGCAGCGCGGCCAGAGGCTGATGGCTTCCGATCAGATCGAGGCAAGCAGCGATTTCCCAGTCGCCGTCCTGAAGTTCTCCGGTATCGACCGGCTCGCCGGCGTCGGCCGTCCAGCCGGCCTCGGCCAGGAGCCGCAGCAGGCTCTCACGGGAGAAAGGCGTGCGGACGTTGCCCTGGCCACGCGACCCTGCCGCCTCGATCTGTCCCTGGATCAGTACGGCGAGCAGGTGCGCCAGCTGGTCGTCCGAGGCAGGCGTCAAGTCCCATTCGGTGAAACAGAGTCGCCGCGCCCACGGCCGTACCCGGGCCAGTGTGTCCCGCAGTTGGCCGAGCGATGCGAAGTACCAGGAGCAATGTGCGAGCACCACATGGTCGAAGGTGCTTTCCGGGAAGTCGACCGACGGGTCGAGGACGTCGGTGCCGAAGCGGAAGTCGATGCGGGCCCCGAGCGGGCCCGCCGCGAGCCGGGCTGCCGATTCTCCGATCGTGACCGGCGCCCCGTAGGAGGGTGCGGCCACGTCGACGGCCACCACGTGCCCTTCGGGCCCGACCGCCTCTGCGAGGACGGCGGTCATGTCGCCCTGACCGCAGCCCAGTTCGAGGACGGTCGAGCCCGGTGCGATGTGCCAGCCGGCCACGAGCGCGGCGCGGTGGCGAGTCTGGGACAGCTGGACGTCCGGGCTGTGATCGGCGGCCGCCATGCCGGCCGCGAGCGAGGGGGCCTTGGTGAGGAGATCGGAGTGATTCACAGAATCCTTGCTGATATCGATGGGTCGGTGCGGGGGAGGGTACGAGACGCGCGGGCAGCGACGCCTCCGATTTTCCGGACTTCACCGGCACGACGGCGGCCCACACCCGAGGACCCGGCCGTCCGCGTGTGGGCGACCGCTGTGGCACCGGCCGGGGCCCGCGGAGTCGTCCGCGGGAGCGTGTCGTACCCTCCGCTGTCATGAACACGGATCAAGCCGGGGAGGCCGGAACCACGGCCTTGCGCACCGCCCACTTCGAGTACGCCGCGCAGGCCCCGGACTACGACGCGGCCCTGCGCCGGTTCACCTTGGGGACCTGGCCGGGGCGCACCGCGATGCTCTGGCTGCCCGCGCTGATCGCGGCCGCGGCCGGGCTGCTGCGTGTGTGGGTGTGGCACCTGGGCTGGGGCGGAGTCGTCCTCGTGGGAGTCACCGTCGTCATCGCCTCGCTCGGCGTCCGGCAGTGGCACCGCAGGTTTCGGATGAAGGAGCTGTACGAGAACGATGCCGCCCTCGGCACCATCCGCACCACGCTGACGGACGACGGTATGCGCACGCGCGGCGCCGCCGACGGCGATCAGGGCGAGACCGACGAGTGGCGCGGTCATCCCTGGTGGTTCGAGACCGCGGAACTGTTCGTGCTCACCGGCAGCATGGGCTACTTCTTCGTACTCCCGAAGCGCGGCGCGGCCTCGCCCGAGGACGTCGAGAAGGCCCGCGCCCTGTTCACGGAACACCTGCGGCGCATCTGAAGGTGGCGCGGCCGAGCCCGCCTCCCCGCGAAGGCGTGCCCGGCGACCTCAGGGCGGCTGACCTACGACGGACTGTCTGCGCGAGACTCGGCAGAACCCGGAGGCAGGCCGGGCCGCTTGCCTTATCCGTTCCGCGTGGCCGACTGAAAGCACGCGGAGGGCTGGGCCGGATTCGAACCGGCGTCATCCCTCTTGGCAAGAAGGTGCGACGACCTCTGCGCTACCTGCCCTCCGCGGCCCCGACAGCCTACGTCGAGCCCACGCCGACCACCGGCCTGCACCCGCCAAGGCACCCTCGCCGACCGCGACCGCGACCGCGATGCGGTGATCGCTGACCCTGACTCTGACCGGAGTCCGCAGTCGTCGAACGTCACATCGCTAGTGGTCTAAGCGGCCTTTGGGCACTGGATAGGAATGCTCTACGGGTAGGACGCGTCGCTGAAGTCAGGTCCCCGTCCCGTACGTGTCGTGAAGCGCGTGCGCAAGTGTGGTGATGTCGGTGATGGAGACCATCCACCCGTCCGCGTAGCGGTGTGCGGCTTCTCCTGTGAGACCGAGCAGCGAGCGGTGGGGCAGCGGTTGCAGGTGAAGGTCCCGTTCCGGGTCCCACTGGCGGTTCCCGTGCGGTCGTCAGGGCAGGCCCTGCCCCGACGACCGCACGGCGGCACAGACGTCGCGGTCAGGAGGAGCTCGGGTCAGCGGACCTCGGTGACCCGGTGGGCTGGTCGGAGAGGACCAGGTTGATGGTGGTTTCGGTGAGGGTGTGCAGGGTGATGTCGTACGTTCGGGCCATCTGCTGAAGTCGTGCGACGGTGCGGCGGACTACTGCCGGGTTTCCTGCCGCCCATTCGATGTGGAGGAGGTCGCGGTAGAGGACCTCGCAGGTCTCCTCGATGTCGAGTGCCTGCAGGACGGTCCGGCGGGCGGCGTCGAGGTCAGAGGTGTCGCCGTCGGTGTGCCGGCGGGCGAGGGTGTGGGCGGTGTCGGTGATTCGGGACAGCATTTCCTGGATCACTGGTTCGGCCCAAGGCAGGGTCCGGCCGTCGAACGGCCTGCCCCGCACCAGCGCCATCGCGTCTTCCAGATCAGCGAGTCCGTGCTGCGGGCCTGCGGCCAAGCCGGTGGCGGTCAGTTGCTGGAACAGCTGCCAGTCGGAGGTGACGTCAGGGTGGAAGACGTACCCGGCGCCGTTCTTCCCCTAGGTTTCTCGCCGGCGTGCCCGTAGGGGTGCGGGGCCGTGCTGTTGTCGGTGGGGCGTGGGAGGGTGTTCGGGTGTTCGTACTGGTCAGGTGTGTAGGGACGGGAGTGTGTGGGGGACGCGCTCCGCGCGGCTGGCTCTTCCCCGGCCCGCGACGCTGCCCTACGCGCCACGGCCGACCGCCAGAGGCTGAAGCCTCCAGCGGCGCTGGAGCGGCGAACGACCCGGAGCCCCTCTCCGCCGGACCTTCGCCGGACGATCGTCCGGCACGCGGCCGCGCAGGCCGCTTCCGCAACCGTGCCCTTCGGCAGGGCCGGGCGTCGCACTGCAGGGTGGGCTACCCGGTTGGGCGCGGCAGGCCGGCGGAGTCCGCGCACGCCTTCAGGGGCTGCGGCTGGACGGCCGGCAGGCGCGTGCACGCCTCCTCCCGGCCCGGCGCGGCCGGGAGTGCCCCCGTGCGATCAAGAAGCCGAACCGCTGGCCCGTCCTGAGGACCCGGTCCAACCCGGCCGCTGGGCCCACAACCAGACCACGAAGCCGAGGAGCAACCGCCGAGCCGGAAGACCGGTACTCAGGGGAACCCGAGCCCCGTCACCGCCTACGGATTAGGTGCCGAGGGACCGAGAATGACGGTCGGTCCCTCGGCTCGGGACTTGGCGAGGGTAGTGGCGGCCTCTGGCAGCCCGAGGCCCTCCACGACGGCGCCAAGGGCCGCAGCTCGTCGGGGCTGCGGGATCAGGTCAGCCAATCCAGTCTCGGAATCGGGCGCGTGATGGTCCGCACGCGCCGTCGGCCAAGGCATCCTCGTAAGCCTGCCTGGCTATGGCTTCCATCTCTTCCGCCGAGGTGCCAGCGGACACGAGGGCCCCCGAGCCGACCGCTGAGTGGATCGTGCATCGCGGATAGACCGGCTGAACGGCGTACCACCCGAAGGCGACAACGGCAGCCAGCATGGCCAGGGTGATGAAGCGGCGTCCGGGTGTGTGGAAGAACGGGTTGATCACCTATGGATGGTACGGAGCGTGCCTGACCCGCTGGCCCGCGCCTCCACTCCGTCACAGACGGGGCAATGATCCCCGCAGCTCCAAGGCAACTGCAGGCCCCCGGGACCACCGGCCTCCACCACTGATCTACCACCCCACCCGGCAGAGGGCCGCCCCGCCACGGGCACTCCGATCGTCGATCGGAAGGCGTCCGCCACCGTCCGCTCGGACTCGGTGCCGCGTGCGGTGTTCGGGAATTCGTCGCCGGTGACCACCGGCAGCTGCTGACCATCACCGGCGACCGTGCGACCGGATCCGCGCCGACCCCTGACACCGGCCTCGGCCGTCTCCGGGCGGATCACCCAGTCGTGTCGGGCTCGCGACGTGTGGCGCGTTCCGTGATCATCACCCGTCTGCTCGACTGCCAGTGAGGTCCATGTGCGGCTTCCTGTGCGGCCGTTGGTGCTCGTCCTGTCCCTGACCGCCTGTCTGGTCGCCGGGTGCGGTCCGGCCGCCGATGACGCCAAGCCGGGCACCACGGCCCCGTCGGCGGCAAGTGCACCGGTACCGTCCGTACCGACGTTGGTGGCGCACGACCCCCCGTCCTGGTTCGACGCCCGCGGCAAGTTGGCACTGCCCGAAGCGGCGACGAAGGGCCGGACCAACCTGGTGGGGCAGGTCCGCGGCGGCGGTACGGAGCCGCCCGTCCTGCTGCACGACGCGCAGGCCTTCGTGGCGTCCCCCACCGGAGTGCAGGTGGTCGACCTCGCCACCGGCCGCATCGTGGGCGAGGAGACGGCCCAGGGCGAAGCGCTGCGCAGCGATGCCGAGGGCTACACGCTGCCGCCGGTCCTGGCCGGGACGGAGATGTTGGTCCCGTTCCTGACGACGACGCCCGCCTCGGGCACGTACGCGGCGGGCGGGGCCGTCGAGCTCGTTGCCGTCGGCACGACGGCCCCGTACAAGGCTGCCTGGCGGACGACGATCAAGCTGCCCGAGTGGGCGCTCCGCTCCACCAAGGCCACGGTGGCTTCGGCCAAGGCCACGGTGGCGGTCGTCGGAGCGCAGGACGGCACGGCGGTGGTCACCGTGGTCGCCGGAGACGACTCCGTGTCGTACGGGATCGACACCGCCTCGCACACCCTGCGCTGGACCCATTCCGGACTGAAGACCGTCGCGGTGGGCACCGGGATGGCCACCGGCCTTCTGGACGGCGAGCCCCTCACCCCGTTCCCGGTCGGCGTCGACCTGGCCACCGGCACGGAGAAGTGGCGGGGCGAGAAGACGTACGCCGCGATCATGGAAAAGGCCGGTCCCGGCACGGTGCAGGTCGATGATGAGATGAGTAGTTCTTTCCGTTGATCCTCTGGGGGTGGGGGAGCGAGCAGGTGCGGACACTCGTGCTCAGGCCTTGGCGTTGGGTGGCTGCCAAGACGTGAATTCCTGCGAAGGTGTGACCTTCTGCGAGGTTGGCGGGTCATGGCTGCACCCTAGGGGCGGGCGGCATAGCGACTCTGTTGTCGAGAGTGCGTGTCAAGGGAAAGCGCGCCGATGGCTGCGTAGGTATGAGCTGAGAGCGTTTGTTGCCGGGCTCGGAGAGCAGTTGACGGTGGGTGGGCCGGCGAATGTTGCCGAGAACCGAGACCGCCGTGGCCGGGTCGGGGGCGCTGGCGGCGGTGTCAGTGGCTTGCGCTTGTATTGCCCCTGTGACTGTCTATGAAGTGATCGAGCGGCTGCCTGCCCCTGAGATCGTCCGTGCCCGCTCGCAGGCAATGGCGATGTTGGACGCTGTCTTGAGTCCGGAGTGGGAATTTCGGTACTACTCGTATGACACGCAGTGGGCGCCGTCTGAGGAGTTGGCGTCGATGAAGGACGGAAGCGGCAATGACTACGTCGTCGTCTTCTCGGAGTCTGGAATCTATGCCCAGGCGACCTACCACGAGTCGCCGATCAACGCCTACCGGGTGTCGCCCCCGGCGCCGTGGCCAGGTCTGTTCGACTCGCTTCCGCAGGCCTTCCGGCCCTTCGCCCAGGAGGTCGCGTTCCTCGACCACAACGGCGTTCAGCGGGCCACCGTGTGCTTGTGGCGTGAGCGCACGGACTCCGAGTGGAAGTGCGGCAACGTTCAGGTCCCGGATCAGGACGAGGGTGACGCAGACGGTGCTGAGTGGCTGTTCGGGCTCTTGCTGGAGGGCAGGGCTGAGGCCTATCTGGAGTTCGCCGAGGAGTACTACGAGGTGGCGCCGGCCCTGGAAGTAGTCCAGCACGTCTATGACCTCAAGCCGCTGACGCAAGACATCGTCTCGGCCTTGAACCCCGCAGTTCGGCTTGAGGACCTCGCCGAGGAAATTGCTCAGATCGGCTATCCGGTGTAGCTGTGGGTCTTTTCGATCAGCGCAGACACCGGTCAGCCGGCCGCCTGCTGTTGGGGTCCAACCAAGGTGAGCCCAAAGGGGCAGTGGGATGATCTTGGCGAATCAGCAGTGCGGTTCGACGAAAGCGTCCTCGGCCGGGTCGTGCTCGTCTTCCTGGCCGTCCTGATCGGTCCAGGCTCCGAAGGGCTCAGACAGGCCGGGCTCGTCCGCGCCGAGCAGGAGAGGGCCCGCTCTTGAGCTGGTGCTCGCCGGGGATCATCGGCTGCCCGCTTCGAGCTGGGCCGGAATGCGGCTGGCCCTCAGCTTCTGCAGGTCCGGGATGTGGTTGTAGAGCGTGCCGGGGCTGACCCCGAGGAGCTTGGCGATCGAGGTGATCGAGTGGTCGGGGTTGGGCAGCATGTCGCGGGCAGCCCGGATGATGTCCGCATTGACGACGCTGGGCCGGCCGCCGACCTTCCCCCGGGCACGGGCGGCGGCCAGGCCCTCGCGGGTGCCGGAGACGACCAGCTCACGGATGAACTCCGCCAGCGCGGCGAAGACGTGGAACACCAGCCGGCCGCCGGGGGTGGTGGTGTCGAGCCGCTCGTGCAGCGAGGCGAAACCGATCTCCCGCTTGCGCAGCTCGCCGACCATCGTGATCAGGTCCTGCAACGAACGGCCGTAGCGGTCGAGGGCGGGCACCACCAGGGTGTCGCCGGCGGCGAGGAAGGCGTGGCACGCCTTCAGCTCGGGCCGCAGGTCGTTCTTCCCGGACTTCTTGTCGGCGAAGATCCGGCGGCAGCCGACCGCGGTGAGGGCGTCGAGCTGGCGGTCGAGCTTCTGTCCGCCGGTGGACACCCGTGCGTATCCGATGCGGATCTCGGTGCGTACGGCGGGCTCGGCGACCAGAAGTTCGAAAGCGTCAGGTTCAAGTGGCGTGCTCGCGCCCGGAATCCTGTCAGAAAACGGTGGTCGGGTGTTGTTGAACGGCCTTGGTTTTTGAAGGCTCTGGAGGCGTCTTGGCGGCCCGCCCGGCAATCTTCAATAAACGTTGGTTTTCTGAAGCGTGGAGAGCGAAGCCAGCTGCTATCGCGATCTTCATTGCTGCTGCGGATGGTCCGTCGGCGGCCTGATCATCCGCCGGTGAACCTCACCGTGGGGGCGCGACCAGGCCGATCTCGTAGGCGAGGATGACGAGGTGTACCCGGTCGCGTGCGTCGAGTTTGGTGAAGAGCCGTGCGAGGTGGGCTTTGGCGGTGGCCACGCTGATGGTCAGCTCTTCGGCGATCTCGGTGTTGGACAGGCCGCGGCCGACGAGGGTCAGGACCTCGCGTTCCCGGTCGGTGATGCCGTCGACCACGGCCCGGCGGGTAGTGGCGGCGGGTTCGGGCCGTGCCGCGAACTCCTCGATGAGACGGCGGGTGACGCTCGGAGCGATGAGGGCATCTCCGGCGGCGACGACCCTGATCCCGTCGAGGATGGTCTTCAGCGGCATGTCCTTGACGAGGAAGCCGCTCGCTCCGGCACGAAGCGCGCCATAGACGTACTCGTCTTCGTCGAAAGTGGTGAGGACGAGTACGCGGGTCTTCGCCTCCGGATCCGCGTTGATCCGGCGGGTGGCCTCGATGCCATCCATGCCGGGCATGCGGATGTCCATGATGGCGACGTCCGGCCGTAGCTGTTGGACCAGTTCCACCGCCTCGGCACCGTTCCCGGCCTCCCCTGCTACCTCCAGGTCGGGGATGTCGGCGATGAGGACGCGCAGGCCGGAACGGATCAGGGGCTGGTCGTCGACCAGAACGACACGGATCACCGGCCTGCCTCCACAGGCACCGGAAGCCGAGCTGCCACACGGAAGCCGCCTTCAGGACGCGGCCCGGCGTCGAACTCGCCGTGCAGCAGACTGACCCGTTCGCGCATTCCGGCGATGCCGTATCCAGATTCTGCGACGGTGCCGCCCGAGCCGAGGTCGACGATATCGACGGCCAGTTCGTCGGGGCGGTAGTCGATCGTGACGCTGCAGTCCCGGGTGCCGGAATGCCGCACGACGTTGGTAACCGCCTCTTGGACGATGCGGAAGGCCGCCAGGTCGACGTCGGAGGGCAGGTCGCGACGTTCCCCCCGCCACCGGACGTCGACCCGGACCCCGGCGGCCGCGGTCTTCCCGACCAGCTGACCGATGGCGGCCAGACCAGGGAGCGGATCCAGCGGCGCGGACTCCGGGTCACTGCGGCGCAGTGCGCCGAGCATCCGCCGCAGGCCGGCGAGGGTTTCTCTGCTGGTGGCCTCGATGGCATCCAGCGCGTTACGCGTCTCGGCGGGCTGGGTGTCCATGACCAGGCTGCCCACGCCGGCCTGGATGGCGATGATGCCGATGTTGTGGGCGACCATGTCGTGCAGCTCCCGGGCGATCCGCAGCCGCTCGGCCGTGACCGCCTGCTGCGTGGCTTGGGCGCGTACCGTGTCCGCGTGTGCCCGGTTCTGATGGATCGTGTTGCCGATCAGCCAGGCGATGACGACGGTCGACGCGAGGGCGGCCGGCACCGAGAGGTTGAAGAAGTACCCGCGTCCCAGACGCCAGACCGTGTACACGGCCAGGACGCCGACCGGGAGCACGGCGGCGAGGACCGAGACCCGCCGTGAGCGGGTCGCCGCGGTGTAGCCCACGGCCGCGTCGGCCAGCAGGAAGAGCACGACCGGCGTCGCCCGCACGGGCATCCCGAGCGTGAACACGGCGCCCGCGAGCGCGATGGCCACGGCCGCCAGCGGCGCGCGGACCAGGAGCGACGCGCCCAGGGTCGTGACGACGGCGGTGACCAGGAGCGGTGCGTCCTCGATGTTGCCGTTGTACCGGAGCAGACGCTGCAGTTCGTCCGGCCGCTGGAACGTGCGTAGCAGGATGAGGGTCGACCAGAAGGCCGCCACCCACACACCCGGTGGCACGCGTTTGAGTAGGGGTGGATGGGGAGTGGCGATCATCGGCCGATCCTATCGACGCGCTCTCACCGGGGCATTGGCCCACGGGCGTAATCCCCCGGGCTACCAGCAGGGCTCACAGGTGTGAACCACCAGCCGATGTCGGCTCCTTGCTCTCCCCGGCAGCTTGGACCCATGATCGAATCCACCCGGCTGACCAAGCGGTACGGCGACACCGTCGCCGTCGACAACCTGACCTTCACTGTGGAACCGGGCAAGGTCACCGGCTTCCTCGGCCCGAACGGCGCCGGCAAGTCCACCACACTGCGGATGATCCTGGGCCTGAACGCGCCCACCAGTGGGTCCGTCACCGTGGGCGGGGTTCCCTTCTCGCACCGCCCGCGCGGACTGCGTCACGTCGGCGCGCTGTTGGACGCCCAGGATGTCCACGGCGGACGCAGCGCACAGGCACACCTGTCGGCCCTGGCCCGCAGCAACCGCATCCCGTCGGCCCGCGTGGACGAGGTCCTCCAGGAGGTCGGGCTGGCCAAGGCGGCGCGGCGCCGGATCGGAGGGTTCTCCCTCGGGATGAAGCAGCGTCTGGGCATCGCGGGCGCCCTGCTCGGCGATCCGCCGGTGCTCCTGTTCGACGAGCCCCTGAATGGTCTGGATCCCGAGGGCGTGCTGTGGGTGCGTGGCCTCTTCCGCCGTCTGGCGTCCGAGGGTCGCACCGTGTTCGTCTCCAGTCACATGATGGCCGAGATGGAGCACACCGCCGACCGGCTCATCGTCATCGGCCAGGGCCGGCTGATCGCCGACGAGAGCCTGGAGGACTTCTCAGCCCGCAACGCCTCCTTGGGCGTGACCGTGCACACGCCCGACCTGGCGGCCCTGGAGGCCCTGCTGATCGCCGAGGGTGCGTCGGTGCGCCGCGAGAGCGACCAGGCGGGCCGGGTCACCGGCCTGACCGCAGCCCGGATCGGCGACCTCGCCCACCGGCACCGCATCGTGCTGCACGAGCTCGCCACCCACACCTCGTCCCTGGAGTCGGCGTTCATGTCCCTCACCGCCGACAGCGTCGAATACCTCGCAGGAGAAGCCCGATGAGCACCATGACGTTCTCCGGCACCCGGCCGTCCGAGCGCGCCGCCGAACCGGTGGGCAGGTTCGTCGACCTGCTCGCCGCTGAGTGGATCAAGATGCGGTCCCTACGGTCGACCTACTGGGTGCTCGCCCTCAGCGCCGTGGTCGCCATCGCGATCAACGTGAACGCTGTCCACTCCGACCTGACGTACATCGACCAGCCGCATCCCCCACTACCCGGCCTCCCGCCCTACAAGTACGACCCGCTGTTCCACGGCCTGGGCAGCATCGCCGCCGACGTCATGGCACTGGCCGCGGCCAGCTTCGGCGCCATCACGGTCTTCGGCGAGTACGCCACCGGAATGATCCGCACCACGCTCGCCGCCACCCCCGACCGGCGCGCGGTGATCACCGCCAAGGTGACCCTTGTCACGGCGATCACGCTCGCCCTCGGTGTGATCGTCTCCGTGACGTCGTTCTTCACCACCAACGCGATGCTGGCCTCGCGCCACGTCGGACTCTCCATCCATGACCCCGGCTGCCTGCGGGCCGTCACGGCATACGCTCTGGTCATCCCGGTCTGCGCGCTCATCGGCATGGCGCTCGGCGCCGTCCTGAGACACGCCACGGCCTCGATCGTCGCGGTCGTAGGACTGCTCTTCATCCTGCCCATGCTCTTCGGTGGCGAGAGGTACAGGTTCTTGAAGGAGATCGGCAACCACCTGCCGCTGGCCGCCGAGGGCCGGCTGGCACTGAACCCGGACTCCAACACCAGCCTGGGCGAGTATCCGGCTACGATCACGGGCTCCTGGACGGCGCTCGCGGCCTGGGCGCTCGTCTCGGTAGCCGTCGCCGTGATTGTCGTGCGGCGCCGGGATGTCTGAGCCCGGCTCAGCGGGTGGCCTCCGCCACGTCTTTGCCGAGCGTACTGAAGTCGACGTCGAGGTGGGCATCGTAGTCGTCCGGGGTGATGCCGAGTTCGTGGGTGGAGTACTCGCCGAAACGCATGATGTGCTCGGTCAGGTACGGGGAGATCTGGGCTAGGAGTTGTCGTCAAAGTGTCACGCCCACATCAGGAGCGATGCGAGAGTGACGGCTGCTCGGTAGGCCTGGGCCGTCTTGTCGTACCTGGTGGCGATCCCGCGCCATTGCTTGAGGCGGTTGAAACACCGCTCCACCACGTTGCGGTGCTTGTAGACCTGCTTCTCAAAGGCCGGCGGGCGGCCACCCCGGCTGCCGCGCCGGGCCCGGTTGCGGACCTGGTCCGACCGCTCCGGGATGGTGTGCGCGATGCCCCGGCGCCGCAGCCAGACGCGGATCGCCTTCGAACTGTAGCCCTTGTCGCCGATGACACGGTCGGGCCTGGTCCGAGGTCGGCCATGTCCGATCCGCGGCACCCGTATCGCCTCCATCACGGCGGTGAACTGGGTGCAGTCGTTGGTGTTCCCGCCCGTCAGCACGAAGGCGAGCGGTCGGCCAGAGCCGTCGCAAGCCAGGTGAATCTTGCTGGTCAGCCCGCCCCGGGACCGGCCGAGGGCCGGGCTTCGGAGCCCCCTTTTCGGGCTCCGGCCGCGTGCTGGTGGGCACGGAGGATGCTGGAGTCGAGCCCAGTCACCGAGGTCTTGAGCTCGAAGCGCCCCTCGCGAGCATGCGACGAATCAATTAGGTGGTGCGGGTTACTACCCCGGAAACGAACCACTGCACCAAGGCCGCAGCAAGGTGGACTCCCGCTCTGGCTGCTTCGAGAGTCTCGAGCACGGTGGCGTTCTGTCCGCCGTGCCGTGCGGTCTGCCCCTTCCATAGGGCCTGCATCATTGCCTCCACCGGCGCGATGGGGTCGCCGCCCGTGGGCGTGGACAGCACGGTGCTGAACTTGTGCCGGGCGTTCCTGATCTCGCCGAGCATCGAGCCGAGCGTGGCGTTGGCGTTGTTCGGCTCGATGACGGCCTGCGCCGCGGCCTCCACCGCCTTGATGGCCTCGCTGTACGCGCGCACCGGATCCGGGCTGCGCCCGTAGGCCGCCTGCCACGCCGTGGCCAGGTGGTCGGCGGCCGACCCCGCAGCAGATACGGTCGCCGCGTCCGCGACGGTCCGGCGGACGGCGTCGCGCACACCCGGGGCGACGCGCTCCTCGAGCCCGTCCCGTTCTTCGTTGACCCGGTAGGCGGAACCGCCCTGGTCGAGTAGGTAGCTGAGCGTATCGATGTCCTGGGACGTCATCGAGTCCGGGCGCCACTCCAGAGTGCTGTCGATGACGTCGAGCAGCAGGAGTCCCTCCCTGCTGGCCAGGGTGGCCGCATACCGGGAGTCCCTCGCGGCTATGCGCATGCGCAGGCATACGGAGAGCGCCTCGGCCTCGTTCGTGCTGCCGGCACTAGTCGTAAAGGCGAGGCCCACCCAGGTCTGCAGGGGATCACGCAGGTGGTCGGGCACGTCCTCGAAGGGGCCATCGTGTTCGGGTGCGGCAGTGAGTCCGGCGCGGACGGAGAACCGCGGGCGAGGCGTCGTCGTCATGACGGAACCGTAGCGGTGAGAGACATCGCGTCGGATAAGCTCTCCTTATCCGACGCGACAAAAGGTGTGAACCGCGAAAGCCGCACATTGCGGCGCTGTTCCGCAGTCCGGTATTCCTCACGTGCCACATCCGGGTGTCAGCGACGGGTCACGCCCAACACAGCGCCACCCGCTCCGCCGCGTACATGCAGTCCACCAGCACTCCGTTGGTCAGCTCGAACTCCTCCTGCTTGCCTACGGGGCCGTTCCAGGTGAGGCGGGTTGCTGGCGGGGCGCTTGGAGGGCAGGTGGACCGGCTGGCCGTCGGCCTCCCTGGCTCCCGAGCAGGGTGTAGATCCGCAGGCTGCCCACGGCAGGGGCGCTGGCGGTGCGACGCCGACGGGGCCCATGTCCAGAGGGAGAGCGCTACCGCGACGGTCAGGCCGCCGAGGGCCTCCCCGATCCAGCTGGTGAGTACGTCGAGAATGGGTCCAGCGAGTGCTCTGAACCGAGTGGGGAGCGTGCGCGAGCGCCGTTCAGGTCGTGGAGTTGGGGCCGGCTGCCGAGTGTGCGGGCCCGGGCGAGCCTCAATGTGGCGGTCTTCTTGGTAGTCGTGACGCACTCGGTGGCGGCTCGAACCGATAACGTCACGGACTGCGGTAAAGATCATGGGGGTGAGGCGTTGGCAAACAACCGGCTGATACGCGCAAGGCAATGGTGGACTGACACACCAAGGACCATCCGCTTTGTGGCCTATATCTGTGTGCCGATGGGGGTGTGCGGAACAGTACTTGGCGTGTACGGCGATGCCCATGGGTGGTGGGAGGACCGGGGCTTCTTGACTAACCTGACATCCAGTCTGGCTAGCGCGATGTTCGGGATTCCCACCGCTCTTCTAGTGCTTTCGCATCTGGGCAACGCGCAGGCCGAGGCGCTACAGAGGCGGCAGGTTCGCCGTCGTGCTCAGCGCGAAGTCGAAGCCTTTCGGGGGGTTCTCCTGCGGGTGTTCAGCGCAGAAGACGTGACGACGTTGCGTGCCCACAAAGCCGGAGCGGACAGGGCCATTCAGGAGATGGCCGAGGCACCTCTGCGGCAGCCCAGCGCGGGGACTGCTGACGCGCCGGCGCTCACACTGCTGGAGTGGCTCGACCAGCTCCGGGACCCTGCTGATGCGTACAACCAGGCGCTCGCTGAGATGATGGCCACGATCGGCGGCCGCCATTGGGGCGTGTGGCTCGACGAGATCCAGGATCATTGGGAGGCCATTGATCAGGATCTCCGCCCTCAGGTTGCCGACACGGGTCAGCCATGGCTTACGCCTACTCGCTCAGTAGAGATGCGGAGAGTGTGGCTGAATCTGCGGACCGGCAACCCGAGCCGCCCGCTCGCGCTGGACACCTTTAGGCAGCGCCTGACGGATGGCGCCCAGGACCCAGGTGGCATTCACCGCGTAAAACGTGGGGTTCAAAACGAAATTAGGGTCAGGCACGAGTGGCTGGCAGCCTTGAGCGTGATCCTTGCGACAGTGGACGAACTTTCGCTCATCTACTGATGCACACCCACCGGCCACGGCCGTGGCCGGTGGGTGCCAACTTCGGCCTCCACGGCCAGCCGGGCCGGGCCGTTAACTGACACCCGCCGGCGGCGGCCACAAGGCCCTGGGCCGCGAAGCCGGCCGCAGGACCAGGTCCGGCGTGGGATTCGACTACGTCCACTCGGCGGTCGACGACCACAGCCGCCTGGCCTACAGCGAGATCCACCCCGACGAGAAGGTCGCCACCTGCGCGGACTTCCTCGCCCGCGCCGCCGTGTTCTTCCACGCACAAGGCATCACCCGCATCGAACGCGTCCTCACCGACAACGCGTGGGCCTACCGCAAGGGCCTGGCCCGGAAGGCCGTCCTGACCGACCTCGGCGCCGCCGGCAAGCTCACCCGTGCCTACCGACCGCAGACCAACGGCAAGGTCGAACGCTTCAACCGAACCCTCCTCGACGAGTGGGCCTACCAACGGCCCTACACCTCGAACGACGAGCGGACCGCAGCCCTGGCAGACTTCCTCCACACCTACAACCACCACCGCTGCCACACCGCACTCGGCGGACACCCACCCATCACCCGCGTCAACAACCCTGCGGGTCAATACACCTAGCCCGCGTACTTGCCGTCGCCGAGCTCCTTGAGATCCTCGGGCCTGCCCTCGACGACGTTCTGCGGTGGGATGACGAATTTTCCGATCTTCCCCACCAGATGCAAGGTGGTCAAGGCCGCCGCCAAGTTCGCCGTCCTCGCCCTCGACGACGACGCGATCAAGATCAAACACCCGCAGTCTTTGCGGCGTCACGGCGTCACGGCGTCACAGCGTCACGGCGCCCGGCCGTCCAGGGTGACCCCTGTCCGGCGCGGGCTGCGGGAGGCCCTCCAATCGAAACCAGCCGACGGCGGGGTGGCGTTCTGGCCCATCCGCAGGAGGAATCAGGGCGTGGGCTGAGGAGTGCTGTGGACTGTGCGGTGCTGGCTGGGCGTCGTTCCGTAGTGGTCCAGGAAGACCTGCCTCATTGTCTCGGCGGAGCTGAATCCGCAGCGCCTCGCGATCGAGGCCATTGGCAGTGCTGTGGCGACGAGGAGGTGTGAGGCTGCCTCGGCTCGGGCGGCCCGTACGAACTGGGCCGGTGTCTGGCCGAGCTGGTCAAGGAACAGCCGGGACAGATGGCGCCCGCTGACTCCCGCGTACGCGGCGAGCGCGGTGGTGGCAAGGTTGCTGTCGAGGTGTCCGGTGATGTGTTCGACGGTCTGCCGCACGGTCCGGTGCTCCGGGGCCGGCGCGTCGACGAACATGCTGATCTGGGCCTGATTGCCCGGTCGTTGGAGGTAGGTCACCATCATCCGGGCCAATGTCCGGGCGAGGGCCGGGCCGTGGTCCTCCTCGACGAACGCGAGAGTGAGGTCGAGCGCTCCGGTAACCCCGGCTGACGTGCAGATGTTCTCGTCGCGGACGTACAGGGGAGCGGCGTCGACGCTGACGGCCGGGTGGCGCTGCGCGAGGTCGCTCGCGTATGCCCAGTGGGTCGTGGCACGCCGTCCGTCGAGCAGCCCGGTCGCCGCCAGCACACTCGCGCCCGTGCATACCGACGCGATCCGGCGGCCGATAGCTGCCAGGCGGCGCACGTGCTCGACCAGCCGGGTGTTCTGCGCCGCCGCGGCGTGGCCCGGCCCACCGACGACCAGCAGCGTGCCGACGGGGCCGCGCGTACGCTCCAGCGCGGCCTGAGCAGCCAGAACCAGTCCAGATGAGCAGCGCACCGGGTGACCCTGCGGGGTGACCAGACGGACGTCGTAGGGCGGGCTCGCACCGAGGCGGTTCGCCCCGTCGAAGGCGCTTGTCACGCAGGCGATCTCCACGAGTTCCGCATCGTCGTAGGCCACGACCACCACACGGTGGGGGACAGCTGTCGTCATGCCTACGACAGTACCGATTCCGTCCGATGGACAGGTATCCCAGGATTATGGACATAAGATCCGAAGATTTCCATCCGTGGTGGGGGCGGTGCGTGAGGTTTGTCAGGGCAGCAGCCGCTGCCAGGCCATTCGTCATCCACCGACTTCAGGAGACATGTCATGACCGAAATTTCGTCCAAGCCGTCCGTCGACCCGGTGAAGACCATCGCCTTCGTGTTGTACCCGGGACTCACCCCACTGGACATCGTCGGCCCCTTGCAGGTCTTCGCAGCGTTGGGCGATCTTGCTCCCGGCTACCGCACGATCGTGGTCGGCGAGAGGATCGAGCCGATGCCGAGCGACACCCCGCTGTCCCTGGTGCCCAGCCACACCTTCGATGAGATAGCGGATCCGTACGCAGTGATCGTGCCCGGCGGCCTCGTCCCCACCCTGGCCGCCATGGCCGACGAGAGCCTGCTGCAGAACCTGCGCCGTACCGCGGCGCGGTCCCAGGTCGTCGGCTCGGTGTGCACCGGCTCGCTGCTGCTCGCAGCAGCGGGGCTCCTGGAAGGCCGCCGGGCCACCACGCACTGGATGTACCGCGACCTGCTCGCCCGCTTCGGGGCAACGCCGGTCACTCAGCGCTGGGTCGAGGACGGGCACTTCATCACCGCCGCCGGGGTCTCGGCCGGCATCGACATGGCACTGCACCTGGTCGGCCGTCTCGCCGGCCACGACGTCGCGCGCATGGTGCAGCTGTTCATCGAGTACGACCCCGAGCCGCCCTTCGGCCCGATCGACTGGACAGCTGCCGACAGCGGCCAATACGCGCCCTTCGCCCGGCAGCTGCTCCAGAGCGCCCTCGCCGACCACCCCGCCCTCCTGGCGCACCTGAGTACCTGAGCACCGGGGGTTGGGCGTCGTTGACCTGACAGCGGGTGTCGGCGCCTGCCGGGTGCCTCTCCTACGCCCCGTGGGGCTCTGCACGGAGCCGCCACGGGCCGCGCGACGGTGGTGTCAGAGGACCTCGGTCCTCAGCCCGTGGCGGAAGTCGTAGAGGAACGGGGTCTTGTTGTCTTCGCCGGTCTTCAGGAGGACGGCCATCGCCTCGGGATCCACGCTCGCCCCAGTGGAGCGTGTAGCTGTCGAAGTCGGCGCCGACCGTCTTGACCCAGTCCTGTACCTGCTGCTGCCAACCGGGCCGCTCGTTTTTCGGCATCGTCTCGGAGACGCGCTTCAGATAGGCCTTGATGTGGCTGACGTAGGCCTTCTTGTCGTACGCCGTAGGGGCGAGGCTATGTGCGTCGACGGTCCACCCCCGCGTCGGCGGGGAACACTCCACCCCCGCGTCGGCGGGGAACACTCCACCCCCGCGTCGGCGGGGAGCACGCCCACAACGCTCACTACGACCGGCCCACCGTCCTTGGCCTCCTGGGAGACGTAAACGGTCTCGACATCCTGGATGCTGGCTGCGGCCCCGGCCTGTACTGCGCCCTGTCAGGCGAGGCTGCGGCCGGCGGTCAGCAGCCGTCGTACTTCCAGGCCCCGCCCTCCCGCGCCCAGGGCTGCGACGTCTGGTTCAGCTTGGGCACGGAGTACGTGTAGGACACGCGGGCCATGTCGCCGGCCAGCTGGTCGATGGTCAGGGTCTGGATCTCCTGGGCGCCGTAGGCCTTGGCGGCGGTGTCGACGATCCCGGCGAACAGCTCGGCGTCACCAGCCTTCGTGGCGCACCGCTTGGAGAGGGTGGCGTAGGCGGCGGCGCCGTCGGGCTTGAAGTAGGCGGCGGAGTAAGCGCGTACGGCCTTCTCCAGGCCGGCGCGGACCGGGTCGGCCTTCGGCGGGGTGCTGCTGGCCGGGGCTGGGGCGGCGCCGGTCTTGGCGGGTGCCGGGTCGCCGGCGCAGCCTGTGAGGGCGAGCAGGGCGGTGGTCGCCAGGAGAGCAGCGGTGTGGTGTGTGCGCATCAGGACATGGTGGCCGGGACAGGGTGGGCGCGGGGTGGCTGTGACTGTCCTGTGACGCGCGAATGCTCCGCGCGATGGCGGCGCGGACCACCCCCCCCGTCGGCCGGGAGCACGCATACACAGCAACCCACGCAGTTGTCTCGGGTGCCGGCGAGGCAGCGGGCATGTAGGGCAAGCGGCCGTTTCGTACGTGCCTTACGGGCATCCGAGGGATCGTCAGGCACGTACGGCATGTGCGTAAGCGTTGTGGGTGCGGTCTCCGTGGGGCGCACGAACGTCCCCGCGTCCGCCCCGGCCCCTGACCGGGGCGGACGCGTGTCCCCGCCATACCGAATGTGGCGAACTGTCATAATCCGTCCCGTTCTGTCAGCCCGGTCGGGAGGATTGCTGTGACTATCTGTCAAGCCGTGAGGGGGGCGGGCGCACAGGAGGCCCTCCCGTCGTCGGTGCCGCCTGGTCTTCGAGTGCGTCGCTCGTGGTGGGGTGGGATGCTGCGGGCGCTGGTGGCAGGTCTCGTCCTGGTGGTCGGCCTGGCCCTGCCCATGGTGGCCCCGCAACCCGCCCAGGCCGTGCCGCCCGGCACCTACGCCTACGTCGCCAACTTCAACGATGACACGGTGTCGGTGATCGACACAGCGACGAACGCGGTAGTGGTCACGGTTCCCGTCGGCAATGCGCCGTGGGGAGTGGCTGTATCGCCGGCCGGTACCCGCGCCTACGTCACCAACCGCGAAGATGCCACGGTGTCCGTGATCAACACCGCGAGCGACACGGTCGTCGCCACCGTCCCCGTCGGCCTTGAGCCCCTGGGGGTGGCGGTGTCGCCGAACGGCACCCGCGCCTACGTCACCAACTTCGGCGCCAACACGGTGTCCGTGATCAACACGGCGACGAACACGGTCGTCGCCACCATCCCCGTCGGTGATGCGCCCATCGGGGTGGCGGTGTCGCCGAACGGCACCCGCGCCTACGTCACCAATTCCGACGACGACACGGTGTCCGTGATCAAAGCGAACACGAACACGGTCGTCGCCACCGTCCCCGTCGGCGACTTCCCGTTCGGGGTGGCGGTGTCGCGGGACGGCACCCGCGTCTACGTCACCAACTTCGGCGGCGACACGGTGTCCGTGATCAACACGGCGACGAACACGGTCGTCGCCACCATCCCCGTCGGTGATGCGCCCCAGGGGGTGGCGGTGTCGCGGGACGGCACCAGCGCCTACGTCATCAACGCCGGCGGCGACACGGTGTCCGTGATCGACACGGCGACGAACACGGTCGTCGCCACCATCCCCGTCGGTGATGCGCCTCGAGAGGTGGCGGTGTCGCCGGACGGCACCCGCGCCTACGTCACCAACGCCAACGACGACACGGTGTCCGTGATCGACACCGCCACCAACACCGTCGTGGCCACCGTCCCCGTCGGCGACCTCCCGTTCGGGGTGGCGATCGGGGCCGTGCCCCGGCCGGCGCCGGCGCTGACGCTGATCAAGCTCACCGCCGGCGGGACGTTCACCCAGGGCGGGCGGGGCACCTACACCCTCACCGTCACCAACACCGGCGACCTGCCCACCGACGGCAGCACCGTCACCCTCACCGACACCCTCCCCACCGGCCTGACCGCGGTCAGCTTCTCCGGCACCGGATGGACCTGCACCCGCATCCCGCTGTCCTGCACCCGCAGCGACATCCTCGCCCCCGGCGCCGGCTACCCGCCCCTCACTCTCACCGTCCGGATCGCCCCCAACGCGCCGAAGCAGGTCACCAACACCGCCACCGTCACCGGCGGCGGCGCCACCGGCACCGGCACCGGCACCGCAACTACCACCGTCGACAGGAAGCAGCAGCCCAAGCCCCCGCACCACGACCGCCCAAGCCACGGGAAGCCGGGCCACGACCGGCCCGACCACGGCCACCGCCCCGGCCCCCGGTAACCGCACGCCGGCATGACGAACGCCCCGGCGCCGGCCGCCCACCCCCGGACCGCCGACGCCGGGACGTCCCGTGACCACGCAACCCCACATCACGGCCCGCCGCCCTAAGCCTCCGCCGACCCTTCACACCAGACCGGACCACCGATCAGACCGCGCTATCTGACTCACTTGCCTGAACGGCCGAACCCGCGCTGACCTGTACGTTCTCTTGACAACCCCAGATAACGATGGAGGTCTCCAGCCTGCTCCGCCGACGCCGGGGCCCGCCTCGCGGGGTCCGCGTGCGGGGTTGGGCGCCGCCGTTCGGGCCTTCGGGTTACATGAGAGGAAACCGGATTCGGGCCGGGAAGTGCCCGGACGGAGAATGGGTAGAAGCGGTGTCCGACATCCGTTCTATTCGGTGTTCGGCGTCGGGTGCGGCAGGAACCGACCCTCTCCGCCGTGCTCGCTTGGGACGAGACGCACAGGATGCGTTCTCCGCCGTGTTGGCGCGCCGGTAGCAGTCCGCTCGGTCGGCGGGTGCATCGGCCCCGGTGGCCCTGGTGGCCCTGGCGGTCGGGGTTCTGCACTACGCGGCCTGGTTTTGGAGCCTTGGCGCTGTCCTGCTGGGGCCCGCGTCGGCGGGGAACACGATTCAGGAGCGGCACATCCGGACCGTCGCCCATGAGGCGCTCCGCCGCGCGGAGGCCGCGCTCGACACCGATGGCGACCGGCGGACAGAACTCGGGCCTGAGCACAGCTGCGCGTGCGGCGGGACGATCGAGATGTACAGCGGTGGCGGGGCGACACGTGCGCGCGCTGCACCGGCTGCAGGGCCCTGTGGACCGAACGCGGCGTGATCGCGCCATGAGCGACCCCCGCGACGAGCTGTACCAGCGTCTCCAGCGAGAAGGGCAACGCGACCGCCGACGCCTGCTGGGGGACTGACCATGTGGGTGGCGCTCGGCGCCGTCCTGGTGGTCGCTGCCTGGCGGTACTGACGGCTACGGCGGCTCCGGGGCCCACGCCTCGGGGCGGCGGCCGCCGCGCTGTGCCCCTCGGCGGCCGCGGACGGCACGTCACCCGTTCGGCCCACACGCGGCCAGCCGCCGAGTACCTAGCCTGCCGCCATGACAGCAGACCAGCGCAACCAGCTCCACCACCAGTATCTCGGCCTCGCCGGCCAGGTCGAACGACTCCTCGCCACCAGCCCCGAGCACACCGCCCTCGACCAGGATGCCCTCACGCGATGGCAGACCCTGTACGGGCCCGAGGCCAGGACCGTCGTCGAGCGCCGCGACTCGATGATCGGCCACCCCCCGAGCAAGATCCCCACCAGTATCGAACTGGACGACTGGATCACGTACGCCCAACACATCCTGCCCAAGCCCGGCAACCCGCTCCAGAACTAGACCGCGCACGCCAGTGCCCCTGACCACTGTGAGGTCAGGGGCACTGAAGGGCCGCACGCTACTCGGGCGTCGGCTCCGGATGCCGTACCGCCTTCTTCACCGCGGCCTCCACTTCGTTCCGCAGCTCGCCGATCTCCGTCGCGTACTCGGTTACCGCTGTCGGAGCGACGGTTGTACCGACGATCGTGAGAATCCTGGCAACGTGCATGTACCGACTCCTCCGGTCGAGTCGTCATAGCCAACAGGTGATCTTGTGAACGGCGGCTCGCCGCGTCACCTGATCACGTCGACCGACAAGATCAAGTTTGGTCTGCTGGTCGGACGGCGGCATCGTGGGACCGGCCGTCCCGGAGTTGGTGCCAGTGCGTCCGGTACAGCACGACGTACATGGCGACGACCAGGGCGCAGACTTGCATGCCGATGCCCAGCCACAGGAAGGTCTTCTCGCTGGCCAAGTTGTTGCTGAGGTAGCTGAAGTTCATGCCGAAGAAGCCGGTCAGGAAGGACAGCGGCAGGAAGATGACCGAGGCGATCGCAAGTTTGTTGATCACGAGGTTCTGCTGGTCGGCGACGAGGGAGGCGTAGGTGTCGGCGGCCCGTCGGGTTTCGTCCCGCAGCGAGTCGATCTCCATCATCACCAGCTGCACGGTGCGCTCATGCATGCGGTTCAGCGCTTGCCTCTCCTCCGACAGGCCAGGATTCGCGATCCTGCGATGGGTGAGGAACTCCTGAGCGATCGCCGCGTAGGGAAGGAATCCACGGTGCAGCTGAGCCGCGCGCCGTCGCAGGTCGGCCAGTCGATGGACGTGCTGCGACGCCCGCCCCTCGAACATCGCCTCCTCGACCTCCGCTACCTCCAGAAGTGCTCGAGCTGCCTCCCTGCGAAAGACTTCCAACACACCCTGCAGAAAGAGGAAGACCGCCGTCGCCCCGTCCGAGGGCCGGTCCTCCGGCAGCCGTGCGGTGAAGGTCTCGATCAGTCCCACGGGCCCGTGGTGAATCGTGACGAGGTGGGATTCGCCGGCGAAGACGTGGATCTGCTTGACCTGGCTGCCGTCGATCACCGGCACGACACATCCGACCACTCCTGCGTGGTAGTCGGCGCGCACAGGTTCATTTCGTCCGCCGAGCCACCCCCATGTTTTCTCATCCATGCCCAGCAGACGGGCGAGTGATTTCTCGTCGGACGAGGAATCTTCTCCCTGGTCGATGTCGACGATCACGAAGTCGGGTGCTTCCAGACGCTCCCTGGCCTCGGGCAATGCTGTCCGAGCGACGACACCTTCCGGCATCGACACCACCGATACGATCATCGCCCCTCACCAAGATGACAGTGCTGCCCGAACGACGAGCCGCCCACGATCTCTGTCTGCTCCCGAGGCCGGATTCCGCAGCAACACAGATGGACTCAGCCCCTGCGAGCCCGCCGGCCACCGGCACGCTACCGGTCGATGACGCGTAGGCAACGGTCCAACCCGCCAGGCTCGCGGACGCACGTGCGCCAAGTCACCCGGTTCCCCCACTGCCGGCCGACTTCTGGACGCAGTGCTCGTCGCCATTCGACCTGCGGAACGGTGAGCACGATGTCGGCTCCGACGCCGCCGATACTGACGAACCGCCATCGCCCTTGGCATCGTCGTGGCGCTCGGCGCTCGGCGCTTGGCTCTCCGGTACCGGCCGACCGCCACACGTGCGCGCCCCCCGACGCACCGCAGATTCCGCGGCGCGCTCGGGGGCCGCCCACGGACCGCACACCGGGGGCGGCGGCACCCGGGTGCAGGCACCCTGCCGGCGGCCGAGGGCCGAAACGGCTGCCGCGCGGTCGTCGAGCTGGTGCTCGGACTGCGGGCCGTCACGATGGACGTCGTCAAGGACGGCGACCGGCGCCTGCCGGGTAGGCTCGCCGGCCTGGTTGCCGACATCCTGGTTACCAAGATTGCTCAACTGATCGGTCTGCTGCGTCGATACCACGTGCCACGGCCGGCGTCGTGCGGGCTCACCGACGATCCGAGGAGACGGAGTTTCCACTACTTCTGGCGGAGAGAAGACCGGACCGAGCGGTTCCTCCGATGGAGTCTGTGGCGTGGGCGGGCCACTCGGTGCCCGCCGGCCGGGGGCTGTCCCTGCTTGCTGAGCCCCATGCCGACGGCACCGACGATGACGCGTACGGCGACGCCGAGCATGACCATGCCTCCGAACATCTGCACCATCACGGCGCATCTGGCTCCCTGCGTCTTGGGCGTGATGTCGCCGAAGCCGACGGTGGAGAACACGGTGACCGTGAAATACAGGGCATCAGTTCGCGTGAGCGGCTCACTGAAGAAGTCGGCCTGGCTCCTCGCCATGAGGAAGTAGGCCGCTGCGAAGAGCAGGAGGAACAGCGGGAAGACGGTCGCGAGTGCCTCGATGCCTTTCAGCCGGGGATACGGGGAACGGGTGATTGTGCGGGTCTGCCAGGCGACGAGTCCGGACACGGCGAGCAGACCGATCACCAGCGTGATGACCGTGCGTGCGCTGAAGGGCTGGTCCATGGGCAGCACGTAGTAGGCCACCACAAGGGCCGTGGCGGTCAGTACCGGCCGAAGCAGTGCGCGCAGCAGGAGAAGGTGCCGTCTCCGCCGGGAAAGGTCCGCGAGCTCCGGCGGCGGCTTCGTCCCCCTCACCCGCCAGCTCCGTCCGGACGTCGTACTGATCCACCTGTGGCGTAGAGACGTCTGCGGAGTCGACCGACTGCGGTATCGACCACGGTGCACCTGTGGCGCGTGAACCGGGGACGCCGACGCGGCGCCCTCGGCCCGGTACGTCCCACGTGGTGTGCAACGGAGGTCGAACCGGTCCGGACACCGGGTTTCCGGCGCCGGCCTTGGGCAGGCAGTGGAGGACGGGAGTGGCATCGCCACCTCAGACGCTTCCTCGCGGAGGACAGCCGGTTCACCTGGACCACGCCCTTGCGACCGGGTGCTCGGATCGGTTGATGGCCATGGTGAAGGTGCCTCCGAGGGTGCGCGGTGGCGGTACGCCCGAATCGTTGCGGGTCCACGCTAGGGCGCGACGGAGTGTCGCCCCGGCCGGACGCGCGGGGCGGCGGCGCAGAGCACTCCGATCGGGGATCCGGCCGCGGGCGGCCGGGCAATGCTGCTGGATCGGGATCCGGCACCGGTTGGGCCATGCCCCGCGAGCGCGATCGTGTTCACCGAATCCGACGCCCTACGCCGCGCCGCGCCGCCCAGAGACTCCGCCAGGGCGAAGAGCCCGAACTCGCGGCCGGGGACGGCTGACGACGAGCTGTGTCGTCTGCGGGGGTGACACAGCCACCACGGTCTGCCGTCGGTCGTCCTGCGTGTCCGGGGACGACGGTGGCTCATCAGGAGGGGCGGGCTCGCCGGGCTCCATCGGCTGCTCTCCAGGTACTGCCGGCTCCGGAGGGTTCACGGCCAGACAGAGGGCGATGGCGAACAGGCCGAAGGACGGCCGGCCTTCGGCCCGGTACCGGGCGGTGTAGGCCCTGCCGTCCGTGCGCGACGGTCACGACGGCCAGGACGCCCCCGAGCACGCTGTTGATCACTGGCGCGTCGACATGTCCGCCGTCCGCCTGCCTACATCTCCACAGCGTAGGGGTGCCACCCGAGACGTCGTCCAGCCGGGTGTCGAACCGACAGGACGGGGCGGCGTGCACCGTGGATTCGAGAATGCCCGTGCGGTATCGGTAGATGATCCCTTCGATGATGCGACGGTGGTCGGCGAACGGGCGTCCTGCCTTCCCCGCGCTCCGGGGAAGGCAGGGCGCCAAGCGTGCCCGTTGCTCGTCGGTCAGCAGGCGCATGCGCCCGCTCGTGGTCACCGAGGCTGATAGGCGGTGGCCAGCGCGGAGACGGTGACCTGGTCGGGCAGGACGCCGCCGTCGTTCAGGTCAGCACGACTCACATGGCGTGCACTCGGCGTCATCGCCACCAGGTCGAGGGCATCCAGCCTGGTCAAGGACGCCGAGTACTCCACCTGTTCGGTAACGGCAGCCTCGAAGAACGGGTTGAGCACCTGGTGCAGGCGCTGTTCCTTGACCGGGTCGATCGCCACTATCGAAGGCAACCGGGCGCGCAGCTCGGACAGGTGTCGCTCGGTGGGCCGGATCACGATCAGGCGGCCGGTCGGGCGCAGTACGCGATGGAACTCGGCCGGGTTGCGTGGGGCGAACACGTCCAGCACGACATCGGCCGCCGCGTCGGCCAGCGGGAAGGGACGGAAGACGTCCCAAGCTGCCGCGGCGGCTCGGTCGTGGGCACGGGCTGCTGCACGCAGTGCGCGCACGGATGTGTCCAGCCCCAGACCACGGGCGCCGGGCATCCGGTCAAGTACGCCGGCCAGGTAGTAGCCCGTGCCGCACCCCACGTCCACCACCGTGCCCTGCTCGGACACGGCGTGGGCCGCCAGGCGGGCCCCGACTTCGCGGATGGGCGCGTAGATGCCGGTGGACAGGAACCGGTCCCGAGCCTGGACCATGGCTGCGTCGTCGCCGCTGGTGGCACGGGTGCCCGTCAGCAGGCCGGCGTAGCCGTGGCGGGCGATGTCGAAGGTGTGGCCCACCGGGCAACGCAGTGCACCGTGGTCGGGGTGAAGGCGGCGCGTTCGGCACGTCGGGCAACGCAGAAGGTCGAGGGACAGATCGAGGGCAGGGGGAAGCGGCACGGGCACGAGGCACTCCTTGCAAGGGGTGAGGGGAGGGGATCGTGCCTGCGGGATCAGAGCGTCACTGCCTCAGGCGGGAACGGGCAGCATCGGGACGTCATTCACGCAGCAGGCACACCAAGGAGGGCGACGCCGTCCGGCATCGCCCTCAGCCTCTTCCGATCACACGAAGCAGCAGTGCGGGGTGCTCATGAATGCCACGTCATAAGTCTACGAGCACGGCGAAGTCCTTCAAGCCTCCAGATCAAGGAGTTGGGCGGCACTGCCTAGTTGTATTGATCACGAGCGTTGTCGACACTCGGCAGGTCTTGAACATGGCGAAGACCTCCGGTGTGGTGGGAGCTGTCTAGGAACCCATTGCACGACGGAGGTCTTCGTGTCCCACCGTAATGCCCGGCTGACCGTCTTCGGTAGGCGACTGCTGGTCGAACGTGTCGCATCGGGCCGCCCGATCGCCCATGTGGCCGCCGAGATGGGTATATCGCGGGCCACCGCCCATAAATGGGTCCGGCGGTGGCGGACCGAGGGCGACGCCGGCCTGGCCGACCGGTCCTCCCGTCCTCGGGCAACCCCGCACCGCACGCCCTCGGAGATCGAGGCCAGGGTGTGTGAGCTGCGGCAGGACCGCAAACTCGGCCCCGCCCGGATCGGCCCCGTCATGGGCCTGCCCGCCTCGACCTCACCCGTGCCTACCGACCGCAGACCAAAGGCAAGGTCGAACGCTTCAACCGCACCCTCCTCGACGAGTGGGCCTACCAACGGCCCTACACCTCGAACGACGAGCGGACCGCAACCCTGGCAGACTTCCTCCACACCTACAACCACCACCGCTGCCACACCGCACTCGGCGGACACCCACCCATCACCCGCGTCAACAACCCTGCGGGTCAATACACCTAGCGCGTCGCCGAGCAGCCGGACCGGGAGTACCCGCCGCCGGGTCACGGCCACCCGCACCCCCCGCACGGCAGGACCGCGGAACGGCGCGGAATTTTCGTCCAAGACAACGGCCGGCGTCTTCAGCGAGCCTGGAGGCATGCCCAGAGACGATGCGGGGGACACGCCCCCGGAGCGCACTGCTGACCACCGCTGGGAGGTGGCTCGCCCCCCGGGCGGAGCCCCTCTCGACGGTGTACGGATGGCCGGGTTCCGGGATCGTACGGGCAGTGAGTTGGACATGCGGGTGCTGCCGCAGCCCGCCGTGATCGTCGTCATCGGGCTCGGAGCCGGCCCGGTCACGGTGGAGAGTGCCTCCGGGCTCCGGCCACTGAGCGGTCTGGTCGCCTCCCTGTCGCCAGGTCCGGCCCGCATCCGCGGCGAGGGCGTCGAATGCGTCGAGGTGGCCTTGTCACCCCGGGCCGCCTACGCCGTGCTGGGCGTTTCCCCGCTCGAGTTGGACGGCTCCGTCACCGGACTCGAGGACCTCTGGGGGCGGCACGCTCGGATGCTGCGCGAGCAGTTGGCCGACACCGCATCCTGGCAGGAACGCCTCGCGCTCACGAACGGCTTCCTCAGACGCAGGGCCGCCGGGGCACCACCCATGGCCGTCGAGGTCGCCGCCGCCTGGGACGCCATCGTGGCCGGCCGCGGCCGAGTGCGGATCGGCGACCTGGCCGCCTCCTGCGGATGGAGCCGCAAACGACTGTGGGCCAGGTTCAGCGCCCAGATCGGTCTGACCCCCAAACGCGCCGCCATGTTGGTCCGCTTCGACCACGCCGCTCGCGCGCTCCTCGCCGGCGAGCGCGCCGGCGACGTCGCCGCGGCGTGCGGATACGTCGACCAGCCCCATCTTCACCGAGACATCCAGGCCCTCGCCGGTTGCACGC
This sequence comes from Streptomyces sp. CG 926, assembly GCF_003148825.1. Taxonomy (GTDB): domain Bacteria; phylum Actinomycetota; class Actinomycetes; order Streptomycetales; family Streptomycetaceae; genus Streptomyces. Next base: position 44,633 of record NZ_QGGZ01000015.1, read on the forward strand.
CCGGCGCACTGGCCGGCATGACCACGTCCACCGAGACCTGACCACCCGCATCCCGGCCGACCGGCGATCGGTCGACCCGAAGGAAGGAACCAATGCCCGTGACGAACACCGAAGTTCGAGCAGCACAGACGGCGGCAGGCCGAGAGCTCGTCGTCCGGCTCGCGTTCGGGACCATGGCCGCGCACACCCTGCGCGCGGCGGTCCACCTGGAGATCGTGAACCTGATCGGCGACGCACCGCGCACAGCCGCCGACGTGGCTGTCGCAGCCGGGGCCGCGCACCAGCCCATGACACGCCTGCTGCGTGCCCTGACCGCCCTCGGCCTGCTCGCGGAAGACGCCCCCGACACGTTCTCGGTGACCCCGGCAGGCGCACTCCTGGGCCCAGGCCACCCCGACTCCCTCGCGTCGTTCGTCCGCATGTTCACCGATCCGGCGATCGTGCGCGCCTGGGAGCACCTGGAGAGCAGCGTCCGCACGGGAGGGATCGCCTTCGACGCCGTCTTCGGCACGGACTTCTTCAGCCATCTCGCCCGACACCCCGAGCTCTCCGCGGACTTCAACACGGCCATGAGCCAGGCCACCGCAGAGACCGCCGCCACCCTGCCACGAGCCTTCGACTTCAGCCGGTTCACCTCGGTCACGGACGTCGGTGGAGGCAACGGCACCCTTATGACCGCCGTCCTCGAAGCACACCCGGCCCTCACCGGCGTGGTCTTCGACACCGCCGACGGTCTGGTAGAGGCTGCGAAGACACTGGCACGGCACGGACTGGAGGACCGCTGCTCACTCGTCGCCGGGGACTTCTTCCGGGCGGTCCCGCAGGGCTCGGACGCGTACCTCGTGAAGAGCATCCTGCACGACTGGACCGACGCCCAAGCGGTCACGATCCTGCGCCACTGCCGCCAGGCACTGCGGCCCGGTGGTGTGGTTCTGATCGTGGAACCCGTGCTGCCCGAGGTCGTCGGCGCGCAGGACGAGGGCACCTACCTGAGCGACCTCAACATGATGGTGAACGTCGGCGGCAGGGAACGCACCCGCGCGGACTTCGAGGAGGCGTGCCACCGGGCGGGCCTGCGCGTCGTGTCGGTCACCCCGCTCGCGGACGCCGCCCCGTACTCCCTGATCGAGGCCGTGGCCGACTGACCACAGGCCCCACCCCGAACACCCGGTGAAAGCGGCGCGTGCAGTGAGAGGGAAACCCGAGTGAGCGGCGACCTGGCGGTGTCCCCTGCCCAAGGCGGCCATCTCCAGCCCGGCCCCGATCACCGCGGCCGCATCCGCCCGCCGCGGCCGGAACACCTCGTCCGGATCCGGTTTCTGCTCGGGCAGCGCGATCCGCGCCGTCATCGCGTCGGCCGGGAGGTCCGTCGCGTGGAACCCCAGCCCGGCAGGGCTGCCGGCCGATCTCGCCGACGTCACCGGACCGGCCGGCGCGTCGCAAACTGCTCGACCCGCGCGTGTTTGATGAACGCGGTCAGCACGTCCACCGTTGCGTCGGGCGGCTCGTCGGGAATGAAGTGTCCGGCTCGTGGGATGACGACGCCGGTCGCGTTCTCCGCCCACGGACCGACGGAGGCGGCCATGTCGGGGATCGAGCCGTGGGAGCTGGAGATTCCCAGGACCGGGACGGTCAAGTGCCCCTGTTCGAAAGCGGCATGGTTCTTACGCGCTGCCTCCACAGCGTCGCGGTGGTAGGCGAGAGACGCCGAAAGTCCTCCCTCGGCCGCGTAATGGTCGATCTCGGCGTCGTCGAAGGCGACCGTGGTGCTTCTTGAAGGCTCGGGTGAAGTGACTGGCGTCCGCGAACTGCCAGGATGGCGCCACGCTCCGGAGTACTCAAGCGCCCTGACGGTGCGACCAGGGTGAGCCGGACCTCATGCAGTCGCCGGTGGCGGATGTACGTGGTCACCTGCTCACCCACCGCGGCGAATGCCCCGTGCCGCGTACGTACGGAGACGTTGAGTTCGCGGGCGAGCATCGCCGGAGAAGGATCGGGGTCGGCGAGCCGACGGTTCGCGAGGTCCCTGGCTACCTGGGTGAGCGCGGGAGCCAACCGGGTTCCACGTCGTCGAACCGGCCCTTCGCCACCGCCTTGGTCAGCTCGACCAGGGCGCCTCGGGCAGCTGCTACACCGGCCGGGCCCAGGTCGGCCGGTGCGGCGTGAATCATGTCGGTGAGGGTCGTCAGCAAGCGCCTCCGGCCGAGTCCGCCGGCCCGGTGATGGCTCGGGTCCCGAGCAGGGGCTTGAGCTCGCCGGGTGGCAGAACGAGGAACTTCGCCGTGAGATGCGCCGTCGTCTCGAAGGCCCGAGGTGCCGGACGAGGAACTGCCCGGCCGACACGGTCTGGTCGCCACAACCGGGCGGGCAGCCCAGAAGCCCATGCGCCGCGCCGCACGACATACATTGCAACCAGGTCCTGATCGCCGCCCGGGACGGCCGCGGTCCGGGTCGGCGACGCGCCGTGGAGATCGGCGATCGCCGCGCCGTGCACCCTGGCCACGTTGCCCTTGACCCGGAAGTCACCGATCGTGTCCGGGCTGAAAGCCAGCAGTCGTCGCCGACTTGCGTCCCTCCCCACGCCGAAAGACGTCGAGCCCCTGCGGTGCGGCGGGCGGGGCGGTCGAGTTCACTGCGAACACCCTGCGCTGGTTTTCAGCCGGCAGCGCTCGGCGGTCAGCGGGCGATCGAGATGGCGAAGGGAGTGAATCCGGTGGTCCGGATGACGTGCGGTACGAACAGGATCGCGGCCTCCGTGGCGCGGGCGGTCCGGATCCCGCCGAGGTCGGTGATCCATTCCTTGTGCCAGCCGAGGTCGGTGAGCAGTTCACGGACGGTCTGTTTGGCCTGCGGGTCCTCGCCGGAGAGGAAGGCGGTCGGCGGCTGGGTGAGCGTGTCCGGCGCGGTCATCACCGGGAAGAGCATGGTGTTGAGCGTCTTGACGACGTGCGTTTCGGGCAGTGCTTCCTGGAGCCGTTCGGCGAGGCTCGAGCCGGGGTGGATGAGGTCGGCGGGCAGTCCGTCCGGGCCGTCGGTGGTGGCGTTGGAGACGTCCACGAGGATCTTGCCGCGCAGCTCTTCGCGCAGGGCTACGAGACGTTCCAGGGATCCGGCACCCGGAGTGGCGTTGATGACGATCCGGGCCCTCCGGGCGGCGTCGGCGGCTGCCCCCGGCGCGCGGTCCGCCACGGTCACCTCGTGCCCGGCCCGGGTGAGGGCCGCGGCCAAATTGCCGCCGACGCGGCCGTTTCCGAGAACTGCGATCGGGGTCATGGCGATGTGGTCCTTACGTAGGTGCGGTTGCGGTTGCGGTGTACGGGGTCAGCGGGAGAGCGTGGCGACGGCCGCGGCATGGACGCCGGGCGCGGCGGCCAGGAAGCTGTCGCTCTGCGGGGTCCAGGGGCGGCCCTCGGCGTCGGAGATCCGTCCGCCGGCCTCGGTGACGAGCAGTGCGCCGGGCAGCAGGTCCGCGCGGGCGCCGGCGAACTGCCAGAAGGCGTCCATTCGGCCGGCGGCCACGTTCGCCAGGTGCAGGGTCGCGGGCACGGAGGTGCGGACGACGAGCGCGTCGAAGAGCATCGCGGTGATCGAGGAGCCGACGCGCCGTACGACCTTCTCGTCTTCGTCCGGCCGGGCCTGGCTGGTGGCCACGATGCCGAGGCCGAGGTCGGCGGTCCCGGAGACGTGCAGCGGCCGGCCGTCGAGGTGGGCGCCCGCGCCGCTGAGGGCGGTGTAGGTCTCGCCGGTGAGCGGCAGGTGGACCACGGTGAGCACCGGCTGGTTCTCCCGCACCAGGGTGGCGGTCACCGCCCACTCCTGCAGCGCGTGCAGGTGGTTGACGTTGCCTTCGGCCGGGTCCACGACCCACCACTCGCCGGGCGGCAGCGCCCCGCCGTCCAGCTCGTCCTCCACCCAACCCGCCCCGGGGCGAAGGCTCGTGAGGCGGGGGCGCAGGATGTCGAGGGCCGTGTCGTCGTTGACGGCGAGCGCCTGCATCAGCTCTTCGCGGGTCTCGTAGCGGACCACGTCGCCGAAGCGCTCGCGCAGCGCAGCACCGGCGGCGCGCACGGCGGCCTCGGTGCGTTCGAGCAGGTCGGTGTCGGAGGTGGCGCTGTCAGTGGTCTGAAGGGTTTCGGACATGGTGGTGCTCCTGTCTGAGGAGGGGTGATGAGGCCGGTCGGGGCCGAACTGCGCTGTGCTTCCTGTGCTTTCGTCTCGAAGGTATAGAGCCCCATCATTAACTTCAAATGCATGTGAAGAACTTCAAGGATTACTAACATGCAATTGAAGCGCGTTGTGGAAGGCCCGTGGGCGCGGGGGAAGGCTCAGTCGAGCAGTTCGGCAGCCCGATCGGCGATTGCGTAGACGGTCCCGCTGCTGTCGGCCGAGGGGATGGACGGCATCATGGAGGCATCGGCGACCCGCAGTCCGCTGATCCCGTGTCCGCGAAGATTCCCGGGGGCGACGACGGCATCGGCGTCGGTTCCCATGCGGCAGGTGCCCGTGCAATGGAAGTAGGGGCCGGTGGCCTTGCGGACGAACTCCTCGACGGATGCGCCGCTCGTCGCGGGGCACGGCACCGCTTCCTACCTGCGCCATTCGGCGAAAGCGTCGGCCTCCCCGATGCAGCGTTCCACCGCCAGGCCCTTGCGCAGACCGATACGGCGCCGAACCCGATCAGCCCGCACACGAGCGTGCGCTGTCGGCCGTGGACATGTAGCCGCTGACCAGCCACTGCAGGTCGGTGGTCGGTACGCCGAAATCCCGGGCGATCACGGGAAGCGTGAGGTTGAGCGCGAACCAGTCCATCTGCACGAGGAGCATGGACAGCGCCGCCGCCGTGATGACCGCCCTGTCACGCCCGCTGAACAGGCCCCCGCCACCACGCCCGGTCCGGTTGTCGGAAGGAGCCTTCATCGCCCACCTCGATCCGCGCCCCCGTGCGTTCATCGTTGCACCGGCCGTCCCGAATGGGACCCTGGCACGGTGTCGTGCGTAAGCCTAGACAGCGGCCCGGTGCGGCAGGGTGCCCGCTGGCGCAACACGTCGGCCTTCCGGGGCCGTACGACCGACCTGGAGTGCCGGCTGGACGTGCGCGAACGCGCGCGGCTGGTGTTCGCCGGTGAGAACAGGACGGTGACCGTGTTCGACGATCTCCGCTTCGGCGTCGAGGACACCGGTACGCGGCTGACCACCGGGCCTCGCTGACGTTCACTACTAGCTTCGGAGCTGCGGGGAAGGCGCCGGTGAGCGCTGTGACTGAGCGTCCTACCGGGCGGTTGAGCGTCCGACCTGACGGATTGAGCGTTCCGCAGGTCAGAGCCTCGATCGGGGGTTTCGATCGTTCGATCTGGGAGCCGCCCCAGGTCGAGGTGCGCTGTGGCTGAGCGGTGCACTTGGCGGGTGAGCTGTCGATTTGTCGGGGCTGGGCTCTTGGGTTGGTGGATGGCGGCGAGTGAAACGCTCCGTCACCGCAGCGTTCTCAATGGCCGTGGCGGTGCCGGGACACCTCGTAGAGCAGCCAGTGGTAGGGGGAGTCCTCGTCCGTGGCGTCGAGGCCTCGAAGGATGTCGTCGCCCCGCGGATCGTCGCGCAGCGCGAGCCGCGCCGCCGCCTGCACTCGCACGACTTCATCCGTGTCGGCGAGGCAGGAAGCGAGCGAGTCCGAGGCCTTCTGGGCATGTGCCGGCGCGGCGGCGAGGACGTAGCAGGCGGTCCGGCGGACCTCTGGCTCTTCGTCCCTTGTGCGCTCCATGACGGTGTCGAGTACTGCCGGATCGCCCGTCTCGATCGCCTGATAAAGCCCGCTGACCGCCCTCGCCCGGACTTTGCCGTCGGCGTGGCGAGTGAGTTCGGGAAGTACGACTTCAGCTCGCGGATCCGGGGAATCCGTGAGTCCGGCCGTGAGCGACCAGGCCACGCGAGGATCCGGTTCGCCTGCAACCCAGGGCAGAAACAGATCGACGAGCGGTCCTTCGAACGGCGCCTCGTCGCTCTCGTCGAAGAGCACGATCACGCGGAGAACCTGCGCGGCGAAGTACCGTGCCAGCGGATTCGAGCGATCACGAAGGGCGGCGGCCGCGTCCCAAACGGCGGCGTCGTGACGCTGCTGGAGTGCCCAGGTCGTCGCCCACCACACCTCGTGATCGACGTCCGGCTCGGCCATCGCGCGGGAGAGCAGCTCATCGAAGGACGCAACGATGCCGTATCGCGGCTCCAGGGCCGTGAGGATCGCGGTGTGTCCGGTCCTGACCCTGATATGCCCCAGCGACAACTCCTCGCACGTCGATTCGGACCAGTTCCGGATGGTCGTGCGTTCGACAGGTCCCGGCCTGCCGCTTCTGCGGCGCACCTCGGCCGCGACATCCTTCTCGTGCCAGTACCGGGCCAGGGCCAGGGCGTCACGGCCTTCGGCGTCCGTGGCACTCAGACGGGCTCCCTGGACGACGAGTCGCTCCACGATGACGGGGTCGCCCAGCTCGATCGCGCGAAGCAGAGGGGTACGCCCGTCGGGGCTCGCACGGTCCAACCCGGCGAAGGACATCAGAACTTCGATGGTCGGAAGGTCGAAGGCGTCCACCGCCAGGCACAGCGCGGGAGTGCCGTGCTCGTCCACGCTGTCGGGGTCGGCACCCGCACTCAGCAACGCATGCACCAACCGCGCGTTCCCGCTCCGCACCGCCGTTATGAGTGAATCTATGACCCTGTCTCCCGTCCCCACTCCACCGGCCCGTCACATAGCGAGACAGGCACGTTGGAGCTTAGTCGGCCTGGAGAATGCGATGTCTGGGCCGCCTCCCCAGGGGGTGGAAGCACAGCTTCGGTTCCAAGCGCTTCAGTCGGCGTAACTCGCCAACTGAGGAACTCAGCCACAAACGCTGTGCACTGAGTGCTTCAGGCTGGCGAGTGAGTGTGTGAGTTGGCGGGGCTGTGAGTCCCAGGTGGCGACAGGGGCTTACCTCCCTCCTGGGTGGGGAAAACTAGGCCAACGCCCCCACGATCCGCTGATTTTCGTCCGCTACATCAACGTCCATCTTGCGGAGCCCCGGCGCCGCACCTCCGTGGTCCAAGCCGTACGGCCACAGTCTGGTGAAGAGCGCCGGCTTCTCGTCCGAGCGGTACAGAAAGTTGGTGTTGCCGTGGTCGGCGGCCTGCTCAAGGGTCGGTGGGGCAAGCGGTGGTGCGGCGGGGCGTGCCTCGCGCCGCATTCGGCGAAGCGGCCGGGTTCTGCCTGACGGATCGGGTGGTCTTGTCGGCGAGGATCTCGAGCAGGCCCGTCGATGCCGTAGGGGGACTGCGCGGCGACATCGCCGGAGTCGGCCCTTCGGGGATCCGGCGACGCGGCGACGCGACGGCGCTCACGGTCTTCGGCCCAGGGCCCCGGCAGGTAGAACTCGCGGTCGACCAGAGGGTGGTCGCGCACGGTGGCGTAGGCGGCGAGGACGCAGATCCGGCAGTTCTCGGTTCGCCCAGCAGCGCCGGAGTACTGGCGTCAGACCCCGGCAGAGGTGAAGGTCTCCTTCACCAAGTTCCGTATCCGACGCCTGGTCTTCACTCCGGCGAAATGGACTCCGGGCCGCAGGGGGAGTTCTGAACTCCGGCAGCAGCATCAGCCCGTGGCAGCCGCCAGGAGAAGGCCCTCGTAGATCGCCGGGTCGTCGGATTCGATCACCGGGAAGCCTACGCCGTAGGGGCCTTCCCAGCGCACGGCGATCCCGGGGTTGGCCCAGTCGCTGCCGTCGGGCAGGAACAGGTGCGGGCTGCAACCGACCGCCTCGGTACGGGCGACCGCGGTCTGGCCGGAGAGGTTGCTGCGGGCACGGCCGTCGTCCAGGGCCTCCGCCAGCGCCGTCACGTCGACGACGCCGGTCTCCGCGGCCACGTCCAGGATGACCTTGCGGTGACTGACGGACCGCGATTCGGCCCAGAACGCCTTCCGCAGGCCGAGGTCGAGCTGTTCGGACGCCACGAGGGACTGCTCCTTGGCGGCCTGGACCGCCTCCAGTGCGGGCAGCATGGTGGAGGGGTAGAGCCAGTCCTTGGCCTGCCAGAGCTGCCAGCCGGCCGCCGGCTCCAGACTGGCCATCCGGCCCACCTCGCTGTCGGTTCCGGGGCGGGGGCTGGGCGCGTCGTTGAGGAGCTCAAGAGGGAAGGCCCGCAGGTCGAAGCTGACTTGGGTTTCGAGTCCGAGCCGCTTGCGCGTGGCGTGCAGACGGTGGATGGCTATGTGTGCGAACGAGCACCAGATGTCCGAGAAGACGGTGATGATGCCCGGCGGCGGTGTCAGGGATGCGGTGGTCAACGGTGACTCCGAGGGCTTTCGAGGAAGTGGGGTAGCGATGGAGTGGTGGTTCAGGGCTCAGCAGTTGCTGAGGTTCAAGAGCTCAACGGCGGCTGAGCGTCAAGTGCTCGGACAGTCAGTGGCCGGCCCGGGCACCGTGCGCGTCCAAGGCGGCTTCGAGGTCGACGTCCGCGCCCGGGAGCCATGCCGGCAGGAACGGGATGCGGGCCATGGCCTCCATCAGGGAGGTGACCATCCGGCCCTCCACCGTCGGCCCGTGGGCGGACAGCAGCCGGGCCGGGGAGAGGGAGGACACCGACTGGACCGTGCGGAGGAACATCTCCGCGTCGACGAGGGCCGTCCACGGGGCGATCGCCCGGTTCAGGACATCGAAGCCCTAGAAGAATTCCTTGGCGTCGGCGTCACCGACGTGCTGCACCGTTTCAGGTAGGACGGTGCCGAAACTGTCCGAGCTGAAAAGCGTGCCGGCGTCGTGGTCGAACACCGCGAGCGTGCCCGGTGAGTCGAACGTGGGCGGCCGATGGAAGCTGAGGGTCCGGTCACCGATCGACATCCGGCTCCCGGAGTTCACCGTCACGACCCGCCCACGCGGGATCTCGAATTCCTCGGACAGTCGGGTGAGTGATATCCCGTTCGTGACGACCTTGGCGCCAGGAGCGCGGTCGAGTATCCGCGCCAGGCTCCCGGTGTGGTCCCGGTCGTCATGAGTGATGGCGATCCACCGCAGATCGGCGGGGTCCACCAGGGACCACAGGGCCTCTTCGAACGCGTCCCGGTCCACGGGCATGCCCGCGTCCACCAGCATCGGCTGCTCACCGCGCAGCAGGTAGGCGTTGACCGGTTGCAAGCCCGAGTCGGGTATCGGCAGCGCAGAGGGCAGGGCGTGCAGTTCGGGCCCAACGGCGTAGGTCTCCAAGAGGAACAGCCTTCTCTGTCAGGGTCGTACGAGTGCGAGCTCAGACGAGTTGGATGGCCAGCGATCCGGCGAGCAGCAGGCCGAGTCCCGCCAAGCGTGGCACGCTCAGCACGCGGGTCGGCAGCCGGAACATGCCCCGGTGGTCGATCAGGGCGGAGGTCAGCTGCTGGCCGGTCACGGTCAGCCCGACGGTCACCGCGGCGCCGATCTCGGGGATCAGCAGGAACGTGCCGGTGACATAGCCCGCGGCGCAGGCTCCGCCGAGCCAGCCCCACCAGGGCATCGCCTTCAGCGGGGCCAGCCGCGGCCTGGGGGTCTTGCCCGTCAGGCGCAGCACCAGCAGGACGGCGGTGATGGTGAGCGTGGCCACCGTGAAGCTGAAAGCCGCCACCGTGATCGGGGCGCCCAGACCATGCCGGAGCTCGGCGTTGACCGCGCCCTGAACCGGGAGCACACCGCCGGCGACTATGCCGAGGACGATCCATCCGATCCGGCCCGGGCCCGACATCGTCGGGGTTCCCGGCGGGGCGGTCGCCTGCTGCCCCCGGATGATCACGATGATGCCCGCGAGGACCGCGAGGGCGCCGAGCGCGACGCCCGCGCTCAGGCCCTTCTTCTCCAGCCCGAGGAGGCCGCCCAGGTCGAGGACCAAGGAGGAGAACATCTGCCCCGTGACGAACAGCCCGACCGAGGCCAGGGCCCCCAGCCGGGGGAAGAGCAGAATGCCGCTGGTGATGTAGAGGGGGCTCGCCAGGCCGCCCAGCAGATGCCACCACTCGACGCCTGGGAGCTTCCCGAGTGCGCCGAGTGCCCCGGTCACTGCCGCCAGGACGACCAGGAGTCCGGCGGCCACGCCCAGTTGGACCGCGGAGGCGCCGTAAGGGGTTCCCACGGCCTGGTTCAGTTGCAGGTTGACCGACGCCTGGACGGCCAGGAGGCACCCCACCAGGAGGGCTGCCGCGAGCAGCGCAGCGTTCATCTCGTTCTCCCCCACATTAAACGGACACTCGTCTCATTTAATGTAGCCCAGCGGCTGCTAAGCGGACAAGTTGTCCACTTAAATTGGTGCGAAGTAAGGTGACCTGCATGAGTAACGGCGATGAGCTTCCCGCCCCGCAGGTGGTCCTCCGCGGTGACCTCCAGGCGGCACCCCGAGGCGCCGCCGCACCCCGGCAGCGCGCCGACGCGGTGCGCAATCGCGCACAGATCCTCTCCGCCGCTGAAGTGCTCTTCACCGCACACGATCCGAGCACCGTGACGATGGAGCAGATCGCGAAGGCCGCGGGTGTCGGCCGCGCGACCCTGTACCGCTCGTTCCCCGACCCGCCCTCCGTCGCCACCGCCCTCCTGGACGAGCACGAACGCCGGCTACAGGCGCAGATGATCTACGGCCCCCCGCCGCTGGGGCCGGGGGCACCCCCCGCCGAACGGCTGGCCGCGTTCTACATCGCCTACCTGGACCTGATCCGGCGGCACCTGCCCCTGGCGTTGGGCGCGGAATCCGGGCCAGCCCGCTACACCACCGGCGCCTACGGCTTCTGGCGCCTCCATGTGCGCACCCTGCTCATCGCCGGCGGATCCGCGGACCCCGACGCGCTCGCCGACATCGCCCTCGGCCCCTTGGCCCCGCAGCTCTACCACCATCAGCACAACACCTTGGGCATCCCCCACGAGCGCATCGCCCAGGCCCTCTCCGGGTTCGCCCGGCACCTCCTGGACCCCATCCGCCCCTGAACCCGGGCTGCTCCCGGAGCGCTGCTCCACGGGTGACGTGCTGGGGGCCGAACCGACCAGGGGGTTCGAAAAATTGTGTGTCCCCTACGCACCCGGCACGACTCGTCGGCAAGGTTCGTACCGGCGAGCATGCGCTGTCCACTCGGTGGTGGACGCCCTGGTGGATCCGGGGTTCCGCCGGGGGCTGCTGGAGCTCCTCGACGTCCCGGAGGGAGCCTCCAGGTCTGCGCTGGAGGGGTGGCGCAAGGGACCGCGGGATGTGTCGGGGCAGGGGCAGGAGATCGCTTTGGAGCGGACGCCCGACATCCACGGGGTGAGGCGGGCGAACCGGATTTGTGGCGGGCCGGCCAGTCGGGAGCAGGAGGTTCAGCGGGCCGGCAGGTCCTGGATCGCCTCGGCGATCTCGTCGGTTGCCTCTTCGGCCATGAAGTGCCCGGCGCGGGTCAGCCGGTGGTTCAGGTCCGGCGCCCACGCCTTCCAGACCGCAGCAGCGTCGTAGTCGAGCTGCGCGCCCCAGTCCTGCTGGACGACCGTCACGGGCATGGCCAGCTGCGACCCGGCGTCCAGGTCCGCTTGGTCGTGCAGGACGTCGATGCCCGCCGAGGCGCGGTAGTCCGCGACGATCGACGTCGCCGCCGCGGCGCTCGCCCGCAGGTACTCGGCACGCACCTCCTCCGGCATGGCGGTCGGGTCGTTGGCCCAGGCGTCGAGGAAGGAGCCGAAGAATGCGTCCGCGCTGCCTTCGATCATTGAGCCTGCACCATCTTGAAGTTCGCTGGTGGGAGGGGGGCTGGTGTGGCTCCGTTGCGGGGGCCCGTGCTGGTGGCGGGTGGCAGTCTGCTGCGTAGATCGTCTGGCGCTGCGGTTTGCCGGTTCCTGTCCGGCGCCGCGGGGAAGCGCCCTACGATCCGGTTCATGTCGGACTCCGAGGTGCTGGGACGGATCGCCGCGCGGCGCGCTGAGCTTGATGCGCTCGAAGAACAGCTGGCCAAGCAGTTGGCGGAGGTGCGGACCGAGCGGGAGGAGCTGTCGGCGGCCGAACGGGTCTTTACTCGGCTCAGCGCTCAGATCGCTGACGAGCGCGCGGCGGCCATGCCGCCAACCGCGCAGGTCGGCGGGCAGGCGGTACTGCTGGTCCCGCACCGCGGACCGGGTGTGGAGGATTCGGCGCTCCCGCCGGAGTACCGGCGCATCCTCGCCATAGTCCGGAGAGCAGGCGGCCCGGTCATGGTCCGGGAGGTCGGCGAGGTGATCGGCCTGGACACCGGCGTGCGGGGCAAACTGGAGCCGCTGCGTGGAAAGCCGGCGAAACTGGCCGGGCGGGGCTGGCTGCGCAAGCTGCCCGACGGGAAGTTCACCGCAGGCCTGTGACCAGCGAACCTTCCTCGCGCGCCCATACGGCCCCGACGCCATCCGGGCCGACTTCGATGCGTTCGTCGAGGGTCGAAGCCCAACTACGACCGAACCAATGACCCCACCGATATCCCGACAGCTGCGTGCGCGTCAGAGTCAGCGGCAGCACTCCAGGAAGTGACAGATCGGTGTGCTGCAGGACCATGTCACCCGTGGCGACATCGACAGGGTCGCCCTTGCAGATCTTGCTCCTGCAAGGCTTTGAGATCTTCTTGAAGAACCCCGAGCCCTTCGATCCGGCCTGCGTGTGCGCGGCTACCGCGCCGGCTTCACGTGCCGCCCTGGCGAGCTCGCCCCCGGCCGGGCGACGCGCGGTCGCGGTCGCATTCCGCCGGACACCCCAGCCCGCCGGGAAGCGCCACCTGGCCGCCGGGCAGTCCCTCCGGCCCCGGTCCCGGCAGAACCGGATCGGCAACGCGGCCGCGCGCCGCGACGCCCGTGCACTGTCCCGGGTGCGCCACTCCAACGCCTGGCTGTGGTGACCACTCCCGAGGGGACCGCACACCGGTGGGCTCCATCGAGTGGAGCCCACCCGACGGGCTGCATCGGGTGGGCGTGGGGGTGCGGTGGACACCGCGATGTCCGGCACCGCACCCGGTGCGCTCCACCCGGTGGACTCCACTGCCCGCACCACCGCACCAGGTCGGTGCGCACCACCGTCCACTCGGTGCGCTCCACTCGGTGGGCGTGCTGCGCAGGGCATGACGGTTGAAGACAGGTGGCCGAGTAGCTATCTCAGGTGGTAAGCAGCTCGGCTATCTCATGGGCGAGCTCCGGCCCGAGCGAGCCCCAGCCGTCCTTGTAGCCGTACACACTCCCCAGGGTGCGGGCGTCGTAGTCGCCGTTCAGGATTTCTATGTCGGTGGGGGTGATGAGCGACGGGTGGGGGACACCGACGGCGCCCGAGACCTTCAGCAACTCCCTGCGCAGGGTGCGCAGGTACATCGCGGCCCGGATGCCCTTCGAGGGCGCGTCGATACCGCGCGCCAGCCACGGATTCTGGGTGGCGATGCCGGTGGGGCACTTGTCGGTGTGGCACTTCTGGGCCTGGATGCAGCCGATGGACAACATCGCCTCACGGCCCACGTTGATCATGTCGACGCCTAGGGCGAACGCGACGACGGCGTTCTCGGGCAGGCCGAGCTTGCCGGAGCCGATGAAGGTGATGTCGTCGGTCAGGCCCCGCTCGGCGAACACGCCGTAGACGCGGGAGAAGCCCACGCGGAACGGCAGGGACACCGAGTCGGCGAAGATCAGGGGAGCCGCCCCAGTGCCGCCCTCGCCACCGTCGACGGTCACGAAGTCGACCCCTCGCTCACCCCGCTCCATCAGCGTGGCGAGTTCCTCCCAGAAGTCCATCTCCCCGATGGCGCTCTTGATCCCGACCGGCAATCCGGTCTCCGTGGCCAACAGTTCCACGAAGTCGAGCATCGAGTCCACGTCGCGGAACGCGGTGTGCCGCGACGGCGAAGCGCAGTCCTTCCCCGCAGGAATGCCGCGGATCCCGGCAATCTCGTCGGTCACCTTCGCGCCCGGCAGCATGCCGCCGAGCCCCGGCTTCGCACCCTGCGAGAGCTTGATCTCGATCGCCCTGACGGGCGCGCCCGCGACCAGTGACTTGAGCTTGTCGAGGTTGAACGTCCCGTCCTCGTTGCGGCAGCCGAAGTACGACGTACCGATCTGGAGGACAAGGTCCCCGCCGTTGAGGTGGTAGGGCGACAGGCCGCCCTCGCCGGTGTTCTGCATCGTCCCGGCCAGCGCCGCGCCCTTGTTGAGCGCCGTGACGGCCGCGCCGGACAGCGAGCCGAAGCTCATCGCCGAGATGTTGATGACGCTCGCCGGGCGGAACGCCTTCGCACGGCCGCGCGGTCCGCCGAGCACCTTGGCCGAGGGCAACGCCGCTTGCGGGTCGCTCAGATCGGGCAGCGCACCGGCGAACGTACGCTGCTTCACGTATGCATGACCCTGCACGTGCTCGATGTCGTTGTCGGTACCGAACCCGAAGTAGTTGCTCTCCCCCTTCGCCGACGCGTAGATCCAGCTGCGCTGGTCACGGCTGAAGGGACGCTCCTCGTCGTTGGACGTCACGATGTACTGCCGTAGCTCGGGGCCGATCGTCTCCAGCACATACCGGGCGTGTCCCACCAGGGGGAAGTTCCTCAGCAGCGCGTGCTTCTTCTGCACCAGGTCGCGGGCGGCCACCAGCGCCAACCCCGTGGCGGCTGCCGCACCTATGCTCCGAGCACGCATCACAATCGTTCCTCTCCTCGACCGGCCGAACCTCACGCTGCCCATCTACCCCGCGCCGCGGAAATGCCACGCGATGCCGGAGACCCGAGGGGCCCCGCCCCTGCGGCAGGGCCGCCGCGCGGCCCGTACGGGGGTCGGGCCGCGCCGCGGGCGGGTCAGAGCGCCGAGTCGAGGTGCCCGAGGTGCTCGATGAGGTTCATGTTCTCGGCGTAGTCCACCGGGCAGTTGATGATCGACACGCCCGGGTCCGCCAGTGCCTCACGGAGCGTCGGCAGCAGGTCCCCGGCGGACTCGATGCGGTAGCCCTTCGCGCCGAAGCTGCGGGCGTACTCGACGATGTCCGGGTTGCCGAACTCGGTGTTGGAGTTTTCCCCGATCTCCAGGTCCATCTTCCACTTGATGAGCCCGTAGCCGTTGTCCTCCCAGATCAGCACGGTCAGCGGAATGTTCTCGCGGACCGCCGTCTCGATCTCCTGGGAGTGCATGAGGAACGAGCCGTCGCCGACCGCCGCCAGCACCTTCGTCTGCGGCCTGGCGAGCTGAACCGCGAGCGCGCCGGGCAGCGAGAAGCCCATGGTGGACAAGCCGTTGGAGATGAGGCAAGTGTTCGGCGCGTACGTCGGGTAGAGCCGGGCCATCCACATCTTCAGCGCGCCGGTGTCGACCAGCACGATGTCGTCGCGACCGAGCGCGGCGCGGGTGTCGGCGACGACGCGCTGCGGGGCGAGCGGGTAGCGCTCGTCCGCGGCGCCCCGCTCGAGTTCCTTGGCCAGCAGCGCGCGGGTGGCCATGGTGTCCTCGTCGTCGATGGCCCAGCGCAGGCCGTCGAGTTCGGTGACGAGGGCGTCGAGGGAGGCCGAGATGTCGCCGATGATGCCGACGTCGACCGAGTAGCTGTCGTCCACCTCCGCCGGGACGCGGTGGATGTGGACGATCTTCTTGTCACCGTCCGGGTTTATCCGGGACGGGTCGAACTCCTGCAGCTCGTAGCCGACGGCGATGACGACGTCGGCCTCCTCGAACCCGAAGTTGGTGTAGTCGCGCCGCATGAAGCCGAACGTGCCGGTCGCGCACGGGTGGTCGTCGGGCAGTACGCCCTTGCCGTGGAAGGTGGTCGCCGTCGACACGTCGAGTGCGGTGGCGAACGCCGCCAGCGACTCCGCGGCGCCGCCGCGGGCCGCGCCGTGTCCGGCGAGGATCACCGGCCGGCGGGCCTCCCGCAGCAGCTCCACCGCTCGCTTGATCTGCTGCGGGGACGGTGCCTCGGGCTGCACGACGTTCCTGCGCAGCGGGCGCAGGTTCGAGCCGTCCGTCGCCGTGTCGACGTCCTCGGGTACGGCGAGATAGACGGCGCCGGGCCGCTCGGACTCCGCGGTCTTGAACGCGCGCCTCACCATCTCGGGGATGGCCTGGGTGGCCGGGACCTCCGCCGACCACTTCGTGACCGGGGCGAACATACTCACCAGGTCCACGAACTGGTGGGACTCCTTGTAGTTGCGCTCCTTGCCGACCTGCGCGGTGATCGCGACGACGGGCGTGCTGTTCGTCATGGCGTCGGCGACGCCCAGCATCAGGTTGATCGCGCCGGGCCCCAGCGTCGCGGACATCACACCCGCCGAGCCGGTGAGTCGGCCGTGCATCTCCGCCATGAAAGACGCGGCCTGCTCGTGCCGGGTGAGGACGTAGCGGATCTTCTCCGAGCGGGCGAGGGCGTTGGTGAAACGGATGTTCTCCTCGCCGGGTACGCCGAACACCACCTCGACGCCCTCGTTCTCCAGGCAGCGAACCAGGAGTTCGGCCGCTCCGTCGGGGGTCTGCTTCCGGTGCTCGGCGTCGCTCACGCTGATCGTGTCCTCTCCTGAGTTTTGGCCGCGCCGATGGCGGACCGGTCAGCCGTCTACCCCGGCCGGCCGGCCGCACTCACAAGCTCACCCCGGACCAGAAGGAAGCCGATCGCGTCCTCGCGATCGGACAGGCACCGGTCAAGATCGGACAGGCACCGGTCAAGCACGGCTTCGCCCATCTCAAGAACTGGCGGATCCTCATCAAGCTCCGCACCGACCCTGCCCGCGGCGCGGTCCATGCCGATCTCGCCGACCGGTCGTACGACGGCCGCCCGACCGACACCGGGCGGTGTTGCGGGCTGCTGGTCGGGCCGGATCGGACGAGTCTGCCTCGGGCACGGATTACCTCCTCGGGCGGCGGTCCGTACGCCGTAGGGGCGGCGCGGGCGGGTTCAGGGGTTGCGCTGGTCGTTGCTGTCCTGGCGGAGGCGGTCGGTGTGGCGGGTCATGGCGTCGATGCGATCGGCGAGCTCGGCGTCGCCGGCTCCCAGATGGGGTCGGGTGCCGGCCAGGGGTCCGATCAGACCGGCGGCGTCGTCGCCGCCGAGTGCCTGGTTGAGGGCGCCCACGGCTCCCTCGGCGCCCGCCGGCAGGCCGGTGAGGGAGGTGACCTGGCCGGCGAGGCGGCGCAGGTCGGCTGCGTTGTCGCGGGCCCAGGTGGTGACGGTGCGGTCGGCGGCCCGCGCGTCGCGGGTGGCCTGGACACGCTCCTCGCCGGTGCTCCCGGCCGCCCCGGGGCGTAGCCGCAGGTATCGGCGTTCGGCGGCCTGTCGGCTGGCGACGCCGAGAGGGCCGGCGAGGTCGGCCCAGCTCGCACCCTGTCCGCGGGCCGTTTCGATCAGCCCGCTCTCCCAGCCGGCGAGCTGCTCTCGCACCTCACGCAGCATCAGCAGGGCGGCCAGCGCCGGGTGCGGATCCGAGTCGGCCGGGAGCGGCTCTGCGGTGATCGGCGTCGAGGCGGGGGCTCGCTGGGCGTCCTTCACGGACCGGTTGATGGCTTCCAGCGCCGCAGCGGCGGCGAGGAAGGGGACCGGTGCGGCCGATGTGGCGGCTTCGGCGGCTGCGGTGGCTTCGTTCATGGGGCTCTCCGTCGCTCTGTCATCCTCCAGATGACGCCTTGCTTGTCATCGTTTCGATGACATGCTACAACGGAGGCACGTTGAAGCGCATTGGCAGTTTCTGCCTGAACCAACTGGAGGTGTTTCGCGATGTTGATGCGCACCGACCCGTTCCGCGAGATGGACCGGATCGTCCAGCAGTTGTCGGGTGCGTCGGGGACCTGGTCGAAGCCGTCGGTGATGCCGATGGACGCCTACCGCGACGGCGACGAGTATGTGATCGCCTTCGACCTGCCCGGTGTGAGCGCCGAGGCGATCGACATCGACGTCGAGCGGAACATGCTGACCGTGAAGGCGGAGCGCCGCCCGGTCGCCAAGGCCGACTCCGTGAAGATGGAACTCTCCGAGCGGCCCCTGGGGGTCTTCTCCCGCCAGATCATGCTGGCCGACACCCTGGACACCGAGCGCATCCAGGCCGATTACGACGCGGGTGTCCTGACCCTGCGCATCCCGATCGCCGAGCGCGCCAAGCCTCGCAAGGTCAGCATCGGCGCCGGATCCGGCCGCAAGCAGATCTCCGGCTGAACCGCCCCCTCGGCCGGTCGCGGAGGGCGGGAGAGCTGATCCCCCTCCGGCACCCGCCCTCCGCACACCCTTTGACCTCTCCACCCCTTCTCGGAGGTGCTGCGATGTCGATACGTAGGGAGTCGTTCCTGGCCCACGTCCAGGAACGAGGCGAGTACGAAACCGTGGAGGAAGCCGACCGGGTCGCCCGCGTCGTGCTGGCCCTGCTCGGCGCACACCTGGTCGGCACGGTGCGGGCCGAGCTGGCCGCCCGACTCCCGGAGACGTACGCCCTGATCCTCCTCAACCCGCTGCAGGCGGCGGAGCCGCTCTCACCGGAACGGTTCGTCCGTGCGACCGCGGCCTGGATCGAGGGCGCCACCGAGAAGACCGCCCTGTGGGACATCGGCGCCGTCCTGTCCACCGCGGCCGCCGCTGCGGGCGATGTCCTCACCCGCGAGGTCATCCTCCAGCTCCCACCCGGCTACGACCTCCTCTTCGGCCACCCCCAGCCCACCTGAACGGGCCGAACACCTGAGACCTCGACGAGAAAGGTGACCGCAGCACTATGTACGACCAGCCTCGACCGGACCGGTCCGCCCCCGTCACGACCTTCGACCAGATGCTGGAACGCGTCCGCTACGAGGGCGCCTACCCGACCCGTGAACGCGCGGAGGAAGCCGTCCGCACCGTTCTGGGCGCGCTCGGCCGTCGGCTGACCGGTGACGAACGCATCGACCTGGCGCAGTGCCTGCCCGTCGAAGCCGCCCTCGCTCTCACCTCCTCCGTGCCGGACGGGCAGCCGCTCACGGGCTGGGGCTTCGTCAAGGACCTGGCCGCCCGAACCGGCGCCACCCCGGCAACAGTCCGTTGGGACACCGGCGCCGTCCTCGCCGCTGTCACTCGCATCGCCGGACCCGAGCTCCTCGCCCGCATCCTGCACCAGCTCCCCGAGGGCTACGCGCTCCTCTTCGGCCAGGCCGAACTGCGCCGTCCTGAGCCCGCCGCTGCTTGAGCTCCGAGACCACCAGGACCACGCTCCGTGCGGCATCGCCGACGACGGGGAGGGCGTGACCGTCGAGGGAAGCGCGGGTCTGCTGCCGCCGAGTGGGGTTGCGACGTACTCCGTGGCCGTCGGGGCACCTCGTCTCTGATCGTCCGTCCGGGGCCGGCCCCGCTCTCGTACGCAGCGCCGACCGGGACAGCCCTGCGGCGCTCGTAGTAGCCCCTCCTGTCCGCAGCCGATTACCTCTCGACATCACGCAGGGAAATCTATGCTCGCCGAAGTAGACATTCGCCGGTGGTGTGGTTATGGTTTCTCTCGTAGCCCGAAGAGGTCGAAGGGCTCGGCAGAGACGAACTGCCGGGCAGCAGTACGTCATTACCCGCAGTTGCAGTGCGTAGGACGGTGCGGTGACGGAGTCGCGAAGCCAGGATGGTTTGCAGGACGGCGACGGGACTGGTGACCGGACCGGGTGGCCCGCAGTGATCAGGGGCCGCCGCGGCAGTGAGCAGTACCAGCAGGGGCAGCACCCGCGGTGCGCAGTATCAGCAGTACGCAGTATCGGCAGCACGCAGTCCCCCGTTGGGTAAGCAGTTGATCACCGAGGGAAGAACGGAGGGACGAGGCGCCATCAGGATCGCCCGGACGCCACGCGAGTCCGGGTACCGCAGGACATCGATAGTGAGGTGGTCTCCGGTCGAGCAACCGCGATCCCCGCACACCCGACGAAGCTCAGGTCGGGCAGGCGGAAACAGAAGGCCGGCGCAGAACCAGGGCCGGCAGATGGTGTAGCAGTTCCTTCGGGGCCCGGGAGCCACATGCTCCCGGGCCCCTCCACGCGTTCCACAGAGAGGTGCAATGACAGCAGACGACTCCTTCGACCGTCTCGACGACGACGACTACCCCGCCTACACCATGGGCCGGGCCGCCGAAATGCTCGGCACCACCCAGGGCTTCCTGCGCGCCATCGGCGAAGCCCGCCTCATCACCCCGCTGAGGTCGGTCGGCGGCCACCGCCGCTACTCCCGCTACCAGCTGCGCATCGCCGCCCGCGCCCGCGAACTCGTCGACCAAGGCACCCCCATCGAGGCCGCCTGCCGCATCATCATCCTGGAAGACCAGCTCGAAGAGGCTCAGCGCATCAACGCCGCATACCGGAACGCTGCCCGACTCTCGACCCCCACAGGCTGAGGCGCCTCACCGCGGACCGCGACCCGCTCCTGGCGGGGGACACCCAGAGGTCTTGCCTCCTGAGCGCCCTCGCCGAGCCCCAACCCGGCCGCATCCGGATCGCGCTGTGGGCGCAGGGCGTCGAGGCCGGGTGGAGGGGGTGGAGCTGCGCTCGGCGCGGAGCCGGGCAACCGCGGTGTCGACGTAATCGCCCCCTGGTGGGCGGCCCCACGTTCGCCGCCCATCGGTCGAGAACCCCGCGCGGAAGGCGACGCCCCGGCACGGAGCCCGCCGTGTCCGTCTCCGCGCCCGGGGCCTGCCTGCTTCCGGCACGGCGAATCGGCGGGAGCTGAGGCGACTCCTTGTCCGGGTTGCCCCGGCTCGCCGACGGTCAGTTGCGTACGCAGGCGAGCTGGCGGTTCATCTCGGCCATGAACCGCACCACGACGTGCAATTCATCGGCGTTGAACCGTGCACGAGTGGCGTCGGTGGAACGGGCCAGCGGGCGGAAGTACTCGCGCGCGGCCTCCCGGCCCGCCTGGGTGTAGTGGAGGTGGACCACCCGCCGGTCGTCGACCGCGCGAACTCGGCGCACGTGGCCCGCCTTCTCCAGCCGGTCCAGGCACGCGGTGACCGCGCCGGACGTCAGGTTCATCTGGGCGCCCAGACGTCCGGGCGTCATCGGCCCCGCCGTTTCGTCACGATCGGCGTCCAGCAGGGCGATCAGCGCCTGTACATCCGTCAGATGCAGGCCCTGCGCATGGGCGAATTCCTGAGCAATGCGGTTGAAATCGGCATTCATCGCGCGCAGCAGCACGGCGAAACTCTGCAACCCGATCGGGTCCTCGAGCGGAAGTTCGTGCGGGGAGTGGGGCTGGTCTGCACTGCGCATGGCACCAGCATATAATCTCTCGATGATTGAGATACTTTGTCATTGAGTGATTGGAGTGATGGTCCGTGACACGCACACCACGCTGGGTCCGCCGGCTGGTGCCCGTACTGCTGCTGGTGGTCTGGCTGGGCATCGGGGGAACGCTGGGCCCCTACGCGGGAAAGCTCGGCGAGGTCGCCACCAACGACCAGGCGGCGTTCCTCCCGCAGAGCGCCGAGTCCACCCAGGTCCTCAAGGCTCGCAAGGCATTCGAGCGCTCCGAGTCGGTGCCCGCGATCATCGTCTGGCAGGCGTCCGACGGCGGCGCCGTCAGCGACACGCAGCAGCAGGAAGCGACCACGGCCGTCGCCACGCTGGCCGGTACGACCGGCATCACGGGACAGCCGTCACCCGCTCTGCGCTCGAAGGACGGCACGGCCCTCCAGGCCATCGTGCCCCTGGCTCCCGACCTCGGCGAGGAACTGCCCGCCGTCCTGGACGAGGTACGCGCGGCAGCCCAGGCCGTACCGCGCATGACCGCCCAGATCGCAGGCCCCGCAGCCACCCAGGCAGACCTCGCGGACGCCTTCGCCGGCATCGACGGCCTCCTGCTGGGCGTCGCGCTCGGCGCGGTCCTGCTGATCCTGCTCCTGGTCTACCGCAGCCTCCTGCTGCCCTTCGTGATCATCATCAGCGCCGTCTTCGCCCTCGGCCTCGCCTGCGCCGTCGTCTACGCCTTGGCCGACCGCGGTGTCGTACGCGTCGACGGCCAGGTCCAGGGCATCCTGTCCATCCTGGTCATCGGAGCGGCGACGGACTACGCGCTGCTGCTGGCCGCCCGGTTCCGGGAGGAACTCGCGATCCGGGGCGACCGCATGGCCGCAGCCGTCGCCTCGGTTCGGCGCTCCGCCGGGGCGATCACCGCCAGCGCCGCGACCGTGGCCCTCGGCCTTCTCGCGCTCCTCGCCAGCGACCTGACCAACAACAGGGCCCTCGGCCCCGTCGGCGCGATCGGCATCCTCTGCGCGCTCCTGGCCACCCTGACGTTCCTGCCCGCCGTCCTGGCCCTCCTCGGTCGCGCCGCGTTCTGGCCCGCCACGCCCAAACCGGCCGACGCCACGACGGAAGGCCACCGGATCTGGCGCCGCGTCGCCGCCCTCATCGACCGGGCACCACGCCGGGTCTGGGCATCGACGACCCTGCTCATGCTGGCCCTGGCGGCCTTCGCGCCCACCCTGTCCTCCCAGGGCGTTCCCCTCAACGAGATCTTCGTCAAGGACGCGCCCTCCGTCGCCGCCCAGGCAACCCTCAGCCGGCACTTCCCCGGCGGCTCCGGCCAACCCGCGGTGATCATCGCCGATGCCGACAAGGCCCAGGAGGTGCAGGCGGCCGCCCGGGCGGTCGACGGCGTCGCCTCCGCCACCCCCGTCACCGCCTCCGCCTCCGGGCGCCCCGGCGGCGAGCCCCTGCTCGTCGACGGTCGGATCCGCATCGACGCCACCCTCACCAGCGCCGCCGACAGCGACGAGGCGAAGAACACCGTTCGCGAACTGCGCGAACGCGTCCACGCCGTCCCCGGAGCCGAAGCCCTGGTCGGCGGCTACACCGCCCAGCAGTACGACACCGAACAGACCGCAGCCCGGGACCGCACCCTCATCGTCCCCGTGGTCCTGGTCATCATCCTGCTCATCCTCGTCCTGCTCCTGCGCTCCGTCCTGATCCCCGTCCTGCTGGTGGCCAGCGTCGCCCTGAACTTCCTGGCCACGCTCGGCGTCTCCGCGCTCGTCTTCCAGCACCTGCTCGGGTTCAGCGGCACGGACGCCTCCGTCCCCCTCTACGGCTTCGTGTTCCTGGTCGCCCTCGGCGTCGACTACAACATCTTCCTCATGTCCCGGGTCCGCGAGGAAGCGCTCACCCACGGTGTCCGACAGGGCGTCCTGCGCGGCCTCACCACCACCGGCGGTGTCATCACCTCAGCCGGCGTCGTACTCGCCGCCACCTTCGCCGCCCTCATGGTCATCCCGCTCGCCTTCCTCGTCCAGATCGCCTTCATCGTCGCCTTCGGCGTCCTCCTCGACACCCTCGTCGTACGCTCCCTCCTCGTTCCCGCCCTCGTGATCGACATCGGGCCCCGCAGCTGGTGGCCCAGCTCCCTCTCCCGCCCGCACCCAGACGCCGACAGCAAGGCACGCTCCTGAACCGGCGCCCCGACACCATCCCTCGCGGTCGGACACGGTGCTCCTGCGCCACCCGCCTGAGCCACCTGCGCTGCGCACGGCAACCGGCGGGGAGGCGCGTGAACCTCGGTTCGTCGTGGGCATACGTACCGTCGTGAGGATCATCAGCGAACGCCGGCAACCAGGCACCTCCAACGGGTGGAGGAGCTATGCGGTCAGTGCCGTGGCCGCGACAGCGGTTGCCGGCGCTCGTGCGGTCGACGCGGACGCCACCTGGTACCGGGCCCTGGACAAGCCGTCGTGGCAGCCGCCGTCCTGGGCGTTCGGGGTGGTGTGGCCGCCGCTCTACGCGGCGATCGCCTGGTCCGCCGGCCGAGGACTTCACCGCACGCGCGGCCGTGAGCGCGCACTTCTGGCAGCCGACCTGGCGGCCAACCTCGTGCTGAACGCGGCATGGAACCATCTCTTCTTCCGCCGTCGCAGCCCGCGGGCCGGCCTTACCTGCACCCTGCTACTGGACGTGAGCAACGCTCACCTGGTCCGCCGTCTGGCTGCTACCGACCGTTCGGCCGCAACGGCGCTCGTCCCGTACGCGGCTTGGTGCCTGTTCGCCACGGCCCTCAACCTCTCCCTCGTGCGACGCAACCCGTCGCCGTAGCCAGCAGGGGGAGAGATCCCGGATCTCCGATACGTGGATCTTGCAGTCCGCGATCGGCCCGGACAGGTCCGCACCCGCCTCGTCTTGGCTTCAGGTGGTGCCTATCGTGACGTTCTGGGGCGAGAGGCTGCTCACCTCTGACCTTCGGCCACCCGTAGGAGGCTCGCACCCCTACTGCCCGTAGCCTCGAGCATGCGAGGGGTGCGCCGTAAGGACCTGTGGCTCGTATTGCAGGGCGGCGTCGAGCCCGTCGCGCGACGGGATGCCCCGTGTGGGGACCGGTGGGAGGAACACGTGGAAAAGGCTGAGACCCGGCGGCGATCGCACTCCGACGCGGGGGGTCCGGGGGAGGGCCTGGACGGTCTCCGGGAGCGTGGGTTCGCCCGCTACGGCGCCGAGCGACTCGGTATCCCGGCCGGCTCCGCCCACGGTGACCTTGCCCGGATGCGGGAGGTCTTCGCGGCTCTGCCGCCCGACCCGTACGCCCCCGGAACGCATCGGTTCCGCCGGTACTCCCACGCCGTCTACCTGCCGTGGAAGGACGAACTGTCCTGGATTCCCGGAATCCCCGACCCCGTGCACGGTACGGTCACCGACTTCTCCCAGGGCGAGGAGAACCCTGAGTACCCGCGCACGCGGCGTGTGCTCCCCGACATCCCCGAGGAGCTGCGCGGCAACGCTCTGCTGCTGCGACTCCTGCGCTGGGACATCGAGCAGGTCCTGTCGCTGAAGAATTTGGGGAGACGGCCGCTGTGGGCCGGTGTCCACCTGATCAAGCTCGGCGTCGACGGTCCCGACCAGGCCGCCGTTTCCTCCCCCGACTGCCTGCACCAGGACGGAGGCTCGGCAAGTACGTTCACTTTCGCCCACCTGATCAACCGGACGAACGTCACCGGTGGGCAGAACGTCATCGCCACACCGGGCAGCGCAGGTCTGCAGCCCGAGGACCCGTGGGCGGACATCCACGCCGACTTCACGTTGACCGACCCACTGGATGGCTACGCCGTCCACGACCACAGAGTCAGCCACTACGTCGGCCCGGTCCGCGCGGGTTCCGAGCCCGGGCCGGGCGAACGGTCCATCCTCATCGTCGGCCTCGCCCCGTACGTCCCTCAACTCTGACACCGGCGCCGACCGAGTCCGCCGAACACGCCAGTACGCGCGGCCGTGGTGCTGGTCGGTGCGTGGCGCTCCGGCGCCCTGCACCTTCCGTAGGCCGCTCCGCCCGCGTGCCTACGTCTTCCACGGCACCGTCACCCTCGCCGCGATCCGGTCCGGCCCGTGATCCGCCGGGCCGGGGCCCGTCCGGCACCTCGCTGACAGCCGCTCCTTCGGCCCTGCCCGACCGTCAGAGGTACGCAGTACCGTCCCTCCATGGCAGCCACGATCGATCTGACGCTGGATGGTGCGGATACGCAGGTTCTTGCCGTCTTCTGGAAGACGGCCCTGGGCCCGCGCCTCTGCATCCTCAAGGTCCCCGAGCCCAAGACGGCAAAGGACCGGCTGCACATCGACGTCCGAGTGCCAGGACACGGCAGTTCCGACGAACGGTGGGTGCGGATCACGTCGGAGTCCGAACGCCTGGTGGAGGCGGGTGGGACCATCCTGGAGAAGTTCGACGGACACCACGTCCTGATGGCCGACCCGGAGGGCAACGAGTTCTGCGTCGGCGCAGCCTCAACGTGATGTGTGGGTGAAAGGGCCGCCGCGCGCCTCGCCCACCTGCTGCACCTGGGCCGCTCCGGCGTGATCCCACCGCTCGACCTGCGCGGGGGCAGTACGCGCAGCAGCGGCAGGGCCGGGACCCCGTTCCTGCGGTCCCGGCCCTGCCGCGTGACGATCAGTGCTTGAAGACGTCCTTGACCTTCTCCTTGGCCTCACGGGCGTCGCCCGTGGCCTGCTCGGCGCGGCCCTCGGCCGTCAGCCGCTCGTTGCCCGTCAGGCGGCCGGCGGCCTCCTTGAGCTTGCCCTTGGCCTGCTCGACCTTCGCCTCGGTCTTCTGCTCACCAGACACAGCTGATCACTCCCTCTTGGGTGCCAACGCCTTACGAAACCCCGTATGGCCGCTGAAGACTCTCGTAAACAGGTCCGGCAACAGCACGTGGCTCGTACGGCCGTCTCGATGACGACTGTCACCGCAGCTCTCGATTGCCGGGGGCCTGCCAGGGAACGAGGGGGAGAGACACGAGCCGAGGAGGCTCCCGAGGCCTGATGTTCGAGGGTGAGAGGACAGATCTGTGAGCAGCGTGTGGATGTACAGGCAGGACAGCGGCTATACGTCCCGGCAGTCGTTGGTGGGTTTCACCGTGGAGGCCGCTGACGGCGTCGTCGGCCACGTGGACCGCCAGCAGGACCAGCCCGGCACGCAGCACTTGGTGGTCGACACGGGCGTGTGGGTGTTCGGCCGGAGTGTCCTGATTCCCGCCGGTGTCGTCACCGCTATCGACACCGACGCGCGGACGGTCAAGGTCGCACCGGGCCGGGAGCAGATCAAAGCCGCTCCCCGGTTCACCACGGACAGCGAGACCGCCGACCACCGCTATCTGTCCGCGGTCGGCAACTACTACCACTCCCTGTGACGCCGGGCGGATTCATCTGCCGCAGCAGCGCAACCCCGCGTACTCACGGCGCCCGTCAGGTCGGATACAGCGTGCGTATCCAAGGGCCTGCCCGTGGCCCGCGGCTATGAGGCGGGCCTGCCGGTTCTCCCGGCCGTTCGCCGGCGATGGACGGCAGATCCGTCCGTTCTGCTTCGACTACCCTGGTGGAGCTGTCACACGTGAGCGAAGGACGCATATGGCTCGCCCCTACCACCCCGGACCGAAACCGTTCGTCTTCGCTGTCGGCGACGGCAACGACCAACAGGTCTCCGTGGGTGACCCTCAGGAGGCCTACGTAGCGTTCTCGGCGTTCTTCCGCGATCGAGATTCCGACACCTACACCATCAATGACGAAGCGTCGGGGCAGAGTCTGGTACTCATGCCCGGGAAAGGTGTGATTTCCCGGATCCAGGACGCGGACCAGCCTCGCTCGGAATACCTCCGGGTCGACAGGGGCAATCGCTACCTTCCGAGCGCAATGCTGTTCTTCGAGAACGGATATGCCGGTCTCGACCGCTTCGGCCAGTGGTTCGCCGACCTGGCCGATCTCGACGCCTCACCGGAGACTCGCGGTGCCGCCCGCGCCGCCACGTTCACGACGGAAGCCGCGGCGATCGAAGAAGTCGCTCGGATCTGGGCAGATTCGGGCTGCGTGGACCCGAGTGACCGGTACTACGTCTTCTTCGACTCGCATGGTGTCGACGATGACCGAGCCGACCGGGCCGAATTGCTCAAGTTGATCGAGTTCCTAGGTATCGAACGGGTCGACGCTCCGGCCGAGGCCGCCGCCTCCGGCGGCGAAGTCTGGGTGCGCACCGACCCACGCCTCGACGCCGAATTCGTGCGGTGGTCGTGAACTCGTGAACAGGTCGTGCGAGGTGGAGCAGCCGCAACATCACGGTGCCGGCCGGTCCCGTTCCGAAGAAGGCTGAGTCCATGAAAGACATAGTTTTCACGCGCATGAGCGGCTGGATACCCAACGTGATCCGCGAGGACGGCGAACTGAAGCTCATGCTCGGTGCCGGGGCCGACGCCAACCACGAGCCCCGCACCTTCACGTTCCCGATCGGCGAAGCCCATCTTGCGGTGATCCGGGAGGACCTCGCCAGGCACCTGCTGCTGTGGAGTGCGGTCCTTCCGCTGTGCGATGCCGCCGGAACCCGGGGCCGGCTCGACGAGGACGCGGCCGTCGCGCTCCTGGACCCGATCCTCCTTGCCGAACCCGCCGACGTCGACGCGCTCTTCCGGCGCATCCGGTGGAACAGCAGCCGGCTCGTCGCCCACGGGGCCGACACCGGTCTGCTCGAGCGCGGTCAGGTATGCGCGGCGATGCGCGCGGCGACGGAGACGTCGAACGGGCAGCGAGCTCAGGAGTACTACGCGGACCGCCGTCGCGCCGAGCGAGGAACCGTACTCGGTCCACTCGACGCCGCGATTCTGAAGTACACGGGCCAGTATCTGCACGGCGCGACGGTTCCGAGGCGGACGCCCGATGCCGTGGACCCCGCACTGCTGCCCGAGGTCATGCGGGTGATCGCCACCGCGGAGCAGGCGTGCGCCGGGATGCGGATCGGCCGCGATCCGCGACGGGGAAGGCGCGCCACGGACAAGCGCGACTGGAGCCGGATGGAGGCGACGGTCGAAGCGGCCGTGCGCCGTGCACACCCCGAACTCGTCGACGACGCGGTGCGTACCGTGGGCTTCCTGATGTGCTCGGAGGCCGCGCACCGCTCCAGGAACACACCCCTGGAGGATGACGAGGAGGCTGCCGGCCACCACCCCGACTCCGGTGGGAGCACGAGCAGGACGGCCCTGTCGTTCACCGATGACAAGGGCGCCGAGAAGAAGTGGCTACGGGACGGTCCCCGCACCGCCACTGCGGAGTTCTGGGAGTTCGTCGGCGAACGCTCCGCCGCGGACAACGAGGTGTTCACCATCGAGGACGAGGAGATGGGCGAAGGGATCCAGCTCCACTTCTATGCGGACTCCATCGCTCGGATCACGACCCTGCGCCAGGGAGAGGGCGGGGCGGATCCGGAGTACCGGGTCGAGTACGGACTGGTCGACGGGATCGGCGGGTACCGCAATCTGGTGAGCGCCTTCGTCCGCGGCGGCTACGCCGCACTCGAACAGCACGGTCCCTGGATGTCCGATGTCGCCGAGTTCGAGCGCGCGCGCCGGCGGCGCGACGCCCGGTAGTCCCAGCGGGAGCCCACGCACGGGGCGTTGCCCCGCCGCAGGCACGCGGACCCGACTCGGTATCGCATGGCATGGCAGGGCATGTCGTGGCATGGCACCCTTGGCCCCGACTGAGACCTGGCAGGTTGCCGCCGGTCGGAGATGAGCCGACGGGAGCTACTTGTCTCACCGTTGAAGTGCCACTTACGTTTGCGCCTTGAATATCTGGATCAAGCGTCGGCGTGGCAGTGTGGGATACCTGCGGCACGTGGGTGATGGGGGATCATGTCTGCCCGTGCGAAGAGCTGCTGAGATGAAGAGGCTGCGATGAGCACGGGAAGATGGCTCTTGGTCTGCCTGCGGCGCTACGTCATGACGGCCGCCCTCGGCTGGGTGGTCGCGGCCCTGGTGCTGCCCGTTCTGGGCGACGATCCCTTCTGGTCGTCGTTCGGCACGGGGCTGGGAGTGGGGCTGGTCGTGGTGCCGCTCCTGACGCTCCTGACCATGTTCGTACTCGTTCTGCTGGCCGGTCGGCGGTTCGAGCCGCCGACCGGTGGTGCCTCGCGGATCCAGGGCGGCGGGTGGATCGTGCTGCCCTTGGTCCTGCTGCTGCCCGTGGCCCTGCTCGTGCCGCTCCAGTACCTGATCGTGCTCGGCGCTCAGCTTGTGTACGTGGTGTGGGTGCTGCCCTGCCAGGACGCTCGCGACACGGCGGACTTGCTGCGCTCGCTCGCCGACCCGGCCGTCCCCGCGGAGCAGCGGGCCCGGATGGCGCGGGCGGTCGCGGGACTGCGGGGCAGGCCGGTCGTCGAAGCCTTGGTGCAGACCGCGGCCGACGCGGAGCCGGAGGTCGCCGAAGCGGGTCTGGAGACCCTCTGCACCATCTGGCGGCGCGACGGGGTGGTCGGCGAGGACCTGCTGCTGAAGCTCGACCAGCAGGCCCAGGACCGCGTCCGGGCCCTCGGGGTTCGGGTGCGGAGCCCTTGGTGAGAACGGCGGCGATCGGCCACGGCTGACACGCCCGGCGCATGGCGGCCGTCGATGCCGCCCTCCGAGCAGCGGAACAGTCCCTGCCCTGCACCGAGCGGGTGCATTCTTCACCCCGCGCTCGACGCGCACACTCGCCACCTCAACTCACCGTCAGGGTTCGTCGTCGTAGGCGATGGCGGGGTCGACGGCGTGGGGCCGGCGGTGGGAAGGCCCTGTCCCATCGCTGCCTTTGGCGGAGTGACGCCCGTCATGGGGATCGGAGGGGTGTGCGGGTGGGGTGTGGATGGTGAAGACGACGGTGGTGCCGGTGACGTCGAGCAGGCGGGTGAGCTGGGGGCGGGGTGTGTGCAGGACGAGGGTCTTGCCGGTGGTGGTTGCGGTGTGGTGGAGGTTGAGGAGGAGGTGGAGGCCGGCGCTGTCGCAGAAGGTCAGGGCCGACAGGTCGAGGTCGAGGCCGGTCGTGCTGGCATCGAGGGCCTCGTCGAGAGTGGCCTGCACATCGTGATGGTTGTCCGCGTCGAGCTCGCCGGTGACCTGGGCCCGGGTTCGTCGTGGCCCGGGGTGGACGGCGACGACGACTGTGGGCAGGGCTTCGCGGGGATCGCGCTCGCGGTCGGACTGGGTCATGGCTTCGCTCCCTTCAGCGATCGGGTCGACTCGTGAGGGCCGACCGCAGGGCGCCGGCGAGTGTCGTGGGGTCAGGGGCGCGGGAAGGTGTCCGGGGCGGTCTCCGGGCCGGGTTGCCCGGTGGCCGGCGGCGGCGAGGGCTCCAGATCGGCGAGGAGCCTGATCAGGTGGCCGATCTCGTGCGGTCCTTCGGCGGGGTGGCGAAAGAGGGTGCCGTCGGTGACCTGGTAGTGGTTGCGGCGACCATGGCGGGCGCGGGTGAGATAGCCGGCGCTCTCCAGATCGGTGATCACGGCGCGGACAGCGCGTTCGGTGATCTGGCAGGCCGCCGCCATCTCGCGCATCCGCACCTCCGGATCTCGCAGGAGCATCGCGAGGATCCGGGCGTGGTTGGTGACGAAAGTCCAGCTGGTCCGTGACTCGACCGATTCCATGCCCTGAATTATAGGACGCGAGATTCCGGTTTCGCCAGACCTAAGTTGCAGGAATCAAGTGCTGCGCTCAGTCGCACGGGGGCGAGTCCTGGGTGTGGTGAACCTGGCGTGGACGAAGGTCCCACGGCGCCTGGCAAGCCGTGTGGCCGGGCCGAATCGGATCCCGTTCGCCATCCGCATCAAGCACGGACTGTCGCTGGTCAGGCCGACCGCGGGCCCCCTACGGTGCGGAGCGTGGACGAAGATCAGACAGCGAGTTCCTGAGCGCAGTGCGCGCTGTCCTCACCGAAGCCGGGTTCGTCGGACCGGCTGCGGGGCACGAGGGTGTGCACATGGTGCGGCACGCGCGCGGCGTGATGGTCGGCCGGATGCCCCAACAGCTTCCCCGCGTCCGCGTCCGCGTCCGCGCCCGGCGACGCGGGCCCCGCCGCGGCCGGCCCGGCAACGGATAGGACATGCCAGGGCTCCGCCACGCTTTCGGCCTCGCCCTCGCCGCAGCCTTCCGCTACGCCGGATTCGCCGTCGAAACCCGAGGCGGCCAGTAGCTCCTCGTCCTGGACCCCCGCCACCGACCCGACCTCTGAGCCCGCCCACCGGCTGGGCCACCGCTCCGGCCGTCGCGGGCGCGGTCACACCTGCCGGGATGCCTCCCGCACGGCGAAAAGGGCAGGGGACCGTCAGGATCGGGCGGGCGGAGAAGATCACGGCTCGGCGGTCTTCATGCCGGCGCGAGGCAGAGCCGTCATCGTCTCCGACGCCCGCCACCACGACATCCCCGTCCTGGCCGTCGACATCGATCACTCCGCCGGCGACCACCGCATCGAGGAGACCGGCAGCCGGGGGTGTGGGCTGCGCTGACCTGGTCCTCGCTGATGCCCCGCACCGAGGACGGTGACGCGGGGATCGAAGTCGGCCGCCCCGGGACAACCCGGCGGCTGATCTGGTCTCGCCGTACGGTTGGAGACAGGCGGCAGCCGAGCGGCCTCGCCGCCTGACAGCCCGCAGCGGCGCTCCCACCCTCCCCTTTCGGCGCCCTGCGGGCCCGAGCGTCACCTCCTCCACGTGGCCGCCACGCCGCCACGGCGGGTCCGACCCATGGGTGCCACATGTTTCGGGGCGCATTGCATGCTTCGGGCGCACCCCTGCGGTGTCTCGCCCGCGCCGTGGCGCTACCAGGTGTGGTCGGGGTGCCCGTTGGTGCGGCGCAGCTCCTTCAGGCGTGCCTCGTGAAGGTGGTCGCGGCCGCCGGCCGGCTGGGCGACGATGTCCTGCTCGATACCGGCGAAGGGCCGGTAGTAGGAGTTGTTGTACGCCTCGACGTTCTGGAAGGCCCAGTGTTCCGGGATGCCGTTCCTACCGAAGACCTCCCACTCGACCTGGCGGGCCTGCGTCTGGTGGTCCGCCTCTCGCAGCAGCCTGACGGCATCGTCGAGCTGGAAGTCGGCGGTCCCCGTCAGCTGATGGAATCCGTAGAGGTGCCCTCGCGCCCGCTCGGTCGTCTCCGGTGCTTTGGTCAATGCGCCCAGCGCGGCCACGGTCTTCTCGCTGACCCCAGGGGGTTGAGATCGCAGGCTCGCGGGCGGCCGGTCGATCAGCGGGGCAGGATGCGCAGCACTGCCTCGTGATCGCCGCTGAGCCGCAGGCCCTGCTGTACCGCGGCGCTCAGATCGAGGTCGCCGAGCAGGGTGGCGGCCAGCAGGTGCGGCGGTCCGGTCAGTGACGCGGTGGGGTGGTCGACCCGGCCGGCATGTGTGTGCACCGAGCCGTCCTTGACTTCGATGACCAGGTCCTCGTTGCCGTCGGCGTGCAGTTGCAGGGCGATTGCCGGCTGGTCGGGGCGGTGGTCGGTCAGTGCCCGGGCGGGCATGTCCAGCCAGTGGGTGCGGAAGGTGTCGTTGCCGCCCGGCTCGCGCAACAGCGGCACGCCCCACCGGCTCAGCTCCCGCAGCACCGGCTCCAGCTCGCGGCCACGCTCGGTGAGGGAGAACAGGGTGGTGGCCACCGGCGGCGGGGCGGCCTCGCGGAGGATCAGGCCGGCTTCCTCGAGCTCGCGGAGCCGGTCGACCAGCAGGTTGCTGGCGATCCCGGGCAGCCCGTTGCGCAGGTCGGTGTGCCGGCAAGGACCCAGGGCGAGCAGTTCACGGACGATCAGCAAGGTCCATCGGTCGCCGATGGTGTCCAGTGATTTCGCGATGCCGCAGTACTGCCCGTAGGTGCGCATGCCACCACTCTACATCGCAGTGTTGAGATTCAAAACTCTCTTGTTGACTTTCTCAACAAGGTCGGTCTAGCGTCGCTGCCCATGACTCCCACCCTTTCCGTGCGTCGGTTGGCCTGGGCCGGCGTCGAGATCCGTCTCGGCGACACCCGCATGCTGATCGACCCGCTCGAGAACGTCGCTCCGCTGGCGCCGGTGATGGGGCCGCCGCACCGGCCGGTCGACCCGGTCGACACCCCGCCCGGCACCCACGCCCTCATCACCCACCTGCACCCCGACCACTTCGACCACGACCTGATCGCCCGGATCGCGGCCACCGGCACGATCGGCTGCCACACCCCGAGCGCGGCAGCGCTGCACGAGGCGGGCATCGCCCCCGTCGCCCAGGACCTGGGCCGGTCACGCCGCATCGGAGAGCTGACCGTCACCCCGGTGACCTCGCTCGACTGGCGCGGCAACGACTGTGACCAGGTCGCCTGGGTCGTCGAAGGCGCCGGCCGGCGGGTCATCCACTGCGGCGACACCCAGTGGCACGGCAGCTGGTGGCAGATCGCCCGCGACCACGGCCCGTTCGACGTCGCGTTCGTCCCGGTCAACGGCGTCATCGCCCACTTCGAGGGCTACGCGGCCAACGTCCCGGCGACCATGACCCCCGAGCAGGGCGTCGAGGCCGCCGTCGCACTCGGCGCCGGCACCGTCTGCGCCATGCACTACGGCCTGTTCCACAACCCGCCGTTCTACACCGAACAACCCGACATCGAGCAGCGCTTCCAGCACGCCGCCGACGAGCGCGGCATCACCGCGGCCATCGTCGCCGACGGCCAGCCCGTCCTGTGACCAGCAGAAACAAGGAGCAACACATGAAGATCGTCCTGTTCGGAGCCAGCGGCAACATCGGCCGGCCCACCACCGAGGAACTACTGCGCCGCGGCCACACCGTCACCGCGGTCACCCGAGCCGGCCACATCGACGGACTGGGGCACAAGGCCCTGACCGTGACCACCGGTGACGTCACCGACGCCGCCGCGGTCGCTGGCCTCGCCGCCTCCCACGACGCCGTACTGTCGGCCGTCGGCCCCCGGATCGGCCAGGAGAACGACCGCGCCACGATCGTCGGTGCCGCCCGTGCGCTGATCGACGGACTCCGCCGAGCCGGCGTGACCCGCCTGGTCACCATCGGCGGTGCCGGTAGCCTTCGCACGCCGACCGGCGCCCGGGTCATGGACGACCCGGGCTTCCCCGCGATGTGGAAGGCCAACGCCGAGGCCCAGTCCGAAGCGCTCGACCTCTACCGCGGCGTGCACGACCTCGACTGGACGTACGTGTCGCCCGCCGCAGTCATCGGAGCGGGCGAGCGGACCGGGTCTTACCGCAGCGCCGGGGACACCCTGCTCACCGACGACGACGGCAACAGCCGCATCTCGTACGCCGATTACGCGATCGCCTTGGCCGACACGATCGAGAGCGGCACCGCGATCCGCCGCCGCATCACCGTGGCGTACTGAGCCATGAGCAACGACGCCGCCGGCCGGCACACCCGATTCATCGTCCTGCTCGCAGCGCTCGTGGCCCTGGGACCACTGTCCATCGACGGCTACCTGCCCGGACTGCCGGACCTCGCCGGCGACCTGCGCGCCGGCGCCGCGGCCACCCAGCTCACCATCACCGCCTGCCTGGCCGGGCTGGCCATCGGGCAGCTGATCGCCGGGCCGCTGAGCGACACCTACGGCCGGCGGCGTCCGTTGCTGGCGGGCCTCGCCCTCTACACGATCGCCAGCGCGCTCTGCGCGGTGGCGCCCGACGTCCGGACCTTGGTCGGCCTACGCCTGGTCCAGGGCATCGGCGGGGCGTTCGGCATCGTCATCGCCAACGCCATGGTCCGCGACCGCACCTCCGGAACCCGCACCGCACGTCTCTTCTCCGCACTGACCTTGATCACCGGCCTGGCGCCGGTGTTCGCACCGGTCCTCGGCGGCCAGCTCCTGCGCGTCACGGCCTGGCCCGGAATCTTCGTGGCCCTGGCCGTACTCGGCGCCGTGATGCTGGCGGCCTCCGCCGCAGGACTGCCGGAGACCCGGTCCTCCGCGTCACGCCGGCCGCTGCCGGCTGTCGTCGGGCAGCTGCTCGGCGACCGGGTCTTCACCGGGTACGTCCTGGCCAACGGCCTGGTCTTCGCGGCGATGTTCGCCTACATCTCCGGCTCGCCGTTCGTCCTGCAGGAAATCCACGGCCTGTCACCGCAGCAGTACAGCGCCGTGTTCGCCGTCAACGCCGCCGGACTCGTTGCGGCCGCCCAGATCAGCGGCCTGCTGGTGGCCCGGGCCGGCGCCCGCGTGCTGCTGCTCGCCGGTCTGCTGGGCGCGGCAGCCGGTGGCGCCGCGGTCCTGGGCGCGGTGCTGACAGGGGCACCCCTGCCCGCGCTCCTGATCGGCCTGTTCGTCCTGGTCTCCAGCGTGGGCCTCGTCATGCCGAACGCCGCGGCCCTGGCCCTGGCCGACCACGGCGCACACGCCGGGTCGGCCGCCGCTCTGCTCGGCTTCAGCCAGTTCATGATCGGCGGGGCAGTTGCTCCGCTGGCCGGCGCGGGTGGCGCCACCGACGCCTTGCCGATGGGAATCATCGTCGCCGTGCTGCCGGCGCTCGCTCTGCTCACACTCGGCGTCCTCACCCGGTCGATGCCCGGTGAACGCACTCGCAGGCCGCCTCGCCAGGGACCTGCCGGGCACCGGCGACCGCGCCGGCACATCGAGAAGGGCTGCTGCTGACCATGACCGCGGACATATCCACATCCCTCGGCCCCACCCACCCCACCCCACCCCGGCCCGGCCCAGCGCGCTCACCCGCCGGATAGGGCGCGAAGGTGTGGAAGCGACGTAACTCGTGTGCGAACGCTGAGCCCGAGCCCGAAACGACCCGCAGCCGTCGGAGGCGCACGGTCGGCGGCGGCGGACGGTGGGTGGTGGCTCCGGATGTCAGCGGGTGTCGCGGTGGCGACCACGATGGTGATGGCTCGCTGTCGTCAACAGGACGAGGGACAGCGCAACAGGAAGCAGGAACAGCAGTAAAAGGGTCATGATGCCTCTGATGCCCACAGTGAGATGATGGATTCATCCGCTGCCTCCCGTTGCCGCACCAGCCGCTCACGGGTCTGCGGAGCGAGCAGCTCCCAGGGCCGGGACATCCGCGACGACCGCGACCGCGACGACGGCTTGGAAGGCGTCGTCCTGCGGGACAGCGGTCAGGCGGGGCCGTGTCCCTTGGATCCGCCGCGTCGAGATCCGCTCCCCGGCCTCGGAACCCGTGCCCCGGCCGGTTCTGGCGGGCAGGACGCAGGCCCCTGCGGCAGGGGCGCGGCGGCGGCGCCCGCCACGCCGATCGCGCCGGCGCCGGGCTTGAAAGACCCAGGTGCGGGCAGGTGCGGGACATGTCGATCGCCCGTTCGGACCGGCTCGTACGTGCCGGCCGAACCGGCACAGGAGTGCAGACGTATGGTGTACGCGACCTGGCCCTCCGAGAAGAGCGGAGTCTCCCGGGCATCCCGAGGCGCCGAGGCCCGGGGAGGTGCCTCATGTGCGGCCTGAGCGGAGAGATACGGTTCGACGGCGCGCGCCCCGATCTTGCCGCTGTCGAACGTATGACCGATGCGATGGAGCCGCGGGGCCCCGACGGTAGAGGTTCCTGGTCCCAGGCGGCGGTCGCCTTCGGCCACCGACGGTTGAAGATCATCGATCTGTCGGAGCGCGGCGGCCAGCCCATGGTCGACCCGGAGCTGGGCCTCACCATGGTCTTCAACGGCTGCGTCTACAACCATCGCGAGCTGCGCGCCCGACTCGAAAGGCTCGGCTACCGCTTCTTCTCGGACTCCGACACCGAGGTCGTCGTCAAGGCGTACGCAGAATGGGGCAAGGAGTGCGTCGAGCTCCTCGTCGGCATGTTCGCCTTCGCCGTCGCCGAGCACCAAACCGGCCGTGTCGTCCTGGGCCGTGACCGGCTGGGCATCAAGCCGCTCTACGTCACCGAGGACGCCGACCGCCTACGCTTCGCCTCCTCGCTGCCCGCCCTGCTGGCGGGCGGGGGAGTGGACACGTCCATCGACCCGGTGGCCCTCCACCAGTACCTCAGCTGGCACGGCACGGTGGTCGCACCCCGCACCGTACTGGCGGGCGTACGGAAGGTCCCGCCGGCCACCGTCCGGGTCGTCGAGCCCGACGGCACCAGCCACGACCACTGCTACTGGCAGCCTTCGTACACCAGGCGTTCCGAACTCGGGGACGATCCGTTCCTCTGGCGGGAGGCCGTGCACGAGGCGCTGCGTACGGCGGTGCGCAGGCGTACGGTCGCCGACGTTCCCGTGGGCGTGCTCCTGTCCGGCGGACTGGACTCCAGCCTGATCGTGGCCATGCTCGCGGAGGAGGGACGCGACGACGTTCCGACCTTCGCCATGGGCTTCGAGGAGGAGAACGGCGAGGACGGCGACGAGTTCCTGTACTCGGACCTCGTCGCTCGGCGGTTCTCGACCGACCATCACCAGTTCCTGATCACCTCCGACCGGCTGCCCACAGCCTTGGAGGCCGCGATCGGGGCCATGAGCGAGCCCATGGTCAGCCATGACGCCGTGGCGTTCCACCTGCTCTCCGAGCAGGTCTCGAAGGAGGTCAAGGTCGTCCTGTGCGGCCAGGGCGCTGACGAGGTCTTCGCCGGGTATCACTGGTACCCGCAGATCGCCTCCGCCACCCGATCCGGAGCGGACGAGGCCTACGCCCGCGCATACTTCGACCGGACGCACGCCGACCTCACCGCGATGATCCACCCGGACCTCGCCGTCGACCACGACGCTTCCAGGGACTTCGTCCGACGTCACATGGCCACCCCCGGAGCCGATACCGCTCTCGACGCCGCCCTACGCATGGACGTGCACGCGCTGATGCCCGACGACCCGGTCAAGCGCGTGGACAACATGACGATGGCGTGGGGACTGGAGGCCAGGGTGCCGTTCCTGGACCAGGACCTCGTGGAGCTGGCGGCGGCATGTCCGCCGGGCCTGAAGCTCGCGCAGGGCGGCAAGGCCGTGCTCAAGGACGTCGGACGCACGGTACTGCCCCGCGAGGTCGTCGACCGCCCCAAGGGATACTTCCCCGTCCCGGCGGTGCGCAACATGGCCCGGCCCGTGCTGGCCCGGGTGCGGCACGCCCTCACGGCCCCCGAAGCGCGCCGACGCGGGATCTTCGACGAGCGGCTCGTGGACGAGCTGCTCGCGGCCCCCAACCGTCACCGCGCCCGGCGCGGGGCCAACACCCTGTGGCAGGTGGCGACACTG
Organism: Streptomyces sp. CG 926; assembly: GCF_003148825.1. Taxonomy (GTDB): domain Bacteria; phylum Actinomycetota; class Actinomycetes; order Streptomycetales; family Streptomycetaceae; genus Streptomyces. The sequence continues at coordinate 82,957 of NZ_QGGZ01000015.1, forward strand.
GAGATCTGGCTCCAGGCGCACGGCATCCGGTGAAATGACGGGACCGAGTGGTGGGAACACCCGGTAAGCGGAAGCCTGGGAGAGGTGGCCATGCCCCTGGAGCGGACGAACCTCGTGCATCACGCGCCCGGTACGGCGGGCGGGACCGCGGCGGCCCCTGACACAAGGGGCACCGACGCCGCGCCCCTCGCGCCGGCGCCGGCGCCCGCGCCCGTGCCCGCGCCCGTACCGGTGCCCGCGCCGGCGCCCGTACCGGTGCGGATGCCCGACCATCTCAGCGCCGACCCACCCACCCTGCTCACCGCCCACGGATGCTGGTATCCCTCGGCGGACCCCACCGGTGAGCACGTGGCCTTCATCTGCGACCGGGCCGGCGTCCCCCAGCTGTGGAGCGGGCCCGCCCGGGGGACCGAAGCCCACACACTGGACGGTGACCCCGATCCGGTGACCGAGGTCTCCTGGTCCCCCGACGGGCGCTGGATCGCCTACACATCGGCGCCGGGCGGCGGCGAGCACACCCGCGTCCTGGTGGTGCGCCCGGACGGAACCGGACGACAGGTGCTTGCCGGAGCCGAGCCCGGAAGCTCCGCACACCTCGGGTGCTGGACCCGCGACGGCACAGCCTTGGCGGTCACGGTCGCCCGGCCTTCCGTGTCGGGGGCGGAGCACACCGGGGCGGGACACCTCCCGTCCGACGTCGACGGTGCGCCGGCGGCCGGCGTGCGGGGCCCCGGCGCGGACCGGGCCGAACGCGGCGCCACGGCGACCCTCCTCCAAGGCACGGCGGCGCACCGGGCCCTCCCGCGACGCGACCGGGCACCGTCGGCGTCCGCGGCGCTCGGCCCGGTCCCGGACCTCGTCCAGGTCCGCGGCGGTGGGCTGGCCGCCTACCTGGTCGACCCGGAGGGCGCGCACGCGCCCGTACTCCTCTACGGCGAGGAGGGCGCGGCATCGCTGCGCGTGTGCGACACGAGCCCGGACGGCCGCTTCGCACTCGTCCGCCGAGGGCCGCGCGGCCGACGCGAGGCCCTCGTGCTCGACACCGCCTCCGGCCGCACCACCTTCTCCCTGCACGTCGCCGACGGGGATCCCTGGATCGGGCGGTTCTCCGCCGACGCGCGGACGGTGTGGCTGCGCAGCGACGCGGACCGCGAGTTCGCGGCCCTCCTGCGGGTCCGGCTGGACGAGCAGGGAGCGAGCAGGGGCGTCTCCGTAGCGGTCGAACGCGAGGAGACCGCCCTCGACCTGCTGAGCGTGCCCGACCACGGCAGGTGGGCGCTTCTGGCCTGGAACGTGCACGGCGCCACCGAACTGGAGAGCACGGGCCTCCCCGTCACCGACGCGGACGGCGGCGCGGAACCACGGCACCGGCCGGTCCTGCCGCACGAGGTGGTGACCCGCATGGCGCCGTTGGAGCGCGGCGGCCTGTTCGCCGCGCTCGCCGGGTCCCGGCGCAGGCCCGGCATCTGGGAACTGGACCAAGGCCTCATGCCCGCGCGGGCCGGCTGGTCGGCCCGCGACGAGGACGCCGTACCCCCCGGGCGGCCTCCGGTCCGCCCGGTGCCCCTGCGCTGCCGAGCGCGGGACGGGCTGACGTTGGGAGGCTGGTACTACCGCGCGCCCGACCGGGATCCCGGCCGGCCGGCCCCTTGCGTCATCCACCTCCACGGCGGACCCGAGGAACAGGAACGACCGGTGTTCAGCCCGCTCTACCACGAGCTCCTGGGCAGGGGCCTGGACGTGTTCGCCCCGGACGTCCGCGGCTCCTCCGGCTGGGGCCGGTCCTTCGTGGACGCCGACCTCGGCGCCGGCCGGTTCGCGGCGATCGACGACGTCGCCGACTGCGCCGCACACGTGGTGGCGCTCGGCTACGCCGATCCCGTACGCCTGGGAGTGATGGGCCGCTCGTACGGGGGCTACCTCACCATGGCCTCCCTCGTCCGGCATCCGGACCTCTTCCGCGCCGGGGTCGCGGTCTGCGGGATGTCGGACTTCGCCACCTTCTTCGCCGGAACCGAACCGTGGATCGCCCAGTCGGCCATCGCCAAATACGGCCACCCCGCACGCGACCGGGACCTGCTGCGCGCCCTTTCCCCGATGAGCCGCATCGATCAACTGCGCGCGCCCGTGCTGGCTGTCCACGGAGAACACGACACCAACGTGCCGCCGACGGAGTCGGAACAATTCATCCGCGCGGCACGCGGCCGCGGGGTGCCGGCACGACAGCTGACGCTGCGCGACGAGGGCCATGAATTCCTGCGGGCGGACAACAGGAGGCTCTACCGCCGGGCCGCCGCGGACTGGCTGGAGCGGTACCTCGGCAGCAACCCGACCCCCTGACGGCGCGGGAGCGGCGACCCTGTGGCCTGCCCGTGCGGGGATCGCGCAGACCTACGTCATGCGCCTCGCCCGAGTCGGTGCCCATCGGCCGGCGCGGCGCGAGTGGACCGCTCCTGTGAAAGCCTCGGGGGGTGATCATGGAGAGGCAGGGTATCCGCAGGACGTGATCAGTCTGGGCGTGGAAGAAGAGTATTTGCTGGTGGATCCGGTCACGGGGGTGCCGGTACCGCTGGTGGAGGACGTGAGCCGCGCGGCCGGTCTCGGAGCTTTCGCGGAGCGCGGCGAGGTTCAGGACGAGCTGCTCCAGGCCCAGGTCGAGGTGGCGACACCGGTGTGCTGGAGCCTGGAGGAGGTCGGTGGTCATCTCCTGCGTCTTCGGCATGCGCTGGCGTCGGCCGCCGAGCAGAACGGCTGTCGCATCGCCGCCACGGGAGTGGCCCCGGTGCGCGGGACGCAGCCGGTGCCGGTGACCCCGACGCGGCGATATCTGCGGATGGAGGTCGAGGCCGGGCAGCTGGTGGACGAGCAGCTGATCTGCGGCATGCACGTCCACGTGGGAGTTCCCGACCCGGAGACCGCAGTCGCCGTACTGAACCGGACCCGGGCGTGGCTCCCGACGCTGCTGGCCATGTCCGTCAACTCGCCCCTGTGGGACGGGCTGGACACCGGCTTCGCGAGTTGGCGAACCATCGTGTTCGGCCGGTGGCCCGTGAGCGGTCCACCCCCGCATTTCGACGGATACCCCGACTACGAACGCCGCCTGGACGCGTTGGTGACGTCAGGAGTGATTGCGGACAGGGCCCAGGTCTACTGGCAGGCGCGGCTGTCCGATCGCTATCCCACGGTCGAGGTGCGGTGCCTGGACGTGCAGCTTCGGGCCGATGACGCCGTCATGCTCGCCGCTGTCGTCCGGGCGCTGGTCGCCACCGCGATCGCCGAGGAGAAGGCCGGCGTGGAACTGACTCCGTGGGAGCCCGAGATTCTGCACGCCGCCAACTGGCACGCTGCCCGGCACGGCCTGAACAGCACCCTGGTCGGCCGAGACGGGCTCCCGCGCAGTAGCGGCGACGCCCTGTGCTCGCTGCTCCAGCACATCACTCCCGCGCTGGAGGAGGCCGGCGACCTGCGTGAAGTGGACGCGCTGGTCCACCGACTGCTCCGGGACGGTACCCCCGCCGATCGTCAGCGCCGAGCCCTGGCCGACGGCGGGCTGACAGGATTGATCGACCTGATCACCGGCACCACCACGCCCGACTGAAACCCGACCTGAGCGCACCTGCTGCCCGCACACCCGCACACCGCAGCGAGACCCGGTCGCGGTCCACACTCCGCGCCCGTGCCCGAGGCCCGGCAGCGCCTTGTTGCCACGCATCCGCTCCCGACGTCGTCCCGCCTACGGCAGCGGCCCGGACGTGGGATCGGCTTCGGCGGCATCCGCAAGGGCCTGTGCGGCGGCTTCGGCTGCTTGAGCGGCGTCGGCGGCGGCCTGGTTCGCTCTGTCCTCCGTAGGGGTGGAGTGGGTGACCGGTGACGCGGGGAGCACTTCGCTGAAGGCTCGGCTGACGGCTTGGAGCGCGGAGGTGACCTCCCCGGGAATGACCCACAACGTGCTGCCCGGTCCTTGGGCGAGCTGGGGCAGTGCCTGAAGATACTGGTAGGCGAGCAGTTTGGGGTCGGGGTCGTTGCGGTGCACAGCCTGGAACACTTCGTCGATGGCACGGGACTGACCCTCGGCCCGGAGGATCTCGGCCGTTCGGGCCCCCTCGGCGCGCAGGACGGCAGATTGCTTGTCCCCTTCGGCGGTGAGGATCTGCGACTGTCGTTGTCCTTCGGCTCCCAAGATCGCGGCGCGCTTGTCCCGCTCCGCTCGCATCTGCTTCTCCATCGCGTCCTTGATCGACTGGGGCGGATCGATGGCTTTGATCTCGACGCGGTTGACCCTCAGGCCCCATTTGCCGGTTGCTTCGTCCAGCACGCCCCGGAGTTGGCTGTTGATGGTGTCGCGGGAGGTCAGGGTTCGTTCCAGGTCCATCGATCCCACGACATTGCGCAGGGTGGTGACCGTGAGCTGTTCGACGGCCTGGAGGAAGTTCGCGATCTCGTAGGCGGCCGCCCGCGGGTCGGTGACCTGGAAGTACAGGACGGTATCGATCTCCACCACAAGGTTGTCCTCGGTGATGACCGGTTGCGGTTTGAAGGAGACGACCTGCTCCCGCAGATCGATCACGGGATAGACGCGGTCGATGTAGGGGATGACGATGTTGAGACCCGGTCTCAGCGTGCGGTGGTAGCGGCCGAGCCGCTCCACATTGCGGGCGCGCGCCTGAGGCACGATACGCACGGCCCGAACCACGGTGAAGACGGCGAAGATCGCGACAATGACGCCGGCGACGGCCCAGCCTTCCATCGTCACTCCCTGGGGTAGACGAATGCGGTACTGCCACTGATCTCCACCACGTCGGCAACCGCTCCCGGAGGGATGACCGACGTCTCGTCGTAGGCCCGAGCGGTCCACACCTCGCCCCCGATGCGGACCGTGCCGCCCTGCGAGGACACCTCACTGATCACATAGGCGGGCTTCCCCACCAGCGCTTCCACGCCGAACCGTGCCTCCTCGCGCGGTGAAAGACGTTGCAGCGCCAAGGGGCGGACGAAGAGCACGCTGAGCGTGGCGAGGAGGGCGAACACCAAGAACTGCCACGTCACGGGGAGCCCGAGGGCGGCGGCCGCTGCGGTGACCGCCGCAGCCATGGCGAGCAATCCCAAGGAGGCGGTGAGAGTGAACACCTCCGCGAGGGCCAACCCCGCTGCGGCGATCAGCCACATCAGCCACGGCTCCACGAAGCCTCCTCCGCACGGAGCGGCCCGGGGTGATACGGACACGGTCCGCCCTACTCGTACGTAATCTACCCGTTTGCACCTGTACGAAATCCGGTCGGTGAACCTCGGCGGCCGCAAGAGCCCGTCATGGTTCCGGTACCTGGACACCCGCCTGGGGTAACGCCTGTCGGTTTGGCGTATCGACCCTCGCGAGCGGCCCGAGGCGCCCGGCCTCGCCGTGGACCGGTTCAACGGTTCAAGGGTGATCGGGAGGGTAGGCGACGGCCACGATTCGAATCCGCGGCGAAAGGCAAGCACCGATGTTGATGGCACACCCGGCCGTGCTCCCCGGCCTCGTCAACCGCTACTGGGCACTGTCCGTAATCGACGCCGCGGAAGGCGAATCGCCCGTGCGCAAGGAGATCGAGGACGTCGAGCGGGCGCTCTGCGTGGCCACCGGTACGACGGACGTGCACGCCGCCCTCATAGCCACCCGCCACCGCCTGCCGGGCACGGGTGCCCTCGACGACTCCGTGCTCGTCTCAGGCTGATCGTTCGGCCGTCAGCGGGTGGGCAAGGGGGGGCTCGGCCGCCACCTCGTCGACCACGGTTACAGCGGGCCCTTCGGGCTCGACGGGCTGGTCGACGCGGACGGCATCGCGTACGCGAGTGAGAGCAACATCCGGCGTACGGCCACCACCACCCCCACGCCATGGTCACCCGGCTGACGGCGGGAACCGTCGAATCCCCTCCGGCCTGGTCGGTGTCGAAGGATCGGACGCGGGTCCCCATCGACTTCGAAACGGCGCGACGACGCCGGTCCCGACACCCTTCTGGTTGTCGGGACCGGCGTCGTCGCGCAGGACGGCGATCAGGCGGGTCGGCCGCCGAAGGGCGTGCCGGTGCCGTAGTACGTTCCCAGGTCCGCCCGGTAGCCGGCGTCGCCGAGGTGCTTGTCCCGGTGGAACTCGGGTGCGTCCTTGATCTGTTCCTTGGTGCGGTCGACGAAGAGCTTCCGCTCCTCCGGGTCGATCCTGACGACGGTGCCGGCCGGCAGCAGGACCTCCTTGCCGAAGATCCATACGCCGGTGTCGACCACCAGGTAGGCGTCACCGACCTCGTCGGAGTGCTTGTCGACCTTGCCGATGCTGCCGTCGGTCGCCTCGACCTTGTAACCGGTCAGATCGGTGCCGGCCAGATGGCCGGAAGTCGGCTGGTAACTCCACACATGCTCAGTCACGCGAAAACAACTCCTCCGGTCAACGGGAGACGGCGAAAAGGCGAACGCTCCACCCGACCCTCCCTGTTCCGTACATCGTGTTCGGCGGTTCTGCTGCAATCCGCCTGGATTTCGCCTTCCCCGCCTTTGCGACTTCACGCACCCGGATCGACATATGGCACCGGAGCGGCCGCCGATCGTTGGATGGTCGGTAGGCCCTGTGCCGCGTCACGGGTTTGCGAGGGTCCCGGCGACGACGACATGGCGGCGGCCGGTCGCTCCCGGAAGGGATGACCGGCCACCGCCATGCAGTGTCTGAACTGCGCTCCGTCCTACGGCTACCAGCGGTACCAGCGGCCGCTACCTCCCTTGGGTCGGGCGACGAAACCGATCAGCCACAGGATCAGGACTGCGATCGCCACCCACCAAAGAATCTTCACCGCGAAACCCGCGCCGAAGAGGAGAAGGACCAGCAGAAGAACAAGAAGCAGGGGAACCATAGTTATCAACCTCCGAAGCACCGTGTGCCCGACCGCACCGAGGGCATGCGCTCGATTTTCGTTCGTTTCTCGTCCTGATGGTTGGGCAGCAGATTCCGCCTGCATTCTCCTGCGATATGGCGGAGCTGTGTCGGGGTCGATCCAGCTGGAAAAGGACTCGTTGCGCCGATCGGACCCGTCCCCAAGCGTGAGGGGTCGGAGTGGGAGCGCAGCTCCCTCATCCGGCGGCATGCGCTCCGAGGGCCTGGCGGTAGGCCATGTGCCCGCCCAGCGCACCGGTGACGGCTACGGCCGTCATTCCGGCCAGGGCCCACAGTCGGCCTTTCGCGGAGCGGCCGCGGAGGCGTGCTGTCAGGGATGTCGCGTAGCAGACCACCGCGGCGGCGTTGGAAGCCGCGTGGGCCAGGCCGACCCGGGCCTGCTCGGGTGGTAGGTCCGCCCAGTCCACCCAGCCGGCCACCGCCGCGGGGGCGACTCCGGCCAGTCCGACGGCGGTCAGGGTGGTCGACGCGTGCTGTGTTCCGGGTACGACGTCGAGTACCGAGGCCGACAGCCAGCATCCGATGGGAACCTGCACGAGCACGGGGTGCACAGGGTGGCCCAGCGGTCTGCCGCGCAGCAGATCGCGCAGGCCCCCCAGGGGGAGTGCGCGGATTCCCCGCTGCAGCGCCCGGATGGCCGGATCGGCCATCGTGGTCCGTTCGAGCCGGTCCAGGGTCTTCAGCCAGCAGGCCGAGGCCGTGTCGAGAGCCGCGGTCGGCCCGGCCGCGGGCGAGGTGTCGAGAGTGCGTGAGTGCATACACCACGCCTACCCGCCGCCGTGCCGCCGTCCCGCCCTGGCCTCGACTGCACCCGAACAGGCCCTCCACATGGGGGAGCCAGGTTCTCCACCGTCGTTCTGATCCGGTCGGTCCTCCGACGTGTTCCCCTGCCGCCCTGCGCGGAGCTCCGGCTCGTGGGCGGGTGTGGAGGCGATGGCGGGGTAGGCGCCCCTCTACCACGGCACGCACATCTCATCGAGGAGGGAGCGTGAAGCGAGCGGCGGAGCCCGAGGTGGACGGCTCGGTGGGCGACCTCGGTCCTTCCGCTCCCGAGCTGCCCCGCCCCCCGCACCGCGGCGCGAGACCTCGAACGCACGCGCGCCGAACTCGGCCGGACCGTCGCTGCTCCGGCCGCCGCCACGGTCGGCATCAAGGCCCATACGAAGGAGAAGACCGCTGTCATGAAGCATGAAACCGCAGAGAAGGCCTCGCTGATCGCCGATCAGATCCGTGAGAAGGCAGGACGAGCCGCCCACCTGGTGCGGGACAGGACCCCCGACCCGGTCCTGGAGAAGACCGCCCAGGCCGCCGCGCAGGTGTACGACAGTGCGACCCGCGCCGGCCGGTACGCGGCGGACAAGTCCCCTGACCCACTGCTGGAGAAGGCCGGTCGGGTCGCGACGGTCGCACGCGTCAACCGCACTCCGCTCCTGGTCGCGGGCGCTGTGATCATCACGCTGGTACTGGTCCGTCGCAGCCGTGGACGTCGCCGATGAACGCCTCCAAGGTCGCCTACAAGCCCGTCGGGCTCGCCCTGGGGGCGGCGAGCGGCATGGTCGCCGGCGCCGTGTTCAAACAGGCGTGGAAGATCATCGAGGGGGAGGGTGACGCCCCGAATGCCACGGACGAAGACCGCACGTGGAAGCAGATCCTGATTGCCGCGGCGCTCCAGGGAGCGATCTTCGCGGTGGTCAAGGCCTCGGTCGATCGATCGGGCGCCGTGGCCGTACGGCGCCTGACCGGCACCTGGCCGGGCTGACCCCCGGCGGTGCCGGCCGTCTTGACCCCGATCCGGCGGCCGGCACCGCCATGACCCTCCTGGGCCCCGTCACCTGGCATGCGTGCCTTCTGCCGCGCCCGCGGAACGGGGCGACCAGCGCGGTGAACGGTGCGAAGCAGCCGGCGCGCCAAGACCCGTGCCGTCATCGCCGCGATCACGGTCTTCGCGCCGAACAGGACCTTGTCCCGGGTCCCTTCCCGGGTCCTCGCAGCGCTCGGCGTAGACGGTCGGCTCGCTGCGTGACCGCCAACCGGATGCTGCGGACCCTCTCCACCACTCCGGGCACGATCGACCACCGCGGGGGCGCGCCGGCCCAGTTGACGGGTGCGGAAGAAGGTTCATGGAAGCTGGATTCCGGACCAGGCATCGACTTCGCACTGTCCGTCGGCATTGTTCCCCGCGCTCACGACGGTGCCGTCGGCACGCAGGCCAAGGGTGTGCGTGGAACCGGCCGCCACGGCGACGATGTCGCGCCAACCGCCGACGTCGCACTGTCCGTAGCTGTTGTCCCCCGCTGCGAGGACCCGTCCGGACGCAGTGACCCCGATGGTGTGGTAGCTGCCCGCGCCGACCGCCACCAGGTCTTCCCACCCATCGACCTCGCACGCCCCGGTGGCCCGGTCGCCGGTCGCCACTGCCCGCCCATCGGCTCGGAGGCCGACGGTATGGAGATACCCGGCCGAAATGGCGGCCAGGTCACGCCACCCTTCGACGTCACACTGCCGTCGTCGGTTGTTCCCCGCCGCCAGCGCGGAGCCGTCCGACCGGACGCCGACCGAGTGCCAGTCACCACACGAGAGAGCGACCATCTCGCGCCAGGGCTGCACGTCGCACTGTCCTTCCGAACTCCGGCCGACTGCCAGAACGCGGCCGTTCGCGAGGAGACCGAGCGTGCGGCGCCAACCTGCGGCCACGGCCGTGACGCCTCGCCATCCGGCGACGTCACATTGCCCATCGCCGTTCCACCCGGTTGCCAGCACCGTGCCGTCCGACCGGAGTCCCACCGTATGAGACCTGCCGGTGTTCGTCGCAGCGTGGACCAGCCCGGCCGCCACCGCGACGACGTCCTCCCATCGCTCGACGCGACATTCACCGGCCGCGGTATTGCCCACGGCGAGAACGGTTCCATCCCGGCGCCGTCCGACCGAATGACGCCTTCCGGCCGCCAGCGCCAACGGGTTGGCGAGCATTCCGCCTCCTTGCGCTCGGCACGTTCGCGGGACATGAGATTCCACCCTACTTCGGCCCGGTGCTGGGGCGGACGCCGTCCGAGCCGTCCTGCCGAGGACTGTCCTGCGCGCCGCGCAGGGACGCCTGTGGTGCATGGGACGCCCGTGCCGGGGCAGTCGACGCGTCGGGGGCGGCGGGCCGCCCGTGACGGCGACGTGTGTGAAGGAGCGAGATCGTGATGATGACTCACCCCACCGTGTTGGCAGGTCTGGTGGCGGAGTACGAGACGGAGTCCGAGCTCCGTACCGCGGGGTCCCGCCGTCCGGTGCGGCAGCAGATGGAGGACGTGGTCTACACGCTGTGCGTGTCGACCGGGACACAGGACATAGACGCAGCGCTGGCCGTGGCGCGAGAGCGGCTGAGTACCGCATGGCTCGGTGAAGTGAATGACGCGGAGGCGATGGCACGGTCCGGCCGCTCCTCGCATCGTGCGGCCGGATAGGCCGCGGGTGCCGTACCGCCCCCGATCGGGGCCGGTACGGCACCGCCCGCCCGATGCCTCCGGGCGGGCGACCGCTCAGGCGGCCGTGGCCAGAACGGCGTCGATCAGTTGCCGTTGGTCCTCGGTGAGGTGCGGATCCTGTAACTCGACCAGCTTGCTGTCGACGCGGACGACGTAGCGGAAGCCGTCGGGAATGGGTTCCTGCCCCACGGGACCCTCAGCGGTGAGCACGCGCTCGGCCAGCCGCTCCAACTCGGGCCCGTCCGCGCGGCACTCCGTCTCCAGGGAACCCGTCTTCTCCCCGCCTGCGAATCCACCGGTGCGTGTGACGGTGATCAGCATGGTGTGGAACCTCCTTGAAGAGAACACCGCCTGGTTGTACGGGCGTTCGGCCGGAGCCGGGCGCCCGGAGGCGGTGCACGGTTGTGGTCAGCCTTCGCCTGCCCGCAAAAGCCCCACATGCTCCGCCCCGCGGACAGCGAGCGCAGAATGTCCGAAAGAGGCCGCGCCGCACGAGAACGGAACCGGCCGAACAGACCCGCCGAACCCACCCGGCCCAGCATCCGCGCGAGGTCGTGCGCATGTCGGTCGCCTCGGTCACCGGCGCCGCTCCATTTCGATTCCGGGGCCGACGGATTCGGGCGCAGCATCCCTGCCCTGCCCTGACAGCCGTGTGACGGGTCCTAGCGGGGCGGACCCGGGTGACGGCATGAACCGTCGGTGCCGGGGAAGACGCTTCGTACGCCGCCCGCGGCGCGCACGACCGGCCCTACGAGGGCCGGCTGGAACAACGAGGTGCACCATGACGCCGACCGCATCGACCCTCAGTGGTACGGGCCCCTCCGCCGACCGCGCGGACCGGACGGGGCCGTGGAAGGACTTCGGCAGAGTGCTGGACCAGATGGTCGATCTCCTGGGTGGGTGTCGAGAAGAGGGTGGGGACGCCGCCCGGAAGCCGACATCCCGCCGTGTGCCGCTCGCAGGACACACTTCGCGCCGACGGTGAGGGTCCGGACCGTACGCCCGAAGGCCCACGCCGGGCGCGACCAGGGCCTCTCTCTTGGGCCGGCATCCCGTCCGGCGAACGCGGCGGGGCGGCTCCGTTCTGGACACGGTGGTCACCCGGTATCTCCGTCGCGAGGCGTCGGAGCCGCGCTCGTCGCCGCCGCGGCCGACGAAGCAAGCATCGCGGACCTGACGGGGCGGTGGGGTGGACCTGACCGATCGCTCCGTGGCTGCGGCCGAACACATGCCGCGGGCTCGCGCCGCTGACGCCGGTCGATCGGGCCGCAGATGCCGGTGCCAGCCCGAGCCTCGGCTCGGGCTGGGCTCGGCCACCGACGCGGACGAAACGGTGGGCCGCGTCAGTGCTTCGGTGGGTTGTGCCGGAACGCACGCCTCTGGGCCGGCCTCGGTGTTCTGTGAGGGTGCGTCGCTCGCTTCGCCGTCGCCCCGGCCGGGGCCTGAGCGTCCTCGGCTTCCCGCCGGGCGTCTTCGAAGGCGGGGTCGTCACATCTCGTCGCCGCTTGTGCTCGCGGACAGCCGTAGGAGCCCCTGGCCGGTCCGGGTCCGTCGGCAGGGTTTGCGTCCGGTGGGTGGGGGCACGCGCCAATCGTGCGGTTCGAGGTCCGCCGGTCCGGTCGGGGGAGTGAGGCCACGGGCCGCGCTGTGAGGTATCAGGAATCAGGTCTTGCGCACGGTGCGTGAGCAGGTCGCGCGAGTCCGTGCCAGGCAACCGGAACACCCGAGCGATCGGCATTGCCATGAACCCTCGACCCCCCAGTGCAGGCCTCGGTTCCCGGCCCCCTACGGAGCCACAGAGGTTCCTGGCGATCTACCTCAACGACCATCTCGCGGGCGCCGGCAGCGGGGTCTCCCTGATCCGCCGCATGGCCCGGGCCCACCGGAACGCGCCCGCGGGTCGGCGTCTGGCCGAGCTCGCCGCGGAGATCACCGAGGACCGCGACAGCCTGCGCGAGTTCATGAGCGCTCTCGACGTGCCCGCGAAGTGGCCCAGGGTGGTCGCGGGGCGGCTGGCGGAGAAGGCGGGCAGGCTCAAACTCAACGGTCGCCTGGTGAAGCGCTCACCTCTGAGTGACGTCCTCGAGCTCGAAGCCATGCGTCTCGGGGTCGAGGGCAAGGCGTCGTTGTGGCGGTCACTCGGAGTCCTCGCGGTCAGCGAACCCCGCCTGGACCAGGCCGCCATCGACCGGCTCCTGGATCGCGCCGTGCGACAGGAGTCCGTACTGGAGGCGTTGCGGGTGGAGGCCGTACGGCGCACCTTCACCAGCGCCGCGACCGTCTCTGCCCGTGGCCGTGCAGGACCGTCACGCCACGGCTCGCCGGGAAGGGCCGGGTGGGCGTCATAAGAGTCGCCGTCACCGGTGCCACCGGCCAACGCGGGCACCAGCGTGGTGCGGGCCCTGGCAGCCGACCGGATGGTCAGCGAGGTGCGTGGTGTCGCCCGCCGGCTGCCGGACCTCCATTGCCCCTGCTCGATGCGGGCCGGGCCCGACACGATCCGGAAGAGACGGCCTAGTGCCGTGGCCGGAAAGGTTCGCCGGGTTGCGGCGTCCGGTGCGGTGCATCGCAAGGCGGAGGGCCACGGCTCGTACCGGACGTACTTGCGTGGTCCAACAACGCAGCGAGGTGCCGTGCCGGGCGTCGCGACCCGGTGAACCTTGCCGGTCACGGCACTAGGTGGGCAGGGGGGTGCGCAGGGCCGAGCGACCCTGGCTCCACTCGCTGCGGATGTGCGCGGCCAGACGGTCCTCCAGGAGCACGGTCGCGGCGCAACCGAACGCGACGTCCGCTTCGAGGTGCGGCTCGTCCGCCAGCAGCCCGCCGATGACCTCATGACGTACGACCTGCTCGTGGACGGCGTCGGCCTCCACGTGCTCGGCGTAGAAGTGCTCGGCCGCCGGGCCCGCCCCACACCTGCGCATGGCCTTGGCCAGCCGTCGCGAGCCGGGCGACGACGTCACCTCCACGCACGCGAAGTGTCCGACCAGCGCCCCGCGCAGGGCCCGGTGGAGCCCGAGGAACGACATCAGGTTGACGGTGGCGAGCAGGGGCGCCGGTGCTTGGTCCAGGTAGCGGCCGTACGCCGTGTCCAGGCCTAGGTCGTCCATTAGGTCGGCGAAGAGGCGGGCATGGATCCGCTCGGGGTTCCCGGCGCCGAATTCGTCGTACTCGATGGCGACCATCGCCGCCTTGGCCCGGCCGCCGAGCCGCGGGATCACCCAGGCGTGGGGGTCGGCCTCCTTCAGGTGATACAGGGAGCGCAGGGCCGCGTACTCGCGCAGCTGCCACAGCTCGCCCTCGGTCTCCAGGTGGTGGCTCAAGCTGCCGCTCAGGTCCACGGGTTCGACGAGGAGGGGGCCGAACGCCTCTGCCACGGTCCCGGGGGTATCCGCCGTCTCCGACCGCAGCGCGTGGCCGAACCGGTCCTCCAGGGCGCGGCGCAGCCGCAGCAGGTCCGGATCCCATTCCAGGGCCTCGTCCACGCCCGCGAAACCGCGATAGTGCAGTTCGTACAGCAGGTAGAGGGCGAGCTGGAGGTCCTCGCCCCACGGGTCGGCCTTGAGGAGCGCCGCGGTGGTGTGGGCGGGGGGCCGGCCGCCGCGCAGGGCGTCCACCACCGCGCGCGACAGCGGCCCGCGCCCTTCGACCAGCACGGGAGCGGGGGCGGCCCCGGCGGCGGGGACGGCGGTGCGGGTGGGTGCGGTCATGGCTCGTTCCTGTCCTCGGGTGCCGGGGTCGCGCGCTCGCGGGGGCGGTGGCTGGTGTCGCACCAGGGGTACGTACGGCTGCGGCGGCAGGTGCACACGGCGACCATGAACCGGTCCGACCGGGCGGTCGTCCCGTCCTCCAGGACGATCTCGACCGGGCCCTCGACCAGGACCGGGCCGCAGCGGTCCACGGACCCGGAGCGGTCCACGGCCACGCGCCGGGGGCGCCGGGCACGGGGGGCCCGTCCGACGGGAGCCTGCGGGACCCGCCCGGGTTCAGAAGTGCCTTCAGAGGGACTGCGCACGGACGATCACCAGCTCCTCCTGGTCATCGCCGTCCTCCGCCAGGCCTTGCTCCTGCAGCCAGACCCGGCGTGAGCGCAGGACCGGCCCCCAAGGCACCGAGGCCCGTTCGGTGACCCGCGCGGACATTCCGTGCCGGGAGAGCAGCCGAAGGGTCTCCTGTGCCCCGCACATCCCCGAGTGGACCATGAGGAGGACCCCGCCGGGCCGAAGCAGCGCCGGGGCGGTCGCACAGATCCGGTCGATGAGGGCCCGTCCGTCCGTGCCCGCGTCCCAGGCGCGCCGGCCGCCCCGGGTGGGCAGCCGGGCGTCGGGGCACGGGACGTACGGCGGGTTGGCCAGGACCAGGTCGAAGCGGCGGCCACGGGTTCGGGTGGCGAAGTCGCCGTGGAGGATGCGCAGCCTACGGCGCTGGCGCCATCCGTTCAGCCGGGCGGCCAGCACGGCGGGCCACGCGATGTCGACCGCGGTGACCTCGGCGCCCCGGGCAGCGGCGCGCAGAGCGAGCGCTCCGGTACCCGTCCCGATCTCGATGACCTCCGCGCCCGGGCGTAGGGGCTCGCGGGCGAGGGCGTCGGCGAGCAGCAGGGTGTCGGCCTGGGGCCGGTAGACGCCGGGAAGGGCGATGAGGCGTGGCATGGGGTCGGTGCGCGTCAGGGCTGTACCGGGCACGGCTTCCTCCTGGTCGCTCGCGAAAGGTCAGGGGCGCTGCCGGGGGTCGGGATCGGCGCCGGCGCCGTCGGGCGTCTGCCAGGACTCGCGTCGGGCCCGGGCCGCGGGACCCTGCTCCGACGGGTGCGTACCGGGGTCCTTGCGGGCCGCCGCGCGTCTGGTGCCGTACCAGAACGCGCCGATCAGCAGCACGACGACGATCACGCCGACGAGGATCAGGTAGAGGGACGGGAAGGCGGAGGCCGCGAGGGGCACTGAGGCGATCATGGGCTGCGCCTACCCGCGATCCCGTGCTTTGCACATCCGCCGCGTGCGCTCCGCTTCCGCCCCCTCCCGCGAGCCGGGCGCGCCGGAAGGGTTCACCCCTGAACAGCGGGTGGGCACGGCGTGCGGATGCCGTGAGCCCCGCGGACGGAGCCCACCGTCCGGGCTCTGTTTCCGGCCGAGGATGAGAAGCGACGAGCACCGAGCGCTCCGGGGTGCGCTGACCCGCCTGTGTGCGGATCGGGCCGGTGTCGGCGTTGCCCTGTACCGGCGACGCCGGCCGGCAGGCGAGATCCGAAAGCGACCGCGAGCCAGACCGCGCCCGGGGCGATCACGCACACCCCCGCGCCCCAGCGCAGCACGGCAGCGAGACACCGACCGCGGCGATCGTCTCGCCGAGGGAGATCTCCTTCGCGGCCCGCTGGGCCGTGCTACGGAACACGACGGCCAGGGCCGCTGCCGGCGTGAGCGCGAACAGGCCCGTGTCCAGCGAGAGGACGGTGGTGCCGAGGACCAGCAACACCATCGCCACCGGAGTGGCCACCTGTTCGGCACCGAGTACCGGGTCGGGCGCCCGGGTGGGCGCCGTCCCGCGGCGGCGGCCGAAGACCGGCCATGTGATGAGCGCGGCGGCCAGGTTGATGGCGAAGGTGCCCCCGAACAGGGCGGCGCCGTCGACGTGCAGGTGGTTCGCGGCGAGGGCCGAGTGCCGCCGGGGGGCCGCACCGGTGGCGCACAACAGCGTGGCGAGCAGGAAGAGCAGCCAAGGCACCACGTCGTGGTCGGAAGGTTACGCCGCGCCCTCGGTGTGGATGCGGGCTGCTGCCGCGACGGCCAGGGCCGTCCAGGTCAGGGCCAGCAGCCAGCCGGCGATGACATCGGTGGTCCAGTGCACGCCGAGCCAGACGCGGCTCGCGCCGACAGCGGCGGCCCAGGCGAGTGTCAGCGCGATCCAGGCCCGGTGTCCGCGGGGTCGTCTGCTGATCAGGGCGGCCACGATCAGGCCTGCGGCCATCGCCGAGGTGGTGGCATGGCCGGAGGGGTAGGCGTGGCGAGAGGCGTGCGTGAGCCAGTCCGCCTCCGGTGGGCGTGGGCGGGCGATGAGGGTCATGAGGCCGAAGCGCACCGCCTGTCCGAGCGCCAGCCAGCCGACGCACGCGAGGACAACCTGCGCGGTCCTGGTCCTCGGCCGCCGACCCGCGAGGATCAATCCCGCTGTGGCGGCGAGGAGGTAGGGGGCGAAACCGGTTCCGGTGGCGGTCACGACCTGGAGAGCGGCGACGACGGCTCCGGGCCGGTGGTCCACGGCGGCCTGCGTCAGTGAGCTGTCACCGGGAAGCGGTGCGAGACCGCCGGCCGTCAGCGCCGCGGTCAGAGCGGCGAAGGCGAACGCCGCCGACGCCGCCGGCGTGAGCGGGTGACGATGCCGGCGGCCTGGGTCCGAGGGTGAGGCGCGAGGGCCCCGAGCGGTGTTCATGCGGCTACGAGGGCCCGCAGGCGGCTTCGGTCGAGGCGTGCCGCCAAGGTCTGCGCGTGCCGGGAGAGCGGGACGGCCGTCAAGGCGGCGACGACGGATCCGACGACCAGTCCCGCGGCGATGTCGTGCGGGTAGTGCGCGCCCACCCAGACGCGGGAGGCCGCCATGGCGAGGGCGGCCGGAACGGCGACGGCCCCCAGACGCTTCGAGGCGAACCAGAGCGCGACGGCCGCGGCCGCCGCCAGGGTGGCGTGGTTGCTGGGGAAGGACCAGTCCGACGGCGCGGGGCACGCCTCCAGGGTGATCACGTGGAGGGATCGGCAGGGGCGGCTTTCGTGGAGCACCGGCTTGAGTACGGAGCTGACGACGAAGGCGATCAGCGTCAGCACAGGTGTCGCCAGGGCCATCAGGGCCTTCGCGGGGCTCAGATGCCGGGCACGGTGCCAGGCGAGCAGCATGAGGATCGCGAAGACGACGAGTCCGTAGTCGGAGTAGGCGGTGATCAGGTGGTCGAGCCAGGCGGGTGCGTCGTGCGCGGTCTCGACGATGTCCAGGTAGGTGTTGGCATCGAACGAGCCGGCGCCGAGCCGGAGGCCGGTCATGCGCTTTCACCCGTCTGCCGGGCCCGGCGGGAGCGGAGCACCTCAAGGCCGATCGGCACCAGGGACACGGCGACGACGGCCGCGATGATCGGCAGGAGGTAGCGGTCGACGGCGGGTACCGAGGCGCCCAGGGCGTATCCGGCCAGCACCAGGCCGACCGTCCAGAGGAGGCCGCCGAGTACCTGCCAGAGGGTGAAGACGCGGGCCGGCACGGCCAGGACCCCGGCCAGCGGGTTCAGCACCGTACGCACGATCGGCAGGAAGCGCGCGAGCACGATCGCCTTGGCGTGGCCGTACCGGTGGAGGATGTCCGCAGCGCGCTCGGCGCCTTCGCGGATCTTGGCGGACCTGGTCCGGGCCAGAAAGGCCGGTCCTGCCTTTCTGCCGATGAGATATCCGGTCTGCGCGCCGGCCAGTGCTCCGCACGCGGCGGCCGTGAGAACCCAGGGCAGCGAGAGATGACCCGGCCGGGTGGTCGAGCCCGCGCACAGCAGCCCGGCGGTGAACAAGAGGGAGTCGCCGGGCAGGAAGAAGCCGATGAGCAGGCCGGTTTCGGCGAACAGGACGAAGGCGATGCCGATCGTGCCGAAGGCGGCGAGCAGCGACTGCGCGTCGAGCAGGTTCACGGCGAGGTGCATCTGTGTGGCGGCCGGATGCGCGAGTGTCATGCGGGTGACCCTTCGTTGCCGGGCTGGTGCGGGGGTGAGGGCTGCGGAGGAATGGGCTGCGGAGGTCTGGGCTGTGGAGGTATGGGACGTGCGACGGTGCCGTCGCCGGGGACCGCCTACTCTGTCTACAAGACAGTAGTCGGTCTACATCAATGTAGACGATTCGTGGGTGGAGGCGTTCCATGGCGGATACCGAGGGCGAGCGCAGGCCCGCCGGCGAGCTCGAAGCCGGCGTTCTCGCGGCACTGTGGGCGGCCGGCGGACCGTTGTCGGCCGCGCAGGTCGGGGAGGCGATATCGCAGAACCTGGCACGCACCACGGTGGCGACCCTGCTGGCCCGGCTGTTGGAGAAGGGAGCGGTGGGGCGGCGCCCCGGCCGCCGGGGGTTCGTGTACTTCCCGGTCGAGGACTCCCACGGCCTGGCGGCCCGTCGGATGCATCGGGAGCTCGACGGGGGCGGTGGTGACCGTGGCCTCGTACTGGCCCGTTTCGTCAAGGGGCTCACCGCGCACGACGAAGCCGAACTGCGCCGTCTGCTCGACGAGGAGGGGAGCGGATGATCGCTCTTCTGTTGCTTCCCCTGGTGCTGCCCTGGGCCCTGCCGCTACTGGCGCGCAGGATCGTCGCACGGGTGCGCCCCGACATCGCCCTGTGTGCGGTCACCGGTGCAAGCGCGGTTCTCGCCGTGGCCGTCGTCGCCTGCCTCGGCGCCCTGGTGCTGCCGCTCGCCCTCCGCGTGCCCGTTCTCGGTGGGCTCGCGCATCTGCTTCACCCGCTTCATGTGGGCCCGCCGGCCCTGGTGTCCGGTGCCTCCGTACTGGCGGCCGGGGCGGTCGTCGTCGGCGTGTGTGCCGCGGTGCGAGGTGCGGCCTCGGAGCTGAGATGTCTGCGTCGCGCTCGCCGGCGGGTGGCGAGCCTTCCGGAAGCCGGCGGCCTGTGCGTCGTCGACGACGACCGCCCGGACGCCTTCGCGCTGCCCGGGGCCCGGCGCGGGGCGGACCGGATCGTGGTGACCTCCGGCATGCTCCGTGCCTTGGACGCCCGGGAGCGGGAAGCGCTCCTGGCACACGAGCGGGCGCATCTCGCCGCGCGTCACCACCTCTTTCTGGGCGTCGCCCGGCTGGCCGGCTGGTGCCATCCGGCCCTCGCCGCCGCGATCACGGAGGTCTCTTTCGCCGCCGAGCGCGCCGCCGACGAGGCCGCCGCCCGCGGCTGTGGTGACCGCAGGCTCGCCGCTCGTGCGGTCGGCCGGGCCGCGCTCGCCGCGACCTCGCACGGGGCCGGACCTCGGCGCCCGGCAGTCGCGGCCGGAGGAACCACCGGACCGGTTCCCGCCCGGGTCAAGGCCTTGCTGGTGCAGGCGCCCGTGCGGCACCTGACCGCAGCCCTCGTAGCGGCGGTTCTCGTGTGCACGGCTGCCGGCGCCTCCTCGCTGTCCGGGGCCGTCCGGCTGCACCGCGGGGTCGAGACCGCCCAAGGTGAGGCCCCTTCGGACTGAGGCCCCTGGCCACGGCGGACTTAGGGCAGCCTTTCCTCAGCGACTACATTTATGTAGACTCCGCCGCAGCCCCCGGCGAGACGTGTCCGGGGCGCCCCCCTGCCACGCGAAACGAGGCCCCATGCCCGCCAGCTCCCGTCCCCTGATCGTCGGCGTCAGCACCGCCATGGCCGCCGTTGTCTCACTGGCGGGCTGCGCGCAGAAGACCGACACGAAGGGCGGCGACGGCACGGTCCAGGTGGTCGCGAAGGACGACGCCTGCGAGGTCTCGACGAAGGAGTTCCCCGCCGGTCACCTCACGCTGAACGTGGACAACCGCGGCACCAAGGTCACCGAGGTCTACGTCCTGTACCCGGACGACCGGATCGTGACCGAGCGCGAGAACATCGGCCCCGGCACCAAGGCGAGCCTCACGGCAGAGATCAAGTCCGGCGACTACACGGTCGTGTGCAAGCCCGGTATGAAGGGCGACGGCCTACGCCGGCCGGTCAAGGCCACCGGCGGTGAATCCGCCCACCGGTCCCCGGAGATGGACGCGGCCGTGGCGGCCTTCCGTACGTACGTGCAGGAGCAGGCCGACGCGACGCTGCCGAAGGCCAAGGCGTTCACCGACGCCGTCCGCGCCGGCGACGTCGAAGCCGCGAAGAAGGCCTACGCCCCGTCCCGGATCGGCTGGGAGCGCACCGAGCCGGTCGCCGAGTCCTTCGGTGACATCGACCCCAAGGTCGACGTCCGCGAGGACGGCCTGGAGGCCGGTCAGGACCCGGAGAAGGACTGGACCGGCTGGCACCGCCTGGAGAAGGCCCTGTGGGCCGACAACAAGATCGGCGACCGGGAGAAGCAGCTCGCCGACCAGCTCGACGCGGACCTCACGGACTGGGTCAAGCGCGTCGGGCAGGCCGAGATCACCCCGACCTCCATGGCCAACGGTGCCAAGGAACTGCTGGACGAGGTCGCCACCGGCAAGGTCACCGGTGAGGAGGAGCGCTACTCGCGCACCGACCTGGTCGACTTCAAGGGCAACGTCGAGGGCGCCGAGAAGTCCTTCCAACTCCTCAAGCCGGTCGCCCGGAAGAACGACCCGCAGCTGGTCGCCGAGCTGGACAAGCAGTTCGCCGCGCTGAACACGCTGCTGGACAAGTTCCGCACCGACCCGAGCGGCTACGACTTCACCGCCTACGACAAGGTCGGCGAGAGCGAGCGCAAGGAGCTCTCCGACGGCGTCAACGCGCTCGCCGAGCCACTGTCCAAGCTCGCCGCCGCCGTGACGAAGTGAACCGGCCCACCCACGAAGGCGCCACCGCCGTGCAGGACCGGCCGCACTTCGCCGCGTTCGATGTGAAGACGAAGGACCGGGCGGAGCTGATCCAGCTCCGGCGGGACGGGACCCGGGCCGCCGAGCGGATGACCGCGGGCCGCGAGGTCGGTGAGGGCGCCCGGGACGGCAGCGACGGACTCGGCCGCCTGGAAGCGGGCCTGCTCTTCCTGGCCCACCAGCGCGACGACCGTACCGGCCTCATCCCCGTGCGGACCTCGCTCGCCCGCAACGACGCACTCGACGAGTACACCCAGCACGTGGGTTCGGCGATCTTCGCGATCCCCCCGGTCGTCCGCACCACGGACGACCGGTGGGGCCGGGAGCTGTTCGCCTGACCCCCGCGGACCCAGCAAGGGGACCGCACTCTCAGAAGGGAACCGACGTGTTCGGGAACTACCTCATCGGACTGCGCGAGGGACTGGAGGCCAGTCTGGTCGTCTGCATTCTCGTCGCCTACCTCGTCAAGACCGGCAACAGCCGCCGCCTACCGCCCGTCTGGGCCGGCGTGGGCATCGCGGTCGCGCTCTCCCTCGCCTTCGGAGCCCTCCTCCAGTTCGGCTCCTCCACCTTGACCTTCCAGGCCAAGGAAGCCCTCGGCGGCAGCCTGTCCATCCTGTCCGTCGCCCTGGTGACCTGGATGGTCTTCTGGATGCGCCGCACCGCCCGCCACCTGAAGTCCGAGCTCCACGGCAGGCTCGACGCCGCCCTCGCCGTCGGCACCGGCGCCCTGGTCGTCACCTCCTTCCTCGCCGTGGGCCGCGAGGGCCTGGAGACCTCCCTGTTCATCTGGACCGCCGTCCAGGCCACCGGCGACGGCGTCCGCCCCCTCGTCGGCGCCCTGCTGGGCCTGGCCACCTCCGTCGTGCTGGGCTGGCTCTTCTACCGCGGCGCGCTCAAGATCAACCTGGCGAAGTTCTTCCGCTGGACCGGCGCGATGCTCGTCGTCGTCGCCGCGGGCGTCCTCGCCTACGGCATCCACGACCTCCAGGAAGCAGACCTCCTGCCCGGCCTGCACCACCTCGCCTTCGACATCAGCGCCACCATCCCCCCGGACTCCTGGTACGGCACGCTGCTCAAGGGCGTCTTCAACTTCCAGCCCGACCTCACCCTCCTCCAGCTCACCGTATGGGCCCTGTACGTCGTCCCGGTGATGTTCCTCTTCCTGGCACCCGAACGCTCTGTTCCGGCCGCCCGCCCCGAGCCGGAGCCGGCCGGACAGCCGGCCGCCGAATAGCACCAGGCCCGGTCCCGGCCCCCTCGCAGCCTCCCGCCGGAACCCGAAGCCGTCACACCGCCAACGACGGGGACCTCCGATGTACGAGCCGCACACACCCGAACCCAGCCCACCCCCACCGCCGCACAGCACGGCCGGACGCGCCGAGCACGCCGTCAGCTGGCTGACCGAAGGCGAGGAAGCCGAGCGGACACTCGCGCAGTCGCTGGACGACCTGCCCAACGAACGCGACGACCGTCTCGCGCGCATGGCCGCCCTCCTGCAGGCCACCGCACGAGGCCTCGACCCGCGGGCCGCCGCGGTGTGGGCCGACGTACCCGAGCATCTGGTGCACAGCTGGCTGGCCCAGGACCCCGCCTTCGCCGCCGCCATCGAAGCAGCGACGGCCCTGGCCCGAGCACACGGTGCGCAGCTCCCGGGCCGAAGGACACCGGCGGCGATCCGGGTCGCCGTACTGGCCGTGAGCCGGGGTGCGGACCGGAACACCGCCGCGCAGGTAGCGGGTCTGAAACCGCACGAGTTCCGCAAGCTGCGCAAGGCATCCCCCCTTCTGGAGGTGCTCGTCGGCGCAGCTCGCGCGCGCAGGTCGAAGTCCTCGCCCTCCTCCTACCTGCGGCGGAGGGCGGGCGATACCGCGCCTTCGGGCGGGTTCCGCCTCATCCAGCGCGACAACCCCTGAGAACGGGCCCGCAAGGTGTGCACGGGTCCGGCCGGCCATGACGGGCCGGTAGATTAGGCATACCTCAGAAGTGGCGGGACGGGAGTGGACATGGCGGGCAAGGGCCGGGATGAAAGACGTCCGCACGGCGAGCTCGTCGCGGACGTGCTGGCGGTGCTCTGGCAGGCAGGCAAGCCGATGACCGCACACGAGGTCAACGCGGCACTGGGCACGGGGCTGGCCAGGACGACGATGGCCACCATCCTCGTACGTCTCCACGAGAAGGGCACCCTCCGGCGGGTACCTGCGGGGCGCGGTTTCGCCTACGAGCCGGTCGAGGACGCCGCCGGGCTGGTCGCCGGCCGGATGCGGCGCGAACTGGAGAGCGAACCCAGGCGTGACCTGGTGCTGCAGCGGTTCGTGTCCTCCTTGTCCGAGGACGACGAGGAGACGCTGCGCAAGCTGCTGCTGGAAGCCGAGGAAGACCCCGCGTGACCTTCGTGCTGCTCCTGCTCGTCCTTGTTCTGCTCTTCCCCTGGGGCGCGGCGGCCGTGGCCCGGCGCCTCGCGCAGGTGCTTCCGCCCCGCTGGGCGTGCTGGGTCCTCACCGGTGCCGCGGTCCTGCTCGCCGGTGCGACGGTCTCCATGCTGTTCGGTCTCTTCCACGTCCCCTTCCTCGCCTCGCTCGAACAGTTGTCGCTCACACGAGTACTTCAGGAGTGGCCGGCAGCCGTGCCGGTGGCCGGTGCGGCCGGAGCGGCGATGCTCGTCCAGCTGGTTCTGCTGGTGCGGCGCTGGTTCCAGCACCGCACCTTGCTCAAGCGGGCATGGCTCTCGGCGCAGGAGGGCACCGCAGAAGGCGACCTGCTGGTGATCCCGGGAGACGATGTCGACGCGTTCGCGCTTCCCGGCTACCGGGGGCGCCGCGGCCGGGTCGTGGTCACGGCGGGGATGGTGCGGTCCCTGAAGGAGCGCGAGCGCGCGGTCCTGCTGGCCCACGAGCGGTCCCACCTGGCCGGCCGCCACCACCTGCTGTCGGCCGTGGCCGACCTCGCCGCCGTGCTCCATCCCGCCCTGCGCGGCCTGCGCGACGCTCTGGTCTTCCACCTGGAACGCTGGGCGGACGAGGACGCGGCAGCCGTGGTGGGCGACCGGCGGATCGCGGCCGCGGCCGTCGCCCGTGCCGCGCTGGCAGGATCCCCTCACGGTCGGGGCGGGGGCTATCCGCTGCTGTCGGCGACGAGCGGGCCCGTACCGCGGCGTGTCGAGGCACTGCTCGGGCCCCAGCCGCAGGGTCCGCGCGGGAGCGCCCGTAGGGCGGGCGCCACCGCACTCGCCGTGACGGTGGTCGCCACCGCCGGGGGAACCCTCGCACTGGCCTACGGCTTGCACGAGTACGTGGAGTACGCGGCGGGGCAACTGCTGGGTGTGCCCTCGGGCTGCTCGGGATTCTGGAGCACGTTGCACGCCCTGTTCGGTTCCGGCGCGTAGCCGACACGGAGCCCCTCCACCGGCCGCGTGCAGCGGGCGGTGCGCGGGGTCGGTCAGGCGGTGGCCGGGGTGGCGTGGAGCTGGGCTGCGGTCAGGGCTGTGTTGTAACGGCGCAGGAGGAGCAGGGCGGTGGCGGCGAGACCGGTCAGCAGTCCGAGCCAGATGCCGAGGGTGTCCAGGTCGAGGGCGTAGGCGAGAAGCCAGGCGGCGGGCAGCCCGATGATCCAGTAGCCGATGAGGGTGATGCGGAAGCCGCTCCTGGTGTCGTCGAGGCCGCGCAGGAGACCGACACCGATGTTCTGCGCGCAGTCGAAGAACTGCAGGAATGCGGTGACGACCAGCAGGTGGGTGGCGAGGGTGAGGGCCTGCTCGGACCCGGTGTCGAGGAACGGGGCCAGGACGAGGCGGGGCAGTGTGAGGTAGACGATGCCGACCACCGTCATGACGGCGCCGGCGCAGGCCAGGGCGGTGTTCTTGATGCGGCGGGCGTCGTCGTGGTTGCCGAGGGCGAGTTCGCGGCTGACGTTGATGGACGCGGCGTGGGAGAGACCGACGGCGACCTGGAAGACGATGTAGACGAGCTGGTTGACCGCCGTGTGTGCGGCGAGCGCGTCGGGGCCGAAGGAGCCTGCCATCAGGGCGGTGACGGAGAAGAAGCCGGCTTCGGAGCCGTAGGTGGCGGCGATGGGCACGCCGAGGCCGATCAGCCGCTTGACGGTGGCCGCGTCGGCACGGGTGATGTCGAGCGTGAGGTAGGGGGCCAGCTCCTTGTCCTTCTTCGCGGCGATGTAGAGGGCGAGGAAGGACAGCAGGTACACGGTGGAGGTGGCGATGCCGACGCCGGTCAGCCCGAGACGGGGCAGCCCGAAGGTGCCGTGGATGAGCATCCAGTTGAGGGCGGCGTTGACGGCGATGGAGGCGAGGGTGATCTGCAGGAGGGCCTGGGGGCGGCGCATGCCTACGGTGAACTGGCGGACGGCCTGGAACCAGAGGCAGGGCAGCAGGCCGGGCGCGAGGGCGTAGATCATCGTCCGGGTGAGGTCGACGACGGCCGCGTCCTGGCCGAGCCAGGTCAGCAGGTGACCGATGGCGATCATGATGAGGGCGCCGGCCGTACCGGCGAGGGTGGCGACGGCCAGGCTCGCGCGGACGATGCCCCGGACCTCGTGGTGTGCCGCCCCCTTCGCGAGGTCGCCGCTGCCGTCCGCTTCCTGCTCGGCGCGGGCGGCCGCTGCGGCGATCTGGTTGCCGACGGAGGTGACCAGGCCGACGCCCATGGTGCGGATCTGGTTGAAGATGACGATGGCGAGGCCACCGGCGGCGAGTTCGGTCGTGCCGAGCAGGCCCATCATCACCGTGTCGGTGGTCGTCAGGGCGACCTGTGCCAGCTGGGTGAGGACGAGCGGGACGGCGAGCGTGGCGAGCGCGCGGCTGTCGCGGAGGAGGGTGGTCAGCATGGGGGTTACCGGTTCCTGCGGAGCTTGGTGAGGTGTTCGTCGACGTCGCGTTCGGTCGCGGGGCTGAGGAGGTCGCGCTCGGCCATCCAGTCGTCGTTGAAGACGGTGTCCATGTACTTCTCGCCGCCGTCGTTGATGAAGGCGACCATCACACCGTCGGGCGGCAGTTCGGACAAGCGGGCCAGGGCTTCGTGGACGACGCCGCCGGCGGAGCCGCCGATGAGCAGGCCGCAGTGGCGGGCCACGGCGCGGGCGGTGGCGAAGGCTTCGATGTCGCCGACCTTGGCTCCCTCGTCGATGAGGTCGTAGTCGACGAGCAGGCCGATGGTGGCGCCTTCCGGAGTGCCGGTGCCGGACTGGTAGTAGTCGTGGGCGGGCGGGCCGAAGGCGATGGACCCCTTGGGCTCGACGCCGATCACCGACAGGCCGGGGACCGTCTTCTTCAGCTCGCGGGCGGTGCCGCACAGGCCGCCGCCCGTGCCCACGGCGCCGATGAGGACGTGGACCCGGTTGTCGAGCGCCTGGGCGATCTCGCGGCCGACGTCGTAGTAGCCGACGGCGTTGCTGGGGTTGTTGTGCTGTTCCGTGAAGAAGGTGTTGTCCTTGCCGCGGGCCATGTCCTCGGCGAGTTCCTCGCGGGCGGCGGTGTGGAGCTCGTCGCCGTCGCTGTCGGCGTCGACGTGGACGAGTTCGGTGCCCATGGCTTTCATGCCGCGGAGCTTGTCGGCGGCGGCGTGGTTGTCGACGACGGCGGTGAAGCGGTAGCCGCGCTCCGCGGCGACGACGGCGAGTCCGAGGCCGGTGTTGCCGGAGGTGGACTCGATGATGTGGCCGCCGTCGCGGAGCTCCCCGCGCTCCTCGGCGTCGTCGACCATCTGGCGGGCCATGCGGATCTTGGCGCTACCGGTGGGGTTGAACATCTCCAGCTTCAGCAGGAGGCGGGCTCCGTTGTCGGCTCGGGCGAGTTCGAACAGCGGGGTGTAGCCGATGAGGTCGGATATTCGGCTGACGACCGGCGGTCGGGTGAGGGCGTCGGGCATGGCGATCGGCTCCATGGAAGGCGGGGGGTGGGCGGGGCGTGTCAGCGGTCGAGGCGCCAGCGGGGCCGGCCCGCGTCGTCGGGGTGGTCGATGACGACCTTCGGCGGCAGGGGGAGTTCGTGGAAGGGCGACTCGTTGGAGTCCATCTGGTAGCCGGCGGTGTTCGGGTAGACGAGCAGGTCGCCGGTGGCGGGCCGCGCCCGGAACGCGATCTTGCGCCAGGTGAGCAGGTCGGAGTCGAGGCAGCTGGCACCGGCGACGCACGCCCGGTACGGGTCGAGGGCCGCGGGGGGTGTCCGGGTGGGGACGAGCCGGGGGTCGGGCAGGTATTCGCTGTTGAACCACTGCTCGGACAGACTCAGGCTGGTGCCGTCGACGGTGACGATCCCGTACCCGTCGCGGTCCTTGACGCCCTGCACGGTGAAGACGGAGGCCCCGGCCCCGTCGAGCAGTGCCCGGCCGGGTTCCAGCAGCAGCATCACGCCGGCCTCGCGCAGCCGGTCGGCCAGGCGCGGCCCCCTTCCGTGCGGGCCGGATGCCAGGACGGCCGCGAGGGCGTCGGCTCCGGCGACGGGGGAGTGGTAGGGGTAGAAGTCGGCGGCGGTGAAGGTTTTCGCGGCGTGGTAGTCGCCGGGCCGCTGCCGGTCGAGGAAGGTCTCCCATGCGGCGGCGGGGACGTAGTCGACGGCGAAGCCGCCCCCGATGCTGATCCGGTCGGCCTGCAGGCCCAGCACCCGTGCCTTGAGGCAGAGGTCGATGAGGTCGCCCGCGAGGTCGGCGCGCTGCTGGGTGTCGTAGCCGGACAGGTGGAAGCTGAAGCCTTCCATGCGGACCTGGTCCGGTGCCTGCGCGCAGTCGCGCATCGCTTCGTCCAGGTCGTGCGCGTCCAGACCGAAGCGGCTGTTCGGTTGTGCGGGAGGGTGAACGCGCAGCAGCACCCTGGGGGTTCGAGGGCCGTCGAGGGTCAGGACGCGGTCGAGTTCGTCGAGGGCGTCCACGGCGATGAGTGCGCCCTGCTGTGCCGCGACCCGTAGCAGGGCAGGGGTCTTGGCGGGGCCGGTGACGACGAGGTCCTTGCCGCGCACTCCGTGGCCCAGGGCTTCGCGCAGTTCGCCGAGGGAGGCGACGTCGACGCCGGCTCCCCGGTCGGCGCAGCGGTCGATGAACACCCCGGCCTTGTTCGCCTTCTTGGCGTAGTAGACGCGGCCTTCGACTCCGGCGACGGTCAGGGCGGTGCGGAAGGCCGCCAGGTTGGCGTCGAACCGCTCGGGGAGCAGGTAGTGGAAGGGGCCGCCCAGACCGTGTGCCAGCTCGAACAGGATCCCGCTGCTGTGCAGACGTTCGGCGAGCGGGTCGGGATGGACGGGCAGGGTCAGCGCCACAGGGCCACCTCGGTTCCGAGCTTCTGTTCGGCGGCGAGCTGCGCGAAGCGGTGGCCGAGCGCGATGTCGGTCACGACCAGGCCGCTGTTGTAGGCGAAGATCCGCTGGTCGGGGGCGGTACGGGCCTTCGCGACGCCGGAGATGACGACGGGCAGTTCGATGTCCACCGCCGGGAGGTTGCCGTCCGCGTCGACCATGTCGGTGCCGGTCACGCGCATCTGGGCCTCGCTGGTGGCGATCACCCGGTCGGCACGGTGCAGGGTGGAGGGGGCCAGGCCGTGGCCGACGAGGACGGCGGTCGCGCCGGGCTTCAGCCATCCCGCTTCGACGGCGGCGGGCGTGTGGTCACCGGCGGTGGCGATGATGATGTCGGCGTCGCGGGCGGCGGACGCGAGATCGGTGACCAGCTCCACCTCCCGGTCGGGGAAGTGGCGGGCGAGTTCGGCGCGTACGGCGGCTATGCCGTCGGGGTGCGTGCCGGACAGCAGCAGGCGTTCCAGGCGGGGCAGCGTGGTGAGCAGGAACGGCAGCGCGAGGCGGCCCTGGGTCCCGGTGCCGATGACCAGCGCCGTGGTGGCGTCGGGGGTGGCGCATTCGCGGGCGAGGAGCGCGGAGACGGCCGGGGTGCGCAGGGAGCCGATGCGCGAGCAGTCCATCATCGCCACGGGCAGCCCCGTGATGTCGTCGTAGATGCTCAGCGTCGTGTAGTAGTGCTGTCGATCGCGGGTTTCGTGCAGGCCGTGCTTGTAGGAGGTCTTGATCGCGACGACGTTGCGCACCCCGTCCCGGCCGAGCATGGCGTAGGAGACCGAGTGGCCGTCGGCCGGCTTGACCGTGAGCTTGCGTGGGTTGTCCGACCGGCCGGCCGCCAGGGTGCGGTAGGCCTGCTCGACGGTGTCGACGACGTCGGCGAGGGAGATGTCCAGGCCGGCGAGGTCACTGGTGGACAGTACGCGCAGGGTGGTGTCGTCGCGGTCCATGAGTGTGCCCTTTCGAAGTGGTGATGCGGTGGGGACGCGCTGGATGTCAGTCGGTCCACGCGGTGAGGGCCGCCTGGCCGTAGCCGTGCTCGTCGTGCTCGGCGAGCGGGCGGGTGGGACGTCCTTCGACGCGGACCGAGGCACGCTTGAGCCAGCGGTCGGTGCCGTCGTAGCGGGCCCGGAAGGGGACACGGCCGTGGACGACGATGTCGTTGTCGACGACCAGGACGTCGCCGGGTTCCAGGCTCACCGCGACCGAGACCCGGGCCAGTTCCTCCTCCAGCCGCCCGTACGCCTCGCGCCACGCCTCGTCGGCCTCGTCCATCGGGGTGTAGGCGGGGTCGAAGCGCATGGTCAGGCCCTCGGGGGTGTCGAAGAGGGTCGGTACGGGCGAGGGCCGGCCCGCGAACTGCTGAGCCTGCTCGTAGGCGTCGTCGGGCAGGATCGGTGCGACCGGCCGAGTGAGTTGGGTGATGTCGTCGTCGGAGAGTTCGGTCCGGCGGATGCTGGCCGCGGTGGTGGCGATCCGGTCGTGATTGCGCATGCAGGCGAGCAGGAGCAGGTGGGCGCGGCCGGGGTGGAAGGCGTCCTCGGTGTGCGGGGTGAGCAGTACGGAGCTGGAGGCTCCGGTCTGCTCGCTCTCGTGTCCGGGCGAGGGCACGATGTTGTGCACGAACCGGCCGTCCTGCTGACCGTCCCAGGCGATCGGGGTGCCCATCAGCGCCGAGACCAGCAGCAGGACCACGTCCCACACCGCGCCGGCGTCCGCGACGGTCGACCAGTGGCCGGGGGTGGCCCCGAGTTCGGTGTCGTCCAGGCGCAGGCCGCGTACGACGAACAGCCCGTCCGCGGTGTCCACGGGCCGCAGAGCATGGCGCACGTTGTCGCTGAGCGCGGCGCACGCCTCGGGCAGGGCTTCGAGGAGCGAGGGCGCCGTGGCGGAGCCGTGTCGGGCGAGGAGCTCGGCCGCGGTGGAGGTCAGTTCGGCTGCGGCGGCATCGTCAAGAGGGCGTACCGGGGCAGGGCAGGTGGGCACGGTGGCACCTTCCAGGCAGGGCGGAGCGAGCGCGGGCGTGCGGCATCGCCGCACCGGCTCGAAAACGGCGTGGGGAACGCGAAAAGTGGTCGGGTCCGGGGCGGGTCGGGGCACTGCCGGACACCAGGAACGTAGCCCCGTCGCTTCGGTAAGGCAACCCTAATCGAAGACTTTGACTACATCAACGTAGTCCAATTTTGGTCACCTTCAGGCACCTCTGACGCAACTTCAAAAACGTTGCTGACCAGCGGATTTGAGTCGAACGAAAGGCTTCCTTCCGGTGGTCCGGGTCGACTGGGGTCGCTTGCGCACTCCGGCCGAGTTCGGTTAGGTAAGCCTAAGAAACACCGAGTGCGAACCTGAGACGAGGACAGACGTGGGCGTCACCAGACGACAGCTGCTGTGGGCCGGAACCGGCATCGGAGTGGCCGGAATTCTCGCCGCCTGCACGGGCGGCAGCGGGGATTCCAAGGGCACCGCGGCCCCTGGTGCGGACGCGGGCAAACCTCGTACCGGTGGCACCCTGCGCGTCGGCGCCCTGGGCCGGGCGAGCGCCACCACCCGCGACCCGCACGGCACCCAGGCCAACGAGAGCGACTACCTCATCCTCGCCCTCGCCTTCGACACCCTGACCGTTCCCGGGGCCAAGACGAACACCGCTCCGCGGCTCGCGGCCTCATGGGAGCCGTCGGCCGACCTGAAGACCTGGAAGTTCAAGATCGCCCAAGGTGCGGCGTTCCACGACGGCACCCCGGTCACCGCCGAGGACGTGGTGTGGTCGCTGAAGCGGCTGCGCAACACCCCCTCCGGCGCGGCCCGTCTGCCCGGCATCCAGGCGGACAACATCAGCGCCGAGGGCACCGACACGGTCGTCGTCGTATCCGACTACGCGAACGCCGAATTCCCCATGCTGACCCGGTTCGCCTCCTTCGTCATGAAGAAGGACACCAAGGACTCCGAACTCGACAAGGCACCCGGCACCGGCCCGTTCAAGCTGGACTGGTTCCGCGGCGGCAACGCCCGCCTGGTGCGCAACGACAAGTGGCACGGCGGCCCGGTGCACCTCGACGCGGTCGAGGTCACCATGTTCGAGACCCCGCAGGCGATGGCCAACGCGCTGCTCGCCGGGCAGATCGACCTCGCCTCCAACGCCGGCGCGGTCGCCGCCCGCACCGCGGAGTCCCGCAAGGACGTCCAGGTGCTGCGACGCCCGAACGACATGGCGATGCCGATCGTCATGCGCACCGCCAAGGGCAGCCCCTTCGAGGACGTCCGCGTCCGCGAGGCGATGCGCCTGGTCGTGGACCGTGACGCGATGGTCAAGCAGGTCCTGTCCGGCTACGGCACCGTCGCCAACGACATCCTGGGCACCGGCGACCCGGCCTTCGCCAAGGACATCCCCCAGCGGGCGCGCGACCTCGCCAAGGCCAAGCAGCTCCTGGCCGACGCGGGCTTCGACCTGTCCAGGACCTACCAGCTGGTCACCACCGAGGACATCGCGGGCCTCGCCGAATCCGCGACGCTGTTCGCCAACCAGGCCCGCGAGGCCGGCATCAAGGTCGAGGTCGTCAAGCAGGAATCCGGGGCCTTCTGGGACAAGACCTGGAAGACCGGCGACTTCTACACGACCTACTGGGGTACCAACGACTCGGTGGTCTTCTTCGCCTCCAAGACGATGGTCGGCGAGGCGGGCCAGAACGAGGCCGGCTGGAACGACCCCGGATTCGACGCCTCGTACCGCAAGGTCATCGCCACCGACGACCCGACCCGGCGCGCCGCCGCACTCAAGGAAGTCCAGCAGATCGAGCACGAACGCTCCGGCTACCTGCTGTGGGGCATGGCCGACGGCATCGACCTGGCCGCGGCGAAGGTGCAGAACCTGCCCAAGCTCGCCGGATACGGGCGCGTCCAACTCGAAGGCGTGTGGCTGAGTTGAGCCGACCGGCCGACACGGGCCCGGTGGCCGCCCCCGCGACGGGGGCGGCCCCCGCCGCACGCCGAGCCGCAGCCATCGGCCTCCGCCTCGCGGCGACGGCCGCCCGGCGGGTCCTCATGCTGCTCATCCTGCTCGCGCTGGTGTTCGCCGCGGTCGAGCTCCTGCCGGGAGACGCCGCGACCGCGTCCGCCGAACGCGGCGAGAGCGCGGCCGACCTCGCCGAACGCCGCCACCTCCTCGGTCTGGACAGGCCGTTGTGGGAGCGGTTCGCCGACTGGATGACCGCGCTGCCCACCGGCGACCTCGGAACCTCCGCCCGCGGCCGGAAGGTCACCGAACTCCTCGCCGACCCCCTGCCCAACACCCTCGTCCTCGCCCTGAGCGCATTCCTGATCACCGTCGTGCTGTCGCTGCTGCTCGGTTGCTGGGCCTCCGCACGCCCCGGCCGTTCGGCCGACCGGCTCATCGGCCACGGCTCGACGGTCGCGTTCGCCGTACCCGAGTTCGTGATCTCGGCCGGGCTGCTGCTCGTACTGTCCCTGTGGACCGGCTGGCTGCCGGCCGTCACGGTGACCGGCGGCGACGGCCGCCCCACCACCTGGACCATGCTGATCATGCCGGTACTCGCGCTGGTCATCCCGCAGACCGGCTGGAACACCCGTGTGGTGCGCGGCGCACTGGCCGACCAGTCCGCGACCCCGCATGTGGAAGCCGCCCACCTGGACGGCCTGCCCCTCGGCCGCATCCTGCTACGTCACCAACTCCCGGGAGCCGTACCGGCCATCGCCACCGGCATGGCCACCTCCACCGGCCTGCTGTTCGGCGGCGCGGTCGTGGTGGAGACCCTGTTCAACTACCCCGGGATCGGGGCCGTCCTGGCCGGAGCCGTTGCCGGACGCGACACCCCGCTGATCGCCGGGGTCGTCGTATGCGCGGGCGCGGTCATCAGCCTCGTCCTCCTGGCCGCCGACCTCATACGCCACGCCACTCTGGGAGCCCGCGCATGACCGCCACCCTCCCCGCGGTCGCCCACCGGCCCGCCCGTCGGGGTAAGGCGGCCGCCGCCCTCGTTGTATTCGCCGTCGTGCCTCTGCTCCTGGCGCTCGCCGGACCCCTGATCGCACCGCACTCCATCGACACCCCCGTCACCGCCCCCTTCGCCACCCCCGGCGACGGCGCCCTCCTGGGTGGGGACCAGCTCGGCCGGGACGTGCTCAGCCGGGTGCTGCACGGCGGGACCCTGCTGATCGCGGGCGCGCTGCTGGTCGCCGTCGCCGTCACCCTCACCGCCACCGTGATCGGCTGTATCGCCGTACTCCGGCCGGCCGTGGGCCGAGTGGTCGAGCGCAGCGCCGACATCGCCATCCTCCTGCCACCCCTGCTCGGCATCATGTTGATCGCGCTCGCCTGGCCGGGCGGAGGTCGCTGGGCCGTGATCGCCGCCGCCACCGCCCTGGGCGTGCCGTACGCCGTCCGCGTCGTCGCCGCGGCCGCGTCCCCCCTCGCCACGGCCGGATACGTCGAAGCGGCCCTGGCCCGCGGCGAGTCCACCCCGTACATCGCCCTGCGAGAGATCCTGCCCAACCTCCGCGCGACGGTCCTGACGCTCTTCGGGCTCCGGTTCGTCGAAGCCGTCTACGTCATCTCCATGGCCGGATTCCTCCAGATCGGGCCCCAGCCACCGGCCTCCGACTGGTCGCTCA
Organism: Streptomyces sp. CG 926; assembly: GCF_003148825.1. Classification (GTDB taxonomy): domain Bacteria; phylum Actinomycetota; class Actinomycetes; order Streptomycetales; family Streptomycetaceae; genus Streptomyces. Next base: position 116,778 of record NZ_QGGZ01000015.1, read on the forward strand.
TGGTCCGCGAGAACGCCTCCGGCATCCTCCTCAACCCCTGGGCCGTCATCGCCCCCAGCCTGGCCATCGCCCTCCTGGCCGTCACCGTCAACCTCGTCACCGTCTCCCTGGCACCCGACACCACGAAGGCGGTGACCCGCTGATGAGCGACCTCGCCCCCGCGCGCACGCTCGCCCCCGCGACCACCGACGCGGCTCCCCTGATCACCGTCACCGGCCTGGAGATACGACTTCCCGACGGCCCCGTACTCCTCCCCGCCACCACCGCGCGGATCCACGCCGGGCAGGTCACCGCCCTCATGGGAACATCGGGCTGCGGCAAGACCACCCTCCTGCGCGCCCTGATCGGACACCTACCCCAAGGGGCGACGGTCACCGCGGGCACGCTCGACGTCCTCGGCCACACCCCGCACCGGCTGCCCCCCGACGCACTGCGCCACCTGCGACGCACATCCGTCGCCTACGTCGGCCAGGACCCCGGATCCGCCCTCAACCCCCGGATGACCGTCCGCCGCCTGATCCCCGAACTCGCGGCCGACCCGAGCGAGGAGAACGTCCGCACGCTGCTGGCCGAGTGCCGGCTGCCCACCGATACGGGGATCGCCGACCGCAGGCCCACCGCCCTGTCCGGCGGACAGCAACGCCGCGTCGCCCTCGCCCGCGCCCTCGCCCGGACCCCCGAGGTCCTCCTCCTGGACGAACCGACCGCCGGACTCGACGCGGCCCTGCGCGACGAGATCGCCCACCTGCTGCGCCACCTCGCCGCCGACCGGAACCTCGCGATCGTCGTCGCCACCCATGACCCCGAACTCGTCGCCGCCTGCGCGGACCACACCATCCGCCTCACCCCGAAGAGCACTCCCACCCCTCGCACGACCCCCGACGTCCCGCCGGGCTCAGGCCCGGGCACCCCGCCGGGGGAAGGCATGACCGCAACGGCGGTCGACGCCTACTTCCGCACCGGCCGGCGGCGGATCCCCGTACTGATCGGGGCCTCGTTCACCGCGGCGCCCGGCACGGCCACCGCCATCGTCGGACCCTCCGGATCAGGGAAGACCACCCTGCTCCGCGTCCTGGCGGGACTCCACCCCACCCACACCGGCCAACTCACCCTCGACGGCCGCCCGCTGCCCGCCGATGTTCGGCGCCGCACCCGCGAACAGCAGCGCCGCATCCAGCTCGTCCCGCAGAACCCGCTCGCCACCCTCAACCCCCGCCACACCATCGGCGAGCAGCTGGCCCGGCCCCTGCGCCTGCACGCCGACCAGCCGAAGAAGCTCCGCGCGGGCCGCGTCGCAGAGCTCCTCGCCCAGGTGGACCTCCCCGCCGACTACGCCGACCGCCGTCCGAGCGAGCTGTCCGGCGGACAACGCCAACGCGCTTCCATCGCCCGCGCACTCGCCACAAGGCCCGACATCCTGCTCTGCGACGAGGTCACCTCCGCACTCGACGCCGACACCGCCACCGGCATCATGGACCTCCTCACCCGCCTGCGCGCCGCACACCACATGGCCCTCGTGCTGGTCTCCCACGAACACCACCTCGTCGCCCGCTACACCGAAGCCACCCACGTCCTCGAAGCCGGCCGCATCACGCGCAGCGGCCCCACCGCGGGCCTCCTCACCGCCCAGACGTAGATGCGGACGGAAGTCCCGTCCTCCCGGGGCGCTCAGCCGCCCACGATGCGGCGTACGTTCTCGATGCTGCCGCAGTCCGAGGCGAGCTGCTTCTTGCGCTCCTGCAGGAAGGCCGCGCCCAGTTCGGCCCGGCGGTCGTCGGGGACGTTCTCCCGCGCGCCGTTGAGGATCGTCCGCTCCTCCTCGTCGAGGTGGTGGGTGACCGCCTTGACCAGTTCCTCGAGTCGCTCGTCCCACTCGTCCGAGCCGACGTCCTCCACCTCGAGCAGCTTGAGCAGGGCCTCGTTGCCGTCGGCGTGCTCCTCGGCCCCGTGATCCACTTCCTTGTTCTCGATGTCGTGGAATCGCTTCAGAGCGCCGTACACCTCGCTCTCCTCGGCCTCTCCATGAGCGATGAGCAGTGTCGAGAACTCCGCCAGTGCCGCGGCGCGGTCGGCTTCCACGCTCCGCATCCGGCGAAACAGCTCCTCCATGGTCCGGTGATCCGCGAGGATCACCGCGACGACGTCCTTGTCCTGGTTCGCGTCCGACATGCGACCGACCTCCTCTGCCCGATTCTGTGATGAGCGCCTGCTCCCTCACGGCCGCTTGAAACATCCGGCCGGGTCCGTTCACCCGCCTGGCGGCCAGGGGCCCGGCTGACCGGAGGCCCGTCCTTCGTCGGCGGCCGTCCGCAGTGCCTCGACGACAGCGGCGGTCGTCGGGTTCGCGTTCCCCGTGTGTCGGGTCGCGGCGAACAGGAGGCGTCGGATCGGGTGGTCCGTGACGGCGGCCGTACGGATTCCGGGTGCGGCCGGGTCGATGGCCGTGCGGGGGACGAGTGCGGTGGCGAGCCCGGCTCGTACGAGCGTGAGCTGGGCGGCGATGTCGGCGGTGAGGTAGCGGGGTACGGGTGTGAAGCCGGCCCGTCGGCAGCCTTGCACGATGGCTTGCCCGCAGTCCGTGGTCGGCGGTGGGACGACGAGATCGTGCGCGGACAGATCCCGCAGGGCGACGGGCCGGTCGTCGTCTCGGTCGGCCGCGGTGACGACGAGCAGCGGATCGTCGAGCAGCGGCGAGACGTCGATGCCCCGGGGCGTCGCGTCCGGCTCGTGGTGATAGCGCTGGCCCAGCACCACATCGACGGTGCCGAGTGCGAGTTCGCGTAGCTGGGCCTGGTCGGTGATGGAGCAGGTCACGGTGAGCTGCGGATGGCACGCGCCGAGTGCGGTGAGGGCGGGGGCCACGATCCTGGTCACGGTGGACGGCAGCGCGGCGAGCGTGGCGGCGGCGCCGACCGTGCCCCTGACGGCCGCGATGGCGCTCTCGGCCTCCTCCACGGCGGAGAGGATCCGGTCGGCGTGTTCGAGGAGGACACGACCGGCTTCCGTCAGGGCGACGGTGCGCCCGTCGGGGCGCAGCAGGTCGACTCCCACCTCGTTCCTCAGGGCGGCCAGCTGCTGGGACACGGCGCCGGCGGTCAGCGCGAGGGAATGGGCGGCCGCGGTGATGGAGCCCCGGGCGGCGACGGTCTTGAGCATGTGCAGGCGTCGGACATCGAGCATGACTCGATAGTTTATCTAAAGGCTTCCATCAGAAAAGACCTTCTTGACCTGACAGATCACGATGGGCGACCGTCGGGCCATGGAAATCTCCCCGTGCATCGCCGCCGTGGCCCGCCCCCTCCACGATTTCGGCGACGAGTTCATGTCCGACGAGGTGACCGCGGAGATCGGTCTGAGCGCCGGGTTCGCCCCCGGCCGCGGCTTCTACTGTCGGGGCCGCTTCGGAGTGCTCGGTGAGGCACCGGTCGCGGTGGTCCAGGCGGTTCAGGGTTTCCTCGGCCCCCGGCTGGTGACGACAGGCTGGCTGGCGGGACAACCCGTGATGCCGGCGGAAGAGGCCGCCGCCTGCTACGGGCAGGCCGTCCGCGCCTGGGGGCGTACGCACATCCGCGCCGACGTCGACGTCGAGTACTTCAACCACCTGGCGCAGCGGCTGATCGATTCCGCCGACGCGGACGCACTGCCCCTGTTCGCCGGCTGGCGCGCGCAACCGTGCCCCGACGACGACCCCGCCGGTGCTGCCATGCAGCGCGTACACGTCCTGCGCGAACACCGTGGCGCCTGCCATCTGGCGGCGGTGCGCCGATGCGGGTTGAGCGCCCGAGCCGCCATGGTCATCAACCTCGGCGTCGAGCAGGCGGCCCACTACGGCTGGCAGGACCCGCAGCCCCTCGACGCGTCGCTGATCCCCCGACGGCAACGCGCCGAACGGATCACCGACGAGATGCAGATGCCGCTCTACGCCCGGCTGACCGACCGGCAGCGCTCCGACTTCGCCCGACTCGTCGAAGCGCTGACCACCCCCTGAGGTGATGGCCGGGGCCTACGGGCAGGTGTAGGTGAAGCTGGTTTCCGCGCGGGCGCGGTTCGGCGACAGCACCTCCAGCACCGCGGTGGCTCGTAGGGAGCCGGGGCCGTGGAAGGTCCAGCGCAGCGTCACCTCGGTCAGCCGGGTTCCCGGGGCGATGCGCTGCCCCACCGGGTCGGAGACGGTGCCGTCACTGCGACGCCAGCGGTAACGCAGCGTGCCACCTTCCCCGTTGCTGCGGATGGTCGCCGCCGCGGTCACCGTGCTGTCGCAACCGGCGGTCGAGGAGCTGGGACGCACGGTGACTCCCGTCACCGACAGCGGATCGCCGGTCTGCTGCCGTACGAGGAGCAGCGCGGCCGCGAGCGCGGTCCCCGCCACGGCGAGCCGGCCCCCGACGGCCCTGCGGCTCCGTCGGGCACCGGCGGCGTACGGTCCGCCCGCGCCCCCCGGAGCGGTGCCGTGCCAGGCCGCCGTGAGCCGTGCGGTGTCGCCGGACCGAGGCACGCCGGACCGAGGCACGCCGGACGGGGGCCCGCCGGACGACATCGCGGGCGCCGGGGAGCGCGGGTCCTCCTCGGACGGCGGCACGCCCCAGACAGCCTGGTCCAGGAGGGTGGCGCTGGTCGCCTCCTCGATCGGCGACGAGAAGGGGAGCGAGAAGGGGAGAGAGACGGTCGCCTCTTCGTCGTACGGTCCGTGTTCCATGCCCGGCTCAGAGGATCGGGTTGCAGTCATCGGCGTGGAGCACCTTGTACGTGCCGCTGCCCGTCGCCGCCGCCGGGCTGCTCGACACCTGGACACCCCAGTAGGGATAGGGGTCGCCGACTCCGAAGCTGTGGGCGTACGTCCGGCTGAACGAGGTCTGCCCGGCGGGGATGGTGATGCGGTCCGTCGCGACGATCGGGCCCGGCCCCTGGGTGTTGCTGTGGAACCAGGTGAGGATCAGCGTTCCGGTGGCGACGCCGTCGGTCTTGACGGAGGCGACGGTCTGGCCGCCGAACTTGCCGTAGCAGCCGTACTGGGAGAGGGACACGGCCAGCACCCGCACGGTGGGGGGTGCGACGGGCGGTGCGACGGAAGGTGTGCCGGGGGCCGCGTTCGTGGTGGAGGGCGTCGGCTGTGCCACCTGTCCCGTGGAGGCCGGCGCCGCACCGGCGGAGGACGACGAACCGTCCGCCGCCGTGGAACCTCCTACGCCACTGCCGGCAGCGGGACCCGTAGCGGTCCCCGACGGCCCGGTCGTGGGGGCGACGGTGGAATTCGGCCCCGCGGTGCGGCTGTCGGCCGCCGAGCCCGGCCGACCGGGCACGCCGGGTGAGTCGGTCGCGACGGCGGCGCCGGGAGCGCCGGGAGCGCCGGGGGAGCGCGGGGCGGAGCCGGTGACCTCGGCCTCCGCATCGTCCTGTTCGGCGATCGCGGACAGGGTGAGGACCCCGCCGAGCAGCAGGGCGGCGGACGCCGCGACGACCGTCACCTTGCCTCGGCCCGCCGCACCGCCCCGGGATCGTGGCCGACCGGATCCCACCGGCGAGCCATGTGTCGTCGACGGTGCGGCAGTTGTCGTGGCGAGGGTGGTGTCCGCGAGGGACGTCGTCGTGGTCAGGGCGTCGTCGGGGGAGCGGACCAGGATCGGCAGCAGGGCGCGGAGCGCGGCCATTCGGCGCCGCCCACGCGCCTCCCAGTCCTCGCCGTACGCGCCGGACGCCAGCGCATCCAGCTCTCGGACGAACGCGGCGGCGCTCGGCGGCCGTTCCACGGCCCGTTTGGCCAGGCCACGGCGGATCAACGGCCGCAACGCCTCAGGAACCCTGTCGTCGGGTATCGGAGCCTCGATGTGTTGTACCGCCAGTTCGACCGCCGTGGTGCCCGGGTACGGCTTGGAGCCGACGAGGCACTCGAAGAAGACGGCCGTCGCGGCATAGACATCGGTGACGGGGGCGACCGGGGATCCGGTCCACTGCTCGGGAGCCATGTAGGGCGGCGTGCCGGCGATGCCGGAGGCGTCCCCCGCGGCCACCGCGATCCCGAAGTCCACCAGCTTGGAGCGGCCGTCCAGGTCCACCAGGACGTTCTCGGGCTTGTAGTCCCGGTGCACCAACCCCGCGTCGTGAGCCGCGGCGAGACCGAGCAACGATCCCTTGAGCACGGTGAGGGCCGCCTCGGGCCCCGTGGGGCCCTCCTGGCGCAGCAGCGCCCTGAGCGAGACGCCGTCCACCAACTCCATGACGATCGCGGCGCCGTCGAGGTGCTCCACGTAGTCGTCGACCCGTACCACGTGCGGCGACCGCAAGGCCATCAACAGCCGGGCCTCGGCGCGGAAGTCGGTGCGCGCGCCGTGGGTCAGGTACTTGATCGCCACCGGGGTACCGGAAGCCTCGTCCAGAGCTTCGACCACCCTGCCGTAGGCACCGGCGCCCAGTTCCCGGCGATGGGTGTAACCGGGAACCTGCCACGGTCGGTGTGCGGTTTCCGTCGTGTCCCCGGTGTTCATCGCTGTCCTCGCATGCCCGTTGTCGCCTGCGCGCCCGGGAACGTGCCCCCGCCGCTTCGGCAGCCGGCCGGCCGGCTGCTGCGGCAAGTGGACCGGTGACCTGTGTCGAGGCGCGTGAGTAAGGGCTACTCACCTCACCGGCGACGTCGGCCGCGTCCCGTACGAGCGGCGGTGCACGCGGGGGTGGACGGAGCGGTAGCCGGTACGGAACGAAGTTGGCGGAGCCCATGCGGCCGTGTTCTCCTGGCTCGCACGTCGGCCCCGTCGAGTTCGGCCGTGCTCGTTCAGTGGGGGCGAAGGAATGCATCGGAACAACCGGAACAGTGTGCTGCGGCGTTGGCCGCTGGTGGGGCGCGAGGCCGAGCTGAGTGGCTTCGACGAGGTCCTGCCCGAAGCCCGCAGCGCCGGGTTCCTGATCTTCGGGCCGGCCGGGGTGGGCAAGTCCCGGCTGGCCGAGGAGTGCCTGGACCGTGCGATCGCGCTCGGGTACCGGGCCGGCCGGGCGGTCGCCACCGCGGCAGCGGCGTCGGTCCCGTTGGGCGCCATCGCTCATCTGCTGCCCGACGGCGCCGATCTGTCCGACCCGGTCTCGGGGTTCGCCGATGTGGCCGCACTGCTGTCGCGGCCCGGCGCGGCGCGGCCCCGCATGGTGATCCTGGTCGACGACATCCACCTCCTCGATGCGACCTCGGCGATGCTGTTGCGGCAGTTGATGGACGCCGGAGTGATCTTCCTGCTGGGAACGGTTCGGTCGGAGGAGGGTCCGGCGCCGGCGGTGTCCGCGCTCGGGCACGGGGACGCTGTCCGCCAGGTGGACCTCGCCGGGTTCGACCGGGACCAGGTCACGACGGCGCTGGAACGGGTCCTGGAGGGGCCCGTCGGGAGGAGCGCGGTCAACCACCTTCTGGCGACCAGTGGGGGCAACCCGCTCTACCTGCGGGAGCTGGTGGTGGGAGCGGTGGACGCCGGAGTGCTGACGTGCGACGGGGAGATCTGGGACATGACCGCGGATCGGCTGCCGGGCACGCGGCGCCTGACCGACCTGATCCGTTCCCGGCTCGCCGTCGCCCCACACGCCGGCCGACAGGTATTGCAGGTGTTGTCGCTGTACGAGCCGCTGTCCTTGGCCCACCTGGAACAGGACGCCGAACCGGAGGTGCTGGACCAGTTGGAGCGGGCGGGGCTGATCGTCGTCGTCCAGGAGGAACGACGAACAGCGGTCCGGCTGGCCCACCCTCTCCACGGCGAGGTACTGCGCGCGGACATGACGGCCCGGTGCCGCAGGGACACCTTGCTGCGGCAGGTCCGTCTGCTGAAGCGGACGGGGGCACGTCGCCGGGAGGACGCGATCCACCTCGCCGCGTTCGAGCTGGCGGCCACGGGCACGGCCGACCCGGGCCTGCTCGTCCGCGCGGCCGTCCTGGCCGCGCACGCCCACGCCTACCCGCGCGCGCTCGATCTCCTGCGGGCGATCCCGCAGGACCATCGGGGTTTCCGGATCGAGCTGCTGTCGGGGAAGACGCTGTACGAGGCCGGTGACTTCCAGCAGGCCGAGGACGTGCTGTCCCGGGCCGACGCCATGGCCGCGACCGAACAGGAGGTCCTGTCCGCGCTGGTGGTCCGGACACAGAACCTCATGTGGGGGCTGGGAACGTCCTACGCGAAGGTTCTCGATGTCATCGAGTCCGCCCGATGCCGGGTCACCGATCCCCTCGGTCGCCGCGTCCTGCTCGTCAACGAAGCCGCCGCCGCCCTCACCGTGGGAGAGGTCAGGCACAGCCTCGCCCTGAGCGCGGACCTCGAACGTGAGGGCACGCACGCACCGGACGCCCAGACATGGTTGTGGGCCGCCATGACCAGGTCCATGGCGCTCGCGGTCACCGGACGGGGGGAGGAGGCCGAGGGCTGGATCCGACGTGCCATCGCTTTCAGCTCGACCGCCGGCGAAACCCGCGCCACGGCCACCCAGGAGGTGGCCCACCAGGCGGTTCTCGCGCTCGCCCTGGCCGAGAGCGGTCGCCTGGCCGAGGCCCGAGAGGTGGGTGAACGGGCCTTCGCGGGCCTCCCGGACGCGACGGCGACCGCGGACCGTCGGATGCTGGCCTTCTACCTGGCGCGTGGCGCATGGGCTGCCGGACACCCGGCCCCAGGCGCGGCGCTGGTTCGCGGAGGTCGCCCGATCGTCCCGCCCGCACACCCCGGTGATGCTGTCGATGGCGTTGGCGGGTCTGGCGGCATCCGCCGCGTTGCAGGGGGACGCCGACGCGGCGGAAGCGGCCCTGGCCGAACGCGGTCGGCTGCCCGCCACGGGATTCTTCCCCGAGGAGAGACTGGGCGAGGCCTGGCTGCATGTCGCCCGAGGTGAGCTCACCCGCGCACGCGCGGTCCTGACCGCGGCCGCGCAGGAAGCGTTCGAGCGCGGCGAGACGGCGTCCGAAGGGATTCTGCTGACCGATCTCGTCCGGCTCGGTGAGGCCGGCGAGGCCGGTGAGGCGGCCGGGCGGCTGGCGGAGATCGCGGCGGAGTGCACCGGGCTCCTCCACCGGTCCCGCGCCGATCTGGCCGCCGCATGGGCCGCACACGACCCGGACGGGCTCCTCGCCGCCGCGGACGCGCTGGAAGCCATGGGAGCGGACCTGCCGGCGGCCGAGGCGGCGAGCACCGCCGCCGCCGTCCTGAGGGGGGCCGGGCAGTCCCGCCGGGCCAATGCGGCTTCCGTGCGCGCCGAGGCTCTCGCGGCCCGCTGCGAGGGTGCCAGAACCCCTGCTCTCATGGCCCGTGAGGCCGCCGTACGGCTCACCGGCAGAGAGCGCGAGATCGCGCTGCTCGCCTCCCGGAGCATGCTCAGCAAGGACATCGCCGCCGCACTGACCATCTCCGTGCGCACCGTCGACAACCACCTGCAACGCATCTACCACAAGCTCGGCATCACCACGCGCAAGGAGTTGACGGAGCGACTGCTCCGCTGAGGGAGCAGGGCCCGTCAGGTGTGCCGAGCGGCACTGAGCATCGCCCGGAACTCCGCCACGAATTCCTCGCCGGCGGGACCGTCGTCGAGAGGGAAGGGGTAGCTCGACGCCTCGGTGGAATCGAGCCACGCCGACCTGACATACGCCTCGTGCTCTCCCTCGCTGTGGGACACCTCGCTCAGCATGGTCTGCTGAAGCCTTCCCACCAGGGCGACCCCGGCGCCTTCGGTGTACATGATCGCGATGATGACCAGCTTCTCGGTGAGTATGCACGCCTCGATCACGGGAACCGGCCCGGCGTATGTGCCACGCCGCAGTGCGCCATTGTCCGCATAGCGCGTTTCGCAGCAGAGCCGTGTCGCGGAGCGGAGTTCTCCCAGCGAGTACTTGTGCACCGTCTCCTCCAGCAAGGGGAGGAAGCGTTGATCGAGATCGGTGAACCGACACAACCTGGTGCGACGCTCCCTCGGCTCCCTGCGGGTGAGCAACCGCGCACCCAGCAGTCCGTGGAGAGGAAGACGAGCGAAGCGCATCATCAGGAACACGGACGACAGTCCGGCGGCGATGAACACCACCCCTATCAGGGTGAAGGTCGTTTCGCCGCGTTCCGTCCCCGAGACCAGGACTCCCGACCCCGCCGCGGCGAAAGAGGCGGGACCCAGCAGGGTGACTCCGCGGAGGGAGAGAATCACCGAGAGAGCCGTGCTCAGCGAGAAGACCAGGAAGATCCATCCGATGGTCCACCCCATGTCGGGGCTGTAGGAGAGGGAGCAGGCTGCGTATGCGGAGCACATTTCTCCCAAGAGGGCTGCCGCTGCCAGAACCGCAACGGGAAACTTTCCTCTTCGCATGACGGAAACGCACTCCTCGCATTTGTCCCGCGATCGTCGGTCGCGGGTCGGGTGATCGAACTGCCTCGTGGCAGGCGCACGGATCGGAGTCTTACGCGTACGAGCCCGGGCGTCGTGAGCAATGCCTACTCAGTGGCCCGGGGAGGTCGGGATCCCGGACGGCGGCGAGCGGACCGGAGTCGGCCGAGGCCATGAGAGGCTCGTCCACCGGAAACTCCATCGGAGCTCCACCGGAACTCAGGAAGGCTGAGCGTGGATCGGACACCGAACCACGACACGAGCGCCGGGCGCGGTCCCGGCCGGAGACGGAGGCACGCGCATGGCAGGAACGCCTGTGATCCCACCGGAGGGGTCGACGGGAACCGAGGACGTTCCCGGCTGGTTCTGGGAGGTCCTGGACACGACCCGGCCCAGCCTGTCCGCCCTGGAGTCATGGCTGGAGGCGCAGCCGAGGGACCGTCTGGAGGCGTACGCGGCGGCCTACCTGGAGGCCGCCGAGTCCTTGATCGACTTCTCGGAGGGGGTGACGGTCGACGGAGCGGTCTGGTCCGAGGACAGCACCGAGGACCTCTGCATGTGGGTGGTCGGGCAGGGGCGCGCGTTCTGGCGTTCGACGATCGAGGGGACCTGGACACCGGCGGACGCCGCACAGGCGTACCTGGGACGCCCTGCACCCCTCGTACGGGACGTGACGCAGTGGGACGGGCGGGTCCGCCGCCCGGAGCACACCGGCTACGCGTCCCCGGGCACCCTGGTCCACGGCGTGTACCGGACGCGCTTCGGGCAGGACCTGTACGAGCGGCTCACGGCCGGATGACGTGGCCCGGCGAGCACCCCCGTCAGCTGCTTCGCCGACCCGCTTCACCGAGTTCGGCGCGGAGGCGACCACGCGTACGCATCAGGATCCGGCCGAGCATGTTCTTGCCGGTCCCCGTCCGGCCGCGCCCCCAGTAGTGGTCGGACGTCGTGTCCTCGACGATCTCTTCGTCTCCCGTGGCCAGCAGGATCGCGCCGATGTCGCTGTGCGTACGGAACTTGGCCGCCACGGCGCGGCGCATCACATCGTCCTTCACCCGCTCCCAGTCACGCCGCAGCGGCTTCGACCGGTCGCGTCCCAGCTCCGCCGCGCGCAGCGGGGTGCCGGCCCGGCGGATCAGTTCGGCGTGACGCGTCCCGGTGAACTTCTGTGCCTGGAAATAGTGTTCCGTGGTCGGCCACCGGTGTCCGTCGAGGTACACGCCGTGCGCGGAGAAGTTGGAGAAGCAGCCGTAGGGAACCTCCTCGGCGCCGTAGAAGTAGATCGTCATGCGAACCTCGTGGCAGGGGCGGGAAACCGCACCGTGTCAGGAGCCGGGCGGCGGTCGCAACCGACTTACCGGGCCGGGTCCTCCATGAGGCCACGCGCGGTTTCCCGCAGTTCGTCGCTGAAGGCGAGGGGCGTCAGCGCTTCCGGATCCACCCGGATCTGCACCCGATGGCCGTGAGCATGAACACGACGGCCCTCCTCGGATCTCACCTGGAACTCGTACACCACGCTGGTCCGGCCGAGCCGTGATATCCGGAACCACACGTCCACGCCCGCCGTGCCCTGAATCGGAGCCTCGTACCGGATGAGGAATTCGCGTACGACGAGATGGGTGTCGCGATAGCGCGAGCGATCGGGGTCCATGCTCCATCCCTCTTCTTGCCAAAAGGCCGTGATGGCTCGTTCGACGAAGAGTGCGTAGCGCGAGTTGTGGACCATTCCCAGTGGATCCAGGTCGTCGAAATGGACCTGGACCGGTCGGGTGCGTCCCACTTTGGCGGGCAGTTCCTGCATGACCTGTTTCCCCCTGCTGCCACGTCTTCCGGGTCCGGGGCGATTCGATGCCCCGCCGCAGGTGACCACGGCTGCCGGGCGGCCCGCATGAGTAGTCGCTACTCCTCTCGGCGACCGTTGAAGTGTCCCGCGAATCGGTTCGATCACCGGCTAATGTGACCGGCATGTATGCGATCGAGTTTCGTGCGGCTCCCCATTTCTTCGGGGGGCAAGGCCGGGGCGACAGGCCCCCTGTTCTGGAATTCCTGGTGGATGGCGTTCCGTTCCTGGAACTCGTCCGCAGGGCGGAGCTTCCCGACGCGCTCGCGGAACAGGAGGAGCGGGTCGCGGAGTTCGCACCCGACCCCGCGCCGCTGCTCGCCGGCGCGTACGCATATCCGGCTCCGCTGTCCGCCCGGCACCTGCTCGGCGGCGAACCCGACCGGGTGCCTCACGGCGCCGATCGGGGAGAAACGTTGCTGTTGTCGTGCACGTGCGGAATCGACGACTGCTGGGCGCTCCTGGCGCACATCACGGTCACCGACACCACCGTGACATGGTCGGACTTCCGCAACAACAGCCGGGACTGGAAACACGACTCGCTCGGCGTCCTCGTCTTCTCCCGCCCTCAGTACGAACAGTCGCTCCGCGCTGCCCTCGACGCCCTGTCGTCACGCCCGTCCTGACGCAGCCCCACGGACACCGTGCGGTGACCTGCTCAGGAGTTTCCGCGCAGGGCGGTCAGTACGCGGTCCGGCGTCAGGGGCAGTTCGCGCAAGCGGTGGCCCGTGGCGTGGGCGACGGCGTTGCCGATGGCGGCGGCCGTGCCGACGATGCCGATCTCCCCGATTCCCTTGCTGCCCATCGGGTTGAGGTGCTTGTCGTGTTCGTCGATCCAGTGGGTCTCGATGTCCGGCACGTCGGCATGCGCGGGAACGTGATACGCCGCCAGGTCGCTCTCGGTGAAATCGCCGAACACCGGGTCCATGGTGCTGTGTTCGGTCAGCGCCATGCCGAGACCCATGACCATGGCGCCCTGGAACTGCGAGCGCGCGGTCCGCGGGTTCAGGATGCGCCCGGCGGCGAAGACGCCGAGCAGGCGTCGCACGCGTACCTCTCCGCTGACCGTGTCGACCGCGACCTCGGCGAAGTGCGCGCCGAACGCGTGCCGGGCGTACGGGGACTTCTGCTTGGCCGACTGCGTGGTGTCCGCCGACGCGGACAGGCCTTCGGCCGGCAGCGGCCCGTGGTGCCTCTCCAGCCGCGCGGTCAGGGCCACGCAGGCGTCGTGGACGGCCCATCCCCAGGACCCCGTGCCGGAGGAACCTCCGGCGAGGGACGCCGCGGGGAGCCCCGTGTGTCCGACGGCGACGGCGACGCGGTCTACGGGGACCCGCAGGGCATCGGCGGCCACTTGGGCCAGGACGGTACGGGCGCCCGTCCCGATGTCGGTGGCGTTGATCTCGACGAGGTAGCCGCCGTCGGGACGGGCGTGCGCGCGAGCGGTGGAAGGCGCGACGAGTACGGGGTAGGTGGCCGAGGCCACCCCGGAGCCGATGAGGTACGGCCCCTCGTGCCGCGCGGTGCGGCGGTTCGCCCAGCCGAACCGTTCGGCGCCCTCGCGCAGGCACTCCACGAGGTGGCGGCTGCTGAAGGGGCGGCCGCTGTCGGGCTCGGACGCGGGTTCGTTGCGTACCCGCAGCTCGATCGGGTCCATGCCGAGGGCGCCGGCCAGTTCGTCCATCGCCGATTCCAGGGCGTACATGCCGGGGGCCTCCCCGGGCGCGCGCATCCACGACGGGGTCGGCACGTCGAGGGCGACGGCGCGGTGCGTGGTACGCACGTCCGGCACGGCGTACATGACGCGTGCGGGCACGGCGGCCTGCTCGACGAACTCGCGGACCCGTGAGGTGTGGGTGGTGACCTCGTGGGTGAGGGCGGTGAGAGTGCCGTCGGTGCGGGCGCCCAGCGAGATCCGGTGCAGGGTGGGTGCGCGGTGGCCGACGGTCGCGGGCAGGTGGCCGCGGGGGAGGGCGAGCTTGACGGGCCGCTCGTAGTGAAGCGCGGCCATCGCGGCCAGGACCACATGGGGGCGCGGGGTGCCCTTGGCGCCGAAACCGCCTCCCACGTGCTCGGAGACGACCGTGATGTCGTCCGGCGGGAGCTCGAACAGGGAGGCCAGAGCGGCGCGGACGGGCCCCGCCCCCTGGCTGGAGTCGTGCACGGTCAGGTGGCGCCGGCCGGCGTCCCAGTCGGCGGTGGCGGCGTGCGGTTCCATGGGGTGGTTGTGCAGGGGCGGCACCGCGTACACGCAGTCGACCCGGACGGGGGCGGCGGACAGGGCCGTGTCGGGGTCACCCTGCTCCCGGTGCCCGGGGTGCCCGCCGTTGGCCTCCTCGGGGGTGTAGGCGTCGGGGTGGTCCACGCGCAGGGTGACGTCGTGCGGTTCGCTCACATAGGCGATCCGCACCGCGGAGGCGGCGGCGCGCGCCCCTTCGAGGGTGTCGGCGACCGCGAGGGCCACGTACCAGCCGCGGTGGGGGACCCGGGGGTCCTGGAGCTGTTGCAGCGTCGGATCGTCACAGGCGCCCAGGCGCGGCGCGTCGAACGGGGTCAGGACGCCGATGACGCCGGGCAGGGCGAGGGCCGCGGTGTCGTCGACGGCGCTGACGCGACCGCCGGCGACGGTCGCGGGCACCGGCCAGGCGTAGGCGCAGCCGGGCGGGTTGTGCTCGGCGGCGTAGCGGGCGACGCCCGTGACCTTCTCGCGCCCCTCCCGCCGGGGCACGGGGCTGCCGAGGGCGTTCGTGGCGGGCATGACGCTCCCTGTCTGGTGGAATCGGCGCGGATCGGCATGGTGCGTGGGTGCGTGGGTGAGGGGGAAGGGGCAGGTCGACGGACGGCGGGATCCGAGGGACGACCTAGGGCAGCCGTGCGGAGGGCTGCCCACCGGCGGCGCGCGCCAGACCCGTGAGCGCGTCACGGGCGAGATTGCGGGCGAGCTCGACCTTGAACGCGTTGCCGCGCAGCGGCCGCGCCTGCGCCAGCTCGGCGTCCACCGCCCGGTCCACGATCTCGTCGGTGAGCGGCGCGCCCGCCAGCAGCTGTTCGGCGACGGTGGCACGCCAGGGCCGGTGGGCGAGTCCGCCGAAGGCGAGGGCGACGTGCCGTACGCGGCCGTCGGCGAGTTCCAGCACGGCGGCGACCGACGCCAGGGCGAAGGCGTACGAGGCCCGGTCTCGGGCCTTGCGGTAGAGCGAGACGGTCCCGGGGGCGGCAGGGGGCAGGACCACGGCGGTGACGATCTCCCCGGGGTGGATGACGGTGTCCTGCTCGGGGTGTGCTCCGGGCAACCGGTGGAACGCGGTCGCCGCGACCTGCCGGGGCCCCTCCTCCGAGCCGTACAGCTCGATCACGGCGTCCAGCGCGGCGAGTGCCACGGCCATGTCGGAGGGGTGCGTGGCGACGCAGTGCTCGGAGTGGCCGAGGACGGCGAGGTCGCGGTGCGTGCTGTCGCGGGCGCCGCAGCCGGTGCCCGGCTCGCGCTTGTTGCAGGGTTTGGACACGTCCTGGAAGTACGGGCACCGGGTGCGCTGGAGCAGGTTCCCGCCGGTGGTGGCCACATTGCGCAGCTGCCCGGACGCACCGGCGAGCAGGGCCTGGGAGAGCGCGGGACAGCGGCTCCGTACGAGGGGATGCGCGGCCAGGTCGGCGTTGGGCACGGTGGCTCCGATACGGAGTCCTCCGTCGGGCAGCTCCTCGACCTGGTCCAGCGGGAGCCCGGAGATGTCGATGAGGGCGGTCGGCGTTTCGACGTCGTGCTTCATGAGGTCGACGAGGTTGGTGCCGCCACCGAGGTAGCGGGAGCCCGGTCGCCGGGCGTGGGCAGCCACGGCTTCCTGGAGGCTGGTGGCCCGGACGTAGGCGAAGGGCTTCACACGATCACATCCGGACGCGGAGAGGCCGCCGGTGGGCAAGCGGCGGAGGCACGGGCGCCGTTCGTCCCGGCGTCCACCTCGGCGACGGCCGCGACGATCCCGTTGTAGGCGCCGCAGCGGCAGAGGTTTCCGCTGAGCCGCTCGCGGATCTCCTCGGCGGTCAGGGTGACGGGACCGGCCGGTGCCGTCGTGTCGGTGACGTGCGAGGGGTGCCCGTCGGCGGCCTCGCCGAGGACACCGACGGCGGAGCAGAGCTGCCCCGGTGTGCAGTAGCCGCACTGGAAGGCGTCGTGCGCGAGGAAGGCCCGCTGGAGCGGGTGCAGCGTTCCGTCCGCGTCGGCGAGACCTTCGACGGTGGTGACCTCGCTCCCGTCCTGGGCCACGGCCAGCAGGAGGCAGCTGTTGGCGCGCCGGCCGTCCACGAGGACGGTGCAGGCGCCGCACTGGCCGTGGTCGCAGCCCTTCTTGGTCCCGGTCAGTTCCAGGGTCTCGCGCAGGGCGTCGAGCAAGGTGACGCGGTGGTCCAGATCGAGGTCACGATGCGTGCCGTTGACCCGGAGCGCGATGCTCGAACGGTGACCGCCGGCCGAGGGAGCCGAGTCGGGCGGCCCGCCGCCGGGTGCGGGTCCGGGTCCGGAACCGCCTTGACGCATGGGTGGTGCTCCGCTCGCAGCCACGGCTGTCCCTCATGTCCGTTACCGATGGATATCCTCTCGACTGTCCAGCCTCGGGCATCGCCCGCGCTCCGGCGCCCTGGGCGCGCCGTCACGGCCGATCCGGCCCCGCTCGGCCCACGAGATCGGGCGCCCGTAGCACCGCGGACGGGATACCCCAGGCGTCGACGAGGTCGACCGCGAGGGGACGTACCTTGCGGCAGAGATCGTTCACCTCGCGGCTGATCGCCTTGGAACGCTGGACGGTCAGCCGCCCGTGCTCCATGAACCACGCCCGGTCCGCCTCGATCGTGGACAGGGCGAACAGGTCGCACAGGAGGGCGAGCGCGGCCTTCTCGCCCCCTTCGGGCAGCGTGCGCACCTTGTCGACGAAAGCCTCCGTCACCAGCCGCTCCACGTGGGCCCGCGCGAGCGCGATGACATGGTCCTGCACCTGCGAGAAGACGGCGCCGGCAGCCTGCTTCCGGTCGATCCCCCGTTTGATCCGCCGGGCCAGGCCGGCCAGCATGTGTTCCTCCCGGAAGCGGACCATGGCGAGCTGGTACTCCGAGTCGAGCAGCCCGGCCTCCCGATCCCACTCGTCGCCGCCGGGCAGCAGGTCGCGTACCCGCTCGAGCAGTTTGTGGGCGGACGTCCGCTCGATGACCGTCTCCACGGCGAGGTTGGTGACGTAGCGGACCATGCCGAGCTGGTCGAGGTCCTCGAACTCGCTCGCGTGGTCGGTGAGCAGTCCCTTGGCCACGAGCTGCAGCAGGACGTGGTTGTCGCCCTCGAAGGTGGTGAAGACGTCGCTGTCGCCCTTGAGGGCGGCGAACCGGTTGACGGCGAGATAGCCGGCGCCGCCGCACGCCTCGCGGCACTCCTGGACGACCCGGGTGGCGTGCCAGGTACCGAGCGCCTTGATGCCCGCGGCCCTCGATTCGAGTCGGCGCCGCGCCCGCGCGTCGTCGTCGGTGCCCGAGAAGACCTCGTGCAACTGCGTGCGTACGACGTCCTGCGCGGTGTGCAAGGCGTAGGTCCGGGCGATGAGCGGCAGCAGGCGGCGCTGATGCAGACCGTAGTCGAGGAGCAGCTGCTCCTCGGCGTCCGGGGCCGCCTCGAACTGGCGCCGCCGTACGGCGTACTTCGTGGCGATGGCCAGGGCGACCTTGGCGACGTTGATCCCGGCGCCCGCGACGCTGACCCGGCCCTGCACCAGGGTGCCGAGCATGGTGAAGAAGCGCCGGTTCGGATCGTCGATGGCGCTCTCGTAGCGGCCCTCGGGGGTGACGTCGGCGAATCTGTTGAGCAGCGCCTCGCGCGGCACCCGTACGCCGTCGAACCGGATGCGGCCGTTGTCCACCCCGTTGAGTCCCATCTTGCGCCCGTCGTCCTCGATCCGGACACCGGGCGCCGGCGTTCCGTCGACCCGGACGGGGACGACGAAGGCGTGCACGCCGTGGGACCGGCCGGCCACCTCCAGCTGGGCGAAGACGACGGCCAGTTCGCCATGGCGGGCCGCGTTGCCGATGTAGTCCTTGCGCGCGCTCTCGTCGGGGGTCGTGATGACGAACTCCCGGCTCGTGGCGTCGTACCGCGCGACGGTACCGAGCGCTTGGACGTTGGAGCCGTGCCCGGTCTCGGTCATCGCGAAGCAGCCCATGAGCTTCCCGGTGATCAGGTCCGGGAGGTACGCCTTGTGGTGGCGCTCGGTGCCCAGGTGAAGGATCGCGCCGCCGAAGAGTCCGAACTGCACGCCGGTCTTCACCAGGACCGACAGGTCGCCGAAGGCCAGGGTCTCGAACGCGGCGATCGAGGCTCCGATGTCACCGCCCCCGCCGTACTCGGGAGGAAAGCCCATACCGGTCTGGCCCGTCGCGGCCATCGCGACGACGACCTCGCGCACCCGTTCACGGAACGCGTCGATGTCGAGCTCGTCGGCCTCCTCCAGGATGGCGGAGTACGTCGCGAGATTGGTGCGGACAAGGTCGCGGATCCCGGCGTACCCGCCGTCGAGCACCTCGGTGAGCGCCGGGACGTCGATGTCGGGCTGTACGTACCCGGTCGCGGGGGCGGAAGCGTTCTCGGTGGCCATGACGCTCCGCTACCCCGCCCGGGGACGATCAACCGGGGACGGACGGGTGGCGGGGTCATGGTCCGGGGCGGATCCCCTCCTGGGCCGGCGGCATCGGCGCCGACTCCGAACCCCGATACCCGGTATTGGTCCAGACCTATTGACGGGCCTGGTCGCCGCTCCTACGATCCGGTCCGGCACAGCCCCACATGTCCCCACCTCACCCGAGCCGAGCGTCGCGCCCCCACGCGCCGGTCACGACCATGACGCTCGGCGGGAAGGGAGCACAGCATGTTCCGTCGGAGATCACGTACTCCACATCCGTCCGGTGACACAGGCCGGGCCCGCCACACCGGACAGGGGGCGCCCCTCCTGATACGTTCCCTCGCCGGGCTGGGCGTCGCCGCCCTCATAGGCGCCGGTATCGCCGTGACCGGCTCCGTCACCGCCGGTGCCGCCACCGCGGAGTCGGTGGCCAACTCCGGATTCGAGAACGGGCTCTCCGACTGGAGCTGCTCCGGCGGATCCGGCACGACCGTCACGAGTCCCGTCCACGCAGGCGCATCAGCGCTCAAGGCCACGCCGACGGGCCTGGACAACGCCCGGTGCGCCCAGACCGTCAGCGTGCGGCCCAACTCCGCCTACACGCTGAGCGCCTACGTCCAGGGCAGCTACGTCTACCTGGGCGCCACCGGCACCGGGCTGACCGGTACTCCCTCCACCTGGACGCCGAACACCCCGTCGTACGGGCGGCTCAGCGTCGACTTCACCACCGGGCCGACCACCACCTCGGTGACCGTCTACCTGCACGGCTGGTACGGGCAGCCCGCGTACCACGCGGACGACGTGTCGCTCGCGGGCCCCGGCGGCACCGACCCCTCACCGACACCCACACCTACACCGACGCCGACCACTCCGACCCCGACCCCGACGCCGACGTCCACACCGACCCCGACCCCGACGACCACACCGCCGCCCGGCGACACCTGCCCCACGAAGCCCAAGCCCCCCGGCAAGGTGTTGCAGGGATACTGGGAGAACTGGGACGGCGCCCTGAACGGGGTCCACCCCGGCATGGGCTGGGTCCCCATCACGGACGGTCGGATCGCGGCGCACGGCTACAACGTCCTGAGCGCCGCCTTCCCCGTGATCCTCTCCGACGGCACCGTCCTGTGGCAGGACGGCATGGACGCCAACGTCAAGGTCGCGACCCCCGCCGAGATGTGCCAGGCCAAGGCGGCCGGGGCGACCGTCCTGATGTCGATCGGCGGCGCGGCCGCGGGGATCGACCTGAGCTCCAGCACGGTCGCCGACCGGTTCGTGGCGACCGTCGTCCCGATCCTCAAGAAGTACAACTTCGACGGAATCGACATCGACATCGAGACCGGCCTCTCCGGAAGCGGCAACATCAATACGCTGTCCGCCTCCCAGGCCAACCTCGTGCGCATCATCGACGGCGTGCTGGCCCAGATGCCCGCCGGCTTCGGCCTGACCATGGCCCCCGAAACCGCGTACGTCACCGGTGGAAGCGTCACGTACGGCTCGATCTGGGGCTCCTACCTGCCGATCATCAAGAAGTACGCCGACAACGGCCGACTGTGGTGGCTGAACATGCAGTACTACAACGGCAGCATGTACGGCTGCTCCGGCGACTCCTACCAGGCCGGTACCGTTCAGGGCTTCACCGCGCAGACCACCTGTCTGAACAACGGTCTGGTCATCCAGGGCACCACCGTCAAGGTGCCCTACGACAAGCAGGTGCCCGGCCTGCCGGCCCAGCCCGGCGCGGGCGGTGGCCACATGGCGCCGAGCCTCGTAAGTCAGTCGTGGAACGCGTTCGGTGGCTCGCTGAAGGGGCTCATGACCTGGTCGGTCAACTGGGACGGTTCGAAGGGCTGGACCTTCGGCGACAACGTCAAGTCCCTCCAAGGTCGTTGACGCTCACCCGACGACGCGGGTGACGGCGAGGCATGAGCCTGGGACTCGACTCCCGGGCCCCGCTGAGCCGGCACCCCGCGGTTCAGCCCGGGTGGAAGTCCCAGCCGAGGCGGAGTACGGCGAGGTCGTCGGTGTGTCTGCCGGCGTTGAGCGCTCTGGTCCGCCGGATGAGGCTGTCCAGGTGCGCGGCGGGGTCCCCGGACGGTGTGGTGTCGATCAGGGGGAGGAGCCCCTCGATGCCGAGCCGGCCGCCGGCGTCACCGTTGTGTCCCTCGGTGAGGCCGTCGGTGTACAGGGTGAGCGCTCCGCTGGCCGGGAGGGGGACGACCGTGGCGGGCCAGTCGTGGCGGCCGGGGACGATGCCGAGCGCGACGCCGTGCCCGGCGCTCACCTCCAGGGTCTTCTCCGAGGTGGTGAGCAGCGGTGCGTGGTGGCCCGCCAGGTAGAGGGTGGCGGTGGCGGCCTGCTGGTCGAGGGTGAGCAGCGTGCACGTGGCGAACAGCGGCTGGGTGCCTCGCTCCGCCAGCAGCAGGCGTTCCATGAGACGCAGCAGTTCGGTGCCGTGGTGTCCGGCCAGGACGAGCGAACGCCAGGCGATGCGCAGGCAGACGCCGAGGGCGGCGGCGTCGGCACCGTGTCCGCTGACGTCACCCACGACGGCGTGCAGCAGCCCGTCGTCGTCCTCGACCACGTCGAGGAAGTCGCCCCCGAGCAGGGCCTGTTCGGCGCCGGGCAGGTAGCGGGTGGTCACCGTGACGGTGGAGGTGTCGAGGAGGGGCGGCGGCAGCAGCCCGCGTTCCAGCCGGGCGTTCTCCTCCGCACGCTGGCGGGCCGACTGGGCCTCGGCCGCCGCGCGCTCGGAGTGGCTCCGGTAGACGGCGTAGCGGACCGTGCGGCGCAGCAGTTCGGCTTCGACCTTGCCCTTGACGAGGTAGTCCTGGGCGCCGGCGGCCATCGCCTCGGAGCCCGCCTGCTTCTCGGACAGGCCGGTCAGGACGATCACGGCGGTGTGCGCGGTCATGGCGCGGACGGCGGTGACCGCATCGGTGCCCGACACGTCGGGCAGGTGGAGGTCGAGGAGGATGCAGTCGACGTCGCGGGCCGTGAGTTCCGAGCGGGCTTCGGCCAGCGACGCGCACGTGGTGAGCTCGAAACGCAGCTCGGTGTCGTGGAGGAGCTCCTCGACGAGCAGGGCGTCGGCGTCGTCGTCCTCTATGAGGAGGATGCGGTAGACCGGTTCGTCGGCGGCGATGCCGCCGACGTGGGGGAGGGTCGCGGTCATGGCGTCGGCTCCGTGGTGGCCCGGGTAGCTTCGGCGATGGCGGACGGTTCGGGGGGCGGTTCGGGAGCGAGGGTGAAGCTGATGCGCGTCCCGTCCCGGTACTCCGGGTCGACGGCGATGGCGCCGCCGTGGAACTCGACGATCTTCTTGCACATCGCCAGGCCGATGCCGCTGCCGGGATAGACGTCCTTGGTGTGCAGCCGCTGGAAGATCACGAATACCTTGTCGGCGTACTCGGGGCCGATGCCGATGCCGTTGTCGGTCACCGTGAACCGCCACAACTCCCCTTCCCGGGCGGCAGTGACGTGGATGACCGGCGCACGGTCCGGGCGGCGGAACTTGACCGCGTTGCCGATCAGGTTCTGCCAGAGCATGCCCATCTGGGTGGGGTCGGCGACGAGCGACGGCAGCGGATCGTGCGTGATCGTCGCGCCAGCCTCCTCGATCCCGACGCTCAGTTCGGACACGGTCCGTTCCATGACGAGGCCGAGGTCGACCTGTACGGGATCGTGGTGGACACGGCCCACCCGGGAGAATTCGAGCAGGTCGTTGATGAGGGTCTGCATACGGTTGGCGCCGTCGACCGCGATGGCGATGTACTGGTCGGCCTTGGCGTCGAGCTGCCCTCCGTAGCGCCGTTGCAGGAGCTGCGTGAAGCTGGACACCTTGCGCAGCGGCTCCTGCAGGTCGTGGGAGGCCACGTACGCGAACTGCTCCAGCTCGGCGTTGGAACGTTGCAGGTCGGTCGTCTGCGCGTCCAGGCGCCGCCTGGCCTCCTCGCTGAAGGCCAGTTCGCGTACGAGCCGGCGGCGCATGAAGTCGATCTCGCCGCTCAGCCGCCGCAGGTCGGCCGGACCGGCCGAGGCGATGGGGTGGTCGAAGTCGCCGCCGGCGACGGTACGGGCGTCCGCGGCGAGCTGCTCCAGCGGCCGGTTGATGCCGCGGCGCAGTCCTTCGAACACCAGGGCGGCCAGCAGGGCGATCACCGCCGCGATCGCCGCGAACAGCCAGTTCCGCAGCCTCATGGTGGCGGCGAGGTCGGCCCGTGTCCGCTCCCGCTCCACGCGCAACCGTTCCTGCTGCTCGACCATGGCCGCCCGCACGTCGTCGAACGCCGCCTTGGCCTCCGCGGCCCGTTCGGTGGCCGGCACGGAGGCCGCCCCGGGTGGTGAGGCGGCGACGGGGCCGGCGATCCTCTCCTGCCACGCGGAGAGCGCCTCCTGGACGGTCCTGAGGTCGTCGAGCGCGTGGGTGTCGCCGTCGCCCTCCAGGAGTCGCGTGAGCTGCGCGACGTACGTCTTCTCGTCCGTGAGCCCCCGTCGGTAGGGACCCAGGAAGTCGGGGGTCCCGGTGAGGCCGTAGCCGCGAATACCGGTTTCCTGGTTCAGGACGGCCGATTCCAGACGGAACGAGGTGGCCAACGCGGGGGACCGCACGTCCACGAGCTCGTCACTGATCGTCGCCGTACGCCCCAACACCCATGCCCCGGTCACCCCGAGCACGGCCAGCACCGCCAGCGATACGGCGACCCCCACGCGGAGCCACCGCCGGGTCGTCCACGCGGAAGGCCGCCGCGCACGCGACGGCCGCATCATGCCGGTCATCCCCTGAATCCCCTCCCGAAACGGCCACCTTGAACACAGGGCGCAGCGCACACTGTAGAGGGCGGCGGACAACATTTGTTGTCGTGTGCCGGAGCGGGGGCCTAGGGTGCGGGTATGCCAGGCATCAACTTCCACCTGCGGACCACTTCGAAGGAGACAGCCGCCGTCGCCGACGCGGCTGTCGCCGACCTCGCCCGCCGCCTGGCCCTCCACCTGCAGACGGACCTCTCCACCCCGACGGCGGACGACCGCGTGGCGGCGTTGGCCCGCCTGCACCTGCTGGACCACCTTCAACAGGCCGCGGAACGCCTGCAACGCGAGGCGGCCGCCGATGCCGCGCGCGCCGGAGCCGGATACCCCCAGATCGGCCGCGCATGCGGCATGACCCGCCAGGGCGCCCGGCGCCGTTGGCCGGGGCTCTTCAACCACACCGACGAAGCACCCACGGAGCAACCGACGATGAACGCCCCCGCCCGCCCGTTCGATGTCCTGCTCGTGGAGGACGACATGGCCGACGCCATGCTCATCGAAGAGGCACTCGCCGAGCGCGGAGCCCGCAACCTCGTCCAGGCCACCGACGGTGTCGCCGCCCTGGAACACCTGCGCAACCCCGAGAGCCCGCGCCCCGACCTCATCGTGCTCGACCTGAACATGCCCCGCATGAACGGCCGCGACCTGCTCCGCATCCTGAAGAACGACGCCGACCTGCAGACGATCCCCGTCGTCGTCCTCACCACGTCCTCCGCCCCCGACGACGTGGCCGGGGCCTACGCCGGCCACGCCAACGCCTACGTGACGAAGCCCGTCAACCTGGAGGAGTTCGAGCAGGCCGTCCGGAGCATCGACGCCTTCTACCTGGACACCGCGACGCGCCCGCCCCGCGCCTGACACCGGCCCCGGTCCGAGGACGTGCCCCCGGACGGCGGCCGAGGCTCGCACCGTGCCCCGCCGCTCGAGTCGCGAGTACGGTCGCACCGCCGCACCCGAGGGAGGCCCCGTGCAGACGTTCCTTCCGTTCCCGTCGTTCGACGCCTCGGCGTCCGCCCTGGACGCGCGCAGGCTCGGCAAGCAGCGGGTCGAGGCCGTGCAGGTGCTGCGTGGCCTGATCGTTCCCGGCTACGGATGGCGCAGGCACCCGGCGGTGCGGATGTGGGCCGGGTGCGAGGAGGCCCTCGTCCGGTACGGACTGGAGATCTGCGGGGTGTGGACCGCCGAGGGACGCGCCGATACCTGTGCCGCGACCTTGGTCCGGGACCTCGGGACATGGCAGCCCGGAGGCATCCCACGGACCCAGGCGCAGCTGGCGGCCGACGGGGACCTGCCGCCGTGGCTGGGCGCACCGGACTTCCACCGCAGCCATCGGTCCGCGCTGGTGCGCAAGGACCCGGAGTTCTACCGGGAGCGCTTCCCGGGTGTGCCGGACGACCTCCCGTACGTATGGCCCCGGTCGGACCGGGAGACGGACGAAGCGCCGTGAGCGCCGCTCCGCCCCGGGCATCGGCACCCCGTGCATGCGAACGGCTCCTCCCCACACGGTGTGGGGAGGAGCCGTTCGTCAGGGGAGCGGCGGCTCGCCGTCCTGGGATCAGGCGTGTCGGTGGGAGTGCCGGTTCCCGGTGACGAGGCGGTAGAGGGCCAGGAGGATGACGGAGCCGGCGATGGCGGCGATCCAGGTGGACAGGTCGAAGAAGCCGTCGATGGAGTCGACGCCGAAGAGGACCTTGCCGAGCCAGCCGCCGAGCAGGCCTCCCGCGATGCCGATGAGCATGGTGATGATGAGGCCGCCCGGGTCCTTGCCCGGCATGATCGCCTTGGCGATGAGGCCGGCCAGCAGCCCGATGAGGATCCAAGCGATGATGCCCATGATGCGTCTCCTGCCGTGCGCCGTAAGGTCGGTGTCGAATGCGCTTCTGCGCGCTGCTCGCGATTCCAAACGTAGGCAGTTCCGCACGGGCCGGGTGAGTCGACCCGGTCCGGCCCGGTCCGACCCGGCCGTGACCGGCCCGGAGCGACGCATGAAATCGGGGTTTCGGCGCAGGCGCGGCGTATGGAATGCGTGGTGTACGAAGAGCGGTCGGGCCGATCGGAAACGGTCGAGTGCGGCCTGGACGACGAGGCGTGCCGACTGGTGCTGAAGCGGTTGCGCGGGCTGGGCGAAGACGAATTCGGTTGGGTGCGACTGGTCGATCCGACCGAGGCGGAGTTCGTGCAGCTGGCCGCGGAGTTGGGCCTGCACCCCCTGGCGGTCGAGGACGCCGTTCAGGCGCGCCAGCGACCGAAGAGGGAGCGCTTCGGCGACGTCCTGGCCGTCGCGTTGAAGACCCTCTGGTACGTCGAAGAGGAAGCGGCGGTGGAAACCGGCGAGTTGATGGTCTTTGTCGGGCCCCGCTATGTCCTCACCGTCCGTCATGGCGAGGTGGATCCGGTCGCCGAGGCGGCCCGACGCCTGGATGCCGACCCGTCGATGCTGCGCTTCGGCCCCCTCTCGGTTCTGCACGCCGTCCTGGACGTCGTCGTCGACGCCTACAGCGGGGCCGCCGAGACGGTGCGCGCCGCGCTCAACGGGCTGGAGGACCGCGTCTTCTCCTCCTCCCGCGTCGACCACACCGAGGACATCTACTCCCTGAAACGAGAGGTCCGCGAGTTCCGGGATGCCGTCCAGCCGCTGGTTCCCGTCCTGCCCGGCCTGCTGAGCGGCCTGGCCGAGCAGGAGCGTCCGGCAAAGGTCCTGCCCTACTTCCGCGACGTGTCCGACCACCTGCACCGCACCGACACCGAGGTGCGGACGCTCGACGAACTGCTCAACTCGGTACTCGACGCCCAGCAGGCCCGGGTGGGCACCTGGCAGAACGACGACATGCGGCGCATTTCCGCCTGGGCTGCCATCTTCGCGGTCCCCACCATGGTCGCCGGCGTGTACGGGATGAACTTCGAGCACATGCCGGAGCTCGGCTGGAGCTTCGGCTATCCACTCGCCGTCGGCCTCATGGTGGTGGCGTCAGGCCTTCTCCACCGCGCCTTCCGTCGCAACGGCTGGCTCTAGAAGGCCGGACGCGGGAGCGGCCGCAGGCCTGATCGGCCCGCATGACGTCGGTCCCGACACCCGGGCGGGGTGTCGGGACCGACGTCATGCGAGGCGGCGCGATCAGGCGAGGGGGCCGCCGAAGGGGCCGCCGATGCCGTAGTACGTGCCCAGCTCCGAGCGGTAACCGGGATCCCCGAGATGCTTGTCCCGGTGGAACTCGGGTGCGTCCTTGATCTGTTCCTTCGTGCGGTCCACGAAGAGCTTCCGCTCCTCCGGGTCGATCCTGACGACCGTGTCGGCCGGCAGCAGGACCTCCTTGCCGAAGATCCACACACCGGTGTCGACCACCAGGTAGGCGTCACCGACCTCGTCGGAGTGCTTGTCGACCTTGCCGATGGTCCCGTCGGTCGCCTCGACCTTGTAACCGGTCAGGTCCGTACCGGCCAGGTGGCCCGCGGTCGGCCGGTAGCTCCACACATGTTCAGTCACGCGTAACAACTCCTCGGTCAACGGGGGACGACGGAGAAGGGATTCACCGTCGGTCCTCCTTGTTCCGTACGTCGTGCGCGGCGGTTCCTGCGTGCCGCACGGACGTCGCCTGCCCCGCTTCCCCTCCCTTACACACCCCGTCCGACGCGAGACGAACGTCGCTCTCCGTAGTCGAAATAGTGCGAGATGTGACGAGATGTGTCAGCTTGATGGAGGAGGAATTCCTACCTCCCCCTCACTAAGGAGTTGCCGTCATGGGCGGTATGCAGGACAAGCGTCAGGAGCCTGGCAAGGGTCGCGAGGAGCAGCAGCGTCCGCAGCGTCCCGGCCAGAACCCGGCACACTCCGAGCCCGGCCGGCCGTCCCGTCAGCCGGGCCGCGAGGAGACGCGTCGTCGCGAGGAAGGCCTCCCGCGCGAAGAGGGCCTGCGCGACGACATGTGACCTGAGCACCACCCCACACACGCAGAGCCCGGCCGGAGCCCGTAGTCACCCCGGCCGGGCTCTGTCAGGTCGTCAGCTCCCTGACGGCGCCGGGCCGGTATCCGGTCAGGCGGGCGGGACGCCGAACGGCATGCCGGAGAGGTAATGCGTGACCAGGGACTCGCGATGGCCCGCGTCTCCCAGGTGCTCGCCCCGGTGGAATTCCGGAGCGGCCTTGATCCGTTCCTTGGAGCGGTCCACGTGGACCACCGCCGCCGTATGGTCGATACGGGTCACCAGGCCGGCCGGCAGCAGGACCTCCTTGCCGAGGATCCACACACCGGTATCGACGACCAGATAGGCGTCGGTGACTTCGTCGGAGTGCTTGTCGACCTTGCCGATGCTGCCGTCGAGCGCCTCGACCCGGTATCCGGTGAGATCGGCCGCCAGGTAGTCGACATCGACGCGGTAGGCCCAGATGTTCTCCGTCATCGGAACAACTCCTTCGATCGCAACGCTGGCACCTCCGCCCCGTCGTCCCCGAGCACGGAGGATCCCTTCGAGGACGCGCCTGCCCGCCGGCCCGTGCTTCACGCCCCGCCCGGGAGCCCGGACGTCCTGTCCAGGCCGTAATCCCCTCGTCGGTCGTCTCCGAATTCGTTTGCTGCCGGCGCATGGTCTGCGCCGATACTGCGGCATGAGCAGAATCGCGCAGGTCATCGTGTTGGCGCCGCATGCGGACGAGGTCATGGAACCGCTGACTCGGTGGGACGACTCGCGCAGCTGGCAGGGCTGCTTCAAGGCGCTCGGCTTGTTCGCTGGTGGATGGGTGATCGAGTTCGAGCGGATGCGCCCCCGGTCCGGGTTGCTTCGGCATCTGGAGTCCCTGGCATGGCCGCACCCGGAGAGCGTGCAGGTGCTCATCCACGACGAGGAGGACGACTGCTTCGGGCTGTGGATGATGAGGGAGGGCGTCCTGACGGAGGTTCCGCTCCCCGGCCACAGGCGTTTCTATACTGCCGCGCCGGACACGGATGAGTTCCCACCCGAGCCGGGCCTGCTGTGGCGGCCGGAGACGGCAGCGAGCACCAATCCAAGCTGGATCTTTACGTCGCGCCAGGACCGGCGTCCTGCGTGGTAAAGCTCACCAGTCGAAGCAATGCCGCTGACCCTGTTCGTACCACTGCCGACGCCATCGCTCCACCGACCTCTCGCTCACCCGCAACACGGTGGCGATCGGCCTTCGGATTCAGTAAGCGTGCGCTCCGACCGTTTACGACGCCGGGGACGGGCCATAAGCGGTTCGACGGGAGTCCGCGACGGTGAGCGGCGCGGACTCCCGAGCGGGCCCGAGCCGCGTGATGGCATCCCCCCCCGCCATCATGCGGCCGGGGCTCCGCACCCGGGCGCGCCGCGCGATGAACGCGAACGCCCTGCGTTTTGGCGGCGCCGTCACATCAGACGGCTGGAATGCGCAAGGCCAGCAGGACCGTGTCGTCCTCGGGCTCGGTCGTCCCCACCGTGTCCAGGAGGGACCGCAGCAGCGTCTCCAGCGGCAGCTCCTGCGACGTCGCGGTGGCGAGTCGACGGACGAGGCGGTCGATGTTCTCCTCGATGTCACGGCCCCGCTGCTCGACGAGTCCGTCGGTGTACAGCAGCAGCGTGCTCCCCGGGTCCAGGACGCGGCTGTCGCACGTGCGCGGGCCGCAGGGCAGCGCCGGATGCAGCAGCAGGTCGTGCGGTGCCAGATGGTCGACCGCGCCGTCGGGGGTGGCGAGGAGCGGGGGCATATGGCCTGCGTTGCTCCACTTCATGTGCCATCGGCCGCCGGGCGCGGGCCGGAGATGGACATGGAGGACGGTGCCGCTCGCCGGGAGGTCCAGGCGCCGGCAGGACAGCTCCAGGGCGCTGAGAGCCTTCTCCGGGCCCTCTCCCGGGTGGTCGTGGTCCGCCTGCCGCAGCATGCTCCGCACCTGCCCCATCAACGAGGCCGCCCGCGTGTCGTGGCCGGTGATGTCGCCCACGGTGACGGCCAGGGCGCCCATGTCGCCCGTGCCGTCGGCGCCGGGCAGGGGGTAGGCGTCGTACCAGTCGCCCCCGACCATGTCGTCCCGCGCGGCAGGCCGGTACAGGGCCGCCAGTTCCAGGCCCGGCACGGAGGGGAGGTCGGTGAGCATCGCCTCCTGGAGCTGGCGCGCGACGCCGACGCGGTCGTCGAGGTGGAGGGCGCGTTCGACGGCCTGCGCGGTGTAACCGGCGAGCGTGGTCAGTACGGCCCGTGCGGCCGTGTCGATGGCGTACGGGTCGGCCCACCCCAGGACGAGCGTGCCGAGGACGCCGCGCGTGCCGCGCAGGGGTAGGCAGACGGCGGTGCGCAGGCCCAAGGAGTCGAATCCGGCGACGGCCTCCGGACCGTAGCCGGAGGTGATCTCGGACCGGTCGTCCACCACGACCACTCGGTTCTCGCGGACGGCCCGCGCGCTCGGCCAGTTCGAGTCGAGGGCGTACGACTCGGGGACCGTCTCGAAGGGCTGGGCACTGCCGATCGGGTCCGCGATGCGGTGCAGCGCCCCTCGGCTCAACAGGACCAGGCCGATGTAGGAAGGCTCGAGGTCGCCGCTGACCAGGTCGGAGACCCGACGGCGTACGTCGTCGAGGCCGCTGGTGTCGGCCAGGTCCTCGGCGGCCCGCAGCAGCAGCTGGGAACGGTCCAACAGGGTGTGCATGCGCGCGGCCGCTCCCTCGGCCGCCTCGGCCGCCTCCTGCGCCGCCACCTGGGACCGGCGTACGCTCTCGGTGCGCTCGCGCATCCGGATCTGGGCACTGCAGGCGGCGGCGAGGTCCGACAGGTCCCGTACCTCGTCCGCGTTCCACGAGCGAGCCTCGTGGTCCACCACGGCCAGGAGGCCCAGCAGCTCTCCGGAGCTGCCCGCGAGCGGAACGCCGGCGAAGGCGAACCCGGGTTCGCTCCCCGCGTGCCCGAGGAACAGCGGCCGTCCGAGTTCCGCCACGCGCCGGCAGCACTCCAGAACGTCCGGTGCGACGGGAGCCTCGGCCGGCCAGCACTCGGGAGCCGCGCCCGCGGACTCCCCGGCCCCGGACGGCACCAGCCACACGAGCCCCTGGGGTGCGGCCAGCAGACGTGCGGCCAGCCGGGCGAACCGGTTCAAGACCCCCTCCTTTCCGGGACCCGCCTGGGCCCGGGAGCACCCCCATTTTATCGTCGTGCACCCGTTGCGGGCCTTCCTGACGAGCCCACGCGCTACGGATCGGCAGGGCGTGTCACAGGAGCGGTCGGCCTCGGGGTACGGCATGTTCTCCTCAGCGGAGTGTGTCCGTTCACAGCCTGTATGTGCGGAGGTGTCCCGGTGGGCGCGACTGAGGGCGAGCGGACTGAGCCTCCCGGGCCGCCGCCGGGGCCGTCTCCCGGGCCGCCGCCGGGGCCGACGCGGCCGGAGTTCTGGCGCAGTCCGCTGCGGGGGCCGTGGCTGACCGCCGTGTTCGGGCTCGTCCTGCTGGTCGGGATCACGCTGCTGTTCGTCACCGGCCTGCTGTCGTACGCCGCGTACAACCCGGACCTGGCGCGGATCAATGACCAGACGCCGGACAAGGGGTGGCTCGGCTTCTATCTGTTCTCCTGGCCGACCTCGCCGTACTGGCTCTACCGGCTCACACAGGGCGTGCACGTGGTTCTGGGCATCGTGCTCGTGCCGGTGCTGCTGGCGAAGCTGTGGTCGGTCATCCCCAAGCTGTTCGAATGGCCACCCGTGCGCTCCGTCAGCCACGGCATCGAGCGTCTGTCCCTGCTCCTGCTGGTGGGCGGCGCCGGCTTCGAGTTCGTCACCGGCATCCTCAACGTGCAGCTGCACTACATCTTCCCGGGCTCCTTCTACGTCCTGCACTTCTACGGGGCATGGGTGTTCATCGGAGCCTTCGTCGTGCACGTGGCCTTCCGACTGCCGCGCGCACTGCGCGCCGTACGAGCCGGGCCGGCGCAGCCGCAGGCCGGTACGCAAGAGGCTGCCGGGCTGGTGTCGCCCCGGCCGGCGCCGCCGACCATCTCCCGCCGCGGCGCCCTGGGCCTGGTCGGGTTCGGCTCCCTGGCGCTGCTCGTGGTGACGGCCGGGCAGAGCGTGGGCGGCTGGTGGCGCCGGACGGCGTTGCTCGCCCCGCACGGCCAGGACCCCGGCTCCGGGCCGAACGGCTTCCAGATCAACAAGACCGCGGCATCCGTCGGTATCCGGCCGAGCGATGTCGGCCCCGCCTGGCGGCTGACCGTACGAGGGTCGGGCCGCCAGGTCGTCCTCACCCGCGCCGAGTTGCTGGCCATGGAACAGCACGAGGCGGCCCTGCCCATCGCGTGCGTGGAGGGCTGGTCGACCCCCGACCAACTGTGGAGCGGCGTACGGCTCACCGACCTGGCCGCCCTCGTCGGACGGGGTACGGACACCCCGCAGGCCCTGGTGGAATCGGTGCAGCGGGGCGGGTCGTTCAGTTCGGTCGTCCTGCGGGACAACCAGGTGCGTGACCACCGCTCGCTGCTGGCCGTACGCGTCAACGGGGCGGTCCTCTCGCCCGACCACGGCTACCCGGCCCGCGTGATCGTCCCCGGCGCGCCCGGCGTCCACAACACCAAGTGGGTCACCCGCGTCACCTTCGGAGAGGCGACGTGAGCGGCGCGCCGGCGTTCCGACGGCGTTACGGAGCCTCCCCGCTCCACCTGGTCCTCGTACTGGCCTCCTTCGCCCTCGCCGCCTACGCCGGTGTACGACTGCTGCGGGGCGACACCATGGGCGTGGCCCTGTGGTTCGTCGGGGCGGCACTGCTCCACGATCTCGTACTGCTGCCCCTGTACTCGCTGACCGACCGGGCCGCGCAGTTCCTGTTCGAGGGGAGGGCGGACCCGGGGCAGGGGGCGCCGAGGCCGAGCGTCAACTACGTGCGGGTACCGGCCTTCGTCTCGGGCCTTCTGCTGCTGGTCTGGTGGCCGCTCGTCCTGCGCCGGGTCGACCACTACACGGCGGCCACCGCACTTCCGGCCGATGTCTTCCTGGGGCGCTGGCTGCTGATCACCGCCGCCCTCTTCGCCGCCTCGGCGGCGACCCTCCTGATCCGCTGGTGGCGGGCGTCGGGGCCACGCCGACGGGCGGCTCGACAGCAGCGGCGAGCGGTACGACGTCAGCGGCGAGCACGCGACGCCGCGAACGACACGCCTTAGCCCGGCAGTCCATCTTCGGCGCCGGCCGTGCGGCCGAACGGCGGCAGAGGTCATCCCTTCGGGGGAACACCGCTCGGGAGGCCAAGCCGGGACCCGGCCCGACGACGAATGGGGCGTGCGGGCCGGTCACCGGGCCGCACGGCACCTCCGCACCGGGGGAGCCGCGTACCGATCAAGGAGATCTCGCCATGTCACGTGTTCTGAAGAACGCAGCCCTCGTCCTGGCCGCCGGGGCCGTCGTGGTCGGCGGTGCGTCGATGGCTTCGGCGGACGCCGGGGCCCAGGGCGCTGCCATCGGGTCGCCGGGTGTGCTGTCGGGCAACCTGATCCAGGTCCCGATCCACATTCCGGTCAACGCGTGCGGGAACACCGTCAGCGTCATCGGGCTGCTCAACCCGTCCTTCGGCAACACCTGCGTCAACGCCTGACCCGCACCGACCCGAAGGCCGGTCCTCGCTTGTCGGCGGAGGACCGGCCTTCGGGCCGTGCTGACAGGACTCCCACGTCAGCACGGCAACCGATCTTCACTTGATCGGATGACATGACCCATCCGGTTCGGCGGGCGTGCCGAATGGCCTGCGTGAGGATCAACCGAAGGACCGTCGAACGTGGCGCACTCGCCGCGACGAGCGGGCTGCTCGCCGGGTACACGGCCCTGGCCGTGGGCGAGCTGGTCGCCTCCCTCGTGCGGCCGCAGGCCCGGCCGGTCACCGTGGTCGGCGGAGCCGCCATCGACCGGACCCCCGCGTGGCTGAAGGACTACGCGATCCGAACCTTCGGCGAGAACGACAAGTCGGTGCTCCAGCTCGGGATCCTGGCGGTCATCGGGGCGCTGGCCGCCCTGCTGGGCCTGTTCGCCCTGCGGCACCGGCGTACGGGAGCGGCCGGTGTGGTCGCCTTCGGTGCGGTCGGCGCGGCGGCGGCCCTCACCAGGCCCGACTCGGCCGGAGTGGGCGACGTACTGCCTTCGTTGATCGGAGCCCTGGCCGGAGCGGCCGTCCTTCACGTACTCGTCGGACACCTGACCGTCGCCGCCCCGGCGACCGGGCAGGGTGAGGGCGAGCCCGCCGTGGGCCAGGGCCGCTGGAACCGGCGCGGCTTCCTGATCGGCGCCGGTGTCACGGCCGTCGCCGCCACCGGAGCCGCGGTGCTCGGCCGGACCCTGACCGGTCGCGCCGGCCAAGGGGCGCTCGCCTCCCGGGCGGCCGTCAGACTTCCCGCTCCCGCGTCCCCGGCCGCGGACATCCCGCCCCGCGCGGTGCTCCGTGTCCCCGGTATCAGCGCCTTCACCACGCCCGACAAGGACTTCTACCGGGTGGACACCGCGCTCGTGGTGCCCGAAGTGGATGCTGCCACCTGGCAGTTGCGGATCCACGGCAAGGGGGTCACCCGCCCCCGCACCTACACCTTCCAGGAGCTGCTCGGGCGACCTCTGATCGAACGCGACATCACCTTGACCTGCGTGTCCAACGAAGTGGGAGGCCCATATGTCGGCAGCGCCCGGTGGCTCGGCGTGCGCCTCGCCGACCTGCTCGAAGAGGCGGGGGTCAAGCCCCCGTCCCGGGGCGGCCGGGCGGACCAACTGGTGGCCCGGTCCGTCGACGGCATGACCTTGGGCTCACCCGTCGAGGACGTCATGGACGGCCGCGACGCGCTGCTCGCCGTGGGCATGAACGGTGAACCGCTGCCGTTCGCCCACGGGTTCCCCGTCCGGATGGTCGTGCCGGGACTGTACGGCTACGTATCCGCCTGCAAGTGGATCCAGGACATCGAGCTGACCACCTTCGACTCCTACGACCCGTACTGGGTCGAGCGCGCCTGGGCCCGCAGGGCCCCGATCAAGACCCAGGCCCGCATCGACACCCCCAAGCCGTTCGCCCGGACCGCCGCGGGCACCGTGACGGTCGCCGGGGTGGCATGGGCCCAACACCGCGGCATCCAGCGGGTCGAGGTCCGTGTGGACGACGGCCCCTGGCAGGAGGCCGAGCTCGCCGAGCAGGCCACCACCGACACGTGGCGCCAGTGGTCCTTCCTCTGGAGAGCCACACCCGGAGGTCACAACCTCACCGTGCGCGCGACCGATGGCACCGGCCAGGTGCAGACCGAGCAGCGCGCCCGGACCATCCCGGACGGAGCCGCCGGGTGGCACAGCGTCTTCGTCACCGCCACCTGATCCACCTACGCGGCCCCAAGTCCCCTCTCGCCCTTCCTGATTCCTGATTCCCGCTTTCCCGACACACCGCGATTCGCCATGGAGAAAATCATGAACGCTCTTCGTTTCCGTCGCACCGCCCTCGCCGTCGCCACCGCGGCCGTGCTGCCCTTCGCGCTGACCGCCTGCTCCGAGGACGGCAAGTCCTCGGACGCCGCCCCCGCCGCCTCGGCGAGCGCGGACGGATCCGACCCGGCAACGGCCTCGTCCACGCCCGCGACGGCCATGGACAAGCCGTTCGGCACCGCCTGCGCGGGCGTGCCCAAGGAGGGGGCGGGCTCCTTCGACGGCATGGCCAAGGACCCGGTGGCCACGGCCGCGTCGAACAACCCGGCCCTCTCGACCCTCGTCGCGGCCGTCAAGCAGGCCGGCCTGGTCGACACCCTGAACAACGCCTCGAACATCACCGTGTTCGCCCCGACCAATGACGCCTTCGCCAAGATCCCGAAGGCCGACCTGGACAAGGTCCTCGCCGACAAGGCCACGCTCACCAAGATCCTCACGTACCACGTCGTCGGTCAGAAGCTCACCCCGAAGCAGCTGGAGAACGGCTCCTTCGAAACCTTGGAGAAGGGCAGGATCGCCACGGCCGGCTCCGGAGAGACCTACAAGGTCAACGACAGCTCCACCGTGGTCTGCGGCAACGTCCCCACCGCCAACGCCACCGTCTACATCGTCGACACCGTCCTGATGCCCAAGTAGCCGTACGGGCAGGGCACCCGCAGGACCGCACGACGGCCGGGCCGGTCACCTCGCAGGTGACCGGCCCGGCCGTCGTGCGGGGCTCGACTCGGCTCCGGTCGAGGGCGATCGGCCCGATGCGGGCCAGGCGCCGGGGGCCTAGAACTCGGCGTCGACGCCCGTGACCGCCGGAGGTCCCAGCGGTGCGTCCTGCGCCCCGACCCCCAGCTCTTCGAGGGCGCCGGCCACCAGGCGGACGGCGTCGTCCTCGGCCGTGGCCCGGTCGGGGGCCTCGACTTCGAGCCGGACGGAGAAGGTCCCGCCCTCGTGGACTGTCAGGAGCTCCACGTCCTGGGTCTCGCTCAGGTCGGTGTGGTGCGGAGTCAGCCTCCTCTCCAGCTCGGAGCGTGCTGCGTCGTCGACGTCCCTCAGGAACGTGCCGGGCACGGTGATCACATAGGTGGTCACGGCTGCCTCCTGTCGGTCGGTAAAGGCCGGGACTCGTTACGGATGCCCCGAGGTGGCGCTTCGAATCCCTCGGGGCGGACAGGTCGGACCGTCCGGCACCGCCCGCCCGCCGGGCCCGTCGCACCGCAGCCGGCGGACGACCCTCTGCCGAGGTGCGGGGACGCGGCGATACTGAAGGGAGGCCGACTGCTCAGCCCTGGTCCCGCATCACCCTGGGTAGTCGTTGCGAGGAATGTCCGCCGTGCGGTCCGTTCGGTCGGTTCGAAGGGTGGCAACGATGGACGCACCAGCGCCGGGATCGGGCGAGGTGCCGGAGGACCCGTTCGCGCTGCACAACTCGGTCTCGGCGGTGGTGGACGACCACGGAGAGATCGTCGGCTGGAGCGAGCGCGCGCGGGAGCACCTCGGCTACCCGCCCGAAGAGGTGCTGGGCCGCACCGCGCTCGAATTGTTGTTCGATCCGTGCGATCGTGAGACGGTCCTGGCCGCCGCGGCCGCGTGTGCGCGCGACGGGGGCCGGTCCGGGGTCCTGGCCGTGCGGCACCGTAGCGGCCGGCGGGTGGAGCTGGGCTTCCGTGCCCGCGCCGTCATCCGCGCCGACGCGGCCCGGGAGTGGTTCCTCGTCGTCGCCCCCGCGGAGGAGGTGCTCCGATGGGAGACGGACCGGTCGGTCCTGGACGGTCTGTTCCGGCGCTCCCCGATCGGTCTGGCCGTCCACGCCCCGGACCTGAGCATCCTGCGGGTCAACCGGGCGCTGGCCCGCTTCGCACAACTTCCCACGGCGCAGATGCGAGGCCGACGCATCGGCGACTTCCTCTTCGGCCCGGACGTGGAGCCCATCGAGACCCGGCTGCGAGGCGTACTGGAGACGGGCGACCCCCTGATCTTCACCGAGCAGCCCTGTCGCACCAGGAGCGACCCCGGCCGCGAGCGGGTGGTGTCCGTGTCGGCGTTCCGGATCGAGGACCCCACCGGCGACATCCTCGGCGTCACCCAATTGGTCGAGGACGTCACCGACCGCTACCGCGCCCGGCGCCGGCTCGCCCTGCTCAACCGGACGAGCGCCCGCATCGGGACCACGCTCGACCTCGGCCGGACCACCTGGGAGCTGGCCGACGTGGCCGTCCCCGACCTCGCCGACGCCGTCTCGGTTGATCTGCTGGAGACGGTGGCCCGCGGCGAGGAGACCTCCGAGGGGACGAGTGGACCGGTCCGCCGGATGGCCGTCCACTCGGTCGTGCCGGAGGCGCTGCGGGTGATGCACCCCACCGGCGAGGTCTTCCACTTCGACCCTCGCACCCCGCAGGCCAGGTGCCTCGCCGAGCAGCAGCCCATCCTCGAACCGGTGCTGCTGAGCAGCCCCGGCTGGTACTTCCAGGATCCCGAGCGCACGCGGCGCGCCTTCGGGCTGGGCGCCCACTCGATGATCGTCGTACCGCTGACGGCCCGCGGTCTGCTCCTCGGCCTCCTCAGCCTGTGGCGGGCCGAGCGGCCCGAGCCGTTCGAGGAGGACGACCTCACGCTCGCGGAGGAGTTCGCTTCGCGCGCCGCCCTGTGCATCGACAACGCCCGCCGTTACACCCAGCAGCATCAGGCCGCGTTGACCTTGCAACGCAGCCTGCTGCCGCGGGAGTTGCCCCGACACAGCGCCGTCGATGTCGCGCACCGCTATCTGCCGGCCGATCCCGCCACGGGCGTCGGCGGCGACTGGTTCGACGTCATCCCCCTGTCGGGAGCCCGTGTCGCCCTCGTCGTCGGCGATGTCGTCGGTCACGGCCTGCACGCCGCGGCCACCATGGGCCGGCTGCGCACCGCCGTACACACGCTGGCCGGCCTCGACTACGCCC
The DNA here is from genome assembly GCF_003148825.1 of Streptomyces sp. CG 926. Lineage (GTDB taxonomy): Bacteria > Actinomycetota > Actinomycetes > Streptomycetales > Streptomycetaceae > Streptomyces. The sequence continues at coordinate 154,729 of NZ_QGGZ01000015.1, forward strand.
CGGACGAGGTCCTCTCCCACCTGGACGACCTGGTCAACCGCCTGGCGGACGAGCAGGAGCCCGCCGACGGACACGCACAGGGCCGGCAGATCGTCGGGGCGACGTGCCTCTACGCGGTCTACGATCCCACCTCCCGACGCTGCACCCTGGCCCGAGCGGGCCACCTGCCGCCCGCCGTGGTGACCTCCGACGGAGCGGTGAGCCTCCTCGACCTTCCCCAAGGTCCGCCGCTGGGGCTCGGGGGACTCCCGTTCGAGTCCGCCGAACTGGAACTCGCCGAGGGAAGCCTGCTGGCGCTGTACACGAACGGCCTGGTGGAGGCCCGTGGCCACGATCTCGACGAGGGACTGGAGCGGCTACGGGAGGCCCTCTCCCGGCCCGGCCGCTCGCTGGAGGAGACCTGCACGGCGGTGCAGAACGCCCTCCTGCCGGATCACCCACGGGACGACGTCGCGCTGCTCCTCGCCCGCACCCGCGTGTTGGCGCCGGAGCAGGTCGCCTCCTGGGAACTGGCCGCGGAACCGACCGCCGCCGCCCGGGCGCGGCACCTGACGCAGGCCACGCTGAGCGGGTGGGGCCTGGAGGAGGTGGCGTTCACCGCCGAACTGGTCGTCAGCGAACTGGTCACCAACGCCTACCGGTACGGGGGCGGCGGGCCGGTCACCCTGCGCATCATCCGCGACCGCGGTCTGATCTGCGAGGTCTCCGACCGGAGCAGCACCGCTCCCCATCTACGACGGGCGCGCACCACCGACGAGGGCGGGCGCGGTCTCTTCCTGGTGGCCCAGCTCACCGAGCGATGGGGTACCCGCTACACCCGGGACGGCAAGACCGTCTGGACGGAGTTCCTCCTGCCCCCGGCGGCGGAGGAGCAATCCGCCGCCGCGGACGTGACGATCACCAGGGGACCTGCCGATAGTCCTTGAGGAGGACGCCGTGGACGGGCGCCCCGGCCTGCCCTTGCACGACGGGGTGGTAGACGCGGGCGGCGCCGTCCACGACGTCCAGCGGCGGGCGCCAGCCGGTGGCGGCGTGCCGCTCCCGGGCGGGGAAGGGCTTCTCGTCGGTGACCCAGCCGGTGTCCACGCTGCAGGTGTGGATGCCCCGGGTGGCCAGGTCGGCCGCGCTGGTGCGGGTGAGCATGTTCAGGGCCGCTTTGGCCATGTTGGTGTGCGGGTGGTCGCCGCTCTTGTTGCGCACGGTGAACTGGCCTTCCACCGCTGAGACGTTGACGAGATATCGGTGGGGGTGCGGGGAGGCTTCGAGAAGAGGCAGCAGACGGTCGGCGAGCAGGAACGGCGCGATGGCATTGACCAACTGCACCTCCAGCAGCTCGGTCGGGTCGACCTGTCCCAGGCGTAGCGTCCATGAGTTGGTCGCCGCGGTCTCGGGCAGCAGACCCGCCTCGTCGACGGCCCCCTGCGGCACCGGGACGGCCACCGCCGTGTCGGCCGTGTGCCCGACACCGTCGAGGGCGTCGGGAGATCCCGATCGTGGGGCGAGTTCCGCCGTCCACGGCAGCGGTGTGGTGCGTGGACCGGGTACGGAGAATCCTGGCGCGGTCCATATCCGCGGCGCGGTGAGCGAGACGGGGGTGGGCGTAGGCGTGGGTTCGGCGGCGGCCAGCGCGGAGTAGGCCTGGGGAGAGCGGCGTAGGGTCTGGGCCGCGTTGTTGATCAGGACGTCCAGCGGTAGCCCCTCGGAGAGCATCTGGTCCGTGAAGGCGAGAACCTGCCGGGGATCGCGCAGGTCCAGGGCGGCGATCCGCAGCCGGTGCCACCACGTTGCGGCGTCCGGGGCCGCCGCGAACCGGCGCACCGTGTCCTGCGGGAAGCGACTGGTCACGGTGAGCTCGGCGCCGTCCCGAAGGAGCATCAGCCCGACCTGGTGGCCGATCTTGACGCGCCCGCCGGTCAGCAGGGCACGACGACCGGTGAGGTCGGTGCGAGCCGTGCGGTGCGCGAGATTCTCCTCGGCGCACGCGGGACACAGCACGTGGTAGAAGGCGTGGACCTGCCGGTAGTGGTTCTTGCAGACATAGCAGCGTTGGGGGCGGTTCAGCTGCCGTGATCGCCCGTCATCGTCCGGCGTACGGTCCTGCAGCAGGCGCGTGGTGGACGGTCCGGGGCGCAGCTGAACGTAGCCGCCGACCGTCAGGGCCGGCTCCTGCTCGGTCCGGGTGGGCAGCGCGGCGTCCATGACCCGGTCGGTGGCGCCCATCGCGGTGGCGGCGAGCAGCTTCGCGTCGGCCGCGCGCCGTGCCGCGCGTGCCTCGGCACGGCGTCGAAGCCGGCCGTCGCGGACGAGTTCACCGGCCGCCTGTTCCAGCAGGCTGCGCCGAGCATCGTCCACGGGTAGCTGCCGTGCCTGGCGGATCAGGTCCAGGCAGTTCTGAATGCGCTCGCTGTCCATGGGGTGCCTCATGAGGAGGTGTGATGGGGTCGTGCGCGACCCTCTCGTCCTCCGGGCGGCGTTCGGTGCGCGTGGCGGACCGGGCCACGTGGAACGAAGGGTCGCCGCGCGCAGGTGGGCACGAGGAAGAGGCGCTCACGGCGGACGCGCAGCACGGGTGCTGCGTCCGAGGTGATGATCAGAGTAGGTCGTCGGCCAGAAGATCGGACGTCATTTTCGGCCCCGCCCCGCTCCCACCCCGGCGAGCAGTTCCCCGACCGGCACCTGTCGTCATGGTGTGTCACCGCGCGGCGGCAGCCGCTCGGTGATCCGGTCGAACAGGTCCGTCAGGGGCTCGCTGATGTCCTGCCCGAAGTCGGTCAACCCGTAGGTGACCTGAGGCGGCGTCGTCGGCTCCACCTCCCGCCGGACCAGGCCGTCCTGGACCAACGCGCGCAGGGTCTGGGCGAGCATCTTCTCGCTGATGCCCTGGATGCTGTCGCGCAGTTCGTAGAACCGAAGGTCATCGCTCCGCAAGGAGATCAGAACCCAGACACCCCACCTGCTGGTCACGTGGTCGACCACGTCACGCGCGGGGCAGTCGGTGTGAAACACCTCACGGCCCCGGCTCGTCCCGACCCGTTTCAACTGCGCGCCTTCCCCCATGTCAGGAGCTTACCTCTGGGTATGTCCTTACGGAAAGTAAGCCCGGCTCCTAGCGTCGGTGGCCGCAGTGCACAACGAATCAGGAGCTGGACATGATCGTGGTAACCGGGGCGACCGGGAATGTGGGCCGACCGTTGACGCAGGCCCTGGCAGCGGCGGGCGAGCAGGTGACGGCGGTGTCGCGGCACCGGGGACAGGTGCCGGACGGGGTCCGACACCTGTCGGCGGACCTGGCCGAACCGGCACTCCTCGCACCCGCGTTGGCCGGGGCGAAGGCGCTCTTCCTCCTGCTCTCCGGCAACTTGCACGCCCCCGATGCCAGGCCGACCGACATCATCGACCTGGCCGCGGCCAGTGGGGTCCGCCGGGTCGTCCTGCTGTCCTCGCAGGGCGTGGCGACCAGGCCGTTCGGCCCGTCGCGCGTCGCGATGCGCGGCGTGGAGGACGCGTTGCGGAACTCCGGCCCGGACTGGGCCGTCCTGCGCCCGGGAGGGTTCGCCTCCAACGCCTTGGCCTGGGCGGAGTCCGTCCGCGCCCGAGGGACGGTCGCCGCGCCCTTCGGCGATGTGGGGGTTCCGGTCGTCGATCCGGCGGACATCGCCGCGGTCGCGGCGGCCTGCCTGCTGGAGGACCGGCACGCCGGAGGGGTGTACGAGCTGACCGGGCCGCAGGTGATCACACCGCGCCGGCAGGCGCAGGCGATCGCGGCCGCGCTCGGCTCACCCGTACGGTTCCACGAACTCACCCGCGACGAGGCCAAGGCCGGCATGGCCCGGTTCGTGCCGATCGAACTCGCCGACGACACCCTGGACATCATCTCCGCCCCGAACCCGGCCGAACTGCGGATCAGCCCGGACGTGGAACGAGTCCTCGGCCGCGCCCCGGCCTCGTTCGACGACTGGGTCGCCCGCCATGTCGCCGCTTTCCGCTGAGGCATGACCCCGTTGAAGCGCCCGGGCGGTGTCACCGACCGCTCGGGCGCCCCGACATACTTCACCTCGGAGCTGGATCGGAGCCGCACCTCCGCCCTCGACACCCTTGGCGATTGCCACGGTTGCAGCCCCACCGCCCTGTGAACAGTGAGGACACACACGTGATACACCGCCGGTACGGCCTGGCGATCGCCGCCGCGACAGCAGCCGCTCTGATGGCTGGCTGCCAGAGCGGCGGCGCGGCCCCGCTGAGTTTGAGCGGGCTGACCAAGACCGTCGACGGCATGGATCCCAAGGGGACCGACAAGTGCCCGCTGGCCTACGACATCGGCGCGGCGGCGAAGACCGCGGGCGTGACCGCCACCGGTGGGCCGGGGTCCGTGAAGGAGGCCGACGGCCCCGCCGCCACGGGTGAGGGCGGCAAGCGGGCCGAGGCGGGGGAGGCGCTGGCCGAGAATCCCGGCGCGCTGGTGAGCTGCACGTTCCACCTCGGCACGGAGGACGTGGAGGTGCACACCATCGCGACACGGCGGCCTCAGGCCAGTGCCCCGCTCGCGCCGGTGGCCCAGAACCTCGCCGGGATGTCCACCGACGACCTGATCGCGTACATGAAGAAGTCGGGCGAGGCGAAGGCCGGCGAGCCGGTCATGACCGGGAGCGGCAACGTCGCCACCGTCCGGTTGAAGCTCGACGGGGAGGGGGACGCCGCCCTGCTGATCGGCGTCGGTGCGAGCGGGCGCAGTTCGCTGGAGCCGACCCGGGTCGGGGCCTTGGCACAAGCCCTCGCGGACCAGGTGCAGTAGGCACGAGCAGAGAGGTTCTCGGGTCCTTCGACGACGACCGGAGCACGACCGCGGTGTCAGTCCGCTGAAGTATCCTTCCGGCCACCGCACACCGACTCGGAGGACCAAGAGAATTGTCTGGCCTGTCTGCTTTCCCGCTGCCCTTTCAAACAGCCCGGTCCATATCGTTCGCGACCCCCCGAACGTTGCGGGAAGTCCAGATGATGCAGTGCAGCGCACACATTCGGGCGAAGCCCGGGTGGTTCGACAAGATGAACGACCCCGCCATCGTCGCCAGGTGGACGCAGGAAGCGGTCGCCCAGGGCCTCACCGAGGCGCAGGTGCGTTACGTACTCGCCGAGCTCGTGCACTACGCCGCGCTGCGGGACGCACGGACGGGCATCGAGGTGTCCGCCGCCGACGGGGTGTGGCACTCGGACACGCTGATCGACGACAAGCTCAGGGACCGGTTGCGTGAGGCGGTCCGGGTTCTGGAAGAAGTCCCCGAAGCGGAACTGGACTGGCATCCCGGCTCCGACGGGCAGGTGCTGGACCTGGTGCATCCCTCACTGTTCTGCCTGGTGAGAGAGGCGAGCGGCGCGCCCGAGCGGGCCTGGCGGAACCCGACGGACCGCTACTCGAAGTACGAGTTCTCGGAGCAGTTCCAGTGGCTGCCCACCGACGTGGACGTCAGCGACGACGGAGACGTCACCTTCCGTTCGTACGTGAACAACATCCACCCCGAGCACCATCGTGAACTGGCAGCCGTCCTGCCGGACTTGTTCGGGCGCATGCGCCCGCTGCTGGAGAACGTGCTCACCGATCTGCGCCACCCCCGGCCCCTGCGGATCGCGGCCGATCCCTATGGGTGGTACGACTCGGAACCGGAGTACCCGAACAAGTCCGCCTTCAGTGATGACGCGGCCTACACGGCGGCTCGGACCGCCTGGGAAGAGGCCCACGACCAGTGGTGGGAGAACCGGGTCCCGGTCATCCCGGACGCCCCGGAGTTCACCGCGCCCGAGTCGCCCGACGCATCCGCCCGCGTCGACCTGCGCGGCCGGGGTCTCCAGGTCATCGTCAAGCTCGCCACCATTCACCTCACCCCGGACAAGCCCGAGTACTCCGGCGGTTCCTGGCACGTCGAGGGGATGATGAACGAGCGGATCGTCTCGACCGGCATCTACTACTGGGACAGCGAGAACATCACCGAGAGCCGGCTGAGCTTCCGGGCGGCCCTCGACGACCCGCATTACGAACAGAACGACGACAACGGTCTGCGTGAGGTCTACGGCCTGGAGGACGAGGACGCGCTGAACCAGGAACTGGGATCGGCGTCGACCCCCGCGGGCCGCTGCCTGGCCTTCCCGAACGTCCTGCAACACCGCGTCGGCTCCTTCCGCCTCGCCGACGCCACCCGCCCGGGATATCGCAAGATCCTCGCGTTCTTCCTGGTCGACCCGTCGGAGAAGATCGTCTCGACCTCCGACGTGCCCCCGCAACAGCCGTGGTCCGAGACCTCGACCATGACGCTCGAACAGGCGAAGAACTACCGCGAACAGCTCATGCGGGAACGCAAGTTCTTCGTGAACGAACACAACGAGCAGCTCTACGAACGAGAATTCTCCCTCTGCGAGCACTGAGACCACGCGACCCCACCCAGCCGCCGGGGCCCACCCCCAAGGGGCCCCGGCCGGGGATCCTCCGGATCCGCGCCCCTGTGGCGGTCAGCGTGCGGCCAGGGCCTTGAGGGCGATGTTGAGTTCGAGGACGTTGACGCGGGGTTCGCCCAGGAAGCCCAGGGTGCGGCCCTGCGTGTGCTGCTTCACGAGCTTCTCGACCTGCTCGACGTCGAGGGCGTTGCGCTCGGCGACCCGATGGACCTGGATCTTCGCGTACTCCGGGGAGATGCTCGGGTCGAGGCCGGAGCCGGACGAGGTGACGGCGTCGGCCGGGACGGCCCGCGGGTCGACCTGGTAGGAGGGCGTGGAATTGTCCGTGACGACCGCGGCCTTGGCGTCCTCGACCAGCTTGACGAGGTCCGGGTTGTCGGCGGCCTTGTTGGTGGCGCCCGAGAGGATCAGCGCGTACCGGGTGTTGATGCTGTTGGAACCCAGACCGTGGGAGGGCCGCGGCTGGAACCACCGCAGGTCCGGCCGAGCGGCCTCCTCGGGATCGTCGGGGTTCCGCGCCGGCAGGTTGTAGGTCTGCCCGATGAGGGACGATCCGACGACCTGGCCGCGCTCGTCCTTGATCTCGGACCCGGTCGCGTTGCCGCTGAAGGCGACCTGGGCGATACCGGTCACGGCGAGCGGGTAGAGGACGCCGCACAGCACCGTGAGGGCGAGGAGTGCCCGCAGGCCGGCGCCGATCAGGCGTGCGGTGTTGCCGACGGCTCATCGCCAACGAGCCCGACAACCGCGACCAGGCCGAGTACCAGGACAAGGTCCGGCAGATCCGCGCCGACAACGACATCCCGGCCGGCGACGACCTCATGTTCGTCGAGGTCACCGTCCTGGACCCGTCCGAGTTCGAATCCGGGCTGCGCGTGCGCGGCGAAGTGCTGCACAACCGCTACCGGGTGCTCACCCTGGAGAGCTCCACCGTCCCCAACGCCCTCGCCGCGCTCCTGCTCCACATCCGGGACGAGACGGGCCGCCGGCCCCACATCTACTTCGAGTGGACCGAGGGCAACCCGATGGCCAACTTCCTGCGCTTCTTCCTCTTCGGCCAAGGTGAGGTCGCCCCCGTCACCCGCGAGGTCATCCGCGAGGCCGAACCGGACCGCGGCCGCCGCCCCCACGTCCACGCCGGCTGACGACCGGCGGCAGGAGCGGAGGAACGGTCCCGGCCCGGCTACTCCCCGATGTCCCGGCGGCGGAAGTCGGCCAGGGTCTCGCGCCGGACGAGAAGGCGGGCCGTGCCGTCGTGGACGGCGACGACGGGCGGGCGGCCGACCATGTTGTAGCCGGAGGCCATCGAGAGCTGATAGGCGCCCGCGACCGGCACGGCGAGCAGGTCGCCGGGGTGGATGTCCCCGGGCAGTTCCACGTCGGCGGCCAGGATGTCGCCCGCTTCGCAGTGCCGCCCGACGACCGTGGTCGTACGCGGTTCGGCGGTGCTTCGGCGGCCGACCAGGCGGGGCGCGTACCGGACCCCGTACAGGGCCGGCCGGGGGTTGTCGCTCATGCCCCCGTCCACGGCGACGAACACGCGCTCGCCGGTGCGCTTCACGGCGAGCACCCGGTACAGGGCCACGCCCGCCGGCCCGGTGACGGCCCGGCCGGGCTCGATCGCGAGGCGGGGGACGGGAAGCTTCGCCGCGGCGCAGCTCGCGGCCAGTTCGGCACGCAGCCGGCGCGCCAGTGCGGTGAGGTCGAGAGCGGGTTCGCCGGGGCGGTACGCGATGCCGTGGCCGCCGCCCATGTCCAGCTCGGGGAGGACGACGCCGTGGGTGTCGCGGATGCGGGCCATCAGTCCCACCATGCGGCGCACGGCGGCGACGTACGGCTTGACGTCGGTGATCTGGGAGCCGATGTGGCAGTGCAGGCCGGTCAGTTCGAGCCGGCGCAGGCCCAGGATCCGGGCGATGGCGTGCTGGGCGGAGCCGTCGGACACGGCCAGGCCGAACTTCTGCTCCTCGGTTCCCGTACGGATCTTCTCGTGGCCACCGGCCATGATGCCCGGGACCACCCGGACCATCACCTTCTGCGCGCCGCCCGTGCCCACGCCCACGGCGGCGGCCAGCCGGGCGATCTCGGAGGGGCTGTCGATGACGATCCGGCCCACCCCCAGGCGCAACGCCGCCTCGATGTCGTGCGGGGACTTCGCGTTGCCGTGCAGGACGACGCGGTCCGCCGGGAAGCCCGCGGTGACGGCGAGTTCGAGCTCGCCGGCCGAGCAGACGTCCAGCCCGAGGCCCTCCTCGTCGATCCAGCGGACCACGGCCCGGGACAGGAAGGCCTTGGCGGCGTACAGCACATCGGCATCGGGGAACGCGTCGCGGTACGCCCGGCAGTGGGCCCGTACCTCGCCCTCGTCGAGTACGTACACGGGTGTGTCGAAGCGGTCGGCGATCTCGGCGAGGCACACCCCGCCGACGGCGAGCACGCCGTGCGGAAGGCGGCGCGCGGAGGCCGGCCAGACGGACAGGTCGTCCGCGTCGGCGGCGACCTTCGACATGGTGACCGTGGTCATGGAATTCCCCCTCATGCGGAGCCGACCGGGAGCCGGCCGGGCCGGTGGGTCGTCGGCGTCGCGGCGGGAGCCGACAGCGTCGGATCGACGGTGACCAGCTCCGCGCCGAGCGTCTCGCACAGTTCCCGCAGCAGGGTTTCGGACAGGCGGATGTACTCCTGGCCCTCGCCGAGGGTCGCGGCCAGCCGCTCCACGCGGGTGAAACCGACGGCCGTGCGCACGCCCAACGGAGTGCGGAACAGCCGGATCACCGTCCCCGAGCCGACTGAGTTTCCCGGCCGGACGGGCACGTACAGCGGCCCGGCCGGGACGGGTTCCTCGGGCTCGGGGTCGTCTTCGTACCGAAACAGACACATGGGGCTCTCCCTGGGGAAACCGCGAACGATGGGTGACGCCCCCGGCGCGGGGAGGCGACCCGGAAGGCGTCCGTTCGAAGCTATCCCCGCTCCCGCGCCGTCCGGGTGGCCCCTTGACGCGACCCTGACGGGCGGCGGCCCGTTCCGTACGCGGCGCTGACGGACGCCGGACCGGGGCATCAGGAAGCCGTACGGGTTTCCCGTTCCGGCGTCAGAGACGCATCAGCGAAGCGGACGGGAGGCCCGCCGCCACCGTTGCATGGAGGCCGAGAGCCGACGAGGAGCCATGAGGGGCGGGCAACGGTGCGAGGACGAGTTGTGGCGGGTACGTGCGGGTCGCTCGGAAGTCTGACGGCCCTGCACCGGGCCGCGGCCGAGGCCCGGGCGCGCGACGCGGAACTGTGGGTCGTCCTGGCCTGGCAACCGCCGCTCGGCGGCCCCGGTTCCAGGGGATCGGCCGGCGGTACGCCCCTGCTCACGGGCTGCCGGGAAGCCGCCGTGGAGCAGCTGCGGGAAACCCTGGACACCGCCTTCGGCGACGGCCCGCCCGGGGTGACACTGGCCGGGCTGACGGTACGGGGCACGCCGGGCGCGGCCCTGGTGGACACCGTCCGCGACCCCGGCGACCTGCTCGTCGTCGGTACGGGTGCACGCACACCGCTGCTCCGGGCCCTGCGCCCGTCGGTGGCGCGCTACTGCCTGGCCCACGCCCCGTGCCCCGTCCTCGCGGTACCGCCCAGCCCGCTCCAGGGCGACCTGGACGCCGTACACCGCCGCAACGTGTGGCGCCGGCCGCTGTACGCCGGAGACCTGGCCGGATGACGACCGCGGGAAGCCGGGCACGGTGCGCATACGGACGGCGCCGAGAAGGTCGTCACCATCGAGCTGGAGCCGTCGCCGGGCCCGCTGCGGACAGGGGTGGGTGGGGTCGTACGTGGGCGATCACGAGGGCGACGTCGTCGGCCGCGTCGGGGTGCCGGAGGGCCGACAGAAGCCGGTCGCAGGTCGCCTCCAGGGGGAGGCCGGGGCCGGTGAGGAGACCGAGGAGCAGATCCAGTCGCTCGTCCAAGGCATCGTCGCGGGTTTCGACGAGGCCGTCGGTGTACAGCACCAGCCTGTCGCCGGGGACCAGGTCGAGCACCGTAGTCTCGAAGTCGGCACCGCCGAGGCCACCCGTGCCGAGCGGCACACCGGCGGGAAGGGCCAGCAGTTCGGGGCTCTGGCCCGACCGGATGAGGACGGGCGGTGGGTGGCCGGCCAGGGCGACACGGCAGCGGGAGCGGTGCGGGTCCCACGTGGCGTAGACGCAGGTCGCGATGGTCTGGTCCAGCTCGGCGGTGATGTGGTCGAGGTGGCGCAGGACCCGCGCCGGGTCGAGACCGAGGTCCGCCAGGGTACGGGTGGCCGTCCGCAGTTGGCCCATGGTGGCGGCGGCGTGGACACCGTGCCCCATGACGTCGCCGACCACCAGAGCGGTCTTGTCCTTGGGCTGGGGGATCGCGTCGAACCAGTCGCCGCCGATCCCGCTGGCCGCCGCGGCGGGCTGGTAGCGGTAGGCGATCCGAAGGCCGGCGGACCGGGGCGGGGGTTGCGGGAGCAGATGGCGCTGAAGGGTCAGGGCGGTGTCGGTGGCGTGCTGGTACCAGCGGGCGTTGTCGATGGCGATGGCGGCACGGGTGGCCAGCTCACCGGCCAGGGTGACGTCGTCGTGGTCGAAGGGGCGCGGATCGCGGGTGCGCAGCAGGCCGAGGGCGCCGAGGACCTGGCCGCGGGCGGTCAGCGGCACGGCCAGGTAGGAGTGGGCGCCTTCCCGGGCGAGGAGGGTCGCGGCGGTTTCGTCCCGCGCGATGTGCGCCAGGTCCGCGCGCCCGATGTGCGAGACCAGGACGGGACGCCCGGTGCTCACACAGCGGGTGACCAGGCGTTCGGCCGCATACGTGGTGCGTTCGCCCACCGGGTCGGCGGCGCGTACGGAGGCCGTCTCGTAGGCCGCCGACACCGCCAGGGCCATGAACAGCGCACGCCCCGTCCGGGGGCCGGGCGCGGTGGCCACGCCGCCCTCCAGGACCGAGTCGAGGACGTCGACCGAGGCCAGATCGGCCAGGCCGGCGTGGTCGGCCACGACGAGGTCGGCGAGTTCGCGGGCCGTGCGCTTCAGGTCCAGGGTGGTTCCGACGGTCACCGACGCCCGGGCGATCAGGTCCAGACGCCGTCGGGCCTCGGCGGCCTCCCCGGCCGCCCGGTAGCTGTCGGTGACGTCCACCACCACCAGGGCGACCCCGATCACCCGCCCGCGCGGGTCCTCCAGCCGGTAGTAGGAGCCCGACCAGGCGCGCTCCCGGCCGGGATCGGAGGGTGTCCGCCCGATGCCGTACTGGTCCAGCAGCGGTACACCGCTCTCCAGGACCTGGCGCATGGACGCCTCGATCACCTTCGTGTCCAGGAACGGCAGCGCCTCCCCGGGTGTACGGCCCAGATGCTCCTGTGCCGGTATCCCGTTGATCCGCTCCAGCATCGGGTTGACCAGTACGTACCGCAGGTCGGTGTCCAGCACCGCCAGCCCGAGCGGGGACTGGGCCACCAAGGGCACCGACAGGGCCAGGTCGCGCTCCACACCCCGCACCACGGCCTCGTCGCAAGCGATCCCCAGGGCGTACACGCCGCCGTGCTCGTCCTGCAGCCGCATGTTGCGGAACTCCACCATGCGCGAGGAGCCGTCCTTGTGCCGCACGGGGAAGACGCCCGCCCAGGCGCCGCCGCCGGCCATGACCTTGGCGAACAGATCGAGTACCAGGTCGACGTACTCGTCGGTGACCAGCAGCTCGGCCGCGTAGCTGCCCAGCGCCTCCTCGGCCGACCAGCCGAACAGGTCCTGCGCCTGGGGGCTCCACAAGGTGATCCGTCCCTTGGCGTCCAGCACCACCGCGGCCACGCTCAGCACGTCCAGCAGACCGCCGGGCTCGGAGGGAGCCACTCTCTCCGGACCGGGCTCGACCCGGGACGCCTTGGATGTGACCACGACCGGCCTCCTTCACCGACTGCCGCAGGCCCTGGACATGCCGGTCCAGCGCCTCATTCGTCCCTCGGTGCGCTCATCTCATCCTCCTCCAGCCGAGCGGGCGTGCATATCATCCAGAATTGCATCCCTCGCGCATTTGGTCGATGAAACAAGGATTTGCCAGCTTATCTGCCAGATATACCCGCGTCTGCGGAACGCCGGTCCCTCCGAGGCCATGGGAGCGCGAAACGGCTGACGACGGCGACGGGTGGATCGGACCGGATCCGAAAGACGCGCCTCGGGCGCATGAGTCCCGCCAAGGCGGAAACCCGCAGGGCATGAAGCGGAAATCGACGCCGGACCCCGGCACGGAAGACGAGAGTCCGGACATCGGGGTGCACGCCGGTGCCGGCGCCGGTCCCGACAGCCACGTGCGCGACCGCGCGCCCGACCGGCCCACCGATCTGCCGAAACGATCCTGGCGTGCCGTGCTGCGCGGCACGGCGAAGGAGTTCCAGAGCGACGAGCTGGCCGACCGCGCGGCGGCCCTGACCTACTACGGGGTGCTCGCACTCTTCCCCGCCCTCCTCGTCCTCGTGTCCCTGCTGGGCATCGCCGGCGACTCGGTGACCCAGCGGGTGCTGGACGACCTGCGAAAGCTGGCGCCCGGCTCGGTCCGGGACGTGATCGGCGACGCCCTGACGCAGCTGCAGGGCCGCAGCGGACTCGGCTCACTAGTGGCCGTCTTCGGCCTGATCGTCGCCCTGTGGTCCGCGTCCGGCTACGTCGCGGCCTTCATCCGCGCCTCGAACGCCGTCTACGACGTGCCCGAGGGCCGCTCGGTGTGGAAGATCCTTCCACTGCGCCTGGCCCTGACCGTCACGCTGATGCTCCTGGCGTGTGCGAGCGCGCTGATCGTGGTCTTCAGCGGGGGCCTGGCCCGAAGGGCCGGCGAGGCGCTCGGCGTGGGTGACGCCGGGCTCACCGCGTGGTCGATCGCCAAGTGGCCGGTCCTGGTCCTCCTCGTCACGATCATGATCGCGCTGCTGTACTGGGCCGCTCCGAACGCCAAGGGGCGCGGCTTCGCGTGGGTCACCCCCGGCAGCTTCCTGGCGTTGGCGATCTGGATGGTCACCTCGGCCGGCTTCGCCGTCTACGTCGCGAACTTCGCGTCCTACAACAAGACGTACGGCACCGTCGCGGGCGTGATCGTCTTCCTGGTGTGGCTGTGGATCACCAACCTCGCCATCCTCCTCGGTCTGGAGTTCGACGCGGAACTGACCCGCCAACGGGCGATCGCGGGAGGCCTGGACGAACACGAGGAGCCGTATGTGCGCCCCCGCGACACCAAGGCGTGGAGCGACGAGGACCGTCGCCGCATGGAGGGATCTTCCGTCCCGTGCGGCGACGGGGTACGAGACGCATCCGATCGACGTGAGAACGAGGTGGAGAGCAGTGGCCACGATCGAACAGAGGAGTCGTCCCGCCGATGATTCGGTGAGCGTGCTGGTCTCGCGGGCGTCCCAGCAGATCTCGGAGCTGGTGCACCAGGAGATGCAGCTCGCGCGGGTGGAGATGACACGGAAGTCGAAGCGGTACGGGACGGGCGGAGGTCTGTTCGGCGGAGCCGGGCTCCTCGGCGTCCTGGCGGCCCAGGCCCTGGTCGTGGCGGGAATCGCGGCGCTGGCTCTGGTGCTTCCCGTCTGGGCCTCGGCGCTGATCGCCACCGCCGTGCTGGCCGTGGGCGCCGCCGTGGTGGCGATGGCGGGCAAGCGGCAGATCGCGAAGGCCGGTACGCCGGCGCCCGAGCAGACGATGGAGAGCCTGAAGGCCGACGTCGCCGAGATCAGGGAGAAGGCACACCGATGACCGGCCGGTCCCACGACGCACGACGCACCGCCGACGAACCCTCTCCGGAGGAACTGCGGGAACGGATCGAGCACACCCGCGATCAACTCGGCCGCACCGTCGAAGCCCTGGCCGCGAAGGCCGACGTAGCGGCCCAGGCCCGGCAGAAGACGGCCGCCGTGAAGGAGCAGGCAACGGAGAAGGCCACCCTGGTGACAGGCCGGATTCGGGGCGGGGTCGAACATGTGGCGCACCTGGCGGCGGAGAAGACACCCGACCCTGTCCTCGACAAGGCGGGCCGGGCCGCACTGATCACGGTCGGCGCCGCGCTGATCGTGTTCCTGCTGGTGCGGGGCAACCGGAGGAGGCACCGATGAGGGCGTCGGCGATCGCGTACAAGCCGGTCGGGTTGGCGTTGGGCGCCCTCAGCGGCGCGCTCGCCGGACTGGTGTTCAAGGAGGTCTGGAAGCTGATCGAAGGGGCCGAGGACGCGCCCGCGGCGACCGACGAGGACCGCTCATGGCGGGAGATCCTGATCGCTGCGGCCCTGCAGGGCGCGATCTTCGCAGCCGTCAAGGCTGCCGTCGACCGCTCCGGTGCGGTGGCGACGCGGCGCGTCACGGGCACATGGCCCGGCTGACCCGGGCGGTCTCGGCCCTGACCCGGGCGGTGTAGGCAGTGGAGCCGAGGCCGCCGCGGTGACGCCGCTGCCAGGCCGACCGGCCTGGCAGCGATCCTCTGAGGACGTGGCGGGCGGTCAGTGCTCGCGCCCCGGACGGCGCCGTTCGGGTGCGGGCCCGTCGCCGGCCCCCGGCCGGTCCAAGCGGCTCGCCTCGTCCGTGTCCGCTGCCCGTACGGTGCGCTCGTCCTCCGCGGACGCCTTGGGGCCGGGTGCGGTGGGGGATGCCCCGCGACGTCGCCGCTCGTCGCGGTCGTGCTCGTGGTCGTGCTCGTGGTCATGGTGGTGGAGCGGGGCGCCGCCGGCGCCGCCTTGGTCTTCCATGGCGCGAACCTCCTGTGCCGTGCGTGGGATCCCCCGAGCGGCGGCTGCCCGAACTCCGCCACCGGAAACCCGACCACCCGCAAACGCCTGACACCCGGGCGTCGTGCCTCATTCCGGGCATCGGATGCTGTCGAGGAACCCGTCGATGTCCCAGGACTCGGATCCCCGGGCCACCAACCCGTAGGACTGCTCCAGGAAGCAGCTCACCTGCGCGCAGTCCACGATCAGCACCGCCGACTCGTAGCCGGCCGGTGTGTCTCCCCACAGCTGCATGACCAGGGTGTGCTGTCCGCCCGTCCACCGGGGGCGGAGGCTGATGTCGCCTTCTCCCACGGGCCGGCGCACCCCCTCGGCCAGCATGTCCCGCTCGAAGTGCCACGGGGTGGGACTTTCGTCGTCCAGCATGAAGTCGAACCGGACCGCGTAGGGGTCGGACGTGTCGTAGACGGCCCGCGTCGGTACCGGCAGGAGGCTGTCGGCCACGGCGAGGTGCGTCGAGATCGTGTCGGAGAGCGAGGACAGCAAGGGGACCTCCACAAGACAACAGGTGATCTCCTCGCGTACCCGCCGAACCCACCCGGCATTCCGCCCCCGCCGTGTGAATCGCCCGACGCGGTTGACGGTCGGGGGCCGGGACACACGTGCGGTGTGCTGAACATACTTCTCCTCGTCCTGCTCGGGGTGCTCGCGGTGGTGGCCGTCCACGACCTCGTGCAGCGCCGACACTCCCTCCTGCGGAACTACCCGCTGCTGGGGCGCCTGCGGTTCGCCCTGGAGGCCCTCCGCCCGGAGATACAGCAGTACTTCATCGAGCGGAACTTCGACGGCCGCCCCTTCGACCGGGACACCCGCAGCATCGTCTACGAACGTGCCAAGGGCACCGACGACGACGAGCCCTTCGGTACCGAACGCGATCTCGACCTGGCCGGCAGCGAATACCTCACCCCGTCCATGGCTCCGCGACCGGTGCGCGTCGATCCGCCCCGGGTCCGGATCGGCGGCCCCGGCTGCACCAAGCCCTACGACATGGCCCTGCTCAACGTCTCGGCGATGAGCTTCGGCTCGCTGTCCGCGAACGCCGTCCGTGCCCTCAACACCGGTGCCCGGCTGGGCGGCTTCGCCCAGGACCGGCGGCGGGCCCGTGCCGTCGACGTCGGCGACAAGTCGCGGCGCGTCGAGCGCTACCAGAAGGCCACCGTCCTGAGCGCCCTTCGGATCATGGCGGCGATGGGCGTCGACGGCCCGTCCGAGCTGCGTCCCCACCAACTGCTCCAACGGGTCGACCCGTACACCGTGCGCTCGTACGCCGAACTGCACGAATGGCTCACCCCCGGACAACTGCTCGCATCAGTGCCCGACACCTGGGCATCCGACTGGCGGGCGGCCGACCCCGACCGCTTCACCCACTGAGACCGAGGGAAGGACACTCCCGTGGCACGCACCGTGGCCCGCGTGATCGTCGACGCACTGGAGGAACTGGGCGTCCGGCACGTCTTCGGCGTCGTCGGCGACGCACTGAACCCCCTGACCGACGCGATCCGCACCACCGACGGCCTCACCTGGGTCGGCTGTCGGCACGAAGAGGCCGCCGCCTTCGCGGCGGGGGCGCAGTCACAGCTCTCCGGCACCCTCGGCGTGTGCATGGGTACGGTCGGACCCGGATCCGTACACCTCCTCAACGGGCTCTACGACGCCGCCAAGAGCCGCACCCCGGTCCTCGCCATCTGCGGACAGGTACCGCTCGCCGAGATGGGCAGCGACTACTTCCAGGAGGTCGACAACGACCTGCTGTTCCGCGACGTCGCCGTCCACCGGGCCACCGTCACCTCCCCGGACCAGATGCCGCGGATGCTGGAGACCGCCGTACGCGCCGCCGTGACCCGGGGCGGCGTCGCCGTACTGACCGTGCCCGGCGATCTCGGCGACCAGGAGCTGACCGACGACCGCCCGGCGCGCTTCACCCTGGAGCGGGCCGTCACCCGGCCCGACGAGCCGGCCCTGGCTGAGGCCGCCGAACTCCTGAACGCGGCCTCCCGCGTCACCCTGCTCGTCGGCCGCGGAGCCCGCGACGCCCGCACCGAAGTCCTCCGGACCGCGGACCTGCTCTCCGCCCCCATGGTGCTCACGCTCAAGGCGAAGGAGGGCTTCGAGGGCGACAACCCCTTCCAGGTCGGCCAGACCGGCCTGATCGGCAACCCCGCCGCCTCCCACGCCCTCGACCACGGCGACGTACTCCTCATGCTGGGCACCGACTTCCCCTACCGGGAGTGGTATCCGAAGGACTGCAAGGTGGTCCAGATCGACGCCCGCGAGGAGCACCTGGGGCGCCGGGTCCCCGTGGACGTGGGCCTCGCCGGCGACGTGGGCGCCACCCTGCGCGCCCTGCTCCCGCTGCTGAAGGAGGTCCCGGACCGCGCGCATCTGGACGACGCCCGGGAGAGGTTCCTGCGCTGGGAGGAGGGCGGGCGCCGGCTGGCCGACCCGGGCCACGAGCGCCGCTGGACCGGCAAGCTGCGCGCGGTACTGGACAACCCGGACCACGAGATCCGGCCGGAGGCGCTGGCCGCCGCCGTCGACGCGTACGCGGCCGAGGACGCCGTCTTCACCTCCGACACCGGTATGGCCACCGTCTGGCTCTCCCGTTTCGTGGCCATGCGGGGAACCAGGCGCCTGATCGGCTCGTACAACCTCGGCTCGATGGCCAACGCCATGCCCCAGGCGATCGGCGCCCAGCTGTGGGCACCCGACCGCCAGATCGTCGCCTTCTGCGGTGACGGCGGCCTCGGCATGCTGCTCGGCGACCTGATGACCTTGGCGACGTACCGGCTGCCGGTGAAGTTGGTCGTCTTCGACAACCGCCGGCTCGGCATGGTCAAGCTGGAACAGGAGCAGGCGGGCCTGCCCGAATTCGGTACGGAGCTGGACAACCCCGACTTCGCCGCCGTCGCCACCGCACTCGGCCTCACCGGGATCCGCGTCACCGATCCGGCCGACCTCCACGACAGTGTGCGCCGGGCGCTCGACACCCCGGGCCCGGTCCTGCTGGACGTGCTGACCAACCCGGAGGAAGTGGCCGTACCCGGCAAGCCGACCGTGGCGCAGGGATGGGGCTTCGCCATCGCCAAGGTGAAGGAGATCCTCCCGACCCGCGAGAACTGAGGGGAAGGGGGCGGTTGCACAGATCGTTCGACGGTCGCAAGGGCCCCGTACAGGGAAAACGACCCGAGTCGAGCCTTCCACGCTGTCTTTAGCCGAAGTTGCTCAAACGGCTCGGTCACCCGGCCGGCGGCACTATCGTCCACATCTCTCCACCCACACCAGCCGGCCCGCCAAAGTCCGCCCCTGTCGCCCCCGGTGACACACGCCGTCCGACAAGCTCCCTCGCACCACCGAGTTCCGGGCGGCGGTGTCACCTCCGACGACCGCCACTTCGGAGACTGTGCCTACATGCCCAGTGGATCGCCTCCCACCAAGAGGCCGTTGACCGTCCTGGTCCTGGTCGCCGCCGTACTCGCCCTGCTCCTCGTCGGGGCGAGTACGGCCTCCGCGCACGCCGGACTGAGCGGCTCCGACCCTGCGGACGGCAGTGTCCTGAAGACCGAGCCGCAACACGTCACGCTCACCTTCACCGAGTCGGTCAGCTTCTCCGACGACTCGCTGAGAGTGCTGTCGCCGAAGAACGAGCGCGTGAACCCGCGTCCCGCGCAGCACGTGGACGGCAAGGACAACACCGCACGGGTGGACCTGTCCGGCAAGCTGCCCCAGGGCACCTACACGGTGGCATGGCGGGTGGTATCCGCCGACGGCCATCCGATCTCCGGCGCGTTCGTCTTCTCCATCGGGCAGCCGTCCGAGACCGCCGCCGTGGTGGCGACCGACTCACCGGACGAGACGGCGGTCGGCCGCCTGTACGGGGTCCTTCGCTACGTCGCCTACAGCGGACTGGCCCTCCTCGTGGGAGCCGCCGCCTTCGTCCTCGTGTGTTGGCCCACCGCGGGCGCGACACGTCCGGTGCGCAGGCTGCTGACCGTCGGGTGGGTGGCACTGACGGCCGCCACGGTGGCCCTGGTGCTGCTGCGAGCTCCCTACGAGACGGCCGGCTCGGTGACCTCGGCGTTCGACCCGGCCCAGCTGGGCCGGACCGTCACCGGCAGATCCGGCGGCGCTCTGGTGGCACGGCTCGTACTGCTGGCGGTCGCCGCCGTGTGGTTCAAGCGGTCGACCCGACGGCTCGACCGTGCTGACGGCGCACAGCCGCCGGAACTCGGGAGCGGGGTCCGGCCGGCCGCCGCGGCGCTCGCCGTGGCCCTGGCGGTGACCTGGGCCTTCGCGGAACATGCGGCCGCCGGTAGGCAGGTGGTGCTGGCCATGCCCGCCGCCGTTCTGCACCTGCTGGCCATGGGGGTCTGGCTGGGCGGCCTGATCACGCTGCTGCTCCTCCTGCGCCGCCGGGGACCCGACAGCCAGGACATCCCCGCGTCCGCGATCGCCCGCTTCTCCACCCTGGCCTTCAGGGCCGTGGCCGTACTGGTCGGCACCGGGGTGTACCAGTCCTGGCGGCAGGTCGGTTCGTGGGAAGCGCTGGCCGGCACGGTGTACGGCAGGACCCTCCTGGTGAAGGTCGCCGTCGTGGTCCTGGTGCTGTGGGCGGCCTCGTTCTCCCGCCGCTGGACCGCCCGACTCGTCCACGAGGCGTCGCCGATCAGGAAGAGGGCGAGGGCGGCCGCCGCCGAGCGGGTGCGGGTCGCCCAGACCGTGGGCGCGCCCACCGCCGCGGCGGGAGCGGACCTCGACACCGCACCCGACGCGCCCGCCGGGGACGCGTCGAGCGACGACAGCGGCGGCAGCGACCACGGCGACCACAGCGACGACGCAGGCGCCGCGGAGCCGCCGGCTTCCGAGGCCGATACCTACCGGCGCGGTCTGCGCCGCATGGTGACCGTCGAAGCCGTACTCGGTGTCGTGGTCCTCGTGGTCACCACCGTGCTCACCGGCACGCAGCCCAGCCGAGCCGCCGGTGAGCGGGCCGCGGCGGTGGCCGCCGCGGCGGATCCGGGGGTGAAGGTGCTCACGGTGCCCTTCGACATGGGCACCGCCAATCACCAGGGCACGGTGCAGATCACGCTGGCGCCGGGGCGCGTCGGGGAGAACACGGTCGAGGCCGTCGTCTTCAGCGCCGACGGCGGTCTCGCCTCCGTGCCGGAACTCCGCCTCACGCTCACCCAGGAAGAGCTGGGGATCGGCCCGCTCGACGCCAAGCTCAAGAACCAGAAGGGCTACTGGGCCGCCTACGACCTCCGGCTGCCGATGCCCGGCGAGTGGACCCTGAACATCACGGTCCGCACCACCGACATCGACCAGGTCACCGTGCGCGAGACCGTCCGCATCACGTCGGTGGCGGGGTGACCCGCTACGGACCTGCCGGACCTGCCGGACCTGCGGTCGGGGTCGGTGCACGGCATACGCCGCACACCGGCCCCGACCGGTCCTGTCAGGCCTGGCTACGGTTGCGGCGTACCCACCAGAAGGTGCCGGCGGCGGCGAGCAGGAGTACGGCCGCGATCACGCCCACGACGGCCCCGGTGCTGCTGCCCGCAGCCTGCTCGCCGGTCGCCCGCTCGCTCGCGGCCGCCACCGGAGCGGCCGAGGCGGCCGCGGCCGGCGGCTGTGCGGAGGGAAGGACCGCGCTCGGCGACGCGGACGGCGAGGGGGCGAGCGGCTCGGCACCGGGGGCCGCCGCTTCGAGCTTCAGCACAGGGGCGGGGTTGTCGACCTTCTCGCCGTCGGTGGGCACCTCGATCCAGCGGGCCACCTTCCCGTCGCCGTAGGTCTCCAGGGTCTTGAAGGCCAGGGACTTCTCGTCGGGCAACTGGCGCACGGTGACGCTGTACTCGGCGTCCGTGCCGGTCGCCAGCGCCGGGCCGCCGATCGCGTACCCGTCCGGCGTGGCCGTCAGTTTCCATTCCTTCGGCGCGTCCTTCAGCGTGACGGCGTCCGGTGCGATGCCCTTCGGCAGCACCACCCGCAACTCCGAGATGCCCGCCGTCTCCGACTCGGCCTCCGAGGAGAAGGACAGCGTCACGTTCTCGGCGAGTGCGCGCGGGTCGGAGGCCGTGACTTCGGCGTGCGCGGCGGCCGGGCCGGCGGCCACCCCCACGACCACCAGGGCGCCGACGGCCGCGATACCCAGCCGGCGGAGCTGGGGACGCATGTGTGTTCCGGTCATGATGGAGAACCCTCTCGGTACGAGCGACGGGACTCGACCTGCGGCCGAAGGCCCCGTCAGGATCAGGGGAACGTCTCCTGCACACCGGTCCGGAGGCCCCCGACGCACCACCGCGTGACACAGCATGGTCGTCACCATCGGCCGCACGGCCGAGCCGTCGAGCGCCACGCCCACGGTCCGCGAACCCGTCCGCACCCCTGACCGGCTGCGGACACCGAAGGCCGCGACGGCCGCCGCGACCGCTGCCTGGATCCATCGGCCCACCGTCTCCGGCAGGCGGCCGAGCACCTGGTCCGTGCGGTGCATGAGCAGGGCCATCAGGCATGCGGCCAGGCAGTGGACCGCCGTCATCGTCCCCGTGCTGTGGTGTGCCGTACGTCCGATCTCCAGCGCGCCGCCGTGCGTCTCGGTGTGCCGGGCACCGGCCGCCGGAGGTACGGACAGGGCGCGATGCAGCAGCAGTTGAGCGAGACCGGTGGCCGTGACCACGTACCACCCGGGCCGGCGCGGGCGGGCCGCGAGCCAGGAGAGCGCGAGGACCACCGACGAACCGGCGGCGGCCCGCCGCCAGGACACCGGCTCCTCCGAGGCGAGATGATGGCCGACGATCGCCAACATGCCGCTGAGCAGCGTGAACACGGCAGCCCGCAGCCCCCGTCCGCCCCACCTCGAAGGCCGCGGACATGGGCGCGTCCCCGCAGCGGCTTCGGCCATGTCGGGCTCATCATCACCGCACCCGGCCGCCGTCCGGCCCCGACTGTCAATTGCGGAGCAGTTTCGCCGCGGCTCCTTCAGCAGGAGTGCGGCAACCAGGGGGCGGTCTCGTTGCCGAAGGCCGACGAGGCCCGCGCAGGCCGGCGTCCGCACCGGCAGGCGCACCTCGGCCGCCGCCCCGGGGTTCCAGCACGGCCAGGCGCTCCCACCCGGGCCGACGGGCCGGCATTCCCGGCCGGGTCGGCCACCTGGCCCGCGTACACCGCTTCGCAGGCCGGCAGCGCGGCCGGCGGTTCGCCCCGCTCGTGCACGTCGTCCAGCCGGCGGCGCGTCATCGTGGTCATCAGCCCCCGCCTACGGTGCGTGGCGGCCACGCTCACCATCGTCACCCCGGCCGCGTCGACCAAGGCCGCGCCCGGCACGGACAGGCGCAACGAGAAGGATCCGGCGGCGTCGCCGAGGTCGGGGCTTGACGATTCGCAGCGAAAGATATGACACTCGAAGTGCAAGTTGTTTTGTGCTTTTTCGTAAGCGTTGCTTGCTGTCCGTCACGAAAGGTGAGACATGTCCGTCTACAGCGACCAAGCGTGTTCCCGGCCGAGCAGTACGGGCCGCACCGCCGCCTACGCCGCCGTAGGCGCGGCAGTGGGTGGCATCTGGGTGCTCGGCGGGGACATGCCCGCCTGGGAGCACGCCCTGCGCGTCCTCGTCGTGGTGCTTTGCGTCAGCCTGGCCGGACGGTTCCTCGGTCGCCGGCTCGCCCGCGCCGGGCGGGCTCCCGTCGACCGCCGGCTGTTCTTGGGCCTGGTGGCGGGCAAGGTGCTCCTCGTGGCCGTAGCCCTGATCGTCGACCAACTCGTGGGGCTGTGGTCCGCCGAACCGGCGCTGATCACGGCCGGCTTCCTGTTCGTCGTGGTGACCGTCGGCGGTCCGGCGCTGCACGGCCGCCTGGCACACCCGGTCGCCCGTGCCGACACCGACCCGCCCGGTGGCGACGTGGCGGCGTACGGAAGGTCTGACGCCGTCGGCCGTGCGTGACGACCTCTGGAAGCAGGCGGGGTGGCCCACCCGGTGCTCCCCGCCCAGAGCGCGGCCCACGTACGGCGCCCGCGCGCTGTCAGGGGTTCCGGCCCCGCGCCCATGACACCGTCCACGGGCGTGTGCCGCCGTGCCGCAGCCGCAGGAGGAGGAGCGGGAACTGTCGGAGCGTGACTGCACCAGCTGGTTCACCTTTGACCGGTGAAGGTGAAACGGTCCTACCGGGAGTGGGCGGGGGTCGGCCCGTGGCCGGACGGAGGCCGGTCCGTGGTGGCGAGCAGGGCGTGCACCGCCGTCTCCATCGTTCGGGCGGCCGCTTCGGCGCTCAGGCCGCTGCTGCGCCAGTGGTACCAGGCGCCCCAGGTCGTCACCGCGTCCAATCCGTGGAGGACTTCGGATCCGCGCGGGGCGGGCAGATGTTCGAGTTCCTCCGCGAAGACCTCGGCCAGTCGCGCCCGGGCGAGGTCCAGTACCTCTCGGGTGACCTCGGTGACGCGGTCACCCGGCGTTGCCAGGCGCATCAGGGTCAGCTGTGCCGGTGTGATCCACTCCAGGATCCGTGCGCGTTGTTCCGTCAGGGCCGCGACCCGAGTGGCCCGGGGCCCGGTGGTCGGTAGCGGCATGATCTGCTCGATCAGTTGCTCCAGCCGACGGGTGATGGCAGTCTCCACCAGCTCGGACATGTCGGCGAAGTGGTGGAACACGAGGCGTCGGGACACACCGGCACGCTCGGCCACCCGCTCCGCGGGGAAGGTGGATTCCCCCTCGTCGAGCAGCGACAGGACGGCCTCGGCGATCTTCACCCGGGATTGCCGACCGCGCTCGGCGCGGCCGTCCGTGGCGCGGTCCTCGGACCGCGGTCGTCGAGCCGGCTGGTTCACGGCGCCCCTCCCCACCTCACTGGGTGTCATTGTCGCAAACGAACGGGAAGGCGGGCGCGTCGGCGCGGGCGGAGACCCGCCGTACGTGACCCGCGCGAAGTCGTCGGCCGGTCGAAAGAGTTGAAGCGGCTCAGCGGCTGTTCCGGGCCGGTCCACAGGGCTGTTGCGGGCGGGTGCGGGGCAGCAGGGGTCCAGCGGTACGGGGCTGGGCGCCTCCTCGCCGTTCCGATGCCGACCGTACGGGTGGCAGGCCGCGACCGTCCCGGGGAGCCGCGTGGCGCGCCTGTTCGGCCCGTTGCGTACGTGTCCACGAATCGCGGGCCGATGGGACCCGTGCCGTGGCGGGAATCGACGTCGACGGGGCGGCGAAGGTGGCCTGCGCGGCGGCGCATCGTCACCCTCGCCATCCTGCTCGCGAACGCCGACGGAGGGCGCGGTTCACGCCCCGTACCGGCGGGCGCGTGTCTGTCACACGTCCGGGCCCAGCAGCGGACCCGGACGGCGGGTCGGGCGAGGGAGTGGCGGTCCGGCCGTACCGGTCAGGAGTCCGTGATCCTGACGAGGCCCCCGACGACGCCGACATAGGCGGAGCCGTCCCTGCCCAGAGTCACCGGCGCGTAGTGGTTGTTGAAGAAGGGTCCGGAACCGACCAGCCGGCTCCACACCCGCTCGCCCGTCCGTACGTCCAGCGCCGTCAGGTACCAGGCGTCGGGCATCGCCGTGGCACCCTTACCGCTTGCGGACCGCAGTTCGTCGGCGCTCGGGTGGGTGAAGGTGTAGAGCAGGCCCGTCGCGAGGGAGACCTTGCTGACGACGCTCGGGACCCGTTCGTGGTCGTCGGACCAGGCGAGCGAGCACGTACGGGAGGTGTAGTCGACGTGAACCCGGGCCAGGCCGGGTTCGGTGTCGACCTGACGCCCGCCGAGCATCCCCTTCAGGAGCGCGTGGTCCCCGACGACGTAGCCGTAGTTGTTCTCCACGACGAGGTCACCGCCCACGGCGACGAGGCTGTTCTCGTCGGCGCCCTTCCCCGGGGCGAAGACCGGCTGTTCGCACACCTTCTCGGGGCCGGCCTTCCCGCGCGCCATCACGAGCACCCTCATCCGCGGGTCGGCGTTGTCGGTGATGGCCACGTACCCTCCGCCCGGGCCGTCCGCCGGGCCGATGAGCGTGGGCGTGGTCCCGCTGCCCTGGCCGAGCTGGCCGGGCTTCTGTCGCGAACCCCGGTCGTACGCGGCCCGCCAGGTGACGACGGGTCGGCCTTGGGCTGCCGCGTCGAAGCGGTAGAGGGCGTGGTCGCTGACGACGAAGACACCGCCGGACTCGTCGACCGCGATGCTGTTGGCGATCGTCTCCCCGGGCAACGTGTGGGTGGAGACCGCGCCCGTCGCCGGATCGAGGACGCCGACCACGCCGCTCCCGGTCACGAACCACATCCTTCCCGCCCAGTCGGGGAGCGCGGACACGATGCCGCTGCTGCCGATCACCGCCTTGAGGTCGTACCGCGCCTCGGTCACGAGCGCGTCGCGCCGGACGGCCACGACCTGGATGGTGCCGTCCTTCGTCGGTACGACGGCCCGGTCGCGCTCATCGAGGTAGAAGTAGCCGCCCCCGGAGACTTCCGTCGGGCTGCTGCCCGCCGCCCCGGGCAGCGTGAGGGAGGCGATGGCCCCGAGGTCGTCCGGATCGAGCAACATCAGCCGGGGAGCCAGTCCGGGGGTCATGCAGACCGTGACGATCCGGCCCCGGGAGTCGAAGGTGACCGAGCCGCAGAGCCCACCCTGGAGCCTGCTGCGTACGGCGAGCTCGCGGCCGGTCGGGCCGGGGCCCTCGTGCGTGTCGCTCTGGTAGGCGTCGCCGTGCAGATTGCTGGAGCCGTTGGCGGCCATGAACGGGTGCTGCGGGACGGCAGGGACGATGACCGGTCGGGGGGTGGCGGCGTGACCGGTGAACGGGGGCAGCCAGGCCCCGCGAGGATCTCCGGGGATGGACAGGGCGGGCCGGGCCGCCGGGGTCACCGCTCCGGCCGGGTGCACGGCGGTGAGGGGCGGTGACATGGCGGCTGCCACCAGAACGGCCAGGGTGCGGAGGAACGTGCGCATGCGGAGGCCTTTCATCCGTCGACCGGTGGGCACGCGGCGGGCCCCGCGGGGCGAGCGCGGGCCACCGCGGGCCCGTCGAATTCCTTGCACTGTCAGTGCAAGAATGATGGGGCAGAGGCCGACCGGCTGTCGAGGGTGTGCACGGCGGCGCCCGCCACGGCCCGGCCGTCGCCCCGCGCGCGACCTGTCCGTCCGGGGGCGTGACCTGCGGTTCCGACGCCCGGCAGGCAGCCTCCGGAGCCTCCGTGCATGCTGGGGAAAACCGGGTCCGGAGTCGGCCGACGACCCGTGAGGACGACGACGGAGGCGGCGCACCATGAGCCAAGCCATGCTCCGGAAGATCATCGACTACGCCAACCGCGCCGACCCGTACCCGCTGTACGAGGAGCTGCGCAGGACGCCGGTGTTCCATGACGAGGACGGGCCGTACGTCGTCAGCACCTACCACGAGATCCAGGCCCTGCTGCACGATCCGCGCATCAGTTCCGACCCGCGCAATCTGACGCTGTCGGCGAGCGACCCCTTGGCGCAGGACGAAGGCGACGAGTCGAAGCTGCCGCCGGTGTTCATCAGGCTCGACCCGCCGGACCACGACCGGCTCCGCCGCATCACGAACCGGCCCTTCGGGCCGCCGCATTCCCCGCACCGGGTCCACGACATGCGCGGCGAGCTCGGTGGCATCGTCTCCGGTCTCATCGACGGCATCGCCGACGGCGGCTCCCTGGAACGGATCGACCTGGTCGAGCAGTTCTCCTACCCCTTCCCCGTGACGGTGATCTGCCGGCTGCTGGGCGTGCCGCACGAGGACGAGCCCCGCTTCCACGTCTGGGCCGACACCCTCGCCGCCAGCCTGGACCCCGATCCGGACGCCGCCCCCGGCACCACGTCCAAGGCCGCGGCCGACGCGCAGGTCGAGCTCGGCATGTACCTGGCCGAGCTGATCGAGGAACGCCGCAAGAACCCGGGCGAGGACATGCTGTCGCAACTGGCGGCCGTGGCCGAGGAACCGGACGGGTCCATGAGCACCATGGAGATCATCAGCACCGCCGCGCTGCTGCTGATCGCGGGTCACGAGACCACGGTCAACCTGATCACCAACGGCATGCTCACACTGCTACGCCACCCGGACGTGCTCCAGCGGCTGCGCGAGGACCCGCAGCTGTCCGTACCGATCGTCGAGGAGCTGCTGCGCTACGAGCCGCCCGTGCACCTGCTGCCCCGGCGCAGCACGCTCGCCGACATCGAGGTGGGCGGGGTGAACATCCCCAAGGGCGCCACGGTTTCGCTGATCCTCGCGTCCGGGAACCGAGACCCGAAGCGGTTCGAGAACCCGGACCGCTTCGACCCCGACCGGGGGGACATCCAGCACCTCGGTCTGGGCAGCGGCATCCACAGCTGCTTCGGCGCCCCGCTGGCCCGTATGGAGGCCCAGTTGGCCCTGAGTGAGCTGGCCCGTCGGCTGGAGAACCCCCGGCTGTTGCAGGACCCGCCCCCGTACCGCCGGAACGCGGTGCTGCGCGGCCCCCGCCACCTGCCCCTCGCCTGCGACGGCATCCGCCCCGCGTGACGGACTCGGTGGCCGGCTCGCCGCTTGAAACCTAAACGACAATTTGTTGCATATTTTTGCAACCTGACGGGTCGAGAAATACATCCAAGGAGGCGGAAGACCCGTACTGCCCGCTCGAAGGGCAGCCCCACCGTTCGGAGCGAAGTTCGTGCACGAGTACCCGCAGTCGCAGCAGCCCGGTCGATCCCGCAAGAAGGTGTGGATCGGCTCCGCGGTGGCCGTGGTCCTGCTCGCCGGCGCCGGCGCCGGGGCGATCCTCTGGACGACCGACTGGTTCGACGGGAACGGGGAGTCCGTCAGTTACGCGAAGCCCTCGACGGGATCGGGCAAGGACAAGGAGACCGGCGCGTCGAAGCAGGACGCCGCGCCGAGTGCGGACCCGGACGTGTCCCTCCCCGCCGGTCCGTTCACCGAATTCAAGCAGACGGTCAAGCTGGAGGACGGCACCCGCATATCCAAGGCCCGGGTGAAGGGAGCCAAGTCCGGCTTCGAGGGCAGCGTCTGGGTGTGGACGCCCAAGGAGTACGACCGCCCGGAGTACGCGAAGAGCGCCTTCCCGGTCATGATCGCGCTGCCCGGAGGCAACGGGAACGCCGACAACTACTGGGCGACCCTGCCGAAGCTGGGCCTCCACAAGGCCATCGCCGAGGGCGCCGCGGCCGGTAAGAGCCTCCCGTTCATCGTGGTCATGCCGATCCTCAACCCGGACGCCAAGTACTACTACGACGGCTCCGACATCCCCGGCCAGGCCAAGATGGGTACCTGGATCGGCGAGGACGTACCCGACCTCGCCCGCGCCAATTTCCGTACCTACAAGTCCCGCGACGGCTGGGCCTTCATGGGCAACTCCTCCGGCGCCTTCGTCGGACTCAAGCAGCTCCTGCAGAAGCCGGACCGCTTCCGGGCCGTCATAGCCAACGGCGGCGAGATCGTCCCGGACTCCCCGCTCTGGAAGGGCCACCAGGCGGAGATGGACGCGAACAACCCCGAGAAGCTCGCACCGAAGCTGATCGCCGCCAAGGGCCCCGAGGTGGACGTCCTCTTCCAGTACGGCACCAAGGAGGGCGGCCGCGACCGGATGGAGAAGTTCCAGCAGCAGTTCGCCAAGGGCCCGATCAAGGTCTCGATCCACGAGATCCAGGGCGGTGACCACAACGGTTGGGACTACGTCCGGGGCATGCGGGAAGGCGCTCTGGAACAGCTCAGCAAGCTGATGAAGGGGCCGAAGCCGCAGTAGGACCTCGCCCCGTCCGGCTCCTCGGTCCCCTTCACCTCCTGCGGTATCCGGTCCGTGCTCCCCGCGCATCTGGTGCCGCGGCCCACCGGGAGGGGATCATGGGTGGCGCGCGTTGGCCGTCATCGCCGCAGCGAGTGCAGGAGGTACGTGTGTCCACAGCGTCGAGTCGTGCGTCCGGGAGTCGTGAGGTCCCGCTGCTCCGCGAGACGATCGGGGACAACCTCGACCGGACCGTAGGGCGCTTCCCCGACCGGGACGCCCTCGTGGACGTGGCCGCCGGCCGCCGTTGGACGTACGCGGAGCTGGCCGTCGAGGTGGACGCGCTGGCCCTCGGACTGCTGGACCTCGGGATCGGCAAGGGCGACCGGGTCGGCATCTGGGCGCCCAACCGCGCCGAATGGACGCTCGTGCAGTACGCCACCGCGAAGATCGGGGCGATCCTGGTCACCGTGAACCCGGCGTACCGCTCGCACGAGCTGGAGTACGTGCTCGGGCAGTCGGGCATCCGGCTGCTGGTCGCGGCCGAGCGCTTCAAGACCTCCGACTACGCGGCGATGATCGAGGAGGTCCGGCCGCGCTGCCCGGAGCTGGAGTTCACCGTCCTGTTCGACGGGCCGCGGTGGGAGGAGCTGCTGGAACGCGGCCGCGGGGCCGATCCGGCCGCGCTGGCGCGGGCCCGGGCCGCGCTCGGCCCGGACGACCCGATCAACATCCAGTACACCTCGGGCACGACGGGCTTCCCCAAGGGAGCCACCCTCTCGCACCACAACATCCTCAACAACGGCTTCTTCGTGGGCGAGCTGTGCGGATACGACGAGCGGGACCGGGTGTGCATCCCCGTCCCCTTCTACCACTGTTTCGGGATGGTGATGGGCAACCTCGCCTGCACCAGCCACGGAGCGGCGATGGTGATCCCCGCGCCCGCCTTCGACCCGACGGCGACGCTGGCCGCGGTGGAGGCGGAGGCCTGCACCTCCCTGTACGGGGTCCCCACCATGTTCATCGCCGAGCTGGCCGACTCCGGCTTCGACGGGTACGACCTGTCGAGCCTGCGCACCGGGATCATGGCGGGTTCGCCCTGCCCGGTGGAGGTGATGACCGAGGTCATCGAACGGATGGGGATGACCGAGGTCTCCATCTGTTACGGCATGACGGAGACCTCGCCCGTGTCCACGCAGACCCGTGTGGACGACTCGGTCGAGCGCCGGGTCTCCACGGTGGGCCGGGTCGGCCCGCACCTGGAGGTCAAGGTGGTCGATCCGCAGTCGGGCCGGACCGTCCCGCGCGGGACCCCGGGCGAACTGTGCACCCGGGGCTACTCGGTCATGCTCGGCTACTGGGGCGAGCCCGAGAAGACCGCCGAGGCCGTCGACCTGGAAGGCTGGATGCACACCGGCGACCTGGCCGTCATGGACGGTGACGGCTACCTGAGCATCACCGGCCGGATCAAGGACATGGTGATCCGGGGAGGCGAGAACCTCTATCCCCGCGAGATCGAGGAGTTCCTGCACGCCCACCCCGACGTCCTGGACGTCCAGGTCATCGGGGTGCCCGACCCGAAGTACGGGGAGGAGCTGATGGCGTGGGTCCGGATGCGGGAGGGGGCCGAGCCGCTGACCGCCCAGGCCGTCCGCGCGTACTGCGCGGGGCGGCTCGCCCACTTCAAGATCCCCCGCTACGTCCATGTCGTGGAGGAGTTCCCGATGACCGTCACCGGAAAGATTCGCAAGATCGAGATGCGCGCGATGGCGACCCGTCTGCTGGAGGAGGAGACGGCCACGGCCGGTGGCGCCTGACCAGGCCCCTCCAGGACGACGCGTCCGTCAACGACGCCACGGGTGGGCGGGATCCGCGGTGATCTCGACCTGCTGCGGCGCGTGTCGGGGGAAGGCCCAGACACGGCCCGCGGTGCTGACGGCGGTCACGGTCGTCTCGTCCAAGGTGACCTCGGAGAAGGGATTGGACCGGTTGGAGATCGCGATCCAATCCAAGGTGCCTTCGTCGTCGTCGCGGGTCAGGGCGACCCAGCCGATGCTGCCGTGATCCGCCGACTCGCCTGCCCAGGCACGGCTTCCGGCATGGCGGTGCGAGGAGAGCACGGAGCCGACCTCCACCCAGTTGCCGGCACTCCACTCGGTCGCCCGCAGGAGCTCCACCCACTGCCACCGCTCGGCCCGGACGTCGCCGACCCGATCAGGTGGGGACAGACGCACCAGGTGCATCACGGAGAGGGAGCCGTCGGCGAACACGATGAACTCCCCGTCAGGTGCTTCCCGACCACGCCACCGCCGGTGCACCTGATGAGCCATGCCTGTCGGGTCGGAAGCATCCATGCCCAGCATGGTGGCACGCCGTTCGACACCCGAGCCCGCCTCCGCGAGCGGCCGGCCGTCAGATGCGCGCCGTCTTGAGTCCCGTGAGGGCCCGGTCCGCCGCCGCGTACCCTGCCGGCGCATTGCCGTCCTTCAGCGCCTGCTTGGCACGCGCGATGTAGTCCGCGATCTCTTCGCGGCGCCTCTGGTCGAGCTTCGCCTCGGCGTCGGCCCAGATCTGTTCGAGCTGCGCGACCTTCAGGACCAGTCCTTCGGACATCTGTACTCCCCACAGCATGCGGCACTTACGCCATTGATCTTTTCATGTCCGCATCCGATCCGGGGCGCGCCGTACCGGCGCGGCGCGGGCACCCGAGTACCGCCGCCGGCCTCACGGCGCCGCGAACCAGCAGATGTCACCGGAGTCCGGCAGGCGGCAGGACGCCCTTACCTCTGCCGCGATACGAGCCAGGGCCTCGGCCCTGCCGGCCGGCCACGCCAGGAAAGGCTTCGTCGGCGACTCCGTCAGGTCACCCGCTCGCACTCCGGCGTCGTACAGGTCGCAGACGATCCGCAGGAGCAGCCCCAGCTGCTCCTCGAACGAGGCACCACGTCCGAGCATGCTGCCCACGGATCCGCTGATGACCGAGAAGCCGAGCCAGTCGTCGTGCGCGTACCGGACGAGGTAGTCCACCTCACGCCGATACGCTTCCCGGTTCACGCCGGCCCAGCTCCCGTGCTGCCGAACGGCGTCGACCGCGCCGCCGAAGGGGACTCCGCCCCCAACCGCATTCATGCCGAGCATGATCACACGGTCGGTGTCACCTGACGTGGGCGGGGCGCCGATGTCGCCGTGCGTGTGGGGGCGGCGGCAGGCGCTACGGGGTGAGGCGCAGGACGGGGGTGTCCGTGGTCAGGACCGCTCGGAGGGCGGGGATGTCCGTCCAGGCGAGGCCGAGCGAGCGGGCGGCGTGGCGGAGTGTGATGTGGTCGGCTCCGTCGGCCGCTTCGCGGAGGGCCTTGACGGCCGTTTCCGGGTCGAGGAAGGCGATCCTCCCGGTGGGCGAGGCCTGTTGGGGCGTTCGGGTCCGTTCGCTCTCCAGCCCGGGAATGCCGGTGAGCCGCTGGGAGATGTCGGCGGCGGCATCCAGGGTTGCCGGGTGCTCGGCGACCAGCGCCCGGGCGACGGGGTTGTGGGCGATGGCGTCGGGGAGCGGCAGGGAGTAGAGGCCCGGGGAGGCGTCCGTGAGGTGGATGACGGTGCGGGCGGTACGGACGCTGCCGCGGGCGCCGTGGATGGCCGCGGCCCACAGCGCGGACGCCTCGGAGGGATGCCAGGCCAGCGCGCGGGCGGCCGCGGTCGCCGCGTCCCGGTCGGGGACGACGGGCCGGTGTCCGGCGAGGCGTTCGAGCAGGGGCCGTTCATCGATCTCGCCGTCCAGACCGGGCCCCGCGACGTGGACGGTGGTGGGGATGCCGGTGAGGTGGCAGGCGGCGAGGGTGAGGGCGTCCCCGAACGGGCTGCACAGGCCGGGCTCGTCGCCGTGGGTCAGGATGTCGCCGCCGATGTCGACGATGCGGATCCGACCGCCCGCGGCTCGGGCCATGGATCCGATCTGCCGGGACAGGGCGGAGAGTCCCCGGGCGGGGTCGAGGAGGAGCAGCCGGGCAGGCAGGTCCCTGGCGAGGGCGGGCAGGGTGGACCCGGCCGGCGGGCGGGCCAGGGTGGCCGGTGTGAAGGCCGCGAAGCCGCCGCCCCGAACCCCCTCGCCTTCGTGGACGAGCCCGTAGAAGTCCCGTTCCCCCAGGGGGCCGCCCGCGGCCGGGTCGACCTCGGGGCGCTCCCACGCGTACGTGGCGATCAGCGGGGCGTCGCGGGTCGCGTCGAGCGGGGCGGTGTGCTCGGCCGGGTCGGCGTGCTCGGCCCGGTCGGCCGTGAGGGCGCGGGCGGCGATGAGGGTGCCGAGGGGGTCCCCACCGCCGCCCGCCGCGATGTACAGATCGCTCACGCGACTCCCTCGCGCTCGCGCAGGTCGATCCCGGTGATCCGTACCGGGGTCGCCCCCATGTTCTTCCGGGCGCGCTTGTTCGCCGCGTGGAGGTTCTCGTAGTACTCGCGGTCGAGGTCCTTGACGGACCCGGAGTAGAACATCCAGGACAGCACGTCGCGGTACTTGAAGCCCTTGGGAGTCAGCTGGACGCGTCGACCGAGGCGGTGGATCAGCCCGTTGGACTCGGCCGCTTCGAGGACGGGTTCGAACTCGGCGGCGTGCTTCTGGTAGCCGAAGCGGTCGAGCTCCGTGAGGTCGAGGTCGAACGTGTCGAGGACGAGCCGCTTGCGGACGATCTCCTCGTCGGTCAGCTCGAAGCCGGTGACGGGCGCCAGCTCGTGGTTCTTGGCCCGCGTGATGTAGTCGGCGACCTCGGCCGCCGAAGGCTTCACGCTGCCGCACATGTAGTCGAGCACGCTGGTGTACGAGCGGGCTCCGACGCCGAGGCCGAGCAGGGGCACGCCGTGGAAGGTGAGCACCTTCTGGACGTAGCCGCCGCGACCGGGCTTCTTGTAGCGGACGGAGCCCTCCTGGACGTAGCCGTGGTCGAGGAACACCTGGCGGGCGTAGTCGTAGCGCTCGTACAGCTCGGGCTGCCACATGTACTGGTAGGCGCCGGTCCTGGAGAACCAGGCGTCCGGCCGCACCGTGAGGAAGTAGGTGCTGATGGTGGTGGGTCGCAGTGCGGCCAGCTCGTCCACGCTCTGCCGCCAGCTCTCGGGGGTCTGTCCCGCGAAGCCCATGATCAGGTCGGTGGACAGGTCCGGCAGACCGAGTTCGTGGGCGGTGCGGACGGCGCGGCGGATGACGTCCTCGTCCTCACCGCCGCGGCCGGCCTCGCGGATCTCGCGCGGGACGAGGGACTGGATGCCGACGTTGGCGCGGGTGAGGCCCATGTCGATGAGGGCCTTGAACTCGTCGGGCGCGTCGGCGATCGACGAAGGCGTGGCTTCCACGGCGACCTCCTCGGCCGTGGAACGCCAGTTGGGGTAGACCTCGCCGATGGTGGCGAAGATCTGCTCGAAGTGGCGGGGCTTGAGCAGCGCCGGGGTACCGCCGCCGATGTAGATGGTGCGTAACCGGCGGGCCTGGATGATCTCCGCGTGATCGCGGATCTGGGTACAGAGCGCGTCGGTGTAGGCGTCGAAGACGTCCTCGTCCGTGCTGATGATCGTGTAGAGGTTGCAGAAGCCGCATTTGCGGTCGCAGAAGGGGACGTGCAGGTAGAGGTTGAGCTCGGGGACCTGGTAGTTGGCGAGATCCATCGCCCACACGTCGGGCACGGTCCACTTGCCTTCCGGGAGCGGACGGTACGTGGAGCGCGGCGGGTACGAGTACTGGTAGGGCGGAATGACGCCCTGATCGATGTGGGCGGCGAGCTCCTGGTGCAGGCTGCTGGTCACGGTGTTGCCTTCCCGTACGGGGTGTCGGCGCGGGTTTCCCCGGCCTGGTGATCCGATCACGGGACGCCTGTCCGGTTCCATCGGGCGGGCGCACCAAATACCCAGCACCTACTGGCCGGTTCGTTGGCAGTTGCTCCAAAGGGCCGTGCCGTGGGGCGAGTTCTTTTCGTTGGTCAGGCCGATAGCCGCAGCCCCTGCCCGGCGGCTTTGCTTGAGGAATGGAAAACGGGGCGGGCCCGCGCGGGCCGGGAGTGCTGGTGATCGAGCCGATGGGGAACGCGGGACGGTTCCTCGTCGAGGCGGCCGACCGGCTGGGGGTGCGCCTGTACGCGGCCACCCACAAGGACGTCCACGAGGGCTACCCGGACCGGCTGCGGGTCGCCCTGGCGGGGGTGTGCGTGACGGATCTGACCGACGTTCCACGGGCGTCGGAGGACATGGCCGCCTTCTGCCGGCAGCACTCCATCGCCGGTGTCGCCGCCTGTTTCGAGCTGTTCACCCCGCTCGCCGCGCTGCTCGCCGACCGGATGGGGCTGCCCGGCAACGATCCCGGGCTCGCGTGGGCGGCCAGGAACAAGATCGAGATGGGGGAGGCGTTCGCGGCGGCCGGGATCCCCGCACCCCGCTGGGCGGTCGCGCACGACGCCGCCGAGGCGCACCGGGTGGCGCGGGAGCACGGCCTGGGCCGGCCGTTGGTGGTGAAGCCCGCGGAACAGGGCGGCTCGTGGGGCGTGTCCGTGGTCGACGGCCCGGACGGCATG
The DNA here is from genome assembly GCF_003148825.1 of Streptomyces sp. CG 926. Taxonomy (GTDB): domain Bacteria; phylum Actinomycetota; class Actinomycetes; order Streptomycetales; family Streptomycetaceae; genus Streptomyces. Next base: position 190,194 of record NZ_QGGZ01000015.1, read on the forward strand.
GATGGTCCGGAGCGTCCGGAGGGCGCGGAGGCACCGGACCGGCTCGCCGATGCCGTCCGCGCAGCCCAGCGGTTCACGCACGCCCACCCGCACGGCCTGGAGCTCGACACGCGGGTCCTGCTGCAGGAGTACATCCCAGGGGGGGAGTACTCCTGCGACACGGTGGTCTCCGGCGGGGTGGCCTACCCGTTGCCGGTCGTCGCGAAGGACACCACCGAGGGCCGGTACCGCATCGAGACCGGGCACACCTGCCCGTCGGGTCTGCCCGCGCCGCTGGTCAGGAAGGTGCAGCAGATCGCGGCGCGGGCGGCGCTCGCCGTCGGCGTCCGCAACGGCATCGCGCACACGGAGGTGAAGATCCCGCCGGGCACCCAGACGCCGTACGTGATCGAGACCGGCGCCCGCCTGCCGGGGGACAACCTGTGCGAGGTCGTCGAGGCCGCGACGGGCGTGAGCGAGGCCGTGGCCCACCTCCAGGCCGTGCTCGGCCTGGTCCCCGACACCGTTCCCTCCCGTACGGACGCCGCCTCCATCCGTTTCCTGCTGCCCGAGCACGGCGGAGAACTGCGCCGGGTGTTCGTCCCGGACCTGCCCGGTACGCACAGCGAGGTGCACCTGCGCCCCGGCGCGGTGGTGCCGGAGCCGGCGGATTCGAGCTGCCGGATCGGGCATGTGGTGGCCCGTGCGGAAACGGCGGATCAGGCGCGCGGGCTGGCCGAGCGGGTGGCCGCCCGGTCCCGAGTGGAAATGGGCTGAAGCGGTGCGGAAGATCGCCTTCTTACGCTCGGTACGCATCCAGCGCGCCGACCCCTACGTCCAACAGGCCGTGCGCGCGCTCGCGGCCGACGGGATCGAGGCCGGGCTGTTCCACACCAGCGGCACCGTCGGGGACGAAGACTTCCCCGGCCACCGGGAACGACTCGATCGGGGGGTGACGCCGCGGGAACTCGCGGACGCGGTCGCCGCCTGGGGGGCGGACGCGGCGGTGTCGATCTCGCTGCCCTGCGAGAACGCGCTACGGGACGCCGCGGCCAAGACCCTGCTGGACGCCGTGGGCATCCCGACGGTCATGACCCCGCTCGCGGCGACGATGCTGCTGGTGGACAAGTGGGAGACCAAGCAACTCTGCAGGCGGGCCGGTCTGTCGGTGCCCGACGGGTTCCGTGTCGACTCCGACCTGCTGGCGGGGCGGGGCCTCCCGGTGCCCGGCTACCGGGACGCGCTGCGCGCCCAGGCCGAACGGATCGGCTATCCGCTGATGTCCAAGCCCGTGTGGGACTCGACCAGCATGGGCATCCGTACCCTGCGCTCACCCGCCGACCTCGACGCCTACCTCGACGCGTACCGCGTACCCGGCCCGGCTGTGCCGGGAACCCTTCCAGGAACCCTGCCGGGGGCGGTGTCGGCGGTGTCGGCGGTGGTCGAAGAGGTCGTCGAAGGCGACCTGTGCAGCGTGGACATCGTGGGGCAACCCGGCTCTTACCAGGTCCTTCCCCTGTGCTGGACCGGACGCGCCGGGGCAGAACCGGTGTTCACCTTCGCCGACCTGCGCTGGTGCGGCCCCCGCGAGGAGGCGGACACGGCGTTCGCGGAAGTGGCCCGCACCCTGGCGGACTTCTGCGGAGACCTGGGAGTGCGCGGATCGGTGAACGTCGACATGATCTACACGGACGGCCGGTTCGTGGTCCTGGAGATCAACCCGCGCATCGGCGGCGCCACCACCCTCTCCTGCGCCGCGTCCGACACCAACACCTTCGCCTCCCTCGCCCGCATGGCCCGCGGCCTCCCTGTCCCCGAAGGAACGGCACAACGCGTGGGCTGGGCAGTCGAGTTCCTCGCCGGGGACGGCATCCCGTCGGCGGTGGTCGCCGAACTCCGCCGACGGGTGAGGGTGGTCACCGCCCACGAGCTGGTCATCGACGGAGCCTCCCACGGAGACATCGTCGTGATCACCCTCGCGGAGGGTGAGGAAGAGCGGACCGTGAAGACCCTGACCGAGCTGCACGAGTCCACCGGCTTCCCCGCGGCCGAGGTCATGGGCAAGATCACCGCCCTGCTGACCCGGTGAGCGCGGCCACCGACACCCGGCGCACGCGCACCGCGGCGGACCGCCTCGGCCTGCCCGCGATGCGCGGGCACGGCCTCTTCATCACCGGCAACCTGATCGACTCGGTCGGCAACGGCATGCTCCTGCCCCTGGGGCTGCTGTACTTCACCGACGTCCAAGGCCTGCCCCTGGCGCGGGTGGGCGCGGCGATGACGATCGGTCAGGCCCTCGCCCTGCCCGTCACGTTCCTCGCCGGACGCCTCATGGACCGCGTCGGCCCCCGACGCGTCGTGGTGTGGGCGAACATCCTCTCCGCCGCCGGGTTCGCCCTGTTCCTGCTCGCCCGTGAGCCGTGGCACGTCGCCGGCGTGTACGTCCTCGTCCAGGCCGGCATCAACATGTACTTCACCGCACAGCGCACCCTGATCACACACGTCACCCGAGCCGAAGAACGGCGCGCCTGGTTCGCCTTCACCGGCTCGCTGCGCAACGTCGGCCTCGCCGCCGGGTCCGCCGCCGCGGTCGGCGCCCTGACCCTGTTCGGGAACGGCTCGCTGCGCTGGATGATCGCGGTCGACGCCGCCACCTACCTCTTGGCCGCCGCCTGCTTCGCCGCGCTCACCACCACCCCACCCCAGCCGGACGGCACTCCGCCGAGCGCCCTCGTGACCCGGGCCGACCACACCCGCCGCTACCTCCTGCTGGTGGCCCTCAACATCCCCTACGTCCTCGCGCAAGCCGCCCTCGCCGTCCTCGTCGCCGTCTACACCACCCGCGCCCTGGAGCTCCCCGCCTCGGCGGCGAGCATGCTGTTCGTCGTCAACACCGTCATCGTCTCGGCGTGTTCGACGGTCGTCACCGCGCAGGTGGCGCCCAAGGTGCCCCGCCACGCCGTGACCGTCGGATATCTGATCATGGCCCTAGGTTCTGTCTCTTTGGTCATCGCCGTGCCCAGATGAGGATGGCGGCGAGGTGGAGTGCGGCCTGGTAGGAGATGGCGAGTTTGTCGCATCGG
>NZ_QGGZ01000016.1 GCF_003148825.1 Streptomyces sp. CG 926
CCGATGCGACAAACTCGCCATCTCCTACCAGGCCGCACTCCACCTCGCCGCCATCCTCATCTGGGCACGGCGATGACCAAAGAGACAGAACCTAGTGCCGTGACCGGCAAGGTTCACCGGGTCGCGACGCCGGGCACGGCACCTCGCCGCGTTGTCGGACCACGCAAGTACGTCCGGTACGAGTCGTGGCCCTCCGCCTTGCGATGCACCGCACCGGACGCCGCAACCCGGCAAACCTTTCCGGTCACGGCACTAGCGGCCCCACCGCCGGCCCGCCCAGCCCGGCGCGGTCGTGGCGCACCCGTCGTGTCGGACCGATGAGTTCCGCGCCCGGCCGCAGTCTTCCCTACGAGCATTCGCACGTACGAGAAGGTGGACGATGAGCGACCTGCGCAGTCTCCTGGAGACCCACGTCGGTGACGGATCCCTGCCCGGCGCGGTGGCCTTGGTGGCACACCGCGAAGACGTCGAGGTCGCGGCCGTCGGCTCCGTCGACACGGCCGGTACCGCGCCCATGGCCCGGGACTCCCTCTTCCGCATCGCCTCGGTCACCAAGCCCGTGACCGCCGCGGCCACCATGATGCTGGTCGAGGACGGACTGCTGGCCCTCGACGTGCCCGTGGCCCGCTGGCTCCCGGAGCTCGGGGCGCCGACCGTCGTCCGTACCCCGGCCGCGCCGCTCGACGACGTGGTGCCCGCAGACCGTCCGATCACCGTCGCGGACCTCCTCACCTTCCGCGCCGGGTACGGCTTCCCCGCCGACTTCTCGCTGCCTGCCGTGGCCCCGCTCTTCGGCGCGCTGAAGCAGGGACCGCCCAGGCCGCAGGAGGTGGCGGCGCCGGACGCGTGGATGGCGGCCCTGGGGCGGATCCCGCTCCTTCACCAGCCCGGCGAGGCATGGCTCTACAACACTTGCTCCGACATCCTCGGGGTACTGATCGCCCGGGCCACCGGACAGCCCTTCCAGGACGTTCTCGCCGAGCGCGTCTTCGAGCCGCTCGGCATGCGGGACACCGCGTTCGCCGTACCGCGGGGGCAACTCCACCGGTTCACCAGCTACTACCGGCCCGCCCCCGACGGCGGCGGGCCGGAGCTCGTGGACACACCGGACGGCGAGTGGAGCACCCTGCCCGCCTTCCCGTCCGGCGCGGGCGGCCTGGTCTCCACCGTCGACGACCTGTACGCCTTCAACCGGATGCTGCTCGCGGGAGGCTCGTACGGGGGCGGCCGGCGACTGCTCTCGGCGGACTCGGTACGGCAGATGACCACCGATCACCTCACCGCGCCGCAGCGCGCGGCGGGCAGCCTCTTCCTCGAGGGACAGGGCTGGGGCTTCGGCGGCTCGGTCGACGTGGCGCGCCTCGCCCCGTGGAACGTACCGGGCCGCTACGGCTGGATCGGCGGCACCGGTACCGCCGCCCACATCGTCCCCGCCACCGGGACGATCACCCTGCTGCTCACCCAGCGGGAGTTGGCCGGGCCCGCCTCGCCCGAGGTGATGCGGCAGTTCTGGACCTATGCCGCCGCCCGCCCCTGACCGACCGTCCCTGACCGACCGCCCCACGGCGACCATCCGCACATCCCCTACGCCGCACAACCCCTACGCCGCACGGCTGCTACGCCCGCCGATCCGCCGCCGCCCCCGCCGCCCGTTCGCGCAGCCGGCGCTTGTCCGGCTTGCCGCGCGCGGTCAGCGGGACCACCCGTTCCCAGAACACGGCGGTCGGCCGGTGCGCCGGCGCCAGGTCCTTCTCCACCAGGTCACAGGCCGCGGCGGCGATCCCGTCGTCGGGCTCGTACCCCGCCGCCGGTACCAGGAAGGCGCACACCTCCTCCCCGGTGAGGTCGCTGTGCCGCCCCACCACCACGGCCCGGGCGACGGCGGGGTGCCGGGCGAGCGCGGCCTCGACGGGCACGCAGTACACATTGTCCCCGTGGACCATCACCACGTCGTCGAGCCGGTCGTCCAGGAACAGGTAGCCGTCGATCCCGAAGTGCCCGAGGTCCCCCGTCCGGAGCCAGCCGTCCCGCAGTACCCCCGCCGTCGGTTCGGGCCGGCCCCAGTACCCCGTCATCATCGCCGCCGACCGCGTCCACACCTCGCCCGTGCGGCCGGCCGCCACCGTGGCACCCCGTTCGTCGCGTACCACCACCTCCACCCCCGCGACGGGACGTCCCACCGACGCCAGCAGTTCGGGCCGTCCGCCCACCGCCGCGTCGTGGTCGGCGGGGGTGAGTCGGCAGATCACCGCCGCTTCGTTCGTGCCGTAGCCCTGGCGCCACCGACCGCCCCAGCGGGTCACCGCCTCGCGCAGCCGCTCGGGGTGGACGGGCGAATCGCCGTAGGAGACCGCCTCCAGCCCGGGCACACCGTGGGCGGTCGCCGGGTCGTCCAGCAGCCGGTACACCATCGAGGTCGTCAGGTAGGTGGCCACCGGCCCCAGACGCCGACAGGCCGCCGCGAACCCTGCAGGTGTGAACGGTTCGAGGATCTCGACCCGGCCCCCGGACCGCCACTGCTCCAGGCACCGCCCACCGGACCGCTGCGCCAGCGAGGTCACCGACAGGTACACCGACCCCGCCCGGACAGCCGCGCGTCCGGTGTTCCGGGCCGCCATCGCCCCGAAGGTCGAGGCCACCCCCTTGGGCCGCCCCGTGGTCCCGCCCGTGTACGTCACCCGCGCCACGTCGTCCTCCCGGGCCCGCACCGGCACGATGCCCGGCTCGTGCTCGGCGGCCCGGCGGAGCAGCTCGGCCAGCTGGAGCCGGGGCGCCCCGGTCCCGGGCACAGGCACATCGTGTACGACCAGGTCCGGCCGGCAGTCCCGCAGCACGAAGTCCAGCCCGTACAGGGCGGGCCCGGCGAGCACCTGGGTCAGTCGCGCGCCCAGCAGGTGCGCGGCGATCCGTACCAGCAGCACCTCCGGCCGGTTCGTGCCCGTGACGCAGGCCAGTCCCGAGCCACGCCCGATTCCCGCCCCGGCGAGCACCCCGGCCAACCGGCGGGCCCCGTCGAGCACCTGCTGGAATCCGAGGACGCCCGGGCCGACGCCGAGCGCGGGCTGCTCGGCGTACCGCTCCAACGCCCCTACCAGCGACGTGACATACCGCGCGGCGATCATGGGGGACTGCCTCTCCGCGTCGCTCCGGGACACCGGCATCATGGACGCCATGACGAACGAATCCCGTGCTCGTTCCTTCAGCTCCGCGGCCGCACGCTACGCGGCCCATCGCCCCGCGTACCCGCCCGCGCTCTTCGACACGCTGGCGGACATGGCCGGCTTCCCGCTGGCGGGGGCGCGCGTCGCCGACGTCGGGGCGGGAACGGGAATCGCCACAGCCCTGTTGGAGGCCCGCGGGGCCCTGGTGGTCGGGGTGGAGCCGGGCGAGGGCATGGCGCAGGAGTTCCGGCGCCGCAACCCCGGCACCCCGCTGATCCGCGCGGACGGCAACCGGCTGCCCCTGGCCTCCGGCTGCCTGGACCTGATGACGTACGCGCAGTCCTGGCACTGGACGGACCCGGCGCACGCCGTCCCCGAGGCCCTGCGCGTGCTGCGGCCCGGCGGGGCCCTGGCGGTGTGGCAGAACGATCCGGACACCGGGGTCGACTGGATCTCCGATCAGCAGAACCGGATCGAGGAGCGGTTCGGCCCGGGCTGGTACATCAACGAGCGCGCCCTCTCCCAGGAAGGCCTGCGCTTCACCGACCGTCGGCTGGCGTGGTCGCGTCGCGTCCCGGTCGACACACATATGGCCAAGCTGTCCACCCACTCCCTGTTCCTCATCGGCGAGCCCGGCACGGACGCGTTCCTGGAGGACGAACGCGCCCTCCTCATGGACCGGTTCCCGGACGGATGGGTGGAGGAGCACTACGTCGTCGAGCTGAGCGTGGCTGTCCGGGGGCGCGAGACCCGGTAGCACCTCATGCGTCGTCCGCCCCCGCTCGTCGCCTCCGGCGCGGCCCACGGGGCCGTTCGGGTGAAGCGTCGCAACCTGTGGTCCGCACGGCCGTTGATCAAGGTGCTTGTCACTTTGCACTCGTGCGACATAAGGACCACTGATGATCAAGAAGTTCATGGCCACCGCCGCCGTCACCGCGTCGATCGTCGGCGCGGGCGCGGCCCTCGCCGCCCCGGCCATGGCCATCGGCAACGACAACGGGATCAACACCGTCAACGGCAACAACGCCCAGCAGATCTACGGCAACCAGGAGACCCGCGGTGACCTGAGCCCGCAGCTCGGCGTCGTCCAGGGCACCCTGAACAAGCCCTGCATCGGCCTGCCCGTCAAGGTCAACGCCCAGTCGCTGCTCGCGGTCCTCGCCAACGTCGGCGTCCAGGACGTCAACGTCCTGTCGAACCCGCAGAACCAGCAGTGCACCGAGAACTCCACCCAGGCCAAGGGCGACGAGCCGCTCTCGCACATCCTGGACAACATCCCGGTCCTGTCGGGCAACGTCTCGGCCAACAGCTGACGCAGTCCCCTTGTGCGAGCCGGGGCCTCCGACGCCTGCGCGAGTGCCCACGGGGCCCCGGCTTGTTCCACCGGATCCACGGTTCCACGGATCCGCCTCATCCACCGGCGCGCGGCGGCCCACCCGGCCGCCTGGGTGGGCACCGAACCGCATGGCACAGAGCCTCCTGCCCGACCGGGCCGGAGGCTCTGCGTGTGTCGCGGGCCCTGTCGCCCTTGTCAAGACACGAATGTTCGAGACATGACGGGCGGTGTTCCGATCATGCCCACTGGAATCTCCCGCTTCACCCGGACGGCGTGAGGCCCACCAGGTCCAGGAGGCGAGTGTCGATGAATCCGGAACCCGCAGGGACGGACCGCTGGACGGCCGTCGGGCACGTGGACGGAGCCGACGGTGACCAGGACGGAATACACCTTGCCCGCACCGTCACACGAGAGGTACGGCGGACCGGGAAGCATTTCCTGCCGCAGACCCTGCTGCATCGGCTCGGTGAGATCCACACCCCCCGCACGCCGGACCGCCGGCCTCACCTCCAGGCGTTCCTCGAGTGCGTGCTCGACAAGCACCAGGGGCGCTACTGGAACCGGACCTACCTGTCCCTGCCGCTGCTGGAGCTCCTCCTGGGCGAGACGCACGACGCGCCGGACCCCAACCACATGGCCACGCTGCTCATATCCGACGTCATACGCTTCGAGCTCCAGGCGGAGGACCAGGCGTGGGAACCGCGGGAGCTGCGGGAGCCGCACGGATCCAGGGAAGCGGTGGACCGGGATCCGCCGGACCCGGTCACCCTGCGCAAGCGGCTGCACCACGCGCTGCGATTCGTGGCGGACGACCCCCGCGTACCGGATGCCGAGGACCTGACGTCCCGAGCGGCCCACGTGCCGTCGTCCCGCTGGGCCGAGGTCGCCGAGCTCCTTCCCCGACCCACGGCCACCGGGAGCGGCCACTGGTTCGACGTGACCGTCCAGCCTGTGTACGTGCTGCACGACGAGTACTTCTTCATCAGAGCGCTGCAGGCCCATGAAATGATCTTCACGGCGATCGCGGCGGACGTACGGGAGGCGATCGGGGCACTGCGCGCCGGCCGGCCGGTGGCTGCGGCCGACCACGTGGACCGTGCCACCGGTCTCTTCGACCGGGCCTCTGCACTGTTCCGGTTGGTGGCCACCATGCGACCCGGACACTTCTCCGCCTTCCGGCGGTTCACCCAGGGCGCCAGTGCCATCCAGTCCGAGCAGTACAAGCGCTTCGAGATCCTGTGCGGCCTCCCGACCGCCGCGCGCCTGACGTCGGGGGCCTTCACCCAGGTCCCCTCGGTACGGGCCGAGGCGGAGGGCGAGGGGCACGACACGGTGGTCCGCGCCTATCTGGACCTGCGTCGCTCGGCTTGTTTCGGCGAGGCCGAGTGGAACCGCTTCCGCGGCGCGCTCGGCGGGCTGGAGGAGCGGCACCAGCGCTGGAAATCCACGCATCGGAGCCTGGCCACCCGCATGCTCGGCGGGGCGCACGGGTCGGGTGGCACCGCGGGCGTCCCCTACCTGGCCGAGTGCCTGGACAACCGGCTCTTCTGGCAGCTCGGCGAGCGTGCCTGAAGCGCCTTAAGTGCCTGAAGGCGTCAGAAGGGTCGGGTCGGAAGGTACTTACCGTCCAGGGTGATGACCGCGCGCTCACCGCCCTCGGGGTCCGCGACCTTCCGGACGTCCAGCTTGAAGTTGATCGCGCTGATGATGCCGTCCCCGAACTGCTCGTGGACCAGGGCCTTCAAGGTGGTCCCGTAGACCTGCAGCATCTCGTGGAAGCGGTAGATCGTCGGATCGGTCGGGATGCCGCCGGGGATCGACCCGCGGGTCGGGACGGTCTGCAGGAGCCGTACCGCGTCCTCGTCGAGATCCAGCAGGTCGGCGACCGCCTTCGCGGCGGCCTCGGGCAGGGCGTGCTGGCCCAGCAGGGCGGCGGTGACGAACGCGACCGACAGGCCGGCCGCGTCGGCCAGCTGCTGCCAGGACAGGTCCTTGCGGGTCTTGGCGTCGACGGCGGTGACGGCCAGGGCCTGGCGGGCGGTGGGGTCGAACTGGGCGTGCAACATCAAGGTGTCCTTCGGAGAGGGGGAGATGAGGATGAGGGGCAGGGTGAGGGGCAGGGCGAGGGGGGCGGCGCTGGGGGCGGGTCAGCCGGCCGCAGCGGGGCCGACGTCCGTGACTGCGCCGGAGCGGATGTCGTAGACCCAGCCGTGCAGCGTGAGCGTCCCGGCCGTCAGCGCGTGGGCGACCGAGGGGTGGGTGGCCAGATGGGCGAGCTGGGCGCGGACGTTCTCGCGGATCAAGGCGGACAGCCGGTCGGGACCGGACTGCTGTGCGGTGCGGGCCACCGAGGCGTCCGCGTGGCGCAGCCAGCCCGCGACGGAGGCGGTGCCGCTCAGGTCGGCGCCCTCGGCCAGGGCGGTCATCGCCCCGCAGGCGGAGTGCCCGCACACGACGATGCCGGTGACGCCCAGGACGGCGACGGCGTATTCGATGCTCGCCGCCACCCCGTCCGGTCCGGATGTGTGGGCGGGGACGAGATTTCCGGCGGTACGGACGACGAACAGCTCGCCCGGCTCACTCTGGGTGATCAGTTCCGGCACCACGCGGGCGTCCGAACAGCCGATGAACAGGGTCGTCGGCCGGTGCACGGTGGCCAGATGGGCGAAGAGGTCCGTCTTGGCCGGAAACACCTCGCGCCGGAAACGGGCCACGCCCTCCGCGAGAGCGAGCGGGGCAGGCACGGCATGTGTGGTTCGTTGCATGGTCACTCCCCGAGTGGGATGCGCCCCCTGCGGGGCTTGACGTGTTCCACCATGCATGACCTGCATCTATTGTGTCCAAGACGCACTATCCATATCTGCCATCGATGCCATCTATAGTCGAGCTCATGGCTCTGGAACTGCGTCACCTGCGCTATCTGATCGCCGTGGCCGAACACGGCAGCTTCACTCGCGCCGCCGAAGAACTGCGGATCTCCCAGCCCACCCTGTCCCAGCAGGTGAAGCAGCTCGAACGCACCGTCGGCGTGCAGCTGTTGGACCGGACCGGGCGCGCCGTGCGGCTCACCGACGCGGGGGCGACGTACGTCCACTACGCGCGCGGCGCCCTACGGGACCTGGCCGCGGCCGAGCGCGCCGTCCTGGACCTGGCCGACCTCTCCCGCGGTCACCTGCGTCTCGCGCTGACCCCGACCTTCACCGCGTACCTCGTCGGCCCGCTCGTCGCCGCGCTCCACACCGCCCACCCCGGCATCACCCTGGAGGTCCGGGAGATGCCCCAGGACCGGATCGAGGCCGGGCTGCTCGCCGACGAGCACGAGCTCGGTCTCGCCTTCGCGGGGCCGCACCTGCCCGGGATCGCGGCGACCGCGCTCTTCACCGAGACCCTGGGGCTGGTCACCGCCGCCGGCGCAGACCCCGGCCCGCTACCCGTGGGAGACCTCGCGGCCCGCCGACTGGCACTGCTCAGCGGGGACTTCGCCACCCGCGAGCACGTCGACGCCTATCTCGCCGCCCACGGGGTCCGGCCGCACATCGCGGTCGAGGCGAACTCCGTCCAGGCGCTCACCGAGATCGTCCGGCGCACCACGCTGGCCACCGTCCTGCCCGACGCCGTCACGGACGACCACCCGTACCTGCGCCCCGTACCGCTGGACCCGGCCCTCCCGTCCCGGACGGTGACCCTGCTGCGCCGGGAGAGCGCGTACGAGAGCGCCGCGGCCCGGGCCTTCACCGAGCTCACCGCCCGCCTGGTCCGCGACCGGGGCTACCGCCCCCCGCTGCGCGAGCACGCGCAGCGGGAGGCGGCCGGGAGCGGGGTGGATCACTTGCCGGGGCACTCCTTCCAGGCCAGGTGATAGATGGTGTTGATGCTGCCGTCGGTGGAGTCCATCGTCATGTAGCTGGTCGACGAGGGGGACGAGGTGCCTCTGGTCACGCGCAGCTCGGTGTTGATGTTGAAGTTCCGCTGCACCCCGCACGGCGCCCAGACCAGTTGGGCCCAGTCGGTCACATCCGTGGCCTGCCAGTTGTCCTCCTGCGGGCCGCTGAAGTTGTGGGTGCGCGCGGCCGTGTCCGGTGAGCCCTGGAAGTAGTACGAGGCCTTCTCGGTGGCCTTGGCGCCCGACGCCAGCGAGGCGTAGCCCCGGTAGTCGGCGCTGGCGATCGCGTAGGTGAAGCCGCTGGGCACGTGCACGATCAGGCTGAGCTGGCAGTTCTTGCGCGCGGCCGTGGGCGGGGCGCCGCCGCCGACCTGGGCGAGGTACTGGCTGTAGGTGACGGTGAAGGCGGTGTTGTCCTGGGACACGGCGACCTCCGCGGTGTCCTTGGGACACCCGGATCCGTTGACCGTGGCGACTTCGATCACGATCCGGTCGGGCGGCGGGTCCACGATGGTGGAGGGGGTGGCGTGGGTGGGGAGGGTGGCGGTGAGCAGGGCGCCGATCGCGCCGCTCACGAGGAATCCGCCGGACATGGTTCTCCATTCCACTGCTTCGGTACCGGGCGGCGCGCAGGCGGGGGTGCCCGCGTGCCGGAGGGTGGGGGGTGCGGCCGGCCAGAGCGGGGCCGGGTCGTCACAGACCGGTGTGCAGGGTGGAACGGGGTAGGCCCAGGAAGGGGAATCTGGGCATGCCCCTGACAAGTCCCGGTCGGTGAAGACCGGGTGACCGAATCGTAGGAACACTGAGCGGGCCGGACCAGGGCGATCTCCGGCCAATCGCGCTCCCCGGCCCGGACCGGCCGGATCCGGACGACCGGCCGGAGCCCGAAGAGCGGAATCAGGCCGTGGCCGGCCGGGCCAGCCGCTCGACGCGGGCCATGAACTCCGTGGGATGGAACGGCTTGGCGAGACAGTCGCTCACACCGGCCTCCAGCGCGTGCACCGTGCACTCGGGATCGGCGGGCGGCAGCGCGAGGATCGGCACCCTGCCGTGATCGGGGTGCCGGCGGATCTCCTCGAACAGCGCCACCTCGTCCAGACCCGGCCCGGTGCGCTCGCAGATCACCAGATCGATCGGTCCGGCACTGCCCAGCAGGGAGACGGTGTCCACGCCGGTGCCGCCGTCGACCACGGCGAATCCCCGGGACACGAGGAGGCGCTCCAGCAGGCCCTTGAGGGTGGTCTCCCTCGCCACGAGGAGGATCCTGCTCGGGGTGTCGCCACTCATGTCGTTCCTCTTCATCCGGTGGGGGTCCCGCAGAGCCTACGAGGCGGGGCGTGTGCACGCCCGCTCCGGGGCACCTCATCCGGTAGCTTCGATCCATGAGCACAGAGCCGCAGCGCTTCGAGATCCTGCTGGTGCCCGAGCACATCGAGAACCTGCGCGGCGAGTCCGCGGCCGACCGGGCCCTGCGGGTGGCCACGGTCGAGGCGACCGGCGAGACAGGCGCCTCCGGCTACCCCCGCTACCGAGGGCAGGGCGTGGAGGCCGACATCGACCCGAGCACGCGCACGGTCGAGGCCCTGCTCGTCGACGGTGCGGAGCTGGACTACGGGCTGATCGCCATGATCGCCCCCGAGCAGGGCCGCGGCAAGCACTGACGGGGGAGACGGACGGTCCCGTGTCACCACCTGTGCCGGAGCGCTCCCGGTGGCGGGCCGGTCCGTCGCCGCGCTCGGTGCCGCACGGTCCGCGCACGCACGGTAGGGGAGGCGACGGGCCCGGCCCGGCCCCCGTGGTGCGGGGACCGGGCCGGGCTCGAAGCGGTCGGTGCTCAGGCGGGCGTCAGCTCACCTGGAGGGTGACGTCGTCCACGACGAAGGAGGTCTGCAGGGACTGGTCCTCCGTGCCGGTGAACTTCAGGGTGACGGTCTGGCCGGCGAACTGCGAGAGGTTGTAGGACTTCTCCGCATAGCCGGAGTTCGCGTTCAGGTTGGAGAGGGTCTCCAGGGTCTGGCCGGCCACCGAGACGGTGAACCGGTCGTAGACGACGCTCTCGTCCTCGTCCGTGTCGATGTGGAGGAAGAAGCCGAGCCGGTACGTGGAGCAGCCCGACGGGATGGTCAGCGTCTGGGAGGCGCTGTCCGTGTGGGTGGACCCGTACCCGGCCAGCCACGCCTTGTAGCTGCCGCCGTGCGGGGCCTGACCGGACTGGTTGGTGATGACGCCGGTGGTCGCGCTCCACGGGCTGGAGCCGTTCTCGAAGCCGCCGTTGGCCACGAGCTGGCGCGGGGTGCAGCTGCCGCCACCGGTGACGGTGAGCGAGTAGGTGCTGGTGTGGCTGACGGTGCCCGAGCCGGTGACCGTCAGGGTGTAGGTGCCGGGCGCCGTGCTCGCGCCGACCTGGACCGACAGCGCCGAGGAGCTGCCGGACTGGACGGACGTCGGGCTGAGCGTCGCGGTGACACCGGCGGGCGCGCCGGAGACGGCGAGCGCGACGGTCTGGGCGGCGCCGCTCACGGTGGCGGTGTTGACCGTGGCGGAGGTGGAACCGCCGGGGGCCGCGCTGCCCGCGGACGGGCTGACGGAGACGGAGAAGTCCTGCGCGGGGGTCTCACCGCCGACCGCCTGCTTCCAGACGGCGTAGGCGACACCGTCGGCACTGCGGTTCAGCACCGTGGCGTTGATGTTGTTCGTGGTGTCGCAGGAGCTGTGGTAGCAGGAGTCGTAGGCGGCGTTGGCCGTGCCGCCCCACTTCGTGGCCTGCGCCGAGGTCTTGCGGGCGCTGGCACCGGCCGCGTAGCCGGAGGTGGGGATGCCGGCCTGCTGGAAGGAGTAGTCGTCGCTGCGGCCCTGGCCCTCGGTGTTCTCCTCGGGCGCCAGGTTCAGCGAGGTCCAGTACGCCTTCAGCGGGGCGGCGGTGGTGGAGTTGACGTTGTTGATGAAGTAGCCACCGTTGGTGGAGCCGACCATGTCGAAGTTGTAGTAGCCCTTGATGGCGCTGCGCTGGGCGCTGCTCAGCTGGTTGACGTAGAACTCGGAGCCGTTGAGGCCCTGCTCCTCGTCGGTCCACCAGGCGAAGCGCACGTGCTTGGTCATCGTCGGGTTCTTCTGGGCGAGGACCAGGGCGTTCTCCAGCAGCGTCGCGGAGCCCGAGCCGTTGTCGTTGATGCCGGGGCCGGCCGAGACGCTGTCGAGGTGGGCGCCGAACATGACCGTCTGGTCGGCGGGGCCGCCCGGCCAGTCGGCGATCAGGTTGTTCGACGGGTAGGTGCAGGAGGTGCAGCTCTGCTCGGTGACGGTGTAACCGGCCGCCTGCAGCTTGCCCTTCACGTACGCCAGCGACTGGGTGTAGCCGGCGCTGCCCGCCCGGCGGTGGCCGCCGTTCTGGCTCGCGATGGTGTTGAACTGGGTCAGGTGCGCCTGCACGTCGGCGACGTTGATGTCCGGCGGGTCGTTGCCGGGTTGGGTCCCACCCACGTTGAGCGCGTAGTCGACGGTGTGGGAAAGGCTCGCGCCCTGGCCCTTGACGACGACCGTGGAGGCACCGGGGGCCGCGTTGGCGGTGGCGGTCAGGGTCAGCGTCGAGGACTGGCCGGACTGCACGGAGGCCGGGTTGAAGGTGGCGCTCACCCCGGCCGGCAGGCCGGAGGCGGTCAGCGTCACCGACTGGGCGTTGCCCGTGGTGATCGTGGTGCCGACCGTGGTGGTGACGGAACCGCCCTGCTGGACGGTGCCCGAGGACGGGCTCAGCGACATCGAGAAGTCGTTGTTCTGGCCGCTCGGGGTACAGGTCGGATCGGCGCTCTGGGCGGGTACGCTGATGCCGTCCCAGGCGGCCTTGGTCTTGTTGAAGAGGTCACAGGTGGCGTCCAGCGACTTGGCCGAACTCAGCGTCGCCGTACGGTACTTCTTGTACGACATGCTGCTGGTCTTGAGCAGCATGCCGCCGTA
This sequence comes from Streptomyces sp. CG 926, assembly GCF_003148825.1. Lineage (GTDB taxonomy): Bacteria > Actinomycetota > Actinomycetes > Streptomycetales > Streptomycetaceae > Streptomyces. Next base: position 12,335 of record NZ_QGGZ01000016.1, read on the forward strand.
GAAGATCTTGCCGGCGTTCTGCACTCCGACACCGGTGAGCGAGGTGCCGTTGCAGGTGCTGCTGTTCGGCTTGCCGCCGCCGGGGCTGGTGCCCTCGGCCAGCAGGTAGAACCAGTGGTTCAGCGGGCCGGCTGCCGCGTGCACCTCGGTGCCGGGTATCGCGGAACTGTAGCAGGCCGGGTCGTTGTTGACCGCCGGCGGGTTGTACATGTTCCGGATCGGACCCCGGCCCTGGAGGTTGATGACCTCGCCGACCGTGTAGTCCGGGGTGTCGTAGGGGGCCGGCTCGTTGGCGAAGGCCTCGGTCAGCGCGCCGAAGATGTCGCCGGTGGCCTCACCGAGCCCGGACTCCTGGCCGCTGGTGCCGCCCGGGGTGTTGGAGTCGATGGCGTGCCCGTACTCGTGGGCCACCACGTCGATGCCGGCGATCCACTCGTTGGCGCTGTTGCGCCCGATGGTGACCGAACTGCCGTCCCAGTAGGCGTTGAGATCGCTCAGGCCCACCTTGGCGGGGAAGCTGCGGCCGTTGCCGCTGACGCCGTTGCGGCCCAGCCACTGGGAGAGCATGTCCCACTGCTTCTGCGCCGCGAACATCAGGTCGACGCAGCCGGTCTCCTTGCTCGTGGGGTTGCCGGTGCCCCAGGAGTCGGAGGACTTCGAGAAGACCGTGCCGGTGCTGTAGTCGGCGCAGCTCAGGCCGGTCCGGACCGGGTCGCGCAGCGTGTACGTGGAGCCCGAGGCGGTGGTGTCGATGGTGACCGGGCCCGGCCCGTTCCACTTGCTGTTACCGGTACCCGCGACCACCTCGTCGTAGCTGTCGACGAAGGCGCCGGTCCGCGCGTTCACGAAGACGTGCAGCCTGCTGGGCGCGGTCCTGGTACGGCCGCTCAGCACGGTCTCCCACGCCAGCACCGGCTTGTCGTCCTTGAGGCGGACCACGAGCCGGCTGCTCTCGACCTTGTCGACCGAGACCAGCTTCGCCCGCGAGGTGGACTCGGCGTCCTTCGCGGAGACCGACGCTTGGGTGGAGACGTCGATGCGCACGGAGGAGGCGGACTGGAGGGCGCGTACCTTGCCGGTACCGTCCGCGAGCACGACCGCGTCGCCGCCGACGACCGGCAGGCCGCGGTAGTTGCGCTCGTACGAGACGGAGTAGAGGTCCTTCACCCAAGGGGTGACGAGTCGTCGTTCGTACTGTTCCTGGGAGGAGTTGACCAGGGAGTCCAGGCCGCTGTCGACGGCCTGGTCGGCGGCCGCGACCGCACGTGCCGCGGGTGTGTCCTTCTGGGACGGGGTGGGCTGCGCCTGCTGCGCCGCCGATGCCGTCCCGGCCAGAGCGCCGGCGAGGCTCGCGGTCAGCGCCATCGCTGCCACGGCCGCCGTCCATCTGCTGGGATGCAACGTCCACTCCGATCGTGGGGGGTCGGGGATGAGTGTCGTTCGCGGCCGAGTATGAGCGTGAACATGACGAGATTGGGACATCTCGTGAGGCATAAGGCCCGCGTTATGGTGCCGCGACGGCCCGACTCGTACGCTGCCCGGATGCAGCTGGAGTTGAGGCATCTGCAAGCCGTCTGCCGGATCGCGGAGGCGGGCAGCCTGGGGGGCGCGGCGCGGCGGCTCGGAGTGTCCCAACCCGCACTCTCCGCCCAGCTGCGCCGCATCGAACGGGTCACCGGGGGCGAGCTCTTCGTACGGGGCCGCAGTGGGGTGGAACCCACCGCCCTGGGGCAGTTCGTGCTGGCCAAGGCGCGTCGCGTACTCAGCGAGATGGACGCCCTGGGAGCGCAGGCACGCGCCATGTCGACCGGCGGCCCGCTGAGGTTGGGCTGCATCATGCTCGTCCTGCTCGACGGCCTGCTCGCCCAGACCGACCTGTCCATGTCAGGCCGGGAGATAGCCGTGGACCTGGAGGATTCGGTCACCGTGCTGGCGCGACTGCTCGGCGCCGGACGCTACGACGCCATCGTGTACGGGGAGGTCAACGGCCACGAGGTGCCGCTGCCGGAAGGAACCCTGGCCAGGACACTGATCCCCAAGGAGCCGTTCTGCATCCGGCTGTCCGCCCGGCACCCGCTCGCGGGCAAGGACCGCATCGAACTGGCCGACCTGGCCGGGGAGTCGTGGATGACACTCGTGGAGGACGACGACGGTGGCCCCGAGGCGCTCGTCACCGCCTGCGCGAAGGCCGGATTCAGCCCCTCACTGCGCTACCGCATCACCGACCGCAAGATGCAGCACGACCTGATCGCCGCCGGTCGCGCCGTGGCGCTGAGCCAGCCGACGGCCCCGTCGGGCGAGGGTACGGTGATGCGCCCGCTCGTCGGCACCCCCATCATCGGCCGCATCCGCCTCGCCTGGAGCCGGGCCGCGCTCTCGGCGGGGCAGGCGGAACTGCTCTACCGGGCCGCGGCCCGCGCCTACCTGGCCAACGTGGACAACAACCCCTTCCACAAGGAGTGGTGGGACGCCCACCCGGAGGTGCACCCGGTGCTCGACTGACCGGTGGGGCTCGATGATGTCGGCGTGATGTGGGCGGCGCGCGAGGTGGGCGGCGCGGGGTGTCGTTCGCCCGCGGTCAGCTCCGGCGGTGGGCCGTCAGCAGCAGGTACTCCCACTCCATGACACCGTCCACCGTGTGCTCGGCGGCGAGGGCGTCGAGGGCCGCGTCCAGCTCGGCGACCCGGTCCGGATCATCGGCGACGGCACGGTAGACGGCGACGGTCGGCCCGTAGCAGGCCTTGAAGAACTCCCGGAAGTCCGTGGGCCCCGTGAAGCGGTCCACGCGCACCGTCCGGCGGCTCGAGACCACGTCGGTGACCGCGTCGCCGAGCAACTCGTGCACGTGTTCCTCGTCCCCCCACAGCGGGGGCGGCTGGGCTCCCGGCGGCGGCGGGGGCGCGTACGGCTTCATCGTGGCGAACATTCGGCCCACGAAACCCTGCGGGGTCCAGTTGATCAGCCCGACGGTACCGCCGGCGCGGCAGACGCGCAGCATCTCCTCGGCGGCGGGCCGGTGGTGCGGGGCGAACATGACGCCGACGCAGGACATCACGACATCGAACTCGCCGTCGGCGAAAGGCAGGTGCTCGGCGTCCGCCTCCCGCCACTCCAACGTGGCCCCGCGTACGGCGGCCAGGTGCCGGCCGATCTCCAGCAGCTCGGGAGTGAGGTCGGACGCCACCACATCGGCCCCGGCCAGGGCGGCCGGAATGGCGGCATTGCCCGAACCCGCGGCGACGTCGAGCACCCGGTCGCCGCGCTGGACGCCGCACTCCTTCACCAGCACGGCCCCCAGCTGCGGAATGACGTGGGAGGCCACCGACTGGTAGTCGCCCAACGCCCACATCGCGCGGTGCCGGGCCTTCAGGGTGCGGTCCACCTGGGCCGCGTCGCTCGCCTCGGTCATGACAGCCGTCCTCCAGCGCTCGGGGCAGCCCCTTCTCCGAGCATAGGTACGTTTCACGAACCCGGCCCGTCGGCGGCCGCACGGGCCGCCCGCCGGATCAGTCGCGGGACGCCAGGCGGCCGAAGTCACGGGCGAAGCCCTCGCGGAAGCCGGGCCGCTCCAACGCCCTCTCGAAGGCGCGCGCGGCCCGGGCGAGCGCGGCCTCGTTCTCCTGGGCTGTGGCGAGTTCGGCGAGGTACGCGCGCAGGCTCAGTCCGCGGTCAGCGGCGAGCGCGGCGAGGCGGTCGCGCACTTCGGTGTCGACCTCGACGGTGGTGGTGTCGGCCATGCTCCGAGTATGCGCGCCCGGTGACCGGTCGGGGGCCCGTTCCCCGCAGGCGTGCTGCCTGCGGGGAACGGCCCCGCTCCGGTGCGGTCGTCGCGGTGCGGCGGTGGCGCCTCAGGCGCGGACGCGGCCGGAGAGCCAGGGCGTGAGCGAGGGGCCCCCGACGCTCTCCCGGTACGTCACATCGCCCGGCAGGGGGACGTGGAGCCAGTAGCCGGGCGGGAAGAACCGGCCCTTCACAAAGGCCAGTCCGCCGTAGAGGGACCGCAGGAACGCCGGGACGGAGTCCCGGGGGACGTCGTGGAACTCCACCCCGTCGACGGTGATCTTCGCGTCGTCCTCGGGGAAGATCTGCACGCTGACGGCGGGGCTGCCGCCGAGCTCGACGAAGGCCTCGTGCGGCAGGGACCCGTCGGGGTCGACGACGGCGAAGGGGGCCGCGGAGGTCCGCCGCGACGTCCGGTCGGCGCCGATGTCGTCGGTGACGGCCACGGTCAGCCGGTACTCGGCCGCGACGGCCCGTATTGCGACGACGGCCGACTCGGTGGTCGGCAGGGAGGGATGCGTCATGATCCAGATCATGCCGCACGACTGCGATCGCGGCGGGCCACCGGTCCGATGTCACGCGGGGGTCCTACCCCTCGGCGCCCCGCTTCGGGCTCATCCCTGCGCGAAGGCGGTCAGCAAGGTGTCCGCCCGGAGCTCCGGTTCGGCCGTCGCGATCCCGTGGACGTGCACGGAGACCCTCGTCCCCACCGACCGGGCGGGCGAGCCGTACCTCGGCCTCCAGGTCGTCGCCGACCAGGGGATAGGAGTACCAGAGCTCGGCCCCTGCGTCGTCGGTCGCCTCCATTTTCGGACTCGGGCCCACTTGTGCGGACCCGGTCGGGCCCGCACTGCCCGGGACCGTACCTGGCGGGCTCGGACGCCCACGATCCGAATGAGACGATCTGGGCTGCGGCTCGGACCGCGCCGGCGGTGGGGGAGGTGAGGGTGTGCAGATCGCGCCCTGGACGCATGTTGTCGCGGAGCAAGGCGCCATGCCTGTGGACCTGTTGCTGCCCAGGACCGGCACGACGTACGTGGTGCGCCTCGACGGCCGTGAGATGGGGGACGCGGACGCGGTCTTCCTGCAGTTCTACGACGGGCTCAGGCTGCCGGACTACTTCGGGTGGAACTGGAACGCCCTCTTCGACTGTCTGCGCGATCTGCACTGGCTGCCCGCAGAGCACTACGTCCTCATCATCGAGGCCGCGGACGAGATACTGCCGGGCGATACCGCCGGACAACAGTTGCTCTTCAGGACCCTGTTGAGGGCAGGGCGGCGATGGTCCCACACCAGGCCTCTCGACGGCGTCGATCTCAGCAGGCTCGTGATCGTCCTGTCCTGCGCGGAGGCATCCGTTGCGAACCTGTCGGAACAGCTGCGCCGGTGTGAGGACGAGTAGGACGGGGGACGGGGCCGGGGACGGGTGATCATCCCGTCAGGGAGTTCTCGGGCGCGAGGACCGCGGCGATGCGGGCGGCGATGGTCTGCGCCGTGTTGGTCTCGGGGCCCTTCGGGCCCACCGTCGTGGACACCGCGATGGCCAGGTGCTCGCTCGGGAGGTAGGCCTGGATGGCCGCGTATCCAGCGAAGGACGGGTTCGACTGGATCCAGCCGTTCTGGACGATCACCCCGTAGCCGAAGTGTCGGGCCGGGAGCTGGCGGAAGCAGTCCTTGGGCGCGCAGCCGGGGGTGTTGCCGCCCAGACCCACCGTGCCCGGGTCGAGCTGGACCTTGAAGCTCTGCGGCGAGAGGAGTTCCCCCGTACCCACCACCTCGGCCGAACGGGCCAGGTCGCAGATGTGGGTGTTCAGGACGGCGCCGGGGGCCGTGGTCCAGGACGGATTCCAGTAGGTGGACTCCTCGTACTTGCCGCGCTCCGCGTCGAACGAGTGCAGGACGGGCTCCTCGATCTGGGGCGTGAAGCTGTTGAGGGTGTTGTCCAGCCCGGCGGGCCCTGTGATCTGCCGCTCCATCACCTTGGCCAGCGGCATGCCGGAGATCTTCTCCAGGGCCTGCCCGAGGAGCACGAAGTTGGCGTGGGAGTAGCTCCAGCTGGTCCCGGGCTCGTACAGCAGCGGGTGGGCGGCGGAGATGCCCACGAGCTCGTCGGGGGTCCACTGGCGGAACGGGTCGGCGTACAGGGCGGCGAGGAACTTCGGGTCCGGCACGTAATCGCGCAGGCCCGAGGTGGAGGCACCGAGCATCCGCAAGGTGATCTTGTCGGCGTGCGGGGCGTCGGGGAGCCAGCGCGAGATCGGGTCGTCGAGCTCGGCCTTGCCTTCCTCGACGAGTTGCAGCATGGCGATGCCCATGTAGACGATGGCCACCGAGCCGGCCCGGAAGTGCATGTCCGCAGTAGCCGGGACCCCCGTCATCGACTCGCCGAGAGCCCCGGTGACGATCTCCCGCCCGTCGCGCGTGACCCGCAGCACGACAGCGTTCAGGTCGAGTTCCTTCTGCGCCGCCTTGGCGATGTCCAGGATCTGCTTCGCTTCGCCGCCGGACGGCTCGGGGGACGCCACGCACGAGGCGGCCGCGGAGCCCGCCCCGGTCGCCGCCCACGCGCCACCGGCCGGCAGGACCGTACCGAGCAGGGCGGTGGCGCACAGGAGCGCCGTCCGGGCCCGGCCCGGGTGCGCGGTCGTGACTCCGATCATGGCGATCTCCTGCCGCGAAGAGCCCCTCGGGACAAGGCCCACCTTTCGATGGAACGCCCGCCGCGCGGGTTGGGCCAGTCGGCGCGACGACGCGGCCCTCCCGGTCCGTCGCGACCCGCGACGACAGGCGCGGCCGGGCCTTCCTCGGTACGGCCGTCGCGGCCGCCCTGATCATCCGGCCGCGGTCATGGAACGACGTGCTCGTCCTCCGCCCCGTACTGAGGCTGCTCGGCGCCGGGGCGGCAGGCGATGACCGGCGTCATGCAGCCCGCTCCAGGCCGAGTGATCATTGGACACCAGCACCTGGGCCGACGGGGCCGCCGCAGCAGCGACCACGGCAGGCCGGCCTGATCGCTCAGATCGCAGAAGTGGTCGAAGAGCGCGTACACGGTGTGGCCCTTCGGGAGAGGCGCCGACCTCGGTGCACCCCTGTGACCGCACGACACAGCAGGGGACGGCAGGGGGCCGTCCTCCCGGCAACGTGTGGTTCCGCCCGCCCAGGGAGGTGAGCGGGACCCCTGTTATCGTGCGTCGATGTCAACGATCAAGCAGTTCCAAGTGACCTTCGACTGCGCGGAACCCGCGCGCCTCGCCGCCTTCTGGTGCGAGGTGCTGGGGTACGTGGTGCCGACAGTCCCGGAGGGCTTCACCACGTGGGAGGAGTACCACCACTCGCTTCCGCCTGAGGATGAGGTCTACTTCGCGTGCACCGATCCCTCGGGTGTGGGCCCGCGCGTGCTCTTCCAGCGAGTTCCCGAAGGCAAGGTCGCCAAGAACCGCGTGCATCTCGATGTGCGGGTCGGCACCGGCCTCGTAGGTGACGAGCGCCTGGCAACACTTGAAGCCGAATGCGCACGGCTGATGGAGCTCGGCGGGAAGCACGTGCTGACGCAGCGCGCCGATGCCGTCAACGAGTCGTGCATCACCATGCAGGACATCGAGGGCAACGAGTTCTGCCTCGCCTGATTCGCCTGATTCGCCTCCGGGATTGCGAGGGGTGAGCCGTCTCCCGGGGACCTCTCAGGTCCCCCATGCGGCGGGAGCTGTCCCATGGGAGCGAGGTTGTGCGGTCGGGCGGTGCCGAGCGTGGCGTGTCGGCGCGCTTCCAGCCCGGCAGCTCTCCGCCCGGGTGCGGCGGTGGGGCATGAGGAGGCCGGTGCCCGGACGGCCGCCGTCGGCCCTCGTGAGGGTCTCGCCCACTGCGGCCTTCGCGCCGGACTCCTCCCGCGCCCGGCAGTCGTTGCGATGGCCGGGCAGGCTCACCGACCACGACGACCAGGCGGGTATCCGCGTTCATGACGACCTGTTGGTCGGTGGGAACCGGTAGTTCGAGCCGGTCGATGATGCGGTCGGCCGCCGACTTCGAGATGCCGAGCAGCGGGGCGAGTCGGCGCATCGTCAGGTTCGTGCGCCGGTCAGCGACGACCAACAGCACCCGGGTCCTCCAGCGGCAGACCCCACGGCCCACGGCGCCCTTTGCAGAGCGAGATCACCTGCGGGACAACCCTCAGCCGGCCCAGCGGCCGGTGAGATAGGTGATGGCGACCGCGGTGGACAGGGGGGCCACGACGTAGAGGTAGGCGGTCTGTATCCGGGGGCGCTTCAGGCTCCAGGAGGCCAGGCCGATCCACAGCGGCCACCACAGGAGGGTGGAGCGGGGGATGGACGTGTACCAGTACGAGGTGCCCAGGGCCCACAGCGTGAGGCCGATGTACAGGGCCTCGGGCCAGCGGCGGCCTCGGATCAGCAGGGCCAGCAGAACGACGCCGACCACCATGGCCAGCAGCTCCGCCTGCCACATCAGCGCGTAACCGGTGGGGTGGGTGTGCTGGAAGGCGGCGTCCCAGGTGTTCGCCCAGGCGTCCCACGGTGTGTGGAAGTCCCGGTACCAGCCGCGTTCCTGGGAGTGCTTCCAGGCCATCCAGTCCCCGGTCCGGGTCTGCAGGTACCAGCTGTAGAGCGCCGGGGCGAGGGCGGGCAGCACGAGCCACGGGGCCGAACGCCAGGCGGTGCGACCACGGGCGGTGAGGACGAAGTGGAGGGCGAGGGCGGCCGCGAGGAACAGCCCTGTGACGCGGACCGAGCTGGCGAGGCAGGCCAGTATCGCGGCGGCCGGCCAGTTCTGGCGCTGCGACGCCAGCCACGCGGGCAGGGCCAGCGCCAGGAACAGCGCTTCGGTGTAGCCGGCGGCGAGGAACACGGCGCACGGCGAGAGCAGCAGGAAGGCCACCGCACGGCGGCCCGTTTCGAGGTCGGCCAGGTGATGACGGGCGATCCGGGCGAGAGCCAGGACGGCGACGCCTCCCGAGACGAACGAGATCAGCGCTCCGGCCACGGCCCAGTCGGGGACCACGGTGTGGACGGCGCGCAGGACGAGGGGGAGGCCGGGGAGAAAGGCCTCGCGGTTGTCCCAGCCGGCCGTCCAGGGTCCGGCCTGGCCGGGGAAGTACCCGTCCTGGGCTATGTGGAGGTAGAACCACCAGTCCCACTGCTGCCAGGGCGCGAGCAGCGAGGCCGGTTCACGGGCCTCGCCGTCGGTGGGGAACAGCCAGCTGACGGCGCCGGCGGTGGCCCAGATGCCGATACGGGTCAGCAGGTACAGCCACATCACCTCGCGCTCACCCGGGCCGAGGCGCAGGAACGGGGGGAGGGAGCGACGGGGGCGTCGGCCGGTCTCGTGCACCGGCGGCCAGGTGGTGGGCGAGTCGGGGAACTCGACCGGTCGCCTGGGGGTTGAAACGGGCATATCGGTATCTCCTGGCCGTCTGAAGGCGTGCGGAGTCACCGGCCCTGGTGCGGGCCGGTGTCCACGGGCGATGTGCTGCGGGCGGAGGGGGAGCTGGACGGAGGTGGAGCGGGAGGAGGAGAGGGGCTCCTACCGCGGGGAAGTCGCGGACGTGCTCGGGTTCACGGTCCCGGTGCGATGGCCCTGCGGCGCCGTCGTGTTGCTCGGCGGCATCATGCTGTTGCTCGGCGGCGGCGATGTGGTGGTGCGCGGCGGCGGCGCGGAGTTGAACGTCGGTGTCGTCGAGTTGGACGGCGGGGACGGCGCGGACGTCGGGGACGGGGCCACGGGAGAGGGGGTGGTCGCGGGCAGGGTCGGAACCGGCTCCCCCGGAAGGAGCGCGGACACGGCGGCACCGGATCCGGCGAGCACCAGCAGACAGGCGGCGGCGATGCCGATGATCCGGTGTCGGCGGTGCCGTTCGCCCCGCCGTTCGATGACGGCGACGGGCGGGGTCGTGCTCGCGGCCTGCCCGGCGGAGGCCGCCTCCCGGAACAGGGACCGCAGCGGGTCATGGGAGTCAGGCATCGGGAGCCTCCTCAATGCGGGGGTCCTGCAGATGGCGGGAGAGCGTGACCCGACCCCGGGACAGGTGGGTCTTGATCGTGCTCGCGGACAGCGAGGTCTCGGCGGCGATCTGCTCGACCGTCAGATCGCACACGTAGTGCAGCGCCATGGTCCGGCGCTGCTTCAGGGGTAGTTGCCGCAGTGCCTCGACGAGTGCCACCGCCTCCGGCCCGGGCCCCTCCACGTGGCCGGCCGGGGCGGTCCGCTGCCATGCGTCGGCGGTGCGCCGACGCCCGCGCCAGCGGCTGACGGCGAGCCGCCACGCGACCGTACGGATCCACGCCTCGGGCCTGCCGTCCCGGTCCAGCTGGCGCCGGCGGCCCCATCCCCTGACGAAGGCCTCCTGCACCACGTCCTGCGCCTCGTGGTGGTCACCGAGCATCACGTAGAGCTGTCCTGTGAGCCGTCCTGCCGCTTGCGCGTAGAACTCCTCGAACTCCTCGATGGTCAAAAAATCGCTCCTGAATCCATGTGTCCCTCTCACCGGGCATACGCCCCCCGCACCCCATCCGGTCGACACCGGACGACAGATCGTTGTGTGAGTGCCGTCACACGGGCGGTGGGTCGGGGAAGCGCGCGGGGTACTCATCGTCGTGGCGGCCACGGCGGGGCGGAGCGGCGGCGCCACCGTTCCACCGGGTGAACGGACCCGGGCCTACGGGGTCCCCTGACACCGACGGCCGCGCCGAGCGGCGCGCGGAACGCGAGGAAATGGGCCCGGCGCAGCAGAAGGGCCCGGATCCATGAGGATCCGGGCCCTTCCGTGCAGTAGCGGGGACAGGATTTGAACCTGCGACCTCTGGGTTATGAGCCCAGCGAGCTACCGAGCTGCTCCACCCCGCGTCGGTAGACCTCACAGTACGGCATCCCGAGGGCGGTGCTCGACGCATTTCTCCGCGGTCGCGCCCGGAGTGTGCGCGAAAGGGCTGAATCTCGCCCCGAAGGCGAGATCATTCCCCCTGGTGACAGTGCGTGCAGGCGTGTACCTTCACGGGTAGCTGTCGTGGTTCCAAGTGCCTTGCCCGTGCCTTCTGGTGTGGGCAGTTTTGCTGTGTTGTGCCGTAGGACCAGGGCGATCACCTCCGTCTTCCACGCCGTGTGGAAGACGTACGTCAACGGGAAGGCATGAACATGGCTACGGGAACTGTGAAGTGGTTCAACTCGGAAAAGGGCTTCGGCTTCATCGCCCAGGACGGCGGCGGCCCGGACGTCTTCGCCCACTACTCGGCGATCAACGCCTCTGGCTACCGTGAGCTCCAGGAGGGTCAGGCCGTGACCTTCGACATCACGCAGGGCCAGAAGGGCCCGCAGGCGGAGAACATCACCCCCGCCTGATCCCGGACGACGGCCCGGCCTGACCGCCGGGCTCCGGAGAACCGTTTCCCCGCCCCGCCCGTTCGCTGAACGGGCCGCGGGGAAGAACAGGGCCGTGCGGCGACGCCGCACGGCCCTGTTTCGTTTCCCTGGTTCCCCGAACGGGTGACCCCTGCGGACGGGATCAGGCCGGCCGTCTCAGCGGCGGACGGGTTCTGACGCGCCGCAGCCCCCGGACGCGGATCGCGGCGCCGATCACGGCGAGCGCGACGGTCGCGAGCCCGGAGGCCGCCAGCACCTGCCGGGGGCCGAGGAGCGCGATCAGCGGGCCGCCGAGCGCGGTACCCACCGGTCCGGCGGTCAGGAGGGCGGCGCTGCGGGCGGCGAGGACCGTGGTCAGCGCGGCGGCCGGGGTGCGCTCCTGGAACAGGGTGTAGGACAGCGCCGTGAACGGACCGTAGATCAGGCCGCCGAGGGTGAAGCAGGCCAGGGTGACGACCGCGGGCGCGCCGAGACCGAAGGGTACGAGCGCCAGCCCCCACCCGGCGACGATCCCCAGGGTCACCGGCCAGAGCGGGAACCGGCGCAGGGCGCCCGCGGCCAGGCCGCCCAGCACCGCGCCCGCTCCGAACAGCGTCCAGTACAGCCCGAGCAGGCCCGCCCCGGCGTGCAGGTCGTCGGTGACGTGCAACGGGAGCGCGACCTCCGCCGGCCCGTAGAGGAAGTTGAAGAACCAGGTCAGGGCGAGCACACCGAGTAGCTCGGGCTGCTTGCGCAGCAGTCGCAGGCCTGCCGCCGACCGGTCGGCGTCGACCGGCGCGGCCGCCGCCGGCTCCCCGTCCTCCTTGCCCCGCCCGGCCGCCGCGCCCCGCAGCCGTCCGACCTGGGCGGCGAGCACGGCGAAGGACAACGCGTCGAGGCCGATGAGCCAGGCCGGACCGATCACCGCTGCCAAGAACCCGGCGAGGGCGGGGCCGACCACGATGGAGGCCGAGACACTGGAACTGACCAGCGCGTTGGCGGCCAGCCGCTGGTCGGGCGGAAGTATCTGCGCGAGCAAGGAGTACCTGCCCGCGTTCCCCCAGGCGTGCAGGACGGACGAGCCCGCCAGCAGGGCCACGTACAGCACCGGGTGCAGCACCCCCGCGGCCCAGGCCAGCGGCACACAGCCGAGGAGCGCCGCGCGGATCCGGCTGTCGGCCGCCAGCAGCCGCCCGGCGGGAAGCCGGCGCAGCCACCGTCCGAAGAGCAGGGCTCCGGCGGCCCCGGGGAGCGCGTACGCGGCGAGCGCGGCACCCAGGAGCATCCCGGACTGCCCCGGGGGAGCGATTTCGATGGCCAGCCACGCCACGGCGACCACGCTCATCCCGTCGCCGAGGTCGGAGGCCGCCAGTGCGGGCAGCAACCGCCGGAAGTCGGCATGGGCGAACAGCGGCCGATAGGCCTGGGGGAGGAGGCGAGTTGTCCGTACGCGAGTCACCAGGTCAGACTCATGGTTCAAGCGCGCTTGAAGTCAAGGGGGAGTGACGGGTGCGACAGCTCGGGATCGGTGAGCTCGCTCGGCAGGTGGGGATGAATGCTTCGGGCCTGCGCTACTACGAGAGCGTCGGCCTGCTGCCGCCCGCCGAACGGGCCGCGGGTCGGCGGGTCTACCCGGCCGGTACCGTACGGCGGATCGCGCTGATCAAGATGGCCCAGCGGGCCGGTTTCACCCTGGCCGAGATCCGGGGCCTGCTCGACGGCGACGCCGAGCGCGGCGCCACCCGGCAGTGGCGCGCCCTCGCCGAGAGCAAGCTCCCGGAACTGGACCGGTTCATCGAGCAGACGCAGATCCTGCGGAACGCCGTGGCCGACTGCCTGGACTGCGGATGCATGAACTTCGAGAAGTGCGCGCTGCTCTCCGACGACGGCCCCGGCACCTGATCCACACGCCCGTCACGGCTCACCGCCCGGCCGGGTCACCACCGGCCGACCCGGCTCATGGTCCGGTCCGACGGGCCTTTTCGGCCGGCCCCGCCTCGTGCGCGGCGATCGCCGCCTCCACCCGGTTCCGTACGCCGAGCTTCCCCAGGATCGCGCTGACGTGGGCCTTCACCGTCCCCTCTACCAGCCGCAGACGAGCGGCGATCTCGGCATTCGACAGCCCGACGCCGAGCAGCGCCAGGACGTCGTTCTCCCGCTCCGTCAGCCCTGCCAGGGCGTGCCGAGCCACCAAGGCGCCCGTCGACCGCCCGTCGCGCAGTCCGGCGACGACCCGGGCGGCGACCTTCGGAGAGAGGTACGCGCCGCCCGCGGCCACCGCGTGCACACCCGCCAGCAGTTCCCTGGGGTCGTCCGCCTTGAGCAGGAACCCGCTCGCGCCCCCACGCAGGGCGCGGTCGATGAACTCGTCCTCGCCGAAGGTGGTCAGCATGATCACCGCCGTGCCGGGCAGCTCGTGGTGGATCCGGGCGGCCGCGGTGGAGGAACTCGTCGCCCGAACACGGGAGTCCGGGGTCATGGTGCACCTGCGGCGGGAAGGGGCGGCTCGGGTCCTTCCTCCGCTCGTCGACCGCAGCGCGTACCGCGTGGTCCAGGAATCCCTGACCAACGCCATCAAGCACGCACCCGGCAGCGCGGTCCGCGTCAGCATCGCCCGACAGGCGGACCGGACCGAGGTACGGGTGACCAACTCCGCCGCGCCGACCGCGAGGCCGGCGACCGGACCGCCGGCCGTCCCGCCGCCCGGCGCGGGGCGAGCCGCCGGGCATCGCGGCCTGACCGGCCTGCGTGAACGGGTACGGCTCCTCGGCGGGACGCTGCACGCCGCCCCGCGCGACGGCGGCTTCGAGGTCCTCGCCACGCTCCCGGACCAGGTGAACCCGAAGCCCCCGAGAGACACCGCGGAGCCCCGACAGGAGGCCGAGGATGCCCCGGAATCGGCGCTCCGGCTCACCGCCGCCCGGCGCAGCACCCGCCGCCGGTTCGCCGCCGCCCTCGCCGCACCGGTCGGGCTCGGGCTCGTGGCCCTCGTCTCCTGCGTCCTCCTGGCCCAGCAGCTGACCACCTGCGTGCTGCGCCCCGTGGACTACGCCGCCCTCCGCCCCGGCCAGAACCGGGGCGAGGTGGCTCGGCTCCTTCCGGAGCGGCCGTTCCGGTACGTACCGGACGCCGTCCGGGCGCTGCCCGCACCCCCAGGCACGGACTGCGCGTACTACCGCTCGAACGGCAACCTCCTGGACCAGGTCGACCTCTACCGACTCTGCTACGCGGGCTCCCACCTGGTGGCCAAGGACGCGCTGCCGGGGTGAGCGATCCGCAAGCCCCGCGGGATGAGGCATGATCGGGGGATGTCTGATCGCATCATCGCCGCCTGTGACGGAGCGGCCAAAGGTAATCCCGGTCCTGCCGGCTGGGGTTGGGTCATCGCCGACTCCCAGGGACGTCCCGAGCGTTGGGAGGCCGGCCCGCTGGGGCGCGCCACCAACAACATCGGGGAGCTGACCGCCCTCCAGCGGCTGCTGGAGGCGGTGGACCCGGGCACGCCCGTCGAGGTGCGGATGGACTCCCAGTACGCCATGAAGGCCGTGACGCAGTGGCTGCCGGGCTGGAAGCGCAACGGGTGGAAGACCGCCTCCGGTCAGCCGGTCGCCAACCGTGAGCTCGTCGAGGCGATCGACCGACTGCTGGCCGATCGTGACGTGACCTTCCAGTACGTTCCCGCGCACCGCGAGGACGGCGACCACCTCAATGCCATCGCCGACCAGGCCGCCAGTGACGCGGCGATCAGTCAGGAGGCCGCCGGTACGGCTCTCGGCAGCCCGGAGATGCCGGTACCGGCTCCGGCGGCGGCCGCGCCCGCGCGCCGCAGGTCGGGCGGGGCGGCGAAGCGTACGTCCGCCGGTACCGCGTCGGGCGGCGGTGGCGCATCCCGGGCCATCAAGGCGAAGTTCCCCGGCAGCTGCGCCTGCGGAAAGCCGTACGCGGCCGGCGAGCTGATCACCAAGAACGGCAGCCGGTGGGGCCACCAGGCCTGCGGCTCCTAGTGCCGTGACCGGCAAGGTTCACCGGTTCGCGACGCCCGGCACGGCACCTCGCCGCGTTGTCGGACCACGCAAGTACGTCCGGTACGAGCCGTGGCCCTCCGCCTTGCGATGCACCGCACCGGACGCCGCAACCCGGCAAACCTTTCCGGCCACGGCACTAGGGACGGTGGACGCGTAGGTACTCCACCTCGTAGGACATCTGCGAGACGCCCGCCTCGGGCGCCGGGTGGTAGCGGCCGGCGCACACGGACAGGTTGACGATGAGGTACGCACGCCAGTTGCGCCCGACGCCCCGCCGGTCGGCGAAGACCCGGGTGCCGTTGACCCACCACACCACCGAGCGCGTCCCGAACTCGACCTTGAGGTCCACCCACGCCCCGCGGGCGACGGCGGAGTTCCGGTAATAGTGCGAGCCACCCTTGACGTGGTTGGAGAGTTCGAGCAGGTCGGGGTTGTCGGGGTGGTACTCGAAGATGTCGATCTCGTTGCCGCCGTCCCGCCAGGTCCAGATCGCGGGCCAGGCCCCGAGCTCGGCGGGCAGCCGCACCCGGGACTCCAGTACGTCACCGGCCCGCACCATGAACCCCTCTTCGCTGCCCTCGGTGGTCAGCAGGCCGGCGTTCCACTTGCCGTCCGGGCGGCGGGTGGCGCGGAAGGTGCCGGTGCGACTGTAGGAGGGGTCCGCCACCAGGTAGTCGAGTTTGTTGTCACCGGTGTTGGTGGGGCCGCCGTTCGGATAGGCCCAGGACCGGCCGGCCACCCACTGGGAGGTCGACTGGAAGTTCGCGGTGAAGATCGGGGCCTTGGCGCCGAGCGGCGCGGCCTCGTCCTCGGGGGTGCCGGTGGAGCGTCCGGTGAGTCGTCGGAGCCAGTTGAGAACCTGAGTGAGCACGAGCGGCTCCTTTGCATGTGTGGACGCCTCCTTGAGCATGCCCGGTTGCGATGTGTTACATACCGGTGGACCGGTTTGTATTTCACTCGCCCCGGCATGTAATAATCAACAGGCGGATATGACTATTACGCGTGAGGGTAGGGTCCGCGCGGACCGCCCGAGCCTGGGTGGCCGACTCGGAGAACGGAACGAGGAGTTGCACCGGTATGTGGAAGTGTGAGCGTGTCATCGGCGCCGACCTGGACGTCGAGGAGGTCCTCGGCGTCTACCGTGCGTCCACCCTCGCCGAGCGCCGTCCCGTGCACGACGTCGAGCGCTTCGCCCGCATGCTGGCCGGAGCCAACCTCGTTGTCGTCGCCCGCGCCGAGGACGGCCACCTCATCGGCATCGCCCGCTCGATCACCGACGGCGCGTACTCGACCTACCTGGGCGATCTCGCCGTCGACGTCGCCTACCAGGGGCAGGGCGTGGGGCGCGAACTCATCCGCGTCACGAGGGAAGAGGCGCCCGAGGCCAAGCTGGTCCTGCTCGCCGCGCCGGCCGCGGTCGACTACTACCCGCACATCGGCTTCACCCGCCACGAGTCCGCCTGGACCCTCGACCGCCTGCAGTGAGCCGGATGGAGCGAGCCGGATGAGCGGTGCCAACATGCCTTTCCCATAAGCCAGTTAAGCGCCTCCACGGCGGGGTACCATCCGTGCCGTGGGGGGACTGGTGGGACAGAGCAGAGGGAAGGCCGGCCTGCGCACCTGGGGCTGTGCGGTGGCGGGCTTGCTCCTCGTCGCGGGGTGCGCGGACGACGGTACGCCGAAGGCCGCCACGTCGAGCGGTGCTTCGGGCACGTCGGCCGCGCCGTCGGGCACGTCGGACACGGGCGGTCCGAGCCCGGGCGGCACCGGCGCGAGTGCCCCGGCCGCCCGGCCCGGCGCTTCCACCGTCATCGCGATGCCCCCGCTCGACGAGTCCAAGCAGCCGAGGACGGCCGCCGAGGCGCGCGGTCTGCTCGGCCGCGTCATCATCGGCGAACAGGACCTCGGGCCCCAGGTCGTGCGCAGCACCCCGTTCGAGAGCGATCCCGGCCGCTGGCCCGTGCTCGACGAGGCATGCGTCTGGCAGACCGAGGGCCTGCCGGACGACGTGCTCGCCACCAGCACCCGCCACTTCCACATCCCGGCCGAGGACGGCCGCGGCCGCGTGCGGATCAGCGCCACGGTCACCGTCCACCACAACCGTGAGGAGTCCGGCTGGGAGACCGCCCGCGCCATGGAAGAGGTGCTGCGGTGCCCGGAGCAGAAGCTGCGTGAGGGCGAGGACCTCAAGAAGCTGTGGGGCGGCGCCCTCTACCTCGGCGAGCAGTTGAACGCCTGGACCGAGGACGCCTTCTCCGAATCCGGCGACTACGTCAGTGCCCAGGACGGCGGCCCCTACCCCTACGTCTGGTCCCAGGCCCAGTTCGGACCCGTCACCATGGCCATCTCCGCCAAGGCCGCGAAGGGCGTCACCAACGACGACCTGACCGCCTTCGTGGCCCAGGGCACCAGCGTGATGATGATCCAGGCCAAGCAGGAGCTCGGAAAGGCGGCGGGCTGATGGAGCCGCTCCACCCCTCCGACCCGTCCCGGATCGGCGGCCACCGGCTCCTCGGACGCCTCGGCGCCGGCGGCATGGGCGTCGTCTACCTCGGCCGGACCGACGACGGCGCGCTCGCCGCGGTCAAGGTGATCCGCGCGGAATACGCCGAAGAGGCCGACTTCCGGGCCCGCTTCCGCCGCGAGGCGGAGATCGCCGCCGAGGTGGACAGCCCGTGGGCCGTCCGCATCACCGGCGCCGACCCGGACGCCACCGAACCATGGCTCGCCACCTCCTTCGTCGCCGGACCCTCCCTCGCCGAGGCCGTGGCCGCCCACGGCCCGCTCCCGCCGCGCGCCGTACGCATCCTCGGCAAGGCCCTGGCCAGGGCCCTCGGAGCGATGCACGAGCAGGGCCTCGTACACCGCGACGTGAAGCCCGGCAACGTCCTCCTCGGCATGGACCGGCCCCGGCTCATCGACTTCGGGATCGCCCGCGGCGGCGAACACACCGCCCTGACCTCCGCCGACGCGGTACTGGGCACCCCCGGCTTCCTCCCGCCCGAGCAGGCCGAGGGCCGCCCCGCCGAACCGGCCGGTGACATCTTCTCGCTCGGCTGCCTCCTCGCGTACGCCGCCACCGGACGGCTGCCCTTCGGCACCGGAACCGTGGACGCGGTGCTCTACCGCACGGTCCACGACGAGCCCGACTTCGGCCCCGAGGTCCTCGCCGACCCCGAACTCACCGCACTGCTGCGCACCTGCGTCGCCAAACACCCCGAGATCCGCCCCAGCGCGAGCGAGCTGGACGCGGCACTGGTCGAGGACGCCCCGGGGGAGGGCACCGACTGGCTGCCCGACCCGGTCGTCGCCACCATCGCCGCGCGCGCCGCCGCACTGCTCGCCCTGCCGGGCATCGACGAAACCGTCGCCGACCCGGACGCCGCCCCCGCACCCGGCACGGCCGCTCCGGCGCCCTCCCGTAGACGGTTCCTCGCCCTCGCCTCGGGCGGCGCCGTGCTCGCGGTCGGCGGCGGGCTCGCCGCCTGGCAGGCACTGCGCGATCAGGACAAGCCCAAGAACTCCGCCGGGGACGCGCCGCGACGGTGGGTGATCGGTGTGCACGCCGACCTCTCCGGTCCGCAGAAGGCCGCCGGACAGGCCCAGGAACGCGGGGTGCGGCTGGCCGTCGACGCCTTCAACTCCCGCAAGGACAAGCCCTTCACACTCACCGTCGTCACCGCCGACGACGCCGGGAAGGCGGACCGATCGGCGGCCGCCGCCACCGGACTCATCGCCGACCGGGACCTGTTCGCCGTGGTCGGCCCCACCGGCAACGACTCCGTCATCCCGTGCCTGGAACTCTACGGCGAGGCCTCCGTCCCCCTCGTGACCGTGTCCGCCCTGGCGACCACCTTCAGCATCACCGACCGGCGCAGCTTCTTCCAGAGCTGCCCGATCTCCTCGGCCCAGGCCGCCGTGGTCAACCTGCAACTCGCCCGGAAGCAGGGCGTCCGGAAGATGGGCATCCTCAGCGACCGCGGCGGCGACACGGACACCTGGCAGGCGGCCCAGCTCGTGAGCCGCACCATCACCATCTTCGCCCCCGAAGCCACCTCCTACGGTCGCGTCGTCCCGCGCGGAACCACCGATCTGGCCCCGGTGGTCGCCGACCTGCTCGCCCACGGCGTCGACGGCTTCTTCTACACCGGTACCCCGGCCGGCGGGGCCAAGGTCGCCGGGCTGCTGGCCGCCGCCGGTTTCAAGGGCCCCCGGGCGGCCGACTACACCATCGCAGGCCCCGAGTTCCTCGCCGCGGCCGGACCGGCCGCCGAAGGCTGGCAGTTCTTCACGCCGTACACCGGACCGGAGGCCCCCGAGGTCGCCGAAGTGACCCGCGCCCACCGGGCGGCGTACGGGTCGGCCCCCGACATCTGGACCGCGGAGGCCTTCGACGCCACCCGTCTGATCATCGACCGGCTGGTCGCCACCGCGGCGCGCGGCCCACGCCCGACCCGTGCCGCGTTGTTGACCGCGCTCGCGCAGGGCACCTTCCAAGGCCTGACGAAGGAGTACACCTTCAACGAGAAAAGACAGGTCGAGGGCAACACCTACTTCACGCACAAGGTGGAAGGGGGCCTGATGCGCTACGTCGGCCCGGCCTTCCCACTCGCGGCGGGATAGCCGCGCATGCGCCCCCTCACCCCCGCCGATCCGGCCGCGATCGGCGGCAACCGGCTGTTGGGGCGGCTCGGTTCGGGCGGCATGGGCACCGTGTACCTCGCCCGCTCCACCACCGGCACGCTGGTCGCCGTCAAGGTCATCCGTGCCGACCACGCCGCGAACCCGGACTTCCGGGCCCGGTTCCGGCGCGAGGTGGAGGCCGCCGGGCAGCTGACCGGGCGCTGGGTGGTCCCGGTCGTCGCCGCCGACCCGCACGCGCGCGAGCCCTGGCTGGCCACCCCCTACGTCCCCGGCCCCGCCCTGTCCGAGGCCGTGGGAGGGTACGGTCCGCTGCCCGTCCGGTCGGTGCGGATCCTGGGTGCGCGGCTCGCCGAGGCCTTGGCCCAGGTGCACGCCGCCGGGCTGGTCCACCGCGACGTCAAACCGGGCAACATCCTGCTCGCCCCGGACGGGCCCCGACTGATCGACTTCGGGATCGCGCGCGCCGAAGGCGCGGTCACGCTGACCGCCGCGGACGCCGTCCTCGGCACCCCGGGGTACCTGGCACCGGAGCAGGCCCGCACGGACGGGGTGACGGCCGGCGCCCCGAGCGACGTCTTCTCCCTCGGCTGCGTCCTGGCGTACGCGGCCACCGGGCACGGCCCCTTCGGCGGCGGGCACGCGGCCGCGGTGGTCTACCGCACGGTCCACGACGAGCCCGAACTCTCCGACCTTCCGGCGGAGTTGCTGGACATCGTGCGAGCCTGCCTGGCGAAGGACCCGGCGGCCCGGCCGACCCCGGACGCGCTGCGCCTCGTACTCGGCGACGGCGAGGCGGGCCCCGACGGCGAGGACTGGCTGCCGCCCCCGCTGCCCCGCCTCATCGCCGAGCGTTCGACCAGAGCGTTGGACCTGCCCGCCCCGGAACCGACCCGGATCGACGCGCCACAGGCGGCCGTACCGGGCCTCACGCGCAGACGGCTGCTCGGGGTCGGCGCGGGCCTTGCCGTCATCGGAGCACCGGTCGCCTGGTTCACCACCCGAGGCAGGACCCGCGGCACGACAACGCCGCCCGCCCGCGAACTAGCCACGCACACCTTGGCCCTCCAGGCCGACCTGACCGGGCCCGGCAAAGAGACCGGCCAGGCCCACGAGCGCGGCATGAAACTGGCCGTGGAGCGGCACAACAGCCGGCCGGACGCCGCGTTCCGGCTGGCCCTGCGCATCGCCGATGACGGCGGGGACGCCACGCGCGCCGCGCAGGTCGTCAAGGAGCTGGCCGCCGACCCCGCGGTGATCGCGCTCGTCGGCCCCACCTGGGACGCGGCCGTGCCCGAGCTGGCCGTCGCCTGTGACGCGGCCGCACTCGCGCTGCTGCTGGTGTCCGCCGACAGCCCGGAGACCGCCACCTCCCGGGAGAAATGGCGCACGATGGTCGCCACCCGCCCGGCCGGCGACCAGCTCGCCCTCCCGGTGATCGACTACTTCACCCGGATCCGCCCCGTCCGCCGCACGGGCCTGGTGGAGGACGCCGAGGGCGGCGAGCCCGCCTTCCCGCTCGTCCGCTCGCTGCAGCAGAACCCGCCGTCGGAGGGCACGCTCAGCGTCCACCGGATCCCGGCGGGCGGCTCCGACTTCGCAGGCGCCGTACGCGCGCTGACCGAGGCCGGCGCCGAGGGCGTCGTCTACGCTGGCACCTCACCGCAGCGCGCGGCCAGGATGGCCCGCGCCCTGACCGAGGGCGGATTCCAGGGCCCGCGGATGGGCATCCAGCACGCGATGGAACCGGCCTTCCTCGACGACGCCGGTCCGGCCGCCGAAGGCTGGCTGTTCAGCTCCCTGTTCACCGACCCGCAGGCCGTCCCCGGGGCGGCCGAGTTCGTCGCCGCCCACCGCGCCGCGTACGGGGAAGCACCCGCCCGCTGGGCCACCGAGGCCTATGACGCCGTGGGACTGCTGGCCGCGGCCCTGACCGGGCTGGGGGAGGAGGGGCGGGACCGGGCGGGCGTGACCCGCCGGATCTTCCGGACAGCCCACGAAGGCCTGGCCAAGCCGCTCTCCTTCGACTCCAACACCCATGTCCTGACCAGAGCCCGCACCGGTCACCTCTACCGGGTCGAGTCCGGCGCGTACCGGTACCTGGGCATCTACGCGGACGTGAAGCCCGAGTCGACGCAGTGAACGGGGGCCAGGGGTGCCTATTCGAACCGGGAGGTGTCGCCCGCGCCCCGGCGTACGATCTCGACCTCACCGCCGGAGAAGTCGATGACGGTGGTCGGCTCGGTACCGCAGTCACCCGAGTCCAGCACGGCGTCCACCTCGTGGTCGAGCCGCTCCTTGATCTCCCAGCCCTGCGTCATCGGCTCGGGCTCGTCGGGCAGCAGCAGCGTGCTGGAGAGCAGCGGCTCCCCCAGCTCGGCGAGCAGGGCCTGGGTGACGACGTGGTCGGGAATCCGGACTCCGACCGTCTTCTTCTTCGGGTGCAGCAGCTGGCGCGGCACCTCGGAGGTCGCGGGGAGGATGAAGGTGTAACTGCCGGGAGTCGCCGCCTTGATGGCGCGGAACACGTCATTGTCGATCTGGACGAACCGGCCGAGCTGCGCGAAGTTCTGACACACCAGAGTGAAGTGGTGACGGTCGTCCAGGTTCCGGATCGACCGGATCCGGCTGATGCCGTCGCGGTTGCCCAGCTGGCAGCCGAGCGCGAAGCAGGAGTCGGTCGGGTACGCGACGAGCTTCCCACCGCGGATCATGTCGACCACGCTGTCGATCGTGCGCCGCTGGGGATTCTCGGGGTGAACATCGAAGTATTTCGCCATCCGCCGAGCGTACGCGGTCGGGACCCCGGCGCCGGCACGGCCGATCCGTCCGCCGAGCCGCCGCCGACGACGTCCTCGGCCCGGTCGGACCCGTCGGTCGCGTCGGCGGACCCACCTGCGGACCTGCGCGCCGGGATCCGGGGGACGGGTGCGACGATGCGCGGATGCGCACGCTGAACGAACTGATCGACGTGGACGGTCCCGCCTGGCCCGAACTGAGCGCGGAACTCGGCGCGGCAGCCCTTCCGACGGTGGTCCTGCCGGTCGATCCCGCCCTCGCCCGGGCCTCGCTCCTGCAGCTGCAGGTCACGGCGCGCTCCTACCTGGGCGCGGTGACACTGCACTGCGGCGGCCTGCTCCTGGACGACGGCTGGCTGCGGGTCCTCGGCAGCCCCGCGGCCGAAGGATCCCGGGGACTGCCGGGACTCGCCCGGGCGAACGGCTTCCCTCCGACCTTCGACTCCGGCTGGTGTCCGGATGCCGGGCTGGTCGTGGCGTACGACGTGCTCGGCGGGGTGTTCGCCCTCAACGGCGCGCGTCCCGCCGACGACGGCCGCCCCGGAGGACCCGGCGAGATCGTCTACTTCGCCCCGGACGCGCTGCGCTGGGAGGAGCTCGGCGCCGGTTACGCGGGGTGGCTGTCGTGGCTGGTGTCGGGATCCCTCGACCAGTTCTACGCCGACCTGCGATGGACCGGATGGCGGGAGGAGATCGCGGAACTGCACGGCGACCGGGGGCTGACGCTCTACCCTCCGCTGTGGTCCGCCGAGGGCCGCCACGACTTGGCGGCGACCAGCCGGCGCGCCGTCCCGATGGCGGAACTGCTGGGCTTCGGCCGGGAATCCGCGCGACAGTTCGACGGGTTCGACCCGGGATTCATGGGCGCACTCTGACGAGTCCGGGCTCCCGCAGGGGCCGGAGGTGGACTTCCGGCAGTGCCGCCGACCCGGGGACTTCCGTAGGGTCGGGTGCGTGAGATCAGTGATCATCAAGCCGTCGATGCCGCAACCGGTCGTGTCCGCAGGGCTGTTCATTGCGGCGGTCGTCGCCGTCGGCGCGAGCGTGACCGACCTGTGGTGGGGGATCCCGGCGGCGCTCTGCGCGTACCTCGCCGGCCGCGGACCGGGGCCGGGCCGGAGCGCGGCGGTCGCCTTGGCCGTGCTGCTCGTAGCAGCCGTGCCCACCGTGGTCCTGGTGCCCGAGTGGCTCGCGTGGGCGACCCGGTTCGTCCTGATGCTGCTCTGCGCGGCGATGCTGCCCTGGTTCGCCGGCCGGTTCCTGCGCCAGTACCGCGAACTGGTCCGCGCCGGGTGGGAGCGGGCCGCGCGCCTGGAGCGGGAGCAGCGGCTGCTCGCCGAACAGGCCCGACTGCGTGAACGGACCAGGATCGCGCAGGACATGCACGATCTCCTCGGCCACGAACTCAGCCTCATCGCCCTGTCCGCGGGAGCGCTGCAACTGGCCACCGGCCTTCCCGAGGCGCACCGCACCGCCGCGCGGGACATCCGGTCCAGGGCGGGCGCGGCCGTGGACCGGCTCGGCGAGGTGATCGGAGTCCTGCGCGAACCCTCGGATGCGGAGCTGGGGCCGGAACCCGGGCCGGCGGGCGGATCCTGGAGTGGGCTCGCCGCGATCGAGGCCTTGGTGGACCGGGCCGCCGGGGCGGGGCTCGACGTCCGGCTGCGGGTGGAGGGCGCACCGGCGGCCGGCGCGCCGCCGCGGGCCGTCGACCGGGCCGCGTACCGGGTCGTCCAGGAGGCGCTGACGAACATCGCCAAGCACGCTCCCGGCTCCCGGGCCACCGTCATGGTCCGGCACACGGCGGACGCGCCGGACGCGTCGGAGGCGCCGGAGCCCGTGGATGCGACGGAGCCGGTGGACTCGGCGTGTGCGGCGTATACGGCAGGCCGGACCGAGGTCGCCGTGACCAACGGGCCGGTCCGCCAGGCGCCCTCCGCCCCGAGACCGGACGCTCCCGGCGCCCTCGGCGAGACCCGCCGGCTCGGGCTCATCGGCCTGGACGAACGCGTCCGGCTGGCCGGCGGCACCTTCACCGCGGGCCCCGACGGCGACGGCTTCGCCGTTCGCGCCGAGCTCCCGCACCGGCCCGGCGCGGCCCCGCCGCGCCCCACCGGCCCGGCCCGCCCGGCCGGCGTACTGCCCCCGGAGCACCGCAGCGCGCGCCGCCGACTGCGCCGCACCGCCACCGCCGCCGTCCGCCGCGCCCGCCAGGACGTCGTGCGGATAGTGCACGCCCACCAGGACCCGCAGCAGGGCCGCGGCCGCCGCCACCGGCAGTGCCAGGGCCGCGCCCCGGGGGCGTACGAGGGTCACCCCGACCGCCGGCGCGGCGGCGAGGGTGGCGTGATTGCTCGGGAACGACCAGTCGCCCGGAGCGGGACACGGTGCGACCGCCAGAGCCCCTGCCACGGCCCGGCAGGGCCGTTCCTCGTCGACCAGGAGTTTCACCGCCTCGCTGAGCGCGTAGGCGACCACGGTTCCGGCGGCCGCCAGGGCCACCCCGGCCAGGCCCGGTACGTCACGGCGCCGCAGGGCGGACAGGCCCGCCAGGAGCAGTAGCAGGCCCAGGAGCAGCAGGGTGCCTTCGCTCGCCGCCTCCAGCGCCGTCCCGGCCCAGGCCGGTAAGTCGTGTGCCACGCTCCCGGCGAGCGACCGGTAGGCCGTCGCCGAGGCGCCCCGCACGACGTGTCGGTGCCCGGCGCGCCGCCGGGCGCCGCCCAGGTGACGGCCGCCGCGCCCGCCCCGGCCGTCGCAGCGGCGAGCGGCAGCCGTCGGGTCCATCCGTATCGGGTGTTCGATTCCATGGGGCGACCGTAGGAAGGCCGGGGGTCCGGCCGCCCCGGTCGGACGGCTGCTCCGGACCCCGCCGAAGGTCGGGGTTGCGCGGTCCGCCGTTCCGTGTGCGCGAACGCGTTTCGCGGACGTGGCGGGCTCGTGGGGGTCCCTGCGCGACCTTCCGGACGCTGCCGGGCGGGTTCGGGGGCACGATGAGAGGAAGCCGTACGCCTCGGCCCGCCCCGGTGCGGGCGGCGTCGGGCGGCGTCGGGCCGACGATGCCGGAAGGAGCGTCGCCGATGGGAGCGATCGACGGTTCGGGGACCGGTGGGCTCAGACCCCTCATTGCCGGGGTCACCCCACCGAGCGGACTGCTTGACGTCCTGAACGTCGCAGCGGTCGTCCTCGACTCCGAAGGACGGGTCGCCCTGTGGAGCCCACAGGCCGAGCAGCTGTTCGGCTGGACGGCCGCGGAAGCGCTGGGGCAACCCGCCGCCCGGCTGCTGGCCGCCAAGGAGCACGTGGGCCTGGTCACGGAGCTGTTCGCCCGTGTCATGGGCGGCGCGGGCGACTGGGCGGGCGCCTTCCCGGTACGCCGCAGGGACGGCACCACGCGCCTGGTGGAGTTCCGCAACATGCGGCTGCTCGACGAGCACGGCGACATGTACGCGCTGGGCATCGCGACCGACCGGACCCGGCTGCGCCAGCTGGAGCGCGACCTGGCCCTGTCCGCGCGCCTGGTGGCCCAGTCCCCGATCGGCCTCGCCGTCCTGGACACCGAGCTGCGGTACGTGCTCGTGAACCCGACCCTGGAGCGGATCAACGGACTGCCCGCCGAACAGCACATCGGCCGGGGCGTCCGCGAGGCCCTGTCCTTCCTCGACGACGCGGAGGCCGCCGAATCGGCGATGCGCCAGGTCCTGGCCACCGGCACGCCCCTGCTCGAACAGTTCACCGCCGGCCGTACCCACGGCGGAGACCGCACCGAACACGCCTGGTCGGTGTCGTACTACCGGCTGGAGGACGCCACCGGCCGGGTCCTGGGCCTCGCCACCTCGGTGGTGGACGTCACCCAGAGTCACCGGGCGGCCATCGAGATCGCCCGTAGCCGCCGCCGTCTCGCCCTCATCGCGGACGCCACCGTCCGCATCGGCACCACCCTCGACCTCGACCAGACCGCCCGCGAGCTCGCCGACGTCGTCGTACCCGAGCTCGCCGACATCGCTGCCGTCGACATCCTCGACTCCGTCCTCGAAGGTCGGCCGACCCTGCGGTCCTCCGCCCACGAGCCCGCGGTGTTCCGCGCCCTGGCCCTCGCGGCCGCCTACCCCAGCGACGCCGTCCGCGCCGCCGACCCGCCCGGCGACATCGCCCGCTACGCCGCGGACCGGCTGGTCACCCAGTCCGTGACCACCGGCCACCCGGTCCTCGTCGCCCACGTACAGGCCCAGGACATCTCGCGCATAGCCCGCGACAGCACCGCCGCCGACCTCCTGAGCCGCGCCGGGCTGCGCTCCTACCTGGCCGTGCCGCTCATCGCCCGCGGCGAGGTGCTGGGCGCCCTCGACCTCAAACGCACCCGCAACCCGCTGCCGTTCAACGACGACGACATCGTGCTGGCCGGTGAACTGGCCGCCCGCGCCGCCGTGTGCATCGACAACGCCCGCTGGTACCGCAACGCGCACCACACCGCCCTCGCCCTCCAGCACCACCTCCTGCCCCACCACCCGCCGCCCACCCCCGGCCTGGAGGTGGCCTACCGCTACCGGCCGGCCGCGGCCAGCAGCGAGATCGGCGGCGACTGGTTCGACGCCATCGCGGGACCGGAGGACACCACCGTCCTCGTGGTCGGGGACGTCATGGGCAGCGGCATCAACGCCGCCGCCAGCATGGGGCAGCTGCGTACGGCCACCCGCACCCTCGCCGAGCTCGCGCTCGACCCGCCCCAGGTGCTCCACCAGCTGGACCACACCACCGCCGCACTGGAGGAGACCATCGCCACGTGCGTCTACGTCGTCTACGACCCGCACGCCGCCGAGTGCCGGGTCGCCCTCGCCGGACACCTGCCCCCCGTCCTCATCCGCGCCGGCCACCGGCCCAGGCTCCTGGACCTGCCCACCGGCGCACCCCTCGGCGTGGGCGGCATCCCCTTCGAGTCCACGGCCATCGCCATGGACCCCGGAGACCAGCTCGTCCTCTACACCGACGGTCTGGTCGAGACCCGCGACCAGCCCATCGACGAACGTCTCGACCTCCTGCTGACCCTGCTCGCCGACACCGGACGTCCCCTGGAGGAGACCTGCGACCGGCTCCTGGACTCCCTGCGCCGCACGGACGACCACGACGACGTCGCCCTGGTCATCGCCCGCGCCCGCACCCTCCCGACCGGCTCCGCCTAGGCTCCGGCTTCCGTCCGGCTTTCGCCCGGCTTCCGTCCGTCTTCCGTCCGGCGCACCACGGTCGCCCGGGCACGGTTCTCCCTCCCGCCGAAGACGGCTGACCCCTCCGGTCGACTGTTATCGTCCGAGGTATGCCCGAGCTCATAACCCCCAGCCCCCACCTGCACACTTCCTGGCTCGCCGCGCAGCAGGAAGGGGGACTCGACGCCCAGCTGGACAGCGGTGGGCTCGGCTTCGACGACGAGGTGGACACCCCGGAGGGCTTCGCGGCCTGGGTGGAGCGACTGCGCCGCTGCTCGGACCGCACCCTGCCGCTCGACCACGGCCGGGTCCACGCGACGTACTGGTGGATCGCCGAGGGCGACACGTACCTGGGCGCGATCGACCTGCGGCACTACCTGAACGGCTTCCTCCTCGACGCGGGCGGCCACATCGGCTACAGCGTCAGGCCCTCGGCACGTCGCCGGGGCCTTGCCACCTGGGCCCTCGGGGCGGTCCTGCACGAGGCGCGCGTCCTGGGCATGGACCGGGTCCTGCTGACCTGCGACCCGGACAACGAGGCGTCGGCCCGCACCATCGAGGCCAACGGCGGTCTGCTGGAGGACGTCCGCGACACCCTGATCGGGCCCAAGCGACGCTACTGGATCGACCTCTAGCACGGCGTTCACCCACCGGCATCACCCGCGGACGCTCCCGGCCGGCCCGGCGGCCGTACACGAGCAGGAGCCCCGTGTCGTTCCACCGCCGTACGACCGCGGTGGGTCGATAGTGGGGTGGTGAGCGACAGGTCGGAAGGACGCGGGCAGGGTGGCGTCGAGGACGGCGGCGCCTGGTCCGGGCGGGAAGGCGCGCAGGCGTTCGCGGCGGTGGACGCGGCCACGGACCGGCTGCTCGGCTATCCGTTCGTCTTCCGGGCCCTCGCCCGCCGCATCCGCGCCGGCGAGGTCCTCGTGGACTACGGATGCGGTCCGGGCAAGGTCGCCGACGAGGCGGCCAGGCGGCTCGGCGTGCGGGTGCTGGGGGTGGACACCTCCCCGGAGATGTTGGCACTGGCCCGCGGCTCGGCGACCGCCGTGGCCGAGTACCACCTGGTCGAGGACGGCCGCGTGACCGACCTGCCGGACGCCTGTGCGGACGCGGTGATGTGCAACCACGTACTGGCCTCGCTGCCGACCGAGGCGGCCGTGCTCGGGGTGTTCACCGAGATCCGCCGACTTCTGCGGCCGGGCGCACCGTTCGTCCTGCTGGCCACCGATCCCGACCGCGGCGGCAGGGAGTACGCCTCGCTGCGGATCGGCGACCCGGGCGAGGTGTACGCGCCGGGCGACGAGCTGACCGTACGGCTGCGGCGCACCGACGGCTCCTGGCAGGACGTACGCAACCACGCGTGGCCCGCCGGATCCCTCCCGCCGCTGTTGGAACGCGCGGGATTCCGGGACGTCGTCCAGCACCGTCCCACCGTCGACGAGGCCCGGACCGTGGCCGACCCGGACCTCTTCACCGGCCGCGCGTGGTCGGCCGAGCGGGCCGCCCCGCCCCTGGTGATCACAACAGCGCTCGCGGCCTGATCCGAGCAGGCGACCTACGAAAGCGACGTCTGCGGCGGCACGCCGTGGAGGGCCCCGGTGTTACTGTCGCGCCATGTCGTCCAAGGCCCAAATAGACGTGGTGACCGCCGAGTTCTTCGGCGCCTTCGACAACCGTGGTGGCAAGACCGCCGATCTGGACCGGATCCGGCGGCTGGTCCTGCCGGGCGGAGTGATCACCATGACCGGCCCGCAGTTCACGGTCTACACCGTGGACGAGTTCATCGAGCCGCGCCGACGGCTGCTCGCCGCCGGCGGGCGCCTCGTCGAGTTCTCCGAGTGGGAGACCTCCGAACGGACCGAGATCGTGGGCGACATCGCTTCGCGCTTCGGGGAGTACCGCAAGTCCGGGACCCTGGACGGCAAGCCCTTCGAGGGGGCCGGGACCAAGACCATCCAGTTCGTCCGCACCGAGGACGGTTGGCGGATCGCCGCCTTCGCCTGGTACGACCAGCCCTGATCACAGCCGGCCGGACGCTCCGGTGCGGCCTTCGAGGCGAGTTCCGGGGACGGCCCTGGGCCGCGACGGCGACGCCCGGAGCCCCGTGCACGGCACGGTCCGGACCACCGCACTGCCCGCGGAGGCCGGGACGGTGGTGGACATCGCGCCCACCGACCGCGGGGCGAGGCAGCCTGGAGCGGGGACGTCGGCCGGGCGGGTCTGCCGGCCTGCGCGTGTCACCGGGACCGCTCGTTCGTCCGGCTCGACGAGGACCTGCGGACCGCCGCCGCCGAAGCCTGAGCGGGCTCAGGCCGCGGCGCACGGGGCGAGTGCGGTGCGGAGCCGGGCGGGCAGGCGGCGGCCGACCCACGCATCCCGGGGTGGGTCGCGCGGAAGCGCTGCCACGCCCGCTCGTCCACCCGTACGCCGGCCAGGCGCGGCGGCGCCGGGAGGATCCGCTCCCGGCCCGCCTCGGCCGGCAGCACGGCGTCGTACAGGTCCTTGCACCGTGGACCGTCCTCGGTCGCGGCGTCCGCCACCAGCCAGCGCAGCTTCCAGGCCGGCGAAAGCCCGAGGCTCGCCGTCCGGACCACCGTGACCCCGCCGTCGCCGCGTGGCACTGCCGTCCACACGGGTGCTTCGGGCAGCCGCTCGTCGCGGGAGAAGTCCAGCTGCGCCGTCCCCACCGGCCGGAGGCCGCCCGCCACGGGATCAGGATCCTGATCCCCGGGGGCCCGAACTCGCCGTCCGTGTACGTGTAGGCCCATGCACCGTCCCGGCGGGCCCCGTCCGCGTCCAGCAGGACGCCCGCGGCGGCCCGCGGACCGGCGCGCACCCGCTCCAGCGGCGAGCGTAGTCACCACCACCGACAGCACGGCCCGACGGACGGGCCGGACGATGTGATGTTCGGTCCGGCCCGTCCGTCCGCCGCTAGAGGTCGAGTTGGTACTGGTGTGTCGTGTGCGTGGGCGTGTAGCCGAGACTGTCGTTGACCTGTCTCATGTGCGTGTTGCTGTCGGCGGTGTCGGTCACGAGGCCGCCGAGGCCTGGGTGGCGCCCGTGCGCGTGTCGGATCGACTCGGCCTTCATCCATCGGGCGAGGCCGTGCCCACGGTGCTCGGGCAACACGCCGGTGCCGTAGTGCTGGCCATCACCTGTGCCGTCGCCGGGGACGACCAGCTCGGTGAACCCGGCGACCGAGTCGTCGCAGGTGGCGACGGCGACGACGGTGTGCAAGTGGTCGCCACGCTGTTCGACCGCCTTCGCCGCGGCGCGGACACGGTCCACGTCCCAGGTCACCGTGCCGTAGTCGGTGTCGTCCATGGGCATGTCGTCCATGGCGCGACGCGAGTCGGCGAACGTCTCGGCGAGGCCGTCGGGCACGGTCCCCTCCCACGACATCAGCCGGTAGCCGGCATGCGGATGCTCGACGATACGGGCGAGGGCGGTGGTGTCCACGTCGGCAAGCGCCAAGCGCGTGAACCTCATGGTGAGGACCTTCCTGAAACCGCGCGTCGGCAGGAATCGGTCGCCTGGAGAGCCGGCCTCGGCCTGCGCGATGACGCAGCGCCGGGCATCGGCCCGGGCAGCGGCCACGGCGGCGTCGAGGAGCCGCGAGCCGACGTGCCGGCGTCGCTCCGCCGGATGGACCTGGAGGGTCAGCTCGGCCAGGTGCTCCTGTGCGGGACTGTTGAACAGGCGCAGAAAGGCGGTTCCGAGAGGGACGGAATCGGCGTCGGACGCCAGCCATGCAAGACGCCGGCTGTTCGGGCCGTGCGCGGGGTCGGTCAGTGGGGTGATGCGAGACGACAAGGTGTCTCCGTCGTGAGGAAGTGGCCAGGGGCGGTACGCGGACTCAACTGCCGGGCACTCCTGCGCATGTGCTCCACACCTCCTCGTCGACGGTGCCGGTCCCGAACGGCATCGGCCGGCTCGGAGAATCTAGCCGGCCCATCGGCTCCTCGGCAAAGGATTATCGACAGGCCGGTGCGAGCGTGCGGTCACGGCCACCCGTCCCGTCGATCAGTGCCCGGCCTGGTGGGGCGGGGTGCAGCAGCCGTCGCGCAGCATCTGGTCCAGGACCGTTCGCCAGTCCTGATGCTCCGCGGCCGGTGGGGTGAAGGACCGTTCCAGGGCGCCCCGTTCGTGGAGCGTCCCGCCGCGGACGGTTCCCCGGACGCGGACCAGGTCGTCGAAGTCGGTGAAGGGGTGGCCCCCGATCAGGGTGAGGTCGGCGATCCGGCCGGGCTCGACCGTGCCGAGCCGGTCCGCGACGCCGAACATCCGGGCCGGGGTCAGCGTCACCGTCGTCAGCGCCTCCGCCGGCGACAAGCCGTACCGGTGCAGGGCCCGCAGGGCCAGATGGAGATGGAGGCCGACCGGGGTGAGTGGCGCGTCGGTGCCGAGCGCCACGCGCCCGCCGCCCGCGATGACACTCCGGTAGACACCGACCTCCCGTTCCAGGGCGAGGCTCTGCTCCGCACTCGGCGGCGTGGCCGCCGCGGCCCGCACGGCCGCCACGTCCCACGGCGGCATCAGGGACGTCACCCGGACGTCGTCGGCGAGCGCCGGGTCGGCGCCGATCGACGGGAGGGCCGTGAAGGGAGTGGCGATCAGGTCGAAACCACCGTGCGTGTAGACCTCCAGGGTGTCCTGGTACGTGTGCCCCCGCGGGGTCGCGCCGTGCCCGTACTCGGCACGCTCGGTCGCCACCAGATGCGTGGTCAGGTCCTGCCCGGACCGGATACCGGGGGCGCACAGGTGGGAGCCGGCCAGGACCCCGAGCCGCTCGTGCGCGAACCGGGCCGCCTCGGCCATGTACGGGTACGGCGCCCGCACGTACGTCTTGACGAAGTCCCAGTCCAGCGCCGCGGCCCGGGCCAGCGAGCGGGCGAACCCCGCCGGCGTGCGATGCGCGCGCCCCATGCTGTAGGCGACCCGCGAGCCGTCGAGGAGCTCCCCGCCCGCCAGCATGCGGGGAGCGGCGAGCAGTCCGGCCCGGATGTCCTCGCGGAGCCGGGCCTGTTCATAGGCGGAGCCGCCGAGCGAGACCACGGTGGTGACCCCGTACGCGAGGTGCAGCGCGCCCTGCCGTGCCCCGTAGGTGTAGGGGTACGGATGGACGTGGGAGTCCCACAGGCCCGGCAGGACCGTGCCGTCGGAGGCGTCCACGGTGCGGGTGGCGCGGCGGCCCGACCGGTGCGGTTCGACGGCGGTGATCCGGCCGCCGCCGATCAGGATGTCGACGTCGGCGCGGGGTGGGGAGCCGGTGGCGTCCCACAGCAGTCCCGCGTGCACGACGGTGCCCACGGGGGTGGGGCGCCGGTAGTTCAGGGAGACGGGAACGGTCCGGGGCGCCCCGATCGGTACGCCCGCGCCGTCGAGGGAGAGCAGGCGGAGCCGCGCACCGGACTGGTGGAGCAGGGTGCGGGAATCGCCGGACCACGAAGGATGGTCGGCGGGCTCGTCGGTCAGGCGGCGGGCCGGCCCGGTCGGGGCGCCGTCGGGGGCTACGGGAAGCAGCCAGAGGGCCGACTCGGCGACGCAGGCCAGGAAGCGGCCGTCGGGCGACCAGACCGGGCCGGACGCGTAGCGGTCCGCGAGCGAGGTGTGCGGGGCGAGCGCGTGCAGGTGGGCCGCCCCGGTGTCGGTGTCGACGATCCGGATGAGGTTGTAGCCCTCGCGGAAGCGCCGGCTGAGCCGGTTGCGGTCGCACAGGGCGAGGTGGCGGCCGTCGGGCGACCAACTGGGCGGGCCGGGCAGACCGCCGCCGCCGAGGGCCGCGACCAGGGGGGTCTCGGTCCCGGTCGCGAGGTCGCGGACGAGGAGTCGGCCGGCGAGGTCGAGGGCGGCGAGCCGGGTGCCGTCCGGCGACAGCACCCCGTAGACGCGGCCGCCCGCGGCGAGGACGCTCTCCCGGCCTGTGTCGAGTTCCCGGCGGCGCACGGTGTTCAGGCCGTCGCGGTCGTCGGTGTAGACCAGCGCACGGCCGTCCGGGCTCCACACCGGACCCTGGACGTATGCCGTGACGGGGGCCTGGAGGACCTTGCGGGGTGCGCCGCCGGTGACGGGGACGACCCACAGCGCGTTCAGCGCGGCGAAGGCGACGCTGCGGCCGTCGGGGGAGAGGGCGGGCAGGTGGATGCCCCGGACGGGGAGACTCCGGTCGGCCTCCAGGACGTACTCCTTGACCCGATAGCGGGGGCGGGGCACTTCGAGGGTGGCGTCGAGGGGGATCTCGCGGACATCGGCGCCGCCCGCGCCCTCGCCCCCGTGCGGGCGGATCACCCGGAACCGGCCGTCGAGGGTGATCAGCAGCCGGTCGTCGCCCATCCAGCGCGGGGGAGCGGGCGCGAGGTCGCCGTCGAGGGGGACCGGCCGGCCGTCGACGACGAGGGAGAGGTTCTCGGCCTTGCGGGGGCCGGGAGCCGCGGACAGCCAGGCGGTGCGTCCGGCCGGGGAAAGGGCGGGAGCCAGCAACCTGCCGTCGGTGACGCTGTGCTCGACCCGGACCGGGTCGGTGGCGGCGGGGTCCGCGGCCACGGAGGCGATGGTCCGGGCGGTCAGGGTTTCCCCGGCGGGCGTACCGCGTACGAACAGCACGCGTGAGCCGTCCGGCGACCAGACCGGGTCGAAGTCCTCCCACGCGCCGTCCTGGCCGGGACCGTCCTGCCCGGGCAGTCCCGTCAGCCGGCGCGGGCGGCCGCCGGTGACGGTGACGACCCAGATCCGGTACGGACTTCCGGCCACCGGATCGCCGCCGCGCTCGGAACAGAAGGCGAGGCTGCGGCCGTCGGGTGACCAGGCGGGTGCGCGGTGGTCGAACGGGCCGTCGGTGAGCGGGCGCAGGCCGGAGCCGTCCGCGTTCATGACCCAGATGTGGAAGCCGCCGCCGCGGTAGGCGCTCATCGCCACCTGGCTGCCGTCGGGGGAGAACACCGGACGGCCGGGTTCGAGGTCGGGCGGGGTCAGCGGCGTCGCGGCGGAACCGTCCGGCGGCAGTGACCAGAGGACGCCCTGCACCTCGGCGACGACCCGGTCCCCGGAGGCGGTGGCGGTGGCCGCGCCGTTGGTCGCCCGGGTGAAGCGCAGCCTGACCAGGTCCTCGGCCGCGTCGGTCCGGGCGACTCCACCGGGCGCGGCCCACGCCTGGTGCGCGCGACCGAGCAGCGGCGCGAGGGCGCCGGTCGAAGCCGCCCGCAGAAGGGTCCTTCTCGTGATGCGCACCCCGACCACTCGCCCCGTCCGTGGATGACTGCCCCGCATGTCCTGTCAGCCACCCAAACGATCACGACCCCGATCGGGCAACGGCGCCGCGCGGGTGCGTCGGGAAAAGGGTTTGACCTGGTGGACCGTCGGAGATCGGATGGTGGTCCATGACCACTGCACAGATGCACGCCGGGGCGCACCCCGTCGACGAGGACCTCGTACGCCGGCTGATCGCCGGGCAGTTCCCCCGGTGGGCCGATCTGAGCGTGACGCGGCTGCCGTCGGGCGGCACGGTCAATGTGATGTACCGGCTGGGTGACGACATGGTCGTGCGGCTGCCGATGCTGGCCGGCGGCGCCGAGGACGTGGCGATGGAGCGGGAGTGGCTGCCGCGCCTGGCACGCCGACTGCCCACGCCCGTCCCGGAGGTCCTCGGGGCCGGGGAGCCCGCCGAGGGATACCCCTGGTCGTGGTCGGTCCTGCGGTGGCTGGCGGGGGAGAACCCCGAGGCAGGGGCCCTGTGCCAGCCCGTGGCACTGGCCCGCGACCTGGCCGGCTTCGTGGCGGCGCTGAGGAGCCTGACCCTGTCGGGGGCACCGAAGGCCTACCGA
The DNA here is from genome assembly GCF_003148825.1 of Streptomyces sp. CG 926. Classification (GTDB taxonomy): domain Bacteria; phylum Actinomycetota; class Actinomycetes; order Streptomycetales; family Streptomycetaceae; genus Streptomyces. The sequence continues at coordinate 47,950 of NZ_QGGZ01000016.1, forward strand.
GGCGGGTCGCTCGCCCTGCTCGACGCGCCGACCCGGGCCGCGATCGAGCAACTGCGTCAGATCCCGGAGGAGGGCGTCGACTGCGATGGGGTGGCCGCCGTATGGGAGGAGGCGGTGCGGGCCCCGGAACCGGAGGGACCCCCGGTGTGGCTGCACGCCGATCTGACGCCGGGCAACCTGCTGGTGTCCGGGGGCCGGCTGAGTGCGGTCATCGACTTCGGGTGCATGGGGGTGGGGGATCCGGCCTGCGATCTCTTCCCCGCGTGGAACCTGTTGCCGGCCGATGCGCGGGCGGTCTTCCGCGCGGAGCTCGACGTGGACGACGTGACCTGGCGCCGCGGCCGGGGGCGGATGCTCTCCCAGGCACTGATCGCGCTGCCCTACTACCGCACGACGAATCCGACGATGGCGACCAACGCCCGGCACGTGATCAGGGAGGTGCTGGGGGAGGTCCGAGGGTGAGGCCCGGCCGGGCCCGGCGGGTGTGCGCCGGACCCGGCCCTGCCGTTCGGCGGTCGTACGGCGCTCAGGAACTGGCCGAGGCGGTGCAGGCCGCGCTGCCGCCGCAGAAGGTGACGTCCCAGTGGTTGCCCTCTCGGGCGTAGACGTTGCCCGCGGCGGACCGGTAGCGGGCGGCGCCGTCACCGCGGTCGGCGATGCGGGTGAAGCTGCCGGTGACGTACGAACTGACACAGCTGGTCGGACTGAAGTCGATCTTGTAGCCGTTCCAGTGGCTGTAGGTGCCCGAGGCGTGCCCCACCTCGGTGCCGCCCGTGATGGTGAGCGCGCAGTGGCTCGCGTTGCGCAGGACGCTGACGTCGCTGATGGTGGCGGCGTTGACCTGCTCCAGCGAGGTGCACGTGCTGTTGTTCCGGTTGCTGCAGCCGCCGCTGGAGGACAGGCCGATACCGCCTGTCGCGTTCAGCTTGCTCACGGCCGAGGCATGGCTGAGCTTCGCCGGGGCGGCGTGGGCGGTGCCGGGGACGAGCAGGGCGACGAGGGCCGCCGTGGTACCGACGAAGCTGGTGGCGAGGGTGCCGCGGACTCGACTGCGCATGAGGATCTTCCCCTTGTCAGGATCGGCGTGCTGGCGGTACCCACTTCAGCAGTTCACGGCGGCCCTTCGGCGCCGGATCCCGGAAGGGGCCGGAATCGGTCCAGGATCAGGCCGATCAGTGCTCGTCCCGGAGCCGGTCGCGCTGCAGCTGGTGGGCGAGGGTGCGGCGGACCGAGGCCGAGGCCGTGGCCGGCGCCGGGGTGCCGGTCGTCGCCTTGGGCGGGACGTCGAGAGCGCGGCTGATCTCGTCGTACGCCGCCCGGAAGCCGGCGGGCAGTTCCGCGTGATGGCGTGACAGGTCGTCCTCGAGGAGGCGCCGCAGCTCGTCCACCGTGCGGGGCGTGAAGCGCCACCGGCCCCGGGCGAGGTCGTCGACGCGGCGGGCGCAGCGTGAGGTGTCGACGACCTCGACGACCGCCTCCGCGAGCCCCCACAGGCGCCCTTCGAGCCAGGGGGTGTCGTACTGGTCGAGGGCGAGCCGCATCGGCGGTGCGCAGTCCTCGCCCGCGTACTTCGCCACCTGCTTGGAGACGGCCGGCTGGCTCATGTCCGCGATCCGGGCGATCGTGCCCTGCGTCCAGCCGAAGCCGGCGAACAACTTGATCATCTCGGCGCGCAGCTGCCGCATCTCCTCGCCCGCGCGGATGACCTCGTTCATACCGGCGAGCATCCGCACGGCCTGTTCCTCGGTCAGGGTTCCGGGTGTCCCTGGGTCACTCTCTCGATCTGCCACAACTCGGTTATACACCGAGGCGCGCCGCCTTCATAACCTGGTTGTACAACCAGGTTATGACTGGCAGGATCCGCGGCATGCCCACTTTCACCGCACCTGACGGAACCCGGCTCGCCTACCGCATCCAAGGAAGCGGCGAGCCACTCGTCTGCGTCCCCGGAGGCCCGGCGGACTCCGCCTACCTCGGCGACCTCGGCGGTCTGTCCGTGCATCGCCGGCTGATCGCCTTGGACCTGCGAGGCACCGGCCGGTCCGCGGTCCCCGAGGACACCACCTCCTACCGCTGCGACCGCCTCGTCGAGGACGTCGAGGCCTTGCGCGAGCACCTCGGCCTCGCCCGGATCGACCTGCTCGCCCACTCGGCCGGCGCGAACCTCGCCGCGCGGTACGTGGCCCGGTACCCCGACCGGGTCCGCAGGCTCGCCCTGATCACCCCCGGCACCCGGGCTGTCGGCGTGGAGATCACCGGGGAGAGCCGACGCGAGCTCGCACGGCTACGGAAGGGCGAGCCCTGGTACCCCGAGGCGTACACCGCACTGGAGGCGATCACCGAGGGCATCGGCACCGGTAGCGACCGGGACGCCATCAGCCCCTTCTTCCACGGACGTTGGGACGCCGCGGCGCGGCGGCACCAGGCAGCGGCCCGGCCGGACAACGAGGAAGCCGTCGCCCTCTTCGCGGCCGAGGGCGCCTTCGACCCGGAGGCCACCCGCGCCGCGCTCGCCATCTGGCAAAACCCTGTGCTGCTGCTCGCGGGGGAGTTCGACCTGAACAGCCCCCCACGGTCGGTGGCCGAGTTCGCCGGACTGCTTCCCCACGCCACGCTCGTCGTACAGCCGGGCGCGGGTCACTACCCCTGGCTCGACGACGCCGACCGATTCGTGGCGACCACCGCGGAGTTCCTCACGTAGGTCCCGCTACGGCGCGCGGGCGGGCGGCCCCGTCCCGGGCGCGGGCCGTTGCGAGGGCAGGGTCGGAGGGCAGGGCGACGGCCCCGGCCGAATTCCCCCGGCCGGGGCCGTCATCGGGCAGGCGCGTCGTCCCGCGCGCCGACTCGATTCACCAGAGCACGGGCAGGCGCTCCGGGATGCGCTTCATGAAGCGGGTACGCCATACGAGCTGGTCGACCGGCACGGCGAGGGCGAGGTTGGGCATCTTCTCCAGGAGCACCTCGATGGCGATCTCGGTGTGCCGCTTGCCGAGAGCGGTGGCCGGGCAGTAGTGCTGTCCGCCGCCGAAGGAGAGGTGCGTGCCGGCGTTCGGCCGGTCGATGTCCGCGACGTGCGGGTCGGGGTACACATCGGGGTCGGTGTTGGCCGCCTCGACCAGGACGAGCATGAGCTCGCCCTTCTTCACCTCGACGTCGCCGAGGGTGACGTCCTCCAGGGCGAGCCGGGGCAGGCCGTCGGCGATCGACAGGTTGATGCGCAGGAGTTCGTCCACCGCGGCCGGGATCTTCTCCGGCTCCTTGCGCAGTCGCTCCCACATCTCGGGGTTCTGGAGGAGGGAGACGATCGCCATGGTCAGGAAGCCCATGGTGGAGATGACCCCCGCGCCGAACAGCGTGACGCCCACGGTGGCGAGCATCTCGTCCGTCAGGTGGTCGTAGTCGGGGTCGTTGCGCAGCGCGGCGAGCTCGGCGATCAGGCCGGTGGTGGTGGGGTCGTCGAGCCGCTCCACCATGTAGGCGATGTCGCGGTCCCAGTTGAGCTTGGCGCCGGTCACCGGGCAGGCGGAGTTCATGAACGCGATGTCGAGGCTGGCCGCGAGACGCGGCGCGTCGGACTCGGGAACGCCGAGGATGCGGCAGTGCAGGTTCTCGGCGTACGGGTTGGTGAACTGGCCGCGCAGGTCGACCGGCGCCCCGTGGCTCAGGAGGCTGTCGACCAGGTCGGTGGCCTGGGCGCGCATCCAGTCGGTGAGCCCGTCGGTCTTGGGGTTGATCGCCTTGAGCACGGCCTTGCGCAGTCCCGCGCCGGTGATGTTGCCCATGTTGTTGACGACCTCGGGCGGGATCGTCAGCGCGTACTGGCGAGGCACACCGGGTGCCGAGGTGTCCTTCAGGCTGAACCGGGGGTCTTCGAGGACCTGCTTGGCCAGCGGATAGGAGGAGACGAGCCAGGCTTCGTCGCCGGCTATCGTGCGAACCCGCTTCACCGGCTCGCTGCGCAGTTCCTCGATCTCGGGCGGGAGCTGGTCGCCGCGCGCTGAGAAGGGGAAGTCGAGCAGGGTGTCAGTGGACATCGGAAGCTCCTTCGGCGGGGGTGATGATGGCGTGACCCTGGTTGCGCGAAGCGCGCAGGCCCGAGCCGCGTGAGTAGAGCAGTTCCGCCATGGGCAGGAGCTGGTGGTAGCAATTGAGGGAGGACGGCACGCCGAGAATGGCCGGCGTGTCGAGGAAGAGCGGCATTTCTGCGCAGACGTACTCCAGGCACACGTCACGCTGCCGCGTGGTCGCGGCCTTCCCGTTCAGGACCTTGGACGAGAGGAACGCGTCGACCAGTGAGTTGCTGGTCTTGCGGAACTCCGGGTCGGTGTCCAGCAGGTTCGTCAGGTGACGGTGGAGCGCCCGGTAGGCGGGAATGTCGGTGAGGGATGACATCGGGCGGGCACGCAGGCGGACGCCGGTGGGATCGGCCTCCGCGGCGGCGTTGTTGACCTTGGCGCGAACGCCGCGCAGGTTCTTCACCGCCTTGCGTCGTGCTTCGTCCTCGCCGTAGCCGAGAGCCTCGTACATCTCTGCCACGTGCATGTCGGTGTAGATGAGATCGACCTGCTCGAAATTGCGCAGGCCCCAGTGGGCAAGGTCATTGACACGTTGGGCCGAGAAGTAGCTGTTCCCCGGGGAAATACCTATGACGGCATGATCGCCTTCGGTGCTGATCACCTGGCAATGCGGGGTGTACGGCCGGACTGTGAAGACTTCGGTTGCTGTCGTCAACAGGGGTCGGGTCCTTTGTGCCGCTAGTCCCATGGGGCCCTGTGCCCCGGGTGTGGCGGCGACGTGACAGAAAGCTACCCGAACTCTGAGCGACCTTCCATGTGTTCTGGGTAGTAACTCATCTGTCGGACGACTCGGTTGACCCGGGCATCCTTTGAACACGGCCGATCCGGGGCCCGGTGGCGGCCGGGCGGCTGTGTTTCACCGGCTGTTTCCGGAATGTCCACCGGCGTGAAATCGGTCGGCCGACCGGAATTCCTCCCGGCCGATTCCGGCCGATTCAGGTCGTGGGTCGGTGCTGAAGGACCATCAGCCTCCCCTTGCTGTACCGGCCTTTCCGGTCGGCGCGCGCGAGGGGCGGGCCGACCGGGAACCGCCGAGGAAAGCGGAGCCGGTCAGTAGGCGAGCGCCGCCAGGACCGGGGCGTGGTCGGAGGGGCTGTCGTGCGGTGCGGCCGGGTGCGCGCCGTCCACCGTCGGCAGCCGCTCCGGGCCGGTGAAGACCCGTTCCAGACGGGGCAACAGGGCCTGGCTCACCAGGATGTGGTCGATGAGCTCCTTCTGGCCGTCGAAGACGCGGGAGAAACCGCCCTGTTCCAGGATGCGTGGCGCGAGGTTCCACAGGCGGCGCGGATCGCCGAGGTCGGTGTCCGGGAAGCCACCGGTACCGATCTGCGAGCCGGGCGGCCCGTACAGGATCTGTGTCGTGGCGGCCTTGAACTCGTCGTTGAGGTCACCCATCACGATCACCTCGTGCCTGCGGCCGTCGCCCTGCAACAGCTGGTCGGCCACGAAGCGCATGGTGACGGCCTCCGCGGCCCGGCGGTACAGGGCGTACGCGGCGTAGCGGGCCCGCAGTTGCTCGTCGTCCGTACTGTGCCGGTTGCCGGGGAAGGTCAGCAGCTTCGACTTGAGATGACAGACGGCCACTCCCATGGTGTGGCCGGGCGCGGGACTCCAACGGACGACCAGGCCGCCACGACCCATCCTCCTGATCATGGTTCCGTCGTCCTCGACCCGGACGGGCGGGAGGTGGTCCGGGAAGGCGGTCCGGTCCTCGACCACGGTGAGCGGCCGGCGGCTGAGGAACCCCACCCGGATGCCGCGGCGGTCGGGGTGCGTGGAGAGCGCGATGTGCCAGTCGCCGTCGAGCCGGTCGACCAGATCGGCCAACGCCTCACGGCTGCCCACCTCCTGGACGCCGAGGAGATCCGGTGCGAGGTGGTCGATGGTGGCCGCCAAGGTCTCCAGCTTCGCCTGGTAGGTGGCCTCGTCCTTGGCGGCGCAGCGGTTCGAGGGTGGGCCGCCCGGGGGCAGTGGGCGGCACAGGTTCTCCAGGTTCCACGTACCGATGACCACGCTCACGGCTGCTCCTCGCCGTCAACCTGACTTGGGCACCACCGGTTTGTGTCCGGGATACACGTGATCGGGGGTGACGATGGAGGTCACCGCCTCGCCGAACAGCGTGCTGGGCTCCTGCCCCTTGTACAGGCTGTCGGTGTTCAGGACGATGACCATCGTCGCCTGTGCCGACGGCAGGTAGACGGGCAGCACCTCGTAGCCCGGGATCGAGCCGTTGTGGCCGATCCAGCCCTGGACGTCGAAGATGCCGAGTCCGTAGCCCGCACCCGGGATGTTCATCGGGGTGGTCTTCAGGCGTTCGGCCTGCGTCGCGGGCTTCAACAACGTGCCGGTGGCGAGGGTGCGGGCCCAGCTGCGCAGGTCCTGGACGTCGGAGGCCATCTCTCCGGCGGCCCAGGCCCAGGACGGGTTCCAGCCGGTCGCGTCCTCGACCTCGCCCGAGGCCGTCTGGTCGGTGTAGCCGTGCGCGTAGGGCGTCGGCAGGGCCGGACTCGTGGGGAACACCGTGCTGCGCAGCCCGGCCGGTCCCAGGACGTCCTTGGTGATCACCTCGTGGAGCGGCCTGCCGGTGATCTTCTCCACGACCAGGCCGAGCAGGATCAGATTGGTGTTGCTGTAGTCGAACTCCGCGCCCGGCTCGAACTGCACGGGGTGCGCGAAGGAGACGTCGAGCAACTGCTGCGGGGTGAAGGACTGTTCCGGATCGGCCTCGAACTTCTTGACGAAGCCTTCGTCCAGGCTGTAGTTGAAGAGCCCGCTGCGCATGCCCGCCAGTTGCCGCAGGGTGATCCGGTCACCGTTGGGAACCCCTGCGACGTACCTGCCGATGGGGTCGTCCAGGCCCGCCTCGCCCTGGTCGACGAGCTGGAGGAGAGCGGTGACGGTGAACGTCTTGGTCTCACTGCCGATGCGCACGTGGAGGTCGGGAGTCATCGGCGCGCCGGTCGCCTTGTCCGCCACGCCGAAGGACCGCAGGTAGCTTCCCTTGCCGGGGGCCCAGAGGCCGACCGTCACACCCGGTACCCGTGCCTCGCGCATGACCCGACGCACGGCGGCGTCGAGTTGCGCCGCGACCGCGGGTGTGAGCGGCGTGAAGCCGGTATCGGTGTCCGAGGACGGGGGAGGGGTGGGGGCCGCGGCCGCGGCCGCGTAGCCGGAGGTGGATCGTTCGGGAGCGGACGCCCCCGCCGCGGAGCCCGCGGCCGCCGGGGCGATGAGCGCTCCTGTCGCGGCGGCAGCCACGCAGGCCCGGCGTAGCCGGAGGTGGGTTGGCTTCACGGCATGGTCTCCTGCCGTCCGAGGGACCCGGGCAACACCATCAGCGTAGGTCCGGGTGCCCCCGATCGCGCGGTGAGCTCTAAGCCGCCGCGGGGCCTCAGGACGCCGGGAGCTCGCGCAGATGTCCCTCCCCGACGAGCGCGACACCGCCTCCGACGCGTACCGGGCGGATGTCCCGGCCGTGGCCGTCCGCGCTGACGGTCATCGTGCTGGGGCGCCCGGTGAAGCGGCCCTGACGCAGCGGGCTCCGCTCCCCGGCGCCGATCCGGCCGTGGCTACGCAGATAGGCGGCGGCGCAGCCCGCTCCGCTCCCGGTGGCGACGTCCTCCAGGAGCCCGTCGTTGCTCCAGTGCCTGCCCTCCATGGCCGCGGCGTCCAGCAGGTAGGCGAACTCGGCGCCGATACGGGCCAGGGGCGCGTCGAGAGCCTCGACGACGCGGGCGCGGGCCAGCGCGTCGCCGCGTACGGGGAGCACCAGGTACCGCAGGCCCGTGGAGACCACCTCCGGGGGCAGGTCCGGGTCCAGGTCGGCCGGTTCGAGGGCGAACAGGCCGGCCAGCCCCTCGGGGTCGGGTCTACCCAGGAAGGTGGCCGCGCCTTGGTCGAGGTGGCTCTCGTACCGGCCCGGGCCCCGACGCTCGGTGGAGACCTGCACCGGACGGCCGGGCAGGCGCAGGGTCCAGGCCTCGTGGTCGCCGTCGCCGTGGAGGGCGTGCAGTACCGCGGCGGCGCCGATGAGAGGGTGCCCGGCGAACTCCAGCTCCCCCGCGAGGTCGAACACCCGCGCCCGCCACGTGCGTGGCCGCCCGGGCGAGCTGTCGCGCACCAGGAACACGGACTCGAAGTGCCGCATTTCCTGCGTGATCGCCTGCATCTGCCCGCCGGTCAGCGGATCGGCTTCGGGGAAGACCGCGAGGCTGTTGCCGCTGTAGGGACGGTCGGTGAACACGTCGACGTGGTGGTAGCGCATGGCGGCGACGCTACCGGGGGCGGGGGAGGGGGGCGTCCGCGGCGGGGCGGTTCCGGCGCCGCACGCGGGGCGGCTCCGGCGCGGAGCGTGGCCAGGCCGTCTCTTTCGGATCCTGTCGGCCGGGCCCGCGTTGTCCGGGGCCCTGCATCTCCGCCGGCTACCGCTGGGCGGGGCCGCGGGGCCGAGGCACGCCCGTGTACCGGACGTACCGGGGTGCTCCGAGAACGCCGCGAGGTGCGGTGCCGGGCGACGCAGGCCCCGGCAATTCGAAAGAGAGAGCCTAGGTGCCGGGTCAGGCGTCGGCCTGGTGCTGTGACCGGCTGGGTTGACCGGGTCGCGACGCCCGGCACGGCACCTCGCCTCGTCCTCGGATCACGCGAGCGTCTCCAGTCCTAGGCGCGGCCGTGCGCCGGGAGCGCGGCATGGGGCAGCACGAGCCCGCCCGCCTGGTCGGTGAACTCCAGGCACAGCGTGTCGAGATGAACCTTGGCGGACTCGACGACCTCGGTCGATCGGCTCCGCACGATCTGCGCGACGGTGGCGATGGCGGCGGCCGACCGCTCCGCCACTCCTCGGAAGTCGTCCGGTGGTCCCACAGCAGGGTCTCGCAGCCGGCGTCCCGCACACCTGCCCTGGTCGGCAGCGCGGCGAAGTCCTGCGCACGGCGAGAGAACTCGTCGTCGGGAGCCGATGCGTGAGGTGTGCCTCGGCCGACAGCCGCCGCCTGGACCGCTCGTCCGAGCAACGTCTGCCCGGAGGCCGCCGGGGCCGCCCAGAGCGTGACGGCCGATCGCCCGCCCGGCCGGGTCACCCGGCGCAAATCCTCCAGGGCTGCCCGAGGTCGTGCGACATGGTTCACGACGAAGTTGCCGATCACCGTGTCGAACGCGCCGTCGGCGTACGGCAGGGTGGGCGGGTAGCAAGGTGTGCCTCGGCCGCCGGTGCGGTCCGGGCGGCCACGGCGACCATCTCGGTTCGGCGTCCACCGCCGTCACCTTCGCTCCCCGCTCGCCCGCGCCTTCGGCGGCGGTCCCGGTACCCGACCCCATGTCGAGCACGCGCGTGCCCGGTGCCCGGCGGCGTCGAGCAGCCGGGCACCGGGTACGCGCAGAGCTTGCCGAAACTGCCCGCGTAGGCATCGGCCTGTGCGGCCCACGCTCGACGCTCAAAGGTGTCGAACGCTGTCATCGTCGTCACAGGTCCTCCCTCCCCGGAACGGTCCCGAGGTCAATGGATCGATCACAGCGCCCCGACCGCCTCCGTGCTCGTGGGGTGTCGGCGCCGGGCCGGTCCTAGGGGGAATCGGAATCTCCGGGTGAGGCGGCGATCTTTCCGATCCGGTGGTTGTGGCGGCGGCGAAGCAATTCCACGGCGGGTACCGTCACCGCCCAGAAGGCGGCAAGACTCGCCCACAGTGGCAGCGCGCTGTGGAGCAGAACCACGCTCGCACCCAATGTGAGCCCGTAGAGTGCGTCGATCCCGGACGGAACGATTCCACGGTTCAGGAATATCGGGGGCATGAATCGATTTCCGTCGCCCCTCGAAAGGTGCTGAATGTACATGATGCTGGAAGACGTGGCGATGGTCAGGGCGGCAATAATTATCACGATCTTCATCGGAGTCTGCTTTCCCGTGCGAAGGATTTCCCCTCTTCAGGGAACCCGTCGGTAGGAATTGCGTCATGATCCGAATATTCGTGGCTTGACATCGGCAATTTCCCGGGCCTGCCGGCATCCGCCGTCCGGGGCGGGCAGGAGGGCCTAGGCTTCCGCCGTGACCAGCACACAAGTGACCCGGCGGCGGCTGATGGGTGTCGGCCTCGGTGTCCTGGCGGGGGCGCCGGCCGGCTGCTCGGGGAGTTCCGGACCCGTACGGCGGCTACGGCTCGCGACGGGGCCCGAGGGCGGGCCGTACAACGCGTTCGGGCAGGCCCTCGCACGGGCCGTCGCGGCGAGCGGTCGCGGGATCGAGATCGTTCCGGTGAGCACCGCCGCCAGCGTGGACAACCTGCGAAAGCTGGACGACGGCTCCGTCGAGCTGGCCCTGGCCATGGCGGACGCCGCCGAGGACGCGGTGCTCGGACGGGAGCCGTTCCCCCGGCCCACCGTCGCGACGGCCCTGGCCAGGGTCTACGTCAACTACACGCACCTGCTGGTCCGGGCGGACGGGCCGGTGCGCTCCGTGCGGGATCTCGCCGGGCGCCCGGTCGCGGCAGGCGCGGCGGGCTCAGGGGTACAGGTCGTGGCGGAACGGGTTCTACGGGCGACCGGGCTGAGCGGCGCCCCCGCGTCGGAAGCCGCGGCGGACGAGCGGCAACTGGGCCTGGCCCCCTCGGTGAGCGCCCTGCGCGAGGGCTCGGTCGACGCGCTGTTCTGGTCCGGAGGGGTGCCGACACCGGCCCTGGCGGACCTGGCCCGCGAGCTGCCGCTGCGGTTCCTGCCGCTCGACGCCCACGTCGGCGCGCTCCGCGAGCGCTACGGCCCCGTCTACACGGCGGTCACACTGCCGGCCGGGGTGTACGGGCTGACGGAGCCGGTGGGAACCATCGGGGTCGGCAACTACCTGCTGGCACGGGCCGATGTACCGCAGGGCGTCGCACGGGACCTGCTCCAGGTGGTGTTCGACCGGTGGCGCGACCTGTTGCGGGAGGTGACGGCAGGGGCCCGACTGGAGCCGCGGTTCGCCATCTCCACCGGTCAGGTGCCGCTGCACCCCGGCGCGGTCGCCCACTACCGGTCCGTGTACGGCTAGGTCGTCACCCGGGAGCAGGAGCAGGAGCAGGCACAGGACCAGGGGCCGGGAGTCGGAGTTCCACCGCCAGGCCGTGGGGCTCATGGCCGCCGACGTCGAGCCGGCCGCCGCTGATCCGGGCGATCTCGTCGGCGATGGCCAGCCCCAGGCCGCTGCCGGGGACGTTCTGGTGTTCCGGAGAACGTGCGAAACGGCGCAGCAGCAAAGGCAGTTGCTCCTCCGGCACGCCCGGGCCGTCGTCCGTGACCCGTACGACGACGGCCCCGACGGTGCTCGCGTCCGCCGCCCGCGTGGCGCGCACCTCGACACGGCCACCGCGCGGGACGAACTTGACGGCGTTGTCGAGGAGCGCGTCGAGGATCCGGCCCGCCGCGTCGGGCAGGGCGCGGGCCGAAAGGCCCTCGGTGAGTTCGGTGATCAGCAGTTCCACCCCCGCGGCGTGGAACACCGGCGTCCAGGCCGCCACCCGCTCGCGCACCGCCCGCGACACGTCCTCCTCGCCCAGCTCCGCCGTCGCCGACTCCACACGGGCCAGTGCCAGCAGGCCGTCCAGCAACTCCTCCAGGCGCTCCGCCTCGTCCAGGGCGCGGCTGTGCTCGGCCAGGCCCGGCCCGGGTGCGATGTGCGGCTCGACGTTCTCCAGTTGCAGCACCAGCGTGGCCAGCGGGTTGCGTAGCTGGTGGGAGGCATCGGCGACGAAGTCACGCTGGCGACCGATGGAGTCGGCCATCGCCTCCGCCATCGTGTTGAAGTGCTGCCGCAGATGGCGCAGTTCCGGCGGACCGGTGTCGGACACGGCCCGGGCCTGCAGGCTGCCGGCGGTCAGCCGCTCCACCGCCCGGTCCAGGTCCAGGACCGGGCGCATCAGCCAGCGCGCGATCCCGGCCGCGACCAGAGCGGCTGCCGCGAAGGCGCCGAACGCCCCGGCGGTGATGAGCGACCAGCGGACCGTCACGTCCCGGCGGGCGGCCTCGGTGGGCACGGCCAGCAGGACCGCCCCGCTCACCCGCTCGTCCCGGCCCACCGGTTCGGCCAGCACGACGGTGCGGGGCCCCCAAGGGCGCAAGGTGGGCAGCCGGTCGGTCGAGCGGCCGGTGAGTGCGCGGCGGCGCGCGTCCGCCCCGTCGGAGGAGCCGCCCCGGGCGGAATCGGCGTCGGTGGCCGCGTTCGTGGCGGCCTGCGCCGCCGGACCGGTCCCGGCCCGTGCCACCATCGCCCCCGCGGAGTCGACCACCACCACCCCGGCTCCGTACAGCTGCGCGTAGCGGCCGATCTCGGCCGCCAGCTCCGCCCGGTCGGCGGGCGTACGCATCCGGTCGGCGAGGTCGGCGAACCGTACGGCCTCCGAACGCCGTTGCAGGAGCAGGTGCTCGGTGCGCCCCCGCGCGTAGGCATCGGCCAGCGGAACGCAGAGCAGCAACGCCGCCGCCCCCATGAGCACCATCAGCACCGCCAGCAGCCGGCGCCTCACCGTTCGCCGCTCCCCGCGTCCGGTCCCGGGAGGCCGAGCTGGTAGCCGAACCCGCGGACGGTGCGTACCAGCCCGGAGCGGCCGGTCTTGGCGCGGATGCCCGCCACATGGACGTCCAAGGAGCGGGAGGCCGCGAGGAAGACGTCGCCCCAGATCCGGTCCAGGATCACCGCGCGGGAATGCACCTCGTCCGGGCGGGCCGCCAGGAAGGCCAGTACATCGAACTCACGTCGGGTGAGCCGTACTTCGGCTCCCGCCACCGTGACGGTGCGACCGGCGAGATCCACCTCGACATCGCCCGCGCGCACGGGCCGGGACCCGGCCGCGGCGGGGTCCCCCGGGTCCGGACGGCCGGGGTGCGGATCGGTCCGGCGTCGTACGGAGTCGATCCGGGCCATCAGCTCGGCCATCCGGAACGGCTTGACCACGTAGTCGTCGGCCCCCGCCCGCAACCCCTGGACGATGTCGCGCTCCTCGCAGCGTGCCGTCACCACGATCAGCGGCGCGTCGCAGACGGTACGCAGCCGCCGCAGCAGCTCCAACCCGTCGAGATCGGGGAGGCCCAGGTCGAGCAGGACGAACTCGGCCTCGCGCACGTGCCGCAGGGCGTCCAAGGCGCGTCCGACCCGGCGGACGGTGTGCCCCCGCTGGGCGAGCGCCGTGCCGAGGGCCTGGGCCATGCGGTCGTCGTCCTCGACGAGAAGCGCGTGCATAGACAGTCCCTCGCGACCTGTGACCGCGGCCCCGACGTGCCGGAGCCGCTCTGGCGGAGCCATCGGGTCCGGATCCCCGTGGCCCGGCGCAGCAGCTTACGGGAGCCGCCCACCGGGCCACCGCGTCGGACGATCAGCGTGCGGTCTCGGCGGGAGCCGCCGCCGGCCGGTCCCGCTCGGGCTCCCCCTCGCGCTCGCCGTCGGCCTCGGCCTCGGCACGGCTCAGGGCGGCATTGCGGGTGTCCGGCATCAGCACGTAGGTGACGAGGGAGATCAGCGCGCACCCGGAGACGTACCAGAAGAACATCTTCTCGTGCCCGCTGTTCTTGAACCACAGCGCCACGTACTCCGCCGTGCCGCCGAAGAGCGCGTTGGCGATCGCGTACGGCAGAGCCACGCCCAGCGCGCGCACCCGGGTCGGGAACAGCTCGGCCTTGACGGCCGCGTTGATGGACGTGTAGCCGGTGACGATGACCAGGGCCAGCAGGGACAGCCCGAGCGCGGACCAGTAGGAGGACGCCGATCCGAGGGCGGTCATGATCGGGTACGTGCCGACGGTGCAGCCCACCGCGAAGGTGATCAGCAGCGGCCGGCGGCCGATCCGGTCCGACAGCATGCCGGCGAAGGGCTGCAGTACGGCGAAGAGGGTCAGCGCGGTGAAGCTGACGAGCGTGGCGGTGGTCTTCTCCATGCCCGCGCTGCCGACCAGGTACTTGGTGAGGTACGTGGTGTAGGTGTAGTACGCGACGGTGCCGCCGAGGGTGAGTGCCATGACCAGCCCCGCCTGCCGCCGGTAGTGCCACAGGGCCTTCAGCGTGCCGCGCGTGCTGTCGTCGTGGGCCTCCTCGCCCGGCGCCGATGCCGTCTCCTCCTTGAAGGCGTCCGTCTCCTGGAGCCGGCGCCGCAGCCAGAAGACGACCACCGCGAACAACGCCCCGACGAGGAACGGGATCCGCCAGCCCCAGCTCTCCAACTGAGCCGTCGTCAGGGTGTGCTGAAGGGTGATCAGGATGCCCAGGCCGAGCAGCTGGCCGCAGGTCATCGAGACGTACTGGAAGGACGAGCCCAGGCCGCGCCGGTTTCGGGCCGACGCCTCGGTCAGGTAGGTGGCGCTGGCCGCGTACTCGCCGCCGATGCTCATCCCCTGGAGCAGCCGCGCGAGCAGCAGAACCAAGGCGCCGAAGTACCCGGCCTGCCCGTAGGTCGGGGCGACGGCGATCAGCAGGGCGGCCACCGACATCATGGTGACGGTGAGGGTGAGCGCGCTCTTGCGCCCGTGCCGGTCGGCTGCGCGCCCCAGGATCCACCCGCCGACGGGACGCATCAGGAAGCCGACGGCGAAGATACCGGCCGTGTTCATCAGCTGGGTGGTGGGGTTGTCGCCGGGGAAGAAGGAATCGGCGAAGTAGATCGCGAAGCTGGCGTAGACGAACCAGTCGTACCACTCGACGAGATTGCCGAGCGAGCCGCCGACCAGGGCCAGACGGCGCTTCCTGCGCTTGTCCCCGGGCGGCGACGCGGGCATGACGACGGACGAGGACATGGCGGCTCCAGAGAGAAGTCCCTGATGAGGGACGGCAGAACTGCCCCGGCGATGGGGGAGTGTCCAGAGCATGCGGCGGCCGTTGTACCCGGACAAGGTCCGCCACGCAGATCTAACGTTCCGCTAAGGAAGCTCCTGGGGAGGCCTCGGGGCCGCCGGATTTCACCATTCAGTCATGCGCACGTCATGCCTGCTCCATGGCCGTCACCCGAACGTGGCCCACGGTGGGGGCGGCCCGTCGCGGGACGCCGGCAGATCCCGGGGTTCCCCGGGCCCCTTGGAGGACCCCGGCGCACCACCCGGCCGGCCCCACCCAGTACCCCAACAGGAGGCAAGATGCGCGTGATCCCGAGCAGGCGGACCCCGATCGTGGCCGTCGCGGCCATGGTGGCCCTGGGGGCCGTCGCCGGACCGGCGCACGCCCACGCGGACCACGGCGGCACCGCACCCTCGCTGCCGCGGGTGACGGCCTCCGTCGAGACGCCCTCCCTCTTCGACGACGAGGCCGGCGGCAACGCGAACGCCGACGACCCGGCGATCTGGCGCAACGCCGCTAACCCCGACGCCAGCCTGGTCATCGCCACCGCCAAGGAAGGCGGCCTGCGCGTCTACGACCTGGACGGACGCCAGGTGCAGTCCCTGCCCGCGCCCGCGCCGCCGAGGGACGGCGACAAGCCCGGACGCTTCAACAACGTCGACCTGATCAGCGGACTGCGCTTCCCGGACGGCCGTCACGACGTCGCCGTCGTCTCCGACCGCGGCCGTGACCAGCTGCGCGTCTACCGGATCGACCCGAAGCGGCCCACCGCCCCGCTGGTCGACGTCACCGACGAGACGGCCGCCCCACAGGTCTTCTCCAGCGGCCAGGACGAGGTCAACGACCAGCGGACCGCCTACGGCCTGGCCGCGTACACCGACCGCCGCAGCGGCCGCTCGTACGCGGTCACCAGCCGGCGCCACGCCACCGACCTCGCGCTGGCCGAACTGCGGCCGAACGCCCAGGGCAAGGTCGGCTACCGCACCGTCCGCACCACCTCCCTGCCCGCCACCTTCACCCTGCCGAACGGCAAGACCTGGACCCCGTGCGGCGAACCGGGCGAGCGGCCCCAGGTCGAGGGCATGGTCGTCGACCCCGACACCGGAGACCTCTACGCGGGTCAGGAGGACGTCGGCATCTGGAAGCTCGACGCCGACCTGCGTTCCCCCGCCCGCCTCGTCGAGAAGGTCCGCTCCTTCGGCGTGCCCGGCACCTGGAACCCCGGGACCGAGGAGTGCGACGCGGGCGTCGACCCCGGCTTCGGCGGCCGGCACGTCTCCGCCGACGTCGAGGGCCTGACCATCTGGCGCGACCCGAAGCAGCCCGGCCGCCGCGGCTACCTGCTCGCCTCCAGCCAGGGTGACGACACCTTCGCCGTCTTCGACCGCGAGCACGGCAACGCCTACGTCAGCGGGTTCCGCATCGGTGACGCCGCGAAGCCCGGGTCGCCGGACGGCTCGCAGGAGTGCGACGGCGCCGCCGTCACGACCGCCCCGCTGGGCAAGAGGTTCCCCGACGGCCTGCTGGTCGTCCAGGACGGCCACAACACCCCCGCGACCACCGGAGCCGACGGCGAAGCCCGCACCGACACCGACTTCAAGTTCGTCGACCTCGGCCTCCTGAAGCGGGCCGCCCACCTCTGAACCCGCCACCGGGGACCGTGACCTGGGCGGAACCGCATTCGCCCAGGTCGATAGGATCGCCACCGCATACGACGGAAGGCGATCATGGCGGACAGTCCCCTCAGGCCCAGCTCGTTGATCAACACGGTCTACGGGGCGTTCCTGCGACGCCTCGGAGGCTGGATCTCGGTCGCCGACCTGATCACCCTGATGTCCGAGCTGGACGTGGACGCCCCGGCGGCGCGTTCGGCGATCTCCCGGCTCAAGAAGAAGGGCGTCCTCGAACCGGAACGTCGGGGCGCCACCGGGTACCGGCTCAGCCCGGGCGCGCAGCCCGTCTTCGACGAGGGCGACCGGCGCATCTTCGGCAGCCTGGAACCGGCGAAGCTGAGCGACGGCTGGGCCATGGCCGTCTTCTCCGTACCGGAGTCGGAGCGTTCCCACCGCTACCAGCTGCGCACCCGGCTGACCTGGCTGGGCTTCGGGAACATCGCCCCGGGCGTCTGGCTGGCGCCCGGCCGCCTCCTCGCGGACGCCCGCGACATGCTCGTCCGGCTCGGGCTCAGCGAGTACGTGCACCTGTTCGCCGCCGAGTACGCGGCCTTCAGCGACCTGCCCGGCACGGTCAGCTCCTGGTGGGACTTCCCGGCGATCGAGGAGCAGTACGCCGGCTTCACCGAGGCCTACGCCCCCGTCGCCGCACGCCTCGCCGAACGGCCCACCATCGACGGCGCCGAGGCCTTCCGCCACTACGTCCCGATGCTCACCCAGTGGCGCCGCCTGCCCTACCTCGACCCCGGACTGCCCGCCGAACTGCTCCCGGCGGACTGGAACGCGGTCGCCGCCCGACAGATCTTCCAGCAGTTGAACGAGGTGCTCGCCCCGCCCAGCCTGCGCCACGTACGGGAGGTCACGGGCCTGACCGAGGCCTGAGGCCGCACCACCGGGCGGGTGAGCCGGCCGGGTCGGCCGACACCGGCCGAGGGTGCGTGCCCTGGGGGAGCCCGGGCGCGAGGATGCGGTCATGGCCGACACCTTCGTTTCACGCACCATCGACGTGACGACCGGGGACCGGGAGACCGTCCATGACCTCACCGACGCCTGCGCGTCGTTCCTCGGGGAGGTGGCGCGGGGCCGGAGCGGACTGCTCAACATCTTCACGCCGCACGCGACCGCCGGGCTCGCCGTCATCGAGACGGGCGCGGGCAGCGACGACGATCTCCTGAAGGCCCTTGCGTCCCTGCTGCCGGCCGACGACCGCTGGCGGCACCGGCACGGCTCTCCCGGCCACGGCCGGGACCACGTACTTCCCGCGATCGTCCCGCCCCACGCGACACTGCCCGTGATCGACGGACTGCTGGAGCTCGGAACCTGGCAGTCCGTCACCCTCGTGGACACCAACCGCGACAACCCCCGACGTCAGGTCCGCTTGACGTTCCTCGGCTGCTGACCCTGTTGGCCTGATGGCGTATCCGCCACCAGCGCCCGGGGCCGAGGGGCTGCGACTCCCGGTCCGGCAATGCCGGGCCCGCGGGCCCTCGTGCCGGATGATCGGGGGAGGGGCGCCGACGAGGGACCCGGAGAGCCGATGCGACACCGGAGTGCGCTGCTGTGCGTCCTTCTGACGGCGGCTCTGCCGGCGGCCGTTCCCGGGTGCGGAGGTCCTTCCGCCCTGCACGGCACACCGCCCGCGCCCTCATCCGTACCGGCCACCGGCGACTTCTCCGGCCAGGTCGAGGTGGGCGGCGGCCGGAAGATCTACCTGAGCTGCAAGGGCAGCGGCAGCCCCACCGTCATCCTGGAATCCGGGCTGCACGACTCCTCCGACACCTGGACCATCACGGACACCCGGCCGCCCGTACCGAAGGCCCCGGCGGTGTTCCCCGGCGTCGCGGCCTTCACCCGGGTCTGCGTCTACGACCGGCCCGGGACCGTCCGGTACACCGAGCCGCCGGCGCTCACCACCCGCAGCACTCCCCTCGACGGCATCCGCACCCTCACCGCGATGGCCGACGACCTCGACAAGCTGCTGACATCCGCACGGGTGCCGGGCCCCTACGTGCTGGTCGGCCACTCCTTCGGCGGGATGATCACCCGGCTCTACGCCCAGCGGCACCCCCGCAAGACCGCGGGGCTGGTCTTCGTCGACGCGTTCGGTACGGACATCCGCGCCCTCTTCGGCACGCGCTGGGCCGCGTACCGCGCGCTGTTGAACAGGCCCGGCACCCCCTTCGACACGCGACCCGCGTTCGAGAGGGTGGACATCGACGGCGCGATCGACTCCGTCACCACCGCGCCGCCCCTGCCGGCGGTACCCATGGCCGTGCTCAGCAAGACGGAACCGTTCGCCGCCGCGCCCGGAACCCCGAAGGACCTCCTTGACACCCTGGAGCGGGCCTGGCCCCAGGTCCAGCAGAAGCTGGTCGAGCTGGGGAACCAGACCCCGCAGTTCCTGGCCACCGGGAGCGACCACTACGTACAGGTGCACGACCCCGACCTGACGATCGACGCCGTCCGGCTCGTCGTGGGCCGCGTCCACGCGAAGCAGTAGACCGGGCTCCCGGTGCGGGACGTCCGGGCCGGCCGCGCGCGGCCGGCCCGGAGCTCAGGATCAGGCGAGGTCGAACCGGTCGAGGTTCATCACCTTGTCCCACGCAGCGACGAAGTCCTTCACGAACTTCTCCTTCGCGTCGTCGCTCGCGTAGACCTCCGCGAGTGCGCGCAGCTCCGAGTTCGACCCGAAGACGAGGTCGGCACGGGTGCCTGTCCACTTGACCCGGCCGGTGGCGGCGTCGCGGCCCTCGAACGCGTTCGCGTCCTCGGACGTCGCCGACCACGTCGTACCCAGGTCGAGCAGGTTGACGAAGAAGTCGTTGGTGAGGGACCCGGGGGTCGCGGTGAAGGCACCGAGCGGGGTCTGCTGGTGGTTCGCCCCCAGCACACGCAGGCCACCGACCAGGGCCGTCATCTCGGGGGCGCTCAGGGTCAGCAGGTTCGCCCGGTCGAGCAGCAGGTACTCGGCCGGCAGCCGGTTGCCCTTCCCGAGGTAGTTGCGGAACCCGTCGGCGACCGGCTCCAGCGCGGCGAACGACTCCACGTCCGTCTGCTCCTGCGTCGCGTCCACGCGGCCCGGGGCGAAGGGGACCTGGACGGCGAACCCGCCGTCCTTCGCGGCCTGTTCGACGGCGGCCGCGCCGGCCAGCACGATCAGGTCCGCGAGCGAGATCCGCTTGCCGCCGCTCTGGGCGGAGTTGAAGGACTCCTGGATCCCGGTCAGGGTGCGCAGCACCGTGGCCAGCTGGTCCGGGTCGTTGACCTCCCATCCGCTCTGCGGCTGGAGGCGGATCCGGGCGCCGTTGGCGCCGCCCCGCTTGTCGCTGCCGCGGAACGACGAAGCCGAGGCCCACGCGACCGAGATGAGCTGGGACACCGACAGGTCCGAGGCGAGGACCCGCTCCTTGAGCGCGGCGACATCGGCGGCGTCGACGAGCTCGTGCGTCACCGCGGGGAGCGGGTCCTGCCACAGCAGCGTCTCGGTCGGGACCTCCGGGCCGAGGTAGCGCACGACCGGGCCCATGTCACGGTGGGTCAGCTTGAACCAGGCGCGCGCGAACGCGTCGGCGAACTCGGCGGGATTCGCGAGGAAGCGCCGGGAGATCTGCTCGTAGGCGGGGTCGAACCGCAGGGAGAGGTCGGTCGTCAGCATCGTCGGGGCGTGCGTCTTGGACGGGTCGTGGGCGTCGGGCACGGTACCCGCGCCGGCGCCCTCCTTCGGCCGCCACTGGTGCGCCCCGGCGGGGCTCTTGAACAGCTCCCACTCGTAGCCGAACAGGATCTCGAAGAAGGTGTTGTCCCAGGTGATGGGGGTGTTGGTCCAGATGCCTTCGAGACCGCTGGTGATCGCGTCGCCACCCTTGCCGGTGCCGAAGGAATTGCTCCAGCCCAGCCCCTGCGCCTCCATCGGGGCGGCCTCGGGGTCGGCGCCGACGCTCTCCGCCGGGCCCGCGCCGTGGGTCTTGCCGAAGGTGTGGCCGCCCGCGATCAGGGCCACCGTCTCCTCGTCGTTCATCGCCATCCGGCGGAACGTCTCGCGGATGTCGCGGGCCGCGGCGATCGGGTCCGGGTTGCCGTTCGGGCCCTCGGGGTTGACGTAGATGAGGCCCATCTGGACCGCGCCGAGCGGGTTCTCCAGCTCGCGGTCGCCGGTGTAGCGCTCGTCGTCGAGCCAGGTGGTCTCGGGGCCCCAGTAGACGTCCTCGTCGGGCTCCCACACGTCGGCGCGGCCGCCGCCGAAGCCGAAGGTCTCGAAGCCCATCGACTCCAGGGCCACGTTGCCGGTGAGGATCATGAGGTCGGCCCACGAGAGGCTCTGGCCGTACTTCTTCTTGACCGGCCACAGCAGACGGCGGGCCTTGTCGAGGTTGCCGTTGTCCGGCCAGCTGTTGAGGGGGGCGAAACGTTGCTGGCCGGCGCCGGCGCCGCCGCGGCCGTCGCTGATCCGATAGGTGCCCGCACTGTGCCAGGCCATACGGATCATGAACGGGCCGTAGTGGCCGAAGTCGGCGGGCCACCAGTCCTGGGAGGTGGTCAGCACGTCCGCGATGTCCCGCTTGACGGCGGGAAGATCGAGGGTCTCGAACGCCGCGGCGTAGTCGAACTCCTCACCGAGGGGGTTCGCGACGGCGGGGTTCTTGGCGAGGATCTTCAGGTTGAGCCGTTCAGGCCACCACTGGCGGTTTCCGCCGCCTTGAGTCGGGTGCGGGGCTCGTCCGTGGGCTACCGGACAGCCGTCCCCACCCTCCGACTTGGCGTCTGTGACGATTGCATCATGGTTCTCAGACATGGGAATCCTTCCGTACCAGGCGGATCACGGTGTTCAGGAACTGAATGCGACTGATTGCGACCGATTGCGATGGAACAGCCGGGGCGCGGGGCCCCGAGCGCATGGACTCGGCGTCGTCGATCGCCACGAAGCCGAGGTGTCACCGTCCCGGACGGTTGCGAGAAGTGGGACGCCGGCGGCGGGTGTGCGCGGGTCGGCGCCGAGCAGCGCCCCGGCGGTGATCCGTCGCGTCTTCGTCACCTGCCGCTCCGGAGTCTTCCTGTCTCTTGGCTATCTACGAAACCGATCCTACGATGGACGGAATCCAAGTCAAGAAGGACACCAGGTCCACATTCGTTCGGATCCCGGATGTCGGCCGACAACCTTCGGAGCACCCGTCGAAGCTGAAGAGGTGGGCCCATATGAGTGACCTGCTGGGGCGTTTGCGCGGGCGTGGCTGGCGGATGACCTCGCAGCGGCGCGTGGTCGCGGAGGTCCTGGACGGTGACCACGTGCACCTCACGGCGGACGAGGTGCACGCCCGTGCGGCGCGGCGGTTGCCGGAGATCTCCCGGGCGACCGTCTACAACGCGCTGGGCGAACTGGTCGCCCTCGGCGAGGTCGTCGAGGTGAACACCGACGGCCGGGCCAAGCGCTACGACCCCAACGCGCATCACCCGCACCAGCACCTGGTGTGCTCCGCCTGCGGACTCATCCGTGACGTCCACCCGACGGACGACCCGCTGGCCGGCCTCCCGGCGGACGAGCGCTTCGGATTCGCCGTGTCCGGGGTCGAGGTCACCTACCGGGGCCTGTGCCCGGACTGCGCGTAGCGCACCCGCCGGATACTTCCCGCCCGACGCCCGACGCCCGCCCGCGCCCCTGCCCGTGCCCTATCCCTGTCCTTCCTGCTCCACCTCGTCCACGTGCCGGGCGCCGCGCCAGGCCGCCTCGAACTCCTCCTCGCCGATCTCCATGCCCACCAGTTCGGGGTCGAAGAGGTCGAAGAGCGGCGGGTTGAAGGCCCAGTCGTCCGGATCGCTGCGCACACCGCGGCCGTCCGGGCCCCGTTCGACCTGACGCAGCCTGCGACCGTCGGACCCGACCTCCAGCAGGTACAGGGTCCGGCCCTCGCCGTCCTCCTCGTCCCAGGAGCGCCGCAGCCACACGATCTCCCGGTCGGCGAGCGCCCCGAAGCCGTCCAGGCCGCGCTGGGCCTCCCGCAGGGCCCGCAGGTCCGCCAACCCGGCGGGCGTGCTCGCCCCGTCGACCCGGACCTCCTCCAGATCCCAGCCCTCGGCCTCCGCGACCGTCTCCTGGGTCTCGACGACCTCCACCTCCGCGAACGTCTCGCGCACCTCCCGTACCGATCGCGCGTGGACCCACCACCACAGGCCGCCCATGCCGTAGTCGTGGAGCACGAGAAAGCGCTGCGTGGGCGCAAAGTGATCCTTCATATCGGCCGACGATAGGCGAGCCGCCGATCACGGTCCGTGCCGCCCCGGCAACGGCCCGACGGTCTGAATTCCCCCTTGCAGCGTGGCGCTAATACCGTCTCTTACCGGCCATGCGCAAGGCTTCAACAAGAAAATCCTTGATGGCGCACTAGACTGGTGGGTTGTTTGGCGCTGGGCCGGAACAACCTGGGCAGACCCGGGCTCCGCCGGCGACCCGGATGCTGCCGGGAACGAGACGCGAGGGCCGATGGCAGTCACACCTGAGCACGGTGAACTCACTCTGCTCGACGACGGGGAGACGCTGGAGGAGTCCGGCAAGTCCGCCCGGTTCACCTCGGGGCCCGCCGCCCCCACCCGCACCCTCGTCGACATCTTCGAGGCCACCGTACGGACCTACCCCGACGAGCTCGCCCTCGACGACGGAACCACCCGATTGACCTACCGGGCACTCGCCGTCGAGGTCGAACGCCGGCGCCGGGCCCTCGCGGCCGCCGGGGTAGGACTCGGCGACCGGGTCGGCGTCCGCGTGCCGTCCGGGACCAACGAGCTGTACGTGGCCGTCCTCGCGGTCCTCGCCGCCGGCGCCGCCTACGTACCCGTCGACGCCGAGGACCCGGACGAGCGGGCCGACCTGGTCTTCGGCGAGGCCGGGGTCCGCGCCGTCCTCGGCGGCGGGCAGCGCATCCACCCCGGCCGCACCCCGGAGCCCGGCGCCCGCGCGGCCGCCTCCCGCCCCGGCCCCGAGCACGACGCGTGGATCATCTTCACCTCCGGCTCCACCGGCAAGCCCAAGGGCGTCGCCGTCAGCCACCGCAGCGCCGCCGCCTTCGTGGACGCCGAAGCCGCGCTGTTCCTCACCGAGGAGCCCATCGGCCCCGGCGACCGCGTCATGGCCGGACTGTCCGTCGCCTTCGACGCCTCCTGCGAGGAGATGTGGCTGGCCTGGCGCTACGGCGCCTGCCTCGTGCCCGTGCCCCGCTCCCAGGTCCGCAGCGGCGCCGACCTCGGCCCCTGGCTCGTGGAGCAGGAGATCACCGTGGTCTCCACCGTGCCGACCCTGGCCGCGCTCTGGGAGCCCGAGGCGCTCAACGAGGTCCGACTCCTGATCTTCGGCGGTGAGGCCTGCCCGCCCGAGCTCACCCAGCGCCTGGTCACCGAAGGCCGCGAGGTCTGGAACACCTACGGCCCCACCGAGGCCACCGTCGTCGCCTGCGCCGCCCTGCTGACCGGCGAGGAGCCGATCCGGATCGGCCTCCCGTTGAACGGCTGGGAACTGGCCGTCGTCGACGAGTCCGGCGAACCGGTGGCCATGGGCGGCAGCGGCCAGCTCGTGATCGGCGGGGTGGGCCTCGCCCGCTATCTGGACCCCGACAAGGACGCCGAGAAGTACGCCCCGCTCGAGACCCTCGGCTGGCAGCGCGCCTACCGCAGCGGCGACCTCGTACGCGCCGAACCGGAAGGCCTCGTCTTCCTCGGCCGCGCCGACGAGCAGATCAAGCTCGGCGGCCGCCGGATCGAGCTCGGTGAGGTGGACGCCGCGCTCCAGGCGCTGCCCGGCGTCGCGGGCGCGGCCGCCGCCGTCCGCACCGCGCGCAGCGGCAACCAGCTGCTCGTCGGCTACCTCGTCACCCAGGACGGCTGGGACCACGCGGCTGCCGTGACCCGGCTGCGCGCCGAGCTGCCCGCCGCGCTCGTACCGCTGCTCGCACCCGTCGCCGAGCTGCCCACCCGCACCTCCGGCAAGGTCGACCGGGCCGCACTGCCGTGGCCGCTGCCCGACCTGGAGACCTCCGGCCCCACCGAGCAGCTCTACGGGACCGAGGCCTGGCTCGCCGAGCAGTGGAGCGAAACCCTCGGCGTCACCGTCGCCGGCGCCACCGACGACTTCTTCGCCATCGGCGGCGGCAGCCTCGCCGCCGCCCAGCTCACCACCCGGCTGCGCACCCGCTACCCGAGCGCGGCCGTCCTCGACATCTACCAGCAGCCCACCCTGCGCAAGCTGGCCCGGCACCTGGAGAAGTCCGCCCAGGGCGACGGCGCGGCCCGCACCGTCGCACCGGTGCCGCTGCGTTCCCAGGTGGCCCAGTCGCTGCTGCTGATCCCGCTCTTCACCCTGGTGGGACTGCGTTGGACGGTCGCCCTGCTCGCCCTGGGCAACGTACTGCACCACTTCGGGCCCTTCCCGTGGGCGCCGACCGCCTCGTGGTGGCTCGTCGCCGCCGGAGCGCTGCTGCTCCACAGCCCGCCCGGCCGGCTCGCGATCGCCGCCGGCGGAGCCCGCCTCCTGCTGCGCGGCGTGCACGCCGGACGCCACCCGCGAGGCGGAAGCGTCCACCTGCGGCTCTGGACCGCCGAACGGCTCGCCGAATGCGCCGGCGCCACCTCCCTCACCGGTTCCTGGCTGGAACGCTACGGCCGGGCCCTCGGTGCCAAGATCGGCCCCGAGGTGGACCTGCACTCCCTGCCCCCGGTCACGGGCATGCTCAAACTCGGCCGAGGCTGCGCCGTGGAATCCGAGGTGGACCTCTGCGGCCACTGGCTGGACGGGGACCACCTGGAGATCGGCGCGATCAAGGTCGGCGCGGGCGCGGTGGTCGGCACCCGCAGCATCCTCTTCCCCGGCGCGCGGGTCGGAAAGCGCGCCGAGGTGGCCCCCGGCTCCGCCGTCGTCGGACAGATCCCGACCGGCCAGCGCTGGGCCGGCGCACCCGCCGGGAAACTCGGCAAGGCCAAGCACAACTGGCCCACGGAACGCCCGCCGCGCGGGCTCCCCTGGCGGGCCGCTTACGGAGCGGCCGGCTTCGGCCTCACGGCCCTGCCCGTGCTCGCCGCACTGCCCGCCCTGCTCGTCGTCAGCCGCTTCGTCCCCGCCGACGCCGGGCTCACCGAAGCACTGCGCGGAGCGCTGCTCGCCGTGGTGCCCGCGGCGCTCGCCTACGGGTTCGCGTACGCGGGCCTGCTGCTGGTCTCCGTACGCCTGCTCAGCCTGGGCCTGCGGACCGGCACCCATCCGACGCACAGCAGGATCGGCTGGCAGGCCTGGACGGTCACCCAGCTGATGGACCTGTCCCGCGAGACGCTCTTCCCGCTGTACGCCGGACTGATCACCCCGGTCTGGCTACGGCTGCTCGGCATGAAGATCGGCCGGGGCGCCGAGGTGTCCACCGTGCTCGCCCTGCCCAGCCTCACCACCGTCGGCGAAGGCGCCTTCCTCGCCGACGACACCCTGACCGCCCCCTACGAGCTCGGCGGCGGCTGGATGCGCATCGGACACTCCGAGATCGGCCGCCGCGCCTTCCTCGGGAACTCCGGCATGACCGCCCCGGGCCGCACCGTGCCGGACGACGGACTGGTCGGCGTCCTGTCCGCCACCCCGAAGAAGGCCAAGAAGGGCAGCTCCTACCTGGGTCTCCCGCCGGTCCGGCTGCCCCGGTCCACCGCGGACGCCGACCAGAGCCGTACCTACGAGCCGCCCGCGCGGCTGCTGTGGGCGCGCGGCCTCGTCGAACTGTGCCGGCTCGTCCCGGTCTTCTGCTCGGCGGCCCTGGCCGTGCTGACCGGGGCGGGCCTCTGCGCCCTGATCATGCGGAGCGGTACGGGGATCTGGGGAGCCGCGCTGCTGTCCGGAGCGGTCCTGCTCGCCGCCGGCACGGCCGCCTGCGCGGTCGCGGTGACCGCCAAATGGCTGCTGGTGGGTCGGCACCGGACGGGGGAGCACCCGCTGTGGAGCGGCTTCGTGTGGCGCAACGAACTGGCCGACACCTTCGTCGAGGTCCTGGCCGTGCCGTGGCTGGCCGGCTCGGTCCCCGGTACCCCGGTGCTGGCCCTGTGGCTGCGCGCGCTCGGCGGCCGGATCGGCCGGGGCGTCTGGTGCGAGAGCTACTGGCTGCCCGAAACGGACCTGGTCGTGCTGGGCGACGGGGTCAGCGTGAACCGCGGCTGTGTGTTGCAGACACACCTCTTCCACGACCGGATCTTGAGGACGGATACTGTGGTGCTCCGTGAGGGCGCCACCCTGGGCCCGGGCGGAATCGTCCTGCCCGGGAGCACGGTAGGGGCCCGCAGCACACTGGGCCCCGCATCCCTCGTGATGGCCGGGGAATCCGTCCCCGCCGACACCCGCTGGCTGGGCAATCCGATCGAGGCGTGGCGGTCCTGACCGGGCCGTTCCCGCCGCGATAGGCAGCAGGGCGGCACCGGCACACCGGTACACCAGCACGTCGTACGAGCACAGCGCAGGGAGCGGAAGCGGCAGTGAGCGGCCAGAGAACAGAGCCATCGGACCCGTACTTCCCGGCCAACGGCGACTCCCGTTACCGAGTGCACCGGTACGAACTCGCTCTGGAGTACCGGCCCGGGCCCAACCGGCTCGCGGGCACGGCCCGGCTCAGCGCGATCGCCGGTCGGGCGCCGCTCACCGAATTCCACCTGAACCTGGCCGAATTCAGAATAGGCCGGGTCCTGGTGAACGGCCGGGCGCCGCAGTACACCCACCGCGGCGGCAAACTCCGGATCCGCCCGGCCAAGCCGCTGCCCGCCGGCTCCGCTTTCACCGTCGAGGTGCACTGGGCGGGCAACCCCAAGCCGGTGCGCAGCCCGTGGGGCGGACTCGGCTGGGAGGAACTGACCGACGGCGCGCTGGTGGCCAGCCAGCCCGTCGGCGCGCCCTCCTGGTACCCGTGCAACGACCGGCCCGCCGACAAGGCCTCGTACCACATCTCGGTCAACACGCCGTCCCCCTACACGGTCGTGGCCGGTGGCCGGCTCCTCACGCGCACGACGAAGGCCAGCACGACCACCTGGGTCTACGAGCAGTCCGCGCCGACCTCCAGCTACCTGGTCGGCCTGTCCATCGGCATGTACCAGACGGTGCTCCTCGGCGATCCAGGCCTCGGCGGTGTGCCGCAGAGCGCGCATGTCCCGGCGCACCTGCTGCCGCGGTTCTCCCGGGACTTCGCCCGGCAGCCCGCCATGATGGCGTTGTTCGAGGAACTCTTCGGGCCCTACCCCTTCGGCGAGTACGTGGTGGTCGTCGCCGACGAGGAACTGGACGTCCCGGTGGAGGCGCAGGGCCTGTCCACCTTCGGCGCCAACCACGTGGACGGCGTCCGCGGCTCGGAACGCCTCGTCGCCCACGAGCTCGCGCACCAGTGGTTCGGCAACAGCGTGACCATCGCCGACTGGCGGCACATCTGGCTGAACGAGGGCTTCGCGAAGTACGCCGAATGGCTCTGGTCGGAACGCTCCGGCGGCCGCACCGCGCACGAAAAGGCGGCGGCGGCGCACCGTCTGTTGGCCACACAGCCGCAGGACCTGCGGCTGGCCGACCCCGGCCGCAAGCTGATGTTCGACGACCGCCTGTACCAGCGCGGCGGCCTCACCGTGCACGCGATCCGCTGCGCGCTCGGCGACAGCGCGTTCTTCCGCATGCTGCGCGACTGGGCCACCGTGCACCGCCACGGGGTGGTGTCCACCCTGGCCCTCACCCAGCACGTCGCCCGCTACACGGTCGAGCCGCTCGACGACCTGTTCGCCGCCTGGCTGCACACGCCGGCCCTGCCACCCCTGCCGGCGCCGCCCCGGCCGCCGATACCGGCGAGGCCCGGCTATCCGCCGACGAACGGCGGCTCCAAGGGCGGCCGGGGCAAGACCTCGGCCTAGTCTCGGCTCGGCCTAGGCCGGGCGGGGTGTGGTGAGAGGCATCCGGGCCCGTACCTGCCAGTCGCCCTCGGCGGTGGCCTCCGCCCGGAAGGTGCCGCCGGCCAGGGTGACGCGTTCGCCGATGCCCTTCAGGTCGTAGCCCGAGAGGGCGGTCCGGTGGGCCGTCCCGTCGTTGGTTATCCGTACGGCTGCCTCGTGGGGCCGGACGCGCACATGGACGCTGACGTGGCGGCAGTGGCGGGCGGGCTTGCGGGTGTTGGTCAGGGACTCCACCGTCACCCGGTGCAGGGTCGCGGCCACCTCGGGCGGCACGGTGTCCGTCGGTCCTTCCTCGGTGAGGTACGCCGGGACCCCGTTCAGGGCGAACCCCCGCACCAGGGCCCGTAGGTCGTCCATACCGGCGGGCGCGGCCGGCGGTACGTCGCTCTCGCCGGCCCCGAGCCCGGCGACCATCCGCCGCATGGACGCCAGGGTCTCGGCGCCCGTCTCCTCGATGCGCTGCAGAGCCGGCGGGACCAGGTCGGGCCGCCTCGCGGCGACCGCCCGGGCGCCTTGGGCCTGCACCACGATGCCGGTCACGTGGTGGGCGACGTAGTCGTGCAGATCCCTGGCCAGCTCGATCCGTTGTTCGAGCCGGGTACGGTGTGCGCGCTGCCGCCGGACCGCCACCACCATGCGCGCCGTCACACTCGCCCCCGCCACCACGACGGTGGCCAGGGTGAGGCCGAACGCCGCGAGCAGACCGTCCTCGCGCACGCCGGTGGACAGGGGACGCAGAACGACGGCCGCCGCCAGCAGCAGGGCGACCGGCGGGCCGGAGGTGACTGGGCCCCGCCTGATGACGAAGGCCAGCACCACCAGGAGGGCGACCGGCTCGAACGCCTCGTGGGCGGACGCGGCGCCGGCGGCGTCGTGGCCCAGGTGCAGGGCCGCCGAGCAGACCAGCGAGGCCGTGGCGGCGGCGCCCCCGACGTAGACGAACGACCGAGCCCGTTCGAGCAGGGGCAGCGGGAGCAGAGCGGCGCCCACGACGGCGGCCGACAGCGCGAGCAGGCCCTGCGAGGCCGGTCCGGTGTACACCCCGGCCCGTACATCCGCCCAGGCCGCGGCCGCGAGCACACAGGCTGCGAGGGACCGCAGCAGGACCGCCGCCTTGCCGGAAGCGGCGAGGAAGCGGAGGAGAGGAGACCACATAGCGCGCAGATTAGATCATCGGCAGGCCCGGTCCCTCCGCCAAAAGTCGTAGTCGTACGGACCGGGATCCGCGGTTCGCGCGCTACGCTTCCGGACGCTCGCGGGGAGTGATCGAAGCCCCCCTCCGCCGGGCCCTGGGCCCGCCGTCACGACCGGTCGGTACCGACCTCTCAGGTCGTCGCGGCGTGATCGGACTCGCCGCGCAGGACGCAGAATTCATTGCCTTCAGGATCGGCGAGCACCGCCCAACCCGTGCCGTCGGGCTGCCGGCGATCGACGACCAGGGTGGCTCCGAGCTTCAACAGCCGCTCGACCTCCTCCTCGCGCGAGGCCGTCGGACGCAGACAGAGGTGGATCCGGTTCTTGACGGTCTTCGGCTCCGGGACCTGGTTGAAGTAGAGCAGCGGGCCCTCCGCGAGCATCACCACGGTCTCCTGGTCGCCCGGTCGGACCTCGGGATGCAGCGGAGAACCCGTCACTTCGCTCCAGAACCGAGCCAACTCATACGCATCCGAACAGTCGATCGCCACGTTCTGCACCACTGAAACCATGGCGCACAGCCTGCCCGAGCTCCGGACCGCCCGGCAAGATCCGCCCTGATCCGAAGGACGCGCCCTAGCTCTGCTTCGTCCAGCGCTGCGACGCCTCCCCGCCGCACGTCTTGGTCACCAGGCCGCTGCTCATGCCCAGGTCGAGACAGCCCCCGCTGAAGTCGTTGCGGAGGCTGCCTCCCGAGCCCGTACGCCACAGCTGCGCGGTGCCGCCCGAGCAGTCCCCGACGAAGACCGCCTGGCCGAGCATGTTGGCGTACAGGCAGCCGCCGCCCTGCTGGTTCTCCAGCTTGAAGCTGCCGTCCGGCCTGCTCCGGACGGTCCATCGGGTGCTGGCGTCCGCGCAGTCGCCGTAGTCCGAGGCGCCGAAGACCTGGGTGATGCACTTGCCGTTGTTGCCGTTGCGGAAGCGGTAGGTGCCGGATGCGGGAGGCGCCGGGGGCGCCGCGGTGGTGGGTGCGGTGGAGGTCCCGCCGTTGGAGGGGCGCGTACCGCCGGAGCCGCCCGCGTTCGCGGGGTTGCCTGCGTTGCCGGAGTTTCCGGGGTTTCCGGCGCTGCCCGAGCCGGGCTGTGCGCCGCCGGAGCCGGGACGGTTGCCGGGGTCGGTCCCGGGGGCGCCGCCCACGCCTCCTGCGGCCTCGGCCGGGGGAGCGCCCGTCCCGCCCTGTGCCGGGTCCTGGCCCGGTGGCTGCGTGGGCGCCGCCGTCCCGGAAGGGCTGCCGCCGGCCGCCGAGGCCGTCGGGTCGGCCGGCGCCGTGACCGGGGTGGACGGGGAGTTCGCGGCCCCGGCCTGCGGCGCGGAGGTGTACGGCAGGTGCTGGATGGCGAGGGTCGTACCGCCCGCGACCACGACGACGGGCAGGACGGCGAGCAGGACACGGGTCCGGCGCCGGCGCTCGGCCCGTTCCGGCCGGACCGTGGCCGGGGGAGCGGGGGCCGCGGGCGCGACGGGGGCCGGTGACCTCCCGGGCTCCGGCTCGGCTTCCGTCTTCTCCCCGGTGAGCGGGATCGTCGGTACGTCGGGCTCCTGCACGTGCGCGGCGAAGGCGGCCCGCTCGGTCAGGCGCTCGGTGACGGCCGCAGGCCACAGCGGGTCGGTGAACGGGCCGTGCGCGGAGGCCTGTGCCAGGAGTTCGGTGGCGGTGGGCCGACCCTCGGGGTCTTTGTCGAGGCAGGCCGCGACGAGCTCGGCTAGGTCCGGCTCCAGATCCCGCAACGGCTCCAGGTCGGGCTCCTCGTGGACGATGCGGTACAGCACCCCGTGCCCCGACTCGTCGCCGAACGGCGGCTGACCGCAGGCCGCGTACGCCAGTACGGAGCCCAGCGCGAACACATCGGTGGCGCCGCTCAACCGCTTGCGACCCGAGGCCTGTTCGGGTGCCATGTAGGCGGGTGTACCCACGACCATGCCGGTCCGGGTCAGTTGGCTCTGCTCGGCGGCCCGGGCCACGCCGAAGTCGATGAGCGTGAGACCGCCGAGGGTCAGCATGACGTTGGAGGGCTTGAGGTCCCGGTGCACCATGTCCAGCGCGTGCACCGCGGCCAGTCCCGCCGCGGCTTCGCGCAGCAACAGCCACAGTGCGCGGGCGGGCAGCGGACCGCCGTGCAGTGCGATGGCCTCCCGCAGGGTGAGCCCGGGGATGTAGGCGGTGGCGAACCACGGGGGAGTGGCGGTGCGATCGCTGTCGAGCAGCGGCGCGGTGGCGCCCGCGGGGAGCCGGGCGAGGTTGTCCAACTCGTGCCCGAATCTGCGCAGGAAGTCCTGGTCCTCACCGACGACCGAGGTCAGCAGCTGTTTGACAGCGACGTACCGCCCGTCACGGACCCCCAGGTAGACGCGCCCCATGCCGCCGGCCCCGAGCCGGCCCGCGAGCGGGATCGACCCGATCCGGCGTGGATCCTCCGCCGCCAGCGGTTCGGCGCCGCTCCCCGTCAGCTCTAACACGTCAGCCCCGCTCGAATTGGAGAAGTTTCCAGGAATCTAACCCTGAAGATCCCGGGACGGCAACGCGGGTCGCCGAACGCCGAGTTGATCCCGATTTCGCCGTGGGACGAGGAATCGCCGGGCAGGGCCGACGTGTCCTGCTCGCCGGGCCCGCCCCGGTTCGGACCCGGCTCGGACCCGGCTCGGACCGGGCGCAGGCCCCACTGGCCGCCCCCGTCAGTAGTGGGATAATCCAGTTGGGGAGACAGATGTGACGCACTCGGATCGAGAAGCTCGGGCGACTCGAAGGGAGGAGCGTGGTGAGCACCCCCGCCGCCGCTCGCATCGCTGACCTGCTGGAGGACGTGCCGACGGCCTCCAACCCGCCCGCGCGGTTCCCCGCTCCCGCCCCCGACCGGCCGCCTCGCACCGATGGTCCAACGCTCAACATCACGGTGATCTGGGGTGACATCGCGCAGATCGCGGCCGATCTGCACGTCACGGGCCATTACCAATCGGTAGTGCCCGCCGCGGCGGAACTCGCACTCGACCGGGCCATCTCCGTAGACCCCCGCCGGGTCATCACGGAGCACACCAAGCTCGGCTGGATCGACGCCCAGTTGGGCGAGGTCACCTACTTCCCCTGCAAGGAGGGCCCCGTGCGGTGCGCCGCCGTCGTCGGCATGGGACCGATGGGCACCTTGACGGAACGCCGTGCCGTCCAGATGTACGCCTCCCTGCTCGGGGAAGCGCTCGGGCTCGGCCATGTCGGGACCATGACCACCGTGCTCATCGGCTCCGGCACCGGCAATCTGACCGTCAAACAGGCGGCCCGCGCCCTCGTCCGGGGCTTCGCCGACGCCCTCGCGCCGCTCGGGCCGCCCGCACCGCCGCCCGGGCTCACCGACGTACTCGTCATGGAGGTCGACCGGCTGCGTGCGGAGCAGCTCCACCTCGCCCTCACGGACTCCGCCTCGAAGCTTCCGCAGCTGCGGATCGTCCCCTGGCTGCGGGAGGAGAGCGGCGGCGAGTTGTTCGGGCCCTCCGCCGCGGTGTACGCCCTGTCGGCGCTCACCCGCCTCGCCGGTACGGTGGGCGCGGCCGCAGGTGACGGCACCCCGGGCAGCTCCGGAGCCGGCCCGGACCCGCCGGCCGGGGCGGACGTCCTGCAGACCGTGCTAGCCGGCTTCGACGCCGACATCCAGGGGATGATCCGTGAGCAACTGGCGGACCTGGCCTCGGTGGAACGTACTGAGCTCTCCCTGGCGGTCCGTAGACCCGCGGAGGCCCAGGACGACGCGGTGCCCGTCCGGATGTCCGTCCAGTCGGGGGTCGGCGGCCTGCGCTGGGCGGCGCTGACCGGGCGGGCCACCGTACCGGAACGGCTCGTGCCGGTGGACATGGACCTGCTGCGGGAACTCGTCGACCGGCTGACGGAACCGAGCGTCAAGGACGCGTGCGAACTGCCCGACCTGCTGTCCCGGTTCGTGGTGCCGCAGGACTTCCAGCGGCTGCTGACCGACGATTCGACCGTGCTGCTGGAACTGGACCGGGACACGGCCTCCGTCCCCTGGGAGTTCCTGGCCGAGATCCAGCAGGCGGGGGCGGACAAGCGCGATCCTCTGGCGATCCGCACCCAGCTCTCCAGACAACTGCGCACGACCTACTCGCGGGTGATGACCGAGAGCCTGGCGGACGGACCGCTGCGCGCCCTGGTGATCGGCGACCCGGGAGACCCGGAGAAGGGCTTCCACCTGCCGGGAGCCCGCCAGGAGGCCTTGGCGGTGGCCTCCCGGCTCAAGGAGCTCGGGGCCAAGGTCAGTCTCTTCGTCGGCGCGGCGAACTCGCTGCGTCAGCCGGGCGTCGATCCCGCCCGGCGCCTGGACGTCCTGCGGGTCCTGCTGTGCGGAGGCAACCACATCGTCCACTACTGCGGACACAGCGACTTCGACCTCTCCGGCACGGGGCGGCGCTCGGGCTGGGTCTTCGCGGACGGCCTGCTGACCGCCCAGGAACTGGCCCTGCTCGAACGCCCGCCGCTGATCGTCGTCGCCAACGCCTGCTACACGGCCCGGCTCGGTGACGCCGCCGGCCCCGGCACCCCGGCCACCGAGCCCGCACTCGCGGGCCGCAGTCCCTGGGGGAACCCACAGGCCGCGCTCGTGCCGAGTCTCGCCGACGAGTTCCTGCGCATGGGGGTGGGGCACTACATCGGGGCGGCCTGGCGGATCCCCGACGACCAGGGGATCTCCTTCGCCGATCAGTTCTACACGCACCTGTTCCAGGGCGGGCCCGGCGAGGCGACCCCGACCGTGGGCGGCGCCGTCCGCGCGGCGCGCCGGCGCCTCTACGGGCTGCGCGCCGCGGACGGGCAGGAGCAGGGCGCCGACAGCACGGCCGATCCGAGCGCTCCGAGCACTCCGAGCGGCCCGAACGGCGCCGCCGGTCCCGTCGGCCCCGCCGGCCGGGACGTCACCTCCGGCGGGCAGCGCTGGAGTTCCTGGGCCGCCTACCAGCACTACGGGGACGCGGCCGACCCGTTCGTCCGACCTGGGGGCAGCTAGGGGGTGTCTTGCCGATCAGGGCGGGCTCGCGGTGGTCGGTGCCGCGCCTCGCCGCGTTGTCCTCGGTCGGCCTTGCGTTCCACGGCACCGACCACCGCTCGCCGATCCGCCCTGATCGACAAGACACCCTCTAGGAGGTCCGCTCATGGCCAGGATCCCGATGGCCGATGTCGTCGTACTGCTCCCCGGAATCGGCGGGAGCGTGCTGACCAGGAACGGCAAGGACGTCTGGGCGCCCTCCGCCTCGGCGGTACTGGGCGCGCTGGCGAGCCTGGGCGGGTCGCTGGAGTCCCTCGAACTCGCCGATGACGACTGGCTCGTGGACGATCTCGGCGACGGCGTCGCCGCCGACCGCCTCGTGCCCGATCTGCACACCCTGCCCGGCCTGTGGAAGATCGACGGCTACTCGGCGATCGAGAAGTTCCTGTTGGCGCGCTTCGACCTGCAGAAGGGCAAGAACTACTTCCCGTTCCCGTACGACTGGCGGCGCGACAACCGGGCCGCGGCCCGGGGGCTCGCCGAGCGGAGCGCCGTCTGGCTGCGGGACTGGCGCGCGGCGAGCGGCAACTCGGCGGCCCAGCTCGTCCTGATCGGGCACTCGATGGGCGGGCTCGTCTCCCGCTACTTCGTCGAGGTGCTGGGCGGCTGGAAGGACACCCGGGCCATCGTGACCTTCGGGACCCCGTACTACGGCTCGCTCAACGCCGTCGAGTTCCTGTGCAACGGCTTCCACAAGCGGATCGGCCCGTTCGAGAAGGACCTCACGCGCCTGCTGCGCTCCTTCACCGGCCTGCATCAGCTCGTACCCGTCTACAAGTGCGTGTTCGGGCCGGAGGGCGAGGCGTCCACCCCGGCCAAGGCCGGCCTGCCCGGCTGGCAACCGCAGTGGAGCAGCCACCTCAC
Source organism: Streptomyces sp. CG 926 (assembly GCF_003148825.1). GTDB lineage: Bacteria > Actinomycetota > Actinomycetes > Streptomycetales > Streptomycetaceae > Streptomyces. The sequence goes on from NZ_QGGZ01000016.1 coordinate 83,503, forward strand.
CGACTTCTTCGGCGAGATGGAGACGGCGGCCACCGCCAACCGGCAGCAATCCGCCTGGGAGTCCAACCAGGTGGTCTACCACCCCATCGTCGGCATGGACCAGCCCACCCGGCAGTCGGCCCGGCTCACCGATCACAAGGTCGAGACCCTGATGCTCCGTGGGGAGGCGGACGAGGGGGGCGACGGCACCGTGCCCAAGCTCTCCGCGGCGCTCTCCGGCACCGAGGACGCCCGCACCTTCGTCCCGCAGAAGCACGGGAGCCTGCAGAACCAGGACGCGATGCTCGACCACCTCGGGGGCATCCTCCAGTCGCTGCACGACGTACGCATCGACGATCTGCGCGCCGCCGTGACCTCGTGGTTCAGCTACCTCGGTGACGATCTCTACCTCGTCGACGAACCGGTCGCCTGTGAGGTCGGTGCCATCAGCGCGCTCAGCGAGGGGGAACTGCCCGAGGTGCCGGCGCGACTCTCGGTGACCGACCGGACCACCGGCCGGCCGGTGGTGGCCCGCGATCTCACGGTCGCGCGGCGGCGGCAGCGGGTCGACATCGGCGTGCTGCCCCCCGGCACGTACGACCTGCTGATCAGCGCGGGCGCGGACACGGCACCGCTGTCCGACGTGTTCGTCGTCGCCGGCCCGGAAGGTACGGACGGCGTGGGCGGCACCGGAGGTGTGGGCGCGGCGCAGGGCTGAGAGCCGCCGAGTGAGCCGCTGCCGCCGAGGCGAGAATCGTGACAACGATTACATTCATCCCCAAATCGCACGTCCAGCAGGGATCATTATTTCCCGTAATTGTCGTATATGGCTGCCTTGCGGCCCGCGCCGCCTGAGTGACCGGTGGGCGCCACGGGAGAGATATGGGACGCGTGCGCAGCTGGACTGTCAACCGACGGATCGCTCTGCCGGTGGTGGTGGCAGGAGGCGTCGTACTCGGGCTGGGCGGCCTCTACGGAACCGCCCTCGCGGTCGGAGGCGACATAGACCAGGGCACACGGGTCCTGGGGGTGGACCTCGGTGGCATGAGTCGGGCCGAGGCACGCCGGACGCTGACCCGGGAGCTCGGGGCCGCCGCCGCGGCGCCGATCACGGTGAAGATCGGCGAGCGGGTGGAGAAGGCCGATCCCGCCGCGCTGGGGCTCTCCCTGGACACCGAGGCGACCGTCGACCGCGCCGTACGGGCCGGATCCGGCCCCGTCGCCGTCGTCGGCAGCCTCTTCGCCTCGGGCAGCCGCGAGGTGGCACCCGTGATCGGCATGAACGAGCAGACGGCGCGCGCCGCGGTGGACCGCCTCGGCAAGGCCGCCGAGCAGCAGGTCCGCGACGGCGCGATCACGTTCGAGCACGGCACGGCCAAGGCCGTCGCCCCGCTCCCCGGCGTCTCCCTCGTCGAGGACCGGGCCGTCGACGCCCTCCGCGACGCCTACCTGCGGCCGGACAAGGGCCCCGTGGTCCTGCCCGTCGCGCGCACCGAGCCGCGTGTCGGCGCGGAGGAGACCGGACGGGCCATGCGGCAGTTCGCCGAGCCCGCGATGTCCGGGCCCGTCACGCTCACCGTCGCCGGCAAGACGATGTCCATCACCCCCACCGTCCTCGGCGAGCACCTGAAGATGCGGGCCGACGGACAGGGCCGCCTCGTGCCCGCCCTCGACTCCAAGAGCCTGCTCACAGACCCCGCCGTGGCGCCCACGGTCCACGCGGTCACCCGCTCGCCGCGGGACGCCGTACCCGGCCTCGCCGCGGACGGCCGTGTGGTGATCGCCGACCAGGGCCGTACGGGGCGCCAGGTCACCCAGGAGGCGCTCGGTCAGGCCGTCCTGCCGCTGCTGACCCGCTCGGGTGCGGCCCGTAGCGGCGAGCTGGCCACCGTGGCGGTCCAGCCGGAGCTCACAGCCGACGAGGCGCGGGGGCTCGACCTCAAGGAGAAGGTCTCCTCCTTCACCGTGGAGTTCCCGGCCGCCCCGTACCGCACCACCAACATCGGACGCGCCGTGGAGCTGATCAACGGCTCCGTCGTCATGCCGGGCCAGGAGTGGAGCTTCAACCGCACGGTCGGCGAGCGCACCCCCGAGAACGGCTTCGTCGACGGCATCATGATCAATGACGGCCAGTACGTGAAATCGCCCGGTGGCGGTGTCTCGGCGGTCGCCACCACCATGTACAACGCCGCTTTCTTCGCGGGCGTCAAGCCCGTCGAGCACGGCGCGCACTCCTTCTACATCGAGCGCTACCCCGAGGGCCGGGAGGCCACCGTCGCCTGGGGCACCCTCGACCTGCGCTGGCTCAACGACTCCGGCCACCCGCTCTACATCCAGGCTCGGTCCACCGACACCTCGCTGACGATCTCCTTCCTCGGTACGAAGAAGTACGACGAGATACGGGCGACCAAGGGGCCGCGCACCAACATCACGCCGCCCGGGAAGCGGACCGGCAGTGGTGAGAGCTGCGAGGTCCAGACCCCGCTGGAGGGCTTCGACGTCACCGTCGGCCGGACCTTCGTGCAGGGTGGCAAGGAAGTCGGCCACGAGGACTTCAAGACCCACTACACGCCGCGCGACGAGGTCACCTGCACCCCGGAAGGCACCCCGGAAGGCGCGCAGGAGCCCTCCGCGGGGGCCACCCCGGGCGCCACCCCGCAGCCCTCGGGCACCCCGCAGACCCCGTCCGTCCCGGCCGCGCACGCCGTCCCCACCGCGACCGGCAGCCACGCCGACTGACACCATCGGGGGACCAGGCGTGACATTCCGGGCGCGTACCGTGCATGCCGGGGGCCGTCGGCGCCCGGAAGTGCTACAACTGGGTTCGTGACCATTCCTCGCCACCCGTGCCGGGCACGTCGGTGCGGTCACCTCTAGGCAACCGGAAGAAGAGCGTCGCCGGACAGGTATTCGTCCTCCAGGTGGCGATCGTGGTGTTGCTCGCGGCCGGGGCCCTGCTGGCCCTGGTCCTCCAGTCGCGGCACGACACCGAACGTGAGGCACGTAACCGCTCGGTGTCCGTCGCCCAGACCTTCGCCCACTCCCTGGGCCTCCAGGACACCCTGAAGACGTCCGACCCGTCCGCGACGCTCCAACCCCTCGCCGAGACCACGCGCAAGGCCGCCGGCGTGGACTTCATCGTGGTGATGGACACCGACGGCATCCGGTACAGCCACCCGCAGCCCGACCGCATCGGTAAACGCTTCGTCGGCAACATCGAGCCCTCGCTCAAGGGCCAGGTCCACACCGAGAGCGTCGACGGGCCGCTCGGCAAGGAGATCCAGGCGGTGGTCCCCGTCACCGGGGCCGACGGCAAGGTCGTCGCGCTGGTCTCGGCCGGCCTCACCGTCAAGAACGTCACCGGCGTCGTCGACCGCCAGCTCCCCGTCATCCTCCTGGCCATCGCCACCGGCCTGGCCCTCGCCACCGTGGGTACGGCGCTCATCAGCAGACGCCTGCGCCGCCAGACCCACGGGCTCGGCACCCAGGAGATGACCCGCATGTACGAGCACCACGACGCGGTGCTCCACGCCGTCCGCGAAGGGGTGCTGATCACCGACGGCGAAGGCCGGCTCCTGCTGGCCAACGACGAGGCCAAACGCCTGCTCGGGCTGCCCGAGGACGCCGACGGACGCGAGATCGCCGACGTACCGGGCCTGGACCGCCGGATGGCGGACCTGCTGCTCTCCGGCCGCGAGGCCACCGACGAGGTCCTGGAGAGCGGGGACCGGCTGCTCGTCGTCAACCAGCGGCCCACCCACCCCAGGGGTCGGCCGGAAGGCGCCGCCATCACCATCCGCGACTCCACCGAGATGCAGGTCCTGACCACCCGGGCGGAGACCGCCCGCAGGCGCCTCAAGCTGCTCTACGACGCGGGTGGCGACATCGGTACCAGCCTCGACGTGGTGCGCACGGCCGAGGAACTCGCCGCCGTGGCCGTCCCCCGTTTCGCGGACTTCGTCACCGTCGACCTGGCGGACCAGGTCATCGACGGCGAGGAGCCCCGCGCGGGCTCCGACATGCGGCGCACCGCCGTCAGCGGCATCCGCTCCGACCATCCCCTCTACCCCGTCGGCCGGCTGATCGACTTCCTGCCGTCCACGCCCCAGGCGCGCGGCTACGGCACCGGCCGGGCCGAGCTGGTGCCCCACCTGGCCGACGCACCGGGCTGGCAGGCCCAGGACCCGCCGCGTGCGCAGGCCATCGTGGACTACGGCATCCACTCGCTCATCGCGGCCCCGCTGATGGCCCGGGGCGTCGTCCTCGGCGTGGTCAACTTCTGGCGGTCGCAGAAACAGGAACCCTTCGACGAGGACGAGCTGTCCCTGGCCGAGGAGCTCGTCGCCCGCGCGGCGGTCAGCATGGACAACGCCCGCCGCTACACCCGGGAGCACGCCCTCGCCGTGACCCTCCAGCGCAGCCTGCTGCCGCGCGCCCTGCCCGAGCAGAGCGCCATGGACGTGGCGCACTTCTACCTGCCCGCGCAGTCCGGGGTCGGCGGGGACTGGTTCGACGTGATCCCGCTGGCGGGCTGCCGCGTCGCGCTGGTCGTCGGAGACGTCGTCGGGCACGGCCTGCACGCCGCCGCCACCATGGGGCGCCTACGCACGGCCGTGCACAACTTCTCCTCCCTCGACCTGCCGCCCGACGAGATCCTGGCGCGCCTGGACGACCTCGTACAGCGCATCGACCACGACGGGGAGGGCGACGGCGCGAACGGCGGCGTGCTGGGTGCGACCTGCCTGTACGCCATCTACGACCCGGTGTCCCAGCGCTGCACCATGGCGCGGGCCGGCCACCTGCCACCCCTGGTGGTCGCCCCCGACGGCACGACGGAGATCGTGGAGCTGCCGGCCGGACCCCCGCTGGGGCTCGGTGGCATGCCGTTCGAGACGGCGGAGCTGGACCTCGCGGAAGGCAGCCAGCTCGTCCTCTACACGGATGGACTGATCGAGGAGCGCACCCGGGACATCAGCGAGGGACTGGAACTGCTGCGGGTGGCGCTCAGCCATCCCGACCGGGACCCGCACGAGAGCTGCCGGGCCGTGCTCGACATGCTGCTGCCGCCCCGACCCACCGACGACGTGGCGCTGCTCATCGCACGGACCCGGACGCTCGGCCCGGACCGGGTGGCCCAGTGGGACGTACCGTTCCAGCCGAGCGCCGTCGGAGCCACCCGCAACGCCGCGGCCAAGAAGCTCGACGAGTGGGGCCTGACCGACCTCGGCTTCGCCACGGAACTGATCCTCAGCGAGCTGATCACCAACGCCCTGCGGCACGGCAGCGGGCCCGTACGGGTGCGTCTCCTCCACGACCACAACCTGACCTGCGAGGTGTGGGACGGCAGCAGCACCGCCCCCCACCTGCGCTACGCCGCCACCACGGACGAGGGCGGACGCGGCCTGTTCCTGGTCGCGCAGCTCAGCGAGCACTGGGGCACCCGCTACACGCCCGAGGGCAAGGTCATCTGGGCGGAGCTGGCCCTGCCCGGCGCCGCGGGCGGCACGGAGGCCGCCCTCGCGGCCTTCCTCGAAGTGGACCCCATCTGAGGGGCCTGGCCTCCTGAGAGCCCCTGAGCAGGCCTGAGCTGAGGCGGCGAGGAGGTCAGACGCCCGCCTGGACGGCCTTGAGCGCGGTCTCCAGTGCCTGCTCCGCCGGCACCGCGACGTCGGGAACGACGCCCACGCCCTCCCAGTTGCCGCCCGTGACGGTGTTGATCGTCCGAGCCGTCGGTACGGTCACCAGAACGTGCTCGGCGACCGCGTGCCGGGCCGTCGGATGGGCGCCGCCCCGCGTCGTCTCACCCACCACCACGGCCCGGCCCCGGGCCTGCAGGGTGTACGCCACGTCCTCGCCCCCGGAGAAGGTGCTCGCGCTGGTGAGGATGTGGACCGGCCGGTCCAGGTAGCGGGGAGCGGGAAGGTGCGCGATCGTCCAGTACTGCCGGGTGCTGTCCGAGCCCCGGTCGTAGATGTCGTTCAGGTGCACCTGGTCGTCGGGGAAGAAGTAGCTGCACCACATCGCGGCCCCCTCCGGCATCCCACCGCGGCAGCCCCGCAGGTCCAGCACGAGGGCCGAGCTGTTCGCGACCAACTGCATCGCCGCCCCGATCGCGCTCGCGCCCTCGATGGCGCCCGCGATGAGGCGGATCTCTATGAGCCCGATGTTTCCTTCCAACTGCTCGACGCGCCGGATCCCCTGGTTCTCGGCCCGGAGCAGTGCCGAGAAGGCGGCCTGTCCGCCGTCCTCGTCGACCGGGTCGAGCGACTGCGGCTCGTCCGTCCACAGCAGGCGCAGGTGCTTGTCCGGGCACACCTCCTGAAGGTGGGCCGTCACCGCCTCGCAGAGCGCCGGCCCCTCCAGGCCTGTATACGCACCCGCTGCGAGCCGGTCCCGGATACCGGCCTCGATGACGATGGCCTTGTCCGGGAAGACGTAACCCGCGGTGATCCGGTCCAGAGCGTGTTCGATGATCTTTTCATTGGTAGGCATGGGACGGATGCTAGGGGCCAACTCCGCAGTGATCAAAAGGGTTCACGCTCGACCCGGTCACGGTCCGGGAGTCGCGCCCGAGAGCCGGCCGGGTTCCGCGAGCAGGTCGTCGACGAGCTCCATACGGATCTCCGGCAGACGCTCCGCGATCGCCTCCACCATCATCGCGATCCCCTGCGGGTCGGGCACGGCGCAGCGTTCCCGCGACTCCTCGTCGGGCCAGCGCGCATACGCCACCCAGGTACCGTCGTCCGCCCGGTGCAGCCGGGACCCGTAACTGCCGCACCGTGCGTGGATGGCCACCGTCACCCGGTGCCAGCCCTCGGTGAACTGCCGCTCCATGCCCGGACGGAGCCGCCACCGGTAGATCACAGCGAACATGCCTGGATCCCCCCCGCATCAAAATGTGGATCTTTCCCGGCCACCCTACGGGTGCGTCCCGCGGGCAGGAAAACCCTGGGTCCTGCGCGGACGCGCTCGCTACGATCGCCCGGTGCACCCCGAACCTCGCCCCTGGACCCCGTATCCCAAGATCCCCTCGAACACCCGGCTGGGCGAGGCGCGCGGGCGGAACTGGGTCGCCCACGAGAAGATCCACGGCGCCAACTTCGCCGTCGTGTGCGACACCTCGGGCGCGCATCCCGCCAAGCGGCGCGAACTGCTCGCGGACGGCGGGCTGGACGACTTCTTCGGCGTCGGCAGGATCTGGCCCGCGCTGGCGGTGGCGGCGACCCGCTGCGCGCAGAGCCTGCGCGAGGCGACGGCGGCCCCGGCCTCCGCGGTCGTCACCGTCTACGGCGAACTCGCCGGTGGCCGCTACCCCCACCCCGACGTACCCGCCACGCCCGGAGCCGAGCCCGTACAGACCGGCGTCTGGTACGCGCCCGAACTCATCTGGCTGCCCTTCGACGCCACCGTCACCGACGAGGGCGGCCCGCGCTGGGTCGGGGACCGGACGCTGCGCGCGGCTGCCGCCGAGGCCGGGCTGCGCTGCGTCCCGCTGCTCGCCGAGGGCCCGCTCGCACGCCTGCAGGAGCTGCCGACGGTCTTCCCCACCCGGCTGCCCGGACTGTTGGGCCTGCCCGCGCTGCCCGACAACCTCGCCGAGGGCCTCGTCGTCAAACCCGCCGACGGATCCCGCGAAACGGGGCGACCCATGGCCAAGTTCAAGCAACCCGCCTTCGCCGAGGACGAGCGGTTCGACGGCTCGCGCCCCTACCGGGCGCCGGCCGAAGGCGCGGCAGGAGTCCCCGGCCGGCTGCTCGCCCACGGCACCGGCCTGCTCACCCCGGCCCGGGCCGCGTCCGCCGTGAGCAAGCTGGGACCCCGTACCCCGCCCGCAGACCTGGCCGGCGAGATCGCCCGGGACGCCACCGAGGAGGTGGCGCAGGCACTGGGCGGCCTGGACCGGGCGACGTACCGCGCGCTGGAGGAGTGCCTGCGCGCCGGAGCCCTGGCCCTGGCGCGCCTCGACGCCGCCGACCGCCGTGCCTGACACCACCGGGTGCGGGGCGGCACGCCGGGTTCCCCCCGCGCCGACGGCCCTGTGCATACTGCTGCCATGAAGTCCCCGTTCGGCTCGCGCATCCACCTGATGATCACCTTCGTCCTGGTGACCTGCGGCACGGTCGCCGGAGCCTGCCTCGGTCTGCTCGTGTCCGGCCGGCTGATGGCCGTGGTCTTCGCGGCCGTGGCCGGCCTCGGCGCCGGGCTGGGGTCGTACTTCTCCCGGCGGCAGGTCCTCGCCCTGTTCGAGCCCGACCGCGAGACCGTCCCGGCCGACGGCTACGCCGAGGGCCTCGCGGATGCCGCGCTCGTCTGCATCGCGACCTACCAGGCGGCCGTCTTCCCGCTCACCCCCGACGGGGTGAGCGAGGCCGAGCGGGCGGCCCGCCGCACGATGGCCTACCGGATCTCCGCCTACGAGGGCCTGCCGTACCCGGTACAGACCTCCGCGGCCGCCGCCCTCGAAGCCATCGACCACGGCGCGGACCCCAAGCGGGCGGAGACCGCGATGAAGGAACTCTGCCTCACCATCTACGACAACCGCCGCGGCCGGTGATCCGGCGCGCACCGGGGCCCTCCGGTGCGCTCAGCGCATTGTCCGATCGGCTGGTCGGCAACGGTTGGGCCTCGGTCCGGTCTCCGGCAGTGGCCTGATGCGGATCATGGCGTTGTCCGGTTATGGAATCTGACGGGATGCTGTTCGCTCGGGCGCCGCTCGACGGTGTCGTCTGGCTCGACACACTGATCCACGATCCGGCCTGCGGGTCGTGTCCGCGCCGGCGGGAGCCGGAGGAGGAATCCGAGGAGGACGACCCCGACGGGATCCCGGTACTGACGGGCCGGGCCCGGAACTGGATGGTGGCCGCGTCCGCGGTCACGGTCGTCTCGGCCGTACTGACCGTCGTGGCGAACTGACGGCCTGTCCCCACCGGCATCTCGGCAACCGGACCCGCGCCGGTTCAACCGCCCGGGTGGAGGGTCAGCGTCCAGGTCCGGTGGGTGTGCTTGCCGGGCCGGTCGGGGTGCTGTTCGGTGATGGTCACGGTGATGTCGTCACCGGAGCGGTGGAGCGCGCCGTGGTGACGCCACGCCTCCTCGGGGGCGATGGCCTGCAGCTCGGCGAGGACCTGCTCCTCCAACCGGCGGCCCACGGCGCGCAACACCCCGGCGTCGAGCACCAGGATGGTGCCGTCCGCGAGGACGAGCGGCTCCGGGGCCTGCGGGTCGGTGAGCGCCGGTCCGCGCTCGACGTTGCCACCGGGCAGCAGCCGCACGACCCGGCTCCCGGTGGGGATGTTGCGGTCGGTCTCGACGACGCGGATGCCGGTCCCGACCACGTAATGACCGTAGCTGCGCCAGGAGTCGTACAGGGTGCCGTCGCGGTCGTAGGCCCACGTGTCGAAGACGTCGTAGCCCTCCAGACCGAGCACGAACCGGCCACCGCCCAGCGCCGCGCCGCGTGCGCCGCGCAGTTCGGCGATCCGGCTGCCGTCCGCCAGATCGAGAAGCACGGCCGGGCCGAGATGGCCCCACGGCGTGTACGCGAGCGAGTCCGTCGTGACGAGGACCCGCCCGCCGGAGATGTGCGCGGCGTTGGGAACGCCGGAACAGGGTGAGGTCCAGTGGGTACGGCCCGAGTCGTCCACGCAGCTGATCTTCCCGGCGGTGCCGTGGATCCGTAGATCCTGCCGACGGGCGAGCGGTCGGCCGGGACGGTCCTGACCGTCCGGCGGCAGACCGGGCCTGCGCCCCCGCGCCCGTACCGTGACCCGCCACGCGCCCGCACGGCCGTTCCCTTCCGATGTCCCCATGGACCCAGATGCTAAGGGCTGTCCCGTGGTCCCCGGCGGGTCGGCAACCGTGGTCGATCCGACGACACACCGTCACCAAGCTGTGAAGCTTCTACGGGACGCTGGTGCTCAGCCAGCCCGGCCCAGCCCGGCGCGTTCCACGCGCATTCCCCAGGGGGGACCACCATCATGAGCACCGTACGCAAGGCAGCCGTCGCTCTCGCCGCAGTATCCGCACTGGCCCTGACGGCCTGTGGACCCACCGACGACGGCGCGGCGGGCGGGCCCGGGACACCGAGCGCGAGCCCGACCACGAGCCCCGGCGGGAGCGCGACCGCGACCCCGGCCCCGAGCGCGACGCCGTCGAAGTCCGGCGCGCCGAAGAAGACCGCGACCCCCACGAAGCCGCCGAAGCCGGGCTCGACCGACCCCGACTACGACGTCTTCCCCTGCAGCACGTTCGACGTGACGTTCACCGCGAGCCTGGCCGAGCCCACGACCAGCAGCTACCTGCTGAAGATCACCAACAAGGGCACCAAGGCGTGCCGGGCGCTCGGGCACCCGATCGTCACCTTCGGCGATCTGGACGGCCAGGCCACGGAGCGCGGCGCGGCCCCCGGCATCGAGGACGCGCTGCGGCTGGAGCCGGGCCAGTCGGCATACGCCGGGCTCATGGGCGGTGCCAATGACGGCAAGGGCAAGACCGTCAACTCGATCGCGCTGACCATGAGCACCGAGTCCGACCTGACGCAGACACCGCTGAAGGCATCCACCCCGGGGCTGTACGTCTCGCCCACCAAGAACTCCGTGACCGCCTGGATGAACAACGCGGAGGACGCACTGAGCCTGTAGGCCGGCGGGCCGTCGCCGCCATCCGGTCGGCCGGTCATCCGGTCGGCCGAGCAACGGAGGACGGCCGCGCCCCACCGGGTCAGGCTGTGGACAAGGACCGTCACCACCGCACAGACGAGGACCGAGCCCATGCCCCACAGCCGACGTATCAGCACCATCGTGGGCGTCGCAGCACTGCTGCTGACGGCAAGCGCCTGCTCGGGCCTGGGCCGGAGCACCGTCGGCATGCTGACCTTCCGCGGGCACGACTCGCCGGTCGAGCTGAGCTACTCCAACACGCTGGTCGTCGGTTGCCACAAGATCGGCATCCCGAAGGGCGCCACGCACGTCGAGAACAACACCCTCGTCGATGTCGTGCTGTACCGGACCCCGGACTGCCAGAAGACCGACAAGGCCGACGGGATCTACGTGGCCACCACCCTCTCCAACGTCACGGCCCCCGTGAGCCTGCCCTGGCGCAGTTTCAGCGTCATCCACTGACGCGGAGTCCTCCTGCCCTCCTGCCCGCCGCTTGCGGGCGGGCGGGGTCTGTCCCATAGTCCGAGGTATGGACGAGCGCGAGGCGGCGCTCCGACAGGCGCACGGTCATGCCGTCCGCTGGCTGGCCAGCCTGTCCGACCGCCCGGTTCCCGCCCGCGCCACGGTCGACGAGATCGTGCGCGCGCTCGGCGCCGAGCTGCCCGACGCGCCGAGCACACCCGCCGACGTCGTCGACCTGATGGCCACGGCCTGCGAGCCGGGGCTCACCGCCTTCCCCAGCGGTCGCTTCTACGGGTTCGTGGTCGGCGGCACCGAACCGGCCGCGCTCGCGGCCGACTGGCTCGTCAGCGCCTGGGACCAGAACTGCGTGATGCGCGCGGTCACGCCCGCGTACACGGCGGCGGAGGAGATCGCCGGCGCCTGGCTGATCGACCTGCTCGGCCTCCCGCCCGACAGCGCCGTCGGCTTCACCACCGGTGCCACCATGGCGAACTTCACCTGCCTCGCCGCCGGGCGCGACACGGTGCTGCGGCGGGCCGGATGGAGCGTGGCCCACGACGGACTCGCCGGCGGACCGCCCGTGCGCGTCATCACGGGTCAGGACCGCCACATGGCCATCGACCTGGCCCTGCGCTACCTCGGACTCGGCCGGCCCGAACTCGTCGAGGCGGACGCGCAAGGACGCATGGACCCCGAGGCGCTACGCCGCACCCTGGCGGCCCCCGGCCCCGTACGCGGTGCCGTCCCCGTCCCCGTCCCCGTCCCCACGATCGTCGTCCTGCAGGCCGGTGACATCCACTCCGGTGCCTTCGACCCCTTCCCCGAGACGATCCGCGCCGCCCGCGAGGCCGGCGCGTGGGTGCACGTGGACGGCGCCTTCGGCCTGTGGGCGGCCGTCTCCCCGACCCACGCCCACCTCACCGCAGGCTGCGCCCAGGCGGACTCCTGGGCCACGGACGCCCACAAGACCCTGAACGTCCCCTACGACTGCGGCCTCGCCCTCGTCCGGGACGCCGCCGCACTCCGGTCGGCGATGGGTCTGCAGGGCGACTACCTCATCCAGCACGAACACGGCGACCCGATCGACAAGGTCCCCGAGCTCTCCCGCCGAGGACGCGCCTTCACCGTCTGGGCCGCCCTCCGCTCCCTGGGCCGTCAAGGCGTGGCCGACCTCGTCGACCGGCTGTGCCGGCACGCCCGCGCCTTCGCCACCGGCATCGAGGCCATCGACGGCGCGACCGTCCTCAACGACGTGGTCTTCACCCAGGTCTGCGCCGAGTTCGGCGACGACGAACGCACCGACCGGGTGCTGGCCCGCCTCCTCGACGAGGGCGCGTCCTGGATCAGCGGCTCCACCTGGCACGGCCGCCGCGTCATGCGCATCTCGGTGAGCAACTGGTCGACGACCGACGGGGACGTGTCCCACACCCTGGACGCGATCCGCCGTGCCTCCTCGGGGCCGATCCGCTCGTGAGGGCAGCGGTCGCGGAGGTGGTGTGCGCACGGCCCGCGGCGGCGACTCTCGCCGACCCCTCAGCGGGTGAGTGTGACGGGCGTCGGGCCGTCGGGGCGCACGGTGATGCTGTACGCCGCCCGGCTGGGCACCGACCGGAAGAACGGGACGTGGGCGGGCAGCAGGAGTTCGAGGAGGGCGACCGACTCCCGCAGGGCGAACTGCTGGCCGAGACAGGCTCGGGGGCCGATGCCGAACGGCAGGTAGGCGCCGGGCCGGGTGGGACGGCCGCCCGCGACGGTGAAGCGTCGGGGGTCGAAGTGCTCGGGATCCGGCCACAGTTCGGGATCCCGGTGCGTGAGGTAGGGGCAGACCAGCAGATCCGTGCCCGCCTCGACGTGGTAGCCCGCCAGGACATCGGCCTCGGGGGCGTGCCGGGGCAGGATCCACGCCGACGGGTAGAGCCGGAGCGTCTCGCCGACCAGCGCCTGGAGGGCTTCGCGTCGCTCCGGTGAGCCCTCACGACCTGCCGCCAGCGCCTCCTCACGGGCCTCGGGGTGGCGGTCGAGGAGCAGGTACAGCCAGGTCAGCGTGGTCGCGGTGGTTTCGTGCCCGGCGACCAGCAAGGTGACGAGCTCGTCGCGCACCACCCGGTCCGTGTACTCGGGGCGCTCCGCCGACGCGTCGACCAGCACTTGGAGCAGCCCCGGCCCGTCGGGGCCGGGAGAGCCGTCGCGGGCCGCGGCCACCGCGCGTCGGGCGACCTCGTCGATCCTGGCCAGGTCGTCGGCGACGGCGTCCCGGGCGTCCACCTGGTCGGCGGGCAGACTCGGCAGCGCGGCCACCACCGAGGCCACGGCCGTCAGTTCGTGTGCCGTGGCGTCGTCGAGCGGGTGCCCGGTGAGCGCCCGCCAGATGGTGTCGAGGGCGAAGCGGCGCATCTCCTCGCCGAGGTCGAAGGTCCGCCCGGTGCGCGCGTGGTCGGCCCATCGGGCGGCCGTGGTCCGGGCCGCCCCGACGATCCGCTCCTCGTAACGGCGCATCCCCTTCCCGGTGAACTGCGACTGCAGCAGCTTGCGTTGGGTCTTCCAGGCCTCGCCGGTCGCGGCGAGCACCCCGTCGCCGATGAGCAGGCGGGCGCGGTGGGAGCGCTTGACGTACCGGTCGGGGTGCAGGGCGAGGACGTGTCGCACGGCCTCGGGCTCGGTGACCAGCACGGTGGGTCGCGGCCCGACTCGGAACGCGGCGACCCCGCCGAGCCGTTCCCGTACCTGCGTCAACAGGTCGACCAGGTCACCCTGGTGAGCCCGCCACCGCTCCGCGCAGCCGGCGTCGGCCTCCGGGAGCGGCCGCCCCGTCCCGGACCTCCGCGCGGCGGGCGGCTCGCTCCTGGCGTCGATGGACACGGCTCATCTCCTGTCCGGCTGTCGGGACGGTGCCCGAGGGTCGCTGCGACATCACGGACTGTACGGGGACGGACGTGCGCGGTGACAGAGCCGGACGATCGATGGCCCGAATCACCCGGGCGGTGGGTGGTCGGGTACGCCGATACGAGCCGCCAGGAGCGCGATGTCGTCGTCGGCGGAGGCGGGCACCAGATGGGCGATGAGGGAGTCGCAGAGGTGGTCGAGCGATTGCTGGGGCTCGGTGAGCAATCCGGTGAGCTCGCTCAGACGTTCGTCGATGTCGCGCCTGCGCGCCTCGATGAGGCCGTCGGTGTAGAGGACGAGCGTACTGCCGGGCGGCACGGCGATGTCGGTGGTGGTGAAGGAGATGCCGCCGACGCCGAGCGGGACGCCCGGCGGGGTCTTGACGAGGTAGACGGTGCCGTCGGGCTGGACCACGGCCGGGGGTGGATGTCCGGCGCGCGTGACCGAGCAACGCCCGGTGGCGGGATCGCAGACCACGTAGAGGAACGTCGCGAGCATCGGGTCCGACAGGTCGGCGAGCGTGGCTTCGAGCTGGTGCAGCAGGGCGGTGGGAGGCATGTCGAGGCGGCCGAGGGCGCGGACGGTCGCGGAGAGCCGTCCCATCACGGCGGCGGCCGCGATGCCGTGGCCCATGACGTCGCCGATGAGGAGCGCGGCCCGGCCGCCGCTGAGCGGCAGGACGTCGTACCAGTCACCACCGACCTCGTTGACATCGCTGGCCGGCAGGTAGCGGTGGGCGATCTCGATCCCCGGCGGCGGAGTGACATGCTGGGGGAGCATGCTGCGCTGGAGGACGACCGCGGTCTCGTGCTCGTGGTGGTACAGGCGCGCGTTGTCGATGCTGATGGCGGCGCGGGCCGCCAACTCGGTGGCGAGGGTGACGTCGTCCGAACCGAAGGGGCCGGTGCGTCCGGTGCGGTAGAAGGTGGCGACGCCGAGCACCATGTCGCGGGCGATGAGCGGGGTCATCATGAACGAGTGCACGCCCAGCTCCAGGAGTTGGTCCGGCTTGGGGGAGTGCCGGGCCGCGGGGGCGACGCTCCGTTCGTCGAGCTGGGCGATCAGGAACGACTGACGGGCCGCCAGAGCCTGGGTGTAGGGGGCGGTCGCCGGGAAGATCAGGGTCCGACCCAAAGGCGCCAGCATCTGGGTGACGGCGGATCCGGTCAGCGGTGCCTTGCCCAGCCGGCGCAGGGCCACGCCCCCGGCCAGCCCCGTGCCCGGCTCGATGCCACGGGCGAGGGAGTCCAGGACGTCGACCGTGACGGCGCTCGCCAGGTGCGGGACGGCGAGGTCGGCGAGCTCCTGCGCCGTGCGCTCCAGGTCGAGGCTGGCGCCGATACGCGAACTCGCCTCGCTGAGCAGGGCCAGGCGGCGCCGGCCCGCCTCGGCCTCGGTGTGGTCACGCTGCTGCCTGGTGATGTCGAGGAGCGAGGCGATCACACCGATCGGCCGACCGCCGGGGTCCTCGACGCGCACGTACGAGCACGACCACACATGGTCGTGATCCGGGTCGGCCGGGGTCCTGCCGGTACGGCGCCGGTCGAGGACCGGCTCACCCGTGTCCAGGACCTGGCGCATCGCCTCCTCCATCTCGTCGGCGTTCACCTCGGGCAGCAACTCGGCCAGCCGACGCCCCACATGCGCGGACTCCGCGAGCCCGTTCATCGTTTCGAGTGCCGGATTGACCTGGAGGAACCGCAGCTGCGTGTCGAGGACCCCGATCCCGACCGGCGAGCGGGCGAACAGCCCGTCCCAGACCGCCGAGGAACCGCGGATACGGCGGGCCGCGTGCGCGTCCGCGGCGAACACCAGCACCGCCGAGGCGCCGTGGCGGCGGTCGGGGACCGGGCAGGCCCAGATCTCCAGCTCCAGCGGGTGCCCCTTGCTGTGCCAGGCGGTGACCGTACCCATGACCCCGCGCCCGGTGGCGGCCGTCTCCCACAAGGATCGGCCCAGGCTGCGATCGGCTCCCGGATGGAGGAGGTCGGAGATGTGCCGCCCCAGCACCTCGGGCGGCGCGTAGCCGAGGAGCTGCTGCGCGCCGTGGTTCCAGCGCACGATCATCCCGTCGCCGCTGGTGGCCACGAGCGCGACCGGCAGGGCGCCCAGCCAGCCTCCGGCGTCCTGGGCGGCG
Organism: Streptomyces sp. CG 926; assembly: GCF_003148825.1. Classification (GTDB taxonomy): domain Bacteria; phylum Actinomycetota; class Actinomycetes; order Streptomycetales; family Streptomycetaceae; genus Streptomyces. The sequence goes on from NZ_QGGZ01000016.1 coordinate 99,622, forward strand.
CTGCTGATCAGGTCGTCGAGCGGCATCTCCTCATGCATCGTGCACCCGCTCCTCGGGAACGGCCTCGTGACTGTGCGTGGTCCGCATCTCTCATCGTCGCCCGGACGGCTCCACGGCGCTCCCCGGCCGGGAGGCTCCGGCCGCGGCCGGAGCCTCGGCGCAGCGGAGGCGGTCACCGGTCACGGGGGCGCCGTCGGCCACGTTGCGGTCGAAGGTGACGGCCTGGACCTGGACGGGCCGTGCGCCGACGGTGACCTCGACGACCCCGTCGAGCTCCGGGTCGGCCTGCAGGCGGGCGCCGGGCAGCGCCGCGGCGACGGTTGCCGCGTTCTCCTCCTGGCCGGTGGCGTAGCGGATGACCGGCGGGCCGGCGGGGCGCTCCGGCGGCGCGGTCGCCGAGGTGTCGGTGACGACGAACCCGTTGCCGCGCAGGGCGGCGGCGACGTCGGCGTCGTCCACGCGGACGGAGAACCGGGCCGGGTCGGTCGGGGCCGGATTCTTCGCGACCGGCTGGATCCGGGTGTCGCCCGTGATCGGGCGGTCCGCGCCGAGCGCCGCCCACAGAGCCGCGGAGCGGGCCTCGTCCCACACCAGGGTGGAACCCACACCGGGGACGCGATGGTCGAAGAGCCGGATGGGGACGGTCGCGAACTCCGTCCGGTCCGCGCGGAGGCGACCGAGCGCCCAGCCGATGCGGACCAGATCGTCCAGGCCGGTGCGCTCGTCGGTGCGTACGGTCTTCAGCAGGGCGCGGACGGTCCGAGCCGTGCTGATGGGGCCGGCCAGGGCGCCCTCGGCGGTGAGCCGGGCCAGCAGGTCGTCGACCAGCCGCTGCTGGCGGCGGACCCGGCCCAGGTCGCCGGGCCGGAGGTTGACGTGCCGGGCCCGGACGTAGCGCAGCGCCCGGTTCCCGTCGGTGAGGTGGCGGCCGGCGCCGATGTCGAGCCCGGAATTCTCGTCCTTGAGCGGCTTGTCGGTGCACACGGTGGCGCCGCCGAGGTTGTCGACGGTCCGCTCGAAGCCCGTGAAACCGGTCTCCAGGTAGTGGTCGATGTGGAGTCCGGTGGCCTTCTCCACGGTGGCCACGGTGAGCGGGCCACCGCCGGCCGCGTAGGCACCGTTGATCTTGCCGCTGCGGGCCGGGGCGGTGGCGGTGGTGCCCGCGTACTCGACGTAGGAATCGCGGGGGATGGAGACGATGCTCGCGCGCCGCCGGTTCTGGGACAGGTGGACGAGCATCATCACGTCGGTGCAGTTGCACCCCTTGCCGCCCACATGGAGCCGCCGCTTCTCGGCCGCGGAGAGCCCGGCGCGGCTGTCGATGCCGACGACCAGGATGTTGGTGCCCCGGCCGGTGCCACCGCCGCTGCCCGCGGACGCGCTCGCGGCCGAGACGGCCTGCGAGCCCACGAAGGAACCGCAGGACAGGGCGGTCAGCAGGGTCAGAGCGACAGCGGTACGACGCAAGGCGCATCCCCAAGATCGAACGAACCGGATTAACCGGATTAAATGGGGAATGTACTGGCCTTGCGTGCGGGCGCCCGGGCCGTACGCGCCGGGATTCCACCCCGCAGGGGGCCGGCTTGGTACATCTGCCCGCCCCCGCGGGGTACCCGGGCGCCTTCGGCGCCGACCCGGTCAGCGCTCGGACAGCTCCGAGGGGGCCTCCTGGACGACCCAACTGTTGCCGTCCGGGTCGTCGAAGGTCATGAAGGAGTTCCAGGTCCCGCCCTTGCCCTCCTGCCAGCCCGATTCGCCCACGTTCCGTACGGGCGACACGTCCACGCCCCGAGCCACCAGCTCCTCCCGGGCCGCCTCGATGTCCGTGACGCACAACTGCAGGCCGTGCAGTCTGCCGGGCTCCATGACCCGACCCCCGGGCACCTCGGGCATCCCCTGGAGCATGGCGATGGAACACCGGGAACCGGGCGGGGTCATCTGGATGATGCGCACGCCCGGGGAGACCTCGTCGTCGAGGTCGACGCCGAAGCCGACCTGGTCGGCGTAGAAACTCTTCGCGCGATCCATGTCGGTGACAGGGACGGGGACGACTTCGAGCGTCCAGTTCATGGGTGTCTCCCTCGGTCGGGCATCAGCGGGTCGCACAACGGGTCGCGCAGCGGGTCGCGAGCGGGGCGGGTCCACCGTTTCCCATGGAGGACGGTCGCGCACGTCGAAACGCCCGGCGGAAGCCGACTTCCCCGGGAAGGACCGAGCCGGGTCACGGTCGGTCGTCGGGAAGGACGCGCCCGTCCTCGTCGAGCGTGAGATGGATCCGCGCGGGCTCCTGGCTGTTGACGTCGGACGGCCGCGGGCCCTCCGGGCCGTCGGGCCCCCAGCGCAACAGACGGCGCGTCCGGACGATCTGGTACACGGTGTCCTGGAACTCCAGCCGGTTGACGCGTCCGACCCGGAGCGTATCGGCGGCCCCGGCGTACGCCGCCAGCTTCGCGGCACGCACGTCGGCGGAGTCGGCGGCGCCCGCGGCCGTCCCCGTACGGGCGTCGGTGCGCGGATCGGCGTCCTCGGGGATGTGCCCCCGCATCCGCGGCCACATCCACGTCAGGGCGAAGTCCAGCGACTTGCGGGCGGCGTGCGGGGTCGCGTGCGGTCCGCTGACCGGTCGCCAGCCGTCCGTGGTCCGCTCCACGACGCTGAACGTCGGCGGCATCACCAGCACGTCCGGATGGGTGTCCAGGGCCCGCCGCGAGTCGTCGCGCACCTCCTCGGGGAACCGTCCGCCCGTGTAGCACAGCTCGCGCAGGGCCAGCTGTTCGAACGCCTGCGTCGGAGTGACCGGCGCGTCGGGATCCATGACCAGAGCGTCATCGATCCCCGGCTCCCGGACGGCCCGGTCCCAGTCGGGGACCGGGGGCTCCGGATCCGTCGGGCGGGGCGCCTCGATGCCGCCCGGGCCCGAGGCGGCGTACTCCTCGGCGCGCACCACCCGGTACCGGGTTCCGGACACCAGGAGTTCGTCGACGCGCTCGCGCTCCAGCCGGGCGACCGCCGCCAGCAGCTCGCGCCGCTCGGCCCGGTCCCGCGCCTCGTCCTTCGCCTGGAACCACAGCCGCGAGTTCAGCCCGTCCCGAGCCTGCTGCGGGCAGCCGGACGTCACCTCGAGCACCACCCGCCACCGCGGCCCGTCTTCGGGGGACTGCGCCGCCACCCCGAACAGCGGGCCGCGCACCACCACATCGCTCGCACGCGCCACGGCGTCGACCGCGTCGGCCTCCTGCGCGGCCTCCACCGGTTCCACCGGCACCCGCACCACCACCCGCCGCGACCCGCTCGGCCTCATGTCCCCACGGTCCATGGGCCCATCCTGCCGACCGGTCCGGGGCGCCGCCCCCGATTCACCGATTCCCCGGCCCCGGGGCCCCCGGTGGCGGTACCGTCCGCCCACCTCCTGCATGTCCCGGCCGATCCCTGACCACCACCGTCCCTTCCGTCCCACCCGCGCGAGCCCGAACGATGAGCCTCGACGACTGAGCAGATGCCGACGAGTTCTGACGCGGATGCCGACGCCGTGGCTGCCTCGGGGAGTGGAGGCCAAGAACATGTGCGTGCTCGCGACGCCGGTGCGGTACTTCCACCTCGACTTCGCGGTGACGTTCAGCACCGCCCCGGGGTCGCCGAAGATGAGGAACCTGGCCGCGGACCCCCGGGTGTCGGTGGGGATCTTCGCACCGCTGGTCGGCCGGGCCAGTAGCCGAGGGGCGCAGCTCTTCGGGCGAGCCCGCGTACTGTCGGAGGAAGACCCCGATTTCGCGCACTACCGGCCGGCGTTCCGCCGGCAGTCCGACCACGTCGAGCGCTCGCGTTCACTCGACGAGCCCCCGTCGGGACCTGTCGTCGTGGTCGAGGCCGAGCGGATCGTCTATACGGAGCACTGGCTGCGGCGCGATGGTTTCGCGCCGCGTCAGTTCTGGACCAGGTCGGGTCTGTAGCCCGGATTCCGGCCGGCCGACCACCCCGTCGACCGGCCGGAATCTTTGAGAAGTGGTCCGTCGCCTGTCGCTTGGGCTGCGTCGAGCTGCCGGGAGGCAGCCCTGACAGGATGACGCAATGTTCGATTTTGGCATCGCGGGCTACCAGCCGTTGTGGCTGAACCGCCGTAGTGACGTCGTGCGGGAGCATGCGCATCGCCTCCGCGGTCTTGCCGGCCGGACTCTGACGAGAGTCTGGATGGTCTGGGACCGTCAGGCCGACGAGTGGTTCTGTGACTGCCCGGTCTTGTTCGACTTCGAGGGCGAGCAGGTCGAGATCAATCATCAGAAGTTCGACGATCTTTCCCTCACGTGGAACACGATCGACCCCGGTGACCCTGTCCGGTGGCCCGACTTCGACCTGCAGTGGCGTTCCGAGCCTCTTCCCGGGCTTCCGGATCTGAAGGGCCTGTCTCTCAAAGGGGTCGAACTGCTCGAATGGACAGGCAGGGATCTGGCTCAGGGCAACGTCGACGTCAGCTTCGTCTTCGAGACGGGTCGGGTGACCGTCTTCAACGCTCTCGACGAGAACGGGCTGAGCATGGCCCCGCCTGATCGGCATCTACGGGTCCACCCGCTCCACTGAAGCCTCTGGAGTCAGGCGTACCGAGGTGCGCCCGACCGCTCAGTGGATCTTGCCCAGGCCGGATCAGTGTCGAAGTCGCAGCCGCGGTCGGCGAAGAGCCGGGCCGGCCGCTCGGGCCCTTCCGGGATCTGCCCGGGGAGGTGCAGGGGGTGCTCACCGGGTACCGGCTTCGGCTTCGGCCCGGGCGGCGGCCACGTAGCGGACGGTGAAGAGCATCGGGACGGCGAACCCCGCGACCTGGACGAGCGTCGCCCCCGTCGAGTGCCCGTGCCCGGCGTGGGCGAGGGCCGCGAGTGCGCCCGCCGTCACGGCGAAGGCGGCGGTCCACGAGGCGGTGATGACCACGTTGATGCGGACGAAAGGCTTGAGGCTCCAGACCTCGCGCGGGGTGGTGCGCTTGGCGATGCCCAGCGTGAACGGTTTGCGCACGAGCAGCGAGGCCCCGGCGATGAGGGCCAGGGTGGCCGAGGAGAGGGCCCCCGAGTAGGCGTGCACGGCCGAGTGGGGATCGGCGTAGGCGATGGCCGCCAACCCCGCGAAGAAGACCGCCGAGCCGATTTCCATGATCAACGCGTCGAATCCGGCCCCGGCCCGGCGCTGCTGGACGGTCACCGCCACCGCCGCCAGCAGAGCGGCGAGCGCGCCCCACTGCCATTGGGCGGACGGGAGCACCGCGAAGACGATCCACGGAAGAAAAGTGCGGACGTATGACATCGGGGCCCCCGGTGAGATTCCAGTTCTGACATGTCGAAACTAGAACCTCCACTCTCGACATGTCAAGAGTGGAATGTAGGGTGGGGGTATGAGCCTTCGACACGCCCTTCTCGGACTCCTCTCCGAACGCCCGGCCAGCGGCTACGACCTGCTGAAGCGCTTCGAGACCTCGCTGGCCAACGTCTGGCCCGCCACGCAGAGCCAGATGTACACAGAACTGTCCAAGCTCGCCGAAGCCGAGTTGATCAACGTCTCGGCGCAGGGCCCGCGCGGCCGCAAGGAGTACACCCTCACCGGCGAAGGGCTGACGGAACTACGCCACTGGCTGACCGAGACCAAGCCTCAGCGCAACACCCGCAGCGACATCCTCCTGCGGGTCTTCTTCCTGAACGTGATCACCCCCGACCAGGCGCGCGGCTACCTCACGGAGCTCATGGAGATGTCGGAGCGCGAGCACGAGGACCTGCGCCGGCTGACCGACTCCATCGACTGGGGCGACGACCCGCTGTCGGTGAACGGCAAGATCGCCCTCGAGTACGGCCTCCGCTTCAACGCGATGCGCCGCGAGTGGGCCGCCTGGGCAGCCGACCAGATCCGCTGAATCAGCCACCTCTGGGCTGCGCCCGGCCGCCCGCTCTCGTTCCACATCGCCCCTGCCGGGCCCGAGCCCGGCCGGGCGGCTCCCGCCTGGTCGGCGGGGCCGCGCGCCACCCCACCGGTCGCTGTCCCCCGAGGGGGTCCGGTGGGGCGGGATCATGCAGCGAGGCAGCCCGCCTCAACCCTTGAATGGGATGGTTCGCACTGTAGGGCGAGCCACTGACAACGCCCGGAACGTCGAGGTCGAACCCGCCCGCACATCGGCGAAAGACTTGGTCAGGTGGGCTCGCCATGCTGGACCCGACCGTCCGGCGCACTCTGGATGTGCGGGACGGTACCGAAGGCGTCCCGCCCGGCGCCGCCCGCCGGCGGCCCCGACGCGTGGGGAGGCTGGACCGATGGCCAAGTCCGACGAACCGAAGGGCTGGGGGCCCGTCCCGGAACCGCCCCCGGAACTGTTCTACGCACCCCCGGGCGAGCCGCTCGACGACGCGCGGCGCACCGCGATCCTCGACTGGACGGTGAACCAGTACGTCGTCCTCGGCTGGCGCGTCGAATCACGCTCCCCGACCCAGGCCGTGCTCGTACGCGGCGGGAACGTCAACCACCTCCTGCACGCGATCCTGACCATCTTCACCTGCCTGCTGTGGGGGGTCGTCTGGATCGTGCTGGCCATGGCGAACAAGATCGAGCGCGTCGCCCTCACCGTCGACCCGCTCGGCAACGTCCAGACCGTGCACGGTCCGGGCTGACCCGAACCGGACACACCGAACACACCGGTCACACCTGCGGGAACTGCGGATCGATGCCCAGGGTGGGGGCGATGGCCCGCCAGATCGTCGCCCGGGCCGTCGCGAGATCCACCCGGGGGTCGTCCAGCATCAGCCGGATACCGAGGCCGTCGCACAGGGCCAGCACAAGAGTGGCGAGCGCGGCGACGTCGCACGCGGCGAACTCCCCCGAGCGGATGCCCCGTTCCACGGCCCCGCCGACCCAGGCGTGCAGCTGGTCGTACAGGTCGACGGCCAAGTGCCGGGCCGCCGTGTCGCGCTGGGCCCGCACCCACAACTCCTGCCAGAGCTTCCAGTCCTGGCGCAGTTCCGCGTCCGTCGGCAGCATGCTCCGCAGGATGCGGGCCAGGACCACCGCCGAGGACACCGAGTCGGGAACGCCCTCGGTGTCCGTACCGGTCTGGGCGAAGGAGTGCGTCATCGCCTCGGCGAAGAGCTTCTCCCGCGTGTCGAAGTGGTAGTGCAACAGGGCCTTCGACACACCGGCGTGCTCGGCGACCTTGCGCATACTGACGTTCTCGAAGCCGATGTCGGCGATGACTTCGCACGCGGCGATAAGGATGCGCTCACGCGTCTCGAGTGCGCGCTCGGCCTTGGTCACGTCGGCTGCTCCCCGTGTCGGCGCCCGTGGACCGGGCGGGTGGGCCCGGTTGCCGTGGCCACCACACCACCATCCTCGCGCATCGCACCGCTCCCGTGGTCGCCGTACGTGTGGAAGCCCCGGCCCGTCTTGCGGCCCAGGCGGCCCGCGTCGACCATCCGGGCCAGCAGCGGCGGTGGGGCGTACAGCGGCTCCCGGTACTCCGCGTACATCGACCGCGCGATGGCCTGCACCGTGTCCAGGCCGATCAGATCGGCCAGGGCGAGCGGTCCCAGCGGGTGCGCGCAGCCCAAGGTCATGCCCCGGTCGATGTCCTCGGGCGACGCGGCCCCGTACTCGGCCATGCGCACGGCGGCCAGCAGGTACGGCACCAGGAGCGCGTTCACGACGAACCCCGCCCGGTCGCGGGCGCGGACGACCTCTTTGCCCAGCACCTCGGAGGCGAAGGCGTGCGCCCGCCGGACGGTCTCGTCACCGGTGAGCAGCGAGGGCACCAGCTCGACCAGCGGAAGGACCGGTACGGGGTTGAAGAAGTGCAGGCCGATGACCTGCTCCGGCCGCGAGACGGCCGCCGCCAGCCTGATGACGGGGATCGAGGAGGTGTTCGTCGCGAGGACCGCGTCCCGCCGCTCCACCACCCGGTCGAGCAGGGCGAAGACCTCCAGCTTCGCACGCTCTTCCTCCGCCACCGCCTCGACCACGAGGTCCCGGTCCGCGAGGCGCGCCACGTCCGTGGTCACCGCGATCCGGGCGACGGCGGCGTCCCGTTCGGCGGCCGTCAGTTTCCCGGACGCCGCCGCGCGGTCCAGGGAGCGGGTGATCCGCTCCAGGCCTCCGGCCGCGGCCGGAGGGGCCGTCTCCAGCACCACGACGTCCCGCCCGGCCCGGGCACAGACCTCGGCGATACCGGACCCCATCAGTCCGCAGCCCACGATCCCGACCCGTTCGACATCGGTCATCGATCGGTCCTCCCTCCTCTGATGCTTCTGACGCTCACAGGGCCCCTGCTGATACCGCCGCGCTGGGTGCGGGGGACGGCCCGGACCGCCGGCCCGGGCCGTCCCCGACCGTCATCACGCGGACGGCATCCGCAGCACGCCCGTACCGCGCTTGACCAGTTCGCCCGCGATGATCAGGCGCTGGATCTCGGAGGTGCCCTCCCAGATCCGGTCGACGCGCAGCTCCCGGTAGAGGCGTTCCACCGGGTACGAGCGGTCGTAGCCGCGCCCCCCGAAGATCTGCAGGCACCGGTCCACGACACGGCCCGACGCCTCGCTCGCCGCCAGCTTGGCGATGGCCGCCTTCGCGTGCAGCGTCTTGCGGTCCAGGACGCCCTCGTCGACCTCCCAGGCCACCTGGTGGGTGTAGGCGCGGTTGACGGCGATGTCCACGGCGCTGTCGGCGAGCATGCCCTGGATCAGCTGGAAGTCGGCGATGGGGGAGCCGAACTGGCGGCGCTCGACCGCCCAGTCCCGGGCGAGTTCCAGGGCCCGCTCCGCCGCCCCGATCGTCCGCGCGGCGATCATCAGCCGCTCCTCGGTGAACCAGGAGCGCGTGATGTCGTAGCCCTGGCCCACTTCACCGAGCACCGCGTCGTCGGGCACGAACACCTCGGTGAAGGTGAACTCGGGGTGCTCGTAGACGAAGGTGTGCATCCAGCGCGGCACGCGGGTCATCTCGATGCCCGTGGTGTCCTTGTCGACGAGGAAGAGGGTCGGCGCGCGCTCCTCTCCGGCGGCCGCCAGCACGATCATGAAGTCGGCGTGGTCGCCGACGGTCACGAACCACTTCTCGCCGTTCAGCACCCAGCCGCCCGCGGTCCGCGTCGCCGTGGTCCGCAGGTTCTGCGGGTCGGAGCCGGCCTCGGGCTCGGTCACCGCGTAGCAGTCACGGCGCTGCCCCCGGATCACCGGGACGAGGTAGCGCTCGCGCTGCTCGGGCGTGCAGTAGGACAGAGCGTTGGCCGGGCGCCACACCATGTCCCACAAGGCCCCGGTGAGCCGGCCGAGCTCCGCCTGGACCGTGACCTGCTCCAGGATGGTGAGGCCGGCGCCGCCCCACTCCTTCGGCATGTTGACGGCCTGCAGCCCGCTGTCGAGGACGGCGTCGCGGATCTCGATGTGGGCCTGCGGCGGCAGCCCGTTGTTCTCCTCGCAGTCGAGCTCGTACTTCTCGATGAAGTCGGTGAGCGCGCGCGCCGCGCTCCGGAGCTCTTCCTGACGGGCGGTGAGGCGGAAGTCCATGTGTGTCTGTCCTCTGGGTCGTGGTGGGGGAGCGGTCGTCAGGAGGTGGGGGCGGAGGTGGGGGTGGAGGTCGGGGTGGAGGAGGAGGTGGGCAGGGCGAGCGCCCGGGTGCCGCGCTTGATCAGCTCGTTGGCGATGATCAGGCGCTGGATCTCGGAGGTGCCCTCCCAGATCCGGTCGACGCGCAGCTCGCGGTACATGCGCTCGACGGGGTACGTACGGTCGTAGCCGCGCCCGCCGAAGATCTGCACGCACCGGTCGATGACCCGGCCCGCCGCCTCGCTCGCCGCGAGCTTCGCCGTCGAGGCCTTCGCGTGCAGCGTCTTGCGGTCGGTCTCCGGCCGGTCGGCCTCCCAGGCGACCTGGTGGGTGTAGGCCCGGTTGACCGCGATGTCCACGGCGCAGTCGGCGAGCATGCCCTGGATCAGCTGGAAGTCGGCGATGGGGGAGCCGAACTGGCGGCGCTCGATCGCCCAGTCCCGGGCGAGTTCCAGGGCCCGCTCGGCGGCCCCGACCGTCCGGGCGGCGATCATCAGCCGCTCGTCCGTGAACCACTCCTTGGTCAGCTCGTAGCCGTTGCCGACACCACCGAGCACGTCCTCGTCGGGGACGAACACGTCGGTGAAGGTGAACTCGGGGTGCCCGTTCACCGCGGAGTGCATGAACCGCGGGACCCGCGTCATCTCGACCCCGGGCGCCTGCTTGTCCACGAAGAACAGCGTCGCCGCCCGCTCGGGCCCCGCATCCGCCTGCACCAGCAGGAAGTCCGCGATGTCCCCACAGGTCACGAACCACTTCTCGCCGTTCAACAACCAGCCGCCGGCGGTACGGGTCGCGGTACTCGTCCCCGAACCGGGATCGGAACCGGCACCGGGCTCGGTCACCGCGAAGGCATCGAACCGCTCGCCCCGGATCACCGGCAGCAGATACTTCTCCCGCTGCGCCTCGGTCCCGTAGGCCAGCACGTTCGCGGGCCGCCACGGGATGTCCCACAGGCAGTTGGTGACCTTGCCGAACTCCTCCTCGACGATGACCTGATCCAGCAACGACAGCCCGGCCCCGCCCCATTCCGCGGGCATGTTGATCGCGTAGACACCGGCGTCGACGGCGGCGCGGGTCAGTTCACGGACCGTTTCGACGGGCAGCGGGCCACCGGCCTCCTCGGACCGGTCCTCGTAGGTCATCAGGAGCCGCGCGTAGGCGGCGGCACGGGCCTTGAGATCGGCCTGCTCGGGTGTGTAGCGGAAGTCCATGTGAAGTCAGTCCTCCAGAGCACAGGGGGTGGGGGTGGAGCGGTCAGCGCAGGACGGCCCGCGCGTCCAGGGCGAGTGCGCCGTCCGGGCGCACCAGCAGGGGGTTGACCTCCAGTTCGGCGATCTCCGGGTGCGCCGCGGCGACGGTGGTGATGCGCTCGACGACGGCCGCCGCCGCGGCCACGTCGACGGCCGGCCGGCCGCGTACGCCGTCCAGCAGCGCGGCGCTGCGCAAGCCCCGCAGCAGTGCCTCGGCCCGCTCCGCCGGTACGGGCGCGAGCGCGAAGGCGACGTCGCGGAGCGACTCGGTGAGGACGCCGCCGAGCCCGACCAGGGCGATCGGCCCGAACCGCGGGTCCTGGTTCACGCCCACGATCAACTCGATGCCGTCCGTGAGGTCGGCCATCGCCTCGACCGAGTAGGCGGGCGCGCCGAGCCGGGCACGCATCTCCCGGTACGCGGCGAGCAGCGCGTCCCGGTCGGCCAGGCGCAGCGCCACCCCGCCGGCGTCGGACTTGTGCAGCACGTGCAGGGCCTTGAGCACGTACGGGCCGTCGAACTCCGCGGCCGCTGCCAGCAGCCCGGCCTCGTCCGTGATCTCGCGCGCCGCCGGGAACGGCACCCCGGCGGCGTCGAGCAGTGCCCGCACCCCGTGGTAGCCCGGGTCCGCCAGCGGAGCGGCCACGCTCGGCAGCGGGGGCACACCGGCGGCGTCCACCGGATTCCGCCGCCCGGTCATCGCCGCGAGCGCCCGGGCGGCGTCCTCGGTGGCGTCGAACACCGGCACCCCGGCCTCGGCCAGCACCCGGCAGCTCGGCGATCCGGGGTACATCGACTGCACGACCAGCGGCTTCGCAGCCGCGGACGCGAGGTGCGCGACGATCTCCTTGGCGGCCCGGGCCTCGCCCTCCGCCAGTACGGACCCACCTGCCGGGCCGCCGCCCAGACCGCCCTCGGCGGCGGCGTAACCGCCGAAGTAGCCCGTCATCAGGACGGCGTCGACCTCGTCGGCGGCCAGCAGTGCCCCGACCGTGTCGGCGTAGGAGAGGGGCCGTTGTTCGCCCATCCCCGCCAGGTCGACAGGGTTGGCGACCGAGGACTGCTCCCACAGCACGGTCCGCAGTCGGTCCTGCGTGGGTCCGCCGAGCTCCGGTACCTCGAGCCCGGCGTCCTCGGTCGCGTCGGCGGCGATCGCGCCGTGGCCGCCGCCGTCGGTGAAGACGGCGGTACGGCGGCCCCGCGTACGCACCCCCGCGCCCAGTCCGGCCAGCACGACCGTCATCTCCCGCGGCGTACGGACGAGTTCGACCCGCGCGTCGCGGCAGGCGGCGGCCACCACGTCGGCCGAGGTGGTGAGCGCCCCGGTGTGGGACTGGGCGCTGCGGGCGGAGGCGGTGCCCCGGCCGGCCGTGAGCAGGACCACCGGCTTGCCCGCCGCGGCGGCGGCCGCCGCGAAGGCCCGGCCGTCACCGAAGTCCTCGGCGTACACGGCGATGGCCGAAGTGGCCTCGTGGCGGGCACAGTCCTCGACGAGGTCGACGAGGGTGACGTCGGCCTGGTTGCCGAGGGAGACGAAGCGGGAGAAGCCCAGGCCGTGCGGCTCACCGCGGAGCTGGAGTTCGAGGGCGAGGTTGCCGCTCTGGCTGAGCAGGGCGACCCCGCCGGGGGCGAAGCGGTCCGAGGCGAGGTAGAGCTCGGTGGTGTTGTCCGCGATGCCCAGGCAGTTGGGGCCGACGAGGACGGCTCCGGCGGCCCGTACCCGGTCGGCGACCGCACGCTGCCGGGCCAGGCCTGCGCGGCCGGCCTCGGCGAAGCCCGCGGTGATGGCGACGATCGCCTTCGCCCCGCAGGCCAGGGCCTCGTCGACGGCGGTCTCGAACCCGCTGCCGGGTACGGAGATCACCACCAGGTCGACGGGTTCGCCGACGGCCGTCAAGGAGGTGGCCGCGGCACGGCCGAGAACGGTGCCGCCGCGCCGGTTGACCAGGTGCACGGGCCGCCGGTCGGGGGCGCGCAGCGCCTGGGCGGCCACCGCGTGGCCGTACTTCGCCGGGTCGTCGCTGGCACCGACGACGGCGACCGAGCGGGGGTCGAAGAGGGCGGTCAGGTCACGTCCCATGTCATCCCTCCACGCGGAGGGCGGAGTTGGGGCAGCTCTCGGCGCAGGCGCGGGCGGCGTCCTCGGTGCCGGCCGGGACGACGACGGCGATGACGTTCGCGTAGCCCCATTCGTCGAGTTCGACCAGCTCGGGGGCGGGTTCCTGGCACAGCCCGTAGCCCTGGCAGCGGGTGGAGTCCAGCAGGAGTTTCATGATGTTCCTTTCAGCACGGGCACGGGGTTGCCCGGGGCGGCGGCGGTGAGCGGGGAGGCGACCTCCGGCACGGCCACCGTGAGGCGGTGGCGACCGTCCGCGGGTGCGGCGGCCGCGCACACCGGGCAGGAAGCGGCGAGATGGGAGCGGACGTGTCCGGGGAAGGCGCGCAGCAGGCTGCCCGCGATCCCCGCGGCGGCGTCCAGGAGTCCGCAGGCGCCGCGCCCGGTGAGGCCTTGGGACCAGCGGAGCAGGCTGTCCGCGGTGTCCGGGCCGGCGGTGCCTGCGGCCAGGCCGTTCAGCGCCTTGCCCACGGCCGAGGTGCCGGACACGCACACCCCGCACTGCCGGGCGCTCTCGGCCGCGAGGTGGGCGGCCGCGTCGGCCGCGGTGGTCACCGGGCAGCGGGTGGGGGCGAGGAAGTGGACGGCCCCGCATCCCAGGGCGGTGCCCGCGGCGGTGAGCGCGCCGGGCTCCAGGGGGAGGTCCAGGGCGTCGGCGTCGACGAGGCCGCCGAACAGCCCTCCCATCAGGGCGCCGGCCGCCTCCGGGGCTCCGTACCGGGCCGCCAGGGTGCGCAGCGGGATGCCGTAGGGGACCTCGGTGAGCATGGGTGCGGCCGGGCCGCCGGACAGGGTCACCAGGGTGCTGCGGGCGATGGCGCGCCGCAGGTCGGGCCGGGTGGCGGTGAGGGCGATACGGGCGAGCGTCTCGACGTTGGAGACGAGGGTCGGCGCACCGCCGACCCCACGCTCGAACGGGCGGGGCGGCTTGGCGGTGGGCAGCGCCGGGCCGCCGTCGATCCGGCGCACCACCGCGCTCTCCTCACCGGCGACGTAGGTGTGGCCGGTCTCGACCACCTCGACGGGCAGCGGCGGCGGGTGTTCGGCGAGGGCCCGGCGCACGCTCTCGCCCGCCGCCGCGTCCGAGAGGTACACGTAGCCGCGTACGGCCCCGGTGACGGCGGCGGCACGGACGAGGCCGTCGAGCACCAGGTGCGGCCGGGCCCGTAGCAGCCAGCGGTCCTTGGCCGAGCCCGGCTCCCCCTCCTCGCCGTTCGCCACGACGACGGGGGAGTCGTCGCGGCCGCGTACGGAGCGCAGTTTGACGGCGGCCGGGAAGCCGGCCCCGCCGCGACCGCGCAGCCCGGAGGCGGCGAGGTGGGCGAGCAGCTCCTCCGGGTCGACGGCCGGGTCGTAGCCGCCGGTGGCGCGGTAGGCGTCGGCGCTCTCCGTGAGGTGCGGCGCCGCTCCGAGGACGGTGCCCGGCGGCGGCGCCGTCGGGAGTCGGATCGTGGTCATCGGCCGGCTCCTGTCGTGGTGTGGGTGCGTAGGGTCCGTACGGCGCTCTCCAGCGCGGTGCGGTCCTCGGCGGTGCGGCCGTATCCGGGGCCCGGGAGGCCGATGAGCATGCGGTGGTGATCGAGGACGACCTCGCCGGCGAGCAGGGCGGCGGCGGGGTCGCCCGGACGGGACCCGGCGGCCACCGACGTCACCAGGTCGGTGACCTCGGCGAGGTAACGGAGCCAGCTGTGCCGGCTGCCGCGCAGGATCAGGCGCTCCACGCGGCGCCGTTCGCCGGCCGCCAGGTCCTGTGGGGGGAGCCCTGCGGTCGCACCGTGCGAGGAGGCGCGCAGGGCGGCGACCGCGGTGGGGAGTTCGCGCTCCGGTTCGGGGGTGAGCCCGAGCCAGTCCAGACGCCGATGACCGCTCATGCGTGCCTCCGGGGAGATCAGGAGATCGAGGAGATCGGGAGATCCGGGGTGCGGGCCCGGGACGGCCCGGGCGGGCCGCACGGCCTGGTCCGCCCCCATGAGCTGGGCGAACGGGGAACGGGGCCGGTGCGGCGACAGGAAAGCACGTTTGCTGACCGATCGGTCAGGCAAGAATTACGCTAGCTGACCGATCGGTCAGTGAACAAGTCTTGACCCGGCGGAAATCAGCCAGCAATGTGGCTGTCCAATCGGTCAGCCCGGTCCGGGTCTCCCGCCCCGACCGCCTGTCCGTCGCCGGGCAGCCCTGCCCTGTCCCGGCCCTGCCCCCCGCCCCACCCGCCTTGCCTCGCCATCGAACGCCGACACCGATCGCCGCACGCCGGCACGGAGGAGTCACCGATGCACTCAAGAGCTCCCGAATCACCGACCGGCCCTGCCGACCGGACCGAGCACACCCCCGGCATCGCCGGCACCGCCCGTACCGACCCGGGCGGACCACCGGGCCACGCCTCGACCGTCGGGCCGGCCGGCCGAGAGGGCGCCGAACCCACCGACATCCCCGGGCCCGCCCTTCCGGCCCGCTACTACACCGATCCCGAGACCGCCGCCGCCGAGACCCGGCACGTCTTCGGCAGGTCGTGGCAGCTGGTCTGCCACGAGTCCGACCTGCCGAACCCCGGAGCGCGGCTCGCCGCCACGGTCGCCGACCGTGAGGTGCTGGTGGTCCGCACCGAGGACGGCGGCCTCGCCGCGCACCTCAACGTCTGCCGCCACCGCGGAACCCGCCTGGTGACCGCCCCCGAGCCCGACGGCAAGGCGATCCGCTGCCCGTACCACGGCTGGACGTACCGCCTGGACGGAAGCCTGGTCGGCGCCCCGGAGGCCCGCCAGATCCCCTGCCTCGACAAGCCGAAGCTCGGTCTCTTCCCGGCCCGCGTCGAGTCCTTCCTCGGCTTCGTCTTCGTCAACCTCGACCCCGACGCCGTTCCGCTGGCCACGAGCTGCGCCGGCCTCGCCGAGGCGGTCGGCCACTACGCCGGGGCCGACCTCGTGCCCATCGGCCGCGCCCGTATCCACGACCTGGCCGCCGCCGAGGTGCAGCAGGCCAATTGGAAGGTGGCGGTCGACAACTACCTGGAGGGCTACCACGTACCGGTCGCCCACCCCGGCCTGATGCGGCTGCTCGACTACCAGGGCTACACCTGCGACATCGAGGAGTCCTACGCGCTCTTCGCCTCGCCGCTGCGCGACAAGCCCTCCTCGAACTGGGCCGAGCGCCTCTACCAGCGCATCGCCGCACCGATGCCGGGCCTCGGCGAGGCCGACCGGCGGATCTGGCGGTACGCGGTGATCTACCCGAACACCCTCATCGACTTCTACCCCGACCACGTACTGGCCTGGACCGCGATCCCCACGGCGGTGGACCGCGTGGCCGTACCGGGAGCGTTCTACACCCGGCGCGGCACCAGCCTGCGCACCCGCCTCGCGCGGCGCCTGAACATCCACATCGGCTGGATCACCAACGACGAGGACGCCGAGCTGGTCGCCCGCGTGCAGAAGGGGCTCTCCACCCCCGGGTTCGAGCCCGGACCGCTGTCACGCCGTGAGTCGGCGGTCGGCTGGTTCGCGGGCCGCATCCGGTCGGACCTCGACGGCGCCGCTCCGTAGCCGGCCGCGACCACTGCGTCCCCACCGCCGGACGACAGCAATGCCGCACGACCGCACCGCCCGGCCGCACCGCACGACCGCGCCACACCGCACGACCGCACCGCACGACCGCGCCACACCGCACGACCGCACCGCACGGCCGCGCCACCGCACCGCACCGCATCGCGGCACCCCCGGAGCCGCGCCCGCCGCACGACCGAGCCCCCACGTACCGCTCGTTCCCGCCGTCCCCCTGCGGCCCCTACGGAGAGGACCCCATGTCCCCCGAGGCACTCCCCCCGACCAGACGCTCGTTCCTCCGCGCCGGCACCGCCGCCGCCCTCGCCCTCACCGCCGCCGGCTGCGGCTTCGCCACCTCCGACGACCCGGCCGGCAAGGCGAATGCGGAAGCACCCATCGACGTCAAGGTCGACGGCGACCTCGTCTACTTCAACTGGGCGGACTTCGTCGACCCCACCGTCTTCGAAGGCTTCCAGAAGGAGTACGGCGTCAAGGTCGTCCAGTCGAACTACGACTCCATGGAGGGCATGGCCGCCAAACTGAACGCCGGCAACCGCTACGACATCATCTTCCCCACCGCGAAATGGGCCGAGCGCCTCGCCACCGGCGGCCGGCTCCGTACGATCGACCACTCCCGGCTGCGCGGCGCCGAGGCCGTGTTCGGCGGCTACCACTACTTCGCGGACCCCTGGTACGACCCCCGCTCCGCGCACACCGTCCCGTTCACCATGTACAAGACGGGCATCGGCTGGCGCAGGGACCGGCTCGGCGACCTGACCGGTTCCTGGGAGGACCTGTGGAACGAGAAGGCCAAGGGCAAGGTCTTCGTCCTCGACGACCGTGACGAGGTGCTGGGCCTCGGCGCGCTCAAACTCGGCCTCGGCCTCACCACCGGCGACCACGGTGACCTCGCCCGCGTCACGGACACCCTGCGCTCGCTCCGCCCCCGCCTGCGCGGCTTCTCCAGCGACAGCTACAACAACCTCCTCAACGGCAACGCCGACATGACCCAGGCCTGGAGCGGAGACATGGCCGCCATGCTCGCCCAGGCCGAGGACCCGTCCGTCTTCGGCTTCGAGGTCGCCCGCGAAGGCGCCCCCGTCAACTCCGACTGTTACGCCATCCCGGCCAACGCACAGCACCCCGGCACCGCGATGCTCTTCATCGACTACATGCTCCGCCCGGAGAACGTGAAGAAGAACATCGAGTACATCGGCTACCCGATGCCGGTCCGTGGCACCGAGGACACCTACGCCGCGCTCGTCGAGCCGTTCCCCCAGTGCCTGGTGACCGCCGACGACCTGGCGGCAGACCTCTTCTTCCGCAACGGCGACGCGGGGACCGAACGGGCCCGCGACGCCGCCTGGACCGACGTGAAGGCCGGCTGACATGGCGACCCGCACCAACCGCACCGGGACCGCGCCGCGGCCGCCCCAGGACCCGGACACACCGACAAAGCCGTCACCGGACCGGACACGGACCGGGGCCATCCCCCGCGGCGGCGCCCGGACCCGGCAGCCACGCCTGTGGACCTGGCTCCTGCTCCCCGGCACGCTCTGGATGACCGGCTTCCTCGTCGCCTCCCTCCTGCTCGTGGCCACCCTCGCGCTCGGCACCACCGACCCCCTCGGCAACCCGCGCTTCGGACTCAACTTCGCCAACCTCACCGCACTGGCCGACCCCGCCTACAGCACCGTCCTGCTGCGTTCCCTCGGATACGCGCTGATCACCTGCCTCATCAGCCTGGCCGTGGCCTACCCGGTCGCCTACGCCATCGCGCTGCGCGGCGGCCGCTTCAAGAACCTGCTGATCGCCGCGATCGTCGTCCCGTTCTTCGCCAACTACCTGGTCCGGATGTACGGCTGGTCCGTCGTCCTCTCCGACGACGGACCGCTGCTCAAGGCCCTGCGCGCGATCGGTCTCGCCGACGGCGACACCAAGATCCTGCAGACCGGGGTGGGGGTCATCGCCGGACTCGTCTACGGCTTCGTGGTCTTCATGATCATCCCGCTGTACGCGGCGATGGAGCGCATGGACACCTCGCTCATCGAGGCCGGCCGCGACCTCTACGGCGGCCCCCTGCGCACCTTCCTCTTCGTCACCGTCCCCGCCACCCGGCAGGGAGCGGCCGCCGGCTGCGTCCTTGTCTTCCTGCCCGCCATGGGGGACTTCGTCAGCGCCCAGCTCATGGGAGGACCCGACCAGATCATGATCGGCAACCTGATCCAGGACAAGTTCTTCCAGGGCCAGAACTGGCCGCTGGGCTCCGCCCTCACCATGCTGCTGATGGCGGTCCTGTTCCTCGGAATGCTCGGCTACCTGCGCCGCACCCGCAAGGACGAGGCGGAGGCCGCCCGATGAGCGCCAGCACCAGCACCAGCGGTACGACCGTGAGCAGCGCCACCAGCAGCGAAACCGGCACAGGCCCCGCCACCGGTACCGGAAGCCCGCGGCGCCGCCGGCGCGGCGCCGATCGCCGCCCCCGCTTCGCCATCGCCGTCACCGCCCTCTTCTTCGCGCTCCTCTACCTCCCCGTCGGCGTCGTCGTCCTCTTCTCCTTCAACTCCCAGAAATCCCTCACCGTCCTCGACGGCGTCAGCCTCCGCTGGTACACGGCCCTCCTGCACGACGAGGTACTCCTCGACTCGCTCGGCATGAGCCTGCGGGTGTCCCTGGTCGCCATGGCCGGCTCGCTCGTCCTCGGCGTGGCCCTGGCGCTGGGCCTCGTACGCAGCCGCAGCCGCCTCGGCTCCTTCGCCGGCCTGATCATGCTCGTCCCACTGATCACCCCGGAGATCGTCACCGGCGTCGCGGCGATGCTCCTCTTCAAGGGCCTCGGCATCACCCTCTCCACCACCACCGTGATGCTCGCCGAGATCACCTTCTCCATCTCCTACGTGACGGTCATCCTCCGCTCCCGCATCGCCGCACTCAACCCGGAGGTGGAAGAGGCCGCCATGGACCTCGGCGCCACCCGGGGGCAGGCACTGCGCCTGGTGACCCTGCCCGCGCTGCTACCCAGCATCCTGGCGTCCGCGGTGCTGATCTTCGCCCTCGTCTTCGACGACTTCGTCCTCGCCTACTTCACCACCGGCGTCGACCCGCAACCGCTGTCCGTGCGCATCTACTCGGCGATCAGGTTCGGCGTGCAGCCCACCATCAACGCCGTCGGCACCCTGATGCTGGTCGGCTCCATCGGCCTCATCGTCCTCGCCCTCGCCATCCCGCGCCTCTTCGGGCGCAAAGGCGGCCTCGACCTGCTCTCCGGGAAGTGACACCCATGCCCGCGACACCCGAGCACCCGACCACCCACGCGCAGACCTCCTCGACGTCCCCGACCCCCCTGACCCCGACACCCATCCACCCCACCCCCGCCGTCCGGCTCGACCGCGTCAGCAAGCAGTACCCCGCCGCGGGCGGCACCTACGCCGTACGCGACGTCGAACTCGACATCGCGCCGGGCGAGTTCTTCTCCCTCCTCGGCCCCTCCGGCTGCGGCAAGACCACCCTCCTGCGGATGATCGGCGGCTTCTCCGACCCCAGCACGGGAAGCGTCCTCCTCGACGGTCAGGACGTCACCGGCCTGCCGCCCAACAAGCGCAACGTCAACACCGTCTTCCAGAGCTACGCCCTCTTCGACCATCTCTCGCTCGCCGACAACGTGGCCTTCGGACTCAAGCGCAAGGGCGTCGGCCGCGCCGAGATCCGCGAACGGGTCAGCGACATGCTCGACCTCGTCCAGCTCGGCCACCTGGCCGCCCGCAAGCCGACCACGCTCTCCGGCGGCCAGAAACAACGAGTCGCCCTCGCCCGCGCCCTCGTCAACCGGCCCCAGGTGCTGCTCCTCGACGAACCCCTGGCCGCCCTCGACCTCAAACTGCGCCGCCACATGCAGGTCGAGCTCAAGCAGATCCAGCGCGAGGTCGGCATCACCTTCGTCTTCGTCACCCACGACCAGGACGAGGCACTGACCATGTCGGACCGCCTCGCCGTCATGAACGAGGGCCGAGTCGAGCAGTGCGGTACGCCCGAGGACGTCTACGAGCGCCCCACGAGCAGCTTCACCGCCTCCTTCATGGGCACCTCCAACCTCGTCCCCGGCACCTACCGCGCCGGCCGGGTCGTCCTCGACGACGGCCCCGAGCTGCCCGTCGGGCAGCGGCCCGCCGTCGCCGAGGGCAGCAGGGTCAACCTCTCGATCCGCCCAGAGAAGATCTGGCTGTCCGACCTGGAGCCGGACATGGCGCGCGCCGCCGGAGTCGTCCGCGAGACCGTCTACTGCGGCCCCACCACGACCTACCTCATCGAACTGGCCCCCGGCATCACGGTGTCCGTACTGGAGCAGAACACCGTCCGCTCCCGCCGGGAGGACCGCTGGAGCGGCGGCGAGCGCGTCGAGATCGGCTGGAAGCCCGAACACTGCCTCGTCCTGGACTGAAGCCGCCCCGGCCCCCCGGCTCGGCCCGGCCCGCCCCGGTTCCGAGCCCACCGCGCCCTCACCGAAGGACACCCCCATGAACCACGACGTCATCGTGCTCGGCGCCGGCCTGGCCGGCCTCGCCGCCGCACGCGACCTCGCCGCCGGCGGAGCCGACGTCCTCGTCGTCGAGGCCCGGGACCGGGTCGGCGGACGCGTCGAACAGACCGAACTCCCCGACGGCCGGCTGGTCCAGCTCGGCGGCGAGGTCGTCGGCCGCGCCCACACCGCCTACCTGGGTCTCGCCGCCGAACTCGGCCTCACCCTGGTCCCCAGCTACGTCGCCGAGCCCGGCACCCTCACCCGCGCCACGCCCGAAGGGGTCTCCGCCGGCGATGCGCCGCACTGGTTCGGCCCCGGGGACGACGCCTGCCACGAGAAGGTCACCGCCGCCTTCTGCGCGCTCGCCCGGACCGTCGACCCGACCGACCCCTGGTCCCACCCCGACGCCACGACCCTCGACAGCACCTCCGTCGGCGCCTGGCTACGTGCCCAGGGCGCGACCCCGGCCGTCGTCCGCCTCTGGGAGATAGGCCAACTCGCCCTCGCCGACGGCTCGTGCGAGCGCACGTCCCTGCTCGCCGCCCTGCGCAAGCACGCGGCCGTCCCCGGCCCCGACGCCTACGACTACGAAGCCTGGGAGGGCCTGCGGGTCGCCGAGGGCTCCGCCACGGTGGCCCTGCGCATGGCCGCCGCCCTCGGCGGACGTGTCCGCACGGGCGCACCCGTCGAGGCCGTCACGATCCGCCGACCCGGCCGGTGCTCTGTACGACTGGCCGGCGGCGAGACCCTCACCGCCGACGCCGTCGTCAGCGCCCTGCCCGTCGGCCCGTTCCGCCAGGTTTCCGTCACCGGCGTCTCCGACGGGCGACTGGCCTCCTTGTACCGCCAACGCCAGGCACTCGCGGCGAAGTTCGTGGCCGCCTACGACCGGCCGTTCTGGCGCGACCTCGGCCGCAACGGCCTCTCCGAATGCGAAGGGGTCCTCGGCAGCACCTGGCCGCAGAGCGACGGGATCCTCTCCGCCCTGGTACCGCCGGAGAGGCTCGGCGTTCTGCTCGGAGCACCCACCTCGCTGCGCACCCGTGAACTCCTCGCCGACATCGCCCGCCTCTACGGCGACGCGGCGTACGGGCCGTTGGCCACGTACGTCCGGATGTGGGGCACCGACCCGTGGACCCAGGGGTACGTCACCCAGTGGACCCCGGGCGACGTCATGGCCGTCGGCCCCCTCCACGGCACCCACGAGCCACCCTTCTACGTCTGCGGATCCGACCAGTGGGTGGCCGGCTACATGGAAGGCGCCGTACGCACCGGACGCGACGCCGCCGAGGAGGCGCTGCGCCGTGGCTGACACCGACCCCGTGCTCAACCACATCGCGGGCACGGACCTGCCGGCCGCCTCGGGGGAGACCATGGAACTGGTCGACCCCGCCACCGGCGCCGTGCACGGCCACGCCCCACGCTCCGGCAGGGCCGACACCGACGCCGCCTGTACGGCGGCCGGGGCGGCCTCCGCGCACTGGTCCACGACCACACCGGCCGAACGCCAGCGCGCCCTGCTCGCCATCGCCGACGCCATCGAGGAGCACGCCGAGGCCTTCGTGGCGGCCGAGACCGGCGACACCGGCAAACCGGCCCGCCTGTTCCGGACCGAGGAACTGCCCGCGATCGTGGACACCGTACGCTTCTTCGCCGGAGCCGCCCGCAACCTGCCGGGCCTGGCCGCGGCCGAGTACACCGAGGGCCGTACCTCCGTACTGAGGCGCGAACCCGTCGGGGTCTGCGCCCAGATCACCCCGTGGAACTACCCGCTGATGATGGCCGTGTGGAAGATCGCCCCCGCGATCGCCGCCGGTAACACGATCGTGCTCAAGCCCGCCGACACCACCCCGTCGTCGTCCGCGCTGCTGGCCCGCGTCGCGGCCGAGCACCTCCCGCCCGGCGTGTTCAACGTGGTGTGCGGCGACCGCGACACCGGCCGCACCCTCACCGCCCACCCCGATGTCGCCCTCATCGCGGTCACCGGCAGCGTTCGCGCCGGCCGGCAGATCGCCGCCGCCGCGGCCGCCGACCTCAAACGGGTCCACCTGGAGCTCGGCGGCAACGCCCCCGTCCTGATCCACGACGACGTGGACATCGAGGCGACCGCCGCCGCCCTCGCCGCGGTCGCCTACTACAACGCGGGCCAGGACTGCACGGCACCCACCCGGCTGCTGGTCCACCAGCGGGTGCACGACGCGTTCCTCGCGGCCTTCGCGGCCGAGGCGGGCACACTGCGCACGGGCGGCCCGGACGAGCCGGACGCCGACTTCGGCCCGCTGAACAACGCGGCCCAGCTGGCCTCCGTACGGTCGCTGCTCGACCGGCTGCCGCGACGCGCCGACGTCGTCACGGGCGGCGCCCGCCTCGACCGGCCGGGCTTCTTCCACGAACCCACCGTCGTCGCCGGTGTGCGTCAGGACGACGAGATCGTGCAGGAGGAGATCTTCGGCCCCGTCGTGACCGTGCAGTCCTTCGCGGACGAGGCGGAGGCCCTGTACCTGGCCAACGACGTCCGTCACGGTCTGGCCGCCAGTGTGTGGACGAGGGACCACGACCGTGCGATGCGCGCGACCCGTGCCTTGCACACCGGCATCGTCTGGGTGAACACCCACGGCACCACCGTCTCCGAGATGCCTCACGGCGGGGTCAAGCACTCGGGCTACGGCAGCGACCTCTCGATGGCGGGCCTCCTGGACTACACGCAGGTCAAGCACGTCATGCTGTGATGCCGTCCGGGGCGTCCGGGGCGTCCGGGGCGTGCGGCGTACGCCCCCGGACCGGCCCGGATCCGTACCCGGACAGGATCAGCCGTTCAGGGAGGCCATCAGCTCCGGCGCGTAGCGGTCGCCCGAGGCCACGCCGTGCGGCGCCACCGCGTCGATGGCGGCCAGCTCCTCGGGGGTGATCGTCACCGCGGTGGCGGCGATGTTCTCCTCCAGGTAGCGGCGCCGCTTGGTGCCCGGGATGGGAACGGCGCCCTGCTGGAGGGTCCAGGCCAGGGCGAGCTGGGAGGGGGTGAACACCCTTCTCGGAGGCGAGCCTGCGCACCTGGTCCACGACGGCCAGGTTGCGGTGGAAGTTCTCACCCTGGAACCGGGGGTCGGTGCGGCGGAAGTCGTCGGCGGCGAAGTCGTCGGGGCTGGTGATGGCGCCGGAGAGGAAGCCGCGTCCGAGCGGGGAGTAGGCGACGAGGCCGATGCCGAGGTCGCGCAGGGTGTCGAGGACGCCGTCGTGCTCGATGCCACGCTCGAAGAGGCTGTACTCCGTCTGTACGGCGGCCAGCGGGTGCACGGCGTGGGCGCGGGCGATCGTGGTGGGGGAGACCTCGCACAGCCCGATGTGGCGGACCTTGCCGGCCTCGACCAGCTCGGCCAGGGCGCCGACGCTCTCCTCGATCGGCACGTTCGGGTCGACGCGGTGCAGGTAGTAGAGGTCGATGTGGTCGGTGCCCAGGTGACGCAGGGAGCGGTCGGCCGACCGGCGGATGTACTCAGGGCTCGCGTTGTGGCCGAGGAGGGCGCCCTCGTCGGAGAACTCGACGCCGGTCTTCGTGGCGACCACGGCGGCCTCCCGGCGGCCCGCCAGCGCCTTGCCGAGCAGCTGCTCGTTGCGGAAGGGACCGTAGCCCTCGGCGGTGTCGAGCAGGGTGACGCCCAGCTCCAGGGCTCGGTCGATGGTGGCGAGGGATTCGGTCTCGTCGGTGGCGCCGTAGTGGGCGCTCATGCCCATCAGGCCGAGGCCTTCGGCGCCGACCTTCAGCCCCTGACGGCCCAGTGCGCGGATCTCCATGGCGTGCTCCTCGTGCAGAAGTAACTAACTGGATAGTTCGAGTCTGCGACGCGTCGACCCTGTTTGTCAATAACTGGATAGTTACTTGCTAGGCTGCGGTCCATGGCACGGGATTCCCACGCGACCAAGGCGCGTCTGCTCGACGCGGCCTTCACCGAGTTCGCCACGTACGGCATCGCGGGCGCGCGCGTCGACCGCATCGCCGAGACGGCGCAGGCGAACAAGCGACTCATCTACGTCTACTACGGCAACAAGGAGCAGCTTTTCGACGCCGTGCTCCAGCGGGCCCTCGCGACGGGCTCGGAATCCGTCGCCTTCGACGTGGAGGATCTGCCCGGCTATGCGGGGGCGGTCTTCGACCACCTCGTCGAGCGGCCCGAGCTGATGCGCCTCGTGCTGTGGAAGCAACTGGAGCGCCCGGGGTCCACCGACGAGGAGACCTCGTCCTACGACGGCAAGATCGCGGCGGTTCGACGGGCGCAGGAAGCGGGCCGGATCGATGCCGGGGTGCCCGCGGCCGATGTGCTGACGCTGGTCATGGGCCTGTCGCAGGCCTGGTTCGGCGCGGTGGGAGGTCCGGCGGCCGGCGCGGCGGGCACCGGCTGGGCCGCCGAGCGGCTCGCCGAGCACCGCGCGGCGGTGGTGGAGGCCGTCCGCCGGATCACCACGCCCGCACCCCCGACCGACGAAGCCTAGGCCGTCGGCCTAGGGCGGAGTCGGTCGACGGTCAGCGGTACGGCCCGGCGAACTCCATCAGGGTCCGCTCGTACCGCCCGCCGAAGCCCACTCGGGTGACGACCTCGAACGGGAACTTCGACAGCTCCGGGAGCCACCGAGCCTCGGTGTCGACCTCCCGCAGCCGCAGCGACTTCGGCCGTACCCCGGCCACTTCGCCGATCCAGCAGGCGTCCGGCGCGTCCCGCTCGGTGTGCAGGGACACCAGCCCGAAGGCCCGGGAGGCACCCTGCGCGAGCTCCGCCAACCCGTCGAGGTCGAGCGCCGGTTCGGGCGCCCTGGCCGGCCAGCGACCGCGCCGCCGCAGCGCCCGGACGGTCAGGCAGTCCGTACCGCCCCGCCACCCGACCTTCGTGATGTCCGAGGTACGGACCGCCGCCCAGCCGTCGAGCTGGATGTCACTGCACAGGGCGATCAGCGTCCACGCCGCGCCGGCGCCGACGACAAAACCGTCGAGCCGGTCCCCGTCCCGGATCCCGGAGCGGTGAACGCGGACCGGAGCACCCGACGACAACGCCTCGGCGAGCCGTGTCATGACCTTGTTGTCCATGGATCGATCCTGCCCCGTCGCGGGGCACGCGGTCACCGAGTTTTCCGCGCTCCTTGACCTCAAGCGTGGTTGAGGGTCCAAGATCGTGTCCATGAACACGGAACAGGCGGCCAGGACCGCTTCCCTCGACGCGATCGCGCAGGTCGTCGCCACGGTCGAACGGACACAACGCACCAAGGACGCCGAGGGATTCCTCGCGCTCTTCCATCCCGAGGCCCTGTGGACCACCGCCCACGGAAAGGTCCTCATCGGTTTCGAGGCGATAGCGCAGTTCACGCGGGCGGTGCTGCCGACGGCGAGCTGGGACGGGGAGGTCACCTACGAGGTGGTGCACACGCAGTTCCTGCGCCCGGACGTCGCGGCCGTGAAGGTGCGTCAGCTCTACCGTTCGCCGGCCGGTGACACCGAGGGCGCCCCGCTCTACGTGATGACGCGCGAGCCGGACGGCCGCTGGCTGCTGACGGCCTGCCAGAACACCCAGGTGGTGGCGGACCAGGCCTGAGGCGGCCCCGCGCGGGCGAAGGTCCGACCGGGGCGTCGGGCGCAGGCGAACCTATGCGCCGACAGCCGGACCTTCGCCGAACGCACTCAGTGGCGGGCGAGGAACGGCCGCAGCGCGGCGGTGAGTTCGGTGGGCGCGTCCAGGGCGATGAGGTGGGCCGCAGCGGGGAACTCGACCAGCGTGGCGCCGGGGATCCCGGCCGCGTACCGGTGGGCGATGTCCTGGAAGTCGGGGACGTCCAGCAGGCCGATCCCGACCAGCGTGGGAACGGCGATCGAGGCGATGTCGCCCGCCGGGCCGCCCTGGGAGTGCTCCCCAACGACGTCCTGGTTGACCAGCGACGTCCGTACCGGGGTCCGGAGCTGATCGGCCAGCCCCGGGGCGACGTCCTCCCACCCGCGGCCGGGCCCGCGCAGCCACATGTCCAGGTTCACGCGGACCGCGGCGTCCAGGTCACCCGCGGCCAAGGCCGCCGTCTCGGCCTCGTCGTAGGCCACCATGTCCGCGGACCATTCGTAGCCGGGCCACGGCGGCGCGAGCACCGTCAGGGACCGCACGCGACCGGGGTGGGCGAGCGCGAAGTCCACGGCCACCCGCCCGCCCCAGGACGCGCCGATGAGCCGGACACTCTCGTGACCGAGGTGGTCCAGGAGACGGCACAGATCATCGGTCTCACTGAACGGCCCGACCGGGGGAGCGGATTCGCCGAAGCCGCGCAGGTCGTAGCGGATGACGGTGTGCCGCTCCGCCAGGGCGGGCACGACGGCGTCCCACATGGTGTGGTCGGCGATGCCGGCGTGTACGAGCACCACGGGCGAACCTTCGCCGGAGACGGTGTAGGAAAGATGGCCGAGATCGTCGGCAAGCATAAGCATGCGCAGATAGTCCCAGGTCAGGTCCGCGAAGGCGATGGAATTCCCGGCAGGGGACCGCGTGCGCCCGCAACGCCTCATGGGGCGGTCGTGGATGCGAGCAGTTCCCGCAGGAGTCCGACGACGAGCGGGGGCCGGCCCACGAAGGGGGAGTGGCCCGTCCGCCACTCGCGCATCTCGGTGCAGCGCGACGCCATCCTGCGCTGCAGGACCGGGTCGACGGCCCGGTCCTGGGCGCAGACGACGTACGTGGAAGGCGTGTGCCGCCACCCGTGCCGCTCCGGAACTCCTCGCCCGCAGCCGGGAGCCTGGGCCCGTAGGAGAGCGACCGCCCGGGCGGCGAGCGGTGCGGGACAGTCGCCGTAGAGGACGGCGGCGGCCCCGTCGGGGCACAGCGTGGTCGTGCCGTCCCGCCCGGGGCGGATCGCGTCCCGCAGCTGCGCGGACCCCCCCACCCGGACCGGCCGCGCTCTCACCGGCATCGGGCACGAAGGCCGCCAGGTACACCAGGTGTCCCGCTCCGCGCACCCCCGTGATCACCGAACCGCCGTAGGAGTGGCCGAGTACGACCGGAGGCTCCCGCAGTGCGTCGACGGCAGCCTGGACCGCGGCCGTATCGGCGAGCAGCGAACCCCGGTGGAGTTCGGGAACGACAACCTCGGTCCCGGCCGCCCTCAACCGCTCCGCCACGTCGGCGAAGTGCTCAGGACGGTGGTACAGGCCATGAACGAGCATCACGGCGGCCAATTCGCCCTCCTCGGGTCGGTGACGACCCCATGAACTTGGCACCTCGATCGGCATACGACGCAGCGGCCTACGCGCGTTCCGTAGGGGTCCGCCGAGGCGTGGTCGGCCGGGCGGCCGTCCCGTCGACGAACGCCCGGCCCTGCCGTCAGCGGGCTCCGGCGCCCTCCGGATCGGGGGTGGGCGGCGGGTTGTGGCAGGTCACGTCCTTCGCGGGCAGCCGTCCCGTCGACAGGTACGCGTTGACGGGTATGTTGGCACAGGCCGTGGGGTTGGAGAGGTACGCACCATGCCCCTCACCCCCCAGTGCCAGCACCATCCGCGACCCCTTGAGCGCCCGATGCAGCCCCTGGCCGGTGGCGAGCGGGGTCATCGGGTCCCACTCGTTCTGCACGGTCAGGACATCCGCCCGCGTCTTCATGGGCGTGGCGGGCTCCAGCGGCCGTTGCCAGAAGGCGCACGGCTTGATGTTCGAGGCGAAGTCCCCGTACAGCGGGTGCTTCACCTTGTCCCGCGCCGCGTCCCGCGCGTACTGCTCCGGATCGCGGGGCCAGTTGTCCGTGTCCCCGCACACCACGGCCCAGTACACGGCGGTGGCGTTGTTGGCGGAACTGGTGTCCGAACCCTCCGACGCGCCTCCCGCGTCGACACCGGGGCCGCCGGCCCGGACGCCGCGGAGCGGTGACTGCGTGCCCGGCCCCTTCCGGTCGGCGCCCTTCCCGCTCACGCCCGGAGTCGTGCCACCCGGCGGCTGGGGCGCCTTGTCGGCGGATGCCTTGATGGACTTGACGACGACCGAGGCGCCGTGGGGATCGAAGAAGAGCGAAGGTTCGGCCCTGATGTAGTCACCCGTCACCTTCTCCCCGTAGTGCATGAACGGGTCCCGGTCGGCCCGCGCCACCAGCGCCCAGAAGCCGGCCGAGACCGCCTCGGGCGTGGCACCGAGCCCATAGGTGTCCGAACGCTCCGCCGCCCACCGCGTCCACCGTTCGAAGGCGGGCTCGGCTTCGGTCCCCCACGCCTGGATCATGCCGCGCCAGACGCGCCCCGGGTCGATGCCGCTGTCCAGGACGAACCGGTCGGTGCGCTCCGGGAACATCTGGGAGTACACCGCGCCGAGGTACGTCCCGTACGAGTAGCCCAGGTACGAGACCGTCCGTTCCCCCAGTGCGGCGCGGATGACGTCCATGTCGCGCGCCGTGTTGCGGGTGGTGATGTACGGAATCACATCGCCCGAGTTCGCCCGGCACTTGTCGGCGATTCCGCGCGCCCAGGACACGTCCGAGGCGAAGGTCTCGGGCCGGTACGCCCCGCCGACGCCTACCTCCACTTCGGTGAGCTCGCCACAGCCGATCGGGCTGCTCTCACCGACGCCGCGCGGGTCGAAGCCGACGAGGTCGTAGCGGTCGCGGACGTCCTTGGGCATCTCGGCATTCGCCCGGATCGGCCGGTAGAGCCCAGAGGCTCCGGGGCCGCCGGGGTTGAGGAGGAGGACGCCACGCCGTTGGGCGGGGTTCTCGCTCTTCATCCGGGATATGGCGAGGTTCAGGGTGCGCCCTTCGGGACGCCGGTAGTCGAGCGGCACCTTTAGGGTGGCGCACTCGTACTCCGCCGGCCGATCGGGACTGCAGCGGTGCCAGGCCGGCGTCTGCCGCATGTACGCGGGGGTCGGGGCGGCGGAGGCCGGTGACGCCGCCAGCCCGGGAAGAGCGGTGGCGAGGAGACCGGCCGTGGCGAGCAGTGGTGCGAGACGTTTCATGCGTGTGGCCCCGTTCCTTCGTCGGGTGAAATCGCTTGCGTCTCCACTGTGTTGGACGAGCAGGTCGGACCGGATCCCTCCCGAGAGCCGATCTTCCGTCCCCCATGCGTACCACGTGAGATCCGGACACGTGGCCGAGACTCAACCCCAAGATCCATGCAATCGCCGGGGCTTCCGGACCGGACCCGCCCGTCCACCCGTAGTCCCCTCCCTCTCAGGGAGGACAACCGACGAGAACGAGCGACAAGGGATCTTGTGGACAGGATTCGGCGGCACGGCCGCACGGCCGCACGGCCACCCGGTTCGGACGCCGAGCGTCGGCACCCGCGGTGCGCCGATGGGGGAGATCGGTGACATCCCATGCCTGCCTCGACCGACTCCTTCTCCAGGCGGTGTGTCTCGCGCGTCCCCCACACGCAACGTGCCGCTCCACAACGCAAATTGCATGGACGCACCCGTCGATGACCAAGTATCGTCCGGCCTCGGACCACGTCGCGCGAGACGAACGGAAGGAGGCGAGTGCCGTGCAGATCTCAACCAACCAGCGCTCCCTCCCCGTTACCCCGGTGTGGTTCTGATCCAAGACCGGGAGCGCCCCACGCAGAACACATCCCGGAGGAATCCATGACCGATCCGGTCATCCGCGTGCTCGACGAGAGCGACGCCCACCTGTTCGACGCACACCCCGACCCGCTGAACGCCCGCGCCGCCCACGAGCGCACCACGCACCGCCCCGACTGGAAGCGAGTCGCCCTGCGCGACGGCACGGTCGTCGCCCGCGGCGCCTGGTGGGGCGGCACCGACGACAAGGAACCCATCAACGTCAACTGGTTCGACGTCGCCGAGGGCGAGGTGGAAGCAGGGGCCGAACTCCTGCGCTCCGCCCCCTGGCAGGTCGAGCTCGAGATCAACCTCCCCGGCGACTGGCGGGACCACCCGGCCCTCGCCGCCGCCGCCCGGACGCGCTTCGCCGCCGCCCGAGCGGCGGGCTACGAACTCCTGGTGGAACGCTTCCTGTACCGCTGGACCCCGGAGCGCGGACTCCCCGAACGGCCCGGCCGCCTCGTCTTCGCCGCCGAACCCGACGATGCGGTCTTCTTCGAGGCGCTGCGCCGCATCCACGCGGTCACCCTCGACGCCCACTCGCTGAAGGCCATAGCGGAGGGCGGCCTGGACCAGGCCGCCCAGGAAGAGCTCGACTTCTTCCACTGGTGCCCGTCCCCGCGCGAGTGGTGGCAGGTCGCCCACACGCCCGAGGGCGACCTGGCCGGCATCCACATCCCCGCGCACAACCCCTCCGGACCGACCGTCGGCTTCATCGGAGTCCTCCCGGAACACCGCGGTCGCGGCTACGCCTACGACCTGCTCGCCGAGTGCACGCACTTCCTGGTGGAGCACGGCGCCGAGGCCGTCACCGGAGCCACGGACCGGAGCAACTTCCCCATGGCCGCGAACTTCGCCAAGGCCGGCTTCCCCGTGGTGCGTGAACGCATCAACTTCCACCCCGCCGCCCCGACCGCGTAGCACCAGCGGTCCCGGTCCCTCGCCCCGCGCCGTCATGCTCTCGGCGCGGGGCGAGGCCGTCCGCGGCCACGGCCGCCGCAGCGAGCCGCGCGTCACCCCCCACCGCTCCTACGCGACCGGGTCGCCACCCGGCCCTGCGCGCGGCTGACGGTCGACGCCCGGGCGCTCTCCGTACACTGACGGGCATGGCATGCCGCATCAGCGAACTGGTCATCGACGCCGCCGACCCCGACCGGCTCGCCGCGTTCTGGAGCGAGGTCCTCGGCTACGTCGAACTCGGCCGGGAGGACGACGGAAGCATCGAGATCGGGCCGCCCGACGCCGGCTTCGGCGGGCCGCAGCCCACCCTCATCCTGAGCCCCAGCAGCGCCCCGCGGGCCGGGAAGCTCCGACTGCACATCGACGTCAACCCCACCGACCGCGACCAGGACGCCGAGCTGGAGCGACTCCTCGCCCTCGGCGCCAGGCCCACCGACGTGGGTCAGACCGGCAGCGAGAACTGGCACGTCCTCGCCGACCCGGAAGGCAACGAGTTCTGCCTCCTGCGCAGGCGACTCCAGCCCCTCTGACATCGAGCGCGCGGCAGCGCGTGACCGCACGCCGACCGCCTCAGATCCCGCGGAGCGTCACCTCGGCAGTGGCTTCCCGCAGCTGTGAGGTCTGCGCCTGGATCAGGTGGAACAAGGCCTCCCGCGCCAGTCGGCCCGCCGTGTTCCCGTAATGCACCGCGCGCCCGCCCGTCGCCGCCACACAGGCGGTGGCGGCCCTCACCCCGAGGTCCAGGGCCGCGGCCCGCACCTCGGTCCGGGCCGGTACCCCCTGCTCGGGGGCCAGCTCGTCGCGCATGCCGTACGCCTCGTCACGCAGCCGGGCGGCCTCGTCCGCCAGCCGGTGGGCGAGGGTCTCGTAGGCGGCTCCGGCCCGGGGCGCGGCCGCCAGCAGCAGATCCACAGCTGCGCGCAGATGCCCGAAGACGGCCGGATTGGCGTTCGCGTTCTCCAGATCGTAGGACCGGGCCCAGTCCCGCCTCGACTCGACGGAGATCACGTCCTGCGGCGGAACGACGACGTTCCGCAGCTCGACGGCCGCCGTGTGCGTCGCGCCCATCGCCCACAGCGGCGGCGATGCCACCGCGGCCATGCCGGGGCCCGTGTCCGCGCGTACGAACAGGACCCGGTCATCGGCGGCGACGGCCCCGACGATCGCCATGTCCGCGAGACCCCAGCCGGTCATCCAGGGCACACGGCCACGGAGCCGCCACCCCTGCGCGCAGCGCTCCGCCGACACGGGCGGCTGCGGATGGCGCAGGTACGCGAAGGCGGCCGTGGCCCGCCGTGCGCCCGTGACCAGGTCAGGAAGCCAGCGGTCCCGCAGATCGGGGTCGGCGCTCTTCATCAGCGCCTTCACGAGGGCGAAGTGCTGCGTATAGACGAACCAGGTGGACGGATCGACGGCGGAGAGGATCTCGTGCACCTCACGGACCACCTGCGTCCCGGTGCAGCCGCTCTCGGGCGTCGGCTCGTACCCGAGGATCCCGTAGGCGCCGCTCAGCGCCAGCTCGTCCAACTGGGCGCTGGAGACACCTTCGACGGCGGTGCGCTCCGCATCAGGCCGGAGCACGGAGGTCGCGGTGCGTGTCACCGACTCGATCAATGGCTCGGCCGCCAGGTGAGGCGGCGTCCCCAAGGCCGTCCCCTCGCCGGGTACCCCTCGCATCAGCGACCACCTCGATCCGGACTCACCGCCCGTCCGTCACATCCGTGTCGGTCGGGCGGGCAGGTGCCAGCGGTACGGGGCGACGAGCGCGTCGATGCTGTCCGGCCCCCAGGTCCCGGGCGCGTAAGGCTCCACGGGAGGGGGCGCGTCCAGCAGCGGGGCCGAGATCTCCCACAGGCGTTCGATGCCGTCGGACCGGGTGAAGAAGGACTGGTCGCCGAGCATCGCCTCCAGGAGGAGGTGCTCGTAGCCCTCCAGGGAGTTGTCGGCGGTGAAGGAGCTCTGGTAGCCGAAGACCATGTCGGCCTCCGCCAACCGCATGGTGGGGCCGGGTTCCTTGACGAGGAACCTGGCGGTGATGGAGCCGGGATCGGCGAAGTCGATGACGAGTTCGTTGCCCCGGCCGTCCACGGCGGCCCGCGCGTTCAGGGGGAACATGCCGAGGACGGGCTCGCGCAGTCCCAGGGTCACGACGTGCCGGCCCTCGGCCAGCGCCTTGCCCGAGCGCAGGTGGAAGGGGACACCGGCCCAGCGCCAGTTGTCGATCTCGACGCGCAGGGCGGCGAAGGTCTCGGTGTCGGAGGCCGGATCGACCCCGGGCTCGGCGCGGTACCCCGTGTACTGTCCGCGGACGACGTGGGCGGGGTCCAGCGGCCGCATGCTGCGGAAGACCTTGACCTGCTCGTCCCGGAGCGACTGCGCGTCGAGGACGACCGGCGGCTCCATCGCGACGAACCCGAGCAACTGGAACAGGTGGGTGACGATCATGTCGCGGAAGGTTCCGGTGCCCTCGAAGAAGTGCGCGCGGCCCTGGATGTCGATCTGCTCCGGCACGTCGATCTGCACATGGCTGATGTGCTCGCGGTTCCAGAGGGGTTCGAAGAGGCCGTTGGCGAACCGGAGGGCGAGGATGTTGTCCACCGCCTCCTTGCCGAGGAAGTGGTCGATACGGAACACCCGGGACTCGTCGAACACGGCATGGATGGCCCCGTTGAGCGCGCGGGCGGACGCGAGGTCGGTACCGAACGGCTTCTCCACGATCACCCGGGCGTCCTGGGCGAGACCCGTGGCACCGAGGAGTTCGACCATCGAGGTGAACGCGACGGGCGGAACGGCGAGGTGGAAGAGCCGTCGCGGTGTGCCACCGACGGCCTGCTCCGCCGCGCGCACCGCCGCCACCAGCGGCTCCGGGGCATTCGGGTCGGCCGAGCCGAAGGACAGGGCGGACTCGAACTCCTGCCATACGGGGCCTTCGGGGCGCGAACGGCCGAACTCCGTCACGGCCTGCCGGGCGTGGGCGCGAAATTCCTGGTCGCTCAGCGCCTCGGCCGCCGGGGCGGTGCCGACGATGCGGTAGCGCCGGGGCATCAGCCCCGCCTTGGCGAGGTGGAACAGGCCGGGCAGCAGCTTGCGGCGGGCCAGGTCTCCCGTGGCGCCGAAGAGGACGATGACGTGGTCGGGTGTGCCTGAGGCCATCGCCGCACTTCCGTTCCGGGCGGTCGTCTCGCCCTGAGCACCCACTGTGCGTGGTCACCAAGGATCAGGCACCCGGGATTCCGCCACCCGGGTCACCACACGCAGCGCGTGTTCTCCTTGTTCACCCTCGGGTGCGGCGCTGACGGGCGGGTATCGCGCTCGGCACTAGTCTCGGGATCGTGGGACAGCCTCTGGAGAGCGTCGAAGGCGCAGGACCGTTCGTCACCCGGCGCACCTGGCGGCGTCCCGAGGGGGAGACGGTCGTCTGGGACTCGCGGCCGGCGCGCAAGCGCGGCACGCTGTCGGTCCGGGGCCCGGGGGACACGGTCGGCCGGGTCGCGACCGCCGATCCCGGGGTGCTGCGCCGAGTGCGCAGGCTCAACGCCGTCGCCTCCACCGCGTTCGTCATCGGCGGTGCGTTGTTCGCCGTCGGCGCCGCGGTCGCGCAGTTCGGCGCGGGCGATCCGCTCGTCAGCGCGTGGGTGTACCTCGTAGGCGGGCTGTTCTTCACCACCGGGGGCTACGTTTCGCTGCTGCAGGTGCTGAACGGGCCTCGTCATGCCCCGGACGGCGGTTTCCTGTCCACGGCCGGCTGGCGGTGGTGGGGGTACGAGCCGATGCGGCTGGACTGGCTGAGCACGTTCGTCCTGTTCACCGGAACGCTCGTGTTCGGTGTCAACCTGCTGGACTCCTTTCTGCAGGGCCTCAGCGTCAGCCAGGTCAACCGGCTGATCTGGACTCCCGACGTGATCGGGTGCGTGCTGTTCCTGATCTCGGGGCATCTGGCCTTCGCCGAGATCTGCCACCGGCCCTGGCCGTGCATCCGCTCCCGAAGTCTCGGGTGGTGGGTGGTGGCGGTGAACCAGTTGGGCTCGATCCTGTTCATGGTCTCGGCGTTGGCGGCCTTCACCCGCCCCGCCACCGCAAGCCTGGTCAACGTCGACATCGCCAACTGGGGGACGTTGACCGGTGCGCTGTGCTTCTCGTTCGGCGGGGTGTTGCAGCTCTTCGAACGGCCGTAGGCGGTGGTGTGCGCGGCGGGTGCGACATCGCGGCGGGAGGTGGACGGACCTGACAGGGGCGGCTCGGTGTCAGCGTCCGCGTCACCGCCGGCGCCGGGGCCGAGGCCGGGGCCGGGGCCGGTGCCTGGGCCGGTGTCGGGGATGTGTCAGTGGAGGGTGAGAGCGTAGGCGAGGAGGCCGAGGCTGACCGTGGTGAGGACGGTTCGCCAGGTGTTGGCCTTGTTCCAGGGGGTCTCGTAGGCGGTGCGGGTGGTGTGCGCGGTGGTGGTGTCGGTGTGGTCGGGGGATCCGGCCTGGTCGAGGGCGTTGTTGAGGGGGATGTTGATGCGGGCGGTGACGGCCATGGCGGCCACGTAGGCGGCGAGTGCGGCGGCCAGCGGGAGGATCACGTCCCGGGTGTCGGGGTCGGTGGCGTGGAGGACGAGGGTGACGGCGGTGAGGAGGGGGGCGCCGAGGTAGGCGAGTATGAACCAGCCGTTGAGGATGGCCTTGTTGATGTTCTGCATGGCTTCGACGAGGGTCTTGTCACTGCTGCGGGCGAGGCCGGGCATGACGGCGACGGTGAACGCGTAGAACAGGCCGCTGATGAGTCCGGTGGCGATCGTCGCGGCGATGAGGGTTGCGGTTCGGGCGGTTTCCACGTGGTTCCTCTCTCTGGTGTTCCGGTAGGCGCCCGCAGCCGGGCCGGGAGGCCGGGCAGGGCTGTTCGTGCCGGGTCGTGCCAGGGGTGGTGCCGTGCGATGCCGGGGTAGGCGGGCCGTGCCGGGCCGGGATGGGGCCGGATTTCGCCGTGCGGTGCCGGTGGTGGGGTGGGGTTCAGTTGATCATAGGGGTGGAGTGGTGCTGGGGCCCTGTGGTTACGTTGGGTCGTATCTTCCTGCTCCTGCTCGAGCTG
The DNA here is from genome assembly GCF_003148825.1 of Streptomyces sp. CG 926. Lineage (GTDB taxonomy): Bacteria > Actinomycetota > Actinomycetes > Streptomycetales > Streptomycetaceae > Streptomyces. The sequence continues at coordinate 136,196 of NZ_QGGZ01000016.1, forward strand.
CTGATGTTGATGGGGTGTGTTGTCGTGCTGACTGCTCTGACCGGGGCGTTCGGGGACCGCGGGGACGCGGTGTCGGTCGCGGGCCGTGCTGCGTCGTACGAGGACCTGCTGGGTGCGGCCGCGGCGGTGGCCGCCGATCTCGCGGGGTGGGGGCCGGTCCCGGCGTTCGCGGTGACCGCGACGGCTTCGCTGGAGACGGTGGCGGCGGTGGTCGGCGGTCTGCTCGCCGGGGTGCCCTGCGTACCGGTGCCACCGGACGCGGGGCCGGTGGAGCGTGATCACATCCTGCGGGACTCCGGCGCTCGGCTGCTGGAGGTGGACTTCGCCCGGCGCGCGCCGGCGCCCGGCCCCCTACCGTCGGCGGCGGCGGAGGATCCGGCGTTGATCCTCTACACGTCGGGGACCACGGGTGTGCCCAAGGGTGTGGTGCTGAGCAGGGCCGCGATCGTCGCCGATCTGGACGCGCTGGCGGGGGCCTGGGAGTGGGGTCCGCAGGACGTACTGGTGCACGGGCTGCCGTTGTTCCACGTCCATGGGCTGGTGTTGGGTGTGCTGGGGGCTCTGCGGACGGGGAGTCGTCTGCTGCATACCGGCCGGCCGACGCCGGAGGCGTACGCGGCAGCCGCGGCGGCGGGCGGGAGTCTCTTCTTCGGCGTGCCGACCGTGTGGTCGCGGATCGCGGCCGCGCCGGAAGCGGCCACTGCTTTGGCGGGGGCCCGCTTGCTGGTGTCGGGAAGTGCGGCGCTGCCGACTCCGGTCTTCCGCGATCTGGAGCGATCGACCGGGCACCGGGTGGTGGAGCGGTACGGGATGACCGAGACGCTGATCACGATCAGCGGGCGGGCGGGTGGACAGGTGGCTCCCGGTACGGTCGGCACCGCGCTGGACGGCATCGCCACGCGGCTCGTGACCGAGGCGGGCGCGGAGATCGGTGAGCTCCAGGTGAAGGGGCCGACGCTGTTCTCGGGCTACCTGGGCCGACCGGACGCGACGGCGGCCGCGTACACGGAGGACGGCTGGTTCCGAACGGGGGACATCGCGGCCGTCGACGGGGAAGGTGTGCACCGGATCGTGGGACGCGCCTCCACCGACATGATCAAGTCCGGTGGATACCGGATCGGGGCGGGTGAGGTGGAGAACGCACTCCTGGACCATCCGCAGGTCCGGGAGGCGGCGGTGGTGGGTGTCCCGGATGCCGATCTGGGCGAGCGCATCGTGGCGTTCGTGGTGGCCGAGGCGGTCAGCGGGGGCGAACTCACCGACTTCGTGGCGGCGCGTCTGTCCGTCCACAAGCGTCCGCGTGAGGTCCGTTTCATCGAGGCGGTGCCGCGCAACGCGATGGGGAAGCCGCAGAAGCGGCTCCTGCTGGAGGGGGAGGAGCGGCGCCGGACCTGAGCAGTTCGGCCGCACGGCTGCCGCGGCCCGGGTGCTCCTTCTTCACCGCGGCCGCCAAGTCCCCTACTTCCACCGGCGTCTGCGGGGAGGTGTTCGAGCCGGAATGAGGGGCAGGTGGGTCACATGACCTATGAAGGGGAGGCCCGCATGTCCCGAACGCCCGAACCGGAACTGCCCGCCAAGGTTCCCGAGAGCGAAGACGCCCTCACCCCCGACCTTCCTCCGCTGGGCGGTGCGGCGCCCGATCTGTGGGATGCCGAGAAGCGCGAGGGGACCGAGGAGGAACCACGCGGCGAGACCGATCACACTGCTGAGCCCAATGATCACAACGATCCGAAGCCGCAGGAGCCCACGGATTGAGGCACGCGGCGCGGCCCGCGCAGCCCGGCCCCGGCCACATCCGCGAGCCGGCGGCGGTGCGGAGCAGGCCCGTCGGAGTTGCGGTACACGGCGGTACGGCGGTTCACCCTCGGCCGAGCCCCCACCCACCACCCGTTCGATCGACCGCCACGTCATGCCCGCATCAACCCGCCGACGTACCGCGCCGGTCGACGTACCGCGCCGGTCGACGGACCGGCGATGGGCGGACCGGCGATCAGACGGGCTGGCGATCGGACGGGCCGGATGAGGACCGTGCTCGGCCGGGGAGCCCGGACCGCGAGCACCTACGCCAGGGCGAAGACCATGTTGGCCGAGTTGTAGTAGTTGGGCAGGTGCACCAGGTCCGACCCCGGATGCGGCGGGTCGGCCTTCGGCCAGTTCCGCGGGCCCAGCAGATGGTCGGCGTAGTCGGTGTGCGGGACTTTCGGCACGAACCAGATGCGGTACGTGCCGGGCCGAGCGTCCTGTTCGAACCGCCAGAGTTGCGTCACGCGGTCCGGACCGGTCCGGCAGGCGCGAAGGGAGACCGCGGAGACGTTCCCACCGCGGGTGGTTCCGTCGATGCAGGTACCGGTGTCCGCGTTGCGGAGCTGGTAGGTGTTCTGCTGGGCAGGCAGCTTCTGCCAGGCTTGGCCAGCCTTGCCGGTGCACTTCTCGAGCCGCAACGGGCCGTCGGAACCGGGGCCGCCCACGCCGACGCACAGCCCCGAGGCCACGTTGATCAGGGCGGCGCCGGTGTGCCCCGTCGAGGGTGCCGCAGAGGTCGGCGCGGCCGTCGGCGAGGCGGACCCGGACGCCGAGGCGGAAGGGAGCTTCGTGGCGGGGGCTTTGGCGAAAGCCGCCGGGCCTATGGCGACGATCGGGGCGGTTTCCGGCAGCGGGCCGTCCGGGGCCGCAGAGGTTCTGGTGGGAACTGCCGCCTGCCGGGACCTGTCGCTCTCGGGGTCGGCCGGCAGCAGGACGACCACGGTGGCCGCCGTTCCCGCCACGGCTGCCGCCGCCACCCACTTCACGGTGCCGGCCTTGGCCCCGGCGAGCTGCGTGCCGTCCAGTGCGCTCGAGGCGAGTTGAACTCCGCCGTTCCCGCCCAAGGCCGCCAGGAAGGATTCAGGGTTCCACAGCAGGATGCCGCCGAGCAGCAGCACGCCCAGCCGGCCGTTGACATCGCGGAGGTCGCGCTCGGCCCGAGCACAGTCGTCGCACCCCTTGAGGTGGCGGCCGAGGTCCCGGGTGAGACGCGTACTCGGTCGACGCAGCCTGGCGGCGATCTGCCCGCCGTAGTGCTTGCACTCGTCGCTGGCGCTCTGGTCCAGGTGAGCGCGCAAGTACGCCTCCCGCAGGCCTTCCCGTGCACGCGACACCAGTGAGCCGACCCCGCCCGCCGATATGCCGAGGCGCGCCGCCGTCTCGGCCGCCGGTTCGTGTTCGACGACGGAGTGCCACAACACGGCCTGCCAACGTTCCGGTAGGGACCGGTAGGCGTGCAGGACCAGCGACCCCTCTTCCGCCGAGAAGACGGCGTCCTCGGTGTCCTGGCCGTCGGAGAGTTGGGCCGCCCATTCCTCGAAGTCGTCGGACAGCCGCGTACGGGCGGCATCCCGTGCCCACGTGGCCGCCAGACGGCGCACGCAGGTCAGCAGGTACGGGCGCCAGGCGTACTCGGGCCCGGCACCCCAGGAGATGGCTCGGTAGGTACGGGCGAAGGCCTCGGCGGCGAGGTCCTGGGCTGTGGACACGTCCCGGCAGCACGTGCGGGCGTAGGCGAGCACCGACGGATGGTGACGGGCGAACACCTCATCCATCACATCGCTGACCGCCGCGTCGGGCGTCGACGTGGAGGAGTGCCCACGCAGCAGGGCACAGAGTTCCCCGTCGCTGAGGCTTCGGAGTTGCTGCTGACGGGCGGTGCCCAATGTACTCAACACGTGCTCCCGTGTGGCTTGCTGATGTCCCAGGCTTCGGTTTCCGGGTACATCCGTCATGAGGGTGCGACGCTGCGCCCGACCGGAATTCGCGCAAGTGTGCACCCTTGCGGGGCCGCAAGCAAACCCATCGCCTCCTCCCACAGCGGGGCCACCGGCAGCTCGCTTCCGGCCACGGAACCGCTGTGGTCGTGCGCCGTTCAGGGGAACGGCGCACACGGCACGGTTCCCAAGGCCGAGGTCGCCTTCCTGCCATCGGGGCCGCCTGAAATCAGCCCCGACCCCACCTGTGGTGCAACGCACAGCAGGAAAGTCGGATGTACAGCCCCGCACCGGCCGCGGAGAACGTCAACGCAGCGACCGAATCAACCCGTCGCAGATGTCGAGCTGTCACCTACGTGCCAACTTATGGCCGAATGGTTGATCCGCGACGGGGCGGCCCGATAACTTCCGGACGAGGGCTGCACATACGCGGCGCACCGGTGTTCCGACGACCGCGACTGCCGTGGCTCGCCCAGCTCATCGGATGTCCACGGGGTCGCGCGTCACGTACGTGGCCCTCGTACGGGCGCGCCAGGGCCGGGGAGGCAGGCCATGGTGGCTGTCACGGAGACCGGTCGACGTGCCCCGCAGGAATGGGCCCGGCTGGGTGGGCAGGTGGCGGCGCAGGTTGGCGGTGCGGGGACGTGAGGCGGACGTACCGCCGGGAAGCGGGCAGAACGACGGTCTCCAGCAGCACCCGTCCGGCATCGGTCCTGCCGAACTGCTTGTGGATGATCCGGTCCGGCTCGTCCGGGTTGAGATTCAGGCTGAGGGCGGACGGTGGCAGCTTCAGCCAGACGAGGAACGAGTCCGAGGCGAGCTGCGCGGCGTGCCGGCCGCCGAAGGACGCGTGGTCGGCAGGCGAGGCGTCGGTCCTGAACGCGTATTGCACGGCGGCCCCTGATGACAGGTGCCGGGCGTCGCGGGCCCGTCAAGATCCGAAAGAGACGGCCTGGCTCCGAGGGCAGTTCGGGGTGCGCAGAGGTCGCGGCGAGTTGTCGGTTCACCTCGCGCAGCTCGGCGGCCTTCTCCGGGGTGTGTCCGGATTCCGCGATGTTCGACGGCGCCGCGGTCGGGGGCCGATACGCCGATTGTGTCGCTCTCTCGGTGTCGTCCAGCCGGATGACCAGTTCCGCCGGGCGGACGGCCCCAGGTAGGCCGAGCTCAGCGTCCGGCAACACGGTCGGTAGAGCGCGCCCTTCATCCCAGCCCCAGCAACCACCGGTCACCGTCAGCCGGGCCTCGCCCACACAGCCGGCGACCCGCTCCATGAAATCGGCCCAGGCTTCTCCCGGGCCACCGACTCCGCATCCAGCCGAGCCGGCCGGTAGCCCGAAGTCCGCCAGGACCGTGCGCCGCGGCTGCATACCGCCCGACCAGCCGTCCAACGGATGCACGGCATCTCCCACCGGTCGGCCGCGGAGCTCCGCAGGTTCCGTTCCCTTCTCGGCGCATGCTCGACCCGAGTCGACCACTGCGCAAAAATGCTGCATGAGTGCGCGGCTTTGGTGCAACCATGGTGCGCATCAGGTTCCCCGGGATCCTAGGACAGTGCTCCCGGGGCAGGACTCCAAGAAGGAGCGGCACCATGGATCAGCAACAGTTTCCCGCGCACCCCGACAGCGAGCGGTACTCCGTGACCCTGTGCCCCCCGGCGGTCACCATCGTCTCCGAGCTGACCGCCGCGAGCGGCGTCAGTAAGTCCGACGTGATCAACCGGGCGGTGCTCCTGCTCGGCTTCATCGAGAACGAGCGGGCCAAGGGCAACGATCTGATGATCCGCGACACCGCGGGCGCTCTGGAGCGCATCCACATCATCTGAGGCGCGCCCCGCAGACACCGCGCTGCGGGCGCGGCCCGCGGGCGCGACGGGGCCGCGGGGGGCTGCGCGTTCTGCGTCCCGGCGTTCGGTGTCACGGGAGTTCGGCGACGGCCTTCTCGTAGTCGGCTGCCTGCGCCGGTGTGAGGAGTCGGCTGACGCGGACCAGGGTCACGCCGTGGAGGTAGTCGTATTCGGTGAGGTCGGGGACGCCTTTGGTGACGGCTTGGATGTAGTCGTGACGGGCCTTGGCGTCTGCTGCGTTCGGGAACACTTCGATGCTGCCGCCGAGTTCGACGTCGCCGGGCTTGTTCCCCTCGGTCTGGTCGGCCGGGATCCGCCCGTCCGTGAACGTGATCTTCGACGTGTACTGGTGCGGGCGCCCGAGGAAGTGGTTCGGGTCGTTCTCGGCGGTGACTGTGCCGCCGAGCCTGGCGGACGGCACCGAGGCGGTGACGACGCCGAAGGCGCTGGTGGCGTCGGCCCCGGCTTTGCCTGGGCCCGGCGCGGAGGCGGATCGGTCGATGGGGGCCGCCTTGGGTGTACTGGTCACGGTGCTGCAGCCGGCGAGCAGCGCGACGGTGATGAGGGCTGCGGCGGCGTGTGTGGCTCGGTTCATCAGATCCCCTGAGGTGCGTAAGGAGCCCCATCCGACCGCCTCGCGCGGAGGATCGTGACCGGTGTTGCCATTTCGTGACGCACGGGGGACGAGGTCGCACGCACCGGCAGATCGGCAAGCGGGGCTCCGGATCGGTGATCGAGAGCGGACAGCCGTGTAAGAGACGGATCGACCACGCTCCGACCCTGGCGGCCGTTGCTCTGGCTTCGACCGCTCCTCGGGCACCGGACCGCTGATCGACCGACACGGTGCCCGTCTCGAAGGCACGCTGCCGGGCGCCGGCTCACCAAGGCCGGCAGCGTCCGTACCGGCCTTCACCTCCTGCCGGCTGCGCCGGCGCGTCCCCGCCATGCACCTACGCCGCAAGACGGGCCCGCACCCATGTCCCGTCCTCCGTCAGGTAAGTTTCGGCGTGCAGACCGACCTCGGCGAGGGCCACCTCGAACTGCTCTTTCGTCAGCGGCCTGGACAGGAACCTCTGGGTCCATGTGGCGTCGGGGAACTCGTACTCCGCGCACACCGAGTTCACCCCCTCGCCGACGGAATCAGCCGACACGATCCGCAGCGTGAAACCGCTGGGGTCCATGCGCTCACGTGGCAGATCCGCATGCCAGTCCGCGCCCTCTCGCTGGATCAGCACGCAGCCACCCGTTTCCAGGTGCCGGACACAAGTGCGCAGCAGCGCCCGACGCACTTCGACGTCTCCGGCGTGTACCAGGAACGACCCGAGCATCACCACGGCGAAGCTCTCACCCAGATCAAGGTCCTCGATCGTGCTGCATATCGTGCGCGCCCCGCGGACCCGGTCGAGCATCTCCCGGGACTCGTCCACGGCCGTCACGGTAAAACCCCGTTCCAGGAGCGGATGCGTCACGCGCCCCACGCCGCAGCCCAGTTCCAGGACGTGTACACCCGCCGGAACGGCAGCAGCGACGATGTCCGGCTCGGCTCCGACCGGTAGCCGCGAGTAGAGCTCGACCGCGCAGCCGTCCGGGGTGATCGCTCCGGGCCCGGTCCCCTGATATCCCGCTCGCACGCTCAGCTTCATGCCCACCCAACGAGCCGTGGCGGGCTGCCGTTCCCCTACCACCCTTCCGCTACCTCTACGGACGGCTACCTTTGCCGCATCGCAGCGGGAAGCAGCTCAGGAAGCGCACTCTCCGGGAGAAGAATCTCAGTTCGATCGAGGTACGGGGGAGTTGGGACGGTGTGATGCTCGGGCGGTGTGGAGGTTCCGTTCGTGGTGGTGGTCGTGGGGTGGGTACGGTCTGCTCATGAATTTCAACGGACCGGGGGAGCCGCGGGGCCATGTCCTGCTCGTAGCCGGGGACACCGTTGTGTGTCGTCGGACGGTGCAGTTGGCGCCGAGCGCGAATGTCGCGGCTCTCGCGATGGTGCCGGCCGCGGCGCTGCTGGGCAGTGACCTCCCGACCGACTCGGTGTGCCTGGACGGAGCCCGTGATCCGAACACCGTTCTGGCCAGGCTGCGTTCGGCGGCTGCGACGCCGGGTCCATTGTTCGTCTATCTGTCGGGTCGGTTGACCGCGGACCGGCGTGGGCGGCTGTATCTGGCATTGGCGGGGACGACGCGGGCGGCCGTTCGGTACACGGCGTTGCCGTGGGATTGGCTGGAGAGCGAGTTGCGTGGTCGTCCCGCGGGGATGACGACCGTACTTCTCGACCTGGCCGCGGACGCAGATGCGTGGCCGTCGTTGCGGGAGTACAGGGGGCTGCCCGGGCTTTCGCACGCAGAGGTGTACGGGGTGGTGTGTCCGCCGGGCTTCGCCGCCGGTGACGGGGCGGTCAGTGGTTATACCCGGCACTGGATCGAGCAGTTGCGTCGCGGTCCGGCCAGGCCTGGCGATGTGCAGTTGCATGCGCTTGCGGCGGGGGCGGCGGGGCTTCCGCCGGGGGCGTTGGTCCTGCCGACCGCCCATGAGCTGGACTCGCGCTCGGCTCCGCAGTCGGACCCGTACAGGTCGGACCCGTACAGGTCGGACCCGTACCGGCCGGGCGGGCAGGGGCGGCCGGGGGACGGGGGCGGACCGGTCTCCGCCCGGACCGCCGATTCGGCCTCCGTCTCCATTGCCGGTCCGACCCCCGATTCGACCGCCGTTCCGACTGCCGGGGTGGTTGTCGGGCCGCCGCTCGACGAGGTGACGGGTGGGGATCCGCGGCCGTACATTCACGCGTTGGCGACGGGGGGTCGTCATCTCGAAGCGGCTGCCCTCGCCCGGGTCTGGGAGGAGCACGTCCGGCACACGTACGGGTTCTCCTCGATGGAGGCGGTCGAGTGGGCGGAGATCCGGGCGGATCTGGCGCGGATGGCGGGCGATTTCCCGCTGGCCACAGGGCTGTGGATCGGGGCGTGCCGGGCCCGGTTGGTCGGTCAGGGTGTGGCCGGCCGGGAGGTTCATGCCGCGGCGGCGGGGGCCCTGTACTGCTGGACCCAGCTCAAGGACCGGGCATCGGTAGTGGAGTCGGGGCCCGAACTGGTCGACCTTCTGCGGGCCCTGCCCGCGCTGGACCCCCGTCTTCTGCGGTTGACTCAGGCACGCCTGGACGCGCTGCGTGCCCCTGGCCTGCCCCGGGCCGTGCACACCTGAAGACCGGGGCCGGCCGGGTGCGGAGAGGGGCAGATTTCCCCCGACCGTCCCGACCGTCCCGACCGTCCCGACCGTCCCGACCGTCGTGGTGTTCGTGGTGGTGTTCCGCCCGGGTCCGGCGGCTCCGTTTCGTTCCGGCGGGTCCCGTTCGAAGCGTGCCGCGAAGTATGGGGCTCAGGTGGTTTCGCTTACTGCCTTGTCGTCGTGGCGTGCCGTGCGTAGGGCGTGGCCCCACCACAGGAGGTCGTCGAGGAGGGTTGTCGCGGCTCGTTCGGCGTTGTGTGTGTCGTGGGGCGTGCCGGTTTCGTCGAAGGGGAACTGGTGGAAGCTGACCGTTTCACGGAGGGTGGTGGCGTGGAGTTCGGCGAAGACGAGGCGGAGTTGCTCGACGGCGCGCAGGCCGCCGGAGAGGCCTCCGTAGGACACGAAACCGACGGGCTTACGTCGCCAGACGTGTCCGGTGATGTCGATGGCCTGTTTCAGTGAGGCGGGGAAGGAGTGGTTGTACTCGGGGGTGAGGATCACGTAGGCGTCCGCGGCGGCCAGATGGTCGGCGAACGCGCGGGTGGGGCGTGCGGGGTCGGGGGTCCAGTGCGCGGGAAGGTCGGCGTCGGCCAGGTCGGCGACGGTGAGTTCGATGTCGGTGCGGTCGGTGACGACGGTCTGGAACCAGCGGGCGACGGTGGGTCCGAACCGGCCTTCCCGGGTGCTGGCGACGACGAGTGCGATACGAAGTGGGGTGGTCATGACCCCATGTCTAGGACATCAAGTCCGGTTGAGGTCAAAGTGTGTGGGTCAGGGGCGGCGGGCCAGCGAGGTAGGAGCCCCTGCCGATTGCGCGCCTTCCGACTCGAGTGTCAGCCGGTCCGTCCCGGTCATCGTCAGTATGTACAGGTTGCCTCGCGGGCACTCGATGACCGCGCTGCGGTCGGTGGGGTGGCTGGTGACCGCTTCGAACACGGCGCTGTTCCCGCGGACCTGCCGTAGTTGGAGGGCTTCGGTGCATCCGAGGTTGCGTCCTGTGGAGATCTCCTCGAGGTCACTGACCTGTCGACCCACCAGTTCGCCCACCGCCCCGCCGTTCAGTGTGACCGTGACCGCGAACTGACCCGTCCGGGCCCGCGTCACACCGTCCGCTTCCGGTGTTCCGGGCCCGAGCCCCGACCACGTACCGGCCCACGCGACGGGCAGCGCGCCCGCCGCCGCCGACGGTGGGGGCGTGGACGATGCGGGTGCGACGCTGGGGGAGGGGGTACCGCGACCGCCGTCCCCGCCGCCGTTGTGTCCGGGGAGCCATACCGCGAGTGCGACGGCCGTGGCGACGACAGCGCCGGCGCCCGCGGCCGCACCGGCCGTCCGTGAGCGCAGGACGCCCTGCCCGCGCCCGGGAGCTGCAGGGAAGTACGGCGGGGTTTCGGCACCCGAGGGTGCTCCCGCTCCCGGGAACGGACCCGTCCCCGGCCCCACCGCTGGCAGCTGCTGCGGCTGCGGGGGCGGTGACAGCGGCGCGGGCGCGGAGGCGTGCGCGTGCGCGGGGGGAGCGCTGTTGCCGGGGCTGGGGCTGGGGCTGGGGCTGGGGCGGGGGCCCGGGCCGGAGCCGGGGCCGGTGGTGTCGGACTGGGTGAGGAGTTGGTGGAGTTCGGTCTCCCGGCGTCCGGTTTCGGCCGCCAGGGCCTGCGGGGCCGTAGGTCCCCAGGCTGCTTCGTCGGGGCCGTCACCGAGGCGTGCCAGGACCTCCTCGGCGTCGGGACGTTCCTGCGGATCCTTGGCCAGGCATTCCTGCACGACCGTACGCAGCTGCTGCGGTACGCCTTCGAGCCGCGGCTCGTCGTGCACGATCCGGTACAGCAGGGCTGGTAGGTCCAGTTCCTCGCCCTCGGCGAGGAAGGGACTGCGGCCGGTTGCCGCGTACACGAGGACTGCGGCGAGGGAGAAGACGTCGGCCGCGGCTCCGGCGACCGTGCCGGTGGCTTGTTCGGGTGCCAGGAATCCGGGTGTGCCGATGACCGTGCCGGTCCGGGTGTGTCGTGAGTCGTGGACGGTTCGGGCGATTCCGAAATCGATGAGGAAGGGCCGTTCCGCGCCGAGGAGTACGTTCGCGGGCTTGATGTCACGGTGGACGACGCCGGCGGCGCGCACGCTCACCAGGGCGGCGGACAGTTCTTGTCCCAGGCGCCGTACGGCGGGCGCTTCCAGCGGGCCCCAGCCGCGTACCCAGTCACCCAAGGAGGGTGCGGGCACGTATTCGGTCGCGAGCCACTGCGGGGAAGCCCCCGGTGGGCTGAAGTCCACCACCGACACCGTCCACGGGCAACGCACCCGGTCGCTCGTGCGTATCTCGCGGTCGAAGCGTTCGGCGAAGTCCGCATCCTGGCTCAGCTCGCGGTGCACGGTCTTCAGTGCGAGCGCCCGCCCGGAGGCCGTCCGGGCGAGGAACACCTCGCCCATGCCGCCCGATCCGAGCCGTGCCAGCAGACGGTAGCCGCCGATCTCCGGCGGGTCTGCGGGCCGCAACGACTGCATCAGTTCCCCCTGCCCTACGGCCGTTGTCCGCCCGCACCGTGCGGACCGCCCGACGGGCCGCCGTGATGGACCCTAGAGGACGGCTCCCGACGGCGTCCTCCCCGGGGGCGGCGAGGGGAGTATGGGGAGCGCCGGAAGCACGGGGAGTACGGGGAGTACGGAAGCAGCGTCGGCCAGGCCGTGACCGTCCTGCCCACCCGCTGACGGACACCGCGTCGCACTCGCACCCACCCCGCACGATTTGCTCGTCACCGCGGGGCAGCGGTCGCGTCCCACGGGTACGGTCCACACCCACCCCCCGTCCCCGTGCCAGGTGCGGTACGGGGACGGGGGACGGGGGACGGGGGACGGACCATCCTTACGGGGGAACGGGGTTGACCGGATTTCCTACGGCTACGGTTGCGGCTGCGGTTGCGGCCGTTCGGTGGCGGGGGCTGCCGGGGTGGGGACGGTCGGGCTGTAGTACACGGATCGGCCCTGCTTGGAACGTTCCAGCAGGCCTCGGGCGACACCCTGTTCGAGGGTGTTGCGGATGACCGCAGCCTGGACCTTGCGGGTGGGGTGCGCGGCACCGATGGCTTCGGTCACCTCGGCAGCCGATCGCGGTTCGGTCCGCCCGGCCAGGACGGCCGTGACGAGTTCGAGCCAGGACGGGCCGCCCGCAGCCTCCTTCACCTCGGCGGAGGCGGTGCCGGTACCGCCGCTCGTGGCGGTGGCCTTGCGGGGGCGCGGGGCCTTCACCGGGGCCGCAGCGGCTGCGGGGGCCGGTTGCGGCTTCTTCTTCGTGGCCTTGGCCGCGGTGCGCGCGGAGGGCACCGCAGCCGGCTTCGTACCGCGCCCGCCGGACGGAGCGGCGCTGGACTGCGCCGCGATGCCCAGGGCGTCCTGCATCCTCAGCAAGACCTTCTCGCCCTCCCCGAGCTCTCCGAGTTCCTGCTGCAGCCGCTCCAGTTCGGCTCGGCGTTCTTCCTGCGCGGCCCGGTTCGCGGCGAGATCACCGGCGATCTGTTGGGCGTAGTCGTCTTGTACGCGCGTGACACTGTTGGCGGTGGTCATAGGTTCCTCGATGTGTGTCGTGAGGGGATACCGGGACGCGAATGGTACGCACTTCCTCTACCCGTGACACAGGATCACCTACCGAGCAGGGCAACGCGGACCGCGCCGGGCGTCACCGGATCCTTGTACGAGGGCCCTGCGAGAGTGTGGTGGAAGCTGGGCTCCCCAGTGCTCGCCGCCGGTTCGGCGGGCACGAACGGCCGGACAGTGCCGTCCGTCACCGCCTCCCGGTAACGCGCGCCGCCCTCGACTCACCGTGGCCTCACCGTGGCCAGGCCAGGCCAGGCCAGGCTCGGCCTTGTCGCCGGTGCTGAGTTCGGCGGGGCGCAGGCGGCCGGTTCCGGCCCCGTCTCCGGCTCCGGCGTGCGTAACTCGGCCTTGGCGTAGGGCGATTTCGGTGGCGGCGCGGTCCCGCACCCTCGATTTCGACGACCCTGGCGATCCGGACCTGGCGCAGATCATTCCGGTAGGGGGTTCTCAGTTGCTGCGGGCGGTGATGTCGCCGTAGGAGGTGGTGGCGCGGATGTTCAGGCCGGCGGCGGCGCCGTCGGTGTTGGCGAGGGTGTTGTGGACGCGGCCGTAGGCGGTGCCGGCGTCGAGGGTGGCGGAGACACCGCGGGCGGCGCCGACGGTGATGTCGCCGGCCTGGGTGGTCAGTTCGACGGTGCCGTGGACGGCTTCGGCGATGTGCAGATCGCCCTTGTGGGTGCTGATCCGGGCAGCGCCGGTCAGGCGACCGACGGAGATGTCGCCGGCCAGGAGGGTGAGGTGGGCGCCCGCAGTCTCCTCCAGCTCGATCGTGGCCTGGGCACTCTCGAGGGTGACGTCGCCCAGGCGCCCCGTGCCACGGAACTCGGCGGCCGCAGTCTTCGCCTCGATGCTCGAGCCGGCCGGGAGTTGGACCGTGATCTCCACTGAGCCCGGGTGGCCGACGAGCTTGTTCTTCGCGGCCGCGGCGGTGATCCGCAGGACGCCGTCCTTGTACTCGGCGGTGGTCTGCTCGGCGGCCTTCACGTCGCGGCCGTCGGAGGCGTCGGCGGGGAGGATCTCGACGGTGGTGTCGGCCCGGTCGGCGGCGATGAACCGGATGAGCCCGGCGGGGATGTCCAGGACGGCGGAGATCGGGGCGGTGGTGGCGAACTTCTGCATGGTTCCTTCTCCTTCATCAGCGGCTGCGCTCCGTGCGCCCCGCGGTTTCCGATGAACGAAAAGCTACGTTGCATTCAATGAGCTGGCAACATGCATGTTGCGTGAAATATGCATCTCTACAGGTCAGGGCAGGAACTTCGTTGCAGTGGTCTCGATCTTAACGCAACAATGCCCGCACAGACTGTTGCAATGGGTTGGAGGTGAACGCTCTGCTGGAGGGGTGGGTGCCCGCAACTGCGGGATCGTCCGCAGCGGTATGACGGATCATGAGGTGACTGACTGCCAGGACCGCCTCCTCGTACCCCGGTGTCACCCGAGAGCGACAACGCGGAAGGGGCCGCAGCCGACCGATGTCGGCTGCGGCCCCTTCCACCTCCTCCGTCCGCCTCTCCTGGGGTGCGTTCAGTGCAGGACGGGGATCACGTCGCGTGTCTCGTCGACCTCGGTGCCCGTTGTGCGGCGGCCGAACGGCTCCGGGGGAGCTTCGTCCGCGCAGACGGTGCCCCGCGCGGGCAGGGCCAGCGTGGCGAGGTAGTTGTCGACCAGCGTGCTCACACACGCACTGCGGTGGTAGGCGGTGTGCCCCTCGGCGTCGAAGGTCAGCAGCCTTCCGCGATCCAGCGTCCCGGCCAGGGCCACGGCGTCCTGGTAGGGGGTGTCCGGGTCTCCGGTCGTCCCGAGCACCAGGATCGGGGCGGAACCCGCCGCCCGGTAGGAGCCTCCGAAACGGCTCGGGCGTTCCGCCGGCCACTGGGCGCAGGTGGGTGCGTGGTTGTGGTCGTAGGTCGGCGGCCCCAGGCCGATCGGCGGCCCCAACAAGGGTGCGGACGCCGCCTCGCCGCCCACCAGTGCGCCCAGCAGCAACCGATTGGCCGGGTAGAGGCGGTCGGCGCATTCCACGGCCATGTTGACGTTGAGGAAGTCGAACGACGCGGGTGAGGGCGGCGACAGCAGGAACGAAGCCTGACGCGCCTGCGCCGAGCGCAGCGCCTGCCCGAGGTACGGCCAGATCTCCTTGCCCGCGTTGATGTTGAACATCAGACGGTAGGCCAGGGTGTAGCCGGTGGCCGGACGTCCGCTCGCCGTGATCACCGGGTCGGCGTCCAGATTCCGCTTCAACTCCTCGAACGCCTGCCGCGGCCGGCCCTCACCGAATCCGCAGGCCGCCGCATCACGCCCGCACCAGTCCAGGAACCGCCCGACAGCCGCGTCCAGGGCGGTGAACTGCCCGGCGTCGTACGCGTACGGCACGTCCGCGTAGCGGCGCGGATCGTAGGCCCCGTCCAGGACCATGGCCCGCACGCGCTGCGGGAACTGCGCGGCGTACACGGTACCGACGTAGCTGCCGAAGGAACGGCCGTAGAAGGAGAGCGTCTCCTCGCCCAGCGCCTGCCTCAGCAGGTCGAGGTCCTTGGCGTTCGACCCGGTGCCTACGAACGGCACCAGGTCCCCGGAACGCTCCTGGCAGGCGGCGGCGAACTCGGCCCCCTGTCGCACGGCCTCTTTCAGGGCCCCAGGCCCGGGCCCGGGCGCACCGCGCGCCTTGTCGACGGCGGTCATGTACTCCTCGTCGTTCCAGCACTCCACCTGCCCGCTGCGCGCCACACCCCGCATGTCGTACCCGATGACGTCGAACGCGCCGCGCAGGGCCGCGGGCAGGGCCTCGTAGCTGTTGCGGGCGAAGTCCACCCCGGAGTTGCCGGGCCCTCCGGGATGCAGCACCAGGACGCCTGTGCGGTGCGCCGGGTCGCCCGCGGGCCGGCGGGTGACCGCGAGCGCCAGCGTGGGCCCGGTGGGTCGGCGGTAGTCCAACGGCACTCGGGCGGTCGCGCACTCGAAGCCGTCCTCCTCCCCATCGCACGGGCCCCAAGCCAGCACCGGGACGGGCAGCGCGCCCACCGCGGCCCCGGCCGCCGCCCGGGCGGCGCCGGGTGCGCCTCCCAGGAGCGCGGTGACCGCGATCAGGAGCAGGGATATCCCCCACGCCACGCGCCTGCGGGGGTCGTCGGCCAAACGGGTCATGCGGCGCTCCTCCGTCACGGCTGTTCGGAACGGACGACAAAGTAACGTCCGCCCACCGCCCCTGTCGGCCCGCCAGGAGTTGATTCCCGGCTACCACGAGGGTTGTACGACGTCGTCTGACGGTGCCGCGTGGTTCGTGGGTCGGGTCAGGGCATTTGGTCGGGGTCGCAGGTGGCGCGTCGTTGTCCGATGGCGCGTAGGGCTCGCATGAGTGCTTCTTCGTCCCCGGCGCGGACGTGGTGGACGGCTCCGTGGGCGGTGATGCCGTCGAGGTCGGTGGTGGTCGTTCCGTTCCTGGTGCGGAGTACGACTCCGCCGGGTGGGTCGAGGGCCCGGACCCCTTGGAAGACGTCGAGGGCGGCGGGGTCCTCACGCAGGTTGCCGGAGAGGGTCAGGACGGTGATGTCGGGGAGGAGGATCCGGGCGTGGGCGAGGGCGATGTCGGGTGTGTGGGCGTGGGAGACGACCCGGAAGTGGGGGTTGCGCTGGATCCGTGAGCGCAGCAGTTCGAGTTCCGGGCCTTCGGGTACGCCGACCACCAGGACTGTCATCACAGTTCCTCATCCTCCGTCGTGGCGGTGGGCCCGTCGAGCGGGGGAGCGCGGGCGTGCCCGTCGTACCCCGGGTCCGGTGGGTCCGCTGAGCGGGGGTGGGGGTGCTCGCTGTCCTCCGTCGTGGCGGTGGTTCCGCTGAGTGGGGGTGTGTCCGTTGTTCCGTTGTTTCGTGGGTGCGGCGGGTTGGGGGTGGGGGTGTGTTGGTTGCCCTGCGTCGGTCCGGCGGTACCGGGGGGTGTGGTGTCGGTGTGTGTTGCGGGCCCGTACGCGTCGTGTCGTGTCGCGTCGTGGCGGGGTGTGGGTCCGGTCGCGGGTCTACTGTGCAGGTCCATGCTGTGGGAGGAGTGGCGGATGGCCGGTACGACGATCTTCGATCTGGGGCCGCAGGCCGGTGTGGTGGCCCGTCTGGTGGTCGCTGTTCCCGATGCCCGTCTCACCGCGGGTACGCCTTGTCCGGTGTGGTCGGTGGGTGATCTGTTGGGGCATCTCGCGGGTCTGTCGGTGGCTTTCCGTGACGCGGCGCGTAAGGATCTGGGTGTCACCACGGACACGGCCCCCGGCCAGGCCGCGCCCGCCCTGCCTGCCGACTGGCGGGAGGTGCTGCCCGGGGTTTTGGGTGAGTTGGCCGAGGCGTGGCGGGACCCGGCCGCCTGGGGTGGCACGACCCGTGCGGGTGGTGTGGACCTGCCGGGTGTCGTCGCGGGGGCGGTGGCCGCGGACGAGTTGGTGGTGCACGGTTGGGATCTGGCGCGGGCCACGGGCCAGGACTATGTGCCCGATCCGGTCGCGTTGCGTGCCGCGCATTCGTTCCTGGAGGCGGCCGCGGCGGACGGGGACCGTGGCGGAGGCATCTTCGGCCCGATCGTGCCCGTGCCGGACGACGCCCCGCTGTTGGAGCGGGTCCTGGGCCTGAGCGGGCGTGATCCGCGCTGGACACCGTCCGCCCGGCCGTGACGTGAGACGGCCGGGCCCCTCGGGCTCGTTTCCGGCACGGCCTCAACGGCCGGGCCCTTTCGGGTCCGGCGTCACCGCGTCGGGCGGTCTTTCAGGCCTGGCGTTGCGGCGTGGGCCCTTTAGGGTCCGGTGCTGTTTCGTCGGTCGGGTCTTCCGGTTTGGTGGGGTCTCGGTGTCGGTCTTTCGGGTCTGGCGTTGCGGTGTGGGTGGGGTGTGTCGGGTTCGGCATTGCCTGATTGCCCTCCATGTTGGTCAGCACGCTGCTCATGCTCTGCTGCGTCACCCCGTAGGAGCGGGCCAGCTGGGCACCTGACGGGCTGGGGCTGGGGTCACCGCCACCGTCTCCGCCGCTGCCGGGGCCTTTGCCTGGGCTGCTGGTGCAGCCGTTGACGGCGGTCCGGCCGGTGGTGGTGCCGTCACCGCACGCCACCGCCACCGCTTTGGCCACCGCCACCGCCACCGCCACCGCCACCGCCACCGCCACCGCCACCGCCACCGCCACCGCCACCGCCTGGGCCGGCGCCGTGGCCCGGGCCGGGGCCTCTGCCGGGGTCTTTGCCTGGGCTGCTGCCGGGGCCGTGCCACCGCTGCTGGGGGTCGGCGCTTGGGCCTGGGCCGCCAGGGCCACCGCTTGGGCCGAGGCCTCCGCCGCTGACGGGGCCTGGCCTGGCTGCCTGGGCGTGGGTCGGTGCGGGGGCCTGTGCCGTGGCCTTTGCCGGGCTGCCGCTGGTTTGGGTGGGGTGGTGGTGTCTGGCTGCTGGCTGCTGGGTGTCGGTGTGGGGGGTGTGTGTGGTGACGGTGGGTGAGGTTCGGGGGGTGTGGGGGTGAGTCGTCCCATAGGGCGC
>NZ_QGGZ01000017.1 GCF_003148825.1 Streptomyces sp. CG 926
CCGTGAACGTCTCCACCCACACCGGCTCAGCCCTCAACACCCCACCCATACAGGCAAAATGCCCAAAACTGAGCCTTCTGCAACAACCTTTAGGCGACGTTCGGGTTGGCCGGCTGTTCTGAGCCCGCCGTCACCCGGCGGCCCTTGCCGCGCTTGACGAGGACCACTGTCTTCATGGTGACCCCCGGGTAGTTCGGGGTGTAGTACGCACCCGTCCAGTAGTCGTGGAAGGAGGCCACCGTGCCGATCGTGTACGTCATCGGGTTCGCGGACGTCTGGCCGCTTCCGGCGAAGGCCTCCATCGTCACCGTGTCCTGGCCGTCCATGCCCACCACCGCTGCGGCGTGGTACTGCGACATGATCTGCTCCCCGGGGTTCATGGCGAGCATCAGGTAGGACTGTCCCACCACCGGGCCGGCGTCGCGGTCCGTCGCCCCCTGGAAGTCGCCCGCGCGGTCGCGGTTCTGCTCGTCGGACATGCCGAAGGCCTTGAGCCCGGCGCTCGTACGGACGTTGCTGTTCGCGCCGTCGGCCAGCTCACCGACGGCGTTGTGCATGATCTCCTCCGCCGTGTGGAGGCAGTCGTCCAGGATGTTCCGCGCCAGCTCGTGCTCCTGGTACAGCTCCGTGCCCCCGAAGAGGGCCTGCTGCGCCGTGCTCGTCGGGCGCAGGGCCGGGGAGTAGGACCCCGCGGACCCGCTGACGCGGATCCAGATCGACGTGGCGTCGTCGCTCGGGACGGCGAAGACGCCGTTCGCCGAGACCGTCATGGGCTGCTGGTTCGGGCCGGCCTGTGCCACCCAGCGCTGGACCGACTCCTGGGCCGCCCCCTGGTCGGCCCGGCCCGACTCCTGGGCGTGCTGCTCGGTCCTCGGCGCCGCCCCGCTCATGGCGCGGCGCGCGTTGCTCTCCGCCTCCCGCTCGAAGCGGTCGGAGGGGTCGGAGACCCGCAGGCCCGCGCCGTTGTCCGTACCCGCCACGGGGCCTTGGCGCTGCTGGATCACGTGGGTGAGTTCGTGGGCGAGTGTGAGCTTGTCGGCGCCGCCTTCCCCGATCACCACATGGTTCCCACTGGTGTATGCCCGAGCGCCCACCTCGGCCGCCGACGCCTTTGCCGCGCTGTCGTCGTGGATGCGGACGTCGGAGAAGTCGGCGCCCAGCCGGCTCTCCATGTCCGCACGCGTGCTGCCGTCCAACGGCCTGCCCCCGGCCCGCATCACGTCGTGGACGGCCGAGCGCTGGACCGGCGCCTCCTCCGCCTCGTGGCCGCACCCCGCACCGTGCCGGTGCGGCTGCTGCTTCAGACGCTGGACGACCACCGCGTTCCCCACCGTCGCCTGCAGCCCGAGGAGCCCGGAGGCCTGTGCGGGTGGTGCGGTGACCGGCCTGCGGACCGTCGACCGGGCGTCCTCGGTGGCGTTCGACCTGACCTTCGCGTGGTCCTGCACTGGTGCTTCCTTCGTCGGAGAATCGGAGCCGTACGTGATGCCTGTGTCCTGCGTACGTCTCGCGTACGTCCTTGTCCTGAATACGCCGGGCGACCCCACGGACGCCAGGTACCCGAGGGCAGACTCGACCGGCCGTGAGGGCAGTCTCAGTGCCTCCTGAAGAACTCGACCTCCGCGGGCGCCACATGACGGCCCGGGGCGAGCCCCGCCGCCTCACGGATCATCGGCCGCACCGACACCACGTCGCTGTACCCCGTCCGGATCGTCTGAGGGCCCGGCTTGTCGGCGAGGGTGAGCCCCTTCGTCCGTAGGGTGCCGTTCGCCGTTCGCCGTTCGCCGGCCGTCGTCCTCGGGCACCAGGGCCTCTACGGTCGCGACCGCCCCGGCCACCGCTGAACGCGGCGCGGCCTCCTCGACCGCCGCCCACAGCGCGGCGACGTCCAGGTCCGCCTCGTACTCGGCGACCAGGTCCAGCTCCGCGGTGAGGACCTTCGACGCCTTCGCCAGGAAGCGGGCCGACTTCTCCAGCTACGGCAGCATCGCCAGGCGCTCGCGGTCCGACGCCCGCCGGGCCGGACTGATCAGCCGGTTCGCCATCAGCACCGCGAACACGTCCAAGGTGTCCCGGCAGATGATCTCAACACAACAGCACCACACACGGCGACAAGGAGGGCGACTGCTGCAAGCGACACGACACCTACCAGGAGAAGATCTTCGCCCGGAGCGAGGCCAAGAAAACCCGCAGGAGCGCGGAGAAGACCGCTCCTGCGCAGCCGTCGACGGGCGCCGTCGACCTCACGGAAGCCCTGCGCGCCGGAGCCGAGTGGGCGCGCAGCACCAAGGACACCCGCGAGAAGGCCAGACCGGCCGAAGGTCCCACAGGCGTCACCCCCGGCCTGCGGCGTGGCTGGTCGTCCGGCCCCGGTCAGAAAGCGACGGGAACGCGCAGGCCGACGCTGACGGACGCGCGCCGGCACCCGGCCCGAACGGCGACAAGGTCCGCCCGGGCATCAGTCCCCGACTGCTCGTCGGCGGCCGCAGACGCTTGGCGGCCGCCGCGTGCAGTTCGGCCCGCGCGAGCGCACCGTCACCGGGGAGCACTGTGAGCTCTGCGCCGTCCGCGACCGCCCCGACCAGCCGCGCCGGCTCCGCCGGACCGGACACCGTTCCGTGGACGTGAACGCCGAGCCGCCGGGGCGCCCATCCTTCGAGGGCGCCCCGGATCTGCTCGCACAACCCGTCGATCCCCGAGTGGGCGCCGTCGGGCGCTGTACCGGTGCTCATCTCCCCATGGTCGCTGTCACCACCGACAACACCCCTCGGGCACGGTTGAGCCCAGGTCGGAGCGTGCGCGAGGCCGTGACCTGTGATCTGGCGTCGGCCCTGCCTCTACGCCCGGCCTACGGGGCGGGGGTGAACTCGACGGCGGTGTCGCCGCAGCCGGCCGCGATGTCCAGCAGCCGGTCCTGTTCCGCCTCGTCGACCGTGAGGCCCCAGCGGAGCTTGGTCGCGGTCCATTCGGCGCCGTACCGGTACAGCGCGTCCGGAGCCGGCGGCAGCCACTCCGCAGGGTCCTGGTCCGCTTTGCTCGTGTTCGAACGAGCCGTCACCGCCACCAGTGAGGCGGGCTGGGCCTGGTCGTTCGCGCACGCCTCGCGCCTTCGCGGGGGCCACGAACTGGCGCCGGCCGGCGGGGAGCGGCATTCCCCCCGCCATTCGTACGGCTGGGTCAGCCACCCCATCAGAATGGTGCGGGTTGGCTTCACCGGGTGGTCGGTGGATTCACCGGAGAACAACGGTGACGCCGCGGCTCTCGAGGAGTCGCACGGATTCCTCGAAGTAGGTGAGCTTTCCGCCAGGTTCGAGGGTGAAGTTCAATGCGTCGCGAGCGACGTCGGCGTCGTGCCAGATCAAGGTGAAGGGCCCAAGGACGCCGCGTCGGCCGCCCAGGCAGTCATTGAGGTCCTCGAGCCCTCGTTCGAACCAGCGGCCGGGACCGATGAGTGCTTCGCCCAACGCGCAATAGAGGCCGGGCTTGTCGGTGACGAATTGTCCCTCAAGGTGATGGGTTCCCCCAGTCCGGTCCGGCTCGTCGCCTGGATGGGGGCGTGTCAGGTCGAGCCACTCAGCTCGGCCCCGCGTGTCCAGTGAGGCCCACTGGTTGGGCATCGTTGGGAAGCCCTGGTACCAGGTCTCCCAGATGCGTCGGGCACCCAGTGAGGGTCGATCGTCGTCCCCGCCGTCGGCGAGTGTGATGTCGACCAGAGACCCGCCCAGCGCGGATGCACTGACCTTGGCGATCTCCATGCGGACCCAGTGGGACCTCATCTCCCGCCCGAACCGGTCCAGTGCCACCAGTACCCCCCACTCCTGGGCCCGAGCCTGCGGGTTGCCCAGGGCAGCGAGCAGCCGCTCGCCGGGCTCGCAACCAATGAGCTGCAAGGGGATGTCCGGGCGGACTTTGCGCGGGGCGAGGAGACCGTCGACGCTGCGGCATTCGCCGACAGGCCCGCCCCTGTAGTCCTCTTCTGCTAGTGCGAAGCGCGGAACGGCAGGCATGGTGCCCAGGTCGGCGCCGGGCCAGACCTCGTTGTGTTCGATCACGCCGGTGCCGACGACGACATCGACGAGTCCCGGATCGGTCGCGTTGGGCGAGTGCGAGATGACCACCGTGTCCACCAGGGTCCACGCGAACTGGGGGCAGCCCATCTCATCTGAGATGTCAACGTCCAGATTGCCCAAAGACCGCGTGGCCTCGTCGGGAAAGGCGAGCACATCGTGCCATGGCCCTGCAGGCGTGCAGCCGCGCAGGGTCAGGAGTTCACGTGGCATGGTCCCCGACCCGCACGAAGCCTCCGAACATGTGAATTGACTTGGCGGGTCAATCATATGGAGCAACGTTCCCCGGCCCGACGGAAGGGGCCGTCAGTACTTGTCTTGACGAGGTCTGACGATGGCCTGTTGGCGTGCCTGGAGAGAGGCGGTTCGGTCGGTGGCGGCGCGGCGGCGCCATTGTGTGGCGGTCACGACGTGAAGGCCGAGGAGCGGGGCCAGGACGGCCTTCTCGCTTCACCAGGTCCGGTAGGCCGAGAAGGGCCGGTGCGCTCCGTCGTCCCGGCGGACGGCTATGAGTAGGCCGTCGTGCCGGAACAGGCCCGCGAGGTCGGTGTTGCCGTCGTCCGTGTCGCGGTCGAAGGTGCGTTCGTCGACCGCCTCGCCGGTGGACCAGTCGTGGACGTACAGCTCGTCGAGGCCCTTGCGGGAGCGCGTGAAGAGCGTCACCCGGCCGCCTCCCACGTGCATCGCGGTGACGTTCCGCCAGGTACCGAGCCGCGTGCTCCACACCTTGTCGCCACTCGTGAGGTCATAGGCTGCGACGCCGCTGCCGGCCACGAAGAGCTTCCCGTCGGCGACGGCAGCGTCGTCGCGGACGTCGTCGATCTGCCCTTGCCGGGCGCCGTCCGGCCCGAAGGCGACGTACGCCCGCATGCCGTGCGGCGACGGCTCCTGGACCTTCAGCACCGTGGGTTCGGCGGAGACGAAGGACAGGGAGGAGTTCGCCGCGACGAGCCGGCGGGCGCCCAGAGGAACGGTCCAGCGTTCTGTGCCGTCGGACGGGTCGAAGGCGGCGAGCTTCGCCTCGGTCCCGCACTCCAAGGCGGCCAGCACCTGCCGTGTCCCGACGGCGACCCGCCGCGGCAGGCAGCCCTGGGGTACGGCCGCCGCCCAGCGGGGGGCGCCGGTCCGCAGGTCGAGGGCGCGCAGGGTCCGGTCGGTGGGGAGCACGGGCGCCGTGCCCGCCTCCGGGTCCTCGCCCCGGCGCTCTTCCACGTCGCGGAGCACGGCGAGACCGGCCCCGGTGGCGATGACGTCGAAGTGGTCCTTCGGGTCTTCGGAATCCGGCCCTCGGCCTGTGCGCCACAGCTCACGGCCGTCCTTCAAGTCGAGTGCCGCGACGGTGGCACAGCCCTTGTCGTCCGTAAGGCCGATCAGCGCGATGCCGTCGGAGGCGGCGGTACCGGTGGCGCAGATCTCCGCCCGGCCGGACACGGCGTACTCCCAGCGGCGTCTGCCCGTGGCGGCGTCGAAGGCGGTGACGGCGTCGAAACGGCTGCGGACGACGGTGTCGCCGGTGGCCCATGCCGCGTTGCCGTACTCGGCGGCGGGCCGGTCGTACGGGGTGTCCCAGACCCGTTCCATCGAGTCGCCCGGCATGTGGCCCGTTTCCGAGGCGACGCAGGAGGCGAGACCTCCTACGAGAGCGAGCGGTATGCCGAGCAGGAGCAACAGTGCGGGCAGCCGCCGCCCCGGCACGGGTGGTGAGCTGCTCTCGGTCGTGTGCGCCGCCATACGGATCCCCACCCTGGCTCAAAACGGTAGAAGCCCCGTCAGGGTAGGCGGCGCCCGGCGGACGGGTCGGTCCGGGGCTGCGGGTCGGCCCGCCGCGTCTTAGGGGTTGGTTCGCTCCGGATCGCGGCAACCGCCCACAGGCCCCGCTTTCGGCTGCCCGGGGCCTCCGGGCACCCGGGCCTCCGGGCACCCGGTCACCAGCAGTCCGGAGCATCTGACCGGCTGTCAGTCCTCCGTGGGACGATCGGATGGACTCCGCCTCGGGCCCTCGCGCCGGCGGACCGGTCGGACAGCCCGCTTCGAGTCCACAACGTCAAGCAGCCCGGATCAGGTTCGAGATCACCCGCCGCCTGCGGATCCCCGGCGGGGGCGGCCGGCCCGCGCCCGCGTTCACCGTGCGGCTCGCTCAGGACGCCCGCGACCTGGTCCGCCTCATCTCCGGCGGCCGCGCCGTGGTCGACTCCCTCACCCGCGGCACGCGACGGCCACCACCGGCTCGTGTCCGTCCTGTGTCGGGTCCGGCAGCACGTCCCACCGGTCCCTCCCGCCGGCAGGCCGCCGCCGGGCCCGTCACGCTCATGCCCGACCCACGCCACCCGGCCGCCACCGAGCGCACCATGTCCACCGTTACGTACGGGCGCGGCGCGGCGCGGCAGTCGAACGGCTACGAGGAGGCCCGCGCGAGCGTCGACCGCACCGGCGCACTCCACCTCATCGTGTCGCGCCACCGGTCGGCGCTGCGGGCGGCGGCCGGCACGTCAGCGGCGCCGGGCGATGGTGAGCCCGTCGCGTACCGGGAGCATCACCGAGTCCACCCGAGCGTCGGCCGTGATCAGGTCGTTCAGGTGGCGCATCGCCAGGTGGTGCTCGTCCTGGTAGGCGGGATCGAGGACGCGGCCGCCGAGGAAGACGTTGTCCAGCACCACCAGACCTCCCGGTCGCAGCCGGCGCACGATCTCCTCGTAGTACAGCGGGTAGTTGTGCTTGTCGGCGTCGATGAACGCGATGTCGATCACCGGCTCGGCGTCGAGCGCGCGCAGTGTGTCCAGCGCGGGCGCGATGCGCAGGTCGATCCGGTCGGCGACGCCCGCACGCTCCCAGTACGGCCGTCCGACCGCGGTCCACTCCTCGCTGACGTCGCAGGCGAGCAGACGGCCGCCGTCGGCCAGACCGCGGGCGATGCAGAGGGCCGAGTAGCCGGTGAAGACGCCGACCTCGACCGCGAAGCGGGCGTCGGTGAGCCGGGTCAGCATCGTGAGCAGTGCGCCCTCGTCGGGGGAGATCTGCATGTGCGCGGCGCCGGCGGTGGCCTCTCGGGTGGCCACGGCCAGTTCGCCGAGAATGTCGTCGGCCGGAGAGTGGTGGCTGAGCAGGTACTCGCCGATCACGGGGTGCGTGGGCTCCAGATCGTCCCCGTCGATCGCGGCGCTCCACTCGACGGTGAGTTCCTCCTGCGTGGCGAAGCGCACCAGATGGCGGGTGATCACGTCCTGGACCTGGTCCAGCGACTCGGCGTCGACCGCGGTGGCGGTCAGCACCAGCCGGTCGGGTGTGGGTGTGAGGCTGCAGGTTCCGGCGGTCAAGGTGATCACGCCGCGACCGTCGGGAGCGAGGCTGGTGGTCACCTTGCGGCCCATGTGCGAGACGAGCTGCTTGATGTAACGGGTGGGGCGGGTGGTGGCGACACGAGCTGTGGCGAGGGGCATCGGACTCCTGAGGTCTCTCGGGCTAAGTGGCGAGAATCCTCGCCACTTCATTGATGAGGGGATTCTGGGGCCGGCGAGACGGAGTTGTCAAAAGTGTTTAGTTTCGCGGACACTTTCCGTCATGGCAGATACGCAGCCACCCGAACCCATGCCCACGACCTCGCCCATGCCCACGCCCGCTCGCGGGAGCGACACGGACCCGGACGAGCAACTTCGCGACGACGAGGGCCACCTCGTGCTGCGCTCGCCGGAGCAGTTCAAGGCCCTGGGGCACCCGCTGCGTCACCGTATGGTCAACGTGTTGCGCCAGCGACCCGCGACGCTGCGCCAGCTCGCCCAAGCGCTGGAGATGAGCAAGGGCACCATCGGGTACCACGTGCGCGTGCTGCGCGAGGCGGGACTGGTCCGGCTGACGGAGACCCGCCAGGTGCGTGGCGGTACCGAGCAGTACTTCGCGCTGGTCAGCCCCAGCTTCAAGCTGCACCAGGACGCGGAGGTCGGGCCGGAGTTCCTGATCAACGCCGCGCTCGGTGAGATGCTGCCGCCTCAGCCCGGCCAGGCCTCGCCCACGATGCTGCGCCACCTCTGGCTCACCGATGCCGAGGCGCACGCGCTGGCGACCCGACTGCGCGAGCTGACCGCCGAGCCGCATCCGGCGGACCCCGCGCACGGTCGGGCGTACGGACTGCTGGTCAGTCTCTTCCGCGCCGACGTGCCCAACCTGCCGCCGGACGACGCCCCCTGAGTCCGGGGCTCCGTTCGGCCGTGAGTACCCCTGTCCGCGCTCGGCGCGTCGCGACGACCAGCAGGGGCGGGAAGCCGTTCGACCGGAGGACCTGAGCGTCGGCGGCCACCGCCGTGCGACCGTGCCCCCGGCCGCCGCCGATCCCGCCGTACGGCTCGACGGGCAGCTGCCCCGACCCCGTTCGGCGGCAGTTCCCCGTACTTCCAGCAGTGCTTTCCCGGCTCAGAAGGGAGGTCGCCAACTGCCCCAGTGCGTCGCATGGTCGGGCGGAGGCCAGGAACGCGGTGCACCCGCACCGGGCCACATGCGGCCCACCCATTCGCATTCCGGGATCGCGCCTTCCCAGTCGTCGGTGCACCGGTCGGCCCAGGCTCGGCCCACCACGACCGGCCGGGTCACCACGCGGTCGGCGACCTCCTGCAGTCGCAGCACCAACCCGAGCCCGTCGACTCCGGGGTTTCCCCGCGGACCGTAGGACACGTCGACCACCTCGCAGGCGTGCGCGTGCCCCAGGAACCGTTCCAGATCGTCCGGGACGCAGCCGGTCAACTGGCGCCCCCAGAGCGTGACCTGAGGCCCGTGGGCCGCGTCGGCCGCGACGCAGGACAGCCGGTCGTCGACGAAGTAGCTGCGGACGGCGGGCTCCGCACGGCCGGATGCGAACTCCACGCCGAGCGTGCCGCGAGAGGCGGGGTCGGCCTGGAACCGGCGCAGTGCGGTCAAGTCCGGCAGCGCGGCGGCGACTTCCGCGAGGCGCATGCCGAACCACAGCGGTCCGACGCCCTCCAGGGGCATCAGCTCCCAGTCCGGCCGTACCGGCCGGCTCACGGCAGCACCATGGGGATCGCGGCGAGCAGGGCGCGACCGCCCGAGCAGCGGCCGGCCACTCAACCGAGATTGATCGTGCGGGCCACGAACGCCTGCGACAACCGGGCCCCGTCCAGCTCTTCGGCGGTCTCGGCCTCCGTCTCCGTCGCGGGCCCGGAGGATGAGGAGTGCCCATCGACGGAGGGTTCCTCGACCGCGAAGAGGGACCCGGTTTCGGCCGGTTCGTAGAACCTGACCAGATCCATGGCCGCCTCGACGGACGCCTGTTGTTGCCCCTCGTGCCGGTCGCACGGACCGCCACCGGTCGAGATCACGCACGGCTTGCCCTTGGCGTTCGGTACCCGGCATCGCACCACCGGATCATGTACGTGGCACAGGCCCGACGGTCGGGCGTCGACCTGGCACCGTTCGCCCTTCTTCGTCGCCGCCCGGCACTGGTTCATGATCATGAGGCCCAAGGCTACCCGGCCCGCACCGGACCCCGGTTCCGGGGGAGCGCGTACGTACCCGGTGGTGATCCGGGGCATCGGAGGGCGAGGCGTCGCGCATCTGGGCCGGTGAGGTGAACCTGTACGTCGGATGGCGGCGGGGCCGGTGGCAGCAGTGGCAGTCCGTCCCGGCGGATCCGAGGCTCGATTCCGCAGACGAGCACACGAGGAAAGGCCGGCAGCCCATGACGCATGCCAAGGAGGAGGGCGTCGCCACGCGCCCGATCGCCACGGACGATCAGCAGCGGAGCCGCACCGGTCACCTGCGGACCGCGATCAGACGGACCAATCTGGTCCCGGCGTTCCTGGTGCTCACGGTCATGATGGTGGCCCTGTGGCTGACGGGTATGCCCTTCCTCCAAGCCCTGACGATTTCCACCGGAATGAAGATCGCGGTGGCCCTGCTCGAACTCCGGCGGCTGCCCGACCCTGCGGACGACTGACGCCGGCCCTGCCGCCGGCCGCCCAGGAATTGCCGCGCCGCGCCCGCTCCCGGTGGACCGGCGGGGGCTCGGGATGGTGGGGCCGGACCGGCCGGCCACCGATGTGCCGAAGGTGCTGCGCCGGATCGCCCGGGCGGCCCCCACCACCCGTCCGGAGGCTGTGGTCCATCTGCTGACGTGCATGGCCGTAGACGGAGAGGCCGTAGACGGAGAGGCCGCGGACGGTCGGGCCGGCGGCGCCGAGGTCAAAGGTCGACTCCGAACGGGCCGCAGCGTGGCAGCGGCCGTGGCCACGCATCCGGAGGCTGCTCGACGACGGGGACCCCGTGGTGCGGCGGGCCGCGCTGATGCTGATCAGCGACCGGACCGCGCCCCTGCTCGAACGGTGGCACGAGGAGACGGGCCCCTCGGTCCGTGGCGGCGCCGTGGTCGCCTCGGCCCCGCTCGACCCGCGGGCGGTGGTGCGTGCCCACCTGATGCTGCTGGAGATCCTCACCGATCCCGCACTCGCCCCGACGTTCGACGCGCTCATCCGCCACGGA
The DNA here is from genome assembly GCF_003148825.1 of Streptomyces sp. CG 926. Taxonomy (GTDB): domain Bacteria; phylum Actinomycetota; class Actinomycetes; order Streptomycetales; family Streptomycetaceae; genus Streptomyces. The sequence continues at coordinate 10,551 of NZ_QGGZ01000017.1, forward strand.
CACCTCACCCCGCCGGTCCGGGAAACCCTCACGGCATCAGGGGCCGCGGACCGCCGGTTCTCGGAGTACGGCGATTACCGGGCGGTCCTCCAGGACGAGGAGATCCGCGCCCGGATCGACAGGGTGCTCGCGCTGCCGTGAAGCCGGCTACGACCTGCGGCGCAGAGCCCGGCGGACCAGGTAGAGGGCGACGATCAGCACGACGACGACGAGCAGGACGATCAGGAGCGTCTTGAACAGCCCGCCCTTCTTCTTCTTGCTCTTCTTTCCCTTCTTGGTCCCGGTGGTGGCCCGGACCTGGGACGACACCGGTGCCTGGAGACCGGTTGCCACGCCGGCGCCGGCGAGGACCCCGCTCTGCGGGAGCGCCGCGGCGGCCGAAGCCGGCCGGACGGCCGGAGCGGCGGCCGAGGCGGTGACCGCAGGGCCCAGGAGCAGCCCGGCCACCACGAAGAGCGGGACGAGTGCCGCCGCGACCGCCGAGCGCTTCTTCGGAATGCTGTTCGTTGTCACTGTTTCCCCTGTTCTCCCCTGCCCCGGCCGGGCCCGGTGGGATCCGGAAGGCCGTGGCTAGGGAGCATCGTCGACGAGTTCGAGCGCCCCGGCAAGCACTTGGCGGCAGCGGGGCGCGCACGAACCCGGCGGGCTCGGGCTCAGCCCCGTCGGTGCGCGACCGCCGCCAGGGTGTCCTTGACTTCCTGCACCACGCGGGCCGCGTCCTCGGGGTTGTTCACGACATCCGTGTGGTTCATGTCGATGACGAGGACCTCGCTGGCCGAGTAGTGCTTGTGCACCCAGTCGTCGTAGCCGGACCACAGCGTCCGGTAGTACTCGACGAGGCTCTCGTCCTGCTCGAAACCGCGGCCCCGCAGACCGATCCGGTGCAGCACCGTCTCGAAGTCCGCCTTCAGGTAGACCATGAGATCGGGCGCCTTGCGGTACGGCAGGCCGTCGATCTCGCGCATCATCTCGTTGAGCAGCCCCTCGTACACCTGCATCTCGAGGGTGCTGATCCGGCCCAGGTCGTGATTGACCTTGGCGAAGTACCAGTCCTCGTAGATGGACCGGTCGAGGACGTTGTCCCCCTGCTTGTACGCCTCCTTGATCGAGGCGAACCGGGTCTGCAGGAAGTAGAGCTGCAGCAGGAAGGGGTAGCGCTTCGCCTGGATCTCTTCGGGGCTCGCCGTGTAGAAGAGCGGCAGGATCGGGTTGTCGTCCACGCTCTCGTAGAAGACCTCGCTGCCCAGCTCCTTGGCGAGCAGCTCGGCCACACTCGTCTTGCCGATGCCGATCATGCCTCCGACGCAGATCACTGGCATACCTCACTTCTCCCTGGGGGTCATCTGTTCGTGGGCGGGTGGGCTGCGGGCCCCACACCACTGAGACGCACGCCGGCGGTCTCGCGATTCCCCGGGATCTTCATGATCAGCGTCATCTGGTCGCCGTCCGGACCGAGGCGCCGCCTGACTCAGGCTGCGTTCCTCGACCGGTCGGCCCGACCGTTCCGCAGTCGCCGCGTAGAGCGACGAGCCGCAGCCCGGCGGCCGCCTTGAATCTTAAGTGATGATCAGCCTCCCGCGGTCCGAGCTCCGTCGCCGTCCCGCCTGCCCGCCTGCCCGCCGTCCCGCCTGCCCGCCGTCCCGCCGCCCCGCCTGCCCGCCGTCCCGCCGTCCCGCCGCCCCGCCGGGCCGGCGCAGGGGCGCGAGTAGGGTGTCGCCCGAGATCCGGGCTCATTCCGGGCCGATCGGAACCATCCGCTGACCGACCGCGAAAAGAATGGGCAGACCATGGCAGAGCGACGCATCGCAGTGTTCGGTGCCGGATACATCGGCCTGGTGACCGGCGCGTGCCTCGCCGAGCTGGGCCATCACGTGACGGTCCGGGACATCGACCCCGAACGCGTCCGGATCCTCCTCGCCGGCGACGTCCCCATCCACGAACCCGGACTCGGCGACATGATCGCCCGGAACAAGGAACGCCTCACCTTCACCCAGGACCTCGACCGGACGCTCACCGGCGCCGAGATCGCCTATGTCTGCGTGGACACCCCGCCCTCGGCCTCCGGCGACGCCGACCTCACCCGCGTGTGGGCCGTCATCCGCTCCCTGGCCGCGGCCCCCGACCACGAGCTGCGTGCTGTCGCCATGAAGTCCACGGTCCCGGTCGGCACCGGTGCCCGAGCCCGGGTCCTGCTGGACGAGATCGGGCTCTCCCACGTCGGCTACGTCTCCAACCCCGAGTTCACCGCCGAAGGCCGAGCCATCACCGACTTCCTGGCTCCGGACCGCATCGTGATCGGACAGGACGACGACACGGCCGGCGCCCTCGTCGCCGCCCTGCACACCGGTATCGACGCCCCTGTGGCCACCATGGACGTCAAGTCGGCCGAGATGGTGAAACTCGCCTCCAACGCGCTCCTCGCCACGAAGATCAGCTTCGCCAACGAGATCGCCACCCTGTGCGAGAACACCGGCGCCAACGTCACCGAGGTCCTCGGAGCCGTCGGCATGGACCACCGCCTCGGCGCCCACTTCCTGCGCCCGGGCATCGGCTGGGGTGGCTCCTGCTTCCCCAAGGACAGCGAAGCCCTGCGCCAGATGGCCTCCAACACCGGCTTCCACCCGCAGCTGCTCACCGCCGTGATCAACGTCAACAACATCCAGAAGCGCCGCGCGATCCAACACCTCAAGGACGAACTGGGCGACCTCGCCGGCCGGCACGTCGCCCTGCTGGGCATGGCGTTCAAGCCCGGCACCGACGACATGCGCGAGGCGCCGTCCACCGTGCTCGCCGGACGGCTGCTCGCCGAAGGCGCGCACGTACGCGCCTGGGACCCCCTGGCCCGCCCGGCCGCCGGGGAGCCGTGGGACTCCGTGACCCGCTTCCCGACCCCACTGCACGCCCTAGCCGGAGCGGACGCGGCCGTGATCGTGACGGAGTGGCCCGAACTCGCGGAGCTCGACTGGACCGAGGCGTGCACCGGGATGCGCACACCGATCCTGTTCGACGGCCGCAACCTCCTCGACCCCACCCGTCTGCGCGAGATCGGGTTCCGCTACACCTCCGTCGGGCGGCCCTGAGTCGTGGGGAGGGAGGACCCCCTCGGCGGCTCCTTCTAGGCGTGCCTATAGTTAGGTCACCCTAAGCAAGGTGGCGCGCGCGTGCTCGCCGCGCGTCGGTCCTTGCCGAACGAGCAGAAACGGAACCCGTATGAGACCCGAGTCCACCCCCCTCGTCTCCCCGCGCGCGGATGTGCTGACCGAGACCGTCGAAGGCTTCGGCACGGTCCGTTTCACCCCGGTCGACCCGGCCGCGGACTCCGCCGTCCTGCACTCCTGGGTCGTCGAGGAGCGCGCGCAGTTCTGGGGCATGAACGGCGCCAGCCGGGAACTGGTCCAGGAGATCTACGAGGACGTGGACCGCCGCGACACGCACCACGCGTTCATGGTCCGGCTGGACGACGAGCCCGTGGCGCTCTTCCAGACGTACGAGCCCACCGAGGACCGGGTCAGCTACTGCTACGAGCCACGCGAGGGTGACATCGGCGTCCATCTGATGCTCGCCCCGGTGACCGGCCGGCCCCGGCCCGGCTTCAGCAGGACCCTGATCGGGTCGCTCATCCGGTTCACCTTCCGCGACCCGGCCGTCCTGCGCGCGGTGGCCGAGCCCGACGCCTCCAACGCCAAGGCGGTCGCCCTGATGAACCGGCTCGGCTTCGTCGGGCAGGGCGAGATCACCCTCCCGGAGATCGACCTGCCCGAGGTGTACCTCCCGGAGAAGCGGGCCGTGCTCGCGTTCCTCGACCGCCCCGCCGTACTCCCGACCGCAGAGGCGGTCGTCCAGCCCGCCTAGGGCGAATCGCCGCCGCGCGCCCCTACTGGCCCGGGGCGCGCAGCAGGCCCGCCGGCAGGTACCCGGAGCGCACGTCCAGTTCCCAGCCGTGTGCGTGTACGGCGAGGGCTGCCAGGGCGACGACGGTGACCGGCAGCAGCGTCCGCGGCGCGGCATGCGGACCGGCACCGTCACGGTGTTCCAGGAGGCGGCTGGTCAAGGCCTGCTCGAACGCGGATCGGTCGTCGTCGAGGAGCACGCGCAGCAGGCGCTGGTCGGGGGTGTGCGAGCCCGCCGCGTCGAGGCGCGCGGCGGCCGCGGCGCGCTCCTGCGCCGCCGGCTTGCACAGGGGCGGCACCCCGGACGCGACCCACGGCGAACGGGGCGTCTCCACCAGGTGGAGGTAGGCGCACAAGGCGTCCATCTCGGCGAGTTCGGCCGGGTCGGACACCGAGCTCAAGGACGAGTACGGCAGCCCCGCGTGGAACATCGGAGCGTAGTCCTTCCGCAGCAGCGGGCTGATCACCCGGGCCGGCTCCCACAGCAGCCCGGTGATCACGCTCAGGGCGAAGGTGTCCACCCAGACCCGCGCCGTGGGTGCTTGGTCGACCACGTCGCCGAAGGCGAAGTCCTCGCTGCTGAGTTCCTCGTCGACGAGGGGGAAGAACACCTCGAAGTCCCCGCCGGGGCAGGTGCCGAGCGTCAGCACACCGAGCGCGCACTCCGCCGCCGTCCGCAGGGCCAGCCGCCCCGGCGCGCCCTCCAGCTGCGGATCCTGGAGGGTGAGGGCGCCGACGTGGTCCAGCAGCTCGTCGCCCGTCTCCTGAATTCCCTTGATGGACAGACTGTTGTAGCGCAGTCCGTGCCATCGGCCGAAGATCCGCCCCCTGATGTCCTCCAGGGCTCGCCCCGTCCGGTCCTCGCCGACCTCGTGACGCGTCACTTCCCGCACGGTTGTCATCCTCCCCGTAGGACGAGGCCGGCAGCGATCCCGCCGCCCTCGTCACCGATCTTCAGGGAGCCATCCTCTCCGATCCCACCGACAACACACGTCCCGAGCTGGTTCCTAGTCCTTCGCCGCGGCCTCGGCGTTGCGCCACACCGTCACATCGACGGTGATGAAGCCGGTCTCGTCCTTCTTACCGCCCGACTTGCCGCGGTAGGTCGCCAACGCGATGTGGCCGGCCTTGCTCAGCACGCAGACCTGGGACCCGTCCGTGAGCTGGTCGAGTCCGATCTTCTCGGTGAAGCGGGTCACGGCACGGCAGGTCTCCAGGGAACCCTTCTCGGAGTTGTTCAGCAGGACGATCTTGCCGTTCGTGGTACCGAACTTCTCGTCGCCGAAGAGGGTGTCCCGGTAGTAGAAGAGGTCCGCGTGCCCGTACAGCACCCCCGCACCGGTCGGCTCCTCGGCCGGTCGCGGCGGGTTGTCGGCGAACATCAGCTGGTGGTTCTGGGGCACTTCGATGCCCTGGTACGAGACCGGCTGCGGGTCGGGCTGCTTCTGGGCGCCGCCCGACGAGGTACTGCCGCCGCCGGACGCCTTGTCGCCGCCGCCCTTGGCGGAGCCGTCCGGCAGCAGGGATCCGATCACCGCCAGTCCGATGACCGCCGCCGCGACCGCCCCGACGACGATCAGCGCCGTCCGCTTGGGGCGCGCCGGAGCGGTCGGGCCGGGGGCGAAGCCCTGGGGGTGGAACGGCGGCGGTGTGCCGTGCCCGGGGGCGTACGAGGGCTGCGTGTACTGGGGGTGGCTGTACTGCGGCCGGCTGGGCTGCGGTTGCGGTTGCGGGTACGAAGGCTGCGCGTACGGAGGAGGCGTCGGGTAACCGGGCGGCACGGCCCCCGGAGCCCCCTGCGCCGGGGCCGTCTGCGTCGGCGCGGCGGCGGCCGGGCCGGTCGGGGTGTACCCGGGAGCGGCGGGCACCACCGGCGGGGACTGCGGCGAGACCTCGGTCGGAGTCGGCGCCGGAGCCGAGGCGGCCGTCGGCGGATGCGGCTGCGGCGGCGGGGTGGGCGCCGGCGCGGGCAGCTGCAGCCGTTCGGTGAGGGAGCCGGCGACGGCGCGCGGCAGCCAGTCCTCGCCCTGGCGCAGGGGGGTTTCGGAGGCCGCGTTGCACAGCTCGATGACCTCGGTCAGCGTCGGCCGGTCGGCCGGGTCCCGGCTCAGACAGCGGGTCACCACCGGCCGCAGTTCCTCCGGCAGGGCGCTGAGGTCGGGGTCCTCGTGCACGATCCGGTAGAGCACCGCGTGCGAGGGCCCGTCGCCGAAGACGGACGCTCCGATGGCACTGAAGGCCGCGATCTGCCCGAGGGCGAAGACGTCGGTCGCCGGGGTGACCGTGCCGGCCGAGGCCTGTTCGGGCGCCATGAACGCCGGGGTGCCGACGCTGACCCCGGTACTGGTCAGGGCGGTGGAGTCGGCGGCCCGGGCGATGCCGAAGTCGATGACGCGCGGGCCGTCTCCGGCGAGCAGCACGTTGGCCGGCTTCAGGTCCCGGTGGACGATGCCCGCGCCGTGGATGACGTGCAGCGCCTCGGCGACTCCGACGGTCAGCAGCAGCACGCTGCGCACCGGCAGCGCGCCGTGCCGGGCCACGGCGTGGGCGAGGGAGGGGCCGGGCACGTAGGCCGTGGCCAGCCAGGGCTGGGCGCCCTCGGTGTCCGAGTCGATGACGGGTGCGGTGTAGAGCCCCTGGACCCGCTCCGCCGACCGCACCTCCTGCTGGAAGCGCCGCCGGAACTCCGGGTCCTCGCCGAACTCGGGCCGGATCACCTTGATGGCGATGGGCCGGCCGCCGGGAGTGTAGGAGAGGTAGACCTTGCCCATGCCGCCGGCGCCCAGCACGGCCGCCAGGCGGTAGCCGCCCACGACGGCAGGGTCGTCCGCCTTGAGCGGCTGGAAGAAGTCGGCGGAAGGTGCGCTACCCATGGGGGACCCATCTCTGATTGCGGCTGTCCAGCACCTGCCGGCGCCCCGAAGTCAACCGAGAGCGTACCCAATGCCCGGACGGTCCCCACGCCGGACCGTCGGACCGCCGCGCCGTCCCCGGGAGTTGGCGGCCCGGACGGCCGAGGAGGGCGCGGTGGCTCCGCCGCTACCAGCCGAAGCGGCGGTCGACCACGGCCGCGAACTCCTCGAACGTCAGCACGCGGTCGCCGTTCTGGTCGGCCGCGTCGAAGAGGGCCGAGGAGTCGTCGGTGCCCCCGACACCCCAGAAGGGGATCGCTCCCTGCGCAGCGAGGGTCGGACCCTTGGAGCGCAGGGCGCCGATGACCTCGGCGCGGGTCAGGGTGCCGTCCTGGTCGAGGTCGAGGGCGTCGAACAGGCGCCGGGCCTTCTCGCTCATCACATGGTCCTCTCAGCGGTACACGCGCCGCCTCCCGGGCGGCGCGTCCTGCACGGGAGGACGTCGTAGGGCCCGGCGGGGTTGCCCCGCCGGGCATCGGATTCGCGGAGCGGACAGCAGCGCGAGGACGGCGCGAGGACGGGGCGGAGGCGGGATCGGCCGCCGTGTCACCAGGTGACGTACAGGTCCTGCGGTGAGCGGTGGATCAGCGTGGGGCGCATCCGCGGACGCGGACGGTCGGCGTCCAGTCGCAGCTCCGGCATGCGCCGGACGAAGAGTTCGAGTGTCAGCCGCAGTTGCTCGCGGGCCAGTTGGGAGCCGGGGCAGCCGTGGGACCCGTACCCGAAGGCGAGGTGCTGTCGGTTCCCGGGCCGGGTGATGTCGAACTCCCCGGCCCGCTCGTACCGTTCCTCGTCGCGGTTGCCCGAGCCGTACGCCACCAGCACGGCGGCCCCCGCGGGCAGCTTCGTCCCGGCGAGCGTCACCGGCCGGGTGGTGATCCGTCGGAAGGCCTGGATGGCGGTGTCGTGGCGGAGGGCCTCCTCCACCACCGCCGGTACCAGGGACGGATCGGCGCGGAGCGCCAGCCACTGCCGCCGGTCGCCGAGCAGGTGCAGCAGCATGGTGGCGATGAGCGCGCTCGTGGTGAGGAATCCGGCGATCAGCAGGTTCTGCAGGCTCGTCACCAGTTCGTGGCGCTGTTCGAGGGTGAGCTCGTCGTCACCGGGGGCCAAGGCCGCCACCATGACCGAGCACATGTCGTCCCGCGGGTGGGCGCGCCGCTCGCGGACGTACCCGTCCAACAGGTGCTGGAGCGCGACCACGTCCTCGGCGGCCGCCACCTGCCCCGCCGGAGACAGCGGGCGGAACAGCAGCTCCTCGGCGCGGTAGCCGCCGTGCACGGCGGCGGGCACGTCGGCGGGGTCCAGCCCGATCAGCCGGCCGACCACCATCCCGGGCAGGTGTCGGGCGTACGCCGCCACCAGATCCGCCGACCCGTCCGAGGCGAAGCCGTCCAGCAACTCGCTCGCGCACGTGCGGGCGTACGGCACCAGCGCCGCCACCTGGCCGGCGGACAGCCCCCGGTTCAGCGGGGCCCGGTGCCGCCGGTGGGCGGACCCGTCGCTGGACACGACGGTGGGCCGGGGCCCGAACCCCCGGGGCAGGACGCCGAGCGCCGCCTCCGAGAGCGGGATGTCCGGCCGCAGGGAGTTGGCCGAGGAGAAGTCCTCCGCGCGCAGCAGCACCTCGCGTACGTCCCGGTCGCGCGCCACCAGCCACGCGTCGAACTCGGGTACGTACATCAGCCCCTCGGCCCGGCGCGCGCGGTCGTAGAGCGGATAGGGGTCGCGGTACAGCTCGTCACGCCGCGCCTGGTCGTCGTGCCACGTCACTGGGACCTCCGGATCACGGTCGGGACCGGGCGGGGTTCACCGCCACGGGTGACCTCCGGTGCGCCGGATCATCCTGCCCGAAACCCTCCCGGCCCGGTAGGGCGCCTGTCGAAAGGAACCTTGCCCGGCGTGCGGCGCGCCCCCGGCCCGGCGCACGCTTTTTTGTCCGCAGGGTAGAAGCCTTGTCCAGATCAGCGCCGTGGGCGGTAGCCTCCACAGAGGGGTCGGGCTCCGGAAAAACTTTTCCGAAAGCGCGCGTTCGGAGCGCGTCGCACCCGGAATCGACCGGTACGCACGGCCCCGCGGACACCATGGACCTGCCGTCGTCTGCGCACCGCGCACTCCCTGGAGGGACACACGTGAAGGACTCGAAGGACAGGCTGGAAGCACTGCGAGCCGAGATCGAGCGCCGCAACCCCGCGCAGCCCGAGTTCCACCAGGCGGTACGGGAGGTCCTCGAGACCCTGGCCCCCGTCTTCACCGCCCGGCCCGAGTACGCCGACCCGGCCGTGGCCCTCGTGGAGCGGCTCACCGAGCCCGAGCGGCAGATCCTCTTCCGCGTCCCGTGGCAGGACGACCGGGGCCGGGTCCACGTCAACCGCGGCTACCGTGTCGAGTTCAACAGCGCGCTCGGCCCGTACAAGGGTGGCCTGCGCTTCCACCCGTCCGTGGACATCGGCGTGGTGAAGTTCCTCGGCTTCGAGCAGATCTTCAAGAACGCTCTGACCGGCCTCGGAATCGGCGGTGGCAAGGGCGGCAGCGACTTCGACCCGCACGGCAGGTCGGACGCCGAGGTCATGCGGTTCTGTCAGTCCTTCATGACCGAGCTGCACCGGCACATCGGGGAGCACACCGACGTGCCCGCCGGGGACATCGGTGTCGGCGGTCGCGAGATCGGCTACCTCTTCGGTCAGTACCGGCGCATCACCAACCGCTGGGAGGCCGGGGTCCTGACCGGTAAGGGGCAGGGCTGGGGCGGCTCGGCGATCCGGCCGCAGGCGACCGGCTACGGCAGTGTGCTGTTCGCCGCCGAGATGCTGGCGGTCCGCGGTGAGTCGCTGGACGGGCTGACCGCGGTGGTCTCCGGCTCCGGCAACGTCGCCCTGTACACGATCGAGAAGCTCCAGCAGCTCGGTGCGAACCCGCTGACCTGCTCGGACTCCCAGGGCTACGTCGTCGACGACAAGGGCATCGACCTCGCGTTGCTCAAGCAGGTCAAGGAGGTCGAGCGGGGCCGGGTGAGCGAGTACGTGGCGCGACGCGGATCCTCGGCCCGGTTCGTGCCCGGCGGGCGGGTCTGGGAGGTGCCGGCGGACGTCGCCTTCCCCTCCGCCACCCAGAACGAACTGGACGCGCAGGACGCCCGTACGCTCGTCGCGAGCGGGGTCAAGGCCGTCTCCGAGGGCGCCAACATGCCGACCACCCCCGAGGCCGTACGGATCCTGCAGGAGGCCGGGGTCGCGTTCGGGCCCGGCAAGGCCGCCAACGCGGGCGGAGTGGCGGTCAGCGCCCTGGAGATGAGCCAGAACGCCGGCCGCGTGGCCTGGAGCGCGCAGCGGGTCGAGGACGAGCTCGCGGGCATCATGCGCTCGATCCACGCCGTAGCGTACGAGACCGCCGAGCGGTACGGGGCCCCGGGCGACTACGTCACCGGCGCGAACATCGCCGGCTTCGAGCGGGTCGCGGACGCCATGCTGGCGCAGGGTGTCATCTGATCCGACGATCTCGGCGCGATCCCCGAACCGGCCGGCAGGTCGGTTCGGGGAGGCCGGGGCGGGCGGGCGCGGACCGGCCGGGGGGGCGGTCCGCGGCGCGCCGCCGGCGCCGTCTCCGGACGTGGATCCGGCATCCGGGAGCCCGGAGCCGGTCAGAACACGATGACCGTGAACGGGTTGTCCGCGTAGTTGCCGCGGAGGTCATAGGTGTTGACGGTCACGGCGTCCGGGCCGCAGACGCGGTTGGGGGTGGTGCTGAAGCTGCGGCGGTTGGAATTGGGCAGCTCGACGGAGACCACGCTGAACGCCAGGTTGACCTCTTCACTGACATTCACGCAGTACCGGCCGGTGTTGACGTGACGTACCCAGTCGATGTTCTTCGACCGCCTGAGCGCGCCGGAGGCCGTGACGTCCGCGGCGGCCTGGACGTAGGGCGAGGTGATCGGCCTCGGGTCGGCCGCGGGGGCGGCGGCCGCGGGGGCGACGAGGGCCCCGGTCAGGGCGACGACGGCGGGCAGTACGGGGATGAAGCGATGCATGACTGATGCTCCCGGCGGAGGCGTCCTACAGCGAGTTGCGGACGATCCGCCCACATTCGACCGGCGCGCGCCGCTGCGCGGTCGCCACGCCGGTCCGGCATGGGCCAACCGGTGCCGAAGGTCACCCGGGTGGCCCGGACGGTTCGGCCGTAGGGGGCATCGCGTGTGTGAAGTGGGCCTGCGGCACTCCCACGGTGTTTGTCCGGGCGCGGGGGGAGGGAAGAACCGCGTCCGCGGGGACCGCCGTACGCCAGGAGGAACGAAGAATGAAGTTCGCCCAGATCATCGACTTCGAGACGGAGCGCATCGACGAGGTGCGCGACCTGCTGCGCGCCTACGAGGAGCAGGCCCGCTCGCAGGCCCGCGCCGGCGCCCCGACCACCCGCACCTTGCTCCAGGACCGGGCGAATCCCCGCCGCTATCTCGCCGTCGTCGAGTTCGCGTCGTACGAGGAGGCCATGGCCAACAGCAAAGCGCCCGAGACCGGCGAACTGGCCGGGCGGCTGTCGGAGCTGATGACGAGGCCCACCGTCTACACCGACTGCGACGTCCACGAGGACTGAACCACCGCTGATCCGGTCGCCCGGGCTGCGCCTGGGCGACCGGCGTCGGTACGGGCGCCGCAGCCCGGACCGACTCGTCGAGCTGCTGCTCGGGCACCTGACCCGGCCTGGCCTGGCCTGACCGACCCGTCCTGACCGAATCGGCCGACGGTCGAGGTCAGCGGCGGCCTCGACGGTCGAGTTCGTTCGGCGGGGTGTAGAACCGGCGCGCGGGCGACAGTTTGTCGAAGCGGGCCTCCTTTCGAACCTTCTCCTCCAGCTGCCACCCGTCGAGGTTCTTGGTTCGAGTGGCTCGGTCGCTCCAGAGCAGGTACGTCACCAACGCGGCGATGGGTATTCCCGCGCACGCATAGAAAGTGATCAAGTTCCTCAGCCCCCCGGTGAAGATCAGTAACTGCGTCGAGTCTGCTGCCGGCGGGGGTGCGAGTCAAGGCCGAGCGCCGACGGCACAGGCCCCTCGTGCGGTGGCCGCCCGGCTACGGCCGAACGGCCCAGCCTGCGACGCGGAACCGTTTTGTGCTGCTCATAGCGGGTAGCCGAGGTTCATTGATACGTGCCCCCATATGAATGGAGACGTTGTGTCCGTCGTCAAGAACGCCCTCCCGGAAGCGGACCTGAAGGTCGTCGGTGAAGCGCTGCAGGGCGCTCTGGTGGACCTGGTGGACCTCTCGCTCGTGGCCAAGCAGGTGCACTGGAACGTGGTGGGCCCCCGCTTCCGGTCCGTGCACCTCCAACTGGACGAGGTCGTCACCACGGCGCGTACCCACTCGGACGTGGTCGCCGAGCGCGCCTCCGCCCTCGGGATCACCCCGGACGGCCGGGCCTCGACGGTGGCGTCGTCCACCGCGATCACCGGTGTGCCGGAGGGATGGATCAAGGACGCGGACGCCGTCCGCATCCTCGTCGACGCCCTCAGCACGGTGATCGCCCGCATGCGCGACCGCATCCGGGCCACGGACGAGCCCGACCCGGTCACCCAGGACCTCCTGATCGCCCTGACCGGCGACCTCGAGAAGCACCACTGGATGTTCGCCGCCGAGAGCGCCTGAGCAGTCACGGGCCGAGGGGCGTGGCGCAGGCCGGGTGGCAGCCGGCCTGCGCCACGCCCCTGCCGTCCGCGCGGGCAGGTCTCACGTGGCGGGCGGAACTGTGACGGAAGTCTGACGTCGGGCCGGTCCTTCTGGTGTCCAGCACCCCGGGGTGCTGGAATCGAGGGGTGACGACAGACCACCCCGACTTCGAGGGAACCCCCGTCGGTCGCCGTCTGGTGCTCGGCATGCTCGGGCTCGGCGCCGGGGGCCTCGTTGCCGCACCGTATGTACAGCGCGGGATCGAAGCCTTCCTCGGGGCCGCCTCGGACAAGGACCCGACCGGGCTCACCGGGCTGCTCCCCAACGGGGGCGGCTTCCGGTACTACTCCGTCGCGACCTCCGTACCGCGGAAGAACGAGCAGAACTATCGGCTCACCGTCGACGGCCTGGTCGAGCGCCCGACGACCTACACCCTCGACGCCCTGCGCGCGCTGCCGCAGACCCGTGTCGTCAGGGACGTGCAGTGCGTCACCGGCTGGCGGGTCCCCGAGACCGCTTTCGCCGGCGTCCGACTGTCCCGGTTGCTGGACGCCGCCGGTGTCGATCCCACGGCCAAGGCGATCCGTTTCACCTGCTTCGACGGCGCGTACAGCGAGAGCCTCACGCTCCCGCAGGCCCGGCGCGACGACGTGCTGGTCTGTCTGCAGATGCAGGACCAGCCGGTCAGCCACTCGCACGGCGGCCCGGTCCGGCTCTACGTCGCGCCGATGTACTTCTACAAGTCGGCGAAATGGCTCTCCGGGATCACCGTCACCTCCGAGGTGCGCCCCGGCTACTGGGAGGAGCGCGGCTATGACGTCGACGCCTGGGTCGGCGGGTCCAACGGGCGCAGTGACACCCCCACCGTCTGAGCCGACCCGACGCGTCGCCCGCTTCACCCGGGCCGAGCGCTGGGTCCACCGCGCGACCGCCGCACTGATGCTGCTGTGCGTGGCGACGGCGGCCGCGCTGTACGTACCGCAGCTCGCCGAACTGGTCGGTCGCAGGTACCTCGTGGTGACGGTCCACGAATGGGCCGGGATCCTGCTGCCCGCGCCGTTCCTGCTCGGCCTCGCCTCTCCCGCCTTCCGGGCCGATCTGCGCAGGTTGAACCGCTTCGCTCCGCACGACAGGGAGTGGCTGCGCGCGGTGCGTCGACGCGACCGCCGGCGCGGATCCCGGCCCGCGGGGAAGTTCAACGCCGGCCAGAAGATCTACGCGTCGTGGATCGCGGGAGCCGTCCTGGTGATGCTGGCGACCGGCCTGCTGATGTGGTTCACGCATCTGACACCCCTGGTGTGGCGCACCAGTGCCACCTTCGTGCACGACTGGCTGGCCCTGGCCATCGGGGTGGTGCTGGCCGGGCACATCAGGATGGCCCTCGCAGACCCGGAGGCGCGCAGCGGCATGCGTACCGGGTCCGTCGACCGCCCCTGGGCGAAGCGGGAGCATCCGCTGTGGCTCGCGGACGAACCGAAGGACGAAAGCCCGGAAGGGCCGTCGAACGGCGTAGACACCGGATGAGTCGACGACCGGTCGGCGAGAACTGCTCCTTCCGTCGGTTTTCCGTCCGGTGTCATCCCTGGTGATTTCAGAGTGAGTTGACAGATGTCCCACCCGTGCACCACCCTTTCACTACTTAACTAGTGAAAGGGTGGTGTTGAGTGCTGGAATACCGCATCGACCGGCGCAGCGGCATCGCCACCTACCTGCAGATCGTCCAGCAGACCAAACAGGCCCTGCGCCTGGGCCTGCTGGAGCCGGGCGACAAACTGCCGGCGGCGCGCGAGGTCGTGGAGGCCACCGCCATCAACCCGAACACCGTCCTCAAGGCCTACCGCGAACTGGAACGCGAAGGCCTCGTCGAGGCGAAGCGGGGGCTGGGCACCTTCATCCGGAAGTCCCTGGGCAGCGCCCCGGCCGACTCTCCGCTGCGCGACGAACTCGCCGACTGGGCCCGCCGGGCCCGGGACGCCGGCCTGGAGCGCGACGACGTGGCCGCGCTCTTCACATCCGTACTGGAACAGCACTTCGAGGGGGACGGCGAAGCATGACGGAAACCGTGATCGAGGCGAAGGGCCTCGGGTTACGCTACGGACGCCGGGGAGGCTGGGCGCTGCGCGACTGCTCCTTCCACATCCCCGAAGGCCGGGTGTGCGCGCTCGTCGGGCCCAACGGCGCCGGGAAGTCCTCCCTGTTGAGCCTTGCCGCAGGGCTCGCGCTCCCCACGGAGGGCACCCTGCGTACGGCGCCGCGCGAGACGCTCGCGTACGTCGGGCAGGACAAGCCCCTCTACCCGCAGTTCACCGTCGGCGAGACCTTGCGGATGGGCCACGAGCTCAACCCGGGACGCTGGGACGCGGCGACCGCGGAGCGGATCGTCGAGGCCGGGGACCTCGACCCGCGCACCAGGGTCCGTACGCTCTCCGGCGGGCAGCGCACCCGTCTCGCCCTGGCCCTGGCCCTCGGCAAGCGCCCCGACCTGCTGCTCCTCGACGAGCCGATGGCAGACCTCGACCCGCTCGCCCGGCGCGAGCTCATGGGCACCCTGATGGCCGACGCTGCCGACAACGGCACGTCCGTGGTGATGTCCTCGCACATCCTCACCGAGCTGGAGGGCGCCTGCGACCACCTCCTGCTCGTCGACCGCGGCCGGATCCGCCTGTGCGGCCCGATCGACGAGGTCGCCGCGGCCCACCGGCTGCTCACCGGCCCCGCCACCGCCTGTGCCCAACTCGACGCCCACACCGTCGTCGAGTCCCGCACGACCGGCCGTCAGCTCACCGCCCTCGTACGGCCGCGGGGACCCGTCGACCACCGGGTCTGGCAGGCCGAGCAACCGACCTTGGAGGAGCTGTTGCTCGCCCATCTGCGTTCCCCCGACGCCCCGTCCTTCCGCACGGAGGACTGCACCGGGGACTCCACCGGCGAGTCCCTCACCACGACGGGGATACGCGCATGAGCGGCCTGACGCTGAAGGGCCCGTACCGGGTCGCCGTCCGCCAACACCGACGCGCGCTGTGGACCGTGCCCGCCGTCATGGTGGTCGGTCTCGCCGTCGTGATCGTCCTGCGCTCCTGGGCCGAGAGCCTGCCCTCCGGGCGGCTGGGCGCATCGACCCCGAACCACGGCTACGAACTGCTGTACTACTTCATGCGGTACGCGGGCGCGGGCGTGCTGTTCATGCCGTTGCTGGTGGCGGCTTTCGTGGCCGGCCCGATGACGGCCCGCGAGCTGGAGAGCGGCACCTGGCGGCTCGCCCTCACCCAGTCGACCACCCCGAAGGGCTGGCTCGGCTCGAAGGCCGTGGTGGCCGCGGTGATGTCGCTGCTCGGCTCCGCCGCGATCGTCGGCGTGTACCGACTCGGTTGGGTACGGGTGAGTCACACCTACCAGCTCCACTGGGCGGACCGCGGTACGTACGAGGCCTCCGGTCCCGTGCTCGCCGCCTACTGCCTGCTCGGCGTGGCCCTCGGCGTGCTCATCGGCCAGCTGGTCCGGCGGACCCTGGTCTCCATGGCCCTCACCGGAATGCTCACCGGCCTGGTCATGCTGGGCTTCGGTGCGCTGCGCTGGTCGCTCCTCCCCGCGGTGACCCGCACGATGCCGCTGGACGGGAACCCCTACGACGTGATGCCGGGCTCCGCCTTGATGATGAGAAGCGGGCTGCTCACGTCCTCCGGGGAGCGCCTGCCCCGGTACGCCTGCTTCGAGCGGACCCACGACATGCGCGTCTGCCCGCCGGACATGAACGTGACGAGTTGGTACGTGGAGTTCCACCCGGCCTCGCACCACTGGCCGACGCAGCTCATCGAGAGCTCGCTGGTCCTTGCCCTGGCCTGCGTCACCCTGTTCGCCGCGTTCCGGCTGGTGGGCGCCCGGCGCGGCTGACCCCCCGACGGGGGCGGTGTACGTCGGATGGCGGACGGTGCTTGTGGAGCTGCCCCACGGTCAGCACGCTTGATCCATGAGCACACCCGTCCCCGGTCCGGTCCGGCCTTCTGCGACGGTCCGGCCGGACGACGCCCGCCGGGCGCTGGTGGCGGGATCGGTCGGCAACTTCATCGAGTGGTACGAGTTCGGGATCTACGGCTACTTCGCCACGGTCATCGCGGCGCAGTTCTTCACTCCCGCGGGCGGCAGCGAGGTGGAGGGGCTCGTCAAGGCGTACGCGTCGTTCGCCCTGGCGTTCTTCTTCCGGCCGGTCGGGGCCGCGGTGTTCGGGCGGTTCGGCGACCGGGTGGGCCGGCGACCCGCGCTCGTCCTGGTCGTCTGCCTGATGACCGGTGCCACCGCGACGATCGGCCTGCTGCCGACGTACGCGTCGATCGGCGCGGCCGCGCCGTGGCTCCTGACACTGCTGCGGATCCTGCAAGGGCTTTCGGCGGGCGGGGAGTTCGGCGGGGCGGTCTCGGTCATGACGGAATGCGCGCCACCGGGCCGCCGGGGCCGGTACGGGGCCTGGCAGTCGTTCACGGTCGCGCTCGGCCTGCTCGCGGGCGCCGCCGTCGCGGTGGTCCTGGCGAGCGTACTGACCACCTCGCAGCTGCACGCGTGGGGCTGGCGGGTGCCCTTCCTGCTGACCCTGCCGCTGGGGCTCCTCGCGCTGCGGCTGCGCTTGCGGCTGCCCGCCGAAGAACCGTCCGCCCGCGTCCTGGCCGGGCCGCCCGCCCCGGGGCGGCCCCGGCCGCGTTCCGGGGAGACGGCGCGGGCCGTGGTGCTGGGTGTCGGGCGGGTCATGGGCTGGTCGGCGGCCGGGTACACCTTCCTGGTGGTCCTGCCCTCCTACCTGCAGAGCACGCTCGGCACCACCTTCCAGCGAGCCCTGCTCGGCACCGTCCTCGCGAACCTGGGGTTCGCCGCGTCGATCCTCCCCGCCGGCAGGCTGAGCGACCGGATCGGGCGGCGCACGGTGATGGTGGCGGGTGCCCTGCTGGTGGCCGTGCTCGCCCTCCCGCTGCTGCACCTGGTGCAGGACCCCGACGGGCCGGCGTACGTGAAGGGGGCGGCGCTCTTCGCCGCGGGGGCCTGCGTCGGCCTGATGGCGGGTCCGGGCCCCGCGATGCTGGCCGAGATGTTCCCGACCAGGGTGCGCTGCACCGGGCTCGGGCTGGCGTACGCGCTGTCCAACGCCGTGTTCTCCGGATCTGCGGGGCTGATCATCACAGAGGTGGTCGGGCGGACCGGGAACGTCGACGTCCCCGGGTACTACGCCGCGACCACCTGCGCGGTGAGCGCCGTCGCGCTGCTCACCCTGCGCGGCGACGACCACGCGCGGGCGCTGCGGTGAGCGCCCTGCGCGTGGTCGGGCTGATGTCCGGCACCTCGTACGACGCGATCGACGCGGCGGCCGCCGACCTCTCCCTGGACGGCGACACGCTGGTGCTCACGCCCTTGGGAATGATCAGCACGGCGTACGACGACGACCTGCGGGCGGACCTGGCCGGGGCCCTGCCGCCCGCCGGGGCGGACCTGGCCACGGTGTGCCGGCTCGACACCCGCATCGGACGGGCCTTCGCCGCGGCGGCGGTGCGGGCGGACGAGGAACTGTGCGACGGACGGGCCGACCTGGTGGCATCGCACGGGCAGACCGTCTTCCACTGGGCCGAGGACGGCCGGGTGCACGGCACCCTCCAGATCGGTGAGGCGGCCTGGATCGCCGAGGCGACCGGCCGGCCCGTGGTCTCCGGCTTCCGGACCCGCGATGTCGCCGCCGGCGGACAGGGAGCGCCGCTGGTCAGCATCGTCGACGTGATGTGGCTACGGGGACGGCCCGGCGTACCGGTCGCACTCAACCTGGGCGGGATCGGGAACGTCACGGTCGTGCCGGGTGGAGCCGCCGGAACCGGGGGCGCCCCGCTGGCCTTCGACACCGGCCCCGCCAACGCGCTGATCGACGCGGCGGTGACCGCGCTGGCGCAGCGGCACGCCGGAGGCGAGGCGCGGACGATGGACGCGGACGGAGCCCTCGCCGCGCGGGGCACGGTCCACCCGCCGCTGCTGCGAAGGCTGCTGGCCGACCCGTACTACGCCCGTCCCGCACCCAAGACGACGGGCAAGGAACTCTTCCACCTGCCCTATCTGCGCGCGGCTCTGGACTCGTGCGAGCCGCTGTCCGTCGAGGACGTCGTCGCCACACTGACCCGGCTCACGGCCCGGACCGTCGCCGACGCGATCCGGCCCTTCGGGGCGACCGAGGTGATCGTGTCGGGCGGCGGGACCCGCAACCCCGTGCTGATGGACCGGCTGCGGGAGGAACTGGGCGGAGCAGGGGCCCTCGGAGCCCCCGGGGCCGGCGGCTGCGTGGTGCGGTCCTCGGACGAACTCGGGCTGCCCGCGGGGGCGAAGGAGGCGTACGCCTTCGCCGTACTGGGCTGGCTCACCGCGCACGGCCTGCCGGGCACCGTTCCCTCGTGCACCGGCGCCCGGCACGCGAGCGTCCTCGGCTCGATCACGCCCGGCGGTCCGGGCCTGCGCCTGCCGCGGCCACCGGCGACCGCGCCGGTCCGGCTGAGGGTCGGCGGCGGACCCGGCACGGCCCGGCCGGACCACCGACGGTGATGCGGCCGGGCCGGCGTCACCGGCCCGGCCGCCCCTGTCAGTCCTGCTTCTGCTTGATCGCGGAGATGTCGAACTCCAGAACGATCTTGTCGCCGACCAGCACACCGCCGCCTTCCAGAGCCGCGTTCCAGGTCACGCCGAACTCCTTGCGGGAGATGGTCACCGCCCCCTCCAGACCGACCCGCAGGTTGCCGTAGGGGTCGACGGCGTTGCCGGTGTACTCGAAGTCGATCGTGACGGGCCGCGTGGTGTCCTTGACGGTCAGGTCGCCGGTGACGCGGTATTCGGAGTCGGAGCGCGGTTCGACCGAAGTGGTGCGGAAGGTGATGTCGGGAAAGGCGGGAGCGTCCAGGAAGTCGTTGGTGCGCAGGTGCTGGTCCCGCTGCTCGACGCCGGTGTCGATGCTCTCGGTCTTGACCACCACCTGGGCGCTGGAGCGGGCCGGATCGCCCCCGTCGAGGTGGGCGGTGCCCTCGAACCGGTGGAACGCGCCGCGGACCTTGGTGACCATGGCGTGGCGGGCGACGAAGCCGATCCGGGTGTGGGCGGGGTCGAGGACGTAGTCCCCGGTGAGCTCCTGGATGGTGGCGGTCATGGTTGACGTTCCTCCGTAGCGCGGGATCCCGGCGGCGGTACGCCCGGATTCTTCCCGACCCACGCTAGGGCGCGAACCGGTCCCGACCCGGCCGGACGCACGGGGCGTCGCCGGAGTGCACTCCGGCGACGCCCCGCCTCACCCGTGGAGAGCAGCAGCCGACCTCGCCCGCCGTCCCGCGCCGGCGATCAGAACGAGGCTTCGTCGGTCAGCGGGGGCACGGCGTACGGCCGGAGGACCATCAGCGAGGCCTCCGAGGCCGCCACCATGGCGAAGGGGAACCGGTCGAGCGCGAGACAGAGTGCGACGTCATCGGGATGGACTCCTTGACGCACCCGTTCCACCAGCTCGGCGGCGGCGCGCGATTCGCCGGCGCGGCGGAGGAACTCGGCCGCGTCCGTCTCGGCCTCGGTGACCCTCCGCGCGATGTACTGAGCACACGCCAGATCCTCTTCCGCCCGCCCGTCCTCGCCGGTGACCACGAACGTGACACTGTCGGACGCGCGTGTCCGCAGGAGTCGAGCCGTCGCCTCCGCCACCACGAAGCCGGCACACAACACCAGCGAAGCCTCCTTGACCGCCAGGGCGCCGACCGTCCCGGCCGTGGTCTTCTGCACGACGGTCCGTCCGCCGAGGTCCATGGACCGCAGCATGCCCGGCGAGTTGACGGTGTCGAACCCGGGTGCGGGCGGACCGTCCTTGATCGCCACCCAGTGCGGATGGCGGGCCTTGAGCGCCAGGGCCTCGTCCAACGACTCGGCGAGCACGATCCTTTCCGCGCCCTGGGCAAAGGCCCAGGCAGCCACCGTGAAAGCCCGCATGACGTCGACCACGACCGCCACGGAAGGGGTTTCGACCAGATCGGCGATGCCGAGGAAACGAGCGTTCATACGATCATGATCGTGCATGCCGACCGGGAAGGTCGCGTTCCGCCGGAAGACCGTCCGACCTCGGGACGGTCGGGGCGCCCCACCTGCACCGCGCGGCCCACCCTGGTCGTATCGAACTCCGGTGCCGCGGTGACGGCGGATCCACGGCGACTTACGCAGCCAACCGGGGGGTCGCGGCGCGCGCCGCCGCCCCGGAGTGTCGCTCGGGCTGCTACTGCTGGGCCGGGCCGGGCGCCGCCCGCCCCGGCCGTCGCCGCGCACACCAGGAGCCACGTACATGCCGACCCGTGCCCCCGCCCGCCGGAGCCGCCTCCGCACCGGACTGTCCGCCACCGTCCTGACCGCCGCCGCGCTCGGCGGACTGCTGCAGCCCGCGGTGGCGGCCGGTGACCCCGGCCCGGCCGACGGACCGGGGCGCCACGACAAGGCCCTCCAGCGGCAGCTCGACCGACTGGTCGCCCAGGAGGACGGCCCGCCCGGGGTGATCGCCCTGCTCACCCGGGGCGACCGTACGCAGGTGTACACGGCCGGCGTCGGCGACATCGCGACCGGTCGCCCACCGCACCCCGACGACCACATGCGCATCGCCAGCATCGCCAAGGCGTTCAGTGGAGCGGTCGCCCTCCAACTCGTCGACCAAGGCAGGCTCTCCCTCGACGACACCATCGGCGAGCGCCTGCCCGACCAGCCCGAGGCCTGGCACGCGGTGACGCTGCGCCAGCTCCTCCAGCACACCAGCGGCCTGCCGGACTTCTCGACCGCCCCCCGGTTCCTGGAGATCCTCACCGCCGACCCGCGCCACGTGTTCGACCCCCGCACCCTCCTCGACTTCGTGGCCGACAAGCCGCTGCTCTTCGAACCCGGCTCCCTGTACGAGTACTCCAACTCGGACAACATCGCGATCGCGCTGATGGCCGAGGCCGTCTCCGGGCGCCGCTACGAGGACCTCCTCAAGGAGCTCGTGTACCGCCCGCTGGGGCTGCACCGGACGAGCCTGCCCCTGGGGTACCGGCTCCCGCGCCCGTACCTGCACGGCTACGACGTCCAGCCGCCGGCCGAACCGGAGGACATCAGCGAGGCCTTGGGCGCGTCCGGTGTCTGGGCCTCCGGTGGCATCGTCTCCACCCCGAAGGAACTGGGCACCTTCATCCGGGCCTACGGCGGCCCCTCGATGCTGTCGGCGCAGACCCGCAAGGAGCAACTGACCTTCCGTCCCGGCGACTCCTCGGAGCCGGCCGGCCCCGGCACCAACGCCGCCGGGCTGGCGATCTACCAGTACACCACCCGCTGCGGTGTGGTCTACGGCCACACCGGGAACTTCCCCGGCTACACCCAGCTCGCCGCCACCACCCCCGACGGCACCCGGTCGTTGACCTTCTCGATCAACACGCAGACCAGTAAGGGCAACAAGCCCGCGCTGCTGGCCCGACTGCGCACCGTGCAGGAGGATTTCGTCTGCGCCCTGCTCAAGAAGCCCTGAGGCGCCGCGACATGACGAAGTGACGGAGTGACGGGGCGGCGGGATGGCGGGTGTGGCGGTGCGCCGGGTGTGGCGCGAAAACGATCACGCTCGCCCGCGCCGCCACCCGCGATCCCTATGCTGACGCCATGCTCGACATACCTCTTTCAGCGCTGGAAGTCGCGATGGTGCAAACGGGCACCCGAGCCGTGGACACCCTGCGGGACACCACGGCCTTCGCCCAAGGACTGGAGAACCTCGGTTACCACCGACTCTGGTACGCGGAGCATCACCACTCTCCCGCGATCGGCGCCTTCCCACCGGTCGTCCTGACGGCGCACGCGGCCGCGTCGACCTCGGCCATCCGGCTCGGTTCGGGGGGCGTGCTCGCCCCCAACCACGCCCCCCTCAGCCTGGCGGAGCAGTTCGGCACGCTGGCCGCCCTGCACGAGGACCGTATCGACCTGGGTATCGGTCGTGGTCCCGGTACGTTCGACGACGGCATCGCGCGGGCGCTGCGCCGCGGCGCCGACCCGGCGACGGACGCCGAGTACCGGGACGACGTGGCCGCGATCCTGTCGTTCCTGGTGGACGAGGTGGCACTGGGCCCGCTGCCGGAGCCGTGGCTGCTGGCCTCCAGCCCCGCGGGGGCGGCCCTCGCCGCGGAACTCGGCCTGCCGGTCGCGGTCGCCCACCACATCCGGCCGGACAACACCCTCGCCGTTCTGGAGCGCTACCGGTCGGCCTTCTCCCCGTCCCGCTGGTGCGAGCGGCCCCGCGTACTGCTGTGCGTGGAGGCCGTGTGCGCGGAGACGGAGGAGGAGGCCGTACGGCGCGCGGGGCCGATGAACGTCGTGAAGGCCGGCCTCCTGAAGGGCGAGAGTCGGCTGCCCTTCCCCACCCCCGAGCAGGCGGCCACCCACCCCTTCACGGAACAGGAACGGCACGCCTTGGCGGGCTTCCGCGCGCAGCAGGCCGTCGGCACGCCGGAGACCGTCGTGAAGCGGCTCGCGCACCTCGCCACCGAGACCGGGGCGGACGAGCTGATGCTGACCACGCCCGTCCATGACCTCGGCGACCGCATCGCCTCGTACGCGCTCATCGCAAAGCACCGGGGAGCCGCGACGCCGGCGTAGGCGCGGTCGCCGCCGCCATCGCTGCCGCAGTCGGCCCCGCCGCGCAGGTGCTCGTGACACTGCTCACAGGCGACGCGGCACCACGCGGGTGGCCACAGGCGTTGGCGCTCCGAGGTTGTCGCCCTCGACCGGAGAGGCCCGTGTGCACTGAGCCACACAAAACGGGCCATTCGGTCGAGGTGGTGCTCCGAACGGATGACCTAGCCTGGACCGACCAGCGTGATCCGGGGGCTGAGGGCAAAGGAAGAGCACGTCCATGCGCATCACCACCAGTTCCGCACGTCGTCGACGGGCGGGGTACGGGGCCGCGGCCGCCCTTCTCGGCCTCCTGGCGGCAGTCGGCAGCCCTGCTTACGCCGCTACGGACGGCTCGGTGGACCGCACCCCGGACGCGCCCCCCGGCGGCCACTCCACGCAGGCCGGAACGACGGGCGCCGCGCAAGGCGCCGCTCAGGGGGCAGCCCGCGGTGCCGCTCACGGGGCAGCCCAGGGGACACCCCAGGGTGCTGCCGCTCACGGGGCGGCCCAGGGCGCCGCTCTCGGCAGCACCAGCACCAGCACCGGGGTCCCGCTGGGGATATCCCGGCTGGCGCAGGGCGCGGGCCGGCAGGTCGCGATCACCATCGACGACGGCCCGGACCCCCGTTGGACGCCCCAGGTGCTGGAGACGCTGCGAAAGAACCACGTCAAGGCCACCTTCTGCATGATCGGCACCAAGGCCCAGAAATACCCGGAGCTGGCGCGCGCGGTCGCTGCCGACGGGCATCAGCTGTGCGACCACTCCGTCGACCACGACGTCACGATGGACCACAAGCCCGTCGCCTACCAGCGGCAGCAGATCCTCGACGGCAAGGCCATGATCGAGAAGGCCGTTCCCGGGGTCCCCGTCACGTACTACCGCGCGCCGGGCGGAGCCTTCACCCCCGACAGCCGCGCTATCGCCGCCGCGAGCGGGATGCGGCCGCTGGGCTGGAGCGTCGATCCCAAGGACTGGAGCCGGCCGGGCCTGAAGGCCATCCTCTCCACCGTGCAGGGCAAGCTTCCGCAGCAGCCGACGGTCCTCTTCCACGACGGGGGCGGCGACCGCAGCGAGACCGTCGCCGCGCTGAAGGAGTACCTGCCCTGGCTCACCGAGCAGGGCTACAGCTTCTCCTTCCCGGCCCGCACGACCCCGTAGTCCCGGCCCCGGGCCGCCCCCCGCCTCACCGGGCGGGGAGGCGGAATCCGTTGAAGAGGTCGTCCATGCCGCGCAGGGCCAGGCGGTCCGGGGTGGCACCGAGCGCGAGATCACGGACGGCCGCCGCGACCGGATTGCGCAGGACGCCCAGACGTCCGACGCGGCGGGCGCGAAGGCGCACGGCGTCGGTGCGGACGAGACGAGCGGCGGTGTACGCGGCGAGGGCGGCCGGAACAGCCGGATCGGCAGTGTCCCGGCCCTCCCAGCTCTCCCGGCTCTCCCGGCCGTCCCGGCCGCCTTGGTCCCCGTACCCGTCCCCGCCCCCACCGTCTCCGCGCTCTCCGGCGGGCAGCAGGTGGGCGAGGACCACCGCGTCCTCGATGGCCTGGCAACCGCCCTGGCCGAGGTTGGGCGCCATGGCGTGCGCCGCATCACCCAGCCAGGCGATGCGGCCGTGGTGCAGGCGCGGGAGCGGCGCGGCCAGGTCGTAGAGATCGTTCCGCAGGACATCGGCGGGGTCGAGAAGCCCGACCCGGTCCAGCAGGGCCGGAATGGGTGCGTGCCATGAACCGAAGCGCTGCCGCAGTTCGGTGCGCGGGTCGGTGAAGGGGGTGTTCGGCGGGACGACCGCGGTGGCGTAGAGGTAGTGGCGGCCGTCCGCGAGTGGGGTGACCCCGAACCGCTTCCCCCGGCCCCATGTCTCGCTCATGGCCCGTATACGCAGGTCCGGCGCCTCCACGAGGGTCCGCCAGGCCGTCTCACCGATGTAGTGCAGTCCGGGGTGGGCGGGAAAGTACGCGCGGCGCAACGGGCTGTGGATGCCGTCGGCGGCGACGACGAGATCGGCGGGCAGGCCCGGCCCTGCCGCCGTGCGTACGGTCGGGCGGCCCTCGGCGTCGTCGACGCCGGTCACCTCGGTGCCGTAACGAAGGGCCGATGGCGGCAGAGCGGCGGAGAGGGTGGCGGTGAGGGCCGGGCGCGGAACGGCGAGGGGCGCCATCCCGTATCGGGCCTTCATGTCCTCGGTGCCCGCCCGGGTGAGCCACCGGCCGTCGGGGCGGCGCACACCCATCGTCGCGGGTACGGCGCCGCCGATCGCGCGGGAGACGTCGACGCCGATGGCGCCGAGCGCGCGCAGGGCGTTGGGGGCGAGGCCGATGCCGGCGCCGGTGAAGGGTGCTTCCGGGGCGCGTTCGCAGACGGTGACGTCCCAACCCCGGCGGTGCAACGCGACGGCGATCGTGAGGCCGCCGATCCCGGCTCCTACCACCACCGCGTGACGGTTCGTCATGGTCACCCTCTCCGTTCGGAGCCCCCACCATAGAACGGCCGGGTCGGGGACCCGACGGCCGTCAGGAGCGGCCGGCCGTTCGCCGTGGGAGGTCGGGCCCGGCCGGTGGCCGCCCGGTCCGGGAAGCCGGGCTGCCGCACCTTGCCCGAGGGGCGGCCCAGGGCGACTCCGCTCAATGCCAGCGCCAGGCCGCACAGTTGTCGGCCCGTCAGTACCTCCCCGGCGACCGCCGTCCCGAGCAGCACCCCCGTGACCGGGTTGAGCAGCCCTATCAGGCCCACCGTCCCGGCGGGCAGACGGCGAAGACCGGCGAACCACACGACGAAGGCCAGCGCGGTGGCGACCAGGCCGACGTAGCAGTACGCGAGGAAGGCCGACGGGGACATCGGCGGCGGCGGGCCCTCGACGGCCACGGCGACCGGCAGCAGGAGCAGGCCGCCGGCGGTGAGCTGCCAGGCGGTCGAGGCGAGCACACCGGCGTCGGCGGCAGAGGTGCCCCACCGCTTCGCCAGGATGTGGCCGAAGGAAGAAACCAGTACCGCCGCGGCCGAGGCCAGGACGCCCGGCACGCTGATCCCGCCCGTGCCCCCGAGCAGCATGAGGCACACTCCGCCCAGCCCGATCGCGGCACCCGCCAGGTGGGCGACGCCCGGACGCTCGGCCACCAGGAGCCAGGCGGCGAGCATCATGATCAAGGGGGAGACGGCCATGACGGTCGAGGCCACGCTCGTCGCCAGCAGCTGGGAGGCGACGAAGACGAGGACGAAGAACACGCTCACATTGAGCAGCCCGAGGACGGCGGACCGCCCCCACCACACGCCGTGCGGCCGGCGGCGGCACAGCGCCAACAGGACCAGGCCGGCCGGCAGCGCTCGTAGGGCGGCCCCGTACAGCGGGTGGTCCGCCGGTAGGAACGCGTGGGTGACGAAGTAGTTGGCCCCCCAAACGATCGGCGCCACAGCGGTCAGTGCCACCCAGCGCGTATTTGCTTCCATGGAAGGTATTGTAGCTTCCATGGAAGCAAATGCATCGTCGGGGGAGCACGGGCAGCGCGGACAGGACGGACAGGAGCACGGACCGTCGCTGGACCGGGTGGCCCGGATCCAGGCCGACTGGCGCCGCGAACGGCCTGACCTCGATGTCGGCCCACAGGGCGTGATCGGCCGACTGCACCGCCTCGCCGACCGGCTCGGCGCGGAACTCCGCCTCGTCTACGACCGCTACGGCCTCGGCGAAGGCGAGTTCGACGTCCTGTGCGCACTACGCCGCGCCGGTGAGCCCTTCGAGCGGGCGCCGGGTGAACTCGCCGCACACACCATGGTCACCACCGGCGCGATGACGAAGCGGATCGACCGCCTGGAACGGTCCGGGCTCGTCACCCGCCGGCGCTCCGGCGACGACCAGCGCGGCCGGATCGTCGCCCTCACCTCGGCCGGGCGCGACCTCGTCGACCGGGCGTTCACCGACCACATGCGCAACGAACGCCGTCTGCTGGACCTCGTCACGCCCGAGGAGGCCGCGGCACTGGAAACGCTGCTCACCGCCTGGCTCTCCCGGCTGGAGGACTGAGGCGGGGGAGCACGGCCGGCCCCCCCCCGGTACCCGCCGATCTCGGCCCCCGGCTCGACCTGGAGAATGCCACGGTATGAACTCTCCGTCACCGTCGGGTCCTTGGGGCAGATCGCTCCGCGCCGTGCGGGCGTACCCGCGCCGCGCGCCGTTGACCCTCGCCTATGTCTGCCTGCTCCTGGTCGGCCATGTCTGGATCGGCCAGGGGCTGTCCGCCGATCGGGCGGCCGGCGTACTGGACCACCTCAGCACCAACCTGGACAACCTGCAGGACCACCCACTGTCCGCACTGCTCGGCAGCGTGCTGTTCTTCGACGGCACGCTCACGGACATCGCGTCGACCGACTTCGTGGGTACCTTCATCACCTTGGGCCTCGGCGTCTGCTGCTTCCTGGCCTGGGTGGAGCACCGATGGGGGAAGCGGCGCGCTATAGCCGTCTTCCTCGGCGGGCATGTCGTGGCCACCCTGCTCACCGCTGTCGTCATCGTCGTCGCGCTGCGGCAGGGTTGGTATCCGACGGCCGTGCGGCAGTCCTTGGACTACGGGGTCAGTTACGGCGCCCAGACCGTGCTGGCGATCGGTACGCTCGCCCTGCCGCGCCGTGGCCGGCTCCCTTGGGCCGTCTTCGTCCTCGCATGGCCGCTCGGCGGCGCCGACTGGTCCGCGCCACTGCCGGACTTCACCACGATCGGCCATGTCCTGGCGGCGCTGCTCGGCTTCGGGTTGCTGGCTGTCCCGGCGTTCCGGCGGCAAGGTATCCGCGCCGCCGCTCCGTTGCCCGCCACGGCGAGCGACTTCGGCCCGGACCGGGTCACCGTCACGGACCCGACGCCACCGGCAGCCGTGGGGGAGACGCCGCCCTCGACCTGAGCGTCGCCGCCCCGACTGCGGCAGGAGCCCGCGCGCCCGACCGGCCCCGGCCCCTTGCCCGTCGGCGGCGGGCCGGGGCCGACCGACCGCGCATCACCCCCGGTCGGGACCGCGGCCCCCGGAAGCCGTCCCCTGATCCCGTCCTCTGATCCCGTTCCCCGATCCGTCAAGGAGCGGGTTCGGCTTGCCGGAGGCTGCGGAACACCTCAGGGGTCGTCCAGCCGCGCAACGTGGCGTGGATCGTCGAGCGGAACGCCGCTTCGGCCGTGTCGGTGTCGAGGGCCCCGGCCAGTTCGAGCGTCACGAGCCCGTGCAGCGTCCCCCAGATCGACAGGGCGATCGACCGTGCCTCGCCGGCCAGGACGGACGCCGCCAAGCCGCGATCGATCGCCGCGAGGAGCGGGCGGATCGGGTCACCGGCACCGACCGGTCCTGACGGGTCGAAGGACTGCACACCGCCGAACAGCACCGCGTACAGGTGGCTGTGTCCGCGCGCCCAACCGCGATAGGCGACGGCCAGCGCGTAGAGGTCCGCGAGAGGCTCCGCGGAGGTCGACACCGCCGACAGGCCCTCGAACAGGCCGGTGACGGCCCTGTCGCGCACCGCGCCGAACAGGCCGTCCTTGCCGCCGAACAGCGAGTACACCGCCGTCGTCGACGCCTCGGCGGCCGCGGCCACGGCGCGGAGCGTCACCGACTCCCGCGGACGGGTGGCGAGCATCTCCGTTGCGCACAACACGAGTCGCTCTCTGACGGCTTCGTCGTTCGTTCTCGGCCTACCCACGACCAGCAGCCTACCGGCCTTTGATAACGTCGTTTTGAAACAGCGTTCTGAAATTGCTGGAGGATCGCCGTGCCCACATCCGCCGTACGCCTCGTCCGCTCGATCGGACGCTCACTGCTCGCCCTGGCCGCCGTCGGGGCGCTGGTCGTCGTCTTCATCGCACTGATCGCGCTCACGGATGGGGCGGGCTCCGGGCTCGCCGCATGGCTGACGACCCTGGGGATCGGGGCCGTCCTCGCGATAGGGCGGGGGCGGCGCCGCACGGGGCCGGCGCGGCTCGTGCCGTTCCTGCCGGTGGTCGTCGCGGCGGCGTTGACGGCGACGGTCTGCATCCCGACCGTGCCGACGGACCGACGGTTCCCGCCCGCCCTGCCGTTCGTGGCCACCCAGCACTGGAGCCTGGCCACGGGCAGTCGGGTCGCGGTGTACCACTACCCGCCCGCGAACCAGGGCGCCCCGCACCCCGTCCCGCTCGTGTACCTCGCCGGCGGCCCGGTCCGCGGCATCTCGGTGCTCGACCACCGCTTCCTGCAACTCCTGGCAGGCCAGGGACATGACGTCTACGCCTACGAACAGGCCGGCGGCGGACGGAGTGACCTGCTCCCCATGGGCCGGTACACGATCGACAGGTCGGTCCGCGACCTGGCCGCCTTCGTCGACCACCTGGACCGGGGCGCGGTGGACGTCCTCGGGTTCTCCTCAGGCGGCGTCGTGCTCACCCGGGCCCTGGCCGCCCCGAGCGTCGCCGCACGCGTGCACCGGGCGATCATCGCCGAGCCCGGCCCCATGGACGGTCCCACCGCGCACATCGCCGGGCACAAGGGCCGAGAATCCGCACGGGGCCTGGCGCCGGCCATGAGCGGACCGCGATCCACGCACGTTCCCCGGTACGCAGTGGCGTTCGGCCTCATGCGGCTCGGACTCCTCACCCCCGACACCGGCCTGATCGGACAGGCCGAGGGGGCCAACGCGTTCACGGCCGCCGACCTAGGCAGCGACACCGCATCCGCCTACTGCGCGCGCGACGCGCACCGCATCCCCGCCGAGGACACCGCACACAACTTCACCTTCAGCGCCGCTGCCAGTCTCCGCGTCCAGCAGACGGTCAAGGACTCGCCCGCCATCGCACCGCTGCTACGGCAGTCCCGGACCCCCGCGATGCTGATGATCGCCGAGTGCTCCTCCCAGGTCCGTCAATGGGCGACCGCCGTCCTCGCCGACGACCCAGCCGTCCGGCGCACGCAGTACATGCCCGGCGTCGGACACCACATGTGGAACGGCCTGGACGACAACAACGACCGGGCCGCCGCCGTCATCACCGCGTTCCTTCAGGACCGGCCGGCGCCCCTGCCGAACCATCCGACCCGGGACGAGATAGCTGCCTTCCTGCGCGACCACGGATGATCCGGCCCGATCGGCACGCCCAGGGCATCTCTAGGACCGCGTGGCCCTCCCGCACTCGTCCGCGCCGAAGCCGCCCTGCGCGACCGGTGCGTCGCGGTCGTACGGGTCGACCTCCTCGCCGGCTTCGTCCGCCCGGCGCTCGTCACCGAACGGCGGCGTGAGATAGCCCGTCGGGGCGCCGCAACCGCCGTTGGTCATGTCGTACTTGTACGAGACGATCGAGAACGTGCCCGGCTGCGTGGTCACCTTGTCGGGGTCGTCCCAGCTCAGGACCAGCTCACGCCGGACGATCGTGCGGACGATCTCGCCGTCCCCGCCCGCGCCCGCGTCCGCGCGGGTGACCGGGTAGACGAAGGTGACGTCGGCCGTCACCTGCAGCGCGCCGCGCTCGCCCTCCCGGTAGGTGAGTTGGCCCTTGGTCTTCACGACGTCGCCGACCAACTGGCTGCGGGAGGGCTGGAAGCGACTGAAGAGGAGAAGCGGGTCGTTCTTCTCGGTCGGGGTCTGGAAAGCGGTCTTCAGAAGGTCCTGGACGTCCTTCTGGTGCGGGTTGATCAGTGCGATGGCCTGCTCGGGGCGCTCGCCCCGCAGCACCCCTCGGTCCAGGCCGGACGTGACGATGAAGTCCCGGCTACGGGCGAGGGCCTGCTCGACCTGGGCCGCGCTCATCCAGCCGACCGCCCGGGCCTCCGGCACGGTGATCCCCGCCGCCCCGCTCGCCCAGTCGGCCGCCGGAGAGCCGCGGAACGGCTCGTCCATGGTGGGGTTTCGGCCCGCTTTCGCCGGGGCGGCGTGGTCGTCACCGGCGAACAGGTCCACCACACGCCCGGGCACGAACGCCACCACCAGCAGCGCCAACGAGACCAGCAGTCCGACCAGGTACCAGCCGGTGCGCCGCGCGGGCCGCGCGGGCGTGTAACCGCGCCAGGCCTCCGAGCCGTTGGGCGGTTCGGTACGCAGCCGGCCTGTCACTTCGCGGGCTCGTGCCGACGGCTCCGTGGGAGCGTCGGCGGCACCCGCCACCGACTCGCGCAGAAACCGCTCCCACTCCTCGTCGGACCTGGACGAACCGTCCGGCTCCGTACCCGCTCCCATCCCCAACCCCCTGGCCATCGTCCGTCAGCGGCCCACCCCTTGGACGCGCGTTCGCATCATGGCACAGGGCGCCGACGGCGACGGAACCCCGGTCAGCGCCTACGCGACCTGCGTGCTCAGGACAGGATCTCGATGTACCCGTCGGTTCCGTGCACCCGGATCCGCTGCCCGTCGCGGATCAGCGAGGTGGCCCGCTCCACGCCCACCACGGCCGGCAAGCCGTACTCCCGGGCGATCACCGCGCCATGGGTCATCAGGCCGCCCACCTCCGTGACCAGGCCGGCGATCCCGACGAACAGCGGGGACCAACTGGGGTCCGTGAAGGTCGTGACCAGGATGTCGCCCGCTTCGAGATCGGCCTCCGCCATGTCGAGGACGACGCGGGCCCTCCCCTCCACGGTCCCGGCGGAGACCGGCAGGCCGATCAGGGCTCCGACCGGCGCGTCCTCGCGGCGGTACGCTCCGTTGAGGGCCTCACCGTCGGAGGTGAGCACCCGCGGCGGCGAGAGCTCGTGGTACGAGCGGAACGCCTCCTTGCGTTCCTGGATCAGCCGGTCGTCGACCCCGTTCGAGCGCACGACGTCATGGAGTTCCTGGAACGTCAGGTAGAAGGCGTCCTCCCGCTCAGGAAGCACACCCGCCTGCACGAGGCGTTCGGCCTCCCGCAACAGGGCCTGCTTGTAGACGAAGTAGCGGCTGATGATCCCGTACTTCGGGTACTCCCGGTACCCGATGAAGGTTCTGACCCGCTCGATCATCCGCCGGACCTCGTCCGCCTTCCGGTCCCCGTCCGGCTGGGCCCGCAAGCGGGCCAGTACGTCCTGTTCCTTAAGCCGTGCCTTCTGCCGCCCCTGCTCGAAGCGCCGCTCGGCAGCGCCCGGCTCGAAGTTCCGCACGTTGTCCAGGAGTACGGGCACCAGCGTGGTGGGGCGTTCCCGCCAACGCGGCCTCGTGATGTCGATCTCCCCGACGCAGCGCATGCCGTACAGGTCCAGGTAGGCCTCGATGGCGGCGCGCGCCTCGGCCCCGCCCGCGAGCTTCGCCAACGCGTCCAGGAAGTCCTCGTCCTCGACCTCCCGCAGGAACGCCACCACCTCCGGCAGCGGCCGGACGACGTCCGCGACGTCGAGCAGTGCCAGCCCCATCTCCGACGTGACGTTGTCAGGAGCGGACAGCGTCAGCGTGTCAGCCGCGTTCTTCTCGCCCAGCCACTCCTGCAGCTTGTCGTTGAGCCACCACGTGGCCTCCATCCCCGCCATGATCGCCTGAATGCTCAGCGGATCGCTGAGCACCCGCTTGTGCTCCTCGAAGGCCTCCAGCAGGAAGTCGAAGAGCTCCGGCCCGGTCTTCGTCCGGATGTCGCGCTCCAGGGCGGCGATGGACGCCCGGCTGCGCTCGATCAGTTCGGTGACGACGGCCGGATCGGTCCGGATCGGGGCGGGCGCGCCGCCGGCCGGCGGCCCGCCGGGACCCGCGTCCGGGAGCGAAGGGACGAAGCCGTCGCGCTCGAGAACGGTCTCCAACGCGTCCCTGACCAGCGGATCACCCTTACCCAGGGCGTCGAGGAGACCGGCGCGGCTCGCCGGCGAGGCAAGGCGCCCGGTGACGTCGACGAACAGCCTCCCGCCGGCCTCGTGCATCGCCACCATGGCCGTCAGCTGCCACATGGAGTACCCCAGGGGCCTCATGGGATCGGTCATCATCTGCCCATGGCCGACGGAGACGTAGACGTGGTTCTCCTCGTCGCCGGCCTCCGGGACAGGGAACAGCGTCGTGATCGGCCGGCTCTGGACGATCCGGAAGCCGTCGTCGACCAGACACCACTCGATGTCCTGCGGGCGGCCGAAACGCGCTTCGATCCGTCGCCCGAGCTGCACGAGGCTCACGGCCTGAGCGTCCGTCAGCGCCGGCTGCTCCTGCCGCCGGGCGTCGACCGTCACTTCCCGCGTGCCGCCGGCGGGCAGCGCGTGAACGGCACGCTCCTTGACAGAGATCGACTTGGCGACGACCTCGCCGTCGCACACCCTGAAGACGTCCGGGTTCACCAGGCCGGAGACCAAGGCCTCGCCGAGGCCGAAGCCCGCGTCCACGGTGGCGACCTTCCGGTTGCCCGTGACCGGGTCGGCCGTGAACAGGATGCCGGACGCGTGCGGGACCACCATCCGCTGCACGACCACGGCCATGAGAACCGTACGGTGGTCGATGCCGCCGCGCCGGCGATAGGTCACGGCCCGCTCGGTGAACAGCGATGCCCAACACCGGCTGACGTGCCGAAGGATCGCCGCCGGCCCCACGATGTTCAGGTACGTGTCCTGCTGACCGGCGAAGGAGGCCGTCGGCAGGTCCTCGGCCGTCGCGCTGGATCGGACGGCGTAGGCGGCCTGCTCGCCGAACCGGGCGAGCGCGCCGGTGATCGCCGCGGCGAGATCGTCCGGGACGACGACCTCCTCGATGGTTCGACGGATCCGCGCGCTGAGCGTCCGGACCGCCTCCCGGTCGTCGGGGTTCACGCGCGACAACGCATCGAGCTGATCGTCGATCGACGGTGCCTGCGCCATGATCCGGCGGAAGGCGTCCGTGGTCACGCAGAAGCCATCCGGCACATGGACGTCTTCGATCCGCGACAGTCCGCCTAGGTGCGCACCCTTCCCACCGACGAGCGCGACCTGCGCCGGGTCGACCTGCCGTAGACCCCTCACGTACTGCTCGATCACTGCGCCACCTCCGAGGCGGCCGTGTTCCGTCGTCCTGTGGCGGCCGATCGCACCACCGGCCCCTCTCGCTTCGTCGAACCTCTCGTCGAGCACGTATTCATCCTTGGTTCGACACGCACGTCGTAGCCCCGTTTCCGCAGGTTGTGGCCTCGGTCGAGGATTCTCCGCCGTACCCCGGGTCTTGTGGCAAGCCCCCCGGTGCGCTATAGCTTGAGAGTGGCGGGAGGGACTCCCCTCGCCCCTCACAGTCGGCCTGATGGAGATCGCCGTCACTCATGACGAGCGGCCCGGTCGGTACCGTCGTAGATCACCGTCTCGCGCAGCTGAGCCCGACGACCACTGGCCGCGGGAAAACACCTTCCGTTTCGTTCCTCCGAAGAGCGCTGTCGCGCGCCGTATGCCGCGCTCCGCCGGGGGCAGCCGCACCGTTTCGAGCACGGCGCGGCCCGCCGACGTGAGCCGCTTTCGAACCTGGAGGAGGCCTGCGGGCCCACCACGGTTGCCACGGTCGGTCGAGGAGGCGCTTCGCCTGTGCGGGCGGTCTCGTCCTGGAGGACCGCCTCGCACCCCACATCCGCGAGAGCCGGGACCACGGCCGCAGCGCGCTGCGCGGGTCGTTGCCGGCGTCGGCGTCGGCGTGACGGGGTAGGGGGCGCCGTCCGGACGGCGACTTCCACGGCTACGCCACCGAACCGACCCCGGCGGCGAGGGCGGCGACGGCCGAGGGGACGGTGGCGTGGACGTCCGGTGCCTGCGCTCCGGCACCCACCCCGAGGGTGCGACGTGCCTCCGCGCTGGAGGTGACCACTGCGGCCGCCGTGCCCGCCTCGCGGCACATGCGGTCGGCCCTGACGACGATGCTCACGGCCGCGGGACTGAGCACGGCGTCGGACAGTTCGAGCACGACGGGCGTGGACCGGTGGGCGGTCAACAGCCCATCGATCGTCGACGTCGTCGCTGCCCGACGGCCGATGTCGAGGTCGGCTTGCAGCCGGACTATCAGTACTCCGCTGTCGGTCACCTTGATGGGCAGCACGGACACTCCTTCGCTGGGCAAGCCGCAACTGTTTGTGTACCGGCCACGTGCCCTGACCGGACGGTTGCATGCGCGCGAACGACCGATCATGTGAAAGCCGACCTGGTGCCGACCTGGTGCCGGCCTCCTGCCGACCGTGTGAAAGCCGCCCGCCGGGCCGGCCGGCGGAGCGTCGTCGGCTACCTCGGCCGGTCGTCCTCCTCGTCGGGTCGCTCGCCCTTCTTCCGGTGGAGTACCCGCGCGGTCCTCGTCCTGCTTTCGTTCGCCCGGCCGACCCGCTCGGCGTCCGCCGCCGGCTGTGCCCCGGTGCCCGTACGGGTAGGGGCTCCCGGCCGTCGCCCGTGCTCGTCCGCGGTGCCGCCTTCGTGCTGCATCCGAGGTCGTCGGGCCAGCGGCCGCTCCCCGTTCTCGCCCGCCGCGCTCATGTACGCACCTCCTCCGTGCCCGCTCCCCCTCTCCCGTACGCCTACCCGGCCACGCACAGTCGAGTCACCTCGGGCGCGCGGTATGCCGGCGGCCCCCGCGGGGAGCTCCGCCGTACGCTCGCGGGATGACCGACAACGAGATCAAGCTGAAGGCCATCGGGGCACTGACGGGTGTGCGGAGCGGGATCGACGCGGACTACGTCTCGTCGCTGCTCGGTGAGGTGACGCCAGCGGAGTTCCTCGTGCCCGCCGACGCCGATGCGGCGGAGGTCGGGTCCGCCATGCTGGATCAGCTGTCCGGTCCGCTCAGCGCCCTGATCAGCGGATTCGTGCTGGCCTTCGAGGCGGTCGCGGACGCGTTCGACCGAACGGGGGCGGAGGCGTCCGCGCAGGAGATCCTGCAGGACCTCGCCCTGCGACTCGCGAGCGAAGCCGACTGATCCGCGCCTTGGCGCAGCCGGCCTGACGCTGGAGGGTTTCCGAGGACGGAATCCCACCGATCCGCGTGATCGTCGTACTTTGGGGTGGGGGAGGAGTTCAGACGGTGCTTTCACCGGCCACCGCCACGAGAGGGACGAGCAGGAGGACGGATCATGAGCGAGACCAGTGCCCGCGGCGACGACGTCTACCAGCCCCAGCCGGAGGACGAGCCCTCCGAGCTGCAGCCCGACATGGACGACAGCCTCGGTGAGCTCGGCATGGACGCCCTGCTCGACCAGGGCTACTCGCCGCCCGAGCGGCCCTATACGAGGCAGCGGGACGACACCACGGGCGAGGCGCAGCGGCGGGGGGAGACCCTCGACGAACGCCTCGCCCGGGAAGAGCCCGATCGGGAACCCACGGGGGGAGACGGTATCGGGGACCTGGTGGACGGCGAGGGCGAGCCCATGGACGCGCAGGCGGGCGGCCCACGCGCCGGACGGCTGGCCGCGGCCACCGCCTCACCCCACCAGAACTCCGTCCTCGCGCGCGACGTGGGGATCGACGCGGGGGCGGCCTCGGCGGAGGAAGCCGCCATGCATCTCATCGAGGACCCCGAGGAGAGGCAGTTCCTGTAGGAGGCACGGGCCATCCGGTGAACTCCGGCGCATGCCGGAAGGACGACGGGGCAGACGCCCTGTCGGAACCGATGGTGTCGCGGACCGGGGGCGAACAGCCCGATCCGTGGCCCAGGCACCGCTGTGACGGCACCCGTCGATGTTCACGCCTACGGCCCAGAGCCCGAGGCGCGCATACCTACGGCGAGAGATGGTCTCGCCGCGCACGTTTGTCTGTTTCAGCCTAGTTTGGGCCCCGTCGGGATTTCCTACCTCAAGGAGTTCACCATGGCGGACAAGGGCAAGATGGATCAGGCCAAGGGCAAGGCCAAGGAGGCCGTCGGCAAGGTCACCGGCAACGACCGGATGAAGACCGAGGGCAAGATGGACCAGGCCAAGGGCAAGACGAAGGAAGCCATGAGCGAGGCCGAGGAGCGCGCTCGCGGAATCCAGGACTCGCTGCGCGACAAGCGCGACAAGACCTGACCCAGCCCCCACG
Source organism: Streptomyces sp. CG 926 (assembly GCF_003148825.1). Classification (GTDB taxonomy): domain Bacteria; phylum Actinomycetota; class Actinomycetes; order Streptomycetales; family Streptomycetaceae; genus Streptomyces. Next base: position 47,556 of record NZ_QGGZ01000017.1, read on the forward strand.
AGCCATCCGGTGGCTCATGGGTGGAGCAGGACCGGCCCCCGGCGCCTCGGCGTCGTGGGGCCGCCCCCTGTCGGGGCCGGCGTCGAGCGCCGGCCGATGTTCCCCGAACCGTTCACCCCGCGCACCGTCAGGCGCACCGACCTCGCCGCTCCGGGAAACCGCCGAACTCGCCCGGCAGGCGTGGCGGTTCGATCGATACCCGCCAGTAGCCCTTCAACAGGGCCTGTTTACAGTGGTGTTGACCGACCGTCGGCGATGTACGAGGCCGGCGGGAGAGCGTGCGCGCGGCGGTGCGCCGTCGTGCGCGGGAACATAAGGAAATCATGGGTTCGATACACAAGCGCGTCGGCGCGGTGCTCGGTTCGGCCGCCCTTTTCGTCGGCGTGGCCTTCACGGCCGGGGCCGCGACGGCCGGCGCGGACGAGGTGGGCGACCTCTCGTCCGACATCGACTTCTCCGTCTCCAGGACCGGCGTCTCGGGCGTTGCCGCGATGGAGCCGGACGGGTCGTTCACGATGAACCTGGTCAGCCCCACGGACGGCCACGACATGGGCTTCGCGCGTTGGAACGCCGACCCGCAGCCCGCGCCCGACATTCCGGGCGACTCCCTGATCGCCAAAGACATCAGCCCCGACGGCTGGGCCGTCGAGGCCGAATTGAGCACCGGCCGCATCGCCTCCACGCGCGGCCACAAGGCGATCTACATGAAGGTCGTGCCCGGCAACCTGCCCGAGGGACACCCGTACAAGCTGCGCGGGTGCATCGCGAAGGGCAGCGAGCGCAAGTGCACCGGCTGGGTCTCGGTCCACGCCTGATCCGCCGAGGGGCCGGGCCGCTCGGCGGCCCGGCCGACCCCCGCGCCGATCCGCCGATCGCGCCGGCGCACCCGTTCAGTCCTCGTCGGCGGAAGTCCGGCCCGAGGAGGTGTTCTTCTTCAGCTCCTGGGCGAGCATCACGAGGATGCCGCTGGGGCCACGGAGGTACGTCAGCTTGTAGACGTCCTGATAGGTCGCCACACCACGCAGCGGATGACATCCGTGCCGTGCGGCCGTTTCGAGGGCTTTGTCGATGTCGTCGACCGAGAAGGCGACGCGATGCATGCCGATCTCGTGGGGCAGGGTGGGCTGCGTCTCGATCGCCTCGGGGTGGATGTACTCGAAGAGCTCGAGGCGACCCTGACCGTCCGGGGTCTGGAGCATCGCGATCTTGGCGTGATTGCCATCAAGGCCGACGGCGGTGTCGGTCCACTCGCCACTGACCGTGTCACGGCCGATGACCGTGAGGCCGAGGTCGGTGAAGAAGGAGACCGTTGCTTCGAGGTCACGGACGGCGATGCCGACGTTCTCAAGTTTGATGGCCATGCCTCGCATGCTAGTGCCGTGACCGGCAAGGTTCACCGGGTCGCGACGCCCGGCACGGCACCTCGCCGCGTTGTCGGACCACGCAAGTACGTCCGGTACGAGTCGCGGCCCTCCGCCTTGCGATGCACCGCACCGGACGCGCAACCCGGCAAACCTTTCCGGCCACGGCACTAGCGAGCCGGGCCGGTCGGGCGAGCGGACCTCGCGATGGCGGCCGGTGTGACCGGGGTGAAGAAATTGACGAGGTTGCCGTCGGGGTCGCGGAGCAGGAGCGTGCGGTTCCCCCAGGGCATGGTGGTCGGTTCGTTGACGAAGTCCTCGACGAAGCCGCTCAGGTTCTCGTAAACGCCGTCCACGTCGTCGACGAGGAATTCGAGGATGACGCTGTGGTTGTCGGCCGGGCGGGCGGAGCCGGGCGCGAACAGGGGGACGGTGCGGGTGCTGCCGATCGCGAGGGTGGCCGAGCCGGTCCTGAGCTCGGCGAAGTCCTCGTTGGCCCAGGTGGCGGACACTGCGGTGGCACGCTCGTAGAAGTCGACGAGGCGGGCGACATCGCCCGTGATGACGCGGGTGGATACGAACTGCATGGGTCTTCTCCAAGGTCGATCGGTGCTTGTTCCCGCACGCTACGACCAATACCGGGCGGAACCCGCCCGGTATGTGCGGGAGACTTCCGGTCATGCCCCGCCCCCTCGCTCGCGTCCTCACCCTGCTGGAGCTTCTGCAGTCGGGTGGCATCCGGACCGTGTCCGAACTCGCCGATCGGCTGAACGTCGACGAACGCACCGTACGGCGCTACGCACAGCAGCTCCTCGATCTCGACGTGCCCGTCGAGTCGGTGCGCGGTCGCTACGGTGGCTACCGGCTCGCCCCCGGTTTCCGTATGCCCCCACTCATGCTGAGCGACGACGAAGCACTGGCCGTACTGCTCGGCCTGCTGGCCGGCCGGCGATCGGGCCTGACGGTGGCCACGGACACGGCGAGCGAGACGGCGGCGGCCAAGATCCGGCGCGTGCTGCCCGAGCGGCTGCGCCGACGGCTCGAAGCCGTGCTCGGCTCCCTCGCCTTCACGGATCCCCCCGGTACGGCGGCCGTCGCCCCGGAACCCGCGATCCTCCTCCCGATCGCCGACGCGGTGCACCATCACCGGCCGATCTCGATCCGGTACACCGCCGGCGACGGTCGACGCAGCGAGCGAACCCTGCACCCGTACGGGGTCGTCGCCCACTCGGGCAAGTGGTACGTGACGGCGGCGGATCTTTCGACGGGCGAGGATCGGAACTTCAGACTGGACCGCATCACCGCTGTGCGGACCCTGTCCGGATCGTTCGAACCACCACCGGGCATCGATGCGGCGAGTCGGGTCCTGACCGGGCTCGCCACGGCGCCGTACCGGCACGAGGTGACGCTGCGGATCCGGGGGACCGCCGAGCAGATCCACACCCGACTGCCCGCCGGCATCGCGATCGTGGCGGAACTGCCCTCGCCCGACGGCCCGGATCCGGCGACGGAGGGCTGGTGCCGAGTCGAACTGCGGGCGGAGCGGCTCGACTGGCTGCCTGCCGTACTCGCCTCGATGGACCGACCTTTCGTCATCGAACGCCCCGAGGAACTACGCGGCCTCGTCGCGGCCTTCGCCGAACGGCTCGCGGACTTTGCCCGGCGAAGCCCACCTCCATGACGATCCGGGAGGGGGGCGGCGTCAGGGCGGACGCGTGGTCCTGGAGGAGGTCACCCGGTACCCCGCCCAGGCACCCCACGCACTCCACGGGCGGCCCTGACGGCCGAAGCACCGGGTGCGATCACGGCGGAACGGGGGTGCGATGGAAGAAGCCCCGCAGGCCGTCGCGCGGCCTGCCGCCCTTCGGGAGCGGTGGTGATCTCCGTGACCGTCCACGCCTTGGCCGCGGTACTCGCGGGCGGTGCGGCCTGCGCCGCCTTCGCCCTCGCCCCTGTCACCATGCCGGCGCAAGCGGCCCTCCCGGCCCCGTCCGAGGTCTGCACGCCCGGCTGGGTGTGCGGCTGGACGGGCCCCGACTACACGGGCGTGGCGAGTTTCGTCTCGCAGGACATGCCGCGCTACCCGGAAACGACCGCGTACGTCGGATTCAACGACGGCGGGTCGGTCCGGAACGGTGCCGGGACGTGGCGCCGGAACGGCCAGGTATGGGGCCGATGCGTCACCGTGTACAACAGCACCGAGTACCAGGGGCGGAGCCGAACCGTCCGCCCGGGCGAGGGCATCGCCCACATCCCCGCGTCGTTCGGAAACATCCACTCCAACCGGTTCCACACGTGCCGGCTTTCCTGACCGCCCCCGGGCGCGGCGGTGTCTCGTCGCGGTGTCTCGTCGCCGAGATTCGCGGCCGACCGGCGTCAGCGTGCGGCGGGGCCGCTCGTCACCATGGCCCACTTGCCGTCCTTCACCGTGTACACCGTGAGCCGGCGGTCGACCGTGTCGCCGGCCCCGTCGAACGCGACGCGGCCCGTGACACCGTCGAAGGTGGTCCCTGCCAGGGCCTGCGGAACCTTCGCCCGGGTGTCGGGGGCGGGGGGAAGGGCGCCGCCGTTGGCTTTCACGACGGCCTTCACCGCTTCGATCAGGCTCCACGTCGCGTCGTAGGCGTAAGGGCCGTACCAGCCGGCGGCCTCCGGGTAGCCCGCCTTCTGATACCGGTCGAGGAAGTCCTGGCCGGCCGCCGACTCCGCCGCGGCGACGCCGATGTTGGTCGCGAGGTCACCCTCGGCCTTCGGGTTCGTCGTGAGGTACTGCTCGTCGAAGATGCCGTCGCCGCCCATCAGGGGGACGCCGACCCCGGCCTGCTTCAGCTGCTGGGAGAGGGTGGCCGCGGTGTCGTAGTAGCCACCGAAGTAGACGGCGTCGGCTCCCGAGGACCGCACCCTCGTGGCGAGGCCCGCGAAAGCGCGTTCCGCGGGATCGACCTGCTCGGTACCGACGACGGTTCCGCCGAGCTTCGCGAACTCGGGCGTGAAGCCGGAGGTGACGGCGGTGCCGTGGGCGCTCGCGTCGTCGACCACGTAGACCTTGGTCTTCTTCGCGCTGTCGTGCAGGTATCGCGCGCCGAACGGCCCTTGGACGACGTCCGTGGCGATGGTGCGGAAGTAGGTGGAGTAGGGGCGGGACTTGGTACCCGCCGCCCAGTCCGGGCCCAACGTCAGCACGGGGTCGGTGTTGCTCGGGGACACGACGGCCAGGTTCGCCCGCGCGAGCGGTGCCACCAGGGTCTTGGCGACACCGGAGTTGAGGGGGCCGACGACCCCCAGCACCTTCTCGTCGGACACGAACCGGGCGGCGTTGGCCTCGCCCTTGGCGGGATCGGCCCCGTCGTCCAGGGCCTTGATCTCGAAGTGCACGCCGGGTACGTGTCCGCTTTCGTTGGCGGTCCTGGCCGCCAGGTCGGCGGAGTTCTTGATACCGACGCCCATCGAGGACAATCCGCCGCTGAGCGGTGCGTCCACGCCGATCACCACCGTGACGGAGGCCCCCGCCGAGCCGTTGCCGGCCGTCCCACCGCCCCGGGGCGTGTCGTCGTCATGGGCGAGGCTCCAGGTCAGGACGGAGCCCGTGACCAGTACGGCCAGTGCCGCGCTCAGCACCACGGCTCGCCGGGGGAGGGTGCGCGGACGGGTGGACACGCGCTCGCCGTGCTCCGTCGTGGCCGGAGTTCCGAGCGTGCCGCTCTCCCCGGGCGCGGGCACGGGCGCGGGTACGGGTACGGGTACGGGTACGGGCGGGTCCGTCGGGCGGTCCGGAACGGGACGCCGCTCGGTGTCGGCGCCGGTGTCGACACCGGCGCCGACACCGGAGTCCAGGACCGTGGGGGAGTGGGGAGTCGGCCTCGTCGGGGGTTCCTGCTCGGGCGCCCGCTCCGCCGACGCCTCCGGTGCCGGCGCCTCCGGTGCCGGCGTCGGTGTCGGCGCCGAGGGGCGCAGCACCGCGGCCAGCATGCGGGCCGCCTCCGCCGCGTCCACGCGCTGCGCCGGATCCTTCGCGAGGAGCGCGTCCAGTACGGGCGCCAGCGGTCCCGCGTGGACCGGCGGCCGGTGCGGGCGGGTGAAGACGGCCACGGCGAGGGCGTGCAGGCCCTCCACGTCGAACGGCGGCTGTCCCTCGACGGCGTGGTAGAGGGTGGCGCCGAGCGCCCACAGGTCGTTGGCGGGGGTCGGGCGCTTGCCTTCGAGCTGCTCCGGCGGCATGTAGTGCGGCGTGCCGATGACGATCCCGCTGCGGCTCAGCTTGGTCGTGGCGTCCGCCAGGTGCGCGATGCCGAAGTCGGTGATGACGACGCGGTCCTTGGTCAGGAGCACGTTGTCCGGCTTGATGTCCCGATGGATGATCCGGGCCGCGTGTGCCTCGGCCAGCGCGTCGAGCATGGCCGCGCCGATCTCGGCCACCCGCTGCACGGGCAACCGGCCCCGGCTGCGGATGGCTGCGGCGAGGGACTCCCCGCGGACCAACTCCATGACGATGACGGGGGCTCCGTGATGCTCCACCACATCATGGATGGTGATGATCCCCGGGTGGCTGAGAGTGACTGCCGCGCGGGCCTCGCCCGTGAACCGCCGGAGCAGCGCGGCGCGGTCGTCGTCTTCTGTGCCGGGCGGGAAGAGGATCTCCTTGACCGCGACCTCGCGTCCGAAGAGCTGCTGGTCAAGGCCGCGCCAGACCCGGCCCATGCCGCCCTGGCCGATGCGTTCGACCAGCTGGTAGCGGCCGGCGATGAGTTCGGGATTCTGCTCGGTCACGCGCACACTCTAGGTCCTGATGGGCCGGTCGGGTGACGGAATCATGGCTTGATCACGCTCGTGGTGACGAGGCCCGGGACGCCCCCCCGGCCGCGGCCGGATCCGCCCGGCGTCAGGCGCTCCGGGGTGCGGCGGACTGCTGGGCCGGCAGCCTGAGGGGGGTGGCGACGGCCGAGCAGAAGTCGGCCAGCCCCGCCGCCAGGGCGGCGCGGGAGGCCGGCTGCATCGCGGCCATCGCCACGGCCAGAGCCTCCTGCCTGCGCGCACGCAGTCGTTCGAGGTACGTCCGCCCGGCCGGCGTCAGCTGGAGCAGCACCTCGCGCCGGTCGTCGGAGCCGGGGTGCCGTTCCAGGAAGCCGACGGCCTGCAGACGGTCGCAGAGCCGGGTGACCGACGGCGGGGCCGCCTCCAGCAGCCTGCCGAGTTCCCGCAGGTTCATCCCCCCGTTGCCGTCGACCAGGAACAGCACCCTGGCCTGGGCCGAGGAGACGGGAGGGGTGCTGACCGTGTCGCGGCCCCGCTCCCAGACCACTTCCAACAGCTCGATCAGCTCACTCATTTCCGCCACCGCCGACCGTACGGGCCGCCTGGAGCCGATGTCCCGCTCGCTCATGTGACACTCCCTACCGGGCCCACGGGCTGCCCTTCCCCGGCGAACCGCCGGCTTCTGGGCCCCTATTTTGGCAGTCGACGAAAGAGGCAGGTACCGGACCGGTGAGTGAAGGCAACGCAGTGGAGCGCGCACTGCGGGACGCGGCCCCGCACGGACTGTTCGAGACGGTCCGCGAGGTGCTGTCCCGGGAGCACGGGGCACGGAGCACCGAGCTGCTGATGGCGGACTACGCCTCGGCCCGGCTCCAACCCGTCACGGCGCAGCCCTTCACCGTGGAGTCCGTGTCGGCGTACAACAGTCCCGAGGGCCGGGCCTTCGGTTCGCAGGAGCCGTTCGTGGTCTCCGAGGCGGACGGGATCACCGTCCACCTTCCGGTGAGCGTGCGCGGTGACCGCCTGGGCGTCCTGAGCGTCGACTACGCGGCGGGCGCGTACGACCCCGGACTCCTCGGCGCGTTGCAGGACGTGGCGGACGCCCTGGCCCACGAGATCCTCGTCGCCGACCGGGATACCGACGTCTTCCTCATGGCCCGGCGGGCCAGACGGCTCACCCTGGCGGCCGAGATGCAGTGGCAGCTGCTGCCGGGACGCGCCTGCTCCCGACCCGAGTACGACCTCGGCGCTCAGTTGGAGCCCGCGTACGCCATCTTCGGCGACAGCTTCGACTGGTCGGCCTCCGCCGACCACCTCACGCTCACCGTCAACAACGGCATGGGCGACGGCATCGACGCCGCCCTGCTGACCAGCCTCGCCGTCAGCGCCCTGCGCAACGCCCGGCGGGCCGGCCTCGACCTCGCCGACCAGGCGTCACTGGCCGACCAGGCCCTGTACGGCCAGTACCAGGGACGGCTGCACCTGGCGATGCTGCTGCTCCGCTTCAGCCTGGACACCGGCGAGGTCGAGGTCATCGACGCCGGCTCACCGCGTCTGTGGCGTCTGCGCGAGGGAGGGGTGCAGCAGATCGGACTCGAAGCCCAGCTGCCGCTCGGCATGTTCGAGGACACCGTCTACACCGTCCAGCGCTTCCAGGTACTGCCGGGGGACCGGCTGTTCTTCCTGAGCGACGGCGTCTACGACGTGCTGTCCCCGGCCGGCGATCCCTACAGCCGGCACGCTCTGGCCCGGGCGATCATGAACACCCGGTTGCTGCCGCCCGCTCAGGTGCCCCGGGCGTTGCTGGAGGAGCTGGCCGGACACCGGGGCGGCATCGAGGCCGCCGACGACGCCATGGTCGTCTGTCTGGACTGGCACGGCCGGGCCGGTACGGAGCCGGTCGAACCGTAGGGGTGTCTCGGAGCCGGCCGAAACGGGACGGTGGCACAGTGGTGGTATGCCCAGTCCCGGACGATCCGGTGCGCACGAGGACCCGGCGGCGGCTCTCGGAGCCGCGGCGGAACTCCTCGCGGCACTGCACGCCCACGGCCAGGACGGTGCGTCTCCCGCCGTCTCCACCTCGCAGATGCGGGCGCTGATCGCCGTCGAAGGGGCCGAGGGCATCAACCTGCGGGCCCTGGGCGCCGTGCTCGGCTCCCGCCCGCCCTCGGTCACCCGGCTCTGCGACCGGCTGGAGGCCGTGGGACTGCTGACCCGCTCCCCGCACCCGAGCAGCCGGCGCGAGGTGGAGCTGCGCCTCACCCCCCGTGGGCGGGCGCTGCTGGAGGAGCAGCGGGTGATCCGTGCGCGCGCGTTCTCGGCGGTCCTCGCCCGGATGGCGCCGGAAGCGGTGGACGCGCTGGTGACGGGTCTGGAGGCGTTCCGGGAGGCCGCCGGCGGGGTCGCGCCGCCGGCCGGTCCGCCCGCGGACACCGCCGAGGGTCCGGGCGAGGCCGCAGGCCCGGCCCCGGGCTCCGGCTCCGCCCTGGACTCCGATGCGGCCCTCGGTTCCGGCCCCGCCCTGGGCGCCGGCCCGGCCGAGGGCGCCGCCGCGCCCGGCGGCGCCGGCCCGGTGGGGACGCCCGCGCGGATCGCGGACACCGCCTGAGGCGAGCCGTTCCCGGGGCGGGTCAGGTTCCCGTCCGCCGGTACGGCACAATCATTGAGTTCGTAAAACATTGCCCTACGGCAAATGATCACTCTACGCTTGCCCGCGCACCAGGCGTCCGTCGGGCGTCCGCCTCCAGCGGTGAAGAAAGGACAGACGCGACGCCATGGCGAGCACTCTCGGGCTGGGGGCCCGACCCCCAGCGCCCCGCACGCCATCTCCCCGGGCGGCGGAAGCACCCCGGAAGGCCTCCGACGGGGAACCGGACGATTCCCTGGCCCTGTGGAACGGCGTCCCGCCGTACGTCCTGCTCATCGAGGACGACGAGGGCGACGCCGTGCTCGTCGAGGAGCTCGTGGACGACAGCGGGATCGACGTCCGCCTCGGCCGCGCGGCCTCCCTCGCCGACGCCCTCGACCTGCTCGCGGCCGAACCGCCCGAGTGCGTCCTGCTCGACCTGCACCTGCCCGACGCCCAGGGCCTGGACGGGCTGAAGAAGGTCCTGGCCGTTTCCGCCGAGGCCGCCGTCGTCGTTCTGACCGGACTGTCGGAGGAACGGGCGGGGCTGAGCGCCGTCGCGGCGGGGGCGCAGGACTACCTGGTCAAGGGGCGCCTGGAGCCCGACGTCTTCATGCGGGCCATCCGGTACGCGATCCAGCGAAAGCGGACCGAACTGGCGGCGGTCGCCCTCGAAGCCGGCCGACTCCGGGCCGAGGAGAACGCGCGCCTCGAACGTGGTCTGCTGCCGACTCCGCTGCTGCTCGACGACCCGGCCGAAGCCGTCATCGTCTGCGCCCGCTACCACCCCGGACGCGCCCAGACCCTGCTGGGCGGGGACTTCTACGACGTCGTGCAGACCTCCGACGGCGCGACGCACGCCGTCGTGGGCGACGTCTCGGGACACGGCCCGAGCGAGGCGGCGCTCGGCGTGTGCCTGCGCGTGGCCTGGCGGTCCTTCGTGATGGCCGGGGCCCGCGACGCCGAACTGCTCGGTCTGCTGGAGCAGATCCTGCTGGCGGAGCGGTCCGGTCCGGAGATCTTCGCCACTCTGGTCTCCCTCACCCGCGCTCCCGGCAGCCGCGCCGTCTCCGTGCAGCGCGCGGGTCATCCCGGCTTCCTGCTCCGCTCCCCGGGCGGGGTGGAGCTGCGGACGGTGCCCGGTGGGCCCGCGCTGGGGATCATGCCCGGATGGGGCGCGGGCTGGCCCGTCACCGACGTCCCGGTGGAAGTCGGCGGCGCCGTGATGCTGTTCACCGACGGTCTGATCGAAGGGCGCGTCGGACCCGGCTCCGACCGCCTCGACGAAGCCGGTCTCCTGGAGATCGCCCGTCGGCACACCGGCCTGCCCGCCGAACCCTTCGTCGACTCCCTCATCCAGGCGGCGCAGGGCCTCGCCGCGGACTGGGGCGGCCTGGCCGACGACGTCGCCGTACTCCACCTCGAATGGAACACCCCCACGTGACCTCCCCCGCAGAGCCGACCGCCGAGTCCCGAGTGCGGGCCCCGGACCGCCGCGTACCCAGCCTGCAGGGCTGGCTGACCACCGTGCTCGCCGTGCTGGCCCTCATGGTCGTCGGCACGGGCGCCCTCGGCGCCACCCTCCTCTCGCACACGACCACCGCCGGAAACCGTCTCGTCGACGGGATCCTGCCCGCCCAGCGGGACGCGCTCCGCCTGGAGACGGCCCTCCTGGACCAGGAGACGGGCGTCCGCGGTTACCTGCTGGCCGACGAACGCGCGCTGCTGGAGCCGTACGACCGCGGCCTGGCCGACGAGCGCGTGGCCGCCGAGCGCCTGGCGACGGTCCTCGACGGCGAGGCCGGGGTACGCGGTGACCTGGCAGCCGTGGAGGAGGCCGCGCGGGTCTGGCGGGACGAGTTCGCGATCCCTGCCATCACCTCCGTGGACAGCGGGAGCCCCCCACCCTCGCTCCAGACCGGCAAGGACCGCTTCGACGAGGTCCGCCGGCGGATCACCGCGCAACAAGCCCGCCTGGACCGGATACAGTCCGAAGCGCGCACCACGTTCGGCGAAGCCCGCACACAGCGCGACCGCATCCTCCTGGCGATCATCGTGGCCTTCCTGCTGGCCGGCGGCGCTCTCGCGGTCCTGCTCCACGTGGGCGTGCTGAGGCCGCTGGCCCTGGTGCGGACCGCCTCGCGGCGCGTCGCGGACGGAGCCTTCGAGGAGGAGATCCCCCTACGGGGCCCCTCCGATCTGCGGGCCCTGGCGCGCGCGGTGGAGGCCATGCGCCACCGGACCGTCGCCGAGCTGACGGCGTCACGTCGCAACGCCGAGCGGCTCGACCGGACGGCCGCCGCGCTCGACGCGCAGGCGGCGGAGCTGCGCCGCTCCAACGCCGAGTTGGAGCAGTTCGCGTACGTGGCCTCGCACGACCTGCAGGAACCGCTGCGCAAGGTGGCTTCCTTCTGCCAGCTGCTGGAGAAGCGCTACGGGGACCAGCTCGACGCCCGTGGTACCCAGTACATCAACTTCGCCGTGGACGGCGCCAAGCGCATGCAGGTGCTCATCAACGACCTGCTGACCTTCTCCCGGGTGGGGCGGGTCCAGGACGCGCGCGAGACGGTCGCGCTGGACGGCGCGCTGGACCGGGCGGTGCGAAACCTGGCCGCTGCCGTGGAGGAGAGCGGCGCCGAGATCACCCGGCCCGAGGCGCTCCCGGACGTGGTGGGCGACCCCACGCTCCTGACGATGCTCTGGCAGAACCTGATCGGCAACGCGGTCAAGTTCCGCTCGCCCGACCGCGTTCCGCGCATCGAGGTGGCGGAGGTCGACGACCCCGCCGCGGAACCGGGCTTCCGGACCTTCGCCGTCACGGACAACGGCATCGGCGTTCCGGCCGAGTTCGCCGAGAAGGTCTTCGTCATCTTCCAACGGCTCCACGCCCGGGAGACGTACGGAGGCACGGGGATCGGCCTCTCGCTCTGCAAGAAGATCGTCGAGCACACGGGCGGCCAGATCCGGATCGACACCGCCCACACCGGGGGCACCCGGATCGTCTTCACCCTGCCCGTCGCCGCGGACGCCGCTGATGCCACGGACGCCGCCGATACCGCGGACGCCGCGCCGCTCCCCGTACCCACCGAAGGAAACCACTGATGAGCATCCCCATCGACCGGCCCCAGGCCGCCCCCGCCGAAGTCCTGCTTGTCGAGGACGACGCGGGCGACGAGCTGATGACCCGCGAGGCCTTCGAGGACAACAAGATCGGGAACGTGCTGCACGTGGTGCGCGACGGTCTGGAGGCGCTGGACTTCCTCTACCGCCGGGGCGAGCACGCGAACGCGCCCCGCCCCGATCTGATCCTGCTCGACCTGAACCTGCCCAAGTACGACGGCCGGCAGGTGCTCGAACAGATCAAGACGGACCCGGACCTGAGCCACATCCCTGTGGTCGTCCTCACGACCTCGGCCGCCGAGGAGGACATCCTGCGCAGCTACAAGCTCCACGCGAACGCCTACGTGACGAAGCCGGTGGACCTCGACCAGTTCGTCAGGGCGATCCAGCAGATCGACGACTTCTTCATCACCGTCGTCAAGCTGCCCCGCACCCGGTGAGGACCGGACATACAGGCCACGAGCGGCAAGCACACCAAGGAATGTGGGGGAGACGGCCATGAGCTGGGACACGCACGAAGAAGAGGCACGCAGTCACGTCGAGACGCGATCCGAAGGGGACGTGCGCATCGTCGTGATGGCGGGTGAGTTCGACATGGACACCGTGGCCGAGCTGCGGATCGCGATGGACCCCCGGGCGTCGGGTGTCGCGCGGTTCGTCCTGGACGTCGCCGGGGTGACCTTCATCGACTCGACCGCGCTCAGCGTCCTGCTGCAACCCGCGATGGAGCGGCCGGTGATCCTGGCGGGCACCGTACCGCCCCGCCTGGCCCGGATCCTGGAGATCACCGGGGCCGACCTGGCGTTCGCCACCGCGCCCGGCGTCACCGAGGCGACGACCATGGTCGTCCCGCCCCGCAGCGGCTGATCGACGCCACGACGAAGAGGAGCAGGGCGCCCGACGGCGTTTGAGACCCGCGATAGCGGCCAGAAGGGCATCCGACAACCATCGGTTCCGCCGCGGGTCCCACCCGAGCGGGCCGTCACCACGGCGCCCGGCGCCCGGCCCGAGGAGCCCTCGATGACACACACCGAAGCCACCGACACCGAAGCCACCGACACCGAAGGCGCCGGCATACGCACCGCCGTGGCCGGCGCCGAAGCCGATCGCACCACGCCGGCGCCCCGGCCCGCGCCCACCCCCGTCGCCGCCTCGGCCGACGAGCGCATCCACCGCATCCGCCGCCGACTGGAACGGCTGATCGGTATCGCCGCGACCGAGGGGAACTCCGTACGCCCGCTGCGCAACGGCGACGAGATCTTCACCGCGATGCTCGACGCCATCGGCTCCGCCCGCCACACCATCGACATGATGACCTTCGTCTACTGGAAGGGCGCCATCGCCCGCCGGTTCGCCGAGGCCCTGGCCGAGCGCGCACGAGAAGGTGTACGGGTACGGCTGCTCCTCGACGGCTTCGGCAGCCGCCTGATCGAGCAGGACCTGCTGGACCGGATGGACGAGGCCGGGGTCGACATCGCCTGGTTCCGCAGACCCGTCTTCCTCTCGCCGCTCAAGCAGAACCACCGCTGCCACCGCAAGGTCCTCGTCGTCGACGAGCACACCGCCTTCACCGGCGGTGTGGGCATCGCGGAGGAATGGTGCGGCGACGCCCGCGGTCCGGGCGAATGGCGCGACACGCACGCCGAGGTCCGCGGGCCCGCCGTCGACGGGATCGCCGCGGCCTTCGCCCAGAACTGGGCCGAGTGCCACCCCGAACTCTTCGACGAGCGCGACCGCTTCGTACCCCATGAGCCCGCCGGAACCGCCGTCGTCCAGGTGGTGCGTGGCTCGGCCGCCTTCGGCTGGCAGGACATGCAGACGCTGATGCGGGTGATTCTCGAATCGGCCGAGGAGCGCGTGCGCCTGGCGACCGCCTACTTCGCTCCCGACGACTTCTTCGTCGACCTGCTCAGCGCCACGGCCCGCAGGGGCGTCACGGTCGAGATCCTGCTGCCCGGTCCGCACACCGACAAGCGGGTGTGCCAACTCGCGGGCCGGCACCACTACGAGGCGCTCACCGCCGCCGGCGTGCAGATCCACGAGTACCAGCCGACGATGATGCACGCCAAGATCATGACCATGGACGGGGTGGTCTCCCTCATCGGCTCGTCGAACTTCAACCGCCGCTCCCTGGACCACGACGAGGAGGTCATGCTCGCCGTGATGGACCCGGACGTCACCCGCACCCTGGACGAGCACTACGACCAGGACCTGGACGGCTGCACGCGGATCGCCACGCAGCGCTGGAAGCGACGCTCCCTCCTGCACCGCGCCCAGGAGCTGTCGGTACGCCCGCTGCGCCGCTTCCTGTGAGGGGCCGGGCCCTCAGGCCAGGCGCAGAACGGTATTGATCGTCTTGCCGTCGGGGTGTGTACGGCAGTCCACCCGCTCGGCGAGGCGCTGGACGAGCGGCCAGCCGTACCCGCCCGGGCGCTCGACCGTACCCGTGCGCGGGGCGGGCAGCCGAGGGTCCGCGTCGCCGATGGACAGGAGCAGGACGTCATCGGCGACGTCGGCCCGGAAGAGGGTGACGCCACCGCCGTGGCGGATCGCGTTGGTGACGAGTTCCGAGGTGACCAGCAGGGCGTCGGCCGCGATGACGCTGTCGAGGCCCACGCCGGCCAGCCGCAGCACCTCGCAGACCCGTGCGCGGGCGGCGGCCGCGGACTCCGGCAGGCGGCCCGGCCGCCGCTCGCCCGGGCTCCGGGACTCGGCGGAAGCGGACCCGGAGACGGACCCGGACCCGGAAGCGGATGAGGATGAGGATGAGGTGCTCATGACGTCATCGCTGACTCCAGACAGTCCGCCATACGGAAGGCGGGGGCGGCCCCGGTGACCTCGAACAGCCGCCGCACCGCCGCCTGCAGGGGGCCGGCGAGAACCAGGGCCACTCCCGCGGCCCGGTGGGCCCGCTGTGCGTCGAAGAGGGCGTGCAGGACGGAGGAGTCCGCGAATCGCATACGGGAGAGGTCCACCACCGTGAGCGCGAGGCCACTCGCCGCCGTCTGCGCGAATGCCCGGGCCAGGGTGGGCGCGTGGTCCTCGTCGATCTCACCGCGCAGGCTGACGAGTGCTATGCCCCGGTCGATGGTCGTCGTGACGACCGCTTCTTCTCCGATCACCCCGACATCCTCCTACACCCGTGGCCGGGGCGGCCACGGAGTACCTCCCGAGCGTACGGGACCTGCCCCGCCACCCGCTCGGGTGACGGCTCGTCACCCTGTCGCACGAGGGCCCGGTTGCGGCGGGCGCGGTACATGGAGGATGGTTGCCGCAGGGCAATGATGTTTTTTCCGTCTTCACGAAGAGGTGAGGGGTTCGCACAGCGGGCCTTCGATGTGTGGTTCCTTCCCCGCAGATGACATCCGGTTCACCGGCAGCAGACCTCCGGTGGAGCGAGGCCCCCTACCCCGTACTCGCGGCCGATCCCCAGGCACACCTGGTGTTCGTCAACGAGGCGGCCAGACTGGTCTTCCCGCAGGCCCGACCGGGTGTGAACCTGGCCGACGCGGTGCCCGGGTGGCTGGCGTCGGCCCACGCACGGCACGTGGCCGACGCCGTGCCCACGGCGCGGCGGTCGGCCGACGGGGCGGCCCGGGCCGTGCGGGGACCGGTGGGCGAGGGATCCTTCGAGGCACATTCCACGGCGCGCGACGACGGCACGGTCGTGTGGTGGCTGATGGACGACACCGGCCACCGACTCGCCCGTGAGGCACTGCGGACGGAGCGGGAACGCACGGCGTTCCTGGTCCGCTCGTCCAACCTGCTGCTGTCCTCGCTGAACCTCGACCGGTGCATGGACGTCACCGCGCAGCTGGCGGCGGAGCACCTCACGGACGCCGCCCTGGTGATCGCCCCCGCACGCGGCTCGGAGCTGCCGGTGGTGACCTGCGTCCGCGGCGGCGCCCCGTCGGTCGCCCTCCTGGCCGTCGACCCCGCCGCGGTACCGGGGCTGGCCGAGGCGCTCCAGGGGTTCCCGCCCGTCCCGTCCCGATGGATCGACCCCGGCGCCGCGCCGGCCTGGCTGGTCCCGGACGACCTGGACGGTGTGGGGTCGATCGTCATCACGCCGCTGCCCGGCCACGGGGTGCCCGCCGGCGCTCTGGTCCTGCTGCGCGGCACCGGCGCCCCCGCCTTCACCGAGGCCGAAGAGGTCTTCGCGCGGCTCTTCGCCGCCCGCGCCGGCGCGGCCATGTCGGCAGCCCGCCTCTACGCGGAGCAGGCGTCGATCACCGACACCCTGATGCGCGAACTGCTGCCGCCCGTCCTGCACCAGGTCGCCGGAGTGGAGTACGCGGGCGGCTACCGCCCCGCGAAGGACCACGAACGGGTCGGCGGCGACTTCTACGACGTCCACCCCGCCACCGCCGACGGCGATGCGTCGCTCGTGGTGTTCGGCGACGTCTGCGGCAAGGGACTCGAGGCCGCCGTCATGACCGGGAAGATCCGCAACACCCTGCACGCGCTGCTGCCCCTGGCGGACGACCACCAGCGGATGCTCAGCCTGCTGAACTCCGCGCTGCTGAACTCCGAGAGCACCCGGTTCGCCACGATGGTGCTGGCCTCCGCGGCACGGGACGGCAACAACGTACGGCTGCGGCTGACCAGCGCCGGCCACCCCGCCCCCCTCCTCCTGCGCGCGGACGGGCGGATCGAGCCGGCCCCCACGAAAGGCACCTTGGTGGGCGTGCTGCCGGACATCTCCACCGAGACGGTGTCGGTGACCCTGGCCCCCGGCGACGCCTGCGTCCTGTACACCGACGGGATCAGCGAGGCGCGCGGCGGACCGCTGGGCGACGTGATGTTCGGCGAGGACCGGTTGCAGCGGGCGCTGGCGGAGTGCGCCGCCATACCCGCCGAGGCGGTGGTGGAACACGTGCAGATGATCGCCGCCCAGTGGGTGGGCGGCGGTCGGCACGACGACATGGCCATCGTGGTGATCTCCGCACCGCGAACCAATCACCTCAGCGCGGTGGACGGCCACACCCGGGGCAGGTTCACCGCATGACCCCACAGCACGGCGCGGCCCCCACCACCACCATCACGACCCGCACCACCCGTACGGAGGCCCTGGCCGAGCGGGTGTGGGACGCCGTCATGGCCCTCGACGAACCCGCCGCGGTCCGGGCCGTCCTCCAGGCGCTGGAGGACCGCCTCGACCCCGAGGCGGTGCTGCTGGACGTGATCGGTCCCGTACAGGGGCGGGTGGGCGAGGAATGGGCCGCGAACCGCATCACCGTCGCCCAGGAACACGCCGCGACCGCCATCAACGACCGGGCCGTCGCGGCGCTGGCCCTGCACCCCGCGGCGCGGACGGAGCCCCACCGGGGCCGCATCACCGTGGCCTGTGTGGACGGCGAATGGCACGCCCTGCCCGCGCGGTTGCTCGCCGAGGTGCTGCGGCTGCGCGGGTGGCGCGTCGACTACCTCGGCGCCCAGGTACCCGCCCCGCACCTGCTCACCCACCTGCACCGCACCGGGCCCGACGCGGTGGCCCTCTCCGGCTCCATCCCCACCCGCCTGCCCACCGCCCACGCCACGATCACCGCCTGCCAGGCCGTCGGAACCCCCGTCATCGTCGGCGGAGCCGCGTTCGGCCCCGGCGGCCGCTACGCGCGTCTGCTGGGCGCGGACGCGTGGGCGCCGGACGCCCGCACCGCCGCGGACGACCTGGCCCGCGGGCCCCTGCCCCAGCCCCGCCCCGGCCACCAGATGATCGACGACCTCCCGCACCTGAAGGACCAGGAGTACACCCTCGTCGCCCGTAGCCGGCCCCGCCTGGTCCGCGAGGTCCTCGCCGAGCTGGAGGACGCCTACCCGGCCCTGCGCGACTACACGGACGTACAGCGTGAACGCACCGCCGAAGACCTCTCCCACATCGTGGAGTTCCTCGCCGCCGCCCTGTACACCGGCGACGAGGAACTGTTCTGCGGCTTCCTGCTCTGGACCGCGGACGTCCTGAACGCCCGCCGCGTCCCGGCCGCCTCCCTGCTGCCGGCCTTGACGCTGCTGCGCCGCCGGCTCGGGGACTTCCCCAGAGCCTGCGCCGTGCTCCGCGCAGGCGCCGCCCGTCTCACCCACCAGAACGCCGCCCGGACCGCCGAATGACGAACTCGCCCGACGCCCCGCTCCGCCTGTCGTGCCGGTACGCCGACGACACCCTCCGTGTGGAACTGCGGGGCGCTCTCGACCACCGGTACGCCGACCTCCTCGTCGAGGCCGTCGGTCGAGCCCTGGCCGACCACCGTCGGCCGTGCACGGTGCGGCTGGACTGCGCCGGCCTGACCACCGTCGACCCGAACGGTCTGTCGGCCCTGCTGATGGTCCGCCGCCGTACCGACGAGGCCGGCGCGGTCCTGCACCTCGACGGACGGCCCCCGCAGCTGGAGAGGCTGCTGGAACTGACCGGCACCCTCGCTCATTTCACGGACCGCCCCGGATCCCGCGCCCCGCAGACCGGCCCCGGCGAGGACCCCGCCCGCAATCACTCCGCAGCCCCGGACCCCAGCGCCTGACGCCCCGCACGAGCGGCCCGGTGCCGCACCGAGACCCTGCCGGCAGTGCCGCAACGGCGGTGGTGGGCGTGTCGCGTACCGGCCGGCCGACTGCTCCGGGGTTCATGACGCAATGGTCACTGCGACGTGCCCCACCCCGGTTCGTCGGACCAGGGCATGGAGCAGCGAAGCGTTTCACCTCCGCAGTGGAACCGATCGACCGGCTTCGCCCGGCAAGCGCATCCGGTATCCGGCACACCGATCTACGACGCCGCCGAACGGCTCCTGCCGGTCGAAGCCGGCGGCCGGTCCTCACGCGAGCCGGCGGCGCCCAAGTGGTCGCTACGTGAGAAGCAGCCCCATCGTGAAGGTCACCTGGGCTCCCCCCAGGTGCCGATCGACCTTCATACCGTCGGTCATCTGGCGCACGATCCAGAGACCGTGCCCGCCTGCAGCAGTGCTCGGGTCGGGGGAGGCGCAAGGGATCGAGTCTTCGGCGAAGCCCGGGCCCTGATCGGTGACCTGGCAGCGCAGGGTGTCCGTGCTTCGGTAGAGCCTGAGTGTTCCTGATGCTCCGGCATGCCGTACGGCATTGCAGGTCACCTCGTGCATGGCCAGGACGAACGCGGCAAGGCGCGGCTCGACGAGCCCTGCGGCGGAGGCCAGCACGTGCACCCGCAGGCGTAGCCTCACCAGGTCCGCAGCGTGGAACTGCGTGTCGAGCAGCAGTTCTTCCGTTGCCGGAGCCCGGGTCGGTCGCACGGTCATCGAAGGGTCCCTTCAACCTCGACGAGAAGCAGGCTTGCCACCGCAGAGGCACCGAGGCGTCGGAGCAACTCCGCGTTGAACACCGAACAGTGGATTTCGACCCGCTGCCGAGGAGCGGCTTGCTGCACCTGCCGGATCACCTCGGCCGCGCAGGTCACCGACAGGAACGACAGCGGGGTGAGGTCCAGCAGCAGGGGACGACCTGTCGAGGATCTCCTGAAGGTGTCGTGCAGAGCCGCATGTAGGTGTGTGCGGGTCGACCAGTCGGCTTCGCCGACCAGCCGCAGCCCTTGGTCGGAGTGAAAGGATCCCAGCTCCCCGAGGCGCTCGAGCAGGGCCACGGGATGCCCGATGTGCATCGCCTCCAATGTTTCGGGGGTGAAGCGACGGCGGTCGTAGGTGCAGATCTCCGCATATCTCCGGTCGGAAAACAGTGCTTCGGCATGCGTTTCCCGGTGCATCACGCCCTCGACGTCCATGCCGAGGTCCTCGACCCACGCCATGTCGATGATCGACCGTAGCCCGGCATATCCCTCGTCCCGGGCCTGCTCGGTCTCCTCCCGCAGACGGCTCATTTGCTGATCGGCCGTGAACTTCCGGTGCGGCTGGATCAGTTCTCGCATGCTGGTGAAACGAAGCTGGCCCCGTTCCAGGGCGGCTTGGGATTCCCCGTGCGGGAAAAGCTGTCGGAACGCCTCGTCGTGGGTCACTGCCGGATCGGCCATGACGACGACCTTCTCGTTCCGGGCCAGCCCCAGTTGCGCGAAGACCCCCAGCACCCCCCATCGCAACATGTCGTCCGCATAGTGCGCGAAGGCGTGGTCCCCCAGGCCCATCTGTTCGACCGCCAGGGTGTGAGCGTCCACAGGAACGGACATGGTCCCCTTTCCTCCGTCCTTGCCGGCTGTATCAGTTCCGAGGGAACCGGCACGGCCACGATGAAGACAGTGACGCTACAACCGGCCGCTCCCGGACGGGCCCTCAGAGCGGTTTCCGCCGGAACTTGAACCGGATAGGACGGTTTCTGTCCGTGCAGCTCTCGAACACCACAACCGCCGCGAGGCGGGAACCACGACTACGCTCCGTGGAGGCCGTCGTAGACGACCTCCATGAGGTCGGCGAGTTCGGCCGGCGCCGTGGTCGCAGCTGCCTCCTGGATTTCGCGGACCTCCTCGGTCAGGTTTGCGTGGAGGTGGGCCCGATATTCTGCGGTCTCCGCCACACAGACCTGGGGACTCGAGTCCGTCTTCGCGGATGATCTGCGGAATTCGGTTCCTGACCAGTTTGCCCTTGAGCGGCGCCTTCCTTCCCGCGAAGTGGCGGATGCGCGCCGGCGCGCGCTGAAGGTACGTGAGTGTTCCGTTCGCATTCCGGCGTCGTCGAACGGGCGCCTCGGGCGGCTGATCACGCTGTGGGCCGGCGGCTACGCCGCCAGGACCAGCCGCCCATGTAGCGGCGGGGGGCCGAACACGCCTGGTGCAGGCCGAATTCAACGCTCCGTAGTCAGCACCGATCCAGCACCGGGTCAGCATCACATCATCGAACCTTGGCGTTTTCGTGCATATCTGACGCCCCGGTGTCCGCGTCGTTCGGCAGCGTGGGAAGAAGCGGCCCCCAGGTTGGTGTGGTGTTTGCGAGGGTATCGGCCCGGCCAACTATGGTGGCCCGCCACATACACGGCTGACCTGGGTGTTCCTATGGTGTGGCGACACAACGACGTCCCCCGCCCCTCCTCGGAAGTGGTGACCATGGCTGCCGCAACACCCACATCCACACAGCCCAGACACATCAGGCGCATCGACGCTGCCAGTCTGATCGGGACGACCGTCGAGTGGTACGACAACTCATCCGATCAGGGCTATGACCTGCCATTTCCCTGGATCTCGGTAACAGAGGTCAGCACGGAACCAGCACGGGTCGAGGACATGGCTGCCTGGTACCGACGGAGCGGCGTCGTGGCGCCCGCCAACGGGTGGACTGGCCGACTGGGGCCGACTGAGGCCGACTGCAGAGTGTTGCCCAGCCGCCATCCCGAGCCTCTGGACGCCAGCGAGGTGAAGGGCTGCGACCGCTCTCCGATTCCGGCCGCTGGTTAGCGGGAGTGTCCTACGACCCTGTGGGTACTGGACGTTCCATGGCGGTTCCCTCGGGCAGGTTGGTGCGCGCAGGGTGGCGTACCTCTGCGCTGCGGGGGAGCTCGACCGCCCGGCGCCGGGCGTAGGCGATGTGGGCATCGTCGAGGGCACTCGGCGGGTTCGGCAGAGGCGACCGAAGCTGGAGTCCGTGTCGCCGGGGACGTGGCGAGACACCGCTCAGTCACTGCCGCGGGTCCGCACCTGCGAGCAGAGGGATCGGGCCACCTCCACATCGAAGGGAAGAGATCTTCCGTTTTCGCCCCCGATGCCTGGAGAATCACCCCCACCGTCAATGAGGGGTCGATGTTGCCGCGCCACACTGCCACCGTAGCCGCATTACTGATGATCACGTCGTCCTTCCTGGCCAGTTGCGGCGGGAACGCCTCGCCGCCCGCGCTGCCCTCGCAGTACGGCAAGAGCCTCGACGAAGCGGACAAGGCCGCACGGAAAGCGGGCTACGACAACATCGGGGGGTATGGCACCGCTGACGCTGGGCTAACCCAAGGCAGCGGTAGCGCGTGGGTGGTCTGCGAGCAGAAGTCCTACCGCTGGAGCGAAGACGACGACTGGAACATCCAGTTCAACCTCGTCGCCGAGACCGCGGACTGCCCCGGCGGTGTCCCGATTCCGGGGCTGAAGGAGAAGTACGCCGCGAAGTACGGAACAGGTTCCTCTGCCCCCGCGCCGCGTACCCCCGCAGGCCGGAGCGACGACCTGGACGGTGACGGGTATGTGGACGACCCTTGCCCAGACAAGAGCATCCCGCTCTGGGCGGAGTGCTGACACGGGTGCAGAGAGGCCTCTGCCGACAGCCCGGCGGTGGCTCACAGACGTGCCCGTCGGTGGTGTCAGACCTGGCAGTGCCGCCGGTGCGCGAATCCGCGGTTTTGCGCCGCCGAGCCTGAGGCGCTGTACCTACTCGATGTGGTCACCGGCGCAGCCGCGCTCACGGCGGTGGATGGCTGTTGGGCTGTGCTCGCCATTGCTCAGGGGGAGTTGAGGCCAGAGAGTCACGCACGCATTCGGCAAGGCTACGGCTCGCTGTTCGAAGGTGGTCACTGACCGCTCGTACACAAGCGGCCATTTCCCGGTTGTGGAACTTGGGGCCGCGGTGCCGTTTGAGGTACCAGGTGCCTCCGCCGGCCCCAGCCAGCCGATATACCCGGCTGTCGGTGCGCACCCTCAGCTGCGTCAAGGATCGATTGCGCCCCTTCCAGCAGGGGTCTCCGAGGATCCCGACGCGCCGGTCTTGGGCAGTGGTACGTGCGCTCACTCGGTTGTCGCCCGGAGGGGCCATCCCCGCGGGTGCGGGGAGCAGTCCATGAAGATCGGACCCCCGGGGGCCACGTCGGGAACACCCCCACGGGTGCGGGGAGCGGACCGTACCTACCTCTGATCTTGGCGGGGGCGGGGGAACACCCCCGCGGGTGCGGGGAGCAGGGGTCGAATACCACGCTCAGCCACAGCACGCGGGGAACACCCCCGCGGGTGCGGGGAGCATGAATCGCGGCTCGCCCTTGGGGGACGAGGGCGGGGAACACCCCCGCGGGTGCGGGGAGCAGAGCTTCTCGTACATCCTGCACGTGCCCATCCAGGGAACACCCCCGCGGGTGCGGGGAGCAGCGCGACACACCGCCCAGTGAAGCGCACTGGTGGGGAACACCCCCGCGGGTGCGGGGAGCAGCTTCGGGATCTGAGCCGAGAATGGCGAACAGGGGGAACACCCCCGCGGGTGCGGGGAGCAGTTTGGAAGGCCCCGGGACCACGTCCCGGGGCCAGGAACACCCCCGCGGGTGCGGGGAGCAGTCCTACACGGACATCGTGAGCGCTTTGGGCCAGGGAACACCCCCGCGGGTGCGGGGAGCAGGGCTCCCGGGACTCCTCCGACGTGGACATTGAGGGAACACCCCCGCGGGTGCGGGGAGCAGTTCCCGAGACAGAAGGCGTCCCACTCGTACGCGGGAACACCCCCGCGGGTGCGGGGAGCAGCACCCCGCACGGACTCATCCCGACCGGGGGCCGGGAACACCCCCGCGGGTGCGGGGAGCAGGATCACGCAGATCAGGATGGCGACAGCCAGGTGGGAACACCCCCGCGGGTGCGGGGAGCAGGCCCCCGGCGTCGAAACCATGAGGGCCCCCTGCTGGGAACACCCCCGCGGGTGCGGGGAGCAGCCGCTCATGGCCTACTCGCAGGCGTCGCACCTGGGAACACCCCCGCGGGTGCGGGGAGCAGAGGGTGTACGACGGCCGGTCCATCCCCATCGAGGGAACACCCCCGCGGGTGCGGGGAGCAGTCCGTGGCTGAGGCCGATACGGCCGTGGACCCGGGAACACCCCCGCGGGTGCGGGGAGCAGCTTCGGGATCTGAGCCGAGAATGGCGAACAGGGGGAACACCCCCGCGGGTGCGGGGAGCAGTTTGGAAGGCCCCGGGACCACGTCCCGGGGCCAGGAACACCCCCGCGGGTGCGGGGAGCAGTCCTACACGGACATCGTGAGCGCTTTGGGCCAGGGAACACCCCCGCGGGTGCGGGGAGCAGGGCTCCCGGGACTCCTCCGACGTGGACATTGAGGGAACACCCCCGCGGGTGCGGGGAGCAGTTCCCGAGACAGAAGGCGTCCCACTCGTACGCGGGAACACCCCCGCGGGTGCGGGGAGCAGCACCCCGCACGGACTCATCCCGACCGGGGGCCGGGAACACCCCCGCGGGTGCGGGGAGCAGGATCACGCAGATCAGGATGGCGACAGCCAGGTGGGAACACCCCCGCGGGTGCGGGGAGCAGGCCCCCGGCGTCGAAACCATGAGGGCCCCCTGCTGGGAACACCCCCGCGGGTGCGGGGAGCAGCCGCTCATGGCCTACTCGCAGGCGTCGCACCTGGGAACACCCCCGCGGGTGCGGGGAGCAGAGGGTGTACGACGGCCGGTCCATCCCCATCGAGGGAACACCCCCGCGGGTGCGGGGAGCAGTCCGTGGCTGAGGCCGATACGGCCGTGGACCCGGGAACACCCCCGCGGGTGCGGGGAGCAGATCACGTCGACGTATCCGGGGCGGGCCACGTCGGGAACACCCCCGCGGGTGCGGGGAGCAGCCGAACGTGATGGTGAACGCGAGCCGATCGCCGGGAACACCCCCGCGGGTGCGGGGAGCAGTGCTGACCCTCGCGCTCCCACCGGCCGACGGGGGGAACACCCCCGCGGGTGCGGGGAGCAGCGCGGGGGTGCCGTAGCAGACGAGATCGCCCGGGGAACACCCCCGCGGGTGCGGGGAGCAGCCCCCCACCCATCCGGGTGGGGGGCCGCTTTGCGGGAACACCCCCGCGGGTGCGGGGAGCAGGACGTGGAGATCGTCCGGTACGAGCGGGACGAGGGAACACCCCCGCGGGTGCGGGGAGCAGGTCCGTGTAGCTCCAGCGGTCCGACTGCACCAGGGAACACCCCCGCGGGTGCGGGGAGCAGCCAGCACCTGATCTTGTGGCGACCCGAGGCGCAGGAACACCCCCGCGGGTGCGGGGAGCAGTGGTTCTCCCTCAGTGCAAATGAGTGCGACCCGGGAACACCCCCGCGGGTGCGGGGAGCAGTCCGCGGCCAGATCAACCGCCGTCGCGCCGAGGGGAACACCCCCGCGGGTGCGGGGAGCAGGTCGCGTTGGCGTTGCCTCGCAGGTCCGTGGCGGGAACACCCCCGCGGGTGCGGGGAGCAGCCGCAGGAGCCCCGCTGAGCCCCTTTCGGGGCGGGAACACCCCCGCGGGTGCGGGGAGCAGAGTGACTGACCTGGGGTTCTATCGGGGGAGGCCCCAGCTTTGGCTGACTTTCTTTGAATCGGGCATTTAGGGCGTCTGGCCTGCTATCCGTTTCCGAAGCGTCGTCGCTTCGCGGCCTTGCTCCAGCCTCGGGTGGTCGGTGAGGTGGCGGTGGGGCGGTCATTGGGGCGGTGGATCAGAGTGACGCCTTCGAGGTCGGTGGGATCCCACTTGTGGTCGTGTGTGTCGAAGGTGAAGCCCTGCTCGTTGTCCGTGCTGTAGGCCAGTAGTGCCCGGCCGTTTCCCGCGTACTGGCGGACCTCCGCCCATAGCGTCTCGCGGATTCGTGCCGAGGGTCCGCCGATGAAGACGCCTGGTGAGATCTCAAGGAGCCAGCGGGTGAGGAAGCCTCGCAGCCCGATGGGACACTGCGTCAGGACAATAACGGTCACCAGGTCACCGTCTCGGCGTAGTTGCGGCCTGCGGGTACGGCGATATCACGGTCGGAGCGGAGGGTGACCTGGTCCTTGCCTTCCGAGAGATCTTCGGTTGTCGGGGCGTTGGGTTGCCCGGTCAGTAGTAGCCCTTTGATGTCGTCGACGCATCGGTCGAGCAGGCGGGCCTTGTTGATCCTGTCGCGCAGAGCGCGCCGTGTACGGGATCCGACGTCCTCGCCGCCCTCGGCGGCGACGTTGAATGCGACGGGGATGCCGATCTCGGTCTTGTAGAGGTCTGCTACGTCCAGGACGAAGGACAGTTCGTGGCCGGAGTGCACGAACCCGAGGCCGGGGGAGCAGCCCATCGCTGCGACGACCGCGTGCGCGATCCCGTACATGCACTGGGCGGCCGCAGTCACTGCCTGGTTGGCGGTGTCGCCCGAAGTGAAGTCGCCGGGGATGTACTGCCGGCCACGCCAGGAAACACCCGTACGCTTCGCCTCTGCGCGGTAGCAGTCCTTGACACGGCGGCCCTCGTGCCCGAGGAGTTCCTGCCGGTTGAACCCCGCCGGATCTTCGTCCGGGAAGCGCAGCCGGTACATGGCGCGTGCCACCTCCAGGCGGGTCCGCCGGTTCGCCCACTGGGTGGCTTGGGCTTCGACGAGGGTGGCGGAGCGGTTGAGGGAGCGGCCGCCGGCGTAGTAGCGGACGCCTTGCTCACCGACCCATGCGACGGCGGCACCGCTCTCGCCGAGCACGCTCATCGCTTGGTGGGTGATGCGAGTGCCGGGTCCGAGGAGGAGGGTTCCGATGGTGGCTGACGGGATGTGGGTGGTTCCGTCGGCGTCCTCGGCCGTGATGGCGTTGTCCTCGCGGTGGATCGTGCACCGCTCCAGGTAGATGAAGGAGACGCGTTCCGCGACACGGGTGAGTTCACGGGGGGACATTGCGTGGCGCTGAGCGACTGTGGTGGGCATGTGTTCACCCGGCCTTGGCGAGGGTCATCAGGCCGCATCCGTACGCCTTCGCTTTGCCGAGGCCCTGGGTGAGGGTTCGCCGTAGGGCGTCGGGGTCGGTGACTTCGAGGCGACCGTCGAAGGTGACGGTGACAAGAGGGACACGGTTGCGCCGGCCTCCCTGCGGGCTGGTCTTCTCGAAGTGGTGCCTGTGTTCGTCGCGTACCGCCAGCTGGTACTCGTCGCCTTGCGGCAGGCGCCGCCGCTCGGGGGGTGTGGTCAGGATGCGGAAGCCGGCGGCTTCCTGCCGTGCGAGCAGCCATCCCATTTGGTGCCGGGGGGTTACGTGCGCAGTGCGCTTGGTGGGTTCGCCTTCCTTGCGTCGGATCTGGTGGACCGGGTTGGCGGTCAGGCGGAAAGCCCATGTGTCGCCGGCGCGGAGTCCGGTGAGGAAGGGTTCGTAGTCGTAGGTCTGCCAGGCGGCGGTCGTGGGCCAGCCGGCCTGCTCCACCAGATGTGTGAGGTCGGGGTGTTCCTGGCTCACGATGTACAGCAGGACCTCTGCCTTGGCGTTCCGGTCGAGTCTCCATAGGGTCCGCGGCCGGTCGGTGCCGCTGGGCATTGCCCCTGCGAAGGAAGACATGACGGCGGCGTGCAGGCGCTGGGGTGATGCGAGGAGACTGCGGGCGCCGAGCCGGGCGGTGTTGATCCGGAAGCGGGTCAGGTGCATCAGGGACCGTCCATCGGGGACAGCAGGGCCTCAGGCTCGTGCCGAGGTACGGGGACGGGAGCGCGCCGCTTGCGGCCGGCTGAGCTGGGGCTGAAGCGGGGGTTGTGTACCTCGATCGAAGTGGATATCACGCTGCGCAGGGCGTAGCGGCGGTGGCGTGGGTCGAAGCTGATCGGCTGGTCCTTGAGCGTGTCGCCGAGGCGGCTGTCGGCTGTGCCTTCGCCCAGGATGGTCAGGGTGATTGTGCGGTCGTGGCGGCGCTGCTCGCGGTACCAGTCGGACGCCTGCCACTCCTCGGCCTTCAGGGCCTCGACCGGATCGTCGATGTTCCTGAGGCCGAGGTCCAGGGGGCCCTGCGGTGGGCACGAGCGGCGGCCGAGGTAGGGGAGGTAGACGGGAGTTTGAACGGCGGCGTGCAGGGCGCGGATCATTGCGTCGTGGCCGGCGATTGCCGCTACGAACACGGCGTCGGCGAGGTAGAAGCGTTCCGACACCGGCATCGCCTTCTCGGTGTCTGCATGGTGGGCGGTTTGGAAGTCCCTCAGCCGGGTGCCCGGTTGGTCGATGCGTACGGCAAAACGGAGCGCGGCGAGGTCGGTGAGGTCTGCGGTACGGTCCCGCCCGAGGGCGGCGGCGAGGAGGCCGATCACGCCGCTCTTGGTGGGGGCGGACTCGGTAGTGCGTCGGGCAAACCGGGCCGAGGCCCCCCACGATTGCAGGGGGCCTGCCAGGCGTAGGGCCAGGACGCTTTTCATGCCTTCCCCAGGCGCTCAGCAACGGCTTCGCCCACTTCGGTGACCAGTGGCCCCAGGTCGACGGGCGTGCCGAGCGGGGCCAGGGCGGCCGTGGGCTCCCCGACGCGCAGGATCCAGGTGCGGTCGGCGGTGGCGCCGAAGGTCTTCTCGACCGCAGGGATGTGGTCCGCCAGCGCCTCGCAGGCGGCGCGGACGTGCCCTTCGCCGGTTTCCTGCTGCACGACAGGCCGCTCGAAGGCCCCCACGAAGCTGACGGGGCGGGAGGAACGGAGCTTGACGATCACCGCGTCGGGGACGGTGTGGTTGCCGAAGGTGTTGGCCTTCCCGGTGGGCATCGACATGGCGAATCCCTCGACGAATGCTTCCACCGCCCTGCGCACGGGTTCGCCCGCGCGTTCCACTTCCGTGAGGCCGGCATCGAGGTTCCTTGCGAGCAGGTCCACGTCCACGGCGGCGTAGCGGTACAGGGTGGCAGAGTTGAAGTCGACCGTGCCGATCATTCCAGCTCCGGGTTCCGCACTGGAGTTCTGATCGTCCACGGCGGTGAAGTAGTCCGACTCCATGTCCACGGCGTGCACGCTGAGGGCGTGGGCGACCTGGGCCGCGGCATCGACGTTGATGTCGGAGGCGTCTGCGACCATGCGGCCGAAGAGCGCGATGTCGACCGAGTGGCGGGTGGAGGCGATCTGCTTGGCGCGCGCCTTGATGTCCTTGTCCTTCACGAACACCTTGGGCTCGTCGTTCTTGCCGATGCCCTCGACCACCAGCTTCGCCAGTCCGTCGAGCTGGTGGGCGCTCAGGAACAGAAGGTAGGAGGACTGAGGGGCCTGGGGATCCGTGACGTCGTCGTCCTTCCCGGAGGACTTCCGGGTAGGCGTTTCGATCTTCGCGCCCGTGGCCACCTGAACGAGTTCGGCTGCCATGGGCCATACCTGTTCGGGCGCCAACGAGGGTTCGAGCGCCGTGATCCGGGATGTCAGCGCGTCGACGACCTTCTTGGTCCGTACGCCCAGCTCGGCCGGCTCGAGCAAGCTGTCGAAAGCCTTCCGGGTGGCCCGCTTCCACGCCTGGCTGGAGACTCGGGAGCGGCGCACCCCACCGTAGACAGCGCTCTTGGGTGCCCCGGTGTCATCTCGGTTGATGTTGCTCGGTGGGACGGTCTGCAGGATGTGCACGTCAAGGATGGTGCGGCTCATTCGTTTTCCCTCATCTCGTTCGTTGCGCTCACAAGCGGTACGGCGGAAATGCCCTGGTCCTGCGTCGTCCTGGGGGCCGGGGGACGGTAGGCGTGGAAGCTGCGCCCCCATGCCTGACGGACCTGGCCGGCTCCGCCCGGCCGCTGCCATTGGTCGAGTTGCTCGGCGAGCAGGCCGTAGTCGAGGGGGACCTCCGCAGTGCGCATCAGCGTGACCAGATCCCGCAGTCTCTGGGCCAGCACGTCGAGGGTGCTGGATGTCCCTGCGCGGACGAACCTCTTGCGGACGGGATCGTCCGCGTCGGTCCCCGACATGAGCCGACGTACTGCTGTTCCCACGGACGGCCCGTCGGGCACGTGCATGCGCCTGGAGCGGTTGGACTGCTGGTGCACGGCCCACAGAGTGATGGCGACATGCGCGGCGCGCTCGGCCCGGAGCGCCTCGGATTCCGGTGCGGTGTGCCTTCGCTGGGTGAGGTACGCCGCGTGGAATGCCTCGACGCCGACCAGCCCCCAAAGGTCCGGTGTCCGGGTCGGCTGACGTCCGACGCCCCGCCGAAGGCGGGCGAGGGCCTGCACGGCTTCGGCACGATCGCCGAGATAGCCGATCTGCAGCGTGTGGACGTGTTGATTGACGGCCTGGCGGAGTGGACCGAGTTCCTTGACCGGTGTCTGTGGCGCGTTAGGTGGCTCGGCAGGCGCCGGGATCGACGGCACGGTGTCGGTCATGGAGAGACTCCTTCGCTGGTGTCGACCCTGTCCGGATCCGGCGCCGGGGCGTGGCGCAGCGGAAAGGCCTTGTGGAGCCGAGCGCGGAACACCCGCTCGGCAGCGGTGTTGTCCAGCCAGCCGCTCTCACCAGCGGCAGCCAGCTGCCGGTCGGCCGCTTCCCACAGGATTCGGTGGGCCGCGACCTGCCACGCCCGGCGGGCCGCTCCCGGCTCAATCGCCGTGCCCAGCCCGGTCAGCCACTGCCGATAGGGGCCGTCCAGCAGACCGAACCCCAGGTCCCGAGCTGTCTCACGCGGTGCCTCAGGATCCCGCCCCGACGCCCTGGCAAGGTCGGCTGCCAGGTCACCCAGAGCGCCGACGCCCGCATTGCTGTCCTCCACCGCCCCCAGAGCCTCGGTCGCGTATCGCTGGTCTTGCTCGTGGAGCAGGATGACCGACATCGTGAGGCTGTCGTCGACGACCTCGTCGATGACCGATTGCTGGGTGCCGTACGTCGCACCGATCAGGCGGGGCCTGATGAGCATGTCGCGGGGCAGTAGGCGCTCGTAGGTGAGCTCGGCGACCCACTTCAGCACTCCCGCTCGCAGGTAGGCGGGAGGCTCATCCCGTGCCCCTGCCCGTTCCTGCGCCTCGGACATGAGCAGCGAGGCCAGGCCGCGCCAGGCCGCCCGTGTCGGGTCGTGTTCGCGCGGCATGTAGACCGGCGTGCGGCCCAGCTTTTTCTCCTGCGGCTTGCTGCGGCGCCAGCCGCTCATCGGCTCGTACATGTGCTTGTCGGGCGCCGACAGGGGATCACCGTATGACAGGACGACACCGTGGACGGCAGTACCGTCGTGGTGCAGCCGGATGCGTCGCGACTGCCATGTGTACAGATCCCGAGGGCCGGTCGGCCGCGATTCCAGGCCCTGCTGCACATCCGGCTCGCACTGCTCCCGGCGCCAGGCCGGCTTGTCGTCCTTTTCGACGGTGAGTGCACTCGCGTCGGACGCCACGAGGTTCAGGAGAAGGGTCTGGCGGAGCGTGTCACCCTCGACGAAGACGCCGCCCAAGTTTCCGGCCCAGCCGACTCCTTGTGGGTAGCCCTTGCCGCCCTTGACGCGGGAGTCTCCCACGGCACCTGACTTGATGCCGGAGGTGTCGAAAGCGTGGGCATGTACGAGCCATCGCGCCGCCTCCGCGAACGAGAGCCTTTCGACGCCGGGTTGGCGCATGGTGAAGAAGGCCTCGCCGTTGGGGACATCCGCGACGATGCGGTTGAGGGACGCGACGTCGTCCTTGTGCGTCCTCAGATCCGCCACTTGGAAGAACGGGCGTGTGGGGTGGAGGAGGTCGAATCTGTCGCGGTGACGATCGAGATACGCAGGCACGTCCGCGAACGGTTCCGTACTGTCGTGCAATTCCTGCCAGGCGTCAAGGTCCTCCGGCCCCTCCACCGCGTCGTGCAGAACCGCCAGTAGGAGCCTCAGCAGGGCGAACTCCTGCGACGGCAGATCCCCCACCAGCCGGCGGACCTCGTCGGCTCGCGCGAAGACCTCCTTCAGAGAAAGCTCCGTTGCTGTGCCGTCGCATAACTGGACGGGCAACCACGGGCGGGAGACCAAGTCGAAACCAGGCACACCCTTCACCAACCTCACGTCCTTGGCCCCGGCCGGGTTGATTTCCAGCCCATCGGCCTTGCTGTAGTGGACCTCGAAGCCTGCCAGCCGGGTCTGACGTTCCTCGTCGAGGACGAGGATCAGCTCGCCGGCCAGCCAGTGGCACTCTGGCGTCTGCCACGCCTGAGGCCCGAATTTCTCGAGCTCCTCGATGGCACGGTCGATCACCCAAGGCTTCGAGAAGTGGTAGGGCAGACGCAGAGCGCTGGCCGCGATCGCACGCGCCGTCCGAGGAGGCGGCACCGCGTCGACCGGCACGTCGAGTCCGCCCTGCCCCCGGTCCAGCCAGGGCAAAGTTGCGTATGTCCCATCGCTCCGACGTTGGATGACAAGGACTTCAAGGCTCTCATCGCTGTCCCGCACCTGGGCCCGGCCAGCCCGGGTGTCGTCCGCGTCGCCGACACCGGCGTCGATCCAACCCACCAGAGACCGTCCTGGCTTGCGGACTTCGGCGATCCGGAAGACCTGCGCGGCACGCTGCTGCTTGGCGACAGCAACTCCGTGCTCCGCGAGCGCGGCGCTCAGCGCGTCGGCCCACTCGTTCCGGGGGGCAGCGAGCCGGTCCGCGTAGGCGGTCTGCACCAGCGGGCTGATGTCATCCGGGAGTACGAGCGGTTGCGCATCCCAGTACGGGAGCAGCACCGCAAGCGACCGCAGTAGCGCGTGCCGGCCATAGACGGATACCGAACCGCTGACCGGCGCCGGGGGTATCGCTTCCCAGTCGACCCCCGTGACCAGGCACCGGGCCACCCGAAGACGGGCCGGGCGGTCCGCCTGCCCCGGGCCACGCTGGTGGCGGTGGAGCCGTCCCATACGCTGTAGGACGAGGTCGACGGGAGCGAGGTCGGTGACCAGCACGTCGAAGTCGATGTCGAGGGACGCCTCGGCGACCTGGCTGGCGACGACGACGTGGGGCCCCGGCGGCCGCGAACCTACAGGGCCGAACCAGGTCACAAGCCGGTCGTCATTGCGCGCCCGGTCCAGATCCACGAACCGAGAGTGGGTGACGGTTACAGCCTCGGTGCCGAACCGCTCGCGCAGCACCTCCGCAGCCTGGAGCACACGGTCGACGGTGTTGCGCACCACGAGCGCGCAACCACCGCCGAGGAGTTCCTCCTCCAGCCGGTCCGCGAGCACACCCAGGTCGTCACCGAGCTGCTCCAACACCACCTCCGTACGCCGGTCCGCGGCCGCTTCCGGCGCCCTGACGACGGAGTTCCGCCCGGGGGCAACCATGCTGATCAGCGGGTAGGCGTCGGCGGCCTCCAACTCAGGACGCAGATCGGCTGCACCGGAGTAGGCCTCGGCCAGCTGTCGTCGTCGCCCCGAGGGCAAGGTGGCGGACAGCATCACGACGGGCACCCGGTACGCCCCGAGCCAGGACAGCACCCTCTCCAAGTACTCGTTCATGTATGCGTCGTAGGCGTGGACCTCGTCGATGACCACGACCTTCCCGGCGAGCGCGAGGTGCCGAAGTGCCAGGTGCCGGCTCTTCAGCCCGGCGAACAACAACTGGTCGATGGTGCCGACGACGAAGGGGGCAAGCATCCCTTTCTTCCTGCCCCTGAGCCATTGATGAGCAACGAGCTGCCCCGAGGCAGCGCACATGTCAGCGCGGCGCGAGGTTGCAACACCAGGCACCGCATCCAGATCGACTGCGGCGACCGTGCGGGCGCCGGCCCGTAGGTCCTTCGCGAAGTCGTCGTTGAGCGAGCCCTTGGAATGGGCGAGGAACACCGCCAGGTCCACTCTCCCCGGCAGGTGCTTCAACCACCGCCTCACGCGCCCGTACATGGCATTCGACGTGGCACGGGTCGGCAGCGCCACGAAGCACCCACCGGCCCCCGACCGCGAGGCGAAGACCTCCGCCACGGCGAGCGCGGCCTCCGTCTTTCCCTCTCCCATCGGCGCCTCGATGATCATCAGGCCGGGCGTATCGGCCTCGCGTGCGACACGGACCGCCTCCTCCTGCAACGGCCGGATGGATGCCAGATCGAATCGCGCAGCGAAGAACTCCTGCGCCGTACCCTCTGGCATCTGCGGGACCCAGGGGCGGGGAAGGTCGATCCCGCGCCACGCAGCATCGATCCGGTCGGCCTCGTCACGATGCCGGTCCTCAGGGAAGAGCAGGAAGAGATCCGGATTACTGGCGATCCAGTCAGCGACGATCACCACAGCGGACAGAACAGCCTGGACCGGCTGCGACAACTTCACCTGCTGCCACCGGGCCAGCCGCTCCCGTACCCCGTAGCCTGTCGCACAGGCGTCGAGGAGCTCGGTCTGCACCGCACGCCAAACAGCCTCACTGGGCCCCGGAGTCCGCAAGAGCTCACCATGGCGGCGCAGGTCATGAAACTGTTCGTGCGCCGGAGGAACCCCGTGATGCCCGCCCACCGGCACCGCGAACGCCATGACGTTACGAGGTGGCCACCCCTGCTGCTCCAGCCACTCCTCCAAGAGGACCTGCCCGGCCAGGCCATGCGGAGCACGGCTTCGGGTAGTTCCGAACTGCTCACGAGTGGGCGTCGTCAGCCCGCGATCGTTCATTCGGCCGGCCAGAACGTCGACCTGGCAGGCGAAGGCCGGGGTCGCCTTTCCGATGTCGTGAACGGCGGCCAGCCAGACGGCCAGTGCCCTCGCGTCCTCTTCGCCACCAGGCAGGTCGTCGCCGACCAGTTCACGTACCTGACGCGGGACCCATTCGTCCCACAACCGGTCGGCCACGGCTGCTGAATCGGCCATGTGACGCCACAACGGCAGCCACTTTTCCGTCTTCCGGTCGTGCTTGGCCCACACACTCCGCGCCGCGGCTGTGAGCTGTGCACCCCAGTGCGGCGTGCCTTCCTGCATCGGATCCCTCCCCAGAGACCGCTGTCCGTCGCCTCTAGCCGGCAGGACGCGCAGCGGCGAGCCGCCGAAGTGGGGTCCCGTGCTCCACTCGAGCACCAGGACCCCACGAACGAGCCGTTCCCTACCCTGTACCGAACGCGGCTTCTACACGATCCCTCGTCGGAGTGAACCGCGGACGACGACCAGCACGATCACCAACATCACGGTGACCCTGACGCCGACGTCCAGGGGCAGCTGAGATCCGGCCCCGCCGGCCAGTACCGCAACAAGAACGGGCAACAGCTATGAATTTGGCTGCTGCCCGCTGCTGACCTGGGAGTCCATGGGAGGTAACACGCTCAAGCACCTTTAGGAGTGGTCAGGGCGAACCTGTCACGTCTTGTCAGGACACGGGTTCGGCCTGTGTTCTTGGGCCTGCTGAACGGGGTTGCAAGGCGTTGTTGCCTCACGACGAAGAACACCCTACGCATCCGCACCCTCACGCAACGGGTTTTGCCTAGGCTCGGTTGTAGTGGATTCCCCAGATTTTGGACTCAAACAAGCACAGTTCGATGTGACCTGAAGGTAGGCCTGACGCACCCATCTCCATCCCCGTAGTGGCGGGGAGCAGTGGTCGAGCACAGATGGACTCATGCACGCACAGGGATCATCCCTGCGGAGCAGGGAGCAAAGCCGCCCACGCCGTCGAGCGAACATGTGGGCACGGTAGCGGACAGTAGTTGCCAGTCGCAGACACTCGGACAAAGCCCTGCCGGCCTTCGCGTCGAGTCGCCGTGATGAACCTGTCGGCTGTAGCGACTTCTGGTGCTGTGCGCTCGCCGCTACCCACGCCGGCAATCGAACCCATGTGTAGCCCCAGTGTGCACCCACCAGCCCCCGCTGGTCATCGAATTGTTCGAGGGAGCCAGCAGCCCCATCTCGTGGACGATCCCTTTGGGTGGATTGTCC
Source organism: Streptomyces sp. CG 926 (assembly GCF_003148825.1). Taxonomy (GTDB): domain Bacteria; phylum Actinomycetota; class Actinomycetes; order Streptomycetales; family Streptomycetaceae; genus Streptomyces. Next base: position 82,812 of record NZ_QGGZ01000017.1, read on the forward strand.
GAATCTCGTGAAGTGCCCCCAAGCTGCTTGTGACCGCCCTAGAGTGCCAGGTCAGCCAGTCTGCTCCCCGCGCCTGCGGGGATGAACCCCGGCCCGACGCTGCACGTCGGGCCTGCGCTGGCTGCTCCCCGCGCCTGCGGGGATGAACCCGTCACCGGCACCTCGGCCACACCCTTGACCGCCTGCTCCCCGCGCCTGCGGGGATGAACCTTCCGGGACCTGTTCTCGATCGGCAGATCCACCACTGCTCCCCGCGCCTGCGGGGATGAACCCAACCGCGTCCGGGCGCGCCGAGTGCAGACGGCCTGCTCCCCGCGCCTGCGGGGATGAACCCGATACGGATCAGGTCGCGGAAAGGTCCGCTACCTGCTCCCCGCGCCTGCGGGGATGAACCCCAGCCGTCCAGGGTGTCCTCGACGGTGATCAGCTGCTCCCCGCGCCTGCGGGGATGAACCCCACCTGCAGATGGGCGTGGGGATCGGCAACCTCTGCTCCCCGCGCCTGCGGGGATGAACCCAGGCCCGCCATCAACGCCCTGATGCTCCCGAACTGCTCCCCGCGCCTGCGGGGATGAACCCACGACCATGACGAAGGCGCTGTCCGCACCGGTCTGCTCCCCGCGCCTGCGGGGATGAACCCTCCTGCAGGATCACGGCATGGGAGCCGTCGGTCTGCTCCCCGCGCCTGCGGGGATGAACCCGGCGGCAGGTCCACGTCCCGCGCCGAGGGCCCCTGCTCCCCGCGCCTGCGGGGATGAAACCGGTCATCGGAGCCGTCAGACGCGCCCGCCACAGGCCCGGCAGGGTCCCTTGTGTTGGTTGAGGGCATGTTGGGGCCCCTAACTGTGGTGGTCCGCCACATACACCGCTGACCTGCGTGTTCCTATGGTGTGGCCACATGGAACGTCCCCGCAGACCCCCGGAAGTGGTGCACATGACCTCCCCAGCCCCGGCCGCCGCACCGGCCCCGTCCGGCATCCGGAGAATCGTCGCAGCGAGCCTGATCGGCACCACCATCGAGTGGTACGACTTCTTCCTCTACGGGTCGGCCGCCGCACTCGTCTTCAACGAGCTGTTTTTTCCCGGCAGCGAGCCCCTGGTCGGTACCCTCCTCGCCTTCCTGACCTATGCAATCGGCTTCGCGGCCCGCCCGCTCGGCGGGCTGGTCTTCGGCCACTACGGGGACCGGATCGGGCGGAAGCGGCTGCTCGTCCTCAGCCTGCTCCTCATGGGCGGGGCCACCTTCGCCATGGGCCTGCTGCCCACCCACGCGAGCATCGGCGTCGGCGCCCCGATCCTGCTCACCCTCCTGCGCCTGATCCAGGGGTTCGCGCTCGGCGGCGAGTGGGGCGGGGCGGTGCTGCTGGTCTCCGAGCACGGGGACGACAAGAGCCGCGGCTTCTGGGCCTCCTGGCCGCAGGCCGGCGCGCCCGGAGGCAATCTGCTGGCCACCGGGGTGCTCGCCGTCCTGGCCGCCGTGCAGTCCGACGCGGCCTTCCTCGCATGGGGCTGGCGGATCCCGTTCCTGCTGTCCGGGGTGCTGGTGATGATCGGCCTGTGGATCCGGGTGTCGGTCTCGGAGTCCCCGGTCTTCCTGGAGGCACAGGCCAGGGCCGCCGAGCAGGCCGCCGCCGGGGCCGAGGCCAAGCCGCCCGTGGTCGAGGTGTTCCGTACGAACTGGCGCGGGGTCCTGACCGCGATCGGCACCCGCCTCGGCGAGAACATCTCGTACTACGTCATCACCGCCTTCCTCCTGGTCTACGTCACCAGCCACCTCGGGCTGCCCAAGAGCGACGGCCTGAACGCCGTACTCATCGGCTCCGCCGTCCACTTCGTGGCCATCCCGGCCTGGGGCGCGCTCTCCGACCGCATCGGGCGCCGCACCGTCACCCTCATCGGCTCGGTGGGCATGATCGGTTGGGCCTTCGCGTTCTTCGCGCTGCTGGACTCCAAGTCCTTCCCGGTGATCGCCGCGGCCGTGACCGCCGGGCTGCTCCTGCACGGCGCCATGTACGGGCCGCAGGCGGCCTTCATCTCCGAGATGTTCGCCACCGAAGTCCGTTACTCCGGCGCCTCGATGGGTTCCCAGCTGGCCTCCATCATCGGAGGCGCGCTCGCCCCGATCATCGCCGTGGCCCTGCTGCGCGACTACGACTCCTCCCTGCCCGTCTCGGTCTACCTCGCCGTGGCGGCCGCGGTCACCACCCTGACCGTCCTGGTGGCCAAGGAGACCCGCGGGCGTAGCCTGACCCGGGAACCCGACCCGGTACGGGCCCCGGTGCCGGCCGGCCGGCGGGCCGGGCACGACCCGGTGCCGGCCGACAACTGAGGACCGACAGGCAGGCTGAGTGTGGGCGGCGCCGGCTCGAACGGCGCCGCCCACGTCCGCGTCGAGCATCACGGAGAGCACCCGATGCCCACCACCGAAGACAGCGGGACCCACGCCACCGGCACCGGTACCGGCGCGCTGCTGCGGCTGCGCAACCTCCTGGACCTGCTGGATCGGGGAGCTCCCGCCGAGGCGTTCCAGGACGTCGAACTCTCCGACGCGGACGCGGACGCGGACGTGGAGGCGGGGGCGGGGGCGGAGGCAGGGGCGGAGGCGGACGCCGTGGTGATCGCGGAAGCGACCCGCGTCGCGCTCCGCATCCACCGCACCCTCGGCCAGCACCGCCGCCGCGAAGCCGAACTCGCCGCCCTCTTCGACACCGCGGGCGACCTCGCCCGCCTCCGCGAGCCCGACGCGGTGCTGAAGGCCATCGTCCACCGGGCCAAGCTGCTCCTCGGCACCGACGTGACGTACCTGTCCCTCAACGACGAGGAGGCGGGGGACACGTACATGCGGGTGACGGACGGTTCGGTCTCGGCCGCGTTCCAGCAGGTGCGCCTGGGCATGGGGGAGGGGCTGGGCGGACTGGTCGCCGAGACCGCCCGCCCGTACTCCACCGGTGACTACCGCGACGACCCGCGCTTCCGGCACACCACGACCATCGACACCGCCGTCACCGAGGAGGGCCTCCGGGCCATCCTCGGCGTACCGCTGCGCCTGGGCACCCGGGTGATCGGCGTCCTCTACGCGGCCGACCGCACCGCCCGCACCTTCACGCCCGACGAGGTCGCCCTGCTGTCCTCGCTCGCCGACCACGCCGCCATCGCCATCGACGGCGCCCGCCTGCTGGACGAGACGCGTACCGCGCTCGTCGACCTCAACGCGGCCTCGCGCACCATCGAGGCGCACAACGAGGCCATGCGCCGCGCCGAGGACGCGCACGACCGGCTCACCGACCTGGTGCTGCGCGGCGGCGACGTCACCGACGTGGCCACCGCCATCGGCACCGTCCTGCAGGGCGGCACCCTCGTCCACGACGCCGAGGGGTCCGAGCTCGCCCGGGCGGGCACGGACCCGCGGCCCCCGTCCCCCGAGGCCGTCGCCGCCTCGCGGGCCGGCGGACGCGCCGTCTTCGTCGACGGAACGTGGGTGTGCGCGGTCCTCGCCGGGCAGGAGCCGCTCGGCAGCATCGCCCTGACCGGCCGCGCCGACCTCGACGCCGCCGACCGCCGGCTCTTCGAACGCGCCAGCCTGGTCACCGCCCTGCTGCTGCTCCTACGCCGCTCGGTCGCCGAGACCGAGGACCGGATACGGGGTGAGCTGCTGGGCGACCTCCTCACCCGGGCCGCCGACCCGGCCGGCCTGGCGGCGCGCGCCCGTCGGCTCGGCGTGAACCTGGGCCACCCGCACGCGGTGTTCGTCCTGCACACCGCCGCCGTGCCCCGGGCCCGGCTGCTGGCCGCCGCCGCCCGTATCGCCCAGGCCCGTAAGGGACTCGCCGGGCCGCACCACGAGGACGTCGTCCTCGTTTGCCCCACCGACGCTGCCACCGACGCCCCCGGTGTCGGCCCCGATGTCGGCCCCGGACCCGCCGCCGCCGGCCTCGCCGGCGAGCTGCGCCAGGCCCTCGCCGCCCCCGTCACCGTCGGAGCCGCGGGACCGGTCTCCGGTCCCGCGGAGTTCGCCGACGCCTACGCCGAGGCCGGCCGCTGTCGGACGGCGCTGTGCGCACTGGGCCGCGAAGGCACCGGCGCTGCCCTCCGTGACCTGGGCTTCCTCGGCGTGCTGCTCGGCGACCAGACGGATCTGGGCGGCTACGTCCGGCAGACCCTGGGCCCCGTGCTCGCGTACGACACGAAGCGCGGTACCGACCTCGCCCACACCCTGCGGGCCTACTTCGACGCGGGCGCCAGCCGGTCCCGCGCCGCGGAAGCCCTCCACGTGCACGTCAACACCGTCGTGCAGCGCCTGGAGCGCATCGGCAGCCTGCTCGGCCGGGACTGGCAGCGGCCGGAGCGGGCGCTGGAGCTCCAACTCGCTCTGCGGATCCATCAGGTGCACCGCCATGACGGCTCCGGTCCGGGAGACTTCGCGGCGTAGCCCGCGCCGGCCCGCTCCAGCCGGCAGGGTGGACGGTATGTGCGGCCGTTACGCTTCCACCCGCAGTCCCGAGGACCTGTCCGGCCTGTTCCAGGCCACGCCCCCCGATCCGGGGCACGCGCTGGAGCCGAGCTGGAACGTCGCCCCCACCGACGCGGTGTGGGCGGTACTGGAGCGCGCCGACCGGGAGAGCGGGGTGCTGGAGCGGCAATTGCGCCCGCTGCGTTGGGGGCTGGTGCCCTCGTGGTCGAAGAGCCTGTCCGGCGGCGCGAAGATGATCAATGCGCGGGTGGAGACGGTGCACGAGAAGCCGGCCTACCGGCGCGCCTTCGCCAAGCGCCGCTGCCTGCTGCCCGCCGACGGGTTCTACGAGTGGGAGCCCGTGCCCGCCGCCGGTTCCGTGAAGGCGTACAAGCAGCCGTACTTCATCCGCCCCGAGGACGGCGACGTGATGGCGATGGCCGGGCTGTACGAGTTCTGGCGTGACCCCGCCGTGGCCGCCGACGACGATCCGGCGGCATGGTGGGCGACCTGCACGATCATCACCACCGAGGCCACCGACGCGGCCGGCCGGGTCCATCCCCGGATGCCGCTGGCCCTCGCCCCGGCGGACTACGAGGCCTGGCTCGACCCGTCCCACCAGGACCCGGACGCGCTGCGCGCCCTGCTCTCCGCTCCCGCGGGCGGCAGGCTCGACGTGCGCGCCGTGTCGACCGCCGTCAACAACGTGCGCAACAACGGGCCCGAGCTCCTGGAAGCGCCCCCTTCCCCGGGTCGCTGAGAAACACCTGGCGCCGACGGCACCTGCCCGACGCCGCCTCGAGCCGCCCCGAGCCGCCCCGAGCCGCCCCACGTCGCCCCGATCCTGCGGAGGTACGGGGTCCGCCGCCTGTCGATGTTAAGAAATATTGACACCGTGTCCTGATTCCTTGACACTGCCGATGTCGGGTTTTCTTTACATGGGGAGTGGCTGTGGCAGTCGAGGAGAAACGCGCGTGGATCATGATCGTGGTCACGGTCGTGTCGTACGGGGCGTATCTGGCCATCGTTCTCGGGCGGTCCGGTGGTGAGCCCCTGACCCAGCAGCCCTACGCGGCCGCCCTGCTGTGGACGGTCGGCGCCGCGATCGTCGCCTCGATCGCGCTCCACATCACCGTGTCCCTGCTCTCGCCCGAGGAGGGCAAGGTCAAGGACCAGCGCGACCGGGAGATCAACCAGTTCGGTGAGCACATCGGCCAGTCGTTCATCGCGATCGGCGCCGTGACCGCGATGCTCCTGGCGATGGCCGAGGCGGACCAGTTCTGGATCGCCAACGCGATCTACCTGGGGTTCGTCCTGTCGGCGCTGCTCGCGTCCACCGCGAAGATCGCCTCCTACCGGCTGGGCTTCCACCCGTGGTGAGGCCCACCCGGGTCACCAACAGCATCCGGGCCCTGCGCTTCGCCAACGGCGAGATGACCCAGGCCGAGCTGGCCCGCCAGATCGGCGTGACCCGCCAGACCGTCATCGCCATCGAGCAGGGCCGCTACTCGCCTTCCCTGGAGAAGGCCTTCGAGATCGCCCGCGTGTTCGCGGTACCGCTCGACACCGTGTTCCAGTACACCACCACCGAGGGAGACGACTCATGAAGGCCATCGTCCAGGACATCTACGGACCGCCCGAGGTCCTGCGGACGGAAGACGTGGAGCGACCGGTTCCGCGCCGGGGCGAGGTCCTCGTACGGGTGCACGCCGCCGGCGTCGACCAAGGCGTCTGGCACCTCATGGCGGGCAAGCCCTACGCGGTCCGCGCCGTGTCCGGCCTGCGCAGACCCAGGACCCGCGTCCGCGGCATGGACGTCGCCGGGGTGGTCGAGGCCGTCGGCCCGGACGTCACCCGCTTCCGGCCGGGCGACGAGGTGTACGGCAACTGCTCGGGGTCGTTCGCCGAGTACGCCCGCGCCAAGGAGGGCACCCTCGCACCCAAGCCGGCCGGCCTCGGTTTCGAACAGGCCGCGGCGGTGCCCGTCTCCGCGTGCACCGCGCTCGGCGCCGTACGGGACAGCGGACAGGTCAAGGCCGGTCAGCGCGTCCTGGTCCTCGGCGCCTCGGGGGGCGTGGGCAGCTTCACCGTCCAGGTGGCCAAGGCCTACGGCGCCCACGTCACCGGAGTGTGCAGCACCGCCAAGACCGACCTGGTCCGCTCCCTCGGCGCCGACGAGGTGCTCGACTACACGCAGGAGGATCCCGTCGACGGCAGCCGCCGCTACGACGTCATCCTGGACATCGCCGGCAACCGGCCCATCGCCCGGCTGCGCCGCGCCCTCACCCCGCGCGGAACCCTCGCCATCGTCGGCGGGGAGGGCGGCGGCAACTGGATCGGCGGCAACCAGCGGCAGCTGGGCGCGATGCTGCTGTCGCCCTTCGTCGGCCACCGACTGCGCGCCCACGGCACTTTGGTCCGCAGCCGCGACCTCGAAGCCCTCACCGAACTCATCGAGGCCGGTTCGGTGACACCCGCCCTCGACCGGATATACCCGCTCGCCGAGGTACCCGACGCCATCCGCTACCTCCGCGACGGCCACGTGCGCGGCAAGGTCGCCATCCGGCTATGAGTCGTCGAACCTGATGCGGGCGGCCACCGGCAGGTGATCGCTGCCGGTGGCGGGCAACGTCCAGGCCTCGGCGGCGGTCGCCGAACGGGTCAGGATCTGGTCGATCCGGGCGACCGGGAGGGCCGCGGGCCAGCTCAGGGCCAGCCCCCTACGCGGCGCGGCCAACCGGGAGGTCAGCGGGGCGAGACCCCGGTCGTCCACCGTGCTGTTGAGGTCACCGAGCAGGATCACCCGCCCCAGCTTCTCGGCGGCGACGGCCGCACCCAACAGCCGCGCGCTCTCGTCCCGCGGGCCCGAGCCGAATCCGCTCGCCCGGAAACGGACCGACGGCAGGTGCGCCACGTACACCGCGATCTCACCCTGTGGCGTGAGCACACCGCAGCGCAGGCCACGGTCCCAGCCCTCCCCGATACCGGCGGGCCGGATGTCCACGCGGCGGACGTCGGTGAGCGGATGCCTGGACCAGAGCCCGACCGTGCCCTCCACCGCGTGGTACGGGTACGCGGCCGCCAGCGTCGCCTCGTAGGCCGGTAGCGCCGAGGGCGTCAACTCCTCCAGGGCGATGAGATCCGGGGCGCCACCGATCAGGGCGCGCGCCGTGCCCGTGGGGTTTGGGTTCTCGTCGCTCACATTGTGTTGGAGGGCCGTGATGTCGTGCCCGTCGCGGTCCGCCGGCAGCAGCAGTTCGCCGAAGAGGCCCGCCCACGCGGCGGCGGGCAGCAGGACGGCCACCAGGGCCGTAACCGAGCGGCGCACCAGCGCCGAGACGAGCAGGACCGGAACCGCGAGGCCGAGCCAGGGCAGGAACGCCTCCAGCGCACTGCCCAGCCGACCCACCGTGTTGGGGACCGCGGAGTGGAACACCAGCAGCGCGGCGCTCAGTACGGCGAGCCCCGCGAGGACGCGCCCGCGCGTCCAGCGCGTACGGCCCCGGGCGTCGGCGCCCCAGCGCCACCGGGCGGCGCGTCGCGCGCCGCTCCCCGCCACGGTCGGCGCCGTCGGAGCCTCACCTGAATGCCTCGGACCTTCTTCCACCTCGGGTACGACGCATGATCGGGCGGCCGGGTTCCCGCCGCGCCGCATGTGGAACAGTGATCGTCCGGGGGCGACCGCACCGGGCGGTCCGCGGAGCGAGGACGGGAGACCTGCATGGGTACGGCGAGGATCGCGGTCGTGACGAGCGAGGGCGGCGCCGACCAGGACGCGGATCTCCCGCTGATCCTGGAGGCGTTGCGCGCCGCAGGCCTGTCCGCGCAGGCGGTGGCCTGGGACGCCGAATCGGCGCGCTGGGACGGCTACGACCTCGTGGTCATCCGGTCGACCTGGGACTACGCGAACCGGCCGGCCGAGTTCCTGGCCTGGGCGGACAGGGCGGCCGAGGTCACCCGGCTGTGGAATCCGGCGCCGCTGGTGCGCTGGAACAGCGACAAGCGCTATCTGCTGGAACTGGCCGCGCGTGGGGTCCCCGTCGTACCGACCCGGGTTGTCGACCCGGGCGATCGCCGCGATGCGGCGGACTTCGACGGGCCGCACGGGGTGGTGGTCAAGCCGGCCGTCTCCTCGGGAGCGCGCGACACCGCGCGGTACGAGCCCGGACGCCGGGCGGACGCCGAGCGGCATGCGCGCATGCTGCTCGACCAGGGCCGTACGGTGATCGTCCAGCCGTATCTGCCGCTGGTGGAGGAGGGGGAGCGGGCGCTGATCTTCTTCGCCGGCACCTTCAGCCACGCGATCCGCAAGCAGGCCCTGTTGACGGAGGCGGGGCTGATCGACAACTTCCGGGTGCCGCACCCCGGCGCCACCCCTTACCTGCCTTCGGAGGCGGAGCTCCGTACAGCACGGGCGGCGCTGGCCGCGGTCCCGGCTCCGGGTGAGCTGCTGTTCGCCCGCGTGGACCTGGCGTTGAACGAGGCCCGGGAACCCGTGCTCATGGAGCTGGAGCTCATCGAGCCGAATCTGTTCCTGAGCATCAACCCGCAGGGGCTGCAGCGCTTCGCCGAGGCGGTCGTGGCCGCGGTGGCCGCGGGCCGCCGGGACACGCCGTAGCGCTCCGGCCCCGTCCACGGGGCCGGAGCGGGGGCCGGTAAGGTCGCGGACCCTCCCGGCCCGGGTCTAGTTGAGACGGTCGAGCCGTACGCGCCGGCGGCGGCGGAGCAGGAGACCCACGGCCGCGCCGGCCACGGCGGTCACCGCCACACCCGCCGTCGTCCACCAGACGGCGTACCCCCCGGTGTCGGCGGCCTGTTCGGTGGCGCCCTGCGCCGACGAGGCGGCCGGGGCCGCGGCGGACGCCGACGAGGACACCGGCGCGGCGGCCGACGGGACCGGAGCAGCCGCGGAGGCGACCGGGGTGGGGGTGGCCGGAGCCGGAGCCGGGTCCACCACGGGTACGGCCACCTCGAGTTCGCCGTGTCCCAGGGACGGGAAGCCCACGTCGACGCTCACCTTCCACGAACCCGGAGGCAGCGCCTCGGCCGTGGTCCAGCCCGCGGGCGCCGCGGCGGCATCGCGGACCAGGCGCCAGGGCCCCATGGTGCGGGAGCCGTCGACGCTGACCGCGTTCACGGTCGCGGCGACGGCCTCGTCGATGGCGTCCCCGTCGTTCTCCCAGGTGACGTCGGCGGTGACACGACCCTCCCGTTGCCCTGTCACCACCACCTTCACGGTGTCACCGTGGGCGTGGGCCGCGACGGGGAGCCAGAACATGAGGCCGAGTGCGGCCAGGGCGGCCGAGAAAACGATTCGAATGCGCATCGTCGGGGTGCTCCGGTCAAGATGAGGGGTACCGGCGGACGGCCGCTCGATGCGGCCGTCCGCCGGGGTGGGTTCACGCCGTCAGGGCGTCAGAAATGCTGCGCCGTGGCAGTGATCAGCCGGACTTCTGCAGGGTCCAGGCCTGCGTCGCGCGGCCGTCCGCACGCTGGAGGTCGAGCAGCCAGTACCCGTAGTAGGGGCGGTTGCTGACGGTGAGGGCGAAGCCGCCGCTCGCGTCCGTCACGGTCACCGCGCCACCGCGCGAGGTCAGCTTCCAGGCCTGCGCCTTGTTGCCGTTGCCGCAGGGCTGCTGGGAGACCCACATGCCCGCGGCGGGGGTGCCGCCCGGCTGGAGGCACTTGCCCGAGGCCACGGACTTGATGCGCACCTGGCCGTTGCCCGCGTCGTCGAAGTACCACTGCTGCTGGGCGTAGCCGTTGGTGCGGCCACCGACGAGGACGGTGCCGTCGGCGGTGCGGCCGCCCCAGACCTCCGCCGCCATGCCGGTGCTGCCGTTGCCGAGCACGTACTTGGTGCCCGGGGTGGTCGTGCCGCCGCCCGCGCCCGTCGTACGGAAGGACGCGGCCTTGCCGGGGCCGCTGTCACGGCCGGCGCTGTCGCGGACCGAGACGGTCACCTTGTAGGCGGTGCCGGGCTGCAGGTTGTAGATGCGGAGCACCTGGGACTGGACCCACGTCAGGTGCTTGCCGTTCAGCTGCACCGCGTACCAGGAGGCGCCGTCGACCTTGGGCCAGCTCACCACGACCGAGTTGGACTGGATCTGCGCCGCCGTCACGGTCGGGCCGCCGGTGGGCTTCTTGGTCGGCGTCGGCGTGGGCTTCTTGGTGGGCGTCGGGTTCGGGTTCGGACCCGGGTCCGTGCCGCCGCCGCCCTGGGTCTTCATCAGGAACTGGTTGTCGGCGATGTTCCAGTGCGTGGCCAGGTAGCTTCCGGCCTTGGGACTGGTGTGGAAGTAGTCGTCGTGGTTGCAGTCCAGGATGTTCTCGGCAGCCTGGTTGGTGCAGACGTTGCGCATCTGGGGGTAGTACGGGGTGTCCGAGTAGCACATGACGTCGTACTCGTCCGTGCAGTGCGCGCCACGGCTGGTGTTCGGGGCGCTGTTGTTGACCGCGCCCAGGTTGTGGCCGAGTTCGTGCGCGGCGGTGTGACCGCCCCAGCAACCGGAGTCGGTGCGTCCGTAGGACGGGCCGAAGTTGCTCTGGTTGGCCTGGCCGGGCCGCTCGTCGCCCGCGAAGGTGCCGATGCCGCAGTAGACCTGGGTGTCGGCGAAGATCATGTACTTGCGGTCACGACGGTCGAGGCCCTTGCCGGCGAGCGCGTTGTTCGTGGCGCTGAACTCGGCCAGGGCCGAGGCCGGGAGCTCGATGTTGAGCACGGTGGGGGTGCAGTCGGCGGCCGTCACATAGCGGATGTGACGTACTCCGCCGGTCTCCTTGGCGCTCGTCGAGTAGATGAGGTCGGCGTCGGCCGCCCACTTGCGGAACGAGGCGACGTACTCGGAGTAGCGGTCCTTGCCGGGGGCGTGGACGTAGACGACCTGCACGCGGTTGCCGGTGCTGCCGTCGCCGTCGCACTGGACGGTCTGGCCGGCGGGGCCGGCGGCGACGTTCTGGCTGCCGGCGGCGGCCGCGGGTTCGGGTGCGGAGGCCTTGGTGGCCGTCGACGCGTCGGCCGCGGGCGCGTCCTGAGGACGCCCGCCGCTTTCCTTGCTGGCCGGGTCATCGGCGGCGGGGCGGGCCGGATCGGCTGCCGGAGCCGTCTCCTTGACCGCGGGCGCGATGTCCTTCGTGATGTCGACGCCCTTGGGCGGGGCGTCGGGGCCGTGGGTGCACAGCCCGGTGTCGGTGCGGTAGACACCCACGCACCGGTCGCCCTTCGGCGCGGCCTGGAGGCCGTCGTAGATCATGCCGCTCGCGGTCTCGTTCGCGGGCGCGGCGGCGATCGGTTCCGGCTCCTGGTCACGCGCCGGCGCGGCGGCGGGCGCCTCGGCGGCGGCCTCCACCACGGGCGCGGCAGCCTGGGCGCCGTCGCCGATTCCTGAGTAGGCGATGCCTGCGGCTATCAGCCCCGCCGCTGCCGTGGCGGCAGTGGCGAGTATCAACCGCCGCGGTTTGCGACGGTGGTCGGCGGCGGCGGCAGGCCGTCTGCGACGTCCTGTCATGGGCACCTCAAATCGTTGTCGGAAGACTGGGTGCGCGGAAGCCTGCCAGACGAATGCCGAGGAGAATTCGGACAAACGGGGGCGTGCACCGGGAAATCATTCCGTTACCTGTCGGCACGATTTGACGAACACTCAACTGTCATTAACCGCAGGGGAGTTACGCGCGTCGCATCCTAATGGTCCAGTCCTTTCCTGGCGGGTTGTTATCAAATCGAGATATGAACCGGAGGCTTGTTGACGGGAATTCAGTCAGGAATTCACCTAATTACTACCTGCTGAATTGCCTCGGTCACGACCCGTGAGGTGCGGTGGCCGCGGAGCGCGCCGGAACGCGCCGGCACACGCCGGAGCCCCGCTGAAGGCGGTGCGAGGTCGGGTGAGTTCGACCGAAAGGTGTCGGTCGGTCCCGCAGGCGCGGGTGGTCGGCCCGCGGTTCACCCAGGGTCGACGAGGTGTCCGTCACGACGGGCTTCTCGGCGCGTGCCGCCGATGACGAGGCGGGCCGCCTCGTCGACGGTGACGTGCCTGCGGGCGTGATGCGTGGTCCGACGGACCGACGGAACTGCTGTCGACTGCGACCGAGCGGACCCTGGAGGGGCTGAAGCAGTGGCTGCGACTGTTCGCGGGCCCTGTGGACCGACCGTCCGAGCGCAGCGGGTACGGGGCCGGTCCCGACCGGACCCGGCCCGGTAGGGCGTGCCCGGTCGGAACCAGGTCGAATGCTCCGGGCCTTGCCGGCCCGCGCTGCCCGACACCGGACGACGCGGGCTCGGCCGACGAGATCGGAAAGAGACGGCCTAGCCGCCCTGGACGATGCTCAGGTCGATCCGGGCCAGACGCTCCGGGTCGGTGAGGATGTCGAGTGCGGTGATCCGGCCGTCCTGGAAGGTGAATGCCATGACGGACAGCGCCCGACCGTCCGCCATCGCCACCACCCCGGGAACTCCGTTGACCAGTGCCGGGTGCGCGGCCTCCGCGAACCGGGCGAAGGTGATCGCCTGGGAGGCGACCTCGGCGGCGCCGCGCCGGAGCAGCGTGGGACGGAGCGTGCCGCCGTCGGAGCGGGCCACCACATCGGGGTCGAGGACCGCGACGAGGGCGTCGAAGTCGCCGCCGCGCGAGGCGGCGAGGAAGGCGTCGACGATCGCGCGCAGGCGGGACCGGTCGGGGTCCGGGGCGGGCGCCGCGCCCTGGACGCGCCGGCGGGCCCGGCTCGCGAGCTGCCGGGTCGTGGCGGCGGAACGCCCCAGCACGGTGGCGATCTCGTCGAACGGCACGGCGAACAGGTCGTGCAGGACGAACGACAGTCGCTCCGCGGGGGCGAGGGTGTCCAGGACGACCATCAGCGCGATGCCGACCGAGTCGGCCAGCAGGATCTCCTGCTCGGGGTCGAGCCCGTCCGCGCGGCTGACGATCGGGTCCGGAAGGCGGACCTGCCCGTCCTGGTCGTGCAGGGGATCCTCGCGCCGGGTGCCGCGTGAGCGCAGCATGTCCAGACACACCCGGCCGACCACGGTGGTCAGCCAGCCGCCCAGGTTCTCCACCGCGGCCGCGTCGGAGCGGTTCAGTTTGAACCAGGCCTCCTGTACCGCGTCCTCCGCCTCGCTGAGCGAACCCAGCATCCGATAGGCCACCGCCCGCAGGTGCGAGCGGTGCTCTTCGAAGCGCTGCGCCAGAACTTCCTTCTCGCTCACCCGTACATCCCCGTGGTCCGATCCGTCAGTGCCGAGTCGGACGATAATCGACCGGGCAACGGACGTCGCCTGCATAAGGGTTGGGGACCCGGAGCTACCTCTGCGCCGAGGCTACGAGGAACTGGCGCAGGTCGACGACCTCGTAGCCGTCGGCCACGGCGGCGTCGACGATCAGGGGAAGGGCTTCGGCGTCGAGGACGACACCGGCGCCGTTGCTGCCGACGTGCATCTGGATGATCGCCCCGGGCGCGAAGGCGTCGACGGCCCGTTCGACGGCCTTGTCGACGCTCATGCCGCCCTGCGGGCCGAGGTAGCCGTTCGTGTCGGCGCTGAACTCGATCGCCGCGTAGCCCAGGTCGTTGACGTCCGCGATGGCGTCGGGGGTGGTGGCGCTGTAGGGGAAACGGAAGAACGGCAAGGGCTCGGTCCCGGCCGCCGCCCGGATGGCCTCGTCGGCGGCGCGTACCTCGTCGCCCCGCTCGGTGGTGCTCAGATTTCTGAAGTAGGGGTGGCTGTACGAGTGGTTGCCGAGTCCGTGCCCCGCGTCGGCGATGGAGCGCACGGCCGCGGGCCGGGCCTCGGCGAACGTGCCGGTCGGGAAGAAGGTGGCGGGCAGCCTCCGCCGGCGCAGTTCGGCCAGCACCGTGTCGATCCCGTCCACGTCCCAGGCGGCGTTGAAGGTGAGAGCCAGCACCTTGCGGGAGGTGGGCAGCCGGCGGATCTCGTCGCCCAGCAGCGAAGCCGGCGGGCGGGGACCCGCGGCCGGCCGGGCGGGGCGCGCCGGCGCCGGCGCGGCCGCAGCCGCGGCGGCCGGGGAGGAGGAGGCGAAGCCGGCGAGCCCAGCCGACCCCGCGCACAGCAGGCCCGCCAGCGCGGAGCGTCGTTCCACATCCACCACGGTCACTCCCCACGGTCGCGGCCGTCGACTCCGGCCTGCCACCGACTATGCGTCGGCACGGGCCGCGGCACCCGCAGCCGTGCCGGGGCACCCGGGTGATCTCCCCCCGGCCCGGAGCAGCCGTGCCCGCCCCTGACCGCCCGGCCCCCGCGCCCGCCCGGTCCAGGACGGGGCGGCCTAGGACGGGCGCCGTCGCAGGTGCGTCGTGAGGTGGTGCTGCAGCGGCTGTCCGACGGCGGCCATGTCGTGCACCACCGTCATCTCGCCGTTCTCGACCGTGTAGTGCCGCCGCGTGCCGGTGACCTCCTTGGCCAACGGCGTCAACGCCACGTCCTTGGTCTCGATCTCCACCTCCGGACCGGACACCCGCCCGACGTACGTCTCCACGATGCCGGTGGGGTGGGCCAGCACGACCTCCAGTCCGGCGTCGGGAGTCAACCGCCACCACCCGGCCTCACGGCCGGCTGGCCGCACCGGCGCCCCGGACGCGTCGATGAGCCACGCGCGTGCCTCGTAACGCAGGAAGGGGCGGCCGTCGTGGCTGAAGGTGATCTCCTGCTCGTAGCGGAAGTCCTGCTCGAGGGTCGGGTACTCGCCCCGACCCCGGCCGTGCCAACGTCCCAGCAGGTGCAGCACGGGCCGAAGCTGCGGGTGCGGCTCGGGGCCCTCACCGAGGACGTGGCTGTCGGGGTAGGGATTGTCCTGCACCGGCTCGAACATGGTCACCTTGTCTGTCTGCGAGTACCGCCGAATCCGCAGCTTAGGGGTGTCCGGTGGCGCGGGCGAGCCCGCCCCGCCCCCGACGAACGGGGACGGGGCGGGCGTTCAACCCGCCGTCACCGGGCGGGCAGGGCCGCCGCGACCGAGGCCGGAACCGGTGCGAGACCGGCCGGCCGGGTGGTGAAGGTGCCCCGGCCCTGCGTCCGGCCGCGCAGCCGGGACGCGTAGCCGAACAGCTCGGCCAGCGGTACAGCCGCCGTGATCACCGCGGTTCCCGCCTCGGCGGTGGACCCGCTGACCCGGCCGCGGCGGGCGGCGAGATCACCCAGAACGCCACCGACACCGTCCTCCGGAACCGTCACCGTGACCTCGACGAGCGGTTCCAGGAGCTCCATCGTGCTCAGCCGCAGGGCCTCGCGCAGCCCGAATCGACCCGCCGCGCGGAACGCCATCTCCGAGGAGTCCTTGGAGTGGGTCGCCCCGTCGGTGAGCGTGACCCGTAGCCCCGTCACCGGGAACCCGCCGAGCGGGCCCTCGGTGAGCGCGTCCCGGCAGCCGGCCTCCACGGCGCGCGCGTACTCCTGCGGTACGCGTCCGCCGACGACCGTCGACCGGAATTCGAAGCACGGTTCCTCCAGCGGCTCGACGTCGAGGACGACGTGCGCGAACTGGCCCGCGCCACCGTCCTGTTTGACGTGCCGGTGGACGAGGCCGTCGACCCCGCGTACGACGGTCTCCCGGTAGGAGACCCGCGGCCGGCCGACGACGACCTCCACCCCGTGGCCGCTGCGGATCTTCTCCACCGCCACCTCCAGATGCAGCTCGCCCATCCCCGACAGCACGGTCTGGCCGCTCTCCGCGTCGGACCGCACCACCAGCGACGGGTCCTCCTCGGCGAGCCGGGCCAGCGCCGCCGAGAGCCGGCCCGTGTCGCCGCCCGACCGGGCCTCGACGGCTACCGACACCACCGGTTCGGCCACCGACGGCGGTTCGAGGACCAGCGGGGCGCCCGGCGCGCACAGGGTCGTGCCCGCCCGGGCGGCCTTCAGCCCGATCACCGCGACGATGTCACCGGCCACCGCCTCCTCCCGTTCCTCGTGCCGGTCGGCCTGGACCCGCAGGATCCGGCCGACCCGCTCCGTACGGCCCGTGGCCGCGTCCAGTACCGTCGCGCCCTTGCGCAGGGTGCCCGCGTAGACCCGTAGGTAGGTGAGCCGCCCGGTGGCCGTGGCCGTCACCTTGAAGGCGAGGGCCGTGAACGGCTCCGCCGGGTCGGGGGCGCGGTCCTGCTCCACGCCGTCCTCCACCAAGCCCCGTACCGGAGGCATGTCGGCGGGCGACGGCAGGTAGGCGAGGACCGCGTCCAGCAGCGGCTCGATCCCGCGGTTGCGGTACGCCGATCCGCACAGCACCACGACACCGTCGCCGCGCAGCGTCAGCTCCCGCAGGGCCCGCACCAGGGTGCGTTCCGTCAGGGCGGAGGCCGAGCAGAACTCCTCCAGTGCGTCCGCGTGCAGCTCCGCCACGGTCTCCTCCAGGAGTCGGCGACGCCGGGCCGCTTCCTCGCGCAGGGGCTCGGGGACCGGTCCGACCTGGTAGCCGTCGGCGCCGGTCCGCCAGTGCAGGGCGCGCATCGACAGCAGGTCGACGACGCCGGAGAACGAGTTCTCGGCCCCGATCGGCAGCTGTACCACCAGGGGTACGACGCCCAGGCGCCCGCGGATGGAGGCGACGGCCGTGTCGAGGTCGGCGCCCGCCCGGTCCAGCTTGTTGACGAACGCGATCCGCGGCACACCGTGCCGGTCGGCCTGCCGCCACACCGTCTCGCTCTGCGGTTCGACCCCGGCGACGGCGTCGAACACCGCGACCGCCCCGTCCAGCACCCGCAGGGAACGCTCGACCTCGTCGGAGAAGTCGACGTGTCCCGGGGTGTCGATCAGGTTGACGCGATGGCCGCCCCAGGCGCAGCTCACGGCCGCGGCGAAGATGGTGATGCCGCGGTCGCGTTCCTGAGGGTCGTGGTCGGTGACGGTGGTGCCGTGATGCACCTCGCCCCGCTTGTGGATGGCACCGGTCGCGAAGAGGATCCGTTCGGTGATGGTGGTCTTGCCGGCGTCGACGTGGGCGAGGATGCCCAGGTTGCGGACGGCGGTGAGGGAAGAGGTGGTGCGGGGCTGCCTGTTGGCGCGCATGGCCCGAGGCCTTTCGAGTGTGCTGAGGAAGAGGGCGGCGCGATTCCCGGAAACCTGCTCCGGTCCTGGGTCCCCGGGCCCCTGGTTCTCGGTCCTCGGTCCCGCGTGCGGAGTCCGGCGGCGCCGCGCGGAGCGGCGTCGCCGCCCGGTCCGGAAGGAGTCGGGCAGGAGTCCGGCAGGAGGACGTACGGGCCCACGCGCCGGCGCGCTGGAGTGCTCACCGGCGTGCGGGAGGCAGGAGGGGACGGACGGAACCCTAGAAGGGGGTCACGGGCATACGGTGACGGCCGCGCAGCCGGCACCGCGCGCTACGAGACACCGGGATCACGTCGTACCGGGTCGGGGGAGCGGAGGCGGCGGTGCGGTGTGTGCGCATGGCCCGGCTCCCCTTCTCTTCACTCGGCATGAGGCGCGCGATGCCCTGTCGGCAGCGCGTACGCCGAGTCTAGTGATCGCATGCGGCCGGGGCACCGGGTTTTCCGGGCCCCCAAGGGGCGGGAGTTGACGCCGCGTCACCGGCGGCGGTGCGGCGACGCGGCGGTGTGCGCGGGTGATGTCCGTGAGCCGTGTGCGCTCCGCAGGCGGTCGAGAGCCGAGATGTCGGACGGGGCGTGTACGGTGAGTGATGTACTGCTACTGAAAGTAATCGCTCGGTTGCGTCCGTGGGAGTCGTCGTGTCCATGTTGCTGATCAGAGGGTCGTTCCGGGTGAACGGCGGAACCAAACCGGACGGGGACACCATCCCCTTCATCCCGGACGACGTGGCCGACTGGCGTCTCGTGCCCGGGTGCACCGGGGTCCTGCCCAAGGCGGACGGACGCGCCTCCGTACGCCTGGAGGGCATCGACGCACTGGAGACCCACTACACCAACGGCAGCTACGGGCCGGAGCGGCGCCAGCCGCGGAAGTTCGCCCACGAGGCCGCCGACGCGCTGCTGACCTGGCTCCGCTTCACCAGCATCGAGCGGCACGACGACGAGACGGTCACCACGGTCCCCGACAAGGTGCCCGGCTACATCCTCACCAGTGGCACCGACATGTTCGGCCGCTGTGTGGCCCTGGTCGGCCGCGGTGTCCCGCCCGCCTACAGCGGCTACCGGATCGACGTCGACAAGGAGAGGCTGGAGCGGACCGCCAATCACCACCTGCTCAAGAGCGGCCTGGCCTACCCGACCTTCTACGACGGCCTGTCCGCGGACCTGCGGGAGGTGCTCAGGGCCGCCGCCGTGGAGGCGAAGGAGGCCACGCCGCCGAAGGGGTTGTGGGCGAAGGACGTGACCGTGGAAGGGGCCGAGATCGACGGCATCTCCTCGATCACGGACGACACCGGTGTGGTGATCCTCCCCAAGCTGTTCCGTCGGCTGAAGGACTACTTCGACGCGGCCCCCGAGAATCGCTCACTGGCGGGTTTCCGCGCCTTCCTGGCCGGGGCCGGGGACAAGTTCCGCATCCTGCCGGACGGCGAAGAGCTCATGGGTCTGCACCGGGTGGTCGAGATCTCGCAGGATCAGGTCCTGCGGATGACCCACCCCAGCGAGGACCTCCTGTTCGTCAACGGGTGAGTGGGGCGCGGCGCCCGGGGCCACCGGCCCGGTCCACGCCGGCAACCCCCGTCCGGCCCGGCCCCGTCAGCGCCGGGGAGTCGTCGGCAGGCGCAGGACCAGCCGCGCACCCTCGGCGCCGCCCGCGCCGCCCGCGCCGCCCTCGGCCGTCAGGGTGCCGCCGTGGTGGGTGCTCAGATCGCGGGCGATGGCGAGGCCCAGGCCGGCGCCGCCGTGGTCGCGGCTGCGCGAGTCGTCGAGGCGCGTGAAGCGTTCGAAGATCCGCTCCCGGTCGGCGACCGGGATACCGGGACCGTCGTCGACCACCTCCAGCACCGCGGTACCAGGCCGCGTGCCGTTCGTGGTGCGCAGGGTGACGTCCACGCGTCCATCGGCGTAACGCTGTGCGTTGTCGACGAGGTTCGTGACGATGCGGCCGAGCCACAGCGCGCCGGCGGTGACCTCGACATCGGGTTCCAGACGCAGCCGTACGGGGACCCGGTCGCCGAGTCGGCCCTCCACCACCTCGCGCACGAGACCGGTCAGGTCCAGCGGGGCCGCGACCACCGGCTGGGCCGCGTCGATCCGGGCGAGCAGCAGCAGGTCGGCCGTGAGGTGCTGGAGCCGTTCGATGTCCTCCAGGGCCCCCGAGATCAGCTCGGGCCACAGCTCCGGGTCCTGGACGGCCAGCGCCACCTCCAACTGGGTGCGCAGGACCGTGATGGGGCTGCGCAGTTCGTGGGAGGCGTCGGCGATGAACTGCTGCTGGCGGATCCCCGAGGCCTCCAGCCGGTCGAGGGTGGCGTTCATGGTCTCGGCCAGCCGGGCGACCTCGTCGTGCGTGGCGGGCACCGGCACCCGGCGGTGCAGGCCGCGGTCGGAGATCTCGGCGACCTCCGCCCGGATCTCCTCCACCGGCCGCAGCGCATGGCCGGTGACCCGCCAGGTCACGAGGGCGACGGTGGCCAGCAGCAGGGGCATGCCGATGACGAGAGCGGCGGTGGTCGTGTCGTCGGCCGCGTCGGCGTCCCGCAGGGAGGCGCCGGCGTAGACGGTGGCCATGCCGTCCGGGGTCTCCGTGACGACCTGCACGACCCGCTGTCGGTACTCACCGTCCAGCGGGCGGACCCGCCACGTGTGGAACCGGGTTCCCGGAACGCCGGGAACGGTCGGCGGGAAGGCGGGCACCCCGGCCAGGTTCGGGCTGGCGAACAGGACGCGCCCGTCGGCGCCCACCACCTGCACGAAGTCGATGCCGCGGACCGGCGGCCGTGCGCGGCCCAGCTTCCCGGCGGCGGCGAGCTGCGCCACCGTCTCGGCCTGGCGCCGGGCGTCGTTCTCCGCGTTGCGGAGCAGGTTCGCCTCCAGCAGCCCGAGCAGGGCGAACGAGGCGAGCGCCAAGGCCACGGCGACCACCGCACTGGCGCCGACGGTCGCCCGCGCCCGTACCGTGGTCGGCCACAGTCGCCGCAGCACCGGCCACCGGCGCAGGATCGCGCCCGGGACCGCGCGCAGGGCGGCGCGCACGCGCTCAAGGTCACTCTCCCGGTCGCGGTCACCCTCGCGCTCGCCGTCGCCGTCCGGGTCGCGCTCGCGCGGGCCGGGGTGTTCGGCCATGGCCTCAGCCACCGTCGGCCGCCAGTCGATAACCTGCTCCGCGTACGGTCTCCACCGCGGCGCGGCCGAACGGTGCGTCGATCTTGCGTCGGACGGCGCTGACATGGACCTCGACCACGTTGGGATCGCCGTCGAAGGCGCTGTCCCAGACCTGTTCCAATATGTCCCGCTTGGGCACGACCTCGCCCGCGCGTCGGGCCAGGTACTCCAGAACCGCGAACTCCCGCGCCGTCAGCCGGATCTCCGTGCCGCCACGTGAACAGGAGTGCCGGGCGGGGTCGAGCAGCAGATCGCCGAACCGCATCACCTGCGGTCGTCGGCGGCCCGTACGTCGGCCGAGCGCGCGCAGTCGGGCGACGAGGACGAGGTAGGAGAACGGCTTGGACAGGAAGTCGTCGGCGCCGGTGTCGAGGGCCTCCGCCTCGTCGTACTCGCCGTCCTTCGCCGTGAGCATCAGGATCCCCGACTCGTTCCCGGCCGCGCGCAGCTTCGCGCACACCCGGTACCCGTTCAGTCCGGGCAGCATGATGTCCAGCACGATGAGGTCGTAGTCGTGCTCCGTGGCCATCCACAGACCCTGGGTCCCGTCGTGGGCCACATCCACCGAGAACCCCTCCGACTGCAGCCCTCGCTGCAGGGCCACGGCGAGCCGCCGTTCGTCCTCCACCACCAGTACGCGCATGTCGGACAGGATCTCAGGACCGCTCCGCGGTTGGCTGAAGAGGTCTTCAGGTGGCTTCAGCGGGGCTTCAGGTTCCGCTCAGCATGCTCGGGAACGAGCCGCGCCGCACCGCGCCCGGTTGTCCTGAGGAGTGCCTGTATGTCTGATTCTGTCCCGCCGTCCGAGCAGCCCGAGACCGCCGCCGTGACCACACCGGCGACCGCCCCCGAGGCCGGGTCCCGCAAGTCCGCGGCCCTGGGCCGCCTCGTCCCCGGCGGCAAGCGCGCCCGCTGGGTGGCGGCGGGCGCCGTCGCGGTGGTGGTCGTCGGCGGAGTGGCGGCGGTGGCCGCGGCCGGACACCACGACCGCCACATGCGCGTCGAGCGGGGTCCGCACATGGCCTGGGCCGGACCGGGCCCCGAGGGCGGCCTGCGGGGCGGCCCGCACGCCGCCGAGCCGCGGCACGACCGGGAGCAGGCCGGGCCCGGCCGTCCCGCGGGTTCCAAGTCCCCGGGGGAGCCGGGCCGTCCCGGTGGCGCCGAGGGGCGAGGCGGCTTTGCCAAGGAGGCCCCGGCGCCCGCACCCATCCCCTCCCTGGCCATCGGCGAGGCGGCCGAGAAGGCCGCCGCGGCCGTACCGGGCGGGAAGGTGGCGGGTCTGCGCGCGGTCGCGCAGGAGGGCGGCGGCAGCGCCTGGCTGGCCGTGGTCATCGGTTCGGACGGGGTCCGGCACGCGGTCACCGTGTCCGGCACCGACGGGACGATCACCAGCAACACCACCAAGGACCGCTGAGGCGCTCAGGGTCCGAGGCACTCAGCATCCGAGGGGCCCAGGGTCCGAGGGACTCAGCGTCCGAGGCGCCCAGCGTCCGAGGGACTCAGCGTCCGAGGCGCCCAGCGTCCGAGGGGCTCACGGTCCGAGGGACTCCGGGTCCTGGCCCTACGAGGTCATGGCGCGGCCCCCGATACCGGGGGCCCCGCCGAGTTGGCCCCGCCACCAGGCCTCCATCGCGTCGCTGTCCATGCCCGCCCAGGCCGGGGTCCGCTCGACCTGGGCGTGGCCCAGCCGGCGGGCCAGCGCGACCAACTCCCGTCCGGCGGCGCCACGGGTCTCCTCGTAGCCGCGCAGCAGTTCCTCGAAGGAACCGCTGCTGCGCCAGCCGTCGGCGAGGGCGGTGGCGTCCTGGAGGGCCTTCGCGGCGCCGCTCGTGTTGTGCGGGCGTACGACGCTCGCCGCGTCCCCCGCGAGCAGCAGCCGGTCGCCCGCGGTGCGCGTGGCCTCCACGTCGTAGATCGGCTGGACGAAGGTGTCCGCCGGCCCGGTCAGCGCGAGCGCCCGCCCCCAGTACGGCGGGAACTCGCGATCGAGCAACGCCGCCAGATGCTCGGCCAGCTCGGGAGTGAGGCCGCCCGGCGGGAAACTCGTCGGATCGCCCTGGCGCAGCTGCCCGTCCTGCGGCGCAGACGCGTAGAGCACCCAGTTCACCCGGGGTCCGGTCGGCCCGGGAATCCGGTAGATGACACAGGAACCGCCCGGGAAGCAGACCGTGGTCACCGCCTCCGGAGCCGAGTCCGCGAGGCCGCCGAGCTCCGCGAGCCGCGCCGCGTCGACGTTGCCGCGCCAGCACACGTAACCGGCGTACTGCGGCCGGGTGTCCGGACAGAGCGCCGCGCGTACCACCGACCGGTACCCGTCGGCTCCGACGACCAGGTCGTACCGCTCGACGGACCCACCCGCGAGCCGCAGCTCGACGCCGGCGGCCCCGGTTTCCGCGACCCCCGTCACCGCCGCCCCCTGCCGGTAGACCACCGAGTCGGGAACGGACTCCCGAAGGCCTCGCCAGAGCAGGCCCCAGTGGTAGGAGTAGAAGGGGAAGGGTTGCTCCCAGATCACCCGACCGCCCGCCCCGTGGGCATCGTCGCGCACCACCCAACGGCGCCGCTCCAGTCGGTGTGCCGCGATCCCCTCGGGCAGCGCGCCGCTCGCGCCGAGCTCGGCCGCCCGCTCGTCGTGGATGCACAGCCCGACGCCGCGGTCCTGCAGCCGCCCGCCCGTACGCTCCAGTACCACCACTTCACCGGCGCCCGCCCGTGCCGCCGCCGTGGCGACGGCGCAGCCCGCGATGCTCCCGCCGACCACCGCGATCGTTCCGCCCCGCATAGGACCCGCCTCCTGTCGATGCACTTCACCGCCCCGCCCCGCCCCGCCCCGCACCGGGCCGGGGTCACCCCGCTGAAGACCGTGCCGCCGGCGGAGTGGGCTGCGCGGAACCCTGGAGGGCCAGCGCGGTCAGTACGACCAACGAGTCCGTCCAGCCCAGGGGCGCGACGGCGGACGGCAGGCCGGCCCCGTTCACCGTTTCGGGGAGCTCGCCCAGCCCGTTCCGCTTCGACAGCACCCAGTCCAGCACCCGGCCCGCCTTCGCCGGCTCACCCGTACCGGCCCAGGCGAGCGCGAAGAAGGAGGTGCTGGCCGTCCACGCGTACGAACCCCAGCTGAAGGAGGGGTCGTTGCCGGGCGATACGCCGCCGTTCGGGAGCAGCAGCGCCCGGTAGGTGGAGTCCAGCGCCTCGCCGAGACCGGCCGGGGCGGCGTTGAACGGGGGCGCCATGAACGCCACCGCGCTGTCGCGGCCGTGCTCGCCGTCGACGGTCCGCTGGTACCCCAACGGGGCGAAGGAGGTGGCGATCGCCGCGGACAGCCGCCGGGCCGCCTCCCCCCAGCGCTCCGCGTCCGCGGTCGTCCCCAGCCGCGCGGCCAGGTCGGCCGCCGCGTTGAGCCCGGCCAGCAGGGGAGCCGCGGTCCCGATGTTGGCCGTCGTCGTGTCCAGTTCCCAGTAGTCCGGGGACGCCGGAGGCAGCCCGTCCGGGCCCAGGGAGCGAGCGGCGTGGTCGGCCGCCTCGCGCACCATCGGGTAGAGCGCGCGCAGCCGCTCGTCCCTTCCGTCGGCCGGCGCCGCCTGGTACCACTGCCAAGTCGCCCAGGGCACCCAGCCGTTGCCGTCCAGCTGCCACTTCCGCGCGTCCGGCGGCCCGCTGCCGTCCAGCTCGGTACGGGCCTCCCAGGTCCCGTCGGCCCGTTGGGTGAGCGCGTCGTAGCCCAGGATCCGGTACGCCTCCTCGTCGTGCCCGGTGGCGGCGAAGGCGGCCGCCGCGAACGCCCCGTCGCGGGGCCAGGAGTACTCCCACGCCGGCGCCCACGCCGCCGCGAAGGCCCCGTTGGGCTTCAGCAGCGCCCGCATCGACAGCAGGGCGCGCCGCGACGCTTCCCGCTGCGCGGCTGTGGCCCCCGGCACCCTGCCCGCCGCCAGCCACGCGCGGCTCTCCTCGACCTGCGCCAGCGCGCCCGGGTCGTCCGCCTCGACCACCGTCGACGCCGAGGCCCCGTCGGGCAGGTACCGCCACCGGCCGGAGGGCAGGCGCAGCACGTTGCTCCCCTCGACGTAGGAGGCGCCCACGGCGAAGGAGGGCAGGACGGCCTCGGTGGCGACCCGGTTGGTCAGCAACCCCGATGTCCGGGCGGCGAGGGCCGAGGTCGGTACGTAGCAGGGCTCGGTCTCGCCGCAGCGCTCGCTGCCGGTGGGATCGATGTGGAAGGCGAGCCGGGAGGTGTACGCGTGCCAGCCACCCCAGTACGCCCTGTCGTAGTTCCAGCTGGTCGACGAGCCGGGCACCGCGCGCGTGGTGCCGTACCAGGCGATCGGCCCGCTCTCCGTGGTGCTCGCCTGGAGGTGCAGGTAGTAGGTGTCGCCCGCCGTGACGGCGGCGCTCAGCGGGAATTCGACCCAGCCGGCGCCGGCGCCGCCGAGCGCCGCGAGGTCCAGGGTCGTCGAGGCGATCACCGACCCCGCGTCCGCGCGGTCCCGGCGGACCTGCGCGGTCACGGTTCCCGTCGCCGCCCCGCTGCCCAGCCAGACGCTCACCCGGGAGAGCCGGGTGCTGTCCACCGTGAACTCCTGGGCCGCCGCGTTGTTCGTCGCCTTCAGGCCGAACAGCGCGCTCTCGTGGTCGGCCTGGCCGTCGTAGGGCACGGCCGCCGCCGCGTGCGGGAGCGCGGCGGGCGCACCGGTCAGTGCCAGGCAGAGCACGCCGGGCAGCAAGGTCCTCGCGAACGCCATCTGTACAGCCCCTTCCTCCTCGACGGGCGCGCGGGGCCCAGGGGCCGGGGCGCCGAAAGCTGGACCCACCTTGCAGGCATCCGGCACCGGGAGGAGGGGAGTCGGGACGTGTCCCACCGGATCGGGCCGCAGCGACATCCGATCGTGTGACAGAAACAGCGGAGTGGGCCCGTTCGGGCGCATGCCGGCGGAAGCGGCGCTCGGCGGGCACGCCGGGGCGCGCGCGGGCGGACCGGGGCGCGCGACTGTGCGGATGCGCTTGCTCCGAAAGAATTTCAGGGACCGCCTTGCACGATCGGGCCGGCTTTCCGATGGGGTGGTGATGGGAGCGCCTGGTGCTCCACGGCTGCCGGTTCGGGGGTAGGCACGCCGCCGTTGCTCATGATCCACTTGAAAGGTTCCGCGCCGACGTGAATGTTGCCGAGACGGCCGCCCTCGCGCTGTTAGTGATCACTGTCCGTCCTCTCGTCATCGATGTGTTCAGGGCGCCCATGCGCCTACCGGGTGCGGGGGTACGGACGGGAACCGGCGGACCATCCGCCGGCCGCCGTGCCGCTCCCCGCGCCCGCCACCATGAGGTCCCCGCCGCCCCCGCGTGCGGCGACGAACAGCTGGGGGGGAGCGTATGAGCGAAGGCGAATTCGATCCATCGGGGGACCAGGCGGTCTCCAGCGAACTGGCCGGCGTCCTACCGGTGGACTTCACCGCTTTCCACTCCCAGCAGCACCGTGCCTACCTGCGCTACGCCCACCTGCAGCTGGGAAACCCCAAGGACGCCGAGGAAGTCGTCGACGACGTGTTCACCTTCCTGCTGAAGGTGTGGCGCCAGGCCCTGAAGGAGGCGAGCCTCCACGGCTTCGCCTGGGCGGTGCTGCGCGAGCACGTCGCAAGACGGCTGGCGGCCCTGGGCCGGCAGGTGGCCATGGTGGAGACGGCCTGGTTCGCAGCCCTGCGCCGTTCCTCCAGAGAACGGCTGGAACTGCTGGAGTCGAAGCTCGGGCTGTACGCGGCGATCGCGGGACTGTCCGAGCGGCAGTACGACGTGGTGCTGCTGGCCTTCCTGCTGGGCAACGACTCCGACACGGTCGCCCGGATGATGGGGATCACCCCCGCGACGGTCCGCTCGCACATCCGCGGCGCACGCCGAACCCTGTCCCGCAAGCTCGGGGTGGAATGGATCCCCGGAGAGGAGAAGGACCAGTGAGCGACATGCCCCGCCACCGCGACATGCCGCTGTGCGAACTGGACGCGGCCCTTGCGGACGCGTCGGTACTCGCGGAGGAATACGCCGGATACGACGAGGGCGCGGCCCGTCGTCGGATCGCCCGCCGGATCGTCGCCGACCGCGCCCGCTCGGCGACCGGCACGACCGGCCCCCCCGGCGCCGCGACCCCGCCACCGCGGGGGCAGGCCACATCCACATCCACATCCCCCTTCGCCTTCGCCTTCGGGCCCGCGTTCGGCTCTCCGTTCGGGTCCTCTTTCGGGTCGTCCTTCGGGTCCGCTTTCGCACCCGTGGCGGCCGCCGACGACCTCGTCCTGGACGCCGCCTGCCACGTGCGCGCCGCCCGGGGGCTGGACGACCTCGCCTGGTGCCTCGTGGAGAGCCGGGCCTTCGCCGAACTCGCGCTCGACGTCGGCTCCTGGCCCCACGGCGCCGACTCGGCCCTGCTGTTCGGCTGCCTGCTCCACCTGGCCGACCGGATGGAGGGCGCCCAGTTCTGGTTCCAGTACGCGGCCGGGGCGGGCTCACGGACCGCCGCCCACTGCCTCTACCTCCTCCACCTCGCCCGCGCCGAGGTCGTGACCGCCCGCCACTGGAAGCACCAGGCCCGGACCTTGCCCCCGGAAGAGCATCACCCGCCCCTGCCCCAACTCCCCGAACACCTGGAAGAGGCCCTCGGAGCCTCGGTCATCTGGACCACCCCACCCATCACCACCCAGGACCTCACCGCCCTCACCACCGGACCCGGAGGCGCCGGTCGGCCCCCGTGCCGGCTCCCCGTACGGCTGCGCCAGGCGCTCCTGGCACGCCCCCGCAAGGAGCACCCCGACCTGGGGGAGATCGTCACCCCCGGCCCCCAGGTGGCGGTCGCCGTCGCCCAGCACGCCCGCCTCAACCCCCTGCACCTGACGGACCAGGCGAACGCCTGGGCCCTCGAAGCACTGAAACAGCCGCACCTGATCCACGCCGCCCGGAAGACCCCCGAAGGCCGCCCGGCGCCGGCCCCGTTGGAATCCGTCCACCAGGCACTGCGCGTGCTGGAAGTCGTCAACCGATATTCGGGGGGCGTCAACCTGACCCAGATCGCCCGGGAGACGGCGCTGCCGCAACTGGTCCTCGCCCGGGCCACGGAGCAGCTGATCCGCGCCAACCTCGCCACCCCGATCGGACCGGACGCGTACGTCGCCGGCAACGCCCTTCTGCTACCCGAATCGGCGACCGGAGAAGGGCGCGGACACCTGCGCGAGACCCTCGCCTGGGTGCGGGACGCCGTCGGCGCCGCCGTCTACGTCGCCCGCTACACCGACGGCGAGGTCGCCATCACCCAGTACGTCGACGGCCCAGCCGCACCCGTGGTCGAGGAGTGGGTCGACTTCCGGGTCGCCGCCCACGCCTCGGCCGTGGGCAAGGCGCTCCTCACCCAACTCGACTACGACGACCGGAAGGACCACCTCGCCCGCCACCGACTCACCCGGTTCACCCCCCACACCCTCACCGGCCAGCAGGACCTCTTCCACCAGCTCGACGACCGCCCGCCGAACGCTCCGCTCCTCGACCTGCAGGAGTACGCCATCGGCACGGTGTGCGCGGCGGTCCCGATCACCGCGGGCCCCAACGCGGAATGCGTGGCCCTGTCCATCCCGGTCCCCGACCCCGGTCGGCTGAAGCAGGCCGCCCGGATCCTGCAGAGCGAGGCGGCCGCGGTCTTACTGGCCCTGATCGTCGCCGGCAGCACCCCGTCCACGGTCCGTCGGCCGGAGGACACCATCCTGTCGCCGACCGCCTAGGACTCGTACAGGACCCGGCGAGGTCACGCAGGGGAGGGGCCCACCGCACCCGGGTGCGGTGGGCCCCTTCGCCACCCACGGACGCGCGCCGCGCGGGATGCGGGCCCGCGCCCCGCGTGGGATAACGGCACCATGCCGGAGTTCCCGACGGCCACGGCCGCCGAAATCAAGATCAGCTTCGCCGGGGTCGAGGCGAAGGCCGCCTTCGACGCGCTGGATCTCGACCGGGACGAGGGGCACCGGCGCGCCATCCATTTCTGGGACGGGCCGCGGCGGGCGGCGGACGGCACGGTGACCCTGCCCCTGCTGGAGCGCGGCGTCATCCTGCGCCTGCGCCGGGACGACGAGGGACACGCAGCCGAGCGGGACACCGACCTGACCGTCAAACTGCGTCCTTGTCCGGTGCTGCCCGTGCCCTGGCGGC
Source organism: Streptomyces sp. CG 926 (assembly GCF_003148825.1). GTDB lineage: Bacteria > Actinomycetota > Actinomycetes > Streptomycetales > Streptomycetaceae > Streptomyces. The sequence continues at coordinate 111,645 of NZ_QGGZ01000017.1, forward strand.
AGGCGAGGGAGGGCGCGGACTGGGAGTTCAGGATCGAGGAGGACCGGACCGGCCCGGCGTTCACGCCGGTCCTGTCGGCCTCGCTGGAGGCCGAGGGCGGCCCGCCCGAACTGCGGCTCGTCGAGCAGCAGCGGGACCTCCTGGACGCGGCCGGGCTGACCGAGGCCGACCTCGCCGACCTGACGGCGCTCGGCCCCGTACGCGCCGTGAAGTGGAAGCAGGACTGGGACGAGCTGCCCGGCAGCGTGGCGATCGAGGAATGGCGCACCGACGACGGCCTGCGCTTCCTGGAGGTCTCGGTGCGGTCGGACATCGCCGACGCCGCCGAGATCCAGGCACGGCTCGAACAGGCCCTGCGGGAACGCGACATCACCCCGCCGCCATTCGGCGAGACCAAGACCCTGGCCGTCATGACCGCCTTGGCCCAGAACGCGCTCGCCTGACGCCTACGAAGTGCTCGCCGTGCCCGCGGCGATGAGGCCGGGCAGGTCGCGCATGTCGTGGAAGACGACGGTGCCGGCGCCCTCGAGCCGTTCCGCCCGGGTCGGTCCACCCGCGTAGCCGAAGGCCCGCATGCCGGCGGCGCGGGCGGCCTCGACACCGGGGCGGCTGTCCTCGACCACCACGCACGCCGCCGGGTCGACGCCCATCCGCTGCGCGGCGTACAGGAACAGGTCCGGGGCCGGCTTGCCGCGGCGGACCTCGGTGGCGCTGTAGATGCGGCCCTCGAAGTGCCCGTAGAGGCCGGTGCGGCCGAGGGTGTGACGCATCTTCTCGTGCGAGCCGCTGGAGGCGACGCAGGTCGGCAGGGTGATCGCGGCGAGCGCCTCGGGCAGCCCCTCGACGGCGGACAACCCGGCGTCCACCGCCTCGCGGTGCCGCTGCTCGAAGAGCTCCCGCCAGACGCCGGCCGTCTCGTCCCCGACCCGGAGCGCGATGTCCTCGTGGATGGAGGCGCTGGAGCGCCCGACGAAGCGCTCCAGGACCTCGTCCTCGGTGAGCGGCCAGCCCAGCTCCGCCCCCAACGCGACCTGGAGGGGCAGCGCGATGCGTTCGGTATCGACGAGCACCCCGTCGCAGTCGAATATCACCAGTTCAATCGGCTTGATCATTCCCGCAGCATAGAGGCCGACCCGGGGCGTCAGGGGGTGACGATGGGGAAGTCCGGGTCGGGGGAGTCGAGGTAGGCGAAGAGTTCGGCGACGACCGCCGGATCGCCGTCGAGGGCCACGTCCTCGCGCCGTAGGAGGTCGGCCGGCGGCAGGGCGCCGAGCAGGAGCCCGCGCAACAGCGGTTCGCCGAGCACGAGGACGGCGTGCGGCCGACCGGCCGCGGGGTTGTCCCCACGGACTCCGGTCAGTACGCCGTTGCCCAGCCGCAGCGTCAGCGGGTCCGAGTCGGGCAGCACGAACCGGACGGCGACGTCCGCGTGCCAGGCCCGCGGCCCGTCGATCCGTACGGCGAGGGAGTCCACGAGCTGGTCCAGGCTCAGGGCGGCCAGCACGTCCGGGGAGGCGACGGTGGCCGGGGTCCCGACATGCTCGCCGCGCAGTTCCTGGGCGCCGGTGAGGTAGAAGTTGCGCCAGGTGCCGTTCTCGGCGCCGTAGCCGAGCTGCTCCAGGGCGTCGGCCTGCAACTCCCGGGCCCGCGCGTTCGAGGGGTCGGCGAAGACGACGTGGTCGACCACCTGGGCCACCCAGCGGAAGTCGCCCTGTTCGAAGGAGGACCGGGCACGGCGCAGGACCTCCTCCGCACCGCCCATGAACTCGACGTACCGGCGGGCCGCCGCCACCGGCGGGTGTTGCCACAGGAGCGCCGGGTTCCCTTCGAACCAGCCCATGTACCGCTGGTAGACGGCCTTGACGTTGTGGCTGACCGATCCGTAGTAGCCGTGGGTGTGCCAGGCGGCCTCCAGCGCCGGCGGCATGCGCAGCGACTCGGCGATCTCGGCCCCCGTCCACCCCTGGTTGAGCAGCCGCACCGTCTGGTCGTGGAGGTAGGCGTACAGGTCTCGCTGCTGCGTCAGGTACGACATGGCCCGCTCACGGCCCCACGTGGGCCAGTGATGGGAGGCGAAGACGACGTCGCACTCGTCGCCGAACAGGGCGATGGACTCGGTGAGGTACGTGGCCCAGGCGTGCGGGTCGCGTACCAGGGCGCCGCGGAGGGTCAGCAGGTTGTGGAGGGTGTGGGTGGCGTTCTCGGCCATGCACAGCGCCCGGTGGTCGGGCAGCAGCAGGTTGAACTCGGCCGGAGCCTCGGTGCCCGGGGTGAGCTGGAAGACCATGCGCACGCCGTCGACGGTCTCCTCCTGACCGGTACGGGTGATGTCGACGGTCGGCGGGATCAGCGTCACCCGGCCGGTCGAGGTGGTCTGGCCCAGGCCCGCGCCGACCTGGCCGCGCGGGCCCTTGGGCAGGCCGGCCCCGTACATGTACCCCGCACGGCGGGCCATCGCGGTGCCGGCGTAGACGTTCTCGCTGACCGCGTGTTCCAGGAAGCCCTCGGGAGCCAGTACCGGGACTCGGCCCGCGTCGACCTCGGCCTGGGTGGTGACCCCCTTGACGCCGCCGAAGTGGTCGGCGTGGCTGTGGGTGTAGAGCACGCCGGTGACCGGCCGGTCCCCACGGTGGGCCCGGTACAGGGCGAGGGCCGCGGCCGCCGTCTCCTCGCTGATCAGCGGGTCGATCACGACGACGCCGCGTTCGCCCTCGACGAGGGTCATGTTCGACAGGTCCAGGCCGCGCACCTGGTACACGCCGTCGACGACCCGGAAGAGGCCTTGGAGGGCGACGAGGCGGCTCTGGCGCCAGAGGCTGGGATGGACGGTGTCCGGGAGGTCCCCGTTGAGGAAGGCGTAGGCGTCGCCGTCCCACACGACGTTCCCGTCCTCGGCCGTGATCACGCAGGGCTCCAGGGCGGCGACGAAGCCGCGCGTGGCGTCGTCGAAGTCGGCGCGGTCGGCGAAGGCGTCGCTGTCGCGCGCTGCTCGGTGAGCGGCTCGGGAGGCGTCGTGACCGGGGCCGTTCTCCATCGCGTGAGCCTCCTCGGGCGGTACTCCTGGACCGGCCCCGACCGCCCTCGACCGGACCGGGCGAGGGCCCACGGCGGGCGCGGCCGCTCTCCACACCTTCGCCCGGTGGTACCCCGCCCGCCCGGCGCGCACCGCCGTCCGGGTGAACGCGGGTCGGGTCGGCGATCGCCGACGCCGTCCGCGGCGGCCGCACCGAAACGTGGTGCGTGCGCCTTGACCGGAAGGCTCTACCTATCGGTAACTTGACCTCGTCCAGGAGAGAGCCGTCGGAAGGGGCCAGGCGCGTGGCAGACCACGACCTGAGCGGGTTCGAGAAGAGCACGTTCACCCACGACGGCGCCACCCGCCGGATCCTGCGCCGGGGCACGGGCCCCGCGGTGATCGTCATGGCGGAGATCCCGGGCATCACCCCCAAGGTCCTCGCGTTCGCCGAGCAGGTCGCTGCGGCGGGCTGTACGGCCGTACTCCCGGTGCTCTTCGGCGAACCCGGCCGTGACGCGGATTCCGGCACGGTCGGCCTGCCGAGCGCCGGCCGCTACATGGCCTCGTCGCTGTGGAAGGTGTGCGTGAGCCGTGAGTTCACCCTGCTGGCCACGGGGCGCAGTTCGCGCGTCGTGGGGTGGCTGCGCGCCCTGGCAGCCGCCGAACACGAGCGCTGCGGCGGTCCCGGGGTCGGCGCCGTCGGGATGTGCCTGACCGGTGGATTCGCCCTGGCGATGGCCACGGACCCGCGCCTCGTCGCCCCCGTGCTGTCCCAGCCGTCACTGCCGCTGGCCTGCACCGCGAGCCGTGCGGGCACCATCGACATCAGCCCCGAGGACCTCGCGGTCGTCCGCGGGCGGTGCGAGCGCGAGGGGCTCCAGGTCCTCGGGCTGCGCTTCCGGGGTGACCGGCTCGTCCCGGGCGACCGGTTCGCCCACCTCCGCCGGGAACTCGGTGACGCCTTCGTCGCCGTCGAGCTGGACGGGAGCGCGGCGAATCCGCAGAGCGCCCTCGCGCCGCACTCCGTCCTGACGGAACACCTCATCGACGAACCGGGGCAGCCCACCCGGCAGGCGCTCGACACCGTCCTCGACCTCTTCCGCACCCGGCTGCTGGGGGAACGGGAACGGCCCGCCCCCGCCGTCTGACCTGACCGGACCTGACCTGACCGGACCTGACCGGAGCCGACCTGACCGGACCGGACGGGACCGGGGACCGCAGCGCGCGACCCTGCCTCCTCGGTCCCGTTCGGGGGTGACGGGTCGGACGGAGGCGAACCGCTCGCCGTGTGCCCGCGCGGCTTCCCGAGCTGATCTTCCGATGTACGTCCGCTATGTCCGCCACCCCCTCATGCTGCCGGAGGTGTGGCTGACGGGGCATCACGCCCCTGGGCGCGTTGGGTGGACCGCTCGGACATCGAGTGGCAATCTGGGCAATATCGCCGCAAACAGCCATATTCGCGAACTGTCCGTGCGCGCCGTGCCGTGCTCTCCGCCGATCAGGACAGTCCAGTGATTTGTATATGTCGTTCACCGACGTATGGTGGGATCCGAAGATCCTTCCCGGCGGCAGTCGCTCCTGCCTGCCGTCGGGGATTGACGTTGCGATGGAGACGGAGTGCTCATGGCCACCAGGAAGAACCTCACCGCGAACCGGGAATCCCTCGTCCACAAGGTCCGCTACGCCGCGAGCCGTCCGCACCGCATCGCCCCGTACCTGAAGCGGGCCGCCCGCGACCGGTGGCTGGCCTTCAAGCACCCCGACCACGTCAGCTACTACCGGGCCGTGATGGCCTCGGACACCCGCCGCAACCCCGAGGCCGCGGTCGGCAGCCAGACCCACGAACGCTGGCTCGCACTCGGGCAGATGCAGTTCGACTACCTGCTCGGGCACGGCCTGAAGCCCGGAGCCCGCATGCTCGACATCGGCTGCGGCAACCTCCGCGCCGGCTGGCGATTCATCGACTACCTCGACGCGGGCCACTACTACGGCATCGACATCTCGCCCGACATCCTCATCGCGGCGAAGCGGACCCTGACCGAGCGGGGGCTCCAGGCCAAGATCCCGCACCTGACCCTCACCAAGAACCTGACCCTGGACTTCCTGCCCGACGGCTACTTCGACGTCGTCCACGCCCACAGCGTCTTCTCGCACTCTCCGATCGACGTCATCGACGAGTGCTTCGCCCACGTGGGCCGGGTCCTGGCGCCCGGAGGGCACTTCGACTTCACCTTCGACCGCACCACCGGCGCCGAACACCAGGTACTGCGCGAGGACTTCTACTACCGCACCCAGACCCTCGTCGACCTCGCCGCCGGACACGGGCTGTCCGCACGCTTCATGGAGGACTGGGAGGAGTTGGGCCACGGTCAGTCCAAGATCCGTGTCAGCGTCGCCGGATCCGACGTCGACGCCGAGGTCTGACCCTCCTGGGCCACTGTCACGGTCGCCGTCGGCTCAGGCGTGGCCCGCCGGGTCCGAGTGCCTACGCCGCCACAGGCGCACGGCCAGGCCCGTCACCGCGAGCAGGGCCAGGCACGGCAGCGCGGTGTCCTCGCCCACCACACCCGCGAAGTGGCCGAGGACGAGGAACGGCGCCACGGCCAGGGCGAACCGACCGGACGTGCGTATGCCGGACAGCGCGGGACGGCCCGCCAGGGCGAGGGCGGCGGTCACGGTCACGGCGAAGCGCCACAGCAGGATCATGCCGACCCCGCCGGCGTCGAGCAGGCCCAGGAGCACCACGGACAGCGGGGCCCAGAGCATCAGCGCCACCAGCCCCGTCGTGGTCCTGATCCGGCGGGGCGGGTGCAGGTCCGGCGGACAGAGCAGCGGGAGCGCGGCGATCACCAAGGGCGGTGCCAGGTAGGCCAGATGCTCCAGCGGCATGTCCAAGGCGCCCGGCAGGACGGCGATGACCAGGCACACCGTGTTCCCCGCGACGCCGGCGAACGCGGTCCGCGCGCCGACGGAGAAACGCCCGCCCAGCGCCAGCATGGCGCCGATGAGGGTCACTACGGAGAAGCCGTTCATCGCGTACCCGAGCGGAGTCTCGAAGTCCGGGCGACCGGTGACATACGCGAAGTTGATCGTGGAGGCGAGCAGGAAGGCCGCATGCGCACCCGTCGCGGCCAGCGCGAAAGGTGCCGTCGCCGCGAAGAGGCGCCCGCCGCGCTGCGCCGAACCCACCCTCAGGCGGAGCCGGAGCGCGTGCGCCACGATGTCCGCGGCCTCCCGCACGCGGGTGATCGGGCCGGCGCCCTCGGTCGCCTCCCGATAGGCCTCGGCCACCTCGTCGCCGAAGGCGCGGCGGAAACCGGCGGGATACAGGCGCAGCAGACGAAGGCTCATGCCGTGGCCGCCTGGCCGGAGACGCCCAGCCGACGCGTCGCCTCGCGTGCGGTGGCGGCGATCCGCTGCGCCTCGGCGGCCAGGCTCTCCCGGCCCTCGACGGTGAGGCGGTAGGTACGGCGCAGTCGACTGTCGACGATCTGCTCCTCGTGGACCTCGATCAGCCCCTGACCCAGCAGCCGCTCCAAGGCCCCGTACAGGGTGCCGGTCCGCATCTTGACGCGTCCGCCCGAGATCAGCTCCACCTCGCGCGCGATCGCGTACCCGTGGCGGGGCTCGTCCGCGAGCGCGGTCAGGAGGAGGAGGGTCGGTTCCTGCATCGCACGATCACTCATGTCCGCATGGTAGGTCACCCACCGACATATGCCGCCCGGTGGGGTCGCAGGAGTGATGTCCGGGGGTGAGGCCTGCCATGCGGGCGGACGGGGCGTACATCCACAGGGCATCGCGGGTGATGGGGCCGGTGACCGGGGTCCGGCTCACGTCGATCGCGCCCGCGCCGGGCGTCGCGGTCACGGTGTCCGGCGGCGCGGCGGTGGTGGGGTGCGCCGTACCGCTGACGGGCCGGGACCATTCGGACCTCCGGTCGCCGGTGTCGCCGGTGGTGTCGCGCCACTCGATGTCGTAGGAGTGCGCGCCGAGGAACTTCGGCCAGGTGACGGTGACTCCTTGCTGCGTGCCGCCACCTTGCCGCCGCCCCCCCGGTAGGCGAGGTGATCCACCGGGAACGGCGCGGGCCCCGAGAGCCGGAGCCCGCGTCCGCGTCCGTGCCTGCGTCCGCGGTCAGCCGCGGAAGGTCTCCGGGCGGGTCGGGGAGGCCTCGGCGAGAGCCTTGGTGACCGCGTCGACACCCTCCCGCAGCCCGTAGACAGGGGTGTCCGGCTGCTGGCGCCAGGACTCGTCGAGGCCGCCGGCGTCGACGCTGTCGAAGCCGAGTTCCTCGATCAGGGCGCGTACGGTCTTCTTCGCCACGGCGTCGTCGCCCGCGACGGGCAGCGCCATCCGGTCCGCGGCGCCCGCCGGGCGGTGCCGGTCGAGGATGTCCTGGGCGTAGGTGCCGTTGAAGGCCTTGATGACGGGGTGTCCGAGGTGCCGCTCGGTCCAGCGGCTCTCGGTGAGCCCCTCGTCCTCGACGCCGGCGATGCGGCCGTCGCGCTGGCGCGGGTAGTAGTTGCCGGTGTCGATGACCGCGAAGCCCTCGGCGGCCTCGTCGAAGAGGCCCGCCGGCAGGTCCGGCACCTTCTTGAACGGGATCGTGACCACGACGATCTCGGCGTCGTGCGCCGCTTGCGCCACGGTGACAGGGGTGGCGCCGGTCTCCTCGGCCAGCGCGGTCAGGGTCTCGGGGCCACGCGAGTTCGCCACGGAGACCTCGTGCCCGAGGGCCGTGAGCCGACGGGTCAGGTTGCCGCCGATGTTGCCCGCGCCGATGATGCCGATCTTCATGAGCTCTCCAGTGCGTCCGGGTTCAGTGTCGCGTCCCGACCAACCTCCGCCCCGGGCACGTCATTCCGCCCCATGGCGATCGTCCCCCGGTCGAGCGATGCGATCGCGCCGCCGTACGAGGGCCGGCCACTACGCGTACGGGCCCTGACCGGCCCGATACGGCCGGATGCGTGACCTTTCGGCCATTTCTCGTATTCCGCGAACCGGACGGCCGCAGGACGGCGTGGTCAGGTGCAGCCACTCAGCTCGGGGAAAGGCTCAGCAGATGTCCAAGTTCTCGGCCAGGCGAACCGCCTCCCTCACCCTCGCGGCCACCGCCGTACTCACCCTCGCTCTCGTCACCACCGCCTCGGCGAACGGCTCGGAAGGGGGGACGCCGGCCCAGGTCGTCGCGGCGGCGCCCGCCGTCTCGGGCAGCCCGGAAGGCGCCTTCACCCGGATCGCCGACTTCTACGGTTCCTACATCGACGCGGTGTACGACGGCGACGGGGCGACCGCGGACCGCCTGCGTGCCTTCTACCTCTCGGCGCCGCTCCAGGCGGAGTTGAGGAAGTGGGAGGAGACGCACCACGCCGACGGCGTGCTCCGCGCGCAGAACGTGCCGCTGCAATGGAAGGTCACCTCCACCGGCAGCGGAACGGGCCGGACCGGTGCCACGGTCACCCTGACCTGGGGCGGCGGAGACACCACGAAGATCTTCGTCCAGGCCGACCTGGCCACCCGCAAGATCGTCTCCATCCGGGACTGACCCCGCGGTGTCGCGTGGGGGAGGCGCCGCGGGTCAGGAGATCGCGTACCACTGGCTGGCCCAGCCGGTGTTGATGGTGCTCGTGGACTGCTCGGCGAGGTTCACCGTGGGCGGCAGCGAGGTCTGACCCGTCAGCAGGTTGCTGTACCGCAGGTTCGGCGGTGTCAGACCCGCGTTGACCGAGATGCCGGCGCCGGTGGACTTCAGGGTGAGGCCGTTGGTCGCCCAAGTCCCGTTGAGCAGCAGCGCGATGAAGTAGGTGCCGGGAGCGGCGGTGAACGGCTTGCCGAGGGCGAACGGCTTGGCGATCGCGTCGGTCATCAACTGGGGGGAGATGTCCGGGGTGGTCGCGACGAGGGCGCCCTTGGCGTCGTACACGCCCAGGTAGCAGTTGGCGAGCTGGGCGCTCGGGTCGATGCCGGCAAGGCCCAGCCACACGTTCGACCAGGTGATCTGTTCGCGCAGCACGATCCGTACCAGGGTGACCCGGCCACCGACACCGGCCGCCGACTGGGCGGTGACGTGCCCCGCGTCGTTGGGGTCCCCGGTCCAGGCCAGCAGGTTCTGGTCCTGCGGCCGGGGTCCTTCGAAGCCGGACCCGCCGCCGCTCTGCGCGGGCACGGACGCCACGGAGCTCGACGCCGCGGGCCGGCCGTCTCCCGAGGCGGTGCAGCCGGTGAGGACGAGCAGCGCTGCGAGCGCGGTCACGAGACCGTTCGTGGCGGTGGTGGTGCGGGTGCGCATGGTCCCCCCATGAGGTGCGGATCTGTCGACGGACATGATCACACGCCGCCGGTGCGCGGCCGCCCGCCCGTGGCGGCACCCCGATCGCGCGGTACGGGTCCCGGAGTCGGCGCCGAGCCGGCCGACATCCGCCGCTCCGTATCGCCCGAATGGCGGCGGATGCCCCCAGTCGTCCCCTGAGCCGATCCTGCGGGCTTCCTTAAGGGAACGTGAAGTGCCCCTCCTGCGGGCGGATTTCACTGATCACAACCCTAGGCTCGGTCGCACCCCACCCCCTTCCCTCTGTGAGGTGCTGACAGGCATGAGCAGCCGAACTCCCGCAACCCCGTCCCGCGTCGAAGCACGGCGGAAGAAGGCGATGCGTACCCGCATCGTCCTGTCCCTGACCGCGGCGGCCGCGGCGGTGGCGGTCGGCGTCGCCGTGGCCGATTCCGGCGGCGGTACGCAGGTGGACCAGCGGGCCGACGGCGCCGGCGGGGCGAAGTCCGGGACGCCGACCCCCGCGGACACGGCCGGGACGGCGAGCCCCACCGCTCCGCTCCCCGAGGTCACCGCCGATGCCGCGGCCGCCACGGGCTCGCTGCCGCCCGAGACCCCGGCCGCCGAAGGTACGCAGTCCGCGGCGCCGGCGAAGCCCGCGGCGGAGGAGAACACTCCGGCCAAGTCCACCCCGGCCGGCAAGCCCCCGCGTACGTCCGGCGGGAGCACGGGCGGCGGTTCCGGCACCTCGGGCGGATCCGGTGGGTCCGGCGGGTCGGGGGGCTCGTCCGGCGGATCCTCCGGCGGCTCGTCGGGCGGTTCCGGCAGCTCCTCCGGCGAAGAGTCCGCGGTCCTCGCCCTGGTCAACAAGGAGCGGTCGGCGGCCGGCTGCGGCCCCCTGACCGTGAACGCCAAGCTGGCCGCCGCGGCGCGCGCGTACAGCGACACCATGGCCCGCAGTGGTGTCATGTCCCACACCGGACCCGACGGGTCCACGATGACCTCCCGCGTGGAGGCCGCCGGCTACGGGTGGTCCCGCCTCGGCGAGAACATAGCCCGCGGCCAGTCGGACGCCGACTCGGTCATGAAGGCGTGGATGAACAGCTCGGGCCACCGGGCCAACATCCTCAACTGCTCCTTCCGGGAGATCGGCATAGGCGTGCACAAGGGCGACGGCGGCCCGTGGTGGACGCAGGACTTCGGAACGTCGAAGTAGGACCTCCTCACCCGCCACCCCCTCGCCCGCCACCCCCTCACCCGCCGACCTCGTACCTTCGACCAGCCACCCCCCAACGGCCCTGCGGCACCGGCCACCTCCCCCCTTGCCCGGCTGCCCGGCCGCACACGTCCTCCGACCCGTACCCGGGTCGGAGGACGTCCGTGTTCCCGCGCGTGGCGCCGTAGGGCGGCGGTGCTCCCATCCGCTGTGCGGGGGAGGTGGTGACGCGCGGCCCGGTCCGTCGGCCACTATGGGGCCGTGCCTCGATTTCCGCGCTACCTGTTCATATGGCTGTCGTGCACGGCCACCAGCGTGACGGCCGTGCTCGCCACGGTCCAGTTCGTGGTCGGCTCCACCCGGCATACGCCCCCGGTGGCCCGGTCCGCGCCCATGGTCTTCGACTCGCCGCCGGCGTGGTTGCCGGTACAGGACCCCTCGCCCGGCCCGCCGTCCCCGACCGCCTCCGCGTCCCCGAGCCCCTCGCCGACCGTGACCGAGGCCCCGACCCCCTCGGCTCCGTCCTCCCCGTCCGCGAAGCCCTCGCCGGTCGCCCGGACCACCGCACCCAAACCGGGCGTCGACTGCGGGAACGGCGGACCGGGCCTGCACACCGTCCCCTCGCAGGGCGGCAAGGTCACGGTGCGGTACGGGAGCCGCGGCGTGTGCCTGATCTCCGCGGTCCCGAGCCGCGGCTTCAAGGCCACCACCTCGCAGACCGACGACGACACCCTGACGGTCACGTTCAGCGGCTCCGACCACCGGTCGGTCGTCACCGCCACCATCGACCCCGTGGCCAAGGCCAGCGTCCGCGAGACGTCGTTCTGACGGCGGACGCATGGCCGCTTGGGCGTGACCGCTTGGGCATGACGGCTTGGGCGTGACGGCTTGGGCGTGACGGCTTGGGCATGACCGCTTCGGCGTGACCGCTTCGGCCGGTCCGCACCGCTCGGTCCCTCTGGTCCCTTTCGCGGGAATTGCCTTCCCGTATGCGCTCATCGGACCGGTCCCGACGAAGCGGAAGGTGAGCTGTTCCTTAGGGGAACCTCAAGATCGCGCGCAGGCGGTTCGCAGGGCCTGCCGCGGTCCTATGCTCACGTCAGCCGATCGGCCCTCGGCGCCCGGGCACACCGCCCCGGCGAACCCTGGGACCACCGGCTTCACCGAGTCGGGAGGCTTCTCGCCCTTCCCGTAGTTCTCAGCGCGCCTTGGGGTGTCTTCGCCATGACTTCTCGCATACTCCGACCCGTCCGTAGCGGCAACGCCGCGCAGCCCCGCTCCGCCGCGCCCCGGGGTGCTCGGCTCCCGCTCGTCGCCGCCGCCGTGGTCGCGGCAGGACTGTGCGCCGCCTGCGGGCCGTCCTCCGAAAGCGCCGGCTCCGCCACGCCGACCACGCTCGCGCAATCCGCGACCGCCCTCGACTCCGCCTCGCTGGCGGCCTCCGCGTCCACCGAGGCCTCCCCGAGCGCGTCGGCCTCGCCGTCGGCGTCCGCCACCGCGCAGGCCTCCGCCTCGCCGACGCCCGCCCGGTCCAAGAGTGCTTCGACCGCCCCCAAGCCCGCCCGTACGTCCGCGGCGCCCGCCGCCCCGGCCCGGGTCCCCGGTCCCGGCTACGACAGCTCGGCCGACGGGCAGAAGCAGATCGAGGCCGCACTGGCCGCAGCCAAGGCCGACGGCAGGATGGTGCTGCTCGACTTCGGCGCCAACTGGTGCGGCAACTGCAAGGCCGCCGACAAGGTGTTCGCCCAGCCGCAGACGGCCGCGATCCTCGGAGCCTCCTACCACCTGGTCAAGATCGACATCGGCGGCAACAGCTCCGCCAACTCCGCCCTCCTGCGCAAGTACAGCCCCTCGGGCGGCACCTACACGATGCCCGTGCTGGTCGTCGTCAACTCGTCCGGCAAGGTCCGTACCGACACCCACACCACCGGCAACCCGTCCCTGACGGCGGAGGGGATCAACGCCTTCCTGCGCAAGTGGGCCGCGTGAGACCAGTCGGCCCGCGCCGGGCCCAGGTGCGTACGGCGGCCCTGGCCGGAGCCGCCCTCGTGGCGGCCGCGGCCGGCTGTGTCTTCGCCGCCGTCGGCTCGGTCGCCGCCGACGGTAGCCGCGCGGAGGCAGCGGCCGGACCGGCGCACACGGCCGCCGCGGTGGTCAGGTCGGCGGCCGAGGCCACGGTCATCGCCCCCGCCCACCGGCCCGCCGCGCCCGCGTCGAGGGGCGAGGACCTCGACGGGAAGCCGGTCGGCCTCGACGACTTCCGGGGGCAGGTCCTCGTGGTCAACGTCTGGGGGTCCTGGTGCGGCCCCTGCCGGGCGGAGGCCGACGACCTGGCGCGGATCGAACGGCGCACCCGGGACCGAGGCGTCCGATTCCTCGGGATCAACACCCGCGACCCGGACCGCGAGGCGGCCCGGTCCTTCGTACGCGCCCACGGCCTCGGCTTCCCCAGCCTCCACGACCCCACCGGAAAGCTGTTGCTCCGCTTTCCCCCCGCCCTCCTCAACCCGCAGACGATCCCCTCGACGCTCGTGATCGACCGCCGCGGACGCATCGCCGTCAGCATCGGCGGCGCGGTCACCGAGGACGAACTCGACCCCCTGCTCGCCCGCGTGCTGGAGGAGGCGCCATGACGACGAGCCTGGTGCTCGCCGCCGCGGACACCCCCGCCCTGCTCCACGGGACACTGGCCCTCGCCGCTCCGGTGGCGTTCCTCGCGGGGCTCGTCTCCTTCCTCTCGCCGTGCGTGCTGCCGCTCGTACCGGGCTACCTCAGCTACGTGACCAGCCTGTCGGTCTCCGACCTGGCGGAGGCCCGCGGAGGGCGGCGCAGCCGGATGGTGGCCGGCGCGCTGCTCTTCGTCCTCGGCTTCACCGCGGTCCTCGTCTCCGGAGGCGCCCTGTTCGGGTACTTCGGCCGCACCCTGCTGGCCCACCAGGAGGTGATCACCCGGGTGCTCGGTGTCTTCACCGTGCTGATGGGGCTGTCCTTCATGGGCTTCCTGCCGGGATTCACCCAACGCGAGTTCCGCAGCCACCGCCGCCCCACCCTCGGGCTGGCCGGAGCCCCGGTGCTGGGCGCGGTGTTCGCGGTCGGCTGGACGCCCTGCATCGGCCCGACCCTGGCCGCCGTACAGGCGCTGGCGTGGAGCGAGGCCGGCGCGGGCCGAGGGGCGCTGCTGATGGCGGCGTACTGTCTCGGCCTCGGGCTGCCGTTCGTCCTGGCCGCACTGGCCTTCCGGCGGGCCCTGGGCGCCTTCGGCCTGGTCAAACGCCATTACCCGTGGGTCCTGCGGATCGGCGGCGGGATGCTCGTACTCGTCGGCGTACTGCTGGCCACCGGTCTGTGGAACGACCTGGTGTACCGGCTGCAGTTGTGGAGCGCGGACTTCACCACCGCCGTGTGAGCGGGTGCCCGTACCGGTTCGATCTTTTTCCCACATCAGAGAAACCAAAGACATCAGAGACATCAGAGACACAAGGGACGCAGAAATACAGATGAATCTTTCCCCGCGCATCAGGCGAACCCGGACGGCCCGGACCGTGGTCGCCCTCCTGTCGTTGGCCGCGCTCACGGCCTGCGGTGACGGGTCCGCCGAGGAGGCCCCGGCAGGCGCCGCGGTGCAGGCACCGGCGCCGTCGCCCACGACGAGCTTCACCGAGAACGGAGTCACCGTCACCCTGTCCGTGGCCGGCTGGAAGGCCTCGAAGGGCACGCTGACCGCCGTCTTCACGCCCGAGAAGAAGGGCTTCCACCTGTACAGCACGGACTTGCCGCTCACCGGCATCGAAGGCGTGGGCCGGCCGACCGCGGTGGGCGTCACCGGTGTCCTGAAGTCCGACGGGAAGCTGACGGCCGCCGCCGACGTACGGTCCATCAGCGTCCCCGGCGTCGACGCCCCGATGCCGGTCTACCCGGACGGCCCCGTCACCACCACCCTGCCCGTCCGCGCCGACGGGAACGGGGACGCGACGGTGCTGCTCGGATACGCGAGCTGCAGTGCGAAGGAGGGCTGCACCATTCCGGTCGCCGACCACCCCGTACACCTGCGCCTCACCGACGAGGGCCCCACGTTCGACACCACCTGAGAGGCGAGCCGACCCAACCCCTAAGGTGTGCCCATGCCCAGCGTCCTGGTCGTGGAAGACGACCCCAGCATCCGCCAGTCACTCATCGAGGTCCTGGCGGAGCACGGGTATGCCGTACGCAGCGTGGGCGACGGCTTCGGCGCCCTGCGCGAGGTCACCCAGACGCCCGTCGACGCGGTGGTCCTCGACCTCGGCCTGCCCGATCTGGACGGGGGAGACGCACTGCGCATGATCCGGGGCATATCGTCCGTCCCCGTCCTGGTGGCGACCGCCCGCGACGACGAGACGGAAATCATCAAGCTCCTCAACGCGGGCGCCGACGACTACCTGGTCAAGCCCTTCTCCGGAGGACAGCTCATCGCCCGCCTCTCCGCCGTCCTACGGCGCGCCGGCCACGTGCCCTCCGCCGGCACCGCTCACGGCGCGCAGGGCGCACGGCCGGCACCGGCCGCCGACCCGATGGGCGCCACCACCGTGGGCGAGCTGGCGGTGGACCCCGGTGCGCGTACCGCGTACCTGGCCGGCCGGGAGCTCCACCTCACCCGGCGGGAGTTCGACCTCTTGGCCTTCCTCGCCCACCACACCGGCCAGGTCGTCTCCAAACGCCGGCTGCTGACCGAGGTCTGGCGCGAGCCGTACGTCGACGACCAGACCGTCGATGTGCACCTGTCGTCCCTGCGCCGCAAGCTCGGCGAACGCGCGGCCGCCCCGCGCTACCTGCTGACGGTCCGAGGCGTCGGCATCAAACTCGTGGCCCCGCGGTGAGGCGCTCACTGGCGGGAGTCGCGCTCGCCGTGACGTCCATGGTCGCCCTCTCCTTCCTCATACCCCTGGGCGCGCTGGTGATGTCGCTGGTCAAGGAGCAAAGCGTCACCGCGGCCGAGCAGCGCGCCGCAGCCCTCGCGCCCGTCCTCACGCTCACCACGGATCCGTCCGCGCTACGGGAATCCGCCGCCGGACTCGACTCGGCCGAACACCTGGTCGTCCACCTCCCCGACGCCCAGAGCCTCGGCGACTCCCAGGCCCCCGTGAAACTGCTCGAACGCGCCCAGCAGGGACGCGAGTCCATCTCCCAGAAGACCCCGGGCGGATGGATCTGCCTGCAGCCCGTGGTGCTCCCCGGCGACCGGGTCGCCGTCATCGAGAACTTCGTCCCCGACGAGGAACTGACCCGGGGGGTCAAGGCCTCCTGGGCTGTCATGCTGCTCCTCGCCGTGGGCCTGGTCGGTGGCTCGGTCCTGGTCGCCGACCGGCTCGGCGCCAAGGTCGTCCGGTCCTCCAAGAAGCTCGCCCAGGCCTCGCACACCCTCGGTCAGGGCAATCTGGACACCCGGGTGGAGCCCATGGGCCCCAAGGAACTGCGCGACGCGGGCGTCGCCTTCAACGCCATGGCCCACCGTATGACGGAACTGCTCGCCATCGAGCGCGAACTGGTCGCCGACCTGTCCCACCGGCTGCGCACCCCGCTGACCGCCCTGCACCTGGCGTCCGAGCGGATGGCGGGCACGCCGGAGTCGGCCAGGGTCGAGGCGGCGGTGCACGCGCTGGAGTCGGAGCTCCAGGCCATCATCACCGCGGCGCGGACCCCGCTCGCCGTGGGCCCGATGGGTCACGGCCTGCGCAGCGCGGAGCCGAGTACGGTCCGACAGGCGACCGTGACGGGGCCGGCGGGGCCGTCCGACTGCCCCCGCTCCGAGGTCGCCGATGTCGTACGGCGCCGGACCGCCTTCTGGGCCGTCCTGGCGGAGCAGCAGGACCGCGCCTGCTCCCTCGACCTCACCCAGGAGCCCACGGCCGTCGGCCTCAGCGACGACGACATCGCCGCGGTGGTCGACGCGCTCATCGGCAACGTCTTCAGTCACACCCCGCCCGGAACCGCGTTCGCGGTCCGGGTGGCCAGGACCGCCCAGGCCGTGGAGCTGGTGGTGGAGGATTCCGGTCCGGGCATCCCGGAACCGGACCGGGCGCTCTCGCGCGGGAGCAGCACGGGCTCCTCGGGGCTCGGCCTCGACATCGCCCGCAGGGCCGCGGCCGTCACCGGCGGCTCGATGCGGATCGCGCACGCCCCGCAGGGAGGCGCGCACCTCACCGTGGTCTTCGCCCTGGCTCCCTCCCTGCGCTCCGAGCGCGGCCCGCGCGGCTCACGCAGGCGCGCGCGATGGTGGCCGCGCAAGCGCTGACCGCGTCCGGGTCCGGGTCCGCCGGGTCACGTGCGAAGGCCGGAAGATCCACCCGGCGCCGGCCGCCGGACGCCCTGCCCTAGGCCAGCGGCCGCAGGGCCGGGCGCTTCGCGGTGCGGCCGTCGCCGGAGGAGCGGCCGCGGAGGCGGCGGCCCAGCCAGGGGCCGAGGAACGCGGCCGCCCAGCGCAGTTCCGCCGCCACGTTCGTGCCGCCGGGTGCGGTCGGCCGTGGCGGCAGCGGGTGCGTCCAGGTGTCGTCGCTGCCGGGCAGGCCGACGGCGTGGGCGAGGGCCGCGGCGATCCGTTCGTGGCCGACGGGGCTGGCGTGGAGGCGGTCCGTGGTCCACATCCGCGGGTCGGTCACGGCGATCGGCCGGGCGGTCTCGGCGACGGCGACGCCGTGCCGGGCGGCCGCGGCGCGGATCCGGTCGTTGAGGTCGGCTATGCGCGGTGCGACGGGTCGGGCGAGGGGCACGAGCACGCTGAGGTCGGGGAAGGTCACCGTGGCCACGCGGGTCCCGGCGGCCGTGAGCGCGGCGAACATCTCCTCCAGGTGCCCGGCGACCTCGGCGGCGTCGAACCGGGGCCGCAGGATGTCGTTGACCCCGGCGACAACGGTGGCCAGGTCGGGGCGCAGGGCCAGGGCGGGGCCCAACTGCTCGGCGCGGACCTGCCCGGCGAGACGTCCCCGAACGGCCAGGTTGGCGTACTGGAGGCCGGGGTTGACGGCGGTGAGGTGTTCGGCGAGCCGGTCGGCGAAGCCGCGCAGGCCCACGGTGTCGTCCCCGTCGCCGAGGCCTTCGGTCTGACTGTCGCCCAGGGCGACGTAGCGCAGGTACTCACCGTTCGGCACGGGTCAGCCTCTCCTTCAGGATCGCCGCGCTCCGGCGGCACCAGTCGCGGTGTCCCTGCTCGAAGGCGAGGCCGCGCAGACCGGTCAGGTAGCCGCCGATCCGTTCGCCGTGGAGCAGGAACTCGTCCTCGTCCATGTCGCCGCGCATCTTGCGCAACACCCTGCCGAGCAACTCGATCTTGGCGTCGGCGGCCACCGCGCGTGCTTCGAGCTGCGCGATCACCGGCTCGATGCCGATCCGGTCGGCGCTCTGGACCTTGACGAGGAGGTCGTCACGGATGACGGAGGACTTCAGGGGGGCCGCGGCGAACTCCTCCAGTTCGGTGCGGCCGGCCTCGGTGACCTGGAAGAGGCGCTTGTTGGGCCGGGTCTCCTGGACCACTTCACGGCCCGCCACCAGCCCTTCCTTCTCCAGCTTGGCCAGCTCGGCGTACAGCTGCTGGGGCAGGGCGTGCCAGAAGTTCGCGACGCCGATGTCGAAGGACTTCGCCAGTTCGTAGCCGCTGAACTCGCCGTCCAGCAGCGCCGCCAGTACGGCATGTCGCAAGGTCATCGCGGTCGCCCCTTCCCCTTCCTCGTCAACCCCTGCATCATACTCATGAAAGTGACTAGTCAGATTCATGAGTATCAGGAGGGGTCATGGAGACTGCCGAACGCTTCCGCGCAGCCGTGGAGAAGCGGGATCTCGCCGCGCTGGAGGACCTGTTCACGGAGGACGTCCGGTTCTACAGTCCGGTGAAGTTCACGCCGTTCGAGGGGCGGCCCATGGTCCTGGGACTCTTCGGGGTCCTCCTGAAGGTCTTCGAGGACTTCCGCTACATCGGCGACTTCGAGGGCGCGGCCGAGACCAGCGCCGACGGCGCACAGGCCCCGGCCGAGGTGCTCCTCTTCCGAGCCGCCGTGGAGGGCCGGGAGATCCACGGGATCGACCTGCTCCACTTCGACGAGGCGGGCCGCATCAAGGAGTTCACCGTGATGGTCCGGCCGCAGTCCGCCGTGCAGGCCCTGGGCCAGGCGGTTCTCGCCGGCCTGGTCGCCGACGGCCTCGCGTAGGGCGCCGGATCGCCCCGGGCGGGACCGGACCCTCCCGGGCGGTCCGGTGCGGAGTGCCGGGGTGCGGACGGCCGTGGTCGCCCGCACCCCTCGTCGTCACATCGGTACATAGGCGCATAGGCCCATCGGCAGGGCCGGCGACGGGCCGGGGGAGCCCTCAGGCTCCCTGCCCCCGGTGGGTGGGCTCGCCCGGGCAGCTACCGGTCAGTGGTCGGGCGCAGGACCAGGGAGACGAAGCCGAAGCTGTCCCGGTAGCCGCGCAGCCATTCCGTGCGCCGTTCGTCAGCCGTCCGCAGGATCTCGGCGGCGTTCGGATCGGCGGGGTGGTCCAGGGCCCAGGAGGCCAGCGAGCCCAGGCAGGACCACTCGTAGGCGTCCAGCTCCGCGCGGGTGCTGACATGGGCGTGTACGGGAGCCCAGCCGTCGGCCACGACCAGGTCCACGGTCGTCGCGAGGTCGTGCAGCTCGCCGAAGATCTCGACGGCCTCCGCGGACGGCCGGCCGTCCCAGAAGCACTCGCCGAGCAGCACGCGGCCGCCGGGAGCCAGGTGCTCCCGCGCCGCCGCGAGGGTCGGCAGCAGCCCGCCGAAGGCATGGGTGGCCCCGACGCTGACCACCAGGTCGAAGGGCTGCTCGGAGACGAACTCCGAGGCCTTCAGCTGGTGTACGACGAGGCGATCCTCGACGCCGAGCAGGCCCGCCGAACGGCGGGCCTGCTCCACGGACACCTCGGAGGTGTCCACACCCTCGGCGTGCAGACGGGGGTGGGTGGCCAGGGCCCGCAGAAGCCATTCCGCGGTGCCGCACCCCAGGTCGAGCACCCGCTCGCCGTCACGCGGTGCGCCGTGTTCGAGCAGTCGGCGCACCGATGCGTCGTCGAGCGGGGCCTTTATGGGGTGGTCGGCGTGTGCGATCCCGGAGATCTGTTCATGATTCACCGGAGCAGCTTGCCAACGCCGGCGACAGAACGCACCTCTCTTTCCGTTCCTTCCGTCCGAGTACCGGACATTCACGAACGGTTGGCGGACCTCCGCTGCCAGGCCTGCGCGAACATCTCGTGCAGGGGAGCCGTCGGCAGCACCTGGCCGAAGGGGGCGCGGACCGCGTTGCTCCACAGCGGGCGCACCCGGTGGCTCGCCAGTTTCACCGTCTCCAGCGGCAGGTTCGGGGCCTTCAGCTCGGTCCATTCCCCCGGCAGGAACACCGTCCGACCCGCCCGCGCCCGCTTGGCCTCCATGACCGCGCCGGTGGCGAGGAGTTCCGCGCGGACCTCCTTGTGCCGCTTGGCGGTCCAGCCGTTCCACCGGCGTACGTTCCGGTCGGTGGGCGAGGCCAGCGCCGCCACCTGGAGATACAGCGCCGCCGCGTCCGCGCCGACACGGAGCTCGGCCGCCACCCGCGTGACCAGCTCCGGGCAGGACTGCCGCGGATCCGCCTCGTACCCGCCGGCCGGCACCGGTCCCGAACGGGCCCGGAGCATCATCCGCTCCAGCCCGCCGCCGACCAACAGCGGCGCCACCCGGTCCAACTCCTCCGCGAGGTCCGTGACCTCGCGGACCCGTCGCCACACCTCGGGGTCGGTGACCGCGGCAGGCCGCAGGAACGAGGCGCCGCCCGGCGCGCACACCACGAGAGGACCGGAGTCGTACGCGGTCACCGGAACCGGCCCTTCCTCCTTGCGGTCGTCCATCGCCACCGGCAGCAGCCCGGGCCCGAACCGCTCGGCGATCCGCGCCGAGGTGTCCTGGACCCGGCCGCCGGGCAGCGCCAGCAGCAGCTCCGGACGCGCGAGTTCGGCGCGCAGCCGCTCGTACATCTCCATCGCGCCGGCCACCGCGGGATCCCCGACGGGTCGGTCCGTCCAGGCCCACACCAGCGCGCTCGCGATCGCTGCGAGGTCGAGGCCCACCGGGGTGCGGTACGGCAGTTCGGGCCCGGCCGGGGGCACGGCCCGGACCTCCACACCGATCCCGTACGGGGTCGCCGCCAGCTCCCAGCCGGCCGCCTCCACGGTCGTGTCCGCCGCGGCCGTGCAGCCGCCCGCCAGCCGCCGGGCCCATACCTCGCCCAGCCCCAGGTCGGTCTCCAGGGCGTCCGCCGCCTCGTCGTGCACGGTGGGCAGCGTCCCGAGCAGCTCCCGCCACACCCCGGCCATCCGCTCCGCGGCCGCGTCGACCCCGCCCGGCCGCCACAGCTCGGCCGGGTCCTCGGGCAGGGCCGCGGCCAGGACGGCCCGCCGGCCCGCACCCCCGAGCCGCGCGCGGAGCTCCTCGTACGCCACGGCCGTCATCTCGGTCGCCCGGTAGGGGGCCTTGCCCGCCAGGGCGCGGTCCTCGTTCCGGTGGGCCCGGCCGACCAGACCGGCCACGACGAGCCGGGCCACGGCCCGCCGGACACCGGTCAGTTCCGCGAAGCGCGCGGCCGCCGACTCCGGCACGGGGACGGGCCCGTGCTCCTCGACCGCCGCGACCAGGGCCCGGAGCCGGGCGGCGTCGTCCCGTCGCACCAGGACCGGACGCGCCTGTGCGACGGCCGTCGGTACGGGGTCACGGCCCGGGTCCTCGGCGGCGGGCGCCACGAACCAGCACCCCGCACCCCCGGGCCGTACCGGGGCGGACACCACGATCGTTCCGCCCGCCCGCAGCCCCTCCAGGGCGGCGGAGCCGGTCGCGTGACCCACCCACCAGCGGCTGCCCGCACGGGCGAACGGTTGGTCGGCCCAGGTGTCGAGGAGCGCGAGCAGCGCGGCCCGGTCCGCGTCCGGGGTCGGCGCCACCGCCGCCCGCCACGCCACGGCGTCGATCGAGCCCAGCAACTGCGACCAGTCCCGCGGCGGCGCCGAAGGCGAGAGCCGACGTACCTCCTCCACGATCGTCCCGGCCAGACAGGCGCCGTCGGCGGCCAGCGCCTCGAGCGTCGCCGGCAGCGCCGGGTCCGCGGTCCGGCGGTGCGCGTCGGCCTCGTCATCCGTGATCAGCCCGAACAGCGCGGGCAGCAGTTCGGTGTCCCGCGCCGACCGACGCGGCACGACCGGCGCGGCCTCGGCGAGGAGGGACACGCGCCGGTGCAGGGCCCGCCGCCGCTCCTCCACCCGACCGGCCCGTCCGGCGACCGCCACGACCGCCTCGATCAGCACCGGGTCGGTGACCTGCGGCAACTCCCGCGCGACGGCGGCACGCAGCGCCTCCGTACCGTCGAGGGCCGCCGAAAGCAGCGTGTCCGCCGTCCGCCCTCGCACGCTCCGCAGCGCCCGGGACCCCGCCGCGTCACGCGTGCGCAGCAGGTACCAGAAGGCGGGCGGCAGGGCCACGCCCCCCGAGACGGTGGCCTTCCGGGGCGGCCTCCCATGCGGGTGCTTGAGCGAGTGGTGACCTTCCAGCTCCCACAGCAGCATGCCGTCGGCGGTGTACGCGCGCACGCCCGTACGGGTCTGCGCCTCGGCGAGGACCACGTCCTCCACCGCACCCTCCGGCGCGGCCCACAGCCCCCACGGCTCCTGCCCCGGCCGATCGATGTCGAAGTGCGCCGTACGTCCGTCCACGCTCTCCACGAGGTAGTGGTCGGGTGCGTGGTCGCGGTGCCGGGTACGGAACAGCACCCGCGTCCCGACCAGCCCGTCCCGGCTGCCCAGCGGGGAGTCCGACAACCCGGCGGGCAGCGGCGCCAACTGCAGCGCCTCCGAGTCCAGGCTCATCCCGACCTCGGACGGCTCCGCTCCGGGATCGGCGCTCGGGGCCCGACCGGGGAAGTCCGGCAGCGGCACGGCTCCGCGCCGCTCCCCGGTGACCGCGTCGACCACCTCCCACGGCTGCCGCCCGTAGATCTGGTTGGTCCAGATCCGGGAGCCGTCGCCGAGCAGCAGCTCCTCGCTGTCGATGCCCTCGGTGTCACCGGGACGCAGCACGCGCAGGCCGCTGTGGCGCCCGCCCCCGTCGGCGCTCTCGAACTGGAAGCCGTACGCCCCGTCCAGGCTGCCGCCGAAGGGCACCAGCCCGCCCACCTCCCGCGGCTCGAACGGCTCCTCCGGACGGTCGGCCCAGACGGCGGTGTCGCAGAAGGGCGGGTTCGACTTGAGGCTCCAGCTCACCAGGAAGGAGCCGCCGACATAGTGCACGGCGAACAGGGTCGCGCCCTCGGGAACCGTGAACCGGCAGGAGCCCCGCTCCCCGTCCGGGGCGACGGCGACCGCCCGGTCGCGCCCGAACACCGTCAGTACCGGCCAGGTGCAGGTCACCCCGACCACGCCGGGCAGCGGCGGGCGCACGGCCACGCGCGCTCCGCCCACTCCGAGCGCACCGGCCGCCTCGTTCATTGCGTCCGCCGTGAGGGGGGCCGCATCCGCGGGTTCGGTGGTGGGTTCGGCGGCCTCCGCGAACCCCGCGTACACCGACTCCAGCGCTGGCCAGGCCAGTTCCTCCGGCAGACCGGCCGCCAGCGAGCGCCGCAGCGTGCCCGCCGTACCCGCCCCGGCGAGGGCGTCGACGATCCCGCCCAGGGCCGTCACCGTCGGTCGGTCGAGCAGGGTCTCCAGCTCGGCCACGGCCTCCTCGGCCCCCGCCATACCGCCACCCCGGACGGTGTCCACGAGCTTGCCGACCCGCCCGGCGACCTCGTTGGCGATGCCCTCGTTGCCGGGCAGCAACGTCACCGCCGACCCGGGGAGGCGCCCCCGCGCGGACCAGTGGTCAGGGAGCAGATCGGTATGCACCGTCCCCTCCAGCCGGGGACCGAATGCCGGGTCCGCGGCCAGCGCGACCAGGTCCCGCCGGGACCGTTCCCCCCAGAAGTGCATCCGCGTCTCCGGGCCGGGGTCGACCACCGTGGCCCCGGCCGCCAGGCAGGCGTCCAGCACGTCCGCGTCGAAGCCCTGGTAGTGGTAACGGGTGGTGTGCACCGCCACCGGGGTGCCCGCCGTCCGCAGGCGCGGCCCCAACCGGCCGATCAGGTCGAGGAATTCCGCCGGCAGCGGCTGCCGGGAGACCCCACCACCGGACTGCAGCGCGTACTGGTACATGCGGACGAACTGCCCGACCCAGTGCGGCAGTCCGCCCTGCGGCACCACCCGCCCGGCCTCCATCGCCTCCGTCGCGCCGCAACCGATCAGCATGCGCAGCCAGGCCCCGCCGTCGGTGGGCCCGGTCGGAAACACCTCGACCAGTCCGGCCCGCACGGTGTCCGTCGGCGGATGGACCGTCAAGAGGAGTTCCGCGGCGGTCAGCAGCGCCTCGGGCACCGACTTCCCGCGGGTGACCGACAGGATCGCGCCCACCAGCCGAGCAGCCTCCCCGTCCCCGTGCCCGGCCGCCTTCGCCGACGCCCGGATCCGCCGTACCAG
Organism: Streptomyces sp. CG 926; assembly: GCF_003148825.1. Classification (GTDB taxonomy): domain Bacteria; phylum Actinomycetota; class Actinomycetes; order Streptomycetales; family Streptomycetaceae; genus Streptomyces. The sequence goes on from NZ_QGGZ01000017.1 coordinate 135,654, forward strand.
ATCGGCCGGCAGGTCCGCCCGCGAGCTCGCCCACGCGGTCAGGAACGCCTCCAGCGCCGTGTGCGCGTCCGCCGGATCCAGCGTCTCGGCGAGGAAGCGCTGGTGTGCCCCGAACTCCTTGACCGGCATGGCCCCGCCCGCCGCGAACAGCAGGGCGTTGGCCCGGCGGTAGCCGGGATCCACCGGCAACCCGTGCTCGACCTCGGCCGCGCGCGCCGCCGCGTAGGCCCGGCCGCCCGGCCGGCCGCCGTGACCGATCAGCCGATGGCCGACCGTGTCCCAGAACCACGGCAGGTGGGCCGGCGGCAACCGCCGTGCCCGAGCCGTCATCGCGTCGACGAACCGGCCGGGCTTCTCGTAGGATCTACCCAGTTCGGTGTGCATCACCTCGACCAGGTCCCGCGCGACCCCGGCCGCACCCGGGTCGTGGGCGGCGACCCAGTCGGCGTACGTGGTCGACGCGTGGAGACCGGAGGTGGGCAGGAGGGCATCGAGCGAGACGATCATGCTTCGCATCGTCGCACGGGCCACCGACACCGCCCGGCCGGGCCACCGACACCGCTCGGCCGGGCCCGGGACAGCGGGCGGAGGGTGCCGGGCCACGGCCGCCGCGCCGCGCCTGCCCGGCCTTCCTCTAGAGTGCTTCCGTCCCGTACACGTGACTGTGACCCCGGCCGGGCGGCGCGTGCCGACCCGCGCACGGGCCCGAGCGAGGAGCAACCGTGACCGACCTGGCGTCCATATCCCTGCAGCAGGAGATCGCCCGCGATCTCCAGGTGAGCGCGTCCTTCGACGTACGGCAGGAGATCGAGCGCCGAGTGGCCTTCCTCGCCGAGCGGCTCACCTCCACGGGCCTGCGCGCACTGGTCCTGGGCATCAGCGGCGGTGTGGACTCCACGACCGCCGGCCGGCTCTGCCAGCTCGCCGTCGAGCGGGCCCGCGCCGCCGGACACGAAGCGACGTTCTTCGCGATGCGTCTGCCCTACGGGACCCAGGCCGACGAGAAGGACGCGCAGCTGGCGCTGGACTTCATCCGGGCCGACCGGGTCCTGACCGTGGACGTGAAGTCCGCGAGCGACGCCGCCCTGGAAGCGGCGCTGGCCGGCGGCACGGTCTTCCGTGACGCGCACCACCAGGACTTCGTGCAGGGCAACATCAAGGCCCGGCAGCGCATGATCGCCCAGTACACGGTGGCGGGCGCGCACGACGGCCTGGTGGTCGGCACCGACCACGCCGCCGAGGCCGTCTCGGGCTTCTTCACCAAGTTCGGTGACGGCGCGGCCGACGTCGTTCCGCTCACCGGCCTCACCAAGCGGCGGGTACGCGCCCTCGCGCAGGAGCTGGGCGCCCCGGCCGAACTGGTGCACAAGACCCCGACCGCGGACCTGGAGACGCTCGACCCGGGCAAGCCCGACGAGGACGCGCTCGGTGTCACCTACGACGACATCGACGACCTGCTGGAGGGCAAGCCCGTCGAGGGGACCGCCTTCGCAGCCATCGTCGCCCGTTACCGCCTCACCGAGCACAAGCGACAGCTGCCGATCGCCCCCTGAGCCAGTGCCCGGAGCCTGGCAGCAGGGAGTGCGCCGCGGCGGCCGTCGCAGCCGGCCTCCACAGCGGGGGCGGGGGTGGGGGCGGTGCGGATAGTGGTCAGATCGGCGATCTTCGCGCCCACCCCGGCGAGCTCGGCCGCCGCACGCCTCTGGAACCCGGCGACGGGACGGTCGTGGCGGTGGCGGCCGACTTCCAGGAGCGCGGCGACCTCCGCCGGCGTGAAGCCGAGCCGCCGGGCGGCCTGGATCACCCGCAGCGCGGTCACCGCGTACTCGCCGTAGAGGCGGTGGCCGCCGTTGCCGCGTCCGGGCCGGCCGGCCGGCAGGCCGCGCCGCTCGGAGTGGCGCAGCGTCTGGACCTCCACCCCGGCCACCTCGGCGACCTGCTCACTACGCAGACCCGCGCTCACCGCCACCCTCCGCGGCGGCAGCGGTCCGGGCGGCGAGGCTGTCCAGGACCGCCTCGTGCGCCTGGTCCACCGAGACGTCCAGCCGGATCAGGTCCTCGCCCGGGGTGGTGATGAAGGTGAAGGTGAAGGCGAAGAAGGAGCAGCAGCCGCTCTCACGCTCCACCAGGTCACGGACCCTGTCCTCCACACCTTCTCCGCCCGCCAGGTCAAGGCGCAGGTGGAGCGGCTGGGGCCTCGACAGCGAGGTCAGCCGCTCGGCGAACAGCGCGTCCCACTCGGCGACCCGCAGGGGCCGCTCCTCGGTGGGCAGGGTGCAGGACCGCGGCACCCACGCAAGATCACTCATCGCGCTCACTCCCGTCATCGGTCCCCGATGGCAGGGACACCTCCGACGGTAAACCCGTACCCCGGTACAGGTTGCAACCCCACTGAGCGCCCGACCGACGGTCCACTTGCCGCATTGCTGGACAAGGGCGTACGACGTGGCGTCGGCCCAGGCCGTGGCCTCGCCACGACTCCAGGTACTCATCGAGGGTCCGTGAGAGGGACGTTCGGGTGGATCGGCACACACCGGGCCGGGCCGAGCGAGCGCACCGTCCGCGCTATGGACGCGCCATTGAAGGTTTGACGGGCGGGGTCCACGTCGTCCCAGGTCAGGAAGAGAGGAGCCAATTCGACGATCACCGCGCAAGCCTGCCAGGCCCTCCCGACGCCCCCAGGCGGGCCGTTCGGATGACCGGTCCGTCACTCCTGGGGTGGAACACGGCGGTCCAGTGGGCGCAGCCCCGGCCCGCCGCGGCCCCGTTCCGACCCGGTGTCCCAGAAAGCTGGGCACCCGAGGAACCGACGGACGGAAGTGGTTCGCGCATGCCCCAGCACTCCCCGCGGCGCCGGGTCCGGCGCGCAGGCGCCGCCGGCGCCGCCGCCCTGGCGCTCGTACTCGGCCTGCCCACGGCGGCTTCGGCCGCTCCCGGCGATCTGGACCCCGCCTTCAGCGGCGACGGCAAGGTCGTCACGGACGTGACCGGCTACGAGAACGTCTCGGGCATGGCCGTCCAGCCCGACGGCAAGATCATCACGGTGGGCGACGGCTACTTCGACGAGACCAGCGGCGACTTCGTGCTGGTGCGCTACAACGCCGACGGCAGCCTGGACACGACCTTCGGCGGCGACGGCATCGTCAACACCGACTTCGACTTCAACAACGACGAGGCCAGGGCCTTGGCCCTGCAGCCCGACGGCAAGATCATCGCGGTCGGCGGGTCCACCTCGATCGCCGGCTACGGCGACTGGGTGGCCGCCCGCTACAACCCCGACGGCAGTCTCGACCCGACCTTCGGCACCGGCGGCAGGGCGGTCACCGACATCGACCCGGACGCGATCGAGACCGCCATGACCGTGGCCGTGCAGCCCGACGGCCGCATCGTGGCGGCCGGCCAGAGCCTCGCGAGCTGGGTCGTGGTCCGCTGGAACGCCAACGGCTCCCTGGACCCGACCTTCGACGGCGACGGCAAGGCCGTCACCACCTTCCCGGGCGGAACCTTCGCCTCGGCCGCCGACCTGGCCCTACAGCCCGACGGCCGGGTCGTCGTCGCCGGGGCCGGCCCCGGCGGCGTCACGCTCGCCCGCTACAACACCGACGGCAGCCTCGACCCCACCTTCGACGGCGACGGCAGGGCGACCCCCGGCTTCGGGGTCAGGGCCCGGGGCGTGGCCCTGCAGCCCGACGGCCGGATCGTCGTAGCGACCGGCGACGGCAACGTCTTCGGGCTGGCGCGATTCACCGCCGGAGGCGCCCTGGACCCGACGTTCGGCAGCGCCGGCCGGGTCACCACCACCTTCGGACCGGACAGCGCCGACGCCGCGGACGTCGCCCTGCAGTCCGACGGCCGGATCGTCGTCGCGGGCCGGTACGCGGGCGACTGGGCGCTGGCCCGGTACAACACCAACGGCACCGCGGACACCTCCTTCGACGGCGACGGCCGGCTGACGACCGACTTCGGCGGCCCCTCCGAGCAGGCCTCCCAAGTGGCCCTGCAGCCCGACGGGAAGATCGTCGCCGGCGGGGTCGTCGGCCAGGCCAACAGCCTCGCCGCCGACCGCGGTGTGGCCCGCTACCTCGGCGGTGGCGACACCACGCCCCCGCCGCAGTCGGCGGACCTGTCCGTCACCAAGTCCGGTACGACGACGGTGAGCATCGGCGACCAGGCGACGTACACGGTCCGGGTGACCAACGCGGCCTCCTCCACGGCGACCGCGACGGGCGTCTCCCTGACCGACTCCCTCTCCGGAGCCGGCGGCACCCTGATCTCGGCCGTACCCTCCCAGGGCACCTGCACCACCACCGCGACGGGCGCGACCTGCGCCCTGGGCAGCCTGGCCCCCGGCGCGAGCGCCACGGTCACCGTGACCGCCGAACCGCGCACGACCGGCACCCTCCGGGACACCGCGTCCGTGACCGGCTCCCCGAAGGACCCCAACACCGGCGACAACAGCGCCGCCGCCACCACCTCGGTCAACAACGCCCGGGGCTGCACGATCGTCGGCACGTCCGGCACCGACACCCTCACCGGTGGCTACGGCAACGACGTCATCTGCGCGCTCTCCGGCAACGACACCGTACGTGCGGGCTACGGCAACGACACCGTCTACGGCGGCCCGGGCAACGACAACCTCGACGGCGGCTTCGGTGACGACACCATGAACGGCGACCGCGGCAACGACGTCCTCACCGGCTACTACGGCAACGACCGCCTGACCACCACCGACGGCGTGAGCGCCAACGACACCGCCAACGGCGGCTCCGGCTTCGACACCTGCACCACCGACACCGGCGACACCCGCATCAGCTGCCCCTGACGGACAGCCAACCGCGCACCGCCACCAGCGCCGGCCGGGCGAAACCCCGGCCGGCGCCGGGGCGCCGCGCGAACAGACTTCGCCGATTCCAAGGCACGGCGGAGGAATCACGCACAGGACTGACGACGTCGCTTCCGTCGACCCGCCATCCGGCCGACCACCGCCCCGCCCGGTCCGCGCGCAGATCGAGGGTCGCGCCCCGCCCGATCGTGAACGGAAGGACGAGCTCAGTCTCATGCGGGGGTGCCGCGGGTGACCTGACGGGCCAGGGTGGGGTCGTCGAAGATGTGGACCGAGCCGGGGAACATCCCGCCGGACTCTCGCCGGCCACGCCGCGGCACACTCCTTGCGGGACGACACGGTCCGCTGGATCAGTCGCTGAGGTCGAACACGCCCCACGTGGTGAACGGCTCGGCCTGGACGTAGATCCTGCTCCCTCGGCCGACGACCAGCCGGCGGCTGGGGGCAGGGCCGTCGGGCAGGGTGAGCAGGCCGATGGCCGTCGGCTCGACCGACGTATCGGTGAGCTCTCCCAGGGAGAGTCGGTCTCGCTCCTCGCCGTAGCCGCCGTAGAAGGCAACCCGCTCGCCGTGAACGGCCACCGCACGAGAGCCCCGTACGAGGTTCGCCCACACCCTCACGGGCCGATCAGCGCGGTGGGGGCGTATCTCGACGAGGACGAGTCTCGATCGCCGCTCTCGACCGGACCGGACGCAAACCCTCACCGGTCTGCGCCTGCCACCAGCTCCGGCTCCAAGCGCGGATCCTTCTCCGCGTCAGCCTTGTCGGCGAACCGCGCCAGGAAGAACTCGTCACGGCGGAGTCGGGCCGCTCGCCCGCTCGCGAGGCCCCCTTCCCCCCGCGGTGTGCCGTTCGAGGCCGCCGAGGATGAGCGCGAGGCCCGCCTCGAATGCCTCTTCGTGATCGATTGCAGGCACGTCATCCGGCAGGTCTTCACTGTGCGGCGCGTCAACGGCCGCCTGCTCCTCCAGCACACAGCCGACGGTGAAGCGGCCGGCCGCCAGCATGGCCATCTGCGCGTCTCGCTCCGGCACGCCGGAGCCGACCAGGAAGGCCATCTTGCTGCGGATCCGGTCGAGGTCCCGGGTCGGGGTACTGCCCGCGTGCAGTCGGGCGCCGTCACGTCGCGTCAGGAGCGTGCGGCGGAAGCTGCGGGAGTTCTCCAGGAACCACTCGCGCCAGTCACTCTCGGGGGAGGGCAGCGGCGCGTCGGCGTGCGGGGCCATGGCCACCTCGGCCATGGCCGCAAGGAGGTCCTTCTTGGTCTTGAAGTGGTAGTAGAGCGACGGCTGCTCGACGCCGAGGCGCTTGGCCAGCCGCCGAGTGCTGACGGCTTCCAGGCCCACCTCGTCCAGCAGATCCAATGCCTCTGCGACGACGGTCCCACGGTTCATCTTGGTCACGTTGACATTCTATCGGTGATAGATGACTCTGAGAAGGAATCAATCACTGATAGATTTTGAGCGGGGAGTCGGCATGGCGCACAAGATCGCGAAGCGTTCGCTGCAGATCCTCGTCGCCGGCGGCGGCATCGCGGGGCAGGCGCTGGCCTTCTGGCTCACCCGCGGCGGTCACCGGGTGACGGTCGTCGAGCGCTTCCCGGCGCTGCGCGCCACCGGCGCGCAGGTCGACCTGCGCGGGCAGGGCATCGAGGCGATCGAGCGCATGGGGCTCCTGGAGGCGGTGCGCAGCCGTCTGGTGGACGAGGCGGGCGTGGCCTTCGTCGACCACCGCGGCAAGCCGAAGGCGACGATCATGGCGAACACCTCCGGCAAGGGCCGCCAGACCCTCACCTCGGAGTACGAGATCATGCGCGGCGACCTCGTGCGCATCCTCCACGACGCGACCAAGGACGACACCGAATACGTCTTCGGCAAGAGCGTCGACGGTTTCGTCCAAGACGCGGACCGGGTCACGGCCTACTTCTCGGATGGGACCTCCGACCAGTACGACCTGCTGATCGGCGCCGACGGGCAAGGCTCGCGCACCCGCCGAGCCCTGCTGCCGGAAGGCCTCGACCCGTACTGGCGCGTGGGCATCCACACGGCCTACTGGTTCGTGCCGCGCATCGCCTCCGACAGCAACATCCGCGACACCTACATGGTCCCGGGCGGCCGGCAGATCATGCGGCGCAGCCACAACGCGACCGAGACACAGGTGTACTTCGTGATGCGCGAGGAGTCGGCGGAAGCGTCCGCGATCCACCGCGCGCCCGTCGAGCAGCAGCAGAAGTTCTGGGCCGACCGGTTCCGGAACGCCGGATGGCAGACCGATCGCTTCATCGAAGGCATGCAGGACAGCCCGTTCTTCTACTCCCAAGAGATCGCACAGGTGCGCATCGACAGCTGGTCCAAGGGCCGGGTGACCCTGGCCGGTGACGCCGCGCACTGCGCCTCCCCGTACAGCGGCATGGGCATCTCCGGTGGGCTCGTCGGCGCGTACGTCCTGGCCGGCGAGATCAACCGGCACGCGGACGATCTGCCGACCGCGCTGGCAAACTACGACCGCGTCCTACGGCCCTTCGTCGATGAGATCCAGGGCGAGGTCAACCCCCGCATCCTGCGCGTGGGCATGCCCCTGAACAAACACGCCATCAGCGCCTTCCGGAACGCCACCGCGCTGGCCTGCTTCTTCCGGATCCCCGACCTGGTCGCGCGGTTCTCCAAGGCGGACCGCGGCGGCGATTGGCAGCTGCCTGCCTACGCCGACGCCCACGCCACCTGAGCCGCCCCCGCGCCGCGCGCGGGAGCGGACATCGTGGACGCGTGCCGGTCGGCGACAGGAGCCGGACGCTCTGCCAGCAGCCTCTTGCCCGACGCGGCGCGGTGCGGCGAACGCCTGTGGTCCGTTGCCGAGGGCGTGCCGCATGCGGGCTGTGTCGGTCCGGGCGCGGGCGCGGGCGCGGCGTTCAGCGGTCGGCATGAGGGCGATGTTCAGGCCTCGTGCGATCTCCACGCTCTCGTCGGGGGCGCGGAGGGTGTCATCGACGGTGAAGAGTCCGCCGGGGGCCAGCGGGCGGCGTTCGACGGTCTCGTCGGCTTCGTCGAGCAGCGCGAGCGCGCTCGTACGGGCGCCGCCGACGGCTGCCGAGTACGCCGCGGAGAGGGTCAGCGCGGTGCGTACGGCGGAGCCGGTGCCTGCTTCGGCGGGGTCGAGGGCTGCCGCTTCGGTGGTGAGGCCGCGGAGGAACAGCTGGCGGAGCCGCGCATGGTGATGGCCGGTACGTGGGCGGCTTCACCGACAGCGACTGGCATGCCGCGGGCCCGTGCTGCGGCCAGAGAGCGGTCGGCCGCGGCCCCCCTACAGGACCGCTGTCGGGACGTACGCTGCGGTCTTGGATGACCCCGTGCTCACGGCAGTGCGCCTGGTGGCGCGGTCGGAGACCAGGCGGACGATCGCTGCGTGGGTGTCGCCGTAGGTGTCATGTCGCCCGGTGTATCGCTGGAGCGGACGCCACTGGGGGTACTCGGCGTGGGCGTGCTCGACGCAGATCCCGCGGGAGGACCGACGACGTTTGTACTCGCGCCGGCCGTACCTCTCGGTCAGTGGCGCGGTGTCGGCGTCAAGGCTCTTCGGTCTGCGGGATGGGGCCTAGGTTCTGTCTCTTTGGTCATCGCCGTGCCCAGATGAGGATGGCGGCGAGGTGGAGTGCGGCCTGGTAGGAGATGGCGAGTTTGTCGCATCGG
>NZ_QGGZ01000018.1 GCF_003148825.1 Streptomyces sp. CG 926
TTGAGTTCTCAAGGAACGGACGCTTCCTTTGTACTCACCCTCTCGGGCTTTCCTCCGGGCTTTCGTTCTGTTCTTGCGTTTCCGACTCTATCAGACTCTTTCGTGTCCGACTTCCTCGGCGCTTTCCAGGTATTCGCTTTCGCGTTTTCCCTTTCCGGCGGTTCCGACTCTATCAGAAGTTTTCCACCGGATTTCCCGGCTTCGGATTCCTGAATGAGGAGTCGACTGTGCCCCGCTGGAATTCAATTCCTTTTGGGGGGCGAGAGAGATTTTAAACCATCGCTGCCGAACTTGTCCAGTTCGAGGCAACCGTTCGAATCTACCTCCCCGCGCGCTCCGTGTCAACGGTCTTCGCGGGACAGACGAGGAGACTAGCAGCTCAACGGGCTTGTACGCACATCAGGCCGCGGTCGGGAGCGTCGCCGTGCGGTCGGCCGCCTCGACATCGCCCACATCGCCGGCGCGCGCGGCCCGGCCCCCCAGGACGAAGACGTAGAGCAGGAAGGCGACCTCGGCCGCGACGCCGATCGTGATGCGGGCCCAGGTGGGGAGGCCCGACGGGGTCACGAAGCCCTCGATCAGGCCCGAGACGAAGAGCACCACCGCGAGGCCGATGGCCATGCCGAGTGCGGTGCGGCCCTGTTCCGCGAGGGCCGTGCGGCGGGTGCGGGGGCCAGGGTCGATGACCGTCCAGCCCAGGCGCAGGCCCATGCCCGCGGCCACGAACACCGCCGTCAGTTCGAGCAGGCCGTGCGGAAGGATCAGGCCCAGGAAGACGTCGAGGCGGCCGGCTGAGGCCATCAGGCCGATGCCCACCCCGAGGTTGGCCATGTTGAGGAAGAGGATCCAGAGCACCGGGATGCCCAGGAACGCGCCCAGGACCAGGCAGATCGCCGCAGCCTGGGCGTTGTTCGTCCAGACCTGGGCGGCGAAGGATCCCGCGGGGTGGCTGGAGTAGTACGTCTCGTACTCGCCGCCGGGCTGCGTGAGCGCCTTCAGGTCCTCGGGCGCCGCGATGGCGCTCTGGACCTCCGGGTGCGTGGCTATCCACCAGCCGATGAGCACGCCGACCGCCGTGGAGAGCAGGGCCGTCGGTATCCACCAGGCGCGGCTGCGGTAGACCGCGGCCGGGAAACCCGCCGTGAAGAAGAGCGCGGCGTCGCGCCAGCCGGCCCGGCGGGTGCCGGTCACCGTGGCGCGGGCGCGGGCCACCAACTGGGTCAGCCGGCCGGTGAGCATCGGGTCCGGGGCGCTGGAGCGGATCTGCGAGAGGTGGGTGGAGGTGCGCTGGTAGAGCGCGACGAGTTCGTCGGCCTCGTCACCGGTGAGCTTGCGGCCGCGGCCGAGGAGCTGCTCCAGGCGGTCCCACTCCGCACGGTGTGCGGTCACGAAGACGTCGAGATCCATCCGGTTGCCGCTCCCCTGTCCCAGGTCCCCTGGCCATTGCCTATTCCTAGTGTGGTCAGCTTGGCAGACTGGAGGCCGTAGGGGCGGGGGGCGGGTCAGATGAGAGGTGCTGTGGTGAGCGATCTGGTGACGGGGGACGCGGTCGTCCTGGGGCTGAGGCCCGCGCGGCTGCCGAGCCGCGGGTTGGCGATCCTCCTGGACCTGGCCGTGTACGTCACCGGGTACGTGCTCATCTCCGTCGGGCTGACCATGGCCACCGCCTCGCTGGACCTGGCCGCCCAGGCTGCCGTGGCCGTGGCGACCTTCCTGCTGTTCCTGGTGGGCGTACCGATCGCGGTGGAGACGCTGTCCCACGGGCGGTCGCTCGGCAAGCTCGCCTGCGGGCTGCGGGTCGTACGGGACGACGGCGGACCGATCCGGTTCCGACACGCTCTGGTGCGCGGGGCCATGGGGATCGTGGAGCTGATCCTGACCTTCGGGTCCATCGCGTGCATCGCCTCGCTGGTGTCGGCGCGGGGCCGCCGGCTCGGGGACGTGTTCGCGGGGACGCTGGTGGTCCGGGAGCGGGTGCCGGGGGCGCGCGTGATGCCGGTGCCTCCGCCGCCACCGTGGCTGGCCGGGCGGTTCACCGGGCTGGACCTGTCGGCGGTGCCGGACGGACTGTGGCTGGCGATACGCCAGTACCTGACGCGGATGAACCAGCTGGATCCGCAGGTCGGTGCCGCGATGGCGGTGCGGCTCGCGGACGATCTGGTGGCGCGGACCGGGGCGCCGCCGCCGGCCGGGGTGCCGGCCGCCGCGTTCCTGATGGCCGTGGTGCACGAGCGGCAGACACGGGACGCCGCCCGGGCGTTCCGGCCGGCCGCCGCCGGTCCCGGCGCCGGGTTCGCCCCTGGGCCCGGGCCCGCCCCCGCGCCGATGCCCGGGATGATGCCGATGCCTGTCGTGGCGCCGGTCCCCTACGCGGCTCCCGCGCCCGTGGCACCCGTAGCGCCCGTACCGCCCGCGGCGGCTCCGCGCGCCGGCGGGTTCGCGCCGCCCGCCTGAGCGGTCACTGTTCCTCGAAGGCCGAGGGCGGCGTCTCCAGGTGTTCGAGTTCGATGCCGGGGGCCGAGAGCACCACGTCGCCGGCGATGTGGATCGTGTGGACCTCTCCCGTGTCCAGGGCGCTGACCTGGTACTCGTCCACCAGCAGCAGGCCGCTGTCCGTCGGGTGTTCCTGGCGGGCGACAAGGGCCCAGGCCTGGTCGACCGTACGCGGCGCGAGCACCGGATCGGTGAGAGCCAGCAGCCGGACGCGGGTCGCGGGGGCGCCGAGGGTCGGGCGCAGCAGGCGGGCCGTGGCGACGAGGAAGGCCGGGGAGGTGCCGGTGAAGCCGGGGGCGGCGATGTTGCCCTCGGTGGCCTCGGTGGCCTCGGTGCCGGTGGGGTCGGTACGGACCCAGGTGACGCCGTCGATGGCGGCGCCGCGCACCTGCCAGCTCGCGGCGTTGAGCTCCATGCGGATGGGGCGTCCCAGTTCGTCGATCGCCAGGTCGACGGAGCCTCGGTGGTCCCCGTCCGGTCCGGTGAGCTGGGAGACGTAGCGCCAGCCGGAGGGTCCGGGGGCGCAGTGGAAGTGCTCCTCGCCGAGCGGGGTGTGGTCGTGCGGGTCGTGGAGCGAGTAGCGGCCGCGGGGCATGGTGCGCACTCTTCTTCGGATCGGGAGGGACACGGGGCAGGCCCCCGGCACGGATGCCGGGGGCCTGCTTCACGTTCTGCTGATCTGGACCGATCGGGCTGATCGGGGCGGGATCAGTAGCGGTAGTGGTCCGGCTTGTACGGGCCCTCGACCTGGACGCCGATGTAGGCGGCCTGCTCCGGGCGGAGCGTGGTGAGCTTGACGCCGAGGGCGTCGAGGTGGAGGCGGGCAACCTTCTCGTCGAGGTGCTTCGGGAGCACGTAGACCTCGGTCGGGTACTCCTGCGGCTTGGTGAAGAGCTCGATCTGGGCCAGGGTCTGGTCCGCGAAGGAGTTCGACATCACGAAGGACGGGTGGCCGGTCGCGTTGCCGAGGTTCAGCAGGCGGCCCTCGGAGAGGACGATCAGGACCTTGCCGTCGGGGAACTTCCAGGTGTGGACCTGGGGCTTGACCTCGTCCTTGACGATGCCCTCGATCTTGGCCAGGCCGGCCATGTCGATCTCGTTGTCGAAGTGGCCGATGTTGCCCACGATGGCCTGGTGCTTCATCTTGGCCATGTCGGCGGCCATGATGATGTCCTTGTTGCCGGTGGTGGTGATGAAGATGTCGGCCGTCTCGACGACGTCGTCGAGGGTGGCGACCTGGTATCCGTCCATCGCCGCCTGCAGGGCGCAGATCGGGTCGATCTCGGTGACGATGACGCGGGCGCCCTGGCCGCGCAGCGACTCGGCGCAGCCCTTGCCGACGTCGCCGTAGCCGAAGACGACCGCGACCTTGCCGCCGATGAGGACATCGGTGGCGCGGTTGATGCCGTCGATCAGGGAGTGGCGGCAGCCGTACTTGTTGTCGAACTTCGACTTGGTGACGGCGTCGTTCACGTTGATCGCCGGGAACAGCAGGGTGCCCTCGGACATCATCTCGTAGAGACGGTGGACACCGGTGGTGGTCTCCTCCGTCACGCCGCGGATCTCGGACGCGAGCTGCGTCCACTTCTGCGGGGCCTCGCCGAGCGTGCGGTTGAGCAGGGTGAGGATGTGGGCGTACTCCTCGGAGTCCGCCGTCGACGGGTCCGGGGCGGAGCCGGCCTTCTCGAACTCGACGCCCTTGTGGACGAGGAGGGTGGCGTCACCACCGTCGTCGAGGATCATGTTCGGGCCGCCGGTGGGGGTGTTCGGCCAGGTCAGGGCCTGCTCCGTGCACCACCAGTACTCCTCCAGCGTCTCGCCCTTCCAGGCGAAGACGGGAACGCCCTGGGGGTTCTCCGGGGTGCCGTTCGGACCCACCGCGATGGCCGCGGCGGCGTGGTCCTGGGTGGAGAAGATGTTGCAGGAGGCCCAACGGACGTCGGCGCCGAGGGCGACGAGGGTCTCGATGAGTACGGCGGTCTGCACGGTCATGTGCAGCGAGCCGGTGATGCGGGCGCCGGCCAGGGGCTGCGCCTCGGCGTACTCGGCTCGGATCGACATCAGACCCGGCATCTCGTGCTCGGCCAGGGTGATCTCCTTGCGGCCGAACGCGGCAAGGGAGAGGTCTGCGACCTTGAAGTCCATGGGTGCTGCTCCTCATGGTTCGAGAGGGTGGGTACGGCTGGGCCGTGCGCCGTCCTGGGGACGGGACACCGAGCACAGTCCGTCGGGGGTCCTCTCTCCCCTCGGCCGGTCGCAGGGACCGCCCGACCCGCCATCAGCAGCGACGCCTGACACTGGGCACGAATCTACACCGATCGGCGGAGTCTGCCCCAGTCGACCGGGGAACTGGCCGCGTCTTTCCTCCAGGCCCTGCGGCGAACGCCTCTTGGGCCCGCGGTCGTGCCGACGAGCACCCGCGGGCCCCGGGGCTGATGTCGCGCAAGCCGACGGGCGGCGGGTTCCGGATAGGCCGGCGGAACGCCTCCGACGGGCCCTCAGGTGGTACGAGACCCCGTCGGCGGCCCCGGCTCGACCTGCCCGTACAGTTCGGCCGCACGTCGGATCGAGCAGGACATGGGGCGGGGTATGGGGCGGGGTATGGGACAGCAGGGCCGAGTACCTGGACGTCGACTCGGGTTGGCGTCGGTGACGCTGCTGGTGCTGGGTGCACTTCTGGGCTCCGTCGGGGGTCTCGGCGGGTACTTCTTCATGACGACCAAAGTCATGCCGTCGAGCCACATGGAGCCGACCCTCCCGACGCGCTCCTCGATGGTTTTCAACCTGCTGATCACGAAGGTGAACCGCGGCGACGTGGTGCTCTTCGACGCCTCGGCCTGGGGTGAGCGGCACCAGTCCGTGGAACGGGTGGTCGCGGTGGGCGGCGACCGCATCGCCTACTCGCCCGGGGACCGGACGCTGACCTTGAACGGGAAGCCGCTGGACGAGCCTTACGTCCTGAACGGCGATCCGGTCGCGGGGTCGCCCGGCGCCTTCAGTGTGAAGGTGCCCGAGGGCCGGCTGTTCGTGCTGGGGGACCACCGCGGCAACTCCGCCGACTCCCGCTTCCGGTTCGGGGCGGCGGAGGGCGGGACCGTGCCCGTGTCGGACGTGGCGGGCGCGCTCGTCGAGGAGGACGATCCGCTGCTCGTCGGCCTGCGGACCGCGGCGCTCGTCGGCGGCGCGGTGCTGGCCGCCGGTGCGTTGTCCGGCGCCGCCGCGCTGCGGCTCCGCCGCCGGGCGGCGGCGGACTCGGTGCACCCGGCGTACGCGGGGCTGGTGCCGCCGCCGGGAGACTGAGGGCCTCGGGGGGCACGGCGAAGGCCCCCGCGGGCTGCTGCGCGCGGGGGCCTTCGGCGTACGTGGGTTACTCGGCGGCCTCGGGGCGGTAGATGTCCGGCTCCAGGTAGATCACCCGGGCGATCGGGACCGCCTCGCGGATGCGGGCCTCGGCCGCGTTGATCGCGTCGGCCACCTGGGTCGCGGTGTCGTGGCCCTCGACCGCGATCTTGGCGGCGACCAGCAGTTCCTCCGGGCCCAGGTGCAGGGTGCGCATGTGGATCACGCGGGTGACGACGTCCCCGTCGACGACCGCGGCCTTGATCTTCTCGACGTCCTCGACGCCCGCGGCCTCACCCAGCAGGAGCGACTTGGTCTCCGCGGCCAGGACGATCGCGATGAGGATGAGCAGCACACCGATGCACAGGGTGCCGATGCCGTCCCAGATCCCGTCGCCGGTCAGCAGGGCGAGGCCGACACCGCCGAGGGCCAGGACCAGACCGACGAGGGCGCCGAAGTCCTCCAGGAGGACGACGGGCAGCTCGGGAGCCTTGGCCCGCCGGATGAACTGGGTCCACGTGAGCTTGCCGCGGATCTCGTTCGATTCCTTGATGGCGGTCCGGAAGGAGAAGGACTCGGCGATGATCGCGAAGAGCAGGACGCCCACGGGCCAGTACCAGGCCTCGATGGGGTGCGGCTCGTGGATCTTCTCGTAGCCCTCGTAGATGGCGAACATGCCACCGACGGTGAAGAGCACGATGGAGACCAGGAAGGCGTAGATGTAGCGCTCGCGGCCGTACCCGAAGGGGTGTTGCGGCGTCGCCTCGCGCTGGGCCTTCTTGCCGCCGAGCAGCAGCAGCCCCTGGTTCCCGGAGTCGGCCAGCGAGTGGACGCTTTCCGCGAGCATCGACGAGGAGCCGCTGAAGAGGAATGCCACGAATTTGGCTACAGCGATGGCGAGGTTGGCGGCGAGTGCCGCCACGATCGCCTTGGTACCGCCCGACGCGCTCATGGGTGCAGGGTGTCCTTCCTAGCCACTGACTACCGGCCGCACATTGTTGCAGCCGGTAGGAGGGACGCTACGTCAGACCACCACGGTGGCCCGGAAGATCGTCCCGCTTCCGGACAGTTCGACCTTTTCGCCCGCCGGCACGAAGACCGACTCGCCCGGGGACAGGGCCAGTTCACCGGCGCGCGGGGACCCGGCCGTGCAGAGCAGGATCTGCGGGGCGTCGTGCGGGAGCACGCGGGTGGCGCCACCGGGCGCGAGGAGGAAGCGGGAGAGCCGGAATTCGTCGATGGGGGTCTCGTAGACCTCCTCGCCCTCGGGGGACGCCTCGGGGCGCAGTACGACCGGGTCGCTGGGCTCGAACTTCACGACCTTCAGCAGCTCCGGCACATCCACGTGCTTGGGGGTGAGCCCGCAGCGCAGCACGTTGTCGGAGTTGGCCATGAGCTCGACTCCGAGGCCGTCGAAGTAGGCGTGCGGGATGCCGGCACCGAGGAACATGGCCTCACCGGGCTGGAGTCGGACGTGATTGAGGAGCATGGCCGCGATCACGCCGGGGTCGCCCGGGTAGTCGTGGACGAGTGAGGCGTAGGGCTTGTACGGGCCTCCGAGGCGTTCGGCGGCGGCCGCGGCCTCGGTCACCGTAGCGGCCATCTCCGCGCGGTCCGCGGTCAGTACGGCGGTGAGCACCTCGCGCAGGGCCGCCTCGATGGGGTGGGCGCGCAACAGGTCGACGTACGGTTCGAGCGAGTCGACGCCGAGGCCGGCGAGGAGTTCGGCGGCCTCCAGGGGCGGGCGGAAACCGCACAGGCCGTCGAAGGGGGTGAGCGCGCAGATCAGCTCGGGCTTGTGGTTGGCGTCCTTGTAGTTGCGGTGGCCCGCGTCGATCGGGACGCCTCGGCGCTCCTCGTCGGCGTAGCCCTCCTTGGCCTGGGCCAGGTCGGGGTGGACCTGGAGGGAGAGCGGGGCGCCGGCGGCGAGGATCTTGAGGAGGAAGGGCAGCCGGGGGCCGAACTTGGCGACGGCGGCCGCGCCGAGCTCGCGCTCGGGGCCGGCGGCGATGACGTCCGACAGGGTGGTCTCGCCGGTTCCGCGGTCGAGGCGGGAGGGGGCGCCGGGGTGGGCGCCCATCCACATCTCGGCCTGGGGCTCACCCGTGGGCTCCACCCCGAGGAGGGTGGGGATGGCGGTGGTGGATCCCCAGGCGTAGGGGCGGATCGTGTTCGTCAGGCGGTCCATCGGTCGTCTTCCTGGATCTGGATGAAGGGGTGGGCACGGATGTGTGCCTCAGGTGCGTCCCCCGGAGGCCAGCGCCAGGTAGGCGGTGGCGAAATCCGTGACGGCGAGAAGTTCGGCGAGCTGTTCCAGCTCCACGCCCTCCTCGGGTTCGAGTTCGCTGATGGCCGTGTCGTGGCTGAGGGCGAGTTCGCGGGCGGCGGGGGCGGCGCTGAGGCCCCCGGCGGGCCGGTCGCGCAGCAGGACGACGCGGGCGCGCAGGGCCTGGGGTTCGTCGACCCGGTCACGGAAGAAGTCGTCGGGGTCGGCTCCGGCGGCGAAGGCTCCGGCGAGCAGGACGCCGTGGGCGGGGAGCGCCTCGGGGAGGGTCGCGGCCAGTGCGGGGCGGCCGGCGAGTTCGGCGAGGGTCGCGGCGAAGCGGCGGCCCGCGGAGCCGGCGGCGGTGCCCTCGCTCCAGATGAGCGGGAGGGAGTCGGCCAGCTCGGCGGCGAGGGTCTTGGCCGGGTTGGAGTACGTGACGATGGCCGGGCCGCAGCGTTCGGCGGTGCGGTCGAGCCGGTCGGCGACGAGCTGCAGGGTGTCGGGGGCGGCGGTGATCAGGCCGACCCGGTCCAGGAGCACGAGCAGGGGTGTGAGCAGGGCCCACAGGGCGCCCGGTCCGGCCGCGGCGGACTCGTCGTACTCCTGGTACGGGGCCTTGGCCATCGGTACGAGGAGCCCGTGCGCGCCGTCCACCGCCTCGCTCAGCGGTGAGCGCTCGGGGGCGACGGCCACGACGGTGCAGCCGCGGCGGTACGCCTGCTCGGCGAGGACGGCGAGCCCGGGCTCGGTGCCGTCGGTGGTGGCGAGGAGCAGCAGGTCCACGGGGCCGGCCCAGCCGGGCAGCGCCCAGCGCAGCGCGCCGGCCGCGTGGGCGACGCCGGTGGGGTGGAGCCGGATGACGGGTGCGGAGGCTCCGGCGAGGGCGCCCAGCAGGTCGGCGACGCCGGTGGCGGCGGTACCGGGACCGGCGATCAGGACGGTGCGGGGGCGGCCGTCGGGGCGGAGGTCGGCGAGGCCCGCCTCGGTCGCGTGCCGGGCCGCGGTGCGGACTCTGGCGCCGGCTTCGGCGGCGCCGCGGAGCAGGCCGCGGCGGTCGGAGCGGGCGAGGGCGTCGGGGGCGTCGAGGAGCGACTCGTCGAGCATGCGGGCTCCCTAATCAGGCGGGGCGGCGGGCCTCGTCCACGAGGAGGACCGGGATGCCGTCCCGGACGGGGTACGCGAGGCCGCAGTCCTGGCCGGTGCAGATCAGCTCGGGGGCCGTCTCGTCGGCCGACTTGTCCTGGAGCGGCGAGTGGCAGGCGGGGCAGGCGAGGATCTGCAGGAGTCCGGCTTCGAGCGGCATGGGGCGGTTCCCTTCGGGCATGCGGTTGGGGGGTCAGCGTACCGCCGAGTCACCTCCGGTGCGGGCCGGGTGGGTGCCGGTGCGGGCCGACGGTCGCCGGCGCGGCGCCCGTGCGGGCCGGGGCTCCGCCCCTCGGGGGAACCCCGGCTCCGCCGGGCACCAGGCTCTGCCCGGACCCCGCGCCTCAAACGCCGGCGGGGCTGACTTCGGCGGGGCTGCTTTGCGTGGGTTAGATCTTGCGGATGAGGGCCAGGACCTCGTCGCGGGTCTTCGCCAGGGTGGCGGCGTCGCGGGCCTCGACGTTCAGGCGGAGCAGGGGCTCCGTGTTGGAGGCGCGGACGTTGAGCCACCAGTCGGTCGAGGACACGGTCAGGCCGTCGAGCTCGTCCAGGGTGACGTCCTCGCGGGCGCCGTAGATGTCCTTGATCTCGGCGACGCGGGCGGCCTGGTCGGCGACCGTCGAGTTGATCTCGCCCGAGCCCTTGTAGCGGTCGTACGAGGAGACCAGGGAGGAGAGGGTGTCCTGCTGGCCGCCGAGGGCCGCCAGGACGTGGAGCGCGGCGAGCATGCCGGTGTCCGCGTTCCAGAAGTCCTTGAAGTAGTAGTGCGCGGAGTGCTCGCCGCCGAAGATGGCGCCGGTCTTGGCCATCTCCTCCTTGATGAAGGAGTGGCCGACGCGGGTGCGGACGGGGGTGCCGCCGTGCTCGCGGACGACCTCGGGGACGGACCAGGAGGTGATCAGGTTGTGGATGACGGTGCCCTTGCCGCCGTTGCGGGCCAGCTCGCGGGCCGCGACCAGGGCGGTGATCGCCGACGGGGAGACGGCCTCGCCGCGCTCGTCGACGATGAAGCAGCGGTCGGCGTCGCCGTCGAAGGCGATGCCGAGGTCCGCGCCTTCGGCCAGTACGCGGGCCTGCAGGTCCACGATGTTCTTCGGGTCGAGGGGGTTCGCCTCGTGGTTCGGGAACGTCCCGTCCAGCTCGAAGTACATGGGGACCAGGTCGAGGGGGAGGCCCTCGAAGACGGTGGGGACGGTGTGGCCGCCCATGCCGTTGCCCGCGTCGACGACGACCTTGAGCGGGCGGATGGCGGTGAGGTCGACCAGGCCCGTCAGGTGCGCGGCGTAGCCGGCGAGGGTGTCCTGCTCGGTGATCGTGCCGGGGACGGTGCCGGCGGCGACGGCGGGGGCGCCCTCGTCGGTCCACTGCTCCGCCAGCTCGCGGATGCGCGAGAGGCCGGTGTCCTGGCCCACGGGGGCCGCGCCGGCGCGGCAGAGCTTGATGCCGTTGTACTGGGCCGGGTTGTGGGAGGCCGTGAACATCGCGCCGGGGAGGTTCAGCTCGCCGGACGCGTAGTACAGCTGGTCGGTGGAGCACAGGCCGATCAGGGTGACGTCCACGCCGCGGGCGGCCGCACCGCGCGCGAAGGCGGCGGACAGGCCCGGAGAGGAGGGGCGCATGTCGTGGCCGATCACGATCGCCGTGGCGCCGGTGACCTCGACGAAGGCGGCACCGAACAGTTCGGCCAGCGGCTCGTCCCATTCGTCCGGTACGACGCCTCGTACGTCATATGCCTTGACGATGTTCGTAAGATCTGCGGCCACTGCCTGCCCTCCTGAGGTGCTCTGTGCGGTTCGGCAAACCTACCTCGAACCTGGAGGGGCTTTTCAGACGGTCCTGACGTCAGGAATCGGGCGAACGCAAGACCCGCAGGTGTCCGCGACGGGTCTCGCCGGGGACCGGGCGGCTTTGACCGGAACCGCCGGCCTCCACCGCCCGCTCGGGCGGGCGGGCCGCCTCGCGTACGGCGTTGGCGAGGGCTTCGAGATCGTCGCCGCTGGGCCGGGACGGCGCGGAGCCGTCGGACAGGCGCACGACGTCCCAGCCGCGCGGCGCGGTCAGGCGCTCCGAGTGCTCGGCGCACAGGTCGTAGCAGTGGGGTTCGGCGTAGGTGGCGAGCGGGCCGAGAACTGCGGTCGAATCGGCGTAGACGTACGTCAGTGTCGCGACGGCAGGGCGGCCGCACGCAGTGCGCGAACAGCGACGTACAAGGCTCACGACGTTGGACGGTACCGCACTCTTGACCGGGCCGCGACGACTCCACCGCCGTGCACTCCCCCGTGTCGTGCTCAGGGCTACCCTGCGGGGGTGACGGACACCCCTCTTCCCCCTTGCCCCGCAGAGCCCCCCGCGGGGGCCCCGGCCGAGCCGCGCCCGCGTCGGCGGGACCGGCACGGGCGCGGGATGCGCGGTCCGGTGGCCCCTCCTCAGGTGCCGCTGTCGGCGAGCCGGTCGGAGCTGTTCGGGGACCTCGTACGGGACTCCGTGGAGCGGCTGGAGCGGCGCTGGCCGCAGCTGTCGGACGTGGAGTTCCTGATCGGTGACGTACCCGGGCCGCCCGGCGGTCCGGACGGAGGCTGGAACGACGAGGCGGTGCCGCTGGGCGCGGTGCAGGAGTCCCGCGAGGGCCGGCCCGCCCGGATCGTGGTGTTCCGGCGGCCTGTGGAGATCCGTACCAAGACGCGGGACGAGAAGGCGGTGCTGGTCCACGAGATCGTGGTGGAGCAGGTCGCGGAACTGCTGGGGCTCTCGCCGGAGACGGTCGACCCCCGGTACGGCGAGAACTAGGCCGAGGCCGGGGCCGGCCCGGCTCTCACGTACCGGGGTTCCTGGTCAGCGGGTCAGGACGGAGAGGTCCTGGGCGGCCTTGGGGACCGAGACGGTGGAGTGGTCGTCCGAGAAGGCCTGGACGGTGAACATCGCGATGCCCTCGTGCGGGAGGGACAGCGTGCGGGCCGCGTGGACCGGGCCGCCCGAAAGGGTCTCGACGGTGAGGGCGTAGGAGCCCTTTCCGCCCGCCGGGGCCAGGGCCACCGTCTGCGTGGTGCCCGCCTTGACCGTGACCTCCTGGGAGGCCGGCTCGCCGCCGCCGGTGCCCGGCGAGGCGGTCACCTTGACCTTCGCGTCGGCGCCGGGCGCGGTCAGCGCCAGCACGGTGGTGTTCTCCTCGGGCCGGTTGTCGGCCACGGTCGCCCGTACGCCGACCGGTGCGGTGGCGGGGATGAAGCCGATCTCCTGTTTGGCGCCGCTGCCACGCACCACTCGTAGGGCCGCGACGACCGGGGCGGACTTCTTGGGGTCGGAGGGGGTCAGCAGCAGCGAGCCGGGCTCGCCGCGGGTCAGGTCCTTGAGGTCCACGGCCGCCGTCATCCCGGCCTTGACGTGCAGCTGCTCGTTGCCCGCCGGGCTGATCGAGCCGCCCGGTGCGGCCAGGCGCACCTTCAGGTCCGCGTCCTCCGCGCCCGGTGCGAAGACGACCAGCCGTACGGAGGAGGCGTCCGCCGGGATGCCCGGCAGGACGAGCGAGCCCGCCGGGTCGGCGGCGGCCGGCAGCCAGTCGGCGCCCACCCCCTCCTCGCCGACCTGCACCGATGCGCCGACCCGGCCCGCGCGGGTGGTCACGTGGGCCGTGGCGTCCGCGAGCTGGGCGCCCGGGACGAGGGTGGACAGCAGGACGGTCTTGGTGGACTTGGGGTCGACCCGGATGCCGTCGCTGCCGGCGTCGGGCTTGGCCGGACCGTCCGGGCCGAAGAGCTTGATGTCGACGATGGCGGCGGCGTCGTCGGGGTTGGTGAGGTGGACGTAGTCCTCGCGCCCCTTGGCCGTGCCGACCGCGGGGAACCAGAAGTCGGTGCCGGGGGCGGTGCAGCCGACGCCGAGCACGCCGCGGGTGCGGCCGACCGAGACCTTGGTGGTCAGCTGTGCGGTCCAGCCGGGGGCGAGGGCGCCCTCGGCGCTGCCGGTGAGGGCGGGTGCGTCGGCGCCGCCGGCGGTGGCTCCGAAGGGCTTGCCCGGCTCCTTGGGCTCCAGCACCGGCTTGGCCTCCGCGGTCGCGCCGAGCAGCCGGGCCGAGCCCTTGCCGGCGCCGGCGGGGGCGCCGGGGGTGAAGGCCGTGTACGTGGTCTCGGCGATGTCCGAGGAGCTGGGCCCCGGGCACACCAGCAGGGACCGCTCCACCGGCATCCGGGCCGCGGTGGCGGCCTTGGTGTCGGCCGCCTTGCCGTCGGTGGCGGGTGCGGTGAGGGCGGCGACACCGGTGAGGGCGGCCAGGGCCGCGGTCACCGCCGCCAGCGTGAGGGGTGCGCGCTGCTTCACTGCTGGGGGCTCCCGTCCGGGCGCTGGTCGTACGGCGGGTAGGGCTCGTACGGGTAGGGGTACTGCTGCTGGTCCGGGTCCTGGACCGGCTGGTGCTGCGGCTGCTGCGGGTACGGGTCCTCGTAGGCCTGGCCGGCCTGCCCGCCCTGCTGTCCGCCCTGCTGGTCGTACTGCGGGTACGGGGCGTAGGGGGCCTGCTGCTGCGGCTCGTAGGCGTAGCCGCCCTGGTCGCCGTAGGCCTGGTAGGCGTAGCCGTCGTCGCCGTACACGGGCTGCGCCGGGATCTGCGCGTACGGGTCGGCGACCTCGGCGGTCTCCACCGGTACGGGGGCCGGTTCGGCCTCGGCGCGCAGTCGGCGGGCTCGGCGGCCCTCGCCGGCCTCGCCCGGGCCGGGCCGGGACGGGATCGCGGCCTCCTCCTCCGGCAGGTCGTCGTCGAGTTCGGCGCGGCGGCCGGGCAGGGCCATCACCAGCAGGACCAGGGCGAGCAGGCCCTGGGTCCAGTACCAGGCGGTCCGCAGCAGGGAGTCCTCGTGGACGAGGTCGAGGCGGCCGCCGTCGGCGGGCAGCTCGAAGCCCTGCGCCCAGCCGTCGACGGTCTTGGGCCTCAGGGCCTTGCCGTCGAGGGTGGCCTGCCAGCCCTCGTCGGCCCGGTCGGCGATGCGCAGGACGCGGCCCGCGGCACCGGCGGGGATCTTGCTGTGGGCCTCGACGGGTCCGGCGGCGACGGGGATCGGGGCCTCGCCCTGCTTGCCGGAGACGATGACGGCGCGCGGCAGCCAGGGTTCGACGCCCCACAGGGCGGTGCCGTCCTGCTGGTGGCGGCGGCTGAGGCCCGGGGTGGCGTCGAGGACGCGGCGGATCTCCTCGGGGCCGCCGGGGCGGAACATCACGAAGCGGATGGCGTAGGCGCTGAGCTGGCTGGACTGGTCGGCGCCGGAGCCTGCGACGAGGTTGGAGACGACCTTGTCGAGGCGGGCGTCGCCGCCGGTGCGGGCGGTGACCTCCGCGTCGCCGATGCGGCCGCCGGAGCCACGGACGAGGCTGTAGGAGACGGTGGCGGGCGGGTCCAGGTCGAGGACCAGGGTGCGGGTCTGGTTGTCGTCGCCGCCCGCGTCCGCGACGAAGGCCGGGACCTGTACGGGGTCGCGGCGCTGCAGCGGGCCGTCGGCGCCGGCGACCATCCAGGTGGCGGCGGCGATCAGCGGTCCTACGGCGGCGGCCAGGGCGATGAGGGCGGCCAGCGGCTGGCGCCAGCCGAAGCTGCGGGCGGCGACGCGTTCCTTGGCCCCGTCGGCGCCGAGCGCGGCGGCCGCGAGCAGGGCGAGCCCGTAGACGAGGGTGGCGGGTCCGGCCCAGGCGGTGCGGTTGAGGACGACGGCGAGGAGCAGTCCGGCCAGGGCGGCGGCCCAGGCGGTGCGGACGGCGAAGGCGCGGTCGGTGCGCAGCAGGGCGGCCAGGGCGGCGAGGACGATGCCGACGAGCACCGCTCCGGGGCCGGTGCCGGGGCCGCCGGGGCTGATGGCGAGCAGTCCGAAGGCGTCGGCGGAACCGGCCCCGTAAGGCAGTCCGGCCTCGTGCAGGAGGCGGCCCGGGTGCGTGAGCAGGCCCAGGGACCAGGGGGCGAGGACGACGAGCGGGACGGCGAGGGTGGCGAGCAGTCGCAGGCCGTACGCCTTCCAGTGCGCCCGGCGCAGGACCAGCGCGCCGATCCCGAGGGCGGCGGCCATCGGCCATACGACGGGGGTGAAGGCGGTGGTGAGGGTGAGCAGCAGGATGTACGTCCACACCGCGCGCCGGCCGCCCCGTCGGTCGGCGGCTTCCGCGCCGTCGGCGAGGTCGAAGGCGGCGACGGCGGCGCGGGCGAGGAGCGGGAGCACGACGGCGAGGACGGCGGTGCCGAGGCGGCCGCCGGCGAGGGCTCCGGTGACGGCGGGCAGGAAGGCGTAGGCGACGGCCGCCCAGGCGCGCAGCAGCCGGGATTCGACGAGCGGCCGGGAGGCGAAGTAGGCGGTGAGGCCGGCGAGCGGGACGGATCCGACGAGGAGCAGGGTCAGGGCGGCCTGGGTGGATCCGAACAGCAGGGTGGCGAGGGCGCCGAGCACGGCCAGGTAGGGCGGCGCGGAGTCGGTGGAGCCGGTGCCGACGGCGTGCCAGCCGTCGGTGTAGGCGCCCCAGAGGTCGGAGCCGCTCGCGGGGGCGGGCAGCAGGGCGCCGCCCATCAGGGAGCCGCCGCCGATCAGGGCGCGGCAGGCGGCGAGGGAGACGAGGGCCAGGAGGGCGAGGAGGAGCGGCGCGGGGTTGCGGGCGAGTCGCTTGAGGCGGGCGAAGCGCTCGGTCTCCACCAGGTACTCGCCGTCCTCGCGGGGGGCGTCGAGGACGCTGCCTCCGCCGTGCCGGCCCGCGGGGGCGGCGGCGGTGTCGCGGTCGCCGCCGAAGTAGCCGGCGAGTTGTTCCGCGTTGGCCCGCAGGGAGGCTCCCGGCGGGGGGAAGAGCGGGCGCAGTTCGGCGGCGGGGACGGCGGGGCGACGACGGGCCTTGCGGGCGGCGAGGAGCCGGCCGGGGCGCAGCAGGGTGGCGAGCAGGCCGGTGAGCTCGTCGACGGCTTGGCCGGGGGCCTTGCCGATGAGGTAGGCGAGGGTGCGGAGCACGGTGCCGAGCAGGACGCGCAGCAGGACGTACGGCAGGGCGCGGCCGGAGCTGTTGGCGAGGATCGTGTAGACGGCGCCGGCCTTGTCGACGCGGTGCGGGCCGGCGGTGGTGCGGCCGGCGCAGTCGACGGTGCGGCGTTCGCGGGCGGCGGCCTCGGCGTGCCGCAGGACGGCGTCGGGGGCGACGAGGACGGTGTGGCCGGCGCTCTGGGCGCGCCAGCACAGGTCGACGTCGTCGCGCATCAGCGGCAGGCGCCGGTCGAAGCCGCCGAGCTCGTCGTAGACGTCGCGGCGGACGAGCATGCCGGCGGTGGAGACGGACAGGACGGGGCGGACCTGGTCGTGCTGGCCCTGGTCCTGTTCGCGGCGGTCGAGGCCGGTCCAGCGGCGGCCGCTGCGGGCGATGGTGACGCCGGCTTCGAGGAGCTGCTTCTTGTCGTACCAGCCGCGGAGCTTGGGGCCGATGATCGCGGCGTCGGGGTTCTCGTCGGCGACGCGGAGCAGTTCGGTGAGGGCGTCGGGTTCGGGGGCGCTGTCGTCGTGCAGGAGCCAGAGCCACTGGACGGGTTCGCCGTGGGGCAGGTCGGGCAGGTCGTACGTGTCGTCGCGCCAGGTGCGGCTCACGGGGTCCCAGCCGCTGGGGCGCTTGAGGTACGGGAGGTCCTCGGGGGTCAGGGTGCCCGCGTTGCGTGCGGATTCGTCGACCGCGGTGCCGAAGCCGGTGCGGCGGGCGAGGTGCAGGACGCGGTCGTCGCCGAGGGCCTCGGTGAGCAGGCGCGCGGATTCGTCGGCGCTGCCGGTGTCGGCGGCGATGTGGTTCTGCGCGGGGCGTTCCTGGCCGAGGAGGCCGGCGAGTGTCCGGGGCAGCCAGCGGGCGCCGTCATGGGCGACGAGGACCGCGGTGACGACGTGCCGGGGGAACTCGGGTGTGGCTGGGGCCTGGTAGGAGGCCGTCGACTGGCTGTGCAGGGACATCGCGGTACGGGCCCTCCGGCCGGGGGTCCGGGGGTGGTGTGCCCTCGGAGGCTGCTGGACAGCGCCCCACCCTAACGGCTGCCACGACAGCGGTCCGCCTCCTGCGGGGAAGGTGCAGGAGGCGGACCGTGTGCGGTGCTGTGTATCGCGCTCGTCGTCCCGTTCGGCGCACGGTCTGTCATGCGTCGAAGTGCGCTCTGTCGTGCGTTCTGCAATGCCCTGTGCGAGGCGTCGTGCAGTGCTTCGTGCGGTGCTTCGTGCGGTGTTTCGTGCTGTCGGATCCGCTGTGTGTGCCGTGGTGCGTTCGATATGTCGTGCGCTGTGCGGTAGGCGCCTGACCTGTGGCGCGCCGGCCGCGTCGGCCGTTTCAGACCGCTGCCTTTTTCAGGCGGCGGCGTTCCCGCTCGGACAGACCGCCCCAGATGCCGAATCGCTCGTCGTTGGCGAGGGCGTACTCGAGGCATTCGGAGCGGACTTCGCAGGCGAGGCAGACCTTCTTGGCCTCGCGGGTGGAGCCGCCCTTCTCGGGAAAGAAGGACTCGGGGTCGGTCTGGGCGCACAGAGCGCGCTCCTGCCACCCGAGCTCTTCGTCCGCCTCCTCGACCAGCAGTTCCTGAAACAGCTCGGTCATGTGCGCCCCTCGCTCTGTCTGTGCGTCCCCGTGACGATGCCGTCACTGATTGCTACGTAACGACACGAGTGAAATTACAAGTGCGTGGCTCCGGGGCAGTCAAGCCGAGATCTGCTATCGGGCCCCTTATTCACTCTGCGGAACCAAGCCTATGCAGAAAGTGTTCATATCGCCAAAAATCGTGACACATGCCACCGGCACCACGGGATGCCGCCTTTACCCGTATTCCACGTGCCACCTCCGGGCGGGGTTGCGGTCCGGCCGGAGAAGCGGCGCAGATCACATTCAGGTCACGGAAGTCGGGATCTGGTTTGAGCGCCGACACAGCGCCACATCCCCTGCCGCACACTGCACAAACCTTTCTCCGGGCACGGTAACCGGATGAGGTGAAACTTTTACCCCAAACCGGACATTGGGTTGACAGTCCGACCCCGGAGCCGTTCTCCTTGTTCGCATGTCAGCGACCGCAGCCACCACCCGGACCCCCATTCGTGGGTTCCTGTGCGCTGCCCAGGTTCGCTGTTGCTGTTGCAGCTGTTGATGCCCGTGGAGCCTCGGCTCCTCAGAGCTCCGGCCCGCCCCCGCAGCAACCGCCAGCACGACTGACATCCGTCGAGGTACCTCCACGATGAACAGCACGAACAGCGCCACCCCCACCGCTTCCGTCGCCGCGACCGCCACGGCCTCGACGGTCGAGAGCGACCTCCAGATCGCCGGCGACATCCTCGCGGTCCAGCACCTGCTCCAGCCCGCCCGGGAACACCCGGCCACCGTCGCCGAGTTCGCCGGGCTCGCCCGCTCCATCGCCGAGGACCGCGCCTCCTGGGAGCACCTCGTCGAGTACGACGCCACCACCCGCTGGTACCACCGGCTGCGCACCGGCCCCGGGTACGAGGTCTGGCTGCTCAGCTGGGTCCCCGGCCAGGGCAGCGGCCCGCACGACCACGGCGCCTCCTCCGGCGTCATGACCGTCCTGGAGGGCGAGCTCACCGAGCACACCCCCCGCGGCCGCACCGCCCACCGCCCCGGCACCCAGCGCGTCCTCGCCCCCGGCCGTGCCCACGAGGTCGTCAACGACACCCTCGACGGCGCGGTCAGCCTGCACATCTACTTCCCCGGCCTGACCGAGATGCCGATGCACAGCTGCTCCCCGGCCGAATCCGCGTCCGTACCCGCCTGATCCCGTTCGGCCCGACCACCGCCCCTCGACGACAGCCTCCGGCTGACAGACTGTCCGCATGCGCATTGTTGTTCTGGCCGGCGGTATAGGCGGCGCCCGGTTCCTGTCCGGACTCAAGTCGGCGGTGCCCGACGCGGACATCACGGTCATCGGCAACACCGGTGACGACATTCACCTCTTCGGGCTCAAGGTCTGCCCCGACCTGGACACGGTGATGTACACCCTCGGCGGTGGCATCAACGAGGACCAGGGCTGGGGCCGCAGCGACGAGTCCTTCACCGTCAAGGAGGAACTCGCGGCGTACGGGGTCGGGCCCACCTGGTTCGGCCTCGGCGACCGCGACTTCGCCACCCACATCGTGCGTACGCAGATGCTCGGCGCGGGCTACCCGCTGAGCGCCGTCACCGAGGCCCTCTGCGACCGCTGGCAGCCCGGCGTACGCCTGCTGCCCATGTCCGACGACCGGGTCGAGACGCACGTCGCGATCACCGAGGCCGGCACCGGCGAGCGCCGCGTCGTCCACTTCCAGGAGTACTGGGTCCGGCTGCGCGCCTCGGTGGACGCGGAGGCCGTCGTACCCGTGGGGGCCGAGCAGGCCAAGCCGGCTCCCGGTGTGCTGGAGGCCATCGCCGCCGCCGACGTGATCATCTTCCCGCCGTCCAACCCCGTGGTCTCGGTCGGCACGATCCTGGCCGTCCCCGGCATCCGGGACGCCGTGGCCTCCGCCGGGGCGCCCGTCATCGGCCTCTCCCCCATCGTGGGGGGCGCACCCGTGCGCGGGATGGCCGACAAGGTGCTCGCCGCGGTGGGCGTCGAGTCCACCGCCGCCGCGGTCGCCCTGCACTACGGGACCGGGCTGCTGGACGGCTGGCTCGTGGACACCTCCGACGCGGACGCCGTCGCGGAGGTCGAGGCCGCCGGGATCACCTGCCGCGCGGTGCCGCTGATGATGACCGACGTGGAGGCCACCGCGGAGATGGCCCGCGCCGCGCTGGAGCTGGCGGAGGCCTCCCGGTGACGCGGGTGCCCGCGTACGAGGTGCGGGCGCTCGACGGGATCCCTGAGGTCAGGCCGGGCGACGACCTGGCGAAGCTGATCACGACGGCCGCCCCCGACCTGCGGGACGGGGACGTCCTGCTGGTCACCTCGAAGATCGTCTCCAAGGCCGAGGGCCGGATCGTGCACGCCGAGTCGCGCGAGGCCGCGATCGACGCCGAGACCGTACGGGTGGTCGCGCGCCGGGGTCCGCTGCGGATCGTCGAGAACCGACAGGGCCTGGTGATGGCCGCGGCCGGCGTGGACGCCTCCAACACCGCCCCCGGCACGGTGCTGCTGCTGCCCGAGGACCCGGACGCCTCGGCCGCCGCGATCCGCGCGGGCGTGCGCGACACCCTCTCCGTGGACGTGGGCGTGGTCGTGACGGACACCTTCGGGCGGCCGTGGCGCACCGGGCTCACCGACGTGGCGATCGGCTCGGCCGGGGTGCGGGTCCTGGACGACCTGCGCGGCGGCACGGACGCGCACGGCAACCCGCTGAGCGCGACGGTGGTGGCGACCGCGGACGAGCTGGCCGCCGCCGGTGACCTGGTCAAGGGCAAGGCCGACGGGCTGCCGGTGGCCGTCGTGCGCGGGCTGGCCCACGTACTGGGCGAGGGTTCCTCGGCCCGGGACCTGGTCCGCTCACCGGCCGACGACATGTTCCGGCTGGGGACCTCGGAGGCGGTACGGGAAGCCGTGACGCAGCGGCGCACCGTACGGGCCTTCACGGCGGAGCCGGTGGACCCGGGCGCGGTGCGGCGGGCGGTGGCGGCGGCCGTGACGGCCCCGGCCCCGCACCACACGACGCCGTGGCGGTTCGTCCTGCTGGAGTCCGAGGCCTCCCGGGTGCGGCTGCTGGACGCGATGCGGGACGCGTGGATCGCGGACCTGCGGGCGGACGGCAAGTCCGAGGAGTCCGTCGCGAAGCGGGTCAGGCGCGGGGACGTGCTGCGGGCCGCCCCGTACCTGGTGGTGCCCTGTCTGGTGACGGACGGCGCGCACCACTACGGGCACGCCCGTCGGGACACGGCGGAGCGGGAGATGTTCGTGGTCGCGATGGGCGCGGGCGTGCAGAACCTGCTCGTCGCGCTGGCCGGCGAGCGGCTGGGGTCGGCGTGGGTCTCCTCGACGATGTTCTGCCGGGACGTGGTGCGCGAGGTGCTGGAGCTGCCCGAGGACTGGGACCCGATGGGAACGGTCGCGGTGGGGCACCCGGCGGTGGCCCCGGCGGACCGGCCGGGGCGCTCGGCGGCGAACTTCATCGAGGTCCGCTGACGCCTGCGGCGAGCCCGCCGGATCGGTGGGCCGCCCCCGCGCTGCCGGCCGGACCCCGGTGCGGCGTGGCGCGGGCGCCCGACGACAGGACTCAGAGGCGGCCGATGTCGCCGCGCGGCATCCGGGGCGCGCGGCGGGGCGGGGTGCGGCCCGCGAGGAGGACGAGGCGGGCGGCGCGGTGGCGCTGGCCCGCGTACGGGGCGAGCAGCTCCAGCATGACGGCGTCGTCGGCGTCGCGGTCGCCCGCGAGGGCGTAGCCGATGATGCCGGGCAGGTGGAGATCGCCGGTGGTGATCGCGTCGGGGTCGCCGTTGCTGCGCTGGAGGGTCTCGGCGGAGGTCCACGGGCCGATGCCGGGGACGGCCTCCAGCCTTCGTACGGCCTCGGGCAGGTCCATCGCGGCGGCCTCTTCCAGGCGGCCGGCCACGCGGGCGGCGCGCACGACGGTGGCGGAGCGCTTGGCGTCGACCCCGGCCTTGTGCCAGTCCCAGGACGGGATCATGGCCCAGGTGCGCGGGTCGGGCATGACGTACAGCTCCGGGCCGGCCGGGCCGGGGGCCGGCTCGCCGTACTGCCGGACCAGGCGGCGCCAGGCCCGGTAGGCCTCGTCGGCGGTAACCTTCTGCTCCAGGATCGTGGGGATCAGGGATTCGAGGACCAGGCCGGTGCGGGTGAGGCGCAGGCCGGGGCGCCGGCGGTGGCTGGCGTGCACGAGGCGGTGGCGGGGCACGAAGGCGGCGGGGTCGTCGCCCGCGCCGAGGAGCGCCGGCAGCTGTTCGAGGAACCAGCCGGCGCCGGCGCCCCAGGCCTCGGCGTGCACCTCTTCGCCGACGCGGGACACGCGGAGGGTGGCCGGGCCCTGCGGGGTCCGGGCGGTACGCCAGACCGAGCCGTCGGGGGTGGTGCGGAAGGTCGGGTCGCCGGGGCCGCGGCGGAGCGGGCCGAGGGTGAGTCCGAGGTCGACGGGGCCGCCGGGGGCCCAGCGGCGTTCCTCGGCGCCCGAGCCGGCGGTGCTGCCCCGGCCCGAGGGTACGTCGGTGCGGCCGCCGCGGACCGCGGCGCGGGTGAGGGGATCGAAGCGGCCGGCCATGCCCCGAGCGTAGCCCGGCCCGGCCGCGTCGCCGGGGGCTCGACCCTGACCACCCCCTTCCCCCGACTACCCCCCGGACCACCCGGCCACCGCCTAGAGGTGCCCTGGCGGGGCCGGGCAGGGCCGGGCGGGGCCGGCAGGGCTGCTTCCCCCCGGCCCCGCCGGCGATCGAAGCGCGGGCGCGGAACGCCGTGACAGGTGCGGGGCGGGGTTCCGGCGTCGCCGCCGGGGACCCCGCCCCGCACCTCATGGACCCCGCGTCTCGATCGCCGGCGGGGCCGGATCCGCTACGGCCGGCCCTGGAGCTTGGCCGAGGCCGTCCGGGTCGTGGGGAGCTTGCCGTAGAGCTTCGTGCCCGGGCATTGGGTGGCGAAGCCGTCGCGGTGGCCGGAGATGACGTTCATCGACACGTTCCTGCCCTTGGGGTAGCGGTTGCCCCCGCCCGAGGTCAGGGTGGTCTTCGCGCGCGGGTCCCGGCCGAAGAGGCCGAGCTTCCAGGCCGTGAGACGGGCGACCGAGTCGACCACCGCCGCCGGCGGGGCGGCGGAGGTGAAGGTGCCCAGCACCGCGACGCCCATGCTGTTGGTGTTGAAGCCCATGGTGTGCGCGCCGAGGACCGCCTTGGAGACGCCGCCCGCGCGGCCCTCGTAGACCGTGCCGCACTTGTCGACGGCGAAGTTGTAGCCGAAGTCCCGCCAGCCGTTGCTGACCACGTGGTAGCGGTACAGGCTGCGCAGGACCGCCGGGGCGTCCTTGCAGGCGTAGTTGTTGCCGGAGGCGGTGTGGTGGACGAAGGCCGCCTTGACGGTGCTCGTGTAAACGAACCCCGGCTCGCGCAGGCCCTCGTTCGCGCCCCAGCCCTTGCGGGTGACGATGCGCGGCCGTGGGCCGATGTACGGGGCCGCGGCCGCGGTCAGTTCGCCGTCGCTCGCGAAGACGGCGTCGGCGGTGGAGTCGGCCTTGTCGAGTGCGGTGATCTCGTCCGCGCCGAGCGAGGCGTGCGGGACGTTCGCCGCGGAGGACTCCGCCGCCGCCATCGACATGCCGGACACCACCTCGCCCTTGCCGTCGCCGTCCGGGCCGGTGTTCTTCCCGTCGGACCCGGTGGCGGGGGTGTCCTCGCCGGGGTCGACGAGCTCGATCCGCAGGCCCGTGGGCAGGTGGGAGGGGGCTCGGGTGGTGGCGGCGCCGGGTTCGGCCTGGACGCGGACCTCCACGGCGTCGGACTCGCCCACCCACAGCGGGGCGGTGGCGCCGCGGATCTGCCGCGCGCCGCGTTCCGCTGC
Source organism: Streptomyces sp. CG 926 (assembly GCF_003148825.1). GTDB lineage: Bacteria > Actinomycetota > Actinomycetes > Streptomycetales > Streptomycetaceae > Streptomyces. The sequence goes on from NZ_QGGZ01000018.1 coordinate 23,682, forward strand.
GTCGGGGTCGGCGGCGTGCTCGCCGTTGTGGGTCTCGACGTCCTGCCAGTCCGACCAGGTGGCGGTCGCGGTGGAGCGGGTCCGCACCTGGACCCGGCCGTGCAGTTCGGTGGTCGCGTCGTCCCAGACCACGCCGACCAGTGAGAACGTCTTGACCTCGCGTGCGGTGAGGCCCTGCGTCTCGGGGCGGCCTGCGGGGGCACTCATTCCGGGGACTCCGGGCGTCCGCGTCGCCGAGGGTCCCAGCGGGACGAGCGGCAGCGATTGGGTGGAGCCGGCGGGGGTTACGGGGGCGGTCTCGGCCAGGGCGGGAGTGGCGAGCGCGAGGGGCAGGGCCAGTGCGGCGGCCGTCGCGACGCCGATCGAGGAAGCAAGGAATCCACGCATGAAAAGGATGGTGAGCACGCGGACGGCCGCTCGCCATCCGAGAACTGACGCTCCGTCCGACACGCCGCGTGTACCCCTCCCCCGTACGGAGGAGCCGGCCGCCCCCGTACGGGGGACGGGCCCGCGTACGCTGTGCCGGGTGAACGCCACTGACCGCACCCCTGCCGACCTGCTGCGATCCGCGCTCGCCGCCGATCCGGGCCGCCCGCTCGTCACCTTCTACGACGATGCCACCGGCGAGCGCGTCGAATTGTCCGTCGCGACCTTCGCCAATTGGGTGGCCAAGACCGCCAATCTGCTCCAGGGCGACCTGGGGGCCGAGCCCGGGGACCGGCTCGCGCTGATGCTCCCTGCGCACTGGCAGAGCGCGGTGTGGCTGCTCGCCTGCGCGTCCGTCGGGGTCGTCGCCGAGATCGGCGAGGACCCGGCCGGCGCGGATCTCGTCGTCAGCGGTCCGGACACCTTGGAGGCGGCCCTGGCGTGCGGCGGTGAGCGGGTGGCGCTCGCGCTGCGACCGCTGGGCGGACGGTTCCCGCAGCCGCCGACCGGGTTCGCCGACTACGCGGTGGAGGTGCCGGGGCAGGGCGACCGCTTCGCGCCCTTCGTACCGGTGGATCCCGAGGGTCCGGCGCTGGTCGTGGGCGGCACGGAGCTCACGCAGGCGCAGCTGGTGGCCCGCGCCCGCGAGGACGCGGCGAAGCTCGGCCTCGGTACGGGCTCGCGCGTGCTGACCGGGCTGGGCTACGACACCTGGGAGGGCCTCTCGGCCGGGCTGTACGCCGCCCTGGCCGCGGGCGGGTCCGTGGTGCTGTGCCGGAACCTGGACCGGCTCTCGGAGGACGGACTGGCGCAGCGCGGCGAGAGCGAGCGGGTCACCCACACCCTCTGATCGCCGTCCGGAGGCCTGTCACCCACACTGGTGAAGGGCAGGTAAGGGCGATTTGTCACCCGCATGGCCCTAGACAAGGCCTCGCCCCCGGGCTGCTCCGGCGACCCCGGGGCAGCATCGGCAGTGGCCGTGCTCACCCGTACGGCCGACGGCCCACAGTCGTAGCGGCGAGGGGACGGACGCCAGTGACGGACAGCGCAGGCATACCGGGCGGCACCGCCGCCGGGGGCGCGGGGCGGCCCCCGCGCAGCCGCGGGCGTCGGCGCCGACTGCTGCGTTGGATCGGCCTCGGGGCGGTCTTCCTCGTCCTGGCGGGTACGGCCACCGGCTGGTGGCTCTACAACAAGCTCGACGGGAACATCACCGAGGACACCTCGGCCGCGGCCGAGCTCAGGCGCTACGAGCGCGAGCGCCCGGCGCACCTGGCCACCGGGGCCCAGAACATCCTGCTCATCGGCTCGGACTCCCGCTCCGGCAAGGACAACGCCCGGTACGGGCAGGACGGGGGCACCCAGCGCTCGGACACCACGATCCTGCTGCACCTGCCGCAGGACCGCCGGAGCGCGACCGCGGTGTCGATACCCCGGGACCTGATGACGGACATCCCCTCCTGCCTGCAGCCGGACGGGAGCCGCACCGCCGCGCGGTTCTCGCAGTTCAACTGGGCGTTCCAGTGGGGCGGGGCCGCCTGCACGATCCGTACGGTGGAGAAGCTCACCGGGATCCGTGTCGACCATCACATGGTGATCGACTTCGGCGGGTTCAAGAAGATGGTCGACGCCATCGGCGGGGTGGAGGTCTGCCTCAAGGACCCGGTGAACGACGCCGAGGCCAAACTGCGGCTGGCCGCCGGCCGCCAGAACCTGCGGGGCGAGCAGGCGCTGGGCTACGTCCGCGCCCGTCACAGCCTGGGCAACGGCAGTGACACCGAACGGATGGACAGGCAGCAGCAGTTCCTCGGATCGCTCGTCAAGAAGGTGCAGAGCAACGGGGTGCTGCTCAATCCGACCCGGCTGTACCCGCTGCTGGACGCGGCGACCTCCTCGGTGACCACGGACCCGGGACTGGCCTCGCTGCGCGGCCTGTACGAACTCGTGCGGGGCATGCGGGACATCCCGACCCATCAGGTCAAGTTCCTGACGGTGCCCCGCAAGCCGTACGCGCCCGACCCGAACCGGGACGAGCTGGTCGAGCCCGACGCGGAGCGGCTGTTCCGGCAGCTGCGGATGGACAAGCCGGTCACGGTCGCCCCGCCGGAGCCCACCCCGACCGCGCGTGCGACCGAGGTCGCCGGGGCGGACGTGGAGGCCGGTTCGGACACGAACTCCGCGGACGAGGGAACCGTCACACCTCAGGTACCCGTCCCTACTTTCACCGGAACCACTGCGGGCAACGCCGACTGCCGGTAAAGCAATCCCAAAAGCCGGTGACCGAACCGAGTGGGATGGGCGGTTCGCCCCGTTATAAGGGGAGTGGAATTTGTCACCAGCATGGTTTGCCGCCGAACAGGGCGGATAGGGTGAGCGATCCGGTGCCCGGCCGGACCAGAGGCGGGCACCAGCAGCCGGATCGTTGACCGTGCGCCTGGGGGAGGCGCGTCGCGAGGCACCGACGGAGGATTCGAGCAACCGTGGATGCGCAAAGCCGTGGGCGGGCGGACGAAATCGACCCCGCAGACCAGTGGGTACTCAATCCCCGCACCGGCAACTACGAACTGCGACTGGCCGACTCCGCCGCGCAAGCGCGGCCCAAGGTCACCGCACCCCGCAGATCGCCGTCTGCCCCTTCGGCGCCGACCGCTCCCGCCCCCGGTGTACCGAGGCCGCGACGTGGCGACCCGCCCCCGGGCGGCCGGCGCGGCGGGCGCTCCCGCAAGCTCGGCGGTGGCGGCCGTAAGAAGGCACTGGCCATCACCGGCGGCGTGCTGGCGTTCCTGCTGGTCGGCGGTGCCGTGGCGGGGTACCTCTACTACGACCACCTGAACGGCAACCTCAGCGTCACCGACGTGGCGGGAGCGGGCACCGGCGGTTTCAAGAAGGACCAGGCCATCAACATCCTGGTGATCGGAACCGACAAGCGCACCGGTGCGGGCAACGAGGCCTACGGCGACAAGGACAGCGTCGGCCACGCCGACACCACGATCTTGTTCCACGTCTCGAAGGACCGGACGAACGCGACCGCGCTGTCCATCCCCCGCGACCTGATCGCCAACATCCCGGCGTGCCCGACGAAGCAGCCGGACGGATCGACGAAGACGATCGCGCCCACCAAGAACACCCGCTTCAACACCAGCCTCGGCCAGGAGGGCCGTGACGCGGGCTGCACGATGCGAACGGTCAAGGAACTCACCGGCATCGAGGTCGACCACTTCATGATGGCCGACTTCAACGCCGTCAAGACGCTGAGCACGGCGGTCGGCGGAGTACCGGTGTGCCTGGCCAAGCCCGTCAACGACGAGGAGGGTTCCCACCTCAAGTTGGACGCCGGCGAACACCGGTTGCAGGGCGAGGAGGCCCTCGCCTTCGTCCGGACCCGGCACGGCTTCGGCAACAACAGCGACCTCGACCGGATCAGGATCCAGCAGCAGTTCCTGGGTTCGATGATGCGCGAGATGAAGTCGAAGGAGACGCTGACCAGCCCCAAGAAGTTCCTCTCCCTCGCGGAGGCCGCCACCAAGTCGCTGGGCGTGGACTCGGGGATCGGGTCCATCGGCAAACTCACCGATCTGGCCGGTGAGTTGAAGGGCATCGACACGAAGAACATCACCTTCACCACCCTGCCGGTGCTCGACAACCCGGCCGAACCGGAGGGTAAGAAGGCCACCGTCGTCGTCGATCACGCCTTGGCCGACCCGTTGCTGCAGATGATCCGGGGGGACGTCTCGCTCACGGAGGTCGAGAAGAAGGAAGCGGCCGCCAAGGAGGCGGCCGACGCGGACACGAAGGCCAAGCAGGACGCCCTGCTCCAGGGCAACCGCGCGGCCGCGACGGACGTACGGGTGAGCGTCTACAACGGCGGCGGGCCCAAGGGCGCGGCCTCCACCACGGTGAACTGGCTGCAGAACAGCAAGGGCGTGTCCAAGTCCGGCAACGAGGGCAACGCACCGGCGAAGGTCGGCGCCACGCAGCTGGAGTACGCGCCCAACCAGGCCGACCAGGCCCGGGCGCTGGCGGACATCATGGGCCTGCCCGCGACCGCGCTGAAGGTGGGGACGGCGGACGCCTCGGCGAAGACCCCGATGAAGCTGACGCTGGGTCCGGACTTCCAGCAGCCGGGTGCCCCGCTGGCGGCCGCGGTGCCCCAGCAGCTGCCCCAGGACGTGCAGCAGGCGCAGGCCGACAAGGCCGTCTGCGCCAAGTAACAGGCTCGGCCGGTGACACCGGCACTCAGTCGACCATGAAGGATCTCGAGGGGGACGTGTGAGGCACAGCAGCGTGCGAGGGGAGGGGGCGACCGCCCAGGCCGGCGAGGAGATATCCGGCGGCGGGGCGGACGCGTCCGGCACGGTGCCCCCACAGCGGGGCGGCTCCGGAGCGACGCGCCGAGCGGCCGGCGACCGGCCCCGCAGACAGGGCAGACGGCGCGTGCTGCGCTGGACGGCTTCCGTGCTGTCGCTGCTGATACTCGGGACCGCGGCCGCCGGATACCTCTACTACCAGCACCTGAACGGCAGCATCCACACGGACGCGCTGAACCTCGGTGAGACCAAACTGGGCGGTTCCAAGCCCAACGCCTTCGGGCAGACCCCGCTGAACGTCCTGCTGATCGGCTCCGACGCGCGCGACGACGCGGCGAACCAGGCACTCGGCGGGGCCACGGACACCTTCGACGGGCCGCCGCTGGCGGACGTGCAGATGCTGCTGCACCTGTCGGCCGACCGCAGCAACATGTCGGTGGTCTCCATGCCGCGCGACACGATGCTGATGATGCCCAAGTGCACCGAGCCGGGTGGCAAGGTGCACCCCGCCAGCAAGGGCCTCGTACAGACCAACGAGTCCCTGCAGCGCGGCGGTCCGGGCTGCACGGTCGCCGCCTGGCAGGAACTGACCAAGATCCCCATCGATCACTTCATGATGATCGACTTCAAGGGTGTGGTCTCGATGGCGGACGCCATCGGCGGCGTCCCGGTCTGCGTCGAGGAGAACGTCCACTCCCGCACCCGTGACGGCAAGGGCTCCGGCCTGAAGCTGTCGAAGGGCACGAGCGTCATCCAGGGCGAGCAGGCCCTGCAGTGGCTGCGCACCCGCTACGGGTTCGAGGACGGCACCGACATCGGCCGCACCCACGCGCAGCACCAGTACATGACCTCGATGGCCCGCGAGTTCCGCAAGAACGCCAAGCTCACCAACCCGGTGAAGCTCAACAGCCTGGCGCAGGCGGCCATCGACGCCATGGTCGTGGACACCGGCCTGAACAAGATCGACAAGCTCTACGACCTGAGCATGGAGCTCAAGAAGGTGCCCCCGGGCCGGATCACCATGACCACCATGCCCTGGGTCTACAGCACCAAGCCGGGCCTGGACGGCCGGGTCGAGCCCATGGCGAACGAGGCCGAGGCCGTCTTCCGGATGGTCCGCGAGGACATCGCGCTCGACGGCAAGGGCAACGGGACCCCGGCGGGCGGCGCGTCCCCCTCACCGGGCGCCTCCGCGGCCCCGGGCACCCCGAGCACGGCTCCCGGTACCCCCGGTACCCCCGGCGCCGCCGCGACCACGGCGCCGGCCGTGGCTCCCGCGAAGGTCGTGGTCTCCGTCCGCAACGCCACGAGCGGCAAGGACGGCGCCGAGACCCGGGTCAAGAACCGGGCGAACGAGGTGGCCGCGCTGCTGACCGGCAAGGGCTTCAGCAAGGCCACCGCCGACACCCGGACCGGCGCCGAGGACACCACCGTGGTCCGCTACGCCACGGACGCCCAGGCGGCCGACGCGGGCGCCGTGGCCACCGCCCTGGGTCTGCCCGCCACCGCGGTGCAGAAGTCCGAGGAGGTCACCGGGGTCACCCTGTACATCGGCAAGGACTGGCGGACCGGCAACGCGCCGACCCCGCCGCCGCCCGCCCCGACCGTGGCCCCGACCTCGGCCCACGCCCTCAACGGCGACAACGAGGGCGCCTGCATGCCGATCCAGCCGGGCTTCACCTGGTAGCGCGTACGCGAAAGGGGCCCGGCCCGGCGGCTGCGACGATCCGCAGCCTCCGGGCCGGGCCCCTTCGTACGTCTCAGACCTGCGAGGGGTCCTGGTGCACGGCCGGACGGCGACTCGCGATGACCTTGTCCGCCAGCGCCCGCGGGCTGGTCAGGAAGCCGAAGCCCCAGCTCAGGTGCATGGTCGCCAGGGCGACGGGGATCTGGGCCCGGGCCTTGATCCCGAGACCCTTGCCCGCCGGTACGGAGCCCGCGGTGATCGCCGCGAGATAGCCGGCCGGGAGCACGAAGCCCAGGGGGGTGACGGCCACGCCCACGACCGCGCTCGCGGCGAGCGCGCAGACGAGGGTCGGCGGGGCCAGGTAGCGCAGGTTGATGGAGCCCGAGTGGTAGCGGGCCACCACGTGCCGCCAGCGACCGTAGTCCTTGTACTGCTTGGCCAGGGCCCGTACGGAGCGCCGCGGACGGTACTGGACCATCAGCTCCGGCGAGAACCAGATCAGACCGCCGGCTTCGCGGATGCGGAAGTTCAGCTCCCAGTCCTGGGCGCGGATGAACTCCTCGTTGTAGCCGCCCTGCTGTTCCAGCGCCTCGCGGCGGAACACTCCGAGGTAGACCGTCTCGGCCGGTCCCGCCTGGCCGCCGGTGTGGAACGGCGCGTTGCCGACACCGATCTTCGAGGTCATCGCGGCGGCGACGGCCTCCTCCCAGGCGTTCTCGCCCTCGGCGTGCATGATGCCGCCGACGTTCTGGGCGCCGGTCTCCTCCAGAAGGCGGACGGCGGTGGCGATGTAGTTCGGCGAAAGCATGCCGTGGCCGTCGACGCGCACCACGATCGGGTGCCGCGAGGCCTTGATGGCGGCGTTGAGCGCCGCCGGGGTCCGGCCGGTGGGATTCGGGACGGTGTGGACTCGGGGATCCTCGGCGACGAGTTCGGCGGCGATCTCGTCGGTGCGGTCCGTGGACGGCCCGAGTGCGATCACCACCTCCATCTCGCCCGCGTACTCCTGTTCGAGGATGTGGCGGACGGAATCGCGGAGGTAGTGCTCCTCATTGAGCACCGGCATGATCACCGAGACTGCGGGCTGCTGGGCGGGCATGTGGTCCTTCAAGGTCGGGTATCGGTGTCACGTTACCGCGTACGGGGGAACCGGGTGCGCGCCGAGCGACCGGTAAGGACAGCTGCTGATCGTATGGGCCTACTGTTCTGCCGAATCAGCTGATCCGGCCAGTGCCCCGGCCGGTCTCCCCGCTGCCCCCCGCGGAGGTGTCCCCCGTGCCCCAGCCGCACCGTCCCGCCCGTCCTGCCGGGCCGCCCCGACCGCAGCGCGCCCGACGCGGCGGAGGCGGCTCCGCCCGGCACCGGGACGGGCGGCCCCGGTGGGGGGTCCGGCTCGCGGCCGGCCTGTCGGTGGTGGTGCTCGGCTCCGGAGCCATCGGGCACGCCGTGATGACCGGTCTGGACACCGGGATCGAGCGGGTGGACCCGTTCAAGGACATGAAGAACCGCCCCCAGGCCGGACACGGCCTCAACTTCCTGCTGGTGGGCACCGACGGGCGGGAGAAGATCTCCCCGGAGGAGAAGCGCGAGTACCGACTGGGCGGCGCGCCCTGCCACTGCACGGACACGATCATGCTCGTGCACCTGTCGGCGGACAAGGAGCGGGCCAGTGTGATCAGCCTGCCCCGCGACAGCTACGCCGAGGTGCCCGCCCACCAGGACCTCGTCACGCGCACGGCGCACAAGGCCCATCCCGTGCGGCTGAACGCGGCGTACGCGGAGGGCGGGCCCAACCTGACCGTGCGGACCGTGGAGAACATGACCCGGGTGAAGATCGACCACTACCTGGAGGTCGACTTCACCAGCTTCATGAAGACGGTCGACGCGATGGGCGGCGTGGAGATCTGCACGGCCAAGACCATGCGCGACCGCAACACCGGCCTCGACCTGCTGCCCGGCAGCCACCGCCTCAGCGGTGGGCAGGCCCTGCAGTACGTGCGCTCGCGCCATGTCGACGGGGCCTCCGACCTCGGCCGGATGCAGCGCCAACAACGTTTCGTGGCCGCCCTGATCAAGCAGGCGATCGGCGGTGGGGTGCTGCTGAACCCGGTGAAGTTCAAGGAGGTCAGCTCCACCCTCCTCGGCTCCGTCCGGGCCGACAAGGACTTCGGCTCGGAGCAGATGCTGGCCCTCGGACAGGCGATGCGGGACTTCACCCCGTCCTCCTCCGAGTTCGCCTCGGTGCCCATCGGCAGCCCCTCCTTCCCGGTGAAGGGCATCGGGTCCACCGTGAAGTGGGACGAGCCGAAGGCCGCCAAGCTGTTCGAGGCAGTGCGCCAGGACCGGCCGCTGGCCCCGGCCCGGCCCGGGAAGACCGGTGGCGGCCCGCCCGCGGCGGTGCCCGTGGACGTGCCCCCGCCCCAGGTCCGGGTCCAGGTGGAGAACGGCACCCGGATCGACGGGCTGGGCGGCCGGGTCGACGACGCCCTGCGGGCCACCGGCTTCGACACCACCCGGGCCCCGGGCAACGGCGCCGGCCGGGAGGTCAAGCGCACGGTGATCACCTACGACCCGCGCTGGGACCGCTCCGCCCGGTCGGTGGCCACCGCGCTGCCGGGCAGCGAGCTACGGGCGGTGGCGGGCCAGGGCCGGACGGTGGTGGTGGTCGCGGGAGCGGACTACCGCAAGGTGGTGCCGGTGCGCGCCGAGGACCCGTACCAGGGCACCTTCGGGGTGGTCACGGGCGACGAGGTGGTCTGCGGCACCTGAGCGGGCGTCAGCGGGCGCGTTCGACCAGCGTGACCTGGAGGTTGCGGACCTTGGTGCTCTTGACCACCTTGTAGTGGTCCTTCAGCGCCTTCTCCTGGCCCTCGGGGAGCTTGTGGTACGGGTTCGGGGTCCCGCTCCAGGTGACCACCCACACGCGCTGGGTGCCGTTCAGGTCCTCCAGGCACTGGGCGGCCTGCTCGCACTCCACCGGGAACAGGTCGTCGGCGGCCAGGGCCGACCGCTCGGCGAAGACGTCCTTCAGCTTCACGTTCCCGGGCAGGTAGTAGTCGACCGTGAAATCGATCATGAAGACGCGGTCGGCGCCGCGGACCGGGGCGAAGCCGTCACCGGGCTTGTAGTCCTTGGCGATGACGTCGGCGACGCGCTTGCCGTCCGTACCGTCCTTGGCGTACTTGGTGCGCAGGTGCCGCTGGTCGGTGACGCCCAGCGCCACCAGGACCACCAGTCCGGCCACGCCGAGCAGCCGCGGGCGCAGCGCGCCGAGCCCGGCGGCGGCCAGCAGCACCCAGGCGGGCAGGGTGAAGAGCAGGTAGCGGTCGAGGAAGTACGAGGTCGAGCCGTGGGAGATCACCCAGGCCACGGCGATCGGCAGGGCGGCCACCAGCGCGAGCTCCGCGGCCGGGCGGCGTCCCCGGGCCCAGGCCAGGGGCAGCAGGGCGGCGGCGAGCAGGGCGAAGGAGACCAGCGGCGAGGCGCTCAGGTTGCTCCAGAGCCCGGCCAGGTCGCGCAGGTGCGGCGTCTTGAGCCAGCTGATCTGCCGGCCCACCTGGCGCTGGCCGAGCAGCACCAGCGGGACCACCGGCAGCAGCCCCACCACGACGGCCGCGGCGTAACCGGCCGGCAGCCGCCAGGACCGCGCGTCCCACCAGCGTCCGAGCACGATCAGCGCGTGGGGCAGCAGGACGAGCAGTGAGACGACGTGGAAGAGCCCGGCGGCGGCGAGGGCCACGGAGTACGGCAGCCAGCGCGCCACGGTCGGGCGCTCCAGCGCGCGCAGCAGCAGCCAGGTGGCCGCGGCCACGGCCAGCACGACGAAGGCGTAGGAGCGGGCCTCCTGGCCGTACTTGGAGACGGCGGGCACCAGCGCGAACAGCAGTCCGGCGAAGACCGCGGTCCGGCGGTCGAAGAGCGTGCGGGCGGTGAGCACCACGAAGGCCGCCGCGCCGGCCATGGCCAGCGCCGAGGGCATCCGCAGCATGGCGGTGGAATCGCCGAAGACGGAGACCCAGCCGTGCAGGAGCAGGTAGTACGCACCGGAGACGGCGTCGACGTGTTCGAGCATGCCGACGAGGTCGCCGGTGTCGCGGGCGGCGGCGTTCCAGCTGGCGAGTTCGTCGCGCCAGGGCTGGGCGGCGCCGCCGCCTATGCAGGCGACGACGAAGGTCAGCAAGGCGGCCCAGAGCCAGTGGAACCGGGCCGGGCCCGACACCGGGGCGGCGGACGCGCCGCCCTGCGCTGCGGAGCCGGAGCGCCCCTCACCGGTCGCGGGCGCGACCGCGGTGCTGCTGGTGGTCATGGTGCTCGTACCTTCCGGGTCCCTCGTGGCGGCTGCCGTCAGTGGCCTCGGAACAGGGGATCCGCGGACCGAGCTCGACGGGAAAGGGTAGATCAGGTGTTCCGGCAGGAACCAATCGCGTGGCGCGGTCCTAGGCGCGGCGCACCGGCGGATCCGCCTTCGGCAGCGTCATCCGGGCTCCGTCCAGCAGCCGCTTGAGCACCCCGGACAGCGGTCGTTCCACGAACCGGTGGACCAGCCAGGCCAGGGACAGGATCACGACGAGGCACATCGCGAGCAGCGGGAAGGGCGCGATGCCGTGGTCGCGGCCCCAGCGGATCATGGCCCAACCCAGCTCCTGGTGCAGGAGGTAGACGGGGTAGGTCAGGGCGCCGGCGACGGTCAGCCACTTCCAGCGCATCCAGTTGAAGGCGCCCATCGACACGGCGAGCATCACCAGGAAGGCCGCGGCCGAGATGAACGCCATGACCGGCCAGGACAGGGTGTGGTGCACCTCGTACTCGTAGCTGCCCACCGTGATGTGCAGCCGGTTCTGCGCGATCAGCCAGGAGAACGCGACGACCCCGAGCAGCATCGGGTTCACACCGAACCGGTAGATCAGGTACATGGCCACGCCCGCGATGAAGTACGGGGCGTCCTGCGGCATGAAGACCGTGTCCATGAGCTTGCTGTCCACGCCGGGGGTGATCACGGCGAGGATGGCCCAGATGCCGCAGAAGGCGAGCACCCGGCGATAGGTCAGGCCCATCACGGCGACGACGGCGAACAGCAGGTAGAAGCGCATTTCGATCCAGAGCGTCCAGTACACGCCGTCCGCCTCGGTGACGCCGAGGGGGCGCTCCAGCATCGTGAGGTTGGTCAGCACGTCGCTGATGCTCATCGGCCGGCGGCTCGCGCGGACCGTGGCCGCGAAGTTCACCACCAGGGTGGTGATGACGATGCCGGCCCAGTAGGCGGGGTACAGGCGCACCACGCGGGAGGTGAAGTAATCCCGCGGTGAACGCCCCCAGCACGACATGCAGATCACGAAGCCGCTGATGAGGAAGAAGAGTTGGACGCCCATCCAGCCGTAGGAGGCGAACCGGTGGGTGTCGGGCATGAGCGCCTGCGGCTTCTGCCCCCAGATCTCCGGGTGGATGTTGACGCCGGCCCAGTGGAAGGAGACCACCGACAGTGCGGCGATCAGCCGCAGCCCGTCCAGCACGTACAGGCGGGGCCGGCGGGGAGCGGAGTTCGCGGCCTGGGCCGGCACGTCGGGAGCCCCCTTGTGCAGGGAGGGCAGGGAAGGCACGACGGTGGACATCAGGGGTGTTTCTCCGCAGGGAATCCGAGGGCGGACGGACGCCGGCACAGCGTTCACTCAGGCGTCGGACAGGTCACACTAACGCGGGCCCCGGTCGCCCCGAGACGGTAGGGCTCTTCCGTGACGCGAAACACGCCCCGCCCACGCCCGTTTCAGTCGTCGAAGCCCTGGGCGGAGCGCTCCTCGCGCAGCGCCATGATGGCCTGACGGCGGGCCAGGCGGTGGGTGCGGCGGATCTGGGCCTCCTGGTAGCGCCGCTCGTCCTGCTCCGTCTGCGGGATGACGGGCGGAACCTGGCGGGGCTTGCCCTCGGCGTCCACGGCCGCGAAGACGAGGTAGGCGCTGCCGACCTGGGTGGCGGGGGTGGACTCGTTCCACCGCTCCGCGAGGACCCGTACGCCGATCTCCATGGAGGAGCGGCCGGTCCAGTTGCACTGGGCCTTGACGTGGACGAGGTCACCCACGCGCACGGGAGCGAGGAAGGCCATCTCGTCCATGGACGCGGTGACCGCCGGGCCGCCGGAGTGGCGGCCGGCCACGGCGCCCGCCGCGTCGTCCACCAGCTTCATGATCACGCCGCCGTGCACCGTCCCGAGGAGGTTGGTGTCGTTGGCGGTCATGATGTGGCTGAGGGTCGTCCGGGAGGCTGCGGTCGGCTTCCCGGGCAGCTCGCCCGGTGTCTGTGTCATACGAACACCTTAGATGCCCCCCGGAGGCATCAGCTCTGCAACAGCAGCGGAACGGAATGTGGACCGGGCTGTCGGAGCACGTACCCGGGCAGGCATCCTTGGGCGCATGAATGACTGGCCAGAAGGTCGTGACGACGCGTACGGGCGCGGCAGCGCGCAGCCGCAGCCCGAGGGTGTGCAGCGGATGCGGCACATCCAGCGGCAGCCGCAACAGCCGCCTCGGCCCGCGCAGCCGCAGCGCCCGGCGGGACCGCCGCCCGCGTACGGCGTACCCCCGCAGCAGGCGGGCGGCCACGACACGTACGGCGGTTACGACAGCGGCTACAACACCGGCCAGGTCTACGGGTCGCAGCAGGGCGGCGGGCCCGGCGGACCGGGAGGCCCCGGTGGGCCGTCCGGACCCGGCCGGCCCGGGCGGGCGCCCGGTCCCGCCCCGGACTGGCGCAAGCGGATCAAGGTCGGCTCGATCGTGCTGCTCTCCGTGCTGGTGGTGACCTCGGTCTCCACCTACTTCTGGGCCGACTCCAAGGTGCGCCGCGAGGTGGACCTCGGCAAGGTCATCGAGCGCCCGAAGGAGGGCGACTGCACGACGTACCTGATCGTGGGCTCCGACAGCCGCGAGGGGATGTCCGACGAGGAGAAGAAGAAGCTGCACACGGGCTCGGCCGAGGGCAAGCGGACCGACTCGATGATGATCCTGGCGAAGTGCTCCAGCGGGAACACCATGATCTCGCTGCCGCGCGACTCGGACGTGGAGATCCCGTCCTTCGTGGGCTCGCAGTCCGGCAAGACGTTCCCCGCGCAGGGGCGCCGGGTCAAGCTCAACGCGGCGTACGCGGAGGACGGGCCGGAGCTGCTGGTGCGGACGGTGGAGCACAACACCGGCCTGCGGATCGACCACTACGCGGAGATCGGCTTCGCCGGCTTCGCGAACATCGTGGACGCGCTGGGCGGGGTGGAGCTGGACATCGAGAAGGGCTTCAAGGACGAGAAGTCGGGCGCCGACTTCCAGGCCGGCAAGCAGACCCTGAACGGCGAGCAGTCCCTGGCCTTCGTACGGACCCGGTACGCCTTCGCCGAGTCGGACCTCCAACGGACGAAGAACCAGCAGAAGTTCCTGTCGGCGCTGGCGAGCCAGGCCGCGACGCCGTCGACGATCCTGAACCCGTTCGCGCTCTACCCGATGCTGGGCGCGGGCCTGGACACCCTGATCGTGGACAAGGACATGGGCCTGTACGACATGGGCCAGATGTTCTTCGCGATGAAGAGCGTCAACGGCGGTGACGGCGTCTCGATGAACATGCCGATCTCCGGCCAGCGCGGCGGCAACCTCGTCTGGGACAAGGCGAAGGTGCAGCAGTTGGTGAAGGAGATCCAGAACGACGAGAAGGTCACCGTCCGCGGCCAGTGACCCGGTGCACGGAAAATGGGGCACCCCCTGAGGGGGTGCCCCATTTTCCGTGAGAGCGGGAGAGCGGGTCAGCGCTTGCCGGCGCGGGCGCGCAGCTTCCACGGCATGGCGATGGACTCCAGCTGGACCGCGAGGTTCATCTTGGACTCGCCGACGGTGCGGTCCTCGAAGTGGATCGGGACCTCCATCACCTGGAAGTCGCGGCGCAGTGCCTTGAACTTCATCTCCACCTGGAAGCTGTAGCCCGCGCTGCCGACCGACGCCAGGTCGATCGCGCGCAGCGCCTCGGCGCTCCACAGGTTGAAGCCGCCCGTGATGTCGCGCACGCGGGTGCCCAGGATGGTGCTCGCGTAGGCGTTGGCCCAGCGGGAGAGCAGCTTGCGGTGCGCGCCCCACGCGTCGGACAGGGTGCCGCCCGGGACGTAGCGGCTGCCGACGACGAGACCGGCGCCGGTGGACAGGGCCACGCCCAGCATCTCGGCGATCTTGCCGGACGGGTGGGAGCCGTCCGCGTCCATCTGGAGCACGTACTCGGCGCCGTCCTCGACGGCCTTGGCCATGCCGGCGGCGTAGGCGCGGCCGAGGCCGTCCTTCGCCGTGCGGTGCAGCACCGACATGCGCGGGGCGCCGTCCTCGGTGAGGTAGCCCTCGGCGAGTTCGTCGGCGATCCGGCCCGTGCCGTCGGGCGAGGAGTCGTCGACGATCAGCAGGCGCAGGCCGGGCTGGTCCAGGCCCATGATGAGCTCGGCCATGCCCGGCAGGTTGCCGGCTTCGTTGTACGTGGGCATGACCACGGTGAGCGGGGTCTGCGCCCACGCGTCGGGGAGCTTGGTGGTCACGATGTCGGTGGCGCGGGGAGTCTGCTGCTCGCCTATCACAGGGGTATGCCTCACTGAAGTCGGTCGGTACGCGCGTCCCTGCCCGGGGTCACCGGTCGGAGGAAAAGCGGACTGCGGCCGCGGGCAGTTCAGCCTCGCACCACACCCGCGCCCCTGCGCGAAGTTCGTTGTCAGCCCCTACGACCGCACCGTCGCCGATGACCGCGCCGTCCAGGACTGTGCGCGTTCCCACCGAGGCTCCGGCGCCGACCAGGCTGGCGCTGACGTGCGTGTCCGGACCGATGATCGCGCCGTCCAGCACGATGGAGCCCTGGACGACGGCGCCCGATTCGATCCGGGCACCAGCGCCCACCACAGTACCTCCCGAAAGCTTCGCGCCGTCCGCCACATGGGCTCCCGGGAGCACCAGGGCTTCACCACGGGGGCCGGGAACGGCCGGGGAGGACACGACGCCTCGTACCAGATCGGCGGAAGCCTGGACAAAGGACTCCGGCTTGCCGAGGTCCAGCCAGTAGGTGTTCTCGGTGACGCCGTGCAGCTTGGCCCCGGAGGCGAGGAGACCGGGGAAGGTCTCGCGCTCGACGGAGACGGGACGCCCGGCCGGGATGGAGTCGATCACATCGCGGCGGAAGACGTAGCAGCCGGCGTTGATCTGGTCGGTGATGATCTCTTCGGGGGTCTGCGGCTTCTCGGTGAAGGCCAGCACCCGCCCCTCGGAGTCGGTGGGGACCAGGCCGAAGGCGCGGGGGTCCTCGACGCTGACGAGGTGCAGGGAGACGTCGGCTTCGGCGGCCTTGTGGGACTCGACCAGGCCGGCGATGTCCAGGCCGGTGAGGATGTCGCCGTTGAAGACGAGGACGGAGGAGTCCGGGCCGCCGTGCAGCCGCTGGGCGGCGTTGCGGATGGCGCCGCCGGTACCGAGCGGCTCGTCCTCGACCACGTACTCAAGGGTGAGGCCGAAGGCCGATCCGTCACCGAAGTAGGGCTCGAAGACCTCGGCGAGGTAGCAGGTGGCCATCACTATGTGGGTGACGCCTGCGGCAGCGGCCCTGGCTATCTGGTGTGCGAGGAAGGGGACACCTGCTGCCGGAACCATCGGCTTGGGGGTGTTCACCGTCACGGGGCGCAGACGCGTGCCCTGCCCGCCAACTAGCAGGATCGCTTCCGTCATTGCGTTCTCCCCAACCGATTGTGCATATGAGGGTCCAAATTTAGCCCATCCGGGGGTATGCGACGGCCATGCCGATGCGCCGCACGTAGAAGCCCCGGCCGGGCCGGCCGGGGCTTCTCGAAGGGCCCCCGCCCTACGGCAGGTTGCGCGCCATGACGATGCGCTGGACCTGGTTCGTGCCCTCGTAGATCTGGGTGATCTTGGCGTCGCGCATCATGCGCTCCACCGGGTAGTCGCGGGTGTAGCCGTAGCCGCCCAGGAGTTGGACCGCGTCCGTGGTGACCTCCATGGCGATGTCGGAGGCGAAGCACTTGGCCGCGGCGCCGAGGTACGTCAGGTCGGCGTCGCCGCGCTCGGAGGCGGCGGCGGCCTGGTAGGTCAGCGCGCGGGCGGCCGAGACCTTCATGGCCATGTCCGCGAGCATGAACTGCACGCCCTGGAAGTCGCCGATCGGCTTGCCGAACTGCTTGCGCTCCTGGACGTAGCCCTTGGCGTAGTCCAGGGCGCCCTGGGCGATGCCGAGCGCCTGGGCCGCGATGGTGATGCGGGTGTGGTCCAGGGTCTTCATCGCGGTGGCGAAGCCGGTGCCCTCGGCGCCGATCATGCGGTCGGCGGGGATCCGGACGTTGTCGAGGTAGACCTCGCGCGTCGGGGAGCCCTTGATGCCGAGCTTCTTCTCCGGGGCGCCGAAGGACACGCCCTCGTCGCTCTTCTCCACGACGAAGGCGCTGATGCCCTTGGAGCGCTTCTCCGGGTCGGTGACGGCCATCACCGTGTAGTACTCGGAGACGCCCGCGTTGGTGATCCAGCGCTTGACGCCGTTGAGCACCCAGAAGTCCCCGTCGCGCACGGCGCGGGTCTTCATGCCGGCGGCGTCGGAGCCCGCGTCCGGCTCGGAGAGCGCGTACGAGAACATCGCGTCGCCCTTGGCGAGGGGGCCCAGGTACTTGGCCTTGAGCTCCTCGGAACCGGAGAGGATCACCGGGAGCGAGCCGAGCTTGTTCACGGCCGGGATGAGGGAGGAGGAGGCGCAGACACGGGCCACCTCCTCGATCACGATCACGGTGGCGAGGGCGTCGGCGCCCGCGCCGCCGTAGGTCTCCGGCACGTGGACGGCGTGCAGGTCGCTGGAGACCAGGGCGTCCAGGGCCTCCTGCGGGAAGCGGGACTCCTCGTCGACCGCGGCCGCGAACGGCAGGATCTTCGCCTCGGCGAGCGAGCGGACCGACTCGCGGAGCATGTCGTGCTCCTCGGCCGGGCGGTACAGGTCGAAGTCGGCAGAACCCGCCAAGATCTCTCACTCCCCAGGGTGATGCGTGATGCTAACTACCGTTAAGTAACCCAAGCCTAGTGGTCCGGTCACGGATGGCGATATGGAAGGGCCACGTGAGATGGGTGACAGCGGTGGTTCCTGCGGGAACGTCCCCGCCGGCGGGCCCGACTATGCTCAGTGGCCGCAAACGGCCCCGCACCTCTGGAGCACCCATGGCCCCCCTCAGGATCACTGTGATCGGCACCGGCTACCTCGGCGCCACCCACGCTGCCGCGATGGCGGAGCTGGGCTTCGAGGTGCTGGGGCTGGACGTGGTGCCCGAGAAGATCGAGATGCTGGCCTCGGGCCGGGTCCCGATGTACGAGCCCGGGCTGGAGGAGCTGCTGGCCAAGCACGTGGCCGGGCTGCCGGGCTCGACCGGCCGGCTGCGGTTCACGACCTCCTGGGAGGAGGTCGGCGCCTTCGGTGACGTCCACTTCGTCTGCGTGAACACCCCGCAGAAGCACGGCGAGTACGCCTGCGACATGTCCTACGTGGACTCCGCGATGGCCTCGCTGGCCCCCCACCTGACCCGGCCGGTCCTGGTCGTCGGCAAGTCCACGGTGCCGGTCGGCTCGGCGGAGCGGCTCGCCCGCGAGCTCGCGGAGCGGGCCCCGGCGGGCGCGGACGTGGAACTGGCCTGGAACCCGGAGTTCCTGCGGGAGGGCTTCGCGGTGGACGACACCCTGCACCCCGACCGGATCGTGATCGGCGTCCAGGGCGAGCGCGCCGAGAAGCTGCTGCGGGAGGTGTACGAGACCCCGATGTCGGAGGGGACCCCGCTGGTGGTCACCGACTTCCCGACCGCGGAGCTGGTGAAGACCGCCGCGAACTCCTTCCTCGCGACCAAGATCTCCTTCATCAACGCGATGGCGGAGGTGTGCGAGGCCGCCGGCGGGGACGTGGTCAAGCTGGCCGAGGCCATCGGCTACGACGAGCGGATCGGCGCGAAGTTCCTGCGCGCGGGGATCGGCTTCGGCGGCGGCTGCCTGCCCAAGGACATCCGCGCCTTCATGGCGCGCGCCGGTGAGCTGGGCGCCGACCAGGCGCTGACCTTCCTGCGCGAGGTCGACTCCATCAACATGCGGCGCCGCGGGCACATGGTCGAGCTGGCCCGGGAGGCCGTGGGCGGTTCGTTCCTCGGCAAGCGGGTCGCCGTGCTCGGTGCCACCTTCAAGCCGGACTCCGACGATGTGCGCGACTCGCCCGCGCTGAACGTGGCCGGGCAGATCCACCTCCAGGGCGGTCAGGTCACCGTCTACGACCCCAAGGGCATGGACAACGCCCGCCGCGTCTTCCCGACGCTGGGCTACGCGGAGTCCGCCGCGGCGGCGGCCCGCGGCGCGGAGGTCGTCCTGCACCTGACCGAGTGGCGCGAGTTCCGCGACCTCGACCCGGCGGAGCTGGCGGGCGTGGTCACCGACCGGCTGATCCTGGACGGCCGCAACGCGCTGGACCCGGTGCGGTGGCGGGCGGCGGGCTGGACGTACCGGGCGATGGGGCGTCCGCGAGCCTAGCCCTCGGGCCGGGCGGGGGTGCGGATCCGGGTGCCGTGCGGCGCCGTTGCCAGGGGCTCCGCCCCCGGACCCCTGCGCCTCGAACGCCGGCGGGGCTGGAAGGGTCAGCGGCGGTGTTGGGCCGCGCGGGAGGTGAATTCCGCGTCGCGTAGGACGCGCTGGGCGTTGCCCCAGGTCAGCAGTGCCACCTCGGACTCCGGCCAGCCGCGCTCCAGCAGTTCCGCGATCAGCCGCGGGTAGCCCGAGGGGTCGGTCAGGCCTGTCGGGCGGGGGTGGCCCGGTCCGGTGCCGAAGCTGGCGCCGAGTCCGACGCCGTGCGGGCCCGCGATCGCCCGTACATGGTCCAGGTGGTCCGCCACCGCGTGCAGGGAGTCCCCGGTGCGCGCGGTGTCGAAGGTGACCATCGCCAGGCCGTTCGCCTCCCGCAGGGCCGCCAGCACCTCGTCGGTCACGTTCCCCGGATGCGGGTTCAGCGAGGCGGCCGCCGTGTTCGAGATGATCACCGGGGCCTTGGAGGCCCCCGCGAGCCGGCAGGCGACCGCCGGCGGGCAGTCCGTCAGGTCCAGCAGGATCGCCAGCCGGTTCGCCTCGCGGACCACCTCGTGGCCGAAGGCCGTCAGCTCGTCCTGGGCCCAGGGCGCCCCCGCCGGCGCGAGGATCCGTACGCCCAGCGCGTGGAAGGCGCGCAGCGCGCCCAGGGAGTCGGTGAGGGTCCGGCCGGGCACCGGGCCCAGGAACGAGGCGATGCGGCCGCGGTTGCGGGCGTCCGCCAGGTCGTCGGCGCCGAGGGCCAGGCACAGGCTGTCGGGATAGCGGCGCATCAAGGTCAGCGCCGTGTCGATCTCGTCGAGCGTGTCGGAGAGCACCTGGTCGCCGGAGGCGTCCTCGCGCGCCCGCGCCGACGGCACGAGCAGGGACCAGAACTGGGCCCCCACTCCCCCGGCGCGCAGCCGCGGGATGTCGGTGTCCACGCCCGTGTCCGAGGTTTCGATGTCGTGGTACGGGCGCTGGTGCAGGGTCCGGACCAGCGTGTTGCATCCGTCGGCCACGGGATGGACGGCCAGCAGCGCGACGGCCCGGTCGAGGGCGCCCGCCGCCACCGCTACCGCGGGTGCGGGGAGGTCTTCGGCTCCGATGCCCACGGAGTGGGGTTCATCCTGCAGGTCGGCCATGGCGTTCGCTCCGGTCTCGGCGGCAGCAGGGAGAGGTGGTGCCACCGTGACATGTGGGACGGCACGGCCGCCCGGCGGACGCAGCGTTCGAGTGAACCCGCAGGTCACACCCTGTTACCGCATCCGCCGGGCACCGAGTCCGCTAGCGGATCACCGCGTTCGACGGGCCCCGGGAGGCCGACAGGTCGCGGGCGACCGCCTCCGCGTCGCGCAGCGCCCGTACCGCGTTGGACCAGGTGAGCTTCGCCAGGTCGGCCCTGGACCAGCCGCGCGTGAGCAGCTCGGCGACGAGGTTCGGGTAGCCCGCCACGTCGTCCAGGCCGGACGGGGTGAAGGCCGTGCCGTCGTAGTCCCCGCCGATGCCGATGTGGTCGATGCCGGCCACCTCGCGCATGTGGTCCAGGTGGTCGGCCACCGTGGCGGCCGTGGCCATGGGACGCGGGCGCGCCTCCTCGAAGGCGCGGTGCAGGGCCATCGCCTCGGGGGTGGTGTCCAGGTGGTGGAGACCGTGCGCCCGCAGGTTCTCGTCCGCGGCCAGGGTCCACTCGACCGCCGCCGGGAGGATGAACTTCGGTACGAAGGTGGCCATCGCCACCCCGCCGTTGCCCGGCAGCGTGGCCAGCACGTCGTCGGGGATGTTGCGCGGATGGTCGCAGACCGCCCGCGCCGAGGAGTGCGAGAAGACCACCGGCGCGGCGGAGACGGCGATGGCGTCGCGCATCGTCGTCGCGGCGACGTGCGAGAGGTCCACCAGCATGCCGACGCGGTTCATCTCGCGGACGACCTCGCGGCCGAAGTCGGTCAGACCGCCGTGCCGGGGCTCGTCGGTCGCCGAGTCCGCCCAGTCGATCGTGTCGTTGTGCGTGAGCGTCATGTACCGCACGCCCAGCTGGTGCAGGGCGCGCAGCGTGGCGAGCGAGTTGTTGATGGAGTGGCCGCCCTCGGCGCCCATCAGCGAGGCGATCCGGCCGTCGGCGCGGGCCGCCTCCATGTCGTCCGCCGTCAGCGCCCGCACGAGGTCGCCGGGATAACGGTCGATCAGCTGGGCGACGACGTCGATCTGCTCCAGGGTGGCGCTGACCGCCTCGTCACCGGCGTAGTCGGACCGCACGTAGACGGACCAGAACTGCGCCCCGACCCCGCCGGCGCGCAGCCGGGGGATGTCGGTGTGCAGGTGCGCGGACTGGTCGCCCGCGATGTCCCGACGCGACAGGTCGTAGCGCACCTGCTCGCGCAGCGCCCAGGGCAGGTCGTTGTGGCCGTCCACGACGGGGTGTTCGGCCAGCAGCTCGCGCGCCTCGTCCAGACGCTGCGCGGCGCTCACTTGCCGAACCCGAAGGACTCCGCGTTCGCGACCTTCGTACGCAGCCGCTTGCCCTTCTCCGTGGCCTGGTCGTTCAGCTCCTGCTGGAAGTCGCGCATCCGGGCCAGCAGCTCGGTGTCGTGCGCGGCCAGCATCCGTACGGCCAGCAGGCCCGCGTTGCGCGCGCCGGCGACCGAGACGGTGGCGACGGGAACCCCGGCGGGCATCTGGACGATCGACAGCAGCGAGTCCATGCCGTCGAGGTACTTCAGCGGCACCGGCACGCCGATGACCGGCAGCGGGGTGACCGAGGCGAGCATGCCGGGCAGGTGGGCGGCTCCGCCCGCGCCCGCGATGATCGCCTTCAGCCCGCGGCCGGCGGCCCGCTCCCCGTACTCGATCATCTCGCGCGGCATCCGGTGGGCGGACACGACGTCGACCTCGTAGGGGATCTCGAACTCGTCCAGGGCCTGGGCGGCCGCCTCCATGACGGGCCAGTCCGAGTCGGAACCCATGACGATGCCGATGACGGGGGCTGCGGAGGTGGGGCTCATGCGGTGACCGTTCCTCTGAGGTAGTCGGCAGCGTGGCGTGCGCGCTCCAGCACATCGTCCAGGTCGTCGCCGTAGGTGTTGACGTGGCCGACCTTGCGACCGTGTTTCACGTCCTTGCCGTACATGTGGATCTTCAGCTGGGGGTCGTGGGCCATGCAGTGCAGGTACGCCGCGTACATGTCGGGGTAGTCCCCGCCCAGCACGTTCGCCATGACGGTCCACGTGGCGCGGGGGCGCGGGTCGCCCAGCGGAAGGTCCAGCACCGCCCGTACGTGGTTGGCGAACTGTGAGGTCACGGCCCCGTCCTGGGTCCAGTGGCCGCTGTTGTGCGGGCGCATCGCCAGCTCGTTGACCAGGATCCGGCCGTCGGTGGTCTCGAACAGCTCCACGGCCAGGTGGCCGGTCACGTCGAGTTCCTTGGCGATGCGCAGGGCGAGGGCCTGGGCCTCGCCCGCGAGGGCCTCCGAGAGGTTCGGGGCCGGGGCGATCACCGTGTCGCAGACCCCGTCCACCTGGCGGGACTCGACGACGGGATAGGCCACCGCCTGGCCGTGCGGGGAGCGGACGATGTTCGCCGCGAGCTCGCGGACGAACTCGACCTTCTCCTCCGCGAGGACCGGGACACCCGCCTTGAAGGGGGCCGCCGCGTCCTGGGGGCTGCGGACGAACCACACCCCCTTGCCGTCGTACCCGCCCCGCACGGTCTTGAGGATGACGGGGAACCCGCCCACCTCCTGCGCGAAGGCGGCCACGTCGTCCGGATCGGCGACGATCCGGTGGCGGGGGCTGGGCGCGCCGATCTCGTCGAGCTTGGCGCGCATCACCCCCTTGTCCTGGGCGTGCACCAAAGCGTCGGGCCCCGGGCGGACGGGGATGCCGTCCGCTTCCAGGGCCCGTAGGTGCTCCATGGGTACATGCTCGTGGTCGAAGGTGATCACGTCACAACCGCGCGCGAAGGCACGCAACGTCTCCAGGTCGCGATAGTCGCCGATGACGACATCGCTCACGACCTGGGCCGCCGAGTCCTGCGGCGTGTCACTGAGGAGCTTGAATTTGATACCGAGGGGGATACCCGCCTCGTGGGTCATGCGGGCGAGCTGTCCGCCGCCGACCATGCCGACTACCGGGAACGTCACTCCTCCAGGGTATCCGCCGGTATTCCGCCATCCGGACACGGCCCTGGCGAGAACGTTCCCGTGTGTACCCGTGTGTGTGCCCGTGTGCGTTGCGTCGCACGGTCCCGGATGGGACAGACGGAGCAACCGAGCGACACTTAGCATGTCTGGGTTGACGAAAACCACCGGACGCCCCTCGCGGGGCGGTGACCGACAGGGACTGAACCATCACATGAGCACGCCGAAGAACGGATCGCCCCTCGAGCGCGTACGCGGTTTCGCACGGGAGGTCGCCAAGTTCGGGGCCGTCGGCGGTCTCGGTGTGCTGGTCAACCTGGGTGTCTTCAACCTGATCCGCAACACGACCGACCTCCAGGTGGTGCGCGCGAGCGTCATAGCCACCGTCGTGGCCATCGCCACGAACTACCTCGGTTTCCGTTACTTCGCCTACCGGGACCGCGCACAGAGCGGGCGCACCCGTGAGCTGACCCTGTTCGCCGTGTTCAGCGCGATCGGGCTGGTCATCGAGAACGGCGTGCTCTACACCGCCACCTACGGGTTCGGCTGGGACGGGCCGCTCGCGTCCAACGTCTTCAAGTTCGTCGGCATCGGGACGGCGACCGTCTTCCGCTTCTGGTCGTACCGGACCTGGGTCTTCAAGGCCCTGCCCGTGACCGTGGCCGAATCCGCGCCCGAGCCCGAGCCCGTATCTGCGCCGAAGCCGACGCCCCAGCCCGCGCCCGAGCCCGCGAACAACCGGGCCTAGGCCGTCTCTTCCGGATCTTGTCGGGCCCGGCCCGCCCGGCACGGCACCTCGCCGCGTTGTCGGGGCACCCGAGTACGTCCAGTACACGGGCGCCCCTCCGCCTTGCGATGTACCGCACCGGACGCCCCGGGCTCACCCGACAAGATCCGAAAGAGACGACCTAGCGGACCGTCGCCTCCGGCACGGCCCTTTCCGGCGCCGTCCGGCTGAGGAACAGCGCGAACACCGGTGGCTGCGTCTGCAGCAGCTCCAGGCGACCGCCGTCGGCCTCGGCGAGGTCCCGGGCCACCGCGAGGCCGATCCCGGTGGAGTTGCGGCCGCTGATCGTCCGCTCGAAGATCCGGTTGCCGAGGTCGGGCGGGACGCCGGGTCCCTCGTCCGTGACCTCCAGCACCGCCTGGTTGCCGATCACCCGGGTGCGCAGCGCGACCGTGCCACCGCCGTGCATCAGTGCGTTCTCCACCAGGGTGGCCAGTACCTGCGAGACCGCGCCCGGGGTGCCGACGGCCCGTACGCCCGTCCGTCCGGAGCGCACGATGGCCCGGCCCGCGCTGCGGTAGGCCGGCCGCCACTCCTCGACCTGCTGCTTGACGACCTCGTCCAGGTCGAAGGGGACCGCCGAGCCCGTGCGTGGGTCGCGCGAGTTCGTGAGCAGCCGCTGCACCACGTCCGTGAGCCGCTCCACCTGGGTCAGGGCGATCGTCGCCTCCTCCCGGACGGTCGCCAGGTCGTCGGTGACCGTGATCTCCTCCAGCCGCATGGAGAGCGCGGTGAGGGGGGTGCGTAGCTGGTGGGAGGCGTCCGCGGCCAGGCGCCGCTCGGCGGTCAGCATCCGGCCGATCCGCTCGGCGCTGGAGTCCAGCACGTCCGCGACCCGGTCCAGCTCGGGGACCCCGTACCGCTTGTGCCGGGGTCGCGGATCGCCCGACCCGAGCCGCTCGGCCGTCTCGGCCAGGTCGGTGAGCGGGGAGGCCAGCCGGTTGGCCTGCCGTACGGCGAGCAGTACGGCCGCCACGACAGCCAGCAGGGCCACCGCGCCGACCACCGCCAGGGTCCGCCCGACCTCACGGGTCACGGTGGAGCGGGCCTCCTCGACGACCACGACCTCGCCCTGCTCCCCGCGGGCGGTGCCCCGGATCACGCTGTCGAGGATCGGGGCGCCCACCTGCACGGCGGACTGGCCCGGGACGGTGATCCGCGCGTGGTGGCCGGCGTCCAGCTGCTCCGCGAGGGCCACGGGGTCGATCGGTTTGTCCTCCAGGACGTTCGCCTCGACGATGCCCACGAGCCGCAGCGCCTCGGACTCGATGCGGTCCTGGGCGCTGCTGGTGATGGTCCGGGTCTCGACGATGACCAGGGATACCCCGAAGACGGCGATCACGACGAGCACCACGGCGAGCGTGGAGTTGATGAGGCGGCGGCGCATGCCCTAGAGCATGCCCCAGGTGGGGCCGGAGGAGACGGTCAGCTCTTCTCGAAGCGGAAGCCGACGCCCCGCACGGTGGCGATGTAGCGGGGGTTGGCGGCGTCGTCGCCCAGCTTCTTGCGCAGCCAGGAGATGTGCATGTCGAGGGTCTTGGTGGAGGACCACCAGGTGGTGTCCCAGACCTCGCGCATGAGCTGGTCGCGGGTGACGACCCGACCCGCGTCGCGGACCAGGACCCGCAGCAGGTCGAACTCCTTGGCCGTGAGCTGGAGCTCCTCCTCCCCCATCCAGGCCCGGTGCGACTCGACGTCGATCCGCACGCCGTGGGTGGCGGGGGGCTGGAGGGCCTCGGTGGCGCCGCGCCGGAGCAGGGCCCGGACCCGGGCGAGCAGTTCGGCCAGGCGGAAGGGCTTGGTCACGTAGTCGTCGGCGCCGGCGTCCAGGCCGACGACCGTGTCGACCTCGTCGGCCCGGGCGGTGAGGACCAGGATCGGGAAGCCGTGGCCCTCGGCGCGCAGGCGGCGGGCGACCTCCAGGCCGTCCATGCCCGGCAGTCCCAGGTCGAGGACGACGAGGTCGACGCCGCCCTGCAGTCCGGCGTCCAGGGCGGTGGGGCCGTCCTCCCGGACCTCGACCTCGTACCCCTCCCGGCGCAGGGCGCGGGCCAGGGGTTCCGAGATGGATGCGTCGTCCTCGGCGAGCAGTACACGCGTCATGTGGGTGATGGTAGTCCGCGGCGGGTGAAACCAGAGGCCCCCGGGAAGACCCCTCTCTATCTGCGCTTATGAACCGCTGAGCGCCTTCGAATATGGTCGAACGGTTCCCGGCACGCCTTGTGATCCATCTCTCAAGTCCTTTCATATGCCGCAGTGTCGTGTCGTATGGTGGCGAGACGCCTGATGCAATACCTCAGGGACCTTTGTGCCGAAAAGCAGCGCAAAGGTCTCTATTTCTGTCCTGAACCGGACGGACGGTCCGATCAAGGACCGGTCCGTCAGCCAGGACGAGAGTGAATGACCTGTTGGCCGGGCCCCTCGCGTGATGATGCGCGGGAGGGCGTGGATCCCGGTTACGGATGTCCTGCCGCCCCCATCCCCGTGGGGCGGGCCCCGAGGCGTGGGGTAGGAGATCCGTCCGCCGGTGCCGGCCACCCCCCACCGGGCGCGGATGAGCTCACGAAGCCGAAGCGTCCCGAGCAAGCAAGGATCGACCATGGCTTCCAGCCTGACGACGGCCTCACCGAGCCCCGCTCACGAGAAGACCGTCCTCGGCCACCCGATCGGCCTGGCCACGCTGTTCATGACCGAGATGTGGGAGCGCTTCTCCTACTACGGCATGCGTGCGCTTCTCGTTCTGTACTTGGTCTCCGGCGGCGTCGACGCCGCGACCGGCAGCCAGGGTGGTGGCCTCGGCTTCACCGCCGCGACGGCCACGGCGATCTACTCCGTCTACGTGGCCATGGTCTACCTCATGGCCATGCCCGGCGGTTGGTTCGGTGACCGCGTCTGGGGTGCCCGCAAGACCGTCGCCATCGCCGGTGTCGTGATCATGGCGGGCCACGTGTCGCTCGCACTGCCCGGCCAGCTGGCGTTCTTCGTCGGTCTGCTGCTGGTCGCGGTCGGCTCCGGTCTGCTGAAGGCCAACATCTCCACGATGGTCGGCCACCTGTACCGCGGTGTGGACGACCCGCGCCGGGACAGCGGCTTCACGATCTTCTACATCGGCATCAACGTCGGTGCGCTGCTCGCGCCGATCGGTATCGGCATCGTCGGCGAGGAGGTGAACTGGCACCTCGGCTTCGCTCTGGCCGCCGTCGGTATGGCCATCGGTCTCGTGGTCTACCTGCTCGCCGGTCGCACCCTGAGCCCGCAGAGCAGCGTCGTCCCGAACCCGCTGTCCGCCGCCGAGCGCAAGGCCGTGATCGTCAAGGCCCTCGCCGTCCTGGCCGTCGTCGCCGTCTTCTACGGTGCCGTGGTCGCCGCGGACATGTTCACCATCAAGTGGGCGCTGTACCCGATCACCATCGCCGGCCTGCTCATCCCGGTCGCCGTCCTCGTCCGCATCAAGCGCGACAGGGACCTGTCCACCGTCGAGCAGACCCGGATGAGCGCCTACATCTGGTTCTTCGTGGCCGCCGCCGTCTTCTGGATGATCTACGACCAGGGCGGTTCGACGCTCTCGCTCTTCGGTGACAAGAACTCCGAGCGCAGCCTGTTCGGCTGGGAAGTCCCGACCACCATCTTCCAGTCGCTGAACCCGCTCTTCGTGGTGGCCCTGGCCCCGGTCTTCGCCGCCGCCTGGGTGGCCCTGGCCCGCCGCAACCGCGAGCCCAGCACCATCGTGAAGTTCTCGGTGGCCCTGGTCATCGTCGGCGCCTCGTTCTTCGTGTTCGCCCTGCCGCTGAGCCAGACCGCCGGCAACGACACCAAGGTCACCATGTGGTGGCTGGTGCTCATCTTCCTGATGCACACGCTCGCGGAGCTGTGCCTCTCCCCGGTCGGCCTGTCGGTCACCACGAAGATGGCGCCGCAGAAGTACGGCTCCCAGATGATGGGCGTCTGGTTCCTGGCCGTCACCGCCGGTGACTGCATCACCGGTCTGATGGGTCTGGCCGACGTGCAGCTCAACGGCGTCGGGGTCATCCTCTTCCAGGCGGTCGCCGCCGTGGCCGCCGGCCTCGCGATCTTCATGTACCGCAAGAAGGTCAACCAGCTGATGGACGGCATGGGCTGACGCGTCCGCCCCCCGTCGCACGGAACGGCCCGGCACACCGGAAGGTGTGCCGGGCCGTTCGTGTGTCAGCGGGTGCCGCGCAGGCGGCGCCACGGGGTGAAGGTGAACACCGCCCCGCCGAGCAGGATCACCGTGCCGGCGACCAGGGCCAGGGCCTTGATGCCGCCCTCGTCCTCCGCGCCGGTCTCGGCGAGACCGCCCGAGGTGCTGCTGCCGCCGCCGGACGCCGTGGAGGAACCGGAGCCGCCCGGCTGGGCGGCGGTGTCCAGCTCCAGCGAGACCCCGCTGCTCGCCGCCTTGCAGGGGACGTTGATCGGGGTGGCGCCGGGAGCCATCGTGACGTCGATCGTCAGCTGGTCCGGGCTGAGCGTCACCTTGCCGCTCTTGCCGGGCTTGTAGGTACCGGTCATGTCGCTGAGGCTGACCGGGGCCTTGTCCGGGATGGGCTCCGCGTTGGCCGGGCCGGTGACCTTGACCGTGCCGCTGTCCGCGCCGCCGAGCTTCACGTCCATGGAGGGCTTGAGCGCTCCCGCGGGCAGGGCCATGGGCGCCGCCATCGCACCCTTGGCGGTCTTGACGGTCAGGTCGTAGCTGCCGCCGTTCTTCTTCGCGTTGATCGTGACCGGGGTCTTGATGCCCCCCGGGACGACCGGCCCGCAGTCGAAGGCCACCTCGACCGCCTTGCCCGGGAAGTCGGTCTGGCCGCCTCCCCCGCCGGTGGAGCCGCCCGTGGTGGTGCCCCCGGTCGTCGTGCCACCGGTGGTCGTGCCCCCGGTCGTCGTGCCACCGGTGGTCGTGCCCCCGGTGGTCGTACCGCCGGTCGTCGTACCGCCGCTGGAGCCGGCCGCCACGTCGATGGTGGCCCCGACCCCCACGGCGCCGGTCGGCGCGCACTTGGTGACGAACGTGCCGAAGGAGAAGGTGACGGCCACGTCGTACTTGCCGGGGGTCAGCGTGACCTTCCCGGCCTTGGTGAGTTTCAGCTTGCCCTTCATCACGGACATCTGCATGGGCGCCTTCTTCGGGATCGGCGGGTTCTTCTTCTCCCCGACGACCTTCAGCTCACCGCCGCCCCCGCCCACGGTGATCCAGCCGGTGGGCTGGACCGCGTCCTGCGGGATGTCCATCAGGTCCGTGTTGTTCGAGGCGGGCTTCACCGTCTCCCACGACACGTCGACCTCGTCGCCGACCTTCGCCGAGGCGGGGGCGGTGACCTTGGCGGTGGTCTCCCCCTCCACCGGAGCGCCGCCCCCGGCCGGGGGCACGCACTTGACGTTGAACTTGGTCTCCGCGGCCTGGGCGGGAGTGGCTCCGATGGCGATACCGGCGCCGCCGAGCAGCAGCGCGATCACGGCCGCGCTCACCCTCCGTTGGGTATTCACGAATGTCCCTTCGTCGTCGAACGGTTCTCAGACGGTGCGGACGCCTGTGGTGCTGTGCCCGGCGCGCTGTCCGGGGTGAACCACGGCAGGACCGCCGTGGTGGTGTGGGGGGACGGCTCCGGGAGGTCGGAGCCCGGGGCCGGCTCGGGCGATCGCGCGGCCCCGATCCTCGGCAGCCGGGCCGTGATCGCGGAGGCCGCGTCGGGGAGCCGTACGCCCCGGTGGCGGCCCGCGGCGGCCGCGGCGCGCGGCCGGACCCGGTCGACGATCGCCATGCCGATACGGAAGACCGCGGCCGGGATCACCAGCAGGAGCAGGCCCCAGAACAGCAGCACCCCGTACGGGCGGTCCACGCCCCAGGGCTGCGTGGCCACCACGGTCTCGCCGTACTTGAGGGAGATCGTGTAGTCCCCGTGGGCGCCGGCGGCCAGGCTCACGTCGAGCGCGATCTCCGCCTTGCCGCCGGGCGGGATGGTGCCCTTCCAGCGGGCCTCCTCCCACAGCGGGGCGAACACTCCGTGCGCGGTACCGAGCTGAAAGACCGGGTCCTTGACGGGGACCGGCCCGAGATTGCCGACCGTGACCTTGAACTTCCGGGCGGGCGGGGCGCCGAACCAGGTCAGCACCCCGTCCTCCCCCTCCAGCCGGACCCCGGTGAGCATCGCGAGGCGGGCCGTGCCGGATTCGGCGGGCAGCTCGGCGACCGGGTGGTCGGTGATCTTCAAGGGGGTCGCGACGGTGGACTGGTCTCCGTTGACGGAGGTCGCGTGGACGACGCAGGGGCACGGCTTGGGCGGCGCCACCACGGGCAGCTGGGCGGTGAAGCCCCCGTCGGCGGCGACCGAGACGGCGGCGCCGTCGGCGTTGGCGCAGCTGTTGGTACCGCCGATCATGTTCTGGCCGCAGACCAGCAGCATCACCAGCGTCTTCGCCGGCCAGCCGGTGCCGGTGACGGTGATCGGGGTGCCCTTGGCGGCCTCCTGGAGGGAGAGCGCCACGGTCGGCTTGCCCTCGGCGGCGGCGGCCGGGCCCGCGGGGAACAGGGCGAGGGCGCACACCGCCAGTCCCGCGGCCAGCAGGGCTCCGACTCTTCTCACCTGGCGGCTCCCGTCAGTTCGTGGTGCGGTGCAGGGGTCGTCGGTCCGGCCGCGGGCGGCCCGTCCGGCGCCGGGGCCGGGCCCGGTTCGGGTCGCCGGCCGCGTACGAGGTACAGCGCTGCGGCGGTCGTCGCGCCGAGGCCGAGCAGGCCGCCCCCGAGCAGGCCGACCCACCCCCAGGGGACGAGCCAGTGCGCTCCGGTGGCCGTGGCTCGGGCGCCGCCGGGGGCGGTCACGGTGAGGGTGACGCGGACCCGGTCGAGGGCCGGGGCGCCGGGCCAGGGCTCGGTGAGCTCCACCCGCCGGCCGGGGAGCAGTTCGATCGGCGGGGTGCGGCCGCGGGGCGGGTCGGACACCTCGCCGACGAGGGCCTCGGTGTGGA
Source organism: Streptomyces sp. CG 926 (assembly GCF_003148825.1). GTDB lineage: Bacteria > Actinomycetota > Actinomycetes > Streptomycetales > Streptomycetaceae > Streptomyces. The sequence continues at coordinate 54,580 of NZ_QGGZ01000018.1, forward strand.
TCCGCGGTTCGGGGGTGAGGGCCACGTTGCCGCGGTTGACGAGGGTGTAGGCGATGACGGCGGCCGCGCCCCGGCCCCGGACGGCGACGTCCTCGACCGTGAGGGCCGCCAGGGTGGGGCCGCCGACCCGCAGGTGGATCCGTACTCCGACGTCGTGGCCGCCCTCGGAGGCGATCACGGCGGCGGGGTGGTCGCCGGGCGGGGACCCGGGCGGCACGGTGAGGGTGAAGGGGACCACGGCGCGGGTGCGGGGCGGGACCTTCACGGTGGTGGCGGCTCCGAAGCTGATCCAGGAACCGGCCCCGGTGGCTCCGGTGGCCCCCTCGGTGTCGGCGGCTCCGGCGCCGGGCGTCGCCGGGCGGACCGCGAGGGCGCCGTCGGCCGTGTTGTAGGCGTCGGCCCCGCGCAGGGTGATGGTGCGCTCCCGGTCGGTGGTGTTGGCCAGGGCGAGGCGGTCCTCCAGCACGGTGCCGGGGGCGCCGGCGAGGTAGAAGTACGGGCGGGCGGTGGTCGCCGCCGCGCCGGCGGCGGGCTCGGCGGTCCAGCCCGGCTCGTCGGCGACCGCCGGGCGCGCCGGAGCCGCGTACAGCGTGGCGGCGGCGAGCAGGAGGACGACGGCGGCGCGCCTGAGGGTGTGGTGCACGGGCATGACCGGGGTGCTCCGTTCAGGACCGGGCCCGCTGCCCGCGCCGGGTCAGCCAGAGCACGCCGGCCGCGCCGGCGAGCAGCACCGTGCCGCCGAGGGTGCCGAGGGCCAGGGCGGAGTCGGCGGGCCCGGTCTGCGGAAGGGTGTCGCCGGTGGTGTCGGTGGTCTCGGCGCCTGGCTGCGCGTTTCCGCCGCCACCGGGCGCCGTGACGTCCAGTTCGAGCGAGGGTCCCGGGCTGTTGCCGGGGGTGCAGGTGGTCGTGGTGCCCATCGCCTTGATGGTGAGCACGCCGGCGGTGAAGGTCACCTTGCCGCTCTTCTTGGGCGTGTAGGTGCCCGAGAGGTCGGTGATCTTGATGGGGGTGTCCGGGGGCACGGCTTCGGGGTTGGACGGCCCCGAGACCGGTACGGACACCTTCTCGGCGCCGCCGACGAGGATGACGGCGCTGGGGCTCATGGCGCCCTTGCCGAGCTCGATGGGGCTGGACGAGACGCCCTTCTGGAAGGACATCGTCAGCTTGTACCCGTCCCCCTCCTTGACGGACTTGATGTCGATGGGCGACACCGCCGACTTGTCCCCGATCGGGGTCTTGCAGTCGTAGGCGACGTCGACGACGGCGGCATGGGCCGCGGGGGCGGTGAACAGCACCGCCGATCCGGCCAGCGCGGAGGCCAGCGCGAGCGCGGTGGAGCGTTTGCGGTCGGACACCTTCGTCTTCCCCTCGGGCCACAGAAAACTGACGACACATCAGATCGGTGGCTCAAGGTACGCCCGGGCCCTTACGGAGGGAAGACAAAGGACAACCCGGGATCGACAGTTCGTCAGTAGGCGCGCCGGCCCCGCTGCCAGACGCCGGAAACGAGCGGCACGCCCGGTCGGTAGGCGAGGTGGACATGGCTCGGGGCGTCCAGCAGGGCCAGGTCGGCGCGGGCCCCGGGAGCCAGGAGGCCGATGTCGTCGCGACGCAGGGCGCGGGCCCCGCCCGCGGTGGCCGACCAGAGCGCCTCGTCGGGGGTCATCCGCATGTCGCGGACGGCGAGCGCGATGCAGAAGGGCATCGAACTCGTGTAGGAGGAGCCGGGGTTGCAGTCCGTGGACAGGGCGACGGTGGCGCCCGCGTCGATCAGGCGCCGGGCGTCGGGCCACTGGGCGCGCGTGGAGAACTCGGCGCCGGGCAGCAGGGTGGCGACGGTGGTGTCGGCGGCCTGCACGAGGGCGTCGACGTCGGCGTCGGTCAGGTGGGTGCAGTGGTCGGCGGAGGCCGCTTCGAGCTCGACGGCGAGCTGGACGCCGGGCCCGTAGGACAGCTGGTTGGCGTGGACGCGCGGGATCAGCCCGGCGGCGGCGCCGGCGGTGAGGATCGCGCGGGCCTGGTCGCCGTCGAAGGCGCCCTTCTCGCAGAAGACGTCCACCCAGCGGGCGTACGGGGCGCAGGCCTCCAGCATCTCGCCGGTGACGAGGTCGACGTAGCCGGCCGGGTCCTCGGCGAAGTCCGGGGAGACGATGTGCGCGCCGAGGTAGGTGACCTCCTCGGTGTGCGCGGCGGCGATGCGCAGGGCGCGGGCCTCGTCGGCGACGGTGAGGCCGTAGCCGGACTTGGTCTCGAAGGTGGTGGTGCCCTGGCGGCGGGCCTCGTCGAGGTGGCGGACGAGGCCCGCCTCCAGCTCGGCGTCGGTGGCGGCGCGGGTGGCGGCGACGGTGGTGCGGATGCCGCCGGCGGAGTAGGCGCGGCCCGACATGCGGGCGTTGAACTCCTGGGTGCGGTCGCCGGCGAAGACGAGGTGGCTGTGGCTGTCGACGAAGCCGGGGATGACGGCACGGCCGTCCGCGTCGAAGCGCTCGTCCGTGGCCGGGAGCTGTGCGGCGGGGCCGACCCAGGCGATCTTGTCGCCGTCGATGACGACCGCCGCGTTCTCGATCAGGCCGAGGGGGGAGCCGTCGCCGACGGACGGGTCGTTGGTGACGAGGCTGCCGATGTTGGTGATGGCGGTGGTGGTCATGGGGTTCCTCTCGGAGCACCGGGCTCTGCCCGGACCCGGTCCTCAAACGCCGGACGGGCTGAAGTACAGCCCCGCCGGCGTTTGAGGCGCGGGGTCCGAGGCGGAGCCCCGGCAAGCGGTCAGGCGCGGAGGGCGGCGATGGATTCGGCGAGGGCGGACGGGACGTCCTCGACGAGGGTGTGGGCGCCGTCGCGGACCACGTGGCGGCCGCCGACCACGGTGTGGCGGACGTCCGAGGCGGTGGCCGCGAAGACGGCCGTCTCGGCCCCCAGCCGCGCCGGCGGACCCGCCGTACGTACGGAGTCCAGCGCGATCGTGGTGAAGTCCGCGAGCGCGCCCACCTCCAGGCGGCCCGCGTCCGGGAGTCCGAGGGCGGCGTGGCCGTCCTCGGTGGCGGCGGTGAGCAGGGCGTTCGCCGTCCAGTGGCCCCGGGTGCGGCTGCGCAGGCGCTCGTTCAGCTCCATCGCGCGGGCCTCTTCGAGCAGGTCGATCACGGCGTGGCTGTCACTGCCCAGGGACAGCGGGCTGCCCGCGTGCTGGAGCCGGGTCGCCGGGCCGATGCCGTCCGCGAGGTCGCGTTCGGTGGTAGGGCACATGCAGGTGCCGGTGGTGGTCCCGCCGAGGAGGGCGACGTCCGTGTCGGTGAGGTGCGTGTTGTGGACGCCGGTGGTGCGCGGGCCGAGCACGCCGTGGTCGGCCAGCAGCTGGGTGGGCGTACGTCCGTGGGCGGCCAGGCAGGCGTCGTTCTCGGCGGTCTGCTCCGAGAGGTGGACGTGCAGGGGCGCCCGGCGCTCGTCGGCCCAGCCGGCCACGGTGGCCAGTTCGGCGGCCGGCACGGCGCGGACCGAGTGGATCGCCGCGCCGATCAGGGCGTGCTCACGGGGCCTCAGCGCACTCGCGCGCTCGGCCCAGGCCTCGGCGGTGCCGTCGGAGAAGCGCAGCTGGTGGCTGTTGGGCGCCTCGCCGAAGCCGGCCGAGAGGTAGGCCGTGTCCAGCAGGGTGATCCGGATGCCGGCCGCGGCGGCGGCCTCGATCAGGGCCTCGCCCATGGCGTTCGGGTCGGCGTACCGGGCGCCGCCGGGCGCGTGGTGGACGTAGTGGAACTCGCCGACGTTGGTGATGCCGGCCAGCGCCATCTCGGCGTAGACGGCGCGGGCGAGCGCGAAGTAGCTCTCGGGGGTGAGGTTCTGGGCGACCTTGTACATCTGGTCGCGCCAGGTCCAGAAGGTGCCCGAGCCGACCTGGACGGTGCCCCGCAGGGCCCGGTGGAAGGCATGGCTGTGCGCGTTGGCCAGGCCCGGGACCGTCAGGCCGCGCAGCACCTCGGCGCCGGGCGGCGGGGTCTCCACCCCGGTGCGCAGGGCGCCGATCCGGCCCTCCGCGGTGACCTCCAGGGCGACGCCCGGCTCGACGTGGGTGCCGAGCCAGGCGTGCTCCAGCCAGTACGTCTTCAGCGGCATGCCAGGCCTTCCAGTACGTCGGCGAGGGCGAGGACGCCCGCCACGCAGTCGTCCTCGGCGGCGAACTCCCGCGGGGAGTGGGAGACGCCGGTCGGGTTCCGTACGAACAGCATGGCGGTCGGGACGGTCGCCGAGAGGATCCCGGCGTCGTGTCCCGCGCCGGTGCCGAGGACGGGGACCGAACCGCCCAGGATCCGGTTCATCTCGTCGCGCAGGGCGTGCTCGAACTCGACGACCGGGGTGAAGGACTCCCGGACGATGCCGAGGTCGATGCCGTCCTGGTCGGCGCGCTCGCGGGCGGCCTTCTCGATGGCCGTGACGACCGTGTCGAGGGTGGCCTGGTCGGCGGCCCGGGAGTCGAGCCAGCCGCGCACGAGCGAGGGGATGGCGTTGACCCCGTTGGGCTCGACGGAGATCTTCCCGAAGGTGGCGACGGCCCCGGCGAGGGCCGCCTCGCTGCGGGCGGCCAGCACGGTCGCCGCGTAGGTGAGCATCGGGTCGCGGCGGTCGACCAGCCGGGTGGTGCCGGCGTGGTTGGCCTCGCCGCGGAAGTCGAACCGCCAACGGCCGTGCGGCCAGATCGCGGAGGCGATGCCGACCCGGTCCCCGGACAGGTCCAGGGCCCGGCCCTGTTCCACGTGCAGCTCGACGAAGGCGCCGACGCGGCCCAGGCGTTCGGGGTCGGCCCCGATGGTCTCGGGGTCGTATCCGGCGGCCTCCATGGCCTGGGGCAGGGAGATGCCCTCGGCGTCGCGCAGCTCGTACGCCTTCTCCTTGGTCAGCTGCCCGGCGGCGAGCCGGGAGCCGACGCAGGCGAGCCCGAAGCGGGCACCTTCCTCGTCGCCGAAGTTGGTGATGGCCAACGGCCGGGAGAACTCCGCGCCTCTCCTGCGGAGTTCGTCCAGGGCCGCGAAGGAGGACACCACCCCGAGGGGGCCGTCGAAGGCCCCGCCGTCGGGGACGGAGTCCAGGTGCGAGCCGGTGACCACGGCGTCCCCCGCGAGGGGGTCGCCGAGCCAGGCCCACTGGTTGCCGTTGCGGTCGGTCTCGTACGTCAGCCCGCGCGCCTCGGCCTGCTCCTGGAACCAGGTCCGGCAGTCGGCGTCGGCCCCGCTCCAGGCGTACCGGCGGTACCCGCCGGTGCCGGCGTCGCGGCCGATGGGCGCGAGCTCGGCCCACATCTCGTGGAAGGTCACGCGTCGTCGCCCTCACGCATGGGGACGCGGACGCCGCGCTCGTCGGCGACCGACTCGGCGATGTCGTAGCCGGCGTCGACGTGGCGGATGACGCCCATGCCCGGGTCGTTGGTGAGGACGCGGCGGATCTTCTCGCCCGCGAGCTTGGTGCCGTCGGCGACGGTGACCTGGCCCGCGTGGATCGAGCGGCCCATGCCGACGCCGCCGCCGTGGTGGATGGAGACCCAGGAGGCGCCGGAGGCCACGTTGACCATGGCGTTGAGCAGCGGCCAGTCGGCGATCGCGTCGGAGCCGTCGAGCATGGCCTCGGTCTCGCGGTACGGGGAGGCCACCGAGCCGCAGTCGAGGTGGTCGCGGCCGATCACCAGCGGGGCGGCGAGGGTGCCGTCGGCCACCATCTCGTTGAAGCGCTCGCCGGCCTTGTCGCGCTCGCCGTAGCCGAGCCAGCAGATGCGGGCGGGCAGGCCCTGGAAGTGGACGCGCTCGCCGGCCATCTTGATCCAGCGGTGCAGGGACTCGTTCTCGGGGAAGAGTTCCAGCATGGCCTTGTCGGTCTTGTGGATGTCCGAGGCCTCGCCGGACAGGGCGGCCCAGCGGAAGGGGCCCTTGCCCTCGCAGAACAGCGGGCGGATGTAGGCCGGGACGAAGCCGGGGAAGGCGAAGGCGCGGTCGTAGCCGGCCAGCTGGGCCTCGCCGCGGATGGAGTTGCCGTAGTCGAAGACCTCGGCGCCGGCGTCCATGAAGCCGACCATGGCCTCGACGTGCTTGGCCATGGACTCGCGGGCGCGGGTGGTGAAGCCGGCCGGGTCCTTGGCGGCGTAGGAGGCCATGTCGTCGAAGTCGACGCCGACCGGCAGGTACGCGAGCGGGTCGTGGGCCGAGGTCTGGTCGGTCACGATGTCGATGGGCGCGCCCTCGGCCAGCATCTGCGGGAGCAGCTCGGCGGCGTTGCCGAGGAGACCGATGGAGAGCGGCTTGCGGGCGTCGCGGGCCTCGACGGCGAGCTGGAGGGCGTGGCGGAGGTTGTCGGCCTTGACGTCCAGGTAGCGGTGCTCGATGCGGCGGTCGATGGCGCGCGGGTCGACGTCGATGCAGATCGCGACGCCGTCGTTCATCGTCACGGCCAGCGGCTGGGCGCCGCCCATGCCGCCGAGGCCGGCGGTGAGGGTGATGGTGCCGGCGAGGGTCCCGTCGAACTTCTTCGCGGCGACGGCGGCGAAGGTCTCGTAGGTGCCCTGGAGGATGCCCTGGGTGCCGATGTAGATCCAGGACCCGGCGGTCATCTGGCCGTACATGGTCAGGCCCAGGTGCTCCAGCCGGCGGAACTCCTCCCAGTTGGCCCAGTCGCCCACCAGGTTGGAGTTGGCGAGCAGGACGCGCGGCGCCCACTCGTGGGTCTGCATCACGCCGACCGGGCGGCCGGACTGGACGAGCATCGTCTCGTCCTGCTTGAGGGTCTGGAGGGTGCGGACCATGGCGTCGTACGAGCGCCAGTCGCGCGCGGCCTTGCCGGTGCCGCCGTAGACGACCAGCTTGTCGGGGTGCTCGGCGACCTCGGGGTCGAGGTTGTTCTGCAGCATCCGCAGGGCGGCCTCCTGCTGCCATCCCAGGGTGCTGAGCTCGGTGCCTCGCGCGGCACGTACGGGGCGGGGTCCTGACATGGCGGTGCCTCCTCCGATGTTGGTCAATCTATTCACATCCTCGCGCCCTGAATAGATTCAGTCAACAGCTGCGGTCGGCCCCGTCGGATGATGGGATGGCCGACATGGCCGCAAACAGCGAGGTCGAGGGTGCCGCCCGGAGCGCCGCAGGGCGCCGGGATCTGGCCGTACGGGCCGCCGTCGCGCAGGGTCTCGTGGGCGGGGGCGACGACACGGAGCCCTTGGTGTGCCTGCTGGACGTCGCCGGCATCCGGGCCTCCGCCGCCGCCCTGACCGGCGCCTTCGCGGCCGCCCTCGCACCCGGCACCCCCGTCCTGCACGCCTTCGCCGTCAAGGCCGCCCCGCTCGTCCCGGTCCTGCGGCTGCTCGCCGACGCCGGGCTCGGCTGCGAGGTGGCGAGCCCCGGGGAGCTGGCGCTGGCCAGGGCGGCCGGGGTGCCCGCCGACCGGACCGTCCTGGACTCCCCCGCCAAGACGCCGGCCGAGCTGCTCGAGGCCCTGGCCCTGGGCATCGCCGTCAACGCCGACAACCCGCAGGAGCTGGCCCGCCTCGACGAGCTCGTCGGCCGGGCGGCCGCGCCCCCCGCCGCCCCGATCGGCGTACGGATCAACCCGCAGACCGGCGCCGGAGCCATCGACGCCCTGTCCACGGCCACCGCGACCTCGAAGTTCGGGATCGCCCTGCGCGACCCCGAGGCGCGCGCCTGGCTGCTGCGGGCCTACGCGGACCGACCGTGGCTCACCCGTCTGCACATCCACTCGGGCTCCCAGGGCGTACCCCTGACCCTGATCGCGGAAGGCGTACGGGACCTGCACGCGCTCGCCGAGGAGATCAACGCGGCGGTCGGGCGACGCCAGGTCGACACCCTCGACATCGGCGGCGGCCTGCCGGTGAACTTCGCCTCGGACGAGCCGACCCCGACGTTCGCCCAGTACGTGGCCGCCCTGCGCGAGGCGGTCCCCACCCTCTTCGACGGCTCGTACGGCCTGGTCACGGAGTTCGGCCGGGCCCTGCTGGCCAAGCACGGCCTGGTGCTGGCCCGCGTCGAGTACACCAAGACCACCGGCTCCCGGCCGATCGCGCTCACCCACGCCGGGGTCCAGGTGGCGACCCGCACCGCGTACGCCCCGGCCGCCTGGCCGGTGCGGATCCTGCCCTACGACGCGAAGGGCGCCCCGAAGACCGGGGACCCGGTGGCCCAGGACGTCGCGGGCCCGGCCTGCTTCGCGGGGGACCTGCTGGCCACCGCCCGCGAGCTGCCGCGGCTCGCCCCCGGCGACCTGATCGGCGTCCCGGACACCGGGGCGTACTTCTTCACGGCCCACTACGGCTACAACAGCCTGCCGCGCCCGGCGGTCCACGGCTTCGCGGTGGACCGGGACGGCCGGGTCCGCTTCAGCCTCGCCAGGCCGGCGCAGGACGTCGCGGCCATCGTCGCGGAAGCGGGCGGCGACCTGCGCGACGCCCTGCTGTGACCCGCCGGGGTCGACGCCCCCGGCGGCGGCGCGCGTACGCCGGGCGACAGCGGCGCGCGTACGCCGGACGGCGACCTCAGGCGGAGAGGGTGGCGGCCAGGGCCGGGGCCAGGCCCTGGACCACGCCCTCCGGGGTCAGGGCGACCACCCCCGGCAGCCGCAGCAGGTAGCGGGTCAGGGCCAGCCCCAGCAGCTGCGCGGAGACCAGGCCCGCCGCGGCCGCGGCCCGCTCCGGGCCGACGGCGGCCGCCAGCGCCGGGGCGACCTGCGCCGCGAACACCTCCCGCATCCGGTCCGCGGCCTGTTCGTTCGTCACCGCGGAGCGCAGCAGCACGAGCAGGGCGTCGTCGGCCGGGTCCCCCTCCCACCGCTCCACGAAATGGCGTACGAGGGCGGCCGGCAGCTCCCCGGTCGGCACGGCGGCCAGGTCGGGCAGGCGCAGGTCCACCGCGAGGGCGGCGTCGAAGAGCCGCTCCTTGCTGCCGAAGTAGCGCATGACCATCGAGGGGTCGATCTCCGCGTCCGCCGCGACGGCCCGGATGGTGGTGCGCTCGAAGCCCTGCGCGGCGAAGCGCTCCCGGGCCGCCCGCAGGATCGCCGTCTTCGTCAGGTCCGAGGTACGTCGTGCCGTCATGCCAACAACCGTAGGCCAACAATCGTTGACATACCAGTGGGATGAGCGCACTCTCGTATCAACAGTTGTTGGCCAACAGACGTTGGCCTATCGGAGGAGGCCCGCATGACCAGCACCGCCGCACTCCCGACCCGTACGGACGTGGCCATCGTCGGGGCCGGACCCACCGGGCTCGCCCTCGCCGTGACCCTGGCCGGGGCCGGCGTCGACTTCGTCCTCCTCGACAAGCAGGCCGAGGGCGCCAACACCTCCCGCGCCGCCGTCGTGCACGCCCGCACCCTGGAGGTCCTCGACGAGCTCGACCCGAGCGGCGCCCTGTCCGGCGACCTCGTCGGCCGCGGCGTACGCGTGCGCCGGTTCCGGATCCGCGACGGCGCCCGCCCGCTCGCCGCCGTCGACTTCGACGGCCTGCCCACGGCCCACCCGTACGCACTGATGGTCCCGCAGTACGAGACCGAAGCCGTGCTCCTGGAGCGCCTGCGCGCCCTCGGCGGCGACGTCCACCGCCCCTACGAGGTCACCGCCGTCACGCAGGACGCGGTCGGCGCCACCCTCACCACCGCCACCGGGGAGACCCTGCGCGCCGCACACGTCGTGGGCGCCGACGGGATGCACAGCGTGGTCCGCGAAGCCGCCGGGATCGGCTTCACCGGCAGTGCGTACGGGGAGTCCTTCGTCCTCGCCGACGTCGTCATGGACTGGGCTCCGGGGCCGGGCGAGGTCACGCTCGCCTTCGGCGCCGCCGGGCCCACCGTGGTCGCCCCGCTGCCCGGAGGGCACTACCGGATCGTCACCGCCGTCGCCGAGGCCCCGGCCGAACCGGACCTCGCCTTCGTGCAGGGCCTGATGGACGAGCGCGTCCCGGGCACGGCGGTCGTCCGCGAACTCGTCTGGTCCTCCCGGTTCCGGATCCACCACCGGATCGCGGACCGCTACCGCGCCGGACGGCTGCTGCTGGCCGGGGACGCGGCCCATGTGCACAGCCCGGCGGGTGGGCAGGGCATGAACACCGGCATCCAGGACGGCTACGCCCTCGGCCGCGCCCTGACCACCGGGGACCTCGACGGTTACGAGGCCCGCCGCCGCCCCGTGGCCCGGCGCGTGGTGGCCCTGACCCACCGGATGACCCGGGCCGCGACCGTCCGCAACCCGCTCCTGCGCACCGCGCGCAACGCCCTGCTGCCGCTGCTCGCCCGCGTCCCGGCGCTGCGCGACCGGCTCGCCACCGAGCTGGCCGAGCTCAGCTACCGCTGAGGCTCACTCCACGAACAGGCCTCGGGCGGCCGCCCGCGCGTCGAAGGCCTCCAGCCGGGCCTGCGCGTCCGGCAGGGCGTCCGCCATCGACTCCAGCAGCACCCGCCCCAGCAGCATCGGCGCGCACGCCGTGTCGAAGGCCAGCCCGGTACCGACCTGCGCCGGAATCAGCAGGTCCGAGTGGCGGGCCACCGGGGCGAAGGCCGACTCGGCGACCGTGACCACGGTCAGGCCGGCCCGCCGCGAGCGCTCCAGCGTGTCCACGACCTCCCGGGGGTGGCGGGGCAGCGCGAAGCAGAGCAGCGCCGTGGCGCCCTCGTAGCGCGCCGCGTCGATGCGGTCCTCCATCATCGAACCGCCCTCGTCGAGGAGCCGTACGTCCGGGTGGACCTTCGAGGCGAAGTACGCGAACCCCCGCGCCTGGGAGGAGGCCGCCCGCAGCCCGAGCACCAGCAGCGGGGTCGAGGCGGCGAGCAGTCGCCCCGCCTCCTGGACCGGCGCGGGATCGGCGAGCATCGCCGCCAGCTGCCGCAGGTTCTCGATCTCGCCGAGAACGGCCTGCTGGTACTCGTTGTACGCGTCCTCGTCCGCGGCCTCGGGCCGCTCGGCGGGAGCCACCTCGCGCAGGTGGCGGCGCAGCGCCGGATAGCCGTCGAAGCCCAGCGCCACGGCGAACCGGGTCACCGAGGGCTGGCTCACCCCGGCCAGCTCCGCGAGCTCGACGCTCGACAGGAAGGGCACCTCCGCCGCCCCGCGCACCATGCAGTGCGCGATCCGCCGCTGGGTCGGCGTCAGCCGGTGCCCCTCGAACAGCTTCTGCAGCCGCGCGGCCGGGCTGTCACTCATCCCGTCCCCTCCGTCCCGGTGAGATATTCAGTCACGGAGCACTCTGCATGCGGTTATGCAGCGGGGCAAGCCGTGCCCGCGATCCGGATAGGGGTGCTAGCCCCAGTGCCGGGGCCCGCCGGGGTTCCTACGGTGGGGACATGGACGCGCATGCCCAAGAGCTGAAGAAGGAATTCGACGCCGCGCTGGACGCCCGCCGCGAGCTGGGTCCGGAGTACGAGGCCGCACTCGTGGACTCGTTCGTCGAGAAGGTCGACACACAGGTCCGGCGCAGGCTCGCCGAGGAACGCCTGTCCGCGGCCCGCGGGGGCGGCCGGGCGCCGTCCGCCGCCCCGGGGGACGGGAACTTCGGCGAACGCTTCGGCTTCGCGATCATCACCCTGGTCCTGGCGATCCCGCTGTCGGCGATCGCCGTCACGCAGGCTCGGCTGCCGGGGCTGATCGTCGCCTGGGCGGGGATCGCCGGCGTGAGCTTCATCCACGCCGCTCGCCTCCGGCGGGGTCAGCAGGCCCCCCGGGACTGACCCCTGGGGCGTCTCTTCCGGATCTTGCCGATCGAACCCGCGTCGTCCGGTGCCGTGCCGGGCGGCGCGGGTCAGGCACGATCCGGAAGGGACGGCCCGGCCCTGCCGCCACCGCCGCACGCGCGAACCGAGCCCGAAAAGAATGGCGCGGGGACCGCCGCACCCTCGGTCGCCCGAGGGGCGGGACGACGGCGGTCCCCGCGAAGGACACGGCCGGGTCAGGGCCGTCCGCGTCCATGGCGTTCGCGCGGTCCGGGAGCCGCTCCGGAGGTGCTCGAACGCCGTTCGGTGGTGCCGGCCGGGTCCCGGTCTCCCGGACTTCCCCGCCGACGACCACCACTGTGCCCCAGCCGTGTTAAGCCGGTGCTGCCGTCACGTGTCGGGCCCGTACCGATTGCGCGAAGGCCGTGCGCGACGCCCTGCGGGCTACTTCGAGCCCTTGGCCAGGAAGGCCAGCAGGTCCTGACGGCTCACCACACCGGTGGGCTTGCCCTCGACCAGCACGATCGCCGCGTCCGCCTCGCCGAGCACCGCCATCAGCTCGGACACCGGCTCGCCGGAGCCGACCTGCGGCAGCGGGGAGCTCATGTGCTTCTCCAGCGGGTCGGTCAGGGAGGCCCGCTGCGCGAACAGCGCCGCCAGCAGCTCCTTCTCGACCACGGAGCCGATGACCTCGGCGGCCATCACGTCCGGGTGACCGGCGCCCGGCTTGACGATCGGCATCTGCGAGACGCCGTACTCGCGCAGGACCTCGATGGCCTCGCCGACGGTCTCCTCGGGGTGCATGTGGACGAGGGAGGGGATGCCGCCCTCCTTGTCGTTCAGCACGTCACCGATGCGCGCGGCGGGGCCGGCCTCCTCCAGGAAGCCGTGTCCCGCCATCCACTCGTCGCTGAAGATCTTGCTGAGGTAGCCGCGGCCGCTGTCCGGCAGCAGGACGACGACCACGTCGTCCGGACCGAGGCCCTCGGCGGCCTTCAGCGCCGCGACGACCGCCATGCCGCAGGAGCCGCCGACGAGCAGGCCCTCCTCCTTGGCGAGGCGGCGGGTCATCTGGAAGGAGTCCTTGTCGGACACCGCGATGATCTCGTCGGTGACGTTCGGGTCGTAGGCGGTCGGCCAGAAGTCCTCACCGACGCCCTCGACCAGGTACGGACGCCCGGAGCCGCCCGAGTAGACCGAGCCCTCGGGGTCGGCGCCGATGACCTTGACCTTGCCGCCGGACACCTCCTTGAGGTAGTTGCCCGTACCCGAGATCGTGCCGCCCGTGCCGACGCCCGCGACGAAGTGGGTGATCTTCCCGTCCGTCTGCTCCCACAGCTCCGGACCGGTGGTCTCGTAGTGCGAACGGGGGTTGTTCGGGTTGCTGTACTGGTCGGGCTTCCAGGCGCCGGGCTCGCGCGCGAGGCGGTCGGACACGTTGTAGTACGAGTCCGGGTGCTCAGGGTCGACGGCGGTCGGGCAGACCACGACCTCCGCGCCGTACGCGCGCATCACGTTGATCTTGTCCATGGACACCTTGTCAGGGCAGACGAAGATGCACTTGTAGCCCTTCTGCTGGGCCACGATGGCGAGTCCTACACCCGTGTTGCCGCTGGTCGGCTCCACGATGGTGCCGCCGGGCTTGAGGGCTCCGCTCTGCTCGGCGGCCTCGATCATCCGTACGGCGATCCGGTCCTTCACGGATCCACCGGGATTGAAGTACTCGACCTTCGCAAGGACGGTGGCCTGCAGGCCTTCGGTCACACGGTTGAGCTTCACCAGCGGGGTGTTGCCGACGAGGCTGATCATCGAGTCGTGGAATTGCACCATGTTCTCCAAGGAGGGGACTCCACGGGTTCTCCGGGAGGTCCGGCCAGAGTATGCGGAAAGGGATTGACCGACCGTACGTACGGGGCAGGTAGGGATCAATGAGGACCGAGGAGGTGGCCTGAAGGATGTCCAGGGCGAGGACAGCCCGCCGGATCGCGGCGGGGGCGGCGTACGGCGGAGGCGGACTCGGACTGGTGGGGGCCGCCGCGATCGGGCTGGTGGTGGCCGAGATACAGTTCGCGAGGCGGGCCGTCGGGTCCGGGCTGCCCGAGCCACCACGGGCCGACGGGCTCTACGGGAGCGAGTTCGGCGGGCCGGAGCTGAGCCCGGGCCCGCTGCGCCTGGGCATGCTGGGTGACTCCACGGCCGCGGGACTGGGCGTACGGCGCGCCCGGCAGACTCCGGCGGCCCTGATGGCCTCGGGGCTGGCGGCGGTGGCCGAGCGGCCGGTGGAGCTGCGCAACGTAGCCCTTTCGGGGGCCATGTCGGACGACCTGGACCGGCAGGTCGGGCTGTTGCTGGACGGCCCCTCGCCGCCCCCGGACGTCTGCGTGATCATGATCGGTGCCAACGACGTGACGCGCCGGATGCCGCCGACCCAGTCGGTGCGGCTGCTCACCTCGGCGGTGCGCAGGCTGCGCATGGCGGGCGCCGAGGTCGTCGTGGGCACCTGCCCGGACCTGGGCACGATCGAGCCGGTCTACCAGCCGCTGCGCTGGCTGGCACGCCGGGTCTCGCGCCAGCTGGCCGCCGCGCAGACCATAGGGGTGGTCGCGCTGGGCGCCCGTACGGTCTCGATGGGGGATCTGCTGGGCCCGGAGTTCGCCGCGAACCCGCGCGAGATGTTCGGCCCGGACTCCTACCACCCCTCGGCGGAGGGGTACGCGACCGCCGCCATGGCCGTGCTGCCGACCCTGTGCGCGGCGCTGGGCCTGTGGCCGGAGTCGGACCGGCTGGACGTGTCCCGGGACGAGGACATGCTGCCGGTGGCGAAGGCCGCGTCGGCCGCCGCGGGCCAGGCGGGTACGGAGGTCACGGCCGCCCGCGGTCCCTGGGTACTGCTCAAGCACCGCCGTCGGCGTCGGGTGCCGGCCTCGGACCCGGCCCAGCCCGTGGTGCCGTAGGGGCGTCCCGGCCGGGCACTCCGCACCGCTTGACGCCGCCCGCCGCGACGCCGGACCGTCGTCGTGTCGCCCGCCCGCGACCGGATGTCGCGGGCGAGTGCGGCCCGTGTCACACGCCCCGGCCGGTGACCTGGACCGTACGGGGCGGTAACTTCGCTTGCGGTCCCGCACAGAGCCGCAACACACCCTTGGAGTCCCGATGCCCGAAGCCGTCATCGTTTCCACCGCCCGCTCCCCGATCGGGCGCGCCTTCAAGGGGTCCCTCAAGGACGTGCGGCCGGACGACCTGACCGCGACGATCATCCAGGCCGCCCTGGCCAAGGTCCCCGGGCTGGACCCGCGCGAGATCGACGACCTGATGCTCGGCTGCGGCCTGCCCGGCGGTGAGCAGGGCAACAACCTGGCGCGCATCGTGGCCGTGCAGATGGGCATGGACTTCCTGCCCGGCACCACGATCACCCGCTACTGCTCCTCCTCGCTGCAGACCTCCCGCATGGCCCTGCATGCCATCAAGGCGGGCGAGGGCGATGTCTTCATCTCGGCGGGCGTCGAGATGGTGTCGCGGTTCGCCAAGGGCAACTCGGACTCGTGGCCCGACACCCACAACCCGCTCTTCGCCGACGCCGAGGCGCGTACGGCGGCCGTCGCCGAGTCGACCGGCTCCAGCTGGCACGACCCGCGCGAGGACGGCCTGGTCCCGGACGCGTACATGGCGATGGGGCAGACCGCCGAGAACCTGGCCCGCATCAAGGGCGTGACCCGCCAGGACATGGACGAGTTCGGCGTCCGCTCGCAGAACCTGGCGGAAGAGGCCATCAAGAACGGCTTCTGGGCCCGCGAGATCACCCCGATCACCACCCCGGACGGCACGGTCGTCTCCGGCGACGACGGTCCGCGCGCCGGCGTGACCCTGGAGGGCGTGCAGGGCCTCAAGCCCGTCTTCCGCCCCGACGGCCTGGTCACGGCCGCCAACTGCTGCCCGCTCAACGACGGCGCCGCGGCGCTGGTCATCATGAGCGACACCAAGGCCCGCGAGCTGGGCCTGACCCCGCTGGCCCGGATCGTCTCCACCGGTGTCACCGGCCTCTCCCCCGAGATCATGGGCCTGGGCCCGGTCGAGGCGTCGAAGCAGGCCCTGAAGCGGGCCGGCCTCACGGTCGGCGACATCGACCTCTTCGAGATCAACGAGGCCTTCGCGGCCCAGGTCATCCCGTCGTACCGGGACCTGGAGATCCCGCTGGAGAAGCTGAACGTCAACGGTGGAGCCATCGCCGTCGGTCACCCCTTCGGGATGACCGGTGCGCGCATCACCGGCACGCTGATCAACAGCCTGCAGTTCCACGACAAGCAGTTCGGCCTCGAGACCATGTGCGTCGGTGGCGGCCAGGGCATGGCCATGGTGATCGAGCGCCTGAGCTGAGCCGTAGCGGAGGGTAGGGGTCGCTCATTCGATCAAGGAGAGCCCCAGGCGCCGCAAGGGATCCGGGAGGATCCCTTGCGGCGTACCGGCACCGGATCCAACCCCGTCGCGGCCTACCTGTGACCAAATTTCCCCCAGGATGTGACCTATCTCCTGGGGGATCGGTGTTTACCCAGGTCAGCGCTGGTACGGATGCGGCAGGTGTGACCAAAGCCCTGTCCATTTCGTGACGTAATGCACTGCACGCCATTCCCAGGTCGGGACACTCTGATGTAGGAAGTCGGGGGATCGAATCACCTCAGGAGTTAGTCAGTGAGCGCCATGTCTCTTGCCCTGCTGCTGACCACGGCCGCTGCCACGGCCGTGGGCGCTGCTGCGCTGCACGCCGTCCACGGTCTGCGTAAGCAGGTCGCCGCCCTGCGCAACGAGCTGGCGGTGCCGGTCCACCCTCGTGGTGCGACCGTCCCGCACGCCCGCAGCGCCGTCGAGTCCCCCGCCGCGGAGATACGAGCCGCCGTGGCCGAAGCCCTCGCCGAGGAGCGCGAGCGCGAGCTGGCCGAGGCGCGGGCCTTCTGGGCCGCGCAGGAGGCCCGTGACGCCGCCGACGCCCCCTCGCTGCTGGGCGGCCTGCCCGGGCTCGGCGAGGACAACCCGGTCTTCCTGCCCCGGCAGGCCGACCTGGTGGGGCTGGAGCCCGTACTCGGCGAGGAGATCCTCGACGAGCTCCCCGGGTACCCCGAGGACTCGGCCGAGCTGGCCGCCGCCCGCCGGCGCCACCCCTCGCACCCCGACTTCGTACCGGTCCAGGCCTCGCACCCCGGCGCCGACCACGAGCGCACCGTGAACCGCCTGGAGGAGCTCGCGGAGGCCCGTACGGCCCTCGCGGACGTCCGCCCGGGCCCGCTGGGCACCCTGGACGTGTACGTCTTCACGGACGGCACGACGCTGTGCATGACCCCGGGACACCGGGAGACCGCGGAGCGGCTCGCCGAGGCCCTGCGCTCGGGCACCGCACCGGTCCTGCTGGGCGGCTCGGGCATCTCCGGCGCCTACGCGCTGACCTTCTCCTGCGGTGACGGCGAGGACCCCGACAGCAACGTCTACATCCTCGCGGACCGCGTCATCGCATCGCTCTGACTTCCGCCCGCTCCACCAGCCGCACGGCCTCGTCCAGCACCTCGGACGGGGCCTTCGCGCTGTCCGGGGCCGCGGCGCGCAGCGCCTCGGCGAGGTCCAGCCCGGTCACGGCCACCTGATCGCCGACCACGAAGATGCCGGCGTCCGGCACCTCCTTCGGCTCCTGCCCGGGGGTCTCGATCCGCTGGGCCCGTACGGAGAGTTCGCGGGCCAGGTCCAGCGCCGCGGCGGCGGCACCCTGCTGCAGGCGACTCTGCGGCGCGGCCCGCAGCCGGTCGGCGAAACGTTCCACGACGGCGCTCAGGGGCGAAGTATCAAGCACCCGGCCGACCTTACGCGCCGCCCGGGCCCCATTGCCAACGGGCGAACTCTCCGGCACGGTGGCGTGAAGAGAACAGCACGGCGATACCTCCGGAGGCGCCCATGTCCGTAGAGTTCTCCGAACAGACCCACCGCAACATGATCGACAGAATCCCCCAGACCACCGGTCGTGAAGTCTCCGACTGGCTCCGCACCGTGGACGACGGCCCCTCACTCGTCCGGTTCGAGGAGAAGGTCAGCTGGCTGCGCGGCGCGCACGAGCTGTCGTACGGCCAGGCCAAGGCGATCATCCACGAGTACGACCTGCGCAGAGCCGCACGCCGGCTCGGCTGAGCCCCTCTCCCCCGACCTCGTTTCCCGTACCCCTCTACGCGGGAAGGCCCCGCGAGCAGAGTGCTCGCGGGGCCTTCCCCATGCGGTGCGCAGGCCGGTGACCGGCGTGCGGGTCCTGCTAGTCGTCGCCCGAGAGGATCGAGAAGATGCGCAGCATCTCGACATAGATCCAGACCAGGGTCATGGTGAGGGCGAAGGCCGCCAGCCAGGCCTCCTCGCGCGGGGCACCGTAGGCGATGCCGTCCTCGACCTGCTTGAAGTCGAGGGCGAGGAAGCAGGCGCCGAGGATGACGCCGATGGCACCGAACAGCAGGCCGAGGCCGCCGCTGCGGAAGCCGAGGCCGTCACCGCCGCCGAAGACCGCGAACAGGGTGTTCACGAGCATCAGCAGGATGAAGCCGAGGGTCGCGGCCATCACGAAGCCGTAGAAGCGGCGGGTGACGCGGATCCAGCGCATCTTGTACGCGAAGAGCACGGCGGCGAAGACGCACATCGTGCCCATCACGGCCTGCATGACCACGCCGGGGCCGAGGTAGGTGCTGACGGCCGCGCTGATGACGCCGAGGAAGACGCCCTCGAACGCCGCGTACGCCAGGATCAGGCCCGGGACGGGCTTGCTCTTGAACGACTGGATGATCGCGAAGACGAACGCGACGAGACCCGCGCCGATGCCGATGGCGTACGACGTACCGAGGTTGTCCGGGTCGACCGGCAGCGCGATCCAGGCAAGGGTGGCCGTCACGATGAGCGTGCCGAGCGTCATGGCCGTACGGCTTACGACGTCGTCCATGGTCATCACGTTGGCGCGGGCCGGGGCCTGCGGCATGCCGGTGGTCGGGTCGGCCGCGTACGGGTTGGTCGCGTACGGGTTGGTCCCGGCCTGCTGCGGCTGCGCGTCAAAGCCCGCGTAGCCACCGTTGTCGCGGCTGAACCCCCGTCGCGAGAAGACCGGGTTACTGCTCCTCATCTCACTCCTCCGTGGCCACCGAGCGCGGCCTTGCATCAAGAGTAATGCGCTCGCAAAGAAAGCACCCTACTGCTGGAGGAGGATCTTAGGAGAGGGCACGACGGGGCGCTGTGAATAAACGGGCGGCCCCGCGGCCGGCCCCCGTACGCCGCCCGGCCCGCCGTGGCGTACCGGTCGGTCTTCACCCGGTTCGACGGGCGGCGGCGGTCCGGTCCGGTTGACGTCGCCGTGAAAGGCTTCGGGCTGTTCCTCCGAGGGAGGCGCGGGCGACGCGCATGACTCCCGTGTCCGTGGTCGGTCGCTCCCGCGAGGCCGGACACCGGGCCGTGGGTGGTACCCGGAACCGGACTTGAACCGGCACGGCCCGAAGGCCAGCGAGGTTTAAGCTCGCCGTGTCTGCATTCCACCATCCGGGCAAGGCGTGGCGGCCCCCGTGAAAAAGCCTTGAACGCTGGGTCGAGCCTATCCGGATCACTCCCTGTGCCAACCTGCGAACTTTCCGATGTTGTCTGATTTTATTGGCGCTTGAGGGTTCGTCAGGCCCGAGAACGCACGGTCGGCCCGTTCTGGACGTCGATCATCACCTGTACGGGAATGACGGGATTTCGATGGCCCACGCCACCCCCCGCGCCACCCTCCCCGCCACCCCGGGCCACCGCCCTCGGACGGGGCTCCTGTCATACCAGAGGAGGACACCCACCCGTCGGCCGTCAGACTCCAGTGGGCCGAGGAACAGGCACGGCGGCTGATCCGGAGCGGGGGTACGCGCGGCGAGGATGGAAACGTCCCCGCACCGCAGACCGAGGAGCCGTCCCGTGACCACCATGAACTACGCCCCGCACACCACCCAGGCCGTGGCCGCCCGCGCCACCGGCCTCTCCAAGGTGTACGGCCAGGGCGAGACCCAGGTGGTCGCCCTCGACAACGTCAGCGTGGACTTCACGCAGGGACAGTTCACCGCGATCATGGGCCCCTCGGGCTCCGGCAAGTCCACGCTGATGCACTGCGTCGCGGGACTGGACACCTTCTCCGCGGGCTCCGTCCGCATCGGCGACATCGAGCTCGGGAGCCTCAAGGACAAGCAGCTCACCCAGCTGCGCCGGGACAAGATCGGCTTCATCTTCCAGGCGTTCAACCTGCTGCCGACCCTGACGGCCCTGGAGAACATCACGCTCCCCATGGACATCGCCGGCCGCAAGCCCGACAAGCAGTGGCTGGACTCCGTGATCGACATGGTCGGCCTGTCCGAGCGTCTGTCGCACCGCCCCACCCAGCTCTCCGGCGGTCAGCAGCAGCGCGTGGCCGTGGCCCGCGCCCTGGCCTCCCGCCCCGAGATCATCTTCGGCGACGAGCCCACCGGAAACCTGGACTCCCGCTCGGGCGCCGAGGTCCTGGGCTTCCTGCGCAACTCGGTGCGCGAGCTCGGCCAGACCGTGGTGATGGTCACCCACGACCCGGCCGCCGCCTCCTACGCGGACCGCGTCATCTTCCTCGCCGACGGCGCCATCGTCGACGAGATGCTCCACCCCACCGCCGACGGCGTGCTGGACCGAATGAAGGCCTTCGACGCCAAGGGCCGCACCAGCTGATCCGGGCCACCTCCGAAGCCCTCCTCCAGACTTCCAGCCCCAGGACTCGAAACCCATGTTCCGTACAGCCCTGCGCAATGTCCTCGCGCACAAGGCCCGACTGCTGATGACGGTGCTCGCCGTCACCCTCGGCGTCGCCTTCGTCTCCGGCACCCTCGTCTTCACCGACACCCTCAAGAAGTCCCTCTCCGGCCAGTCCGCCAAGGACTACGCGGGTGTGGCCGTGTCCGTCACCTCGTACGGGCAGCTCATGAACGAGAACGGCGAGAAGGAGGGCGAGCCCGGCCTGAGCCAGGCCACCCTCGACAAGGTCAAGGCGCTCCCGGGCGTCGCCTCCGTCTCCGGACGGGTCTCCGGCTTCGCCGGCGTCGGCGACGAGAACGGCAAGCTGATCGGCGCCGGCTGGGCCAACCAGGGCGCCAACTACACGCCCGTCAAGGACGACAAGAACCCGCGCTACACCTTCACAGCGGGCGCCGGCCCGGCCAAGGCCGACGAGATCGCGCTCGACAAGGCGACCGCGGACACGGGCAAGTACAAGGTCGGCGACAAGGTGCGCGTCGCCACCAACGGCCCGGTGAAGGAGTACTCCCTCGCCGGCGTCTTCACCACCACGGACGGCGGCGTCACGGCCGGCGGCAGCCTGGTGCTCTTCGAGACCAAGGTCGCCCAGGAGCTCTACCTCAAGCCCGGCTACTTCCAGGAGATGTCGGTCGGGGCCAAGGACGGCACCTCCGCCGAGAAGCTGCTCGCCGACGTCAAGACGCTGGTCGACAGCAAGGGCACCCAGGCGCAGACCGGCGCCGCGCTCGCCGAGAAGCAGGCCAAGGACATCGAGCGGGGCCTCGGCCAGTTGGGCACCATGCTGCTCGTCTTCGCCGGCATCTCGCTCTTCGTCGGCGTCTTCCTCATCTACAACACCTTCACCATGCTGGTCACCCAGCGCACCAAGGAGCTGGCCCTGCTGCGCGCCGTCGGCGCCAACCGCGGTCAGGTCATGCGCTCGGTGCTCACCGAGGCCCTGGTCGTCGGCTTCATGTCCGCCGTCATCGGCCTGATCAGCGGTATCGGCCTGGCGGTCGCCATGCGCTCCGTGATCGGCTCCCTCGGTGCCAAGCTCCCGGGCGGCGGCGTCGTGGTCGCGCCGAGCACGATCATCGCGGCCCTGGTCATCGGCGTCCTGGTCACGACGGTCGCGGCCCTGCTCCCCGCCTGGCGCACGGGCCGGATCGCCCCGGTCGCCGCCATGGGCAGTGCCCACCTGCCGGCCAGCGCTAAGTCGCTGGTCGTGCGCAACGTCATCGGCTCGATCATCAGTGTCATCGGCATCGGCCTGGTCCTGCTCGGGGTCTCCAACGGCGGCAACTCCGGCCGCATGACCATCGGCGCGGGCGCGTTCTTCATGCTCATCGGCATGATCGTGCTGCTGCCGCTGCTCTCCAAGCCGGTCATCGGGGCCGTCCGCCCGCTGCTGCAGAAGGTGTTCGGGATCCCCGGCAAGCTGGCCTCCCAGAACGCCGTCCGCAACCCGCGCCGCACCGCCGTCACCGCCGCCTCGCTGGCGATCGGCCTGACCCTGGTCACCACCCTGTCGGTGCTGGGCATCACCGTCGGCAAGGTCGTCGACCGGATGACCACCGAGAAGCTCAAGGCCGACTACAAGGTCTCCATGGCCGGCGACATGGGGGGCTACCTCGACGAGTCGGTGGCCGAGACCCTGGCCAAGACCCCCGGCATCAAGGCGGTCTCCCCGCAGACGGCCGGCTACTTCATGGTCGGTGACGACTTCCGGTCGGCCTCCGGCGTCAACCCGGCCGGCATCGGCCGGCTGCTGAACATCGAGACCGTCAGCGGCTCGGTGGACTCCCTCGCCAAGGGCGAGATCCTGGTCGCCGAGAAGACCGCGAAGAGCAAGAAGCTCGACACCGGCTCCACGATCCAGGTGAAGTACCAGGACGGCAAGCAGCAGACCCTCAAGGTCGGCGCGGTCTACAAGGACATGGAGGGCCTGCTCTCCCCGTACGTCCTCGACGACAAGATCCTCTCCCAGCACAGCGAGGAGAGCGCCGTCAGCGAGGTGTACGTCAACGTCGAGGGCGGGTCGTCCAAGGCCGGTCAGCAGAAGGTCGTCGACGCGCTGGGCAAGAACCCGGCCATCAAGGTCGCCACCCAGCAGGACATGCGCAACGAGATGGGCGGCCAGATCAACCTGATGCTGAACATCATGTACGGCCTGCTCGGCATGGCGCTGATCATCTCGGTGCTCGGTGTGGTCAACACCCTGGCGATGTCCGTCTTCGAGCGGACCCAGGAGATCGGCATGCTGCGGGCCATCGGTCTCGACCGCGGCCGGGTCAAGAACATGATCCGCCTGGAGGCCGTGGCGATCTCGCTCTTCGGAGCCGTCCTGGGCGTCGCCATCGGCGTCTTCCTCGCCTGGGCGGTCGGCAGCACGCTCGCGAAGGCCATGCCGAACTACGAACTGATCCTCCCGTGGGACCGGATCGGCATCTTCCTCCTGCTGGCCGCCGTGGTCGGCGTCCTGGCCGCCATGTGGCCCGCTCGCAGCGCCGCCCGCCTCAACATGCTCACCGCCATCAAGACGGAGTAGCGGCGGCAGGGACACGGGAAGGGCCCCGGGGCATCGCCCCGGGGCCCTTCCGCGTTCGCGACCCCTGCTAGACCGTTTCTGCTTCCGTGTCCCACGTACGCAGCCGCAGGGGCAGCCGGGCGTCCCCGGCCGCCGTGGGGCGCACCGCGAACACCTGGTTGACCCCGAGTCGGCCCCGCTCGAAGCCGAGCGCGCAGGCCGCCATGTAGAGCTGCCAGACCCGGGCCCGGCCGGGCGAGGTCAGCCGGACCGCCTCCGCCCAGTGCTCCTCCAGCCGGGCCACCCACGCCCGCAGGGTCAGCCCGTAGTGCTCGCGCAGCGCTTCGACGTCACGGACCTCGAAGCCGGCCCGTTCCAGCTCGCCGACGGTGGTGCCGAGCGGCGAGAGCTCCCCGTCGGGGAAGACGTAGGCGTCGATGAACTCGTCGATGCGGTAGGCCTCCTCGTCCGGCTCCGGACGCCGGGCGATCTGGTGGTTGAGCAGCCGCCCGCCGGGGCGCAGCAGGGCGTGCAGGGTGCGGGCGTAGTCGCGGTAGCGGTCGGCTCCGACGTGTTCGGCCATCCCGATGGAGGAAATGGCGTCGTACGGCCCGTCCTTGACGTCCCGGTAGTCCTGGATCCGGATGTCCACCCGCTCCGTCAGTCCCTCGTCGGCGACCCGTTTACGGGCGTACACGGCCTGCTCGCGGGAGAGCGTGACACCGGTGACCCGGACGCCGTACTCGCGGGCCGCGTGCAGTGCCATGGCGCCCCAGCCGCAGCCGACGTCGAGCAGCCGGTCCCCGGGCCGCAGGGCGAGCTTGCGGCAGACCAGGTCGAGCTTGTCGCGCTGGGCCAGTTCGAGGGTGGCGCCGGGGCTCCAGTAGGCGCAGGAGTACACCATGGAGGGGCCCAGGACCCGTTCGTAGAAGTCGTTGCCGACGTCGTAGTGGTGGCTGACGGCCCGGCGGTCGCGGTTCTTGCTGTGGCGACTTCCGGTCCGCCTGGAGGCCGCTTCCTCGGCGGGGGGCGGGGGTGGGGGCAGTGGGCCGGCGAGGGCGATCAGCTCGCGCGCGGCGGCCCGCTGGGCGGCGTCGCGCCACCTCGCGCCCGGCAGGTCGCGGAGCGCGGGCAGCCCCGTGCGGCGCGCGAGGCCGCCGAGGGCCGCGAACGGTCCGGGACCGCCCTGGGCGGTGGAGACGGTGGGGCCGACGGGCGGCAGGTCGGGCTCACGCTCCCACAGCAGGCCCGCCACCCGGTCCAATAGATCGAACAGACTTCCTTCGACCGTCAGTTCGCCCGCCACCCAGGCCCGGGCCAGCCCCAGCTCGCCGGGCCTCCAGAGCATCCGCCGCACGGCTCGGCGGTCGTGGATGACGAGCACGGGGCCGTCGGGCGGGCCGGCCTCGCTGCCGTCCCAGGCCCGCACACGTACCGGCAGCGGGGCACCCAGCAGGGTCTCGGCAACAACGGCGAGCCGCGGCGCGGCGTCGGTCATGGCGCACCTCCACAAAAGCTCCGACCCCTCCGTCTACCCATCTCGGGCCCCGGGTACGCCGAAGGGGCCGCCCGCACCACGGATGGCGGGCGGCCCCTTCGGGGTCGAACAGGTCGTACAGGTGAAGCAGATGGAGCAAGTGGAGCCGGTGAGCTCAGCTCCTGCCGGTCACACCGGTCAGGAGGCCTTGGCCTTCGCGGCCGGGGCAGCGGCGGCGGCCGGAGCCGGCGCCGGCGCCGGCTTGGCGGCCTCGTAGAACTCCTCGCGGGGGGTCTCCAGCGCACCGAGGGAGACGACCTCGCGCTTGAGGAACATCGCGAGGGTCCAGTCGGCGAAGACGCGGATCTTGCGGTTCCAGGTCGGCATGGCCATGCCGTGGTAGCCACGGTGCATGTACCAGGCCAGCCGGCCCTTGAGCTTGATCTTCGTCTTGCCCATGACGATCATCGCGACGCCCTTGTGGAGGCCGAGGCCCGCCACCGCACCCTTGTTGGAGTGCGAGTACTCGGCCTGCGGGAAGCCCCGCATGCCCGAGATGACGTTGTCGCCGAGGACCTTGGCCTGACGCAGCGCGTGCTGGGCGTTCGGCGGGCACCAGGCGTTCTCGACACCGGCCTTGCGGGACGCGATGTCCGGAACCTGGGCGTTGTCGCCGGCGGTCCAGATGTAGTCCGTGCCCGTGACCTGGAGGGTCGGCTGGGCGTCCACGTGGCCGCGGGGGCCCAGCGGCAGGCCGTAGCGGGCCAGCACCGGGTTCGGCTTGACGCCGGCGGTCCACACGATGGTGTTGGAGTCGACCTCGAGGCCGTTCTTCAGCACCACGTGGCCGTCCACGCAGGAGTCCATGGAGGTGCTGAGGTAGATCTCGATGCCGCGGGACTCGAGGTGCTCCTTGCCCCAGGTGCCGAGCTTGGGCCCGACCTCGGGAAGGATCTTGTCGGCCGCGTCGACCAGGATGAAGCGCATGTCCTCGCGCTTGATCGTGGAGTAGTACTTCGCGGCGTCCCGAGCCATGTCCTCGACCTCACCGATGGTCTCCGCACCGGCGAAGCCGCCGCCGACGAAGACGAAGGTGAGAGCCTTGCGGCGGACGTTCTCGTCCGTCGTGGACTCGGCCTTGTCGAGCTGCTCGAGGACGTGGTTGCGCAGGCCGATGCCCTCTTCGACGCCCTTCATACCGATGCCCTGTTCGGCGAGGCCGGGGATCGGGAAGGTGCGGGAGACGGCGCCGAGCGCGATCACCAGGTAGTCGAAGGGCAGCTCGTACGCCTCGCCGACGAGCGGCGTGACGACGGCGACCTTGCGGTCCTGGTCGATGCTGGTGACCCGGCCGGTGAGAACCTCTGCCTTGGGCAGCACGCGTCGCAGCGGGACGACGACGTGCCGAGGCGAGATGCTGCCTGCGGCCACTTCAGGGAGGAAGGGCTGGTAGGTCATGTACGAGCGCGGGTCGACGACCGTGACGGTCGCCTCGCCGTAGCGCATCTTCTTCATGATGCGCTTGGCTGCGTACAGGCCTACGTACCCACCTCCTACAACGAGGATCCTGGGACGCTCCGTGGTGCTCATGGAACGAGTATCCAGCACCCAAAGGGGTGTCGCTCGTGAGCCCCTTCACAAGGACTGGGAGACCCTCTGCTACACTCCGCCGCCCACGTGACGGAGGTCATGACGCGCGACGGGAACCAGAAGGTGCTCGGAGTCGTTGTTCACCCGTCCTGAACTGGCCTCCAAGGCCGAAAGCGGACTGGACCACAGGGCTTCGTCCATACCTCCGACGCGGATCCCGTCGCCTCCGTCGATCGCACGAACGCGCGCGAAAAGGGGCCTGCGGGCCTCCGGAGGACCCCGAAGGACCCTTCCGACGACTCCACAGACCCCTTTTCCTTGTGAAGAACTTCACGAAGTTGATGTGGATCACGGGCCTGTCGGCCCCGAATCAGCCACTCACAACCTGCTTCGAAGGTCGTTCAGGCGATCGACCAAGCGATTCCATCGAGGATGTCGTGCTCCGACACGACAACCTCGGAAGCCCCGATGCGCTCCATGATCGCCAGAAGCACCAGCGCGCCCGCGCCGATCACGTCCACCCGGCCCTCGTGCATCACCGGGATCGCCGCGCGCTCGGCGTGCGTCTGCGTCAGCATGCGCTCGCTGATCGCCCGCACCTGCTCGTAGGAGATCCGGGAGTGGTGGATCGCGGACGACTCGTACGCCGGCAGCTCCAGCGCGATCCCGGCGACCGTGGTCACCGAGCCGGCCAGCCCCACCAACGTGCGCGCCTCGGCCAGCGGGACGCTCTCGGCGGCCAGGTCCAGCGCCGCCTCGATGTCGGCCCGGATCGCGGCGACCTGCTCCGCGGTCGGCGGGTCGGTGACGACCCCGTCCACCACCAGGTGCCGCTCGGTCATCCGGACGCAGCCGATGTCCACGGACCGGGCGGCCCGTACGTGCTCCTCGCCGACCACGAACTCGGTCGAGCCACCGCCGATGTCCACCACCAGGAAGGGGCGCTCGAGGTGCTCGTGCGCCGTGAGTTCCTTGGTGGCGCCGGTGAAGGAGAACTCCGCCTCCTGGTCACCGGAGATCACCTCGGGCTCGACCCCCAGGATGTCCAGGACGCCCCGGACGAAGTCCGCCCGGTTCTCGGCGTCCCGGGAGGCTGAGGTCGCCACGAAGCGCACCCGCTCCGCGCCGAACTCCTTGATCACTCCCGCGTACTCGCGGCAGGCCGCGAAGGTGCGCTCCAGCGCCTCCGGGGCCAGCCGGCCGGTGCGGTCCACGCCCTGGCCCAGCCGAACGATCGTCATCCGGCGGTCCAGCTCGATCAGCTCACCGGTGGCCGGGTCGCAGTCCGCCACGAGCAGCCGGATGGAGTTCGTACCGCAGTCGACGGCGGCGACCCGGGTCACGCGCCCGACTCCTTCTCTTCCGTCTTCTTCTCCCCGCACGGCACGACGCAGGCGCCCTTGGCCCACCACTCCGGCAGCATGGCGAGGGCCTCGTCGCCGAACGGGTTGACCCCGGGGCCGGCGGCCAGGGAGTGGCCCACCAGCACGTGCAGGCACTTCACCCGGTCCGGCATGCCGCCGGCGCTCGGGAAGCCCTGGAGCACCTCGATGGCGTCGCGCCGCTCGATGTAGTCCTCGTGGGCGGCCTGGTAGGCGGCGGCCAGTTCCTTGTCCTCGGCGAGCCGGGCCTGCATCTCCTTCATCACGCCGTTCGCCTCCAGCGTGCCGATCGCGGAGGCCGCGCGCGGGCAGGTGAGGTAGTACAGCGTCGGGAAGGGGGTGCCGTCGGGGAGGCGCGGGGCGGTCTCCACCACGTCCGGCTGGCCGCAGGGGCAGCGGTGCGCGATGGCGCGCAGCCCGCGCGGCGGGCGGCCGAGCTGCTGCTGGAACGCGTCGATGTCCGCGTCGGTCGGCTCGGTCCGGTCGGTCTGGGGCGGGGGCGTCTGCATGCCTGGAGGAAGTCTCTTCGTTCTCGTGGATGGGTGCTGCGGTGCTGAGGTGCTGTGGCCCTGCGGGCCGGGTCACTCGCCGGGGCGGTCGGCCTTGTCGACGCCGTCCCAGACGTTGGAGTACCAAGGGCGGTCGGAGCCGGCCTGGCCGGTCCGGTGCGGCTGCGGGGGCTGGGCCCCGGGGTCGCTCATGATGTAGCCGATCTCCCCCGGGCGCAGGAAGTGCAGGTGCTTGCGCGCCTGCTGCTCCGCGTAGGCGTCGTCCTGCCAGCGGGCCTTCTCGTCGCGGAGCCGCTCCAGGCGGTCCCGCGCGGCCGCGGCGGCCCGCTGCTGCTTCGCGATCTCCGAGCGCTGGGAGACGTACTGGCGCATCGGGTACGCGAGGGCGACGACCAGCGTACAGAGGACGAGCACCAGGAGCGCGGCGCGGCCGGTGAGCCGGCTGCGGCGGACCTGACGCCGCGACTGCGACCGGTAGACGTGGGCGGCGGTCCGCTCGCCGAGCTGCTTGAGCCTCGTCGCGGTGGAGAAGGTGGAGAACCGATCCCGGTTCCCGGCCATTGGTCCGCCTCCCCTAGGTACGCACTACGCAATACGTCCCCGCACACGGTACGGGACCGAGTGCGGGGACGTACGGAGGCCAGCCCCTCAGGGGGGTGATTAGCCCTTGAAGCGCGGGAAGGCGGAGCGGCCCGCGTACACCGCGGCGTCGTCGAGGATCTCCTCGATGCGCAGCAGCTGGTTGTACTTGGCGACACGGTCCGAGCGGGCCGGGGCGCCGGTCTTGATCTGACCGCAGTTCACGGCGACGGCGAGGTCGGCGATGGTGACGTCCTCGGTCTCACCGGAACGGTGGGACATCATGCACTTGAAGCCGTTGCGCTGGGCCATCTCGACGGCGTCCAGGGTCTCGGTCAGCGAACCGATCTGGTTCACCTTCACGAGCAGGGCGTTCGCGGAGCCCTCCTCGATACCGCGGGCCAGACGCTCCGGGTTGGTGACGAACAGGTCGTCACCGACGATCTGGACCTTGGTGCCGAGCTTGTCGGTGAGGGTCTTCCAGCCGGCCCAGTCGTCCTCGTACAGCGGGTCCTCGATGGAGACCATCGGGTACGCGGAGACGAGCTCCTCGTAGTACTCGGTCATCTCGGCGGCCGAGCGGGACTGGCCCTCGAACTCGTACTTGCCGTCCTTGTAGAACTCGGACGCGGCGACGTCGAGCGCGAGCGCGATGTCCTTGCCCGGGGTGTAGCCGGCCTGCTTGATGGCCTCGACGATGAGGTCGAGCGCGGCGCGGTTGGACTCCAGGTTCGGGGCGAAGCCGCCCTCGTCGCCCAGGCCGGTGGACAGGCCCTTGGTGTGCAGGACCTTCTTGAGGGTGTGGTAGACCTCGGCACCCCAACGCAGTGCCTCGGAGAAGGACTCCGCGCCGATCGGGGCGATCATGAACTCCTGGATGTCCACGTTGGAGTCGGCGTGCGACCCACCGTTGAGGATGTTCATCATCGGAACGGGCAGCAGGTGCGCGTTCGGACCGCCGAGGTAGCGGAAGAGCGGAAGGTCCGAGGCCTCGGACGCGGCGTGCGCGACGGCCAGGGACACGCCGAGGATGGCGTTGGCGCCGAGCGAGCCCTTGTTGTCGGTGGCGTCCAGGTCGAACATGGCCTGGTCGATCAGCCGCTGCTCGGTGGCGTCGTAGCCGACGAGCTCCGGGCCGATCTGCTCGATGACGGCGAGGACGGCCTTCTCGACACCCTTGCCCATGTAACGGTTGGGGTCACCGTCACGGAGCTCGATGGCCTCGAATGCGCCGGTGGAGGCGCCGGACGGAACTGCAGCACGGCCGGTGCTGCCATCGTCGAGGCCCACCTCGACCTCGACCGTGGGGTTGCCTCGGGAGTCCAGGATTTCCCGGGCTACGACGACGTCGATGGACGGCACGAGCATCTCCTTCTGGGATGTGACGCTGGGTGTGCGGTGGCATGTCAGGCCGTGGGATGGCCTTGCCGCCTAGAGCCTAACCGGCTCCGGGCACTCGACCGGCCGACCGCCCGGACCCTGGGACGAAAAAGGGACCGAATACCCCGCTTCCGGGACATAGGGACGCTTGATCATCGGCTTGCGGGGCCCGAACGCAGCACCGCCCGGCGCGTGGAACACGCGCCGGGCGGTGAAATCCTGCACGGGGTCAGCTGACGCCGCGTACATGTTCCTGCGGCTTTGCCGCAGTGTTCAGCTGAGCTTCAGCTTCTGACCCGGGAAGATCAGGTCGGCGTCCGAGACGATGTCCTTGTTCAGCTCGAACAGCTTCTCCCAGCCACCCTTGACGCCGTTGGTCTCGGCGATGGTGCCCAGGGTGTCGCCCGACTTGACCTCGTACGAGCCGTTGCCGGTCTTCGGCGCGACCGGAGCCTCGGCGCGCTCGGAGCGGGTGGTCGGCGCCTCGGGACGCTTGGTCTCCTGCTTCGGCGCGGCCTTGGTCTCGGTCTTCTTGGTCTCGGTCTTCTTCGTCTCGGCCTTCGGCTTCGACTGCGGCTTGGAGGCCGGGGCCTCGGCGCCGCCACCGGCGTAGGACGAGTTCGACAGGCCCTTGCCGCAGGACGGCCAGGCGCCCTTGCCCTGGCTCTTGAGGACCTTCTCCGCGACGGCTATCTGCTGCGCCTTGGTGGCCTGGTTGGCCTGCGCGGCGTAGGACTTGCCGCCGTAACCGGACCAGGTGGAGGGCGAGAACTGCAGGCCGCCGTAGTAGCCGTTGCCCGTATTGATGGCCCAGTTGCCACCGGACTCGCACTGCGCGACCTTGTCCCACTCGGACGAGGTGGCGGCGCTGGCGGTGCCCGCGGCCATCAGGGGGGCGGCCACAGCCACACCGGCGACACCGGCGAGCGTGACGATCCGGACAGACCGCTCGATTGCAGTACCGCGGCGGTGCTTGCCCTTGCCGGAAAGCAGCATGGAGTTTCTCCTCACCGACGCCTACGAGGTGAGCTGTCGGGTTCGGGCGAGTGAGTTGCCCGGCCGTGCGACCTAGCGCACGTCTTGACCCCAAGCCGGTGGCGTGACCGTCTCTCAACGGCCGCTCCCGGCACCTACCTTGGTTCCCCCGCTCCTGCCTTCGGCGCTTGACGCGACGACTGTTCCCTCCGTCCGCCGGCAGGATTCGGCGATGCGGTCGAAGGAGCTCGCGGTGGCGAGCGATTCAGAAGGTAGACAGGTCTCTCCCCGATGTTCAACGAGCAACATCGGGGAGAAACGGACCCTACTTGCGCCCCTCGAAGGGGTGTTTGCGCAGGTGAGGGCGGGGTTTGCGCAATGCCCTGGGCGGGACACGCCAGTTGACCGGAAGAGACACATGTCTCACTTACAGAAATCCGACATTCAACTCTTTCCGGATAACTGAACTGTCCTTATTGCGGGGTTAGATCCAGGTTCTGACCGGGCTTGATGAGGTTGGCGTCCTCGCCGATCACCTGCTCATTGGCCTGGTAGAGACCGTTCCAGCCCCCCTTTACGCCCTTGGCAACCGCGATGGTCGCCAGGCTGTCGCCCGCCTGGACCGTGTAGACGGGGTCCGACGCGGTGTCAGGCAGAGCCGACGGCCCGGTCTCCGGCGCACCGCGATGCTTGCCGCTGCCCTCGACCACAGTGGCGCCGGTGGTCTGCGGGACCTCCGGGGTCACAGGGGCCGTCGGGTCGACCGGGGGCAGGCCCGGCGTGACGGGCGCGGTGGTGGACGGCGCGGTCGGGTCCACCGGCTGCGTCGGCGCCGTCGGGTCGACGGGGGTCGGGGTACCGGTCGGGTCGCCCGGCCGGACCGGGGCCGTCGGGTCGACCGGAGGCGTCGTCGGGATGTCCGGCGCGGGCATGACGGGCAGTCCGACGGACGGGGCGTCCGGAATCAGGAACGGGGTGCCGGACGGGCTCGGAGCCGGCGCCGGGGTCGGGGACCCGTAGTCCGTGGACGGCTTGCCGCCGCCGGCGGACGGAACGGCGTCGTCCGGGCGGGACGGCGCGGGGGCCAGCGGGCCCTGACCGCCGGGCAGACCGGGGTCCACCTGGGCGGCGGGGCTCTCCTTGACCAGGCCGGCCGAGGCCGCGCACAGCGGCCACGCCTGCGGCCCCGTCGAGTTCAGCACCCGCTCGGCCACGGCGATCTGCTGGGAGCGGCTCGCCAGGTCGGGGCGCTCGGCGAAGTCGAGCCCGCCGGCGCTCTGCCACTCCTCCTGGGTGAACTGGAGTCCGCCGTAGGCGCCGCTGCCGAAGTTGGCGCTCCAGGAGCCACCGCTCTCGCACTCGGCGACCTTGTCCCATGTGGACGTGTCGGCGGCGGTGGCGCTGGTGGCGGCCAGCAGAGGCATGGCCAACGCAGAGCCAGTGACTCCGGCTGTGACAACCAGCGCGGGGACCTGGCGGGGGCGTCTGTGACGGCCGTTCCCGGAGAGCATGAGGGATCACCTTTCGCATAACAGCGGGGTAACGGCAGAACCTAGCGGCCTTCGAACGATTGTCACAAGTTCAAGTCGGATCTGACTTTTAATCAGGTTTCGCGCAAGTGTTTTGAGCCGCGAATCGAACGGGAAGAGTACGTAGCCCTCGCATGATCAACCCCCCTCGCCAGCGCAGGTCTTGGGGTGGAACGGCCAGTTCCAGATCGGGAAGACGCGTCAGCAAAGTCGCGAGCGCCGTCTGCCCTTCGAGTCGGGCGAGCGGAGCACCCAGGCAGTAGTGGATGCCGTGACCGTATCCGAGGTGCTGGTTGTCGGTCCGGGAGAGGTCGAGGGTGTCCGGCTCCGCGAAGCGCTCCGGATCCCGGTCGGCGGCCGCCAGGACGACCAGGACCGGATCACCCGCCTCGATCCGCATACCGCCGAGGGTCAGCGGCTCGGTGGCGAACCGCCAGGTGGCCAGCTCCACCGGACCGTCGTACCGCAGCAGTTCCTCGACCCCGGTGGCCAGCAGTCCGCTCTCCCCGGCGGCGAGGGAGAGCTGGAGGCGCTCACGCTGTTCGGGGTTCATGAAGAGGGAGTGGACCCCGTTGCCGATGAGGTTCACGGTGGTCTCGAAACCGGCAAAAAGCAAGATGAAGGCCATGGCGGTGGCCTCGGCCTCCGTCAGATGGTCCCCGTGATCGCTCGCCCGGATCAGGTCGGAGATCAGGTCGTCGCCCAGATCATCCCTTTTGCGGTGAATGAGTTCACCGAGGTAGGTCCGCATCTGCTTGACCGACCGGGCCACTCCGCCGCGCGGACCGCCACCGTGGCGGATCATCATGCCGGCCCAGTCGCGGAAGTCGTCCTGGTCCTCGCGCGGGACCCCGAGCATCTCGCAGATCGCGTAGATGGGGAGCGGAAAGGCGAACTCGTGAATGAGATCAGCCTCACCTTTCCCCGCGAACGCGTCGATCAGGTGGTCGGTGAGCGCCTGCACCCGCGGGGCGAACTCGGCGACCCTGCGCGGGGTGAACGCCTTGGACACCAGCCGCCGCAGTCGGGTGTGGTCCGGCGGGTCGATGTTGAGCAGGTGCGTCATCAGCTCCGCCTTGCGCTCCCCCGGGATCCCGGTCTTGCCCTTGGCGTGCGCGGGCTCCGCGTGGTGCGCCGGATTCTTGCTGAGCCGCTGGTCGGCCAGGGCCTGGCGGGCGTCGGCGTACCGGGTGACGAGCCAGGCCTCGACCCCGCTGGGCAGCTTGGTGCGGTGCACCGGGGAGTGCTCGCGCAGCCAGGCGTAGGCCGGGTACGGGTCGGTCGCGAACTCCCAGTCGAAGAGGGTGGGGCCCTCGGTGGAAGGGGTGTCCGCGGGGGTTTCGGCGGGGGTCCCGGAGGTCTGCTCGTGCACCTGATGACCGTATCCCGGCGCCGAACCCCCATCCGATATAGGCGATTCGTCGCGGCTGTCCGCAGATCGACCATCGCTTGACCTGAACTTCTCCGGCATTCCTACTTTCGGTTTTGTGGATGTCAGGATCTTGAAGAGCAGTTTCGCGGTGGTGGAGCGACGAGCCGAGCACGCCGTCAAGTTCTTCTACTCCCACCTCTTCTGGCACAACCCCGGCATCCGCGCCCTCTTCCCGGACTCCCCGGACGACATGGAACGCCAGCGGGACCGGCTCTTCGCGGCGCTCACCCATGTGATCACCCACTTCGACGAGGAGACCCTCGACCCCTACCTGCGCGACCTCGGACGCGACCACCGCAAGTTCCTGGTCCGCCCCGAGCACTACGCGGCCGTCGGCGCCAGCCTGCTCGCCGCACTCGCGGCAACCTCCGGCGCGGCCTGGACCCCGTCCGTCGAGAAGGCCTGGGCCGAGGCCTATCAGGTGATGGCCGACGCGATGACGGCCGGCGCCGACGCGAGCGAGGACCCGCCGTGGTGGAACGCGGAGGTCGTGCGCCACCTCCAGTACGGGGCGGACATCGCCGTCCTGACGCTCCGGCCGCACGTCCCCTTCCCCTATCTCCCCGGCCAGTACACGAGTGTGAGCAGCGAACGCCACCCGACGACCTGGCGCACCTACTCCATCGGCAACGCCCCCCGCCCCGACGGCACCCTCGACCTGCACGTCAGCCGCATCGACCAGGGCCGACTGAGCACCACCCTGGTCCGCGAGACCCGACCGGGCGACGTGCTGCGGCTCGGCGCCGCCGGCGGGCGGCTGACCCTCCGCCGCGAGGACCGCCCGATCAGCCTGATCGCCGCCGGCACCGGCTGGGCTCCGATCCGGGCCCTGCTGGAGGATCTCGCGGAACGCCCGCCCGATCAGGACGTACGGCTCTTCGTGGTGGCGCGGGACGGCGCGCACCTCTACGACCGCCCGCTCATCGACGCGTACGCCGCCCGCTGCGGCCGGCTCGCCGTCACCTACATCACGCCCGCCCCCGGTCGGCACCGCAATCAGGCCACCGACCGGCTCGCGACCGCGCTCGGCCACCGGGGCCTGTGGCCGGACCAGGACGTCTACCTCAGCGGCCCGCCGCAGTTCGTCGACGAGACCGCCCACCTGCTCCGGGAGCTGGGCGCCCGCCCCGGCCGCCTCTTCCACGACGCGGTGCCGGCCGGCGGCCACGGGTACGGGGAGCGCCCGCTGGGCTTCGGCGAGTGGTTCCTGAACCGCCCGGCGCCCCACTGGCTCGATCCCTCGGCCCGTGCGCCGAGGGAGTACTGAACCGAGGGAGTACCAAGAGGAGTACCGAGGGGAGCGGAACTACCGCTCGTCCGCTCCCGCGAGGCCCTCGGCCGCCCGGATCGCGTCCCGGTAGGCGCGGGCCGCCGCGCGCAGCGCGGTCTCGGGGTCGATCCCCGCCGCCTCGGCGCGGGCCGCGAGCTCCAACAGTTCGTATCCGATGCCCTCGCCGCGGGGCAGTTCCACGACCACGCCGCCCGTACGGACCCGGCCCGCGAGCTTGGCGGCGAGCGCCAGACCGGGCTGGCCCACCGGGATCCCGTCGGTGACCGATTCCCGCCGCTTCTCCACGGCCTTGGTGCGCTGCCAGTGCGCGCTCACGTCCTCCGGGGTCTCGGCCTGCGCGTCGCCGAAGACGTGCGGGTGCCGGTGGATCAGCTTCGTGACGAGCGCCCCGGCCACGTCGTCGATGGAGAAGGCCTCCTCGGACGCCTCCTCGGCGATCCGCGCGTGGAAGACGACCTGGAGCAGTACGTCGCCGAGCTCCTCGCGCAGTTCCTCCCGATCCCCGTCCTCGATGGCCTCGACCAGCTCGTACGCCTCCTCGATCGCGTACTTGGCCAGGCCCCGGTGGGTCTGCCGGGAGGTCCACGGGCACTCGCGGCGGACCCGGTCCATCACCTGGACCAGGTCGAGCAGGCGGGCGCCCGGCAGGTCGTACGAACCCGGCAGGAGTTCCAGGTCGGGCATGGAGACCCGGCCCGAGCCGGCCAGCCGCGCCAGGGAGTCGGTGAGCCGCCGGTCGCCCTCGCCGCCCGGGAGCACCACGACCGTACGGCCGCCCGCGCAGGCCTCGACCAGCGCGTGCGCGTCCGGACTCTCGAACGCGACCTCGATGCCGGCCTCCCGCAGGTACGGCAGCTGCGGGTGGCCGGGGTCGGCGCACAGCACCCGGTCCGCGGCGTGCAGGGTCTGCCACGCCGGCCAGGACAGCACGCCGGGGGCGACCCGGTGGCTGGTGGTCAGCAGGACGATGCGGCCCGTGGGCTCGTCGGCGTCGGGGGTGGCGGTGGGTTCGGAGTGGTCGGTCACCCTCCGAACCTACCTCCGACGCGGCGGCCCACACCCCGGGGGGACCCCGGAGCTCAGGCTCCGGCAGGGGCCGCCTCGGGCCGCGTCCGCTGGGTGATCCAGGGCGTCTCCCCGGTGCCCAGCTTGATCTCCTTGGCGTCCCAGGCCCCGTAGCGCGGGTTCACCTCGATGTTCAGGTCCTTGACGGCGGCGCGGGCCGGCTCCTCCAGCTTCCCGGCCCCGTACTTGGCGGTGAGCGCGGTCAGGAGCACCCGGTCCCGCAGGAAGCGGTCGACCTGGCCGGGGGCCACGGCCCCCTTCTGCAGGAGCAGTGCCTCGAACTGCTCGTCGCCGCCGTTCTCGTCGACGTACGCCTTGCGTTCGTCCTCGATGTTCTTCCGGGTGGCGGTGAGCCCCGCGGTGTCGGCCATCTTGTCGATGATCCGGCTCTGGATGAGGGCGTCGAGCTTCTGCCGTTCCAGGTGGGGGGTGCTCGCGATGAGTTCGGCGGCGGCCTGCCCGGAACGGTTCTGCGCCGCTCGGACATCGTTCACCTGGGCCTGGAGCGCGGAGGTGGTGATCCGTTCGCCGCCCACGACGGCCGCGGTGCCGGGACGCGGTTCGCCCGAGCAGGCGGACAGCAAGGGCGCCGCCACCAGCAGGGCGGCGGAGACGGAGAGCGCTGTGCGACGGTGCAAAGGAGCCTCCAGGGCCGGGAGATTGTGCGTCGGTGCACAAAGGGCCGTGCGGTGATCGATGTTATGAGGTCACGGTGATCCGGACCACCGGTTCGACCAACGATTCACGCGCGGACCGAACACGCACCGTTCATAGGCGAGTCGCCGGGCTCGGGCGCGTCCGGCGCGCCACCCGTCACCCATCCTGGGTACCTCGCCGCCCCACGACGGCCCGGATCGGCCACCGGCAACCCTGAGGCCATCCTTCGGTCACCCGACCCTGCCAAGGTCGGCCCACCATGTCGACAACGCACCGCTCGCCGCGCTCCGTGCCGCGTACCTCGCCGCGTCCCGCACCACGTCGCTCACCGCGCGCCGCACCGCGCCCCTCCCCGCGCCGCTCCCCGCGTCGCCGGAGTCTGCTCGGCTCGGCGCTCGCCGCCCTGCTCACGGCGGTGGCCGTGTGCGCCGGGGACGCCGCCGCCCGCGTGTTCCCCTACGGAACGCGCCACCGCAGCGTCAACGACCTCGGCAACCAGTTCGTCCCCTTCCACGCGCAGCTGTGGGACCTCCTGCACGGCCGGGCGGAGGGCGGGCTGCTGTTCAACTGGCGCTCCGGATACGGCATGAGCTTCCTGCCGGACCTGGGCACCTACCTGACCAGCCCGTTCGCCGTCCTCGTCGGGCTCTTCCCGCGCGCGGACATCGACCTCGCGGTGTACGTCGTCACCGTGCTCAAGACGGCGGCCGCGGCGGCGGCGATGACCTGGCTGCTGCGCACGCAGCGCCGCGGGCCCTGGTGGGCGGCCGGACTGCTCGGGGCCTCGTACGCGTTGTGCGGCTGGTCGGTGATCGAGGCCTCCTACAACCCGATGTGGTTGGACGGCCTGATCGCCTTCCCGCTGCTGTGCCTCACCGGTGAATGGGCCCTGCGCGGGCGCCGGATCCTGCTCGCGCCGCTGGTCGTCGCGGTCTGCTGGACGGCGAACTTCTACACCGCCTACATGGCGACGCTGGGGGCGGCCCTGGTGCTGCTGGTACGGGTGGTGCTCACCCGTGAGGGCGTCCGGGCCCGGCTGCCGGTGATCGCACGGGCGGCCGGGACGACCGTGCTCGGGATCGCGCTGTCGGCCCCGGTGCTCCTGCCCCTCTTCCTCAGCTCCGGGCAGGCGTACCCGGGGTGGGTCAAGGAGTTCCGGCCGGTGTCCTGGGCCGACCTGTTCGCGCGGCTGCTGCCGGGCACGTACTCCTTCTCCTCCCCGGCCGTGTTCGTCGGCACCACAACCCTGCTGCTGGTGGCCGCCCTGCCCTTCCACCGGGCGGTGCCCGCCCGCACCCGGCTGTGGTGGGCCGGGCTGACCGTGGCCGTGGCGCTCTCCCTCCAGTGGGCGCCCACCCATCTGGCCTGGCACCTCTTCGCCACCCCGAACGGAAGCCCGTACCGGCAGACCTTCGTGCTGGCCGGGATCGCCGTGATCGCCGCCTGGACCGGGCTGGCCGCCGGCCTGCCGCGGCCGCCGGCGCTGGCGGCGGGCGCGGGCGTACTGACGGCCGCAGCGCTGTGGGCGTACGACAGCCCGCTGGTGACGACGGCGGGCTACGCGCTGTTCGGCGGCGGGCTGGCGCTCGCGGCCGCGGCCTGGTGGGCGCTGCGCCACCGCCGGCTCGCGTGGCCGGCGGCCGGGCTGCTCGCCCTGGTCCTGCTGACGCAGGCCGCCGCCACCACCGCCTACGGCCACAAGGGCACACTCGGCGGCCTGGACGACTACCCGTCCTGGGGGCCGGCGCACACCGCGCGCGCCGCGGCCCTGGCCGGCGCCGAGGGCTGGCCCGCGTACCGCACCGACCCCGGCCGGCCGGCCCTGACGGGCAACGACCCGCTGCTGCTCGGCGGCGAGGGCGGCTCGTACTACAGCAGCCACACCCCGGACGTGTTCACCCGCACGATGGTCGCGCTGGGGGCGGGTTGGACCTCGCGCGGACGCAACGTCCAGAGCCTCGACAACCCGGTGACGGACGCGGTCTTCGCGGTCGGCGCCCGCCTGCGGCCCGACGGCACGGTGCGGCGCGCCGAGGTGCCCCCGCTGGTGACGACCCGTCCGCCCGGCCCCACCCTCTCCTACGCCGACGACTCCCCCTTCGCCAACCAGGAGCTGCTGCTGGGCGCCCGGGTGTACGAGGACCCGCTCGCGCCCGGGGTGTGCCGCGCGGGCACGGAGGCCTATCTGTGGGCTCCCGAGTACAACGCGACGGCCCGCCTCGCGGACGGCCCCGCCTTCCGGTTGAACGGCAACGCCCCGCGCAACCGGGCGGCCCTCCAGCCGCTGGGCCCCTCCCGCGGGGAGTCCTCGGCGCTGGTCTTCGACGCGGCCGCGCCCCCGCGGTGGACCCTGTCCTGCCTGGACCGGACGCGCCTCGACACCGCGGTCGCCGGCCTGCGGGCCACCGCGGCGACCTCGGTGCGGGTCGGCTCCTCGGAGGTCCGCGCCACGCTCCCGCCGGGCACGACCGGCACGGCGGTCCTCTCGGTCCCCGCGATCGCCGGCTGGACCTGCGACGGCCGCCCGGCCGCCGCCCACCTGGGCCTGGTGGCGATCCCGCTCTCCCCCGGCACCACCACGGTGAGCTGCGCGTTCCGCCCCCCGGGGCTGGTCCCGGGGCTGGCGGTCGCGGCGGTCGCGGCGGCGATCGCCTTGGTCACGGCCCTGCGGGTACGGGCCCGGCGCCAGGTCAGCGGACCTGGCTGAGCCAGTGCAGGGTGCGGCGGATCTCGGCCGGGAAGGGGTGGGCCGGGCCGTGCAGCCGTTCCGCGTCGAACAGCAGCCGGGCCAGGGTGTCGTGGGCCGCCTGCCGGTCGCCGAGGGAGAGCAGCAGGTGGGCGATCCGGCGGCGGACCTCCAGCGGCAGGCCCGGGTCCGGGTTGGCGTAGTGGTTCTCGAAGAACGGGAGCAGAGAGCGGTACTCCGCCAGGGCGGCGGCCGGCTCGCCCAGTTGCTCCAGGCACTGGGCCGAGTCGTAGCGGAAGCGCAGCGACTGGGGATCGCCGGCCGGGAACTCGTCGGCGAGGCGGCGCAGTTCCGGCAGGGCGCGCCGGTACTGGCCGTCGTCCATGAGGGTGGCGGCGTACTGCTTGCGCAGGGAGCGGACCACCGGGGAGTGCTCCCCGTGCTCGGCGGCCGCCGCGGGCAGGATGCCGCCGAGGATGTCCACGGCCTGGGTGAGGCGCCCCTCGTCCAGGAGTTTGCGGGCCTCGTCCACGGCGCCGGGGACGTCCGCCTTGGGCGGCGCGGGCGGGGTGCTCGGCCGCGGGGGGATGGCCGCGGCCCGGTCCGGCCAGGGTGCCTGCGGGCGCAGGAAGGGCCGGGTCGGGTCGAGCGGCCCGGACGGGGTGCGGCTGCCACGGGCGGGCAGCAGCGGGGCCAGGGCCTCGTAGACCTCCTGGGCGGAGGAGGGCCGGTCCTGCGGGTCCTTGGCGAGGAGGTGGAGCAGCAGCTTCTCCAGCTCCGGCGGGATCTCCGGGCGTATCTGGCGGACCGGGAGCGGCGGCTCGTACAGGTGGCGGTGCAGCACGCCGAGGGCGGTGGACCCGGCGAAGGGGACGTTGCCGGTGAGCAGTTCGTACAGCAGCACGCCGAGCGCGTACAGGTCGGTATACGGGCCCACGGCGCCGCCCATGGCCTGCTCGGGGGCCATGTAGGCGGGGCTGCCGATGGGCGAACCGGTGCTGGTGAGGCGGGTGGTGTCGGTGTCCATGACCGAGGCCACGCCGAGGTCCAGGACGAGCACGGTGCCGTCCGGGCGGACCATCACGTTGCGGGGCTTGAGGTCCCGGTGCACGATCGGCACCGCGTGCACGGCCGACAGGACCGAGCACAGCTGCGCGACGACGGAGACCGCCCACTGCCAGGGGTAGGGGTCGTGCTCGGCAAGGTGGTCGGCGAGGTCCGCGCCCTCCACGTAGCCCATGACGAGGAAGAGTTCGTCGCCGTCGCTGCCCGCGTCGTGCACGGTGACCAGGCCGGGGTGGTCGACCTGCGCGGTGACCCGGCACTCGCGTACGAAGCGGCGGCGCAGCTCCTCGGCGACGGTGCCGGGGCCGGCGACCTTGTCGGGGCGCAGCAGTTTGACGGCGACACGGCGGTCGAGGCGCCGGTCGTAGGCGGTCCAGACCTGGCCCATGCCGCCCTGGCCGAGGACGGTCGCGAGCTGGTAGCGGTCGCCGATGAGCCGGTCGGTCACTGCTGCGGGTCCTGGAACGGGGTCTGGTGGGGATCCTGGCGGGGGCCCCCGGTCGGCGGGGTCTGCTTGCGCAGCAGCTCGCTGAGCTCGTCGAGTTCGGCACGGACCTGGCCGATGCGCGGGGGCGGGGTCGGCTGCGGCGGCACCTGCGGAGGCGCCGGGACCGGGGTCGGCGTCGGGGTGGGCGTCGAGGTCGGCGTGGAGGGCCGGGTG
This sequence comes from Streptomyces sp. CG 926, assembly GCF_003148825.1. Classification (GTDB taxonomy): domain Bacteria; phylum Actinomycetota; class Actinomycetes; order Streptomycetales; family Streptomycetaceae; genus Streptomyces. Next base: position 95,848 of record NZ_QGGZ01000018.1, read on the forward strand.
GTGGCGGTGGCGGGCGGGTATCCGTAGGCGGGCCCGGAGGGCTGCGGGTGGACGTACGGGGCGGACTGCGCCGGGTACCACTGCGCCGTCGGGGCGGTCCGACGGGCCTCGTGGTGCTTGATGTCGGCGACGAGGAAGTACACGCAGATCGCCAGACCGCTGAAGATCGAACCACCGGCGCCCAGGTTGCCCTGCCAGCCGTTGACGTCGGGCGTGGGGTCGACCTGGATGAGCGTCATCCACAGGACGGCCAGCACGCCGCTGACCACCATCAGCGTCCAGTCACGGGACTTGCGGGTGACCAGGGCGAGCCGCAGCAGGGAACCCCAGGCGAGGAAGCCGCAGCTGAGGATGGGGAGCAGCACGAACACCACGCGCAATGCCATCACACCCCCGGAATCGGACTGGGGGCCGTGCTGCGGCGGAAGGCCGGGGCCGTGCATCGCTGCTCCTGACGGGCCGTGCGGAAGAGGTTTCGGGTCTGAGGGTATACAGCGTTCCCGGCCAGGAGTGAGGGGATGCGCGCAACCGTTGCACGCTCGCTGCACGGCCGTTCACTCCGGCGTGACCGTGCCGTCGGAGAGGCCGTCGTGGAAACCCTGTACGAGTTGTTCGCCGAGCCGCCCCGCCAGCCGTAGCGCGTCCTCGAACTCGGCGAGCGCCCGGAAGCGGAGCCCGTAGCTCTGCTGCTGCGCCAGGGGCAGTCGGGGCAGTTGGAGCCGGCGGACGTCGAGGCGGGTGGCGGTGGAGGCGTGGCTGCTGGCGCGGCGGGTGTTGGCGGTGCCGCGCAGGAATCCGGCCAGGAACCAGGGGTCGAGGGCGTCCGGGTCGGCGCGCAGCAGGGCGAGGCCGCGGCCGGGTACGGCGCCGGCGAGGGCCTCGTCGACGACCCGGGCGATGGCGGCGCCGCCGACGAGGGGGACGAGGACGTCGCCGGGGGCGGTGAGCACGGGCTCGTCGGCGGTGGGCGCCAAGGTGCCGGAGGGGCCTGTTCCGGTGTAGACGTCCTGTTCGGTGAGGACGGGGGCCGAGCCGGTTCCGCCGCCGGTACCGGTGTGCAGTTCCAGGGCTCCGGCGCGGGCCAGTTCGCCGACGGTGGTCGTCGGCGGTCGGACCGTGCCCCCGGCGGGCGCCGCCGCCGCGGGCGGGGTGAGCCGGGCGGCCCGGCCGAGGGTCTCGCCGAGCCGCTCCCGTACGGCGGTCAGCTCGGCCGGACCGCCACCGGCGGTCGGCGGGGGCAGGTGCCGGGCGGGGGTGAGGTCCACGTCGTCGTCCAGCAGCTCGATGACGGGGACGACGCGGCTGACGCCCGGCGCCTGCGCCACCGAGCCGGTGCGGTCGTACGCGCTCCAGGCGTCCTGCACCGCTTCGTGCACGGCGGGCCAGGCGGAGCGGGGTCGGTCGTCGGCGGCGGCGAGGGCCGCGGTGTCGATGAGCAGGAGCCCGGCCGGGGGCGCCGCGTGCGGGGCGGGGCGGCGCAGCACCCACAGGTGCAGGGGGATGCCGTACGGGGGTGCCGCGCCGGCCGGGAGCGCGACGACGGCCCGCAGCGCGCCGCGGCGCAGCAGGTCGGCCCGGATGCGGCGGCCGGAGCGGCGGGCGGCGACGGCGGGCGGCATGAGCAGCACGGCGGTGCCGCCCTCGCGCAGGTGGGCCAGGGCGTGCTGGACCCAGGCGAGTTCGGATTCGGTGCGGGCCGGGAAGCCGTACTCCCAGCGCGGATCGTAGGCCAGTTCCTCGTGGCCCCAGCCGCGTTCGTTGAACGGCGGGTGGCAGAGCACGGCGTCGACGGTGTCCTGGGCGAAGGCGTCGGCCCGCAGGCTGTCGCCGGCGGCGGCGCGGACCTGGGGCGTTCCGTTCAGGGCCAGGCGCAGGGCGGCGAGGGCGGCGAGTTCGGGCGCGGAGTCCTGCGCGTGGAGGGCGGTGGCGCCGCGGACGGCCCGCAGCAGGGTGCCGGTGCCGCAGGCGGGGTCCAGGACGGTGCGGGCGGAGGGTCCGGCGAGGGCGGCCATCAGCCCGGCGAGGCCGTCCGGGGTGAGCGTGTACTGGCGGGGGTTGGCGTCGAGGTGGCGCCCGAGGAGGAACTCGAAGGCCTGGCGGGCTCCCAGTTCCGCGGCGAGTTCGGCGGCGGCCCGCAGCAGCGGCATGGCGGCCGGGCCGAGCGGGATCTCGGCGAGCGCGTGGCCGGGCCCGAGGCGGGCGCCGAGCACCTGGTCGAGGACGGGGCGCAGCAGGGTGGCCATGCGCGCGTCGGAGACCGCGGTCAGCTCCAGCCAGTCGGCGGGCCGGTCCCGCACGACGAGCAGGGCGCCGCCCGCCTGACCGAGTGCGGTGACGGCTCCGCCGGGGTGCGCGGTGATCTGCTGCCAGACCCGTTCGCGCAGCGGGACCTCGGCGAGCTTGCCCTGGGCGCGCAGCCAGTGCTCCACCTCGTCCAGGGAGAAGGAGGGGCTGGTCTCGGTGCCACCGACGGGCTTGGGGAAGTCGGCGTGGCGGCGACGCCAGTTGCTGACGGCCGCGCGGCCGACTCCGGCCAGGCGGGCGACCTCGGCCGCGGTGACCTCTGCGGCGGTGACCTGTGCTGCGGCGGTGACCTCTGCGGCGGCGTTCTCCTCGGGCATGCCGGGGAGCTTACCCGCTCACACCGAAGAGACCGATTCACAGCGTGAACTCAAATGCCTCCGTGAATCATGTTGACTCGGTTCACAAAGATCTGCTCTGATCGGCACGTCACACCACCGGATCCGCAGGGTCCACACGAAACGGAATACACTCTTCCGCTTCCCCTTCGTCCGCCTTCACCCCCACCCTCCAGAAGCCCTAGAGAGTCCCCATGCGCACCGCTCACCGCTTCACCGCCACCGCCGCCCTCGCCTGTGCCGCCGCCCTCGGCCTCACCGGATGCTTCGCGTCCGGCCCGTTCGCGGACCTGTCCGGCTCCGAGGTGGCGGACAAGTCCGTGGACACCCTGCGCGGCGCCGCCTCGCTCACCGTCAGCGGCAAGATCTGGGACGAGGGCAAGCCGCTGGAGCTGAACATGGCCGTCAGCAAGGCCGGGGACTGCCGGGGCACGATCGCCGGCCAGGACGGCTCCTTCGAGCTGATCCGCTCCGGCGAGTTCGTGTTCATCAAGGCGGACGAGCCCTTCTACCGCTCCCAGATGAAGGACATGCCCAAGGCGGAGGCGGACGCGGCGATCAAGATGCTGGCCGGCCACTGGCTGAAGTCGAAGGCCTCGGAGGCCGACGCGAAGGAGCTCGCCTCCCTGTGCGACCTGGACGAGCTCCTCAAGGAGTTCGACGACAGCAAGGGCGCGGAGAAGGGCAAGGTCACCTCGGTCGACGGCCGAAAGGCCCTCACCCTCACCACCAAGACCGACGAGGGCACCGAGACCCTGCTGGTGGCCACCGAGGGCAAGCCGTACCTGCTCAAGGCGAGCATCACCGGCAAGGAGCCGTCCGAGGTCTCCTTCAGCGGCATCGACAAGCCGGTGAACGCCGAGGCGCCGACCGGCAAGGACGTCATCGACGCCGACCAGCTGGGCTGAGCCCGCCACGTACGCGGGAACGGCCGTGGCCGGGGACCTGTGAGGTCCCCGGCCACGGCCGTTCCCGTACGTCACCGCACCCGCTACGGCGCCACCGCCGCCACCGCCGCTACGAGCCGAGGATGGTGGTGAGGAACTCCCCCGTCCAGGCCAGCAGTTCCCGCCCGACCACCGGCTTGCCGCCGATCTTGCCCGCCTTGGGGCGCGGAACCAGGATCTGCGAGGTGGCGGGCTTGAGGACCGTCCCCGGATAGAGCCGCTTGAGCCGCAGCTCCTGCGACTCGCGCAACTCCACGGGCCCGAAACGGATGTTGTTGCCCTGGAGGGTGATGTCCCCGACCCCGCAGGCCCGCGCCAGCATCCGGAGCCCGGCCACCAGCAGCAGGTTCTCCACCGGCTCCGGCAGCTTGCCGTAGCGGTCGGTGAGCTCCTCCCGTACGGCCTTGATGTCGGCCTCGGAGTTGGCGGAGGCGATCGACCGGTACGCCTGCAGGCGCAGCCGCTCGCCCGGCGCGTAGTCGTGCGGGACGTGCGCGTCGACCGGCAGCTCGATCTTGACCTCCAGCGGCGGCTCCTCCTCCACCTGGCCCTCGACGGCGGCCCGGTAGTCCGCCACGGCCTCGCCGACCATGCGGATGTAGAGGTCGAAGCCGACGCCCGCGATATGACCGGACTGCTCGCCGCCGAGCAGATTGCCCGCGCCGCGGATCTCCAGGTCCTTCATCGCCACGTACATGCCCGCGCCCATCTCGGTGTGCTGGGCGATCGTCGCGAGGCGCTCGTGCGCGGTCTCCGTCAGCGGCTTCTCCGGCGGGTACAGGAAGTACGCGTACCCGCGCTCGCGGCCACGCCCGACGCGCCCGCGCAGCTGGTGCAGCTGGCTCAGGCCGAAGTTGTCGCCGCGCTCCACGATCAGGGTGTTGGCGTTGGAGATGTCGATGCCCGACTCGACGATCGTGGTCGAGACGAGCACGTCGAACTTCTTCTCCCAGAAGTCGACGACGACCTGCTCCAAGGCCTGCTCCGACATCTGGCCGTGGGCCGTCGCGATCCGCGCCTCGGGCACGATCTCGCGCAGCTTGGCGGCCGCCCGGTCGATGGACTCCACCCGGTTGTGGATGTAGAAGCACTGCCCTTCGCGCAGCAGCTCGCGGCGGATGGCCGCGCCGATCTGCTTCTCCTCGTACGGGCCGACGAAGGTGAGCACCGGGTGCCGCTCCTCCGGCGGGGTGGTGATCGTCGACATCTCGCGGATGCCGGTCACCGCCATCTCCAGGGTGCGCGGGATCGGGGTCGCGGACATCGTCAGCACGTCGACGTTGGCACGGAGCTTCTTCAGCTGCTCCTTGTGCTCCACGCCGAACCGCTGCTCCTCGTCGACGATGACCAGGCCCAGGTCCTTGAACTTCGTCTCCTGCGAGAAGAGCCGGTGGGTGCCGATGACCACGTCCACCGAGCCTTCGTGCAGGCCCTCCAGGGTGGCCTTGGACTCGCTCTCGCTCTGGAAGCGCGAGAGCGCCTTCACCTTGACGGGGAACTGGCTGTAGCGCTCGGAGAAGGTGCCGAAGTGCTGCTGCACGAGCAGCGTCGTCGGGACGAGCACGGCGACCTGCTTGCCGTCCTGGACCGCCTTGAAGGCGGCGCGCACGGCGATCTCGGTCTTGCCGTAGCCCACGTCGCCGCAGATCAGCCGGTCCATCGGGACCGACTTCTCCATGTCCTCCTTGACCTCGGCGATGGTGGTGAGCTGGTCGGGCGTCTCCGCGTAAGGGAAGGCGTCCTCCAGTTCGCGCTGCCAGGGGGTGTCCGGCCCGAAGGTGTGGCCGGGGGCCGCCATGCGCGCGCTGTAGAGCTTGATGAGGTCGGCGGCGATCTCCTTGACCGCCTTCTTCGCGCGCGCCTTGGTCTTGGTCCAGTCGGCGCCGCCGAGCCGGTGCAGGGTCGGGGCCTCGCCGCCGACGTACTTGGTGACCTGCTCCAGCTGGTCGGTGGGGATGTAGAGCCGGTCGCCGGGCTGCCCGCGCTTGGCCGGCGCGTACTCCACGAGCAGGTACTCGCGGGTGGCGCCCTGGACCGTGCGCTGGACCATCTCGACGTAGCGGCCCACGCCGTGCTGCTCGTGGACGATGTAGTCGCCGGCCTCCAGGGTCAGCGGGTCGATCGTCTTGCGGCGCCGGGTCGGCATCCGGCCGAGGTCCTTGGTGGCGGTGCGCTGGCCGGTCAGGTCGGTCTCGGTGAGGACGGCCAGGCGCAGCACCGGGTCGACGAAGCCGTTGTCGATCGAACCGCAGGCGACGTGGACCAGGCTCGGCTCCAGGGTGCGCAGTTCCGGCTCCAGCCGGGCTGCGATGCCCTCGCCGCCGAGCACCTCGACCGTACGGGCGGCCGGGCCGTGGCCCTCGGTGAGGTAGACGGTGTGCCAGCCGTCGGCGATCCAGCCCTTGGTGTCGGCCAGCGCCCGGGCCGTGTCGCCGCGGTAGGCCTCCGGGGCGTGCATGCCGAGCTTGAGGGTGTCGCCGCCGCCGGCGCTCTCGTCGGCGGCGAAGGGGGACACCGACCACCACATCATGTCCAGCTCGCGGGCCCGGTCGCGGACGTCTGCGATCCCGCGCAGCGAGGCCGCGCCGACGTCGATGGGCGCCTCGCCGCCGCCCGCGGTGGCCGCCCAGGAGGCCATCAGGAACTCCTGGCTGGTCGCCACGAGGTCGGCGGCCCGGGTCCGGACCCGCTCGGGGTCGCAGACCACGGCCATCGACCCGGCGGGCAGCACGTCGATCAGCAGTTCCATCTCGTCGACGAGGACCGGGGCGAGGGACTCCATGCCCTCCACCGCGATCCCCTCGGCGATCTTGTGCAGCAGCTCGCCGAGCTCGGGATGGGCCTCGGCGAGGGCCGCGGCCCGCTCCCGTACCGCGTCGGTGAGCAGCAGCTCGCGGCAGGGCGGGGCCCACAGGCCGTGCTCGGCGATCTCCAGGGAACGCTGGTCGGCGACCTTGAAGTAGCGGATCTCCTCGACCTCGTCGCCCCAGAACTCGATGCGCAGCGGGTGTTCCTCGGTGGGCGGGAACACGTCGAGGATGCCGCCGCGCACGGCGAACTCCCCGCGCTTCTCGACGAGCTCGACCCGCGCGTACGCGGCGGCGGCCAGCGCCTCGGTGATCTCGCCGAGGTCGGCGCCGCCACCCTGGCGCAGGCTGACCGGGACCAGCTCCCCGAGCCCCTTGACCTGAGGCTGGAGCACGGAGCGGATGGGTGCGACGAGCACGCTCACGGGACCCGCGGCCGGATCGTCCTTGCTCGGGTGGACCAGGCGGCGCAGGACGGCGAGCCGGCGGCCCATGGTGTCGCTGCGCGGGCTGAGCCGCTCGTGCGGAAGGGTCTCCCAGGACGGGTAGTCCACCACCTCGTCGGGGGGCAGCAGCGAACGCAGCGCGGCGGCCAGGTCCTCGGCCTCGCGCCCGGTGGCGGTGACCGCCAGCACGGTCCGCCCGGTCTGCCGGGCCAGCGCGGCGATCGCGAAGGGCCGCGCGGCGGCGGGGCCGACCAGGTCCACGTGCATGCGCTTGCCGTCCCCGGCCGCGGTGACCGCCTCGGCGAGGGCGGCATCACGGGTGACGGCGTCGAGCAGTCCGTGCAGGCTCATGAAAGAGGCTTTCCGTCCGGTGGAGATCTGGGGTGGGAAGGTGCGGGGGTGAGGCCGCGGAGGTGCGGAGCGGGCAACGCGAAGGGCCCGACACGTCGCACGGGCCGGGGGTTCCACCCTACGACGACGCCCCTCGCGCCGCTTTACGATGTTCGTGTTGTGACTGTCCGAGCTCGCCGCGTCGTCTTCCGCCGGGGAGACGACTTTCCCCGGAGGAGCACGAGTTTGTGACGAGCGATGCGATAGCCCGCCCGGCGCCGGTGGCACCGGCACCCGCCCGGCCGGTCCGGTACCCGGGGGCTGTGCCCTGGCTGGTGGCCGCCGGGCTGTTCCTCGTCTACCTCGTACTGTCCGTCGGGCGGTTCCGGCGGATGGACTGGGCCTCCTGGGACCTCGGGATCTTCGAGCAGGCGATCCGCGCGTACGCACACCTCCAGGAGCCCGTCGTCGACCTGAAGGGGCCCGGGGCCAACATCCTCGGGGACCACTTCAGCCCGATCATCGCGCTCGTCGCCCCCGTCTACCGCGTCTTCCCCGGCCCCCTCACCCTGCTGGTCGCCCAGTCCGCGCTGTTCGCGCTGTCCGCCGTGCCCGTCACCCGGGCCGCCGTACGCTTCCTCGGCCGGCCCCGCGGGATCGCCGTCGGCATCGCGTACGGGCTGTCCTGGGGCATCCAGCGGGCCGTCGAGTTCGACTTCCACGAGATCGCCTTCGCGGTGCCCCTGCTGGCCTTCGCCCTGGAGGCGGTGCTCGCCCGGCGGTGGCGGGCCGCCCTGCTGTGGGGGCTGCCGCTGGTCCTCGTCAAGGAGGACCTCGGCTTCACGCTCGCCGCGCTGGCCGTGGTGGTGGCCTGGCGGGCCCGCGACAGCAACCGCCGGATCACCGTGGCCGCGCTCGGCGTCGCCGCCGCCGCCTGCGTCTTCGCCGTCCTGGTGTTCACCGTGCTCATACCGGCCTTCGCCACGGCCGGCTACGGCTACTGGGACAAGATCGACGGGGCGGGACCGCTCGGCGGCATCGGCACCAAGCTCACCACCCTGGCGTGGGTGCTGATCCCCACCTCCGGGCTGCTCGCGCTGCGCTCGCCGCTGCTCCTGGTCGCCGCGCCCACCCTCGGCTGGCGGTTCCTGTCCGGGGACGACCACTACTGGTCCACCGACTGGCACTACAGCGCCGTCCTCATGCCCGTGGTGACGCTCGCCCTGGTCGACGCCATCGACACCGTCCGGCGCGGCGAGCGGCCGTGGCTGCGCTCGTACGCCCTGCAGCTGCCGACCGCCGTGCTGGCCGCCGCCCTCGCCCTCGGCGCGACCGCGATGCCGACCGCCAAGCTCGCGGAGGCCCGTACGTACCAGAAGCCCGAGCGGGTCACGGCGATCGAGCGGCTCCTGGACCGGATCCCCGACGGGGCGACCGTGGAGGCCGACACCACCCCGCTGACCCGGCTGACCTCGCGCTGTCGCGTGCTGTGGATCGGCGGCAGCAAGGGTGTGGTGCCCGACTGGATCACCATCGACAACTCCTCCAAGTGGGCCGGCGAGGACCCGACCGACTACGCCCGCCAGCTCCACCCGGGCGAGCAGTTCACCTTGGTGGGTGAGGTCGGCGGCATCGTACTGATGCACCGGCAGTGACCGCCGGGGCCGACCCCGGGCGCGGCCCCGGCCCCGGGAACGACGCCGGTCCGGGACCCTGAGGTCCCGGACCGGCATTCCCCCGAACGAACGCGGGCGGTTACTCGCTCGCGATCGCGTTCAGTACGTTCATCCGTCCTGCCCGGAAGGCCGGGACCAGTGCGGCGAACAGGCCTACGAAGGCCGAGGCGGCGAACACCCCGAGGATCGTCGGCCACGGGATCTCCAGCACCTTCAGGCCCTGGAGCGCCAGCAGCTGCTGCGCGCCGATCCCCCAGGTCATGCCCAGCCCGAGGCCGAGCAGGGCGCCGAAGAGGGCGATGACCACCGACTCCAGGCGGATCATGCGGCGCAGCTGGCGGCGGGAGAGGCCGATGGCGCGCATCAGGCCGATCTCGCGGGTCCGCTCGACCACGGAGAGGGCCAGGGTGTTCACGACGCCCAGGACCGCGACGACGATCGCGAGGCCGAGGAGGCCGTAGACCATGTTCAGCAGTTGGCCGACCTGGTCCTTGAGCGACTGCTTGTAGTCGGTCTGGTTGCGCACCTTGTACTGCGGGTACTCCGCCATCGCGGCCTTGACCGAGGCGTACGCGGTGGCGTCCGACTGCCCGTCCTGGGCGCTGGCCAGCAGCATGAAGGGGAGCGGCAGCTTGTCGGCCGGGACGTTCGCCCGGGCCGCGTCGGTGCTGATGTACTTCATGCCCTTGTCGAGGTTGCCCTCGTCGCTGGTGATCGCGGCGACCTTCAGCTTGACCGTGTTGCCGCCGGTGAAGGCGACCGTCAGCTCGTCACCGACCTTGACGCCGTGCTGGGTCGCGTACTCCGAGCCCACCGCCATGGAGTCCTTGCCGTACGCCGCGGCGTGCTCGCCGGCGACCATCTTGCGCCGGATGTCCTTGGCGTACGTCGGGTCGGTGGCGCCGATGCCCTCCTCCTCGGAGGTGCCGTCGGGGGCGGTGATCTTGGCCGGCACCTCGCGGTAGGCGGTGACGTGGTCGAGGCCCTTGGTGGCGCGCAGGGCCTGCTCGGCCTGCGGCAGCACGGGCTGGCCGGTCCCGGAGTTGATGATGTAGTCCGCGCCGACCGACCGGTCGAGCTCGTCGGTCGCGGAGGCCACCATCGAGGAGCCGACCACGGACAGGCAGGCGACCAGGGCCAGGCCGATCATCAGGGCGGCGGCGGTGGCGCCGGTACGGCGCGGGTTGCGCAGGGCGTTGCGCTCGGCGAGCCGGCCCACGGACCCGAAGGGCCGCAGCACCAGGCCGGAGAGCACCCGCACCACGCCCGCGGCGAGCAGCGGGCCGATCACGATGAAGCCGATGAGGGTGAGGACGACTCCCAGAGCCAGCCACATCGACCCGGGTCCGGCCTTCTCGGCGGCGGTGGCGAGGTAGAGCGCGGCCCCGCCGATGCCGGTGAGGACCAGGCCGAGGACGGCGCGGACGACGCCGGCCTTCTTGTCGCCCGGGGTGCCGGACTCGCGCAGCGCGGCCATCGGGGAGACCTTCCCGGCCCGGCGGGCCGGGACGAAGGCGGAGACGACGGTCACGATGACGCCGAGGACGATGCCGACGACCGGGGTGGTCCAGGCGATCGTCAGGTCGTCGGTGGACAGGTGCATGCCCATGGCGCCCATGAGCTGCATCAGGCCGATGGCGAGCCCGATCCCCGCGCCGACGCCCAGGAGGGAGCCGACGACGCCGAGCAGGAAGGCCTCGACGACCACGGACTTCAGGACCTGTCCGCTGTCGGCGCCGATGGCGCGCATCAGGCCGATCTCGCGGGTGCGCTGGGCGACCAGCATCGAGAAGGTGTTGAAGATCAGGAAGATGCCGACGAGGAAGGCGATCCCGGCGAAGCCGAGCATCACGTACTTCATGACGTCGAGGAAGGAGCCGACGTCCTTGCGGTTGGCGTCCGCGGCTTCCTTGGCGGTCTGCAGCTTGTACGTGTCCGCGCCGACGGCCGTGGCGATGTTCTGCTTGAGCTGCTCGTCGCTCACCCCGTCCTTGGCGGTGACGTTGACGTGCGTGAAGGCGCCCGGGGAGCCGAGCAGCGCCTGCTGCGCGGTGGCGGTGTCGAAGTAGACGATCGCCGCGCCCGGGTTGGTGACGGTGAAGGTGGCGATACCGGTGATCTTGGCGCGGATGTCGCCGGTGATGGCGATCGTGCGCAGCTCGTCACCGAGCTTCAGGTGGTGCTTCTCGGCGGTGTCGGCGTCGACCATCATCTCGGTCGGGCCGCGCGGCGCGTTGCCCGAGGTGATCTTCATGGACTTGAGCTCGTTGTCGCTCCAGTTGCCCGCGATGGTCGGGGCGCCGGTGGTCGAGCCCATGTTCTCGTTCTTGGCGTCGACGACCGTGACGGACATCGACACGACGCCGCCCTCGGCGCTCTTGACGCCCTCGGCCTTGCGCACCTGCTCGACGGCCGAGCCCGCCAGCGTCTCGGGACGGCCGCGGTCGGAGGTCTCCTCCCCCGCCTCGGCCTCCTTCGGGGTGACGGTCACATCGGAGTTGGTGACGGCGAAGAGCTTGTCGAAGGTGGTGTTCATGGTGTCGGTGAACACCAGGGTGCCGCAGACGAAGGCGACGGAGAGCATGACCGCGACGGCGGAGAGCGCCATCCGCCCCTTGTGGGCGACGAAGTTGCGCCGCGAGGTCTTCAGGACGGTGTTGCTCACGAGGTCCGCCCGCGTGCGTCGAAGTCCTTCATGCGGTCGAGGACCTGATCGGCGGTGGGGCCGTACATCTCGTCGACGATCCGGCCGTCGGCCAGGAAGATGACGCGGTCCGCGTAGGAGGCCGCCACCGGGTCGTGCGTGACCATGACAATCGTCTGGCCGAGCTCGTCCACCGAGCGGCGCAGGAAGCCGAGGACCTCGGCGCCCGCCCTGGAGTCCAGGTTTCCGGTCGGCTCGTCGCCGAAGATGATCTGCGGGCGGGCGGCGAGGGCGCGGGCGACCGCCACGCGCTGCTGCTGACCGCCGGACAGCTCGGTCGGTCGGTGCTTCAGCCGACCGGCGAGACCCACGGTCTCCACGACCCGGTTCAGCCACTCCGCGTCCGGCTTGCGGCCCGCGATGTCCATGGGGAGCGTGATGTTCTCCAGGGCGTTGAGCGTGGGCAGCAGGTTGAAGGCCTGGAAGATGAAGCCGATCCGGTCGCGGCGCAGCTGCGTGAGCTTCTTGTCCTTCAGCCCGGTGATCTCGGTGTCGTCCAGGTGGATCTGGCCACCGGTCACCGTGTCGAGACCGGCGAGGCAGTGCATCAGCGTGGACTTGCCGGAGCCGGAGGGGCCCATGATCGCGGTGAACTGGCCGCTCATGATGTCCACGTCGACCTCGTCGAGGGCGACGACACGCGTCTCCCCGGAGCCGTAGGCCTTGACGACCTTCCGCGCCCGGGCCGCGACGGCAGCATGCCCTCCAGTACCCCCGTGCCTGGTTTCGGTCATTGCCGTTGTCACGGTCTTTCTCCCTCTTCGAATGCGTACGTCTGCGTTCGTGCCTGCGTCGCCGTCATGAAGTCTCCGCCGGGCGGGAGCTCGGCGCGCTGGTGCTCATCGCCGTATCCGCCCGGGGGTTAACCCCACCCCCCGGCCTCTGGTGCGTAGGTTCCAGTCAAGAACACGTCGGGGCCGCGCACCTCCTCCGCCGGGAGGAACGACCCCTGGCCCGTAGTGCGGAGGGACCCTTAGGGGATCTGCACCCTTCGGTGTACCGACCCTGAGGGATACCGCCCGACCGGCGGCGGTGAGATGGTGTTCCCCGCGGTTACGTGCAGGGGGAAGGAATCTCGGTGGCATCGGCGGAGAGCACGGGCGCGAGCCCGGACGGCATACCTTCGGGGCCCGCGGCCGAGACCCCCCTTCCGGTCGGGAACGCGACCGGCGGCGCGCCCGCGGACAAGCCGGCCGCACGCCCGCCGACCCCGGTGGTGGCCTCCCTGATGCTCGGCATGGCCCTCGTGGCCCTGGACAGCACGATCGTGGCCACCGCCGTCCCGCAGATCGTGGGCGAGCTCGGCGGGTTCTCCGTCTTCTCCTGGCTCTTCTCCGGCTACCTGCTCGCGGTGACCGTCACCCTGCCCGTCTACGGGAAGCTGTCCGACACCTTCGGCCGCAAGCCGGTCCTGCTCTTCGGCATCGGCCTCTTCCTCGTCGGTTCGCTGCTGTGCGCGTCCGCCTGGAACATGGCCGCCCTCATCGCCTTCCGCATCGTCCAGGGCCTGGGCGGCGGCGCCCTCCAGGGCACGATCCAGACCCTGGCCGCCGACCTCTACCCGCTGCGCGAACGGCCGCGGATCCAGGCCCGGATGTCCAGCGTCTGGGCCACCTCGGCCGTGGCCGGCCCGGCGCTCGGCGGGCTGCTGGCCTCGTACGCGCACTGGCGCTGGATCTTCCTGATCAACCTGCCGCTGGCCGGCCTCGCCCTGTGGATGGTCGCCCGTCACCTCACCGAGCCCGTACGGTCCCCGGGCCGCCGGGGACCGGTCGACTGGGCGGGGGCCCTCGCCGTCTTCGCCTGCGGTGGGCTGCTGCTCTTCGCGCTCGTCCAGGGCGGGGTCGCCTGGCCGTGGCTGTCCGCCCCCTCGCTCGGGCTGCTGGGCGCGAGCGCGCTGCTGGCCGTGGTCGTGGTCCGGGTCGAACGCCGGGCCGAGGAGCCGATCCTGCCCGGCTGGGTGTGGCGCCGGCGCACCATCGCCGCCGTCAACCTGGCCATGGGGGCGCTGGGCCTGCTGATGGTCGCCCCGATGGTCTTCATGCCGACCTACGCGCAGTCCGTCCTGGGCCTCGGCCCCGTCGGCGCCGGCCTGGTCATGTCGGTGATGACCCTGAGCTGGCCCGTCACCGCCGCCTGCAGCCAGCACGTCTACCGGCGCATCGGCTTCCGCGACACCGCGGCGGTCGGGATCGCCCTCGCCGCGGTGATCCTCTTCTCCTTCACCCTGCTGCCGTACCCGGCCCGGCCCTGGCAGCCCGCGCTGATCATGCTGCTGCTCGGCGGCGCCCTCGGCCTCTTCCAGCTGCCGCTGATCGTCGGGGTCCAGTCCACCGTGGGCTGGTCCGAGCGCGGGACCACCACCGCCTCGGTGCTGTTCTGCCGGCAGGTCGGCCAGAGCGTGGGCGCCGCCCTGCTCGCGGCCGTGGCCAACGCCACCATCGCCGCGCGCCTGGCGGACGCCCCCGTACCCGGCCTCCCTGAGCACCTGGACGACGTGGCGAAGGCCCTGGACCGGCCGGAGCTGCTGCCCGCTGCCGCCGCCGGCTACCTGCGCGAGGCCGTGGCCGCCGCCGTGGAGCACATCTTCCTCGGCGCGACGGCGGCCGCCGTGGCCGCGCTGCTGGTCCTGCTGCTGGTGGCGCCGCGCCGGTTCCCCGTCCTGCCGGAACTGCGCGAGGAGGATTGAGGGCCGTCCCACAGGCGGTGCACGGAAAGTCGCCTTGTCATGGACGGGCCAGTGGGTAACCCTCGTGCCAGGACCGTTTCCGGGGGGACGACGACATGGCATCCGCACTGTGCGCACTCGCGTTACTGGCCGCGCTGGCCGGCCCGCTCTGTCTGCGGCTGCGCCGCAGCCCGGGTTTCATCACCGGCCGCGACGGCCGCCTCTCGACCTCGACGGCGCTCGCCCTCGCCTGGACCGTGATCCTGGTCTGGCTGCTGCTGGCGATCCTCGGCTACGGGCTCACCGCGGGCGGCGGCATCGCGTACTTCCGGGGCGCCGACGGCCCGCTGTCCACCCTGACGACCGTGTACCTCCCGCTGCTCGGCGGACCGTACGTGGCCCTGATCGCCGCGAAGGCGGTCGTCGGCCTGCGCGTGGAGCACGGCTCCATGGCGAAGCCGGCCGCGAAGCCGACGGAGTCGGGCCGGCGGCCGCTGCGGGAGCTGATCGCGAACGACAGCGGACGCACCGACCTGGTGGACCTCCAGTACGTCGCCCTCAGCGTGGTCACCATGCTGTACGTGGTGCTGTTCTACCTCGCGGACGTGGGCGGCGGACTCCCGCGCCTGCCCGCCGAGATGTGGGCCCTGACCGGCGCCCCGGCGGGCGCGTACCTGATCAACAAGATGGCCGTGCGCGCCAACCCGGTGATCACGCACGTCGCCCTGGAGGACGGCCGCCTGACGGTCGAGGGCGGCGGCTTCACCCCTGACCCGACGGGCCCGCCGACCCTCCTCACCGTCGACGACACCCCGCTCCCGACCGCGGCCGACCCGCTGACGGGCGCGCTGACCGCCACCCTCCCGGCCCCGGCGACAGCTCCGTTCACGGTGGTCGTCACGGCACGCGGCCTGCGCAGCGACCCGTACCGCTACGAGCCCGGCGCCGAGCCCGCCGTCCCGGCCCAGCCCCAGCCGGCGGGCTGATCCGGGGGCTTCCCGTCCCCCGTCAGTCCCCCTTGTGGCGGGCGTAGTAGCGGGCCACCCGGGCGCGGTTGCCGCAGACCGACGCCACGCACCAGCGGCGCCGCGGGTGCGCCGGGAGGAAGAGCAGGACGCAGTCGTGCGCCTCGCACGCGCGCACCTGCCCCACCCGGGGGTCCGTCAGCAGTTCCGCCACCGCCTCGGCCAGTTCCGCCGCGAGCCGCCGGGCCGGATCCGCCGGGCGGTGCGCGGCGGCGGTGATCCCGCCCTGCTCGGCCCAGGCGAGCACCCGGTGCGCGGGCGCCGCGGCCAAGGCCTCGTTCAGCGTGGTGAGCGCCCCGGCCGGGGGCCGCTCGTCGCGCCGCACGGCGTCGAGCGCCACGCGCGCGGCCGCCCGTAGGGCCCGTACGGCCGCCACCTCTGCCCCGCCCACGACATCGACGGGCGTCAGCCGCCCGGCCTGCGCGGCCAGCCAGTCCGTGAGGCCCGCCGGGTCGGCGACGAGGTCGCCCGTGGCGGCCTCGGTGTTGAGGAGGTCCAGCGCGAGGGGCTCACCGATGAGCGGAAAGGTCACTGTCACTCCACTAATGCTACTGCAATCACTTGACCCATTAGCGATCACCGGTGAGACTAATGGAAACAAGGACGCAGGAGGCATGTGATGACCGCTCGCCGCACCATTCCCACCATCCGGCACCGCACCGTCGACGTGGACGGGGTCCGCGTCGCCTACCGCGAGAGCGGCCCGGCCGACGGCCCCGTACTGCTGCTCCTGCACGGCTTCCCCACCGCCTCGCACCAGTTCGCCCGCCTGATGGACGCCCTCGGCGACACCCCGTACCGCCTGATCGCCCCCGACTACCCCGGCTTCGGCCGCACCGAGGCGCCGGCCGATTTCACGTACACCTTCGACCGGCTCGCCGACATCGTGGAGGGCTTCACCGACGCCCTCGGGCTGGCCCGCTTCGCCCTGTACGTCTTCGACTTCGGCGCCCCGGTCGGACTGCGGCTCGCCACCCGCCGACCGGGGCGGGTGACCGGCCTGATCGTCCAGAACGGCAACGCCTACGAGGAGGGCCTCTCGGACGCGGCCCGCGAGTTCGCCGGACTCCGGCGCGAGGTCCCCGGTGACGAGGAGCGCGTCCGGGGGCTCTTCACCCTGGAGGGCACCCGCTTCCAGTACGAGACCGGCGTCGCCGACACCACCCTCCTCTCCCCCGACAGCTGGACCCTCGACATGCACCACCTCGGCCTGCCGGGCCGCGCCGACGCCCAGGCCGACCTCGCCTTCGACTACGCCTCGAACTTCGCCCACTACCCCGCCTGGCAGGCCTGGCTCCGCGCCGCCCGGATCCCGGTGCTGGTGCTGTGGGGCGCGGGCGACCCCTTCTTCACCCCGGCGGGCGCGAAGGCCTACCTCCGCGACGCCCCGGACGCCGAGGTCCACGTCTTCGAGGGCGCGGGCCACTTCGCCCTGGAGAGCCACCTCCCGCGGATCGCCCCGCTGATCGAGGAGTTCCTCACCGAACTCCCCTGACACGAAGGGGTTCACAGATCGCCGAGATCGCGTCGGAACCGACGCCCGGGTCACGTACGGGAACCGCGACCTCGGCGCGATCGAAGACCTCCTGTTCAGATCGGGCACCCGCCAGGCCGTCTCCTGCGGATCAAAAGACGGCCTAGCCCTCCGCCGGGGCTCGGCCCGTCAGGGCTGCCAGGCTGGACCGGACGTGGTTCATGTGCGCCCGCATCTCCTCCGCCGCCTCCTCGTGCTCCCGCAGGATCCCCCGCGTCTCGCGCCCGATCCGCTCCTCCGCCACCCGTGCCTGCGCGACCAGCTCGGCCGCCCGCGCCTCCGCGTCCTCCTGCCCGTGCCGCGCCGACTCCTCCGCCTCGGCGAAATCGCGCCGCGCCTCCGCCAGGCGGGCCTCGACGTGCCGCTCCAGCTCCGACAGGCGCGCTTCCAGGTCCGCCTCCCGCTCCGCCAGCTCCCGCTCCGCCGACTCCCGGCGCTCCGCCTGCTCCTGCTCGCGCTCCGCCCGCTCCGCCTCCGCCCGCCGCCGCGTCTCCGCCGCCGCGGCCGACGCCTGCGCCCGCCACGCCTCCGCGTCCTCCCGCGCGCCCGCCCGTAGGTCGTCCGCCTCGCGCTGCGCCCGCAGCAGCCCTTGCCGGGCCCGGACCTCCGTCTGCTCGCGCACCGCCTCCGCGTCGCCCCGCGCGAGCTCCGCCGCCCGGTCGGCGCGCGCCTCGGCCGCGCCCAGCGTCGCCGCCGCGTCCACCCGCGCGTCCGTCCGTACGGAGTCCGCCTCTTCCTCCGCCAGCAGCAGGATCCGGCGGGCCCGCTCGCTCAGCTCGTCGTACGTCTGCGGAGCCAACACGGAGACCGCCTCCCGCAGCCGCGCCGCCTCCGCCTCCATCTGCTTGGCCAGGACCGTCAGCCGCGCCACCCGCTCCCAGGCCTCGTCCCGGCTCCCGGAGAGCCGGGCGAGATACCGGTCGACCTCTTCCGTGCGGTAGCCACGACCGCGCACGGTCGCAATGGGTGCACTCATCCTGGAAGCGCCTCTCTCGCGGGGATTCCCGTCAAGGATGCGCCATTTGATCCCAGAAGCCGGAATGGCCGGGCCGAGACCCTGTTCGAGGGTCCCGACCCGGCCGGCCGGTCGATCACACATTCACACGGTCAGCCGATCAGAGCAGCCCGTCCCACATCTGCTCCAGCAGCACCGACCACCAGCTCTCCGGCGAGGCCAGCGCCGCGCTGTCGAGCCCCGCCAGATTCGACTGGAAGTCGACCGTCCAGCGCCCCGCCTGCTCCGGCGTCAGATGCTGGCGCAGCCGCCACATGTGACCCAGCATCGCGAGGGACCGGACGAATTGCGGCAGGCTCGAATTCACGAACTGCGGCGGTACGGGAGCACCACCCGGGCCGCCTTCGACCGGCACCGCCACGATGTGCGCGGTCCCGTACTGCACGCACAGCGCCTTGCCGAAGTCGCTGCCGATCACGAGGTACGAGCCCGCGTCCGAGGCCGGCTGCACCTGCCGCTGCTGGGCCAGCTCGGCCAGCGTCGGCACCGGCTGGCCCGGCACCGCCTGCGCCCAGAAGAACGGCCCGAAATCGACGGGCAGACCCGCCCACATCAGCGTCTGCGCCACGATCTCCGGCACACCCTGACGGGACACCGCCCGCTGGTCGAACCGGAACACGCCCTGCGGACCGAACGCCGCCGACAGCTCCTGACCGATGGCCTCCAGCGGGATCGCCGGCTGCAGCGGGACCTGCGGCAGCGGCGCGCGCACCGGCGCCGGGCGCGCCGGACCGTCGGCGACCTGGTGCAGCTCGCCCTGGTGGGTGAGCAGATGCCGCATGCCCTGCTGCCGGCCCGCGTGGTCCTGGCCGTACGGGGCCACGCTCGTGATCCGCACCTGCGGCCACGTCTCCCGGATCATCCGGGCGCAGTAACCGCCGGGCAGCTCGCAGGACTCCAGCTCGGTGTGCAGCTCCAGCACCTGCTGCGGCGGCACGTTCATGGCGCGCAGCTCGTAGAGGATCTGCCATTCCGGGTGCGGGGTACCGGGCGCCGAGCGGCGGATGAGCTGCTGCTCGGAGCCGTCGGGCGCACGGTAGCGGAGCACGGCCTGGTAGCCGGGGCCGACGGTGGGCGCACCGGTCGGGACCGGAGGCTGCCCACCGGGGGCTCCAGGAGCACCGGGCGCGCCGGGCGGCGGACCGGGCGGACCCGGCGGCCGACCCACGGCGGGGCCGGCCAGCATCGTGGCGGCATGGTCCATCCCGCCACCGGGAACCCCGGGCGCACCGGGAGCCGCAGGCGCACCAGGCGCGCCGGGCGGACCGGGCGGCTGCGGAACACCGGGACCGGCCAGCATCGTGGCGGCGTGATGGGCCCCGCCACCAGGTGCACCGGGAGCCCCGGGCGGACCGGGCGGACCGGGCGGCGCCGGAGGCTGACCCGTGACGGCCGGACCGGCCAGCATCGTCGCGGCATGGTCCAGCCCACGCCCCAACGACCCCGGAGCACCGGGCGGACCGGGAGGCGCCGGGGGCTGACCCGCGCCCGGAGCACCGGGCGGACCGGGCGGCTGCGGAACACCGGGGCCGGCCAGCATCGTGGCGGCGTGGTGCGCCCCTCCACCGGGGGCGGCAGGCGCACCGGGCGGACCCGGCGGCGTGGACGGGCTCGACGGCGCGGACGGCCGGGAGACCTGGGCCTTGCTGGTCGGCGCGTCCGCGATGTCGCTCGCCGACGAACCTCCCGCCGCGTCACCGGGCGAACCCAGCGCGGGCACGACCGCGGTCCTCGGCAACTGGCTGCCGCCCGGCATCAGCGTGGTCTTCGCCTCCGGGGCCACCCCGGACGAGGGCGCGTCCTCCAGGTCCGACCCGGACAGCGGCGGCGCGAACACGGTCGCGGGCAGAGGTACGGACGCGTCGTCCGAACCGGAGTTCACATCGGTGCCCGCCCAGGGCGTGGCCCCGATCGGCACCGCGGCCGCGGCGGCGGCCGGAGCCGGGGGCGTCGCCGGAACACCGTCGTTGGCCGTGGGCTCGTAGGGGATCTCGCCCCCGCGCCGCAGCGGCACGGCCTCGACCGGGGCCGGCGCCGCGGGAGCCGGCGCGGGCTCGGACGCCACCGGGGACTCGGGCGCGGACTCGGGCCGACCCTCGGCGGGCGCGGCGGGAGCCGGCGCGTGCGTCGACCGCGGCGCGATACCCGCCCGGTCCGCGGCCTCCTGCAGCCACTCCGGCGGGCTCAGCATGAACGACGTCTGCTCCGAGTCGATCCGCGGCGGCGGCACCGAAGCCTCCGACACGGCCGCGGCCACGGCCCCGTACTCCTCCTCGTACCGGCGGATCACCTCACCCACCGGCAGTCCCGGCCACAGCGTCACCTCCCCGCTGTCCCGCGCGATGACCAGCCGCTGCCGCCCACCACCGGACACGGGACCGGCCGCGCGGTCCTCCGCCCACACCACGAACCCGAGCCCGAACTCCCGTACGCGCACCTCTCGGTGCTGGTACGCGGGCACGTCCCCGTTGATCCACTCCTCGGCGCGCTCCTGCGCCTGCGCAAACGTCACCATCGCGCGCTCACCCCTCCACCGGTGCCGAACCCGACACCGGAACCGAACGTGCGAATCCGCCGTCCACCATCAGACCGGCCACCGTCTCCAGCTCCGGCGGGTTACCGGCCAGCCGTTCGAGAAAGGCGTCGAAATCTGCACCGCAGGGCAGCAACAACCGCTCCACGCGCTCCTGGACCGACCAGCCGTCCCGGTCGCGGGCATCGTCGTACGGGGAGAACCACACCGAGCCGATGCCCTCGCCCTTGACCTTCAACGCGAGCAGCCCGCCCTGGGCGAAGGCCACGCACAGGTAGTCCTTCGTCAGGTGGTCGCGCAGACACTTGTTGACGTAGACGAGATCGTTGATCGCCGCCTCCTCACGCACGGTGAAGAACGGCTGGTCCACCAGCAGACCGAGGTCCACGTCCAGGCCCGCACCGACCGGTGCGCAGCCGCCCGCGGCCTTCAGGAACGAGCGGTACGCCTCCGGCAGCCGGTAGCCGAGGTCCTCCTCGACGCCCTGGACCTGCTCCTCGGCGACCGACACCACCGACTTCGGCAGCCCCATGTGTACCGGGCGCACCTCCTGCAACGGCCGCGTACCGCGCTTCTCGTGGTCCACGGGCGCCGTCGCCAGGCCGGCGTGATGCCGCAGCAGCGCCTTCACCTCGACCGGGACCAGCTCCATGCGCCGCGAACCGGCCACGTGGTGCCAGGTCCAGCCGTGCGGGGTCGCCACCGGCCCGACCGTGTCCCACAGCTCGTGCCCGGTGGCTTTCATCGCCGCGTTCGCGGACACGCAGTCCGTCAGTCGCAGCTCGTCCACGCCGAAGCCCTCCGGCGGTTCGGCGATCTCCACGGCCGCGCGAGCGTACGCGGAGAAGTCCGGATGCCCATTGCCGTCCATCCGGACCCCGTGGGGATGCCGAGCGGCCCGGACCGGGTCCGGGAAATGCACGACCTGCCCCGAGTAAGCGGCGTTGGGTGGCGCGGCCTGCTGCCCGAGCCGACCTGTCGTCATGGCGGTAGCCCCCTGCTGGATCTGGCTGGTTCACCACAGCCTATGCGCTGGGGCAAGAGCCTCACCCGCGCCCGACCGGCGCACCCACCCAAGGGCCAGGAACATCCGAATTGATACGAATATTCGACCCCGCTTCCGCATGACAGGTGACATTTGACAGGCTGTCCCCGCAGCACGGGGGCGTGAGCGACAGCGGTCACCACCGCCGCCACGGGAGGGAAAGCGCGACCATGCACAACACGGCAACACGTACAGAATCCGGCGACACCACGCCGGACGCACCAGGCACACCGGGCGCTTCCGCCTCCGCGGGCCCGGCCGGCGAAGCCACCGGCCCCGCCGGCGACCCCCGCCTGCGCTGGAGCAGCACCGACGGCCGCCCCGCCGTGCCCGTCCTGCGCTTCCGCCGGGACGGCATCCTCCCCACCGTCGCCGCCGCCCTCTCCGTACGCGGCGAAACCCTCACCGGCACCGCCGGCAAGGCCGACCAGCCGCCCACGCTCCATCCGCTCGTCCAGGACTTCCTCGACACCCTCACCAGCGGCCAGCGCGAACGTTTCACCGG
Source organism: Streptomyces sp. CG 926 (assembly GCF_003148825.1). GTDB lineage: Bacteria > Actinomycetota > Actinomycetes > Streptomycetales > Streptomycetaceae > Streptomyces. The sequence continues at coordinate 117,722 of NZ_QGGZ01000018.1, forward strand.
CCGATGTCCGGAGGCGATCCTGCTCTCCCGCCACCTGGCCGCCGTCGAGGGCGCCCGCTCGCGCCGCGCCTCCCGCAAACCCCTCTCGCCGAGCGAGGCCCGCCGCTCCCTCAAGCACGCGAAGATCACCGCGCGGCGCATCCGCGAGGACGGCGACCCCCTCCACGGCAGCTACGCACCGCCCTGCCGCTCCTGCGACGCACTCCTGGCCCACTTCGGCGTACGCTCCGTCGACCTCACCCCCTCCGAGTAGCCATGACCAGCGCCTCCGCGTCCTACGACCGCTCCTCGGCCACCCGTTTCCCGGTCGCCGTGGACTCCGCCCTGCGCACCGCCGGCTGGGAACCCGGCCGGTGGGACATCAAGCAGGCCGAGTACTGGGCCGACGCTCTGCGGGACCACACCACGCCCGCCGGGCACCGGCACACCGTCTTCCCCGCCGCCGTCGAGGCGTGGGCCGAGTTCGGCGGTCTGACGGTCGCCGGCCACGGCCCCGGCCGCCAGATCGCCCCGACGCCCGTCCGGATCGACCCGCTCACCGGACTCCACCTCGCGCGCACCTTCGCCGACCTCGGGCGGGCCCTGTCGACCCAGCTCTGCCCGCTGGGCGTCGAGGCCGACGGCGGCTCCCACCTCGGGATCGACCGCGAGGGCCGCGTCTACGGCATCGACCACACCGGCGACTGGTACCTCGGCCCCACCGTCGACGAGGCCCTCACCCTCCTCCTGACGGGCCTCCAACCCACCCGCCTGACCACCTAGCGCCAAGCCCGCGGGCCGCTCCCCCCAGACCGGGCGGGACCCAACCCCGATACAGGCCGCTCCCCCAGGCCGGGGCGGGATCCGATCCCAGTACGGGCCGTTCCCTCAGACCGGGGCGGGACCCGACCCCCGGCGCGAGCCGCTCCCTCAGGGCCGGGCGGGATCCGATCCCGGTGGGGGCGGGTCCGCGGGGCCGGGGAGGGGTGTCTCCTCGGCTCGCGCGATGCGGGCACGTCTCGGTTGCGGGCGGTGGTTGCGCGCTCGTCCTGCGGGGACACCCCTCCCCGTCCCCGCTCCCCACGCGTCGGGGTGATTCCGGGGCACTGTCGAACGCATCGCCGTGGGGCGGGGACACGGCGGAGTGTCCCCGCAGGACGAGCGCGCACCACCGGGTACAGCCGAGACATGCCGTACCGCGCGAGCCGAGGAGA
>NZ_QGGZ01000019.1 GCF_003148825.1 Streptomyces sp. CG 926
CGCCTCGAACAGATCCACCAACGAACCCGGAACCCGCTCCGCGGCCGTGTCGTTCCACTCCACCAACACCCGACCCCGCTCCCCCTCGTCGAGGAGGTCGGCGTGGGCGGCGAGGGCGGTGGGTTCGGCGTGGGCCAGCCAGGTGGCGACGTTGAGGTAGTGGCGTGAGAGGGCGGCGGCCGCGTCGAGGTCGTGGGCGTCGGGGTTGGCGTCGATGTTGATCTGCATGCCGCCGCGGTCGTAGATGTCGATGCGGAGGTTGTCGACGGGGCCGGTGGACAGGTTGTGGGTCACGGTGGGGCAGGTGCCGAACCGCAGGTCGTAGTCGAAAGCCATCACGTTGATGTGGAGGCCGCACAGGTCGCCGTCGGTGATCTTGAGGTCGCCGAGCATGTCGCGGTAGCGGTAGCGCTGGTGCTTCATTCCCTCGCGGACGGCGTGGGAGGTCTGGCGTACGAGGTCCTCGACCGTGGTCCGGGGGCCGATGCTCAGGCGCAGGGGCAGGATGTTGGAGGTCATGCCGGGGACGGTGAGTGTGTGGCGGTCGCCTCGGGCGCGTACGGGCAGGCCGACGGTGATCTCCTGTTCGCCGCTGACCCGGTGCTGGTAGAGCGCGGCGGCGGCGATCATGAGGCCGGGGAAGCTGGTTCTGAGGCGGCGTGCGCCGTGCTTGAGGCTGTCGGCCGCGTCGGTGTCGATGCCGTCGGTGTGCCGCAGCGGGGCGTGCTGGGCGCGGCGGGACTTGTAGGCGTCGCCTCCGTCCAGGGCGGGGTGGCCGGCGAGGCGGTCGAGCCAGTAGAGCCGGTCCTGTTCGTACTGCGCGGAGGTGCGGTAGGCGCGGTCGTCCTCGTGCAGGACGGAGAAGGGGGCGAGCGCGCCTTCGGCGGGGTCGCGGCCTTCGAGGAGGGCGGCGTAGATCTCGGCGCCGCGGGCGGCGGCGACGACGCCGCTCTGGCCGTCGAAGACGAGGTGGTGGACGCGGATGTACCAGTAGTGGAGTTCCTCGTCCAGCGTGATGATCGCGGCGTTGTGGAGCGCTCCGCCGTCGAGTTCGGCGGGAGTGCGCAGGTCGGCGTCCATCCAGGCGCGGGCGGCGGCGCGGGGGTCCCTCTCGCCGCTGAGGTCGACGGCCTGCACGGGGTAGTCGGCTGCGTCGTGGAGGTATTGGACGGGGGTGCCGTCGACGGTCTTCAGGCGCAGGCGTACCGTCTCGGTCTCGCGGATCCGCAGTTCGGCCGCGCGCAGGAGCAGGGCGTGGTCGACGGGTCCGTGGATCTCGATGTACTCGGCGAGAAAGAATGACCGGTTTTCGGGGGCGAGCTGCTGTGCATACCAGATGCCGAGCTGTCCGCCCATCAATTCGATGAACTCGCCCTCGTTCTTGGTCATGCCCACGCACTCCAATCGTTTGAATCGTCGACTGGAACAGCACGGGCTGCCTCAACCGGGGCACGCGCATGACCGCCCAGCTCCTGTTGAACAAAGCTGCGACCTGAGAATTCGTCTTCATCGAGCATTGGCGCGGCGACCCACTATGACCGAGCCCCGGTGGCGGATCAACGTACGTCGGGGGTGCGTTCAACTGTGTGGGAAGGGCAGTTGAACGGCTGCTTCACAGGTCAGGGGCGGAGCTTGACGGGGTGCGGCGACTTTTGGGACGGTGAATGGCGCCTATGGCTTCTCTCCCCTTCCCGCTTTCACTGCGAGGCACCCGTATGCCCGATTCAGCGCCGCACATCGATCTGGTGGATCCGGAACTCTATTCCCGTGGCGATCCTTTTTCGCAATGGGCCTGGCTGCGTGCCAACGATCCGGTGCACTGGCACCGGCCGGGGGAGCTTCCGGGTTTCTGGTCCCTGACGCGTTACGAGGACATCCGTACGGCTTACCGGGACGCGGAGACGTTCAGTTCGGCGCAGGGGATCCTGCTGCGGCCGGCCGAGCACGGGGCGGACCCGGGCGGTGGGCGGACGCTGGCCCTCACCGACGCGCCCCGTCACAAGCAGCTGCGGGGCCTGGTCGACGGCTGGTTCGCCGTCCGCTCGGTCCGCTCGCTGGAGGCGGAGATGGCGTCGATCGCCGAAGGGGTGGTCGAGGCGGCGCTGGAGCGGGGCAGTTGTGACTTCGTCGCCGATGTCGCGGCCCGGATCCCGCTCTATGTGATCTGCCGGATGATGGGGGTGCCCGAGTCGGACTGGGAGCGTCTGTACGACCTGACGAGCCAGGCGTTCGCGGCGGGCGATCCGCTCGCGCGGCGCTTCGCGCACCTGGACATCCTGGGGTACTTCGAGACCCTGCAGGCCGACAAGGCGCGCAACCCGGGGGACGACCTGGTGAGCGTCCTGGCGACGGCGGTGGTGGACGGTGAGCGGCTGAGTCCCGACGACGTGATCCTGAACTGCGACAACCTGCTGGTCGGCGGTACGGAGAACACCCGGATCGCCGCGGCCGGGGGGATGCTCGCGCTCCTGGAGCATCCGGAGCAGTGGAGTGCGGTGCGTGGGGATCCGGCGCTGCTGCCGTCCGCGGTCGAGGAGGTGCTGCGCTGGACGTCGACGGCCACGCACATCATGCGTACGGCCGTGAGGCCGGTGCGGATCCATGACCGGCGGATCGAGGCCGGCGACAAGGTGGTGTTCTGGCTGCCGTCGGCGAACCGGGACGAGACGGTGTTCGACGCACCGGACGTGTTCGACGTGCGGCGCTCCCCCAACCGTCATCTGTCGCTGGGGTTCGGTGAGCACTTCTGTCTGGGCAGCATGCTGGCGCGGGTGGAACTGCGGCTTCTGTACGGTGAGTTGGTGAAGCGGGGGGTGCGCATCGAGCTGGACGGTGAGCCGAAGCTGCTGGATTCGATCGTCGTGAACGGTCCCGAGCTGCTTCCGGTGCGCCTGAAGGCCTCCTGAACCGCGTATACGAGCGGGGCGCCCACCGTGGAGGTGGGCGCCCCGCTCGCGTGTGCGCGTGTGTGTGCGTGGGGGTCAGCCGGACATGGCGACCAGGACCCTGCGGTCGCCGGTGTAGGGGCGTCGGCCGTGGGCGGTGGCGACGTTGTCGATGACCATGAGGTCGCCCTTGCGCCAGTCCACGTCGACGGCCGTCTTCAGGCCGCGGTCGTGGATGTGGAGGATGTACGCGTCGGGGATGGGGCTGCCGTCGGCGAAGGTGACGGACTGGGGCAGTTCCTCGGGGGGCAGGATCTGTGCCAGTTCGCGGGCGGTCTCGTCGCCGAGGGCGGCGGGGTGGAAGTGGTCGGCCTGGTTGAACCAGACCTCGGTGCCGGTGACGGGGTGCCGGACGGTGGCGGGGCGGACGGGGCTGGTCATGCGCAGGCCGCCGTCGGTGTCCCAGTGCCAGGTGAACTCCCCCGCCTTGAGGAAGGCTTCGACCTCGGCGCGGTCGTCGGTCTCGAACGTCTGGCGCCAGCTGCGGCCGAGGCCCATGCCGTCGTGCAGGTTCTGGGTGTAGCGGATGCCGCCGGCGAAGGCCTCGCGGACCTCGGCGTCCAGGGCGGCGAGCCAGCGCGCGCCGTCGGCGACGGGTGTGGCGCCGCCGCCTCCGGGGGTGGTGGCGCAGTAGAAGAAGAGCCGCTCGGGCCACCGGTGGCTGTACGACAGTTCGCTGTGCATCGCGATCGTCATGTGCTGGGGGTACTCGGTCGACGTGTAGAGGTTGCCGCCGAGCTGCGTGCGGGGCGAGGTGCCGTGCAGGTAGCCGAGCCGGTTGGGCAGCAGCAGGTCCATCACCGTCTCGACGTCCTCTTCGGGCACGTCGAAGTCCCGGAAGACCAGTGCTTTCTCGCGTGCGAGGAGGTCCCCGGGGTCCCCGAGGGCCGCCAGCCGGTCGCGTACTCCTTCGGCGCCGGTCGGACCGCCCTCGGGGCGTACGACGAGCGGGCTCCAGGCGGTGCCGGTGACGGGTGTGCTGGTGCTCGTTGTGGTGTCGCTCATGGCTGGGCTCCTCGGCTCCTGACTCGATACGCGTGACCGGGCGTCGTCGGGGCGGTGGGGCGGGCCGTGCTCCCGGGCCCCGCCGGGCGGGGGTCTGTCGAAGGCGGGGCCGGGAGCCGCGCGGGGCCAGGGCCCCGGCTCCGGCCGCTGCGGGCCGCCCGACGGGCGCGGCCGGACGCCCACTATGAGCGCGGCCCACCGGTGCGGGTCAACGCGCTGTTCAACCGCGCGGTCGTCTTCGTTGAACGGCGTTGATCGGCGGGTCGTGGCGGTGTCATGGTGGACCGTCCGGCACGGCCGGGGGCCGTGGCCCCGGGTGGCCGCCCCGCTGTGGCCGGCGCCGTACGCGCGGTGTGCGGCATGGCCGTGCCGCCGCGGCCGGTGACGTCCCGCGCTGCCTCTTGTGCCCGCTGACTGCGACGACTTCGTCCCGGACGACCTGGAGTTCCCCTTGCGCACCGAGACTGTGACCGGAGGCATGTCATGCCGTATGTGACCTCCAACGGGATCCGGCTCTCCTACCGGCGTCAGGGCAGCGGCGAGCCGGTGCTGCTCGTCATGGGCTCGGGCGCCGCCGGGCACGTGTGGACGACGCACCAGACACCGGCGATCAACGCGGCCGGCTACGAGACGGTGATCTTCGACAATCGGGGCATCGGCGCCTCCGACGCGCCCGAGGGCATGTACACGCTGGCCGACATGGTGGCCGACACCAAGGGCCTGATCGAGGCTCTGGGGATCGGTCCCTGCCGGATCGTCGGTACGTCGATGGGCGCGATGATCGCGCAGGAGCTGGCGGCGCAGTATCCGCACCTGGTGCGCTCTGCCGTGCTCATCGCCACCCGTGCGCGCTCGGACGCGACCCGGCGGGCGCTGACCGAGGCGGATCTCGCGCTGCGGGAGAGCGGGGTGCGGCTGCCACCGAAGTACGAGGCGATGCGGACCGTCCTGGAGATGCTCTCCCCCGCCACGCTCAACGACGACACGTCGGCGCGGAGTTGGCTGGAGATCTTCGAGCTGACCGGCGGTGGCGTCGGCGGTGGCGGGCAGGCCGGCGTCGACCGGGCCGGCGACCGGCGCGGGGTGCTGCGTTCCATCGGGGTCCCGTGCCGCACGATCGCCTTCTCGGACGACCTCATCTGCCCTCCGCATCTGGTGGCCGAGGTGGCTGACGCCATTCCCGGGTGCGACCACGTGGAGATCGCGGACTGCGGGCATCTGGGGAACCTGGAGCGTCCGCGGGCCGTGAACGACGCGATCATCGAGTTCCTCGACAAGCACTGACCTCGGGCGCGCGCCGCCACCCGCCCCGCCCGTCCTTCTTCTTCCGCCCCTTTCACGTAAGGCCGCGCCATGAACCAGCCTGAGCACGTCGATCCGGGTCCCGGGGCGAAGATCGTCCGGCAGGACGTCACGACGTGGACGCTGCGGATGTCCTCGCCCGAGCAGCTGAGGCCGGCCCGGTCGCAGACCGAGATGCGGGTGGAGCGTTCGCAGGTGCCGTCGGTCGATCTGAGCCGGGCCCTGTACGCGGCCGTCGGGTCCCACGTGTGTTGGACGGACCGTTTCTCGTGGAGCCACGAGACGTGGCGCGCTTGGGTGCACCGGCCGTCGGTGGCGACGTGGATCGCCACGGTGCAGGGCACGGTGGCGGGCTTCTTCGAGCTGGAGGCGCAGCCGGACGGCGGGGTGGAGGTGGTGCTGTTCGGGCTGCTGCCCCAGTTCTACGGGCGTGGCCTGGGCGGCGTCCTGCTGACGGCCTGCGTGGAACGGGCTTGGCGCGGTGGTGTGGAGTGGGGCGGGCCCGAGGCGCTTCCCGCGCGGTACGTGTATCTGCGGACGAGCACGCTGGATCACCGTCATGCCGTGCGGAACTATCTCGCGCGGGGTTTCGAGACGGCGGAGGCGCGGACCGATGCCAAGCCGATCCCCGATCCGCGGATGGCTCCGTGGCCGCTGGCCCGGGATCCGCGGCAGGTGCCGGTGGGCGACCACTGAGCCCGTGCGCAGTCCCTCGGACAGCGTCGGACTGCGTCGGACCCGATGAGGGACGGCGGTGGCCCCCTCCCCACAGGGGAGGGGGCCACCGCCGTCCCTCATCGTCGGTCCGTCGCGGCCCTGGCTCTGGTGAAGCGGGCCAGGCGGCCGATGCCGTCCTTGATCTGCTCGTGCGTCAGGTAGCTGACGGAGAGCCGCAGGGCGTGTTCGCCGCCTCCTTGGGGGTGGAAGTACGCCATGGGGGTCCAGATGACGCCGAACTCCTCGGCCGCCTGGGTGAGTGCGGCCTCGTCGGTGCGGAAGGGAACGGTGAGGGAGAGGAAGAAGCCTCCGCCCGGTTCGTTCCAGCGCACGCCGAGCGCGGTGCGCTCCTGCGGCGGGAAGGCGTCCTCGAGGGCGTCGAGAGTGACGCGCATCGCGTCCCCGTAGTAGGCGGCGGTGGCCGTGTTGAGTGCGCCGGCCCGGCCGTCCGCCGTGAGCAGCATGCCGGCCACCAGGGCCTGGCTGATCGGCGAGGTGTTGACCGTCACCATCGACTTGATCTTGCTGAGCGCGTCGGCGAGGACCGTGGTGCGGCCCGTTTCGTCGGTGACGGGCTGGTCGGCGACGGCGAACCCGACGCGGGCACCGGGGAACAGCGTCTTGGAGAGCGAACCGATGTGCACCACGCGGTGGTTGCGGTCCAGTGCCTTCAGCGTCGGGAGCCGCTCCCCCGGGCTGACCAGCCGGTAGGGGCTGTCCTCCAGGAGGAGGATGTCCTCGCGTTCGGCGAGGTCGAGCAGTTCCTGGCGTGCCTTGAGGGACAGGGTGGCGCCGGAGGGGTTGGAGTGGTCGGGGATGACGTAGAAGGCGCGGGGCCTGCGGCCCCGGGCGCGTTCGGCGTCGATCGCGGCGGCGAGGCGGTCGACCCGTACGCCGTCCTCGTCCTCCTCGACGGCGACGGGGGTGATGTCGAGGAGCCGGGCGGCGCCCGTGATACCGACGTAGCAGGGGCTGGAGGCCAGCAGGACGTCGTCGGGGCCGGTGATCAGCGCGCGGACGGCGAGCAGCATCGCCTCCTGGGCGCCGACGGTGACCACGACGGCCTCCGGCGGGACGTCGATGCCCTCGTCCTTGCGCAGCGAGTCGGCGATCAGCTCGCGGATGTGTCCGCTCGTGGGCCCGTACTGGAAGAGCGTCGTGCGTATCTGCTCGGGTGTGCTGCCCTGCTGGTGCAGGTGGTCCACGTAGTGGCGCAGGTAGGTGAAGATCTGCTCGGTGTCGAAGAAGCCCTCGTAGGGGCGTCCGGGTGCGAAGGAGACGGCGTCGGGGTAGCGGGTGGTGATCTCGTTGAGGAAGTTCATCGTGTCCAGGACGGGGTCCGAGACGCTGGCGTGGAGGTCCCGCGTCCGCAGCCCGGTGCCGGCGGGAGCGGCGACGGGGGGCCTGACGTGAGCGGGCCCGGCCGTCAGGAGGGCGGGGGTCACGAGGGCGGGGCCCGCGTCCGTCACCGTCCCGGTGCCGGTCAGGGCCATGGCGTCGGTCAGTTCGTCGCGGACGATGCCGAGCACGTCGGCAACGCCGTCGGCTCCGGCGACGGCCAGTCCGTGCAGGGCGGGCCGGCCCAGGAGGACGGCATCGGCGCCGAGCGCGAGCGCGGTCAGGACGTCGGTGCCCCGGCGTACGCCGCCGTCGAGGAGGACGGGGCAGGCACGGTCGACGGCCTCGGCGACGGCGGGCAGCGCGGTGAGGGTGGCCGGGGCCCCGTCGAGCTGGCGTCCGCCGTGGTTGGAGACGACGATGCCCTGCGCGCCCTCGGCGGTGGCCCGCCGGGCGTCCTGCGCGGTGAGGACGCCTTTGAGGAGGATCGGCAGGGAGCTGACGGTGCGCAGCCAGGCGAGGACGGACCAGTCCAGGGCGGGGTCGAACTCGGCGAGCGCGTGTGCGCCGGGCGAGTGGAATCCGTCGCCGGTGAGGTTGGCGGGTGCGATGCCTTCGGGGAGTTCGAAGCCGTTGCGCAGGTCGCGCAGCCGGCGGCCGAGGCGTGGCGCGTCGACGGTCAGTACGAGGGCTTCGAAGCCGGCCCGTTCGGCGCGTTCGATCAGCGTCCGGGTGACGCCCCGGTCGCGGAAGCAGTACACCTGCAGCCACAGCGGGGAGGTGGCGGCGGCGGCGATGTCCTCGAAGGTGCGGCCGGCGAAGGTGCTGACGGTCAGCGGGACGCCCGCGGCCCCCGCGCCGCGGGCGGTGGCGACCTCGCCCTCGGGGTGGGCCAGGGCGTGGTAGGCCATCGGGGCGATCGCGAGGGGGGCCGCCCAGTCGCGGCCCAGGATCCGGGTCGTGGTGTCCGGTGCCTGGTGTCCGGCCAGGACGCGTGGGTGCAGGTGGACGGCGTCGAAGGCGGCGGTGTTGGCGGCGAGGGTGCGTTCGTCGCCCGCGCCGCCTTCCAGGAAGTCCTTGACGGCCGGCGTGAAGCGCGGCCGCGCCGCCGTCGCGTAGTCGGCCAGGGTCAGCGGACGGTCGGCGGCGGTGGGTGGGCGGTCTGCGGGGCTCATCCGGCGGTCAGCCGCTCGCGTTCCACCGCTTCGTACAGGGCGCGGATGTTGGAGCTGCCGAAGCCGCGCGATCCCTGGCGCTGGATCAGTTCGTAGAAGAGGGTGTTGCGTTCGTGCGGGGAGCGGCTGAACAGCTGCAGCAGGTGTCCCCATTCGTCGCGGTCGGCGAGGACCTGGGTGTCGCGGAGTTCGCCGACGATGGCCCGCAGGTCGGGGAAGCGGTCGGCGAGGACGTCGTAGTAGGCGTCGGGGGTGGTGAGGAAGTCGACGCCGCGCTGCTTGCACTCCCGTACGGCCGGGATGATGTCGTCGACGAGGAAGGCGAGGTGTTGGACGCCGGGGCCGCCGTTGCGTTCGAGGAACGCGTCGAGCTGGCCGGTGTGCTTGCCGGGGTCCGGTGCGACGAGGGTGAAGGTGACGCCGCCGCGGGGGTTGCGGACGACGATGGAGTCCATCGCCTGGTCGCCGACGCTGACGTACTCCGAGTAGAAGCGGTCGAGGCCGAAGCCGTCCTGGTAGAAGCGCGCGTACGGGTCGAGGGTGCCGCCGGAGAGGCAGACGGCTATGTGGTCGAGGGACTGCACGCGGCCGGGCGGGTGGTGCGGTCCGTCGAGGGGGACCCAGGTGCGGCGCGGTGGCAGCCGGTCGGCGGCGGAAGCGGGTGCGGGGACGAGGGTGTGGACGACGTCGCCGAAGCCGCTGACGACGGTGTCGCCGCGGGGGGAGGTCTCGGTCCTGGCGCCGGCGCGCAGGGCCGCGTCGCGGGTGGCGGTGACGTCGTCGCAGGTCATGGCGATGTCGGCGATGCCGTCGCCGTGTTCGTCACAGAACTTCCAGGTGGCTCGGCCGGTGGTGACGACGACCTGGACGTCGCCCTGTCGCAGCAGGATGGAACTGCGGTCGACCTCGACGGAGTCGGCGACCCGGGTGAAGCCGAGGGCGGAGACGAAGTAGTCGGTGGTCGAGCGTTTGTCCTTGGTGAACAGCTCTACGTACGCGATGTCCTGCACGACCATGGAGCGGCCTCCTCAAGGCGGATGCGGTGTGACGTGTGTGTCGACGGCCGGGCGGGACACCCTGGGCTGTGCCTGGGTGCCCCGCGCCGGGCCGTGCTCGATCGGGTTCGGTTGCGGTCGGGGTCGGATGCGCTCAGGTGGGGATGCGGTCCGGGTCGGACGGGCGTCGGGGACCGGTTCCGGCCGGGTGGGGGCCGGGCGGGCGGGTCACCAGCGCCACTCCTGCTGCTTGAAGAGGTGGCCGGCGGGGATGTCGCGCTCCTTGCACCAGGTCAGGAACTCCTCGATCTGCTTGATCTGGTAGGTGTCCTCCGTGTACGTGGTCGCCATGACGTGTCCGAGCCAGTCCTCCTCGCCCATCGCGTAGACGTAGGCCTCCTTGGCGCCGAGCTCGGTCATGATCGCGGCGGCCTGCTCGGCGTTGGAGCCGGAGAGCTTGCGGGAGTTGCTCATCTTCTTGGTGACCGGGATGGTCAGCAGCGCCTGGTAGAGCCAGGTCAGCGGCGCGCCGTCGCACTCCATGCCGAGGAAGGCGATGTCGGCCCGGCCGAGGTGGTCCGTCATGTAGCGGTAGAGGGCCGGCTCGATGCCGGAGGAGTCGGCGCCGATGAAGACCTTCTTGCCGGCCAGTTCCGCCCAGTAGGTGGACTTGGCGCGGATGTCGAGGTCGCAGTGCTCGCCGAGGAACGGGGTGGCGGTGATCTTGCCGCCGGGGAAGGGCACCTCGTCGAAGTCGTCGACCTCGATGACGGTGAAGCCCTGGTTGCGGAGCATCAGCGCCATGGAGGGGTCGGCGAGGTTGCCCCGCGAGGAGCGCGGGACGACGATGGCGCCGAGCCGGCCGCGCAGCTGCAGCAGCGTCTCCAGGACGATGTGGTCCTGGTGGCCGTGGGTGATGAGGACGAGGTCGATGTAGTCGGGCAGGTCGTCCAGCGTGTACCGGTCCGTCTTGTCGCTGTCCGCGCTGATGAACGGGTCGGTGACGATGGCGGCCTCGGGTGTCTGCAGGACGAGGCAGGCGTGCCCGAAGTAGCGGATGCGGCCGCCGCTTTCGATGTGGCGGTCCTCGGACAGGCTCGGCTTGTCGGTGAGCAGGGTCCGCAGCTGCGCGGTCTGCGCGTCGTCCAGGCCGAGCGCGTCGCGCAGGTGCGCGAGGGTCGTGGGGTGGACGCGGCTCTTGAAGAGCTCGGCGAGGCCTTCGTGGCGGAAGGGGATCTGCAGCTCGAGGACGTCGGGCGAGGGCAGGCGCGGGGTGCTGAGGATGAACGGGCGCTCGATGCCCGTCTCCAGGGAGAGCTGCACCGACTGGCGCTGCTCCTGGTAGACGTCGCTCTTGTAGACGACCGGCTCGAGGAAGCGCATCTGCGCCTGGTTGTCGGTGTCGTAGGCGAGCTCGACGAGGCCGGCGAGCTCGGTGGGGAGCTTCGGGTAGAGCGGGGTCAGGTCGAAGCCGGTCGCGTTGGCGCGCAGGATCTCCTGGCCGGCGGCTATGGCGTGGGCGAAGCGGAGCATGTCGGCGCGGTCGCGCTTGATGGTGGCGAGCAGGTCGCGCACCTCGTCGGCGCGCTCCTCGGGGATGTTGATGAAGTAGCCGCCGCGGAGCTCGGGGTTGTTGCTGGCCGCGACGTGGACCTGCGGGGACTGCAGGTAGGACTCGAGGAGCGGGACCTGGAGGAAGGCCAGGTTCATCGCGGCCTGGACCGGCGCGATCGTGTAGGGCCAGGCGAAGAAGCGGTCCACGAGCGGCTCAATGATCGCCTTCGACCGCAGGTACAGCTGTTCGTCAGCCATGGGTGCTTTCCCTCCAGGAGAGCCAAGGAAGAGGACCGCCTGGGGGCACGCGCATGCCCGTGACGCACAGCGGACCGTGAGAAAAGGAGAAGGAGTGCGGGGACGCCGGGTGTGTTTTCGGACGTGCCTGCCGCAGCAGAATGACCGGCGGTGCGGGTGACGATCAATACGCGCCGGGTGGTGGCGGGTTGAACAGGCGGTCGAATCGGGGGTGCGCCGGGGTACGCCGGTGTCCCCCTGTCCCCCTGGGTGGGGGTGTTCAACCGCGGTGGTGGTGGCGGTTGAACACCGGTGGGGGGTGGTTCTCAGGCCGCCACGGGTGCGGCGATGGGTGCCACGGCAGGCATGGCGACTTCGAGGTAGTCGGGTACGGCGAGGGCGACGGACAGGTCGAGGCGTCCGGCGTTGAAGTAGATCTCGTCGTGGACGAGCAGGCCGTCGTCGACGAGGAGGTCGAGTTCGCGGCTGAAGGCGAAGGGGGCGATGGAGCCGCTGACGCTGCGGGTGAGGCGTTCGGCGACGGTCCGTTCGGCGAAGTTGGCGGCGCGCCCGCCGTAGCGGGCGGCGAGGGCGGTGAGGTCGACCCGGCGGTCGCCGGGGACGACGGCCAGGACGTAGCGGCGGGAGCGTTTGCCGGTGGCCACGCGGACGACGAGGGATTTCGCGGCCTGTTCCAGGGGGTGGTCGCGCAGTGCGCTGGCGGCCTCGGTGGACCCTTCGGGTGGGTGCCGGATGATCCGGTACGCGTCGGGGCGGGCGGTCAGGAGGGCGGTGATGCGCTCGTAGGCGTCGGGTGGGTGCACGGTGCCTCCGCGAGGAGAGGAGCGGGAAAGGGAGGAGGGGGGTGTGCTCCTGCGGGGTGTCCGCCGGCATGCGGGGGTGCACCGCTCGTGGCGGCCGTGGCGGTCGCGGTGGTCGTCATCCTAGAAATCCGGGGGCGTGACCGGTACGTGTTCAGGCCGGGGTCCGGACGGCGGCGCCGTGCACGGGCGTACGGGCGTGTGGGCGTACGGGCGTGTGGGCGTGTGGGCGTACGGGAAAGCCGCTGCCGTTTCGCGTGGCAGCGGCTTCTTCGTGCGCGGGTGCGGGTGTCACTGGTCGCGGCGTTTGACGGCGAAGATCGTGATCGCGGCGGCGACGACGGCCCAGACGGCGTAGACGCTCCACGCGCCCTCGGCGGACCAGGGGTAGTGCGCGGGCTTGTCGGCGAGCTGCATCAGTCGGGTCCAGGCGCTGTAGGGCAGGGTGTGGTCGATGACGGCGGAGCTGTAGCGGTCGTCGCTGACGCCCATGGGGACGAGGAGGAGCAGGGCGAAGCTGGTTCCCATGGTGGCGGCGCTGGAGCGGATGATCGTGCCGACGGCCATGCCGACGAGGGCGGCGAGGGGGGCGGCCAGGACGCAGGCGGCGAGTGCGGACAGGACGCCGGGGTCGGTCAGGGAGAGGCCGGTGTGGCGTGCGGACAGGATGGCCTGGGTCGACCAGAAGGAGCCGCCCGCGGCGAGGAGGCCGAGTCCGGTGGTGACGACGCCGACGACGACGACCTTGGCGGCCATGACGGCGCTGCGGTTGGGGACGGCGGTGAAGGTGGTGCGGATCTGGCCGGTGGTGTACTCGCCGACGACGCTCAGTGCGCCCATGGCGCTGGCGATGAGCAGCAGACACAGCAGGGCGGCGTCGGTGAAGGAGTCGAGCATGGCCCAGTTGGGGGCGAAGTCGGCCTTTTCCTGGGCGCTCCAGGCGGGCCAGTTGCTGTAGTCGTCGTAGGTGGTGAAGACGTTGAAGCCGATGATGGCGAGGGTGCCGACGGCGATGGTCCACGCGGTGGAGCGCAGCGACCACACCTTGATCCACTCGGATGCGACGAGGTCGGTGAAGCGGGCCCGGGGGGTGGGCTCGGGGTCGGGCTTGCGGGAGGTGCCGGTGGGGGTGGCGGGGGCGGTGGAGGTGAGGGTCATCGGGCTTCTCCTGCCACGTACTCGACGCTGTCGGCGGTCAGTTCCATGAAGGCGGACTCGAGGGATGCGTTGTTGTTGGTGAGTTCGTGGACAGGGATCATGTGGCGGAAGGCGATGTCGCCGATGTGGGGTGCGCTCATGCCGCGGACGGTGAGGGCGTCGTCGGGGTGGGTCTCGACGGTGGCGCCGGCGTCGCTGAGGAGGGGGTGCAGCGCGGCGGCCTTGGGGGTGCGGACGGTGACGCTGCGCTGGGTGCCTCGCGCGGCGAATTCCTTGAGGCTCTCGGCGGCGATGAGCCGGCCCCTGCCGACGACGACGAGGCTGTCGGCGGTGTTCTCCATCTCGGACATGAGATGGCTGGAGACGAAGACGGTGCGTCCTTCGGCGGCGAGGCGCTGGAAGAGGCCGCGGACCCATTTGACGCCTTCGGGGTCGAGGCCGTTGAGGGGCTCGTCGAAGAGGAGGACGGGCGGGTCGCCGAGCAGTGCGGTGGCGATGCCGAGGCGTTGCTTCATGCCGAGGGAGTAGACGGCGATGCGGCGGTTGCCGGCGTCGGCGAGGCCGACCTCTTCGAGGACGTCGTCGATGCGGCGGCGGGGCAGCCGGTTGCTGACGGCAAGGGAGGCGAGGTGGGCGCGGGCGGTGCGGCCGCCGTGGACGTGGTGGGCGTCGAGCAGGGCTCCCACGTCGCGCATGCCGCGGGCGCGGTCGGTGTAGGGCCGGCCGTTGACGGTGACGGAGCCGCTGGTGGGCCGGTGCAGTCCGAGCATCATGCGCAGGGTGGTGCTCTTGCCCGCGCCGTTGGGGCCGAGGAAGCCGGTGACGTGGCCCGGTTCGACGGTGAAACTGAGGCTGTCGACCGCGGTCTTCTGTCCGTAGCGCTTGGTGAGTTCCCTTGCTTCGATCATGTGCTTCATCATGGCGAGGGCCGCGCGGGGCGTCATCACTCCCAGGGTGACACCGTTTGAACAGTGGTGTCATCCCTGGTTGTACGGCGGTGGGTCGATCCGGCGGGCGGGGCCGCGTGGTTACGATCCGTTCATGTCCTTCTCGTACCGTGCTGTGTTTTGTCAGGTGCCGTCGGGTTGGTGGGCGGGTGGTCTGTGGTCGCTGGCGGCGTTGGCTCCGTTGGTGTGGTCGGGGCGGGGGGTGGGGGGTGCTGATCCCCGGCCGGTCGCCGACGCGTTGGGCGGGTTGCGGGGGCAGTTGCTGCTGGTGTTCGCGGTGCCGGCGGCGTGGGGCGGGTGTGCGGTGCTGATGCGCCGGCCGTGGGTGGGATCGGCGTTGCTGCTGGCGGGGACGGTTGCGTATGCCGGGGCGTGGGGGCTCGACGAGCTGCCGGTGCTGCAGTTCCTGGCGGTGGACGTGGCGGTCGCCCTGGTGGCGGCGGTGCGCGCGCCGCGGGTGTCGTTGCCTGTCGCGGGGGCGGCGTTGGTGGTGCTCGGTGTGTTCGCGGGGGTGAGGTGGGGCAGCGGTGTGGAGACGGGGACGGCGTCGGAGCCGTATGTCGCGCTGACGGTGGTGGTGGCGTGGCTGGCGGGCCGGTCGGTGCACCAGTCGCGTAGGTACGAGGAGGAGGTGCGGCGGCAGTTCTCCGAGCGGGTCGCGGCGGGTGCGGTGGCCGGTGAGCGGCTGCGGATCGCGCGGGAGTTGCATGACAGCGTGGCGCACAGCATCGGGATCATCGCGTTGCAGGCGGGGGCGGCGGCGCGGGTGGTGGAGGCGCGGCCTGATGAGGCGCGTGCGGCGATGGTGGCGGTGGAGGGTGCGGGCCGTGAGGCGCTGGCGGGGCTGCGCCGGATGCTGGGGGCGCTGCGGGAGGCCGAGGGCGGGGGCGCGGCGGCGCCGTTGGATCCGCCGGAGGGGCTGGGTGGGGTCGAGCGGCTGGCGGCGGAGGCCGGGGGTGCGGGGGTGCGGGTGGAGGTGTGCTGGGAGGGGGAGCGCCGGCCGTTGCCGCAGGAGGTGGATCTCGCGGCGTTCCGGATCGTGCAGGAGTCGGTCACGAATGTCGTCCGGCATGCGGGGACGGGTGCGTGCCGTGTGGTGATCGCCTTCGGGTCCGGTGAGCTGGGGGTCGAGGTCACGGACGGCGGGTCGGGTCCTTCGGACCGGGTGGGGGTGGGGTACGGGCTCATCGGGATGCGTGAGCGGGTGGCTTTGTTGGGTGGTGAGTTCTCGGCGGGTGGTGTGCCGTCGGGGGGCTTCCGGGTGGCGGCGACGCTGCCGGTGGGGCGGGGGTGTGGGGGGAGCGGGCCGGCGGGGGGCTAGGGCGTCCCTTCCGGATCATCCGATCGTCGGTCGATGACCCCGCCCCCTTGCGGCCGCCCTCACCACGCAGGCCCGCCTGCACCCTAGGGTCCGGGTCGAAGGCCTTTGGTGACCGGAATCCGTCGAGGTCCGAAAGAGAGGGTCTAGGCGGGTGGTGGTGGTGGTGTGGGGCGGTCGTGCCGGTCGCCTTCGGAGCGGGGGGTTTTGCGGCCTTTCTCGCGGGCGCTGACGGTGCGGGGGTCGACGGCTTCGGCGGGGGTGCAGTTGGTGTAGAGGCCGTCGGGGGTGGTGTCGCGGTCGTTGGGTGTGAGCCAGAAGACGCGGCGCAGGAAGGTTCCGGAGGCGCGTGAGGCCTTGGCCTGGGGGGTGAGGGTGGCGTAGCCGATCATGCGGCCGTCGCGGTGGTAGGGCGGTTTGCCGCGGCGGGTGGGGAGCCGGTCGAGCGACTGGCGTACGTAGTCGAGGGTGTCGACGGGTTCGAGCCAGACGATGTCGTGCTCGTGGGTGAGTTCGTCGTTGGTGATCAGGGAGCTCATGGGGCCTCCGCGTCGGCGAGCAGACCGATGCCCGGATAGTACTTTCGCGAGTTCGACAGGACCATCTCCTTGGGTGAGGTCAGGCCGGCCAGTTCGCGTGCGCGTTGCGCGAAGGCGCGTGAGGTGATGGCCGGGGCCCCTTCGCTCTGGCACCACTTTTTGTAGGCATCGTACAGGCGTGCTTGTTCGGCGCGGTGGTGATGTCCGAGGGTGCACCGTTCTTCGAAGAAGCGGCCTGTGTGGTCCTCGGTCTCGGCGTAGGAGGTGGTGGCGACGCGGATCTGTTCGGGGCCGGTGAGGTCGCGGTCGCCGGAGAGGTAGCGGCGTGCGCCGTCGATGAGCCAGCCGAGGATGCCGGGGCCTTCTTCGGTGACGAGGATGTCGGCGAGGTTGTCGACCTTGCGTTCGTCGCTGACGACGCGTTCGAAGGGGATGAGTCGCATGCGGCGCCAGAAGGCGAAGCCGCCGGTGCCGACTTCGGGGCGGTGGTTGCCGAGGAGCCAGAGTTTGTGGGTGGGTTGGAAGGAGAAGAAGTCCTGGCGCATCCGGCGGGCTTTGATGCGGTCGCCTCCGGTGAGGAGTTTGACGCGGGCTTCGTCGAATTTGTCGCCGGGGCGGACCTCGTTGCAGACGACGACGCGGCGGCCGTGGAGTTCGGCGAGGTCGGTGGGGTGTCCTTCGTAGGGGCGGGCCATGAGGAAGCCGGGTGGTGCGGCGTCGGCGTAGTCGCCGAGGAGTTTCATCAGGACGTCGAGGAGGACGGATTTGCCGTTCTTTCCGGCTCCGAAGAGGAAGGGCATGACCTGGCCGCCGACGTCTCCGGTGATGGAGTAGCCGAGTAACAGTTGGAGGAAGTCCGTCATCCGTCGGCCGTCGGTGTCCTCGCCGAAGGTGTCGGCGAGGAAGCGGTGCCAGCGGGGTGTGGGCATGTGGCCGGCGGCTGTGGTGGTGGAGCGGGAGTGGAAGTCTTTGTCGGGGTCGGGCAGGCGGGTGCGGCCGGTGCGCAGGTCGACGATGCCGCCGGGGGTGCACAGGGCGTAGCTGTCGGTGTCGAGGAGGGCGGCGTTGAGGGTCATGCCGGGGGCGCTGCGGGCCTGGACGAGCATGGCGTTGATGCCGGTGGTGGACAGGGCGCGGCGGCGGTGCTGGAGGAGGGTGTGGGGGGTGTGGCGGCCGGTGATGTCGGTGGTGGCGAGGGTTTCGGCGAGGTCGCCCGCGGCCCACAGGACCGTTTCCTCTTCGTCGGCCTGCCAGCGGGAGCCGTCCCAGCGGTACCAGCCGAGTCCGGGGACGTAGCGGTAGTCGCGGGCGTAGAGGCGGGCGAAGAGTTTGGCGTTGCCGCGGTCGGTGAGGGTGTCGGGGAGGAGGCCTTGGTCGGTGACTCCGGCGGTGCCGTGGGCGGCGAGGGGGCCGGGGTCCTGGTGGGGGGTGGTGGCGGACTGGGCGAGGATCTGGGCGGCGACGGTGTGTGCGTCGAAGACGCCGGTGTCGAAGACGTCTGTTGCGGGTCCGGTGGTGGGGGGCGGGGTGGTGGGGGTGCTCACCGGCGCCTGCCGGGTGTGAGGGGGTGGGCCAGGCCGGCGCTCATGCCGCCGGCGATGATCTGCATGGAGCGCCGGTCCTGTCCGGGGCGGGCGGCGTGGGCCGCGTCCTGCAGGGCCTGGGTGGCGGCGTCCTGGGTGATGTGGCCGGAGGCCACCAGTCCTCCTAAGGTGTAGGCCGCCCGGTTGAGGACGGCGGTGAAGCCGGCACCGTCGTGGACGCGTCCGCAGTCGTCGATCTCCTGCAGGACGGTGGTCATGATCCCTCTGATCCGCTGGTGTCCCGCGCCTGCGGCCCGTACGGCCTGTTGGGCGCGTGCGGGGGCCCGGCGGGGGCTGCGGGGGTGCGGGACGTGGGGGATGTGGGGGCGGTGGTGGCCGGTGCGTTCGAGTTCGGCGGCGAGCCAGCCGGGCAGGGGGGCGGGGGTCGGGGAGCCGTCGAGGGGCTGGTAGGTGCCGGTGGGGGTGGTGGTCGTGGGGGCGACGATGTAGCCGCCGTGGGCGCGGATGTCGACCTGCCAGGCGAGGGCGCGCCGGGGGCTGTTGCCCGAGGAGCAGCGCCAGTGGTGTGTGGCGTCGGCGCGGTACCAGAGGTGCAGTCCGCCGGAGGGTGTCCGTACGCGCAGGGTGGAGGTGTCGTGGGCGGGGTTGTCCTGGCCGCGCAGGGCGGCGAGGACGGCGAGGGTGTCGAAGCCGTCGGTGAGGCCGGTGAGGTCGACGGTGTCGCCGATCTCGATTCCGGGCCAGATCCGGTCGCGGGCGGGCGGGGGTGCGGGGTGGGTGTCGATGTCGATGACGACCAGGCGGGCGGGGCCGCAGGCGACGCCTACTCCGTGGTGGGGGTTGTCCGTCCACCAGCGGGTGATGCGGTCGGTGTCGAGGGTCGCGGCGTGGAAGCCGTGGCACCAGCGGTGGGCCGCGGGGCAGGGGCAGCCGACGGGTGTGTGTCCCGGGGTGCGGCAGGCGGTGCAGTTGGCCAGGGGGATCTTGCGCCCGGGGAGCAGGGGGTGAACCGGCCAGCCCTGCTCGGCGCACCACAGCGCGGTGGCCAGTCGTGTGTTGCCGGGCATGGCGCCGCGCCATGCGTCAGTGTGATGACGTCGCAGGTCATCAAGCATCCGCATCCCCCCAGAGCGACCGAAGCGACCCTTCGGTGAACACAGACTAAAACAGCTTGTCGATCGAGAACACAGCCAAAATCGCTGCGGCCACCGCCGCGCGCAGCGACCGGACTTCGCTCGGTCGCTGCGCGGCTCAGGCGGCGAAACCCCAGCTGGGAGCGGTTCGGCGCCCCCTCGACAGCGACTGAAGCGACCGAAGTTCCGGTCTATGAGGACGTCAGCACACTCCTTCATGGCTTCCATATATGGAAGACGAGAGTCGCTTCGGTCGCTCGCCGCGCCCCGACAGGCCCGTGACCTGTGAGGATGCACTTCCGGTGCAGCGACCGAAGTCCCCGTGGGTGCGGGGTTCTTGAGTCGCTGCCCCGCCCCCGCGGGGCAGGAGTGGCTTTTTGGTGCGGGAGATGCGGATGCTTCGTGTGGCTGTCCAACTGCGCCCGGGGGCGCTGTCCGTCCGGCGGAGTGGCTGTCAGGCTCGCGGCCCTGCGCAGAGCAGAAGGGAGCGGGGCATGGACGACGAGTACCGGTGCGAGACCTGCGGCGAGACGAACAGCGTGTGGGACAGGCCGTCCGGGCTGTGGGCGGAGCAGTACCTGTTGCCGGTGGAGGCGGACTGCTGGAACTGCTCCGCCGTCAACATGCTTCCGGACCGGTGACGTTGGGCCTGCGGGAGTGGGCGCAAGGGGTGGCCGCGGGTGGAGGGTGGTCGGGGGCGGGTCGCACTACGATGGACGGATGCCCGCCGCCACACCCGAGCCACCGCCCGCCCGCCGCGCCCCCGGGAACCACCACCCTGTCCTGCCTTCCTCCGGCACCCGCGCCGCCGGCACCCGCGCCGCCGGCACCCGCGCCGCCGTGGGACGCGTGGGCGTGGGATGCGTGGGCGTGGGACGCGTGGGCGTTGGACGCGTGGGCGCGGGTGCCGAGCGGGGTGTGCGGTGATCAGGGTCGGGCTGGTGGACGACCAGCCGCTGGTGCGGACCGCGCTGCAGATGGTCATCGCCCAGGCCGATGACATGGAGGTCGTCGGCGAGGCCGGTGACGGGGCGCAGGCGGTCAGGCTCGCGGAGGACGCGGCGCCGGACGTCATCGTGATGGACATCCGGATGCCTGGCATGGACGGCATCGAGGCGACCCGGCGGATCGCGGCGGGCCCCTCGGCGGCACAGGTCATCGTCCTGACGACGTTCGACGAGGACGAGTACGTGTACGGGGCACTACGCGCCGGGGCGGCCGGTTTCCTGGTCAAGGACATGGCCTTGGAGGAGATCCTCGGGGCCATCAGGGTGGTCGCCGCCGGGGACGCGCTGATCGCGCCGGGAGTCACCCGGCGCCTCATCAAGAACTTCACCGCCCGGCCGCCGTCGACCACCGCCGCGCCCACGGGCCGGCTGCAGGGCATCACGGACCGGGAGAAGGAGGTCCTCGTCCTCATCGGCGCGGGCCTGACCAACACCGAGATCGCCCGCGAGCTGACCATCAGCATCGCGACGGCCAAGACCTACGTGACCCGGCTCCTGGCGAAACTCGACGCCCGCGACAGGGTTCACCTGGTGGTCCTGGCGTACGAGAACGGCCTGGCGGGCCCCTCACGACACCCCTGACACACCGCCAGCCGCTTCCGGAACCGCCTCGCCGATCACACCGGCCCGGCGGCGCGGTACGCCCACCCGCGGCGCCCTGGAGCATGTCCGGGCCCGGCAGGTATGCGTCACGGACGGCGCGGGCGGCGGACTGTGCGCGGGAGGCCCGTCTCCCCCGCAGCTGCGGCAGGGCCCCGCCGACGACCTGGCTGCCGCCGGTCGCGTCACCGCCCTGATCGGCGAGCGTGCCGACGAGGGGCTCGCGGCACTGCCCGTGCACCGCCCGTCCGCCTACCGATACCGAAACGGTCCGAGACCGTACCTGGGCCGGCCACTCACCCGTCGGTACCTCAGCCAGTACCTCAACTCACCCCCACAGGGGAGAGAGGGGAACCCACCAACGGGGGGAACCCACCGACATGGCGCACCCGGCATCGAAGTCCGGCACCCGCTCCGTGCCCCCGGGAGCGCGGAGCGCTCCGGTACGGAACCGAACCGATCGGGACAGAAGCGATTTCCGTCCCCCTTCCACTCCCCTCCCCCTGTTTCGCCGCGGAGCGGCGAAGACGTGTGTGCGGGCTCGCCGCGGAGCGGCGGGGAAAGCACCCGCCGACCGTCGCGTAGCGACGGCGCGATGAGTCTGCGGAGCAGACCGCGCGCAAGGATCACGTTATTTACTGGTACCGGTGCAGGGCACGGGGAGGGGTTCGGGAGTGAGGGCGCGGCGCAGCTGCTCCATGCGGATCGGCATGGGCTCCCAGCCGGGCCGGCCGGCCATGACCCAGTTCAGCGCGGTCATGCCGCGGGCGAAGGCCTGGGTCAGCCCCTGGGGCCGCAGGGTGATGCCGGGAGGCCCCGCCTTGGTGGGGACCAGCGTGACCCACAGCGCGTTACGTCCCCCTTGGAGGGGCTCCACGAGCCGTTCCCGCACCTCGAACCAGCGCCGCAGGGCCACTTGGGTGCCGGGCCGTAGCGCGTACCACTCGGTGTCGGGCAGCGGCTCGAGCTGGTCCCGGGCGGCTTCGACACGACGGCGCAGCGACTCGGAGAGCCGGTGGCCCTGGCCCCACAGCACCGCACGCGCCGACGACGGTGCGACTCCGGCAAGTTCGGCGATCTCCTCGGCACGGTTCGGCGACGCTTTCTGCTGCCGGCGCCGCAGCCCGACGGTCCGACGGCCGGGCGGCAGATCGTCCAGGCGCAGCGCCGCGAGCTCCCCCGATCGCGCGCCGGTGTCCAGTACGAGACACACCATGGCCAGCAGCCGCGTACGGTCCTCGAAGGACAACGTCTTGCCGTCCCGCTCCAGAGGGCCCCCCGCGGCCAGCTCCACCAGTCCCCGGTACACCTCCCCCAGCATCTCCACCCGTACCACCGCCTTGGGTTCCGGCTGCTCCACCACAGGCAACGACACCGTGGTCCCCTCGGGCACCACCAGCCCCGCCATGATCCCCAGGCAGTCCCGCACGATCCGCAACGTCGCCACCGGCAAGGTGCGTTCACGCCCCTGCCCGGGCTCCAGCGCACGCAGCTCCCCCGCGCGCGCCAGGTCCCAGAACACCCGCAACACGGGCCGCTCGAACAGCCCCTGCACCGGACCGGCCCCGATCCCCCGCAGGCGTTCCGAACTCAACGCCCGCTCCCACATCCCCACCACCATCCACAACTGCCGCGCCCGCACCCGCGACACCTTCACCCCCACCGCGGGCAACCGCTCCTCCCACACCCCACTCCGAGGAGCCACCCGCTCCACCGCCCCCGCAAGCCCCCGCACCGCCCGACACGTCACACCGGACAACCCAACCCCCACAAAGCCAGACACCGTCCGAAACACCACCGACCACGCCCGAAGGCAGGATCACGTTATTTACCGTACCCACTCCTGCGCCACCCTACGGCGGCACGCACTCGCCCACCAGCGAGCTGCCGGCCGACGGCAGGGTTCGGCATCGGAGTCGCGACCGTGTTCCGCGGCATACGCGAGGCCGTCGAGGTACAGCACGAAGGCCCCAACCGCTCGGGGAGATCAGGGACCTTCGGCACCGGGGAAATGGCACGGCTCCGACGCCACGCAGGAATCAGAGCCGCGGGCCGCACAGGACCGACGTGGGGCCGGGTCAAGAACATGCTGACTGCGCTGCTTCCCCTCCGCGCACTCGTGGGAAGGTGACGACCCTGCCTTCCGAGACGTGTCGGCCTGGCTGGATCTCGTTCCGCGCCTTCCCTGACGTCCTGAAGCATGCCGGGTACGGGCCCGTTGCCGGGGGCGGAGTTCATCGCCTGCACCGGCGGGGACATGGAGGCCTTCGGCACCGCGGGACGCCTCGCCGGCTCCTTCGCGTGTTCTACGGATCGCCGCCCGTTTCCGTCCCACGTGGAAGACGTTCCACGACCGGAAAAGAAGCGAGGGCGAGAGCCACGAGCAGGCGATCCTCGCTCTGGCCCGCCGCCGTCTCGACGTCCTATGGCTCTCGTCCGCGCCCACCGCACCTTCACCACCGAGCCGCCGCGACCCGATCTCACCTCGGCGTAGCGCTCTTGCGACCGTGCGCCGCTTCATGTGGACTCTTGGCCGCACCTGGTCGTTCCCGGGTTGGGCGGTCGGGGTCAGAGGGCCCAGGGCAGTCGGAGGGCCTCGATTTCCGTGTCGTTCAGGAGGGCCTCGACGAGCGGGGCAGGGCCCGCCACTTTGGTGGCCCAGAGGTCGTAGTCCGTGCAGAGGACCCAGGACCGGTCCTGGGACCAGAGGTTGGACGGGGTCCAACCGTCCTCCTCCGGGTGGTCGTACAACGCCTTGGCATCCGCGAGCGTGCCGGACCGGACGTGCAGGTTGTCGAAGTCCTCGGCCCTCTGCAGCAGCGGGTTGTAGTAGGCCAGGCAGCGCGTCTCGGCACCCTGTGGGCTGTGCTCGGCGAGGATGTCGACCAGGCGATTCCAGTCGGCCCGGTCCAGGCTGCCCTCGGACGGCCCGTCGATGCCGACGGGCCGCAACGGCAAGCGCCAGGTCATTTCCCGGCCTCCACCATGTACCCGGCGCCCGTCCAGAGCACCCTCGGGCGCGGTGCCCTGCTCTGATGCACGGCATCGGTCGAAGTCGCACGATCGGGGATTCCGGTTCGGCCAACACCCCTCGACGTCGGAACAACGGCAAGAGTCACTGGTCTCTGAGGCAACCCCAGTTCCGCAGAGGCCAGTTCGCGGCAGGGGAAGCGATCCAGGCCTTGCCTGCGACGAGGCCGGTGCGGTGCCACGGCCTCGTTGCGGCGCCACGGCCTGTCGGTGGGCGGCCCGCGGAAAACGAGTTGCTCGCGGGTCGTGGCCTCGATCATGATCGCCTGCATGGACCTGTAACGGCTGCCACGTAGCAAAGCCGACCTGTCGCGCGGTTGACCCCGGAGCCTGACGACTCGGCCCCGAGGCGATGACTCGCGCCCTCGTGTGCACCCGTCATGTCCCGGGAGCCGCAGCCTCGCCTGCGAGGGCTCCTGGTCGGTCCTGAAAGCAACCACATTCATGAATACTGACCGCAAGGCCCTGTGGGCCGTGCGTGAGTCCGCGCTGCCCGCCGTCGTACGCCCCTGCCCGGACTGCTCCAGCAGCCGGCACCGTCCCTCGGGCAAGATCCGTGTCAACGCGAGCGGCAAACTCCTCGACGTCTGGCTTCTCCTGAGCTGTGCAGGGTGCGACCGGACCTCGAAGGTGCCCGTCCACGAGCGCGTTCACGTCTCGTCGCTGGAGCCCGCTCGCCTGGTGGCGTACGAGAACAACGACCCGGCCGTAGTAAGGGAGCTGGCGATCAGTCAGTCACTGGCCGCCAAGAACGGATACCGCCTCGACTGGACCGGTACGTGGGAGGTGGAGACCCGTACGCCCCTCTACGCACTCGACGACCCGGCACCGTTCAGTGTCCTGGTCAGCTTCGAATGGCCCGCGCCGGTCCGGGTCGAACGACTGCTCATGCGCGGGCTCGGTCTCAGCCGCAGTGGGGTACGGCGCATGGTCGAGGACGGGCGTATCCACCTGCCGCTGGCCTTGGACGCCAAGGCGCATCGTGACTTCGAGCTCACCGTCCACGATCTCGGTTCCGTCGATGCTGCGAAGCACTCGAAGCTCCTTGGCGCTCCGAGCGACGTGCGCAGCGTCCTGAGTCGCGTCGGGTTGCACGACTCGTCGCAGCACGCGTCGCGGTCGGCGGCGGGAGCGTAGGAGCGGGGCGGCAGGGCCTTCCGGACAGCTTGTCGGCGTAGACGACCTTCGAGCTGCCAGGAGGCCCTGCTCTGTGCGGCGCCGGCCCCCGGTCCTGCACCGGCGCGCCCTGGCCGCCGAGTCCGGCCACTCTCGCCACCCCCCGTCGGTCCGCCGGAGGGGAACGGCGTAGTGGGAGGTCTGCTCGTTCGACCCGGCGCGGTCGAAGTCGCGGCGCCCGCCCCCAGGACGAGGGGCAGCAGGATGTGACCCCGGCGGGCGAGCAGGGCCTTGGCCACGACCGGTCGGGGTGCGAAGAGCTTGCCTGCGAAGCAGCGGACGGCCGGCAGCACGAGGAACACCGCGGCGTACGCGGTCATCCCGCCGATGCCGGCGACGGCGGACGCGGCAATCCGTCGTGACAGCGTCGTACGCGGACCGGTGGCGGATCTCCCCGCAGGAACCGTCCGAGTTCGAGTCGGCGTGGATCGGCCTCGGGATCGTCGTGTCCCGGAGGGCAGGGAGGAGTGGGGCGAGGTCCCGTGCCCGGCGCCACGTCTCGGTGAACCTTTCCGGTCACAGCACTACGTCGGCCGGCAGGCGGGTAGCCACCGGGCGCGGCGCAGCCCGAGGCGTCGGCCGCCGTCCACCCGCGAGGAGATCCCATGACCTTGTCCGACCGCTACCGCACCGCCTGGGACGGCTTCTGGGAGCAGAGCTCCGGGGAACCGGGCGAGGCGTTCTGGGACGCCGACCCGGCGCTCACCGCGCGGCGCGACCTCGACCACCTCGCCCCGTATGCCGATCCCGCCCTGCCGGTCGCCGATCTCGGCTGCGGCAACGGCACCCAGACCCGCTTCCTCGCCACCCGTTTCGCCCGTGCCGTCGGCGTCGACCTCTCGGCTGCCGCCGTCGCGCATGCCCGCCGTGCCGACCCGGACGGCGTCGCCGCGTACGAGCAGCTCAACCTGGCCGACCCGGCCCAGGTCGGCGCCCTGCACGAGCGTCTCGGCGATACGAACGTCTACATGCGGGCCGTCCTGCACCAGAGTGACCCCGAGGACCGCCCGGCGGTGGCCGCGGCGACCGCCCGGCTGGTCGGCGAGTACGGCCGGGCTCTCGTCCTGGAACCGACCGGCGAGGCCAAGGAGGTCATCGCGTCGATCGCGGCGCAGCCCGGCGGGCCCTCGCCCAAGCTGCGTCGCGTCAAGGAGCACGACCTACGGCCTGGCGAGGTCGCCGAGGGTGAAGTCGCCGCCCTGCTGCGGGCGGCCGGCCTCAGCATCCTCGACGAAGGCACCACCGCGCTGGCCATGAGCGAGACCCGCCCCGACGGCTCCCCAGTCGAACTCCCGGCCCGCTGGTTCGTCGCGGGCCGCCCCTGAATCGACGCCTCTCGCGTACGGGGCGTGTCGATCATGTGCGTCATGTCCGGGTGACGGTGGTGGGGTCGGTGTGCCGTTCGTGGGCGCCGCGCTCGGGGGAACCGGGCAAGGGGCTCGGTCTCCGGCTCGCGTTCCCGTTCGGTCGTCCTCTGCCGGCCGCCTCCTCGTAGCCCGTCGCGACCGGCCCCGGGTTGCCCGTGGTGCGCGGGTACCACGGCACGGCGGGCGGTGGGAGATCTGTCCGGGGCGTCCTGGCTCGACCCGAAACCGGATGTGCCCGCGCGGGCCGGACCGGCGCTGGTCGGAAGGGGTGCGATGGTGGTGGGCGGAGATCGGGGATCGTCCGGTGAGGCGGGTGCGGGACCTCGCCGGGATCGCCTTCGAGGAGTCGTGCTTCCGGATCCGCGCGCGTCTGTTCGCGCTGTCGGGGAGGCGTGTCGGGGTTCCGTTTCAGCTGCTGGAGGGAGCGCGTACGCCGTCCAGGTCGAGGGTGGCGATCGCGCCTCCCTCGGGAGCGTTCACGAAGGCCAGCCTGGCGCCGAGGACGCCCGCCTGTCCGAGTGCGATGGTCAGCCCGAGTCCGTGCCCGCGCCCGCGTTCGGGGCTTCCCGTACGGAAGCGCTGCGGTCCTTGTGTGAGCAGCGCGGCGGGATAGCCGGGGCCTTGGTCCCGTACGAGGATCCGCGCGCCGGTGGCGGTGGGCTCCACGGCGACTTCGACGGGGTCGGCTCCGTGCCGGTGGGCGTTGGTGACGAGGTTGACCACGATCCGTTCCACCCGGCGTGGGTCGGTCTCCAGGATCGTGGTGGCGCGGACCGCCACGGCGGTCGGTGTCCCCGTGCGGCGGACGATGTCGGTGACCAGTTCGCCCAGCGGCACCGCGTCGGTCCGCGCCCGTTCGGCTCCGGCGTCGAGCCGGGAGATCTCCAGGAGGTCCTCGACCAGCCCGTTCAGGGCTCGGGCACGGTCCCGGACGAGTTCGGCCACCTCGTCGTCCTCCGGGAGGAGCCCGGCGGCGGTGGACAACCCCATCAGTGGGGTGCGTAGTTCGTGTGCGACATCCGCGGTGAAGCGGCGTTCGCCCTCCAGTTTCTGCTGCAGGGCGGCGGCCATCTCGTCCACGGCCGCCGACATCTCGGTGATCTCGTCGCGGGCCCGGCCGCCCGGTCCGATCCGGGCGTCGAGGTCGCCGTCGGCGATGGCCCGGGCCGTGCGGGATCCCCGGCGCAGCCTGCGGTTCATCGGTTCGGTGGCCAGGGCGGCGAGCGGTACGACGACCAGGAGGGCGGCGAGCACGGCCTTGAGGATGCTGCGGTCCAGGAGTTGGAGGCCGCGCACCTCGGAGCTCATGTCCGTCCGGGCGACGAGTACTCGGCCGCCGTCGACGGGCATGGCCGCCCACATCCAGTACCAGTTGGGGGGTTTGCGGTCGTTCCAGGTCGCGTACAGAGCGGCCGGGTCCTTGGTGGCCAGCGCCCGCGCGAGGGGTGCGTCGAGCCGCTCCGGGGTGAGGACTTCGACATCGAGCGGCGCGGTGCCCGTGCGGGTGTACTCGCGCTCCGCGGCTGCCAGGCGGGCGGAGAGGCGTTCGTTCCAGGTCTGCTCGCTTCGTTCGGCCATGGCCTGGTGGACGAGGACGCCGATCACGGCGGCCACCGCGCAGCAGGCGGCCGCGGTCAGGGCGGCGATTTTCCAGCGCAGGGCACGCGGGTTGAGGAGTGGCATGGGTGCGGCCGACCCCTCAGCCGCGGACGAGTTTGTAGCCGAAGCCCCGGACGGTCTCGATCCGTTCGGCTCCGATCTTCTTGCGCAGCCGCAGCACGCACAGGTCCACGACCCGGGTGTCGCCCTCCCAGCCGTAGTCCCACACGTCCCTCAGGAGACGCCGGCGGTCGAGCACGGCGCCGGGAGCCGCGGCGAACTCCAGCAGCAGCCGCAGCTCGGTGGGGGTCAGCGGAACGGGCCGTCCGGCCCGGTGTACCTCCAGGCCGAGGGTGTTCACGGACAGGTCCCCGAAGACCAGTTCCCCGGGGGTCGTCCCTGCGTCCGCGGGGACGGCTGCGGGATGGGCCGGTCCGGCCCCCCGCGTCGGCGTCGTCTGCGGTTGGGCGGGCCGGAAGGTGGCGCGGCGCAGCAGCGTCCGGATGCGGGCGACGAGGACGGGGGTGTCGACGGGTTTGACGACGTAGTCGTCGGCGCCGGCCTCCAGTCCGGACACGACGTCGAGGGCGTCGCCGCGTGCGGACATCATCAGGACCGGGACCAGGCTCTGCTCGCGGATCCGGCGGCACAGCCCGATGCCGTCGAGTTCGGGCAGCATCACGTCCAGGATCAGCAGGTCGTGGCTGCCGGCTCGGAACGCCTCGAGGCCGTCGAGTCCGTTCTCGGCCACCGCGACCTGGTAGCCGTACCGCTCCAGGGACAGTTGTACGGCGCGGCGGATGGTGGCGTCGTCCTCGACGACGAGGATGCTGACGGGGTCCGGGACCCGGGGTGCCGACACGCCACCTACCTGCTCAGAAACGGACATGTGGGGAGTTCATCCTAGTCAGTGGTATCCGTGCTGCGGTCACAGCCGGAGGGAGGCCGCGACGGGGAGGTGGTCGCTGCCGGTGGCGGGAAGGGTCCACGCGGAGGTCGCGCTCATCCCCTTCACCAGGATCTGGTCGATGCGGACCATGGGGAACGCGGCGGGCCAGGTGAAGCCGAAGCCGGCGCCCGCCTCGTGCTGCGCGGAGGTCAGCTGGGAGGTCACCGGTCGCAGGGCGGAGTCCTGCGCCGTTCCGTTGAAGTCGCCCATCACGACGACCCGGGGCAGCGGCTCCGCCCGCACGGCCGCGGCCAGCTTTTGGGCGGCGTCGTTGCGGCGGGCGGTGGTGAATCCGGCGTCCGGGGTCAGGCGTACCGAGGCGAGGTGGGCGGCGTAGACCGCGACGGGGCCGCCGGGGGTCTCGACGGTGGCCCGTACGGCGCGCGTCCACGGCATGATCGGCACCGCTTCCACGTCGTTGAGGGGGTGCTTGCTCCAGAGTCTGACGCCGAGGGTGTCGGAGCGGTACGGGTAGCCGGCGGCGAGCTCGCGCTCGTAGGCGGGCGTGGCCTTCGAGGACATCTCCTCCAGGGCCAGTACGTCCGCGCCGGATGCGGCGAGCGCTCGCGCGGTCCGCGCCGGGTCGGGGTTCTCCTCGTCCACGTTGTGGCTGACCACGGTGAGGTTCGTGCCGCCGGACCGCTCGGATCGCTCGGATCGTTTGTCGGTGAGGGTCCCGCCGAACAGGCAGGCCCAGACGGTCAGGGGGGCCAGGACGGCGACGGCCGCGAGCCGGGAGCGGCGTATCGCCGCTGCCAGGAGGAGGACGGGGATGCTCAGCCCGGCCCAGGGGAGGAAGGTCTGGAACAGGCTGCCGAGGTTGAAGGGCCCGTTCGGGATCCAGGGGTACAGGGCCATCGTCAGGGCCGCGCACACCGCGCCGGCGGCGATCGGCAGGCCACGGCCGGTGGCCAGGAGTGCGCGGGGGCGGCCGGCGGGACGAGGCGGAAGCGGGCCGGACGGCTGCTCCTCTTCCCCTGTGGCCTCAGAACGGTACGGGGTGCTCAGCACGGCAATGGCCTTCCGATGTCGCGTACGCCGGTGATCCGGTACCGGCACAGCCTCGAAGACGCGCCCTTCCAGGGCGTCAGGAGAGCCATTCGGGGGCCCCGCGGTTGGGTTTCAGCCGGGTATCGGTCAGGCCTGCACGAACGACGACCGGCCTTCACCGGAAGGCGACGGACGGCAGCCCCGGTCACCACGGCCGGAAGCGAACCGGTGCTCTCCTCCGTCCGCACCGCGCTTCTCGGTCGGGCACTCAGGCCTGTTCGACCTCTGCCATGAGCAAGCGCGGGGACCCCTCCCACCCGTCGCACGACCGCCCCCGACACGGCCGCCTCGCCTTCGGCGGCCGGCGACGTCATCGGGACCGGAACCGACTCCTGCCGAGTCGCCGCTACCCGCGCCCGAGCCGAGCAACAGGTACTCGGCCGAGCTGCGGAAGTTCAGATGTGGGCCCGTATCTGCTTCACCGGATGGCCCAGTCGGTCCGCCAGTGCCGTCAGCTCGTCCTCGCTGAACCAGAGACGTTCGGGGTTCCAGATGGCGATCTCGAAACGGGCGAAGCCACAGGGCCGGTCGTAGTCCAGCATGTCCAGAGTGGTTGATCCTCCACAGCAGGGGACCTCGACCGCGAGCGTGGTGAAACCGTCGTCGCAGTGAGCCTCCATGAGGTCGCCCCACCACTCCGTGTCGATGGCCGCCTGACACAAGGGGCAACCGATCCTCTCCAGGTTCTCCCCGCAGTCGACGGCGGTCACCACGTCGTGCCACGTCACGTCGATCTCCACGTCCACGCCGTCGGCAACGCCGGGAGTCAGCTCCTCGACGAGCGCGATGACGTGATCGACCGCATCGCGATCCGGCTGCCACTGCGGATCGTTCGGAATGATCGACAGGACGTCGTCGCTCATGGCTTCCCCACCTCGTCAGGCGACGGTGACGGCGACGTCGCGACGCGATGCTATCGATCGCATGTTCTGATGCTGCACCGGGACCATGTCGACGAACCCGCGACCCGGCCACCACCGGCACCGAGCCGTCGCCCGACGCCGCCTGGCCCACCACCTCCGGGCCCCCGCCCCCGTACAGGTGCCGGGAGCACTCACCCCACGCAGCGCGCCGACGAGCGACCGTGCGAGCCGGTCGGAACCGATGCCGGCGGAATCGGACATGGTCGGGAACGCGTCGAGGGTGCGGTGCGCGGCTCCTCGCGGCCCGGGGCGTCGCCCTGCTGTCAGGAGTCAGCCGTACAGGCCGCGGCCCGCACTCGACCGGCTGAACTCGGGCGTGGCGTCGGGGGCGGCGAGGGTGTCCAGGACGATCCGCTCGCCCCGGTGACCGCAGAAGCCGGCGCGCTCCTTCTCCCTCCCGTCGTCGGCGTAGCCCTTGACGCACTTCGCGCCGGCCCACTTGCCGGTGTCGACGGTGTCGGCGATGAAGTCCCGGAAGGCGGACCCCTGGCCGGCTGCGAAGTCCAACTGCTGGGTGGGGACCTCGGAGTACAGGCGGACGACCGGCTTCGCCATGCCGTGGTCGGGCCAGTCGACCCTGACCGAGGCGATCTTGTTCAGACCGGTCGCCTTCAGGGAGTAGGTGGAGCCGTCCATCGGCAGGACACAGCTGTCACCCGTGTGACCGCTACCGCTGAACAGGGTGACCTCGGGCCGCACCGGCTGCCGGGCAGAATCGGACATCGTTCCTCCAGGGTCGGGAACCTCAGCCCTACCCCTTCGGAAACTCTCCGTAACAGAGGCACACTTTCCGTGACGGTGTCGACGGTGGGGCGGGCCGCCGCCCCTGGGTGGTGACCTCTCCCCCGCACTCGGCATCCGCGATGTTCGGGTCCGCGTGGGTCGTGCGCCGCGTCCGAGCGGTCGGCCGGCCTGTGCGGTTCGGGGAGGGCGCGCGGTCGGGCGAGGCCTGCCGGCACCTCGTCGCCGTGAGACGCCGGACCTCATCCATGCCGGCAGCCGGGGGCGGACGGAACCATGGGGCGACGGGGGGTGGCGCTCGCGAAGCCGGGCGCCGATGTACGCGGCGGGGGCGTGGGCCGGTTCCACGCCGTAGGCCTGCAGGATCCGCCTCGGCAACATTCCGGAGCCGGGCCGGCAGCGGATGATCCTGGAACCCACCGACATCCGTTCCTGGTTCTCATCAACCCAGCCACAGCTTCGCCGAGCACCGGCAACCAGGCCATCTGGCGCCGGCTCTCAGGGCGGAGGATCATCCGGTGGGTACGGGCCGCCGATCGGCGCTGCCGGGCCGAGGGCCCGGTTCGAGCGGACCGGGGAGGAGGGAGGCACGCATGACCGCTGGGGAACAGCTCAACTGGGCAGCCCTGTTGCGGTTCGACCAGGAGCGGCGGCTGGAGAGCTGTCGGCACGACGCGGAGGCCGCCGGCCGCCGGGGGGACGACCCGGCCCGGGCCCGGTACCTCCAGGAGGTCACCCAGCTGGACATGCTGCCCAGGCTCTGGGAGTTCGGGGTTCCGCTCACCGAGGAGGAGTACCAGGACGCGGGACGGGTGCGGTCATGGATGGACCACGAGCAGGCGACGGCCCGTCACGAGGCACTGTCCGGGCACCCGTCGCCGCCGGGCTGGAGCCGGGACCCTCACATCCGGTACTTCTGGTCGCCGGACGGCCACCTCATGTACGTGACGACGGCGCGTGACGACGGCCGGTTCGTCGTCAACCACGGTTTCCTGACCCCCGGATGGGCCGACCGGCTGCGTCGGGACATGCCCCGGTCGGCGCACCTGGTGACCCTGTACGAGAGGAACCAGAAGGCGGGCCGGGGACACGAGGGAGCCCCGGCCGGCACGCCCCTCGTGGGCGTCGGCGTGCCGGAGCCGCTGAGGCTGTGGCGGGCCCGCGTGGAGGACGTGCTGCGGCGCAGGGCCGCGGAGCGGACCGCGGCCGGCACCGCCGGGTGACCGGCGGCGGCCCGCCCGGTCACCGCTCCTGCGTCCGCACGACCCCGACAGCCCGGCCGTCGTCGGCGCGTCCGCGGCTCAGGCGGCGTCCTTCTTGTCGTCGGTCCGGAAGGTGACGACGTCGACTTCGTCCGTTGCCGCCAGATCCGGGTAGTGGTCCTTGAGTGCTTCGCGGAGTTCGGCCGCTGTCGTCAGGCCCTCGGCTCGGGCGTCCCCGTCGGTGAGGTCACCGACCAGGCAGTGCCTGATACCGGTCACCTCCGCCGACAGGACGACTTCCGGGTCGCTCTCGAACACCAGCCGTGCCGGGCCGAGCCGCGCCGGGTCCCGGAAGCGGGTGGTCCTGGTCTTGGCGCCGGAGCGGACGACCTCGAGGTAGCGGGGGTTGAACCGAATGATCGGGGGACCGGCCGTCTCGGGGTCCTGGTAGAGCGACGGGTCGAGACCGTTCATGCCCGCCTCCGCGGTCCATCGCTGAGCCAGCGGCATCAGGTCGGCGGCGAGCACGGACCTGAGTCCCTCGGGGGTGGGCACGATGACGCGCATGGTCGGGTAGTAGTCCACGAAGACCTGCCGATCGCGCCCGCACGGGCCGATGACTCCGCGCCCGTGGTTTCCCACGGCGACGATGCAGCGCATCTGGCGGGCGCCTTGGGCCCGCGCAGTTCCCAGAGCCACGAGTTCGGCGCAGGGCCCGCCGGTGAAGTGGTAGAGGTTCACGCCGGCGAACATCCGGTAGTCGGCGGCCATGACCGCGGCGCCCATCGTGTGGATCCCGTCTTCATCGGGACCGGCGTCGGTATGCGCGTCTATGGTGCGGCGTGCCAGCTCCACGAGCTCACGCTCATCATCATCGAGAGCTCGCACGGACGACGGGACGTACACCTTTTCGACCTTCCCTTCCTTCGACAACCGCCCAAGATCATTCCACGCCCCGAAGGCGAGCTCCACAGGGTTTCGGCTCGCCCTTGGCCGGCGGAACGTTCGTCGGCGCCTCCCACCTGGGTCCCCGGCGCCACCCCGACGGGGCGGCGGGATCGAGGACTTCAAGAACGCGCCGGACCGGTACTCAACCTTTTGGTGAGGCGGGTCCGTACGGCTGCTGCTGGAAGGTGTCCGTCGGCGTGGGTGCTCGCAGAACCTGCGGCGCCCGGTGCTGCGGGCCCCGGCTGTGGGACGGGGTGCATTGCGTCCGTCGATGCCGGGGAGATCGACGCGGAGGCAGCGGGCGATGGCCTCGGTCGGCCGTTTCTCGTCGGCGGTTTCAAAGAGCTCGTTGACCAGCTTCGTCGCCAGGACGTACTTCACCCGGAAGCCTGCCATCGCGGCCTCGGTGCCCAGCGCGATCAGCTTGACGGCTCGGCCGGGGTTCACGGGAAGATCGCCGGGCGTGCTCCCTCGCGCCCCACACCTCGCTTCGGGCCTTCTCGCCCCCGATCGCGACCTCCGAAGGCGTTTCTCTTTCATCTATTACAGATGAAACTGAACCTCTTTCATCTATTGCGGATGTAACTGAATTGGGAACCTGTTGCAGGCACTTGTCCGTAGGCGTACGTTCGAAGGGTAGCGCCAGATTCCTCACCCCGAGCCGGCCAACATTGTGACGGCCGACGGCTCGCCGGGTCAAGGGAAGGGGGGCGGGTACGAGAAAACACCTTCCTCGCGATGCACATTCCGAAGAGGCAATCATGTTCTTCTACAACTACAACACCAGGACGGCTGCAACCGGGAAAATTGATGCTTCCGGCGCCTTCATCCACTTGCAGACATTCCCTGTCAATCAATTTGGGAAGTGGTCGCAAATCGCATCCCTGGGCTGCGGTGTGCTCTTCTTCTACAACGACGAGGGGGCAAGCGTACTGTCAGCATCGGGCAGGGTGGATGGTGCCGGCGGCTACACCCATCTCAAGGACTATCCAGCCAATCAATTCGGGAAGTCCTTCAGCATCGTGCCACTTGGCGGGGGTCGCGTATTCTTCTACAACACCACAGGTGCCGCCAAAGTCGGCAAATTTGACACGAGCGGCAACTACACCAACCTGAAGGACTACCCGGCCGGGACGTTCGGGCAATGGACGAGCATCGTTCCTTTCGAGACGGGTGACATATTCTTCTATAATGGCGACTTTTCCGATGAGACCGGGACGCAGGCCGCGATCGGAAAGTTCGACTCCTCCGGCGCCTTTTCCCAGACCGCGAGCTTCCCGGTCGGTCAATTCGGAAAGTGGTCGACGATCAGTGCCCTCTCGGGCCGTTGGGCCCTCTTCCAGTACACCGACGGGGTGTCCTTCCCGCAAGCAACTGGACAATTCACTTCCGCAGGCACGTTCAACCATAAAAAGAACGTCGCGCTAGGGCGATTCTGGGGCGCCACCCCTATCGACGACGGCAGCCAGCTCTTTCTCTACAGCAGCGCCGGCAGTGATGGCGGGGCCTTCGTGAAAGCTGCGTCCGGACGAATGGATGCCGCCGGCGACATCAAGCTTCGGGATCTTGGCCCCTCATTCGATCGATGGAGCAACATCGTCGCTTGATGGGGCCAGGTCGTCGCCAGGCGCCGAACCAGCGGCCGGCAGAGAGGAGATTGAGCTGCGTGCCGACGTGCCGTCGTGGCCGAAGGTGGCTTCGTGCCCGCCGCTGCCCGCGGCGGTACCGACACTGTGGGCCTGGGATTCGGAGAGGGACTGGTCCTCGGGTGGCGGCAGCAGGCCTGTCTCGCCCCATCGACCATCACCGTTTTGAGGTGGCCTGTTGGATCGGTAATCGGTGCGGTTGAGGGTCTGCCCGTTGCGTGGGCTGCTGTGGCGAGCGGCTCGGTGGCCCCGCCGCGAAGGCGCTGCCGGGTCGGCGTCCTCCGTCCCCTCGGCCCGGCAGGCCCTCGGGACGGGGACGTCTAGTACGGACCTCCGCGGAAGAGCAGGCTGCCGTGGTGGCGCGGGCGGTCCCCGCGGTCGTGCGCCGCGTCCGAGCGGTCGGTCGGCCTGTGCAGTTCGGCGAGGGCGCGCAGTCGGGCGAGGCCGGCCAGCACCTCGTCGCGGTGCGACGCGGACTTCATCCATGCCGGCAACCGGGCGAACATGGCCATGGTCGGCGAGGAGTGGTGCTCGCGGAGCCGGGCGCCCACGTACGCGGCAAGGGCGTCGACGTGTTCCACGTCGTAGGCCCACAGGATCCGCCCCGCGCAGCGCGCCTGGAGCCAGAGCGGCCGGCGGAAGAACGGGTCCTCGGTGCCGCCGACCACGGCGCCGACCAGTCCGGCACCCTTCTGTCCGGGCGCCCACTCGGCGACCGCTCCACAGCCGGCGCAGCTGAGGCGGCGGGGCTGGAAGAACAGGGCGCTGAAGTACTTCGGGGGTGCGAGACCGGGCCGCGGCACGACGGACGCGCGACCGCCGCACCCGGGACACACCACGAGTACCCGCCCGGTGAATTGGACCAGCCATACGCCCTCGTCGTGGTGACGGAGCGGTTCGGCGGGTACGGACTCGGAACTCATACCGCCCACTCTGCCAGGGTGACCACCGCGCCGACGCAGCGTTGCGCCGCCCATCTCCTCGCAGGGGCGGGAGAACGCGTCGACGATGCTCCCAGACCTCGGCGCCCCGGATCCCACCGGCCCCGGACAGGGCAGGGGAGAACAAGGGAGACAGCGACAACGAACAGCGATCGGGGCAACTGTCGGCAGGACAGGCGCAGTCGGCGACGCCCGATGTCCAGGGGGGTGTTCATCCCGCTCCTCGTCCTCGCCGGGGCCGGCGTGGCGATCGGCTCAGGAATCGAGGACGGCGGCGACGGCTTCGATCTCCACGAGCTGGCCGTCGTAGCCGAGCACGGTGACACCCATCAATGTGCTGGGCACGTCGTGGTCACCGAACGCGTCGCGGACGACCTCCCACGCCGTCACCAGGTCCTCCCGCCGGTGAGAGGCGACGAGAACACGGGTGCTGATGACATCGTGCAGTGACGCGCCCGCGTCCGTCAGAGCGGTCCGCATGTTCTGCACCGCCTTGGCCGCCTGTCCCGCGACGTTCCCGATCGCCGCAGTGGAGCCGTCCTCGTTCAGAGGACATGCTCCGGCCAGGAAGATCAGCCGCGACTCGGCCGGGGCCGTGGCCGCGTAGGCGTACTCCGCGACATCGGACAGGGAGGCAGAGCGAATCAATGTGACAGCACGCGGCACGGGCGTCCTTCCGCAGCAGTTCCGGGGGCACTCAGGACCTTCTCAGAGGTCGGCTCCGCGTTCGACACATTTTCCTGGCCCGTCGACTCCCGTGATGGGCCACTGCCGTCGGCCGCCCGATCGTCGTACCCCTCGTACCCCTCGTACCCCTCGTATCCCGCGTACCGCCCGAGACGCCTGCCCGCCTCCCGCCCTGAACGGGTTCCACACCGGGAGGCATTGGTTCCCCGTGGTCGTCAAGTCACGTGTCGTCCTGCCACGGGATTCCGGGTCATGACGCGCATCGGGCGCCGGGCCCCAATGGTCGTACGGCCCCTGCAGCGAAAGGACGTGCCCGTCATGGTGACCGCTACCGCACATCCCCTGAGCGTCGAAGCGACGCCGGATCCCCGGCTCACCCGATGGATGTGGCTGGTGAAATGGATCCTCGCCATCCCGCACTACATCGTGCTGTTCCCCCTGCACATCGCCTTCGTGTTGCTGAGCGTCATCGCGTTCTTCAGCATCCTCATCACCGGCAGTTACCCACGGCGACTCTTCGATTTCAATGTCGGCGTCATCCGCTGGAGCACGCGCGTCACCTACTACTGCTCGGCGGTGATGGCCACCGACGAGTACCCGCCGTTCACGCTCCGAGAGACACCCGGCTACCCGATCCGCGTCGACATGGTCTATCCGCAGCAGCTGTCCCGCGGGCTGGTCCTGGTCAAATGGCTGCTGGTCGTCCCGCAGCTCCTCGTGATCACACTGCTGCTCACCAGCGGCCGGCGGGCGTACCAGTACCTCGACGACTACAGTCCCCTCTCCTCCGGTCTCGTCGGCCTGCTCTCCCTGGTCGCGATGGTGATCCTGACCTGTACCGGGAGCTATCCGAGGGGTTTGTTCGACCTCCTCGTGGGGCTGATGCGCTGGATGCTGCGGGTCCTCGTCTACGCGTCCCTCATGACCGACGAGTACCCCCCGTTCCGGCTCGACCTGGGAGGCGGCGAGCCCCTGGCAGGAGCGGTGGAACCGGTAGTCGGCGGCGACACCCAGGGGGCTCCGGACCCGTTGCCGTGATCATCGCGGTGCCCGCGTGTCGGGGCGCGGCGCCCCGCGAGGATGCTCGTTGCGACGGGCGGGGCGAGCGCCGTCGCCTCCCCGGACCCGTGCCATGTCCTGCGGCGAGGAGAGGGTCACCGCGAGTCGGCCGGGGCCGCCTTCGCCACCGACAACGGCTCGGCGATGTCCTCCAGCGAGCGGCGTTCGGCCTTGACCGCCAGGAACACCGCCACGATGCCGGCGGCGCACATCAGCGCGGCGCCGATCCGGAAGGCGAGCGCCGTGTCGCCGACCACGCCCGAGGCGGTGAGGTCGGCGAAGATCAGCGGGCCGCTGATGCCGCCGGCCGCGGTGCCGAGGGCGTAGAAGAAGGCGATGGCCATCGCGCGGGTCTCCATGGGAAAGACCTCCGAGACGGTCAGGTACGCGCTGGAGGCTCCTGCCGACGCGAAGAACAACACCACGCACCAGCAGGCCGTCATGGTCGTCGCCGTCAGTGAACCCCGGTCGAACAGCCATGCCGTGCCGAACAGGAGCACGCCCGAGAGCAGGTAGGTGGAGGAGATCATGATCCGGCGCCCGAGCGTGTCGAACAGCTTGCCGAGCAGCAGGGGTCCGAGGAAGTTGCCCGCGGCGATGACGGCGAAGTAGTAGCCGGTGTTGCCCGTCGGTACGTCGAAGAACGTCGTGAGGATGGTGCCGAAGCCGAAGGTGATGGCGTTGTAGAGGAACGCCTGGCCGATGAAGAGGGAGAGGCCGAGGAAGGCGCGGCGCGGGTAGCGGCCGAAGACCGTCCTGGCGATCAGGCCGAAGCCGATGCTCCTGCGCTGGTGGACGGTGATCTCACCGGCCGGCGGCGGGAGGCGTTGGCCCTTCTCCCGCTCGATCTGCTGCTCCACCGATGTCACCAGTTCCTCGGCGTCCTTGGACCTGCCGTGGATGAACTGCCAGCGCGGACTTTCCGGGACGTGCCGGCGGACCAGCAGGACGACCAGGCCGAGGACGACACCGAGCGCGAAACTGAGCCGCCAGCCGAGGTTCTCGGGGAAGATGTCGGTGTCCAGCATCACGACGGACAGCAGGGCGCCGCCGATCGCGCCCAGCCAGTAGCTGCCGTTGATGATGAGGTCGACGCGGCCCCGGTAGAGGGAGGGGATCAGCTCGTCGATCGCCGAGTTGATGGCCGCGTACTCGCCGCCGATGCCGAAGCCGGTGAGGAAGCGGAAGAGGAAGAACCACCAGGATTCGAAGGACAGCGCGGTCATCGCGGTGGCGCCCAGGTAGACGACCAGGGTGACCATGAAGAGCCTCTTGCGGCCGTAGCGGTCGGTCAGCCAGCCGAAGAAGAGCGCCCCGGAGCAGGCACCTGCCACGTAGAGAGCGGCGGCGACGCCGGTGACCTGGGCGGCGGTGATGTCGAGGCCGCTGCCTTCCTCGGCGAGGCGGC
This sequence comes from Streptomyces sp. CG 926, assembly GCF_003148825.1. Classification (GTDB taxonomy): domain Bacteria; phylum Actinomycetota; class Actinomycetes; order Streptomycetales; family Streptomycetaceae; genus Streptomyces. The sequence continues at coordinate 39,062 of NZ_QGGZ01000019.1, forward strand.
CGGCGACGTTGCCGACGATGGTGACTTCGAGGCCGTCGAGGATCCAGACGGTGCCGAGGCCGATCACGATCATCCAGTGCCAGCGGGACCACGGCAGTCGGTCCAGGCGGGCCGGCACGGCCGTGGTGACGGTGCCCGTGGTGGCCGGCACGGGCACCGGCGACGAGTCGGATGCCATGGTTCCCTGTTCCTCCTTCTCGAACGCCCCCTTCTGCCCTGCCGGGTTCCCTCGAACCGGCCGGACATGCGGCCGCGGCCGCGTAGGGCTGCCCGCCCGGCCGCGCCACCCCGCGGCACGATGCCGGCGCCTCCCCCGCGTCCTGCCCGGCGGCGCACACCTCCCAGCTTGCGCGCGGACCCCGGACACACCCGCCGCGACACACCTGGCACCGCCCGCGCGGACCGCCGCGGCCGGGCCGCCGTGCCGTTCGCGCGGCTGTGACGGCCGCTCACCAGCCCTGCGGCCGAGCGTCGTTGTCAGTGGTGACGGCTACGTTCGTCGTGTTGCAAGGGGCGGTTTCCCGACAGGAGCGGACGATGACCGAGAGCAGTGTTCAGCCCCCGCTGAGGGTGGTGCTGACCGATGTGAACGAGCACGTGGTGCAGGCGTGGCGGGCGGCGTTCGCGGACACCCCCGGCATCGAGATCCGCAGCGGCTCGATCCTCGACGAGGACGTCGACGCCTGGGTCACCCCCACGAACTCCCGGGGACGGATGGACGGCGGCGTCGACGCCGCCGTCAAGCGCCACCTCGGATCCGGTATCCAGGTACGGGTACAGCGCGCGATCCGGGACCGGTTCGCCGGAGTCCTCCCGGTGGGCAGCGCGGTCTGCGTCCCGTCGGGCGCGGCCGTCCCCCGGTACCTGATCTCGACGCCGACCATGGTGCAGTCCTCGCAGAACGTCAGCGCCACCGTGAACGTGGCACTGGCCTGCGCCGCCGCGTTCCAGGCCGTTCACCGGCAGAACCGGCGGGCGCCCGGCAGCATCCGCTCCGTGGCCCTGGTCGGGATGGGTGCGCAGACCGGTCGGGTGCCGGCCCGGGTGTGCGCCAACCTCATGTGGACCGGCTACACCCTCTTCCACGACCACTGGTTCCAGGACGACGACGAGTTGCGCGCCACGATCGTCACGCAGCTGAACGGCATCGAGAACGCCCCCGTCGAGGAGCGGGTACGCATCGTGCCGCCGAAGCCTGTCGAGCCGGTCCCCGCCGGCCATCTCCCTTCCTCGACCACGACGAACGAGAGCTCCTCTCCCATGACCGACGCGCACGACCCGCTGGCTCTGACCGAACTCTTCGACGGCGGCGGCGAACCCTGGCTTCCGCTGCTGAAGCCGGTCATCGAGGCGCTGCCGGACGCCCCGCGGTTCATCGGAAAGGGTCGCAGCCCCGAGGTCGTCCCGGTGCGTGAGCTGACCTTTCAGGCGCTCAAGCCCAACCCGCCGCACAAGTGGAAGGTCGTCGCCTTCGGCCAGAACCCCTACCCGCGGCCGGAGAGCGCGACCGGCATAGCCATGTTCGACAACACCTTCGGGGACTGGGAGGACAGCCAGTTCGGCCGGGTCGTCAGTATCCGCTGCCTCATCAAGGCGGCGGCGATGTGGAAGTACGGCATCGCCAAGAAGACGCCGATCGCCGAGGTGCGGGCGTTGCTGAAGGAGCGGGAGACCGTCCGGCCGCCGCAGTGGTTCCAGGCGATGCTCACGCAGGGCGTGCTGCTGCTGAACGCCTCCCTCACCGCCAGCGGTGACGGGGCGATGGGTGCCGACCGGCACACGGCGTTCTGGCGGCCCGTCGCCGAACGCATCGTCGAGGAGATCCTCAAGGCCAAGCAGGACGCGGACGAGGAGGACCGCGGGATCGTCTTCGCCTGGTGGGGGGCGCACGCCCGCAATCTCAAGCGGGTCGTCCTGCGACTGCAGGAGAAGTATCCGGACGTCGAGGTCCGGCACATCGACCACGCGAACCCGGCGGCGCAGGGCGACATCTTCTGCGAGGGCGACCACTTCGCCCTGGTGAACGAGGCCCTCGCGTCGCTGGGCGCCGACCCGATCGACTGGCTGCCGAGCAAGGGGTGGGATCAGGGGGCGGCCGGCGCGGACGGAGGGGTCGCGGCACGCATGGGCGCCTTCATCGAGTCGACGATGAACCTGCACCAGCTGTACCTGGATCGGCTCACCGGCGTCAAGGACGAGGGCCTGGTCCTTCCCGCGATCACCGGCGTGTTCGACACCCCGCTGATGGATTTCCAGGAAGCCGTCGCACCCGTCGCCCGGACGCTGGCCGGGCTCACCGGACACATCGACCGCTCACGCGACTTCGGCAAGCGGCGGGCGGACGAGACGTCCGCCGGCCTGTCCGCCGACGCGATCGCCGCGCTCCACCTCTACACCTGCGAGTCCGCCTTCTACCGCGAGATCAACGCCGTCCTGCGCTCCCCGGACCGCACCGAGGTCACGCCCTACCTCCCGTACCTGCGACTGCTGTTCTCGGCGGTCTCGGGGCTGCCCGCGCACACGAAGCCGCTGTGGCGCGGTGTGTCCTTGGACCTGCGGGCGCAGTACCCGGTGGGCCGGACGGTCACCTGGTGGGGCGTCTCCTCGTGCACCTCACAGCTGCACGTCGCCCGGTCGTTCCTGGGCAGCCGCGGCAGGCGCACGCTCTTCGAGGTGACCCCCGCGAAGGCGGTCGGGATCAAGAGGTTCTCCGCGTTCACGGGCGAGGAGGAGTACATCCTCACCCCGGGCACGCAGCTGAAGGTGACGGACGTCAAGAGCGAGCGCAGCGGTCTGTGCACGGTCCGTCTGACCGAGGTCGACGACGCCTCCATGGTGTCCTGACACCCCGCCCGGCACGAGCCCGTGCCGTTCCTAGGTGAGCGGCTGCGCGGTCTTGTAGTCCACCAGGAGCTCGAGCAGGCCTCGGGCTCGCAGGGACCGTCGCCACCGGGGTTCGGTCTCCGCCGGAGCCAGGCTGCCGAACCGGTCGAGGAGTGCGGCCAGCGCGATCTCCACCTCGGCACGGGCCAGTGGTGCGCCCAGGCAGTAGTGGATGCCGTGTCCCAGTGCCAGGTGCCCGGACGTGTCCCGATCGAAGTCGAGCCGGTCGGGGTGCAGGAAGCGGGCGGGATCGCGGTTGGCCGCGGCGAGCGAGAGCAGGACGGTCTCCCCTGCCGGGATCGTCACGTCTGCGATGGTCATGTCCTCGGTGGCGAAGCGGCGGATCGCCAGGAGCGCCGGTCCTTCGTGGCGTGCCAGTTCCTCGACGGCCTCGGGAAGTTTCGAAGGGTCCAGGCGCAGGCGTGCCAGGTGATCGGGACGGGTCAGGAGCGCGTGGACGGCGTTGCCGATGAGCTGGACCGCGTTCTCGTAGCCGGCCGCGAGGATGAGGAAGGCGAGCGAGGTCAGTTCGTCTTCGCCGAGCCGGTCACGGTCGCCGTCGCCGTCGCGGACCGCGATCAGGTCGGAGAGCAGGTCGTCGGCAGGGTGGCGGCGTTTGTGTGCGATGAGTTCGGTGAAGAAGGCGAGCATGGCGCCGATCGCCTGCCCGGCGGCCTGGGGGCGGCCGGGGTCGGGTGCGATCAGCGTGTCGGTCCAGACGCGGAAGTCCCTGCGGTGGTCGTCCGGGATCCCGAGGAGGTCGCAGATGACGGCGATGGGCAAGGGAGCCGCGTAGGAGGCGATGAGGTCGGTTCGGCCTTCGGTGCCGAGTGCGTCCAGGAGTTCGTCCGCGGTCCGGCGGATCCCGGGGCGCATCGCTTCCACCCGGCGGGGCGTGAAGGCGCGGCCGACGAGCCTGCGAATGCGGGTGTGGTCGGGGGGATCCATGTTCAGAAGGTTCGTGTCCAGGGCCGGCGGCAGGGACAGGCCGCGATGCGCGCCCTGTGCGGCGTTGACCTTGTCGAGGGAGAGCCGTGGATCTGCGAGGGCCGAGCGTACGTCGTCGTACCGGGTGACCAGCCATGCCGGTTCGCCGGTGGCGCCTGCGACGCGCTGCACCGGAGCGGTGTCCCGCAGGCGCAGGTACGTCTCGTGCGGGTGATGTATGAGGTCGCCCTGAAGATCCATGAGGTCACCCTAGTTGTCGTGCCGGCCCGGCAACGCGCCCGAGGTGGGGGGCTGTTCGGTGGACGACGTTGCCGTTTCGCCGTGCCGAGTGGCGACGCCGGACCCCGGGGCGCTGACGGAATCTCCCCTGCGGGGCGGGCAGTCGGTCGGGAACGGGCCTCACGGGGCGGGGGGTTCGCCGGGGTGGTGGCTCGAGCGGCTCCGCGCGGTGTGCGAAAGGGGTGTCGCCCCGGGATGGAAGCAGGCGGTGATCGTCTTGCCGCCGTGGAAGGAATGGGCGTCCCAGTCATCGGCGAGGGCGTCGATGATGGCGAGTCCCCGTCCGGAGGTCGCCTCACGTGAGAGGTCGCGCGGGGCCGGCAGGTACGGATCGCCGTCGGCGACGCTGACGTGCAGGCATCGGCCGTCCCAGGTGAGCACCAGCCCGGCGTCGCTGTGGGCGTGGACGTGTGCGTTGGTGACGAGTTCCGAAACCGCCAGCAGGACGGAGTGCGCCGTGTCGGGGGCGTCCGTCGTCCACTGCAGGGAGTCCAGGCGTTCCGCCGTCCACCGACGGGCCTCGCGCACCCCTCGGTGCACGGGAAAGGAAGTGGCCCAGCCCTTGGCACGCATGGACACCGCGTTCGCCTCGCTTACGCTCTCGTGTGACGCCGGACAGGACGGGCCGGAACGCTCGTCAGAACCGACTCGCCCGGTGCCGGGCACGGTGCCCGCGCCTGCTGTGGACGAGCAGCAGAGCCAACGCCATCGGTGCGATCAGCAGGACCATCGTCGTCATGGGGGCGCTCCTTCCCTCGTGTGTCCGTTCCTCCTGCTGCGCGTGTGGCCGCTATGAGGCCCCCGAAACCCCCGATTCGTGCCGCCCGGCTCCGTCCGCCTCGACATTCCGTGAGCGGTGAGCCGCCTCGTACGGGAGCGTGAACGGCCTCCGCCTCCGCCGCCGCCTCCGTCCCACCCTGCTCCGGTCGGTGTCTGTGGCTTCGAAGCTTCATGAGCGGAGCCGGCCGGTCGCGGGCGCGCAGGGGCTGTTCCGTCGGTGGCCGGGCCACGTGCGCCTCGGCGTCTCGGCGTCTCGGTCTCGGCGTTTCACGTGGGCTACCGTCACGGGGCCGGGGTGCGGCGCTCCTACCGTCAGCCCTGCCGTGTTCCGCGCGAGCACCGCTCGACCACGCTGCCCGCCCGTACGGCAGGGGTAGGAGCCCCCGTACATGACCACCCAGGGGAAGTAGTGCCTTCAGCGGCCACGTACGCACGAGAAGACCGGCCGGAACGAATACGGGAGGTCGACGCGCTGCGCGGCTTCGCGCTCATGGGCATTCTCCTGGTCAACGCCCTGACGATGTCCGGTCCGTACGGCCTCGGATCCATCCCCGATCCGGGGGCCTCCGCACTTGACCGGACCGTCGAGGGTGTCGTCCAGACCTTCGCGGTCGGCAAGTTCTACCTGATGTTCTCGTTCCTCTTCGGCTACAGCTTCACCCTCCAGCTGGCTTCCGCCGAACGCGTCGGCGCGAACGCCGTTCCCCGGCTGCTACGTCGCTCGCTCGGCCTGCTCGTCCTGGGGGTCGCGCACGCCGTACTCCTGTACACCGGCGACATCCTCACGACGTACGCGGTGCTCGGCCTGGTCCTCGTCGCGGCACGCAACTGCACGCCCGGCGCGGCGCTCCGCGCCGCCCGAATCCTGTACGGCTGCTTCGGCGTCTTCCTTCTCCTTCTCGGCCTGGGGACCGTGCTCGTGCCGGATGCCGAAGCGGACGCCCGACTCGCCGAGGGCGTGACCGAACTCATCGCCGACTACCGCGGTGACGCATCGTCCGTCGTGGGGGCCAACGTCGGCCAGTTGCCCGACCAGCTCCTGGCGACGGTGTTGATGAGCGGATTCGTGATGACGGCCTTCCTGGTCGGGCTGCACTGCGGCAAGCGGCGCCTGCTCGCCGACACGGGGAAGCACCGCGCACAGATGCGCCGCGGTCTCCTCCTCGGTGCGGCCGTCGGCCTGCCCGGCAGTCTCTTCATGGCCATGGCCGTCTGCGGCCCGCTCGGTCCGCGATGGTCCACCTTCGGCGCGATGGTGGGCACGGTCACGGCCCCCGCGCTCACCGCCGCATACATCTGCGGGATGCTCCTGCTCATGGAGACCGCCCGCGGCGCGCGGATCGTGGCGGTCTTCGCCCCGGCCGGTCGGATGGCGCTGACGAACTACCTGAGCCAGTCCCTGGTCATGGCCCTCGTCTTCACCGGCTACGGGCTGGCCCTCTACGACCGACTCGGCCCGGCCGTCGTCGTCTTCGGCGCACTCGTGCTCTATGCCGGTCAACTCGCCCTCAGCAGATGGCTGACGGCGCGCTACCGGTACGCCCCGGTCGAATGGCTGCTCCGCGCGGTCACCCTCGCGCGGCTCCCCCACGAACGCCGTGAGCAGCCGGTGAGGCACCCGGTCTGAGCGGGCGACGGCCAGGAGAACCCACTCCAGGGGCCCGTACGCCGCCGGCCACCGGCCGTGCACTGCGGAGCAGATGGCGAGCAGGAGCAGGAGCGTCCCGGCTTGTGGTCCCCGTTCGCGCCACGCGGTAGGGCTGGAGAGGGGTTCGGCGCGCCCCGCCGACGGAGGAGGTCGGAAGGACATGCGTGACCAGGGCGGGCTCCGTGTGTCACCGGGATTCCGGTGAGGTAGCCTCCGCCTGATCATCCACACCGGGCCCGGGGGCGGACCATGCCGATGCGCTTTGCACTACGGGCTTGCGGCGTGCCGGTCCTCGTAGCCGTCGCCACACTGGCCGTCGCCGGCTGCGGGGCGGGTCCCGGAACGCCCGCATTTGCGCCCGCGTCCCCCGAGCCCGTCTCCGCCTCCCCTTCCGTCGTGGCCTCCGCGAGCCGCTCGCTGACCTCCGAACAGCTGGTGGCGGCCGCGCTCCCGCAGGAGGGCCCGGACGAGGACCGGCATCCCGTCGCCGTCCGCACGTCTCGGGGCGGCGACCAGGAGTACCAGGTCTCCGATCCTGCCTGCGGACAGCTGCTGGCGGCCGCCCACGCCCGGCGGCCCTCCCAGCCGTCTCCGGCCGTGGTGGACCAGAGGTTCGACTGGAAGGACGACAACGGCGGTGCGTCCACCCTCGCCTCGTACGGGAACTCCGGCGCGGTGGCGGTGTTCGCGGAGGTGCGCGAGGGGCTGAGCACCTGCCGGTACTACGAGAGCCCGGCCCCCACCACGACCTACAAGGGAACGGTCACGGTCGGCCCCGCCCCGAGGCTCGGGGACGAAGCGGTCCAGTTCGAGATCACCGCCCCGACCGAGGGGGGCACGCACGTCACCCGGTACACGGTGGTCCGCACCGGAAGCGTCATCGCCACGTTCACCAAACTGTCGGTCGGCGGCCGCGACATACCCGCCTTCCCGCCCGCCATGATCGCCCAGCAGATCTCTCTCCTCCAGCAAGCACAAAGCTGAGGCCACGGCCCCTGAGCCGCCGCTTCCGGATCTTTCCGGGCCCACGTCGCCCGCACCCACCACCCGCACCCACCACCCTCGCCCTCGCCCTCGCCCCTTGACTCGAGCGTCTTGCCCGGTCCCCGTTGTCGCTGGTCACAGGCTTCGCCGAACAATTGTCGTGGGCGCTCTACCAGCTGGACCGCAAGGAATACGGATACGACCTGTCCGATGACGCCTTCCTCTACACCCGCGCGGCCGTCGTCGCCGCCGGCCGCGTGGTCTTCGAGAGCGTCCTTCAGGACCCGGCGGTCTTCGAGCCGTACGCCACCGACCTGATCTGGGCCGAGAGCCTGCTCTACACACCGGACCGTGCGTACGAGCGCATCACCGGAGAGGCATGGGACCGCGACACCCGCTACTCCTACGAGTCGTGCTCGAACACGGAGGGCTGGGCGGATTGAACACCGGGGCCCACACCTGGCGTTGAACTCCGGTGTTGTTGCCGATCGCTCCCACGGAGTGTGTGTCGGCACCGAGAACCGGCGGCCGACCGCTGCCGCGGCGCAGTATTCGGTTGTTCGTGACGGGGCGGACCTGCGACGGTCACCGGCATGAACGTGGTTCTGGGAGACAGGTCCAGGTTCGCCGCGGAGGTCGGCGGGACGGGCCCACTGCGCCGGGTCGACCTCTGGGCGGCCGGCAAATGGCTGACCTGCGACGACAACATGGCGTACGTCCCCCAGTTCCGCCGCGACGTGCTGGACGCCGTCGCCCGGCTGCGCTCGGACGCGGACTCCTCGCTTCCGTACGCCGTCGGCTTGTCCGCCGAGGCCACACACCGACGTCTCGCGCGGTACGCGGGGCACGAGGGGGACGACGACGAGTCCGAGGCCTACGACCGGGTGCACGGCCAATTCCGGGGCCTGCTCTGGGGGCCCACCACCGACAACGTGACGGCCTACCTGTTCCGCGAGGAGGACCGCCTGGTGATCACGCTGGAGTTCTGGCGTGAGGAACACCTGTCCGGCCACCCCGAAGACGCCGGTGCGGTCTTCGTGGTGGAGATGCCGGTCGAGGAGTTCGTCGGGATCCTCGAGGGCATCGTCGCCGCGCTCGACGCCGGTTGAAACGAGAGCGGTTCGTGTCATCGGGCCCGTCCCGGGCGGGCGGTGTCGAGCTGCGGCGCGCCGCCCGCACGCACGCCTGCCTACCGGTGGACGAGGAGGAGGCGCTCCGGCGTCACCGGGGCTGCCGTTCCGTGCAAGCAGTCCCGGCAAGAGCTGCCCGGCCTGTTCCTGACCGGGCCCGATGCCTCGCCGTCGGGTGCCCCGTGCCGAACACCACCGCGCGCGCATCCACTGGGCCCGATGCAGGCGCTCGACGCGCTGGCTCGCCCCGACGCGAGCGCGTGCCCCGTGTGCGAGGCCACCCAGGCGCTGTTGCGGACCCTCGCCATGGGCAGGACGGACGGCGTGCCGGGCGCTGCGGTTGTCGGGCGGGTTCAGATCCGCCCGGTCGTGGTGGCGACGTAGAGACCGATGACCGCGACCACCGCGGCGACGACCGCCCAGGACGCCAGGCTGGTGTGTCTGCCCCGGGTGGCGGCCCGCCCGCGCGGCGTGCGTCGCCCGCCCGCGCTCCTGCCTCGGTGCGGCGGGGCGGTCGGGGTGGCGGCGGTCTCGGACAGCAGGCGGCGGCAGACCGTGGCCAGTGCGGCGGTCCCGTCGGACAGGTCCACGACCGCCTCCGAGCGGGCGGGGGCCGTGGTACCGCCGTCCAGGATCCGGCCGGCCCGCACGAGCACCTCGTCCCGCCCGCCGCCGACGGCCAGGCTGATCCAGCGCTGGACGTGCTCCCCCCGGATCACGACCCCGCCGGCACGGTCCCGGTAGACGGTGTGCTCCCGCCACAGGAGACCCGCCAACTCCGACGCGGTGTCCTTCAGTTGCCCGCTCATCCCCTACGCCCCCACAGCTTTCCTTGTTCGAACAAACAGCGGATCTTAACCGCCGCCACCGACAGCGGCGCCGGCGGTCCGGCACATCGAGCCGACCGACCACTCGGTTTCCCGGCAGCGGGGCCTCCCCCACTGCCGCCGCCCCCGACTCGCCGACACCCTCGCGTCCGGGCCGGTGTCCGTGCGCCGTCGGAGGTCCTGAACAACCGGGTCCGGCCGGGACCGTCGTCGCGGACACGGCCGCCGGGGGCGGTACGGGGCCTCGGCGCCCGGGGGGCGGGGCTGGGGAGCGGCTTCGTGACCCGTCGGCCGGCGTCGCCGTATCGGTCGGACGGTTGCTGTGGCACGGTGGCGAGGGGCGCGGCCGCGGATGGAGGCGTGGGATGAGACGTGGGCGGTTGTGGGGTGTGGGGGCCGGGTTGCTGCTCGTCGGGGCGGTGGGCGGGTTCCTGTCCGGGGTGCTGTGGGATCGGGCTCCCGAGGTGACGGTCGGCCCGCAGGCGGCGTCCGGGGTGGCCGTGCCGCAGTCCCGGGAGGCGCTGGTGGTGGCGTGGACGGCCGAGTTGGAGAGGGCGGGCAAGGAACTGCCGGACGGCTGGGAGGGGCTGACGACGGCTGAGATCCGGGGCCGGTACCTGCATCAGAGGGTGGTAGACGCCCCGAAGGCCGAGGACATCGACCCGAACACGGTCCGCCGGCCCGGTTAGGGGAAGGCGGGTGGGGCCCGCAGCCGGTCGTCCGGCTGCGGGCCCCTCCGTCGTTCGGGTGTGGCTGGTTGTCGGCGTCGACGGCTACGCCGACGCCGACGCCGACGGTGTCGATCACCGCGACGGTCTGGTCCGGGTGGATCCGGGGCCGCCGGTCGCTCCCGCGCCCATGTCGCGGTCCGTCTCCGGGTTCAGCTTTCCGCGACGGTGATCGCCGAGACCGGGCAGGCCCGGGCGGCCTCCCGTACGAGTGGGCTGCCGTGGCCGTCCTCGCGGCCCGGGAATACCTCGCTGAGCCCGTCGTCGTCCTGGGTGAACACCTGGGGCGCGGTCAGCGCGCACTGGCCGGCGCCGATGCAGACGTCCTGGTCGACCGAGATCCGCATGCCGCTCACCAGGCCACGGGGAGTTCGAGCATGCCCTGGATGGTGTCGCCGGGCTTGAAGGGGATCTCGTCCGGGTCGGCCGCCAGGCGTAGGCCGGGCAGTCGTCGGAAGAGGGTGCCCAGGGCGATCTCCATCTCGGCGCGGGCCAGGTTCTGGCCCAGGCACTGGTGGATGCCGAAGCCGAAGGCCAGGTGGTGGCGGGTGGGCCGGTTCCAGTCGAGCGAGTCCGGCTCCTCGAAGACCGTCTCGTCGCGGTTGATGACGGAGGTGGAGAAGACCACTCCCTCGTCCGGACGGATCGTCACGCCGCCGACCTCGATCTCCTCGGTGGCCACGCGCAGCATGCCGTCGGCGATCGAGAGGAACCTCATCAGCTCCTCCACCGCCTCCGACATCAGCGAGGGTTCCTCGCGCAGTTCGGAGAGTTGCTCAGGGTGGCGCAGCAGGGTGAAGGTGCCGAGGGAGATCATGTTCGCCGTGGTCTCGTGGCCCGCGATCAGCAGGATCACGGCCAGGTCGACCAGTTCCTCCACGGTGGTCTCGCCGGTCTCCAGCCGGGTGGCGATCAGTTCGTCCAGCAGCCCGTCGCCGGGATCGGTGCGCTTCTTCCGGATCAGGGTCTCCAGGTAGGTGTCCAGCCGGCGGCGGGCGTCCTCGACGTCGGCGGGCTCGGGGCCGCGCAGCAGCCGCCGCGACTGCCCCTCGAAGAACTCGTGGTCCGCGTACGGGACCCCCAGCAGGGAGCAGATCACCATGGACGGGACGGGCAGGGCGAAGGAGCCGACGAGTTCGGCCCGCGTGCCCTGTGCCACCATCGCGTCGATCAGCCGGTCCACGGTCTCCTGGATCTGTGGCCGCATGGCCGCCATCCGCCTGACCGAGAAGGTGGGGATGAGCATCCGGCGCTGTCGGTTGTGCTCGGGGTCGTCGACCCCGAGCAGCGCGGCGCGCCGGCTCTGGATGCCTTTGAAGCGGCGGGTGGGGGCGGGGGAGGCCGCGTTGGTGCGGTCGCTGGACAGCCGGGCGTCGGAGAGCAGGGCGCGCGCCTCGGCGTGGCCGGTGACCACCCATACGGAGCGGCCGTCGAAGAGGGTGACCCGGGAGAGGGGGCGGTTCTCGCGCAGTGGCTCGTAGGCGGCGGGCGGGTGGTAGGGGCAGGTGCGGTCCTGGGGGAAGGCGACGACATCCGGCAGGGCATGGGACATGGCCTCGGTCATGGAAAGCAACACCTCACAAGCGATGGTTCCGTTCACGCCGGACTCCATTACATGCCTGAGGCACCTATCTCATCCATGCCAGTTTCGGCCAGTCTGCCCGGGTTCACCCGAGCGCGCGTTCCCGGGCCCCGCAGGGAGGGCGGGCCCGCCGGCGGGTGTCCGGGAACGTCCGGAACCGGACGGAAGGGGTGGTGGACGCGCAGGGCCGCCGCCTCCGACCGTCGGGCCGGGGACGGGCCGTGCGGTCCTTCATCGCGGTCCGGGGTCCGGTCCGTGCGCGGGGCGACCGGGGCCGCCACCGGCCCCGAGGCCGCGGCGCGGTCGGAGCCGGGGCCGGATCCGCGTGTCCGTCACAGCGCCCTGGGCGGCCGGCAGCGCCCGCGCCTGCCTGGCGCCTTGGCGCTCCGGCCATCGGCCCCGTAGGCCTTGGCGCCACTCCGGCATCTCCGCCCCACCGTGCGACGTCGGCCCGAGGGGGCAGCGGGCGGACGCCCTTCGGCACGGCGGTTCGGTTCGGTTCGGCCCCGAACCCGAGTGGGCGTTACGCGGCGTTCCTGGTGGGGCCGCCGCGTAGCAGGGTGGCGATCACGGCGCACAGTACGGCGCAGACCGCGGCCAGGCCCCACAGGACGGTGTGGAAGGCGGAGTCGTAGGACCTGGCGAGGAATTGGGCGAAGCCGTCGGTGTCCATCGCGCCGGACAGTTCGGTGGCCCGGGCGAGGTCGCCGCCCGCGGCCCGGTCGGCCACCTGCCGCGCCTGGGCGGCGCCTGCGTATCCGCCGATGCCGTCCTCGACGCGGGAGCGGAGCACGGTCGCGAGGGCCGATCCGTACACCGCGACGGCGATGGCCTCGCTGCCGAGCCGCAGGGTGTTGAGGAAGCCCGCCGCCATGCCCGCCTTGGCCGGGTCGACCAGTTCCAGCGCCCGGCCGTCGACGAGGCCTGCCGACAGGCCCATGCCGGCGCCGGTGACGAGCATGGGCAGGGCGACGACGAGGATCGTCACGTCGGGCGAGAACAGCGTGAGCGCCAGGTCGCCGACGACCAGGCAGGCGAGGCTGACGTGGACGAGGGTGAGCGCGGGGACCCCGCGGGTGACCAGCTTCGCGGCGAGCATCGGGCAGACCAGCACGGGCGCGGTGAGCAGCAGCATGGTCAGGCCGGCCGTACCGCTGTCGCGGCCGGTGGCCGCGGTCAGGTAGCTCGGCAGGTACGTGAGCATGGTGACGAACCCGAACGACGCGGCGACCGGCACCAGGCACAGGCCGACGAAGCGCCGGTTGCGCAGCAGGCCCAGGTCCAGCATCGGGTGTTCGCGGCGGTTCTCGACGGCGGCGAAGACGGCGAGGACCAGGGCCGCGCCGGCGAACAGCCCGAGGACGCCGGGGCTGCCCCAGCCCCACTGCGAGCCCTGCACGACGGCGGTGGTCAGCAGCACCATGGCGACGACGAACAGCGTGCTGCCCGGCACGTCGACGCGGGCGCCGCTGCCGCCGTCGGCCGGTACGGCCCTGGCGATGGCGGGTACCGCGAGCAGTACGAGGAGCACGGCGAGGGCGTGTGCGACGAACACCCAGCGCCAGCCGAGGCCTTGGACGAGCGCCCCGGCCAGCGAGGGGCCGATCGCCACCCCGGCGCCGGCGACGGTGCCGAACAGGGCGAAGGCCTTGGCGCGCGCCGGGCCGTCGAACGCGGTCGCGATGATCGCCGCTCCGCAGGAGAAGATGGCCGCGCCGCCGGTTCCGGCGAGCGCGCGGGTGGCGTCCAACCACAGCACGTCGGTGGCGAGCGCGCCGCCCAGCGAGGCCACGGCGTAGACGGCAGCGCCGGCGGCGAAGGCCTTGACGCGGCCGACGATGTCGGCGACGGAACCCCAGACGAGGGTGAAGCAGGCGAAGGCGACGTTGAAGGCGTTCACCACCCACTGCAGGGGTGCGAGGCCGGCGTGGGTGTCGGCGCCGATCTCGGGGAGTGCCACGGCGGTGCCGGAGATCGACATCGGGACGACGAACACCGCGAGGAGCACGGCGGCCAGGGTCACCGTGCGACCCGGCCGCCCTTCGCCTCCTGCGGGCGGCGCGGGCGATGTCGTGGTCTGCGTACTCATGGTGCACAACTCCAGGTTCGGCCCGGCCCGCTGACGGCCAGGTTCGGTTTTGATCGAACCTTAAGCTGACACAGGGATAGGTATGATGCAACTCGTACCTAAGGGGGGAGGGTGCGCTGCTCGGCGGGCACGGAGGAGCGGCCTGCGCCTCCTCCGCCCCGGCCCTTCCCCCGACCCCTCCCCCGACCCTGAGCGTGGCTCCGCCGGTCGTCGCGGACCCCGTACGCGATCTTGAGACCACGAACGGTCCGTGGCAGGCTCGTGCCGCATGATCGATGAATTCGCGAAGGACAACCTGCACGGGAGACTGCGGCGGGACCGTGAGTCGCTGCTCTGGAAACTCGACGGCTTGTCCGAGTACGACGCCCGCCGACCTTTGACGGCGACCGGGACCAACCTCCTCGGCCTGGTCAAACACGTGGCCACCGTCGAAGCCAGGTACTTCGGCGAGGTCTTCGACCGCCCCTCCCCCGAACCGCTGCCCCGGTGGCAGGACTCCGACGGCAGCGATCTGTGGGCGACCGAGGACGAGACCCGCGACCGGATCATCGGCTTCTACCGGCGCACGTGGGAACACTCGGACGCGACGATCGACGAGCTCCCCCTCGACGCCCCGGGCCACGTGCCGTGGTGGCCCGGGCCTCACGCCGACACCAACCTGTTCGCCGTCATGGTCCATGTCCTCGGCGAGTCCGTCCGACATGCCGGACAGGCCGACATCCTGCGCGAGGGCCTCGACGGACGGACCGGGTTGCGCGCCGAACACGAGGGGCGGATCGACGAGGAAGCCCGCGCGGCCCACCGCGCGAAGATCGAGCAGGCCGCCAGGTCGGCCGCCGGAACGGCCGCACCCGTCAAGGCCTGAGGTCACCTCACGGATCCCGATGAACTCCGGGAACCGGCTGCCCCGTTGCCGCCCGCGGGTGCCACCCGTCGCTCGTCCCCGGCCCGCAAGGTGGTGGGACCGCTCCGCGCGCCGTGGAGGATGGGGGCACGGACGGGCCGAGCACGGCGCCCTCCTCCGGCAGGCATCGGGTCGCACCGACGCCGCGGCCGAGCCGTGGGGTATGGTTGATCTTGTACTCGCGGCCGGGATATTGGTCGGCGGGCTCGCGTTGGTGGTCCAAGGAAAGACACCCCACTTCCCGTGGGGGGATGCAGGTGCAAGGCCTGCCCAGCGCTCGATCAAGGCCCCGGCCTCCGCAAGGAGACCGGGGCCTCAGCCGTGTCCGAGCCCTGCTCCATCTCTCGGGTCGGGCTCGACGCCTCGCCCGGTCCCGGGCGTGAGAGCCGCGCGCCGCGGCAGCGCCGGTGCCGGTGACGGTGCCGGTGCTCAGCGGCGGTATGCGGCTGTCGCGATCTCGACGAACGACCGGATCAACGGGTTGGTGTCTCCCTGGTTGGACACCGCCACCACTCGGCTCGGCGTCATGTCGATCAGCGGTACCACGGTGAACTCCGCGGGCAGGTCGTGTCCGAGCGGGGCCACGCCGACCGTGCCGTTCCACAGCACGGCCTGCAGGCATTCCTGGACGGCACGCACCACCGGTCCCTCGCGCGGCCTGCCACCGTTCCAGTACGACTGCCAGACGGGGTCCGTGCCCTGCGGGAACTGGAACCAGCGGCGGTCGTCCAGCTCGGCGAGCCGCAGCTGATCGCGGCGGGCCAGCGGATCGTCGGCGCGCAGGACCACGCCGACCGGATCGCTCCGCAGCGTACGCACCGTCAGGGCCCTCTCGTCGAACGGCGCACGGGTGAGGGCGACGTCGACCAGGCCGGCGCGCAGTCCGCACGTCGGGTCGGTCAGATCGGTGTCGCGGATGCGGATGTCGACCCGGGGATGGTGTCGGCGGTAGGCGGCGGCCAGTCTGGCCAGTCCCGGGTCGGTACCGTCGCCCAGGATGCCGACGGTGACGGTGGTGACGCCGGCTGCCGCGCTCACGCGTTCCCGGACGCGGTCGGCGTGGTCGAGCAGGGCTCGCGCCTCGTCGAGCAGCACCGTGCCGACCGCGGTGAGCGTCGCGCCGGTGGTCGAGCGGGTGAAGAGCGGCACCCCGACCTCGGCTTCCAACTGCTTGATCGCCCGGCTCAGCGGCGGCTGACTCATGTGCAGTCGGGTGGCGGCCCGGCCGAAGTGGAGTTCCTCGGCGACCGCCACGAAGTAGCGCAAGGTTCGTAGCTCCACGCTGCAACGATACCCATGAGGTATCGGCGCTGCGGAACAGGTCTTGGACACCGGTGGAGTTCGGGCGGTGCACTCGTGCACATGACCGAAGAAATGAAGAGCAGCGCGCCGCAGGCCGATCCCGCCGTGTCGGTGGTGGGTCCCGGCGAGGGCGAGACGATCGTTCTGGGCGACACCCGCATGCGTGTGTTGGAGGACGGCAGCCACACCGGGCACCGCCTCGCGATCGCCGAGTCCGTCCTCGCACCGCACTCGCAGGGTCCGCCGCAGCACCGCCACGGCCGGCACGACGAGGGCTTCTACGTCCTCTCCGGCACCGTGCGGTTCACGGTCGGGGACGAGGAGCACGACGCCACCACGGGAACGCTCGTCATGGTTCCGCCCGGCACCCCGCACACCTTCGCGAACCCGACCGACCGACCCGCCGTCATGCTCAGCACGTTCACGCCCGATCTGTACGTGCAGTACTTCCGCGACCTTCAGGAGGTGCTCGCCGCCGGCCGGCCGCCGACGCCGCAGGACAACATCGACGCGATGAGCCGTTACGCGACACGGCCCGCCACCGACCTCGCCTGAAGCCGACGGGGCGGAACGGGGCGGAGCGGCCCCGGCCGGCCCTCCTTCTGGGCACTCGACGCAATCGACAGGCCCCCGGCGGACCGGGGGCCCCATGAACGGGAACCATGAACATCGCCTATGGGATCGTCGCGGGACTGCTCGCGCTCTTCTACTTCTACGCGGGCACGCTGAAGGTGATCCGCAGCCGTGATCAGCTCCGACCGATGATGGCGTGGGTCGACCGCATGCCGTTGCCCGCCGTCAGGGCGCTGGGGGCGGTCGAAATACTCGGCGCGGCCGGTCTGGTCCTGCCACCGCTGACCGGCATCGCCCTCTGGTCGGCGGCGGCCGCGGCCATAGGCTTCGTCCTTCTGCAGGCCGGTGCGATCGCCGTTCATCTGACCGGCGAGGACCGCCGGGTCACACTCAACGTCGTACTCACCGCCATGGCGGCCGTGACCGTCCTGTTGGCCACCGGGCTGTGACCGTGGGCCCGGTCCTTCACCGGCGGAGGCGACACGAACACGGCACGGGACACGGCACGGGACACGGGACTGGACGCCTTCGGCCGAGGCCCGCTGTCACACCGTCGTGCCGTCGTGCCGTCGTGCGACTCGGTCGTCGTGCCGTCGCGTGCGGTCGGCGGTTTTCGGGACCTCGCGTGCCAGGATGCCCGGGACACGACCGCCGGCACGTCGACAGGCAGGACCCAGCCATGATCAGCGGTGCACACGTCGTTCTCCACAGTCAGGACGCCGAGGCGGACCGTGCCTTCATCCGTGACGTCCTGGGCTTTCCCGGCGTCGACGCGGGTGGCGGTTGGCTGATCTTCCAGCTGCCCCCGGCCGAGGTGGCCGTGCACCCGGCCGACGGACCACCTCGGCACGAGCTGTTCCTGATGTGCGACGACCTCGATTCCCAGCTCGACGAGTTCCGCGCCCGCGGCGTCGAGATCACCCGCCCGATCGGCGAACAGCGCTGGGGCAGACTGACGGCGATCCGCCTGCCCAGCGGCGCCGAACTCCCCCTGTACGAACCGCTGCACCCCGTCGCCCACGGTCGGTGACACCACCGGCCCCGCCGGTCGCAGGACGGCCCACCGTTCGGTGGCGCCGCCTCGGCCGGGGCGGGGTCGGTGGGGTGCGCCCTCGCCCCGGGTCAGTTGTCCACGCGGTGCTTGCCGAGCCGGGCGACCATCTCGGGGTCGCGGTGGTAGAAGAACACCGACGCGCCGGTGTCGAGCGCGCCGATCCGGGCCATCTCGTCGTCGCCGAGTTCGAAGTCGAAGACATCGAGGTTCTGCGCCATACGGCCGGGGTCGACGGACTTCGGGATCGTGACGATGTCGCGCTGGATCAGCCAGCGGAGCACGACCTGGGCGGCGGACTTGTCGTGCGCCGTGCCGATCTCGCCGAGGACGGGGTGGGTGAACAGGTTGTTCCTGCCTTCGGCGAAGCCGCCCCAGGACTGGTGCTGGACACCGTGCTCGCGCATGAGGTCGTGGTCGGCGGTGCGCTGGAAGAACGGGTGGGTCTCGATCTGGTTGACCGCCGGGACGATCTCGTTGTGGAGGATGAGGTCCAGGAGGCGGTCGGGGTAGAAGTTGGAGACGCCGATCGCCCTGGCCAGGCCCTCCCGGCCCAGGTCCTCCATGGCGCGCCACTGGCCGTGGACGTCGCCGAACGGCTGGTGCATCAGGTACAGGTCGACGTGGTCCAGGCCCAGCTCGGCCAGGGACCTCTCGAAGGCGCGGCGGGTGTTGTCCTGGGCGGGGGCGTCCTGGACCCACAGCTTGGTGGTGACGAACAGTTCCTCGCGCGGGATGCCGGAGGCCTTGACGGCGCGGCCGACGGCTTCCTCGTTGCCGTACGCGGCCGCGGTGTCGAGCTGCCGGTAGCCGGCGGCGAGGGCGTCGGTGACGGCACGCTCGGTCTGCTCCGGCGGGATCTGGTAGACGCCGAAGCCGAGGATCGGCATCCGGGTGCCGTTGTTGAGAGTGACGCTGTGCATGGGGTCTGTCTTCCTTGTCGCTCGGTGTGAGGTGTCGTCGTCCGGATGTGGGGGCCGGCCGCCGACGATACGGCCGTCCCGCCGGATGGTGGGGCTGATGTCGCCGGAGGCGTCCACGGTCCCCCGTTCGAGGTCCGTCGTCCA
The DNA here is from genome assembly GCF_003148825.1 of Streptomyces sp. CG 926. Classification (GTDB taxonomy): domain Bacteria; phylum Actinomycetota; class Actinomycetes; order Streptomycetales; family Streptomycetaceae; genus Streptomyces. Next base: position 57,837 of record NZ_QGGZ01000019.1, read on the forward strand.
CCGACCGGGGTGCGCAACCGGTCGGCACCGGGCGCGGCGGTCGGCACCGGGCGCGGCACCGCGGTGAGGGTTCGGCTCGTTCCGGGTCGGCCCGCCCCGCCGTGGGCGGGAGTCGCGTCGGTGCCGGTCGGCGGGTGCCGGGTGCCCTCCGGTCGGTCGGGATGCTCGTTGCGCTGAAAGGATGCAGTCGTCGAGCAGCAGGCCGTGCGTAGGGATCACGGCGGCCCCATCGTGCGTTGAACCGTACGAGGATGCGCTGCAGGCCGGCGCACCGCGTCGCCGGCCCGTGTGATGAGGAGGATTCGATGCACGCCGCCGAGGAGAACCGGCAGGAGCTGGACTCGGTCAGCGTCCTGAACGCGAAGAGGACGCTGCTCCAGTTGCTCGGTCGGGCGGGGGTCTTCGCCGATGACGCGGAGGGTCTGATCGCCCTGGTCGAGGCGGGTGCCCTGGCCGGCGCGTGCGAGGAGCTCGGCGCGTCGGGCGGGTCCGTGCCGGGGGGCGAGGGCGAGCCGTACGAGCCGTACGAGTCGGGCCGGCGGGACGGTGCCCGTGCCGTCACCGACGAGCTCGGCGCGATCGCGGAACGGGCGCTGCGGCAGGCCGTCGACCCCGACGGACCGGGCGCCGCTTCGGCCTCCCGGTCGCCGGTCGGGCGGATCGAGGTGGAGCAGGCGAAGGCGGCCGTCACCCCGCTCCACCTCGCCTTCACCGCGGCCTCCGACCTCGACCCGGAGGTCACCGAGGAGGTGCTGCGGGCCGTCCTCGGCACGATGACGCCGTGGCAGAGGGCCCGGTACGCCGGCCGGCTGGCGGATTTCGCCGCGTCGCACCGGGCCCGTCTGGAGCGGTTGTACGTGGAGTACGGGCCCGGCAGTGCCACCGCCGTCCACAGCCGTTACTCCCTTCTGCACTCGGCCACCGGTGTCGCCGTGCTGGAGCGGCTCGCCACGCGGCCGGCCGCGTTGCGGGAGGAGTGGGAGGCCGCCGAGCTGCCGCCCGCCTGGCTGGACGGTCCGATGCGGGCCTGGGAGGCGGTGGGCCGCCCCCGGGACGGCGGTGGCGGTGAGGGAGGCGGGGGCGGGGGCGGCGTGCTCTAGCCGGCCGCGCGCAGTCGGGTCGCGGCCGTCTCCGCCTCCCGTACGACGCGCTGCGTGTCGACGCCGACGAGGCGGCCGTCGAACTTCAGGGGCCGCCCGTCCACGAACACGGCCTCGACGTTCTCGGGCCGTGCGTTGAAGACGGTCTGGCCGACCCAGTCGAAACGCGGCGCGAAGTTCAGGGCGGCCGGGTCGACGACCACGACGTCGGCCCGTTTTCCGGGGGTCAGGGAGCCCGTCCGGTCGGCGATGCCCAGGGCTTCGGCGCCGCCGAGGGTGGCCATCCGTAGGACGTCGTGGACCTGCGGGAAGACCTGGGCCTGCGTGGCGCGGGCGCGTTGCAGGCCGATGGCCGTCTTCATCAGCGCGTGGAAGTCCGAGCTGTCGTTGGTGCCGCCGTCCAGGCCGAGGCCGACCTTGACGCCTCGGCGCCCGAATTCGGTCAGCCGCATGATGCCGGAGGCCAGCCGCATGTTGCTGAGCGGGCAGTGCGCCGCGCGGACGTCGTGCGCGGCGACGGCGGCGATCTCGTCGTCGGTGAGGTGGATCGCGTGGTTGATCAAGAGCCTCGGACCGAGGGCGCCGATGTCGGTGAGGACTCCGATGGGGTCGTCGGCGCGCTGCTCGGGGCGTTCCAGGACGTGGGAGTTGAGCATGACCCCGAGGTCCTGGGCGGCTTCCCAGTGCGCGTGGTTGAGGTGTTGGACGGCTCGCGCCGCGTGCGTGGCGACCTGGAAGTCGGCGAGCGGGACGGGGTCGAGGAGTTCCTTCTTCACCTTGGCGACCAACGTCGGGTCGCTTTCGGAGGGGAACATCGCGTAGGTGAACCGCACTCCGGTCGCGGCGAGGGCCCGTACGTAGCTCTCGATGAGGTCGTAGGAGAAGATGTCCACCCAGTCCACGAGGCTGGTCACCCCCGACTGGACGGCGTCGAGGGCGGCGAGGCGTACGAAGCTGTGCAGGGCCTGGGGGGTGAGCCGGCCGCGCTGGGGGTCGGTACATCGGGTGAACCAGCCGAACAGGTCCCCGTCGGTGCAGCCCCCGCGGATGACGGCCTGCCAGAGGTGGGTGTGGGTGTCGACGAACCCCGGCATGACCAGCTTGCCCGAAACGTCCACGACGCGGGCGCCGGGCGGGGGCCGCAGGCCCGTGCCGACGGCGGCGATGGTGCCGCCCCGCATCAGGACGTCGGCGCTCTCCAGGGCGCCGAGGGTGCCGCTGCCGAGGGTCGGGTCCATGGTGAGGACGAGGGAGGCGCCCCGCAGCAGGACGGTCGGACCGGCCGGCACGTCCGGGCCAGCCGGGGCGGCCGGGGCGGAGGGGCGTTCGGGGCGGGTGGTGATGCCGAGGGCGAGCGGGGTGGCGGCGGCCAGGCCGAGGCCGGTGAGGACGGAGCGGCGGCTGTGGGCCGGCGAAGGTGTGGGGGACGACTGCATGGCGTAGTACCTCCCGAGGGCTCAGAACGGAAGGCCCGCCCGGGTGACGCCGGGTGAGGGTGCGTCGGACAGGGCGGGAGAACACACGCAGCATTCCCGGCGTACTGTCATTCGATAGACGTTTCGCGGAAAACTTTTTCCGTTCCGGTCGCCTCTCGGTCATCCGTCGGTCATCCGACTCCCCTGCTTGTCCGCGTCCGAGGGCGGAAGATGACGCTCCGTCGGGGTGTCCGGTGCACGCTCCCGCGGCCGGTCGCGGGGCCCGGGCGGGGCGGGGCGGATCGCAAATGCGTTGTGCGGGCGTCGGCCCGCCGGCTAGGTTTCACACCACGACCACGACCACGACGTGTAGCTCAGCAGCAGAGCGCCGGGCTTGCTTCCCGGAGGGCGCAGGGGCGGAACCTGCCACGTCGGCCATGAACGCACACGCTGACAAGCAGCTCCCGAACCGGTCCGCCTCGAAGGACGCCCCGGACGCCCCGGACACCCCGGGCACCCCCCTGGCCGCAGCGGTGTCCGTGTCCCCCGCCTACGCCGAAAGCCGGCTGGCCCGGGCCCTTGGGACCTCCGTCCTCCACGAGGACGCCGCCACGCGCGAGCGCGCCCGCTCCCGGGCCCGGAAGTGGCGTCAGGTCCTGTCCGGCATCGACTCGGGTTCCCTGACCGTCGGATCGCGCACCCCGGTGGCCGGCCTGCCCGCCTGGGTGACCCCGGAGGTGGTCACCGGCGGCTTCGCCACCGGCTCCGCCGCGGCCGGCGGACCGCTGCTGCCGTACGAGGAGGACGCCGCCCGGTCGGCCGGCGTACCGGCGACCCGGGCGGAGCTCTTCGCCCACTTCCTCACCGAGGACGGCCTGGGCCGCCTGTGGTCCCTGCTGGACAGCGGGAGTTACGAGGTCCGGGTGCCGGAGGAGGCCGCGCTGGCCACCGTGGCCTGGCTGGTCCGCGCCGGGGACTTCGAGGCGGCCGCCGAACTCGTCACCGTACTGCGGCCGTTCGCCGACCGGCTGCGGTTCCTGCCGCGCCCCACCGGCCGGCCGCGGCCCGCGGCGGGCGCCGTGCACCGCCGAACCGTCGGGGACGCCGCGGCCTCGCTCGCCCGGCGCCGGCCGAACGCGGCCGTCGAGACCCAGCGGGAGGCGCTGACCGTCTGGGCGCCCTTCGAGGACGCGCTGCTCACCCACCGGCTGGAGGCCGCCTCGGGCACGCCCGGCCCGCACTGGCACGCCGACGGCGCCGCTCTGCTGGCCCGCTACGGATCCCTCGCCGCGCAGCACACCCGCTGCACCAAGCACCGGAACCCGAAGTCGAACGCCGCCGTCCTGCGCCGGGCCCTGGAGGAGGAGCTCGCGGGGCGCGCCCTGGCACCCCGGCTCGCCGGACTGCTGCGCGTGGCCGTCGCCTCGATGGTCACCAAGCGCGGCACCCCCGGCTCCGGCCGGCACACCCACCTGCGCCGGGTCCAGGCCGAGCAGGCGGCGCTGCCCTCGCACCACGCGCTGGCCGCGCTGGTCCTGCGTCGTATCTCGCGGCTCGACCCGGCCGGTGGAACGACCGACGTGGACACACCGCTGGCCCCGGTGGGCGGGGGCGAGTCCGTGGAGAGCGGCCTGCCCGTGGGCACGGCCGTGCCGCCGTCGATCGGGAACTGCGTCCGCGTCGCGCTCAGCGCCCCGCTGGAGGAGCTGGTGGCGCGCGGCGTGGTGCCGTCCGCCGAGGTCCTCGCGGAGCTCGTACCGCAGCTCGTCGCCGCCGTCACCGCCGAGCAGTACGCCGACGAGCCGCTGCGCGACCTGATGGCGGGCACCTACCGCGCCTTCCGCAACCGCCGCTCCCTGCTCCTGCTGGACCTCGCACACCAGGTGCGGATCGAGGAACTGCCCTGGCTGCGGGCGGTCTCCGCGCACCGCGACGCCGCCGCGGGCGCCCAGGAACAGGCCGAGGAGGCGCTGCGCCGGCTGGGCGAGCTGGCGGTGTCCGCCTTCCCCGCCACCGTGCTGCCCAACCCGCTCGTGCGGGAACTGTCCCACCTGGGCCGGCAGGCCGAGCTGGGTACGCCGTTCGTGGAGGAGCTCGCCGCCGACATCTTCATGGGGACCTTCACCCCGAAGTTCCTCGTGGCCGCCCGGATCGCCGCCGACCTCCTCGAAGGGAGCCTGTACGAGCGGTACTACGACATCGACTTCGCGCGCCTGCGTCGGATGGCGGTCGCCCAGGCCGTCGACAGCGCGGGGCGCGGCCGGCCGGCCCGCACGGCCGAGGAGTTCGCGACGCTGTGCACCGAACGTGCCGGGACCGACGGGAGGGACCGGCGCCCGGCCGTGAACGGCAAGGTGATCGAGCAGGCCCAGATCCTGACGACCCACAACCTGGCCACCCTGGCCGCCCGGGTGGGGATCGCCCCGGCGGGGGGCTGGGCGGCGCCGGCCCGGGACTGCTTCGACGTGGTGTGCCGCCTGGTGAACCGGACGGCGGGCAGGCCCACGCTGTCCACCGTCAAGGACACCGCGTACGCGTGGCGGCAGATGCTGTTCCACCTCTCCCTGTGCGAGGACGCGGAGCGGGCGGCGGTGCTGGAGTGGATCGAGGCGGACATCGTGCGCCAGCCGCAGCTCGTCCGGGCCAGGCTGGCCCCGGCCCTCGCGGGGTTGCGTCTGGTGGCGGCGGGCGGCTCCTTCGCAGCGGACGGCACCGCCGAGCACGGCCGTGCCCGTCGGCTGCTCGGCTGGAGCACCGACGGGCACTGGATGCGCGCCGACCGGACGTCGACGCAGCCGCCGGGGTAGCCGCCTGTGCGGCCGCCGCGATGGCTGCCGAGGTGGCTGCCGAGGTGGCCGTCTCGCGTCGGGTGCTCGTGCGGCCGGACCGCGGATCCGTCCGTCCTCGCGAGGGCGCCCTGACGTCCTCGGCCCCCCTCCCCCGGGATCCCCGGGACGTCCACGGATCCGCCCGTCGGGGGGTGCATCCGTATGGGGCCCGCGCGGGGAAGCGGTTACGTCTGCGGTACATCGATGCGGCCTCGCGGGGCCGGTGAAGGGGTCGGTTGTGGCGATCACCGTCCGGAGGGACATCCTCGTCGGGCTTCCTCTCGAAGATCTGGTCGCCTACCTGGAGGACTTCTCCCGAACCGAGGAATGGGACCCGGGCACGGTGCGGTGCGTGCGGGTCGGTGAAGGACCGGTACGGCAGGGGACCGTGTGGCGGAACACCTCGCGTTTCCGTGGCCGGACCAGCGACCTGCTGTACCGGCTCGTCTCCCGAGAGCCGGATCGGCTGCTGTTCGTCGGTGAGAACGGGACCGTCACGGCCACCGACGACCTGAGGTTCCGGGCCCGCTCGGCCACCACCACGCGCCTCTCCTACACGGCGTCCTTGCGGTTCAAGGGATGGGCGCGCCTGGCCACGCCCTTCCTGCGCCCCGAATTCGACAGGCTGGCCGACGCCGTGGCCGACCGACTGCCCTACGCGGCCACCGGCCACCGCGGATAGCGCCGTCAGCCCGGTTGCCGCCCCGCCCGCCGCTCCGGTCCGCCGGGGCGGGACCGGAGCAGGAAGACCTCGTCGGTGAAGCACCAGGCCCAGTCCTCGTCGGGCGCCAGGGAGAGGACGACCGGGTGTCCGCTGCGCACATGGTGGTCATGGGCGTGCAGGCCCCGCGAGCTGTCACAGCATCCGACGTGGCCGCACGTCACGCACCGGCGCAGCCGCACCCAGCTCCAGCCGCGCGCCAGACAGTCCGCGCAGCCGACCGGCGGGGCCGGCGGCGCCATCTCGGACGCCTGCAGGAGCCCGAGATGGGCACAGGACCGCCCCTGCGGTCGACCGCCGTCGGGCCCGACCCGCCAACCGGGGCCACCTGCCATCGCCACCACTCCTCACCCACACCCGCACTCTCACCCTCGCCGACCCGTGCTTTCGTGTCCTGTCCTCTCTTCGGTCCAGGCGCACGGACGGATGCGTCCAGGGGCGGGGAAGATCCGGCCGGTCCCGACGGCGCGTACCGCGTCCCCGTCCGCGGTTGCCGGTCCGCCGCCCGGACTCGGTTCCCGCGGTCGGTCCCGCAGTCGGGTTCCCGGAACCGGTTCCAGGACTCAGTTGTCGACGAAGGTGAGGCTGGTCGCGTCGTAGCGGGTGCCCGCGACCTGCTCGGCCGGGGCGGCGGCCTCGATGGCGGCGAGGTCGTCGGCGGACAGCTCGACGGTCAGGGCCGCGAGGTTCTCCTCCAGGTAGCGCTGCCGGCGGGTGCCGGGGATCGGCACCACGTCCTGGCCCCGGTGCTGCACCCAGGCCAGGGCGAGCTGGCCGGCGGTGACCTTCTTCGCCTCGGCGAGCTCGTTCAGCTTCTCGACGATCGACAGGTTCCGTTCGAGGTTGCCGTCGGCGAACCTCGGCTGGCTGCGCCGCACGTCGGTCTCGGCCAGCCCCTCGACCGAGCTGTACCGGCCGGTCAGGAAGCCGCGCCCGAGGGGGGAGAACGGGACCAGCCCGATGCCGAGTTCGCGGCAGACCGGGGCGATCTCCGCTTCGAGGTCGCGGGTCCACAGCGACCACTCGCTCTGCAGCGCGGCGATCGGGTGCACCGCGTGCGCCCGTCGCAGGGTCTGTTCGCCGGCCTCGGACAGCCCGAGGTGGCGGACCTTGCCGGCCCGCACGAGTTCGGCCATCGCGCCGACGGTCTCCTCGATCGGCACCTGCGGGTCCACCCGGTGCTGGTAGTAGAGGTCGATGTGATCGACCCCGAGCCGGCGCAGCGACGCCTCGCACGCCTGCCGCACGTAGGCGGCGTCGCCGCGGACACGGGTGGGCTCGCCCAGGCGGTTGGCGAAGCCGAATTTCGTGGCCAGCACCACCTCGTCGCGGCGCCCGGCGACGGCCCGTCCGAGCAGTTCCTCGTTGTGCCCGGCGCCGTAGAAGTCGGCGGTGTCCAGCAGGGTCACCCCCAGGTCGAGGGCGTGCCGCACGGTGGCGATGGACTGGGTGTCGTCCGAGGCACCGTAGCCGTGGCTCATGCCCATGCAGCCCAGGCCCTGCGCGGAGACCGCCAGACTGCCCAGGTGCCGGGTGGGAACGTCGTTCATGCTGCTGCCTCCTGAGGTCGCGATCACTGCTCAGGACGCTATGCGTTGGAGCGCGCTCCAGGTCAACCCCGGCCCGCCGCACCGGACACGGCCCCGGATCCCGGTGGTGGGCGGCCGGTCGCCCTCGTCTCCCCCGGTGGCCGGAATCGGATCCGTACGGCCGAACGGGCCGGTCACCCGATCGCGGGTTCCGCCGTTCCCGGACCCCCCGTGACCGGGATCCTCGTAGGGGCGGCGCGTGACCCGTGTCGCCGGGGCACGCGCTGAGCGGGGGATGCGATGACCGAGGACGCGGGACGTTCCGAAGTGCCGGAGGGGCCGGAGGGGCTGGAGGGGCGGGCGGTGCTGCTGGTGGCCGGGCTGGCCAATCTGGCGGTGACCACGTTGGGTTCGGCCCTGGGCGTGGTGGGCGGTCTGCTGCGTCGTTCGGACGCGGCGGAGCTGGCGGCGGAGGCCGAGCAGGACCTGATGGCGCGCGGGCGCCTGGCCCTCGACCGGTACGCGGCCGTGCCTCCGGCCCATCTGGAGCTGCTCGCGCGACATGTGACGGCCCGTGGGACGGACGGTGTCTGAGGGGTGGGCGCAGGCCGCCTTCAAGAGCCGGGTCGACGAGGTGTTGCACCGGTTCGTGGCGCGGGAGGCCGACGCGTTCGCGGCGGTCGATCCCGCTCTGGAGCCGGTGGCCGGGCAGTTGGAGGCCGCCGTCGCGGACGGCAAACGGCTGCGGGCGGCGTTCTGTTACTGGGGTTGGCGGGCGGTGGGGCAGCCCGACAGTGACGCCCTGCTGCGGGCGGCGACGTCCTTGGAGTTGGTGCACGCCGCCGCCGTCGTCCACGACGACCTGATCGACGACAGCCCGCTCAGGCACGGCCGGCCCACCGCGCACGTCGCCCTGCGCGCCGCGGTCGGCGGACGGTCGGACACCACGGCCGGCGCGAACGGCGCGGACGGCGCGGACGTCGACCGTGCGGACGTCGACGGTGCGGCGCGGTCGTTGGCGATGCTCGTCGGGGACCTGCTGATGGCGCTGGCCGGCCAGTTGTTCGCCACGTGCGGGCTGCCCGCCGCCTACCTGGCCCGGGCCCGCCCGCTGTGGGCGGTGATGGCCCGCGAACTGATCGCGGGCGAGTGTCTGGAGATCCTGCGTACCGGAGCCGGGCCGGACACCGCGGCGGCACTGAAGGTGGTCCGCTACAAGACCGCCAAGTACACCGTCGAGCACCCCCTGCTGATCGGCGGCGCCTTGGCCGGTGCCGGGGCGCGGACGTGTGAGGGCTACTCGGCGTACGGGCTGCCGTTGGGCGAGGCGTTCCAGCTGCGGGACGACCTGATCGGCCTGTTCGGCGATCCCGGGCAGACCGGCAAGGCCAACGCCGACGACGTGCACGGCCGGCGGCCCACGGCCCTGCTGGCGGAGACCTGGCGCCTGGCCGGCGACGGGGAACGCGCACTGCTACGGACCCTGTTGGGGCGGCGTGACCTGGACGCGGAGGGCCTGGACGCGGTGCGCGACACGATGCGTCGCCTCGAGGCCCCCGACCGGGTGGAGGACATGATCTGCGCGCGGGTCGGGGAAGCCCTCGCCGCCCTGCACGAGTTGCCCGTACCCCAGGACGCGGCGACCGCCCTGACCGCCCTGGCGCACGCGGCGTCGGCCCGCCGCTCCTGACGCTCGCACCACCCCGTCGCCCCGCCGCCGCCCTCCCCCTGCCCGCCCTCCCCCTGCCCGTTCTTCCCGACAAGGAGCCCGCCATGATGTACACCGAGGCGTCGATGGACGCCCTGCGGCAGACCGGTGACCGGCTCGCCGATGCCACGGTCGCCACGCTCTTCGAACGCGGGGAAGTGGGCAGGTTCAACACCCTGATGCGCTACGTCTCCACCGCCGGCGCACCCCTGCCCGAGGGGCTGCCCGATGTCGCCCGCGAGTACCTCGAGGCGACGAGCGTCCCGCCCTCCTGGGTGGACTGGGGCGAGATGGAGAAGGCCCGGCTGTTCTTCATCGACAACAACGTGCACATCTCCACCGCCCTGTCCTTCGCCTCCATGCCCGCCTGCTACCTCGTGCCGCACGTGGCGAAGCTGCTGTCCACCACCCACGGGTTGGCGTACCCGTCGAAACGGATGGCGGAGACGGGACAGTTCACCGTCCACCTGATGCGGCCCGACGCCTTCGAGGCCGGCGGCCGCTTCATCCCGGCCGCGCAGAAGGTCCGGCTGCTGCACGCGGCGATCCGCCACCACCTCGTGCGCGAGGACCGGTGGGACGTCGCGGCGCTCGGGACGCCGATCTGCCAGGAGGACATGATCGGCGGGCAGATGTTCTTCTCGCTGCTCGTCCTCGACAGCCTGCACCGGCTGAACATCCACATGTCGACGGAGGGCGCGGAGGCCTACTACTACGCGTGGCGGGTGGTCGGGGCCATGCTCGGCGTCGACCAGGAAGCCGTTCCCGCGACCCTCGAGGAGGCCCGGAGCTTCCTCGACCGGTACATGATCCGGCACATGGGACCGTCCGAGGAGGGCGCGCACCTGACCCGTCAGCTCATCGACCTCTACGAGGAGATCGTGCCCGGCACCTTCTTCGACCCGGTGGTCTCCGCGCTCGTCCGCCACCTGGTGGGCGACACCTGCGCCGACTGGTTGCGGGTGCCGCGCACGCCGTGGGACACCGTCGTGAAGGCCGCGCCGCACCTCCTGGGTGTCCTGGAGACCATCGAGGACCGCTCCCCGCTCGGCGCGTGGGCCTTGGACCGCCTCGGGCAGCTCACCACCGTGTTGGAGCTGTCCTCCCTCACGCGGGGTCGTGTCATGCACTACGCCATCCCCGAGGAGCTGAAGAAGGAGTACGGGGTCTCCGGCGCGGTGCACCGCACCCGCCGCTGGAGTCCGCCGGCCCCCTCGGTCCCGTGACGGCTCGGACGGGCGCTCGGATGGCGGGCGCGGCGGATTTCCGGAACGCTGTTCTCCGGGTGGACGGATGGTGTGCACCGGGAATTGTCCACCGTGGCCGAATCTTCTCGACGGCCGTCACGACGTGACGGCCGTAGACGAGAGGACCTTCCGTGACCGTTCGCTTCGCCGCCGGGACCGCCGGCGCCGCCGCCCTGCTGGTCGCCGCGCTGACCGTGCCCGCGCAGGCCGTGACGTACGGGACGCCGACGATCGCCCTGTCCGCCTCCTACCTGTCCGGGGCCGTCGGCGCGACCGGTGACCCGGTCGTGGACGTCACCGTCGGCCAGAGCGGCGCGGACGCGTCCGCGCTCACCATCAGCGTGTCCGCGTCGAGCAGGACCTCGGTCGCCGGTACCGGGGACGTGACCTTCACGGGCGCCGGGGCGGTGCGGCAGCTGGCCGTCGCCGCGCGCGGCCGCGGCTACACCGACCTCACCGTCAAGGTCACCGGGCTGGGTGGCAAGACCGCCACCAGGACGCTGTCCTACGCGGCCTCGGCCGCCGTGCAGAACCCGGCCGACGCGCGGTACCTCACCGGGTCCGCGGACGCCTCGGCCGCCGTGGACGTGGGCGGCGGGTACGCGGTGGTGGCCGACGACGAGTCCAACGTGCTGCGCCTGTACGACCGCTCCCGCTCGGGCGCGCCGGTGAGGACCTGGGACTTCAGCTCGCAGCTGGGCGTCAGCAAGGAGGTGGACATCGAGGGCGCGACCCGGATCGGGAACACCATCTACTGGACCGGCTCGCTCGGCAACAACAAGGACGGCGAGTACAAGGCGCCCCGCAACACGGTCTTCACCACCACGGTGAGCGGCTCCGGCGCGAGCGCGCAGCTGGCCTACGGCCGCTCGTACAAGAAGCTCCGTGAGGACCTGGTGGCCTGGGACAAGGCCAACGGGAACCGGTACGGCTTCGCGGCGGGTACCGCGCAGGGGGAGGCGCCGAAGCAGATCGACGGGTTCAACGTCGAGGGTCTGGAGTTCGCCCCGGGCTCGACCAGCACCGCCTACCTGGGCTTCCGGGCCCCGCTGGCGCCGGTCGTGCCGGGCGGCAAGGCCCTGGTCGTGCCGGTCACCAACTTCGACCAGGTCCTGGCGAGCGGGGCGAAGGCCACCTTCGGCGCGGGTGTCGAGCTGGACCTCGGCGGCCTCTCCGTCCGGGACATCCGCAAGAACGCGGCCGGGCAGTACCTGATCCTGGCCGGTTCCTGGGCCGCGGACGACAACTCGGACCCGTACGCGCTCTACCAGTGGGACGGCGTCCCCGGCCACGCGCCGGTCAAGCGGGCGGACCTGCCGACCACCGACCCCGGCGGCTGGGAGGCCATCGTGGAGGTGCCGGACCTGACGGTCGCGGGCGCCCGGGTGCAGCTGATCACGGACAGCGGGTCCGCGGACCTGTACGGGGACGGCACCGAGGCCAAGGATCTGACGCACGCGGAGTGGAAGAAGGCGCGGGCGGCCTGGTTCACGCTGGGCTGACGCCCGGACGCGCCGTCGAGGTGTGCGGCGGCGCCGTCCCGACCCGGCCGGGCGACCGGCGGACCGTACCCGTACGTCCGCCGGCCCGGGACGGGCGGTGGCCGCCGCGTAGGGTGAGCGCAACCGCCACGCCGTCCGCCGCCGTCCTTCCCGGGAGAGAACTCCGATGCGCATGGTTTTCGCCGGTCAGGTGATCGAATGGCGTGGACCTGCGCCGTTCTACTTCGTCCCGGTGCCGCGGGAGGAGTGCGCCGACGTACGGCAGGTGGCTTCGGCGGCCTCCTACGGGTGGGGGGTCGTCCCCGTCGAGGCCGTCATCGGCGAAGTCACCTTCGAGACGTCGCTCTTCCCCAGGGACGGCGGGTACCTGCTGCCCGTCAAGAACGCCGTCCGGACGCCGCTGGGGCTGGTGGCGGGAGACGGGGTGACGGTGACGATGACGGTGCGTCTTCCGGGCTGAACGCCGCCGGTCCGGTCCCTGGTCCGACCGTCCTCGGGTCGGCGCGAGGGGGCTCAGGCTCCCGTCGGGTCCGCGAGGATCGCGTGCACCTCGACGGGGTCGTTGCCGGGCTTCCCGCCCGGGCCGGGGCACGCCGACGCCCGTGCGGCGATCTCCAGGGCCCGGTCCTCGCTCGCGACGTCGACCAGCCAGTAGCCGGCCAGGATGTGTCCCGGCTGCGCCGGTCCGTCGCTCACCTGCGGCCGTCCGTCGCTCGCGGCCCGCACCGTTTTGACCTGTGACGGTCCTCCGAGGCCCTGCCCGTCCACCCATTCCCCGGCGGCCGTGAGGTCCGCGTTCAGGGCGTTCATGTGGGCGAACATGGCCTGCATGTCGTCCTCGGAGTAGGAGGACATGACGGCGTCCCACTGGTCGGCCGGCACGTTCATCTGGATCATGTACTTCATGGTCTTCACCCTTCCGGGGCGGCTACGAGGACTCCGGGGACTCCCGGTCCTACGGAAGGTGGACCTCGACCGACCACGGAACTCATCGGTGCGGGGGCTCACGTCACCAGGTGCAGTGACGTCTCGGCGATGCCCAGCCGTACGCTCTGGCCCCAGGTCAGTTCCAGGGCGTCGCTCTCCATCCCGTCGCCGAACACCACGATCCGGTCCGACTCCACGGTGAGCTGCAGCGTCTGCCCCCGCTGGAGTTGGCCGGCGACCTTCGTCGTTCCGGTCGCGGGAGAGGGCCAGGCCTCCCGTACGAACCACAGGAGCCGGCGCTCGCAGGGTGCGGGGAGCTGCGCGGGGCTGTCGCGCTCCTGCCACAGGGAGCGCAGCCAGCCGGTGGCGCCGGTGCCGGTGCCCACCAGTACCCCGGAGGAGGCCTGGGCCTCGTCCGGGCCGGTCTCGCCGTCGGAGCCCAGGCGGTAGCGGGCGGTCTGGTGGCCGGGTGAGCCGAGGTAGATCTCGTTGAGGGCGAGAAGGCGCTGGGTGTCGTCGGCGACGGCCTCGACCATGGTCAGCTCTTCCGTCCGGCTCCCGGGGGCGGTCGCGGCGCGCAGCAGGGCGGCCGCGTCGGCGTGGCGGTGACGGACCAGGACGCCCGGGTTGTGGCCGGGGTCGGTGTCGATGCCCACCACCGGTTGTCCGCGCAGGTATTTCGCGGTGTTGGCGACCAGGCCGTCCTGGCCGATGACGACCACCACGTCCTGCGGGGCGAACAGGAAGCGGTCCAGGTCCGCCCGCTCCACCCTGGAGCTGCGCCAGGTGAGCGGCACCGCCGCCGAGACCTGGCGCAGGGCCTGCTGGGTGCGGTCGTGGCGGCGGTGCACCTCGTCGATGGAGCGGCCGCGGCTGGAGAGGAAGAAGGCGGCCTGCCCGTGCGTGCCGTGCCGGGCGAGGAGTTCCTCGTACTCGGTCCTGCGGTGCACGAGGACCGCCCGTGGGGCCAGGCTCACGCGTCGGGGCCGGTTTCGGGGCGTCCGAGTCGGGTGAGGAGCCCGGTGAGGACGTCGGGCGAGAGGGTGATGCTCTCGATCCGTGGCAGGTTCTCCGCGAGTCGGGTCGCCGCCAGGGCGTGCAGGGTGCCCGGGGTGGTTTCGTCGTGGACGCGGAGCCAGGCGGCCTGGACCTCGGCGCGTGCCGTGCCCATCTCGCGGGCGGCCTCGGCGTCGGCGCGGGCGAGGCGGACCTTGCGGGCGGCCTCGGTCTCGGTGCGGATGCCGTCGGCGGTGGCTTTCTCCTCGGCCTCGCGGCGGGCGTTGGTGCCGCGCTGGTCGATCAGTTGCTCCTCGCGGCGGGCCAGTTCGATCTGGCTGGCCAGTTCGTTCTCGGCGATGGCCCGTTCGCGTTCGACGGCGACGGCCCGGCGTTCGTAGGTGGCCCGGTCGGCCTCCTGCTGGATCTGCTCGCGGGCCGGGGTGCGCAGGGCGCGCTCCACCTCGGCCTCGGGGCGGATCGCCACGACGCGCACGGCCACCACGTCGATGCCGGTGGCCGGGAGTCTGGGTTCGGCGGCGAGGCCCGCGGTGACGCTGGTCCGTACGGAGGTGACGCCGTCGACCAGGGCGACGGCCAGCGGGGTTCGGGCCAGCACGTCCAGGGCGTGCTGCTGTGCGGTCTCGGTGAGGAGTGTGGCGATCTGCTCCAGGGGGGCGCCGCGCCAGCTCCCGGTGTCCGGGTCGACGGAGAAGTCGAGTCGTTCGGCGGCTTCGGCCGGGTCGCTGATCCGGTAGGTGACGGTGGCCTGTACGGCGACGTCCTGGAAGTCGGCGGTGCGGGCGTGGAAGGCCATGGCCAGCTCCCGGTCGTCGACCGGGACTTCGGAGAGCGCCGCCGAGAGCGACCGGTACCAGAAGCTGAGCCCTCGCCCGTCGTGGGCGAGGGCGCCGCGCTTGTGGTGGCGGATGTGGGCGGTGGGCGCGGAGCGCAGATGGCGCCAACCGAAGCGCCGGGTGATGTCGGCCATGGCGAACCCCCTTCATTTCGTCAATGCGACGATAAGGGGAGGTGTTCATATCGTCAAGGGGACGAGAAGAGGAGGCGTGGGGCGGGCGGGTCGGCCCAGGACGAGGTCGGCCGTCGGACACCGGTGGGGCGTCGTGCCCGACGGTCACGGCCGGCGGCTACGGGTGCGGGTGCTCGAACGGGGAGGGCACCGGGAAGTAGGCCTCCAGGAAGGCGGCGACGATGTTGTGCTGCTGGGTCGCGGTCAGTGCGGCCGGGTCCCCGTCCTGGTCCCCGGCCTCGGTGGGTGCCTCCTCGTCGTCGGCGAGACAGAACGCGTCGTGGCCGCGCTCGGCGGCCAGCGGCGGCAGCTTCTCGATCACGTCGTGGCGCGCGGTGCTGACGTAGGTGTGCACGAGGTGGCCCTCGACCGCGTGGCCCTGCGCGAGAGCGAGGTGGGAGGCGAGGGTGACGGGGGCGAGGTCGTCGGTGCTGCGGAAGACCGAGCGGGCGGTCGCTTCGAGCCGGCCGGGCAACAGCTCCTCGACGCGGGTGAAGAGGGAGCGGGTGAGGGGGTAGGGGGTGTGGGCGAGGATGTGCGGATAGGTACGGCCGACGACCTCCTCGACGGCCTGGCGGGTGACCTTCTGCGACGAGGTGAAGACGTCGTCGCCGGCCCGACCGCCGGGGTCGACGGCACGCCGGTCGTGGAACACCTTGGGGAGTCCGGAGGGCAGGAAGTAGTCCTGCGGGCGCTGCGGGCGGCCGAGGAGGATGTCGTCGTTGAAGTAGACGAAGTGTTCGGCCAGGCCGGGGATGCGGTGCAGCCGGCTCTCGATGGCGTGGGAGTTGAACACCTCGGGGGCGTCGGGGTCCGTCAGGAGCTCGCGGTGGTCGACGACGGTGACCCGGGGATGGTCGGTGTCGAGCCAGGCGGGGGTCTGGTCGTCGGTGACGAGGTGGATGTGCCGGATCCAGGGTGCGTAGGCGGCGATGGAGCGCAGGCAGTACCGGAGCTCGCCGCGGTCGCGGTACCGGTTGTCCGCGAGGTCCACCCCGCTGTCGCGGCCGGTGCCGTGGGCGGCGGCCCGCGCGGCCCGGTCCCTGCGTCGGCGCCAGGCGGGGTCGGCGGCGTCGACCCAGGTGATCACGGCGTCGACGGGGAAATCGATGTCGTCCGGGAAGCGGCCCGAGAAGCAGTCGACGACGGGGTAGTCCCGGTCGCCGACCCGGTGGGTGGCCGAGGCCGTCAGGGAGGGGACCCACCAGCCGTACGGGGTCTCGCGCAGCGTGGCGATGGCGCCCTCGCCGGAGTCGGGGGCCTCCCAGAACTCCAGGTCGCAGCCGGTCTCGGGGCCGTAGGTCAGGGTCCGACCGGAGGTGACGACCGGCTGGTGGAGGCGGACGGACCGGACGTGGGCGGGGCGCGGGACGGGGCCGGCCGGCCGGTCGCCGTCGCCCGGGAGGGGGACGGCCTCGGCGGCGTCGACGGCTGCCGGAAGGTCCTCCGCCAGTACCTCCCCGGCCTCGCCGTCGGCGGTGACGAGGCGGGCGTAGACGGGGAGCCCGGCGAAGGCGGCGGCGCAGGCCTTCAGCGCGGCCGCCCGGTCGCCCGGGGCGATGGCCACCCGGTGGGTGAGCCGGCCGTCGGGGACGAGCCCGTAGGGGACGGCGGCGGCTTCCAGGGCCTGGGCGAGCGAGCGGAGGTTGGCGTCGCGGGCGTCGGCGGGGAGCAGGTCGTCCCGGACGAGGGCGAGCCGGCCGCGGTGGCGGACCAGGTTCGCCACGGTCGCCAGCAGTTCTTCCTCGCGGGCGGCGGCCGGGCCGTGTCGGGTGGGCCGGTCGCCGTCGCGTTCGGGGCCCGCGGGGCCCGGTTGGGGCGGGATGCCGCCGCGGCGACGTACTGTCCGGGCGAGTCTGCGCAGCCCGGCCGGAAGGGGAAGCCGGCGTAGTCCCTGCATGTACGTCCTCGGTACGCGGCGCTGATGAGCGGCTGCCGGTGTTCTGAGTGCTCCTCGGCGGGAGTGGTGCCTCGGAGCGTGGTGGATGTTTGTTCAGCGATACGTTTCCTTTCGTTTACGTTTCATGCAAGGGTCCGAGGTCCTGCTGTTTCAACTCACAGCGACTTCTCATGCGGGGGCGGTGGCTCCGCTCAGGTGCCGAAGGTGTCGGCGTCGTACTCCGACCGGCCTGCGGGTGGCCACCGTGTGCCGCTTCCGTCCCGGTCCGCCCCAGGATTTCAGGGGTACGCCGTCGCCTCGGTCCCCTTGTTTTCCGTCCACGGCCGGTGCGCCCGTTCCGGCCGGCTCGAGCTCCGGGACCGGGACCGGGACCGGGTCGTCACACGCACCGGTCGGCTCGCGCATCTGCGCCACCACCGGGGTCGAGAACGGCAGGGCGCAGGAGTGCGCGTCGTGGCCCACGCCCTGCCGGGCGGCCGGCTCTCCGGGCAGGGGACGGTGTTCGGCACACGATCGCCCCGGGCACGAGGCGCTTGACGATCACCTTCGAGTACCGACCCGCCCCCGGGGCACGCGACTCGTGCCGGCCGCCGGGGCGTCGACGGGCTCGTCGGCGCCCCGGCGGGGGGAAGGGGGGGGTCAGCTCGCGGCGGCGGCCAGGACCCGGGGGGCGGCCGCGTGGGCGGTGGGGGCCCAGCTGAGGAGGGTGGAGCCCACCGACATGCCGCCGCCGAACCCGGACAGGAGTACCACGTCGTCCTCGGCGAGCAGGCCCCGGCGGTGGATCTCGTCGAGGGTGATGGCGATGGACGCGGCGCCGGTGTTGCCGTAGCGGGCCAGCTCCAGGTGGAGGGCGGCGTTGTCCAGGCCGAGCGCCGGCCACACCTCGCCGATCATGACGGCGTTGGCCTGGTGCGGGACGAAGTGGTCGACGGAGCCGGCCGGCAGCCCGGTACGGGCGAGGAGCTCGGCGACGGCTGCGGGGAGGTTCTCCTGGACGAAGGCGCGGACTCCGCGGCCGTCCATGCGGAAGTGGTGCGCGCCTTCCTCCAGGGTGCGGGCGGAGGCGGGGCGGCGGCTGCCGCCGGCCGGGACGCCGATCAGTTCGTGCTGGTCGCCGCGGGTCAGCAGGCTGGTGCCGAGCATGCCGTGGCCGGAGGGCGAGGGGCCCAGGACGGCGGCGCCCGCTCCGTCGCCGAAGAGGATGGCCGTCCTGCGGTCGGTGTGGTCCAGGATCCGGGAGTAGATGTCGGCGCCGATCACCAGGCCGTGGGCGCCGGGCTCGGCGCGCAGGAGGCGTTCGGTGACCGTCAGGGCGCAGACGAAGCCGCTGCAGACGGAGTTGACGTCGAAGGCGGCGGCGCCCGCGGCGCCGAGCAGGTGTTGGACCACCGCGGCGGTGGCGGGTTGAGGCTGGTCGGGGGTGGAGGTGGCGACCACGATGTAGGAGAGGTCGTGCGGGCGGATGCCCGCCTGCTCCAGGGCGCGGCGGCCCGCGTGGGCGGCGAGGTCGGAGGTGGCCTCGTGCGGGGCGGCGTGGCGGCGTTCGTGGATGCCGGTCTTGCGCACGATCCACTCGTCGCTCACTCCGGTGGTGTGTGCCACCTCGTCGTTGCCGACGATCTGCTCGGGCAGGTAGGAGCCGGTGGCCAGGACCGCTATCGGGTGGGCCGCCGCGTGGGGTCCGTTCGTCACGTTCTCGTCTCCTGTTGTCGGGGTCGGTCGGCCGCTCGGGTGTCGGGCAGCCGCTCCCATCCGGCCAGCTGCGCGTGTGCGGTCAGGACGGGGTCCGAGCCGACGACCACGGGGTGGCCGACGGAGCGCAGGAGGTCGAGGTCGCTGCTGTGGTCCCCGTAGGCCGAGCAGTGCGCGAGGTCGAGGCCGTGGATCGCGGCGACGGCGTGGGCGGTGCGGCCTTTGGTCGCGCCGATCAGCGGGGTGACGACCTCGCCGGTGAGGAGGCCGTCGCGGATCACGGGTCGGGTGCCGAAGGCCCGGTCGGCGCCGAGGTGTTCGGCGATCGGGTCCAGGCAGGCGAAGAAGGATCCGGAGACCAGGACGGTCAGGTCGCCGTTGCGTCGGTGGGCGCCGAAGCGGGCGGTGGGGGCCGGGACGAAGGGGGCGCCGGCCAGTTCGTGGGTGAACCAGGCTCGGCCGGAGGCTGCCAGGGATGCCGCGCTCTCCCCCGTGTAGAGGCGGTAGTAGCGGCGGTTGACCTCGGCGCGTGGGGCGCCGTCGGCGGCGGCGCGGTGGAGGGTGGCGGTGAGGCGCTCGTAGGTGCCGGGGGCCGCTCCCCGGCGTTCCAGGTGGAACGCCAGGAAGCGGAACATGGTCTTGAAGCCGATCAGTGTCTCGTCGACGTCGAAGAAGGCGGCGGCGGTCATCGCGGGGTCCGGACGCGGGCGAGGTCGAGTGTGAGCAGGCACAGGCTCTCGCCGTCCTGGTGGGCCTCCACGCGTACCGGTATGCGGTCGGTGTCGGGTGTGCTCTCGTCGCCGAGTTCGACGATCCCGCCCTGGGTGTAGTAGGAGGCGCTCTCGCCCGGGCGGCCGGCGTCGCGGTGGTCGCCGACGACGGCGGTGAGGGTGGCGGGGCTGTCGAGTTCACCGAACCGGCTGAAGGTGACGGCCAGGTCGGTCGGGTAGGTGCGGGAGGGTGACATGCCGCGGACGTCGAGGGCTCCGTAGAGGGCGATCTGGCGGGCGGCCTCGGCGATGACCATGCCGGGCAGGTGGTCCTGCGGGTGGTCGAACATGCTGGGGTGGCCGCCGGGGGTGCGGATCCCGGCGGTCAGGGTGTCTCCGGCGACCTCGATGCCGGTGAGGACGACGTTGTCGGCGTTGGCCCGGCCCACGCGGTAGGGCTCGACGGGTGCGCCGACGGCGCTGCCGGGCCGCGGGTGGTCGGCGGAGGAGGGCAGTGGTCTCTGGTCGCGGTTGCGCAGGCGCAGCGCCGTGTAGGACTCGGGGGACTTGAAGCGCAGGCCGATGCCGGCGCGGCCGATGCTGAGGTCACCGACGCGCAGGTCCACGTCGTAGTCGAGGCCGTTGGTGCGGCCCTCGCGGACGTAGTGGTTGCTGGTGGTGACGTGGAGGGTCAGTTGGCAGGGGGTGGGGCCGACGGCTATCCGGTCGGGGCGGGTGAGGTGGACGCGCAGGTGGGTGAGGATGAACTTGTCCGTCCGGGGCACCGAGAAGTAGGCGTGGGCGCCGGCGAGGGCGGCCTGTCGGCAGGCCTCCAGCAGCAGGACCGGGTCGTAGACGTTGGGGTTCAGCAGGTGGTCGCCGTAGTAGGCGTGGGAGCGCGGCAGTTGGGCGGCGGCGACGTACGAGGGTCCGCCGAGGGGTCGTAGGTCGGTGAGGAAGACTTCGCCGAGCGAGTCCCGGTGGACCAGTGTGCGGTCGACGGTACGGCTGTAGCTCAGCTCAAGTGCGGCGAGGTCCTGTTCCAGCGGCGAGGGTGCGGTGGTCACGTGCGGAACCTGCTTTCTCGGGTGGTGTGCTGTTCGTGCTGCTTGTGCGTCTCGTCCTGTGCGTGGTCGTCCGTCCGGGTGGTCAGCGGCGTTCCAGGAGCACTCCTGTCCAGGTGAATCCGGCTCCCGCGCCCAGCAGGAGGACCCGGTCGCCGGTGTCGAAGGTGTGGTGGTGTTCGAGGTGGTCGAGGCCGGCGATCTGGTCGCCGCTGCCGAGGTGGCCGACGGTGGCGCCGAAGTCCCACAGGGACCTGTCGGCGCCGCCGGGGAATTCGGGGAAGTAGTTCTCCTGGAGCAGGGGCAGGCCCAGGTTGGGGTAGACGACGTGGCGTGGTGCGGGGTCGGTGCCGTGGGGCAGGAGGACCTCGCGGATCTCGCGGACCGCTCGGCGGGTGGCTTCGCGCAGGCTGTCGGTGCCGTGGGCGGCGAGGTAGCGCTTCTTGGCGGCGCGCACGTCGTGTTCGGCGCCGAACAGGGCGCGGGTCTCGGGGGCCGGTTCGTCGAGGCGGTGCAGTCCTTCGAGTTCCGGGTCGCTGACGCTGTGGGTGGTCAGGACGCGCCAGCCGGGGGCCTGCCCGGTGGTGGGGGTGTCGGCGGTCAGGACGGCGGCGGCCGCTCCGTCGCCGTAGACGATGCCGTAGTCGGCGGTGAACCGGTCGAAGCCGGAGGCGGCGAAGCGGTCGGTGGCCACGATGAGGGCGGTGCGTCGGCCTTCGGCGGACAGGAGGTCGGCGGCGAGGTCCAGGACGAGGAGTTGGGCGTTGCAGCCCTGGGCGACGGTGAAGGGCAGGGCGCGGGTGGCGCCGAGTCGGGACTGGAGCCAGGAGGCCGGGGACCACAGGCGTTGGTGGCCGTGCCGGTGGATGGCGGTGACCGCGATGAGGTCGATGTCCTTCGGTTCGGTTCCGGCGGCGGCCAGGGCCCGTTCGGCGGCGACCAGGGCCATGTCGCCGGGGTAGAGGCTCTCCTCGGCGGCGATGGTGCGGTAGCCGGTGGCGCGGATGCGTTCGGCGTCGGCGTCGGGGTGGCGGGCGGCTTCGGCGGTCAGGTCGAGGCGCCGCTCGGGGAGGTAGCTGCCGGTGCCGGTGATGCTGATGCCGGCCGGGGGGCGGGGTGGGGCCGTGGTCATGCCGCCTCCTTCTCGGTTTCGGCGGTGGCGCCGGTGGCGCCGGTGGTGGTGTCCGGGTGGGCGCCGGCGGTGCGGGCGACGTGGCCGTCTGGGCGTACGAGGACGGCGGTGGTGCCGGTGGGGAGCCAGGCGCGCTGGGTCGGGGTGAGTTCGGCGGTGCGGGTGAGCGGGGGCAGGTGGGTGCGGTCGGGCTCGGCTCCGGGCAGGTGCAGCCAGGTGTGGTGGCCGGGTTCGGGGCGGTGGCCGGGGACGCGGGCGCCGGGGTGCAGTCGGTGGCGGGTGCGGGGCGGCAGCGCGGGCTGCCCGGTGGTGGCGTCCCCGGGCACGATGCCCTCGGCGGCGTCCTCGACCGGGACGGCGGCGGGCGCGGCGCCCTCGACGGCGGCGGCGGTGGGTGTGGTGTAGCGGAGGTAGAGCTGGCTCCAGGCTTCCGCGTATCCGGTCAGTGCCTCCTGTACGGAGCTTCGCGCCGGCGCGGTGGTGGCGTGGCGCATCGCGTCGAGGAGTGGGAGGACGCCGGTGGTGCGGGCGACCTCGGCGGCGGCGGCGCGGCGTTCGCGGTCGTAGTCGGCGAGGAGGGCGGTCCGGGCGTCGCCGCAGGGGGTGGCGAGGCGCCAGGCCAGGGCCCAGGCGTCGCCGAAGCCGGTGTTCATGGCCTGGCCGCCGGCGGGTGAGTTGAGGTGGGCGGCGTCTCCGGCCAGGACGGTCCGGCCGTAGGTGAAGCGCTCGGCGAGGCGTTCGTGGACCTGGTAGTGGGCGATGCGGTCGACGCGTTCGAAGCGCAGGGTGGGTCCGTGGCCCAGGGTGTCGACGCTCTCCTGGAAGTGCCGGGCGCTCAGTTCGCTGTCCCGGTCGAGCGATTCGGGCGAGACGGGTCCGGCGATGCGTACGGTGCCGTGCGGCAGCGGCAGCAGGGAGACGGCGCCCGCGGGGCCGATGTACATGGCGGAGGCGTCCGGGTCGGTGGGCAGGAGCGGGGCGCCTTCGGCGAGGAGGTAGGCCATGGGGTAGGTGATGCCGGGGAAGTCGATGCCCAGGGCGGTGCGGACCGCGCTGCTCGCGCCGTCGGCTCCCACGAGGTGGTGGGCGGTGATGGTGTGCGGGGTGCCGGTGCCGGTGTCGGTGTCGGTGTCGGTGACGGTCCGGGCGGTGACGCCGTGTTCGTCCTCCTGGTGGCCGGTGTAGCGCAGGCCGCGCAGGAGCCGGCCGCCGGTGGCGGTGAAGTGGTCGGCGAGGACCGCTTCGACCTCGGGCTGCGGGACGTTGACGTAGTAGGGGAAGGCGGTGTCGAGTCCGGTGAAGTCCACGGTGAACAGGGCTTCGTGGTGGGTGTGGAAGTCGATGCGGGTCCGGCGTACGCCTCTGTCCTCGACGGCGGTGCGCAGGCCCAGGGTGTCGAGGATCTCCAGTGCGGCGGCGTGCACCATGACCGCGCGGGTGCGGGGGTCGATGTCGTCGCGTCGGTCGATGACGGTGCAGTCGACGCCGTGGTGGCGCAGGAGGCAGCCCAGCATCAGTCCGGTCGGGCCGGCGCCGACGACCAGGACGTCGGTGGTGGGCCGGTCGTTCGCCCGGGCGCTCGGGGTGTTCCGGTTCATCGGTGCGTCGCCTTTCTGTGCGTTCGGGCGTGGCCGTCGCCGGGGGCCCCGGGGGTGGTGTGGCCCCCGGCGACGGTCGTTCGGTGCCGGCCGGGGTGGGTCAGTGCCGGGCGGCGGTGCGGCGGTTGCGGAGGAAGACGGCGACCAGCAGGGCGACGCCGATGAGGATCAGGCCGTTGACGAGGATGGCGAGGTTGATGCCGGACAGGGTGGCGGCCTTGACGGGTTCGCTCGAGAGGCTGCGGATCTGGGCGGTGGCGATGGCGCTCATGATCGGGATGCCGATGGTGATGCTGACCTGCTGGGTGAGGGTGGTGATGCCGGTGGCCAGGCCCTGCTGTTCGTTGGGCAGGCCCGAGGTGGCGGTGACCATGAAGCCGACGATGGCGGCGACGTGGGCGTAGCTGCTGAGGAAGGCCAGGCCCAGGACTCCGTAGAGC
The DNA here is from genome assembly GCF_003148825.1 of Streptomyces sp. CG 926. Taxonomy (GTDB): domain Bacteria; phylum Actinomycetota; class Actinomycetes; order Streptomycetales; family Streptomycetaceae; genus Streptomyces. Next base: position 81,379 of record NZ_QGGZ01000019.1, read on the forward strand.
CAGCCGCGGGCGTCACCGGCGAAGAACAGGGTGCCGACGGTGATGCCCTGGACGAGGAGGCCGGCGACGAGGACGGCCCGGCTGCTGCCGAGGGCGCCGATCCAGCGGGGGGCGGTGACGCCGCCGAGGAAGGCGCCGACGCCGAGGACGCCGAAGGTCAGGCCGGTCGCGATGGCGGAGTAGCCGAGGACTTCCTGCAGGTAGAGGGTGAGCAGGAAGATCATGGCGGTGAAGCCGACGAAGGTGGCGGCGCCGCCGATGTTGCCCCAGGTGACGCTGCGGCGGCCGAGGATGCGCAGGGGTGCCAGCGGCTCGCTCGCGTTGAGCTCCACGAAGCCGAAGACGACCAGGAGGGCGACGCCGACGGCGAGGGAGATCAAGGTGGTGGGGTCGCCCCAGCCGTACTGGCCCGCGGCGGAGATGCCGTACACCAGGGCGATGAGGCCGGCGCTGACGGACACGGCGCCGGGGATGTCGAGCTTGCCGCCCGAGGAGCGGGAGCCGGCCTTGATCAGCATGGGGGTGACGACGATCAGCAGGATGCCGATGGGGATGTTGATGAAGAAGCCCCAGCGCCAGCTCAGGGTGTCGGTGAGCAGGCCGCCCAGGATGGCGCCGCAGGTGAAGCCGGCGGAGAGCATGGCGCCGTTGAGGCCCAGTGCGCGGTCGCGCAGGGGTCCTTCGGGGAAGGAGGTGATGAGCAGGGCGAGGCCGGCGGGGGTGACCATGGCGGTCGCGAGGCCTTGTGCCACTCGGGCGGCGAGCAGGGGGCCGGCGTCGTCGACGAGGCCGCCGGCCAGGGAGGAGAGGGTGAGCAGGACGAGGCCGGCGAGGAAGACCTTGCGGGCTCCGATCAGGTCGGCGATCCGGCCGAAGAGCAGGCTGAACCCGGCGGCGCTGAGCGCGAAGGCGGTGGCGATCCACTGCAGGTTCTCGGTGGCGAAGTCGAGCTCGCGGCCGATGACCGGGACCGCCACGTTCATGATGGAGAAGTCCACCGCCAGGGTGAACTGCGCGCCGAGGAGCAGGAGCAGGATGAGCGTCTGGCGCTTCGTCATCTTCTCCGACGCGGGGGCCGCCGGGCCGGGCGACTGATCTGCCCGAGTCTCCTCGGGGCTGTTGACCGTTGACATGAGAGACCTTTCAACTTCCTGCCGGTTGGGGTGCTTCGAGCATCCGCGCGGTGTGGGGGGCTAGCCAGTACCCGCTGTTTCATAGGGCTGCGGTGGGTACCACTGGCTGGGTCTGTCTCATGTGGCCCGGCCGTGAATACGTTTCGGGGCATGACGAAATCCACACTCTCCGTAGTCGAAGACTTCTTCGGTCGGCTCGGTGCAGGCGAGGCCGACCGGGCGCTCGAACTGCTCGCGGAGCCCCTCGACTGGTTCACTCCCGGTGACACCGCGCTGATCCCGTGGATGGGGCGGCGTACCACCCGCGGCGAGGTCGCAGACTTCTTCGAGCAGGCGGGTGCGAACCTCACGCCGGAGGAGTTCGCGATCGAGCGGATCCTGGCGGAGGACGGGACCGCGGTGGCGCTGGGGCGCTTCCGTTACCGGGTGAACGCCACCGGTCGGTCGTTCGCCTCGCGGTTCGCGGTCGAACTGCACGTCAGCGACGGGTTGATCACCCGCTACCACATGCACGAGGACAGCTACGCCATCTCCTTGGCCTTCCTCTGAGCCGTCCGGCCCACTTCGATCCGGCTTCGGACGGCGAGCGCGAAAGAGGCTTCGATGACCATCCGGTACCCCACTGAAGAAGACGCCGGCGCGGATGCCGGCGCGGATGCCGCGCGTCGGGACGCCTACGACGTCCTCGTCGTAGGTGCCGGCCCGACCGGCCTGACCGCGGCCTGTGAGCTGCTGCGTCGGGGGGTCCGCGTCAGAATCGTGGACGCGGCCCCCGGCCCCAGTGTCCACTCCAAGGCGATGTTGGTGTGGCCGCGCACCCTGGACGTCCTGGAGGACCTCGGGCTCTCCGGGGGTGTGGACCAGGTCGCGGTCAAGTTGCGGCAGATGACCTACTACTCGGAGAAGAAGCCGGTCACCCGGATGCGGATGGCCGACGACATGGCTCCCTACTGTCTGCCGCAGCGGCTGACCGAGGAGGTGTTGACCGAGGGTCTGCGCCGGCTCGGCGGCGGTGTCGAGCGCGGTGTGCGGCTGATGTCGTTGCAGGACGTGGACTTCGGCGGGGCGATACGTGAGGGCCGGCCGGTCACCGCGGTGTTGGAGCACGCCGGTGGGAGCGTCGAGCGGTTCACCGTGCCGTGGGTGATCGGCGCGGACGGTGCGACGAGCGCGGTGCGCCGCCAGCTCGGTATCGCCTACGAGGGCGCCACGTACGAGAACCGCTTCCTGATCACGGACGCGAAGGTGGCCGGCGATCCGCTGGAGAGCGACGAGATCCACTACTACCAGTCGCGGATGGGTGTCCTGGCCATCGTGCCGCAGCCGTTCGGGCTGTTCCGGTTCTTCACCAACGCTCCCGCGGACATGGCGGACGGGACGCTGGCGGACATGCAGCGGCTGGTCGACCTGCGCGGGCCGGGCGGGTTGCGGTTGACCGACCCGGACTGGGTGACCACCTTCCGGGTGCATCGGCGTCGGGCCGCCTCCTTCCAGCTGGGCCGGGTCTTCCTGGCCGGTGACGCCGCCCACGCGCACAGTCCGATGGGTGGGCAGGGTCTGAACACCGGGATCCAGGACGCGCAGAACATCGCGTGGAAGCTGGCGTCGGTGGTGCGCGGCGAGGCGCGGACCGCGTTGTTGGAGAGTTACACGCCCGAGCGGGCGGCGGTGGCGGACGCCGTCGTGCGGGACACCGATCTGCAGACCCGGGCCGCGATGTGGACCCGGGGCAGTCAGGTCACCCTGCGGGACACGGCGATGCGGGCCCTGGACCGTACGGGGGTCCTGGACCGTTTCTACGTTCCGGTGGCCGCGGGCCGGCGCTGGGTCTACGGCCCGGTGGCGGACGGGTCGAGGCGTTCCAGGCCGGTGCACTGGTGCTCGGCGCGGGCGGGTCTGCGCCGGCATGCCCGGGAGGGTGCGGCGCTGCCGCGGCAGTTGGCGGTGGCGCTGGGGGTGGCCGGGCCGGCCGCCGATCCGGTCCGGCTGCACCTGGTGGTGCTGCCGGGCGAGAAGGACCCGGACCGTGGTCTGGCGGACGCGGTCCGCCGGCTGGCCGGGCCGTGGGCCGGGCAGGTGCGGGTGGTGGACACCGCCGCTCTGCCCGGGCGTGGGCCGGCGGTGTCGGCCGCCCGCGCGCTGCACTGCCGGCACGCCGGTTTCCATCTGGTGCGGCCGGACGGACACATCGTCCTGCACGGGCACCGCGAGGAGTTGCGCGAGCTGTACGACACCCTCGACCGCCTTCTGGTCCCCGGGGCGGGCACCGCTCCCGGGGCCGTCCTTTCACCGATCGACGAACTCCCGCTGGAGGAAGAAGACATGTACCAGAGCTCCGGTTCCGTTCCCTTCGCCCACACCGTCGGCTCCGGCCCGCACAAGGTGATCGTGCTGCACTCCCTGTTCGGCGGGCACCAGTCGTTCTCGCCGTTGTGGCCGTACCTGGACGGGTCGCGCTTCACTTACGCGTTCATGGACGCCCGGGGGTTCGGGCGCAGCCTGGACGTGGCCGGTACGTACACGACCGACGAGATCGCCTCGGACGTGCTGACGTTGGCCGACAGCATGGGGTGGCAGGAGTTCTCGCTGATCGGGCATTCGCTCGGTGGGCAGCCGATCCAGCAGGTGTTGCTCAAGGCCCCGCAGCGGGTGAGGCGGATCGTGGGGCTGAGCCCGGTGCCGGCGGGCGGCATGCCGATTCCGGACTCCGACTTCCCGTTGTTCGCGGAGGCCGCGCACAAGGTGGAGAACCGTCGCATCGTCATCGACATGACGACCGGGAACCGGTTGTCCCCGCACTGGGTGACCTCGTTCGCGGAGTCCTCGATGAAGGAGGTCGGGCCGGTCGCCTTCCGCAGCTACCTGGATTCCTTCCGTACCACCGACTTCGCCGACCGGATCAGCGGTGCGCAGGTGCCGGCGTTGGTGGTGGTCGGTGAGAACGACCCGGCGGTGACGGCGGAGTCGATGCAGGAGACGTGGATGAAGCACTACCCGAACGGGCGGTTGGCGGTGGTGGGCAACGCCGGTCACTACCCGATGGTGGAGACGCCGGTGGCGCTGGCCACCCTGCTGGAGGAGTTCCTCTCCCAATAGTCCTGGCTGCCCCGGCCCCGTCCCCCGCGGGTGGGGCGCCGAGGAGGCGAAGGCGGATGTCCGGTGACTCTCCTGTCGGTTGCCCGGGCGTCCGCCTTCCGTCTTTGTCCGGGGCCGGTCGCCGGCCGGCGCGTGCCGGCCGGTGACCGGCCGGAGGTGGCTGGAGGTGGGAGGACGGATGCCGAAGGTGACGGCGGCGCCGGTGCCCGTGCGCGGGTCCGGGTCGGGGCTGGTGGCGGTGGTGGCGGGGCACGAGCTGACCGCGTTCGTCGGTGCGGCCCTGGAGTCGGCGGGTGCCCGCCCGGTCGACGCGGACCTGACGGCCGAGGTGTTGGTGGCCGCCGATCTGGCGGGGGTGGCCCGGCACGGTGTGGTGCGGCTGCTCCCTTACGTGCAGGGGCTGTTGGGCGGGACGATCAACGGCGCCGCCCGGCCCGAGATCGTGCGCCGGTACGGGGACGTGACGGTGATCGACGCGCATCACGGGTTGGGGCAGCCCGCGTTGGCGTTCGCCGTGGACCGGGCGGTGGAGCAGGCTCGGGTACGGGGTGCGTGCGCGGTGTCGGTGCAGCATTCACGCCATGTCGGCATCACGGCCTGGTACGCGGGTCGGGCGGCGCGCGGGGGTGCCTTCGGTGTCATCACCACGCGTGCGGCGGGGTCCGCGGGGGGTGCGGGGGCGTGGTGGGAGGGGGCGGTAACAAGCCAGTTCTTGATGTGTGTGGACCGGACCGGCGTGAACGCCGCACGGCGTGCGCCATCGGTTGCGCGGGTCGGTGAGGGGGCGGTGCGGCCGCGGTTGACGCTGCCGGTTCCGGTTCTGGAGGAGCTCGGTCGGATCGCGGCTCTGGTCAAGGTGACGCCGGTACGGGCGCTGGACCGGCGTCGGCCGACCCGTTCCGAAGACCCTTGAGTAAACACTCAGGACTTATTTTATTTACCGATCCCGCCGGAGAACACGACGGAAGGCAGGTGGTACACACCCGAACCAAAAATCGTACACACCTCAACAATCGAGGTGGATTTACACGGTAAGCGACCAGTAACGACGACGTCGGCGGCCCGTCGGGGAATACGGCGGCACTTGGCTGAATTGTCGTCGGTGTTCTCCCCCAGGGGGACTCGCCGGTCCTGCCCTGCTCGCCAAATCGCCTTGTGGCATGGGATCTTGGCCCCCGGTCTCGCGGAGTGACGGATGTCACGGTCCGGAATTCGCTGTTCCGGGTTTCCTTTGTAAGGAGGCCCGTGGCGTGAATCCGACCGGCCGCGGACGGGCACTTCCCCACGTTCCCATCGGCTAGTATTCGGCGGATGTTTCAGCGCAGTGCGCGGGCAGCGAAAGGCGAAAAGAGAATGCAGCGGGCGGCGGGAGTTCGAGATTCTGATCTTGGAAAGTTCCTTCAGGTACGGCGCAGCCTGCTGACGCCGGACGACATCGGCCTGTCCGGCGACGGCAAGAGACGCCGGGTGCGGGGGCTGCGCAGGGAGGAGGTCGCCCATATCGCCCAGGTCAGCGTCAACTACTACACGCGCCTGGAGCAGGGGCAGAACCGCAGCGCCTCTCCCGAGGTCCTGGACGCCATCGCCAACGCGTTACGCCTGAACGCGGGCGAGCGGGCGCACCTGCACAACCTGTCCCGCGCCGCCGAGCTCGCGCGCCCGGCCAAGGCCGCCGAGGAGGTACGGCCCGCGGTGGCCCGGATGATCTCCGCCTACCTGCAGGGGCCGGCGGTCGTGCTGGGCCGGCAGATGGACATCCTCGCCTGGAACGCCCTCGCCCGGACCATGTTCTCCGGTCACATCGACATCGAGGAGCTCCTGGCCCGGGACGCGCCGCCGAACCTGGCCGAGTTGGTCTTCCTCCACCCCGGCGCCCGCGCCCTCTACCCGCGCTGGAACGACGAGGCGGTCGAGATGGCGGGCTACCTGAGGATGATGGCCGGCCGATTCCCGGGCGACCCGGAACTGGTCGAGCTGATCGAGCGTCTCCTGCTGGCGAGCCCGGAGTTCACCGAGATCTGGTCGGGGCACGTGGTGTGGGACAAGACGTTCGGTACGCGCCATCTCCACCATCCGGCCGTCGGGGAGCTGACCCTCTCCTTCGAGAGTCTGCGCCTGCCCGATTCCCCCGACCAGTGCATCGTGCTGTACCACGCGGAGCCCGCCTCCCTTGAGGAAGAGGCGCTGCGCGTCCTGTTGGAAGGCCGCGGCGGCGGCTGACCGTCCGCGCCGCGCAGGCGCCGGCGCCGGTGCGGAGACAGTCGAGAATCCGTCAATACCCGCTGAGGATGACCAGCAGGGGCAGGCGAGGGGATCAACGCCTCGCCGAGACTGGACCCATGGACTCCTTCGCCGACCTCAGCCAGTTCCTGCGCTCCCACCGCCTCCGCACGACCCCTGAGCAGAGGGGGGTCTCCACGGGCGCGGGGGCGCGGACCGCGCCCTGCCTGCTGCCCGCCGAACTGGCCCGGGCGGCGGGGCTCGACGCCGACCGTTACACCGACATCGAGGACGGCCGGTCCGGCCGTGTGCCCCTGTCCGTCCTCGACGCGCTGGCATCGGCGCTGCGATTGGACACCGACGACCGGGCCGAACTGTTCCGGCTCGGGGCCTCCCCCGGAACCTCCCGGCTGCGGGGGCTCGGCCACCTCACCCGCGCGGTCCCCATGCTGCCGGTCATCGCCTTCAACCACCGCTACGACATCACCGGATGGAACCTGCCGGGGCAGGCACTGCTCGCCTGGGAGCTGGACTGGCCCGTGGACCACGTACGGCCCAACCTCGCCCGGATGCTCTTCCTCGACCGGGCGACACGGGCCCTGTACGGGCACGGGCAGCGCCAGGTCGCCGGGCTCGTGGGGGCGCTGCGGCGGGCCACCGAGCAGCATCCGGACGAGGAGCTGACCGCCATGGTGGTCGAACTGGCCGCAACCAGCCGGGAGTTCGCGCAGCTCTGGTTCCGGCCGGCCGAGGAGCGCAGGGACGAGGAGGACTGCGGCGTCCTGGTCCGCTTCGAGCATCCCGCGGTGGGCCCCATGGAGCTGTCCCGGGTGGTGCTGGAGGAGGGGGCGCAGAACGGGGAGTGGGCCGTGGTGTTCAGCCCGGAACCCGGTTCCGCGTCCGCCGCCGCGCTGGACGGCCTCCTGGCCCGTGTCTCCGGCAGGTCCGGCTGACCCGCCGCGACGACCGCCGGGTAGCGGTGGCGGAAGGGCCTGCGCCGCGCCGCCACCGGTACCCGACGGCCGTCGCTCGGGACTGCCGCCGGGGGTTGTCGCTCGGCGGCCCTCGTCGCGCACGCGCGCGGGCGGGCGCGGGCGGGCGCGGGCGGGCGGGCGCGGGGGTCCGGCCCGCTCAGGTGGGCGGCCCCGGCAGTCCCGGGTAGGCGCGGTCCGCGCGCGGGGGCACGGCGAAGGTGGCCCGGCTGCGGACGTCCATGAACGCGTTGATGCCGTTGTTGCGTCGCACACCGATCCCACCGTGGTGGGTGGAGGCGTCGGCCGCGTTCATCATGGCCCGGGTGGCGTGGAAGTCCTCCATGGTGCGCTGCAGGGACACGAAGTGGGTCCCTGGCACCCCGTGGTCCATCGTCGCGAAGTCCCGGCGGTTGATCCGCGGCCGGCCGGCGAGGCGGGCCCGCCCGGTCGCCTGGGCGTGGCCGACCCGCCCGTGGGCGGCGGCCACCGCCGCCAGCTCCGTACGGTCGCTCTCCGCGTCCTCGACCAGCGCGTGCGCCTCCTTCGCGGTCGTGCGGGGCGAGTACATCAGGGCGGCCCGCTCGTCCTCGTGCTGCTCGTACCAGCTGTCGGTGTCCAGGACGATGTAGCTGACGTGCATGGTCGTGCCGCCGGCCAGCGGCCCCTCGGTGATCGACACCTCCTCCTCGGTGGCCTGGTTGCGGCGCAGTCCCGAGTGGAAGCCCAGCAGCAGCGGGGCGTCCGCGGGGACGCCGGCCTGCGGCCGCCGCTCGGCCGGCAGGCCCTCCCCCACGAAGCCGCTGCGCGTCTCGCGCAGCGCCAGGCGCCGACGCTGGTCCAGCGGTCCGGGCCCGAAGAGCGAGGCGGCCGCGCCCGTCACCGTCTCCTGCCGGTCGGAGGCCAGGTGCAGGCAGGCGTCGTACTCCTCCAGCACCGGGTTCTCCCAGCGGGCCATCGGGACGGGCCGCCCCACCGGGGAACGCAGCGGCGTGTGCCGCTCGAACCAGCCCGGGCCCCAGCCCACGCACATCAGGATGCCGTCGGGCCCGTGCCCGTACCGTGCCTCCAGGGCGGCGAGCGCGGCCTCCAGGTGTTCGGCGTCCTCCCGTACCGGGGAGCCCACCACGTCGAGCATCAGCAGCCGGTGGTGGCGGGGCGGCAGGGCACGGCCGGCCTCGTCGGACCGGAAGGTGTCCTCCCAGGCGTGCTGGGCGGCGGGGCGTAAGGGCATCACAGCTCCTCCTGCGGGTCGTCGCGGCGCAGGGCCGCGAACGCCGCGGCCCAGTCGGCCACGGGTGCGCCGGGTTCGTTGAACAGGCTGAAGGTCGTGCACCGGCCGGCGGGTTCCTCGATGGCCGCGACGATCGCGGTGGCCATGTCGGAACGTGCCACCATGCCGTCGCCGTACGGGTGTTGACTGAGAGTCAGGGCGTGGCTGCCGGGCGGGTCGTCGGTCATCCAGGTGGGGCGCACGACGGTGTACGGCAGGCCGCTGGTGCGCACCATCCGTTCGGCGGCGACCCGTGCGGGCAGCAGCGTGTCGTCGATCCGGTTGAGGGGGTGGGCCGGTCCGTGGCCCACGGCGAAGGAGCTGAACAGGACGAAGTGCGCGCCGGGTCGGTGGCGTCGGACCTGTTCCAGCACCACCCGGGTGGCCCGTTCGGTGTGGACCCGGGGCTCGCCCCGCCGGGGCACGAGGACGACGGCGTCGGCGCCCTGCAACACGGTTGCGGCGTCGGTCAGTTCGCCGAGGTCGCCGGGTCGGGTCGGGTCGCCGAGGTCGCCGACGTAGCGGACCGTGTGGCCGCGGTCGGTGGCCGTCCGGGCGATGATCCTTCCGCTGCCGGCCCGGTAGGGGGAGCCGACGACGACGATTTGTGCCATGCCCTCACGCCCCGTCGTGGACGAGGAGGGTGGCCTTGCCGGCGATCCGGCGTTCGCGCAGCGCCGTCATCACCTCGGGGAGCCGCTCCCAGGCGTCCTGGTGGCCCAGGACCGGTCGCAGCCGGCCGAGGTCGATCAGGCGGACGAGCAGTTCCAGGTCCTCGCCGACGGGCTCGCCGGACCCGAACACCCAGAAGGGGTGCAGGGTCTGGCGTGCGTGGGGGACGAAGGAGGAGATGCTGAGGCTGGCGGTGCGGCCCGAGGAGGTACCGAGCACCACGATGTGACCGAAGGTCGACAGCCGCCCGAGGGCCGAGACCAGTACCTCCCCGCCCACGGATTCCAGGATCACGTCGAAATCGCCCTCGGCATCGGCGAGGGAGGTGACGACGTGGTGCGCGCCCAGTGCCTTCAGGTCGAGGTCGCGGTGGGTGCCGGTCAACGCGGTCACCTCGGCGCCCTCGATGGCGGCCAGTTGCACGGCGAAGGAGCCGACGCCGCCGCTCGCGCCGGTGATCAGGACGCGGCGGCCCAGCAGCGGGCCGCCGCGGCGCAGGGCGCGCAGGGCGGTCAGTCCGGCGACGCCGAGGGTGGCCGCCTCGGTGAAGGCCACCGCGTCGGGGAGGACGGCGAGCCGGTCGACGGGGACGGCCGCGTACCGGGCCCAGCCGCCGAAGTCGTTCATCGCCGCGATCCGGGTACCGGCGGCGGGTCCGCTGCCGTCGGCCGCGGCCCGTACGACGGTCCCGGCCAGGTCCTGCCCGGGCCGCCAGCCCTCGGCGCGGCGCCGGAACAGGTTCAGTTCGCCGCGGTTGACGGAGAACGCCGCGACGCTCACCAGCGCCTCGTGCGGGGCCGGTTCGGGCAGGGCGACGCTGCGCAGGTCGGGTCCGTCGGGGGTGCCGATCCAGGCGCGCATCCGCTGCGGGAGGATCGGCGCGCCGGGGTGCGCGGAGGCGGGAGAGGTACGGGAAGAGGTCATGCGTCGACCGTAGGCAGGGCGTCGGTCGGGAGGGAAAGACCAGCTCTGTCTCGGTTCATAACTCCCGGGTATGAATGGGGTGGCGCCCCTACGATGACGGGGTGACGATGCCCGAGGCGAGACTGCTGCGCTACTTCCTGGCCGTGGCCGAGGAGGGCAGCTTCACCCGGGCGGCGGCCCGACTGCACATCGCGCAACCGGCGTTGAGCACACAGATCCGCCGGCTGGAGAGCCGGCTGGGCGTGCTGCTGCTGCACCGCACCACGCGTGTCGTGCGCCTCACCGAGGCCGGGCAGGCGGTGTACCAGCGCGGGGCGGGTGCGCTCGCCGCGCTGGAGGACGTGTGGGAGGCGGCCCGTCGGGCGGGGCGGGGCGAACTGGGCCGACTGCGCCTGGTGTACAGCACCAGTACGGGGTACGGGACCGTCCCGAGCCTGGTGGAGGCGTTGCGGGTGCGGCTGCCGGACGTCCAGGTCGCCGCCGAGGTGCTGCGGACCCCCGACATCGCGCACGCGGTGCTCGACGGGCGGGCGGACGCCGGGATCGCGCGTTCGCCGGAGGTGGTGGCGGGGGTCCGGCTGCTGCTGGTGCGGACCGAACCGCGCGGGGTGCTGTTGGCGGCCGCCCATCCGCTGGCCGGGCGGCGCGAGCTCGCCCTGGCGGAGGTCGCGGCGTTCCCGCTGGTGCTGCACGAGCGGCAGGCCAACCCCGGCCACTACGACGAGGTGCTGGCGGTCTTCCGGGGGGCGGGTCTGGTACCGCGGCTGACGGAGCGTCCGATGGCCTTCGATCCCACGCAGAGCGTGTTGCGGGACGCCCGCACGGTGGGTCTGGTCGCCGCCTCGTCCGGCGACCAGCTGCCGGGGTGGCTGCGTTGGGTCCCGCTCGCTCCCGGGACCCGGCCGCTCACCACCCACCTGGTGCTCCCGCGGACCTCGCCGTCGCCGATCGTCACGCACTTCACGAACGCCGCGCTGGACGCGGCCCGGGAGGCGGGATGGCTGGACGCCGGGTCCGCGACGGCGGGGCGTCCGGGCGGGTGAGCGGGGCCGGGGCTGGGGGCGGGGCCGTGGCTGGGGCCGTAGCCGGGTCGGGGCTAGGGCCGGGGGCCGTGGCTGCGGCCGGGGCTGGGGCTGGGGCTAGGGCCGGGGGCCTGCGGGTGAGCGTGGCCGGGGCCGTAGCCGGCGGGTGAGGACGGCCGGGCGGCCGCGCCGACGGAGGGTGCCCTCGCGGTGCTCCGGTGCGCGGTGCGCGGTGTGCCGGTCCCCGCACGGGATCAGGCCGTCGAGGACGGTACGGCTGTCGTCGCCCGCGCACGCCGCGCACGCCGTGCACGCCGCGGCCACCGCGGGCATCGGCCGGCGGTGGCCGTCTCGGTCGGAGCGCCGTCGCCCGGGCACACGGCCCCGGACCCCGGATCATCGGGACTGCTCCCCCGGCTCGCCGCCGGAATCCCCACCCTGCCGGCCTCCCGAACCGTCACCGGGGTTCGGTCCCGTGCCCCCGCCCTGCTCCTGGCCCGGCGCCTTCCCAGGGCGGTCGCCGGGGCCGGATCCCGAGTCCTGATCCGGCGCCTTCCCGGGACCCTGGCCCTGGCCTTGCCCCTGACCCTGACCCTGGCCCCGGCCCGTGTCCGACCCGTTCCCGGATGTCGTTCCGGGGATGTTGCCGGCGCCCTTGTCCGGGGCCTTGCCCGACTCCTGGCCGGACTCCGGCACCCTCCCGGGAGCCGTGTCCGGAGCCCGGCCGGTGTCCTTGCCCGTGTCGTGACCGGGAGCCTTCCCGGGGTCCTGGCCGGACTCCGGCACCCTCCCGGGAGCCGTGTCCGGGGCCTGGCCACGCTCCTTGCCCGTACCCGTCCCGGGCGCCTTGCCCGACTCCTGACCGGGCTCCTGACCCGACTCCTGACCCGACTCCTTGCCGGGCTCCTTGCCGGGCTCCTTGCCGGGAACATGCCCTGACTTCTCACCCGACTCCTTCCCCGGCTCCTTGCCGGGGTCCTGGCCCGGCTCCTGGCCGGTGTCCTGGCCCGGCTCCTTCCCGGACTCCTTCCCCGGGTCCTTGCCGGGGTCCTTGCCGGACTCCTTACCCGGGTCCTTGGCCGGGTCTTGGCCGGGCTCCTTCTCCGGCTGCTTACCCGGCTCCTTCCCCGGGTCCTTGCCGGACTCCTTCCCCGAGTCCTTGCCGGACTCCTTCCCCGAGTCCTTGCCGGGCTCCTTGCCTGGGTCCTGGCCCGGCTCCTGGCCCGGCTCCTTGCCTGGGTCCTGGCCCGGTTCCTTGCCCGCGTCTTGGCCGGGCTCCTTCTCCGGCTGCTTACCGGGCTCCTTGGCCGGGTCCTTGCCCGGCTCCTTGCCGGGGTCCTGGCCCGCGTCTTGGCCGGGCTCCTTCTCCGGCTGCTTACCCGGCTCCTTGCCGGGGTCCTTCCCCGGGTCCTTGCCGGGGTCCTTCCCCGGGTCCTTGCCGGGCTCCTGGCCGGGGTCCTGGCCCGGTTCCTTGCCCGGGTCCTTGCCGGGCTCCTGGCCCGGTTCCTTGCCCGCGTCTTGGCCGGGCTCCTTCTCCGGCTGCTTACCGGGCTCCTTGCCGGACTCCTTCTCCGGGTCCTTGCCCGGCTGCTTACCGGGCTCCTTCCCCGGGTCCTTCCCCGGGTCCTTCCCCGGGTCCTTGGCCGGGTCCTTGGCCGGGTCCTTGGCCGGGGTTTCCTCGGGGGGCTTGTCCGGGTCCTGGGCGTGCTGCTTGTCGGGCTTCCGGCCCGGGTCCGTGTCGGCGTCCCGGCCCGGTGTCCGCTTCGAGCCCTCGTCCGGGTCCTGGCCCGGCTTCCGGCCCGAGGGCGGGGCCGGTTCCGGGGCGTCGTCCGGGGGCCGGACCGAGCCCTGGTGGGCCGCCGGCAGGACCGGGTAGGCGGAGCCGGGGGTCTGGCCCTTCGGGGCCGGGACCGCACGGTCGGGCCTGCCCTGCGCCGCTCCGCCGGGCCGCTCGTACCAGCCCTTGCCGTCCTGGTCGAAGACCGTGACGGTCTTCACCGGCTTCATGGCGGGCTTGACCGCGACGAGGCCGGAGGACCGGAACGAGGACCACTTCGCGCCGCTGTACGCCTGCCTGCCCCGCACCGCGACGGGCGGGTCCAACGGGTTGCCGCAGGCGCAGCGGACCCGGGGCACGCCCTGGGCGTCGACCAGCACGGAGGTGCCGGCCTGCAGGACCGCCTGATAGCTGGTGGGTGCGCCGTCGCGGTATCCGTGGTTGGTGACCCTGGTGTCCCAACCCAGCCGGACGGGTGTCAGCGACCGCAGGTACGAGGCGATCTCGGACTGCCGGACATCCAGCGAGGCGGCGAACGCGCTGCCCTTGTCCGGGTGCTGCGTGAGGAACCGGATCTGCTTCTCGACGTCACAGCTCGCGACGTTCCGTGTTCCGCCGTACAGCCCCGGATAGCCGCCGTCGACCTCGAGTGTGCGTGTTCCGTCCTTCGTGTTCCCGTCCGCGTCCATGGGCATGGCGTTGGCGACGCTCGCGGCCTGGGTGGCCGTCGAGGGGGTGAACGGGTCGGGTCCGGCCTCCGGGGCGGACTGGAGGAAGACCTCGCCGCCCGCCGCGGTGTTCCCGCCCAGCGCGGTGAAGCTGAGTACCACCGCCGAGACCACGGCCACCGCCGTGCTCACGCTCAGCAGGACCTTGCGCGAGCGCCGTCCGCGGGGCCGGCCGGAGCCGCCTTCCGGGGGCGTCGGGGACCCGCCGGAAGAGGCCGGAAGGGGCCCCGAGGGGGGTCCTGAGGGGGGCGGGGGGCCTGGTGGGGGCGGCGGGGGTGGGGGCGGTGGCTCCGGATGGGCGCCCCGCCCGGACAGGGGGCCGGGCGGGGGGCCGCTGGGATGCTCGGAGGAGGGAGGCAGGGAATTCACGACGCTCGCCCCCCGGCGCGGGGCGGTGTGTGGACCGTGGTGACTCGCATGCGCTCACTCCTTCCGAACCGTCGACGCCTTCGCGTCCCGCGGGTGGGACCCGGACGTCCGGGGAACACCCGGCGGGATGCGTCCACGACGCGTGCGTCCGTCTCCCGAGTAGGCCCCGCTCCCCCGCCCCACGTCATGCCGCGACCTTTCGGGACTTGACAAACCCCCTGCTCGGACCGGGGGTGTCCGTCTGCCGGTCGTCGTCGGCCCGGGTTCCTCGACGCCGCGAGCGGTCCGGCGCAGGCCCTCGGCCCCGGCGCCCGGCCCTCGACCCTCGACCCTCGACCCGGGTACGGATTCCGCGCGGACCGTCCGCCGAGGTCCGGGGTCCGGGGTCGGCGGCGACGCCGACCCACGCAGGTGGGGCGGGCGTCGCGCCCACAAGGGTGGGGTCGTCCGGTCCGGGCGAGGGATCGTCCAGGAGGGCGGGGACCGGGAGCGGCCGTCATCCGGCGGGGCAGGGTGGGTGGAGGTCGACCGCCGTGAAGTGTCGGGTCCACCGGGCTCCGGTGATCCGGGGGTACGCGCCGGCGCAGACGCGGGTGGCGACCCGGTGCGGGTCGGTGTCCCGCAGCCGGATCGTGAAGTCGTCGCCGCCGGTGGCCAGGACGGTGCCGTCCGGGACGGCCGGGACCGCGGCCACGAGTCGCTCCCCCGCGCAGCCCGGAGCTGGTGCCGACGCCCACCGTCGCCGAGCTGCCGGTGTCCCTGGGCACCTACGGCCGGGGCGCGGAGCAGGCGGACGGGCCGGGCCGGCTGGAGCACCCCACCGCTCGCCGTTCACCGCCGCCTTCGACGTCGCCGGCATGCCCGTGATGTCGGTGCCGCTCGCCTGCGAACCGGCCACCGGGCTCTGCCGACGGGCCCCGGCGGGGGCGTCGCGTGGTGGCGCCCGGTGGCGCCCGGGCGTGACGGCGGTGCGTCACCGGGTCGTTGTGCTCCGGCCGGCGCATCGGGCCGCCCTCGCCGAGGCGGCCGCGTACGGCGAGGCGGTCCTGATGGCCGTACGGCGGACAGCGCGCCGCGGACGGTACCCTCCCCCGCCCTGGCGCCGGGTGCGGCCGCGGTGCGGTCCCGTCGCGTGCCGTGGTCAGCTGCCGTGGCGGTGCGGGCTGCGGCCGAGGGGAAGGAGGTACTGGAGCGACTGGTCCGGGTCGTGGAGTCCGAGCAGTTCGTGGGCCAGGTCGTCGTGGAAGCCGCCCAGCGTGGTCCCGCCCAGGCCCAGGGCCGACGCCGTGAGCAGCAGGGTCTGGGCCAGGTGGCCGGTCTCCAGCAGGGCCAGGCGCAGGGCGCGCAGTCCGTAGCGGCGGCGCAGCAGGCCGAGGTCGGCGTAGAGGGCCAGGAGTACCGGTGCCTGTGCGATGCCGATCCAGTCGGGGTCGGTGGAGGGGCGCGAGAGGTAGGTCGACAGGGCGGTGATGTCCGCCGGGGGCGCCACCGGGCCGATGCGGCGCAGGGTGCGGCGTTCGGGGACGCAGTCGTAGGTGCCGGCGGGGAGCCCGGCCACGTCGAGGACGAGGAGGCGCACGCGTGCCGTGTGGAGGGCGCCCGCGCTGGGGTAGGGGCGGTGGGCCAGGGTACGGGTCGTGCCGTCGGCGAGGTGTTGTTCGCTGCGGCCGCTTTCGGCGAGGGAGTGCCACAGCAGGGCGCCGAGCGTGCCGGTGTCGAGGGGGCCGGTGAGGGCGCCGCGCAGCGAGGAGCGTGCGGCGAGGACGGCGGCCAGGGGCACGTCGGGCAACGGGTCGGCGGGGAGCGGGATTTCGGCGGGGCCGGCCGGGTCGGGCGCCGGGTCCGGGTCGGACGCCGGGGCCGGGGCCAGGGCCGGGTCGGACGCCGGGGCCGGGGCCAGGGCCGGGTCGGACGCCGGGGCCGGGGCCAGGGCCGGGTCGGACGCCGGGGCCGGGGCCAGGGCCGGGTCGGACGCCGGGGCCGGGGCCAGGGCCGGGTCGGACGCCGGGGCCGGGGCCAGGGCCGGGTCGGACGCCGGGGCCGGGGCCAGGGCCGGGTGCGGGTGCGGGTTCGGCAGGGGGTGTGGTGCCGAGTCCTCGCCGCGGCCGATCTGGAACTTGCTGCGCTCCAGGTACTGCAGGTCGGGGGCGGCGGGGCCGGGCGGGAAGAAGCCCGCCGGTCCGTCCGTCTCCAGCAGGGTGCGTGCGGCCAGCCGGCACACGGCCCGTTCCTCGTCGGGGCTCACTCCCAGCCGGTTGAACAGCATGTGCAGTTGGGAGCCCCAGATCCCGGCCCGGGTCCGCTCGCCGGGGCCGTCCGGCGCCGCGTCGGCCTCGCGGACCCGTTCGGCCCAGTACGCGAGCCAGGGCGCCGCGGTGCCGGCCTGCAGGCGCTCGCGCAGGTCCGCGGCGCGCCCGGCGAGGGTCGTGCGTTGCGCGGCGTGGACGGTGTTGACCCGGGTGTGGACGGCGGCGGCGGGCAGCAGCGGCACCTCGGTGACCCAGCGCCAGCCGGCCGCGTGTGCGCGGAGCCAGCGTGCGGCGGCGAGCGGGTCCATGCCGAGCGCGTACGCCGTGGTGTGCGCCAGGTCCGCGGCCGCTGTGAGGCGGGATGCGGCCGTGTTCGTGGCGGGCAGGGCCCGCAGTACGTCGAGGGCGGTGCGGGTGGAGTCGGCGAAGAGCGCCTCGGCGACGGGCAGGGCTCGCGGTCCGCCGTAGCGCCGGGTCTCGGGTACGTAGGGCACGGCGCGGATCTCGGCGTGCCGGGAGGGCCAGGGGCCGGGGACGGCGGGCACCTGGCGGGCCCGCCGGGCCAGCAGGTCCGGGAGGTCCGGGAGCCGGGTGAGGTCCGCGGCGGTCGCGGTGGTGCGGACGCGGATGCGTAGGTGGGGGCCGTCCTGTCCGTAGCGGATGAAGAACCAGTCGGCGGCTTCGCCGGCGGTCACGAGCCGGTCGAGGAGGGGGGCCGCGTCACGGGTCAGGAAGCGGTCGGTGTCCTCGGTGGTGGAGTGCAGGAAGAGGTGGTGGCTCTGCCAGATGCCGGCGGCGGTCGTGCCGGCGGCGGTGTGGTTGTCGGTCGTCGTCACGTCGTCCGGTCCTCGCCTCGCGTGTCGGGTCAGGGGAAGGGGTGCGGGTGCAGGGGCAGTTCGCCGTGGTGGACGGGCCGGCCGGTGCGGCCCAGGCGGTGGGGCACTTCCAGCAGTCGGGGCAGGCCGAGGGTGCGCCGGTTGACGTGTCCGAAGGTCATGGGGAGCGCGCCGGGGACGACGACCTTCACGCAGTGCAGGCCGAACCGCTCGCGCAGCCCCGGCTCGCTCTGGTCGACGGTGACGACCTCCAGTCCGGCCCGGGCCAGCCGGGCGACGGTCCGTGTCAGGAGGCCGGAGAGGTCGGGCACCGGGGCGGGGGCGCCGGGCCAGGCCGCCTCGACCGTCGCGGCCCGGGTGTCGGCGAAGAGGAACTCCAGGCGCCCGGCGGCCTCGGGCAGGGTGTTCAGCCCGACGTGGTCGTCCAGGGTGAGGACGAGTTCGGGGTGCTCCAGCATGGGCCGCAGGCGTTCGCGGTCGCGTGGCCCTCCTTCGGCGAAGGAGCGGTGCGGTGCCTGAAGCACGTTGGTGACGACCTCGGCGACGGCGGAGCGGATGGCGCTACGGGGATCGTGGTGGGCGCCGGCCGCGAGGAACATCCGTGGTGCGTCGGGGTGGTCGCCCTCGTAGCGGCAGACCGCCAGGACGGCCGGGACGGCGAAGTCGTTGGTCGCGTCCAGGAGCAGGAGCCGGTAGCCGGCGGCCGCCGCCCGGTCCGCGAGCATCAGGGTGTCGGTGTCGTCGGCCGGCGGGTGGATGCGGCGCAGCGGGGTGGCGGCGTACCAGGCCATGAGGAAGGCGTCGCGTTCCGCGACCTCGAACAGCCCGTACAGGGCGGCCTCTTCGGGGCTGTTGCCGAGGCCGCAGCCGTTGGAGGACTCGTACACGACGCGTGGCCGGTCCGGTTGCGGCACGTCCCAGTAGGCGACGTGTTCGGGGACGGCGGTCGGCCTGTGGTGGGTGAGGGACCAGCCGTGTACCCAGTGGAGCGGCAGGTGCGGGGTGTAGGGGACGGTGGGTGAGGCGGGGTGGCCGTGGTGTGCGGGGTCGGGCAGGCCGAGCCGTGCGGGGTCCAGGGCGCGGCCCGGGCCCAGTTCGGCGTAGGAGGCCAGCAGGTCGGTGCGGCGGCCGGTGGGGCGCATGCCCGCGTACCGTTCGACGGCCTCGAAGAGGGCGATGCGTTCGCTGTCGGGGAAGGTGCGGGCCCGGCCGTGGCCGCCGTCGTCGAGGGACCTGCCGTCGGTGACGACCGCGCTGGTGAGGCTGAACGCCGAGTCCTCGAAGCGGCGTAGCTGCCGCACGGGGCCGAAGCGTTCGTCGTGGAGGGCGGTTCGCAGTGCGGTGCCGCTCGTGCGGGGGTTGGGGCCGCGTAGGACGGTCGGGTCGGGCAGCGGGCGGGGTCCGCGGGGCAGGGGGTGGAGCGGTGTGCGTGTGTCGGAGGGCAGCGGGTGGCACACGTCGCAGCCGCCGACGGGGCGGACGTGGTGGGTGGACCAGGTGCCGCGGCCCTGGTGGACGACGTGGACGACGGCCGCGGCCGGGTCCGCGCCCGGGCCGGGGTCGGGGTCGGGGTCGGGGTCGAGGAGGTCCTGTACGAGGGCCTCCACGGCCGGGGTCAGGGCCGGTGAGGGGACTCCGGCCAGGGTCAGCTTCGGGGTCTGCCACGGGACCCGGCCGCCCGCGGTCGCCAGGCGCTGGTGCTCGGTGCAGACGAGGCAGGCGGCGGCGCCCGGCCGGAGCACCGGTCCGATCACCGCCAGCGGGCCGTCGTAGCGCACCGGGACCAGGGTCACGGGTCGGTGCAGGGCGTGGCGGCTCAGTTCCTCGGCGAGGCCGAGCGTCCAGCGGGTCAGCACGACGGCGGCCCGGCCGGTGGTGGCCGCCAGTGCTGCGGTGGCGTCCAGTACGGGGACGGGGCCCGGACCGGGCTCGGCCGCAGGGGTGGGGGCCGTGGCGGGGCGGGTCATCGGTGCTCCTCGGGGGTGTGCAGCACGGTGAAGCCGAAGGAGCGCAGCAGGCCGGCGAGGCCCGGATCCGGTGCGGGTGCGGGTGCGGGTGCGGGTGGTGTGGTCGTGGGTCGGGCTCCGTACAGCCGGTGCAGGGTGTCCTGGAGGGCTTCCTCGCGTCCGGCCAGGTCGGCGAGCCAGCCGCCGGTCCAGCCGGGGTCCTCCCAGGTGGCGGTGGGCACGCCGGCCGCCGCCAGCGGGGCGGCCGCGCCCCCGGAGGGCGGTGGCGGGGCGCCGGGCGCCGCGGCCGCGGCCGCGGCGGCGGTGACGGCGGTGACGGCGGCCAGCGCGGCGAAGGCGGCGGCGTCGCCGGGGGTGGCCTCGACGGCCTCGCCGAGCAATGGGCCCGGCCCGTGCCCCGGCCCCGGCCCGTGCTCCGGCTCTTGCGGGGTGCGGCGGACCACGGCCCGGTAGGCGTGTGCGTGGGGGGCCGCCCGGTGCACCTCCAGTCGTGCGGGGACGGCGAGCCGGCCGGTCAGGGTCGTCCACCAGTGGCGCAGCTGCGGGTGGCCGGACCAGTGGGCCGGGTCCAGCGGGGGGCGGTCGTGCGGGGCGGCGGCGAGGCGGCGTGCGGCGGTGTGGCGCAGGGTGCGGCCGCGGGCGTGCCCGGGGTCGGCGCCGACGGTGAACGTGGTTTCCCCGAGGAGGAGTTCGGCGGCGCGGCAGAACAGTTCGAGGCGGGCCAGGTCGAGGCGGGGCCCGCCGCCGGTCAGGGTGCGGGGGGTGGTGGCGTGCCCGGCGGCGGGCGGTGTGCAGGCGGCGAGGGGGACCGGGAGTTGGGGCAGGTCCCCGGGCAGGGGTGCGGGCAGGGGTCCCGAGCGGTGCTCGCCGAGGGCGGCGATCCGCCGTAGTGCCTCGGCGAGCTCGGTCGGGGGCGCGAGGTGGACGTGGCGGTCCGCGTCGATGCGTTCGGGGCCGAGCCAGCTGTGGTGGTCGGCGCGTGGGGGGTGGGGGTCGGCGAGGAGGACGGTGGGGATGCCGGGGAGCAGCCGCGGGTCGTCGGCCTCGGTGGCCGGGTCGGGCAGGCGGGCGGCCGCGCACAGCAGCCGGTGCGCGGCGGCGCCGGCCAGCAGTGCGGCGAACGTGCCCGGGATCCTTCGGGGTTGCGGCTCGGCGGCGGAGTCGAGGACGGTGGTGGTGGCGTGGGTGAGGCGGGCTTCGAGGGCTGCTGCGTCGGCGCGTGCCTGGGCGGTGCTGCCGGGGGCGGTCACGTATCCGGTGGCGCCGCCCCGTCCGGCCGCGACCGTCCGGTCCGGGCCCGCGCCGTGGACGGTCAGCAGGATGCGGTCCGGGGGCAGGTCCGGGTCGGGGGTGAGGGTGACGGGCACACCGCCGGCCGTCAGCGCCCGTAGGGCGGCGGTGGCGGTCGGGGAGTTCGGGTCGTGGGCCAGGACCTCGGCCCGGGCGGTGGCCAGGAGGGCGGCCGCGGCGTCGGGGTGCGCGGCCGTGGCGTCGATCCACCGGGCGACGGCGGGGTCGGGGTGAGGGGCGGCGGGTGGTGCGGGGAGGAGGAGGTCGTGGTCGGCGAGCCGGCCGAGGAGGGTGTCGGCGGCGGCGCGGACGGCCGATCCGGGTTCCAGGCCCTCCCGGAACCCGGCGAGGCCCCCGGTGCGCAGGGGTTCCTCCAGCAGGCCCCACACCACGGGAACGGCGGTGCTGCCTTCCAGCGTGAGGCTGCCGCGCCGTCCCCGTAGGTGCAGGCCGGCGCGCAGCGGTGTGACGGCGGTGCCGGGACGCAGCCGGTCACCGGGTTGCGGCGGGCTGCCGCCGCTCGCCGGGTCCCTGCCGGTGCCGCGGGTGTTCTCGGCGTCGTGGGTGTCGTGGGTGTCGTGGGCGGTGGGTTCGCCGGTCATGTCCGGGCCTGGACCGCGTCGATGACGGCGTCGATCTCGGTGCGCCAGTCGCAGCCGGTCAGGGCGGGCACGGCGCGGACGACGAGGTGTGCGGCGAGGTAGCGCTCCAGGGGACGGACGTCGCAGACGGTCAGCAGCCGGTACAGGGCGTTGGTGCAGGCCCGGTGGATGAGGTAGTCGGGGCGGCTCCACATCGTGCCCTGCGGGTCGGCGCGGCGCAGCAGCCGGTGGAACTCGCTGTAGCGGGTGCGGATGTCCTGGTTCCAGCGTTCGTGGGCGGCGGCGTCGCCGGTGGCGGCCGCCCGGGTCCGGTAGGCGAGGGGGTTTCCGTGGAGGTCGGCGCCTGCGGCGTGGCGGCGGGCCGTGAGGTGCCAGGCGTCGCGGGAGAAGTCGGCCCAGGCCTGTTCCCAGTCGTGCGTGTGTCCGTCGGCGATGCGTGCGACGAGGGCGGTGACGGTGTCCCCGGCGGTGTGCGCGTGTTGTTCGAAGGTGGCGCGGAGTCTTCCGTCGGGGTCGTCGTGGAGGAGGAAGTCCTCCAGGTGGGAGACGTAGGACCAGTGTCCGCCGGTCAGGCCGCCGGGGTGGGCGCAGGCGTGGGCGGCCAGGGCGGTGACCGCGAGGCGGAGCCGGGCCCGGGGGGTGTCCCCGTGCCGGCCGAGGTGGTCCGCGCCGGCTCGCAGGGCGCCCAGGCCCGAGTGCAGGAGGTCCTCGCGCAGGCGGGTCCCGTCCGCTCCGAGCAGGCCCCGTACCGGGGTCCGGTCGACGGGTTCGATGCGGGTGGTGTTGTCGGGGTGGACGGGCCCGTGGGGCGGGGGGAGGAGTTCGGCGCGCCCGGCCTCGGCGGCCTGTTCCAGGAGTTGGGCCCGGTCGAGGTCGCTGTGGGAGGGGTGTGCGCGCATCCAGGTGCGGATGCGGGCGGCGGCGGCGCGGGCGGTGTCGGCGAGGGCGGCGGGGTCGGTGCCCTGCAGGCGCAGCCGCAGGTGCGGGCCGTGGAGCCAGTGCCGCTCGACGTGGGCGGTGGTGCCGTCGGCGGTGGCGGCGGTGGCCAGGGGCAGCATGACCTCGCGCAGCAGTGGGGCTTTGACCGGGTGGTGGTAGTAGGCGGCGACGTCCAGCGCGTCCTGGTCGCGGGGGTCGGGTCCCGGGGTGGCTTCGGGGTCGGGGGACGGCATGTCCGGTGCGCTCCTGTCGTGGTGCTGCGGGCCGGTCGGGCGGGTCATCGTGGGTGTCCGTCCCGGTAGACCTCCAGGGCGAGTTCGACGGCCCGGGTGGGTGCGGGCAGGCCGCCGGGGGCGGGCAGTGCCTCTTCGAGGACGACGCCGTCGGGGTGCCGGGACAGCCATTTGGCCAGGCAGCGCAGGTGCAGGGCGTTGCCGAGGTCCGCGAGGTGCGGTTTGGGGCGGGTCAGGCGGCTGAGGAAGTCTTCGGTGGCGCGGCCGGTGGGGGCGGCGGCGACCGGGTGGAGGAAGACCTGTTCGGGCAGGCCGAGGTGGGCGCGCCAGTCGGCGGTGGCGGCGGCCGGGACCCGGTGGGGGTGGGTGTCGGCGGCGAGGTCGGCGCGCAGGGCGACCAGGACGGCGGGCGGCAGGAGCCAGCGGCGGCGCTGGAGGACCACGTGGCGGTGGCGGAGGCGGGAGCTGACGGTGACCGGGCCGCCGGGTGTGTCGAGGGTCCGGCGGGGGGCGAGGGGCCGCAGGTCGACGGCGCCGGCGGGGTGGTCGGCGAGGTGGGGTGCGATGCGGGCGGGCAGGAGTACGGGGGCGAGGAAGCCGGGGTAGAGCACGTCGAGCGGTTCGCCGGTGGTCCGTAGGTGGATGCGGACCTGGTCGGTGGCTTCGTCGTGGACGAGTTCGAGGTCGGCCTCGGCGATGGGGGTGCGGTCGCGGTCGGTGCCGATCTCGTCGGGGACCAGGAGGGGGTGGAGGTTGGCGTTGAATCCGCCGACGGGGCGGATCTGGGCGGGGCGGGCGCCGGGTCCCAGGCCGCGCCGGATCTGCCGGGACACCTCGGCGGTGGCGCGGGGGTCGAGGAAGTCCAGGAAGCGGCTGGTGAAGCGGCCCCAGCCGCCGTAGACGTGGTTGACGGCCAGCAGTCCGGCGGTGGGGTCGCGCTGGAGGAAGTAGGTGTAGCTGAGGGGGCGTTCGAGGGCCGTGGCGGGGAGCCGTTCCCCGAGGGTCTTGAGGGTGTCCGCGGGCAGGACCGCCTCGTCGGGGGCAGCGGGGGTGGTGCGGCCTCGGTGGCTGTCGGGCTCGCGCAGGGCGGCGGTGATCTCGGCGCGCAGCCGGGCCAGGGGTTCGGTCGCGGTGGGGAACGCGTCGCGGTCGGCGGGGTCGAGCAGGGCGATGCGTCCGGCGGACTCCCAGGCGGCGGTGACGTCGGCGGCGAACTCCCAGGGGTGTGCGCAGCGTCCGCCTCGGCCGTAGCGTTCGACGAAGCGGTCCCGCAGGGCGCGGCGGACGAGGTGGCCGAGGTCGAAGAGTTCGGCGAGGGCGGTGACCTCGGCGAGGGCCTCGTGGTCGGCTGCGCCGAGGAAGCCGTCGAGTGCCAGCGGGCGCGGGGCGATCACGTCCTCGGACAGGACGGTCAGCGGGGCGGAGCCGGTGGGGACGGGCCGGCCGGCGGCGGCCAGCTCGGTGGTCCAGCGCTGGGTGAGGGCGGTGAGCAGGCCGGGGCGGTCGGCGGCCGGGGCGGCGGCGAACCGGGCGGTCAGCGTGGCGAGTTCGGCGATCCGGTCGGCGCGGCGGGCGTCTTCGGGGTGGCCGGGTGCGAAGGAGCGTACCCAGGCGCCGAGGCGTTGCAGGGGGGCGGGGTCCTGCGGGGCGACGGGGTGCTGCGGGACCAGCAGGTCCGCGCGGGTGAGCCGGTCGAGGAAGGCTGCGACCGCGGCCCGGCCGCTGCCGTCCCCGCCGTCCGCGCCCTCGCCGTCCCCGTCGTCCTGGCCGTCCTGGTTGTCCGGGCTGTCCGGGCAGAGCGCCGCGGCCAGGTGCCGTGTCAGGTCCGGGAGGGGGACGGGGTTCTCGGCGAGGCGGGTGAGCAGGCGCAGCGGCCCGCCGGAGGCCACCTCGGCCTGGTCCTCGCCGGGTACGAGGTAGCGGCCGCCGGCGAAGGAGGGCCGGTCGCGGATGTAGGTGGTGCGTGGGCCGGCGGTCCGTGCGGTGCTGGTGATGCGGTGGGGAAGGGTGGTGCGCCGGTGCGGCGCGTCGAGGAGGGCGAGGGTCAGCGCGGTGGTCAGGGTGCGGTTGGCCCGTACGACGGGGTGCAGGGGGCCGTCGAGAACGGGTGCGGCGCCCCAGGAGGTCACCGGGCGGGCGGGTCCGTCGGCCCGGTCGCCGGCCAGTGGGCCCCATCCGACCGCCGTGAACCATGACAGCGGGCTGGTCTTGGTGCTGGCCCGCAGGGCGTAGCGCAGCACGGTGGGTTCCTCCTTGCGGGCGCGGCGGTCGGCCGTGCCGGTGGCGGCACG
Source organism: Streptomyces sp. CG 926 (assembly GCF_003148825.1). Taxonomy (GTDB): domain Bacteria; phylum Actinomycetota; class Actinomycetes; order Streptomycetales; family Streptomycetaceae; genus Streptomyces. The sequence continues at coordinate 105,971 of NZ_QGGZ01000019.1, forward strand.
GTTCATGGCGCGCAGCAGGTCGGCGCTGGTCAGGGCGGTGGCCTTGGCGAGGGCGGGTTCGCGGCAGAGGGCGGCGAGCGCGGCGCGTTCGGCGTCGAGGGCGGGGCCGCAGGCGGTGTCGAGGGCGGTGAGGAGGGTGGTGCGGTCGGCACGCAGGGCGAGCCAGGCCGCGAGCCGGGGCAGGCGGGCCGGCAGGTCGCCGAGGCGGGCGAGGAGGGCGGGGCGGGGTTCGCGGCGGTTGTGCAGGGCCCGGCGCAGGGGCAGGACGGTGTCGCGGTGGAAGTCGGCGGGGTGGGAATCGCGGGCGGCGTAGAGGTCGTCGCACAGCGGTGCGGCGGTCAGGGCCAGTTCGGTGTCGAGCCGGTGGAGGCGGGCCAGCAGGTCCCGGAAGGCGGCCGCGGCGGGAGGCTGGGCCGGGTGGGCGAGCACGGTGGCGCGGGCCAGCGCGTAGGGCGCGGACCGTACCCGGTAGCCGTCGGTGCCGGGGGCGGAGTGCGGGCGCGGCTGCGGCATGGGTTCCCGTCCTGTGGGTGGGGGCGGCGCGCGGCTTCCCGCGGGGCGCGGGGGCCCTGCGGGAAGCGTCTGGCGAACGGTGGTGCTGCGGCGCGGTGTGCGGCGGCGCTGTGACGCGGTGCGCGGTGCGCGGTGCGCGGTGCGCGGTGTGCGGTGTGCGGTGTGCGGTGGTGTTTCCCCGGTTACAGGGGGAGTTCGGGCAGCTGCGGGTGGGCGCAGGAGGACGAGCCGCAGGAACAGGAGCTGCCGCCGTTGGACGCGCCCCCCTCGGGCAGCGCGACGGTGTCCCGCATGGAGGTCACGGTGAGTTCACCGAGGTCGAGGTCGTCGAGGTCGAAACCGGCGGACTGCGTGGCGTCGTTCATGGGTTGCCTCTCGTGTAGGGGGTCAGACCTCGAGGGCGGTGAGGTCCTGCGGCTGGGCGCAGGACGACGACCCCTGGCAGGAGCAGGAGCCCCAGGAGGCCCCGCCTTCGGGCAGCGCGGCGGTGTCCCGCATCGAGGTGACGGTGAGGTCGCCGAGGTCGAGCTCCAGGTCGTGGAGTTCTGTTGCGGGGGTGTGCGCGGTGTCGGACATAGCTGTCTCCCGGGATGTGGAAGCGGAAAGCCGAAGGTGCACCGGATGCCGGTCGGCCGGACCGTCGGGAGAATATTGCGGTGCCGTCCGGAGGGCAGCAAGTGCCCGGGGGTTATGTGCCCCGCCCGTCCGAGTCCGGTTCTGATCGGTGATGCCGTCGCCGGCCGAAACCGGCCGCAGGGCGTTTCCGGCCGATTCCCCGGCATCGCGTCCGCTCCCCCGGTATTTCGCGGGGCCGGCCGGGTTCTGCGGGAGCGCAGGGTTCCGCATTGGTCGGCGGGGGTGCGGACCGCACGGCGTGCGGGCCGTCCGCGCAGGGTGCCGTGCACGGTCGTGGCCCGGGAACTTCCGGCGGGGCGGGAAGCGGTGGCCCGCGGTCCGGACCGTCCCGGTGGACGGCTCGCCGCGCGAAGACGGTTCGTACGGCACCGGAATCCGCACCACCTCTTTCGACCGCGGATGTTTTCCCGTCACACGACACCGGGGGCGGCGGATGATTCTCGCCATTCCCGGGAACACCCCCGACCGAATTCATTCTTCATACATTTATCGTGTGCCGGCATGTGTCGGGTGAGATGAACCGTCCGATTCGGACACCGACATGACGGAGTGTTTCTTGACCTCGCAACCTCTTGCATCGGACACGGCGCCGGCCCGCGGATGCTCCTGGCGCCGATCGCGGCCCTGTGCGCGGTCATCGGCACCACCGCGCCCGGTACGGACCCGGCGGCGGCCGCCGACCGACGTCACCCGATCCACGCCGTCGCGCACCGCGTCGACACCCTGGACGGTGTGGACGCCGCGCTCGCGCACGGTGCCGACGGCATCGAGATGGACGTCCGTGCCTGGTGGAACCCCGACGAGTGGCGGGCCTGGCACGACTGTTCCTCGGCCGGTGACAACCGGCCGGGTCCCGGCTTCGACAGCATGATCGACCGTATTCTCGCCCACGCCGGCGCGGGACGGCGACTGTCGTCGGTCCGGCTGGACGTCGAGGACCCGAACCACTGCGGGGAGCGGGAGAACCGCGGGTGCAGCGTCGCCGGGCTCCGTGACAAGGCGCAGCGGCTGACGGCCGCGGGGATCCAGGTGTTGTACGGGTTCTACGAGTACCACGGTGGTGACACCCCGGACGTCGGCGGTCGGGGTCGGAAGAGTTCGGAGGGCCGGCTCGGTGTGTCGGAGGGGATCACGACGACGGGAACCCGTGACCGGGCCCAGGGTGCGTTCGACCGGTCCGGTTCAGGGCTCCCGGCCGGTCGCCGGGTGATGGACCACGGCGACAGCGACATCACCCAGGGGTTCGGCAACTGCACGGAGGCCACGTACTCCACGTGCGCGGAGCTGAAGAAGGGCGCCGCGGACCGTGACGGCGGACGGCTCGCGGGGACGCTGTCGTGGACGACCACCTACAACGATCCCTGGTACGTCGACAAGGTGCTGGGCGACGAGCGGGTGGACGGCATCATCGCGGGCTACGGGGCGTTCACCGGGATGCGTGAGTACGACGGCGGTCGGCAGTGCGCCGACTCCGTGAACGTGAACCTGATCCGGGACCGGGTGGACCGTCACGCCGGCACCCATCGCATGGCCGCTCCCGGTGACCGCCTGTTCGGGTAGGGCCCGGTGCCCGGTGGCCGGTGGCCGGTGGCCGGTGGCCGGTGGCGGTTTCCCCTCCCCCGTGCGACGGGAGGGGCGTGACGTCGGGCCGTCGGGGTCGTTGGAACGGTAGGTCGGCGAAGTGCACGAAGGCCCCGGTGTCGATGTCGGGGCCTTCGTGGTGTCGGCGCGCCGGCGGGCCGGGCCGTCCTTCTAGGCCTTGGGTGTCCAGGGGGTGGCGGTGGGCTCGGGGCCGTCCAGAGCCTGGCGGAGCTTTTCCTTGAGGGTCTTGGGCGGGGCCTGGGTCTCCTCGCGGGTGTGGACGAGCCGGGCGGCGGTGACGCGTATGTGGCATTCGCGGTGCCGTTGGCGCAGCCGGACCAGCCAGGTGCCGTCCGGGGTGAGGAAGGCCTGGCGGGCGGGGGACTCCCCCGGTCTCGCGTGGCGGGCCAGGAGGGCCGGCACGTAGTGCAGGGCCGCGTCCTCGGCCGTGGCCAGGGCGTGTTCCCGCGGGCCGTCGACGGGGTGGTGGGCGGCCAGTGTCCAGCGATGGAGCCTGAGTTCGGCGCCGTCGGCGTGTCGGGTCGTCCGGGTGTCCTCCTCGACGAGGACGTACCACTGGTCGGTAGTCATGGCCGGAGCCTAGGCCGTCCCGTCCGCAACCGGTCGGGTCGCCCGGCCCGGGTCTGCGGTGCCGGACGGCGCGCGGGTCGGGGCCGGATCCGCAGCGGACGGTGTGGCCGGTGTGGAGGGTGTGGAGGGCCGGTCGGTGACCGTGGTCGCGGGCCGGGCGCGTGCGGCGACCGCCGCTTCGAGGTAGGTCCAGCCGTCGACCCGCCTCTCCCGCTTCTCCTGTTGCTCGGCCGGTCGCCACCCGCGGGCGAGCGCCGCGTCGAGCAGCACCCGTACGGTGCCCGGTTCGTGGAGGTTCAGCGCGCCGATGCCGTTCTCCCCCACCTCGCCGGATCCTGTGGTGAATCCCGCGACGTACCGGCCGGGGCCCTCGTCGAAGACGAGGCGCAGCAGGCGGTCGTTGCCCGACGGTCGGGTGTGCAGGGTGAGGGTCTTGCGGCAGCCGCCGTCCTCCAGGACGCGGTGGCCGTGGCGGACCGTCCACAGGTAGGTGTGTCCGTCGGCGACGAGCCTGCGGGGCTTCTTCTCGGAGCGGGGCATACGGCCCAGCGTAGGCGGCGGCGCGTGGTGGGGGCCGTCCGGCCGCGGGGCGGCCGGCCGTCGTGCGAAGGGGGCGTCGCCCCGGGGCCGTTCGTGGATCCGTCGAGGTGATCGCCCCGGTCGGGGAACGGGGGTCGCGCCCCGGGGGTGTTCCCGCCCGGACGCCGGGGACGCGGACCGCCCCCGGCCCGCCCGGCGCACGGCCGGGACGGGGACGGGGGCGGGAGGTGCCGGAGGGCCGGGGCGCGCCGGGGGTGGGCGGGCACCGGCGGGGGTGCGCCGGCGGGGGGGGGGGGGGGGGGGGGGGGGGGGGGGGGGGGGGGGGGGTCAGCCCTGGCAGACGCCGCGGGCGTAGTCGTACGTCGCGGTGGCCTGGGAGTAGCGCCACTGCGGGTCGAGCAGGTCGTTCTTCAGCTGTCCGGCGGCGGCCGGGCTCTCGAGGACGTATCCGAAGTCCTGGAGCCAGGACGGGTAGAGGTTCTTGGAGCCGATGTAGAAGGCGGACCCGTCGACGGAGACCAGCTTGTGGTGCTGGGCGTAGGGCTTGCCGTCCGCCCAGGTGGGGCGGTCCGAGGCGCGGAACGTGGCCAGTTGGAGGTTCTCGCACAGGGCGGTGCGTGCCCGGCCGGTGTCACCGGTCAGGGCGGTCAGGCGGCCGCGCAGGGCGTCGCTCACCTCGGAGAGGGACTTGATCTGCGAGTAGCCGCCGCTGCCGATCGTGCCGCGGTTGGCCGGGTCGCTCACCACGATGCGGACCTTCACGCCGGAGACGAGCTTGGCGGCGAGGGCGTCGTAGAGGCGCACGTCGTAGCGGGGCAGCGGCGGGCAGGTGGCGTGGACGTCCTGCTGGGAGATCTCGATGTGCGAGGTCGCGCCGGAGATCAGGGCGCGCAGGGCGCTCTCCTCCGGGTTGACGGTGTCGTAGTCCCGGTCGGCGTTGGTGCGGTCCGCCACCCCGATGCCGCATTTGGTGTCGGCGGCGGTGGGCAGGACCGGGCGGAAGGGGGAGGTGGGGTCGCTCGTACGGATGCCCACGCCGAGGCCGCCGACGGCGAGGGCGGGCACGTCCCCGCCGCCCGCCGGGGCGGCCGGTCGGGGCAGGGAGGGCATGCAGTCGGCGCCGGAGGAGGCGGCGAACCAGACCGAGGCCCAGTTGCTCCTGTTGCGGCAGGTCCAGTCCCACAGGGTGTCCAGGTAGCGGCCGGCGGAGCCCGCGGCCGGTCCGGTCAGGGCGAGGTCGACGTCGCTGACCGGGTGCGTGGTGTCCAGGTAGTCGCCCTTCCAGCTGTTGATTCCGCCGGTGATCACCGAGGTGCCGTCCACGACGACCAGCTTGGAGTGGTTCCAGGAGAACGCGGTCTTGGAGGTGGTCATCGAGGCCACGTTGAGGGTGATGTTCGCGGCGGCGGCCGGGCCCAGCCGGGCGAGCAGCTCGTCGCGGTAGGAGGAGGGGATCACCGTGGAGTGGTAGATCGGCGCGGCGCCGACCATGACGCGGACCTTGAGCCGGTTGCCCTTCTCCGCGGATTCCTTCAGGCCCGCGACGATCGCGTCCTGGTAGCCGCCGTCGGGGAACGGGGCCAGCGTGGATATGTCGACCGTGTCCCGGGCGGCGGCGATGTCCTGGCGCATCTTGTCCAGGAGGCGGCGGGATCCGGGGCGGTCGGCGCAGGTGGCGTCGCCCCAGCAGCCGGGGGTCTGGAGCAGCCAGTCGGCGCCGCCGGGGGTCGAGGAGCCGAGCCGGTTGCCGGCGGTGCGCTCCCACACCGAGCCCTCCAGGCCCGGCGAGACCTGGCGCAGGGTCCGCTCGATCGCGTCCAGGTGCGGGGTGGGGGTGTCGGCGGCGGACGCGGGGGCGGCGCCGAGGAGGGAGAGACCGAGGGAGAGGCCGAGGGCGAGGGCCGTGGCGGGGACGAGGGCCGCCGCAGCGACGGTGCGTGCCAATGTGGTTCCTTGAACTGGGGGGTGGCTCCGGCCGGGAGCGTGGTCGGCCACACGGCGGCCACACCCCGACCGTGATCAACTCCCGTAAGTTACCAGCACGTAGCCTTGTGTTCGTCCACCTCGGACGAGTTCCGGCCACCCCGGCCGTCCCGGGTTCGGACCGGCCGTCGGACGGGGAGCGGGCGTGCCGGTCGGGGCGGACACCGCCCGGGACGGGGCCTCATGACTCCCGGGACGGCATCGCGCCCCACACGCGCGCGACGGCGACCCGGCTCCGCCGAGCGCCGTACGGGCCGGTGCGCGCCACCGGTCCGTACCAGGGGTCGTGGGCGTCTGCGCCGCGCGGGGGCCGCCGCGGTCGTGTCGATCACGCACGTTCGCCGCGTCGTCGACCACGACGGGAGGGCCTGCCTGTGCCTGTCACGACCGGGGGCGATGCCCACCGCGGGCGGCCCCGCCGACGCCTGAACAGCGACCGGGACCGGCCGGCGGAGACGGGACCCGATCGGACGAGACCGGCGGACGAAGCAGGCCTCGCCCGAGGCCGTCCCCGCCCGCCCGCCGCCCGCCCGCCGGCCGGCCGGGGGCGAACCCCGGCGCGCCCACCGTGCGGTGGGCGCAGGGGTGGGTGCGGGGGTGGGTGCGGGGGGGTGCTCAGGGGGCGGCCAGGGCCTCCAGCGCGGGGACCGTCTCGGCCGGGGTCGGCAGGGCCGCGTTCTCCGCGCGCAGGCGGGCGGCGGCCTGCGCGAGGGCCGGCTCGGTGGTGAGGCGGGTCAGGAGCGGGGTGTCGACGTCGTCGGAGGCGGAGCGCAGGGCGGCGCCGGTGGCGGTGAGCGCGTCGGCGTTGGTGAAGTGGTCGGCGCCCTGGGGAAGCAGGAGTTGGGGCAGGCCTGCCTGCAGGGCGGTGAGCAGGGTGCCGGAGCCGCCGTGGTGGATCAGCGCGTCGCAGGTGGTCAGCAGCTCGGCGAGCGGGACCCAGGGCAGCGGGCGGACGTTGTCGGGGAGGGTGCCGAGCGGGCCGAGGTCGGCGTCGCCGACGGCGAGCAGGAACTCGGCGTCCACCGACGCGGCGGCCTCGATCAGGCGGACGATGGCGCGGACGCCGTCCAGTGCGGTGAGTACGGTGCCCAGGGTGACCGCGACGCGCGGGCGGTCGGCGGGCCGTAGCAGTTCGGCGGGGACGGTGCCGCCCCCGTTGTAGGGGAGGTAGCGCACGCGCAGGCCGTCGGCGTCGCCGCCGAGGGAGGCGGGCACGATGTTCAGGGCGGTGGGCTCGGCGGGGCCGGCCACCGCGTACGTCTCGTACGCCTCGGTGAAGTTGGCGGCGAGCCGGGCGACCATGTCGAGGCCGGAGGTGACGCCGAAGTTGTGGACCACCGAGGGGATCCCCAGTTTGGCCGCGACCAGCGGGGCCGAGGCCTGGAAGGAGTCGTGGACCAGCAGGTCGGGGCGCCAGCTGTCGGCGGTCTCCAGCAGACCGTCCACGGTGGAACGCGAGACGAGCGCGAAGCCGTGGGCCGCCCGGTCGAGGATCTGGTCCGTGGTCATGTCGGGTGCGACATAACGCATTTCCTGGTCCGAGGACTGCTCGAAGACCTCCATGACGCTGCGGCCGTCGCCGATCTCCACGATCGGGAAGCCGGCCTCGCGCAGCGGGCCGAGCGGCTGCGAGCCCGCGAACAGCACCTCGTGACCGGCGGCACGTAAGGCCTGGGCGGTCGGGATCATCGGGAAGAGGTGGCCGGCCGCTGCCGGTCCGGTGAAGAGTATGCGCACGGGTGTCTCCTAGCCGTCGATCTGCCGGTCGGGGAGGACGGGCAGCCGGCCGGCCGGTGGTGCGGGCCGGCCCCCGCCCTCCCCTTCTCTCCGGTCAACCGACGGACGTGCACGCCGCGTTCCCCCCGAAGGGATCGATAATCGGACGTTCTGGTACGCGGCCGGCCGGCCGAGCGGGGGTCGGCCGCGGCGGGCGGGGCGGGCGTGGGCGGTGAGCGGCGGCGGGCATGGGCCGCCGTGGCCGGGCGGGGTCGGCCGCCGCGGGCGGGCGTGGGCGGCGGCGGGCGGGCGGTGGGCGGCCCGGGTGGCCCGTCCGCGGGGCGGCACCGATACGATCCGGGCAGGGGCGGGGCCGTAGCGCAGAGGTCGTCGCGCACGGTCTCCAAAATCGTGAGGACGCCGGTTCGATTCCGGTCGGCCCCGCCCTCCCGGCGCGTGGGCCGCTCCCCCGGGGCGTCCGCCCTGTCAGGATGAGCCCATGACCGGATCTCGTGCGTGGCGCAACCCGTGGGGCCCCGGTGACGGGTCCCGCCTGTCCCTGTGGTCGAAGGACTCGGTGCTCTCCATCGGCTCGGTGGGCTCGGTCCTGTCGATCGGTTCGGTGGGATCGGTCCTGTCGATCGGCTCCGTGGGTTGCGCGCTCTGCGCCGCCTCCGTCGGATCCTCCCTGTCCGTGTTCAGCGCCGCCTCCTGGCTCAGCACGGGCTCGCTGCTGTCCGCGCGGTCGCACCGCTCGGTGCTGTCCTGGCGCTCACGCGACGGTTTCATGACGGCCGGCGGTGACGACGCCCCCGCGACCACCTCGACCGCCGCCACCACGACCGCCCTCGCCGGACTCACCACCGTCGGACTCACCACCGTCGGGATCGCGGCCGTCGGGTTCGCCGCCGCTGCCAGGATCGCGTCGCACCTCGGTGGGCGCCGCGGCCGCCGAGGGGCGTCCCGTCCTTCCCCGTTTCCTATGCTGCTGGGATGATCGAGCCCGTCGAACTCGTGACGTTCGACTTCGACGGGGTACTCGTCGACACCGAACGCATCGCCCTGCGCCTGCAGATCGCCTGACGCACCAGGACGTCGTCGACCGGTCCATCGCACGCTCCTAAAGGGTGTTGCAGAAGGTCGGGCCTGGGCGGGTCGAAGTGGCGTCTGGCCTGCTGTTTCACCGTGTCATGGCGAGGTTGTGCATGGTGGCG
>NZ_QGGZ01000020.1 GCF_003148825.1 Streptomyces sp. CG 926
ACGCCCCGGCGCGCGCCCGGCCCCGACCGCCCCGACAACCCACCCCCGACCGCGCCGGCCAGACCCCCGACCGAGCCTCCGCCCCGGACCCCGGCCCCCGGCCCCCGGACCCCGACCCCGGACCGGCCCCCGGAATCCGCCGAGCCTCCGGCCAGGACCCGGCCAGGACCCGGCCAGGCCCCGGCCAGGCCCCCGACCCGGACCCCGGACCCAGGACCCCGCCGAGCCTCCGGCTAGGAACCCGGCAGGGTGAGGACCGCCAACCCCCCGCCCCCCTCCGCCTCCAGGAACTCCAGCCGCGCCCCGATCACCCCGGCCTGCCCCACCGCGATCGTCAGCCCCAGCCCATGCCCCTTGCCGCCCCCGCTGCGGAACCGCTGCGGGCCGTGCGCCTTCAGGTACGCGGGGAACCCGTCCCCGTGGTCCCGTACGGTCACCACCGGCCCGTCCACCGTCAGGACCACCGGCGTCCGCCCGTGCTTGTGGGCGTTGACCACCAGGTTCCCGAGCACCCGCTCCAGCCTCCGCCGGTCCGTCTCGACGTGCGCGTCCCGGACGATCACCACCTCCGTGTCCGTCCCGGACGCCCGCACCACCCGGCGTACCAGCCGCCCCAGCTGGTGCAGATCGCCCTCCACCACCTCGCCGCCCGAGTCCAGCCGGGAGATCTCCAGCAGGTCCTCCGTCAGTTGCCGCATCGTCCGGACCCGCTCGCGCACCAGCTCCGTCGGCCGGCTCTCGGGCAGCAACTCCGAGGCCGCCTGCAGGCCCGTCAGCGGCGTGCGCAGCTCGTGCGCCACGTCCGCCGTGAACCGCCGCTCGCTCTCCAGCTTCGACTGCAGGCTCCCGGCCATGGTGTCCAGCGCCGCGGCCACCGTCGCCACCTCGTCCTGGTGCCGCGCGGGGGCCCAGGTCCGCGGGTCGTTCACCCGCGCGTCGAGGTCGCCCTGGGTGATCCGCCGGGCCACCGCCGCCGTCAGGTGCAGCCGCCGGGTCACGCGGGTCACCGCGAACGCGCCGATCAGCAGCGTCCCGCCGATCGCCAGCAGCGACGACCCGATGATCGCGTTGTCCAGCCCGCTGATCGTCTCGGCGCTCTGTCCGTAGTCGACGGCGGCCGCGAGCGCCCGGCCGTCCGCCGGACCCGCCGCCCACATGGTCGGGCGGCCCCGGTGGTCCGCCACCAACGTGCCCCGGCGCCCGCTGACGGCCAGAGCCCGCAGCTCCGGCGGCAGCCCGACGGGGTCCAGCCAGGAACCGCGCGGCAGGGGTTCGCCCGCCTCGTACGCGCGCGAGACCTCCAACAGCTTGCCGAGGGCCTTCTCCCGCGCCGTGGCCACCGTCTGCCGGGTCACCTCCACGTGCACGAGGGCGCCCAGCACGGCCGCCAGCGAACAGCACATCACCACGATGAAGCACGCCGACTTCCAGGTCAGCGTCGCAGTCCACGAAGGCAACCGCACACGTGGCACACGTGGCACACGTGGCACACGTGGCACACGCGGCACACGCGGCACACGCGGCCCACGCCGCACCCGCACCCGCCGCACAGGCGTCACGGCCGGCCCGGCACGGGCGCGGGCTCCCGGTTGCCCGGGCCTTGCGGATTGCCCGGCACCCGTACGATCTGCTCGCGCGTGGGCAACATGGTGAGCTGCTTCTCGTCCCAGGACCAGGCGGTGATCAGCTCGTAGCCGTGGTTGCCGCTGGGCACCCGCAGGACCACGTCACCCCCGGCCAGTTCCACCGAGATGACGGTCTCCGTGGTCGCCATGATCCGGTTGAGCCGTCCGTCCGGGTCGGCCGTGTAGACCCGTACGGACATCATCTTGTCCGGGAACTCGATGCCGACGATCAGCTCGTCCTTCCCGTTGCCCGTGAGGTCCCGGTAGTACGGCTTGAGCACCGGGCACGCCTCCGGCTCCTCCTCGTCCTTGTCCGCGCCCTTCGCGCATTCCCGGATCGCGGCCGCCGTCCGGGGCGGCATGCCGTCCGCGCCGACCTCGGTGTTCGGATTGGTGGTCAGCTCGGCCTGGACGAGGGCCACCGGGTCGACGGCGTGCACGTCCTGGTCGCGGACCGGCGGGATCCCCTTGATGTACTCGGGCGGGGCGCCACCCGGATCGGCGGGCGGTACGGACGCGCCGCGACGGTCGGGCCACAGATGTACGGGCCCGCTCGCGGTCGGCGTGGAGCCGGCGCTCACCAGCCCGCCGCTGTCCCCGCAGCCGGCCAGCAGCGGCACCAGCGCGAGGAGGGGGAGCACCGTGCGCGCGGGCAGACGCAAGCGCAACCTGTTCACAGCTCCCGTGCCCTTCTGCCCGCGACATGCCGACGGTCGATCACGTCAACCATATGCGGTGGAACATCCGTTTTTACCCTGAGGTCTCAGCTGTCCGTGCGTCCTCGGCGCAGCATGGCGAAGCCCAGCCCGGCCGCACCGACCGCCGCGATGCCGCCCGCGGCGGCGAGCAGCAGCACGCCGTCGCCCGGACCGTCCGCCAGCGTACTCAGCCGCCGACCGCCGCCGGACCCCTCGGCGACGACGTGGGTGTCCCCGCTGGTCGCCTTCCGGGGGCCGGAGACCGGGACGACCTGCCCACCGGGCGCGTCGCCGCGGGTTTCGGTGCGGGCTTCGGTGCGGGCCGCGCTCCGGGTCCCGGTCTTGTGCCCGTCGCCCGCCACGGTGTGGTCGACGCCCCGGGCCGGGACGTCACCCATCCAGGAGCTGAGCCGCCCCGCGGAGTCCAGTGCCGCGTGCAGGTCCCCGGAGCCACCGAAGGCGGTGACCCCGTCACGACTCGTCAGGGTGGCCGCCGTGGAGCCGTCGGCCGCCAGGATCTCGGCCTGGTAGGCCCCGTCGGCCGTGCGGTACAGCTTCGCCGTGGAGACCCCGTCCGCGAGCGCGAGGCTTTTGACGAGGGTCGTGCGCGGGGCCGCGGAGTGCGCGGACGAGGCCGCGGGCACCCCGTCGGCCAGGGCGGCGGCCGTGGGCAGCGCCAGCAGGCTTCCGGCGCACGCGGTCACGGCGGCGGCGCGAACGAGAGTGCGGCGGCTGACGGTGCTCACGGGGGAATCCTTCGGTGCCGGTCAGGGCCTGGGCCATCCAGGTGGGTCAAACCTAGGGCTCGGCCGTTGCGGCAGCGCCCCGTTCATGTAACAGCGGCGTCGCAACGTTCCGTCGGAGTCGTTACACATCCGAGGGATTGCCCTGCGGCGCCCCGGCTGCTCCCATGGACGGCGGGGGTGAGGGCGATGCGCGGACTCAAGGTACTGCCGAGCGGCCGGCCCGGCCGCGGCCGGCTGTATGTCAACCTGCCCGACGGGCAGGCGGTGGGCTGGTACGACCGGCAGGCCAACCGGATCAGTGTCCTGGCGGACGATCACCGCGAGGCGATCGTGGCGGTGCTCCGCCCCTACCTGAGCGGGACGGTCTCGATCGGCCCGCCCCCGGTGCCCACGGCCTCCGACCTGCGGCGTCTCGCACTGCTGCCGGACGCGGACCTGGCGCCCAACCGGCCCGGCGAGACCTTACTGGGCGAACTGGAACACGGTCCGGCCGGCACCAGAGCCCGGCACCGACTCCGCCAGGACCTGACCGCGCAGCAGCGGATGGGCGACTCCTTCGACGCCCTGGAGGCGGAAGGTTGGCGCGCCCTGCACTGCGTCCCGCTCCCGGGCCTGGGCCACATCGACCACCTTCTCATCGGCCCGGCGGGCATCTTCTGCGTGCGTACGGTCCCGGGCCGGCGTCAGCGCGCGGTGGTCGGCGACCTCCTGCTCACGGTGGGCCGCGCGGAACCCCGCCCGGACCCCCGCTGGATCCGCCGCGCGGCGACCTTCGCCTCGGCGGCCCTGGCCGCCAAGGTCACCCCGGCGCTGGCGGTGGTCGACGCCTCACGGGTCGAGACGGCCCCCACGGTCCGCGACATCCGCATCCTCCAGCCCCCGACGGCGACCCCGACCCTCACCACGTCCCCCACGACCCTGAAACCCCCGGAAGTGGAAGCCCTCTTCGCCCAGGCCCGTGACACCACCACCTGGCTACGCCCGAGCGGCGCCCAATCCGGCCTCGCCGGCGTTTGAGCGCTCCCCGGCACCGTCCCCGCCGGCGTTCGAGGCGCGGGGTCCGGGGCGGAGCCCCGGTTTCGGGAAAGGGCGGGTAGGGCGTGTAGGGGGAAGCGCCGCAGGCTCCGCTCCGATCCGCCCCGCCCGGCCGCCCCGACCCGCCTCAGGCGGAGGTCCGCTTCCGCGGCGTCGCGGTCTTCTTCGCAGCCGCCGCCGCACCGGTCTTCTTCGCCGCCGCGGTCTTGGCCGTACTCTTCGCCGCGCTCTTGGTCGCGCCCGTGCCGCCCGCGCGCGAAGTCGACCTGCCCGCCGCCGACTTGCCACTGCTCGCCGTCGTCGACTTCTTCTTCGTCGCGGCCGAGGCCGCCGTCTTCTTGGCCGAAGCCGCCGTCGACTTCTTCCCGCCGACCGCCTTCGGCGCGGCAGCACCCGTACCCGTACCCCGCCCCGTACCCGCACGCGCCCCGGCCTTCCGCCGGATCGGCGTGACCTCGGCCTCCGCCTCGCCCTCGGCGCCCCCGGAGTCCTCGTCCGCCCCCGCCTCCCCCCGGGAAGCCTTCGCGGCCCGCACGCTCTTCTCCAACGCCGCCATCAGGTCGATCACCTGACCGCCGGCCGGCTCCACCACGGCCTCCGTCGGCTCGAACGCCCCACCCGACTTCGCCACGATCAGCGCCTCCACGGCCTCCCGGTAGTCGTCGTGCAGCGACGCCATCTCCACGTCCCCCAGCGTCGCCATCAGCGCGTCAGCCAGGTCGAGTTCGGCGTCCCGCACGGTCACGTCGGCCTCCGGCGCCACGCCCTCCGGCGCCCGGATCTCGTCCGGCCACAACAGCCCGTGCATCGCGATCACGTCGTCCACGACCCGCAGCATGCCCAGCCGCTCGCGCCCCCGCAGCGCGTACTTGGCGATCGCGACCTTCCGGCTCCGCTTGAGCGCCTCCCGTAGCAGCGTGTACGGCTTCGCCGCCGTCGCCCCGTTCGCCGCGAGGTAGTACGCCGCGTCCATCTGCAGCGGATCGATCTCGTCCGCCGGTACGAACGACATGATCTCGATCGTCTTCGCGGTCGCCAGCGGCAGCTGCGCCAGGTCCTCGTCCGTGATCGGGACGATCGACCCGTCGGCCTCCTCGTACCCCTTGCCGATCTCGGCGCTCGGCACCTCCTCCCCGTCCAGCTCGCACACCTTGCGGTACCGGACGCGCCCGCCGTCATTCACATGGATCTGGCGGAAGGAGATCGAGTGGCTCTCGGTGGCGTTCACGAGCTTGATCGGGATGCTGACCAGGCCGAAGGAGATCGCCCCGTTCCAAATGGATCGCACGGTTCCTCCTGTTTCGTGGCAGTCTCATCGTATGACGCCGATCACATTGGTGGAGGGCCGTCGCATCGCGCTCAGCAATCTCGACAAGGTCCTCTACCCGGAGACCGGCTTCACCAAGGGCGAGGTGCTGCACTACTACGCCACCGTCGCGGACCCGCTGCTCGCCCACATCCACGACCGACCGGTGTCCTTCCTGCGCTACCCCGACGGTCCGGACGGCCAGCTCTTCTTCACCAAGAATCCGCCGCCCGGCACGCCCGACTGGGTGAGGACCACCCCCGTGCCGCGCTCCGAGGACCTCTCCGCCGCCCAGGTGGTCGTCGCCGACCTGGCCACCCTCATGTGGTCCGCCAACCTCGTCGTGGAGTTCCACACCCCCCAGTGGACCGCCGGCCACCCCGCCCTTGCCGACCGGATGGTCCTCGACCTCGACCCCGGCCCGCCCGCCACCGTCGTCGAGTGCTGCGCCGCCGCGCTCTGGCTGCGCGAGCGGCTCGCCGCCGACGGCCTGCACGCCTACGCCAAGACCTCCGGCTCCAAGGGCATGCACCTGGCCGTGCCGCTGGAGCCGACCCCGTCCGAGCGGGTGTCCGCGTACGCGAAGCGGCTCGCGCAGGAGGCCGAGCGCGAGCTCCCCGAACTGGTCGTGCACCGGATGGCCAAGGCGCTGCGCCCCGGCAAGGTCTTCGTCGACCACAGCCAGAACGCAGCAGCCAAGACCACCGCCGCGCCCTACACCCTGCGCGCGCGGGCCCGACCGACCGTGTCCGCGCCCGTGTCCTGGGCGGAGGTCGAGGCCTGCCGGACCGCCGCCGACCTCGTCTTCCTCGCCGACGACATCGCCCCGAGGCTCGCCCGTGACGGGGACCTCTTCGGCCCGCTGACCGACCCCGAGCAGGCCCGCCCGCTCCCCGGCACCGGGACGGCGACCGGCACCGGCTCCGGGACGGGGACGGCGCCAGGGGCCGGGACCCGGCCGTGATCCGCGTCGCGCTGGCCGCCGCCGTACGGACCCTGCCGCGCGGGGCGGGGCTGGCGTACGAGCCGAAGTTCGACGGCCACCGGCTCGTCGTGCTGCGCTCGGCGACCGACGTGACGCTCCAGGCCCGCTCCGGTCGGATCGTGACCAGCGCCTTCCCCGACCTGGCCGCGGCCGCGCTGCTGCTGCCCGCCGACACGGTCCTCGACGGCGAGGTGGTGGTCTGGCACGCGGGGCGTACGGACTTCGCCCTGGTGCAGCGGCGGGCGGCGGCCACCGCCGCCCGGGCCGCCGTCCTCGCGCAGCGCCTGCCCGCCTCGTACGCCGCCTTCGACGTGCTGGAACTGGCCGGGCTGGACCTGCGCGGCCGCCCCTACGAACGCCGCCGGGCCCTCCTCGTCGACCTGCTGCTGCCGCTGGGACCGCCGTTGCAGCCGGTGCCGATGACCACCGACCCGGAACTGGCCGCCACCTGGTACGAGACCCTGCCGGCCAGCGGTATCGAGGGCCTCGTCGTGAAACGGCTCGACCAGACCTACCCGGCCGGCCGGCGCGGCTGGCAGAAGCTGCGGCACACCGACGTCCGCGACGCGGCGGTGGTCGGCTACACCGGCACCCCGCGCCGCCCGCTCGCCCTGGTACTCGTCCTGCCGGTCGGGGACGAGACCCCGCTGGTGTCGAGCCCGCTGAGCGCGGCACTGCGGGCGGAGGTGGCCGCCGAGGTGGCCGCCCGCGGGGCGGCCTCGCCCTCCCTGGCCACGGTCACGGCCATCGGGCTCGGGGAGGTCCCCTTCCGGGCCCTCGACCCACCGCTCACGGCCGAGGTCCGCTGCACCTCGGCCCGGCACCCGCCGCCGGAGGTGCTCCGGCTACGGACAGACCTCTGACCCGCGCGGGAGGCGCGGGTCGGAGGCCGTCGAAGTGGGTGCGTGCCGGGTGGTGCGGCGGATGGTGCGGCGGGGGTGGTGCGGCGGGTGGTGCGGCGGGGGTGGTGCGGCGGGTGGTGCGGCGTCAGGCGTGTGCGCCGCGCCCGGCGTCCGGGGGAGCCCCCGGCTGTGGATGCGGCCCCGGGCCTTCCGGCAACTTGTAGCCGGACTCCCGTTCCGCCCGGACCTCGTCCGGATGGGTGGAGGTGGTGGAGCCGAAGTTCCCGTAGCCCTGCATCTCGTGCGGCCGGAGACCCCCCTCGGGGATCTCCACCTGGTCCCGCTCCTCGCGGACCTCGTAGACCGCCCCGCCCTCCGGCAGGTGGGGCTGGCTCTCGGCGGTGGGCGGGGGTGGCTCCTTCTCCCGTACCTTCTTGCCCAGCAGGAAGCCGCCCAGCAGGAAGCCGGCGACGAGGATGCCGACGACCAGGAACCAGGCGATGTCGGCAAGGGTCGCGTCCACGCTCAGGGTCGTGTCCATACCGACCATGTTCCCGCACGCAGGTCCGAAATGCTTCGCTATGCCCTGGATGCCGTGGGCCATCCGGGGTACACGCCCGGTACACGCCGACGTGAGAAGGAGGCCGACGATGCCCCGCGGATCGTCCCCGAAGCGCGAACGACAGTACGAACACATCAAGGAAGGTCTGGAGGAGCGCGGCGAGCCGGAGGAGAAGGCGAAGGAGATCGCCGCCCGGACCGTGAACAAGGAACGAGCCAGGGCCGGCGAATCCCGGACCGCGAGCAGGGAATCCCTCCAGGACATCTCCTCGTCCCGGCGCGGAGGCCTGCACTCCCACTCGGGCGCGCAGGGCCCCACGTACGAACAGCTCTACGCCGAGGCCCGGCGCCGCAACATCCACGGCCGCTCGGACATGAACAAGACACAGCTCAAACGGGCCTTGGGCGAGTGAAGGCCCCGGTCAGGCGTTGATGGGCCCGTCGGCATCCCGCAAGGCACCGGCGGCCTTGCGCTCCCCGAGCGCCCCCAGGATCTCGGCGCAGATCGCCAGCGCGGTCTCCGCCGGGGTGCGGGCGCCCAGGTCCAGGCCGATCGGGCCGTGCACCCGCGCCAATTGAGCCTCGGTGACCCCGGCCGCGAGCAGCCCCTCCCGGCGCCGAGCCGTGGTCTTGCGGGAGCCCAGAGCGCCGACGTACGGCACCTCCTGGGCCAGCGCCACCCGCAGCGTCGGCACGTCGAACGACTCCTCGTGGCTCAGCATGACCAGGCACGCGGCGTCCCGGCGCGCCTCCAGCACCTTGCCGGCCTCCTCCGGGCCCGTGACCAGTACGGCCTCCCAGCCCAGCAGCAACGACTGCCGCTCGATGATCTCGGCCAGCTCACCACCGCCGCCGATGACCACGTACGGGGCCGACGGGAACGCCTCGACCAGCACCAGTCCCGACTCCGCGTACAGCGCGTCCCGCCCGGCCCGCCGGGTCGCCAGCAGCTCGCCGGCCCGCCGCCCGGCATCGTCACCGGGCGGGTCCGTGGCCCGTACGACCGCACTGGTGGCCTGGTCGGCGGCCTCGTTCAGCCGGGTCACCAATGCCACCCCGACCCCCTCGCCCAGCAGCTCCCACCACTCGGCCGGGATCGCGGCGAGCGGCTGCAGCAGCACCTCGGCCTGCCCGCCGCAGGTCAGCTTCGCGGCGACGGCCTCGGCCGCCCGCACGGACACCTCGCAGACCCGCGCCGTGACGCCGGGCGGCAGGGCCGCGACCTCGGCGGCGAGCTCGGCGTCGAAGACCCCGCGGTAGAGCGTGCCGACACACTCCCCCCGAGGGTCGATGAGCACGGCCCCGGCCGGATCCCGCGGCCCGAACCCCTGCTCGGTCACGGGCCGGGCCAGATACCCGCCCCGCCCCTCGGCCGCCCACCGCCGCGCCGTCTCCACCAGCTCACGCATCCGTGCCGCCCCTTCTCGATCGCCAGAGCCCGCCGCAGAGCACCTGGCGAGCGGCGCGGTGCGGCCTCACGATTCACCTTAGGCAGCCCCGCAACGGCACCCCATCCCCCGAACCCACAGACTGCCCCACCCCCACTTCGTACGGACCACCGGAACGCGCCGCCAGGATCTGCAGCCGCCTAGGCAGGCGTGCGCCCGGCCTCCGCAACCGGGACGGCGGCGGGCAGTCCGTCGGCCGAGGGCCAGATCCCCAGAACCACCGAGGCGAGGTAGGCGCCCCGATCCCGGATGCGGTCCTCGTCCCAGGAATCGGCCCATGCGGTGATGGCGGAACCGGGCGGGGGATTGAGCAGCGTGCCGTGAGTGAGACGGAGGAGGCTGTGTTGACTCAGCCACTGCCGCTTGCCGTCCCACGCCATGTTGCCGAGGGTGGGATTGAGACGGGCTGTGACCAGGGTGAGGTTGCCGAGGGTGTGCACCAGCTCGTCGCGGTCGGCACCTTCGTTCGGATCGTCCTCCAGGGGCGGCCAGTTGTCGCGCCAACTCTGCGGCATGACATGTTCAATCGTCAGCTTCGAACCGAGCTGTTCGCCAATGGGCATGGTGAGCTGCTCGGTGTGGTCGGTGCGTAGCTCGTCCTCCAGTGCTTCCAGGAGGATGCGGACGCGGTGGCGGTAGAGGCGGGCGTACAGCGGATCCTGTTCCAGTGCCGTGCGGAATTCGGCGTCGGACGGCCAGTTCCGGTGTTGGCCGTGCATCCCCGTGAGCGTCCTGACGATGACTTCGTCCGCGCGCTCGGGCTCCCGGGCCGCTGCGGCGACGAGGTCGCGGAAGACATGGTTGTAGTCCCGGTTGCTGAGGTTGAGGATCGCCCGCCGCACCAGGTAGCTGTCGATGGCGCGGATAGCCCTGTTCCGGCGCTCGGGGGACAGCACTTCGTCGCCCAGACCGTAGAGGAAGAGGAGCAGAGGCATCGGTGTCGACATCTGCATGACCTTCATCCGGTACAGGAAGCGGCCCTCGAGACCATGGGAGGGGTACTGGTCGAGACGCTCGTAGATCTCGGCGTACCGCGCCAGTTCCGCGAACACGTCCTCGGTGGGGACGTAGGCGGAGCGCAGCCAGCGCTCGAACTCCTTGAACAGGGCCGAGGAGGTGAATTCACGTTGGGTACGCATGGTGAGCCAATAGGTCAGGAAGACGTCGAGACGGCTGCGTGTGATGCGTCCGGTCGTCTGCTCGGTCCGCCACTCGGCCTGATCAAAGGGGGCCCAGTAGGTCCTGTAGAGGCGGTCGATGTCCGCGCCCGCGTGTTCGGCGTCCCGGAACAGCAGGTTCTTGACCAAGTCCGCATGCTCCAGCGGCGTGCCACGACTGTTGAGGGTCTCGAAGACGACCTGGGCGTCATCATGCTCCTCCAGGTCGATGATGACCAGACGCAGATGTTCCCGCATCGTCTGCACCAGCGTCCCGAGCCGCTCATGCGGTTCGGGCGCTTCCGCCAGCCACTTGTCGATCTCCTGTTGGAAGTAGTCGACGGCCAGGGTCAGTCGCCCGCTGCCGCCCTTGCCGAGCATGACGGAGCGGAACTCCTCGCGGTCGGCATTGGTGGGCCAGACCTTGTAGAGGTGGTCGGGATGGCGGCCGCGGTCGAAGAGGTCCGCGTCGTTCTCCAGGAACTTGCTCAGCAGCCGGACGGACTTCTCGTGATCCCGGGCCGTGGCCGACAGCCTTGCCGCGAAGAGGAACAGCTGGAGCGTCGTCAGCCGCTGCTGGCCGTCGATGACCTGACGGGTCTCGAGATCGGAGGACATGTGCGGTGCCTCGTCGAAGACGACAGCACCAAGGAAGTGCGGGGCGACGGGCTCGCCGACCTGCGCCGCCTCCTCCGCCCGCTCCACCGTGCGGCGGATGTCCTCCCACAGGGCGGCCCAGTTGTCGTCCCGGTCCCACACGTACGGACGCTGGAACAGCGGCACCGTGTACCGGACGTCCCTGCCGAAGATCCGTCGGAGATCAACCGTGTCTGCCTTCATGGGGCTCCCCTCCCTCACACGAACGGCCACCACCGTAGCGATCTTCCGCGCGCCTGACGTCGACTCGGCCGTATCCACCCACGGCGACCAGGGCGGGCAGGGGCCGCTGGGCGGCCAACACGGAGCGGCTCCCCGAGCTGCTGGAGGAGCGGGATCTGTCGCTTGCCGCCCCGTACCGGCGGATCACCGGCATGCGGGAGTTGGCCGATCATCTGCTCACCGACGAGTCGGTGGGCCACGGCCTGATGGCGGTCGCGTCCGGCGAGCTGGAACTGCTGGCCTCCATCGCCGCCCTTGCCCTGGAGCGGCACGGTCCCGTCGCCGGCGGTGACAGCGAGGACGGCCCCCGGTACCCGTGGCAGCAGCATCGGCCGGTGGAACCGGCAGACCGGCTGGTGGCGGAGAAGGACGTGCTGGCCTGATTCGAGCCGGGGGAGCACCGGCAGCGCGCCGAGCGCATGCTCGGGCGGCTGCGTGAGCGCGTTCTGCTCCTTCCCGCGCCCAGGGGCAGGCCGTCGCCGCCGCTGCACGTCCGGGCCGCCGGGTTCGACGGCTACGGCGGCACCGCGGACTGGCTGCTGACCGCCGCCTACAACGCCCCCGAGGTTAAGCGGATCGCCGCAACCCTGTTGGGCGACGGCGCGGCCCGCACCCGGGACCCGGCCCAGGAGCTGATCACCGCACTCCTCGCCGACGCCGCCCGGGTCCGAGCTCTGGTGGCGAAGTCCCCAGCCCCCTCCTGGATGCGGAGCCGTTCACCGCGACCGCACCGCTTCCGCCGGGCTGGGAGGGGCAAGGCGCCGCGGCCGCCGCCTGGCGGGCCGAACTGGTCCTGCGGGCGCTGGCCGCCCAGCCGGTCGCGATCCGCAAGGCGGGCGGGATCGCCGTACGCGACACGCGGCGGCTCGTGCGGACGAGTCGGACACCCGGCTGTGGCTCGACCTCGCCGTCAACGCGGGGCTCGCCGCACCGCAGAACGAGGAGCCGTCCCCCGCCCTCGGGGGCCGCCGGAACTCCAAGGCTTCCCGGCCCCCCCAACCCTCCGCCCGGCTGCTGCCCAGCGACCACTACGACGCCTGGGCCGCCGCCCCGGCCGCCGGCAAACTGCTGCCGCTGCTGGCCGCCTGGGCGGCGGTCCCCGAAGTCCTCAGCCACTGGCCCGACCCCGACGAACCCCCGGTCGCGCTCATCAGCCCGCAGGACGAGGGCGCCGTAACCCTGCGCACCGGGGTACTGCGCGCCCTCGCCACCCTCCCCGACGGACACGGGCTGAGCGGGGACGCCCACGGCTACACCGAACTCGTCTCCCGGGCAGCGTGGTTCCAGCCCGCCTTGGGAGGCCACCTGGCCGCGGAGGACACCAGAACACCGGCCCCCATGGACGAATTCCTCGACCGCCTGGCGGCCACCCTGAACGAGGCGGTGCTGCTCAGCACATCCGCATCTGGGGTACTTGGCGCGCGGTCCGCAGCGTGCGAACCGCCCACTACGCCAACCGGCGGCCTGTCAGTCGTCCTCGCCCTGACCGAGGGCCTACCCCTCCACCTCCCACCGGCGGAACCAGTGGCGGTACGTGGGCTGCCGTAAGGGAAACGCCGCGGTGCGAGCGCCGAGGCCCCTCCGGAGAGTGGCCACGTCCCAGCTCAGCGCACTCGCGCCGTGGCGGGCCTCAGTTGACTCGGCGGTTACCGGGTGGGACCTCGCTTCGGTGTATACCCACGACGACGGAACCGGGGCCTTCCGAGGACAGACTCCTCCGGATGAGTTCAATGACGTAATCCGAACCGGTGCCGCGGGTTCCGAGCCACCCATCCCTGAGCAGTGTGGTGAAGGTGGTGTTGTTCAGATACCGGGGGATTGAGTGCTCGACGATCCGTGTCCCACCTGACGGCCCCGTGGCCTCCGGGCGCTGAAGCAATTCGGAGAAGTGCTCTCGTGTGAGGTACATACCGGGGATGAGCGCGGCGGAGTTCATCATGAAGGGTTCGGTCCGGCATAGCTTGACCATGCTTGGCGTGGTGACCAGGCGCGGATCTCCCGCCGTCCCCGCCGCGGGGCGGCCGGTCTCGATCCATGCCGGATCGCATTCGGCATCGACGGCCTCCATCCGCTTCATCTCGCGCTCGCCGGTGCCGTCGTGCCAATACACCCAGTTGTGCCCGCTCTGTCGCATGCGCTTGTACTGGACCATCGCCACGCTGTGCGCGTGCTCGTTCACGTAGATCATGTCGACGCCCATGGCGGCCTCGGCCTGAGTGCGGTTCGCGTTGAACACGAACAGCCGGTGGGACGACTCGGTGCTGCGGCGGTAGATACGCCAGCCCACCTGTACGGCGTCCTCTCCATCCATGCCGGGAAAGCGCATGTAATCGTGGACAATCTGCTGGTCCTCGATCTGCCGGAGGGAGGGCAGCCCTTCGAGGAACGGGACGGAGCGGGAGTGAGGGCCGTCCTCGCCCAGCGGCGGCTGCCACGCTTCGAGGGGATCGCGGTCCATTCCGGCCGTCTCGAGAAGGGTTCCCACGGCATCCTTCTCAAGGCTCAGCCGCTCGCCGACCTCCCCCGTAGGGGCATTGGCTCCCAGACCGGCCTCCAAGCCGTCCAGTACATCGCCCAATTCCCGCCGTAGGTTCCGCACGGCATTGAGCAAGTTGCGTCCCGCCGCCGGCGGCATGTGGCCGTCATGCTTCAAGAACCGGCGGCTGGCCCCCATGGGGGTCTCGAGATCGACAAGCCGCAATGGTCGCTCGAGTGCGGTGAAGTCCCGCGCGATCAGTGCGCGCTCGTACGTTCCCGATCGCCGGCCCGGGAAGACGGTGCCTACGCCGATGATCGAGCGCTGCTCGAAGCGAGGGTGCCGATCGGTGAAGAAGGCGAGACACCAGACGCGCGGCTTCCGCCACTCGTGGTGTGGATACGCGAAGGTGCGCTCGCCCCGCGTCAACCATGCCGGCGGCCTCTCCGGCAACCGTTCCAGCATCAACGCGGTGCTGTGCACCAGTGCGATGGCGAGCAACTGCGGCCTCCTGCGTCTCAGAAGTCAGCTGACTTGACCTCGGCTGAGCGTCAGCCCAGCACCTTGGCGATGGCGAGTGCGATCCGCTCGATCCAGTCGATCGCGTCGGTGACGTCCGCGTCAGAGATTGGCCGTCGCCGCTTCAGGTCGCCGTCCAGCAAGTCGGCGTCATGGGCGATCTTGTTGCGACGGTCGGTGATCGAGATGTACTGCTTCTTGAGGGTCTGGTCGGTCATCCCCGTGCGGCCGTGGTTCCACTCGTTGAGCTGGACCGCAGCCTTGGCCCAGATGTTCTCCTCCGTGACCAGCTTCAGCGCCTCGCTGATCTTGCGCGGGTTCTGAAGGGAGGCGTTGGCCCACTTCGCCTTGACGTGCTCGGACACGGCGTCGGCGAGGGTGGTCGTGCCCCGCCGGACCTCCTCGACCTTCTCCAGCGGCAGCTCGAACTTCGTCAGCTGGTACGGCATGCCAGGACTGTCTGCGGCGGCCAGGTCGGCCACACGGCGGTACAGCTCCTCGTGGAACCAGTGGTCGATGGCGCTGACCGCCTGCACCCACGCGGCGCGGTAGAAGTCGCCGATGTCGAAGACGGGGGACTGGAAGGCGGCCAGGCTCTGGCCGGCGAGGACCATCTTCCGGGCGTACTCGATGTTGGTCTTGAACGCCTGGAACTCGCGCGTCTGCGGCTGCGGAACTGCCATGGGATGCCCCCGTCTCACTGATTGATCGAGATCAAGACTTCCGGCGAGACGGGGACGGGTCAACTCAGTTGCGGGTCAGGCGCCTTCGCCTGGCTGGATCTCGTCAGTATCAGCCGAGATCTCGCCACCGAGCGCCTCCGCGATCGCGGCGAACTCGCTGAGCGCGGCCTGCAAGTCCTCCACGATCTCCTGTGCGATCACCTCGGGCGGCAGCAGGCTGTCGGCGTCGTCGAGGGCCGGGTCCTTCATCCAGGTGATGTCGAGGTTCACCTTGTCGCGGGCGATGAGTCCGTCGTAGTCGAAGCACTTGAAGCGCTCGGTTTCGACACGTTCACTGCGGTCCTTGCCCGGCAGGTATGCCTCGACGAACTCCTCCAGAGCAGCACGAGTCAGCGGGTGCTGTTTGAGGGTGAAGTGCTTGGCGGTGCGGAAGTCGTAGACCCAGAGTTTCGAGGTGTTGTGCGCGCCTCCACTGCGGGGCGGCTTCTTCTCGAAGAACAGGACGTTGGCCTTGACGCCGCCTGCGTAGAAGATGCCGGTGGGCAGACGAAGGATCGTGTGGAGGTCGAAGTCTTCGAGCAGGCGACGCCGGATCTTCTCGCCGGCCCCGCCTTCGAAGAGCACGTTGTCCGGGAGGACGACTGCCGCTTGGCCGTTCATCTCCATCAGCGACATGATGTGCTGGAGGAAGTTGAGCTGCTTGTTGGTGGTAGTGGCGCGGAAGTCGTCACGGTCGTAGGAGATGTCCTGCTTGTCGGCCTTACCGTCGGTGCCGACGATGGTGATCGCGGACTTTTTGCCGAAGGGCGGGTTGGCGAGGACGAGGGAAGCATGCTGCTTGGGCTGTTCGGCGAGAGCGTCCCCCTCAGTGATGAGGGATTTGCCGTCGGCGTCGCCGATGCCGTGGAGCAGCATGTTCATGGCGGCGAGGCGGGCGGTGCCGGTGACCAGCTCGTTGCCCCAGATCTTGCCGTCGCCGAGGGCGAGCCGCTCCTCGCGGGAGAGGTTCTGCATGTGGTGCTTGCGAATGTAGGCGTGCGCGGCGATGAGGAAGCCGGCGGTTCCGCAGGCGGGGTCGGTGATGGTGTCACCCGGCTGGGGCTGCATCACGTCGACCATGGCGTCGATGAGCGCCCGGGGGGTGAAGTACTGGCCGGCGCCGGTCTTGGTGTCCTCGGCGCCCTTGGCGAGCAGGCCTTCGTAGGCGTCACCCTTGAGGTCGGTGCCCTGGATCGTCCAGTCTTCCTTGCCGATCAGCTCGACCACGAGCTTTTCGAGGAGGGCGGGCTCGGTGATCCGGTTCTGCGCCTTGGCGAAGATCCGACCGAGGGTGGTACCGGGGCTCTTGCCAAGTTCGGCCAGGATCTCCCGGTAGTGGACTTCGAGCTCGATCCCCTTCTTGGAGGCGAGCGACTGCCAGTCGTACTTGGCGGGTACGACGGTCCGGGCTTCGGCCTCGGTGAAGGGGTCGGAGGCGATCTCGTCGGCCATCTTGAGGAAGAGCAGGTACGAGAGCTGCTCGACGTACTCGATGGTGGACAGGCCGTTGTCCCGGAGGACGTTGCAGTAGTTCCAGAGCTTCGCGACCAAGGAGTTGGTCTGCGCGTGCGCCAGGGCGGGGGATGCGGGGGTCACAGCGGAAGCTCCTGCTGAACGGCGTTGGTGGGGGCAGGGGTTGAGGCGGGGGCCGGCGGCGGCGCGGCTTCGGCCGCCTTACGGGGCCGACGCGTGCCCCGCTTGGCCTTGCCACCCTGCGCTTCGCGCTCGGCCCGGATCCGGTCGAGCACGAAAGAGGCGGGCTCGTCGGAGGCGTCCTGCGGGACGAGCTGCCCTGTGAACGCGCGGTTCAACAAGGCTCCTCGAAGGGCGGCGCGCCTGGCATGCGAGCGCTCTACTGCTCTCGCGGCAGCCTCGATCGCAGTGATCTGCTGCTGCACTTCCTCGACGATCTGCTTCTGAGTAGCCAATGGAGGTACAGACACGGGCAGAGCGCGAATTGAGCCGATGTTGACGCCCTTCACGGCTACGCCACGGGCATGTTCCTTCAGGTATCGCTGCGTGAAGCTGCTTTGAAGATAGAGCTGGAGATATTCGGGATCGATCCCTGGAAGCGGCGCAATTCGGGCAACGTCGCGGCTGAGGTTGGCGCCTTTCAAGCCTGATGGAACGACCGCCGATCGATCATACGAACCACGCACGGCAAGGAGGACGTCACCTGGCTGGATCCGTGCACCCGCGAACTGCTCGTCAAGATCCTTGCTCGTCAAGTGCAGTTTCTTCTCGTGAAGAGAGCATCCCTTAAGGTCCTTTACTTCCACGTAGGGAACTGTGCCGCCATGCTTGACCTTAGGCATCAGAATCCCATAGCGAATGAGTCGGATCGGGTCGGTGAGTGCTTCTAGGCTGTAGACAGCCCAGTTGGTCGGAAATTGCGGAATCTGGTCCAGATTTGGCGCAGTGGGTTCCTTGTATTTTTTCACCTGCACGGATTCCCAGAATCTACGACGCTGCTTCAGGAAATCCGGAACAACATCGCCGGTTCCGGTTCTCAGTCTTCCTTCTGTGGCCGTTGTGTGGAGGGAGCGACGCTGCAGCGGGATCAAGGCCTGTGCGTGAACGAGCGAAAGCGATGCTGCATCGAGGCGGGAGAGGTGGTTTTCGAGAGTTTCGACGATGCGGTGCTGCTCCGCGAGCGGCGGAACCGGCATTTTGACGCTCGCGATGGTTGACTGGTCGATCTTCGGCATCGAGCCCGCCAGTCCTTTCGCATGCGCCTTGAAGTAATCGCGGACGGTCTTGCTGCTCAGCATTAGGGCGGCAAATTCGGGGGTGATACAGGAGTTCAACCTCAAGCGAATGAGGAGGTCTGGGTAGATCGCCCAGTTCTCGCGCCCCTTGTAAAGGGCTGAGGTTCCGACAAGGTCGGGTGTGTTCGATCTTTGGATGAGGATGTCGCCCGGCTTGAGCCACAGGTCGTCTACGCGTTCCGGGTCTGCGCAGGTGACTTTCGTGTACTTCTCGCTGAAGTCATTGAGCGTGACAGCAGTCAGGCTGAGGGTCCTGATCCCGTCGGGTTCCGTCGTGATGCGTGCCGAGTGTCCGTTGCGCAATGGTTCGCGCAGCAAATCTCCGAGTTCGGCTACAGCCCAACCCGCTGGAAGTTCCACGTCACTCAAGCCAATTCTCGATTCAACTCACTCAACAGAGACCGCACATCCCGCCCTGGGAACGCGTGCTGGAACCCACGCCCCCCGCCCTTCCCCTTGAAGGGCTCCGCGTTGAACTCCTTGGTACTGATGCCGACGTCGCTCGCCACCACGTCCCGTATGGACCGCAGCCACCACAACTGCTCCTCCGAGAAGTCCGCCCCGGCCTGCTGCTGCTTCAGCAGCCACACCTCGAAGCGCTCGTCCACCGTCTCACGGTACGGCCGCAGCTCCTCGTCCACGCCCAGCTCGTACCGGATCAGGGAGATCAGATCCGGGACGCCCGCTTCACGGCCGGGGGAGTGGGCCGTCACGCCCAGGTCCTCGTAGTAGGTCCAGAGGACCTTCGGGGTCCAGGCGAAGTGCGGGCGGCGGATCTCCAGCGCCAGTTCCTGGAGCGCCGCGTACGTCTCCGCAGGCGAGACAGCCCGCGGGCTCGTCAGAGCTATGCTCACCGCCGCGATGCGGTCGCGCTCCTCCTTCAGGAGCCGGCTCCAGCGGTCGACCTGTTCCTTCGCCCGCTCCTCGCGCGGGATCTCGTTCAGATCCGTCACCGCGACGGGCGTGAACTCGTCGAAGACGTAGTCCTTGTCCCGCCGGATTTCGATGATGTGCCGACGCAGCTCCGGCCGCTCCGTCAGCGGGGCGATCGCGTTCTCGATCAGCCGCCGGGCCGCCGCCTGGCCGCCCTCGTCCAGCGCGCGCTCCTGCCGGTCCGGATCGACCGCCTTGACGATCGCCCCCGCGATCTCGGACAGCGTCCGTCCACCCGCAGCCCGCGTCAGCTGATCGCGCTCCTCCGTCGTCAGCTGCTGGTTGAGGCGGGCCAGACGTCCCGCCAGGATCTCGGCCTCGTTCGTGCTGATCGACTTCGTACCGGCCTTGTCAAGCAGCTTGGCCAGCGACACCTGGCGCTCACCTGCCGGAACCAGCGGCCGGGCGTCCACCAGCGGCGAGTCCGTCACACCCACCGCGTCCACCAGCACGAAGCGGCCCTTCCGCACCGACGCGTCCGCGTCCGGCGTGACTTCCTGGAGCTCCGTCGCGTCGATGGTCCGGGCGCCGCGCCCCTTCATCTGCTCGAAGAGCACCGCGCTGCGCACCTCGCGCAGGAAGATGACGCACTCCAGCGCCTTCACGTCCGTACCCGTCGCGATCATGTCGACGGTGACGGCGACCCTCATCCGGGGCGAGGTCCGCAGTGCGCGGATCAGCTCGTCCGGGTCCTCGCCGGCCTGGCGGCTCTTGTACGTGATCTTCTTCGCGAAGTCGTCCCCGCGCCCGAAGATCTCCTTGACCTGGGCCAGGACGTCCTCGGCGTGGTCCTCACCGACCGCGAAGATCAGGGTCTTCGGGAGCTCGGTGCGGCCCGGGAACCAGCGCTGCCAGTTGTCCCGGTACGCCGTCAGGACGGCCCGGATCTCGTCCACCGTGACCACCGACCGGCCGATCTGCCCGGTCGTGTACGTGAAGTCGTCGTCCAGCTCCTGGTAGCGCTGCCGCCGGGTCTTGCGGTCCTTGATCCGTACCGTCGTACCCGACTCGATCTTCGCGCCGCCGTTCTCCCGCAGGTCGGTCCGCATGCGTACGACGTCGAAGTCGACGTTCACCCCGTCCGCCACCGCCTGCGGGTAGGTGTACTCGGAGACCAGGTTGCGGCCGAAGAAGCCGAGGGTCTGGAGCGTGGGGGTGGCGGTCAGGCCGACCAGGTGCGCGTCGAAGTACTCCAAGACGCCCCGCCACAGGCCGTAGATCGACCGGTGGCACTCGTCCACGATGATCAGGTCGAAGGACTCGATCGGCACATCGGGGTTGTAGGAGACGTCGATCGGCAGGTCGGTCGCGTACGTGTCCTCGTACGCCTCGCTGTCCGCGGCCTCGTCCGCCTGCTCATCCTCGGCGAGGGCCTCGCCGCGCAGGAGCGAGTACATCTTCTGGATCGTGCAGATGGTGACCGACGAGGTGTCCTGGAGTCCGGCGGCGCCCAGACGGTCGACGTTGTAGATGTCGGAGAGCTTCCGGCCGTCGTCGGGCGTCGTGAACTTGCGGAACTCGTCGTAGGCCTGCCGCCCCAGGTTGTTGCGGTCCACAAGGAACAGGATCCGCCGGGCCTTGGCGTGCTTGAGCAGCCGATACGTCTGTGCCACGGCGGTGAAGGTCTTGCCGGCGCCGGTCGCCATCTGGATCAGCGCTCGTGCGCGGTCCTCGCCCAGGGACTTCTCCAGACCGGTGATCGCGTCGATCTGGGCGAGGCGCAGGCCGTTGGCCTCCAGCACGGGCAGTTGGCGCAGAGCCGCGCGGAACGTGAGGGCGTCCGGGTTCTCCTCCGCGCGCCGCATCCACGCGGCCACCGTGTCGGGCCGGTGGAACGAGAAGACCTCGCGGGAGCGGGCGTCGGGGTCGAGGCGATTGATGAAGTACGTCTCGGTGCCAGTCGTCGCGTACCGGAACGCGAAGGGCTCCGCCTCGCGCCAGACCGCGAGGCGGTGCTCCTTCAGGACTCCGGACGCGTACCGGTCGTTCTGCTCAACGGCGCTGGACAGGTGGTCGCCCTCGCGCTTGGCCTCCACCACGCCGACGATGTGCCCGCCGACGTACAGGACGTAGTCCGCGCGGCCCGTCGCGAGGGTGAACTCGCGGACCGCCACGCCCTGCCCCGCCTCCGGGTTGACCTGGTCGCGGTCCTGCACGACCCAGCCGGACGCGCGCAGCATCCCGTCGATGGCGTCGCGGGCCTGCACCTCGTTGAGCGGGGCCGGCCGCTGCGCACGGTGGATGATCGCCTCGCGGCGCTTGGCGTCCACCTGCCGGGGCTGCTGACGGGCAGCCTCGTACTTCGCCTGCTGAGTGGTGCGCAGCTCATCGATCTGCGAGGTCAGCTGCTCGACGCGGGCCAGCAGCTCGCTCTTGTTCGCGTCGGCGCTGGCGATGAGGTGCTCGGCCTCGGCCCGTGCCTTGCGCTCGGCTTCGAGAGCGTCGCTGGACTCGGCGAGCCGGGTCCGGGCCTGGGTGAGCGCCTGGCGGTGGCCGTCGAGGGCCTCCCGCAGCTCGGCCAGCTCGGCCGGGTCCGTGACCTGTGCGCTGTCACCGGGATCGGTGGGCGGTACGAACTCCGCGACCGTCCGTCGGCCCTCGATGGCATCGTGGAACCAGAGGCCGAGTTTGTAGCAGACGCGGACAGCGGCCAGAGCCTTCGCCGTGTCGAAGAGGTGGCTGTGCGCGGCCTTGTTCCGGTCGCGCCGCAACCGGTCGAAGTCGTCACGGATCTCGGGGACCAGCACTCCGGCACGGGTCAGCGCGACCAGCCGGTCGATCTGGCGGTCGCCCTCGACCCGCATGCCGATGCGGGTGATCAGCTCCTCCGCGAGGACCTCGCCGAACTGTCCTGCCTGCACCAGCGATGAGTTGGGGTGGGTGAATACCGTGGCCTCGGCCGAGGCGCCGTAAAGAGAGAGCAGAGGCTGGTGCTGGTAGAGGACCCCGAAGTTCGGTGATCCCTTCGCGAAATCGCGAAGCCTGTCGTCCACGGTGTTGTCCCCCCGAAAATCTGGTCTGCGGGTATCCACGGTGCGAAACACAAGAAGACCCTCCGAACAGCACTGACACTGTTTGGAGGGTCTCTCTGGCACTTCCTGCGAAGTGCCCCCGGCAGGATTCGAACCTGCGCACACGGCTCCGGAGGCCGTTGCTCTATCCCCTGAGCTACGGGGGCGCGTCGCCTGCGTTGCGGCGACGGGTTGAACACTACCAGCTTCCGTGGGGTGATCAGGAACGGGTTTGCGGGGGAGGAGGGGGTGGTTCGCCCGCAGGGGGTGGAAGTGGCGAAAACCCGGACGCGGGGGCCCTGGCGGACCTACTCTCGAGTTGTGCCAGGCGTCTCGGGCCGGGTGCTTGTTGTCGACGACAACAAGGTCATCCGGCAGCTGATCAAGGTCAATCTCGAGCTGGAGGGCTTCGAGGTCGTGACCGCGAACGATGGTGTCGAGTGTCTGGACGTCGTGCATCGGGTGTGTCCCGACGCGATCACCCTTGATGTGGTCATGCCGCGGCTGGACGGGTTCGGGGCCGCCGCGCAGTTGCGGGCCGATCCGCGGACCAGGGACGTGCCCGTCGCCATCGTCAGCGCCTGTACGCAGCACGAGGTGGAGGCCGGGATCGCGGCCGGGGTGGATGCCTTCCTCGCGAAGCCGTTCGAGCCCACCGAGCTGGTACGGATCGTGCGCCGGCTGATCGAGCGCAAGGATCGGAGTGACGGGAGGAAAGGGGCGCCCGCCGGGAGGGGGAGGGGCGGTCCCCACCAGTAGAGCGTCCTCCCCTCGGTTGTCCGGTGTCCGGCGCTCTGTTCACATGGCGAAACCCTTCGACTGATGACGGTGCGTCTCCCCTAGGCTGGGTCCCGTGACCCCCGCCGACCTCTCCCGTTGCGTCGTAAGCGCCGTGCGCTGCGCCGTCGAGGACGGTGAGCTGGGTGGGATCGTGCCCGCGCGGGTGGTGGTCGAGCGGACCAGGCCCGGTGGGGTCGGGGAGTACGCCACCCCCGTCGCCTTCCAGATCGCCAAGGGTGCTGGCCGGCGGCCGGCCGAGGTCGCCGAGGTGTTGGCCCGCCGGTTGGGCGCGGTGGCCGGGATCGAACGGGTCGACGTCACCGGGGCCGGGTTCCTGAATTTCTCGCTGAGTCCCGTTTCCGCCGCCGAGCTGGTGCGTGACGTGCGCCGACCTGTCGTGATCGAGGCTCCGGAGGCGGCGTGCCGCGAGCCGCGCGAGCGGCTCCTACGGGCCGCCGTCGCGCGGATCGAGGCCGCTCAGGGGGTCGGACCCGGTCCGGAGCTCGTCGTCGCGCCGCTCGCCCGCCGTGATGGGGACGTGCTCGCGCGGTACGGGGCCGACGCCGTCGCCTGGGCCGCGCTGACCACCCCCGCGCGCGAGACCCCCGAGTTCTCCGACGCACTGCTCGTACAGGGGGAGGGCAACGAGCTCTTCCGGGTCCGGTACGCCCACGCCCGCGCCCGTGCCCTCGTACGCAACGCCGATCAGCTGGGCTTTGGACCGGAGCCGGGCGATGTCGACGCGCCCGCGCTGCTGCGCGCGCTGGCCGATCACCCCCTCGTCCTCGAAGCCGCCGCGCACCACCGCGCGCCCGAGCGGCTCGCCCGGCACCTCGTCGAGCTCGCCGACGCGCTGCTCGACTTCCAGTACCGCGTCCTGCCCAAGGGTGACGAGAAACCCTCGGCCGCCCACCGTGCCCGGCTGGCTCTTGCCGAAGCCGCCGGGACGGTGCTGGCCGGCGGCCTGGCCCTGCTCGGCATAGACGCACCGACACGCCTGTGATTCGCGAAGAGAGATACCGATGAGCCGTTCCGCGCACCCCGCCGGGCCCCGCCACGCCGACGTCCTGCCCGAGGGGCACTACTCCCCGCCGCCGGCCGACCTGAACGCGCTCGACGAGAAGGTGTGGTCCCGGACCGTCGAGCGTACGGCCGACGGGGTCGTCTCCGTCGGCGGCATCGAAGTGACCCGGCTCGCCGAGGAGTTCGGGACGCCCGCCTACTTCCTCGATGAGGAGGACTTCCGGGCGCGCTGCCGGGCCTGGGCGCACGCCTTCGGTCCCGACGCCGACGTCTTCTACGCCGGCAAGGCGTTCCTCTCCAAGGCCGTCGTGAAGTGGCTGAAGGAAGAAGGGCTGAACGTCGACGTGTGTTCCGGTGGGGAGCTGAGCACCGCCCTCGCCGCCGGGATGCCCGCCGCGCGGATCGCCTTCCACGGCAACAACAAGTCCGAGGGCGAGATCCGCCGGGCCGTCGAGGCCGGGGTCGGGCGCATCGTGCTCGACTCCTTCCAGGAGATCGCCCGCGTCGCGCACATCGCCCGTGAGCTGGGCGTCCGCCAGCCCGTCCAGATCCGCGTGACGGTCGGCGTCGAGGCCCACACCCACGAGTTCATCGCCACCGCGCACGAGGACCAGAAGTTCGGCATCGCGGTGGCCGACGGGTCGGCCGCCGAGGCCGTGCGCCGGGCGCTCGGGCACGACTCGCTGGAACTGCTCGGCGTCCACTCCCACATCGGTTCGCAGATCTTCGACATGGCCGGCTTCGAGGTCTCCGCCAAGCGCGTCGTGCGGCTGCTGGCCGACGTACGCGACGAGCACGGCGTGGAGCTGCCCGAGATCGACCTCGGCGGTGGCCTCGGTATCGCGTACACCTCGAGCGACGACCCGCGTGAGCCCCACGAGATCGCCAAGGCCCTGCACGAGATCGTGGCCCGGGAGTGCGAGAGCGCGGGCCTGCGCGCCCCCCGGATCTCCGTGGAGCCCGGCCGCGCCATCGTCGGCCCGACCGCGTTCACGCTGTACGAGGTGGGGACGATCAAGCCGCTGGAGGGTCTGCGGACCTACGTGAGCGTCGACGGCGGGATGTCCGACAACATCCGCACCGCCCTGTACGACGCCGAGTACTCCATCTCGCTCGTCTCGCGCACCTCCACCGCCGAGCCCATGCTCGTACGCGTCGTCGGCAAGCACTGCGAGAGCGGCGACATCGTCGTGAAGGACGCGTTCCTGCCCGCCGACCTCGCTCCGGGCGACCTCTTGGCCGTGCCGGCGACCGGCGCGTACTGCCGCTCCATGGCCAGCAACTACAACCACGCGCTGCGCCCGCCCGTCGTCGCCGTGCGTGACGGACAGGCCCGAGTGATCGTCCGCCGCGAGACGGAGGAAGATCTCCTGCGTCTCGACCTCGGATGATGAAATAGGTGTCTCACTCAATGGACCGAGGATGGAAACTGCTGTCCATTGAGTGAGACTGGTTCCACCCGGCGGGCAAACCGCCCGCGGGGTACTGATGGAAGATCGAAAGGCGTAGGTCGAATGATGCGTACGCGTCCGCTGAAGGTGGCGCTGCTGGGCTGTGGAGTGGTCGGCTCAGAAGTGGCTCGCATCATGACGACGCACGCCGACGACCTCACGCAGAGGATCGGCGCGCCCGTCGAGCTCGCCGGCGTGGCCGTGCGCCGCCCCTCCAAGGTCCGCGAGGGCATCGACCCGGCGCTGATCACCACCGATGCGACCGCCCTCCTCAAACGTGGTGACATCGACATCGCCATCGAGGTCATCGGCGGCATCGAGCCGGCCCGCACCCTCATCACCACCGCCTTCGAGCACGGCATCTCCGTGGTCTCCGCGAACAAGGCGCTGCTCGCCCAGGACGGCGCCGCGCTGCACGCCGCGGCGGAGCAGCACGGCCTGGACCTCTACTACGAGGCCGCCGTCGCCGGCGCGATCCCGCTGGTCCGCCCGATGCGCGAGTCGCTCGCGGGCGACAAGATCAACCGGGTGATGGGCATCGTCAACGGCACGACGAACTTCATCCTCGACAAGATGGACTCCACCGGCGCCGGGTACCAGGAGGCGCTCGACGAGGCCACCGCCCTCGGGTACGCCGAGGCCGACCCGACCGCCGACGTCGAGGGCTACGACGCCGCCGCCAAGGCCGCGATCCTGGCCGGCATCGCCTTCCACACCCGCGTCCGCCTGGACGACGTGTACCGCGAGGGCATGACCGAGGTCAGCGCGGCCGACTTCGCCTCCGCCAAGCGGATGGGCTGCACCATCAAGCTCCTCGCCATCCTGGAGCGCGCCGCCGACGGCATGTCCGTCACCGCGCGCGTCCACCCGGCGATGATCCCGCTCAGCCACCCGCTCGCCTCCGTCCGTGAGGCGTACAACGCCGTCTTCGTCGAGGCGGAGGCCGCCGGGCGGCTCATGTTCTACGGGCCGGGCGCGGGCGGTGCGCCCACCGCGTCCGCGGTCCTCGGCGACCTCGTCGCCGTCGCCCGCAACAAGCTCGCCGAGGCAACGGGGCCCGGCGAGTCGGCGTACACCCAGCTGCCGGTCAGCCCCATGGGGGACGTCGTCACCCGCTACCACATCAGCCTCGATGTGGCGGACAAGCCGGGCGTCCTCGCCCAGGTGGCGACCACCTTCGCGGAGCACGGCGTGTCGATCGACACGGTGCGGCAGCAGGGCAAGGACGGCGAGGCCTCCCTCGTCGTCGTCACTCACCGCGCGCCCGACGCCGCCCTCTCCGGGACCGTCGAGGCGCTGCGGAAGCTGGACACCGTCCGCGGTGTCGCCAGCATCATGCGTGTTGAAGGGGAGTAAGGACCCATGAGCAGCAATCGCACCCACCAGTGGCGCGGCATCATCGAGGAGTACCGGGACCGCCTGCCGGTCACGGACACGACTCCCGTGGTGACGCTCCGCGAGGGTGGCACTCCCCTCGTCCCCGCCCAGGTGCTCTCCGAGCGCACCGGTTGCGAGGTGCACCTGAAGGTCGAGGGGGCGAACCCCACCGGTTCCTTCAAGGACCGCGGCATGACCATGGCGATCACCAAGGCCAAGGAAGAGGGTGCGAAGGCGGTCATCTGCGCCTCCACCGGCAACACTTCCGCCTCCGCCGCCGCGTACGCGGTGCGCGCCGGGATGGTCTCGGCCGTCCTCGTACCCCAGGGTAAGATCGCGCTCGGCAAGATGGGCCAGGCGCTGGTGCACGGCGCCAAGATCCTCCAGGTGGACGGCAACTTCGACGACTGCCTGAACCTGGCTCGCGCGCTCTCCGACAACTACCCGGTCGCACTGGTCAATTCGGTCAACCCGGTGCGTATCGAGGGCCAGAAGACGGCCGCGTTCGAGATCGTCGACGCGCTCGGTGACGCGCCCGACATCCACGTGCTGCCCGTCGGCAACGCGGGCAACATCACCGCGTACTGGAAGGGCTTCAAGGAGTACAAGGCCGACGGCCTGTCCACCCGTACGCCCCGCGTGTGGGGTTTCCAGGCCTCCGGGTCCGCGCCCATCGTGCGCGGCGAGGTCGTCAAGGAGCCGCACACCATCGCCACCGCGATCCGGATCGGCAACCCGGCCTCCTGGGACTACGCGCTGGCCGCGCGGGACGAATCGGGCGGCTTCATCGACGAGGTGACGGACCGCCAGATCCTGGCCGCGTACCGGCTGTTGGCCTCCCAGGAGGGCGTCTTCGTCGAGCCCGCCTCGGCCGCCTCGGTGGCCGGTCTGCTCAAGGCCGCCGAGTTGGGCCTGGTCGACCCCGGTCAGAAGATCGTGTGCACCGTCACCGGCAACGGCCTGAAGGACCCCGACTGGGCGATCGCCGGCGCTCCGCAGCCCGTCACCGTTCCGGTGGACGCCGAGGCCGCCGCCGTGCGCCTCGGACTCGTCTGACGGCGACACGGCAGCACCGCGGCGCAGCCGCGCCGCGGTACCGCGCCACCGTGGGGAGCTGGGGTCCGGAGGGCTCCGGAAGGCCGTTCGAGGCCTTCTCGGGATCTTTCCGGAACCCGGCAACTCACCCCGTACGACAACAAAAATGCGGTCGAAGTCGGTCGAAGTCGGTCGAAGTCCGCGACACGCATCGTGCGCCTCCTGTGCGCCCTATGTCGCGAGAGAACCTTCCTTCGATACGCTGTACCTACATCCGCCACCGCGCATATGACTGCGGTGCTGCCCCGAGGGCCTTCGGGTGTCGTACGTTCTCCAGTACATTCGCAGCGAGCCAGCGAAGAGCGAAGATCTCGCACAGTCACAAGGAGTGTCATCGGACGATGGCCGGTCCAGCGTTCCGCGCCGCCGCCGTACGGGTGCGCGTTCCCGCCAGCAGTGCCAACCTCGGCCCGGGCTTCGACGCCCTGGGCCTGGCCCTGGGGCTCTACGACGACGTGGTCGTCAGGGTGGCCGACTCCGGCCTGAACATCGACATCGCGGGTGAGGGCGCCGACACCCTCCCGCGGGACGAGAGCCACCTGCTCGTACGCTCCATGCGCACCGCCTTCGACCTGCTGGGCGGCCAGCCGCGCGGCCTGGAGGTCGTCTGCGCCAACCGCATCCCGCACGGCCGTGGCCTCGGCTCCTCCTCCGCCGCCATCTGCGCCGGCATCGTCGCCGCCCGCGCGGTGACCATAGGCGGCGAGGCCAAGCTCGACGACGCGGCGCTGCTCGAACTCGCCACCGAGATCGAGGGCCACCCCGACAACGTCGCCGCCTGTCTGCTCGGCGGATTCACCCTCGCCTGGATGGACGGCGGCAGCGCCAAGGCGATCCGGATGGAGCCCGCCGAATCCATCGTTCCGGTGGTCTTCGTACCCTCCAAGCCGGTCCTCACCGAGACGGCGCGCGGCCTGTTGCCGCGCACCGTCCCGCACGTGGACGCGGCCGTCAACGCGGGCCGCGCGGGCCTGCTCGTGGAAGCCCTGACCAGGCGTCCCGAGTTCCTCCTGCCGGCCACCGAAGACCGGCTCCACCAGGAGTACCGGTCCCCGGCGATGCCCGAGAGCGTGGCACTCGTCAACAGGCTGCGGGCGGACGGGATCCCCGCGGTCATCTCCGGCGCGGGCCCCACGGTCCTGGCGCTGGTCGACAACGGCGCGGCCGACAAGGTCGCGCAGCTCGCGGGCGAGGGGTGGGCGGCCAACCGGCTCGCACTCGACGCCGCGGGCGCGAGCGTACTTCCGCTGGGCACCCAGGGCGGCTAGACCCGCTTTCCCGGAGTGCACAGCCGGTCAGGGGCGGGCGGCCAGGGCAGGCCGCCCGCGCGGAAGGGCGCGATTGCCGGTGATTGAGAGGGGGAATATCTATTGGATCCGGTAGTGTTAGTCTCAAGTGCGCATCGGAAGCCGTCATGGCTCGGTGCTCAGTGTCCCCATTCGGGACCACATTTCTTCCGGGAGCCTCCCCGACTGCTTTGATCACTTCCAGCAGTTTCGAGCACGCTCCGGAATCGGCGTGACATTCCCACGCTTTCAGCTCGGGGGCTTCTCGCCGGAACCAGCCATGCACGTTTCTTCCGCCGTATTTCCATCGGCGGACCACCGCCCCGGCACGGTCCACACCTAGGACCGTCGTCGGACAGCACAACCGGTCGCCGAGCCAGACAGGCCGACGTCCGCTCCAGGGAAGGACCCTTCGTGAGCGACACCACCGATCTGATGGGCGCTGCCGACACCTCTGTCGACACCAGTGCCCCCGCCGCGGGCGCCGCACCCAAGCGTCGACGCACCGGCACCGGCCTTGACGGCATGGTCCTGGCCGAGCTGCAGCAGGTCGCGTCGGGCCTCGGGATCAGGGGCACCGCGCGGATGCGCAAGAGCCAGCTGATCGAGGTCATCAAGGAGGCGCAGGCGGGCAGCGGTGCCCCCAAGGCCGCCGCCTCCACCGCCGCAGACACCGCCGAGGCCAAGCCGAAGCGCCGCGCCACCAGCAAGGCCCGCACGGGTGAGGCCGCCGCCGAGGCGCCCGCCGAGAAGGCCGCCGCGAAGGCGCAGATCGAGATCCCGGGCCAGCCGGCCAGCGAGGACGCCCCGGTCGGCGAGCGCCGCCGCCGTCGGGCCACGGCCCCCTCCGGCAGCCCGGAGGCCTCCGCCCCCGTCGCCGTGCAGGTCGAGCAGAAGACCGAGACCGCGCCCGCCGCCACCGCCCCGTCCGAGGCCAAGGCCGAGGCCGCCACCGCGGTCTCCGCCGGCCAGGCGCAGGGTGCGGAGGGCGAGGGCCGCGGCCGTCGCGACCGCCGTGACCGCGGTGACCGCGGTGACCGTGCCGAGCGCACCGACCGTCAGCGCGACCGCCGTGACCGCGGCGCCAAGGCCGACGACCAGGGCCAGGGCGGCCAGGGTCAGGGCCAGGGCGGCCAGGGTCAGGGCGGCCAGGGTGGTCAGGGTCAGGCCGGCGGCCGTCAGGACCGCGCCGACCGCCAGCAGCAGGGCGGCCGTGGCCAGGGCCAGGGCCAGCAGCAGGGCCGTCAGGACCGCCAGGACAACGGGCCGCAGGACGACTTCGACGGTGAGGACGGCCGTCGCGGCCGGCGCGGCCGCTACCGCGACCGCCGTGGCCGCCGTGGCCGCGACGAGTTCGCGCCGAGCGAGCCGCAGGTCGCCGACGACGACGTGCTGATCCCCGTCGCCGGCATCCTCGACATCCTCGACAACTACGCGTTCATCCGGACGTCGGGCTACCTGCCCGGCCCCAACGACGTGTACGTCTCCCTCGCCCAGGTCCGCAAGGCCGGCCTGCGTAAGGGTGACCACACCACCGGTGCCGTGCGTCAGCCCAAGGACGGCGAGCGTCGCGAGAAGTTCAACGCCCTCGTGCGTCTGGACTCGGTGAACGGCATGGCGCCCGAATCCGGCCGTGGCCGCCCGGAGTTCCAGAAGCTGACCCCGCTGTACCCGCAGGACCGGCTCCGTCTGGAGACCGACCCGGGCGTGCTGACCACCCGCATCATCGACCTCGTGTCGCCGATCGGTAAGGGTCAGCGAGGCCTGATCGTGGCCCCGCCGAAGACCGGTAAGACCATGATCATGCAGGCGATCGCCAACGCGATCACCACCAACAACCCCGAGTGCCACCTGATGGTCGTCCTGGTCGACGAGCGTCCGGAAGAGGTCACCGACATGCAGCGGTCGGTCAAGGGCGAGGTCATCTCCTCGACCTTCGACCGCCCGGCCGAGGACCACACCACCGTCGCCGAGCTGGCCATCGAGCGCGCCAAGCGTCTCGTCGAGCTGGGTCACGACGTGGTCGTCCTGCTGGACTCCATCACCCGTCTGGGCCGCGCGTACAACCTCGCGGCGCCCGCCTCCGGCCGCATCCTGTCCGGTGGTGTCGACTCGACCGCGCTGTACCCGCCGAAGCGCTTCTTCGGTGCCGCGCGCAACATCGAGGACGGCGGCTCGCTGACCATCCTGGCCACCGCGCTCGTCGACACCGGCTCGCGCATGGACGAGGTGATCTTCGAGGAGTTCAAGGGCACCGGCAACATGGAGCTCAAGCTCGACCGGAAGCTCGCCGACAAGCGCATCTTCCCGGCTGTCGACGTCGACCCGTCCGGCACCCGCAAGGAGGAGATCCTCCTCAACGCGGAGGAGCTCGCCATCGTCTGGAAGCTGCGCCGGGTGCTGCACGCGCTCGACTCGCAGCAGGCGATCGAGCTGCTGCTCGACAAGATGAAGCAGACGAAGTCGAACGCCGAGTTCCTGATGCAGATCGCGAAGACGACCCCGTCGGGCAAGAACGACGACTGACGTCCGGCTCGCGTAGCACCGCGACAGCCCCCGCCGCACCTTGCGGCGGGGGCTGTCGCGCGTACGGGCCCCCGGACGGGGTACACGCGCCCGTTACGGGGCGCACACGCCTCGCCGGGCGGTTCGGCCCGGAATGGAACCCTGCGCGCCCTGCACCCGTCTGTTTCAGCGGAGCCGCGGGGTGGACGGCGGGCCGGAACGACCAGGGATCGGACCCAGGACTGAGGAGAGCATGACCGAGGAGAGCAAGGACCACGGCGGGCGTGCCGCGGCCCGGCGCCGACGCAAACCGGCGAAGCGCCGCAAGGCCCTCGCCGTGGCCGCCTGGAGCGCGGCGGGGGTGGTCCTGCTGGGGGGAGCGGGCCTCGGCTACTTCTACTTCAAGCTGAACGGGAACCTGAAGACCGTCGACATCGACCAGGCGCTCGGCACCGACCGCCCGCAGAACGTCGACAACGGCTCGATGGACATCCTCGTCCTGGGCTCCGACTCCCGCGGCGGCGCCAACGGCGAGTACGGCCAGGACGACGGCGGCTCCGCCCGCTCCGACACCGCGATGATCATCCACCTCTACGAGGGCCACGAGAAGGCCAGTGTCGTGTCGATACCGCGCGACACCATGATCTCCCGGCCCTCGTGCGCGACGTCGGGCGGGAAGACCGACCCCGGCGGTCAGCGCACCCAGTTCAACGAGGCGTTCACCGTCGGCGGGGCCGCCTGTGCGGTCAAGACCGTCGAGAAGATGTCGGGGATCCGCATGGATCACTACATAGAGGTCGACTTCACCGGCTTCAAGAAGATCATCGACAACCTCGGCGGCGTCGAGGTGACCACCACCAAGCCGATCAAGGACGGCTCCAGCCACCTCGACCTGGCGGCCGGCACCAACAAACTGAACGGCGAACAGGCCCTCGGCCTCGTCCGCACCCGCAAGAGCGTCGGCGACGGCAGCGACCTGGGTCGAATACAGCTGCAGCAGGCCTTCATCAAGGCGCTCATCAAGCAGGTGAAGGGCATCGGGCTCTACGACAATCCCAAGAAGCTGCTCGACATCGCCGACTCGGCGACCAAGGCGATCACCACCGACAAGCCGCTCGGTGATGTGAAGTCCCTCATGGGCTTCGCCCAGGGGCTCCAGGGCATCGACGCCCAGGACATGCAGATGATCACGCTCCCGGTGACCACGGACCCCCGCGACCCCAACCGCGTGGCCCCGCTCACCAAGGAGACCAAGATGGTCTGGGAGGCCCTGCTGGCGGACCGGCCGATCCCGGCCGAGGCCACCGCGAACTCCTCCGGGGACAAGAGTGCCGCCGGGTCGATCGTGCAGTAGAACCCCGTCAGGGAGGGTCCGCGGACCCGCTCGGAATAGATGGCGACCCCTTGCCGTTGAGGGAGGCGTCCTCAGAATTTTGACAGGCAGCCCGGTCCTGGCAGACTGGTCTGTCGGCCCCGGTTCACGCAGTGCGCAATTCGGCTCCTGCGACCCGGCGCCCTCCCGAATCTAGGAGACACCTTGAAGCGCGATGTTCACCCCGAGTACGTCGAGACCCAGGTCAGCTGCACCTGTGGCGCGTCGTTCACCACCCGTAGCACCCTGACCGAAGGCTCCATCCGAGCCGAGGTCTGCTCCGAGTGCCACCCGTTCTACACGGGCAAGCAGAAGATCCTCGACACCGGTGGCCGTGTGGCCCGCTTCGAGGCGCGCTTCGGCAAGGGTGCGGCCAAGAAGTAGCGCGACCCAGGCGCCGGTCTCCGGCCGCCCCCTGTCCACTCGGGGGCGGCCGGACCGGCGCCTTTGTCGTCGTTCCGGCACGTCCCCCCTGCAGTCCTTCGCACTTTTCACCCCAGGAGTCCCCCGATGTTCGAAGCGGTCGAGGAATTGGTCGGCGAACACGCCGATCTTGAGAAGAAGCTCGCCGACCCTTCGGTCCACTCGGATCAGGCCAACGCGCGCAAGCTGAACAAGCGCTACGCGGAACTGACCCCGATCGTCGCGACCTTCCGTGCCTGGAAGCAGTCCGCCGAGGACATCGAGACGGCCAAGGAGTTCGCGGCCGACGACCCCGACTTCGCCGCCGAGGCCAAGGAACTGACCGCACAGCGCGAGGAGCTCACCGAGAAGCTCCGCCTGCTGCTCGTTCCGCGTGACCCCAGCGACGACAAGGATGTCCTCCTGGAGGTCAAGGCCGGCGCGGGCGGCGACGAGTCGGCGCTGTTCGCCGGCGACCTGCTGCGCATGTACCTGCGCTACGCCGAGCGCGTGGGCTGGAAGACCGAGATCATCGACGCCACCGAGTCCGAGCTCGGCGGCTACAAGGACGTCCAGGTCTCCGTCCGC
Source organism: Streptomyces sp. CG 926 (assembly GCF_003148825.1). Lineage (GTDB taxonomy): Bacteria > Actinomycetota > Actinomycetes > Streptomycetales > Streptomycetaceae > Streptomyces. The sequence continues at coordinate 33,591 of NZ_QGGZ01000020.1, forward strand.
ACCAAGGGCGGCAACGGCGCCACCGAGCCCGGCCAGGGCGTGTGGGCCCGCCTGAAGTACGAGGGCGGCGTGCACCGCGTCCAGCGGGTGCCGGCCACCGAGTCCCAGGGCCGCATCCACACCTCCGCCGCGGGCGTGCTCGTCACACCGGAGGCCGAGGAGGTCGAGGTCGAGATCAACATGAACGACCTCCGCATCGACGTGTACCGCTCGTCCGGCCCCGGCGGCCAGTCCGTCAACACCACCGACTCGGCCGTGCGCATCACGCACCTGCCGACCGGTGTGGTCGCCTCCTGCCAGAACGAGAAGAGCCAGCTCCAGAACAAGGAGCAGGCCATGCGCATCCTGCGGTCGCGCCTGCTGGCCGCCGCCCAGGAGGCCGCCGAGCAGGAGGCCTCGGACGTGCGCCGCAGCCAGGTGCGCTCCGTGGACCGCTCCGAGAAGATCCGTACGTACAACTACCCGGAAAACCGGATCTCGGACCACCGGACCGGTTTCAAGGCGTACAACTTGGACCAGGTCCTCGACGGTGACCTCGACGCCGTCATCCAGGCCTGTGTCGACACGGACTCCGCGGCCAAGCTCGCGGCCGCGCACTGACCGACCCCCGCACCACCCCCCTCCCCCAAGCTCTCGGCTTCGCTCGAGCAGGGGGGACCCCCCTGACAGCAGCCCGGAGGACCAGCGTGAACTTGCTGCTTGCCGAGGTGGCCCAGGCCACCCAGCGGCTGGCCGCCGCCGGCGTGCCCTCACCGCGCTTCGACGCGGAGGAGCTCGCCGCCTTCGTGCACGGCGTCAAACGGGGGGAACTGCACCACGTCAAGGACGCGGACTTCGACGCCCGCTACTGGGAGGCCGTCGCCCGCCGCGAGGCGCGCGAGCCGCTCCAGCACATCACCGGCCGCGCCTTCTTCCGCTACCTGGAGCTCCAGGTCGGGCCCGGGGTCTTCGTGCCCCGGCCCGAGACCGAGTCGGTCGTGGACTGGGCCATACACGCCGTGCGTGCGATGGACGTCGTGGAGCCGCTGATCGTGGACCTGTGCACCGGCTCCGGCGCGATCGCGCTGGCCATGGCCCAGGAGGTGCCGCGCTCGCGCGTGCACGCGGTCGAGCTGTCCGAGGACGCCCTGCGCTGGACCCGTAAGAACGCCGAGGACTCCCGGGTCACCGTGCACCAGGGCGACGCCCTGAGCGCGCTGCCCGAGCTCGACGGCCAGGTCGACCTGGTCATCTCCAACCCGCCGTACATCCCGCTCACCGAGTGGGAGTACGTCGCCCCCGAGGCCCGCGACCACGACCCGGAGATGGCGCTCTTCTCCGGCGAGGACGGCCTCGACACCATCCGCGGAATCGAACGCACCGCCCACCGGCTGCTGCGGCCCGGCGGCATCGTCGTCATCGAGCACGCCGACACCCAGGGCGGCCAGGTTCCGTGGATCTTCGCCGAGGAGCGGGGCTGGGCCGACGCGGCCGACCACCCGGACCTCAACAACCGCCCGCGCTTCGCGACGGCCCGCAAGGCCCTGCCGTGACCGGCGCGACGATTTCCGCCACCCCCCTGCTGCACGAGGAGGCCCGCTGATGGCCCGGCGATACGACTGCAACGACGCGACGGACCGTAAGACGGGTCTGCGTGAAGCCGCATCCGCCGTGCGCCGCGGCGAGCTCGTCGTGCTGCCCACCGACACCCTCTACGGGATCGGCGCGGACGCCTTCAGCCCGGAGGCCGTGCACGACCTGCTCGCCGCCAAGGGTCGGGGCCGCGGTATGCCCACCCCGGTGCTCATCGGCTCCCCGAACACGCTCCACGGCCTCGTCACGGACTTCTCGGAGCAGGCCTGGGAGCTCGTCGACGCCTTCTGGCCGGGTGCGCTGACGCTGGTCGCCAAGCACCAGCCCTCGCTGGCGTGGGACCTGGGGGACACCCAGGGCACCGTGGCCGTGCGCATGCCGCTGCACCCCGTCGCGATCGAGCTGCTGACCGAGGTCGGCCCGATGGCGGTGTCCTCGGCCAACCTGTCGGGTCACCCGGCGCCCGAGGACTGCGACGCCGCGCGCGAGATGCTCGGGGACTCCGTGTCCGTGTACCTGGACGGCGGCCCGACGCCCGGCATCCAGCCGTCGTCGATCGTCGACGTCACCGGGAAGGTTCCCGTCCTGCTGCGCGAAGGGGCGCTCACCGCAGACCAGCTGCGGGAGGTCGTACCCGACCTCGAGGTCGCCCCGTGAGCCCTGAGGGGCGTGGCATAGCAGGGGGGTACCGCCCGCCGGTAGCCGGGGGAAACACTTTCCGCATACTCCACGTCAGCACCGGGAACGTGTGCCGCTCGCCCATCACCGAGCGGCTGACGCGGCATGCCCTCTCGCACCGCCTCGGCGGCCTGGTCACCGGCGACCTCATCGTGGAGAGCGCCGGCACCTGGGGCCACGAGGGCGCCCCGATGGAGGCGAACGCGGCCGCCGTGCTGGCGGACTTCGGGGCCGACGCGTCCGGGTTCACCGGGCGGGAGCTGCTGGACGAGCACGTCATACGCGCCGACCTGGTGCTGACCGCCACCCGCGACCACCGGGCCCAGGTCATCTCGATGGGCCACTCGGCGGGACTGCGTACCTTCACGCTGAAGGAGTTCACCCGGCTGGTCCGGGCGATAGACCCGGCCACGCTGCCGCCGCTGGACGACGGCATGGCGGAGCGCGCACGGGCGCTGGTACGGGCCGCCGCGGCACTGCGCGGCTGGTTGCTGGCGCCGTCGCCGGACGCGGACGAGGTGTACGACCCGTACGGAGCCCCGATCACCTTCTTCCGCTCGATCGGCGACGAGATCAACCAGGCGCTGGATCCGGTCGTGACGGCGCTGACGGGTGTGACTGCGGCGCGTTGAGCGTTTGCCGGTCGGAGGTCGGCGCGGCGGGGCGAAGCCCGGGAGGCCCTGCGGGGCCGAGTGGTGCGAGCGCCGCGTCGAGGAGGGGCTCAACCAGGCGCTGGATCCGCTCGTGACGGCGCTGACGGGTGTGACTGCGGCGCGTTGAGCGTTTGCCGGTCGGAGGCCGGCGCGGCGGGGCGAAGCCCGGGAGGCCCTGCGGGGCCGAGTGGTGCGAGCGCCGCGTCGAGGAGGGGCTCAATCAGGCGCTGGATCCGGTCGTGACGGCCCTGACGGGTGTGACCGCGGCGCGTTGAGCGTTCGTCGGCCGGAGGTCGGCGCGGCGGGGCGAAGCCCGGGAGGCCCTGCGGGGCCGAGTGGTGCGAGTGCCGCGTCGAGGAGGGGCTCGCCGCGCGCTGACAGGGCATCGCGGGGTCCGCGGGCCTACAGTGGCTGGTAACCCGGTACCCCCTGGAGCGCCGCCATGAGCGTCATCACCCAGCCCACGGACCTGCTGCGCGCGCAGGACCCGCAGATGGCCGACATCCTGGCCGGGGAGCGGCAGCGGCAGGCCGGTACCTTGCAGCTGAGCGCCGCGGAGAACTTCACCTCGAGCGCCGTGCTCGCCACGCTCGGGTCCGCGCTCGCCAACAAGTACGCGGAGGGCTACCCCGGCGCCCGGCACCACGGCGGGTGCGAGTACGCCGATCTGGCCGAGCGGACCGCCGTGGAGCGGGCCAAGGCGCTCTTCGGCGCCGAGCACGCGAACGTGCAGCCGCACTCCGGATCCTCCGCCGTCCTCGCCGCGTACGCCGCCCTGCTGCGGCCCGGCGACACCGTGCTGGCGATGGGGCTCCCGTACGGCGGACACCTCACCCACGGGTCGCCGGCGAACCTTTCCGGCCGGTGGTTCGACTTCGTCGGGTACGGCGTCGACCCGGCGACGGGCCTCATCGACTACCGGCAGGTCCAGCGCCTCGCCCGCGCGCACCGGCCCAAGGCGATCGTGTGCGGCTCCATCTCCTACCCCCGCCACCCCGAGTACTCGGCCTTCCGGGAGATCGCCGACGAGGTCGGCGCCCACCTGATCGTGGACGCCGCCCACCCGATCGGCCTCGTGGCCGGCGGGGCCGCGCCCAGCCCCGTCCCGTACGCCGACATCGTCTGCGCGACCACGCACAAGGTGCTGCGCGGCCCGCGCGGCGGCATGCTGCTGTGCGGTACCGAGTACGCGGAGCGCGTCGACCGGGCGGTGTTCCCCTTCACCCAGGGCGGGGCCCAGATGCACACCATCGCCGCGAAGGCCGTGGCCTTCGGTGAGGCGGCCCGGCCGGCCTACACCACCTATGCGCACCGGGTCGTCGCCCATGCCCGGGTCCTGGCGGGCGCGCTCCAGGAGCACGGGTTCACGGTCACCACCGGCGGCACCGACACCCATCTGATCACCGCCGATCCGGCGCCGCTGGGCGTCGACGGCCCGACCGCCCGCGGCCGGCTGGCGGCCGCGGGGATCGTGCTGGACACCTGCGCCCTCCCGTACGGGGACCAGCGCGGGGTCCGGCTGGGCACGGCCGCCGTGACCACCCAAGGGATGGGAGAGGCGGAGATGGTCACGATCGCGGCATTGTTCACAGCGGCGCTGGCCGGGGATGGCGTGAAAACACGGAAGGAGGTCGGTGAGCTCACAATGGCATTTCCCCCATACGGGGAGTAAGTGGCACAAGAAGGGCGTGCCGCAACCGGGATGCCGCCCCCTCGCGTCCTCGGTGAAGGGGACATCGCGGCTAATGTGTGGGGCTGAGATGGCCGGCGATACATCTGGGGCAGCCCGTGCGTGAATATCTGCTGACGCTTTGCGTCACGGTCGCGGTGACCTACCTGCTGACCGGGCCCGTGCGGAAGTTCGCGATCGCGGCCGGGGCCATGCCGGAGATCCGCGCCCGCGACGTGCACCGCGAGCCCACGCCACGACTGGGCGGCATCGCCATGTTCGGCGGTCTGTGCGCGGGCCTGCTGGTCGCGGACCACCTACGGAACCTCAACGGCGTCTTCGAGCTGTCGAACGAACCCCGCGCGCTGCTCTCCGGCGCGGCCCTGATCTGGCTGGTCGGCGTCCTCGACGACAAGTTCGAGCTCGACGCCCTGATCAAGCTCGGCGCGCAGATGATCTCCGCCGGCGTGATGGTCATGCAGGGTCTGACCATCCTGTGGATCCCCGTCCCGGGTATCGGTACGGTCCCGCTCACCCAGTGGCAGGGCAACCTGCTCACCGTCGCCCTCGTCGTCATCACCATCAACGCCGTGAACTTCGTCGACGGTCTGGACGGCCTCGCCGCCGGCATGGTCTGCATCGCCGCGGCCGCGCTCTTCCTCTACGCGTACCGGATCTGGTTCGGCTACGGCATCGAGTCGGCGGCGCCGGCGACCCTCTTCGCCGCGATCCTCATGGGCATGTGCCTGGGCTTCCTGCCGCACAACATGCACCCCGCCCGAATCTTCATGGGCGACTCCGGCTCGATGCTCATCGGACTGGTGCTGGCCGCCTCCGCGATCTCCCTCACCGGGCAGGTGGACCCGGACGCGCTGGCCCTCTTCGCCGGTGGTGAGCGCAACGCGACGCACGCGATGCTCCCCGCCTACATCCCGCTGATCCTGCCGCTGACGGTCATCGCGATCCCGATGGCGGACCTGGTCCTGGCGATCGTCCGGCGTACGTGGAAGGGCCAGTCGCCGTTCGCCGCCGACCGTGGACACCTCCACCACCGGCTGCTGGAACTCGGGCATTCGCACAGCCGCGCGGTCATGATCATGTACTTCTGGTCGGGACTGATCGCCTTCGGCACCGTGGCCTATTCGGTGCACTCCGCCACCATGTGGATCGTGCTGGCGATCGTCGCGCTGAGTGCGGTCGGCCTGATCCTGCTGCTGCTGCCGCGCTTCACCCCGCGCGCCCCGCGCTGGGCGGAGGGTCTGGTCCCGCCGCGCTACCGGCACCGGACGGTGGCGTCCGGCCGCGGACCGGTCGCCGCTGCCGAGGCGGGGGACGGCTCGCCGGCGCCCGCCCGTACGGCCACGGCGACGGGCGAGACCGCGGTGGCCGGCACTCCGGCCTCGTACGGGCTGCACGGTGCGACGGCGCTGTCCGCGGTGTCGGCGCGCAGGGGCGGGACGGACACCAAGGAGCGGGAGCGGTCCTGAGCCCCGGGCCGCGGCCGGCGGGTCCGGCCCACGCCGACGGCCCCGGCCCACGGCCGTAGCGGCGGGGCGGGGCCGTGTCCGATGCAGGACCGCGCGGGGTACGAGCCCTCTCAGCGGCGTCCGGGCAGGGGCTGGTAGGCGCCCCAGACGCCGCGGAGGGTCTCGCAGATCTCACCCACGGTGGCACTGGCGGCCAGGGCCGACCGCATCGGGAACATGACGTTCCGGTCGCCTTCCGCGGCCTCCCGAAGCCGGGCCAGGGCGTCGTCCACCGACGGCTGGACGCGCCAGGCGCGCAGCTTGGCCAGCCGTTCGCTCTGACGCAGGTGCGCGGCGTGGGCCTCGGGCCCGGGTGCTTGGAGCCCGGGGCCGGGTACGCGACTGTCCGGGGGCAGGGCGGTGCTCTGGAATCGGCACTCCACGGCGCGCACGGCGCCGCCGATCCGTTCGATGCTGTGCATCAGCCGGAGCGCGGCCGTCTCGATCTCCAGCGACGCGTCGGCGCGCAGCCAGGGTCGGCCCGTGCGGGTCGCCGCCAGGCTCCAGGGCGACGGGACGTGGCGGCGGAGCACCGCGCGGCCGGCCAGGTCCGGCCCGAAGTGCTCGGTCATGACCCGGGCCCAGATGCGGCGGGCGGCCCGGAACTTCGCCAGGACCTCGGCCTGGTTGCCGCCGCCGGAGAGGCAGAAGGTGAGCCGTGGCACGAAGACGCCCGCGGTCACCGCCGTACGGACGTAGGCGATGCCGTTGGCGAGGGCGAAGGCGACCTCCTGGGCCGGGTCCGCCCCCGCTTCGGCCAGCTCGTGGCCGCAGACGGACACGACGTCCCAGCGCGGCAGGGCGGTCCGGCAGTACCGCAGCAGGTCCCGGGTCAGGCGCATGGACGGGGCCGGAGGGAAGAGGCAGGTTCCGTCAGGGGTGATGAACTCCTTGAGCACGTCGTTGCGGACCGAGCCGCGCAGCCGTTCGGCTGGGACGCCGTGCTCCTGGGCGACGAGCTGGTACAGCAGGATCAGGGGAGCGGCCGCGGCGTCCACGGACAGGGAGAGGGAGACCTTGTCGAGGGGGATGCCGCCCAGCAGCACCCGCATGTCGTCGATCGAGTCGAGGGCGACCCCGGCGCGGGCCACCTGGCCGTAGGCCGACGCCGTGTCGGAGTCCAGCCCCGACGCGGTCGGCCGGTCGACGAGCAGCGGCAGGACGCGCGCGCCTCGATCGAACAACTGTCTGAGGCGGAGGTTGGCGGCCGCCGAGGTGTGGAACCTGGTGGTCCGTTCCGCGGCCGGGGAGATGCCGGACGTCATGGGCTCCTCACGGATGTGATGGGGGGCGCGTGAGCGCCGGGTCGAGGTGGCGGCCGGCGGGAGCGCCACCCGTGGCGGGGGCGTCCACGGTGATCGCCGTGAGAACGATCCCCTCGCGGACGAGCCAGCGGCCGGCGAAGGTGCTGAGGTCGGGGTGGGCGGCGACCAGGGCCGGAGGGAGCACGCGGGCGGAGAAGGTGCGGTGCGCCGGGTCGATCCGGATGAGCGCGTCCTCGAACTCCAGCGCGAGGGATGTCTGCGGGAACCACGCCTTGTAGACGCTTTCCTTGGTACTGAAGAGCAACTTGTCCCAGTTGATTCCAGGGTGCCGCACGGTGAGTCGCCCGATCTGGGCGATCTCCTCCGGCAGGGCGATGCTCTCCAGCACGCCCCCGGGCAGCGGCTTGTCGGGCTCCGCGTCGATACCGATGGCGGCGACCCGGGAGGCGTCGGCGACGGCCGCCGCGTGGTAGCCCGTCGTGTGGGTGATCGCGCCGCGTACGGCGTCGGGCCAGACGGGAAGCCCGCGTGGGGTGGCGAGCAGCGGGCCCTGGGGGGCGCCGAGGGCCGTCAGCGCCTGGTGGGCGCAGTATCGGGCGGTGGCGAACTCACGCCGGCGGCTTTCGACCGCTCGGGCCACGAGGGGCGCCTCCTGGGGGTGCAGGGTGGCGAACGGCACGTGCTCGAAGGCCTCGAATGCCCGGACGTGGGACGGCAGTACGTCCTCGATCATGGTTTTCCTCTTCCTCGCTACCAGGTGCGGGCAGCGGCCACCGCCGCGGCGTTCCCCAGGATCTGGACCGGACGCCCGGGGGGTGTGGCGCGCCGCTCCCACTCCCGCGGGTAGCCGAGGGACACCTCGTGATGGGGTACGCCGTCGCAGTGGATGGTGCGCGGGATGTGCAGGTGCCCGTAGACCACCGCGGCCGCGCGGTACCTGCGGTGCCAGTCGGCGGTTTCCGTCGTGCCGCACCACAGGGCGAACTCGGGGTACCGCAGGACCCTCGTGGGGTCCCGGACCAGCGGGAAGTGGTTGACCAGGACGGTGGGCAGACCGGGCGGCAGCGCGTCGAGACGTTCCCGGGTCAGGGTCAGTCGGGCGCGGCACCAGGCTTCGCGGGTCGGGTACGGGTCGGGGTGCAGGAGGAACTCGTCGGTGCAGACCACGCCGGCTTCGTCCGCCAGCCGCAGCGCGTGCTCCTTCGAGTAGGCGCCGGGCGGACGGAAGCTGTAGTCGTAGAGGACGAAGAGCGGGGCGATGACGGCGGGGCCGCCCTGCCCGTTCCACACCGGGTACGGGTCCTCCGGGGTGATCACGTCCAGTCGGCGGCAGATGTCGAGCAGATGCCGGTACTTGCTCTCGCCGCGCAGCTGCACCGGGTCGCCCGGGTCGGTCCACAGCTCGTGGTTGCCCGGCACCCAGACCACTTGGGCGAACCGCTCGCGGAGCACGGACAGGGTGCTCTCGATGTCGGACACGGTCTCCCCGACGTCCCCGGCCACGACGAGCCAGTCCGCCGGGGAGTCCGTCCGCAGGTCACGGACGATGTCCCGGTTGCGCTCGTGGCGCACGTGCAGGTCGCTGATGGCCATCAGCCTGCCGTCGTGGGCAGGGGGCAGCACGACTCCGCGCGGTGTGGGGTGGTGGTTCGCACTCATTCCTGTTGCCTTCCCGCGGTATCGGTTCGACCCGGCGTCGGCAACCGCACCGCTTCAGAGTGATCTGACCCACTGCCCGGCGAAACCCCTAGCCGCCCCCTAGATGTGTGGGGGCGGCCCGAACCGGATCCGGCATGTAGGGGTGGGTGGGTAGGTGATCAGGGGTTGTGGCCGCCCGGAAGGTTCGCTCAAGATCCTTTCAGGTGCGACGGCGGTGGTGGTGCGGCCGGCGGCCGGTGCCACGGACCTGTGCGACGAAGGGAACTGCCATGACCGCGAGCGGCGTTGACGAGAACCTGTGGATGCGACAGTTCCACCCCGCGCCCGGCGCGAAGGTGCGGCTGGTCTGCCTCCCGCACGCCGGCGGTTCCGCCCCGTACTTCTTCCCGGTCTCCAAGGCGCTCTCGCCCGCGCTCGACGTGGTGGCCGTGCAGTACCCCGGCCGGCAGGACCGCCGTGACGAGCCGGGCATCGACAACATCGCGGACCTCGCCGACGCGGTGACGGACGCGCTCCTGCCCTGGGCGGACCGCCCTCTGATCATTTTCGGTCACAGCATGGGTGCCACGCTCGCCTTCGAGGTGGCCCTGCGGCTGGAGGCCAAGGGCATCGTGCCGCTCGCGGTCTTCGCGTCGGGGCGCCGCGCTCCGTCGCGGCACCGCGACGAGCAGGTCCACCTCCGCTCCGACGACGACCTGATCAGGGAGATCCAGTCGCTGAGCGGGACCCAGGCGGCGGTCCTGGGCGACGAGGAGATCCTGCGGATGGTCCTGCCGGCGATCCGCAGTGACTACAAGGCCGCCGAAACCTACCGCTACGAGACGGGACCGAAGCTCCAAGCCCCCATCCAGGCGCACTTCGGCGTGGACGACCCGAAGGTCTCCGCGGACGAGGCGCGGGCGTGGGAGGAGCACACCACCGGAACGTTCGAGCTCCAGACCTACCCCGGCGGCCACTTCTACCTCAACCAGCAGGCGGCGCGGGTCATCGACGCCATCGCGCGGGTCGCGTCGACGGTCGCCTGAGGCGGGTCCCTCCGGGCCCGTCGACAGCGGACGTCTTGGAGAATTCGAGGCAAAATTTGGTTTCTCTCTCAAGGAAAGCGGGCGCCGCTCATGGCGTGAACATTTCCCTCCTGGCTTGATGTCGTCGTAGTTGGCCGAGTATTCGCGGGAGAGTGGCTCACGCGTGACCCTCCTGGCCGACTCGTGCGGTTGAGGGGATTGACGGACGATCTCGTGGCCATTCGAGGTCGGTTGACACTGCATGGATCTTGATGTTGTCTGACATTGGGTTCGAGCACGAGGAGACCTTCGGTCTTCAGGCCGCTCGGGCCGAGTGTTCGGCCACACGGGGGTGGTCTGGACGACTCAACTCCGGGGGTGTTTCATATCCATGGTGCTGTTCGGGCGAGCTGAAGAAACGAAACAGCTCATCGCCGCACATACTGCGGTGTGTTCGTCCGGAAGATCTGCGACTGTCCTGCTGGAAGCTGCTTCCGGCTGCGGCAGAAGTGAAATCCTGGCCGCCTTGACCGATTACGCGGAATCTTCCGGATCGGTGGTTCTGCAGACAGCGGCAACCGTTCAAGAGTCCGAAATTCCGCTGAGTCTGCTCCGGAATATCGTCGATGGAACCTCCTTCTACGGGCGGCTCGCCGGGCGTTTCCGTGCTCTGATCACCGACCTCTCGGGTGTTCAGGGCGAGGGCGCGAGCGGGCAGCTCCGCCGTGATACCGAGCGCTACGAACTGCAGCGTGAATTCTGTGCTTCGGTGCGGGAGCTCTCCCGGTCCGCGCCCGTGGTGATCGCCGTGGACGACGTCCAGCACGGCGACCACGAATCCCTGAGGCAACTGCTGCATCTCGCCCGGCACTGTCGCACGGCTCCTCTCCTGATGGTGTTCACGCAGCCGCTCGCCGGTGGGCGCCAGGACGTGGCCTTCGGCGGCGAGCTCCTGAGACAGCCGAACTTCACGCGGGTCCGGCTGCCGCAGCTCGGCCGTGGCGGCGTCCGCGGCGTGCTGTCCGAGGCGTGGCCCGGCCGGCTCGACGCGAAGACCGTCGACCGCTACTTCGCGCTGAGCGGCGGCAACCCCCTGCTCCTGCGCGCCCTCGTCGAAGACCACCGTGCGCACGCCGGGCCCGGCGCGCACCGGCCCGCGGCGGAGCCGCCGGCCGGGGAGATCTTCCGGGACGCGCTGCTGGCCTGTCTGGAACGCGGTGGGGAGCGCAGCCATCAGGTGGCCGTCGGACTGGCCGTCCTCGGGGACTTCGTCAACCGGGAGCTGCTGGCCCAGCTGCTGGACGTCGGCCGCGAGCAGCTCGCCGAGTGTCTGCACGCCCTCGGTGAGTCGGGCATCGTCGAGGGCCACTCCTTCCGTAGCCGGCCGGCGCGGGACGCCGTTCTGAACGCCTTGGATCCCGAGCAGCGCATCGAACTCCACGCCCGTTCGGCCGACCTGCTGCACGCCTGCGCGGCGCCGCCGTACGTCACGGCCGAGCACCTCCTCCAGGCCGGGAAGGTCGACGCGGACTGGGGGGTGGGAGTGCTCCAGGAGGCTGCCGAGCAGGTGCTCCTCGACGATCAGGTCAAGCAGGCCGTGTCCTACCTGGAACTCGCCCACAGTGCCTGTGAGGACCCCCGGCGCCGCATCGAGATCAGGATCAGGCTCGCCCTCATCGCGCGGCGGATCGGGGCCGCGGCCGCCGAGCTCCACCTCGCGGAGGTGCTGGAGAGGCTGCGCGTCCTGCCCATGCCGGCGGCGACCGTCAGGTCCTTCGCCGAGCTGCTGCACGCTCAAGGCTGGCTGGAACAGGCACGCGAAGTCACCGACTGCGCACGGGCGGACGACTGCGGAGCCGGGGAGGCGACCGAGGCCGGGGACGAGATCGGCACCGCTTGGGACGGCGGCCTGGAGCCGGTGTTCTGGCCGCCGGCCATGCCGATGCACAGGAGCGCCGACCGGGAGGAAGGCGTCCGGCCGGACGCCGCACCACCCGTGCCGCGGACACAGGGCCGGCTGTCGGCGAGGCGGTCGATGAGGCACTGGGAGGCGGAGCGGCCCAGGGCGCTGGAACAGTACGTCGCCGGCGCCGAGGGCTTCCTGGAGATCACCCCGCTGACGGACTTCACCCTCGACCCGCTCCTGAACGCGATCCAGTCGCTGCTGTACAACGGAGCTGCCGAGCGCGCCGCGTACTGGTGCGACGTGTTCCTGAGGAACGCGGTCGGCCGGGGCGCCCCGGGCTGGCAGGCGTCCTTCAGGGTTCTGCGCGCCGAGGCCGATCTGCACAGGGGAAACCTCGCGGCGGCCGAGAAGGGCTTACGGGACTGCCTGACCGCACTGCCCCAGCGGCACCGGTCCGCCTTCGAGGGGACGGCGGTCGCCCACATGGTGGCGGTCAACATCGCCCAGGGGAAGCTCGACGAGGCGGCGCACCACCTCAGCCGTCCGATGGCACGGTCCCTGCCCGGCAGCGCGCACTGGCTGAGCTACCGCAGGGCCCGGGGGCTCTACCACATGGCGAACCACCGGTACCACTCCGCGCTGAGGGACTTCCACGCCACGGGGCGCCTCGCGGGCCTGTGGGAGGTGGACCGGCCGGGCCTGCTGCCGTGGCGCACGGACACCGCCGACGCGATGCTGCGGCTGGGGGAGAGGGAGGAGGCGCTGAGACTCGCCAGGGAACAGCTGGCCATGGTGGCCGACGGCTCCCCCCGGGTCCGAGGCGTCTCCCTGCACACCGCGGCCCTCGCCGGCGAAGCGCACGCGCGCGTACCCCTGCTCGACGAGGCACTCGGCGAACTGCGCAGGGCCGGTGACGGCCTGGGGGCCGCGCGCGTCCTGTTCGACCTCGCGGACGCCCACGAGGAGTCCGGCGAGTCCCGTCGGGCCGCCGTGGCCCGCCGCCGGGCGACACGACTGGCGAAGGAATGCGGGGCGAAGTCCCTGCTGCACCGCGCCGAACCGCCCGACCACGAGGACAGGCCCGCCCACCTCGCCGCCTGCCACGTCCGGACCGCGGACCCGGTGGTACCGGCGCGGGAACCGCTCCCCGTCGAGGCGGGGCCGACCGAAGCCGAATCGGCACGCTGCCAGGAACTCAGCGACTCCGAGCGAAAAGTGGCGGTGCTGGCCGCCAACGGTTACACGAACCGCGAGATCTCTTTGAGGTTGTTCATCACGAAGAGCACGGTCGAGCAGCACCTCACCCGTGTCTACAAGAAACTGCAGGTCGCCGGACGGGACGAATTGCCGCTGGAACTGGAGACTCCTGTCGAGGTCTGAGACGCTCCGATACATGCCGATGCCCGTCCCCCGTAAGGGGGGGCGGGCATCGGCTTTTCTGCCTCCGGGCCTGGCGTAGCGCGCCTCCCCGGGGCTGTTCCGGGCAGGTTAGGGGGTCCTGTGCAAACCTCGAAATACCAGCTCCGCGGGGTGTAGGGGGGCGGTTTGGCGAAGGTAGGGGTTGGGTGCAGGGGTTCGTCTCAGTACAGTCGAATCAATTGGTGCTGCATTCGATTCGAAGTGGTTCTCAAGTATTTCTCGAGTAAGCGTGGGTAAACGGGTGGGGATTGTGGCAGGCGGTATTGTCGCGGAGCTTTTCGAGCGTGACGAGGAAATGAAACTGCTCACGGACGTCATGGCTGGGGTCCGGCGCCGCGAAGGCGGGGTCGTCCTCATCGGCGGAGGGCCGGGGGTCGGAAAGACCGCCCTGCTCGACGTGTTCCTGCGCCGGGCGGCCGATGCCGGAGCCCAGGTGTTCAGCGCCTCGGGATCGGTCGCCGCGTCGGGCGCCGATCTCGCGGTGATCAAGGAGCTGTTCCTGGGATCGGACGACGAAGAGGAGATCCGTTCGGCCACCCGCAGCAGCAAGGGGGCCGGGGAATTCGAGGACCGGCTCTTCGCCGCCATGTGCCGGGAGACCCGCGGCCAGCTCGTCGTGGTCGCGGTGGACGACGTACAGCTCGCCGACGCGGCCTCCCTGCGCTGCCTGCTCTACCTCGTCCGCAGGCTCCGTACCGCGCCGCTCATGATGGTGCTCTGCGAGTCCACGGGCCCCCACATGCTCCCTCCGGCCATCCACGCGGAACTGCTGCGTCACCCCCAGGCCCGCCAGCTGCGACTGCTCCCCCTGTCGCGCGACGGCATCGCCGGGGTGATCGAGCACCACGTGGACACCACCGAGGCGTCCGACCTCGTGGCGGACTTCCATGCCGTCAGCGGTGGCAACCCCCTGCTCGTCCACGCTCTCCTGGCGGACAGCCGTGACGCGCGCCGCCTCGACCCGCACCAGCCGTCCAAGGCGGTGGCGAGCACCGCGTTCACCAAAGCGGCGCTCGCCTGGGCCTACCGGGCCGAGGCCGAGCTCTTCGACGTCGCCTGCGGGTTCGCCGTACTCGGGGAAGCGGCCACGCCCCCTCTGGTCGCCTGCCTGGTCGGCCGGGGCGCCGACGCCGTCGAGCAGGTCATGACGGCACTGGACACGGCCGGGTTGCTGGACGGCGGCACCTTCCGCGACGCGGCCGTGGGCAAGGCCATCCTGGAGAACGTGGACGCGGTGACCAAGGCGGACCTGCGCCGGCGTGCGGCCAGGCTGCTCCACGACGACGGCGCCCCCGCCACGGTGGTGGCGCAGCACCTGCTCGCCGCCTCGGTGACCGAATCCTGGGCGGGCCGTACCCTGCTCGCCGCCGCCGAGACGGCCATGGAAGAGGGACAGGAAGAACTGAGCCTCGACTGCCTGCGCCTGGCCGGCCAGAGCGCGAGGACGGAGCGGGAACGGTCCGCCGTGGTCATGGCGCGCGTCAAGATCGGCTGGCGGATCGATCCCCGGCTGGTGTCGCCGTGGCTCGACCCGCTCGTCGACGCCCTGAACGCGGGGCACCTCAAGGGCGGCGACGCGGCTTGGACCGTCAAGCACCTCGCCTGGCACGGTCAGTTCCGTGAGGCCGAGGAAAGCCTCGCCAGGCTGGGTGAGGCCCCCTACGCGGGTGACCCCCGGGTGGAGGACGAACTGCACGTCGTGCGGCACTGGTTGAAGAGCACCTGCCCCTCGGTGAGTGACGAGGCACCCGGTCGCGCGCCGCGTCCGCAGCGCCGCGGACTCCAGCCCCGCCAGGTGAGCCCGTCCTCGTACGCCGTCGAACTGCTCGGCACGGTCATGGCCGAGGGCCCCCACGACCACACCGTCGCCATGGCGGAGGAGATCCTGCGGGGCTGCCGGTACAACGAAACGGTCGTCGAAGCGCTGGAGGCGGCTCTGCTGACGCTGGTGTACGCCGACCGTCCGGACCGGGCGCTCTTCTGGTGCGACGCGCTCCTCCAGCAGGCCGGACCCCGGTCGTCGGGCACCGTCGTGGCGATCCTCTCGGGCGTTCGGGCCGAGATCGCGCTGCGGCAGGGCATGCTCCCGGCGGCCGAGGAATTCGGGCGCGCCGCCCTGGCGGCCATCTCACTGCCCGGCTGGGGCATGGCCGTGGGAACCCCCCTGTCCTCCCTCGTCCTGGCCACCACGGCTTCCGGGAAGAGCGGGGCCGCCGGAGCGTGGCTGAACGGGGACGTCCCCGAGCGGATGTTCGAGACCCGGCACGGACTGCTCTACACCCATGCCCGAGGGCACTACCACCTCGCCGTCGACCGTCCCGCGGCCGCCCTGGAAGACTTCCTGACCTGTGGCGAGCTCGCCAAGGAGTGGGGAACGGACACGCCGACCTTCCTCCCTTGGCGCAGCTCCGCGGCGCAGGCCCACCTCGCCCTGGGCAACTCCGTAGAAGCCCGCGCGCTCGTACGGGAGCAGTTGGGCCGGCCGGGCGGGAGCACCTTCCGAGCGCGTGGTGTGTCCCTGCGGCTGCTGGCGGCCGTCAGTGGACCGGACCAGCGACCCGCCCTGCTCAGGGAGTCGATCAATCTTCTGGAGGCCTGCGGGAGCCAGGTCGAGCTCATCCGCGCCCTGGCCGACCGCAGTCAGGCCCTGCACGCACTCGGGGCGCCGGCCAAGGCCAGGATGGCGGCCCGGCACGCCAGGACCGTGGCCGACAACTGCGGTGCGGACGCCCTGTTCCGCCGGCTGTTCCGCGACGAGGTGCCGGACGGCGAAGGCGGGCTGGAAGGCGTCGAGGGCGAGGACGAGGGTTCGGCCGGCCTGACGGCCGCCGAACGCAGGGTCACCGCTCTGGCGGCGGTGGGCCACTCCAACCGCGAGATCGGACGGAAGCTGTTCATCACCAAGAGCACCGTCGAACAGCACCTCACGCGGGTGTACCGCAAGCTCGGTGTGCGCAGCCGGGCCGAACTGAGCGACCTGTTCGTCGGGACGAACATGGGAGCCGGACCCGGGGCCGAGCGGCTGGCCCGCACCTCCTGATCCGCCGTCCGACCAGCACGAACGCCGCGTCCTAAGGGGCTGGTAGTGGTTGAGGCTAGGGGCGGAGCGACGTGAGAGTCGTACAGGTACCGCCGTGAGCCCCTTCGGGCGCTTCACGGCGGTACCTGCGGACCGACCACCCGGCCCGGACGGGAGGCTTCCTGATCGACTACGAGGCGAGCCCCGAGGCCATGGCGACGGCGCGCCGGGAACTCATGGACTACATGCTCCGGCTCGCCCACGCCAAGCAAGAGCAGCTTGACGACGGACTGCTCGGCCGGCTTCTGGAACGCGGTGAGCTGACGGCCGAAGAGGTGCCGGTACCGGCCTGATCCTGCTGCTGGGCTGCCATGAGACGACCGTCGGCACGATCGCGCTGTCCGTCGTCGCCCTGATGCCCATCCCCGCACACCTGGACCTGATGCGCCGGGACCCCACGCTCTTCAAGGGGGCGCCGGACGAGCTGATGCGCTACGCCACGGTCGTCCGGATCAGTCGGCCAGGCCGACCAGCGATTCACCCACAAACGCACCACGTGCGAACGATGAAGGAGATCCGCCGTGACCGTGACCACTGCGCAGCAGCTGACCGTTCCCTCGCCGCGCGGCCGTTGCCCGCTCGATGTGCCGCCCGCCTACCAGCAGGCGGCGCAGGAGACGCCGGTAGTCCGCATCGGCCTCCCGTTCGGTGAGGACTGCTGGCTGATCACCCGCTACGAGGACGTCCGTGCGGTGCTGACGGACTCCCGGTTCAGCGCGGACGCCACCCGACCAGGATTTCCGCTCATCTCGGAAGAACTGAGAGCGATGGCGGCCGCGACCCGCAGCACCGACGCCTTCGTGAACGAGCAGGAACACCTTCGCAGGCGCCGGATGCTCACGACGGAGTTCAAGGCGAAACGCGTCGAGGCCCTGCGTCCGGAGATCCAGCAGATGGTCGACGACACGCTGGACCAGATGATCGCCGGCGGATCGCCGGCCGACCTGATGGCCGATTTCGCCGTCCCCGTCGGTTCCGGCGTCATCGCCTTGCTGCTGGGCGTCCCCACCATGGACACCAAGTACTTCCAGGAGCGCAGCCACGTCCTGCTGGACGAGGCGGCGAAGTCCGAGGAGAAGATGGCGGCGCAGCGTGACCTCATGGAATACGTGGTCGGGCTCACCGTGGACAAGCAGCAGAACCCGGACGAGGGGTTCCTCAGCCGCCTGGTGGAGCGTGGCGAGCTGACTGGCGAGGAAGTGGCCGGCAGCGGGCTGCTGTTGCTGCTGGCCGGGCACGAGACGACCGCCGCCATGATCGCCCTGTCCATCATCGCGCTGCACCGCAATCCCGAGCAGCAGGTCCTGCTGCGCCAGGACCCCTCGCTGGTCAAGGGGGCCGTGGAGGAGATGCTGCGCTACGCCACGCTCGTGCAGAACGGGTTGGGGCGGGTCGCGGTCGAGGACGCGGTGATCGGCGGACAGCTGATCAGGGCAGGGGAAGGCGTGCTGTGCATGCTGTCCACCGCCAACCGCGACGAGGAGGTCTTCCCCGGCGGAGGACACCTGGACGTGACGCGCCCCGCCCGCGGACACATGAGCTTCGGGTACGGGCTGCACCAGTGCGTCGGGCAGTCGCTGGCCCGCGCCGAACTCCAGATCGCCCTGGGGACGCTGCTGCGGAGGCTGCCGGAGCTGCGGTTGGACGTTCCTGTGGAGGAGCTCGGGTTCCGTTACCGGGCCGGTCTCTACGCGGTCGACGCACTGCCCGTCGCCTGGTAGCGCACCGGGGAACCGGTGTGCCGGCGCGGCAGTACCCGCGCACAGCCGTCGGGCGGGCCGGGATCCACCGGCCGGTCGGACGGCGGTCCCGCCCCTGACAAGTGGAAGCGGCTCCGTCACACCCTGACACCCCTTATGAGGGTCGGAGCTAAGGGGTCGGCTAGTGGTTGAGGCTAGGGGCGGCCCGACCGGATATTCGCAGTGGACTGCGGCCACGTGCCGCTCTGAGCGCGCTTCGCGTGATCCTCGTGACGTAAAGGGAAGCACATGGCGGGTCGGTCCGAGTCAAAGGCCGCTGAACTCCAGGCAGGATCTTCCGAACCCATCGCGGTGGTGGGCATCTCGTGCAGTCTGCCGGGAGCCGTCGGCCCGGACGACACACCCGCGCGGGGCGGCTTCCTCGACTCCGTCGACCGCTTCGACGCCGACATCTTCGGCATCTCGCCGCGCGAGGCCGCAGCGATGGATCTGCAGCAGCGGCTCACCCTCGAACTGGGTTCAGAGGCGCTGGAGGACGCGGGCCTCGTGCCCGGTGCCCGCAGGGCGGCGCTGCCCGTCCACGCGTTCCAGCGCCGGCGGCACGGGCCGGTGGACGGGGCGCAGCGGACCGCGCGCACCGCGCCGGGCCGATGCTCCCGGCCCCCGGAGCAGGCCGCCGAGGCCGCTCCGCAGACCGACGGGACGGAGCCCGGCCGCACGCTGCCGGAGCTCGTAAACGCTTCGACGGCCCTGGTGCTCGGCCACGAGTCCCCGGACGGCATCGCCGTGAACACCGCCTTCAAGGAGCTGGGTTTCAGCTCCCTGATGCCGGCGGAGCTGGGCGAACGCCTGACCCAGGCGACCGGCCGCCGCGTTCCGGGTCACCTTCTACCCGCCGGCCGAACACGGTGCCGCCCTCGCCGCCGGCAGCACCCTCGAGGCCCTGCTCTCCAGCTGAGCGCGCCCGCCTCCGCCCCGGAGGTGCCCGCGGCGCCCGGGCCCGCTTTGCCGGGCCGCCGGCGTCCCGCAGGCACACGGCCCCACCCGCACACCCGCCGCGCCGTCACGCCCGGCCCCGCCCTGCCCACCACGAGGGGACACGAGTTCACATGCTGACCGACGAGGGAACCGCCTCCCCCGACCACGCAGCCGACGGTGAGGCCATCGCTGTCGTCGGCATGTCCTGCCGGGTCGCGGGGGCGGACACGCCCGAGGCGTTCTGGCAGGTGCTCAGCAGCGGCACCTGCGCGGTGTCCCGGGACGAGCGGACCGGGCAGTGGGCCGGGTTCCTGGAGGACAAGGACCGGTTCGACGCGGCCTTCTTCGGCCTCACCCCGCGCGAGGCCGCAGCCATGGACCCGCAGCAGCGGTTGGTGCTCGAACTGGCCTGGGCGGCGTTCGAGGATGCGCGCATGGTCCCCGACCGGCTCGGCGGCACCCGAACCGGTGTGTTCGTCGGCGTGATCAACGACGACTACGCCACGCTGGTGCGCCGTACCGGACCGGCCGCGATCTCCGGCCTGACTGCCACGGGCCTGCACCGCTCACTGATCGCCAACCGGCTGTCCTACCTGCTGCGGCTGCGTGGCCCGAGCCTGACCGTGGACAGTGCCCAGTCGTCCTCGTTGGTCGCGGTCCACCTGGCCTGCGAGAGCCTGCGACGTTCCGAGAGTGACGTGGCCGTCGCGGCGGGGGTCAACTTGATCCTCGCCGACGAGAGCACTCTGGGCATGGAGTGCATGGGCGCACTCTCCCCGGACGGGCGCAGCCACGTCTTCGACGCACGCGCCAACGGCTACGTGCGCGGGGAGGGCGGCGCCACCGTCGTCCTCAAGCGGCTGGCCGACGCGCTGGCCGACGGCGACCGGATCCACTGCGTGATCCGGGGCGGCGCGGTCAACAACGACGGCGGCGGAGCCGGTCTGACCGCACCGGACCAGGCTGCGCAGGAGGAGGTACTGCGGGTCGCGCTGCGGCGGGCGGGCGTCGCGGCGCGAGAGCTCGGCTACGTCGAGCTTCACGGCACCGGCACGCCCGTCGGCGACCCGGTCGAGGCCGCCGCGCTGGGCGCCGTCCGTACCGCCGACACGGGCGCCGCCGTCGGGACGGCTCCTCTTGCGGTCGGCTCCGCCAAGACCAATGTCGGCCACCTGGAGGGCGCTGCGGGCATCGTCGGCCTGATCAAGACGGCCCTGTGCCTGACGCACCGGCGCATCCCGGCGACCCTCCACCACGAGAACCCCCACCCCGCGATCCCACTCGACCGCCTGGGCCTGCGGGTGACGACCGCGCTCACGGACTGGCCCGCCATCGTGGCGGACCGACCGCGGCTCGCGGGTGTCTCCTCCTTCGGCATGGGCGGCACCAACTGCCACCTGGTCGTGGCCGAGGCCCCGGCCCTCCCCGCCCCGGTCGAGGCGCCGACACGGGCACCGTTCGCCGAGGCCGTCACGCCCTGGCCCGTGTCGGGCCGTTCGGAGCAGGCGCTGCGCGCCCAGGCCGTACGGCTGCTCGACTTCACCCGCGACCGGCGTGCGCTCGACGAGGCAGGCGTCGGCCACTCGCTGGCCGCGACCCGCACGGCCTTCACCCACCGCGCCGTCGTGCTCGGCGCCGACCGGGCCGGCCTCACGGCCGGACTGGCCGCGCTCGGCGGGGGCGAGGAGTCGGCCTCCGTGGTCCGGGGCACCGCCACCGGAGCCGGGAGCGGAACCGTCTTCGTATTCCCCGGGCAGGGCGCCCAATGGGCGGGCATGGGGCGCGAACTGCTCGACACCTCGGAGGTGTTCCGCCGGGAGATCCAGGCCTGCGAGGCGGCGCTCACCCCGTACACCGACTGGTCGCTGACCGAGGTGCTGCGGGGCGAGCCTGGTGCGCCGCGCCTCGACCGGGTCGACGTGGTCCAGCCCGCCCTGTTCGCCGTCATGGTCGGCCTGGCCGCGCTCTGGCGCTCCTGGGGCATAGAGCCGGCCGCTGTGGTGGGCCACTCGCAGGGCGAGATCGCCGCCGCGTACGTGGCGGGCGCCCTGTCCCTCGACGACGCCGCCCGGGTGGTGGCCCTGCGCAGCGCCGTGATCGCCCGCCGGCTCGCCGGCCGCGGCGGCATGGCCTCCGTCGCCCTGCCCGCCGCCCAGGTGGCGGAGCGCCTGCACGGCCCGTACGCGGACGTGGAGATCGCAGTCGTCAACGGCCCCGCCGCCACCGTCGTGTGCGGCGACCCGGCTGTCCTCGACACCCTCGCCGCCGAGCTGGAGCGCGAGGAGATCCGCGTCCGCCGCATCGCGGTCGACTACGCCTCGCACTCCGCCTACGTCGAGGAGATCGAGGAGGAGGTGTCGGCCGCCCTCGCCCCGCTCGCGCCCGGGGCACCGCGGATCCCGTTCTACTCGACACTGCTGGGCCGCCGGATCACCGACGAGCCGCTGGACGCCGGCTACTGGTACCGCAACCTGCGCTGCACCGTCCACTTCCAGGACGCCGTCGAGGCGCTGCTCGCCGACGGCCACACCGGCTTCGTCGAGACGAGCCCCCACCCCCAGCTGACCCCGGCCGTCGAGGACACCGCCGAGCGGGCCGGCGTCCCGGTCGCCGCCGTGGGTTCCCTGCGCCGCGAGGACGGCGGCCCCACCCGCTTCCTCGTCTCCCTCGCGGAGGCATGGACCCGGGGCCTCCCCGTCGACCTCACCACCGCCTTCGCGGGCGCCCGGCCCGTCGACCTGCCGACGTACGCCTTCCAGGGCGTGCGGCACTGGCTCCCCGAACTGGACGCCGCCGCGCTGCCCGCGCCCCTACGCCGGTCAACGGATCGGGACCGCGACGACGTGGGGAACGCACACGAAGCAGGGGACTCGCAGGAGAACGGGCTGCGCCGCGAGCTCGCCGCCCTCCAGCCCGCCGAACGCGCGCGTCGCGTCCTGCACCTCGTGCGCTCCACCACCGCCGCCGTGCTCGGCCTGGACGGGGCCGCCCGGGTCGATGCCGCCGTCACCTTCAAGAACCAGGGCCTGGGCTCCATCACCGCCGTCGAGCTCCGCAACAAACTCCAAGCGCTGACCGCTCTCAAGCTCTCGACCACGCTGGCCTACGAGCGGCCCACCCCGAAGGCGCTCGCGGACCACCTGCTGGAGCAGTTCGGCGAGATCGAGCAGAGCTCCGACGGCCCCGCCGCCGAGCTGCCCGGGCCACACGCCGGCGGCCCGCCGCGGGCGGCCGCCTCCGAGGATCGGGCCGTCACCCGCGCCACGGGTGAGGACCCGGTCGTGATCGTCGGCATGAGCTGCCGGTTCCCGGGCGGCGTCGACTCGCCCGAGGAGCTCTGGCGGTTCGTGTCCGCCGAGGGCGACGCCATCTCGCCGCTGCCCGCCGACCGCGGCTGGGAGCTGCCCGCCGGGTTCTCCGGCGAGGGCGGTTTCCTTCCGGACGCGGCCGGGTTCGACGCCTCCTTCTTCGGGATCTCGCCGCGCGAGGCCCTGGCGATGGACCCCCAGCAGCGGCTGCTGCTGGAGACCTCGTGGGAGGCGCTGGAGCGGGCCGGTGTGGACGCGCTGTCCCTGCGCGGCAGCCGCACCGCCGTGTTCGTCGGGGCGAGCCCCTCCGAGTACGGCCCCCGGCTGCACGAGAGTTCGGAGTCCGACGGCCACGTCATGACCGGTACGGCGCCGAGCGTGCTGTCCGGGCGCATCGCCTACGTGCTGGGCCTCGAAGGCCCCGCGCTGACCGTGGACACGGCCTGCTCGTCCTCGCTGGTGGCGCTCCACCTCGCAGTGCGGGCCCTGCGCGACGGCGACTGCGACCTCGCGCTGGTGGGCGGTGTGACCGTGATGGCCACCCCCGGCGCGTTCGTCGAGTTCTCCCGCCAGGGCGGTCTGGCCGGCGACGGCCGGTGCAAGGCCTTCTCGGCCGCCGCCGACGGCACCGGCTGGGGCGAGGGCGCCGGCATGCTGGCCGTCCAGCGCCTCTCCGACGCCGTGCGCGACGGCCGCCGGGTCCTGGCGGTCGTACGCGGCTCCGCCGTCAACTCCGACGGCGCGTCCAACGGCCTGACCGCCCCCAACGGCCTCGCGCAGCAGCGCGTCATCCGCCAGGCGCTCGCCGACGCCCGGCTGGCCGCCGCCGACGTGGACGTGGTCGAGGCGCACGGTACCGGCACGAAGCTCGGCGACCCGATCGAGGCGCAGGCGCTGCTGGCCACCTACGGCCAGGACCGGGTGCATCCGCTGATGCTCGGCTCCGTCAAGTCCAACATCGGGCACACGCAGGCCGCCGCCGGCATCGCCGGTGTGATCAAGTCCGTGCTCGCCATGCAGCACGGCACCCTGCCCCGGACCCTGCACGTCGACGAGCCCTCGCCGCACGTGGACTGGTCCGCGGGCGCGGTGGAGCTGTTGACCGAGGCGCGTGAGTGGCCCGCGCCGGGCCGGCCGCGCCGGGCCGGGGTGTCCTCGTTCGGCATCAGCGGCACCAACGCCCACGTGATCCTGGAGCAGGCGCAGGTCACGGCGGAGCGGGACGAGCCCGCCGGTGAGCCGGCCGGCGCCGTCGCGTGGGTGCTCTCGGCCCGTTCCGAGGAGGCGCTGCGGGAACAGGCGCTGCGGCTGGCCGAGCACGTCCGGACGCGGGAGCCACGTCCGGCGGACGTGGGCCTGTCGCTGGCCGTCACCCGGGCGGGCCTGGAGCACCGGGCGGTGCTGACGGCCGCGGACCGCGACGAGTTCCTGACCCAGCTGGCCGCGCTCGCCACCGGCGGGAGCGCCGCGGGAGTGGTGCGCGCCGCGGCGCGCGAGGGCGGACCGACCGCCTTCCTCTTCACCGGCCAGGGATCGCAGCGTCCCGGCATGGGGCGCGAACTGTACGAGAGCCAGCCGGTGTTCGCCGCGTCCTTCGACGAGGTGTGCGCGGAACTGGACCCGCTGCTGGGACGCTCGCTGAAGGACGTCGTGTTCGGCGACCCGGAGGCGCTGGACCGGACCGAGTGGGCCCAGCCCGCGCTGTTCGCGCTGGAAGTCGCGCTGTTCGACCTGGTCGCTTCCTGGGGCATCGGCCCGGACGTGCTGCTGGGCCACTCGATCGGCGAGCTGGCGGCCGCCCATGTCGCCGGTGTGTGGACGCTGCCGGACGCCTGCCGCGTCGTGGCGGCCCGCGGCCGCCTGATGCAGGCGCTGCCCGCGGGCGGCGCGATGGCCGCGGTGCAGGCCACCGAGGACGAACTGCCGCCGCTGCCGGCGGGGGTGTCCCTCGCCGCCGTCAACGGACCCCGCTCGCTGGTGCTGTCGGGCGACGAGAGCGCCGTGGACGCGCTCGTGAGGGACTTCGCCGGGCAGGGACGCCGCACCAAGCGGCTCGTCGTCAGCCACGCCTTCCACTCCGCCCGGATGGACCCGATGCTGGCGGAGTTCGCCGATGTGCTCGCCTCGGTGGAGTTCCACCGGCCGAGGACCCCCGTCGTCTCCGGCCTGACCGGCGGGGTCGCGGGCGACGAACTGCTCACCCCGGACTACTGGGTGCGCCATGCCCGCGAGACCGTCCGCTTCGCCGACGCCGTCACGACGGCGCTGGGCCGGGGCGTGGACAAGCTGCTCGAACTCGGCCCCGGCGGTCCGCTGACCGCGATGGCCGAGGAGATCCTCGCGGACGCGGGCCGCGACGCGGACGTCACCGCCGTACCCGTCCTGCGGGGAGGCGACGACGAGGCCCGGGCCGCGATGACCGCGGCCGGCCGCCTGCACGCCGCCGGTACGGCCGTCGACTGGCCCGCCCTGTTCGCCCCGTACGGGGCCCGGCGCACCGACCTGCCCACCTACGCCTTCCAGCACGAGCGCTACTGGCTCGCCCCGGCCGTGGGCCGTGGCCCGGCCGCGGCCGGTTCCCTGCGCTACCGCGCGGCCTGGACGTCCGTACCGGACGGCGCCCGCCCCGCGACGACCGGCACCTGGGCCCTGGTGGTCCCCGCCGGCGGGCTCGACGAGGCCACCGTGGACGGCGTGGCGCAGGCGCTGCGCGAGCACGGCGCCCACCCCGCCGTGGTCGCGGTCGACGCGGCCGAGCCCGACCGGGCGGAGATCGCGGACGCACTGCGCACGGCGCTCGGCGAGGACGCGGGCGGCGTGGTGTCGCTGCTCGCCCTGGACGGCACGCCGGCCTCGGGCGTGGCCGCCACCGCCGTGGTGCTCGGGGCGATGGCCGACCTGGGCGGCGAAAGCCGTCTGTGGTGCCTGACCCGCGGCGCCGTGTCCGTGAGCCCCTCCGACGCTCTGGAGGCGCCGGAGCAGGCACAGATGTGGGGCATGGGCCGGGTCGCGGCCCTGGAACAGCCCGAGCGCTGGGGCGCTCTCGTCGACCTGCCCGCCGTACTGGACGAGCGTGCCCGCACCCGGCTGGGCGCGGCGCTGTCCGGCGCCACCGGCGAGGACCAGGTGGCCGTCCGTACCGCGGGTCTCTTCGCGCGGCGGCTGGTGCGCCACTCCGGCCGCGGTGACGACGCCCGCGCCGAGCGCTCCGGCATCGACGGCATCGCCGGCGTCGACGGCACCGTCCTGGTGACCGGCGGCACGGGGGCGCTCGGCGCCCACCTCGCCCACTGGCTCGCCGACGAGGGCGCCCGCCACGTGCTGCTGACCAGCAGGCGCGGCCCGGAGGCCGAAGGCGTCGGGGAACTGGTCGCGCGGCTGCGCGAACGGGGCACCGAGGTGACGGTCGCCGCCTGCGACGTCGCCGACCGACAGGCCCTGGCGGGCCTCATCTCCGCGATCCCGGCCGACCGACCCCTGACCGCCGTCGTGCACGCCGCGGGCGTCCTGGACGACGGAGTGCTCGACGCGCTCACCCCCGGTCGGTTCTCCGCGGTCGCCGGGCCCAAGGCGGACGGGGCACGGCACCTGCACGAGCTCACCCGCGACCTCGACCTGTCCGCGTTCGTGCTGTTCTCCTCCTTCGCGGGCACCGTGGGCCTGGCCGGACAGGGTAATTACGCGGCCGCCAACGCCTACCTGGACGCGCTCGCCGTACACCGTGCCCAGCTCGGCCTGCCCGCCACCTCGGTGGCCTGGGGCTCCTGGTCCGGCGCCGGTATGGCCGCCGACACGGAGGCCGTGCGACGCCAGCTGGCGCGCACCGGGCTGGTCCCCCTCGACCCCGCCGCGGCCCTGACCGAACTGCGCCGCGTCCTCGACGACGGCGAGAGCGCCGTGACCGTCGCCGACATCGACTGGGACCGCTGCGCGGGCTCCGGCCCGGGCCGGCCCACCACGCTGTTCGACAGCATCGCCGGGGCCCGCCGGCCCCCGCAGGACACCGCACGGGCCGGCGCGGACACCTCGGCGGGCCGGCTCGCCGGCCTCGCCGGGCAGGAGCTGCGCCGTGCCCTCGCGCAGCTGGTCGCCGCCGAGGCCGCGGCCGTCCTGGGCCTGCCGGCCACGGCCCGGATCCAGGAGGACCGGACCTTCCGCACCCTCGGCTTCGACTCGCTGATCGGCGTCGAGTTCCGCAACCGGCTCGCCGCGGCCACCGGGAGGCGGCTGTCGCCCGGTCTGGTCTTCGACCACCCCACACCGCAACGGCTGGTCGAGCACCTCGCCACCGCCGTCGAGGGGACCTCCGCGGGAGCCGTGGAACGCTCCGTAGCGGTGCGCGACCACGACGATCCGATCGTGATCGTGGCGGCCGCCTGCCGTTTCCCGGGCGACG
Organism: Streptomyces sp. CG 926; assembly: GCF_003148825.1. GTDB lineage: Bacteria > Actinomycetota > Actinomycetes > Streptomycetales > Streptomycetaceae > Streptomyces. The sequence goes on from NZ_QGGZ01000020.1 coordinate 60,403, forward strand.
TCCGTTCCCCGGAGGACCTGTGGCAGCTCGTCCTCGACGGGCGGGACGCCATCGGCGCCTTCCCGTCGGACCGCGGCTGGAACCTCCACGAGCTCTACAGCCCCGACCCGGGCCGGGCGGGCACCAGCTACGTCCGCGAGGGCGGCTTCCTCTCCGACGTGGCCGGCTTCGACGCCTCCTTCTTCGGGATCTCGCCGCGCGAGGCCCTGGCGATGGACCCGCAGCAGCGGCTCCTGCTGGAGTCCTCCTGGGAGGTCCTGGAACGCGCCGGGATCGACCCGACGACCCTGCAGGGCAGCCGCACGGGCGTGTTCGTCGGCACCAACGGCCAGGACTACGCCACCCTCCTGGGCTCGGCGGACGTCGAAGGCCACGTGCTCACCGGCACCGCCTCCAGCGTGCTGTCCGGGCGCATCGCCTACACCCTGGGCCTCGAAGGCCCCGCGATGACCGTGGACACCGCCTGCTCCTCGTCCCTGGTGGCGCTGCACCTCGCCGTCCAGGCGCTGCACGCCGGCGAGTGCGACCTCGCGCTGGCCTCCGGCGTGACGGTGATGTCCACCCCGGACATCTTCGTGGAGTTCTCCCGGCAGCGCGGTCTCGCCGTGGACGGGCGCTGCAAGGCGTTCGGTTCGGGCGCGGACGGCACCGGCTGGGGCGAGGGCGTCGGCATCGTGCTGGTGGAACGCCTCTCGGACGCCCGCCGCCGAGGCCACGACGTCCTGGCCGTCGTCCGGGGCAGCGCCGTCAACCAGGACGGCGCCTCCAACGGCCTCAGCGCGCCCAACGGGCCCGCGCAGCAGCGGGTGATCCGCCAGGCCCTGGCCGAGGCCGGCCTCGCCCCCCGCGACGTGGACGCCGTGGAGGCGCACGGTACGGGTACGGCGCTCGGCGACCCGATCGAGGCGCAGGCCCTCCTGGCCACCTACGGCCAGGACCGGCCCGCCGACCGCCCGCTGTACCTCGGTTCGGTGAAGTCCAACATCGGGCACACCCAGGCCGCCGCCGGCATGGCCGGCATCCTGAAGCTGCTCCTGGCGCTGCGCCACGAACAGCTCCCGCGCACGCTGCACGCCACCGAGCCCACCCCCGAGGTGGACTGGTCCGGGGGCGCCGTCGAGCTGCTCACCGAGAACCGGCCGTGGCTCGCGCCGGGCCGCCCGCGCCGCGCGGCGGTGTCCGCCTTCGGCGTCAGCGGCACCAACGCGCACGTGATCCTGGAGCAGGCGCCGCCCGCCGGCGAGCCCGCGGAACTGCCGGACGCGCGACCGTCCGTACTCGGCTCCCCGGCACTTCCCTGGGTGCTCAGCGCCAAGTCCGGTCAGGCGCTGCGGGAACAGGCCGCGCGTCTGCTCGACCGGATGCCCGAGGCGCCCGCGGCCGACATCGGCCGTTCCCTCGTCACGACCCGGGCGACCTGGGAGGAGCGGGCGGTCGTACTCGCCGACGACACCGGCGCGCACCTGCCGGCGCTCGGCGCGCTGGCCCGCGGCGAGGGCGACCCGCGCGTGGTGCGCGGCACCGCCGACACCCGCGGCCGGACCGTCTTCGTCTTCCCCGGCCAGGGCGCCCAGTGGGCCGGCATGGCCGCCGGACTGTGGGAGTCCTCGCCGGTGTTCGCGCAGTGGATGGACCGCTGCGCCGAAGCGCTCGCCCCCCTGACCGACTGGTCGCTGGCCGACGTGATCCGCGCCGGCGACGGCGCCCCCGGCCTGGACCGGGTGGACGTCGTACAGCCCGCCTCGTGGGCCGTGGGCGTCTCCCTCGCGGGCCTGTGGCGGTCCTGCGGCGTCGAGCCGGCCGCCGTGGTCGGCCACTCCCAGGGCGAGATCGCCGCGGCCTGCGTGGCCGGCGCGCTCTCGCTCGACGACGGCGCCGCCCTCGTGACCCTGCGCAGCAAACTGATCGCCGAGGAACTCTCCGGGCACGGCGGCATGGTGTCCGTGGCCCTGTCCCCGGCCGACACGGCCGAGCGGATCTCCCGCTGGGACGGCAGGATCTCCGTCGCGGCGAACAACAGCCGCAGGTCCACCGTCGTCTCCGGCGACCCGCAGGCGCTGGCGGAGCTGTTGGCCGGTTGCGAGGCCGACGGGGTCCGCGCCCGCCGCATCCCCGTCGACTACGCCTCCCACTCCGCCCACGTGGAGCGGATCGAGGAGCGGCTCGCCGAGCTGACGGCCGGTATCGCGCCGCGCACGGGAGAGATCCCGTTCCACTCCACCACGACGGGCGGTCCGCTCGACACGGCCGGCCTCGACGCCGGCTACTGGTACCGCAACCTCCGCCGGCCGGTGCTGTTCGGGCCGGTCGTCGAGGACCTCCTCGCCCAAGGCCACGACGTGTTCGTCGAGGTCAGCCCGCACCCGGTGCTCGTTCCCGCCGTGCAGGACGCCATCGACGCGACCGGCAGCGCAGCCGCCGCCGTGGGCACCCTGCGCCGGGACCAAGGCGGCCCCGACCGCTTCGCGGCCTCGCTGGCCGAGGCGTACGTCCGTGGCACCGGCGTCGACTGGACCGCGGTGCTCGGCGCCACCGGTGCCCCCCGCGCCGAGCTGCCGACCTATCCCTTCCAGCGCAGCCGCTTCTGGCCCGACTCCGTCGCGGCCACGGCCGCCGCGGGCCCGGGGGACGACGACGCCGAGCTGTGGCAGGCCGTCGAACGCGGCGACCTGGACGCCGTGGCGGCCGAACTCGACGTCCAGGACGGACAGTCGCTCCGGCCCCTGCTCCCGGCCCTCTCCGGCTGGCGCCGCAGGCGCAAGGACTCCGCCCTGGCGGACAGCTGGCGCTACCGCGTCTCCTGGACGCCGGTGGCACAGGCCGCCGCGCCAGCCCCGTCCGGCACCTGGCTGCTGGTGACCGCGGACCCGGACGGCGAGGAGGCCCGCTGGGCCCGCGCCGCCCTCGGCGAGCACGTCACCGTCGTACTCCCGGACGCGCCCTTCTCCCCGGAGGTCCTGCGCTCCTCGGAAGGCACCGCCTGGACCGCGGTGGTGTCCCTGCTGGGACTCGACACCCGTCCGCACCCCGAGCACCCCGCGGTCCCCGCGGGCGTCGCGGGAACCCTGACCCTGCTGTCCGCGCTGCGGGACGCCGGGATCGACGCACCGCTGTGGTGCCTGACCCGGGGCGCCGTCGGCACCGGAAGGTCGGACCAGGTCCGCGCGCCGCAACAGGCCCAGTTCTGGGGACTGGGCCGGGTCGCCGGGCTGGAGGGCCCCGAGACCTGGGGCGGACTCGTCGACCTGCCGTCCGTACTCGACGACCGGGCCGCCGCACTGCTGCGCACCGTCCTCGGCGCGAGCGGGGACGAACAGGAGTACGCCCTGCGCGGCGCCGGACTCTACGTCCGCCGCCTCGTGCGCGCCCCGCTGGACCGCGCCAGGCCGAACCGCCGCTGGCGGCCCCGCCCGGACGGCACCGTGGTGGTCACCGGCGGCACCGGCGCCCTGGGCGCCCGGGTCGCCCGCTGGCTGGCCCGCGAGGGCGCCGGACACCTCCTGCTGACCAGCAGGAGGGGGATGGCCGCCGAGGGTGCGGACGACCTGGTCGCGGAGCTGCGCGAGCTGGGGGCCGACGTCACGGTCGCCGCCTGCGACGTGGCCGAACGCGACGGGCTGGCCGAGGCCCTGGCCGGCGTCCCGGACGGGTTCCCCGTCACCGCGGTGGTGCACACCGCGGGTGTCACCCGCTTCGCCGCGCTGACCGACACCACCCTCGCCCAGTGGGCGGACGTCGTGGCCGCCAAGGCCGACGGCGCCCGCCACCTGGACGAACTGCTGGCCGCTCACGACCTCGACGCCTTCGTGCTGTTCTCCTCCGGCGCCGCCGTCTGGGGCAGCGCCGGACAGGCCGCCTACGCGGCCGCCAACGCCTACGCCGACGCGCTCGCGGCCGACCGCCGCAGGCGCGGCCTCGTCGCCACGTCGATGGCCTGGGGCAGCTGGGCCGGCGGCGGCATGGTCGACGACGACCTGGCGCGGGAACTGGCCCGCGGCGGGGTGCGCTCGATGGACCCGGACCGGGCGATCGGCGCGCTCCAGCAGGCGCTCGACCACGACGAAACCGCCCTGACCGTCACCGACATGGACTGGGGACGCTTCACCGAGACGTTCACAGCGGCCCGGCGACGGCCCCTGCTCGACGAGATCCCGGAGGCGGCCCCTGCCGTCGCCGCCGAATCCCCGGCCGGCGGGTCCCCGCTCGCCGCGCAGCTCGCCGGGCTGACCGCCACGGAGCGCGACCGCGTCCTGCTGGACCTCGTGCGGACCTCCGCGGCCCTGGCCCTGGGACACGCGGGAGCCGAGGCCGTCGCACCGGCGAAGCCCTTCAAGGACCTCGGTTTCGACTCGCTGACCGCCGTCGACCTGCGCAACCGGCTCGCGTCGGCCACCGGGGTACGACTGCCCGCCACCCTCGTCTTCGACCACCCCACCCCGCTCGCGGCCGCGGCCGAGCTGCGGACCCTGCTGCTGGGCGAGGACCGCCCCGCCGACGCGGTGTCCGCGCCGTCCGCCGCCTCAGCCGAAGGCGACCCCGTGGTGATCGTCGGGATGGCCTGCCGGTTCCCCGGCGGGGCGAACTCGCCCGAAGGACTGTGGGACCTGGTCGCGGCCGGCAAGGACGGCATCGGGAACTTCCCCACCGACCGCCACTGGGACGTCCCCGCCGACGCGGCGTTCTCCCAGACCGGCGGCTTCCTCCCGGACGCCGCCCGGTTCGACGCGGCCTTCTTCGGGATATCCCCCCGCGAGGCCCTCGCGATGGACCCCCAGCAGCGCCTGCTGCTGGAGACCTCCTGGGAGGCACTGGAGCGGACCGGCCTGGACGCCCTGTCCCTGCGCGGCAGCCGCACCGGCGTCTTCGTCGGCGCGGGATCGCACGACTACGGCACCCTGCTGACCTCCATGGAGGGCGGACAGGACTACGCGCTGACCGGAGCCGTCGGCAGCGTCCTGTCCGGGCGGATCGCCTACACCCTGGGCCTGGAGGGCCCGGCCCTGACCGTGGACACGGCCTGCTCCTCCTCGCTGGTGGCCCTCCACCTCGCGGCGCAGTCCCTGCGCAACGGCGAGTGCGAGCTGGCCCTCGCCGGCGGCGTGGCCGTCATGGCCACCCCCAACGCCTTCGACGCGTTCGCCCGGCAGGGCGGACTGGCCCCGGACGGACGCTGCAAGGCCTTCGCGGCCGGTGCCGACGGCACCGGCTGGGGCGAGGGCGTCGGCGTCCTGGTCCTGACGCGCCTCTCCGAGGCACGCCGCCGCGGCCACGAGGTGCTGGCGGTCGTACGCGGCTCGGCGGTCAACTCCGACGGGGCCTCCAACGGCCTCAGCGCGCCCAACGGCCCCTCGCAGCAGCGGGTGATCCGGCAGGCGCTGGCCGACGCGAACGTCTCCGTCACCGACGTGGACCTGGTGGAGGCGCACGGTACGGGCACCTCGCTGGGCGACCCGATCGAGGCGCAGGCACTGCTCGCGACCTACGGCCAGGGCCGGACCGAGGGCCGCCCGCTCCACCTCGGCTCGGTGAAGTCGAACATCGGCCACACCCAGGCCGCCGCGGGCGTGGCCGGCGTGATCAAGTCGGTGCTGGCGCTGCGGCACGGCATGCTGCCGGCCACGCTGCACGTGGACGAGCCGACCCCGGAGGTCGACTGGTCGTCCGGCGCGGTGGAGCTGCTGACCGAGGGCCGGCAGTGGCCGCGTACGGACAGCCCCCGCCGAGCGGGCGTGTCGGCGTTCGGCATCAGCGGCACCAACGCGCACGTGATCCTGGAACAGGCGCCGGCCACCGCGCAGGACCCGCGGCCCGAGCGCGCGCCGCAGCCCCGCGGCCCGGTGCCGTGGTCCGTTTCGGCCCGCTCCGCGGGCGCGCTGAAGGCCCAGGCCCGGCGGCTGGCCGCGTACGTCGGCGCCACCGACCTGCCGGTCGGTGACATCGGCTTCTCCCTGGCGGCGACGCGGGCCCAGCTGGAGCACCGCGCGGTCGTGACGGCCGCGGACCGCGACGGCTTCGCGGCGGCCCTGACGGCGCTCGCCGACGGCACCTCCGCCGCCGGCGTGGTGCAGGGCGTCGCCGCCGAGGGCGGGACGGCGTTCCTCTTCTCCGGGCAGGGCTCGCAGCGCGAGGGGATGGGCCGGGAACTGTACGACGCCCACCCGGTGTTCGCCTCGGCCTTCGACGAGGTGTGCGCACAGCTCGACCTGCTGCTGGACCGTCCGGTGAAGGAGGTCGTGTTCACCGACGGCGCCGCACTGGCCGAGACCGTCCACACCCAGGCCGGGCTGTTCGCCCTGGAGGTCGCCCTGTCCGAGCTCGTGCGCTCGTGGGGCGTGCGGCCGGACATCCTGCTCGGGCACTCGATCGGCGAGCTCACCGCGGCCTACGTGGCCGGGGTGTGGAGCCTGCCGGACGCCTGCCGGATCGTCGCCGCGCGGGGCAGGCTGATGCAGGCGCTGCCCAGGGGCGGCGCGATGTTGGCGGTGCAGGCGGCCGAGGGCGAGTTGCCCGGACTGCCGCAGGGCGTATCGGTCGCCGCGGTCAACGGCCCCCGCTCGGTGGTGCTGTCCGGTGACGAGGAGCCGGTGACGGCACTGGCCCGGACCTTCGCCGAAGAGGGCAGGCGCACCAAGCGCCTGACGGTCAGCCACGCCTTCCACTCGGCCCGGATGGAACCGATGCTGGCCGAGTTCGCCGAGGTGCTGGCCACGGTGGAGTTCCGCGCGCCGGCCGTACCCGTCGTGTCGAACCTGACGGGCACCGTCGCGGGCGCGGAACTGACCACCCCCGACTACTGGGTCCGGCACGTCCGCGAGGCCGTGCGCTTCGCCGACGGCGTCGCGACCGCACGCGACGCCGGTATCGGGACGTTCCTGGAACTCGGCCCCGGCGGCGCGCTGACCGCCATGGCGGAGGAGGTCCTCGACGAGGCGGGCGAGAGCGCCGCCGTGTGCGTCCCCGTGCTGCGGGCCGACCGGCCCGAGGCCGCCTCGCTGCTGCACGCCCTGGCGACGGGGTCGGTGCACGGCACCGACGTGGACTGGACGTCCGCGTTCACCGGACACGACGCGCGCACCGTGGAACTGCCGACCTACGCCTTCCAGGGCAAGCACTTCTGGCCGCTGCCCGACCGGCCCGCCGGGGACCTGACGGCGGCCGGCCTGGCCGAGGCCGGCCACCCGCTGCTGACGGCCTGGCTCCCCTCGCCGCAGGGCGACGGGGTACTGGCCACCGGCCGCCTGTCCCTGAGCACGCACCCGTGGCTGGGCGAGCACACGGTGCTGGGCACCGTCCTCGTGCCGGGCACCGCCTTCGTCGACCTCGCCTGCTGGGCGGGTGAGCGCGTCGGCTGCGGCGAACTGAGGGAACTGACGCTGGCCGCCCCGCTGGCACTGGCCGAGAACGCGGCCGTACGGCTGCGCCTCGTCCTCGAGGCGCCCGACGCCACCGGCTGCCGCCCGGTCGCCGTGTACACCCAGCCGGACACCAAGGAGGAGGAGTCCGCCTGGACGCGGCACGCCGAGGGCCTGCTCGCCCCGGCCGACCCCGCCTTCACCGCGCCCGGCGGCCTCGACGTCTGGCCGGCGGCCGGTGCCGAGCCCGTCGACCTGGACGGCTTCTACGACGGGCTCGTCGACGCCGGCTTCGACTACGGCCCGCTCTTCCAGGGGCTGTACGGGACCTGGCGGCGCGGCGACGAGGTCTTCGCCGAGGTGCGCCTGCCGGGCGACGGCGGCGACGCCCGCGGCTTCGGCGTCCACCCGGCCCTGCTGGACGCGGCCCTGCACGCGCTGGGGCCGGCCGCCCGGGCCGAGGACGAGCCGGGATCGGCCCGCCTGCCCTTCTCCTGGGGCGGAGTACGGGTCCACGCGGTCGGCGCCGACCTGCTGCGGGTCCGCCTGGTCCGCGCCGACGACGGCACCATCACGCTGCACGCCGCCGACGCGGACGGCCGCCCGGTCGTCTCCATCGACTCGCTGGTCATGCGGCCCGTCTCGCCGGAGCGGCTGCGCGGCGCGCAGACGGCACCGACGACGGGCGACGCGCTGTTCGCCACGGGCTGGGTGCCCTTGGACGGCCCCCTCGTCGCACCGGAATCGGCCGGCTGCGTCCTGCTCGGCGAACCGCTGGACGGCCCCTGGCGCCATCACCCCGACCTCGCGGCCTACGCCGCGGCGCTCGCCGACGGCACCCAGGAGCCCGGCCCGGTCGTGGTGCGGTGCCCGGAGGAGAGCACGGACGGCGCCGACGCCGCCGGCGCGGCACGCCGCGCCGCCGAGTGGGCCCTGGACCTGCTCCAGCGGTGGCTGGCCGACGACCGGCCGGCCGACAGCCCCCTCGTGATCGCCACCCGCCACGCGGCCGCCGTACCGGCAGCGCCGGCCCCGGTCAGGCTCGCCCACGCGACGGTGTCCGGCCTGGTCCGCTCGGCCCAGACGGAGAACCCCGACCGCATCTTCCTGATCGACCTCGACGACGCCCTGCCGGATCCGGCACACGTCGTCGAGGCGGTGCACCGGGGCGAGCCCGAGGTGGCCGTACGTCAGGGAGGGCTCTACGCCCGCCGGCTGACACGTCCCTCCACGGGCGCGTCCCTGACGGTGCCCCCCGGCCCGTGGCGGCTGGACAGCACCGGGCGCGGCACGCTGGACAACCTGGCCCTGGTGCCCTGCGACGAGGCGAAGGCCCCGCTCGCCGAGGGCATGGTGCGCATCGCGGTCCGTGCGGCGGGCATGAACTTCCGGGACGTGCTGATCGCCCTGGACATGTACCCGGGCCGGGCGGAGCTCGGTACGGAATGCGCCGGCGTGGTCCTGGAGACAGGGCCCGGCGTGAGCGACCTGGTGCCGGGCGACCGCGTGATGGGGATGGTCGCCGGCGCGTTCGGACCCACCGCGGTCGCCGACCGCCGGGTGCTCGTGCGGATGCCGCGGGGATGGTCCTTCGCATCCGCGGCAGCGACGCCGGTCGCCTTCCTGACGGCCTACTACGGCCTGGTCGACCTGGCCGGGCTGAGCGCCGGCGAGTCGGTGCTCGTCCACGCCGCCGCAGGCGGCGTGGGCATGGCGGCCGTGCAACTGGCCCGGCACCTGGGCGCCGAGGTGTTCGGCACCGCCAGTGAACCCAAGTGGGAGACCCTGCTCGCCGACGGGCTGGACCGCGCGCACATCGCCTCCTCCCGGACGCTGGACTTCGCCGACGCCTTCCGGACGGCGACGGACGGCGCCGGTGTGGACGTCGTACTGAACGCGCTCGCGGGCGAGTTCATCGACGCTTCCCTCGGTCTGATGCCGCGCGGCGGCCGCTTCGTGGAGATGGGCAAGACCGATCCGCGCGACCCCGCGCGGATCGCCGACGAGCACCCGGGTGTGCGCTACCGGGCCTTCGACCTCGGTGACGCCGGCCCGGACCGCATCGGCGAGATCCTCACCCACCTCGCCGAACTGTTCGACCGCGGTTCGCTGGTTCCGCTTCCGGTCACCACCTGGGACATCCGCGACGCGGAGGACGCCTTCCGGGCGCTGAGCCAGGCCACCATCACCGGCAAGGCGGTACTGACCCTCCCCACCACCTCCTTCGAGGCGGGCGAGACCGTCCTGATCACCGGTGGTACGGGCACCCTCGGCACCCTGCTGGCGCGGCACCTCGTCGTGGAACACGGCCTTCGTCACGTGACGCTGACCGGACGGCGCGGCACGGACACCCCTGCCGTGGAGCAGCTGCGCACCGAACTCGCCGAACTGGGCGCGCAGGTACGGGTCGCGGCCTGTGACGCGGGCGACGAGGAGGCACTCGGCCGGCTCCTGGACTCGATCACCGCGGAGCATTCACTGGCCGGCGTCGTACACGCCGCAGGCGTCACCGACGACGGGGTCGTCTCCGCCCTGGACCCGCAGCGGCTGAACGCCGTACTGCACCCGAAGGTGGACGGTGCCTGGAACCTGCACCGTCTCACCGAGCACCTGGCACCCCGGATGTTCGCCCTGTTCTCGTCCGCGTCGGCCACGCTCGGCGCGGCGGGCCAGGGCAACTACGCGGCCGCCAACGCGTTCCTGGACTCGCTGGCCGAGTACCGGCACGCGCAGGGCCTGCCGGCCACGAGCCTGGCCTGGGGCCTGTGGGGTGAGGCCAGCGGTATGACCGGCAGCCTCGACGAGCGCGACCTGCGGCGCATGAGCCGCTCCGGCGTCGCCCCGCTCGGCAGCGAGGAGGGCCTGGCCCTGTTCGACAGCGGCGTGCTCGGCGGCGTCCCGGCGGTCGTCCCGGTCAAGCTCGACCTGGCCGGGCTGCGGGCACACCACGCGGACCGGCCCGTGCCGGCCGTACTGCGCGAACTCGTACGGGTCCGGCGCTCGGCGGCCACCGCCACGGTGACCCGCGTGGCGGGCGAGGCCGCCCCGGCGTCACTGACGGACAGGCTCGCCCCGCTGTCCCCCGCGGAGCGGCACCGGCTCGTCCTGGACCTGGTGCGCGAGCACACCGCGGCCGTACTGGGCCACGGCTCCGCCGACGAGATCGACTCCGACCAGGCGTTCAAGGCGCTCGGATTCGACTCGCTCACGGCGGTCGAACTCCGCAACCACCTGCGGACGGCCACCTCCCTGGCCGTCCCGGCGACCTTGGTCTTCGACCACCCGACACCGGCCGCGCTCACCGAGCACCTGCTCGAACTCGCCGCACCCCCGCGTCATGACCCGGTGCTCCAGGTCATGGGCGAGCTCGAACGCCTCGAAGCGGGCATCGAGGCGATCGGCACCGGCGACGGCTCCCACGACGAGGTGGCGGCACGACTGCGCCGCATCCTCCGCAAGCTCGAGGCCGGGTCCGCACCGGCCACCGCCGACAGCGAGGACTCCTCCCTCGAAACGGCCACCGCGGCAGAACTGCTCGCGTTCATCGACAGCGAATTCGGCGATCTCGCCTAAGACCATGGAGCTGATCCCAGTGGCGACTGACGACAAGATCGTCGACTATCTCAAGCGGGTGACCGCAGACCTGAAGCGGACCCGACAGCGGGTGCAGGAACTCGAAGCTGGGGCGTCGGAGCCCATCGCGATCGTGTCGATGGCGTGCCGCTTCCCCGGCGGGATCGCCTCCCCCGAGGAGCTGTGGGAGTTCGTGCACGCGGGCGGCGACGCGATCGGCGCGTTCCCCGCCGACCGCGGTTGGCGCACCGACCACCTGCGGGGCGACTTCCGCCTGGCGGGCGGCTTCCTCACCGACCCCGGTGACTTCGACGCGGGGCTGTTCGGCATCTCGCCGCGCGAGGCCCTGGCGATGGACCCGCAGCAGCGCCTGCTGCTGGAGACCGCTTGGGAAGCCCTGGAACGGGCCGGTGTCGACCCCACCTCCAGGCGGGGCACCGAGGGCGGTGTCTTCATCGGCATGGCCGACCAGAAGTACGGCCCGCGCGACAGCGAACTCCTGGAAGAGGTCAAGGGGCTCGTCCTGACCGGGACGACGAGCAGCGTCGCCTCCGGCCGCATCTCCTACTCGCTCGGCCTGCAAGGGCCCGCGATCACCATCGACACCGCGTGTTCCTCCTCGCTGGTCGCCCTGCACCTCGCGGTCCGTGCCCTGCGTGCGGGGGAGTGCTCCTTCGCCCTGGTCGGCGCCGCCGCCGTGATGGCGGAGCCCAACCTGTTCGCGGAGATGGCCGAACAGGGCGGCATGGCGGGCGACGGCCGCTGCAAGGCGTTCGCCGCCGCCGCGGACGGCACCGGCTGGGGCGAGGGCGTCGGCATGCTCCTGCTGCAGCCGTTGTCCACGGCTCGCGAGCAGGGCCTGCCCGTCCTGGCGACGATCCGTGGCACCGCCGTCAACCAGGACGGCGCCTCCAACGGCCTGGCCGCGCCCAACGGTCCCGCCCAGCGCCGTGTCATCCGCAAGGCGCTCGCGGACGCCCAGCTCAGCGTGGGCCAGGTCGACGCGGTCGAGGCGCACGGCACCGGCACCCGGCTCGGCGACCCCATCGAGGCCCAGGCGCTGCTGGCCACCTACGGCCAGGACCGGGCCGGCGACGAGCCGTTGTGGCTCGGCTCCGTCAAGTCCAACATCGGCCACACCCAGGCCGCCGCCGGCCTCGCCGGTGTGATCAAGATGGTGGAGGCCATGCGGCACGGGGTGCTGCCGCGCACCCTGCACGTGGACGAACCGACCGCACAGGCCGACTGGCAGGCGGGCGCCGTCCGGCTGCTGACCGACGAACAGGCCTGGCCGCAGACCGGCCGGCCGCGTCGCTCCGCCGTCTCCTCCTTCGGCATCAGCGGCACCAACGCCCACGTCGTCCTCGAACACGAGACGACGACACAAGCGCCCGGCGCGGACGCCGGCGCCCCGGCCGACACCTCACCCGCCGCCCCCCTTCCGTGGATGGTGTCGGCGGCCGACGCGGACGGCCTGCGGGCCCAGGCCCGGCGCCTGCAGCGGTACGCCCAGGACAGCGGTCCGGTACGGCCCCTGGACATCGCCCACTCCCTGGCCACCGCCCGCGCCCAGCTCACCCACCGCGCCGTCGTCCTCGGCGCCGACCACGAGGAGCTGCTGGCCGCACTGGCCGCCCTCGGCGCCGGCGACGCGCACCCCCGGGTCGTCCGCGGTCGCACCGCGCCGGCCGGCCCGGTCGCCTTCCTCTTCACCGGACAGGGCTCGCAGCGCGTCGGTGTCGGACGCGAGCTGTACGACACGTTCCCGGTGTTCGCGCAGGCCTTCGACGAGGTGCGCGCCCTGCTCGACCCGCAACTGGCCTACCCCCTCGCCGACATCCTCGACGGTCGGGTCGAGGACGGCCTGCCCCTGATGCAGCAGACCGGATACGCCCTCGCCGCGGTCTTCGCCCTCGAGGTCGCGCTGTTCCGGCTCGTCGAGCACGCGGGTGTCACACCCGACTTCGTCCTCGGCCACTCCACGGGAGAACTCGCCGCCGCCCACTGTGCCGGAGTCCTCTCGCTCGAGGACGCCTGCACCCTCGTCGCCGCCCGCGGGCGGCTCGTGCAGACCCTGCGTACCGACGGCGCGATGGTCGCCCTGGAGATGTCCGAGGAGGAACTGACCGCCCTCGTCGAGGAGGCCGGGGTCGGTGACCGGGTGACCCTCGCGGCGGTCAACGGGCCGCGCGCGGTCGTGCTTTCCGGAGACGCCGAGCCCGTGGAGCGGGTACGAGCCCTCAGCGCCGAACGCGGCCACCAGACCCGCAAGCTGCCGATCAGCCACGCCGCGCACTCCGTCCACATGGAACCGATGCTGGAGCGGCTGCGCGAGGTCGCCGAAGGCCTGGAACACCACCGGCCCGGTATCCCGCTGGTCTCCAACCTGACCGGTGCGCCCTTCTCCCCGGAGGAGATGAGCTGGCCCGAGTACTGGGTCCGGCAGATCCGCGAGACGGTGCGCTTCCAGGACGGGGTCCGCTGGCTCGGGGCCCAGGGCGTCACCGCCTGCCTGGAACTGGGCCCCGGCGGCGCCCTCACCGCGATGGCCCGTGACTGCCTCCAGGACGCGGGCCGCGAGATGGCGCTGGTGCCCACCCTGCAGCACCAGCGGTCCGAACCCGGCACCTTCCTGACCGCGCTGGCGGAACTGCACGTGCACGGCGTGGGAGTGGACTGGGGCGCCATGCTGACCGCCCGCGGCGCCACCCGCCCGGCCCAGCTGCCCACGTACGCCTTCCAGCGCGAGCGCTACTGGCTGCCCGCCACCCCGGCCGCACCGCGCGCCGCCGAACCGGCCGACGAGGCCGGCCGGCTGCGGTACGGCGTCGGCTGGGCGCCGCACACGGGCTTCGACGCCGGCGCGAGGCCGCGTGCCCCCTGGCTGGTCGTCGCGCCCGAAGGGGAGGACGGCGCCCGAGTCGCCGAAGCCCTGGGCGAGTCGACGCCGCTGCTGACCTACCGCAGCGGCGAGGACGCCGCGGCCCTCGCCGAGCGGCTGCGCGCCGCCCGGCCCGGGGGCGGATCCCCCGAGGGTGTGCTCGCCCTGCCCGCACGGCCGGACACCTCGGCGCTGGAAGCCGCCGTGACACTGCGGCGCGCCATGGCCGAAGCCGGGCTGGACGCCCCGCTGTGGTCGGCCACCCGTGCCGCCGTCGGCGTCGACAGCGAGGCCGTGCCCGGTGCGGCCCAGGCCCCGCTGTGGGGGCTGGGCCGGCTGGCGCACACCGGCGGTGGCGTCGTCGACCTGCCGGCGGACCTGGACCCCCGCTCCCTGCGGCTCCTCGCGGCCGTGCTGGCCTCGCCCGGCGACGCGGACGAACTGGCCGTACGCCCCTCGGGAGTGTTCGCCAGGAAGCTGCGGCCCGCGCAGCCGCCCCGGCGCAGCCGTGAGCGGCGCCCCGCCGGAACCGTCCTGGTCACCGGTGACCTGGCCGGCGTGACGCCGCAGCTGCTGGAGACCCTCTCCGAGGGCGGCGAGCACGGCATCGTGCTGGCGCACCGCCCCGGCGCGCCGCTCCCCGAAGCCGCGGAGGACCACCCGTACACGCTCGTCGAGTGGGATCCCACCACCGGTGCGGACCCCCTGACGCCGCTCGGGGTCACCGCCGTCGTGCACCTGAGCGGCATCGACCCGGTCGGCCCGTCCACCGTCGACGACCTCGACCCGGCCGCGCTGGTCCGCGCCGTCGAAGACCGCCTGATCACGGTGACGCGCCTGGAGGAGCTGTTCCGGGACGCCGACCTGGACCACTTCGTCCTGCTGTCCACCGTCGCCGGTACCTGGGGCGGCAACGAGGACGTCGTGCACACCATCGCGCACGCCGCCCTGGAATCCCTGGCCGAGCGCCGGGTGCTCGACGGCCGGCACGCCACCTGTGTCGGCTGGGGCCCGTGGCAGACCCCCGGTGCCGATGAGGTCTCCGCCGTGCCGGGGCTGCTGCCCATGGCTCCCCGGCGGGCGCTGACGGCCCTGGGGCACGCCCTGGACGCGGACGAGGCGGTCTGCGCGATCGTCGACGTGGACTGGACCCTGTTCCATCCCGTTCTGACCGGCCGGGGCCCCCGCCCGCTGGTCTCGGACCTTCCCGCGGTCCGGGCACTGCCCACGCCCACCACCGCCGGGGCGGGCTCCGCGCCCGGCGCCGGCCGCGATCACGACCTGCTGGACCTGGTGCGGGCCCAGGCGGCGGCCGTTCTCGGCCACTCCTCCGGCGACGCCGTCGACCCGCTGCGCCCCTTCCGTGACCTGGGCTTCGAGTCCCTGGCCGCCGTGCGGTTCCGGGACGGCATCGCCGCCGAGACCGGGCTGCGGCTGTCCGCCACCCTGGTCTTCGACCACCCCACCCCCGAGGCGGTCGCCTCGTACCTGAGGGCCGAACTCTCCGGCGTGCAGCAGGAGGAGGAAGAGGTCGCGGCGGTCGCGCGCCACGACGACGACCCCGTGGTCATCGTCGGCATGGCCTGCCGCTACCCCGGGGGCGTGGCCGACCCCGAGGACCTGTGGGACCTCGTCCACTCGGGCCGCGACGGCGTCGGCGACTTCCCCGCGGACCGCGGCTGGGACCTGCCCGAGCTGCGCCGCTCCGACCTGTCCATGAAGGGCGGCTTCCTGCCCGACGCCGCGGACTTCGACGCCTCCTTCTTCGGAATGTCGCCGCGCGAGGCGCTGGCGACGGACCCCCAGCAGCGCCTGCTGCTGGAGGTCTCCTGGGAGGCCCTGGAGGGCGCCGGCATCGACCCCGCCGCCCTGCGCGGCACCCGTACCGGCGTGTTCGCCGGAGCCGCCGGCTCGGACTACGGCCAGGTGCTGGCCGGGGCCCCCGAGGCGGACGGATACCTCATGACCGGCACCGCGGCCAGCGTCGTGTCCGGCCGCATCGCCTACACCCTCGGCCTGCACGGCCCGGCGGTCACCGTCGACACCGCCTGCTCCTCCTCGCTGGTGGCCCTGCACATGGCCGTCGGCGCCCTGCACAAGGGGGAGTGCGACCTCGCCATCGCCACCGGCGTGTCGATCATCTCCACCCCGGGCGCGTTCGTGGACTTCGGCCGGCAGAGCGGCCTGGCCGCGGACGGCCGCTGCAAGGCCTTCGCCGCCGCGGCCGACGGCACCAACTGGGCCGAAGGCGTCGGTGTCCTGCTCGTCGAGCGCCTCTCCGACGCCCGCCGCAACGGACACCGCGTCCTCGCCACCGTCCGAGGCAGCGCCATCAACTCCGACGGCGCCTCCAACGGCCTCGCCGCCCCCAGCGGACCCGCCCAGCAGCGGGTGATCCGCCAGGCCCTCGCCGCGGCCGGCCTGTCCGCCGCGGACGTCGACGCCGTGGAGGCCCACGGCACCGGCACCACCCTCGGCGACCCCATCGAGGCGCAGGCCCTCCTGGCCACCTACGGCCGGGACCGTGCGGACGGCCACCCGCTCTGGCTGGGCTCGCTGAAGTCCAACATCGGGCACAGCGGAGCCGCCGCCGGCGTCGGCGGTGTGATCAAGATGGTGCAGGCGCTGCGCCGCGGCGTACTGCCGCAGACGCTGCACGTCGACGAGCCCACCCCCGAGGTGGACTGGTCGGCCGGCGCCGTGGAACTGCTCACCGAGAACCGCGACTGGCCGGACACCGGACGCCCGCGCCGGGCGGGCGTCTCGTCCTTCGGCGTCAGCGGCACCAACGCCCACGTCATCCTGGAGCAGGGACCGCAGGAAGCGGACCTCGTGACCGCCCCCGCCCCGGCGGGCTCGGGCGCCACCCCCTGGCTGCTGTCCGCCCGTACGCCGCAGGCGCTGTCCGCCCAGGCCGCGCTGCTGGCCGAGCGGCAGGCCGACCGGGAGGCGCCGGTCGGCGCCGTCGGACACGCGCTGCTCACCTCCCGCTCCGGCTTCGAGCACCGCGCCGTGGTCCTCGGCGACGGATACGAGGAGCTCGCCGCCGGACTGCGGGCGATCGCCGCCGGCGAACCCGCCGACGCCGCGGTCACCGGGGCCGTCCGCCCCGCCGGCCGCGGCCCCGTCTTCGTCTTCCCCGGACAGGGCGGACAGTGGCCGGGTATGGCCGCCGAACTCCTGGACACCGCACCGGTGTTCGCCGCCCGCTGGGACGAGTGCGAGCGCGCGCTCACCCCGTACACCGGTTTCTCCATCACCGAGACCGTCCGCTCGGGCTCCCCGCTGGAGGGGGTCGAGGTCATCCAGCCCGTGTTGTTCGCCGTGATGGTGTCGCTGGCCGAACTGTGGCGCTCCTACGGAGTGGTGCCGGCCGCCGTGGTCGGTCACTCCCAGGGCGAGATCGCCGCCGCCTGCGTGGCCGGGGCCCTGTCCCTGGACGACGCCGCGCGGGTCGTCGCCCTGCGCGCCAAGGCGCTGCGCGCCCTCGCCGGTGACGGCGGCATGGTGTCGGTCGCCGTCCCGCGCGCCGAGATCGAGCAGTGGCTGCCCCGCTGGGAGGGACGCGTGTCCCTCGCGGCCGTCAACGGGCCCTCCGCCATGGTGGTCTCCGGCGAGCCGGACGCCCTCGAGGAACTGATGGCGCACGCCCGGTCCCAGGACGTACGCGTCCGGCGCATCGACGTCGACTACGCCTCCCACTCGGCGCAGGTGGAGCGCATCGAGGACGAGATCATGGCCGCACTCGGCCCGGTCCGCCCCGCAGCCGCACCCGTCCCCTTCCTCTCCACCGTCACCGCCCGGTGGCAGGACACCACCGGCCTCGACGCCGGCTACTGGTACCGCAACCTGCGCGAGACGGTGCTGCTGGAGCCGGCCGTCACCGCGCTGGTCGAGCAGGGCCACCACGTGTTCGTGGAGGTCAGCCCGCACCCGGTGCTCGGCGGAGCGCTCGCCGAGACCGCCGAACTGGCCGGCGCCGACCCGGTGGTCACCGGCACGCTGCGCCGCGACGAGGGCGGCCTGACGCGCATGCGCACCGCCCTGGCCGCACTGTGGACCACGGGTACGTCCGTCGACTGGGCGCCCGCCTTCGAAGGCCACGGCGGCACACCGGTGGAGCTCCCCACCTACCCCTTCCAGCGCACCCGCTACTGGCCCGCGCCCCGGGCGGCCGCCCAGGACCCGCAGGACGAGCGGTTCTGGCAGGCCGTCGAGGCCCAGGACCTGCCGGCGCTCGCCGGCACCCTCGGGCTGGCCGACGCACAGCCGCTGCGCGAGCTCGTGCCCGCGCTGTCCGCCTGGCGGCAGGGTCGCAAGGAACGGGCCCTGATCGAATCCTGGCGCTACCGCATCGAGTGGAAGCAGCTGCCCGACGCCCAGGTCTCCACCCTGCCCGGCACCTGGCTCCTGGTCGTACCGGCCGGCGCCGCCGACGACCCGGTCGTCACCGACACCGTCCGCGCCCTGCGCGAGCGGGCCGGCGAACTGCTCGTCCTGGCCGTGGACGCCGGATCCGACGAGAGCGCCCTGGCCGCCGCGATCCGCGGCGTGCTCGGCGACGTGACCCCGTCCGGAGTCGTCTCCCTCACCGGCACGGACACCTCGGCGCACCCGCTGGAGGCCGTCGTGCCCGCGGGGCTGGCCCTCAGCCTCGCCCTGCTGCGCGCGCTCGGCACCACCGACATCCAGGCACCGCTGTGGTACGTGACCAACGGAGCGGTCGCCACCGCCGACGACGCCGGCCCGGCCCGCCCGGAGCAGGCCGGCCTCTGGGCCCTGGGGCGGGTCGCCGCCCTGGAGTCCCCGCACACCTGGGGCGGTGTCGTCGACCTTCCCGAGACCGTCGACGAGCGGACCGCCGACCGACTGGTGGCCGTCCTCACCGGGACCGACGGAGAGGACCAGGTCGCACTGCGCCCCTCGGGCACCTACGGCCGCAGGATCGTCCGCGCCGTCCCCACCCCCGCCGCCCCCGGCGCGGGCTGGAAGCCGCGTGGCACCGTCCTGGTGACCGGCGGCACCGGAGCCCTCGGCGGACGGGTCGCCCGCTGGCTGGCCCGCGAGGGCGCCGAGCACATCGTCCTCACCAGTCGCAGCGGCGCCCGCGCGCCCGGCGCAGACGACCTGGCCGCCGAACTGACCGCGGCCGGTACCAGGGTCACCCTGATCTCCTGTGACCTCGTGGACCCCGCCCAGGTGGCCGACATGGTCGCCCAGGTCCAGCAGGACGGCGACCGCATCGGCGCCGTGGTGCACACCGCGGGCGGCGGCGGCCTCGGACCGCTGGCCGAGGCGGGGGTCGAAGACCTCGCCGACGCGCTGGCCGCCAAGGTCACGGGCATCGCCCACCTGGAAGAGGCACTGGACCCCGGGCAACTCGACGCGGTCGTCTACTTCTCCTCCATCAGCGCCTCCTGGGGTGCCGGCGGCCACGGCGTCTACGCCGCGGCGAACGGCGTGCTCGACGCACGCGCCGAAGCGCGCCGCGCGGCCGGGGTGCCCACCCTGTCCGTCGCCTGGGCCCCGTGGGCCGGCGGCGGTATGGCCGACGACCCGGTGTTCGAGACGCTCTCCCGCAAGGGTCTGCCGCTCATCGACCCCGATCTGGCGGTCGCCGGCCTCGCGGAGCTCCTCGCCGAAGGCGAATCGTCCGTGCTGCTGGTCGACGTCGACTGGGCCCGGTTCGTACCGCAGTTCACCTTCGAACGCCGCAGCCGTCTGCTGGACGAGCTGCCCGAGGCCCGGCCCGAACCGGCCGTCGAGGAAGGCGCCCCGGGCGACGCGGGCACCCCGCTCGCCCAGCGGCTGGCCGGGCTCACCGGCCCGCAGCGCACCGCCGCCCTGCGCGACGTGGTGCGCGAGCACGCCGCCGCCGTCCTCGGCCACGACGACGCGCAGGCCGTCGACCCGGCCCGCGCGCTCAAGGAGCTCGGCTTCGACTCGCTGACCGCGGTCGAGCTGCGCAACCGGCTGAGCACCGTCACCGGGCTGAAGCTGCCCGCCACCTTGGTGTTCGACCACCCCAACGCCATCGAGCTGGCCGCCTCCCTGGCCCAGCGGATGGGCGGTGACACCGCCGCCCAGGGCGTCCCCGCCACCACCGTGGTGCGGGTCGACCAGGACGACCCGATCGCCATCGTCTCGATGGCCTGCCGCTACCCCGGCGGGATCGCCTCCGCCGAGGACCTGTGGCGGGCCGTGCGCGACGAGGCCGACCTGATCACCCCCTTCCCCACCGACCGGGGATGGCCCCTGGACCGGCTCATGGACTCCGACCCCGACACGGCCGGCGCCAGCTACGTCGACCAGGGCGGGTTCCTGCACACCGCGGCCGACTTCGACCCCGGCTTCTTCGGCATCTCGCCGCGCGAGGCACAGGCGATGGACCCGCAGCACCGGCTGCTCCTGGAATCCTCCTGGGAGGCTCTGGAGCGCGCCGGCATCGACCCGAAGTCGCTGCAGGGCAGCCGCACCGGCGTGTACGTGGGCATGACCGACCAGGCCTACGGCACCCGGCTGCGCGGTTCCACCGACGGCATGGAGGGCTTCCTCGTCAGCGCCTCGGCCAACGTCGGCTCGGGCCGGATCTCCTACTCCCTCGGTTTCGAGGGCCCCGCGCTCACCGTCGACACCGCTTGCTCCTCCTCCCTGGTCGCGCTGCACCTGGCGGCGCAGGCGCTGCGCAACGGCGAATGCGACCTCGCGCTGGCGGGCGGCGCCACCGTGATGCCCGACCCGACCTCGTTCGTCGCGTTCAGCAGGCAGCGCGGACTGGCCGCCAACGGCCGCTGCAAGCCGTTCGCCGCGGCGGCCGACGGGTTCTCCCTCGGTGAGGGCGCCGGCGTGCTCCTCGTGGAGCGGCTCTCCGACGCCCGCCGCAACGGCCACCCCGTACTGGCGGTCCTGCGCGGCTCCGCGGTCAACCAGGACGGCGCATCCAACGGCCTCACCGCGCCCAACGGACCCGCCCAGCAGCGGGTCATCCGCCAGGCGCTGGTCAACGCCGACCTTCCGTCCTCGGCGGTCGACGCGATCGAGGCCCACGGCACCGGCACCACCCTCGGTGACCCCATCGAGGCCCAGGCCCTGCTGGCCACCTACGGTCAGGACCGGCCCGCGGACCGGCCGCTCTACCTCGGCTCGGTGAAGTCCAACATCGGCCACAGCCAGGCCGCCGCCGGTGTGGCCGGCGTCATCAAGATGGTCGAGGCGATGCGGCACGGAGTGCTCCCGCGCAGCCTGCACGTGGACGCCCCCAGCCCGCACGTGGACTGGACGGCGGGAGCGGTGGAACTGCTCGCCGAGGCCCGGGACTGGCCCGAGACCGGCGAGCCGCGCCGGGCGGGCGTCTCCGCCTTCGGGATCAGCGGCACCAACGCCCACGTGATCCTGGAGCAGGCACCGGACGCCGACGCCACCACCGGGGCCGACGGCGGTCCGCGGACCACGGAGTCGGGTACGCCCGTCCCCGTCGTCATCTCCGCCCGGACCCGCGAGGCCCTCGGCGCCCAGGCCACCCGCCTGGCCGACCGGCTCGGCCGGGAACCGGCCGCCGTCACCGACCTCGCCTACTCGCTGGCCACGACCCGTACCGTCCTGGACCACGCGGCCGTCGTCGTCGCCGCCGACGCGGAGGAACTGCGCGGCGCCCTCGCCGACCCGTCCTCCGCGGCGGCCGAGGAACGCGCCGACGGCGGACTCGCCTTCCTGTTCACCGGACAGGGAGCCCAGCGCGCCGGCATGGGCCGCGAACTGTACGACGCCTTCCCCCACTTCGCCGAAGCCTTCGACGAGGTGTGCGCGGAGCTGGACCGGCACCTGCCCCGCCCGCTGCGCACGGTCGTGTTCGCGGAGCCCGGCTCGCCCGAGTCCGCGCTGCTCGACCAGACCCTCTACACCCAGACGGCCCTGTTCGCCGTCGAAACCGCCCTGTTCCGGCTGCTGACGCACTGGGGCGTACGGCCCGACGCGCTGCTCGGCCACTCCATCGGCGAACTCGTCGCCGCGCACGCGGCCGGCGTCTGGTCGACCGCCGACGCGGCCCGGGTGGTCACCGCCCGCGCCCGGCTGATGCAGGCACTGCCCGAGGGAGGGGCGATGCTGTCCGTCGCCGCCCCCGAGGACGAGGTGTCCGCACTCCTCGGCGCGTCCACGGAGCTGGCCGTCGCCGCCGTCAACGGCCCCGCCTCCGTCGTGCTCTCCGGCACCGCGACCGCCGTCACCGAGGCGGACACCCGCCTCGCCGCGGCGGGACTGCGCACCAAGCGGCTCACCGTGAGCCACGCCTTCCACTCGTCGCTCATGGAGCCGATGCTCGCCGAGTACGGGCGGGAACTGGCGCAGGTCACCTTCGGGGAACCCGCCCTGCCCGTCGTCTCCAACCTCACCGGCCTCACCTCCACCGCCGAGGAACTGCGCGACCCCGCCTACTGGGTGCGCCAGGTCCGCCACGCGGTCCGCTTCGCCGACGGGGTGCGCACGCTCCTCGACGAGGGCGTGACCACCTTCCTGGAGCTGGGCCCCGACGGCGTGCTGACCGCCATGGCCCAGGAGACGGCGGCCGCGACCGCCGCCGGCATCGCCACCCAGCGCAGGGAGCGGGACCAGGTACGGACCCTGCTCACCGCGCTCGGCCGGACGCACGTCCGCACCGGGCGGGTGGACTGGGCCGCCTTCTTCGAGGGCACGGGCGCCCGCCGGGTGGAACTGCCCACCTACGCCTTCCAGCACCGGCGCTACTGGCTCGACGCCCCGACCGGCGGAGCCGACGCGCTGGCCGGTGCCGGGCTGGCCGGAACCGGGCACCCGCTGCTCACCGCGGCCGCGCCGCTGCCCCAGACGGGCGGGTTCCTCTTCAGCGGGGCCCTGCCCCGGGGCACCGCCGCCCGGACCCTTCCCGCGGGCGAGGTCCTGGACCTGGTGCTGTGGGCGGGCGACCGGCTCGGCAACGACCGGATCGCCGGTCTCGACCTGAGCACCGCCGTCGCCCGGCCGGGCGCGCCGCTGCAGCTCGCCGTGGCCGGACCCGACGAGGACGGCAACCGCGCCTTCACCCTCCACACCGGACCCGCCGACGGCACGCGGGAACAGTGGGACCGCCTCGCGACCGGCGTGCTCGGTGGCGAAACGGCCCGGACCGAGCCCGACCCCGAGCAGTGGCCGCCGGCCGACGCCGAGCCCGACGCCCTGGACGCCGTGTGGCGCCGCGAGGGCGAACTGTTCGCCGAACTGGTGCTCACCGACGAGGAGGCGGCCGACGCCGACCGGTTCGGGCTGCACCCGGCCCTGCTGGCCGCTGTGACCGCCCTCGTCACCGAACTGGCCGGGGAACCCGTCCACTTCGACGGCGTGTCCCGGTACGCCACCGGAGCCACCGAGCTCCGCGCCCGGCTGACCCGGACCGGCACCGAGACCGTCTCCGTCCGGCTCACCGACCCCGAGGGCGAGCCCGTCCTCACCGTCGACCGCATCACCGTCAGGGAGGGCAGCGCCGCGAAGGCGACCCCGGCAGGGGCCCCGGACACGGACTCGCTCTACCGGCTCACGTGGACGCCCGCCCCGCAGGCGGACGCCGGTCAGGCCACCCCCGTCTGGGCGGTGGTGGGCGACGACCCGCACGCCCTGGCCAAGGCCCTCGCCAACACGCAGGGCGGAGAGGTGCAGAGCCACCCGGACCTCGCGGCGCTCGGCGCGGCCGCCGACCGCGGCGCGAGCCCCGACCTGGTCGTCCTCACCGTCGACACGGCCCCCGGCGACCTGCTGGAGTCCGTACGGCACACCACCCACCGCACGCTGGCCCTGGCGGCGGACGTCCTCGCGGACGCCCGGCTGACCGGAGCCCGCACCGTGTTCGTCACCAGGCAGGCGGTGGCCGCCGGCGACGCCGGACCCGTGGACCCGGCCCAGGCGGCGGCCCGCGGCCTGCTGCTCTCGGCCCAGGCCGAACACCCGGAGCGGTTCGTGCTCGCCGACCTGGGCGAGGGGGACGACGACGCCGACCTCCTCGCCGCCGCGGTGGCGCACGCGACGAACGCGGCCGAACCGCAGCTCGCGATCCGCGGCGGGGACGTGCTCGTGTCCCGGCTGACGCCCGTCACCGAACAGCGGCCGGACACCCCCGGCGCCGCGCCGGACGGCCACGGCACGGTCCTGGTCACCGGCGCGACCGGCGGCATCGGCACCGAGATCGTGCGGCACCTGGCCACCGAGCACGGCGTACGCCGGCTCCTGCTGCTCAGCAGGAAGGGTCCGCAGGACCCGCGTGCCGCCGAACTGGCGCGGGTACTGGCCGAGTCGGGCACCGAGGCGACCTTCGCCGCGTGCGACACGGCGGACCGCGAGGCCCTGGCCGCGGTACTCGCGGACGTCCCGGCGGAGCACCCCGTCACCGCGGTCGTGCACATCGCCGGAGTCGTCGACGACGGCGTCCTGACCACGCTGACGCCCGAGCGGGTGGACACCGTGCTGAGGCCCAAGGCCGACGCCGCACTCCACCTGCACGAGCTGACCACGGACCTGGGCCTGTCCCACTTCGTGCTCTTCTCCTCCGGCGTCGGCACCCTCGGCGGCGCCGGCCAGGCCAACTACGCGGCGGCCAACGCGTTCCTGGACGCGCTCGCCCACCGCCGCCGGGCGGCCGGCCTGCCGGCCACCTCGCTGGCGTGGGGCCTGTGGGAGACCACCTCCGGCATGGCGGCCGACCTGTCCGACGCGGACCGGCGCCGCATGGCGCAGGCGGGCGTCCTGGCCTTCAGCCCCGAGCAGGGTCTCGCCCTGTTCGACCGGGCCTGGGACTCCGGGACGGCCACCCTGGTGCCGATGCGCCTGGACCTGGCGGTCCTGCGGAAGAAGGCGGGTGACGGATCCCTTCCGGCTCCGTTCCGCGCCCTCGTGCGGACCCCGCTGCGCCGGGCCTCCGCGGGCGCGGCCGCCGCACCCGCGCAGACCCTCGCCCAGCAGCTCGCCGGGCAGTCGGAGAGCGGCCGCCGGAGCATGCTGATGGAGCTGATCCAGCGGCAGGTCGCGAGCGTCCTCGACTACGGGTCCGACGTGGCGCTGGACCCCAGGCGTCCCTTCCGGGAGCTCGGGTTCGACTCCCTGACCGCCGTGGAACTGCGCAACGGGCTGATCGCGGCCACCGGCGTCCAGCTCTCGGCCGCGCTGGTCTTCGACTACCCGACCGCGAACGCGCTCGCCGAGCACCTCCAGAACAAGATCCTGCGGTCCGTCGCCGGGGCCCCGCTGCCGGTACTGACCCAGCTCGACCACCTCGAGGCCGCCCTCGCGGCCTCCTCCCCGGACAACGCCACTCGCGAACAGGTGGCCACCCGGCTGCGCGGCCTGGCCGCCGCCTGGAACGACCGCGAGGACGACACGTCCGAGGCAGACATCAGCAGCAAGCTCGATTCCGCGACGGATGAAGAGCTCTTCGACTTCATCAACGCGGAATTCGGAAAGGACTGAGCCGGATGAACAACGAGCAGCAGCTCCGTGACTACCTCAAGAGGGTCAGCTCGGAATTGCACCGCACCCGGCAGCGGCTGGCCGACGCCGAGGCACGCGGCAGCGAGCCCATCGCGATCGTGGGAATGGCTTGCCGCTACCCCGGCGGGGTCGGTTCTCCCGACGACCTGTGGCGGCTGGTGAGCGAGGAGACCGACGCGATCGGCCCGTTCCCCACGGACCGCGGCTGGGACCTGGACGGCCTCTACCACCCCGACCCGGACCACCCGGGCACCTGCCACGTCCGCGAGGGCGGCTTCGTCCAGGACATCGCCGGCTTCGATGCCGCCTTCTTCGGGATCTCCCCGCGCGAGGCCCAGGCGATGGACCCCCAGCAGCGGCTGCTGCTGGAGACGTCCTGGGAGGCACTGGAGCGGGCCGGCCTCGACATCCACGCGCTGCGCGGCAGCCGTACGGGCGTCTTCGCCGGACTCAACCAGCAGGACTACGGCACCCTGCTGGCCGCCTCCCCGGACGGAATGGACACCTACGGTTCCACCGGCACCTCCAACAGCGTGCTGTCCGGCCGCATTTCGTACGTGCTGGGCCTGGAGGGCCCGGCGGTCACCGTGGACACCGCCTGCTCCTCCTCGCTGGTCACCCTGCACCTCGCCGCGCAGGCGCTGCGCAACGGCGAGTGCGACCTCGCCCTGGCCGGCGGTGCCACGACGCTCTCCACCTCCGCGGTCCACATCGCCCTGTCCCAGCAGCGGGCGCTGGCTCCCGACGGCCGCTCCAAGGCCTTCTCGGCGGCGGCCGACGGCGCCGGCTGGAGCGAGGGCGTCGGCGTTCTCGCGGTGGAGCGGCTCTCCGACGCCCTGCGCAACGGACACCCGGTCCTCGCGCTGCTGCGCGGCTCCGCCGTCAACCAGGACGGCGCCTCCAACGGCCTGACCGCCCCGCACGGCCCCTCGCAGCAGCGGGTCATCCGCCAGGCGCTGGCCGACGCCGGCGTGTCGCCCGCCGAGGTGGACGTCGTCGAGGCGCACGGCACCGGCACCAGCCTCGGCGACCCGATCGAGGCGGACGCACTGCTGTCCACCTACGGTCAGGCCAGGACCGCCGACCGGCCGCTGTGGCTGGGCTCGCTGAAGTCGAACATCGGTCACAGCGGCGCCGCCGCGGGCGTCGGCGGCGTCATCAAGATGGTGCAGGCGCTGCGGCACGGCCTGCTGCCCAAGACCCTCCACGTGGACGCGCCCACACCGAACGTCGACTGGTCCGCGGGCGCCGTCGAGCTCCTCACCGAGGCGCGACCGTGGCCCGTGTCCGACGCCCCGCGCCGGGCAGCCGTCTCGTCCTTCGGCATCAGCGGCACCAACGCGCACGTCATCCTCGAACAGGCCCCCGAGCCGACGGCCGAAGCCGGCGCCGAGGACGACACGGCACCCACCGGCGCCCTGCCGCTGCTGCCGTGGGTGCTCTCCGCCCGCGGCGATGCCGCCCTGCGCGAGCAGGCCCGCACCCTGCGCGCACACCTGCTGGACCACCCGGAGCTCTCCGACGCCGACGTCGCGTACTCGCTGGCCGCCACCCGCACCGGCCTGGAGCACCGCGCCGCGGTCCTGGCCGCCGACCGGGACGGCCTCCTGAAGGCCCTGGACGCGCTCGCCGAGGACCGGCCCGCCGAGGGGGTCCTGCACGGCTCCCCGGTCGAGGGCAAGACCGTGTTCGTCTTCCCCGGCCAGGGATCCCAATGGGTCGGCATGGGTCGCGAACTCCTCGACACCGCACCCGTGTTCGCCGAGAAGGCCGCCGAGTGCGCCGAGGCCGTCGAGGAGTTCGTGGACTGGAAGGTCCTCGACGTCCTGCGCGGCGAGCCCGACGCGGCCTCCCTGGACCGCATCGAGGTCGTCCAGCCGGTGCTCTTCACCGTCATGGTCTCGCTCGCGGCGCTGTGGCGCTCCTACGGCGTCGAACCCGACGCCGTGGTCGGCAGCTCGCAGGGCGAGATCGCCGCCGCGCACGTCGCCGGAGCCCTGTCCCTCCCGGACGCGGCCCGGCTGATCGCCCTGCGGAGCCGGCTGCTGGCCGAGACCCTGGTCGGCAAGGGCGCGGTGGCGTCGGTGGCCCTGTCCGTCGACGAGGTGAACGCCCGGCTGGCCCGCTGGGACGGCAGGCTGTCCGTCTCCGGTGTCAACGGCCCCCGCATGGTCGCCGTCGCCGGCGACGACGCCGCCCTGACCGCGTTCGTCGACGAGTGCGCCGCCGAGCGGATCCGCGCGAGGATCGTCCCGGCCACCGTGCCGACGCACTGCGCGCTGGTCGACCCGCTGCGCGAGCGCCTGCTCGAACTGCTGGCCTTCGTCCGCCCGCGCACCGGCGACGTTCCCCTCTACTCGACGGTCACCGGCGGCCTGCTGGACACCGCGGCCATGGACGCGGAGTACTGGTACGCGAACACCCGCGAGCCGGTGCTCTTCGAACCCGTCGTCCGTACCCTCCTCGCCGAGGGCCACCGTGCCTTCGTCGAGTCCAGCGCCCACCCGGTGCTGGCCCTGGGCATCGAGCAGATCGTCGACGCCTCCGGCACCGCCGGCGTGACCGTGGAGACCCTGCGCCGCGACCAGGGCGGGCTCGGCCGGATGCTGACCTCGCTCGCGGCCGCCCACCTCGGCGGCGTCCACGTGGACTGGCGGGCCGTGTTCGCCACGACCGGCGCCCGGAGCGTGGAACTGCCCACCTACGCCTTCCAGCGCACCCGCTACTGGACCGAGGTCACCGACCCCACCGGCGACGTCGGCTCCGTCGGCCTCTCGCCGGTCAAGCACCCGCTGCTCGGCGCCCTCGTGCGGATGGCCGACGGTGACGGCGCCGTACTGACCGGACGGCTGTCGCTGCGCGCACAGCCCTGGCTCGCCGGACACGGCGTCTCCGACCGGGTGATCTTCCCCGGCACCGGTTTCGTGGAGCTGGCCGTGCTCGCCGGCGACCAGGTCGGCTGCGGCCGGGTCGAGGAACTGACCCTGCACACGCCGCTCGTGGTGCCCTCCTCGGGCGCGATGGTGGTCCAGGCCCACGTCGAGTCCGCCGACGAGAGCGGCGCCCGCGTCGTCAGCGTGTACTCCCGCCCCGAGGACGCGCTGGCCGACGTCGTCTGGACCCGCCACGCCTCAGGCCTGCTCGCCGCGGAGACCGGCACCCCCGCCGGGGCCGACGCCCTGACCGGCAGCTGGCCGCCCGAAGGAGCCCAGCCCGTCGACATCACCGGCATGTACGACCGCATGGCCGAGGCCGGCTACCAGTACGGCCCCGAGTTCCGCGGCCTGAGCCAGGTCTGGCACCTCGACGGCGAGGTCTACGCCGAGGTCGCCCTGCCCACCGACCAGCGTGCCCAGGCCGAACGGTTCGGCCTCCACCCGGCCCTCTTCGACGCGGCCCTGCACGCCATGTTCACCTGGGACGGCAACGACGGCGGGGGGGTCGGCATGCCGTTCTCCTGGAGCGGCGTCCAGCTCCACGCGACCGGCTGCTCGCGGCTGCGCGTACGCCTCGCCCGGCGCGGCGAGGACCAGTTCACCCTGCTCCTCGCGGACGAGACCGGAGAGCCCGTCGCCTCCGTCGACTCCCTCGTCGTACGCCGGATGACCGAAGCCGCCCTGCGTTCCGTCCGCTCCGACGTGCTGTACCAGCTCGACTGGAGGAATGTCCGTACCGAGGAGCCGGCGCCCCGGTGCGTCGTCCTCGGCGCGGACCCGCTGGGGATCGCCGGCGCGCTGCCCGGCACGCCGGTCCTCGCCGGGATCCAGGAGCTCCTCGCGCACGTCGCCGACGACGGCCCGGACACCGTGCTGTGGCCGGTCCGCGGCGACGGCGGCCACGAGGACGTCGGCACACCGGTCGTGGAGGCGCTCGCCCTCCTGCAGGCCTGGATCGCCGACGAACGACTCGACGGCACCCGCCTCGTCGTCGTGACCGCCGGCGCCGTGGCCGCCACGGCCGACGAGGGCGTGGACGACCTCGCCGCCGCCGGTGTCTGGGGGCTGGTGCGCTCGGCGCAGAACGAACACCCCGGACGCTTCGGCATCGTCGACCTCGACACGGCCGCGGAGTCCCGTGCTCGGCTCGGGGCGGCTCTCGCCACCCGCGAGGAGCAGCTCGCCGTGCGTGACGGTGCGATACGTACCCCCAGCCTGTCCCGCTGGGACCCGGGCACGAGCGTCCTGCCCCCGACCGGCGTGCCGGCGTGGCGCATCGAGAGCACGAGGCCGGGCACCATCGAGGGCCTGGAAGCCGTCCCGTACCCGCAGGCGCTCGAACCGCTCGGGCCGCGACAGGTGCGCATCGAGGTACGGGCCGCCGGCATCAACTTCAAGGACGTGGTGGTCGCCCTCGACCTGGTTCCGGGCCTGTCCGGACTGGGCGGCGAAGTGGCCGGCGTGATCACCGCCACGGGCGCCGACGTCACCCACCACCAGGTGGGCGACCGGGTGTTCGGCCTGTCCACCGAGGTGTTCGGCCCCGTGACCGTCGCCGACGAGCGCACCGTGCACCGGATGCCCGCGCGCTTCTCCTTCGAAGAGGCCGCCTCCGTCGCCGTCACCTACATGACCGCCTACTACGGGCTCGTCGACCTCGGCGGGCTCACGGCCGGGCAGTCCGTCCTGATCCACGCCGCCGCCGGCGGCGTCGGCAGCGCCGCGATCCAGCTGGCCCGGCACCTCGGCGCCGAGGTCTACGCCACGGCGAGCCCCGGCAAGTGGCAGACCCTGCGCGACCAGGGCCTGGACACCGCCCACCTCGCCAACTCCCGCACCCTCGACTTCGAGCAGTGGTTCATGGAGTCCACCGAGGGCCGCGGCATGGACGTGGTCCTGGACTGCCTGGCCGGCGAGTTCGTGGACGCGGGCCTGCGGCTGCTGCCGCGCGGCGGCCGCTTCCTGGAGATGGGCAAAACCGACAAGCGCGACCCCGCACAGGTCGCCGCGGCCTACCCGGGCGTCGCCTACCAGGCCTACGACCTGCCCGAGGCCGGGCTCGACCGCATCCACGAGATGCTGGAGACCCTCGTCGGGCTGTTCGAGAGCGGCACCCTGCTCCCCCCGAAGATCAACCTCTGGGACATCCGCAACATCCGGACCGCCTTCCGGGCCCTGAGCCAGGCCACCCTCGTCGGCAAGGCCGTCCTCACCATTCCCGGTGCGCCCTGGCCCACCGAGGGCACCGTCCTGATCACCGGCGGCACCGGCACGCTCGGCGGGCTGCTCGCCCGGCACCTGGTCACCGAGCACGGTGTGACCAGCCTGCTGCTCACCAGCCGGCGCGGCTCGGACGCCCCCGGCGCCCGGGAACTCGCCGAGGAACTGACCGCCGCCGGCGCCCAGGTGACCCTCGCCGCCTGCGACGTCGCCGACCGGGACGAACTCGCCGCGCTGCTCGCCGGCATCCCCGCGGACCGCCCGCTGGCCGCCGTCCTGCACACCGCCGCCGCCCTGGACGACGGCCTCGTCCAATCCCTGACCCCCGAGCGGACCGCCGCCGTGCTGCGGCCCAAGGTGACCGGAGCGCTCAACCTCCACGAGCTGACCCGGGACCTCGACCTCCGCGCCTTCGTACTGTTCTCCTCGATGGCGGGCACCATGGGCGCCCCCGGACAGGGCAACTACGCCGCCGCCAACGTGATCCTCGACGCGCTCGCCGCCCACCGGAAGGCCCAGGGCCTGCCGGGACTCTCCCTCGCCTGGGGCTTCTGGCAGCAGCGCAGCGAGATGTCCGGCCACCTCGACGAGCGCGACATGGAACGCATGAGCCGCGGCGGCGTCGTTCCCATGACCTCCGAGGAGGGCCTGGCGGTCTTCGACATCGCCTGCCGCACCGACCGGGCCCAGCTGGCACCCATCAAGCTGAACCCGGCCGCGCTCGCCGGAACCACCGGCCGGGTGGTGCCCATCATGCGGGCCCTGGTGCCCACCCCCGCCCGCCGGGCCGGCCGCCGCTCCGCGGAGACCGAAGGCGGATCGCTGCGCGAGCGGCTGGTCCCGCTCACCGGGACCGAGCGCACGAGGACCCTCCTCCAGCTGGTCCGGTCGCACGTCGCGACCGTCCTGGGCCACGCCGACGCGGACACCGTCGGCTCGACCACGCAGTTCCGCGAGCTCGGCTTCGACTCGCTGACCGCCGTCGAGTTCCGCAACCGGCTGACCAACGTCGTCGGCTTCCGACTCCCCGTCACCGTGGTCTTCGACCACCCGACGCCCGCCGAACTCGCCGACTACATCGCCGGGGAACTCCTCGGCGACCTGGAGGAGGCCCCGGCCCCCGCCACCGCCGCACCCCGCACCCCGGCCGCGGCCCGCACCGACGACGAACCGCTCGTGATCGTCGGCATGGCCTGCCGCTACCCCGGCGGAGTCGCCTCACCCGACCAGCTGTGGGACCTCGTCCGCGACGAGCGGGACGCCATCGCCGGCTTCCCGGCCGACCGCGGCTGGACCACCGAGGCGCCCGCCGACGGCTCCGTGCCCCAGCAGGGCGGATTCCTGGAGCGCGTCGCGGAGTTCGACGCCGCCCTCTTCGGGATCTCCCCGCGTGAGGCGCTGACCATGGACCCGCAGCAGCGCCTGCTGCTGGAGACGTCCTGGGAGGCACTGGAGCGTGCCGGGATCGCCCCCGACACGCTGCGCGGCAGCCGTACCGGTGTCTTCGTCGGCGCGGCCTCCTCCGGCTACACCAGCCTCTTCCCGCGCGGCTCGCAGGCGCTGGCCGGATACGGCGTGACCGGCACCGCCACCAGCGTGGTCTCCGGCCGGGTGTCCTACGTCCTGGGGCTGGAGGGCCCGGCGATCACCGTCGACACCGCCTGCTCCTCCTCCCTGGTCGCCCTGCACACCGCCGCGCAGTCGCTGCGCGACGGCGACTGCGACCTGGCCCTGGCCGGTGGCGTCGCCGTGATGACCAGCCCCTTCCTCTTCGACGACTTCGCCAAGCAGGGCGGACTGTCACCCGACGGCCGCTGCAAGGCCTTCGCCGACGGGGCCGACGGCACCGGCTGGGCCGAAGGCGTCGGCATGGTCCTCGTGGAGCGGCTCTCCGACGCACGCCGCAACGGCCACCCGGTCCTCGCGGTGCTGCGCGGCTCCGCCGTCAACCAGGACGGCGCCTCCAACGGCCTGACCGCCCCCAGCGGCCCCTCCCAGCAGCGGGTCATCCGGCTCGCCCTGGAGCGCGCCGGGCTCACCGCCGCGGACGTCGACGCGGTCGAGGCGCACGGCACCGGCACCACCCTGGGCGACCCGATCGAGGCGCAGGCCATCCTCGCCACCTACGGGCGGGAACGCACCGGCGACCAGCCGCTGCTGCTCGGCTCGCTGAAGTCCAACATCGGGCACAGCCAGGCCGCCTCCGGCATCGGCGGCATCATCAAGACGGTGCAGGCGCTGCGCCACGGCGTGCTGCCCAGGACCCTCCACGTCGACGAGCCGAGCACGAACGTCGACTGGACCACGGGCGCCGTGGAGCTGCTGACCGAGGCCCGCCCGTGGCCGGAGACCGGCCGCCCCCGCCGGGCCGGCGTCTCCTCCTTCGGCGTCAGCGGCACCAACGCGCACGTCATCCTCGAACAGGCCGTCGAGCCCGAGAGCGCCGCGCCGACCGCACCGCTCCCGGTCACCCCGCTGCTGCTGTCGGCGCACGACGAGGACGCCCTGCGCGCCCAGGCCGACCGACTGGTCGGCTGGCTCCGGGACCGGCACGAGGTACCCGCCACCGACGTCGCCCACTCCCTGGCGACCCGGCGCGCCGGCCTGGAGTTCCGGGCGGCCGTCGTGAGCGACGACCACGAGGAGGCCGTGTCCGCGCTCGCCGCGTTCGCGGCGGGCGACACCCCGCGGGCGCTGCTGCGCGGCACGGCGGGCGAAGGCGCCCTCGCCGTCCTCTTCCCGGGCCAGGGCTCCCAGCGGCCGGGCATGGGACAGGAGCTGTACGCCGCCTTCCCCGCGTTCGCCCGCGCCTTCGACGAGGTCTGCGCGCACGTCGACCCGCTGCTCGGCAGGCCCCTGCGCGAGAGCGTGTTCAGCGGCGGCCGGGACGAACTCGACCGGACCGCGGTCACCCAACCCGCGCTCTTCGCCCTCGAAGTGGCCCTGTTCCGGCTGCTGGAGTCCTGGGGCGTGGTCCCCGACTACCTCCTCGGCCACTCCGTCGGCGAGATCAGCGCCGCCCACGTGGCGGGCGTCCTGAACCTCGCGGACGCGTCCCGGCTCGTCACCGCCCGGGGCCGCCTCATGCAGGCGCTCCCCGCCGGCGGCGCGATGCTCGCGGTACAGGCGCAGGAGCACGAGGCCGCCGCGGCCGTCACCGCGGTCCTGGGCGACCGGGCGCACACCGTGGACATCGCCGCCGTCAACGGCCCCCGCTCGGTGGTGCTCTCCGGCACCGCCGAAGGCATCAAGGCGCTCACCGCGCACTTCGCCGAGGCGGGCCGCAGGATCCGCGCCCTCGGCGTCAGCCACGCCTTCCACTCCTCGCTCATGGAGCCGATGCTCGACGAGTTCGCCGAGCTGGTCGACGGGCTGACCTTCGCCCCGCCGAGGATCCCCGTCGTGTCCAACCTCACCGGAGCCGTCCTCGGCGCCGACGAGATCGCCGACCCCCGCTACTGGGTGCGGCACGCCCGGCACACCGTCCGTTTCGCCGACGGCATCGCCGCCCTCGCCGACGCGGGCGTCACCGGGCTCCTGGAGCTCGGGCCGGACGCCACCCTCACCACGATGGCGGAGGACTGCCCCGGCCTCCCCGAGGAGGGAGTGCGCACCTCGCTGCTGCGCCGCGACCGGCCCGAGCCGCAGGCGCTCCTGACGGCACTGGCCGCGGCCCACGTGCACGGCGTCACCGTCGACTGGAACGCCGTCTTCGAGGGGACCGGCGCCCGCGCCGCGGACCTGCCGACCTACGCCTTCCAGCGGACGGCCTACTGGCCCTCCGAGTCCGGCACCGAACGCGGCGACGTGTCCTCGGCCGGCCTGGAGAGCGTCGGGCACCCGCTGCTCGGCGCCATGGTCAGCCAGGCCTCCGGCGGGGACGTCCTGTTCACGGGAGAGATCTCCCTGACCGCCCAGCCCTGGCTGGCCGACCACCGGATCCTGGACGCCGCCCTGTTCCCCGGCACCGGCTTCCTCGAACTCGCCCTCTGGGCGGGCGAGCGGCTCGACGCCGGCCACGTCGAGGAACTCGTCGTGCACAGTCCGCTGATCCTGCCCGACCTCGGCGCCGTCACCGTGCAGGTCGCCGTCGGCGGGGCCACCGACACGGGACACCGTCCCGTCACCGTCTACTCCCGTCCCTCCGCCGGCACGGCATGGACCAAGCACGCGGAAGGACAGCTCACCGCGGCCGCACAGGCCCGGGAAGCGGAACGACTGGCCGTCTGGCCGCCCGAGGGGGCCCAGCCGCTCGACCTGACCGGCTTCTACCCCGCCTTGGCCGCCTCGGGGACCTCCTACGGCCCCGTCTTCCAGGGTCTGACCGCTGCCTGGCGGCTGGACGGCGACGTCTACGCCGAGGTCACCCTGCCCCCGCAGGCGACCGACGACGCCCAGGCGTTCGGGGCGCACCCCGCACTCCTGGACGCGGCCCTGCACACCCTCGCGTTCCTGCCCTCCGCGCAGGACTCCGACGGCCCCTACCTGCCGTTCTCCTGGCGCGAGGTGTCCGCCCACCACCAGGGGACCGGCAGCTGCCGGGTCAGGCTCACGGCGGGTGACGGCACCGACGAGGTGGCGGCGAGCCTGTGGACCGGCGACGGCAGCCCGCTGGCGACCGTCGGCGGACTCAGCCTCCGTACGGTCTCCCGCGGCCAGCTGGGCACCGCCGCCACGTCCTCCCTCTACCGGGCGGACTGGACCGCCGCCCCGGCCGCGGAGCCGATCGGCGCTCCGGCCCTGCACTGGGCCGTGGTGGGAGAGGAGTCCGCCGACGCCGACCACTACCGGGACCTCGATGCCCTGCGGCAGGCCCTCGCCGACGGCGCTCCGGTACCGGACAACGTCCTGATCACCTGCGCCTCCCCGGCCGCGGATCCGGACGCCGCAGCGGCCCGCACCGCCGTCCACACGGCGCTCGACCTCGTCCGCACCTGGACCGAGGAGGAGCTGTTCGACAAGTCCACCCTGGTGCTGTGCACCCGGGGCGCGGTCGAGGCGCGGCCGGGTGAAGGAGTCCGCGACCTGGCCCACAGCCCGGTGTGGGGCCTGGCGCGCAGCGCCCAGCTGGAGCACCCCGGCCGGCTGTTCCTGGTCGACCTCGACGCCGACAGCAGCCTCCCGGACCTCGTCCAGGCGCAGGCCCTGACCGGCGTCGACACCACCGAGGCGGCGCAGTTCGCGGTCCGCGACGGTGCGGTCCTCGTCCCGCGGGTGGTCCGCCACACCGTGGACGCCGCGCTCCACGCCGAGCGGTGGCCGGCCGACGGCACCACCCTGATCACCGGTGCCACCGGCATGATCGGCTCACTGCTGGCCAGGCACCTCGTCCGCGAGCACGGCGTCCGCCACCTCGTGCTCACCTCCCGCAGCGGCCTCGCCGCGCCGGGAGCGGCCGACCTCCAGCGCGAACTGGCGCAGGAAGGCGCCGACGTACGGGTGGTCGCCTGCGACGCCGCCGACCGCGACGCCCTGGCGACCGTGCTCGGCACGATCCCGGCGAGCGCACCCCTGGTAGGGGTGGTGCACGCGGCCGGAGTCGTGGACGACGGCCTGCTCGGCTCGCTCACCGGCGACCAGGTGGACCGGGTCCTGACCCCGAAGGTCGACGCCGCGGTGAACCTGCACGACCTCACCGCCTCCTTCGACCTGCGTGGCTTCGCGGTCTGCTCCTCCCTCGCGGGCGCGCTCGGCGGTGGCGGACAGGCCGCCTACGCCGCGGCCAACGCCTACCTCGACGCCCTGTGCCGGCAGCGGCGGGCCGACGGCCTGCCCGCGCTCGCACTGGCCTGGGGCCCCTGGGAGAGCAGCGGCGGCATGACCGCCCAGCTCGAAGAGGCCGACCTGCGGCGCATCGCCCGCGCGGGCATGACCCCGCTCACCGCGGCCGAGGGTATGGAACTGTTCGACGCGGCGCGCGCCGCGGCGCAACCGGTCCTGCTGCCGTTCCACTTCGAGCCCGCCGCCCTCTCGTCGGCCGACCGCGCCGCCCTGCCGGAGGCGCTGCGGGCCCTGGTCCCGCAGCCCCGCCGCCACACCGGGGTACCCGCGGCCGGACCCTCGGCGCTGCGCGAACGCCTCGGGCGACTCGCCCAGGACGACCGCGTCGCCGCCCTGGAGACCCTCGTACGCAGCGAGGTGGCCTCCGTCGTCGCCCTGCCCTCGGCGGAGGCGGTGCCGGTCACCAAGGCGTTCAAGAGCCTCGGGTTCGACTCCCTCATGGCGGTCGACCTCCGCAACCGGCTCACGGTGATCACCGGCGTACGGCTCTCCGCGACGCTCGTCTTCGACCACCCCAACACGAGGGCGCTCGCCGCACACCTGCTGGCCGGCCTGGACCTCGAGGCCGTCACCGAGGCCGACCCGGCCCTGCTCGCCCTGAAGGGCCTGGAGAGCGCCGTCCGCGGCCTGCGGCCCGGGGACGGCGACAGGGGAGCCATGGCGACCCGCCTGCGGGTCCTCCTGGCGACGCTGGAGGAGAGCGCCACGGACGAGGGGGAGGACGGCGAGATCGACCTCGACTCGGT
The DNA here is from genome assembly GCF_003148825.1 of Streptomyces sp. CG 926. GTDB lineage: Bacteria > Actinomycetota > Actinomycetes > Streptomycetales > Streptomycetaceae > Streptomyces. Next base: position 97,379 of record NZ_QGGZ01000020.1, read on the forward strand.
GAGCGCCGCGGAGCTCGTCTCCCTGCTCGACGACGAGTTCGGCCTCTCGTGACGGACTGAAGTACAGGGGTCCAGGACCACGAGCACCCCCAGGAAATAGGGGTGCTCGTGGTCCTTGTCTGGGGCCGGGGTGCGCCCCCCGGCCCCATAGCCTGAAAAAAGCCGTGCCCGGCGCGTTGACGCAACATTCAAGTGGGAGTTGAACATGGACAGTTCCATCTCGGAGGTCGTCGACGCGCTGCGGGCCTCGCTGCTGGAGAACGAACGTCTCCGGCAGCACAACCAGCGGCTCACGACGGCGTCCGCGGAACCCCTCGCGATCGTCGGCATCGGCTGCCGCTACCCCGGAGGCGTCCAGGACGTCGACGGCCTCTGGCAGCTGATCACCGAAGGCCGCGACGCCATGACCGGCTTCCCCGCCGACCGCGGCTGGGAACGCTGGGACGTGCCCACCGCCCGCACCGGTGCCTTCCTGCACGACGCCGGCAACTTCGACCCGGACTTCTTCCGCATCTCGCCCCGCGAGGCCAAGGCCATGGACCCCCAGCAGCGGCTGCTGCTGGAGACCTCGTGGGAGGCACTGGAGCGGGCCGGGATCGACCCCGCGTCGCTGAAGGGCAGCCGTACCGGCGTCTTCGTCGGCGGAGCCCCCCAGGAATACGGGGCCCTGGTCATGAACTCCGCCGAGGGCGCGGGTGGCTACGCGCTGACCGGAGCCCCCGGCAGTGTGCTGTCCGGCCGGATCTCGTACGCCTTGGGCCTGGAAGGCCCCGCGGTCACCGTGGACACGGCCTGCTCCTCCTCGCTGGTGGCCCTGCACCTCGCCATCAAGTCCCTGCGCACCGGCGAGTGCGACCTCGCACTGGCCGGCGGTGTGCTGGTGCTGGTCACCCCCTCGATCTTCGCCGAGTTCGCGGCCACCGGCGGTTCCGCCGGCGACGGCCGGTGCAAGGCCTTCTCCTCGGACGCCGACGGCACCGGCTGGGGCGAAGGCGCCGGTGTCCTCGCGATCCAGCGCCTCTCGGACGCCCGCCGGGACGGCAACCCGGTCCTCGCGGTCATCCGGGGATCGGCGGCGAACCAGGACGGTGCGTCGAACGGTCTGAGCGCCCCGAACGGTCCTTCGCAGCAGCGGGTGATCCGTCAGGCCCTGGCGAACGCAGGTCTGTCGGCGTCCGACGTGGACATGGTGGAGGCGCACGGCACGGGCACGACGCTGGGCGACCCCATCGAGGCCGAAGCCCTGCTGGCCACCTACGGCCAGGACCGGCCCGCCGACCGGCCCCTGTGGCTCGGCACCCTGAAGTCCAACATCGGGCACACCCAGGCCGCCGCAGGCGTCTCCGGCGTGATCAAGGCCGTGCTGGCCCTCCAGCACGGCGTCCTGCCCAAGACCCTCCACGTCCAGGAGCCGACGCCCGAGGTGGACTGGTCCTCCGGCGCGGTGGAGCTGCTCACCGAGGCCCGTCCCTGGCCGGAGACGGGTCGTCCGCGTCGTGCGGGTGTGTCCTCGTTCGGTATCAGCGGTACCAACGCGCACGTCATCCTGGAGCAGGCTCCCGAGGAGGAGCCGGCGGAGCCGGTCGCCGACGCGGGTCGTCCCGCGCTCAGCGGGCCCGTACCGTGGCTGGTCTCCGGCCGCACCGAGACCGCCCTGCGCGACCAGGCCGCACGACTCGCCGCGCACCTCGCCCGGACCCCCGGCCTCGACCCCACCGACGTGGGACTGTCGCTGGCCGGCACCCGTTCGGCCTTCGAGCACCGGGCCGTCGTACTGGGCGGTGACCCGGACACGCTCGTCGCGGGCCTGCGGTCGGTCGCGGACGGCGGCGAGGGCACCGGTGTGGTCTCCGGCCGCACCGGCACCGGCGGTGCGGTGTTCGTGTTCCCCGGGCAGGGTTCGCAGTGGCTGGGCATGGCCGCCGAACTGGCGGACGCCTCACCGGTCTTCCAGGCCCGGATGGCGGAGTGCGAAGACGCGCTGAACCCCCTCGTGGACTGGTCGCTGCTCGCCGTACTGCGCCAGGAGCCCGGCGCTCCGTCCTTCGACCGGGTGGACGTGGTCCAGCCGGTGCTGTGGGCCGTGATGGTGTCCCTCGCGGCGGTGTGGCGCTCGTTCGGCGTGGAGCCGGCCGCGGTGATCGGTCACTCGCAGGGCGAGGTCGCCGCCGCGTGCGTCGCCGGTGGTCTCTCCCTGGAGGACGGCGCCCGGATCGTGGCCGTGCGGTCGCGCCTGGTGCTGGAGAAGCTGTCCGGCAAGGGCGGCATGGTCTCCGTGTCCCTCCCCGTCACGGACGTCGAGGAGCGGATCGCTCCCTACGACGGCCGCATCGGAGTGGCCGCCGTCAACGGGCCCGCTTCCGTGGTGGTGTCGGGCGAGCCCGACGCCCTCGACGAACTCCTCGCCTCCTGCGAGGCGGACGGTATCCGGGCGCGTCGTATCGCGGTGGACTACGCCTCCCACTCCGCGCAGGTCGACGCCCTCGACGAGGACCTCCTGCGCGAACTCGCCGACATCCGCCCGAAGTCCTCACCCGTCGCGTTCTACTCGACGGTGTCGGGCGAGCGGATGGACACGGCCGGTCTGGATGCCGGCTATTGGGTACGGAACCTGCGCGAGCGGGTGCAGTTCGAGCCGGTCACCCGCCTGCTGGCCGAGAAGGGCAACTCCCTCTTCATCGAGTCCAGTCCGCATCCGGTCTTGACGATGGCGGTGGCGCAGACCGGTGACGCGGTGGACCGTGCGCTGGTCACGGTGGGTTCGCTGCGTCGTGAGGAAGGTGGCGCGGAGCGTTTCCTGACCTCGCTGGCCGAGGCGTATGTGGCCGGTGCTCAGGTCGACTGGAAGCAGTTGTTCACCTCGGGCAACCGGGTGTCCCTGCCGACCTACGCCTTCCAGCACCAGCGCTACTGGATCGACGACGCGGTGATCCCCGGCCAGGGTACGGCCGTCGATCCTGTCGATGCCGCGTTCTGGGGTGCGGTGGAGCGCGTGGACGCGGCGGGTGTGGCGGAGCTGGTCGACGGCGGTGCGGTCGACGCGTGGGAGCCGGTGGTTCCGGCGCTGTCGGCGTGGCGCAAGGGCCGTCGTGAGCGTTCCGTTCTGGACTCGTGGCGGTACCGCACGGTGTGGCGTTCGGTGGGTGTTCCGTCCGCCGGTCGTCTGTCGGGTGCGTGGCTGCTGGTGACGCCCTGTGCTGGGGCTCCGGTGGAGGAGGTCCGGAACGCCCTCGTGGCGGCCGGCGCTGAGGTCGTGGTCCTGGAGGCCGAGGCCGGTCTTGACCGTGCGGCGTTGGCCGCCCGGCTCGCGGAGACTCCCGACGTGCAGGGCGTCGTGTCCCT
>NZ_QGGZ01000021.1 GCF_003148825.1 Streptomyces sp. CG 926
CCGTGAACGTCTCCACCCACACCGGCTCAGCCCTCAACACCCCACCCATACAGGCAAAATGCCCAAAACTGAGCCTTCTGCAACAACCTTTAGGCTTGCCGTTTAACCTCATGGGCAGTCCGCGCTTACCGTAGGTGCGTGAACGACATCAACACCGAAACCCTTGGCTGGGACCTCATCGGTTGGGACAGCGACGAGCAGGCCGCACATGTCACTGGTCTCAACAGAGTTGAGATTCTGAGGATCAGGGACCTGCTCCCCGGCCGGGACGACGACTTCCTTGAGACGGCCGTCTACGAGGTGCCGCCCGCGCTGTACTCAGCGATGCAGGGTGCAATCCCGCACCTGGAGTTCCGTGAGGGGCTGGAATACCAGATCGGTGGATTCCTCCTACGAGTCTGAGCTTGACGGCCCGCTGGTGCGTCGGGGCTTCGTGCCGACCTTGTGGTGTGCGGGTCGCGTGTAGGGCTCGCCGGTGGCGAGGACGCGTCCGACGCCGTAGCGGGAAGCCGGTCGCCGATTCTTGGAGCCAGGAGGGCAGCCGGGGCCGGGCCGGCTGGGTTTCGGTGCACGGGCTGGCGTGCCGGTCTTCGCGTGCAGGTTCCTGAACCCTCGGCGGACTCGGGCAGGGGTGAGCCTGTTCGGTTCCGCCGGTCGTTCCCAGGGTCGGCGCAGGTCCCACGCGAGGGGGCGGGCGAGGCAGAGTTGGGCATGTGCGGCCAGAACGAGCCAGGTCCAGCGGTCGGCCGCAGCGGAGTCCCGGAGCTTGGGCCGGGTCCAGCCGAGGGTCTGCTTAAGCAGGCGGAAGGTGTGCTCCACATCGAAGCGGCGGAGAAACGCCTGCCAGCACCGGTCAACGTCGCCCCTGACGGCGCCGGTGCCCGACCACCACAGCCAGACAGGCTTGTTCACCCCGCCGCTGGGCAGCTTCTCGACCGTCAGGCGGATCACGGTGCCCTCGATGACCGGCAGCGGCCCCTCATGGTCGAGCCACGCCGCCCGGCGGGTCAGCCGGGGATGGAGCCGGTCCCACGCCTCCGCGGTCGCCGTCCCATACCGGTCGGTGTTGGTGACGGTCACCGCGGTGACCTCGCCCCAGGTCTCAGGCCGTCCGAAGACGAACTCACCGCCGTGTTTGGGCGGACGACCGCCCTGCGGCGGGCAGATCCACGGCACCGGGACAGGCTTGCGCATCACTCGGTCCGAGCGCAATCGGCCCAGCACCTCGACTGGCAGATCACTCAGGAGATGGGCGATGCGGGGTGCGTCATAGCCGGCGTCCAACACGACCAGGACGTTCGGCGCCCCCAATTGCCACTGGCCGGCGTCCTTGAGACGTTGGACGACGTCGCGGACCTGTTCGGCCGTGACCGCGGCCAAGTCGGCGCCGGGCTCCAGCCGGATGGCGTCCAGCAGGGCCGTCCATGAGGTCCGGCCCGTCTCCAGTGCGGCGACGATCGAGTACGGCCAGCCGGGGACCATCTGGTGCTTGCCCTGGCCCCGGCCGAAGGTGTGGCAGAAGGAGCGGTCCGAGCAGGTGTCGGCGTCCGGCCGAAGCCAGGGGGAGACGTCCACGGCCAGCACCAGGCGACCGTCGTTCGCCCGGGGCAGCGGCACACCCGCCAGTGCGCGACGCAGCCGGGCGACGTCGATCCGGCCTCGGTTGATCCCGGAGTACAGGGCGCCGTGCCCGCGTCTGTGTTCCGGTGCGAGCGCCAGGTCCACAAGGGTCCGGACCGGTCCGTCGGTGCACAGCAGCGCGTCGCACAGGTCGAACAAGGCGTCCGCCCGTGACGTAATGCACCCGTACAGTTCAGACCGGAAATCCGACAACTTCGACAACGCGTCTCGCTGAGCGCTGTGCTCGACCAATCCCACGATCCCGGCCTCCGTGCTACATCAACCTTGAGTACAGGATCGGAGCCCGGCCTCGCGCACGTCCGGTGAACTGCGGAAACTCCGAACAAGTTCGAGCCCGGTTCGACGCCGGTGGATAAACGGCAAGCTAGGGCATCTCCTTGTGCGCTCGACCGGCCAGGAGAGCAGAGCCTGGCGGTACGCGGGGAAAATCCAGGGGAGCGGACGGCCGCGCGCTGCTACGGTCGGGCGCCATGAGCTGGCTTCCCGATGACTTCGTCCACCCTGTCCTGGTACCGCTGCCGGGCGGTGGCCATCACCTGCGGCCGATCCGGGAGGTGGACACCCCGCTCGACTATCCGGCTGTGATGGGTTCGCGCGAGCGGCTGTGGACCATCTTCGGCCCGGCCTGGGGCTGGCCCGCGGACACCATGACCTACGAGGCCGACCAGGCCGACCTTCTGCGGCACGAGAAGGAGATCGCCGCGCACCAGTCCTTCAACTACGCGCTGTTCGACGCGGCGGAGACAGTCCTGCTCGGCTGTGTCTACATCGACCCTCCGGAGAGGGCCGGTGCGGACGGCGAGATCTGCTGGTGGGTGGTGGACGAGCTGGTGGGCAGCGAGGTCGAGCAGGCCCTCGACGTGCTGGTGCCGCAATGGATCGCCGCCGACTGGCCGTTCGAGCAGCCGCGCTTCCTCGGCCGTGACATCTCCTGGTCGGACTGGCTCGCCCTGCCGCAGCCTGCCGACGCGTAAGGCCCGGCCTCCGTGGCCCGCCGCAAGGGCCGCGACGGTATCGCCATCGCCGACCGGGGCGGCCGGGCCCGCCACTCCCGGTCAATGCTCGGCTCCATGCAGCACGGCGCAGGGACCGTTCCCCTGATGGGGCATCATCTCCGAGGGCCCCGACGGCGGGGCATCGCGTGGAGGAGACGTCGCATGGTCGAGTGGAAACGGATCAGTTCGGGCGTTCGTCCCGTACCCAGCCCTGCCGCGACCGGCTCGGTCTGGGCCGCAGCGGCCGTCGCGGCCGTCGCTCTGGTCGCCGTGCTCAATCTCCTGGACGGGCCCGACGATCCCACCGTCGACCTCTTGGCGCTCTCCCTCGCCGTGGCCGTGGTGAGCCGGGGAGCCCGCCTCACCGCGGCACCCGGGACCGCCTTGCTCTGTTGGCTCGTGCTCAACTTCTTCGCGACCGCGCCCGTCGGTGAGCTGAGCTGGGAGACACCGTACGACGTGGTACGCCTCGTCTGCCTGCTCGCCGCGGCGGGCGCGGGAACCGTCGTCGCCCGCCTCCTCCACGCGCGCGCCGCGCACCACCGGCTCACGCCGTAGGGGACGCGCGGCTGCGGGTCAGCCGGCGGGCGTGGCTCCGGAGGTCTTGCGCAGCACACCTATCTTGTCGATGCGGTGCTCGGGATTGCCTTGCGCGTCGCTCCAGAAGTTGCCCTCGGCGTGGTCCTCGGGCGTGGCGCAGGTCGAGATCGTGATCATGGCCTGGGTGGGGGCCGCCCCGGGCTTCCCGGGCACCGCGGCACGCTGTTCGCCCAGTGAGCGCTCCGACCGGAAGGACGTCTTGCGGGTCTCGGTGATCTCGTAGATGTACACCACCTCCCCGACGGTCACCTGGACCGTGTCGCCCACCTCGACGGCGGGCAGGCGCCCCAGCGGGCCACCGGCCGACAGGCGGTGCGCGGTGATCAGGAAATTGCCCACCTGCCCGGGCGCGACCCCGCCCCGCTTCCCGTAGGGGCTGGCCGCCACTCCGAGGTCCTGGATGCGGGTTCCCGGTACGTCGTCGGTGGTGCCCTCGTACGGAACCACGCGCAGCCCGGTGATGCCGGCGGCGGGTATCGACAGCGTGGACTCCACGGGCGCGGACGCGGGTGCGGGGGCCGCAGCGCGGGTGACCACCGCCGGAGGCCGGGCGGCCGTAGCGGATGCAGATGCGGATACGGATGCGGATGCGGACACCGCCGCACCGGCGGCCGTCGAAGGGGTGCACGCCACCAGCAGGGCGGTCGCGGCACCGGCCAGGACGGCGGGAACGGCTCGGTACGGGAACGGCAAGGACATGGGCGTTTTCCGTGTCGGTCGGGTCGGCCGGAACAGAGCGGGCCGGGGCGGGCCGGGCGGGCGGCGCCCGGGTGAGCCGATGCGCCCGGCCAGAGTGACATACGGAGCAAGAGGTCCATAAGGGTCCGACCCTGTGACCTGGCTCCCGCGGGTCGGCACACGGAATCGACGGAATCAGAAGTCACGGGAACTTCTCTCCGCCCCGCTACGACTACCTCGCCGGAGGGAGTGCCGTCCCGGCTCCGGCACGGCCCGATCGGCACCCCGTCCGTCTGGAACCGAGTACAAGAATCCGGAGTGACGATGACGGACCGGCTTGAGTACCCGACCCTGGCGATCACCGCGCTGAAGCGGTGGGCGCCGCCGCCCGCTCTCGCCGGCTTCGTGGCGCTCCTCATAGTGATGTTCGCCGTCGCGTACGGGGTGGGGGCGAGCGCCGGACCCGTGGCCCCCGGCATGCGCTCCACGGAGGTCGACGGCCCCGGATTCGTCGGGGACCTGGGACGGCCGCACGGGCACACCGGCGGTACGGGTGGTACGCGGTGACGGCCGAGCGGACCGAGGTGGTGACCACCACCGATCTGGTGGTCGGCGGGATGACCTGCGCGGCCTGTGTCACCCGCGTGGAGAAGCGGCTGGCGAAGATCGAGGGCGTGAGCGCCACGGTCAACCTCGCCACCGGGCGGGCCAGGGTGCTGCACCCGGCGTACGTGACGAGCGGCGACCTCGTCGCGGTGGTCGAGCGGGCGGGCTACCGCGCCGAGGTGCCGGCTCCGCCCGAGCCCGCGCGGGACCGGGCGCCGGCGGAGCCGGCCGAGGGCGCCCCGGGCGGCGAGGAGGTGCGGCGGCTGGTGATCACCGCCGTGCTGTCCGTGCCGGTGCTGGTGCTGTCGATGGCGCCCGCCCTGCAGTTCCGCAACTGGCAGTGGCTGTGCTTCGTGCTGGCCGCGCCGGTCGCCGTCTGGGGTTCGCTGCCGTTCCACACCCGGGCGGTGCGGGGGCTGCGGCATGCGGCGGCGACCATGGACACCCTGGTGTCCCTGGGCGTGGTCGCTTCCTTCTCCTGGTCGGCGTACGCGCTGTTCCTGGGCGGGGCGGGCGATCCGGGGATGCGGATGCCGTTCAGCCTGTTGCCCTCGGCCGGCGGCGGGGTGGCCCACATCTATCTGGAGGCCGCGGTCGGGGTCCCGCTGTTCGTACTGACCGGGCGCTTCCTCGAATCCCGGGCACGCCGCGGCACGGGTGAGGCACTGCACTCACTCGCCGATCTGGCAGCCAAGGACGTGACCGTACGGGAGGACGGCCACGAGCGGTCGGTCCCGATCGGGCAGTTGCGGGTGGGGCAGGAGTTCGTCGTCCGGCCGGGCGAGCGGGTCGCGACGGACGGGGTGGTCTCCTCCGGCGGTTCGGCCGTCGACCTCTCCCTGGTCACCGGCGAGAGCGAGCCCGTCGAGGTGGGCCCCGGCCAGGCCGTGATCGGCGGTGCGGTGAACGCGGGCGGTCTGCTGCTCGTCCGGGCCACCGCGGTCGGTGCGGACACCCAGCTCGCCCGGATCACCCACATGGTCACCGAGGCGCAGGCCGGAAAGGCCCGGGCCCAGCGGCTGGCCGACACCGTGGCGGGGGTCTTCGTACCGGTGGTGCTGGCGCTGGCCGTCACCGTGCTCGGCTTCTGGCTCGGGGCCGGAGCAGATCCGCAGGCCGCGGTCACGGCCTGTGTGGCCGTCCTGGTGGTGGCCTGCCCCTGTGCGCTCGGGCTGGCGACGCCCACCGCCCTGCTGACGGCCACCGGCCGGGGCGCGCAGCTGGGTCTGCTGGTCAGCGGCCCGCGGGCGTTGGAGACCCTGCGGCACGTGGACACCGTGGTCCTGGACAAGACGGGCACGCTGACGACCGGCCACATGACCGTCGCGCGCGTGACGGCGGTACCGGACGGGGTCGGCCCGGAGCGGGCCCTGTGGCTGGCCGCGGCCGTGGAACAGGGTTCCGAACATCCACTGGGCCGTGCCGTGGTCGCCTACCACCGGCAGGAGTCGTACGGCCGGCCGCCGGGCGAGGTGTCCGATTTCCGGGCCACCGCGGGCATCGGGGTGACCGGGGTCGTGGAGGGCCACCGCGTGGAGGTGTGCGCCGCCGGCGCCGACCTGCATCCTTCGCTGGACCGGGCCCTGGCCGAGGCGGAGGCGGCGGCGCACACGCCGGTCCTGGTCCGCGTGGACGGCGCCGACCAGGCCCTGATCGCCCTCGGGGACGTCCTGCGCCCCGGCAGCTACCGGGCCGTCGACCGGCTTCGGCGCCTGGGGGTGGAACCGGTACTGGCCACCGGCGACCGCGAGGCCACCGCGTCCCGGGTCGCCGCCGCGCTCGGCATCACCGACGTGCACGCGCACTGCTCGCCCGAGGACAAGGCACGGCTCGTACGGGAGTTGCGCGCTCAAGGGCGCCGGGTCGCGGTGATCGGCGACGGGGTGAACGACGCCGGGGCCCTGGCCGGGGCCGATCTCGGCATCGCGATGGGAAGCGGAACGGACGTGGCCATCGGCGCGGCCGACGTCACGCTGGTACGGGGCGACATCGAGGCGGTCGCCGACGCCGTCGAGCTGGCCAGGCGCACGCTCGGGACGATCCGGGCCAACCTCGTCTGGGCCTTCGGGTACAACGTGGTCACGGTGCCGCTCGCCGCGGTGGGGATGCTCAACCCGATGGTCGCGGCCGCGGCGATGTCGATGAGTTCGGTGATGGTGGTGGCCAACAGTCTTCGGTTGCGTACCTGGCGACCGGCGCCGCAGTCGCACCGGGCGGGAACGGGCAGCCGAGCGAGAGGTACGGGACGATGACGCGTTCACCTTCGGAGCAAGCCGTGGGCGGCCGGCTCACGACCCGTCTACGCGCGCGCGAGGGGCTGCGGGCCGCGCTCGTCCCGGTGGTGGCCTGCTCGCTCGCGCTGGCCGGGCTGACGGCCTGGACCTCGTCCGGCGCCGCGGGCAGCCCGCCGCGGATCGCCGCCGGGAACGGTCGTGTCCTGCTGCCCCAGGGCAGCAGTCGGGACACGGCCGCCTTCTTCGACATCACCAACATCGGTGGCTCGGAGGACCAGTTGACCGAGGTGACCTCACCCGGGGCCGAGGAGACGTTGCTCAGCCGGCGCGAGCGCGCGGGGCTCGGGGCCGCCGACCTCGTCCGGACGACGGGTTCGGTGAGGGTGCCCGCGGGGGGCACGGTCACGATGTCCCCCTTCGACCTGAGTGTCACGACCCGGGCGAAGGAGCTGGGTTGGCAGGCGGGCGACCTGGTGCCGTTCGTCCTCCACTTCCGCTACAGCGCACCGATCGAGGTGGTGGCGGTGGTGGTCCGGCCCGGCAGCTGACCGCGGGTACCCGCACGCGTTCCCGACACGGGCCCCTGCGAGGGTGTGTCGTAGGGGCGAACTCGTGGAGGAGGTCGACGATCGGGACCGTGTCGTGGCGGTCGTGGACCGTGCGGCGGCGATCCGGGGGCGCCGGCCGCACCGGGTCGCGACCGTCGTGTGCCGCGACGGCGACGGACGGTTCCTTGTGCACCGTCGCCCGGACGACGTGTCCCGCTTCCCGGGGCAGTTCGACTGGATGCTCGGCGGCGCCGTCCAGGCCGTCTCTTTCGGATCGTGGCGGCCGAGCCCGCGGCGTCCGGTGCCGTGCCCGACAACGCGGCCGGGTGCGGTGCCGGACGCCGCGGGCCCGGCAAGATCCGAAAGAGACGGCCTAGGTCGGCGAGTCCTACGAGGAAGCCGCCGCGCGGGAACTGGCGGAGGAGCTCGGTGTGCGCGGCACCCCCGCTTCGTGCTCAAGTTCCTGTGCGACGGGGCCATCAGGCCCTACTGGCCGGGCCTGCACGAAGTCGTGGTCACGGCACCGGTTCGACCCGACCCGGGTGGGGTCGCCTGGTTCGACCGGCCGACCGAGCCCGCGCCCGCGCTCGACGAGCTCGTACGCGGCTCCGCGAATCGGCCGTGAGTGGTGTGCGTGGCGCCGCATCGATCCGGATCGACCGGGTAGTCGCGCGAGGACGAACACGGCCGTCGTACCGACTCCGCGTGACATCGCGTGACATCGCGTGGTGGACGGTCGGCGCCGTGACCGGTACCGAGCCGAGGTGGTCCCCGTGCACGCCCTTCCCGACGACCCCGTACCGCCCAACCCGACGCCGGCGCCGGGACCCGGCCCCGGGCCGGAGCCAGGTCCGCTTCCGGGGCCCGTTCCCGGTCCCGGCGGCCCCGATCCCGTACCTCCGGAGCCTCCGCGGCCCGAACCCGATCCCTGGCCGGATCCCGCGCCCGGGCCCGATCCGCTGCCTCCGCCCGGCCCGCTGCCCGGTCCGGTTCCGGCACCCGCGCCCGTGTCCACCACGGGCTGAGACGGGCCGACGGTCCGCCCGTCTCAGCTCGGCCGCTCACGAAGGGTGACGTGCGGCCACGGCGTGCACAGCTTCAACCTGCCGGTAGGGGGGTATGTGGTGGTGAGGGAAACCCCCGAGGAGGCGACATGCCTGCCACTCTCCGTACCGAGGCCAGCTCGGCGCCGCTGCGGGACATCCGCGAGATTCGCGATCCGCAGTCCGTGAGCACCGCTGAGGCCCATGACCTGTCGGTCACCCTCTTCCACCGGCTGCGTGCACTGGACGAGGGGACCGCGGAGTACTCGTACGTACGCAACACCCTGGTCGAACTGAATCTGAGCATGGTCAAGTACGCGGCCACGCGCGTCCGGCACGTCGGCGCACCGTGGGAAGACGTCCTGCAGGTCGGCACGATCGGCCTGATCAAGGCCATCAACAGGTTCGATCCGGAGCGTGGGTTCGAGTTCATGTCGTTCGCCCTGCCCACCATCGTGGGAGAGATCAAGCGGTACTTCCGTGACACGACCTGGGCCGTCCGCGTACCGCGGCGGCTGCAGGAGTTGCGCATCGACCTGGCCAAGGCGAACGACGCCATGGAGCAGGAGCTGGGCCACACCCCGAGGGCGCGGGAGCTCGCCGAGCGGCTGGACATCACGGTGCGGGAGGTGTGCGAGGGTCGGCTCGCGGCCAACGGCTTCACCAGCCTGTCCCTCGACGTACCCGCGACAGGGGAGGACAACGAGCCGCCGGGAGTGTCGGCCCGCAGTCTCGGTGTCGAGGAGAGCCGCTACGAGACGGTCGAGGACCTGGAATCGCTCAAGCCGCTGATGGGGGGGCTTTCCGAACGGGACCGGACGATACTCGCCCTGCGTTTCGGGGAGGAGCTGACCCAGGCCGAGATCGGCGAGCGCCTGGGCATGTCCCAGATGCACGTGTCCCGGCTGCTGGCCCGCATCCTGGGCCGGTTGCGGGAGGGACTGCTCGCCGAGGAGCCGCAGGCCGAGGTGGTGTGAGGTATACCCTTCCGCACGGGACGGACAGGCATATCGCGCTGGAACCCGGGCAGGTGCAGCAGTGCACGAGGGAAGGGTGATGCCGGATGGTCCCGGAAGCGAAGAGCGAACGCTTCACCGTCGCGGTCCAGGCCGTGGACGGAGCCGTAGTCCTCGCGCTCGCGGGGGAACTGGACCACGACACGGCGCAGCCGTTGCGCGATGCGCTCGACGGGGCACTCGCCCCCGGTCGCCGGCTGCTGGTCGATCTGGCAGGGCTCGGATTCTGTGATTCCACGGGGCTGAACGTGCTGCTGAACACGCGCCTCGCGGCTCAGGAGACGGGAGCCACTCTGGAGCTGGTCGGCCTGCACGGACCTGTCGCCCGCATGTTCCGGATCACCGGTGCGGACGGTGTGTTCCCCGTCCACTCCGATATGGGGGAAGCCCTGAGGACGTCACGCGGCGGAGGAGCCTGAGCATCATGGAGCACCCCGGGCCGTCAGACCGGACCTGGAGCCTGATGCTGTCGGGGACCACCGACGTGGTCTCACGCAGCCGTGACTTCGCCCGCCAGGCACTGACCGCCTGGCATTGGCTCCCGGGGACGGGAGAGATCCGCGAGACCGCCGAGGACGTGCTCCTGCTGGTGTCGGAGGTGGTGGCCAACGCCTGCCTGCACGGCGGAGGGCCCCGGGCACTCGTCCTGGACTGCTCGCCCGAGCGGCTGCGGATCGAGGTCACGGACGGTAATCCTGCCCCGCCGGTGCTCGTACCGGCCCATGGGTCGGGAGACCGGGGACAGCCGGGCGGCCACGGGCTGTTGATCGTGGAACGGCTGGCCCGGGACTGGGGTTCCGAATCGGGGGTGGACGGCAAGCGCGTCTGGTGCGAGGTGTCGTGCCCACCCGGGATCCGCGTTCCCGGCTGACGGCGCCCAGCCGGGCGGGCGCCCGGGATGTCCTGGGCCGCACCGCGTGTCACAGTGGTTGCGGAGGCGTCCATGGACGATGCGCGACAACGCCCTGAGCTGGGTGAGGAGGCGCTGCGGCGGCTCCTGGACGGGCTGACGGCCGTCCGCGACGGAGACTTCACCACCCGGCTGCCGGCCGACTCCGAGGGCCTCCTGGGCGAGATCGCCACGGTCTACAACGGCATGGTGGAGCAGCTGTCCCTGGTGACGTCGGAGGTGACCCGGGTGGCTCGCGAGGTGGGCGGCCAAGGGCTGCTCGGCGGGCACGCTCAGGTACACCGGGTGAGCGGCATCTGGCAGGAGCTGGCGACCGGGGTCAACACCATGGCCGACAACCTCACCTCCCAGGTCCGCTCGATCGCCCAGGTCGCCACCGCTGTCGCGGGCGGCGACCTCACGCGCAAGATCCGGGTGGAGGCGAGCGGCGAGATCCTGGAGCTGAAGGAGACCATCAACACGATGGTCGACCGGCTCTCCTCCTTCGCCGAGGAGGTCACGCGCGTGGCCCGTGAGGTCGGCACGGAGGGCAAGCTGGGCGGCCAGGCCACCGTGCAGGGCGTCTCCGGTACCTGGAAGGACCTGACCGACAACGTCAATTCCATGGCCGACAACCTGACCAATCAGGTGCGCAACATCGCCCAGGTGACCACGGCGGTCGCCAAGGGCGATCTCACGCGCAAGATCGACGTGTCGGCCCGGGGCGAGATCCTGGAACTCAAGACCACCATCAACACCATGGTCGACCAGCTGTCCTCCTTCGCCGCCGAGGTCACCCGCGTGGCGCGCGAGGTCGGCAGCGAGGGCAAGCTGGGCGGCCAGGCCGAGGTCGAGGGCGTCTCCGGTACCTGGAAGCGGCTCACCGAGAACGTCAACGAGCTTGCCGGCAACCTGACCCGCCAGGTGCGCGCCATCGCGGCGGTGACCAGCGCCGTGGCCGAGGGCGACCTCACCCGGTCGATCACGGTCGAGGCGCCGGGCGAGGTCGGGGATCTGAGGGACAACATCAACGCGATGGTCGAGTCGTTGCGCATGACCACCCGCGCGAACCAGGAACAGGACTGGCTCAAGACCAATCTCGCCCGGGTCTCGGCCCTGATCCAGGGAACCCGGGACCTCACCGACCTGGCGCAGCTGATCATGAACGAGGTACCGCCGCTGGTGAACGCGCACTACGGCGCCTTCTTCCTCGCCGAGGACGACGAGGAGGGCAGGTACCTGATCATGCGGGCCGCCTACGGGATGCCGGACGACCCCGCCACTCCCCCGCGCCGTTTCCGCTTCGGCCAGTCGCTCGTGGGACAGGCCGCCGGCGGGCGTCGCACCCTCACCGTGGAACGGGTGCCGCCCGGGTACGCCACCATCGCCTCCGGCGCAGGAGCCGCCGAGCCCGCCGTCCTCGTCGTCCTGCCCATCGTGGTGGAGGGCCAGGCCCTCGGCGCTGTCGAACTGGCCTCGCTCGCCCCCTTCTCCCCCATCCACCGGGACTTCCTCGACCACTTCATCGAGGCCATCGGAGTGAGTGTCAGCGCGCTGATCGCCAATGCCCGTACCGACGAGCTGCTGGAGCGGTCGCAGAGCCTGACCGTCGAACTGAGCTCGCGGTCGCAGGAGCTCCAGTCCCGTCAGGGCGAGTTGCAGCGTTCCAATGCCGAGTTGGAGGAGAAGGCCGCCCTGCTGGCCGATCGGAACCGGGACATCGAGCGCAAGAACCTGGAGATCGAGCAGGCGCGGCGGGAACTCGAAGTGCGGGCCCAGCAGCTGTCGCGGACCTCCATGTACAAGTCGGAGTTCCTGGCCAACATGAGCCATGAACTGCGCACTCCGCTCAACAGCCTGCTGATCCTGGCCCAGTTGCTGTCGCGCAATCCGGACGGGAACCTCACCGACAAGCAGGTCGACTATGCCGAGGTCATCCATTCCGCCGGCTCCGACCTGCTCCAGCTGATCAACGACATCCTCGACCTCTCCAAGGTCGAGGCGGGCAAGATGGACCTGCATCCCGAGGTCTTCCCGCTCCAGCAACTCCTGTCCTCCCTCGACGCCACCTTCCGGCCCGTCGCGGCCGCCCGCGAGCTGGAGTTGCGGGTCGTCACCGGGGGTGGGCTGCCCGACGTCCTGTTCACCGACCAGGCCCGGTTGCGGCAGGTGCTGCGCAATCTGGTCGCCAACGCGGTGAAGTTCACCGAGCAGGGGCATGTGGAGCTGCGGGTGGACCGGGCGGGTGGCGACGAGCTACCGGCCGCGTTGGGCCAGGGCGACACGCCCGTCGCGGCCTTCCGGGTGACCGACACGGGCATCGGCATCCCCGAGGACCGGTTGGAGACCGTTTTCAACGCCTTCCAGCAGGGCGACGGCACCACCAGCCGCCACTACGGAGGCACGGGGCTGGGGCTGTCCATCAGCAGAGAGGTGGCCCACCTGCTGGGCGGCCTGATCGAAGTCCGGTCCACGCCGGGGGAAGGCAGTGTCTTCACCCTTTTCCTGCCGCTCCGCACGCCGGAGCAGGCCGCCCTGCGGTCCGCGGCGCCGCCGAGGTCCACCGCCGCGGATCCCTCCGACGCGGATTCCCCCGACGCCGATTCCCCCGACGTCCCGGTGGACGGAGCGGCGGCGACCCGGCCTCTCCCGCACCCGACCGCCGACGTGCTGCAAGGCTCCGTACCGGCCGAGCCGGTCCCCGAGGAGCCCACGGTGGCACCCGGCCCCACCGTGCTCGTCGTGGACGACGACGCCCGCAACGTCTTCGCGCTCACGGAGATACTCCGACGCGAGGGCATGCGGGTCCTGCGGGCCGAGGACGGCCGCACCGGCCTGGAGCTCCTGGCCGAGCACGACGACGTGGACCTCGTGCTGATGGACGTGATGATGGCGGGCATGGACGGCTACGCCACCACCGCCGCCATCCGCGCGCTGCCCGGTTACACGAACGTCCCGATCGTCGCCGTCACCGCCCAGGCCATGCCGGGGGACCGTGAGAAGGCGCTGGCCGCCGGAGCGGACGACTACGTCACCAAGCCGGTCGACGCGGACGACCTGGCCGCCCGCATCCACACCTGGCTGACGTGACCCCCGCCCTGCTCCTCTCCCCTACCGCAGGACCCGGACGAGCACCAGGCTGGTGTCGTCGTCGGTGTCCCCCCGCACCTCCGCCAGCAGGCTGTCGGCCATGTCGTCGAGTTCGGCGCCCGCATGCCTCTCGACGATCCGGGTGAGCCGCCTCACCCCGTCGTCCAGCGAGCTGTGGTGTCGCTCGACGAGCCCGTCGGTGTAGAAGACCAACAGGTCACCGGCTTGCAGCGGGGTCACCGTCTCCGCGTAGACGACCGAGGGGACCGCGCCCAGCAGCACGTCCCGGGGCGTGTCGAGCAGCACCGCCCGGCCCTCCCGGAGCAGGATCAACGGCAGGTGGCCGGCGCTGGACCACCGCAGGACCCCCTCGTGCGGGTCGTAGTGGGCGCAGACCGCGGTGGCCGTGGACCGCCGTGGGTCCGCGAACGCGACCCCGTTGAGCCATCCCATCAGTTGACCGGCGGAGCCGCCGGTGAAGGCCAGGCCCCGCAGGGCGTTGCGCAGCGCCACCATCGTGGTCGCCGCGCCGACCCCGTGCCCGGCGATGTCGCCGACCACCAGCATCACCCGGTCCCCGGGCAGGGGCAGTACCTCGTACCAGTCACCGCCCACCCGATAGTCCTGGGCCGCGGGCCGGTAGCGGGCGGTGACGAGCAGCCCGGGGAGCCGGATCGGAGCCGGCACCTCGGGCAGGATGGCCTTCTGGAGCTGGAGGACGAACTGGTGGCGCAGTACGGCCTGCGCCTGCGCGGCGGTGAGCTCGTCGTACGTGGCGCCGAGGGCCAGTTCGGTGCGGTGCTGGGCGGAGACGTCCTGGAAGACCCCGGTGACCGCCACGGTGAGCGGCCCTTTCAGCAGCGGTTCCGCGCTGATCCGCACGTGGCGCATGCCGCCGTCGTCCCGGATCACCCGGATCAGGGTGTGGGCACCTTCCTGACGTACGGTCAGTGCCTCCAGGAGCGCGGCCAGTTGACCCTTGTCGTCCCGGTGGGTCCGGGTCATCAGGTCGCGCAGCGGGACTCCGGGGCCGCTCCGGTCCATTCCGAAGATCGAGTACGCGCGTTCGCCCCAGCGCGACACCCCGCTGACGAGGTCGTCCTCGAACAGGGCCAGGTGGTCCAGCCGGTCCAGCACCGAGGGCAGCAGCAGGCCGGGGTCGTCGGAGGTGTGCCACAGGACCACGGCCCGATCCGGCCCGAGTGGGAGTGTCCGTACGTCGATCAGCGCCCCGGCGCCCTTGTTCGCGATCCGGTCCACCCGGCGGGGAGCGGCTGTCGTGCGTGCCTCGTCGATCAGGCGCACCAGGTCCATGCAGTGCGCGGGCAGCACCTGGGCCAGATGGCGCCCGGCAGGGCGTGGCACGCCGGCGAGCTGCCGCGCCGCGGCCGGGTTGGCGTGGGCGATGAGCCAGTCAAAACCGTCCGGCCCCTCGGTGCGGGTGAGCGCGAGCGCCGCGTCGGTGAGGCAGTCCAGCAGGATCCGGAGCATCAACGGGCCGTCGAAGCCGTCCGGATCCGGCGCGGCGTCCAACACCCGCACGGCGTTCTCGGCGACCGCTTCCACTTCCTCGCGCATGGGCGGGTCGAAGGCCACCGGTCCCGACCAGCAGGCCAGCAGGACGCCGACGACCGCTCCCCGGGTCCGTAGGGGGAGGACGGCCCGCCCGGCGTCGGGCACCGGGCCGGGCAGCGGATCTCCGTCCGGTGGGCCGTGGGGCAGCCAGCCGCACTCACCCGTGTCCAGCGCGTGGCGCAGGGCGCCGTCCACGTGGGCGGGCAGCCACTGCCAATGCGTGGACTGCAGGTCGTTCCCGCCGGCGTGCGCGGCAAGCTCCAGACAGTCCGTGGCGGTTCTGCGCCACAGCCACACCGCTTGTGCGCCGAGGTGGCTCAGACCGCCGTGCAACAGTGCTTCGGCGGCCTGACCGGCGGCCGATGCCACCCCCAGGGCGGCATCGGTCCGCCGTAGCCGACGTGCCGTCGCCGGGTGGTCCTCGGCGGCCGGCGGACGGGGGGCCGCGGTGGTGGACCCGGCGGCCGCGTTGACGATGTCCGCGGCGACGTCGGGCGCGGCGACTCCCGTGCTCGCGGCCAACCGGCTCAGGTGATCGGCCGCTGCCGAGGGGGGCGAGGCCAGCTGGGCGACCAGGATCCCGGTCGCCAGATCGAGCAGGTGACGATCCGCGCGCTCGGCCTGAAGCTCGGCGATCTCCTCGGCCAGGGCCCGTACGGCTCGCTGGAGGCCACTGGGATCGGAGGGAGGGCGGGTGGCCGATCCTTCGGCGGGGACGTCCATGTCGGCTCCGGTGGGCCGGGGGGACGGCACCGACCGCGCAAGGAAGAGGTCCGGGTCGAGTCTACTCGGGCACGCGCCCCGGCGCGGGGCGGCCGGCGCCGTCCGCCCCGCCCACCGGGAAGGTTTTCGGTCCGGTCCGCCGGGCAGAAGCCGAATGCCGCCCTGTGGGAACGACCGCGGGGCGGACCAGAGCTCCCCCAGGGCCGCGCAGACGTCGTCCAGGTCGGCCGGCTTGCGGCTGGTGACCAGCGTCGCGGGTTCGGTGTGGCAGACGTGGACCGCCTCGTCCACCCAGGTGCCGCCCGCGTTGCGGATGTCGTTCGCCAGGCTGAGCCAGGAGGTCAGCGTCCGCCCGCGTACGGCGTCGGGATCGGCGACGCCGCCGGGCAGGACGAGGGCGTCGAAGCTCTTGGCCGTGCGGCCGGCAAGAACCCGGTCGACGGGATGCGTGCCCGCCTTGTCCAGGTGGTGGAAGGCTTGGATCCGGCCCGGTTCGGTGGAGACCAGCTGAGGGGTCCAGCCGGCTTCGAGCACGGCTTTCCAGGGTTCGTCGTGTGGTCTCGGCCCGGCCCTCAGTCAGGGGGTTCCGGTACCGCCGGCGGCCTGTCGGGGTCGGGGCTCGGAGCGGCGGGTTCACCGGGCGCTCCGCCCGGGTCCGGCCGGCCGGGGTCACGCGGCACCGGGTCGGGCGACGTGGGGGTGGGTCCGGGCCCCTCGGGCTCCGGCTCGGTGGTCCGGTCCATCCGGCTCACCGTCCTTATCTCCTCGGTTACGGGCACGTCCTGCGCCTGCCCGGGCCGGCGCGCGTCAAGCCGGTCCGGCGCATCGGTCCGGGCGCGTCGGTCGGTTCCTCGACGCAGATCCGATGTCGGGGTGCTCCCGGGCCACCCCTGCCTTTGGGCCCGGCTGCGCTACCTCCGGACGCGACGGCGCCGACCCGGCGACCGACCCGCCTCATCGGCACCGCACGGTCAGGCCCTGGATGACCTCATCGGCGGCAGGCCGGGCGTCGCCTGCGGCCGCTTCGCATGCGTCCCCGGTTCTTCGCGTGCCAGGCTCTCGCCGTGGAGGCACCGTTCGCCGGCGGCCTGGACACCGCCTCGCGAACCCGCGGGCCCTTGACCGGCGTCGGACCCCGTCCCGGACGCGGCCGCGCCCGCCATCACGCGCCGCGCACCGACGGGCCGAAGGGGATCCGCCTCACACGCCGGGCACGGCACGCACGCTCACCCGGGAGGAGGGCTCCTGGTGACCGCCGCTCGCGATCATGCGTACGTCGCCCTGGTCGCTGATCTCCGCCTGCACGATTCCGGTGTCGTCGGCGTAGATCGGGTGGCCGCCGGGACCGGTCCGGTCGGTGCGATGCACGAGGACCGATTCCTCGCCGCCCGGTGCCGCATGGTCAGGAACGGCGAATACCAGTTCGTACCTGCTGTCCCGTCCCATTCCGGCCTCCTCCGAGCGAATACCTCTTCAGCGCCCATTATCGGGCACACCCACCCACCCGCGCGCTGCCGATCCCGGTCCGGAGGAGGAACCGTCAACGGGAAGAACGGCCCGCTCCCACTCAGGGTTCCGGATCTCCATGTGATCTTCCCCTGCCCCCGCGTGCCTTTCCGGCACACCTCTCACCTGCGCATACTCCAGGACCCGCCACACCCTGAACCACCCAGGGACATTGGCCGATCGGATGGAGTTGATCAATCAGATGACGTCGCACACGGTCTCCGCGGCAGCTTCGGGCACCTGGGTGCTCGGTGACCTCACGGTCAACCGGCTCGGCTTCGGTGCCATGCGTCTGACCGGCAGCGCCGCCTTCCACGACGGCACGCCCAGCGACCGCGGCCGGGCGATCGCCGTCCTGCGCCGGGCGGTCGAGCTCGGCGTCGACCACATCGACACCGCCGCGTTCTACTTCTCCCGGCTACGTTCGGCCAACGAGCTGATCAACTCGGCCCTGGCGCCGTACGCGGACGACCTCGTCATCTCCACCAAGGTCGGCCCCGTCCGGGACGCCTCCGGTGGCTGGCCCGAGCCGGCCCGGCCGGACGAGCTGCGCGGCCAGGTCGAGGAGAACCTGCGCCAACTCGGCCGCGACCACCTCGACGTGGTCAACCTCCGCCTCATGGGTCAGGACTCCATCAGCGAGCACTTCGGGGCCCTGTCCGAGCTGCGCGACGCCGGACTGGTCCGCCACCTCGGCATCTCCAACGCCCGCCCGGAGCACCTGGTCCAGGCCGAGGCGATCGCCCCGGTGGTGTGCGTCCAGAACCGCTACGGACTCGACTCGCCCGACAGGACGGGAATGCTCCGCGCCTGCGCGGCGCGCGGCATCGCCTTCGTCCCCTTCTTCTCCATCGCGGGAGAAGGGCGCGAGGCCGGTGCCGTACGCGACGAGCACGACGAGGTCCGCGCCGTCGCCCGGGCGCACGGAGCGACACCGGCGCAGGTGCGGCTCGCGTGGATCCTGGGGCAGGGCTCCCACGTTCTGGCCATCCCGGGCACCGGCAACCCGGATCACCTCGCCGACAACGTGGCGGCGGGCGCACTGCGGCTGACCCAGGACGACTTCCGGCTGCTGGATTCGATCGGCCGCTCCGTCTCCTGAGGCCGAAGCCGAGCACCTCGACGCCCCCTGACGGCTTCCGGCGGGCCGAGTGACAGAACACCGGAACCATTCACGTTCATGTGTCCGAAGAAACGGTTGGAACGGGTGTTACGGGACGCTGAACCCGTTCGGCGCAGAGCGGGAGGGGGTCGCGGGGGCGGCACGTGCGGCGGGGAAGACCTCCGTCTCCGGGCCCCGCAAGGCTTGTTCGGCGCATCCTCACCGCTCGCGTCAGCACGCCATTGACAGATGCCCGATACACGCGAGAGTCACCGTTAGATCCGCATTCTGCAACACGCCCCGAATTAGTGGCTTTTGGTGGTGGTTGGGGGCCAGAGTGTGGCTCCTCGGCAGGACGCCGGGAACTGTTCAAGGCCCACTCGCCCCGCACGAGGCGGGCCGGGCTGCTGTCTGTTGAAGGGGTCATCTTCATGTCTGCTTCTCTCGCCACCCGCCGGTTCGTCGCCGCGTTCCTGGCCGCCGGCGCCCTCGTCGGCGCCGCCGCGCTCCCGGCCTCCGCCGACGACCACCGGCGCGACCACCGGGCTCCGCAGTCCTCGATCGTCATCAGCGACGTCCAGTACGGCACCGCCGGCCGCGACCGCTCCGACCGTGCGCTGAACCGTGAGTGGGTCGAGGTCAAGAACACCGGGCGCAAGAGCGTCAACCTGCGCGGCTTCACCCTCACCGACCGACAGGGCAACCGCTACCGCTTCGCCGACTTCCGCCTGGACGGCCGTTCCAGCGTGAAGGTCCACACCGGCCAGGGCCGCGACACCCGCCACGACGTCTACCAGGACCGCCGCCACCAGATCTGGGACGAGCGCGACACCGCCACCCTGCGTGACAACCGCGGCAACGTCATCGACACCGACTCCTGGAACGGCCGCCGGCACCACCGC
Organism: Streptomyces sp. CG 926; assembly: GCF_003148825.1. Taxonomy (GTDB): domain Bacteria; phylum Actinomycetota; class Actinomycetes; order Streptomycetales; family Streptomycetaceae; genus Streptomyces. The sequence continues at coordinate 19,149 of NZ_QGGZ01000021.1, forward strand.
AACGGCTGATCCGGACGGCTCACCGGCCTGACGCGCGCCCGCACCCCGCACGATCGGGGTGCGGGCGCGCGGCGATATAGGGCGGCGATTGTCAGAGGGGGATGGCAGGATCGACGGCGGTGATCCGACCACCTACAGGGGGCAGGGATGGGGAGCACGACGTTCGAATGGCCACGCGGCGCCGAGGCGCGGGACACGGCGGCACTGGAGCTGTGGCTCGCCGTGCACGGCTGGGAGGTCGACCCGACGGTGTTCATGGCCGGCGGACTCGGCCCGGCCGTGCAGGTGCAGCCGATCGGCGGGGGATGCCAGGACGGGGAGCCCGGACTGCTGATCCTGCCGGGCGAGACCGTGGAGTACGCGCGGGACCGGATACGGATCGCGGCCCGATCCACCGCTCCGGCCGCCTGCGGAGCCTCGTAGGACGACCCTCGACGGCCGTCAGTGGGCTGTGCGGTCCGCCCATGCCTCGTTCTCCGGGGCACGGCGGCGGACCGTGCCGTGCGGATCCGTCGGGTGATGCGGATCGCGCCGTCGACGTACGGATCCGGTCCTGACAGCCGTACCCAGGAGGACAGGCGGCCCCGGTGGGGAGTGACTGCCTGTCGGAGCAGCTGTCGGAGGCGTGCGTCACAGTGGAAGGGATGCCGATTTCCGCGCGAACGAGGTGATCCCGTGACATACGCGATCCGGGCCGAGGGCCTGGCCAAGCGGTTCAAGGAGACCCGCGCGCTGAACGGGGTGGATCTGGAGGTGCCGGCGGGTACGGTGCTCGGCCTGCTCGGCCCCAACGGCGCGGGCAAGACCACCGCGGTCCGTATCTTCGCCACGCTGCTGCGGCCGGACGAGGGGCGCGCCGAGGTGGGCGGGTACGACGTGGTGCGTGAGGCGGGGCGGGTCCGCTCCCTGATCGGGCTGACCGGGCAGTACGCGGCCGTGGACGAGAACATGACCGGCACGGAGAACCTGCTGATGATCGGGCGCCTGCTCGGCATGGAGCGCGGTACGGCCCGGGCCCGCTCCGCCGAACTGCTCGACCGTTTCCACCTGAGCGACGCGGCCGGGCGGGCCGTGAAGACGTACTCGGGCGGCATGCGGCGGCGTCTGGACCTCGCGGCCAGCCTGGTCGGGCGGCCGCGGATCCTCTTCCTGGACGAGCCGACCACCGGTCTCGATCCGCACAGCCGCGGCGAGGTGTGGGACATGCTGCGCGTGCTCGTGGCGGAGGGCATGACCACCTTGCTGACCACGCAGTATCTGGACGAGGCGGACCGGCTCGCCGACAGCGTCGTGGTCATCGACAACGGTCGGGTGATCGCCGGCGGTACGCCCGACGAGCTGAAGGCCCAGGTCGGCGGTCAGGTACTGCACTTGCGACCGGTCCGGCCGGCCGATCTCGACGCGGCGCACGCCCTGGTCGCCGAGGAGGCCGGGCCGCACACCACGATCGAGGGCGACGGGATCGTCGTCCCGGTCAACGATCCGGCGCTCATGCCGCGTGTCGTACGTCGGCTCGACGGGGCGGGTATCGCCGTCGGGGAACTCACTCTGCGTCGCTCGTCCCTCGACGAGGTGTTCCTCGCCCTGACCGGCCACCGCGCCGAGCCCGGAGCCTCCCCGCAGGGCGACTCCGCCGCCGGATCCGGATCCGATGACGACGCCGATGGCCGGTACGCGCAAGCGGGGAGTCCGTCATGACCGGCACGACCCTCACCGACAGCCTGGGCCGCGGTGGCCGGGTGCGGCTGCCGGCCGCCCTGCGGCAGACCGCCACCATGGCGTGGCGCAGTCTGGTCTCGGTGAAGCACAATCCGCTCGAGCTCGTCGACTACAGCATCACGCCGATCATGTTCGTGTTCCTGTTCACCTACGTCTTCGGCGGGCAGATGGCGGGCTCCCCCGAGGAGTACCTCCAGTACGCGCTCGCGGGGATCATCGTCCAGAACACGCTGTTCATGAGCATGTATACCGCCATGTCGCTGAACACCGACCTGACCAAGGGCGTGTTCGACCGGCTCCGTAGCCTGCCGATCGCCCGTTCGGCTCCGTTGTTCGGGCGGATCGTGGCCGATCTGGCCAAGCAGTTGTGGGCCATGCTCCTGATGATCGCGCTGGGCGTGGTGCTGGGCTTCGAGATCACCGGCGGTGCGGCGGGGTTCGTCGGCGCGACCCTGCTGCTGCTGACGTTCGCCGCGGCCGTCTCGTGGACCGCGGTGCTGATCGGGATGATGGCCGCCGACGTGGAGAAGGTTCAGGTCTTCGCCTTCACGTTCATCTTCCCGCTGACCTTCACGAGCAGCGCGTTCGCCGAGGTCGACACCATGCCCGGGTGGCTCCAGGCATGGGTCGAGGTCAACCCCGTCACCCAACTGTCGGACGCCTTCCGCGGGCTGCTGCTCGGTACACCGGCGGGCGCGCCCATCTTCTGGTCGCTGGTGTGGGCGGCGGGCATCACCGCGGTCTTCATGCCGCTGGCGATGCGCGCCTACCGTTCCGACGAGCGCTGAGTCGGGCTCAGTACGTGACGACGATCCGGCGCGCCGGGCCGTCCACCCGGATGCGGCCGCCGACGGGGATCACGACCTGCGGGTCGGTGTGGCCGAGGTCGACGTCGAACACCACCATGGTGTCGGGAGCGTACTGGCGCAGGGCGCGCAGGACGGCCTCGCGCTGCTGTCGGCGGAAGTCGGCCTTGGCCTGGGCTTCGAGCCGGTTTTCGAGGGACCAGCTCTTGGCCCTGCCCATGAGCAGGGCGGGGAACTGGCGCAGCAGCCCCCGTTCGCCCATGCCGCGCAGGATCCGGTAGACCTCTTCGGCGGGCGGCATTTCCTCGGACGTCTCCAGGAACAGCACGTTGCCGGCGTACGAGTCGACCGGTCCGGCGACGCGGTCGGCCATCAGCAGCCAGGAGATGATCTCCAGGTTGCCACCCCAGCTGATGCCTTCGACGACCTGGTCGGCGTTGTGCCAGAACCAGCCGTCGGAGGGTTCGGTCGGCGGCTCGGACTCGAAGGTGTTCGGGTCTTCCCAGGGCCTGTCGACGTCCCCGTAGGAGTTCGCCTCGGTGAGTTCGTACTCGCCCGAGGTGAACAGGGCGGCCCGGAGGGAGGCGGCGGTCGTCGGGTGCATCGCGCCGGGTCGTCCGAAGCCGACCATGACCGATCCGCCGTGATAGCCGACGATGCCCAAGTCCCGCAGGAACAGCAGCAGGTTGGTGTTGTCGCTGTAGCCGAGGAACGGCTTGGGGTTGGCGCGCAGGAGATCGCGGTCGAGGTGGGGAAGGACGGTGATCTGGTCGTCCCCGCCGATGCTGGCGATCACCGCCTTGATGTCGGGGTCCGCGAACGCCGCGTGGATGTCCGCCGCGCGTGCCTCGGGCGTGGCACCCATCGTTCGGGTCGTCGGGTATTCGACCGCCTTCAGCCCGAAGTCGTCCTGGAGACGGCTCAGCCCCAACTCGTAGGGCAGCGGGAACAGGCCGGGAAGGCCTGCCGAGGGCGAGAGTACGGCGACCAGGTCTCCGGGGCGGGGCTTCGCGGGATAGCGGGGGTTCTCCATCCGATGATCATAGAAGTCGGCGGTTCCGACCTCGCATCGATTATCCGGGGCAGGTCCGCGTCGACGCCGTAGACCGGCGTGTCGGGCGCGCCGATATGGCAATCATTCAGCCCTATGATCTCGAATCGAAAGCAAAATCGAGACAAATCAGACTGTGTCCCGCGCTGTTCGGTGGATCCCGTCGGAGAAAACTGGTCCGCCGTCAGACCCATGACGCATTCGACCGAGAACAGGACCCCGACCACTGACCTGACTGTTACCTGTCAACCGATTGCGGAGGTGTCACGATGTCCTGCTTCAGGACCGACTTCCGAAAGGCCCCCAAGGGCCTTCTCCCCCCGTGTTGTTGCCCCAGAGCCCGCGCTGCCCTCTCCCTGTTGCTCCTGACAGCCGCCGCGCTGACCGGCCCCGCGGCACCGGCGCACGCCGCCGCCCCCTATGGCGCCAAAGCCGTCGCGGTGGCCGCTTCCAAACAGGGCTCGCCGTATGCCTACGGCGCCACGGGCCCCAAACGCTTCGACTGCTCGGGCCTCACCCTCTACGCCTTCAAGAAGGCGGGCAAACGGCTTCCACGCACCGCCGAGCAGCAGTACGAGCACACCCGCCACATCCCCGAGGCCGATCGCGCGGCCGGGGACCTGGTCTTCTTCCCCAGTGGCGCGACCATGACCCATGTGGGGATCTACGCCGGCGACGACCGGATCTGGCATGCCCCCCGCCCCGGCACCCGGGTGCGGCTGGAGCGGATCTGGAGCACCGCGGTCCGTTACGGGCGGGCCACCTGATCGGGCGCCCGGCCGGTCCGGCTCCGGCGATCCTGGTCTTCCGCCGCCACAGCGGCCGGACCCGGGTCCGCGGGCAGCCTGCGTACCGCCCGCACGCTCGGGGCGAGCAGCAGCACCAGGCTCGCCAAGGTCATCAGTACGGCACTCCACAGCAGGACGGACTCCGTACCGAGAGAGGTCGCCGCGGCGCCCACGACGAGGTAGCCCAGTGGCACGGACATGAGTTCACCGGCCGAGCTGAAGGAGCTGACCCGCCCGAGCACCTCGGACGGGAGCTGTTCCTGCACGGCCGTGTTCCAGCAGACGATCGCGATGTCCAGGCCGATGCCCGCCATGGCGGCCGCACCGGCCAGCACGACCAGCGGCGCGCCCCAGGCGAGCGCGAGGAAGGGCAGCGCGAGAGGCAGGTTGGCGCACACGCACACGACCATGATCCTCGACGGCTTCCACTTGAGTGAAACGATCCCGCCCAGGAGCAGGCCCCCGGCGAAGGCCCCCTGGACGATTCCCCATGAAGGAGCACCCAGATGACTGTTCCCGGCCATCACGGGACCGAGGAGCTGATATCCGCCGAGCCAGAGGGCGACCACCATGGCGCCGGAGAGCGTGTAGGTCCACACCCAGGAGAGACGGGAGAACTCTTTCCAGCCATCTTTGAAGTCGCGGAAGACTGATGCCGTGGTCTTGGCGGGTCCGGACACGTCAAGACGACTGCACAGGACCGCCGCGACCGCGAAACTGGCGGCGTCCCAGCCCAGGGTCAGCTCCGGCCCGAAGAACGCGACGAGGGCGCCGCCGACCGCGGGCGCGAGGATGCGGATGACATTGCCGGGCAACCGCATCAGCGCGTTCGCCTGCTGCAGCTCGCCGGGACCGACGAGCTGCGGCAGCAGGCTGTTCATGGCGGGCTGGGTCAGCGCGGACGCACAACCCGCCAACGCCGCGAACAGGGCGATGCGCCCGGTGGTGGCCGTTCCCGTCGCCACGAGGAGTGCGACGCAGCCCTGGGTGACGGCAGGCACCACGTTGCCGAAGACGATGACCCGTCGGCGGGAGAACCGGTCCGCGATCACTCCTCCGACGAGGAGGAGGACGAACTGCGGGGCGGTGTTGGCGGCGAGGACGATCGCCAAGGACGCCGGGCTGCTGTCGAATCCGAACACGGCGAAGGCCAGGGCCACGGGTGCCATCGCCGTGCCGCTCATCGAGATGAGACGTGCCAGGAGGAACAAGGTGAACGGCTTGTGCCGCATCACGGAGAGGGATCCCTGTCGAACCATTCGAGGGAGAGTAGCCTCCTCCGCCGCAGGTGGCGGAGCCGGGAGGGGGCCGTTGGGGGGCCGGAAGGGGGTCGGAAAGGGGGCCTGGGCCTCAGAGGGATTCGCCGGGCCGGAGATACCGGTAGCCGTGCGAAGTCTCCTCGGCCAGCCAGCCGTTGACACTGCCGAGGCCCCGGTCGTTGATCTGCGCGTCGTGGATGCCGAACGCCCGCCGTGGTCCCACGGCTTTGACGAAGTCGATGGCTTCCACCATTTTCAGCCACGACCCCTGTACCGGCACGAGCAACGTCTCGATCTGCTGCTCGGGCACGTGCAGCGAGTCGCCCGGGTGGTAGACCGCCTCGTCGACGACATAGCCGAGGTTCGCGCAGTCGGGGAGGCCACCGTAGATGGAGGCGTGGCGGCCGCCGACCGCGCGTATGCGGAAGCCCGCGGCGGTGAACTCCGTCCCGGAGGACACCCCGATGACGTCCAGCCGCGGAATGTCCGCGTCGGCGGGCGCGTAGACCGGTACGCCGAGCCCGGCCAGACGCAACACGTCGACATGGTCGGTGTGTTCGTGGGTCACCAGCACGGCGTCCGCGCCGGCCAAGGCGTCCGGCTCGCTCCAGGTGCCGGGATCGATGACGAGGACCCGGCCGTCCTGCTCGATCCGGACACATGCGTGGGTGTACTTCGTGATCTGCATGGCCTGGGACCGTACCGGGCCGAGCCCCACCACGGCGCGGCCGTTTCAGGATCGGCGCCCGCTCATTCCCCGGTCGCCCCGTCGATCGCCTCGCGCAGCAGGTCCGCGTGCCCGTTGTGACGGGCGTACTCCTCGATCATGTGGGTCAGGATGTAGTGCAGCGAGTACGTCTGATCGCCGAACTTCCCTGTCACGTCGAGGGATTCGGCGGCGTCCACGATCGTGCGCGACCGCTCGCAGGTCTCCTCCCAGATGCTGAACGACGCGGCGACGTCCGCGTCCTCCACGTGGAACTCCGTCCACTCCCCCGCCTCGTTCTTCGGGAAGTAGCCCCGTATGTCCTCTCCGGCCAGGACGTTGCGGAACCAACCGCGCTCGACCTCCGCGAGGTGACGCACCAGCCCGAGCAGGCTCAGCCCCGACGGGGCGACCGCCCTCATCCGCAACTGCTGCTCGCTCAGCCCGGCGCACTTCATCATCAGGGTGTCCCGCTGCCACTGCAGAACGCTGGTCAAGGTGGCGCGCTCATCGCCCGTCAGTACGGGTCGGGTCCGTTGTTCATCGATCATCGGGCGATCATCACACCAGGTGCGGGCCCGGGCCCACCGCGTTTTCACATGCTGGTCGGCGTAGCTGTCGGAAGAAGGCGCGGATGTCCCCCACCAGCAGTTCGGGCACCTCCATGGCGGGGAAGTGGCCGCCCCGGTCGTACGAGGTCCAGCGCACGATGGCATCGGTCCGCGCGGCGACATGGCGCAGCGGGATGAAGTTGTCCCGGGGGAAATCGGCCAGTGCGGTCGGGGTCCGCGACACCTCGGGCGGTCGACCGGAGTACGCGGCGTGCGCCCGCTCGTAGTAGATGCGGGCCGCGCTGCCGGCCGTTCCCGTGAGCCAGTACAGCATCACGTTGGTCAGCATCTGGTCCCGGTCCACCGGGCACGCGGGGTCGCTCCACTCGGTGAACTTCTCCGCGATCCAGGCGAGCAGCCCGACCGGCGAGTCGTTGAGCGCGTACGCGAGGGTCTGCGGCCTGGTCGCCTGGATGTCGGCGTACCCCTGCCGTTCGCGCGACCATGTCCGGTAGCGCTCCCAGGAGGCCAGCGTCCGCTGTTGTTCGGCGGGGGACAGGGCGGCCAGTTCCTCCGGCCGGGGTTCGGCGGTGGCCCCGCCCCCGGGCAGCAGGTTCAGGTGCACTCCGATCACGTGGTCCGGCCGGATCAGCCCGAGTTCCCGCGAGATCGCGGCCCCCCAGTCACCGCCCTGCAGCCCGTACGAGCGGTGGCCGAGGCGTTCCATCAGCACGCCGAAGGCCCAGGCCACCCGCTTGAACTCCCAGCCCGTCTCGGTCGTGGGTCCCGAGAGCCCGAAGCCGGGGATGCTCGGCAGCACCAGGTGGAAGGCGTCCGCCGGGTCGCCGCCGTGTGCCCGGGGATCCGTGAGCGGACCCGCGACGCGCTGGAATTCCACCGGCGAGCCGGGCCAGCCATGGGTCATCAGCAGCGGGGTCGCGTCCGGCTCCGGCGAGCGGAGGTGCGCGAAGTGCACCCGCGCACCGTCGATGACCGTGGTGAACTGCGGCCACTCGTTGAGCCGGGCCTCGGCCGCCCGCCAGTCGTACTCCTCGCGCCAGTGGTCCACGAGATCCCGCATCCGGTCGAGCGGTATCCCGTACGCCCAGCCGACCCCGGGCAGTTCGTCGGGCCAGCGCACCCGCCCGAGCCGTTCGCGCAGGTCGTCCAGCTCGCCCTGCCCCACATCGAGCCGAAACCCGCACAACCGCTGGTCAAGATCACTCATGCCCGCATGCTAGGCCGTCCCGTCCGGGTCCTGCCGGGCCGGGCCGGGTCCGGCCCGGTCCGGCCCGGTCCGACCGGGCGTGATGTCAGTCGCCGGTCGCGCGGCGGGTCATCAGCAGTTCGAGCCCGTCCAGGACCCGGGCCAGCCCGAACTCCAGGGCCTGATCCTGTCCGCCGTGTTCCGCCACCGAGGCCAGTGCCGCCCCGAGGGCGGGGAACCGTTCCCCATGCGTGCGCATCACCTCGCCCAGCATCAGCGCGAGTTGGGCGTCCGGTCCGCCCCCCGCCGAGCCGGGTCCCGCGCCGGCGGCCCGTTCCTGCTCCGCGATGCTTCGCACGTGTCCGGCGAGCAGCACCACCGCGTCCATCGCCTCGGCCCCGGTGAGGCCGCACCCGTCCAGCGCGGCGAGTGCGGCCTCCATCCACTCCAGCTCCCGCGGGCCCATGACCCGTACGCCGACGGTCGCCTCCAACAGCCACGGGTGGCGCCGAAAACCGGCCAGCAGGCCCCGCGCCCACACCTGAAGGCGCTCCCGCCACGGGCCGCCCGGGGACGGCGCCGCCGCGGGCATCGCGGCCTCCACCATCAGCGCGACCAGTTCGGCCTTTCCCGGTACGTACCGGTACAGGGCCATCTTGGTGACGGCCAGCTCGGCGGCCACCCGCTGCATCGACGCGCCGACCAGGCCCTCCGCGTCGGCGATCTCGATCCCCGCCCGGGCGATGCCCTCCAGGGCGAGTCCCCGCTTCGGCCCGCGTGCGGGCCCGGCGGGCGGCGGCCCCCACAACAACCGCACGGCCGGGCCCCACTGCTCGCTCGTCATCGCCTTCACCTTGCGCTCGCACGAAAACTGCGTCTACCGTACACGGTATTGATCTGTATCCGATGGACACAGTTATCGTGTCACGCAAGGAGTCCCCATGACCGCACCGACAGAACACCCCGCCGCCCCTCGGCCCGAGGCCCGTACCGTCCTGATCTCGGGCGCCGGCGTCGCGGGCCCCGCCCTGGCCCTCCGACTCGCCCGCCACGGCCTGCGCCCGACCGTCGTCGAGATCGCCCCCGCCCCGCGTCCGGGCGGCCAGGCCGTCGACTTCCGGGGGGAGACCCAGCTCCACGTCCTTCGACGGATGGGGATCCTCGACGAGCTCCAGCGCCTTCGGACCGGCGGCAGCCCGATGACCTTCGTGGATGCCGAAGGCCGTCAACTGCTGCACCTTCCGGCCGAGTTCGCGGGCGGCGACATCGAGGTCCTGCGCGGCGACCTCTCCCGGGTCCTCCACGAGGCCTCGCTCGCCGCCGGCGCCGAGTACGTCTTCGGGGACTGCCTGACCTCCCTCACCGAGACGGCCACCGGCGTCGACGTCACCTTCCGGCACGCCCCACCCCGCAGCTTCGACCTCGTCATCGGCGCCGACGGCCTCCACTCGCACGTCCGGAGCCTCGCCTTCGGTCCGGATGCCGACCACGTCACCCACCTCGGCCACTACGCCGCCACCTGGAGCCTGTCGAACCACCTGGATCTGGACCTCCGTCCGGGCGCCGGCTCCCTCGGCCACAACGCCCCCGGGCGCCTGGCCGCCGTCGCCGCGGACCACACCGACCCCACCCGGGCCCGCGCCTTCCTGGTCTTCGCCTCCCCCGAGCTCGCGTACGACCGGCACGACCCCGAGGCCCACAAACGCCTTCTGCGCCGGGCGTTCGCGGGTCTGCCCTGGAAGGTGGACCGCCTCCTCGACTCGCTCGAGACCGCCGACGACCTCTACTTCGACTCGATCAGCCGCGCCGACGCCCCCGCCTGGTCCACCGGCCGGATCGCCCTCCTCGGTGACGCCGCCTGTGGGGCGACCATCGGCGGGATGGGAACCGGCACCGCGATCCTGGGCGCGTACGTCCTGGCCGGCGAACTCTCACGCTCGCCCGGGGACCATCGCGGCGCCTTCACCCGCTACGAGTCCCTGCTGCGTGCCTACGCCCAGGAGCGCCAGAAGGGTGGGGACCGCACCGGCCGCTTCCTCGCCCCCGCGTCGAAGCTCGGCCTGCGCCTGCGCAACACCCTCCTCGGCAGACGCCGCGTCCTCGCCTGGATGCTCAGGGCGGCGAAGGAAGGGACCGCCCTCGCACTCCCCCACTACCCGGACCACTCGGACCACTCGAACCACCCGGTCAAACCCGCGGAGCCCGTCGTGCAGCGCGCGGACGCGCCCGTGAACTCGACCTCGGCGCAGCTTTCTTGACGTTCCGACATGCTCGCCGCCAAGAATGATTCACCCAAAGATCCACACAAGCGTCCGAACGACCCTCCGCCTCCGCAAAAAAGTACCAGCCGACTGGTTTTTTTTCGGGTTGTCCGACTAGATTGACGGCACACCGCGGCGATCACCGCTCGGGCAGTGACCAGAGGGAAGACCGGAACGTGGCGAGGGCCAGACAGGAGCGGGCTGAGATCACCCGCCAAGCCATACTCGACGGCGCGGCGACCGCCTTCGACCTCAGCGGGTTCGAGGGCACCAGCCTCAGCGACGTCGTCAAGAACGCCGGAGTCACCAAGGGCGCCCTCTACTTCCACTTCCCGTCCAAGGAAGCCCTCGCCCGCGTCCTGATGGACGAGCAGATCCAGGTCCGCGAACACGTCCCCACCATCGAGGACCCGGGCCTGCAGACGGTCATCGACCTGACCCACCAGATGGCCCACGGACTGCGCAGCAACATCCGCATCCGCGCCGGCATCCGTCTGGTCATCGAGTTCGGCTCCTTCACCCACCCCGACCCGACTCCGTACGACGCCTGGATCGACACCTGTCACAGCTGCCTGACTCCCGCTCAGCAGCGCGGCGACATATTTCCGTCGCTGGACGTCCAAGAGCTGTCGACACTGCTCGTCGGCGCCTTCACCGGTATCCAGGTCACCTCGTACGTCCGCACCCGCCGCGAAGACCTCCACGCCCGTGTCACCGATCTGTGGAAGTTCCTCCTCCCCTCGATCGTCCCTCCGGAGCGCATGAACCTCTTCATCCCCACGGGAACGCCCGAGACGGACCCGCCCGCCCTCACCCACTGACGCAGGGCGGTCTCGCACACGCCGTGGCGAACCACGGGGGTGCTCGCCACGGCGTGCCCGAGACCGCCCTGACCTGACCTGACCGACCCGACCCGCCCGACGCGACCGAACCGACGGACCCGACCGAACCGAACCAGCCCTGCAGCCGGGGGCTCGTGAACCGGCCGGGCCGACGGCGACGCCGACGTTCGGGCTGATCGATTCGAAAGTCCCCCATCGCGCCGGGTACCCGAGGCGCTCACGCCGCAGGGCCGTCGGGCCGGTCCGCCTCCATGGCGAACTCCACGCCGGGTCCGCTCGCCCGGCCCGCCCCGCCGCCATCACCCACCCGGCGTTCCAGGACTGTTCACCCCCTCGTGGCCCGCGCCTTCCCGGAGCTACCGGGCACAGCCGGCCGAATGGGACCCGAGAGGTCTGGACCATTGAAGTCACGCCAATCCATGGCGCGTTGACTTCGGTGCCACGTTCTCGCAACGACTGGTCTATACCTTTAACCCTAGGATGGGCCACCTGAAACGGGTACATGCACAGCCGTGGGGGGCTTTATGACCTTTCATCATCTTCCGCAACCACCATCCGACGAAGAGCTCTACTGGTACTTCGGACCGCAACGGCGCTGGGTCCTCGTCAGCACCTCGCTCGCCTTCGTGTTCACGGCGGCGACCATGTTCACCTTCGCCCTAAAGACACCGGCGCTGTGGGCGTTCCTGGCCGTCCTCGGGCTCAACCTCGTCGCCCTCGCCCTCTCCAGCGTCAACAGCCTGCGCCTGCGCCGGCTCACCCGGCAGTCGCACGAGGTACTCGTGCACGCCTGGCGGCCGGCCGCGCTGCCCGGCGTCGACCTGTACCTGCCGACCTGCGGAGAGCCGCTCGACGTGCTCGGCAACGCCTATCGCGCGGTGTCCGCCGTCGACTGGCCCGGCGCGCTGACCGTCTGGATCCTGGACGACGCCGACCGGCCGGAGGTCGCCGCGCTGGCCGCCTCGTACGGCTACGAGTACGTCGTACGACCCGACCGCGGCCACCTGAAGAAGGCCGGCAACCTCAACCACGCGCTCACCCTGAGCAGCGCCGAGTTCATCGCTATCCTGGACGCGGACTTCGCCCCGCGGCCGGACTTCCTGCGCCACCTCGTGCCGTATCTGGCCGACCCGGCCGTCGGCATCGTGCAGAGCCCGCAGTGCTTCGACACCGACGAGACCATGGGGTGGATCCAGCGGGCCGCCGGCTCCGCCCAGGAGTGGTTCTTCCGCTGGATCCAGCCGTCCCGGGACGCGAGTGACGCCGCCATCTGCTGCGGCAGCAACGCCGTGTACCGGCGCAGCGCGATCGACCTGGCCGGCGGCTTCGCCCGGCTCGACCACAGTGAGGACCTGTACACCGGACTCGCGCTCCACGAGCAGGGGTTCCGCACCCTGTACGTGCCGGTACTGGTCGCCAAGGGCACCTCGCCGGACCGGGTCACGTCCTTCGTCAACCAGCAGTACCGGTGGGCGATGGGCAACCTCCACCTGCTCGGCACGCCCGTCCTGCGGCGGATGCGCGCGCCCTGGCGGATGCGGCTGTGCTTCTACGAGGGGATCGTCGGCTACCTGACCACCGCGGTGAACACGTTCATGGCCCCGCTCCCGCCGCTCGTGATGATGTTCTGGTTCCCGGACCACATCCGGCCCTGGCACGTACTTCCCCTGCTCGCCCCGCTGTGGCTGTGGCACGTGCTGCTGCCGCGGATCAGCCGCACCCGCTGGCGGGTCGAGGTCATCCGGGCGAACGTCCTGACCAGTGTGGCCGCGGCGACCGCGTTCGTACACACGCTGCGGGGGCGCAGCGCGGCCTGGGTGCCCACCGGCACGGGAAGTACGGGGGCGCCCGGTGGGATGGCGCGCCGGGTGGTCGCCGTCTCGCTGGTCTGGCTCGCCCTCTCCAACGGCGCCGCGGGCACGGGGCTCGCGCTGGCCGTGGCCGAGCACGGCTGGGAGCCCAACTGGGGGCTGCTCCTCTATGTCCTGGTGCAGTACCAGATCAACGTTCCGCTGATCCGGGATCTGGTCGCCGAACTGCGCCCGAGCGCGGGGCCGGTGCGCACCCGGGTACGGGCCGCGCTGCGCTCGCGCGGTGGTGTGCTGCCGCGCCGCTGGCCCGAGACCGTCGCCGCTTCCGCGGTCCTCCTGCTGACCGGCCTGCTGGCATCGGGGTGGGTCGATCCGATGCTTCCCTGGCTGAGTTGAAAGGCAGCATCCGCATGTCCTTCCTCGTCACACCCGGCCGGCGCCGGCTTCGCGGCGGCGCCCCGGGGGCCGTGGATCTGCCCTCCGGATCCCGCTCCGGCAACGAGTCCGGGCCGAGCCCGCACCGGTCCGCCTTCCGTCCTGACATCGAGGGGCTGCGCGCGGTCGCCGTCCTCTCGGTGCTCGCCTTCCACGCCGGCATTCCCTGGACGACCGGCGGTTTCGTCGGCGTGGACGTCTTCTTCGTCATCTCCGGCTACCTCATCACCGGCCTGCTGGTCCGCGAGGCGATCACCACCGGCCGGATCCGGCTCGGTGACTTCTTCTCCCGACGGGCCCGGCGACTGCTGCCGTCCGCCGCCGTGGTGCTGGCCGCGGTGGCCCTCGCCGGGGCCTGGCTGACCGTACCGCTGCGCCGTACCGACATGGAGTACGACGTCGTCGCGGCGGCGCTGTCCTTCGCCAACTGGCGGTTCGTGTCGCAGCGGACCGACTATCTCGCCGCCGGTCACGACCAGAGCCCGCTGCTGCACTTCTGGTCCCTGGCCGTCGAGGAGCAGTTCTACCTGTTCTGGGCCCCGCTGTTGGCGGTACTGGTGCTGTGCGCCGCCCGGGCGGTCCGCCGGGGCCGGGCCGTCCGCCTCGTCGTGGTGTCGGCCGCCGCACCGCTCACCCTCGCCTCGTTCGCGGCGGCCCTGTACTGGACCGAGCACTCCGTATCCCTCGCGTACCTCGGAACTCCCTCGCGTGTCTGGCAGTTCGGTGTCGGAGCGCTGCTCGCCCTGCTGCCCTGGCACCTGATGCGCGGTCCGCGGCCGCTGCGGCTGCTGTGCGGCTGGACCGGGGCCGCTGCGATCGGCTGGTGCGTCGCGTCGTACGACGACGGGACCCCGTATCCCGGTTTCGCGGCGCTCGTACCGACCCTGGCCGGCGCCGCCGTGATCCTCGCCGGGACACCCGATCGGGGTGAGCGGCACACCCAGGGCGCCTGGGACGTGGGACGGCTGTTGTCGGGGCGGGCGCCCCGGGCCGTGGGGCGGCTCTCCTACACCCTTTACCTGTGGCACTGGCCGGTGCTCGTCCTCGCCGAGGCCCGACTCGGCACTCTCGGCTGGCCGGCGAAGACCGCGCTGACGCTGGCGGCCGTACTGCCCGCCCTCGCCACCATGCGCTGGGTCGAGCGGCCGCTGCGTCGCAGCCGTACGGTCTCCGAACTCCCCCGGCGTGGGCTGTCGGTGGGCGTCTCGGCGATCGTGCTGCCGGTGGTGCTCGCGCTGGTGGTGGGTACGACCACGCTGCGGGTGCTGGGTCCGGCCGGCCCGGTCGACACGCAGGGACTGCCCCCGGGCGCCGCCTCGGGCCCCACCCTGCTCGACCGTACGGCCGGAACGCCGCTCGTCGACGGCCCGGTGGTGCCGAGTCCCGCGCAGGCGCGGGGGGACTTCCCGCCGGACGGGGCGTGCGAGGTCGCCCCGGCCGGGACGCGCAGCCCGGACTGCCTGTTCGGCGCGGTGGACAGCCCGGACCGGATCGTACTGCTCGGGGACTCGCACGCCGGGCAGTGGTTCTCCCCGATGCTGGCGCTGGCGTCGCAGCGCGGCTGGGCACTGCAGGAGTTGGTGAAGCAGGGCTGCCCGCTGCCGGAGCTGACGGTGGACAGTCCGCAGCTCGGCCGTGTCTACCGGGAGTGCGACGCCTGGCGGGCGGACTCCCTTCAGCGGCTACGAGAGCAGCCGAAGCCGCGGCTCATCGTGATCGCCTCGCTCAACCGGTACACCGAGGACACGGAGCTGCTGGCCGAGGCGTGGGAGCGGACGCTGACGCCGCTGCGGGCCCTGGGCGCGCCGATCGTGTAC
The DNA here is from genome assembly GCF_003148825.1 of Streptomyces sp. CG 926. Lineage (GTDB taxonomy): Bacteria > Actinomycetota > Actinomycetes > Streptomycetales > Streptomycetaceae > Streptomyces. The sequence continues at coordinate 34,402 of NZ_QGGZ01000021.1, forward strand.
GTCGAGGACACGCCGGTACCGGGTCAGGACATCCCCGCGTGCGTCTCCGGCAGTCCGCGGTCCCCCGGCGACTGCGCCTTCGATCGGGCGCGGGCCCTGGGGCCGGATCCACTGGCGCGGCGGATCGGGTCCGGCGCCCAGCCCGGCGTACGGAGCGTCGGCGTGAACCAGGTCCTCTGCCCGGGCGACGGGCCGACCTGCCCGGCCGTGCTCGACCGGATCCTGCTCTACCGGGACGACGCGCATCTGACCAATGCGGCGGCGGTGGTCCTGACCGGCCGGTTGGAACGGCTGCTCACGGAGGCCGGGCTGCTGCCTGCCGCGGGTGGCACGGCGGCGTCCGGAGCGAGGACGCCGGGGCCGGACGGGTGGACGTCGCTGATGCGCGACGACTTCGACGGCCCGGCGGGGGCGCCGCCGTCCGCCGCCGCCTGGATCCACGACGTCGGCACCTGCTACCCGGGCTGCCCGGCGCCGCAGTGGGGCACCGGCGAGATCGAGACCATGACGGACTCGACCGACAACGTCCGCCTCGACGGGCGGGGCGCGCTGGAGATCGTGCCCACCCGCAAGGAAGGGCGGTGGAGTTCGGGGCGGATCGAGACGCGGCGCTCCGACTTCGCGCCTCCGCCGGGTGGGATCCTGCGGATCGAGGCCTCGATCGCCCTGCCCGATGTGACCGGGGAGAAGGCGGCGGGGTATTGGCCGGCCTTCTGGACCCTGGGGGCACCGCTGCGGGACGGGTACACGGGGTGGCCGGGCGTCGGGGAGCTCGACGTCATGGAGTCCGTGAACGGGCGGGACACCGTCTTCGGCACGATGCACTGCGGTGTCCTGGAAGGCGGTCCGTGCCGGGAGCCCGGCGGCCTGACCTCCGGTCCGCAGCCGTGCGTGGGCTGCCGCACGGCGTTTCACTCGTACGCCGTCGAGGTGGATCTCACGCCGGGCGCGGAGGAGGTGCGTTGGTCTCTGGACGGGCGCGTGTACCACCGGGTGACCGCGGACCGGATGGACCCCGGGACCTGGAAGGCCGCCGTGGACCACGGGCTGTTCCTGATCCTGAACGTGGCGGTCGGTGGCGATCTGCCGCTCGCCGACGGCGCGAACGCCGGCCCGGCCACCGAGCCGGGCCATGCGATGCGGGTGGACCACGTCGACGTCCGGGTCCGGGAGCGGAACACATAGCGGTACGCGGGCACGGGGGTACGCGGGTGCTGAGGTAGGGACCTGTGGCGGGGGGAGCGCCTCGCTCCGGGCCGGCGAGCGGTCCGTGAGCGGGGCGCGCTCAACGGGGATCGATGCGGATCGATGCGGATTCCCGGAGCACGCCCGGCGCCTGCGCGGCACAGGTCCGACGCGGGATCAGAAGGCGAAGACGGCGTTCCCGTTGAGGGTCGCGGCCATCACGCAGGTGTTGGAGAAGGTGTACTTCCAGGCGACGCGGCTGCCCTTCCACACGCCGTCGGCGGTCACGGTGACCGGGGCGTAGTGCATCGGGCAGGCGCGGTCCGGGTTCGGCGAGGCCAGCAGGCGGTCCAGCGCTCCGCCAGCGGAGTTCAGGGCGGCGCAGGCGGCCTGGGGGTCCGGGTGGGTACCCAGCGCGGTCGGGGCGCAGCTGAGGGTGGAGGCCCGGACCACGGTGGAGTTGGTGGCGTCGTCGCCCTGCGCGACGGTGAACACCAGGGCGGACGGGGCGTACAGGCTGGAGGGTTGGGCGGCGGCCACGCCGGTGGCGCCGGCCACACAGAGGAGCGTGGCGGCGGAGGCAGCTGCGATGCGGTGACGCACGACGGAACTCTCTTTCGATTCAAAGGTTGAACGCGATATTTGGTTTCGATATCGCGCCGTTGCGGCATCAGACTGTCTGACGCGAAGGCAAGTTGCATATCGACGACCGATTTACGGACAGGGCGTTCGCATATCGACGACCGAATGGTCGTTCGGGCAGCTCACGCGGGGTGCGCCCGCCCCACCGACGCAGCCCTGGCGCCGACCTCCTCGCCGCCGACCTGCGCCTTCACCCCCGCCTGACCTGCCACGAGCCGCGCTCGGTTCACCCGATGGCCACTCAGCTTGACCGAATATGCACGTTCGATCACCGAGAGCGACGCATGCGGGAGGCCCGGTTCCGCGCCGACCCGAAGCCCGCGCGATCTGGGTGACGCCCTGTCGGATCACGGCGTGAGCCAGGCCGGCGGCACTCGGGCGGGTCGGGTCGTGCGGAGCGGTGCTCGCGGGCGTGGTGTGTGACCATCCCAGGATTCACTCGTTTGACGCGGGCGTGAGCACCTCTCAGAGATTCGACTCGGCCGCCGTCGAGCACGCCGAGGCGGTCCTTGTCGAGCAGTACCCCCGACTGGTCCGGCTCGCCTACCTGACGCTCCCGGACTCGCTGGGCCGGCACGCCCGCGTCCTGCTGGCCCACAAGGCCGTGCAGCGGGCGCTGCCCCGCCCCGGCACACCGGCGGAACCAGCCGGCGCCGAGGGGGGCTCGGACGAACCGGACCCGCACCTCACGCTGGTCCGCACCCGCGTCCTACGCGCCGCCCTCGCTCCCGCCGGACCCGCGGGCGGCATCCGGGCCCGCATCGGCCGGCCGCCCGTACCGCCCTTCGTGTGGGGGCTGCGACTGTGGCCACCCGCGGGCGGGATCGACGAGGCCGCCCAGACGCTGGACGGTGCCCCCGCTCCCGTGCGGGCGGCGTTCGTCCTCCACCACCTGGACGACCTGACCGAGGACGAAGCCGTGCGCCTCCTCCGCCGCGCCGGGGCTCCCGATCCCGCCGGATCCGTACGCGCCGCCCTTGCCCTACCCGTCCGGGAAGGACTCCTCCAGGCCCTGCGCCGGCCGGAGTTCGACGCCAGCGTGGTCAGCACCCGCCCCACCGACCTGCTGCGCCGACGCCGCAGGGCCCGGGCCTGCTGGGCCGGCCTCGCCACCCTGGCCGTGACCCTCACCGCGCTCTCCGTCCACGGCTCGCCCCCGGACCCGGACGTACGCCCCGCAGCCGGACCCGCGGCCTCCGGCGTGCTGGACCCCGCCCGGCTCCAGCGTGTCCCCGCCGAGGCGTGGGCCGACACCGCCCGCGTCGACTTCACCGCCTGGCCCGCCCGCGGCGGCCGGACCGGCGACCGTGACCTGCTGGCCCGTGCCCTGCGCACATGGGCCGCGCCGGGCACGACCCCGGTCACCATGACGCCGGGTACCACCGCCGAACCGCCCGCACGACCGCCCCAACTGCTGTACGCGGGCGAACTGGACGGTCGCGCGGTGGTGCTTCTGCGCGACGAGGACCGAGTCGTGCGCTACGGCGAAACCACCACCGGATCCGGGGCCCGCACGCTCGATGTCACCCGCACCGACGACGCGGGCGTCACCACGGCGGCCGCCCTCACCCTGTCCCGGGCTCCCGGCGGGGCGTCGGCCCGCTACCTCCTCGCCCCGTGGATCGCCACGGCCGCCACCCGCGACCTGCACCGCGCCGCCGACGCGCCGCACACGCTCGCCGTCGCGGGCGACGGGGTCACCGCCCCGGCCGCGGTTCCTCCCGCCGGCGGAAGCTGCGCCTCCTGGCCCGTCCTCGAACTCACCTCATCGACCCGCATCGTCGAGAAGCACTCCTTCGTCCTCACCGACCTCGGCGCGCTGTCCCCGGTGCACCTGACCTACACGCCGCTGCCGGACGGCCCCGCCGCCGCCCCCGCGCGCCAGCCGCGGGAAGCCACCGGCCCCGAGGCCCGTGCGGCCTGGGCACCCCTGGCCTGCCGGCTCGGCGAACTGCGGACCGGCGCCTACCGGGCCGTCAACGTCTGGGACTTCGCCACCGCCCAGCTGCCCGACGGAGGCGGCCGCGCGGTCTGGTCGTGCACACGGGCCTCCGGCTGGGCCGGGCCGGGCGACGTCACGGTCCGGATGCGCCTCGAAGCCGGGCCACCGCAGGACGTGGCGCGGGCCCGCTCCACCGCCGCCTGCGGCCGGTTCGGCCAGCACCTCCTCGCGGGCTTTCGCTGGCGCTCCCCGGCCGGCCGGTGGTACCTGCTGGCCGCCGGAAGCCGACAGGTCACCGGGATCACCGCGACCGGCGCGGTGCGGGCCGGCGCCGCCGACCGTACCCTCGCCGCCCCCTGGCCCGGCCCGGACGGTCCGGTGTCAGTGACGGGAACCCTCGCCGGCGGCGGCACCGTGACCGCCCTCGACGGAGCGGGAGGCGGCCGCGACTGACCGGTGACGCGAGCCGTCACCGGCCGTCGGAGCTCCCGGCCGACCTTGGTGGGCCGGCGACGTCCAGCTCGTCGAGGCCGTTGCGGGAGCGCGTGAAGGGCGTCACCCGGACTCCTCCCACGTGCATCGCGGTGACGTCCCGCCAGGTACCGAGCCGCGTGCTCCCCACCTTGTCGCCACTCGTGAGGACAGCACGGGGGTGGTAGTCATCACGGCGCCGGTCTGCGACGTTGTCACCCGCCCGATCCGCGGTGTCCATCCCGGATCGGGAGCGGCCACCCGCGTGATGGTCCGCTACCCCCGTCCGTGCTCCGGCGGCGCCCTGGGCGAGCCGGGGGGGGCGGTCGGAGGCGGCGGCAGAGCCTGCCACCGCCCCCGCCCCTCACCTGCAATGGCCCCGCATCAGCCGGGCTTGAACGGCTGAGCGCCGTGGAACAGGACTTGGCTGTCGTGCCGTTCTAGTACGACAGGTCCTTCTGCTCCGTGATCAGGCGGCCGGCGATGTGCAGGTTGCCGTCGGAGTCGAGCACCGCGATGACCTTCTTCGTGGAGCCGTGGTGGGTCGTGAAGTAGATCTTGTCCGCCTCCTGCGAGGAGGAGAAATTCGTGTTCACCGACAGCTCGATGCTCACCGGCGAGCTGATGAGCACGTCCTTCTTCGGCGAGTTCGGGTAGACCTGGTTCTGCCGCAACGCGATGCGGCCGTGGGTGTCGCCCTCGTCCCAGTCCGACGCCTGTCCAAGATCGATATCGGGCATGTGACCTCTCCTCCAGTCCGGGCGGACCGCTACTCCTCTCGCGGGTCTCCAGCCACGTCGGTTCATGACTGCAGTCCGGAAAGGACGCGCCCCGCTCCCCCAGCGAAAGAACCATCCGGCCCGGGCTCATCGCAACGCCGCCCGAACCAGATCGAGAAACTACACGGCCCGTTCATCTGATGATGACCAAACAGCCGAGATAGTCACAAAAGGCTGAAACATCTTCAGATGTCTGAATAATTGCGTACTGGAGTGCGGGGAAAGCGCCTGTCCGATCACTCCGCGCCTGACAGCGATCCGACCGCTCCGGTCGAGTGCGCCTGGGCCGAGGACAAGGTCGGAAGCGGCCCGAGACCGGACGCGGTCCTGGGCCTGCGGGTCGAGCTTCAGCAGCAGCTCCTCGCCGACCACCCCCTCGCGCCGCCAGATGGCGCAGAGGGTCTCCGGACCCACTTCGGCGACCTCCGGCTCCGCGTCGGCTGGGGTCTGCACCAAGGCTTCGACGACCGGCCTGCCCCGAATTGCCGCGATCGCCCGCGCCATCCGGGCCCGCTGCTCCGCGGGGACGGCCGGGTCGGCGAGCGAGCGCAGCACGTCCACCGTGTCGCGAGCGTCCTGGCAGGGCAGCTCGATCCACCCGCCGCCCTGGATCCGCGATGCACCACCGGTCGGCGGCTCGAACCGCCTACCGACCGACAGAACGAGGACGAACATGGTCAGGAGCGTCTGAGCGCAGCACACAGACCCCACCCCATTATTAATTAGGTAAGCCTTACCTAAAGATGCCTTACGATGCCGTCATGCAGAAGATCATTCGCGTACTGACGGCGCTGGCGACCGGTCTGGTGCTCACCGCGCCCGGCGCGCTCGCCGCGCCCGCCGTGGCCGCGCCCGCCCCGGGGGTCGCCTCCCGAATCGAACTCCCGCGACCCACCGGCAACTTCGCCGTGGGCCGCGACACCCTCCACCTGGTGGACCGGGAGCGCAAGGATCCCTGGGTGCCCACGGCCGACCGGGAATTACTCCTGTCGCTCTACTACCCGGCGCTCGCGCGCACCGGAACTCCCGCTCCCTACATGGCCACTTCCGAGGCCAAGGCGTTGCTGACCGACCGCGGGCAGCTCGGCTCGTACGTCACCCCCGAGCGCCTCGCGGCCGCCCGGACGAACGCACGCACGGACGCGCTGCCCCGGCCCGCCGCGCACCGTTACCCGCTGATCGTGCTCTCCCCCGGCTTCACGATGCCCCGCGCCTCACTGACCACTCTGGCGGAGGACCTCGCCTCCCGCGGGTACGTGGTGGCGGCGGTGGACCACGCGTACGAGTCCGACGGCACCGTCTTCCCCGGCGGGCGGCTGCTCACGTGCAAGGCCTGTGAGCAGGTGTTCCCCGACGGCTCGCTGCACCGGGTCTCCGACGGCCGGGCCCGTGACATCCCCTTCGTGCTGGACCGGCTGACCGGCCCGGGCGCGACGTGGCGGTACTCCTGGCTGATCGACCCCCGGCGCATCGGCATGGCCGGGCATTCCATCGGCGGTGCGGCCGCGTCGGCCACCATGGCCGTGGACCCGCGCGTGGACGCCGGGGTCGACATGGACGGCACCCTCTTCACACCCGTACCCCAGGCCGGTCTCGGCGGGCGGCCCTTCCTGCTGCTCGCCGGTGACCCGGCCCTGCTGCCGCCGGACTTCCCCGACACCTCCTGGGAGGACAACTGGCCCCGGCTGGACGGCTGGAAGCGCTGGCTGACCGTCACGGGGGCCGGGCATCCCGGTTTCACCGACTGGCCCGTACTGGGCGACCAGGTCGGGTACCCGCACCCGGAGACACCGCTGTCCGGCACCCGCTCGCAGCAGATCACCCGGGCGTACGTCGGCGACTTCTTCGACCTGCACCTGCGAGGGAAGCCGGCGCCGCGCCTGGACGGCCCGACGGCAGCCGACCCGGAGGTCGTGTTCCACCGCGGCTGACCGAGCCGAACCGAGGACTCCACACGCAGGTCGCACACCACCGAGGGCGGCGCCGCCGCCGATGGCCTGAGCGGCGTGGCCATGACGCTGCTGACGCCCTCTATGGCCGCGCCCACGCGGCAGAGTTCCTGCCGGGCACGGCGTTCCGCGATCCTACGGCCGCGTCCGTAATGGCCGCGCCGCCCGGACATACGGCGCCCGAAGTCCTGACCGACCGGGGCAATGCGCTCGGCTCGGTCCACCGGGCCATCGCCTGCGAGGAGTTGATCGCCGCCTTCTGCCGGGAACACAGGACGCGGATGCGACGGTCGGCAGGGCAGGGGTTCGTCGTCGTTCAGTCCGGTGAGCTCGGCGTGGACCGGGACGCCGACGAACGATGGTGCCACCCGCGGTTCCCGGGCGTGCGCCTCCGCGGTCGTGCGACCGTGCCGGCGTAGCCGCGGCACCAGGGAGGGGACCGCCGGCAGACGGGCCTGGGCCCGAGGAACTCCTCGGTGCACGAAGGCCGTCGCTCGGACGGGTGGGGGCGCTCCGCGTAAGGGGCGCCCCGTCGCCGTTCGCGTCCTGCCCCGGCCGGCGAGCGTCTGCGTGGGGCGTGAGCTCGGCTCAGCCCGATGACGTCACCGGAGTCCGCACGCCGAACCACTGCTCGGCGCCGAACTCCTCGAATCGCTCCACCTCGGTGAACCCGAGCTTCGCCGCGAGGCGCTTCGCGCGGTCGTTGGCACTCTGGGTGCAAAGGACCACGGGCTCGTCCGGAGCTGCGTCGGCGACCCAGTCGAGTGCGGCCGCGCACGCCTCGGTGGCGTACCCGTGCCCCCATGCCTCCGGCAGGAACATGAAGCCGAGTTCGACCTCTCCGGCCTCCGGGCGGACGTGCCCCTTGCGTTCGGGGCCGCGCCGATCGAGCGTGACCATGCCGATCATCGCTCCGTCGAGGTCGATCACGAAGAAGCCGGGGCGTCGCCCCGGTACCTCCGGCACCGAGCCTTCGAGCTCGGCTCGTGGTCGGGCGCCACCGACGTAGGTGCCCACCTCGGGCGATGCGAACAGCTCGATGAACGCGGCACGGTCGCGCGCCTCGGACCCCCGCAGAACCAGTCGATCGGTCCGTATCGGGGTGGGTTGCCAGGCCTCGGCTCCGATTTCAGTCATGCCGGACAACGTATCCCACGCATGGAGGAACGATCCGAGCATGCGCCGACGGCTCGGAACGCCGTACCGCCGTGGCGCCGTAGGAGGTCTGCGGCACATTGTTCGGCCATGAGTGGCGCGCGCCCCGATCGGCCCGACCGTTCGCGATTCAACCAGCTTGCCCACAAGCGCGGTTGGGTCGCTGCGACACGCCTCGGAAAGCCCACGACTGCGACGACATTTCTCCCCTTTCACTGCACTCTTAGGTTAGGCTTACCTAAGAGTGGGGGTGTGGGGATGCAGGACAACGCGCGAGACCAAGCGCAGCAGGACGAATGGGCCGATGAGGTGCTGGCCTGGATGAGTTCCCAGGAGGAGATGGACCGCGCACTACGTGACGCGCTGCGCCGCACGCCCAGTCAGCGGGAGGAGACGATCGCCCGGATGGCGGACGCCCTTCGCGGAGCGGCCCAGGGGTTGACCATCCCCGGGTGCGCGGCCGCGGCCGGCGTTCCCGAGCGCATTCTGCGCGAGTGGCTGGAGATCGACACCAGCTTCGCCACGGCACTCGACTCCGCACACGCACTGGCCGAGGCGCACGGGCTGAGCCCCGGGGCGGCACCGACTCCGGCCGCGTTGCAGCTGATGCTGAACGCGATCCGCAAAGGGGCCGCCTGGCCCGCCGCGGCGACCCTCGTAGGCATCTCCGTGCGCGGCTTCAACCGCCTACGGGCCGAGGCACCACCGGTGGGTGCCCTGATCGCGGCGGCCCAGCGGGCGCGCTCGGCGAAGGCGGGCGCGAGCCGGCGACGCAGACCGCCCAGAACGGCGAGCCGCCGGGTCGGATACCGGATCGTGCAACTCGACGATCCGCTCCTGTCCCCGGACAGCCAACCGGACGCCCCCGGAGGTGGGTTGGACGAACGCGCCACACATCGGGATTGAGCGCGCGATCACGCGAAGACCGATTTCGGTGGGCGCCGTCCACCCTCCCGACGGTAAAGTTAGGTTAGGCTTAGCTAAGTAAGAGATGAGAGTCGGAGCATCCTCCGCCCCTCGTCGAGCTCCGCGCGCCCGTTCACCACCGACGCTCCGCGCAGCGCCGGTGACAAGGAGATCCAGCCGTGGGCCCTGTGACCATCGACCCTTATCCCATGCCCACCCAGGACCTGGTGCCGCGCTCCGTGGCGCCCTGGTCCGTCGACCCCGACCGGGCCGCCCTGCTGATACACAACATGCAGAACCATCTGCTGCGGCCCTTCCCCCGCGATCGCTCCCCCCTCGTGGACCTGATCGGCAACATCGCCGATCTGCGCAGGTCGGCACGGCGGCTGGGCCTCCCGGTCGTCTTCAGCACCGTACCGGCGGGCGAGCGCCCCGAACAGCGAGGTCTCGTCGCCGAGATGGAGACCGATCCGGTGGCGCCGGACCGCGACGCGTCGATCACCGAGGAACTGACCCCGCGCAAGGGCGAGCACATGATCGCCAACGCGCGGCACAACGCCTTCCTACGCAGCCACCTGGAGCGCATCCTGCGCACCACGGGGCGGGACCAGCTGATCCTGTGCGGCGTGTTCGCCCATTCCGGCGTGCTGCTCACCGCGGCGGACGCGTTCATGAACGACATCCAGCCATTCGTCGTGGCCGACGCGGTGGCGGACACCTCCGCGGAGGAGCACGCGCTCGCCCTGCGCTGGACGGCCGCACGGGGCGCCGTCGTACGCACCACCACGACCCTCATCGACGAACTGGAAGCCTGAATGACGACCGTGGACCTCGCCCCATGAGCGCACCGGCGGCGCCGCGGGCGCGCACCCTCATCGAGGCCCTGCCCTGGCTGGAGCGGTTCCAAGGCCGCACGGTCGTGGTCAAGTTCGGCGGCCACGCCATGGTGAACGAGGAGCTCAAGGCGGCCTTCGCGCAGGACGTGGTCTCCCTGCACTACGCGGGGCTTCGGCCGGTCGTCGTGCACGGCGGCGGCCCCCAGATCAGCGCGATGCTCGAACAGCTCGCACTGGAGGTCCGGTTCGCCGCGGGCCTACGGGTGACGACCCCCGCGGTGATGGACGTCGTCCGCATGGTGCTGGCCGGGCAGGTGCAGCGGGACATCGTCGGCCTGATCAACCGTCACGGCTCCTTCGCCGTGGGAATGACCGGCGAGGACGCCCGCACCCTGTCCGCCGTCCGGCGGCCGGCCCTGGTGGACGGCGCCGAGGTGGACATCGGCCTGGTGGGCGACATCGTGCACGTCGACCCCGACACCGTGCGGGGGCTGTTGGAGCGCGGGCGTATCCCGGTGATCTCTCCCATCGCCCGGGGAGCGCACGACGACAACGTCTACAACATCAACGCCGATCTGGCGGCCGCAGCCCTCGCCGAGGCACTGGACGCCGAGAAGCTGGTGATGCTCACCGACGTCGCCGGCCTCTACGCGGACTGGCCGCACAGCACGGAGATCATCGACCGGCTCACGGCCGGTGAACTGGCGGAGCTGCTGCCCTCGATGGCGGGCGGCATGGTGCCCAAGATGGAGGGGTGCCTGCGTGCGGTGCGCTCCGGGGTACGGATGGCGCACGTACTGGACGGCAGGGTTCCGCACGCCTTGGTGCTGGAGGTATTCGCCGACGAGCACACCGGAACCACGGTGGTGCCCGACGGTCCGCCGGGCGAGGAACACCTCCCCCGCTGAACCGGGGAAGGTCGACCTGCCCGACCCTCCCCCACCCCCGGAGCCACCTCGGCTCCGGGGGCCTTCGGCGTGCCCAACTTCGGCTACTCGCCGTGCGGTTGGCGCCGCCCGCGACAGCCACGGGCTCAACTTGACAGCTTCCGACCCGTCAGAGATGTTAGGCCAGCCTTACCTAACTAAATTGGGTAGGACCGAGGAAGGATGGGCATGTCCGCACCGCACGCGAGCTCCACACCCGGGGACGCTCTCCCGGACATCAGGGACCTGGTGGGCATCGGCTTCGGGCCGGCCAACCTGGCCCTGGCGATAGCGATCCGGGAGCACAACGACCGTCGCGCCTCCGGCGAGGCGCTCCGGGCCTCGTTCATCGAGCGCCAGGAGGACTTCGGCTGGCACCAGGGCATGCTCCTCGAAGGGGCCACCATGCAGGTCTCCTTCCTGAAGGACCTGGTGACCATGCGCAATCCGGGGAGCCCCTTCAGCTTCCTGCACTACCTCCAGGACCGGGACCGGCTGGCCGACTTCATCAACCAGAAGTCCTTCTTCCCCACCCGCCTCGAATTCCACGACTACTTCCGCTGGTGCGCCGCCTCCTTCGGTGAGCTGGTCGACTACGCCACCGAGGCCGTCGAGGTGCGCCCGGTGGGGCCGGCCGGCGCCGCGGACACGCTGGACGTCATCACCCGGCCCACCCCCGCCGCCGGGCCCCGGCGCGCCACCCGCACGCGCAACCTCGTACTCGGGACCGGGCTGCGTGCACGCGTCCCGGCCGGGATCCGCACGGGCCCGCACATCTGGCACAACCGCGACCTGCTGCACCGCGCACCGCGGCTGACGGCCCGTCCGCACCGCCGGTTCGTCGTCGTCGGCGCCGGCCAGTCCGCCGCCGAGACCGCCGACCACCTGCACCGCACCTTCCCGGACGCCGAGGTCTGCGCCGTGTTCACCCGGTACGGGTACAGCCCGGCCGACGACAGCCCGTTCGCCAACCGGATCTTCGACCCGGCCGCCGTCGACGAGTTCTTCCAGGCCCCGGAGGAGGTCAAGCGGCAGCTCATCGGCTACCACGCCAACACCAACTACGCGGTGGTGGACGGCGATCTGATCGAACAGCTGTACCGGACCGTCTACCAGGAGAAGGTCGCGGGCACCGAGCGGCTGCGCATCCTGAACACGACCGCCCTGACCGCCGTGGAGGAACTGCCCGACGGGGCGCGCGCCGTGGTGCGCTCCCTGACCACGGGTCAGACCCTGACCCTCGACTGCGACGCGGTCGTGCTGGCCACCGGGTACCGGCCCACCGAGCCGGCCGAGCTGCTCGGCGACCTGGCCGAGGAGTGCCTCACGGACGGGCAGGGCAGGCTGCGCGTCGGCCGTGACCACCGGGTGGAGACCACCGACCGCGTGCGGGCCGGTATCTACGTCCAGGGCGCCGCCGCCGAGCACACCCACGGCATCACCGCCTCCCTGCTGTCCACGCTGGCCGTGCGCTCGGGCGAGATCTGCGACTCCCTGCTGCTGCGGGTCGCCGAGCGCGAGCTACAGGCCGCGCCGGCGACCCGGGCGGCGGCCGTCGCGGACGCCGTACCGGGCCGGCGGGGCTGAGCGGCCGTGCCGCGCACCGATCTCCCGGCTGCGGCCGGGCCGCCGCCCGGACTCACGGCGGCGCAGGCCCACATCCTGGCGGCGCAGAGCGCGGATCCCTCGTACGCCGGCCACAACGTGGGCCAGTACATCGAGCTCGTGGGTCCGCTCGACACGGGGGCGCTCGACGAGGCCGTGCTCCATACCCTCGACGAGGCCCCCTGGCTCCGCTCGCGGCTGATGAGCCGGGGCGGTCTGCCGCGCCTGGACACCTCCGCGGCGGCCGACCCGGTGGGCGCCGCCGTCGCGCTGGTACGGGGCCAACTCGCCTGCCCGCCGCGGCCCGAACTGCTCACCGCCCCGACAGGCGACGACCTCGCGCCCGACCTCACCGGCGCGCTGCTGGTCACGGTGGGCCCGCGACGCCACCTGCTGGTGCAGTACTTCCACCTGCTGGCGGTCGACGGGTACGGGGTGGCGCTGCTGAGCCGGCGGATCGCCGAGGTCTACACGGCCCTGGTGCACGGCCGCCCGCCCGGCCCGACCCCCTTCGCGCCGCTCTCCCTGCTGACCGACGCGGACCGCGCCTACTCCGGCTCGGCGGCGCAGGCCGCGGACCGGCGGTACTGGACGGGTCGGTACGCCGATCGTCCCGTGCCCGTGTCCCCCGCCGGGCGGCCGGCGCCGGCCCAGGACACCGCGCGACGGCACACCGTGCACCTGGGCGCGCAGGACAGCGCGGCCGTACGCGCCGCCGCCCGCTCCGCGCAGGTCACCTGGGCCGAGGTCGTGCTCGCGACGACCGCGGTGCGGGTGACCGCGCAGGTCGGCGCCCGGGAGGCGGTCCTCGCCGTGTACGCGGCGGCGCGGACCGCCCCGGGGACGCTACGGGTACCCGCGACGGCCGTGAACCTCCTGCCGGTGCGCCTACCGGTACGAGGGGCGGACACCTTCCGGTCGCTGCTGCGCGCGGCGGCGGGCGAGCTGACCCTGCTGCGCCGTCACCAGCGGCTGCGTGGCGAGGAACTGGCACGCGAGCTGTGGCCGCAGTACGGGGGCGGCCGCGTCCCCGGACCCGTGGTCAACCTGCGGCCGTTCGAGACGGAGCTGGACTTCGGCGGCATCCGCGGCCGGGTCGTCAGCCTCGCCTCGGGGCCGGTCGACGACCTGTCGGTGTCCGCCGCGGCAGGACCCGACGGGCGACTGCGCCTGGACTTCGACGTGAACCCGGCCCGCTACGAGGAGGCCGAACCGGCCAGGTTCGCCCGCCTGTTCACCGAGGACCTCATGGCGCTCTGCCACGCCCCCGACGTACCGGTCGCCGCTCTGCGGGCCTCCCCGACCCTCCACTGATCCCATCCCCGAACCGACCGCCCCCGGTCATCACCCAAGGAGAGAAACCATGGCCACCAACCCCTTCGAGGACGACGACGCCCGCTACTACGTGCTCGTGAACGCCGAGAACCAGCACTCCCTCTGGCCCGCCTTCGCGGAGGTTCCCGCGGGCTGGACCGTCGTGCACGGTGAGGACAGCCGAGAGGGCTGCGCCGCGTACACGGAGACGCACTGGACCGACATGCGGCCGGCGAGCCTGGTCGCCAAGAGCTGATTCCGGGGCCGTCCGGCCCCGTTGTCCCACGCGCGGGGCCGGACCGGAGCACGTGCTCCGGTCCGGCCCCGGTCGTGTGCGGGCCGTACGGCTCACAGCCTTCGGGAGAGCACCTCGGACCCGCGTGCGGGATCCAGCGCGGCCGCCCAGGTCGCGGGCGCCCGTCCCGGGTGGGGCGGCACGAAGCCGTGCCGTCGGAAGAAGGCGGCGCCGCTCGTGGTCGCCGTGAAGACCTCGCGCACCAGGCGGTGCCGGGCTTCGGCGAGCGCGGCGCGAAGCAGCGCGGCGCCCAGTCCTTGGCCCTGGTTCCCCCGGGCCACGCAGAAGTTGTAGAGCACGGCGGCGCCGTCCCCCTCGTCGCTCAGCGCGAGGCAGCCCAGGGCCGACGTACGGCCCCGACCGGTCGTCAGGAGGAACTCCCCGGCGTGCGCCAGGTAGTGGTCGATGCTGCGGGGCCGCAGGGCACCGGAACGGATGAAGGCCAGCGAGAGGGCGTACAAGGCGGGGGCGTCGTGCGGACGTGCCCGCCGGACCAGGGGCGGGAGGCCGTCCGCGCCGTGCAGCGGGAGGCGGGGGGTGGCGGCAGTAATCACGAACTTAGGCTAGCCTTCCCTAACTTGTGTCGCAATTCCGCCTCTCGGCCCAACACATCACACCCAGAGGCCAGTTCATCAAAGCGACAGCACCGCGTGCACCACACCCCGCTTGACGTGCAGCTTCGCATTTAGTTAGGTAAGCCTTACCTAATGGAATGCTGAAATATCGCCGCGTTCGCGCCGTTCCGCCCGTCTCCGAGGAGAGAGAACCTCATGTCCGCTTCCCCGCCCTTCACGCTCGACCGGCTGGTCCGCGACGTCGCCGACGTGCTCTACACGGAGCCCTCCGACGTCAGCCTGGAAGAGGACCTGCTGGACCAGGGCCTCGACTCGATCCGACTCATGTCCCTCGTCGAGAAATGGCGGGCCGAAGGCGCCCGCATCAGCTTCGTGGACCTCGCCGAACGGCCCACCCTGCGCCAGTGGGCCGAGCTGCTCACCGCCGCCCCCTGATCCCACCCTCCCTCGTACCCGCCCTCCCCCGCACCTGCCCGCCCCGGAGCCTGCCGTGCCTCTGCGTGACTTCGTCATAGACATCGAACCCCTGCGCACCAGCAGGGACTTCCGCGCCATCTTCATCGCCCGCGTGGTGTCCCTGTTCGGCCTCGGCATGGCGACGGTGGCCCTGTCCGCCCAGGTGTACGGACTGACGCGCTCGACCTTCGACGTCGCCGTCGCCAGCATGATCATGAGCATCACGGTGCTGCTGGGCTCGCTCTGGGGCGGCGTCATGGCCGACCGGACCGACCGCCGCCGGCTGATCGTGTGCGCCCGCGGCGCCGCCTCCCTCGCCTTCGCCGGCCTCGCCGTGAACGCGATGCTGCCGGACCCGACCCTCTGGGGCATCTACGTGTGCGTCGCCTGGGACGGCCTGGCCACGGGTGTCAGCGTGACGGCTCTGATGGCCGTCGCCCCGACGCTCGTGCGCCCCGACCAACTCCCGGCCGCGGGTGCCCTGATCTCGCTGACCGGTGAGATCGGCTCCATCAGCGCGCCGTTCCTGGGCGGGGTCCTCCTCGCCCTGTGGGGGCCCGGCCCGGTCTTCGCCTTCACCGCCGTCACCACGGCCGTCACCACCCTCCTGATCTCCCGGATCCGGCCCCTGCCCCCGATCGAGGACGACGCGGACGACGCGGAGTCCGAAGCCGACACCGGATCGCTGCTGGTCGCCTTCAAGTACGCCGTGCGCAACCGCGTCGTGGGCGGACTGCTCGTGCTCGGCGGCGTGATGGCCCTCTTCAACCTCCCGGTCGTGCTGTTCCCCGAGATGGTCGACCGGCAGTTCCACGGCGGCGAGGTCATGCTCGGCCTCCTCTACACCGCCCCCGCGGTCGGCGCGGTCGCCGTCTCCGCCACCAGCGGCTGGCTGACGCGGGCCGCCCGGCCCGGCCGGCTCCTGATCGTCTCGGCGGTCGCCGGCGGTCTGTCCGCCGTCGGCTTCGGCCTCAGCGGCGACATCTGGGTCGCCTTCGCGCTGCTGGCCGTGGGCGGAGCAGCCGGGACGGTGTACGAGATCCTCGAGTACGCCCTCGTCCAGCACAGCACCCCGGACCGGCTGCGCGGCCGCATCGTCAGCGTCATCACCACACAGGGCACCACCGGAGGCGTCGTCGGCGACGTCGAGGTCGCCGCCCTCGCCCGCTGGTTCAGCCCCGGTGGGGCGGCCGTCGTCAACGGCGCCATCTGTGCCGTGGCCGCCGTCGTCGTGGCGATCGCCGTACCCGGCCTGCGCAGGGCCACCCTCCCCCGCGACGAGCGCGACGAGCGGGACGAGGCGGGCGAGGGCAAGGGCGACGAGCAGCACGGCTCCGGCCCCGGCGCCGGCCCGGACACCGCCGGCCTGGCGCTGCCCGCGACCCCCGCCACCTAGGCCGTCTCCTCCGGATCTTGCCGGACCGCCCTGCCGCAAGCCCCCCCCCACCCCCGCCCCCACCCGAAGGCCTCGCCCGCCCGCAGGGCCCGCATCCCGTAGACCTCCCCCGCCCGGTCCCGCCACCGGCCGGGGACCCGCAGCGAATCTGGAGCACGATGTCCATGACCGAGCGTCCCTCCCAGCGCCTCCCCCTCACCGGGGCCCAGTCCGGTGTCTGGTACGGCCAGCGGCTCGATCCCGACTCACCGGTCTACAACGTCGGCCAGTACGTCGAGATCGACGGCCCGCTGGACGCCGGTCTGTTCGTCACGGCGCTCCGGCGGACGGTCGCCGAGAGCGAGGCCCTGACGGCGCGCTTCGCGGAGGGCCCCGACGGCGAGCCGTACCAGGTCGCGTGGCGCGGGCCGGCCGCCGGACCGCTGGTCGCCGTGCTCGACCACACCGACCAGGACGACCCGTACGGCACCGCCCTGTCCCTCATGCGCGCCGACATGGCCCGCCCGGTGGACCCGGTCCGGGACTCCCTGTACGTGTTCACCCTGCACAAGGTCGGCCCGGACCGCACCCTCTGGTACCAGCGGGCCCATCACCTCGTGCTCGACGCCTTCGGGTTCTCCCTGGTCTCCCGCCGCACCGCCGAGATCTACACGGCCCTCGCCGGGGGCGAGGAGCCGACGCCCGACCCGTTCGGTGGGCTGGAGGTGATCCTCGCCGAGGAGCACGCCTACCGGGCCTCCCCGCGGTTCGCCGAGGACCGTGCCTACTGGCTGGAGCGGCTCGCGGACCGCCCCGAGCCGGAGCCGCTGAGCGGTGCCCGGTTCCCCGCGGCGCACGCGTTCCTGCGCGACGGCGCCACGCTGACCCGGCGGGAGACGGCCGGTCTGCTCGCCATCGCCCGCGCAGCCAAGGCCAGTTGGGCCGACGTCATGACCGCCGCGTTCGCGGCCTACCTGCACCGGGCCACCGGCAGCCGGGACGTGCTGCTCTCCCTGCCCGCCATGGCGCGACTGGGCTCGGCGGCCCTCAAGGTGCCGTCCATGGTCGTCAACGTGCTGCCACTGCGGGTGGCCGTGCGCCCGCAGACCCCGCTGGCCGAGCTCGTCGCCGCGGTCGCGGCCGACGTCCGGGACCTGCGCCGCCACCAGCGCTACCGCGCCGAGGACATCCGCCGCGACCTCGGCCTGTCCGGCCGCGCACAGGGCCTGCTCGGGCCCATGGTGAACATCAAGGCGTTCGACAACTCCCTCGACTTCGCCGGAGCGCCCGGCTCCGTGCACAACGTCGCCGCCGGCCCGGTGGACGACCTCACCCTCGGTGTATACCTCGACGCCGCCGAGGGCCGGATCCGCTTCGAGCTCGACGCCAACCCCCAGGCGTACGACGCCGGGACGCTGGCCGCGCGCCGCGCCGAGTTCGCGCACTTCCTCCGGGACGCCGCCGCGGCCGGGCCGCAGGCTCCCGTCGGGCGCCCGGACCTGCTCGCGCCCGCCGCCCGCGACGCCCTGCTGCTCGACCGGAACGACACCGACCACCCGATCCCGGCCGGCACCGTCGTCGACGCCTTCGAGCACGCCGCCCGGCTGCACCCCGAGGTGCCCGCCGTGATCGCGGGCGCCGACACCCTCGACTACGCCGCCCTGGAGGAGCGCGCCAACCGGCTCGCCCGCCTGCTGATCGGCCGGGGCGCCGGCCCGGAGCGTCTCGTCGGCCTCGCGCTGCCGCGTACCGCCGACCTGGTGGTGGCCCTGCTCGCCGTGCTGAAGGCCGGCGCCGGCTACCTGCCGCTCGACCTCGACTACCCCGCCGACCGGCTGGAGTTCATGGTCGAGGACGCCCGCCCGCTCTGCGTCCTGACCACCCTGGCCGGAGCGGCCGGTGCCCCGGTCGTGGACGGGGTCGAGACCGTCGTCCTCGATGCCCCCGACACGCTCGCCGAGCTCGCCGACACCTCCGCCGACGCCCCCACGGACGCGGACCGCACGGCTGCGTCGACCGGCGGCCACCCCGCGTACGTGATCTACACCTCCGGGTCCACGGGCCGCCCCAAGGGGGTCGTCGTCCCGCACGCGGCACTGGCCAACTTCTTGCGCATGCAGGCCCACGAGCTCGAACTGGGCCCCGGTCAGCGGCTCGTCGCGGTGACCACCATCTCCTTCGACATCGCCGCCCTGGAGATCCACACCCCGCTGATCAGCGGTGCCACGGTGGTCCTGGCCGACCGCGACACCGTACGGGACCCGGCCGCGCTCGCCACGCTCGTCGACGCGCACCGCCCCTCCGTCATGCAGGCCACGCCCTCCCTGTGGCACGCCCTGCTGGAGGACGGTCGCCCGGCCTCGCTCGGCGGTACCCGGGTGCTGGTCGGCGGGGAGGCCCTGCCCGCCGCCCTCGCCGAACGCCTCGCGCGCACCGCGCACTCGGTCACCAATGTGTACGGCCCGACCGAGGTCACGGTCTGGGCCACCTCCAGCCGGCTCGACCCCGGGCACACCGGGGTTCCGGACATCGGGGTGCCGTTCTGGAACACCCGCGCCCATGTCCTGGACGGGGCCCTGCGTCCGGTCGGCGTCGACCGCCCCGGTGAGCTGTACCTCGCCGGGGACCAGCTGGCCCGCGGTTACCTCGGCCGCCCCGCGCTCTCGGCGGAACGTTTCGTCGCGGACCCGTACGGGCCCGCCGGCAGCCGGATGTACCGCACGGGTGACCTCGTACGCCGTCACGCGGACGGCCGGATCGCCTTCCTCGGCCGTGTCGACGACCAGGTCAAGCTGCGCGGCTTCCGCATCGAACTCGGCGAGATCGAGAGCGCGCTGACCGCCGGGGAGGGCGTGGACCGGGCCGTGGCCCTGGTCCGCGAGGACCTGCCCGGCTTCCCGCACCTCGTCGGCTACGTCACCCCCTCCGCCCAAGGCCCCGTGCCCGACGCGGCGGGGCTGCGCCGGGAGGTGGCCGAGCGGCTGCCCGAGTACATGGTCCCGTCCGCCGTGGTCGTCCTCGACGCCTTCCCGCTGACCGCCAACGGGAAGATCGACCGCCGTTCCCTGCCCGCACCCGACCTGGCGGCGACGGCGGGCGCCGGCGCGCGTACCCCGCGCGGCGCCCGCGAGGAGATCCTCTGCGGGATCTTCGCCGATGTGCTCGGCCTGGAATCCGTGGGCCCCGACGACGACTTCTTCACCCTCGGCGGCCATTCGCTGTCGGCCGCCCGGGTGATCGCCCGCGTACGGACGGCCCTGAGCACCGAATGCGGGATCCGGGACGTCTTCGAGGCGCGCACCGTGGCCGCGCTCGCCGCGCTGCTCACCGAGCGCACGGCGGCCGCCCGGCCGGCGCCCGTCGCGGGTCCGCGCCCCGATCCGCTGCCGCTCTCGTACGCGCAGCAGCGCCTGTGGTTCGTCCACCAGGTGGAAGGCGCGAGCGCCACCTACAACATCCCGTTCGTGGTGCGGTTCGACACGGCTCTCGACGCGGAGGCCCTGGACACGGCCCTGCGGGACGTGGTGGAGCGCCACGAGACCCTGCGCACGGTCTTCGGCGAGCGGGACGGCGAGCCGTACCAGCGGGTCCTGGACCTGGCGGAGGCCGGCGTACGGCTGCGCGTCCACGACGTGGCCGCGGACGGGTTCGAGGCCGCGGTCGCGGCGGCGCTGGGTCATCACTTCGACCTGTCCGCAGAGGCTCCGCTGCGGGTGACGCTGGTGCGTGACACGGCCGGCGGGGAACACGCCCTGGTGGTCCTCCTGCACCACATCGCGAGCGACGAGTGGTCGATGGGGCCGTTCCTGCGGGACCTGGAGCGGGCGTACGCCGCCCGCTGCGCGGGCGAGGACCCGGCGCTCGGCGTCCCCACCGTGCAGTACGCCGACTTCGCGCTCTGGCAGCGGGAGCTGCTGGGCTCGGCGCGGACCCCCGGATCGCTCGCCGCCACACAGGCGGCGTACTGGCGCGAGGCCTTGGCGGAGCTGCCGCCGGAAGCCGGACTGTCGGCCGACCGGCCACGCCCGGCCGTGGCCGACCCGGCCGGTGCCATGGTCTTCAAGACGGTGCCGCGCGAACTGGCGGCCGCGGTGCGCTCGCTGGCCCGCGAAACCGGCACCAGCGTGTTCATGGTGGTGCACGCGGCGGTGGCCGCGGTGCTGCACCGGCTCGGGGCGGGCGAGGACATCGTGCTCGGCAGCCCCGTGGCCGGGCGCGGCGACAGCGCGCTCGACGAGCTCGTGGGCTTCTTCGTCAACACCGTGGTGCTGCGCAGCGACCTGTCCGGCGACCCGTCCTTCACGGAGCTGTTGGACCGCGTGCGCACGGCCGACCTGGCCGCGCTCGACCACGCCGACCTGCCCTTCGACGCGGTGGTGGAGGAGGTCAATCCGCAGCGCTCGCTCGCCGGCCACCCGCTCTTCCGGACGATGGTCGCGCACAGCACGGTGACCCAGGACGTGGCGAACCTGTTCGGGCTCCCGGCCCGGGTGGACCGGGTGGATCCCGGTGTCACCAAGTTCGACCTGGACATCACCTTCTCGGACGCGGCGCACGGCGAGGACCTCGAACTGGAGGTGTTCTACGCGACCGCGCTCTTCGACCGCCCGACCGTGGACACCTTCGTCCGGCGCCTGCTGCGCGCGCTCGCCGCGGCGGTGGCGGCCCCGGCGGACCCGGTGTCCTGGTGGGAGCTGCGGGACGAGGTCGAGCGGGCCCGGTCGGCCCGCTGGAACGACACGGACCGGCCGGTGGAGCCGGGTGCGGTGACCGAGGTGTTCGCCGCCCGGGCGGCGGCGAGCCCCGACGTGGTGGCCGTGGTCGCCGGGGACGAGCGGCTGACCTTCGCCGAGCTGGCGGACCGCGCGGGCCGGCTGGCGGCCCTGCTCGTCGAGCGGGGCGTCGGCCCGGACACGGTGGTGGCCCTGGCCGTGCCTCGTTCCGCCGAGACCGTGGTGGCCACCCTCGCCGTCCTGAAGGCGGGCGCCGCCTATCTGCCGCTGGACCTGGAGCACCCGGCCGAGCGGATCGCGTACATGCTCGGGGATGCTGCGCCGGTGTGCGCGGTGACCACCCGGGCGGCCCGGGACCGGCTGCCCGGCGTGGACCTGGTGGTGCTGGACGACCCGGAGACGGTGGAGCGGCTGGCGGCCGCCGCGCCCGGGGCCGATGTACCGGTGGACCCCGAGCACGCCGTGTACGTCATCTACACCTCCGGGTCCACCGGCCGCCCCAAGGGGGTCGTGCTCCGGCACGCCGGTCTGACCCGGCTGTTCCGCGACCACGAGCGGGAGCTGTACCGGCCGGTCGCCGAACGGCTCGGGCGCCGGGTGCGGGCGCTGCACACCGCCTCCTTCTCCTTCGACTCCTCGTGGGAGCAGCTGCTGTGGCTGGTCGCCGGGCACGAGCTGCACGTCCTGGACGAGTACGGACGCCGGGACGCGGACGCGGTCGTGGCGTACGTACGCGCGGAGCGGATCGACACGCTCGACGTCACCCCCTCGTACGGCCGGCAGCTGGTGGACGCCGGGCTGCTTGCGGGCGAGTGGCGGCCGCCGCTGTTCCTGCTGGGCGGCGAGGCGGTGCCGCCCGCGCTGTGGGCGGAGCTGCGCGCCGTCCCGGGGGTGGAGGTCGTCAACTACTACGGGCCGACCGAGTTCACGGTGGACGCCCTGGTGGCGCGGGTGAGTGACTGCGTCTCGCCGGTGGTGGGCCGGCCGCTCGACAACAGCCGGGCGCACGTGCTGGACGGGCGGCTGCGGCCGGTGCCCGTCGGGGTGCCGGGTGAGCTGTATCTGGCGGGCGAGCAGAACGCCCGCGGCTACCTGGGCCGGTTCTCCCTCACGGCGGAACGTTTCGTCGCCGATCCGTTCGGCTCTCCGGGCTCCCGGATGTACCGCACGGGCGACCTCGTACGGTGGCGGGCCGACGGCCTGTTGGAGTTCCTCGGTCGGGTCGACGACCAGGTCAAGATCCGCGGCTTCCGGGTGGAGCCGGCCGAGGTCGAGGCCGAACTCGCCGCCCTGGACGGGGTGACCTCGGCCGCCGTGGTGGTCCGCGAGGACACCCCGGGCCTGCCGCGGCTGGTCGGCTACGTCACGGGTACGGCCGATCCGGCGCAGCTGCGGGCCGAGCTGACCGAGCGACTGCCCGAGCACCTGGTCCCGGCCGCCGTGATGGTGCTGCCGGTACTGCCGACGAACGTGAACGGGAAGCTGGACAAGGCGGCGCTGCCGGTGCCGGTCGCGACGGCCGACGTCGCCGGGCGGGCCCCGCGCGGCGCCGCCGAGGAGCGCATCGCCGAGGTCTTCGCCCAGGTCCTGGGCGTCCCCGCGGTCGGCGCCGACGAGGACTTCTTCCGCCTCGGCGGGCACTCCCTGCTCGCCACCCGCCTGGTGGCCCGGATCAGGACGGCACTGGGCACCGACTGCACGGTGCGGGACGTGTTCGAGCTGCGTACGGTCGCGGCGCTCGCACAGCGGCTCGCCGGCCGCCGGGCGGCGAGCCGCCCCGCCCTGACCTCGGGTCCGCGGCCGGCACGGCTGCCGCTGTCGTACGCCCAGGCACGGTTGTGGTTCCTGCACCTGATGGAGGGGCCGAACGCCACGTACAACATTCCGCTGGCCCTACGGCTGCGCGGGGAGCTGGACACGGCCGCGCTGGAGGCGGCCGTGCACGAGGTGACGGCCCGGCACGAGGCTCTGCGTACCGTGTTCGCGGAGGACGCCGAGGGCCCGTACCAGCGGGTGCTCGATCCCTCGGACGTGGCCGTTCCGTTCGCGGTGGCCGACGTCGAGCCGACGGAGCTGGGTCGGAGCATCGACGCGGCGGTCGGGCACGCCTTCGACCTGGAGACCGAGACGCCGCTGCGGGTGAGTGTGCTGCGCACCGCCGCCGACGACCAGGTGCTGCTCCTGCTGCTGCACCACATCGCCGGTGACGAGTGGTCGGCCGGACCGCTGTCGGCCGATCTGGCGGCCGCCTACGCGGCCCGGTGCGCGGGCGGGGTCCTGGAGCCCGCGCCGCCCGCGGTCCAGTACGTGGACTACGCGCTCTGGCAGCGCGAGCTGCTGGGCGACGCGACGGTCCCGGGATCGGTCGCGCACGACCAGAGCGGTTTCTGGCGCGCGGCCCTGGCGGGGCTGCCCCAGGAACTGGCGCTGCCGGTCGACCGCCCGCGTCCGGTCCGCCCCACGCACGAGGGCCGGACCGTGACCGCGGCCCTGCCGCGGGAGCTGGTGGCGGACTTGGAGGCGCTCGCCGGGGAGCGCGGCACCACGATGTACACGGTCGTGACCGCGGCCGTGGCGGCGCTGCTGCACCGAGTCGGCGCCGGCGAGGACATCCCGCTGGGCAGTCCGGTGGCGGGGCGCGGCGAGGAGGCTCTGGACGGGCTCGTCGGGTTCTTCGTGAACACCCTGGTCATCCGGGCCGACCTGGCGGGCGAGCCGTCGTTCGCCGAACTGCTGCGCCGGACGGCCACCTTCGGCGCGGCTGCACTCGCGCACGCGGACCTGCCCTTCGACGCGGTCGTGGAGGCGGTCGATCCGGAGCGCTCCCTCTCACGGCACCCGCTGTTCCAGACGATGGTGGCCTACGAGGACGGCGGCGCCGAGCCGCTGCGCACCCTCGGTTCGCTGTCGGCCGAGGAGTTCCCGGTCACGGCCGGGGACGCCAAGTTCGACCTGGAGATCCTCTTCCGCCGCACCCCGGGCACCGCCGGCTCGCCCGCCGCGATGACCTGTGGGGTGCGGTACGCGACCGATCTGTTCGACGCCGAGACCGTACGGTCGCTGCTGACCCGGCTGCTGCGGCTGCTCGCGGCGGCCGCGGCAACCCCGGAGGTCCCGCTGGTCGAACTGGAGCTGCTGGACCCCGCCGAGCGCACCCAGCTGCTGGAGGGCTGGAACGACACCGCCCGGCCGGTGGCGCCGCAGACCCTGGACTCGCTGGCCGCGGCGGGCGCCCGGCGCGATCCGCTGGGCACGGCCCTCGTCTTCGAGGGGAGCGAGCTCTCGCGGGCCGACTTCGAGGAGCGGGTGAACCGGCTGGCGCGGCTGCTGATCGGCTGCGGCGTGGGCCCGGAGTCGGTGGTGGCCGTGGCCCTGCCGCGCTCCTTCGACCTCGTCGTCGCCCTGCACGCGGTGGTCCGGGCCGGCGGCGCGTACCTGCCGCTCGACCTCGGCCTGCCGACCGAGCGCCTGGCGTACATGGCGCAGACGGCCGCGCCGGTCTGCCTGCTGACGGACCTGCCCTCGCTGGGGGCGCTGCCGGAGCTGCCCGACACCGAGATCCTCGTCCTGGACGCGCCGGAGCGGGCGGCCGAGCTCGCCGCGCTGCCAGGTGGTCCGGTCGCGGACGCGGAGCGGCGTGCGCCGCTGCTGCCCCGCCATCCCGCCTACGTGATCTTCACCTCCGGTTCCACCGGGATGCCCAAGGGCGTGCTGGTCGAGCACGAGGCGATCGTCAACCGGCTGCGCTGGATGCAGGACGCGTACGGTCTCGACTCCACCGACCGGGTGCTGCAGAAGACCCCGGCGAGCTTCGACGTGTCGGTGTGGGAGTTCTTCTGGCCGCTCGCCGAGGGCGTGCCGCTGGTCATCGCCCGTCCCGAGGGCCACAAGGACCCGCGCCACCTCGCCGACCTGATCCGCGAACAGCGCGTCTCCGTGCTGCACTTCGTCCCGTCCATGCTCGCCGCCTTCCTGGCCGAGGCCGACATCGCGGACTGCCCGTCCCTGCGCCTGGTGGTGTGCAGCGGCGAGGCCCTGCCGAGCGAGCTCGTCACCCGCTTCCACGCGTCAGCTCCCGGCGGCGCCGCCCGACTGGTGAACCTGTACGGCCCCACCGAGGCGGCCGTCGACGTCACCGCCGCGGACTGCCGGTCCACCGGGGCGGGTGCCGCGTACGCCTCCTCCTCCGCCTCCATCGGCAGCCCGGTGTGGAACACCCGCGTGTACGTGCTCGACGAGCGGCTGCGGCCGGTACCCGTCGGAGTCCCCGGCGAGCTGTACCTGGCGGGCGTCCAGCTGGCCCGCGGCTACCTCGGCCGCCCCGCCCTGACCGGCGAGCGCTTCACCGCCGACCCGTACGGGGCTCCCGGTACCCGGATGTACCGCACCGGTGACCTGGTGCGCTGGGGCCGGGACGGGCGGCTGGAGTACCTGGGACGCACGGACGACCAGGTCAAGCTGCGCGGCTTCCGCATCGAACTCGGCGAGATCCAGGCCGTCCTCACCGGCGCCCCCGAGGTGGACCGGGCCGCCGTCGTCGTCCGCGAGGACCAGCCCGGCATCCAGCGCCTCGTCGCCTACGTGGTCCCCACGCCCGGCGCCACCCTGGACCCGGCCGCCCTGCGCACCCTGGCCACCGCCCACCTCCCCGAATACATGGTCCCCGCCGTCTTCACCGAGCTGGAACAGCTGCCGCTGTCCGCCAACGGCAAGCTCGACCGGCGGGCCCTGCCCGCGCCCGCGGCGCCGGTCGCCGGTGCCTCGCGGGCTCCGCGCGACGCCCGTGAGGAGATCCTCGCGGGGATCCTGGCCGACGTGCTGGGCCTGGACTCGGTCGGGGTGGAGGACGACTTCTTCGCCCTCGGCGGTCATTCGCTGCTCGCCGCCCGCGCGGTGGGCCGATTCCGGGCCGCTCTGGACGTGGACTGCGCCATCCGCGACCTCTTCGAGGCGCGGACGGTGGCCGCCCTGGCCGCCCTGCTCGCGGAGCGCTCCGGCGCGGGGCGTCCGCGCCTCGCGGTGGGCGCGCCGCGGCCCGAGCGGCTGCCGCTGTCCTTCGCGCAGCGCAGGCTGTGGTTGCTGGACAGCGTGCGCGGTCCGAGCACCACCTACAACGTGCCGCTCGCGGTGCGGCTCAGCGGGCCGGTGGACACCGTTGCCCTGGAGGCGGCGATCAGGGACCTGGTCGCCCGGCACGAGAGCCTGCGGACGGTGTTCCGTGAGCACGAGGGCGAGCCGTACCAGGTGGTGCTGCCGGCCGAGCGGGCCGAGGTTCAGCTGACCGTGCGTGAGGTGGCGGCGGACCGGCTGGAGGAGGAGGCGGTCCGCGTCGGCGGGCACGTCTTCGACCTGGCGGCCGAGGCGCCGGTACGCGTCACGCTGCTGCGGGCCGCTCCCGAGGACCACCTGCTGGTGGTCCTGGTGCACCACATCGCCACGGACGAGGGGTCGACCGGCCCGCTGCTGGCGGACCTGGACCGCGCGTACACGGCGCGGGAGGCGGGCACGGAGCCCGATTTCGCTCCGCTGCCGGTGCAGTACGCCGACTTCGCGCTGTGGCAGCGGGAGTTGCTCGGCGACGCGGCCGACCCGGAGTCGGTGGCGGGCCGGCAGGCCGCGTACTGGCGGCAGGCGCTGGCCGGCGCACCCGCCGAGACGGCGCTGCCCGCCGACCGGCCGCGGCCCGCGGTCCCCTCGTACGAGGGGGGCGTGGTGACCTTCGAGGTGCCCGCGCGGACCGGAGCGGGGCTGGCGCGGATCGCCCGGGAGGGCGGCGCGACGCTGTTCATGGTGGCGCACGCGGCCGTCGCGGCGCTGCTGCACCGGCTGGGCGCGGGTGAGGACATCCCGCTGGGCAGTCCGGTGTCGGCCCGGGAGGGCGAGGAACTGGACGGGCTCGTCGGCTTCTTCCTGAACACGCTGGTGCTCCGCGCCGACCTCTCCGGGGACCCGAGCTTCGACGAGCTGGTGGCGCGGGTGCGCGACACCGGGCTGGCGGCCTTCGCGCACGCCGATCTACCGCTGGAGGCGGTGGTGGAGGCGGTGGATCCGGAGCGGTCCCGGTCGCGCAATCCGCTGTTCCAGACGATGGTGACCTACCACTCCGTCGGCAGCGCGGTACCGGAGCTGTTCGGGCTGCCGGCGCGGGAGCTCACCGTGGAGACCGGTGGGGCCAAGTTCGATCTGGAGATCGCCTTGGGGGCTTCAGGGGAGCACGGGGCGATCGCGGGCGGGATCCGCTTCGCGTCCGACCTCTTCGACCGTGAGAGCGTCGAACTGCTGGCGCGAAGGCTGCTGTTGCTGCTGGACGCCGTCGTGGAGGCGCCGGAGCGGCCGGTCTCGGCGATCGAGGTGCTGGACCCGGCGGAGCGTGAGCTCGCGCTGCACGGCTGGAACGACACCGGCCGGCCGCCGGCCGGGGCGCGGACGCTGGCCGCCCTGGTGGCGGCGGGCGCGAAGGAGGAGACCGGTCCCGCGCTGGTCTTCGAGGGCGGCGAGCTGTCACGGGCCGACTTCGAGGAGCGGGTGAATCGACTGGCGCGGCTGCTGATCGGCCGTGGGGTCGGCCCGGAGTCGGTCGTGGCCGTGGCCCTGCCGCGCTCCTTCGACCTCGTCGTCGCCCTGCACGCGGTGATCCGGGCCGGCGGCGCGTACCTGCCGCTCGACCTCGGTCTGCCGACCGAACGCCTGGCGAACATGACGCGGACCGCCGAACCCGCCCTGATACTTACCGACAGCCTGTCGGGAAATTTGCTCGCGCCCGAAGTGGGCCGGGAGCGGATCCTGTTGGACTCCCCCACCGTCCGATCCCGGCTGGCCGCACTGGCCGGCTCGGACCTGGCCGAGGCGGAGCGGCGCGCGCCCCTGCTGCCCCACCATCCCGCCTACGTGATCTTCACCTCCGGTTCCACCGGGATGCCCAAGGGCGTGCTGGTCGAGCACGAGGCGATCGTCAACCGGCTGCAGTGGATGCAGGGTGCCTACCGCCTGGGTCCGGGCGACCGGGTGCTCCAAAAGACCCCGGCGAGCTTCGACGTGTCGGTGTGGGAGTTCTTCTGGCCGCTCGCCGAGGGCGTGCCGCTGGTCATCGCCCGTCCTGACGGGCACAAGGACCCGCTGTACCTCGCCGACCTGATCCGCGAGCAGCGCGTCTCGGTGCTGCACTTCGTCCCGTCCATGCTCGCCGCCTTCCTCGGCGAGAGCGAGGTCGCCGACTGCCCGAGCCTGCGGCTGGTGGTGTGCAGCGGCGAGGCGCTGCCGAGCGAGCTCGTCGGCCGGTTCCACGCCTCGGCCGCCGGCGCCCCGGTGGCGCTGGAGAACCTCTACGGGCCCACCGAGGCGGCCGTCGACGTCACCTCGGGCTCCTGCACCGCGCGCACCGCGGCCGAGGGACGGGCCTCGGCCTCGATCGGTCTGCCGGTGTGGAACACCCGCGTGTACGTGCTCGACGAGCGGCTGCGGCCGGTCCCCGTCGGAGTCCCCGGCGAGCTGTACCTGGCGGGCGTCCAGCTGGCCCGCGGCTACCTCGGCCGCCCCGCCCTGACCGGCGAGCGCTTCACCGCCGACCCGTACGGCGCTCCCGGTACCCGGATGTACCGCACGGGTGACCTCGTACGGCGCCTCGCCGACGGCCGCCTCGACTACCTGGGCCGCACCGACGACCAGGTCAAGCTGCGCGGCTTCCGCATCGAACTCGGCGAGATCCAGGCCGTCCTCACCGGCGCCCCCGAGGTGGACCGGGCCGCCGTCGTCGTCCGCGAGGACCAGCCCGGCATCCAGCGCCTCGTCGCCTACGTTGTCCCCACGCCCGGCGCCACGCACGACCCCGCCGCCCTGCGCACCCTGGCCGCCGCCCACCTCCCCGAATACATGGTCCCCGCCGTCTTCACCGAGCTGGAACAGCTGCCGCTGTCCGCCAACGGCAAGCTCGACCGGAGAGCGCTGCCCGCGCCGGTGATCGCCGCGCCGGCCGCACCCGTGGTCCCGTCCGGCCAGGTGCCCGCCGGCACCCCCGAGCAGATCCTGTGCGCCCTGATGGGCGAGGTATTGGGCCTGCCCGGGGTCGGCCCAGACGCCAACTTCTTCGAGCTCGGCGGCGACAGCATCGTCTCCATCCGGCTGGTGGGGCTGGCCCGCAAGGCCGGGCTGACCGTCTCCGCCCGGCAGATCTTCACGCACCCGACGCCCGCCGCGCTCGCCTCGGTCGCCACCGTGCCGCAGGGAGCCCCCGCGCCCGCCGCCCGTACGGCGGAGGCGGGTCCCGGCCCGCTTCCGCTGTCCCCGGTGGCGTCCTGGCTGGCCGAACGCGGCGGCCCGTTCGCCTCGTTCGCCCAGGCCCGGCTGGTCCGGCTGCCCGCCGGGGCCCGGCGCCCGCACCTGACGGCCGCGTTGCAGGCCGTACTGGACCACCACGACGGGCTGCGCCAGCTGCTGACGGTGCCCCGCCCCGGGGTGTGGAGCGCGGAGATCCGCCCGACGGGCGCGGTGGACGCCTCCGCCGTCCTGGAGAGCGTGGACGCGGCCGGCCTGTCGCAGGCCGCGCTGCGCGAGCTGGTCGCCACCGAGTCCGAGCGGGTGTGGCGCCTGCTGGATCCCGAGGCGGGGGCCCTCGTGCGCGCCGTGCACCTGGACCGGGGCCCGGCCGAGCCCGGCCGGCTGCTGCTCGTCGTCCACCACCTCGCGGTGGACGAGGTGTCCTGGCAGATCCTCCTGCCCGACCTGCAGGCGGCCCACGAGGCCGCCGCCGCGGGCCGGACGCCCGTCCTGGAACCGGTCGGCACCCCGCTGCGGGCCTGGACCACGCACCTGCTGGCCGAGGCGCAGAGCCCGCGCCGCACCGCCGAGCTGGACCGCTGGCTGGCCGCCACGCCCGGCGGGCCGCTGCTCGCCGGGCGTCCGCTGGACCCGTCCACCGACACGGCCGCCACCGCGCGCCGGCTGTCCGTACGGATCTCCGCCGAGCGCACCGCTCCGCTGCTCCAGGCCGTTCCGGCCGCCTTCCACGGCACCGTCGGGGACACCCTGCTGAGCGCGCTGGTCCTGGCGGTCGGCGATTGGGCGACCCGGTCGGGCCGGCCCCGGCCGGACGGATTCACCGTGGACCTGGAGGGTCACGGCCGGGAGCAGGAGCTGCTGCCCGGCGCCGACCTCACCCGCACGGTGGGCTGGCTGACCAGCATCCACCCGCTGCGCCTGCCGGTGGGCACGTACGACCCGGCGGCGGTCGCGGCCGGGCGCACGGACGCCGGAGCGCTGCTCAAGGAGGTCAAGGAGCTGCTGCGGGCGGTGCCCGACGGCGGACTCGGCGCCGGCCTGCTCCGGTACAACAACCCTTCAACGGCGCGGCTGTTCGATGCGTCCGCCCGGGCCGAGATCCTGTGGAACTACCTGGGCCGACAGACCGGGCGGGCCGATTCCGCCTGGGGCCCGGCCCCCGAGGCGGACGCCCTGTCCGCCCGCCCCGACCCGGCGATGCCGCTCTCCCACGTACTGGAGATCACCGCGGAGATCACCGACGGGAACGGCGGGCCGGAACTGACCGCCCACTTCATCTGGGCGGGCGAGGCGCTCTCCCAGGACACCGTGGGGCAGCTCGCGGACGGCTGGACGGCCGCCGTGGACGCCCTCGCCGCCTGGGCCGACGGCGGCACGTCCGCGGGGTACACCCCCTCGGACCTCGACCTGGTCGATCTCGACCAGGACCAGATCACCATGCTCGAAGAAATGTGGAGGGCCCAGCAGTGACGCAGGCTCGAATAGAGGACATGCTTCCGCTGTCCCCCTTGCAGCAGGGCATGCTGTTCCATTCCGTCTACGACGCGAGCGCGCCGGACGTGTACACGGTGCAGGTCTCCGTGTCGCTGGCCGGCCCCGTGGACGCGGACCGACTGGAGCGGGCGGGCGCGGCCCTGCTGCGTCGCCACCCCAACCTGCGGGCCGGCTTCTGGCACGAGGGAGTGCCGCAGCCCGTGCAGTTCGTACCGGCCGAGGTGACCTTCGCGCTCGGCCGGACGGACCTGTCGGCCGACCCCTCGGAGGCCGCCGTGCGCCGGGTGGAACGGGCCGAGCTGGACCGCCGGTTCGAGCTGCACCGGCCGCCGCTGCTGCGGCTGCTGCTGGTGCGCCGCCGGGGTCCGGACGACCACCTCCTCGTGGTCACCGTGCACCACATCCTGGTCGACGGCTGGTCCATGCCGCTGCTCGTCGGGGACCTCCTCGCCCTGTACGAGAGCGACGGCGACGCCTCGGAACAGCGGCCCGTACGCCCTTACCGCGACTACCTCAAGTGGCTGAAGGCGCAGGACGTCCCGGCCGCCGAGAGCGCCTGGCGCACCGCGCTGACCGGGCTGGACGAGGCCGTGCTGGTGGCTCCGGCCGATCCGTCGCGTACGGCGGTGCGGCCCGGTGTGCACCGGGTGGAGCTGTCGCAGGCGGCCACCGCCCGGCTGACGGCGGCCGCCCGGTCGCTGGGCACCACGCCCAGCACGGTGATCCAGGCGGTCTGGGGGCTGCTGCTCGGCAGTCTGACGGGCCGCCGGGACGTGGTCTTCGGGCTGACGGTCGCGGGCCGGCCGGAGGAACTCCCCGGCGTGGAATCGATGGTCGGACTGTTCATCACCACCGTCCCGGTACGGCTCACGGCCCGGCCCTGGGAGAGCGTCCGGGACCTGCTCGGACGGTTCCGGGACGAGCAGAACGCCCTGCTCGCCCACCACCACCTGGGCCTGCGGCTGATCCAGAAGCAGGCGGGCGGCGGCGAGCTGTTCGACACCCTCGTGGTCATCGAGAACTACCCGGTGGACCCGTCCGCCCGGGCGCCGCTGGCCGACGGGGTACGGGTGACGGGCGTCGAGGCCCGGGACGGCACGCACTTCCCGCTCACCCTGTCCGTGTCCCTGGACGAGCGGGCCGAACTGGCCCTGGAGTACCGGCCGGACGTGTTCGACCCCCGGAACGCCGCCCGCGTGGCCGAACGGTTCACCGCCCTGCTGGACCAGGTCGCGGGCGATCCGGGCCGCCGCGTGGGGGCCCTGGAACCGCTGACCGCCGCCGACCGCGCGGAGCTGCGTACCGCGGAGACGGGCACCGCGCGGGACGTGGCCGACGGTACGGTCGCCGACCGGTTCGCCGCGCAGGCCGCCGCGACCCCGGACGCCTGCGCGGTGGTCTCGGGCCCCGACCGGCTGACCTTCGCGGAACTCGACTCCCGGGCGGACCGGCTGGCCGCGCTGCTGGCCGCGCGCGGCGCCGGACCCGAGTCGGTCGTGGCGCTGGCCGTACCGCGCTCCGCCGCGTCGGTGGTGGCCATCCTGGCCGTGCTGAAGTCGGGGGCCGCCTATCTGCCGCTGGACCTGGACCACCCGGCCGACCGGATCGCCGTGATGCTGCGGGACGCGGCCCCGGTGTGCGTGCTGACCACGCGGGCGGCGCTCCCGCTGCTGCCCGCCGAGGCGGTGGGCGGACCGGAGCGGATCGCCTTGGACTCGGCGGAGACCACCGCCGAACTCGCGTCGCCGGGCGACGGTTCGCGTCCCCCGCGCACAGAGCCCGAGCACCCGGCGTACGTGATCTACACCTCCGGTTCCACGGGCCGGCCCAAGGGCGTGGTGCTGACCCACGGCGGTCTGTCGAACCTGTACGCCAACCACATAGCGGACGTCTTCGCCCCGGCCGTGGCGGCCGCGGGCGGGCGGCGGCTGCGCGCCCTGCACACCGCCTCCTTCAGCTTCGACACCTCGTGGGAGCAGCTGTTCTGGCTGGTCTCGGGGCACGAGCTGCACGTCCTGGACGAGGTCGGCCGCCGCGACGCCGAGTTCACCGTCGGCTACGTCCGCGAGCACCGGATCGACGCCATGGACGTGACGCCCACCTACGCCGGCGCCCTGCTGGAGTGGGGACTGCTCAGCCGCTCGCACCACCGCCCCGGGCTGCTGCTGCTCGGCGGTGAGGCCGTCCCCGAGGCCCTGTGGACCGAGGTCCGCGAGGCACCCGGGGTCATGTCGGTGAACCTGTACGGGCCCACCGAGTACACGGTGGACGCCCTCGGCGCCGACCTCGCCGAGTCGGCCACCCCGATCGTCGGCCGGCCCATCGGCAACACCTGCGCCCGCGTGCTGGACTCCGCCCTGCGGCCCGCGCCGGCAGGCACCCCCGGTGAGCTGTACCTGGCGGGCCACGGCCTGGCCCGCGGGTACCTGGGCCGGTTCGCGCTGACGGCCGAGCGGTTCGTGGCCGACCCGTACGGTCCGGCGGGCTCGCGGATGTACCGCACCGGCGACCTCGTACGGCTGCGCGCCGACGGGCAGTTGGAGTTCCTCGGGCGGGCCGACGACCAGGTGAAGATCCGCGGCTACCGGATCGAGCTCGGCGAGGTGGAATCGGCCCTGTCCACGCTGCCCGGTGTGGGGTCCGCCGCCGTGGTGGTCCGCGAGGACACCCCCGGGGTCAAGCGGCTCGTCGGCTATGTGACCGGCCCGGTCGAACCGGCGGCGCTCCGGGAGGCGCTGGCCGCCGTACTGCCCGACTACATGGTCCCGGCGGCCGTGGTGGTCGTGGACTCGCTCCCGACCAATATCAGCGGAAAGCTGGACCGGGGCGCGCTGCCCGCGCCCGAGCTGGGCGCGGCGGAGCTGTCGCGGCCGCCGCGCGACGCCCGCGAGGAGGCGCTGTGCGCCGTCTTCGCCCAGGTGCTGGGGCTCGCCTCGGCCGGGATTGACGACGACTTCTTCGCGCTCGGCGGGGACAGCATCGTCTCCATCCAGCTGGTGACCCGGGCCCGCAAGGCGGGCCTGGTCCTCACCCCGCGTGACGTCTTCGAGCAGCGGACCGTGGAGCGGATGGCCGCGGCGGCCCGCACCGCCTCGGACCAGGACGGCGGGTACCTGGCCTCGGCCGGCCCGCTCGTCACCCTCGACGCCGGGCAGGAGGCGGCGCTGGCCGCGGTGTTCCCGCAGGTGGCGGAGGTGCTGCCGCTCGCACCGCTGCAGGAGGGCCTGTACTTCCACGCGGTCTACGACGACCGCGCCCTCGACGTCTACCTCATGCAGAACTTCGTCGAGCTGCTGCACGCCGTCGACGGGCCGGCCCTGCGCGCCGCCTTCGACACGCTGCTCGCCCGCCACCCCAACCTGCGGTCCGGCTTCTGGCACGAGGGCCTGGACGGCCCGGTACAGGTGGTGCCGGCCGAGTGGGAGCTGCCCTGGCGGGAGATCGACCTCAGCCACCTGGACCGGGCGGCGCAGGACGAGGCGCTGCGGGAGTTCTCCCTCGCCGACGCGGCGACCCGGTTCGACCTGGCGGCCCCGCCGCTGCTGCGTGTGGCCCTGATCCGGTTCTCGGCCGAGCGCTGGATGCTGTGCGTGACGCAGCACCACATCCTGACCGACGGCTGGTCGGAGTCTTTGTTCTTCGAGGAGCTGTTCGCCCTGTACGGGCACGGCGGTTCGGCGGACGTGCTGCCGCCGGTCACCCCGTACCGGGACTACCTGCGGTGGCTGTCGGCCGTGGACCGGGAAGCCGCCGAGCAGGCCTGGCGCACCCACCTGTCCGGGCTGGACCAGGCCACGCTCGTGGCCCGGGCCGATCCGAACCGGCAGCCGGTGACCGCCGAGGTGGTGGACCTGTCCCTGGACGAGGCCACCAGCGACCGTCTGCGGTCCTTCGCCCGCGGCTGCGGGGTCACCCTGAACACCGTCCTCAGCACGGCCTGGGCGATGGCCCTGGCCGGGATGACGGGCCGCGACGACGTGGTGTTCGGCGCCACCGTCTCGGGCCGTCCCGCGGACCTCGCCGGGGTCGACCAGATGATCGGCATGTTCATGAACACGCTGCCGTTCCGCATCGCCCTGCGCCCCGACGAGCCGCTGCGCGATCTGATGGTGCGGGTGCAGAGCGAGCACGCGGCCCTGCTGCCGCACCACTACGTGGGGCTCGGCCCGATCCAGCAGCTGACCGGCCTCGGGCAGCTCTTCGACACCCTGTACGTCTTCCGCAACACGCCGCTGAACGACGCCGCCCGCGAGGAGGCGGTGGCGGCCCACGCCATCGGCTGGACGCACAGCGTCGACGGCACGCACTACCCGCTGACCCTCGCCGTCACCCCCGGCCCGGCGCTGGAGCTGAGCCTCGGCTACCGACCCGATCTGTACGACGAGGCCACCGCCCGGCACCTGGCGGGCCGGCTCGCGCTGCTGGTGGAGCAGCTCTCCGACGGCGGGGCGCTCCCGGTGGGCCGGTTGGTCACCCTGGCGGCCGCGGAGCGGGCCGAACTGCTGGCCACCGGCGACGACATGGGCCACGCGATCCCGGACACCACGGTGATCGACCTGTTCGCCGAGCAGGCCGCCCGGACCCCCGGGGAGACCGCTCTGGTCTTCGAGGACCAGCGGCTCAGCTACGCGGAGCTCGACGCCCGATCGAACCGGCTGGCGCGGGCCCTGGTGGCGCGGGGCGCGGGGCCGGAGACCGTGGTGGCGCTCGGGCTGCCCCGGTCGGCGGACTTCGTGGTCGCGCTGTTCGCCGTGCTGAAGACCGGCGCGGCCTATCTGCCGCTGGACCTGGACCACCCCGTGGACCGGCTCGGCGCGATGGTGGCGGACGCCGCTCCGCTGTGCCTGGTCACGACGGCCCCGGTGACGGACCGGGTGCCGGTGGTGGAGGGCGTACCGGCGCTGCTGCTGGACGACCCCGCGACACCTGCCGAGTTGGCGGCGCTGGCGGAGGGCCCCCTGACGGAGTCGGAGCTGACGGGGGTGCGGGACGGCCGGCACCCCGCGTACATCATCTACACCTCCGGTTCGACCGGGCGGCCCAAGGGGGTCGTGGTCCCCTACTCGGGGCTGACCAACATGCTCCTCAACCACCGCGAGCGGATCTTCGCTCCGGCGGTGGCGCTGGCGGGCGGGCGCCGGATGAAGGTGGCGCACACCGTGTCCTTCGCCTTCGACATGTCGTGGGAGGAGTTCTTCTGGCTGGTCGACGGGCACGAGGTGCACGTCATCGGTGAGGAGCTGCGGCTGGACCCGGCGGCCCTGACCGCGCACTACGACCGCGTGGGCATCGACGTGGTCAACGTGACGCCCTCGTACGGCATGCAGTTGGTCGAGGCGGGTCTGCTGGACGCCGACCGGCACCGCCCGACGCTGTTCCTGCTCGGCGGCGAGGCGGTGCCGGACGGTTTGTGGGAGCTGCTGAAGCGCACCGAGGGCACCATGGGCTACAACCTGTACGGCCCGACCGAGTACACGATCAACGCGCTGGGCGCCGACGTGGACGACAGCGCCGGCTCCTGTGTCGGCCGGCCGATCTTCAACACCCGGGCCTACGTGCTCGACAGCGCGCTGCGGCCGGTTCCGGCGGGCGTGGCCGGTGAGTTGTACCTGGCGGGGGCGGGCCTCGCCCGCGGCTACTTCGCGCGGCCGTCGCTGACGGCGGAGCGGTTCGTCGCCGACCCCTTCGGCGAGCCGGGCACGCTGATGTATCGGACGGGTGACCTGGTGCGGTGGCGCGGGGACGCGCAGATCGACTACCTCGGGCGGGCCGACGACCAGGTCAAGATCCGCGGTTTCCGCATCGAACTCGGCGAGGTCGAGTCGGCTGTCGCGGCCGAGCCCGGCATCGCGGCGGCGGCCGTGGTCGTCCACACCGGGCCGACGGGCGTCAAGCGGCTGGTCGCCTACACGGTGGCGTCGGCCGCGGACGCGCCCGAACCGGCCGCCCTGCGGGCCCGACTGTCGGCCGTACTGCCCGAGTACATGCTTCCGTCGGCGTTCGTGGAGCTGTCGGCGCTGCCGCTCACGGTGAACGGGAAGGTGGACCGGGCGGCGCTGCCCGCCCCCGACCTGGGGGACGCGGGCGGCGGCCGGGCGCCGAAGGACGCCCGCGAGGAGCTGCTCTGCGCGATCTTCGCGGAGGTGCTGGGGCTGGAGCGGGTCGGGGCCGAGGACAACTTCTTCGAGCTCGGTGGCCATTCGCTGCTGGCGATGCGGCTGGTCGGCCGGATCCGTGCGGAGTTGGGCACGCCGGTCCAGGTCGGGGCCGTGATGGCCGCGCCGACGGTGGCCGACCTGGCCGCCCGGATCGGGTCGGACGCCCGCCGGGACGCGCTGCGCGTGCTGATGCCGCTGCGGGAACGGGGCGCGGCGGCGCCGCTGTTCTGCTTCCACCCGGCGTCCGGTTTCGCCTGGCAGTACACGGGTCTGCTGCGCCACCTGGACGCGGACCGGCCGGTGTACGGGCTCCAGGCGCCCGGGCTCGCGGGCGAACAGCCGGACGTGGCCGACGTGGCCGCGCTCGCCGAGCTGTACCTGGCGGAGATCCGTACGGTGCAGCCGCAGGGTCCGTACCACTTCCTCGGCTACTCCTTCGGCGGGACCGTGGCACAGACGCTGGCCGCGCTGCTCCAGGAGCGCGGTGAGGAGGTGGCCTTCCTGGGGCTGCTGGACGCGTATCCGCCGGAGATCGAGGACTGGTCGTACATCGACGCCCCGGACCGGCGCGAGCGCCTGGAACGCGAGGAGAGCGGCTTCCTGCTCTCGGTGGCCGGGCTGAACCCGGCGGAGGGCGATGCTCCGGTGGACCGGGCGGAGGCGGCCTCCGCGATCCGCGACAGCCAGGGCCTGCTGGCCGGCTTCGACGAGGCGCTGCTGGGCGCGATCGTGGACACGAACATGCACTGCGTGCGACTGCTGTCGCGCAGCCGCACCCTCCGCTACCGCGGTGACGTGCTGTTCTTCACCGCCTCACGGTCCACGCCGGCGGCGCAGGCGCCCGCCCTGGTCTGGCCCGCGTACCTGGACGGCCGGATCGAGGAGCACGTCCTGGACTGCTCGCACGACGACCTGATGTCCCCCGGGGCCCTGGCGGAGATCGGCCCGGTGCTGGCGCGCGCGTTGGCGTCGGCCGGGCCGACCGCCCGGGACTGACGCACCGGGGTGCGGGCGGGCTCCGCCCGCACCCCGGAACAACGCGCGCGCCACATAGTGTCGTTCAGAATTTTATTAGGTTAGGCTTACCTAAGAATTGAGGAGGGGGCGGCATGTCCGACCACCGTGTGCCCGGCATCCCGGGTACCAGCGGATTCACCGGGAAGGTCGCGCTCGTCACCGGCGCCGGCCAGGGCATCGGCGCGGCCGTCGTCCGTACGCTGTTCCGCCTCGGCGCCACCGTCGCCGCGACGGACATCCGGGCCAAGGCCGTCACCGCGGCGGCGGCCGAACCGGACCCGGAGACCGGACGGGCGCCGTCCGCCGGCGCCGGGGCCGGGGCCGTCCACCCCTACGAACTCGACGTCACCGACCCGGCGGCCGTCGAGCGGACCGTCGAGCGGATCGGGCGGGAACTCGGCCCGATCGACATCCTGGTGAACGTGGCCGGAATCCTGCGGACCGCACCGGTCGCGGAACTGACCGACGAGGACTGGGCAGCCACCTTCGCGGTCAACGTCCAGGGCGTCTTCTTCACCTCCCGCGCCGTCGTCCCCGGCATGGCGGCCCGCGGCTCCGGCAGCGTGATCACCGTCGCCTCGAACGCCGCCGGGATCCCGCGTACCGGTATGGCCGCGTACGCCGCCTCGAAGGCCGCGGCCGTCATGTTCACCAAGTGTCTCGGCCTGGAGTACGCCCGCAGCGGGGTGCGCTGCAATGTCGTGGCCCCCGGCTCCACCGACACCCCGATGCAGTGGGCGCTCTGGAGCGACCCGCAGGCGCCCGCCCGGGTGCTGGACGGGGACCTCGCCAGCTACCGGACGGGGATCCCGCTGGGCCGGATCGCCGACCCGCAGGACATCGCGGACGCCGTCGTGTTCCTCGCCTCGGACCAGGCACGCCACATCACCATGCAGGACCTCTACGTGGACGGCGGAGCCACGCTGCGCTGACCGCGGCAGCCCCCGTCCCCACTCGCGTCATGTGCCACACGTGCAACACCCACACCACGCACAGCACGCACAGCACGCGGAATCCCCGGACCACGCACAGCACGCGTATCACCCGCGCCCTGCGCACCGCCTCGCACCGCACGCAGCCGGCGACCGTCCGGCCGCGCCCACCTGCCCGCATCTGCCCCTACCTGCCCCCACCTGAAGAGGAGTCACCGTGCCGACGGTCCACCAAGTCGCCACGCCCCCCGCACCGGCCGATCCGGTGCACCCCTCCGTCGGCGCCGCCACCACGCTGCTCGACGCCTACCGCGGTGGAGCCCGGT
This sequence comes from Streptomyces sp. CG 926, assembly GCF_003148825.1. Taxonomy (GTDB): domain Bacteria; phylum Actinomycetota; class Actinomycetes; order Streptomycetales; family Streptomycetaceae; genus Streptomyces. The sequence goes on from NZ_QGGZ01000021.1 coordinate 73,747, forward strand.
TCCTCGCCACCCCCACCCGCACGTTGCTCGCCCACGGCATCCGCCAGGAGGTCGCGCACTCCGCCGAACCGCTGCCGCACCGCGTCGCCCAGGCCCTGGCCGAGGCCCGGCGGGCCGGACACCCCTACCCCGTGGTCATCGGCGCGATCCCCTTCGCCCCGGACGCCCGCGCGGCCCTCGTCGTCCCGGAGTTCCTGCGCAGCGGCCCGCCGCTCGCCTCCGACCCGCTGATCGCCCTGCCCGCCGCCGGTCCGGCGCCCACCGACTGGGCCATCGCCTCGGTCCCCGAGCCAGAGGTCTACGCCAAGGGCGTGGCCTCGGCGGTGGACCGGATGTGGCAGGGCGAGTTCAGCAAGGTCGTGCTGGCCCGGACCCTGGAACTCGCCTCCGACAGACCTCTGGACATCCCCGCCATGGTCCAGCGGCTCGCCCGCCGTGACCCCTCCGGCTACACCTTCGCACTCCCCACCGGTCCCGGCCGGAACCTACTCGGCGCCAGCCCGGAGCTGCTGCTGTCGCGCCGCGGCGACCGGCTCATCTCCAACCCGCTGGCCGGGTCGACCCCGCGCAGCGCGGACCTCGCCGAGGACGTGCGCCGGGCGGCCGCCCTGCTCGGGTCCGCCAAGGACCTGCACGAGCACGCCGTCGTCGTCGACGCGGTGCACCAGGCCATGGCCCCGTACTGCACCTCGCTCGACGTCCCCGAGCGCCCCACCCTGCTGCGTACGGCCACCATGTGGCACCTGTCCACCACCGTGACCGGGGTGCTCGCGCAGCCCGATGTCTCCGCCCTCGAGATCGCCTCCAGCCTGCACCCGACCCCGGCCGTCTGCGGCAGTCCGACCGGCGTGGCCCGCAAGGTGATCGAGGAGACCGAGTCCTTCGACCGCGGCTTCTTCACCGGCATGATCGGCTGGGAGGACGGCAGCGGTGACGGCGAGTGGGTCGTCACGATCCGCTGCGCCGAGGCCGAGGACAACCGGCTGCGCCTGTACGCCGGGGCGGGGATCGTCTCCGCGTCCGATCCCGACGCCGAGACCGCGGAGACCGCCGCGAAGTTCCGTACCTTCCTGCAGGCCGTCGGAGCCGAGCTGTGAGCGAGCCCCACGACTCCCGTGAGTCCGTCGACCCCCGCGTCTCCGCTGTCGAACCCGCTTGGCAGCCCTGGCCCGCCGAGTTCGCGGAGCGCTACCGCGCGGCCGGCTGGTGGCGGGGCGAGACCTTCGGGTCCGTGCTGCGGGAGCGGGCGACGGCCCACCCCGACCGGATCGCCCTCGTGGACCCGACCGGCGGCCCGGACGGCGGCCGGCGTACCTGGAGCTACGACGAACTCGACACCCGGGCCGACCGGATGGCCGCGGGCCTCATGGCGCGCGGCATCGCTCCCGGTGACAAGGTCGTCGTACAACTGCCGAACACGGCCGAGTTCTTCGAGGTCGTCTTCGCGCTCTTCCGGATCGGTGCCCTGCCCGTCTTCGCCCTGCCGGCGCACCGGCGCACCGAGATCTCCTACTTCTGCTCCTTCACGGGAGCCGCGGCCTACGTGATCCCCGCGGTGCACGGCGGCTACGACTACCGCGGGCTCGCCGCCGCAGTGCGCGCCGAAGTACCGGGACTGCGCGAGGTGTTCGTCGCGGACGCCGACCCGGGTGACTTCACGGCACTGGCCGACGTCCCCCTGGACGTACCCGCCGGGGGGCTCGGCCCCGGGCCCGCCCCGCACGACCTCGCGTTCCTCCAGCTGTCCGGTGGCAGCACGGGCGTGCCCAAGCTGATCCCGCGCACCCACGACGACTACATCTACTCGCTGCGGGGCTCGAACGAGATCTGCGGCGTGGACGCCAACTCCGTGTACCTGGTCGCCCTGCCGGCCGCCCACAACTTCCCGCTGTCCTCACCCGGTTCGCTCGGCGTCCTGTACGCCGGCGGCCGCGTGGCGCTGTGCCCGCAGCCGGTGCCCGACGTCGCCTTCCCCCTGATCGAGTCCGAAGGCGTGACGATCACCGGCCTGGTGCCTCCGCTGGCCCTGCTCTGGACGGAGGCCGCCGCCCGCACCGACCGGGACCTCGGCAGTCTTGAGGTCCTGCTGGTGGGCGGAGCCAAGTTCAGCGAGGAAGCCGCCCGTCGGGTCCGGCCGGGCCTGGGCTGCACCCTCCAGCAGGTGTTCGGGATGGCGGAGGGGCTGGTCAACTACACCCGTCTCGACGACCCGGAGGAGACTGTCGTCACCACCCAGGGCCGGCCGATCTCACCGGACGACGAGATCCGGATCGTCGACGACGAGGACCGCGAGGTGCCGCCGGGCGGGTCCGGCCACCTGCTGACCCGCGGCCCGTACACCATCCGCGGGTACTGGAACGCCCCCGAGCACAACGCCCGGTCGTTCACCCCGGACGGCTTCTACCGGACCGGGGACATCGTCCGGATGACGCCCACCGGTCACCTGGTCGTCGAGGGACGCGCCAAGGACCAGATCAACCGGGGCGGGGAGAAGATCGCGGCGGAGGAGGTGGAGAACCACATCCTGGCGCACCCGGCCGTCCACGACGCCAATGTCGTCGGCGAACCGGACCCCTATCTCGGCGAACGCACCTGCGCCTACGTGATCCTGCGTGAGGGCGCCACGGAACTGCGGCCCGCCGCCGTGAAGAAGTTCGTACGGGAGCGCGGCCTCGCCGCGTACAAGGTGCCGGACCGGGTGGAATTCGTCTCCGCCTTCCCCAAGACCGGCGTGGGCAAGGTGTCCAAACGGGACCTGCGCACCGCCGCTCCCGCCGGCCCTCCCGCCCCCGCCCCCGTACCGCCCCACCAGCACTGAACGGATGAACCCATGGCCCTGCCCGCCATCGCCCCCTATCCGCTGCCGTCCGCCGAGGAGTTGCCGGCCAACCGCGTCGACTGGACGGTGGATCCGGACCGCGCGGTCCTGCTCGTCCACGATCTGCAGAACTACTTCCTGTCGGCCTTCGACACGGACGCGCAGCCCGTCACCGGCATGCTCCAGCAGGTCGCGCGGCTGAAGAAGGAGGCGGGCCGCGCCGGGGTGCCCGTGTTCTACACCGCGCAGCCCGGCGGACAGAGCCCGGCCGAACGGGGACTCCAGCAGGACTTCTGGGGGCCGGGCCTGCCGGACGACCCGACGGCCGCCGCGATCCCGGCGGCGGTGGCGCCGGGTCCGGACGACACGGTGCTGACGAAGTGGAAGTACAGCGCCTTCGTGCGGACCGACCTCCTGGAGCGGCTGCGCGCGATGGGCCGGGACCAGCTGGTGATCACCGGTGTGTACGCGCACATCGGTGTGCTGATGACGGCCTGCGACGCCTGGATGCAGGACGTCCAGGCCTTCGTGGTCGCCGACGCCGTCGCCGATTTCTCCGAGCGCGAGCACCGGTCCGCCTTGGAATGGGCGGCGGGCCGCTGCGCCGTGGTCACCACGGCGGACCGGGTCTGCGTGCAGCTGTGAGCCCCCCCCTCATTCCGGGCCCGGGCCCGGGCCCGGGCAGACCCGTGAGCGGGCTGCCTCACTGGCTCCCTGACCCTCACCCCCGTCCCCGTACCTCACGAAGGATCTCCCCATGACGGAACGTCTGAACGCCGCCCGGCCCTACGCCCTGGGCCTCTTCCGGATCGTCACCGGCCTCCTGTTCGCCTGCCACGGAGCCGCTTCCCTCTTCGGCGTCCTCGGCGGCGCGCACGGCGGCGGCACCGTCCCCGTCGGGGCCTGGCCCGGCTGGTACGCGGCGGTGATCCAGCTCGTCGCCGGCGCCCTGGTGCTGCTCGGGGCCGGGACCCGCAGCGCGGCCTTCGTCGCCTCCGGCTCGATGGCGTACGCCTACTTCACGGCCCATCAGGCGGACGCGCTCTTCCCGATCCAGAACAACGGCGAGTCCTCCGCGATGTACTGCTGGGCCTTCCTGCTGCTCGTCTTCACCGGCCCGGGCGCCTTCGCCCTGGACCGACTCCTGCCCGCCCGCGGCGACCGGGCCGCCGTGGAGGCCGAGCAGCAGCCCCGGACCGCGGCCGCCTGAGGCCGTCCCCCGCACTCCCTGAGCCCCGCCCCCGTTCCCCGAGGGCGGGGCTCAGGGCTGCTCCAGGTAGCAGGCCAGGGCGGCGCGGCTGTGCCGCAGGCTCTCGATGCGGGCGTCCATCGCGGCCAGTTCCCCGTCGAGTACGGACCGGATCTCCTCGCACCAGGCGAACCGCACCCCCTCACCGCGCACGCACGGCAGCACCGAGCGGATCACCTCGGTGGACAGGCCCGCCGCGAGCAGCGCGCGTACCTTGCGCACGGCGGCCACGGAGTCCGCGGTGTAGTCGCGGTATCCGTTCGGGCCGCGCTCCGCCTGGAGCAGTCCCTGCGCCTCGTAGTAGCGCAGCAGTCGGGAGTTGACTCCGGTGCGTCGGGACAGTTCTCCGATCAGCATGTGCTGTACCCCTGTGTCCGGTTGACCTTCACATTGATGTCAACGTTTAACGTCGCACCTACCGGCGGGCATTCCGTCGGCAGGGCCGCGCACCGCTGGAGTGATCTTCATGACCGACCGCTCGTTCCTCTTCGTCCTCGGCAGCTCGCGTTCCGACGGGAACACCGAGATCCTCGCGAGGCAGGCCGCCGAGCAGTTGCCCGCAGGGACCCGGAAGCGCTGGGTGAACCTGGCCGGGTCCGCCTTGCCGGACTTCCAGGACGGCCGCCACGAGGCCGAGGGCTGGATACCCTCGGAGGGCGAGGAGGCCCTGCGGCTGGCGACGCTGGAGGCAACCGACGTCGTCATCGCCTCTCCGCTGTACTGGTACGCGCTCTCCGCGCACACCAAGCGCTACCTCGACTACTGGTCGGGCTGGCTCACGGTCCCCGGCTCGGATTTCAAGCAGCGCATGGCGGGCCGGACCCTGTGGGGCGTGACGGCCATGGCGGACCACGACGAGTCCCGCGCCGAGGGACTGGTGACCGGTCTTCACCACACCGCGGCCTACATGCGGATGCACTTCGGCGGGGTACTGCTCGGCAACGGCTCCCGGCCGGGCCAGGTGCGCGACGACGAGCGGGCGATGATCCGCGCCAAGACCTTCTTCGCCCAGGACGCGCCCCTGGCCCGGTTCCCCTAGTACTCCCGATCGACGCGGACCGTCAGCCCGTGGCGGCCTTGGGGACGAGGCGGGTACCGCACCAGCTGCAGTACCGGGCGTCGGCCTCTATGGCGTGCCGGTGGCACTGCTCGCAGACGAGGTGGAGCGGGCACTGCGGTGTGCGCGGTTCGGTGCGGGGCGGCCGGCCGATGGCCATGCCCGCCCGCCTGCGGTGCGCGGTGAGGAACACCAGCCCCTCGGGGCCGGCCCGGAGCGAGCGGGCGGAGCCGCGCGGCAGCAGGGTGAGGGAGCCGGGCACGACCTCCACGGCGGCGCCGTCCAGGGTGAGGGATCCACCGCCCTGTACGACGGCGAGCAGGACGTCCACCTCGGGCTCCCGGTGCACGGCGATCTCGCCGCCGGGCAGCAGGCGCACCACATTCGCGTCGAGTTGTCGGCCCTTGCGCCGTAGTCGCCACAGGGCGCCGCTCTGGCCGTCCTCGGCGGCCTCGACCAACCCCGTGACCGTGACACCCACGGCTTCCCGCTCGACCACCACATGTCCTTCCCGCGCGTTCGGCCGTTCCGCCGACCCCTCGTGATCTCCCATGAGATCACCTCGGCCGGTGTCCGCACCAACCGTCGGGGTGCGAAGCGGTCGCCCGATCGTCAGGACGTGAGCCGCTCGGCCCGCCCGACGCGGCGCAACGGCCGTTCCTCCCGCACAGGTTGACACCGTTCGGCGTGGGCGAAGGCGGGTTGGGGAGGCATGCCACCCGTTGGGGTCAAGATCTGCCGGGTCACGGGTCTGTCCCGGCGCGCGATGACCTCGTACCGGTGCGCGTGAGTGAGAGAAACCGCCGTACTCGCCGGTCGGACGCGCGTCCGGGGCGGCTGTGGGCGTTTCGGATTCGGCGATACGTGTAACAGGAATGTACGGGTGGGCGGTCGGGTGGAACGGCAGTACGGGCCGGTCCACTCCTGATGATCGAAGACGCTCTCCGGTACCGACCCGTACCGACCGCCCGCACCGCCCGCACCGCCGACCGATCGACCTTGAGGAAAAAACGATGCGCGTTCACCAGCTGACCCTCGCCGCCGTGGCCGTCGCCGCGAGCTTCGCGCTCACGGCCTGCCAGAACGGCGACGACGGCGCGGGGCCGAGCACCCCGTCGGCTTCGTCCGCCGCGTCCGCCCCGTCCACCGCCTCGCCCTCGGGGGGCGGTTCGGATCAGGGCGGCACGAAGCCCTCGCCGGGGACGGGCTCCGACGGGAAGGGTACGGCCGCCGGGACCGGCTCCGACGCGAGCGGCAAGACCGGCAAGTGCCGGACCGACGAGCTCGCGATCACGGCCGCGGAGCGCACCATCGGCGGCGACACGGACGGCACGGTGGCCGTGACGCTGAAGAACCGCGGCACCCGGGACTGCACGATCTCCGGGTACGCGGGCGTCGACCTGAAGACCGCCTCGGGCTCGCTGTCCGCGCAGCGCACCGGCCAGCAGGCCGACACGGCCGTCCTCAAGAAGGGTGAGTCGACGTACTTCGGCATCAGCTACCCGCTCAACACCTCGGGCGGCTCCGGCGTCCGCGTCACCGGGCTGGTGGTGACCCCGCCGGACGAGACCAGGTCGGTCACCCTCGCCTGGCCGGGCACCGGCACGCTGCCGGTCACGGAGGGCGGCGGCTCCCCGGTGAAGGTCGGCCCGGTGGGTAGCGCCGGCCAGGGCGGCTGACCCGAACGTCTGAACACCTGAACACCGGAACGCCTGACAGCCGACTGCCCCGTACCCGGGTCGTGACCCCGGGTACGGGGCAGGTCCGTTTCCGCCCGGCCGGACACGACGATCCGTCAGCCGGCGTGCCCCCGACGGCTTCCGCTACGCGGACCGGTCCAGCGAGTTCCGTACGTACGCGCCCGGCGTCTGACCGAAGTGGCGGCGGAAGGCCAGGATGTAGCCGTTGGTGCTGACGAACCCCACCCGGGCGGCGACGGAGCTCACCAACTGGCCCTGTTCCAGCAGGCTCAGCGAGTGGTTGAGCCGGAGCCGAGTGCGCCACTCGGAGAAGGCCATCCCGGTCTCCGCGCGGAACGCCCGGCGCAGGCTGGTCGAGCTCGTGTAGAGGTTCTCCGCCCACTCCGTCGCCGTCCGCGGATCGCTCGGCGTCCGGGCCAGCTCCCGCGCCACGAACCCGGCGGTGTGGCTGGTGGGTTGGGGCAGCGGCAGGCAGTTGCGATGCCCGGCGGACAGCGCGGCGAAGACCTCCGGATCCTCGTCCTGGGCGCGGGTGCTGCGCATCCGGCCGAGGACCAGCCGGCGCTGGGCGTCGGTGATGTTGATGGTGGTGACGTCCTGGTACGGCAGCTCGAACCGGCCCGCGTCGAAGGACTCGACCGCGATGACGGAGTCGGCTCCGAACCGCGCGCTGTGCGCGATGCCCGCCGGGATCCACAGGGCCACCGAGGCGGACAGTTCGTGGTCCCGGCCCAGCGCGGTGACCACGATCCTGCCGACCGGCACGTGCAGGAACTCGTGGAACTCGTGGACGTGGAGCGGGTGTCCGCCCTCGGCGATGAAATCGTCATCGGCCATGACCACGTCCCCGGCCCGGGTCTCCTCGCCTCGCACGCTGCGCAGTCCCGTCTCGGTCACAACATCCTCCCCCTACCGCAGGGGTCGTGTTCTTGACCCCTGATTGTGAGCGGTTCGCCTCCGGCATTGGACCGGACCCCGCTTTGGTAAGGCTAGCCTAACTTCGAGCTTGAGCAGGTGAGGAGTACCCGAAGACCCATGAAGCAATCGGCTTCGCCGGACGCACCACCGGCCCCGACGCCCGCGCGGACCCGTGCCTCGCGTGGCACGGTGGTCGTGGTGCTCGCCGGCCTGATGCTGGCCGCCGTGACCATCGCGAGCATCGGCCTCGGTGCGCGCGACATATCCCCGTTGGAGATCGTGCGGATCCTGCTGCACCCGAGCGCGGAGGGCTACAACGGCGACGTCCTGTGGACGGAGCGGATACCCCGCACCCTGCTCGGCCTGACCGTCGGGGCCGCCCTCGGCGCCTCCGGGCTCATCATGCAGGCATTGACGATGAACCCACTGGCCGAGCCGGGCGTCCTCGGCGTGCAGCAGGGCGCGGCGGTGTTCGTCGTCCTCGGCATCCTGTTCCTCGACACGTCCGGCGTGCAGGGCTACTTCTGGATGGCGCTGACCGGCTCGGCGGTGACCGCGGTCCTCGTCTTCCTGATCGGGACCCGCACCGACGCGGGCAGCAGTACGATCGGCCTCGTCCTCGCGGGAGTCGCCGTCGCCGCGGTGATGTCCTCGCTGATCACCCTGCTCGTGGTGCGCGACGAGGCCGTCTACGCCCACCTGCGCTTCTGGTCCGTGGGTCAACTCACCGGCCGGGGACAGTTCCTGGGCCAGGCGCTCCCGTTCGCGCTCACCGGCCTGCTGCTGGCGCTGCCGCTCGGGCGGACCCTGAACCTGCTGAGCCTCGGTGACGACACGGCCCGTGGGCTCGGCGTCCGGGTGGAGCGGGCCCGACTGGCGAGTGCGGCCGTCGCGGTGCTGCTGTGCGCGGCCGCCACCGCGGCCGTGGGGCCGGTGGCCTTCGTCGGACTGGTCGCCGGACATGCCGCCCGGATGTTGGTGGGCACGGACCACCGCTGGTCGCTACCGCTGTCGATGGTCTGCGGAGCGGTCCTGCTCGTCGGCGCCGACACCGCGGGACGACTGGTGATCGACCACGGCGAGATCCAGGTGTCGGTGATGACCGCCTTCGTCGGCACCCCCTTCTTCGTGTGGCTCGCGCGCCGCCGCGACCTGGTCCGGATGTGAGGGACATGCCACAGGCACACGCGCCACATACACATGCGCCTCGGACACACGCGCCGGGGGCGGACGTACCGCAGGCGGGCGGGACACCGAGCCTCGGGCAGGCCTCCCCGGAGACGGCGGCGGAGCTCAAGGCGGCCACCGTGGCCCGTCTACGCGCCGCCCACCGGACCGGAATCCGCCGGTTCCGCCTCGTCACCTGCGTACTCCTCGTGATGCTGCTCGCGCTGCTCGTCGCCTCGATCCTGCTCGGCGGGGTCAAGCGGATCCCGGCGGGCGACATCCTGCCCGCGGCCTTCGGGATGCGTACCGGTCTGGCCGACTACGTGATCTTCCGCATCCGGATGCCGCGCGCCCTGGCGGCGCTGCTCGCCGGAGCCCTCTTCGGCCTCTCCGGGGCCCTGTACCAGCGGCTCGTCCGCAACCCCCTGGCCACCCCGGACATGGTCGGCATCTCGGCCGGGGCCGGGGCAGGCGCCACCACGATGCTGCTGTTCGCGCCCGCGGTTCCCTTCGGGACCTCGCTCGCCGGCCTCGGCGGTGCCTTCGTCCTCGTGGCGACGGTGCTCGCGCTGAGCCGGCGCGGCGGGGGCGTGGACACGTACCGCTTGGTCCTGGTGGGCATCGGCCTGAGCGCCGTGTGCACCGCCTACGTGAACTACCTGTTCACGGTGGCCGGACAGCACGGGATCGCCCAGGTGATGCGCTGGCTGGTCGGCAGCGTCAACGACGCCACCTGGGACGGGGTGTCCACACTGGCGGGCGCGCTCGCCGTGTGCGGGCTCTGCACCGCGCTGCTGAGCCGCTCCCTGGGCAACATGGCCCTCGGCGACCAGCTCGCCCTCGGGCTCGGCACCCGGGTCGGCGTCGCTCGGATCGCGACCCTGCTGGTCGGGGCCGCCGCCGCCGCGCTGGCCACGAGCGTCACCGGCCCGATCGGCTTCGTCTCGCTGATCAGCGGCCCCATCGCGACCCGGCTGGTCGGCGCCGACCGGTCCGTCGCCCTGGCCGTCCCGATCGGCGCCGTCATCGTCCTAGGCGCCGATGTGCTCGCCCAGCACGGCCCGCTGATCAGCCCGGTACCGACAGGTGTCCTCACGGCACTGCTCGGCGCCCCCTACTTCGTCCGGCTGATCCTCCGGCGCAGGCAAGGAGCCACCGCATGAGCGCACGACCCGTACTCGACTCCCCCGACGCCGAGTTCCGGCTCGAAGCCCGCGGCATCAGCGCCGGCTACGACCGCAAGCCGATCATCGAGGAGCTGTCCCTCGGGATCGTGCCCGGCAGGATCACCGCGCTCGTCGGCCCGAACGCCTGCGGCAAGTCGACCCTGCTCAAGTCGGTCGCCCGGCTGCTGCCCGTCGCGGCCGGGTCGGTCCTCCTCGAAGGCCAGGACATCCACGACCTGCCCACCCGCGAGGTGGCCCAGCGCCTGGGCATCCTGCCTCAGTCGCCGATCGCCCCGGAGTCCATCACCGTCGGCGACCTCGTCCGGCGCGGGCGCCACCCGCACCACCGGTTCGGACAACGGCGCACCGCCGCCGACGACGAGGTCATCGCGCACGCCCTGCTGGCGACCGGGACGGCCGAACTGATCGACCGCCCGGTCGACCAGCTCTCCGGCGGTCAGCGCCAGCGCGTGTGGATCGCCCTCGCGCTCGCCCAGGACACGCCGACGCTGCTCCTGGACGAGCCCACCACCTACTTGGACATCGCCCACCAGATCGAGGTCATGGACCTCCTCGCCGACCTCAACGAGCAGGCCGGCAAGACGATCGTGCTGGTGTCCCACGACCTCAACCAGGCCGCCCTGTACGCCTCGACGATCGTCGCCATGCGCGACGGCCGCATCGTGCGCCAGGGCACGCCCGAAGAGGTGCTCACCGAGGAGACCGTGGCCGAGGTGTTCGGCCTGGACTGTCTCGTCGTCCCCCATCCCCGCTCAGAGCGGCCCCAGATCTTCCCCCTGGGCCGTCGTACCCCCGCATAGGAGACACCACCATCATGTCCGTCCTGCACAGAACGCGCCGCCGCCCGGCCCGCTCCCTCGCCGCCCTCACCGCGGCCGCCGCCTGCCTCGGCCTGCTCACCGCATGCGGCGGCGGCGAGGACTCGACCGCCGCCAAGGACAAGCCGGCCGCCGCCGGAGCCGACGCGTCCGCCGCCTTCCCCGTCTCCCTCACCAACGCGTGGGGCAAGACGGAGGTCAAGAAGAAGCCGGTGAAGGTCGCGACGGTCTCCGACGGCGACACCGCCATAGCGCTGGCCCTCGGTATCGTCCCGGTCATCACCCCGGACGTCGAGGACGGCGCGAAGGTGCCCGAGTACAAGCAGCGCGCCATCGACAAGCTCGGCGCCGGCAAGCTGAAGACGTACGACGACACCGACGGCACCGCCTACGAGGCCATCGCGGCCGAGGCCCCCGACATCATCCTCGGCATGAACACCTGGGAGATGGACGCGGACTACGCCAAGTTGCAGCCGATCGCCCCGGTGGTCACCTTCACCGACAAGGCGCACGCCGACACCCTCACCTGGCAGGACCGACTGAAGACGGCCGCGAAGGCCCTCGGCCTGAGCGCCAAGGCGGACGAGGTCATTGCGGCGAACGAGAAGGCCACGACGGAGGCCGCCGCCGCGCACCCCGAGTTCAAGGGCAAGACCTACACCTACACGGTCGTCCACCCGGAGCAGGTCAGCTTCATGTCCTACGCCGACCAGGACCCGGGCGTCTTCGAGAAGCTCGGCTTCACCAAGACCGACAAGGCGAAGAACTACGCGCCGAACAAGAACGCCGTGAGCCTGGAGAACCTCGACCAGCTCGACGCCGACGTCCTCCTCGTCACCTACCCCTTCGGCGACCGCGGTGTCATCAGCGCCACCGAGCTGGAGTCCAACAAGCTCTTCCAGTCGCTGAACGCGGTGAAGACCAAGCACTTCACGGTCATCCCCTCGGAGAACTCGCTCTCCTCGGCCATCGCCTACCCGGACGCACTGAGCGCCCCGTGGGTGGTCGAGCAGCTCACCCCGCTGCTCGCGAAGGCCGTCGCCGGCCAGTGACGTCCGCCGCCACGCGGCCCCCGGCGGGCCCGTCTCCTGCGGGAGGCGGGCCCGCCGGGGCAGCCGCGTGGGCTGCCCCTCCTCAGTGCTCCGTCCCCAGGGCCTCGCGCGCTGCCCGCTGGAAGGCGGCGAGCGGGGCCTGCTTGGCGTCGGCGGCGGACGCGAACCGCGCCCGATGGTCGTCGACATGGGCGACACCGCCCCTGATCGCCGACCGCGCCCAGTCCACCACGATCATCTCGCACCTTCGCATCGCCCGATGCAGGGCCGCTGCCTCGTCCGCCGCGGACCGCGGCCCGGCAACGGCCACGGCTGAGGAACCCGTACTGAATCTGGCCCAGGCGTCATGGGTTTCGGCGAGCGCCGCTTCCCAGTCGGCCGACGTGCTCGCCTGTGAAACCAGTTGGTCGGCCACCTTCCAGCACGCCGCGTTCAACTCCCGCGTGGCGGCCAGGTACGAGGCGTACGCGTCGCGTCTCATCTCGTCACGCCATTGCTGATGGTCGGCACGCTGCTGCTCACGGCGCTGCCTGGACTGGCCGACCACGGAGAGCCAACCACCGGTCAGCCCTCCGATCGCCCCTATGGCCGCACCGACGATGGCTGCCAGGCTCCCGTCCACAGTCCTCGATTACACAGCACGGACGCCCCGCACGCCAGATCGCTCGAAGCCGCCTGCGCCGGCCTCCGTGTTCGGGACGGGACCGCTCAGTGGTGCCAGGCCTGACCTCCGGTGTTGTGGACGAACCGCTGGAGGACCTTCAGGGTGATCACGTACTCCTCGTCCGAGATGCCCCGGTGCCGCTCCTGCCACAGCTCCGCCTGGGTCTCGGCCACCCGGGCGGAGAAGTCCTCCCCCAGGGGCGTGAGTTCGAGGTGGCCGTCCGGGTTCTGGGTGACCCAACCACGGGCGATGGTGGCGTCGATCTCCTCGTCCAGGTCGTCGATGCCCGCGACCGCGTAACCGCTCAGTACCCCGGTCACCGCCTCACGGGTCGGCGGCGGCTCGGCCCCGGCGATCCGTCCCAGGATCCAGGCCTGGGGCTGGGTGGTACCGATGCCGGCGAGAACGGCTCGGATACGGGTGACCACGGCGTCGGAGGCGGCCCGACTCCAGTAGCCGATGGGCTGCCGGACCAGTTCGGCGTCGTTGTGCGAGTACTCCATGGCGGATCCGCTCCGTTCGCTCTCTTCGAGATCTCCTACGCACAACACCGTATGAACTCAAGCGCACTTGAGGTCCACCCCCACGAGGGGCGGGTATCCGCGAAGGGCGTCCGGATTGCGCGCGGGGTGTCAGTGCCGTGGTCCGCGGGTTGGATACGGGGCGCGCGTGGCGTCGTAGCGTGGCCGCATGCCGGATCTGCCGGACGGATGTGAAGGAGCAAGTCGGATGTCCAGCCGTAGTCCCCGCTCGGTCGTCACCTTCCCCATCGTGCTCAGGGAGTTGACGGTGCTGCGCGTCTCGGACGTCACGCCCGGGATGCGGCGGGTGACCCTGGGCGGCCCCCAGCTGCACGCCTTCGAGCACGCGGGCCTGTCCCTCCCGGCGCTGCGCACGGAGGGCTTCGACGACCACGTGAAGTTCTTCTTCGCGGAAGAGGGCCGGGATCCGGTCCTGCCCCGGCAGAACGTGAGCAGCCTGGACTGGCCCTCGGACGGCCGGCCGATCTCCAAGGACTACACGCCGGTGCGGTTCGACCCGGTGGCCGGGGAGATCGACTTCGACTTCGTCCGGCACGACGGCGGTATCGCCTCGGCGTGGGCCCAACAGGCCGCTCCGGGCCAGGTGACCTGGATCGCCGGGCCGAAGATGTCGCACGGTCACCCCGAGGGCGCGGACTGGCTGCTGGTGATCGGCGACGAGACGGCGCTGCCCGCGATCGCTCGCTGGCTCGACGAGATGCCCGAGGGGACCCGGGCCCGGGTGTTCGTCGAGGTCGGCGAGGACAGCCACCGCCAGGAGCTGCCGACGCGCGCCGAGGCCGAGGTCACCTGGCTGGTGCGGGACGGCGTCCCGGCCGGGCGCAGCGATCTGCTGGAGCGCGCGGTGCGGGACATGGAGTGGCTGCCGGGGACGGTGTTCGTCTGGGCCGCCGGTGAGGCCGTCACCCTCAAGGGCATCCGACGGCACCTCTCGGTGGACCGGGGCGTGCCGCGCGAGCAGACGCACATCACCGGCTACTGGCGGCGGGCCGAGGTGGTACCCGGCCTCGCCGAGCCGGCCGATCCCGACGTGCTGGAGGGCGAGGACGCGCACGGCAGGCTCCACGAACTGACCGACCTGGCCCCAGGTCTCGCGATCCGCGTGGCCGTCACGCTGGGCCTGGTCGACCTGGTCTACCAGGGCGTACGGGAGCCCGCGGAGCTCGCGCGGCGCAGTGGGATCGAGCCGCGCTCGCTCGGCGCGCTGCTGAAGTATCTCGTGGAGATCGAGGTGTTCGAGGTCGGCGACGACGGGTACCGGCTGACGCCGGTGGGCGAGGAGCTGGTGGAGGACGACCATTCGTCGGAGGAGTACGACCTGCGCGGCGCGCAGGCCGCCTTCGACCTGTCGCTGGCGGGGCTCGCCGAGCGACTGCGTTCGGGCGCGAACGGGTGCCGGACGGCGTCCGGCGAGACCTTGGCCGATGCGCTGCGCACCGACGCGCGCCTGGGCGGTTCGGCCCGTACCGCGATCGAGGACGAGGCGCGCTGGGTCTCCACCGGGGTCGCCGGTGCCTACGACTGGTCTGCGGTGGACGTCCTCGGCGCGGCGGGCAACGGCGCCGGCACGGTGGTCAACGCGCTGGTCAAGGAGTTCCCGGGGCTGCGGGTGCGGATCGCCGCCCTGCCGTCGGTGCTGGGTGTCCTGGGCGGGGAGATCCTCGACCCGGAGGTGTTGCCCCGGGTGGAGCTCGTCGCGCAGACGCACCCGGTGCCGTCGGGTGCGGGCACCCTGCTGCTGTGCCGGCTGCTGGAGTGGCTGCCGGACGAGGACGCGGTCCTGACCCTGGCCGAGGCCGCGGCCGCGCTGTCGACCGATGGTGCCCTGGTGCTGGTCGAGCAGGTGGAGGCGGCGGATCCCGACGACATCGACGCGGCCCTGCACCACCTGCGGCTCACGGCGGCCTTCGGCTCCGGACTGCGCTCGGTGAAGGACGTGACCGCGCTGGCCGAGCGGGCCGGGCTCACGGTGCGCGCCTGCCGTGACGTCGGCTGGGACCACCGACTGTGGGTGCTCGCGCCGACCGCCTGACCGGAGAGCGACGGCGTGCCGTGCCCTGCCCGGTGGGGTACGGCACGCCGCCGCGTCGACCCGCCCCGCTTCGTGCGAATCTGTGGTCATGACGTCTGAGGTCACGGCAGCGGCCTGGGCCGGGCAGCAGGTCGCCGCGGTCCGCGACGACCCGACGGGGCGGATGGCCTTGATGGAGCGTTGCTACCACGGCCCGTTCGGCAAGGCGCCCCAGCACCTGCCGTTCCGCCGGGCGGCGATGTCCTTCATGCGGTGGCAGGTGCGGCGGGGCGTGTTGCGGCCTCCGTCCGCCGATCGGCCCGGCAGTCCCTGGTGGCGGGCGGTGAACGAGCGGATCCTCCGGGACGGCTGCGAGGCCGTGGGCCTGAGCGGCGGACTTCCCGGGCCTCCCTCCGCGCGCACGGTCGACCATTGGCGGGCCTTCGCCGAGCACCCGACGGCCCGGGCCTGGTACCGGGCCCACAACGGGAGCGTGGTCGCCGCCTACCTCGAGAACCGCGATCTCGCGGAGGCGGAGAACGAGACCGAGCGGTTCTTCATGAACGTGGTCCTCTGCCGCGTGCTGTACGCCCACGCCCTCGTCTCGGCGCCCCGCCTCGCCCTCGGGTGGCTGCGCCCGCTCGCCCCGTTCCTCGGCGATCCCCGGGTGGAGATGACCGGGATCTTCTTGCAGTTGTCGCGCGTGCTCCCCGACGCGTACCCGCTCCACGACACGGTGCGGTCCCACCTCGACCGGGAGATCGGCTTCGGTCGCCTCCTCGATTTCGGAGTGATCACGCCGAGGCTGCGGCAGCTCTACGCGTGGTCGGCCCACGAACTCGGGGCTCCCGACCTGCTCGGCTGCCTGCGCGACGGAGCCCCCGTCTACGCCTGGTCGTTCGACGACCGGCATGTCTGGGAGCCCCCGAACTCCTTCGCCCTCCGTGTGATCCACCGGGCGCTCCCACCCGAACCGGAACGGCGCACCCGGTACCGGTGACCGGTCGTACGGTCCCCCGCCTCAGCTCCGCCGGGCGGTGGCGGCCGGTGCGCCCGCCTTACGGGCGTGCAGCACGTGCGCGTCCAGGGGCAGGGGGCGGCGGCCGACGAGCTGGAGCCCCGCGTCGGCGAGCAGACGTGCGTAGTGGTCGGCCCGCCGTTCGCGGCCTCCGACGTTGCACAGCATGTGCAGATCCCAGGCGGTGGCCAGCGAGGGGGAACCGTCGACGGGCAGGAGGCGCTCCACGACGAGCAGGTCCGCGTGGGCGGGCATCGCACGGACGCAGTGGCGCAGGATCTCGCGACAGCGGTCGTCGTCCCAGTCGTGCAGGACGCGGGACAGGATGTAGACGTCGCCGCCGGTCGGCACGTCGGCGAAGTCGCCCGCGCGGTAGTCGCAGCGCGAGCCGCAGCCCGTGGCGTCGAGGAGGCGGCGGGCGGCCTGCACGGCGTGCGGGCGTTCGAGGAGGACACCGCGCAGGCGCGGGTGCGCCGTGAGGATGCGGCCGAGGAGCTCGCCGTTCCCTCCGGCGATGTCCACGACGGTCGCGGCCCGGGACGCCTGGGCCGCCTGGGATGCCTGGGCCGCGGCGGTGATCACGGGATGGGTGGGGAGCGGCTGGAACATCCGAGAGCTCGCGGCCATGGACCGGTCGAAGAGGGCGGCGAGTTCGGGGTCGCGGGCGAAGTGGTCGAAGTGGTTCTCGCCGAAGAGGTGGTCGAAGGCCGGCTGTCCGGTCCGCACGGCGTGGTCGAGAGCGCCGAAGGAGCGGTAGAACGGGCCCGCGTACATCAGGGCCAGCGGTCGCATCGACCCGGGCGTGTCCGCGCGCAGCAGGGCGCCGAGTTCGGTCAGGCGGAATCCTTCCTGCTGCTCGACGACCGCTCCGAGCATGGCCAGGTAGCGCAGCAGGGTGGCGAGGCTTCGCGGGTGGGTGCCGGTCGGCCGGGCGAGGTCCTCGGTGCGGTGCGCGGTACGGGTGTCCATGACGTCGGGCAGGCCCAGCCGGGCGAATGTGGCCAGTGCCTGCGTCGTCCACGCGCCGGTGAAGAGGTGAAGGAGCGTTTCGGCGGGCTGCCGCGCGTCGTCGCGGGGGCGGTGGTCCAGGTCGGAGTGGTCCAGGTGCGCGGCGAGGGTGTCGCGGTGGTCGCCCGGGGCGTAGAGCTCCAGCCGCCGGTAGTCGCAGGCCGCGTCGGCGGGGAGGGTGAAGTAGAGGACGGTGCCGTCCTCGTGCGGGTTGTAGCCACCGCCGTCGGGCCGCGCGCCGTGGCGGCCGAGGATCGCGCACAGGCCGCGCAGGGCCAACGGCTCCGGATGCTCGACCTCGAAGGCGAGGTGCGCCTCGTGCCGGCGGACGCGTTCGTAGGCGGCGAGCGGTTCCAGGTCGGAGTGCGGGGGCACGGTCAGGGCGAACACCTCGACCGCGCGCCGCTCCCCGTCGTGGCCGTCCACCGGCGGGCGCAGGATCCGGACGTCGAGCTCGGCCGGGTCCCGCCGGTGGCGCCGGGCGAGCCGGTCCCGGACCACCACGCTGGGGTGGGAGGGAGTGTCCACGGCCAGTCCGCAGTCGACGAGTTGGGCCCGCAGGCCGTCGGAGTCCGGCGGAAAGAGCAGCAGTCCGGCGTGGGCGAACCGGCAGTGCTCGGCCAGCGTCCGTAGGTCCGGGCCGCCGAGTCCGGGCAGGAGGTGCGGGAGCAGGGCGGCGCTGTCGTGCTCGCGGACGAACCGGGCTGCCGCGCGCAGGCAGGCGGTGTCGTCCCGGAGCAACGTTTCGTCGGGGAGGGTCGTCGTCATCGTGAAGGTGTCCTCGGGCCGGTACGGGGCTGGGCAGGGCGAAGCAGGTGGCGGGGGCGGAAGGGGTGGAGGGGGTGGAGCGTGCGGAAGGAGGGTCCGGGCGAGCCGTACGGGGCCGGCCCCGCGGCGGTCACACGCCGACGTAGTTCTCGGCGAACCAGTCCTGGTGGATGCGCGAGGTGCGCAGCGAGGCGAGCCGGGAACGCCGCAGGCCGGCCTGGAAGAACGATCCGGCATCCTGGTCCCGGTCGGAGGGCGCGTGCAGGAGCCGGGTCATCCACCCGGTGAACTCCTGCGCCCGCCAGATGTGCGCCAGGCAGCGGTCCGAGTAGGTGTCGAGCCCTGCGGTGTCGCCCCGGGTGAGGGCATCGGTCAGGGCTTCGGCCAGCATCTCGGCTTCCAGGACCGCCAGGTTGGCGCCCTTCGCGGCGGCCGGCGCGAGCAGGCTCGCCGCGTCGCCCGCCAGGAGGAGCGAGCCGTGCCGCAGCGGTTCGACGACGTCGCAGGTGAGGTCGAAGACCCCGCGTTCCAGGAGCGTGCCCCGGCGCAGCGGGCCGTGGTCCGCGGCGCCCATCCGCACGTCGAGCTCGTCCCAGATCCGCTGCTCGGGCCAGGCGTCGGCGGGAGTGCCGCGCTGCCATTGGAGGTAGTAGCGGGTGACCTCCGAGGTGCGGGCCATGTGTCCGGCGAAGCCGCGGTCGTGGATGGCGTAGCCGACGGCGTCGAGGCTGGGCGGGGCCTCGGCGAGCAGGCCGAGCCAGGTCACCCCGTGGTCGTAGCGGTGGTGGCGGACGGCGCCCGGCGCAAGTGAGCGCCGGGCCGCCCCGTACCGGCCGTCGCAGCCGGCGACGTACCGGGCGGTCCAGCGGGTGGTGCGGCCGTCGGATTCGCGCGTCATGACGGACGGCCGGGTGCTGTCGGTGTCCCGCACGGCGAGCGCCTCGGTGCAAAAGCGGATGCGTCCGCCGAGGTCGAGGTAGTGGGTCAGGAGGTCCGTGACCAGGTGCTGCTGCGGGTAGACATGATGCTGCGCCCCCTGGCCGAGGGCGCCGTAGTCGAGGCGGAACCGGCCGTCCGGCGTGCGGAATTCGCACGTGCCGTGGCGGCGGCCGTTCCGGTGCAGCCCGTCGGCGAGGCCGTGGCGGTCCAGGATCTCCACGGTGTTCGGGGCGAGGAACCCCGCGCGGGCCCGGGCCTGGACCTGGGTACGGGAGGCACGTTCCAGGACGACGCTGTCGATCCCGGCGGCGTGCAGCAGGATTCCGAGAACGAGCCCGGCGGGGCCGGCGCCGAGGACGACCACATCGGCTGACTCACATAACGTGGGGGACTTGTGACTTTCCGTCATAGCGGGTGAAGCATAAGCACGCGAAGATCCACACACCTACCTGAACCATCCCTAGGTAGGAATAGAGTGACAATCGGCATGCGCGTGGCCGCCCGGCGACCGTGGGTCCGGGATCCGTTTCCGCAGCTGAGAGGTGGTGCGCTCCGGGCGCGCGAAGGTGGGCGCGCTCTCCTGCTACGCCCCCGGCGCGCGCACGAGCGAGCCCAGCGGGTCAGCGCCCTCGGCGGGACCTGTCAGGTGCGGCCGGAGGTGCCGGAACTCGCACCGGCGGCGATCCGCCGGGGCGTGGCTCGTATCCCGTCCAAGGCCGCCCGCGCGGCGACCTCGCCCTCCTCGTAGGCGTTGGCCCGGGCCTCTCGGATGGCCTCGCGGAGCTGTCGAACGGCCTCGCCGGTACGTCCGACGGCGGCGAGCGCCTCGCCGTGGAGGGTACGCAGAACCACGCGCCGTGGGGCCGCCAGCGGAGGCGCGGCGAGCGTGAGCCCGTGGGCCGCGTGGTCGGCGGCCTCGGCTGCGGAGCCGACCGACAGCAGGTGTTGGGCGAGGTGTTGGTGCGCCAGGGTGGCTGTCTCGGTGAGGCCTGCCCGCTGGGCCAGGGCGAGGGCCTCGGCCAACAGGGCGCCGGGCCGCTCGTGGTCTCCGTGCCGCATGAGCGCCACGGCGAGGTTGATCCGGGCGACCGCCTCCCCGGCGACGTCCCCCGCGCGGATCGCGAGGTCGGGGGCCCGCTCCAGTCGGGTCAGGGCCTCCTCGGGCCTGCCCTCCTCGGACAGCACCCAGCCGAGCAGTGCCGACGCCCGGGACTGGGCGGCCGGATCGCCGTCCAGTTCCGCGGACGTCAGGCCCTGTTCGAGCAGCGGCACCCAGCCGTCGCGGACCTGCCACACGATGAGCGGCCACTGGAGCAGGACGATCCGCCAGGCCCGGTCGTGGAGGCCCGCCGCGACGGCGGACTCGACCGCTGCCCGCAAGGTGCCGCGTTCGGCGGAGTACCAGGCGAGCGCGGCCG
The DNA here is from genome assembly GCF_003148825.1 of Streptomyces sp. CG 926. Taxonomy (GTDB): domain Bacteria; phylum Actinomycetota; class Actinomycetes; order Streptomycetales; family Streptomycetaceae; genus Streptomyces. The sequence continues at coordinate 94,081 of NZ_QGGZ01000021.1, forward strand.
TCCGGTCGGCGAACGGGCGGATCTCGGCCGAGAGCCGGGCCCCGGCCGGCAGGGCGCAGCACGGTTCGCCGCCGGGCTCCGCGGCCGCGCACGCCCCGAGCAGGGTCTGCACCCAGTGGTCGAGCAGCCTCAGCAGCCCGGCGGGTTCGTGGCCGGGTGCCAGGCTGCGGGCGAAGAGGCGCACCAGATCGTGCAGCACATAGGATCGCGGGCCCGTCTCGACGACCAGCTGGGCCGCGGCCAACTGGTCGAGCGCCAGGGCGGCCTGGGGCGGCGGGCAGTCGGCGAGCGCGGCAGCGGCGGCGGTGTCGAGCGTGGCGCCGGTGTGCGGGCCGAGGTGGTGGAACAGTCCGCGGGCCGGTTCGGGCAGATGCCGCAGGCTGAGGCCGAGCGCCGCGGCGACGCCGGTGTCCTCCGCCTCGAGCAGGTCCAGCCGGTGCTGCTCGTCGGCGAGTTCACCGGCGAAGGAGGCCAAGCCCCGGTGCGGCCGGGTGGCGAGCCGGGCGGCGGCGACGCGCAGCGCGAGCGGCAGTCCGTCGCACAGGACGGCCAATCGGGCGGCGGCTTCCGGTTCGGCGGCCACCGATTCCGGGCCCAGTACGGCGGCCAGCAGCGCCGTCGAGTCGGCGGCGGGCAAGGTGCCGACGGTCACCGGGCGAGCGGCGTCGGTGGCCACCAGGCCGTCGAGCCGTTCGCGGCTGGTGACGAGGGTGACGCAGTCGTCCCCGCCGGGCAGCAACGGGCGGATCTGCTCGGAGCCGGCGGCGTTGTCCAGTACGACCAGCAGTCGCCGCCCGGTGGTCAGTTCTCGGTAGCGGGCCCCGAGGGCGGCGGGCGAGCCCGGCATCCGCTCGACCGGGACGCCGAGCGCCAGCAGGAACTCGCGGAGCACGGCAACGGTGTCACGGGCCGGGGTGGGGCTGAAGCCGCACAGGTCGGCGAAGAGGGTGCCGTCGGGGAAGTCGGCGCGGCGCCGGTGCGACCAGTGCACGGCGAGCGCGGTCTTGCCGACGCCGGCGGTGCCCGTGAGCGTGACGAGGGGGCCCGGAAAGGCGCTCGTGACGCGGTCGAGGACCGCGAGTTCGTCCTGTCGCGCGATGAAGCCCCGAGGCCGACGGGGCAGCAGTTGGGGCGTGACGGCCTCTGCGGCCATGGCCGTCCCGTGCGGCCGGCGGACGGTCGGCGACCGGGCCGCCGTCTCGTTGTCGGCACGGTCATCGACATCGGCGGGGGTACCGACGGCGGTACTCGTACCGGTACCGGTATCGACATCGGTCTCGGTCTCGGCGCCGGTGTCCGTACCCGGCTCGGCGGCGGCGGCGTCGGCAGCTGCATCGGCATCGGTGCGCAGGAGGGTGCGGTACGCGTCGGTGAGTACCGGTGCGGGGTCGACGCCGATCTCGTCCGCGAGCAGCTTCCGCGTGCGGTGGAAGAAGTCCAGCGCGTCCGCCTGCCGGCCGGCCCGGGCCAGGGCCAGCATCAGCTGTGCCACGAGCGGCTCCCGCAGAGGGTGCGCGGTGGCCTCGGCGTGCAGTACGGACGCGGCGGCTCCGTGGTCGCCCAGTCGCCCGTACGCGCGCGCCAGCGCCTCCACGGCCGAAAGGCGCAGTTCCTCCAACGCGTGCGCGGGCGCCTCCAGCGGTGCGCTGTGCACGATCCCGGCGAACGCCGGTCCCTGCCACAGGCCCAACGCCTCGCGTAGGACCGCCACGGCCTCCGCCGGGTCCGCGCTCCGCCGGACGAGCCGGAGCGACTCCTCGAACCGGTGGGCGTCCACGAGTGCCTCGGGCAGGCACAGCCGGTACGCCGCCCCTTGGGTGAGGAGTTCCACGCCGTGTGCCGCCGCGTCGTGCTGCGCCAACACCGCCCGGAGCCGGGAGACATGTCCCTGCAGCACGGTGCGCGCGTGCTTCGGCGGTTCCTCGTCCCACAGTGCCTCGGTGAGTCGCTCGACGCCCACGGGCGCGTTCGCGTGGGCCAGCAGCACGGCGAGCAGGCTCCGGCGTTTGGCAGGGCCGAGCGGGAGGGGTGTCCCGTTCGCCGTCGTCACGGAGACCGGCCCCAACACGCGGAACTGCACAGATCCCACCCTTGTCGTTCCGTACCGCTTCGTACCGTTCCATCCATGTACAGCTGGCCCCTGATCGAGGATAAGTCGGATGGTTCCGGCGACATGAGTACGGCCTCGGCCAATCGTGGAACGCCCATGCCGCCCTCGAACGCATGAGGTCAGGGCGCGGTACGGACCCTGTGGGCGGAGCGTTAGCGGGCCGTTAGAGCATCGTTGGCGGCCGGTGGAAGTGTTCGGGGCGTCGAGTCGTTCCGTCATCCCGATTGGGGAGTACACACATGACCTTGGCCATCCTCCGCCGGTCCGCCCTCGCGATCACCACCCTCGCGCTCTCCGGGGCCGCCCTCGCAGGAGTCACCGCCGCCCCGGCGCAGGCGGCGGCGCCCGCCTCCGCCGCCGGCTTCTGCCACGTGTCCGGCCTCGGCGGTGACTACATCTGCGAGTACGGCGAGGCCTGGCTGACGTACCCGGCCGGAAACCGTCAGGTCTTCATCGTCGGCACGGACTTCGCGGTGTGGACCCGCTGGCAGTACGCAGGCGGTTCGTGGAGCGAGTGGACCTCCATGGGCGGCACCGTGCGCAGTGGGGTCCGCATCGAAGGCAACAACACCTGGAACCCGACCATCTCGATCGTGGGCATGGACGGCGAGCGCTGGTCCCGGCACCGCCTGACCAGCGGCAGCTGGACTCCCTGGCAGAACTGACCCCCGCATCCCCGGCGAGCCGCCACCCGCCGGTCCAGGGAGAGAACGGAACAACACCCGTGACGGGGGTGTCCCTGGCACGGCGGCAGGCGCCCCCACACACCCCCACGCCTGACCGCCGGCCCGCCGGGTCCGGCCACCGCCACCCCAGGCGGCCGCCGGGCCCGGCCACGGCCCCCCGCGCCGCACCCCCCGACGCGGCCACGAGCCGTGACGCGCCGCAGCGAGTCGCGACGAGCCCCCGCGTCAGAACGCGTAGAGGGTGTTGTCGTTCAGGGTCGCGGACATCACGCACGCGTTGGAGAAGGTGTGCTTCCACGCGACGGGCTGACCGCGCCATACACCGTCCGCGGTGACGGTCACGGGGTCGTAGTGCCGCGGGCACACCCGGCCCGGATTGGGTGCGGCCAGCAGGCTGTCGAACTCGCCGCCGGTGGCGTTGAGGGCGTCGCACGCGGCCCTGGGGTCGGGGTGCGTGCCCTCGGCGGTGTAGGCGCAGCTGAGGACGGCCGCACGCAGGACCGTGCCCGTGGCGGCGTCGCCCTGGGCGATGGTGAAGACCATGGCGGAGGGTGCGTACAGGCTCGTCGGGCTCGCCTCCGCCACGCCCGCGGTGCCTGCGAGGCAGAGGAGAGCGGCGGCGGAGACGGTGGCTAAACGGCGACGCATGACAAGGCCTACTTTCGATTCGAAGGATGTTTGGTGCGCTAGAACTTTCATGTAGCGCTCAACTGGCCCTGAGCCTGCCAGGTGTGAAGGTGCATCGCACATGGGCGGTCGATTTACGGACAGTCCGTTCGGATGTCGGTCGCCCGAGGGGCACTTCGCGCAGCTCCCGCCGGGTGCCCGCTGGTCCGCAGCATGCGGGAGCGCGGCACATCGACCGGTGTGACGTCGCCACCCGCACCTGCGGCCCAGGTGGCGGCCATGCCCGGTTCACCGAACGGCCCATCAGGGTGACCGGATCGCTACGGTGCGAAGCCCCCACGCTTCGCGGCCGCCTTCGCGTGCTCGGTCCCGTCAGCCGGCCTTGAGACGGCGGCCGATCTCCTCGGTCATCCGGCGCTGGAGTTCCGCGAGCTGCTCGTTCGTATAGCCCGTCAGGTCGCCCGGATCCCCTGGGTTCTTCGCGCCCTCCTGCTGCTGTTTCTGCTGCTCCCGCCGTGTGAGCTCCTGCTCCTCGGGGGATCCGGGCACCGCGTACGCACACCGGATGAGCGCTCCGTCGGCGGCCTTCAGGCAGGTCGCCTCACGCCCGCCCACCTGGCCCTTCCCCTCCACCCGGTAGCGGACGTTCTGTTCGCTTCCGACGGTGGCGGTCCACGTCCCGCCCCCGGTCGGTACGACCTCGAAGACCTGGTCGTCGTTGTAGCAGCAGACGTCCCGGTACTCCGCCTTGATCAGGGCGACGAGCGCCTTCGGGGACGACCACGCCGGATCGAGGCGATGGACGGTCATCGGCGCGAGTCCGCCGCCCTGGTGGCGGGTGGGCACCGTGGACACGGCCACGACCGAACTGGCCTCGCCCTGGGGCGTGAGCGGGGTGACGTACGCGCTGCGCCCGGCCTCTTGGACGTACCGCAGGGTGAACTCGGACTCGTTGCCCTCGTTGGCGCCGTCCTCGGAGGCGTCCCATCCGCTGCGCTCGAACCACCAGTCGCTGAAACCGCCCACCGCGGCGGTCCCTTCCCGCTGACGGGCGGCGAGGCTGATCGGGTAGGACGGGCCGGGAACGGCGGAGGTGTCGGTGGTGATGGTGAGCTTTCCGGTCCGCCCGTCGTAGAGCGCGACGCCGGCGGGGCGCTCGGTCACCACGAGGATCCCGGTCTGTCGCTTGAGCGGGACGACGACGACCGGTGTGCCGCCCGAGCAGGTCACGTAGGCGTCGTCGGCCTCGAACCGGACCCAGCGCTTCTCGGCCGAGATCTTCCTGCCGAGATTGTGGGTGAACCAGCCGCTGATCCTGGCGTCGGCCGCGGACACGTCGAAGGCGCACCGCTCCTGGCTACGGCTCTCGCCGCCGAGCGGAACGTCCTGCACGAGGCCTACCTCGTACCCGGCCAGCCAGCCGCGGCGCTCCACCAGCGTCGCGAACCGGTCCGAGTCGGGCAGGTAGGTGATGTCGGAGATCTCGCCGGTGACATCGCCCAGGTGCGGGGCGGCCTGTGCCTTGCCGGCCACGTACGGCACGCGGGCCGCCAGCGCCGGTACGGGCTCGGTGACGACCTGCGCGGTGGCCATGTACGCACGGTCCTGCAGGTACGAGCCGTACACCAGCCAGCCGACGGTGAGGCCCAACCCGACGACGGCGCCCAGGCACCCGAGGGTGGCGGCCGCGTTCCCTGCGCCCGCGCCGCGCCCGGACCGACGCCGCAGCAGTCGGACCACCAGCACACCCACCAGGGCGACCGCCGCGGCCAGCAAGGGCAGGGCGAACCAGGCGACGAGCTTGCGCAACTCCCAGACCGCGATCGTGGTGTAGTACGAGCCGTACCAGAGCACGAAGCCCACCGGCAGAACGACCAACCCCACGCGCAGCAGTGTCCGACCCATCAGCGCCCCCGCCCCCTCGGCCCCACGTCCCCGTGCGTCCGATTCTCCACCCCGGACCAGGCCGTGTCACCGGGTTACGCGGAGGCGGCCTCGGACCAGGACTAGGACTCGGGGTCGGGCTCGGCCTCCCCGTCGGCGGGACGGCGTACGGCGGCGGCGATCTCACGCACGCGGTCCAGGGTGATCCCCGTCCGTTGCTCCACGGCCAGGGGGTGGTCGGTGCGCTCCAGCTCGATGGAGGGGCGCCGGCCCAGGGGGCGGGTGTGGACGTGGGTCTTCAGGTTGAGCGTCGTGGACGGGTACACCAGCAGCTCGGTGGTGAGCCAGCCGAAGTACGGCGGCTCGGACTCCCGCCCCGGGGTGTCCCACAGATCGGCGGCGCGTGAGAAGTTCTCGCGGCTGAGCGAGACCCAGACACCCCAGGAGAACACCTCGTCGCGGCCGATGACCGGTATCTCGATCAGCCCCTTGACGAAGTAGTGCTGGGCCTTGATCACGCACTGGTCCGACGAGAGCAGACAGTCGTCGGCCTCGGCGAACGCCGGGTCCCACACGGCCGGGGCCTCGGCCGTGTAGTTCATGGGCAGCTCGGCGTGGGAGGAGCCGCAGCACGAGCAGGTGAATCCGTGATCAGTGGTCATGAGGGGAGCCTAGGGCGTGTCTTTCGGATCGGGCCGGATCAGGGAGCGGCGTCCGGTGCGTGCGATCGCACGGCGGCGGAGGGAGCCGACGCGGAGGGGGCACCTCCCCGCGGTGGCCGGAGGAGTCGACGACCGACGACAACGCGGTGAGCGTGCGTTGCCGGACGCCGCGAGCCCGGCCTGATCGCGAAAGGCACGCCCAGGGCTTGCCCCGGCAACGGATCGGCGGCGGTCGGTCGGTCGGTCTGCAAGCCGCTCCACACCCGCGGCTTCCGGCCGGTCCGCGGAGGGGCCTAGGCCGTGTTTTAGAACTGGGGTCCGTGTCTCGCCCTGTGCCGTGATGATCTCGGTGTGGGGCGAGGGGATCTTTCAGATGAGCAGTGGGCGG
>NZ_QGGZ01000022.1 GCF_003148825.1 Streptomyces sp. CG 926
CCGCCCACTGCTCATCTGAAAGATCCCCTCGCCCCACACCGAGATCATCACGGCACAGGGCGAGACACGGACCCCAGTTCTAAAACACGGCCTAGGCGGCCGGCAGGCCGTCCAGCTGCGCCTGGAGTCGGGCGATGTCCGCCTCGGCCTTGGCGAGCCGGCCCTTGATCTTGTCCACGACGTTGTCCGGGGCCTTGGCGATGAACGCCTCGTTCCCGAGCTTCGCCTCGGCCTGCTGCTTCTCCTTCTCCGCGGCGCCCAGGTCCTTCGTCAGACGCTTGCGCTCGGCGGCCACGTCGATGGTGCCCGACAGGTCGAGCGCGACGGTGCCGCCGGCGACCGGGAGGGTCGCGGTGGCGTTGAAGGAGTCACCCTCCGGCTGGAGGCGCAGCAGCTGCCGGATGGCGGCCTCGTGCGCGCCCAGCGCGGTGGCGCCCAGGTCCAGGCGGGCCGGAACCTTCTGGCCGTCCTGCAGCCCCTGCTCCTTGCGGAACCGACGGACCTCGGTGATCACCGACTGGACGGAGGCGATCTCCGCCTCGGCGGCCTCGTCGCGGAAGCCGCTGTCCTTCGGCCAGTCGGCGATGACGAGGGACTCGCCGCCGGTCAGCGTGGTCCACAGCGTCTCGGTGACGAAGGGGACGATCGGGTGCAGCAGGCGCAGCATGACGTCGACGACCTCGCCGAGGACCCGGCCGGAGACCTGGGCCTGCTCGCCGCCCGCGAAGAAGGTCGTCTTCGACAGCTCGACGTACCAGTCGAAGACCTCGTCCCACGCGAAGTGGTAGAGCGCCTCGCTGAGCTTCGAGAACTGGTAGTCCTCGTAGTACGCGTCGACCTGCGCGACCGTCTTGTTCAGCCGGGACAGGATCCAGCGGTCGGTGGCCGACAGCCGCTCGACCGGCGGCAGCTCGCCCTCGATCGTGGCGCCGTTCATCAGCGCGAAGCGGGTGGCGTTCCAGATCTTGTTGGCGAACTTGCTGGACGCCTGGACCCAGTCCTCGCCGATCGGGACGTCCGCGCCCGGGTTGGCACCCTTGGCCAGGGTGAAACGGACGGCGTCGGAGCCGTACTTGTCCATCCAGTCCAGCGGGTCGACCGCATTCGGGTTCGACTTCGACATCTTCTTGCCGAACTCGTCGCGGACCAGACCGGTCAGCGCGATGGTGTGGAACGGGGCCACGCCGTCCATGGCGTACAGGCCGAACATCATCATCCGGGCGACCCAGAAGAAGATGATGTCGTGGCCGGTGAGCAGGACGTCGGTGGCGTAGAACTTCTCCAGGTCCGGGGTCCGCTCCGGCCAGCCGAGGGTGGAGAAGGGCCAGAGGCCGGAGGAGAACCAGGTGTCCAGGACGTCGGCGTCCTGCGTCCAGCCCTCGCCGGTGGGCGGCTGCTCGTCGGGGCCGACGCAGACGACCTGGCCCTCGGGGCCGTACCAGATCGGGATGCGGTGGCCCCACCACAGCTGGCGCGAGATGCACCAGTCGTGCATGTTGTCGACCCAGTCGAAGTAGCGCTTCGACATGTCCTCGGGGTGGATCTTGACGCGGCCGTCCCGGACGGCGTCACCGGCGGCCTGCGCCAGCGGGCCGACCTTGACCCACCACTGCATCGACAGGCGCGGCTCGACCGTGGTCTTGCAGCGCGAGCAGTGCCCGACGGAGTGCATGTACGGGCGCTTCTCGGCGACGATGCGGCCCTGCTCGCGCAGCGCGCCGACGATCGCCGAACGGGCCTCGAAGCGGTCCAGGCCGAGGAAGGGGCCGTGGACGGTGATCACACCGTGCTCGTCCATGACCGTCAGCGACTGCAGGTCGTGGCGCTGGCCGATCGCGAAGTCGTTCGGGTCGTGCGCCGGGGTCACCTTGACGGCGCCGGTGCCGAACTCCGGGTCGACGTGCGTGTCGGCGACGACCGGGATGGTGCGGTCGGTCAGCGGCAGCTTGATCTGCTTGCCGATGAGGTGGGCGTAGCGCTCGTCGTCGGGGTGGACGGCGACCGCGGTGTCACCGAGCATCGTCTCGGCGCGGGTGGTGGCGACGACCAGGCTGTCCTCACCCTCGCCGTAGCGGATGGAGACGAGCTCACCGGCGTCGTCCTGGTACTCCACCTCGATGTCGGAGATGGCGGTCAGGCAGCGCGGGCACCAGTTGATGATGCGCTCGGCGCGGTAGATGAGCTCGTCGTCGTAGAGCCGCTTGAAGATCGTCTGGACGGCCTTGGACAGGCCCTCGTCCATGGTGAAGCGCTCACGCGACCAGTCGACGCCGTCGCCGAGGCGGCGCATCTGGCCGAGGATCTTGCCGCCGTACTCTTCCTTCCACTTCCAGACCCGGTCGGTGAACTCCTCGCGGCCCAGGTCGTGGCGGGACTTGCCCTCCTCGGCGAGCTGCTGCTCGACCTTGTTCTGGGTGGCGATACCGGCGTGGTCCATACCGGGCAGCCACAGCGACTCGTAGCCCTGCATCCGCTTGCGGCGGGTCAGGGCGTCCATGAGCGTGTGCTGGAAGGCGTGCCCCAGGTGCAGGGAGCCGGTGACGTTCGGCGGCGGGATGACGATCGTGTACGCAGGCTTCTCGCTCTTGGCGTCGGCCTCGAAGTAACCGCGCTCTACCCAGCGCTCGTAGAGCTTCCCTTCTACCTCGGCCGGCGCGTACGTGGTCGGCAGTTCGGAGTTGGGGCTGCTGGGTGTCTGCGTGTTCTCGGTCACGGGGCACAGTTTAGAGCGGTAACAGTCCAGTCATGAAACCGGTAATCCAGGGGCCCGGCGCCCTGCCCGCTCCCGCCTTCCGTCAGGATGTGTGAAACGGATAAGCAACCTCATTGGGGGACGCGGGATGAGCTACAACCAGCCAGGGCCCTACGGACAGCAGCCTCAGCAGCCGGGACCGTACGGGCAGCAGCCCCCGCCGCCGCCGGGCCCGTACGGCCAGCCCGCCCCCCAGCCCAACCCGTACGGGCAGCCCGCGGCGCCGCAGCCGGGCTACGGCTACCCGCAGCAGCCGGGCGTCCCCCCGCAGGGCTACCCCCAGCAGCCGCCGGCCCCGGCCTACGGCTACCCGCAGCAGCAGGCCCCGTACGGCGGGCAGCCCCCGAAGAAGTCCAAGGCGGGCGTGATCATCGGCGTGATCGTCGCGGTGGCGGTGATCGCGGGCGGCGGCTGGTACCTCGTGGGCGGCGGCGCGGGCGGCGACATCTCCGCGGACACCAAGGGCTACAAGCTGGTCGCCCCGGAGTCGGTGGACGACTTCAAGAAGGACCCGTCGTACAAGGAGCCGGCCTTCACCGACGAGGACAAGCAGAAGGCCACGGCAGCGGGCGTCAAGAACCCGAGCCAGGTCGGCATGACCTACACCGCAGGCGACCCGAAGAACCCGCTGACGGCCAAGGGCCTCAACTTCAAGGGACTTTACGGCGAGATCGCCGACCCGGAGAAGGCTGTGGACGGCTACTTCGCCATGGCCAAGCTGAACGCTTCCAAGGACGGCAAGTCGGACGTCCAGCTGATCGGCAGCCCGAAGACGATGAAGCCGGCCGTCTTCAAGGGCGCCGTGATGAAGTGCCAGGAGGCGAAGTTCGTCCTCAAGGACACCTCGGGCAAGGGCCCCAAGGAGTTCACCCTCCCGATGTGCATCTGGGGCGACTACAGCACCCTGACCATGGTCAGCGCCAGCGACGTGGCCTCCATCATGGCGAGCAAGCCCGGCTACACCCTGGAGCAGACCGCGGACCTGGCCGCGAAGCTCTACAACACCGCCCGCGTCAAGAAGTAGCGGCACGCACGGAACAAGCAGAAGGGGCGCCCCGACCGGGGCGCCCCTTCTGCGTGTTGTTCGCTGCCGAGTGCCGCTACGCCGACTTCTCGTGCGGGCCCTGGTCCTTCGGGACGATCCGGGGGACCAGCGTCGGGTTGACGTTGGAGCGGACCACGTCCGCGGTGATGACCACGCGGGCCACGTCCTTGCGGGACGGGACCTCGTACATCACCGACATCAGGACCTCTTCCATGATGGCGCGCAGGCCGCGCGCGCCCGTCTGGCGGAGGATCGCCTGGTCCGCGATGGCCTCCAGCGCCTCGCGCTCGAAGTCCAGCTCCACGCCGTCGAGTTCGAACAGCCGCTGATACTGCTTCACCAGCGCGTTGCGCGGCTCGATCAGGATCTGGAGCAGGGCCTCGCGGTCCAGGTTGTGCACGGAGGTCAGCACGGGGAGGCGGCCGATGAACTCGGGGATCATCCCGAACTTCACCAGGTCCTCCGGCATGACCTCCTGGAACTGGTCGCTGGCCTCGATCTCGCGCTTCGAGCGGATCGTCGCCCCGAAGCCGATGCCCTTGGCGCCCGCGCGCGACTCGATGATCTTCTCCAGGCCGGCGAAGGCGCCGCCCACGATGAAGAGCACGTTCGTCGTGTCGATCTGGATGAACTCCTGGTGCGGGTGCTTGCGCCCGCCCTGCGGCGGCACCGAGGCCGTCGTGCCTTCCAGGATCTTCAGGAGGGCCTGCTGCACGCCCTCGCCGCTCACGTCGCGCGTGATCGACGGGTTCTCGCTCTTGCGGGCCACCTTGTCGATCTCGTCGATGTAGATGATCCCGGTCTCGGCCTTCTTGACGTCGTAGTCGGCGGCCTGGATCAGCTTCAGCAGGATGTTCTCGACGTCCTCGCCGACGTACCCGGCCTCCGTCAGCGCCGTCGCGTCGGCGATGGCGAAGGGGACGTTCAGCATGCGGGCCAGCGTCTGGGCCAGCAGCGTCTTGCCCGAGCCCGTGGGGCCCAGCAGCAGGATGTTGGACTTGGCGAGCTCGATCGCGTCGTCCCGGCCCTGCGCGCCGCCGTTCTCGCCGGCCTGTACCCGCTTGTAGTGGTTGTAGACCGCTACCGAGAGAGCCTTCTTCGCCGGCTCCTGGCCGACGACGTAGCTCTCCAGGAACTCGTAGATCTCACGGGGCTTGGGGAGTTCCTCCCACCGGACCTCGGAGGTCTCCGCGAGCTCCTCTTCGATGATCTCGTTGCAGAGGTCGATGCACTCGTCGCAGATGTACACACCGGGTCCTGCGATGAGCTTCTTCACCTGCTTCTGGCTCTTTCCGCAGAACGAGCACTTGAGCAGATCGCCGCCGTCACCGATGCGTGCCACGAGGTGCTTCCCCTTCGCCTGGGAGACGCCTGGTTCAGCGCTCCTGGTGCCTCATATCCGACGGTACCTTGCCGGGGGCCCCGTGCGGGGCCCCCTTGACGTGGTTCACATCTCCGAGTCCGGAGACGTGCTCACGCCAACTGGTGGCAAGGATCAGGCCTTGCTGCTCTTACGGGTGGAGATGATCTGGTCGATCAGCCCGTACGCGAGCGCGTCCTCGGCCGTGAGGATCTTGTCGCGCTCGATGTCGTCGCGGATCTTCTCGATCGGCGTCGTCGAGTGCTTGGCCAGCATGGTCTCCAGCTGGTCACGCATGCGCAGGATCTCGTTGGCCGCGATCTCCAGGTCGGAGAGCTGCTCGCGGCCGGTGCCACCGGAGGGCTGGTGGATCAGCACGCGGGCGTTCGGCAGGGCCATGCGCTTGCCGGGGGTACCGGCGGCCAGCAGGACCGCGGCGGCGGAGGCCGCCTGGCCCATGCAGACCGTCTGGATGTCCGGCTTCACGAACTGCATGGTGTCGTAGATCGCCGTCAGCGCGGTGAAGGAGCCACCGGGGCTGTTGATGTAGATGGAGATGTCGCGGTCCGGGTCCATCGACTCCAGGCACAGCAGCTGCGCCATGACGTCGTTGGCGGACGCGTCGTCGATCTGCACGCCGAGGAAGATGACGCGCTCCTCGAAGAGCTTCGCGTACGGGTCGTACTCGCGCACGCCCTGCGAGGTGCGCTCGACGAAGCGCGGAATGACGTAGCGGTTGTCCACCTGCGGGCCGGTGTAGAGGCCGCTCGCGGAGAAGTTGTTCTGCATCTGGGTGTTCACCATCCTGGTGGCGTTCTGCGGGCTGTCGGCTGCTGCGTACTGACGGTGGGACCCTGGATCAGGCCCCGGTGCCGCCGCCGCCCGGCGCGCTGGACGCGGCCGAGATGATCTCGTCGATGAGGCCGTAGTCCTTGGCCTCCTCGGCGGTGAACCACCGGTCACGGTCACCGTCACGGATGATCGCCTCGACCGTCTGGCCCGAGTGGAACGCGGTGATCTCGGCCATCCGCTGCTTGGTGCGCAGCAGGTACTGGGCCTGGATCTTGATGTCCGACGCGGTGCCACCGATACCGGCGGAGCCCTGGTGCATCAGGATGTCGGTGTTCGGCAGGGCGAAGCGCTTGCCCTTGGCGCCACCGGTGAGCAGGAACTGCCCCATCGACGCGGCCATACCCATACCGATGGTGACGACGTCGTTCGGGATGAACTGCATGGTGTCGTAGACGGCCATACCGGCCGTCACGGAGCCACCGGGGCTGTTGATGTAGAGGAAGATGTCCTTCTCCGGCTCGGCGGCCAGGAGCAGGAGCTGCGCGGTGATCTTGTTGGCGATGTCGTCGTCGACCTGCTGGCCGAGGAAGATGATGCGCTCGCCGAGCAGCCGGTTGTAGACATGGTCGCCGAGGCCGCCACCGATGGACGGCTCACCCGCGGCGTAAGGCTTCAGATTCGTCACGTATCCACCTGCTCGTCTCCGACGGCCATGTGCCGTCTCAGCGTCTCGTTCTGGGGTCCGGTCCGGCCGGAGCGGACGATTCCGCCGGCGCCCGGGTACTCACGTGCCCTCGTATTCATGGACCCTAACGCGCAGGTCGGACAACGCCATCCCGCTTCCCGAACTGTTCGCTCGGAGCGCAAGCTCCAAGGCCCTTACGGGGCCTGTGCCGAAGGGCCCGGACACGACGGTGTCCGGGCCCTTCGGGGCACTGCTCGGTGGGCTGGGCCCGGGGTGTTACTTGGCCTCGTCGGCCTTGACCTCGTCGTCGCCGTCCACGGCGGCCTCGACGGTCTCGGCGGCCTGCTCCTCGTCCTCGTCGGACAGGTCCACGACCTCACCGTTGGTGTCGACGACCTTGGAGGCCTCGACGACGACCGCGAGGGCCTTGCCGCGGGCGACCTCGCCGACCAGCATCGGAACCTGGCCACCCTCGACCACGGCCTGGGCGAACTGGTCGGGGGACATGCCGGAGGAAGCGGCGCGGCGCATGAGGTGCTCGGTGAGCTCCTCCTGGTCGACGCCCAGCTTCTCCTTGTTGACCAGCGCGTCGAGGACGAACTGGGTCTTGATGCCCTTGATCGCCTGCTCGGAGGTCTCGGCGTCGAACTCCTCGACCGTCTTGCCCTGGAACTCCAGGTACTTCTCGATGGTCAGACCCATCTGGCCGAGCTGGTGGTGCTCCAGGTTGTGCTTGCGGGTCTGGACCTCGTCCGCGAGGAGCTTCTCGGGGATCGGGACCTCGACGAGCTCCAGCAGCTTCTCCAGGACACGCTCCTGGGCCTGCGTGGCCTGGTCGTACTGCTTCATGTTCTCGAGGCGCTTGCGGCTGTCCGCCTTGAGGTCCTCGAGGGTGTCGAACTCGCTCGCCATCTGCGCGAACTCGTCGTCCAGCTCCGGGAGCTCCTTGGCGGAGACCTTGGTGACCTTGACGGTGACCTCGGCGTCCTTGCCCTCGGCGGAGCCGCCCTTCAGCTGCGAGGTGAAGGTGGCCTCGCCGCCGGCCTCCAGGCCGGTCACGGCCTCGTCGATGCCCTCGAGGAGCTCGCCCGAGCCGATGGTGTAGGAGACGTCGGAGGCGACGCCGTCGGGCAGCACCTCGCCGTCGACCTTGGCCTCGAGGTCGATGGTGACGACGTCACCCTCGGCGGCGGCGCGCTCGACGTCCTTGGTGGACCCGAAGCGGCCGCGCAGCTGCTCGACGGACTTCTCGACGTCCTCGTCGGAGACCTCGATGGCGTCGACCTCGACCTCGATGCCGGAGTAGTCCGGGATCTCGATCTCGGGACGGACGTCGACCTCGGCGGTGAAGGCGAGGACCTCGCCGTCCTTGAGCTCGGTGATGTCCACGTCCGGCTGGCCCAGCGGGTTCAGGTCGGCCTCGTTGACGGCCTCGGTGTAGAACTTCGGGAGCGCGTCGTTGACGGCCTCCTCCAGCACCGCACCGCGGCCGAAGCGCTGGTCGATGACTCGGGCCGGGATCTTGCCCTTACGGAAGCCCTTCACCGTGACCTGCTGGTTGATCTTCTTGTACGCCGCGTCGAGGCTGTCCTTGAGCTCCTCGAAGGGCACCTCAACAGTGAGCCGAACCCGAGTCGGGTTCAGGGTCTCCACGGCGCTCTTCACGGTTCGGTCTCCTTGTGGCTGACTGCTGGGGATTCTGCCGTCGCGCTGTGATTCAGCGGTTCGGCGGACTTCGGCCCGGTACATCAGACACACGGGCACGCAGCTTGCATAGTAACCGCAAGCGGCAATCAGCCCACAACGCGATCTTGTGGAGACACTGCTGCTGGTCGGGGTGGCCGGATTCGAACCGACGACCTTCCGCTCCCAAAGCGGACGCGCTACCAAGCTGCGCCACACCCCGTCGGTGCGACACGTAGGGTACATGCCTGGAGACACTCTGATGCGCGGGGTTTCCCGAGGTATTTCGGGTGGAGCTTCGCCACGACGTCGAATGTGGTGTGCACCCACCGGGAGCGACCCGCTAGGATGCTGTCCGTGCCAAGGTCCCCGGACCTGCGGCGCGCGCGTTGCGGGTGTAGCTCAATGGTAGAGCACTAGTCTTCCAAACTAGCTACGCGGGTTCGATTCCCGTCACCCGCTCAGAAGCACGAAGGGCCAGGTCAGAGGATGTTTCCTCAGCCTGGTCCTTCGTCGTTCCCGGGGCTCCGGTCGGCTCGTGGCGGGGGCTCCGCCGCAGCAGTTCGTCGGCGCGCCGACCACGGACGGGGAGCGGCGAGATCTCCGCCAGGTTGACGGCGCCGAGAGCCGGTCGGCGAAGGAGAGAGGGGTATCGCTGTGGACGCGGAGCGAGAGGCTCGCATCGCCGAGGTGGCCGCGCGTGCGCGGCCCGTGTGGGCGGAGCACCACGACGGTGGGGTGCTGCAGCAGTTCCTGAAAGCGATCGGCTGTGACGGGGTGGACGCGGTCCTGGTGACCCGGCAGGTGGTCGGGTGCAGTCTCGGCGGGGCTCAGGAGATGTTCCTCACCGCGCCCTGTCGGGCCGCGGAACTCGCCTCCCACAACGCGCTCATGGAATCCCTGGAGCGGTCCCAGGACGACGACGCCTGACCTCGCTGGTCGGACTCCTGCCGGGTGGGCGGCTCGTATCCTCGGAAGGGGGCCGCCGGGGTGTCGGCGTAGCCCTTCTCAGGGGTCAGGGAGGCCAAGTAGTGACTGAACAGGTCGTTCTGACCCATCTGCCGGTGGACTTCGCGCGGCCTGTCGGGTTGGTCACCTACATCATCGGGCACAGTCAACTCCTGCTCAGAGGGCACCAGAACGACGAGCGGGGCCTCTCCACCACGCTGGAAGTGCTCTTCAAGAACGTCAGGGCCCTGTCCGTCCGGGCGCACTACCCCTCGTTGACCATCCGCGACGCGTCCGACGAGGAAGAGGCGGAATTGCGCGAAGCGGTGCCTGACCCTTGGTACGACGCGCGGGCCTTCGTCCTCGGCGAGCGCCTGCTGGGCGGGTTCGTGGTCGCCGGCGCCGTGTACTGGGGCGAATCCTCCGCTCCGGAGGAGTACAGGAGCTTTCTCGTGCCGGAGTACGAACTGCCGCTGCTCGATCCGGGGCAGCCACGTCCCCCTGAGCCGCGGACGATCTACAAGCCGTACCGGCAACGCCGCTAGGAGCCGGCGATCCGCCGCTTCCATCGGAGCCCCCGTCTCGTCGTTTCGTCTGCTGCGGCGCCGTTCGGTCGTGCGTGTACGGTCGGCGCGTCGCCCAAGTACCGCAGACGACCGACGGAAGGGGCAACGTGAAATACGTGGTCGTCGAGCAGCAGGGACGAGGGACGTACGGGCACAACCCCCGCGCCTACCTTGCCGAGTTGCCCGAACTCGCCCCGGCCCTCCCGCCCGGGGCCCGTGCGTTCGCCACGGATCCCGAGCACTACGACTTCTCGGCGCCGCGGTGCGTGAAGGACCTCCGCCCCCTGGCCCTGCCTTCGGCGGACGCGGCACCGGAGCACTGCGAGATCCGTTTCGCCTGGTCGGGCGGCCAGGACGAGGTGCTCGCGATCCGCTACAGCGGTGTCCGCCTCATCGAGATCACGGCTGACGACGGAGGCGACGTCGAGCTGTCCGACTACAACAGCGTGCGGCTGGACGAGGTCCTGCCGCACGAGGCGGGCTGCTCCCACGAGCTCAGGCTCACGACGGCGACCGTGCGGATCGTGTGCGCGGACCTCGTGGCGCGGTGGGCACCGACGAGCGAGTGAGGTGGCGGGATCGGACGAACCGCCGATCCCGATGGAGGCCTCCACCGGCGGTCCTCGGGCCCTCGGTCCCCGCCTTCAGCACTACTCAGAGGTTTCGTCGAGCTTCCCGGTCTCCACCGGTGTGTCGCCGAGGCGTCCGAGGTCAGAGCTTGATGTTCGCGATCATCGTCGCGAGGGAGTTCAGGAAGCGGTTCACGTCGTCCGCGATCGAGCTGGACGCGAGGAAGAAGCCGAAGAGCGCCGCGACGATGGCGGGGCCCGTCTTGATGTGGTTGCCGCGGATCAGCACCACCAGGATGACCGCCAACAGAACCACCACTGACAGCGAAATGGCCACTACTGATCACACCTTCGGTCGTCCCCTGGTCGGCCCGGGGCGCACGGCCATGCACACCCCCACATGGACCATCCTCCCACCAACGGGCCTCGGCTATACGCCCCGTGACGAATAGCCGTGGTTCCGTTTCCGCCAACCCCTCGCACGACAGGAATTTTTCGGGCACGAGGCACGGGTCACGGGGTGGGGAGGCCGAGGAGGGAACGGATATTCGCATACTTTACGGACAGTCGCTCGCGCGTGGGGTCGTCGAGCACCGAGAGCCGTACGGGGTCCGCGTTGTGCGCGAGGTCCGCCTCCTTGATCAGCAGGGCGCCCGGGGTGGCCAGGATGCGGGCCGCGTACCGCTCGACCGGTTCGCCGGGGCGCTTGGTGACCGCGAGGACCATCTCCTTCACCGTCTGCGGGAGGGCAGCCGAATCCAGCCAGGTGAGGCTGAGGGCCTCGTCCTCGATGGCGTCGTGGAGCCAGGCCGCCGCCTGCTGTTCGGCGGTGCCGCCGCGCAGCCGTACGCCTTCGGCCACGGCCGCGAGGTGTTCGGCGTAGGGCCTGCCGGCCTTGTCGGTCTGGCCCTCGTGCGCGCTGCGCGCCAGGGCCTCGACCTCGATCAGAGTCAGGGGGCTGTCCGTCATGCGATCTCCCTTGCCGCCGCGCCGAGGGCCTTCGCTGCCCGGCGTACGTCCGCCTGCGTGGTACGCCAGTTGGAGAACGCGGCACGCAGGCCGGCGGTTCCCTCGTGGACGGTGGGAGTGACGAACACCTCGCCGGCCGCCGCCTCGCGCAGGGCGGCGAGGCGCTCCGGGGTGGGGGCCTCGGCGAGGGTGAAGCAGACGACGTTCAGCCGGACCGGGGCGAGGAGGGTGAGGGCGGGGTCCGCCTGCACGGCGGCCCCCAGGGCGCGGGCGCAGGCGATGTCGCGTTCGACGATCTCGCGGTGGCCCTGGCGGCCGTACGCGCGGAGCGTGAACCAGGCGGCGAGGGCGCGCATCCGGTGGGAGTTCTCGGGGGTGAGGTGGACGAGGTCGGGGTGCTCGCCGAGGGGGCCGAGGTAGGCGGCGGAGTTCTGGAAGACGCGGGCCTGCAGATCGCGGCGGCGGGTGAACTGGACGGCGCTGTCGTAGGGGACGTTGAGCCACTTGTGCAGGTCGACGCAGACGGAGTCGGAGGCGTCCAGCCCGTCCGCGAGGTGGGCGTGCTCCGGGGAGAGGGCGGCGAAGGCGCCGAACGCGGCATCGGTGTGCAACCAGAAGTCGTGGCGCTCGCGCAGGGCTTCGATCGCGCGGAGGTCGTCGAAGTCGACGGTGTTGACGGTGCCGGCGTTGGCGACGACGACGGCCGGTCCGGGGCGCTCGGCCAGCGCCCGCTCCAGGGCGGCGGGGTCGACGGCTTCACGGCCGGGCAGGGTGGGCACCCGGACCAGGGAGTTGCGGCCGAGGCCCAGGACCGAGAGGGCCTTGCCGATCGAGGAGTGCGGGGCGCCGGAGAGCACGCGGACCGGGCCGAGGGCCGCCGCGCCGTCCTCGGCGGGCGAGACGCCGAGGCGTTCGCCGAGCCATTCGCGGGCGATGGCGAGGCCGGTGGTGTTGGACATGGTGGCGCCGGAGACGAAGGTGCCGGAGTGGGCGGCGCTCAGGCCGAAGAGATCCCGCAGCCAGCCGACGGTCTCGCGTTCGAGGTCCTGGCCGCCGCCGTCGAGCGCGGAGTTGGAGTTCTGGTCGTGGACGGCGGTGAGCCAGTCACCGGCGAGGGCGGCCGGGGTGGCGCCTCCCGTGACGAAGCCGAGGTAGCGCGGTCCCGCGGAGGTCGACAACCGCGGCTCCCAGCGGTCGCGGAAGGCGGCGAGCGCGGCGTCCGTGCCGGTGCCGTGCTCCGGAAGGCCTTCGGGGGCGGGCGGCTCCCCGACGGGCGGTACGACGGCTGGCGGTACGACGGCTGGCGGTACGACAGGCCGCGCGTCCAGCGTGGCGAGCGCGTCGGCGGCCGCGGCGCGGGTGGCGTCGAGGAGTTCGGGGAGGCGGGCGAGGTCGGCGGCGAGCGTGCGGTCCATGGGGGCACGGTAGGCGCGGCCGGGGCCGAGGGGGCGGGCCAATCCATGGGGATTGGCCCGCGTGTCGTCGTAGGCTCACCGGATGATCGCGAAGCGGCGGACGAGGCGACGGATACCGGCCCTGGTCACGGTGGGGGTACTGGCGGGCGTGCTGACGGGGACGGCGGGGTGCTCGACGCCTCCGGCCCCGAGGGCGGCGCCCGCGCCGACCGCGGTGGGCGGGATGCCGAGGCTCGCGCCCGACCGGAGCGCGCCGCCCTCGCCGTCGGCCACGGCGGATGCCTGCCCCGAGGGCGGGGTCCGGCTCGTCGAGATGACCGGGGACGCGGCCATGGGGCTGCGGGTGGCGAGCTTCCAGCTGGTCAACTGCGGTACGCAGCCCTACGTGCTGGAGGGCTACCCGCGGCTGTCGCTGCGCGACGACCACGACGCGCCGGTGGAGGTCTCGGTGGAACACGGGTCGGCGGGCATCACCACGGGCACGCCGAACCTGGACGCGGCACCGCAGCGGGTGGCGCTGGCCCCGGGGCAGGCGGCCTTCTTCGGGATCGTGTGGCGCAACCTCGTCACCGACGGCACGGTGGTGGCCACCACGGCATGGAACGTGGAGGTCGAGCCCCGGCCCGGCGCGCCCCGGCTGTCGCTGCGGCTCTCCGAGCCGGTGGACCTCGGGAACACCGGGAAGCTGGGGCTCGGGCCGTGGCAGCCGCTGGTCCGCTGAGCCTCAGCCGAAGCCGACGGCACCGACTCCACCGGCCACGCCGGCCGCATCCGCCGCATCCGCCGCACCGGCGGCGGCGAGGGCCGGTGCGCGCCGGCCGGTGAGCGTGGCCATCCGGGCCGCGACGGCCGCGGCCGAGCCGCGTGGCAGCCGGTCCGCGATCAGACCGTCGGCGAGGAAGAGCACCTGGTCGGCATGGGCGGCTGCGGCCGGGTCGTGGGTGACCATGACGACGGTGGCGTGCAGGGCGTCGACGGCGTCCCGGAGCAGCCCGAGGACCTCCCCGGCGGTGGTGGTGTCGAGCGCGCCGGTGGGTTCGTCGGCGAAGACCACGTCGGGCCGGGTGACGAGGGCCCGGGCGATGGCCACGCGCTGCTGCTGGCCGCCGGACAGCTCGGCGGGGCGGCGGCCGCCCTTGCCCTCCAGGCCGACGCGGGCGAGCAGTTCGGCGGCGCGGGTCCGGCCCTCGTGTGCGCGGCGGCCACCGGCGAGCCGCAGGGGGAGCAGTACGTTCTGCTCGACGGTGAGGGACGGCAGCAGGTTGAAGGCCTGGAAGACGAAGCCGAGGCGGCTGCGGCGGAGTTCGGTGAGCTCGTTCTCGTTCATCGCGGTGATCTCGGTGCCGCCGAGCCGGACGGAGCCCTCGGTGGGGAGGTCGAGTCCGGCGGCGCACTGCAGGAAGGTGGATTTGCCGGAGCCGGAGGGTCCCATGACGGCGGTGAAGCTGCCGCGCGGCAGGCTGAGGTCGATCCCGCGCAGCGCGTGCACGGCGGAGCTCCCGCGTCCGTAGGCCCGCCGTACACCGCGCAGCTCCACGGCGGCGCTGGTGTCGTACCGCTCCCCCGGCTCCTGCGAGGTGTGCCGGTGTCGCCGCTCGCTCCGTCGGAGCCCCATGGTGTGCCGCCTCTCGCCGCCGTCCTGATCGTGGCTCCGACGCTACGGATCATGGTGGGGCGGCGGCCATGAGGCCGCCCGGCGGACCGGTGGTGGGGCAGGCCCCACCTCGTGGTCAGGCGGAGCGGCGGATGAGCAGCAGGGCGCGGTCGTCGTTGACGTCCTTGGCGACCTTCTCGATCAGGTGCCAGGCCGCGCCGTCCCAGCCGGCGGCGACGTAGCGGTCGGCCTCGCCGGTGAGGCGGTCGATGCCCTCGCTGATCTCTCGGTCCGAGGTCTCGACGAGCCCGTCGGTGAAGAGCATCAGGACGTCGCCGGGGCGCAGGTTGCCGGCGGCGGGGGTGAATTCGGCGCCGTCGTAGACGCCGAGCAGCGGGCCCTCGCCGGACTTCTCCTGCCAGCGGCCGGTGCCCGCCGAGAGTTGGAGGGCGGGGAGGTGGCCGGCCGAGAGGAGTTCGTAGTCGCCGGTCTCCAGGTCCAGGACGAGGTGGATGGAGGTGGCGAAACCCTCGTCCCAGTCCTGGCGGAGCAGGTAGCCGTTGGCGGCGGGCAGGAAGCCGTGGGCGGGCAGCGCGCCGAGCAGTCCGCCGAAGGCGCCGGACAGCAGCAGGGCCCGGGAACCGGCTTCCATGCCCTTGCCGGAGACGTCGGTCAGGACGATCTCCAGCGTCCGGCCGCCGTTGGTGCGGGCCGCGACGACGAAGTCGCCGGAGAAGGACTGGCCGCCGGCCGGGCGCAGGGCCATCTCGCGGTGCCAGCCGCGCGGCAGGGCGGGCAGTTTGCTCTGCACGCGGATGCGTTCGCGCAGGTCGAAGAGCATGGTGCCGCCGCGCCGCCAGGGCACGCCGACGCGGCTGCGGAACTGGGCGATGACCAGGCCGAAGAAGCCGCAGGCCGCGACCACCAGCACGGTGCCGGGGGTGACGCGGGCCGGACCTTGGGTGTAGGGGCCGAGCACGAGGGCTTCGACGATCAGTGCGGTCGCGGAGGCGGCGTAGAGGCCGAGGAGGCTGGCGGGGCGCAGCAGCAGGCCGCCGGCGACGATCGGCAGGACGAGCGCCGACGGCGAGAACCAGACCGGCAGCATGATCGTGCCGCAGGCGATGGCGGGCACGGTGAGCAGCAGCCCGCCGAAGGCGAGCCAGTCGGAGCCGTCGCCTCGGAAGTAGTCGACGGCTGATTTACGCAGGGCTGTGCGGCTCCGGTGCGACAGCATGCGCATCCGGGCCATGAGGGATTCCACGCGTGCTCCGGCCATTGCTTCGGGACCCTATCCATCCTGGCTGTGGATGCGCAGGGGTACCCCCGGACCGGGGTCCCGCCGACGTCGGAAAACCCTTCGACTACGACGGAACTCCTGGGTGAGGATGGTCTGATGGCTCTTGAGATGCGCGTTTTGCAACAGGACGAGTGGGATGTCTGGTTCGATCATTTGGAACTGGCGTTCGGCGGCGTGGCCGAGCCCCCGGAGGGCCGGGAGCTGCTGCGGACCCTGACAGAACCGGGGCGTTCGCTCGGAACCTGGGACGGCGAGACCTGCGTGGGCTCGGCGTCGGCCTTCAGCTTCCGACTCTCGGTGCCGGGTGCCGCGCTGGTCCCGACGGCCGCGGTGACCTTCGTGGGAGTCGCGCCGACCCACCGCCGGCGCGGAATCCTCACCTCGTTGATGCGGCGCCAGTTGGACGACTTCCGGGCGGCCGGTGAGCCGCTCGCCGTGCTGACGGCCTCGGACCCGGCGATCTACGGGCGCTTCGGGTACGGCACCGCGACCTACTCCCTGTCCCTGGAGATCGACACGACGCGTGTCCGGCTCGCCGTGCCGCCGGGGACGGACGAGGTGCGACTGCGACTGGCCGACCCGGAGAAGTCGCTGCCCGACTGCGAGCGGGTGTACGCGGAGCTGGTGTCCCGGCGGCCGGGAGCGCCGGCCCGCCGGCCGGGCTGGGAGCGCATGACGATCACGGATCCGCCCGGGGAACGGGGAGGGGCCTCCCCGCTGAAGTGCCTCGTGGCCGAGCGGGCGGACGGCGAGGTGATCGGGTACGCCCGTTACCGGGTCAAGCCGGACTGGACCCCGTCGGGTTCGGACGGCACGGTCCAGGTCGAGGCCCTCGACGCGCTGGACCCGGCGGCGACGGCGGCCCTGTGGCGCTACCTGTTCTCCATCGACCTGACGTGGACCGTGCGGGCCGCCAAGCGCCCGGTGGACGACCCGCTGCTGCACCTGGTGAGTGACGTCCGACGGTCGAAGCCGACCGTGCGCGACTCGCTCCACCTGCGGCTGGTGGACCTGGCGGCGGCGCTGGAGGCGCGGACGTACGGGGCTCCGGCGGACGTGGTGATCGAGGTCGAGGACGCGTTCTGCCCCTGGAACGAGGGGCGGTGGCGGCTGGTCGTGGACGCCGAGGGCGCGGCCCGCTGCACCCGGACCGCGGAGCCCGCGGACCTGGAGCTGTCGGTGCGGGAGCTGGGCTCGGCGTACCTGGGCGGGATCACCCTCACCTCGCTGGCCGCGGCCGGCCTGGTACGGGAGCTGCGCCCGGGCGCGCTGACGGAGGCCTCGCGGGCCTTCGCCGGGGACGTGGCGCCCTGGCTGCCGCACGGCTTCTGACCGACGAGCGTCGGCGGGACAGGAGCGGCTCCTGTCCCGCGCCGGCCGGACCGGAGCCGGTCCCGTGTCAGCGGGACTGGCAGCCGGGGCACCAGAAGAGGTTGCGGGCGGCGAGGTCCGCGGTACGGATCTCGCCTCCGCAGATGTGGCAGGGCATGTTCGCCCTCCGGTAGACGTACACCTCGCCACCGTGGTCGTCGACGCGCGGCGGCCGGCCCATCGCCTCGGGCAGGTGCTCGTCGCGGACGGTGTCGATGCGGTTGTCGCGCACACCCTGGCGCATCAGGGCCGCCAGGTCGGCCCACATGGCGTCCCACTCGGCGCGGGTGAGGTCCTTGCCCGCGCGGTACGGGTCGATGCCGTGCCGGAAGAGGACCTCGGCGCGGTAGACGTTGCCGACGCCCGCGACGACCTTCTGGTCCATGAGCAGGGCGGCGACGGTGGTGCGGGAGCGGGAGATGCGGGCCCAGGCGCGGTCGGGGTCGTCGCCCCGGCGCAAGGGGTCCGGGCCGAGCCGGTCGCTTATCGCGTCCTTCTCCTCGTCGGTGATCCACGCGCAGGTGGTGGGGCCGCGCAGGTCGGAGAAGTGGTCGTCGTTGGCCAGGCGCAGCCGGACGGTGTCGGTGGGCGGCGGGGCGGGCGTGGGGCCGATCGCGTACTTGCCGAAGAGTCCGAGGTGGATGTGGATCCACCCGTTCTCCTTGAAGCCGAGGAAGAGGTGCTTGCCGTGGGCGTCGACGCCGTCCAGGATCCGGCCGTCGAGCAGGGCCGCGCTCTCGGCGAACCGTCCCTGAGGGCTGCTGACGGCGACCTCCCACCCGGCGAAGCGGATCAGGTGGTCCTCGGCGAGGCGGTGGATCGTATGCCCTTCGGGCACGGCGGCGCTCCTCGGAGAAGGCTTCGGGCAATGAAAGAGCCGTGCCACCCGTCCTCGGGCGGCACGGCCTGCGGCGGGATCAGCCCTGCGGGTGGTGGGCCGGGATCGGGGGCAGCTCGCCGGTCTGCTCGTAGGCGGTGAGCATGTCGATGCGGCGGGTGTGCCGCTCCGCGCCGGAGTACGGGGTCTTCAGGAAGGTGTCGATGAAGCTGACGACCTCGTCCTGGGTGTGCATGCGGCCGCCGACGGAGATGACGTTGGCGTTGTTGTGCTCGCGGCCCAGCTCGGCGGTCTGGACGCTCCACGCGAGGATGGCGCGGATGCCCTTGACCTTGTTGGCGGCGATCTGCTCGCCGTTGCCGGAGCCGCCGATCACGATGCCGAGGCTGCCCTCGTCCGCGGCGGTCCGCTCGGCGGCACGCAGGCAGAACGGCGGGTAGTCGTCCACCTCGTCGTAGATGTGGGGCCCGCAGTCGACGGGCTCGTGGCCGTTGTCCTTGAGCCAGTCCACCAGGTGGTTCTTGAGCTCAAAGCCGGCATGGTCGGATCCGAGGTACACGCGCATGGGACGAGTGTGGCACGAGGAGGCCCGCCGGCCCGCAGCGGGTGTCGCGTAAGTCACTTCTAAAGCTCAAGTAAACCCAAAGAACGCAGATGGGACAGGGCGGGACGGCGTCCTGGACGTTCACACCAAGGCAACGATCCGGATTGAGGTCTTCCGTCCTGCGTTCATCTCAGGTTTGAATGCCGGGGCTCGCAACCCGAGAACCTAAGGATCCGTCCATGAGCTCCACGACGACCCTTCAGAAAGAAGGCGGCCCCACCGGTAACTCCGGTGACGGCCTGCCCTCCGACGGTCTGAAGGCCGGTCTCAAGAACCGCCACCTGTCCATGATCGCCATTGGCGGCGTCATCGGCGCCGGCCTCTTCGTCGGTTCCGGTGGCGGCATCGCCAAGGCCGGCCCCGCCATCCTGATCTCCTACGCGCTCGTCGGCGCGATGGTCGTCTTCGTGATGCGCATGCTCGGCGAGATGGCCGCCGCCAGCCCGAACTCGGGCTCCTTCTCGGCCTACGCCGACCGCGCGCTCGGCCGCTGGGCGGGCTTCTCCATCGGCTGGCTCTACTGGTTCTTCTGGGTCGTCGTGCTCGCGGTGGAGGCCACCGCCGGTGCCGCCATCCTGGAGAGCTGGATCCCGGCCGTCCCGCAGTGGGCCTGGGCCCTGATCGTGATGGCGATCCTGACCGCCACCAACCTCGGCTCGGTCGCCTCCTACGGTGAGTTCGAGTTCTGGTTCGCGGGCATCAAGGTCGTCGCCATCGGCGCGTTCGTGATCGTCGGCATGCTGGCCGTCTTCGGCGTGCTGCCGGGCTCGGACAACCCTGGCGCGGGCTTCGCGCACCTCACCGACGCCGGCGGGTTCTTCCCCAACGGCTACGGCGCGGTCCTCACCGGTGTGCTGATGGTCGTCTTCTCCTTCATGGGCAGCGAGATCGTCACCCTGGCGGCCGGCGAGTCGGAGAACCCCCGCAAGGCGGTCACCCGGGCGACCAACTCCGTCATCTGGCGGATCGGCGTCTTCTACCTCGGCTCGATCTTCATCGTGCTGACCCTGCTCCCGTGGAACGACAAGTCGATCACCGAGAAGGGCTCGTACGTCGCCGCCCTGGACTCGATCGGCATCGCGCACGCCGGCACGATCATGGAGGTCATCGTCCTGACCGCCGTGCTGTCCTGCCTGAACTCGGGCCTCTACACCGCCTCCCGCATGGCCTTCTCGCTCGGTGAGCGCGGTGACGCCCCCAAGGCGTTCGCCAAGGTCAACTCCCGCGGTGTGCCGGTTGCCGCGATCCTGGGCTCCACGGTCTTCGGCTTCGTCGCCGTCTACTTCAACTACGCGTTCAAGGACACGGTCTTCAACTTCCTCCTGAACTCGTCCGGCGCCATCGCGCTCTTCGTCTGGCTGGTGATCTGCTTCACCCAGCTGCGGATGCGCGGGATCCTGGTCCGCGAGGCCCCGGAGAAGCTGACCGTGAAGATGTGGCTCTTCCCGTGGCTGACCTGGGCCACCGCCGCCCTGATCATGTTCGTGATCGGCTACATGTTCGTGGACGACGCCAACCGCGAGGTGGTCACCCTGTCCACCCTGGTCGCCGGCATCGTCGTGCTCGTCGGCGTGGTGCTGGACGTCCGCCGCAAGAAGGCCCTGCAGGGCTGATCGCACGTGCACGTACGCCGGAGCCCGGCCCGCCTCCACGAGGCGGGCCGGGCTCCGGTGCGTATCGGGGGCCGCTCAGCCGCGGCGGCCGACCAGCTTCCAGGCGGTCGGCAGCGCGCCCATGGCCAGCGCGGCCTTGAGGGCGTCGCCGATCAGGAACGGGACCAGGCCCTTGGCGACGGCCACGCCGAGGGACATCCCGGTGGCGGCCATCAGGTACGGCACGCCCACCGCGTAGATCACGGCCGACCCCAGCACCATCAGGCCGGCGGTGCGCAGCACCGAGCGGTCGCCGCCGCGTCGTGCCAGGGCGCCGACGACGGTGGCGGCGAGCAGCATGCCGAGCACGTAGCCGAAGGAGGCGCCGCCCGCGCCGGAGGTCCCACCCGCGAACCACGGCACCCCGGCCATGCCGACGAATGCGTAGAGCGCCAGCGACAGGAAGCCGCGGCGGGCGCCGAACGCGCTGCCGACGAGCAGCGCGGCGAAGGTCTGGCCGGTGACGGGGACCGGGGAGCCGGGAACGGGAACCGCGATCTGGGCGGCCAGCCCGGTGAGCGCGGCGCCGCCGACGACGAGCGCGATGTCGCGGACGCGGCTCGCGGGCAGCAGATCGGCGAGGACGGCGCCGGGCCGGGGGGAGACGGAGGCAGTGCTCATCGGGAGGCTCCACGGGAAGGGGGTGGCGGGACGATCACCGACGCTAGTGCGCGCTCCCCCTCCGCCCCACCGTCACCCGGAACAAAGCAGCACTCCCCACTTTGGTGGGGATACCACAAACCCCGCCCACCATCCGCGACTCGACGTGATCCTCGTCACGAGGAAGATCAGAGAATGCGTCCGTTTTGCACGGACGACCGCCACTCAGCCAGACTGTAGGGTCCCGCCAAACCTGACGCGGAGCCCCCACCGCCGCTGGGCCGAACGAGAGTACGAGCACCCTTCATGCGCGAGCGCCTGGAAGAAGCACCCCCCACGACGGGCGACCTGCCCGCGGAACCCCTCAGCCACAGCCTCAAGCAGCGCCACCTGACCATGCTGGGCCTCGGCGGCGTCATCGGCGCCGGGCTCTTCGTCGGCTCCGGCGCCGGCATCGGCATCGCAGGTCCCGCGATCATCTGCTCCTATCTGCTCGCGGGCGTGCTCGCGATGCTGGTGATGCGGGCGCTGGGCGAGATGTCGGCCGCGATGCCCGCCTCGGGCTCCTTCTCCGTCTACGCGGAGCGCGCGCTCGGGCGCTGGGCCGGTTTCTCGGCGGGCTGGCTCTACTGGTTCCTGCTGGTCGTGGTGCTGGCCGTGGAGGCCACCGGCGCGGCGAAGATCGCGAACGGCTGGCTGCCCGCGGTCGACCAGTGGGTGTGGGTCCTGCTGTTCATGGTGGCCTTCACCGTGAGCAACCTGGCCGCCGTGAAGAACTTCGGCGAGTTCGAGTTCTGGTTCGCGGCGCTCAAGGTCGGCGCGATCGTGCTCTTCCTGATCCTCGGCACCCTCGCGGTCTTCGGCCTGCTCCCGGACACGGAGCCGATCGGCATGGCCAACCTCACCGGCCAGGGCGGTTTCTTCCCCGAGGGCTTCGGCGGCGTGGTCGCCGGCATGCTCGCCGTCATCTTCGCCTTCGGCGGCCTGGAGGTCGTCACCATCGCCGCCGCCGAGTCGGACGACCCGGCGCGGTCGGTGTCCCGGGCGGTGCGCAGCGCGGTGTGGCGCATCCTCTTCTTCTACGTCGGCTCGATGGTGGTCATCGTGACGCTGCTGCCGTGGAACTCGCTGAAGCCGGGCGAGAGCCCCTACGTCGCGGTCCTCGACTCGATCGGCATCCCGGCGGCCGGGCAGATCATGAACATCGTGGTGTTCGTGGCGCTGCTGTCGGCCCTCAACGCGAACCTCTACGGGTCCTCCCGCATGGTCTTCTCGCTGGCCGAGCGCCGTGAGGCGCCGCAGGCGCTGCTGAAGGTCTCGGGCGGCGGGGTGCCGCGCCGGGCGGTGTTCGCCTCGGTGGCCTTCGGCTTCGTGTCGGTGGTGCTCAACCTCTTGTGGCCGGACACGATCTTCCTCTACATGCTCAACGCGGTCGGCGCGGTGCTGCTGTTCGTGTGGGCGCTGATCGCCGTCTCGCAGCTGAAGCTGCGCCGTCGGATCGAGCGGGACATGCCCGAGCGGCTGACCCTGCCGATGTGGCTGTTCCCGTACGCGACCTGGGCGGCGCTGCTCGGGATGGCGGCGGTGCTGGTCCTGATGCTGTTCGACGATTCCGCGCGGCCGCAGCTGCTGTGGTCCACGGGCGCGGCCGCGCTGGTCCTGGCCGTGGCGGGGATCCGGGAGCTGCGGGCCCGCAAGGCCTGACGCGGGAGACGGAGCGGAGGACCCCGGCGCCACGGCGCCGGGGTCCTCGTTCTTTTCCTCCCGGGCCGGCGTGGCGGCGTACGGAGGTGATCACGAACCGTGAGCCGGATGTCCGAATATCGGACGCAAGACGTCCGTTGATCGGACACTCGGCAGACTGGCGCACCTCATCACGTCCCGCCGCACAACCGGACAGGCACACCCTCAATGAGCCAGAGCACCCTGACACCCCCCGAAGCACCGCAGACCGACGCCGGATCACCCCTCGGCAACGGACTCAAGCAGCGCCACCTCTCGATGATCGCCCTCGGCGGCGTCATCGGCGCCGGGCTCTTCGTCGGCTCGGGCGCGGGCATCGCGGCCGCGGGCCCCTCGATCGTGCTCGCGTACGCCGCCTCCGGGCTGCTCGTGATGTTCGTGATGCGGATGCTCGGCGAGATGTCGGCCGCCGACCCCGCCTCGGGCTCCTTCTCCGTGCACGCGGAGCGCGCGATCGGCCCCTGGGCCGGATTCACCGCCGGCTGGATGTTCTGGACCCTGCTCTGCGTGGGCGTGGCCATCGAGGGCATCGGCGCGGCGCACATCATGACCGGCTGGTTCCCGGGCACCCCCTCCTGGATGTGGGTGCTGGTCTTCATGGCGGTGTTCTGCGGCTCCAACCTCGCCGCCGTCTCGAACTTCGGCGAGTTCGAGTTCTGGTTCGCCGCCCTCAAGATCGGCGCGATCGCGCTCTTCCTGGGCCTGGGCGTCCTCGCCGTGCTCGGCCTGCTGCCCGGCACCGACTCCCCCGGCGCCGCCAACCTGCTGCACGACGGCGGCTTCCTGCCCCACGGCATGGACGGCCTGCTGGTCGGACTGCTGGCCTCGGTCGTCGCCTACGGCGGACTGGAGACGGTGACCATCGCGGCCGCCGAGTCCGAGAACCCGGTCCAGGGCGTGGCCAAGGCCGTGCGGACCACCATGTGGCGGATCGCGATCGTCTACGTGGGCTCCATGCTGGTCGTCGTCACCCTCCTGCCGTGGAACGACCCGGCCGTCACGGCGGACGGCCCGTACGCCGCGACCCTGGACCGCCTGGGCATACCGGCCGCCGGCGAGATCATGAACGTGGTCATCCTGATCGCCCTGATGTCCGCGATGAACGCCAACATCTACGGCTCCTCGCGGATGGCCCACTCCCTCGTCTCCCGCGGCCAGGGCCCGAAGGCGCTGGGCAAGGTCAGCGGCCGGGTGCCGCGCCGCGCGGTCCTCGCCTCCTGCGGCTTCGGTTTCGTCACCGTGCTGCTGTCCTACTGGTACCCGGACACCCTGTTCGCCTGGCTGCTGAACATGGTGGGCGGGGTCATCCTGATCGTCTGGGGCTTCATCGCCGTCTCGCAGTTCGTGCTGCGCCGCCGGCTGGAGCGCGAGGCCCCCGAGAAGCTGGTCGTGAAGATGTGGGGCTTCCCGTATCTGACCTGGGTGGCCTTGGCCGGGGTGCTCGGGGTCCTGGTGCTGATGGCCCTGGGCGAGGACACGCGCGTCCAGGTGGTCTTCACCGGCGGCCTCACCGTCGCCCTCGCGGTGACCGGTTACGTGATGCAGCGCCGGGCGGCCGTCCGGAGCTGACGGCTCCTCGGAAGAAACGAAGGCGGGCCCCGTGCGAAGACACGGGGCCCGCCTTCGTCGTTCGGAGGTAACCCTTACATGTCGGCTGGAATAGATACTGCTAGCGTGCAGTTGCGCATTGATTGCAATAAGCAGTTGGCACGCCGAGGGGACCGGATAACACGCATGGCCATCTACACGCTTCCTGAGCTTCCGTACGACTACGCGGCACTGGAGCCGGTGATCAACCCGCAGATCATCGAGCTGCACCACGACAAGCACCACGCGGCCTACGTCACGGGCGCCAACAACACGCTGGAGCAGCTGGCGGAGGCGCGCGACAAGGAGAACTGGGGCGCCCTCAACGGCCTGGAGAAGAACCTCGCGTTCCACCTCTCCGGCCACATCCTGCACAGCATCTACTGGCACAACATGGCCAGCCCGAAGACCGGTGAGGGCGGCGGCGAGCCCACCGCTGCCGACGGCCTGGGCGACCTGGCCGACGCGATCACCGAGTCCTTCGGCTCCTTCGCGAAGTTCAAGAAGCAGCTGACCTTCGCCTCCTCCGCCACCCAGGGCTCCGGCTGGGGCGTGCTCGCGTACGAGCCGGTCAGCGGCCGCCTGGTCGTCGAGCAGGTCTACGACCACCAGGGCAACGTGGGCGTGGCCAGCACCCCGATCCTGGTCTTCGACGCCTGGGAGCACGCCTTCTACCTTCAGTACAAGAACCAGAAGGTGGACTTCATCGAGGCCATGTGGAACGTCGTCAACTGGCAGGACGTCTCCAAGCGCTACGCCGACGCCAAGGCCAACACCCCGCTGCTGATCCCCGCCAAGGGCTGATCGCAGCGCCGCGAACCCGTCCGCCTCGTGATCGTCTTCTCAACCTTCACCGGCGGGCGTGTCGAACGGAAGACCCCCGTGAGGACGTGACTCACGGGGGTCTTCTGTGTGGTGCGCCGGCCGGGCCGGCGGGTCCGCCTACTCGAAGGACGGGCCCTTGGTCCGGGTGCGCTTGATCTCGTAGAAGCCCGGGGTCGAGGCGACGAGCAGGGTGCCGTCCCAGAGCCGGGCGGCCGCGTCGCCGCGCGGGGTCGGGGTGACCACCGGACCGAAGAAGGCCACATCGCCCTCGGCGCCCGGAACGGAGATCACCGGGGTGCCGACCTCTTGGCCCACCCGGTCGATCCCGTCGTTGTGCGACGCCCGCAGCACCTCGTCGTACTCGTCCGAGTCGGCGTACGCGAGCAGCTCGGCCGGCAGGCCGACCTCGGCCAGCGCCTCGGCGATCACCTCGCGCGTCGGACCCTTCTCGTCGTTGTGTATGCGGGTGCCCAGCGCCGTGTAGAGCTTGCCGGTGACTTCCTCACCGTGCTTCTGCTGCGCCGCGATCACCACGCGCACCGGGGCCCAGCCCTTGGGGCCGAGCAGCTCGCGGTAGACCTCGGGCAGCTCGTCGAGCTTGTTCTCGTTGAGCACCGCGAGGCTCATCACGTGCCAGCGGACCTCGACGTCGCGGACCTTCTCGACCTCGACCATCCAGCGGGACGTCATCCAGGCCCAAGGGCAGAGCGGGTCGAACCAGAAGTCGACCGGGGTCTTCTCGCGCACCTGGGTGTCGGTCATGTCTCTCCTCAGTCTCGGCGTGCGTCGCAAAAGGGCATCACTGGGCTCACGTTCCCCGTCACCAACCAGTACCGGGTGGCGCGCATTCCCTCGTGCGAGGATTCGACACAAGAACGCGATCACGCACGAAGGAGTGCATGTGCCCGGAGAGAATCTGTCCCGCGACGAGGCCCGCGAGCGGGCCGAGCTGCTGTCCGTCGACGGGTACGAGGTGGTCCTCGACATCCGGTCCGCGGTGGACGAGGCCGAACCGGCCGAGGGTCCGCGGACCTTCCGCTCGGTGACGACGATCCGCTTCCGGGCGGCGGGCACCGGCGCTGCCACCTTCGCGGACCTGATCGCGCCCTCGGTGAACGCCGTGACCTTGAACGGGCGCGCGCTGGACGTGGCCGCCGTCTTCGACGGCTCCCGGATCACCCTCGACGGCCTCGCCAGCGAGAACGTCCTCGTGGTCGACGCGAACTGCGCCTACAGCCGGACGGGCGAGGGCCTGCACCGCTTCGTCGACCCGGAGGACGGCGAGGTCTACCTCTACACCCAGTACGAGCCGGCCGACGCGCGGCGGGTGTACGCGAACTTCGAGCAGCCCGACCTGAAGGCCCCGTACCGCTTCGAGGTGACGGCTCCCGACGGCTGGCAGGTGTGGAGCAACGGCGCGGAGGAGTCCCGCGAGGCGGGTGTCTGGCAGTTCGCGCAGACCGCTCCGATCTCCACGTACATCACGTGCGTGGTCGCGGGCCCCTACCACTACGTGACGGACTCCTACACGCGCGGGGACCTGACCATCCCGCTGGGCGCGATGTGCCGCAAGGGTCTGGCGAAGCACTTCGACGCCGATGACATCTTCCTGATCACCAAGCAGGGCTTCGACCTGTTCCACGAGATCTTCGACTACCCGTACCCCTTCGGGAAGTACGACCAGGCCTTCGTGCCGGAGTACAACCTGGGCGCGATGGAGAACCCGGGGATGGTGACCTTCCGCGAGGAGTACATCTTCCGCGGCAAGGTCACGCAGGCCTCGTACGAGGCGCGCGGGAACGTCATCCTGCACGAGATGGCGCACATGTGGTTCGGCGACCTGGTCACCATGAAGTGGTGGGACGACCTGTGGCTGAAGGAGTCCTTCGCCGACTTCATGGGCTCCTTCGGGCTCGTCGAGGCCACCCGCTTCGACCAGGCGTGGATCACCTTCGCCAACCGCCGCAAGTCGTGGGCCTACCGGGCCGACCAGCTGCCGTCCACCCACCCGATCACGGCCGACATCCGTGACCTGGAGGACGCCAAGCTGAACTTCGACGGCATCACCTACGCCAAGGGCGCCTCGGTGCTCAAGCAGCTCGTCGCCTACGTGGGACGGGAGGCCTTCCTGGAGGGCGCCCGGCGCTACTTCAAGGCCAACGCGTACGGGAACACGACGCTGGACGACCTGCTGTCGGTGCTCGCGGAGGTCTCCGGTCGGGACATGGCGCAGTGGTCGCGGGCGTGGCTGCAGACCGCCGGCGTGAACGCGCTGACCCCGGTGATCACCTACGACGCGGGCGGCCGGGTGACGGAACTGGCCGTCGTGCAGGAGGGCGACGAGCTGCGCCCGCACCGGGTCGCGGTGGGCCTGTACCGGCTGGAGTCCGACGGGACGCTGGTCCGCTACGCGCGGGCCGACGCGGACGTGGCGGGTGCGCGGACGGTCGTCACGGAACTGGCGGGCACCGAGCGCCCGGACCTGGTCCTGGTCAACGACGAGGACCTCACCTACTGCAAGATCCGCTTCGACGAGGGCTCGCTGGAGACCCTGCGGGCGCACCTCGGCGATCTGACGGACCCGCTCGCGCGGGCCCTTTGCTGGTCGGCGCTGTGGAACCTGACCCGCGACGGTCTGATGCCGGCCCGGGACTTCGTCTCGCTGGTCCTCGCGCACGCGGGCCGCGAGAGCGACGTCGGCGTCCTGCAGATGCTGCACACGCAGGCCCTGACCTCGGTCACCCACTACGCGGCGCCCGCCTGGCGCGAGCAGGGCGGCCGGCAGCTGGCGGCGGGTGCGCTGCACGAGCTGCGGAACGCGGCACCGGGGTCGGAGCACCAGCTGACGTGGGCCCGCTTCTTCGCGGCGAGCGCGGCGACAGAGGGCGACTTCCAGCTGCTGCTGGGGCTGCTGGAGGGTTCGGCCCGGATCGACGGGCTGGACGTGGACCAGGAGCTGCGCTGGGACTTCCTGCTGCCGCTGGCCGCGCACGGGGCCGTGGACGAGGCCGTGCTGGCCGCCGAACTGGCGCGCGACGACACGGCCTCGGGCAAGCGACACCAGGTGCGGTGCCTGGCGGCGCGGCCCTCGCAGGCGGTGAAGGACCAGGCGTGGGCGGCGGTGGTCGAGTCGGACGCGCTGTCGAACGCGCTGGTGGAGGCGACGATCGCGGGCATGCAGCAGTCCTCGCAGCGGGGCCTGCTGGCGGGTTACGCGGGGCGCTACTTCGAGGTGATCGAACGGGTGTGGGCGGACCGGTCGATCCAGATCGCCATGGACGTGGTGAAGGGGCTGTACCCGTCGCTGCAGGACTCGGCGTCCACCGTCTCGGCGACGGACGCCTGGCTCTCCGAGCACCCCGCGGCGCCGCCGGCCCTGCGCCGGCTGGTCCTGGAGGCCCACGACGACCTGGCCCGGGCCTTGCGCGCCCAGGCCTGCGACGCCGGGGCGGCCGGCGCCTAGCCCGCGGCGCCGCTGCTGGGGCTCCGCCCCAGACCCCGCGCCTCAAACGCCGGCGAGGCTGAGTTTTCAGCCCGTCCGGCGTTTGAGGACCGGGTCCGGGCAGCGGTAGCCCGTACGGGCGCATCCCATCGGCAGTCGAACGCCCGTACTTTAGCCCCGGCTTGTCCGGATTTGTCGACGAGCGTGTAACAGGGGTTAGCAAGGCCATGGCCTGAGGGAATCACCGCGTCATGAACCACAACGCACCCCTCCCCCTCGCCCACCTCACCGGCAGCCGCCCCCGCGTGCTGACCCTCGCACAGCTGCGCGAGCACGGCGTCACCGCCTCCGACGCGACCGAGCGGTCCTGGCAGCAGATCCTGCCCGGGGTGTTCCTGCTCCACCCCGGTCCCGCGACCAGCGAGGAGCGGCTGCACGCGGCGCTGCTGTACGCGGGCCGGCGCGCCGGCGGCGAGGCCATGATCACCGGGCTGGCGGCGCTGGCCCTGTACCGGTTCAGCTCGGCGCCCCCGCTGCTCGCCCTCTCGCACATCGACGTGCTCGTGCCCGGCACCCGGCGGCTGCGCTCCACCGGGGACGTGCGGATCGTACGGACGCACACCCCGCCGCGGTCGCAGGAGGTGACCGGGCTGCCGGTGGCTCCCGTCGCCCGGGCCGTCGCCGACGCCGTCACCCAGCTCTCCGACGCCGGGACTGTGCGCCGTCTGCTGAGCGAGGCCGTCCGCGGCGGGCACTGCGAACCGGCCGCCGTCGTCCGGGAGCTGACCGTGGCCCGGCTGCTGAACCGGCCGCACGTGGTCGACGCCGTCGAATCGCTGCTCGCGGAGGGGCGGGCCATCGCCGAGGACCGGCTGTACCACGTCGTACGCGGCTACGAGCTCCCCGACCCGGTCTGGAACGTC
This sequence comes from Streptomyces sp. CG 926, assembly GCF_003148825.1. Lineage (GTDB taxonomy): Bacteria > Actinomycetota > Actinomycetes > Streptomycetales > Streptomycetaceae > Streptomyces. Next base: position 29,264 of record NZ_QGGZ01000022.1, read on the forward strand.
GACCTTCGACTGCCGGGCGGCCCGCACCTCGGCGGTGTCGACGCGTACTGGCCCGAGCACTCCGTCGCCGTGGAGATCGACACCCGGGCCCCGCGTCAGGGCGAGGACGAGCAGTGGTCCGAGTCGGTGCGCAAGCGCGAGACGCTGGAGCGGCTCGGGGTGACCGTCATCCACATCACCCCGCGCAAGCTCCGCGACTGGCCCGAGCAGCAGGCCGCGGTGATCCGGACCGCCCTGACCGCCGCCGACGACCGGGAACCCGCCGCCTACCTGGTCGTACTGCCCAGGTGAGGCGAGTACTCCGGGGTACTCCAGAGCAGCCGCCCCGGATGCACGCTCTCCACCACCGACTCCACCCGGAAGTGGGTGCGGCGGCTCCCGTCGGCCCCGAACTCCGTCCGGGCGCGGCCGCTGAGCTGAAGGACGGCCCCGCTCTCCCAGTCCGGGAAGAGCAGCCCGGCCCGTGGGTCGACCGTCAGGTTCCCCAGCGTCAGGAACATGGCGTTGCCCGCGTAGTCCGGCCAGGCCAGTTCGACCGGCGAGAGCACCTCCACGAAGCCCGGCAGCCCGCCCCGATGACTGGCGTCGACCCCGTCCGCCTCCGCCGTGGTGGCGACGAAGAAGGTGTCGGCGCCCTCTACGGTCCGCCGCTGGTCGGGGGTGAGCGCCTCCCCCCGGCGCACGACTCCGCTCCCCTCCGCGACGCGTTCCAGCGGCTGCCGCTTCTGCAGGTACTTGGGGCAGTTGGCGAAGACCCGCTCGGCCTCGACGGCGAAGCCCCGGGGTGTCGCCGCGAGGGTTCCGTTCAGCCTCATCCGGCGCCGGGTGCGCGGATCGAGCGCGATGGTCCCGATCCGCGTCCCGTCCGTGGCCAGTGCCTTTGCGAGGGGGTCTCCGGCGGGGGCTCCTCCCGCCACGGAGATCCGGTGCGGGCCGGTGGCCCGCACGAAGCCGGGCGGGCCGGTGAGCAGGGAGGCCCACACCCGGCCGGCGCCGTCGGCGGCCCCGACGACCAGGTGCGGCTGGAGTTCCAGGAAGGCCGCGGCGACGTCACGGATGCCCGTACCGATCGAGCGGCCGACGTGCTCGGCCGGCCCGCGCACGCCGACCCGCTCCTGCACCGCCAGCGACCCCCGGTGGTAGACGCCACTCATTAGAAGAACCCGCAGGTCGGCGCCCCCGCGGTGGGGGCGGGCGCATCCTCGGCACCGGTCGGCACGGAGATCTCCAGGCGGATGCCGTCGGGGTCGTGGAAGAAGATGCCGCCGGAGGCCGCGCCCTCGCGGTGCGCGACGACGCCCTCGTAGGCGAACGCGACGCCCAGGCCGCGCAGCCGCTCCTCGTACGCGCGCACCTCCTCGACGGCGTCGGCCGAGAACGCCAGGTGGTGCAGTCCGGCCGCGGCCGGGGCGTAGGCACCGTCGGCCTGCTGCCAGAGCGTGAGGACGAGCTCGCCGTCCCGGCCGAGGAAGGCGAAGCGGCGGCCCTCCTCCTTGCCCTCGCCGAGCACCTGGAAGTCGAGGGCGTCCCGGTAGAAGGCGAGCGAGCGCTCCAGATCGGTGACGTTCAGGCCGACGTGCCCGGTACGGAGCTTGCTGATGACGGTGCTCATGACGGGTCCTCCGCAGAGATCATTCCACAATGACTAACCTTCTAAATTCAATTTAAAGGTTAGGTCGATCCGTGTCAACCGCTCACGTACTCTTGAGGGGTTAGCGAGCGAGGAGACGGACATGGCGACGGCGGACGCACGGCCCCTGATCGGGGAGCCGATCGCCCTCGATCTGCTCAACACCCGCTGGATGCGCGAGGGGGAACTGGTCGACCTCTTCGCGGGGGCCTTCGGGCTGAGCCGCGTCGAAGGGCTGGCGGTCTGGTTGGAGAGCACCGGTCTGGCCGGTCGCTTCCGGGCCGACGCGGCGACCCTCGTCCATCTGATGACCGCGCGCGAGGCCCTGGCCCGCGCCGTCGCGGACCCGACCGACGAGAGCGCGATCGCCCTGATCGACGCCGTGCTGGAGCACGGACGCATCCGCGCCACCCTGACCGCCGAAGGGCCGGGCGAGCGCGCCGAGTTCGACGACCCCACCTGGGGTCCGGCCTGGACGGCGGCCAGGAACTACCTGGAACTGCTGGGCTCCACGCCCGAGCGGATCCACAAGTGCGCCTCCGAGACCTGCGTCCTGCACTTCCACGACACCTCGCGCAACGGCACGCGTCGCTGGTGCTCGATGGCCGCCTGTGGAAACCGGGCGAAAGCCTCACGTCATTACGCGCGCACGCGCGAGCGCTGAGCGCGCGAAATCTGTCACACCCGCACCGGGGCGCTGTCGCGTCCCGGTGCTGACGTAGGGCCGCCAAGTCGATAAATCGATCGATCAGCCCCTGCGGTTCGCACCACTGTGCCCCGGTTGGGCCGTGCCGGCGCATTCTTCGCGCCGGCGGGAGTCCGCCATGACAGGTCTCGGTCAATGACAACTCTCCCCAAAGAGCTGTCGCTTAGGCCAAGCTGACCGGTCATCCGGCACCGAAATCCGGACCGTATCTTTCACTTACCAGGGATGCTGATGACCCTCGAATCCCCCAGCTCCATATCCGGGGCCAGACGCGTCGCGCGCGTCGCGGCCGCGGCCGGTCTGGTCGCCGCTCTCGCGGCCACCGGCGCCGGGCCCGTCCTCGCGGCGACCGGCGCGGACACCCCGGGCACCTCGCCCGCGGTCAAGTCCGCGGAGCAGAAGCTCGGTTCGGCCGACGCCGAACTGCTGCAGCAGGCCAAGGCCAAGGGTGACGCCAACGTCACCGTCATGGTCGCGACCGCTCCCGGCCAGACCAAGCAGGTGGCGGACCAGCTCGGCTCGGTCCAGGGCGCCTCGGTGGGCCAGACGTACGACAACCTCGGTTACGTGCGCGCCACCCTGCCCACCGGCAAGGCCGACGCCGCACTCAAGGCGGCCGCCAAGCTGTCCTCGGTGCACGGCATCGACCTGCGGCACGAGATCCAACTGCCGGACCCGCGCCCCGAGGCGGACCGCTCGACCGGCGCGGTGAAGAAGACCGCCGCCGAGACCTACGCGGCGCCGGACAAGAACACCCCCGCGAAGAACCCGTACAACCCGTCCTTCGAGACCGGCGCGGTCGACTTCGTGAAGGACAACCCGCAGGCCGACGGCCGCGGCGTCACCATCGGCATCATGGACTCGGGCATCGACCTCGGTCACCCGGCCCTGCAGAAGACCACCACCGGCGAGCGCAAGATCGTCGACTGGGTCACGGCGACCGACCCGATCACGGACAACGACGCCACCTGGCGCCCCCAGATCACCCCGGTCACCTCCAGCGGCGGTAGCTTCACCGCGGGCGGTCAGAGCTGGAAGGCCCCGGAGGGCAGCTTCCAGTGGAGCCGCTTCACCGAGTCCATCACCGCCACCGGTGACATGGCCGGCGACGTCAACCGCGACGGTGACACCACCGACCGGTTCGGCCTGCTCTACGACGCCGCCGCCGGCACCGTCCGCGTCGACACCGACCAGGACGGCGACTTCACGAACAACGAGCCGATGAAGCCGTACAAGGACGGCTACCAGATCGGCTACTTCGGCACGGACAACCCGGCGACCGACGTCGCCGAGCGCATCCCGTTCGTGATCGAGATCCGCAAGGACGTCCCGATGGATCCGCTGGGCGGTGACTGGGTCGGCAAGAAGGCCGACTTCGTCAACGTCGGCATCATCGAGTCCGAGCACGGCACCCACGTCGCCGGCATCACCGCCGCCAACAGCCTCTTCGGCGGCAAGATGAACGGCGAGGCGCCCGGCGCCAAGCTCGTCTCCTCGCGCGCCTGCTCCTGGTCCGGCGGCTGCACCAACATCGCGCTGACCGAGGGCATGATCGACCTCGTCGTCAACCGTGGCGTGGACATCGTCAACATGTCCATCGGTGGCCTGCCGGCGCTGAACGACGGCAACAACGCGCGCTCCGAGCTCTACAGGAACCTCATCGACACCTACGGCGTCCAGCTGGTCATCTCGGCCGGCAACTCGGGCCCGGGCGTCAACACCATCGGCGACCCGGCCCTCGCGGACAAGGTCATCTCCGTGGGCGCGTCGGTCTCCAAGGAGACCTGGGCCGCCAACTACGGCTCCGGTGTGAGCGCGAAGTACAACATGTTCCCCTTCTCCTCGCGCGGTCCGCGTGAGGACGGCGGCTTCACGCCGACCATCAGCGCCCCCGGCGCGGCCATCAACACCATCCAGACCTGGCTGCCCGGCGCCCCGGTGAAGGAGGCCGGCTACACCCTGCCGGCCGGTTACGGCATGCTCCAGGGCACCTCGATGGCCTCGCCGCAGGCAGCGGGCGCCAGCGCCCTGCTGATCTCGGCCGCCAAGCAGCACAACATCAAGCTGACGCCGGCCTCCCTGCGGGTCGCGCTCACCACGGCCGCCAAGAAGATCGACAACGTCCCCGCGCACGCGCAGGGTTCGGGTCTGATCGACATCCCCGGCGCGTGGGAGTCCGTCCAGCGCGACGCGAAGGCCAACGAGTTCACCGTCAAGGCTCCGGTCGACACCGCGATCGACCAGTTCCTGAAGACCCCGGGCTTCGGCACCGGCCTGTACGACCGTGAGGGCGGCCTCAAGGTCGGCCAGAAGAAGGTCTACGACGTCGTCGTCACCCGCACCACGGGCGTCAAGTACGGCACCCGGCACGACCTGAGCTGGCGCAACAACGACGGGACCTTCAAGGTCATCGGCGGCTACGACTACGTCACCCTGCCGCTGAACAAGCCCGTCACCATCAAGGTCGAGGCCAACGCCAAGTCGGCGGGCGTCCACAGCGGCATCCTGCAGCTGGACGACGAGACCACCGAGGGCATCGACAAGCAGATCCTGACGACCGTCGTGGCTTCCGCCCCCCTGGCCGCGCCGTCGTTCGCCCTGTCGCAGTCCTCCTCGGTGCAGCGCAACAGCCACAAGTCGTACTTCGTGACCGTCCCGGCGGGCGCCAAGAGCCTCGAGGTGGCCCTCGGCGGTCTCGCGGCCGGCAGCCAGACGCGCTTCATCGCGATCCACCCGTACGGCACCCCGGTGGACCCGACGGCGACGACCAACTGCTACCCGAACTACGACAACCCGGCCAACACCTGCCGCCCCGACGTGCGCTCGTACCCCGAGCCCACCCCGGGTGTCTGGGAGATCGAGGTCGAGGCCCGTCGTACCTCTCCGGTGCTCGACAACCCGTTCAAGCTGGACGTCTCCGTGCTCGGCGCGGCCTTCGACCCCGCGGTCAAGGTTCTGCCCGAGGTGAAGCAGGGCACCCCCGCCCCGGTCCAGTGGAGCGTCAAGAACGCGGGCGCGGCCATCTCCGGCGGCAAGCTCGTCGGCGGTCCGCTCGGTTCCGCGAAGGTCGCCAAGCCGACCATCACCCCCGGTGAGACCCACTCCACCGAGATCGTGGTGCCCGCGGGCACCTCGCGCCTCGACGTCGCGATCGGCAAGGTGTCCGACACCGCCGCCGACCTCGACCTGGAGGTCTACAAGGACGGCATCAAGGTCGGCTCGGCCGCCGACGGCGACTCCGAGGAAGCCGTGAGCCTGGTCAACCCGGCCGCGGGCACCTACACCGTCAAGGTGATCGGCTACGCGATCCCGTCCGGCACCACCACGTACGACTACCGCGACGTGTTCTTCTCGGCCGCCCTGGGCTCCGTCCAGGTCGACGAGGCCGCCACGGTGAACCTCGCCACCGGCGCCACCGCGCAGGTCTCGGCGAACGTCCTGGTCACCAGCCCGGCCCCCGAGGGCCGGCAGTTCTTCGGCCAGGTCCAGCTGCTCAACGCCCGCGGCACCGCCGCCGGCACCGGCAGCGTCCAGATCGAGAAGGTCCTCCCGTAGGACCCTGCGGCCGGACGAACCCGAGGGGGCGGTGCTCTGACGAGCACCGCCCCCTCGGGCCGTTCGGGGTCCCGCGGAACGGTGGTCCGCCCTCCGGTCGGTCACGTCCGGAAAGCGGACGCGACGGACCGGCCGCCGACCGGCTCCGACCAGGCAAAACGGGTGCTCGGAGGCCCTGCGACGCGCCCGCCACGAACGCGCCACAGAGGTTCACATCCGAGACACCGTCCGTACCTCGGACAATGGATTGGACAAGGCTCGTGGGGTCGAACGCATGATGGCTACACGCGCGCCCGCGTCGTACGTACCAAAAGGAGTCACCGTGAGGGTCGGAATCGTCGGAGCCACCGGACAGGTCGGCGGAGTCATGCGCGGCATCCTCGCCGAGCGGAAGTTCCCGGTGGACGAGCTGCGGCTGTTCGCGTCGGCCCGTTCCGCGGGCTCCACCCTCACGTGGGAGGGCCAGGAGATCACCATCGAGGACGCCTCCACGGCCGACTACGCGGGCCTGGACATCGTGCTCTTCTCCGCCGGCGGCGCCACCTCGCGCGCCCTGGCCGAGAAGGTCGCCTCCCAGGGCGCCGTCGTGATCGACAACTCCTCCGCCTGGCGCAGCCACCCCGAGGTCCCCCTCGTGGTCTCCGAGGTCAACCCGCACGCGATCAAGAACCGCCCCAAGGGCATCATCGCGAACCCGAACTGCACCACCATGGCCGCGATGCCGGTACTGCGCCCGCTGCACGACGAGGCCGGCCTGACCGCGCTGATCGCCACCACCTACCAGGCCGTCTCCGGCTCGGGCCTCGCCGGTGTGGCCGAGCTCAAGGGCCAGGCGTGCGCGGTGGCCGAGGCCGCGGACCAGCTGACCTTCGACGGCGACGCGGTGGAGTTCCCCGAGCCGGCGGTCTACAAGCGCCCGATCGCCTACAACGTGGTCCCGCTCGCCGGCAACCTGGTCGACGACGGCTCCTTCGAGACCGACGAGGAGCAGAAGCTCCGCAACGAGTCCCGCAAGATCCTGGAGATCCCGGGGCTCAAGGTCTCCGGCACCTGCGTGCGCGTCCCGGTCTTCTCCGGCCACTCCCTGCAGGTCAACGCCCGCTTCGCGAACCCGATCAGCGTCGAGCGCGCCTACGAGCTGCTGGCGGACGCCCCGGGCGTCGAGCTCTCGGAGATCCCGACCCCCCTGCAGGCGGCGGGCAAGGACGCCTCGTACGTGGGCCGCATCCGCTCCGACGAGACGGTGGAGAACGGCCTCGCGCTGTTCCTGTCCAACGACAACCTCCGCAAGGGCGCGGCGCTGAACGCGGTGCAGATCGCCGAGCTCGTGGCCGAGGAGCTGCGCGGCTGATCCCGCTCACCCGACGCGAGGGCGGCACCGTCACGGTGCCGTCCTCGCGCGTTTTTTCGCCCGTGGATTACTCCGAGGCGGTGAGGTTGTCCGGATGGCAGGATGGCCGGGCAACGTCACCATCGAAGGAGATGAACGCGTGCCTGGCACGAATCTCACCCGTGAAGAGGCTCAGCAGCGGGCAAAGCTGCTGACCGTCGACTCCTACGAGATCGAACTCGATCTCAGCGGCGCGCAGGAGGGTGGCACCTACCCGTCCGTGACCACCGTGCGCTTCCAGTCGACCGAGGCCGGGGGTGAGACTTTCATCGACCTGGTCGCTCCGGCCGTGCACGAGGTCGTCCTCAACGGCAGGTCGCTGGACGTCGCCGCCGTCTTCCACGACTCCCGGATCGCGCTGAACGACCTGGCGGCCGGTGCCAACGAGCTCCGGGTCGTCGCGGACTGCGCCTACACGAACACCGGTGAGGGCCTCCACCGCTTCGTCGACCCGGTCGACCAGCAGGCTTATCTCTACACCCAGTTCGAGGTACCGGACGCGCGGCGGGTCTTCGCCAGCTTCGAGCAGCCCGACCTGAAGGCCACGTTCCAGTTCACCGTGACGGCCCCCGAGGGCTGGACGGTCATCTCGAACTCCCCGACCCCCGAGGCCGCGGACGTCAAGGACAACGTCTGGCGCTTCGAGCCCACCCCGCGCATCTCCTCGTACATCACCGCGCTGATCGTCGGTCCGTACCACGCGGTGCACAGCTCCTACGAGGGCCCGGACGGCCAGTCCGTACCGCTCGGCATCTACTGCCGTCCCTCGCTCGCCGAGTTCCTCGACGCGGACGCGATCTTCGACGTCACCCGGCAGGGCTTCGACTGGTTCCAGGAGAAGTTCGCCTACGCGTACCCCTTCGCCAAGTACGACCAGCTCTTCGTCCCGGAGTTCAACGCGGGCGCCATGGAGAACGCGGGCGCGGTCACCATCCGCGACCAGTACGTCTTCCGCTCGAAGGTGACGGACGCGGCGTACGAGGTGCGCGCGGAGACGATCCTCCACGAGCTGGCGCACATGTGGTTCGGCGACCTGGTCACCATGGAGTGGTGGAACGACCTGTGGCTGAACGAGTCCTTCGCGACCTACACCTCGATCGCCTGCCAGGCCTACGCCGAGGGTTCGAAGTGGCCGCACGCGTGGACCACCTTCGCCAACTCCATGAAGACCTGGGCGTACCGGCAGGACCAGCTGCCCTCCACGCACCCGATCATGGCCGACATCCGTGACCTCGACGACGTCATGGTCAACTTCGACGGCATCACGTACGCCAAGGGCGCCTCGGTGCTCAAGCAGCTCGTCGCCTACGTCGGCACGGACGCCTTCTTCAAGGGCGTGCAGGCGTACTTCAAGGCGCACGCCTTCGGGAACACGCGCCTGTCCGACCTGCTGGGCGCTCTGGAGGAGACCTCGGGCCGCGACCTGGCCGCCTGGTCGAAGGCGTGGCTGGAGACGGCCGGCATCAACATCCTGCGCCCGGAGGTCACCACCGACGAGAACGGTGTGATCACCGCCTTCGGCATCCGCCAGGAGGCGCCCGCGCTGCCCGCCGGCGCCAAGGGCGAGTCCACCCTGCGCCCGCACCGCATCGCGGTCGGCCTGTACGAGCTCCAGGACGGCGCCCTCGTGCGCACCGACCGGATCGAGCTGGACATCGACGGCGCGCTCACCACGGTGCCGGAGCTGGTCGGCCGCACCCGTCCGGCGGTCTTCCTGCTGAACGACGACGACCTGTCGTACGCGAAGGTCCGCCTGGACGAGGAGTCCCTGGCCACCGTCACCGCGCACATCGGCGACTTCACCGAGTCCCTGCCGCGCGCCCTGTGCTGGGCCTCGGCCTGGGACATGACCCGCGACGGCGAGCTCGCCACCCGCGACTACCTCGCGCTGGTCCTCTCGGGCATCGGCAAGGAGTCCGACATCGGCGTGGTCCAGTCGCTGCACCGCCAGGTGAAGCTGGCCATCGACCTGTACGCCGCCCCGGCGTGGCGGGAGGAGGGCCTGGCGGCCTGGACCGAGGCCACGCTGGAGCACCTGCGCGGCGCCGAGCCGGCGGGCGACCACCAGCTGGCGTGGGCGCGGGCCTTCGCGGCCACGGCCCGCACCGAGGGTCAGCTGACCTACCTGTCGGCGCTGCTGGACGGCGCGGCCGAGATCGAGGGCCTGGCCGTCGACACCGAGCTGCGCTGGACCTTCCTGGAGCGGCTCGTCGCGACGGGTGTCGCCGGGGAGCCGGCCATCGCGGCGGAGCTGCAGCGGGACGCCACGGCGGCCGGCGAGCGCCACGCGGCGACCGCCCGGGCGGCGCGCCCGACGGCGGAGGCCAAGGCCGAGGCGTGGGCCTCGGTGGTGGAGTCCGGCGACCTGCCGAACGCGGTCCAGGAGGCGGTGATCGGCGGCTTCGTCCAGACCGACCAGCGCGAGCTGCTGGCCCCGTACACCGAGAAGTTCTTCTCGGCGGTCAAGGACGTCTGGGAGAACCGCAGCCACGAGATCGCCCAGCAGATCGCGGTGGGTCTCTACCCGGCGCTGCAGGTCTCGCAGGCGACGCTGGACGCGACGGACGCGTGGCTGGCCTCGGCCGAGCCGAACGCGGCCCTGCGCCGGCTGATCTCGGAGTCCCGTGCGGGCGTCGAGCGCGCGCTGAAGGCCCAGGCCGCGGACGCCGCTGCCGCTCAGGTCTGACGGCTCGCACCGTAGCCGGGGCTCCGCCCCGGACCCCGCGCCTCAAACGCCGGCGAGGCTGGTTTTTCAGCCCGTCCGGCGTTTGAGGACCGGGTCCGGGCGGAGCCCGGCCACCCCTACCGCCGGGCCGAGGCCACTTCGCGCAGGGCCGCCAGGACGTGGGACAGGGCAGGCGCGGACTCGGCGCCTCGGCGGACCGCCGCGATCACGTGGCGGGTCGGGCGGTCGTGGGTGAGGACCCGGACCGTCCCCCCGGAGGCACGGCTCGACACCATCCTGGGGACCAGGGCCACCCCCATCCCCGCCTCGACCATGGCCAGGATCGCGGTCCAGCCGGACGCCGAGTGCGCCTGTTCCGGGACGAAGCCCGCCGCCTCGCACGCGGACCGGGCGATCTCCGACCAGGGGCCGCTGCCCCCGTAGATCCACGGGTCGCCGGACAGGTCCGCCAGCCGCAGATCGGCCGCGGCCGCCAGCGGATGGCCCGGCGGGAGCGCCACGTCCAGCGGGTCCTCCAGGAGCGCCACCCGGGTGAACCGGGGATCGCGCGCGGTCGGCGCGTGGGCGGTGAGGGACAGCGCCAGGTCCACACCCCCGGCCGACAGCAGCTCGTAGGCCTCGGCCGCCTCCGTCTCCCGGACCCGGACCTCCACTCCTGGGTGGGTCCGCCGCAGCGCGGCCACCGCCGGCACCACGAGCGCCGGTACCGCGGTGGAGAAGGCGCCCACCCGTACCTCGCCCGTGTCACCCGCGAGGTAGCCGGCCAGTTCCGCGTCGGCCCGCTCCAGCTGCGCGAACACCGCCTCCGTGTGCCGTAGGACGAGGTGGGCCGCGTCCGTGAGCCGCACCCGGCGGCCCTCGGCCTCCAGCAGCACCACGCCGAGCTGCCGGGCCAGGTTCGTCAGTTGCTGCGAAACGGCCGAGGGCGTCATGTGGAGCGCCTCGGCCGCCCGGGTCACGGTCCCCTGTTCGGCGAGGGCCCGCAGGATCCGCAGCTTCTTGATGTCCCACTCGGTCATGGGCCCGAACCTACCGCCGGGCACTCCCCAGCCCGACTCCGCCGAGGATGAGCGCCATGCAGAGCAGCTGCGCCGGTCCGGTCCGCTCGCCCAGGAGCAGGAAGCCGAGCCCGGCCACGCACACCGGCTGGAGGTAGTAGACGACTCCCGCGCGGGCGGCGCCGATCATCGAGACGGCCTTGTTCCAGGCGAAGAAGGCGACGGCCGAGGAGAACACCCCGACGTACAGCAGCGGTCCGACCGTCCCGGCGGTGACCTCGAAGCCGCCCTGGACGGAGAGGGAGACGGCATAGGCGGGGGCCAGCATCAGTGCGCCGAGCACGAAGGTGGTGATCAGGAAGGCCGGTCCGCCGAGTTCGGCGGGCTTGCGCTTGAGCAGGGCGCTGTACGTGGCGAAGGAAAGGGCGGCGGCGAACATCCACAGGTCTCCGGCGCCGAAGTCGAAGCCGATCGAGCCGTCCCCGACGAGCAGCAGCACCCCGAGGGCGGCCAGCAGGATGCCGAAGGTCCGGCGTGCGCCGAGCCGTTCGCCACCGAAGCGGGCGTAGAGCGCCATGATGACGGGCGAGGCGGCCATGATCATGCCCATGTTGGAGGCGGAGGTGGTCAGTCCGGCCTGGTGCACGAGCGTGTTGTAGAGGGTGACGCCGAACAGCGAGGCGAGGGCGATGAAGCCGAGGTGCCGCCGGATCAGGGCCCGCTGCTGCCAGGCCTGACGGGCGGCGAAGGGGGCGACCGCGAGCAGGGCGATGATCCAGCGCCAGAAGACCGCCTGGACCGGTGGGACGGTCTCGGCCATGCCCCGGGTGGCGACGAAGCTGCCGGACCAGACGACCGTCGCGAGCAGGGCGAGGAGCACGCCGAACCCGGCGGCACCCTTCTTCTCCGTGCTGCCGGGCTTGGCTTGCGAGACGGTACGGACGCGGTCCATGACGGCCACTGTGGGTCTGCTCCTCGGGGTGGGTCGGTGGGGTGTGGGGACTACCGTCGCACCGTCCCATCCGTCAGGTCCATCGAAATGTTCTGATCATTCTTTTCAGTAGAACTGAACGGTCGGACGGCGCGGGCGGCCACCAGCTGGCCGGCGACGGTGGCCCCGAAAGCGATCGCCATCCCGACGAGCTGCACGGGCGACAGCGCCTGACCGAGGGCGGCCCAGCCGATGACGGCGGCGGTGAGCGGGGAGAGCGGGCCGAGGAGGGTGACCGAGGTGGCGCTGAGGGTGCCGATGCCGCGGAACCAGAGCCAGTACGCGATCCCGGTGTTGATCAGCATCATGTAGCCGTAGCCGAGGAAGGCCTTGCCGTCGAGCGCGGGCGGGGCGCCCTCGACGAGTGCGGCGACGGGGATGATGAACAGTCCGCCCGCGGTGAGCTGCCAGCCGGTCATCGCCAGCGGGCCCACGCCCTCCGGGCGGCCCCAGCGCTTGGTCATCACGGTGCCGGCGCCCATGGAGGCGGAGGAGATCACACCGGCGACGACGCCGACCGCGTCGAGCCGGGCCTCGGCGGTCAGGACCACCATGCTCACGCCGAACGCCCCGACGACGGCGGCCAGTACGGTGCGCAGGCTCGCCCGCTCCCCGAGGAGGAGCGCGGCCAGTCCTACGACGAACAGCGGGCCGGCGGCACCCAGTACGGCCGCGACACCGCCGGGGAGCCGGTAGGCGGAGAGGAACAGCAGCGGGAAGAAGGCGCCGATGTTGAGGATGCCGAGGACGGCGGACTTCCACCACCACTGCCCCTTGGGCAGGGTGCGGGCCAGGGCGGTCAGTAACAGTCCGGCGGGCAGGGCCCGCATGACCCCGGTGAACAGCGGCCGGTCGGGCGGCAGCAGTTCGGTGGCGACGGCGTAGGTGGAACCCCAGGAGATGGGGGCGAGTGCGGTCAGGACGACGGTGGCCGAGCGCTTCATGGCGGGGGCTCCTGGATCGGACGAGGGAAGACGAGTGAGGACGAGGGAAGGCAAGGGGAGGGCCGGGGCCGGGGCCGGGGCCGGGCTCAGGCCGCGGCGGTCACCGGGACCGGCCGGGCAGCGGCGCCCCGGACCACCGGGGGCTCGGCGTGCACGGCCTCGGCCGGCAGGTGCCGTTCCAGTCGGAGCAGCGCGAGGGCGGCGCCGAGGGCGGCGACGGCCAGGACGGCCCAGGGCAGGCGGCCGTCGACGGCGAGCAGGGCGGTGAAGAGGGAGGGGGCGAGCGCACCGGCCAGCGAGTAGGACAGCTGGTAGGTGGCCAGGTAGCGGCCGCGGACGGCCTCGGGGGCGGCGGAGACCGACAGGGCGCCGCCGGAGGGGCTGTGGACGAGCTCGCCGAGGGTGTAGACGACGACGATGACCAGCAGGGCGATCAGGGTGGCGGTCCGGCCGGGTCGGAGTGTGCCCAGCGCGATCTGCCCGACGAAGGCGGCGGCGAAGAGCACGGCGCCGAGGGCGGCCGAGCGGGTGCGGCGGGCGCCGGAGCGGCGGACCCGGCCCGCGACCAGTACGCCGATCCCGGCGCACAGCACGGTGTTGACGGTGAAGGCGGCTCCGGTGAGGGAGTCGGGGGCCCTGAGCCAGGTGGAGAGGTAGAGCGGGAAGAGGACGGAGAGGGCGGAGTAGCCCAGCGCGGTGAGGAAGTTGGCGGCGGTGAGCCCGAGGAAGGGGCGGTCGCGCAGGACGGTGCGGTATCCGGCGGATCCGGCCGCCGGGGCACCGGCGGCACCTGCGGTACCTGCGGCACCGGCCGTCGGGACCACCCGGACCGCCCGTACCCGGGCGACGAGCAGTCCGGCGAGGGCGAAGGCCAGGGAGTTGCCCCAGGCGGTGTACGTGAATCCGCCGGTGCCCCACAGGGCCAGCACCCCGGTGACGAGCAGGGCGCCCGCACCCATCCCGGCGTTCTGCAGGGCCCGGGTGGACGCCTGGAGCCGGTCGCGGGCGGCGCCCCGCGCCACCTCGCCGATCAGGGACTGCTGGACGACGGAGAAGGAGCGGTCGGCGAGGGCGGTGACGAGGGCGACGGCGGCGAAGGCGGGCAGGGAGCTCGCGAAGGGGTAGAGGGCGAAGCCGAGCGCCCGTATCCCGTAGAGCACCAGGTTGACCCGCTTGGCGCCTAACCGGTCGACGGCCGTGCCGGCCAGCGGCATGAACCCGAGCCCGGCCAGCCCGGTGACCGTCATGACCAGGCCGACGACGGTGAGGGAGAGGCCGGTGACGTGGTGGAAGAAGACCAGCGAGAAGGGGACGTACATGCCGATCCCGACCGCGCTGATACCGATCCCGAGGAGCAGCGACCGCTCCCCCGCGACCTTCGCTTCCCCTGACGCGGCTGTCTTCCTCATGAACACCGTCATGACCTCTCCCCCGGACTCGGTTGCTGATAAGTAGCTTATCGCTAAGCTACTTATCGTCAAGCAACTTTCTTGCGAACGATCTCGGGGAGGCCGGATACTGCACGCATGAGTGACGACAAGGACGCAGTGGATGCGATCACGGCCCAGTGGTTCGCCGTGCGCCCCGACCTGGAAACGGCCCCCATGGCCGTCTTCGGACGCATCTACCGGATCGCCAGGACGATGGGCGACGCGATGGAGGAGTGCTACGCGCGCTTCGGCATCTCGCGCGGCGAGTTCGACGTCGTGGCCACGCTGCGCCGGTCGGGCGAGCCGTACACGCTCTCACCCCGGCAGCTCTCGGCCACCCTCATGCTCACCACGGGCGGCATGACCGGGCGTCTGGACAAGCTGGAGAAGGCCGGGCTGCTGTGCCGCAAGCCCGATCCGCACGACCGGCGGGGGCTCCAGGTGACGATCACCGACCGCGGCCTGGCCCTCATCGACGAGGCCGTCGGCGCCGGGCTCGAAGTACAACGCGCCGCGCTCACCGGGCTGACCGACGACGAGGTCGTCGTGCTCACCGGTCTGCTCCGCCGGCTCCTGGCCGGCATCTGAGGACCGCCGAGATCGGCTGAAGTCGACTGGAGTCGGCTGAGGACACGACAAGGCGCCGGGGGGCGTCGCACGGCCGATTCGGAACGGCTGTGCGGACCCCCGGCGCCCGGGAAAGGTCTGCTGGTCCCGGCCCCGTGGGGCCGGACCGGATCAGGCCTGCTTCTGCTTCTTGTCCGACTTGTCGAGGACCATCACCAGGCCGATGATGACCGCGAAGATCACGAGGGGCGTGACCACGTACAGGCCGACCGTCTCGCCGATGCTCAGGCCCGGACCCGGGTCGTCACCGTCGTCGCGGGTGAGCGCGAGGGCGGGAGACGTCATCAGCAGCATCATCAGCGCGGTTCCGGCCGTGACGGCGCCGGCGCGCAGAGCGTTCTTCTTGTCCACGGTGCAAACGTAGCGAACACCTAAACAGGGCGCGCGCCCGGGGGTGCCGTACGGGGCCGTACGCCCTCCCCCACCGCGCTCAGCAGGGCGTTCGCCCGGGGCGAGGACACCAGTTCCTCCAACGTCAGCGGCCGCCCCGCGGCATCGGCCACCGGCAGCCGCCAATTGGGGTACTGGTCCCAGGTGCCCGGCAGGTTCTGCGGCCGCCGGTCCCCCACCGCGTCCGGCAGCCATACGCCGACCAGCCGCGCGGGGGTGCGCAGCAGGAAGGCGTACAGGGCCCGTACGGCGGCCTCCTCGCCCTTGGTGTCCAACCCCAGCCCGTCCAACAGCTCCAGCCACTCGGCGGTGTCGGCGGCGTCCTCGGCACGCTCCAGCTCGGCCGGGCGGGTCAGCAGGCCGAGCCGGTCGCGCAGTTCCACATGGCCCCCGGCGAGCTTGGCGGCCGTGGGCGGCAGGTCGTGCGTGGTGACGGTGGCCAGACAGTCGGCCCGCCAGGCCTGCGGGGCCAGCGGGTCGCCGCCGCCGTCCCAGTCCCGCTCGAACCAGAGCACCGAGGTGCCGAGCACCCCGCGCCGGGCCAGTTCCCGACGGACCCGGGGCTCCACCGTCCCGAGGTCCTCGCCGATGACCGGGGCGCCCGCCCGGTGGGCCTCCAGGACGAGGATCGCCAGCATGGCCTCACCGTCGTAGCTGACGTACGCCCCTTCCGCGGGCGGGGTCCCCTCCGGGATCCACCAGAGCCGGAACAGCCCCATCACATGGTCGATCCGCAGCGCGCCCGCGTAGCGGAACACCCCGCGCAGCAGGGACCGGAAGGGGGCGTAGCCGGTGGCGGCCAGCACGTCGGGGCGCCAGGGGGGCAGCCCCCAGTCCTGACCGCGGGCGTTGAAGGCGTCCGGGGGCGCGCCGACCGAGATGTCCCGGGCGTAGCAGGGCGAGCCGAAGACGTCGGAACCCTGCGGGTGCACCCCGACGGCGAGGTCGTGGACGATGCCGACGCTCATGCCGGCCTCGCGGGCGGCCCGCTGGGCGGCGGCGAGCTGGCCGTCCGTCAGCCAGACCAGCCAGCGGTGGAAATCGCTGCGCTCCTTCGGGTCCTCCTCCCCCGCGTGACCGGCGCACCAGACGGCGTGCACGTCCAGCGGGGCGCCCTGCTCGGCGCAGAACGCCCGATAGGCGGCTTCGCGTTCGGGCGTGCGCGGCACGGCGTACAGCAGCTCCAGAGCCGCTCGCTTGAGATCCCAGACGGCGTCGCGGTCGATCAGCGCGCCCTTCTCCAGGACCTGGCGGCGCAGCTCGCCGCCGCGTGCGGCGAGCTCGTCGAGGGCCTCACGGTGGGGGCAGTCGGCGTACTCGGGGACGTCCTCGATCCGCAGGTGGACGGGGTCCGGGAAGCGCCGCGAGGACGGCCGGTACGGGGACGGGTCGGTCGGGGCCCCGGGCACGGCCGCGTGCAGCGGATTGACCTGGATGAACCCGGCGCCGTGGGTACGGCCCGCCCAGCGCGCGAGCTCCGCGAGGTCGCCGAGGTCGCCCATGCCCCAGGAGCGCTCGGAGAGCAGGGAGTAGAGCTGGACGAGCAGCCCGTGGGCTCGCTCGGGCGCCGCCGGGGCCCGCTCCGGGGCCACGACCAGGGTGGCCTCGGCGCTGCGCCCGTCGGGCGCCTCGGCGACGAGCCGATGGACGCCCAGCGGCAGCGCGGGACCCCACGCGAGCACCTCGCCCGTCTCCTCGGCCACCACCCGCACCCGGGTACCCGCGGGCAGCCCGGCGGGCTCCGGGGCCACCCGCTCCCCCCGCCAGAGCACCACCGTGGGCGGCAGCAGCCGCCCGGCCGCCTCCCGGGCGGCGGACTCGGCGAACACCCGGATGCTCTCCGCGTCGTCGGTGGCCACCCCCAGCAGCCCGAGGACCGCCCTGACGGTGGCCTCCGGCACCGGGACGGTGACGTCCGCGGCGGGCCGGTAGTCGGTGGCGACTCCGTACTGGGCTGCGAGCCGGGCCAGGTCGTCCATCTGCGGGCGCTCCTTCGTGCGTGCGGGCATCAGGGCATGAGGATGAGTCAGAAGACTGGGGCACAAGGGTGGTTCACGAGGGTGGGACGCCGCCGGGGAACACCGCGTCCATACCCACTCGGAGGCACCGCATTCCTGCCGCATCCGGGGCAGATCACCCACCCGCATTGACACTCCAGCCGCACGGATGGTGGGCTCAGGCTCATTCGTACGAGTGGGGGACGTTTCGGGACGAGGAGGCTCCGTGCAGTTCAGGGGTAGGAGGCGGAACACCGCTGCCGCTGTGGCGGTGATCGGCACGCTCCTGGGCGGCGCCGTGTCCTCCGCGCCGCCCGGGACCTTCGCGGCGCCCAGCGCACCGGACAGACCGGCGCCCGGGGGCAGCCCCGGCGCGACCCCGGTGTCCGCCGCGGCCGGGCCGGTGCTCGACCCGGGAGCCGACATCGCCCGGGCGGCCACCGAGGGTCCCGCCGTGTGGCCCCGGCCGCAGGCGATGACCGCCGATCCGGCGCGCGAGCTGCCGCTGGGCACCGAGGCCGTACTGGTCGCGGCCCCCGACGCCGATCCGTACGCCGTCCGGGTCGTCCGGGACGCCCTGCGCGCGGCGGGCGTCCGCACCGTCCACGAACCGGCTCCCGGGGCCCCGCTGCCCGCGCGGGGCACCGTCGTACGGCTCCAGGACGCCGACACGGAGCAGGCGCTGCGGGCGCTGGGCGCGGCCGCGCCGTCGGACCTGCCGGTCGGGGGCTACCGGCTGGCCGCGGGCCGGTACGCCGGCCGGGACACGATCGCGCTGGCCGGCATGGGCGGGGAGGGGCTCTTCCACGCGGCGCAGACGCTGCGCCAGCTCCTCGCGGCCGGCGGCGGGAAGATGCCCGGCGTCCTGGTGCGGGACTGGCCGGCCGCGCCGGTGCGCGGGATCACCGAGGGCTTCTACGGGCAGCCGTGGACCCAGGAACAGCGCCTGGCCCAGCTGGACTTCATGGGCCGCACCAAGCAGAACCGACTGCTCATAGCGCCCGGCGACGACCCGTACCGCACGACGAACTGGCGCCAGGACTATCCGCAGGAGCAGCAGGCGGAGTTCCGCGCGCTGGCCGAACGGGCGCGCGCCAACCAGGTCGTCCTGGCCTGGGCGGTGACCCCCGGGCAGTCGATGTGCCTGTCCTCGGAGGCCGACCGGGCGGCGCTCGCCCGCAAGCTGGACGCGATGTGGGACCTCGGCTTCCGGGCCTTCCAGGTGCAGTTCCAGGACGTCAGCTACACCGAGTGGGGTTGCCGGGCCGACCGGGACCGGTACGGGAAGGGTCCGGCGGCGGCCGCGAAGGCGCACGCCGAGGTCGCGGGTGGACTGGCCGCGCACCTGGCCGCCCGCTACCCGGGAGCGCCCGCGCTGTCGCTGCTGCCGACGGAGTACTACCAGGAGGGCTCGACCACCTACCGGACGGCCTTGGCGGGCGCGTTGGACCCGCGGGTGGAGGTGGCCTGGACGGGCGTGGGCGTGGTGCCGCGGACGATCACGGGCAAGGAACTGGCCGGGGCCCGCTCCGCCCTGGGGCACCCCCTGATCACCATGGACAACTACCCGGTGAACGACTGGGATCCGGGCCGGATCTTCCTCGGCCCGTACGCGGGCCGCGAGCCGGCGGTGGCGGGCGGTTCGGCGGCGCTGCTGGCCAACGCGATGCCGCAGGGCACCCTGTCGCGGATCCCGCTCTTCACGGCGGCGGACTTCGCGTGGAACCCGCGCGGTTACCGGCCCGGCGAGTCCTGGGCGGCGGCGGTCCGCGAGCTGACGGGCCCCGACCCGCGCACCCGACAGGCCGTGGCGGCGCTCGCCGGGAACACCGCGTCGTCCGGGCTCAAGCAGGAGGAGTCGGCGTATCTGAAGCCTCTGGTCGAGCAGTTCTGGAAGGCCCGTGCCGCGGGCGATCCGGCGGCCGGGACCGAGCTGCGCAAGGCGTTCACGGTCCTGCGCGAGGCCAAGGAGCGGCTGCCGGCCCTCTCGGGCGAGGCGGGCCCCTGGCTGGACCGCCTGGCGCGCTACGGGACGGCGGGCGAACTGGCGGTGGACGTGCTGCAGGCCCAGGCCCGCGGGGACGGGACGGCCGCCTGGAAGGCCTCCCGGGCCCTGACCGAGGTCCGGACGACACTGGCGCAGCCGGGATCGGCCCGGGTGGACAAGGCCGTCCTGGAACCGTTCCTGACGAAGGCGGTGGCCGAGGCCGACGCCTGGACCGGGGCCGCCCGCAAGACCGGCACGGTGACGAAGGAGGCCGAGGCCTGGACCGTGCGGCTGGACGCCCCGCGCCCGCTCTCGGCGATCACCGTGATGACCGAGCCGCTCCCGGCCGGGGCGCGCGGCGCCGTGGTCGAGGCGCACGTACCGGGCGAGGGCTGGCGCAAGGTCGCCGACGCCGCGGCCTCGGGCTGGACCCAGGTGGAGACACCGGGGCTGAGCGCGGACGCGGTACGGCTGTCCTGGGCCGGGGCCGAGTCCGCGCCCACGGTGCACCAGGTGGTGCCGTGGTTCGGCGACGGCCCGCGGGCCCGCTTCGAGCTGGCCGACGGGGCCGCGGCGGACGCCGAGATCGGCGGCGCCGCGCAGCGGGTCTCGGCGCAGCTGTCGGCGCTGGGGCCCGCCGAGGTCCGGGGCCCGCTGTCGGCGCGGCCGCCGGCGGGCATCGAGGTGCGCCTCCCGCAGACCGTGGTGGCCCCGCGGGGCGGCCAGGTGTCGATCCCGCTGGAGGTCGGCGTCGCCGCGGGCACCCCGGCGGGCAGCTACCAGGTGCCGGTGACCTTCGACGGGGAGACACGGACCCTGACGGTACGTGCGGTGGCCCGTACCGGTGGCCCCGATCTGCTGCGGACCGCGCGGGCGACCTCGTCGGCGAACGAGACGCCCGATTTCCCGGCCTCGGCGGCCGTGGACGGCTCCATGGCCACCCGCTGGTCGTCGCCGGCGGTGGACGGCGCGTGGTGGAAGGCGGAACTGCCCGCTGCGACGCGGGTGGGGCGGCTGGAGCTGCAATGGCAGGACGCGTACCCGTCGGCGTACCGGGTGGAGACCTCCACGGACGGGGTGACCTGGCGCCCGGCGGCAGCCGTCAAGGCCTCCCGGGGCGGCCACGAGTCGCTCCGCATGGACGCCCCGGACACCCGCTTCCTCCGCATCACCTGCGAGACCCGAGCGACCCGCTACGGCTGCTCCCTCTGGTCGGCAGAGGCCTACGCGGTCACGCCGTAGCCCTCGCCCGAGGCACGGGACGGCCCCCGCCCTCCCTCCCGGCCCGCAACCCACCCACCCCCGCCGGCGCACCTCCCAGCCCCACCGGCGCACCCACCCAGCCCCGCCGGCGTTCGAGGCGCGGGGCCCGGGGCAGCGCCCCGCTCTCCCAGCCCCGCCGGCGTTTGAGGCGCGGGGCCCGGGGCAGCGCCCCGGGAGGCCGGGCCGCAGGTCCACGACGGGCGCGACCCCGCAGGGGACCGGCCGGAGCTACCCGGCCGCCACCCCGATCCCGATCCGCTCCAACGCATCCTCCGCCCCGTACGGCTGGAGATACGGCATCCACCGCGGATCCCGATGCCCCGTCCCGATGATCCGCCACGCCAGCCCGGACGGCGGCGCCGGCTGGTGCCGCAGGCGCCAGCCCAGTTCCAGCAGGTGCCGGTCGGCCTTGACGTGGTTGCAGCGGCGGCAGGCGGCCACGACGTTGTCCCACGCGTGCCGCCCACCCCGGCTGCGCGGGATGACGTGATCGACGCTGGTGGCGACGGCACCGCAGTACATGCAGCGACCGCCGTCCCGCGCGAACAGGGCGCGTCGGGTGAGTGGAACGGGCCCCCGGTAGGGGACCCGCACGAAGCGCTTGAGCCGTACCACGCTGGGCGCGGGGACGACCCTTGTCGCGCTGTGCAGATAGGCGCCGGATTCCTCCAGGGAGACCGCTTTGTTCTCCAGGACGAGGACGAGCGCGCGGCGGAGCGGTACGACGCCGAGGGGCTCGTACGACGCGTTGAGGACCAGGACGTGCGGCACGGACTGCCTCCTTGTACGCCGGCGGCGCGTGGCTCGCGCCGGGACGATCTGCTCTCCAGTCTCTCCTTACGGCTGGTCGAAACGCCACCACTCGCCCGTAACGGGTCCGAGGTGTTTTCAACCACAGTCAGTCATCCCCAGGTGAGTCTGGTCTCTCCCTCGAACACGGCACCAAGGTGAAGGGATTGCCCCGTTAGTGTGGTCTGTCTGTCCCGCATATCCCCGGATCCGTCCGGGGGTCCCCCCGGTTCCGCGGGCAGACCGCTACACCTGGAGGTTCCCGTCGTGCCCTGGCCCGCCGCTCTGCTGCCGCTGGCAGCCGACGTTCCGGACGCGCCCGCATCGGTCAAGGAGGCGCAGGCGAGCGTCACCGAGGCCGCCAGCTTCATCGAGCAGAACTGGGCCACCTGGCTGAGCATCGGCCTGCGGATCCTGCTGATCGTCGTGATAGCGGCGGTGATCCGCTCGGCGGTCCGCAAGGCGCTGACCAAGCTCATAACCCGGATGAACACCAGCGCCGAGGCGGTGGAGGGCACCGCGCTGGGCGGGCTGTTGGTCAACGCGGAGCGGCGGCGCCAGCGTTCGGAGGCGATCGGATCGGTGCTCCGGTCGGTGGCCTCGTTCCTGATCCTGGGTACGGCCGCGCTGATGGTCCTGGCCGCGCTGAAGATCGATCTGGCCCCGCTGCTGGCGAGTGCCGGTGTGGCCGGTGTGGCGATCGGTTTCGGCGCCCGGAACCTGGTGACGGACTTCCTGTCCGGCGTCTTCATGATCATGGAGGACCAGTACGGCGTCGGCGACAAGATCGACGCGGGCGTGGCCTCGGGCGAGGTCATAGAGGTCGGACTGCGTGTGACCAAGCTCCGCGGGGACAACGGCGAGATCTGGTACGTGCGCAACGGCGAGATCAAGCGGATCGGCAACCTCAGCCAGGGCTGGGCGACCGCGGGTGTGGACGTCCAGGTCAAGCCCTCGGAGAACCTGTCCCGGATCCGCGAGGTGGTCAAGGAGGTCGCCGACGCCATGGCCAAGGAGTCCCCCTGGGACGAGCGCCTGTGGGGTCCGGTGGAGGTCCTGGGCCTGGACGAGGTGCTGCTCGCCTCGATGACCGTGAAGGTGTCCGCCAAGACCATGCCCGGCCAGCAGTTCGCCGTGGAGCGGGAACTGCGCTGGCGGATCAAGGAGGCCTTCGACGCCGCGGGCATCCGGATCATCGGCGGGGTGCCGGCGGGCGACGAGGACGAGGAGGCCCCGGCGGACCCGTCGGCCTCGGTGGCCGCGCCGTCCGCGCTGGCCAACCCGACCTCCCCGCAGTCGCTGGCCACGGCCCCGATCCCGCCGCCGGCCGGCCCGCGGATCACCAAGTAGCCACCCGGCCGCGCAGCCCCGTAGCCCGGTAGCCGCGTGGCCTCTCTCACCGCGCACCCCACGAGCCCCGCTCGTCCCGCTGCCCCGCAGGTCATCCGTGAAATGCCACGTGAAATGACACAGCCTGCGGGGCAGCGGCATTGACACACTTCAACAGGTGATAGGAAACTTACCTAACAGATCACCTCGGTGAGGGAGAGCCGCACGATGCCCGCCGCCACGCCCGGAACGCCCAGCCTGTTGCGCGCCATGAACGACCGGGCCGCACTCGAACTCCTGCTGACGCACGGCCCGCTGTCCCGGACCCGCATCGGGCACCTGACCGGGCTGTCCAAGCCCACCGCCTCCCAGCTGCTCGCCCGCCTCGAAGCGGTCGGGCTGGTCGTGGCCACCGGCACGGACGGCGGCCGCCCCGGCCCCAGCGCCCAGCTCTACGCGATCAACCCGCGGGCCGCCTACGTCGGGGGCCTGGACGTCACCCCGGAGCGGGTGCTGGCCGCCGTCGCCGACCTCACGGGCACGGTGGTCGCCACCCACGAGGTTCCCTACACCGAGGGGGCCGAGGCCCTCGACCAGGTGACCGAGGCCCTGGGCGGGGCCGTCAAGGCCGCCGGACTGACCCGCACCGACCTGCGCCGGGTGGTCATCGGCACACCGGGCGCCTTCGACCCCCAGACCGGCCGGCTGCGCTACGCCAGCCACCTCCCCGGCTGGCACTCCCCCACCCTCCTGGAGGAGCTGGCGGCGGCCCTGCCGATGCCCGTCGAGTACGAGAACGACGTCAATCTCGCCGCCGTCGCCGAACAGCGGCTCGGCGCGGCCCGCGGCCACGAGGACTTCGTCCTGCTGTGGAACGAGGAGGGCCTCGGTGCCGCCCTGGTCCTGGGCGGCCGGCTGCACCGCGGCTGGACCGGCGGCGCCGGCGAGGTGGGCTTCCTGCCCGTGCCGGGCCGGCCCCTGGTCCGGCAGGTCACCCGGGCCAACTCCGGCGGGTACCAGGAGCTGGCCGGCGTGGAAGGGCTGCCCCGGCTCGCCGCGGAACTGGGCGTCGAGCCGCCCGAGGTCCCCGCCACCGGACAGGCCCCCGGCGCACCCCACGGGCCGGAGGTCGCCGCCGCCGTCTCCCTGCTCGCCCGGGCCGCCGCCGCGCCCGAGGGGGCGCACCTGCGCTTCCTCCAGTCGTACGCCACCGCGCTGGCCACCGGTCTCGCCTCGGTCGTCGCCGTGCTGGACCCGGAGATCGTGGTCCTGTCCGGGGCGGCGATCAACGCCGGCGGCGAGCCGCTGCGCGCGCTGCTGGAGGCCGAGCTCGCCGAACTGGCCCCCTCCCGGCCCCGGCTGGTCCCCGGCGAGGTACGGGAGAGGCCGGTCCTGCACGGCGCGCTGGAGAGCGCGCTGGCCGCCACCCGGGACGAGGTGTTCGACACCTCGGGCTGAACCGTCCGGTCCCCGCCGTCCACACCCTCGGCCGGCACCCCGCATCCCGGACCCGCACCCGCACGTCCGTCCGTCCGTCCGTCTGCACGCACGTCCGCACGCACCCGCACGCCCGCACGCGCACACCCCACCGCCACCGGCACCCCCCACGGAAGTTCCTCCCGCAGAGAGCGAGCCCCGCCATGCCCAGAATCGGACGCCCGACCACCGCGATCGCCGTCCTCGCGGCGATATCCGCCCTCGCCACGGCCTGTACGGGCCAGGGCGCGGACACCGCCTCCGACGATCCGAAAGCGGACGTCACCCTCAACTTCTGGCACGGCTGGTCCGCGCCGAGCGAGACCAAGGCGATCGAGGACAACATCGCCCGGTTCGAGAAGGCGCACCCGAACATCAAGGTCGAGGTCACCGGCAACATGACCGACGACAAGATCAACCAAGCGCTGCGGGCGGGCGGGGACAAGGCCCCCGACGTGGTCTCCTCCTTCACCACCGACAGCGTGGGCAAGTTCTGCAACTCCCGCGCCTTCGCCGATCTGAACCCCTTCCTGAAGAAGTCCGGGGTGGACAAGACGAAGGTCTTCCCCAAGACCCTCCTGGAGTACACGCAGTTCGAAGGCAACCAGTGCACCCTGCCGCTGCTGCACGACGCGTACGGCCTCGTCTACAACAAGACCGCTTTCGCGGCCGCCGGTATCACCGAACCCCCGCGGACCTGGAGCCAGTTCACCGAGGTCGCGCAGAAGCTCACCAAACCCAAGGGCGACTCGTACGAGCAGGTCGGCCTGATGCCCACCTTCCACGGCTACGAGACCAAGCCGACGCGGCTCGCGGCGCAGTGGGGCGCCACGTACTTCGGGGCCGACGGCAAGTCCAACCTGGCCGGGGACCCGGCGTTCGCGAAGATGCTGACCGCGCAGAAGGACCTGGTGGACAAGCTCGGCGGCTACGAGAAGCTGGAGCGGTTCCGCAACACCTTCGGGGACGAGTGGAGCGCCGAGCACCCCTTCCACCTGGGGCTGGTCGCGATGCAGATCGACGGCGAGTGGCGGGCCCCGATGGCGAAGGAGGCCGGGGTCACCTTCGAGATCGGCACCGCGCCGCTGCCCGTACCCGACGATCAGGCCGACGACTACGGCAAGGGCTACCTCTCCGGCACGATCATGGGCATCGCCGCGGGCAGCAAGAAGCAGAACGCCGCCTGGGAGCTGGTCAAGTACATGACCAGCGACACCGAAGCGGTCGTGGCCTTCGCCAACGCCATCCACAACGTGCCCTCCACCCTGGCCGCCCTGGAGTCCCCGAACCTGCAGGTGACCCCGGAGTTCAAGACCTTCCTCGACATCGCCCGGCACCCGAAGTCCGCCACCACCCCGGCCCAGGCCGACGGCGGCACCTACCAACTGACCTTCGAGGACTTCGCGTACGGGGTGGAGAAGGGCGACGTGGCCGACATCCCGGCCGGTCTCGCCAAGACCGACCGGCAGATCGACACGGACATCGCGAAGGCGAAGTAGACCGATGACCGGCGCCCACCCCCTGCGGTCGAAGCGGCGGCGCTCCGCCCTGCGGACCGCGGCCTTCCTGTCCCCCTGGCTCATCGGCTTCGCGGTCTTCTTCGTCTATCCGCTGCTGTCCACCCTGTACTTCTCCTTCACCCGGTACGACGGCTTCCGGCAGCCCGCCTTCAACGGCCTGGACAACTGGAGCTACGTCTTCACGGACTATCCGCTCTTCTGGCCGGCGATGCGCAACACCCTGTGGCTGGTCCTGGTGATGGTCACCTGCCGGGTCGCCTTCGGCCTCGGCATCGGCCTGCTCATCACGAAGATCAAGACGGGCACGGGGATCTTCCGGACCCTGTTCTACCTGCCCTACCTGGCCCCGCCGGTCGCCGCGACCCTGGCCTTCGTCTTCCTGCTCAACCCCGGCACCGGCCCCGTCAACACCCTGCTGGACGCGGTGGGACTGCCCACCCCGGGCTGGTTCACCGACGCCGACTGGTCCAAGCCGGCCCTGACCGCCCTCGCCCTGTGGGGGGTGGGCGACCTGATGGTCATCTTCATGGCCGCGCTGCTCGACGTACCGAAGGAGCAGTACGAGGCCGCGGAGCTGGACGGGGCCGGCGCCTGGGCCCGGTTCCGGCACATCACCCTGCCCAACATCTCGCCGATCATCATGTTCGCCGTGGTCACCGGGGTCATCCAGGCCATGCAGTACTACGCGCAGCCCCTGGTGGCGGGGAAGGTCGCGGCCGGGGTGATCGGCGGCTCGGGCCAGCAGTTCGAGCCCGGCTACCCCGACAAGTCCACCCTGACGCTGCCCCAGCTCGTCTACAACCTCGGGTTCCAGCGCTTCGACTACGGCACCGCGTGTGTCGTCGCGCTCGTCCTGTTCGCCCTGTCCATGGCCTTCACCGCGCTCCTGATGCGGCGCCGTGGCGGTCTGATCGGAGCCGGTGAATGAGCAGCTCGTACGCCGGCCGGAGATCCTCCAAGGCACTCCTGCACTGGGTCGCGGTGCACTCGCTCGGCGTGGCCGCCGCCCTCTTCTTCGTCCTCCCCTTCGTCTTCCTGCTCCTCACCTCCCTGATGGGCGACCGGCAGGCGCTGACCCGCGACCTGTGGCCCGACACCTGGGAATGGGGCAACTACGCGAAGGTGTGGCACACCCCGGGCTTCCTGACCTGGTGGCGCAACACGCTCCTGTACGCGGGACTCGGCACCCTGTTGACCGTGGTCTCCTCCGTGCCCGTCGCGTACGCGCTCGCCAAGTTCCGCTTCCGCGGGCGGCGGCTCGCGCTGCTCCTGGTGATCGCCATGATGATGCTGCCGCCGCAGGTGGTGGTCATCCCCATGTACCTCTTCTGGGCCAGGCAACTCGACCTGTCGGGCACGCTGTGGCCGCTGATCGTGCCGATGGCCTTCGGTGACGCGTTCTCCATCTTCCTGCTCCGC
This sequence comes from Streptomyces sp. CG 926, assembly GCF_003148825.1. Lineage (GTDB taxonomy): Bacteria > Actinomycetota > Actinomycetes > Streptomycetales > Streptomycetaceae > Streptomyces. The sequence goes on from NZ_QGGZ01000022.1 coordinate 56,391, forward strand.
CAGTTCCTGCTGACCATCCCCGACGAGTACCTGGACGCGGCCCGTGTCGACGGCTGCGGCGAGCTGCGCACCCTGCTGCGCGTGGTGCTGCCGATGGCCAAGCCCGGGATCGCCGCCGTCGCGCTCTTCCAGTTCTTCTGTGCCTGGAACGACTACTTCGGCCCGCAGATCTACGCCTCCGACAACCCGGCCGCCTGGACCCTCAGTTACGGACTGGAGTCCTTCAAGGGGGCGCACCACACCAACTGGAACCTGACCATGGCCGCGACCGTACTGGTCATGGCACCGGTGATCGTCCTCTTCTTCTTCGCCCAGAAGGCGTTCGTCGAGGGAGTCACCCTGACCGGCGTGAAAGGCTGACGACGATGAAACTCGCAGTGGTGGGCGGCGGTTCCACCTACACCCCCGAACTGGTCGACGGGTTCGCGCGACTGCGCGACACCCTGCCCGTCGGCGAGCTCGTACTGATCGACCCGGCCGCCGAACGGCTGGAGCTGATCGGCGGCCTGGCCCGGCGGATCTTCGCCCGGCAGGGCCATCCGGGCCGCGTCACCACCACCTCCGACCTCGACGCGGGCATCGCCGGGGCCGACGCGGTCCTGCTCCAGCTGCGCGTCGGCGGGCAGGCCGCCCGGCTCCAGGACGAGACCTGGCCCCTGGAGTGCGGCTGCGTCGGCCAGGAGACCACGGGCGCGGGCGGGCTCGCCAAGGCGCTGCGCACCGTCCCCGTGGTCCTCGACGTCGCCGAGCGCGTCCGGCGGACCAACCCGGACGCGTGGATCATCGACTTCACCAACCCGGTCGGGATCGTCACCCGGGCCCTGCTGCGGGCCGGGCACAAGGCCGTCGGACTGTGCAACGTCGCCATCGGCCTGCAGCGCAAGTTCGCGGCCCTGCTGGACCTGGCGCCGGCCGACATCCACCTGGACCACGTGGGCCTCAACCACCTCACCTGGGAGATGGGCGTGCGCCGGGGCGGCCCGGACGGCGAGGACCTGCTGCCGGGGCTGCTCGCCGCGCACGGGGACGCCGTCGCCGGGGACCTGCGGCTGCCGCGGGCGGTGCTGGACCGGCTCGGCGTCGTGCCCTCGTACTACCTGCGCTACTTCTACGCCCACGACGAGGTCGTCCGGGAGCTGGGGACCAAGCCCTCGCGGGCCGCCGAGGTCGCCGCGATGGAGCGGGAACTGCTCTCCCTGTACGCAGATCCCGCGCTCGACGAGAAGCCGGCGCTGCTGGCGAAGCGGGGCGGCGCCTTCTACTCCGAGGCGGCCGTCGACCTGGCCGCCTCGCTGCTGGGCGACGGCGGCTCGGCGCTGCAGGTGGTCAACACGTACAACAACGGCACCCTGCCCTTCCTCCCGGACGACGCGGTGATCGAGGTGCAGGCGCGCGTCGACGGATCGGGCCCCGTCCCGCTGACGGTGCCCCGGCCGGACCCGCTGTTCTCCGGGCTGATCGCGCACGTGAGCGCGTACGAGGACCTCGCACTGGACGCGGCCCTGCGCGGCGGGCGCGAGCGGGTCTTCAAGGCGCTGCTGGCGCACCCGCTCATCGGGCAGTTCGACCTGGCCGAAGGGCTGACCGACCGGCTCCTCGCGCACAACAAGGAGCACCTGCCATGGGCGTGACCCTCCTTCCCGTGCTGGCCATCGACGCGGGCAACAGCAAGACGGACGTGGCGCTCATCGGCCCGGACGGCTCGGTGCTGTGCTCGGGCCAGGCGGGAGGCTTCCAACCACCGCGCACGGGCGTGGCCGCGGCCGTCGACGTCCTGGCCGAGGCGATGGCCGACGCCGGGCTGCGCGGGGGCGCCGGGGCCGGGCCGTGGGTCGAGCACGTGTCGGCCGCTCTGGCCAACGCCGACTTCCCGGTGGAGGAGTGGCAGCTGGCGCGCGAGATCAAGCGCCGCGGCTGGGGCCGTACGACGACGGTCCGCAACGACACCTTCGCGCTGCTGCGCGCCGGACTGCCGGCGGGCGCCGACCCGTGCGGGGTCGCGGTGGTGTGCGGGGCGGGCATCAACTGCGTCGGGATGACCCCGGACGGGCGGACCGCGCGCTTCCCCGCGATCGGGCGGATCTCCGGCGACTGGGGCGGCGGGGGCGGACTGGCCGAGGAGGCCCTGTGGTTCGCGGCCCGGGCCGAGGACGGACGGGGCGGGCCGACGGAGCTGGCCCGGGCGCTGCCCGCGTACTTCGACCACGCGTCGATGGCCTCGCTGATCGAGGCGATGCACCTGGGCCGGGTGCCGCACGCCCGGCGGCACGAGCTGACACCGGTGCTGTTCGCGGTGGCGGCCGCCGGGGACCCGGTGGCGCTGTCGCTGGTGCACCGGCAGGCGGACGAGGTGGTGGCCATGGCGTCGGTGGCGCTGGACCGGCTGGATCTGCTGGGGCGGGAGGTCCCGGTGGTGCTGGGCGGCAGTGTGCTGGCGGCCGGCCACCCGCAGCTCAACGACCGGATCGCGGCGCGCCTCGCCGAACGGGCCCCGCACGCCCGGATCTCCGTGATCACGGCGCCGCCGGTGCTGGGTGCCGGCCTGCTGGGGCTGGACGCGCTCGGGTCCTCTCCCCTGGCGTACCGGAAACTCCGTGCCCATTTCGGGTGAACCCGCCCGGGAAGTCCTCCCGTCTGCAACCGTGGCGCCCGTAGGGACGTATTGACGGTGAAGGGGCGACGAAGGGGGCCCCCGGGGACGGATCGCCCTGGATCCAGCACCGGGTGCTGTGGTCGACCGGCACTACGGCCATACTGCTGCGCAGGGGGTACCTCCCAGCGTCGGCTGGAGGACGACAGGACCGAGGGGGAGGTCACGGTGGCGATCACATCACGCGCGCCCGCGCCAGGGGGCGGTGCTTCCGTGTCGCCCGCCGGGCCGACGGCGCCACCGCCCGCCGGGCCGGCCCGGCGGGGCACCGCCTGGTCCGAGGGCGTGGAGCGGCTGCGCGAGGCGGCGACCACCGAACCGGGCCGGCTGCGGATCATCGGCGCGGTACTGGCCGCCCTGATCGTGCTGTTCGGCACGGTGAGCGTCTGGGAGATCTCCGACCGGGCCGCGGCCGCCGACGACGTGGTGGGCCGCAGCCAACCGCTGAGCGCGGACGCGGCGAGCATCTACCGCTCCCTGGCCGACGCCGACACGACCTCCTCCAGCGGGTTCCTGCTGGGCGGCCAGGAGCCGCGCGAGGTCCGCCGGCGGTACGAGAAGGACATCGCCAACGCCTCCAAACTGCTGGTGAGCGCCGCCGCCAACACCGGTGGCAACGAGGACTCCCGCCGACAGATCACCGTGCTCAGCGAGCAGCTCCCGCGCTACACCGGCCTGATCGAGCAGGCCCGGGCCACCAACCGGCAGGGCCTGCCGCTGGGCGGCGCCTACCTGCGCTACGCCAACGAGCAGATGACCACCCAGCTGCTGCCCGCCGCGCAGCGGCTCTACGAGTCGGAGACCGAGCGGCTCTACCAGGACCACGACGACGCCCGGTCCTGGCCGCTAGCCTCGATCGGGCTGGGCCTGCTCGCGATCGCCGCCCTCCTGTGGGCGCAGCGGCGCAACTACCGGCACACGAACCGGGTCCTCAACCACGGGCTCGTGGCCGCGACGGCCGCCTCCGTGGTGGTCCTGTTGTGGCTCGCCGTGGGGCAGACGGTGGCGCGGTCCTCGCTGAGCGAGGCCCGGGCGGACGGGCAGGAGTCGTTGAAGGTCCTCAACGACGCGCGGATCGCCTCCCTGCAGGCGCGGGCCGGTGAGAATCTGACGCTGATCGCGCGGGGCGCCGTACTGGCCGAGGACAAGAAGTCCGACAAGTACGACGTGGACTTCACCGACAACATGAAGCAGCTGGACGCCGGACTGGCGACCGCGCTGCGGCTCGCCGACGACGCGGCCGGCCGGGACCCCGTCAGCCGGGCCGCGGACGGCGTGCAGCAGTGGAAGCAGCGGCACGCGGCGGCCCGGGAGGCGGACCTCAAGGGGGACTACGAGGCCGCGCTGCCCCTGGTCGTCGGGGACGAGAAGCACAAGGAGAGCAGCGGAGCCGCCTTCGACACGGTGGACGCCTCTTTGGAACAGGCCGTCGCGCACGAGCAGCAGGAGTTCACCCGGGCCGCCCAGGACGGGCTCGGCGCGCTGGGCGGCCTGGTGACGGGCGCCGCGGTCCTGGTGGTCATCGGCGCGGCAGCGGCTCTGCTCGGCATCGGGCGCAGGCTTTCGGAGTACAGGTGAGCGCGATGCGGATACGGGCGAGGCGGGCCGCCGAAGGTCACGAGAACCACGAGGGCCGCGAAGGTCACGAGGGCCGCGAAGGCCCGGAGAGCCGGGCCGGCCGGGCGGGCCGGGCCCGGCACGCGGCGACCGCGGGCGCGGCGTCCGGCTTCCGCCGTGCCGCGGGCCGGCTGCGCGGTTGGGGCGGGGTGAGCGCGATGGCCGTCGCCTGTGCGACGACCATCGCCGTCGTCCTGCTGCCGCTGGCCCACGCGACGCCCGACACCGGCAGGCCGGTGGTCCGCCGGCCCGCGTCGATGGCCGCGGCCCCGGCCACGCCCTGGACCCTGACCGACACCTGCCAGGACCCCGAGGCCAGCCTGCGCCCCTCCGACGTGGACGGGGCGACCATCGCGCGGATCAAGGCGGCGGGCAAGCTCGTCGCCGGCGTGGACCAGAACAGCTTCCGCTGGGGGTACCGCAACCAGACCGCCGAGGGCAGCCGCCTCGACGGCTTCGACATCGACCTGGTGAAGGCCATCGCCAAGGACATCCTGGGCGACGAGAACGCGGTCATCTACCGGGCCATCCCCACCAGTCAGCGCATCCCCGCCCTCCAGGAGGGGCGCGTCGACATCGTCGTGCGGACCATGACCATCAACTGCAAGCGGCTGGAGGACGTCGCCTTCTCGACGGCCTACTTCGAGGCCGGGCAGCAGGTGCTGGTGCCCAAGGGCTCGCCGATCACCGGGTACGACACCTCGCTGAAGGACCGGCGGATCTGCGTCGCGGCCGGTTCCACCGCCGAGGCGGCCCTGAAGGCCCAGTCGTACGGCTCGGCGCCGGTCACCGTCGCCAACCAGCTCGACTGCCTGGTCCGGCTCCAGCTGGGCGAGGTCGACGGCATCATCACGGACAACGCCCTCGCGGCCGGCCAGGCCGCCCAGGACCCGTCCGTACAGCTGGTGGGCTCACCCTTCACCCGTGAGTTCTACGGGGTGGCGATGAACAAGGACGCCTCCGATCTGGTCCGCCGGGTCAACAAGGTGCTGGAGAACTACCGCGCGGGTGGCGGTGACAGCCCGTGGATGAGGGCGTACCTCAAGCACCTGCAGCCCGTCCTGCCCGGTGTGACCGCGCCTCCCGCACCCAAGTACCGGGACGGCTGAGGTCCGTGACGGTTTCCGACACGGGACCGGGCGCGGGGCAGGATACGAGGACGGACACGGAGGCGGCGGCGGAAGCGGAGGCACGATCGGTGGAGGCGGGGTCTGCAGTGATGGACCGGGACGGTGTCGACCGCGCCCTGGCCCGGTTGGGCGCGGAGCACGAGGCCGTCGAGACCTCGCTGCTCGCCCTCCAGGACCATGCCGGGCGCCGGCTGCTGGAGGGCGCCGCGCTGGCCGGTACCACCAAGGACCGCTGGACGACCGCCGACGCGGACATCACCCGGCTGTGGACGTACTTCGACGCCTACAGCGGGGCGCTGACCGCCGCCCGGGAGGTCCGGGAGCGGCGGCGCTGGCCGAACCGCGAGGACCTCGTCGAGCTGACGGAGCGGCTGCGCGGGCCCGGAGTCCTGATCGCCGGGGCGGCGGCCGAGGGCGTCGCGCTGGCCGAGCGGCTCTCGCTCGCCGAACTGGTGGCCCGGATGAACGGCCTGTACGCGCGCTCGCTGGACGTGGTGGTCGCCGCCGACGCCGTGTGGTCGGCGCTGCCCGCCCGCATCGACCTGCTCGCCGCCGAGCTGCACCGCACCCGCTCGCTGGCCCACTCGGTGGGCGTGCGGCCGGGCGAGCACCCCTCCGGCGACGACCTGGAGGACATCACCGCCGAGCTGACGGAGCTGCGCGCCCAGGTGATCGCGGATCCGCTGGCCTTCTGGCTGCCGGCGACGGGCAGCTCGGCGCCCGGCGGCGGCCGTCCGGACACCGGGCGCTACGACCGGGCCGCGCTCGCGCTGGAGGACGTACGCCGCGAGATCGAGGCGGTGCTGGACGTACGGCAGGACGCCGAGCAGCGGTTGATCGCCCTGCGGGACGTGCTCTCGCGGGCCGACCGGACCCTGGCGGAGGCACGGACCGCGCGCGGCGAGGTGCTGGCGAAGATCGCCGCGTCCGAGGTGCCCGCGGTGAGCGGCCCGCCCACGGTGCTCCAGGAGCAGCTCGCGGCGGCGGCCGAACACCGGCGCCAGGCGCGTTGGCACCGGCTCTCGCCGCTGCTGGAGTCCTTGGAGGTGCGCGCCGAGGAGGAACTGCGGCGGGCCCGTGAATCGTTGACCGCGGTGACGGCCCCGCTGGCCGTCCGTGCCGAGCTGCGTGGGCGGCTCGACGCGTACAAGGCGAAGGTGGCCCGCCACGGCATGGCGGAGGACCCGCTGCTGATCGAGCGGTACGACACCGCCCGCCGGATGCTGTGGAGCGCGCCCTGCGACCTGCGGGCCGCCGAGCAGGCCGTCCTGCGCTACCAGCAGGCGACGGCGGAATCACTGGCGCCGCAGCACCGGCCCGAACCACCGCGAGACCAGGAACAGCGGCCCGACGGGCCGGGAGAGGGGGACGCATGAGCCTGATCGGAACCACGTGCGTCCGCCCCGGCTGCCCGGGGGCGTACGAGGACATGGGCGGCGGCGAGGTCTACTGCGACACGTGCGGGCTGGCGCCGATCGGCTCGATCGCCGCGGGCGCGGACGAGCTGGTGTCGCCGCCGACCGGGATGACGAGCGCGGCCCGGGGTTCCCTGGGCTCCGGCGGGTCCCGTGGGTCGATGGGCTCGCAGGGCTCCCACGGCTCGGCGCGGTCCTCGGCCTCGGCCCGGTCCTCCCGCTCCTCCTCCTCGCGCCGTTCGGTGTCCGGGCGGCTGTCGCGCTCGGTGTCGGGGACGACGTCCACCCGTTCGGTGTCGGTGCGCAGTTCGGGCTCGGCGGCCTCGGGCCGCAGCCGGCTGGGTGCCGGGCTGGTCAACGTGCCGGAGGTGCCGCGTCCGAATCCCGCGACCGCGGTCCTGGAGAACCCGGAGGTACCGGAGCGCAAGCGGTTCTGCTCGCGCTCGGACTGCGGGGCGCCGGTGGGCCGCTCCCGGGGCGACCGTCCGGGTCGGACGGAAGGGTTCTGCACCAAGTGCGGGCACCCGTACTCCTTCGTGCCGAAGCTGCGCTCCGGTGATGTGGTGCGCGGCCAGTACGAGGTGGCGGGCTGCCTCGCGCACGGCGGCCTCGGCTGGGTGTACCTGGCGGTGGACCGGGCGGTCGCGGACCGGTGGGTGGTGCTCAAGGGCCTGCTGGACACCGGGGACCAGGACGCGATGGAGGCCGCGATCTCGGAGCGGCGCTTCCTCGCGGAGATCGAGCACTCCAACATCGTGCGGATCTACAACTTCGTGGAGCACCTGGACCAGCGGACCGGTTCGCTGGACGGGTACATCGTCATGGAGTACGTCGGCGGCAAATCGCTGAAGGAGATCGCGAACGAGCGGCGCCGGCCGGACGGGCGGCGCGACCCGCTGCCGGTGGAGCAGGCCTGCGCCTACGGCATCGAGGCGCTGGAGGCGCTCGGCCACCTGCACAGCAGGAACCTCCTGTACTGCGACTTCAAGGTCGACAACGCGATCCAGCAGCAGGACCAGCTGAAGCTGATCGACATGGGCGCGGTACGGCGGATGGACGACGCCGAGTCGGCCATCTACGGCACGGTGGGCTACCAGGCCCCCGAGGTCGCGGAGCTGGGCCCCTCGGTCGCCTCCGACCTGTACACGGTGGCGCGGACGCTGGCCGTGCTGACCTTCGACTTCCAGGGCTACACCAACGTGTTCGTGGATTCGCTGCCGGATCCCGAACACATCGAGGTGTTCCGGCGGTACGAGTCCTTCTACCGGCTGCTGGTGCGGGCCACCGACCCGGACCCGGGGCGGCGGTTCTCCTCCGCGCAGGAGATGGCGGACCAGCTGACGGGCGTGCTGCGGGAGGTGGTCGCGCTGCAGACGGGCCGGCCGCGGCCGCAGCTGTCGACCCTCTTCGGCCCGGAGCTGCGCGTGCCGGACACCCAGCTGTTCGCCGACGCGGCAGACACGGTCGTCTCCCGGCTGGGGCACCGGCCGATCGCCTCCCGGCGGGGCGGCGGCCTGTTCGGGATGCGGTCCCGCGGCACGGCCCCGGGCGGGGCGCACGCCGGGTCCCACCCCGGGGTCGCCGCGGGCACCCACGGGCCCGGCGCCACGGCCGTCCTGCCCGCGGCGGCTTCCGCGTCCGGGACGGCGGGAGGCCCTGCCGGCGTGGCCGCGGCCCCGCCCGGGAACCGGGCGCAGGGCGCGCCGCCGCCGCCCGGGCTCGCCAGCACCGCCACGCACGTGACGGCCGCGCCGGTACCGGGCCAACGGCCCGCGCCGCCCGCCGCGTTCCAGGGCGCGGGGGCCGCACCCGTACCCGTACCCGTACCCGTCCTCCTGTCCCCGGAGCGGTCCGCCGCGCGAGCGACGACCCTCGACGCCCGCGACACCGCGCTGGCGCTGCCCGTACCGCTGGTGGACCCGACCGACCCGAACGCCGGGTTCCTGACCGGTCTGCTGGCCTCCGCCCCGGGCGACCTGCTGGGCGCCCTGCGCGCGGCACCGGCCGACTCGGCCGAGCTGCGACTGCGGGAGCTACGGGCCCATCTGGAGCTGGGTGAACTGCCCGAGGCCGGCAGCACCCTGGCGGATCTGGAGGCCCGGCACGCGGACGACTGGCGGGTCGTGTGGGCCCGTGGCATCGCCTCGCTGGCCACCGGTGACGACGAGATAGCGGCCCTGTCCTTCGACGCGATCTACGACGCCTTCCCGGGCGAGCCCGCGCCGAAGCTGGCCCTCGGACTGTGCGCGGAGGTGCTGGGCCAGTTGGACAACGCCGCCGAGTACTACCGCCTCGTGTGGATCACCGACCCGGGCTTCGTGAGCGCGGCCTTCGGGCTGGCCCGGGTCCAACTGGCGGCCGGGGACCGGGACGGGGCCGTGCGCACGTTGGAATCCGTGCCCGAGGCGTCCATCCACTACACCGCCGCGCGGGTGGCGGCGGTACGCGCACGTCTGCGCGACCGCTCCCCGCAGGAGCCGCTGCTGGCCGACCTGGCGGCGGCAGCGGACCAGGTGGAGGCCTTGCGGCGGTTCGGGCTGGACCCGGAGCGGCAGGAGAGGCTGGCGACGGAGGTTCTGGGCTCGGCCCTGGACTGGGTACTGTCGGGTGGCCGGGGTTCCGACCCCGGCCGGACCTCGCTGCTCGGCAGTCAACTGGACGAGCGGGGCCTGCGCTTCGGACTGGAGCGCTCGTACCGCGTCCTCGCACGGCTGGCGCGGCGTGGCGAGGAGAGGATCGAACTGGTGGAGCGGGCAAACCGTTTCCGTCCCCGGACGTGGGTGTGAGTGATGTCGATGCATCGGCTGTCGGGCTGCCCCAGCTGCGCGGAACCCTTGGAGGAGGGTGACCGTTTCTGCGGCGTCTGCGGCTACGCCGTGAGCGCTTCGCCCCCGGCCGCCGTGGACCATCCGACCATCCCCATCCCACCGGCGCCGTCGGCGCCACCGCCGCCACCGGCCGTTGCGGGCGGAGGCGGGGGCGCGGGCGCGGGCGGTTACGGAAGCGCGGCCCCCGGCACCTCGCACGCCGCCGCCGAGCCCGCCCCCGGCTGGGGCAGCGTGGCCGCGGCCGCGCCGACGCTGGTCGGCGACCCGGCCGACTGGGCCGCCACCCCGGCGGAACCGGAGCCCGAACCGGAGCCGCGGCAGGGCCCGAGCGGAGCCACCTACGCGGCCTCCGGCCACGGGAACCCGTACGGCACCGGCACCCCGCCGGAAGGCACCCCCTGGGGCGCGGCGGAGCACCCGTACGGCGCCGCGGCCGACGCCCCGAGGGCCCGGTACGACGTCCCCGGCGGCGGCAGCGCGCCCGACGGGAGCGGGCACCCCGCGGGCGAGAACCCGTACGGTGCCCCGCAGCCCGCCCCCGCGGCCCAGGCCCCGACCCCGGCGCAGGCCCCGGCGCAGGCCTCGGAAGGCGGGAAGACCTGCGTGGCCTGCCGCGCCGGGCACGTCGACACCGACGGGTACTGCGAGCACTGCGGGCACGCGCAGCCCCGCGAGCGCGACCACATGGAGGAGGAGCTCGGGAGCGTCGCCGCCGTCAGCGACCGGGGGCTGCGCCACCACCGCAACGAGGACTCGTTCGCCGTGGCGGCCACCGCCCTGCCCGACGGCTCCGCCGCCACCGTGGCCATCGTCTGCGACGGCGTCTCCTCCGCCAGCCGCCCCGACGAGGCCTCGGCCGCCGCCGCCGGCGCCGCCAACGAGGCGCTGCTCGACGCGCTCCCCCGCGGCGCCCACCCCCAGGAGGCCATGCACGAGGCGATCCTGGCCGCCGCCGACGCGGTGAACGCCCTGGCCCCGGAGACCCCGGGCGCGCAGAACGCCCCCGCCTGCACCCTGGTCGGCGCCGTCGTCAGCGGCGGCCTGCTGACCATCGGCTGGGTGGGCGACAGCCGCGCCTACTGGATCCCCGACGACCGGGCCGCCCTGCCCCGCCGGCTCACCGAGGACGACTCCTGGGCCGCGCAGATGGTCGCCGCCGGTCTGATGGGCGAGGCCGAGGCCTACGCGGACGTCCGCGCGCACGCCATCACCGGCTGGCTGGGGGCCGACGCGTACGACCTCGAACCGCACACCGCGACCTTCAAGCCCGACCACCCCGGGGTGGTGGTGGTCTGCACCGACGGACTGTGGAACTACGCGGAATCCGCGCGGGAGATGGCCCAGGTGCTACCCGCCGACGCCGCGACCCGCCCGCTGCACAGTGCCCAGGTACTGGTGGGGTACGCCCTCGACGGCGGCGGCCACGACAACGTCACCGTGGCGATCGTGCCGTTCGCCACGCAACCCGAGCAGGAACCGGGACCGGATGCGGAGCCGGGCCCGGCGGCAGGACCGGAATAGGAAGTGGAAGCGCGCCCGCAGGTCTGACCCGCCTGCCCGAGCCCCCTAGGAGTCCAACCGATGGCGAATTTCGCCAAACCGAGTGCCCCACGGTTCAGCGTGGAGGTGTACCAGAACGAGTTTCTCCCCGAGGGCGGACGGGACGTCCACGCCATCGTGACGGTCACCGCCACCGGCGGTGCCGCCGCCACGCGCGCACCGGTCGCCGACGGCACGGCGGCCGTGGTGCTCATGGTCGACTGCTCGGGGTCCATGGAGTACCCGCCGGAGAAGATGCGCGGCGCCCGTGAGGCCACGGCGGCCGCCGTCGACACCCTGCGCGACGGCACCGCCTTCGCCGTGATCGCCGGTACGCACGTGGCCAAGGAGGTCTACCCGGGCCAGGGACGCCTCGCGATCGCGGACGCGGCCACCCGCTCCCAGGCCAAGGAGGCCCTGCGCGGGCTGAGCTCCGGCGGCGGCACCGCCATCGGCACCTGGCTACGCCTCGCCGACGGCCTGCTGCGCGGCTCCACCGCCGCCATCCGGCACGGCATCCTGCTCACCGACGGCCGCAACGAGCACGAGGAGCCGGCCGTGCTCCGCGCCACCCTCGACGCCTGCGCGGGCCGCTTCACCTGCGACGCCCGCGGGGTGGGCACGGACTGGGACGTCAAGGAGGTCACCGGGATCGCGCACGCGCTGCTCGGCTCCGCCGACATCGTGGCCGACCCGGCCCACCTGGCCGAGGACTTCACGCGCATGATGGAGAACGTCATGGGCAAGGAGGTCGCGGACGTCGCGCTGCGCCTGTGGACCCCGGTCGGCGTGGAGATCCAGTACGTCAAGCAGGTGGCTCCCGTCCTCCAGGACCTGACCGACCGGCGCACCGAGGCGGGCCCGCGCGCCGGTGACTACCCGACCGGTTCGTGGGGCGACGAGTCCCGCGAGTACCACGTGTGCGTCCGCGTCCCCACGGCCGCCGTGGGCCAGGAGATGCTGGCCGCCCGCGCCACGCTCGTCCAGCCGGCCACGGCGGGCGGGCCGCAGGAGAAACCGACCGTCCTGGCCCAGGGCCTGGTGCGCGCGGTGTGGACGAACGATCTGGCGGCGTCCACCGCCATCAACGCGCAGGTCGCCCACTACACCGGACAGGCGGAGCTGGCGGAGGCTATCCAGCAGGGCCTGGAAGCCCGCAAAATGGGCGATGTCGGTGGTGCCACGGCCAAGCTGGGGCGTGCGGTACAACTGGCGAGTTCCTCCGGAAACGCCGACACAGCACGACTCCTGGCGAAGGTGGTGGATGTGGTGGACGCGGTGGCGGGTACTGTGCGGCTGAAAGCGAAGGTCGCCGATGCCGACGAGATGACTCTTGATACGCGTTCGACGCAGACCGTCCGAGTGAAGAAGACCTGAGACCTGACGTGATGACGCAGGGAGAAGAAGGGGGAAGCGCCGCCATGCCGACCTGCCCGAACGGGCACCAGTCCGCGTCCGACGACTGGTGCGAGGTCTGCGGCCATCGCATGGCTGCCTCGGAGGGTCCGCCTCCGGTGCCCTCCTACGGCTACGGCTTCCCCCCGACCGCCGGTGAACCGACCGCCCAGGCCGAGCTCTGCCCGCAGTGCCGGACCCCGCGCGAGGCCATGGCGCCGTTCTGCGAGGAATGCCGCTACAACTACCTCACCCGTACCCCGACTTCGTACGCGCCGCCGGTCCCGGACCAGGGCCCCCAGGCGACCGGTGCCGGTGTCGGTGGCGGCGGTGGCGGCGCCGGAGGTCGCGGTACGCCTCCGCCGCCCGTGCCCGCTCCCGGGACCTACTCCCAGGACCACTTCGAGTACCAGGGTTCGCGACCGTCCCGGGTCAACCGGCCGGCCGAGCCGCTCCAGCGCGAGGACGACTGGCTGCTGCCGCCGCCCGCGCACGAGCCGCTGGAGTACCAGCAGGCTCCGCAGTCCCAGTACCAGCAGCAGCCCCCGCCGCCGCAGCGGGAGTACCAGCAGGAGTACCAGCAGCAGGGCCCGCCGCCCCAGCAGCAGTACCAGCAGCAGCCTCCGCCGCAGCACCAGCCCTTCCCACCCCAGGGCGGGGGCGCCTGGAGCGCGACGGTCGGCCCCGACCGCTCGTACTTCATGGCGATGATGCAGCGCAGCGGCCCCGAGGCCGCCGGGCTCAACCTGCCCGCCTACTCCCCGGAGCAGCATCTTCCGCTGTCCGGCGGGCAGATCACCATCGGCCGCCGGCGCGCCTCCACGGGCGAGTCCCCCGACATCGACCTGTCGGTGCCGCCGGAGGACCCGGGCGTCTCCCACCAGCACGCGGTGCTCGTCCAGCAGCCCGACCTCAGCTGGGCGGTGGTGGACCAGAACTCCACCAACGGCACCACCATCAACGGCGGCGAGGAGCCGATCCAGCCCTACGTACCGGTGCCCCTCGCCGACGGCGACCGGGTCCACGTGGGCGCCTGGACGACGATCACGATCCGCCGCGGCTGATCCGGGTCCGGTCCTCGGTCCGCCCCTCCCCCAGGGGCCACACGTACGGCCCCTGGGGATCGTCGAGCCACGACCACTGGCCGTCCGCGCTCACCGAGACCCCGAAGCGTTCCCGGGCCGGGCGGCCCTCGCGGCGCCACAGGTCCAGGGCCTCGCGGGGGTGCAGCACGCCCGCGGTCAGGACGAGCATGAACTGGAAGCGCTCGTTCTCCACCATCTCGTACGGAAGCCCGTACCCCGTGCCGGCCGGGTCCAAGGGCGGAGCCGCCGTGGCCCCGCGCAGCGGGACGAAGTACGCCGAGGTGTGCAGGAAGTTGCCCTCGGCGAAAGCGGCGTCCCGGACGGTCAGCGCGATCAGACCCGTCGACAGCGGCGCCAGGATCCGCGCCCCCGGCCGGCACTGGCCGAGCCAGGCGTGCGGGATCAGCGGCAGCGTGCAGGTCACGATGATCCGGTCGAACGGGGCCCGGGCGGGGCAGCCGCGCGCCCCGTCCCCGGTGACCACCGCCGGGTGGTACCCGAGCTCGGCCAGGTGGGCCCGCGCGGACTCGGTGATCTCCTCGTCCAGGTCCACGGTGGTGACGTGCTCCTCGCCGAGGCGGTGGCACAGCAGGGCCGCGTTGTAGCCGGTGCCCGCGCCGATCTCCAGGACGTCGTCGCCGTCGCGGACGTCCAGGGCGGTCAGCATCTTCGCCATCAGCGAGGGCTGGCTGCTGGAGGAGACTTGAAGGCCGTCACGCATCCGCGTCGCCAGCGGGGTGTCGACATAGACCCCGCGCAGCCAGCGGGCCCGGCGTTCGGCGTCGGGATCCTGTACCCAGAGCCGCTCGTGACCGGCGCCGCGGCCGGTCCAGAAGTACGGGACGAACACGTGCCGGGGCACGGCGGCGAAGGCCGCCCGCCAGCGCGGATCCTCCAGCACCCCGGCGGCGGTCAGCTCCCGTACCTGGGCGGCGTGCGCGGTCTCCCGCAGATCCCGTGTCTCGGTGTGCGCGGTGTGTGCGGCCATGCCTCCACTGTCCTGCGCCGGGGCGCGGCGTGCGAACGCGAGGGGCTCGGGGGCTCCAGGGGCCCCCAGCAGGCCTTGGGGGGCCTTGGGCGGCCCGGGCGGCGGTCCTAGGACCTCGGTCCTGGATCCGGGCGTCTGAGACGATGGTCGGGTGAATGAGATTCCGCGGGGCACGCTGGACGAGCAGACCTTCTACGAGCAGGTGGGCGGCGAGGACACCTTCCGCCGCCTCGTCCGGCGCTTCTACGAGGGGGTCGCGGAGGACCCGCTGCTGCGCCCGATGTACCCGGAGGAGGACCTGGGTCCCGCCGAGGAGCGGTTCGCGCTGTTCCTGATGCAGTACTGGGGCGGTCCGACCACCTACAGCCGACACCGCGGCCACCCGCGCCTGCGGATGCGGCACGCGCCGTTCCAGGTGGACTCGGCCGCCCACGACGCGTGGCTGCGGCACATGCGGGTCGCGCTGGACGAGCTGGGCCTGGCGCCGGAGCACGAGGCGCAGCTGTGGAAGTACCTGACGTACGCCGCCGCCTCGATGATCAACACGGCGGGCTGACGGACCACCCGGGGCAGGGACCGGTCGGACCGGTCAGACCGGTCGGACCTGGAGGGCGCCCAGGCCGCCGGTGACGCCGGGGCGGCGCATGGCGACGGATCCGTACGGGGTGCGCAGCCGCAGCCAGGTCCCGGCGGCGAGCAGCGCCACGGGGGCGGGGGCGTCGGGAAGGGACGCGGGGGCGGGCACGGCGGCCCGTACCGGCCGCAGGAAGCCCAGGGACTGCGCGGCGTGCACGGCGCGCAGCGGGAGTTCGGTGTCGCCCAGGGTGCGGGACCAGATCTCGCGGCCGATCCGGTCGCGCTCGGACCGGGTCCGGTGCTGCACGGGCAGCGCCTCGTCCCGGGCCCGGAACTCGCTGACGGCGGCGGCCACGGCCGCTCCCATCGCCTCGGGACCGGGCAGCCCCGGAACCTGCCGCCAGCCGCCTCGGGGCGGGAGCACCCCGGCCCAGGGCGGTCCGGTGACCGGCCCGGGCACGACGGCCGCGGCCGAGGTCTCGTCCACGGCCTCCAGCAGCTCACCGGCGGACACCGTCAGGTCCAGCGGCGTCGCGACGGGCGCGGCGAGCCGCACCGTACGGATGGCGAGGATGTCGAAGGACGGCGGCCGGCCGAAGACGGCGAGCGCGCCACCGCCCGCCTGAAGGCGTACGGCGGCGGCGCGGTCGTAGTGCACCAGCCGGCCCAGGAAGGCGGCGAGGTCCGCCGCCTCCCCGGAATCGACGAAGCGCAGCTGGTCGTTCATGCTGCGATGGCCTCGGTACGCGGCTCGTCGAGGTACTCCTCCAGGAAGTGCCTCTCCTCGGCCGTGATGCGGCGGGGCCGCCCCGCGGCGAGGTTGTAGGGCACGACCACGGTCTCGGCGCGCACGTAGACCGTCTCGGGCCTGTCCTCGGTCGCCTCGTCCTTGACCTCGTAGCGGATGGTCAGGGACGCGGCGCCTATCCGGGTCACCCAGGACTCGATGAGGACCGGCTCGTGACGGTGCACGAGGGGCAGCTTGTAGTCGATCTCGTGGCGGGCCACGACGGAGCCGCCCGTGAAGGACTCGCTGCCCTCGCCCGGCGCGAGGCGGAACATGAAGTCGATCCGCGCCTCCTCCAGATAGCGGAGGAAGACGACGTTGTTGACGTGCCCGAAGGCATCCATGTCCGCCCAGCGCAGTGGGCATCGGTAGTGGTGTCTGGCCATGGCCGTGACCTCAGCCCTCAGCCTCGGGTGAGCTTCTTGTAGGTGGCGCGGTGCGGACGGGTCGCGTCCGGGCCGAGCCGCTCGATCTTGTTCTTCTCGTAGGATTCGAAGTTGCCCTCGAACCAGAACCACTTCGAGTCACCCTCGTAGGCGAGGATGTGCGTGGCCACTCGGTCCAGGAACCAGCGGTCGTGGGAGACGACCACGGCCGCACCGGGGAACTCCAGCAGCGCGTTCTCCAGCGAACCCAGGGTCTCGACGTCGAGGTCGTTGGTGGGCTCGTCGAGGAGCAGCAGGTTGCCGCCCTGCTTGAGCGTCAGAGCGAGGTTCAGGCGGTTGCGCTCACCGCCGGAGAGCACGCCGGCCGGCTTCTGCTGGTCCGGGCCCTTGAAGCCGAAGGCGCTGACGTAGGCGCGGGACGGCATCTCGACGTTGCCGACGTTGATGTAGTCCAGCTCGTCCGACACGACCGCCCAGAGGGTCTTCTTGGGGTCGATGTTGGCGCGGCCCTGGTCGACGTACGAGATCTTGACGGTCTCGCCGACCTTGATCTCGCCGGAGTCCGGCTTCTCCAGGCCCTGGATCATCTTGAAGAGCGTGGTCTTGCCGGCGCCGTTCGGACCGATGATGCCGACGATGCCGTTGCGCGGCAGCGTGAAGGACAGGTCGTCGATGAGGACCTTGTCACCGAACGCCTTCGAGAGGTTGTTGACCTCGACCACGATCGAGCCCAGACGCGGGCCCGGCGGGATCTGGATCTCCTCGAAGTCCAGCTTGCGCATCTTGTCGGCCTCGGCCGCCATCTCCTCGTAGCGGGCGAGGCGGGCCTTGGACTTGGCCTGGCGGCCCTTGGCGTTGGAGCGGACCCACTCCAGCTCTTCCTTGAGGCGCTTGGCGCGCTTCTCGTCCTTCTTGCCCTCGACCTTGAGGCGCTCGGACTTCTTCTCCAGGTAGGTGGAGTAGTTGCCCTCGTAGGGGTGCGCGCGGCCGCGGTCGAGTTCGAGGATCCACTCGGCGACGTTGTCGAGGAAGTAGCGGTCGTGGGTGACGGCCACGACGGCGCCCTTGTACTGGGCCAGGTGCTGCTCCAGCCAGTTCACGGACTCGGCGTCGAGGTGGTTGGTGGGCTCGTCGAGGAGCAGCAGGTCGGGGGCCTCCAGCAGCAGCTTGCAGAGGGCCACGCGGCGCTTCTCACCACCGGAGAGGTTGGTGACGGGCCAGTCGCCGGGCGGGCAGCCCAGGGCGTCCATGGCCTGCTCCAGCTGGGCGTCGAGGTCCCACGCGTTGGCGTGGTCCAGGTCGTCCTGGAGCTTGCCCATCTCCTCCATCAGCTCGTCGGTGTAGTTCGTCGCCATTTCCTCGGCGATCGCGTTGAACCGGTTGAGCTTCTGCTTGATCGGGCCGACGCCGTCCTCGACGTTCTCCAGAACGGTCTTGGACTCGTCGAGCTTGGGCTCCTGCATCAGGATGCCGACGGAGTAGCCGGGCGAGAGGTAGGCGTCGCCGTTGGACGGCTGCTCGATGCCCGCCATGATCTTCAGAACGGTGGACTTACCGGCGCCGTTGGGGCCGACCACACCGATCTTCGCGCCGGGCAGGAAGTTCAGGAAGACGTCGTCAAGGATCACCTTGTCGCCGTGTGCCTTGCGCGTCTTGCGCATGGTGTAGATGAACTCAGCCAAGAGAAACCGTCCGGCAGATCGATGGTGGGCAGATACACCCCATCTTGCCAGGCGTCCATACCTCGGGGGAAACGCGTATGGTCCGGCCCCCTGAGCCGGTACGCGGCACGGGGGCGGCCCGGGGACGGCCCGGGACGGGACCGCGTCGGACTGCATCCTTCGGCCTACTACGTTGTCGACCCTACGGACGACGATCTTGCGGCGCCGGCGCGGGAGAGTTGATCCGTGCGAACAACCATCGGATACACGCTCGAAAGCATCGGCTACGTCGTAGGAGCCCAGGGGCTCGTCAGCTTCGGCTCGCAGACCTTCTTCGGTACGGAGTGGG
This sequence comes from Streptomyces sp. CG 926, assembly GCF_003148825.1. Taxonomy (GTDB): domain Bacteria; phylum Actinomycetota; class Actinomycetes; order Streptomycetales; family Streptomycetaceae; genus Streptomyces. The sequence goes on from NZ_QGGZ01000022.1 coordinate 74,797, forward strand.
GCTGGCTCCACAAGATCGTCGACCTCCCGTCCGCCGCCTACCTCGGCATCCTCGCCGCGGGGCTGGCGCTCGTGCTCACCGGGGTGAGGACGCGGAAGGCACCCGCCCTCCGGAAGATCGCCTGACCGGCGGTCACCGTCGCTCGTCGCTCGTCGCTCGTCGGGACGAAAACCGGGTGGCCACCGTCCCGCCCCGGGGCAGGATGCCCCAGGCAGGACGAACGGACAGGTATGCCTGGGGGGATTCCGTGGGAAACACGCTGATCGCGTTGGCCGTGGCCGTGGTGGGTGTCGCGGGCACACTCATAGCCTCCGTGGTGTCGCCACGCATGCTCGCCCGCATTCAGGCGGAGCAGTTCACACGCGAGCAGCGGGTGGCCGAGGCGCAGTGGCTGCGTGAGCAGGAGGTGGCCGAACTCGCCCGCCGGCGCGAGGGCTACGCGAACGTGAATGCGGCCTTCCGCCGGTACCGGACCCATCTGATGAATTTTCTGTGGCTGATCCACAAGAGTGCGGTGACCGCGGAGGCGAGGGACGCGGTCGAGGACGCCCGACGCGATCACCACTCGATTTTCGCCGCGGCCCAGATGGTGGCCTCCGGCAGCGTCCTGGCCGAGCTGAACGACATGACGAAGACCCTCTCGGAGACCTACCGAAGGATCATGTGCCTGGAGGAGGGGAACCCGGATCCGGACGGATCGTTCGAGGAGATCCGAACGGACTTCGGCCGGCTCTGGGAACAGTGGGAGAGAATGCTCGGCGCCATGCGGGCCGATCTCGGCGTGGAGAACAGTCGGTAGAGGGCGCGGGAGCACCCGATCATGAACTTTTCGTACTCCGGCGTCGACTACGTGATCACGTCGATGTACTCCGTGCTCGACGACGCCTGGTACCTGGAACTGGCGGTCTCAGCTGATCAGCGGCACGTGGCGACCGCGATCGTCCCCGACGAGGATCCGCGGCGCGAGCCGGTCGTGCGCTTCCACCCCGGCGGGGCGCCGCTGAGCCTTCCCTACGCGGTCATGCGCTGGTTCCTGGACCGGGTCGAGGCGGAGGTCCGTTCGTCGCGGGCCTGGATGGAGCTGCGGCCCGAGCTGGTGGCGGTCATCCACGCGCTTCGCCAGGAGCACCTCGGCATCATCGACGACGAGGACTTCACCGCTGTCCTGGCGGAGGTGCGCGCCTCGGTACCGGAGGCGGACCTTCCCATCGTGCTCGCGGCCGCCTTCGAGCGCCGGCCCGACGGCTCCTCCGTCCGCGAGGCGCAGGACTGAGCGGCGAGCGGTGCCCGCGCCCGCCCCGGGCCGGGCAGGATGGCGGGAAACGCGGGGGTGCGGCCTCCGTCGGCCGTTTCGGAGGTACACGTGAACAACGCGCTGCTCGCGCTCGCCGGCGCGATCGTCGCGGTGACCGGCACCCTGCTCGCCCCGATCCTCTCTCAGCGCGTGCTCGCCCGCGTGCAGACGGAGCAGTTCGATCGGCAGCAGCGGGCGGCCGACGCCCAGTGGGTACGGGAGCAGCGCGTGGCGGAGGTGGAGAAGCGGCGCGCCTGCTACGTCACCGCGAACTCCGGCTACCGCCGCTACCGCATCGAGCTCATGAAGTACCTGTGGCTCGTCCACAAGGCCGAGGTCACCGCGCAGGCGCGGGCCGATCTGGAGGAGACGCGGCTCTCCATGCACACCGCCTTCGCCGAGGCCCAGATGGTCGCCTCGGACGCGGTGCTGCGGGAGCTGGACGCGATGACGGGGACTTTGGCCGGTGCGTACCGCCGCATCCTGCAGCTGGCGGACGGCAACCCGTACCCCGGCTGGTCGTTCGAGGAGATACAGACCGAGCTGCTGCAGCTGGGGCAGCGCTGGAAGAACATGCGCGGCATCATGCGGGCCGACCTGGGGGTGGATCCGGGGATCGATCCTGGGGCGGATCCGGTTCCGGCCGACTCCTGACCCCGGGAACCCCGGCGCCGAGCGGCCGGCCGGCCGGTCAGCGGGGGCGGTAGACGGTCAGGGCGTCGGGCAGGCCGTCGAGGACGAGGGCGGAGGGTGCCTCGGCGTGCTCGCCGTCGTAGGCGAGCGGGGTGCCCGCCGGGATGTCCCCGATACGCAGGCTGCGCAGTCGGGTGGCGACGTGGACGGGGGACCGACTCAGCGGACCGGTGAAGGCGGCCGCCAGCAGCCGGGGTCCGGGGCGGCCGCCGCCGTGGACGAGCCGGAGGTCCAGCAGGCCCTCGCCGAGGTTGTCCCGGCGCCGAGGCGTGGGCCCGGTGCCGTGGTAGGTGCCGTTGCCCGCGAAGAGCAGCCACACGCTCCGGGGCCGCCCGGCCAGCCGCAGCCGTACGGGCCGCTGGGCGCGCAGCACCCGCCAGGCCGCCAGCAGCGCGGCCGGGCCCCCGCCGATGCGCGGGGCCCACCGCAGCCGATGGCCCAAGAGCTCCGGATACGCGCCGATGCTGAAGTTGTTCAGGAAGTAGCCGCTGTCGCCGTCGGGCCCCGGGGAGAAGCGGCCCACGCCGACGCGGACGGCCTCCCCGCCGGCCAGGGCCTGGCAGGTGGCCTCGGTTCCGGCGAGGCCGAGGTCCATCGCGAAGTGGTTGAGGGTGCCGCCGGGGAACACGGCCAGCGGCACCCCGGCCCGCAGTGCGGCGGTGGCGGCCGCGTTGATCGTGCCGTCGCCGCCGCAGACGCCGAGCACGGTGGCCCGCGAGGCCGCCTTCGCGAGCGTGGCCGACAGCTCCGGGCCCTCGCACTCGACGACCTCGGCCTCGGGCAGGCGGGTGCGCAGTACGTCGAGACCCGCGGCCGCGGCCGTCCCGGACCCGGTGTTCACCACCACGGTGAGCCCGGCCCCGTCGGGCAGCGCGGGGGCTCCGATGGCCGTCCGCTCGTCGCCCGGTACGACCCGGGCCTCCTGCGCGTCCCGGGCCAGGCGGCGTACGACGAACCCGGCGGCCACCCCCAGCGACGCGCCCACGAGCACGTCGGAGGGGTAGTGCACCCCGGTGTAGACCCGGGAGAACGCCACGGACGCGGCGACCGGAGCCAGGACGGCACCCCAGCCCGGCGAGGCAAGCGCCACGCCGGTGGCGAAGGCGAAGGCCGAGGCGGAGTGCCCGGACGGGAAGGAGGTGGTCTGCGGCTGCGTGGCCAACTGTCGGGTCAGCGGCACACCTTCCAGCAGCGGTCGCGGCCGGCGTACGGACCATTTGCCGACGGTGTTGATGGTCGCGGAGGCCAGCGCCAGCGAGGCGATCCCGCGCACGGCGGCCTTGCGGGCACCGGTCGACCCGAAGACGGCGATCGCCGCGGCGGCCCCGCCCCACAGCACTCCGTGGTTCGCGGCCCGGCCGAGCCGTGGCAGCACCCGGTCGGCCCCGGGCCAGTGCCGCCGGGCCACCGCGTCGAACAGCCGACGATCCCACCACCCGAGAGCGCCGGACCAGGTCAGTTCTTGATCAGCCATCTTCTGCCCCTACCCCGGTCGGCGGATCCGAATCGGCGGGCGCGGCCACCCGGCCCAGCGGGCCCATCCGTCCGAGCCGCGGACGTGCACGGGCGGACACCGGAGGGCGTCGGAGGGCGTCGGCAGGCATCCGTACGCCCGAACGCCCGGCAGACGCCGCCCGCTTCGTCGGCACCCGATCGGCGCCCGATCGGCAGGGCGCCTCCTACGCGTTGTCCTCCTACGGGGTGTCCTCCTACGGGCTGTCCTCCTCGTCCAGCGGGCGCTTGCGGAGCAGCAGCACCACCAGGCCGCCCAGGACCACCAGCCCCACCGCCAAGGAGGCGATGACGGGGGTGGCCGCCGAGCTGCCACTGGTCGCCAGCCGTTCCTCGTCCGGGGAGGTCGTGGTGAGGGCCGCGGACTGGGACCCGAGTGCCTCGGCCGCCGAGCCGGAAGCGGAGTCTGCGGCGTCGCCCACCGCCGTCGCCGGGGGCTGCGGCCAGACCGCCGTGGCCCTGGCGGCGGCCGCGGACGCGCTGGAGCCGGCCACGATCTGGGCGTGGGCCGGGAGCTCGCCCGTGAAGACCCGCCCGACCGGCACCCTGGTCGCGCCCTGGACGGTGACCGAGGCGGTCCCGTCGGGGGTACCCGCGGGCACCTCGAAGTACAGCCGGCTCCCGTTGACCGCGGTGGTCAGCGGCTGCCCCTCGGCGTCCACCACCCGCACCCCCATCGCGACGGCCGCCGCGTCCGGGATGACCGACACGCTCGGCGCGCCGGTCCGCACGGTCACCGGGCCGAGCCGGGTCCCCGCCGCACCGGACACGTCGCCCGGGTCCAGCCCGAGCGAGGCCGGCGGCTCGGGGAGCTGCCCGGCGGCCCGCTGCAGGTAGTCGGCCAGCTTCTCGGCCGCCGGGTCCGCGGCCTCGACCTGCGCCCCGTCCGCCAGCCGCCAGATCGCCACCTGGGTCCCGGCGGCCGCGCTCTGCGCGGTGAGGGCTCCGGCCCCGGCCGCCTTGGCGAGCCCGGCCAGATCGTTGTGCTGCGGGTAGGAGTGCTCCAGGACCCAGCGGATCCGGCCCGCCTCCCGGTTCCCGGCGAGCGGGCTGCCGCTCCAGCCGCTCTCGGTGTACCGGGCCTGCGGCTGGGCGTTGCCCGTCACGCCGACCCCGTAGGTCTGGAGCATCCCGCCGCCGTCGACCCGCATCTCGTAGAGCCCGGCCGGGATCTGCCGGACCGAGCCGTCCCCGGACCGCAGGACCGCCTGCCCGAACGTCTTGAGCCCGTCCAGCACGGCGCTCGCGCCCTCCGGTGACCTGGGCGCCACCGGGCCGGAGTCGGCGGCCGCCCGCGCCGCCGGCGCGGTGGCGAGGGCCGCGGTCAGCAGGGCCACCGCCAGCGGCCGGCGCGCGGAGCCCCGTACCGCGGCGGGAGGTTCGAGCGGAACCGCGGCGGGTGCCGGTGCTGGGGCGAGCGCGGACGCAGGAGTGGGATCAGGAGCGGAGGATGCGGGAACGGCAATCGACACAGTCTTCCCCTTCGGGCCAAAGACCCAGGTGCCCGTGAGTACCGGGGAATCCTAGCCGCCTCGAACACTCAGACCACAGCCGCCTCCTGATTGACCATCAGTGGTGTCTCGGTCCGCACCACACGCCGGAAGGCCGCGGTCCCGCGGTTCAGGTCGTGCCCGATGGCCGTCGCGTCGATCTCCGCCGAGAACCACCGGGTCCCCTCGCCGTCGGGCGGGTCCTCCCGCACCCGTAGCCGTCCGTGCACCACCAACGGCTCGCCGACCGATACGGAACCGGCGAGGTTCACGGCGAGCGTCCGCCGCGCCCACACCGTGTAGAAGCTGGTGGGTCCGTCCGTCCAGACGTCCTTGCGCCGGTCGAAGTACCGTGGCGTCACCGCGAAGCGGAACCGTGCCGCCGGACCGCTCACCGTCTCCTTGTAGTCGATCTGCGTCGCCACATGCCCCACCAGCGTCACCTGGGTGTCGTACATCCCGGTCGCCCTCCCCCGTGGTCGCGGTCCACGCGGATCCGCGCGGACCAGCCGTACGGACCATCCGTACGAGGTACGCACCATGCTGGGGCAGGCCGTCGATCCCCGCTCCGGCCTGTGGATCAATGCCGGGTTGTGGACAACCTGCTCCCCCCTGCGGCGACCGTGGCGTACTGCTCACGCACCTCCCGGTAGCGCAGCAGCTCCGCCGCCACCGGTTCCAGCACCCGGGCCCGCCCGCACCCGGCGGCCGCCTCCCGCAGTCTGCGCTCCGCGTCCTGCCCGTAGCGCCGGGCCGGCCCACGGGCCGCGATCGAGCAGGACCATTCCACGAGCGGCCCGCCGACGATGCCCGCCACCATCAGCAGGACGGGTGGCAGCAGCCTCGGCTCCAGGACCCCGACGATCTGTCCGACCAGCCACAGCCCACCGAAGATCTGCAGCAGGGTCATGGCCGCCTGGGTCAGCACCGCCGCCGGCCACCACGTGGGGCGCGGCGGTTTGACGCTCGGCACCGCGACCGCCGCCCCGAGGGTCACCGCGATCTCGTCCAGCGCCTCCGGAAGCCGGTCGGCGCCGCGCACCGCGGTCTCGCGGACCGCCTGCGCCCACGGGTCGGGCAGCCCGGACACCGCCTCGTCGGCGACCACCCGTACGGCCTGCTCCACCCGCTGACGCGCGGTCACCTCCTCCTCGACCGGGGCCTGGGCGACCGCCGGGCCGCGACCGCCGATCGCCGCGAGGGCGGCCAGGCCCGCCAGGGTGCGCGGCGCGCGGCGGCCCTCGTACCAGCGCCACAGCCGCAGCCACGGCGTCCCGCACGCCTTGCCCGCGTTGCGTCGCCAGGCGCGCTCGGCGGCGAGCCCGGCCGCGTACGCCCCGACCGCCTCGGCGAGCCGGTCCTCGAACTCGGCGCGCGCCACCTCCCCGATCTCGGGCCCCGGATGCCCGTCGGCCACGTACAGCGGGCGCAGGCGCATGGCGGCGCGGTCGACGTCGGCGGAGATCCGTCGGGTGGCCGCGCCCTTCTCCTGGGTGAACTGTCCGAGGAGCTCGCGCAGTTCCCCGACGCCCTCCCCGGTGAGGGCGGACAGCCCGAGGACGGTGGCGCCGGGCTCGCCGTGCTCGCCGAGGGCGATGCCGTCGTCGTCGAGGAGCCGGCGCAGGTCGTCCAGGACGAGGTCGGCGGCCTCCCCGGGCAGCCGATCCACCTGGTTCAGGACGACGAAGGTCACCTCCGCGTGCCCGGCGAGCGGCCGCAGGTACCGCTCGTGGAGCACGGCGTCCGCGTACTTCTCCGGATCCACCACCCACACCACGGCGTCGACCAGCGCCAGTACGCGGTCCACGTGGTCACGGTGCGCGCCGACCGCCGAGTCCAGGTCGGGCAGGTCGACGAGGACCATCCCGCGCAGCGCCTCCGCCTCCGAGGTCTCGCGGGGCCGGCGCCGCAGCCGCCCCGGGATCTCCAGCCGGTCCAGCAGTCCGGCGGCTCCGTCCGACCAGCTGCACGCGATGGGCGCGGCCGTGGTCGGACGGCGCAGCCCCATCTCGGAGATCTGCACTCCGGCGAGTGAATTGAAGAGAGTGGACTTGCCGCTTCCGGTGGCTCCGGCGATCGCGACGACCGTGTGCTGGGGCGACAGTCCGCGGCGCGCGGCCGCCTCGTCCAGGACCCGGCCGGCCTCGGCGAGGGTCTTTCCGTCGAGCCTGGTCCGGGACAGCCCGACCAGCTGGCGCAGTGCGTCGAGGCGCAGCCGCAGGGCCTGCCCCTCGGGGCTGAGCGGGGGCGCGGTCGACTTGCCGCCGTCGCTACCGGCGCCGGAGACGGCCCGGACGAGGGCGTCGTCGCCCTCGTCGCCCTCGCACTCCTCGTCCCCCTCGTCGTCCCGGTTCCCTTCGACGATCCGGGGGCGCGAGCGCGCGATGAATCCGTCGTCCCAGCGGTCGTCGGTGCGGTCGGTCAGGGCGGTCACCGCGTCACCTCTCCTTCTGCAGTACGGACAGCGCGGCAATCAGCTCGGCCTGTGGTTCCGGGGTCACTTCGAGCGCCTCCAGCGGGGCGAGCCGGCGGTCGCGTTCGGCGCGCAGCACCTGGTCGAGGTGGTCGCCGACCAGTTCCCCGCCCCGGTCGCGCAGCCGTAGGGCGGCCTGCGCGCCGATCCGTTCGGCGAGCTTCTCCCCCGCGGGCCGGGCCCGCTTGCCGCCGAGGAGGGCGGCGACGAGGAGGGCGGCGATGCCGTCGGGGTCGGGTGGGGGTTGCCGGTCGCTCTTGGCCACCTCCTCCTCGGCGAGTTCCTCCAGGACCCGCCGCCAGCGGCGTACGGCCATGCCGATGCGCTCCCCCGCCTCCCGGTCGGGCGCGGGCAGCGAGACCGCGCCGGCGGCCGGCTCGCGCCGCCAGGCGTCGGCGATGCGCTCGTCGGCGGCGGCGACGGCGCACTGCAGGAGCGCGGCGAGGGATTCGGCGAGCGAGTCGAGCAGTTCGTCGGCGCTCGTGTCGAGCGGGTACCCGCGCCAGCGGGTCAGGGCGTCCCCGGCCAGTACGGCGCCCTGGTCGAGGCGGCCCCGGACCCGCTTGCCCTCCCGTTTGTACGCGTCCTCGACGGCCGAGGTCAGTCGTACGGCGGCGGCGTGCTGGGCGGCGACGGCGGAGGCCAGTTCCGGCATCCGGCGCGCGAGGGAGTCCAGCGCGCCGAGTGCGGTGCGCCCGACGGCGTACTGCCGGGCGGCGGGGTCCTGGGCGTGATGGGCGAGCCAGGCGAACAGCGGGGCGACGGCGCTGGCCGGCAGCAGCCCGCCCCCGCCGGCGGACTCGGGCAGCTCCGGGACGGTGAACCGCGGTACGTCGCCCAGCCCGGCCTTGGTGAGCAGGGCCCCGTACTGCCGCGAGACCTCGGTGAGCACCTGGTGCGGGACCCGGTCGAGGACGGTGACGAGGGTGGCTCGGTACTGCTTGGCGGTGCGCAGCAGGTGCCAGGGGACGGCGTCCGCGTACCGCGAGGCGGTGGTGACCATCACCCAGACGTCGGCGGCGCAGATGAGCTGGGCGGCGAGGGTGCGGTTCTCGACGACCAGGGAGTCGATGTCGGGGGCGTCGAGGATGGCCAGCCCGCGCGGCAGACTGGAAACGGTCTCGATCCGCATCTCGCGGGTCGCGTGGGTGAGGGCCGGTCCGCGGTCGCGGGCCCGGGCTTTGGCGGCCGGTGGCGTCTCCTCCTCCTCGTGCGGCACCCAGACCCGCATCAGGTCGGGCAGCACGCGCATACCGGCGAACCAGTGGTGGTCGTCCGGATGGCAGACGAGCACCGGGGTGCGTGTGGTCGGGCGCAGCACCCCGGCTTCGCTGACCTGTCGGCCGACGAGGGAGTTGACGAGGGTGGACTTACCGGCCCCGGTGGACCCGCCCACGACGGCGAGCATCGGCGCCTCGGGCGCCTTCAGTCGGGGTACGAGGTAGTCGTCGAGCTGCGCGAGCAGCTCGGCTCTGGTCTGGCGGGCGCGCGGAGCGCCGGGCAGGGGCAGCGGCAGACGCACGGACGCGACCCGGTCGCGCAGGGCGGACAGGGCATCGAGCAGCTGAGGCCGAACATCCAAGGTCACCACATGCGAAGAATGCCCAATTTGGGACCATTTTTGAAGCTTATACGTCCTCTGCGCGCCGACCGCGATTCCAGTGGGACATTCTGGGCACGACGGACGAGTGGGGCGCAGGCATAACGAGTGCACAACACCAGGGGCGACGCGGCGCAAAAGCGATGCGAGAATCGCACCTGCCTGCGATTATCGGGACCGCTTCACCGAACCTCCACATCGTGGCCCGCGAGTGAAGCAACCGGGACAAGGCAACCGGAGCCCTATCCTTGACCCGGCACGGACCTCAGCCCCACCCCCACCGGAGGCTCCAGGCCCACCAAGGCCACCTTCCGGCCCCCGTAGCTCAGTGGATAGAGCAGGTGCCTTCTAAGCACTTGGCCGCAGGTTCGAGTCCTGCCGGGGGCACTTTCCGCACCACCCGAAGCCCTCCCTCCGCGGAGGGCTTTCGTGCAGGTAAAGCAGCTTAAAAAGCGTCTCGTAGTAACGCGGTAAGTGCCACCGGCGATCAGTGAACTGGACGGCGAATTCGGACCAGTTCGGCGCGCCGGCCCCGCACCGGAACACGTCCGCCGCGACCCGCCGCACGCCGGGCCGGCCGACCGACTTGCGGGACGGCCGGGGATGCGGTTGCGTCGAAGGAGATGGGTACGTGGTTTCCGTCTCCCCTGGTTGGGGGTGAGCCATCGTGCTGTTCACCCATCGCGCGGACGCCGGCGAACGGCTCGCCGAAGCGCTCCGGCACCTGAAGGGGGAGGATCCCGTCGTACTGGGCCTGCCCCGCGGCGGAGTCCCCGTCGCCTACCGGGTGGCCCGCGCCCTCGGCGCTCCGCTCGACGTCGTCGTGGTGCGCAAGCTCGGCGTCCCCCACCACCGTGAGCTGGGCTTCGGCGCCATCGGCGAGGGCGGCGTACGCGTCCTCAGCGAGGACATCGTCCGCGGCAGCCGGCTGGACCCGCAGGACATCGCGTCGGTGGAGGACGCCGAGGCGGCGGAGCTCGCCCGACAGGCCGCGAAGTTCCGGGGAGACCGGCCGCGGGTGCCCCTGGACGGCCGGACCGTGATCGTCGTGGACGACGGGATCGCGACCGGCGCCACGGCCGCCGCCGCGTGCGAGGTCGTACGGGCGCAGGGCGCGGCGCGGGTGGTACTGGCGGCGCCGGTGGCCCCGCCGGACGCCGTCACCCGGCTCGGCTCCGCCGCCGACGAGGTGGTGTGCCTCGCCACGCCGCACGCCTTCCGCGCCGTCGGCGAGTGGTACCAGGACTTCTCCCAGACCTCCGACGAGGAGGTCGTCTTCCTGCTGGCGCGGGCGGCGGCGGAACCCGCCGGCCGCCCCGCCGTGCGGACCGCCGAGGTCGAGGTGGACGCCGGCGGCCTGCTGCTGGCCGGGGATCTCGCCCTGCCGGACGGCGCCGGGGCCGTCGTGGTGTTCGCGCACGGCTCCGGCAGCAGCCGCCACAGCCCGCGCAACCGGTCGGTGGCGTCGGACCTCAACCGGGCGGGCCTCGCCACCCTGCTCCTCGACCTGCTCACGCCCGACGAGGAGGCCGACCGGGCCAATGTCTTCGACATCGAGACCCTGGCCCGGCGGCTCGCCGGGGCCACCGCCTGGCTGCGTCGGCGCGAGTTCCTCCCGACGGGCTGGTTCGGAGCGAGCACCGGGGCCGCGGCGGCGCTGTGGGCGGCCGGGGAGACGGGCGCCGACATCGGCGCCGTGGTGTCCCGCGGCGGCCGGCCGGATCTGGCCGGTGAACGGCTCGCCACCGTACGGGCCCCCACACTGCTGATCGTGGGCAGCCGGGATTCGACGGTGCTCGACCTCAACCGCCGGGCCCAGCGCGAGCTGCGCTGCGAGAACCGGCTGGAGATCGTCCCGGGGGCCACCCACCTCTTCGAGGAGCCCGGAGCCCTGGACGAGGTGGCCCGCCTGGCCGGTGACTGGTTCACCCGGCACCTGGTGCCGCGGTAGACCGGACCGGAGGCCGCACGAGGGGGTGGTCGCGGCAGCGGTGGCGGGGCGGCGGCGGCACGCGCGACCATGAGGAGATGGAGCAGCCGTCGGTGCGGGATGTCAGCACCCCGGGCCGCGTCGCGTCGCCCGGCGAGGGCATCGGCCCGGAGGAGTTGGCGCTCGCGGCCCGCAACCACGGGCTTCCGCTGGAGGCCCTGCGCTACGAGGTCACGCCCCCCGGACTGCACTACGTCCTGGTCCACTACGACATACCCGCCACCGACCCGGCCGACTGGTCCCTCACCGTCGGCGGCACGGTGCGTAGCCCGCTGGCCCTGGACCTCGCCGCCCTGCGCGCGTTCCCCGCGGTCACCCACCGCGTCACGATGGAGTGCGCGGGCAACGGCCGGGCCCGCCTGACGCCCCGCCCGGTCAGCCAGCCGTGGCTGGTCGAGGCGGTGGGCACCGCCGACTGGACGGGCGTACCGCTGCGGCTGGTGCTCGCCGAGGCCGGGGTGCGGCCGGACGCCGTCGAGGCCGTGTTCACCGGCGCCGACCACGGGGTCGAGCGCGGCGTCGAGCAGGACTACCGGCGCAGCCTGCCGGTGGCCGCAGCCACCGGGGACGACCCCGAAGTGCTGATCGCCTACGCCATGAACGGCCTGCCGCTGCCGCCGCAGCACGGGTGTCCGCTGCGGCTGGTCGTCCCCGGCTGGTACGGGATGGCGCACGTCAAATGGCTGCGCGAGATCACCCTCGTGGACGCGCCGTTCACCGGATTCCAGCAGGCCGTGGCCTACCGCTACCGGTCGGCCGCCGACGATCCGGACGCCCCCGGCGAGCCGGTCACGCGGATCGCGCCGCGCGCCCTGATGGTCCCGCCGGGATTCCCCGACTTCATGTCCCGCACCCGCGTCGTACGCCCCGGCCCGGTACCGCTGCAGGGGCGGGCCTGGTCCGGCCACGGGGCCGTCGACCGGGTGGAGGTGAGCGCCGACGGTGGCCGCACCTGGATCCGGGCCGAGGTCACGCCGCCGGGGCCGCACCGCTGGGCCTGGCAGGCCTGGTCCTGTGTGTGGGCCGCGACGCCGGGACGCCACACGCTCACCGTCCGCGCCACGGACGCCGAGGGCGGTACGCAGCCCCTCGAACAGCCGTGGAACCGGGGCGGTTTCGGCAACAACCTGGTCCAGGAGGTCCCGGTCCTGTGCTGCTGAGCGCGCACCCCGGCGGCGGCACGCCGTCGGCCGTACACCGTCGGCGCCGTACGCCGTACGCCGTCGGCGCCGTACGCTCCCCGGGAGATCAGGAGATGCCGAGGATCCTGACCGCTTGGTAGTAGGTCCACGCGGTGGCGTCGCAGGAGTTCCTGCGGGATCCCGAGTAGTGCGCGCAGACCCGCTTGAGGTCCGCGTGGAACGCCAGGTCCAGCCGGGACTTGGCGCCCGGGAACAGACCCGCGGCACGGTGGTTGCGGTAGCCGAAGTCGTGGCGCGCGCAGGCGTCCGCGAAGGGGAAGCCGAGGGGGTTGTCGGGGGACGAGGTGCACTGGTCCGTGGACCAGTCGAAGCCGTACGCGGCCCAATCCGCCCGGTGCGCGCGGGCCTCGGCCCATTCCTGGTAACTGGCGGCGCTGGTCTGCGTCCAGCGACTCAGCACCTGCGGCTTGTCGGCCGGGACGTGCGGTGCGGCCCAGGCCGCCGGGGCGAGGGCGAGCACCGCGGTGGCGGTGGCGGTGGCGAGAGCCGGGACGAGAGCGGGGACGAGGCGGCGACGGCGCATGGAGTTCCTCGGTGCCGGGGCGGACGGATCACCTCCGGCCAACGCCCCCGGAGGCTCGTCGGTTACTGCGTGTCGCCACGACCGGACCGGACACCCTCCCAGGTATGAGTCCGTATGGGACTTGCGGCGCACTCCCGATTCGTCCTGAGGAAGGACGCGCGGTGGGGGCCCGGCCGCCGACACTGGAAAGCATGAACCGCCGCCCGCTCGTCGTCGCCGCAGCCACCGTGGGAGTCCTCGCCACCGCCGCCTTCACGCTGCCCAACCTGCCGCCCAATCCCGTGACCGACACCATCGACAGCAAGGTGTACAAGGAGAAGGGCAAGCGCTTCGCGAGCGCCGCCGATGCCCCCACCCGTGAGAAGGCGCCGTTCGCCCTGCCGTCCTGGATACCCAAGGACGCCACCGACGTCCGCATACGGGTGCGCACGACCGGCGAGGCCCGGCTGATCCGGTTCACCCTCGGCGCGACCCCGATGGGCGGCCCCCAGTGCGGTACGGGCACGCCGAAGCCGATGAGCAACCCGGCCCTGCACGCCAAGTGGTGGCCGGGCAGCCTGCGGGAGGGTGTGCGGGCCGAGTGCCGGGACGCCCACCAGTACCAGGTCGCGGTCCGCGGCAAGCGGGTCTACGCCTGGACGGACGGCACTGCGTCCCCGAGCTCCGTGGGACCCGGGGGCGGCGCCGCCTCCACGCCCCGGACCCAGGGCTGACCACCCCGCGCCCGGACCGCTCAGTCGCGGGCCAGCGCCGCCGCGGTGGCCCGGGCGAAGCCTTCCGGGTTGTCGAGCATGATGTTGTGCCCGCAGTCGGGGACGGACACCACGGCCACGCCCGAGGCTTCGAGGTCATCGGCGCCCGGGAGCGGGCCGTCCGCCTCGGGGAGCAGGTAGGTGCGCGGGATCTTCGACTCCAGCAGCAGCTCACGCATGGTGGGCGTGGTGCCCGCGGCCAGGTGGACGGCCGTGCGGTACAGGCCTGTTCGGCCGGCCAGCCGCATCGTGGACCACCAGTGCGCGCCGACCCGGTCCCGCACCTCGGCCCAGCCTCCGGCCAGGAACTCCTCCTCGGTGTAGGAGGCGATGCCGCTGCTGCCCGGCATGACGGGAACGGTTTGCTGCGGATCCAGGTTGGCGTCGACGAGCACCAGCCGGGACACCAGGTGGGGATGACGGTCCGCGAGCACGATGGCCACGGCCCCGCCCATGCTGTGGGCGATCAACTCGGCGCCCTCCACGCCGGCCTCGGTGAGGGCGACGGCGAGCGTGTCGGCATGTGCTTCGAGGGTGTAGCCGAACGCCTCGGGCCGGTCGCTGTGCCCGTGCCCCAGCAGATCGACCAGCAGCGAACGCCGCCCCGCCAGCAGCGGATGGGTGGCGCTCGCCGCGAAGTAGGCGGGCGAGGTGGATCCGAGCCCGTGCACGTACACCCGGGCCGGCTCCTCCCCCGCCAGCTCGACCCAGCGGATCCGGTCGCCCTCGGGCGTGACCACGGCGTTCCTCACGATGCTCCCCCTCAAGTCCTCGACAGCCGGAACAGGTTAAGCGCTGCCCGGCGCGGGTGCGTCTCGTGGGCCGCGGGTCGCAGGCCGCGGGCCACGGGCCGCCACGCCGTGCCGGTATATCGCCTGGCCATCCGCCATGTGCGCACTATCGTGGCCGCCATGGACATCCGCCGGGCCCTCACCCCCGCCGAGCTCGCCGCCGCCGAGTCCCTCTTCGACGGGCCTGCCCGCGAGGAGTGGTCCCAGCGCTTCCTCGCCGCCCCGGGACACCTGATGCTCATCGCCTACGTCGATGGGGTGCCCGCCGGGATGGTGTCCGGCATCGAGATGAGTCACCCCGACAAGGGCACCGAGATGTGCCTGTACGAGCTGTCCGTGGACGAGGGGTACCGCCGCCGCGGTATCGGCCGCGCGCTGACCCTGGCCCTCGCCGAGGAGGCCAAGGCGCGTGGCTGCTACGGCATGTGGGTGGGGGTCGACACCGACAACGAAGCCGCGCTGGCCACTTACGGTTCCGCCGGCGCCCGCGACGAGGGTGTCTTCTCGATGCGCGGCTGGCCGCTCGCCCCGTAGCACCGGGGACCGACTCCCCGCACCGCCCCCGCACGGCCCCGGCGCCGCCCCGCGTACCGGCTCCCCGGCAACCTCCGGCCGCCGCGCGACGCTTAGGGTGTTCGCTGGTCGACCCGTCGGTCGACCGGGGGATCGGGGGAGGCAGATGAACAGCGCGACCGAGGTGTTCGAGCCGCTGCGGGCGGACGATCCGTCCACCGTGGCCGGGTACCGCATCGCGGCCCGGCTCGGGGCGGGCGGCATGGGCCGGGTCTACCTGTCACACACCCAGGGCGGCCGCCCAGTGGCGATCAAGGTCGTACGCCCGGAACTGGCCGAGGACCCGGCGTTCCGGCGGCGGTTCCGCCGTGAGGTGGAGGCCGCCCGGCGGGTCCGGGGCGCGTACACCGCCGAACTGATCGACGCCGACGCGGACGCGACGACACCCTGGCTGGCCACCCTCTACGTACCCGGCCCCTCCCTCGCGCAGGCCGTGGACCGGCGCGGACCGCTGCCCGTGCCCGCCGTGCTGTGGCTGATGGCGGGCGTGGCCGAGGCGCTGCAGGCCATCCATGGTGCGGGCATCGTGCACCGCGACCTGAAGCCGTCGAACGTACTCCTGGCCGCCGACGGCCCCCGCGTCATCGACTTCGGCATCTCCCTGGCATCCGACACCACCGCGCACACCGCCACGGGCGCCACCATCGGAACGCCCCAGTACATGTCCCCCGAGCAGGCGTCGGCGGGTGAGGTCACCACGGCCGCCGACGTGTTCGCGCTGGGCCAGACCGCGGCGTTCGCCGCGCTCGGCGAGCCGCTGTACGGCACCGGCCCCTCCGCCACCGTGCTGTACCGGATCGTGCACTCCGAGCCCGACCTGTCCCGCGTTCCGCGGGAGCTTCGTCCGCTGCTCGCCCGGTGCCTGGCCACCGATCCGCAGGAGCGGGCCACCCCGGCCGAGATCGTGGCGTGGTGCAGGACGGAACTGGGCGAGGACGCCGACGCGGACGGCGGCCCGGCGCTCTGGCGCGAGGTGACCGGACCGGAGGTGACGGTCCCGGAGCCGCTCCCGGATCCCCTGCCGGAGCCCCTGCCGCGGCAGATCGGGGCGGGGCCCGCCCCGGCTCCCCTCGCTCCGCACACGATGCACCAGGTGTGGCAGCCTCCGCAGCCTGCGGCTCCGGAAGGACCGGAGCAACGACGCACGCGTCGACGGCGCACCGCGCTCGTCACCGCCGCGTCGATCGTGACGGTCGCGCTGCTGCTGGGCGTGGCCTGGTCGGTCGTCGACAAAGCGGCGAACAACGTGCGCGACCGCGCGAAGTCCCCGACGACCAAGGGAACCTCGGCGGGGCCGGCTGGCTCGGCGAGCGGCGACCCGACCATGAAGTCCGCCGACGCCGCACCGAAATCGAGCCCGAGCCCGAGTCCGACCCCGAGCGCTCCACCGAAGCCCGTCCCCTACCCGGCGTTGACTCTGCGCGAGGAGAACTCGATCAGCATCAAGGAACCGGTCGAGCGCGCCACTCGCTCCGGGGACCTGCGACTGACCTGCGGCCGGGTGGACTGCGACCTGGAGAGCGACACCAGTGTGATCGTCCAGTTGTCGGGCAAGCCGAACGGCTCCCTCGACTCCTGTCGGGCCGCCCTCGAGGGGCGGACCGAGAAGAGCCGATCACTGATGCTCGCGGCGTCCGGCAGCGAGTTCTGCGTCAAACATCAGTCGGGGGACATCGCACTGCTCGTGCTCACGCTCAAGTCCATGCCGGTGATGTCGTTGGAGGACGTGTCGAGCTTCGTCATAGTGGACATGACGGTCTGGCGCGCGGCCTGACGAAGCGGTCGGCCGGGGCCACCCGGTCCGGTCGCGGATCCATCCGACCGGCCGCGCCCACCCGGACCGGACCACACCGGAGCGGACCGCACCGGACCGGTCGTGGGTCCACCCGCGCGGCGGCGTGTCGTGCGCCCACTCGGCGCACCCTCCGCGCGCCCGTGCCGCCCCTCGCAGAGCATCGGCCGCATGACCGCATTCGCCGTGTTCCTCCCCGCCGCCGCCCTGCTCGCAGCCACCGTCACGGGCTCTCCGCCGGCTCCGGACGTCGACGCCACCGCTCCCGATGCCACCGCCGCCCATGCCACCGCCCCCTACGTCGTCGTCCTCAAGGACACGACCTCCCGCGCACCGACCCGCACCCTGGCCGCCGAGGCCGTGGAGGCCGGCGACGAGGTCGGACCGGTCTACGAGGCCGCCCTGAACGGCTTCGCCGTCCGCGCCACGGCCGCCCGGGCCGCCGCCCTGGCCGCCGACCCCCGGGTGGCCTCCGTGGAGCCCGACGCGGAGTTCCACACCACCGACGAGCCTCTGACCGGGCCGCAGACTCCCGCGCCCTGGTCCCTGGACCGGATCGACCAGCGCGAACTCCCGCTCGACGGCTCGTACGCGTACCCCGGCAGGGCCGCGGGCGTCACCGTCTACGTCGTCGACACCGGCATCAACACCGCGCACCGGGAGTTCGGCGGCCGCGCCCGCGCCGGCTACAACGCCGTGTTCCTCGGCAGCCCCCGGGACTGCAGCGGCCACGGCACGCACGTCGCGGCGACCGTGGGCGGGGAGACGTACGGGGTGGCCAAGGGGGTCTCGCTCGTCGGGGTGAAGGTGGCCGACTGCCGTGGCTCCGCGCCCCTGTCCGCGATCCTCAAGGGGGTCGACTGGGTGGTGAAGGACGCCGCCAAGGCCCCCACCACCCCGGCCGTGGCCAACATGAGCATCGGCGGCAGCCGCAGCCGCGCGCTCGACGCCGCGGTGACCCGGGCCGTGGCCAAGGGAATCACCGTCACCGTGGCCGCCGGGAACGACGGCAGGAACGCCTGCGGCGGATCCCCGGCCGCCGTCCCCCAGGCCCTCACGGTCGGGGCGACCGACGCCGAGGACCGCCGGGCGCCCTTCTCCGACCACGGCCCCTGCGTGGACCTCTCGGCGCCCGGGGTGCGCATCACCTCGGCCTGGAAGGACTCCGCCACCGCCACGGCCCGCGCCTCCGGCACCTCGATGGCCGCCCCGCACGTGGCCGGGGTCGCCGCGCTCATCCTGGCGCGCGGTACGGCGCGCACCCCGGCGCAGGTGTCCGAGGAACTGCTGCGCAGCGCCGTGTCCGACCGCATCACCGGCCTCCCCGCCAGCACCCCGAACCTGCTCCTCCACCTTCCCACCGGACGCTAGGGGGTGTCTTGTCGATCAGGGCGGATCAGGGAGCGGTGGTCGGTGCCGTGGATCGCAAGGCGGACGAGGGAGGCGACGCGGAGCGTCGCCGACCGAGGACAACGCGGCGAGGCGCGGCACCGACCACCGCGAGCCCGGCCTGATCGGCAAGACACCCCCTAAAGGTTGTTGCAGAAGGCTCAGTTTTGGGCATTTTGCCTGTATGGGTGGGGTGTTGAGGGCTGAGCCGGTGTGGGTGGAGACGTTCACGGG
>NZ_QGGZ01000023.1 GCF_003148825.1 Streptomyces sp. CG 926
AGCGGCTCGATCCGGCCCCACATCGCATCAGTGATCACTAATCGGACAGGCACATCCGATCAACTGACCAACGCATCAAAGAGACACGCTCTAGGCCGTCTCTTCCGGATCTTGCCGGGCCCGCGACGCCCGGCACCGCACCTCGCCGTGTTGTCGGGGCGCCCGAGTACGTCGCCCCTCCGCCTTGCGAGGCACGGCACCGGACGCCGCGGGCCTGACCGGCAAGATCCGAAAGAGACGGCCTAGACCTGGCCGGGAACACGTTCGCGAGGCCCCGGTAGCCGTTGTCGAGATCGGCTGTGACGTCCGGGTGCATGCGGAACTGCTCGGTGATGCCCTCGGTGCGCGCAGGTCCGGTCATGTACCCGGCCCGGACGCTCCTCTCCGGACCACAGGGTCCGGCCCTGCCCATCGCTGATCGTGGTTCGTGGTCGTCGTCTTGACCGTATTCCGCTTGCGCTTGCCCGACACGAGCGCAGGTCGTCCGGGCCGGTGTGTTTTGGGGCGCTTCACCTGGGTTCCATCCCGTCGATCCGAAGGGTCACCCCCTCGGCCTCGGCGCAGGCGAACACGTCCGCCGATGGGCGCAGCCGCAGCCTGGGGCGCTGCGGACCCGCGAACCCGCGGGCTGCGAGTGGCGGCCTCACCTCTGCCACCGCCCGGTGGATGACTCCCTGTGCCTCATAGGTGAGCCCGGTCCGCAAGTGCACCAGCGTGGCCGGTAATTGGTCGGTAGATACCAGCTGCTCGTACTTCGGCCCGGCCCCTGCCTCTCGTCGGCGCGAGCCGTGACGCCGGTCGTGACGTTCGGACGCGCAGCGAGTTCCGTGATCAGCTCGCCCAAGAGCCACTCCGGGAAACCGCAGAACGCGTGATGCACCATCACAACCCGGACAACTCGTACGACCGCCCCGATGTCCCCGACCGTGACGAAAATCGTCGATCGCGGAAGAGCCCGTAAATCCAGGTGTCCCTCTCCCATCCGCCCCGGTAGCGTGCGCCGGCATGACATCGGAACTGGTACGCCCCCCGCTCCAAGCGGATGAACGCACCGCGCTCATCGGCTGGCTGGACCTGCAGCGGCAGATTCTGCGCTGGAAATGTGAGGGACTGAGCGATGAGGACGCGCACCGCTCGGTCATCCCGACTTCACCGGCCATGACGATGGCCGGTCTCATCTCCCATATGCGCTGGACCGAGCACACGTGGCTGGAGGTGCTGTTCCTCGGCGGAGACAAGAAGCAGAACCCCTCGTTCGACGAGTCGAGCGAGGACGCCGACTGGCACACCGACGGCCGCCCCCTCACCGAGCTTCTCGCGGAATACGAGGCCCAGTGCGCCCGCAGCAATGAGATCGTCGCCGCGGCCTCCCTCGACGACGTCGGCCGGCACGCCGACTTCCGCTCCGGCAGCGCCAACCTCCGCTGGATGCTGATCCACCTCGTCGAGGAGACGGGGCGGCACGCGGGGCACGCGGACATCGTCCGGGAGTTGCTCGACGGCACAAAGGGCTATTTCTAGCGCGGTAACCGCTTGCGGGAGAGCCCGTTGGCGTTGCACCCGCAGTCAGTGTGGCTGGCGGCATGATCGGCTCCGGGGGCCTGTCGCTCCAGTTGACGAGGTCGCGGCAACAGTGGGGTGGACGGCAGCGAGACCGGGGCGCCGAGCCGGCGGGTGAGCGCGGAACTGCCGCGTCACGTCGCCGGCTGCTTCTCGTCGCGTGTACCTACAGTAGGGAGGCCGTTCTGGCTGCTCGCTTGCGACCTAGCGGCTTCGGCGATGTTCGCGCTGGGCGTGTGCGCATTCGCGGGTGCAGAACTTGATGCCGGTGGTGCGGTTCCTCCCGTACTCGGCGCGGCCTCGCCAGCGGACGAAGGAGCCCCGGCAAGTCTCGTTCGCGCAGGTACGGGCCGTGGCTTCTTCAGCCATGTGGTTGTACAGCTGCAGGGATGCCACGGACACCAGCGGTACGTATCCGTCCTCGAATGCACTCACGCGTGGCAGAGCACCTTGCACGGTCTCGCCCGGTGCCACGAGCGTCGCCTCACTGTCATTGATGCCCGAACCCCGCCGACCGCGATCCTTCGGCCTCGCTCCGGTCACTTCGGTAGATCGGCGGACAAGAAGGGGGCAAGGAGCGCGAGCAAGGCGTCGGGGCGGTCCAGGGGGATGATGTGGCCGCAATCCTGGAGATGGTGTCCGACCAGGTCATCGGCGATGGGCCGGAGTTGGCGTTCGAGGCCGGTGCCGACGGGGTGAGAGCCGACGGCCATGGTGGGCATGATCAGCCGAGCCGTCGCGACGGCGCTCCGGATCTGCTGCGCGCTGGTGGGCAGGGCACGGTAGTAGGAGAACGCGCAGTGCAGGGCCTCGCTCCCGGTGTACGCGTGGACGAAGGCCGCACGGATGTCGTCGGGTACTCCCCGCCCGAGCGTCCCCGAGTTGAGGAACCAGTCGATGTACGGGGCCTCGTTGCCGACCAGGGCGGTCTCGGCGAGGCCGGGGACGGCGTGGAAGCCGAACCACCACGGGGCGCCGCCTTCGATGACGTGTTCTGCTCCGGGCAGGCTGCCGAGCAGTGCCTCCATCACGACCAGGCGCCGGACGAGTCCAGGCTGACGCAGCGCGAGCAGGACGGCGGGGGCGGTGCCCGCGTCGATGCCGACCACCGCTGCCGAGGGCTCGTCCAGTGCGTCGAGCAACCCTTCGAGGTCGGAGGCGAGGGTGCCTGCGTCGTAACCTTCGGCGGCACGTGAACTGGCGCCGAAGCCTCGCAGATCCGGGGCGATGACCCGGTACTGCCCGGCCAGTCGGTCCATGATGCCGCTCCAGAGTTGCCAGGTGTGCGGGAAGCCGTGCAGCAGGAGAACTGCAGGTCCGTCCCCGGCGATTGCCACGTTGAGTTGGACGCCGTTCGTCGTGATGCGGCGTAGTTGGTGTGTGGTGGTGACGGGCATGACGACCCTCCAGGCGGTTACCATTGGTGACCACAGAACGATAGGTAACTGTCCGGCCGCTTCCCAGGAGGCACTTTCAGGGAAGGTGGTGAGCCCCAGGTGACCACCCGAGGAGCCCGGGCCGCCGGTCGCGGGGTGCGCGGCGATCTGTTCGATCCCAACTGCCCGACGCGGCAGTTGCTGGACCGCATAGGTACGAAGTGGACGTCCATGGCCGTCAAGACGCTCGCCGATGCCGCACCGGACGAGGTGCGCTTCGCGGAGCTGAGACGCCGGATGCCCGGCGTCTCGCAGAAGATGCTGTCCGTGACGCTGCGAAGCCTGATGCGCGACGGGCTGGTGTCGCGCCGGGTCGAACCGACCGTGCCGCCGCGGGTCTTCTACCGACTCACCGCACTCGGGCTGTCCCTCGAAGCCGCGCTTGCGGGGCTGCGGACCTGGGCGGAGGAGCACATGGCCGAGATCGACGCCGCCAACGAAGCCGCCGACCAGGAAGTCCACGAGGGATAGGGAGGCCGGCTCCGCGCTCAGCACTGGTGACTCGGGTACTCGGGTACTCGATGTGCCGGAGTCGCTGCCCTGGCATCACCTAGCAGACGGAGGGGTGTCGCCGACACAGTGGCTGACGAAGAAGGGGCTGGTGAAGGACGACGGGGACATGGGGTCGAGGCGAGGGGCGGCATCTCCGGTTCTGCCGGAAGCCCTCCAAAACTCTGAAGTCGGCCTTGGAGGGCACGAGTCCGCGGTGGTTCCAAGCATGGGGACGACGCCTGTGCGCCAAGATCCACGGAGGCTTGTGACGCCGGGACTGAATGCCGCTGTCGCCGTCCCGTCGCTGCTGGGGGCGTTCAAGCGGGCCAGGCGCCGAGTGCGTGCGCCAGGCGATTGCTCTGCTCGCGGGTGATGCCCCGGGCGTGGCGAGTCCCACCACGCGGATTCATGTACCCGTCACAATGCGGGATTCCGAGGAAGAGACCTCGGCTTGATGACAGCGGAGAGGCCACAGGAAGCGTCCATTCAGCCGACCCCACAAGGGGTGGTCGGCGAGGAGCGCTGCCGCGAGATGCGGGGCCGGCGCTGTGTCCACGCCCGCCTGCGCCGGCGCGCCGCCGACCACGGCTGTGGCGTCCTCGGGCAGATTCCGCTCGCCGAGGGCGGGCAGCAGGAGCAGCAGGCGGGACGTTCTGCACGAGGATGCCCCGGGCGCCGGCGACGGCGGAGGAGTTCGGATGGCGCCGGCTCGCCGGCCGCCTCAAGGTCCCCGCCCTGCACGAGCGCCTTCAGGACGACCCAGGCCACGACGTGCTCTTCTACGAGGACGTGTTCGCCTCCGGCTGCGCCGGGCACCAGCTCGGTGACCTCATCGCCCTCGCCGACGACGACCTCACGGCGCTGGACGCGGTCACTGGCGTGGTCGACGCCGTCTGCGACGACCTGATCGGCGCGGTGACCACCAGCGAGCGCACCGGCACCTTCGCCGAGCGCGTCCCCGGCCCGCACGCCGACCGCATCCGCCCCGGCGGCCGGATCGACACCTGGTGGCTCGCCGCCGAACTCACCCTCGCCACGGTCAACAGCACCCAGCTGCCCCTGGATGTCCCCGCCGAAATCCCCGCCTGCCGAACTGCCCGCAACCCCGCCGGACGGTGGTCCACCGCCCTCACCCTGGGCGACCCCACCGAACCCGACATCGTCTCCACGGCCGCCGCCGGCGGGACTTCGAGTATGCAGGCCGCAACACCAGCGGCGGCGAGATCCCTCACCCCGCCTCCTGGCTCGCCTCACCTGCGACCTCGGAGCGGCCGCCGCTCTCCCGGCCGGTCGGGAGTTGGAGGCCCTGCGCCCCAACGTATCGTTCATCACCGCCCAGTCGTCGATCATCGACGGCGGCTGGCTGCCCCACTGACCCAAGACCGACCACCACCGGGGAGACCAGCTCATGAAGCAGCGCGTCCGCGCCATCTTGCTCACCACCGCCGGCACCATGCTCGTCATCAATCGCATCCGCCCCGGCATCCCCCCGTACCAGGTCCTCGTCGGCGGCGGCGTCGAGCCCGAAGACGCCGACCTGGAAGCTGCGCTGCTGAGGGAAATTCGCGAGGAGATCGCCGGCGAAGCCGTCGACCTGCACCCTTTCAGCCAGGTGGAGAACGACAAGGGCGAGACCGAGCACTTCTACACCGCCCAGATCGTCGTCCGGAACTTCGACGACCGCACCGGGCCGGAGTTCACGCGCGACGACCGCGGAGAATATCTGCTCGAGGAGGTCCCGCTCACCGCTGAAGCCGTCGAGGCACTGAACCTCATGCCGCCCCAGATCAAGGAGGCGCTGCTCGACGCGATCCGCGCGGGAAGCCTCACGATCCCCGTGGCGTAGCCGGCCGTCGCCCGCTCGAACTGGTCGGCATCCTCGCCGACCCGAAGGTCGCAGTGGCCACGGCGAGATTTGCCCGGAGGCCAATGGTCCGACCCAGATGTCCCGGGGCTCCGAAGTCGCCACGCCCCACCGCCGGTGGCCGACTGCGCGCAGGCTCATCCACGACCGGCACTCGGGCGCGCCGATCGTCAGCTCCTCGGCACCGAAGTCGCGCACCAGGCCCGGGTACAGGTGGTCCAGGGTCAGCCACAGGCTGCGGGCCGCGTCGGGCGGCGGCGCGATCCGGCTGAGCGGCGTCTGCCCGTCGCTAGTGGTGATCGTTGATCGGAACGCGGCGGACAGGAACAGCCGGTCGAAGCCGGCCCCGGCGCGGTGACCGAACTCGACCGTACACAGCTCCGCCTCCACCGACCCGTCCTGGCGTCGTTCGATCACGGCCAGGCCAGGCCAGGCCAGGCCACGACGGCGACGACGTCCCGAGCGTCATCAGCGCGCGCCCGCCCGGGGCCGGCTGCTCCACCAGGGGGGGCCGGTGTACTTCGATGTCGGGAGCGGCCCGAACGTGCCGTCGACGGCGCACTGGACGGCCTGCGACGGCCGGTCCCGCCGTCCAGGCGGGAGGCCTTGCGGGCGGTGTGCGCGTGCGGTCGGCGGGGCATAGGGGGTTGTTGTACGAAGCGGACGTCGACCCCGGCGGAGCGCTCGCGGACTGGACGGCGCACCTGTCCGTCGTCCGCGACGAGGCCGTGCCGCTACCTGAGTCTGGGTGCGGTCGACATTCAACGCCGGGTCAGCGCCGAGCTCGTCACCGTCCAGCAGCAGCTCGACGACTCGCGCCTGTGGTCGGTCGCGGCTCGTCTGACGACCCTGTATGCGAAGACGTTCCCCGGCTCGGACGGGGTGAAGGCGGTGGCCGTGTCGGGCGCCGACCTCCACGACGTCAAGGTGTTCAAGCCTCTGATCCTGGCGATACCCGCCATTCGGTCGCGGCGTGGGCCGCCGATGCGTCACCCGGCAAATCCGTTGGGGACTTCTCCAGAAGTACGGGTACCTCACCCATCAGGTCATGCCGGGTATCTCGGGAACACCTCGGGGTTCTGGTCAGGAGGTGACCAGCGAGATGGTGTAGAAGTGTTCTTCCGTTTCGATGAACGCCTCCTGGGAGTTTCCGTCGTGCGACCTTAGGAATATTCCCATGATGGGGTGGAATGCTCCGGGCAGTACGGCTTCGCCGAAGGTGCCGTGTTTGCTGCACAACGCGGCCAGTGGCTGGATTTCTTTGTCGATCGCCTCGGCCATGGCATGGCGCAGCAAGCCGCTACGCATCTTCGGCAGGTGTTTCAGCATCTTCAGTGCGTCCTCGCGGATGCCTTCGATGTCCTGAGGCATCAAGTCGGGTCGAACTTCGGCGTAGATGTTGGGGAGGAACATGAAGCCGTCGGTCGTTGGAGCGTGGACACCGTCCCTTGCTGGGGCGGGGTGGCCCTGTCGCTGGGCCGACTCTTTCAGCCTGTCCCAGCGCAGAACGCCGAAGTTGGTGAAGTCCCAGAGGACTTCGACGGGCGCACGGTAGTAGGGGAGTGATGCGACGTAGGAAACCGCCTGCTCCGCCGGCGGAATCTCCTCCAGTCTTCGCGTGTCATACCATTCGCGAAAATGGAACCGCTTTGAGGCGTCCTTGGGCTCCGCTCTCCGGTGCAGCCTCTGGTGGAGGTTGGTGGCGACGAAGCGCTCGAAGTCCGCGCCCTGGGCGTTTGTCCGATTCAGGCAGGTGACGGAGAATTCGAAGTCTCCGCGGGCTTTGATGGGTACCAGGTTGCGGAAGGCTTGGACCTCTGTGTCCTGGTGGGTGAAGCTGACGCAGTCGCCGAACATTAGCGGAGTGGGCAGTGTCATCCCTTGGAAGTCTTTGTTCATAAAGGCCTTGCCGTCAAGCACTCGTAGCTTGCTCATTTCACCCTTCAGTGTTCGACTGCGGGCGAGTCTATGCAACGGTTTTGTCGCGGGCCCTCCACCCCTCAGCGAGTTCTTGCTGATGACGACGTCCGGGTACCCGCCGCTGCCCGAGCCGTTCGCCCAAGCGCTCGGCGAAGCGGCGCAGACCATGGCGATGGCCTACCGCCTGGTCTCCGACGCGGTCCACCGCGCCACCCCAAGCGCTGCACCGGCCGGGGTTCTTCCTCGCCGTCCTCGGGCGGCGGGCTGATGCACTCGGACGACCGCACCATGTCGGCGAGTCCGCTCAGGGCGCGTTCGAGGGGACTCAGCGGCTCATTGTTCATGACCATGCCGGAGATGGCTGCCCAGGCCGTTGCCGATGTCGGGCAGCAGGCCAATCAGCATGCCCATCTTGCGGTCTTGCGCGGCCAGTACCTCAGGCGGTACGGAGTCAGCGCCGACGGCGCCGTTCCCGACGCGGTCAGCCGTCCCACCGAGGCCCCTCGGCGTGCTCGGGGAGCTGGGCGAGGACCTCTGGCCGGCCGAGCGGCACCTGCCCGCCGCTCCGGTCCCGGTCTACGTCGGGACGTGGGCGGCGTACACGATCGCGCAGCGGCCCCCGCTGTCGGGCGTCGCCGCCCGGTGGGCCGGGTGCTTCGAAGGCGTGCGCGGCCGTGCCCACCCAGGCGGCCCATCCAGCGGTGCACCGTACGGCGGATGAACAAGCTGAGCCGCCCCCCGGTCATTTCTTTATCCCCACTGTTGCGACTGCTCCCGCAGGGCTGATGGGATCCGGCGGTCGTCACCGTGGCGGACACGGCGACCGTGCCTGCGCGGATCCACCGGACGCGGACGGCAAGAGCGCTCCGCCCGCGGCGCGCGATGCCGCAGCGGGCAGCAACTCGGTGCTTGGCCCTGGGAGGGGGACGGTCGGTTTCGCGAGCTGACCGTGTGTCGAGGAGAGGCCGGTGGCCGGGGCGAAGCGGTCTCCTTGCGCGGCTGCGCCCGGAGCACCCTGCAGGGTGCTCCGGGCGCAGCCGGCGGGTCAGGCGTTCTCAGGAGCTATGGCGCCGATCATCTCTGCCAGCACGGTCCGCCGTTCCTCCCCCGGGCGGGGGCGGAGCGGACGGGCCAGGCGTGCACTGTCGTAGTGCCAGCGGTGATCGAGGTCCTGGGCCACGGCTTCGGTGGTGCGGAACTGCGCCCCGGTGCCGAGCAGTTCCGTGAGGTCCTGCGCCAGATCGTGCCAGGACACGTGGCCGCTGCACGCGTTGGCGACCCCGTGCACGGGCCGGTCCAGGCATGCGACCACCGCACGGGCCAGGGCGGCTGCGTGCACCCAGGCGGCTCCGTACCAGTCGTGGCCGTCGGTGCCGGGACGCGGCAGGTCGATCGGGTGGCCCTGCCGGGCGGCCTGGTAGAGCGTGCCGATGGCGCCCCAACGCAGCTGTTCGCGCAGCCGGTCGTGCGCGCCCCAGACGATCGGTGAGCGTACGGCGCTCGCACCACCGCGCCCCTCGGTGCCCGCGGCACGCAGCAGCATGGCCTCGCAGTCGAGCTTCGTCCTCCCGTACGGGCTCACGGGCTCGTGGGACGGTGCCTCCTCGGCGACCCGATCCGTGGTGGGATGACCGTAGGCGTCGACGCTGCTGACGAAGACGAAGGGGCCGCGCCGCCAGGCGGCGACCATCGTCTCCATCGCCGCCCTGTCGATGTCGTGCCGGGTGAAGGTGCAGGCGGCGTGGACGACCGCGTCCGCCTGCGCCACAGCGTCCCGCAGTCCGGCCAGGTCGCAGAGGTCGCCCTCGATGACATCGACGCCCTCGGTGGCGATCAGATGGGCGGACTCGGGCCGGGCCAGCGCGAGCACGGGGCGGCCCTGCGCGACGAGTTCACGTACGACGAACGCGCCCACGCCACCGGTCGCGCCGGTGACCAGCACCGTGCCCGGGCGGACGTCGCGGGAGCGCGGAGCCGGCCTGCTCGCGGTCCTCGCGGTCCTCGCGGCGCTCTGCCGCGCCGCCCGTTCGTCGAGGAGTGCGATCAGGGCCCGCGGTGTGCGGGCCTGGAGCACGTCGAGGCCGGTGAGCGGCAGACCGAGGTCCGTACGCAGCCGCTCGGCGAGCTGAACGGCCTTCAGCGAATGGCCGCCGAGGGCGAAGAAGTCGTCGTCCGGCGACGGCGCGACGCCGAGGACCGCGGTGAAGCTCTCCGTGACGGCTTCGGCCATGGGGCCGCAGGGGGCGCCCGGCGCGGACGGCTCGGGCAGCCCGGGGAGCCGGGCAGGGTCGAGCGGGCCGGCGGTCGTGCGGGGCAGCGCGTCGAGGAGCGTGACCGTGGCGGGCACGGCCTCGGGTGCGAGCGAGCGGCGCAGCAGGCCCAGCAGTTCGTGGCCGGACGTGCCGACGCTGTCGTGGAGGACGGCGTAGGCCAGGGGCGGTCCCTGGTCGGGCCGGACCACGGTGGCGTCGGCGACGCCCGGGTGGGCACGCAGGGCCTGCGCGGCGGGGTGGCGGTCGCCTTCCGGCGCGTCCTGCCGGGCGCCTGCCGGAACCGCTCCGTCCCCGGCGCCTTCCGCCTCGCTGCCCTGCCGGTGGTCTTCCGATACGGCACCCACCGCAACGGCCCCCTCCGCAACGGCGCCCTCCTGGTCGCCGCCGCAGGCGCCCTCCGGGCCGGCGCCGGCCCGTGCACCGGAGGCGCCGTCGACCGGGCCGGGAAGCACAAGCGTGCTCAGAGCGCGTTCCGGATCGGCCGCGACCGCGTCGAGCAGGGCCGCGTAGTCCCCGAGGGCCGCCTCCGCCACACTGTCGTCCAGCGCGTTCGGGTCGTACTGGACCAGCGCCCGGGGCCGTACTGCCCCGTCGCCGGGTACCAGGCCGTAGGACAGGGTGAACTTCGCGCCGTCGGAGGGTACGTCGACGTACTCGGCCGACGTACCCGGCAGCCGCAGGACGGTCGGCTCACCCAGGACGTCGGAGGTGACGCGGACCAGCGCGGTGCCGTCCGCGCCGCGGGCTCCGGCGCCGAGGCGTTCGAGGACCAGGTCGAAGGGGATGTGCCGATGGCGCTGGGCCTCGAGGAGCGCGTCGCGCACGCGCCGCAGCAGCTGGGCGAAGGTCGGGTCGCCGGAGGCGTCGACCCGTACGGGCAGGGTGTTGACGCACAGGCCGACCAGACCGCGCATGGCGGTTCCGCTGCGGTGGGTGCCCGCCACGCCGATGACGAGGTCGTCGTCGCCGGTGAGGCGGTGCAGTGCGGCGAAGGCCGCGGTGAGCGATACCGCGAAGAGGGTGGCCTGCCGCTGTGCACCCAGCGCCCGCAGGGCCTCGGGCACGGCGGGCTCCAGCGGCACGCTGCGCGCGGCCCCGGGACGTACGGACGACTGCGGCGCCGCCGCGGGCCGGGGCCGGGGCAGGCGCGGCGGGACGGCATCGGCCAGCAGGTCGCTCCAGCGGTCCAGTTCCGCCGCGAAGCCGGGCAGGGCCTCGTGCTCGCGGCGCGCGTGGTCGGCGTACTGCGGCGGTGCGGGCAGGGCGGTGCGGCCGTTCCCGTCGGTGGCTTCCGCGTAGAGGACGGCGAGTTCGTCGGCCACGGTCTCCAGTGAGGCCCCGTCCACAGCGATGTGGTGGAACGTCAGCAGCAGGGTGTGGTCCTCGGTGCCGTGGCGCAGGACCAGCGTCCGTACGGCGTCGCCCGCGGCGAGGTCGAACGGCCGGGCCGTCTCGCGCCGCAGCAGCCCCGCGGCGTTCGCCGGGTCGGTGTCGACGACGTGTACGGGGATCGTCCGTGGCGTCGGGAGGACCTCCTGGTGGGGCTCGCCGTCGCGCTCCGTGTAGCGGGTGCGCAAGATGGCGTGCCGGGCCACCAGCCCGGTGAGGGCGGTGGCGAGGGCGGCCACGTCGAACGGGCCGCGCACCCGGGTGGCGAACGGTACGTGATACGAGTCGCCCGCTCCGCCGAGCCGTTCCATCAGCCACATGCGCCGCTGGGCGCGGGACAGGGGGACGACACCCGCGGCCGGCCGGGCGGTGGCTGCGGATTCGGCGGTGTCCTGCGGTGCGCGACCGTCGTCGACGGCGCCCGCGGCGCCGGTGGGCACGTCCGTCGTCCGCCGGGCCTTGCCGGCACGGGCGCGGCGCAGCAGCTCCTGCTGGAGCTGCTCCTTGCGGTTGCCGGCCGCGGAGTCGGTGTCAGTGGACATCGCTGTGCTCCGGGGTCTCGGGGTGGAGGTCTTCGTGCGCGGCCATCAGGAGGTTTTCGACCAGTGCGGCTTGGGCGGCGACGGTCGGGGCGGCGAAGAACTCGGCGAGGGAGAGTTCCACTCCGAGCTCCTCGCGGAGGTCGTCGGTGACGGCGAGGGCGAGGAGGGAGTGGCCGCCGATGAGGAGGAACTCGTCGTCGGCGCGGGTGACCTCGATGCCCAGTGCCTGGCTCCACACCTCGGCGACGGCCTGTTCCAGTGGTGTCATCCGGACCGCCGGCGCGTCGGCGGTCCGGCCCTCGGTGGCGTGCGCGCGCCCGGAGAGGGCACGCCGGTCGACCTTGCCGGCCGGGGTGAGGGGCAGACGCTCCAGCAAGGCGACCGTGTCGGGGACGAGATGGCCCGGCAGGACGGCGGTGAGCCGCTCGCGCAGCGCCGTGCCGTGCGGGACGTGGCCGGGCGCGGCGACGACGAACGCGACGAGGCGCGCCTCGGGGGTGCCGGCGCCGTCGACGGTGACGGCGGCGTCGTCCACGTCCGGCTGCTCGCGGAGGGCGTGTTCGACCTCGGCGGGTTCGATGCGGAAGCCGCGCACCTTGACCTGGTCGTCGTTGCGGCCGTGGAACTGGAGGACGCCGTCGGTCCGGAGGGAGACGATGTCGCCCGTACGGTAGAGCCGCCCGGTGGCGGCCCGCTCGACGAACCGCTCGGCGGTGAGTTCGGGCAGGCCCGTGTACCCGTGGGCGAGCCGGCTGCCGCCGATCCACAGTTCGCCCCGGTCGCCGTCGTCCACCGGTTGGCCCTCGGCGTCCAGGGCGTGCGCCGTGGCCCCGGCCATGGGCCGGCCGATCGGGACGGGCCCCTCGCAGTCCCGTGCGGTGACCCGGTGGGCGGTCGCGAACGTGGTCGTCTCGGTGGGCCCGTAGCCGTTGACGAGTTCCAGCCAGGGGAAGGCGGCGAGCACCTCGCGGGCCTGTGCGGCGGCCATCGCCTCGCCGCCCACGACGACCGAGCGGAGCTGGGCGAAGACGCGGGAGCGGCGGGCGGCGAGCTGGTGGAAGAGGGCCGTGGTGAAGAACGCCACGGTCACGCCGTGCCGTTCCACGTGCCGGGCCAGGTCCTCCAGGGAGGGCCGCTGCTCGGTGCAGACGACGACGGCCGCGCCGTTGGCGAGCGCGACCCAGACCTCGAACGTCGAGGCGTCGAAGGTCATCGGGGAGTGGAACAGGACGCGGTCGCGGCCGGAGACGGTGACGTAGTCCGGTGCGGTGACCAGCTCGGCGATGGCCCCGTGCGGCACGAGGACGCCCTTGGGGCGGCCGGTGGAACCGGAGGTGAACATGATGAAGGCCGGGCTGTCGGGGTCGGACGCGTCGAACGGCCGACCGGTCGTCAGCGGAGCCTCGGGCAGGGCGAGGACGGGGCCGGGCAGGGTGGCCGCGTCCAGCAGCTTCGCGTCGCCGACGGTGAGCGTCACCTCCGCGTCGGCGATCATCGCCTCGGTGCGCGGGCGGGGCTGGGCGGGATCGAGCGGTACGCATACGGCACCGGCCAGCCACAGGCCGAGCTGCGCGACGATCGTGCGGGACGACCGCGCCGTCAGGAGCGCCACCCGGTCGCCGCGCTCGACCCCGTGCTCGCGCAGGTACGCCGCGAGGGCGCGGCCGGCCCCGAGGAGACGACCGTAGGTGAGGGCGGTGTCGCCGTCGACCACGGCGAGGGCGTCGGGGGTGCGTTCGGCGTGCCGCGCGACGAGTGCGGGCAGGCCGGTGGCCGGCGCCGACGGCCGGACGGGCGCCGTGGTGGTGGTCGCGGCCGGCGGCGCTACGGGGGTGCCGCGCGCCGGGTCGGCGGGCAGCGGGGTGACGGTGGTCATGTCAGGCTCCTTCC
Source organism: Streptomyces sp. CG 926 (assembly GCF_003148825.1). GTDB lineage: Bacteria > Actinomycetota > Actinomycetes > Streptomycetales > Streptomycetaceae > Streptomyces. The sequence goes on from NZ_QGGZ01000023.1 coordinate 13,367, forward strand.
GGGCGCGCGGTCAGGCGCTGGTCGAGGAGGGCGGCGAAGGCGCGCAGGTCCGTGCTGCGCAGCAGCTCGGGCGCGCGCAGGCGCACTCCCGTCTCGCGTTCGACGGTCGCCAGCAGCCGTGCGGCGACCACGGAGGTGCCGCCGGCGTCGGTGAAGTGGTCGCCGAGACCGATGTCGGGCCGGCCGAGGAGGTCGCGCACGGTCGTCAGCACGAGCCGTTCGCCGGCGGTGACGGCAACGACCGCGTCCGTGCCGGTGCCGGTGCCGGCCGCGGCCTCGGCGGGATCGTCCGAAGCGGCGGCCAGGGGCGATTGCGGCGCCTGGGCCCGAGCCGCCAGGGAGAGGCGGTCCACCTTGCCGTTGGCGTCGAGCGGGAAGCCGTCGACGATCCGTACGGCGGTGGGAACGGCCTGCTCGGGGAGCCAGGACCGGACCGCGTCGAGGAGGTCCCCGGCCGCGGGTTCGGCGCCGTCGGTGGGCCGTACGTGGGCGACGAGGCGGCCGTGGCCGGAGCTGTCGCGCAGGACGGTGACGACAGCGGTGCGTACCCGGGGATCCTGCTCGAAGGCGGCCTCCACCTCGGCCGGTTCGATCCGGACCCCGCTGATCTTCACCTGGTCGTCGAGGCGGCCGAGGAAGTCCAGGCTGCCGTCGGTGTTCATCCGTACCCGGTCGCCGGTGCGGTAGAGCCGCTCGACGGCGGGCAGCTCCGCGTCCGGCGCGGGCGCGGTGAACCGGCGTGCGGTGAGCTCGGGGTCGAGGTACCCCAGTGCCAGGCAGTGGCCTCCGACGCGCAGTTCGCCCTCCTGCCCGCGGGCGACGGGGCGGCCTGCTTCGTCCGTGACGATGAGGGTGACGCCCGGCAGCGCGGTGCCGATGGGCGGCGGGGTCCGGTCCCCGGCCTCCGGGTCGGTGCCGCGCATGGTGTGGGTGGTGGTGACGACAGTGGCTTCCGCGGGGCCGTAGGCGTTGTGGACGGTAGCGGTGACATCCGCTCCGGGGCGGCGGCGCATGCGGTCGCCGCCGACGACGAGATGCCGCAGCTTCAGATCCTGCGGCCACGGGCGGTCCAGGAGCGGCTCGACGGTGGGGGTGGCCGCCACGGCGTGGGTGAGGGCGCTGTCGCGCCACCAGTCGGTGAGGACGCGGCTGTCCCAGCGGGTGTCGTCCGGTGCCGGGACGAGGGCGGCGCCGGAGGTGAGGGCCGCCCACAGTTCCAGCAGGTGCGGGTCGAACGCGACGCCGATGAGCAGGGACTGGCGGTCGCCGGGGGCGAGGCCGGTCTCGGAGCGGTACCAGTCGAGGGCGACGGAGAGCGAGGACTCGGCCACGGCGACCGCCTTGGGGCGGCCGGTGGAACCGGAGGTGAGGACGGCGTACAGGGCGCCTTCGGGGGCGCGCCGGGTGCCGGGGACGGAGTCCGCGACGGCCGCCACGGCGACGGCGGGGGCGTTGACTCCGGCGGTGGGCAGCGAAAGCGGGAGGTGCTGCCCGCTGCGGTGCTCCTCGGGCAGGACACCGGGGTCGCCGATCAGGCAGGCGACGTCCAGGTCCTCGGTGACGGCCTGGATACGGCGTTCGCCGGGCCGGGGGCCCAGCGGCAGGTAGACGGCGCCGAGCCGGGCGAGCGCGACGGCGGTCACCACCAGGGCGGTGGACCGGTCGAGGCAGACGCCGACGAGGTCGCCGGGCCGGACCCGGTCGGCCAGATCGGCGGCGACCAGCGCGGCCGCCGCGTCGAGGTCCCGGTAGGTCCAGATCCGCGTGCCGTCGATCACGGCCGGGGCCTGCGGGGCGCTGCGGGCCCAGTCCTCGAAGCGGGCGAGGACCCGGGTCGGTTCGGCGCCGGGGCCGTGGGCGACGCTCGGCGCGGAGCCGGCGGGGGTGGCGGGCGCGGCGGGGGCAGCAGGGGTGGAGTCGAGTCCGGTGGCGAGGGCGGTGGCGAGGGTGGTGTCGAGGGGCAGGGCGGGGGCGGCGGGCGCGGCCGGGGACTGGATCATCACGACTCCGTGGAGGGGGCGGTGGTGGCGAGGGCATCGGCCTGGTCGGCGAGCACGGGGTTGCGGAAGAGGATCCGCAGCGGCGGGCGGGTTCCCAGCCGGGGCTCGAGCCAGGCGGCCAGCTCGGCGGCCAGCAGGGAGTGGCCCCCGCTGTGGAAGAAGTGGGAGCGGGCGTCGAAACGGCTGTGGCCGAGGACCTCGCGCCAGCCTTCGGCGAGCAGCGCCGTCATGGGGTCCTCGGACCCGGTGGTGGCCGCGGGCTCGGAGTCGGCGTCGGTCCGGGCACCGGGGGCGCCTTCGGTGCCGGTGCCGGTGCCGGTGCCGGTCCCGGCAGCGGTGTCGGCGTCGAGCGCCGCCGCACGCCGGGACAGGGCCGTACGGTCGGGCTTGCCGCCGGCGAGGGTCGGCATGACGTCCAGCCGTGCCCAGCGGGCGGGCACGAGCGGGCCGGGCAGGCGGCCGCTCAGCTCGGCGTGCAGCGCCTTCTCGTCGAAGTCCGCGTCGTCGGCCCCGGCTTCGAGGAAGCCGACGAGCCGGGGCCCGCCGGAGCTCTCCCGGTCCAGTACGACGGCGCAGGAGCGGCCGCCCAGTACCGCGGACGCGGCCGCCTCGATCTCCTCCAGCTCGATCCGGTGGCCGCGCAGCTTGATCTGGTTGTCGCGGCGCCCGAGGAAGTAGAGCAGGCCGTCGAGGCCGCGGTATCCGAGGTCGCCGGTGAGGTAGACGCGCTGTCCGCCGGCCGCGTCGAGGGTGACGAACCGGGCGGCCGTCGCCTCCGCGTTGCCCGCGTAGCCCTCGGCGAGACCGGGGCCGGCCACGGCGAGTTCACCGACCGCGCCGGACGGCAGAGGGCGGTGGTGGGCGTCGAGGACGTGGATCCGCTCGCCCGGGAGCTCGGTGCCCAGGGGGATCTCGGCGCCCGCGGCGAGGGCGTCGCGGGAGACCTCGTGGACGGTGGAGCTGATGGCCGCCTCCGTGACCCCGTACACGTTGAGCACGGTGGCGTCGGTGTCGGCGAGGACGCCGCGCAGTGCCTCGACGGGGAGGCGCTCTCCGCCGAGGACCACGAGCCGGGGCGCCCAGCTCTCGTCCCGCAGTACGGGGCGAAGGTCCTCGCGGGTGGCGAGGAAGTAGCTGGTGGGCAGGTTGGCGACGGTGACCCGGGCGGACACCAGCGCTTCGGCCAGCTCCGCGCCCGTGGGCACCTCGTACTCGGGCAGGACCAGGCACGCACCGGCGTACAGGGCCGGCAGCACCTCTTCGAGCGCGACGTCGAAGGACGGCTGGGCGAACATCAGCACCCGGTCCGAGGTGGTGAGGCCGAAGCGGTCGGCGGTCGCCGTCAGGTGGTGCACCAGCGCCGCGTGGCCGACGGCGACCGGCTTGGGCGTGCCGGTGGAGCCGGAGGTGTGGATGACGTACGCGGTACCGGGGAGTTCGGTGGTTCCGTGGGCCGGGGGCAGGACCGGGGCGTCGATCCGTGCGGTCGGCAGTCCTTGCGGCAGGGCCGGGGTGCCCTCACCTGTGAGGACCAGTGCCGGGGCGAGCCGCTCCAGCAGCAGACCGAGCCGGGCCGGCGGATCGGACGGGGAGAGCGGGCAGTAGACGGCGCCGGTCCGCAGGCAGGCGAGCAGGGCGATGAGGGAGTCGGTGCCCCGGGGCAGTACGACGGCCACCGGACGGCCGGGCATGACGCCGGCGGTGCGCAGCCGCTCGGCCAGGGAGCCGACGCGCTCGTCCAGTTCGCCGTAGGTGAGCCGGCGGGCGCCGCACAGCAGCGCCGGCTGAGACGGGTGCCGCCCGGCGACGGGATCCAGCGGATCACGGTCGGCGGGGACGGGCACGGGCTCGGCGGCCGGCTCCACGACGGTGGGATCCAGTTCGGCCAGCGGGGTCTCGGGGCTGTCGAGGTAGGCGCGCAGCAGGTCCAGGAAGCGGCCGGACAGCAAGCGGGCGACGTCCTCGCCGAACAGGTCCATGTCGTAGTCCCAGACCAGGGTCATACCGGGCGAGCCGTGGCGCGTGGTGACACCGCGCCGGTCGTCCGGGAGCAGGACCACGTCGAGGTCGAAGCGGGTGGTGCCGGTGTTGAAGCCCTCGAAGAGGGTGATGTCGAGGCCGGGTACGTCGATCTCGGGCAGCGGCGCGTCGTGGGCGCTGAACATGACGGAGAAGAGGGGGTTGTCGGCGCCGGAGGTGTGCATGCCCAGTGCCCGGGTCAGCTCCTGGACCGGTACGTCCTGGTGCGGGAGCGCCCGGATGAGGGTGTCGGTGACCTCGTCCATGGTGTCCTGGGCGGGTGCCGCGCCGTCCAGGACGAGCGGCAGCGGGATGGTGTTGACGAACATGCCCACGGCGTCCTCGTAGCCGAGGGGGCGGTTGCCGACGGCGGTGCCGATGACCATCCGGGAGCGGCCGCTGTGCCGGCGCAGGAGCTCGGCGAACAGCCCCAGGAGCGTGGAGAAGGGGGTGAGACCGCGTGAACGGGCGTGCCCGCGCAGGCGTTCGGCGAGATCGGCGCCGATCGTCTGGCGCAGCTGTCCGCCGTGGTGCTTGCGGCGGGCACCGGGGCGGGTCAGGCCGGGCAGCGGCAGGTCGTGCTGCTGATCGCGCAGTTCGGCCCGCCAGAAGTCGAGGGATTCGGGGGCGTACGCGGCCTCGGCGCGCTCCTGGACGTGGTCCGCGTAGGAGGAGGCGGGCGGGAGCCGGAGGGTCTCGCCGAGGACGTGGGCGCGGTAGACGCGGAAGACGTCATCGAGCAGGATCGCGAAGGAGTGCCCGTCGTGGATCAGGTGGTGCTCGACGTGGACGAGCCGGTGGTGGCGCTCGGCCAGGCGCACGAGCGTCCAGCGGATCAGCGGCGCCTCGAACGTGTCGAGCGGTGTCTCGGCCTCGGTGCGCAGGAGGCGCGCGAAGGCCGCCTCCGGATCCGCCTCCGTGCTGAGGTCGGTCGTGCGCAGCCTCGGCGCACACGCTCGGGCGACCCGCTGCGCCGGTACGGAACCGGCGGAGGCGACGAGTTCGAGCCGCAGGCCGGGGTGGCGGGCGAGGGTGGCTTCGAGACCCAGACGCAGCGCGTCGGTGTCGAGCGTGCCCCACAGGTCCAGTGAGGCGGTGAAGTTGTAGGCGCGACTGCCGGGCTGCATCTGCTCGTGCAGCCAGACGATCTCCTGCGAGGAGGAGAGGGGAAGCATGGGCGATCCCTGAGGTTGTGGGTCGGTGACCGGTGCCGGGTCACGGTCGTGTCCGGCGGTCGTGCGGACGGCGCCGCGGGTCGCGCGGTGCCGCTCTCTGCGTGGGGGGATGCCATGGGGGGAAGTCGTGGGGTACGCGGTGGCCGGGTGGCCGGGTGGCCGGGTGGCCGGGTGGCCGGGTGGCCGGGTGGCCGGGTGGGCGTGGGCTCCGGTGCGCGGTGGTCGCGGGTCCCTGACGCGCCGCGGGCGCCGCGGCCGGATCGGGTACCCGCAGCGCATGCGGACGTGCAACTGCCGGCGGCCCGGGACATGCGGTGCGGGTGGTGCGTGCCGTGCCGCCGGTGGCCGGGTTGCCTCGCCGCGGCGTCCGCGGGTCGGCATCGCCTCGGGGCGGCGGGGCGGCGGCGCGGCGGCGTGGCGGCGTGGCATGGTCACCGCACGGTGCGCTCCGAGGGGCGCAGCGCGTGGGTGAGCGCGTCGAACGTGCGGTGCGCGCTCTCGTCGTCGAGCACTGCCCGGTCCCACACCATCCGCAGTCGGATCTCCGCCCCCTGGGTGACGGAGACGGCGAAGGGGCCGCGGACGGGTCTGCCGTCGACATGGACCTCCCGGCCCTCGACACCGGCCAGTACGAGCGGCGGACGACGGCTGTCGTCGTCCACGGTGAGGAGTCCGTCGAGCCCTCCGGTCCAGGCCGAGCCGGCGGCCCGCGCGGCGGTCACGACGGCGTCGAACGGTACGTCGGCCCGGTCGAGGTCGTCCCACCAGGCGTCGGCCGTCGCCTCCCGGTCGGTGCCGCTGCCGGGTCGCTCCGCCGGCCCGGTGTCGGCCGGGAAGACGAGCGTGTTCAGGAAGCAGCCGATGACCGGTTCCGCGCCCGGGGGCCGGCCGCCCCAGGGGTAGCCCAGCGGGACCGTGCGGCCGGGGCCGTACAGTTCGCGGGCCGCGGAGCGGCAGGCGTCGAGCAGTGCGGGGAAGGCCACGCCGCCGTCGTGCGCGGGCAGCCGGGCCTGCGCGGCGCCGCTGGGCCGTGCGCCCTCGGGGACGCGAGCCGGGACGCGCGCCGGGGCGTGGGCCCGCAGCGCGCGCAGCCGGCCGGCCCAGTAGGCGGTCGCCTCGGGCGTCTCCGCCTTTTCCTCGGCGGCGAGTTGGCCGAGGACCGCGTCGCGGTAGGCCGTGAGTTCGGCGTCGGTCTCTCCCGGTGCGACGGGGGAACCGATGGCCTCCTCGCTGTAGGCGGCGCCGAGTTCGTCGACGATCCGGGCCAGGGAACGGCCGTCGCAGACGGCGTGGTCCAGGGCGACGGCGAGGATCTCCTCCTCGTGCTCCTCGTCGCGTACGAGGAAGAGCCTCAAGGGGGGACCCTGGCCGTCCCAGGAGTCCAGCGCGCGGCGTAGCGCGTCGGCGGCCGACTCACCCGGCAGGAGGGCCGGGCGCGCCAGGTCGACGTCCGGGTCGGCGACGTGCAGGACGGGTGTGCCGCGGGTGACGGCGGGACGTGAGCGCAGGGCCGTGTGCCGTGCGGCGAGCCTGGACGCCGCTGCCCGCAGGCGTTCGGGGTCGACGGTTCCGTACGGGAACGCGAAGAACATCGGCACCAGGTCGGGGCGTCCGGAGGGGTCCAGCGAACGCACCAGCAGGAAGCGGCGCTGCGCTCCGGTGACCGGCAGTACGGTGTCGGACCGGTCGCCGGTGAGGCGCCGGTAGCGGGCGAGGTACTGACTCGTGATGCTGAGCACGTGGTCCTCTTCGTCGTTGCCGCAGTCGCGCGGACGGGTGGCGCGGCCCCTGCGGACGGGGCGGTGAGTGGTCGGTGGCGGCGGGCGGGGCCCGTGCGGGGGTTCGCGTTGCCGGTCGCCGTACGGGTGCGGGGCGGGGGCATGGCGGCGGCCGGGGTGGGGCGGGGCGGTCAGCGGGTGGGCGCGGGGGTGGGCTGTTCGTCACCGTCGACGGTGGCGGTGGCGGTGGCGGTGGTGGTGGCGTGCGGTGCCCCGGGTTCGGCGCCGGGTTCGGCGCCGGCGTCCGCGTCGTCGTGCGGTCCGGGCAGGTCCCGCATGCGGCGCAGCGGGGAGAACAGCAGCGGCAGGGGTACGGCGAGGATGCCGACGGCGCACCAGGCGAGGGCCGTGCGCGATCCGTAGGACTGGGCGAGGGCTCCGCCGAGGAGGGCGCCCAGCGGCAGGGTGCCCCACATGAGGAAGCGCAGGGTGGCGTTCATCCGGCCGAGCAGCCGCGGCGGGCACATGCCCTGGCGGAAGCTGACCTGGGCGACGTTGTAGACGACCGCGCCGAAGGAGACGACCGCCGACCCGGCGGCGAACAGGACGGCTCCGAGGAGCCCGTGCCCGGACAGGGGCCACAGCAGCGCGAACGGGCCGGTCACGAGGACGGACAGGAGCATGACCCGGGCCTGCCCCAGGCCGGCCGCGAGGCGTCCGGCGCACACGGCGCCCAGAAGACCTCCCACGGCCGACGCGGACAGCACCAGCCCGAGCCCGCCGGCCTGCAGTCCGACGACACGGACGAGGTGCACGGTCTGGGTCGCCATGAGGACGGCCGTGCAGAAGTTGGCGAGGCCGGTTGTCAGGGCGATGACGCGGAGCAGCGGATGGCCGAAGACGAAGCGGACGCCCTCGCCGATCTCCTTGCGCAGGGAGCCTCCCGCGGTCACGGGTTCGGGTGCTTCCTCGGTCTGCCGGACGCGCTGGAGAAAGAGGGCGGAGAGCAGGTAGCCGACGGCGTCGACGATGACCGCGAACTGCGCCCCGACGAGCTGGACGAGTCCGCCGCCGATCCCGGGACCGGTCACGTGGGCGGTGGAACGGACCGTCTCCAGGGCGCCGTTGCCGGCCACGAGCTGGTCGCGGGGCAGGATCTGCGGGAGGTAGCTCTGGTGCGCAACGTCGAAGAACACGGTGGCCACGCCGGTCACGAGAGCGACCACGTAGAGCTGGGCCATGGTCAGGGCGCCGAGGAGGGCGGCAGCGGGGATGCTGGCCATGGCCACGGCGCGCAGCAGGTCCGCGCGGATCATCAGGGGACGCTTGCGCATCCGGTCGGTGAGCGCTCCGGCGGGCAGGCCCACGAGCAGGAAGGCGGCGGTCTCCGCGGCGGTCAGGAGGCCCACCTGGAAGGCGGGAGCGTCGAGTTCGAGGACGGCCACGAGCGGCAGCGCCACCAGGGTCACTTGTGCACCGAGCTGTCCGGTGGCGGCTCCCGCGAGTAGCAGTCGGAAGTCGCGCAGGCGCAGAGGGCCACCGGGGGTGGCTCGGGATGTGTCGGACATGTGAACGACATTCACGGACCCATCGCTCAACAGTCAAAGTAAACCTGTCATTTTCGGACTTGTTTTGCTGCGCTACGGTCACAGATCGGGAAATCTTTCGCATCACCCGGGGTTCGGCCGCGTTAATTCCTGTCGGTTGCGTATTCGGCGCGGGGCGGGCGGGGTAAGGGGGAGCGGGGGTGCAAGGAGCCGTCGAGCGGCGCCACTTACCCTGAGTAACGGACTCCAGCCTGACCGAAAAGACCCACTCCCGACCGCGCCCCCGCGGAGCCATCCATTCCGTCCGCTATGCGGACGGCCAGCACCGCCCAGCGACACCACGCGGCGGGAACCCCGGCCGGGGCAACGCATCAACTCGGGCGGTAGCGGGGGTTGTCGGCGTGTAGTCGGCGGAGGTGGCGCGGATCGTCAGGGTGGGACGGGCGGCGGTGGTGAACCGGCGCCGCCGACACCCCGACTTCCCCGCCCCGGTGGCCGCTACGGAGGTGTACCCGCAGTTCGACCGCGGCGCGGTCGCGTCCCGGCTCCTCGCCCACGACAAGATCGAAGTACCTGTGGGGCCGAGGCTCGCCCCGTTCGTGCCGGCCGGGGCCGGGCGCGCCTCGCGCCGGTACCGCCTCGACGCCCCGGGGCTGACCCTGGCCGACGACCCGGCCGGCCCCTTCGATCGGACCGCCGGGAGCCTACGAGAGCACACCGGTCATCAGCACGGTGGAGCCAGAACTTCCTGGCTCGGTCGAACACTTCCGACAGGCCCTGTGTCGCATCAGGCAACGTTCACCTCGGGCGGTCTGCGACGATGGCTCCATGGACGAGGAAGCCATTCCCATTCTTCGCGTCGAGGACGCTGCCGCGGCGGTCGTGTGGTACGGACGACTGGGCTTCGCCAAGCAGTGGGAACACCGCTTCGAGCCGGAGTTTCCCGCGTTCGTCGAGGTCGCCCGGGGCGGGGTGCGGTTGTTCTTGTCGGAGCACAAGGGCGACGCCCGCCCCGACACGTTGATCTACCTCCGCGTTCGTGATGTCGAGGCCGTCGCCGCCGAGTTCGGTGTGCAGGCGAAGGACGCTCCGTGGGCGCGTGAGATCGAGCTGCGCGACCCTGACGGCAACCGGCTTCGGATCGGCACGCCGACGGAATGACACGCGCCGACAGCGTGCGCCTGGGATCTGCCGGCTGACCTGGAGTGGGCGGTTCCGGCCGAGTCGCACGGGCATGTCACGTGCAGGGGAGTTCGACCTGGCCCGGCGAGCGTTTGTCGCCCGGGCGCGGCTCCGCCGCAACGGCCCGCCCCCCCGTCGGGTCACGTTCTCGCTGATCGGGTGTTGACGGCTCACACGTGGCCGGGGGAGTCCGGCGTTGACGGAGTGCCCACGCATGCAGGGCCTGGCCGGTGCCCTGTGAGGTCTGACGGGTCGGACAACCTTGAGGGCGTGTGCCGGAAGCGTGTTTCACAGGAGCCCGAATCCGGTTGAGACGCCGGGCGGTGCCACCTCCCAGTCCGCTCCTACACCGTCGCGGCCGTCAAGGCCGGGGTACTGACCGACGAATTCGGCACCGCCAAGCACGCGGCCCTCGGCCGGTTCATCAGCGTCGACCCCGCATTGAGCCTCGACCAGCACCAGTCCCTCAACGGCTTCAGCTACGCGAACAACGGCGGCTGGACCAAAGGCGATTACATTGAGGACGATGGCGGCGGCGGTGGTGGGGGCGGCGGTGGCGGCGGCAAGCAGCGGGCAACGGCGGTTCCGGCAACAAGCCCGGCTCCTTCGTCAGCGTCATCACGCTCCCCTACGCCCCTCCCACCATCGCGGCCCCGAGTACGCGAAGGAGCGGGCGTGCCAGTTCGATCCGATCCTGTCCTGCAACCCCGAAGACGCCGTCCATGGGGGAGGGGGCAGAACAACGGGTCGGTGACCATGGTGGGATGCCTTTGGGTAATGGGGGCATTGTCGCCCGAAATCCCCTATGGAGAAAGCAGTCAGGGCGCGAGACGTGAGAAGAGTGATCTCGCTGCAGCGCACCGAAATGAAATCGGGCAGCTCTTCAACGGAAACGGTCAGAGGTCTGGTGAGTCGACGACAAGGATGCGGCCGACCGGCCGGCCTGCCGGTTCAGCTCAGGGGTCCTGACCGCAATCGCCACGCACGATGACGCCAAGCCGGCCACGACTGTTCTGCGTTCGTACACGGCGAATCATGAGATACTCCGCGAAGGAGTGAATGGCGTGCAGGCGCGTATCGTCGTCATCAATGGAATGACGGTCTCGCCCTTCGCCCACGCCAAGACGGGCTACGGTACTCCGGCCGATAAGTTCCTGCAGAAGAATGTCGGACATGTCGGCGTCTTGGGGCATGGGAAGGGGCAGGCCATGACGAGTCTTCCGAGTGGCAGTTCCGCGAAATTACAACTATGGGGGTCCGCATAGATGAGAACCCTCGAATCGATTCGAGCGGCCGTACTGTTCCTGGCTCTTTCCGCTCCTGTCGTGTCTTCCTGTGCGGCCCTTGAGGACGCCGGGGCGGGGTATCCGAAGGCTGTCTTGGCCGATCGAGACTCGTTGGTCCGCTCCTGGGGAGCGGGCGGAAGTGAAGTCGCCCTGAAGGCGGACGGTTCATTCGAATCCAAGGGTGTCGGCTTCGGTAAGGAAGACTGTCGTGAAGGGGTCCCGGATCCGGGAGCCGGCAGCTGGTCGTCGTTCGATACGGGCCAGGGGGTGACGAGGGTCCAGCTGAAGTTCGGAACCGGATGCTTCGGCTCGCTCTGGGTCGGAACGATCGACGGTGTGACCGTACTGTGGCGGGAGACGAGCCCGGAAAAGCGCGAATTCACATCTCTGAAGTAGGTGTGCTCGGGCCGCACTGAGCACCCACGCACGACCGCCGTGCGGCCCTTCCGGCCCAGGGCGACAGCGGAAGGCCCCAGAGACTGCCGCAGGTTCTGGGAGTCGTTGCAACACCCCAGCTCAAGGAGGGCATTGACTTCGAGATCCGCGAGGACCGGCAGTCGCAGGGACGGAAGGAGCTCACCGCTGAGCGGGCGGCATACTTCCGGCTCGTGCAGCAGGGCGTGGGCAACACGGAAGCGTGCCGGATCGTCAGGATCAACCGGCGGACCGGGAAACGCCGGCGCTACGGACGCGGCGCGTCCGGCAGTAACAAGGCGGCTCCACCGATCATCGCGGTGGAGCCGCCTTCCGTGCCGTCGCGGTGCCTGTCCGAGGCCGACCGGATCCACATCGACGACCGGTTGCGCGAGATGGCGACACCGCGCGCGGAACGCAATCCGGGTGAGGTGTCCGACGTGGGGTATCCGGCCTGTGCCAGGGCTGCCGCCGTGCTGCGGGGGGCCTGCTCGCCTCCAGCCACGCCCACCGCCCCGGCCCGCCGACTCCCCGGCGTAGCCCCCCGGCGACGTTGCCACCACCGCCCGGGTCGGGGGCCGGGGGAGTGCTCGTGAGGGTGAGCGCGGGGGCGCGTCGGGTTGGCCTGGTGCGCTCCTACGCTCCGTTGACCACGCATAGCGATGATCGAATACTCGGAGTGACGAATGCCTGGTCGGGCTTCGCGTGTCGATTCGCCGGCGTGGTCGGTGGAAGGGTGGACACTCATGGGTTTCCTGACGGTGCGTGACGAGGATCCGCAGTCGCTGCCGGGGCGGCGGGATGTGCTGACCCGGGCGTTGGGTCTCGCGGCCGGGCTGGGTGGCGCGGCTGCGATCGGGGCGGCGGCCGGTCCGGCGGCGGCTTCGCCCGCGACGGCCTCCTCGCCCGCCGGGACCGCCTCGGTCCGGGCCAACCAGGCCAATTGGCGGTTCTGCACCAAGTGCTACGGCATGTTCTTCCGGGGCTACCCCACGGACGGCGCCTGCCCGGCCGGCGGCGGCCACGACGCGGCCGGCTACGACTTCAACCTCCCGTACAACGTCCCCGAGACGTCCACCGCCCAGCACAACTGGCGCTTCTGCACCAAGTGCTACGGCATGTTCTACTACGGCTATCCGGACAACGGCCGCTGTCCCGCAGGGAACGCCCACGCGATGCAGGGCTACGACTTCGTCCTCCCGCACGACATCCCGGAGACCGCGGGCACGCAGCGCAACTGGCGGTTCTGCCCCAAGTGCTACGGGCTCTACTACTACGGCTACCCCACCAACGGCGCCTGTCCTGCCGGGAACGCCCACGGCATGGCCGGGTACGACTTCGTCCTGCCCCACCTGTAGCCTCGCAGCGGGCGCCGCTCGTACCCCGGCAGCATCGTTCCGGGGGCCGCGCCCCCTGACGTAGGAAGTCTTCGGCAGCCTGGCGATCGCGGAAGACGAACCGTCCTCAACCACCGATAACGCTCTGCTCGGCGGCGTGCGGCACCACCCGACATCCACCGCCGAGCTCCACACCACGGTCGCCCATTGCTCTGACCGCAAAGGGTTCGCCGGGTCCCGGTATCTGTCCCTGCAGCGTCAGGGAGCGCTGGTGGTCGCCCATGTACGGAAGATCGCAAGGGCCTCGCCGAGGTTCCCGGGGCCGCACGCCGCGTGGAAGGTCTTCTCAGCGGTCCAGGCCCGGACCCAATCCTGGGCGTTGCGATCGACGTCTTGGCGAGGGTACTCACATCCCCCGAGGTCCGTCTCCTCCAGATCGATTTCGACGGTCCAGCCGGGTTGTCGAGCGTGGCGATCTTCACGCCCTACTCGTGCTCCCAGTCGCCGTCGCACTGCTTCGCGTACCAGTCCTGCAGCCAGGCAAGAAGGTGCTGCTCCGAATCGCTCATGACAGCAGAGGCTACTGCTGGGACCGCGCGCGGCCACCGGCGCCAGGGTGCTAAGAGGGGTCGTGCTCATCCTCGGTGGGATGAGCACGACCCCTCGTGCGAAGGCTCAGGCTCTCCGCGATGACCGGCCTGCTGGTCTACTGCCGGACGAAGGGCTCACTACCCTCCGGGGCATAGGCCATGCCGAGCTGTGCCTGACCTTGATCCGTGGAGTACAGGAAGAACAGGTCGCACCTCGGGCCACCGGCGGCGGCCGTCAACGTGACCTCCGTAGCCGGCCCGACGGAGTCCAGATGCCAGGGTCGCCAGGTACCGGTGAACTTCGTGTCGGCTGACCACGCCCCGTTGGGACACACGCTGGGAGGCAGGCTCACCTCTCCGAGCGCACCGTCCTTGAGGAACTGGATCGTGCCCAGGGTCGGCGACTTCCAGGCCCCGACGACTTGCCGCGCCCTGTCCTCGTCCGTCTGCACGGTGCAGGACACCGCCAGCGGTAGGACGGCCACCAGTGAGCCGATCAGGAAACGGACGCCACTCCTCATCCGACATCTCCCTTCTGGAGCGGGTTACCCGAAGTCACTGAGTCGGGCATAGTTCCCACTTGGCGTGTAGTTCTTTGCTTCCCTGGTGATCGCGTCCCTGAGCTGGGACTCCGAGGCCCCGGAGTTGGCTGCGGCGATCTTCTCGCCCATCTGGCGGCCGTACTCGTTGTTCACGAGGTCCGAGAGGTGATCAGCATAGTTGTGGCCTTCCCGGTCGCCGTACGCCTCGTGGGCGTCCGCGACCATCTTGGCGGTCCGGGCCCCGTGCTTGGCCGTGATCACGGCCTGCCAGGTGAAGTGCCGGTAGGCGTTCTGCCGCCCGAGGACGGGAGACCTGGACCCGCTACCGCTGTGCGCGGAACTGGTCGCGGCCGGCCTGGACCAGGTCGCGCCGGCCGGCGCGGACGGTGCCAGGGCCATCGAGCCAGGACACCGCGGAGGGTTCGGGCATCCGCAGGCCGGCCATGTGATGAGCGGCGCCGACGCAGTAGCGGTAGTCGCCGGTCCGGGTGGGCTCGGTCAGACGGGCTGTGGCGGCCCGAGCCTTGTACTGCTCGCCGGTGACGGCGTGGTGCAAGACGAGTGCGAGTTCAAGTATGGCCTGGGCCGCGGTGATGTAGGCGTCGTGCATCTCGGTACGCAGTCTGCGGGCCCCGTCGAGGGTAGCCAGGGTGCCGGTCTGTCGGGCGAGGGCGGAGACCTGGACGGTGAGGGCGGTCGCGCGCTGGTCGAGCCCGGCCAGGTGTTGCTCAGCGAGGGTGATCTCCTCTCCGGCCCGGTCGGGGCCGGTGAAGCGTAGGCGAGGGCAAGGATGGCCTGGGCAATGGCCTGCTCGCCCCGGTTGCCGTGCTGTTCGGTTTCGGTGCGGGCGGTGGTGAAGGTGGTGGCGCCCTGGACCATGTCGCCGTGGGCGACGCGGATGTCGCCCAGGACCCGGTTGCCGCGGCCGGGCCGGCCCAGGGTGCGGGCCGTGGCGGGCGTGGACGCGACGGCACCCACACCACCGTCCTGACCTCCGCCGACGGCCTCCAAGGACCGACCTCCATCGCGCTGCGCGGCCACACCGTCCACATCACGAGCGCCTCCTACCTGGCCGCCAAGGACCCCAACCTCCCCCTCACTCACCTGGGCGACTGAGCCCCCGACTCCCCGGTCGGCGTACGCATACCCGCAACGGCCGGGTGGATCGTCGTCGGCGCTCCGGGGTGTCCGGGACCCACTCTTGCCCGGTGATGGGGCGATGCTCGTCCGTTCGGACGGGATTGCCGCGATGCCCATGACATGGCATCAGCGACGGATCCGGCGCGGTTCCTCACCCAGGTCCTGGACCAGGTGCCGGCCAGGCCGGTCCCGGCACCGAGCAACTGACCCCGGGCGCCTCGACGCCGACGCTCCCTTCGCGGCCAGGCCGTGTCCGCATCGCCGCACGGGTCCCAGACGGGCCGGTGATTGGGTTGGTCAGTGGCCGGCACGCGGCTCGAAGCAGCCGCCTTCGGGGTACGGGCCGTTGGTCTTCACCTGGTAGTTGGTCTTCTGTGCGAAGGCGGTGACGCAGGCGTCGTCGTGGACACGGACACCGACCAATGCGCCTTCGGGCCAGACGTAGTGGTCGGTCTCGAAGCGCGGCCCCATGTCCCGCACGCTGAGGGTTCCGCCCAGCCACTCGCCCTTCGGCCCGAACCGTTCCTCCTGGAACCCGGCCTCGAGCAGCGCCGCGCGCACGCTCTGCGGATTCCACGTCCCGCCTTCCCAGAGCCGCTTGAGGACAGGCTCGATGCGGTCGGCTTCCTTCTGCGCGTCCTGCGCGCTTGCGGGAGACATCTCACCTGAGATGCGGAAGGCGTTGTTCTCGCGATAATGCGAAGCCGCACCCTGCGACGCCGCACCGGCCGGGCTGGGATGGGAGCGGTCCCAGCTGTGCTGCGCGGTCACCAGCAGCGCTCCTGCCAGGGCGGCGACGAGCAACTGCGACAGTGCCGTCCAGGGCGCACGGAACACGAGCGCGAGGGCCGCGACCACGAGCATGGCGACCAGGTAGTCCTGGGTCCGCGCCATATGTGCGAGGTCTGCCGCGTCGATCCGCTCCCGGTCTCCCTGCGCGGCCCAGACCTCCATGCCGTGCCCGAACATGTAGTCCAGGGCGAGCCATCCCACCCCGAGCAGTAAGAGGGAGATACCGATGGTCAGGTCTGCGCCGCGGGACGTCCGGCGCGACCAGGGTCGTCGGCCACGCCGGAGTCGAGGCTCAGTGAGGGAATCCGTCATGGCCGCATCATGTCGAGTCTGCCGCGGGCAGGCATGAGTACGCGTACTCACCGGCGGCCGACAGACCCGCGTTCCGGGATGGCCGGTCTTCACCGGCACCGGGATGTGATGCGTTCCTTGACTGTGACCGTGAGGGCCACCGCGATGGTGATCACGATTCCGCAGAGCAGAAGTGTGCCGACCAGGTAGGCGAGCATGCGGGTTGCCGCCCCGAGCAATTCTCCATGTGTGAACGTCACTGGATTTTCCTGTCCGGGCGAGGCCGGCCTGCGGCCTGCGGCTTGCGGAGTCTGCCGGGTGGGGTGGGGGATCGGACCGGGTTGTTGCTGAACCGGTCCCGGCTTGGCGACGCTTCCGTTTCGGCAGATGCGCCGGCCCGTAGCGCTTGTGCCCGAGCGCCTGTCTCCTGACGAGCAGGCTGCCGCGTCCGTCTTCGCGTACGCAGCTGACCCGGGCCAGGGTTGATGTTCTCGTCGGCATCGTGCGGTGCGCCCGGACGACGCGGTCAGCCCACCATCAAGTGGTGGAGGAGGAGGAACGACAGCAGTAAGGTGCCCACTCCTACCTGTCCCGCGCGGCGCCATGCGGGAATGGTGCACAGGGCCACGAGGGCGGGGCCCTGCCCGAGCAGGTCCTGGGGCGCCATTGATGGTTCCGGGTAGTTCTCGGCTGAGAGCGGGGCGAGTATCGCCGGCGCGGCCGTCTGGAGGAAGAGGCATGCCGGCACCGTGGTCACGCGGGGCACGACGCCCAGGGCACAGCACCAGGAAGAACGTGAGGGGACTCAGGATCAGCCATGAGCCCAGACCGGCCAGGGGATAGGGCGTCAGACAGAGGGACACGCTGTCCGCACAGGACTGGGTGTCCGCCTGTATGGCCCACTGCCAGAGCCCGGTGGCCGGCCACCCGGTGAAGACTCCGGTGCAGGCCGCACCCGCGACCGGGTAGATCTTGTTCATGGATCGACGATCGCAGCCCAGAGGCCTCCGCTCATGAGCACGGGTACTCAGGACATGGCTGTCGCGCCGTGAACGCCGTCGGACGCGCGGGGCCGGGCAGGGGCTGTGCCAGGTGCCCAGCCACGCGAGCGGCCGGGCGGTCAGCGAGGTGCGTGTCATGAGCTGACTGGTCCGAGACAGGCAATCGGCATACCGCCGGGCAGGCGTGAGGAGGACCGGCGGCTTTCGCGCGCCCGCCCCCCGTAGACGCCGCGATACGCATCCACCGGCAGCCGGTGTCCGGCTGCTCGGGTCGGCCGCCCACAGTTCGTAAGGCGGTCCCGGTCCGGTGTCAGGCCTTGGTGACCGGATGCCGGCCTCTGCGGCGACGGCGGATGCTCACCGCGGCTGCGGCGGCGAGGAGGCTGAGCAGGACGGGCCAGGTGAACGCAGCGACGTCCAAGCCTGAACATCTGACAGCAGCGCCCTGGATCCCCTCGGGACCGGGGCGCCGTTGCGACCCCGCAGGCGAGCACTGCGAACGCCCGGTGCTCCGGGTTCGGGGTGCGCGCAACGCGGGCCGGGCCGGGCGCGTACCGTCCTGTACGCGCCCGGCCCCCGGAAGGGAAGGACAGGGCTGCGGAGCCCTCCGCGGTACGGGTGTTCCCGCATGCCGGCTCCGTCAGCTTCCGCCGGCCGCCCCGAACTCGGTGGTGAGGACGTCGCCGAAGACGCCCAGACCGCTCCAGTCGCCGTTGACCTGGCTGGTGAGTAGGTGCCTGCCATCACGAGAACCCATGGCGCAGGTCCACGAGCCGTACGTCGCACCCGCGTTGCCCCAGACCGTGACGCCTGACGGCAGCACCCAGGAGAACACACCCAGGCCGTACCGGGTGCCGGGGATCCACGGGACGGGCCCAGTGGTGTCGACGGTGGTGAACATCTCCTGCTGCTGTTCGGCCGGCAGCAGGTGGCCTTGGAGCAGCGCGCCGAAGAAGCGCTGCAGGTCGCCGGTGGTCGAGATGACGCCGCCGGCCGCCCAGGCGAAGGACTGGTTCATCTCGGTCGCGTCGTGGACCTCGGGCCGGGCGTCGGAGGCGAAGAGGGTGGAGTAGTGCCGGGGATGCGGCCCTCGGATGGTCGGTTCCGTGCCCGGCAGGTAAGTCCCGGTGAGCCTCAGCGGGTGGACGATCCGCTGGGTGAGTGCCTCGGTGAACGTCCCGCCGGTGACCTTTTCGACGATCAGGGCGGCCAGGAAGTAATTGGTGTTCGAGTACAGGAAGGCCTCCCCCGGAGCGAAGGACGGCGGGGTGGCCAGGCCTATCCCGACCAACTGCTCGGGGGTGTAGGAGTCGTAACGGTGCTGGAACCATGCCGCACCGATGCCCTTCGTGAAGAACTGTGCGTCGTTGCCGTAGTTGAAGATGCCGCTGGTGTGGTTCAGCAACTGCCGGATGGTGATCGCACGGCCGTCGTAGCCGTTGCCCGCCACCATCCCGGGCAGCCACTGCTCCACCGTGTCGTCAAGGCCAAGCCTGCCCTCGGCCGCCAGCTGCAGGACCAGCACGGCCGTGAATGCTTTCGTCGTGCTCCCGATCCGGAACCGCTCGGACGGCCCGCGCTCCTCTCCGGTCCCGGTATCGGAGACTCCTGCCGAGCCGAACCACGCGCCGTGGCCGTCTCGTACGTCGACGGCGATGCCGGGAGCGCCGCCCGGGGCGGCGGCGCGGTCCAGGACCCGCTGCAGTGCGGAACGGTCGGGGGTGGCCCCGATGGCTGCTGCGGGGACCGCCGGCGTGCCCTCTGCGGTCGCCTCGGTGGAAAAGTGACGGGTCATGTCGGTGTTCCTTTCGGGAGTTCGCGTTCGGTTCGTCGGATCGGGGAAGTGGTGTCAGCGCCCCAGGCGGGCGGGCTCAGGGATCCCGGCCGGTTGCGCCGTGATGCGCTCGGCCGTGGCGCGTTTGGCGGCCACGATCACTCGTGCGGTGGTCCCCACCGTGAGCAGCAGCACCGCGACGAGGGCGAGGAGGGTGGCGGTATCCGGATGGATCAAGGACTGTCCGCGCCACGCCTGCCAGGTCACCACCGCGACCAGCCCGGTGTAGCCGAGGGCGGCACTGCCGACCAGGCGGGCCCGTACCTTCTCGTCGCGCAGCCAGACGCGCTCGGCGGCCAAGGCGGTCAGTACCGCGGTGATCAGGAGGAGTACCTGGATGCCGTGCAGGGCGAAGAAGTGCGGAACCCGGAAGTCGCCGCCGGTCACGCTCCAGTTGGTGACGGGCATGCCGTGGCCGTCAGGGTCTCCGATGCCGTGGCCCTGGTACATCTGCACGGAGTGACCGTTGGCGTCGGTCACCGTACGGGAGTGGATCTCGGTGACCATCCAGAAGACTGGTACGAGCATGCCGAAGGTGGCGAGCGCGAGACCGGAGCGGATGGCTCGGTTCAGTGCTGCTCCGCCCGTGCGCTGGATCAGGACGACGACCGCGAGGACCAACTGCGCGATGACGATGACCATCACGCCGAAGGTGAGGAGGGGGACCAGGGCCAGGGTGACCCGGTCGCTCTGGTCCGCGTTGAAATGACTGAAGGTGCCTCGCGCCGCCTGGGCGGTGATGGCTCCCACCTCCACGGTGACGGCCACCGCGAAGACGGCACCCAGCAGGCGTCCCAGCCGTCGGCCCCTGGTCAGCTCGGTCAGCAGCCAGGCCAGCGTGCCCGCGTAAAGGCCGAAGGCGAAGCCGAACTTGAGCGGCTTGACCCACACCGACTCGCCCAGCAGCGTCCGTGTGTCGACGAGGGTACCGACGCCGGAGACGAGCACCAGGCCGAACATGAGGGCGGCACAGACCAGCAGCGGCCGGTGCCAGCCACGCACGGGTGTGGGTAAGGACGTCATGAGGGGCTCCGATCAGGGCGACGAGCAGCCCTCGTCCGGGCCGGCTCGGTTCACATCACTCGTTCGCGAATGACTAAAAGCTAAATTGCATTCACTCATTCGTCAATGAAGAAGGCGCGCCAGTCAGTATGTATGCAGGTCAAGGCGAAAAACTCTTGCAATGACAATGAAGGCGAATGCAAACCCGACGGAAGTTCCTTGCAATGACCTGACCGCGAAAGCAATACTGGCCGCACACGCGGACCCAACACGGAGGCAATGCCGATGCCCGGAGGCAGACTGACCCACCACGAACGTCAGGCGATCGCAGAGGGGTTGCGGGATGGACTCAGCTACACCGACATCGCCGGGCGCCTGGGCAGGCCCATCTCCACCGTCACCCGGGAGGTGGCCCGCAACGGCGGCCCCTCCGCATATCGGGCCGACGCGGCCCATCGCGCCGCCACGGGGCGCGCCCGCCGCCACAAGCAGCCCACGACCCCGACCGCCGCCCCGACCGCGAGCGACACGCGCGGACGCGACCCGGAGGCCGTCGTCGAACTTGAGGAACAGTTCACGGCGTTGATGGTCGGGACCGGTCTCCCGCGGATGACCGCCCGCGTACTGACGTGCCTGTACGTGACCGATGGAGGCAGCCTGACCGCCACGGAGCTCGCTCAGCGCCTCCAGGTCAGCCCGGCATCCGTCTCCAAGGCCGTCGGCGAACTCGAACAGCAGGAGCTCATCAGGCGCGAACGCGACACCGGTCGGCGACGCGACCGGTACGTCATCGACGCCGATGCCTGGTTCCGCGGCTGGATGGCCAGCGCCCGTCAGAACGCCACGCTGGCCGACTTCGCCCTGCGTGGCGCCCAGGTCCTCGGCGCCACGACACCCGCCGGCACCCGGATGCAAGACATAGGCCACTTCTTCGAGCACGTGGGCCGGACCATGATCGAGGCGGCCGAGCAATGGCGGCAGGCCGATGCCGCGAGGCGAAACACGTCCCGCTGAGGCGTTGGAGGACCCCGTCGGTCCGCTGGGCGTCTGCCCGGCAGTGCCGTGCCGCCCTCCCTGCTCTTCGGGCGAAGCGCCGCACGTGAGCGCTACCCAGGGCCGGCCCTGGGTAGCGCCCACGTGACCGGTCACGGACGCAGTCGGTGCCGTGCGGCCCGCCCGGGTCGCTATGGGGATTCCTCAGCGCACACATCGTCAGTCGAGGACGGATCACGAACCGTTCCCGGGTACTGACCGGCAAGAACCTGCCGATGCTGCGCAAGTGGCTGGCCCTGGACGTGGAGCTGGCCCAGATCGCGGTCTACCGGCTGGACGACCGAGGCATGCCCGGCCAGGAGCTCCTGCGGATGGGCGTCGCGCGCGACGAGAGCTCCAGGGACTGGGTCAGGCTCAGCGCGGAGACCCCCGAAGAGCGCTTCGGGTCGGCTGCCCAGGCGCGGATGACGCAGCTGCTGCGCGACTTCTCGCACGAGGTGGATCCGTCCTACGCCCAGGTCGGCTACAGCCTGACGCTGGGCCGCACCGAGCACGAGGAACGGGTCGGCCCGCCGCTGCCCTCGATGACGCTGCCGCAGTCGCGGCGGCTGCTGCGCGGGTACGAATGGCTGATGGTGATCCCGCGCGAGATCGCCCACGAGCTCGGCGGCGGCGAGGCGATTGCCGCGGCCGGTGACTTCCACCGGGTCGCGACACTGCGAGACGGTGCGGTGCTGCTCCAGGTCACGCCGGAGTTCGACGGCTTCACCGGCGTGGCGATCGAGCGCACTTGGCGGCTGTTGCGCCCCGCGCTGATGCCGGGGATGCCCAAGCGCTTCGATTCCGACGTGGGGAGACCGCCGAGCAGGATCTGGTACGCGGACGTTGCCTCTTGCCGGTAAGCGGATTGACCGAGCCCGGCTGCGGCGCCTTCGGGTTCGGCCGCGGCACTGCGGGTTCGCGAGCCCCAGCCGCCCGGCCGGGGCTCTCCGCTGCACTGGCACCGGATGGCCGCCAAGGCCGCCGACGCCTCCGAGGACACCGCCACCGGCGTCCGGGTCAGGGCCGGCCGCGATCGCCCTCGGCTACGAAGGCGCGGCCCTCCCCGTCGCAGACGTCTTCGCCGACCAGGCCATCGCCCTCAGCGACAACCAGCCCTCCCTCGGCCTCCTCAACGCCGTCTACGGCAAAGCCCACACGGCAGCCCTGCGCGGCGACCACGTCACTGACCGCCGGCTGCCGGCCGAAGGTCGCCGCATCTTCGACCGGCCGGCTCGCACGAGCAGACCTCCGACCACGCCGTCCCCCACTGGCGCGTCAACGTCCGTCAGTTCGATGTGCCTCCGGAGACGTGTACGTGCGCGGAGTCGCGTTCCTCGAAGTGGATGTCGACGCTCAGGTGGTCGGCGTTGCCGTTGTCGTTCCCGTCCGCGGGGGCGGCGGGGTGCGCGCACAGGTCGGCCTGCACGCAGTCGCGGCCGACCTTTGCGTCCGGGTACGTGGTGCGCAGCCACGCTTCCGCCTCCGTTCGCGAGGTCTGGAAGTCGATGTTGTACCAAGTGGTCTGCCACTGGCCCTTCGTGCACCGCTTGTTTCGTGCGGTGTCGGGGGGATGGGCGGCTTGAAGGAAGCGGACGGCCTGGCCGCAGGAGACCGGAGCCTTTCCGTCCAGTTCCTGGTTGGCGCCGTGGAGTCACCAGCCGGCGGACGTCAGGACGGTCACCACCGCTCCGGCCGAGAGCCAGAACGTGGTCCTGTTGCGTTGCGTGGAAATGGAGAACCCCCAAAGGCTGAACACTGAACGTGTTCAAAGATGCGTCTCGGTCGCATTCGGTTCCGCATCGCGCGTTCGAACCGCCTCACTGGCCGTCGGTATTCCCCGCCGCGACCGTGAAGAGCGCCACCGCCGTCCGCGGCGAGCCGGGAGCGGATCGACGCGCCCTACTGGTGGCGGCGGCGGGAGAACCTGATCCGCTCCGGTCGGCCGGTGCGTCACCTGGACAACGACGGCCGGGGCAGCCGGATGGAGATCTACCCGGTCGCCCAGAGCCACATGGATTCCAAGTACGCCCGCCCGCTCGGCGACCGCTCGATCGCCGTCCGGTACATCCGGCCCGACCTGGTGCGGGCGTGGGCCGACCGCGACGAGGCGATGGTGGGCGAGATCCGGGACGACGTCATCACCGACCTCGATTCCGACTCGGCCGCCCGGTCGTTCGCGTGGCCGTGCCGCAGGGGCCTCGTAGGTCGAGTCGTCGAGGAACGGCACGGCCGTGGTGGGCGGTCCTGATGGCCCGCCACCTACTTGACTGACGAATCGACGATCCCTGCGGTGGTGTTGCTCATCGGCGGAGCCGGCTGGGCGGGCCCGGCCTCGGGTGACGCACCGGTCGTGAGCGAGCGCCTGCGGGTTTTCCGGGCTGCCCGCGCGGCCCGGGAACCGCGGGTACCGCCCGGACGCACACCCCGGCCCGCAGTACCCCGCAGGGGTGATTTTTGCCCTCGCGTACGCGTAGGCGGTTTGTGCGGTGCGCTCGCAGCTCCCGCCCAGCCGCCATATGCCACTGTCGCGTCACCAAACCCATGATCCAGCGTGTCGCTTTGCCCGAAATGCACACTCTCTGTAACTTTATTGTCACGCTGCGTGATCGGATTCCGGCACCATCTCGCACCGCGACGTGATCCCCGAGGGCCACCATGACCAAACGCGCCCTGCTCGTGGGCATCGACCTCTACCCGGATCCGCGAAACAACCTCAACTCCTGCGTCGCCGACACGCTCGCGATCAGGAACATGCTCGAAGGGTCGTACGACTTCGACCCCATGGACATCCAGCTCGTGCACAACCAGAACGCGACGCTGACCAACGTCCTCGACCAGCTCGACTGGCTGTTCACCGGAGTAACTTCCGGAGACCAGATCGTCTTCTTCCAGTCCTCCCACGGATACAGCTATCCCGAGGGCAGCACCATGGTCGAGGTGCTCTGCCTCTACGACGACTTCCTCAAAGACACCGACCTGGTACGCCGCACCCAGGGACTGCCGCCGAGCGTACTGACGGTGATCCTGGACTCCTGCCACTCCGGCGGCATGAGCAAGCGATTCGTCACCACGCAGAAGAACGGGGCCACACAGTGCCACGTCGCCAAGGGAAAGTTCTGGACGCCCGACCCGGAACGAGCCGGCCGCGACGCCCAACTGCTGGCACAGGTGACCCAGTTCAAGTTCTTCGGCCGATCGGCCACCGCCGACGCCGGAGCCATCGCCAAGAACCTCATGATCGATCCGGTCGGCGTCCCGCCGGCCAAATCGTTCAAGGAAGCCGCGGCCGAACTCAACGGAGTGTTGTTCTCGGCCTGCCTGGCGAACGAGACGGCAGCCGCGGGAAGCCCGCCCACCGATCAGCTGTCCGCCTTCACCTACGCCCTGATCAACGACATCCGTCCGGACCTACCGGTGGCCGAACTCAACAGGCTGGTGAGCCAACGCCTCGACCGGCTCAACATGACCCAGCACCCGATCGCCATGGCACCTCTCGCACAGCCGCACCTGCTCACCCAGACCCTCATCTCCATGGGTGACGGGACCAAGTCCTTCAAAGCCGACGAGCAGATCTCGAACATCGGCGACTCGGTCGAGGCATGGCTGAACAAGAACCTGAGCGAGCGCTAGGAGGCCTACTTGGCGAGGTCGTCTGCCCCAGCCGCTCAGGCCAGTTCCCAGGCCTCCAGGAAGAAGCAGGCGCCGCCTGCTGCACCGAATCCCCCGAAACCCCAGCAGAAAGCCCCGAAGAAGAGCAGCGGTGCCAGTGGCGCCGCGAAGAACGCCGACGACCATCGGCAAGATCACTCAGGAGGAGAGATGACCGCTACATCACTCGACCCCAGGGCCGAACGGTTCAAGGAGCAGCTCGAGGCGGCCTTCGCCGGCGAGGCCTCCGGCAAGGACTTCGAGACGTCCAACGCCTACGGCGACGTGGCGACGATCACCTGGTCGTTGCTGGAGAACTACATCGCCGCCGCCGAGGCCAACCCCAAGGGCTACAAGGTGGCCACCAAGGACTTCGTCGACACCAAGGTCGACAACGTGCCGGACGAGAAGATCTGGCCCCTCGTATGGGCGGCGGTCGAGACCCTCGGGCCGCTGATCATCGACATCGCCACCAAGGAGTTCAAGCCGCAGAAGAAGGACCTGATCTCGGCGATCGACAGCGTGCCCGCACACCGGCGCAAGGACAAGGGCTGGGTCGACTACGCCACCACGCTCGCGCTGATCCTCGCCCAGGGAACCGTGCAGGTCCTGTCCGACAAGAAGGACTTCGGCGCCTCCGGGCAGTACCCGACGATGCCCAAGCCGCCGAAGGACGCCGATCCGGCCTACTTCCGGGACGCCCTGACCTTCGCCACCGCGAGCACCAAGTTCCTGGATTTCTCGTTCCACTTCTGACGACCGTGGACGGGGCGGGCCCCGACGACGACAGACCCCAGCCGGCGCCCGCGAAGCGGGCGCCGGCCGCGCGCTGTCCGGTGCTCGCGGCTGACCTGCGCCGGGATGGCGTGATGCTGGGCCCGGCCGATCCAGGTGTCGTGGACCGGCCGTGCCCTGTGTCGGCCTGGAGCTCGTCGAGGTGGGCTTCGGCTTCGTCGATATGAGACGGGAAGTCGGCTTCTTCCTCGCCGCGCAGCTGCTGCTCGTACCGGTCGAGTTCCGCTTCGGTGAGCCGGCGGCGGGCGGCCTCGTCGCGCCGGCGCCGTTCCTCGGCGAGTTCGGCGTACGCCCCGGCGCTCGTCGCGGGACTCCGGGCAGCCAAGTCTCTTGAGCCATCTCGTCGGCTCAGAATGCAAAGCCGTGCCCGGAGTCCCCAGGCCCTCCGATCCTACGAATCCGGCAGAACTCGGCGAGTCTGCCGGGGCGAGCCGGACCACGGCGGTTCCTGTGCAGTCGTCGGGTCGTAGGTTGTGCCCCCGACGACTGCACGACGGCACAGAACGTCGCGGTCAGGAGGAGCTCGGGTCAGCGGACCTCGGTGACCCGGTGCTCCTTGAGCGCACCACAGTTGGAGTTGTACACCTGCACATGCACGTTGCTGATGCCCCCGCCCCAGTCGACGCAGTGGCCCTTGCCGTACACGTAGGCCGGGCCCGCGTACGACGTGTACCGGCCGTAGTCCTCGCCGCGCTCCGAGGTTGCGTTGACTTCGATCCAGAGGGCCATGTCCACGGCCGCACCAGGGTTGTTGCGGATGGTCGCGACGCAGTTCTTGCCGTTCGAGGCGTTGTACGTCAGATAGACGGTGCCCAGCGAACCGATGGCGGCCGAGTTCACGGTCTTGTAGGCGCTTCCGCAGACCTTCTGCGGCGTGGTGTTGGGCGCGGCGGTGGCGGGCGCCGCCAGCGCGGTCGTGGCCGCCAGGGCCAGGGCGGCGAATGCGGTGGTGGTAAGGACGGAACGGGTGAATTTCATATTTCCCCCAGGTCGTCATTGGAGTTGGTTACTCCCACATGGTGGGACATGCGCGACGGCGGAACGGTTGCGCATCGTTCGCAAAAGATGCGACCGCCTCGCCTGATCGGCACCTCCACGGCGCACCCGGCCCTGGGACGTTTCGAGAGTGACCGACCCTTTTTTCCCCGGGGACATGGCGGCCTGACGGGGCCCCGGGGCGCGATGCCGTGCCCCGGGGGCCAGTCGGCAGAGTCCCGGGAGTGGGTATCCGGCCGCCGCCGGGAGATTGCGCGGGCAGGCCTTCACCCTGGCCGGTGTTCGTATCCGCCGGGGCGAGTGGTTGGTCTGCTCACTGGCCGACGTCGGCGCCGACGCCGACCGTGGCCCGGCACGCCACGCCGACCCGGACCGGTTCGACCCCCAGCAGCCGGCCTTCGACCACATGGCCTTCGGGGCGGTCTGCATCAGCGCCTGGGCCGGCGCCTGACCCGGGTCACAGCCCATGCCGCTCTGACGACCCTCAGCCGCCGCCTGCCCGGCCTGCGCCTGGCCCAGCCCCCGCGGGCCGGCCTTCATGCCCCCTGGTCTCGGCCACACCCGAAGACCTCTGTCTCAGTGTCCTGTGGTGATCACTGCAGGCAGGTGAGAGCCCTCCCTCGACCTGCCTCACACGATCCGAGCCCGCCCGGGCCCCGTGCATCTGCCCGGCCGCCGGCCCTCGATGAGAGGGCGGCGCCGAGGCGCGCCGGCTTCCGGGCGGGCTCGCGCGAAACTCGGCGTGGCGTGATCATCTTGGCCTGCTGAGTGCCTGATGCTGTCGGGGATCTCGGCGATGACGGTCGGCCATGCCCTCGACATCTCAGTCTCCAAGATCGCCGACCTCGTCACACGCGATCAGCTGTGCGTCTCCTCGCGGCGTCCAAGAGCGGCCGCATCGGGTACGACGAGCAGCTTGCCGGTGGTACGCCGAGCCTCCAGATCGCTGTGGGCCTGGGCGGCCTCGGACAATGCGTAGCGGCCCGTTACGGTGACCTCAAGCGCCTTGGAGCGCACCCACTCGAACACATCGGCGGCCCGTCGGAGCAGTTCGGACCTATCGGCGATGAAGTGCCCGAGGCTGGGCCGGATCAGGGTCAGCGAACCGCCGTGGGCGAGCCGAATCGGATCAAACGGCGGCACGGCACCACTTGCCGCGCCGAAGAGCACGAGATGGCCGCGTGGTCGCAGGCTGGCGAGGCTCGCATCGAAGGTGTGCGCGCCGACGCCGTCGAAGACAACCGGCAGTCCCTGACCGCCGTTGAGTCGCCTCACCTCGGCTGCGAGATCGCCGACGGCGGAGGAAAGGACCACCTCGGCGGCCCCGGCACGCTTCGCCAGCTCGGCCTTCGCCGTGGTCGACGTCGTGCCGATCACCCTGCCGCCGAGATGGGTGATGAGCTGGGTCAAAAGTAGCCCCATGCCACCAGCAGCCGCATGCACGAGCACCGTGTCACCCCCCTGAACCGGGTACGCGTCCTTGACGAGATAGTGCGCGGTCATGCCTTGGAGGAGCACGGCGGCGGCTGTCTCGAAGCCGATGTCATCGGGCAGCGGCACCAGCCGAGAGGCGTCCACGACGGACCGCTCGGCATACGTGCCGGGAATCTCCACCCAACCGACCCGGTCCCCGACCGCGACGTCAGTGACGCCGGGTCCAACTTCGACGACCGTGCCGGCGCCCTCAGAGCCCGGGGTGAAGGGCAGCGGGAGGCTGTACCGGCCTTCGCGGTGGTAGACGTCGAGAAAGTTCACCCCGGATGCGGCGACCTCCACGACCGCCTCGCCCGGACCCGGACGCGGTTGGTCCACCTCGGCCTCCTGCAGCACCTCGGGACCGCCCACTTCGTACACCTGAATCGCTCGCATGACCCCTCCAATATTGGTTCATCCCCCACCAACCCCGTTGATGGCGATCCGATTCCCGGCAGGCAGACCACCCCGCGCCCCCGCCGAGAGCCGAGTCGCCTAGTGCTGTGATCGGCAACGTTCACCGGGTGATCGGGGTGGTGTCGGTGGATCCTGAAGGGGTGTAAGTATGTGTGTATGTCGATCACTTCAGTGACTTTGCGCCGCCGCGTGGATGACCTCGACGCTGCTGTGTCCTTCTACGAGCAGCTCACCGGGGAAGCAGCCAACAGGTTTCAGTTCGCAGGCCTGGAGCTGGCCGCTGTCGGCGCCTTCCTCCTTTTCAGCGGGTCGGAAGAGGCAGCAGGGCGCTTCGCGGGAGTGGCTGCGACGTTGTCGGTGCCGGACCTGAACCAGGCCATATCGGGAGCCGTGGCGGCCGGGGCCGCCCTGATTGCTCCTCCGCAGGCCACCCCGAACGGACACCGTGCCGTGCTGCGCCATCCGGACGGCGGCGTCTACGAGTACGTCAGTCGCTGAGGGAAATATTCGGGAGAAAGGTGGGCGCGGCTGGTCACGCTGAGCCCAGGGGTGGTCTGCCGCCCCAGCGGATTCCTTTCTCGCCGCGGATGCGGATGCGGATGCGGGCGCGTTCGCGTCGCTGTGCTGCAAGGACCTCGGGGTGGCGGGCGTTCTTGTTCCGCCGGCGCAGGTAGACGTGCAGAGCCCGGGCCTGGACGGTGTGGTTGCGGTGGTGGGAGTCGGCGAGGGTGAACTGCCGGAGCGGTCCGAAGTGGGCCTTGATGGGGCTGGCCCAGGACGCGGTCCCTCGGCGGGCCAGTAAACACCGCAAGGCCTCGCGACCGATCCGGGTCGGGCGGGCGATGTTCGAGGAGTGCGGAGTAGATCAGGCTCAGGTCTGCGGTGACCAATGTGCTGACAGCCCACGAGCAGCCGTAGGCGCTCGCCGAACCCGGTCGGCTTTCCCCGTTGCGCGGGAGACCACTGCGCGTGTGAGGCTGCAGTCACACGGGCCGGGCCCTACCCCAAGTCGGCGAGAACACGTCTTCTTGGACCGCGCGACGACGGGAGGAGTCGCCGTAGTAGAAGTTCGTCCAGCAACCCCGAGGGCCCCGGAGATCAGCCATGACATCCCCGGGGGCCCGGAATGGGTGCGCGCTGTCCAACGACCACGCGACCCCGGTGTTACGTCGCGGCCGGCTCGGGCACTCCGAGGACTTCGGCCACCTTGCGGGCCAACTGCGCCACCTGCGGCGGCAGGTAGCTTTCCTCCTCCGAGATGGCCTCGCCCACCAGGCCCGCCACGTGCGCGCGGGCGTCCTCCTGCGGGCCGGCGGACCGGAGCTCCTGCTGCCCTACCTGGAGGTAGCTCCGCAGCCTGTCGGGATCCATGCCGGTGCGTTCGCAGTAGGCTACCTGGACAAGTTGATGGGCCGGTCGGTGGGTGGGATCGGGGGTTGGCCGGTGTGGTCGCGGACGGCTTCGTCGGTGCCGCAGGGGTTGCAGATGGGTAGGTGGCGGGCGGTGGTGATGCGGGATCGGGTCATTTGGAGTGAATGCAAGGTGGCGGCCATCCCGTAGCGGCCGACGCCTCGGACCGCGGTGGGCGGGGGAGACCGAGGGGGAACGTCGGCCGTCGGCGGTGGGTCGTTCTTGCAGGTCACCAGCCGCCCGGCGGGTGGTGACCACGCAGACTCACCCCCTGTGCGCGGGAAGAAGAGGGACGGGGCGAGTGCGGGGTGTGTTCGCTGCCGTGGGTCGTTCTGGGTGCTCCGCGGGACGTTGGTCGCTGCGGGCGCGGGGCGGAGGGGCTCGTGTCGTTGTTCCGAGCCGGTTTCGCCGAGCGGCTCGGGTGAGGTCAGGCGGCCCGTCCCGGTCCGAGTGCGGTGCCCCCCGGGCGCCCGGCATTGGGCCGAACGGCTCAATGCCGGGCCGACGGCGGGCCAGCCCCGCGCCCTCGCACTTATCGTGGGAACGACCTCATGATCGGGCGGCGGCGTGCGAACAGGTGGACGTGGACGGATCCGGGATCGACTACCAGGCGGTCTTCCATGCCTTGCCGGGTGCGGTCGCCCTGCTCACGCCTGATCTGGTCTACGTGGACGTCAACGAGTCCTTCCTGGCGACCTCCGGCCGCACCCGCGAGCAGCTCATCGGCCGCTACCTGTTCGACGTCTTCCCCGACAACCCCGCCGATGACGCGGCGACCGGCATGCGCAACCTGCGCGCCTCCCTGGAACGGGTCGCCACCACCGCCGAGCCCGACACGATGGCCGTGCAGCGCTACGACGTCGAGTCCCCCGATCGGTCAGGGGTGTGGCAGGAGCGCTACTGGAGCCCCGTCAACGTCCCCGTCCTCGCCCCCGACGGAAGCGTCGCCCTCCTGCTGCACCGGGTGGAAGAGGTCACCGAACTGATCCGGGCCCGTGGTGGCCCCAGCGGCAGGGACCGAGCCGCCGACATCCTGGAGGCCGAGCTCTACACCCGCGCCCGGGAGCTCCAAACCGTCAACGAACGCCTGCGCCGCATCCATGCCCACGAGCGGGAGGTCGCGCTTCACCTCCAGGAGTCGCTGCTGCCCGCGCCGCGCCCGCTCGGCCACCATCGGGCCGCGGTGCGCTACCGGCCCGCCACCGAGGCCTTGAACGTGTGCGGCGACTGGTACGACCTCGTCGACCAGCCCGGCCGCACCGCCCTCGCCGTCGGTGACGTCGTCGGCCACGGACTCGGCGCGGCCGGCGTCATGGGCCAGCTCCGTAGCGCCCTGTCCGCCGCCTCCCGCGTCGCCGAGGGGCCGGCCCAGGCCCTGGAGGTCCTCGGTCTGTACGCCCGCGACATCGAAGGCGCCGAGTCCACCACGGCCGTGTCCGTCTTCATCGACTGGAACAGTCGCACCCTCACCTACAGCAGCGCGGGTCACCCCCCTCCCGTCCTGTGCCATCCCGACGGGACCATCACCTTCCTCGACCAGGCCACCGACCCCCCGCTCGGCGCCCGGCCCGAGCACACCCGCCGCCCCGAGGCACAGGTCGCCTTCACCGAAGGCTCCACCCTCGCCCTCTACACCGACGGGCTCATCGAACGGCGCCGCGAGGACATCGACGTAGGCCTGGGAAGGCTCGCCGAAGCCCTCGTACGGCACCGCGGCTCCGTCCCCGACGTCCTCGCCGACGCCCTGCTGACCGAGCTCATCCCCGCGGTCGGCCTCACCGACGACACCGCGCTGGTCATCCTCCGGTTGTGACGGTCGGCCCGCGGAGAAACTCGAAGGCGTACGCGGCCCCGCCTGCATAGGATCGGCCCATGCCGAGCCCAGCCCTCCAGCGCGTCAACACCTTCCTGTCGGACTTCGCCCGCCGCCAGGCCGCGCGCACCGTAGCCCTCCCCGGTGGGTTCGCCGTGTACGACGACGCGTTCGCGCAGTCCCACGCGAACAACCAGGTCGTCATCGACGCGGCCGTCGACCCCGAGGCGCTGCCCGCGATCGCGGAGGAAGCCCTGGGACGGCTGCCGCACCGGCTGATCTCCGTACTCGACGACGACACCGGCAAGGCGTGCGCGGAGCCGCTGATCCGGGCCGGGTACACCCACTCCACCTACCTGGTCATGCTGCACACGGGCCCGGTGCCGGACCCCGGACCCGCCCAGGAGGTGGACCTCGACGCGCTGCGCGCTCCGCTGACCCTGCGCTGGCGGGGCTTCCTGCCCGACGCCGACGACGAGGTCCTGCGCCAGCTCGTCGATCGGCGTGAGGCCCGCCGGGGCGGGGCGGACGTCGTGCGGTTCATCGGCGCCCGCACCGAGACGGGGGAGGTCGCCTCGTGGGCCGACCTCTACGTCGACCGGGCCACCGGCACCGCCCAGATCGAGGATCTGATCACTGCCGAGGCGCACCTCGGACGCGGCTACGCCGACGCCGTCCTGGCGGGCGCCCTGAACCTGGCCGCGGCCCACGACAGCGACTTCCGCTTCCTGACCGCCGATGCCATGGACTGGCCGCGCCACTGGTACGAGCGTCGCGGCTTCACCGTGATCGGCCATTCGCACGCCTTCGCACGCCTTCGAACGCCGCTGACGCCGCTGACGCCGTAGGCCCAAGGGTCGTCCTGGGCTTTCACGGGCGGGGGTGGAGGGGGACCGGGACGCGGGTCAGGTCGATGCCGAAGTGGGTGCGGTAGGCCGCCAGGACCTCGGCGTCGTCGGCCAGGGTCCGCTGGGTCCGTTCCCCGTGGGCGGTGACCGTCAGGACGCGGTCGCTGAGGGTGGTCCGGCCGGCCTCCGTCAGCAGCGAGCACACCGGCTTGCGGGTGAAGCCGGACGCGGGCGAGGTGCTGTGCCACCACGCGCCGGTCACGAAGTCGGACAGGACTCGGGGGCGCGTCTCCAGCCGGTACCGCGGCACGCCGTTCTGCAGGACGTCGAGATCCCCGTGGGGGCCGTCGACCGGCACCATCCGGAACACGCCGCCCGGATCCTTCTGCTCGTCGCGCTCGTCGAAGGCCAGCGGGAGGTGACTGTGGTCGCCGAAGCCCACGTCCACCAGCCATGGACGGCCGTCCTCGCACTCCACGCGCAGCGCCAGGTGGTCGTACGGGACGCCCGGCCCGCCGTCGGCCGAGTGCACCCGGGCCTGCAGCAGCTCCACCCGGTAGCCGAGGGACCGCAGCAGCAGTGCGAACACGCCGTTCAGCTCGTAACAGAAACCGCCGCGGCCGCCGTGCAGCAGCTTGTCGAGCAGCGCCTCCTCCTCCAACACGATCTCCTGGCCCAGGTGGATGGACAGGCTCTCGAAGGGAACGGTCCGCAGATGCCGCAGGTGCAGGTCGCGCAGGGCGTCCGCACTCGCCGACCCGGGCCGCTCCGCCCCGATCCGTAGCAGGTAGGCGTCAACGCGTGACGCGGAAAACTCTTCCATCCCGCCAGTCTCGCAACCTGCCCCCCGCCGCGGCCATACCCGGCCGGCACCGGAGCCCGGTAGGGCCCGGTCACCGTACCGGCATGTCCATGCCTTGGCGGGCCGGCGTCACGGCGTTCGCGTTCCGCATCCACCCGGCGCCGTGAGAAGCCCGGCACCTGGGCGACGGCGGCCCTGAGATTGTCGTAGCGGACCCTTCCGGTCGGCATCCCGCCCAGCACGTCGAGAGCGTGCACGTGGCCCTCGAAGAACGCCCCTGCCCCGCCGAGGCGAAGACTAGGTGCTGGTGCACGGCTTTCCCCGGGTACGAAATCCGGAACGCGAACAGGTGGCAGGTCACCAGTTCGCCGGCCGGCTTCACCGTGACGCCCCCGAAGTCGACCGTGATTAGGGTGTTCTCGTCGGGCAACTACAGGCGTTCTTGCAACTCGCGAACGAAGCCACACTCACCTGGTCCGGTGCCGGGTCTGCGTCTTCAACGCGCCGAAAACGAAACGGGCCGGTCGGGTACATCCGCCGGACTCCTGGAAGAAACCGCGGATTTTAGATCCTCGTCGGCATTCAGTCCGAAAGCGGAGTCGGGGTCATGTCGTACTCATCGACGTCCAGATACGCGCCAGTAGCGGCAAGAAAGGCGATCGTCTCACGGTCCAGCGCCCAGCCGAAGAGGTTGCGCTCGTCCTGCCCCTCCGGCTGCCCGGCCCCGTCCTGGTGTTCGTCGTCGTTGAAGTAGCGCACGACCTCCAGCCAGGCTGCGAGGCCAGGTTCTTCCTCGTCTCCCACACCGTTGAACTGCCTCATGAGCTCGGCTATGCGGTCGGTCTGCGGCCTGAGACGGCCCAAGACGTGCGCGATCTGTTCGTCCACGCACAGGCCCGGTTCCCTGCACACGACCTTCCAGATCTGGCGGAACGGATTCGCCGGGTCAACAGGGAGCCTACGCGGGTTGACCACCCTCGTCTCATCAGGCTCTATGCCCAGCGCATCAGTTATCTCCTGTGCGGTAATGCGTCGGCTGGACAGAGCGAAATAGACGTACTGGTGGAGAGGCATCCCCGAAGAGTACGCGTTCGCCCTTCGCCCTTCACCGGTCACTCTTCATCCTCCATCGCCTGCGCGAGTTGACCGATTGAGCGACACGTTCACCGGGCGCATGGCCCTTACCTCATGTTGAACGCCCATATCGAGACTATGTGTCATATCGCGGATGCATCTCCCGACGAAAGGCACGTCATGAAGTTCGCAGTCATCGGTGGCACCGGGCTGATCGGGTCGCAGGTCGTCAAGATTCTGAACGCCGCCGGTCACGAGGCGCTACCGCACTCGCAGTCCACCGGAGTCGACGTCATCAGTGGCCAGGGTCTGGACGAGGCGGTCGTGCGAGCCGACGTCGTCGTCAACCTGACGAACTCCCCGACCTTCGACGAAGCGTCTCCGGCCTTCTTCCAGACCTCGATGGACAACCTTCTGGCCGCGGCCCAGAAGGGCGGCGTCGGCCACTTCGTCATCCTCTCGATCGTCGGCGCGGACCAGGTGCCGGAGTTGGACTACTACAGGGCCAAGGTGCTCCAGGAGGACATCCTCGCGGCCGGGCCCATCCCCTACTCGATCGTCCGGGCAACGCAGTTCATGGAGTTCATGGACGCCGTCCTGTCCTGGACAGCCGACGGCGACACCGTCCGGTTGCCCGCCAGGCCGATCCAGCCGATCGCCTCCAAGGACGTGGCCGACGCGGTGGCGGAGGTTGCCGCGGGTGCCCCGCTGAATGGCATTCGCAACATCGCCGGCCCCGAGATATTCCCCTTGGACGAGCTGGGCCGGATCGCCCTGTCTCGCAAGGGCGACAACCGTACGGTCGTCACCGACCCCACCGCCGGCATGTTCGCCGTCGTCAAGGGCGACATCCTCACCGACATGGACGCTCATCTCGCTCCCACCCGCTTCACCGACTGGCTCTCGTGAACCCCTCGCGCTCTCCGGCTTCCCGGTCGGTCGGTCGGACCAGGACGATCAGGGCAGACGACGCCGCCCCGCCCCATGCCGGGGCGCTGTGGTTGGCCAAGTCCGCCAACTACAGCGGTTCTTACCGCCTTGGCGGGTTGATTCGGGTCGTTCGTACGAGCGGAAGGCCCGGGGGCCTGGGTCCGCTTCACCGACCACGCCCCGGACGGCCGCGTCCGCGTCGATTGGTGAGCTCGTCATCGAGACACCGTTCACCCTCACAGACCCCTCGGGTCACCAGGCCTTTCTGACGCCGACCACCGGCTCGTCCTTGGCGCCGATACTCGGCTTGTTCGCCAGGGTCGTCACTGACACCGAGGTCACCGGGCAAGGCGCCCTGTCCCTCGGCTTCGATGACGGCACTCGGCTCAGCGACGAGCCGGACCCCGACTACGAGTCGTGGAACCTCACCGGCTCGGGAATCGATCCCGTCCTGGTGGGCCCAGGCGGCGAGACCGACTGGCACCACTGACCACCACCGCAACCGACGGAGTTGCGGCACTCGACCTGTGTTGCGACGACCGCTGGAATCCGCCCTCGGGACCGGGGCGTCGCTGTGTCCGCCGGCTCAGCAGGCACGTCGACAGCTTGAGGAGCGACGGGGAGCGACAGAGGATCCATCGCCTCGCGGGGCGGGGGGCATAAGTGCCTCATGACCCTCATGTTGCTGTCCGTGCTTCCTGTGGTGCTCGCCCTCGTCCTGTTGGCGACAGCCGGCCATCAGCATCACGATGCCGGCGAACGCGCCGTCGTGGCGCTGGGTCTACTGGCTCGGACGCCGACGCCCGCAGGGGCCGGACCTGTTGGGTCCGGCCCCTGCGGGCGTGTGTGGGGCGTCAGTTCTTGACGGGCTCCATGCAGAGGACGAACTTGTCCGAGTCGAGCTGCTGCGCGAGAGCGACCTCAGCCACGTCCTTGCACTTGTCGATGTCGAAGGTGTTGTCGATGACCTTGACGACCTTGTAGAGGTCGGCCACCTTCTCGGTGCAGCCCTTGCTCTCGACCTTGGGGTCGTTCTCCGGGCCGGTGACGACGACGCAGTCGCCGGCCTCCGCGTGCACCGGAGTCTCGCCCGTCAGGTAGGGAAGGCCCAGGCGCCAGAACAGTACGACCGTGATCGCCACGACGACGCCGAGGATCTTCTTCCCCAGGGCGCCCTTCTTCTTCGCGGGCTCGGACGGCGTGACGGGGGCGCCGAACGTGCCGGGGGCGACGGGCTGCTCGGGGGTCTGCGGCGCGGGAGGCGTGGCCATGGAGGTTTCCTTCGGGATGCGTTGATCGAACGCGCGTACGTTACAGACTCCTGACCGCGCAAATCGGACTCTTTCCATTCGGATGCGGAGTCGTGATCCTGTCGACTCGTCAGGGCCCCGCCGCCCCGGCTTGCGGGCGGGGCCTCGGCCCCGAATACGTGTACCCGAACGTGCGCCGCGGTCGCGGCGGCGCACGGTTCGCCGGGACGGCGACGCTCGCCCTCGGGCCGCAGCCGGGAGCGGGTCAGGGGTCGGGCCGGGGGAGTGGCACATGCAGGCGCGACGCTGTCCGGGGGTGTGCGGGACCGTTTCGCCGGCACTCGTCGGGGCGAGGCGGGGCGAGGCGAGGCCGGGGCTGGGGTGTGGTGGTACGTCGGTGCTGGAGTGGGCGACGATCGAGAAGGCGGTGCAGACGGCGATCAGCGTGTACGCCGGTTCGGCCTGCGGGATACCGGCCTGGAGCACGAGCAGGTCGTAGTTCGGGAACGAGACGTGCATGCCGTCGGTGAACAGCACCGTACACAGAGCCGGCCAGTGCCCCGCCCAGCAGGAACCGCAGCGAGGTGGACATGACCGTGCGGGCGGCAAGCCCGGACAGCAGTACAGCGACCAGAAGCGCCACACCGAAGACGGCGACGAGCACCATGACGTGAGAATCCCCGATCCCGCGAAGAGAGCCATCCCCGTCGCCGACCAGGCTTCCCGGCACACCACGGCGGATTGCGCACGTTCCATGCGCCCCGTCGAGGGTTCCCTGACAGCAGTTCGACCCGCCGGACCTTGCCGGACTCCGGCATGAAGAAGCCCCAGCGCCAGGTCTATCGTGGGTGTCCGATCCAGGAAGGTACCGATGAACGGCAACCCCATCTACCACGCGATCGCCCTCGCGGCCGGCACGCTGCTCGTGCTGCCGCTCCCCTTGGCGCTGCTCGCCGGCTGGACGCCACGCGGCCTGCGAGGTCGACAACTGGCCGCCCGCCCCTACGCCTGGGCGGTCCTCTGCCTCTACGCACTCATGCCGCTCAACGCCGTTCCCCGAATGCTCGACGCGTCCGCGGATACCGTGATGGCCTGCACGGTCTTCGGCTTCTGTCTCATTGCGGCCGCTGTGGGCTGCTTCATCCAGGCCGAGCGCACGGCGCGGCGAGCCGCAACATCGCCGAGCGCGACCTGACGGTCGCGATGGTGGCCGCGGGCACGCCCACCACCTTGGCCGGCGTCGCCCTGTACGTCCTTTCCGGCCCGGCTTCCCGTTCCCGGTCGTCGGGCTCGCCCTGCTGATCACCGGTCCCGCGATGCTGGGGGCGGCTCGCAAGAGCACCTGACCACCCCGAGGTGAAGCCGAGCGGAGCGCGGTGAGCGGGCTCGTCCACACCTGGCGCGAGGTGTGCACGAGCCGCATAACCCCGCACCCCCCCGGGTCCGTCCCGCGTGCACGCCTTTTCGTGCGCCGCGGACCCAGGCGGGTGAGCGGGCCACTTCCGCGCCACCGGAACGCGTGCCGCTCGACCGGTCACCCCTGCTTGGCGGAAATCCACGCGGCCGCCGCTCGCGTGCCGTCGTGGTTGAGGCCGCCCTCGCTCAGCTCACCCAACTCACCGGGAACGGGACGCACCGTCCGGACGGTGCGATCGTCGCGATCAGCGTCAACCCCGACCTCGGCACCGAAGTGCCCACCCTGCTGCCCGACTACGCGGACGACGTCGAGGGGTCCGGGTCGTCTACTACGTGACCGCCCCGCCCACGAAGGGCTCCTGCGGTCCACGCGACGGCGTGCCGAGTGCCGGTGAGGCCGCAGCCTCCCCGGGCTCGTGGTCCGATCGCTTCCGGCGCAGGCACATTCAGCTCGTCCAGCGCGGGGGCGTAGTGCACCACCGCCTGCTGGGGTTCGGTGATCACGGGACCACCGTCAGCACGATCTTGCCTTGGATATGGCCCTTCGCGGCCCGTGTGTGTGCGCTGCCCGCCTCGGGCAGCGGGTAGGTGCTGTCCACCCCGACCTGGAGCTTGCCCTGATCGAACAGGCGCCCGATCTCGGCGAGCTGGGGGCCGTTGGAACGTACTTGGATGTTCGAGACCGTGATGCCCAGACGCGCCGTCTCTTGCGGGTCGTACCGGGCGAAGAACACCGGAAGCATGGTGCCTCCGTGCTTGAGCACGGTCAGGAAGCGTGAGCTGTCCGGGCCGCCGACGGTGTCGATCACCAGGTCGACGCCGCTGACCACGTCCGTGGCCCGCGTCGTGGTGTAGTCGATGAACTCGTCGGCGCCGAGCTTGCGCAGGAACTGCTCGTGCCGGCCCGAGGCCACCGCCACGACATGCGCCCCCTTCCACTTCGCCAGCTGCACCGCGAAGTGGCCCACTCCACCGGCGGCCCCGTTGACCAGCACGGTCATCCCCGGCGTGATCGGTACCGGCCGGTGCACCTGGCCGGTGAAAGGGGACGGCACGTCGTGGCCGAGGTCGAT
The DNA here is from genome assembly GCF_003148825.1 of Streptomyces sp. CG 926. Lineage (GTDB taxonomy): Bacteria > Actinomycetota > Actinomycetes > Streptomycetales > Streptomycetaceae > Streptomyces. The sequence continues at coordinate 52,217 of NZ_QGGZ01000023.1, forward strand.
CAGGTACTGCCAGGCCGTGAGCACGGCCATCGGCGCCCCGGCCGCCTGTACGTGGTCGATACCGGCCGGCTTGTGAGCCAGGTCCGAGGCCGGCGCGACCACGTACTCGGCGTAGGTCCTGCCGTCGAATCCGGGAAATCGCAGCATGCCGAAGACCTCGTCACCGACGGCGAACTCCCGCACGTCGGGAGCGACCGCCTGGATCACGCCCGACATGTCCGTTCCGGGGATCAAGGGGAACTCCAGCGCCGGCCTCATCTCGGCCGGCATGACCTTCAGCCCCTCACGCAGGTACCAGTCCGGCGGGTTGATGCCCGCCGCGTGCACCCGGACGAGCACCTCGCCCGGGCCGATCTCGGGAACCGGCACCTCGTCATACCGCAGAACTTCCGGTCCGCCCGCTTCGTGGAACTGAATGGCCTTCATCGCGCCTGTCGCTTTCTCGGGGAAACGTTGCTCCCTCAGTCAAGGCCCATGACGGCACGACCGTCCAAGACCGGTTCGGCAACCTGATCATTCCGAAACGGCATGACGCGTACGCTGCGAGGGTGAACGATCTCGGACAGGACCTGGAACTGCGGCTGGTGCGCTACTTCACCGTGGTGGCGGCGCACCAGCACTTCGGCCGGGCCGCCGCCGACCTGCACGTGGCCCAGCCGGCGCTCAGCCGCCAGATCCAACGGCTCGAGAAGTATCTCGGCGCACGCCTGCTGGACCGCGTTCCCCAGGGCACCCGGCTCACCCCGGCCGGCCAGAGGTTCCTCCCCCGGGCCCAAGCCCTGCTGCAGGCCGCCCGCCAGGCCGAGCTGACCGTGCGTGAACCACACCGGACCGAACGCATCGCCATCGGGTACGTCGAAGACCTGGTGATCACTGCCGCCGTACGGGAACTGCGCCACCGTTACCCGGATGCCGAGATCACCACCCGGTACCTGAGCTGTCGCGACGTCGGCGCGCTCACCGACAAGCACGTCGACGCCCTGATCGCGCGGGCCCCGCTGCCGCTCGCCGCCGACGACGTGCTCACCACCCCGCTGTACCAGGAGCCCCGGATGCTCGTGGTCCCGCGTGGCCATCGACTGGCCGACCGGGCGTCGGTGACCGCGGAAGAACTGGCGGGCGAGGAGGCGACGCCGTGCGCGTTCGAGACCACGGACTGGACCTCCTACCGGATCCTCGGGGCCGGCGTCCGACCGATCGAGAGCTACGAGGACAAGCTCGAACTCGTCGCGAGTGGCAGGGCGATCGCCGTGCTACCGGTCGGCGATCGGCGTAGCTCACTGCGTCCCGACCTCGTCACCGTCCCGATCGAGGGCGCTCCCCCCAGCCAGGTCGTCCTGGTCAGTCGCAAGGGGGACCCGAACCCGATGATCAGGAAGCTCCGCCTGGCGGCCGAGGCCGTCATGACCGCCCCGGAAGTCTGACCGGGACCGGCCGAACCGGTCGGCGCTGAACTGCGCCAAGAGGTGAGGCGCGCTGTGTTCGTCGGGCCGGCGCTTCGAGACCGACCACTACGTCTGGCCCGGACGGTGCGTCGGTCGGTGTCCGTGTGCCGTGTCCGTGTCCGTGTCCATGACGACGCGTGCGTCACCGCCTTCGTCCAGAAGACCAACGGTCCCTACTCCCGAGGGCGGCTGCTCCGAGTCGACCGGCGGTCACTGACCGACCGTCGGCCGGGTCCGGGCCACCCCGACGTCAGGCATGCGCAACCCGTTCCGACGCCCCGGCGTCCCACAGCACGACAGACGACTTCGATCACCGGGGAGAGCACGTGGCGGACAAGGACCGGGAAAAGTGGATGGCGCGTTTCCAGGTACGGCTGGCCATGCAGCCGGGCGTGGACCGGGCAGTTGTGCTCCGGGCGGTCAAGGAGGTCACGGCCCACTGCGCGGAGACGGGAGAGCACCCGCAGACCGCCTTCGGTGATCCGGACGCCCACGCCGTGCAGGCCGCCGCACGCCTGGTACCGGCGGACCGGGCGGCGCGCACGAAGCGGCACAACGCCGTGGCGGACGCGCTCGGATCCGCACTCAAGAAGGCCGGGGACATCGCCGGTCTGTGACCGGTCCGAGCGGCTTCCGTCGGCGGCGACCGGGCCGCAGCTCGCGACGTCCTCGGCGATCAGGTGCGGTGACGCGACGACCGTCGCACGGCAACGGTCGTGCCGGGGCCGGTGGCCGGCCCGAAATGGGGGCCGGCCACCCCTGCACGCCGTCGTCGTCTCCCGGGCCGTCGTGTTCGGCACGGCTCGTGACAGCCCGCGCGCCCTGGTGCGGCAGTGGCCGTACGTTCTCGGCTCCGGCGGCGCGCGTCGCGTGGCGGGCCGCCGTAGCGCTCAGCCGGACACGAACCCCCGGATGAGCCGGCAATGGTGAGGACGCGTCACTGTTTGCCGCTGTGACACGATTCCTCCCAGTACCCCCGCCACGTTCCGCGCCGCCGCCGCGGCGGCCCTGTGGCGTGGGCCCGGCCACACCATCCATCGAGACGGAAGAGAACACCACCGCATGGCGCGCCATCAGCAGGCCTACCCGACCGAGGACTCCGGTCACATATTCCAGCCGCGGAGCGGCGGACGCCTGCGGGACCGCGGCCGCCGGATCCTCGCCGTCACCGCCACCGCGGTTCTTCTCCTCGCCGGCGCCACCGCCTGCAGCGACAGCACGACGAGCACGCCCGCCAAGAGCAGTAGCGCGCCGAAGGAACCGTTCGCCCCGGCGCAGCTCGCCCCGGTGTGGAAGTCTCCGCGCGTCGAGGGTGACTCGCTGCGCACGCCGTACATGGCCGCTTGGCGGACGCCAGGCGCCTACTATGTGGGCCGCGGGACCGGGGTGGAGATCCTGGACCCTGCCACCGGGAAGAAGCTGGGCACCGTCGTGCCGCCCGAACCGGACATGACGCCCTGCGGTATGACGGAGAGCCTCACCGCCGACGGCCTGGGTGCGATCGCGTGGATCAAGGGCGACCCGGAGGCCTTGAGGGCTGCCTGTGACCGCATCTCGCTGATCGACACCCGCAACGGCAACAAGATCGCCTGGACCAAGCAGATCTCCGGCGCCCCCCTGAACGGCAAGCCGCTGACGAACGACACCACCCGGCTCGCCTTCCTCACCGGCGATGTCCTCGCCGTCATGACCCCGAACACGGTCGTCGGGCTGCGTCTCGACGGCGCTGAAGCATGGACGTGGCGCAACATCGGGGTCGGGCTCGACAAGTACGTCCTCAACTGGGACATGACCGCCCACCAGGACCGGATCATGGTCATGATCGGCATCGAGGGCGGCCCTGAGCTGTGGAGGTACTGGGTATCCACCCTCGATGCCTCGGGCAAGGAGCTGTCCAAGGAGCCCGTCCCCATGCCGGTGCCCGCCAAGGGCGGCGTCAGTCTGGTCGGGGCCGCCCCCATGACCGCGATCGTCGAGCCCTACAGCTTCGACAAGGTCACCAAGCCGGAGCTCGTCACCTTCACCCGGGACGGCAGTGTGGCCCGGCGCATTCCGCTCGCCTCCGACGCGGGCGAGATCCGGCTGAACCGGAGCCGGCGCCTCGGCGGGGCGAAGCGCTTCGACATCGCCTTCAGTGGCTCCACGGCCTACCTCGTCGCGGGCAACCCCGCCAGCAGCACGGCTCCCGTTCAGATCGTCGCCCTCGACCTGGAGAGCGGCGCCACGCGATGGACCGAGGCGGTCGACACCGTCACCACCCCCCGTTTCCTCGGAGTCGACAAGGACACCGTGTACGTGCTGGCAGGGAAGACCTCCCAGGACATGCCCGTCTACGCCTATGCGGCGAAGGACGGCACCCGGACCCAGATCAGTACCGTGAAGGCAACCGACAGCCTGCTGTCCATGGATAACCTGATCATCGACTACACCACAGGAAGTCTTGCCCTGACCGAACCCGGGCAAGGGCCGACCGGAACCATCATGTTCCGCCCCACCCCCTGACAGACGCTCGCCGACGGCCGCTCTCGTCGTTCACCGGTGCGCGTCGCTTCGGTGTGTGAGGAGCTGCCGGAAGGCGTAGAGGTTCTTCGTACCCCCCTTACGGTGTCGATCACGCTGCGGACCGGACGGGATCAGTGGATCAATCGCGCTGCCATACCTTGGCGACGCCCTCCAGGTAGTCGTCCTGACCGTCCTGGATGTCGGTGACCTGCAGGACGAGCAACAGGTCGGAGGAGACCCGGACGCAGATCAGGTCGTCGATGCCCCAGTCGGCGTCCTCCACCGACGTTCCGTAGTCGGAGCTCCGCTCGTCCGCGAGGCAGTCGCTGTTCAGTTCGGCATCCCCGGACTTGATGAGCAGGATGTCGTCCCCGGCGAGGTTCCAGTCGGCGTGCAGGTCGAGATCGAAGCCGTCCCCCAGCGGCGCCTGTGTGAGGTCGGTCGCGTCGATGCCGTGGCCGGTGGGCAGTTGGATCTCCGCCTCATCCGACATGGACCACCCGTCGAGCGGGTCGGAGCTCTCCGACGTCGGATCCGTCGGACCGTCGCCGCTGTCGCCGCTGTCGCCGCTGTCGTCCTGGGAGACGTAGCGCTCGGCCGCGTCCTTCCCGTTCTGCACGGCCGTGTACGCGAGGGCCCCGATCGTCGCGGCCACCACCACGGCGGCGGCCGCGACGAAGGGTGCCGTACGGAGCCGGGCGCGAGCCCCGGCCGGGCGCGGGCCGTACCCGGGCGGGGTGGCCGGGTACGCCCCGGCCGCCACCGCGGGATCTACCCGCGTCGGCGCGTACCGCGGGGGCTCGGTGGCCGTCAGCGACGGGTCGGAGTCCGCCTCCAGCGCCGAGGAGGCGCGTGCGAGCAGGCTGTGCGCGACCGGGGCCGGCAGCCAGTCGGAACCGATCGGCCGGGCGTCGTCCGCCTCGGCCGCGACTTCCGTGAACAGGGCTTCCAGGGTGGGCCGTGCGGCGGGGTCCTTGGCGAGGCAGCGCCGTACGAGGTCTCGCGCGGGCCCGGAGAGGTTCTCCAGCCGCGGTTCGGAGTGCACGACCCGATAGAGCAGCGCGGGGGTGGCGCCGGTCCCGAAGGGGCTCTCACCGCTCAGGGTGAAGGCCAGCACCGCCCCGAAGGAGAACACGTCGGAAGCGGTCCCGACCGTGCCCCCGGAGGCCTGCTCGGGCGACATGAAGCCGGGGGAGCCGACGGTCATACCGGTGCGGGTCAACGCGCTCGCCTCGGTGGCCCGTGAGATCCCGAAGTCGATCACCCGGGGCCCGTCGGGGCCCAGCAGGACGTTGGACGGTTTCAGGTCACGGTGCACCAACCCGGCGGCGTGCACGGCCGCCAAGGCCGCCGCCAGGCCGCGGGCCAGGGCGAGCGCCGAGGCTTCGGGGAACGGCCCGTGCTCGGCCACGGCCTCGGCGAGCGACATCCCGGGTACGAAGACCGTGCTCAGCCACGGTGTCGGATCGTCCACACCGGCGGCGAGGACCTGTGCGGTGTATCGCCCGTCCACCGCCCGTGCGGCGGCGACCTCGCGGGCGAACCGGCGTCGGAACTCCGGATCCCGGGCCAGTTCGGGATGGACCACTTTGACGGCCACGCTGCGTCCGCCGGGCGTGCGGGCCAGGTACACCCGGCCCATGCCTCCGCTGCCGAGTCGTGCGACGACGTGGTAGGGCCCGACCCGCACGGGGTCACCCGGTATCAATGCGTCCACTCGGCCCCCCCGCATCGCGCCTGGTACGGCCGAATTCTAGTGGCCTGAATCATGGTCATGCAGGCGTTCCACGGCGTTCGCATACGTTCCGAGGCGTGCGCGGACGTTGCTCAGATCGGCGACCGACGTGGCTCCACGTGACCCCTGACCATGCGACATGTCTCAGGCCAGGCCCCAGGACCAGGTCCCGTCGGCGGTGACGAGGCAGCCGAGAACGGCCAGGTCGGCCAGACCCAGGGCGATGCCCAGGCGGGCCCGGCCGGGCCTGGTCGTGCGCCGCCGCAGGGCGAAGGCGCCGAGGACGACGGCGGTCGGGCCGAGGATCAGGTTCATCACGAGCAGCCCCACCAGGCCGAGGACGAACCCGGTGACGGCCATCGCGTCGGCGTCACGGGTGGGGGCCGGGGGTCGGGCTCCGGTACGGGCCCGGGCGGCCCGGGTGTCGGTTCCGGTCAGCGGGCTCATCGCAGACCTCCGTGTCCGTGGTCGAGGTGTCCGTGGTCGAGGCGTGCGGCCCCGCGGTGGCCCGAGAAGCGCTCGCGTACGGCGAAGACGGCGAGCCAGAGCGCGATGGCCAGACCGGCGACCATGCTGACGGGCGCGGGGACGTGGGCCACGGCGCCGATGACGACGCCGAGCACCAGCAACGCACCTACGAGGAAGAGCATGAGACGTCCTTCCATTCAGGTAACAGTTGTTCACTGACTACCCAGTTCAGTTGTCCTCATGCTGGCGGCGCGCAACTGTGACGCGGTTGACTTCGCGTCATGAGTCCGCACACCGGCTTTCGTGAGACCCAGCGCCGCCGCACCCGACGCGCCCTGCTCGACGCGGCCTTGGCGGAATTGACGGACCGCAGCCTCGGCAGCCTCGGCCTCAGAGAGGTGACCCGGGCCGCCGGAGTGGCCCCCACCGCCTTCTACCGGCACTTCCGGGGCATGGACGAGCTGGGGACCGCCTTGGTCGAGGAGGCGCTGGCCAGCCTGCACGGGACGGTGCGGGACATCCTCGCCGCGACCGGCGACGCCGCGCGGCGCGGCGACGCCGTGGTGCGACTCGTCGCCGAACTCGTGCGCGACCGGCCCGCGCACGTCCGCTTCCTGGTCCGCGAGCGCCACGGCGGGGTGCCGGCGGTGCGCGAGGCCATCGCCGGGCAACTCGACGTGCTCGCCGACGAGGTGGGCGCCGCGCTCGCGGCCGATCCCGTGAGCGAGGGCTGGGACGCCGACGACGTGACGATGCTGTCGCGGCTGCTGGTGGACCACATGTTCATGACGGCCTCGGCGTTCCTGGCCGCCTCGCTCCGGGGCGAGGACTGGTCGGCCGCCACCGGCACGGCACGCGCCCAGCTCCGCCTGATCCATCTCGGACGCGTGAACTGGCCCGGCTGACCCAGGCGTCGGTCTCGGTCTCGGCCTCGGCGTCGGCGTCGGCGTCGGCCTCGGCGTTGCACCGCTCCGCCGCCGGGGCCCCGCACGTGCCGCTGCCCCGCCCCCCGCCCGCGTCAGAGATCGGCGCTCGGGCGGCGGCTCAACCGGCCCGGCCACCAGGCCGCCGGACCGATGTCCAGGACCAGGGCGGGAACCAGGAGCGAGCGCACGATCAGGGTGTCCATCAGGACGCCGAAGGCCACGATGAAAGCGATCTGCACGAGGAACGCCAGCGGGATGACGCTCAGCGCGGCGAACGTGGCGGCGAGGACCCCCCCCGCGGAGGTGATCACCCCGCCGGTGGCCGTCAGCCCCCGGGTCACCCCCTCCCGGACGCCGTGCCGCAGCGACTCCTCGCGCACCCGCGACATGAGGAAGATGTTGTAGTCCACGCCCAACGCGACGAGGAAGACGAACCCGTACAGGGGGACGGACGAATCCGTGCCGCTGAACCCGAACACGTACTGGAAGACGAGGGCGGACACGCCCAGGGTGGCGAAGAAGTTGAGGGCCACCGTCGACACCAGCAGCAGCGGCATCACCAGGGAGCGCAGCAGGGCCACCAGGATGACGAGGATGATGGCCAGCACCACCGGGACGATGACCTCGCGGTCGCGCTCGGCGGTCCGCTGCGTGTCGTAGGCCTGCGCGGTGTAGCCGCCCACGAGGGCCTGCGCGCCGGGTACCTGATGGACCGCTTCGCGCAGCCGGACCACCGTCTCCTTCGCCGCCGCGCTGTCCGCGGGGTCCTTCAGGATCACGTCGATCCGTACCCGGCCGCCCTGCTCGCCCCGCACGGCGGCCGAGTCCACGCCCCGCGTGGCTTCGGCCCGTTCGCGTACGAGTGCCTGCCGGTCGGCGGCGGCGATCACGACGGCCGGATTGCCGGCCCCTCCCGGGAAGTGCCGGCCGAGTACCTTCTGCGCCGTCACCGAAGGGGCCTCGTTGACGAAGATCTCGTCCAGCGGAACACCGCCCGAGTGCAGCGTGGGCGCGAAGGCGGCGCACGCGAGCAGGCCCGCCAGGGCCACGGCCCACACCCGCCGGGGAGCGCCGCCGACCAGGGCGGCGATCCGGCTCCAGATCCCTGCCGAGCCGTTCCCGACCGTCACGTGCGCCGGCCAGTAGGCCTTGCGTCCCAGCAGCACCAGCGCGGCCGGCAGGAAGGTGAGGGCGCTCGCCACCGCGCAGACGATCCCGATCGCCCCGACGGGCCCCAGCGCCCGGTTGTTGGTGAGGTCGCTGAGGAACAGGGCGAGCAGACCCAGGGCCACGGTGCCGGCGCTGGCCACGATCGGCCCCCAGGACCGGCGCAGGGCGGCGCCCATCGCGGAGTACCGGTCCTCGGTGTGCCCCAGTTCCTCACGGAAGCGGGCGGTCAGCAGCAGGGCGTAGTCGGTGGCCGCGCCGATGACGAGGATCGAGAGGATCCCCTGGACCTGCCCGTCGACCCGGACCAGCCCCGCGCTCGCCAGGGCGTATACGATCGCGCAGGCCAGCGAGAGGGCGAACACCGCCCCGACGATGATCAACAACGGGAGGAGGACGCTGCGGTAGACGAGCAGCAGGATGACGAGGACGGCCGCCAGCGCCACACCGAGCAGCAGTCCGTCGATCCCGGCGAAGGCCTCCGACAGGTCGGCCCGGGTGGCAGCGGGCCCCGTCACGTGGAACGCGGTGGCCGCGACACGGGCGCCGGCCTCCCGGATCTCGGCGACCGCCGCGGGGAGCTCGTCGCCCGACGCGGGGTCCAGGGGGACCACGGCCTGCAGCGCCCTGCCGTCGCGCGACGGCAGGACGGGGGAGGCCGATCCGGCGATCCAGGGCCGGCCCTCCAGCGTGGCCAGCGCGGCTCGCGCGGAGGCGGCCTGGGCCGGGGTCACCTTCGCGGCGCCGTCGGCCGTCCAGATCACCACGGCCGGCAGCGACTCCTCCTGCCGGAAGGCGCCCTGGGCCTGGGCGACCTTGGTGGATTCGGCACTGCGGGGGAGGAAGGCCGCCTGGTCGTTGGTGGAGACCTCGCCGAGCTTCCCCGCGTAGGAGCCGAGGCTTCCTCCGACGCCCAGCCAGACCACGAGGAGCAGGACGGGCACCAGCCACCGGGCCGGTCGGGGCGAGGCGCGCATGATGCTCCTGAGTCAGGTGGGGGTGGACGGCCTACGGGCTCGATGGTCCAGAGTGACCACGGGTGAACCCGTAAGGCGGCCGGACACGCCCCGGAGACAGGGGGCTCACCCTCCCCGCGGCGGGGCGCGGAGGCAACGTGCAGCGTTTCTGCATCACTTGCCGCCGCCGGCGGAACGGGTGCGGTCGAACCGGTTTCGAGTACCTCGGGCCGGCCTGCCTGAGCGGCCGAAACCTGGGCAGACGGCGGGGTGGGACGGAAGGAGGTCCACGATGCCCGGAATCCGCACATGGCCCGGCCGCGTGAAAGCCGGCGCCGCCGCATTCGGCGAGCGCCGTGCGCAGGCGCTCCGCGAGGCCGAACTGTCGGCCGAACGGGAGCGCGCGGCCGAAGCACACCGGAGGCGTCCGCGTGACCCGGACCCCGCCCGGGCGGTGCCCTGGGGGATACGGGTCGCGGCCGAGGCCGGCTGGCGGTTCCTGGTGCTCGCCGCCGCCCTGTGGGTGGTCATGAGGGTCATCGGCTCCGTCCGGCTCGTCGCCCTCGCCTTCGTCGCCGCGCTGCTCATCACGGCCCTGCTGGAGCCGACGGTCGCCCGCCTGCACCGCGTCGGGCTCTCCCGGGGGCTCGCCACCGCCGTCACCGCGCTCTTCGGGTTCGTCGTGCTGGGACTGATCGGCTGGTTCGTCGTCTGGCAGGTGCTGGACAACCTCGACAATCTTTCCGGGCGACTCCAGGAAGGCATCGAGGAACTGAAACGATGGCTCCTCGACAGCCCCTTCCACGTGACCGAGCAGCAGATCAACGACGTGGCCGGGCGCCTGAGCGATGCCATCGGTACCAGCACCAGCGAGATCACCTCGACCGGGCTCCAAGGCGTCACCGTCCTCTTGGAGATCCTGACCGGGATGCTGCTGGCGATGTTCTCGACGCTCTTCCTGCTGTACGACGGCAGGCGCATCTGGCGCTGGACGCTCAAGCTGGTGCCCGCCGCTGCCCGGCCCGATGTGGCCGACGCGGGACCGGCCGCCTGGCGGACCCTGACCGCCTACGTCCGCGGGACCGTGATCGTCGCCTTCATCGACGCCCTGTTCATCGGTCTCGGCATCTACTTCCTGGGCGTGCCGCTCGCCGTCCCCATCGCCGTGGTGATCTTCCTGGCCTCGTTCGTGCCCCTCGTCGGCGCCGTCGCGTCCGGGGCGCTCGCCGTGGTCGTCGCGCTGGTCACCCAGGGGGTGTTCACCGCACTGATGACCCTGCTGGTGGTGCTCGTCGTCCAGCAGATCGAAGGCCATGTGCTGCAGCCGTTCATCCTCGGGCGGGCCGTACGGGTCCATCCCCTCGCGGTGGTCCTGTCCGTCGCGGCCGGCGGCGTGCTGGCCGGCATCGGGGGAGCGGTCGTCGCCGTCCCCCTGGTCGCCGTGGCCAACACGGTGATCGGACACCTGCGCGCCCACGCCGGAGACGACGAGAGCCCGGCGCCGGCCACCGCGGAGACCGAGGAGGAGCCGGCGGATCCGCCGCCGACGACCCACCAGGATCCCGCCTGACATCCTGCAACCCGGGTGCTCGGGCACCCGGGCACCGGGACACCTTGGCCTGCGGGTTCAGCAGCCGGGATGAACCTGCGCCGCCGACGACGTGGCGCACCCGGTCGCGGCCCCGCCGCGGGGCAGGGTGGCCGGTATGGACGCGGATGCGGTGATCTTCGAGTTGTACGGGCTGAGGCCGGCGGACTTCATCGGAGCCCGCGACGCCTACGTGGCCCGGGCCCGCGGGGAGAAGGACACCGCGGCCGTGGCCGCGATCGGCGGACTGCGCAGGCCGACCCTGGCCGTGTGGGCCGTGAACCTGCTGGCTCGTAGCCGCCCCGACCTGGCCGAGGCCCTGCTGCGCCTCGGTACGGAACTGCGCCGTGCGCACCGGGAGCTCGACGGCGAAGGGATGCGGGCTCTGTCGCACCAGCAGCACCAGGTGATCGGTGCGCTGTCCGGGGAGGCCGCCCAACTGGCGGCCGGGGCGGGGGAGCGGCTACGGGAGACGGCGCTGCGCGAGGTCGGAGAGATCTTCCACGGCTTGCTGGGCGACGAGGACGCCGCTCGCCTGTGGGTGGCCGGCCGGCTGGCGAAGCCGCCGCCCGTGACGGTGGGTTTCGACGGCCTGGAACCGGCCCCCGGAGCCGTGCCCCCGCCCGACACCCCCGTACGCCCTCCCGCGACGGCGCCCGTACCCGCCCCCGCGGTGGCCGATCCGGTCCGGCCGGCGGCCGGCCAGGAGACCGCGCGGGCCAGGCGGGCCGCCGAGAAGCGCCGTGCCCGGACGGTGGCCGCCCGGGAACGCGCCGCCGAAGCAGCGGCGGCACTGCGGCGCACCGAGCAGCGCCTGGCCGAGGCCGCGGCCGACCGGGACCGGGCCGAGGGCGAGGCGGCCGACCTGCGCGAGGAACTCTCCACCGTGCGGCAGCGGGTCGAGACGGCCCGACGGGAGGTCCAGGAGTCGAAGCAGGCGTATCGGAGGGCCGAGCGGGCTCACGCGGAAGCCGGCCGGGCCGCGGAGAAGGCCGCACGCGGACTGGAAGAACCGGGCCGGAGCGAAGACTGATACGACATCGGCCGATCGCTGACCCGCGTCGGCGGTGTCACACGGCGACGGCGACGCAGACGTGGACGCGCTTCCCGCCCGCGGAGGTGGGCATGATGCTGAACTCGCGGGCGATGCGGCGGACGAGGATCAGGCCCCAGCCCCCGCTGCCGTTGAGGTGAGGGGGGCGTGTCACGGGCGGTACCGAGCTGGTGTCGGTGACGTCGATGTCGAGCAGCCCCTCGTGCAGGGCGAGGTCGAGGCTGCACGGGCCGTCGGTGTGCCGGACGGCATTGGTGACGAGTTCGGTCACGATCAGCGCGGCGGCGTCCGCCGAGGCCGGGAGTACCGGATGCTCCAGATCGCAGGCGCCGTGCAGGAACCAGTAGGTCGCGTCGCGGGCACGGCCTGCGGCACTGGCGTCGTAGGGCAGATCGAGGTGCCATCGAGGCTGAGGCTGAGGCTGAGGGTCATGGTTCGAGGGAGTCATCACAGGCTCCGGGTGGCGTGTTCTGTCCGTACCCCTTCAAGAGCGCCTGCGGTACCGGCGGGCCTACGGAGTGCGCGCCGGGCCCCTACCTGCGGGGTCCGGCGCGCAGCGGCCGCGTCGACGCTCGGGTGGCTCGCCCGCCGACAACATCCTGGGCCGTCGGCCTCAGGTGTTGAGGAGCCGGTCGAAGAAGGATCGGTACTGCTGGAGTGCCAGCCGCAGCTCCTCCGTGGCGACCTGTTCACCCTGGTCCCACTGACCTTGCAGCCCCTGCTTGCGCGAGGAGAAGGTTCGGGCGAGCGTCTGCATCACCTCGGCCACCAAGGCGTCCGCCGACTTGACCGCTTCCTGCGGGTCGTCCACGAATCGGCTCTGGATCTCGCGCCACGTCCTGCGGTAGCCCTCCGCCTCCTCGTCGGCCACGAGCGGTTCGTCCGCCGCCGAGGGCTGCTCGCTCTGGTACCGGGTCGCTTCCTGCTCCGTGGCGGCATCGTCGTCGCCCCGGGTGTCCGCCGTCGCCTCACCCGGGTAGGTGGGCACCTGCCGCTCATCGTCGAGCCGGGGGTCGGGCTCGGGAGACGCCGCCTGGGGGTTGGCGATGTCCTCCGTGGTCAGCTCGGTGCCGACAGCTCGGTCGTCTTTCCTGTCCAACGGGTTCCGCATGGTCACCGGCTCCTCTGGTCGTCGAGCAACTCCCCGAAGAGCGCGCGGTAGTGCACCATCGCTCCGCGGAGTTCCTCCGTCGTCGTCTGGCCCGTACCGCTGCGCTCCTTGACGTCGTGCGCGGCGCGGTAGTGCTCCAAGGTCCGTCCGTGTTCCACCGAGAGGTCGCGCACCTGGCGATTGAATCCCTCCGTGGGGTACCCGCGCTCGCGCATCAGTCGCGTGACGAGTTCGTCGGCCTCGCCGACGGAGCCCTCCGGCCGGTCCACGAATCGCTCCTGGACGTTGCTCCACTCCCGTGCGTACTGCTGACGCCGCTCCGAGGGGAGTTCCTTGAGCTCGAATCCGGCGTGGCGCTCCTCGCGGGCCCGAAGGTCACGCTCCGCGGCCATGCGGCCGCCCTCGGCTTCGACCGTGCGGTCGTACTCGGGCCCGAACCTCTGCTGCAGGTGGCGCCGGCGGGACATCGTCCACAGCCCGACGCCGAGTGCGATGACCACGACCGCCGCGATGACGATCACGGTGATGAGCACGCTGTTCGACATGGCTCGCCTCCATCCGGGCCTGATCGGCCTCTGCCACGCGGCTGCCCGCAGTGGCACCGGTCAAACGCGGGCCCGGCCTGCTCGGTCCCGCCGGGGTACTCGGTCCCGCCGGGGTGCGGCTCTCCGTCGCAGCCTCTGTCGGCCCGAACCGCACCCCGTGCTCCGGCGGCTACCCGGCGGACGCGCGATCATGTTCCGTGCCCGTGCCCGTGCCCGCCCGTGCACCCCGCTTGCTCCGCCCGGGTGCCGCGGCCAAAAGGTCGACCCGGGCGCCGGGAAGGTTCGGCGCCCGGGTCGACGGGGCGGGTGGGTCGAAGAGGGGTGGTGGGTCAGTGGCTGGTCAGGTACCCGCCCATGGTGGTGAAGTAGTCCGTGGCGGGCATCTCTTCGCCGTCCTCGGTGCGTACCCGGGTGATGGCGAGGCCGTGATTGCGCCCGGTGCGGGCGTCGGCTCCGGCCACGATCACGACGCCCTCGCCCTCGCGGTAGAAGACACGGCCGGGTGTGCCCCCGTAACGGCCCTCCGAGACGACGGCGGCCAGTACCTCCAGACGCTTGCCGCGGTGGAAGGTGAAGGCGGCCGGGTAGGGGGCCGACTGGGCGCGGACGAGTCGCTGGAGGTCCTCGGCCGGCCAGTTCCAGTCGATGCGGATGTCCTCGGCCGACCGCTTGTGGAAGAAGCTGGCCTGAGACCGGTCCTGGTGGGTGAAGTCGGTCTCGCCGGCCGCGATCCGGCCCAGGGCGCCCACGGTGACCGGCGCGATCAGGTCGACCGTCTTGTGGAACAGGTCGGTGGCGGTGTCCGTCGGGCCGACCGGTACGGCGCGCTGGACCACGATGTTGCCCGCGTCGAGCTCGTCGTTCATGAGGTGGGCGGTGACGCCCACCTCGGGCTCGTTGTTGATCAGCGCCCAGATCAGCGGCGAGAAGCCGGCGTACTTCGGCAGCAGTGAGTCGTGGACGTTGAGGGTGCCGTGGCGGGGCAGGTCGAAGATGCGCGGGGGGATCCATGTGCGCCAGTTGTTCGCCACGATGATGTCCGGTTCCGCCTCCTTGAGCCGGGTGAACAGCTCTTCGTCGTCAGGGCGGTTGCGGATGAGCACCGGGACGCCGTGGGCGTCGGCGAGATCGGCGACGGAGTCGCTCCAGATCTTCTCGTAGGCGTGCTCGCTCTTCGGGTGCGTCACGACCAGGACGACATCGTGTTCGGACTCCAGCAGGGCCTGCAGGGTGCGGTGCCCCCACGTCTGATAGCCGAACATGACGACCCGCATGGGGTTCCTCCTTGGAGCGGCGACAGATTCAAATCGAGTAAAGCAAGCCTTACCTAACTGTGCAACATGCCCTCGTTTGACGAGAGTTCAGCTCTCGATCGGTGGAGGCTCGATCTGATTTGCCCATCGACAGGTCCACTGTGTCAGGTTAGCCTTCCCTAAGTTCGCTTCGGGCTCCGCTCCTTCGGCGTGCCCTGCCCCCGGTTCCCCCACGCATGGCAATCGGCTGCCCCCCGCACGATTGGGAGTCACATGTCACAGGATCTGTCCGATGACGCGCCCCTGATCCACGACCTCATCGGCATCGGCTTCGGCCCTTCGAACGTGGCCATGGCGATCGCGCTCAGCGAGCACAACGCCGGCGTCGGACCGCAGGAAGCGGTCACCGCCCACTTCTTCGAGCAGCAGCCCCGTTTCGGCTGGCACCGCGGCATGCTCATCGACGACGCCACGATGCAGGTGTCCTTCCTCAAGGACCTCGTGACACTGCGCAATCCGGCGAGCGAGTACAGCTTCCTCTGCTACCTCCAGAGCAGGGGCCGCCTGATCGACTTCGTCAACCACAAGAACCTCTTCCCGCTGCGCGTCGAGTTCCACGACTACTTCGAGTGGGCCGCCGCCAAGGTCGACGACATGGTCTCCTACGGATCCGAGGTCGTCGCCGTACGCCCGGTCCTGCGCGACGGCGTGATCGAGTACGTCGACGTGACCGCCCGATCCGGCTCGGAGCTCGTGGTCCACCGGGCGCGCAACCTGGTGATCGGCACCGGCCTGCGACCCCGGATGCCGGAGGGCGTGGACCGTACCGAGCGGATCTGGCACACCTCGGAACTCCTGACGCGGGTGGCCGCGTTGGGCGGAGCCGACCCCTCCCGGTTCGTCGTCGTCGGCGCCGGCCAGAGCGCCGCCGAGAACGTGGCCTTCCTGCACCGCACCTTCCCCCGGGCCGAGGTCTGCGCCGTCTTCTCGCGCTACGGCTACAGCCCCGCCGACGACAGCGGCTTCGCCAACCGGATCTTCGACCCCTCGGCGGTCGACGAGTACTACACCGCCCCCGAGGAGATCAAGCGCAAGCTGATCGAGTACCACGCCAACACCAACTACTCGGTGGTCGACATCGACCTCATCGACGACCTCTACCGGCAGGAGTACCAGGAGAAGGTCCTGGGAACCGAGCGGCTCCGCTTCCTGAAGGTGTCGCGGCTCGCGGACGTCACCGAGACCCCCGACCACGTACGCGTCACCGTCGAATCGCTGGTCACGGGGGAGAAGGAGGCCTTGGCGGCCGACGCGCTGGTCTACGCCACCGGATACCGCTCGGCGGACGGCCTCGGACTGCTCGGTGACGTGGAGAAGTACTGCCGACGCGACGGCCTCGGCCGCGTCCGCGTGGCACGCGACTACCGTGTCCGGAGCGCGCCCGAACTACGCTGCGGCATCTACCTCCAGGGAGGAACGGAGCACACGCACGGCATCACGTCCTCCCTGCTGTCGAACACGGCCGTCAGGGTCGGCGAGATCCTCCAGTCCATCGTCGCCCACGGCCGCGTACCGGTACCGGCCTCCCGTACGGCGCCCACCCCCTGAGGACCCGCACCCATGCTCTGCACCAGGCTGACGAACGCCACCTTCCTCACCATGGACCCGGACCACCCCGTGGCCCGCGACCTGGGCATCTGGCACGGCCGGATCGTCGGCCTGGACGAAGCCGTGACCGCACTGCCCGCCCGTGAGGTCGTCGACCTCCAAGGCGCCACCGTGCTGCCCGGTTTCATCGACTCCCACGTCCACCTGGCCTGGACCGGACTGAAGGCCACCACCCCCAGCGTGGCGCCCTGCGAACGCGTGGAGGACGTGCTCGCCGTCGTCGCCGAGGCGGTCGCCCGCGCACCGCGCGGCGCGTGGGTGGACATCGGCGGCTACGACCAACGAGCCCTGGGCCGGCACCTCACCGCCGCCGAGCTGGACAAGGTCAGCGACGGCCGCAAGGTGTTCATGCTCCACGACTCGGGACACGGCTGCGTCGTCAACACCACCGTTCTCGACCTGCTCCCCGGCGAACTCGCCCACGGCGAAGGCTTCCTCGCCGAGAGCGCCATGACCACCGCCCGCCGACTCCGCCTGCCCTACTCGCAGGAGGAGATCGCCGACGCCGTCGAACACGCCGGCCGCACCTGCCTCGCCGAAGGCGTCACCGCCTGCGCCGAGGCGGGCATCGGCGGCGGACTCCTCGGCAACAGCCCGGTGGAGCTCGGCGCCTACCAACTCCTGCGCGACCAGGGGCGGCTGCCGCTACGGGTCCAGCTCATGGCGGCTGCCGACACCCTGCGGCCCGTGACCGCGCACGCCGCCGACGGGATCCCCCGCGCGATCGACCTCGGCCTGCGCACCGGCTTCGGCGACGACTGGCTCTCCCTCGGCGCGCTCAAGGTCTACACCGACGGCGGCATGATGGCCCGTACGGCCGCTCTCACCCGCCCCTACGAAGGGACCGACCACACGGGGGAGTTCCAGGCCGACCCCGAACGGATCACCGAGACCATCGTCGACGGTCACCTCGCCGGCTGGCAGCTCGCCGTGCACGCCATCGGGGACCGCGCCGCCGACCTGGCCCTGGACGCCCTGGAACGCGCCCAGCGGCTGCGGCCCCGACCCACCGCCCGGCACCGGATCGAACACGCCGGCCTGGTCCGGCCCGACCAACTGGCCCGATTCGCCCACCTCGGAGTGAGCGCGGTGGTGCAGCCGCACTTCCTGCGCTCCTTCGGCGACGACTACGCGGCGGTGATGGGCCCGGAGCGGGCGCCCTGGATGTACCGGGGCCGGGGATTCCTGGACCACGGCGTCACCCTGGTGGGTAGCTCCGACCGCCCCGTGACCGACGGATCGCCCCTGCGGGCCGTCCAGTTCATGGTGGAACGGGCCTCCGCCTCCGGCCGCCTCATCGGCCCCGACGAGGGCATCACCGTCCACGAGGCCCTGCACGCCTACACCGTGGCGGGCGCCTACGCCTCCCACCGGGAGAACAGCGCGGGCACCCTGGCTCCGGGCCGGTGTGCGGACCTGGCCGTACTGGGTGATGACCCGAGGCGGGTCGACCCCTCGAGGATCGGAGCCATCGAGGTCGTCGCGACGTACGTGGCCGGCAGGCGCGCCTGACCTGGAGCCCACACGTGCCGTGCCCGTTACGCGACGGCTTGCAGGCCCGAAGCTACATCCGCGGGGCTCGGTGCGGTCGCCGCCGTCGAGCTTTCCCCGTGGCCTCACACACGAGGCGGCAGCACCTCGATGATCTCCGCGATGCCCGCGACAGATCGGGCCTCGTGCATGAAGATCACACCCCCGGGCTGGAGGTGCTGCCACTGCCCGGGCCGCGGGGGAGCCAGGCGGACCCTGTGCCGCATTGTCCCTTGTCCAGGACGCTCCGTGCATGGGTCCCAGCGGTCCGGGTACGGACGGTGGGTGCGGCACACTTCGCAGGGTGATCACGATGCAGCCCGTGTTGGAGATGTACGCACCTGACGGCTTCGACCTCTGGCCTGTCGCCGACATCGAACCGTTCGACTTCCTGCCTCTCGGCGGGGAGCTCTCGCCCGCCGCGGTAGGGGCGGCGATGATGCGCATCGCCGACTACAACAACGTCGACTCCGAGGACGCACTACGGTCGGCCGACGCGCTTGGCTCCTTCTTGCACGGACTGCTCACACGCGAGGACGACGTCGTCGCCCCCGGCGGTCTGCGGGTCATCGACACCTCCACCGGAGTCTTCTTTCAGCCCGGCTGCTGTGACGGGCTGGAGAGCTGGCGCGACTGGCATCGGTTCCTCGACGACGGCGACCTGCTCGCATTCGGCCACGATCCCGTGTCACCCGTTGCCGAGCTCTTCGGTGACACCGTCAAGCTCACTGTCAACGCCGAGTGTCGAGACAGCCCGGTGATCGCGCTGTCCGTCGCCGAGCTCCGCCACCTACTCGTCGGTGCCGAGCGCGATATGGCCGACTTCCACGCCCTGGCGGCCGATTGGACGTCCAGGCACCTGCCTGATCACCGTGCTCCCGTCACCGCCGCTCTCGCCCGCGTTCTTGACCTGCCCGTCCGACCGTGACACGGGAGGCGTAGGACGATCGGGGGCTGGGAAAGGCCGTCGTGCGCGGACGCGTTGAGCATGGCGCGCGCCGGTGTTTCCGAACCAATCATCAGCAGTGCTGCTTCCAGCGTGTGCAGGGGCGAAGTCGCCCTCGGGGTCGTCGCGATGCAGGCGCGCGAGGTCAGCACAGCACCGTCATGACCGTGCTGCCGGCAGAGCCCGCCGACATGCCGGCGGCCAAGGCGGGCCGGGTAGCTCAGCGAGGGCGTCGGTCGTCGACCTCGACGGATACGTGTGGCCACGACGCGGCGCACCGTAGCAGCTCATCCCTCGTCGGCGTCGCGCTCGCCGCACGCACCGGTTCGATCGGGTGGAAGTGGACGGTGGTGCCCGTCGTGCCGTCGTCCGTGATCGGTGCCAGATCGGTCACGGGAACGCCGTACTCGTACCGCTGGGTCCATGCTCCGCCGCGCCGGCGGTTGGTGTGGACGAGCCACTCGCTGAGCGCCGCCACCACCGACATGCCCCGGCGTGGTTGATCATCGGGGAGCAACTGTGCGTCGGGGTGGTCGAAGAACCGGAGGTCCTTCGACGCCATGATCGGCTTCTTCACGATCTGGCCGTGCTCGTCGAGGCGGGTGTCGGTGCCCCGCCCGGCATCGGCCACCGACACGGAACCATCGGGGTGGAGGGTGACGGTACAGCGTCCGCCGCCGTTGGACTCCGCCTCGTCGGCCGCATAGGCGACGACTTCGAGGATGAGGTGCCGGACACCACCAGGGGCGAACGCCGCCGGATCCTGACGGATGCGCGCGAGGTGGTCGAAGTCCACCTCACGCGCCCAGTCGTGCGTCGTGTTGCGCCAGGAGGCTCTTGAGGTGTCCATCGGTCAAGTATGCCGAACGGTCGGCGCCCGACCTGGGCACTCATGACGCTCATGACCCGGCGTCCCACCGGCCGGGAGCAGGTGGGAGCAGGGGAACCCCGCTCAGGCGATCACGCGTGCTGTCGGGCGAACTCGTCGGCGAGCATGCCCATCATCACCACATCGCGGTAGCGACCGGCAAGGTAGACCTGCTCACGCAGTCGGCCCTCCTCCGTGAAGCCGAGCTGACGGTGGAGAGCCAGCGATGCGTCGTTGTGCGCGAAGATCCGAACCTGGCACTTGTGGTACCGGCTCTCCTGGAACATGAAACGGAGCAGCAGGACCGCGGCCTCCGCCGCGTAGCCCTTGCGGCGATGCTCGGCACCGATCGTGATGCCGTACTCGAACCAGCCCATGCGCGCGTCAGCCTGGTGCGAGCCGACAGCTCCGACCGTCTCCCCTGTGTCCACCGCTTCCACCACCAGCTGGAAGCGGTCGCCGTCGGGCTTCGCGGCCGCTCCTTCACCGGCCCGGATGCGGTATCCCTCCGCGGACCGAGGCGGGTTGACCAGGTCTCCCAGGCCCTCCTCTTCCGCCGCGAAACGCATGAACGCAGGTGCATCACCAGGCTCTATGCCACGCAGACGTACGCGCTTACCCACCCAGAACGAAGTCATCCTGTATTGGATCATTCCGGGCCGGTCGAGTCCACCTTCGGTTGTCGCGCCCGCTTCTAGCGGCGCCCGCGCAGGCGGTCGAGGAGCCGGCCGGCCTGTGCGCGCTTGCGCGGGTCGGCGGCGGCCCGACGTGCCGACGCGACCGCCCGCTGTCCCTGCGGGCCGCGCGCGAACCGCTTGATCCTGTTCAACAACGCTGTCATGACGCCTCCTTGGGGTTCTCAGCAGGTCGTGTACCCCGAGGCGGGACGGACATGTGCGCGCGGCCGGGCGGAGCTTTCAGGCGGGCTGCGGCGTGAGTCGCTTGAGGCCCTTGCGGTCGTAGTAGGCGGTCATGGCGAAGCCGAACAGCAGGGCAAGCACCGTGCCGACCGCGATCATGATCCAGGAGCGGGTGAGGCCCGCGTCGCCCCGGGCGTCGAAGTAGAGGATCGCCCTTACGCCGTCGCTGAGCTGACGCATCGGCTCGAAGTGGGAGAGGAAGCGGTAGAAGTCGGGGACCGCCTGCAGCGGGACGGTCGCCCCGGAGGAGGGCAGACCCAGCACGATGAACACGAACATCGACACGAGCTGGCCGATGCCGCCGAACGCGGCGTTGATGGCCTGCACGCCCAGGCCGACGGCGAGCGCCGCGCAGTAGGAGTAGATCCACAGGAGCGGCAGGTGGGACGCGTCCATCCCGAGGATGCCGATGCAGGCCAGCATCACCAAGGCCGTGCTGACGAGCGTGATGCCCGCCGTCATCAGCATCTTGAGGAGCAGCGTCTGGGTACGGTCGATCGGCACCGTCGGGCGGCGGGTGTGCCACGGGCCGATCTCGTTGTCGGCATAGCCCAGAGCGGTGTCGACGCCGTTGCTGATGACATTGCCTCCCATGAACCCGGCAAGCACCAGCAGCAGGGTGTAGTAGAAGGCCGTCAGACCGAGACCGCTCTTCGCGCCGATCGGGTGGCCGACCCGCGTGACGACGTCCACCGGGTCGGCCAGCAGCAGCTTCGCCGTGGGACTCGCCTGCGCGCCGGCGGCCGCCGTGAGCTGCTCGCCGACCGCGTGCGACGCGCGGTGGGCGGCCTGCGTCGTGATCTGACTCGCCAGCGAGGACCCGAGGCTGCCCTTGCCGGGGTTGGTGAGCACCGTGATGGTCGGCCGCTTCGTGGCCCCGGACGTGGGGAGCGCCGTCACCGAATCCGTGAAACCGGCCGGTACCACCAGCGCGCCGTAGACCTTGCCCGAGTCGAGCTGGTCCTGGGCCTGGGCAAGGCTCAGCTCGCGCCAGTCCGCCTTTCCGCCGGCGGGGTCGGAGGCGATGGTGGTGGTGATCTGCGTGCCCAAGTTCTGCGGCTGCCCCGGCGGCGGCTTGCCCGTGTCCTCGTTGACCAGGGCGATCGGCAGATTGCGCAGTTCCGCGTTGGGATTGACGATGCCGCCCATGTAGAGCAGCGACAGCAGCAGGGCGAGCAGTCCCGTCAGGATCGTGGGGACCAACCACAGCTGGGGGCGGCGCACCAGCGCCGCGGCAGTGGCTTCGGGGGCGACGGTCGGGGACATCGGTCTCCGTAGCTTCCCGGCGGGCCGGGATCGAGGGGCGGTGGGAGCGGCGGGGCCGCCGGGCACCCTCAGGATGGTCTGCCCACCGGGGAAGGCCGCCGTACGCTCGCGCTCCGGTCGCGAACCGGCGTACGGGACCACCGGAACGGCCCACCCCGGCCTACGGTCACCAGGCCCAGCGGAAGCCGGCGGCCGCGTGTTCCAACGCCGGGACGAACCGGTGGACCGAGCCGTCCCCGGCGAGCGCGACCGGCGTCTCGCCGAGGACCGTGCCGTCCCGATGGTGGTCCCAGGTCGCCCACCAGACCCGGGCCGGGCGCGGCGCCGGCGGGAACTCGACGACCAGGTCCACGTTGTCGGCGCGGGCATGCGCGACCCTGCGGTACTCGGTCACCCGCTCCCGGAACGGGCCGTAGCCGACCTCGTACTCGAGCGAGGCGATCTGGCCGGCCGCCAGCGGGGCCGGGAAGACCAGTTCCACGACCGGCGTGCTGCCCGGGAACTCCCGGCGGGCACCGACCCGGGCGCCGCGCAGCATCGTGACGTCGACGGCGCCGGGCGGCAGCCGGCAGGGGAAGGACCGCACCCCGTCCTCGCACGCCATCACCGCACGGGTGGTGCGGTGGCGCTCCGGAGCGCCGTCACGGCCGATGACGTGCCGCTCGAACACCGAGACGGTGCGATGGCGCTGCCGGACCGGAAGATACTGCGGCAGCCGCAGCGTGTGCGTCACGGGGCCGCCCGCATCCGCCGCCGGGGCCACCTGCGCCGTCCCCGACCACAGCGCGCGCAGCGCCATCGCGTCGGCGCCGTCCATCGCGAAGGCCGCGACGAACCACTCCAGCGTCTCCCGGCTCAGGAACTCCCCGGCGAGCGCGCGGTGCACCCGGTCCTTCAGACGCCGTGCCAGATCCCGCTCCGTGTCCGGGCGTTCACCGCTGTCCCACAGGTGCAGGGCCAGCACCCGCGCCACCGCCGAGGAACTCACCGGGCCCGGCGTGCGGCGCACCTCCTGCTGTTCCCACCGGGTGCGGTAGGCCGTGCGCTCGGCCAGCAGCCGGCGCAGCAGATCCGCCGTGGCGGCGGCCGTCACCCGGCCGTCCGCGCTCCGTGTTCCCGCCATGCGGTGGGCCCGCCCCTCCCGTGCGACACGACTGCGACGGAGCGGTGGTGCACTCGTACCGGACCGCGCCCGCGTACCGCCCCCCGTTCCGATGGGAGCCTACCCATGAACACCCCGACCGCCGACCGGACTTCGTCCGATCCGTACCCGGCGGAGACCGTACTGGAGCAGGCCTTCGCCGACGGGGCGCGGGCCGACCTCACGGGGGCGGCGAGCACGGCCGCCCGTACGGTACGGGCCACCGCGCTCGCCGCGCTGCTACGGGGGGTGCGGCGGCCGGGGACGGCCGCGGGGCGGGAAGGGGCGCCCGCCCTGCGGCTGCGCGGCGCGCGGGTGAGCGGTCGGCTCGACCTGACGGGGGGCGGAGTGGCCCCGGAGATCCTCCGGATCCGCTTCGAGGACTGCGAGTTCGACGAGCCGCTCGTGTGCGCCGACGCCCTGCTGCCCGGCCTGGCCCTGACGCGATGTCACCTGCCCGCCGTGGACGCGGACCGGATACGGGTGCAGGGCCGGCTGGAGCTGCGGGGCTGCACGATCCCGGGCGGTGTGCGGCTGGAGCGGGCCCGGGCCGAGACCGACGTGGTGCTGACCGGCAGCACGCTGGGACCGGGTGCCGACGCAAGAGCACTGGCCGCGGAGGGCATGGTCGTCGCCGGAGCGCTGGACCTCGCGGGGACGGCGGCGTCCGGGATGGTGTTCCTGGCCGGGATTCGGGTGGCCGGCCCGGTGCGGCTGGACGACGCCGCGGTCCGCGCGCCCGGCGGTGACGCGCTCGTCCTGGACCGGTCGGTGCTCGGGGACCGGCTGCTGGCCCGCCGGCTGGTGGTCGACGGAGCGCTGCGGATGTTCAACGCGGACGTCGCGGGCAGCGTCCGGCTGACCGGCGCCCGCCTCACCCACCCCGACGGCATCGCGCTCGGCGCCTCCGGGGCGACCGTACGGGGCGCGGTGTGGTGCACGGCGCCGTTCACCGCCGCCGGTGAGGTCCGCCTGACCGGGGCCGAACTGCGCACCCGCCTCGACCTCTCGGGAGCCCGGATCGGTCACCCCGGCGGACTCACCGCCCTGGCTCTGGACCGGCTCTCCGCGTCCGACGTGAGCCTGCACGGCCTGACCGTCACCCGCGGCACCGTCTCCGCCGCCGGGATCCACGTACGCGATACCCTCGACCTGCGCGTCGACCGGGCCGACGAGGTGAACCTGGACCAGGGCACGGTGGGAGTACTGCTCGACGGCCCCGCCCACTGGCCCGCCAGGGCCCGCCTCGCCGGACTGTCCTACCGCGCCCTGCACCCCGTCCTGCCCGCCGCCGAACGGTTGCGCTGGCTCACCCGCGACCCGTCCGCCGAGGCAGCCGCACAACCGTACGAGCAACTCGCCCAGCACTACACGGCCCTCGGCCGCCCACTGGACGCCCGCAAGGTCCGCTACGCCGCCCAGCGCCGCCACCGGGCAGCGCTGTCCGGGCCGATCCGCTGGTGGGAGGGCGTACTGCAGGTGACGGTCGGCTACGGCTTCCGGCCGTGGCGGGCCCTCGGCTGGCTGGCCGCCCTGGTGGTGCTCGGCACGGTCGTCTTCGGGTCCCTACCCCCGACCGCACTGGAACCGGAGAAAGCCCCGCGCTTCCAGGCGGCGGCCTACACACTGGACCTCCTCCTGCCCCTGGTGAATCTCGGCCAGGAGACGGCTTTCCAACCGGTGGGCGCCACCCAATGGTTCGGCTACGCGCTGGTCGGCATCGGGTGGGTGCTGGCATCGGCGGTGGGACTGGGGCTGGGCAGATCCCTGTCCGGCGGCTGAGGCGGCCGTGGGGGAGCGGCGGGCAGGACGGAACAAGACGGCACAGGGGCGGAACAGGGGAGGAACCTTGCCCGACGAGAACGGCATGAAGGAACCGCAGGTGATCTACCGGCGCGCACAGGACGGCACGCCCGTACGCGGAGACCTGGTGGACGGCGAAATGCTGTGGGGGATGGCGGTGGTCGGCGGGCCCCGGGAGGTCCTGCTGCGGGAGCGCGACCGGGAGGCGCCGGCGCCCCCCGAGGACGGACCCGCAAGGGCGGACGTGCGGATCGAATTCCACGGGCCGGGCCCGGCCGACGCGTGCCCGCCGGAGGCCTTCCGACCGGCCGAGGAGGAGGCGCCGGGAATCGGGGACGCCGTCGACCGGTGTCTGGACGGGACCGGAGCCGAAGGCGCCTTCGTCCGCCTGCTGATGGAGCGGTTACCGGAGCGTGGACACGCGTTCTGGCTGATCGGAGGCGCTGTGCGGGACCTGGTGGACGTGGGCCCCGAGGCCGAGCCCAACGACCTGGACTTCGCCGGGACGCTCCCGCCCCTGGAGTTGCTGCAGGAGATCGAGGACCTGTACGTCGACGCCGGCCTCGGCGACTACCGGCCGGGGATGAGCGGACCCAGCCTCGTGGTCCACCTGTCGCGGCCCGAACAGGGCGGCCCCCGCATCCTGGAGTACAAGGCACTCGCGGTGACCGACTTCCTCTTCTCCGCCTACGGCGGCAGCCTGACCGACGACGTCACCTCCCGCGACCTGACCGTCAACAGCCTCTACTACGACCACGGCAGGCGGCTGCTCGTAGACCCCTCCGGAGAGGGCATCGCCCACCTGAGGGCCCGGCCGCGCGTGCTGGCCAGCCGCAACGCGGAGCGGCCCGCCGGACGCAGCGCCGGGGTGCTGCTCAGGTTCGTCAAGTTCGCCGTCCGCTACCCGGACGCGGACGTCACCCGTCTGCGGGACTGGGCCGCCGACCTGCCCGCCGACCTGCCCGACCGGCTCGGTGAGGCCGACTGGCGGGCGCTGCGGTACTCCTGGCGCAGCCATGTCCCCGACGCGGGCCGGCGCCGAGCCCTGGAGGTCGCCGGGCTGCTGGGACCCGCCGCCGTGGCACTCGTGGACCGGCTCGCCGAGGGGGCCCACGCATGAGCGCCGTGCACCGGCCGCTGACCACCTGGGTCCGGGACGCCCGTCCGAGCGGGACTGCCCCGGGCGACACCACGCCGATCCCCGGCCAGGTCCGGGGGAACGGCGCCACCCTCCCGTCCGCACCAGGACCGTTCTGGGCCGCCCACGGCCCCGTCAACGACGGCGACGAGCGCGCGGACGCGCGGAGCCTGGACCGCTTCCGCACCGGCTGGGAGCGCGGCTCGCTGCCGCTCGCCGACGGTGGCCACGCCCTGGCTCTGATCGAGCCCGCCACCGGCGCCGCCGTGGTGGAACTCGACGACCTCGGAGTGCCCTTGCCCGCCGATCCCGCCACGGCCGAGGTCGTCGCCGCGATCGAACGGCGCTGGCCCGCCGAGCGTCTGGAGCCGGCCGAACAGGCCCTCCTCACCGCGGCCCACCCCGGGTTGCGCTACAGCCTGCTCGACCGGCTCGCGGCCGAGGGCAGGCCCGAACCCGAGTGCTTCCACGTGCTGCCGTGGGAGCGCGTGGACCGGCTGGCGGACGAGGTGACCGCGGCCCTGGGCGCGTCCGGACCGGCGCAGGGCGCCGCCGCCGCGGGTCGCCCCGTACGGCTGCGGCACTACTTCGCGCCCGCCGGGTCCCGGTTCACCGCCGCACTGGAACAACTCGGCTCCGCTCTGCGCGCGGCCGACCCGCGGCGCCGACGGGTCGCGACGACCGCCCTGTGCGCACGACTCGCCGGGGCCGCCACCGGCCGAATCCCGCAGCCGACCCGGGAGCGGCTGATCCGGCTGCTCGACGCGGTCGGCCGCGGCGACGCCTTCCTGTACGCCACGGCCGCACTCGCGGCGGAACGGCTCGCCGGCGCCTTCGCCGCCCCGGGACTCGGGAATGCCGGGGTCGGGACCGCAGGGGTCGGGATCGCGGACGTCGTCTGGCACCGGCTGGACTACGGCAGGCCGGCCACCGTACGGAACCGGTTCGCACCCCTCGCCTCGGGCGGAACCGACGCGGCCGAGGACGAGGTGCTGCGCGCGGCGTTCAGCCTCACCCTCACCGTGCAGGACGACGGCCGGCTCTACGTCGCGGTCTCCGCGCCCTTCGACACCGCCACCGCCGCGCTGCTGGCCGGGGGCTACGACGAGGTACTGCTGCTGCCCGTGCACGTCACCGGCGCCGCCGAAGGCAGCGAGCTGTACGTCCTGCTGACGCCCTTCTCCGACAGTCTGTCCGGCGACCTGGCGATGACGGTCGCGGCCGAGAGCGAGGTCACCGCGGACCAGGCCGGTCCGCCGCTCGGCCTCGCGGACCTCCCGTTCCTGGACCCCGAGGCCGTCCGCCGGACGCTGGCCTGCCAGGTCCGGGCCTCCGACCGGCGCCGCTGGCGCCAACTGCTCGACCGGCTCCCCGCCGGCCACCCTGTAAGGCGCGGCTCGGAAGGAGCATGAGCGGGATGACGGTGCTGAAGGAGACGACCATGACCGCCGTCGGGTGGGGCCGGGGCCGGGGCGGAACGCTCGACGAGCTGGACACCGCCCTCGCGTGCGCGCGTCAGACGGCCGTCGAAGCCGGTCGCGTGCAGAAGCTGATGTCCATGGACCCGGGCGCACTGGTCGCCTGGCTCTCCCGCCTGGTCGAACGGTCCGACACGGACGCCCTGCGCCTGCTGTACACCGGGGAGGACACCGCCCTTCATGACGCCCTCGGTGAGATCGAAGTGGCCGGGTCCGACGACGCTCTGACCGACGGCCTGCGCAGGGCCTCCGGCCAAGAGGTGTTCGATCCGCGGGAGTCGCGGCCGGTCCTGGACGCGGTACGGATCCAGGCCGCACTCGCGCTCGACCTCCTCGTCCCGGACCCGGACCCGGATCCGGACGAGGGGCGCCTCGCGGTCGCACTGGCCTGGTACCGCGGCGCCGGGGCGACCGCGGACCTTGTCACCGAGCCCTGGAACCCGGCCGACCTCGCCCACGGCGACGAGCGGCTCAGGCGCTCGCTGGACCGGCTCGCGGCCGCGGCGGGGGACGCCGTCCGTACGGGACCGGTGCTGGCCGCGGCCATGGCCCTGTGCCGGCTGGCACTGGGCCGGCTCCCCGGGCCCGCCAGGAGCCCGGCGGCGGTGCGCGTCCTGTTCGACCACCACGGGGTGGGCGCCTGCGGGAGGCTCACCCTGACCCTGCTGCCGGGCGGGCCCCGTGGCCTGGTGCCCGACCCCGAGACCATGCCGCTGTTCACCGCCGACCACCACTACGCCGCGGCCATGGCCCGGGCCTGGAACGCGTCGGGGCAGCGGGTGTCGGGGACCGTGCTGTGGTCCCTGCAGGGGTTCGCGCTCGCGGGCGACAAGGTCGCCCCCAAGGGCTCGGTGCCCTACCGGATCGCGGGACCGTCGCTCGGCGCGGCCTTCGGGGTGCTGCTCGCCGAGACCGTACGCGTCCGGCAGCCGGCCCTGCGCAAGAGCAACGGCCGGGTGTGGTTCGCCGCCCTCGGGCGGCAGGCTCTCTTCTACCGCCGGGTCAAGACGAGCAACTCCGTCACGGCGGACGTCACGGGAGACGGCGAGCTGGTCTCGGTCTCCGGGTTCCGCGCCAAATTGAGCGCCGCACATGACCTCGGCGTGGTCGTCGTCGCCGAGTCGGACGGGCGCGAGGCACGCGCAGTGGCCGGTGAACTGCTCGGGAGACAACCGGAGATCGCCACCGCGTCCGACGTGCCGAAGGCTCGGCGCAAGGCCAGCTCGCTCAGCTGGCCGGTCGTCGCCAGGCAGGTTGTCGCGACCCTGCTCGCCGTGGCCCTGGTGTTCGCGTACCTCGCCCACGACCAGTCGCAGAAGACCGCGGCGGAGAAGCGCGAGAAGCAGGCGCGGTCCCTCCTCAACGAAGCCACCGCCGTCCAGGATTCGGATCCGGGCCGCGCCCTGCGGCTGGCCCTGTCCGCACACCGCATGAGCCCGGGCGACGCCTCCCGCAACAGCCTGTTGCGCATCCTGCTGGAGACCCGCTACCGCGGCGAGGTACCGCCGGTGGCGGGCACCCCGGGGCCGACGGCGCTCGGCTACACGGGCGGCGGCCGTACCCTGCTGACCCGGGACGCCGACCGGATCACCGTCCGGGACGCGGCGTCCCGTGCCACGGTGGCCACGCTTCCGGTGCCGCCGGGCGCGAAGACCCTCAAGCCGCAGCGCGAGGTCCCGCCGGTCCTGGTACCGCTGACCACCCCCGGGGGCTCGGCCGTGCTCATCGGGACCGCCGACCTCCGGGTCGAAGTGTGGAGCTTCGCGGACCCGGCGAAGCCGCGGCGACTCGCGGAACTGCCGGGCGGCGGTCAGGTGCTGCAGGCCGCCGTGAGCGCCGACGGCCGTACCCTGGCCACCCTCGGGCCGCTCGACCCGAAGGCCGGCGGCGACTCGGTCGCCCCGGAGGCCCTCACCGTGTACGACGTCACGGACCCCGCCGCCCCCCGGAAGAAGGGGCAGCAGGCCGCCTACACCACCACACCGGACACCGACCTCGTCGGCCTCGCGGTCAACGCTTCCGGCAACCGGGTCGCCGTCGCCGACGACCGCAACATCCGGGTGCACGACACAGGGGCCGCCGGGCTCCCGGTGACCGTCACCATCGAGCCAGGTCCGACCACGGGACAGAGCAACCCCACCACCGGCGTGGCCTTCCACGACACGCTCGACGACACCCTCTACACCGCCACCACGCATCCCCTCGCGGCGGGAGTGGGCGCGGGCAACCGGTTCATCGACGTCTGGAGCATCTCCCCGGAGCGGACCGGCCCGGGATACCGGCACGAAGCGGCCCTCCGAGGATCGAGTTGGGTGGTGCACGGGCCGCAGGGGGGTGCCGTGGCACGGGACGACTCCGGGGTGATCCTGCTGGGCAGCGAGGTCGTGCTGCGCAGGACGGCGGGCGCGACGGCGGCAGCGAAGCCCCCCTCGGCCCTGGACACCGTGCCGCCGATCGCCTACAGCCCGGACGGGAGGCTGCTGGCGATCGGCGGCGACGACGGCACGGTGCGGTTCTGGGACGTCTCCGCGCAGACCCAGCCGCCGACCCCGCAACCCCTCACGCGCTACGAGACGGCCGCGTACGCCGCGCGCGCGTCGGTCCTGGCGGTGACCCAGTTCGTCGAAGGCACCACGAAGCAGGAACTGGAGACCGTCCTCTTCGACGCCGCGGCCGGATCGCCGTTCCGGCGGCTCGGTGCTCTGGAGGCGCCCGCGGACCTGTTGGGGATCGACCAGGACGCCACCCGCATGGCTGTGTTCGAGGACGGCGAGCTGTCGCTGTGGGACGTGAGCGACCGGACCCGGCCGCGCCGACTGGCGGCCACGTTCCCGCTGCCCGCGGACGTCGTGGCGGACAGCGGACGCCCGAGCGGGTCCGGAACGGGACGTACGACCGGAGGCGTCACCTCCTTGCTGGTCGGCCCGCAAGGGAAGACCGTGGTGGCGGTGCGCGCCGAAAATTCCGAGGCGCTGGTCTGGCGGGTGGAGGGCGACGGGAGCCACGCCGCGCCGTTCCAGAGGGTCATGTCCGGCACCTCCACCCCTACGGTGGACGAGCAGCGCGTCCCGGGGACGGGCATGCCGGAGCCGGGAGCGATCCCGGGCGACGGAGCCGGCCCCGAGGAGTACGAGACAGCGACCCCCGGCGCGGGCCCGGACTCCGGATCCGACGCCGTCCTGGACCTCGACTCCGGCGTGGTGTCCGAGTCCGGCAAGGAGGCCGGATTCGTCCCCCACTCGGGGGGCGGCGGGGCGTTGTCCCCCGACGGGCGGACACTGGTCCTGGACGGCGGATCGACGGGCCTGACCGTGTGGGACCTGTCCGACGCGGGGAAGGCCCGACGGACTCGGACCATCCCCGGTACGACCCCAGGGGGTCGGCTCCTCTTCAGCGAGGACGGCAGCGTTCTCCGGTCCGGGGCTCGTGGTTGGCGCTTGCCCGACTCGGGCAAGGGCGAGGCCGAGCCCCTCGACGACCTTCCGATGCCCAAGGGGGCCCACACCATGGACGTGTTGGTGGAGGGGACCTGGGGCGCGCTCGCCACCACCTCCGGATATCGGGACTTCACCACCTGGCTCGTACGACCGGACATGGAGCCGGTCGCGCTCGGGCACGACGGCTTCGGCGAGCACCCCTGGGCGTTCGCCCTTCCGCCGGGCCGTCTCCTGCTGGGATCCCTGGTTCTCGCCCTACGGGACGTCACCGAGGCGGTGACGGCCGCCCGCGACCCCCGAGCCGCCGCCTGTGCGGCAGCGGGTGGCGGCCTCACCCGTACGGAACTCGACACCTATGCCAAGGGAGCCACGTGGCACCCGGCCTGCCCGGGCACCTGACCGACGAAGCGCAGGGGGTCGGGGGTGTGTAGCGTCGTGATCATGGAACCGTTGACCGGTACGACCCCCATCACCGACCAGGCGCCGGCAGATCCGGCCGCCACCGACGACATGCTCGCCACCCAGCCCATCGGCTACTGGAGCGGCCTGGCCCACACGGCGGTCACCCGGCAGCTACGGGACGCCATGGCCCGGATCGATGTGACGCAGCCGCAGTACTGGGTCCTCAACCGGGTCGACAGCGGGCTTCCCGCGCCCGGTCGGGAGGAAGTGGTCACCCAACTGACCCCTCTGGCGGAAGGACCGCACGAGATCGCCCGGGTCGTGGACCAGCTGCTCCACCGTGGCTGGCTCACGACCGACGACCGGCAGCGCCTGCACCTCACCGAAGCCGGGGTAGCCGCCCGGGTGCGGCTGCGGCAGCTGGTGACCGAACAGCGCGCCGTGGTCCATCAGGGGATCAGCGACGAGGAGTACGTGGCCGCCCTCAAGGTGCTGCGCAGGATGGTCGCCAACGTCGAGCGGGCGGAGCCCCAGGCTCCTTGAGGGCCCCGGCCGGCGCCGGCCGGGCCCGTACGGGGTTCAGCCGGTGCAGGTGATCTGGAAGGGGACCGGGTTGGAGGTGGTGCGGATGGGGCTCTGGAGCTCCACGGCCATCCCGGTCCTCAGGGTGCCCGTCTTCGCGTAGGCCGTCAGGCGCACGGTGTCGCGCTTCGTCGGCTCGGCCTTGTCCCCGACGGACAGGGTGCGCCAGTGCGGATCCACCACCGAGCCGTCGCCGGACACCCAGCGGTAGGAGATCAGTGTCGGCTCGGACGCGGTGAAGGTCGCGGTGAACGCCGGGGCCCGGCCCTCCGGGATGGGGCAGCTGCCGGTGTAGGTCGTGTTCGTGCCCGCCACCGACAGCCGTAGGCCCGAACCGGTGCCGGTGCCGGTCTCCGCGTCGTTGCCGTTCAGCGCGTACGCGATCCCGCCGCCGATCAGTACGCAGGCGGCCACGCCGGCCGCGACGAAGGCCACCGTACGGCGCTTGCGGGGCGGCGCGGCGACCGCGTCGGGGCCTGCGGTCGCGCGCGTGGCGGGTCCTGCGGAGTCCGCCAGGACGCGGGCGCCGGCGGTCGTGGTGGCGTCCGGATGGGCGATCTCCCGGAGGGCTTCGGCGGCTTCGCCGGCAGGCGTCCGCTCCGCGGGCTCCTTGCGGAGCAGCCCGGCGATGACCGGCGCCAGCGGTCCGGCGCGGGTGGGCACCGGCGGTTCCTCGTCCACGACGGCCCGCAGGGTGCTCAGCGCGGTGTCGTGCCGGAACGGGGAGAGCCCCTCCACGGCCGCGTACAGCAGCACACCGAGGGACCACAGGTCGGACTCGGGGCCCGAGGGGCGGCCCAGCGCCCGCTCCGGCGGCAGGTACTCGGGGGAGCCGACCAGCTCGCCGGTCATGGTCAGCGCGGTGCTGCCCTCGACCATCGCGATACCGAAGTCGCTGAGCACGACCCGCCCGTCCTCGGCGAGCAGTACGTTCGCCGGCTTGACGTCCCGGTGCTCCACCCCGACGGCATGGGCGGCGCGCAGCGCGCTCAGCACCTCCCCGCCGATGTGCGCGGCGTGCCGCGGGGTGAGCGGGCCCTCGGCCCGGAGCAGATCGGCGAGCGACTGTCCGCGGATCAGTTCCATCACGATCCAGGGCCGGTCGTCCTCCATGACCACGTCGTGGATCGTGACCACGTTGCGGTCGGGTATCCGGGCCGCCGCCCATGCCTCCCGCTCCAGGCGGCCGTACATCCGCGTGATGTCACCGGGCCCCAGCCCGGCCGGAGCCCGTACCTCCTTCACCGCGACCTCCCGGTACAGGGTCTCGTCGCGGGCCCGCCACACGGTGCCCATGCCGCCTTCGCCGAGCCGGGACAGCAACCGGTAGCGGCCCGCGATCAGCCGGTCCCCGCCCGCGGCGTCCGTACCTGCGGCGGTGCCCGCGGCACTGCCCGCGGTGGTGGCCGTGAACGCGGTCTCCGACACGGTCTCGTCTTCGTCGTAGTACATGGGGGCGGTTCTCCTTCTTGGCGCCAGCCGACGCGAACATCACGTACGGCCCCGGCCCCCGGTTCAGCGGGACTCAAAAGATTCCAAGAGATTCCAAGAAATGGTTGAACCGAACACCTTCTCGATCGCGTGTTGTCGGCGTACGGGTAATCAGCGGCATCGTTTCAAGGAGTGTGGAGTGCCTTCGGTCATCGTTGGGCGCACGGGTCCGTTCACCGGACAGAGCGTGGTCCTGGGCGCCGAGCCCCTCAGTTTCGGGCGCAAGAGCGACAACGGCGTCGTGATCGTCAGCGCCAATGCCTCCCGGCTGCACGCCGAGATCCTCGCGGAGGACCCCGGGTTCGTCCTCTACGACCGCGACAGCCGCAACGGCACGTTCGTCAACGACCGGCGCGTCACCCGGCACGTACTGCGCCCGAACGACTGCATCCGGATCGGTGACGAAACGTTCCTCTACGAGGCGCAGGACGCCATGGAGACGGTCATGGACCTTTCCCTCCTGGACGTCCCCCGAGTGAGCACCACGGACCCCGGCACTCTGCGGGTCACCGTCACCGGCGGTGGCCCGGTGGGTCTCGCCTTCGCCCTGGCGCTCGACGAGATGCTGCCCGGCCGGACCACCATCACCCTCTATGACGGACGCTGGACCAGGCAGGGCTCCGCGATCGTCTGGAAGGACGAGACGCAGGGCAACTTCCGCCGCCAACAGGTGGTGACCGTCCAGAGCCGCCAGTACCTCGCCCTGCCCGAGGAGGTCCTCGGCGCGCTGTTCGACGACGACGGTGCCTACTCCGAGATGTGGCCCGTCGGCCCGGACTCGGTCGACGGCCGTCCGCCCCGCAACATCCGGATCGCCCACATCGAGGACCGACTGCTGGACCTGGCGAACCGGCGGCCCGCGATCCGTCTCGTCCCCGAACGATTCGACGCGACCGAGCGGCAGAACCGGATCAGGCAGGAACACGTCCTGGTGGTCTGCGAAGGCGGCCGCTCCCGCACCCGCGAGCACTACGCCGACCGCTTCGGCACGGCCGACGCCTCGATCTACTCCCTCGACGGCGAGCACCTTCAGGACGTCGTGCTGGGGCTGCGGGTCAAGTCGAAGCTGCCTGACCCGATGAGCGTGCTGCTCACGGTGTCGCAGAACCGTTTCCTGCTCAACTCGCTGCGCGGCGAGGGCTTCCTGAACATGCGGCTCACCCGGGAGGAGGCCAAGAACGTCATCGGCATCGACCCGGTCCGCCAGGTCTTCGAGGAGTGCATCGCCGCCCGCCCCTGCCTGATGAGCCGCCAGGAGGAGGACAACGAGTTCCGCTGCCCCACCCACGGCACCCTCTTCCTGCCCGCCCTGCTGCGCAGCTCCCCGCTGTGGAAGGAGATCCGGCAGGGCCTTCGCCTGTTCGGGGTGGCCGAGGACGACCTGTCGGCGATCACCTCGTTCCGGCTGGACATGGTGCAGCGCCCGCGGTTCACGGCGCAGCTGCACCGGCCGACCACGACCAGCCCCGGCACCTTCGGCTTCCTGCTGGGCGACGCCGCCAACGCCATCCACTTCTGGCCGGGCCGCGGCCTCAACAGCGGCCTCGCCTCCGCCACGTCCCTGGCCCGTTCGCTCAGCCGCGCCTGGCAGGGCAAGCCGCTGCGGGACGCCGACTTCATCCGGCACGAGGCCGCCATGTCCATGCTCCAGTACCGGCACAAGAGCCGGGCCTGGAACGCCATGGTGACCACCGACGACCAGGGCGTCACCCGCGCCATCCGGGACATCATCGCGCGCGCCGCGGAGGCCGGTGCCGGTGCCGGTGCCGGCGACCCGGAGGGGAGCGACCTGGACGCGCTGCTGGAGCGGATGGCCGGGATCCGCGACCGGCTGGGGTCCCGGCTGCCCGGGCTGCCCACGGACGGTGAACTCCGCGCCCACCTGGCCTCGATCGCTCCGGCCACCCTGCGCACCCTGCGGGAGAGCGGCGCCTGGGACACCCTGATCGTCGGTGGGGAGGAGGCCGACATCGACCTCTTCTACCAGTCGGACTCCCCGGTCTTCGTACCCCGCCCGGCCGACCCGCGGAGCCTCCCGTTGCAGCAGGTGTAGCGCCGGTGTGCCGCCTGCCCGCCGCCCGCCTGCCCGCCGCCGCCCGCCGCCCGCCGGGGCCCCGGCGGGCGGCCGGCCTGAGCCGGGGGATAGCCTCGGCCGATGATTCCCGGGCAGCCTCCGAAGGCCATCACGCGCCACCGCGACGGGCGGATCCACGCCTACCTGGTGGACCCCGCCGCCCTCGGGCCGCTGGAGCCCGCCGCGGTGTTCCGGCCGCGCGCCGGCGACGAGGTGGAGGAGTCCGTGGTCCGGCCCGATCTGGAGCGGGTCGTGTACACCACGCGGAACGCGGTCGTCTGCCTCACGCGCTCCGGTGACCCGGTGTGGACGTCGGCCTTCGCACCGCACTCCGACGTGCGTCACGGCCATCGGCCCGGCTGTTCGCTGTCCTTGGACGGCCGCACCGTGTGGGTCTACCGGCCCGACGTGATGGCGCAGCGCGGGGTCGCGGACCAGTGGGTCGTGTACGACGCCGACAGCGGGGAGGTCCTCGCCCGTACGGAGTTGGAGACCGTCGGGCACGGCGGTCTCCACCACGTGCACCCGGCCGACGGCAGTGTCTACCTCGACATCGGTGAGGGCCAGGACGGGTCCGTCATCCTCCGGGGTGTGACCGACGCCGACGGCGCACCGCGTTTCGTGACGTACCCGTGGCCGGACCGCTGCCTGATCGACCTGGCACCGGGCGGGCAGCAGTTCATGACCGTCGACCACGAGCAGGGGGACGTCGCCTTCCACGACCACCCCGGCGGAGAGGTGCTGTTCACGCTGCCCGTCGATGCCTTCGGGTACGACCCGGACGACACCTTCCTGGAATGGAGCGGCGGCTACCTGACCCCGGACACGGCGGTCGTCACCCTGGGCGGTGAGCGCGAGGACGAGGAGGAGTGGTTCCGCCACCACCTCGTCGACGTGCGCACCGGCGTGCCCTGCGGTGAGATCGACCTCGGCGTGAGCAACCCGTACGAGGGGGTACCCCTGGGCGACGGCTCCTGGCTCACCGAAGGCCCCGACGGCCACCCCGTCCGCCGATCCCGTCCGCCGCAAGGACGGTCGTAGCGGCGCCGTCGAGACCGTCCCGCGCGCATGGTCACGGCCGCATGCCGATGAGCCGAGGAAACGGCTTTGCG
This sequence comes from Streptomyces sp. CG 926, assembly GCF_003148825.1. Taxonomy (GTDB): domain Bacteria; phylum Actinomycetota; class Actinomycetes; order Streptomycetales; family Streptomycetaceae; genus Streptomyces. The sequence goes on from NZ_QGGZ01000023.1 coordinate 88,823, forward strand.
CCCCGCGTGAGCGGCATGGATGCTTGCCCGTCGGAGGTGGTGACGATGACGGACGTCGTGTTGAAGTTGTCGGCCAGGGACTTGACGCATGCGGACCTGGCCTCGTGCGGGTGGGCGGGATCGGACCATCACCTGGCCGGCGTCGCCGGGCAGGTGGAACGTGCCCGGATCGGGGAGGTCGAATACCTGGCCGTCTGCGCCGCAGCCGACATCCCCGTGGCGAAGGGCGGGGTCGACTACCGGGTCAAGGAGGGCGTCGGCACGTTGTGGCAGCTGGCGGTCCACCCCGCACTGCAGTCGTGCGGGATCGGCACCTTCCTCGTGGACGCCGCGGAACTACGGATCAGGAACCGCGGCCTGCGGCAGGCCGAGCTGGCTGTGGAGGAGAACAACCCCCGGGCACGTGCACTGTACGAACGACTGGGATATGTCGCGTACGACCGGCGGCCGGACGCGTGGGACGAGCAAGCTCCTGACGGATCGCTGCGCCGCTACGAAACCATGTGCACGCTGATGCGGAAGGAACTCACCTAGGGCTTGTTTTAGAAGTTGCTGGCGTGCCGTCGTCCGGGGAAGTCGCGGGCGGCCATCCAGATGGTGAGGTCGCGGGCGATCTGGTCGATGCT
>NZ_QGGZ01000024.1 GCF_003148825.1 Streptomyces sp. CG 926
CCTCGGGCCGTCGCTGTCGTAGCCCTGCCGTGGGGCGGGGACACGGAGGAGGGTCCCCGCAGGACGAGGCGCGACCATGGCCGTCTTGCCGTGACAGGCCAGCACGCGCCGAGCCGAGGAGATCCTCCTGCGGGGCCCCGCCCCACACCACCAGCCCCGCCGGCGTTTGAGGCGGCCGCCCAGCAGGGGCACCCTGCACCGCACACCGCCGACTACCCCGCAGGGGCACGGCAGCCCGAGCAGTACCGCACACCGCCGAGCACCCCGCAGGGACACCGCCGAGCACCCCGCAGGGACACCGCAGGGACACCGCAGGGACACCGTCAACGCGACGGCAACGGGCCCCATGAGTTGGGGTCGGTGGGGCCGTTGTCCGCCGGGGCGGTTCGGCGGCGGGCGAGGGCGTCGCGGGTGGCCGCCGTCAGGGCCCAGGCCGGGAACGCGAAGGCGGTCAGCCCCAGGCCTATCGGCGCGAGCGAGCCGGCGATGTCCATCTGCACCGCGTGTTCGGCCGACGGGCCGCTGACGCGGCTCCGCACCGGCTCCTTCGGTCGGTCGTCGAACGAGCCGTCGATCTTGATCCCGCCGAGGGTGAACGAGCCGTCGGAGGCGGTGAAGTCCCCCGTGCACTTCATCGTCCGGTCCCCGTCGGAATCGGGCTCCCCCCATACACAGCGCTCGGCGCGGAAGGTGCCCTCGACCCCGGTCAGTTGGGTGATCAGCCGCGGTACGGCCACATGGCACATGAAGATCCCGCCGGCGATGCTGACGGCGATCGGGACGGCGTGGATCCAGCGCACCCCGGAGTTCGTCCTCGTCGTACCCGGGACGGCGGCGGGCACCGCGGGGCTCGCGGCCGGCGTCGTATCGGCCCCCCGGCGGCGTCTTCGGCGGGCCAGGAGGTCTCGGGTGACCGCGAACAGGACCCACAGGGGGTACGCGAAGCCGATCAGGCCGATGCCCAGCAGGGTTGCCAACGACATGAGACCCGGCCGCACGGCCTCGTCGGCCGACGGTCCGTCGACCCGGGAGGCCACCGGCCCGGCCGGATCGGTCTCGAACAGGCCCTCGGCCGCGATCGGGTAAATGGTGAACGACCCGTCGGCGGCGGTGAAGGAACCGGCGCACGCCCGTTTCCGGACCCCGTCCCAGTCCTCCTGCCCCTCGCACCGCTCCGCGCGGAAGCTGCCCTCCACCCCCGTCAGCTTGGTCATCAGCCGGGGTGCGGCCAACGAGAACGCGGAGATCCCGATCGCCAGGCCCAGGGTGATCGATATGAGGTCGCGCCAGCGGAGCTGTGCGTTTCGCCAGGTCATGGGCTGGAGACTAGCGATCCGCGACGTCTCTGAGCCTCGTCGGGTGGCGTTGCGAAGCCGGTCCGCGCAACGCGGGATGGCAAGAATTGGCACTCCGCTTGACCGAGTGCTAATCGCCGGAATAGTCTCGCACCTGGCACTCACCCCTGGTGAGTGCCAACACAGCGACAGGCAGATCCGGCACCCGCGACGACGGATCGACCTGGTCGCCACCTCAGACAGTTAACCCCGGATCTCCGAAGGGGGAGGTCGGATCGTGACGACCGCCAGCTCCAAGGTTGCCATCAAGCCGCTTGAGGACCGCATTGTGGTCCAGCCGCTCGACGCCGAGCAGACCACGGCCTCCGGCCTGGTCATCCCGGACACCGCGAAGGAGAAGCCCCAGGAGGGCGTCGTCCTCGCGGTGGGCCCGGGTCGCTTCGAGGACGGCCAGCGTCTCCCGCTGGACGTCACCGTCGGCGACATCGTGCTCTACAGCAAGTACGGCGGCACCGAAGTGAAGTACAGCGGCGAGGAGTACCTCGTCCTCTCGGCTCGCGACGTGCTCGCGATCGTCGAGAAGTAATTCTCTTCATCAGTACTGCTTTGAGCTGCGCCCCTGGTCACCCCGCTGATTGCCGGGCGGCGAGGGGCGTAGCTCGTTAAACCCGAGTTTTCGAGAGGGCTGAACCGCTCCCATGGCGAAGATCCTGAAGTTCGACGAGGACGCCCGTCGCGCCCTCGAGCGCGGCGTCAACAAGCTTGCCGACACGGTCAAGGTGACGATCGGCCCCAAGGGCCGCAACGTCGTCATCGACAAGAAGTTCGGCGCCCCCACCATCACCAACGACGGTGTCACCATCGCCCGCGAGGTCGAGCTGGACGACCCGTACGAGAACCTGGGCGCGCAGCTCGTGAAGGAGGTGGCGACCAAGACCAACGACATCGCGGGTGACGGCACCACCACCGCCACCGTGCTGGCCCAGGCGCTGGTCCGCGAGGGTTTGCGCAACGTCGCCGCGGGTGCTTCCCCGGCCGCCCTGAAGAAGGGCATCGACGCCGCGGTCAAGGCCGTGTCCGAGGAGCTCCTCGCGACCGCCCGCCCGATCGAGGACAAGTCCGACATCGCCGCCGTGGCCGCGCTCTCCGCGCAGGACCAGCAGGTCGGCGAGCTCATCGCCGAGGCGATGGACAAGGTCGGCAAGGACGGTGTCATCACCGTCGAGGAGTCCAACACCTTCGGCCTGGAGCTGGAGTTCACCGAGGGCATGGCCTTCGACAAGGGCTACCTCTCGCCGTACATGGTCTCCGACCAGGAGCGTATGGAGGCCGTTCTCGACGACCCGTACATCCTGATCAACCAGGGCAAGATCGCCTCGATCCAGGACCTCCTGCCGCTGCTGGAGAAGGTCATCCAGGCCGGCGCCTCCAAGCCGCTGCTGATCATCGCCGAGGACGTCGAGGGCGAGGCGCTCTCCACCCTCGTCGTCAACAAGATCCGCGGCACCTTCAACGCGGTCGCCGTCAAGGCCCCGGGCTTCGGCGACCGTCGCAAGGCGATGCTCCAGGACATGGCCACCCTCACCGGTGCCACCGTCATCGCCGAAGAGGTCGGCCTCAAGCTCGACCAGGCCGGTCTGGACGTGCTGGGCACCGCGCGCCGCGTGACCATCTCCAAGGACGACACCACCATCGTCGACGGTGGCGGCTCCTCCGAAGAGGTCCTCGGTCGCGTCAACCAGATCAAGGCCGAGATCGAGTCGACCGACTCGGACTGGGACCGCGAGAAGCTGCAGGAGCGCCTGGCGAAGCTCGCCGGTGGCGTCTGCGTCATCAAGGTCGGCGCCGCCACCGAGGTGGAGCTCAAGGAGAAGAAGCACCGTCTCGAGGACGCCATCTCGGCGACCCGCGCCGCGGTCGAGGAGGGCATCGTCTCCGGCGGTGGCTCCGCTCTCGTCCACGCGGTGAAGGTCCTCGAGGGCAACCTCGGCCTGTCGGGCGACGAGGCCACCGGTGTCGCGGTCGTGCGCCGCGCCGCCGTCGAGCCGCTGCGCTGGATCGCCGAGAACGCCGGTCTCGAGGGTTACGTCATCACCTCGAAGGTCGCCGAGCTCGACAAGGGCCAGGGCTTCAACGCCGCCACCGGCGAGTACGGCGACCTGGTCAAGGCCGGCGTCATCGACCCGGTGAAGGTCACCCGCTCCGCGCTGGAGAACGCCGCTTCCATCGCCTCGCTGCTGCTCACGACCGAGACCCTGGTCGTCGAGAAGCCGGCCGAGGACGAGGGCGACGCCGGTCACGGCCACGGTCACGGCCACAGCCACTGATCGCACGCACCACGCGAGGAAGGCCCCGTTCCGCAACTGCGGAACGGGGCCTTCCCGTTGGCTTCGCCGTGGTCGGCCTTCCCGGGTGTCGTCCCGTGGCGGGGCCTCAGGTCCCGTACGGCCGACCCGTTCCGCCCATCTGCTGCTGCAGGGCACCGGGGTTGTAGTGCCACCAGCCCTCGACGATCTCTCCGTCCAGGCACCGGAAGGTGGTGCTCCCGGACATCTCGTACGTCTTCCCGGTCGGTGCGACCCCCATGAACGGGCCCTTGTGGGTGCCGCGCCAGTTCCACACCGTCGTCACCATGTCGCCCTCGGCCAGCTGGGCCGTCGGCTCGAAGGACATGTCGAAGGCGGCGCGCCACGTCTCCATGTCCGACCGCATGGCATCGCGTCCGATGACGGTGGACTCCGCCTTGCTGACGTCGTGGTCGATGTAGTTCGTCGCGAAGCACTCGTCGAGGACGCCCATCTTCCCGCCCATGGCCGCTTCTTCGAACACCCGCCGGGCGAGCTGCTTGTTGAGGTGCTCGTCGCGGACCACGTCGAGGTTCATGAACTTCGGCATGCCTTCGCAGAGTGCCACCATCTCCTGGAACATCCGGTCCGTCTCGGGGAGCCCGGAGTTCTTCATGGCCTCCTCGTACGAGGCGAACTCCACCATGTCGACGTAGTGGTTCCGGGCCTCGCGGTCCTGGCCGATCATCGTGTGCGTGGCGGTGCGCCTACCGCTGGTCTGCTCCGCCCAGCGGTCGATGAGCGCGTTCATCTCGTCGAACCGCCTGGTCTCGTAATCGATCACTTGTACGAATGTCATCGCGTCGCCTCCCGCGCTGGATGGGACAGGTCCAGTTTAGGGAGATTTCACCCGCTCGGCCGCTTGGTTCGGGGCCCGCCGGGGTACCCTGCGGCGCTACTGGGGACCGTACTTGCGGCCCGTGCGCGAGGACATCCCGCCCAGCAGCCCGCGCGGCGTCAGCTTCACCACGCCCATCAGCGCCTTGTACCGCGGGTCCGGGATCGACACCGTCTTCCCGCGGGCCAGGTCGGCCAGGGCCGTGGCCACCAGCTTGTCGGCGTCCAGCCACATCCAGCCGGGGATGTTGTCCGTACCCATGCCGGCCCGCTGGTGGAACTCCGTCCTGACGAAGCCGGGGCACAGCGCCATCAGCCGTACCCCGGATCCGCTCAGGTCCCGCGCCGCGCCCTGGGTGAACTGCACGACCCAGGCCTTGCTCGCCCCGTAGGTGCCGCGCGGTACGAAGGCGGCCACCGAGGCCACGTTGATCACGCCGCCGCGGCCGCGTGAGCGCATCGACTCCGTGGCCGCCGAGGTCAGCCGCAGGACCGCCTCGATGTGCACCTTCAGCATGGTCAGCTCGTCGGCCATGGAGACCTCGAGGTAGCGGCCCTTGTTGCCGAAGCCCGCGTTGTTGACCAGCAGGTCCACCGGGTGGGTGCGGTCGCCGAGGCGCTGCTCGACCGCCGTGATGCCCGCCTCCGTGGAGAGGTCGGCGACCAGTACGTCGGCCTCGATGCCGTGTCGGTCGTGCAGTTCGGTGGCCTGCTCGCCGAGCCGTTTCGTATCGCGTGCCACCAGCACGAGATTGTGTCCTTGGGCGGCCAGCCGCCGGGCGAAGGCGGCGCCGATGCCCGCCGTGGATCCCGTGATCAACGCAGTCGTCATAGGCGCAACCTAGCTTCCCCCGATGACGGCGCTACCTCACCCCGGCCCCCGCCCCGTACTTCTCCACGTACAGGCGCACCCGCTCGTGGGCCTCCGGCTCCATCGCCTCGCCCGCGGCCGAGGTGAGCGGCAGCAGGGTCCGTTCGGTGGTGAAGGCGCGGAACCACAGCTGCACCGTCACCTCGTGGTCCGGCCGGTGGATGATCTCGATCGGGTCGCCGGGGGAGATCGAACCCTCCTCGATCACCCGCAGGTACGCGCCCGGCCGGGCCTCCTGCGTGAACCGCTTGACCCAGCCGGTCTCGCCCATGGCTCCCTGGAAGGTCCGGCACGGGATGCGGGCCGAGGCCACTTCGAGGACGAGGTCCGCCCCGACCCGCCAGCGGTCGCCGATCCGCGCGGTGTTCAGGTCGATGCCGGTGGTGGTGAGGTTCTCGCCGAAGAGTCCGCCGGGCAGCTCGCGACCCAGCACGTGCTCCCACAGGTCCAGGTCCTCGCGGGCGTACGCGTAGACGGCCTGGTGGTCTCCGCCGTGGTGGCGCCGGTCGCAGACGGCGTCGCCCTCCAGGCCGCTACCGAGGCCGGTGGCCTTGGAGCCGGGGGCGAGGACGTGGACCGGTCCGGGGACGGGGCGCTTGCCGATGCCCGTCACCCCGCCCTCCGCGTCCGTGTAGTCGACGGCCGTGGCGCGGCCGAGGTTCACAGAGATCAAGTGCATGGAGCCCATGGGACCACGCTAACCGAGCCACCCCAAAGTGACATCGGGAGATTTTCCCGGAAATCAAAGTAGGGCTTATGCTCGAAGGGTGATCGAAGCACGCCATCTCCGGGTTCTGCGCGCCGTCGCCGGGACCGGGTCCTTCTCCGCCGCCGCCCGTGAGCTCGGCTGCACCCAGCCCGCCGTCTCCCAGCAGATGAAGGCGCTGGAGCAGTCGGCCGGTACCCCGCTGCTCATCCGCACCGGCCGCGAGATGCGCCTGACCCAGGCGGGCGAGGCCCTGGTGCGCCATGCCGCGGGGATCCTGGCCGGGCTGACCGCCGCCGAGGAGGAGGTCGCGGCCATCGCCGGGCTGCGCGCGGGCCGGGTCCGGCTCGTGTCCTTCCCCAGTGGCAGCTCGACGCTGGTGCCGACCGCGCTCGCGGCGATGCGCGCCGAGCACCCGGGGACCCGTATCTCGCTGGTCGAGGCGGAGCCGCCGCGGTCGGTGGAGATGCTGCGCGAGGGCGACTGCGACCTGGCGCTGGCCTTCCGCTACGGCGGCGCGTCCCATTCCGCCGCGGAGTGGGACGACCTCGTGGTGCGGCCGCTGTTGACCGACCGGCTCGTCGGGCTGGTCCCGGAGGGGCACCGGCTGGCCGGGGCGGAGCGCGTGGGCATGGCGGAGCTGGCGGACGAGCCGTGGATCGCGGGCTGTCCGCGCTGCCGCCGCCATCTGGTGGAGGTGTGCGAGGGCGTGGGCTTCACCCCGCGCATCGACTTCGCCACCGACGACTACCCGGCCGTGGTCGGCCTGGTCGGCGCGGGGCTGGGCGTGGCGGTGCTGCCGGAGCTCGCGGTGGAGTCCGTACGGGCCAAGGGCGTGAGCACGGTGGCGGTCGAGCCGGCCGTCGAGCGGGAGGTCGTGGCGCTGACCCTGCCCGACCTGGCCCGGGTGCCGGCCGTGGCCGCGACCTTGGCCGAGTTGGAGCGGGCGGCCGCGCGCTGACCCGCGTCCGCCCCCGGCGGCGGCCGGGGGCGTACACGTCGGACGACCGGATACGGCCGAACGGGTGAAACGCGGGCCGGGCGGCGACACGCCCGGGCGTGCTGGTGATTCGAAGAAACGTTCCTTCGGACGCTTCGTCGGCTCTCAGTTCGGCGCGATCGGTCCGATCGCACTCGACGCGGGGATCAGGCGGTGCCGGGCGCGGCCCATCAGTTCCTCGCGCTCGTCCTCGGTGAGGCCGCCCCACACCCCGTAGGGCTCTCGGACGGCGAGTGCGTGCGCGGCGCATTCCGAACGCACCGGGCATCTCATGCAGACCTCTTTAGCCGAGGCCTCGCGCGCGCTCCTGGCCGCGCCCCGCTCGCCTTCCGGGTGGAAGAAGAGGGAGCTGTCGACCCCACGGCAGGCGGCTAGCAGCTGCCAGTCCCAGAGGTCGGCGTTCGGTCCGGGGAGGCGGGAGAAATCTGCCATTGGTAGTCCCTCTTGGTGCCGGTACTGAGGCGGATACGGTCCATGTCTCCACACCTACTGTCGGAGTAGATGTAAATATGACTCATTGGGAATCTAGCCTCAGACACGTGCCAAACGGAAGGAAAGCCGCCAAATAGGGCATAGCTCCAGATGGAGGACAGGCGACTCGCGCCTCCGACGCCGTGATCGCTTCCTCACGTAGAGTGCTGAAGGTGTCCGTCCGACCCGTAACTCTTTCGAGTGACCATCGTTGAGAGTGCGAAGGCGGTTGAACCAATAAGTTCTCGGACAGGTGTCCGGGAGCATCGACCGCACAGGTGACGATACGTACCAGCCTGGAGGCTCAAGGTGACGCGCATCAGCAGCTGCGGAGGGCGGTCATGACATCCGTCCTCGTCTGCGACGACTCCCCGCTTGCCCGAGAGGCGCTCCGTCGCGCGGTTGCCACCGTGCCCGGCGTCGAGCGTGTGACGACGGCTGCCAACGGCGAGGAAGTCCTCCGCCGCTGGGGCGCCGACCGCTCCGACCTGATTCTGATGGATGTACGGATGCCCGGGCTGGGCGGTGTGGAGACGGTCCGTCGACTGCTCTCGGCCGACCCCGGCGCCCGCATCATCATGCTGACGGTGGCCGAGGACCTGGACGGCGTGGCCCTCGCGGTCGCCGCCGGCGCCCGTGGGTACCTGCACAAGGACGCCTCGCGCGCCGAACTGCGGGCCACGGTCACCCAGGCCCTCGCCGACCCGACCTGGCGACTGGCCCCGCGCCGGCTCCGCTCGGCCGAGATGGGCGCCGCGCCCACGCTCACCGCGCGCGAGATCCAGGTGCTGGAGGGCATGAGTCACGGCCGGTCCAACGCGGAGATCGGGCGCGAGCTCTTCCTCTCCGAGGACACGGTCAAGACGCACGCCCGCCGACTGTTCAAGAAGCTCGGCGCCTCGGACCGGGCGCACGCCGTGGCCCTCGGTTTCCGCTGGGGTCTGGTTCGCTGACCTCCCGGTCGTGGCCGGGCCCGGCCCGGTCCGCCGCAGGCCGCGGATCGTCGAGAGCGGTCCCGTCCGCCACCCGCGGACGGGGCGGCGCGTCGCCCTCGACGGCCCTTGCTGTCGAGGGCATCCCTGCCCCCGCCGTACCCGGTGCGCACCCGGGGATTGGCGGGGCACAATCCGGGGGACGTCTCGCTTCGTGCGCGATGCCGCATCCTTGAGGGTGTGGAGTCTCTCGGGGACTATTCGGCCGAGCGGGAGGGGAGGGCGCAGATGATGAGTTCCGGCGCACCTGCTCATAACGCTTCGATGCACAACAAGGGCCATGGCGGCGCGGATGCTCCGGCGCCAAGGCACCATGGATTGATGCGCGACGACGAGGCCCTGGGGTCCCCCGCGGCCACAGGCCAGACCGGCACCGCCAAAAGCGGCAGTGCCGCGGGCGTCAGCGCGCTCGTACGCAGGGCGGTGGAGGGTGACGAGCAGGCCACGCACGACCTGCTCGCCTTCGTGCACCCCCTCGCGATCCGTTACTGCCGCACCCGGCTCTCGCGATTGCCGGGTGACGCTCGTCACTTCGTGGAGGACCTGGCGCAGGAGGTCTGCGTCGCCGTCCTGATGGCGCTGCCGCGCTACCGGGACACCGGGCGGCCCTTCGAGGCCTTCGTCTTCGCGATCGCCGCGCACAAGGTCGCCGACCTGCAACGGGCCGCCATGCGGCACCCGGGCAGCACGGCCGTGCCCTCCGACGAGATGCCGGAGCGGCCCGACGACTCGCTGGGGCCGGAGGAGCGCGCACTGCTCAGCAGTGACGCCGCCTGGGCCAAGAAGCTGCTGGCCAACCTTCCGGAGAACCAGCGCGAGCTCCTCGTCCTGCGCGTGGCCGTCGGGCTGACCGCGGAGGAGACCGGGCAGATGCTCGGGATGTCTCCGGGTGCCGTGCGCGTGGCCCAGCACCGTGCGCTCAGCCGGCTGCGGGCCCTCGCCGAGCAGTAGGCGGCCGTGCGGGCCTCACGGCTCGCGCGGTCCCACCGCCGTCCGGTGCGTCCGTTCGGGCGGCTCGATCGTGAGCCTCGGCCGCCGGCCGCAGTCGTAGGAAACGACGAAACTTCTGCTTGGCCTTGGTCGTGGAATGAGACGCGTCGGGATCCCGTTAGCATGGACATCCGCGCTGAGCAAGACCATTTGGGAAGGTGTCATGACCGCCGACGGAGTGCCCGACAAATTCGCCACGCTCGGACTGACCTACGACGACGTGCTGCTGCTGCCGGGCGCGTCGGACATGTCGCCTGACGCGATCGACACCTCTTCCCTCATCTCGCGGAACGTCCGTGTGAACGTCCCGCTGCTGTCCGCCGCCATGGACAAGGTCACCGAGGCCCGCATGGCCATCGCCATGGCCCGTCAGGGTGGCGTCGGCGTACTGCACCGCAATCTCTCCATCGCCGACCAGGCCAACCAGGTCGACCTGGTCAAGCGCTCCGAGTCCGGCATGGTCACCGACCCGATCACGGTGCACCCGGACGCGACGCTTCGCGAGGCCGACGAGCTCTGCGCGAAGTTCCGCATCTCCGGCGTCCCGGTCACCGACCCGGCGGGCAAGCTCCTCGGCATCGTCACCAACCGCGACATGGCGTTCGAGTCGGACCGCAGCCGCCAGGTGCGCGAGGTCATGACCCCGATGCCGCTGGTCACGGGCAAGGTCGGCATCTCGGGCGTGGACGCCATGGAGCTGCTGCGCCGCCACAAGATCGAGAAGCTTCCGCTGGTCGACGACGCGGGCATCCTCAAGGGCCTCATCACGGTCAAGGACTTCGTCAAGGCCGAGAAGTACCCGAACGCCGCCAAGGACAAGGGCGGTCGGCTGCTGGTCGGCGCGGCCGTCGGCGTCGCCGGCGACGCGTACGAGCGTGCCCAGGCCCTGATCGAGGCGGGCGCCGACTTCATCGTCGTCGACACCGCGCACGGTCACTCCCGGCTGGTCGGCGACATGGTCGCCAAGATCAAGTCGAACTCCACCGTCGACGTCATCGGCGGCAACGTCGCCACGCGTGACGGCGCCCAGGCGCTGATCGACGCCGGCTGCGACGGCATCAAGGTCGGCGTCGGCCCCGGCTCCATCTGCACCACCCGCGTCGTCGCCGGCATCGGCGTCCCGCAGGTCACCGCGATCTACGAGGCCTCGCTCGCCGCCAAGGCGGCCGGCGTCCCGGTCATCGGCGACGGCGGTCTCCAGTACTCCGGCGACATCGCCAAGGCCCTGGTCGCGGGCGCCGACACGGTGATGCTCGGCTCGCTGCTCGCGGGCTGCGAGGAGTCCCCGGGCGAGCTGCTGTTCATCAACGGCAAGCAGTTCAAGTCGTACCGCGGCATGGGTTCGCTCGGCGCGATGCAGTCCCGCGGCGACCAGCGCTCCTTCTCCAAGGACCGCTACTTCCAGGAGGGTGTGGGCGGCGACGACAAGCTCATCCCCGAGGGCATCGAGGGCCAGGTTCCCTACCGCGGCCCGCTCTCCGCGGTCGTGCACCAGCTCGTCGGCGGCCTGCGCCAGTCGATGTTCTACGTCGGCGGCCGCACGGTCCCCGAGCTGCAGGACCGCGGCCGTTTCGTCCGCATCACCTCGGCGGGCCTCAAGGAGAGCCACCCGCACGACATCCAGATGACGGTCGAAGCGCCGAACTACTCCCGCAAGGGCTGAACGACATGAGCTGAGGGGGCGGGTCCATCGGGCCCGCCCCTTCGCCGTGTCCGCGCGGCGTCCTTACCCGCGCGCGGCCGTCCGTACAGCGGTCACCGGAACGCGGGCCCCCGGCGTTCGGGGATACTGGAGCGGCAGACCCAGAGGAAAGGCCACCACACGTGACTGAGATCGAGATCGGGCGCGGCAAGCGCGGCCGCAGGGCGTACGCGTTCGACGACATCGCCATCGTCCCGAGCCGGCGTACCCGGGACCCGAAGGAGGTCTCGATCGCCTGGCAGATCGACGCGTACCGCTTCGAGCTCCCCTTCCTGGCCGCCCCCATGGACTCGGTCGTCTCCCCGCAGACCGCCATCCGCATCGGTGAGCTCGGCGGCCTCGGCGTGCTGAACCTCGAAGGCCTGTGGACCCGGTACGAGGACCCGCAGCCGCTCCTCGACGAGATCACGGAGCTGGACGAGGAGGCGGCCACCCGCCGTCTGCAGGAGATCTACTCCGCGCCGATCCAGGCGGACCTGATCCGGCAGCGGATCAAGGAGGTGCGCGACTCCGGCGTCGTCACCGCCGCCGCCCTCTCCCCGCAGCGCACGGCCGAGTTCTCCAAGGCCGTCGTCGACGCGGGCGTGGACATCTTCGTGATCCGCGGCACCACCGTGTCCGCCGAGCACGTGTCGGGCGCCGCCGAGCCGCTGAACCTCAAGCAGTTCATCTACGAGCTCGACGTCCCGGTCATCGTCGGCGGCTGCGCCACGTACACCGCGGCCCTGCACCTGATGCGTACCGGCGCGGCGGGTGTCCTCGTCGGCTTCGGCGGCGGCGCCGCCCACACCACGCGCAACGTCCTCGGCATCCAGGTCCCGATGGCCACCGCCGTCGCGGACGTGGCCGCGGCCCGCCGCGACTACATGGACGAGTCCGGCGGCCGCTACGTGCACGTCATCGCCGACGGCGGCGTGGGCTGGTCCGGTGACATCCCGAAGGCCGTCGCCTGTGGCGCGGACGCCGTGATGATGGGCTCCCCGCTGGCCCGTGCCACCGACGCGCCCGGCAAGGGCAACCACTGGGGCATGGAGGCCGTCCACGAGGACGTGCCGCGCGGCAAGAAGGTCGACCTGGGCACCGTGGGCACCACCGAGGAGATCCTCACCGGTCCCTCGCACACCCCGGACGGCTCGATGAACATCTTCGGCGCGCTGCGCCGCTCGATGGCCACCACCGGCTACAGCGAGCTCAAGGAGTTCCAGCGGGTCGAGGTCACGATCGCGGACTCGCAGCACAGCCGCTGATCGCTTCGCCGTACGCCGGAGGGCCGGCACCCCGCTGGGGGTGCCGGCCCTCCGGCGTGTCCGGGGCGCCTGCTCAGTGCCTCGGTGGGACGGCCGGTGTGTCAGCTGGCGGTCTTGCGTGCCGTCTGGAAGGCGGCGTAGGCCCCGATCGCGTAGAAGAGGATCGAGATCGGGTCGATGTTGTCCACGTAGTACTGGTTCAGGTTCGCGAAATCGGTGGTGAGCAGCTCGCTGACCGGGATCCCCTCGTGCTTCTCGACGCTGATGGCCGAGGCCAGGAGGTAGCCGCCGTAGACACCGCCGAGCGTCAGTGCGGCGCTCAGGACCGGGAGGATCGGGTTGCGGCCGCCGAGGCGGACGGCGACGAGGGCGACGAGGAAGCCGACGCCGGCCGCCAGGTAGCCGATCTGGTACTCGATCGCGCCCATGATGCCGCCGTACGCGGCGCCCGCGACCAGGGCGGTGGCCGCTGCCCCGAGGATCGCCAGGCCGACGTTGCCGCTGCGGGCCGGAGCCGGGGCGGGGGCCGCCGTGTAGGAGTCGGGCGCGGGCGGCGTGAAGTTCTGGCTCATGGAAGATCCCCCCAGGGATGCGCGCACCACTGTCCCAGGGACGTATGTGCGAGATAAGTGACGCCGCAGGCTAGCAGCAGCCTCGGACATCCGAAGGGGGATTTCCCGGAGGTCAGAGTCGGTGGGCCGCGCCCACCGGGCTGGCGCCGCGCGTGTCCAGGAGCAGCTGGGCCTTCACCGCGAGTCCTTGCAGGTCGTAGGTGCGGTGGTGCTGGAGCAGGATGGTCAGGTCCGCGTTCGCGGCGGCCTCGTACAGCGACTCGGCCCGGGGGACCGGCCGGTCCCGGACCCGCCAGCCCGTGATGTACGGGTCGTGGTAGCTGATCAGCGCGCCCAGGTCGATCAGGCGGCTGGCGATCTCGCGGGCCGGTGAGCCCTCCTGGTCGGCCAGGTCGGGCTTGTAGGTGACGCCGAGGAGCAGGACGCGGGCTCCGCGGGCGGATTTGCCGTGCTCGTTCAGCAGGGTGGCCGAGCGCTGGATGACGTACTGCGGCATCCGGTTGTTGATCTCCTGCGCCAGTCCGACCATGCGCAGGGGGTGACCGGGGGTGCGGGTGGTGTGGGGGAGGTAGTTCGGGTCGAGCGGGACGCCGTGGCCGCCCACGCCGGGACCGGGGCGGAAGGCCTGGAACCCGTACGGCTTGGTCTCGGCGCAGCGGATGACGTCCCACAGGTCGACGCCGAGGTCGTGGCAGAGCACCGCCATCTCGTTCATGAGGGCGATGTTGACGTGCCGGTAGTTCGTTTCGAGGAGCTGTACGGTCTCGGCCTCGCGCAGGCCGCGGGCGCGGACCACCTTCTCGGTGAGGCGGGCGTAGAAGGCGTGCGCGGACTCGGTGCACGCCGGGGTGAGGCCGCCGATCACCTTGGGGGTGTTGGAGATGCCGTGGGTGCGGTTGCCCGGGTCGAGGCGGCTGGGGGAGTAGGCGAGGTGGAAGTCCCGGCCCGCCCGCAGTCCGGAGCCGGATTCGAGGATCGGGCGCAGGTAGTCCTCGGTGACGCCCGGGTGGGCGGCGGATTCGAGGATCACGGTGGTGTGGGGGCGCAGCCGGGCGGCGAGCGCGCGGCCGGCCTCGCCGACGGCGGAGAGGTCCAGCGCGCGGTCCGCCCCGAGCTGGGTGGGGGCGCAGATGACGGCCGTGCGGACCCGGCCGAGCTCGGCGGGGTTGGTGGTGACCCGGAAGCCGGCCGCCGACATGCGGCGGATCTCGGCGGCGGTGAGGGTGGAGTCCGTGACCGGACCGCTGTCGTAGCCGACCGTCTCGATTCCGGCGGCGACGGCCGCCTGGGCGAGTGGGAGGCCGAGATGGCCGAGTCCGATGACGGCGAGATCTGCGGGCATGGGGGTGCCGTCCCTTCCCTGACATGAGGGGGCTGCCGCGCAAGTTCTCCGGGGGGCAGGGGAGCTGGCGCAATGTCAGACTAGGCGTATATATGACAGATATGTCGCATTCTGGAGTGAACGCCACCGTTGTGTTGTCCACAGGCGGTGGCTGATGTGGGTGCGGGCGGTCAGAATCGTGGAACGGGGCATGTGAGCGGGATCTCATCCGTACCCAACGGGAGGCAGCCGTGAGGACAGCGACACTGGGGCCGACGCAGCGGGCCGAGGCCCTCGGCCGGATGGCCGAGCGGGAACTGGACGTGCTGGTGGTGGGCGCGGGCGTGGTGGGCGCCGGTACCGCGCTCGACGCCGTGACGCGGGGCCTGTCGACCGGCCTGGTGGAGGCCCGGGACTGGGCCTCGGGCACCTCCAGTCGCTCCAGCAAGCTGATCCACGGCGGCCTGCGGTATCTGGAGATGCTCGACTTCGCCCTCGTCCGCGAGGCGCTGAAGGAGCGCGGCCTGCTCCTGGAGCGCCTCGCCCCGCACCTGGTGAAGCCCGTGCCCTTCCTGTACCCGTTGCAGCACCGGGGCTGGGAGCGGCTCTACGCCGGCTCGGGCGTCGCGCTGTACGACGCGATGTCGGTCTCCAGCGGCCACGGGCGCGGGCTGCCCGTGCACCGGCACCTGTCGCGAGCGCGGGCGCTGCGGGTGGCACCGGCGCTCCGCAAGGACGCGCTGGTGGGGGCCCTGCAGTATTACGACGCCCAGATGGACGACGCGCGCTACGTCGCCACGCTCGTGCGGACGGCCGCCGCGTACGGGGCGCACTGCGCCAATCGGGCGAGGGTCGTCGGCTTCCTGCGTGAGGGCGAACGGGTGGTCGGCGCGCGGGTGCGTGACGTGGAGGGCGGAGGCGAGTACGAGATCCGCGCGAAGCAGGTCGTGAACGCGACGGGGGTGTGGACGGACGACACCCAGGCGCTGATCGGGGAGCGCGGCCAGTTCCACGTGCGGGCCTCGAAGGGCATCCATCTGGTCGTACCGAAGGATCGGATCCATTCGAGCACCGGGCTGATCCTGCGGACCGAGAAGTCGGTGCTGTTCGTCATCCCGTGGGGCCGGCACTGGATCGTGGGGACCACGGACACCGACTGGGACCTGGACAAGGCACACCCGGCGGCGTCGAGCGCGGACATCGACTACCTGCTGGAGCACGTGAACTCGGTGCTGGCCGTGCCGCTCACGCGTGACGACGTCCAAGGTGTGTACGCGGGCCTGCGGCCGCTGCTGGCGGGGGAGTCGGACGCGACGAGCAAACTCTCGCGCGAGCACACGGTGGCGCACCCGGTGCCGGGCCTCGTGGTGGTCGCCGGCGGCAAGTACACGACGTACCGGGTCATGGCGAAGGACGCGGTCGACGAGGCGGTGCACGGCCTGGACCAGCGGGTGGCCGAATGCGTGACGGAGGACGTGCCGCTGGTGGGGGCGGAGGGATACCGGGCGCTGTGGAACGGTCGGGCGCGGATCGCGGCCCGGACGGGGCTTCATGTGGTGCGGGTGGAGCACCTGTTGAACCGCTTCGGGTCGCTGACGGAGGAACTGCTGGACCTGATGGCCGCCGACCCGGGGCTGCGGGAGCCGTTGTCCGGGGCGGACGACTACCTGCGGGCGGAAATCGTGTACGCGGCCTCGCACGAGGGAGCCCGACACCTGGACGACGTCCTGACGCGGCGGACCCGGATCTCCATCGAGACCTTCGACCGGGGGACGCGGTCGGCTCGGGAGTGCGCGGAGTTGATGGCGCCGGTCCTGGGGTGGGACAAGCAGCAGATCGAGAAGGAAGTGGAGCACTACGAGAAGCGGGTCCAGGCGGAACGGGAATCGCAGCGTCAGCCGGACGACCAGGCGGCGGACGCGGCCCGGCTGGGGGCGCCGGACATCGTTCCGTTGTAACTCCGGGATGTGGAGGGGGGAACCGTAGACCCGGGGCGCCCGTCCGTTGCGGAGTGAGGAAGAATGAGGGTTCTGCCGGGGCGGGTTATCGCGAGCCCCGGCCGCCGGGTCGCTCAGCCGCTGGGGCAGGCGGAGCAGCGGCACGATCGCAGAGGGGACGCATGTCGAAGCCGGAGCACACCGAGTCGCCTGCGGCGCAGCCTGACAGTGCAAAGTCTTCGGCTGGCCGCGTGCCTTCCGGGACGGGCTCGCCTGCCGAATCGCCTGCGGCGACGCCCGGCAAGGAGAAGTCCGCGGCCGGCACCGCGCCTTCGCCTGTGGCGAAGCCCGCGGATGCCGATGCGGCTGCGGCGGCGAAGCCGGAGCCGAGGCGGGCGGCCGAGCCGGACGCCGAGGCGCGCGCCGCTGACGCCACGGCGGACGCCGAGCCTGCGGGGTCGCCTGCGGCGAAGCCTGCGACGGGCAAGACGGCCGGGGCGTCCTCGGGGAAGCCCGCGGACACGAAGCCGGGGCCGGGCGAGGCCGCGGACGCGAAGGCTGCTGACGCGAAGTCGGGGCTGGGTGAGCCTGCTGACGCGAAGCCTGGGGATGTGCAGTCCGGGCCGGGTAAGCCCGCTGACGTGCAGTCGGGGCTGAGCGAGCCCGCTGACGCGAAGCCTGACGACGTGAAGGTCGATGCCGAGGTGGCTTCGGTCGAGTCGGGGTCGGGCAGGGCGGCCGCGCCGGCGGCCAAGCCCGCGGCGAAAGCGAATCCCGTCGTCGAGAAGGCCGATGCCATGGCCGCCGCCGTCAAGGCGGCCGCCGCCAAGGCCGCCGAGGGCGGGCAGGACGAGGGACGGCTGCTGGCCGGGCGGTACCGGCTGAGCGCCGTGCTCGGCAAGGGCGGGATGGGTACCGTCTGGCGGGCCCAGGACGAGACCCTGGGCCGGACCGTCGCCGTCAAGGAACTCCGCTTCAGCACCGGGGTCGACGAGGACGAGAAGCGACGCCTCATCACCCGTACCCTCCGCGAGGCCAAGGCCATCGCCCGGATCCGCAGCGGCGGCGCCGTCACGGTCTACGACGTCGTCGACGAGGACGGCCGGCCGTGGATCGTCATGGAGCTCATCGAGGGCCCCTCGCTCGCCGAGTTCATACGGGAGAACGGCCCCCTGACCCCGCACCGCGCGGCCGAGGTCGGCCTCGCGGTGCTCGACGTGCTGCGCGCCGCGCACGGCCAGGGCATCCTGCACCGCGACGTGAAGCCGTCCAACGTCCTCATCGCCGGCAACGGCCGTGTCGTCCTCACCGACTTCGGCATCGCCCAGGTCGAGGGCGACCCCTCCGTCACCTCCACCGGCATGCTCGTCGGCGCGCCCTCCTACATCTCCCCCGAGCGCGCCCGTGGCCACAAGCCCGGCCCGCCCGCCGACATGTGGTCGCTCGGCGGCCTGCTGTACGCCTCCGTCGAGGGAGTGCCCCCGTACGACAAGGGGTCCGCGCTCGCCACCCTCACCGCGGTGATGACCGAGCCCGTCGAACCGCCGAAGAACGCGGGCCCGCTGACCGAGGTCATCTACGGTCTCCTCGCCAAGGACCCGATCCACCGGCTCGACGACGCCCGCGCCCGGGCGATGCTGGGCGCCGTCCTCGCCGCGCCCGAGCCCGTACCGGCCCCCGTGGTGACTCCGGCGGCCGAGGAGACCCGGCAGATCTCGCTGGCCGACGCCAAGGAGGCCGTGGAGAAGGCCGCCGCGGACAAGGCGGAGAAGGCGGCCGAGCGCGCGGCGAAGAAGGAACGCGAGCGGCGCGAGCGCGAGCAGCGCGAACGTGCCCGCGCCGCACTGAAGGCCGCCCGCAAGGCGGCGACGGCCGCGGCCGCCACCACGGCCGTCACCGCCGCGGAGCCGCCGACGTCCAAGCCGTCCCCCGTCAAGGCCCCGCTCACGGACGTCATGCAGCGGCGCACCATCGTGCTCGCGGCGGTGGCCCTGGTCGTGGTGCTGGCGGTCGTCGGCTCCCTCATCGCCTACGCCCTCGGCGACGACGACACGAAGACCAAGGACGAGAGCAAGGGCGGCAACGGCAAGCCCACTCCGGCGGCTTCGGCCCCGAAGGACCCGGGCAACGGCAGTGGCGGGACCGGCCAGACCTCCCCGAAGCCCTCGGAGAACACCGGTGAGGCGGCCGGTGGCGGCAGTGCCGGTACGGGTACGGCCACCGGTGGTCAGCCGGGCCAGGGCCAGCAGACCCCGGCCGCGAGCCAGGGCCAGGGTGCCACTTCCGGTGGTGCGGGCGGCGCGGTCCCGGCGGGCTTCGCCCTGGTGCAGGACTTCGGCTTCCACTTCTCGATGGCGATGCCCGAGGGCTTCAAGAAGACGGCCACGGCGGGTGAGAACTCCGGCGGCATATACAGCCGTGACGGCGGATTCCCGCGGATCCAGGTCGACTACACGGGCAAGCCGGGTGACGACGCCCGCCTCGCCTGGCTCAAGGCGGTCCCCGGAGTGGCGAGCGACAGCAAGGGATACCGCCAGATCCGCATCGACGTGGTCGACTACCGGGGCTATCCGACGGTCGCCGACTGGGAGTTCGAGCGGGAGCAGAAGGGCATCAGGGTCCGCGTGCTCAACCGCGGGTTCAAGCTGGACGCGACGCACGGCTACGCGATCATGATCAGCTGCGCCGCCGACCAGTGGGACGCCCCCGAGTGCACCCAGATGCGCAACGTCGCCTTCGAGACCTTCCAGCCGCTGGGCTGACCTCGGGACGCGGGCGGCCCTGGCGACGTATCGTGTCAGAGGGGCCATGGGGAGCCCGCCGCACTCGGGGGAGGCGATGTGGAGGAGTACGCGGGCCGGATCCTGGCCGGCCGCTACCGCCTGCCCGTGCCGCCGTCCGACGAGTACGAACTGATAGAGACCCGCGCCTTTGACACCCGCAGCGGGCAGGAAGTCCTGGTCCGGCAGGTGCCGTTGCCGGAGGTCGTGGACGCCGAGCTGCTGGACGGGCCGCGGGCCGTCCCGGCCGCGCGCCGTTCGCCCGCCGATCTGCCAGCCGTGCGCCGTGCCATCGAGGCGGCGCAGGCGGCGGCCTCGATCCCGGACCATCCCCGGCTGGACCAGGTCTTCGACGTGTTCGCCGAGGGCGACTCGCTGTGGATAGTGAGCGAACTGGTCCCGGCCAGGCCGCTGGCCGCGCTGATAGCCGATGAACCGCTGAGCCCCTACCGGGCCGCCGAGGTGGCGTCGGACGTGCTGACCGCGTTGCGGGTGCTGCACGCGCACGGCTGGACGCACCGGAACATCACCGTCCGGACGGTATTGGTGTGCGAGGACGGTCGCGTCGTACTGACGGGCCTCGCGGCGGGCGCGGCGGAGGAGGCCCTGTGCGGGTACGACCCCGTCCCGAGCGCGGAGGACACCGGCGGCGGAGCGGGCTGGGGTACCGCCCCCGTCCCCGCCCCTGCCCCCACCACGGCCCCGGTCCCGACCTCGGCCCCTGACACCGTTCCCGTGCCGGTCCCGACCCCGCGTCCCGCCCCGGACCCGTTCCCGGACCCGACTCCGGCCGCCGCCGGACCGGTGGAGGTCACGTACGCACCGCTCGTGGCCCCGGGTTACGACACCGGGCCGCGGTACACCGATCACATCACCCCCGATCGCTCGCAGGACCGCCCCGAGCTCCAGGCGGCCGCGCGGGCCGGGGTCGTCGCCGCCTACCGGGCCGGGGCGCGGGCGGCCGCCGCCCGGGTGATCGAGGAGCGCAGGGCCGGGACGGCCGGCGAGGTCGAGTCCGGCGGCTCCTCGGAGCGCCGGCCCGAGGGGTCGACCCTGCCGCACGGGTACGCGTACCCGTACGGCGGCCCGGACACCGAAGCCGCCGCTCCCTGGCACGGCGCGACCCCGCGCCGGGCGGAACTCCCCACGGGCGGGCCCGAGCCGGAGCCGGAGCGGGAGCCGGAACCGCGGCCGGACCCCGAGCCCCTGCCGCCCTACCCCGCACGCCGGCAGTACCCCGACCCCGACCCGGACCCGGGCTCGTACGGGTACGCGGACCCGTACCCGGAGCCCGAGCAGGCGCAGCCCGAGCGCCCCGCCCTGCCCGCCCGACTCGCCCTGCCCCAGGGCTACCGGCAGGCCGAGGTACCGCTCCAGGCCGGCCCCGACCGGCCGCAGCCCACCGGCCCCGGTACCGGCTCCGGCTCCGGCCCCGGTTGGTCCGGCCCCCGGACCGGTCTGGACGCCGAGCGCGCACGGCAGACCCGGATGGCCGTCGTCGGCGCCGTCACCGAGCGGTGGGCCCCCGAGCAGGCCGGTCCCGTGCACGGGCATTGGCAGCTCGCGGCCCCCGTCGGGCCCGCCACCGACCTGTGGGCGCTCGGCGCGCTGCTCTACCGCGCCGTGCAGGGACATGCCCCGTACCCGGAGGACAGCGTCGCCGAGCTGGTCGAGATGGTCTGCGCGGAGCCGCCCGCCTTCGCCGAGGAGTGCGGGGCGCTGCGTCCGGTGGTGGAGTCGCTGCTGCGCCAGGACCCCACCGAACGGCCCGACTTCGAGGAGCTGCGCGGCTGGCTGCGCTCGCTCGTACGCTCTGCGCCCGAGCCGGACGCCGGGTTCGGGACGCTTCCGATGCCGGAGCCGGATCCCGCGCGGCTGCCCGTCGTACGCCGCCGCGGTGAGGTCCACGGGCGGCACCGCAACCCCGCGGCCCCGCGTAAGCCGCGCGCCCTCGGCCGGATCCTGCTCGTCGGGATCCTGGCCCTCCTCGCCGGCGGGGTGGCGTACGCGATGCTGTTCCTGCCGCGGGCGGCCGACCAGGAGCCCGCGGGCGATGCCCGGGGCAGCACCGCGCAGGCGCCGGCGAAGCCGAGTCCCTCCCAGGTGCCGTCCGCCGCGCCCGAGTCCAAGCCCGCCCCGCAGGCGACCGCGCCCGCCGAGTCGCAGGCCGCCCCGGCCCCCGCCCCGGCCGGTTACACCAGCCAGCAGGATCCGGAGCACTTCGAGATCGCCGTGCCCAACGGCTGGGAACGTCGCGGAATCAACGAGTCCGGTCAGGTCCGCTACACCGACGGGCAGTTCGTGCTGACCGTCGTCCCCGGGCGCGACAAGGTCCAGGGCAATCCGGATCCGGCGGCCTACCAGAAGGACAAGGAGCCGGAACTGACCCCGTACCGGACCTCCACCTGGTCGACCGTCGGCGATGTGAAGACCACCAAGGTGGGTCAGCAACTGCGGGCGACGGGCCGGTACACGTGGATCGACGGGACCGGCCGCAACGTCTTCGCCCGCAACTACGTCGTGGCGCTGGGCGGCAGCTACCACGTCGTCCTCGTCACCGGTCCGGAGGACGAACAGAGCAAGGTCACCGAAGTCTTCGAAAAGGCCACGGCGAGTTACAAGGCGGGCGGTTGAACGCATACTGACGACTGATCAGTACGGCGATTGCGTCACAGTGCCGTCTTTCGGCGCCCGGGCGGTTCCGGCAGCCCCTCCGGGCTCCGTAATCTGGCCTGAAGTGCAGAGAGCGGCGGGGTTTCGTGGAACAGCAGACAGGTGGGGGCGATGTGCTGGCGGGCCGGTACCGGCTCGTCGAGCCGATCGGCCGAGGCGGCATGGGCAAGGTGTGGCGCGCGCATGACGAGCTGCTCCACAGGACCGTCGCCGTCAAGGAACTGACGGCGGGTCTGTACGTGGCCCAGGCCGACCGGGACGTCATGCACGCCCGGACGCAGAAGGAGGCCCGGGCCGCGGCCCGGATCCAGCACCCGGCGGTGGTCACCGTCCACGACGTCCTGGAGCACGACGACCGGCCGTGGATCGTCATGGAGTACATCGACGGGCCCTCCCTCGCGGACGCGGCCAAGGCCGCCGGGCGGATCGAGCCCCGGGAGGCGGCGCGGATCGGGCTCCACGTGCTGGGCGCGCTGCGCGCCGCGCACGCGGTCGGCGTACTGCACCGCGACGTGAAGCCGGGCAACGTGCTGCTGGCCAAGGACGGCCGGGTGTTGCTCACGGACTTCGGGATCGCCGCGATCGAGGGCGACTCCTCCATCACGCGCACCGGTGAGATCGTCGGCTCGATCGACTACCTCGCTCCCGAGCGGGTCACCGGCGGCATCCCCGACCCGTCCTCCGACCTGTGGTCGCTGGGCGCCACCCTCTACACGGCGGTGGAGGCCCGTTCCCCGTTCCGCCGCACCTCGCCCATCTCCAGCCTGCAGGCCGTGGTCAACGACGAGCCGCCGGCGCTGCGCTCGGCCGGGGCGCTGGGGCCGGTGATCACCTCCCTGCTGCGCAAGGATCCGACGGAGCGCCCCTCGGCCGCGGAGGCCGAGCGGATGCTGCTGGAGGCGATGGAGGGCCGGCAACCGAAGGCCGCGCAGGCGTACGTGCCCACCCGTGCGGTGTCCTCGGAGGAGCTGGCCCCCGCGCAGGAACGGTTCGATGCGCCGGCCCCGCCGGTCGCCCCGCCGGTGGAGAACGGGTCGACGACCGCGCTCCCGGAGCCGGTGGTACCCGCGGCGACCACCACGACCACCACCGCCGCCGACCCGGCCCGGGGCTGGCGTGGGCGGGCCGTGGTCGTGGCCCTGGTCGCGGCGCTGCTCGGTGGCGGTGGCGTGTTCGGGGTACTCAAGTACACCGGGGACACCGGGGACACCGGGGTCGACGACCGCCCCGACGAGGTGGTCACCACGGCGGGCCCCCCGGCGGGCTGGAGCAAGGTCACCGACCCTCTCGCCGGCTTCACCCTGTACGTCCCGGAGGGTTGGACGCGCAAGGCGAACGGCGACCAGATCGACTACACCCCGGACGACGGGAAGCACTTCATCCGGATCGCCTCGGACACCACCCCGGACTACAAGGACCCGTACACGCACCTGCTCGACCTGGAGGGGCAGGTGGCGAAGCGGACCGACTACAAGAAGGTGCGGCTGAACCAGAACACCTTCCGGGACAGCACCCGCGCCGCGCTCTGGGACTTCACCTGGACGGAGAAGCAGAACCACCCGGGCCCGCGCCGGGCCAAGGAGCAGATGTACATCGCCCCGGACGGCACGGAGTACGCGATCTACATGTCGAGCCCGATCGCCGACTGGGCCACGACGGAGCAGCAGTTCGACATCGTGCTCAGCGGCTGGGAGCCGCCCGCCAAGAAGCCCTGACCGGCGCCGATCCGGGCATCGCGCCAGCGATCGCTGGCAGAAATGGCAAAATCCGGTTACCGGCGGGTACCCAAAGGCTGTCGGGCGCAATACGCTCACCGGCATGACGGACTCGCAGGCCCCCGCCGCCCCCCTCCGGACCGCACCGGAGCCCACCAACCCGGTCGCCCCGGCCCCGGCCGGTGCCCGCACCGCCGCCGATGTGGTGACCCCCGACCTGGTCGCCCGGCTGACCCGCGGAGTGCTCGGATCCGGTCGCACCGCCAACCACACCCCCTTCACCGGGGACCGGCTGGCGGAGCTCCCGGAGGCCACTCCCGAGGACGTGGCCGAGGCCTTCGACCGGGCCCGCGCGGCCCAGCCCGCCTGGGCGGCGGTCCCCGTCCGCCGCCGCGCGGCGGTCCTGCTGCGCTTCCACGACCTGGTCCTCGCCCGGCAGGCCGAGATCCTCGACCTGATCCAGCTGGAGACCGGCAAGGCCCGGCTGCACGCCCACGAGGAGGTCCAGGCGGTGGCCGTCTCGGCCCGCCACTACGGGCGCAAGGCCCCCTGGTACCTGCGCCCCAAGGGCCACACCGGCGCCATGCCCACCCTCACCAAGGTCACCGAGCTGCGTCAGCCGCGCGGGGTCGTCGGTCAGATCGCCCCCTGGAACTACCCCCTCGAGCTGTCGGTCGGCGACGCCCTGCCCGCCTTCGTCTCCGGCAACGCGCTCGTCATGAAGCCCGACACCGAGACCGCGCTGACCGCCCTGTGGGCCCGGGACCTGCTGATCGAGGCCGGACTGCCCGCCGAGGTGTTCCAGATCGTGCTCGGCGAGGGCCCCGTCGTCGGCCCCGAGGTGGTCCGGCACGCGGACTACGTCTCCTTCACCGGCTCCACCCGCACCGGCCGCGAGGTCGCCCGCGGCGCGGCCGACCGCCTCGTCGGGGTCTCCCTCGAACTCGGCGGCAAGAACGCCATGCTCGTGCTGCACGACGCCGACATCGAGAAGGCCGCCGCCGGCGCCGTCCGCGCCTGCTTCTCCTCCGCCGGACAGCTCTGCATCTCCATCGAGCGGCTCTACGTCCACGCCTCGATCGCCGACGCCTTCGTCGAGCGGTTCGCCGCCCGGACGAAGGCCATGCGGCTCGGCGCCTCCCTCGCGTACGGCGCCGACATGGGCTCGCTGGTCGGCGAGCGCCAGCTGGAGACCGTACAGCGGCACGTGGACGAAGCCGTGGCCAAGGGCGCCACCCTCGTCGCCGGTGGCACCGCCCGTCCCGACATCGGCCCGCTCTTCTACGAGCCCACCATCCTCGACGGCGTCGAGGCGCCCATGGCGGTGTGCGGCGAGGAGACCTTCGGCCCGGTCGTCTCCATCTACCGCTTCACCGACGAGGACCGGGCGATCGCCGAGGCCAATGCCACCGCCTACGGCCTGAACTCCAGCGTCTGGACCAAGGACTCCCGCCGCGGTCACGCCGTCGCCGCCCGCCTGCGCACCGGCACCGTCAACATCAACGAGGGCTACGCCCCCGCCTACGGCAGCGCCCAGGCACCCATGGGCGGCATGAAGGACTCCGGCCTCGGCCGCCGCCACGGCTCCGAGGGCATCCTCAAGTACACCGAGGCCCAGACCGTCGCCCACCAGCGGCTGCTCCCGATGGCCCCCTCCCTGGGCATGGACGACGAGAAGTACGCGGCGTTCATGACCCGCAGCCTCCAGGTCATGAAGGCCCTCCGACTCCGCTAAGGGGCAGCACCGTGTCTGAGTCTGAGTCGTACGACTACGACGTCATCGTCATCGGATCGGGGTTCGGCGGATCGGTCTCGGCGCTGCGCCTGACCGAGAAGGGCTACCGGGTCGGCGTCCTGGAGGCAGGACGCCGCTTCACCCGCGAGAGCCTGCCGAAGAACAGCTGGGACCTGCGCAACTACCTGTGGGCCCCGGCCCTCGGGCTGTACGGGATCCAGCGGATCCACCTGCTCGGCAACGTGATGGTGCTCGCGGGCGCCGGCGTCGGCGGCGGCTCCCTCAACTACGCCAACACCCTGTACGTGCCGCCCACCGCCTTCTTCGAGGACCGGCAGTGGGCCTCCATCACCGACTGGCAGGGCGAGCTCGCCCCCTACTACGAGCAGGCCAAGCGGATGCTCGGGGTGCGCCTCAACCCGACCATGACCCCCTCCGACGTCCACCTCAAGGCGGCCGCCGAGAAGATGGGCGTCGCGGACTCCTTCCACATGGCCCCGGTCGGCGTCTTCTTCGGGGACGGCGACGACGCCGACGGGCAGCCGAAGGTCCGGCCCGGGGACGAGGTCCCCGACCCCTACTTCGGCGGCGCCGGCCCCGCCCGCAAGGCCTGCACGGAGTGCGGCGAGTGCATGACCGGCTGCCGGCACGGCGCGAAGAACACCCTGAACGAGAACTACCTGCACCTCGCCGAGCGCGCCGGCGCCGTCATCCACCCGATGACCACCGTCACCGCGCTCTCCGACCACCCCGAAGGCGGCCACCGCGTCCGCACCGTCCCCACCGACGGCCGCAGGCGGGGCCGGGCGAAGGTGCTGCGCGCCCGGTACGTGGTCGTCGCGGCGGGCACGTACGGCACGCAGACCCTGCTGCACACGATGAAGGACCGCGGGGAGCTGCCCGGGATCTCGCCGCGCCTCGGCGACCTGACCCGGACCAACTCGGAAGGCATCATCGGCGCCCAGACCGACGACCGCCGCTACCGCAAGCTGCACGGAGGCGACCGCCGGGCCGACTTCACCCGGGGCGTGGCGATCACCTCCTCCGTGCACCCCAACGCCGACACCCACATCGAGCCCGTCCGCTACGGCAAGGGCTCCAACGCCATGGGGTTCATGACCGTCCTCCAGGTCCCGCACAGCGCGCACCGGGTCCGTGCCTGGCTGGGCCGGACGGTGCGGCACCCGGTGCAGCTGGCGCGCTCGCTGTCCAACCGGCGCTGGTCGGAGCGGACCATCATCGGCCTGGTCATGCAGTCGCTGGACAACTCGCTGACCACGTACCGCAAGCCCGGCGGGATCGGGAAGGGCCTGCTCACCGCCCGCCAGGGCCACGGCGCCCCGAACCCGGTCCAGATCGCGGAGGCCACGCAGGCCGCGACCCTGCTCGCCGAGGAGATCAACGGCTTCCCGGGCAGCAACATCGGTGAGCTGATGGGGACCCCGCTGACCGCGCACTTCCTGGGTGGCTGTCCGATCGGCGCCTCGCCCGAGGAGGGGGTGGTGGACCCGTACCACCGGCTCTACGGGCACCCGGGCATCTCGGTGGTGGACGGCGCGGCCGTCTCCGCGAACCTGGGGGTGAACCCGTCGCTGACGATCACCGCGCAGGCGGAACGGGCGATGTCGTACTGGCCGAACGTGGGGGAGCGGGACCCGCGGCCCGAGCAGGGGGCCGGCTACGTGCGGCTGGACGCGGTGGAGCCGGTCCGTCCGGCGGTCCCCAAGGAGGCCTTCGGTGCACTGCGGCTGCCGTTCATGGCGGTCCCGGAGGTTCCGCCGCGCCGGCCGGTGAGTGATTCGGAACCGACGATGTGACAGCGGTGGGTACCGCGCTCCCCCTCCGAGCGCGGTACCCACCGCGGTACATACGTGACAGATGTTCAGCCTTGATGGTTGTACCGGAATCCGTCCTACCGAGCTGTGGTGTCGATCACACAGTGAAGTGTGCAACTGCGACTGATGTTCGACAGTCAATCGCTGCATGAGAAAGCGCATCTCGTTGCTGACCGCCGGCGCCCTCGTGGCGCTGGGAGCGGCCATCACGCCCGCACACGCCGCGGACCCCGTGTTCACCCTGGCCGGACCGGCCGGGATCGGCCTGCGCCCGCACCCCGGGCAGAGCGGTGAACCGCAGAAGACCTCGGTGGAGTTCCGGATCGTCAACGACTCCACGACGACGTTCGACCGCCAGAGCACCTTCACGATCGACCTGGGCGCCCTCAAGGGCGTCGCCGACGTGACGCTCGCCAAGAACCAGGGCGCGGACTGCAAGCTCACGGCCGCGGCCGTGACCTGCAAGAGCTGGGCCCTGTGGACGGGCGAGAGCACCGTCGTGGACCTGGACCTCAGCGCGGCCAAGGACAGCAAGGTCGGCGCGACCGCGGACCTGACGGTCACCGGCGCGGCGGAGGGCGCCACCTTCAAGGCCGCCACCACCAAGGTGCGCGTCGGCGGCCCCGACCTGGTGCTGGAGCGGGCCAGGCTGAAGGCGGAGCAGAAGCCGGGCGACAAGCAGAACCTGTCGATCGTCTTCGCCAACGAGGGCACGGACCCCGTCGACGGCGTGGTGCTCGAAATGCGCACCACGCACGGCATCGACCTGGTCGAGCAGTACGACAACTGCTCCTACTCCGACGACACCCGCCCGGGTCAGCCGTGGAACACCGGCTGGAGCACGGTCCAGTGTCTGCTGGAGGGCGAGTACGAGCCGGGCGCGGTCTACGGCGTCGACGGCCCGCTGACCCTCAAGGCCGCGCCGCACGCCTTCATCGACGGCCTGACCTACGCGGTGTACGCGGCCGGCGACCAGCCGAAGGCGGCGAAGAACCGCACCTTCGCGAGCGCCGGCAAGCCGGCGGCCGGCAACAAGCTGGCCGCGGCGAAGCAGGCCCCCAAGGCCGCGGCCCGCTCCGCCCAGCCGGCGGCGGACCTCGACCCGTGGAACAACATGCAGGAGTTCGACTTCGCGACGCGGAACACCGCCGACCTGGTCGCCACCGGCGTGTCCCTCAAGGGCAAGGCGGGCGAGACGGTCGACGCCTCCTTCGGCTTCCACAACAACGGCCCCGCGTGGGTCGCGTACCTGCGTTCCGGTGAGGACGTCGCCCGCACCGACATCGTGATCCCGGCGGGTGCGAAGGTCACGAAGGTCCCGGCCGGCTGCACGGGCGTCAACGCCGACGGCACCCACCGCGAGCAGACCCTGGGCGCACCGCGCTACTTCTGCTCCACCGGTCATGTCGTGGGGGAGAAGGAGACCTTCTCCTACCCGTTCCAGCTGAAGATCGAGAAGGTCGTCGCCGACGCCAAGGGCTCGATCGCGGTGGGCCAGTGGACGCCGGAGGGCACCACGGGCCAGCGCTGGGACCCGAACCACGCCAACGACAAGGCGGCCTTCGTGATCAACGCGAAGGACGCCGGACCGGCCCCGACCACCTCCACCTCGGCCACGCCGAGCCCGACGCCGACCGGCTCCGCGACCGCCACCGCGACGCCGAGCGCCTCGGCCACCGGTGCGGGTGTCACGACCAACGGCGGCGGACTCGCCTCCACCGGCAGCTCCGCCCAGCTGATCGCGCTCGGCGGCGCGGTGCTCCTGGCCGTCGGCGGTGGGCTGTTCCTGGCGTTCCGCCGCAAGGCGGGCGCCCACGCGTAACGGCGTACGCCGCGTACTCCACGCGACAACGCAGAACGGCCGGCCCGGGGCGTCCCCCGGGCCGGCCGTCCTCATACGGGGTGACCGGGCTGCTGTCCCCTGCCGTCCGGTCACGCGAAGGAGCGAGGTCCCACGACGCACGCTCCACGGGGCGTGCGTCTCATCGCTCCAGCGGATCCACGCGTGGTGTTGCGGTTCCGCGGCTGGCTGACGCGGACATCCTCACCAACGAAGGGCCCCAAGGCCGGTCACGGTCCGGACGGGTGACGAACAGCCGTCACACGCGCCCCCGGCACAGCTCCAGCAGGGTCATGGCGAGGGCGGTGCCGGGCTTTCCGAGCGCGTCGCTCCAGTGCGAGAGCACCTCCATCTCGCGCGACAGGTGCACCCGTCGCCCGCCGGACGCGATCCGGGCGTCCTGGATGACCGTCGAGACGGCCATCCGCTCCTGGATCAGGCCGATGATCCGGTCGTCGAGGGCGTCGATGCGCGTGCGGGAGTCGGCGATCAGCTGCTCGGGGGTGGTGGTGATCGTGGTCATGGTCTCTCCTGATGGTGTCGTGCCGGCAGGAGCGGGAACGCGGAAGCGCCCCGGTCCTGTCGGACCGGGGCGCTTCCGGGAAGTCAGTGGCTCAAGCGAGCATCACGAGGACCCATGGCGACCGGACCGACCGGTGCCATAGGTAAAGAGGAAGCTCAGCTGCTTGCGCATGCCGCGGATACTACCTTCCGTCCCCTTCTGGGCCAATCACGTTCGGATACTGAGACAGCTCGGCGGTGGGCGTCGCGCGGGCGTGGTCGGTGTACACGCGCCGGAAGAGGACGTGGCCGGTCCGCCCCGTGTGCCGCAGCGCCCAGTCCTGGGCCGCTCCTTGCTCGTCCAGCGGCCCTGACTGGGCCCCGCAGAGGTACGCCGTGCAGAAGGCCTCGTAGGTGACTCCGCCCTCCGGCGCGTGCCGGATGGTGTGTTCCACGTACCTGAGCACAGCGCGACGGTTCAGCATCGGGTGCGCCCTCGATGAGCGACGATCTCCACATTGCAGTCCGAAACCGCCGAGTGGTCGCCCCGCCGGTAGGCGTCCGAGCGCTGCTGAGCAAGCGCCGCGCACACGTCACAGCCTGCGGCCGGCCTGGGAATCACGCCGGGCAGCGACAGGTGGGCCGCCGGGCTCATGATGGTCTGCTGCGAGGTCATGAACTGGACGCTAGGGACGGCCGGTTGAGACGAACAGAGACTATTCTCGATTATTCGCGCACCCTGGTCCGTCATGCATCGACATGCATGCCTGGCCGCCGACATCCTGTAGACCACGGCTCTCCCGCAGTGAAGGGCAGGACCAATGGCACGCAGGTTGCGCTTCAACGGAACAGGCAGCGGCGAAGGTGGCTGTCCCGCTGTGCACGAGGATCTGGACAGCGGAGAAATGATCGTCCACGGAGCGCCGCTCACAGATCCCGAGGACGTTGCCCAGCTTCGGCACTTTTCGCAGGGTGAGGTGGCGATTGTGGTTCCGCGTGAACTGCTCGTCGGCTTCGGACCCAAGGAGGTCGTCCGCCGCCCCCGCATCATCGGCCTCGAAGCCTTCGGGCTGCTGTTCGAGAAATTCGAGCACACGGCGTGGCGACTGGAGACGCGGCGCCGGTACGTCTCCGACGAGGCCACCGACACCTATGCCCAGTTCCTGCGGGGTGAGAGCCCGTCGTGGGATCTGGGAACGGCGTGGAGCACGGTCATCCGAGAAAAGACGGCGGGCGGGGCGATGGTCGGTCGCGTACGCGTGGTCGATGACCCCGTGACCCTGGGGCAGCTCTACCTGATGGCGCACACGGTGAAGAACTCCGCGCTCGGCGAGAACATCCGCATTCTTCGGCGTGGAGAAGCCGAGCGGATCCATCTGCCTGCCGAGGATTTTTGGATCTTCGATTCCCGGCTCGTCGCCGTGCTCAATTTTGATGACGGAGACAACCTGGTCGATGTGGAGCTGATCACCGAACCAGCTGTGGTCAATCGATATGCGCAGGTGCGGGACGCCGCCTGGCATCGCGCCGTTCCGTCCTCGACATTCGCCGAACACCTGGCAGCGGCCGAGCAACAGTGACCACGGACTACCAGCAGGCAAGATCGGCCCTGGGGGCCAGACTGCGGGAGCTGCGCGAATCCTGCCCCGGCAACCGGCTCACCGGTGCCGCGCTCGCAGCACGTCTCGGCTGGACCCAGTCGAAGGTCAGCAAGCTGGAGACGGGACGGCAGACGGCGACGGCCGACGACCTGAC
Organism: Streptomyces sp. CG 926; assembly: GCF_003148825.1. Lineage (GTDB taxonomy): Bacteria > Actinomycetota > Actinomycetes > Streptomycetales > Streptomycetaceae > Streptomyces. The sequence continues at coordinate 31,121 of NZ_QGGZ01000024.1, forward strand.
GGCGTGGGCGGCAGGGGTTGAGCAACCGGAGGCAGCGGAGGAGCTGCTCTCCCGGTTGCGTGGGCTGGAGTCCCGCATCCGCTCGTGGCGCCGGCAGCTGGCCGCGGGACTTCGACCCGTGCAGGACGTGCACAACGAGGCCCAGGCCGGTGCGACAGTGCTGCGGGCCTGGGAATCGGCCTGGATCGTCGGCGTGCTCCAGACCCCGGACTACGCACGTGCGATCTTGAGTCGGTTCGCCGAGCTGCACCGCGCCCCCCGGGACGTCGAAGAAGCGGTGCGTTCCCGGATGAAGCGGCAGGAGGGACTGTACGACTCGGGCAAGCACTACCGGATCCTGCTCTGGGAGGCGGTGCTCCACGCCCGGATCTGCCCACCCTCCGTGCTCGCCGCCCAGCTCGACCGCCTTCAGGGCGTGATCGGTCTCGACACCGTGGAGCTGGGGATCGTGCCGCTCGACGCAGCGTTGAAGATCCCCCCGGGTCTGGGGTTCTGGCTCTACGACGACCGGCAGGTGATCGTGGAGACCTGGCACGCGGAACTCTGGCTGGACGATCCGGACAGCATCGCCACTCACCTCCAGGTCTGGCATGCGCTTCGTGCGTCCGCCGCTTTCGGGGCAGACGCGCAACGGTTGATCGGCCGTGCCCAGCGGGCCACCGGCGCCTGAACCTGCCCCGCCGGAGCGCCCGCGTGGCGTCGGACTCGGATGGTGAGACGAAGAGGGCCCGGCGGCCCCCGTTAGAATCGACAAAACAGCCACCTCTTCCGCCGGAAGGCCGCCCCGTGCCAGAAGCACCCTCCGCCGCCCACGACAGCGCCCCGGACACGGTTCTCGTCGTCGACTTCGGCGCCCAGTACGCCCAGCTCATCGCCCGCCGCGTCCGCGAGGCACGGGTCTACAGCGAGATCGTGCCGAGCTCGATGCCCGTCGACGAGATGCTGGCCAAGAACCCGAAGGCGATCATCCTCTCCGGCGGCCCGTCCTCCGTGTACGAGGAGGGTGCCCCCCAGCTCGACCGCGCGATCTTCGAGGCCGGGATCCCCGTCTTCGGCATGTGCTACGGCTTCCAGCTGATGGCCGTCACCCTCGGCGGTCAGGTCGACAACACCGGCGCCCGCGAGTACGGCCGCACCCCGCTGGCCGTCTCCAAGGTCGGCTCCACCCTCTTCGAGGGCACCCCCGAGAACCAGTCGGTGTGGATGTCCCACGGCGACGCCTGCTCCGCCGCCCCCGAGGGCTTCACCGTCACCGCGTCGACGAACGTTGTCCCGGTCGCGGCCTTCGAGAACGACGAGAAGAAGCTGTACGGCGTGCAGTACCACCCCGAGGTGATGCACTCCACGCACGGCCAGCAGATCCTGGAGCACTTCCTCTACCGCGGCGCCGGCCTCGCCCCCACCTGGACCACCGGCAACATCGTCGAGGAGCAGATCGCGGCGATCCGCGAGCAGGTCGGCGACAAGCGCGCCATCTGCGGCCTCTCCGGCGGCGTGGACTCCGCGGTCGCCGCGGCCCTCGTGCAGAAGGCCATCGGCTCGCAGCTGACCTGCGTCTACGTCGACCACGGCCTGATGCGCAAGGGCGAGACCGAGCAGGTCGAGAAGGACTTCGTCGCCGCGACCGGCGTGCAGCTGAAGGTCGTCGACGCGCAGGAGCGCTTCCTGACCGCGCTGGCCGGAGTCTCCGACCCGGAGACCAAGCGGAAGATCATCGGCCGCGAGTTCATCCGCGTCTTCGAGCAGGCCCAGCTGGAGATCCTCCAGGAGGACGGCCCCGCGGTCGCCTTCCTCGTGCAGGGCACCCTGTACCCGGACGTCGTCGAGTCCGGCGGCGGCACCGGTACCGCCAACATCAAGTCCCACCACAACGTGGGCGGCCTCCCCGACGACATCGAGTTCGAGCTCGTCGAGCCGCTGCGCCAGCTGTTCAAGGACGAGGTCCGGATGGTCGGCCAGGAGCTCGGCCTGCCCGACGAGATCGTCCAGCGCCAGCCCTTCCCGGGCCCCGGCCTCGGCATCCGCATCGTCGGCGAGGTCACCAAGGAGCGCCTGGACCTGCTCCGCGAGGCCGACGCCATCGCCCGCCACGAGCTCACCGCCGCCGGCCTGGACCGCGAGATCTGGCAGTGCCCGGTCGTCCTGCTCGCGGACGTCCGCAGCGTCGGCGTCCAGGGCGACGGCCGCACCTACGGCCACCCGATCGTGCTGCGCCCCGTCTCCTCCGAGGACGCGATGACCGCGGACTGGACGCGCATGCCGTACGAGGTCCTCGCCCGGATCTCGACCCGCATCACCAACGAGGTGCCGGACGTGAACCGGGTGGTCCTCGACTGCACGAGCAAGCCCCCGGGCACCATCGAGTGGGAGTAGTCCCACCGAGATCGCCATGACGAGGCCGCCGTCCCGCACCCGCGGGCGGCGGCTTCGCCGTTCCTCTGGCCAGTTGGCAGGGGCCCGGGTACCTTGCGCGGCGAGCCGAGCCGTTCGAAGGAGCGCCCATGCCGGACCAGCCCGTACCCGTGCCCGTGGAGCGGCTGGGCTTCGAGATGCCGCCCGTGCACGACACCGTCGAAGCCGCCCGCGCCCACCGCAAGGAACGGCTCGCCGAGGCACTGCGGCTGCTGGGGCGCCTCGGGTACGAGGACGGGGTGGCGGGGCAGATAACCGTGCGGGACCCGGAGTTCGAGGACTGCTACTGGGTGAACCCCTTCGGCCGGGCCTTCACCGCGCTCACCGCCGACGACCTGCTGCTGGTCGACGGGGACGGCCGGGTGGTCACGGGCGGGCGCCGGGTCAACCAGCTGGCCTTCGCCGTGCACGCGGCCGTCCACCGCCGGCGCCCCGAGGTGGTCGCCGTCGTCCGCGCGCGGGCCCCGTACGGCCGGGCCCTCGCCGCCCTGGGCGAGCTGCTCGCCCCGATCACCGAGGAGGCCTGCGCCTTCTACGAGGACAACGCGCTCCTCGACGAGTACTCCGGGGCCGACGAGCCGCAACGGACCGCGCTCGCGCTGGGCCCCTACAAGGCGCTGGTCCTGCGCAACCGGGGGCTGCTCACGGTGGGGGACTCCGTGGACGCCGCGGTCTGGTGGTTCATCGAGGCGGAACGGGCCGCGCAGGTGCAGTTGATCGCCCGGGCCGCGGGGAAACCGGTGCTCATCGACCATCGGGCCGCGGTGCTGACGCGCGAGCGGTTCGGGTCCGATCTGGCGGCCTGGGTGAGCTACCAACCCCTCCGGGAGCTGGTGGCGTCAACATCATGAACCGTTAATCACCTGCTCTGACATCGTGCGCAATCCGGAGCACTGCCGCAGTGGTGCACAATTCGCTGGCATTGCACCGTAGTTCAGAGAGGCGGCACGCAGTGGCTGTCCAAGAGATGTCCCGAGGTACCCACACCACCGCCTGTGCCTGCGACGAGTGCGCACGGGAGGGCCATCGCCGCGCGGTCGCGGCGTTCCTGGAGAAGCGCGACGAGTTCGCCTCCGGGCAGGGCGTGCCGGCCGCCGTCGCCCACTCGCTCGGCGCCTCCCGCCAGTGGGTCTCCGACGAGCTGACCCTGTCCGCCCGCACCGTCGCCGACCGGGGCCGGGAGGCCGGGAACTCCTGGCTGTACCTGTTCTCCCGGCGGGCCGTCCTCGCCGTCTGGATCGCCGCCGGGGTCCTGCTGCTGGTGCAGGTCGCCGCCGCGCTCGGCACCGGCTGGTCCACGGCGCGCACCGCCGGGCTGCTGGCCGCCCTGGTGCTGGCCGGGCTGCTCACCGTCGCCGCCCGCGCCCAGTCCGTGCGGGGCGGGCTGCTGGCGCCGCTGGTCGGCGAGGACAACCGGCTGTCCACCTCGAAGGCCGTGCCCAGCGCCTGGGTGGTGCTGACGGCCTTCGCCACGCTGCTGCTCGCGCTGCGGCTGGCCACCTCGGCGCCCGGGCCGCAGCGGCAGGCGCTCTACACGGGACTCGCGCTGGACCGGGCGCTGCCGCTGCTGGCGGTGGTCTCGCTGACCTCGGCCGTGGCGGTGCTGGTGCGCCGGGTGGTCTCCGTACGGATCATGGGTCAGCGGCTGCAGAAGCTGCCGGCCGACCGGCCGCGCGGGGTGGACCTGCTGACGGACGACGCGGGACGCGGGAGCTTCCCCGACGCCCAGTACGTCCTCGTCTCGACCGTGGTGCTCTGCTACGCCGCGGCCTCGCTGGCGCGCTTCCCGGCCCGGCTGCCGCAGCTGCCCTGGGCGCTGGCCCTGCTGGTGGCGCTGTCCGCCGCGGTGTACCTGGCGGCGAAGTACGCGGAGGGCAGCCGTCCGCTGGTGCTGTCGGTGGTGCGCAGACGGGAGCCCGGGGATCTGGACGCGGCCGTCCGCCCCGGGGACGACATCGAGATCCGGGGCGTGGGCTTCGTGCCGCCGGGGGCGCAGACGCCGGAGATGCTGGCCCGTCTGGTCGTACGGATCGGGGCGGTGCACGTGCACGTGCCGCTGGTCCCGGTGGCGGGCGGATTCACCAATCCCTCCGACGCCGTGCTGACCGTGCCGGTCCCGGCGGAGGTGGAGCCGGGGCGCGTCGAGATCCAGGTGGTCACCGCCGCCGGGGTGGAATCCAACCGCTGCACCATCGATGTTGCCGAGTGATCGGGGTACACATGTCCCGTGAACCGAACCGATGTTCTTGAAACCGACGCCCCCCGCACCGCGGTAGGCCTGCGTGAGCTGGCCTCCCGGCACGCGCTGCTGCCCCTGCGGCTCTTCCTCGGCGTGACCTTCGTGTACGCGGGGATCGACAAACTGACCGACCCGGCGTTCCTGTCCGCCTCCGGTGACGGCTCCATCGGCGACCTGATGCGCGGGGTGCGCGACACCTCCGCGATCCCCGCCATGGTCGACATGGCGCTGCATTCGCCGGTCGGCTTCGCCGTGGTCCTGGCCATCGGGGAGATCCTGGTCGGGCTCGGCGCCCTGGTCGGCCTGCTGACCCGCGTCGCGGCCGTCGGCGGAGCGCTGATCGCGCTCAGCCTGTGGCTCACGGTGTCGTGGGCGGTGACCCCGTACTACTACGGCAACGACCTGATCTACATGATCGCGTGGACCCCGCTGATCCTCGCCGGGGCGCCCTACCTGTCGCTGGACTCGGTGATCCGGTCGCGCCTGTCCCGGCGTACGGCATAGGTCACCAGCCCGACCAGCGCGGCGAGGGTGAGCCCGCCCATGGTGATCGGGATGACCGCGAACCAGGGCAGGTCCGCCTCGCCGGTGTTGCCGACGAGGTAGAGCACGCCCGCCACCACCAGGGCCAGCCCCGCGATCAGCCGTCCCGGCTGGAACTCATGACGCCGCACGGGCCACCTCCACCTGTCCGAAGTCCGCACCGAGGTGCAGCTCGATCGTCCCGCCGGCCTCGGTGCCGGCAGCCGGCGCGAGGGTCTCCGTACGGTGCTGCTCGCCGATCTCCTCGATCCGGTCCGCGCGGTCCCCGGGCATCTGTACGTCACCCGCACGCCGGATGGTGACATCGGCCCGGGCCGTGACCTCCCGCGGCAGGACCACCTTGAGCCGGCCCGCCTCGATGGAGGCCTCGACGGCCACGGTGGTGCCCTTCGGCACGTCCAGCCGGCTCAGGTCCAAGGTGGCGAGCCCGGTGCCCGCCTCGTACACGGGCTTCACATCGGCCACCGCGGCCGGCCGCCACTCCACCCGCTGCCAGTCCGTGCCGATCTCCCGGGGCAGTACGGCCGCGCCGGCGAGCAGACCCGAGGTGAACACCGCCAGCACGATCGTGCCGAACCCGGTACGTCCCATGAGGGAGCTGACCGCGAGACCCAGACCGAAGACGATCAGCGCGGCGGCCAGCCCGTTCTGCAGGGCCTCGCCGAGCGGGTTGCCCTCCCAGGAGGCGGCGGTCCCCGCGATCCCGGCCAGCAGCGCCAGTACGAAGACGCGGCCGCCGATGCCGCCGCGCGGGCGGGCCGGGGCGACGGGCGCCTTCGCGGCCGCCTCCGGGGTCCGACGGCCGACCACCGCCGGGTCGGCGGTGTCGTCGGGCCCCCACAGATATCCCGTCCCACCGACCGGGCCGGTCGTACCGTCCTTGACCAGCGGGTCCCGCCACCAGGACGGCCCGCCGGGGGTCGGCGGAGCCTGCGTCTCCGGCGGGGCCGGCGAGTGCGCGGCGCGGGCGGCGCCGCCCGCCGGGTCGGGCGCCTGCGCCTCGGGCGAGGCGTGCCGCTTGCGCTGGGACCAGTACGAGGCCCCGCCCAACGCCAGGACGACCAGCACCGAGAAGGCCGCCAGCCCGCCGTTGTCCAGCATCGACAGGAACAGCGCGCAGCCCACCAGCGCGGCGAACACGGCCGCCAGAGTGGCCCCCTCCACCCGCCCGGTGAGCAGCTTCTTCGCCTCGCTGTCCTCCTCGCCCTCCTGCGGGAGCAGCAGCCACGCGAAGCCGTAGAAGATCAGACCGACGCCGCCGGTGACCGCGAGGACACCGAGGACGATGCGGAAGACCACCGGGTCCAGGTCGAAGTACCGGCCGAGGCCGCCGCACACGCCCGCGAGGACCTTGTCGCGCTTGCTGCGATGCAGGGGTGGCCTGGCGTCGGCGGCCCGCGGGGCCCCGGGCCCGGCCGGCGGGGCGTCGTGTACTTCGGTCATGGGTCCATGGTGACGGCCCACGGAAGCGAGCGGCATCCGGCCCTACCCTGGTGCAACCCTGATATCCCCCCGGTGGATGTGGGGGGATGCCCTGATGCCCGGCGCCCACCGGGCGTGTGACCCTTGGTGACATGCCCGTAGCCGCCGCTCCCCGTACCCCGCACGCACCGGACGCCGACGAGGTCCCGCAGCGCAAGCTCTACCGCAGCGCCGACGGCCGGATGCTCGGCGGAGTCGCGCGCGGTCTCGCCGGGCACCTCGGGCTGCCGGTGGGCTGGGTCCGCCTGGCGTTCCTCCTGCTGTTCATGTGGGGCGACGGGCTGGGCGTGCTGCTGTACGCCGCGTTCTGGGTCTTCGTACCGCTCGGCGTCGGCGGCCGGACCGGCCACCGCTCCTACTTCGAGACCCTCCCCGACGGCACCCGGCGGCTGCGCAAACCCGACCGCGGGCAGATCACCGCGCTGATCGCCCTGTTCATCGGCGCGGGCATCTTCATCTCCAAGGTCCAGGCCGGCGGCGCGTCCGGCCGGTACGTGTGGCCGACGCTGCTGGTCGGGGCGGGGGTCGTGCTCGTATGGCGGCAGGCCGACAACGCCCGCCGCGCCCACTGGTCGACGGCCGCCGGACGGCACGGACGGCTCTTCCAGGTGGCGCGGGCGCTGGCCGGCGTCGCCCTGGTCGGGGTGGGCCTGACCGTCTTCATCGTCGTACGGGGCTCCGCCGCACAGCTCGGCAACGTCCTGACCGCCACCCTCGCCGTCCTCGTCGGTGTGGCCCTGCTCGCCGGACCCTGGCTGATCAGGATGACCCAGGACCTGTCCGAGGAACGCCTGATGCGCATCCGCGCCCAGGAGCGCGCCGAGGTCGCCGCCCACGTGCACGACTCGGTGCTGCACACCCTCACCCTGATCCAGCGCAACGCGGAGGACGTCTCCGAGGTACGCCGCCTGGCGCGGGCGCAGGAACGCGAGCTGCGGAACTGGCTCTACAAGCCGGAGGGCACCGGCAAGGACGAGGCGGAGGAGCCGGCCACCCTCGCGGAGGCCGTCAAGAAGACCGCCGCCGAGGTCGAGGACCACCACGGCGTCCCGATCGAGGTCGTGGTCGTCGGGGACTGCCCGCTCGACGAGCGGCTGGCGGCACAGATACAGGCCGCGCGCGAGGCGATGGTCAACGCCGCCAAGTACGGTGGCGAGGGCGGGCCCGTACAGGTGTACGCGGAGGTCGAGGGGCAGACGGTGTTCGTGTCCGTACGGGACCGTGGACCGGGCTTCGACATCGACGCGGTACCCGGGGACCGCATGGGCGTACGAGAATCGATCATCGGCCGGATGCAGCGCAACGGCGGGACCGCACGGCTGCGGTCCGCGCCCGACGGCGGCACGGAAGTCGAGCTGGAGATGGAGAGGGCGGCGAACACAGCATGACCGAGGCGGGAGAGAGCGCAGGCGTGGGGGAGACCAGGCGTGTCCGGGTGGTGCTCGTCGACGACCACAGGATGTTCCGTACGGGAGTGCAGGCCGAGATCGGCGAGACCGACCGGACGGGCGTCGAGGTCGTCGGCGAGGCGGCCGACGTGGACCAGGCCGTCACGGTCATCACCGCCACCCGGCCCGAGGTGGTCCTGCTCGACGTGCACCTGCCCGGCGGCGGCGGCGTCGAGGTACTGCGGCGCTGCGCTCCGCTGATGGCGGCGGCCGAGAACCCGGTGCGGTTCCTGGCGCTGTCGGTGTCGGACGCGGCCGAGGACGTCATCGGGGTCATCCGGGGCGGTGCCCGTGGGTACGTCACCAAGACCATCACCGGCACCGACCTGGTGGACTCGGTCTTCCGGGTGCAGGACGGGGACGCGGTGTTCTCGCCGCGGCTGGCGGGCTTCGTGCTCGACGCGTTCGCCTCGACGGACGCGCCGCCGGTCGACGAGGACCTGGACCGGCTCACGCAGCGCGAGCGCGAGGTGCTGCGGCTGATCGCCCGCGGGTACGCGTACAAGGAGATCGCCAAGCAGCTCTTCATCTCCGTGAAGACGGTCGAGTCGCACGTCTCGGCCGTCCTGCGCAAGCTCCAGCTCTCCAACCGGCACGAGCTGACCCGCTGGGCGACGGCCCGCCGCCTGGTCTGAGTCCGGCGTCCGGCCTCTGACCTGCGGTGTGACCCACGCCGCAGGTCGACCTGGCAACCGGGAGCACGTACGCCGCCCTCTAGGCTGGCGTGATGAGCTTGACCGGTACACCCTTCTTCGCGACGGTGATCGCCCTGACGGCGATAGCCGTCGTCCTTCCGCTTGCCGTCTGGAGCAAGGTGCGCGGCCCGGCCGCCGTACGTACGGTGCTGCGCGCGCTGATGGTGGTCTTCGCCCAGGTCACGGCCGTCGCCGTGGTGTTCGTCGCGGTCAACCGGGCCGAGCACTTCTACGCCTCCTGGAGCGACCTGCTCGGCACCGGCTCCTACGTCACGGCCGCCCCCGACCTCGGTCCGGACGGGCTCGGCGGCAAGAAGGTGGAAGAGGCGCCGAAGGTCCGCCAGCAGTTCCAGCCGGTGGAAGGGGTCGGCGGGCGGGTCCGGAAGACCGAGCTCGACGGCAAGATCTCCGGGGTCAAGGGCGACGTCATGGTCTGGCTGCCGCCGCAGTACGACGACCCGGCCTACAAGGACAAGAAGTTCCCGGTGGTCGAGCTGATACCGGGCATACCGGGGACGGGGAAGTCCTGGTTCCAGGGACTCAAGGCGCACGAGGTGCTGGAGCCGCTGATGAAGAGCGGCAAGGTCCAGCCGTTCATCCTGGTCTCGCCGCGCGCCATGCTGCTCGGCAACGGCGACACCGGCTGCGCCAACCTCCCCGGCAAGGTCAACGCGGACAGTTGGTTCAGTGTCGACGTCCGCAAGATGGTCGTCGACAACTTCCGGGTCTCGGACGAGGCTCGCAGCTGGGGCGTGGCCGGCTACTCGGCCGGCGCGTACTGCGCCGCCAAGCTCGCCATCGCCCACCCCGACCGCTACAGCGCGGCCGTCTCCCTGTCCGGCTACAACGACCCAGGGCAGGAGCCCTCGTCGCTGGTCGCCAAGGACCCCGAACTGCGCCGCACGCACAACCTGAAGAACCTGCTCCAGGCCGCGCCCACCCCGCCGCCGGTGGCGCTGTGGATGTCGGGGGCCGAGCAGGACGGCTACCTGTCGGGCACGGACCTCAAGGCGATCGCCAAGAGCCCGACCACGGTGCACGCGGAGAAGGTCGTCGGCGGGCACAACCTCGAATCGTGGTCCAAGCAACTGCCGCAGACCTTCGGCTGGCTGAGCGGTCTGGTCAAGGCGCCCTAGGCCGGGCGGCCCGAACGCCCGGCCCCCTGCGTCCGCCGATCGGCGGACGTCCGCGCCCCCGGCCGCCGCGGATCTCTGCCGAACGGTCGATGTGCCCGCCACCCGCAGGCCGGGAGGCTGGTCCCCACGACGAATCGAGGGGGATCAGGGTCATGGCACACGCGGTGAGCAGCAGGAACGAGCAGGACCAGGTGGTGGCGGCGCGCCGTCGGTGGTGGTCGGGCTGGCCCCGCCGGGCTCCGTACGCGGCGGCCGCGTGGTCCCTCGCCTACGGACTGGCCGGCCTGTACTGGGCCCTGGGCGGCGGCGGTTACCCCTTCGGGCCGGTCCCCAAGGACCGCTCGACCGGCTCGATCCTCGAACCGAGCCAGGCCGCGGTCGTCGGCCCGCTCATCGCCGCGATCGGTCTCGCGGGGGCGGTCTGCGGGGTACTCATGGCACGCCGCCCGGCGGGCACCGTGGCCGCCCGGCGGTTCCTGCTCGGCTTCGGCTGGGCCCAGGCCCTCGCGCTCACGGTGGTTCTGCAGGACTACACGCTGATCGCCGTGGTCGCCTTCGCGCCGCTCCTGGTGGTGTTCGCCTTCACCGGGGTGCCCGGCCCGCAGGACGGGGTCGGCGACATCCTCTACTGGCACCGGGACAACCTGCTCGTCCTGTTCCTGGGCGGTGTCCTGTGGACCCTGGCCGTGCTGGCGTACCAGCGGCGCACCCGCGGACTGTGCGCGCACTGCGGGCGCGGCGGACGGGCCGCGGCCTGGACCGCGCCGGAGTCGGCGGCCCGCTGGGGGCGCAGGGCCGTACTGATCGCCGTACTGTCGAGCATCCCGTACGACGTGACCCGGGTGGCCTGGTTCCTCGGCTACCCGCTGGGCATCACCGACGCGTTCCTCAAGGACATGCAGGACACCCCCGGCATGCTCGGCATCGGGCTGGGCCTCGCGATCGCGTCGACGGTCGGCGGGGTGCTGACCCACGGGCTGGTCGCACGCTGGGGCGAGGTCTGGCCGCGGTGGGTGCCGTTCAAGGCGGGCAAGCCGGTCGCCCTCGCCACCGCGATCGTCCCGGCGCTGCTCGTGGCCGTCGTGCTCATCCCCGGCGGCCTCCAGATGATCCGCGGCGGGGACCAGCCCTTCGGCTGGGGGACCAACTACCCGGCGATGCTCTGGGTGGTGTGGGGAGCCGCACTCGGCGCCGCCACCCTCGGCTACTACCTCCGCCGGCGCGGGACCTGCGAGTACTGCGCCCGGGGCTGAGGGGTCACGCGGGGCGGGAGGCGCCGGCCCAGGGCATCGAGTCGATCGGCGCCAACCGGACCGTCGATCCCGGGCGCGGGGCGTGGATCATCTGACCGTTGCCGATGTAGAGGCCGACGTGGGTCACCCCGGAGTAGAAGAACACCAGGTCGCCGGGGGCCAGCTGGTCGCGGGACACGCGCCGGCCGGCGTTGATCTGGGTGTAGGTGGTGCGGGGCAGCGAGACCCCGGCCGAGCGCCAGGCCGCCTGGGTCAGGCCGGAGCAGTCGAAGGAGCCCGGGCCGGTCGCACCCCAGACGTACGGCTTGCCGATCGCACTGTAGGCGAAGGCCACGGCGCGGGCCGCGCGCGAACCGTCGGACGGCGGCGGGGGCGTGCCGCCCTGGGACGGGACCGATCCGGCGGATCCGGCGGGTGCGGTGGCAGATCCGCCGGGCGACCCGGCCTCGTAGGCGGCGCGCTCCTCGGCGGTGAGCCGGGCCAGCAGGTTCTTGGCGGCGGCGAGCTTCTCCTCGATCACGGTCTTGTGCCCGGCGAGTTCCGCCTGCCGGGAGCGGAGGTCGGCGAGCCGCCCGGAGGCCTGCTCGCGGAGCTTGCCGACCTCGTCGAGCCGGCGGCGCACGGTGGTGATCCCGGCGGCGTTGCGGTCCCCGGCGCGGGCGATGAACGCGGCCTGGGAGAGGTACTCCTGCGGGTCGGAGGCCAGCGCGAGCTGGACGGCGGTGCCCAGGGACCCGCTGCGGTACTGGGAGGCGGCGAGCGTTCCGAGCGCGCTGCGGGCGGTGTTGAGCTGGTCGGTCTTGCGGGCGGTCTCCTCGCGCAGTCCGGTCAGCGCGCGTTCGGCCTCGTCCGCCTGTTCCTTCGCCCCGTTGTACTGCTCGGTCGCCGCCTCGGCCTCCTCGTAGAGCCGGTCCACCTCCGACTTGACCTGGGCAGGGGTGGACCGGGGGTCGGCCTGTGAGGTGCCTTCGAGGGCGGTGGCGGTGGCAGCGCCCGCGAGGGCGAGGGTGGCGGCGGTCGTCCGTACCGGGCCGCCGGAGAGCGGGCGCTGCCTGGGCTTTCGATGACTGGCCACGCGGGCCTCACGTCCTTCCTCTGTCGGTGCTTGGAGGAGGACGCTAGACCCGAAGGTAACGGGCGGATGACGAGATGATCGTAAGTGGCTCGATACGACCGGAGTCGGCCTTCGAGGACCGGAGCGGATCGTTGTGGAGTGGGTCAGTGCCAGAGAAGGGCGATGAAGATGTTGATCACGGTCAGCCCGCCGACCGCCCCGAACATCGCCTTGTCCACGTGCTCCTCGTCGCGCTTGACGTAGACGAGGCAGAGGATCACGAAGAGGAGCGCGAGCTTCACGCCGACCTTGACGTTGTTGACGGGGGTCCCGTCCATCTGGTTGAAGCCGACCAGGAGGACGCCGGTGACGAGCATGGTGAGCGCACCGTGCAGCATGGCGGGCGTGAAACGGGCGGTGCCCGCGCTCATCGCCTTCATCTGGGTCAGGAAGCCACCGAGGAGCGCGGCGATCCCGATGATGTGCAGGCCGACGAAGACACTGATGAGTACGTCCATGGCGTCGAGCGTACGAGGCGGCCCGGTCGGCCCGGGGGGCGGGTCGGCCCCGGCCCTGACGGCCGCCGGCCCTGACGGCCGCCGGCCCTGACGGCCGCCGGCCCTGACGGCCGCCGGCCCTGACGGCCGCCGGCCCTGACGGCCGCCGGCCGTGACGACCTCCGGCCGCTCTCGAAGCGCCGGGACGCGTTCGGACGGTACGAGATCTTCGAACGGTCGGGCGGTGTCCGTACGAGATCTGCGTACAGTGGGGTCATGCCTGCTGCCGCCGCCGAGCCGATCCACCCCGCCGCAGACCGCATCGAGCTGGTCGACGTGCTGGCGGCGCTCGGACACCCCGTCCGGCTGGAGATCGTCCGCAAGCTGGCCTCCGGCGAGGAGGCGTTCTGCGGCGAGGTCGTCCCCGACCTGCCCCGATCCAGCGTCACGCACCACCTCAAGACGCTGCGCGAGAGCGGGCTCATCTGTCAGCGCCCCCAGGGCCGCAAGCTCTTCCTCGCGCTGCGCCGCGAGGACCTGGAGCTCCGTTTTCCCGGTCTGCTCGAACTCGTGCTGGCCTGTCGGTCCCGCCCCCTAGACTCGGAATGCGATGAGCAGCCTCTTTGACGACAGTTTCCTGACGGACCTCACCCCCTCCGACGAGGTCCCGCCGCCGCCCGAGGACCACGCCGCCCCCGAAGCGGGCGCGGACGATCTCTTCGGGGGGCAGTTCGACGTACCCATGAGCGGGGACGCGTACTACCGGGACGGCGCCCCCAGGCCCGTCATCGACCCGGCGACGCTCCTGGACGGACTCAACGAGGAGCAGCGCGCGGCCGTGGTCCACGCCGGCTCCCCGCTGCTCATCGTGGCCGGCGCCGGCTCCGGCAAGACCCGCGTGCTGACCCACCGCATCGGACACCTGCTGTCCGCGCGCAACGTCCACCCCGGCCAGATCCTGGCGATCACCTTCACCAACAAGGCCGCCGGTGAGATGAAGGAGCGCGTCGAGGGCCTGGTCGGCCCGCGCGCGAACGCCATGTGGGTCTCCACCTTCCACAGCGCGTGCGTACGCATCCTGCGCCGCGAGTCCAAGCGGCTCGGCTTCACGTCCTCGTTCTCGATCTACGACGCGGCCGACTCGAAGCGCCTGATGGCGCTCGTCTGCCGCGACCTGGACCTGGACCCGAAGAAGTTCCCGCCGAAGGCCTTCAACGCCAAGGTCTCGAACCTGAAGAACGAGCTGATCGACGACGAAGCCTTCGCCGACCAGGCCGTGGACGGCTTCGAGAAGACCCTGGCCCAGGCGTACGCGATGTACCAGGGGCGGCTGCGCGAGGCCAACGCCCTCGACTTCGACGACATCATCATGACCACGGTCCACCTGCTCCAGGCGTTCCCGGACGTCGCCGAGCACTACCGGCGCCGCTTCCGGCACGTCCTGGTCGACGAGTACCAGGACACCAACCACGCGCAGTACACGCTGGTGCGCGAGCTGGTCGGCACCGGCTATCCGGACCTGCCCCCGGCCGAGCTGTGCGTCGTGGGTGACGCCGACCAGTCGATCTACGCCTTCCGCGGCGCGACCATCCGCAACATCCTCCAGTTCGAGGAGGACTACAAGGACGCGACGACGATCCTGCTGGAGCAGAACTACCGCTCCACGCAGACGATCCTCTCCGCGGCCAACGCGGTCATCGAGCGCAACGAGAACCGCCGCGCCAAGAACCTGTGGACCCAGGCCGGCACCGGCGCCGTCATCACCGGCTACGTCGCGGACACCGAGCACGACGAGGCCCAGTTCGTCGCCGACGAGATCGACCGGCTGACGGACGCGGGCGACGCCAAGGCCGGCGACGTGGCGATCTTCTACCGGACCAACGCGCAGTCCCGCGTGTTCGAGGAGATCTTCATCCGGGTCGGACTGCCGTACAAGGTCGTCGGCGGCGTCCGCTTCTACGAGCGCAAGGAGGTCCGCGACGTCCTCGCGTACCTGCGCGTCCTGGCGAACCCCGAGGACAACGTCCCGCTGCGGCGCATCCTGAACGTGCCCAAGCGCGGCATCGGCGAACGCGCCGAGGCGATGATCGACGCCCTCGCGATGCGCGAGAAGATCACCTTCCCGCAGGCCCTGCGCCGCGTGGACGAGGCCTTCGGCATGGCCGCCCGCTCCACCAACGCGGTGAAGCGGTTCAACGTGCTGATGGAGGAGCTGCGCACGATCGTCGACTCGGGCGCGGGCCCGGCGGTGGTACTGGAAGCGGTGCTGGAGCGGACGGGCTACCTCGCCGAACTGCAGGCCTCGACCGACCCGCAGGACGAGACGCGCATCGAGAACCTGCAGGAGCTCGCGGCCGTGGCGCTGGAGTTCGAGCAGGCGCGGGAGGCCGCGGCCGCCGAAGCCGCCGAGACCGGCGCCCCGGCTCCCGGGTCCGGCACCCTGGCCGAGTTCCTGGAGCAGGTCGCGCTCGTCGCCGACTCCGACCAGATCCCGGACGAGGACACCGAGGGCACGGGCGTCATCACGCTGATGACCCTGCACACCGCCAAGGGCCTCGAATTCCCGGTGGTCTTCCTGACCGGCATGGAGGACGGGGTCTTCCCGCACATGCGGGCGCTGGGCCAGACCAAGGAGCTGGAGGAGGAGCGCCGCCTCGCCTACGTGGGCATCACCCGGGCGCGGGAGCGGCTGTACCTGACGCGCTCCAGCATGCGCAGCGCGTGGGGCACGCCCTCGTACAACCCGCCGTCACGGTTCCTGGAGGAGATCCCGGCCGAGTACCTCCAGTGGAAGCGGACGGGCGCGACGCAGAAGCCGGCGGGTCCGATGCGGAGCTCGGGATACGGATCGTCGTCGTCCGGATCGGGCAAGGCGACGTTCGGCACCTCGCCCGAGGCGTTCCTGTCCTCGTCGCGTACGAAGTCGGGGCCGTCCGGCTTCGCGACGCGGCGGGCCGCCGACAAGCCGGTCATCGCCCTGGTGGTCGGGGACCGGGTCACGCACGACCAGTTCGGACTCGGCACCGTCATGGAGGTCAAGGGCGCGGGCGCGGACGCGCAGGCCACCATCGACTTCGGGGACGACAAGCCCAAGCGGCTGCTGCTGCGCTACGCGCCGGTGCAGAAGCTCTAGGACGCTGCAGGACGACGAACGCCGCGCGGCCTTCGGGCCGCGCGGCGCTCGGATCAGGTGCTGGGGTACGGGAGTTACGTCGGGTCCAGACCGTGGCTGCGCAGCCAGGGCAGGGGGTCGATCGCGGACCCGCCGCCGGGCCGGACCTCGAAGTGCAGGTGCGGGCCGGTGGAGTTGCCCGAGTTGCCCGAGTAGGCGATGACGTCGCCCGCCTTGACCTTGCCGCCGCGGATCTTGGTGGAGCTGAGGTGGCAGTACCAGGTCTCGGTGCCGTCGGGCGCGGTCACTATCGCCATGTTCCCGTAAGCGCTGTTGTACTGGGTGCGCACGGTGCCGTCGGTGGCCGACATGACCGGGGTGCCGTAGGAGACCGGGAAGTCGATGCCGGTGTGCACCGACATCCACATGCCGCCGGCCTGACCGAAGTTGGCGCTCAGACCGTGCTGCTCGACCGGGATGGCGAACTTCGGGCGGGCGGCCTCCTTGGCCGCGGCCTCCTCCGCCTTCTTCTTCTTTTCCTCTTCCTGGCGCTCGCGCAGGTCGATGCGCTCCTGCGTACGGCTCGCGCGGTCCGCGAAGTCGCCCGCGTCGGCGCTGAGCGCGACCAGTTGGGTGTCGAGCTTGGTGTTCGCCGCGACCGGTTTCACCGAGGCCGGGTCGGGCGCGGCCAGCGTGGTGGGCGCCTCGGCGGGCCGATCCGTGTCGGTGAGGCCGCCGACGGAGGCGGCCGCGACGCCCGCGACACCCATCACGCAGGCGGAGGGCACGGCCACGGTCAGCAGGGCGGAACGCTTCGCCGGGTTGCGGCGACGGCTGTTGCCACTGCTGCCCGCGCCGCCACCGCTCGCCTTGGCGGCGGCGCCGGCCTTGCCGTTGCCCTTGGCGCCCGTCCGGCGCGCGGAGCGCGGGGTCGAGGTCACGGGCATGGTCTGGGTGGGGAGGTCGTGGACCTCGGGCAGGTCGTGGGCGTCGGGCAGTTCGAACGCCTCGGGCGCCTCGTGCGCTTGGTGTGCGTCGTGGACCTGCGGCGTGTCCTCGGAGAGCACCTCGAAGACGGCGGTCTCGCTGTAGGCGGCGGACCCGGCGTCGAAACCGGTGTCGAAGCCGGTCTCGAAGTTGCCTTGGTGGCCGGCGTCGACGACCACGGCCTGGGTGGCCTCGTAGGCGTAGCCGACGGTGGTCGCCTGGTACGTGTACTCCTGCTGCGCGGGTTCCGGCGCGGGCTGGTACTCGTACCCGTAGGCGACCTCGGGCTGGGCCGGGGCCTCGGCGACGGTGTTCCAGGCGGTGGCGTCGTAGGCGCCGGTCTCGGTGCCGGTGGTGCCGTAGCCCGGCATCGCCCAGTGCCCGGTGTGCTCGCCGGAGGTGTCGTAGCCGAAGGAGGGCTGTTGGTACTGCGTGTAACCGGAGTGGTCCGCGCTCGGCGTGCTCCAGGCGCTCGCGTCCCAGCTCCCGGTGGTGTCCTCGGGGGCGGCCTGGGTCGGGATCGTGGACAGGTAACTGTCCTGCGAGGCCCACGCGGTGGCGTCGTACGCGCCCGTTTCGTAAGAACCGTAGGCGGCGTAGTTGACTCCCTGACCCTGCGTTTCATAGGCAGGGTAGGTGGAATCACCAGCGAAAGCGGTGGTGGAAAGGCCGTCGTACCCGGGATCCGGATACTGGCCCGACGTGGGGCGGTCGTTCACCAACTTCTCTTTCGCCTCGGCAGTGGGGGCCTGGGTGGCCGGGAACGCAAGGTTCACCGGAGGAGAGCAGTGGCGTGACTGTACCCGGCGGTTACTCGCCACGACAATCTTCGCCGGGTCCCCAGATCTCCGGAACCGGGCATTCGGCCGTCTTTCGGTCGCCGAAATGCGGACCCTTGGCCTTGAGTTCGAAATTAGTTCGACTGCCGGTCGCTCGTCGGCTAGGCGACGGAGGCGGCGTCGGCGCCCGTGACGGCGACCAGACCGGGCCCGTCGAGGGCGCGCCGGACCGCCGCGATGACGGCGGGATGGACGGCCAGCGCAAGATGTCCGATACCGGTGACCTGCACGTTCTCCACACACAGATCCGGGTGCTCGATCCGCGCGGTCCCGACCGGAGTCATGATGGCGTCGAACTCGCTCCAGAACGCCACGCACCGGGTGGTGCAGCCGGGAGCGGGTGAGGCGAGCTCGGCCAGCACCTCGGAGTCCGGGCGTATCTGGCGGATCAGCGGGTGCGCGTCCATGAAGGGGGCGACCCGGGTGCCGGAGTGCGGGGTGCCGAGGGTGACGAGGGTCCGGACGCGGCTGTCGCCGCCGAGTCGCTGCACGTAGTACCGGCCGACCAGTCCGCCCAGGCTGTGCCCGACCAGATCCACCCGCTCCTGGCCGGTGCGTTCGCACAGCTCCTCGACACGCCGGGCGAGATGGCGGGCGGTGACGCGCAGGTCGAGGGTGAAGGGCGAGTAGTTGTACGCCTCCACGTGCCGGCCTCCCGCCCCGAGGGCGCGGCGCAGCAGGACGAAGACCGACCGGTTGTCGGTGAATCCGTGGAGGAGGAGGACCGGCGGCCGTGTCGCGGGCGGGCGGGCGGTGACCTTTTCCTGGCACACTCCGGTGGGATACAGCAGGATGTGCCCGCCGAACACCATCACCTCGAGTGCGCCGGCCCGCAGCGCGGCGCCGGACAAGGGCATGGACATGGGTATGGACAGCCCCATCGACGGCCTCCCCTGAGCCTCAGCGGGACCGCGGCGGTCGCACCACCGTGCCGTGCGGCTGTCGGCACGGTGGCGCAATGCCGTCCCACGTGTGATTTCCCCCTCGTGGTCGACCGCGAAACGGCGGCGTGCGCGATGCTGTACTTAACGTTCGTTCACTCGGGAGGCAGTGCGATGGGTGTGACCGGTCCGATCCGTGTGGTGGTGGCCAAGCCGGGTCTCGACGGCCACGACCGCGGGGCCAAGGTGATCGCGCGAGCGCTGCGGGACGCGGGCATGGAGGTCATCTACACCGGCCTCCACCAGACCCCCGAGCAGATCGTGGACACCGCCATCCAGGAGGACGCCGACGCGATCGGCCTCTCGATCCTCTCCGGCGCCCACAACACGCTGTTCGCGCGCGTGCTGGAACTCCTCAAGGAGCGCGACGCGGAGGACATCAAGGTCTTCGGCGGCGGCATCATCCCCGAGGACGACATCGCCCCTCTGAAGGAGAAGGGCGTGGCCGAGATCTTCACGCCGGGCGCGACGACGACCGCCATCGTGGAGTGGGTCAACGCCCACGTCCGCCAGTAGCCTTCGGCGGTTCGGCAGGAACCGGGCGGCGCCAGGCAGCGCCGGGCGGCGTCGGGCAGCGCCCGCGCGGCCCGGCGAGCCGTTGCGGCTCGGACGGCTCGGACGGCTCGGACGGCTCGGACGGCTCGGTGGAGCACCGGACTTCGGGCCGCGCGGCCCCGCGACGCCCGCATTCGGCCTCGGCGACGTTCGAGGCGCGGGCCTCGGGGCGGGTCCAGGTGCGTGGCCCGGCGCGCTCCGGCCCAGGTCGTCCCTGTCGGATCGTGCCGCGCCCTCGCTGCCCGGCACCGAACGACGCGGGCCCGGCGACAAGATCGGCAAGAGGCGGCCGAGCTTCCCCGCAGGGGCTACGCCGGCGTCAGTTCGGCCAGCATCGTCGCGCGCAGGCGAAGGGTCGAGACGAGCCGCTGGAATGCCTCCGCCCAGTACGCGGCCGCGCCGGGTGTCCCGTCCGGGAGCTCCTCCGCGGCCGTGGTCAGGGCCTCCAGGCGGCCCGCTTCCGCAGGATCGAGGCAACGCTCCGCCAGGCCCATCACCCCGCTGAAGCTCCACGGGTAGCTGCCCGCGTCCCGGGCCGTGTCCAACGCGTCCACGACCGCCCGGCCCAGCGCCCCCGCCCACGGCACCACGCACACCCCGAGCAGCTGGAACGCCTCCGACAGCCCGTGGGCCCGTATGAACTCCGCGACCCACTCCGCCCGCTCCGCGTGCGGGAGGGTCTCCAGCAACTTGGCCCGTTCCGCGAGCGAGGCCGTGCCCGGTCCCGCCGCGGGCGGCGCGGACGGCGGGCCGAGCAGGGCCCGCGACCACGGCGCGTCGCGCTGACGCACGGCGGCCCGGCACCACGCCGCGTGCAACTCCTCCGTCCAGCCGTCGCCCGCGGCCACCGGCAGCGCCACTGTCTCCGCCGGGTCGAGCCCCCCGAACCGCTCCCGCCAACACGACAGCGGCGCCGCCTCCACCAACTGGCCGAGCCACCAGGCCCGCTCCCCGCGGCCGGCGGGCGGCCGCTTGACCACCCCGTCACGGAGCATCCCCGCGTCGCACTCGGCCGGCGGAGTCACCCCCTCGGGTCCTACGCAGGCCAGTGCGCGCTCCGCCATCCGCCCCGCCAGCGCCGAGGTCGGCAGCGCCGAGAGCAACTCGGCGGCCGTGGCACGGACATTGCGGCTACGGTCACCCAACGCCGCCTCCAGGAAGGGCTCGTCCTCCATCGACAGCCCCACCCTCAGGGAATCGAGGAACATCAGCCGGTCCTCGGCCCGTTCGGTGGCCCAGGTCGTCGTCAACAGCCGCGGCGCGGCCGCCGCCTCATGGGCGCGGACGGCCCCGAGCAGGGCGACCCGCTCCGCGAACAGCCCTTCCTGCCACAGTCGTTCCACCGCTGCCCGGTCCGTCACCGCGGGCAGCTCCCCGGCGCCGCCCGAACCCCCGCGCAGGGCGAACCGCCAGTCCGGATTCATCCGCGCCAGCCACAACCCCCGCGTCCCGGCCAGGGCCAAGGCCTGAGGCCGAAGGTCCGTACGGGCTCGGGCGGCGTCCAGCAACGCCGGTACGAGCGCGGCCGGTGACCGGAAGCCGTGCCGCGCGGCCGCGGCCAGCCACTGCGGCAACAGCTCCGTCAGGTCCGGAGCGCTCCCGCGCCGCCCGCCGCCGGCCACCGGACCGCTCCGCCCGGCCAGCAACTGCGCCAACCTGCGGCCGGCCGCCTCCGGTGGCGCCGGCCGGGGGTCGTGGGGCGCGGGATCTGGGCGCGGCCCGGCCTCGGCCGGTCGCAGCCCGGCCCGGCGCCGTACGGCATGTACGGCCGCCGCGTCCAGCAGCGCCTCCGGCGAGCCCGCCGGGCCCCCGCCCCGGCGCCGCTCGGTGCCCAGCAGCGCGGTGGCGACCAGCTCCTCCCACTCCCCGTACCCCTCGTCACCCTGGTCCATCGGGCCCCTCCCTCGTCGCTCGTCGCTCGTCGCTCGTCGTCGGTCGTTCGTCGTGTCATGGGCTCCGGTCCCGCCCCCTCCGCGGGACCGGAGCTGTCGATGTCCCCGTCCGCCTGCTCAGCTGGCGTGGTTGTCGTTCATGCAAGCCCCCCGGCTCGTCGTCGTTTCGCGTGCGGCGCCCCCCGGCGCCGTACGTCTTCCTTTGCCGCCGCCCCCTTGTGACGGCACAGGACCCCCCAGGCCCCCTGCGATGTGCTTCTTTCTTCCGGCCCTGATCAGGACAGGGCGACGGGCTCGGTCGAGTCCGGCTGCCAGGCCGTCAGGGGGGTGAAGCCACGGTGGCCGCATTCGCCGAACACCGTCACCGGGCCCCCGCCCGACAACGCCGCCAGCTGCCACAGCCCCCCGCGGGAGCGGCCACCACCCCCGGTCAGGGGCACCGGCAGTGCGCAGGTGCCCTCCGCGTCCGCCAGCTGCCAGCCGAGCTCTCCCGGTATCGGAACCACCGGACCGAGCACCACCGGCCAGGACTCCAGCCACGGGTCCTGCCGCAGCGCCGCCCCGTACGCCTCCAGCGCCGCCCCCGTGCTCACCCCGGCCGGCACCTCCGCGCACGGCACGGCTGCCGCGAACCTCTCACCGAGGTCCGCCCGCAACCCCGCAGACCCGGGCCGGAAGCGCATCTCCGCCTCCAGCGCCAGCCCCATCGGAAGCGCCGGCCCCGGTGGCCGCCCGGGCGGTCCGAAGTCCAGCACCAGCGCCGGTCGCCCGCCCGCCAGCCCGCGCAGCCATGTCCGGCGGGTGGTGAGCCGACCGTCCGGCGACACCGTGTCGTACCGGGCGAGCACCAGCCACCGGTCCCGTACGGCCTCCCCCTCCCCGGAGGCCGGCAGTCCCACGCGGCTGCGCACCGTTGCCGCCAACTCTCCCGGCAGCCCGGCCACCCCCAACCACGCCCGGTCGAGCAGGTGCAGCAGCGCCGCCTCCTCCAGCATCCGGGCGGGCCAGCCGGGGCCGCAACTGGGTATCGTCCCCAACTCCCTTACCCGCCCGGCCAGTCCGGGAGCCTGGGCGTCGACCATGCGGGCCGCCGTCTCCTCCCACCCCGCGTATCCGACCTGCTCCTGGCCCGCAAGGCCGCCCCGCAGCAGATCGGCGAGCCGCTGTTCCAGCTCGATGACGCCCGCCCCCACGCGCGCCGCCCGCCGCTCGGCCCGTTTCCGAGCGCCCTCCTCGTCGACCGGGGCGGCCCTCCCACCGGGCGGCCGCGCCGCCTTGGCCGCCCGGTCCGCCAGCCACGGTGCGGCCCACTCCGGAGCCTCGCCCGGCTCGCCCACCCCCTCGGCCGACCAGAGCAGCAGCAACCCCAGCGCGTGCTTGCAGGGGAACTTCCGGCTCGGGCAGGAGCACTTGTACGCGGGGCCCGTCAGGTCCACGACCGTGCGGTACGGCTTGCTGCCGCTGCCCTTGCACAACCCCCACACAGAACCGGAAGCGGAACCTCCGATCTGCAACCACGGCCCTGCCCCGCCGAGTCTGCCCCCCGCCTTGCGTGAGGCGTCGTCAGGAGCCAGATCCAGTACCTGTTCCGCTGTCCAGCGGTCCCCCTGATCAGTCATGTGAACCACCGTAGAGACCCCCACTGACAATCGCTCTGACCAGCAACAACGCTGTCACCCGGGGTCGTTGTCAGTGGCGTGGTGCACCGTGGGGTCAGCAGTCGGGAGCGGCTGCCGAGCTTTGGAGGGGGACCATGACCATGCCCGAGAACGAGCAGCGAGCAGAGGCTCTGCGACCGCACGCCGAAGACGCCTTCGCACACGAACTGAAAGCCCTGGCGGCCGCCGACGACCGGCCCCGCCCGACCCGCTGGAAGCTCTCCCCGTGGGCCGTCGCCACCTACCTGCTCGGCGGCACCCTCGACGACGGCACGGTGATCACACCCAAGTACGTGGGGCCGCGCCGCATCGTCGAGGTCGCCGTCACCACCCTGGCCACCGACCGCGCCCTCCTCCTGCTGGGCGTCCCCGGCACCGCCAAGACCTGGGTCTCCGAACACCTCGCGGCGGCCGTGAGCGCAGACTCCACCCTCCTCGTCCAGGGCACCGCCGGCACCCCCGAGGAAGCCATCCGCTACGGCTGGAACTACGCCCGGCTGCTCGCCCACGGCCCCAGCCGCGAGGCGCTCGTCCCCAGCCCCGTCATGCGGGCCATGGCCGAGGGCATGACCGCCCGCGTCGAGGAACTGACCCGCATCCCCGCCGACGTCCAGGACACCCTCATCACCGTCCTGTCCGAGAAGACCCTGCCGATACCGGAACTCGGCGAAGAGGTGCAGGCCGTGCGCGGCTTCAACCTCATCGCCACCGCCAACGACCGGGACCGCGGGGTGAACGAACTGTCCAGCGCGCTGCGCCGCCGCTTCAACACCGTGGTGCTGCCCCTGCCCGCCACCGCCGACGCCGAGGTCGACATCGTCGCCCGCCGCGTCGACCAGATGGGCCGCGCCCTCGACCTGCCGGCCGCGCCCGAGGGCCTGGAGGAGATCCGCCGCGTCGTCACCGTCTTCCGCGAGCTGCGCGACGGGGTCACCGACGACGGCCGCACGAAGGTGAAGTCGCCCAGCGGCACGCTGTCCACCGCCGAGGCCATCTCCGTCGTCACCGGCGGCCTGGCCCTGGCCGCCCACTTCGGGGACGGCGTGCTGCGCCCCTCCGACGTGGCCGCCGGGATCCTCGGCGCCGTCGTCCGCGACCCCGCGGCCGACAAGGTGGTCTGGCAGGAGTACCTGGAGGCCGTGGTCCGTGAGCGCGACGGCTGGAAGGACTTCTACCGGGCCTGCCGGGAGGTGACGGTATGAGCCCGAGCCCGTCGCAGGGCCCGCTGCTGCTCGGCGTACGGCACCACGGACCCGGCTCGGCCCGCGCCGTCCGCGCGGCCCTGGAGGCGGCCCGGCCCGAGGCGGTACTGATCGAGGGTCCGCCCGAGGGGGACGCGCTGCTGCCGCTCGCCGCCGAGAAGGGGATGCGACCGCCGGTCGCGCTCCTCGCGCACGCCGCGGACGATCCGGGCCGGGCCGCGTTCTGGCCGCTGGCCGGTTTCTCGCCCGAGTGGGTGGCCATCCGCTGGGCCCAGGAGCACGACGTCCCGGTCCGGTTCATCGACCTCCCGGCGGCGCACTCGCTCGCCACCGGAGCGGACGGGCCGGAAGGGGACGCGTCCGACACCGTCCGGCTGGACCCGCTCGCCGTGCTCGCCGAGACCGCCGGGTACGACGATCCCGAGCGCTGGTGGGAGGACGTGGTCGAGCACCGCGGCGCACGGGGCGCGGGGCAGGACGTACTCGGCGCCTTCGAGGCGCTCGGGGACGCCATGGGCGCCCTGCGCGAGGCGTACGGCGACGGGGGCCACCGGCGCGACCTGGTGCGCGAGGCGTACATGCGGCAGCGGATGCGGGCCGCCCGCCGGGAGTTCGGCGACGCCTACGCCGTGGTGTGCGGGGCCTGGCACGTGCCCGCACTGCGGGCCAGAACCACCGTGGCCGCCGACAAGGCCCTGCTGAGCGGCCTGCCGAAGGTCAAGGTGGAGACCACCTGGGTGCCCTGGACCCACCGCAGGCTCGCCCGGGCCGGCGGATACGGCGCGGGAATCACCTCCCCCGGCTGGTACGCCCACCTCTTCACCGCCCGGGACCGGCCCGTCGAGCGGTGGCTGACCAAGGTCGCCGGACTGCTGCGCGAGGAGGACCGGCAGGTCTCCTCGGCACACGTCATCGAGGCGGTCCGGCTGGCCGAGACCCTCGCCGCGATGCGCGGCCGGCCGCTGCCGGGCCTGACGGAGACCCTGGAAGCGGTCCGGGCGGTGATGTGCGACGGCTCCGACATACCGCTCGCACTGATCGAGGACCGGCTCGTCGTCGGCGACGTGCTCGGCGAGGTCCCCGACGGAGCCCCCGTCGTACCCCTCCACCGCGACCTGACACGACAGCAGCGCACGCTGCGACTCAAGGCCGAGGCGCAGGACCGCGAGCTGGAACTGGACCTGCGCAAGGACACCGACACGGCGAAGTCCCTGCTGCTGCACCGGCTGCGGATGCTCGGCATCGGCTGGGGCACCCCCACCGCGTCCCGGGCCGGCACCGGAACCTTCCGGGAGACCTGGCGGCTGCGGTGGGAGCCGGAGCTGTCGGTGCGGATCGCCGAGGCCGGCATCTGGGGGACCACCGTCCTCGGCGCGGCCACCGCCAAGGCCGAGGCGGACGCCGCCGGGGCCGAGGAGCTGGGCGAGGTGACGGCCCTGGCCGAGCAGTGCCTGCTGGCCGGGCTCGCGCAGGCGCTGCCCGCCGTACTGCGGGCCCTCGCGGACCGGGCCGCGCTGGACACCGACGTGGCGCGGCTCGCCAAGGCGCTGCCGGCCCTGGCCCGTTCGCTGCGGTACGGGGACGTCCGCGGCACCGACGCGACGGCGCTCGGCGCCGTGGCGGCCGGGCTCGCCGAGCGGATATGCGTGGCGCTGCCCTCGGCCTGCACGGCCGGACTGGACGCCGACGCGGCGGCGGAGATGCGCGGCCACGTGGACGGGGTGCACGGGGCGATCGGGCTGCTGGCGGACACCGACGAGGGGCTGCGGGAGCGCTGGTCCGCGGTGCTCACGGTGCTGGCCGACCGGGACACCGTGCCCGGCGTGATCCGCGGCCGGGCGGCCCGGCTGCTCCTCGACGACGGGCGGCTGCCGGCCGAGGAGACGGCCCGGCTGATGGGGCTCGCCCTGTCCCCGGTGTCCTCCCCGGCCGACGCGGCGGGCTGGATCGAGGGCTTCGCGGGGGGCAGCTCCGGCGGGGGCACGCTGCTGGTCCACGACGACCGGCTGCTGGGCCTGATCGACACCTGGCTGGTCGGGGTGCCGGAGCGGGCGTTCACCGATGTGCTTCCGCTGTTGCGGCGGACGTTCGGGGCGTACGAGCCGGGTGTGAAGCGGACCTTGGGCGAGTTGGTGCGACGCGGTCCCGGCGGGGCGGTGGCGGCGGG
Organism: Streptomyces sp. CG 926; assembly: GCF_003148825.1. Classification (GTDB taxonomy): domain Bacteria; phylum Actinomycetota; class Actinomycetes; order Streptomycetales; family Streptomycetaceae; genus Streptomyces. The sequence goes on from NZ_QGGZ01000024.1 coordinate 57,233, forward strand.
TTCGGCATCCGCCGCCCCTGCGGGCTTCGCCCCGGAGCTGGACCCGGAGCGGGCGGATGCGGTGGTGGGGCTGGTGCGGATGCTGCTCGCGGCGGCCTGAGGGGGCGTGCGGCGCCGTTGCGGGGGCGCTGCCCCCGGGCCCCCGCGCCTCAAACGCCGGCGGGGCTGAAAGGGAGGTACGACGAGTGCAGGGGGACAGGGACGTGAACGGTACGGACGTGAGTGCGGGAGAGCAGCACACCGGCGACCTCGTCGGAGGCGAGCGGTTGCGGCGGTGGCGGATGGTGCTCGGCGGGGGTGAGGCGGACGGCACCGGGTGCGCGCTGACCGGGCGGGACGCGGCGATGGACGCCGCGCTCGGCGCGCTGTACGGCGGGGGCGGCGAATCGGGGTCCCGCAGGACGTCGGGGGCTCGGTCGGCCGGGCTCGGCGGGTCCGCGCCGAATGTGGCGCGCTGGCTCGGGGACATCCGTACGTACTTCCCGAGCTCCGTGGTCCAGGTCATGCAGCGCGATGCCATCGAGCGGCTGGGCCTGGCCGCCCTGCTGCTGGAGCCGGAGATGCTGGAGGCCGTCGAACCGGACGTGCACCTGGTCGGCACCCTGCTCTCGCTGAACAAGGCGATGCCCGAGACGACGAAGGAGACGGCGCGGGCCGTGGTCCGCAAGGTGGTCGAGCAGCTGGAGAAGAAGCTCGCGACCCGCACCCGGGCGACGCTCACCGGCGCCCTGGACCGCTCCGCCCGGATCAGCTGGCCCCGCCACCACGACATCGACTGGAACCGCACGATCAAGGCCAATCTCAAGAACTACCTGCCCGAGTACCGCACCGTCGTCCCCGAGCGGCTGATCGGGTACGGCCGGGCGGCGCAATCGGTGAAGAAGGAGGTGATCCTCTGCATCGACCAGTCGGGTTCGATGGCGGCCTCCGTCGTCTATGCCTCCGTCTTCGGCGCGGTCCTCGCCTCCATGCGTTCCCTCGCCACCCGTCTGGTCGTCTTCGACACCGCGATCGTCGATCTGACCGACCAGCTCGACGACCCGGTCGACGTGCTCTTCGGCACCCAATTGGGCGGTGGCACCGATATCAACCGCGCGCTCGCCTACTGCCAATCGAAGATCACCCGGCCCGCCGACACCGTCGTCGTCCTCATCAGTGATCTCTACGAGGGCGGAATCCGCAACGAGATGCTCAAGCGGGTCGCCGCGATGAAGGGGGCGGGCGTGGAGTTCGTGACCCTCCTGGCCCTGTCCGACGAGGGCGCCCCGGCCTACGACCGCGAGCACGCCGCAGCCCTTGCGGCACTTGGGGCACCGGCCTTCGCCTGCACTCCCGACCTGTTCCCGGAGGTGATGGCCGCGGCGCTGGAGAAGCGCCCCCTGCCGATCCCCTGACGGTTTCCCGGCCGGCGCGTCCCGTCTGCTGCTGTGAATCGGTGAATCACACGAACTTCCAGTTCAACCGTGAGGTGTTCTGTGACAGGTATCACCGCTCAGGTGTGATCTGCGATTTAGGGACCCACGGCCCTCGGGGATAACCTGCGGGACGGACATGCCGCGTCCACGGTCACCGTGTGCGCCTTCCTTGTGACAGCGCCGTCACGTTGCCCTCCGCGGCACGCCCACGCAGATAGCAGACAACCGCGAATCACTGCGAATCTTTGAAGACAAGGGACGGACGCGCGTGGACCTGTTCGAGTACCAGGCGAGGGACCTCTTCGCCAAGCACGGTGTACCGGTGCTGGCCGGTGAAGTCATCGACACGCCTGAGGCGGCTCGCGAGGCCACCGAGCGGCTGGGCGGCAAGTCGGTCGTCAAGGCGCAGGTGAAGGTCGGCGGCCGCGGCAAGGCCGGCGGCGTGAAGCTGGCCGCCACCCCGGACGAGGCCGTCGCCCGGGCGACGGACATCCTCGGCATGGACATCAAGGGCCACACGGTCCACAAGGTGATGATCGCCGAGACGGCTCCGGAGATCCTGGAGGAGTACTACGTCTCGTACCTCCTCGACCGGACCAACCGCACCTTCCTCGCCATGGCGTCCGTCGCGGGCGGCATGGACATCGAGCAGGTCGCCGAGGAGACCCCGGAGAAGCTCGCCAAGGTCCCGGTGAACGCCAACGAGGGCGTGACCATCGAGAAGGCCCGCGAGATCGTCGCGCTGGCGCAGTTCCCGGCCGAGGTCGCCGAGAAGGTCGCCGAGGTCCTCGTGACCCTGTGGGCGACCTTCATCGCCGAGGACGCGCTCCTCGTCGAGGTCAACCCGCTCGCGAAGGTCGCCAACGGCGACGTCATCGCGCTCGACGGCAAGGTCTCGCTCGACGAGAACGCCGAGTTCCGCCAGCCGGGTCACGAGGAGTTCGTGGACCACGCGGCCGCGAACCCGCTCGAGGCCGCCGCCAAGGCGAAGAACCTCAACTACGTCAAGCTCGACGGTGAGGTCGGCATCATCGGCAACGGCGCGGGTCTCGTCATGAGCACCCTCGACGTCGTCGCGTACGCCGGCGAGAACCACGGTGGCGTCAAGCCCGCCAACTTCCTGGACATCGGCGGTGGCGCCTCCGCCGCCGTCATGGCCAACGGTCTCGAGATCATCCTCGGCGACCCGGACGTCAAGTCCGTCTTCGTCAACGTCTTCGGCGGCATCACCGCGTGCGACGAGGTCGCCAACGGCATCGTCCAGGCGCTGCAGCTGCTCGCGGACAAGGGCGAGGCGGTCACCAAGCCGCTGGTCGTCCGTCTCGACGGCAACAACGCCGAGCTGGGTCGCAAGATCCTCTCGGACGCCAACCACCCGCTGGTCCAGCGCGTGGACACCATGGACGGCGCGGCCGACAAGGCCGCCGAGCTCGCGGCTGCGAAGTAAGGGCAGAGGTCACAGACTCACATGGCTATCTTCCTCAACAAGGACAGCAAGGTCATCGTCCAGGGCATGACCGGTGCCACGGGCATGAAGCACACCAAGCTGATGCTGGCTGACGGCACCAACATCGTCGGCGGCGTGAACCCGCGCAAGGCCGGCACCACCGTCGACTTCGACGGCACCGAGGTCCCGGTCTTCGGTTCCGTCGCCGAGGCGATGGAGAAGACGGGCGCCAACGTCTCCGTCCTCTTCGTCCCGCCGGCCTTCGCCAAGGCCGCCGTGGTCGAGGCGATCGACGCCGAGATCCCGCTGGCCGTCGTCATCACCGAGGGCATCGCGGTGCACGACTCCGCCGCCTTCTGGGCGTACGCGACCGCCAAGGGCAACAAGACCCGGATCATCGGCCCGAACTGCCCGGGTCTGATCACCCCCGGCCAGTCCAACGCCGGCATCATCCCGGGCGACATCACCAAGCCCGGCAAGATCGGTCTCGTGTCCAAGTCGGGCACGCTGACCTACCAGATGATGTACGAGCTCCGTGACATCGGCTTCACCTCCGCCGTCGGCATCGGTGGCGACCCGGTCATCGGCACCACGCACATCGACGCCCTGGAGGCCTTCGAGGCCGACCCGGACACCGAGCTGATCGTGATGATCGGTGAGATCGGCGGCGACGCCGAGGAGCGTGCGGCGGACTTCATCGCGAAGAACGTCACCAAGCCGGTCGTCGGTTACGTCGCGGGCTTCACCGCCCCCGAGGGCAAGACCATGGGCCACGCGGGCGCCATCGTCTCCGGCTCCTCCGGTACCGCGCAGGCCAAGAAGGAGGCCCTCGAGGCCGCCGGCGTGAAGGTCGGCAAGACGCCGACCGAGACCGCCAAGCTGGCGCGCGAGATTCTCGCCGGTAAGTAAGCGGTCGCCGTACGGATCCCCGTACGGGCGCACGTGAACACGGGCGTGGCCCGCACCCCTCAGGGGTGCGGGCCACGCCCGTTTCTCATTCGAGTAGCGGGGCGACCCGCGCCGGTCCCGCCTCCGGGTCGGCGCGCAGCTTGTCGTGGAGCTGCTTGCCGCGTTCGGTGAGTTGCTGGGGGCCGGCGAGCGGGGGGACCCCGGAGACGCTCTCGCCGGGTGCCAACGGGGGCTCGTAGTGGGTGGGCGCGGTCATGAGCGTGTAGGACGTCGAGACGGCGATCATCGCCGTCAGGCTGAGGGTCGCGCGGGTCCACATCCGGGTGCGCCGCTCGCCGCCGCCGCGGACGACGGCCGCCGGGCGCGGTTCGAGGTCGCCGGCCGGTCGCAGCGCGGTGATCAGGTGGCGCAGCAGCGCGGACTGCTTTTCGAGCGGGACGTCGGCCAGTTCGGGGATCCGGTCGGCGAGGTCGGCGTGCGCGTGCACGAGCCGATTGCCCGCGGTGGGCGTGGTCGCCTCGGTCTCGGCCGCGGTGTCGGGCAGGTCGAGGCCGACGCCGTCGTAGAGCAGGACGGTACGGCGGTTCGCGGGCGACAGCGAGAGCAGGGCGTCGAGCAGGATCCGGTCGGCGGGCTCGGCGGGGGGCTTGTCGAGATGGCGGTGGGCACGCCGGAAGCGGTGCCAGGGGGAGAGCGCGTACTCGTACGCGATCGCGCGCACCCAGCCCACCGGGTCCGGGTCGGCGGCCACCTCGGGCCACCGGTCCCAGGCCTGGACGAAGGCCTTCTCCACGGCCTCCAGGGCGAGTGCCCGGCGGCCGGTGAGCAGGTAGGCCTGCCGGGCGAGGTCGCCGGCGGCACGGGCGTAGAGGGCGTCGAAGGCCTCGGCCGGACCCGGCACCGGAACCCGGACGGGGGCCTCAGTGGGGGCCTCGGCGGGCAACTGGTCGGGGAGTTGGTCGGGCTCGGCCGGGGCGTCCGAGGTCGGCCCGGTCGAGGTGGGCCCGTTCGAGGTAGGCCCGTTCGAGGTAGGTCCGTCTGTGCTCGGCCCGTCCGTGGTCTGCGGGTGTGGGCTCGGCCCGTTCGAGATCGGCCCTTGCGGGGTCGGCGGGTCCGGGACGGGCGGGTCCGCGGCGGGTTCCTCCGCCGCGTCGGCCGGCTTCGCCTCCCCGGGCGCTCCGGCAGGACCACCGTCGTGCCGTCGGGCGGCCAGGCGCGCCAGGAACTGTGTGTACACCTCGCGCTTGCGCCCGCGCGGGGCCGTGCGGCCCGATTCCCAGGAGCGGACGGTCGCCGCGGTGACGCCCACGGCCGCGGCGACCTCATCGTGCGTCAGTTCCGCCGCCTCGCGCAGCCTGCGGCGCTCCTTGGGGCCGGGCAGGCTCAGCTCCGAGTCCTCTGGGGAGGTCGTCTCGACGCTTCGTGTCATGCCACACTCCCCGCAAACCGGCAGCTCTGGGCAATAAAGTACATAAACGTATATTGAGCGACACCACGGGCATTCGCCTGTTACCCGTCCATAGCGCGTGTCGTTGGCACCATGGCGGGGTGACCCAAGTGACCGAACGCGGGACCCCGTTGTCAGCGGCCCCGCGAGCCGGCGTGCGGCGCCGTTCACCGGCCGCCGCCGCATGCGTCGTGGGCGGCGCCGTGGCGGCCGGACTCGGGCTCGGCTTCCTCGCCGTGCTCGTCATCGTGCTGTGGATCAGTTCCCCCTACCCCGACAGCGGCCCCGGCGGGGCCCTGCACCTGGCCGCCGGGCTGTGGCTGCTCGCCCACGGGACCGAGCTGGTGCGCTACGACACCCTCTCCGGCGTCCCCGCACCCGTCGGGATGACGCCCCTGCTCCTGGTGGCGCTGCCCGTGCTGCTCATGCGGCGGGCCGCCCGGTTGGGGAGCGGGGCGGCCGCCGAGGACGACGACGAGGAGGTGCTGCCCGCCGGGGCCGTGTTCTCGGCCGTGCTCTGCGGATATCTCGCCGTCGGGGCCCTCGTCACGGTGTACGCCGCCGGCGGCCCCATGTCGGCCGACCCCATCAGCGCGGCCTGGCACATCCCGCTGGTGGCCGTACTCGCCGCCGCCGGTGGGGTGTGGGGAGCCCGGGGGCGTCCGCTCGGGCCACTGCCGTCCTGGCTACCAGGGGGCGTGCGGAGGGCTGTTGTGCGCCCCCGATACGCCCTCGCGCTCCGGGCGGGTGCGGGCGGGTCCCTGGTGCTCCTGGGCGGCGGCGCACTCGTCGTCGGCGCCTCTCTCGCCTGGCACGGAGCCGAGGTCCAGGCCTCCTTCCTGTCGCTGACCGGGGTGTGGTCGGGCCGCTTCGCCGTCCTGCTCCTCGCTCTCACCCTGATCCCCAACGCCATGGTCTGGGGAGCGGCCTACGCCCTCGGGCCCGGCTTCGCCCTGGGCGCCGAGGTGACCGCGACCCCGCTCGGCTTCCCGGGCGCGCCCGGGCTGCCCCGCTTCCCGCTGCTGGCGGCGCTCCCGGCCGAGGGGTCCGGAACCCCGCTGACCTGGGCGGTCGCAGGAGTGCCGGTGGTCGCCGGGCTCGCGGTGGGCTGGTTCGCGGTACGCCGGGCGCGCGAGGTCTCGTACGGGGAGACGGCGCTCACGGCGGCCCTCGGCGCGGTGGTGTGCGGCCTGACGATGACCGGGCTCGCGGCGGCCGCGGCGGGGCCGCTGGGTTCGCGGCGGCTGTCGGAATTCGGGCCGGTGTGGTGGTCCGTCGGGGTGGCGGCCTTCGCCTGGACGGCGGTACTGGCCGTGCCGGTCGCGGTGGCGGTGCACGCGTGGCGGACCCGGCCGGCGATCGGGCCGGGGGGCCTGGACGCCGATGAGGCGGTGGCCGTGGACGACGGGTGGCACGACAGCGGGGTGCGGGAGATCCGGTGGGCGGCGTTGCGGAAGGCGGCGGGGGCGCTGGTTCCGGACATGTCCACGCCGGTACCTCCGGTGGTTGCCGCGGTTCCGGTGGTGCCGGAGGCCGTGCCGGTCGCGCCTGCCGCGCCTGTTTCTGCCGTGCCTGCCGTGCCTGCCGTGCCTGCGGGGCCGGGGCGGCGGGCCGTCACCGTGGTGTCCGGGCTGGATCTGGATCCGGGTCTGCTGGCGCCGAAGCCGGTTCCTCCGGCTGAGCCGGTGTCAGCGCCGTTGGCTCCGCCGGTGGTCGGGGCTCGGGTGCTGGCTCGGCGAAAGTCGCCACCGGAGTAGGCCGTTCGGGTGGGGGACGGCTGCGGCGCCGCTGCCGGGGCTCCGCCCCGGACCCCGCGCCTCAAACGCCGGCGAGGCTGGGATGGGACCCCGCGCCTCAAACGCCGGCGAGGCTGGGATGGGACCCCGCGCCTCAAACGCCGGCGAGGCTGGAAGGTGGGCCTCGGCTACTGGCGGACCTTCAGGACGTCGCCCACCACGTTGTCCGGGAGGAGGGTGTTGCACTGGAGTTCCGCCGACTTGGTGAGGGCGTCGTCGCGGCAGACGTAGAAGTCCTTGTAGGCGAGCTGCAGGGCGTACGAGCTGAACGCCAGCAGGATCGCCAGCGCGGCCGTGACCAGCCCGCTCACCGCCGCGGTGCGCTGCGGGCGGGCCGCCGGGCCCAGGGCGTCCAGGCCGGTCGGTGCCGCGGGGGCGCCCTCGGCGGTCGCCGGTGCGGGCTTGCCGCGCAGTGCGCTGATTCCCCAGTACAGGGCGAGTGCCCCGAGCAGCAGTCCGACCGACGGGATCCCGAAGATCCCGAAGAAGAAGCCCCACATGCCGGCCAGCAGCGCGTAGCGGGCGCGGCGCTGGATCGGGTCCGTCGGGTCCCAGCGCGCCGGACCCCGCCCGCCGTCCGAGTCCTTCGGGCCGTTGCCGTTGCCGTCGCCGTCGCCACCACCGTTGCGCGGCTGCCACGGCTGGTCGGGACGGCCTTCCGGCGGAGCCGCGAAGGGGTTGTCGTCGGTGGGGGAGTCGGGCTGACGGCGGTCCGGCATCGGGTGTGTTTCTTCCCCTGTGTCATGGACGTCGCGGGACGTCGTGGCGAGGTGAGGCCAGTTCGTGGCTTGTACGCCAGACGCTACCGCCCGGCCGTCCCCCCGTCCCTCGGGGGCTGTCCGGTGTACCGGTATCGTTGCAGGCGGTCGGTGGCTTCGTATGGTTCCCCATATATCGGTACCCCGAAGTTTCGTATGACCACACAAGACGAACACCGCAATCCCGCGAGAAAGGGCCTCCCATGGCCGCCTCCCGCCTGGTCGTGCTGGTCTCCGGTTCCGGCACCAACCTCCAGGCCCTGCTCGACGCCATCGACGCCCACCCCGGCGGATCCGAGGGCTTCGGTGCCGAAGTCGTCGCCGTGGGGGCCGACCGCGAGAACATCGCCGGCCTGGAGCGGGCCGAGAAGGCGGGGATTCCCACCTTCGTCTGCCCGGTCAAGGGCTACGGCAGCCGCGCGGAGTGGGATGTCGCGCTCACCGAGGCGACCGACGCCTACGCGCCGGACCTCGTCGTGTCCGCCGGATTCATGAAGATCGTGGGCAAGGTGTTCATCGACCGCTTCGGCGGTCGGTTCATCAACACCCACCCCGCCCTCCTCCCGGCCTTCCCCGGCGCGCACGGGGTACGGGACGCCCTCGCCTACGGGGCGAAGGTCACCGGCTGCACGGTCCACTTCGTGGACAGCGGCGTGGACACCGGTCCGATCATCGCCCAGGGTGTGGTCGAGGTCCGGGACGAAGAGGACGAAGCCGCTCTCCATGAGCGCATCAAGGAAGTCGAGCGCCAGCTGCTCGTCGATGTCGTGGGGCGTCTGGCCCGGCACGGCTACCGCATTGAGGGACGAAAGGTAACAATCCAGTGACCGCCGCAGACATCGCAGCGAGCAACGACCCGACCACGAACCAGCGGCCGATCCGGCGTGCGCTCATCAGCGTCTACGACAAGACGGGACTGGAAGAGCTGGCCCGCGGGCTGCACGAGGCGGGCGTCGCGCTCGTCTCCACCGGCTCCACCGCCTCGAAGATCGCCGCCGCCGGGGTGCCCGTCACCAAGGTGGAGGAGCTGACCGGCTTCCCCGAGTGCCTGGACGGCCGGGTCAAGACCCTGCACCCGCGCGTGCACGCCGGCATCCTCGCCGACCTGCGCCTGGAGGACCACCGCAACCAGCTCGCCGAGCTGGGCGTCGAGCCCTTCGACCTGGTGATCGTCAACCTCTACCCCTTCCTGGCGACCGTGCAGTCGGGCGCCACCCCCGACGAGTGCGTGGAGCAGATCGACATCGGCGGTCCGTCGATGGTCCGCGCAGCCGCCAAGAACCACCCCTCGGTCGCGGTCGTCACCAGCCCGGCCCGCTACACCGACGTCATCGCGGCGGCCCAGGGCGGCGGCTTCGACCTCACCGCCCGCAAGCGGCTCGCGGCCGAGGCCTTCCAGCACACCGCCGCCTACGACGTGGCGGTGGCCTCCTGGTTCACGAACGCGTACGCCCCGGAGCCCGAGGCGGTCCTGCCCGAGTTCCTGGCCGGCGCCTGGGAGCGCAAGTCGACCCTGCGCTACGGCGAGAACCCGCACCAGGCCGCCGCCCTCTACACGGACGGACAGCCGGGCGGGCTCGCCAACGCCGAGCAGCTGCACGGCAAGGAGATGTCCTTCAACAACTACGTGGACACCGAGGCCGCGCGCCGCGCCGCCTACGACCACGAAGAGCCCTGCGTCGCGATCATCAAGCACGCCAACCCGTGCGGCATCGCGGTCGACGCGGACGTCGCCGCGGCCCACCGCAAGGCGCACGCCTGCGACCCGCTGTCGGCCTTCGGCGGCGTCATCGCCGTCAACCGCCCGGTGACCGTCGAGCTCGCCGAGCAGGTCGCGGAGATCTTCACCGAGGTCATCGCCGCCCCCGCCTACGAGGACGGCGCGGTCGAGATCCTGGCCAAGAAGAAGAACATCCGTGTCCTGAAGGTGGACGGGCACCCGCACCAGCCCGGCGACCTCAAGCCCGTCTCCGGCGGCGTGCTGCTCCAGCAGTCGGACGTCTTCCAGGCCGAGGGCGACGACCCGGCCAACTGGACCCTGGCCACCGGCGACGCCCTGTCCCCGGCCGAACTCGCCGAGCTGGCCTTCGCGTGGAAGGCCTGCCGGGCCGTCAAGTCCAACGCGATCCTGCTCGCCAAGGACGGCGCCTCGGTCGGCGTCGGCATGGGCCAGGTCAACCGTGTCGACTCGGCGAAGCTCGCCGTCGAGCGGGCGGGCGCCGAGCGCGCGCAGGGCTCGTACGCCGCGTCCGACGCCTTCTTCCCCTTCCCGGACGGGCTGGAGATCCTGACGGCTGCGGGTATCAAGGCCGTGGTCCAGCCGGGCGGTTCGGTCCGTGACGAGCTGGTCGTCGAGGCCGCGAAGAAGGCCGGTGTGACCATGTACTTCACCGGTACCCGGCACTTCTTCCACTGAGTCCGGCTCCCCCGACACGGCGAAGGCCGCCACCCGCACGCAGCGGGTGGCGGCCTTCGCCGCGTACGGAAGGAACGGCTGCTCAGTACTGGGGACGGCGGAAGTAGTCCCCGGCCTTGGCGAGGCCGATGATGATCGTGAGGCCGAGGGCGAGGGAGATCAGGGAGGGCAGCACGGAGATGACGGTGAGGCCGCCGGATCCCGTGGTGTGCTCGCTCGCGCCGAGCGCGACCAGGTTCGCCAGAATGCCGAGAACGGCGAAGAGGACCTGGAGCGAGCCGTAGATGATGCCGGAGACACGCACTCCGCCACGGCCCTTGCCCATCTTGGCCGCGGTCAGGATGGGCCACAGGGCGAAGCCGATGAACAGGATGCCCAGGACGACGCCCACGGTGCCGGCGGCGGCACCCACGTCCTCGGCGGAGGAGCTGGAGGAGTCCGAGAGCGCCGCGGCGAACACGGCACCGCCGATGATGAAGAACAGGCCGCCCAGTACCTGCAGGGCGCCCACGATGAAGAGGATGACGCGCGCGGCCTTCGCCCCGCCCGGCATCTCCATCTGGGCCCCGGGGTATCCGCCCGGACCGCCCGGGTAGCCGCTCGGGTAGGCCTGCGGGGCCTGCTGCGGGTAGCCGTAGCCACCCTGCTGCGGGACGCCCTGGGGAGCCTGCTGGGGGTAGCCGTAGCCGGGCTGGCCCTGCGGGGCCTGGGGCTGCTGTCCGTACGGGTTGTGCGGGTCGCCGAAGCTCATGTGGGGTGTTCCTCCGTGTGGTGCAGGGACGCACGGCACGAGCGCGGAGGAATCCTGCACGGTGCGGTACGCCCCCCGGCACTGCCCGCGGCACTCAGTCGAGTCATCGTGGTCCTCCCGGTCGTTACTTGTCCAGCCGGTCGGGCTACGCGCCGTGACTTGTTGTGCAAGTGCAATGAACCCTGAGCCTCCGCGAGTGCCGTGACTGGAACCGGGGCCGCCTCATCCGGGAGGATGGGGTCATGACCGCCCAGATTCTCGATGGCAAGGCCACCGCCGCAGCGATCAAGTCCGAACTGACCGCCCGAGTGGCGGCCCTGAAGGCCCGGGGTATCACCCCCGGCCTCGGCACCCTCCTGGTCGGTGACGATCCGGGCAGCCGCTGGTACGTGAACGGCAAGCACAAGGACTGCGCCGAGGTCGGCATCGCCTCCATCCAGCGCGAACTGCCCGGGACGGCCTCCCAGGAGGACATCGAGGCGGTCGTCCGCGAGCTCAACGACAACCCGGAGTGCACCGGCTACATCGTCCAACTCCCGCTCCCCAAGGGCATCGACACCAACCGGGTCCTGGAGCTGATGGATCCGCTGAAGGACGCCGACGGCCTGCACCCCATGTCGCTCGGCCGGCTGGTGCTGAACGAGCCGGGACCGCTGCCCTGCACCCCGTACGGGATCGTCGAACTGCTGCGTCACCACGACGTCGGCATCAACGGCGCGCACGTCGTCGTCCTGGGCCGCGGGATCACCGTCGGGCGCTCCATCGGGCTGCTGCTGACCCGTAAGTCCGAGAACGCCACCGTGACGCTCTGCCACACCGGTACGCGCGACCTCTCCGCGCAGCTGCGCCAGGCGGACATCATCGTCGCGGCGGCCGGTGTCCCGCACCTGGTCAAGCCGGAGGACGTGAAGCCCGGCGCGGCCGTGCTCGACGTGGGCGTCAGCCGGGACGGGGAAGGGAAGATCGTCGGCGATGTGCACCCCGGCGTGGCCGAGGTGGCCGCGTGGATCTCGCCGAACCCGGGCGGGGTCGGCCCGATGACCCGGGCCCAGCTCCTCGTCAATGTCGTCGAGGCGGCGGAACGGACCACCAGTGCGGGCTGAATCGGACGCGGAGAACGCGGCGGGCGGCGGCGCGGCCAAGGCGAACGGCACCTCCGTCGCCCCGATCGCGCCCGCCACGCCCATCGCACCCGGCGCACCCGACACGGCCGCCGGTGCCGACACGGCCGCCGGTGCCGATACGGCCGCCGGCGCCGATACGGCCGCCGGGGCCGAACCGGTGGTCAGGTCCCGTCGCTTCCCCTCCATCACCCGGGACACCGCCCGCCCCGAGGGCAGCGGTCGCGCCGTCCCCGGGGCCGTGTCCACGCCGGCCCGCCAGTGGCCGATGCTCAGCGTGCTCGCCGCGACCGCGGTCGGGCTGCTGGCCACGGCTTTCGGGCATCCGCGGGTCGGCTGCCTGGCCATCGGTGTGGCGCTGATCGCGGCCTCCGTGATGCGGCGCGTGCTGCCTTCGGTGGGGATGCTCGCGGTCCGCTCCCGCTTCACGGACATGATCACGTACGGGCTGCTGGGCGTGGCGATCACGCTGCTCGCGCTGGTCATGGCGGCGCCCAAGCCGTGGCTGGTGATCCCGTTCATGGAGAGTGCGGTCCGCTTCACCGTGCGGTGACACGGCGAAGGCCGTGTCAGGTCGATCGAGGGGCACCGGACGCGCCGGTCGGGCCGGTTCCGCCTGGCCGAACAGCGGTCCGGGACCCCGTCGCACCTTCGAACATCGGGGTATGTGTGCCGTGCACCACAGGGACCCGGGGATTAGCCCGGTCCCGGGTCGGATAGCCTGACCGCGGATGTCTCTTCACGTCAAGATTTACTGGGGAGCGGCGTCCTCCCAGCACATGGGGCAGGGACGCCCCACCGCCAGCTGTCTAACGGAGAAGGCCATGACCCGCACTCCCGTGAATGTCACCGTCACCGGCGCCGCCGGCCAGATCGGCTACGCGCTGCTCTTCCGCATCGCATCCGGTCACCTGCTCGGCGCGGACGTGCCGGTCAAGCTCCGTCTTCTGGAGATCCCCCAGGGCATGAAGGCCGCTGAGGGCACCGCCATGGAGCTCGACGACTGCGCCTTCCCGCTGCTCGCCGGCATCGACATCTTCGACGACCCGAACCAGGGCTTCGACGGTGCGAACGTCGCGCTGCTCGTGGGCGCCCGCCCGCGTACCAAGGGCATGGAGCGCGGCGACCTGCTCGCCGCCAACGGCGGCATCTTCAAGCCGCAGGGCCAGGCCATCAACGCGCACGCCGCGGACGACATCAAGGTCCTCGTCGTGGGCAACCCGGCCAACACCAACGCGCTCATCGCGCAGGCCGCCGCCCCGGACGTACCGGCCGAGCGCTTCACCGCGATGACCCGCCTGGACCACAACCGCGCGATCTCGCAGCTCGCCGCCAAGACCGGCAGCACTGTCTCCGACATCAAGCGCCTGACCATCTGGGGCAACCACTCGGCGACCCAGTACCCGGACATCTTCCACGCGGAGATCGCCGGCAAGAACGCCGCCGAGGTCGTCAACGACGAGCTGTGGCTGGCCGACACCTTCATCCCGACCGTCGCCAAGCGCGGCGCCGCGATCATCGAGGCCCGTGGCGCGTCCTCGGCCGCCTCGGCCGCCAACGCCGCCATCGACCACGTGCACACGTGGGTCAACGGCACCGCCGAGGGCGACTGGACCTCGATGGGTATCCCGTCGGACGGCTCCTACGGCGTCCCGGCCGGTCTGATCTCCTCCTTCCCCGTCACCTGCAAGGACGGCAAGTACGAGATCGTCCAGGGTCTGGACATCAACGAGTTCTCCCGCACCCGCATCGACGCCTCCGTCCAGGAGCTGGCGGAGGAGCGCGACGCGGTTCGCGAGCTCGGCCTGATCTGATCCGGTCGCCCGACCCGATCCGCTCTTCCCGAAAGGCCCCGGCGCATCACGCCGGGGCCTTTTGGCGTGATCGGACCTGTCACGTCGCTGATGATCGCCTTATCGTTTCCCTCCGCACACCGAAAGGGGGATTCGGTGACCAGCACCGCGGACGACAGAACTCCTGTGCACCCTTCGCTCAGCGAAGCCGGCCGGCTGCTGTGCGCCGGCAGCTATCTCGACGCCGCGTACCGCGACCGGGTGATCGAAGAGCTCTACGTGCACGAGGAACGCTTCGTTGCGCCCTCCTACGGCTTCGACGCGGCCCGCGTCCTCGCCCACGCGCTCCAGGCCCGCCGCGCCGAAGTGGCCTGGGCCTCGGCCGTCCTCGCGGTCTGGGGCCTCGGCCTGCTGCTGGCCCAGCCGCTCCTGCTCTTCCTGCTCCTCCCGGCCGGCTTCCTCAGCGGCGCCGGACGGATCGCGCGCCGCCGGGAGAGGACGGGGCGCGGCAGCCGCTTCCTGGAACTCCTGCTGCGCGGCTGCGGCTACGCGCTGCTCCTCGGCGTCGGCCTGGGCGTGCTGCAGGGCGCGCTCGAAGGCGCGACGCACGTGGGAGGGTCCGACGACTCGCTCATGCTCTACGAGCACATCCTGCGGGGGATCGAGCGGGAGCCCTTCGCCCTCCTCTTCGGGCTGCCGCAGCTCGGCCACGCGATCGCGGGCGCGTACGCCTGGACCGCCCTGATCGTCTTCGCCCTGCTGACCTTGGTCGTCGGCCTCCAGCGGGGCCACTTCGCCCGCGTCATCAGCACCTCGCTCAGCCGGGCGCGGTACGCCGACCCCAACGCCGACCCCGCCTCCGGCCGCCGGTTCGCCCGGACCCGCGAGCGGATCCTGCGGACCCAGCACAGCCGCCTGGTCGTCTACAACGTCGACGACCCGTTCTGCGGCGCCGGCGCGGCCTACCGCCCCTGGCACCTGTCGGTCGAGCTGCGCCCCGCCGCGGACGGCGTCGAGCCCGAACCGCTGGACAACGAGCGGATCGTGGCCCGGATCCGGCCACGGCTGGAGGCCTTGCGCGTCCCGTCGCCGCACGGCTCGCCGGAGGCCGAGCGGGCCGTACTGGACCGGCTGCGGGAACTGGTCGTCGACGAGTGCGTGTTCCTGCCGGCCTCCGGGCTGCCCGCGGGGCACGAGCCGGACCTCTCGGACCGGGCGTTCGACGCGCACCGGGCCGGCGCCGTGGAGGAGGGCGGCGAGCGCCGCCGACACTTCCTGCGGGTACGGGTCGGTGGCTGGGACGAGGACCTCGTCATCACCGTCTTCGTACGCGTCCACACCCAGGGCGGGATGCTGATGCTGGAGGTGGCGCCGCACGTGCTGCTGCCCGTACGGCCCCAGTTCCAGGAAGCCGACGACGTGGCCCGGCGCCACCTGCGGAACAACCCCTTCGCCAAGGCGGTCTGGGCGCTGCGGCATGCTCCGCGCTCGCTCTCCAAGGCCCTCTCCACCCTGTCGAGCGGCGGCCGCGGGCCGTGGCAGATCGCCACGGAGGGCCACGGCGGCGCGCTCCCGGCCGGCCCGGCCGTCTCGGTACGCGAGCTGGCCGCGCAGGAGGACGCCTCGCTGTTCCAGCTGATGGACCTCGACCGGTACCTGAAGACCATCCAGGACCGGATCGTCGGCGGCGTGACCGCGGCCCTGCACGAAGCGGGTTGGCACACGGAGGAGTTCGCGCAGCGGGCGGTCACCGTGGCGGAGGGCGGGGTCTACATCCAGTCGGTGAGCCACAGCGCGTTCAGCATCGGCGGCAGCGGACACAACAATCGGACGAGCCACCACACGGACAGGGGAGAGCGGCAGTGACGCACGACGGGGGAACCGGCGAGGTGCGGATCGACCGCATCGAAGGCAGCGCCTTCAGCATCGGCGGCAGCGACATCACCAACACCACCGTCAACCAAAGCGGTACGGGGGCCGGCGCGCCGGGCGCGGCGGAACTGCTGGAAGCCGTACGGGAGCTGCGCGCCGCCCTCGTCCGCCTGCCCCGCAGCGCCGACCGTTCGGCGCTCGACGCCGAGCTGGACGAGGCCGCCGGGGAGCTGGAGGAGGCCGGTCAGATCCGGCCCGGCCTGCCCGCCCGGCTGCGGGCCGCGCTGCAGCGCTGGGCCCCGCTGGTGGACTCGGTGAACGCGGCCGCCGCCCTCGGCGGGCTGCTCGCCGCGCTGGGGAGCTGACCCGTGGCCACGGGCGGCGGTGCCCACTGGAACCCGCAGTCGCAGCGCTGGGAGTGGGCCGAGCAGCCGCCCCCGCCCCCGCCCTCGTACCCGCCGCGCCCACCGGGGGGCGGCGGCCCGGGCGGCCCGGGCCCGGGCCGCCCGGGCGTTCCGGGACCGCACCGGTCGCGGAAGGTCCCGCTGCTCGTGGCCCTCGGCGCCGCGGTGGTGGGCGGCTGCGCCGTGGCCGGGTGGCTCGTGCTGCGCGACGACGAGCCGAAGGCGCCCGCCGCGGCCCCCTCGGTCTCGGGAAGCCCGACCGCGCCGTCCGGGACGGGTCCGAACACGGCTCCGAGCACCGGCTCGTCGTCCCCGCCCTCCGGATCACCCTCGGTCCCGCCGCCGTACACGGTGGTCCGCGACGGGGGCGGCTTCTCGGTCGCCGTCCCGGCGGGTTGGGAGCGCAGCCTCGACGAGGACGGCAGCGGTTCCTTCTACCGCCGGCCCGGGGACCGCAGCGCGCTGCTCCAGATCTTCCGCGTCGGCGAGCCGGAGAGCGTCGGAACGTGCGAGCTGCTGCGGATCTCCTCGCAGGACCTCGGGCAGCGGCGGTCCGGCTACCAGGAGATCTCCCTCGATCCGACGCCCGGTGGGTCCTGCGAGCTGGTGTACGAGTACGACAACCAGGAGTCGCACGGACGCCGCCGCGCGATCGAGCGGATCACCGTCGCCCAGGACGGGAAGCGGTGGGCGCTGCTGGCGGCCGGTCCGGCCACCGACGGCACGGCGGTGCGCGCGAACCTGACGGCGGCCGTGGAGTCCTTCCGGCCGGAGTGACCGCGAACGGCCGCGAACGCCCGCGAAGGCCCGCGAACGCCCGCGACCACCGGGCCTAGGCCGTGTTTTAGAACTGGGGTCCGTGTCTCGCCCTGTGCCGTGATGATCTCGGTGTGGGGCGAGGGGATCTTTCAGATGAGCAGTGGGCGG
>NZ_QGGZ01000025.1 GCF_003148825.1 Streptomyces sp. CG 926
GCATCGACCAGATCGCCCGCGACCTCACCATCTGGATGGCCGCCCGCGACTTCCCCGGACGACGGCACGCCAGCAACTTCTAAAACAAGCCCTAGTTGTACATGCCCGGGGTGTAGTGGCCCGGCACCAGTCGGGTGGTGACGCCGATGCGGTTCCACACGTTGATCGTCGCGATGACGGCGATCAGCTGGGCGAGCTCGCGCTCCTCGAACTGCTTGGCCGCCTTCTCGTAGACCTCGTCGGGCACGAAGCCGTCCGTCAGGACGGTCACGGCCTCGGTGAGCTCGATCGCGGCGAGTTCCTTCTCCGTGTAGAAGTGCCGCGACTCCTCCCAGGCGCCCAGCTGGACGATGCGCTCCACGCTCTCACCTGCGGCGATCGCGTCCTTGGTGTGCATGTCGAGACAGAAGGCGCAGTGGTTGATCTGCGAGGCACGGATCTTGACGAGCTCGACCAGGGAAGGGTCCAGGCCCTTCTTGGAAGCGATCTCCAGCGCCAGGACCGCCTTGTAGACCTCGGGGGCGAGCTTCGCCATCTGCATGCGCGGGGTGTGCTCGGGGGCGTGTTCGTGTGTGGTCGTCATGTGATCGACCCTAGGAGTCAGGCGGCCCATCTGTATGGTCCATATCCATGACAGAATCGTGGGCCACTTTCGGCGCCGACCTGCACCTGCAGCTGGACCTCACCGCCGGCCGCGGCCTGCGGGCCGGACTCACCGAGGCCCTGCGCGAGGCCGCGCGCGGCGGCCGGCTCGCGGCCGGGACCCGGCTGCCGTCGTCCCGCACCCTCGCCGCCGACCTGGGCGTCGCCCGCAACACCGTCGCCGAGGCCTACGCCGAGCTCGTCGCCGAGGGTTGGCTGACGGCCCGCCAGGGCTCCGGCACCCGCGTCGCCGAACGGGCCCGCCCGCGCCGGCCCGCGGCCGCCGCCCCCGTACGGCGCCCCGCGCGCAAGGGGCCCGCGTACAGCCTGATCCCCGGCTCCCCGGACCTGGGCGGCTTCCCGCGCGCGGCCTGGCTGTCGGCGGCCCGGCGGGCGCTGACCGACGCGCCGAACGAGGCCTTCGGGTACGCGGTCGACCCGCGCGGCCGCGTCGAGCTGCGGCAGGCGCTGGCCGGCTACCTGGCGCGGGCGCGCGGGGTGTACGCGGACCCCGAACGGATCGTGCTGTGCGCGGGCTTCCTGCACGGGCTCACGCTGCTGGCGGGCCTTCTGCGGGCGCGGCGGGTGCGGGAGGTGGCGGTGGAGGGGTACGGGCTCGACTTCCACCGGGACGTGCTGGTGCGGGCGGGGCTGCGGACGCGCCCGCTCGGCGTGGACGCGGAGGGCGCCCGGACGGGGGAACTGACCCCTACGGCCGGCGCGGTGCTGCTGACCCCGGCGCACCAGTTCCCCACGGGCGTGGCCCTGACCCCGGCGCGGCGGGCGGCCGCGGTCGACTGGGCCCGGACCACGGGCGGGCTGATCCTGGAGGACGACTACGACGGGGAGTTCCGCTACGACCGTCAGCCGGTCGGCGCGCTGCAGGGCCTGGACCCGGACCGGGTGGTGTACCTCGGGACGGCCGCCAAGTCCCTGGCGCCGGGGCTGCGGATGGGGTGGATGGTGGTCCCGCCGGGGCTGCTGGAGGAGGTACTGGCCGCCAAGCGGTCCACGGACTGGGCATGTGGTGCGCTGGATCAGCTGATCCTGGCGGAGTTCATCACCTCGGGGGCCTACGACCGGCACGTGCGCGGCATGCGGCTGCGGTACCGGCGGCGCCGGGACGAGCTGGTGGCGACGGTGGGGGACCGGGTGGGCGTGTCGGGGATCGCGGCGGGGCTGCACGCGGTGCTGGACCTCCCGGAGGGGCTGGAGCGGTCCGTCCTGCAGTCCGCGGCCTGGCAGGACCTGGCCCTGCACGGGCTGGGGCGCTTCCGGCACCCGGAGGCGGGGGCGCTGCCCGCGCGGGATGCGGTGGTCGTGGGCTACGGGACGCCGTCGGACAGCGCGTGGTCGCCGACGCTGGCGGCCTTGGCGGCGGCGCTGCCGTGACCTGCGGCGCCGTTGCGGGGGCGCTGCTGTGACCTGCGGCGCCGTTGCGGGGGGGCTGCCCCCGAGCCCCCGCGCCTCAAACGCCGGCGGGGCTGGGAGAGCGCCTCAGGCGCCGGCGGGGCTGGGAGATGGCGGGGCTGGGAGGGCGCCTCAAGCGCCGGCGGGGCTGGAAGAGCGCCTCAAGCGCCGGCGGGGCTGGGGGATGGCGGGGTCGGGTGGGTGGGTCAATCGTCGGTGGGGGTGGGGGGTTCGCCGAAGCGGGCCAGGGTCAGGGAGCCGGCCACCGCCACCGCGAAGCCCGTCACCGCCAGCCAGGTCAGGCCCTCGCGGGTGCTGTCGCCGAGCCAGACCACGCCCACCACCGCCGGGCCGATCGTCTCGCCGAGGACCATGCCCGCCGTCGCCACCGTCACCGAGCCGCGCGCCAGGGCCGAGGTGAGGAGCAGGAAGGCCGCGCCGCCGCCCAGCAGGAGGGCGTACAGGGCGGGGTTGCGCAGGTCCCAGGGGGAGTCGAGGAGCCGGACCGAGACCTCCACCACCCCGAAGCCCGTGCCCGCCGCGAAGCCGAGGACCAGCGCACGCGGCCCGTCCGGGAGCCGTCCGGCGACCACGCCGACCAGCAGCACCAGCCCCGCCACCGCCAGCATCCCCAGCTCCAACGCGAGCGAGCCGGTCCCCGTGCCCTCCTCCCCGGCGGAGAGCCCGAGCATCAGCAGCCCCGCGCACACCACCGCCACCGCACCCCACTCGGTCCGGGACAGCCGCACCCGCAGCAGCCGCGCCGCGACCACCGCCGTCACCGCCAGGCTGGCCGCCAGCGCCGCCCCCACCGCGTAGATCGGGACGTGTCGCAGGGCGATGATCTGGAGCACGAAGCCGGCTCCGTCCAGGCCCAGACCCGCCAGATACCGCCACTGCCGTACGGCCCGCAGGAACAGCGCCGTGTCCACCCCGGACCCGGTGCCCGGCTCCGCCGCCCGCGCCGCGACCGCCTGCAGAACCGACGCCGTACCGAAGCAGACCGCCGCACCCAGCGCGCAAATCATCCCAATGAGCACGAAGCGACTCTAGGTCACGGATCTCACGGCGGCCGGATTCCATCGGCAGGTGACCCCGCTCTAGTCTGTCGGCAGTACGCGAGGCCCCAGGGGGACAGCAGACATGGACAGCAGCAGTACCAATCAGCGCCGGATGCGCTCCGGAGCCGTGGCCCTCGGAGGCATGGGCCTGCTCGCCGCCACGCTCGTGGCCTGCGGCAGCAGCGACGAACCGGACAAGCGCTGTGCCTCCCGCTCCACGTTGCAGCACCTGAACAACAAGGAGTGCAAGAGCGGCGGCACCGGCGCGTACTACTACGGCGGGCGCGTCGCCGCCGGCAAGGTCTCCGGCGGCAGCTTCGACAAGTCCGCCGTCACGCGCGGCGGCATCGGCGGCCACAAGAGCTCCGGCTCCAGCGGCGGCTGACCGAGACGATGCAGCGGCACACCATCGAGCCCCGTCCCGACTGGCAGAAGACCGTCGAGGAGCAGGGGCTGATCTACCCCCTGACCCGCTACCCGGACGACTCCCTGCGCCCCTACTGGGACGAGAGCGCGTACTACTCCTTCTCGCTCCCCGAGGTCGAGGCCTTGGAGAACGTCGTCGAGGAGCTGCACGCCATGTGCCTGGCCGCGGCCGCGCACATCGTCGAGCACGACCGCTTCGCCGACCTCGGCATCACCGACCCGGAGCTGGCCGCGCTGATCGCCGAGTCCTGGCGGCGCCGCGCCGAACAGCCCTCCCTCTACGGCCGTTTCGACCTGCGCTACGACGGCACCGGCAGCCCGGCCAAGATGCTGGAGTACAACGCCGACACCCCCACCTCCCTGGTGGAGGCGGCCGGTCCGCAGTGGTTCTGGATGGAGGACCGCTTCCCCGGCGCCGACCAGTGGAACTCCCTCCACGAGCGCCTCGTCGACGCCTGGCGGCGCCAGGCCGAGCTGCTCCCGCCCGGCCCGCTGCACTTCGCGCACTCCGAGACCGACGAGCTCGGCGAGGACCTGATGACGGTCGCCTACCTCCAGGAGACCGCGGAGCAGGCCGGCCTGGACACCCAGGCGCTCTCCGTCGAGCAGATCGGCTGGGACAGCCTGTCCGGCCGGTTCGTGGACGAGAAGCTCCGCTTCATCCGCTCCTGCTTCAAGCTCTACCCGTGGGAGTGGCTGGCCACGGACGAGTTCGGCCCGCAGGTCCTCGGCACGTACGACCACGGCGGCGGCTCCGGCTCCACCTGCTGGATCGAGCCGCTGTGGAAGATGCTGCTGTCCAACAAGGCGCTGCTGGCGATCTTGTGGGAGCTCTTCCCGGAGCACCCCAACCTGCTGCCCGCCTATCTCGACGGCCCGCGCGAGCTCGCCGAACCCGGGTCCGCCGGCTACGTGTCCAAGCCCCTCCTCGGCCGGGAGGGCGCGGGGGTCACCCTGCACGAGGCGGGCGAGGACGCGGAGCCGTTCGTAGGGGAGGAGGGGGAGCGGTACTGCTTCCAGGGCCTGGCCCCGCTGCCCGACTTCGACGGCAACCGGGTGGTGCTCGGCGCGTGGATCGTCGAGGACGAGGCGGCGGGGCTCGGCATCCGCGAATCGGCGGGGCCGGTCACGGACGAGTACGCCCGCTTCCTGCCCCACGTCATCCTCTGACCGATCCGGACGAGAGCTACGAGAGCTACGAGGCCTACGCGCCCAGCACCGAGCGGAGCTGGGCGAGGCCCCAGTCCAGATCCTCCTTGCTGATGACCAGCGGCGGGGCGATCCGGATCGTCGACCCGTGGGTGTCCTTCACCAGCACCCCGAGTTCCATCAGCTTCTCGGAGATCTCCCGGCCGGTGCCGCGCGAGGGGTCGATGTCGACGCCCGCCCACAGCCCGCGACCGCGCACGGCGGTCACCGCCCCACCGCCGACCAGCAGGTTCAGCTCCCGGTGCAGGTGTTCGCCCAGCTCGGTGGCGCGGCCCTGGAACTCGCCGGTCCGCAGCATCGCGATCACCTCCAGGGCGACGGCGCACGCCAGCGGGTTCCCGCCGAAGGTGGACCCGTGCTCCCCGGGCCGGAACACCCCGAGCACGTCCCGGTCGGCCACCACGGCGGAGACCGGCACCACGCCGCCGCCGAGGGCCTTGCCGAGGATGTAGACGTCCGGGACGACCCCCTCGTGCTCGCACGCGAAGGTCCGGCCCGTGCGCCCCAGCCCCGACTGGATCTCGTCCGCCATGAAGAGGACGTTCCGCTCGCGGGTCAGCTCCCGTACGCCGCTCAGGTACCCGGCGGGCGGCACCAGCACCCCCGCCTCGCCCTGGATCGGCTCCAGCAGCACGGCCACCGTGTTCTCGGTGACGGCGTGGGCCAGCGCGGTCAGGTCCCCGTACGGGACGATCTCGAAGCCCGGCGTGTACGGGCCGAAGTGGTCACGGGCCTCGTGGTCCGTGGAGAAGGAGACGATGGTCGTGGTCCGGCCGTGGAAGTTGTCGGCGGCGACCACGATCTTGGCGTGCCCGTCCGGGACGCCCTTGACCTCGTAGCCCCACTTGCGGGCGGTCTTGACCGCCGTCTCCACCGCTTCCGCCCCCGTGTTCATGGGGAGCACCATCTCCTTGCCGCACAGGGCGGCGAGCTCGGTACAGAAGTCGGCGAAGCGGTCGTGGTGGAAGGCGCGCGAGGTGAGCGTGACCCGTTCCAGCTGGGCGCGGGCGGCGTCGATCAGACGCCGGTTGCCGTGCCCGAAGTTGAGGGCCGAGTACCCGGCGAGCATGTCGAGGTATCTACGGCCCTCGACATCGGTCATCCAGGCGCCTTCCGCGGACGCGACGACCAGGGGCAGCGGATGGTAATTGTGCGCACTGTGGGCGTCCGCGGCGCGGATGGCATCAGCGGTTGTCGACACGGGGTCTCCGATCGTCCGTCCGGCGCGGTCGAGCGCCGGTGCAGCGGTGACGAGGGTGGCGTCACCTTCTTATCGTCGCTCGTATCGCGGACGCAGAAACCTCTCTCCCGGCGCGCCCGCTAAGGTGTCCGATACGCACGGCGACTGGCGTACGGGGAACCAACTCCGGGGGAGTCGTGCGCGCTCGACCGCATACAGGGCCGCTCGCCTGGGCCTCGCGGGGTACCGATCACATCGACCCCGGAGGAGCCCGCCATGTCCGCGAGCCGCCATCCCGCCCTTCTCTCCACCGACCCCGAGCTGGCGTCCTTCGTCGCGGCGGAGGAAGTACTGCAGGCGCAGACCCTGCGCCTGATCCCCAGCGAGAACTACGTGTCGGCGGCCGTCCTCGAAGCCTCCGGCACCGTGCTGCAGAACAAGTACAGCGAGGGCTACCCCGGCCGCCGCTACTACGAGGGCCAGCAGAACATCGACCGCGTCGAGGCGCTGGCGATCGAGCGGGCCAAGGGCCTGTTCGGCGTGGACCACGCCAACGTGCAGCCGTACTCCGGCTCGCCCGCCAACCTCGCCGTGTACCTGGCCTTCGCGAAGCCGGGCGACACGGTGATGGGCATGGCCCTGCCGATGGGCGGGCACCTCACCCACGGCTGGGGCGTCTCGGCGACCGGCTCCTGGTTCCGGGGCGTGCAGTACGGAGTCCGGGCCGACACCGGGCTCATCGACTACGACGCGGTGCGCGAGCAGGCCCTCGCCGAGCGGCCCAAGCTGATCTTCTGCGGCGGCACCGCGCTGCCGAGGACCATCGACTTCGCCGCCTTCGCGGAGATCGCGAAGGAGGCCGGCTCGATCCTGGTCGCCGACGTCGCCCACATCGCGGGCCTGATCGCGGGCGGCGCGCACCCGTCCCCGGCGGACCACGTGGACGTGATCTCCACGACCACGCACAAGACCCTGCGCGGTCCGCGCGGCGCGATGCTGATGTGCCGCGAGGAGCACGCGAAGGCCATCGACAAGGCGGTCTTCCCGGGCCTGCAGGGCGGCCCGCACAACCAGACGACGGCCGGTATCGCGGTGGCCCTGCACGAGGCCGCCCAGCCGTCCTTCACGGCGTACGCGCACCAGGTCGTCGCCAGCGCCAAGGCGCTGGCCGCGGCGCTGCTGCAGAAGGGCTTCGACCTGGTCTCGGGCGGTACGGACAACCACCTGATCCTGATCGACCTGACGGGCAAGGACGTGCCGGGCAAGATCGCGGCCAAGGCCTTGGACCGGGCGGGCATCGTCGTGAACTACAACACGGTGCCGTTCGACCCGCGCAAGCCGTTCGATCCCTCGGGCGTGCGGATCGGTACGCCGTCGCTGACGTCGCGCGGGCTGTCCACGGAGCACATGCCGGTGGTGGCGGACTGGATCTCGCGGGCGGTCGACGCCGCCGCGAAGGGGGACGAGCAGGCCCTCGCCGTGATCCGGGCCGAGGTGACCGACCTCATGGCGGCCTTCCCGGCCCCGGGGCTCCCGCTGTCGTAGCCCGCGCCGCCGCTGCCGGGGTCCGCCCCGGACCCCGCGCCCCGGACCCGCGCCTCGAACGCCGACGTTCGAGGCGCGGGTGCCGGCAGCGCCCGCGGGGCCCGCGGGCGGCGGAAGGATCCGGCCGCCGGCGGGCACAGGCCCGCCCCCGCACCTGAGAGAATGAAGCCATGGCTTCTGATCGTCCTCGCGCGCTCTCCGGCATCCAGCCCACCTCCGGTTCGTTCCACCTCGGGAACTACCTCGGAGCCATCCGCCAGTACGTCGCCCTGCAGGAGACGCACGACGCCTTCTACATGGTGGTCGACCTGCACGCGATCACCATGCCGCAGGATCCGAAGGACCTGCGCGCGAACACCCGGCTCTCCGCGGCGCAGCTGCTGGCCGCCGGCCTGGATCCCGAGCGCTGCACGCTCTTCGTCCAGAGCCACGTGCCCGAGCACGCGCAGCTCGGTTGGGTCATGAACTGCATCACCGGCTTCGGCGAGGCCAGCCGGATGACCCAGTTCAAGGACAAGTCCGCCAAGGGCGGCGTCAACAGCGCCAGCGTCGGCCTCTTCACGTACCCGATCCTCCAGGTCGCCGACATCCTGCTGTACCAGGCGAACGCGGTCCCGGTGGGTGAGGACCAGCGCCAGCACATCGAGCTGACCCGCGACCTCGCCGAGCGCTTCAACAGCCGGTACGGCCGGACCTTCACCCTCCCCGCCGCGCACATCGTCAAGGAGGTCGCGAAGATCTACGACCTCCAGGACCCGGCGATCAAGATGTCGAAGTCCGCGTCGTCCCCCAAGGGCCTGATCAACCTCCTCGACGAGCCCAAGGTCACCGAGAAGAAGATCAAGAGCGCGGTCACCGACACCGAGGCCGAGATCCGCTTCGACTCCGAGAAGAAGCCCGGCGTCAGCAATCTGCTCACGATCTACTCCACCCTCACGGGCGAGACGGTCTCCGAGCTGGAGGCCCGCTACGAGGGCAAGGGCTACGGCGCGCTGAAGACCGACCTGGCCGGCGTGATGGTCGATTTCGTCACACCCTTCAAGAAGCGGACCCAGGAATACCTGGACGACCCGGAGACGCTGGACTCGATCCTGGCCAAGGGCGCGGAGAAGGCCCGTGCCGTCGCGGCCGAGACCCTCGCGCAGGCCTACGACCGTCTCGGTCTGCTGCCCGCCAAGCACTGACGAACGCACCTACGGAAAGACAGCCCTGGCACGAACGGGGGTGCTGCCGCCACACTGGGGCGGCAGCAGTCCACAGCGACAAGCGGAGGAGAGATACGTGGGGACCGTAACGCTCGGCGTTTCGATCGCGGTCCCGGAGCCGTACGGCAGCAAGCTCCAGGAGCTGCGCGCCGGCTTCGGGGACGCCGCCGCGCACGGCATCCCCACGCATGTCACCCTCGTCCCGCCCACCGAGGTGGAGGCGGACCGGCTCCCCGCGATCAGGGCCCACCTGGTCGAGGTCGCGGCCGCCTCCCAAGCCTTTCGGATGCGGCTGGCCGGCACGGGAACCTTCCGCCCCCTCTCGCCGGTCGTCTTCGTCAAGATCGCCGAAGGGGCCGCGGGCTGCACCCGCCTCCAGAGCGAGGTCCGCGACCCGCACGGGCCGCTCGACCGCGAGCTGGCCTTCCCGTACCACCCGCACGTCACGGTGGCCCACGGGATCTCCGAGGAGGCGATGGACCTGGCGTTCACGACCCTCGCCGACTACGCCGCCGAGTGGGTCTGCACGGGGTTCGCGCTCTACGAGCAGGGCTCGGACGGGGTCTGGCGCAAGCTGCGCGAGTACCCCTTCGGGAGCGGGCCGAACTGCGTCCCGGCGCAGGCGGGCTCACCCGCCGACCACGCGGCCGGGGGCGCCGGCGCGACCGTACCGCCGTCCTGACGGAGCGGGCGCGGGGCCAGGGGCCGCAGGGCCAAGGGGAGCCGGGCGATGCGCCGGGCACGGAATCTCAGCCTTCGCAGGACCAGGGTGTGGAACGGGCGACCCGTAGGGCGCGTTTCGGGAAAAGTCACAATCGACGACCGTAGCCGCCAGAACCGACAATCCCGGCTATTTCCGGCGGCTGAATTACGGTGACCCCATGGACTGGCTGACGAAACTCCCGGTGATCGGGCCGCTCGTGTCCCGTCTGATGCGCACGCACGCGTGGCGTTCGTACCAGCGCCTCGACCGTGTCCACTGGACCCGCCTGGCCGCCGCCATCACCTTCATCAGCTTCCTCGCCCTGTTCCCGCTGATCACCGTGGCGGCCGCGATCGGCGCGGCGCTGCTCAGCCCCGAGCAGCTGGACCGGCTGGAGAAGAACCTCTCCGAGCAGGTTCCGGGCATCTCCGACCAGCTGAACATCGAGGGTCTCGTCGACAACGCCGGCACCGTCGGTCTCGTCGCCGGCGCGATCCTGCTGCTGACCGGTATCGGCTGGGTGGGCTCCATGCGGGACTGCCTGCGCGCGGTCTGGGAGAAGGACGACGAGGACGACGGGAACCCCTTCGCCCGCAAGGGCAAGGACACGCTCGTCCTCCTCGGCCTCGGCGGCGTGGGCCTGGCCTCGGCCGCCGCCTCCATCCTGGGATCCAGTGCCGTCGGGAAGTCCGCCGACTGGCTGGGCATCCCGCGCGAGGGCGCGGGCGGGGCGCTGCTGCGCACCCTCGCCTTCCTCGTCGGTGTCGTGGCCGCCTTCCTGCTGCTGCTCTACGTCCTGACCCTGCTCCCGGGCGTCGAACCGCCGCGCGGCCGCCTGATCCAGGCGGCCCTCATCGGCGCGGCCGGCTTCGAACTGCTGAAACTGCTGCTCAGCGGCTATATGCGCGGGGTCGCCGCGAAGAGCATGTACGGGGCCTTCGGTGTGCCGATCGCCCTGCTGCTCTGGATCAACTTCACGGCCAAGCTGCTTCTGTTCGTCGCCTCCTGGACGGCCACCCGCGACGACGCGGACGGCGACGGCGCGCAGGACCCTCCCCCGGACGTCCCGGAACCCCCTGGCCCCCCGGCCGCCGCACGCCCGGCCTGAACACACCGCCGGCGTACCGGTGGCGCACCGGTGTGGGGCCCGATGCGCCACCGGAGTACCACCGGCGGGACGCGCTACCAGGTGCCGTTGCCGCAGCCGTACACCCACCGGTGCGAGGCGGCGTTGTCGTGGACCGCCTTCCCCTGACCACTGGCGTCGTTGTTGCGCGTCCAGTTGAACGTCTGCGCGTTGCCCCGCAGGTTCCACTCGGTGCCGTACCCGATGCAGGCGTAGGCGCCGGTGTTGTTCTCGTTGTAGTAGATGTTCACGTGGTCGCGGCCGCCGGCGCTGCCGCTGTTGCGCACCCAGTCGACCTTGTTCTTGACCTGGTACGGCCAGTCGTTGGAGTTGCCGGCGTTCTGGTACAGGTAGTTGTAGTCGTCCGAGTAGGCGCAGAAGTTCGTGTAACCGCAGCCACCGTCGGCCTGCGCCGCCGTCGGAACGGCCACGACCGCCGCGCCGGCGATCGCGAGCCCCGCGAAGAGCGTCCTGAGCTTGTTCATGTGGGGTCCCTCCCAGTAGTGCCGTGCGTGGTTCACCGCCGGTCGGCGGTACGCGATGTCAGCTCCCGGAATGCCGGGCGACCACATCGCGAGCTGTGGGCAGGGCCGCCACCTGCATCCGCCGCATGGCGTCGAAGGCGGCCCGGTGCTCGGCGCGGATCATGTCCGAAAAGCGCCGGTGCAGGTCCTGTGCGGTGTCGGCGAGGCCGGTCGAGCGGGCGCACTCGGCCTGGGCGGTGGCCATCGGTACGTCCTGGGCCTCGGCGGCCGGGCCGGTCCGGGCCAGTTGCTCGTCGCGCTGGCGGACCGGGTGCGCGGCCGGGAAACCGCGCCGGCCGACGCACTCGCTCCAGCCGGCCAGCGCCGTGCGGAACGCGGGGTCCTCGCCGACCCGGCCGGTGCGTACCGCGCCGAGCTGCTTCACGGTCTCGCTCGCGCCGAACCAGAGGCGTACGTCCCCGTAGAGCTCCCGCCACGAGGTGGTGATGCAGCCCCGGTCGCTGTGGCTCAGCGTGCCGCCGC
Organism: Streptomyces sp. CG 926; assembly: GCF_003148825.1. Taxonomy (GTDB): domain Bacteria; phylum Actinomycetota; class Actinomycetes; order Streptomycetales; family Streptomycetaceae; genus Streptomyces. The sequence goes on from NZ_QGGZ01000025.1 coordinate 11,515, forward strand.
CCGGGTTCTCGACGGCCAGCCCCTTCGAGTCGGGGCCCATGAGCGCCACCCCCAGAGCCTCCAGCCGCTCCGCGGACAGCCCGCTCTGATACCGGGCGCGCGGGCCGGCCGCCGCCTCCTGGTCCAGCTGTTGTTCGATCCGGCGCCCGAAGCCGTGGGCGCGGGCCCAGTCCACGTCGTCGACGCCGTACGGGAAGTCCCGCAGGTCAGGGTGCGGCACGCGCGGGACCGGCCAGTACGAGAAGCCCTGCGCCCGCATGCAGTCCTGTACGAGCAGTTCCCCCGCGGTGTGGAGCAGATCCAGCTCGGCCGTCTCCGGGGCGCGCGCCGGGGCCCGCTGCCCGGCGCCGTCGGCCGGGAGCGCGGTCCAGGCCGCCCCGGCGAGCAGCGCGCCACAGGCCACCGTGACGACGGCCGACCATCTCCTGTGCATGACAGGACCCCCTTCCCGCTGGCTTCATGCCGACGGGAGCGAGCAAACCCTGCCGAAGTCCTGTGGTGAACCTGTGAGTTGATAGGTGGTGCGGGCCCCGGAACCGAGCTAGGAGGCCCGCTCGGACCTTTCGGCCGGTCTCAGATCAGCTCCTCGCCCCGGCCGCGGCGACCCCGGGGCAGGCGGCGGTTGATCACGAAGGCGCCGCCCGCCAGTACGGCCAGCACACCGCCCGCGACGCCCAACGCGGTGCCCGCGCCGCCGCCCGCGTCCTTGCCGGCCGCCGACGGGTCGTTCTCGTGCGACTGGGCCGGGGAGCCGTGCGAGGAGGCGTCCGCGCTCTTCGGCGACACCAGCTCACCCACCGGCTTGACCTTCCCGGCCGCCGCGAAACCCCAGTCGAGGAGCGCGGCGGTCTGCTCGTACACCAGGTTCGCCCCGCCTCCGTCCGGATTCATCACCGTGACCAGCAGCTTGCGGGAACCCTGCTGGGCGACGCCCGTGAAGGTGGCTCCGGCCATCGAGGTGTTGCCGTTCTTCACCCCGGCCATCCCCTTGTACGGGGTGATCCCGGACGCGCCGGTCAGCAGTCGGTTGGTGTTCGCGATCTCGAAGTACTCGCGCGGCTTCCCGGGTTCCTGCAGCCCGGGGAACTTCGCGCTCACCGTGCCGCAGTACTCCCTGAAGTCCTGCTTCTGCAGGCCGGAGCGGGCGAACAGCGTGAGGTCGTACGCGCTCGACACCTGCCCCGGGGCGTCGTACCCGTCCGGGGACACCACATGGGTGTCCAGCGCCTGGAGCTCCTCGGCGTGCGCCTGCATGTCCTTGACGGTCTTGTCGATGCCGCCGTTCATGGCGGAGAGGACGTGCACGGCGTCGTTGCCGGACTTGAGGAACACGCCGAGCCACAGGTCGTGGACCGAGTATTCGAGGTGCTCCTTGACCCCGACCATGCTGCTGCCCGGGCCCACGCCCTCCATGTCCTTGTCGGTGACCTGGTGGACCTGGTCCTTGGGCAGGGTCGGCAGCACGGTGTCCGCGAAGAGCATCTTCATGGTCGAGGCCGGGGGCAGCTGCCAGTGCGCGTTGTGCGCGGCCAGCACCTCGCCGGACTCGGCGTCCGCCACGATCCAGGAGCGCCCGGTCAGGTTCGCCGGCAGCGCGGGCGCGCCCGGCAGCAGGTTCACCTGGGTGCCCGGCTGGCCGAGCAGGGATCCGCCGACCGTGGACATCGAGACGGGCGGCGCGGGGGCCGGAGCCTTACCCGATTGGCCCTTCGCATCGGCCGGCGGGCTCGGCGCGGCGTGCGCGGGGGCCATGAACACGGTGGGGACCAGCAACGCGGCGAAAAGGACCGTCAGCGCGGTCGTCTTGGCAGACACGCAGGTGAAAGTACATCCCGATGAGCTGGAGGGCGCAGCGGACCGGCCCAATCGAGGAAACCACCCCCGGGACAGCCCACCCCGGCGCGTCCGTCCTGGGGACGAATCGGATACTGAAGGCATGAGACTCAGCCGTACCGCCTCCTGGTTCCTGCTCGCCTTCGGAGTGTGGAGCTGGTTCATCTGGGTGTCTTTCGTCCGGAACCTGTGGAAGAACGGCAGTGGCCTTGCCTTCGATGCGGCGGGCGATCCCACTTCCTACTTCTGGGTGCACCTGACGCTCGCGGTGACGTCCTTTCTCCTGGGGACGGCGGTCGGCGTGCTCGGGTTGCGTAGCGTCCTCGTCCTGCGGCGTGCGTCACGCGCGGAGCGTCCGGATCCGGACACCTCGGCATGACGATCCTGATCTTCGCCCTCGTCGCCCTGGCGGTCTGCGCCCTGCTGGTCCTGGTCCACCGGTGGCTCTGGATCCGCCTGGTCCGCGACACCACCACCCCCGGCGGCCGGACCCGGCGCGTCGGCACGGCCTTGGCCATCGCCCTGCCCCTCCTCTCTGTGGCCGCGCTCACCACGGGACGCGCGGGCGCCCCCTTCCGGCTCCAGCAGACGGTGGCCTGGCCCGGGTACCTCTGGCTCGCGGCACTCCTCTACCTGACCCTGACGATGCTGGTCGCGGAGCCGATCCGCGCGTTGTGGCTGCGCCGTTCGGCCCACCGTGATTCCACCGGACCGGTGGTCGAGCGGCCCGAGCCCGTGGAGGTGCCCGCCGCGGCGGCGCCCGCGGCCGCCCCGCCCGCCCCGGTCGCCACCGAGCGCCCCGCCGTGGCCGACGGGCTGAGCCGGCGCCGGTTCGTCGCCCGTACGGTCGGCGGGACGGCCGCCGCCGTCGCCCTCGGCACGGTCGGGGCGGGGACCTACGGGGTCCTGCGCGGGCCGAGCGTGAAGCGGGTGACGGTCCCCCTCGCCAAACTTCCGCGCGCGGCGCACGGCTTCCGGATCGCGGTCGTCAGCGACGTCCACCTCGGCCCGGTGCTCGGTCGCGCCCACACCCAGCGCATCGTCGACACGGTCAACCGCACCCGGCCCGACCTCATCGCCGTCGTCGGCGACCTCGTCGACGGCAGCGTCCCCGACCTCGGGCACGCGGCGGAGCCGCTGCGCCTGCTCGAAGCCCGCCACGGCGCGTTCTTCGTCACCGGGAACCACGAGTACTTCTCCGGCGCCCAGCAGTGGATCGACCACGTCCGCGAGCTGGGGCTGAACCCGCTGGAGAACGCCCGGAAGGAGCTGCCCCACTTCGACCTCGCCGGGGTCAACGACATCCAGGGCGAGCAGGAGGGCAAGGGTCCCGACTTCGGCGCGGCCCTCGGCGACCGGGACCGGACGCGGGCCGCCGTGCTGTTGGCGCACCAGCCCGTCGTCATCCACGACGCCGTCCGCCACGGCGTCGACCTCCAGCTCTCCGGCCACACCCACGGCGGCCAGCTCTGGCCCGGCAACTACCTCGCGGAGCTCGCCAACCCCACCGTCGCCGGTCTGGAGCGCTACGGCGACACCCAGCTCTACGTGTCCCGCGGGGCCGGAGCCTGGGGACCGCCGGTCAGGGTGGGGGCGCCGTCCGACGTCACTGTCGTCGAACTCGCCTCATTTCAGGCCTGATCGGGACCGAACGTCGAAGCGATCCTCCTCAACTCGCCTTCCGGTGGCTGATATTCCGTGATGGGATGACCGTTAATCGGACAGCGCATCGCTGTCATCGGGACATGGGGTGGGGTTCAGGGGATGCGGTCTGTCCGCTCGAAGATGATCGCGGCCGGGCTCGTCCTCGGCGTGGCCGGCGTGGGTGCCTGGCAGTTGCTGCCCGGGGACGGAAACGGCCGCGGTGCCGTCCGGGTCGGGACGAGTGACGTCGTCTCCTCCCTCGACCCCGCGGGGGCGTACGACGCCGGTTCCTGGGCCCTGTTCAGCAACATCTACCAGTCGCTGTTGACCATCAAGCCCGGGTCCGACGCCCCCGTGCCGGACGCCGCCGCCTCCTGCGGTTTCGTGGGCCAGAAGCTCACGGTCTACCGGTGCGAGCTCCGCACCGACGTGAAGTTCACGGGCGGCCGCACGATCACCGCCGAGGACGTCAAGTACTCCTTCGACCGCATCAAGGCGATCAACTCCGACCAGGGCCCGGCCCCGCTCTTCAACACCCTGGAGTCGGTCGAGGCCGAGGGTCGGACGGTCACCTTCAACCTCTCCGCCGGCGACGCCACCTTCCCCTTCAAGATCGCGACAGGTGCCGCCGCGATCGTCGACAAGGACAAGTACCCGGCGAAGTCCCTGCGCGAGGACGGCAAGGTCGACGGCTCCGGACCGTACGCGCTGGGCGAGTACAAGGCCGGTACGAGCGCCGAGCTGAGGCCCAACGACTCGTACAAGGGCCAGGGCAAGCCCGCCCACACGTCCGTCACCGTCAAGTACTTCAAGGACTCCGAGCAACTCGACCAGGCCTGGAAGGGCCACCAGATCGACGTCGCCCACCGGGACATGCCGCCCACCGTGCTGGCCGGTCTCAACCCGGGCCTGAAGGACACCCGCTACCAGGCCTCCGGCGGCAGCGAGACCCGCTCCATCGTCTTCAACGTCCGCCCCGGCTCCACCGCGGCCCCGCTCGCCGTCCGCCAGGCCGTCGCCGCCGTGCTCGACCGCTCCAAGGTGGCCGTGGAGGTCCACAAGGGGACGGTCACGCCGCTGTACTCCCTGGTCCCGGCCGGTATCGCCGGCCACAGCACGCCGTTCTTCGACGCCTACCCGACGCCGAACGTGGCCACCGCCAAGAAGCTCTTCAAGGACGCCGGGATCAATTCGGCCGTCCACCTCAACCTCGGCGTGAACGTACGCGGCGCGAACATGCCCGAGGCCGATGAGCTCAAGCGCCAGCTGGAGTCCACCGGCCTCTTCGAGGTGACGATCAAGCCGGTCGAGCAGTGGAGCGACTTCCAGAAGGGCTACGCGGCGGGGGAGTTCGACGCCTACACCATCGGTTGGATCGCGGACTTCCCGGACGCGGACAACTTCCTCGCCCCGCTCGTCGGCGCCGACTCCTCCATGAACAACGGCTTCTCCGACAAGCGCGTGGACGAGCTGATCACCCGCACCCAGTCCCACTCGGAGCGGAGCGAGGCGGCCACCGAGTTCCGCGACCTCCAGAAGCTGGTCGCCCAGCAGGCCCCGATGGTGCCGATCTGGCAGAAGAAGGACTACGTGATGTCCCGCGAGGACGTCACCGGAGCCCAGTACCTGTCCGACGGCACCGGCGTCTGGCGGCTGTGGGAACTCGACTGGCTGTAGCCGTCGAGGTCCCGGAGGCTACGCCCGGTCCGTCTTCGGATCCGCGTCGGGGTACGGGTCCGAGGCCCTGCGCCGGGCCCCGGCCGTGGCCGTCTGGGCCATGCCCGGCAGGAAGTCCGCGAACAGCTCGTGCACTTCCCGCACCAGCGGCCGCAGCACCCGGAACCGGGCCAGGATGATGCCCCGCGTCGTCAGCTGCGCGCCGCGCTCGGCGAGCCGCCGCGTCTTCTCGCTGTTCGGGGAGCGGTCGAAGACCCAGTACAGGACCAGGCCCATCTGCGCGAGCCACATGAGCTCCGGCAGTACGTCGGCCAGTTCGGCCGGGACCTTCGTCTTCGCGCCCGCCAGCACCTCGCGGTGTATGGCGATCGCGGCCTTGCGCGCCGTTTCCGATTCCGGCGAGAACGGGCTGAGCGGACTCTCCGGGTCGGCGGCGTTCTTGAAGAACTGCGAGGCGAACTCGTGGTACGGGGCGGCGATGTCGAGCCAGGCCGTCAGCACGCCCGCGTACCGCTTCTGCAGATCGGTCTCGTTGTCCAGGATCGGCCGGACCGCCGCCTGGTGGGCCGCGCCGATCCGGTCGTAGAACCCCTGGACCAGGTGTTCCTTCGACTCGAAGTAGTAGTAGGCGTTGCCGACCGAGACGCCGGCCTCCTTCGCGATACCCCGCATCGTCGTCTTGTCGAAGCCGCGCTCCTGGAAGAGGCGGAGCGCGGTTTCGAGGATGAGCGTGCGGGTCTGCTCGCTCTTGGGAGCCTTCTGATCAGTCACGGTGTATGAGCCTATCGGGGGACGGAGCACTGGTCGTCACAGGCCGGTCCCTCGGCGCCCTCGGGGTGCCCCTCGGTACGCACGGCCTGCCGCCAGGCGGAGGCCGTGTGCATGGCCGCCCGGGCGAAGGGCCGGCCGGCCGGGGTGGCCAGCCAGTTCGCCTTCGGTCGGTGCTCGACCAGCGCCCACAGGCACACGATGAAGGCGTCCGTCCCGGTCCAGACCTGCCCCGAGTCCCCGATGACGGTGATCTCCCGGAGCGTCGAGGGGTGGTCGAGCCCCGGGAAGCGCCGGTGCGCCTCCCAGGATCCGGCGGGCACCAGGGCGAGCGGGACCAGCCACCGCTGCGCGAGCAGCCAGTGTCGGATGTGGACGCAGAGCGGGCAGTCGGCGTCGTAGAGGACGGTCAGGCGCCGGACGGCGGCGGTGGCGGTCGGCACGGCTCAGGCCCCGACCGGCGCGGTCCACGCCTGCGGCGGCACGGGCGGGGTCTGCTGGCGCTCCATGATTCCCCGGCGGCGCATCTTGTTCAGCACCCACACGTTGCCGAGGTGCATGACGCCGAGGACCAGCAGGACGACGCCGAGCTTGACCGAGAGCGCCTCGAAGAGGGCCCGGGGGGTCAGGATCTCCTCGTCCGACCGGAGGTAGAGGGTCACGAAGCCGATGTTCACGAGGTAGAAGCCGACCACCAGGAGTTGGTTGACCGCGTCCGCGAGCTTCTCGTTCCCGTGCAGGACGTCACCGATGAAGACGCGGCCGTTACGGCTGAGAGTGCGCGCCACCCAGACGGTGAGGGCGATGCTGATGAGCAGGTAGATGACGTACGTGACGACGGTGAGGTCCATTGTCCCCAGCCCCTTTGAACGTGTTCAAACTTGCTGACAGGGATGACTGTAGGCCTCTTTTTGAACAAGTTCAAGCGATGTTCGGCGAGTGGCTGCGCAGCCGCATCGCGATCAGGGAGAGCGCGAGCATCGCGGTGATGACGCCGACGGCCAGCGTGAGCGTGCCGGCCGGGCCACCGCCCATGGCCCAGCCGTTGCCGAGCAGGAGGGCGACGCCACCGGCGCGGGCGAGCAGGGCGTACCGGCGGTCGCCGGCGCGGCCGAGGCGGCGACCCAGGAGGAGGCAGGCGGCGATCAGTGAGAGGAAGGTGATCGACCCGGCGGCGAAGTGGGCGTAGCTGTGCCAGGTGAGGGCGGCGGGCTGCCCGTAGGGGGTGCCGACGGGGAAGCCGTCGGCCGGGTCCATGACGAAGACCCCGGCGGCGATCATGCCGATCCCGGCGACGCGTACCAGCCGCGGTACCCAGGTACCTCCGGGTGCACCGAGCAGGGCCCGGCGTAGGCCGGTCGCCCCCACGGCGAGCAGGGTTCCGACGACCAGGAAGTTGGTGATCTGGAGCCACCCCAGGGATCCGTTGCTCAGAGCGCTCAACGGGTGGCGGGTGATGTCGAAGCCCTCGCGCAGGGCGGCCTGGGACAGGGCGACGGCCGCCCACAGCGGGGTCGCCGCGACCACGCAGGTGAGCAGCCGGCGGGTGGCGGCCCCGGTGCGGGAGCGGGTCGTGGGGGAGGAGGTGGTGGTCATGGTGGATGCCTCTCGGGTCGGTCTCTCCGGTTCTCGCTGACACGTCGATCGGCGGATGTGACAGGGAACGGCAACCGTTCCCTGTCACATCTCCTCGTTCGACGTGTTGTCGCAAGCACCGCACGACCGACGAAAGGGACCCCATGCGCTACCTGATGACGACCCGGCCCACCGACACCGCCCCCGACGCGAACCTGTACGCCGAGATGGGCCGGTTCATCGAGGAGCTGTCCGCGGCCGGCGTCCTGCTGGCGACCGGCGGCCTGGAGCCGGGCGGTGTCCTGGTGACCTCGCTCGGCGACGAGATCACCGTGACGGACGGCCCGTTCACCGAGGCCAAGGAAGCCGTGGCCGGCTTCGCGCTGATCGAGGTCCGCTCCCAGGAGGAGGCGATCGAACTGGCCCGCCGCTTCCGCAGGATCGTCGGTGACGGCGAGAGCGTGGTCCAGCAGGTCTTCGGCCCCTGACCCCGCGGGCGCCGCCGCGCCCCCGGCGGACGGCCGGCCCCGGCTTGCGTACGAGCCGGGGCCGGTGCTGTGATCGTGCCTGTGCCGGACACCCATCGCACGATCGACGCCGTCTGGAAGCTGGAGTCCGCGAAGATCATCGCCGGGCTCACGCGGATGGTCCACGACGTCGGCCTCGCCGAGGAACTGGCCCAGGACGCACTCGTCGCCGCACTCGAACAGTGGCCCGTCTCCGGAATCCCCGACAACCCCGGCGCCTGGCTGACGACCACCGCCAAACGGCGGGCGGTCGACCACATCCGGCGCGACCGACGGCTGACGCACAAGCAGGAGCAACTCGCCCACGAGTGGGAACAGCACCGGGAACCCGAACAGGACGACGTCCTGCGACTGATGCTCATCTCCTGCCACCCCGTCCTGCCGACCGAGGCCAGGGCCGCGCTGACGCTCCGGTTGCTCGGCGGCCTGACGGCCGAGGAGATCGCCCGCGCCTTCCTCGTCACCGGAGCCGCGATCGCCCGACGCATCGCCGCCGCCAAGCGGACCCTGGCCGAGCGGCGGGTGCCCTTCGACCTGCCGGACGAGGGCGAGCTGACCGAACGCCTCTCGTCCGTCCTGGAGGTCATCTACCTGATCTTCAACGAGGGCTACTCGGCGACCTCGGGCGACGATCTGATGCGGCCCGGGCTCTGCCTCGAAGCCCTGCGGCTGGGCCGACTGCTGGCGGAGCTCGCGCCGCAGGAGGCCGAGGTGCACGCACTCGTGGCCCTGATGGAGATCCAGGCCTCCCGCTCGGCCGCGCGCACCGGCCCGTCGGGTGAACCCGTACAGCTGCACGAGCAGAACCGCGGGCGCTGGGACCAGCTGCTCATCCGCCGCGGGTTCACCGCGATGCTGCGCGCCCGGCAGGTCGGCGGGACGTCGCCCGGCCCGTACCTCCTGCAGGCCGCGATAGCCGTCTGCCATGCGCAGGCCGCTACCGCCGAGGACACCGACTGGCCCCGGATCGCGGGCCTGTACGAGGCCCTGGCGCGGCTGCTGCCGACCCCGGTCGTCCAGCTCAACCGGGCCGTGTCGCTCGGGATGGCCCACGGGCCCCAGGCGGGCCTGGACCTGGTCGACTCCCTGCTCGCCGATCCCGCGCTGCGCGACTACCACCTCCTGCCGAGCGTCAGGGGTGACCTGCTGGCGCGCCTGGAGCGGCACCACGAAGCGCGGCTGGAGTTCCACCGGGCGGCCGCGCTCACCCGCAACGCCGCCGAGCGCGCCTTCCTGGAGCGGCGGGCGGACGCGATCACCGACACGCTCCCGGCCGGTCCCACGCTCGGGGAGGCCACCCGCGATTTCCTCGCCCGCGACGAGCCGGCGGCGGCGACGGTCCGCTCCTACGGACAGACCCTCCGGCGGCTGCGCCTGACCCTCGGCGACCGCCGCCCACTCGCCTCCCTGACGGCCGACCAGGTGGCGGGCGTCTTCGCGACGGCCTGGGGCCGGGCGGCGGCCAGGACCTGGAACCGGCACCGCTCGGCCGTGCGGTCCTTCGGCTCCTGGGCCGGCCTGGACGACCTCGCGGCACAACTGGAGCGGCGCCCGGAGACCCGCTCCCCGGCGCCGGCACCGGACCCCGTCCGGCTCGACGCGCTCTGGCACGACCCGGACCTGCCGCTGCGCGAACGCACGCTGTGGCGGCTGCTGCACGAGTCGGGGGCCGGGGTGAAGGCCGTCCTCTCACTGGACGTCGAGGACCTGGACCTGGAGGACCGCCGGGCCCCGGTCGGCCGCACCTGGGTGAGCTGGCGCTCGGGCACCGCACGCCTGCTGCCCGCGCTGTTGGCCGGTCGGACCCGCGGACCGGTGTTCCTCTCCGACCGGCGGCCCGGACCGGGCCGGCCACCCGCACCGGCCGACCTGTGCCCGCAGACGGGCCGACGCCGCCTCTCCTACGAGCGGGCCGAGTACCTCTTCAAAGAGGCCACCCGGGCCCTGGACCCGGCGGCGGGCGGCTACACGCTGGGCCGGCTCAGGGCCCGACCGGCGGAGCCCGCGCCTCACATGCTGAGCGACCGCGCGTAGTTGAGCTGCGACATCACCCACTGGTAGGTGTACGCGTCCACCGCCGGGATCATCGTGGAGTGGTGGCGGCCACCGCTGGTGACCGTGACCTGGATGTAGCCGGTGGTGGTCTTCTCCTTCATCAGCAGGAAGAGCAGGCCGAGCAGGCAGAAGAGGAAGAAGACGATCGCCAGCACGATCGCGTGCGGCGGGATCTTCTCCTCGGTGCGCGAGAAGTCGGTCGCGTTCCACATCGCGCCCCGGAGCGGCATGTTGCCGGAGGGGGTGATGATCTGGTCCCCGGCCACGGTGATGTCACCGAGGGACAGACCCGCTCCGCCGACCGGGCCCGGGGCGTTGTACGCGGGGGCCGGGATACCGGCGCCGCCGATGGTCGGCTGGTAGGCCGGAGGGGCCGGGGGTGCCGGGTAGGGCTGCGGGTAGCCGTAACTGGCCTCGCTGGGACCCCATTTGTAGTCGCCCTGGCCGGGGGTGGCGGGCGTGCCGGGCTGACCGCCCTGGCCGGCGGGGTCGCTCGTGTACGGATTCGGCTGCTGCTCGCTCATGCCGCCGATCCTTCCACAGGGACTTCCGCCCTGTACCCCCGGATCCGCAACCAGGTCAGAGCGCCGCGCCCACCAGGGCCGTGAGGTGCAGGCGCGTCAACTCGCGGTCCCTGCTCGCAGGAAGGAGGGAGTAGACGACCGTACGCCGCCCGCCCTCGGTGGCGAACACGCCGCTCGTGGAACGGCCCATGGAGCCGGTCTTGCCCCAGACGACCGTGCCATCGATCTCGGCGCGAACAGCACAACGCCCCCTCTCAGCCTGCGGGGCGCTTTCGTGCGTTCTGGATCACACGGAGTCGGCCCTGCGCCCTAGGCTGTTCAATGTCGAGCTGCACAGAGAAGGGGCAAGGCCGTGTCATCTGTTGCTACCCCCGACCCGTATGACAACCCCGTCGCGTTCGGGCAACGTGTCCAGATCTACCGCAACCGTCGAGGCATGACTCGCGAATAGCTGGCCGGGCTCCTCGGCCACCACGCCTCGTGGGTCAAGAAAGTCGAGACGGGCACCATGAGAATGCCGCGACTGCCAGAGATCCTCCGCATCGCTGAAGTCCTGCGCGTACGCCGCCTGAACGACCTCGTAGGGGACATCGGCGCCGAGCCGCACACCGACCTGTTTCAGGGACCCGGTCACGACCGGCTTCCAGCGGTCCAAGCGGCCCTCTCCACCTACCCGGCTCCCGGCACCCGAGAGGCGCCGTCCCGGGAGTTTCTGCGCGCGGCCCTGGACGCTGCGTGGACGGCCCGCCACGGAGCGGCGAACCACCGCGAGGTCATCGGCGGGCTGCTGCCCGGGCTGATCCGGGATGCGCAGCTCGCCGTACGGCAGGCCGACACTGCGGCCGATCGGCGCGTGGCCCTGGCGCTCCAGGCCGAGGTGTACTTCCTTGCCCAGTTCTTCGTCGCCTACCAGCCGGACCCGTCGCTGCTGTGGCGGGTGGCCGAGCGCGGTATGGCGGCCGCGCAGGAGTCCGAGGACCCGCACGCCATCGGTGTCGCGGCCTGGCTGTCGGCGCAGGCGCACCGCGATTCCGGGCCCGGATACTACGACGGCGCAGACGACGTGGTGATGCAGGCCCTGCGCCTGCTGGAGTCCGGCCTGGCCGAAGCCACCCTCGACGTGCAGGCCATCACGGGCGCGCTCCGCGTCGAGGCGGGGCTGACCGCTGCGAAGCGCCGCGATACGGGCACCGCGTGGGGGTGGTGGGACCGCGCAGACGGCATTTCCCGGCAGCTTCCGCCCAGCTACTTCCACCGGGTCACCAGCTTCGGCCGGGCCGTGATGGGCGCGCACAGCGTCACCGTGGCTGTCGAGTTGCGGGCCGGCGGCGAGTCCGTACGGCAGGCCAACCGGGCTGAGGCCGACGCGATTCCGTCCCGGCCGCGGCGTGCCCGTCACCGGATTGAGCAGGCGCGCGCCTACTTCCTCGATGGGCAGCAGGAGGCTGCGCTGACGACTCTGGAGCAGGCGCACGCGACAGCGCCGGAGACGATCCGCTACAACGGGTACGCTCGCTCGATCGTGCTGGAGGAGACGACGTCACGGCTACCGGACCGGCGCCAGAGGGCCAGTCAGCTGGCCGTCGACATCGGCCTGTTGGCCGCGTAGCAAAGGGGCCCAAACCGGGCCCCTTCTTCGTTTGCCCTGCCCTCACTGTGGTGTCACCACACGCTGACGACGGTAGGGAGTGACCCGTGACCAGCCGCATCTCGCAGCGCTGCGCCCATGGCGTGCTCAGCATCGATAACCCCGACGAAACACGCCTGGACATGCGCACCGTAGGCGAGCCCAGCGCCGAACTCCTCGACCGCGCCATGGCCGGCTGGGAGCGCTTCACCGGCGCCGACGAGGAGCAGCCGGATGTCTGAGGTGTACGAGTACGTACCGCACCGCCTGCTGCGCAAGCGGGTGCGCGACATCGCGTCCGGCGTCGAGGGCGAGTTGATGGCTGTCATCAACGAGAACGTGTCGAGCTCGGCGATCGGCGAACACTGGGTGGAGCTGGCCTACATCCGGATCCCGTCCGGCCGTGAGATCACGACCGCCGTCGACAACATCGAGTCGGCATGAGCGAGCTGCGCCGCCAGATCCTCCAGTTCGTGCTCGTGGTCGTCGTACTCGCCGCGATCCTCACCGGCACCTTCTGACATCTGCCCGTTTTTAACCATCCCATGGAGCGACACATGACCGCTCACCCCGCTTCACCGAACACCGTGCTGGCCAACGCCTTGACCAGCGTTGAGGACGTCCTCGCGCCACGCATCCACGCGGCCAAGCCGGACCGCATCACCTTCGGCGTCGGCACGCAGATCAATGGTGCGCCCCACATCGGCACGAGCCTGGTTCAGGCTCTCACCTTCGCGGCTGCCGCTCGGACACGTGACCGTTATGGGCTCCCCGTCGCCGTCGGATTCGGGGCCCTGGACAACGCGCCGTACGAGATCGCCATTGACCCATCGACAGGACACCGCTATCAGCGTGCCTACGCCCAGGCCATCGGCGAGCAGGGGATCAGCGCCCAAGTCGACGAGCTGTACCGGCCCCTCTTCGAAGCCCTGTCGGCGGCGACCGGTGTGACGTACCGCGTCGAGACGTATTCGGACCAGCAGCGAAGCGAGGATTACCGCCGCACTTGGCTGCGGCTGCTGCCGCGAATCGACGCCTGCCGGTGGTGGCTCGCCCCGTCGACCGGGGTCCCGCACGTGCGGGTGCCCTGCCTCGAACCCGACTGCGGTTGGGCGGAAAAACACGCTGAGCGGACCCGGGTCGTCATGGAGGGCAGGGACGGCGCCCAGGTGTACGCCCACTGCCTCCACCACGGTCCCTATAGCGAGATCATCGGTCCCGGCCGCGGCGCCTACCTTGACCTCGCCACGCTGTACCGAAACCTGGTCAAAGAACTCGCCCTGTCCACAGACTCCAGCACTCTGCACGTCATGGTCAAGGGTGGTGACTGGGTGTTCGGCTCCCACCTCGTCGATGGCGCCTTCCAGGCCGCGGGGCTCACCCAGGGGCAGCTCCCCGTCCGCCTGTTCTGCCCGCAGATTGTCACCGACACGGGCGCCAAGCTGTCCAAGTCTTCGATCCGTGAAGGACGTTCATCGCTGCCTGACGGTACGGAACCATGGATGCTGGACACCCGGTTATGGTCTGGCTCGTTGGCCGAGTACGCCGAGCGGCTACTGGCGCTGTCTGAAGTCCTCTTCTCGGACCCTCGCCACTTCTTCCGCTCGTACTCGGCGGCTGAAATGGGCCGCGTGATGGCGACAGCAGGGAGCAGTACCTCAGCATGAGCACCAAGCCCCACCCCCGGATCCACCACCTGAACCTCTACCGTCGCTATTTCGAACTGGTCGCTGCCGGACAGAAGACGATCGAGGTCAGGGTGAAGTACCCGCATCTCGCAGACCTCGCGGCAGGTGACCGGATCGAATTTCGGATCAAGGGCACCGACGAGGTGTGTCACGTCGAGGTCCTGAGAGTCACCGAGTACGACGGATTCGAGGCCCTGATGGACGGTGAGGGCCCGGAGCAGGTCAACCCCACCTCCAGCCGAGAACAGCAGCTCACCAACATCCGGGCCATCTACGGGGCCGAGAGAGAGGCGCTGGGTGCCCTGGCCATCGAGATCAGGTTGACCTGACTTCGACAGGGGCGACATCGCGCGACGCCTCTCGGCCAGTAGCCCCGGCTGAGGCCCCCGTCGGCCCGATCGCCTCCTGCGGTCGAGCTCGTGCGAGCGGATGTGGGCGACCGGGCCCCGGACCTGCTTCCCGACCTCGACGCCACGATCGTCACCTACTGCTCCAACCCGGCCTGCCCGAACAGCGGCCAGGTTGCCGACCGGCTGACCACCCTCGGCTACACGAACGTCCGCGACCGAAGCCGCCTGACGAGTCCCGGACATGCCGAAGGCCCGCACCCCTGGAACTTGCTGAAGGGGGTGCGGGCCCTTGACGGCCACCGGTCTCAGCCGAGACCGGCGGACGGAGTCCGGCGCAGCCTCTCGAAGCCGGGGAGGCCCGCCAGGGCCGAGCGGTGCGAGAGGTGCGTCAAGAAGGCTAGAAGCGGCGCGTGATCAGCGCGCGCTTGACTTCCTGGATCGCCTTGGTGACCTCGATGCCACGCGGGCACGCGTCGGTGCAGTTGAAGGTCGTGCGGCAGCGCCACACGCCGTCCTTGTCGTTCAGGATCTCCAGCCGCTGCTCGCCGGCCTCGTCACGCGAGTCGAAGATGAAGCGGTGCGCGTTGACGATCGCCGCCGGGCCGAAGTACTGGCCGTCGTTCCAGAACACCGGGCACGAGGACGTGCACGCGGCGCACAGGATGCACTTGGTGGTGTCGTCGAAGCGCTCGCGGTCCTCGGCGGACTGCAGGCGCTCGCGCGTCGGCTCGTTGCCCTTGGTGACCAGGAACGGCATCACGTCGCGGTACGCCTGGAAGAAGGGCTCCATGTCGACGACAAGGTCCTTCATCACGGTGAGGCCCTTGATGGCCTCGACGGTGATCGGCTTCTCCGGGTTGATGTCCTTGATCAGCGTCTTGCAGGCGAGCCTGTTCTTGCCGTTGATCCGCATCGCGTCGGAGCCGCAGATGCCGTGCGCGCACGAGCGACGGAACGTCAGCGTGCCGTCGAGGTCCCACTTGATCTTGTGGAGACCGTCGAGCACGCGCTCCTTCGGGTCGATCTCGACCTGGAAGTCCTGCCAGACCGACTCTTCCGAGATCTCCGGGTTGAAGCGGCGGATCCGGAAGGTGACCGTGATGAACGGCGAGGCCGCGGCCGCGGCCTCCATCTTGTCCAGGGTGGGGGTGGCCATCAGTACTTACGCTCCATCGGCTGGTAGCGGGTGACGACGACGGGCTTGTAGTCCAGCCGGACGGAATCCTTGCCGTCGTCGCCGACCTCGCGGTACGCCATGGTGTGGCGCATGAAGTTGACGTCGTCGCGGTTCGGGTAGTCCTCGCGGTAGTGACCGCCGCGGGACTCCTTGCGCGCCAGCGCGGACACGGCCATGACCTCGGCCAGGTCGAGCAGGTTGCCCAGCTCGATGGCCTCCAGCAGGTCCGTGTTGAAGCGCTTGCCCTTGTCCTGGACGGACACGTTCTTGTAGCGCTCGCGCAGCTCCGCGATCTTCTCGACCGCGGTCTTGATGGTCTGCTCCGTACGGAACACCATCACGCACGCGTCCATCGTCTCCTGGAGCTCCAGACGCAGGTCGGCGACCCGCTCGTTGCCCGTGGAGTTGCGCAGGTGCTCGACGAGGTCGACGACCTGCTGCGCCGGGTTCTCCGGGAGCTCGACGTAGTCGTTCTCCTGCGAGTACCGGGCGGCGGCGATGCCGGAGCGCTTGCCGAAGACGTTGATGTCCAGCAGCGAGTTGGTGCCCAGGCGGTTCGCGCCGTGCACCGACACGCACGCGACCTCGCCGGCCGCGTACAGGCCCGGGACGACGGTGGTGTTGTCCGACAGGACCTCACCCTCGACGTTGGTCGGGATGCCGCCCATGGCGTAGTGCGCGGTGGGCTGGATCGGGATCGGGTCCGTGTACGGCTCGATGCCCAGGTAGGTGCGCGCGAACTCGGTGATGTCCGGGAGCTTCGCGTCGAGCTGCTCCGGCGGCAGGTGCGTCAGGTCCAGGTACACGTGGTCACCGGCGGGACCGCAGCCGCGGCCCTCACGGATCTCGGTGTAGATGGAGCGCGAGACGACGTCACGGGACGCGAGGTCCTTCATGACCGGCGCGTACTTCTCCATGAAGCGCTCGCCGTCCTTGTTGCGGAGGATGCCGCCCTCACCACGGGCGCCCTCCGTCAGCAGGATGCCCATGCGCCAGATGCCCGTCGGGTGGAACTGGAAGAACTCCATGTCCTCCAGCGGCAGGCCGCGGCGGTAGCAGGCCGCCTGGCCGTCACCCGTGAGGGTGTGCGCGTTGGAGGTCACCTTGAAGAACTTGCCGGTGCCGCCGGAGGCGTAGATGACGGCCTTGGCCTGGAACACGTGGATCTCGCCGGTGGCGAGCTCGTACGCGACCACACCGGCCGATTTCTTGACGCCGTCCTCCTCGACCAGGAGCTGGTCCAGGACGTAGAACTCGTTGAAGAACTCCACGCCCTCCTTGACGCAGTTCTGGTACAGCGTCTGGAGGATCATGTGACCGGTGCGGTCCGCGGCGTAGCAGGACCGGCGGACCGGCGCCTCACCGTGGTTGCGCGAGTGGCCGCCGAAGCGGCGCTGGTCGATGGTGCCGTCCGGGGTGCGGTTGAACGGCAGGCCCATCTTCTCCAGGTCGAGGACCGCGTCGATGGCCTCCTTCGCCAGGATCTCGGCGGCGTCCTGGTCGACCAGGTAGTCACCACCCTTGACCGTGTCGAAGGTGTGCCACTCCCAGTTGTCCTCTTCCACGTTGGCCAGCGCGGCGGCCATGCCGCCCTGCGCGGCGCCCGTGTGGGAGCGGGTGGGGTAGAGCTTCGTCAGCACCGCGGTGCGGCTGCGCTTCGTCGACTCGATGGCGGCGCGCATGCCCGCGCCACCCGCGCCGACGATGACGGTGTCGTACTTGTGGATCTTCATTGGTTTCGCCTCAGCCCCGTTGCCTAGCGGATGTTCGGGTCGAAGGTGAAGATCACCAGCGTGCCCAGAAGGATGGTGAACACCGTGGCGGTGTAGAGCAGGCCCTTCAGCCACAGCCGCGTGTTGGCACGCTCCGCGTAGTCGTTGATGACGGTACGCAGACCGTTGGCGCCGTGCAGCATGGCCAGCCACAGCATCAGCAGGTCCCAGACCTGCCAGAACGGGGAGGCCCAGCGGCCGGCCACGAAGGCGAAGCCGATCTTGGAGACGCCGCCGTCGAGCACCAGCTGGATCAGCAGGTGGCCGATGACCAGGACGACGAGCACGATGCCCGAGAGGCGCATGAAGAGCCACGCGACCATCTCGAAGTTCCCGCGGGTCGAGCGCGGGGTCTTGCCGGTGCGCTTGCGCGGGGCCTCGATGTAAGGCGCCGGGTTCTCGACGTCGTAGAGGGACACGCCCTCCACGTCACCGACGCCCTTTTCGAAAGAAGTGTCAGAAGACATGCGTGTCACTTCCCGAACAGTTCAAGGTAGGCGTGGCCCAGGACGGGGTAGAGGGCCCCGACCATCAGCACGATCCAGATGCCCACGACGGACCAGAGCATCTGCTTCTGGTAGCGCGGGCCCTTGGACCAGAAGTCCACGGCGATGACACGGAGACCGTTGAGCGCGTGGAACAGGATGGCGGCGACGAGGCCGTATTCCAGCAGCGCGACGATCGGAGTCTTGTAGGTAGCCACGACATCGTCGTACGCCTCGGGGGAGACGCGGACGAGAGCGGTGTCGAGGACGTGTACGAACAGGAAGAAGAAAATGAGGACGCCGGTGACTCGATGAGCCACCCAGGACCACATTCCTTCCCGGCCGCGGTACAACGTTCCAGCCGGCACGGAAAACCCTCCGGAAGCGGGGCGGGGGCCAGCCGGCTTCTTTGTCGGTCGGGCCCGGCCGGGTACGGTCCTCCGGCCCCGGACATCGTAGCGACGCTTTGTCGGTTCCCTTGCGCGGGGGCCATCGGTGTGATCAAACAGGCACGTACGGGCTATCCCACAGGGGCGAATAGCCCGATTTCCGTGGCAGTCAGCCCATCCGGCGAGGTCAGCCGGCGTGTCAGATCCCGGAGGCGGGCCTGCGCGACCCGTCGCAGCTCGTCCGCGGAGATCGAGCGCTCCTCGTCGACCTCGTGGCCCATCCGCCGCCGGATCGCGCCCAGCAGCTGGTCGGCCTGCTCGTCCGGCGGGTGCCCGTCGAGGCAGATCACGAAGGCGTGGCCGAATTTCCGTTCGTACTCCGCATGGGCCGCGTCGAGGGCCAGCAGGGCGGCGTACGGCGCCCCGTGGTCCAGTTCCGCCGAGCACTCCGCGGCCAGCGCCTCGGTCAGGTCGCGCTGCGAGAGGTCGTACGAGGCTTCGTCGGCGGCGGCGAGCAGGGCCCCGGGATCCGGGTAGGGGCGGTGCGTCGCCACCCGGTGCGCCCAGCGCCTGCTTCCGCAGCACTGCAGCAGGACGGCCTGGGCGGCTTCGGGGGACAGGGCGTTGAACCGAGCCAGCCCGAAGCCGTGAGAAGGATCGGAACTTCCCCCGGATCCGGTCCGGGAGGTGCGCCCTGGGGCCTGTGCCGGAAGGTGGCTGGACAGCAGGGGGCTCCTCGGGGCGCGGCGGGGGTGTACCGCCACGCTATCGACGCAGGGCAGGGTGTGTCGTACCGATTCGGGGATTTCACCCGGAAGTGAGCCGAAAGGATGACGTGGGCGTCACGGGCAGGCATGGTGAGAAGCTCGGGAAGGGGAGGGCGACCGAGGCCGCCACCCCCCACAGGAGAGGCCCCGGTCGCCATCCGTCACGGGCTCGTGCGACAAGCCCGTACCCCTGTCAGCGCCTCGGGTGCGTTTTGTGTCACACCTCGCTCCGCACAGGATTGGTTGCACGTTGTATCACTCGTGGACGAGAGGTACTTGAAAGCCGTAACGTGCTGATTTGCGCCACACGTACAGGACAGTGAACGGGTTGGGGACTTTGCTGGGGGACGACGCGGAGCTGACCGCCGCGGTGCTCGCGGCACAGGACGGCGACGAGAACGCGTTCCGTGCTGTGTACCGCGCCGTGCACCCACGGCTGCTCGGGTACGTACGCACGCTCGTCGGGGACGGCGACGCGGAGGACGTGACCTCCGAGGCCTGGCTGCAGATCGCCCGCGACCTCGACTCCTTCACCGGCGACGCCGACCGCTTCCGCGGCTGGGCGGCCCGCATCGCACGCAACCGCGCCCTCGACCACATCCGCATGCGCGGCCGGCGCCCCGCCATCGGGGGCGACGACACCGAGCTGACGAGCTGGGCCGCCGAGAGCGACACCGCGGGCGCGGCCATGGAGTCCCTCTCCACCGGCCGCACCATGGCGCTCATCGCGCAGCTTCCGCAGGACCAGGCCGAGGCCGTCGTCCTACGGGTCGTGGTCGGCCTGGACGCCAAGAGCGCCGCCGAGACCCTGGGCAAGCGGCCCGGCGCCGTACGGACCGCGGCCCACCGGGGCCTGAAGAAGTTGGCCGAGCTGCTCGGCCCGGAGGGCGGCTTCGAGCCGGACCCGGACACCGGCTCGGGCCCGGGCCCGGCGGTCGGCCATAATGCCCGTGGCCAGGCGTGGGGCGGCGGGGGCGGGAGGGATCTCGACGCCGTACCCGCGCAGCGTGGCAGGGGCGGGGGCTTCGTAGAACAAACCGGTGTGACGGATTCACGTTGGCGGACGCAGAAGGACATGTGATGGCCGACGAGCGCAACAGGTGGCTGGACGAAGCCGCGGCGGAAAAACTGCTGCGCGGCGAACCGGTGGAACCTGTGGGGCCGGCCGCCGATCAGCGTGCCCGGGAGGAGGCGGCGCGGCTCCGTGCTGCCCTGGACGTCCTGGGTGGCGTGAACGCGCCGCTGCCCGCGGGCGCGGAACTGCCCGGTGAGGCCGCGGCGGTGGCCGCCTTCCGTACGGCTCGCGGCGGCGCGCGCCCTGTGCCGGTGTCCGCCGCGGCGCCTGCCGTGACGGCCCCGTCCGACGAACCCCTGGTCGACCTCGGCCGCATCGTTCCCGTGCCCGCTCCCCGACGCCGCCGCGCCGTGAGCTTCGGTCTGGCGGCGGCGCTGGCCAGTGTCGCCGTGGGCGGTCTGGCCGCCGCGGCGGGCGCCGGGCTGCTGGAGCGGTCCCGGCACGACAGCGCGGGACCCGGTCCGGCGATGTCCGTGAGCGCCGGCGAGGACCCGGCCCCGGGTATCGGCAGCGGGGCGCCGAGCGCCGGTCCGAAGCCGACGCCCACCCCGCAGCCCAATGGCTCGAATCCGACGCCCGCCACGGGCACGACGCAGCCCCCCTGGACGGACGGGCGTACCGCGACGCCCGGGACCGGCGCGGGCGCGGACACCTCCGCGGGTACCTCGGCGACGGCCGGCACGGGCAAGGACCTCCAGGGCGGCGCCGCCGCCGCGGGCGGCATCGGTGGCAAGGACCCCGACCGGGACACCTTCGGTGGCGGCACCACGGGCGGCAAGGACCGCGACCGCGACGGCGAGACCCGTCTGAAGGTCGCTGACCTCTGCACGGAGTTCAAGGCGGGCCGGCTGGACGAGGTGCGCCGCGAGCGGCTCTCGCGCCTGGCCAACGGACTCACCCGGATCCCGGACTACTGCAAGTCGGTGCTCGACGCCGGGGACGCCGGCGGCAAGCGCAGCGACACCCAACTGGGGGGCGGGACGCTCCGGGCGCCGACCCTCACGCCGACGCTTCCGCGGGGTTCGGTCGACCTGCGCACCGGCCGCTGACACATGTGCTGACCTGCCTGTAACACTTTTCGAACCGGCGGCGCAGTACATATCGAGCCGACTGGTCATCGGCCGCGCATGAGCCGGGGTTCCCCCCGTACCCCTGGGCTCTGCGCAACCGGCGCGGGCGGGGCACGTTCCCCCGGCCCTGCCCGCGCCCATTACGTTCGGACCGGAAAAAGCCCGAGGCGACCGCCTCGGGCTTCTTGCTTCGTGCCTCTTGCTTCGTGCTGCTTGCTCGGTGCTTCTTGTTCGCGGGCCGTGGGCACGGGCTCGCGGGACCGGATTGCGGCCCCGCCTCCGGCGCCGGCGGTATCACCAGTAGACGACGACCTTGTCGCCGACCTTCACCTGGTCGAACAGGGCCGACAGCTTGGCCTTGTCCCGGACGTTCACGCAGCCGTGCGAGGCCCCGTTGTAGCCGCGGGCCGCGAAGTCGGCGGAGTAGTGGACCGCCTGGCCGCCGCTGAAGAACATCGCGTACGGCATCGGCGTGTGGTAGATCGTCGACGTCCACTCCTTGGCCTTCCAGCCCACGTCGAACACGCCCTCACGGGTCGGGGTGTTCTCGGAGCCGAAGCGCACGTCCATCGTGGAGACGACCTTGCCGTCGATCATCCAGGCGAGGGTGCGGCTCTCCTTGCTGATGCACATGACACGGCCCTGCATGCAGCGCGGGTCCGGGGCGTCGACCTCGTTGACGGTCGAGGGGCGCAGTTCGTCGGCGGTGGGCTTCTTGCTGGCGGCCTGGATCTTCTTCCAGGTGGCGTCGTCGACCGAACCGGAGGCGGTCAGAGCGTTCTTCGACTGGAAGGTCTTGACCGCGGCGGTCGTCTTCGAGCCGTAGAAGCCGGTCGGCGCGACCGACATCAGCTTGAGCTGGCGCAGCCGGGCCTGGAGATCGCGCACCTGGTCGTTCTCGTCGCCGTTCGCCATGATCGCCTTCACCGAGGGCGAAGGGGAGGTCGAGGCGGAGGCCGACGGGGAGGCGGAGGTGGACGGCGACGCCGAGGCCTCGCCGGGCTTGTTGTCGGTGGAGGGAGAGGCTTCGGGGGAGGTGCCCGCCGTGGGCGAGGACGAAGCCGAGGAGGCGGAGGCGACGGGCTCCGTCTTCTGCGGTCCGCAGGCGGTCGCGGCGAATGCGACGGCGGTTGCCACCCCGATCGTGCGGATTATGACTCTCTGGCGCTGCATTGCAGTCCCCCCGGTTTCTGTGTCGTGTATCTAGGTGATGCTCCGCGTGCGTGGACAGTTGCACTCGGCTCCGGGATGTTGCGCCATTGTGACCGGCAGTCGTCCGCAGCCTTACGAACCGATACGCCACCGGGGAACCCCGGCGCCGGCTCGGGGGAGGTTCTACCAGTTCCGGGCCCCCTTGCTACACGGAGGACTACGTCACATGGCACAGACCGAGAGCGGAATTCCCCTCGAACCCGTCTACGGGCCGGGTGACCTGACGGGATGGGACCCCACGGTCGAACTGGGTCAACCGGGTGACTTCCCCTACACGCGGGGGATTTATCCGAATATGTACACCGGTCGCCCCTGGACGATGCGGCAGTACGCCGGCTTCGGCACGGCCGCCGAGTCCAACGCGCGCTATCGGCAGCTCATCGAGAGCGGCGGTACCGGACTGTCCGTCGCCTTCGACCTGCCGACCCAGATGGGACACGACTCCGACGCCCCCCTCGCGCAGGGCGAGGTGGGCAAGGTCGGCGTCGCCGTCGACTCGCTCGACGACATGCGGACGCTGTTCGACGGGATTCCCCTCGACCGGGTCTCCACCTCGATGACGATCAACGCGCCCGCCGCGCTGCTCCTGCTGCTCTACCAGCTGGTGGCGGAGGAACAGGGCATCTCGGGCACGCAACTGACGGGGACGGTCCAGAACGACGTGCTGAAGGAGTACATCGCGCGCGGGACGTACATCTTCCCGCCCGGCCCCTCGCTCCGGTTGACGGCCGACACCTTCCGCTACTGCCGGACCGAGATCCCCCGGTGGAACACCATCTCCATCTCCGGCTACCACATGGCCGAAGCCGGCGCCTCGCCCGCGCAGGAGGTGGCCTTCACCCTCGCCGACGGCATCGCCTACGTCCGCACGGCCCTGGCCGCCGGGATGGCGGTCGACGAGTTCGCGCCCCGGCTCTCCTTCTTCTTCGTCGCCCGCACCACCCTGCTGGAGGAGGTCGCGAAGTTCCGCGCGGCCCGGCGCATCTGGGCCCGCGTCATGCGGGAGGAGTTCGGGGCCCGGGACCCGAAGTCGCTGATGCTGCGCTTCCACACCCAGACCGCCGGGGTCCAGCTCACCGCGCAGCAGCCGGAACTCAATCTGGTACGGGTGGCCGTGCAGGCCCTGGCCGCCGTCCTCGGCGGCACGCAGTCGTTGCACACCAACTCCTTCGACGAGGCGATCGCGCTCCCGACCGAGAAGTCCGCCCGCCTCGCCCTGCGCACCCAGCAGGTCCTCGCGTACGAGACGGACGTGCCGCACACCGTGGATCCCTTCGCCGGCTCGTACGCGGTGGAGCGGATGACCGACGAGCTGGAGGCGGCGGCGCTCGCGCTGATGCGCCGGATCGAGGACCAGGGCGGGGCGGTGGCCGCGATCGAGGCCGGCTTCCAGAAGGCCGAGATCGAGCGGAACGCCTATCGCATCGCGCAGGAGACCGAGAGCGGGGAGCGGGTGGTGGTCGGGGTCAACCGCTTCACGCTGGAGCGCGAGGAACCTTACGAACCGCTGCGCGTGGACCCGGCGATCGAGGCACGCCAGTGCGCGGCGCTGGCCCGGCTGCGGGCGGAGCGCGGCGAGGCGGCAGTGACGGCGGCGCTCGCGGCCCTGAAGGAGGCGGCGGCCGGGACGGCGAACGTGCTCTACCCGATGAAGGAGGCGCTGCGCGCCCGGGCCACGGTGGGTGAGGTGTGCGGGGCGCTGCGCGAGGTCTGGGGCACGTACGAGCCCACCGGTTCCACCTGGTGAAACACACTGGCGCGACAGGTGCAACCGTATGGGACACTCCTGCGCATGCTGGGTGTGACAGATCTTCCGACCTATCTCGCCGGCCTGGTGCTGATCATTCTGCTGCCGGGCCCGAACTCCCTCTACGTGCTCTCCGTGGCCGCCCGCCGCGGGGTGCGCACCGGGTACAAGGCCGCCGCCGGGGTGTTCACCGGCGACGCCGTGCTCATGCTGCTGACCGCCGTGGGCGCCGGGGCGCTGCTGCGGGCGAGCCCGCTGGTGTTCACCGTGGTGAAGTTCCTCGGCGCCGGCTATCTGGCGTGGCTGGCCGTGGGGATGATGCGGGGCGCCTGGGCGCTGTGGCGTACGCGCGCGGAGCGGGCCGAGGCGGAGGCGGCCGCCCCCGCCGACCCGGCCGAGAACGAGCGGCCCTACCGGCGGGCGCTGCTGATCAGTCTTCTCAACCCGAAGGCCATCCTGTTCCTGATGTCCTTCTTCGTGCAGTTCGTGGACCCGTCCTACGCCTACCCGGCGCTGTCCTTCCTGCTCCTGGGCGGCCTGCTGCAGACCGGCAGCTTCCTGTACCTGACGATGCTGATCTTCGGCGGCACCCGCCTCTCGGCGGCCTTCCGGCGTCGCAAGCGGCTGTCGGCCGGAGCCACCTCGGCGGCGGGCGTGCTGTTCCTCGGCTTCGCCGCCAAGCTCGCCGTCAGCTGAGCGCCCGACGCAGCCACCCCATCCGCCGTACGACCCGGCGCACCGCCGGGCTGCGCGGCAGGAACGACAGCTGCGCCGGGATGCCGCCCGGCAGGCCGAGCGTGGTCAGCCGGCGGCGGGTGAAGTACCGCCAGGTGCGCGGGGTCAGGCGCTTGGCCAGGTAGGCCTCGACCGCCGGCCGGCGGGAGGCCAGGATCTGCGGCTGCATGGTGAACCCGACGGCCGTCAGCAGCGCCGCCGGCTCCGCCCGGACCTGCTCGGGGGTCGGAGGCGTCCAGGTGCGGACCGCCTCGGCGTCGGCGAGGTCCGGCAGCAGCGCGTCCACCAGGGCCAGCGGGACGCGGTTGCTGTTCGGGTACGGGGTGAGCGCGGCCAGCACGGCGTCGGTGCCGGTCCGGGCCACCGGGAGCCCGTAGAGCGTGGCGGCGGTCAGCAGTCCGGTGGAGAAACAGCCGACCACCAGCGCGGGGCGCAGCCGCTGGTAGAGGGTCTCCGCCAGGACCGGGGCGGCGATCACCGTCAGCCGGGCGCCGAGTCTTTCGGCCTCCTCCTCGGCACGGCGGCAGTACGCGGCCGGGGCCCCGGGGTGCGGTTTGAAGACCAGCTCCCGGTGGCCCAGGGCGTGCGCGCCCCGGACCATCGACACGTGCAGCTCCTCCTCCTCGGCCAGGGTCATCAGGTCGAGGGCGGAGAGGTACTGGCCCAGCAGGAGGGCCGGGGGCGCGGCCGGTTCGGGTGCCGCGTCCGCGGTGGCGTCGGCGAGCTCGGCGAGGACCTTGAGGAAGGGCTCCGTCGGGACCAGTTCCACCCGTACCCCGAACTCCGTCAGCAGCAGGGGTTCCAGCCCCGGCACCAGATCCAGGTGGAGCACCCGGCGCACCCGCATCCCGAGCTGCGGGTCGAGGCGGAAGCGGGTGGGGCCGTAGCTCATCAGCCCGTCGGCGTAGACATCGACGGCCGCGCCGGGGAAGAGCCGGCACAGGCTCTGGGCCGGCGGGACCTGGAGGGACTCCACGATCAGCTCGATCCGGTCCTCGCCCAGCCGCCACAGGGAGCGCAGCTGCCGCTCCCAGATCGGGACGTCCTCCGCGCGCGGGGCCCAGGTGCTGGGGTGCTGCGGCTCGATGACGCGGTTCCAGTCGAGGACCTCGTCGAAGCGCGAACGCAGGGCGCCGAAGCCCGGCATGTCCGTGACCCCCGGGGCGACCTCGGCGGTGACGGCGTGGTTGCTGGTCAGCAGGATGCGCCGACCGGCGGACGGGAAGGAGCCCGCGTCGATGCCCGCCGCGAGCGTGGCCACACCGTAGAGGGTGGAGGCCAGGAAGATCTGGGTGGGCATCAGACACTCGCTCCCGACGGGGCGGCCTTGCGTGCGGGGGTGACGGGGCGGCGGCCGGTGCGCAGGCGGCGCAGCACGGTGGAGCGCTCGACGTCCATCGAGTCCAGGACCTGGTCCAGTACGTCCTGCGGCATGCGGCCGAGCGCGGCGGTGCTCATCGTACGGAGTTTCTTGGCCACGTCCGGCTCGAACCTTTCGATGGACCCCACATGGTGGGCGATAATTGCACAATAGGTCCGGACGGCTTTCGGGAGAAGTCGATCTGATTCCCGGTCGGCGATGACTTCGGCGAGCACCTGATCGAATGCACGAATGAAATCGAGCTGTCGTTCGTCCCCCACTTGCGTCAATGAGGTGGAAACTCCGCGCCGGTAGAAGACGCCGGGCAGCCCGACCGCGGCGAAGGACGCCGCCTCCCGGTGCAGCCGCCAGATCCACGGCCGGTCCTCCGCGGTGCGCAGCCCGTCGGTGAAGTGCAGGACCCCGCGGTCCAGCAGGCGCCGGTGGTACATCCCGGCCCAGGCGTACGGATAGTCCACCGAGGTGGCCCGGTCGGATGGCAGGATCGCGGTGCGCGGCGCGGCGACCACCGCCTCGGGGCCGTAGGGGACGCGCTGGACGCTGCGCGCCCTGCCCGTGCACCGCACATGGTCGGTCCGGACGAAGTCGCAGCTCAGGGCCTCTATGGCGGCCAGGGTCCGGGCCAGGTGTCCGGGCGCCAGCCAGTCGTCCCCGTCCAGGAACGTCAGGTACTCGCCGCGGGCCGCGTCCAGACCGGTGTTGCGCGCGGTGGCGAGGCCCCCGTTGCGCTCGTGTCTGAGGTGGACCGCTCCCGGCAGCTCGCGCGCCGCCCGTTCCAGCAGGTCGGGCGTCCCGTCCGTCGAGCAGTCGTCGACGAGCAGGAACTCGAAATCCTCCCGGGCGTTGAGTTCGAGACTCTTCAGGGCGTCCGGCGCGTATGTCTGCACGTTGTAGAACGGCACGACAACAGAGAGCTTGGGCACCCGCGAGACATTAGGGCGCCGCCCGTCATTCACTGTGGCCCGGATGCGGATTCCATGTGAACGGCGCGGGGCGGGCGAGTTAACCCGTACGCTTTCGCATTTCGTAGACGCGTTGTTAACCCGCTGTTGTGCGGTCGTTGGGCCGATCACCGAAATTGCGGAATAGCTTCTGCCGCGTGCCAGAACGCAAACGCGTCGCCGTACTCGCCGATTCCGATACGCGATGGAAATGGGGCGCACTCACCGCCCGCCGTCTCGTGCCCGACCACCAGCTCACCGGTTTCCTGCTGCGCGGCCGCGCCACGCCCACCGCGCGCCAGCTCGGCGAGGTGGGGGTGCGGGCCGAGCGGCTGTCCGAGGTGACCTGCGCCGAGTTCCTCGCCGAGATCGAACGCGAGCGCTACGACGTGGTCGTCCTCGCGCTCGTCGGCGGGGCCGTCCAAGCCGTCCTGCACGGGGCCCGCGCCCTGTGGCCCGCCCCGGCCAGGCGCCCCGTACTCGTCACCGGCTACGTGGGCGTCGTCTACGAGAAGCTCGCCGACGGGCTGCTGCTGCGGCACGGCGCCGACCTCGTGCTCGCCAACTCCCGCCACGACGCGCAGCGGTTCCGTGCCGTGTACGAGGGGGTCGGCGCGGACGCCGCCGCCGTCACCGAGACCGCGCTGCCCTTCCTGGGCGGAGCGCCGTACGAGCCGGCCGGGAGCCGGGCCCACACGGTGGTCTTCGCCGTCCAGCCCTCCGTGCCCGACAGCCGCGCCGACCGCGCCTACCTGCTGGAACGGGCGGCCGGGCACGCCCGACTGCACCCCGACCGGGAGGTGCTGATCAAGCTGCGCAGCAAGCCCGGGGAGCACACCACACACCTGGAGGAGCAGCCGTACCAGCGGCTCGCGGAGCGGATCCCCGGCGGACTGCCCGCCAACTGCCGCCTGGTGTACGGGAACATGGGCGAGGTGCTGGACGGCACCGACCTGCTGGTCACCGTCTCCTCCACCGCGGCCCTGGAATCCCTGCACCGGTCCATCCCGACGGCGATCCTCACCGACCTCGGCATCCGCGAGGCGCTCGGCAACCACCACTTCCTCGGATCCGGCTGCCTGGCCTCCTGGGACCAGCTCGACTCAGGGCTCCTGCCGACCGGCGATCCGCTCTGGCTGGCGGCGCAGGGCGTCCTGCCCGCACCGGGCCCGGACCGGGCGGTCGGGGCCGGGGACGGCGCCGCGGTCGCCGCCCCGGACGGGGCCGCCGGTCCGGACGCCTACGCCGTCGCCCGGGCCAAGGTCGCCGGCCTGCTCGCCGCGACCCGGCTGCCCTCACCCGCCCCCTACTACACGCGCACCACCGCCCCCGGATACCTCCCCGGGATCCTCGCCCGCCACCACCTCGCGCCCGACGGCACCCCGCTGCCCGGCGCGGTGCGCCCGGCCGCGGGGGAGTCCCGGCTGCGCCGGCGGCTGCGCGGCCACCTGCGCGAGGCCGCCCGCGGGGCCTACCGGCACGGCGTGCAGCGCGTGGCCCCGGTCATCCGCAGGCTGGGGGAGCTGTGAGGGTCCTCGCCGTCATCCCGGCCCGCGGTGGCTCCAAGGGAGTTCCGGGAAAGAACCTCGCGGAGGTCGCCGGCATTCCGCTCGTCGCCCGCGCCGTCCTGGCCTGCCGGGCCGCGCCGACCGTCACCGACGTGGTGGTCTCCACCGACTCGGAGGCGATCGCCGCCGCCGCCCGCGCCGCCGGAGCCGACGTCATCGCCCGCCCCACCGCGATCTCCGGCGACACCGCGAGCAGCGAGGCCGCCGTCCTGCACGCGCTCGCCGCGTTCGAGGAACTGCACTCCCTCGCCGTGGATGTGGTCCTCCTCGTCCAGTGCACCAGCCCCTTCCTCACCACCTCCGACGTCGAGTCGGTCGCCGTCGCCGTCGCCTCCGGGGCGGCCGACTCGGCTCTGACCGTGGCCCCGTTCCACGGCTTCCTCTGGCGGGAAGGGGCCGACGGCTGCGGAGCCGGCGTCAACCACGACACGGCGTACCGCCCTCGGCGCCAGGACCGGCCGCAGGACCTGCTGGAGACGGGCGCCGCCTACGCCATGGACGTCGCCGGCTTCCGTGGCGCCCGGCACCGGTTCTTCGGCCGCACCCTTCCCGTCGCCACCGATCCCGCTCGGGTCCTGGAGATCGACGACCCGCACGACCTGACCCGCGCCCGACTGCTCGCACCCCTGCTCGACCCGCGCCCCGGAGCACGGCCCGGACCCTCCGCACACCCCGCACACCCCGCGGAGCCCGCCCCAGGCCCCGACGCGCATCCCGACCCGCAGCCCACACCCCTGACCCCGAGTGCCCCCCGTACATCCCCGCACCGAAGGACGCCCCCTGCCATGACGAGCACCCCCGACCCCCGCCTGCGTACCTTCGGCTCCCGCACCGCGGGCCCCGGCCGCCCCGTCTACGTCGTCGGCGAGATCGGCATCAACCACAACGGCGACCTCGGCAACGCCTTCGCCCTCATCGACGCCGCCGCCGAAGCCGGCTGCGACGCCGTGAAGTTCCAGAAGCGCACCCCCGAGATCTGCACCCCCCGCGACCAGTGGGACATCGAACGCGACACCCCCTGGGGCCGGATGACCTACATCGACTACCGCCACAAGGTCGAGTTCGGCGAGGAGGAGTACCGCGCCATCGACGACCACTGCGCCAAGCGCGGCATCGACTGGTTCGCCTCCCCGTGGGACACCGAGGCCGTCGCCTTCCTGGAGAAGTTCGACGTCCCCGCCCACAAGGTGGCCTCCGCCTCCCTCACGGACGACGAGCTGCTGCGCGCCCTGCGCGCCACCGGCCGCACCGTCGTCCTGTCCACCGGCATGTCCACCCCGCAGCAGATCCGCCACGCGGTGGAGGTGCTCGGCAGTGCGAACACCCTTCTCTGCCACGCGACTTCGACCTACCCGGCGAAGGCCGAGGAGCTCAACCTGCGGGTGATCAACACCCTCCGCGAGGAGTACCCGAACGTCCCGATCGGCTACTCCGGCCACGAGACGGGCCTGCAGACCACCCTCGCCGCCGTCGCCCTCGGCGCCACCTTCGTCGAGCGCCACATCACCCTCGACCGCGCCATGTGGGGCTCCGACCAGGCCGCCTCCGTCGAGCCCGGCGGCCTCACCCGCCTGGTCCGCGACATCCGCACCATCGAGACCGCCCTCGGCGACGGCGTCAAGCGCGTCTACGAGTCCGAGCTCGGCCCCATGAAGAAGCTCCGCCGCGTCCGGGGCGAGCTGGCCGCCGTCTGACCCGAGGTCCGGCGCGTACGAGATCCGCCCCCCGACAAGGAGTACGTGGTGACCCCCTCCGCCCCCGCCGCACCCGCCGCCTCCACCCTCGCGTTCGTCGAGAGTCCCGTCCAGCTCCTGAACGTGCTGGAGTGGGCGTACGCGCGCCCCGGAGCGCAGCCGCAGCTGGACGGCGTACCGCGCCAGCGGGGGCGCCGGTCCGGCGGCGCGGAGCTGCCCGAGCCGGTCCCCCGGCCGGCGGGCGCCGCGTCCCCCCTGCGGATCGTCGTCCTGCCGCCCACCGACCCGATGTCCCGCGGCCAACTGCGCCGGGTGGCCGCACTGGCGCGGGACGAGGGGCACGAGGTCCGGTGGCAGGAGGCGCGCGGCAGCCGGTTCGCGCCGCTGAAGGCGCTGGCCGCGCTGGCGCGGGACGTGCGCGCCGCGCGCACGGTCGTCGTCGGCGACCCCTTCTCGCGCTACGTCCAGTTGCTGCTCACCCTGGTACGGGCCGAGGAGCTCGTGGTGGTCGACGACGGCACCGCCACCATGGAGTTCATGGCGCAGACCGCCCGCGGCGAACGCCTCGTACGGTGGCACCGGATCGGCGGCGGCGGACTGCCCGGCCGGATCCGCGAGCTGGCGTACGCACCCGTCTCCGCGACCGCCCGGCGCCGCTTCACCCCGGCCGCGCACCTCGGCCACCGCGTCGAGGTGTTCAGCTCGATGCCCGTCACCGCACACGGCGGGATGACGCTGCGGGTCAACGACTTCGCCTGGACCCGCGCCCGGTTCGGACCGCCCCGGCTGACCAGGGGCACCGACCTGGTCGGCACCTCGCTCGTGGAGACCGGGGTGGTGGATCCGGACCGCTATCTGGACGCGGTGCGCGCCCTGACCCTGGAGCACGGCGCCACCCGCTACTTCGCCCACCGCCGCGAGTCCCCGGAGAAGCTGCGCGCGCTGAGCCGGGCGACCGGGCTGGAGATCGTCCGCCCGGATCTGCCGTTGGAGCTGATCGCCCGGCGCGGTCCCGTCGGCCGGACGATCGTCAGCTTTCCCTCCACCGTCGTCCACACGCTGCCGTACGCCCTGACCGGAACCGGTGTCACGGTGGCCGTATGCGATGTGGATCCGGCGTGGCTCACCGGGTCCGCCTCCCCGCGCGCCCGCAGCTTCCTCGCCGGGGTCACGGACACCGCCCGCGATGTGCGCAGACTGCCTGCCCAGGCGGCTCCCACGGCCTGATGAGCGCGCGAGTTTACCCCCGGGTGCATCCGGTCATGCGTCCAGAGGTCGGGTTTCTTTCCCCTAACGGCATGAACTTTTCGTGATCCCCGGCCAGTTGACCCGTCCGTGGGCCTACCCTTCAACGGGTGAACCAGTTGATGTCCCGCGAGTCCCAGACCGCCCAGCCCGCCGCGTCCGACCGGCCCGAGCTGCCCGGCAAGCTTCCGGACCACCTGCGTACCGAACTGATCGCCTTCCGCCGGGACTTGCACATGCACCCGGAGCTCGGACACCAGGAATTCCGGACCACCGCGGCGATCAAGGCCCGGTTGGAGAAAGCCGGCCTGCGACCACGGGTGCTGAACTCCGGCACGGGCCTGATCTGTGACGTCGGCACCTGGGACGGGGACCGGCCGATGCTGGCCCTGCGCGCGGACATCGACGCCCTGCCCATCCCGGATGCCAAGACGCACGTCCCGTACCGCTCGACCTTCCCGGACCGCGCCCACGCCTGCGGCCACGACGTGCACACCGCCGTGGTCCTCGGCGCCGGCCTGGTCCTCGCCGAGCTCGACCGACAGGGGCTGCTGCCCCGCCCCGTGCGGCTGCTCTTCCAGCCCGCCGAGGAGGTGCTCCCGGGCGGGGCCACCGACGCCATCGGATCCGGGGTCCTGGACGGCGTCGGTCGGATCGTCGCCGTGCACTGCGACCCCCGGGTCGACGCGGGGCGCATCGGGCTGCGGGCCGGCCCCATCACCTCCGCCTGCGACCGGCTGGAGGTCACCCTCTCCGGCGCCGGCGGGCACACCGCGCGGCCGCACCTGACCACCGACCTGGTGACGGCCGCCGCCCGGGTGGCCGTCGACGCCCCGGCGCTGCTGGCCCGCCGGATGGACGCCCGCTCGGGCATGTCCGTCACCTGGGGCCGGATCGAGGCCGGGCACGCCTGCAACGTCATCCCGATGCACGCCGAGCTGTCCGGAACCGTGCGCTGCCTGGACCTGAACGCCTGGCACGAGGCACCGGACATGATCCACGCGGCGATCGACGAGATCGCGACCATGCACGGGGCCAAGTTCGAGATCAACCACGTGCGCGGGGTGCCCCCGGTGGTCAACGACCCGGTGATCACCGAGCTGCTGCGCGAGGCGATGGGGGTCCGCTGCGGAGCGGATTCGGTCGAGGACACCGAGCAGAGCCTGGGCGGGGAGGACTTCTCCTGGTACCTGGAGCACGTGCCGGGCGCGATGGCTCGCCTCGGCGTGCGTACGCCGGGCGACAGCGCCAAGCGTGACCTGCACCGGGGCGACTTCGACGTGGACGAGTCCGCGATCGCCGTCGGCGTGGAGTTCTTCACCGCCGCCGCGATGATCGACGGGCTGCGCGCGGTGGCCACGAGGTAGTCGCGGGACCGTCGAGAAGCAGCCGGCGGGCGAGACTCCTTACAACATCGGCGGGACTCCCGACGGGCGTGTCCAGCCCTTGGTACACAAGGGCTGGACGCAGAAGGAGTTACCGATCGGTCACTGTCCGGTTCACGACGATCCGATAACGACTCATGAACGGGCCTTTAACTGACATCTACGCGCGTTACGATCGCCGCGAAACCAGCGCCGGTCGTGGCGCTTCGGTCAGGTTTTGAAGGAGCCTCCCCTTGCGCCGGATCACCAGGATCGCCACCGTGGGCATCGCGTCCGCGGCGCTGGCCCTCTCGGCCACCGCCTGTGGCGGAAAGAAGTCGTCGGACGCCTCGTCCTCCCCCTCGGAGTCGGGTCAGAAGTCCGCAGCCATCGCGTACGACGTCGGTGGCCGCGGCGACCAGTCGTTCAACGACGCTGCCTACGCCGGCCTGAAGAAGGCCGAAACCGATCTCAAGATCAAGTCCGCCGAGGCGGAGCCCACCGACGGCGAGGGCGAGGCCGACAAGGTCCAGCGTCTCACCGAGCTGGCCCGCAAGGGCAACAACCCGGTCATCGGCGTCGGCTTCGCGTACGCCCCGGCCGTCAAGAAGGTCGCGCCGAAGTTCCCGAACACCACGTTCGGCATCATCGACGACACCTCGGTGACCGGCCCGAACATCGCCAACCTCGTCTTCAACGAGGAGCAGGGCTCCTACCTGGCCGGCGTCGCCGCCGCCAAGGCGTCCAAGACCGGCACGGTCGGCTTCATCGGCGGTGTCGAGGTTCCGCTGATCAAGAAGTTCGAGGCGGGCTTCACCCAGGGCGTCAAGGACACCAACCCGAACGCCAAGGTGCTCTCCGCGTACCTGACGCAGCCGCCGAACTTCGACGGTTTCTCCAAGCCCGACCTCGGCAAGGCCGCCGCGCTGGGCCAGCTCGACGCGGGCGGCGCCGACGTGGTGTACGCCGCTGCCGGTCTCGCCGGTTCGGGTGCCATCGAGGCCGCTTCCTCCAAGGGCAAGTGGGCCATCGGCGTCGACTCCGACCAGTACAACCAGGCCGGTCTGGCGAAGTACAAGGACTCGATCCTGACCTCGGTCACCAAGGACGTCGAGGACTCGGTCTTCAACCTGATCAAGTCGGTCGAGGACGGCAAGCCGACCACCGGTGAGATCCGCTACGGCCTGGACAAGGACGGCGTCGGCCTGGCCGACTCCAACCCGAAGTACAAGGAGATGGCTGACGTCGTCGCCGCGGTGGAGAAGGCCAAGGCCGACATCATCGCCAAGAAGATCGTCGTCAAGACCCAGCCGTAAGGTCGCTCCTGACATGTAGTCCTGGTCTCCGGGGTCCGGGAAGCGGTCGACATCGCTCCCGGGCCCCGAGCCACGTTCTGTGATCATTAGTCTGTGACCACGTGGCCGCCCGGCCGCAAGTTTTCACTTCTGACAGTGCTACGCGCGTAGAAGCATCGTGGACGCGATACTTTCTCTCCCCGCCCTGTCCCCCCTGCCTTCCGCTCCTTCCGCGCCAAGGAGAGTGCGTCATCAACGCGTCCAGCCCGCCCCACGCCGTAGAACTGCACGGCATCACAAAGCGCTTCCCCGGCGTCGTCGCCAACAAGGACATCGCGATCACCGTCCGCAAGGGCACGGTCCATGCCTTGATCGGTGAGAACGGCGCCGGCAAGTCGACTCTGATGAAGATCCTCTACGGCATGCAGAAGCCGGACGAGGGCACCATCGCCATCGACGGGGAGCAGGTCTCCTTCAGCACCCCCGGCGACGCCATCGCCCGCGGCATCGGCATGGTGCACCAGCACTTCATGCTCGCCGACAACCTCACCGTCCTGGAGAACGTGGTTCTCGGCGGCGAGAAGCTGTACGGCATCGGCGCCAAGGCCCGTAAGAAGATCATGGAGATCTCGGACGCGTACGGCCTCGGCGTACGCCCCGACGTCCTGGTCGAGGACCTCGGTGTCGCCGACCGGCAGCGCGTGGAGATCCTCAAGGTCCTCTACCGCGGCGCGAAGATCCTCATCCTCGACGAGCCGACCGCCGTGCTCGTGCCGCAGGAGGTGGACGCACTCTTCGACAACCTGCGCGAGCTCAAGGCCGAAGGCCTGACCGTCATCTTCATCTCGCACAAGCTGGGCGAGGTCCTGAAGGTCGCCGACGACATCACCGTCATCCGGCGCGGCACCACGGTCGGTACCGCCGACCCGAAGACCGCCACCACCAAGCAGCTCGCCGAGCTGATGGTCGGCTCCGAGCTGCCGTCGCCCGAGACCCGCGAGTCCACGGTGACGACCACGCCGATGCTGCAGGTGACGGGCCTGACCCTGGCCGCGAGCGACGCCGTCGTCGCCGAGCCGGAGACCATGGCCCCCGCGGGCGCCCCGGACTCCGCCACCCTGGAGCACGTCGGTGCAGGCCGTCTTCTGCTGGACGACATCAACCTGACCATCCACAAGGGCGAGATCCTCGGAATCGCCGGTGTGGAGGGCAACGGCCAGACGGAGCTCATCGAAGCCCTCATGGGCATGGCCTCCGCCGACTCGGGTGCCATCTCCCTGGACGGCAAGGACATCACCAGGACGCCGGTGCGCAAGCGCCGCGAGGGCGGCATCGGCTACATCCCCGAGGACCGTCACCGCCACGGCCTGCTGCTGGAGTCCCCGCTCTGGGAGAACCGGATCCTCGGCCACGTCACCGAGGCGCCCAACTCCAAGAAGGGCATCCTCGACCCGAAGGCGGCCCGCAAGGACACCGAGCGGATCGTGCGCGAGTACGACGTCCGCACGCCCGGCATCGAGGTCACCGCGGCCTCGCTCTCCGGCGGCAACCAGCAGAAGCTGATCGTCGGCCGCGAGATGAGCCACAACCCGAAGTTCCTCATCGCCGCCCACCCCACCCGCGGTGTGGACGTCGGCGCGCAGGCGCAGATCTGGGACGCGATCCGCGAGGCCCGCCGCGAGGGTCTGGCCGTGCTGCTGATCTCCGCCGACCTGGACGAGCTCATCGGCCTGTCCGACACCCTGCGCGTGATCTACCGCGGCCGCCTGGTCGCGGACGCCGACCCCGCGACCGTCACCCCCGAGGAGCTCGGCACCGCGATGACGGGTGCCGCTTCGGGGCACCTGGAAGCAACCGACAACCACTCCGCCGCTGCCGACGGTGACACGACGGAGGACGAGGCCCGATGAAGACATTCGACAAGGACCGGCTGATGCTCGCCATCGCCGGCCCCCTGCTGGCGCTGCTCAGCGCCTTCGTGCTGACCATGCTCGTTCTGGCGGCGACGGGGATCAACCCGATCGAGCCGCTGCGCATCATGGTCGAGAACGGTGGCTACGAGGACATCCAGGTCCTCATCGTCAACCAGGCCGGCACGTACTACCTGGCAGCCCTGGCCGTCGCCATCGGCTTCCGGATGAACCTCTTCAACATCGGCGTCGACGGCCAGTACCGCCTCGCCGCGATGATCTCCGCCGTGGTCGGTGGCGCCATCGCGCTGCCCGGCCCGCTGCACATCCTGCTGATCGTGCTCGTCGCGATGCTGACGGGCGCCGCCTGGGCCGGTATCGCGGGTGTCCTGAAGGCCAAGCGCGGAGTCAGCGAGGTCGTCTCGACGATCATGCTGAACGCCATCGCGACCAGCCTCATCGCCTGGCTGCTCCTGCCGAAGAACCTCGGTGTCCAGGTCGAGGGCTCCAACGACCTCACCACCGGCGAGATCGCCCAATCCGGCTGGTTCCCGGCCCTCTCCCTCGGCGACTCGGGCGAGATCTACGGCTTCACCTTCGTGGCCTTCGCCCTCGGCATCGTCTACTGGTTCACGCTCAACCGCACCCGCTTCGGCTTCGACCTTCGCGCCAGCGGCGCCAGCGAGTCCGCCGCCGCGGCCTCCGGTGTCGACTCCAAGAAGATGATCATCACCGCGATGCTCATCTCCGGCGCCGTCGCCGGCCTGTCCGGCATGCCGGTGCTGCTCGGCGAGAGCCACACGTACACCCTCGTCTTCCCCGTGGGCGTCGGCTTCACCGGCATCACGATCGCCCTGCTCGGCCGTAACAGCCCTGTCGGCATCTTCTTCGCCGCGCTCCTGATGGCCTTCATCGACAAGGCGTCCGCCGGTCTCGACACGGCCGGCTACGCCAAGGAGATCGGCACGATCATGAAGGGCCTGATCGTGATCGCGGTCGTCGTCTCGTACGAGCTGATCCGCCGCTACGGCCTGCGCCGCCAGCAGCAGAAGGTCGGCGAGGAGCTGGCCGCGGGCCACGCCATGAAGACCGAGAAGGAGGTCGCGGCGTGAGCGCCAGCACCGTTTCCACGAAGAAGGCGGCACCCGCCACCGGCGGCCGCAAGAAGCTCACCCTCCCGTGGATCATGCTGATCATCGCGGGCGCCCTCGCGCTGGTCTCCGTGGTCCGCCTGATCTCCGGGGCCAACGACCTCACCTCCGTCGGCCAGGTCTCCGGCGCCCTCTCCCTCGCCGTGCCGATCGGCCTCGCCGGCCTCGGTGGTCTGTGGGCCGAGCGCGCCGGTGTGGTCAACATCGGCCTCGAAGGCATGATGATCCTCGGCACCTGGTTCGGTGCCTGGGCCGGCTACCAGTGGGGCCCCTGGACCGGTGTGCTCGTCGGCATCGCCGGCGGCGCCGCCGGCGGCCTGCTGCACGCGATCATCACGGTGACCTTCAACGTCAACCACATCGTCTCCGGTGTGGCCGTGAACATCCTGGCGCTGGGCTTCACCCAGTACCTGTCGAACTTCACGTTCGCCGAGGCCCCGGGTGGCTCCTCCAAGCAGTCCCCCCAGGTCGAACCGATCACCAAGATCACTGTCCCAGGGCTCTCCGACTGGATGAGCGACCTCCAGGGCAAGCACTGGTTCTTCGTCTCGGACCTCGCCGGTGTCATCGGCGGTCTGGTCACCGAGATCTCGCTGCTGACCATCGTGGCCCTGCTGCTGATCCCCGCCACCTGGTGGGTGCTGTGGCGGACCTCCTTCGGTCTGCGCCTGCGTTCCTGCGGTGAGAACCCGATCGCCGCCGAGTCGCTGGGCGTCAACGTCTACAAGTACAAGTACATCGCCGTGATCATCTCGGGCGCCCTCGCCGGCCTCGGCGGCGTGTACCTGTCCGAGGTCGCCAGCCCCATCTACCAGGAGGGCCAGACCGGCGGCCGCGGCTACATCGGTCTCGCCGCGATGATCTTCGGTAACTGGATGCCGGGCGGCATGGCGATGGGCGCGGGCCTGTTCGGCTTCATCGACAGCCTCAAGCTGCGCGGTGGCGCGGAGAACGTCCACGCGATGCTGCTGCTGATCGCGATCCTGCTGGTGCTGGTCTGCGTCTGGCAGCTGTACAAGAAGAAGTACATCCAGGCCGGCGTCGCCGCCGCCTTCGCCGCGCTGCTGTTCCTCTGGTACGCGACGACCGACTCGGTGCCGAGCCAGTTCGTGGACGCCGCTCCGTACCTGACCACGCTGCTCGTGCTCGCCCTGTCGGCGCAGCGCCTGCGGATGCCCAAGGCGGACGGCATGCCGTACCGCAAGGGTCAGGGCAAGTGACCTCGGACCGGACGGTGGACTGGGAAGCCCTGCGGACGTCCGCCCGGGAAGCGATGACCCGGGCGTACGCCCCGTACTCGGGCTTCCCGGTCGGGGTCGCCGCCCTGGTGGACGACGGCCGCGTCGTGACCGGCTGCAACGTCGAGAACGCCAGCTACGGGCTGGGCCTGTGCGCCGAGTGCGGACTGGTCTCCTCCCTCCACGCCACCGGCGGAGGCCGCCTCACGCACTTCACGTGCGTGGACGGAAAGGGCGAGATCCTCGTCCCGTGCGGCCGCTGCCGCCAGCTGCTGTACGAATTCGGCGGCGACGAGCTGCTGGTGGAGACCCCGGACGGGGTCCTCCCGCTGGCGGCGATGCTGCCGCAGGCCTTCGGGCCCGACCACCTGAGATAGCCGTGCCGACGGCCCTTCGCCCCTGCCGGGGCGGAGGGCCGTCGTACTTCCGTTCCTGAACCCCTCATCTCCCCCTCTCTATGCGCGTAGAAGGAAGCACCTCATGGACGTCATCTCCGTCATCCGGACCAAGCGGGACCGCGGTGAGCTGAGCCCCGAGCAGATCGACTGGGTCATCGACGCGTACACCCGCGGTGTCGTGGCCGACGAGCAGATGTCGGCGCTGGCGATGGCCATCCTGCTCAACGGCATGAACCGGACCGAGATCGCCCGCTGGACCGCGGCGATGATCGCCTCCGGCGAGCGCATGAACTTCGACTCCCTGTCCCGCCCGACCGCCGACAAGCACTCCACCGGCGGTGTCGGCGACAAGATCACCCTCCCGCTCGCCCCGCTCGTCGCCGCGTGCGGCGCGGCCGTGCCCCAGCTGTCCGGCCGCGGCCTCGGCCACACCGGTGGCACGCTCGACAAGCTGGAGTCCATCCCCGGCTGGCGTGCGCTGCTCTCCAACGAGGAGATGCTGCACGTCCTGGACACCACCGGCGCCGTCATCTGCGCGGCGGGCGACGGCCTGGCCCCGGCGGACAAGAAGCTCTACGCCCTGCGTGACGTCACCGGCACGGTCGAGGCCATCCCGCTGATCGCCTCCTCGATCATGTCGAAGAAGATCGCCGAGGGCACCGGCTCGCTCGTCCTCGACGTCAAGGTCGGCTCCGGCGCGTTCATGAAGAACATCGAGGACGCTCGCGAGCTGGCGCGCACCATGGTCGGCCTCGGCACCGACTCGGGCGTCAAGACCGTCGCGCTCCTCACCGACATGTCCACGCCGCTCGGCCTGACCGCCGGCAACGCCCTGGAGGTCCGCGAGTCGGTCGAGGTCCTCGCCGGTGGCGGCCCCGCCGACGTGGTCGAGCTGACCATCGCGCTGGCCAAGGAGATGCTGGACGCGGCGGGCATCAAGGACGCCGACCCGGCGAAGGCCCTCGCCGACGGCTCCGCGATGGACCACTGGCGCCGGATGATCGCGGCCCAGGGCGGCGACCCGGACGCGACCCTCCCGGTCGCCCGCGAGCAGCACGTGGTCACCGCCCCCGAGTCGGGCGTCCTGACCCGCCTGGACGCGTACGGGGTCGGCGTCGCCGCCTGGCGCCTGGGCGCCGGCCGCGCGCGCAAGGAGGACCCGGTGCAGGCGGGCGCGGGCGTCGAGCTCCACGCGAAGCCGGGCGACACCGTCACGGCCGGCCAGCCGCTGATGACCCTGCACACGGACACCCCGGAGAAGTTCGACTACGCCCTCGCCTCCCTGGCGGGCACGTACGACATCGCCCCGGCGGGCACGGCCTTCTCCGCCACGCCGATCGTGCTGGACCGCATCGCCTGACCTGCGGCTTCCCTTTCGTGTGAACGGGACCGGTGGACCCCCACCGGTCCCGTTCGGCATGTTGGGATCGGTGCCGACCGCTTCACGAGGAGCAGGAAATGAGCGCACCCACCGACCCGTACGTACCCGATCACGACAGCTGGGAGGGCCTCGTCCGTCTCTGGGAGGAACTGGACCGGCCCGAGGGCTGCAAAGTGGAGATCATCGGCGGGACGGTCAGGGTCGCGCCCCGGGTGGCCAACCGCCATGCCCTCATCGCGTCCGTGGTCCGACGCGCGCTCTGCCCGGCACTGCCCGAGACGTGGGGCGTCTACCAGAGGCAGAGCGTGGCGGTCCCGTCCTGCGGGGCCATGCTCACCCCGGACCTCCTGGTCCTGGATTCGTCCGTCCTCGTCGAGTCGGCCACACAGTGCTACGTGCCGGCCGAGCGCGCCGTCCTCGTCGCCGAGATCACGTGCCGTTCGACGGCAGCCCAGGACCGCACCGAGAAGCCCGCCGCGTATGCCCGGGCGGGCATCCCGCTCTATCTTCTCATCGACGCCCACGCCCCCGGCGGCCCCACCGTCACGCTGTACGGGGAGCCGAATCAGGACGTGTACCGGGTGCTGCGTGCCGGCAGGTTCGGCGACACTTTCCACCTGCCTACCCCCTTCGGCATCGTCCTCGACACCTCCGTCTTCCCCCGCCCCTGACCTCAGAGCCGCGGCAGGGCCTCGCCCGGGCGCGGCTCGCGGCGCTGCTCCAGCCAGAACAGGTAGCCGCGCAGGTAGGCCTCCAGGCCGTCGTCGATGTACGCGACAAAGTCGCGCAGGCCGCGGGCGGCGTCCTGGTGGTGCACCTGGAACCGGGGATCCTCGGTGTCCCGTTCGGCCGCGGCGGCCACGGCCCACTCACGGACCTTCCCGCGGCCTCGCCACCAGTCGCGAACCGCCTCGACGGTCCAGTGGTCGTCGCCGTCCCAGCCGTAGCCGGAGTACAGCTCCACCTGGGCGGCGCTCAGCAGGGCTTCGGCCTCGGAGGCGTTGACCGGCTGCCGGTAGACGAACTCGTGGTCGCCGTCGTAGGCGATGTGACGGGGAGCCTCCCCCCGGCCCAGCTCCATGCAGTCGGTGTCCGCCCCGTAGAACGGGCCGGGGACGTTGCGCCGGTTCCGCTCGGCCCAGACCCCCGAGAACACCGGGAAACGGCTGGTCGAGGGCGTGACCAGCCGCCGGACGTAGGGCACGGGGTCCCAGTAGGCAGGCTTCATCGCGCCATTGTGCGCGGCGCCGATGAGTTCCGGCGGGCGGGGGAGTCACCCTCTCGTGGAGATCCGAGAACTCGTGCTGCCCGGGCCCGGACCGGCCGCCCCGCAGGACGCCGCGCTGCTGTGCGCCCGGCTGGCCCGGCTCTACGACGGCGGGGCCGGCGCGGTGGTCTGCGACGCCGCCGCGGTCACCGCGCCCGGGCTGGCCGACGTACAGGTGCTGGCCCGGCTGCGGCTGACCGCCCGGGGGCGGCCGCTGCGGGTGACCGGCGCAGGGCCCGCCCTACGCGCCCTGCTGGACCTCGTAGGACTCGTCGAGCTCCTCGGGGAGGCCGAACAACGGGAACCATCGCGCGGTGTCCAGGAAGGCGTTGAGCCCGACGATCTTGCCGTCTGAAATCTCCAGCACCTGAAGGGCCCACGGGGTGTGTCCCGGCTTCCCGTCCTCGCGCGGCCGGTACTGGCCGAAGGCGGGCAGGCCGTTCGCCGTCGTCGGGATCAGCCGGGAGCCCTTGCAGCCGATGCCCTGGTTCAGGTGCCAGGCCGCGATGTCCTCGTGGCCGCGCAGCCACAGGTCGAACGGCGGCATCGAGAGCACCGCGTCCTCGTGGAGGAGGGTGGTGAGCCGCGAGATGTCGTAGGCCTCGAAGGCGGAGAGGTACTGCTCCAGCAGCTTCGCCTGGTCGGCGTCCAGCGGATCCGCCGGGTCGCTGTCGCGCAGCGACTGCCCGGCGAGGGTGGCCCGAGCCCGCTGCAGGGCGCTGTTCACCGAGGCCGTCGTGGTCTCCAGGAGCTGGGCCACCTCGTCGGCCTTCCAGGCCAGCACCTCGCGCAGGATGAGGACCGCCCGCTGCTTCGCCGGCAGGTGCTGGAGCGCCGCGACGAAGGCCAGCCGTACGGACTCCTTCGCCAGCGCCATCTCCGCCGGGTCGGCGGTCTGCGGCAGCACCCGGCCGTCCGGGACGGGCTCCAGCCAGGTCACCTCGGGGCGCTCGTTGAGCACGGCGGAGGCCTGGTGCTGCGGGGCGCTCAGGTCCATCGGGCGGGCCCGCTTGTTGCCCGCGTTCAGCAGGTCCAGGCAGACGTTGGTCGCGATCCGGTACAGCCACGACCGAAGCGAGGAGCGGCCCTCGAACTTCTCGTAGCTGCGCCAGGCGCGGACGTACGTGTCCTGCACCGCGTCCTCGGCGTCGAAGGACGAGCCGAGCATCCGGTAGCAGTAGCCGGTGAGCTCGACCCGGTACCGCTCCATGGCCGTGTCGAGGTCCATCTCGGTGGTGGCGAGATCACTCATGTCCGTCCGTCCCCCTGGTCGTTCCGCTACTTCGGAACCTACCGGAGGGGTCTGACAACGGCAGCCGGAAGCGGTGGACGCGCCCGCAGACGTACATATATGTCGTCATCAAGTTTCTTGACGTCAAGATTGATGTGGTGCAGGCTTCCGTCATGTATCTCGATGTCGAGATACATGGACGGTGGGCGCGGTCGATACGGGGGACTGGGATGCGGCGCGGCGGGGAGATCCGGAAGGCACGGCAGGGGGACGGTGGTCTGCTGGCGCAACTGCGCCGGCCGCCCGGCGGCCGTGACGCGCGGATCATGCTGCTCACCCAGGCGCTGGACCGAGCGGGCACCGGCGTGTGGGCCGCGTCCTCCGTCCTCTACTTCACCTTCGTCGTCGGCCTCGACGCCGGGCGGCTGGGCCTGCTGCTGGGCGCGGCGGGGGTGGCGGGCATCGCCGGCTCGCCGCTGGCCGGCCACCTCGCCGACCGCTTCCAGGTCCGCACCCTGCTGATCGGCTGCCACCTGATCCGCCTCGGCGCGCTCTGCGTGCTGCTGGTGGTCACCGACTTCGGCCTGTTGCTGCTCCTGTTCGCCGTCACCCACCTGGGAGACAGGGCGGCCAAGACGCTGGAGATGCTCTTCGCCACCCGGGTCGCGGGCGAGCGGCGCTCCACCTACCAGGCGCTGTCGCGCAGCTCGGCCAACGCCGGCTACGCCCTCGGCGCGGGCCTCTCCGCCATCGGCCTCGCGATCGGCACCCGTGGCGCCTACCAGGTGCTGATCCTGGCGAACGCGCTGTCCTTCCTGGTGGCCGCGGTCCTGGTGTGGCGCACCAGGGAGCCGCGCGGCGCCGGGCTCGTGGTCGCACGGCCCGGGGCGCAGGAAGGCGTCCCGGCGGCCGGGACCGGGCCCTGGCGGGACCGCGGCTACCTGCGGTTCGTCCTGCTGGACATCCCGATGAGCCTGGACGACTCGATCCTCGGTGTCGGCATACCGCTGTGGCTGGTCGGCCACACCGCGGCCCCGCACGCCCTGATCCCGGCCTTCCTGGTCATCAACACCGTGCTCGTCGTCGTCCTGCAACTGCGGGTGTCGGCCCGGGTGCGCGACGCCCACCAGGCCACGGGCGCCGTCGCCCTGTACGGCCTGACGACGCTCGCCTGCTGCGTCTTCCTGGCCGCGGCCCCCGCGGGCGGGGCCTGGGCCGCCTCGCTGATCCTGCTCGCCGCGGCCGTGCTGGTCACCGCGGCGGAACTGATGCGCTCGGTGAGCTCCTGGGAGCTCGCCGTCTCCCTCGCCCCGCCGCAGGCGCGCGCCTCCTACCTCGGGGTGGCCGGGATGGCCCAGTCCGTCCAGAAGTCCGCGGGCCCGCTGCTGCTGACCGGCGCGGTGATGGCGGCCGGCCCGGTCGGCTGGCTGGCTCTCGGGGCCGGGGTGGCGGGCCTGTCCCTCGTCCAACGCCGGGCCGCCCTCCGCCGGTTGGACCACCTGGGCGCCGCCCCCGTACCCGCCGCCGGCAAGGCCTAGGCCGTCTCATCCGGATCTTGTCGGGCCCGGCCCGCCCGGCACGGCACCTCGCCGCGTTGTCGGGGCACCCGAGTACGTCCAGTACACGGGCGCCCCTCCGCCTTGCGATGCACCGCACCGGACGACCCGGGCTCACCCGACAAGATCCGAAAGAGACGGCCTAGGTCCCGGGCTTGCGGCCGTACACGTAGACGTCCTCACCCTGCCCCAGCAGGTTCCAGTACGCCTTCGCGTCGGCCGGGCGCATGTTCACGCAGCCACCCGAACCGGGCGGGTTCCACATGCTCTTGGTGGTCGAGTGGAAGGCGATGCCGCCGTCGAAGAACTGCGCGTACGGCATCGAGACGTTGTAGAGCGTCGACCAGTGGTCGATGTTGCGGTAGTAGATCTTCTTCAGGCCGGTCCGGGTCTCCGTGCCGTCCTTGCCGGTACGGACCGGGACGGGCCCGTACTTCAGGGTGGCGCCGTCCTGGATCCAGCTGAGCTGCCGCGTCAGGTCGACGCAGGCGATCCGTCCCCGGTCCACCGGACAGGCGCCCGCCTTGTTCGGGGTGGT
Source organism: Streptomyces sp. CG 926 (assembly GCF_003148825.1). Taxonomy (GTDB): domain Bacteria; phylum Actinomycetota; class Actinomycetes; order Streptomycetales; family Streptomycetaceae; genus Streptomyces. Next base: position 56,370 of record NZ_QGGZ01000025.1, read on the forward strand.
ACCGGCCGCCCGCTGGGCCAGCATCGTGCTCATCGTCTGCCAGGTCAGCGGCCCGGCGTAGCCCTGTGTCGGGGTGATCCCGTGGCTCGCCTGGAAGGAGCGGATCGCCGTGCAGTCGGCCGCCGACTGCTTCCCGTCCACCGGCCGTCCGAGGAACTGCTCGACCTGCCGCTGGTACGGCCCGGTGGTGAGGTTGCAGGAGGCGGCGGCCTGCGCCGCCCCGCCACCCGTGACCACCACCGGCAGCGCCAACGCGAGGGCCCCGACCAGCACCGCCGCCCGCCGCCCCACGCGCCCGCGCGACGCCCGTGTCCCCACGTTCGTCCCCACAGCCGTTCCCGTGTCCGTCTCCGTGCCCGCGCCCGTCCCCATCCGGTCCTCCCCTGCTCGCACCGCAACGTCCTCCGTGTTGAATGCCCGGAAAACAAGCAGGGGTTGCCGCGTGGGGTGTGGAGATTTCGTCAGCGCGCGCCCATGGCCGACGCTGGCATCCGCCGCTCGGCACGCGCCGCGTGCGACCCGTACAGGGTGATCGACACGACGCCGAGCACCGCCAGCAGCGCGATGCCGACCGTGGCCGCCCAGCCCGCCGAGTGGTAGGCGAGGGCGCCCAGGGTGCCGCCCGCACTGGAGCCGAGGTAGTACGCGGACTGGTAGAGCGCGGAGGCCTGCGCCCGGCCCGTCTTCGCGGTCCGGCTCACCGCGGCCGAGGCCACCGCGTGCCCCGCGAAGAAGCCCGCGGTGATCAGCACCAGCCCGAGCACGATCGCCGTCAGCGAGTCCGACAGCGACAGCAGCAGGCCGAGCGCCGTGGTCGTCACGGCCAGGTACAGCGCGCCGCGCCGCCCGGTACGGGCCACCAACTTGCCGGCGGCGGCCGAGGAGACCGTACCGACCAGGTAGATCAGGAAGATCGACCCGACCACGCCCTGCCCGAGCGAGAACGGCTCGTCCACCAGGCGGTAGCCGATCACGGTGTAGACCGCGCCGAAGACCGTCATGAACAGGGCGCCGATCCCGTACAGGCGCAGCAGCAGCGGATCACGCAGGTGACCGGCGACGGTACGGCCCACCGCGCGCGGGTTCAGCGACGCCGGGCGGAAGAACCGCGCCCGGGGCAGCAGCACCAGGAAGGCCACGGCGCACGCCAGCGCCATCAGGGCGACGGCCAGCAGGCCCGCCCGCCAGCCCCACAGCTGCGCGGCCCAGCCGGTGACGAGACGACCGCTCATACCGCCGATGGAGTTCCCCGCCACGAACAGGCCGATCGCGGCCACCAGCGCCTTGGGCTTGACCTCCTCCGCCAGGTAGGCCATCGCGGAGGCCGGGATCCCGGCGATCGCCGCGCCCTGGATCGCGCGCAGCACCACCAGCCACTCCACGTTCGGCGCGAAGGGCACCAGCAGGCCGACGACGACGGCGATCACCATCGAGTACGTCATCATCCGGGTGCGGCCGAACCGCTCGGACAGCGCGCTCAGCGGAAGGACGAACAGCGCGAGCGCGCCGGTGGCCGCGGACACCGTCCAGCTGGCCTGGCCCGCCGTCACGCCGAAGCCGGCGGAGATCGCGGGCAACAGGGCCTGGGTGGAGTAGAGAAGGGCGAACGTCGCGAGTCCGGCGGCGAAGAGCGCGAGGCTCATCCGGCGGTAACCGGGGCGGCCGGGGGAGAGGGGCTGCGGTGCGGGGGACGACGAGGTGGAGGCACCCGGGATGACGGGTGCCCCGGTATGAACGGGAGGCATGCTTCGACGTTAGGCCTGTCATTTTCATGCGTCCAATGCACAGAATCGCGATAATCGATCCACTGATGCATCAACCCAGCTCAGAAGCGTGGATGTCGATGAACCGTTACGTAGAAGACATGGCAGTGACAACTCTGCTGGCGCCACGGCTGGCGTATTTCGTCGCCGTCGCCCGCCACGAGCACGTCACCCGCGCCGCCCACGAGCTGGGCGTCCCGCAGTCCACCCTGTCCCGGGCCATGGTCCGGCTCGAACAGGACCTCGGCGTCACGCTGTTCGCCCGTAAGGGCCGTACGGTCGCCCTCACCACGGCCGGCCGCACCTTCCTGGCCTCGGCCGAGCAGGCCCTCACGGAGATCGACCGCGCCGCCGAGTCCGTACAGCAGGACGCCGATCCGGCGGCCGGCAAGGTGGCCTTCGGCTTCCTGCACACCCTCGGGTCCGAGACCGTACCCGGCCTCATCCGCGCCTTCCGCGCCGACCACCCGCGCATCCGCTTCTCCCTCGTCCAGAACTACGGCGAGGCCATGCTGGAGAAGCTCCGGGCCGGTGAACTCGACCTGTGCCTGACCTCCCCGCTGCCGGACGCCCCCGACCTGGTCGCCCGCCGCCTCGACGAACAGCGGCTGCGGCTGGTGGTCCCGGACGACCACCGGCTCGCGACCCGCAAGCGCATCCGCCTCGCCGAGGCCGCCGAGGAAACCTTCGTCACCCTGGAGCCCGGCTACGGGATGCGCCGCATCACCGACGACCTGTGCGCGGAGGCCGGGTTCACCCCGAAGATCGCCTTCGAGGGCGAGGAGGCCGAGACCCTGCGTGGCCTGGTCGCCGCGGGCCTGGGCGTCGCCCTCCTACCGCCCCCGGCCGTGCCCCGCCCCGGCGTGGTCGAGCTGACCGTCACCGCCCCGCGCGCCGTCCGCGAGATCGGCCTCGCCTGGCTCGACGGCCACCCCGACACCCCACCGGTGGCGGAGTTCAAGCGCTTCCTGCTCTCCCGCCGCGGCCGCCTGATCCCCGAACTGGACCCGTCCGTCGGGTGATCGGACCCCGCGCCCGGCCGCGCGGCCACCTGGGCCGGCCCGGACGGCGGATCTAGGGCGGGTCCCGTCGGTCGGGCGGGGTGGGGGCTGCCGCCGAGAGCAAGTAGCCCGCCTGGAAGCGGGACTTGGCGCCCACCGCGCGCATGATCTCGGCGATGTGGCGCTGGCAGGTCCGCTCCGACATGCCCAGGCGGCGGGCGATCACCTTGTCCTCCAGGCCCTCCGACAGCAGCCGGACGATCGTCTGCCGCAGCTCGTCCGAGATCGACCGGGCCGCCTCCGGGCTCACCGAGGTCGGGAACGGCTCGGCGCCCACCCAGGAGCGCTCGAAGGCGGCCGTCATGAAGTGCACGACACTCGGCTCCCGCACCACCAGCGCCGCCCCGTTGCGGTCCGGCACCGCCATCAGACCCGTGTGCGCGTCGAAGATCAGCATCCGCATCAGTCCGTCGCCCAGGGTCCGCACCTGGGCGCCCAGGGCCGTCACCCGCTCGACGTACGCCGCCGTGGGCCGTGAGTAGCGTGCCGTGTGCTGGTAGATCGTGCGCATCCGGACCCCGCGCGTCAGCAGCGACTCGTCCCGCCCGATCGACTCCTCCAGGGTCTCCAGCGGGCGGCCCCCGCCGGGCTGCGAGGTCAGCAGCTCCCGCTCGCACGTCGCGACCAGTTCCGCGATCAGCCCCCGCACCGCCCCGAGGTCGGTGACCAGCTCCAGCCGGCCCGACCCGCTGAGGTCCCGGTGCGCGGTCCCCGCCTCGTACGCGGGTACCAGCGTCTCCAGCCGGCCGCGCAGCCGGTCCATCTCGTCGTGGGTCTCGCGTACGAGCAGGGCCAGCGGGGCCAGGGCCCGGGCCGCCGCGGCCCGGGGGGCCACCGCGCTCCAGCGGTCCGGTTCGTCGCCCGGGGCCCGCTGGAGCAGGTGCGCGGCGGCCAGCTCGGTGATCGCGGCGGCCGCGCGGACGCCCAGCGCCCCGGTGGCCTCGCACAGGCCGAAGGCGTGCCGCTCGACGGCGTACGCGTACAGGCGCCGGGCGGCGGGGCTCAGCTCCCCGTCAGCTCCGGCCGGCCCGGATTCCTCGGGAGGCATATGCGTATGCGTCCCGAGTTGTGTCTGTTTGTAAACCCCTCGTGTTTCCGCAAGGCGGCAAAACGACGCCTGGCCGGCCGCCCTCGGCACGGGCCGAAGCGGCACAGTGGCAGCACGGCACGAGGGGGAAGCGCGGTGTGCTGCAGCGGACACCCAGGCGAGAACGGGGGCCAGTGTCCAGCTCGGCCCGCGGCCGGCCGTGGTGGTCGCGCCGGAGCCGTTCGGTGCCATCCGACCGTGAGGGGGCGGATCGGCGGGTACGGACGGACCGGCGCGCCCCCGAAGCGCGTGAGTCGTCGGCCGGTCGGGCCGGTCGCCTGATGGTCGTGAGCCGTTGGCCCTCAGTCGCCCGCCGGCTTCGCGTAGTCGTTGTAGCCGGTCCAGTCCAGCGCCACGCACGGCTCGTCACCCAGCACCCAGGCGTCGTGCCCGGGGGCGATCTGGATGAAGTCGCCCGGGCCGAGGTCGCCGCTCTCCCCGTCGTCCATGACGATCTTCATCCGGCCGCTCACGATGTACCCGGTGTGGGCGGAGCGGCAGCTGTCCGTGCCGGCCAGCGGCTTGATGTGCAACGACCAGCGCCAGCCCGGCTCGAAGACCGCGCGTCCCACCGCCCCGCCCTCGGTGTTGAACAGGTCCAGCCTGCCCGTACCGGCCTCGAAGGGCCGCGTCTCGTCAGGCTTGTCGAAGTTCCTGTGGACCAATCCGCCCATGGCCGGTCGCCTCCGGGAGTCCGGCAACACACCCGAGTCCGGTTCCCACGGTACGCGCGCCGGGCCGCGCCCGTGGATCACCGCCCGCCGCGCCCGTGGATCACCTCCGCAGCGACTTCCCGAAGCCCGAGGCCAGCGGCATCCGCAGGCCCAGGGGCGGCGGCGCGGCCAAGGCGTCCGTCACCGGCCGCGAGTACCGACCCGAGAAGACCGCGCCCAGGATGAAGTCCACCGCCAGCGCCACCACTTCCGGCTGGTGCTCGCGCAACCCGTGCCCGTCCGAATGCACCTCGAAGCGGCACGTCGAGCGGTTCGCCTTCTTCGCGCGCGCCGCCAGCCGGAAGGAGGCCTCCGGGTCGCTGCGCGCGTCGTTGGTGCCGTGGACGATCAACACCTGCCGTCCCGACAGCTGTTTCACCGGTTCAGGGGGGTCGGCCCGAGCCGTCTCCGTTAAACAAGGGGCGATCACCACGACCGAGTTGACGGCCCCGTGGCCCGCCGCCCGCAGCGCGGCCAGTCCTCCCGCGTCGTAGCCGGCCAGGCACACCGGCACGTCCCCGTACCGCCGCACCGCCTCGTCCGCGGCCCACCCCGCCTGCTCCTCCCGGGCGGAGTCCCCGCCGTGGACGACCATGTGCGTGACGAGCCCCTCCGCCCCGCCCGCGCGGGCCAGCGCCCGCGCGAGCGGGCGCATGGGACCCGGGGACAATCGGGAGGCCCCGGGGAGCAGGAGCACCACCCCGTTGACCGTGCTGTGCGTCGAACCCGAGCCGGTTCTCGCGCCGACCGCCCGCCCCAGGCGGGCCCCGCGCGCCGGCGGCGCATGCTGTGCCATGGCGGAACAGTCTCAGACCTTCAGGTGTACGCCATCCGTCCGCGCGGTCTCTGTTACATATCGACGCCCGCCGGGGACATTCCGCTCTACGCGCGTAGGAGTAGAGTGCGCAGATGACGAGCGAGACCCCCAACCTGCCGACCCCGGACCAGATCCGTCGTTCCCCGAAGGTGCTGCTGCACGATCACCTCGACGGTGGACTGCGTCCCGGGACCATCATCGAGCTGGCCCGCGAGGTCGGCTACGAGAACCTCCCCGAGACCGACGCCGACAAGCTCGGCATCTGGTTCCGCGAGGCCGCCGACTCCGGCTCCCTGCCGCGCTACCTGGAGACCTTCGCGCACACCTGCGCGGTCATGCAGACGAAGGCCGCCCTCTTCCGGGTCGCCGCCGAGTGCGCCGAGGACCTGGCCGAGGACGGCGTCGTGTACGCCGAGATCCGCTACGCGCCCGAGCAGCACCTGGAAGCCGGCCTCTCCCTCGAAGAGGTCGTCGAAGCCGTGAACGACGGTTTCCGCGAGGGCGAGCGGCGCGCGAAGGCCAACGGCCACCGCATCCGCGTCGGCGCCCTGCTGACCGCGATGCGCCACGCCGCCCGCGCGCTGGAGATCGCCGAGCTGGCGAACCGCTACCGCGACAACGGCGTGGTCGGCTTCGACATCGCCGGCGCCGAGGCCGGGTTCCCTCCCACCCGCCACCTCGACGCCTTCGAGTACCTCAAGCGCGAGAACAACCACTTCACCATCCACGCGGGTGAGGCCTTCGGCCTGCCGTCGATCTGGCAGGCCCTGCAGTGGTGCGGCGCCGACCGCCTCGGCCACGGCGTGAAGATCATCGACGACATCGAGGTCGCCGAGGACGGTTCCGTGACCCTGGGCCGCCTGGCCTCCTACGTCCGGGACAAGCGCATCCCCCTGGAGATGTGCCCGACCTCGAACCTGCAGACCGCCGCGGCCGCCTCGTACGCCGAGCACCCGATCGGTCTGCTGCGCAAGCTGCACTTCAGGCTCACGGTCAACACGGACAACCGCCTGATGAGCGGCACCAGCATGAGCCGCGAGTTCGAGCACCTGGTCGACACCTTCGGCTACACCCTCGACGACATGCAGTGGTTCACCGTCAATGCGATGAAGTCCGCGTTCATTCCTTTCGATGAACGACTGGCCATGATCAATGAAGTGATCAAGCCCGGTTATGCGGAGCTGAAGTCGGAGTGGCTGTTCCGGCAGACCGCCTCCACCAGCGGTTCTGTCTCGGCCTAGGCCACGGAATGACAGAGCGGAAGCGCCCGGGAGGGATAATCCCCGGGCGCTTTCTCGTATTTACGGATGTTTGCGGGCGAGGGTTTGAAGTGACTAGTTTGCGGAGCCGCTCAATTCCCCGTCGCAAGGACACCTTTTCATGAAGAAGTCAGCTGCCAAGACCCTCGGTACCGTCGTTCTCGGTGCCGCCTTCGCCGCCGTCGCCGCCGGTACCGCCTCCGCCGCCGTCCCGGCGGTCGGCCTCACCGACGCGCTGGGCTCCGCCACCGGCATGCTCCAGGGTGCGACCAGCCAGCAGCAGGTGGGCGGCGAGGCGCAGCAGTCGAGCGACCCCACCTCCCAGATCACCGGCGTGCTGAACCCGCTCACCAACAGCCTGAACGGCCTCGGCGGCTGAGTCTGCCCGCCACTGCGACGCGTACACGTGTGCGGCGGGCGCATGCCCTTTCGACCAGGTATGTATCCCGCCGCGCCGTGTGCCACGATCGCCACCAACTGCCCGCCGACGTCTTGGGTACGAGGTTCTCGGTCATGCGCATGAAGGCACGAGCGACGATGGTCGCGCTGGTCCCCACCCTGCTGTTCGCGGCTGTGGGGTGCAGCAGTACGAACACTCCCGCGACGGACAAGGCCCCCGATCCGAAGGGCTCCGCGGCCACCGCCTCCGCCGCGCCCGGAGCGCCGGCGCCGTCCGCCGCGGCGGACGGATCGGCCGCGCCGAAGACCGGTGGCAGCCGGATCGAGCGGTCCGCGCTGGCCCAGGGCGACCTGCCCGGCTACCAGATCTCCGCCCAGGGCAAGAACCCCAACGCCCCGGACGGCCAACCGCAGGCCGACAAGAAGGCCTGCCAGCCGCTGGCCGACGTCATGGGCGACAAGCCGAGCCCGTCCGCCCGCGAGACCGTCAGCCGCGGCATGGGCTCACAGAAGCAGCTCGGGCTGGCCGTCTCCGCCTCCGTCAGCTCCTACTCCGAGGCCGACGCCAAGGCGCTGATCTCCCGGCTCAAGGCCGCCGTCGCCGCCTGCGGTACGGGCTTCACCGCCAAGGTCGAGAAGCAGACCGGCGCCTATCGCGAGGTCCGCCCCGCCGACTACCGCACCGGCGGCGACGAGAGCGTCAGTTGGACCATGACCGCGGCCGCCGAGGGGGTCTCGGCGCAGGTCCATCTGGTCGTCGTACGCGAGGGCGACACCGTCGTACGACTGACGGCCCTCAATGTGGCGGCGGCACCCCAGCAGAAGGCCCAGGTGCCGCAGGAAGTGGCCGACAAGCAGCTGGAGAAGATCCGGAAGGTCCAGCAGGCCGGCTGACCCGAGGACGCGCCGGCCGCCGGACTACCAGGCGGCCGAAGCGGACTTCTCGTTCGGCAGCAGCACCCACAGCGCTATGTAGATCAGGAACTGCGGGCCCGGCAGCAGGCACGAGACGACGAAAATGGCGCGCATCGCGTTCGTGGAAATTCCGAAACGCCGCGCCAGTCCGGCGCAGACTCCGCCGATCCAGCGGCCGTCACGGGGGCGGACCAGGGCGCTCATGAGATTCTCCTTCGTCGGTATCGCTTTCTGCGATGACTCAATACTCCCGCTGGACCGCCGACAGAACGTCGGTCCAGCGGCCGAGCCCGACCCTGGAAATCTTCGGGGTATCCCCCTGATAAACGGTGTGTGAGCGCCTCAGCCGGGCCCGCAGCGCCGGTACGACGGCCACGTGCGCGAGCACCACGCCCACGGTGTTCAGCAGCACCGAGTCCACGTCCACGACCTGCCCCGGGACCGCGGTCTGCAGCATCTCGATGCACACCGAGACCAGCGCGCCCGCGGCCGCCGTCCGGGCCAGCGAGGACCACGCGGACAGGGCCGACGGCGCGAGCCGTCCACTGATCAGCGGCACCAGCACCCCGAGCGGGGCCAGCAGCGCGAGCCCCTCGCCGATCTGCCGCGCGGCCGCCAGGGGGCCGAGGGCCAGATCCGCCGAGATCCCTTCCAGCGGGCTCAGATTGGCCGCCGCGGCCCAGGGCACGTCCAGCGGTCGCAGAGTCAGCCAGCCGACGACCACGAGATGGGCGGCGAGCAGGACCCCGGCCAGGAGTCGCAGACGGAGGTGGATCGCGGTGGCGGCGTTTTCGCCGGCCTCATGACGCTGCACACCTGGGAGGACGCGTCGTCCGGTAGCCCCGGTTCCGGCCCGGAGAGGGGTGTGGCGGGGAGCACCCGAGAGCGTGCGGATCCGGCGTCCTGGCCGGTCAGCGCGTGGCGATGAGGACGATCAGGAGCAGCGCGCCGATCAGGGCCGGCGCGATGATCTCGTACGACCAGCGCACGCGCACACTGCCCTGCGCGCCCGGCCGCGCGGCGTTCAATTCGGCCAGTCCCTGCAGCTCGTCGACGATCCTGTCGGCATCGGCCCGCATCGGTTCGGAGGCGGCGGACGCCGAGGCACGGCCCCGCGCGGTGGGGTCGCCCGCGCTGCCGGGGTCGCGGCGGTCGATCGCCTTGCGGCGCATCTGCTGCCGGTTGGCCTTCTTGCGCTCCCGCAGCGAGACCGGCACGGACCAGAGCTGGTACTTCGAACCCTCGGCCAGCACCTCGGCCGAGTACCCGGCGCGCACCGCGTCCACGGCCGCCCAGGGCAGCTCGATGATCCGGAACGGGTTCCGCACGCGCATCCGGTCCTCATTGGCGAAGACGGCCGGGCGGATCGTGAACGCGACGATCAGCGGTACGACGCAGAGCGCCACCGCCAGGCCGATCCACGGGGTGTTGCCGGAGCCGCGCAGGACGGCGTCGCCGCAGAGCCAGACGGTCAGCGCGAGCAGCAGTACCCCCGAGACGAAGCCCATGGAGGATCGGTAGGTCCGGTCTGCGTACACCGGCTCGTCGGACGGCTGCTGGCTGCTCATGGGGTCGATTCTGCCCCACGTCATCTCAGCCCACGAGATCGGCGTACAGGATGATGTCGTCGGGGCGGTGCCCGTTCGTGATCTCGCCGCCGCAGGCGATGACGCGCAGCTCGGGGCGGGCGGTGTCGCCGTACACCCTGGCGGTCGGGAAATGCGTCTTGTCGACCTGCTCCAGCTCGCGGACGCGGAAGAGGGCGGCTCGGGACACGCGGGGGCGTGCGGACGATCCGGCTCCTGTCGCAGGTCCGTGACGGAGAGTGGAGGTGTCGATTCCATAGCGGATCCGGGGGCGGGGGTGACAGGTCGCTACGCGCGTAGATATGCTCATCTGGTGACCATGCCCACCACCCTCACCGCATTCGCTGACGTGACGACGTCCGACAGTGCGCTGCGCCGCTTCCTGCACGGGCTGCCCGGCGTCGACGCTGTCGGCCTGGAGGCCCGCGCGGCCTCCCTCGGCACCCGTTCGATCAAGACGACGGCCAAGGCGTTCGCCATCGACCTGGCCATCTCGATGATCGACCTGACGACGCTCGAAGGCGCGGACACCCCGGGCAAGGTCCGGGCGCTCTCCGCCAAGGCCGTCAATCCCGATCCGACCGACCGTACGACCCCGATGACGGCCGCCGTCTGTGTCTATCCCGACATGGTGGCCACGGCGAAGGCGGCGCTGAACGGCGCCGACGTCAAGATCGCCTCCGTCGCGACCGCCTTCCCGGCCGGCCGCGCCGCCCTGCCCGTCAAGCTCGCGGACACCCGTGACGCCGTCGCCGCCGGCGCCGACGAGATCGACATGGTCATCGACCGTGGCGCGTTCCTCACCGGCCGCTACCTGGAGACGTACGAGCTGATCAAGGCCATCAAGGAGGCCTGCGTCCGCGAGGACGGCAGCACCGCGCGCCTGAAGGTCATCTTCGAGACCGGCGAGCTGTCGACCTACGACAACATCCGCCGCGCCTCCTGGATCGGCATGCTCGCGGGCGCCGACTTCATCAAGACCTCCACCGGCAAGGTCGGCGTCAACGCCACCCCCGCCAACACGCTGCTGATGCTCGAAGCCGTCCGCGACTTCAAGGCGCAGACTGGAATCCAGATCGGCGTGAAGCCGGCCGGCGGCATCCGGACCACCAAGGACGCCCTGAAGTTCCTGGTCCTGGTCAACGAGACCGTGGGCGAGGACTGGCTGTCCAACCACTGGTTCCGTTTCGGCGCCTCCAGCCTGCTGAACGACCTGCTCATGCAGCGCCAGAAGCTGAGCACCGGGCGTTACTCCGGTCCCGACTACGTGACGGTGGACTGATCACCATGGCTTCCCTTTTCGAGTACGCACCGGCCCCCGAGTCGCGTTCCGTCGTCGACATCGCCCCTTCCTACGGGCTCTTCATCGACGGTGAGTTCACCGACGCCGCCGACGGCAAGGTCTTCAAGACCGTCTCGCCGAGCAGCGAGGAGGTGCTGGCCGAGGTCGCCCAGGCCGGCGCCGCCGATGTGGACCGCGCCGTGAAGGCCGCCCGCAAGGCCTTCGCCTCCTGGTCCGCGCTGCCGGGCTCCGAGCGCGCCAAGTACCTCTTCCGCATCGCCCGGATCATCCAGGAGCGCAGCCGCGAGCTGGCCGTCCTGGAGACCCTGGACAACGGCAAGCCGATCAAGGAGACCCGCGACGCGGACCTCCCGCTGGTCGCCGCGCACTTCTTCTACTACGCGGGCTGGGCCGACAAGCTCGACCACGCGGGCTACGGCCCGAACCCGCGTCCGCTGGGCGTGGCCGGCCAGGTCATCCCGTGGAACTTCCCGCTGCTGATGCTGGCCTGGAAGATCGCCCCGGCGCTCGCCACCGGCAACACCGTCGTGCTGAAGCCCGCCGAGACGACCCCGCTCTCCGCGCTGTTCTTCGCGGACATCTGCCGCCAGGCGGGCCTGCCCAAGGGTGTCGTCAACATCCTCACCGGCTACGGCGACGCGGGCGCGGCCCTCGTCGAGCACCCGGACGTCAACAAGGTCGCCTTCACCGGCTCGACCGCCGTGGGCAAGAAGATCGCCCGCCACGTCGCCGGCACCGACAAGAAGGTCACCCTGGAGCTGGGCGGCAAGGGCGCCAACATCGTCTTCGACGACGCCCCCATCGACCAGGCCGTCGAGGGCATCGTCAACGGCATCTTCTTCAACCAGGGCCAGGTCTGCTGTGCGGGCTCCCGCCTGCTGGTCCAGGAGTCGATCCACGACGAGCTGCTGGACTCCCTCAAGCGCCGCCTCTCCACGCTGCGCCTGGGCGACCCGCTCGACAAGAACACCGACATCGGCGCGATCAACTCCGCCGAGCAGCTCGCCCGGATCACCGCGCTCGCGGAGACCGGCGAGGCCGAGGGCGCCGAGCGCTGGTCCCCGACGTGCGAGCTGCCGTCCTCCGGCTACTGGTTCGCCCCGACGCTCTTCACGAACGTCACCCAGGCGCACACCGTCGCCCGCGACGAGATCTTCGGCCCGGTGCTGTCCGTGCTGACCTTCCGCACGCCCGACGAGGCCGTCGCCAAGGCCAACAACAGCCAGTACGGCCTGTCCGCCGGCATCTGGACGGAGAAGGGCTCGCGCATCCTCGCGGTCGCGGGCAAGCTCCGCGCCGGGGTCGTCTGGGCCAACACGTTCAACAAGTTCGACCCGACCTCGCCCTTCGGCGGCTACAAGGAGTCGGGCTTCGGTCGCGAGGGCGGCCGCCACGGCCTGGAGGGCTACCTCGATGTCTGAGTCGTCTGCGCGTCTGACCGTCTTCAAGACCTACAAGCTGTACGTCGGGGGCAAGTTCCCCCGCTCCGAGAGCGGCCGGGTGTACGAGGTGTCCGACTCCAAGGGCAAGTGGCTGGCCAACGCTCCGCTGTCCTCCCGCAAGGACGCCCGTGACGCGGTCGTCGCCGCCCGCAAGGCCTTCGGTGGCTGGTCCGGCGCGACCGCCTACAACCGCGGCCAGATCCTCTACCGCGTCGCCGAGATGCTGGAGGGCCGTCGCGAGCAGTTCGTCCGCGAGGTCGGCGAGGCCGAGGGCCTGTCCAAGTCGAAGGCCGGCGCGGTCGTCGACGCGGCCATCGACCGTTGGGTCTGGTACGCGGGCTGGACCGACAAGATCGGCCAGATCGTGGGCGGGGCCAACCCGGTCGCGGGCCCGTTCTTCAACCTCTCCACCCCGGAGCCGACCGGTGTCGTGACCGTGATCGCCCCCCAGGACTCGTCCTTCCTGGGCCTGATCTCGGTGATCGCCCCGGTCATCGCGACCGGCAACACGGCGGTCGTGATCACCTCCGAGAAGTCCCCGCTGCCGGCCCTCTCCCTGGGCGAGGTGCTCGCCACCTCCGACCTGCCCGGCGGCGTGGTCAACATCCTGTCCGGCAAGGCCGGCGAGATGGGCCCGCACCTGGCGTCCCACCAGGACGTCAACGCGATCGACCTGGCCGGGGCCGATGCGGCGCTGGCCAAGGAGCTGGAGATCGCGGCGGCCGACAACCTCAAGCGCGTGCTGCGTCCACAGCCTGTGGACGACTGGAGCGCGGACCCGGGCACCTCGCGGATGACGGCGTTCCTGGAGACCAAGACCGTCTGGCACCCCACCGGGTCGCTGGGCGCGGGCGGCTCGTCCTACTAGTCCTCCTGGGACGGGACAGGCCCCGTACGAGACCGGCCCCGGCAGCGTCCCCCGCGCTGCCGGGGCCTCTCGCGTTTTCGGGCTCGGTTCGGGGCGAGGACGGGGTCAGCGGGGAGTCGCCAGCGGCCCCAGAAGGGACGAGGCCGCCGCCGTCGGCAGTTCGCCGACCGACGGCCCCTGGGTGAGGATGCCGGTGACCATCCCGGTCCCGACGGAGGGGAAGTCGGCCACCTTCGTGGCGACGCCGTTGTCCAGCGGGTCCACGCCGGTGTGGGCGAGCGGGTTCACCTTGAGGTTCGCGATCGGGTCGGCGACCCCGGACAGGGCCGCCGGGATGTCGAGTTCACCGGCCTGCGCCCCACCTGCGGCCATCGCCAGGGCCGCACCGGCCATCGAGACGGTCAGTCCGGCGCTGCGGAGCCGGTTCGGAAGGGAAGGGGCTGCGTGACGTGCCATGGAGATCCCGCCTGAGGTCGTGGTCGCGTGCGCACGCAGCGTAGTTGAGGTGTGTTCCTGGACACCAACCGGCCACCGGGAGGATCCCCTACCCGGGGGAATGGTTCAGACTGGTGTCCCGTGAGCTCCCCCTCTTCCTCGCCGACCCGCGTCGTTCTGCTGACCGGTCCGTCGGGCTCCGGAAAATCCTCGCTGGCCGCCCGCTCAGGGCTGCCCGTGCTGCGCCTCGACGACTTCTACAAGGAGGGCGTCGACCCCACCCTCCCGCTCGTCGACGGCAGCTCCGACATCGACTGGGACTCCCCGCTGTCCTGGGACGCGGACGCGGCGGTCGCCGCGATCGCCGAACTGTGCGCGGTGGGGCGGACCGACGTCCCCGTCTACGACATCGCGACGAGTTCCCGCACGGGCGCCGAGGGCCTCGACATCGCCCGCACCCCGCTGTTCATCGCGGAGGGCATCTTCGCCGCGGACGTGGCCGCCCGCTGTCAGGAGCTCGGCCTCCTCGCGGACGCCATCTGCCTGCGGGGGCGCCCCTCGACGACCTTCCGTCGCCGGCTGGCCCGCGACCTGCGGGAAGGCCGCAAGTCGGTGCCGTTCCTGCTCCGCAGGGGCCTGCGGCTGATGCGCGCCGAACGCGGCATCGTGGCCCGCCACGTCGCGCTGGGCGCGCACGCCTGCGCCGGCGACGAGGCCCTGGGCCGGCTGGCGGCGGCCGCGGCGGGCCGCCACCGCGCGACGACCCCGGCCTAGGCCGTCTCTTCCGGATCTTGTCGGGCCCGGCCCGCCCGGCACGGCACCTCGCCGCGTTGTCGGGGCGCCCGAGTACGTCCAGTACACGGGCGCCCCTCCGCCTTGCGATG
>NZ_QGGZ01000026.1 GCF_003148825.1 Streptomyces sp. CG 926
GTGGCCGACCCGTTCTCGTCGGAAGGCGGTCGTCTCTACCGCACGGGTGACGTGGTCCGCTGGAACGCCGACGGTCAGATCGAGTACCTCGGTCGCGCCGACGAGCAGGTCAAGATCCGGGGCTTCCGCATCGAACTCGGAGAGGTCCAGGCCGTCCTGGCCGGTCACCCGCTGGTCGCCCAGGCCGTGGTCGTGGCCCGCGAGGACGTGCCGGGGGACAAGCGCCTGGTCGCCTACGTGGTGCCGGCCGAGGACGGGGTGGCCGATGAACTGCCGCGGATCCTGACCGCTCTGGCCGGCAATCGCCTCCCCTCGTACATGGTCCCGTCGGCGATCGTGGTCCTCGACGCGCTGCCGCTGAACGTCAACGGCAAGCTCGACCGCAAGGCCCTCCCGGCTCCCGCGTTCGCGACGGGGACCGCCGGCCGTGGCCCGGCCACGCTCCGCGAGGAGCTCCTGTGCGGAGTGTTCGCCCAGGTCCTCGGACTGCCCGAGGTCGGTGTGGACGACGACTTCTTCGCCCTCGGCGGCCACTCCCTCCTCGCCGTCCGCCTGATCAGCCGGGTCCGTACCGTCCTCGGCGTCGAGGTTCCGCTCCGCGCCCTGTTCGACACCCCGACGGTGGCCGGCCTCGCGGCCGGCCTGACGGACGCCGGACAGGCCAGGCTCGCCCTGACCGCCGGCAACCGCCCGGAGCGGGTGCCGCTCTCCTTCGCCCAGCAGCGCCTGTGGTTCATCAGCCAGCTGGAGGGCCCCAGCGCCACCTACAACAGCCCGATCGCCCTGCGCCTGTCGGGCGATGCCGACCACCAGGTGCTGAACGCGGCCCTGCGGGACGTGATCGGCCGCCACGAGGTCCTGCGGACCGTCTTCGGCGTCGCGGACGGTCAGCCGTACCAGCGGGTCCTCGCGCTCGACGAGCTCGACTGGGAGCTGGACGTCGTCGAGGTCGGCCGGGCCGATCTGGAGGACGCGGTCACCGGAGCCGCACGGTACGCCTTCGACCTCTCCGTCGAGGTGCCGATCCGCGCCACCCTCTTCGAGGCCGGTGCGGGCGAGCGCGTCCTCGTCGTCCTCGTGCACCACATCGCCAGTGACGGCTGGTCGCGGGCGCCGCTGGCCCGGGACTTCTCCGCCGCCTACGCGGCACGAAGCGCCGGTCAGGCGCCGGAGTGGACGCCGCTGCCGGTGCAGTACGCGGACTATGCGCTGTGGCAGCGCGAACTGCTCGGCGACGAGAACGACCCGGACAGCGTCATCGCCCGGCAGCTCGCGTACTGGCGCGAGACGCTGGCCGGCTCCCCCGAGGAGCTGGAGCTGCCCTTCGACCGCTCCCGCCCGGCTCTCGCCTCCCACCTGGGCCACAGCGTCCCCCTCGACGTTCCCGCCGAGGTGCACGTACGCCTGGCGGAGCTCGCCCGATCCGAGGGCGTGACCGTGTTCATGGTGCTGCAGGCGGCCCTGGCCATCCTGCTCTCCAAGCTGGGCGCGGGCACGGACATCCCGATCGGCTCGGCCCACGCCGGCCGTGGCGACGAGGCCCTGGACGACCTGATCGGCTGCTTCGTCAACACCCAGGTGCTGCGCGCGGACCTGTCGGGCGACCCCGCCTTCACCGAACTGCTGGCCCGGGTGCGGGAGACGGGCCTGTCCGGCTTCGCCCACCAGGACGTGCCGTTCGAGCGGCTGGTGGAGGAGCTGGCCCCGGCCCGTTCCATGGCCCGCCACCCCCTCTTCCAGGTCGTCCTGACCAAGCAGAACACCGTCAGCGCCGGCCTGGACTCCTCGGCCACGCCCGTCGTCTGGACCGGCGGCATGTCGACCGGTACCAGGGCGGCGAAGTTCGACCTGGACGTGATGGTCGGCGAGACGTACGACGCCGAGGGCGCCCCGGCCGGGCTGCGCGGCTCGGTCACCGTCGCCGCCGACCTGTTCGACCCGGAGTGGGCCGACCGGATCGCCGGTGCCTGGGTGCGCGTACTCGACCTCCTCGGCGACAGCCCGCAGACCCGCCTCAGCGGCGTCCCGGTGCTCGACGAGGTGTCCCGGCACCGGGTCCTGACCGTCTGGAACGACACGGCGATCGAGGGCCGACCGGCCCTGGTCCACGAGCGGTTCGAGCGGTCGGTGGACCGCATGCCCGACGCGAAGGCGATCGTCTCCGGCGGTACGTCGATCTCGTACACGGAGCTGGACGCGAGGGCCGACCGCATCGCGCACTACCTCATCGGCCAGGGCATCGACGCCGAAGCGGTCGTGGGCCTGTGTCTGCCGCGGGGCGCCGACATGATCGCCGCGATCCTCGGTGTCTGGAAGGCCGGGGCGGCCTATCTGCCGATCGATCCGGCGCAGCCGACGGACCGGATCGCGTACATGCTCCGCGACAGTCGCGCGGCGCTGGCGCTGACGACGGAGGAGATCCTCGACGAACTGCCCGCGGGCCGTTCGCGTCTCGTGGCCCTCGACGACACGTTCGTCGAGATGCAGCTCGCCGCCGCCCCGACCGGCCGCCCTGGACGTTCTGTCGACCCGCGGTCGCTGGCGTACGTGATCTACACCTCGGGTTCGACCGGTCGTCCCAAGGGCGTCGCCGTCACGCACGGCGGCCTGGCGAACTACACCGCCTCCGTCCCCGACCGCCTCGGCTTCGCAGGCGAGGGCGCACGCTACGCACTGCTCCAGGCGCAGGCCACCGACCTCGGTAACACCGTCGTCTTCGCCAGCCTCACCACCGGCGGCGAACTCCACATCCTGGAGGAGAGTGCGGTCACCGACCCGGGACTGGTCGCTGCCTACCTCGCCGAGCACGACATCGACCACTTCAAGATCGTCCCCTCACACCTGGCCGCTCTGACGGCCTCCGGCATCGAGCCCGTACTGCCGAGGCGCTCCCTCGTCCTCGGCGGCGAGTCCACCCCGCCCGCCCTGGCCACCGCACTCCTCACCGCCGCAGCGGGCGAACGGGCGGCGATCCACAACCACTACGGCCCCACCGAGACCACCATCGGCATCGCGACCACACGGCTCACCGCCGAGGCGATCACCGACGGAACCGTCCCGGTCGGCACTCCCATCGCCAACACCCGCTTCTACGTCCTCGACGCGAACCTCCGCCCGGTCGTCCCCGGTGTCGCCGGTGAGCTGTACGTCTCCGGCGCCGGCCTCGCCCGCGGATACGTCGGCCGGGAGGCTCTCACCGCCGAGCGGTTCGTCGCCAACCCGTACGAGCAGGGCGAGCGGATGTACCGCACGGGTGACCGTGCGAAGTGGACGGCGGACGGCCAGATCGTCTTCCTCGGCCGGGCCGACGACCAGGTCAAGATCCGCGGCTACCGCATCGAACCCGGCGAGGTCCAGGGCGTCCTGACCGGCCACCCCCTGGTCGACCAGGCGGCCGTCGTCGCCCGCGAGGACAACGCCGGTGACCGCAGGCTCGTCGCCTACGTCGTCGCCGACGACCTGGAGCCGCAGGAGAAGATCCAACTCGCCACTGCGCTGAAGGAGTTCGCGGCGCAGCGGCTGCCGGAGCACATGGTCCCGTCGGCGGTCGTCGTCCTGGACGCGCTGCCTCTGACCGGCAACGGCAAGCTCGACCGCAAGGCCCTGCCCGCACCCGACTACTCCTCGTCGCTCGCCTCGGGCGGTCGACGGGCGGCAACGCTTCAGGAGGAGATCCTCTGCCTGGCCTTCGCGGAAGTCCTCGGACTTCCCGAAGTCGGCGTCGACGACGACTTCTTCGAGCTCGGCGGCCACTCCCTCCTCGCCGTCCGCCTCGTCAGCCGCATCCGTTCCGTCCTCGGCGTCGAGGTCGAGATCCGGGCGCTGTTCGAGGCCCCGACCGTCGCGGGTCTCGCCGAGCGCCTGACCGGCGCCCGTACCGCACGCGTCGCACTGACCGCGAGGGAGCGCCCCGAGCGGCTTCCGCTCTCGTACGGGCAGCGCCGCCTGTGGATCATCAACCAGATGGACGGGCCGAGCCCGACGTACAACATCCCGGTGGCCACCCGGCTCGCCGGGGCGGTGGACGCCGGGGCGATGGGCGCGGCCTTCCGGGACGTGCTCGCGCGTCACGAGGTGCTGCGCACGGTCTTCGAGGTCGCGGACGGTGAGCCGTACCAGCGGATCGTCGCCGTCGACGACCTCGACTGGGAACTGACCGTCGCCGACGTCACCCCGGAGGACCTGCCCGGCGCCGTCGCCGGCGCGAAGGCGCACACCTTCGACCTGTCGTCCGAGGTTCCGGTCCGTGCCTGGCTGTTCAGGGCCGGCCCCGAGGAGCACGTCCTCGTCGTCGTGGTCCACCACATCGCGGGTGACGGCTGGTCATGGGCGCCTCTGGCCCGCGACGTGGCGACGGCGTACGAGGCGCGCCGCAGCGGGCGCGCCCCGCAGTGGCAGCCGTTGCCGGTCCAGTACGCCGACTTCGCGCTGTGGCAGCGCGAGGTCCTCGGCGACAGCCAGGACCCGCAGAGCCTGATCTCGCAGCAGGTCGCCTACTGGCGGAAGACGCTGGCGGGGGTGCCGGAGGAGCTGGAGCTGCCGTTCGACCGGACGCGGCCGCCGGTCGCCTCGCACCGGGGCCACCGGGTGCCGCTGGAGATCCCGGCGGACGTCCACGCCGGTCTCGCCGCGCTCGCGCGGGCCGAGGGCGTCACGATGTTCATGGTGCTGCACGGTGCTCTGTCCGTGCTGCTGTCCCGGATCGGCGCGGGCACGGACGTCCCGATCGGTTCGGCGATCGCCGGCCGTACGGACGAGGCCCTGGACGACCTGGTCGGCTACTTCGTGAACACGTTCGTACTGCGCACCGACCTGTCGGGGGACCCGACGTTCCGTGAGGTGCTGGGACGGGTGCGGGAGTCCGGTCTGGGCGCGTTCGCGCACCCGGACGTGCCGTTCGAGCGGCTGGTGGAGGAGCTGGCCCCGGCCCGTTCCATGGCCCGCCACCCGCTGTTCCAGGTGATGCTGCTCCTGCAGAACAACGAGCGCGCGATTCTCGACCTGGAGGGCGTCGACGCCCGCCGCGGGGCCCCCGCCCCCTCCCCGACCCCCACGACCCCCACCGCGGACGGCTCCATCGACGGCGGTGCGACCGCCGACGCGGTCGTGAAGTTCGACCTCGACGTGAGCGTCGCCGAGCTCCACGACGCCGATGGCGCGCCGGCCGGTATGCGCGGCTCGCTCGTCGCCGCCGCCGATCTGTTCGACCCGGAGTCGGTCCTGCGGATCACGGAGCGACTGGGCAGGGTCCTGGCGGCGCTGGCGGCCGATCCCGGGATCCGTCTCGGCGAGGTGGACGTCCTGGACGAGGCCGAGCGGACGCGGATGCTCGTCGACTGGAACGCGACCGGCGCCGAGGTGCCGGACGCGACCGTCGTCGAACTGTTCGAGGCGCAGGTGGCCCGTACCCCGGACGCGATCGCCCTGGTCCACGGCGACGAGGAGCTGACGTACGCGGAGCTCGACGCCCGCGCCAACCGGCTCGCGCGTCTTCTGGCGGGCCGGGGCACCGGCCCGGAGACGGTCGTGGCGGCGGTCTTCGAACGCACCGTCGACCTGGTGGTGGCTCTGCTGGGCGTGATCAAGGCGGGAGCGGCGTACCTGCCGATCGACCCGGCCTACCCGGCCGACCGCATCGCGTACGTCATCGACGACTCCCGCGCCGTGTGCGTGCTGACCTCCGAGGACCTGGACGCCCGTCCGGCCGCCCCGGAACACCGGCCGCGCGTCCCCGTGATCGTGCTGGACGGCCCCGAGGTCGCCGGCCGGCTCGCGGGCCTGGCGGACGGGCCGCTCGCCGACGACGACCGTACGGCGGCACTGCACCCCGCACACCCGATGTGGGTCATCTACACCTCAGGTTCGACGGGCCGTCCGAAGGGCGTTCTGGTCGAGCACCGGGCGATCGTGAACTTCCTCGGCGCGATGCAGGACCGGTTCGCGCTCGCCGCGGACGACCGGCTCCTCGCGGTCAGTACGCACGGCTGCGACATGGCGGGCTTCGAGTTCTACCTGCCGCTCCTCAACGGCGCGCGGATGGTGCTGGCCTCGCAGGAGCAGGTCCTCGACCCGTGGGCGCTGCGTTCCCTGATCCGTACGACCGGCGCGACCGTCGTGCACGCGACGCCGAGTCTGTGGCGCGGGCTGATCGCGGACGCGGACGACCCGGTCGACTGGACCGGCGTGCGGGCCATGATCGGCGCGGAGGCGCTCCCGGCGGACCTGGCACGCACGATCCTGGACAGGACACCGACCCTGACCAACCTCTACGGCCCGACCGAGACGACCGTCTGGTCGACCGCGAAGGAGCTGTCCGGGCGGGACGCCGACGCCACCTCGATCGGCGGCCCGATCGGCAACACCCAGGTGTACGTGCTCGACGCGGGGCTCGTCCCCGTGCCGCCGGGTGTGGCGGGCGAGCTGTACATCGGCGGTCACAGCGTCGCCCGGGGCTACCTGGGCCGTCCGGGCCTGACCGCGGGCCGGTTCGTCGCGAGCCCGTTCGGCGGGGCCGGCGAGCGGCTGTACCGCACGGGTGACGTGGTGCGCTGGACCCCCGAAGGGGACCTGCGGTACGTGGGCCGGGCCGACGACCAGGTGAAGATCCGCGGGTTCCGCGTCGAACTCGGGGAGATCGAGGCGCTGCTGGCCTCGCACCCGGCCGTGGGCCAGGCCGTCGCCCTGGTCCGTGAGGACACCCCGGGGGACCAGCGCCTGGTGGCGTACGTGGTCCCGAACGCCGCCGCCGCGCCGGACGGCGAGGAGGACGGCGAGGCGGCCGAGAGGCTGGGCCGCGAGGTCCGGGCGCTCGCGCAGGACCGGCTGCCCGGCTACATGGTGCCGTCCGCGGTGGTGGCCATCGGCCGGCTGCCGCTCATGCCGAACGGCAAGCTGGACCGCAAGGCCCTGCCGGTGCCCGAGGCGACGGCGGGGGAGGAGACCGCGAACTGGGCGGTGACCTCCTTCGAGGACGGCATGTGCGAGGCGTTCGCCGAGGTCCTCGGGCTTCCCGAGGTCGGTGTCGACGACGACTTCTTCGCCCTCGGCGGCCACTCGCTGCTCGCGGTGCGGCTGGTCGAGGCGCTGCGCGAACGCGGTGTGTCGATCGCCGTGCGTGACCTGTTCGCCGCGCCGAGCGTGGCGGGGCTGATGAAGGGGATGAGCCTGTCCTCGATCCGCGACGCGCTCGGTGTGCTGCTGCCGATCAGGGAACAGGGCGAGCAGCCCCCGTTCTTCCTCGTCCACCCCGCCGGCGGCCTGAGCTGGTGCTACATGCCGATGGCGCGCCACGTCGAGGCCGACATCCCGCTGTACGGGCTGCAGGCACGCGGTCTGGACGGCACGAGCGAGCCGGCGCGGTCCATCACGGAGATGGCGGCGGACTACGTCGAGCAGATCCGCTCGGTGCGGCCGAGCGGGCCCTACCGGCTGCTCGGCTGGTCCTACGGCGGCGCGGTCGCCCACGAGATGGCCGTGCAGCTGCGGGCGGCGGGCCAGGAGATCTCGGCCCTGGTGATCCTCGACCAGTACCCGTGGAGCCGCGGCGAGGACGGCGAGGCCGTCGACGCCGTGGAGGAGACCGAGGTCGACCTCGAAGCGAAGGTCGACCGGCTCATCGAGGTCGTCCGCAGGGAGGCCGGCGGCGCTCTGGGCGCGGCGACGGAGGAGGAGTACCGGACCTTCGCCCGCATCCTGCAGAACCACCGCACGATCCGGACCGGGCACGAACACGGCCGGTTCGACGGGGACGCCCTGCTGATCGTGGCCGAACAGAGCATGCCGCCCGGCGAGATGCCCGCCGAGCGCTGGAGGCCCTACATCACGGGCGAGATCACGCAGGGCCAGGTCGCCTGCACGCACTACGAGATGGCCAGGCCCGAGACGCTGGCGGAGATCTGGAAGACGGTCTCGGCCTGGCTGGCCTCCCGCCCGTGACGTGTCAGGGCCCCCACCGGGGGCCCTGACCCAGGGGCCCTGACCCAGGGGCCCTGACCAGGGCCCCCGGGTCAGGCGTATCCACGACCGGGCGAAATAACCCGCAAAGAGTCGCAATGACCAGCAATGCCCTGCATTAGCCGGACATCCCACCAGAAAGAGATCCGAATCCATGTCTATCGTGAATCCCGCCTCGGCCGTGTCCGCTCCCGAGCCCATGGGCGGTTCCCGGACCCGGACGGCCCCCGACGGCACCGGCACACCGCAGGCGTCCGCCCCCGCCGTGCCCACCGCCCCCGTGCACCCGGCCGCCCGCGCTCTTCCCCTGGACAACCCGGGGGTCGACGTCATCGCGGTCGCCGAGCTGCGGCGCCAGGCGATGCTCGACGCCCTCGACCCGGGCCCGCGCCCGGCGTCCGCGGCCCGTGCGGGCCGGCGCGGTTTCCTCTCGCGCCTGAAGGGCTTCTACGCCCAGGAACTGATCCACGACACCGCGCGCGACGCGCGCGAGACCGGCTGACGGTCGGCCGTGCCCGAGGCCGCCCGAACCCGGGCGGCCGACCTCGACAAGGGCGAAACGCAGGGCCCTTGGCGGCAGAAAGTGATGACCCCGACATGCCGATCACGACGGCCACAGGAATTCTCCTGGCCTTCGAGCCGGACTACGAGCAGATCTCCGACATCAGGGGCGGCCCCGAACAGCCGAAACGCACCCCCGCCCGGCAGGCGGCGGCCGGCGGCGCGGAGGGTCCCCACCGCCTCTCCCCGCGGCCGGCGTGGCCTCAACGCCTCGTGGCGGGCCGGTGCCGGTGGAGAACGTCGCACCACCACCTCACGTGGCCCGCCCCGGCCACCTCCGCCGCGTTCTGCGGCGCGCACCCACCCGACCGAACGACCACCGGACTGAAAGGTCTCTTTCACCCACAGGCAAGGAGTGTCCTCTATGGCTCTCATAGGTGGCCCGAATCTCAATTCCGGAAACGCTTTTGGCGGGAAGGAAAAGACCCGCCAGAAGATAGACCCGGGTACGTTGCGGCGTATCCTCCCGTACCTGGTCCGCTACCGCGGCCAGCTCGCGGTACTGATTCTCGCGAGTGTGACGTGCGGCGCGATCACCGCCGCGAGTCCGCTCATGCTCAAGCTGATGATCGACGACGGGATCCTTCCCAAGCGGTTCGGAGTCGTCCTGATGCTGGCGTTCGGCATCGTGCTGCTCGCCCTGCTGGAGTCGTTCGTCCTGTACGTCGAGGCGCGCTGCTCGGGCAAGATCGGCGAGGGCCTGGTCTACGACCTGCGGACGGAAGTCTTCGAGCACGTGCAGCGTCAGCCGCTCGCGTTCTTCTCGCGGGTGCAGACGGGCGCGTTGGTCAGCCGGCTGAACACCGACATCGTGGGCACACGGCAGGCGATCACGTCGCTGCTGACGCAGGCGGTGTCGGGACTGCTGACGCTGGTCATCGTCATCAGCACGATGATCTACCTGTCGTGGGAGATCACACTGGTCGCGCTGGCGATGGTGCCGGCGTTCCTCTTCCCGGCCCGCATCATCGGGCGGAAACTGCAGAAGATCACGCGGGAGAGGATGACGCTCGACGGCGAGATGGGCTCGATGATGAACGAGCGCTTCAACGTATCGGGCGCGGAACTCGCGAAGCTGTACGGGCGGCCGGAGTCCGAGGCGGCGCTCTTCGAGGCGAAGGCCGGGCGGGTGCGCGACATCACCGCGCTCAACGTGGTCCACGGCCGGATGTTCTTCATCGTGGTCACGGTGCTGACCTCGCTCACGACAGCGATCGTGTACGGGTTCGGCGGCAACCTCGTGATCAGCGGCGCGCTGCAGATCGGCACCCTGGTGGCGATGGTGACGCTGCTGTTCCGGATGTACGGACCGATCAACCAGCTGTCGAACCTCCAGATCCAGGTCCTCACGGTGCTCGTCAGCTTCGACCGCATCTTCGAGGTCCTGGACCTGAAGCCGCTGGTCGACCAGAAGCCGGACGCGCACGTCCTGCCCGGCAGCGGGGTGTCGGCCGACGCCCGGCACATCGGCGCGGAGATCGTGTTCGATCACGTGTCGTTCCGCTACCCGAGCGCCGAGGAGGTCTCCCTCGCCTCCCTGGAGCCGATCGCGCTCCAGGACCAGGACCGGGGGGACAGTGCGTGGATCCTCAAGGAGCTCAGCTTCACCGCCCCGGCGGGGAAGCTGACGGCCCTGGTCGGCCCGTCCGGTGCCGGTAAGACCACGATCACCCAGCTCGTCCCCCGGCTGTACGAGGCGACGACGGGAACGGTCCGGGTGGGGGGTCACGACGTCCGCGACGTCACGCTGCAGTCGCTGAGCGAGACGGTCGGCGTGGTGAGCC
This sequence comes from Streptomyces sp. CG 926, assembly GCF_003148825.1. Classification (GTDB taxonomy): domain Bacteria; phylum Actinomycetota; class Actinomycetes; order Streptomycetales; family Streptomycetaceae; genus Streptomyces. The sequence goes on from NZ_QGGZ01000026.1 coordinate 10,299, forward strand.
AGGAGACCCACATGTTCCACGACACGATCCGCGCGAACCTCCTCTACGCCCGCCCCGAAGCCACCGAGGAGGAACTGGTCGAGGCGTGCGAAGCCGCCCTGATCTGGGACTCCGTCGCACGGCTGCCGGCCGGCCTGGACACGGTGGTCGGCGACCGCGGATACCGCCTCTCCGGCGGTGAACGGCAGCGGATCGCACTGGCCCGCCTGCTGCTGAAGTCGCCCCCGATCGTGGTCCTCGACGAGGCGACCGCGCATCTCGACTCCGAGTCGGAGGCGGCGATCCAAAGGGCCCTGAAGACGGCGCTGGCCGGCCGGACCTCCCTGGTGATCGCGCACCGGTTGTCCACGATCCGTGAGGCGGACCAGATCCTGGTCGTCGACGCCGGCCGGATCCGTGAACGCGGCACGCACGAGGAGCTGTTGGCCAAGGGCGGGGCCTACGCGACGTTGTACCAGACGCAGTTCGCGGAGGGGGTGACCGATATGAACGGCAAGCGCTCCGCGTGACGGGAGGGCTCGGATGACCAGAGCTCTCCTGTCTACCCGCAATCCGCCATTCGCTCAAGGAGCACAGGGGCGCGTCCAACCGCCGCACGGAAGCGGTTGGACGCCCCCCGGCGCGCGGCGGAACACCCTTTCCGGTGTATCACCGCGCACAACTCGACCGCTGTTGTTGCCGCGCCTTCCGCCAGGCCATAGTGGATCGCCGCGGACCGCACTGATCTGCGACAGGGGAATACTCGATCACGCATGCTCGGAAATTCTCTTATTGATTCCCCGGATCGGTGGCCGGCGTGATCAGAATTGCTCGCCCGAGAGAGGAAAATGTGGTGACGAACCCGTTCGAAGACCCCGATGCCCAGTATCAGGTGCTGGTGAACGAGGAGGGGCAGCACTCCCTTTGGCCCGTCTTCGTCGACGTACCGGACGGCTGGACCTCGGTCTACGGCGTGGCCGGCCGCGAGGACTGCCTCGCCTACATAGAGAAGTCCTGGACCGACATGCGTCCCAAGAGCCTGATCGAGGCCATGGCGGGCAAGTAACCCCGCACCACGCTCCACCCCCTCGGCCCGGAACGCGACCATCGCGCTCCGGGCCGAGGCACGCCCGCACCCACCGCACGGGCAGGCCCGCCGTGTCAGGCGGAAAGAGCTCCGGCGTCCGTGCCCCCGGCAGGGCGCCGCCCGGCGGGAGCCGCGTGCGCGAGAAGCCGCGCGACGAGGGCGGGCTCCACGTTCCCGCCGGTGAGGAGCACCCCGATGTCGGTCCCGGCGCCGGCTTCGCGGGCGTGGACGAGAGCGGCCGCCAGAGCGGTCGCGGCGGCGGGTTCGACGAGGAGCCGGGCCAGCCACAGCGCGGTCTGCAAGGCGTCGGTGATGGCGCTCTCACCGACGGTCAGGACGCGGGTGACGTCCGGCCGCGCCAAGGCGTAGGGAAGGTCGCCGATGCGGTCGGGGCGCAGTCCGTCGGCGACCGTGTGCCGGGCGGGCACGGTCACGGGGCCGCCGGCGCGCTGCGCCGCGGTGAACGCCGGGACGTTCTCGGGTTCCGCACCCATGACCCGCGTGCCGCATCCGGCGGCGGCGAGGCAGGCCCCCGCGAGTGCGCTGCCCCCTCCCACGGGGACCACGACGCTGTCCAGCCGCACCCCTTGCGCGGCGGTCTGCGACAGCAGCTCGGCGGTCGCGGTTCCCTGACCTGCGACCACCCGCGGGTCGTTGTAGGGGTCGACGACGTCGTACCCGTGCCGCTCCCGCAGCTCCGCGACGACAGCGATCCGTTCGGCCAGTGCCGTCCCGGCGAAGGTGACGTGGCCACCGGCTTCCCGGATACGGCGGACCTTGGTGCCAGGAGCGTCGTCGGGCAGGACGATGAGGGCGGGCAACGCATGGGCCCGCGCGGCCAGGGCGACGGCGATGGCGTGGTTGCCGGTGCTCTGCGCGACGACACCCCGACTGCCCGCCGCGGCCAGGTGCTCGACGGCCAACAGCGCGCCGCGCACCTTGAACGAGCCGCCGTGCTGAAGATTCTCGGCTTTGAGCCACAGCCGCGCACCGCACGCGGCGTCGAGCTGCTCGGAACGGACGACCGGAGTGCGCAGGACCTTTCCGGCCAGCCGGACCAGGGCGTCGTCCACGTCGGCCCGCCCGAGCTCCGCCACGGCGGTGCCGGCCGAAGTGCCTTTCCCGTACTCAGGCATGGGTGTCCCTCCAAGGAAAGTCAGGGGAATGCGACGCATCCGCGCAGGGCGGCACACACCTGGCCGGCGGCCGGTACCGCGGCGAAAAGGGGAGGGGGCTGCTCGTGTGCGGGGTGCGTCGCGACGTCAGGGCGTCAACGTACTGCGGGCACCGGGAAACACGCACGTGTCCGCGTCCACGCGCGATGACGCGCCACCGCCGCTCGTCACGCCGCGCCGGTCACTGGGACTGCGGGGGGAGATATCCGTCCTGGACGGCATGGACACCGGCCTGGAAGCGGCTGCGGGCGTTGAGGTGCGTGAGGAGGCCGGTGGCCAGGCGGCGGGCGGTGCGGGGCGAGACACCGAGCTTCTTGGCGATGGATTCGTCGGTGGCGCCCTTGGCCAGCAGCTGCAGCGCGGTGATCTGCTGGGGCGTGAGTTCGCCGGGCTGCTGTCTGGTGGGTTCGCCGAACGGCTGGGCGTTGCGCCATTCGTTCTCGAAGAGCGCGCACAGGGAGGAGACCAGCCCCGGCAGGGTGATGGCGATGGCCCCGATGCCGGTGTCGTCGCTGTCGTTGGCGATGATCGCGACGCGACGGTCACAGATGATCATCCGGTTCGGCAGCGACGGCGCGGTACGCACGTACGCGCCGTGCTTTGTCAGCCATTCTGCGTGTTCAACGCTGCCCTGGTCGCGCCGAATGCTGTCCAGGTATACCGTGCGCATGTTGATTCCGCGTTCCAGCAGCCGCTTGTTGAGCGGTCGCGATGCCCGCATGTTGGCTTCTGTCTGGGCGCCGCCGGGGGCGAAAGTGAGAAATTCCTCTTCGACCTGATTATTCAGGGCGGCGAGATAGTCTCGAATGGAATCGACACCCCGGAGGTACTGCACCGATTCATCCGGATGGGAGGACTGCCCGTGCGTGAACTCGGCGATGAGACGAGCGGCGGCGGAGCGGGAAGCTTCGACCCGTTGCTGCAGGGCGGCCAGTTCGGCCTGCTGACGGGCGAGGAGGATTTCCATGCCGAGCTGCGGGCTCACGGCGTAGACCTGGCACGGGCTGCTCGAGGAGGCCCTCACCAGGGCGAGCTCGCTGAGCTTGTCCAGAGCGTGCTGGATCTCCCCCTCCGGCAAGTTGAGTCGTTCGCCGAGTTCGGCCAGAGAGGCGTCCGGGTGCGTGAGCATGCCCCGGTAGACCACCTCGGCGGCGGCTTCGAGCCCGAGATCCGTCAACAGCACGCGAGCGTCCCCTCTCCGTCGCGGTCCCGAGCGGTGCGAGCCCCGACCGCCGACTTCCCGGTCGAGGACAGGCGTTCGAGACGGTTTCTCGCAAGACTATCCCGGCGGGGGAGCGTCCGGCGGACGGAATTTCCGCGCCCGGAGCGCCGGCCGACTTCCGCCGGAACAGGGACCGCCGACCATCTGGACCCCGCCTTACGTGGACGGCTTGTCGCCCACGCCGTCTGCTGAGGCTGAGCTGTGTTTCTTGTGCATGTCCGGCTTCGGACCCACCCTTCGGGTGACCTCCTTCCTGAAAGCGTCGCCGCCCTCATGGCTGCCGCCGATCCCACCGCGACCGCGGGCTACGGGGGCGTCGGCCGTGTCGAACACGTCAGCCTCCACCCCAGGGCCGAGTCCGGCCCGGTGATCGGCGTCTACGTCCACGCACGGGACCCGGCAGCGGCGGAATGGGTCGCCGTGGACGCCTGGCACCGCGCCGTTGCACGCGAACCCGCCTTGAACGCATGGGAGCTGACGTCGGCAGAACTGCCTCTGATGCGCCCTGACCACGAGGTGTGACCCGGCCGCTCACCGCCCGGGAGGAAAGGGAACAAGGGCTTCCTCCTGCACGGACTTTGGACTGAATGCGCCAAGGCCGGTTTGCCCACCCCTATTGCTCTTCTGCTCCTGCGGGGCGCGGACAAGACTCGTTCCTGTCGCCGCCAGTCCTGAGCAGAACAGGAAAACCGATGATCCGTCAGCTCCTCCTCACCGCCGCCGCCGCCGGAACCCTCGCCCTGGGCGTCCAGAGCGCCTGGGCCTCCGACACCACGCCGACCAGCCTGGTGGCGCAGGTGATCCCGGCCGCCGCCGCCGAGGACGACTCCGGCTGGCAGGGCCCGACCCCCGCGCCCACCGCCCACCTCGGCACGACGGGCACCGACGACTCCGGCTGGCAGACGCCCCCCCCCCCCCCCGCCGGCGCCGACGACTCCGGCTGGCAGAACCCCACCCCCAACCCGAGCGTCACGACCAACGGCGACGACTCGGGCTGGCAGTAGACAGCAAAAACACCCCCGCACCGCCCCGCCCCACCCCGGCGCCACCACACCGCCGGCCCTCACCGCCCCGACCGATCACCGCGCCCCACCGCACCGATCGATCCCCGCGCCCCCACCGCGCCGCCCGAGTCCGGCCCCGCCACCACGCCCACGGCGCGCACCTCACCCCAAGGCCCCGCGACCGAGCTCACGGACCCCACCCGGCCCGCCCGAGCCCGCCCCGCCACCGTACCGACGGTGCTGCACCCGCGGCCGCGCCTGCGGACCCCGGCAGCCACGCCGCTGACGCCGACGCCGACGCCGACGCCGACGCCGCGCCCGTCGACCGCGCCCCCACGGCGCCCGCCACACCCCACCGCCGCCCCGCCATGCCCAGTTCACCTCCTCAGGAGTCGTCGCAGTGACTGCCGAACCGATCGAAAGGCCGCCGACGCACAGCGGTTCCGACTACTTGCTCGCACTGCGTGACAAAGGCCTGAACGAAGCCCCCGTCGAACTCGTCCGCATCCAGGAGCTGTACGTCTCCTCGTCGCCGCGGGCCGACGGCGTCGACCAGGAGTACGCCCGCACACTCGCCGACACGGAGTCCGAGCTCCCCCCGATCCTCGTGCACCGCCCCACGATGCGCGTCGTCGACGGCCTGCACCGCCTCGCGGCAGCCCGCTCCCGCGGACAGGACCTCATCCACGTCCGCTACTTCGACGGCGACTCCACCGACGCGGACCTCCTCGCGATCGCCCTCAACGTCTCCCACGGACGCCCCCTGTGCCTCGAGGACCGCGTCGGAGCCGCGGAGAGGATCTTCGCCTCCCACCCCGAGTGGTCCGACCGCGCGGTGGCGGCCGTCGCGGGCCTGTCCGCCCGGAAGATCGCCGAAATCCGCCGCAACTCCTCCGGGACCTTCCTCAACGGCGCCCGCCGGATCGGACTCGACGGACGCGCCCGCCCGGTCGACTCCACCTACGGCAGGGAACTCGCCAGCCGCCTCATCAAGGAGAACCCCACCGCCTCCTTGCGCACGATCGCCCGACAAGCAGGCATCTCACCCGCGACCGTCGCCGACGTACGCGGCAGGGTCATGCGCGGCGAGGACCCGGTCCCGGCCCGCCAACGCGGCCACCTCAAGGCCGCCCCGACGGCCCACCCGGCCGCACACCGCCCTCCCACGACCCCACCCCCCGCCAAGACCCGCTCGGCAGCCGAACTGGGCACCCTGTTCGACACCCTGCGCCGCGACCCGTCCCTGCGGTTCAACGAGGTGGGCCGGCACACGCTCCGGATGCTCGAGGCAGCCGCCCTGGTGGCCCGCGACCGGCAGCGCATCGTCGAGAGCGTCCCGGCCCACTGCAAGGTCCAGATGTCGGAGCTGGTCCAAGGCTACGCAGAGATCTGGGAACTCTTCGCGCACGACCTGAAGACCCGTTCCGAGACCCAGACCGGCACCGAGAGCGCCTGACCACGGCCCGCTCCGGCGTTCCACCGAGCAGATGAGGATGAGGCACCAGGATGCTGCGCACCGTCGCTGTGATCGGCGCGGGACTGATCGGCACGTCGATCGCCCGGTCCCTGTCGGCCGGAGGCGCCACGGTCTATCTCACCGACCGGGAACCGATGGCGGCCCTGACCGCCGCGGCCCTCGGCGCCGGGCTCGCCACCCCGCCCCCCGGCCCGGTCGACCTCGCCGTCCTGGCCGTGCCGCCCGCCGACATCGCCCCCACCCTGAAGGACGCCCAACTACGAGGCCTGGCCAGGGCGTACACCGATGTCGGCAGCGTGAAGGCACAAGCTTTCCGAGCGATCGAACGCCTGGGCTGCGACACCCGGACCTACCTCGGCGGCCACCCCATGGCGGGCGGCGAACGCTCCGGCCCGCTCGCGGCACGCCCGGACCTCTTCGAAGGCAGGGTGTGGGCCCTGGTGCCCACCACCGACACCTCCCAGAACACCTGGGACACCGTACGCGCCCTGGTGGACCTGTGCGGCGGAGTACCGCTCGTCATGGACCCGGACGGGCACGACCGGGCCGTCGCCCTCGTCTCCCACGCCCCACACCTGGTCGCCAGCCTGATGGCGGCCCGCCTGGAGCACGCCGCCGACCGCGAAGTGAGCATGGCAGGCCAGGGACTGCGTGACGTGACACGCATCGCCGCCGGCGACCCCGCGCTGTGGCTCGACATCCTGTCCGCCAACGCAGGCACGGTCGCCGACATCCTGGACGACCTGGCCGACGACCTCGACCGCACGATCCTCGCGCTCCGAGGCCTCACCGACAGCGACAAGCCCGCCGACGCGGAAGCCGCCGAGGCCCTCACCGCCCTCCTCACCCGCGGCTGCGCCGGCCACAGCCGCATCCCGCACAAACGCGACGCCCCCCAGGGAAGCTACGTCACCGTCTCCGTCCTCGTCGGAGACCAGCCGGGCGAGCTGGCCCGCGTCTTCACCGACGTCGGAGCAGCGGGCGTCAACATCGAGGACGTCTTCATCGACCATGCCCCCGGCCAGGTCACGGGCCTGGTCGAACTGCTGGTGACCGCCGACGCCGCGCCACGCCTCACCCGGGCACTGCGCATGCCGAGCACGATCCTGACCCGCTGACACCGGAGAACCCCGTGCCTTCCCCACCCCCACGATCCGCGTCACCACCGCTCGCGCCGGTGCGGTCCGCCCGCGTGGCCCAGGTGCGGCAGCTGACCCCCCGCAGGCGACGCGTGGTCCTGCGCACCGACACCCCTGAGGACGTCCGCACCGGCCCGTACGCCGACACCGACGCGTACGTCCGCCTGCTCCTCGCCCCGGGGAGCGTCACCTATCCCGAGCCTTTCGACCTCGACCACGTCAAAGCGACACTGCCCGGCGAGTCCTGGCCCCGCATGCGTTCCTACACGATCCGCCACAAGAACCCGCGCACCGCCGAGATCACTCTCGACTTCGCCCTGCACGACCGGGGCGGCCCGGCCACCGGCTGGGTCCGCCGGGTCCGGCCCGGCGACACGGTCTTCTACCTCCAGCCCCGCGGAACCTACCGCCCCGTCGCCGGCGCGGCCCACCATCTCCTCGTGGGAGACGACACCTCCCTGTCCGCCGTCGCCGCCGCCGCGGAACACCTGCCGCAAGGCGTGGGAGCCACAGTCCTGCTCGAAGTGGACAGCGCCCACGAGGAGCAGCTGATCGACGCCCCCGAGAGAGCCGACATCATCTGGCTCCACCGAGGCGCCCACCGCGCGGGCACACTCCTCACCGACGCCGTCCGCCACCTCCACCTGCCCACAGCGGGCCTGCACGCCTTCGTCCACGGCGAGGCCCACGCGGTACGGGAGATACGCGGCCATCTCCTGCACGACCGCGGTGTTCCCCGCGACCGGATCTCCGCCTCCGGCTACTGGCGCCACACCCCCCACCCTTGATGCATAGGGTGACGACATGGAGACCGGACCGGAAGAGTCACTGCGGCAGACGGTTGCCGCACCCCTGCGCGCGACGGGCGAACCGCAACGCGTCCTCGCCTCCGTTCTCGGACCGACCCAGGCCCAGGTCTCCCGCCGCCGGAGCGCCGCGACCTCTCGGAGCCTGCACGACGCCGACATCCTGGCCGACCGCCACGGCCTGCCGGCACCGGAGCTCCTCGCCGGCCCCACCCGCGCCTGCGAAGCACTCTCCCGCACCCGAAACGCCGGCGAACCGGGAGCGCACCGGTGAGCGACTTCGAGGCGATCGACTCCCTCCTGGCGGCAGTCCGCCCCCAAGCCCCCCTTCCGACACCGGACCGGCGCCGAGAACTGCGCGAGCTGGCGCACCTGTCGAAGGCGCACATGGCGCGCGCCCTGGGAGTCAGCGCCGGCACGCTGGCCGCATGGGAGAACGGCCGCGAACCCACGGGGGAGACAAGGGAGAAATACGCCTACCTCCTGAAGGGCCTGGCAGCCAAACTCCCCCCCGCCGACCCCACCCCCGCCGAACCGACGCCCCCCACCCCCACCATCTCCGCCGACGCCGACGCCGACGCCGACGCCGACGCCGACGCCGACGCCGACGCCGACGCCGACGCCGACGACGTCGAACACCTCACCACCCCCGAACCGTGCGTTCTGTGCGGACACGCGGCCCCCACCCGGGTGGCGGGCTACGCACAACATCTGGACCCCACCCACTGCCACCCCACCACGCCGGCCCCCCAACTCCCCACCCCGGCCCACAGACCGGCCCACAAGCCAACCCGCCGAGCCCCCCAACACCCCACCGGCGCCCCCACCGACCTGATCCACCAAGCGGTCCACGCCGCCCTCACCGAACACCAGGGCGACACACACGCGGCCTCCGCCGCACTCCTCAAGCGCGCGATCCCCGACGCCATGCGGCTCTTGGACGAAACACGCAAGGGAGCCCGCTACGACGTGATCGCCCACCCCTGGATCCCGGACATCCTCAAGAAGCAGACCTCCCGCGGCTCGGACCAGATCTGGGAAGCACGCCCGAAGTGGACCCGCCCCGAGCTCCCGGCCGGCCTGCACCACGTCACCGCGCTCGACATCAACGGCGCATACCTCTCCGCCCTCAAAACCCACCTCCCGCTCGGCCGGCTCGAACACTCCACCGACCCCACCCACGACCGCCACCGCGCGGGCGTCCACCTCATCACCCCGCCCACCTGGGAACACGGGACGGTCCTCCCCAACCCCCTGGGCCAACGAGACGAACCCGGCCCCCTCTGGGTCACGGAACCCACCCTCCGCCTCCTGCTCCGCCTCTCCGGCCCCCGCTACGGCCTGTGCGAGCCCCCCCGGATCCACGAGTCCTACACCTCGGGCGCCACGGAAAACCTCCTGGAAAAGTTCCGCATCGCCCTCAAGGACGCCCGCGACACCGCGATCGCCCGAGGCGACGACATCACCCTGGAGTACGTGAAAGCGATGTACTCGAAGTTCGTGTCGACGATGGGGGAGTCGAACTACAACAGGGAGCTGTACCGACCGGACTGGATGCACATCATCCGCTCCCAGGCCTTCTCCAACCTCTGGCTCAAAGCCCTCAAAGCCCGGAACGAGGGCCTCACCCCGATCCGCGTGATGGGCACCGACGAACTCCACGTCATCGGCGACTGGCGACGCGTCTTCCCCGAAGGCCGAGGCGTCACGGAAGTCAAGACCAAAGACACCTACACCACCGGAACCGACACCACCGCCCCGGAACAGGACGACTGACGAGGAAAGCCCCCGCCGAAACAGAACTGCCGAAACAGACCCGCCCTACCCCTGCCAGGGAAACCCTGACAACAGACAGACTCCGCTCGAACGCCTCCGTCCCGACCGAAATGTCGACCGAAGAACACGCTTGACATCACCCCAGCTGAACTCCCCAAGCAACGCTAAAATCAACAGAGTTGCGCTACCCTGAGGTCAGGAAATGAAACCGGCAAACGGAAGGCCCGCATGAAATGCCGGAAAAGACACACGATTTCGGCCGCTACGGGGCTCAAGGCATCAAAGGCAGCGCAGCAGTTGCACGGCAACTCGACAACCTCGCCGATCACATTTCCACCCCCGTCACCGCACGCCGCGGTCTCCTGGCGCGCCTCAACTACCTGACCAGGTCGAACCGCGCCCGCCAGGCCGCCCGCGCAGCAGGCCTCACCGTCACCGACCGCACCGTCAAGGCATGGCTCACCGGCAAACGCCGCCCCTCCCGCGCCGGCCTGGAACAGATCGAGACCGCCTACCGCACGGTACGCCGCCAGAACGTGGCCCGTTACCTGCTGCGCCGGCTGAACGACGGGGGAGGGACCCGGGTGGAGATTCACCCGTTCGACCAGTCCCGAGTCGACGGGCGCTTCCAGCGGGTACTGGAGTACCGCAGCCTCAACATCCGTCAATGGGACACCATCATCCGGGCCTGGTCCGCAAAGGACACGGGCGCCCTGGACAACGCATGGGCGGACGCCATCGTGGACCTCGGATCGCAATGGGGACAGTACGAATACGTATCCGCCGTAGGGTTTGCCGCATAAGAAGTGACGGGCAATCACATGCGGTGCCCAATTCCAGATTCAGCACCGCTCAAGCGCCGCCTTCACCGCAGCCGTTGACTTCCACCGGGTCGCGCCCCGTCGCCCTCAGCGACAAGCAGCCGTCCCTGGGCTCCTGAACGCGGTTCACGGCAAGGCCGCACGGCAGCCCTGCGCGGCGACCACACCACCGTCCGCCGGCTCCTCGCCGGAGGCCGCCGCGTCCTCGACCACGCCGGTTCGCACGAGCAGACCTCCGACCACGCCGTCCCCTTCTGGCGCGTCAAACGTCTTCACCTCCCTGCTCGCCGCAGCCGCGGAGCCCCCCCCCGCGACCTTGCCGCGGTTCGCGACGCACCTGGAGATGCGCCGCGGCCTGAGGTCGGCCGGCTCCGGCGGCACGGTGGCCGGCGTCGCCCAAATGGGGCCACAGGCCATGCAGGTTGCGACCGCCGGGGCTGCCGGGCATCGAAGCCGCGCCCCGGAGCAGCCCGCCCGGCGAGCAAGGCCGAGACCCCTACTGCTGAACTCGCCGCGGCGGCGACGTCCGCTCGGCCCGGAGTCCGGGGAGGAGCCGGTCGCGGCCCCGGCACACCTGCGGTGTGCGGGGGCCGCGCCGTGCCTACCCAGCTGGGCATCGGTGTTGTCGGGCAGGTGCTCCGTGCTCCGCACTACTCATCCGGCGAGGCGGGTCCCCTCTTGCCGGTACCTGCCGCACTTGGATTGCGTAGGGCCCGGGTCGGTGCATCGGGAACCGGTACACCCCATCTTGTGCCGGATCGGGCGTTTGCCGTCCGGGCTCATAGGCCGTTGACCCGGGCCATCCGCGCGGCGTCCTGGGGCTGCTGGATCTCAGCTGCGACCGCGCGGGTCCTGCGGGGTACCCGGGATTGCTGCTGCCGGACCTGCGCCATGAGGCGCCTGGTGCGCAGGGCCATCTCCAGCTCGAAGCGGGTGCAGGGGTCGCGCAGATCGGGACCGAAGAGCTTTTCCAGCTGCCGCATGCGGTATCGGACGGTCTGGGGATGCACGCTGAGGGCCTTGGCGGCCTCGGGTGCGCCGCCGCCCTCCAGCCAGGCGAGCAAGGTCTCTTCGAGTCGCTCGCTCTGGCGGGGTGTGAGGTCGGCGAGTGGACGCAGTCGGCGTGCGGCCAGTGCGTGGGCCAGGTGTTCGTCCTGGAGCAGCATCAGCGCGGAAAGGTGGTCGTCGACGAACACGGCGCGCGCGTCCGGGGCGGACGGGGCGGGGATGAGGTTGAGCAGACGCACGGCCCAGCGCTGGGAGGAAGCGGTGTCGCGGGGTGGGACCGGGTGCCCGACGGCGGCGGACCGGCCACGGAGGGCTTTCGCCAGTTCGGTGCGGGCTTCCGGATCGGGGGTGGGTAGCAGCAGGCAGGGCTGCCCGCAGACCATGCCGGCCAGGGCGCCGTCCATGCGGGCCGCCAGCTGCTGGGCCTCGCCCGGTGAGGTCAGGGCGACGGCCCGGACGAAGTCCGGTAGCGGCCAGCTGGCTGCTCCGGCCAGTTCTGCCAAGGCTTGCCCGGACAGGTGGCTGTCGGACGTGAGTGCGGTGAAGAGCTCTCGGCGAGCTCGTTCGGGCCTCGCCTCGGACCTCTGGGAGGGGATCGCGCCGAGGGACGGCAACGGCCCGGCGTGCGCGTCCCGTCCTCGGGGGCTTCCCTCGCCCTGCCCGGCAGCCGGGGGTTCATGGTTGCCCAGGGCGGTGAGGAGGGCTGGTTCCACGTGCTGGTTGACGACTTCGTCGTCGATGTCCGCGACGTGAGCGGAGATACCGGGGATGCTGTCGCGTAGTTCCTTCGCGATCCCCGCAGCCAGCGCGGGTAGTTCTCTTCGCAGGAGCTGGGGCCATTCGCCGCGCGGTCGGGTCCGGATGTGGTTCAGAAGTTCAGACATAGTTACCTCGCTCCCATGGTGCGTGCCCTGTCCCGGCATGGGGAGTTGAGCGCTTCGTACTCCCTTCAGGAGAACGTCCGTTAACCACGGACCCGCGACATTGCCTGACCTTTACCTTCAGGGAGGTGTGGCGCGGGCAAGGCGTGCAACTGTGTGCCGCCCTGAAGGGCCCTGGCCGACCTCCGATACCTGGGCGCCGGGGCCGACCCCGCGACGGGAACGACGCTGCGGTGACGCGCCAGGAGGTGCTCCTGGCCGAGGCGGTCGTGCATCCGGAGAGCGGGCCGGGCTGCACCCTGACCGGCGGGACCTGGTGGTCGTACTACGACGAGCGGGAGGTCGCGCCGGCCCGTGCGCTGGACATCGACTACATGGTGCCCCTGGCCCGAGGCCTGGGACTCGGGGGCGTCGGCGTGGACGGCGGCGCGGTGGGAGGCGCACGCGAACGACAGGGCCGGCCCGCCTCGCTGGTGGCGGTGACGGCGCGTTCGAACCGGTCCAAGGCGGACCAGGACCCGGCGGAGTGGCTTCCCCCCGGCGCCGGACGCGCTGCGCCGGTACGGCGCCGAATGGACCGCGACGAAACTCCGCTGGGGTCTCGCGGTCGACGAGGCGGAGCAGGACCGGCTGTGGGACATCGCAGCCGGCTGCGGCGACACCGACGTCGAGTTCACCCCCGTTCCGTAGATCTGGCGTAGAGGCAGGGCCGACACCACGTCGAGCTGTCCGGGCTGCGGGGTGACGTGGCGCGTGTGAACCTGCCTGTGTGGATCTTCGGCAAGGTGGTGCGGTGCCCGGTGACGCGGGCCGGCCGGCGTCGGCCGCTGTACTGATCGCGACCTGCGTCTCGGCGCTTGTGGTCAACGCGAACACGTCGGCGGTGAGCATTCTGCTTCCGGCGATCAGCGCGGATACCGGCATGTCGTTGGACGCTCTGCAGTGGGCCATCACCGGCTACTCGCTGGTGGGTGCGGCGGTGATCGTCACGTCGGGGGCTCTGGGAGATGTGTTCGGACGGCGGCTGGTCTTCCTGGGCGGCCTGGCGCTGTTCGTCGCCTCGTGCGCGCTGATCGCACTGTCCGGCGGCGGCGCGGGGGTCATCGCGGGCCGGGCGATCCAGGGCGCGGCCGGAGCGACGATCCTGGCGTGCGGGATGAGCCTGCTGTCCGTGTCGACCTCGGGGGCAGGACAGGTACGGGCCGTGACCCTGTGGGGTGGCGCGTCGGCGGTGGGAGCCGCGGCCGGGCCGCTGGTCGGCGGCGTGCTGGTGGACGGCACAGGATGGCAGGGCCTGTTCTGGATCGACGCGGCGATCGCGCTCGCCTGCGTGCCGGTCACCCTGAGGGGCGTCACCGAGTCCCGCGACCCCGATCGCAGCCGTTCGATCGACTTCGCCGGGACCGTGCTGATCGCCACCGTGCTCGCCCCGGCGCTCCTCGCGCTCAGCGAGGGCGCGGAATGGGGCTGGACGTCGGCCGCGGTACTGGGATGCTTCGCGCTGGCACTCGTGGCGGGCGTGGCGTTCGTCGCGGTGGAGCGCCGGGTGGAAGCACCGCTCGTGGATCTGCGGCTGCTGAAGGACCGTGTGCTGATCGGCGCGACCGTCGCGATTCTGCTGAGCGCCGGCGTGATCAACGGTCTGATGTACCTGGTCAGCCTCTACTTCCAGAACCCCGCCACGCTCGGGCTCACCCCGTTGGAGGCGGGCCTGGCCACGCTGCCCGCGACGGTGGGCCTGATCATGGTCACCCCGCTCGTGCCCCGGACCGTCCAGCGGCTGGGCATCGGACCGGTGATCGCCCTCGGCTTCGCCGCGGCGACGGGCGGCTGCGTCCTGCTGGTGTTCGTGCAGGGCGACTGGCGATACGCGGCGTTCGTCCTGCCCCTCGTGCTCCTGGCCGTGGGCCTTGGACTCGTCAACGGTCCGGCGAGCTCGGCGTCCACCTCTTCGGTGTCCGCAGACGACGTCGGGGCGGCGTCCGGCATCTCGAACATGGCGCGATACATCGGGGCGGCAGCCTTCACCGCGGCGGTGGCGACGGTCAACGCGACGGTCGGGCAATCGCGGAGCTCTGCCGGGGACACGGCCGCGGACGCGCTGGCCGCGGGCCTGTCCGGCGCGTGCCTGCTGCTCGCGATCGCCTCCGGGGCGGGCATGTTGCTGTCCGTCCTGGCCGTGCGCGCCCGCCGTCGCCGGGCCGGCCCCGCAGCCTACGGCGCGGCCGCGGCCTCGCACGCCCTCACCGTCCCCGCCGACAGCCGGTGACCGGCTGCCGCCGTCGGAGGTGCTCCCGCCCGGCCCGGGCGGGGGACAGGAACCGATGCGCGCCCCGGCACGCACGCACGCACGCTCCTCCCCGGACAGCCAGCACGCACGCACGCTCCTCCCCGGACAGCCGCACCCGGGTCGCCCTCCGCGCGGAGGCGGGCGAGTCTGACGGGATCGGCCCTGTCGACCCGGAGGCCCCCTTGAGCGCTGCGGATACTCCCGTTCCGGACGATCTCCCGAGCCGAGCGACGACGACGGCGGCGGCCGCCAGATCCGGCACCCCCACCCTCACGTGGGTGACCCTCGCGATGATGACGACCGCCTCCGTCGCCAGCCTCCGCGCCGCCCCCACCATGGCCGTGTACGGCCTGGCCTGCGTGTTCCTCTACATCGTGCCCGCGATCGTGTTCCTCCTGCCGACGTCGCTGGTCTCGGCGGAACTCGCGTCGGGCTGGTCGGGCGGCGTCTACCGCTGGGTGAGCGAGGGACTGTCGAAGCCTCTCGGATTCCTCGCCGTGTGGTGCCAGTTCGCGATGACGATCTTCTACTACCCCAGCCTGCTGGCGTTCGTCGCGAGCACGCTCGCGTACGTCATCGACCCGGCCCTGGCCTCCAACGGCGTCTACACGGCCATCGTGATCGTCGTCCTCTACTGGACGGGCGTCTGGGTGTCCTCCCAGGGCACCAAAGCCCTGTCCGGGCTCGCCTCCTGGGGCCTGATCATCGGCACCCTGATCCCCGGCACGCTGCTGGTGATCCTCGGCATCGTCTTCCTCGGCCAGGGCAACCCGTCCGCCGCGCCCATGAGCACCTCGAACATCTTCCCCGTCTGGACCGGCCTGGCCAGCCTGGTGCTCATCGTCAACAACTTCCTGAGCTACTCGGGCATGGAGATGAACGCCGTCCACGTCTCGTCGCTGAAGGACCCGCCACGCGAATTCCCCAAGACGATGTTCCTCGCGATGGGAATGGTGCTGCTGATCTTCATCCTGCCCGCCCTCGCCATCAGCTGGGTGGTCCCGGCCGACCAGCTGTCGCTGACCGCAGGCGTCATGCAGGCCTTCGACGCGTTCTTCTCCTACTTCCACATCGGCTGGCTGACCCCCGTCGCCGCCGTCGCCCTCGTCGCCGCCGCCCTGGGCGGGATGCTCACCTGGCTGGCCGGCCCCTCCAAGGGCCTGCTGCTCATCTCGCGCCAGGAGGGCTACCTCCCGCCCTTCCTCCAGCAGCTCAACAGCCACGGCGTCCAGCAGAACATCCTCGTCACCCAAGGCATCGTCACCACGGCGATCGCGCTGATGTACGCGCTGATCCCCAACGTCTCGAGCGTCTACTGGATCTTCTCGGTGATCACCACCCAGGTGTACCTGATCATGTACCTGCTGATGTTCCTGGCGGCCATGCGGCTACGCAGGACCAAGCCCGACCACCCGCGCGGCTACCGCGCCCCGGCCCTGAACCTGATCTGCGTCGTCGGCTTCCTCGCCTCCGCCGCCGCCATGATCATCGGGTTCGTACCGTCCTCACAGTTCGGCGGCGGCAGCGTCTGGACCTACGTCGCCATCGTCGGCGGTGGCCTGCTGCTCCTCGGGGTGGTCATCCCCTGGCTGTGCCTGCGCCTGCGCAAGCCCAGCTGGCGCAATCCGGCCGCGGAGTCGACGGGAGACGTCGCATGAGCCCCACCGCCTTCGCCTCCCGGCACAAGTGGATCTACATCGGCGCGATCGTCCTGCTCGTCGGCTTCGTCGTGGTCGGACTGATCCAGTACAAGGCCGTACGGTCCACCAACCGGTCCCTGGACAAGGCCGACCAGCTCGCGGACGAGCTCGTCGCCGCAGGATTCACCCGACCCGATCCCAGCACCCTGGCCCGCGCGCTCGGCCAGGACGGGGGCATCGTCTGCGAGGACCCCGCCTCCGCCCTCAAGACGGCCCTGTGGAAGATCAACATGTCCAACGGGGCCACCGGCCCCGGCCAGCGCCCGGTCATCGCCGACCGACAGGCCGTTCAGGCCGAAGCCCTCGTGCTGAAGGTCTACTGCCCCGACACCCTGCACCGCATCCAGGACGAACTCGAGGACCTGAAGACCGACCGGACGGTGAGGCGAGGCGACGATGACTGAGCCCGCCCGCGACATGCCGGACGCCGACGCCCTCGCCGCGCGCATCGACGCGCTGATGCCCCGCGCCAAAGCCGACCTCGCCGAACTGGTCGCCATCCGCTCGGTGGCCGACCCCCGACAGTTCCCTCCCGAGGAATGCGCACGGGCCGCCCGCTGGGTGGCCGACGCCTTCACCGAGGCCGGACTGCTCGACGTACGCCTCGCGGAGACCCCCGACGGAAGCCACGCCGTCCTCGGCCACCGACCCGGGCCGCAAGGCTCACCCACGGTGCTGCTGTACTGCCACTACGACGTACAACCCCCACTCGACCAAGCCGCATGGAACTCCCCGCCGTTCACGCTCACCGAACGCGACGGACGCTGGTACGGACGCGGCACCGCCGACTGCAAGGGCAACATCGTCATGCACCTCACCGCGCTGCGGGCCCTCGGCGACGCGCTGCCCGTGGGGCTGAAGTTCGTCGCCGAGGGGTCCGAGGAACAGGGCACCGGCGGGCTGGAGGAGTACGTCACCGCGCACCCCGGTGACATCTGCGCCGACACGCTCCTCATCTGCGACACCGGCAACGCCGCAGTCGGCCGGCCCACCGCCACCACCGCACTGCGCGGCCTCGCCAACGTCGTCGTCACCGTCACCACCCTCCGCGGCGACCTGCACTCAGGCATGTTCGGCGGTCCCGCCCCCGACGCCCTGGCCGCCCTCATCCAGATCCTGTCCACCCTGCGCGACCCGGACGGCGGCACCCGCATCGACGGCCTGGACTGCACCGGCACCTGGACCGGAGCGCCGTACGAGGAGGAGCAGTTCCGTGCCGACGCCTCCGTCCTGGACGGGGTCCGCCTCACCGGCTCGGGCACGGTGGCGGACCGGCTCTGGGCACGCCCGGCCGTGACCGTGCTCGGCATCGACTGCCCGCCCGTGGTCGGTTCTGCCGCCGCCGTGCCCGCTTCGGCCCGGGCCCGGGTCAGCCTGCGGGTTCCGCCGGAGACGGATTCCGGCGCCGCACTGGCGGCCCTCACCGCACACCTCACGGCCGCCACGCCCTGGGGCGCCCGAGTCTCGGTCGAGAAAGAAGGCACCGGGTCGCCGTTCCGTGCGGCCACCGACGGACCGGCGTACCGGGCCATGGGGCGAGCCATGGAGCAGGCCTACGGCCGCCCGATGGAGTTCCTGGGCCAGGGCGGGTCCATCCCCCTGTGCAACGTACTCGCCGCAACCTGCCCGGACGCGGAGATCATCCTCATGGGCGTCGAGGAGCCCCGCTGCCTCATCCACGCCCCCGACGAGAGCGTCGACCCGACCGAGATCCGCAACATGGCCCTCACCGAGGCACTCTTCCTCCTCGGCTACGCCGCAAAACGCTGACCCGGGACGGACCCGAACCACAACGAGCCCCACCACGCACGTCGTCGGGATTCCACGGACAGGCACCACGGCGTCCTCGGGGAGGCCGCCCGGAAGACCGCCGCCGACGCGGACCGGCCGCGGACCTTCACCGACCACCTGGAACGCGGAGGTGCCACCCTCACGGAACTGCAGGACCTCACGGACGCCTGGATCCTCTACGCCACGGACCCGAACCCCCTGACGCAGTGGCCGCGCCGCGCGGACGAGCGGTCCGCCATGTCGGACACGAGGGAGCGGAATTCCCGGGACGGCGTCCGGGAGACCGGGGGACTCGGTACGCCTGCTCCGGCCGGCCGGCTGGTTGCGGGGCGTCCGACCCGGACGGCGAGCAACGCCCCGGAAGCCACCTGGTCCGAGGCAGGACGCCGCGACCGCGGAGCTCCCCGCAGGGCTGCCGCGCAGCCGGAGATACAGGGGCGGCTGCTGGTGGGCGATGCTGTCGTGAGGACGGGTGCCCTCGGCATGTCGATCGCCGAGGCAGACCTGGGCTGCCGTGGTTCTGATTGTGTCGGCAGGGCGGGAAGGAGCGTCCGTAACCCTTCGGGAGGCTGGTGTGGCAGGCGAGCGGATCGGACTGGCGCAGGTGCCGGCGGCTGCGGAGGCCGCGGCGCCCGTGGCCGGTTCGAGGCCCGCTACGTGTCGTTCCTGTTCGTCGATGTCGTCGGCCGGCGCCTGCTGCGCGTCCACGACACGGCCGACCGGCAGCAGGAGGACCGCGCGGAGCGGATCCCCTTGGCCGGCAGCGGCATCTACGACGACGTCCTGCGCCACCAGCGCCTGGTACTGGCGCCGGACGGCGGCCAGGGGCAGAGGGTGCCGGCGCCCGTCACCAACCGCGGCGACACCATCGGTGTCCTCCGAGGAGGTGCTGGCGCAGGTGCAGGAAGCGGCGCATGCGCTGGCGTACGTCATCGTCACCGACCGGCGCTTCACCGACCTCTACCACTGGGCCAACCGCACCACCGGGGTGAGCCTGTCCGCGGAGATCCAGCGCCGGCTCCTGCCCGCGGCCTCCGCCTGCGAAGCACCCCAGTTCACCATCGCCGGCGCCCTGGTCCCTGCCTCCGACATCGCTCGCGACACCTACGACTTCAGCCTCGACCAGGACACACTCCACCTGTCGATCACCGACGCGATGGGCCACGACGTCAGCGCCTCGCCGATGGCCACCCTCCTGGCCAACGCCTCCCGGGGCGCCCGCCGTGCCGGAGAAGACCTCGCCGAACAGGCCCGCCAACTCCACCAGGCCCTCCTCGACCACGGCCGGCACAGCCTCGCCACCGGCCAGCTCCTGCGCATCGCCCTCGACGGCACCGGGGCTCAGCTCGTCAACGCCGGCCACCCCTGGCCGCTGCGGCTGCGCGACGGCGCCGTGAGCGAACTGAGCCTGGAGGTGGACCTACCCTTCGGCGTCGCCCAGCAGTGCGCCTTCGACTCGGTGACCGGATCCTGCTCCACACGGACGGGATGCAGGAACGCGACGCCGAAACCGTCGACCTGCCAGGCCTCCTGCGCAAGACCGCCGAGGAACACCCCCGCAAGGTGGTACGCGCCCTGGTCGGCGCCGTCACCGACGCCTACGAGTGTCGCCCGCCAGCTTCGGGCACAGGGCCGGGCCCCGACCCGGGGGAGAGGGTCGGGGCCCGGCGGGCGCCGCAGCTCAAGAGGCTGTGCGCGGGGTGCGGTTCAGTGGCGGCGGAGGGTGTCCTTGGCGTCTTCCTTGGCCTGGCGGGCGTTGCCCTTGGCCTGGTCGGCGTGCCCGTCGGCGGTCATCCGCTGGTTGCCGGCCATGCGGCCCATGGCCTCCTTGGCCTTGCCCTTGGCCTGTTCGACCTGTGCCTTGGTCTTCTCGGTGCCCGACATGGGGACCTCCTCGTGTAGTACCGGGTTGGTCGTGACCACTCGCCTGCTCACGATCCCGAGACCCAAACCCCGCATCGGCCCGCCGATGTCGGATCCCACCCGTCGGCTTCGGCAGGCGGCTCATCGGCGCCCTTCGGGGTGCGCCGGATCCGGCGCGGCGAAGTCACGCCACAGGAGCCGACTTGATGCAGGTCGTGAGCCGGTTCTGCCGCTGCTCGGCGTTCGGGTGGGGCCGGGCTTATCGCCTCGGCGAGCGGCTCTCCGAGCCGGCCTCACTCTCCTGAAGGAATCCGGCCACTGGAACGGGAAGCAGCGACGATTTCCAAAACGTCCCTTTCCGTACACCTTCCCTCCCTGCGCTCCTCTATCGGACCGGGACATCCCGGCATGTCACCGACCGCGGGCACGCCCCGCCGGACCCAGGGGGAACCATGCCTGAACTCGATCTCGGACTCGCGACGGATTGGAAAGAGGGGGAGCCGAACGGCAAGGTCAAGCTGACGCAGACCCAGACCTACCCGACCAGCGGGCACAAGAACGTCGCGGTCATCTCCCCGAACAGCGTGGAGATCGTGATGAACTCCAACTTCTCCAGCACCCAGGAGATGGACAAGGTCTACTTCGTCACCCACCACGGCAGCACGAAGAAGATCGTCGGCATCCTCGACTCCAACGGCGACCTTCGGATCGCAGGCAGGGTGATCACCGACCAGAAGAACCTCACCTGGGACTCGTGAGCCCCCTCGGGGAGCTCGTAGCCAGGCGGCGAGGCCGCGTCGCCGCTTGAGCCTCCCACCCCCACAGCACGAGGGCCCGTACGACCTGACCGGTCGGGCGGGCCCTCGTCGTTGCTGACGGCATGGTGCTTCCAGTCCCCGCAGACCGCATCGGTACGGCAACGAGCAAGCCGCACGGTGTTCGACTCGGTGGTGTGCATGTGGGCCGGGTGATGCCTCCGTCATGCCCTCCTCCTCCCACATGGCGCGAGCCGCCCTGATGCGGACGGCGTAGACGTACGCGGCCGAGCAAGGCTGAGCGGGAGTCGGCTCAGGTTCTCGGGGTGCTCACGCCGGTTGTGGGAAGCAGCCTGCGGAGCAGATCATCTGGCGGAGCGGTCGATTCGCCGGTCCTGTTCGCTGTGGCCGGATGGCCTTCCAGCATCCGATGCATGCTGGACCCGCGCTGGTTCAGCAGTTCGGCGATCCGGTCTGCTCGGTGTCCAGTCGGCCGGCGCCCAGGAGCAGCCCTTGCGGCCTACCTGTCCAGCGCAATCGCGGAAGATGGGACCATGACGGGGGACACGAGCGAGATCGTTCTGAGTAAGCAGGACCTTCGTGAGGTCGCTGCGTTCGCTGCGGCGTGTGCGGAGGTGGTGCTTGAGATATTCGAGGCCGATCAGCCGGACGACCCGCGTCCTCGAGAAGCCATCGGTGCCGCGTGGGAGTTCGCTCGGGGTGGCGAACGCGGGAAATCTCTGCGCGACACAGCGTCAGCGGCCCTCAAAGCGGCGAAGAGTGCAGACACCGCGGCTGCCCGAGAGGCAGCGTGGGCAGCGATGTCTGCGGCAGGCTCCGCCTACCTGCATCCGCTGGCCAAGGCCACCCAGGTCAAGCACATTCTCGGAGCCGGCGCTTATGCAGCCAGAGCAGCCGAACTCGTCGCCGGCGACGATCGGAGCGTCGGTGTCAAATACCTTGAGCAGGCGGTGCTGAGCGCGACACCAGTCGTCGTTGACGTGCTCAAACGCTTTCCGACGGCGCCAAGTGGCGGCGGACGGGTTGGCGAGTTGATCCGCATGCTGGACTTCGACCTTCGTTCCCTCACCATCGCCGAGTGACCTTCAGCGTCCGGACGGCGCGGCCTCACACCCGCCAGTCCTTGAGGTGGGCGAAGCCGTGCTCGTCAGGACGAGCAGGACGAGCAGGGCGCGCAGGACGAGCAGGAGGCGCTTCCCCCGGAGTACCGCATGGCGATCGAAGACAAGAAGACCTTGCTCACCGGCGGCGCCGATTTCGAGGCCGACCCCTACCCCATGGACGGCCGTACCGAGGAGCCCCTGCCACGTCCGACGAGGTCATCGCCGACCGCGCCACGTGGACGCCGGCGTACGGCTCCGAGCCGCTCCCCGCGGCCCCGGTGTGGACGTCGCCGCCCGACGGCGGCGGTGTCCCGTCCAAGCCCTTCCAACTGTGCTGGACCAGCGACGTGGGCGCGGCCGCCGGCTCGGCCTTCACGGGTACCGGATCCGCGGCTCTGGACGGGTTCGGCATCACCGGGTACCCGCTCCACATCACCGAACGGGACACGCCCACGGCGGAGCCGTCACTGACGCGGGGCCCGCTGCTGAACGCGATGAACCCGATCATTGACGGCTTCAATGCCCCCTCAGGCGAAGCCCCGGCCCCCGCCTGGACTTCCGGCACAGTGCATCAGTAGCCGGTGCCGCGCTTGATCTGGGTCCGCTCGATGCTGTGGGCCGCTCCCTTGTCGTCCAGCGTGCGACATGCGTCGGCGATGTCCTGGGTCAGGCGGTCGACCTGTTCGCGGCTCAGGTTCTCCTTGACCAGGGCGCGCAGGATCTTCACCCGTTCCGCGTTGGGCGGGAGGGTGTATGCCGGCACCATCCAGCCCCGCTCGGCCGAGAGCTGCCAGGCGATGTCGGACTCGTCGTAGGCGTGCTTGCCGGCGAGACGGAAAGCGACCAGCGGCAACTGTTCAAGGTCGCTCCCGATCACTTCGAAGCGGCCGCTGCTGCGCAGATTGTCCGCCAGTGCGCGGGCGTTCTCCTGCATCGTCTTCATGACGTAGGTGTAGCCCTGGCGGCCGAGCCGCACGAAGTTGTAGTACTGCGCGAGCACCATCGACGCACCGGTGGAGAAGTTCAGCGTGAACGTCGCGTCGGTCTTGCCGAGGTAGTTCTCGTAGAAGACGAGGTCCTTGGCGAGGTCGGCCTCTTCGCGGAAGACCAGCCATCCGATGCCGGGGTAGACCAGTCCGTATTTGTGTCCCGAGACGTTGATCGAACGGACCTGCTCGAGCCGGAAGTCCCATTTCGAGTCCGGGTAGAGGAAGGGCCAGACGAATGCGCCGCTGGCGCCATCGACATGGATCGGAATGTCGAGGTCCCGCTTTTTACGAACGTCCTGCAGGAGCTTGTCGATCCCGACGACATCGTCCTTGTGGCCGGTGAATGTGGTGCCGAGGACGGCGACGACGCCGATCGTGTTCTCGTCGAGGTGGGGCTCCACATCCTCCGGGCCGATCGTGTACTTGTCCTCGGCAAGCGGCACGATCCGTGGCTCGACGTCGAAGTAGCGGCAGAACTTCTCCCATACGACGTGGACGTCACCGCCGAAAACCAGGTTGGGCCGGTCGGTCGAAAGGCCGGCTGCCTGGCGGCGCTCCCGCCACTTCCACTTCAACGACAGCGCGCCGAGCATGATCGCCTCGGATGACCCCTGAGTCCGGCATCCGGTCGTCCTGCCGGGTGCGTGGAAGAGGTCCGCGAGCATGCGCACGCAGCGCTGCTCGATCTCGGCGGAAATGGGGTACTCCGCATGGTCGATGAAATTGCGGTGAAGGTTCTCGGCGATCAGTCGTTGGGCCTCGGGCTCCATCCACGTGGTGACGAACGTGGCGAGGTTGCGTTGCGGGTCGCCCTCCATGGCGAGATCCACATCCACGAGCCTCATCGCGTCCGTCGCGGTCATCCCTTCCTCCGGGAAGGTTTCCGAGGGAGCGGGCACCGTCAGGAAACGGTTGCCGAACAGAGCCGAGTCGTCGCGCTTGGTCATGCCTTGATTCAACAGCGCCGGAGCGTGGCGCGGCCGAGGGACACACCGCGCCGTCGGCACGGCCGGCGACACCGCGCGGTTCCGGTCGGCGGGCTGCGGATCGAGTCAGGGCCCGGGTAGCCCGTGCCGATAGGGCGTGTGCGGGTGAGAGTGAGGCCCGGAGCGCTCTAGGGGGCAGCAGTCCCCCGGGCCGCTCTGTGAGTGGTCGGTGTGGTGGCAGCCGGCAGGTGTCAGTGGGCGTGGTCGTGTCTAGCGGTCTTGCTGGCTGTCTGGTTCGGAGAGGAGTTCGATCAGGGACAGGGCTTCATCGGCTGGCTGTTGAGCCAGCATGCCTGCTTCCAGCAGCGAGAACCGTTGGAACGAACGTATGGATCAGCATTGCCTGGTCCGCGCAGCTGCTTGGTGATCTTGGCTGTCATGTGGTGACCAGGCTGCTGCCGCGGGCTGCATAGCAGCAGGACGGCTGGCTGTCATGGTGTTGCCCATTCCTGTGTGTGCGACGTCAGCTGTCGGGTGTGCTGGCGGGTATGGGTAAGGAGTTGCGGCTGGCGCGGGGTGTGGTGGTCCGTCGTCTGTTGGCGGTGGACCAGGGACCGGGGTCGGTGTCGTCGCTGCACGTGCGGGTGATGGCGGAGGCCGCGGGTGTGACGGTGCGGACGGTGTGGCGGTGGTTGTCCGAGGCGCGTGAGGGCCGGCTGGAGCCGGTGCCGAGGCAGGACAGGTTCACGCTGGATGACGGGTTGTGGGCGGTCCTGGCGGAGGCGGGCGGGAATGTCGCGGCGTTGCACCGGCGGATGACGGCCGAGGGTGCGTCCGCGGCCGTGGGTGTGCCGTCGTTGGGCACGTTGCACCGGGCGGTGCAGCGGGATCTACGGGCAGGGCGGGTACTGGGGGTGGCGAGGCCATCCCGGAACCGGGTGGAGGTAAGCCGGTATGACCGGGTCCTGGCTGACCTGAAACTGCAGCGGGCGGGTGAGGGCCTGCCGGTGGTCGACACGGATCCGATGGCCCTGCCAGGGGATGGGGACGGTGCGCAGAAGGCGGTGCCTCCGCGGGGTGGGGTGCGGTTGTTCGTGCCGGGGGCGCGGGTGGTGTCGACGGCCGTGGTGGCTGCGGTGGTGGAGTCGGTCGGGCACACGGTTGCGGCGCGGGGGATCGGTTGCTGGTTCGGGGATCCGGGGGTGGGTAAGACGGTGGCGGTGCAGCAGGCGCTGCATCTGCTGCCCTCGAGGGTGCCGGTGTGGCGGGCGGTGGTCGCGGTGAAGCCGGGCCTGCCGCAGATGCGCGCGTCGTTGCTGGAAGCCCTGGGCCTGCCGGCGGTTTCTCTCTCGCACCGGGCGCAGCCGGCGGACCGCGCCCTCGGGGAGGCGCTGTGCCGTCCCGGGGTGTTGCTCCTCGATGATGCGCAGCGTCTGTCTCCCGCTCTGCTGGACTACCTGCGGTTGCTGTGGGACGAGCCGAGGACGGCGGCGTCGCTGGTGCTGTGCGGGGCGGGAGCGGAACGGATGATCGCGCGGGCCCCGGCCATGCGCTCCAGGGTCCTGACCTGGCACCAGGTTCCCGGAATGGAACCGGAACAGCTCACGAAGACGCTGGCCATGTTCCATGCCGTGTGGGAGGACACGGATCCGGCAGATGTGGGGTGGGCGGATGCCACAGTCGCGCGAGGCAACTTCCGTACCTGGGCGAAGATCACCTCTCACCTCTACGCCCTGTCCAAGCGTGAGAACGCCACACGAGTAGACCGCCTCCTGATCGAGCAGGCCTGTGCCCGGCTGGGCCCCTACCCGTGACATCGCCCGGCACCCGAGGAGAAGGAAGCCCGAGGCAGAGCGACAGGCGGGACACCCATGAGTACTTCACACGCACCGCAAGACCCGACTCCGCCACTCACCGCCCCGGTACTGGCAGGCCCTGGACTTGCCGCGTTGCGTGGGCCGGCGGTCGAGCAGCTGCTCCGGCTGCGGGCCCAGCGGCGGCTCTCGCGCGGGCATGTGCGTCTGGCGGGGGAGTGCCTGGGGGTGTCGGAGAGGACGGTATGGCGGTGGCTCGCACAGGCCGAAGCAGGTCCCGCAACGGCACCCACCGAGGGCACCAGGCCGGGGGACCGGTTCGAGGTCACCGCCGACATACGGGTTCTGCTCGCGTACTGGCGCGGGAACGCCTCCGCAGTGCACCGCCAGCTCGCGGCCCGCGCCCGGCAGACGACCGGTCAACCCTCCACCCACCTCCCGGGAGGGGCACCAGCCGACGCGGTACCGGTCCTCGACCCGCTGCCGTCGCTGTCGACGTTCCTGCGCGCGGTACGCCGCGACCTGACCGCCGGTGAACGCGCGGCCCTCGCACGCGGCCCGGAAGCAGCCCGCGCGCACGACGTGTTCGTACGCCGGCCCCGCCTGTGGCGGAACCACACCTGGGAGACCGACCACGTCCAGGCCCCCCTCCTCGTCGACGCGGACGGAGACCTGGTGCGCCCTTGGGTGACCTGGTTCATCGACACCGCCACCACAACGATCACCGGCACCGCTGTCACACCCGGCTACCCCTCCCGGGCCTCGATCCTGGCCGCCCTGCGCGCCGCGGTCCTGCGCACCGCCCCCTACGGCCCGGCAGGCGGGGTACCGGAACACGTCCGTGTCGACCGCGGCAAGGACTTCCTGTCCAAGACAGTCCTCGGCGCGCTCGGAGCCCTGGGCACCCGCGTCGAGGACCTGCCCGCCTACAGCCCTCACCTCAAGGGCACCGTGGAAAACCTCAACCGCTGCGCCGACCGCATGCTCTTCGCCGCCCTGCCCGGCTACACCCTCACCCCCACGCCCCGACGCACCAGGAAGAAGGCCGACCAGGACGCACCACCCCTGCACCTGGCCTTCGAGGAATTCACCACCGAGGTCCTGGACTGGGCGCGCTGGTGGAACACCGAGCACCGCCCCGCCTCCCTGGCAGGCCGGACACCCATCGAGGCTTGGAACGCTGACCCCACACCACTCTCCGAGGTCGCCGAGAGCGCCCTGTGGGGGCTGATGCTCGAGGACGACGGCCGGGTGCGGAAGCTGACCAGCCACGGCGTGCGCTGGCGCGGCCGGAACTACATCGCGGCATGGATGGCCGGCCAAGCCGGCCGAAGCATCCGCATCCGCCACATGCCCCACCACAACCACGAGATCGAGGTCTGCGACCCCGCCGGACGACACCTCGGCACCGCCCACCTCTCCGACGCCGCCACACCCGAACAA
This sequence comes from Streptomyces sp. CG 926, assembly GCF_003148825.1. GTDB lineage: Bacteria > Actinomycetota > Actinomycetes > Streptomycetales > Streptomycetaceae > Streptomyces. The sequence goes on from NZ_QGGZ01000026.1 coordinate 37,369, forward strand.
CTCGACGCACTGCGCCGCACCCGCACCACGCGCGCCCGCCGCCTGCGCGACGACGCAAAGAAGGCCGAAGCCCTGCGCCGCCAGCGCTACGCCCCCGCCACCAGCCCCACGGCACCGCAGCGTCTGGGCGCCGTGACAGCAGCCGAGGCCGACCAGGAACTCGACGCAGCCGCCCACAGCGACATGGCCACCCTGGCCCTCCCGGACCTCATCCCGCCCGCACCGCCACCCGCGGACTGGAACACCCCGGCCTCCCTGCGCCCCTCCATCGCCCAACACCCCCGTAACGGAGAGACGAAGCGATGACCAGCCAGCTCCCGCCCCGGGAGACCGACCACTACACCCAGCTCCCCGACGCCACGATCGTCACAACACGGGCACTGCTGACCGCACGCGAGAACATCACCGACACCATCGACGCCCGGGCGATGATGTGCCTCCACGGCCCGGCCGGCGTCGGCAAGACCCTCGCTGCCAACGTCTGCCTGCGCGACCTCGAACGCACCCGCGGCGAGGAAGTCTGCCGGATCACCTTCCGCGCCCGCCCCACCGCCCGCTCCGTACGCCACGAACTCTTCGGCACACTCGGCCTGCCAGGAGAGCCCCCACGCCACCCGTCCGAGTTCGACCGCCTGCTTCTGGACTCACTCGCAGCCCAACCACGCACGCTGGTCGTGGACGAGGCCCAGTGGCTCAACCGAGAAACGTTCGAATACTTCCGGTTCCTCTGGGACCACCCCTATACCCAGATCGCGATCATCTTCGCCGGCGGAGAGGGCGCTCACAGCGTGCTGCGCAAGGAGCCGATGCTGTCCTCCCGAATCTTCATCTGGCAGCACGTCACCAAGCTGACCGTGCAAGAAGTCCAGCAGGTTATTCCGCTCTACCACCCCGTCTGGGCCCACACCGCGCCCCTCGACATCGCCTACGCAGACCGCCACGCAGCGCATGGCAACTTCCGTAACTGGGCACGGCTCACCGCCCACGCCATCACCGCACTCGAACGCACGGGCCGCGACCACCCCGACCAGGAAGTGCTCCGCTGGGCCTTCAGCCGCCTCGGGTGACCGCTGACATGACGAAAAACGTCCCACGGCTCCATCGTCCACCGCGGGCTGGCGTGCTCCGTTCGAAAGTTCCCGCCCCGGCCGCTTCCGGCGGCCGGCTTCGTCACGCAGTGAGGAATGACGGATGGCGCAGGTGATCCGGGACGGCATGCTGTCCCATGCGGTGCTGGTCGAGCGCCTCCTCGCGATTGACGAGGCGGGCCGGCTGCTGGGGCCGCACCGGTACGCCGCGGCGCGCCTTGCCCGGGTGCCGGTGAGCACGGTGACGCGCTGGCTGTGGCAGGCCCGCGACGAACCCCCGTCCCGGACCGCTCCAGCCCGCGCGGGATGGTTGTTGAAGGCCCCCGCCTGGGACGAGACGACGTGGGCCCGGATGGATGCCCTGCTGGCAGCCGAACACGACCTGACCCGCGGCCGGAAGCCGGGTCCCCGCCCGACCGCCGACCTGTCCACACCCCTGTACCGGGCCCGCCGTTGCCCCTGCGAGGGCGACCACCCCTTCCGAGCCGGCCCCGACTGTGCCGCAGCGGGCGTGGACACGCTGATCCCTGAAGCGGACGTGGCGGTCACCGAAGCCCTAAAAGAGACCGCCTCGGCCCTGCGGCACGTCGTGGCCGCCAGCGGCGTGATGAACATCGACGGCGCCCCGGGGGCCGGCAAGACCGTCGCCCTGCAGTACGCCCTCTCCCTCCTGCCACCCGGCCCGAACGTGTGCCGGGTCCCGATCCCCGTGGGCGCCTCGGTCTCCCAGCTGCGCCACGCGATCGCCGAAGCACTCACACTCAATGTCCGACTCGACAACCGCTACAACACCACCGACCAGGCCCTGGCCACCGCGCTGCGCAGCCCGCACGTGCTGGTGTGCGACGACGTTCAGCGGCTGTCGCCGCCCGCCCTGGAGTACCTGTGCCGCCTGGCAGCCGACCCTGGCGCGCCCACCACCCTCGTCCTGGCCGGAACGGGAAGCACCCGAGCCCTCCAGCGGATACCGGAGCTCGCCTCCCGCATCCTGACCCGCCAGCACATCCCGCCGCTCACCCCCGCCCAGGCCCAGGCCGTTCTTCCCGTCTTCCACCCGCTCTGGCGCAAGGTGCCGCCACAGAACATCGCCCGGGCCGACGAACGCTGCACACGGGGCAACTTCCGCGCCTTCGCCCAGATCACCGCCCACGTCATCGACGCCGTCCTCACCGATCCCCTCGCACACTCCGGCAGCGCCCTGGTCGAGGCGGCATGCCGCCGACTCGGGGGCATCTGAGCCGCCTGGAACGCCACGGAGCTCCGCGGCCCGCGCCCGCAGTGCGGAAGCAGCGTTCCCCTCGGTGCCGGGGCGGAGCGACCATGATCATCACCGCCCGAGCCAGCGAACCAATACGCATCCACAATGCGTTTTCCGCATCAGCTGGTCTAGGGTTGCATCATGGTGATGGGTACGGAAGAACTCTTGAGGCTCACGGTCGCCGCGCTGATGACGCGTACCGGTGAGCGTCAGAATGTCGTCGCCGAGGCCCTCGGCCTCTCCCAGGCGCAGGTCTCGCGTAAACAGGCCGGCCGCCAGCACTGGTCGCTCGAAGACGTCGACGGCCTGGCCGCCCACTTCGGCCTGCACGTCCTGGACCTCCTCGCCGGTCCCACCCACGCGGTCGGTGTCCTGCACGGCTCGATCCCCGCCCTGCGTCCCTTCGACGTCGCCGCCCCGCCCCTGGCCGCGCAACTGCCGCTCCCCGCCGTCCAGCTCCCCGCCCAGCCCCCGCACACGGCCACCCCGCAGTCGCCCGCGCCGGAAGCGGCCGTGCCCGCGGTGGCGTGCGTGCTGTGCGGGCAGCCGACCAGCGACGAACTCGAAGGGTTCCCGCAGCACCTGTCCGCCGAGGAGTGCGCGGCCGCCGTCGCCGCCGCGACCCCGACACCACTCGCGCCGGCTTCTGTGCCGCAGCAGCTCCCCGCCGAAGCCTCAACTCTCGCGCCCGCGCCGGAAGCAGCGAAGGAGCGGCCGGAGGGCCAGCCCGGAGCTGTTCCCGACGATCCGGCCCCGGCCGCGCCGCTCCCGGCCGCGCCGCTCCCGGCCGCGCCGCTCCCGGCGGAGCCGGCCGTGCAGCAGGTCCAGCCCGAGCCGTCTCCCGCTGCGCCGGCAGGCCCGGCCCCGGAGCCCCAAGCCGAGCCCTCAGCGGCCCCCGTCGAGCCGGCGGTCACGTCCGCCGGGCCGCGAGCACCGCGGGCGTACGCGTCCGGGTCGCTGGTGGACCAGATCACCGGCCGGGTGCACGAAGCGCTGCAGGAGTGCGACGGGGACCTGGAGGCCGCTCAGGCCGCGCTGTTGAAGTCCGCGATCCCGGACGTCATGACGTTTTTCAAAGCGTCGCGGGTCGGCGGCCGGTACGAGCATTCGGAGTTCCCGCCGACCGCCGATGTCCTGCGCAAGCGCTCCCAGAAAGGCGCGGACGAGATCTGGGAGGGCCGTCCGAAGTGGCGGAATGCCAGCGTCTTCAAGGCCGCCAAGGCGGGCGCCGAGTTCGAGGTGACCGCCCTCGACATGAACGCCGCCTACTTGAGTGCGTTCAAGGCGTGGTTGCCGATCGGTCAGCTCCGCGAGGACACCAGCGGTGTCCACGACCGGAAGAAGGCCGGCGTCCACCTCATCACCCCCGCCGAGTGGGAGCACACCGACCTGCCCAACCCGCTGGGCAACCGGATGGAGCCGGGCGAGTTGTGGGTGTCCGAATCCACCCTCCGTCTCCTCCTCGACTGCGCGCGCGAGAACCTCGCCGACGCACCCACAATCCACCGATCACTCGTCTCCGGCGGCACCGAAGTCCTCTTGGAAAAACTCCGCCGGGCCTTGGCCGAGGTCCGAAAGACTGCTCTTGCCGAGGGTGACGAACTGACCGTCAACTACGTGAAATCCATGTACTCCAAGCTGGTTTCCACCCTGGGTGAGTCCACCGCTAATCGCGACATGCGACGCCCGGACTGGATGCACATCATGCGCGCGAAAGCCTTCGCGAACCTCTGGATGAAGGCCAACAAAATCCACAAGGCCGGACTGCAGGTCGTTGAAATCTCCGGCACGGACGAACTCCACGTCATCGGGGACTGGCGGCAGGTGTTCGCCGAGGGCCGGGACCTGAACCAGGTCAAGGAGAAGAACATCTACACGCTCGGGGGTAGGCGCTGATGGCCGGTTCCGAGGACCTGTGGTCCCGCTGGGGCGAATGGCAGCGCCACGACGCCCGGGGCATGAAGGGCGGCCAGGCGCTGATCCTGGAACTCAACCGGATCGTGCACGCCTCCGGCATCGTCTCGCCCGTCACCACCCACCGCGGCCTGGCCGCCCGCCTGCGCTACCTCGACAGCCCCGCCGGCCGCCAAGCTCTCGCCGAACAGGGCGTCACCGCCCGCACGGTGCGCTCCTGGATGCGCGGGAAGGCCACGCCGTCCCCGGCGTCCAGGGAGCGGATCGACGCGGCGTACTGGTGGCGGCGGCGGGAGAACCTGATCCGGTCCGGCTGGCTGGTGCGTCACCTCGACAACGACGGCCGCGGCCGTCGTATGGAGATCTACCCCGTCGACCAGAGCCACGTCGACGCCAAGTACAGCCGCCCCCTGAGCGATCGGTCCATCACCGTTCGGTACATCTGGTCGGACCTGGTGGACGCCTGGGCGGCCCGTAACGAGGCGATGGTGGACGAGATCTGGGACGACGTCATCACCGACCTCGACTCCGACTACGCGGCTTACGCGTACGTCTCTGCCGTAGGTATCGGCGCCTGACCCCCCGCCCGAACATGGCTGTGTCCCCGGCCGGCAGGCCGCGGACACAGCCATGTTCAGGCACCCTTCGGCCACCTCGGGGCCGCCACAGAAGACACCTGGCCAAGAAGGGAAATCCTTATGGGTGAACGTGATGAATTCACAGCTGCGGTGCAGAGATGGGTGGATCGTGACGAGGCCAACGACCCATGGATCGACCCGCTGGAGACCGACAAGCTGATGAAGAGGGCGCTAGCCTCCTACAAGCCCGAGCCCCCACCGCCTTCTCCGAGCTCGGAAGGCCCGACTCCACAGCAGCAATGGAAGTGGCTCCAAGATTTCCTTGCCAAGACCTCCAGAAGAGGGAAGAGAGACGATGACCTATAGACGGGAAGGGACGCCGACGAACCGCTGCGCGGCGCCCACTCCCATAGGGCATCTATATGGAGACTGCGCGTCAGCTTTGTTTCGAGTCCCCTGAATCATCGTCGGTGACTTCGTTGACCTCGGTAAGCTCCCCCGCCGGCCCGGGGACAGCCGGAGAGGTCTGGTTCAACGCGTTGGGCCGGCTGCCCTCGCGCTGCGATGCACTGAACTTCTCGAACAGCACGCTTACACCGAGAGCAACGGTGATGACGGCCGAGGGGCTGACGCCCAGGACGACAAGGACGATGCCGGTCGCCAGAGCAGCCAGGTAGGCGATCAGAGCCTCTCGGCAGCGACCAGGAGAGCCCTTAAGGTGGTTCATGGTGCCTCCTCGCGGGGTGCTGAGGGCCTGCCGGATGGTTGCGATGCCGAGCCCGGCAGGCCCTCCTGAGTCAGCCCCTTCAGGTGAAAGGGCTGCTGATACGACCCTGCTGTGCTGGAATGACCTGCAGCAAACGGCATCCGGACAACTCCGGAGAACGGCTCCGCGGCGCCTCGTAGGTGTCCGAGGCAGCGGGTGGGGGCGGGGCGCGTGGATGAAGCCCGGAAGACCGGCAGGCGGTGGGGGCCGACTCGAGGTGCCTCGGCCGAGCTCAACGATTTGGCGATCTTGCTCCGGGGTTGGCTCGATGTCTCTGGTGTCAGGATCAGCGGCTTGCGGCGCCGGCTGACTCCCGAACACTTTCACGACCTCGAGAAAGTGCCGTCTTCGTCAACCATCTCCGAATGGCTCAGTGGCGTAGCTCTGAGATGGGACTTCGTAGAAGCCGTTATCGACGTCTGCTCCGAAAGTGCCGAAATCGCCGTATCCAGACGAGACGAGGCACGCGTCATCTGGAACGCCTCTGAGAAGAGTAGGCGAGATCGTCAAAAGACCAGCCCGAGGCCGGAAGTCGTCCGACCTCTTTCCCAGGACCAGTTGCTCAGCTGGCTTGCGAAAGTCCCGGCTGTCCAGCCTGCGGAACAGGCCTCCGAAGTCTCGACCCGATCGTCTGTTCAGCGAATCTCGGAGCTTGTATCAGAGGAAACCGTCCCGGGTCTTGTCGAAGGATTGCTGGATAACCTGCATCCTCGAACATGGGAAATTCTCGTAAAGGAGCTGCGGAAACAAGGGAAAGATTTGCATGCAGCGCAGCTGATGCAGGATTTGGGTAGCCGTGGTGACCCACACAAAATTATCCCGGTCGTAGAGTCTCTTCGCACCGATGGTCATTTCGGTGACGACCGCATTGTCCTCGATTCGATTGCCAAGAACCGCACCGCGCGAGAATTGCTGATTATTATTGAGGCTTTTCGTAGAGACAGGCAAGATCTGTCGGCATACGTTGTCACCGAGAGAATTGGGGTGGTCCGGAACTCGTTATCGGCGGTTGAAATTATCCTTGACTTCAAGGAGAGGAAAGAGACGGAGACGCTGGCAGGAATTCTTAGAGGCGCGGGCAAGTGGCGTGATGGGGATGGACTTGCTGAGCTGATCAACCGGCTCAGAGCTACAGGCGTCGGCGAATGTGCAGACCTGATACTGATGGCGGCAGGGTCGGAGAGGGGAGCGTCAAGTCTCCCGTCGCTGGTTAGAGCCCTTAAGGACACATGCGAGCCAGGAGACATCGTCAAGCTTGCCCATGCGATTGGATCAATGCGGTCCCGGCCGCGGCTGAAGCCACTGGAAGACACTCTCTGGAAAACGAATCAAGACGAGGTCCTTCGCCTGATTCGAATATTTGGCAGAAACCGCACGTGACAGCTAAGGCTTGATCGGACGGCCGGTTACGAAGCAGATATTTTGTGACTGGGTCAGGCTTGGACAGAGTGGCGCTGGTTCAGAAACGCCCCTTTGCAGAATTCGCCTGCGGTGGTTGTATTTGGCATTCGATCGAGGGCGATTCGGTATTTGCTGTGAGTGCCTTACGGGGGTCCGGTAATGAAGGCTTCCTTTCTTGGCGATCTATATGGTATAGACCATTGAGTGTGGCGGTTGAGGGTGACTGTTACTTTGCGTAGCGGGATGGACATGGTGGGGCCGGCGACCATGCTACTACCGAGAGGGAGCGCGCAGCGCGACCGGCAGAACCTCGGCCCCGCAGGGGCCACACCCCGATATTCGCTCCTGACACACAGTCACAGCAGACCTGACACACCTTTAAAACTCTTCTGAGCAGCTAGAATTAAGCCGACGGAAACCCTGCGGCAGCCCCGTCCATTGCCAGCCGGCCACCGCGGACCGGTAGTCCCCGAACGGACCGGGACCACCCCACCGTCACCGCAGGTGACGGCCCATCGGGCCCACTCAGCCCGGCGTCGCGCAGCGACGCAGCCACCTTGGGAGTGACGCAGTCACTCCGCGTCGTGTCTCCGCAGGAGACCGCGCGC
>NZ_QGGZ01000027.1 GCF_003148825.1 Streptomyces sp. CG 926
CGCGTCTACCTCCTGGACGCCGCGCTCTCTCCGGTGCCCGTGGGTGTGGCGGGAGAGCTCTACCTCGCCGGTGTCCAGCTCGCCCGCGGCTACCAGGGACGTAGCGCACTGACCGCCGAACGCTTCGTCGCCAACCCGTACGAGACCGGCGAGCGGATGTACCGCACCGGCGACATCGTCCGCTGGAACACCGACGGCCAGATCGAATACCTCGGCCGCGCCGACGAACAGGTCAAGATCCGCGGCTTCCGCATCGAACTCGGCGAGATCCAGTCCGTCCTGGCCGGACACGACCAGGTGGCGCAGGTCGCCGTCCTGGCCCGCGAGGACACCCCGGGAGACAAGCGCCTGGTCGCCTACGCCGTGCCGGCCCAGGACGAGGCGGCCGACGAACTGCCGCAGCTCCTGACCGCCCTCGCCGCCGCCCGGCTGCCCTCCTACATGGTCCCGTCGGCGATCGTGGTCCTCGACGCCCTGCCGCTGAACGTCAACGGCAAGCTCGACCGCAAGGCCCTGCCCGCCCCCGCGTACACCGCCGGCCCCGGCAGCCGCGGCCCGGCCACCGTCCGTGAGGAGATCCTCTGCGCGGCCTTCGCCGAGATCCTCGGCCTCGACCACGTCGGCGTCGACGACGACTTCTTCCGCCTCGGAGGCCACTCCCTCCTCGCCGTCCGCCTCATCGAAACCCTCCGCACCCACGGCGTCACGATCTCCGTCCGCGCCCTCTTCGACACCCCGACCGTCGCGGGCCTGGCGGCCTCGGACGGCGCCCACCAGGCGGAGATCCCCGACAACCTCATCCCCGTCGGCGCCACCGCGCTCACGCCCGCGATGCTGCCGCTGGTCGACCTCACCGAGGACGAGCTCGCCGCCGTCGTCGCCACCGTCGACGGCGGCGCCGCGAACATCGCCGACATCTACCCCCTCGCCCCCCTCCAGGAAGGCCTCCTCTTCCACCACCTCCTCGCCGACGGCGGCGAGGACGCGTACGTCATGCCGGCAGTCTTCGAGTTCGACACGCGCGACCGCGTCACCGCCTTCGCCGCGGCTCTTCAGCAGGTCGTCGACCGGCACGACATCTACCGCACCTCCTTCGCCTGGGAAGGCCTGCGCGAACCGGTCCAGGTGGTCCGGCGCCACGCCACCCTGCCCGTCACCGAGATCACCCTCCACGCAGACGACGGCGACCCGACCGAGCAGCTCCTCACCACCGCCGGCGGCACCATGGACCTCGGTAGGGCCCCCCTGCTCGACGCGCACGTCGCGGCCGACCCCGCCGACGACCGCCACCTGGTCCTCGTCCGCATGCACCACACCGTCCGCGACCACACGGCGCTGCAGATCGTCCTCGACGAGGTCGAGGCGATCCTCGCCGGCCACGGCGACACCCTGCCCGAACCGCTGCCCTTCCGGACGTTCGTCGCCCAGGTACGCGCAACGGCCGCACGCACCGACCACACCCGATACTTCACCGACCTCCTCGGCGACATCACCGAACCCACCGCCCCCTACGGCGTGACCGACGCGCGCGGCGACGGTGCCGACACCGTCCACGCGGTCGTGCCGTTCGCACCGGAGCTGCACGACAGGCTGCGCAGTGTCGCCCAGCGCCTCGGCACCAGCACGGCGACCGTGCTGCACGTCGCCTGGGCCCGGGTGCTCGCCGCGGTCAGCGGCCGCGAGGACGTCGTCTTCGGATCGGTGCTGTACGGCCGGTTGAACGCCGGCCACGGCGCCGACCGCGTGGCGGGCCCCTTCATGAACACGCTGCCGGTCCGCATACGCACCGGCGAACTCGGCGCCCACGAGGCCCTGGCCGCCACGCGCGGACAGCTCGCCGAACTCCTCGAGCACGAGCACGCCCCCCTCGTCGTCGCCCAGCGCGCCAGCGGCGTCACCGGAGACACCCCGCTCTTCACCTCCTTCCTCAACTACCGGCGCAACAGCGGCCGGGCCGTGGACGAAGGCATGGAGGGCGTGCAGCTGCTCTCGGTCCGCGAGCGCACCAACTACCCCCTGGTCATCCTGGTCGACGACTACGGCGACCGGACCGAGGTGGCGGTCGACTCCGTCGCCCCCATCGACTCCTTCGCGGTCGGCGTCCTCGTCCGTACCGCCACCGACCGGCTTCTCTCCGCCCTGGAGACCACCCTCGACGGCGGCCCCGACACACCGCTCGGCTCGATCGTGGTCCTGCCGGAGGAGGAGCGGCGCCGGGTCCTGACGGTCTGGAACGACACGGCGATCGAGGGCCGACCGGCGCTGGTCCACGAGCGGTTCGAGCAGTCGGCGGACCGCATGCCCGACACGAAGGCGATCGTCTCCGGCGGTACGTCGGTCTCGTACGCCGAGCTGGAGGCCCGGGCCAACCGCATCGCGCACTACCTCATCGGCCAGGGCATCGACGCCGAAGCGGTCGTGGGCCTGTGCCTGCCGCGGGGCGCCGACATGATCGCCGCGATCCTCGGTGTCTGGAAGGCGGGTGCCGCCTACCTGCCGATCGACCCGGCGCAGCCGACGGACCGGATCGCGTACATGCTCCGCGACAGTCGTGCGGCGCTGGCGCTGACGACGGAGGAGATCTTCGACGAACTGCCCGCGGGTCGTTCGCGTCTGGTGGCGATCGACGACACGTTCGTGGAGATGCAGCTCGCCGCCGCCCCGACCGGCCGTTCTGGACGTTCGGTCGATCCGCGGTCGCTGGCGTATGTGATCTACACCTCGGGTTCGACGGGCCGTCCCAAGGGTGTGGCGGTCACGCACGGCGGCCTGGCGAACTACACGGCCTCGGTCCCCGACCGCCTCGGCTTCGCGGGTGAGGGCGCACGCTATGCGCTGCTCCAGGCGCAGGCGACGGACCTCGGTAACACCGTGGTCTTCGCGAGTCTCACCACCGGTGGCGAACTCCACATCCTGGAGGAGGGTGCGGTCACCGACCCGGGACTGGTCGCCGCCTACCTCGCCGAGCACGACATCGACCACTTCAAGGCCGTTCCCTCGCACCTGGCCGCTCTGACGGCTTCCGGCATCGAGGCCGTACTGCCCGCCCGGTCGCTCGTCCTCGGCGGCGAGGCTGCTTCGACGGTCTGGCTGCGCGAGCTGCTCACCGCAGCGGGCGAGCGCGCGATCCACAACCACTACGGCCCCACCGAAACCACCATCGGCATCGCGACCACACGGCTCACCGCCGAGGCGATCACCGACGGAACCGTCCCGGTCGGCACACCCATCGCCAACACCCGCTTCTACGTCCTCGACGCGAACCTCCGCCCGGTCGCCCCCGGTGTCGCCGGTGAGCTGTACGTCTCCGGTGCCGGCCTGGCGCGTGGGTACGTGGGCCGGGAGGCTCTGACCGCCGAGCGGTTCGTCGCCAACCCGTACGAGCAGGGCGAGCGGATGTACCGCACGGGTGACCGCGCGAAGTGGACGGCGGACGGCCGGATCGTCTTCCTCGGCCGGGCCGACGACCAGGTCAAGATCCGCGGCTACCGCATCGAACCCGGCGAAGTGCAGGGCGTCCTGACCGGCCACCCCCTGGTCGACCAGGCGGCGGTCGTCGCCCGCGAGGACAACCCGGGTGACCGCAGGCTCGTCGCGTACGTCGTCCCCGTCGACCACCACGATTCGGGAACCGAACTCTCCAGCACGATCCGCCAGTTCGTCGGGCAGCGACTCCCCGAGCACATGGTCCCGTCGGCGGTCGTCGTCCTGGACGCCCTGCCGCTGACCGGCAACGGCAAGCTCGACCGCAAGGCCCTGCCCGCACCCGACTTCGCCGCCACCGCCGGCGCGGGCCGGGCACCGGCCGACGTCCGCGAGGAGATCCTCTGCGCGGCCTTCGCCGAAGTCCTCGGCCTCGACCACGTCGGCGTCGACGACGACTTCTTCGAGCTCGGCGGCCACTCGCTGGTGGCGGTCCGCCTCATCGAGATGCTGCGCGCCCGCGGGGTCTCCGTCTCCGTACGCGCCCTGTTCGACCACCCGACCGCGGCGAGCCTCGCCGCGACCTCCGGCGCCCCGCAGGTCACCGTCCCCGACAACCTGATCCCGGCGGGCGCCACCGCCCTGACGCCCGCGATGCTGCCGCTGGTCGACCTCACCGAGGACGAACTCGCCACCGTCGTCGCCACCGTCGACGGCGGCGCCGCGAACATCGCCGACATCTACCCCCTCGCCCCCCTCCAGGAAGGCCTCCTCTTCCACCACCTCCTCGCCGACGGCGGCGACGACGCCTACGTCATGCCGGCGGTCCTGGAGTTCGACTCCCGGGAGAGGCTCGACGCGTTCACCGACGCCCTGCGGCACGTCGTCGACCGGCACGACATCTACCGCACCTCGTACGCCTGGGAAGGGCTCCGCGAACCCGTCCAGGTGGTCCGGCGCCACGCCGAACTGTCCGTCACCGACGTCGTCCTCGACCCCGGCACCACCGACGCCGTCGCCGACCTCGTCGACGCGGGCGGCGCGCGCATGGACCTCGGTACGGCTCCGCTGCTCGACGTGCACCGCGCGGCCGTGCCCGGCGAGGAGCGTCCCGAGCGGTGGCTGGCGCTGATCCGCGCCCACCACATGGTCCGCGACGGCACCGCGCTCGACGTGCTCCTCCAGGAGGTGACCGCGTTCCTCGCCGGGCGCGGCGACACCCTGCCCGACCCGCTGCCGTTCCGGACGTTCGTCGCCCAGGCCCGTGGGGGCGTCGAACGCGCCGAGCACGAGCGGTACTTCGCCGAAGTCCTCGGCGACGTCGGCGAGACCACCGCCCCGTACGGCCTGGCGGACGCCCACGGCGACGGGGCCAGCCTGACCCGGGCGCGGCTGGCCGCCGGACCCGACCTCACCGTACGGCTGCGCGAAGTGGCGCGGCGTGCGGGCGTGAGCACCGCGACCGTGCTGCACGTGGCCTGGGCCCGGGTGCTCGCCGCGGTCAGCGGCCGAGAGGACGTCGTGTTCGGCACCGTCCTGTTCGGGCGGATGAACGCCGGCGCGGGCGCCGACCGGGTCCCGGGACCGTTCATCAACACCCTGCCCGTACGGGTGCGCACCGACCGGTCCGCCGCGCTGGAGGCGATCACCGCCATGCGCGGCCAGCTCGCCCGCCTCATGGAGCACGAGCACGCACCTCTGACCGTGGCCCGGCGGGCGGCCGCCATCGACGGCGACGCCCCGCTGTTCACCGCCTGCCTCAACTACCGGCGCAGCACGGGCGAGGACTCCGACACGCGCTGGAACACCTCCCTGCCGGGCACCCGTCTGCTGTTCACCCGCGAACGCACCAACTACCCGCTGTCGCTGCTCGTCGACGAAGCCCAGGACGGGCTCGAGCTCATGGTCGACGCCGTCGCCCCGGTCGACCCGCAGGAGGTCGTCGCCCTGGTGCGCACCGCCCTCGACGAACTGGTGGACGCCGCAGGGAAGGCCCTGGACGGCGCTCCCGACCGGCCGCTCGGCACCGTGCGGGTCCTCGACACCCACCAGCGCCACCAGGTGCTCGCCGACTGGAACGACACGGCCGCCGACGTGCCGGCCGCGACCGTGCCCGAGCTGTTCGCGGCCCGCGTGCGCCACACCCCCGACGCCATCGCCGTCGCGGCGGACGACGCCGAGCTCACGTACGCCGAACTCGACGCGCGGGCCAACCGCCTCGCCCGGTTCCTCACCGGCCGGGGCGTCGGCCCCGAGTCCGTGGTCGCCGTCGTGCGCGAACGCGGCATCGACCTGATCGTCACCCTCCTCGGCGTCCTCAAGGCCGGCGGCGCCTACCTGCCGGTCGACCCCGCCTACCCGGCCGAACGCATCGCGTTCATGCTGGCCGAGTCCGGCGCGCGGACCGTCCTCGCCTCGGCCCTGTGCGCGCCCGCCGTACCGGCCGGGACCGGCGTGCCGGTCCTCGTCCTCGACGAGGAGCCGCTCGCGGCACGGATCGAGGCGCTGGACGCCGCACCGGTGACCGGAACACGCCTGCGCCCCGCCCACCCCGCGTACATGATCTTCACCTCGGGTTCGACGGGCCGCCCCAAGGGCGTGGTCGTCACCCACGAGGGCGTGGCCAGCCTGGTCGCGGCCCAGATCGAGCACTTCGACGTCGGGGCCGACAGCCGCGTCCTGCAGTTCGCCTCGCCGGGCTTCGACGCGGCGACCTGGGAACTCGTCATGGCCCTGTGCTCCGGCGCCCGCCTCGTCGTCGCCCCCGCCGAGACCCTGCTGCCCGACGGCGGACTCGCCGCCCTCGTCGCCCGTCACGGCGTCACCCACGCCACCCTGCCGCCCGCCGTGCTGTCCGTCCTCGCGCCCGAGGACCTCGCCCCCGTCACCACCCTGGTCTCCGCGGGCGAGGCTCTCGGCGGCGAACTCGTCGCCCGCTGGTCACGCGGCCGCCGCTTCGTCAACGCGTACGGCCCGACCGAGACCACCGTGTGCGCGACGATGTCCGACCCACTGACCACGGACGACGACGGCACACCCTCCATCGGCGCCCCCATCACCAACTCCCGCGTGTACGTCCTCGACAGCAGCCTCGCCCCGGTCCCGGTCGGCGTCGACGGCGAGCTGTACATCGCGGGCGCCGGCCTGGCCCGCGCCTACGCCGGCCGCCCCGGCCTGACCGCGCAGCGCTTCGTCGCCTCCCCCTTCGACGGGGCGGGCGCGCGGCTCTACCGCACCGGCGACCGGGTCCGCTGGACGCCCCAGGGCCGGCTGGTCTTCGCCAGCCGCGTCGACGACCAGGTCAAGATCCGCGGCTTCCGCGTCGAACCCGGCGAGGTCCGCGCCGTCCTGGCCGCCCACCCCGCCGTCACCCAGGCCGCCGTCGTCGTCCGCGACGACACCCCCGGCGGCAAGCGGCTCGTCGGCTACGCCGTCCCCGACGGCCAAACCGACGGCCAAGCCGGTGCGACACTCGCCGAGGACCTGCGCGCCTTCGCCAGGGAGCGGCTGCCCGAGCACATGGTGCCGTCCGCCGTCGTCCTGCTGGACGCCCTGCCGCTGACGCCCAACGGCAAGCTCGACCGCGCCGCCCTGCCCGACGACGGCCCGGCCCCCGGCACCGGCCGCGCACCGGTCACCGACCGGGAGAAGGCCCTGTGCGCCGCCTTCGCCGACGTCCTCGGCCTGGAACAGGTCGGCGTCGACGACGACTTCTTCGCCCTCGGCGGGCACTCCCTGCTCGCCGCACGCCTCACCGGCCGCCTGCGCACGGCGCTCGGCATCGAGGTGCCCCTGCGGGTGCTCCTCACGGCACGGACCGTGTCCGGCCTCGTACGACAGCTTGGAAATGTGAGCTCTGCTAGGCCCGCGCTGCGGCCGATGCGTAACCAGGAGGAGTCCTGATGATCCCGTTGTCCTTCGCGCAGCGTCGGCTGTGGCTGATCTCCCAGCTCGAGGGCCCGTCCGCGGTCTACAACATCCGGGTCGCGCAGCGGCTCCGCGGCCCCGTGGACCGCGACGCGCTCCAGGCGGCCCTGCGGGACGTGATCGGACGCCACGAGATCCTGCGCACCGTCTACGGCGTCACCGCCGGCGAGCCCCACCAGCGGGTCCTGCCGGCCGCCGAACAGGACTGGTACCTGGAGACCCGCGACGTCGACCCCGCCGACCCCACCGCGCTCGACCGGGAGACCGCCGACGTCGTCGGCCACGCCTTCGACCTCGCCACCGAACTCCCCCTCAAGGCACGCCTGCTGTCGACCGGCCCCGACGACCACGTCCTCGTCATGGCCGTCCACCACATCGCCGGCGACGGCTGGTCCATGGGCCCCCTCGGCCGTGACCTGTCCACCGCCTACGCGGCCCGCACCGCGGGCACGGCCCCCGCCTGGGAGCCGCTGCCGATCCAGTACGCCGACTACACCCTGTGGCAGCGCGAGCTCCTCGGCGCGCAGGACGACCCCGAGAGCCTCTTCGCCCGCCAGAGCGCCCACTGGCGCACCACCCTGGCGGACCTGCCGGAAGAACTCGCCCTGCCCTACGACCGCACGCGCCCCGCCACGCTCGGCCACACGGGCCACACCGTCCCCTTCCGGCTGCCCGCCGAGACGCACGCCCGCCTCGCGCGGCTCGCCCTCGCCGAAGGCGTCACCCTCTTCACCGTCGTCCAGGCCGCCCTCGCCGTCACGCTGCACCGACTCGGCGCCGGCACCGACATCCCGATCGGTACCGTCGACGCCGGACGCGGCGACGAGGCCCTCGACGACCTGGTCGGCTTCTTCGTCAGCACCCTCGTGCTGCGCACCGACCTGTCCGGCGACCCGACCTTCCGCGAACTGCTCGCCCGGGCACAGGAGACGGCCCTCGCGGCCCGCGAACACCAGGACGTCCCCTTCGAGAAGCTCGTCGAGGACCTCGCCCCCACCCGCTCCCTGGCCCGCCACCCGCTGTTCCAGGTCATGCTCATGCTGCAGAACACCGGCGAAGCGGCCCTGCGACTGCGCGGCGTCCACGCCGAAGCGCTGCCCGTCGGCGACTCCGCCGCCAAGTTCGACCTGGAGTTCACCCTCGGCGAGACCTTCGCCGCCGACGGCACGCCCGCCGGCCTGCACGGCACCCTCATCGCCGCCGCCGACCTGTTCGACGCCGACACGGCCCGTACGCTCACCCGGCGCTTCGCCCGCGTCGCCGAGCTCCTCGCCGACGCCCCCCGGACCCGCGTCGGCGACGTACCGCTCCTCGACGACAGCGAACTCCACCGCATCCTGCACACCTGGAACGACACGACGGCCGACGTCCCCGCCGCGACCCTGCCCGACCTCTTCGAAGCCCAGGCGGCCCGCACCCCCGACGCGACCGCCCTCGTCGACGGCGACACCACCTCGACCTACGCCGAACTCGACGCGCGCGCCGAAGAACTGGCCCACCTGATCGCCGGCCACGGCGTCGGCCCCGAGACCGTCGTCGCCGTCCTGATGGAACGCGGCGCCGACCTCGTCGCCGCCCTCCTCGCCGTCACCAAGGCCGGCGGCGCCTACCTGCCGCTCGACCCCGACTACCCGCACGACCGCATCGCGTACATGCTGAACGACGCCCGACCGGTCTGCGTCCTGACCACCACCGCGCACACCGCCGCCGCGGCACTCGCCGGCACCCCTGTCGTCACCGTCGACGACCCCGCCCGCACCACCCCCGCCGGCCCCCGCACCGGGCAGCTCCCCGGCCGCGCCGCCCTCCTGCCCCGCCACCCCGCGTACGTCATCCACACCTCGGGCTCCACCGGCCGCCCCAAGGGCGTCGTCGTCGACCACCACGCGCTCGTCCACCACCTGCACGCCGTCGCCGCACACGTCCCGCTCACCACCGACGACCGGCTCCTCGCCGTGACCACGGTCTCCTTCGACATCGCGGCCCTCGAACTGTTCCTGCCCCTGGTCAACGGCGCCGCCGTCGTCCTCGCCGACCGCGACACCGTCCGCGACCCCCACGCCCTCCTCGACCTCGTCCGCACCAGCGGAGCCACCGCCCTCCAGGCCGTCCCCTCCCTGTGGCGCGCCCTCCTCGACACCGGCGCCCTGCCCGCCTCCGTACGCGCCCTCGTCGGCGGCGAAGCCCTCCCCGGCGAACTCGCCGCACGACTGCACGCCCTCGGCATCCCCGCCGTCAACCTGTACGGACCCACCGAGGCCACCGTCTGGGCCACCGCCGCCCGGATCACCGAAGGCCCCGTCGTCATCGGCCGGCCCTTCGCCAACACCCATGCCTACGTCCTCGACGAGCGACTGCGACCCGTCGCACCCGGCACCACGGGAGAGCTCTACCTCGCCGGCGACCAACTCGCCCGCGGATACCTCGGACACCCCGCCCTCACCGCCGAACGGTTCGTCGCCTCGCCCTTCACCCCCGGCCGACGCCTCTACCGCACCGGCGACCTGGCCCGACAGCGCCCCGACGGCGTCCTCACCTGCCTCGGCCGCACCGACGGCCAGGTCAAGATCCGCGGCTTCCGCATCGAGACCGGCGAGATCGAAGCCGCCCTCGAACGCCACGCCCACGTCGCCCGCGCCGCGGTCGTCGTCCGCGAGGACACCCCCGGCGACCCGCGGCTCGTGGCCTACACGACCCCCACCCACGGACAGGAGACGACCGATGCCGCAGAGCTACGCGCCCACCTGGCCGCGAGCCTGCCGGGTCACATGGTTCCAGCTGCGATTCTGGTGCTGGACGCACTGCCGCTGACGGCGAACGGCAAGCTCGACCGCAACGCCCTGCCCGCACCCACCCACACCGCCACCCCCGGCAGGACACCCGCGGGCCCGCGCGAAGAACTCCTGTGCGGCGTCTTCGCCGACGTCCTCGGCCTCGAACAGGTCGGACCCGACGACGACTTCTTCGCCCTCGGCGGCCACTCCCTGCTCGCCGTCGAACTCATGGGCCGCGCCCGTGCCGCCCTCGGCACCGACCTCACCGTCCGCGCCCTGTTCCACACCCCCACCCCCGCCGGCCTCGCCGCGGCCGCCGGCACCACCCGCACCGAGATCCCCGCCAACGCGATCCCGGCCGACGCCACCGCCGTCACCCCCGAGATGCTCCCGCTGGTCGACCTCACCACCGAGGAACTCGCCACCGTGGCCGCCTCCGTCGACGGCGGCGCCGCCAACATCGCCGACGTCTACCCCCTCGCCCCCCTCCAGGAGGGCCTCCTCTTCCACCACCTGCTCGCCGACGGCGGCCAGGACGCCTACATCCAGCCCACCGTTCTGGAATTCGCCTCCCGTGCCCTCCTCGACGCCTTCACCGACTCCCTCCGCCAGGTCCTCGCACGCCACGACATCCTGCGCACCGCCATCGTCTGGGAAGGACTCCGCGAACCCGTCCAGGTCGTGTGGCGCCACGCCACCCTGCCCGTCACCGAGATCACCCCGGACCCCGAGGCCGGCGACCCCGTACGACAGCTCCTCACCGCCGCCGGCACCACCACCGACCTGACCCGCGCCCCGCTCCTCGACCTGACCATCGCCGACGGCCCCGCGCACCCGCGCCCGCTCGCCCTCGTCCGCGCCCACCACATGGTGCAGGACCACGAAGCCCTGCGGATCGTCCTGGACGAAGTACGGGCCGTCCTCGACGGCCACGGCGCGGACCTGCCCGAACCCGCCCCCTTCCGCGACTTCGTCGCCCGCGCCAGATCCGGCGCCGCGCACCACGACCACGAGCGGTACTTCACCGCACTCCTCGGCGACGTCACCGAACCCACCGCCCCCTACGGACTCACCGACGTCCACGGCGACGGCTCCGCGTCCACCCGCGCCCGCACCGACCTCGCCCCCGAACTCACCGACCGCCTGCGCCGCCTCGCCCACCAGCACGGCACCGGCCCCGCCACCCTCCTCCACCTCGCCTGGGCCCGGGTCCTCGCCGCCGTCAGCGGCCGCGACGACGTCGTCTTCGGCACCGTCCTGTCCGGACGCCTCAGCACCGCCGACACCACGCGCCCGGCCCCCGGCCCGTACATCAACACCCTCCCCGTACGGGTCCACACCGGCCACCACGGCACCCTCGCCGCCCTCCACACCCTGCGCGACCAGCTCACCACCCTCCTGGAACACGAACACGCACCCCTCACCACCGCCCAGCGGGCCGCCGGCACCACCGGCGACACCCCCCTGTTCAGCTCGCTGTTCAACTACCGCCGCGCCACCACCGGCCAGGGCACCGGCATCGACGGCATCCGTACCCTCTTCGCCCAGGAGCGCTCCAACTACCCCCTGGCCGTGTCCGTCGACGACGACGGCACCACCCTGTCCCTCGCCGTCGACGCGCACACCGACGTCGACCCCCACGAGGTGACCGCCCTCCTGCGGACCGCGCTCGACCGCATCCTCGACGCCCTGACCGCGACCGCCGAAGGCGCCGACGACCTGCCCCTCTCCGCGATCGACGTCCTCGACGAGGACCGCCGACGCCGGATCGTGAACGACTGGAACGCCACCACCACCGACGTCGCCCCCGCCACGGTCCCCGACCTGTTCGCGGCCCAGGCCGCCCGCACCCCCGACGCGACCGCCCTCACCGCCGACGGCCACCGCCTCACCTTCGCCGAACTCGACGCCCGCGCCGACCGCCTGGCCCGCCTGCTCGCCCGCCAGGGCGTCGGAAGCGAATCCGTCGTCGGCGTCTGCCTCGAACGCGGCACCGCCCCCGTCGTGGCCCTCCTCGCCGTCCTCAAGGCCGGCGGCGCCCACCTGCCCGTCGACCCCGCCTACCCCGCCGACCGCATCGCCCACATGGTCCAGGACGCGGCCCCCGCCGTCCTGATCGCCGCCCCCGGCACCGCCCACGTCCTGCCCGCCACCGACACCCCCGTCGTCCTCCTCGACGACACCGCCGCCGACGGCCTCGGCGACCTCGCTGGCCCCGACGACAGCCCCCTGAACGTCGACATCCGGCCCGAGCAGGCCGCGTACGTCATCTACACCTCCGGCTCCACCGGCCGCCCCAAGGGCGTCACCGTCCCGCACCGCGGCCTCTCCAACCTCGCCGCCTTCCAGCGCACCGGCCCGATCGACCGCCCCGGACCGCGCATGCGCGTGGCACTCACCTACTCCCTCTCCTTCGACGCCTCCTGGGAACTGCTCCTCTGGATGGTCGCCGGACACGAACTCGACATCGTCCCCGACGACATACGACGCGACAGCACCGCACTCGCCCGCTACGCCGACACCCGGCGCGTCGACCTGATGGCCCTCACCCCCGTCCAGGCCGAACAACTCCTCGACGAAGGCCTCCTCGACACCGCCACCCACCGCCCCCGCGCCCTCCTCCTCGGCGGCGACGCCGTCGGCACCACCCTCTGGCAGCGACTCCACGACGCACCGGACACCCTCGGCCTCAACTTCTACGGCCCCACCGAGGCCACCGTGCACGTCCTGTGCCACGACACCGCCCAGGCCGCCCACGGCGACCGCCCCCTCATCGGCCGCCCCCTGCCCAACACCCGGGCGTACGTCCTCGACCACCGCCTCGCCCCCGTGCCCCCCGGCGTCCCCGGAGAGCTCTACGTGTCGGGCGCAGGCCTGGCACGCGGCTACGCGAACCGCCCCGCCCTCACCGCCGAACGGTTCGTCGCCAACCCGTACGAGCAGGGCGAGCGGATGTACCGCACCGGCGACCTGGTACGCCAGGACACCGACGGCCGCTTCACCTACCTCGGCCGCGCCGACGACCAGGTCAAGATCCGCGGCTACCGCATCGAACCCGGCGAGATCGAAGCAGCGGCCACCGCCCACCCCGCCATCGCCCAGGCAGCCGTCGTCGCCCGCGAGGACACCCCCGGAGACCGGCGCCTGATCGCCTACGTCGTCCCCGCACCACCGCACGCCGAGACCCCCGCCGACATACGCGACTTCATCGCCACCCGCCTGCCGGCCCACATGGTGCCCGCGGCCGTCGTCATGATGGACGCCCTGCCCCAGTCACCCAGCGGCAAGCTCGACCGCGCAGCCCTGCCCGCACCCGACTACACCACCGGCGCCGCACGACGCCCCGCCACCCTCCGCGAAGAACTCCTCTGCGGCGTCTTCGCCGACGTCCTCGGCCTCGAACAGGTCGGACCCGACGACGACTTCTTCGCCCTCGGCGGCCACTCCCTGCTCGCCACCCGGCTCGTCAGCCGCATCCGTACGGTCCTCGGCACCGAGACGACCCTGCGCACCCTCTTCGACCGGCCCACACCCGCCCGCCTCGCGGCCGCACTCGACACCACCGGCACCGCGCGCACCGCCCTCGCCCCGGCCCACCGCCCCGCACGGATCCCGCTCTCCTCCGCCCAGCGCCGCCTGTGGTTCGTCGGCCAACTCGACGGCCCCGGCGCCACGTACACCATCCCCGTCGCCCTGCGCCTCTCCGGCGCCCTCGACCACGCCGCACTCGACGCCGCCCTGCGCGACGTCATCGGCCGCCACGAGGTCCTGCGGACGGTGTTCGACACCGCCGACGGAGAGCCCTACCAGCGGATCCTGGACCCGGCCGGCCTCGACTGGGCACCGACCGTCACCGACATCGCCCCCGACGAGCTCGACCGCGCCGTCACCGACGCACTCGCCCAGCCCTTCGACCTCACCACCGACATCCCCGTCAGGGCCTGGCTGTTCACCACCGGCCCCGACGAGCACGCCCTCGTCCTCGCCGTGCACCACATCGCCGGCGACGGCTGGTCGATGGAACCCCTCGCACGCGACCTGTCCGCCGCCTACACCGCCCGCCGCGCCGGCGACACGCCCGCGTGGCAGCCGCTGCCGGTCCAGTACGCCGACTACGCGCTGTGGCAGCGGGACCTCCTCGGCGACGAGAACGACGAGGACAGCCTGATCTCCCGCCAGGTCACCCACTGGCGCACGGCCCTCGCGGACGCCCCCGAGGAACTCGAACTCCCGGTGGACCGGCCGCGACCCGCCGAACCCTCGCACCGCGGCCACAACATCCCCCTGACCGTTCCCGCCGACGCACACGCCCGCCTCGTGGAGGTGGCGAGGGCCGAAGGCGTCACCCCCTTCATGGTGTTGCAGGCCTCCCTCGCGATGCTCCTGTCGAAGCTGGGCGCGGGTACGGACATCCCGATCGGCTCGGCGAACGCCGGCCGCACGGACGAAGCCCTCGACGACCTCGTCGGCTTCTTCGTCAACACCCTCGTCATCCGCACCGACCTGTCCGGGGACCCGACCTTCCGCGAGGTCCTCGGCCGCGTCCGCGAGACGAGCCTGTCCGCCTTCGCCCACCAGGACGTCCCCTTCGAGAAGCTCGTGGAGGAACTCGCCCCGGCCCGCTCCCTCGCCCGGCACCCGCTGTTCCAGGTGATGCTGAAGGTCCAGAACACCGCCGAAGCCGTCCTCGACCTGCCGGACCTGCGGACCGCCGGGTTCCCGGCCGGCACCTCGAGCGCCAAATTCGACCTGGATGCTTCCGTCACGGAGGTGTTCGACGGGGTGGGTGTTCCTGCGGGGTTGCGTGGTTCGGTGGTGGCGTCGGCGGATCTGTTCGA
>NZ_QGGZ01000028.1 GCF_003148825.1 Streptomyces sp. CG 926
GCGGTCCAGGTGAGCGTCCCGGACAACCTGATCCCGGCCGACGCGACCGCGATCACCCCCGACATGCTGCCACTCGTCGACCTCACCACCGAGGAGATCGCGCGGATCGTCGCCACCGTCGACGGCGGGGCGCCCAACATCGCGGACATCTACCCGCTGGCCCCGCTCCAGGAAGGCCTGCTCTTCCACCACCTCCTCGCCGAGGGCGACGACGACGCCTACGTCCTGCCGACCGTCCTGGAGTTCGACTCGCGCGAGCGTCTCGACGCCTTCGCGGAGGCCCTCCAGCAGGTGGTCGACCGCCACGACATCTACCGCACCTCCATCGTCTGGGAGGGCCTGCGCGAGCCCGTCCAGGTGGTCCGGCGTCACGGCACCCTGCCCGTCACCGAGGTCACCCTCGACGGCCAGGACGACCCGGTGCGACAGCTCCTGACCGTCGCCGGCAACTGGATGGACCTGACCCGGGCCCCGCTGTTGCGGATGCACGCGGCCCAGGTCCCCGGCACCGGCCGCTGGCTCGGTCTGCTGCGGGCCCACCACGTGGTCCGTGACCACACCGCGCTGGAGATCGTGTTCCACGAGGTCCAGACGATCCTGGCAGGTCGGGGCCGGGAACTGGCCGAGCCGATGCCGTTCCGGAACTTCGTCGCCCAGACCCGCGGCGCCGTCGCCCGCGCCGAGCACGAACGCTACTTCGCCGACCTCCTCGGCGACGTCACCGAACCCACCGCACCCTTCGGCATCGCCGACACCCACGGCGACGGCGCCACGTCCGTCCGCGTCGAGGTGCCGTTCGCCCCCGGCCTCACCACGCGTCTGCGCGAGGTGTCCCGCCGGGCCGGCGCCAGCCCCGCCACGGTCATGCACCTCGTCTGGGCCCGCGTCCTCGCCGCCGTCAGCGGCCGCGACGACGTCGTCTTCGGCACGATCCTGTTCGGCCGCATGAACGCGGGTCAGGGCGCCGACCGCGTCCCCGGCCCGTACATGAACACCCTGCCCGTACGCGTCCGCACCGACGGGCCGGGCGTGCTCGCCGCCGTCGCCGCGATGCGCGGCCAGCTGGCCGAGCTCCTGGAACACGAGCACGCCCCGCTCGCCGTGGCACAGCGCGCCAGCGGCATCGACGGCAACACCCCGCTGTTCACCGCCCTGTTCAACTACCGCCACCACGCCGACCTGTCCGGCGGCCGTGATACCCCGCGCGAACTCGACGGCATCACCCTGCGGTTCGCGCAGGAGCGGGACAACTTCCCGATCGCCCTCTCGGTCGACGACCACGGCGACAGCATCGGCCTGGCCGTGGACGCGGTCGCCCCGGTGGACCCACACATGGTCGGCCGCCTGGTCGAGACCACCACGCGCAACCTCGTCGCGGCCCTGGAGACGGCACTCGACCAGGGCGAGGAACCGCGCCTCGGGGCGGTCCAGGTACTCGACGAGGCAGGACTGCACCTGCTCCTGCGGGAGTGGAGCACCACCACGGCCCGCACCGAGGCCGCACCGGTCCTCGACCTGCTCGCCGAGCGCGTCGCCCGCACACCCGACGCGGTTGCGCTCGTGACGGAGACGGGGGACCTCACCTACGGCGAACTGGACGCCCGCGCCAACCGGCTCGCGCACCACCTCACCGAGCACGGCGTCGGACCCGAGTCCGTGGTCGCGCTGTTCCTGGAACGCGGACCCGACCTGATGGCGGCACTCCTCGCCGTCCTCAAGGCCGGCGGCGCCTACCTGCCGATCGACCTCGACCACCCCGCCGAGCGCGTCGCGTACATCCTCGGCGACGCCCGCCCCATGGCGGTCCTCGCCACCACCGCCGGCCGGAGCAGGGTCCCCGCGACGGACGCCGCCGTCCTCCTCGTCGACGACGCCCGCACCCGCGCCGCCCTCGACCGGCTGCCGGCCACGGCCCCCGACATCGCGCTGCGCGCCGAGCATCCCGCGTACGTCGTCTACACCTCGGGTTCCACCGGCCGCCCCAAGGGCGTCCTGCTCACCCACGGCGGCTTCGCCAACACCCTCGCGGCCGCCACGGAACGCTTCGGCACCGGGCCCGGCTCGCGGGTGGCGCAGTTCGCCTCGGCCGGCTTCGACGTCTTCTGCCTTGAGTGGGCACTCGCGCTCACCACGGGCGCCGCCCTCGTCCCCGTACCGGCGCACCGCAGGCTCGGGAAGGAACTGACCGACTTCCTCGCCGAACAGCGCATCACCCACGCCAGCCTGCCGCCCGCCGTCCTCGCGGGCCTCGACGAGGAGGCCGTCTCCCCGCACCTCGTCATCGAGATCGGCGGCGAGGCCTGCGCCCCGGAGCTGGTCGGACGCTGGGCGCGCGGCCGCACCCTGTTCAACACGTACGGACCGACGGAGACCACCGTCGACGCGACCTACTGGCGCTGCGAGCCGGACGCCGAGGACGTGTCCATCGGCACACCGATCGCCCGCACCCGCGCCTACGTACTCGACGGCTCCCTCGCACCGGTCCCCGTCGGCGCCACCGGCGAGCTGTACGTCGCGGGCCCCGGCCTCGCCCGCGGCTACCTGGGACGCCCCGCCCAGACCGGCGAACGCTTCGTCGCCGACCCGTTCTCCACCGGCGGCGAACGCCTCTACCGCACCGGCGACCTGGTGCGCTGGAAGGACGACGGCCGGATCGAGTACCTCGGCCGCGCCGACGACCAGGTCAAGATCCGCGGCTTCCGCATCGAACTCGGCGAGATCCGCTCCGTCGTCGCCGCCCACCCGGACGTCGACCGCGCCGCCGTCGTCGTACGCGAGGACAGCCCGGGCGAACGGCGGATCGTCGCCTACGTGGTGGCGCCCGCAACCCCCGGCCGGACCGCCCACCGGACGCTCACGGCCGAGGTCGCCCGGTACGCCGCCGACCGCCTGCCGTCCTACATGGTCCCGTCGGCGGTCGTCGCCCTCGACGACCTGCCCCTGACCGCCAACGGCAAGCTCGACCACCGGGCCCTGCCCACCCCCGACCACGGCGACGGCACGAGCCCCGGCCGAGGCCCGGCCGGCCCGCGCGAGGAGATCCTCACCGGGATCTTCGCCCACGTCCTCGACCGCCCCGCGGTCGGCGTCGACGACGACTTCTTCGCCATCGGCGGGCACTCACTGCTCGCGGTCCGCCTCATCAGCCGCATCCGTACCGTCCTCGGCATCGAGGTACCCCTGCGCACCCTCTTCGAGGCCCCCACCGTCGCCGCGCTCGCGCGCCGACTCGGCGGCGCGGAGACGGCACGCGCCGCCCTGGCGCCCCTGCCGCGCCCCGCACGCACCCCACTGTCGTTCGCGCAGCGCCGCCTGTGGTTCATCGGCCAGCTCGAAGGCCCCGGCGCCACCTACAACATCCCCATGGGCCTGCGGCTCACCGGCCGCCTCGACCGCCCCGCCCTGATCACCGCCCTGCGGGACGTCATCGGCCGCCACGAGGTGCTCCGCACCCGCTTCCCCGTCGCCGACGGCGAGCCCTACCAGTGGATCGCCGACCTCGACGACCTCGTCTGGGAGCCGTCCGTCCGCACCGTACGGCCGGAGGAACTCTCCGACGCGGTCGCCGAGGTGGCCCAGCACGTCTTCGACCTGGCCGACGAGGTCCCCATCCGCGCCGCCCTGCTCGAACTCGCCCCCGAGGACCACGTCCTCGTCGTCGTCGTGCACCACATCGCCACCGACGGCTGGTCCACCGGCCCCCTGGCCCACGACCTGTCCCTCGCCTACGCGGACCGGTCCACGGGCCAGGCACCCACCTGGGAGCCGCTCCCCGTCCAGTACGCCGACTACGCGCTGTGGCAGCGCGAACTCCTCGGCGACGAACGCGACAACGACAGCGTCACCGGACGCCAGGCCGCCTACTGGCGCCAGGCGCTCGCCGGAGCCCCCGAAGAGCTCACGCTGCCGTTCGACCACACCCGCCCGGCCGTCGCCTCCCACCGCGGCCACAGCGTGCCGGTGGACATCCCCGCCGACGTCCACGCGCGCCTCGCGCACGTGGCACGGGCCGAGGGCGTCACGACCTTCATGGTCCTGCAGGCAACGCTCGCCATCCTGCTCTCCAAGCTGGGCGCGGGCACCGACATCCCGATCGGCTCGCCCCACGCCGGCCGCACCGACGAAGCCCTCGACGGCCTGGTCGGCTCCTTCGTCAACACCCTCGTCCTACGCACCGACCTGAGCGGCGACCCGACGTTCAGGGACGTCCTCGCCCGCGTACGGGAGAACAGCCTCGCTGCCTTCGCCCACCAGGACGTGCCCTTCGAACGGCTCGTCGAAGAGCTCGCGCCCAGCCGCTCCCTGGCACGGCACGCCCTCTTCCAGGTCATGCTGACCCTGCAGAACACGGCCGAGGCCGTCGTCGAACTCCCCGGCCTCGACGTCCGCGCCCTCGGCACGGGCCCGGCGAAGGCCAAGTTCGACCTCGACGTCATCGTCGGCGAGGCGTTCGACGCCGACGGCGCCCCGGCCGGCGTCCGCGGCGAGGTCACCGCCGCGGCCGAACTGTTCGAACCCGACACCGTACGCCGTATCGTCGACGGCCTCACCCAGGTGCTCGACGCGGTCACCGCCGACCCCGGCACCCGGCTCAGCGCGGTCCCCGTCCTCGACGCGGCCGAGCGGCACCGCATGCTCGTCGAGTGGAACGACACGGCCACCGACCTCGAACCCGCCACGATCGGGGACCTGTTCGCCGCCCACGTCGCCCGCACCCCGGACGCGATCGCCGTGTCCGACACCACCGCGGAGATCACGTACGCCGAACTCGACGCCCGCGCACAGCGCCTGGCCCGCCACCTCACCGGCCGGGGCGTGGGCCCCGAGACCGTGGTCGCCGTCTGCCTGGACCGGGGCGTCGATCTGATCACGGCCCTGCTCGGCGTGGTCAAGGCCGGCGGCGCCTACATGCCGCTCGACCCCGACTACCCCGCCGAACGTGTCACCTACATGCTCGGCGACGCGGCCCCCGCGCTCGTCCTCGTCTCCGAGACCACCGCAGCCAAGATCCCGGCCTCCCACACCGACACGGCCCTGCTCGGCGAAGCCCTCGCCACCGACCCGAACCCCACCGACCCGAACCCCACCGGCACGAGCACGGACGCCACGAGCACGGACGTCACGAGCGCCCCGGCACTCCTGCCGACCCACCCGGCCTACGTCATCTACACCTCCGGCTCCACCGGCCGCCCCAAGGGCGTCCTCGTCCCGCACACCGGCGTCGCCGCCCTCGTCCAAGGGCACATCCGGTCCCTGGGAGTCGGCCCCGGCGCCCGCGTCGCCCAATTCGCCTCCGCCGGATTCGACACCTTCGGCTGGGAATGGCTCATGGCCCTCCTCTCCGGCGCGACCCTCGTGGTCGTCCCGCCCGAGCGCCGCCTCGGCGACGCGCTGCCCGCACACCTCACCGAGCAGCGCGTCACCCACGCCACCCTGCCGCCCGCGGTCCTCGCCACACTCGACGAGACCTCCCTCCCCGCGGACACCGTCCTCGTCATCGCCGGAGAGGCCTGCCCGCCCGACGTCATGGCCCGCTGGGCCCGAACCCACACCCTGTTCAACTCCTACGGACCCACCGAGACGACCGTCGACGCCACCCTGTGGCGCTGCGACCCGCTCGCCGACGACGTCGCCATCGGCACCCCCGTCCTCGACACCCGCGTGTACGTCCTTGACGAGTCCCTGGCACCGGCCCCGGCCGGCGTCGCGGGCGAGCTGTACGTCACCGGCGTCGGCCTGGCCCGCGGCTACCTGGGACGGCCCGGCCTGACCGCCGAACGGTTCGTCGCCAACCACCTCGCCGACGACGGATCGCGGCTCTACCGCACCGGCGACCGCGCCAAGTGGACGGCGGACGGCCGGCTCGTCTTCGTCGGCAGGACCGACGACCAGGTCAAGATCCGCGGCTTCCGCATCGAACCCGGCGAAGTGACCGCCGTCCTGGCGGAACACCCCACCGTCGCCCAGGCCGCCGTCATCGCCCGCGAGGACACCCCCGGCGACAAGCGCCTCGTCGCCTACGTCGTACCCGCCCCGGACACCACCGTCTGGACCGCGTCCGACACCGCCGCCCTCCAGGCCCACGCCGCCGCCCGACTGCCCGACTACATGGTCCCCTCGGCGGTCGTCGCCCTCGACGCCCTGCCCCTGACCGTCAACCGCAAGCTGGACCGCGACGCCCTGCCCGCACCCCACACCCAGGGAACCGCGACCCCCGCCGAACGCGACCCGCAGGGACTGCGCGAACAACTCCTGTGCGGGGTGTTCGCCCAGGTCCTCGGCATCGAGTCCGTCGGCGTCGACGACGACTTCTTCGCCCTCGGCGGCCACTCCCTGCTCGCCGTGCGCCTCGCCAGCCGCGTGCGCGCCGTCCTCGACGTGGACCTCGACATCCGGGTGCTCTTCGACGCCCCGACCGTCTCCGCCCTCGCCGCCCGCCTCGACGACGCGGCCGGCACACGCCCCGCCCTCACCGCCGGGGACCGCCCGCAGCGGGTTCCCCTCTCCTTCGCCCAGCAGCGCCTGTGGTTCATCGGCCAGCTGGAGGGAGCCGGCGCCACCTACAACAGCCCGATCGCCGTCACCACGACCGACGAGATCGACCCGCACGCCCTCGACGCCGCCCTCCGCGACGTCATCGACCGCCACGAAGTACTCCGCACGGTCTACCCGACGGCGGACGACGGCCAGCCCTACCAGGACGTCCGCCCCCTCGACACACTCGACTGGCACGCCGAGATCCGTACCGTCGCACCCCAGGACCTGGCCACCGCCGTCGACAAGGCCTCCGCGCACGCCTTCGACCTGTCCACGCAGATCCCGATCCGGGCGACGCTCTTCGACACCGGACAGGAACGCGCCCTCCTGGTCGTGGTCCACCACATCGCCAGCGACGGCTGGTCCCTGGCACCCCTTGCCCGGGACTTCTCCACCGCCTACGCGGCACGCGCCGCGGGCCGGGCCCCCGACTGGCAGCCGCTGCCGGTCCAGTACGCGGACTACGCGCTGTGGCAGCGCGAACTCCTCGGCGACGAGAACGACCCCGACAGCGTCATCAACCGCCAACTCGCCTACTGGCGCGAGGCCCTGGCGGCGGCACCGGAAGAGCTCGACCTGCCCTTCGACCGACCGCGCCCGGCCGAGGCCTCGCACCGGGGCCACAGCGTCCCGCTCACCGTCCCCCCGCACGTGCACGCCGAGCTCGTCAGGCTCGCCCGCGAGGAAGACGTCACCGTGTTCATGGTGCTGCAGGCCGCCCTGGCCATGCTGCTCTCCAAGCTGGGCGCGGGCACCGACATCCCGATCGGCTCGGCGAACGCCGGCCGCACGGACGAAGCCCTCGACGACCTCGTCGGCTTCTTCATCAACACCCTGATCCTGCGCACCGACCTGTCCGGCGACCCGACCGTAAGGGGCCTGCTGCACCAGGTACGCGAACGGAGCCTGGCGGCCATGGCCCACCAGGACGTGCCGTTCGAGAAGCTCGTCGAGGAGCTGGCCCCGGCCCGCTCCCTGGCCCGCCACCCGCTCTTCCAGGTCGTCCTGACCAAGCAGAACACCGTGGAGTCCGGGCTCGACGCGGCCGGAGCGGCCGTCGCGTGGACCGGCGGCATGTCCACCGGCAACCGCGCGGTGAAGTTCGACCTCGACGTCATGGTGGGGGAGACCTTCGACACCACGGGCTCCCCCGCCGGCCTCGGCGGCTCGGTCACCGTGGCCACCGACCTGTTCGACCCGGAGTGGGCGGGCCGCATCGCCGACGCCTGGACGACCCTCCTGGAGGCACTGTCCCAGGATCCGGGCCGTCGCCTGAGCGAGGTCGGCATCCTGCCGGAGGAGGAGCGGCGCCGGGTCCTGACCGTCTGGAACGACACGTCGACCGAGGGCCGACCGGCGCTGGTCCACGAGCGGTTCGAAGCACGTGCGGCCGCCGCTCCCGAGACCCCGGCGGTCGTCTCCGGCGGTACGTCGATCTCGTACGGCGAACTGGACGCCCGGGCCAACCGCATCGCGCACTACCTCACCGGTCAGGGCATCGGTGCGGAGTCGGTGGTCGGTCTGTGTCTGCCGCGTGGTGTGGACGTGATCGCCGCGATCCTGGGTGTCTGGAAGGCGGGAGCCGCCTATCTGCCGATCGATCCGGCGCAGCCGACGGACCGGATCGCGTACATGCTCCGCGACAGCCGTGCGGCGCTGGCGCTGACGACGGAGGAGATCCTCGACGAACTGCCCGCGGGCCGTTCGCGTCTCGTGGCGATCGACGACACGTTCGTCGAGATGCAGCTCGCCGCCGCCCCGACCGGCCGCCCCGGACGTTCGGTCGACCCGCAGTCCCTGGCGTACGTGATCTACACCTCGGGTTCGACGGGCCGTCCCAAGGGTGTGGCGGTCACGCACGGCGGCCTGGCGAACTACACGGCCTCGGTCCCCGACCGCCTCGGCTTCGCAGGCGAGGGTGCCCGTTACGCGCTGCTCCAGGCGCAGGCGACGGACCTCGGTAACACCGTGGTCTTCGCGAGCCTGACCACCGGTGGTGAACTCCACATCCTGGAGGAGGGTGCGGTCACCGACCCGAAGGTGGTGTCCGCGTACCTCACGGAACACCGGATCGACCACTTCAAGGCCGTTCCCTCGCACCTGGCCGCCCTGTCGGCGGCGGGCATGGAGGGCGTACTGCCCGCCCGGTCGCTCGTCCTCGGCGGCGAGGCCGCGTCGACGCCGTGGCTGCGGGAACTCCTCGCGGCAGCGGGTGAGCGGACGGTCCACAACCACTACGGCCCGACCGAGACGACGATCGGTATCGCGACCACGAGGCTGACGGCCGAGGGGATCGCCGACGGGACCGTCCCGGTCGGCACGCCGATCGCCAACACCCGTTTCTACCTGCTCGATTCGCGTCTTCAGCCGGTCCCGGTCGGTGTGACGGCAGACCTGTACGTCTCCGGTGCCGGCCTGGCGCGTGGGTACGTGGGCCGGGAGGCTCTGACCGCCGAGCGGTTCGTCGCCAACCCGTACGAGCAGGGCGAGCGGATGTACCGCACGGGTGACCGTGCGAAGTGGACGGCGGACGGGCAGGTCGTGTTCCTCGGCCGGGCCGACGACCAGGTCAAGATCCGCGGCTACCGCATCGAACCCGGCGAGGTCCAAGGGGTGATCGCCGCCCACCCGCTGGTCGACCAGGCCGCGGTCGTCGCCCGCGAGGACAATGCTGGTGACCGCAGGCTCGTCGCCTACGTCGTCGCCGGCGACCTGGAGCCCGACGAGAAGGCCGGACTCACCACGTCGCTGAAGGAGTTCGCGGCGCAGCGGCTGCCGGAGCACATGGTCCCGTCGGCGGTCGTCGTCCTGGACGCCCTGCCGCTGACCGGCAACGGCAAGCTCGACCGCAAGGCCCTGCCCGCACCCGGCACCCTCACCTCCGGCGGACCCTCCAGCCAGGGACGGGAGCCCGCCACCCGCGAGGAGCGCGCGCTGTGCGAGGCCTTCGCCCAGGTGCTGCGGCTGGACAAGGTCGGAGTCGACGACGACTTCTTCGCCCTGGGCGGCCACTCGCTGCTCGCGACCGAACTCATCGTCCAGGTCCGCGCGGCCCTCGACGTCGACGTCGAGATCCGGTCCCTGTTCAACTTCCCCACCCCCGCCGGTCTCGCGACACAGCTCGGCACGGAGAAGTCGAACCGTCCGGCCCTGCGGCCGATGCGCGATCGGAGTGCCTCGTAACACGAAAAGCACGAGGAATCCAGTGCGTTCAATCTGAACAATCACATACGCGTTGACAAGCGAATCGGCCGCCTTGTACGAGAAATCGGATAAGGCGGCCGAAGTGCGTGCGGGTCACGTTCAACTGGTGCCCAGGGGCGGTTGAACGAGACCGAGAACCCTCTGTGAGATGCGGGTTTCCGCTAGCCCTTCGAGTCGATCGCGGCGTGAAGGCGGACGATTGATCGCCGATGGGCGCTGGGTCATAGTGGTTCGCGCCATCACGGGGGAGCGACGCATCAAAAATTTGGTCCCGGCGAATTCCCGTTCTTCGCAAGCAGTTTCCGCAGAGGCCCGCCAGAGCTCCTGCGGATATTTATTGACCAGATTCACCTGGTGCACGCACTTGATTTCCCCAGGGTCGTACAGGGACGTGCACACCACGCCGGCGTCGCTGCCGCACGGGACCTTTCCCCGTGCGGGGCGAACGACGGCAGACGCTTGACAGTCAGCCTGTGCCGGCGTTGCGGCAGGGACGAAGCCAGGAAGGTTCCCGATGATTCCGTTGTCATTCGCGCAGCGTCGGTTGTGGTTCATCCAGCAGCTGGAGGGCCCCAGCGCGACGTACAACATCCCGGTGTCCCTCCGCCTGACCGGCGCGGTGGACCGGGACGCGCTGGCAGCGGCGCTGCGGGACGTCCTGGCACGCCACGAGGTCCTGCGCACCACCTTCCGCGTCGAGGACGGCGAACCCCACCAGCACATCCACGAGATGGGCGACCTGGACTGGGCCCTGCAGACGGTGGAACTCCCCGACGCCGCGACCCCGGCGGACCTGGCCGGCGCCGTCGCCGGAGTCTTCGGGCACACCTTCGACCTCTCCATCGAACTCCCGCTACGGGCCTGGCTGTTCTCGGCCGGACCCGACGAGCACGCCCTCGCGCTGCTCGTCCACCACATCGCGAGCGACGGCTACTCCAAGCGTCCGCTCGCCCAGGACCTCTCCACCGCCTACGCGGCGCGGTGCGCGGGCGAGGACCCGGTGTGGGAGCCGCTGCCGGTGCAGTACGCGGACTACGCGCTGTGGCAGCGCGAGCTCCTCGGCGACTCGGCGGACCCCGACAGCGTCGGATCCCGCCAGGTCGCCTTCTGGCGCGAGACACTCGCCGACGCCCCCGAGGAACTGGCCCTGCCGTTCGACCACCCCCGCCCGCCCGTCCCCTCCCACCAGGGACTCAGCGCCCCCTTCAGCGTCCCCGCCGACGTCCACGCACGCCTGCGGGACCTCGCGCGCGCCGAAGGCGTCACCACCTTCATGGCCCTCCAGGCCGTCCTCGCGATGACGCTGTCGAAGCTCGGCGCCGGTACCGACATCCCCGTCGGCACCGCGGTCGCCGGCCGCACCGACGTGGCCCTCAGAGACCTGGTCGGCTTCTTCGTCAACACGCTCGTCCTGCGGACGGATCTGTCCGGCGACCCGACGTTCCGTGAGGTTCTGAACCGGGTGCGCGAGACGAGCCTGGCGGCGATGGCGAACCAGGACGTGCCGTTCGAGAAGCTCGTCGAGGAGCTCGCCCCGGCCCGTTCCCTCGCCCGCCACCCCCTCTTCCAGGTCATGCTCTCCGTCGACCACGCCACCCAGGCGCAGGTCGACCTCGGAGCCGTACGCGCCGGCTCGCTCGCCGACGTCGCCACCGACGACGTGACCGCCAACCTCAAGAAGATCGCGAAGTTCGACCTCGAGATCGCCGTCGACGAGCACGTCGACGCCGAAGGCGCTCCCTCGGGCCTGCACGGATCCGTGATCGTCGCCGCCGACCTGTTCGAGCAGGACACGGCCACCCAGCTCGCCGAGCGGCTCGCCCGCGCCCTCACCGCGCTGGTCACCGCCCCCGCCACCCGCCTCAGCGCCGTCGACGTGCTCACCGAGACCGAGCGCGACCTGATCCTGCACCAGTGGAACGCCACCACGACCGACGACGAAGCCGCCCTCGTCCCCGACCTCTTCGAGGCACACGCGCAGCTGACCCCCGAGGCCGTCGCCGCCGTCTTCGAGGGCACGGAACTCACGTACGCGGAGCTCGACACCCGCGCCAACCGCCTCGCCCACCACCTCCTCGACCTCGGCGTCAGCAGCGAATCGGTCGTCGGCCTCTGCCTTCCCCGCGGCCTCGACATGCTCGTGGGCATCCTGGCCGTCTGGAAGGCCGGCGGCGCCTACGTACCGCTGGACCCGGAGCACCCCGAGGAGCGCCTGTCCTACATCCTCCGCGACAGCGGAGCCCGTGCCGTCGTCAGCACCCGCGACGCCGCCGAAGGCGCGGCCGCCCGGCTCGGCGTCGAACACGTCGTCTGGCTCGACGACCCCGCCACCCTCACCGGCCTCGACCACATGCCCGCCGTCGCCCCCTCCAGGCACACCACCCCCGCGAACCTCGCCTATGTGATCTATACGTCGGGTTCGACGGGTCGTCCGAAGGGTGTGGGGGTGGGTCATGGGGCGTTGGCGAATTTGGTGTCGGTGTTCG
>NZ_QGGZ01000029.1 GCF_003148825.1 Streptomyces sp. CG 926
ATCGAGTCGAAGAGCGCGGCTCCTCTCGTCCCCGTGTCGGTGTTGAAGAAGAAGACGGTGGCGTGGGGCAACATCGCGGGTCTGATCGCGTTCCTCACCGAGACCAGCCTGGTCTTCCTGATGACCCTCTACCTGCAGGAAGTCCTGGACTTCTCGCCGCTGACGGCGGGTCTGTCCTTCGGCGTACTGGGTGTCGGCACGGTGATCGGCGGCTCGATCGCGCCTCGCGTGATCGGTGCGACCGGTACCCGCACGACGCTGATCGTGGGTGGTCTCCTCCAGGCGGTCGCGACGCTGAGTCTGATCGCGCTCGGTGAGACCTCGGCGAGCATGTGGCTGCTGCTCATCGCCACCTTCGCCGGCGGCATCGGCAACATGCTCGTGATCGTCGGCTTCATGGTCACCGCGACCACCGGTCTGCCCGACCACGAGCAGGGCATGGCCACCGGTCTGGCGACCATGACCCAGCAGATCGGTATCACCATGGGCACCCCGATCATGTCGGCGGTGGTCGCGGCGAACACCGACATCCACGCCGGCATCACGACCGCGGTGATCGTGAACACCGCCGTCGTCGTGGTCGGCATCCTCACCACCGTCCTCTTCCTCCGGAACAAGGCCGCGCACGCCCCCGTCGCCGGC
The DNA here is from genome assembly GCF_003148825.1 of Streptomyces sp. CG 926. Classification (GTDB taxonomy): domain Bacteria; phylum Actinomycetota; class Actinomycetes; order Streptomycetales; family Streptomycetaceae; genus Streptomyces. Next base: position 643 of record NZ_QGGZ01000029.1, read on the forward strand.
TGACGGTTCCCGACCGAGGACCCCCCTGGAAGCGGCCCGACACGGGCCGGTACCACCGGACCCCCGACCGTGCCGGGCCGCTTCCCCCTCCCAAGGGCTCCCAAGGGCTCCCCTCCCCAAGGTCTCCCCTCCTCAAGGAACGTGATGGACCTCCGAATCGAAAACCGCGTGTACCTCGTGACCGGCGCGTCGTCCGGAATCGGCGAGGCGACCGTGCGCCTCCTCGCCGCCGAAGGCGCCACCGTCGTCGGTGTCGCCCGCAAGCCCTGGAGCACCGAAGCCCTCGGCGACCGGGTCAGCACCGTCGCCGCCGACCTCACCGACCCCGACGCGGCCCGCCACGTGGCCGACACGGTCCTCGAACGCCACGGCCGGCTCGACGGCCTCGTCAACAACGTCGGCGCGCTGGAGTCCCGTACCGGCTTCCTCGACGTGACCGACGAGCAGTGGAAGCACACCTTCGAGGTCAACTTCCACTCCGCGGTCCGCATGACCCGCGCCGCCCTCCCCGCGCTCCTGGACACCGGAGCGGGCGCCCTCGTACACATCGCGAGCGAGGCCGCCCGTTTCCCCGACCCGGCCATCGTCGACTACGCCGCCACCAAGACGGCGCTGCTCTCCCTCTCCAAGTCCCTCGCCGCGGAGTTCGGCCTACGCGGCGTACGCTCCAACGTGGTCTCGCCCGGCCCCACCCGGACGGCGCTCTTCGACGCTCCCGGCGGTTTCGCCGAGCAGCTCGGCGAGCGCTACGGCCTCCCGGCCGACGAGGCCGTCGACCACTTCATCCGTGAGGTACGCCGACTCCCCAGCGGCCGCATCGGCAGCCCCGACGACGTCGCCGGCGTCGTCGCGTACCTGCTCTCACCCCTCGCGGGGCAGGTCACCGGTGCCGAGTGGAGCGTCGACGGCGGCGCCCTGCGACAGGTCTGACCGGGCCGATGCGCGCTTCCCTCCTCGCCCTCGCCATAGGTGCCTTCGGCATCGGGACGACCGAGTTCGTGATCGTCGGTCTGCTCCCGGAGGTCGCCGACGACCTGTCCGTGTCCATCCCCTCCGCCGGCATGCTGGTCACCGGCTACGCCCTCGGCGTGGTCGTCGGCGCACCGCTGATGACGGCGGCCGGCGCCCGACTGCCGCGCAAGACCATGCTCGTCGTCCTGATGGCCGTCTTCATCGTCGGCAACCTGCTCTGCGCCCTCGCCGGCGACTACACCGCCCTCATGGGCGGGCGGCTGATCGCCGCGCTCACGCACGGCGCGTTCTTCGGGATCGGGTCCGTCGTGGCCGCCGACCTGGTGGCCCCCGACCGGCGGGCCAGCGCGATCGCCCTGATGTTCACCGGCCTCACCCTGGCCAATGTGCTCGGCGTACCACTGGGCACCTTCCTGGGCCAGGAGTCCGGCTGGCGTTCGACCTTCTGGGCCGTCACCGGCATCGGGATCGTCGGACTGCTCGGCCTGATCGCGCTGGTGCCGGCGCAGCCCGCGCCGGAACGCGGAGCCCTGCGCGGTGAACTCGCCGTCTTCCGCAAGCCCCAGGTGTGGCTGGCGCTGACGACCACGGTCCTCGGCTTCGGCGGGGTCTTCGCCTCCTTCACCTACCTCGCGCCGATGATGACGGAGCTGGCCGGCTTCTCCGACGGCGCGGTCGCCTGGCTCCTCGTCCTCTTCGGCGTCGGGCTGTGCGTGGGCAACGTACTCGGCGGCCGGGCCGCCGACCGGGCCCTGATGCCCAGCCTGTACCTCATCCTCGGCGGCCTCTGCCTGGTCCTGGTGATCTTCACCTTCACCGCGCACGCCGCCCTGCCCGCCGCGATCACCCTGGCCGCCTTCGGGGCGATCGGATTCGCGACGGTGCCGCCGCTGCAGGCACGGGTGATGCAGCAGGCCGCGGGGGCCCCGGCCCTCGCCTCCGCGGCGAACATCGCGGCCTTCAACCTCGGCAACGCCCTCGGGGCCTGGCTCGGCGGCCTCGCCGTCGCCCACGGCCTCGGGTGGACCTCGCCGACCTGGATCGGTGCCGGACTGGCCGCGGCCGGCCTGGGCACCGCGGCGCTCTCCGGCCGGCTCGACCGCCGCGGCCACGGGAGCCACGGGAAGCGGGGGAGCGTCGGGCCGCAGCCGGGGCCCGACGCCGAGCTCCCCACCGCACCACTCACGAACGCATCAGGTGCCGGGTACGGCACCCACTCCAACGTCGAACAGAAGACGAGGTAGACGCACATGAACGGTGTCGATCGCCGGACCATGCTCACCCGTAGCGCGGCCGTCGTCACGGGCGCGGCGGTGGCCGGCGCCCTGTCCGGGCCCGTCGCGGCAGCCGCCGGCCACGCCCCCGAGGCCTCCGGCGAAGCGGCCCGCGCCGCGGCCGCCGGGACCGGTTCCGTCGTCAGGCCGGGCGATCCGCGCTACGACATGCTCACCACCGGCAACAACCAACGGTTCGTGGCCCGACCGGAGTACATCAAGATGGTCCGCTCGACCGCGGACGCCGAACGCGCGCTGAGAGAGGCGGTCCGAGCCGGCAAGCGGGTCTCGGTACGCAGCGGCGGCCACTGCTTCGCCGACTTCGCCGCCCACTCCGGCACCCAGGTCATCATCGACTTCTCGGAGATGACGCACGTCGGCTACGACCCGAAGTTCCGCGCGTTCGTCGTCGAGGCGGGCGCCCGCCTGATCAACGTCTACGAGGCCCTCTACAAGGGCTGGGGCGTCACCATCCCCGGCGGTATCTGCTACAGCGTGGGGGCCGGCGGACACATAGCCGGCGGCGGCTACGGCCTGCTCTCCCGGGCCCACGGCCTGGTCGTCGACCACCTCTACGCCGTCGAGGTGGTGGTGACCGACGGGAAGGGCGGCGTCCGCACCGTCGTGGCCACCCGGGAGAAGGAGGACCCGAACCGGGAGCTGTGGTGGGCGCACACCGGTGGGGGTGGCGGCAACTTCGGCCTGGTGACCCGCTACTGGTTCCGCTCCCCGGGAGCCAAGGGCTCCGAGCCCTCCGAGCAACTGATCTCCCCGCCGTCGAAGGTCCTGGTCAGCGCCGTGGACTTCCCCTGGGAGCAGTTGACGGAGGCGAAGTTCGCGCGGCTGCTGAAGAACTTCGGCGCCTGGCACGCCGCCAACAGCGCGCCCGACTCCCCCTACCGCAACCTCTCCAGCCTGTTCAACGTCAGTTCCAAGGCGCACGGCAGCCTGGGCATGTTCACCCAGGTCGATGCCACGGTGCCGAACGCGAGAAGACTCCTCGACGACTACCTGGCGGCCATCACGGCCGGCACGGGCGTCACCCCGAAGGCCCTCACCCGCCCCACCGGCGAGCTGCCCGCCATGCCGCAGCTCGCGGAGCCCAGGACCCTGCCCTGGCTCCAGGCGACCAGACTGGTCGGCACCAACAACCCGGTCATCACCGATCCCACCTCACGCGGCGGGCACAAATCCGCCTACATGCGCAAGAACTTCACCGACCATCAGATCTCCGCGCTCTACCGGTACATGAGTCGGCCGGACTTCAAGAATCCGGACACCATGCTGGTGCTCTTCTCCTTCGGGGGGCAGGTCAACGCCGCCGCGCCGGACGCCACGGCCAACGCGCAGCGCTCGTCCATCTTCAAGATGTGCTTCCAGACCTTCTGGCAGGACGAGAGCGAGGACGCGTACTACCTGGGCTGGCTGCGCGACCTGTACGAGGACTTCTTCTCGGCGACCGGCGGCGTACCACTGATCGACGACAGCACCGACGGCTGCTACATCAACTACCCCGACCGCGACATCACCGACCCCGGCCGCAACAGGTCCGGCGTGCCGTGGCAGACGCTCTACTACAAGGGCAACTACCCGCGCCTGCAACAGGTGAAGAGGAAGTACGACCCGTCCGACTTCTTCCGCCACTCCATGTCGATCAAGCCCGCCCGAGCCTGACGCCGCCCCACCCCCCCCACAGGTAAGCCCTGGTCACAAGCCCCGCACTCCGGTCCCGGAGTGCGGGGCTTGTGTCGTTCCCGCCCAACCGTTCGAGTGGCCGCGGGCGTTCGTTGACTCCCCGGCCGGCTCCGGGAAAGCTGTGTCTTGGCCGGAAGAGGGCAGCTGAAAAGCCCCTCGCAGTGAGATCCGATCCCCTGGCCACCCCCTCTCGACAGGCCCGCGGTACACCGCCGTGCCGCGCCCTCGTACGCCCCGCCACGGCTCGATTCCCAACGTGTCAGAAAGATGAGGAAGCCATGCGTTCCGTCGCCGTAGTCCTCGGCACCCGGCCGGAAGCCATCAAGTTCGCGCCCGTCATCCGCGCCCTGCAGGACGACCCGCGCTTCGAGCCCGTCGTGATCTCCACCGGGCAGCACCGCCAGATGCTGGACGACACCCTGGAGGCGTTCGGGCTCACCGCCGACGTCGACCTGAAAGTGATGGCCCCCAAGCAGACGCTCTCCCAGGTCACCTACCGCTCGCTGCGCGGCCTGGAGGACTACTTCGCCACCGCGCCCGCCGACGCGGTCCTCGTCCACGGCGACACCGCCACCACCCTCACCGGAGCCCTGGCCGGATTCCACCAGCGGATCCCCGTCGTCCACGTCGAGGCCGGACTGCGCAGCGGCCGGCTCGGCTCGCCCTTCCCCGAGGAGGGCAACAGACGGCTCGTCGCACAGGTCGCCGCCCTCCACCTGGCCCCCACCCCCGGCAACCTGGCCAACCTGCTGCGCGAGGGCATCGCCGCCGACGCGATCACCGTCACCGGCAACACCGTCATCGACGCCCTGCGCTGGGCCAGCGGCCGCGCCGAGAGCTACGGCGACCCGGCCCTGGCCGACCTCGACAGCGACCCGCGCCGCGTCGTCCTGGCCTCCGCGCACCGCCGCGAGGCCTGGCCGCACCTGCCGCAGATCGGCCAGGCCCTCGCCCGCATCGCCGACGAGCCCGGCGTCCGCGTCGTCGTCCCGCTGCACCGCAACCCCGTCGTCCGCGAGGCTCTGCTCCCGTACATCGGCGGCCACCCGGGCATCACCGTCGTCGACCCGCTGCCCTACCTCAGCTTCTGCAAGCTCATGGGCCGCGCCGACGTCATCGTCTCGGACAGCAGCGGCAGCCAGGAGGAAGGGCCCGCGCTCGGCAAGCCCACGCTGGTCCTCGGCGATGTCACCGAGCGGTCCGAGGCCATCGTCGCCGGCACCGCCTGCCTGGTCGGCACGGCCACCGAGGGCATCGTCACCCGCACCCTGGCGCTGCTGCGCGACCGCGCCGAGTACGACCGGATGGCCACCGCCGCCAACCCGTACGGCGACGGACGCGCCACCGACCGCACGGTCGCGGCCCTCGCCCACTTCTTCGGCCTGGGACCCGCGCCCGAGCCCTTCGTCCCCGACAGCGCCGTCGACGAGCTCAGCGTCGAGCTCGCCCGCACGGCCGACTTCGCCCGCACCTGAACCCCGAAACCCCGAACCCCGAAACCCCGGAACTCCGGAGAGGAAGCAGCCGTATGAGCGCCACCCCGTCCGCCGTCGAACGCCCGCTGAACTTCAGCACCCCGTACCTGAGGGCCGCGCTCGTCCGCGACGCCGTGGACTACCTCGTCGAAGGCCGCACCATCGTGGTCAATCCCGGCGTGACACCCGTGACGATCGCCGAGGAGTTCCGCAAGACCATCCCCCCGCTCTCCTCGACCGTCCTCGCCGACGCCCGCATCGAGAAGGCCGACGCGCTGCTCCTGCTGCGCACCGTGCCCGACGGCACCGACATCACCGGCATCACCGCGGAACCCGGCTGGTCCCACCTGGCCGACCTACTCGGCCCCGGCGAGTTCCCCCGCGAAACCGCCCTGTACCGCAGCCCCCAGGAGGACATCGACACCGTCCTGTTCGACCCGGCCCACGTACTCGGCGAGCGCGAGAGCGCCATGGACCTGCGCGAGTTCAACGTCCGGGCCAACCTCTGGTTCTCGCCGGCCGGCACCGACTGCGCCGTCCACAACCAGCACGACTTCATCGAGGTCCACACCCAGGTCCACGGCCTCGGGCGCATGCAGCGGTTCCGGAACCAAGACCGGGCCTCCCTCTACCAGGACGTCCTGATGAGCCCCGGCTACACCACCCCGGACCCCTTCTGCGCGACCGGCCCCCACTGCAGCTACCACTACCCGATGCACCAGTACCGGGCCGACACCGACTGCATCTGGCTCGCCATCGAGTACCACCCCGTCCCCCGCGCCCTGCGCACCCTGCCCTTCTCGACCCGTCTGGAGAACCACTCGTGACCAGCACTAGCACCAGCACCAGCAACGGCACCGGCAAGAACACCGAAACCGGCCTGCGCACCCCGAAGTTCACCGCCGAGGTCGTGGCCGACCAGCTCCGCGACGGCTACTGGCTGGAGGCGCCCGACATCGACGGCGACGGCAAGCCCGACCTGTTCGGATACGGGCTGCGCCTCGGCGAGATCTACTGGTACGCCAACGACGGCGACTGGACCCGCCGGCTGATAGCCGACCGCATCAAGATGCCCGTCGGCGCCGACTTCGCCGACGTCAGCGGCAACGGCCACCCCGACGTCATCGTCTGCTACGACCTCTACGGCCCGATCGGCACGATCCACGACGCCAACACCGAAGGCGGCAAGATCGACTGGCTGGAGAACCCGGGCACCCCCGACAAGGACGAGTCGCGCTGGAAGCGGCACTACGTCGGCCGCGCCACCGGCATGCACCGCCTGCGCGCCGGCCACTTCACCCGCACCGACCGGCTCCAGATCATCGGCCTCCCGATCGTCGCCAAGGAGGACGTCCACGCCGTCCTGCCCGTCGTGCTGTTCACCCAGCCCGACGACGTGCACACGGCCGAGGAGTGGCCGATGACCGTCATCGACGACAGCCACTTCCGGATGATCCACGGTGCCGAGAAGAAGCGGGGTCTGGTCCCCGGCTCCGACCTCGAATCCCTGCTGCTGGCCTCCGACGAGGGCGTCACCTGGCTGTGGTTCGACGAGGCCCGCCAGGAATGGGTCCGCGAGCTGATCGGCACGGGCGAGCTCACCCAGTTCGAGCAGACCGGCTTCCGCGGCAGCGGCGACCTCAACGCGGGCCGGCTCGGGGACGACCCGATGGCCTACGTCGCCGCCATCGAGCCCTTCCACGGCAACACCGTGGCCGTCTACACCAAGGCCGAGGGCGGCGAGGGCTGGAACCGCGTCCTGCTCGACGTGTACGGCGACCCCAACGAGAACGGCGAGGGCCCCGGCCACCAGATCGTCTGCGCCGACTTCGACGGCGACGGCGACGAGGAGTTCCTCGTGGCACTGCGCGGACCGTGGCCCTGGCAGGGCGTCATGTACTACAAGGCGATCGACGCGGCCAACGGCGTCTGGGCCAAGTGGCGGGTCTCCGAGGAGTCCGTGGCCCGCATCGCCACGGCCGACTTCAACGGGGACGGCCGCCTCGACTTCGCCACCATCGCCTACTCCGTCCAGAACTACTACGTGGCCAAGGACGCCAAGCTCATGGTCTACCGCAACGAGATCGAGCAGTAGGCCCTGGCCGCGCCTGCCGCGCTCTCCCGCCCCTCCCGGCAGTCCCGTACGCCCCTCCCGTCTCTCCCGGCAGTCCCGTACGCCCCTTCGCGCCGCCGGGACCGCGCACCGCACCCCGGAGCCCGGTCCCGGCCGCCGTCCCCGACGAACCCCACTCCAGAAAGAGCGATTCCTGTGGCCTCCACGACGTCCCCCGACGCCGCGAAGCGGGCGAAGCTGCCCTCACTGACCGGCCTGCGGTTCTTCGCCGCACTCTCCGTCTTCTTCTTCCACTCGTCCCTGAGCGACTCCCCGATACCGCCGAACGCCCCGATCAATCCTTTCGCCGACGCCTCGATCGCCGACGGGTTCTCGACCGCCTTCGGCAAGGCCGGCTACCTCGGCGTCTCGTTCTTCTTCGTCCTCTCCGGCTTCGTCCTCGCCTGGGCCTCGCGGCCCGGCGAACGCGTCACGGCGTTCCTCCGTCGAAGACTCCTGAAGATCTTCCCGAACCACATCGTCGTCTTCGCCGCGGCGATGGTCCTCTTCGCCGGCGCCGCCGTCACCAGCGTGGCCGACTGGCTGCCCAACCTGTTCCTCGTCCACACCTGGTTCCCGCAGGCGAGCATCAACCTGAGCGTGAACCCGCCGAGCTGGTCCCTCGGCAGCGAACTGCTCTTCTACGTCCTCTTCCCGCTGCTCATCGTCCCGATCCGCAAGATCCGGGGCGCGGCGCTGTGGGTGTGGAGCGCCCTGATGGTCGTCGGCATGGTCGCCGTCCAGCTGGTCTCCACCTACGTCGTCCCCGACACCCCGAAGTCGGCCATCACTCCCGTCTCCGACATGCAGTTCTGGTTCGGATACCTGCTGCCGCTGGGCCGCGTCTTCGAGTTCGCCCTCGGCATCCTGCTCGCCCGCGTCGTCCTGGCCGGACTCTGGCCGCGGCGCGTCGGCTTCGGCGCCGCGCTGGCCTTGACCGTCCTCGGTTACGCCGCCGCACTCGTCGCCCCGTTCCAGTACGGCTTCGTCGTCGCCACGATCGTCCCGGTCGCCGCGCTCATCGGCGCCACCGCCCAGGCCGACGTGGACGACCGGGCCACCTTCCTGCGCAGCCGGCCCATGGTGTGGCTCGGCGAGGTGTCCTTCGGCTTCTACCTCGTACAGGGCGTCACGATCTTCTACCTCCGCTCCCTGCTGGGCGAGAACACCTACAGCGTCCCGGTCGCCCTGCTGGTGATCGCGGGCTTCTTCGCGGCGTCCCTGCTGGGCGGCTGGCTCCTGTTCCGCTTCGTCGAGATGCCCGCCATGCGCCGCTTCGGCCGCGCCAAGCCCCGTACGCGGCCCGCCCCGGACCCGGCCGGCGCGCCGTACGAGGGCCAGGGCCAGGGCGTGGTCCAGGACCCGGCTTCCGCTCCGGCTCCGGTCGCCGCGGCGGCGGGTGGCGGGCACCGCACCACCTGACCGCCCGCCGCCCGACCTGCCCGCCCGACCTGCCCGCCCGACCCGCTCCCGTACCGCTCTACGCCTCCCCGCCCGCGTCCGCATCCGCAGACGCGGGCTTCGGGCTGTCGTGCCTGGCCGCCGTAGCCCCCGTGGACGCCGTGGACGCTGCCGTCAGGCTCGACAGCATGCGCAGCGCCGCGTCGGAGGGGGAGGACTCGGGGGCGCTGTAGAGCAGCATCCGGTGGTTGGTGCCGTCGGTGAGGTTCAGGTTCTCGAAGTCGAGGGTCATCGGGCCCACGACCGGGTGGTGCAAGGTCTTGGTACCGACCGTGCAGTCCCGTACGGGGTGCTTCGACCACAGCGAGGCGAAGTCGGGGCTCTGCAGCATGAGCGACCCGATGAGCTCGGCGAGCGCGCGGTCCTCCGGATTGCGCCCGGCGACCAGGCGCAGGGCCGCCAGGGCGACCCGCGCCTCGCTCTTCCAGTCCGTGTAGAGCTCCCGGGTGTGCGGGTCCAGGAACAGCATCCGCGTGAGGTTCGGCCGGCCGGCCGGGTCGTCGGGGCTCGCGATGTCCACGTGCCCCGCGAGCAGCGCGTGCCCCAGCGGATTCCAGGCGAGCACGTTGTTGCGGCCGTCCAGGACCACGGCCGGGACGTGCGGCATCGAGGTGATCAGCCGCCGCGTGGTGTCCCGGGCGTACTCGGGACGCGGCGACCGGTCCCGCTTGGCACGCGGCGGCCGGGCGAGGTTCAGCAGGTGCGCGTGCTCGTCCGGGGTCAGGCGCAGGGCGCGGGCCAAGGCGTCGAGGACGCTGTCCGAGGCGTTCGTGCTCTGCCCCTGCTCCAGGTGCGTGTAGTAGGTGATGCTCACGCCGGCCAGGAGGGCGAGCTCTTCGCGCCGCAGCCCGGGCACGCGCCGACGGGTGCCGTGGGAGGGGAGCCCGACGTCCTCGGGCTGGAGCTGGGCGCGACGAGTGCGGAGGAATTCGCCCAGAGCAGTCGGTGTGTCCATGCGTTCCAGTGTGCCGGGGGAGGGCGCCGAACGGTGCCCGGGAAGGTGGCCCTGGGAGTGCTAGCTTGCCCGGCGCCAGCAACACCAGGGGGCTGGGTAACCCTTTCCGACCGGTCCAGAGTCGATGACGCAACAGGTCGTTGCGTGATCGAGAGGATGTGGTCGGCGATGTCGGTCGTCGAAGGTGCGCGGGTCGATACGGGAACGGAGGGGCCCGTTCGGTTGGACGGGCGTCTGAAGTTGGTTCTTGTGGTGCTGCTGGTGGCGCAGTTCATGCTGGCGGTCGATTTCTCGATTCTGAA
>NZ_QGGZ01000030.1 GCF_003148825.1 Streptomyces sp. CG 926
GAGTGGAATCCGCGGGGCACGGTGCTGATCACCGGTGGTACCGGTGGTATCGGTGCGCATCTGGCGCGTTGGCTGGCGAAGGACGGTGCGGAGCATCTCCTGCTGCTCAGCCGTCGCGGTGAGGCGGCCGAAGGGGCGGCGGAGCTCGCGGCCGAGCTGCGGGGTCTGGGTGCGGAGGTGTCGGTCGTGGCGTGTGACGTCACCGACCGCGACGCCCTCGCGGCGATCATCGAGGCCGTTCCGGCCGAGCACCCGCTGACCGCCGTCTTCCACACCGCCGGCATATCCGGCTACGCCGAACTCGCCCTGGCCACACCCGAACACTTCGACGAGATCCTCTCCGCCCGGGTCCGCGGTGCGCGGAACCTGGACGAGATCACGTCCGAACTGGGCGTCGAGCTGGACGCGTTCGTGCTGTTCTCCTCCGGCGCCGCCGTCTGGGGCAGCGCGAACAACGGCGCCAACGCTGCCGCGGGCGCGTTCCTGGACGGTCTGGCCCGCGAGCGCCGGTCCCGCGGTCTGACCGCGACCTCCGTCTCCTGGGGCGGCTGGCAGGACACCGCGATGGCCGAAGGTGACACGGCCGAGCAGCTCCTGCGCCGTGGTGTGCGCTTGCTCGACCCCGCGCAGGCGGCCCTGGCCCTGCGACAGGCCCTGGAGCAGGACGAGACCTCGCTGACCGTCACGGACATGGACTGGGAGCTGTTCACCCCCGGCTACGCCATGGCCCGCCGGCGCCCGCTCATCGAGGACATCCCCGAAGTCGGTCCGGCCCTGGACAAGACCGCCACGGGCGGGGACGTACTGGACCCGACGGGTGTCGGCCTGCGGGAAACCCTCGCCGGGATGGCCGAACCCGAACAACGGACCCTGCTGCTGGAACTGGTGCGCGGCGAAGCCGCCCAGGTGCTGTCGCACGGCTCCACCGCCGAGATCACCGCGGGCCGGCCCTTCCGGGACCTCGGCTTCGACTCCCTGACGGCGATGGACCTGCGCAACCGCCTGAACCGGGCCACCGGCCTGCGGCTGCCCGCCACCCTCGTCTTCGACTACCCCACCCCGAACCAGCTCGCCACGCACCTGCACACCGAGCTGACCGGCGGCCCGGCCGCCGTCGGTGCCGTGGCGCCCGCCGGACGCGCGGCCGACGACGAGCCGCTCGCCATCGTGGGAATGGCCTGCCGCTACCCCGGCGGGGTGCGCGGGGCGGGTGACCTGTGGCAGCTGGTCGTCGAGAACCGCGACGAGCTGACCGAGTTCCCCACCGACCGCGGCTGGGAGCGCTGGGGCGCACCGGCGGTCGGCCGTGCCGGATTCCTGCACGAGGCGGGCGAGTTCGACGCCGGGTTCTTCGGGATCTCGCCGCGTGAGGCGGCCGCGATGGACCCGCAGCAGCGGCTGCTGCTGGAGACCTCGTGGGAGGCCGTCGAGCACGCCGGAATCGACCCCTGGTCGCTGCGCAACAGTGCGACCGGTGTCTTCGTCGGCGGCGGACCGCAGGACTACCCCACCGTCCTGATGAACTCGGCCGAGGCCGACAGCGGCTACGGCATGACCGGAGCCCTCGGCAGCGTGATGTCCGGCCGCGTCTCGTACGTACTCGGCCTTGAGGGCCCTGCCGTCACGGTGGACACGGCCTGCTCCTCCTCGCTGGTGGCCCTGCACCTCGCCGCGCAGTCCCTGCGCAACGGCGAGTGCGACATGGCACTGGCGGGCGGCGTGACGATCATGGCCACACCCGGCGCGTTCGCCGAGTTCGACAACCTCGGCGGCATGGCCGGCGACGGCCGGTGCAAGGCGTTCTCCTCGGACGCCGACGGCACCGGCTGGGGCGAGGGCGTCGGCATGATCGTGGTCGAGCGCCTCTCGGACGCGCGTCGCAACGGTCACGAGGTCCTGGCCGTTCTCCGAGGCAGTGCGATCAACCAGGACGGTGCGTCGAACGGTCTCAGTGCTCCGAACGGTCCTTCGCAGCAGCGGGTGATCCGTCAGGCTCTGGCGAACGCCGGTCTGTCGGCGTCCGACGTGGACATGGTGGAGGCGCACGGTACGGGTACGACGCTCGGTGACCCGATCGAGGCGCAGGCCCTGCTGGCCACCTATGGTCAGGACCGGCCCGCGGACCAGCCCCTGTGGCTCGGCTCCGTCAAGTCCAACTTCGGTCACACGGGTGCCGCCGCGGGTGTGGCGGGCGTGATCAAGTCCGTACTCGCCCTGCGCGAAGGACTGCTCCCCAAGACCCTCCACGTCCAGGAGCCGACGCCCGAGGTGGACTGGTCCGCCGGCGCCGTGGAACTCCTGACCGAGAACCGCGCCTGGCCGGAGACGGGTCGTCCGCGTCGTGCGGGTGTGTCCTCGTTCGGTATCAGCGGTACCAACGCGCACGTCATCCTGGAGCAGGCCCCCGAGGTCGAGCCGGCGGAGCCGGTCGCCGACGCGGGTACTCCTGCGCTCAGCGGGCCCGTGCCGTGGGTGGTCTCCGGCCGGAACGAAGCCGCGCTGCGGGACCAGGCCGCACGACTGGCCGCTCACTTGGCCCAGAACCCCGGCACCACGACCCCGATCGACATCGGGCACGCCCTGACCACGACCCGCTCGGCCTTCGACGAGCGCGCGGTGGTGGTGGGCAGCACCACCGACGAACTCCTGCACGGGCTGCGCTCCATCGCCGAGGGAACCAACGCTCCGACCGTGATCCGCGGCAGCGCCTCCGCCAGTGGTGTGGTGTTCGTGTTCCCGGGTCAGGGTTCGCAGTGGGTCGGTATGGGCCGTGAGCTGTGGGATGCGTCCGCGGTGTTCGCGGAGTCGATGGTGGCGTGTGAGCGTGCGCTGTCGCCGTTGGTCGACTGGTCGCTGCGGGACGTGGTCTTCCGTGAGGCGGATGATCCGCTGTGGGCCCGGGTGGACGTGGTCCAGCCGGTGCTGTGGGCGGTGATGGTGTCCCTGGCCGCGGTGTGGCGTTCCTTCGGCGTCGAACCCGCCGCCGTGATCGGCCACTCGCAGGGCGAGGTGGCCGCCGCGTGCGTCGCCGGTGGTCTGTCCTTGGAGGACGGTGCCCGGGTGGCCGCGGTGCGCTCCCGCCTGGTCCTGGAGAAGCTGTCCGGGAAGGGCGGCATGGTCTCCGTGTCCCTGCCCGTCACGGACGTCGAGGAGCGGATCTCCTCCTACGAAGGCCGCATCGGCATCGCCGCCGTCAACGGGCCCGCCTCCGTGGTGGTTTCCGGCGAGCCCGACGCCCTCGACGCGCTCCTCGCCTCGTGTGAGGCGGACGGTGTCCGGGCGCGTCGTATCGCGGTGGATTACGCGTCCCACTCCGCGCAGGTGGATGTCCTGAACGAGGACCTCCTGCGGGAGCTCGCGGACATCCGCCCGAAGTCCTCACCCATCGCGTTCTATTCGACGGTGTCGGGTGAGCGGATGGACACGGCCGGTCTGGATGCCGGGTATTGGGTGCGGAATCTGCGGGAGCGGGTGCAGTTCGAGCCGGTGACGCGTCTGCTGGTGGAGAAGGGCAATGCGTTCTTCGTCGAGTCGAGTCCGCATCCGGTGTTGACGATGGCGGTGGCGCAGACCGGTGACGCGGTGGATCGTGCGCTGGTGACGGTGGGTTCGCTGCGTCGTGAGGAAGGTGGCGCGGAGCGTTTCCTGACCTCGCTGGCCGAGGCGTATGTGGCCGGTGCTCCGGTGGACTGGAAGCAGTTGTTCACCTCGGGCAACCGGGTGTCCCTGCCGACCTACGCCTTCCAACACCAGCGCTACTGGCTGGAAGACGCGGTGGCACCCACCGCGGACGGTGCGCTCGACCCCGTCGACGCCGCGTTCTGGGGTGCGGTCGAACGCGCGGACGTCGCAAGCATCGCCGAACTGGTCGCCGGTGCGGACGAGGAGGCCTGGGCACCGGTACTCTCCGCGCTGTCGTCGTGGCGCAAGGGCCGCCAGGAGCAGTCCACGCTCGACTCGTGGCGGTACCGCACAGTGTGGCGTTCGGTGACGGTGCCCACCTCCGGTCGTCTGTCGGGTGCGTGGCTGCTGGTGACGCCGGAGGGTGAGGCTCCGGTGGAGGAGGTCCGGGACGCCCTGGTGGCGGCCGGCGCCGAGGTGACCTCCATCGCGGTCGGTTCCGGTCTTGACCGTGCGGCGTTGGCCGCCCGGCTCGCGGAGACTCCCGATGTGCAGGGCGTCGTGTCCCTCCTGGGCTGGGACGAGGAGGAGGGTACGTCGGCCACGGTGACCTTGGTGCAGGCCCTCGCGGTGGCCGGGTTGGAGGCGCCCTTGTGGGTGCTGACGCGTGGTGCTGCGGCGGTGGGCGGGGACGATGTGGTCCTGCCGGCGCAGACGCAGCTGTGGGCGCTGGGTCAGGTGGCTGGTCTGGAGCAGCCTGGTACGTGGGGTGGTCTGGTCGACGTTCCGTTGGTGTGGGACGAGCGGGTGGCTGCCGGGTTCACCGGTGTGCTCGCCGCGGGCGACGGTGAGGACCAGGTCGCGGTGCGGTCGTCGGGTGCGTACGCCCGTCGTCTGGTCCGCGCGCCTCTGGGCGGCAGCCCCGTTCCGGTCCGGGAGTGGAATCCGCGGGGCACGGTGCTGATCACCGGTGGTACCGGTGGTATCGGTGCGCATCTGGCGCGTTGGTTGGCGAAGGACGGTGCGGAGCACCTTCTGCTGCTCAGCCGTCGCGGTGAGGCCGCCGAAGGCGCGGCAGAACTTGCGGCCGAGCTGCGCGGTCTGGGCGCGGAGGTGTCGGTCGTGGCGTGTGACGTCACCGACCGCGACGCACTCGCGGCGATCATCGAGGCCG
This sequence comes from Streptomyces sp. CG 926, assembly GCF_003148825.1. GTDB lineage: Bacteria > Actinomycetota > Actinomycetes > Streptomycetales > Streptomycetaceae > Streptomyces. The sequence continues at coordinate 4,796 of NZ_QGGZ01000030.1, forward strand.
TTCCGGCCGACCACCCGCTGACCGCCGTCTTCCACACCGCGGGAGTGGCCAGCTACGGAACCGTCGGGGAGCTGGAACTCGCCGATCTGGAAGCACAGATGGCCGCCAAGATCCTCGGTGGGCGCCACCTGGACGACCTGACGACCGAACTGGGCGTCGAACTGGACGCGTTCGTACTGTTCTCCTCCGGTGCAGCCGTCTGGGGCAGCGCCGGCAACGGCGGGTACGCCGCCTCCAACGCCTACCTGGACGGGCTCGCCCGCGAGCGCCGGGCCCGCGGTCTGACCGCGACCTCCGTCTCCTGGGGTGGCTGGAAAGCCACCGGCATGGCCACCGACGGCACCGCCGAGCAACTGTCCCGACGAGGCGTCCGGGCGATGGACCCGGCCCTGGCCATCGAGGCGCTGCGGCAGGCCATCGAGCAGGACGAGACCGCGCTGACCGTCACGGACATGGACTGGGAACGCTTCACCCCCGGCTACACCATGGCCCGCCGACGCCCGCTCATCGAGGACATCCCCGAGGTGGCCCGCGTCCTGAGCGAGGACGCCGCCGCGCCCTCCTCCGACGACACGGTCGGCTCGGCCCTGCGCGCGGAACTGGCCGAACTCAGCCGGACCGAACAGGTCTCCGTCCTCCTCGACCTGGTGCGCCGCGAGGTGGCCCGGATCCTGGCGCACTCCTCCACGGCGGAGATCACCGCGGAGAAGCCGTTCAAGGATCTCGGTTTCGACTCGCTGACCGCCATGGAGCTGCGCAACCTCCTGACCGCCGCCACGGGCCTCAAGCTTCCGGCGACCCTCGTCTTCGACTACCCCAACCCGCAGCAGCTGGCGGCCCACCTGCTGACCGAACTGCTCGGCTCCGGAACGGAAATCGCGACCTCGTCGGCCACGGTCCGCGCGGTCACGACGGACGAACCCCTCGCGATCGTCGGCATGGCCTGCCGCTACGCGGGTGGCGTCGCCTCGCCGGAAGACCTGTGGCGGGTGGTCGTGGAACAACGGGAGGGCATGTCCGAGTTCCCGTCCTACCGAGGCTGGGACCGCTGGAACATCAGCACCGTCCGCCCCTCCGGATTCCTGCACGAGGCCGGCGACTTCGACGCCGGGTTCTTCGGGATCTCGCCGCGTGAGGCGACCGCGATGGACCCGCAGCAGCGACTGCTGCTGGAGACCTCGTGGGAGGCCATCGAGCGGACCGGAATCGATCCGCAGTCCCTGCGAGGCTCCGACACGGGTGTCTTCGTCGGTGGCACGGCGGTCGAATACGGCGCGCTGCTGATGAACTCCCCGGCCAGTCAGGGATACGCCGTCACCGGCTCCTCCGGCAGCGTGATGTCCGGCCGCGTCTCGTACGTACTCGGCCTTGAGGGCCCCGCCGTCAGCGTGGACACGGCCTGCTCCTCCTCGCTCGTCGCCCTGCACCTCGCCGCGCAGTCGCTACGTACGGGGGAGTGCGACCTGGCGCTGACCGGCGGCGTCGGACTGATGGCGACGCCGGGCGCGTTCGCCGAGTTCGACACCCTCGGCGGCATGTCCGTGGACGGGCGCACCAAGGCCTTCGCAGCCGCTGCCGACGGCATCGGCTGGGGCGAGGGCGTCGGCATGATCGTGCTGGAACGTCTCTCCGACGCGCGTCGCAACGGCCATGAGGTCCTCGCGGTCATCCAGGGCAGTGCGATCAACCAGGACGGTGCGTCGAACGGTCTGAGTGCTCCGAACGGTCCTTCGCAGCAGCGGGTGATCCGTCAGGCTCTGGCGAACGCCGGTCTGTCGGCGTCCGACGTGGACATGGTGGAGGCGCACGGTACGGGTACGACGCTCGGTGACCCCATCGAGGCCCAGGCCCTGCTCGCCACCTACGGCCAGGACCGGCCCGCCGACCAGCCCCTGTGGCTCGGCTCCGTCAAGACCAACATCGGTCACACGGGCGCCGCCGCAGGTGTGGCCGGCGTGATCAAGTCCGTACTCGCCCTGCGCGAAGGACTGCTGCCCAAGACCCTCAACGTGGACGAGCCCACACCGAAGGTGGACTGGGCTTCGGGTGCGGTGGAGCTGCTCACCGAGGAACGTCCGTGGCCGGAGCTGGGTCGTCCGCGTCGTGCGGGTGTGTCGTCCTTCGGTGTGAGTGGTACCAACGCGCACGTCATCCTGGAGCAGGCTCCCGAGGAGGAGCCGGCCGAGCCGGCCGCCGTCGAGGTGCCTGCGGTTCCGGCTCTCGTGTCGCCGATCGTGCCCTGGGTCTTCTCGGGCCGCTCGTCCGCGGCACTGCGGGGCCAGGCCGAACGCCTGGCCGCCCTGGTGGAGCGGGAGCCGAACCTCGCCGTCACCGATGTGGCGCATGCCCTGGTGACGACCCGAGCACGCCTGGAGCACCGGGCCGTGGTGCTCGGCGGCTCGCTGTCGGACCTCGCCGAGGGCCTGCACACGGTGGCCGCCGGAGAATCCGGCGCCCGTGCGGCGTCGGGCGCGGCGACGGCTGGGGACCGGGTGGTGTTCGTGTTCCCGGGTCAGGGTTCGCAGTGGGTCGGTATGGGTCGTGAGTTGTGGGATGCGTCCGCGGTGTTCGCGGAGTCGATGGTGGCGTGTGAGCGTGCGCTGTCGCCGTTGGTCGACTGGTCGCTGCGGGATGTCGTGTTCCGTGAGGCGGACGATCCGCTGTGGGCCCGGGTGGACGTGGTCCAGCCGGTGCTGTGGGCGGTGATGGTGTCGCTGGCCGCGGTGTGGCGTTCCTTCGGTGTGGAGCCGGCTGCGGTGATCGGTCACTCGCAGGGCGAGGTGGCCGCCGCGTGCGTCGCCGGTGGTCTGTCCTTGGAGGACGGCGCCCGGGTGGCCGCGGTGCGCTCCCGCCTGGTCCTGGAGAAGCTGTCCGGGAAGGGCGGCATGGTCTCCGTGTCCCTCCCCGTCACGGACGTCGAGGAGCGGATCTGCTCCTACGACGGCCGCATCGGCATCGCCGCCGTCAACGGACCCGCCTCCGTGGTGGTCTCCGGCGAGCCCGACGCCCTCGACGAACTCCTCGCCTCGTGCGAGGCGGACGGTGTGCGGGCGCGCCGTATCGCGGTGGATTACGCCTCCCACTCCGCGCAGGTGGATGTCCTGAACGAGGACCTCCTGCGGGAACTCGCCGACATCCGGCCGACGTCCTCGCCCGTCGCCTTCTATTCGACGGTGTCGGGTGAGCGGATGGACACGGCCGGTCTGGATGCCGGGTACTGGGTGCGGAATCTGCGCGAGCGGGTGCAGTTCGAGCCGGTGACGCGTCTGTTGATGGAGAAGGGCAATGCGTTCTTCGTCGAGTCGAGTCCGCATCCGGTGTTGACGATGGCGGTGGCGCAGACCGGTGACGCGGTGGATCGTGCGCTGGTGACGGTGGGTTCGCTGCGTCGTGAGGAGGGTGGTGCGGAGCGTTTCCTGACCTCGCTGGCCGAGGCGTATGTGGCCGGTGCTCCGGTGGACTGGAAGCAGCTGTTCACCTCCGGCAACCGGGTGTCCCTGCCGACCTACGCCTTCCAGCACCAGCGCTATTGGCTGGAGGGCGTGACCATCGGCGCCCAGGTGGTGGAAACGGTTGACACCGCGGAATCCGATTTCTGGGACGCCGTGGAACGCCAGGACCTGGCCGGCCTCACGGCCGTCCTCGACGGCGCGGGAGCCGTCGGGGCGGACCCTGCGGCGGGTGCCGACGCCTGGTTGCCCGTGCTCTCCGCCTGGCGCAAGGGCCGTCGCGAGCAGTCGGTCCTGGACTCGTGGCGCTACCGCGCCGAATGGCGTGCGACGGGCCTCCCCTCGGCAGCCCGTCTGTCGGGTGCGTGGCTGCTGGTGACGCCCGGTGGTGAGGCTCCGGTGGAGGAGGTCCGGAACGCCCTCGTGGCGGCCGGGGCCGAGGTCGTGGTCCTGGAGGCCGAGGCCGGTCTTGACCGTGCGGCGTTGGCCGCCCGGCTCGCGGAGACTCCCGACGTGCAGGGCGTCGTGTCCCT
>NZ_QGGZ01000031.1 GCF_003148825.1 Streptomyces sp. CG 926
GGAGATGCTCGGCACCGAGGAGGCGGCCGCATCGGCCCGCACATGGGTCGTGGGTGGCGAGGCCCTCTCGGGTGCGGTCGTCCGTGACTGGTTGGTGCGGGCCCCGGAGTCGGTGATCGTCAACGAGTACGGTCCGACGGAGACGGTCGTCGGCTGCTGCGTGTACGAGATCTCGGCGGGCGGGAGTGTCGGGGACACGGTCCCGATCGGTCGCCCGATCGCCAACACCCGCCTGTACGTCCTCGACGCGCGGATGCGTCCGGTGGCCCCGGGTGTCGCCGGCGAGCTGTACATCGCGGGCACCCAACTCGCCCGGGGCTATGTGAAGCGCCCAGGCCTGACGGCCGAGCGTTTCGTGGCGAACCCCTTCGAGCCTGCCGGACGGATGTATCGCACGGGTGACATGGCCCGCTGGAGCGGGGACGGTCTCCTGGAGTACCTGGGTCGTGCCGACGATCAGGTCAAGGTCCGTGGTTTCCGTATCGAGCCGGGCGAGGTCGAGGCCGTGGTGGCCGCGCATCGCGCGGTGGCCCAGGTGGCGGTCATCGCCCGGGAGGACACCCCGGGAGACACCCGCCTCGTCGCCTACGTCATCCCCACCGACCCCGACGAGACCGACGAGGGCCTGGCACGAGCCGTCCGCGACTCGGCTGCCCAGCGGCTCCCCGAGTACATGGTTCCGTCGGCGGTGGTCGTCCTGGACGCGCTCCCGCTGACCGCCAACGGCAAGCTCGACCGCAAGAACCTCCCCGCACCGGACTACGCCGATGCGGCGGGCTCGGGCCGAGGCCCCGAGAGCCACGAGGAAGAAGTTCTCTGCGAGGCGTTCGCCCAGGTCCTGGGTGTCCCTGAGGTCGGTGTGCACGACGACTTCTTCGCCCTCGGCGGCCACTCCCTCCTCGCCGTCCGCCTGGTCAACCGGATCAGGACGGTGCTCGGCATCGAGGTGGAGATCGCCGCGCTCTTCGACGCACCCACGGTGGCGGGCCTCGCCGCCCAACTCGGGCACCCCGAGGAACAAGCCGAACAGCCCGAGCAGTCCCGACCCGCGCAAACAACCCGCCCGGCGTTGCAGCCGATGCGCCGCAACCAGGAGGAGTCCCGATGATCCCGTTGTCCTTCGCGCAGCGGCGGCTGTGGTTCATCAGCCGACTGGAAGGCCCGAGCGCGACCTACAACGTCCCGGTCGTCCTGCGACTGCCGGCCGACGTGCGCCCCGACGCGCTCGACGCCGCCCTACGGGACGTGATCGGCCGCCACGAGGTCCTGCGCACCGTCTTCGACATCGTCGACGGCGAGCCGTACCAGCGGATCCTCGCCCCCGACGAGCTGGACTGGGCGCTGACGGTGACCGAGGTCGCCCAGGCAGAGCTGTCCGGGGCGATCGACGAGGCCGGGCGGTACGCGTTCGACCTCGGCGCCGAACTGCCCGTCAGGGCAGGGCTGTTCCGGACCCTGGACGAGCAGGTCCTCGTCGTGGTGATGCACCACATCGCCAGCGACGGCTGGTCGGAGGGCCCGCTCACCCGGGACCTGACGACCGCCTACGAGGCCCGCGCCGCGGGCCGGGCTCCCGCCTGGGAGCCGCTGCCGGTCCAGTACGCCGACTACGCGCTCTGGCAGCGTCAGCTGCTCGGCGACGGGAACGACCCCGACAGCGTGATGTCCCGGCAGACCTCCTACTGGCGTGAGGCGCTCGCGGACGTTCCCGAGGAGCTGGAACTCCCCACGGACCGCCCCCGGCCGCCGGTGGCCTCCCACCGAGGGCACATCGTCCCGCTGAGCGTGCCCGCCGAGGTGCACCAGCGGCTCGCCGCGGTGGCGCGGACCGAGGGCGTGACCACGTTCATGGTCCTCCAGGCCGCCCTGGCCACCCTGCTCTCCAAGCTCGGCGCGGGCACCGACATCCCCGTCGGCACGGCGAACGCCGGCCGCACGGACGAAGCCCTCGACGACCTCGTCGGCTTCTTCGTCAACACCCTCGTCATCCGTACCGACCTGTCCGGCGACCCCACGTTCCGCGAGGTGCTCGCCCAGGTCCGCAGGACCGTCCTGTCCGCCTTCAAGCACCAGGACGTCCCGTTCGAGAAGCTCGTCGAGGAGCTCGCCCCGGCCCGCTCCCTCGCCCGCCACCCCCTCTTCCAGGTCATGCTGACCGTCCAGAACAACCAACGGACCGTCGTCGACCCGGCCACGGCCACGGCCGCTACGGCTACCGCGGCCGCGGCCGACGACCGCGAAGCCGGCACCAGGGCTGCCAAGTTCGACCTCGACCTCTCCGTCCGCGAGCTCTTCGACGCGAAGGGCGCCCCGGCGGGTCTACGCGGTTCGCTGACGGCCGCCGCCGACCTGTTCGACGTGGCCTCGGCCGCCCGCCTCGCCGCCCGCCTCGGACAGGTCATCGACCAGGCGACCGCCGACCCCAGCCGTACGCTCGCCTCCATCCGGATCCTCGCCGAGGACGAGCGCCGCCGGGTACTGACCGACTGGAACGCCACCTCCTCCGACGAGCCCGCCACCCCGGTGCACGAGCTCTTCGAGCAGTGGGCGGACCGCACCCCCGACGCGGTGGCCCTCACCGCCGACGGCACGCACATCTCGTACGCCGAACTGGACGCCCGGGCCAACCGCATCGCGCACTACCTCACCGGCCAGGGCATCGGCGCCGAGGCGGTCGTGGGCCTGTGCCTGCCGCGCGGCGCCGACATGATCGCGACCATCCTCGGCACGTGGAAGGCCGGCGCCGCCTACCTGCCTCTCGATCCGTCGCAGCCCACGGACCGGATCGCGTACATCCTGCGCGACAGCCGCGCCGCGCTGGCGCTGACGACGGAGGAGATCCTCGACGAACTGCCCGCGGGCCGTTCGCGTCTCGTGGCCCTCGACGACACGTTCGTCGAGATGCAGCTCGCCGCCGCCCCGACCGGCCGTCCCGGGCGTTCGGTCGATCCGCGGTCGCTGGCGTATGTGATCTACACCTCGGGTTCGACGGGCCGTCCCAAGGGTGTGGCGGTCACGCACGGCGGCCTGGCGAACTACATCGCCTCCGTCCCCGACCGCCTCGGCTTCGCAGGCGAGGGCGCCCGCTACGCGCTGCTCCAGGCGCAGGCGACGGACCTCGGTAACACCGTGGTCTTCGCGAGCCTCACCACCGGTGGTGAACTCCACATCCTGGAGGAGAGTGCGGTCACCGACCCGGGACTGGTCGCCGCCTACCTCGCCGAGCACGACATCGACCACTTCAAGATCGTCCCCTCGCACCTGGCCGCTCTGACGGCCTCCGGCATCGAGCCCGTACTGCCGAGGCGCTCCCTCGTCCTCGGCGGCGAGGCCGCGTCGACCCCGTGGCTGCGGGAACTCCTCGCGGCAGCGGGTGAGCGGACGGTCCACAACCACTACGGCCCCACCGAGACGACGATCGGTATCGCGACCACACGGCTGACGGCCGAGGGGATCGCCGACGGGACCGTGCCGGTCGGCACGCCGATTGCCAACACCCGTTTCTACCTGCTCGATTCGCGTCTTCAGCCGGTCCCGGTCGGTGTGACGGCGGACCTGTACGTCTCCGGTGCCGGCCTGGCGCGTGGGTACGTGGGCCGGGAGGCTCTGACCGCCGAGCGGTTCGTCGCCAACCCGTACGAGCAGGGCGAGCGGATGTACCGCACGGGTGACCGTGCGAAGTGGACGGCGGACGGGCAGGTCGTGTTCCTCGGCCGGGCCGACGACCAGGTCAAGATCCGCGGCTACCGCATCGAACCCGGCGAGGTCCAAGGGGTGATCGCCGCCCACCCGCTCGTTGACCAGGCCGCGGTCGTCGCCCGCGAGGACACCCCCGGCGACACCCGCCTCGTCGCCTACGCGGTCCTCTCGACCGACCTCGAGACCGATGCCCACGAGGACGCGTTCCGCGCCGAACTCTCTCGCACGATCGCCCAGTTCGCGGCGCAGCGACTGCCCGGCCACATGGTCCCCTCGGCGGTCGTCGTCCTGGACGCCCTGCCGCTGACCGCCAACGGCAAGCTCGACCGCAAGGCCCTGCCCGCACCCGAGTACGCCACCGGCGGCGGACGCGCCCCGTCCAACGCCCGCGAGGAGATCGTCTGCGCGGCCTTCGTCGAGGTCCTGGGCCTCGACGCGGCAGGATCCGGAACCGGAACCGGCGTCGGCGTCGGCGTGGACGACGACTTCTTCCGCCTCGGCGGCCACTCGCTCCTCGCGATCCGCCTCGTCGAGCTGCTGCGTCGACAGGGCGTCACGGTCTCGGCGCGGGCGCTGTTCCAGACGCCGACCCCGGCCGGTCTTGCGGCCTCGGCGGGCGCCGAGCAGATCACCGCACCCGAGAACCTCATCCCCGCCGACGCCACCGAGATCACGCCCGGCATGCTGCCGCTCGTCGACCTCACCCCCGACGAGATCGCGGCCGTGGCCGCCACGGTCACGGGCGGCGCGGCGAACATCGCCGACATCTACCCGCTGGCCCCGCTCCAGGAAGGCCTGCTCTTCCACCGCCTCCTCGCCGAGGACGGGGACGACGCCTACGTCCTGCCGACGGTCGTCGAGTTCGACACCCGCGCCCGGCTCGACGCCTTCCTCGACGCGCTGCAGAACGTCCTGGACCGGCACGACATCTTCCGCACGTCGATCGTGTGGGAGGGCCTGCGCGAGCCCGTCCAGGTCGTATGGCGCCGCGCCACCCTGCCCGTCACCGACGTCGCTCTCGAAACGGACGGCACCGACCCGGTAGCCGCCCTCGTCGCCGCCGGCGGCTACGCGATGGACCTCGGCGAAGCCCCGCTGATCCGGCTCCACGCGGCCGCCGTTCCCGGCACAGAGCGGTGGCTGACCCTGGTGCGGGTCCACCACATGGTCCGCGACCACACAGCTCTCGACATTCTCATGGAGGAGGTGCGGGCGTTCCTGGCGGGCCGGGGCGCGGACCTCCCGGACCCGCTGCCGTTCCGCACCTTCGTGGCGCAGACACGCGGTGGCGCAGCCGACCGCTCTGAACACGAACGCTACTTCGCCGACCTCCTCGGCGACGTCACCGAACCGACGGCCGCCTTCGGCGTCGCGGACGTACGAGGCGACGGCGCGGACTCGACGCGCCAGGTCGTCCCCTTCGACGACGGGCTGACGGATCGGATCCGACGGGTCTCCCGCCGCCTCGGCGCCAGCCCCGCCACCCTCCTGCACCTGGCGTGGGCCCGCGTCCTCGCCGCGGTCAGCGGCCGCGAGGACGTCGTCTTCGGAACGATCCTCTTCGGCCGGATGAACGCCGGCGCCGGCTCCGACCGGGTCCCCGGCCCGTTCCTCAACACGCTCCCGGTCCGGGTCCGTACGGACCGCCTCGGCGTCCTCGAGGCCGTCACCGCGATGCGCGGCCAACTGGCCGAGCTCCTGGAGCACGAACACGCGCCGCTCACCGTGGCGCAGCAGGCCAGCGGCATGCCGACCGGCGCCCCGCTCTTCACGGCCCTCTTCAACTACCGCCACAACAAGCCGAACAGCGCGACCGAAGCCCAGTCCCAGTCCCAGGCGCAGTCTCAGTCTCAGCCCCAGAACCCGCGCAACGAGCAGCTCGACGGCATCAAGACCGTCTTCTCGCACGAGCGGACCAACTACCCCCTGCTCGTCTCGGTCGACGACAACGGCGACGGCCTCTGGGTCGCCGTGGACGCGGTCGGGCCGATCGATCCGCGCGGAGTCGGCGAGTTCGTCCGCACGGCGGCCGGAAACCTGGTCACCGCCCTCGAATCCGCCCTTGACCACGACGAGGACGTCCCGCTCCGCTCCATCCAGGTCCTGGACGAGACGAAGCTGCGCCAAGTGCTGACCGAGTGGAACGACTCGACGGTCGACTTCCCCGGCGACGCCACCGTGGTCGGTCTCTTCGAGGCTCAGGTGGTACGGACTCCGGGGGCGGTGGCTGTCGTTTCGGGCGGTGCGGAGGTCTCGTATGCGGATCTGGATGCCCGTGCGAACCGGTTGGCTCGTCATCTGGTGGCTCAGGGTGTGGGTCCGGAGTCGTTCGTGGGTGTCTGCCTGGAGCGTGGCATCGAGTCGGTCGTGGCGCTGCTCGCGGTGCTGAAGTCGGGCGGTGCGTATCTGCCGATCGACCCGGGTTACCCGGCGGACCGGATCGCGTACATGCTCGCGGATGCCAAGCCGACGGCGCTGCTGACCTCGACGAGCACGTCGACGGCCATCCCGCGGTCGGATCCGACGACCTTCCTGGTCCTGGACGGGCTGGACCTTGCCGGACTTGAGGCCGCCCCCCTGGGCGTGGGCATCCGTCCGGAGCACCCGGCGTACGTGATCTACACCTCGGGTTCGACCGGTCGCCCGAAGGGCGTCGTGGTGGAGCACCGGTCGGTGGCGGGGCTCCTCGGCTGGGCGGCGGGGGAGTTCGGTGGGGAGGACTTCCGACGCGTTCTTGTCTCCACGTCTTTCAACTTCGACGTCTCGGTGTTCGAGCTCTTCGGCCCGCTGGTGTCGGGCGGCACGGTGGAAGTGGTGCGCGACCTCCTGGCCCTGGCCGATACCGACACACCGGTCGGTGACGTCAGCCTGGTCAGCGGTGTTCCGTCGGCCTTTGCGCAGATGGTGGCCGCGGGCGAGATCCAGGCCCGTCCCCGCACGGTCGTCCTGGCGGGCGAGGCGCTCACGGCGGACGCCGTCGCCGGCATCCGTATGACCATCCCCGGCGCCCGGGTCGCCAACATCTACGGCCCCACCGAGGCCACGGTCTACACGACGGGCTGGTACGCGGGTACGGACGCGGGTACCGAAGGCGCGGTCCCGATCGGCCGGCCCATCTCCAACGCCCGCGTCTACGTTCTGGACGGCACCCTCGCCCCGGTACCGGCCGGTGTCGTGGGCGAGTTGTACATCGCGGGTGCGGGTCTGGCCCGTGGCTACCTCGGCCGCCCCGAGCTGACGGGTGAGCGTTTCGTGGCGGACCCGTTCTCGTCCGACGGCGGTCGTCTCTACCGCACGGGTGACGTGGTCCGCTGGAACGCGGAGGGTCAGATCGAGTACCTCGGTCGTGCCGACGAGCAGGTCAAGATCCGGGGCTTCCGCATCGAACTCGGAGAGGTCCAGTCGGCGATCGCCGCGCACCCCGAGGTCGCCCAGGCAGCCGTCATCGCCCGCGAGGACGTGCCCGGCGACAAGCGCCTGGTCGCCTACATCGTCCCGAACGACACCACGCCGTCAGCAGCCGCCGCCGAACTCCCCACCCGAATAACCGAGTTCGCCGGCAATCGCCTCCCCTCGTACATGGTCCCATCGGCGATCGTGGCCCTCGATGCCCTGCCGCTGAACGTCAACGGCAAGCTCGACCGCAAGGCCCTCCCGGCTCCCGCGTTCGTGACGGGGACCGCCGGCCGTGGCCCGGCCACGCTCCGAGAGGAGCTCCTGTGCGGAGTCTTCGCCCAGGTCCTCGGACTGCCCGAGGTCGGTGTGGACGACGACTTCTTCGCCCTCGGCGGCCACTCCCTCCTCGCCGTCCGCCTGATCAGCCGGGTCCGTACGGTCCTCGGCGTCGAGGTTCCGCTCCGCGCCCTGTTCGACACCCCGACGGTGGCCGGCCTCGCGGCCGGTCTTGATGATGTGGGCCGGGCCAGGCTCGCCCTGACCGCCGGCAACCGCCCGGAGCGGGTGCCGCTCTCCTTCGCCCAGCAGCGCCTGTGGTTCATCAGCCAGCTGGAAGGCCCGAGCGCCACCTACAACATCCCGTTCGCCCTCCGCCTGGACGGCGGCATCGACGGGGACGCACTCGCCCTCGCTTTCCGTGACGTGGTCGGCCGGCACGAGGTCCTGCGGACCGTCTTCCCGACGGCCGAGAACGGCGAGCCGTACCAGAGCATCCTCGAACCCGCATATATCGAGTGGAAGTTGGAACGCGTCACCGTCCCGTCCGACGATCTCGACACCGCCATCGCGAAGGCGACCGCCCGGGAGTTCGACCTCACCCGTGAGCTCCCCATAGGAGCCACGCTCTTCGAGGCCGGTCCGGATGAGCGGGTGTTGGTGGTGGTGCTGCACCACATTGCGGGTGACGGGTGGTCGGTGGCTCCGCTGGCCCG
>NZ_QGGZ01000032.1 GCF_003148825.1 Streptomyces sp. CG 926
TCATCCACCGAAGTGGACGGGGTATCAACTTCTGGCGTTGATTTTTGGCACGCTGTTGAGTTCTCAAGGAACGGACGCTTCCTTTGTACTCACCCTCTCGGGCTTTCCTCCGGGCTTTCGTTCTGTTCTTGCGTTTCCGACTCTATCAGACTCTTTCGTGTCCGACTTCCTCGGCGCTTTCCAGGTTTTCGCTTTCGCGCTTTCCCTTTCCGGCGGTTCCGACTCTATCAGAAGTTCTCCACCGGATTTCCCCGGCTTCGGATTCCTGAAGAATCGAGTGCACCCCACACGGAATTGCATTCCTCGGGGGGGGGTGGGCTGCCGAACTTGTCCAGTTCGAGGCAACCGTTTGACTCTACAACTCGGCCTGGGGAGTGTCAAAACGGCCGGAGCACCTGCTGTCGGGCTGCCCCTGGAGGCCGGCCCGCGCCGACAGAGCTTCGGCCTGTTTGCCTGGTCAGGGACGGCAGGACCGCTGCTCTCGGAGGGCACGTACGGGTGCTGCGACGGAACGAAGCCGCTCGGCAACGGGGCTGTCGGGTTCCAGGCCTGCCACGAGCCGCTCCCGGAGGTCGGCCGGGGTGTCCGTCCGGGCGGCTATCGCGTTGCGGACGAACATGTCCGGATCTTCCGCCAGGAGGTCGCGCAGACCGGTGGTCAGGTCCGGATGAGCTGCGACGGCTTCCCGCACGTCGGAATCCGGGTCGGTGTCCGTCAGCAGCATCCTGCGCACCGCGTCGGGCACGTCCCGCCCCGCTGGATCACCCATGACCGCACGCTGCCTTCCGGGTTGGCGGCCAGGCGGGCCAGGTGCTTCGGCGGGAGTCGGTCGTTCATCGTGAGGAAGGACCGCACGGACGGATCGGGGTCGTCCGCCAGGCGAGCCAGTACCCCGGGCGGCTCGTCACGCAGCAGCGCCGCCGAGCGGCGGGCGCCCGGGTGCCGCAGCAAGCGGCGCAGCAGGTCGGCCGGAAGATCCTCTTGGGTTGCCAGAGCGTTGAGTTCGGCATCCAGATCCAGGGACCGCAGGGTAGGCCGCGGTCCGGACGTCCGGGAGCGATTACGGCAACGGGAGCAGCTGGACCAGTCGGACCAGCTGGAACTCGGTGTCGAGGTTCGGCCGCGCCAGGGCGGACCGGACCTCGTAGCGTCCGGGCGTGAGCTCCACCCGTGCGTGGTTGTCGGGCTCCACCTCGGAGCCGGGCCAGGCGGAGTCGAACAGTACGACCGGCCCCGGGACGTGCCAGACCTGTCCGTCCTCCCAGGCCGCGTCCTCCAACGCCGCTTCGACGCTGCCCAGCAGCTCCGCCTCCGACTCGGCCGCCACCCAGCGCACGAAGACCCCGTGCTCCGGTAGGTACGTCGTCGACGCGGGCTCGTCCCCCAGCACCAGCGCCTGGGACGGGCCCACCGTGAGCAGTCCGGTGTCGCCGACCACCGCGCAGGCCCTGTCGTAGTCGGACTCCGGGCCTTCGCCGTCCGCCCCCTCCCACCGCGTCAGCACCTCGGCCGGCACCACCACCAGTGGCCCGCCGCCGGACTCCACCCAGTCGACCAGTCCTGGATCCGCATATCTCGCCATGCCGCGAGGTTAGAGGTCGGCCCGCACTCAGGTGACCAGAACGACCTTGCCGAGGTTGCGGCGCTGCTCGATGAGCGCGTGGGCGCGGTCCGCCTCGGCGAGGGGGATCTCCTCGTGCACGACCGTGCGCAGGGTGCCCGCCGCCCGCAGCTGCCAGAGTTCGCGCAACCAGCACTCGTACAGTGCGGGCTTGCCGGTCGCGATGGCCCGTATCTGGAAGCCGATCATCGATGCGCCGCGCACCAGGAGTTCGTACGCCTCGACCGTGCCGCCCCCGGAGCTGAAGGCCACCAGGCGGCCGCCCGTCGCCAGGGACCGTACGGCGGGGCCGAGCAGGTCGCCGCCGACGCCGTCGAGGATCGCGTCGTACGGGCCGCTCCAGTCGGCGTCCCCGTACAGGACGACTTCGTCGGCGCCCAGGCCGCGGACGAACTCCGCCTTGTCCGCGCTACTGACGGCCGCGACGACGCGTCCGGCGCCGCCGGCTTTCGCGTACTGCAGGGCGAGCGTGCCCACCGCGGAGGCCGCGGCCGTCACCAGGACCGATTCGCCGGGTTCCACGCGCGCGGCCTCGTACGCGCCGCGGGCCACCAGCCCACTACGGGCGAGCGCGACCGCCTCGACGGCGCCGGCGTCGTCCGGGATACGGGAGGTCATCGCGGTGTGGAGCACGGCGTACTCGGCGTAGGCGTCGGCGAAACACAGTCCGGTGACGCGGTCCCCGGCGCGGTAGCCGGTGACGCCCGGGCCGGTGGTGACGACCGTCCCGGCCACTTCGCCGCCGAGGGAGACGGGCTCACCGCCCTCCCGCGCCTCCCGCACCTTGCGCACGGTCGGCAGGGTCACTCCGACCGCCTCGACCCGGACCAGCAGCTCGCCGGCCCCTGCCGTGGGTACGTCGACCTCCTCGGCGGACAGCACCTCCGGACCGCCGTCGACCTCATGGCGTATGCGCAGCACAGGACCTCCCCAATACCTCGGAGCATTTTCATTGGACGTCCCAACGATAACGTCAAAGTCGTGGGGATGTCCAACGACTTTCGGTAGGGTGGGCCCATGACCTCGGCCCTCCAGCACATCCAGTCCCTGCCCTCCTGGCTCGTCGGCCGCGTCGCGGCGCGCGGCCGCGAGTTGGTCGCGGCGGCAATCGCCGCGGAAGGGCTGAAGCTCATGCACCACGCGGTGCTGGCCGCGACCGCCGAGTACGGGCCCGTCGCCCAGGCCGACTTGGGCCGCCGGCTCGCCGTCGACCCCAAGGACATGGTCGGCATGCTCAACCACCTCCAGGAGGCGGGCCTCGTGCTGCGCGCCCCCGACCCCGACGACCGCCGCAAGAACGCCGTCACCGTCACCCCGGAGGGGACGGCCGTACTCGCCCGCTGCGCGGCCCTGGCCGAAGCCGCCAACGCCGAGTTCCTCGCGCCGCTCCCCCCTGCCGAGCGTCAGCACCTGGTGGCCCTGCTGACCCGGCTCCACGAGGCCCCGTAGCTCCGTCACCAGCTCCGCCGCACGCCGAAACAGCGCGTGAGGGGCGGATGGACAAGATGACCATCAGCGAGCGAAGCAGACCGCCACCCACTCGGACTCTGGGCCGCCGATTGCGTCGAGCGGGCCCTCCCGCTCTTCGACACGAAGGCTCCCTCCGACCCCCGCCCTCGCGAGGCGATCGAGGACATCCGGGCCTTCGTCGGCGAGGCGCGTGAACCGCGCTTCTACGCTCCCTCGCCTGGGCCGCCCACACGGCGGCGCGGGAGATCGAGGACCCGGCGGCCCCGGCCGCCGCCCGCTCCGGATGCCGGCCCGTGAACTTGGTCGCAGCCGGCCGGCCACGCTCCCCTACGAACTGGGACGGCGCCCGAGCGGCTCCCCTCTCGGGCGGTAGCGAGGCACAACTCCCGCCCAGGTAAACCGACATGGGAGAGACTTTCGGCTCGAGCCTCGGTGGTCTCCCGAGACGAAAGTCGCGCACACGATCATCCTTCGTGTGTACGGAGGCCACCGCCCCGGGCCCCTAGCGTGATCAGCATGACGAGTGACACGGGGGACGGGACGGACGGGCGGACGGGGCGGCGGACCGGGCGGCGGACGGCGCCGGCGATCGCGGCGGGAGTACTCACCGCGGTGGGCGTGTGCGCGATCTTCTGGTGGCAGGGCTGGCACATGCCCTTCACCGCCGCCTGGCTGTCCAGCAAGGCGGCGGTGAAGGTGGGCTTCTTCGTCGCCGCCGGAGGCTTCGCCTCCGTGACCGTGTGGTGGCAGGCGCGACGCGGGTCGCGGTCCACCCCACCCGAGAAGACGGACTGAAGCCCGGGGCGGGCCCCGCGCTGCCTACGGTGACCTCCCGAGCCTCGTGATCACCAGCTGCTCGCCCACCGCGTCGAAGACTCGGCAGCGGCCCCTCGCGCGCTGTGGAAACGTGCGACCACTCGGCGCAGGAGAGGGCGTTCGACCTTCGTGCGAGATCCGACCGTCTCGTCCAGGCGGAACGGGACGCGCTGACGGCCGAAGCCCCGCGAGCCCCTCGTGCGGGGTACGGAGCCGGGGCTCCAACCCTCTTCCAGCAGATACGGAAGGAGCTCGCACCGCATGACGCGGCACCGGGACCCACAAGAGACGGCACTACGGGACCGTTACTACGGGATCGTTCCGCGAGATGTCGAGACGCACCGGCCGGTCGACCTGCTGCCCGACCGGAAGGCATCCGGGAACGAGGTGGTCCGCCAGGACCGGACTCCGAGCCGACGACCTCGCCTCGGACGACCTCGCCGCGGACGACCTCGCCGCGGACGACCAGCGGCCGCGTCAGAGGCCGCACCAGGGCCCGGCATTCGTTCGTTTGCCGACACCGGCCTTCAGGGGATGGAACACGCGTCGAGGCCTGCGTCGCCGTTGGAGCACGCGACCTTCGTACGACCGCGGCGGGTTCTGCGGCGCTGTTAGCCTGCGGTCCATGATCAAAGGCGGCTTAGCAGGTCGAATAGGACGGATGGCGGGGGACAGCGGGCCGGAGCGCGTGCTGGTCGCCGCCAGTTTCGTCAACCGGGTCGGCAATGGTCTGTTCAACGCCGCGTCGGCGCTCTATTTCACCTTGGTCGTGGGCCTGCCTGCGGTGCAGGTCGGCGCCGCGCTCACCATCGCCGGAGTGATCGGCTTGGGCGCGGGGATACCTGGGGGGCATCTCGCTGACCGGCGCGGCGCACGCGTGATCATGATGCTGGCCCTCGCGGTCCAGGCGGTATCGATGGCGGCCCTCGTCCTCGTCGAGAGCTGGGCCGCGCTCACGATCATCGCGACGGTCGACCAGATCGCCGCGGCGGTCGGAGGGGCGGCGTGGGGGGCTCTGGTGGCCCGCGTCGGGGGTGAACGACCGGCCATGTTCCGGGCGAAGCTGCGCACCTTCGTCAACCTGGGCGTCGTCCTGGGAACGGTGGGTGCCGGGCTGGCGCTCGCCGCGGACACCCGTGGCGCCTATGTCACGCTGATCCTCGGCAACGCGGCGAGCTTCGCCCTGTGCGCGGTGCTTCTGCTTCTGCTTCCCCGCTACCCGGTGCCTGCGTCGCCGCCGAGGCAGCGGCGCTGGCTCGTCTTCGCGGACCGTCCGTTCCTGACGTTCACCGCCCTCTACGGGGCCATGGGACTGCAGTACCCGGTGGTCTCCCTGCTCCTGCCGATCTGGATCTCCGAGCACACCGAAACCCCGCGTTGGACGGTGGCCGCGCTGTTCGCAGTCAATTCCGCCTTCTGTGTACTGATGCAGAGCAGGATCGGCTCGCGTATCGAGACCCCGTACGACGGCGGCAGGGCGTTTCGCATTGCGGGACTGCTCTTCCTCGTCAGCTGCCCGATGATGGCGCTGACCGCGTACGCCCCCGTCTGGGCGGCAGCAGGGCTGGTCCTGGCCGCGATCTTCGTCCATAGCCTGGGAGAGGTCTGGGAGTCATCGGCGGGCTTCGCCCTGGGGTTCGGTCTTGCCCCCGACCATGCCCAGGGCCAGTACCAAGGTGCCCTCGGCCTCGGCTTCAACGCGGGCCAGGCTCTTGCCCCGGCGATCCTCACCACGGTGGTACTCGGCCTCGGCACGGCGGGCTGGCTGCTGCTGGCGTTGTTCTTCGCGATGCTCGGCGCTGCCGGCCCCTCTCTTGCCCGCTGGGGCATGCGGACCCGGCCGCAGCCGGGTGTTGCTGCGGAAGCGACGACGAGATGACCAGGGAGCAGGTACCAGAAGCCTTCCGCGTGGCATGGAACGGCGTGTGTGCATCGCGTGGCCGCTGAAGCAGCTATATGACACGGGTGGTCAGGCCGCCTGACCGTAGCCGTCCGGCGCGGGCGGGGCGTCACCGCGCGGCGGGCTGAAGTCGACGTCCAGACGCGGGTCGTACACCTCGAGCACGAAGCCGAGCTCATGGGTGGAGTACGCGCCGAAGCCGCGGACGTACCCGGTCAGGCACGCCGAGCTACGAGCCAGACCTCGGGGGCGATGAGGTAGCCCTCCTCCTGGAGCCGGCGCACGATCCCGGCGATGTCCGGGGCGTTGTGGAAGATCACCGCCTTCGTGAGCATCGCGTTGAATTCCGCGGTCTTCTCCTCCTCGACGGGACCTTGTCGGTGATGACGTCGAGCGCGAGACGCTCCACCAGTCTGTGGTCACGCCCCCCGGCCTGTCCGCAGCGTCCGCCTCACCGGCGAAGTCCGTGATCTTCCCCGAGGCGACGCCGACGAGCCACAGCCGGTCTCGCCCAGCTCGTCCACCCACCCAAGGTGCTCGGCCTGGGCACGGAAGTGCGACCACGTCGGGGCCTTCGCTGCCTGCTTCAGCCTGTTGTACTTCGTGGTGCCGGAAGTGTCCGACTCGGACAGCAGCGCCGGCAGTTGTTCCCGGAGGCCCTCGCTGAGCTGGCCGTAGACGCCCATGCAGATCGGGGTGTTCACCTCGGTACGGACCTTCGCCGAAGAACGGGGCCCGGTCTCGGCAGACCACCCCGATCCCGGGCCGAGAAGCTCTCGTCGACGCCGACGTGGTCGAGTCCGAGGACCTGGGCGAAGGCCTCGCAGAGGACCTGGGCCGGCCACGCGGCCGGAGTCGCAACCTCGCGGTCCGGCAGCAGGTCGACCGGACGACGGGTTTCGACGTCCACGAGGACGGTGCGTGCCGTAGCGGCGGCCCTTGCGGGTGGCGTACTCGTCGACTCCGACCACCCGCGGCGCCGGAACGGCCGGCTCGGGCAGCGCATCGACCAGACGCAACACCGTGCGTGCGACTGGACCTTCGCTCCGAGGACACCGGTCAGGCGGGCGCCCGGCCGGCCCGGCCCGCGAAGATGCACCGCCGGACTCGCAGCCGCAGTCCGCAAAGACCGCAAAGACTGAAAGGCCATAGGAGGTTCGATCGGGCCGACTGGCCCGTGAACGCAGAAAAGCCCCGCACCGAACCCTTACGGGTTGGTGCGGGGCTTTC
Organism: Streptomyces sp. CG 926; assembly: GCF_003148825.1. Taxonomy (GTDB): domain Bacteria; phylum Actinomycetota; class Actinomycetes; order Streptomycetales; family Streptomycetaceae; genus Streptomyces. The sequence goes on from NZ_QGGZ01000032.1 coordinate 7,038, forward strand.
CCACAATGATTGTTCGGCGGCGTCCTACTCTCCCACAGGGTCCCCCCTGCAGTACCATCGGCGCTGAAAGGCTTAGCTTCCGGGTTCGGAATGTAAACCGGGCG
>NZ_QGGZ01000033.1 GCF_003148825.1 Streptomyces sp. CG 926
TTCAGAACTAACACAGTGGACGCGAGCAACTGAGGACAAGCCCTCGGCCTATTAGTACCAGTCAGCTTCACCCGTTACCGGGCTTCCACATCTGGCCTATCAACCCAGTCGTCTACTGGGAGCCTTACCCTCTCAAGGAGGTGGGAATACTCATCTTGAAGCAGGCTTCCCGCTTAGATGCTTTCAGCGGTTATCCCTCCCGAACGTAGCCAACCAGCCATGCCCTTGGCAGGACAACTGGCACACCAGAGGTTCGTCCGTCCCGGTCCTCTCGTACTAGGGACAGCCCTTCTCAATATTCCTACGCGCACAGCGGATAGGGACCGAACTGTCTCACGACGTTCTAAACCCAGCTCGCGTACCGCTTTAATGGGCGAACAGCCCAACCCTTGGGACCGACTCCAGCCCCAGGATGCGACGAGCCGACATCGAGGTGCCAAACCATCCCGTCGATATGGACTCTTGGGGAAGATCAGCCTGTTATCCCCGGGGTACCTTTTATCCGTTGAGCGACGGCGCTTCCACAAGCCACCGCCGGATCACTAGTCCCGACTTTCGTCCCTGCTCGACCCGTCGGTCTCACAGTCAAGCTCCCTTGTGCACTTACACTCAACACCTGATTGCCAACCAGGCTGAGGGAACCTTTGGGCGCCTCCGTTACCCTTTGGGAGGCAACCGCCCCAGTTAAACTACCCATCAGACACTGTCCCTGATCCGGATCACGGACCGAGGTTAGACATCCAGCACGACCAGAGTGGTATTTCAACGGCGACTCCACAACCACTGGCGTGGCTGCTTCAAAGTCTCCCACCTATCCTACACAAGCCGAACCGAACACCAATATCAAACTGTAGTAAAGGTCCCGGGGTCTTTCCGTCCTGCTGCGCGAAACGAGCATCTTTACTCGTAGTGCAATTTCACCGGGCCTATGGTTGAGACAGTCGAGAAGTCGTTACGCCATTCGTGCAGGTCGGAACTTACCCGACAAGGAATTTCGCTACCTTAGGATGGTTATAGTTACCACCGCCGTTTACTGGCGCTTAAGTTCTCAGCTTCGCAACCCCGAAAGGTCACTAACCGGTCCCCTTAACGTTCCAGCACCGGGCAGGCGTCAGTCCGTATACATCGCCTTACGGCTTCGCACGGACCTGTGTTTTTAGTAAACAGTCGCTTCTCGCTGGTCTCTGCGGCCACCCCCAGCTCACGGAGCAAGTCCGATCACCAGTGATGGCCCCCCTTCTCCCGAAGTTACGGGGGCATTTTGCCGAGTTCCTTAACCATAGTTCACCCGAACGCCTCGGTATTCTCTACCTGACCACCTGAGTCGGTTTAGGGTACGGGCCGCCATGAAACTCGCTAGAGGCTTTTCTCGACAGCATAGGATCATCCACTTCACCACAATCGGCTCGGCATCAGGTCTCAGCCTTGATGAGGGACGGATTTGCCTACCCCTCGGCCTACACCCTTACCCCGGGACTACCACCGCCCGGGCTGGACTACCTTCCTGCGTCACCCCATCGCTTACCTACTACAAGTCTGGTTCGTCGGCTCCACCACTTTCCTTTCCCCGAAGGGTCCGGAACGGCTTCACGGACTTAGCATCGCCTGATTCGATATTGGGCGTTTCAAAGCGGGTACCGGAATATCAACCGGTTGTCCATCGACTACGCCTGTCGGCCTCGCCTTAGGTCCCGACTTACCCTGGGCAGATCAGCTTGACCCAGGAACCCTTAGTCAATCGGCGCACACGTTTCTCACGTGTGTATCGCTACTCATGCCTGCATTCTCACTCGTGAACCGTCCACAACTAGCTTCCGCTGCTGCTTCACCCGGCACACGACGCTCCCCTACCCATCACAGCGGGCGTTGGCCCTATTGCTGCAATGACACGACTTCGGCGGTACGCTTGAGCCCCGCTACATTGTCGGCGCGGAATCACTTGACCAGTGAGCTATTACGCACTCTTTCAAGGGTGGCTGCTTCTAAGCCAACCTCCTGGTTGTCTCTGCGACTCCACATCCTTTCCCACTTAGCGTACGCTTAGGGGCCTTAGTCGATGCTCTGGGCTGTTTCCCTCTCGACCATGGAGCTTATCCCCCACAGTCTCACTGCCGTGCTCTCACTTACCGGCATTCGGAGTTTGGCTAAGGTCAGTAACCCGGTAGGGCCCATCGCCTATCCAGTGCTCTACCTCCGGCAAGAAACACACGACGCTGCACCTAAATGCATTTCGGGGAGAACCAGCTATCACGGAGTTTGATTGGCCTTTCACCCCTAACCACAGGTCATCCCCCAGGTTTTCAACCCTGGTGGGTTCGGTCCTCCACGAAGTCTTACCTCCGCTTCAACCTGCCCATGGCTAGATCACTCCGCTTCGGGTCTAGAGCGTGCAACTATATCGCCCTGTTCGGACTCGCTTTCGCTACGGCTTCCCCACACGGGTTAACCTCGCTACACACCGCTAACTCGCAGGCTCATTCTTCAAAAGGCACGCAGTCACGACCGTTGTTCCGAAGAACAACGGCGACGCTCCCACGGCTTGTAGGCACACGGTTTCAGGTACTATTTCACTCCGCTCCCGCGGTACTTTTCACCATTCCCTCACGGTACTATCCGCTATCGGTCACCAGGGAATATTTAGGCTTAGCGGGTGGTCCCGCCAGATTCACACGGGATTTCTCGGGCCCCGTGCTACTTGGGAGATTCTTAAGCAAGCCGCTGATGTTTCGTCTACGGGGGTCTTACCCTCTACGCCGGACCTTTCGCATGTCCTTCGACTACATCAACGGTTTCTGACTCGCCGACCGGCCGGCAGACCGATCAAAAGAATTCCCACAACCCCGCATGCGCAACCCCTGCCGGGTATCACACGCATACGGTTTGGCCTCATCCGGTTTCGCTCGCCACTACTCCCGGAATCACGGTTGTTTTCTCTTCCTGAGGGTACTGAGATGTTTCACTTCCCCTCGTTCCCTCCACACTGCCTATGTGTTCAGCAGTGGGTGACAGCCCATGACGACTGCCGGGTTTCCCCATTCGGACACCCCCGGATCAAAGCTCAGTTGGCAGCTCCCCGGGGCCTATCGCGGCCTCTCACGTCCTTCATCGGTTCCTGGTGCCAAGGCATCCACCGTGCGCCCTTAAAAACTTGGCCACAGATGCTCGCGTCCACTGTGTAGTTCTCAAACAACGACCAGCCACCCATCACCCTGATCCCTTACGGACCAAGTTCACTGGGGCCGGCACTGAAGACATGACCTCACGGCCGTACCTTCAGGACCCAACAACGTGCCAAGCACGATCCCCTCCACTTCACTGTTTTCCACGCCGAGGCAGTACTTACAGAGAGTTTCGGAAACCGTGCCAACTAATCAACGTTCCACCCATGAGCTGACCGTGCAGAACGTTTGTCTGCAATCGGTACTGTGCTCCTTAGAAAGGAGGTGATCCAGCCGCACCTTCCGGTACGGCTACCTTGTTACGACTTCGTCCCAATCGCCAGTCCCACCTTCGACAGCTCCCTCCCTTACGGGTTGGGCCACCGGCTTCGGGTGTTACCGACTTTCGTGACGTGACGGGCGGTGTGTACAAGGCCCGGGAACGTATTCACCGCAGCAATGCTGATCTGCGATTACTAGCAACTCCGACTTCATGGGGTCGAGTTGCAGACCCCAATCCGAACTGAGACCGGCTTTTTGAGATTCGCTCCACCTCACGGTATCGCAGCTCATTGTACCGGCCATTGTAGCACGTGTGCAGCCCAAGACATAAGGGGCATGATGACTTGACGTCGTCCCCACCTTCCTCCGAGTTGACCCCGGCGGTCTCCTGTGAGTCCCCATCACCCCGAAGGGCATGCTGGCAACACAGGACAAGGGTTGCGCTCGTTGCGGGACTTAACCCAACATCTCACGACACGAGCTGACGACAGCCATGCACCACCTGTATACCGACCACAAGGGGGGCACTATCTCTAATGCTTTCCGGTATATGTCAAGCCTTGGTAAGGTTCTTCGCGTTGCGTCGAATTAAGCCACATGCTCCGCTGCTTGTGCGGGCCCCCGTCAATTCCTTTGAGTTTTAGCCTTGCGGCCGTACTCCCCAGGCGGGGAACTTAATGCGTTAGCTGCGGCACCGACGACGTGGAATGTCGCCAACACCTAGTTCCCAACGTTTACGGCGTGGACTACCAGGGTATCTAATCCTGTTCGCTCCCCACGCTTTCGCTCCTCAGCGTCAGTAATGGCCCAGAGATCCGCCTTCGCCACCGGTGTTCCTCCTGATATCTGCGCATTTCACCGCTACACCAGGAATTCCGATCTCCCCTACCACACTCTAGCTAGCCCGTATCGAATGCAGACCCGAGGTTAAGCCTCGGGCTTTCACATCCGACGTGACAAGCCGCCTACGAGCTCTTTACGCCCAATAATTCCGGACAACGCTTGCGCCCTACGTATTACCGCGGCTGCTGGCACGTAGTTAGCCGGCGCTTCTTCTGCAGGTACCGTCACTTTCGCTTCTTCCCTGCTGAAAGAGGTTTACAACCCGAAGGCCGTCATCCCTCACGCGGCGTCGCTGCATCAGGCTTTCGCCCATTGTGCAATATTCCCCACTGCTGCCTCCCGTAGGAGTCTGGGCCGTGTCTCAGTCCCAGTGTGGCCGGTCGCCCTCTCAGGCCGGCTACCCGTCGTCGCCTTGGTGGGCCATTACCCCACCAACAAGCTGATAGGCCGCGGGCTCATCCTTCACCGCCGGAGCTTTCAACCCCCGCCCATGCAGGCAGGAGTGGTATCCGGTATTAGACCCCGTTTCCAGGGCTTGTCCCAGAGTGAAGGGCAGATTGCCCACGTGTTACTCACCCGTTCGCCACTAATCCACCCCGAAGGGCTTCATCGTTCGACTTGCATGTGTTAAGCACGCCGCCAGCGTTCGTCCTGAGCCAGGATCAAACTCTCCATGAATGTTTACCCGTGATCGGGTGCACACATCACTTAGAGCGGGCGCATCATGTCGGAATAAGACCGACGCGCCACAACGTCCTCGCTGTGTTTTTTGCCTGCAAGCATCACCCGAAGGCGACCTCACAGGTCTTTTTCAAAGGAACCTCATCCACCGAAGTGGACGGGGTATCAACTTCTGGCGTTGATTTTTGGCACGCTGTTGAGTTCTCAAGGAACGGACGCTTCCTTTGTACTCACCC
>NZ_QGGZ01000034.1 GCF_003148825.1 Streptomyces sp. CG 926
GCGGTGTCTTCGCGCAGGTCCTCAATCTGCCCGAGGTCGGTGTGGACGACGACTTCTTCGCCCTCGGCGGCCACTCCCTCCTCGCCGTCCGCCTCATCAGCCGCATCCGTACGGTCCTCGACATCGAGGTCCCGCTGCGCACCCTCTTCGAAGCGCCGACCGTCGCCGCCCTCACGAGCCGGCTCACCGGTGCCAGGAGCGCACGGCCCGCCCTGCGCCCGGGCACACGCCCCGAGCGCATCCCGCTCTCCTCCGCCCAGCAGCGCCTGTGGTTCATCAGCCAGCTGGAAGGCCCCAGCGCCACCTACAACGTGCCCGTCTCCCTGCGGCTCTCGGGCGGAGTCGACCGCGAAGCGCTCGGCGCGGCCCTGCGCGACGTGATCGGCCGCCACGAAGTCCTGCGTACGGTCTTCGAGGTCGCCGACGGCCGGCCCTACCAGCGGATCCTGGACCTGGAGGACCTGGCCTGGGAGCTGTCGGCCGCCGAGGTGACACCGGCGGACCTGCCCGCGGCGATCAGGGAGGCGGAGAAGTACGCCTTCGACCTCTCGGTCGAGGCCCCCATCCGCACCTGGCTGTTCGACGCCGGCCCGGACGAGCAGGTCCTCGTCGTCGTCGTCCACCACATCGCCGGAGACGGCTGGTCCATGGGCCCCCTCGCCCGTGACGTCTCGGTCGCCTACGCGGCGCGCCGCGAGGGCCACGCCCCCCAGTGGGAGCCGCTGCCGGTCCAGTACGCCGACTACGCGCTCTGGCAGCGCGAACTGCTCGGTGACGAGAACGACGAGGACAGCCTCATCTCCCAGCAGGTCTCCTACTGGCGCGAGGCGCTCGCGGACGCCCCCATGGAGCTGGACCTGCCCTTCGACCGGCCGCGCCCCGCCGTCGCGTCCCACCTGGGCCACAGTGTCCCGCTGAACGTGCCCGCCGAGGTGCACCAGCGGCTCGCCGCGGTGGCGCGGACCGAGGGCGTGACCACGTTCATGGTCCTCCAGGCCGCCCTGGCCACCCTGCTCTCCAAGCTCGGCGCGGGCACCGACATCCCGATCGGCTCGGCGAACGCCGGCCGCACGGACGAAGCCCTCGACGACCTCGTCGGCTTCTTCATCAACACCCTGGTCGTCCGCGCGGACCTGTCCGGCGACCCGACCTTCCGTGAGGTCCTGAACCGGGTACGCGAGACGAGCCTGGCGGCGATGGCCCACCAGGACGTGCCGTTCGAGCGGCTGGTGGAGGAGCTGGCCCCGGCCCGTTCCATGGCCCGCCACCCCCTCTTCCAGACCGTCCTCACCCTCCAGAACACCATCGACGCGGTCCTCGACCTGCCCGGCGTACAGGCGGGCGCGGCAGCCGCGGACGACGAAGCGACGTCGGGCCGAACGGCCGTGAAGTTCGACCTGGACGTCATGGTCGCCGAGGTCTTCGACGCCCACGGCGCCCCGGCGGGTCTGGGCGGCTCGGTCACCGTCGCCGCCGACCTGTTCGACGCCGCCTGGGCGGGCCGCATCGCCGACGCCTGGACGACCCTCCTCGACACCCTCGCCCAGCACCCGGGCCACCGCCTGAGCAGGGTCGACGTCCTGCCGGAGGAGGAGCGGCGCCGGGTCCTGACCGGCTGGAACGACACGGCGATCGAGGGCCGACCGGCCCTGGTCCACGAGCGGTTCGAGCGGTCGGTGGACCGCATGCCCGACGCGAAGGCGGTCGTCTCCGGCGGTACGTCGGTCTCGTACGCCGAGCTGGAGGCCCGGGCCAACCGCATCGCGCACTACCTCATCGGCCAGGGCATCGACGCCGACGCGGTCGTGGGCCTGTGCCTGCCGCGGGGCGCCGACATGATCGCCGCGATCCTGGGTGTCTGGAAGGCGGGAGCCGCCTATCTGCCGATCGATCCGGCGCAGCCGACGGACCGGATCGCGTACATGCTCCGCGACAGCCGTGCGGCGCTGGCGCTGACGACGGAGGAGATCCTCGACGAACTACCCGCGGGCCGTTCGCGTCTGGTGGCGATCGACGACACGTTCGTGGAGATGCAGCTCGCCGCCGCGCCGGCTCAGAGCCCCGGACGTTCGGTCGATCCGCAGTCGCTGGCGTACGTGATCTACACCTCGGGTTCGACGGGCCGTCCCAAGGGTGTGGCGGTCACGCACGGCGGCCTGGCGAACTACACGGCCTCCGTTCCCGACCGCCTCGGCTTCGGCGATGAGGGCGCACGCTACGCGCTGCTCCAGGCGCAGGCCACGGACCTCGGTAACACCGTCGTCTTCGCGAGCCTCACCACCGGCGGCGAACTGCACATCCTGGAGGAGAGTGCGGTCACCGACCCGGAGCTGGTCGCCGCCTACCTCGCCGACCACGACATCGACCACTTCAAGGCCGTTCCCTCGCACCTGGCCGCTCTGACGGCCTCCGGCATCGAGGCCGTACTGCCCGCGCAGTCCGTGGTCCTCGGCGGCGAGGCCGCTTCGACGGTCTGGCTGCGCGAGCTGCTCACCGCAGCGGGCGAGCGCGCGATCCACAACCACTACGGCCCCACCGAAACCACCATCGGCATCGCGACCACACGGCTCACCGCCGAGGCGATCACCGACGGAACCGTCCCGGTCGGCACACCCATCGCCAACACCCGCTTCTACGTCCTCGACGCGAACCTCCGCCCGGTCGCCCCCGGTGTCGCCGGTGAGCTGTACGTCTCCGGTGCCGGCCTGGCGCGTGGGTACGTGGGCCGGGAGGCTCTGACCGCCGAGCGGTTCGTCGCCAACCCGTACGAGACCGGCCGGCGGATGTACCGCACGGGCGACCGCGCGAAGTGGACGGCGGACGGCCGGATCGCCTTCCTCGGCCGGGCCGACGACCAGGTCAAGATCCGCGGCTACCGCATCGAACCCGGCGAGGTCCAGGGTGTCCTGACCGGCCACCCCCTGGTCGACCAGGCAGCGGTCGTCGCCCGCGAGGACGTGCCCGGGGACCGCAGGCTCGTCGCCTACGTCGTCCCGACCGACATCGAGGACACGAACGAGGAACTCGCCGGATCCCTCAAGGACTTCGCGGCGCAGCGGCTGCCGGAGCACATGGTCCCGTCGGCCGTCGTCGTCCTGGACGCCCTGCCGCTGACCGGCAACGGCAAGCTCGACCGCAAGGCCCTGCCCGCACCCGACTACTCCTCGTCGCTCGCCTCGGGCGGTCGACGGGCGGCAACCCTTCAGGAGGAGATCCTCTGCCTGGCCTTCGCCGAGGTCCTCGGACTTCCCGAAGTCGGCGTCGATGACGACTTCTTCGAGCTCGGCGGCCACTCCCTCCTCGCCGTCCGCCTCGTCAGCCGCATCCGTTCCGTCCTCGGCGTCGAGGTCGGAATCCGAGAACTCTTCGAGGCCCCGACGGTGGCCGGACTCGCCGCCGGCCTGACCGGTGCCGAGCAGGCCCGGCCGGCCCTGAAGGCGGGGGAGCGCCCGGAGCGCGTACCGCTGTCCTTCGCCCAGCGCCGCCTGTGGTTCATCGGCCAGCTGGAGGGCCCGAACGCGGCCTACAACGTCCCGGTGGCCCTGCGCCTCGACGGCGACGTCGACCACGAGGCCCTGGAGGCCGCCCTGCGGGACGTGATCGAGCGCCACGAGGTGCTGCGTACCGTCTTCGAGGTAGCGGAGGGCGAGCCGTACCAGCGGATCATCGCCGTCGAAGGGCTGGAGTGGACCCTGCCCCTGGTGGAGGTCGCTCCGGAGGAGCTCGCCGGCGCGGTCGCCGCGGCGGCCGGACACGCCTTCGACCTCGCGGTCGAGATCCCCTTCCGCGCCTCGCTGTTCACCACCGGAGAGAACGACCGCGTGCTCGTCGTCGCGATGCATCACATCGCGAGCGACGGCTGGTCCAAGCGCCCGCTGGCGCGCGACCTGTCGGCCGCCTACGCGGCGCGCCGCGAGGGCCGCGCCCCCGTGTGGGAGCCCCTGCCGGTGCAGTACGCGGACTACGCGCTGTGGCAGCGCGAGCTGCTCGGCGACGAGAACGACGAGGACAGCCTGATCTCCCGGCAGGTCACCTACTGGCGGCGGACGCTGGCGGACGCCCCCGAGGAGCTTCAGCTCCCGGTCGACCGCGTGCGGCCGGCGGAGCCCTCGCACCGTGGCCACAACATCCCCCTGACCGTGCCCGCCGACGCGCACGCCCGCCTCGTGGAGGTGGCGAGGGCCGAGGGCGTGACCACGTTCATGGTGTTGCAGGCCTCCCTCGCGATGCTCCTGTCGAAGGTGGGCGCGGGTACGGACATCCCGATCGGCTCGGCGAACGCGGGCCGTACGGACGAGGCCCTCGACGACCTCGTCGGCTTCTTCGTCAACACCCTCGTCATCCGCACCGACCTGTCCGGGGACCCGACCTTCCGTGAGGTCCTCGGCCGCGTCCGCGAGACGAGCCTGTCCGCCTTCGCCCACCAGGACGTCCCGTTCGAGCGGCTCGTCGAGGAACTGGCCCCGAGCCGGTCGATGGCTCGGCACCCACTGTTCCAGGTGATGCTCCAGGTGCAGAACAACGCCGAAGCCGTCCTCGACCTCGACGGTGTGCGGACCGGCGGCATCGCTACCGGTGCCGGCACCTCGGTGGCGAAGTTCGACCTGGACGCCTCGGTGGTCGAGACCGTCGACGAGAACGGAGCCCCGGCAGGCTTGCGCGGCTCCGTGGTCGCCTCCGCCGACCTCTTCGACGCGGGGACCACCGAGCGGCTCGTGGCGCGCTGGGCGCGTGCCATCGAGCAGCTCGCCGCAGACCCGCAGCTCCGCCTGAGCGCCCTGGACGTCCTGGACGAGACCGAGCGCGAACAGCTCCTCACCGAGTGGAACGGCACGGCGGTCGAGTTGTCAGCCGGTTCGCTGCCGGAGCTGTTCGAGGCTCAGGTGGTACGGACTCCGGGTGCGGTGGCTGTCGTCTCGGGCGGTGCGGAGGTCTCGTATGCGGA
>NZ_QGGZ01000035.1 GCF_003148825.1 Streptomyces sp. CG 926
GTGGCCGACCCGTTCTCGTCGGAAGGCGGTCGTCTCTACCGCACGGGTGACGTGGTCCGCTGGAACGCCGACGGTCAGATCGAGTACCTCGGTCGTGCCGACGAGCAGGTCAAGATCCGGGGCTTCCGCATCGAACTCGGAGAGGTCCAGTCGGCGATCGCCGCGCACCCCGCGGTCGCCCAAGCAGCCGTCATCGCCCGCGAGGACGTGCCCGGCGACAAGCGCCTGGTCGCCTACGTCGTCCCGAACGACACCACGCCGTCAGCAGCCGCCGACGCCGAACTCCCCACCCGAATCGCCGACTTCGCAGCAGGCGACCTGCCGTCCTACATGGTCCCGTCGGCGATCGTGGTCCTCGACGCGCTGCCGCTGAACGTCAACGGCAAGCTCGACCGCAAGGCCCTGCCCGCGCCCGAGTACGCCACCGGTAGTGGACGTGGCCCGTCCAACGCCCGCGAGGAGATCCTCTGCGCGGCCTTCGCCGAGGTCCTGGGCCTCGGCGCGGCAGGAACCGGAACCGGCGCCGGCGTCGGCGTCGGCGTGGACGACGACTTCTTCCGGCTCGGCGGCCACTCGCTCCTCGCGATCCGCCTGGTCGCCCTGCTCCGTAAGCGCGGAGTCTCCGTCTCCGTCCGGGCCCTCTTCGACGCCCCGACCCCGGCCGGCCTCGCCGCCTCGACGGGCGCCGAGCAGGTCACCGTCCCGGACAACCTGATCCCGGCCGACGCGACGGCGATCACCCCCGACATGCTGCCGCTCGTCGACCTCACCGCAGACGAGATCGCGCGGATCGTCGCCACCGTCGACGGTGGCGCGGCGAACATCGCCGACGTCTACCCGCTGGCTCCGCTCCAGGAGGGTCTGCTCTTCCACCACCTCCTTGCCGAGGGCGGCAAGGACACGTACGTGATGCCGACGGTCGTCGAGTTCGACAGCCGTGACCGCCTCCACGCGTTCACCGACGCTCTGCAGCAGGTGGTCGACCGGCACGACATCTACCGCACCTCGATCGTGTGGGAGGGCCTGCGCGAGCCCGTCCAGGTCGTGCGGCGGCAGGCGACCCTGCCCGTCGACCTCGTCACGCTGGACGCCGAGGCCGGCGACCCGGTGCCGCAGCTCCTGGCCGTCGGCGGCGACTCGATGGACCTGGACCGCGCCCCGCTGATCCGTGTCCACGCGGCCCGCGTGCCCGGCGGACAGCAGTGGCTGGCCCTGGTGCGGATCCACCACATGGTGCAGGACCACACCGCCCTGGAGGTCATGCTCGCCGAGGTCAACGCGTTCCTCACCGGACGCGAGAGCACCCTCGCCGAACCGCTGCCCTTCCGGACCTTCGTCGCCCAGGCCCGCACGGGAGTCACCACCGGCGAGCACGAGCGGTACTTCGCCGAGCTCCTCGGCGACGTCACCGAGACCACGGCCCCCTTCGGCCTGGTCGACGTCCACGGCGACGGCACGGGCACGACCCGCGCCCGGGTCGTCTTCGGCGACGACCTCCACACCCGGCTGCTCGCCGTCTCCCGCCGCCTCGGCGCCAGCCCCGCCACCCTCCTGCACCTGGCGTGGGCCCGCGTCCTCGCCGCGGTCAGCGGCCGCGAGGACGTCGTCTTCGGCACCGTCCTGTTCGGCCGGATGAACGCCGGCGCCGGCTCCGACCGGGTCCCCGGCCCGTTCCTCAACACGCTCCCGGTCCGTGTGCGCACCGACGCGCTCGGCGTCCTGACGGCCGTCTCCGCCATGCGCGGCCAGCTCGCGGAACTGCTTGAGCACGAGCACGCGCCGCTCACGGTGGCCCAGCGGGCCGGCGGGGTGGCCGCCGACGCGCCGTTGTTCACCGCCCTGTTCAACTACCGACACAACAGCGGTGGCACGACGGAGGCCGGGGCGGCCGAGGCCGACGCCGGAACCGAGGTGTCCCAGGTACGCGACGAGCGGCTCGACGGCATCCGCAGGGTCTTCTTCGAGGAGCGCACCAACTACCCCCTGATGGTCTCGGTCGACGACAACGGCGACCGGATCTCGCTCGCCGTCCAAGCGGTCGCCCCGATCGACCCGGAGACCGTGGGCCTCTTCCTGCGCACGACCGCGCAGAACCTGGTCACCGTGCTCGAATCGGCCCTCGACCACGAAGAGGACGTGCCGCTCCGCTCCGTCCAGGTCCTGGACGAGACCGAACGCCACCGTGTCGTGTCCGAGTGGAACGCCACGGCGGTCGAGATGCCGGCCGGTTCGCTGCCGGAGCTGTTCGAGGCTCAGGTGGTACGGACTCCGGGTGCGGTGGCTGTCGTCTCGGGCGGTGCGGAGGTCTCGTATGCGGATCTGGATGCCCGTGCGAACCGGTTGGCTCGTCATCTGGTGGCTCAGGGTGTGGGTCCGGAGTCGTTCGTGGGTGTCTGCCTGGAGCGCGGTATCGAGTCGGTCGTGGCGCTGCTCGCGGTGCTGAAGTCCGGGGGCGCGTATCTGCCGATCGACCCGGCCTACCCGGCCGACCGGATCGCGTACATGCTCGCGGACGCCAAGCCGACGGCGGTCCTGACCTCGACGAGCACGACAGCGGTCGTCCCGCAGTCCGATGCGACCGTCGTGGCCGTCGACGAGCTGGATCTGACCGCCCTCGCGACGGGTCTGCTGGGCACGCGTATCCGTCCGGAGCACCCGGCCTACGTCATCTACACCTCGGGCTCGACCGGTCGCCCGAAGGGCGTCGTGGTGGAGCACCGGTCGGTGGCGGGGCTCCTCGGCTGGGCGGCGGGGGAGTTCGGCGGGGAGGACTTCCGACGCGTTCTTGTCTCCACGTCCTTCAACTTCGACGTCTCGGTGTTCGAGCTCTTCGGCCCGCTGGTGTCGGGGGGCAGCGTCGAGATCGTCGGCGACCTCCTGGCCTTGGCCGACGCGGACGCGGACACGCCTGTGGGTGACGTCAGCCTGGTCAGCGGTGTTCCGTCGGCGTTCGCGCAGATGGTG
>NZ_QGGZ01000036.1 GCF_003148825.1 Streptomyces sp. CG 926
CGAGCTGTACATCGCGGGCACCCAACTCGCCCGGGGCTATGTGAAGCGCCCAGGCCTGACGGCCGAGCGTTTCGTGGCGAACCCCTTCGAGCCTGTCGGACGGATGTATCGCTCAGGCGATATGGCCCGCTGGAGCAGGGACGGTCTCCTGGAGTACCTGGGTCGTGCCGACGAGCAGGTCAAGGTCCGTGGTTTCCGTATCGAGCCGGGCGAGGTCGAGGCCGTGGTGGCCGCGCATCGCGCGGTTGCCCGGGTGGCGGTCATCGCCCGGGAGGACACCCCGGGAGACACCCGCCTCGTCGCCTACGTCATCCCCACCGACCCCGACGAGACCGACGACGAACTCGCCGCTTCCATAGTCGAGTTCGCCCGAGGACGCCTGCCCGACCACATGGTTCCGTCCGCGGTCGTCGTCCTGGACGCGCTCCCGCTGACCGCCAACGGCAAGCTCGACCGCAAGAACCTCCCCGCACCGGACAACGCCCACACCGGCGGCTCCGGCCGGGGCCCCGAGAGCCATGAGGAAGAAGTCCTCTGCGAGGCCTTCGCCCAGGTCCTCGGACTCGACCACGTCGGCGTCGACGAGAGCTTCTTCACCCTCGGCGGCCACTCCCTCCTCGCCGTCCGCCTCGTCAGCCGTGTCCGCACCGCGCTCGGCGTCGAACTGGACCTGGCGACGCTCTTCGAGGTGCCGACGGTCGCCGGCCTCGCGGCCCGGCTGGGTCTGGCCGGCGCCGCGCGCACCGGACTCACCCCCATGCCGCGCCCCGAGCGCACCCCACTGTCGTACGCCCAGCAACGCCTCTGGTTCATCGGCCAGTTGGAGGGCTCGAACGCCGGCTACAACGTCCCCGTCGCCCTCCGCCTGGCCGGGGACGTGAACCACACGGCGCTGGCCGAGGCCCTGCGGGACGTCCTGGAGCGGCACGAGGTCCTGCGTACCGTGTTCCCCGTCACCGATGGCGAGCCGTACCAGCGGGTCATCCCCATGGAGGAGCTGACCTGGCAGCTGCCGCTCGTCGAGGTCGCCGCCGACGACCTGCCGGACGCGGTCGCCACGGCGGGCGGGTACGCCTTCGACATCTCCGCCGAAATACCCTTCCGGGCCTGGCTGTTCTCGGCCGGGACCGACGAGCAGGTCCTCGTCGTGGTGATGCACCACATCGCGAGCGACGGCTGGTCCAAGCGTCCGCTCGCCCAGGACCTCTCCACCGCCTACGCGGCGCGGTGCGCGGGCGAGGCCCCTGTGTGGGAGCCGCTGCCGGTGCAGTACGCGGACTACGCGCTGTGGCAGCGCGAGCTCCTCGGCGACTCGGCGGACCCCGACAGCGTCGGATCCCGCCAGGTCGCCTTCTGGCGCGAGACACTGACAGGCGCCCCGGAGGAGCTGACGCTCCCCGCCGACCACCCCCGCTCCGCCGTCTCCACCAACCGGGGCCACCGCATTCCGGTGACCGTTCCGGCCGACGTCCACGCACAGCTGCGGGACCTGGCACAGGCCGAAGGCGTCACCACCTTCATGGTGCTCCAGGCCGCCGGCGCCGTACTCCTCGCGAAGCTGGGCGCGGGCACCGACATCCCGATCGGCTCGGCCCACGCAGGCCGCAACGACGAAGCACTCGACGACCTGGTCGGCTTCTTCGTCAACACGCTCGTCCTGCGGACGGATCTGTCCGGCGACCCGACGTTCCGTGAGGTTCTGAACCGGGTGCGCGAGACGAGCCTGGCGGCGATGGCGAACCAGGACGTGCCGTTCGAGAAGCTCGTCGAGGAGCTCGCCCCGGCCCGTTCCCTCGCCCGCCACCCGCTCTTCCAGGTCATGCTCTCCCTGGAGAACAACGCCGAGGCGGTCCTCGACCTGCCCGGCCTGCACACCCCGCCGGCCGCCGCACGACCGGCCGGCCCCGTCGAGGCCGCGGCCAAGTTCGACCTGGCCTTCCAGATCACCGAGACCGCCGACACCGACGGAACCCCCGGCGGACTGCACGGCAGCGTGGTGGCCGCCGCCGACCTGTTCGAGCAGGACACGGCCGGCCGGATCGCCGCACGCTGGACGCGCGTCCTCGCCGCCCTGGTCGCCGAGCCCGCCACCCGCCTCAGCGCGGTTGACGTACTCGACGCACCCGAGCGCGACCTGCTCCTGAACGTCTGGAACGACACCACCACGACCGTCGCGCCCACCACCGTGCCGGAGCTCTTCGCGGCCCACGCCGCAAGCACCCCGGACGAGGTCGCGGTGATCGCGGGTGGCACCGAGCTCACGTACGCGGAGCTCGACGCCCGAGCCAACCGCCTCGCGCACGTCCTGATCCAGCGGGGCATCGGCGCCGAATCCGTCGTCGGCCTCAGCTTCGGCCGCGACGAGCAGGTGATCGTCGCCGTCCTGGCGACCTGGAAGGCCGGAGCCGCCTACCTGCCCATCGACCCCGAGCACCCCGCCGACCGCAAGGCGTACCTGATCGCCGACAGCGGCGCCGCCCTCGTGCTCACCACCGAAGAGGCCCTGCCCGGCCTCCCCGCGGACCGCGCGCCGGTCGCCGTCGTGGACGGCCCCGAGCTGCGCGCCGCACTCGACTCCGCACCGGACACGGCCCCCGAGGCCACCTACACGGACACCGGCCTCGCCTATGTGATCTATACGTCGGGTTCGACGGGTCGTCCGAAGGGTGTGGGGGTGGGTCATGGGGCGTTGGCGAATTTGGTGTCGGTGTTCG
>NZ_QGGZ01000037.1 GCF_003148825.1 Streptomyces sp. CG 926
CGCCACCATGCACAACCTCGCCATGACACGGTGAAACAGCAGGCCAGACGCCACTTCGACCCGCCCAGGCCCGACCTTCTGCAACACCCTTTAGGCCGTGTGTCGAAAGTGGATCTTGGGCTGTGAATGATCACGGCTCATGGGTCGGAGAGATCTCACGGACGAACAGTGGGCTGTGCTGGAGCCGCTGTTGCCGAAGGGCGCCAGGGCGGGGCGGCCGCCCGTCTGGCCTCGGCGGCAGCTGATCGACGGCATACGGTTCCGTGTCCGGACCGGCGTTCCGTGGCGGGACATCCCCGTCGAGTATGGCCCGTGGAACCGGGTCTATGACCTTTCCCGCCGGTGGCAGCGGAACGGAACCTGGCAGCGGATCCTCACCCGCCTGCAGTCCTCGGCCGACGCGAAGGGTGCGATCACGTGGGATCTGAGCGTCGACTCCACGGTGTGCCGTGCCCATCAGCATGCGGCCGGGGCCCGCAAGCGGGGCGACCTGCAGAAGGAACCACCGGGCGGCATCTCCACCGAGCCCCATGATCACGGGCTGGGACGCTCACGCGGCGGGTTCACCACCAAGCTCCACCTGGCCGTCGAGCAAGGCCAGAAGCCCATGTCGATCGTGATCACGGCAGGACAGCGCGGCGACTCGCCGCAGTTCGAACCGGTGCCGGAGAAGGTCCGCGTGCCCCGCATCGGCCCGGGCCGGCCACGCGTCCGCCCCAACCGCGTGCGGGCCGACAAGGCGTACGCCTCCCGCAGAAACCGGGCCTACCTGCGCCGACACGGAATCCGCTGCACCATCCCGGACAAGGCCGACCAGGCACGCAACCGCCAGAAACGCGGCTCCCGCGGCGGTCGGCCGCCGCATTTCGACCCGGCCGACTACCGCGAGCGCCACGCGGTCGAGTGTGGGATCAACCGCCTCAAGAGACACCGCGCCGTCGCCACCCGGTACGACAAGCTCGCCGTCCGCTACGAGGCGACTGCGCTCGTCGCGGCCATCAACGAGTGGCTTTGACCGGAGGTAGCTCTCCCGTCCTGGTTCACCAGTCCCGGCCGGCGGTCAACTCCTCTGCGTCCGCTTCCGTGAACTCGTATGCCGACGCGACGAAGCAGAACTCGTCACAGATCCACTCCCGCGCCACCGTCTCGATCTCGCTTCCGGCCGCCACGAACTCGCTGTCCAGCAGGTTGAACTCCTCCGTCGCAGCCTGGGTGAGTGCATACAAGCTCTCCAGGTCCGACGGCCGCTCGGCCTCGATGCGCTCGCACAGCCGCAGCAAGATCGCCTTTCCCCGGTCGACCACGTGATCAGGGAAATACGAGTCGTCGTACATCTGCCGCAGGAACGCATGTCCCGCTACCTGCTCGTTTGTGATCGGCATGGCACTTCCCTACCTCCGCGAAAAGCTGACGCGCCGATCATGCACAGCACCACTGACAGCGACGTCCCCATGGATGCCAGACCTCACGCGACCAGGACTTTCACAACAGGCTCTAAACTTGCCGTTTAACGTCCGGCTTCGAACAGACGAGCCTGATGTGCACCGTCTCCGCGGCGCGAGGGTAGTCCGTCGACAGTGATGTCAGTCCGCTCGGGCATGATCGGCTTCGATCAGGCTTTGCGATGGGGTGGTGTGACGTGGGCGAGTGGCGGACCGATCCGACGTTCGCGATGTGCCGAGCGTTGGCAGACGGGGCCAAGCTGTCCTCGTTCGTGGGCGGGCCGTTCGACGTGCGGGCGGTGATGGCCGACATCCGGCCCGAGGCCAAGGACGGATTTCTGCTCGGCGAAGTTCCCTGGGAGCACTTCCCTCAGGGGAGTGATGTCAGGGAGGCCCTCGACCTGTTGCATACCGGCGACTCGCCTGGTCGCACCGGAACGGGTGTTGTGAGCGGCCTGTGCGCCAATGACATGCGGGCCGCTGCCGTGCTCGCCGTGCCGTTCCTGATCCGGATCGCCGCGGA
Source organism: Streptomyces sp. CG 926 (assembly GCF_003148825.1). Lineage (GTDB taxonomy): Bacteria > Actinomycetota > Actinomycetes > Streptomycetales > Streptomycetaceae > Streptomyces. The sequence goes on from NZ_QGGZ01000037.1 coordinate 1,966, forward strand.
CACCCGCCACCGTCACCGTGCCCAGGCCCTCGCGGAAGTCTCCTGCCCGGCCCGCGCCTGCTACTTCGGCGTCGCCTCCCGCGACCAACTGCTGCTCCATCGCGCCAAGACCTACGACAACCTCTACGACGGCTACGGCGTCGAGGTGACCGGATATCCGGCGGGCTGGTCAATCGCCGCCGCCCGGGCCGCGATTACTGCCGACATCGCCATCCTGCGGCCCCTTCTTGACGACCCCGACCCCACGGTCCGCATCCGCGCTGCCTACGTCCTGGCCACCGCGGCCGACCCCGAGCGCGGGGTTCGTGCAGCCTTCCGCTCCCGGCTCGCCGCCGAGCAGGATCCGATCGTCCGCGCCGCCCTGGTCCTCGCCACCGCCGAATCCACCCGAGCCCACCCCCACCCGGCGACCACCGATTGGATAGGAGAGCTGTGGCGGGACCGGACACAGGCGCCCGAGGTCCGGCTGGCCGCAGCGACCCGAGCCCACCCCCACCCGGCGACCACCGATTGGATAGGAGAGCTGTGGCGGGACCGGACACAGGCGCCCGAGGTCCGGCTGGCCGCAGCGATCGGCTGGCTCTGCCTCACCGATGAACCCGCCCCCGACGACTTGCGCGCCACCGTCGACGACCTAGGTTCTGTCTCTTTGGTCATCGCCGTGCCCAGATGAGGATGGCGGCGAGGTGGAGTGCGGCCTGGTAGGAGATGGCGAGTTTGTCGCATCGG
>NZ_QGGZ01000038.1 GCF_003148825.1 Streptomyces sp. CG 926
CACCATCTGCGCGAACGCCGACGGAACACCGCTGACCAGGCTGACGTCACCCACAGGCGTGTCCGCGTCCGCGTCGGCCAAGGCCAGGAGGTCGCGCACCACTTCCACCGTGCCGCCCGACACCAGCGGGCCGAAGAGCTCGAACACCGAGACGTCGAAGTTGAAGGACGTGGACACCAGGACCCGGCGGAAGTCCTCACCACCGAACTCCCCCGCCGCCCAACCCATCAGGCCGGCCACCGACCGGTGCTCGACCACGACGCCCTTCGGGCGGCCGGTCGAACCCGACGTGTAGATGACGTACGCCGGGTGCTCCGGACGGATACGCGTGCCCAGCGGACCCGTCGCAAGGGCGGTCAGGTCCAGCTCGTCGACGGCCACGACGGTCGCATCGGACTGCGGGACGACCGCTGTCGTGCTCGTCGAGGTCAGGACCACGGTCGGCTTCGCATCGCCCAGCATGTACGCGATCCGGTCCGACGGGTAACCCGGGTCGATCGGCAGGTACGCACCGCCCGACTTCAGTACCGCGAGCAGCGCCACGACCGACTCGATGCCACGCTCCAGGCACACTCCGACGAACGACTCCGGACCCACACCCTGAGCCACCAGATGACGGGCGAGCCGGTTCGCGCGGGCGTCCAGATCCGCGTACGAGACCTCCGCACCGCCCGAGACGACAGCCACCGCCCCCGGCGTCCGTACCACCTGAGCCTCGAACAGCTCCGGCAGCGAACCGGCCGACAACTCGACCGCCGTGTCGTTCCACTCGGTCAGGACCTGGCGCAGCCCTGCCTCGTCCAGGACCTGGACGGAGCCGAGCGGCACGTCCTCGTCGTGGTCGAGGGTCGATTCGAGGGCCGTGACCAGGTTCTCCGCGGCCGTGCGGACGAACTCGCCGACCACACGGGGGTCGATCGGGGCGACCGCGTCGACGGCCAGCGTGAACAGGTCACCGTTGTCGTTGACCGAGACCATCAGGGGGAAGTTGGTGCGCTCGCGGGTGAAGACCGCGCGCATGCCCTCCATGCCCTCGTGGCGGCGCTTGTCCGCGCGCTGCTCTGCGCTGCGGCCGGGGTTGTGGCGGAAGTTGAACAGGGCGGTGAACAGCGGGGTGTCGCCGGTGACGCCGCTGGCGCGCTGCGCCACGACGAGCGGGGCGTGCTCGTGTTCCAGGAGCTCGGCCAGCTGGCCGCGCATCGCGGCGACGGACGCCCGGACGCCGGTGGCGTCGGTGCGGACGCGTACGGGCAGGGTGTTCATGTACGGGCCGGGGACCTGGTCGGCGCCCTCTCCCGCGTTCATGCGGCCGAAGAGGACGGTGCCGAAGACGACGTCCTCGCGGCCGCTGACTGCGGCGAGGACGCGGGACCAGGCGACGTGCATGACGGTCGCCGGGCTCGCGCCGAGCCGGCGGGAGACCTCGCGGAGCCGTACCGTCAGCTCCGGATCGAACGGCACCACTTCGCGTATCGCTCCGGCGCCGTCGCCACGGACGTCGGCGATGCCGAAGGGTGCCGTGGGTTCGGTGACGTCGCCGAGGAGGTCGGCGAAGTAGCGTTCGTGCTCGGCGCGGGCGACGGCGCCGCGGGTCTGGGCGACGAAGTTCCGGAACGGCATCGGCTCGGCCAGTTCCCGGCCCCGACCTGCCAGGATCGTCTGGACCTCGTGGAACACGATCTCCAGCGCGGTGTGGTCACGGACCACGTGGTGGGCCCGCAGCAGACCGAGCCAGCGGCCGGTGCCGGGGACCTGGGCCGCGTGCATCCGCAACAGCGGGGCCTGGGTCAGGTCCATGCGCAGACCGCCGGCCGCAAGGAGCTGCTCCGTGGGGTCTCCGCCCTCGGGGTCGAGGACGACGTCGGTGACGGGCAGGGTGGCGTGGCGCCATACGACCTGGACCGGCTCGCGCAGGCCCTCCCACACGATCGAGGTGCGGTAGATGTCGTGGCGGTCGACCACCTGCTGGAGGGCGTCCGCGAAGGCGTCGAGCCGGTCACGGGCGTCGAACTCGAGCACCGTCGGCATGACGTAGGCGTCGTCGCCGCCGTCTGCGAGGAGGTGGTGGAAGAGCAGGCCTTCCTGGAGCGGGGCCAGCGGGTAGATGTCCGCGATGTTGGGCGCCCCACCGTCGACGGTGGCGCCGATGGAGGCCAGTTCCTCGGTGGTGAGGTCGACGAGTGGCAGCATGTCGGGGGTGATCGCGGTCGCGTCGGCCGGGATCAGGTTGGCCGGGACGCTCACCTGGACCGC
>NZ_QGGZ01000039.1 GCF_003148825.1 Streptomyces sp. CG 926
CAGCGGCTCGATCCGGCCCCACATCGCATCAGTGATCACTAATCGGACAGGCACATCCGATCAACTGACCAACGCATCAAAGAGACACGCTCTAGCCACCGACGAGCGCGCCCACGCCATGGACGCCCTGCCCTGGATGGCCGCGGCCGACGGATCCGACGAGACAGGGCTACGCCACTGCGTCCGAAAGATGCTCTACCCCGAACAGCCCGATCCGGTGGATGACGACCCATGGGCCCCGCGCCGCTGAGAGCTGGTCCGACATCGAACGGGGCTCGAACTTGTTCGGCGTTTCCCCAGTTCACCAGACGTGTGAGGGCTTGTGCATCGATCCTGTGCTGAGCGACGACGCAACTGGTCGTAGACGAGGTTCAGCGAGACGGCTTGACGGTGGTGACGGAGTTCAGGTCCGAGTTGTACGCATGCCTGACCGCCCGGAACGATGCCCTGTTCGAGTTGTGCGACGCGCTGTTGTGCACCGATGGTCCGGTCCGCACCTTCGTGGAACTGGCGCTCGCTCCTGAGTATCGGCGTGGGCACGGGACCCTGTACTCCGGGATCAACCACGGTCGGATCGACGTCGGACGGCTGCGGCGGGCACTGGCCGGCGTCCCGCTTCCCCGCGCCGGTGACGGCCGGCTCGTACTGGCGGTGGACGTCTCACCGTGGTTGCGGCCAGACGCCGACACCTCCTCGGACCGCTCCTTCTGCCATACCTTCGGCCGTGGCCTGGGTAAACACCAGATGGTGCCCGGCTGGCCGTACTCGATCGTCTCCGCGCTGGAGAAGGGCCGGACTTCGTGGACCGCGCTGCTGGACGCCATCCGGCTGGAACCCGGCGCCGACCTGGCCGCCGTCACCGCCGAGCAAGTCCGCGACGTCGTCCAACGTCTCCTGGACGCCGGCCAGTGGCGGGACGGGGATCCAGAGGGCTTGGTCGTGCTGGACGCGGGCTACGACGCTCCCCGCATCGCCCACCTCCTGGCCGACCTGCCCGTCGAGGTTCTCGGCCGACTGCGCTCGGACCGGGTGATGCGCAAGCCGGTCCCGGTGCCGTGGATCTGCCCGCCGCAGGGCGGACGCCCGCCCAAGCACGGAGGCGAGTTCGTCTTCGGACGGCCTGAGACCTGGGGCAACGTCACCGCCGTGACCGTCACCAACACCGACCGGTACGGGGCGGCGACCGCACAGGCCTGGGACCGGCTCCACCCCCGGCTGACCCGGCGAGCAGCATGGCTCGATCACGAGGGGCCGTTGCCGGTCATCGAGGGCACCGTGATCCGCCTGTCGGTCGAGAAGCTGCCCAGCGGCGGAGTGAACAAGCCGGTCTGGCTGTGGTGGTCCGGCACCGGTGCCACCACGCAGGACGTCGACCTGTGCTGGCAGTCCTTCCTGAGGCGCTTCGACGTCGAGCACACCTTCCGGCTCCTCAAGCAGACCCTCGGCTGGACCCGGCCCAAGCTCCGAGACTCGCAAGCCGCCGACCGATGGACATGGATCGTCCTTGCCGCACACGCTCAACTCCGCCTTGCCCGCCCTCTGGCGCGTGATCTACGCCGTCCGTGGGAGAGGCCGGCGGAACCGAACAGACTCACCCCTGCCCGGGTCCGTCGCGGGTTCAGGAACCTGCGCGCGAAGACCGGCACTCCAGCCGGTGCACCAAAACCCACCCGCCCCGGTCCCGGCCGCCCGCGCGGCTCGAAGAACCAGCGCCCCGCCACCCGATACGCCGTCGGACGCGTCCTCGCCACCGGCGAGCCCTACACCAGACCCGCACACCACCAGGTCGGTACCAAACCCCGCAGAACAGGCTGACAAGCGGCATCGAGGATCAGCACACTGAGCGCATGCGATACGAGGAGAAGGCGAAGCTCACCGCCGCGAGAGCCCTGGTCCCGGCAGCCATTCTTCTCACCTCACCAGTGCTGCTGATAGCCGGAGCACCTCTCCGCCGCCGATACCTCCGCCACGTCTACCGGGACGAGGCTCCAGCAATCCTGGACAAGGAGCAGGGCCGAATCAGCGTCCACTGGTTCGTGGTCATGAGCCCACTACTTGGATGGCTGTGCTGGCCCACAGAGGCACTCGGCCGACTCATCTCGGGCCGAGGTTAAACGGCAAGCTAAAGGTTGTTGCAGAAGGCTCAGTTTTGGGCATTTTGCCTGTATGGGTGGGGTGTTGAGGGCTGAGCCGGTGTGGGTGGAGACGTTCACGGGC
>NZ_QGGZ01000040.1 GCF_003148825.1 Streptomyces sp. CG 926
CGGGCCAGCGGAGCCACCGACCACCCGTCACCCGCAATGTGGTGCAGCACCACCACCAACACCCGCTCATCCGGACCGGCCTCGAAGAGCGTGGCCCGGATCGGCAGTTCGGTGGAGAGGTCGAAGGCGTACGCCTCCGCCTCCGCGACCGCGGCGTCGAGCTCCGCGGACTCCACGTCGACGACGTTCAGCTGCCGGTCGAGGTCGGCGGCCTCGATGACGTTCTGGTACGGCTCGCCGTTCTCGGCCGTCGGGAAGACGGTCCGCAGGACCTCGTGCCGGCCGACCACGTCACGGAAGGCGAGGGCGAGCGCGTCCCCGTCGATGCCGCCGTCCAGGCGGAGAGCGAACGGGATGTTGTAGGTCGCGCTGGGGCCCTCCAGCTGGCCGATGAACCACAGGCGCTGCTGGGCGAAGGACAGCGGCACCCGCTCCGGGCGGTTGCCGGCAGTCAGGGCGAGCCTGGCCCGGCCCACACCATCAAGACCGGCCGCAAGACCGGCCACCGTCGGCGTATCGAACAGGGCGCGGAGCGCAACCTCGACACCGAGGACCGTACGCACCCGGCTGATCAGACGGACGGCGAGGAGGGAGTGGCCGCCGAGGGCGAAGAAGTCGTCGTCCACACCGACCTCGGACAGTCCCAGGACCTGCGCGAAGACACCGCACAGGATCTCCTCGCGGGCGTTGGACGGGCCACGTCCACTACCGGTGGCGTACTCGGGCGCGGGCAGGGCCTTGCGGTCGAGCTTGCCGTTGACGTTCAGCGGCAGCGCGTCGAGGACCACGATCGCCGACGGGACCATGTAGGACGGCAGACGGTCGCTCGCGAACTCGGCTGTCCGGTGGCGCAGTTCGGTCTCCGGAGTGCTGTCGTTCGGGACGACGTACGCGACCAGGCGCTTGTCCCCCGGCACGTCCTCGCGGGCCACGACCACGGCCTGGGCGACCAGCGGGTGACCGGCCAGGACGGCCTGGACCTCTCCGAGTTCGATGCGGAAGCCCCGGATCTTGACCTGCTCGTCGGCACGACCGAGGTACTCGATCTGACCCTCCGCGTTCCAGCGGACCACATCGCCGGTGCGGTAGAGACGACCGCCGTCGGACGAGAACGGGTCCGCGACGAAACGCTCACCGGTCAGCTCGGGGCGGCCGAGGTAGCCGCGGGCCAGGCCCGCACCCGCGATGTACAGGTCACCGGCGACGCCCGCCGGGACCGGGGTGAGGGTGCCGTCCAGGACGTAGACGCGGGCGTTGGAGATGGGGCGGCCGATCGGGACCGCGCCTTCGATGTTGTCGTCCGCGTACCAGGCGGTCGTGTAGACCGTCGCTTCGGTGGGGCCGTAGATGTTGGCGACCCGGGCACCCGGGATGGCGGTGCGGATGCCGGCGACGGCGTCCGCGGTCAGTGCTTCGCCTGCCAGGACGACCGTGCGGGGGCGGGCCTGGATCTCGCCCGCGGCCACCATCTGCGTAAAGGCCGACGGAACACCGCTGACCAGGCTGACGTCACCGACCGGTGTGTCGGTGTCCGCCAAGGCCAGGAGGTCGCGCACCACTTCCACCGTGCCGCCCGACACCAACGGGCCGAAGAGCTCGAACACCGAGACGTCGAAGTTGAAGGACGTGGAGACCAGGACCCGTCGGAAGTCCTCCCCGCCGAACTCCCCCGCCGCCCAACCCATCAGGCCGGCCACCGACCGGTGCTCCACCACGACGCCCTTCGGGCGACCCGTCGAACCCGACGTGTAGATCACGTACGCCGGGTGCTCCGGACGGATACACGTGCCCAGCGGACCCGTCGCAAGGGCGGTCAGATCCAGCTCGTCGACGGCCACGACGGTCGCATCGGACTGCGGGACGACCGCTGTCGTGCTCGTCGAGGTCAGGACCGCCGTCGG
>NZ_QGGZ01000041.1 GCF_003148825.1 Streptomyces sp. CG 926
TCGAACAGATCCGCCGACGCCACCACCGAACCACGCAACCCCGCAGGAACACCCACCCCGTCGAACACCTCCGTGACGGAAGCATCCAGGTCGAACTTCGCGGCGGACTCGCTGGTGGCCGGGCCGTTGTGGGTGACGGTCTCGGTCGGAGCCTGTGTGTCGCGGGCCTGGGCCGGTGCGTTGCTGCTGCCCGTGCCCGGCAGGTCGAGGACGGCCTCGCCGGTGTTCTGGACCTTCAGCATCACCTGGAACAGCGGGTGCCGGGCGAGGGAGCGGGCCGGGGCGAGTTCCTCCACGAGCTTCTCGAACGGCACCTCCTGGTGCTCGAAGGCCGCCCAGCCGGCCTGCCGTACCCGTGCGAGGAGTTCGGTGAAGGTCGGGTCGCCCGACACGTCGGTGCGCAGGACGAGGGAGTTGATGAAGAAGCCGACGAGGTCGTCGAGGGCGACGTCCGTACGGCCGGCGACCGTCGTGCCGATCGGGATGTCGGTGCCCGCGCCGAGGCGGGCGAGGACGGCCGCGAGGGCGGCCTGGAGCACCATGAAGGGGGTCACGCCCTCGGCCTTGGCGAGCTCGGCGAGGCGTGCATGGACCGAGGCGGGCACGGTCAGCGGGACCTTGTGGCCGCGGTGCGAGGGAAGCGCGGGACGGGAGCGGTCGGTGGGGAGCTCCAGCTCCTCCGGGATGTCGGCCAGCACGCCGCGCCAGTAGGCCATCTGCGTGGACAGCACACTGTCCGGGTCGTTCTCGTCGCCGAGCATTTCGCGCTGCCAGAGCGTGTAGTCGGCGTACTGGACCGGCAGCGGTTCCCAGTCGGGGGCCTGGCCGGCGGTGCGGGCCGCGTAGGCGACGGAGAGGTCGCGGGCCAGCGGGCGCTTGGACCAGCCGTCGCTGGCGATGTGGTGCGTCACCAGGACGAGTACCTGCTCGCCGCCGCCGGTGGAGAACAGCGAGGCACGGATCGGTATCTCGGCGGACAGGTCGAAGGTGTGCCCGAGGACGGCGGCGATCGCGCCGTCGAGCTCATCGGGGGCGACCTCGGCCACCGTCAGCGACCAGTCGAGGTCGGCCGGCTTCAGGATGTGCTGGTACGGCTCGCCGTCCGCGACCCGGTAGACCGTGCGCAGGACCTCGTGGCGGCCTATCACGTCCCGCAGGGCGGCGTCGAGCGCCGTCCCGTCGGTCTCGGCGGACAGGCGCAGCACGACCGGGATGTTGTACGTGGAACTCGGGCCCTCGGACTGGCTGAGGAACCACAACCGCCGCTGCGCGAAGGACAACGGGATCATCAGGACTCCTCCTGGTTACGCATGGGCCGCAACGCCGGCCGTGCTGTCTTCTGGTGGGCTAGTTGTTGTGCGAGTGCTGCCACGGTCGATGCTTCGAGGAGCACGCGGAGCGGGACCTCGACGCCGAGTTCGGCGCGGATCCTGCTGGTCAGGCGGACGGCGAGCAAGGAGTGGCCGCCGAGGGCGAAGAAGTCTTCGTCGACGCCGACTTCGGGGAGCCCCAGGAGTTCGGCGAAGGCCGCGCAGAGGATCTCCTCCTGGCGGTTGGCCGGCCCGCGTCCTGCCGAGGCGGAGTGCTCGGGGGCGGGGAGGTTTTTGCGGTCGAGCTTGCCGTTGGCGGTCAGCGGGAGCGCGTCCAGGACGACCACCGCGGACGGAACCATGTGGTCGGGAAGCCTGTCGCCGACGAACTGTCTTATGGATTCTGGGAGTTGTTCTTGTGCTTCGGGGTCGGTGGGGATGACGTAGGCGACGAGGCGGGTGTCTCCCGGGGTGTCCTCCCGGGCGATGACCGCCACCCGGGCCACCGCGCGATGCGC
>NZ_QGGZ01000042.1 GCF_003148825.1 Streptomyces sp. CG 926
GCGGTGTCTTCGCGCAGGTCCTCAATCTGCCCGAGGTCGGTGTGGACGACGACTTCTTCGCCCTCGGCGGCCACTCCCTCCTCGCCGTCCGCCTCGTCGAACGGCTCCGCGAACGCGGCCTGTCCGTCTCCGTACGCGCACTCTTCGAGACCCCGACCCCGGCCGGCCTCGCCCTCGCCACGAGCACGGCCCACACCGCCGTCCCCGAGAACCTCATCCCGGCCGACGCCACCGAGATCACGCCGGAGATGCTGCCGCTCGTCGACCTGACGACCGACGAACTGGCCCGGATCGTCACCTCCGTCGACGGCGGCGCCGCCAACATCGCGGACATCTACCCGCTCGCCCCCCTCCAGGAGGGCCTGCTCTTCCACCACCTCCTCAACGAGGGCGGCGACGACGCCTACGCGCTCCCGACCGTCATCGAGTTCGACTCCACCGAGCGCTTCGACAGCTTCCTGTCCGCGCTCCAGGCCGTCGTTGACCGCCACGACATCCTGCGTACGGCGATCATGTGGGAAGGCCTGCGCGAACCCGTCCAGGTCGTCCGGCGCCACGCCGCCCTACCCGTCACCCACGTGACCCTCGACGCGGACACCGACGACCTCGTTGCCGCACTCGTCACGGCCGGCGGCACCACCATGGACCTGAACCGCGCCCCCCTGATCACCCTGCACGTCACACCGACGGCGGACGGCAAGCGCCTCGCCCTGCTGCGCATGCACCACATGGTGCAGGACCACACCGCGAAGGAAGTCCTCCTCGACGAGGTCCAGGCCTTCCTCACGGGCCGCGGCCAAGACCTCCCCGAGCCGCTGCCCTTCCGCAACTTCGTCGCCCAGGCCCGTACCGGCGTCGAAGAGGCCGCACACGAGCAGTACTTCGCCGAGCTGCTCGGCGACGTCACCGAGCCCACCGCCGCCTACGGCCTGGTCGACGTCCGCGGCGACGGCACCGGCATCACCCGAGGAGAACGGGAGTTCCAGCCCGCCCTCACCACCCACCTCCGCGACGTGGCACGACGCCTCGGCGTCAGCCCCGCCCCCGTACTGCACGTGGCATGGGCACGCGTCCTCGCCGCACTCAGCGGCCGCGAAGACGTCGTCTTCGGCACGGTCCTCTCCGGCCGCATGAACGCGGGCACCGGATCCGACCGCGTCCCCGGCCCCTTCATGAACACCCTTCCCGTCCGGGTGCGCACCGGGGAACTCGGCGCGCTCGAGTCCATCAAGGCCATGCGCGGCCAGCTCGCCCACCTCATGGAGCACGAGCACGCCCCCCTGGCCGTCGCCCAGCGGGCCGGCGGACTGCCGGCCGACACCCCGGTCTTCACTTCCTTCTTCAACTACCGCCACGACACGGCCCGCAAGGCCGACGGCGAGCACACTGCGGCGATCACCGGCATCCGCACCGTCTGGACCCACGACCGCACCAACTACCCGCTGTCCGTGGCCGTCAACGACAACGGCGAGACCCTCACCCTCGTCGTCGACGCCATCGCCCCCATCGCCCCGCACTCCGTGACGGAGCTCGTGCACAGGGCCGCCGAGCACCTGGTCTCCGCAGTGGAAACCGCACTCTCCGACGGCACCGACCTGCCCCTCACCTCCCTCGACGTCCTCGGCGACGACGAGCGTCGTCGGGTGCTGGTCGAGTGGAACGACACCGAGAGGGACTTGGGTTCGGCGTTGGTGCCGGAGTTGTTCGTGGCGCAGGTGGCGAGGACTCCGGATGCGGTGGCTGTTGTCGCCGACGGTGTGGAGGTTTCGTTCGCGGAGCTGG
>NZ_QGGZ01000043.1 GCF_003148825.1 Streptomyces sp. CG 926
CTAGGCCGTGTTTTAGAACTGGGGTCCGTGTCTCGCCCTGTGCCGTGATGATCTCGGTGTGGGGCGAGGGGATCTTTCAGATGAGCAGTGGGCGGTGCTGGGGCCGTTGTTGCCGGTCGCGGTGCTGGGCAGGCCGTCGGCGTGCCGGCGGCGGTTGATTGACGGGATCCGTTGGCGGGTGCGGACCGGGGCCCCGTGGCGGGATCTGCCACCCGAGTACGGTGCCTGGCAGACGGTCTATGGGCTATTCCGTCGCTGGCAACGTGAGGGTGTCTGGTCGGTGGTGTTGACCGGGTTGCAGGCGAGAGCGGACGCAGCCGGGCTGATCACCTGGGAGGTGAACGTCGACTCCACGATCTGCCGGGCCCATCAGCACGCGGCCGGTGCCCGGCGGGACGGCCAAGGCCAGAAGGAACCGCCGGGCGGCCGCCAGGCCGAACCCGACGACCACGGCTTGGGTCGTTCCCGCGGCGGCTGGACCACGAAGATTCACCTCGCCTGCGAACAAGGCCAGAAGCCGTTATCGCTGCTGGTCACAGCCGGTCAGCGAGGAGACAGCCCGCAGTTCACGGCTGTGCTGGAAGCCATCCGGGTCCCTCGCCTCGGACTGGGGCGACCACGGGTTCGTCCGCTGCGGGTCCGTGGCGACAAGGCCTACTCATCGCGGGCGAACCGTGCGTATCTGCGTCGGCGCGGGATCCGCTGCACGATTCCTGAACCTGCCGATCAGGCCGGCCACCGCAAGCGCCGGGGCGCGGTTGGCGGGCGGCCTCCGGCCTTTGACCGTGAGGACTACAAGGCCCGTCACGCGGTGGAGTGCGGCATCAACCGGCTGAAGCGGAACCGGGCGGTGGCGACCCGGTTCGACAAGCTCGCGGTCCGCTTCGAGGCAACCGTCCTCATCGCCGCGATCAACGAATGGCTGTGACCTGCCGGGAGTGTCGGTCCCGCGTGTCATTCTGGCCGCGATCAGGTCAGCGGGTTGAAGGGGAGACAGGGCCGATGGGGGCTGCGTACTACCGGGCCGAGAGTGAGAGCGGCGACCACATCGAGGACCCGTCCGAGGACGCGCTGTTCATGCTGATCGGCGACCTCAACGGCTCGGACAACACCTTCGTCGTCATCCAGCCCGACGAGGACGACCCAGTCTGGTTCACCTCGGTCGCGGTCCTGGAGGAAGGCGGATTCGAGGTCGTTCGCCGCGACACCACCCGCCGCGAACACGACGTCACCACCGAGACCAGCATCGACCAGATCGCCCGCGACCTCACCATCTGGATGGCCGCCCGCGACTTCCCCGGACGACGGCACGCCAGCAACTTCTAAAACAAGCCCTA
>NZ_QGGZ01000044.1 GCF_003148825.1 Streptomyces sp. CG 926
TTCGACCTGGATGCTTCCGTCACGGAGGTGTTCGACGGGGTGGGTGTTCCTGCGGGGTTGCGTGGTTCGGTGGTGGCGTCGGCGGATCTGTTCGATGTGGGGACGGCCGAGCGGTTGGTGGCGCGTTGGGTGAGGGTTCTCGAGGTTCTGGTGTCGGCTCCGGGGTCGCGGCTGAGTGAGGTCGAGGTCCTGGACGAGTTCGATCGCCGGCGGTTGGGGGAGTGGAACGACACTGCTGTGGAGGTGGCGGCGGGTTCGCTGCCGGAGCTGTTCGCGGCGCAGGTGGAGCGGACCCCGGACGCGGTCGCCGTGGTGGCGGCGGGGGAGTCCTTGTCGTTCGGTGAGCTCGATCGTCGTGCCGATCGCCTGGCCCGGTATCTGGTGGGTCGTGGTGTGGGTGCGGAGTCGCTGGTCGGGGTGTGTCTGGAACGGGGCGCGGAGCTGATCGTCGCGCTGCTCGCGGTCCTGAAGGCCGGTGGTGCTTATCTGCCTCTGGATCCTGAGTATCCGGCGGAGCGGATCGCCTACATGGTCGGGGATGCGTCTCCGGTGGTGGTCGTGGCGTCGTCGGTGACGGCGGCCGTGCTGCCGGTCCCGGATGTGCCGGTGGTCCTTCTGGACGACCCACGGGTCGTCACGGCGCTGGAAAGCGTGGGGCAGGGGCGGTCGTTGGATGTGACGGTCCGTCCTGAGCACCCGGCGTACGTCATCTATACCTCGGGTTCGACGGGTCGTCCCAAGGGTGTGGTCGTTACCCATGGTGGTGTCGTGGGTCTGTGCGAGAGTCATGGCCGGTCGGTGTTCGCGGCGGAGGGTGGCCGGCTGAGGGTGGCGCTGACGACCTCGGTGTCCTTCGACGCGTCGTGGAACCAGCTCTCGGCCCTGTTCTCGGGTCATGAGTTGCACGTCGTGGACGCGGACACGTGGTTGGATGCCGGTCGTCTGGTTGCCTGGATGACGGCTTCGCGTATCGATTTCGCCGAGATCACCCCGTCGTATCTGCAACTCCTTCTCGAGGAGGGTCTGTTCGAGGGGGATCGTCGTCCTTCTCGTATCGGTGTCGGTGGCGAGGCCGTTCCGGCGGGTCTGTGGGAGCGTCTGCGTGCTCTGGACGGTGTGGAGGGCTTCAACTTCTACGGTCCGACGGAGGCGACGGTCGACACCTCGATCGCACAGCTTTCGACGTCCGCGGACGTCGTAATCGGTAGCCCGGT
>NZ_QGGZ01000045.1 GCF_003148825.1 Streptomyces sp. CG 926
CCTCGCCTATGTGATCTATACGTCGGGTTCGACGGGTCGTCCGAAGGGTGTGGGGGTGGGTCATGGGGCGTTGGCGAATTTGGTGTCGGTGTTCGCTCCGTTGATGGGTGTGGGGCGTGGGGTTCGGGTGTTGCAGTTCGCTTCGTTCGGGTTCGACGCGTCGGTGCTGGATGTGGGGGTGACGTTGGCGTCGGGTGGTGGGTTGGTGGTGGCTTCGGCTGCGGAGCGGTCGGATCCGGTGTTGTTGCGGGGTTTGGTGGGGTCGGCGGGTGTGGTGTCGGCGAGTGTGGTGCCGTCGTTGTTGGCTGTGTTGGATCCGGGTGATCTGGCCGGTGTGGTGTCGATGGTGGTGGGTTCGGAGGGGATCGATCCGTCGTCGGCGCGTGTGTGGGCGTCGGGTCGTCGGTTGGTGCATGCGTACGGGCCGACGGAGGCGGCGGTGATCTCCGCGGTGGGTGTGGTGGATCCGGACGGTGTGGGTGTGGTGCCGTTCGGTGGGCCGGTGGCCAATGTGCGGATGTATGTGTTGGACGAGTTCTTGCGGCCTGTGGCTCCTGGTGTTGCGGGTGAGTTGTATGTGGGTGGTGTTCAGCTTGCGCGGGGTTATGTGGGTCGTGCGGGGTTGACGGCCGAGCGGTTCGTGGCTGATCCGTTCGGTGTGGGTGGTGGTCGGTTGTATCGCACGGGTGATGTGGTGCGGTGGACCGGTGGTGGTGAGTTGGTCTTCGTCGGGCGTGCCGATGATCAGGTGAAGGTGCGGGGTTTCCGTATCGAGCCCGGTGAGGTGCGTGCGGTGGTGGCGGGGTGCGCGGGTGTCGCGCAGGCCGCGGTCGTGGTCCGTGAGGACATGGTCGGGGATCCCCGGTTGGTGGCGTATGTGGTTGCCGACGATGGTGAGGTCGCGGGTCCGGGTGTGGCCGGGCTGAGGGCTCGGGTGTCGGGTTTCGTGGCGGAGCGTCTGCCGTCGTACATGGTTCCGTCGGCGGTCGTGGTTCTCGATGCGTTGCCGTTGACGGTGAACGGGAAGCTCGACCGGAAGGCGTTGCCGGCGCCGGAGTACGTGAGTGGGGGTCGGCGTCCCGCGACGGAGCGTGAGGAGCTCCTGTGCGGTGTCTTCGCGCAGGTCCTCAATCTGCCCGAGGTCGGTGTGGACGACGACTTCTTCGCCCTCGGCGGCCACTCCCTCCTCGCCGTCCGCCTC
>NZ_QGGZ01000046.1 GCF_003148825.1 Streptomyces sp. CG 926
TCCTCGACGAGGGGGAGCGGGGTCGGGTGTTGGTGGAGTGGAACGACACGGCCGCGGAGCGGGTTCCGGGTTCGTTGGTGGATCTGTTCGAGGCGCAGGTGGCGCGGTCGCCGGAGGCGGCCGCGGTGGTGTGGGACGAGGGCGACGAGGTCGTCGGATTCGGGGAGCTGGACCGTCGGGCGAATCGTCTGGCCCGGTATCTGGCGGGTCTGGGCGTGGGGCCGGAGTCGGTGGTGGGGGTGTGCCTGGAGCGTGGGCCCGACATGGTCGTGGCGCTGCTCGCGGTCCTGAAGGCCGGCGGCGCCTACCTGCCCGTCGATCCGGACCATCCCGCCGAGCGCATGGCGCAACTGCTGGCCGACGCGGCGCCGGTGGCGGTGGTGACCTCGGCCGACATTGCGGCCTCGGTGCCGGCGTCGGACGCCGTGCTGGTGGTGCTGGAACAGGCGCCTCTGACAAACCTGGAGGACGGGCCGTTGGGTGTGCGGGTGGATCCGCGGTCTCCCGCGTACGTGATCTTCACGTCGGGTTCGACGGGTCGGCCGAAGGGTGTGATGGTTCCGCATGCCGGGATCGTGAACCGGCTGGTGTGGATGCAGGACCGGTACGGGCTGGGCGCCGGCGAGCGGGTGCTGCAGAAGACACCGTTCGGGTTCGACGTGTCGGTGTGGGAGTTCTTCTGGCCGCTGTCGGTGGGTGCCGCCCTCGTGGTGGCGCGTCCCGGAGGTCACCGTGACCCGGCGTATGTCGCGTCGGTCGTGCGTGAACGCGCGGTGACGACGGTGCACTTCGTGCCGTCGATGCTGGAGGCGTTCGTCGCCGAGCCCACGGCGGGGGAGTGCACCGGTCTGCGACGGGTCCTCTGCTCGGGCGAGGCCCTGGGACCGGCCGTGCAGGACCGGTTCCTCTCCCTCCTCCCCGGGGTCGAGCTGCACAACCTCTACGGGCCGACGGAAGCGTCCGTCGACGTCACCTCCTGGCAGTGCGTTCCCGACGCCGAGACCGGGTCGGTCCCGATCGGCGCGCCCGTGGCCAACACCCGCGTCTACCTCCTGGACGCCGCGCTGTCCCCGGTGCCCGTGGGTGTGGCGGGAGAGCTCTACCTCGCCGGTGTCCAGCTCGCCCGCGGCTACCA